>CAVTHG010000016.1:0-46059 GCA_963734375.1 uncultured Acidobacteriota bacterium | reverse complement strand
AAATTTCCCGAGGGCCTGAACCGTCTGCACGCCGGTCGTCGCGGCCCGCGATCGGCGACGAACGCGGGCACGCCGCCGAGGCCCATGGTTTGCGCGTCGCGCTCGTCGTGCAGCACGCTCGGCTCGAACCGGCGTGATCCAGCGCCTCGCGCAGCGACTCGCCCGGCAGCCCCAGCTTCTCCGCCAGCGACACCAGCACGCCGATGTCGCCGATGTCCTGGCCGCGTTCGAAGAACGCGGTGGAACAGTTCCGGATGATAGTCGTCGAAGTGTTCCTGATCCCGGGCCCAGTGCGCGGCCTCGTGCGCCCGGCGCGACCGCGGCTGCAAGGGCGGCAGCTTCATCGTGATGCCGAGGCGCTCAGCCATCGGGTAGACCGAGCTTGCCCACGGGCGACGTAGGTAGTCCCTCCGGGATTGAGGCCGGCACCGGGGAGGGCAGAACTCAACGCTCGCCAGACGATCCCACATCCGGATCCCTTCGGGTCAGCTCATGCACGGCTGGCTCCGCCAGCCAGCCGAACGGTCAGACGTAGTCGGAGAAGATCTCGAGGGTGGTCATCGCGTTCAAGTCTAACTGCCATCACCGAGAGAGAAAACGGGGAGTGCGCGTCATGAATCCCGAGCGGACCCGCGCTCACGTCGTGCTGACCCATGGCAAGCACGGGGATGGCGGACACATTGCGGTCGTCGACAAGTGGGCGGCGCGTGGCACGTCACCCGCGGAGATGCCACGGGATCGCGGGCCGGCGAATGTAAAATGGAGGGTCCTTGCCATCGAGCAGAAGGGAGGCACAGCCGTGTTCATCAGACAGCGTCGCTGGGCCGTGGCCGCAAGCCTCGCCATCGGCACGAGCTGGGCCGTCGCCGCCGGCGCGCAGCGCCCTCAGACGAACCTGCCGCTCGATCCGCCGCGCGAGCGCGGCGCCAGCGTCACCCCGGCCTATGAAGGCTGGTACGCAAATCCCGACGGCACGTTCAGCTTGCTCATCGGCTACTACAACCGGAATTCGAAGGAGGCGCTCGACATCCCGATTGGGCCGAACAACCGCATCGAGCCCGGCGCCCCCGATCAAGGGCAGCCGACGTACTTCGAGGTTGGACGGCAATGGGGCGTCTTCGTCATCAAGGTGCCGAAGGATTTCGGCACGAAGACCATCACCTGGACGCTCGTGTCGAACGGCGAGACGCAGACGATTCCCTTCACCCTCAACAAGGGCTACCCGATCACGCCGTATAAAGAACTGGGCATGGGCAACCAGCCACCGGTCCTTGCCTTTTCGCAGGGCGGCGCAAAGGTGACCGGTCCGCCGGTGGGGGTCTCCACGACCGTCACGGCAACCGTGAACCAGCCGGCGGCGATCAGCGTCTGGGTGGAGGATCCAAAGGCCGCCGAAACCGAGGCGCCGCCGGCGGCGTTCGGGCCCGTCGCCAAGGTGGCGACCGTGTCGTTTCACAAGTTCCGTGGACCCGGAAAAGTGACCTTCGACAAGGCGCGAATCCCCGTCGACCAGCAGGGGGCGATGATCAGCGCCGCGGCGACCTTCGATACCGCTGGCGAGTACCTGGTGCGGGTGCAGGCCAACGACGAATCGGGCGAGGGCGGCTTCGGCTTCCAGTGCTGCTGGACAAATACCTACGTGAAGGTGACCGTGCGGTAAAATAACGGGGGAGTTTCAACATGATGCGACCGACGTACGGACGAGCGCGGCAGGTGGCCCTCGGCGCGTGGACGCTGAGCGCGGCACTGATGCTGCCAGTTGCGGCCGCAGCCGCCGACGCCGTGAAGACGCCAACCTTCACCCGCGACATCGCACCGATCTTCCAGGAGAAATGCGAAGCGTGTCACCGGCCCGATTCGATCGCGCCGATGTCACTCGTCACCTTCAACGAGGCGCGGCCGTGGGCGCGCTCGATCAAGGCCCGCGTCGCCGATCACCAGATGCCGCCGTGGCAAATCGATCGGACCGTCGGCATCCAGAAGTTCAAGAACGATCGCTCCCTCACCGACGATCAGGTCGAGACCATCGTCCGGTGGGTGGACGCCGGCGCGCCGCAGGGCGACCCGAAAGACATGCCCGCCGCCAAGCAGTGGACCGACGGCCAGGGCTGGAACTTCGCCGCCGCGTTCGGACAGAAAGAGCCCGACCTCGTCATCGAGTCGCACCCCTTCACCATGCCGGCCGTTGCCCAGGATGCGTGGGACAAGCGCATCACGCCATCGGGCATCACCGAGCCGCGCTGGGTCCGGGCGATCGAGATCCGGCCCGAGACGCTGAAAGGGCGCAAGATTACGCATCACGCGATTGCCTACCTCGAACAGAGCGAGCCAGGCGTCGTCGCCACCCCGGGCCTGCCGACGCCGTTCATGGAGTGGGCGGTCGGCAAGCAGGGCGAGATGATGCGCCCGGGCACGGGCAAGCTGCTCTTGCCCGGCGCCAAGTTCCACTGGGATATTCACTACTCCCAGGCCGGTGAAGAGATCACCAACAAGGTGGAGATGGGGATCTATTTCTACCCGAAGGGGGAGGAGCCGAAGTACCGCACGACGCTGTCGCTCGTTCCGGCCGCGCTCGGCACGCTCGACATCCGTCCGAACACCGTGGCGGTGGAGGAAGGCTTCACCACGCTCCGCGAGGCGGCCCGCATCGAAAGCTTCCAGCCGCACATGCACCTGCGCGGCAAGGCGATGATGCTCGAGGCGATCCTGCCGACCGGCCAGAAGCAGGTGATCAGCCTGGTCAGCGACTTCAACTTCAACTGGATGACGACCTACGTCTATGCGGACGACGTGGCGCCGCTGCTGCCGAAGGGAACGATCCTCAAGGTGACGGCGTGGCACGACAACACCAGCGCCAAGAAGAGCAATCCCGATCCGAACCAATGGGTGGGATGGGGCGATCGCACCGTCGACGAAATGGCGCACGCGTGGGTCAACATCGTCTACATGAAAGACGACGACTTCAAGATCGAGCAGGACAAGCGACGCGCGGCGCAGGGGACGACCGCACCGCAGTAGGGTTCGCGTGTCGCGGCGGCCTTACTTGAGCTTGCGTCCCGGTCGAACCGGCAGCAGGATGATGCGAAGAGGCTGGGCGCCGCCATCGGCGCCTGCAGGGTGCTGCATGCTGATCGCATTGTTGCTGTCCATCTCCGTCACCGTTGCCGCGCAGGACGCGACACCGCAGAAGCTGTTCGAGTCGGGCAAGTACCAGGAGGCAGCCGACGCGGTGAAGGCGCAGCCTGATGCGCCGCCGGACCAGGTCTACCTGCGCGCGCTCGCGCATCGAAAGCTCGGACAGAACGAAGAGGCCAAACAGGCGTTCGGCGCGCTGGCCGGGGCGGCGGAAGGCAGCGTCTGGCGGGAGATCGGCCAGTCGGGAGCCGCGCTGGTCGACGGCAACGTGGACGGGGCACTGGCGGCGGCGACAAAAGCCGCGGAGATCGACGGGAATTCCGCGCCGGCCCGCTATCAGCTCGGCGTCGTCGAATCGGCGCGCGACAACCAGGCGCAGGCGGCGGAGGCCTTTGCCAGGGCCGCGGAGCTCGATCCGCAGATGGCCTACGCGCACTACGAAGCCGGCATGGCCTTCTACAAGATCAAGCGCGTCGATCGGATGGCGGTCTACTTCGAGAACTTCCTCAAGCTCGCGCCCGATGCTCCCGAGAAGCCCGCGGTTCAGTCGATCATGCGAACCGTACGCGGGCGGTAATCAGAGAGAATCTGAACAAATCGAGGAACGCAGAGGCCGCGGAGGCGGCAGCGCAGAAGAGTACCAGAATTTCTCTGCGTATTCCGCGGGCTCTGCGTTCAAACGTCGTCTTGTTCACCGGCTCAGAAGGCGTGACCCAGGCCGAAGTGGATCCGCCAGCTCGGATCGAACGAGCGCCGATTGGCGGGTACTCCGAGGTCGAGTCGAAACAGCCCGAACGGCGTATCGAACCGCGCACCCGCGCCGATGCCAATCTGCAGGTCAGCGAACGAGAGATCGCTCACCTTCGGATAGACGTTGCCGAGATCGACAAATCCCACACCCTTCAGCCACCGGTAGACTGGAAAGCGCAGCTCGCCGTTCAGCACGAGCAGCGCTGATCCGCCCTCCGCATCGTCAAAAATGCTGCGGGCCCCCAGATCGTCTTCGCGATACCCGCGCACGCTGTTCGCTCCGCCGCCAAAGAAGCGTTCGCTCGGGATGAGCACCTCGTCCTCGAACGTCCGCGCGAGACCGAGGCGCGCCGCCGACGCGACCACGAGCCCGCGTCCCACCGGCACGAAGTGCGAGGTACTGCGCGAAATCCTTCAGGAACCTCAGATCGGAGCCAAGGCCTGGCGTCGACAGTTCCAGGGTGGATGCAGCGAACCAGCCGCGCCGAGGATTGAACGGGTCGTCGCGGCGATCGACGAGACCGCTGGTGGTGAGGCGGGCGATCTTCACCGTGAGGTCGAAGGCGTCGTCGGGTCTCTCTGTCCGGATGAAGGTGTGGTTCCGCTCGATGCCGTAGCCGTAGCGCATCTCGACGGCGCGCCCGACGCGGTACGCCTGCTCGGCGGTGAGCGAGTTGACGTCGGAGGTGAATGGAGACGCGCCCTCCGGGTTGGTCTGCTCGCGCTCGCGCTCGACGAACACGGTCGAGCGAATCGGCAGCCCGAACAGCCGGCTGGCTCCAAGCGTGACGCGGCCCACCTGCTGGTCGCGCCGCAGCCGCAGCGAGAGCCCCGCGCTCATGTTGCGGCCGAAGACGTTCCGGTTTTCCAAATCGGCCGCGACGCCGAGCTCTCGTTCCCGCTCGTCCGCCCCGACAACGTCGTCATTGAGGGCAAGGCCATACCGGATCCGATAGCGTGGCCGTTCTGCCAGGGTAATCGTGGCGACCACCGGCTGGTCCACAGGCGCGCCGGTTGATGGTGGCGGAGCCGCGGTGGCGAGCGGCTGCACGTCGATATCGACGCTGCGGTAGACATCGAGGTCGTAGAGGCGTTTGCGCGTCTCGCCGATCGCCTCCGGATCGAGCGGCGCGTCGGGCGTCAGAACGATGGACCGGGCGACGGAGGGCTCGCTGGCGTCGCCGCCCTGGACGACGACGTCGTGAAGGATCGAGCGCGGCCCGGGCGTGGCCACCATCGCGACGTCCACCCGTGCCGCCTTCGCGTCGACGCGAGTGGCAACATCGATTCTCGCTTCGCGGTACGCCGCCCGCCTCAAGCCGGCTTCGAGCCGATCGACGTTCTCGGCGACGCTCGCCGGCCGATAGCGATCGCCGCTGGCGAGGGACAGCGTCTCGCGCGCCGTCCATCCTGGTTCGTCCGGAAGCCCGCGAACTCCGACCTCGCCAATCGAGTACGGCGCTCCTTCGACCACCTGGATCGTGACCACCGATGTGCCGTTGCGGCTCTCGGGACGGCCGATCGACACGTCCGCGGCAAGAAACCCCTCTGCGCGGTAGTGATCCTCGAGCAGCCTCTCCACCGACGGCGGATCGAGCCACGCCGCCAGCGGGTCCGGCGTCCGCACGACATCAAGCACCTGCGCGGTCGGCAGCGCGGAGTTTCCGGTCACCTCGATAGCCGAAGGCACGGTCGAGCCCGGCACGACGTCGATCGTCAAGGCCTTGGTCTCACGCGCCGCGTCCACGGCGACTGCGGCCGTGATCCGCGCGTCCAGGTAGCCTTCGCGGAACAGGTGATCCCGAACGATCGTGCGCGCGTCTCTCTCGAGGAAGCCGTCGAACAGCGCGCTCGTCCATCGCTCGACGATGCGATCGCGCACGGCGTCTGGAAGAGTGGCGCCACGGATGATCAATTGTGTGGCGGGCCCGCGCGTGATCGTGTACTCGAGAACGACCTGCTCGTCAGACGGGGAGCCGGTTGGCTGCGCGGCGGCACCTTCCGCGCCCTCGGCGGCGGGCAACCGGCGGGCGCGGATGCGGGCCTCGACCAGCCCCTGCGCGTGGTAGAAGCGCTCGAGGCGATCGCGATCGCGTTGCCATTCGGCGAATGTGAACCGATCGCCCTCGGTCAGGCGCAGTTGCCGCCGAACCTCGGGCTCCGGAAATCCCGGCGTGCCCGCGATCCTGACGGCCGCGATGCGTGGCCCCTGTGGCCGCGGCCGCCGGCGCGCCCGGTCGGCACCAATCGGCGGCTCGTGCCTGAACTCGTACGAACGGCTCTGATCGTCGAGTATCAGCAAGCGCCACGACAAGCCGTGCGGGCCGAGATAGCTCGTGATCCAGGTAAAACCGTCGTCGGCGAGATTCTGCGAGAAGACCAGCTCGACGTTCGATCCGAGGCGCTTCGCCAGCGTGAGCCGCGCCGCCGGATCGACGTCGCCCGAGATGAGCGTCGGATCGTCGAAGATGTCGCCGCTCTGCGCTTGCTGCTCGAGGCGGATGGCGTCCAGACCGACCGTGCGGCCGACGACTCCGAGGACTTCGCCGGAGAGCAGCCGGGCGAGTCCCTCGCCCGCCGAAGCGGCGCCGCCCTCGGTTCCGAAGAGCCGGGCCTCCGCGACCTGGTCGTCCTCGCCGGTCGTGAGCGACGTTACCTTGCGCTCGCACGGACCCGTCGCGGGACAACGAAACTCAATTCCGATGGAGAGGTCGCCAATCCGCGTCTGGGCGGAGAAGTTCACCTCCGGTGTGATGACGCGCGGGTTGTTCAGATCGATCACGAGCCGCTCGATGCGATAGGTATTGCCACCGAGATAGATCTCGCCGTCCTCCGCCGCCCGCGCTTGTCCGAGCACACCCGGGTTCGCCGCTGTCCCGACCAGGCGAACCGCCAGGCCGACGTCGAGCCGGCCGTAATTGTTGTCGATTCGCAGGTCGCTGGCGGTCGCGACCGCGACGTCGAGGCGAAGGCGCGACAACCAATCAGGCGGCGGCGCGGTCCGCGCGATGCCGCTGGTCGACGACAGACGCAGCAGCTGGCTGCTGAGGACGAGCGCCTCACGGTAGGTGCCGCCGAGCACGTCGATGCGCCCGTTGAGCGTCGAGCTCGCGGCGCCGAGCGCGAGCTCGATGTCGGCGTTCGACTCGGTCTGCAGGCCGGGCGGGTAATCCAGCGCCACCCCGCGCGCGGTGAGCTGCAAGGCGCCGAGCGGCGCCCCGAGATCCGCAAGGTCGAGCGTGCCCTCGACCTTCGCGCTTCCAGTATTGACGAGGCCGGCCAGCGAGACCGCGACCTTGCGGCCCGCTGCGATCCGCAGCGTGCCGGCGAGGTCGGACGCCGCGAGCCGCGGGCTGTCCAGCTGCAGCACTCCGTCGGCGACCATCAGATCGCCGACGATCTCGGGATTGTCGAAGGGACCGGACGCGGTGAGATTCGCCCGCGCAGTGCCGCCGGCGCCGACGCCGGTGACGAACGCGCTCAGCACGCGCAGATCGAGCACACCCGTCACACCGAGCTCGATCGACGGCAGCGATTGAGCGAGGCCCGCACCTCCGGTGACCACGATCGAGTTGCCGTCGGCGCTCCACCGGAAGTCGTCGATCCTCGCCTCACCATTCTCGAGCCTGAGACGCGTCGGGACGTCTTCAACAAACGGCACTCCGGCCAGTGTCAGCCAGGCGCCATCGAGCACGGCGGTCGCCTGTACGCGTTCGAGCGACAGGCGATCGGCCTCGACGACCACCGTCGCCGATCCGCCTCCCTGGATGTTCTCGAACTGCTCGGGCGTGACGAAATCCTTCACCACCGCCTCGGTCACGTTCCGGACGCGAATGGTCAACCGCGCCAGCGCCGGTTCCGCCGGCAGCGCATTCACCCACTCCGCGACCGACGATGGCGGCGAGCCAGGTTCGGGCGGTGTCTGCACCGAGCTCAGCACCACGCGCCACGGCACTGTGCCGCCCGCGTTCAGCGAGGCGCCCTGCCACTGGGCCTCGAACGTGCGCAGCGTGATCAGCGTCGGCTCGATGGTGGCGTCGAGCGCCAGCGCCGTCGCCGGCGGAAGAGTGCCGTAGGCGAGCGACGGCGATCGCACCACGACGCTGCCGTCCGGCTGGGGACGGGCGAGCGTGCCGCGAATAGCCAGATCGAGTGTCGCCGTGCCGTCGCCTCGCACTGGCAGCGGCTCGGCGCCGCCGCTGCGAGCGCCGATGTCGATCAGTTCGGCGAGCGGGCCCTCCAGGTGGAGCCTGAGAGCGTCGGTGAGCGCCGTGACACCCAGCTGTCCGCCGAGCGTGGCTCGGGTGTGTTGTCCGATGCGAAGATCGACACCGTCGACAGCAATCCGATCCTCGGCCAGCGTGACGGATCCCGGCGCCGCCAAGGCGACCCGGGTGCCGCGCGCCAGCAGGTCGAGCTCGCGCAGGTCGACGCGGCCTCGAATCGCGGCCGGATCTGCGAGCCGCCCGGAGCCGCGGGCGGTCACGTGCAGCCTGCCCGAAAGCTCGCCAATCTGCTGGTGATATCGCGGTGGGACGAGCGTGCCAATGTCGTCGTGGTCGATCGTGAGTTCGCCAGAGACGGGATAGCCGGCGCGGTTGACGATCTCGACGCGCGCGCGGGCGCCGACGGCCGGCGCCGTCGCGTCAATGGTCGTCAACCCGCCATCCTCGAGCGCCAATGCTCCCCTGGCGTCCAGCGCGCCGATTGCGATCTCGTCGACTGCGAAGTCCCGGGCCGACAGTGTCAACACGCCTTCGCCTCGGCGCGCGACGCTCGAGAGCGTGCCGGAGATGGTGCCTTCCAGTTGTGCGGATCCGGCGACCGTCACCGGCACGCGAAACTGACTGGCGAGCTGGGAGAGATCTCCCTGTTGGAGCCGGACGCGCGCGTCAAAGGGGCCGCGCCACGAGTAGCGTCCGGACGCCTGCAGCGACGTCGTTCCTGCGGTGGCTCGCACCGACTGAGCGTGGACGGCGTTCGTGTCCAGCGCGAGCCGCGCGTCGAGGTCGGCGGTGTCGGGCCACACTCGGGACCGCAGGTTGCGCGCCTCGAGATCGACCTGCGCGCGCGGGGTTTCCAGCGTCCCGGCGAGCTGAAATGTCGTGCGGATCGAACCAGCGAGATCTTCAATCGCGTCAGGCGGCAGCTTCACGCCAGCGGCCTGCATCAAGGGCGGCAAGGCGCCGACATCCGCCACGCCAAGGCGCGAGCTGCCGCCGAGCGTCGAGCGCAGGTCGCCGGCGCTGTCGAGTAGACGTCCGCTCAACGTTCCCACGATATCGGCCTGCGCGTTCCGAGCGTCGATTGTGTGGCGCAACGACCAACCGCCCCGATCGAGCAGCAGCTCCGCGCGCCCCGACAACGACAGGCTTTCGCGGCTCGATTCGCTTGTTGCGGGCTCCAGCGTCGTGGTTGCCGCCGCGCGCACACGCGACCACGCGCGAGCCTGGAGATCCGGCAGGTCGAAATCGACGGTGGCCGTGCCATGCGCCAGCGAACCGGTTCGAACCGGCAGCGGCTCGCCGAAGGCGTGGACAAGATCGTCGAGCCGGAGATTCGACCAGCGCAGGGCGACATGGCTTGCCGGCGCTGCGGCGCGCGGCGGCGTCTCGCCCAGCTCGATCGCGCCGTCTGCGTGGAGCGAGCCCACGGCTGCGTCGACGTCGAGGGTGTCGATCAGGGCACGGGTTCCGGTGAGAGATGAACGGCCGGCCAGCCGGACAGGGCCCAGTTGCGCGTGGCTGATATCGCGGCCGGTGAGCGAAAGCGCGAGAGTCGGCGCGGTGAGCGCGCCAGCCGCGTCGATGGTGGCATCGAGGTGACCGGTGAGGCCGCGTGCAGCGATGGCCGCGAGGCGCGGGGCCCGCACCAGATCGACAGTGGCGCTGGCGTGCACTGACATCGCCGGCTGCTCGCCGATGACGTCGGCCCAACCACCGACGACCGCGCGGACTTCAATCGTCTCGACCGTCAGGTCTTCGATCCGCACGCGGCTGCCATCGAAGCCGAGTCGCCCCGCGATCGTGCCCGACAGTTCGGTCTGTCCTGCGCGAGCCGTGAACTCGCCGGGCCCGAACGCGCCCGGACGACTGGAGGCTGCCGCCGTGTCCACCGCCAGATCGAACGGCCCGACCGCGAACGAACGCTGCGCCGCGCGATCGTCCAGCCGCGCCGACAGTGCGGTCGCCGACACGATCCCGAGCTGCAGCGGAGCGGGCTGGCCGGTGCTTTCTCGCGACGCCGGCAGGTTCATTGTGCCGTCGGCGAAGCGCACGATGGTGAGCCGCGGCCGGTCGAGCGAGATGCGATGGACGTTGATGCGGCCGCGGAAGATCTCCGGGCCGAGTACCGACGGCGACGCGATCGGCTTCCAGAAACGGTTCCGCTGCGGAGGTGGAGGCCACCGACAGGTCGCGCAACTCGATCGACCGCGTCAGCAGGTTGTAGCCGAGGCCGGACGACCGCAGCGCCAGGCCGAGCTCGCGCTCCGCATATCCACGTGCGCGATCGAGCACACGGCCACGGACCCACGGCAGGTGAAGCACCGCGAGAGCGATCAGGAGCAGGGCGGCCAGAACGGCGGCCGCTCGAGCGAGTCGTCTGAGCAACGTTGGCACCGAGCCTCGATTGTGGCTAGGGTCGCGAGATCGCGGCATCGAGCTCCGGCAGGAGGACGATCCCTTCCTGATCGCTGCCCGCGGAATGGACGACGAGCCACGTGCAGGGCGCCCCGCTCTCGTTGCACGGCGCGTGAGGCACGTCCGGCGGAATGAATATCTGATCGCCGGTGCGAACCGCGGCGCGGCGTTCGAGCTTCTCCCCGTAGTAGACGGCGCACTCGCCCTCGAGCAGGTAGGCGATGGTTTCGATGCCGCGATGGTAGTGGACCTTCGCCCGCGCTCCATCAGGCATCGGCAGGACGTTCATGCAGACGTGCTGAGCGCCGACCGTTTCCCGTGAAGCCCCCGCCCCGTAGGTGAAACCCTGCCTGCCGAGGTAGGTCTGCCCCGGCGGGATGACACGAACACGATCTGTCGCTGGAGCCGTCATGATCTCTCCCTGCGCTGATGTCAACGTGCGGCCGCGGCGTTCTGAGCCGTGAAAGTGCCAGGTCCGCTCATCGCGCGGGAGCGGCTGCGCTCGGTCCGGCCCTCTGGCGCTCGGCCTCCCGGCGGCTCGACGCCATTTCCAGTTCACGGAACCCGTGCATCTGTCGCATCGGATCAAACGACGGATCGTGCAAATCGATGCGCAGGGCGGGCGGCACGTCCCGCAGCACAAGCGCCTCGAGATGCGGCAGCGCCTCGTCGTACCGTTTCGCCTTCACCAGCGTACGCGCCAGGTTGCCGCGTGTTTCGAGCGTCGAGGTGTGGTCCGCGCCATAGGCCTTTTCGTGGCCGCGCAACGCCTGCTCGAGCAACTGCCGCCCCTTCTCGAGATCGCCAAGGCTCACCCACGCCATCGCGAGGCTCTCGGCGATGTCCGACGTACGCGGGTTGTCAGGACCCATCGTCGCCATGCGGATCCGAAACCCGTCTTCCAGGACGGGCACTGCCGCCTCCACCTGGCCCTGCGCCACCATGACGATCCCAAGGCTGTGAGCCGTGAACGAGACATTGGGATGGTCGGGACCGTGTATCCGCTTCAGGATCGCAAGCGACCGCTCCAGCAGCTGCCGCGCTTCGTCGTTCCGGTTCAGCGTCCGAAGCGACACCGCGATGTCCTGCAGTCCGGAAGCGGTAAACGTATGCTCGGGCCCGTAGCTGGCCTCGAAAATTTCCTGCGCTTGCCGGAACAGTTCCAGCCCGGCCTCGACGTTGCCTTTGCGATCCTGCACGATGGCCAGCCCGCGCAGGCTGTGACCGACGTCGGTATGCTTCGGTCCCCCGATCCGCCGCTGAATCGCCAACGCGCGCTCGTGAGCCGCGATGGCTTCGTCGTAGCGCTCCATCTGCCCGTGCAGCGCGCCCAGGTTGTTCAGTACGCGGGCCACGTCGAGATTGTCCTCGCCGAGCACCCGGATGCGCACGGCGAGAGCCTGCTCGTATGAGGTGCGCGTCAGCTCCATGTCACCGAGGCGCTGATACGCGCGGCCGAGTTGCAGCAGGACCGCGGCGGTCTGAAGCTCGCCATCCCTGCCGGTCGCGCGTGGCAGCGCCAGAGACTTCTCCGCGAAGCGTTTGGACTGCGGGTACTGCCCGAGCGCTTCGTAGACCTTGCTCAGCGTCCCGAACAGATTGGCCTGAACCGCAGGCTGCTCCTTCAAGTCTTTTTCGATCGTGCCGGCGCCGCGCTCCAGCAGGTCGCGCACGGTCGTCGGGCTGCCGGGCGCCTGATCCGGATTGGACAGCGTGAACAGCCGCACCAGAAAGTCAGAGACCTGCCGCGACGTGGCGGCCTCCTCTCGTGCGGTCGCTTCGGCGCGAGTCGCGCGCACCATGCCGGCTGCCGCCGCGATCGTCCCGACCAGCAGCGCGGCGGCAGCGACCGACGCCGCGGCCACCTGCACACGGTGCCGCCGGACGAACTTCCGGAACTGATACGACATGGTTGGCGGGCGCGCCGACACCGGTTTTTCACTCTTGTAGCGCTGCAGATCGTCGGCGAGCGCCAGTGCGGTCTCGAAGCGCCGGCCGCGATCGATTTCGAGCGACTTCATCACGATCCAGTCGAGATCGCCTTCGAGCTGGCGCCTGAGCGCGGCGGGCGTGGCCGACCGCGCCGCGGCGATCGCCGATGAATCCGGCAGCGTGCAGACACGTGCGCTCGGCCGCGAAATCTTCAGCTCGCCCTTGGTGAGGTCCGCGAGAAATGCCGCGTAGCCGCTCGCCGCTGGGTCGGAGGGCAGGCACCCGGCCAGCAACTCGTAGAGGATGACACCGAGGGAATACACGTCGGTTCGCGTGTCGATGTCCATCCGGCCGAATCCGGCCTGCTCCGGGCTCATGTAGGCCGGTGTTCCCAACGGCTGATCGGCGCGTGTGAATTCGACCGCGCCCGCCGGCAAGTCGAGCCCGATCGCCTTGGCAATGCCAAAGTCGATGATCTTCGGCGCCGGGCTCTGCGCGCTCGCCGTCACCAGGACGTTCGACGGCTTCAGATCGCGGTGCACGACACCCTTCAGGTGCGCGTGCTGGACGGCCTGGCAGATGAGCACGAAGAGCTCCACCCGCTCCTTCACCGACAGGCGATTCGCATCGCAGTACTCGAGCAGCGGTACGCCCTCGACCAGTTCCATCACGAAGTAGGGGCGGCCGGCTGCCGTGTGGCCGGCGTCGAAGACCTTCGCGACAAACGGATGATCCATCGCCGCGAGCGCCTGGCGCTCGGTCATGAACCGCGTCACCACTTCCCTGGTGTCCATGCCGAGCTTGACGATCTTGAGCGCGACGCGCCGCTGCACGGGCTCCAGCTGCTCGGCTTCGTAGACCGTGCCCATGCCACCCTCGCCGAGCACGCGACGGAGCCGGTACGGGCCGATGCAGTCGGTGACGTCCCCGGTAACCAACGAATGGAGCAACGGGCTGAGCGTGACGTGCTCGGCTTGCGCGTGTGCGGCAAGGAGGCGCCCGACTCTGGCCCCGAGAAGGCGATCACCGCCACAGGTCTCTGCCAGATATGCATCCCGTTCTGCCGGCGACAACTCGAGGCAGGCATGAAAGAGCTCCTGCTCGCGAGCGTGATCGTGATGTTCGTCGCCCATTACAGTTCCTCCGTCATGCCACACCGCCCGCCGGCCCGGTTGAATCAGGCGGTCATGCGCTCGAAGAGCCACGCGCGTGCGAACGCCCAATCACGCTTCACAGTGGCAAGCGAGCGTCCGGTGAGCTCCGCGATCTCCGCCAGGTTGCATCCCGCGAAGTAGCGCAGCTCGACGACCCGCGTGAAACGCTCGTCCACCTGGCCGAGCGCCGTCATCGCTTCGTCCAGCGCCAGCAGGTCGATGTCCGGCGCTTCTATCGCGACGTTGAGATCGTGAAAGGTGACGCGCGTCAGGCCGCCCTCGCGCTTTTGCGCTGAACGCCGCTCCGCTTCGGCGATGAGGACCTGACGCATGGCGCGGGCGGCCGCGCCGAAGAAGTGCGCCCGGTTCTCCCAGATGTTCGGTCCGCTGACCAGCCGCAGGTAGGCTTCGTTGACGACTGCCGTTGGCTGCAGGATTCGGCCGTTCACCTGGCCGTGCATCAGCGACGCCGCAATTCGTCTCAGCTCGTCGTAGACCAGCGAGATGAGCGACTCGAACGCGCGGTCGTCTCCGGCCCTGACATCGTCCAGGAGCGCGGAGACATCGTCACGGTCCGTCCAGTCGGCGCCCAGAAGCTACCTCCCCTCACGAGCCATCGCAGGGTTTCCCAGGCGATGGTCGAGCGATGAGCCGTTTCGTCCGCGGTTCCTCTATGTATGGTTGAACGCACTCAACAGCGAGGAGGACTCGCGTGCCGCTTATTGGTTTCGAAGCCATTCTGCCACCGTTCGTCGCCAGTGGATGTTGACGCATGCATGCATTTCACTCGACTGCGTCGAACCGCTGGACGGACTTGATTGTCGGGCTCGACCAGCCGATGCCGGTCCTCGGCGGCCGGATGGTTCCATACATCAACCTCGACAATGCGGCGACCACTCCTCCATTGAAAAGCGTCGTCGAGACGGTCAACCGCTTTCTGCCTTATTACTCGAGCGTGCATCGCGGCGCCGGATTCAAGTCCCGTGTCAGCACCGCCGCGTACAACGACGCCCACGACACCATCGCGCGTTTTGTTGGCGCCGACCCGAGTAACAACACGGTGATCTTCGGAAAGAACACAACCGAGGCGATCAACAAGCTCGCCTATCGATTCCCCCTGGCCGATGACAGTGTCGTGATCTCGACCGAGATGGAGCATCACTCCAACGACCTGCCCTGGCGTGCCCGCGCGCGCGTCGTCCGGGCGCGCGTCACCGGCGACGGGCGGCTCGACGAAAACGACGTGGATCGGCTGCTCGACGCCTACGGCCGCCGGGTCGCGCTGCTGACCGTCTGCGGAGCCTCGAACGTGACCGGGCTCGTCCAGCCGATCCATCGACTGGCGCGGAAGGCTCACGCGGTCGGGGCCCGGATTCTGGTGGATGCCGCGCAGCTCGCGCCGCACCGCCGGATCGACGTCAAGCCGGATGACGACCCGGACCATCTGGACTATGTCGCGATCTCGTCGCACAAGATGTACGCGCCGTTCGGTACCGGCACGCTGATCGGGCGCCGCGACACGTTCCTCTCGGGTGCACCTGAATACCAGGGTGGCGGGACGGTCGAGATCGTGACGCCCCACGACGTGCACTGGGCGGGGCTGCCGGATCGTGAAGAAGCCGGCAGCCCGAACGTCATCGGCGCCATCGCCATGGCGGCGGCGGCGCAGGCGCTGATGGACGGCGGCTTGGACGCCATCACGAAACACGAAGCTGCCTTGACGGCCTACGCCCTCGAGCGGTTGCGTTCGCTTCCTGCGGTCACGATCTACGGGCCGAGCAACACTGGAAGCGCCGTCGATCGCGTTGGCGTCATCACCTTCAACGTCGGGTCGATACCCCACGCGCTGGTGGCGGCGATTCTCGGTTACGAGGCGGGGATCGGGGTGCGAAGCGGCTGCTTCTGCGCACAACAGTACGTGATGCGGCTCCTGGGAATCGCCGAACCGGACCTGTCACGCCGGCACCGTGAGTACCTTGCCGGCGATCGATCGCGCAAACCGGGAATGGTGCGCATCAGCCTGGGCGCCTACAACGTCGTCGAGGACATCGATGCCCTGGTCGCCATGGTGGAGCGGATTGCACAGGGCCAGTACGAGGGACAATACTGCGTCGTGCCCGAGACCGGCGACTATCGGGTGGCCGGCGACGAAGGCGCAGCCTTCAGGATCGACACGACACCGGTCAGCTGAAGTTGTCGGCGACGACCCAGAGACACTTCTACGACGCGTGCGCCTTCGCAGCCGCCGCCGCAGACCGCTGACGTGCTGACAGCAGGATCCCAATCCCCACCAGGTTCATCGCCACGACCATCAGCGTGATCTTGAGCGCGAAGCGTCGACACGCTCTCGACCTGGATGATCGGGAACACCGAGAGCACGATGTAGAGCAGCGTCATCAGCAGCCCGGACACCGACGCCAGCCGCAGCCAGAGCGGTGGCCGCGGCGTCACGCCGCGCAGGCCGAACAGCGGGATCGCGAACATCACGACATAGCAGAGCGCGTAGAAGATGCCGCTGGCGTTGAACAGCAGCTGAAACGCCTCCGCGTGGCCGACGCCGATCAGGCTCAGCGACGCGATCCCGAACGAGCTCGCGCCGACGAGCATGATCGAGTTCACCGGTGTCTTGTAGGTGGCGTGCAGGCGGCTGAACCAGGCGGGCAGCATGTGGTCCCACCCCGCGACCATCGGCAGTCGGGTCACCGCGGTGAACGCCACGCTCGCCTGGCCGACGCGCATCGCCAGCGTCATCAGGATCGCCGCGGTCACGAGCGGCGCGGCGATGCCGAACGGCCCGTAGCCGATGCGCAGCACCTGCGCCACCGGCCCGATGAGATCGATGTCGTTGTTCGGCACGTAGGTGACAACGCTGCTCGTGCCGAGCACGAACATCAAGGCAATGACCGGCGCCGCGATGAAAACCGACCGCGTCACCGATCGCGCCGGCGCCCTGGTCTCGCCGGCGAGGATCGCCATGTACTCGAAGCCGCCGAGCGCGCCGAAGCCCATCTTCCCGAGGATGTTCAGGTTGAACAGCGAGAGCTCGGGCACGTGCGTGCGGAACGGATGGTATTCGGCGAGCGTGCCGGTGAGCAGGCCGACCAGCGGCAGCAGCACCACTGCGCTGAAAATCGTGATCATGAAAACGCCGCCGGTGTTGTGCACCCACTTGCCGACCGACAGACCGAGCGTCGAGGTCACCACCATCAACGACAGCAGCAGTGCCGTCGCCAACGCGACGAACCAGCCGCTGCTCGTCATCCACGCCGCGCTCGGCCCGATCGCATACGAGAGATAGGTGGCGCACTGCAAGCCGATCTCGGACGTGAACACGATCACGTAGAGCCACAGGTTCCACGCCAGCAGGAATCCGACCGTCTGGTTGAAGCCCAGCTTCGCCCACTGGTAGAGGCCGCCTTCGAGCGGCATCAGGCGATTGAGGTAGATCACGACCGCGGCTGACGGCAGATAGAACAGCACCAGCGCCAGCAGCCAGAACACGACGTGCGACGGCCCCAACTTCCCCGCCACACCGATCCAGGTCAGCCCGACGATGAAGAGGATCTGCGTCAGGGCGAGATCGCGGACGCCAAGCTCCTTCTTCAGCGATGCGCTGTGGGCCTCGACGCGTGCCTCGGCCTCTCCACCCCACCGCGGCTGCCGGGTTGGGGACCCCGGCTGTGCGAGGCCGGCGGAGTGCGCCGCTGTCGGGTCGGGCAACCTGTCACTGCGGTCTGAGGTCATGCGCTCGCCTCGCCGAGGATCGACCAGTAGCGCGCCCGGGACTCGCCGTAGACGACCGGGTTGCCGCCGGTGGCAAGCGGGCGCACCGCGAGCGGACCGGCCGCCGACAGTTCGCGCCGCGACCCAGCGTGCCGCCCGATCGATGTCGGCTGCGTGCGCGGGATCGGTGCTGACGCTCGGGATCGACGCGCACTCGACAAGCTGATTGAAGATGCGCTCGTGATTCTCCCGCAGATGCGTCAGCACCCCGGCATCGGCCATCATTTTCCGCCGTCGATCGACATCACCTGCCCGGTGATCCAGCCGGCATAGTCGGAGGCGAAGAACAGCACGCCGTGGGCGATGTCGTCGGGCGTGCCCAGACGCTTGAGGGCGATCCGATCGACGAGCGCGCGCTGCCCTTCCTCGCCGTACGACTGCCACTGCCTTTCGGTCGTCGGGTTGGACCGCACGAACCCGGGCGCGATGTTGTTGACGGTGATGCCCCACGGCCCGAGCTCGTGGGCGAGCTGCCGCGTCAACCCGATCTGCGCCGCCTTGGCCGACGCGTACGCCTGGATGCCGGTGAGGCTGATGCCCAGCCCGGCGCCGCTCGAGATGTTGACGATCCGTCCGCTGTGCGCGGCCTTCATGCCGGGCGCCACCGCCTGCGAGAAGTAGAACGCGCCGGTGACGTTGACGTCGAAGATCGCCTGCCACTCCTCTGGCGAAATCTGCTCGAGCGGCCGGCCCACCTGGCCGAGCACGCCGCCGGCGTTGTTCACCAGGATGTCGACACGGCCCGAATCCGCGGCCGCTGCGGCGGCGCACGCGTCGACGGCGGCGCGATCGCGGACATCAGCGACGACGGCGCGACACGATCCATTGGCACTGCGGCAGAGCGCTGCGGTCTCGCGCAGCTCGTCATCGAGCACGTCGCACGCCCAGACGTGTGCACCGCGCGCGGCGAACGCCATCGCGATCGCGCGCCCGAAGCCGTGCGCGGCGCCGGTGACGATGGCGGTTTTTCCAGTGAAGTCGAGGTTCATGGAGTGACGGTGTGGGAAGCAGCGGCGGCAAGGGCATCCAGAGCGTCGAGCGACTGCGGACGCTCGCCGCGTTCGATCTCGTGAATCAACGCCACGAGGCGCGCGGTCAGCGGTGTCGGCACTCCAGCTTCGGCGCCCAGCGTGACGACGATGCCGAGTTGCGCGTCGACCTCGGTGGGCCGCTTCCGGACGGCGAGGTCGCGCCAGATGCCGCTGTGCGACTTGGCCGAGCGCCGGTTGTGCGCGACCAGCGCATCGAGCGACTGCTCCGCCGCCCCGGTCGGCGCGGTGGTGAGATACGCCGCGGGGTCGAAGCCGTCGAACGACTCGGGCTGGACGCCGCGGGCGGCCGCAACCGCCAGCATCTCGCGCGCCAGCGCGATATAGAGATGCCGGTAGGGTGGCATGGCGAGGGCGTCGGCGATCGACTCGTTGGTCAGCGCGGTCGCGAAGAGCATCGCGCCATACGCCTCCTTGCCCCACAGGTAGCCCCAGATGTTCGGCGTCACGATCGCGCGCGGATCGAAGTGGTGCCACCCGTCGCGAAGTGCAGCGACCCGAGGGGTGATGCGGCCGTCGATCTCGCCAACGACGACGGCGCCGTGGCCACCGTAGAAAATCACTCCGGGCTCGAGATAGTCCGCGCCGAAGTTGACGAACGCGCCCACGGTCCGCTCAGCGCCAACGACCTCGGCGATCGCGAGCTCGTTGAGCCCGTTCTGTGCCGACACCACGTATCCGCCGGCGGCGAGGTGCGGGACCAGTGCGCGGACCGCGGCGCCGGTGTGATGCGCCTTGGTCGCCAGGACGATCGCGTCCCACGTGCCGCTGAGCGCCTGCGGCGTGAAGGCGGGGACGCGGATGGTGAACTCGTCGATCGGTCCGGTGACGCGGAGACCATCACGCGCGATCGCGTCGACGTGCTCGACAACCGTGTCGACCATCGTGACGTCGCCGCCCGCGCGCGCGAGATACGCACCCAGCGTCCCGCCGATTGCCCCCGCGCCCCAGATCAGAGTGCGCATCGCCACCACACCAGACGATTGACATTCGACACGATGTGCCTCATATCAGCTTGGATTCAACACAAAGGACACAGAGGACACAAAGGTCGGGTTGTACAAGGTAAAAAACCTCTGTGTTCTTTGTGTCCTTCGTGTCGAGTACACCTCACGACGAGAGCGCAGGCCGCGCGCCTAGGGCTGCCCGCCCCACGAGCCGTTCAACAACTCGCGCGTCTCGTCCACGGCAATCTCCCACAGCGCGAGCATGTCCTCATCCGGCCGCTGATACATCCCGCCGAAGTTGCCGTCGCCGAGGTACTCACGCAGCGCGACCGGATCGAGCGCGCGCACCCGCGCCATGTCCACCATCGGGCGCTGCGCGTCCGGCATGCTGACGCCGGGAAGGCGCGTCCACGGAAAGTTCTCCATCCACGAACCGTGCGACGCCACCGGATCGATGGCCTGCACCTTCGCCCACGTTCGCGGCGCGTTCCACCAGTTGTGGAAGAGCACCCGGCAGCCGCGGTGATCGGCGGCCCACTCGAGCGCGAACTGCTGCACGGCGTTGTTGCCGCCGTGGCCGTTGACGATCAGGATGCGGCGGAACCCGCTGTGGGCCATGCCGTCGAGGATGTCGCCGACCACCCGCAGGTGCGTCTCGACCCGCAGCGAGATCGAGCCGGGGAACTCACGGAAGTACGGCGTGACGCCGTACGGCACCACGGGAAACACCGGCACGCCGAGCGGTTCGGCGGCCTCGGCCGCGACCCGCTCGGGGAGGATGCAATCGACCGTGAGCCGCAGGTGGCTGTGCTGCTCGGTGCTGCCGAGCGGCAGTACCGCGCGGTCGTCGTGCCGCAGGTACTCTTCCACCTGCATCCAGTTCATGTCGGCGATGCGCACGTCGATCCTCGGACACTACATGTCTTGGTGAAGCCCCTGCGGCGGGACGGCCTCAAAGGCCGTCCCCTACCGGCCGAGGTAGGCGTCCTCGGTCAGCGGCTCCCCCGCTGATGTCGGGCCGGCGCCCATGGTGACGAACGTCATCGTGAAGGGTTCGGTCGGCGCCGATCCGTGCCAGTGCATCGTGTTCGCCGGAATGTAGGCGGTGTCGCCCGGCGCGAGCTGGCGGATCGGTTGTCCCTTGATCTGGAGCCGGCCGTTGCCGGACTCGGCGAAGATCAACTGCCCGGCCGCGTGCATGTGCCAGGTCGCGTTGTGTGAGCCGGGCGCAAAGATCCGGCGGCCGACCGAGTAGCCGGTCGAATCCAGCATCGCGGTCTTGCCGGTGAACCCCGGGGCCTCGACCGGGACACCGGTCGGAGCAGGAGCAGGCGGCGCCGCCGGCTGCTGGGCGTAACCGATACGGCCGGAAAGAATTCCGGCGACCATCCCCAGGCAGACCAACGTGCCCGCGGCGCGACCGGCGCGGAGTGCTCGCAGCATAAACCCTCCCTGGACGTTACGCGGCCTGCCCTGAGCGAGGCCGCAGGCCGAGTCGAACGGCTGCCCTGAGCGAGGCCGCAGGCCGAGTCGAAGGGGCCAACGGTATCATGAAGCAATTGAGCTATTCTTCCGGGGCAGCTGAGGGCTGCGTCAACGACTTGGAGGAGACCGCCGTGATGAGAGTCCACCGCCGCTTCTGCCTCTGGCTCGCAGCGACATCTGTTCTGGCCATCACCGCGCATGCGCAGACGCCTGCGCCAGCCGCGAAGCCAGCCGCCGCGAAGACGGCCGCGACCGCCGCTGCGGCCGATCCGGCATGGCCGCAGCGCGCGGTTGCCGATCCGACCGCGCTTGGCTTCACCAAAGCGGGCCTCGACGCGCTCGACGCGCGGATGAAGCAGGCGGTTGCCGAGGGCGACACTGCCGGCATGACGATCCTCCTGCTGCGCCACGGCCAGGTCGCCGACTTCAAGACCTTCGGCCAGCAGACGCCAGACAAGCCGATGGCGCTCGATTCGCTGTTCCGCATCTATTCGATGTCGAAGCCGATTACCGGCGTCGCGATGATGCAGCTCTACGAGCAGGGCAAGTGGCAGCTCGACGATCCAATCGCCAAGCATGCACCCGAGCTGGCGAACCTGAAGGTGCTGACGAGGGACAAGGACGGCAACGTCGTCACCACCGCTGATGGCAAGCCGGTCCTGACGTCGCCGAAGAAGCCGGCAACCATGCGCCAGTTGATGAGCCACACGGCCGGCTTTGCCTACGGCCTGGCCGGCGACGATCCGGCCAACAAGGCGTTCCGCGACGAGCGCGTGCTGGCCTCGCAGGATCTCGACGAGATGATGAAGAAGATCGCCGGCATCCCGCTGCTCTACGAGCCGGGAACGAAGTGGTCGTACTCGGTCGCCGTCGACATCCAGGGTTATCTCGTACAGAAACTCTCGGGCCAGAAGTTCGGCGACTATCTCAAGGCGCACGTCTTTGGCCCGATCGGCATGACCGATACCGCCTTCTACGTCTCACCCGATCGCAAGTCGCGCTTCACCGAGGTGTATCACTGGGACCGCGACAAGAACCAGCTGGTGATGAACGTGCCGCGCACCGACCGCGGCGGCTACGAGGATCCGGCGCGGCTCGAGTCGGGCGGCGGCGGCCTCGTCGGCTCGACGCACGACTACGCGCGGTTCAGCCAGATGCTGCTGAACAAGGGCGAGATCGGCGGTAAGCGGATCCTGAAGGCCGACACAGTCAAGCTGATGACCGAGAACCATATCGGCGGGTTGCAGGTGGGGGTCGACGGCACCAGGCCGCAGCCGGGCGCCGAGACGGTACGTTTCGGCCTCGATTTCGCGGTCTATGTCGACCCGGGCAAGGCCGGCCTTCCGTACGGCAACGGTACCTTCTACTGGGGCGGCGCGGCCGGCACCTGGTTCTGGATCGATCCGGTCAACGATCTCGCCTTCATCGGCATGATCCAGATGCAGGGCGGGAACCGTCCGAACGGCCTCAATTTCCGCGCCGACTCAGCGAAGCTGGTTTACGCCGCGCTGGCGCCGTCGGCGACCAAGTCGTCCGAGCGGTAACGCTGTGAACGGGAAGGTGGACTTGATGCGGCGCGTCGCTGCGACCGCGGTCGTGCTCGCCTGCGCACCGCTGCTCCTCGGATCGTCACAGGCCGATCGCACGGCCGCGAATCCGCGCTGGAGCGCGAGCCGCACCGCGGACGGACATCCCGACCTCCAGGGCATGTGGACCAATTACGATCCCACGCCATTCGAACGGCTCAATCCCGGAGAAGAACGCCCGCGCGAGCTTGGCGTCAGCACCGCCGACTGGCTGATACAGGACAGTCCCATCAGCCCTCGACGGCCGTCGATGGTCGTCGATCCGCCGGACGGCAGAGTCCCGATCAAGCGGGAGGCGGCTGAACGGCGGGATCGCGACTACGCGCTTCGCGCCGACTCGATCGAGCACTACGGGCCGTGGGAGCGATGCATCACGCGTGGGGTGCCGGGAGCGATGTTCCCGGGCGCCTACAACAACGGACATCAGATCGTGCAGACGCGCGACTACATCGTCATCCACTCCGAGATGATCCACGAAGCGCGGGTGATTCCTCTCGACGGCCGTCCGCATCTCGGGCCGGCGACCGCGTCGTGGAGCGGCGACTCGCGCGCCCGCTGGGAAGGGGACACGCTGGTGGTGGACACCAGGCACTTCAACGGCAAGAGCTGGATCGCGACCAATGCCGCGGCGGGATGGTTGAGGGGGATTCCGCAGAGCGAGGCCTGCACCCTGGTCGAGCGCTTCACGCGTGTCGACGCGAAGACGATTCAGTATCGAGCGACGATCGAGGATCCGGACGTCTACACGCGCCCCTGGACGGTGGCGTTTCCGCTGAACAAGGACGACGGCTACCGGATTTACGAATACGCGTGCCACGAGGGGAATCACGCGCTGGAGAACATGCTGAGTCAGAGCTCGAAGCTGAAGCAGAACAAAGATTGATTGGACTCCGCGTCACACAAGGAGCGCCATGGCCACCAGCATCGTCTCGCGACGCGTCGGTTGGCTCGCCTGCGGCTTGATTGCGATTGCGGCGCCCGCCTACGCGCAGCTCGCGCCGCCCAACGCCGCGGGGATCACGTTCGGCCACGTCCACCTCAACGTCAAGGACATCAACGTCCACCGGAAGCTGTGGGCGGAGCAGTTCGGCGCGGTGATCGTGGAAAAGGGTCCGCTCGTCGCGGCCAAGCTGCCCGGCATGCTGATCGCCTTCCGCCAGGCTGAGCCCACCGGTAGCTCGGAGGGAACGGTGATGGATCACTTCGGCTTCAAGGTGCAGAACCTGGCCGAGATCCTGGCGGCGTGGCGCGCCGCAGGCTATCAGGTCGGACGGGAGTTCACCGGTTCCGAAGGCTTCCCAAACGCCTACCTCTTCGGTCCCGACAACCTCAAGATCGAGATGCAGGAGGACAAGACGCTTCCCGTCAAGATCTCGGCCTATCACGTGCACTTTCTGCTGGCCGACTACGTGAAGCTGCGCGACTGGTACGTCGACACCTTTGCGCTCGAGCCACGCAAGCGCGGGACGATCGCCACGACCGCTGATGCTCCGGGCATGAACTTCTCGTTCGCGACGTCCGCCGCGCCCACCATCGGCACGAAGGGGCGGACAATCGATCACATCGGATTCGAGATCACGAACCTGAAAGCGTTTTGCGAGAAGCTCGAGGCCCGTGGCGTGAAGTTCGACGTCCCGTTTCGAAGCGTTCCCGCGGTCGGCCTCGACATCGCCTACATGACCGACCCGTCCGGCGTGTACATCGAGCTGACCGAAGGCTACAGCAAGTATTGACGCGCGGCCGCTACCTCGAAGACGTGGTGCGCGGTCCGGTCTTGAAGAGCGACAGATCGATGGCGTCGCCCATCGCCGTGTACCCGGCGTCGCTCGGGTGCAGGTAGTCGCACGAATCGTATTTCTCGAGCAGCTTCTTCGGATCGTTCGGATCGCGTGCCGCCTTGTCGAAATCGACGACGCCGTCGTAGCCCTTGCCGGTTCGAATCCACTCGTTGAGCGCCTGCCGCTTCGCTTCACCGGCTTCGGTGTAATAGGCGGCGCCCCAGAACGGCGTCAACGTCGCGCCGATCATCTTGATCCCGCGCGCGTGGGCCTGTTCGATGAGCTGCTGGTGCGCGGCAATCAGATCCGCGGCGGTCGGCGTCGGGTTCTGCCGCGCGTTGCCGATGTCGTTGATGCCCTCGAGCACGATGACATGCGTCACACCGGCGAGCGACAGCACATGACGCTCGAACCGCGCCAGCGCGTTGATACCGGCGCCAACCGCCCGCGTGTCGACTCCCGCAGGCACGGTCGCCTCGCTCAACACGCGATTCCCGCCGATGCCGGCGTTCAGCACGGCCATCTTGATCCCTTGCGCCTGCAGCCGCCTGGCCAGTTGGTCGGGCCAGCGGCTGTTCGTGTCCGGCGTCGAGCGCGACCCGTCCGTGATCGAGTCGCCGAAGGCGACGATGGCGCCGGTTGCGTCGGGTGCAACCACGTCCACCCGTGAGAGCAGGAACCAGCTCTGTGTTCTCCCGGCCTCCGGCATCGTCGGTTTGCCGACGTGGTTGCCGGTCTCCGAGATGTAGCTGGTCTGGAGCGCGCCGCCGTGCATCGTGAGCGTGGACGGCGCGTTGGTGGTGCCGGGCAGATAGAGGTCGATGGCCATGTCCGACATCGGCGGCACCGTCAGGTTGACCGGATCGCTGTAGATCACGGCGTTGGCGGGAATCGTCATCGTCGGCTTGCCGCTGAAGGTCAGCGGGCCGCCTGACGCCGCCTGGATGGCGCCCTGCTTGTCGCGAAGCGCGAGATGGGCGCCGCCGATGGTCACCGGCGCGGTTCCGTAGGCGTTGCTGAGCACGACGCGCGCTTTCGATCCGCCGATGGTGGCGTGGACGATTTGCCGCAGCGTTTGATTGGTGAAGTGGATGAACGGCGGTGGGGCAAATGTCTGCCCTGGCGGCGCGGCGACGGGCGGCGCGGGAGGCGCCGGACATCGGCTGTTGGCCATGAAGGGCGGCAGCGCTGGCGCCGGCAGCGACGGCGTCTGCGGGCGGCCGACTTCCGCGGTCGCCCAGGTGCCAACCCAGCGATCCGAAGTGGCACCCTGTGCGGCCGCATCGGGCTGCATGCGAACGAACACCAGAGCGAGCGCGAGCACGGACATCGCCGCGAACTTCGGACCGCGTTGTTTCCGCACGAGCCGCAGGATGGATTTCATGTGCAGACTCCTCATTCCAGCCGCATCAAACAGCAACTGCGGCAGCGATTCTACTCCTGCCGCGCCGCCGCCGACCCGATCGACCGGAAGTGCGCCACGTCTGTCTCCTTCGAGATCTACCATTCGATTGGACGGCGGTCCCTGAAAAAACCGCCGGTCGGCCCATCGTCGGGAAGCGTCGCGAGCCAGATTGTCGTCTCGACGCCTTTCTCGATCGAGCGCGGCGCCGATCGGCCTCCCATGTCCGTTCGCACCCAGCCCGGATCGACCGCGTTCACGAGGACACCCGACTCGCGGTAGGTCTCGCCGAGGATTCGCGTCAGCGCGTTGAGCGCCGCTTTCGACATCGAGTACGCGGGCGCGTAGGTGGACATCGTCGAGAGCTGGCCGGCGCCGGACGAGACGTTGACGATCCGCCCGTAGCGGCGGGCGACCATGCCCGGCACGAATACGCGGCAGGTTTCGATCACGCCGAACAGATTCGTGTCGAATGTCTGCCTGAAGTCACCTGCGGAAATCGACAGCGCGTCGTCGTTCTCGCCGAGAAGGACGGCGGCGTTGTTCACCAGCACGTCGACGCGGCCCCACTTGCGCTCGATCGAACGCGCTGCCGCCGCAATGCTTGCCTGATCGGCGACGTCCAGCCGTTCGCTGATCGCGTGCTCGGCGAGATCGCCCAGGGCGGAGCGCGCACGCTCGACGGCGGCGAGGTCGCGGCCGGTGAACGCGACAGAGTAGCCGTCCGCGAGCAGCTGACGTGCGGTCTCGAGGCCCATGCCACGATTCGCGCCGGTGACCACGGCGACGCGTCGATCACGCATGGACGCCCGCGCGCTCACCAGGCGAATTTGAAGAGGGTGGCCGTCGAGCGCCGCGGATCCGGCTTGTCCGAGTTGCTGACTTTGTAGTTTTCCGGCACGCTCGCCCAGTCGCTGTAGATGTTGCCGCCGACATAGAAGCCGGGCTTGATCTGGGTTTCGGGCGAGGATAGCGGCGGCGTGGAGAAGAGCGTGTAGGCGCGCTGCGGCTCCGACGGTCCGGGGCGATCGTTCTGCGGCACGTACTCGGGCACGCCGTCGCCGTCGACGTCCGCCCGTATCCAGTCGACGTGGAGCAGCCGGTGGTAGGTCCGGTCGGAGATCATCGCGGGAAGCTGGGCGTTGAACCGATCGACGATCGACTGCGCATCGGCGCGCGACCGCGAGATCGCGAAGTGCAACTCGCGTGTGATCAGCGGCGTCGAGCCAATCTGCAGCCGCGCGCCCGATTCCGTCGGGTAATTGCTGACGATGTAGTGAATGACCAGCTCGTCCATCAAGGTGTACTCAACGCGGCCCTTGAGGAGCTCGCTCAGGCTGTCTTCTTCGCTGCGCGAACGGACCCAGACCGGACCGGCGCTGTCAATCGCGTCGCCGTACGAGTAGCCCTCGACCACCGCCACCCGCTTCCCCTTCAGATCGGCCAGCGACTTCGCGGAGACATCGGCGGCGCGCCGTCCCACGAGGACGAGACGATTCTCCAGATACGGCCGCGAGAAGAGCAGCGCGCGCTCGCGGTCGGGATCCTTCCACGCCGCCGCGCTGCCGTGGAACAGACCGGAGACGAGCGATGAGGTGAACTGCGGGGCGGTGACGATCGTGGTCTTTGCGCTGATGCTGACGCGGCCGAGCGCGGCCTCGACGAGATCGAGCGCGAACCGCGGCTTGCCCGGGGCATTCGTGAACGGCGGCCATGCGGTCGAGACCAGCGTCAACGGCGCGGATTGCGCTCCCAGGATCAGCCAGAGAGCGGGGCACGAGAGGACGAGCACCAGGGCGCTCGTCATGCGGAGGCCGGACCGCGGCGCGTTGATGGTGCGCATAGGCCAGTATAGCTGCCGGTGCGGCCATCGCCCGGTCAATTGCCGCGGCCGGCGCTCATCGCTTGCGACGCGGTTGCACGGAGTTTGACTTCTTCTTCCCCGCCTTGACGCCGATGTAACGGTGCGCGCCGGTGACCAGATCACGCAATGCGTCCGGATGGACCCGCGAGAGCCGGACGAGCACGCACGGGTAGTTGAGGTAGTGGTCTTTCAAGTAGTAGGTGGCCGGGTCGTCCTCGATCAGCGCATCCCGATCGGCGAAGTCCATCATCACGACCAGCGTGTTCGGCTCCGCCGACTTGTTCGCCGCGATGCACACGAACATCCGGCCGCGCACCTTCAGCGTCGGCTGGCCCCAGCTGGTCGTGACCTCGACATCGGGCAACGTCCGGCCGATGGCTTCGACGTGCTTGAAGCTCTGAGGCATCGTGGAAGATCACGAATTGCGTGATCGGGTAATTGATTGATCAATCCAGTCACCCAATTCAATTACCCGATTACCCGATTACCCGATTACCCAATCTATCGAGTCCCCGATCGCGTCTCGGTCGGCACACGCGGTCCGCGCGGCGGCGTCACCGTGAACGTGAAGCGGAGAGCGGGAATCTTGTTGCCCGGATGATCGTCGGCGTAGGTCAGCTGCGGCAGCCGGTATAACTGCTGCGGCTCGGTCGCCGGCCCTTGATAGATCCCCGGATAGAGATCGATGAGATGCGCACCCGGCTCGCCCGTCGCGGTGAAGTTGATGACGACGTCGCCGTGGCTGTTGAAGCCGCAAGCGTAGCCCATGTAGGCGTTGTCGTACGTCGCGACGTAGATGTTGTCGTACTCGGTCCAGCCGACACCCTTCAGGTGAATGGTGACCGGCGTGCCCGCCGGCCCGGAGCGCGGCGACATCTCGACGATGCTGGTTTCGACGGCGAAGTGCGCGCGCGCCACGACGTCGTCGCCGCGGCGGACGGCGAGGCCATGCAGGCCGCCGAGATCGTCGGGGATGGCGAGCGTCCGCTCGATCCGGCCGTTCGCGTCCGCGTTGATCTGGCCGAGCTCCTGCTCCTCAGTGGTGAAGCCCGCTTCGGTCACGCGGCTCCCGGCATAGGTTTCCCAGACGAGGCGCATCGACGCGCCAGGCGCGAAGCCTTCGCCTTTCAGCACGGCGCGCGTGCCGACCGGGCCCTGGGTCGGCGAGAGCGACAGGCGCGCATCGGATTTCAGCGCGTCGCTCGCCGGCATCGGCTGCGGCTGATAGGGCTCGGCGTACGCGGCATCGCCGGAGGGGCCCGCCGTCGTGCGAAACGTGAACTGCGGCCGCGGCAGCGCCGCGACCGGCGACTGCTCGTAGTTCAAGTAGCCGAGTCCCTGCCAGCCGGTGTACAGCTTGACGATGTGGTCCCCTGCCGGACCTGCGGCGCGGAAGCGCGCGACCGCCGACCCTCGCGTGCCCGCGGCGGTGACAAAGCCGAGCTCCTGGTTGTCCCAGTTCACCACCCAGGTGCTCTCCATCGTGCGCCAGCCGAGGCCGGTGACCTTCAACTCGATCGGCGTGCCGACCGCGCCCGACGAGGGCGACAGCGCGAAGGTCTGCGTGAGGTTGATCGCGTTCTGCGCCGCCGGCTTGCCGTCGATGAGCGCGATCACTTCGTGCACGCCGCCGTAGTCCTCGGGCACGGTGAAGCGCGCGTCGAGGCGGCCGCCGGTATCAACCGGAAACTGCCCGAGCGAGGTCGTGGTCTCCGCGTACTTCTTGCCGCGGAAGTGGTAGTAGTCCTCGATCACCCAGCCGCCCTTCACCGTGCCCCAGGTGAGGTCGACGGTCTTGCCGGCAGGCAGCCCGCTGACCGTCGCGTGCGCGACGGTGCCGACAATTGCCGGCTTGTCGTATGCGAGGTCGAGGGTCGCGACCTCTGGGCTGGTGGAGGGTGGGGACGCCGCGCTGGCCGCGGCCTGCGTAACCGGCGACCGCGAGCAGGCTGGCAGCGGCGCGCAGCATGCGGCCGCGAGGAACAGGCCGGAGAAAAGCGCGCGTCTCGTGGGCGGCACGGCTCGCCGCGCTCAGGGAACGATCGTGATCTGCGAGGCCTGCACTTCGAACGGCTTGAACTCGCCGGTGCGTCCCTGCGGATCCTTCGCCGTCACGGTGTATCGCACGATGCCCATCGGCGCATCGTCGGGCACCGTCCACTTGAGCACCCAGAACTCGCGCTCGGGTTGGCGCTCGTTCTGGCGATCGCGCATCGGCAGGTCCATCGTCTTACCGGCATAGTTCAGGTGAACGACGAGCTCGGTCGCGCGGTCGCGCTTGCCGGTTGCCGGGTTGATGGCGGTCATCCGGAACCCGACCGGTTCGCCGCGCTTGAACTGGTTGTTCAGGAGGCAGTTCTTGGCGTGGCCGGGCGGATAGAAATAGGTGACGTCGCCGTAGACCACCAAATGCTCGCCCGACTGTCCCGCCAGGCGCGAGGGGGCCAGGAGCGCGACCAGCACCAGCGCCGCGCAGCCGCACAGGTTTTTCACGCGGACAAGGTAACACATCTCCCGACGACGCGGACCGGCAAGTGTCCGGCGGGTGCTACACCTTCGTGGCGGCGAATCGGAGCCGGACGTAGTCGGCGATCCAGGTGCCGTCGCCATCGCGCAACTGTGGCTCCAGCGCCGTGCGCACCTCCCGCAGGTACTCGGCGCGTGCCTCTCCTGAAAGGCCGTCGAGAAAGCTCTGCGCGAAGGTTTCCAGCCAGCCGATGACATCGCCGGGCAACGGCGTCGGACGCGGGATGAGCGCGATGCGGTCGACACGAAATCCCGCCCGCTCCAGGCGCGCGCCGTAGTCCTCCGGCGTCGGGAAATACCAGGGGGCGCGGCTCTCTCCGTCCAGCCCGCGCCGGTTCAGTGCCGCGACGAGCGCCGTCCGGATCTTGTCGACGCAGCCATATCCGCCGAGCTCGGCGACAAACCGGCCGCCCGGCCTCAGCGCCCGATGCACGCCGGCAATCACCGGGTCGGCGCGCTTGATCCAGTGCAGCACGGCATTGCTGAAGACGGCATCGAACTCGTTGTCGAACACGAGCGCTTCGGCGCTCATCAGCCGCGCATCGAGCCCGAGCGCTGTCGCTGCCTCGATCAGCGGTGCGCTCGAATCGACGGCAACGACCTCGCACCCCAGGTCGACCAGCTTGCGGGTCAGCACGCCGTCGCCGCAGCCGAGATCGAGAACGCGCTCGCCGGGCTGTGGTGCGAGCAGCTCCACAACCGGCGACCCCAGGTCGGACACGAACCTGGCATTGCGCGCGTACGTTTCGGGGTCCCACGTTTGCGAGATCGACATCTGCGGATCAGGGGAGATCATGAATTGGGATAATCGGGTAATCGGGTAATCGGGTAATTGATTGCTCAATCCAATTGTCTAATTCAGATTACCCGATTACCCGATCATCCAATTCGCGCGTTCCGTAGGATGATTGGACGTGCCCGCTTCGTCGTCTCCGATACCGAGAACCCCGGTTGCCCCCACGCGCGCATCGTTGTTCCTGCTCGGCATGGCTGCCTTCATGGTCCAGGCGGATGCGCGCGTCATCGATCCGCTGCTCCATGTCGTGGCCACCGACTTCCACACCAGCGTCCCGGCGGCCGCGATCGTCATCTCGGCCTATGCACTGCCCTACGGCCTCTTCCAGCTGCTCTATGGGCCGGTCGGCGATCGCATCGGCAAGATTCGTGTCGTCGCGATGTGCCTCGCGATCTTCTCGTTCGGAACCTTTGCGTGCGCGTTCGTGCCGGACATCGCGGTGTTCGCCGCGCTCCGCTTCCTCACCGGCGTTGCCGCCGCGGCAGTCGTGCCGATGTCGCTCGGCCACATCGGCGACACGTTCCCGTACCAGGAGCGGCAAGTGGCGCTGGCGCGATTCATGAGCGCGCTGATGATCGGCCAGATTGTCGGCAGCACGCTCGGCGGCATCTTCGGCGAATACGTCGGGTGGCGCTACGTGTTCGTCGTCTTCGGCATCGTGGCGCTGGCGGTGTCGGCGCTGCTCGCGCGCGACGGGCGGCGGCTGGAGGAACAGCGAACGGCGACGCGGCGGCTGGGCCCGGCGCTGCTGACCGTGCCACTCGGCGGCACGCTGATCTTTGCCGGGTTCCTCGGGATCGTGCCGGTCGCCTGGTCGGTGGTGCTCGAAGCGATCGGCGCGTGCCTCTTGATCTACGCGCTGGCGTCACAGTACCGCAGCCTGTTCAGGCGCCCGTCGGCGCCGCTGGTGCTCGGGACGGTCCTGCTCGAAGGCCTGTTCGTCTTCGGCGGCCTGGCGTACCTCGCCTCATCGCTGACCGATCGATTCGGCGTCAATTACGCATATGCCGGGCTGATGGTCGCCGGGTTCGGATGCGGAGGTCTTGTCTACAGCGGCTCGGCCAGGACACTGGTCGCCCGCGCGGGAGAGCTCGGCGTGCTGCTGCTCGGCGGCGCGCTGCTCGGCGGCGCGTTCGTGTTCATCGCGGTGATGCCGTCGTGGCACTGGTTCGTGCCGGCGGTGATCGTGCTGGGCATGGGTTACTACACGATGCACGGCACTCTCCAGACCAAGGCGACCGAGCTCGCGCCGCAGATGCGGGGGACGGCGATTTCGCTGTTCGCCTTTTTCTTCTTCGTCGGCCAGGCGCTGGGCCCGCAACTGCTCGGCCTGGTGCTGAAATCGCGTGGCTATGCCGGCGCATTTTCGGTCGCCGGCATCGGCCTGTTCACGACCGCCGCCGTCTCCACAACGCTGTTCGCCCGAGCCGTGAAACCGTAGTCACGACGGGTATCATGTGCGCAGTGCGACCGATTGCCGTCTCGCTCATCGCGCTGCTGTCGATGGCGCAGGCACGCAGCAGCCCGCCCGATCTGCAGGGTGTGTGGGCGTTCGCCACGTTGACGCCGCTCGAGCGGCCGGCGGAGTTCGAGGGGAAGCCGTTCGTCAGCGAGGCCGAGGCGGCGGCGTGGGTCGACCAGCAGCTCGAACGTAACAACCGCGACCGGCGCGACGGCGGCGCCGCGGTCGACGTCGGCCGCGCGGTCAACGACTTCTGGTTCGAGCGCGGCACCGCGCTCGCCTCGCTCGACGGCAAGCGGATGACGTCGATGATCGTCGATCCGCCCGACGGCAAGCTGCCGCCGCTGACGCCGCCGGCGCGAGAGCGCGCGGCGGCTCGCGCCGCGGATAACCGCGAGCATCCCGCCGACCACCCGGAGAACCGCTCGCTGCAGGAGCGCTGCCTCGCGTTCAATGCCGGGCCACCGATTCAGGTCGGCCCGTACAACAACTTCGTCCAGATCCTGCAGTTCGGCGATCGCGTCGTCATCTTCACCGAGATGATCCACGACGCGCGCATTGTCTGGCTCGACGGCCGGCCGTTTCCGCCCGAGCCGGTGAAGCTGTGGCTCGGCGCGTCGCGCGGCAAGTGGGAGGGGAAGACGCTGGTCGTCGACACGAAGAACTTCAACGGCAAGGTCGGCTTCCGCGGCACCGGCGACAAACTGCACCTCGTCGAGCGGTTCACGCGCGTCGGCGCGAACGAATTGCTCTACGAGTTCACGATCGACGATCCCGAGACCTTCGCGCGGCCGTGGACGGCGCGGATGCCGATGACGCGCAGCGACGCGCGGATCTACGAATACGGCTGCCACGAAGGGAACCACGCGCTCGAGGGGATCCTCCGCGGCGCGCGCTACGCCGAAAAGCCGTAAGAGCCGGCCCACCACGCCGTCCCGCCGCGCGTGTGAGCCGCACGCTGGAGCGTGTGATCGCGCTCAGCCGTCATTTTGCCGGCGCAAACACCTCGTCGACGGTCATCGCCGTGATCGATCCGAGGTTCAGCGCGCGGATCGCGGGCTCGACGGTCTTCCGGTCGCCGACAATCACGATCGTCAGATGGTCGGGATCGATGTACTGCCCGGCGACACGCTGAACATCCGCCTCGCCGACCGCCTGAATCGCCGACGCGTAGTTGGCGTAGTAGTCGTCGGGCAGGCCGTAGACGATGAGCGATTGCAGCGTTCGCAGCCGGCTGGAGATGCGGCCCGCCGCTTCGAACGTCTTCGGGAAGTCGCGTGTGTATTCGTCTTTCGCGCGCGTGAGCTCGTCGGCCGGAACTCCCTTCGCCACACCGGCCAGCTCGTCGAGCAGCGCCTTGAGCGATTCGCCGGTCTTGTCGGCCTGCGCGGCGGTCGACACGACAAACGGCGTCGCCGACTTCCGCATGTCGAAGCCCGAGCGCACGCCCGCCGTGAAGTCGCGCAGCGCCGGACTGCGATCGGACGTCAGCCGGCCCTTGACGACGGTGTTCAGGACCTGCATCGGGAAGAAGCTCGCCATCGAGTTGGCCGGCCCGACGCCGCCGATGACGATTCGCGACTGCGGTGCGCCGGGCGTGTCGATGAAGATCACCTGACGCGCGTGCCGGGGCGGCGCCTGCGCCGTGCCGGCCGCGGCGCGACCCGCGCCGGGCGCCTGCCACTTGCCGAAATGGGTTTCGAGCTGCGGCAGGACCTGCTCCGGCGTGAAATCGCCGATCACAATCAGGGTGCTGGTGTCCGGGCGATAGGCGGCCGCGTGAAAGGCGCGGAGATCCCCGACTGCCAGTGTTCTCAGGCTGTCGGCTGTCCCGATGAGCGGCGCGCTGCTGCGGTGGGTTCCGTAGCTGCTGCGCGCGAACGCCAGCGCCGCGACCGCGTCCGGGTTCTCGCGCGCGTTGCGCAGCGTCCCCAGGCGCTGCTGCCGGAGGGTCTCGAGTTCCCCCGTCGGAAACGTCGGCCGCTGGGCCGCGTCGGCCATCAGCGCCAGCGCCTCGGGAACGCGCAGGACCGGCACGTAGAGCTGCAACGATGTCGAATCGACGTCGGTCGTCGCCGACAGATTGGCGAGCATGGCGTCGAGCGCGTCGGCGATCTCGACGGCCGAGCGCGCGCCGGCCCCCTCGGTGAGCATCGCCGACGTGAGGCTCGCGGTCCCGTATTTCCCCGGCGGGTCGGCGTCGGTGCCGGCCGGCACGACCAGGCTCATCTGCGCCACAGGCAGCTCGTGCTGCTCGACGATCCAGACGCGAAGGCCGTTGCTCAACTGCCGCTTCTGGACCGGCGCGGCCGGCGCGGCGCCGGCATCGGGCCGCTGGCCGCGCTGCTGCGCATGGCTCGACGCGGTGGCGAGCAAGAGCGCCGCGAGCAGATTGAATGTAGCGCAGCCCTTCAGGGCCCAACGTGTAGGGCGGCCCTTCAGCGCTGCCGCACGTGTAGGGCGGCCCTTCAGCGCTGCCGCACGTGTAGGGCGGCCCTTCAGGGCTGCCGAACATGTAGGGCGGCCCTTCAGGGCTGCCGAACGGCCAGTGATCAATGTCAATTCAGCGTCCACAGCGAGAGCGAAGTCAGGTCCTTGACGAAGATGCGATTGCCCGACACGGCGGGCTGCGCCCACGTCGAACTGTCCGCGACAGTGTAGCGCTTCAGCGGTTCGAATCCAGCCCGGCTGCTCCTCGCGACGATGAGCTCCCCATCGTCGTTGAGCAGCAACAGCAGGTTGCCCGCCTTGACGACCGCGGTGTTCGACGCCTGACGCGGCTGGCCGAGCCAAAGCACCTTGCCCGTGTTCGCGTCGAGCGCGAAGAACTGCCCTCTCGCCTTCTCCGACAGACCGAACAGCGTGTCGCCGACAATCACCGGGTTGCTGAGGAAGAGCGAGACGTCTCTCGTCGCCCAGACCTGGTCGACGACCCACTTGCCGCCGCGCCTCGACGGTCTCACCGCGGTGACACCCATCGACTGGCTGCTGATGATCAACGTGTCGTCGTAGAGGATCGGCGTAATCGCGCTCGGCGACGCGCGCGACTGCCACGGATACTCCCAGAGGCGCGTCCCATCCGAGAGGGAGACGGCGAGCACGCTATCCTGCGTCATCGTCACGACCTGGCGCACTCCGTCGAGCTCGACGATCATCGGCGACGCGAACGCGCCGCCGCCGCCGGCACTCCACTTGACGGTGCCGGTGTTCGCATCGAACGCGGTGAGCGGGCCGTGGTTGCCAGGGTGGACGAAGACCAGGCTCCCATCGGCGACGGGAGAGACCGCGGTGCCGTAGGTTGGATGGGCGGGCGCATCGGAGGTCTGCCACGCCAGCTTGCCGGTCGCGGCGTCGAAGGCGGAAACGATGCCGGTGATCCCGAGGCTGAACAGCCTGCCGTTGTGGAAGAGCGGCGTGGCTTTGGGCCCGACGCCGTGCGCGGCAGCCGGCGTGTCCGGCTTATATGGCGCCGGGTAACTGGTCCGCCAACGTTCCTTCCCCGTGGCGGCGCTGAGCGCGGTCATCACCTCGCTGGTGTTTCGCCGGGTGAAGGCGTACACCGTGTCGCCGACGACGAGCGGCGTGGCGTAGCCTTCGCCGATCTCCACCTTCCACTTGCGCGTCAGCGCCTCGGGCCATGTCGCCGGCTCGGCGAACGCGCTCGCCGATCCGTCCCGGTTCACGCCGCGCCATTGTGGATAGTCCTGCGGCGCGCGCTGCGCAGCCGCCGCGCCGGCACACGCCAGCATCAGCACGGCGCAGGCGAAGCGCGAGCGCTGTACCGACCGTCGTCGAACGCTTGCGGTCCAGGTGATCACGCGCGATCACCTTAACAGCCGGTGGCGCGAAAAGTCCACGCAGCGCAGCCGCGCGCCCTACGTGCCGAGCCCGAATCCGCGGCGGAATCGGATGCCCAACGCGCTGCCGGCAAACGCCGCGACCAGCCACACCCAGCCGTGCAGGCTGCCGGAGGCGATGCCGCTGAAGTACGCACCGATGTTGCAGCCGTACGCGAGCCGGGCGCCGTATCCGAGCAGCAGGCCGCCGACGACCGCGGCCGCCGCGGATCGTCCCGAGACGCGCCACGCTGGCGCGAAGCGGCCGGCCAGACCGGCGGCGGCCATCGCGCCCAGCACCAGGCCGATGTCCATCACCGACGTGACGTCGAGTGCGATCGGCGCCTGGAGAGCGGCGCGCTGCGCCGGCGTCGACCAGTACGGCCACGCCTCGACGTTCACGTTCATCGCCGCGAGCGCCTTTGCGCCCCACAACGCAAACGCCGACGTCACGCCCCACGGCCGTCCGGCAATCAGCAGCGTCGCGATATTGACGGCGGCGAGGCCGATGGCGCCGGCGGCTAGCGGCCATGGACCGCGCAGCCAGCGCGCGCGACCGGCCTGCGGCGCCGGCGCGGCGGCGTGCGCAAGCGGAGCACGCCTGCGCTCGACGACGATCGTCGCCGCGGCAATCGCGGCGAAGAGCGCCAGGCTCGCGGCCAGTGCCGGCCATGCGCCAAGCGCCGAGATCAGCGATACCGGCGCGAGGCTCGCCTGCGCGCTCCACCACGGCATGTGCGCCGTGCCGATGACAGAGCCGGCGATGAACGCGGCCAGCGTGATCAGCATGCGCGTGTTGCCGCCGCCGACCGTGTAGAGCGTGCCCGACGCGCAGCCGCCGCCGAGTTGCATGCCGATGCCGAAGAGGAACGCGCCGGCGAGGACCGAGACGCCCACCGGCGAGACCGAGCCGCGCAGTGTCTGGCCGAACGCTTCTCCCTGGCCGAGCAGCGGAAAGAAGATCGCGCACGTCACCGCCAGCATCAGCATCTGCGCGCGCAGCCCGTCGCCGCGGGCCGAAGTGACGAAGTGCCGCCACGACGAGGTGAAGCCGAACGCGGCGTGATAGAGCACCACCCCGGCGGCAACGCCGACCAGGAACAGCGCCGCCTGGCGGCCGCTGACGGCGAAGCCGAGATAGAGGGTGGCGGCCACCGCCAGCGCCGCGGCCACGAGCGTCGCGCTCGAGACCGGTGCGGCCCGGTGCGCGACGACGCCGCGCGGGGAAACGACTTGAATCGGAACGTCGGCAAGCTCGATCGCCATATCAGTCCTTCTCCACCCGAAGTCGCATGCCCGGAAAAACAAAAAGGCCCGGAAAGCGTGGAGCCTTCCGGGCCTTGGAGCTGCTGAACGGGTGGCTGCTGGTAACTAGTCGGTCGCGTTCACGCGATCGTCACCGCCCGCACAAAGCGCCGCCATCGGAGGCTCGGCCCCGAGGCGACAACAACATGCGCAGGCGCGGAACGGCGACACGATGCAGCCTTATCCCATATCTGCGCGAGCGACGTCAAGCTCGCTTACACCTCTGAGCTACGCCCGCCCTTGCTGGTTGCCAATGTCGGGTAACGCCACCGCCACGCCGGGCGCGACTTGCCTCGTCGCGCTGGCCTTCTTCGTCCGCGCCAGCCACATCCGCGCGCGCTCGATGTACACGTAGTAGACCGGCGTGATGTAGAGCGTCAGCAGCTGCGACACCAGCAGGCCGCCCACCACCGCCAGGCCGAGCGGCCGCCGCGACTCCGCGCCGGCGCCCCAGCCGACGGCGATCGGCAGCGTCCCGACCAGCGCCGCCATCGTCGTCATCATGATCGGGCGGAAGCGGACCAGGCACGCCTCGTGGATCGCGGTGCGCGGATCGATGCCGCGCTCACGCTGCGCCTGCACCGCGAAGTCGACCATCATGATGCCGTTCTTCTTCACCAGGCCGACCAGCATGATCACGCCGACAAACGCGTAGAGGTTCAGGTCGGTGCGGAAGATCAGCAGCGTCAGCAGCGCACCGAAGCCGGCCGACGGCAGCCCCGAGAGAATCGTCAGCGGGTGAGTGAAGCTCTCGTAGAGGATGCCGAGGACGATGTAGATGACCACGATCGCGAGGATCAGGATCAGCCCGAGCCCCTGCAGCGAGTCCTGGAACGCTTGCGCCGTGCCCTGGAACGTGGTCGTGATCGCGGCCGGCAGCGTCGTGTCCGCCAGCTGCTGCACGGAATCGACCGCGTCGCCGAGCGCGACGCCGTTCTTCAGGTTGAACGAGATCGTCACCGACGGCATCTGCCGCGTGTGGTTGACCGAGAGCGGACCGGTGCCGGCCTCGACGGTCGCGACCGATTCGAGCGGAATCAACCGTCCCGACGTCGAGCGCACGTACAGGTACGACAGCGCCGACGCATCGCGCTGGAATTCGGGCGCGACCTGCATGATCACCTGATACTGGTTGTTCGGCGCGTAGATCTGCGAGACCTGCCGCGAGCCGTAGGCGCTGTAGAGCGCGGTCTCGACCTGGCCCGGCGTCAGCCCGAGCGCATGGATGCGGTCGCGATCCATCTTCAGCGACAGCTGCGGGTTCTTGTCGAGCAGATCGCTGTTGACGTCCTCGAGCAGCGGCATCCCGCGCATCTTGTCTTCGAGCACCCGCGACCAGCGATACAGCTCGGCGGTGTCGGTTCCCTGCAGGGTGAACTGATACACCGCGCGTGCCTGCCGGCCGCCGACGTTGATCGGCGGCTGGTTCACCATGAACACGCGGATGCCCGGGACCGCCGCCAGCTTCGGCCGCAGCTGGGCGATCACCTGGTCCACGCTCAGCTTGCGCTCCGACCTCGGCGTGAGCTCGATGTTCATGCGGCCGGTGTTCATCGCGCCGCCGTTGTCGGTCTGTCCCGCCTGGCTGGTGAACGCGGCGATGTTGGGATCCTCGGCGAAGACGTCGCCGACCGCTTTCTGCAGCCGCACCATGTCGTCGAAGCCGATGCCCTGAATCGCCTCGGTCTGGGCGCTGAAGCGTCCCTGGTCCTCGCTCGGCAGGAAACCTTTCGGCACCAGGGTGAACAGGTAGACGGTCGCGACAATCAGCGCGATCGACGCGGCCATCGTCACCGCGCCGTGCCGCAGCGTGGCGCCAAGCGTGACGTCGTAGAGCCGCAGCCAGGCGTTGAACATCCGCTCGGTCAGGTTGTAGAACCGGCCGTGCGACTGCTCGTGCGGCGGCTTGAGGAAGCGGCTGCACAGCATCGGCGTCAGGCTGATCGAGACGAATCCGGACACCAGAATCGCGACGCCGATCACCACCGCGAACTCGTGGAGCAATCGGCCCACCAGGCCGCCCATGAACAGCACCGGGATGAAGACGGCGGCGAGCGAAACGGTCATCGAGACGATGGTGAAGGAAATCTCCTTCGCGCCGTCGAACGCCGCCTGCGTCGGCGTCTTGCCCATCTCCATGTGCCGCACGATGTTCTCGAGCATGACGATCGCATCGTCGACGACGAAGCCGACCGACAGCGTGAGCGCCATCAACGACAGGTTGTCGAGGCTGTAGCCGAGCTGGTACATCACCGCGAAGGTAGCGATGATGGAGACCGGCAGCGCCAGGCTCGGGATGATGGTGGCCGACAGGTTGCGGAGGAACAGGAAGATGACCAGGACGACGAGGGCGATGGTAAGCAGCAGCGTCAACTGCACGTCGTCGACGGCGTGGCGGATCGATACCGACTGATCGGAGCGGATGTCGAGCTTCGCAGCGGCCGGCATCTGAGCGATGAGGTCCGGCAGCACCTTCTTGACCTCGTCCACCACGGCGACGACATTGGTGCCGGGCTGTTTCTGCACCGAAAGGTAGATGCAGCGATCGCCCTGGTACCACGACATCTGCTTGTCGATCTCGACGCCGTCGAAGACGTGCGCGACCTCGTCGAGGCGCACCGGGTTGCCGTTGCGGTAGGCAATGATGCTGCGGCCAAAGGCCCCGGCCCGGAACATCTGGCCGTCGGCCTGCAGGACCAGCGTCTTGTCGGCGCCGTAGATCGTGCCGGTCGGCAGGTTGACGTTGGCGTTCGAGATCGAGCTGGCGACCTCGTCGATGCCGATCGAGTAGCCGGCAAGCTTGGTCGGGTCGACGTCGACCCGCACCGCATACTTCATCGTCGCGTAGACGCGGACCGCGGCGACGCCGCTCACCATCGAGATCCGCTGGGCGAGGATGGTCTGCGCGAACTCGTCGAGCACCGGCAGGGCCAGCGTCTTCGAGCTGAGAACCAGGTCCATCACGCCCTGCTGCGACGGATCGACTTTCTGGTACGAAGGCGGCGACGGCATCTGCGACGGCAGCCTGGTCTTGGCGATCGTCGACTGCACGTCCTGCGCGGCGGCGTCGATGTCGCGGTTCAAATCGAACTGCAGGGTGATGCGGGTCAGCCCCTGCTGGCTCGACGAGGTCATCGAGCTCAGGCCGGAGATCGCGGCCAGCTGCTTCTCGAGCGGCAGCGCGATCGACGATGCCATCGTCTCGGGGCTCGCGCCCGGCAGCGACGCCTGGACCGAGATCACCGGGAAGTCGACGTTGGGCAGGTCGCTGACCGGCAGCTGACGATAGGCCATCGCGCCGAACACCACCGTGCCCAGCATGATCAGCGTCGTCGTGACCGGCCGGGTGATGAAGAGCGAGGAGGCGTTCATGGCGTGGCCCTCTGTTCTTCGCTCTTGATCGTCACGCGGGTGCCGGCGGTGAGCCTGAGCTGGCCGTCGGTGACGACCATCTCGCCCTTGGTGAGACCCTCACGAATGACGGTGCTGCTGCCGATGGTGCGGTCGATGACAATCTTGCGGTAGTCGACCGACTGATCGTCCTTGACGACGAAAGCGTAGTCGCCGAGCTGACCGCTCTGGACGGCGACCGCCGGAACGACGTGCGCGCTCGGGTCGGTCGCGAGCGTGACCAGCACGTTGACGAAGCGCCCCGGCCAGAGGCGGTGATCCTGGTTGGCGAACTCCGCCTTGATCGTGATCATCCCGGTGGTCGGATCGACCTCGTTGTCGATGAATGTGATTCGCCCCGGCGATCCCGAATCGGCCGCGCCCGGCGGCGCCGCTTCGACGCGCAGCGTTCCCTTATTGAGATAGCGCTTCAGCTCGTCGAGCCGCCCTTCCGACACACCGAACGCGACATGGATCGGCGAGACCTGGTTGATGGTGACGAGCGGCGTGGTGTCGTTGGCGCGCACCAGGTTGCCGGGATTCACGCGCAGCTGGCCGGTGCGGCCCTGAATCGGCGCGCTGATGGTTGCGTACTGCAGCTGCAACCGCGCGTTCGCGACCGCGCCGCGATCGGCAACCAGCGTCGCGCTGAGCGCTGCGGCATTGGTCGTCGCCTGGTCGACCTGTTCCTTCGGCGCGATGCCACGCGCGAGCAGATCCTGATAGCGCTTGGCATTGGTGGCGGCGTTCTCGGCTTGCGCGGTGTCGCGCTCGAGGTTGCCCTCGGCGGTCTGCAGCGCCGCCTCGAGCGGCCGCTTGTCGAGCGTGAACAGCACCTGACCGCGCTGGACGTCGTCGCCTTCCCGGAAGTTGACCGAGGTCAGCTCGCCCGTGATCTGCGATCGGATCTCGACGACGGAGAACGCCTGCGCCGTGCCGATCGCGCGCAACTCGATCGGGACAGCACGCTGCTCGACGCGCGCGACCGAGACGGGGACGCGAGGCGCCTGCCCGGCCTGCCCCGGTGTGGCCGCACGCGCCGTCGATGCGTCATCGCGCGAGCAGGCGGTTGCCAGCGACGCGGCGGCGAGGATGACGAGAACATGCCGAAATATGAAGGACATAACTCTGGCCCGAGAGGATGGAAGAGTATTTCATAAGTTCTGCGTAATCGGGCCGGTCGCGCGAAGGCTTTAGCCGAGCGCTTGCGTAGCAGAGCGCGAAGACATCGCGTGACGTTTGGTTACGTACGCGTCGAACTGATCGCGTGCGTGTCGAGGTAGGCTCTCGACCTGACGTTCGACTTCGACACCCGCATCGCCGAGCCGTTCGATCAGCAGCTGCTCGTGCTCGTCCTGCGGAAATATCAGCGAAGATTGATTCACTATCTGTAGCCGGTCACGTCCGCGGGCTTCCCGCGGTCCTGCACTTCGACGAGATAGCGCCACGCATCCGGCTGGCTGCCATCGACGTCGGTGAAGCCATACACCTGCGCGAGCTGTCCGCTCGACAGCGACTGGCCGTTCCAGCGCGACACCGCTGGATCCTGCGCCAGCGCGGCGACGGCTCGGCCGACGAAGGCCGGGGTCTCGGAGATCGCGAAGTGCGGCTGGACCTTCGTCGCCTCGCGCCACGTTGATTCCGTGACGTGGTAGGCGTCGAGCATCGCTTCCGAGCGCAGCCAGCCCGGCGTCACGGCAACCGCCGTCGCGCCATGCGGCTTCAGCTCGTGGCCGAGCGCGAACGCCATCCGCAGGACGGCGGCTTTCGCCAGGTCGTAGAAGAAGCTGACGCGGTAGTTGACGGCGTTGTACTCGTTGGTGCCGTCTGTCACCTCGACGACGAGGCCGCCGGGCGACTCGATGAGCAGCGGGATCGCGAAGTGGCTGGTGATGGCGTGCGTGTCGATCGCGAGGCGCAGCGTCCGCAACCCGTAGTCCAGCGACGACTCCCACACCGTCTTGTTCCATTCCATCAGGGTTGCGCCCCAGATGTCGTTGACGAGGATGTGCAGCCGTCCCTGCTCCTGTCCGATCCGCGCCACCAGCGCCTCGACCTGCTCCGGCACGAGGTGATCGACCTGTACCGCGATCCCCCTTCCGCCGGCAGCGGTGACCAGTTCCGCGGTCTCTTCAATCGTCTCGGGCCGTTTCATCTCCGACGGCTCGGATCGCGTGCTGCGCCCGGTGACGTACACCGTCGCCCCGGCTGCGCCGAGCCGCACGGCGATGCCGCGACCGGCGCCGCGTGTGGCGCCGGCGACCAGCGCGACCTTTCCAGCGAGCGTCATCCAATCCTCCTCAACCTTGCGCCTGTGAGATCATGCACGGCTGACAGAGATCGTGCACCGCTTCGCGCCAGGCCGGAAACTTGAATTGGAATCCGTGCTCGAGCAGGCACGAACCCAGGACCGTTGACATCAATCTGCCGGTAGACGAAGCTCTGGCGTCATCCGGCAGCGTGGCAGCCATGCTGGTCGACCTCCTGCATCTTCTCCGTAACCTTCGCCGCGCGCCGGCCAGCGCGGTTGCGGCGGTCCTGACGCTATCGCTGACGCTCGGCGCCGGCGCGTCGATCTTCGCGGTCGTCGACGCCGTGCTGCTGACGCCGCCGCCGTTTGCCAATCCCTATGAGCTCTTCGTCGTCGGCGAGATCCCGATTGACGACGCGGCGGCCACACCACGCGCGGGCGGCTATGGCACCTTCGAGGCGTGGCGCGAGCGGGCCGGGGCGCTGGCCGCGCTCGAAGCCTTCGACGGCACCAACCTCACGCTGACGGGGCGTGGCGCCCCCGAGCGCATCAGCGCAACCAACGTCACGCCTGGCTTTTTGAAGCTGCTTGGTGTGACACCCGTGCTCGGCCGCTCGTTCGACTCCGGCGATGTCGGCGAGCCGGTCGCGATCGTCAGCCACGCATTCTGGCGCGGCAAGCTCGCCGGCGAACCGGACGCGATCGGCCGTACCGTCGTGCTCGGGGGCCGGGCGCACACGATCGTCGGCGTCCTGCCGGAGCGATTCTTCTTCGCGCTCAGCGCCTGCGACATCTGGCGTCCGTTTCCGGTGACGCCGGCGGCGGCGGTTCGCCAGGGATACCGCGTGCGGGCGATCGCGCGCCTCGCGCGGCCGCTCGCCGCGCCGGCAGTCGCCGCGGCGCTGGACGATGTCAGCCGCACATCGTTGCCGCCGGCCAGGGCGATCGCGACGCCAATCGCGACCGCGATTGCTGGCGGCGCGACCGGAATGCTCGGGGTCCTCGGCGGCGCCGTCGTCCTCGCGATGCTGATCGCGTTCACCAACCTTGCGGGGTTGCTGCTGGTACGCACCATCGATCGTCGGCGCGAGCTGGCGGTGCGAAGCGCGCTCGGCGCGACCCGCGCCGAGATCGCACGGCAACTGCTCTTCGAGTCGGCCGCGCTGGTCGCGATTGGAACGGCTGGCGGTGTCCTGATCGCGCTGTGGACGACGCCGGCAGTCGCGCGGCTTGCGCTCGAGCAGTTCGGCGACATTGCGAGCCGCGAGGTCGCCGTCAGCTGGCGTGTGATTGGCGCTGTCTCGATGGCGGCAGCGGCATGCGCGTTGCTCTGCGGGTTGATTCCGGCCGTGATCGCGGCAAGGGGAATGATTGCCGACGTGCTGCGTGCCGGCGCGACTCCTCCACCTCGCGAGCGGACGCTGCGACGGGTGTTCGTCAGCGGCGAGGTCGCGCTCGCCTTCGTCCTGCTGGTAGCGATGACGCTCGTGGGCCGCAGCCTGTTCGGCGTGCTTCGCGTGAATCCGGGATTCGATGGGCGCGGCCTGCTGACGATGCACGTGGCGTTGCCTGCCGCCGGCTACGACAGCGGCGGGCGGGTGGCCTCGTTCTACTCGACGCTTCAGACTGCCTTGGAGCAGCGTCTCGGCCCACACGCAATCGCGATCGTCGACGAGATTCCGTTGACCGGAGATCGCGGGCGCAGCCTCGTCAGCGAGCGTCCGACCGCGATCGGCCGCGAGGCCGTCGTTCGCTCGGCGAGCCCGGGCTATTTCGAGACGATGCGGATCCCGCTCGTGTCGGGAAGGGCGTTCGATCGCGGCGACAACGCGTCTGCCCCGCCGCGCGTCGTCGTCAGCGAGTCACTGGAGGCGAGGCTCTTCCCGCGCGAGCAGGCGATCGGCCGGCAGCTCTGGCTGTCGTCGCCGTCACAGACAGCGCAGATCGTCGGCGTGGTGGGCGATGTCAAGCATCGAGCGCTCGACGATGATTTTCTGCCGACCGTGTATTTCTCCGCGCTGCAGGCGCCGTCGCACTCCAGCATCGTTGTCGTTCGCAGCTCTCGGCCCGACGCCGATGCGATCGCGACCGTGCGTGAAGAAGTGGCGCGGCTCGATCCCAATCTGCCCGTCTACACCGTCCAGTCGATGGAGCGAATCGTCGCCGCCTCGCCCGGCGTGCCGGCGAGGCGGGTGCTGACCGCGGCGTTTACCGGATTCGCGGCGCTTGCGGTCGTGCTCGGCGCGCTCGGGCTGTTCGGCGTCGCCGCCCACGACGTCGCCAGCCGGCGAGCAGAACTCGCGCTCCGCATCGCGCTCGGTGCGGATCCGACGCGCATCCTCGCCGCCACGCTCGGTCAGGGCGCGGTGATGATCGGCGCGGGCCTGCTCGTCGGCGCCGTGCTGTCGATCTGGACGTCGCGCGCGCTCGGCAGCGCCGTCCTCGCGACATCGCAGCTCGATCTCGCGAGCGTCGCGGGGCCGGCCGTGATTCTGATCGTCGCCGCAGCGTGCGCGATCCTCCCGGTCGCGCGCCGCGCCGCGCGGACCGATCCGCTGATCACTCTCCGAGCCGAGTAGTCGGCAGCCCTGAAGGGCTGCTTTACCCGTGGCGCGCGGGTCGCCGCTGGACGCGCGATTTACGTCTTCCTTACGTGGACCGCGCCCAGGCGAAGGCAGCGCCGCTCCCAAAAACGGTACGCTCTCTGGTAGTAGGGTCTGCGGCTCAATAGATTTTTTCAGTGACTCGGGGTTCGTCGTCCTGCCGGCCCCGGTAAATCCTCGCGACCGATCGGTCCGGATGTTCCGGCAAGCACGCCCTTCGAATTGCCGGGAGAGGCTTAGATGAGAACTCTGATGCGCGCGTGTCTGGTAATCCTCGTGTCGGCGCTGGCGGTGCCCGCGATCGCGCAATCACCCAATACGGCGACGCTCATGGTTGTCGTCGTCGATCAGACCGGCGCGGTGGTCAACGACGCCAAGGTGAGC
>CAVTHG010000015.1:0-1673964 GCA_963734375.1 uncultured Acidobacteriota bacterium | reverse complement strand
GCCGTTTATGACGGGTTATCGCGGCGCTTTAGCGGCGGCCATCATGCGTCAGCGGCCCGACGGCTGCAAGCGCTTGTTGGGCGGCAAGTGGCCCTGTTGGCTCGGGCTGTTTAGCCGTGCTCCGACACGTTCGGTCGCGACCCGTAGCACCTGCTTAACATCCTCAAACCGTGTTTCGGGAAGATTATTAAAGTCCATGAGCCGGTGAGGCAGACTGAATTGCCGTAAGGCACGGATAACCATCTCGGTCTGTCGATCGCGGGTGGCATCCTGAATGGCGAATCGCACCTCCTGCAGTGCGACGTTCCGATGCTGGTACTCACCGAGAATCTCTCGATTCGCTTTCTGCAACGCACAGAACAAACTCCACTTGCCGGCCGCCTCGTCGTCAGCACACGCGCGATCGTCATGGCGATTCCAGACCGAAACGTCTTTCAGGAGCGAGTCCGCTCGCTGCAAGATGCGGAGATCGTCTTCCGTCACTGCCTGATCGCGCGATTCGACCGCCATCTGTTGACGCGCCCTGCTGGCGACCACCACGACTGTCAGGACGACAACGGTCACAAGAATCAAGCGCCGTTTCATATCGTTGTCACGTGAGGACCAGATCCGGCTGAGCCTCGTCCGCCCAACTACTAACAGGGCTGACCGGCATATCTCGGCCGACCCTGCGAGGCTCGCAGCATAACGCCAAACGCGCTCTGCCATGTCAGGCAAATTCCTCGTTCGCAGTCACTTCTGGGAGTGGTGGGTCCTGACGATGATCGATTTAGGCCGACCTTCACCTCTGCAACGCGCTGCAGTTCTCGGCTGCGCGGACACGTAATGGGTAGTCGCGCAGTGTTTACCGGCCGGAATCCGAATCGCAGCAGGTAAGTCCTCTTCGCACAGGCTCAGCGGAAGTTCTCGATCAACATCAGGTCCGCGGTGTCGCTCATTTGCCGGAGATAGAGCACCGACTTGCCGCCGTTCGACACAGCGAGACCGAGGGGCCGGATCCGCGGGTTGCTCTCATAATCCTCTAACCTCCCGAGGATTCGGTCCCGGCCGCTCTCTCGTTCGATCACGTGAAGTGCCGGATCGGCGGTCGAATCACAGGCCACGTAATAGAGGCCCTCCTGACCTGTCGCAAAGGCGGCCGCTTTCGCGCAGGCGACGAGTTCCCGCGGGGTTACCTCCCGAGAGTGGCCACGCCAGCAGCGGCGAGTCTGCGTCCTTCGGCTGGTACAAGAGACTCTTGCCGTCGGCCGACTCGCAGCCGAACAGACCGCTGCCACCTTGGGTCACTGGTTGTGACGGACCACCACTGGCCGCCACGCGCCAGATGTCGCGTCCGGACCCGCGATCGGCGGAGAAGTAGATCCACCGGCCGTCACGCGACCAGTACCGGGACATTCTGGTCGCCAGGGTCGTCCGTGAGTTGACGCGGTGTGCCACCGTCTGCGTCGACGATCCAGATGTGAGTCTGCCAATCATCGGTAACCGCATCAAACGCGATCCTGCGCCCGTCGGGCGACCACCACGGCGAGCCTTGTGCGTACCGCCCGGACCCATGGGTGAGCTGCTGCGCGCCTGATCCGTCCGCGGCGGCCAGCCAGATTGCGAAGATGCCACCAGAACGCATCGACCCGAACGCGATCCGGCTGCCGTCTGGAGAAAACCGAGTCTCCGCATCGAGGAATGTCGACGCGACCACAGGCACGCTCAACGCCCCGCCTGAAACCGATACACGTCCGTGTCTGACATGATCCGCGCAAATGGCAGCCGATCTTTGGAGAGGGCACTGGCCGGCATGGTTGCGCCAAGCCCCGCGACCATGGAAGGACGTCTTGCGTAAGCACTGCGGCGTTTGTGGTTACCGTCGCCGTTGTGCGGCGTTCATGCGCAGGGAACCGCCTCGACCGATACTCCCAGGTCAGTGAGGGCCCGCTCAACGAGGCCAGTCAGAGAAGATCGGTGTCTAACTGAATCGGGTTCACTGGGAGGTGGCCATGGCATCGCTCGTCATCCTCGCGCTGGTTACCTGCGCCAACGCTCGCGTGACGCTGAATCGGGATCGGCCGGATGCGGCGCGAGTCGCGGGTCAGGTGCGCGTGGGCGGCGAGGCGACTGTGCTCCATGGGGCGCGCGTCACCCTTCTCCCAACGCTTGAAACATTCCAGCCTGACGTGACGCCGCCGTGTGTCGAGACGGACCGTGACGGCCGGTACGGGTTCGAGGGCATCACGCCCGGAGCATATCTGATCGCTGCCTCAAAGACGGGGTTTCCGCGAACAGCCGTCGTTCCGGTTCACGTGTCGGCCGGCCGGACAATCGACGGCGTCGATGTGGTTCTCGAGCGCGGCGCCGTGATAACCGGCCGCATCAGCGATGAACACGGCGATCCGCTCCCCGGCGTCGCTGTCGAGGCTCTGCACACAATGGATCAGCACGGCGCGATGCTGCGCCACTTCGTGCGCGCCGGCCGTTCGAGCACGAGCGACGACCGCGGCGAATTCCGAGTGTTCGACTTGCCGTCTGGCATGTACATCGTGGAAGCGGCCATTGGCTGTCCACCGCGCTGTCGCGAGACACACGGCATTTCGACCAGCACACGCTACGCCTATTACCCGGGGGTGACCGATCGCGCTGAGGCGCGAGTCATCCCCGTCACGGTGGGACAGGTCGTTACTGGCATCGACTTCACAGTCGCGTTGCATGGCGACTTCGAGCCTCGACGGGATGTCGCCTTCGTGTTCACGATCCTCCCCAGAGGGTCGAGGATTCGCGCAAGGGCGGCAAACACTACGGATTGCAGCGCGCCAGGGAATCGGACTACCCCTGAGAGTCGCGTTGTAGCGGGCTATCCGCGTTCGGTGTCGCGTTCAGAACGCGCGCCGAGGCGCCGGCACACCGCAGACCAGCCCTCGGCGACCGTCAGAATCATCCGGAGTGTGTTGATGTGGCGAGGAGCAGCCATCCGATCAGCGCAATGCCTGCGGCGAGAAGTGAGCAGATCGCGCCGAACCAATTGTGCTCCCGAAGCGCCTTGGGGACTCCGAAGCCCACGGCCCAGATCAGCCAGCTAAGCATTGACCACGACAGCACTTCTTGAAGCGTGGTCATCTGTCCTTGAGAGACCGCATAGCAGTGGCCAATCGTTTGGACACCGGCGCGAGCAGCGTGTTCGTTGTCGCCAGCGGGCGACAGAATGGGTCGACAAAGGGTCGCTCGCCAGATCGGCGTTTATGACCAGTGGCAGGTGCCGCGCTCTCCAGACCGTCACCGCGACTCTGACGTCTACCTGGGAGGACCAGGAGGCATTTGGCATGAGGGGCCATCTCAGCAGCACCGCAAGAGATAGGCAATAACATGCCGTGCCCGGAGCGACGGTCGACTTTTGAGCCAGTAAGTGTGGGAGCAGCATCATGCTGTGGAACATTCGTGTACCGCTATTGATCGGCGCGATCCTGGTCCTTCAAACGGCGATTCAGGCGCAGACTGCCGACGCACACCTGCCGGTTTCGATGGAGCGAATTCGCGCAGCCCTAAAGGAACAGCCGCCGTTGCTGCGGGTGCCTGCACCGGCAGACGGCATGCCGACGTTCCATGTGGAAGTCCGGGAGCGGCCGCTTGTTCTGAAGCCCGTTGACGAGAACCCATTCGATCCAACATTCGGCTTGCCCTCGATCGGCGAATTGATGATCGACGGCGTTGAGAAGATCCGATCCGCCGTAGTCAACTACAAACGCGGTCGCGATGAGCGTCGAGCGCGGAAGGAAGTTGAAGATGCGCTGGCGGCATTCTTCGCTAGCCGTGGCTGCGCATCGTCCACAAGCGACAGGTGACGGCTTCGTCGTCGATCGACAGCTCGCCCTTCGGCCGGAATCAGAGGCGGATGGTCGACAGACGCTGTCATACGTCGAAGACGCCGAGGCAACGTGAGATTCGTCACGTGTAGTCGCGTCGTGGCGACCGAATCGTGCGGAACGATTGCTCGTCCCTGCGGCGTTACTGAGGACCCATCCGAGCCAAGGCCGCGGCAGGGCCACTTTTGCTTCAGGATCTCCGGCTTGCGATCCGTTCGCTGCGCGCCACGCCGGTCGTCACGGGCGGCGCCGTCCTCTCGCTCGCCCTCGGCATCGGCGCGAACACGGCGATCTTTTCGTCGATCGTCTGTTGGTGAGCGGCAGCTACTTCGCGACGCTGGGTGTCAGCACGTGGCTCGGCCGAATGCTCACGCCTGCTGACGACGAGCTCGCCAGTGGCCCCGACACGTCGGTGGTCCTGAGCTATCCCGCGTGGAAACGCCTGCAGGACTACAGATCGCCGTCCTCAGTCGAAGTACTGCGGCGCCGTCTTCAGGCGTCTGAACGTCGCGACGTTGTGCTGGATCCAAAGCTGCGCACCGCTCGCCTTCAAGAACGCCTCGATGGCCTTTCTACTGGCCAGCGTCTGTTCCTTGTTCGATTCAATCGACGGGGCTTTGCCAGTTCCGCGCTCTTCGGGGTAGTGCCAAAGGTCTCCTCCGAGTAGGACAGGGCCTGTTTTCGGCAGCTTTAGGAAGAGTACTTGGTGGCCGGGCGTGTGTCCCGGGGCGTATTTGATGACCACGGTTCCATCGCCAAATACGTCGTAGTCACTGTCCGGCAGGCTGACCGTCTTGCTCTTGCTCAACGCGCTGTATGCGGTCTGACCTTCTGGATTCTGCGCGAACATCGCCTGACGTTCCGTCGGGTGTACCAGCCAGGTTGAACCTGCGAAGGCGTTGGCATTCGCCACGTGATCACGGTGGTAGTGCGAAAACGCCACGTAGGTGATGTCCCGTGGGTTGTAACCGAGCGCCGCCAACTGCGGAACGAGTGGCTTGTCGACGGTCGACGTGGCCATCCGAAGCGGTTGGCTGACGGGCCCGTTTCCGCCATTGAATACGGAATCGGGAATCACGCCGACGTCCCACATCAGCGTTCCCTTCGGATGCGCCACGAGATAGCAAGGGACTACCATATCGGTCGTGCCGGCGATCTCTTCCTTCTTGAGCGCGAATAGCGTCGTGTCGAACCCCCTGATCATTCCGCAGTCGAACATGTAGAGCCGGACAGATTTCACCGGCTCAGCGGCCTTCTGCACGGCGGCGGCTGGCTGCATCATCACGGCAAGGGCGGTCGACGATGCGAAACAGATCGCGATCGTTGCGCAATTCATTGACATGCCTCCGGTGAGCTCTCATTCTACCGGTGCGGCCACGGCGCTGCTCGAGGTTCCTAATTCGCTGCCGCGACCCGCGGCCGGCGCTTCATCGCCGAATCCCGTTGCTCCTGGATCATTTCTCGACGTGAACGATGTCGAACCGGTAATCCGGATACATCTTTCGTCGGGTCGTCCGAATCCTTCTGCTCTTGCTTTTGCAGGCGGAAGCCCACCGTGCTAGCGGGAGAAATCGGCGCCTGTGTGCGGCGTCACCAGGACTTATCTGGCGACCCTAACGTTCGCCAGTTGGATCAAATCGATGCACTTGCTCAGGCGGCATGAGGCGCTCCGAAGCGTGACCGGTTCGGCGTAGGCCGCGCCTTGCCGGCCGCGAAGTCACTCGTGGCGCAGGGCCACGAGTGGATCCATTCGGGCGGCCCGGCGCGCGGGCACGAATGCGGCGGCAACGCCGACGACTGCGGTCACGGCGGCGATGGCCACGAGCGCTACCGGGTCGATGTTCGGGCGATACACGTCCATGTTGCCGATCCCGATGTCCGCCGATCCGGACGTCGCGCGCAGCGCGAGCATGATCAGGACCGTGAGGACGAGACCGATGCTCGTACCAACGCCGATCAGCCCCGCCACCCCTCGTGCAATGCTCCAGACCACCTGCTGACTCCGGGCGCCGAGCGCCATCCGGATGCCGATCTCGCGCGACCGCCTCGCGACCGCAAACGCGACGACCGCATAGAGACCGATGCTCGCCAGCACCAGACCGAGGCCGCCGAGGGCACCGAGAAACGTGGCGACCACCTTCGGCGCCGCCTGCGATCGTTCCAGATCCTGCGCCATCGTCTGCGCCGTGATCACCGGCAGCGTGACGTCCACGGCGCGCAGCTCGCGTTGCATCGCCCCGAGAAGGGCGGCCGCATCACCCGACGTTCGCGCAATGACGGTCGTCGGCACAAGGCCCGCCTGCGTGTACGAGCGGTAGAACTGGGACGGCTGTCGAGCGAGGACGTCATCAGGGGAGAGACTCCGCGCGCCGGTGTCGCGGACGACGCCGATGACCTCCATCCAGGAGTTCGGCTGGTTCCCGTTCCGGAAGCGACGCCCGACGGCGTCTACCGCGCCGAAGTACTGCCGCGCCATCGTCTCGGTCACCACCGCGACGCTCGGGGTGCCCGCGCGATCGCGGGCGTCGAAGACACGCCCGTGCAGCAGCGGGATGCGCAGCGTCTCGAAGAAGCCCGGCCCAGCCCAGATCATCGAGGAGTCACCAGTTGATCTCGTGTCGCTGGCCGCCCCCTCGACGACGGTCGCCACGGTCGCGCTCTGCATCGGCAGGCCGTACGACAGCGCCGCGGACTGCACGCCCGGAACGGCGGCGATCCGCCGCAGCAGTTCGTCGTACACGTTCACGACCGCGGCCGCCGGGTAGCCGGCGAAGCGCGCGTCCGTCTCGAGCATGGCCACGCCGTCGACGGCATAGCCGACGCGCCGCTCTCTCGTCGCCGCGAGCTGCTGCAGGAAGATGCTCGTGCCGCCGAGCAGCAGCACGGAGACCGCGACCTGAACGACGATCAGCGCGTTCTTCAGCGTGAGCCGCCGATGATCGATCGGCGGCACCCCCTCGTCGCGCAGTGCCGGCAGGAGGTCAACCCTCGTGGCCTTCAGCGCCGGCACCAGGCCGAACGCCACGCCCGTGATCAGCGACAGCGCCATCGCAAAGGCGAGCACGCGGTAGTCAACGGTCAGATCCACGGTGACAGGGAGCTCGACTCCTTGCAGCGCCTGCAGGGTCCACCACGCCAGGATGCAGCCGGCGATGCCGCCCGCCAGCGAGAGCAGCAGACTTTCGGTCAGCAGGTGCCGGACGAGCTGACGCCGCGTGGCGCCCATGGCCAGCCGCACCGAGATTTCTTTGGTCCGCGCGGCGCCGCGCACCAGCAGCAGCGTGGCCAGGTTGCTGCACGCGATGGCGAGAACGAGGCTGACGACGACGAGCACGCCCGACGCGATCGCCATGAATGGCGCGTCCGCCTGCGGATGAACCCGCACGTCCGTCGTGGCAACGACCGTGATGCCTGTGCCGACGGCGAACTCGCCGCCGCCGCGAACCTCTTCCGGCAGGGCGGCCGCGAGCCGTGGTGCGAGGACGTCCATCGCCGCTTTGGCTTGCGCCACGGTTGCGCCCTCGCGCAGCCGGGCTTTCACGAAAAAGGGCGCGATGATCGTGGGGCCGGCGCGCATCGCCGGCATGGCGTTCAGCTCACGCAGTGCGGTCACCGGCAGCCAGAAATCGGTGACGAGACCGACGTCGAGCGTGCCGCGGTGATTGGCGGGACCGATGCCGACAATCGTCACCGGCGCGCCTTCAATCCGAACGATGCGTCCGAGGATGGAGGGATCCGCGCGGAACACTCGCGTCCACGCCTGATACCCGAGGACGGCGACAAGCGGTGCCCCGGGCCGTTCCTCCGTCGCGTCGAACCACCGGCCGAGCGACGGCCGGAGTCCAAGGACATCGAGATAGGTCGCCGTCGCGTACTCGGCGGTTCCACTGCGAATGCCGCCTTCGTGGAGATAGCGGGCCGGAACCGGAATCGTGGCGGCCATCGTCGCCGCAAAGATGTCGGTGTACTGCGCCATCTCCTTGTAGGAGTCGTACGAGATGACGACGAGCGGCTTGCCGGCGGGATCGTTCTGATAGATGTTGACGAGGCGATCGGGGTCGGCGAACGGCTGAGTCACGGAACAGCACCGCGTTCACGACGCTGAAGATCGCGGTGTTGGCGCCGATGGCGAGGCCCAGGATCAGCACCGCCGCCGTGGTGAAACGCCAATCGCGCACCAGGCGGCGGACGGCCGTAGCGCGTGTCGCGCGCCAGCGCGTCGAAGGCCGCCGTCCCGCGCGCGTCGCGGCTGGCTTCCTTGATCTGCTCGACGCCGCCGAACAGGCGCAGTGCCTGGAGACGCGCGTCCTCTCGCGACAGGCCGCTCGCCTGCAGCCGCTCGGTCTCGCGCTCGAGATGGAGTTGCAGCTCTTCGTTCAGATCGGATTCGCGGCCGCCGCGGAAGACGAGCGATCGGAGCCGGCTGCGGACGATGTGCCAGGCGCGCACGGCTACGTCCGTTGCAACACGAGGTTGACGCCGGCCGACAGGCGCTCCCATTTCGCGACCTCGGCCTCGACCTGCTTGCGGCCGGCCCTGGTCAGCGCATAGAAGCGAGCCCGGCGGTTGTTCTCCGACACGCCCCAGTCGGCGGTGATCCAGCCCTGATGCTCGAGGCGGTGCAGCGCGGGATAGAGCGACCCCTGCTGGACTCGCAGTAAGTCGTCGGAAATCTGCTGGATTCGCTGGGCGATCGCCCAGCCGTGCATCGGCTCGAGGGCAATCGTGCGCAGGATCAGGAGATCGAGCGTGCCCTGCAGGACGTCAGTCTCGTCGCTCATCCGCCTCCGCTCGAAGCTACGGCGCGACCGGCCGCTGCGTCTCTTGTAGATTCACATAGGGAGAAGACGTCGGAAGAGGAGAAAAGGTTCTCCGCGCTCTCGCATGAAACATCTCGGGGGGCGGGTCCGTCCACTCCATAGGCTAATCTACAAGAGAGGCATCGTGGGCATCCGCAGGGATCATGGCGCTCCCGACGGAGAGCAACGTCACCGTCATGGCGCTGACGAGACAAGGACACCGACGCTCTATTCCAACGGCGCAGACACAATAGTTGGACGAAAAGTGACCAGCCCCGGTGAGCCGAGCCCAGGTGCACGAGAATCCGGGGCAAGCCCCTGGTACTGACATGAAGGTTTGAAGAGGTCTTGATGGCTCGCGTACTACCGAGACTGGCCGCTCTGGGAATCATCATCGCCGGATCCACGTTGCGCGCACAGAATCGGCCTCTGCCCGATCAGGAATCCTTCCTCATCGAGACGCGTAAACACCTCGAGACCGACAGCACGCTTCAGAGCGGCTATGTGTACGTCGAGACGCGGCGTGAGCTGAAGCTCGACAAGGGCGGGCGTACCCGCGAGGAATCGGTCAAGGTTTTCGAGAGCTATCCCGGCCTTCCCGGCGAAGAGCGTTGGGAGCGGCTCATCGCTGAGGATGGCCGACCGGTGCCACCGGAAGAATTGGCCCGGCAGGATCGGGAGCGCCAGCAGAAGGCTCACGAGATCGTCCAGCGCCTCGCCCGGGACTCATCGAAAGAGCTCGCGCGCCAAGAGCGTGAGCTTCAGAAGGCTCGCCGTGAGCGCGAAGAGGCGGTGAGCGACATGTACAGCGTCTTCGACATCCGGATGATCGGACGCGAGCGAGTCGAAGAGCACGACGCAATCGCATTCTTACTGACGCCCAGGCCCGATGCGAAACCAAAGACCCGCGCGGGTGAACAGATACGGCATTTCAGCCTGCGCGCCTGGGTCAGCGAGAACGATCACGAACTGGTGAAACTGGAGGCCGAGGCGATCGACAGCCTGAAGTTCGGCCTGGGTGGCCTTGCCAAGCTGCACAAGGGGGCCCGGCTGTCGTTTCTGCGCCGAAAAGTCAACGGCGAGGTCTGGCTGCCTGCGGTTGTCAGTTATAACGGTAGCGCACGGGTGGGGCTACTTTTCACGCTCCGGCGCAGCGGGTCGTCAGAGTACTCCGGCTATCGCAAGTACTCAGTCGATACACTCGAGGGTTTCAGGACGCCGAAGTAACGAGTCGCGCAGTCGGAAACGCTACGGTTGCGGGCGCCGATTCGCGGCGGCGTGTGCAGCCAGAATCTGCTGCGCCCGTTCCCGGACCATCGGGCTGGGATCGCCCGCCGCCGCCGCGGCGGCCGCGTCCACACCGGCTTTCTCTTCGAGCGTCATGCGCGAAACCAGATCGTCGACGCGCACCGCGACCGGAAGTCGCCAGTCTTCGTAACGGTCGACCGTCCCACTGCCGTTTGCGTCCCTGAACTGCCGGCCATCGACGGTCAGCACCGCGCGTAATCGCACGTGAATAGGAGGCTGCTGCTGGGCCGCGCCGCCGCCTACCGGCGCGAAGACACCCGCCGACAGGCACGCAATCACCAAGCGCAGCGACCAGGAAAACGAGCAACGACCGGGTGATGACAAATCGGACTCTCCAGTGACGTACAGGACACCTGCATCGCGCGATCGCTCAATGGCTCTGCTCGAGCGCGAGACGCTGTGCCACGATCTCGCGGAGCTCACGCTTCAAAATCTTTCCGGCAGGGCTGATCGGGAATGACTCCATGATCTCGAGCCGTTCGGGCAACTTGAACGAGGCGATTTGCTGCGCCCGCAGGTGCGCGATCAGATCGCCGAACGTCAGCTCGGTGCCGGGCTGCAGGACCACGCACGCACAGGCCTTCTCGCCGAAGACGGGATCAGGCATGGCGACCAGGCTGACCTCCCGGACTTGAGAGAGCTGGAAGATCAGGTTCTCGACTTCGTCGCAGCTGATCTTCTCGCCGCCGCGGTTGATGAGGTCCTTCCGGCGGCCCTCGGTGTAGACGTAGCGCCCCCGCTTCCTGACGATGTCCCCCATCCGGTAGAACCCCTCGGCCGTGAAGGCCTGGGCATTGATGTCGGGGGCGTTGTAGTAGCCGCGAATGGTGTATGGCCCTCGCGTGACCAGTTCGCCCGGTTCGCCGTCCGGCACCACGCGCTCCTGATCGTCGAGCACCGCGATCTCGTCCCACTCGCTGACCGGCGCCCCGGAGCTCTCGAGCAGCAGGTCATCGGCGTCGGTCAGGCGGGTCATGTTGATGAGACCTTCCGCGGTGCCGTAGATCTCCTGCGGCGTGCAGCCGAACTCGTGGCGAAGCCGGGCGCGCAGTTCCGGAGGCAGCCGCGCGCCGCCGTTCTGAACGACCTGCAGCGACGACACGTCGAACCGCTTCGCGACGCCGTCATTCAACCACGTCGTAATCAGCGGCACCACCGCCGCCAGATTGGTGACGCGTTCACGGGCGACCGTCGCGAACACCTCGCCGGCGTCCGTGTTCCTGGCGATGACGAGCGTGCCGCCCGCGTGGAAGACGCCGAGCATGCCGGGGCACGCCAGGTTGTAGTTGTGCCCCAGCGGCAGCATGGCCATGAACACCGTGTCCGCAGAGAAGCCGGCCACCTCGGCGCAGACCCGTGCGTTGTAGACGTAGTCGTTGTGAGTCCTGGGAATCAGCTTCGACAGCGACGTCGTTCCGCCCGAGAGCAGCATCGTCGACACGTCCGAAGGATCGGGTCGACGTTGCGTCGAGGAGGCGGCCGTCGGCCTGGCCGTTCGCCGACAGCGTGTGGTACGCGGTCTGATTCGGCCCCGGTTCGCCGGCGACGACGACGTGGCGGAGCGTGGGGAACTCGCCGGCCATGTCGGCAGCCATCGGACGGTAGTCGAACGAGCCCACGCGATCGGCAATGAAGTAGGCGACCGCTGCCGATGATCGGATGAAGTGGCGAATCTCGGCGTGTCGATGGGCGCGCAGCGCCATCACCGGGATCACGCCGATGTAGTTCAGTGCGAGATACAGCGAGACGAACTCCGACGCCGTTGGGGAGCTGAACGACGACGCGATCCTGCGGCTGCAATCCCAGATTCGCGAGACCGCCCGCCAGACGCTTCGCCGACCGAACCAGCTCGTCATAGGTCGTGCGCGTCTCGCCGTGGACGACCGCAACCTTCTGAGGCTGCCGACGCGCTGTGCGCTCGACCATTTCGGCGACGGTGATGCCTTCCCAGAGGCCAGCCTCGATATATCGACGCGCGAACTCTTCCGGCCAGGGCACGCAACCTTTCAACATCGATGCGCCTACTCCGCGGGGCCGATCGTCAACGCGATGGTGCCGACGCCGGCGATCGTGCCCGCGAGGGCATCGCCGGGCGTCACCGGCCCGACGCCTTCCGGCGTGCCGGTGTAGATCAGATCGCCCGGCTGCAGATGGTAGAAGGTCGAGAGGTGCGCGATGACCTCCGGCACCTTGTGAATCAGCTGCGAGATGTCGGCACGCTGCTTGACCTCACCGTTGACGCGCAGCTCGATCGCGACCGGCGGCGGGATGACCGATCTCGCTCGCCGGGACGATCTCGGACAGCACGGCCGACTGCTCGACGTCTTTGCCGAGATCCCAGGGCCGGCGCTGCTCCCGCGCGGCAAACTGCAGGTCGCGCCGGGTCATGTCGAGCCCGCACGCGTAGCCGAACACGCATTCGAGGGCGCCTGGCCGCCGGCACGCGGAACGCCGGCGCCCCGATCACCACGACGAGCTCCAGCTCGTAGTGATAGTTGGACGTCCCGGGCGGATACGGCACCGTCGATCCTGACGGCACGTAGTGCTCGGCCGCCTTGGTGAAGTAGAACGGCGCTTCACGATCGACGGCGACGCCCATTTCCCTGGCGTGCGCTTCGTAGTTGCGCCCGACGCAGAAGATGCGCCGAATCGGGACCCGGTCCGATCGCCCGAGCACGGGAGCGGTGACGACGGGCGGAGCAGCGAACACCAGTTGGCTCATTCACGACCTCTCAGCAGCAGGATGGAGCCGCTCGTACGCCGCCGCCAGCGCCGGGTCGCGCTTCTGGATCTCCGCGTGACTGACGCGGCCGCTGCGGCGCAGGTAGTCGTAGGCGAACGAGACCGGATCGAGATGCAGCTTCGGTCCGAGGTTTTCGTACCACTCGGTGCTCTTGATCGCCGCCTGTTGCAGCGAATCCGACCCCGGGCGGCGGATTCGACGGAACTCCTCCAACATCGCCGGGACATCGTCGCCGACCGTGCTGCCAGGCTTCGAACAACGCGATGGCATCCTGCATCGCCAGTCGAGTCCCCGAGCCGATCGACGGATGGCCCGTACGCAGAGCGTCGCCCAGCAGGACGACGTTGTCGACGTACCACTTCGCGTTCTTGACGATGGTGTAGCGAAACCAGGTGCTGCGATTGGACAGGAGCGGATGACCCTGGAGGTCTTCCGCGAATGCCGCCTCGCAATAGGCGAGGCTCGCCGCCTCCGACATGCGGTCGAGGCCCGCCCGGCGAAATGTCTCCGGTGGGACTTCGACCAGGAATGTGCTGTGCGTCGGGCTGAATTGGTAGCAGTGCGCGATGATCAACCCGTGCTGGTGCTGCCGGAAGATCAAGGAGAGCGGCTCGAACAGCCGTGTCGTCCCGTACCACGCCAGCAGGTTCGGCCGTTCGTCGAGCGTCGGCTCGAATCGCTCGCGATATCGCGTCCGGATCGCACTGTTGGCACCGTCCGCGGCGACGATCAGCTCGGCATCGGCAAACTCGCTCACGTCGTCGATCCGGCGGTCGAACTCGAGGCCGACGCCGGCCTGGCGGCAGTGACGCTGCAACGCGCGCCAGCAGATCGATCCGAGCCATGCGATGGAAGGTGTTGCCGGCGAGCGTGACGTGCTGGCCTTGGTGCACGATCTCCATGTCGTCGAAGACCACCTGCCCGGAGGTGATGGAGTCGTAGACCTCGGGGGCCATCTCGCGCACGAATGCGAGCGCGACGTCGGAGAACACCAGGCCCCAGCCGTAGGTCGCGCCTTCAGGATCGCGCTCGTAGACGCGGACATCGTGCCCCGATTCAGCGCGTCCCATCAGGTAGGCGAAGAACAGTCCCGCCGGTCCTCCGCCAACGATCCGTATCTTCACGGATTCGCCCGCGCGCTCGTTGAACTGGGAGACGTTGCGCCGGATTTGCCCTTGATGTTTCGCGACGTGGTGCACGAGCAGATCGTCGACCACGAACGACGCGGGCTTCACGTCCCCAGCGGGGGTTCTTGCTCATGCCTTCGGCCGCGAGGTCCTCGTCGCTCAGGGATCGTCAGCGTCTCGGCGGAACGCCGCACGGCCTCGCGGATGTCGGCGACGACGTCCTCGAGCCGGTATGCTGCCGTGTTCGTCACGGCGGCGAGGCGTCCGGCATCGGTGTGGTCGCGGCCCCACGGCTCGCCCGAGCGGCGCACGATCCGCAGCGCCTCGCCGGTCCAGAACGGGACGAACTCCCGGATGTGACAGAGGTTGTCCATCACCGTCCATATCCCCTCGCCGGGAACCCACTGAATGAGTTCGGCGGGGAGTTGCTGCACCTCCGTCAGGATCTCGTCGGTAATGGTCGGACAGCCGCTCTGCGGCGGCCATGGCTCGCGTCTGCGGATCAGGCATCGGTGACGGTCCTCGCGGAACAAGCTGCAGGGCTTCCTGAACGGGACGATCGGAGAACGAGAACAGGACGGCCTCGTCCGAGGCTTCGTGGACCACCGGCTTCCAGCTCGGCACGACGAAAATATCCCGCGGCTGCCACTCGACGACGAAATCCGCGCCGATCCGCGTCCGGCCGCGACCTTCGACCGCGACGAAGATCGTCGCGTCGGTCGACCGGTACCGCGCGGTCTGGAATCCCTGCGGCAGGAGCTGGATGAACGCCGCGATGGTCGCCATCGGATAGCCGCCCGTCACCGGGTTGCTGTAGCGCATCTTGAGGCCGTGGCAGGGATCCCAGGCCTCGCCGCGGCGAGCTGCGCCAGCGCCTCGCGCGTGCGCGCGTACGGATAGTTGAACACCGGCGAGGCCCCCGCCGCCGGCCGTTGATCGACGGGCAGCAGGTTCGAGCCGTAGCGCGCCTGCGCATCGCCGACCGGACGCGCGATCGGCTGCTCGTCCTCGTCGTGATGCTCGGAGAACGACGCGTCGAGAAACTGGACAATCGGGATGTCGAGCCCGTCGAGCCAGAACATCGGCTGGTCGGTCTCGTTGCCGTGGTCGTGCCACGCCATCGGCGGCGTGATGATGAAGTCGCCGTAGTGCATCGGCGTGCGTTCGCCGTTGACGGCGGTGTGGGCGCCGTCGCCCTCGAGCACGAAGCGCAGCGCGCTCTGGCTGTGCCGATGTGCGGGCGCGACCTCGCCCGGAAGCACCAGTTGCACGCCGGCGTAGAGGTCGGTCGTGATCTTCGACTGGCCGCGCAGGCCGGGATTCTCGAGGATCAGCACCCGGCGCTCGGCTTCCTTGGCGGTGATCAGGCCGCCGGCCTCGATCATCGCCGCGCGAATCTCCGCGAACGACCACGATGCCGGCTGGCAGCCGCTGACCGGCTCGGGCGTGACCAGCTTCGCGAGCGACGTCCACAGCGGCGTCAGGTGTTTCTGGCCGATGCGCTCGTAGAAGGCCAGACGCTCCGGCGTCTCGGCGGATGGCGCCGCGGGCGGGGTGGACATGCAACCTCCTGAAAGCGTTTGACAGTATACGGACAATCTCTATACTGTCAACCGCCATGACCACCGCAGCGGGCCGGCGGAAAGTGCGGGAGTCGTTCTCCCGGCTGCCCGGCCACCTCATCCGGCGCGTGCACCAGGCGTCCTCCGCATATTTTGCCGAGGAATGCGGTGGCGATCTCACCGCCGTCCAGTACGCCGCGCTCGTGGCGATCGGGGCCCATCCCGGCATCGACGCGACGCGCCTGTCGGAGATCATCTATTTCGATCGATCGACGATCGGCGACGTGCTGGATCGCATGGAAGGCAAGGGCTGGATCCTGCGGCAGTCGACGCCGGACGACCGCCGTATCAAGCGCGTCGATCTGTCGCCCGCCGGCCACGCCGTCCTGCAGCAGGTCGAACCGGGCATTCGCCGGGTGCAGGAGCGGCTGCTCGCAGGGCTCACGCCGGCCGAGGCGAAGACGCTGGTTCGTCTCTTGGCGAAGATGGCCGATGGCGACGAGGACGACGATGCCGACGACTGAGGCCGCGCCTCGCATCATCGACGTCCAGGCGTTCATCGACGCCGCGCCCGTATCGTCGCTGCAGAAGCGGCTGCTGTTCCTGTGTTTCCTGGTCATCGCCATCGACGGGTTCGACACCGCGATCATCGGATTCATCGCCCCGGTGATCCGGGCAGAGTGGCGGCTCGCCGTGGCGCAGCTCGGTCCGTTGTTTGCCTCCGGGCTCTTCGGGCTGATGCTCGGCGCCTTTGCGGTCGGCCCGCTCGCCGACCGCCACGGACGCAAGACGATGCTGGTGGCGTCGATGATCGTGTTCGGCGCCGCCAGCCTGATGTCGTCGTTCAGCGGCGGCCTGACGGCGATGATCGCGTTGCGCTTCCTGACCGGACTGGGCCTCGGCGGGGCGATGCCGATGACGATTACCCTGGCGTCGGAATTCTGCCCGGCGGCACGACGGTCGTCGCTCGTGACCCTGATGTTCTGCGGCTTCACGCTCGGATCGGCGATGGCCGGCCTCATTGCCGCGCGCGTGTTGCCCGGCTTCGGCTGGCGCGTGCTGCTCGTCGGCGGCGGTGTGGCGCCGCTGGTGCTCGCGCCGGTGCTGATGATGCTGTTGCCCGAGTCGGTGCGCTTCCTGGTGACGAAGCGCGCCGCGCACGAGCGGATTGCAGCGGTGCTCGGACGTATTTCGCCCGCCGCGGATTTGCATGATGCGACGTTCGTGGACACCACGCCATCGAGCACGTCACCGGTGGCGCAGTTGTTCCGCGGCGGCCTGTTGAACGGCACGCTGCTCCTGTGGCTGGCGTTCTTCATGAGCCTCCTGGTGGTCTACCTGATGACCAACTGGATGCCGACGCTGCTGCAGCAGGCATCGGGCGCATCGATCGCAGACGCGGCGTTCATCGGCGCGATGTATCAGGTCGGCGGCACCCTCGGGGCCATTCTGGTCGGGCGGCTGATGGACCACTTCGAACCGCACCGCGTGCTCTTCGCCAGCTACCTCATGGGTGCGGCCTTCATCGTGCTGATCAGCCTCTCGACCGACACGCGCGCGCTGATGACGCTCGCGGTGTTCGCCGCCGGCGCGTGCATTTCGGGAGGCCAGGTTGGCGGCAACGCGCTCTCGGCCGCGTTCTACCCCACGCCGTACCGCGCGACCGGCGTCGCCTGGGCCAACGGCGTCGGCCGCGGCGGGTCGATCGTCGGGTCGTTGCTGGGTGGAGTCCTGCTTGGCTTCGGATGGCCGGCGACGACGGTCTACGCCATGGTCGCCATTCCCGCCGTCGTTGCGGCCCTGGCGTTGGGCACGCTCGGCCTCATGAGGCAACGCGAGTTCATCGCCCGCCCCTTTGGATCGTGAGACTACCGAATCTTCGACAGACCAGGAGGCAGCATGGCCAACGAATTATCTGAACAACCCACAGGTCGAATGAATCGCCGGACAGATGCTGGGCACGACGACGGCCTTGATCGGCGGTGCGATCGCGGGCGTCGGAGGGCACGCGTTCGCGCAGGAGAAGCCGACCGGCGACGTCCGGCGGCCGCCGCGGCGGGCAGGTCCGAACCTGAAGCCTCCGGTGGTGCAGGTCAAGGGTGGAACGCTCCGCGGCCTCAGGGAGGGCAAGACGTCCTCCTTCCTCGGTATCCGTTACGCAGAAGCGGAACGGTTTGGACCACCCAAGCCGGTGCAGCCGTGGACGGGCATCAAGAACGCCCAGGCGTGGGGCCCGGTCTGCCCGATTCCGGAGCAGACCAACGTCGGCCCCGACGAAGCTCGTGTTTCCGCATCGTTACTGGATCGCGAACGAGCACTGCCAATATCTGAACGTCTGGACCCAGAACCTCACCCCTGCGGCGAAGAAACCGGTCATGGTCTGGATGCACGGCGGCGGTTTCACGAACGGCTCCTCGATTGAGTCGTACGCCTACGACGGTCGAAGCCTCAGCGAGTTCGGCGACGTCGTGGTCGTCAGCGTCAATCACCGGCTGAACATCCTGGGCACGCTCGATCTGTCGGCCTACGGTCCTCAGTACGCGAAGTCCCGGTATACCGGGACCGAAGACCTCGTGTCGGCGCTGCAATGGGTGCACGACAACATCGAGCGCTTCGGCGGCGATCCCGGCAATGTGATGATCTTCGGGCAGTCCGGCGGCGGCGGCAAGGTCGTCCGCATGCTGCACACGCCGGCCGCGAAGGGCCTGTTCCACAAGGTGGCGGCCCAGAGCGGCGGCAACAACACCTACCGCACCACCGATCCCGCCGCCAGCATCAAGGCGCAGCAGACGATCGCGGCCCACACGCTCAAGAACCTGAACCTCACGGGCGACCAGATCGACAAGCTGAAGACGGTGCCCTACACGGCCCTGATTACGGCCGGTGTCGCCGCGCTGCGATCGGCGGCGCAGGAGCTCGGCCGGCCGGCGCTCAACTGGGAGGTCATCGCCGACGACCAGTACGTGATGCGCGAGTTCTGCGATTGGGCCGACTCCGTTCCGCTCATGGCCGGCGCGGTGTTCAGCGAGATGCAGGGCACGCTCACCCGCGGCGATGGCCGCAAGAACGAGTGGTCGCAGAAAGAGATCGACGATCAGCTGACGGCGGCGTTCTCTGACAAGAAGAACGACATCGTCGCCGAATTCACGCAAGGCGTTCCCGCGCAAGAAAGTGCAGGACGTGCTGTATTACGCCGGCGCGTCGCGACCCGGCGTGAAGAACCTGCTGGCGCGCAAGCTCGAGAAGAGCAAGGCGCCGGTCTACAACTACCTGTTCGCGTGGGAATACCCGATCAATGGCGGAATCACGTCCTTCCATTGCTCCGAGCTCGCCTTCTGTTTCCACGCCTTGAACGTCCCGCAGATCAAGACGGCGACGGGCGGGGGGACAGTCGCCATGGCCCTGCAGGACAAGGTGTCGCAGGCGTGGATCAACTTCGCGCGCACCGGCAATCCGTCCCAGCCCGGACTGGAATGGAAACCGTATACGAAGGACGACCCGCAGGCGATGGTGTTCGACACCGTCAGTGAGTCGGTCGCGCTCCGCGACGACAAGCTGGTGTCGCTGTTGCCGGCTGCCGGAGGTGGTCGCGGAACCGCACCGAGTTGAGGCTGGCTTCGTGAGGCTGAGACTAGGCGCCGCTACGGCTCATCGTAAGACGACATTCACCGCTTTCCTCAGCGCGTTGTAGGGAGCGAGAACCAGGCGAAGGCGCGACGGGTTGGCTGACGTCACCTCATCGCTGATCGCGAACGTCATCTCGATCGTCAGCGCGACCGGAACCGGCGAGCCGTCCTTCAGCCCGGCCTCGAAGCGCCACGCCTTGGCCGCTCTGACCGCTTCGGCGTCGAGTCCATAGTTGCGATCAAGCGACTGGACGACGCGAACGTCCTGGACGCTGCCGTCGGCGCCGACGATCGTTTCGAGCCGGACGACCCCGTGAACGCCGGCGCGCCTCGCTTCGATCGGGAAATCGGGTGCCACCTGCCGGACGGCGATCGGGAACGTCACGCCATCGTCGCCGGCCCGGTAGACGCCGGCGGGCAGGGACTGAGCGGCGGCCGGCCGGCCGGCAACCAATACGAGTGCAAGAATCACAAGAAGCACCGGCGAGAGACTCCGGCGCCTCGCGGCGTGCGAGATAGTCATACTGGTTATGACGCGTCCGAGGTGCGCGGGGTTCGGATTCGGCCGGCTTCTGGCGAGCTCTATGTCCAGTGTTATCAACAGGATCGCATCGGTTGAAACCTGCACCCTGTCCAACACCTCGGCCGGGGACTATTACGTCATGCTCCGCGGCTACACGTCCTACAACGGTGTGGCGCTCGTCGGGTCGTTCTAAACCGTGTTGTGCCACAACGCGACCGAAGTCTCTCTGGCGCCGATCAGCGACGGCACTCGAGCTCTCAGCCAGACTGAATGCCACAACCACGTGCGGCACTGCAGCTCGCAACGCCGCTGCGATGTACCCGCCAGCAGTCGCGTTGTGGCGACCGAAATCGGACCTGTGGTCAGTCGTCGGATCGGCGTTACCGAGGAGCCTTGTGGATAGTTGACCGCTACAACGGCAGCTTCCCGTCGAGGAGCGATCCGATAGCCGCCTTGACCTGCGGCCACGTAAACGAGAGCGGGCTCGCGATCTCGAAATGCCCGGCGCCCGGAATCAGGATGCGGCGCACGTGATCACCGGCCCGCGTCGCGGCCTCCACGTACGCGTCGACCAGCGGCAAGGGCACATAGTCTTCGTGAGACCCTAACACCAGCACCTGCGGGATCCCCAACGGCAATAGCCTGATCGCCGACGCTTCCGCGTAGCGTTCGGGCACCGCATCCGGCGCACCACCGAGCATCGAGGTGATGACCGTGTCGCGACACAGCGCTTCATACCCAGGGATGTTCGCGGTCATATCGACTGGCCCGGCCAGGTCCATCACCCCGCGAAGCGGCAGCGGGTCCGTCACGTACAGCTCGCTTGCCTCCGGGAGGCGATGGCGTGCCGCCGTCCACATCGCCAGGTGCCCGCCGGCTGAGTGTCCGACGACGGCGACGCGGCCGAGATCGAGATGGTACTCAGCGGCGAGGGCGCGGACGTAATCGACGGCTCGGCCGACATCGATGTAGGTACCGGGCCACCCGCTGCCGGGCTGTCCCAGCCGCCGGTACTCGATGTTCCACGTCGCAATCCCGTCTGTCTTGAGCGCGTCGGCCATGGCGCCGAGCGTCTGCGCGGTCGCGTATGCGGCCTTGAAGCAACCGCCATGAATGACGACAACGAGGGGATGCGGTCCGATGCCATCTGGAATGCGCAGTTCGCCGTACTGGCTCGAGTCGGGACCATAGGAGATGCGCCGATCCGGCGCTCGGCTGGGAAGCGCCGCGAGCTCCTGTGGGGTCATCAATCGTTCAACAGTCGCGCCCGCGCCAGCCGGCGACGTTGGCCGCCGGGTGCAACCGACGTGCAGCGCCAGCAAGAAGGCCACAACTGCGACACGCGAAGATCGGCGCTTCCGTATCGTCATCTAGATGTCAGCTAACCCTGGTTCGCGCCGAACGCAAGGAGGCGACCATCGCAGTCCTTCACGACAAATTCGCGCGAGTGCCAGGCCGTGTCGCCAAGGGCTCGCGTGAACTCGACTCCGCGCGCGAGATACTCGGCGTATAGCGCGTCCGCGTCCTGGACGAACAGGTAGGCGTCGAGGAGCTCGTCGGCGTATTTCTCGGGATTGGGCGTCGGCGGGTCGGCGCGGCGAAAATGGATTCTGTGCTCGTCGCGCGCGACGATAGCGTAGACCGGCGGGTCATACCACGTGCCGAGACAGTCGAAGCCAAGTTTGTCCTTGTAATACGCGAGGGTCGCAGCGATGTCCGTTGTGAAGAATTGGGGCGCGATCTGCCGGATCATGGGGCGCTCAACATACCACGGTCCTTTATCGTCCTTTCCGGGCCCCGGAACCCGTGCGTCGCTCCTCAGAAGTCGCGCGGCGGCGACCGATCGCGCTTGGAAAGCGCGGTGAAAATGGCTGCCAGGGCGCGCTGATTTGCGGCGATAATCACGCGGCAGTGAAGGAGCCGAACATGTCATCCATCTCCAGCCGACGACGCTTCATGAAACATGCGGGCCTGGCGATTGCGGGGGCGCCGCTGACGCCGTGGCTGACATTCGTCAGCGCCGCCGACCTCGGAAACGCGGTCGCGGAAACGTCGGCTGGGAAAGTCCGGGGCCTTGTCGTGGACGGCGTGAATGTGTTCAAGGGCATTCCGTACGGCGCGCTCGACCGGCGGAAAGAATCGCTTCATGCCGCCGCGTCGGCCGGTCGCGTGGACCGGTACCCGCGACGCGCTCGCCTTCGGCCCCACCGCGCCGCAGGCCGGGGGCAACTCGGGCACCGCCGCCGGATCGCCCGCTCAGCAGAGCGAAGACTGCCTCGTGCTGAACGTCTTCACGCCCGGCCTGAAGGATGGACGCAAACGCCCGGTGATGGTCTGGCTGCACGGCGGCGGCTTTTCCAGCGGCTCCGGCTCCGGCCGCATCCTCGATGGCACCAGTCTCGCGCACGCGCACGACGTCGTGGTCGTGACCATCAATCATCGGCTCAACGTGTTCGGCTACACCTATCTCGGCGATGCGATGGGATCCGACTTCGCGCTCTCGAGCAGCGCGGGCCTGCTCGACATCGTCGCCTCGCTCGAGTGGGTGCGCGACAATATCGCCGGCTTCGGCGGCGACCCGCATCTCGTCACCATCTTCGGTCAGTCCGGAGGCGGCCGAAAAGTCGCGACGCTGATGTCGATGCCCGGAGCGAAGGGCCTGTTCCATCGCGCCATCATCGAGAGCGGGGCGGTGCTGCGTTTGACGGCGCGCGAGGATGCGGTGCGTTACACGGATCTCCTGCTTGGCGAACTGGGACTGAAAGCCGGGCAGGTGGGGGAGCTTCAGAGCGTGCCGATGGCGCGCCTGCTCGAGGCGGACGGCGCCGTGCAGAAGAAGATCACCGCGCGCGAGCCGGGCGCAACCGCGAACTCGCCGATGGTGGACGGCAAGGCGATTCCGAACCATCCATGGGATCCGGCCGGGCCCGCGCTTTCGGCAAACATCCCCTTGCTCATCGGCTACGCGCGCACCGAGGAGACGCTCTACGACCGGCCGACGCCCGAGAAACTGGCGCTCGACGAAGCCGGGCTGCGGGAACGCGCGTCGAAACGACTCGGCGGCGACCCGACGCGCGCCATCGAGGCGTTCCGCAAGGCGCATCCCGAGGCGACGCCGTGGGATCTGTGGATTCTCATGGCGACCGAGCATCCGCGAGGCACCTACGCGCGCGAGCTGGCGAAGCGGAAGGCCGATCAGCGCGCGGCGCCGGCGTTCATGTACCGGTACGACTGGGAAACGCCGGAAGGCGGCGGGCACATGCGGTCGCCGCACACCATCGAGATTCCGTTCGTGTTCAACAACATCGAGATCGCCGGGCCGCTGATCTCGAAGATGCCCGAAGCGCACGCGCTGGCGGAGAAAACCAGCGCGGCGTGGGCGGCGTTTGCGCGCACCGGCGATCCCAATACACCGAAGCTGCCGAAGTGGCCGGCCTACTCCGCAACCGCCCGCGATACGATGCTGTTCAACAACGAGTGCCGCGTGGAGTCCGATCCCGATCGCGGACCGCGTCTCGTCATGGAGCAACTCCTGAAGCTCTGATAGCGACCCACGGCGGGCGGATGAGCAGCCCGGGGTCCGCGCCGGCCTTCGGCACGAACTTCTGCGTGCGGCCGTACTGATTGTCGCCGCCGTAGAGCATGCCGCTCGCGTCGACGGTGAACGTGTGCACCTCGAGGTACCCGTCCGGCAGTTCCTTCGGCACCATCCAGGTGTAGAGATGCTTCCCGTGGAAGTCGAGCTTGGTGAACCGGAGCGGGTTGAGGTCCGTCACCCAGAGGCTGTCGTCGTTCACGATGATGTCCAGCGGCAGCGAGAAGCCCGGGAACGCTTCGACGAAATCGACCTTGCCGCGATCGGCAGTCGTCTTGAAAACGTTGATGCGGCCGCCAGACCGATCGAGCGCGAAGATCCGTCCCTCGGGGCCGACGGCGATCGCGTGCACGCCGTTGAACTGGCCCGGCCCTTTGCCCTGGCCGCCGAACTCCGCGAGGTAGTTCATCTCGCTGTCGAGAATCATCACGCGATGGTTGTCCAGACCGTCGGCGATGAGAATCCTGCCGTCCGGCAGAAACGCCACGTCCTGCGGCCTGCCGAAATGGGTGCGGTCGGTCCCCGGCACGTTCTTCTCGCCCAGCGTCTTCAACAGCTTGTTGCCGTCATTGGAGAAGACGTAGATGGTATTGAAGGTTTCGTTGACCACCCAGACGCGGCGCTCGGGGTCGTACGGGCTGATGCGCAGCCGATGCGGCCCGGGGCCGGATGATCCCTCGCACAGCGAGTCCCATTGCGTCCACCGCTCCTTGACGTTGCCGTTCGCGTCGAGCGTGTAGAGGCAGTTGCGCCAGACGCGGCCGGCGGTGGCGCTGAGCACGTTGACGCCAATCGAGCCCGCGAACCCCGCGAACCCTGGCGGCACCGGATCGGGCAGTCGGAACTCCCCGCGCTGGGCGACGAAGATGCGATTGGGCGATTCGGCGAAGACACCGGAATTGCCGCCGAAGGTGAAGCCGGGCTCGGAAAACGGCTTGTGCCAGCCGCGGACGATGTCGTACGGGCTCGGACCCACCGGGCCCGAGATCACGCCCGGAGTGGATTGCGCCAGCAGGGTGGTGACGCTCGCGACCAGCGTCAGCAGGGCCGCAGTTCTCGCCGCGGTTCGTCGGTTCGTGGTTGTCATCACGTCCCTTACACACAGTCACACTGTGACGAGTGAGAAGCTTATCGCCATTCTGAACGAGTGGGCGAGCACGACGGTCTTCGGCGCGCTCGGCGAGTCGTCTTCCGCGGTGAGGCCGTGCACCGCACTCGAGCCGCACAGCCTGAAGAAATCCGCGCTCACCTGCAGCGTCGGGATCAGCTCGGTGAAGGATTCGCCGCCCAGGTTGGCGACATTGAATGCGTACGCGGAAACGTTCTCGAACGCATCAGTCTGTTGCCGCCACCAGTTGAATTCAACCGGCGCAGCGCTGCCGGTCCGGATCCCCTGGCCGAAGGTGTTCTGAAACATGACGATTCGGTCGGATTGGTGATACGAGAACGGCGTCAACAAGACCGTGTTGATGACCGAAAACATCGCCGTATTCACTGCGATACCGAGCGCCAGCGCGGCAATGGCAGCGACCGTGAAGCTCGGCGTGTGGACGAACATGCGCACGGTGTGCTTCACGTCCAGCGCCGTATCTTCTAGCCAGCGAAAGGCATCAACAGGTCGCCGCAGGCGACGAACGATTCCCATCACGCTCGGCCATTCATCGCGACACCTCGTCCGGAAGCGGTTGACGCGCGCCAGTGGCATTCGTATTGCTCATTCGGACCGCGTGAACAGCGATTCAAACGTTGACGCCCGGCTCAGCTACCTCGATGCGGAATCGGTTCGCGGCCCGTTCCGCAGCTACCGAGACGTCTCGGTCTGGAACGATGACGACGGCGATCTCGGACGGCTGGACGGCATCGTGGTGGATGCCGAAGCGCGTCAGGTGCGATTTCTGGTTGTCGCCGCCGGCGGCATCTTGCGGCGCCGGTACTTGCTGCCGTTCGCGCCGGCGCGTGTCGACGCCAATCGTCATGCGCTCTGTGTCGACGCACACAAGACGGATCTGGCTCGCTGCGCGAAGTTCGAACCACGTGCGTTCCATCGGTACTCCGAGGACGATCTGATGAACGCGCTTTTCCCTCAGGCCCAGTAGGGCGGCCCTTCAGGGCCGCCAAACCGATCGAAGCCCCGCGCGCAGCGAACGCACTCATTCGATCGTCGCCCTAGTCCGGTAACCCGAATACCCGCACCGTGGCACCGGCCACCACCCCGACGTACTGCTTTCCATCAATCGCATAAGTCATCGGGCTCGACTTCCAGGTCTGGTGAGTCTCGGACTGCCACAAACGCTCTGCCGTCTTCGCGTTGATGGCCACCAACGCGCCGCCCGTGTTGTCGCCGTAGAACACGAGGCCGCCCGCGGTGCTCATGACGCCCGAGGCGCTTGCGCCGCCGCCCACGCGTGGAACCTCCCACACCATCCGTCCGGATTGGAGGTCGAGGGCCCTCAGATACTTTCCACCACCTTCGGTGGTCGCGGTCCGCGTGGTACCGCCGTAGAACGATTTTCCAAGCTCGAACCAGTCCGAGTTCTTCCGGTAGACCGCACAGCCCTCCGAAGCCATCACATAGAACAACCCTGTTGCGGGATTGAACGCCGTGGATGGCCAGTTGGCGGCCCCGGAGACTGCCGGGCACGTCCGTGTTCCTTCGACAGAATTCTCGTACCCGGCCAGCAGTTGCGGGCGGCCGTCGGCGCTGATGCCGGACGCCCAGGTCAGGTTTTTCACGAACGGCTCCGCCATCAGCATCCGGCCGGTGAGTCGATCGAGCACGTAAAAGAACCCGTTCCGATTCGCGACCACGAGCAGTTTCCGTGACTGGCCGCGAAATTCGGCATCGACGAGCAGCGGCGGCTGATTCGCATCCCAGTCGTGCAGATCGTGTGGCGTGAATTGAAAATGCCATCGAAGCGCTCCGGTCGCCGGATCGAGCGCGACAACCGACGACGAGTACAAGTTGTCCCCCTTGCGTTCGTCGCCGTTGTAGTCGGGGCAAGGATTGCCGGTCGGCCAATACAGCAGTTTCGCATCGGGGTCGTACGAACCCGTCAGCCATGTCGCCGCACAGCCATGCTCGAGCGCCTTTCCGATCCAGGTGTCCGAGCCCGGTTCGCCGCGTGCGGGAACCGTCCAGAAACGCCACACGCGTTCACCGGTCGAAGCCCGGTAGGCATCGAGAAAGCCTCGCACGCCCTCGTCGCCGGCCGACATGCCGGCGATCACCAGATCGTTGACGATGAGCGGCGCGCCGGTCGATCCGTAATTGAGACGATAGTCCGCCATCTCGACGTCCCACTGCAGCTGCCCGGTCAACCGATCGAGGGCGAGCAGGTGAGCGTGATCGGTCTGGAGAAACACGCGATTGCCGAGCACGGCGACGCCGCGATTGATGCCGGCCGCGGGGTCTCCCGTTGGCACGAGTCCCGGCGTCCGCGGGCGCACGAATTGCCAGATCTGCCGGCCGGTTCGGGCATCCAGCGCGCGTGCTTCATTGACCGCGGCCACGTACATGACGCCGTCGATCACGATCGGCGTCATCTGCAGGGGGCGTGTGCCTCCCATCTCATGCGTCCATTTCACCTCGAGCTTCGCGACCGTCTGAGTGTTGATTCGATCGAGCGGGCTGTGACGATTCGCGCTGAGGAGACCGTTGTAGCTCGGCCACTCGCCCGGCTTCGGCCGCGCGATATCGTCGAACGTGATCTGCCGGGGCAATTGCGCGTGCGAGCTGCTGGTGAGCAGTGCGATCGAAAGAACGAAGGCGACGGTCCGCGTCCGCAACACGCCTAGAAACCGCCTGGACGGATCCAGAAGCTCTCCTGCCAGACACCAGCCGGAGGGATGCGCTGCAGCTCTTTGTAGACGCCCTTGTGGGCGAGATTCAGCGCGTTGATGATTCCCGCGACGGGCTCGATGCAGACGAAGTTGCGGGCCGCGGCGTCCTGGCCCGGCGCCGTCTTCGGCGCATAAATCACAACGGCGCGATAGTTGGCGCCAAGCACCACCTCCAGCCGCTGCGTTTTGCCCCGTAGTGACATCGTCGCCTGGCCATGCGCATCCCGGACAAGATCGCTGAACACATCGTCGAGGTCGAGCGGCGCCAGCTCAATGGCCGCGGGGTTTGCAAGGAACCTCTCGATCGGTTGCGTCTCGCCCGTCGGCATCTTTGTTTCTGCCAGCGGCCAATGCGTTCTGGCTCCAACCGACAGCACCCACTCATCGCGCGAGGAATCGGTGAGCTGAAAGTACGGGTGGAAGCCGATCGCGACCGGCATCGGGTCGACGCTCAGGTTCTCGATCCGCGTCGCCACTTCGAGCGCGCCGTCGCGAAGGCGGTGCGTCATCTCGATGGTGTGTGCAAACGGAAACTGCTTCATCCACAGCGGCTGCCTGGAGAATTCCAGCCGGCTTTTCACCCAGGCGGACTCGCCGTCGGCACGTGCTTCGACGACATGCCACTCGCTGGCCGACGCCAGAAATCCGTGAATGGGATTCGCCCCGCGAACGTTTCCGAGCGTCATGTCGAACGCGTATCGTTTGCCGTTTGCGTAAAAGGCCTGCTCATCGAGACGGTCGGCCCATGGCGCGAGAAACGGGATGCCAATCGAGCCGGCCCCTCCCTTGTAATCTGCGGCCGATTCGAACGGGAAGCGAAGGACGTTGTGCCCGTTCACTTTCATTTCGACGGTGAGATTGCCGAGCGTAGGAATAATCGAGACCGTCGTCTCGTTTCCGCTGTCGTTCAGCTGAACGACAGTGCCGGTCTGACGTGCGGAATAGAGCGGGGACCGGCCGGGCTTGACGCAAGGCTGCAGGCTGAACGTCGGTTGTGACGATCGAGAGGACCGTGGCGAGGGTAGCGAGAGGCGTGGCGCGCGCGAGCGAAGGGCCAGCCGGAAATCCAGCATTCGGCCTCCGAGTGCCCGTATTTAACCACAAGCACAGCCGCGCGAGCCCGTCGCGCTGCGTCGGTCGCCGAAACCCGGCCGGCGGCACCAGGCACGGGACGCGCCGGCGGAACGGCGGCTCGCTTCGATGCTGCTAATCGATACGAGCCGGCGTTACCGGCGCACTAACGTGCGGTCTCGGCGTGATCGCAGGGTGCTCCGACGAGCGTCGAAATGACGATGAGAGGATTCTTTCCCGTGCGCTCGAACGCGTGACCGAGGCCGTTGGTCACGACTACGAGCGACCCGGGTCGGACCGGAGTCGGCGTCTCGCCGATGCGCACGGTGCCCTCGCCGGCCACGACATAGATGATTTCGTCACCCCCTTCATGGACATGCTGCGCGACGCCCTCCCGCATCTGGAGCAGGCGGACAGTTTCCAGCGGGTTGCACGCCAGAATCGCTTCCTTGAGGGGTTCCCGTCCGATGAGGTTCTTATCGAGATAATCGACAATCGACATCGTCAAGGGCCGACCGCCCGGAGGAATGGCTGCAGGCGGCGCTGGCTCGGGATCGGGTTGGGGAGGCGGCGGCGGTGGCGGAGCGGGATTCAACACGACGTCAATTTGCCCGTACGCACTGCCGCGAACGGTAAACTCCCGCTCGAGCGTGATGAATCCCTCACGCTCGCATCGCAGGCGGTACACGCCGTCTTTCAGGTCCGGAATCACCGTCGTGCCGGCCCCACCGGTCACGAACTCTCCATTCGCAGTGCCGGACAGCAAGAGACGCACGTCGCTCAGGCTCGTGCCGTCTTGATCCCTCACCGCGATTCGCACGGAGCCCGCTTTTGGAGACGCAACGGCTGGTTTTTTTGCGGGTGCCTGCGCCGGCGGTTGGGCAGCCTGACTCGTCACGGCGCCGACGACGGCGATCGTCACCCCAGCCATAAGTGCTCTGAACATGTCATTACCCTTCATGCATACAAAACGACGCAAAATGCGTGCGGGTAGAAAAGCCGTAATCTGTGGCAGTTCGGCCACATTCGCAACGCGCCGCGTCACTGCGCGAACACAACACTATGTAGCACGTCATGCATAGCTCAGCGATGAGCTTGACCAAGATAGGAAATGGAGAGGAGCGGATCGCCGCTTGCCGCCGCCCGGTCGCCTTTCACTCGGCCCACTCGCCCCAGGAGCTTACATCATTGAGTTGCAGGGCGCGGCCAGCCGCCGGACGGAACGCATCCGCATTGTCGACCGCGACGTATCGGCGACGATGCGGTAAGGCCACATACCGTTTACCATCACCTTCTCGAGGTTCGACGTGGATTTCGCGGTGACTATGGATCGGGCTTTCCGGCTGCTGGACGTCGTGGGCCGCGACCTCCGATACGCGCTCCGCGGGATGCGGCGGACGCCAGGCTTCACCGCTGTCGCGCTCGCCACGCTCGCGCTCGCCATCGGCGCCAACACCGCGATCTTCAGCGTCGTTGAGGCGCTGCTCGTGCGCCCGCTGCCTTACCGCGATGCCGATCGGCTGGTCACGATTGACGCGACACGTGACTACGAAGGGACGTCGCGTCCAACCGACGCCACGTTCCCACTCGACGCCGCGACACGGTGGCAGGATGCGCTGCGCGTCTTTGATGACATTGGCCTGTATGCCAACGCCGTGTTCCAGCTGACGACGCGCGACGGATCGGAGATGATCGACGGCGCGAGGGTCTCGCCGTCGTTCTTCGCCACGCTGGATGGGCCGATCGTTGCCGGCCGGCCGCTCGCATCGACCGATGCTTTTTCTCCTGCGGTCGTCATCAGCCATCGGCTGGCACAGCGGCTCTTCAACGGCGCACAGCAGTGCGATCGACGCTCATCTCGTCCTGAACTCGCACGACCACGTGGTCATCGGCGTCGCGGCGCCCGACTGGAACGTGCCCTCGTGGAAGACCGACGTCTGGCAGTCAGCGGCGTTCGAGCATTCCATCAACCCACAGTGCTGCTACGTCCAGCTGCTCGGTCGTTTGAAGGCCGACGCGACGCTTGCCCAGGCAAATGACGATGTGCGCAACACGGCGCGGACCCTCGAGCAGGTTGATCCGCGGAACTTCGGCCGTCTGCAGCCCTCCGCAACCAGCCTGCGCGTCCGGCAGCTGGGCGACGCCAGACCTGCCGTCCTGCTGCTGTGGGCTGCCGTTGCTGTTGTCCTGGTCGTCGCGTGTGCGAACCTGCTGAACCTGCTCGTCGCGCGCAACGTGGCACGCACGCGCGAGATCGCGATTCGACAGGCGCTCGGCGCCTCGCGCGCGCGGTTGATGCTGCAGGGGCTCGCGGAGTCGGCGCTACTTGCCGCCGGTGGCGTGGCCGGTGGGCTGCTCGTCGCGCGTGCCGCCATCGGGCTGGTCGCGCGCATGGATCCGGACACGCTCCCGCAGCTCCACAACGTGCGTCTTGATGTCGTGGTGTTCGCGTCGGCGATCGGCTTGGGTATCGTGACCGCGCTTGCGACCGGGCTCCTGCCGGCGATCCAGCTGGCGAGCGCGCCGGGGCTGCGCACCATCACGAATGCGCCAACCCGCCGCCATCGTCGGCTGCAGCAGCTGCTGTGTATCGGACAACTCGCGGCAGCCGTCGTCCTCCTCGTGGCGGCGACGCTTCTCAGCCGCAGCGTCGTCGCTCTCCTCACAACCGATCTCGGCGTGACGGCGGAGCACGTGACGACCGCGACGATCAATGTCGGCATTGGTCGAACGCATTCGGGCGAAGACATCGCCACGACGATGCAGCGTGTTGTCGACCAGGTGGCCCAGCTTCCAGGCGTCCGCGCGGTTGGCGTGGGCACAAGCTTGCCACCGGACGCGAGCCGGCTGATGATGACGCTGAAGCGCAGGGGGAGCGCCGTCGATTACGCTGCAAGCGCCGTCTCATGCACGCCCGGCTATCTGCAGGCGCTCGGCATCCGGCTCATCCAAGGTCGATTGTTTACGAACGCTGACGATGCCCGGCATCCGCCCGTCATGATCGTGAGTGCCAGCACCGCGCGGCACTTGTTCGGTGAGGGCGATCCGATCGGCCAGACGATGGCAATACCAAAATTTCGGTACAAGCTGGCGAATGGCACCGACGCGACCGTTGTCGGCGTGGTCGCCGATGTGAAGTACTCCGGGATTGACGCTGCAGCCGGCGATCAGGTGTACATACCGCTCGCACAAATGCCCTGGCTGTCCACGTTTCTGGCTGTGCGGACGGACAGGGATGTTGACATCGCGCCGACGCTGCGCCGGGCCGTCGCGTCCGTCGATTCGACGGTCGCCGTGTCGGCAGTCAAGCCGCTGACGCGGATCCTGGCGACGGCGACCGCGCCGGCGAAATTCCTCACGACATTGCTCGTCGCCTTCGCGCTGCTCGGCCTGACGATTGCGTCGATCGGTCTCTACGGCATCATTGCGTATTCGGTCTCGCAACGGACGGGGGAGTTTGGTGTTCGCGTGGCGCTTGGCGCCAGGACGTCTGACGTCATGGCACTGGTCGTTCGCGAAGGCACCGTGATCGCCGCCGCTGGGGTCGCGATCGGAATTCCAGCGGCGTACGCGACCAGTCGAACGTTCGCGGCGCTATTGTTCGGCGTGAAGCCCACCGACCCGTTCACCTACGTCGCATCGGCGATTGGTCTGATTGTCGTTGCACTCGTGGCCTGTTATGGTCCGGCACGTCATGCCGCGCGAGTCGATCCCATCGTGGCACTCCGGGCCGAGTAGTAGAGAGCCCATCCCATAAATCGAGCCGAGACGCACATCGCGCGCGGCCGCTGTGACGTCGGCGAGCAGACGCCTCGCTTGGCGACCCGAGGTCGGCCAAGCCCGGAAAAACGGCTCGAGTTCGCCGCCGGCGAGACGGCAATGGCCGTGCGCGCGAATAGCTAGCGCGGATGGTCAGGGATGCGCTACCGTGGCGGGCGTGATGCCGGCCCTCCGCACGCTGCTCGATGAGGCACTCGCACTGCCTGCGGCCGAGCGCACAACCTGGGTCGAATCGCTGGCCGGCGAGCAGGCCCACCTGAAGGACACGTTACTCGAGCTGCTCGCCGCCCACGGTCGGGTGGAGGCAGGCACGTCCCTGGTCACCAGCCTCAGCCTGGCGCGGGCGGGCGACGCCGCGCCCGGCACCGGCGAACTCGCGGCAGGCGACGTGATCGGGCCCTACCGCCTGATTTCGGAGCTGGGCCGCGGCGGGATGGGCACCGTGTGGCTGGCCGAGCGCGCCGACGGGCAACTCAAGCGCCAGCTGGCGCTGAAGCTGCCGCACCTGGCCTGGGGCGGCGCGTTGACCGAACGGCTGGCCCGCGAACGCGACATCCTCGCCTCACTCGAGCATGCGCACATCGCGCGGCTGTACGATGCCGGCGTCGACGGCAAGGGCCGGCCCTACCTTGCAATGGAGTACGTCGATGGCGTGGCGGTCGATGTGTACTGCCGCGACCAGGCGCTGCCGCTGCGTCGAGCGGATCGGGCTGCTGCTGCAAGTGGCCGCCGCGGTTGCCCACGCGCACTCGCGGCTGGTGGTGCACCGCGACTTGAAGCCCGGCAACATACTCGTCACGGCCGACGGCCAGGTGCGGTTGCTGGATTTCGGCATCGCCAAGTTGATGGAAGTCGACCGCACCGAGGCGACTTCGCTGACGCATTTGTCGGGTCGCGCGCTGACCCTGGACTACGCCAGCCCTGAGCAGATCCGCAGCGAGCCGCTGGGCACAGCCAGCGACGTCTACAGCCTCGCCGTGGTGGCCTACGAACTCCTGGTCGGCGCCCGGCCCTACCGGCTCAAGCGTTCGAGCGCGGCCGCGCTCGAAGAGGCGATCACGTCGATCGACCCGCCGCTCGCCAGCGACGTCGCACGCGAGCCGGCGCTGCGCAAGCAGCTCAAAGGCGACCTCGATGCAATCTTGAACAAGGCGCTGAAGAAGGACAGCAGCCAGCGCTACGCGACTGTGGAGGCACTGGCGGAAGATCTGCGTCGCCACCTGGACCAACAGCCGGTGCTGGCACAGCCCGACCGACTGGGCTACCGCGCCAGCAAGTTCGTCAGCCGACACCGTTTCCAGGTGGCGGCCGGCGTCGTCGCAGCGCTGGCACTGGTGGCGGGCGCCGGCGTGGCGTTATGGCAGGCGCAACACGCGCGCGCACAGGCGGCCCACTCCGAGGAGGTCAAGCGCTTCGTGTTGTCCATCTTCGAGAACGCCGATACAGGCGCCGGCGGCAGCCGCAAGACGACCGCCGTCGATTTGCTGGAACAGGCGCGCGTACGCCTCACCGCGGTGCCGGTGAGCGATCCGGCGATCCGCGCCGAGCTGCTGACATCGGTGGGGATCAGTCTGATTGGCCTGGGCGAATACCAGCAGGGGGAACGGGTGCTCGAAGACGCCACGCAGCTGGCGGTGGCCCAGCTCGGAGCGGAGCACGCGAACACCGTTGCCGCGCAGCTCGCGCTCGGTGAAGCGCTGATCGAGATCGGTCAGGGCCAGCGCGCGTGGCCGCAGCTCGACGCTGCGGAGCACGGGATGCGCCGCATCGGCGACACCGTCGGACTGGTGAACGCCCTTCGTTGGAAAGCGAACCTCCGCGTCGAGGAGGCCCGCTTCGATGAGGCGATCGCGCTGGCGACTGAAGCGGTGCAACTTGCCGAATCGCGCCTGGCGACAACCAACAAGCGTCTCGTCATGCTGGCCAATCACACGCTGGCGGCGACGCGGATCTCAGCGCGTCGTGACGGCCGCCTGCAGCCGGCGCGGCGGACCTATGAATTGGCGCGCGAGATCGACGGCGACCGCGTCACCGTCGATCTGCTGAATGGCCGCTCGTTGTACGCGTACGCGCTGGTGCTCGAGGGCGATGTACAGAAAGGGCTGTCCGAGCTGAAGGCGCTCGTCGAGCAGCAGATCGAACTCCTCGGCCGCGATCACCATGACGTCCGGAGAACCCTCGGGCGCCTCGGTCCCGCGTCGTTAGCGGTCGGAGACCCGTTGACGGCGATCGACAGTTTTCGGCGTGCACTGCCCGTCGAACCTGCCTCAGGTGGAGAGCCACCAACAGTCAACGACGGCCTCTTTCACGCCGCATTGGGGCGCGCGCTGGCCAGTGCTCGCCGGTACGAGGAGGCAGGGAACGAGCTGAGCCGGGGCAATGAGATTCTAGCGGCCACGCTCGAGCCCGATCATTACGAGGTCCGCGTGGCGGCCGCGGCCACGGGACTGGTCATGACCCGGGCGGGGCGATTGGGCGAGGCCGACGCCATCTTTTCGCGGTTGCTCTCGCGTCCCTTCAGTCAGCCGACCGAAGAGGCCCAGACGAAGTTGGCGTTGGGCGTCTTGCGTAGCGCACAGGGGCAACATGCTGCGGCGCAGGCGCTGCTTCGAGAAGCAGCGGCCTTCTTCGCCAAGGCCACGCCAGCGACCAATTACGCGTTGGCACTCGCCGCACTCGGTGCGGCGCAAATCGAAGGGGGGTTGGTGTCAGATGCTCTCGACACCTTGACCCAGGCCCAATCGCTGTTCGGGAAGCTGCACCCGACCATGTCTCCTGATCGCGCCGATCTGCTCGTCAGCCTGAGCCGCGTGCAAATTGCAGGTGGTCGCGCCGAGGAAGCGGTCGCCTCAGCCGACCAGGCCGAAACCTTCTGGCGTGCCTTCGACGCGGCCAACCGCAGCACCGCGGTCGCGTCGCTGTGGCACGCACGCGCATTATTTGCAGCCGGCCACGTGCAGCAGGCGGCCGAAACCCTGGGCCAGGCAAGCGCCATGTTCAAGACCGCGGGGTTGCCCGCCGAGCGCGCGTTGCTCCTGCAGACGCAACGCGAAATGAGGGACCGAAGCGGTCGCTAGGTCGCTGGACTGGCGATCGGCGCTTGGCTGCGACCGTTGCGCTGGTCGCGTCCATCGTCCCCGAACAGGATCCGACCAAGAGAACTCAGCACGGTCATTGTCACCGCTCCAAGATCGTTCAGCGTGGTTCAGCGGTCGAGCCCGACGCGATTCTCGAATGCTTCGCGAGTCACGCGCGCAATCCAGTCGTGCACCGCAGCCGTGTCGACCCGCACCCGCGCGTCCGTGTTGGCGCAGTCGATGCCACCATCGCTGACCACCGCGACCAATCGGCGCGGCGCTCCTTTCTCTCGTCGATCGTCGATGAAGGTGGGCGCCCCGGAATCGCCGAAACACACCCGGCTTGGCAGGCGCCACGTTCCCCAGTATTCGTTGACGACCTTCTCCAACGCACTCTTCCTGAAGCGGCGGATGCCGTCCCACAGCGACGAGGGCGGCTCCGAACCAGTCGGTATCGGCTCGGTTGATCCGTAGCCGACGACCGTCATAGGGAGGCTCGTCACGCGGGCGTCGGTCAGTGCTCCAGGCCGCGCGAGGACGGCGGGCCTGATGTTTCGAACCGGCCTGGCGAGAATCGCCAGACCCAGATCGGCGCGGGCGGGATCTCCGGCGGGAAATACGCCGGTCGTGGTGGGATCACAGCCAGGCGCAGACAGACAGGCCTCTGGCAGTGAAGGGTGAATGAGCAGTCGCGTGACGGGCACCCAGGACGAGCGATCGAATGCGTTGGCAGGATCGAAGCTGACGGCAATCTGGACGAACGGCGGAACGCCTCGCACGCCACGACCGACACAATGCCCGGCCGTCAGGAACACGCGCTCGTGGATCAACGCGCCTGAACAGATCGCCAGCAGGCCTTCGCGGACTCCCGCCGAATTGGGACCTGCCCAACCTATGAATGCACCGGTCTCCGGAAAGCGGTTCGAGGCGTCCTTCGGGCTGGCAACCAGCGCAACGAGAAGAGGAGCCGAGCCCACGATGGCCACCAGGAATAACGCGGCCGTCCATGCGGAACGCTGTTGCACGAGACACCTCAGCTCCACGAGCTCATCAGGTCAATTTATTCATTGAATACGCATCTTAGTTTTTGTAAGATAGACGCATGACGCACCATGGCGTCGTGGCTCTGCCCAGGAAAGAACGTCTCATCCTGGAACTCCTCGCCTCCGACGGACCGATGTACGGCCTGCAGCTCGTCGATCGCTCGGACGGCGCGCTCAAGCGGGGCACCGTCTATGTGACGTTGGGCCGCATGGAAGCGAAAGGCCTCGTCGAATCGGAGCAGGAGCCCGTTCCTCCCGGCGGCATCGGACTACCGCGCCGCATCTATCGCCCGACCGCTCTTGGTCAGCGGATGCTGCGCGCCTTGACGGCGTTCGCACGCGAACTGGCGTGGGAGGTGAAGCCATGACTGGTACCACCGGCGGCCCTCGTCTGCCTGGCACAACACTCCTGAAGATCGCCCGGCTGTTGGTGAACGATCACCTGCTATCGACGGTCGTTCAGCCAACGATCTCGGATCTCCAACGCGAGATCGCCGATGCGGGCCCAAGCGGCCGCAAGCGTCTGCGCGCGCGGTGGCGCGGCTACCGGGCATTCTGGACGATGATGCTCGTCGCCCCGTTTGCCTCGTCATCACCCGCAGAGGACGTCGGCGCTGTCGCATTCCCGGATGCCGTCGCGCGCCTCGCGGTCGGCTCGATCCTCGTCTCGACCCTCGCGGTCGCCGGCCCCATGCTGGGCGCCTGGGTCGCGGTCATCGCGGTGGTGGGCACGCTGTTCGCGATCCTGATTCACGCCTGGTACGCGCGACATCCGTCCGATCTGCCGATTCCAACCGAACCGCAGCGGCGCTTCCCTCAGATCAACTTCTCCTCCACGGAAGTCGCCGGCAACATCGGCGGGCTGATCTTCGTCGTCGGCAGCGTCTTCATCGTCGCCACCGGCCTGCCGTCAGTGATCTTGTTTCTGTTCGCTGCGACGGTCACCGGATGTGCTCTCGCGTGGGCGCTGGTCACCTGGCATACGAGCCATCCGAAGCGCGGCCTGCCGGAGAACCAGATCGTTTTGCGCTGACAGGGGCGTCAGCCGCCGATGCGGGCGTAGCCCCGCAGCTGCAGGTTGACCATCGTCGTCATCGCCCAGAGATCCACCTGGACGTCGGGCAGCACGTCTTTCGGGTCGAGCTTCTTGCCGAGCAGCCCCTGTCCGCAGACGCGGAGCTCGACGCCGGCCTGTTTCAGCTCGTGGAGCATCGCCATGTTGGGATTGACGATGCCGTTGTGGCGCGCCTTGTAGACGTCGTTGGCGAGCACGGCGTCGCCGCCGCCCTGATGGAACACGGCGGCGATGTGGCGATGGCTCGCCGGCACGCCGTTGTGCGCGAGCGTGTTCAGGTACAGCGCGATGGTCTTCAGCGTGGGGTGAATTTCTTCGGGCTTCGCGACCGCCGCCACGGAGAACACGACCTTGTAGTCGACATCGGGACTCGGCAGTTCGCGTGCGCCGGGAATGTCTTTCGCCACGGCGTAGCCGGGCATCGGCAGCTTCGCATCCGACTGTGTCCACGCACGGCCCGAGTAGCCGAACATCAGGCCCGCAGCAAGCGCCGCGGCAATCAGGGTCTTGTTCATCACGCTCTCCTCGTTAACGAATGTCGCGCATCATACCAGCGTCGTGAATGTCATTCGACCCGCACCAACTTGAGCGCGAACGGGTTCGCGAACAGGCCATTCTGGTTTCGCTGCTGGGTCAACGACAGCGTATCGCCGTCCAGTTTGTACGCGTAGGTGATGAACACTCCTTGACCCATCACCGCGGGGTTCTTCGACGCGATCGGTCGCATCGTGACGACACCGCCGGGCGCCACCTCATATGTCCCGGCTTCGCTGACGAATGGTCCCCACGCGGCCCGCAACTCGTCGGCGCTCGCCTTGGCCACGTCCGCGAGAATCGGGCGCGGCCCATCGGATTGAACTTCGACCCGGCTGTAGTGCCTGGCGGTGATGATGGTCAGGTTGGGCCGGTCGCCGAATGCAATCGTTCGGGCGCCAGGGCCCGAGATCGTCGCTTCGACAATCCGCCAGACGCCTTGAATCGACCCACGCGCCGGCTGCTGCGCGGACCCCTGGCTGGTGAGCAACCCCGCGGTGAGCGCTGCGAACAACAATCGCTTCACGATTCGCCTCCTCGACGGCAAGTGTCGCACAGTGTCTGGATTGGGCTCGGCCGACGCATCGTGAGCGGCCTGCCGAGGCGACTCAGTCGTGGCGCTGCGCCGCCCAATTCATCACCACGGTGATGGGTGCGGTGCTTTCATCCTCGGCGCTGATGTTCACGAGAAAGCGCTGCCCGTCGCGCGTGACGACGTATTGGTTCCGGCGCTGGAAAATCGAGGCGACGATGCCGGTGTTGAACAGCTCGCGTGGGCTGCTGGTCTCGATGCCGCCCGCGCCAGCTGTCACCGCCACCGCCATCAGCTTGCCGTCGGGCGCCAGGTAGAACAGCTCCTTGCCGTCGCGCCGCCAACGCGGCTGACCGCCACCGCGTGTGGATATCTGCCATTTGCCGCCGGCAATGGGAAACCTCCGAACGTAGACTTCCGGCGAGCCCGACTCGTCCGAGGTGTAGGCGATCCAGCGGACGTCGGGCGAGAACTGCCCGTGAATCTCCTGCGCGCTGGTGTCGACGAGCGGCTGCGGGTCTTGTTTCGGCGACATCGGCGCGATCAGGATGTCGTGCTGGCCGCGACGGATGGCCTGATACATGACGAACCGTCCGTCGAGCGACCAGTCGGTGGGGACGAGCTCACCCTCCTTCGAACTGAGAACCAGCGTGCCGCTGCCGCCGCTGTCCAGGTCCGTTTCGTAGAGGTCGACGCCGCCGAGACGGTTTGAATTGAACACCATGCGCCGGCCGTCTGGCGACCATAACGGTTGGTGCGCGCCGCTCGGATCCCGGAGAATCCTCGACGTCGTCCCACGTGACAGATCGAGCATCCAGAGTGTGTGCCTGCCGGTCGTGGAATCGGTCTTCTCGACCGCGACGCGCTTCTCGTCCGGCGAGAGCCACGGATGATGATAGTCAGCTCGCGCTGGAAACGAATCCAGCTCGCGGCCCGTCCGATCGAACCAGGCGAGACGGCTGTCCGGGCTGGCATTTCGGAATGCGACGACGCCGCTCGCGCTCACCGAGAACGCGGGTCCCGAACGCAGTGGCGGGTCGGAGGCGATGCCGTCCGCGATGGTCAGCGGCGCACCGCCGACCTGGACGCGATCGGCGTCATAGGTTCGTGCCAGCAGGAGCCCTTTGCTCAGCGTCAGCAGATGCGATCCGGCCACACCCACCCCGGAATCGGCGGTGAACACGCGCCGGATCTCGTTCGAACCCAGCGTGCCCTGATAGATGGCCGTCGATGACGGCTCGTTGCCCTGACCGAGATAGAGAAAATGCCGGCCATCAGGCAGGAACACGGGCCAGCCATGCTGACGCTCTGGCGTTGATTCACTGAGAGACGTGACTGGCGTGGGCACCCCTCCGGTGTCCGCCACTCGCATGATCGGCTGGCCCCAGGCGCCGAACAGCATTGTCCCGTCGCGGTTCCAGGTCCCGCCGCGTGAACCGCCGCGCACATCACAGATGTCCTGCGGGACGCCGCCAGCCTCGGCGATTCGCTTCAGCTTGTTGTGTGCGAAGAACGCAATCGCGCTGCCGTCAGGCGACCAGAACGGATTCGTCCCGTCTTCGCTGCCGTCGATCGCGCGGCTGTCCACGGTATCGAACCGCCGCAGCCAGAGTTTCCTCCGGCCATCGCCGGACAGCGCGGTGAACACCAGCCGGCTCCCGTCCGGTGAGACTGCCATTTCAACCGCGCCCCGGGGAAATCGCGTCCCCTCGGGCGGGTAGATTGGAAAGCTGATGCGAGCCGCAGTCTGTACCGGGCGCCGGGTGACGCCTGCAACGCCAACTCCGATCGCGATGGCTGCTGTGACGGCAAGAATCGCCACCGCGATAACGCGACGACGTGACACCGCGCGGGCTGTCGCGGCGGGTGGCGCGATGTGTGTGTCCCGATCGTCTCGCACCCACTGCAACTCGCGCAGCAGATCCTTTGCGGTCTGCCAGCGCTCGGCGGGGTCCTTCGCGAGGCATGTGGTCACGAGGCGCTCGACCGACGGCGGCACGGCCGCGGCTCGCGTCGAGAGCGGCGCCGGCTCGTGCTCCAGAATCGCCGCGACGAGCTCGGCCTGCGATCCCGCTTCGAACGCCCGGCTGCCGCTGATCATCTCGTATAGCATCGCGCCGAAGGCGAAGAGATCGCTCCGCGCGTCTGCGCCCGCGCCCTTCAACTGCTCGGGTGCCATGTACGCGGGCGTTCCGACAAGTCCGCTTGCCCGGGTCCACGGAACGACCGACGTGGCGACAGGGGTCGCGCTCGCTGCGGCCATCGTCCCCGGCCGCGCCAGTCCGAAGTCGAGCAGCTTGGCGCCCGAGCGCGCCAGCATGACGTTGGCGGGCTTGAGGTCGCCGTGGACGATCGCCTGCCGCGTGAGCGGCGACGAGCGCCTCGGCGACGTCGATGGCCACCAGCAAGGCCCGATCGAGCGGCAGCGGCCCGCGCCGGAGTCGCGCGGCCAGCGTTTCGCCGTCGACCAGCTCCATCACCAGATAGGTCGCCGCCACACCGCCAATCCGCGCGGATCCAACATCGTGCAGCGTGCTGATGCGCGGATGCGTCAGCTTCGCGATCGCGCGCGCTTCCTGCTCCAGGCGGTCGCGCCCGGTGTGGTCGTCTCCTGACAGGGACGACAGCACCTTGATCGCCACCTCACGATCGAGCCTCGTATCGCGAGCCCGGTACACCTCGCCCATGCCGCCGGCGCCGATGAGATCGATTACTTCGAAGGCCCCGAGTCGATCTCCCGGGCGCAGGTGGGCGACCGCCGCGGCCAACTCGACGGAGTCGGCTGGAGCGCTCATGAAATCTTCTGCCGCAGGGTACGCGGCCAGCAACGACGCGACCTCGTGGAACACGGGCGGGTCGTCGGCACGGTCCTTGACGAACGCCAGGCGCGCTTCCGGCGGGAGGTCGAGAGCGGCGTGAAACAGCTCGCGGACGCGCTGCCAGTCGGGCGATGGGGTCATGCCGATCCGTTCAGCTCGCGGTAGAGCCAGGTCCGCGCCAGCGCCCAGTCACGCTTCACCGTAATCGCCGCGACGTCGAGCACCGCGGCGGCTTCGTCCACCGTCAGGCCGCCGAAGAATCGGAGCTCCACGAGGCGCGATTGCCGTGCGTCGATTCTGGCGAGCTTTTCGAGGGCACGATCGAGGGCGATGACGTCCGGTTGCTGTGTGTGCAGCGGCGCGGCGACGTCAACGTCAGCCTCGTCCAGGGATACGGTCAGCCCCGATCCCCGCTTCGACGCGCCACGCGCCCGCGCATGGTCAACCAGCAGCCGGCGCATGACGTGCGCCGCCACCGCGAAGAAATGAGCGCGGTTCTGCCAGCGCGCGCGCTTTTGATCGACGAGTCGCAGATAGGCCTCGTGAACCAGCCCGGTCGGGGACAACGAATGGTCGGGCCGTTCGCGCAGCACGTACGCACGCGCCAGGCGTCTGAGTTCCTGGTACACGGCATCCATCAGGGGCTCGGCGGCCGCTTCCTCGCCGTCACTCCATGCCAGGAGCAGGCGCGTGACATCGGTGGCTGGGCCTGCGCGCTCGGTCGACACCCCGGAGATTCTACGCCCAGAGGCGGCAGCCGATGAGACGCTTTAGACGCCGATTCCGCGTACTTCCCAGCGGGTCGAACCGGCTCAGGAGACCTGCCGGTCCTCAAGGAGGGTGTATGCGGATGACGGAATTGTGCTCGGGGCGGAGGGTCTTGGCGATTGACCGCCGTCTTGATCGGCGCGCTCCTGCTTGCCTCGACGTCGGGACGCTCCGCGGTTGTCAGCGGTTTCGCCAACGCTCCGTCCACTGAAGATCGAGGCGGCCATGACGATGATCGACGCGGCCATGACGACGGCCGCCTGCCCGAAGGAACCGTGTGGGTCGTGAATCGCGACCTCGGTGAACTGACGATATTCGACGCCAGGTCCGGAAAGGTGCTGAAGTCGCTGCCGGTCGGGGCGGGTGCGCACGACATCTGCATCTCCGAGCGGGCCGGCAAGGCGTATGTCACGGCGGAGACGATCAACGCCGTCACCGCCGTGGATATGAGAACGCTCGCCACCGAATCGATCCCGGTCGCCCCGCTGCCGCATCACATCGAGCCGAGCCCGGACGGGCGCACGATCTATGTCACCCTCGCGTCTCACACGGCCACGGCGGGATTGCCGCAATACGCCGCCATCGACACCGACGACAACTCGGTCACCTACGTGACGACGAGCGACAATCCGCTGGCGCGGTCGCACGGCCCGAGCCCGTCGCTCGACGGCGATACGCTGTTTGTCGCCCACGACATCGGCGACGAAGTCACGGGCGTCGACACCGAGACCGGCGATATCGACCCGAGCATCACCCCGATCGTGCGGGCCGAGGAGGTGACTCCGACCCGGTTCGGCCACCTGTTGTGGGCGTCGTCGCGCGGCGATGGAACGGTGAAGCGAATCGATCTCGATACCAACGCCATTACCGCGTCGGTCCCGGTTGGCGTTCAACCCGAATCGGTGATGCTCACGCCCTCCGAGCGCACGCTCGTCGTCAGCCTGCGGGGGAGCCCGGCCGTCGTCGGGTTCGTCGATACGGTGAAGCTGGCGCTACGCGGCACCCTGCAGATCGGCGGGCCGGGAACGTTCGGAGATCTGGCGGTGATCACCAGCAATGGCCGCCACGTGTTCGCCACCTTCGACGCCGGCATCAGCGGCGTCGGCGGCGTCGCCGTGATTGATGTCCGCACGCGAAAAGTCGTCGACACGTGGGTCTATCCCGGGACGGGTCGCCCGCACGGGCTCTGGTATTCGAAAAAGAAGCTGCGACTGGATCGGCATAAGCGCTAATGCTGAGAGGTGCATCAACTTCTCCTCGATAGATCGAGTTCTCGACGAGCCGAACTGGCCGCGCTCAACTTGCACCGAGGCCGCGATGTTGCTTAGCCTAAGACCAAGGTATGCGGATGAGCGTCATCGAGTGGCTGCTCGACTCGGATCCATCAATTCGGTGGCAGGTGATGCGCGACCTGACCGCCGAGCCGGAAGCGACCGTTGCGCGTGAGCGATCGCGTGTCGCGGTCGAGGGTTGGGGCGCTCGCCTCCTCGACCTTCAGGGATCGGATGGCCATTGGGGCGGCGCGGCGTTCGTACCGCGCGCCTGGATCTCCACCCAGGACACGCTCCAGCTGTTGCGAGATCTCGGTGTCGACCCGGCGAGCGAACGGGTGCGAAAGGCCATCGGCCAGGTGCGCGAGCGCTGCACCTGGGGCGCGGAGTTCGGCGACTCGCCGTTCTTCGAAGGCGAGGTCGAGCCCTGTATCAACGGACGGGTGCTGGCGACCGGTGCGTATTTCGGCGAGGCCAGCGACCGTCTCGCCGAGCGATTGCTTCAGGAACAGTTGAGCGACGGCGGCTGGAACTGCGACGCCCCGCGCAGCCAGCGGTCGTCATTCCATACGACGATCTGCGTGCTCGAGGGATTGCTGGAGTACGAGCGGGCGAAGGGGCCGGTGCCCGACGTCACCGGCGCTCGCCTTCGCGGACAGGAATATCTGCTCGAGCGCCGCCTGTTCAAATCGCGATCGACTGGAGAAACGATCACCTTCGATCGGAAACTCAAGAAACCCGCCGCGTGGACCGAATGTTCGTTTCCCACGCGCTGGCATTACGACATCCTGTGGGGGCTCGACTACCTGCGCAGAGCGGGCTTCACGCCAGACGAGCGCATCGCCGAGGCGCTCGATCTGGTGGCGAAGAAGCCCGACGAGAACGGGCGATGGCCGCTCGAGAATCCGCACCCCGGTCCGGTGCACTTCGAGATGGAAGGCGGCGCCGGCGAGCCGAGCCGCTGGAACACTCTTCGGGCGCTCCGCGTGCTGCGCTGGGCGGGTGCGTTGTAACCGGTCCTTAGACCTTCGACTGCAGGCACGCGAAGAAGCGATCCATCATCATCTTCGCGACGCCGCCGATCAGGCGCTGCCCGACGCGTGCGATCGGGCCGCCGGTCTGCACCGTCCCGGTCACGTCCACGGCGGTCGCCTCGCCCTCGGCCCGCAGCGCGATCGCCGAGCTGCCTTTCACGAACCCCGGCCGTCCCTGGCCCTCGACGACCAGGCGGTAAGACTTGAGCGGCTCCTTGTCGACGAGCACGACGGTGCCGTTGTAGGTGCCGGTGATCGCGGCGAGGCCGACCGTCATCGTCACCTTGTAGCGGTCGTCGCCGTCCGGCTCGAAGCCCTCGCACCCGGGGATGCACGAGGAGAGGATCGCCGGGTTCATCAGCAGATCCCAGACGCGATCGGGCGGGGCATTGAATGTGTACGAGCCGGTGATGTCCATGTGCTCTCTCGGTGAATCGGGTGATCGCGTAATCGGGTAATTTGCGCGGATCAGGCGAGCGCGTTCAGGTGCGTCGCCAGGTCCGCAAGATTGTTCAGCGTCCGCGCCGGCAGGAAGTCGTCCACGTACGGCAGCGCCGCCTGCAGCCCGCGGGTCAGCGGCGCGTAGCCGTCGGTGCCGATGAGCGGGTTGAGCCACACCAGCCGATGGCAGCTCCGCTGCAGCCGCGCGATCTGATCGCGCAGCTCTCCAGGGTCGCCGCGATCCCAGCCGTCGGAGATGAGCAGCACCACCGGCCCGCCGGTCAGGACGCGCCGGCTCCACCGCTGGTGAAAGTCTTTCACCGCGGCGCCGATGCGCGTGCCCCCGGACCAGTCCGGCACCGATCGCGACACCGCCGCGAGCGCATCGTCCGGGCGCGGCATCCGCAGCAGCCGCGTGATCCGCGTCAGCCCGGTGGAGAAGAGGAACGCCTCGACGCGGCGCCGGCGCGACGCGAGCGTGTGCGCGAAGTGCAGCAGCATGCGGCAGTAGCGATCCATCGATCCGCTGACGTCGCAGAGCAGGACGAGCGGCCGGGGGCGGATCCGCCGCATCCGGCGCCGCAGCGCGACGATGTCGCCGCCGGTGCGCACGCTGTCGGCGAGCGCGCGCCGCAGGTCGAGGCGCGGACCGCGGCCCGGCACCCAGCGTCGCGTCCGGCGGACGCCGGGGTTCCACACCAGGCGCGCGAGCGCGATGCGCGCCCGCGCGATCTCGTCGGCGCTGAAGGCCGCGAAGTCCTTGTCGCGAAGCCCGCCGAGATCGCTCCACGTCTTGATCCCGACTTCGACGGCCGGCTCGCTTTCTTCGGCCGCGTCAGAATCGGATTCCGCGATATCGCCGGGCGCGAGCACCTGCTCGATCTCCACGATCGACGCGCTGGCGCCGTCGCGACGCTTCGGGCCCGCGGCGGTTCCCTCGGTGTGAATGCGCCAGAACGCCGCAAACGCGCGATCGAAGAGCGCGATCTGCTCCTGGCGATGCACCAGCAGCGTGCGGCAGGTGTGATACACGTCGTCGCGCGCGCTCAGGTCGACATGGCCCAGCGCCTCGACGAGGTCGAGCACACGTCCGGGGTGGACGTCGACGCCGGCCCGCCGCAGCAGGCGGCCGAAGAGCAGCAGGTTATCGAGCAGTCGTGACGACATCAGCGCAGCTTCACGCCGGCGAGGCGCTGCGGGCAATGGCGCGCTCGAGCAGTTCCGCCGCCTTGCGGCCGCGGAACGCTTCGAGATCTTCCTTCGCTTTGAGCACGACGCCGAGGGTGGCTTCGACCGCTTCGGCGTCGAGCATGTCGCGGTCGAGCGCCTCGAGCGCCTTTGCCCAGTCGATGGTCTCGGAGACGCCGGGCACTTTGTACAAGTCGGCGCTGCGCATCTCCTGAACCATCGCGGTGACCTGCTCGGCCAGCCGCGCCGATGCCTCGGGCGCGCGCTCGCGGACGATCGCCAGCTCCTTCTCGAATGAGGGGTACGCGATCCACTGGTAGAGGCAGCGCCGCTTGAGCGCGTCGTGGACCTCGCGAGTGCGGTTGGACGTGAGCACGACCAGCGGCGGCTCGGTGGCGCGGATGGTGCCGAGCTCGGGAATCGTGATCTGGAACTCGGCGAGCAGCTCCAGCAGGAATCCCTCGAACTCCTCGTCGGCGCGATCGATCTCGTCGATCAGCAGCACCGCCGGCTGCGTGCGGGCTGGATCGATGGCGCGAAGCAGCGGCCGCTTGATCAGGAAGGCCTCGCTGTAGAGCTCGCGCCGCGCGCTGTCGCGGTCGAGCGAGTGGGTCGCGTCGAGGATGCGCAGCTCGAGCAGCTGGCGCGCGTAGTCCCACTCGTAGAGCGCATGGCCGACGTCGAGTCCCTCGTAGCACTGAAGCCGAATCAGGTCGGTCCCGAGCGCCGCGGCGACGGCGGCGGCGAGCGCGGTCTTGCCGACGCCGGCCTCGCCCTCGAGGAACAGCGGCCGCTTCAGGCGCAGCGCCAGGAACAGCGAGACCGCGAGGCCACGGTCGGCGACATAGTGCTGGTCGGCGAGGCGTTGCTGGAGATCGGAAATGGAGCCGGGAAGAATAGCGTGACCTCTGCTCGGAAGCGGATCGCCGCGGAGTATAGCACCGGCGGTCTGAAGGGCCCTTCCGATATCGACAAATCGGCGTACCTATCGTAGGGGCGGCCCTTCAGGGCCGCCGCGGGATCCCAAGCACCACGCGCACGGCGTGTGGACCGGCCAACCCTTCGAGCTTTATCGCCTGTCCGTCCTGCGCGACGCCATCGAGCTCGATCGATCGCACGCCGCGGCACACGCCGCCCGGGTTCTCGACCACGATCTGCAGCTCGGCGTGCGGCGTCCGCAGCCGCGCCTCGAACCGCGGCCAGCTCGCGCGGGATGCACGGGTTGATGCGCAGCGCGCCGCGCTCGAGCGTGATGCCCGAGGATCGCTTCGGTCCCGACGCGATACATCCATCCCGCCGAGCCGGTGTACCAGGTCCAGCCGCCGCGGCCGGTATGCGGCGGCCGCGAATAGACGTCGGCGGCGACGACGTAGGGCTCGGCGCGGTAGCGTGCGACTTCTTCGCGCGTGCGCGCGTGGTTGACCGGATTGAGCATCGCGAAGAGCTCCGCCGCGCGATCGCCGTCGCCAAGCCCCGCGAACGCCAGCACGGTCCACAGCGCGGCGTGCGTGTACTGTCCGCCGTTCTCCCGCACGCCCGGCACGTAGCCCTGGATGTAGCCGGGCGTCGGCACCATGCGATCGAAGGGCGGCGTCAGCAGCAGCACGATGCCGTCCGTCGCGCCGCACCAGCTGCTCGTCGACCGACGCCATCGCCTGCCGCGGCGCGCGCGGGATCGCCGCCGCCGGCGATGACCGCCCACGACTGGGCGATCGCGTCGATCCGGCACTCGTCGTTGTCCTTCGATCCGAGCGGCGTCCCATCGTCGAAATAGGCGCGGCGGTACCACTCGCCGTCCCACGCGCCCTCGACTCGCCTGGCAGCAGCCGCTCGGCGTGACGGCGATAGCGGTCGGCGCGATCGTCCTCGCCGCGCGCCGTCGGCGACGTCGGCGAACGGGCGCAGGATGCGACAGCAGGAACCAGCCGAGCCAGACGCTCTCGCCGCGCCCTTCGAGGCCGACCAGGCTCATGCCGTCGTTCCAGTCGCCGGTGCCGATGAGCGGCAGGCCGTGCGCGCCGAGTCTCGAGGCTCAGCGTCGATGGCGCGGACGCAGTGCTCGTAGAGCGAGCCGCGATCTCGCGCGAGATCGGCCGGCCGCTCGTAGGCTTCGTGCTCGCCCGGGTTGAGCGCGCGCCCCTCGAGGAAGGCGACCGGCTCGTCGAGCACGCGCCGTCGCCGGTCGCGTCGATGTAGTGCAGCGTCGCGTAGACGAGCCAGAGGCGATCGTCGGAGAAGCGCGTCCGCACGCCCTGGCCGCCGGGCTCGTGCCACCAGTGCTGCACGTCGCCTTCGACGAACTGCCGCGACGCGGCGTGGAGGATGTGCGCGCGCGCGAGCTGCGGCGCGGCAAGGATCAGCGCCAGCACGTCCTGCAGCTGATCGCGGAAGCCGAACGCGCCGCTCGATTGATAGAACGCCGATCGTCCCCAGATGCGGCAGGCCAGCGCCTGGTAGAGCAGCCAGCGGTTCAGCATCAGGTCCAACGCGCGATCGGGCGTCGACACGGTCAGCGTGCCGAGGAGGCCGTCCCAGAAGCCGCGCGCCTCGCGCAGCGCTTCGTCCGACGGCGCCGGGCTGCGCGGTAGCGCTGCACCAGCGCGCGCGCCGCCTCGGCTTCGTCCGCCGCATCGCCGAGCAGGCCGACCAGGGTCCGCGTCTGCGCGCGGCTCGAGCTCCACCGTCACCTGAACCGCGCCGCACGGATCGAGTCCGGCGCCGGTGCGATCCGGACAGCGATTCGGCGCGCGCAGCGCCGCCGGCGCGCGCAGCCGTGCCGTTGCGGCCGAGGAACTCGGCGCGATCGCCGGTCACCGTCCGCTCTGTCGCCCGGGTAGCAGATCGAGAACGCCGACGCGGTTGGCCGAACTCCTGCCGGAAGGCGTTGCGCGCCAGGACCGCGCCGGTTGCCGGATCGCGGCTGGTGACGACGTGCAGCTGCGAGCGCGTCGCGGTTCTCGCCGAGCACCCACTCCACGTAGAGCGTCACCGTCAGGCGCCGCCGCCGCTGGCGTATTGTTGCGCAGCGTGAGGTGGAACACCTTCACCGGGTCGGACGGTCGGCACGAGAGGAGCAGCGTCGAGGCGATGCGCGTGGCGCGCGTGCTCGAAGGTGCTGTAGCCCTGCGCCGTGCCGGACGACGATAGCGGCCGCCGTCTCCGGAGGGCAGCGGCGTCGCCGACCAGAACGCGCCGCGTCTCTTCGTCGCGCAGGAACATCGCCTCGCCGGGCGGATCCGACTGACCGGGTCGTTGCGCCACGGGGTGAGGCGGTTGTCGTGGCTGTTGACCGACCAGGTGCAGCCGCGGCCGCACTCGGTGGCGGCGAAGCCGAAGGTCGGGTGCGCGACGACGTTCGACCAGGGCGCCGGCGGCAGCGCCGCCGTTTCCGAGATCGACGCGAGATCGACGTATTCGCGGCCGTCGTTGGCGAAGCCGCCGATGCCGTTGAACAGCTCGAGGTCGGTCGCTGGCGGCGTGCTCGGGCCCGGCCGGGCGGCGCGCTGCGCCGGCCGCGGCGCGATCTCGACGCTCCGGCCGGCATCGAGGCCGAACGGAATCGTGCGTCCGCTTCAGCTGCTCGTCGCAGCCGTGCCGTCGGCGGCGTCCATGACGGCGCGCGCCGCGGCGCGCAGCAGCGTCTGATCCTCGGCGGCATCAGATCGGCCGCCGCACGAAGATGCCGCCCGGCTCGATCGATCCAGCGCTGCTCCGGGACTGCTCTCGACGATCTGCATCAGCGCGTTGTGCAGATCCTGCAGGTAGCTCGTCGCGTGCTCGTTCAGCGCCACCAGATCGAAGGCGAAGCCGCTGCAGCCGCAGGTACTCGTGCGCCTTCACCAGCTCGCGGAACAGCGGCACGCTCGTCGTCGTCGTGCAAGCGCACCAGCAGGATCGGCACGTCGCCGGAGATGCCGTACTTCCACAGCTCGGCCTGGCCACGGGCGTTGGTGCGCACGGCGTCGGCGTCGCGCAGGCGCGCATCGCCGTAGAGCAGCCGCCCGCCGAGCCGCTGGAACCGCATCGTCTCGTCGACGGTCAGGCCGAGATGGCGCAGCTCGATCTGGCTGTGCGTGCTGGCCAGCGCGAGCGACCGGGCGACGGCGCGGCGATCGTGGTACTTCTCGATCAGCCGCCGCGCGACCGCCTCGTCGTCGGCAAAGCCGGTGGTGAACGCCAGGCGGGCGGTGCCGCCCGGCGGCATGCGCATCGTCTGCCGCAGGATGACGATCGGATCGAGCACGGCGCCGGTGGTGTTCGAGAGCGGACCCAGGCCGGCGAGCGCGGCCGGATGCTCGAGCGTGCGGCCGCGGCCGACGAAGCGCGCCCGGTCGGTCTCGTACTCGGTCGCGCCGCCGACGCTGCCGCGCCCGCTGACGACGTGGAAGAGATACAGGCGCGCGGTGCCGGTGCGCGGCCGCCGCGCGCAGATCAGCGCGTCGCGCTCGGGCACGGCGGTGGTTTCGATGAACAGGTTGCTGAACGCCGGATGCGCGAGGTCGGCGTCGCCCGGAGCGAGCACGACTTCGGCGTAGCTGGTGATCTCGATGCTGCGCGCCGCGGTGCCGTGGTTGGTCACCGACACCCGCCGCAGCTCGACATCGTCTTCGGGCGAGACGACGACCTCGGTGCGGATTTCGATCCCGCCATCGACGCGGCGGAAGGTGGCGCGATCGGGCGCGAAGGTCACTTCGTAGTCGTCGGGCTCGCGCCGCGTCGGCTGGTAGGTGGTCGACCAGACGTCGCCGTTCTCGAGGTCGCGGACGTAGATGAAGCTGCCCCAGGCGTCGGTCGTGACGTCCTCGCGCCAGCGCGTCATCGCCAGCCCCTGGCGCCGGCTGTAGCCGCCGCCGGCGTTGGTGACCATGACGGTGTACGACCCGTTCGACAGCAGATGGGTCCGCGGGCTGAGCGTGTGCGGCGTGATGTAGCGGCGGACGTGACGGCGCCACCGGCTGCCGCGCCCGACGGCACGTGCTCGGCCTTTTCGATCGGCGGGTTCTTGAGCGGCACCAGGTGGGGGAGCCGCTCCTGCAGCAGCAGCTCCGCCGCCTGGACGCGCGGATCGGCGTGGAAGCGCGCCTGCATCGGCGCGTCGTTGCAGCGCGTTGTCGAGCGCGAGCAGGCTCATCCCCTGGTGGTGCGCCATGTAGGTGAGCGAGCGGCATGCCGCCGTCGTGATCCTTCGGCAGCCGGTCGGCGGTGTAGTCGATCGCGTCGTAGAAACCGTAGCGGCCGGCCATCCCCTCGCGCGCGCAGGCGCTCGAGGTTGGTCGAGCACTTCGCCGCGGCGCGAGCGGCGCGGCCAGCATGCTCGCGTAGGGCGCGATGACCAGATCGTCGGCCGAGGCCGCGTTTGAGGCCGAGGCCCGGCACGCCGAAGGCACGGTATTGATAATTGCCCTCGAGATCCTGCGCGTAGTACGCCGACTCGGAGATGCCCCACGGCACGCCGCGCCGCGTCGCCGTACTGCATCTGCCGCTCGACGACCGCGCGCGTAGGTCTCGTCGAGCAGCGTGCCCGGATACGACGCGCATGACCAGCAGCGGCATCAGGTACTCGAACATCGACGCGCTCCACGAGAGCAGCGCGCGCGAGCGGCCCGCTGGGCGTCAGCGATCGTCCGAGCTTGAACCAGTGGTCGCGGCGCGATCTTGCCGGTGGCGATCGCGAGGAAGCTGGCCAGGCGCGCCTCGGACGCCAGCGTGTCGTAGTACGAGTTGTCGAGCCGCCCTTCCGCGACGTTGAAGCCGATCGAGAACAGCTGCCGCTCGGGCGTCGAAGAGGAAGCCGAACTCGGTCTCCTCGACGAAGTCGTCGGCGAGCGCGCCGAGCCGCTCGATCCGTTCGACCGACTCCTCCGCGATCTGCATCGCATGGGTCGACGGCCGCGCGGCCGCGGATGTCCGTGCCGGCGTCGAGCACGCGACGGCCGCGGCGAACGATCTCCGCCAGGCTGAGCGAGACGGCCTGGACGGCGACGCCGTCGTGGCGCTCGATTTCCTCCAGCACCGGCGCGAGGCGCTGCAGATCGGCCTGCCGCTCGACGATCGCCGAGGCGGCGCGATCGAGCCAGTAGCCGGCCTCGCCCATCGCCGCGTTCGAGCCCTCCTGGTTGAGGCGCCGCGCCTGGAGCCACTCCTCGATCTCGTGCAGCAGGACGGCGAGCGCCGGACATCCGATCCTTCAGGCGGCGCAGGAGCGCATCATCCAGTCGGCGATGTTCTCGGGGCGCTCGTCGAGCGTGTCGCGCAGCTGCGCCAGATCGCGCCGCAGGCGCCGGCTCGGCGCGGCGCCGCCGCCGGCAATGTCGACCGCGCGGGCGGCTTCCTCCTGCACCAGATCGACGAGATCGTCGCAGCCCGAGAGAACGCCGGGTCGATCGATCGGCGCGCGCTCGGCGAGCTCCGCCAGGCCGGCGCGCAGCGTGAGCAGATAGCCGGCGAGGTTGCCGCTGTCGACGGTCGAGATGTAGGCCGGCGGCAGCAGCGGCGAGCGTGCGCGTGTCGTACCAGTTGTAGAAGTGGCCGCGGTAGCGCGGCATGCGCAGCAGCGTGTCGAACGTCGGCTCGAGCCGGTTGAGCAGGCCGGCGAGCGTTGACGTAGCCGAAGTCGTGGGCGGCGAGCGTCGAGAGCAGCTGCAGGCCGATGTTGGTCGGCGAGGTGCGGTGGGCGATCGAGCTCGCGCCGGTCCTCCTGCATGTTGTCGGGCACCAGCCAGTTGTCGCCGGCGCCGACGAGATCGTCGAAGAAGCGCCAGGTGCGCCGCGGCGATCCTCCGGTAGGCGTCGCGGTCGCCGCGCTGCAGCGGCCGGCGTTCGAGCGCTGAGCTGCCGGCCGGTGACGTAGGCGAGCAGCGGCGAGAAGCCCCACAAGCACGAGCATCGGAACCGCGAGCAGCAGCCGGCCCGGTGCCACAATCGCGACCAGCAGCGCGATCACCGCCGGCGGCAATCGGCGTGCCAGCGCATCGCGCGCCAGGTGTCGAGCTGCGATCGAAGCTGGCCGGACGCGCGATCGGCCGTCACCCATTCGAGCAGGCGCCGGCGCGTGACCAGCCATGCGCACCAGGGTGCGCGCGATCGCGTCGAGCATCGACACCGCTCTGGTGCAGCAGGAACACCGCGGAGAGGAACGCCTGCCGGGCGCTGGTCGCCAGGTTGTCCCGCTCCGCGAGGATGTGCTCGCGCAGCGGCACGCCGCGCATAGCGGCTCGACGAGCGAGCGCCCGACCTGGACGTAGGCGGGAAACGCGAGCACGAGGACCGCGAGCGTCGACCACAGCAGCGCGCGAGCCCGGCAGGATCGTCCAGCCGGCGACGAGCAGCGCGACCAGCGCCGGCGGCAGCAGGCTGCGGCGCAGGTTGTCGAGAATCTTCCAGCGCGCGATCGCCGGCAGCGTGTTGCGGCACGAGGCGGCCGTCTCGCGTCGGGCACGCGCGGCCGAGCCAGCGCACGATCTGCCAGTCGCCGCGCACCCAGCGGTGCAGCCGCGCGGCAAAGGCGAGGTAGTTGACGGGGTAGTCGTCGACCAGCTCGATGTCGGTGCACAGGCCGGTTCGCGCGTAGAACCCTTCGAACAGGTCGTGGCTGAGCAGCGTGTTCTCCGGCACGCGGCCCGACAGCGCGGCCTCGAACGCGTCGACGTCGTAGATCCCCTTGCCGACGAAGCTGCCTTCGTGGAAGAGATCCTGGTAGACGTCGGACACCGCGGTCGTGTACGGGTCGACGCCGACATGGCCGGCGAACACGCTGGGCGAACGGCGTCCGGCTCGCGCTCTCGACGCTGACCTGCACGCGCGGCTGCAGCACGCCGTAGCCCTTCGGTCACGCGCCCCTTGCGCCGGCGTCGAAGCGCGGCCGGTTCAGCGGGTGCGAGAGCGCGCCGACCAGGCGGCGCCCGGCTTCCATCGGCAGCCGGGTGTCGGAGTCGAGCGTGATCACGTACCTGACCGAACGCAGGATCGGCAGGCGGCCGATGCGGATCGTGAAGCTGGTGTCGGTCGCGCCGCGCAGCAGCCGATTCAGCTCGGCGAGCTTGCCGCGCTTGCGCTCCCATCCCATCCACTTCTGCTCCTGCGGGTTCCACCGGCGCTCGCGGTGGAGCAGGAAGAAGCGATCGTCGCCGTGCCGCTCGTTCAGCTCCTCGACCAGCCGCTGGACGGCGTGCATCAGCGCTTCGTCGCCCGGCTCGGTGGCGGCGTTGCCATCGGGGAAGTCGCTCAGCAGCGCAAAGTGGAGATGCGGATCGCGGTTCGCCAGGAACCGCACCTCGAGGTCGTGCAGCAGCGATTCGGCGCCGGCCTCGGAATCGATGATCGCCGGCACGACGACCAGCGTGCGACTGTCGGCGGGGATGCCGCTGCGCAGCGCCAGCTTCGGCAGCGGTCGCGGCGGAATCTGCGACGTCAGGATCGCATTCAGCAGGCTGATCGCCAGCTCGCTGACCGGAATCAGCGCGACCACGCCGACCAGCCACATCGCCGCGGTCGACGCGCCATGCCGCTGCGCGTAGGCCAGCAGGCTCGCGACGCCGAGCGCGACGGCAGCCGCCATCGTCCCGAGATAGCCGATCGCCGGGTGCTTGAAGAAGAAACGCGCAAGCCGCTCGCCGGCGCTGGGCGGATAGCCCAGATCGCTCTCGAGCCGGAACCGGCCGCGGGAAATCAGGTAGTAGCCGACGTGATGGCGCCGGTCGTTGTCGCGGATCGGCCTCGCGCGCCTCGCGTGCCAGCGCGACGACGCGGCGCGCCACCGCCAGCTCGGGCTGCTTCGAGCGCTTGGCCAGCTGTTCGACCGAGTGGCGATAGCGGTCGCGCGTCGGGAAGTCCATCTCCTCGTACGCCTTCGCCGGGTCGTCGCAGAGCACGCGCTCGACGACGCTGACGCGATCGAAGAAGAGCGGCCAGTCGATGGTCGACAGCAGCCGCATGCTCGTGATGAGGTTGCCCATCGCGAGCTGGCCGGTCGCCTCACGCTGGTGCTCGGCGCGCAGCAGCTCGTTCGGGCGTGTCGCCCTGCGCCACGAGCGCGCGCTGCAGCGCCAGCCACGCCGGCGCGGCCGAGGACGGCTGGTCGCGCAGCCACTGCAGCACCTCGACGACGAAGGCGGCGGAGAGCCGCTTGTTGGCGCGCACTTCGTTCCGCAGCAGCGCATCGATCTCGGCGTCGGAGCGCACGCCGCCTGAGGCGAGCGAGGTCTCGAGCGTGCGCGCCTGCTCGCGGCTGCGGCGCGCCGACACGATGACGTCGACCAGACGCTGCAGCTCCTCGACCAGCGCCAGGCGCAGCATGATCGGCACCGCCCACGTCTCGCCGATCGAGAGCGGCGAGACGCGCTGGTAGGCGGCGGTGAAGTCGACCAGCGTGTCGAGATCGAGCCGGCCCGCGGTGTGCGCGATCAGCTCGCGCGCGATCAGGTAGACGCGCGGGTATCCCTGGTTCGGCCCGTCGGCGAGCTTCGGCAGCTCGACGTAGAACTTCTTCGGCAGGTCCTGCCTGACCTCGCGGACCTGATCCTGAACGACGTGATAGTTGTCGCGGAGCCAGTCTTCCGAGGCGACCGGATGCGGATCGCCGCGCGCGACCGAGGTGAGGAACTGATACGCCTTCTCGAGCCGTTCGGCACTCTCGTGCAGGCGCGGCAGCAGCTGCCGCATCGCGCGCCCCGGCACGGTCGACACCGCGTGTGCCGCGGCAAGCGATGCCGCGTGAGCTTCGAGCTGCTCCTGTGTGAGCAGCACGTGCGCTGAAGGCTCGATGTCGGGAGTGGCTGATTCGAGGAGTGAGCTGTCCGTCGATTGCGCCATCAGGCAATGCGCGCCGCCACCCGGCGGGCCGCGAGTCCGTTGAACCCATTATAGGGACGAAGCTTCGAATCTCACGTTGAGGTGGCACCGACGAGCTGGCCTCGCGTCTCGGGGTGACACGTTGCGGTCGGCAATCGTTTACATCACGGAAACCAAGCTGCCTTGACGTGCCTCTCGTCGTCGAGATGCACTCGAAATCTTTGTGTGGTGGTTGGTCCTACGTCGCGATAAGGGACATCCCTAATAGTTGAGCCCGAGTCGGTCGGAAAGACTGTCGACGATGTCTGGCAGACGCCGGCAGACAAATCCCACGCCGACGTCAGGTCGAATCGCGTTGCCAGACGGCGAGCGCCGCCGCCGAAGCCGATGCATCGGCAGCGGCCTTGGGGCGAATGGAAGCCACGCTGCGCGACGGGCAGCGCACGCTCGCGATCCAGTTCCAGCGGATCGCGTCCATGCAGGCCGAGCTCGACAAGCTCGCGCTCACGGTTCGCGACCATCTCGCGGAGCCACTCCGTCAGAGGTCGTTCGAACCCGTAGGCCCCGCGAGTCTGGGGACGCTCGCAAGGCTGTCTTGATGACGATCGCACGACAAGCGAAGCCGGCACCGAAGGCGCTCGTCGCGGATCCCGATCCCGAGTCGCGAGCGCTGTACGAGCAGGCGCTTGGCCTCTCCGATTTCGAAATCGTCTACGCGTCCGACGGCCGCGAGGCGCTGGTCAAGGTCCTCGAACAGCCGGTCGCGCTCCTCATCACCGAAACCGAGCTGCCGTTGATCGACGGCTACGCGCTCTGCCAGCTGGTGCGCCGGGACGCGTTGATCCGGACGATGCCGATCATGGTGGTGACGACCGACGTGCGCCAGACGGCGCAGCGGCGCGCGTTGCAGGCAGGTGCGGACGCCGTGTTCGTCAAGCCGTGGACGGACGAAGATCTGGGGGCGGAGGCGAGGCGGCTGATACGCGGCGAGTTCGGCCGGCCCGTCGCTGGCGGTGACGCCGGCACCTGCGCTCGAGCCCGTGGCAGGTTCCGACGGCGGCAAGTCGCGCGGGATCAAGAGCCGTTCGCACCGGCGCTACGATACGACCGAGCCGCCGGCGGCGCCGCCCACCCTGCGCTGCCCGGCGTGCGATCGAGCGCTGTCCTACGGCTTCAGCCATATCGGCGGCGTCAGCGCGCGCGAGCCGGAGCAGTGGGACTACTACACGTGTCCCGGCCCGTGCGGCCAGTTCCAGTATCGCCAGCGGACCCGCAAGCTCCAGCGCGTCTAGCGCCCGCAAAACCGTACAATGAACGATCGGACACGGTGGTCGGCACCGTGCCGGACTTGCTATGCGCATTGCCTGCCTTGGCGGCGGACCAGCCGGGCTTTACTTCGCGATCGCGATGAAGCGGCGCGATCCGCGCCACGAGATCGTCGTCGTCGAGCGCAATCGCCCCTACGACACGTTCGGCTGGGGCGTGGTCCTCTCGGACGAGACGCTCGGGAACCTCGAGATCGCCGATCCCGAGAGCGCGGACGCCATCCGGCAGTCGTTCGTCTACTGGGACGACATCGCCGTCGTCTATCGCGGGACGGTGACGCGCTCGTCCGGCCACGGCTTCTGCGGCATCGGACGCAAGCGCCTGCTCAACATCCTTCAGGACCGGGCGCGTGCGCTCGGCGTCGCGCTGGAGTTCGAAACCGAGTTCGACAGCGCCGACCCCTACCGCGGCTTCGATCTCGTCGTCGCGGCCGACGGCGCGAACTCGAAGATTCGCAGCGGCCTTGCCGGCATCTTCAAGCCGGACATCGACGTGCGCGCCTGCAAGTACATCTGGCTCGGCACCAGCCAGAGCTTCCAGGACGCGTTCACGTTCATCTTCGAGGAGACGCCGCACGGCTGGATCTGGGCGCACGCCTACCAGTTCGACGCCGCCACCGCCACCTTCATCGTCGAATGCTCGGAGGCAACCTGGCGGCGGTTCGGGTTCGACGCCATGAGCCAGGACGAGACGCTGGCGGCGTGCGAGCGGATCTTCGCCGCGCACCTTGGCGGCCACCAGCTGGCGACCAACGCGCGGCACCTGCGCGGATCCGCGTGGCTGAACTTCCGGCGCGTGCAGTGCGAGAAGTGGTCGCACGAGAACATCGTGCTGATGGGCGACGCGGCGGCGACCGCGCACTTCTCGGTTGGCTCGGGCACGAAGCTGGCGCTCGAGAGCGCCATCGCGCTCGCCGGCTACCTGCACACCGAGCCGAGGATGGAAGGGGCGCTCCATCGCTACGAGGAGGAGCGGCGCACCGAAGTGCTCCGGCTGCAGAGCGCGGCGCGCAACTCGACCGAGTGGTTCGAGAACATCGAGCGCTACCTGCACCTCGATCCGGTGCAGTTCAACTATTCGCTGCTGACGCGCTCGCAGCGCATCAGCCACGAGAATCTTCGCGCGCGCGACAAGGCGTGGCTCGAGAGCGCGGAGATATGGTTCGAGGAGCAGGCGACGAGCCAGAAGCCGGAACGGTCGCGGCCGCCGATGTTCACGCCGTTCCGCCTGCGCGACCTGCACCTCAAGAATCGGATCGTCGTGTCGCCGATGGCCCAGTACCGCGCGGTCGACGGCACGCCGACCGACTGGCACCTGGTGCACTACGCGGAGCGGGCGAAGGGCGGCGCGGCGCTGGTCACGACCGAGATGACCTGCGTGTCGCCGGAAGGGCGGATCACGCCGGGCTGCGCCGGCCTCTACGCGCCCGAGCACGAAGCGGCGTGGAAGCGGATCGTCGACTTCGTGCACGACGAGACCGACGCGCGCATCGGCATGCAGCTCGGACATTCGGGGCCGAAGGGATCGACCCAGCTCGGCTGGGAGACGATGGATGCGCCGCTGGCCGGAGGACAACTGGCAGGTGATCGGCCCGTCGCCGGTGGCCTGGTCGCCGGCCAACCAGGTGCCGCGCGAGATGACGCGCGACGACATGGACCGCGTCCGCGACGAGTTCGTGCGCGCGGCGGCGATGGCGGCGCGCGCCGGCTTCGATCTGCTCGAGCTGCATTGCGCGCACGGCTACCTGCTGTCGGCGTTCATCACGCCGCTGACCAACCGCCGCACCGACGCCTACGGCGGCTCGCTCGAGAACCGGATGCGCTTTCCGCTCGAGGTCTATCACGCCGTGCGGGCCGTCTGGCCCGACGGGCGGCCGATCTCGGTTCGCATCTCGGCCAACGACTGGGTCGGCGACGAAGGCAGTGACGCCGGAAGAAGCGGTCGAGATTGCGCGCCTGCTCGGCGACGCCGGTGTCGACATCATCAACGTCTCCGCCGGGCAGACCTCGGTGCGCGCGCGGCCGGTCTACGGCCGCATGTTCCAGACGCCGTTCTCCGATCGGATTCGCAACGAGACCGGCATTGCGACGATGGCGGTCGGCAACATCTACGAGCCCGACCACGTGAACTCGATTCTGATGGCGGGTCGCGCCGACCTCTGCTGCCTCGCGCGGCCGCACCTGGCCGATCCGTACTGGACGCTGCATGCGGCGGCGCAGCTCGGCTATCGCGGCGAGACCTGGCCGAAACCCTACCTGGCCGGCCGCGATCAGCTCCACCGGGTGAGCGGCCGCGCCGACACACCATCCGACAAACGTATGACGATGCGCGATCTCCGCCCCGTCCACTTCAACTGGCGCGTCGACGGCACCGTCGCCGTCGTCTCGCTGGCGCGGCCCGAGCGGAAGAACCCGCTGACCTTCGAGTCGTACGCCGAGCTTGCGCGACACGTTCCGCGCGCTGGCCTCCGCCGACGACATCAAGGCCGTGGTCTTCGCGTCGAACGGCGGCAACTTCTCCTCCGGCGGCGACGTGCACGAGATCATCGGCCCGCTGCTGACGCGCGACATGAAGGGGCTGCTCGCCTTCACGCGCATGACCGGCGATCTGGTCAAGGCGATGCGCGCCTGTCCGCAGCCGGTCGTCGCGGCGGTCGACGGCGTCTGCGTCGGCGCCGGCGCGATGATCGCGCTCTTCGCCGACCTGCGCCTCGGCACGCCGGGAGCGAAGACCGCGTTTCTCTTCACGCGCGTCGGCCTCGCCGGCTGCGACATGGGCGCCTGCGCGATGCTGCCGCGCGTCATCGGCCAGGGACGCGCCGCGGAGCTGCTGCTGCACCGGCCGCTCGATGTCGGCGGAGGAGGGGGAGCGCTGGGGCTTCTTCAACCGCCTCGTCGAGGCCGACGCGCTCGAGCGCGAGGCGATCGCGCTGGCGCGCAGCCTCGCCGAGGGGCCGACCTTCGCGCACATGATGACCAAGACGATGCTGAACCAGGAGTGGTCGATGACGCTCGACCAGGCGATCGAGGCCGAGGCCCAGGCGCAGGCGATCTGCATGCAGACGCGAGGATTTCAAACGCGCCTACGAGGCGTTCGTGGCGAAGCAGAAGCCCCGGTTTGCGGGGGATTGAGTTGGCGTAGGGCGGCGCTTCAGCGCCGCCTCGAGGCACGGCTGACGCCGCGCCCCACGTACGGGGAATGATCGCGATGCTTACCAAGCCAATCTCGCTTGGCCCGACCGGCGCACGTGGACACGTTCACGCGCGACCAGCTGCCGCCAATCGACGAGTGGCCGGACCTGCTGCTCGATCGGCCGGAGTTTCAGTATCCCGAGTACCTCAACGTCGGCGTCGAGCTGACCGATCGCATGGTCGAGCAGGGGTTCGGCGATCACGTCGCGCTCATCGGCAACGGGCGCCGGCGCACCTACAAGGAGCTGGCGGACTGGACCAACCGCCTGGCGCACGCGCTGGTCGAGGACTTCGGCGTCAAGCCGGGCAACCGGGTGCTGATTCGCTCCGGCAACAACCCGGCGATGGTCGCCGTGTGGCTGGCCGTGACCAAAGCCGGCGCCGTGGCGGTCAACACCATGCCGCTGCTGCGCGCCGGCGAGCTGGCCACGATTGTCGACAAGGCGGAGATCGCCTTCGCGCTGTGCGACAACCGGATGGCCGACGAGCTCGTGGCCGTGGCCAAAACCAGCAGCTTTCTCCGCAGCGTCGTCGGGTTCGACGGCACCTCGAACCACGACGCCGAGCTCGATCGCGTCGCCCTCAACAAGCCGGTGCGGTTCGACGCCGTCCGAACGGGGAGAGACGACGTGGCGCTGCTCGGGTTCACCTCGGGCACGACCGGTCGAGCCCAAGGCGACGATGCACTTCCACCGCGACCTGCTGATCATCGCCGACGGCTACGCGAAGGAAGTGCTCGGCGTGACGCCGGAGGACGTGTTCGTCGGCTCGCCGCCGCTGGCGTTCACCTTCGGCCTCGGCGGCCTCGCCATTTTCCCGCTGCGGTTCGGCGCCACGGCGACGCTGCTCGAGAACGCGTCGCCGGCGAACATGATCGAGATCATCGAGACCTACAAGGCGACGATCAGCTTCACCTCGCCGACCGCGTACCGCGCGATGATGGCGGCGATGGACGAAGGCGCCGATCTGTCGTCGCTGCGCATGGCCGTGGCCGCGGGCGAGACGCTGCCGGCGCCGGTCTTCGAGGAGTGGACGCGGCGGACCGGCAAGCCGATCCTCGACGGCATCGGCACCACCGAGCTGCTGCACATCTTCATCAGCAACCGCGTCGGCGATGCCGCGCCGGGCGCGACCGGCCGTCCGATCGACCGGCTACGAGGCGCGGATGGTGGACGACGAGATGAACGAGGTGCCCGACGGAACGATCGGCCACCTCGCGGTCCGCGGACCGACTGGCTGCCGCTATCTCGCCGACGATCGGCAGCGCGGCTACGTGCGCAACGGCTTCAACCTGACCGGCGACGATTTCCGCCGCGACGCCGACGGCGTCTTCCACTTCGTCGCCCGCGCCGACGACATGATCATCTCGTCGGGCTACAACATCGCCGGCCCCGAGGTGGAGGCGGCGCTGCTCACGCACCCGGACGTCGCGGAGTGCGCCGTGGTCGGCGCGCCCGACCCCGAGCGCGGGCAGATCGTCCAGGCGCACGTCGTGCGTGAAGCCGGGCGTCGAGGCGGATGAGGCGTGCGCGAAGCGGCTGCAGGATCACGTCAAGGCGACGATCGCGCCCTACAAGTACCCGCGCTCGGTGAAGTTCGTCAGCGCGCTGCCGAGGACGCAGACCGGCAAGATCCAGCGCTTCAGGCTGAAACCACAAATGTAGTGTCCGCCTTCAGGCGGACCGGAAGAACACGATGCGACTGCTGCACCCGAAGGACTGGGCCCCGACCAAAGGCTTCTCGAACGGCGTTGACGCCGAAGGGCGGCAGGTGTTCGTCGCCGGGCAGATTGGCTGGAACGCGCAGCAGGAGATCGTCGAGCGACGACTTCGTCGCCCAGGTCGACCAGGCGCTCCGCAACATCGTCGACATCCTGGCCGAGGCGGGGGCGCGGCCGGAGCATCTCGTGCGGCTCACCTGGTACGTCACCGACAAGCGGGAATACCTCGCGCGCGCGCGGGAGGTCGGGCAGGCGTATCAGCACGTCATCGGCCGGCATTACCCGGCGATGACGCTCGTCCAGGTGGCGGCGCTCCTGGAGGAACGGGCCAAGGTCGAGATCGAGTCAACCGCGGTTGTGCCGGCCAAAGGCGGTTGAGTCATTGTTTTGACTTGGAGCTCAGACGTCTTGTAAGTTTGCGACGCTGATCCAAGCCGGACCTGCGGTGGCCTTCAGAACACCGGATGGTTGGCGTGTTGCCCGTCCGAGGATCCGCCCAAGAGGGCTTCACATGCGCCTACGGCTGCTGCTCAACGGGTTTCTCGTTCTCGCAGCGTGTGCGGGGACATACGCGTGCTTGCGGAGCGAAGCCGCGCAGCCGCCGTCCGGTCAGGCCTCGCCTCAAGCGCCCTGCGACTGGCCAGGCGACCCAGCCCCCTGCTACGACAAATACACAGGCCGCGCCGGCGGGCCAGAGCGCAAGTGCCCCGCAACCGACGAAGTACGTCATTCAGCGGCCCGAAGATCCGGTCGTTTACCTGAACCCCGACGCCAACCTCACCGCGTTCGTCCGGCCGATTGACCGGTCGAAGGACCCGAAACGGGATCCCGGGCCGATCTCGGTCCCGCGTGGCGTCCCGACGTTCTTTCGCGCGCCGATCGCACACACGCCGGAGGATCTCAAGGCCGGAAAGGTCGATGTCGCCTTTCTGGGTGCGCCGCTCGACATGGGATCGGGCATGCGCGGCGCCGGCTGGGGACCGCGCGGGCTGCGCGCGTTCGATCCGCGTCCCGGCGGCGTGGGTGGTGGCGCTGACGACCCGCCGCCGGCCACGACGAGCGCCGCAGGCGCCGGGCCGTCGTCAGCAATGTGCAGACCGCTGCCAGCCGGCGACCGCTGCCGCATTGAATCCCAGCGGTGGCAGCCCGAACATGCACGTCATGATCGATCCGTTCCGGGTCCTCAATATCGTCGACTACGGTGACGCGCCGATCGACAACATGAGCACGGAGCGGACGATGGAGCCGGTTCGGGCGCTGGTGCGCGAGATCGCAGGCGCAGGGACCATCCCGTTCATCGTCGGCGGGGATCACTCCCTGGAGTACGCCAACGTGGCGGGGCTCGCAGACGTCTACGGCAAGGGACAGGTCGGTGTGATCCACTTCGACGCGCACTTCGACGCCTCGCCGGCACGTGCTCACCTGATTACCCATGGCCAGCCCGTCCGGCGCGTGATCGACGAAGGCCACATCCTGGGCAAGAACTATATCCAGGTGGGGCTGCGCGGCTATTACCCCAACGAGCAGGGCTTCCAGTGGATGCGGCAGCAGGGCATGCGGTATCACACGATGGCCGAAGTCGAGCGCGACGGCTGGGATTCGGTGATGAGACGTGTGATGGCCGAAGCGCTGGATGGCCCCTCGAAGCTCCACATCTCCTTCGACATCGACGTCATGGATCCCGCGTTTGCGCCCGGGACGGGCACGCCGGAGCCGGGCGGCACGACGCCGCGCGAGATCTTCCCGCTCATTCGCAATCTGTGCGCGCAGAAGGACGTCGTCGGAATGGATATGGTGGAAGTGGCGCCGCTGCTCGATCCGTCCTACACAACTACGCTCGTCGCGAACCGTATTCTCAAAGAGTGCTTGACGGGCATCGCGCTGAGACGCCGTGGAGTCACGCAACCGAATTATCTCAGTCCCCTGGTCACCGACTGGCGCCCCTGACGGTCCCGATGCCGGCCGTGGCCAGGCCGGCGAGCGTGATCGCGCTGCCATCGTGAGCGGCCCTTCGACGCGGCTCAGGGCAGGCCTCCTCGGCTTCGCCCGGCGGGCGAGATGGCTGCATTTCGCCATCCTCGGGGCGCTCTTGTTCCTCGCCGATGCGATCCGAACCGCGCCGGAACGGGAGACCATCTCCGTCACCCGCGAGATCGTCGACAGCCTTGCCCGCACGCGGGAGGAGCTTTCGGGCGTGCCGGTCACCGCTCAGGAGCGGCCCGCGCTCGTCGCTGCCTACGTGTCCGACGAGATTCTGTTGCGCGAAGCCTATGCGCGCGATCTCCACCGTCAGGACGGCCTGGTGCGCAAGCGGCTGCTCGAGCTGATGCGTTTCCTGCTCGTCGAAGAGCCGGTCGAGCCGACCCGGCGTGAGCTTGACGAGTATCTGGCGGCGCATCGTCACGTCTACCTGGCGCCACCGTCGGTGACGCTCTCGCACGTGTACTTCGCCAGCGAGCGGCCGCAGGGGCCGCCGGAAGCCGAACGTCTGCTCGCCAGGTTGCGCGCCGGCGTCGACTTTCGCTCCCTCGGCGATCCCTTCTGGCTCGGTCACCGGTTGGAAGGCTACGGCGAGCCGCAGCTCGCACAATTGTTCGGACGCGAGCTACGCCCGGAAGGTGTTGGCCCTGCCGTTGGCCGAATGGTCGGGCCCGATCACCTCGACGCGCGGGGTCCATTTCGTTCGCGTCGACGCGTATCGTCCGCGGGAGCTGCCGCCGCCAACCGAGCTGGACACGATGCTGCGGCTCGATTGGCTCGCCGCAAAGCGCGAAGAGCTCCTCCAGAAGAAGGTGGACGAGCTGCGGAGCAAGTACCACATCGAGATCGCGTCAGGTGTGGATCGCTGAGTGGACGATGCGTCAAACGCTTTCGCGCGTCGTGCTCCTGGCTCTCGCCGGTTCGCTCCTGATCGACGCTGCGCCGGCACAGGCGCACGAGCTCGGCGTGGTTCGCGCCCGTCTGCTCGAGGTCGGTCCCGCGCGGTACGTCCTCGAGGCGCGGCTGCCACCGATCCCTGGGTTCACATCTCAGCTGCCAACGCTTCCCGCGCGGTGCCACGTGTCCGCGCTTCCGAGCATCCAGGCGCGGCCGGCCTGGATCGACATGCGGTTGGAGTTCGACTGTCGCGGCTCGACGCTGACGGATGCCGACACCATCGCGCTGCCGTGGCCGAATCACGGCGCGTTCTTCTCCGCCGACCTGCGGAGCGGATCGATCGCCGGGCGATTCGTCGCCGGCTACGAGCAAGGAGCGATCGTCACGCTCAGCGCGCTGGCCGGCGGCGACGAGCGTGGCGCGACCGAGATCGGACGTCGCTATCTGCTGCTCGGGATCGAGCACATCTCTGACCGGCTGGGATCACCTGGCATTCGTGCTGATGCTGTGCCTGGTCGCGGCCGGATGGCGCCTGCTTGGGCCTGGTCAGTGCGTTTACGGCCGGGCACTCGTTGACCCTCGCGCTGGCGGCGCTTGGTTTCGTGCACGTGCCGGCCGCTCCTGTCGAAGCCGCGATCGCGTTATCGGTCGCCTTCCTCGCGCGCGAGGCGCTGCGCGAGGGGGAGGACACGCTGCGGCACGGCGCCGCATTGGTCTTCGGCTTCGGCTTGCTGCACGGGCTGGGCTTTGCCAGCGCGCTGCAAGCCAGCGGCATCGCGCGCGCGGAGTTCTACGTCGGGCTCCTGACGTTCAATCTCGGGGTCGAGATCGGTCAACTGATGTTCGTGGCGCTCGTCGTCGGTCTGGCGGCAGCCGGCCACCTCGCGGGGATGGCCCACAGGGCCGCGTCGGACGATCTCCGCGGCCGCGGCGTATGCGGTGGGAGTGCTTGGCGTGTATTGGACGCTGCAGCGAACGCTGTAACGGCCTACCGGGCATTTCAAACCCACCCCCATCCCCGAACCTTGAACGCACTTCGCGTGAAGACTACGAAGACGAAAAATCTACTCTTCTTCGTGAACTCGTGATCTTCGTGCTCTTCGTGGTTGCAGGCGGACCGCAGTGAGCCCGGCTCAAGGCGGACACTACGAATCACAACTGCGACCGGATCGCCCACAGGTCGGGGAACAGCGGGCGGCCGACGGTTTCTCGCAGGTAGGCCGCGCCGGCCGAGCCGCCGGTGCCGGCCTTTGCGCCGATCGTCCGCTCCACCATCTTGACGTGGCGATAGCGCCACTCCTGAATCCCTTCGTCCAGATCGACCAGGCGCTCGCAGAGTTCCGCGTTCTTCGGATCGCGGCGGTAGACGTCGACGAGAATCGCCTGCACCTCGGGGGACGGCTCCACCGGCGCGACCACATCGCGGGCGAGCTGGCCGGCGGGGACCGGATAGCGCTCGCGGGCGAGGTAGCGCAGGAACGCGTCCCACAGCGTCGTCGCGCGATAGCGCTGTTCCAGCGCGGCGCGCGCGCGGCTGCCTTCGGCGAAGCGCTGAATCGCACGCTCCGACTTCATCCCGAGCACGAACTCGATCTGGCGGAACTGGTCCGACTGAAACCCGCTGGCGGCATCGAGCCGCTCGCGGAAGGTGAGGAACTCGAGCGGCGTCATCGTCTCGAGGATGTCGAGCTGCGCGACCATCACCTTCAGGATGGTCAGGATCCGCTTCAGCGTGTGCTGCGAGCGATGCGGCTCGTCGGCTTCGAGCAGCCGCATGACGTGATCGAACTCGTGCAGCAGCTCCTTGAACCAGAGCTCGTAGACCTGGTGGATGATGATGAAGAGCGTCTCGTCGTGCTCCGGCCCGTCGGAGCGCGGCTGCTGCAGCGTGAGCAGTTCATCGATCTTGAGGTAGCTGCCGTAGGTGGCGGCAGGGCGCGTATCGTCGGTCATGGCCTCTCTTCGTCGTGTCCGCCATCCAGGCGGACCGTATCATCCTAGTCTGCCTCGGCGGCGACCTTTAGTCTGCCTCGGCAGCGAATTCTCGCCGGGCGTGCGCGATTACCGGCGAGGAGGGGGTCCTGACGGGCTGGCGACCCCCTTGCACTCCCTGCGGCAACATGCACATTCAGACAGGTCGGGCCTTGAGGCGGCTGGCGTGTGCCGCGTTCATTTGCGGCGCCGCGGCGTCGGCCGACGGCGCAGACCACCGGGACGACCGACGCGGCGCCATCGACGCGCCGCACCCCGGCTCAGCCGCCGCAGACGCTCATCGCCGGCGTCTCCGTGTTCGCCGGCAGCAACGACGCCGCCGCAGGAGAGCGCGTCCGGGATCAACGTCGGCACGCACGCCGACGCGGACACGACGCTCGCCTACACTCGCCGCGCCGGCCGCGCCAGCTTCGGCCTGAGCGGGCAGTCGGTTCTTCGCCACTCGCACGCCGAGTTCACGCCGATGCGCCAGCAGGGCGGCATCGAGTACGCATTCAACGGCGCGCGCCAGCAGTTCCACGCCAGCCAGAGCCTCGGCTACACGCCGTACTTCCAGTTCGGCGGGGTGACACAGCTGTCATTTGTGCCGATCTCCGATTCCGCGAAGTCCTTCGGCGATCTGGCCAACACCACGCAGGACGCCATCACCGCCACGACCGACGTCGACTGGACCCGTACGTTCAGCGAGCGCGTGTCGCTGTCGGCGAACTACAACCGGCGCGGCACCACCTTCGACCAGTCCGAGCTGGACATGATCACGCAGAGCGCCGGCGCCAGCCTGAGCCGCAAGATCACGCGCTTCGCGTCGCTGCGCACCGGCTACACCTACCGCATCGGCGACACCGGCTCCGCGGGAGCAACGGAACCGCTGCGCCAGCACGACGTCGATCTCGGGGTCGACTACAGCCGTCCGGTGTCGGCGTCGGGACGGACAACGGTCAGCTTCGGATCGGGCACGTCGGTGACGCCGCAGGATGACGGGTTCGAATACCGGCTCACCGGCGATGCGGCGCTGAACCGCCTCATCGGCCGCACCTGGAACGCGCGCGTCGGCGTCAACCGCAGCGTGCAGCTGCTCGAAGGCTTTGCCGAGCCGGTACTCGCCAACATCGTGAACCTCGGGCTTGGCGGCACACTGCACCGGCGTGTGTCGGTGTTGTCGTGGGGGTCGATGTCGACGGGGACCGTCGGGCTGACGGCCGCGGAGGGGAACGGCTACACGAACTGGAGCGCGGGCGCCGGGCTGAGCGTGACGGTGGGACGACGGGCCAGCATCGAAGCGCAGTACTTCATCGCCGGCGACGAGTTCGAGAATGGCGTAGTGCTGCCGCCCGGCCTGTCGCACGAGCGGCGCCAGCGCCAGGGGCTGCGCGCCGGCTTCTCATGGCGCGGCCCGCTCGTCGGGCGGTAGCCCAGCGCCAGGGAGTAGGGGGTAGGGAGTAGGGAGTAGCCAGTAGGGATCGGGGAGAAGGGATTAGCAGGAATCAGGATCAGGCAGGATCGGGATGGTCGCGAGTCGCAGCGGCGTGTGCCGAGGCGTGGCGAGTTAGCACCCGAAAGGAGATGCCTCCTGATCCTGATCTCCTAATCTCCTGATCTTCTGTTGACCGCAACCGCCGCTAGACAGCGAGGCCGTGGCAATCGAGCACGATCGCCGCAAGCCATCAATCCTCACAATCCAGATCGACTTCAAACTCGAACGGATCGAGCGCATCGCTCGCGGCCTGCGCGGCCGACTGGCGGGGCGCTTCGACCGAGTCGTGCAGCGCCTGGATCTGCCCGTCGAACTCGCTGCGGCAGAGCGTGAGGTCGAACGGCGTCGACACCGTGCCGTTGTAGGTGCGGAACGCGGTGACGTGCTCCTGCTCGTGCGGCCTGAGCACGTTGTTGATGCCGTCGCGGACGCGCTGGCGCTGGCAGGCCGTGAGGTCGGGGAAGTCGCTGACGCTCGGCAGCGTCACCGTCGTCGCGACGCGGAAGGTCGAGACCAGCGTGCCGGTGACGTGCACGCACTCGCCCTCGCACTCGCAGCCGGTGGCGGCGGTGGTGCGCACGTTCTGCGTGCGGAACGAGCTTGAAAACTTCGCGTCCGTCCGGCCGCGCAGCGTGACGCTGTAGGCGCTGACTTCGGCTTCGACTCCTTCGCCCGACACATCCGGCAGCGGCTCCGGCGACAGATCCTCGGCGAGATCCGCGCCGTCCTCCGGCATGCGCTGGATCGACGCCTCGACAGCGGTGTCTTCGCTGGGGAGCAGGGCATCGAGGTCCTCGTCGGTTGACTCGGCGGCGACACCCGTGGCGTCCATTTCGGCCGCGGCGGCCGCACCGGCCTGGTTGAGGAACCGCGGCATTCCCGCCGCCTTGCCTGCGGCAGCGGCGTGGTCGCGGTGCGTGTCGTCGAGCGCGGCGCGGCTCTGCATCAGCGCAGTTTTCTGGTCCAGCGGCAGGCGGCTTCTACGCACCACGTCTTTTTGCCTCGTACGTCTTCTTCACTTCATCGAACGCGGCGGCGCCCCATCGCTCGCGCATCTGCGCAAGCGCGGGCTCGAACGCCGTCCGCGCCATGTCGCGGCCGAGCAGGTCGCTGAGCGTGGCCCAGCCAACGGCGAGCGCTTCGTAAGCGCGGAGCTGATCGCGAGCCGCTTCGGCGAGCTGGGAGATTGCGTGCGCGGCGGCGACGTACGGCGTCGGCGCGTTGGCGGAGAGCGCATGGGTCCGGGCAGTCTCCGCGGATGCGAGCGCCGAGGCGGCGTCGTGGCGATCGAGTGCGCGGGCCGAGCGCAGCAGATGAAGATCGGCCAGCGCCGCATGGTCCTGCGCCTGGACGGCGGGATCCATCGCCTGTTGGACGATGGCGTCCGCGTCGTCCGGACGGCCCGCGTGCCGCTGTGCGGTGGCCTGCTCGATCAGCGTGCGCGTCGCGCCGGCACGGTCGCCGAGGCGCGTCAGAAGATCGTGCGCCGTGGCGAGGTCGCGAATCGCCTCGTCGAACCGGCCGGCCGTCGCAAGCGCCATCGCGCGCTTTCTCAGAACCGACGCACGCGCCGAATCGACCAGGCCGGTCGCGATGCCGGCGTCGAGCGCAGACTGGAACGCTTGCGCTGCATCGTCGCCCTTACCCTGCGCCAGCGCGATCTCGCCGAGCTCGGCGAATGCGGACACCGCGATCGTGCCCTTTGAATCGGCCAGCCGCAGCGCGAGGCTCGATCGTTCCTTCGCTTCGTCGAGCTTCCCTTCGAAGCGGCACAACGTCGCGGCCATCTGCGTGCAGCGCGCCTCGTCGTAGACGCGGCCCCGCGCGCGGTGGATCGCCGCCGCCTCGTCGAGCTCGAGCCGCGCGTCGCCGGTGCGACCGCTCTGCAGCAGATGGTTGGCGTGCTGCGCGAGCGCTTCCGCGATGTCGTCGGCGTCGCCGCGCTGTCTCGCGTCGCTCAACCGCCGCGCCGACGTGTCGAGTGAGTCGCTCATCGCTCCGACCGGCTCAGGACGGTCCGCCCTTCGCTGACCAGCCGTTGCTCCGTAGCGGCAATCGCGGCCTGCCGCGCCGCCGCATGCGCCGCTGCCCACGCGCGCAGCTGCTCGGCGAGCGAATCGGCCCGCGCTTCGCGTTCGCCGATCCCCTCGGTGCATTCGTCCGCGCGCCCGGTCGCCGCTTCTTCGCGCTGGTTCGCCTCCGCGAGCGCCGCTTCGTTAGCGTCCTGCAGACCAGCCGCGCCTTCACTCGCGGTGTTGAGATGCCCATCGGACACCTCCGCCTGCTCGGCGGTCGATTCGAGCCGCCCCTGATCGCCCTGCAGCTCCGCTTCGCGCGCCGGCCCGGCGGTCTCGACGCCGAGCATCTCGGCGCCCATCTGCGTGAAGGCGTCCTGCATCTGCCTGGCTTCCCGGTTCATGCGAAGCATGCTGTCGCCGGCCTCGCCGGGCAGGTGCGACGCCAGGCTCGTGAATCCTTGCCATGCGTCGAGCGGCACGCTCAACGCCATCAGCCCGGTCGCGCGGCTCGGATACCCGGCGACCAGCCCCTGCGATTCCTGCTGCCGCTGCTGCTGCTCCTGGTTGAGCGCGGTGCGCCGCGCCACCGCCGCATCGTGCGCCTGCACGGCGGAGATGCCAGCCGTCGTGTCGTCGATTGTCTGCCGAATCGGCCCCTGGTTTTCCTCGCATCGATCGGCGCGGCCGCTCTGGTTCTCAGCCTCCTGCTCGGCGGCGGCGCGAACCGTCAGCAGGTTCATGATCTCATCCTGGATCGCGTTGATCTCGGCCGGCGTCGCCGGCGGCGGCGGATACTCCGGGTTCACCCGCTCGACGCCTTCCGCCGGCTGATTGTCGTCCGTGAATCGCGCGCGATGCGTCGCCTGCTGCTGCGCGTAGGTTGGCGCCGCGCCGCCGGATCCGAAGACCTGTGGCAGGAAGAGCTCGCCGACCTGATGCGCGCGCGTGCCCCAGCTCACCTCGCCTCCGCTCCCGGTTGCGCCAGTCGCTCCCTGTCGTCGGCGACGCGACCGCGGTTCGCGCCGCGCCTGCAGCTGCTGAGAACGTCGAGATGTGTTCGTGCTGCCAACCGACGGTGCAGCCGTAGAGGCGATCGGGCCGGTTGCGGGCGCTGACACTGGAGTTGCGGCCGAGGGACCAGTCGTCGCCGTCGCGGCAGATGCTGCTGCGCTGATCGGGGCGGCAGCCGGGGGCGGCGCGCTTGAGGGTGGTGGCGCCGGCGGTGGCGGCGGTGTGGATGACGGCGTCGATGGCGGCCGGTCGAACGGCAGGGACAATTGATTCGGATTCGGGCCGGGCCGGTCGATCCCGGGCAGTGTCAGCTGTTCGTGCGGCGACGGCCGGGGCGGAGCCAGATGTTCCATGCCGGGCAGTGCGAACTGGGTACCCGGCGGTTGCGCAGCGCGGTATGGGTCGGGCTGATCGAACGTGCGACCCCAGTCGATGTTCTCGAACGGGTCGACACCTCCGCGCGGTCCGACCAGTTCGCCCACTGTTGGTCGGTTGGCGAGGGGCGTTTCGCCAGGCCGCGGGGCCACGCCTTCAGTCGGACCGATATCGCCCGAGAGGCGGAGGTTCTCGAACGGGATCAGACGAGTGCTCCATCACGGTCTGGCCCGCGACGCGCGGATCCATCAAGGTCGGGCGCGTCGTGCCGGCCGGCGGCGCGTCGCGCGTACCCAGACCGCGATATTGTGCGCTTCTTCGAGCGCCGCAGGTGTGCCAACCGTCTCGTGAAAGTCCGGCTGCGCCCGCTGCTCGGCCTGCGCAGCGAAGGTCGCCTGGTGCTCGGGATCACGACGCATCATCACCGTCGGATCTTCACGCGGGTTGTAGCCGGCGACCACTTCGCCACCATCGGGTGCGCGGAAGGCGCTTTGCTGCTCGACGTGGTGCGACTCGTGCCCGGACGGCGAGCGCGGAGAGTATTGGTACAAGTCGGGAGTCGGGTTGGCGGACTCCCACGTGCCGGCGATGTTTGCGCGGTCGGGAAGCTCGTGCCGGGCAATGTTTCCGGAACGGCGGCCAGGTGGCGGTGGGGCCTCACCGGCAGCCTCGGCGCGCAGCCGGCGCAGGTATGCGCTGTTGGTGCCGGCCGGTGCGACTTCATCCGGGGTCAGCGGCCGCCGCGGCGGTGGCGTCGTCGGTGCCTCCGTCCCTGGCAGAGTGAGTTGCTCTGGTGTTCGAGGTGCAGCGGCAGGCGGCCCTGATTCCGCGGCCGCTGCGGGCGGCGCAGCCTCGTGCGCGATCGGCGGCGGGGTCTCCGCGTGAGCCACGGGCGTCGGTACAGCCTCGGCGCGCGCAGTCGGAGCCGTTGTAATGTCGGCTGGCGCCAGTGTCGTAGGAGTTTCCGCATGCGCAACGGGCGCCGGTCCACCCTCCCCATGTGCGGCGGCAGACGCCGGCGTCTCTGCGAAGCGCACCGTCGGTCCATCGCCCGCGGCCGGCGGTGGCGTTTCGTGCGGCGGCCGCGAGGTCGGCGGCAGGTCCTCGGATGGATGCGCGCCGCCCGCGCCGATGTGCGCCGCCCGCCCGCCGGCCCACGCGCCGAGCGCCGCGCCCGAATTCGCCGCGGCGGTCGAGATGCTGTGCCCCTGCGCTTCGACTTCGCGCGGGTCGGCTTGCGTCGTGAACGCGTGCAGCGCGCGGAAGAGCGTGACGCACGGCTGCAGGATCGCGGCGTTGACCGTGTCGAGCACGGCCGTGACGGCGTTGATCCCGAGCGAGATCTCCTCGCACACGGCGACTACGTCGGCCGCGACCGCGGCGATGCCGAGCGTCGCGCCGAAGGTGAAGAATGCGGCCACCACCGCGCCGCCCGCGATCACCGCCGCCGCAATCTGCACGATGCCGACGATGCCGTTGATGACCGTGAGCACCTGCGAGACGACGTCGATCACGGCCGCGACCGAGGCGATGGTGTTGGCCAGCATCTCGTAGGTGCTGTTGCCTTCACCGAACCGCCCGATCGTCGCGCCAGTCTCTGCCCAGTCGCGGCCGACCAGTCCGTGCAGCGCCATCGCGCCGCCGATGACCGGGCCGATCGCCGGGACGGCGCGCGAGACGAGGCCGATGCCGAGGCCCATTGCCAGCCCCGACGCCGCGCCGCTGATGAAGCCGCTGCCGACGGCTTCGGCGATGAACTCGGCGCGGCCGAGAGACCCTGCCGCGCCGACGCGGCCGAGCGCGCCGGCCCAACGCTGATGCTCGGCGAGCTCGACATCGATCAGCACGAGGTCGCCGGTCTCGAGCGTGCCGGCCCCGGTCTCGACGACCGGCGGCGCGGCAGTTGCGCCGCCCTCGCTCGACATCGCGCCGCCGCCGCCCGCACCGCCGTCAGCGCCGGTGGCATTCCCGGCCGCGTCTGTTTCGGCGCGTCGGGCACCAGCCCCGCCGTCTCCGCCCTCGCCGCCGGGCGCAGCGCCTCCGCCGCCTTCGGCGCTCCCGCCGCCGCCTGCGCCCTCAGCGCCTTCCGCTCCCTCGCCGCCGTCCGCCGCCTCAGGACGAGCGCCAGCTTCGCTCGGCCGCGACGCGTCCGCAGCCGTGCCTGGCTCGCTCGCCGCCGCGGATTCAGGCAGCATCGCCGCGCTCGAGCTCGTCGCCTCCGGCATGCTCGCGGCAACTGGGGTGGCCGGAGAAGAAGCCGGCGATGACGACGGGGATGATGAGGATGAGACCGCCGTCTGCCGCTGAATCGCCGGAGTGTGACCGCTGCCGCCGGCGGCACCGTCATTCGATTGCTGCAGCACGTGCGTGGCTTCGTGCGTCAGCAGCTTCGTATCGTCGGCACTCTCGTTCGGACCGAGCCAGATGTGGTTCTTGTGCGTGAAGGCGCGGGCGCCGATGCTGCCGGCGGCATCGCGCGCGGCAGGGCTGTCGTGGACGCGCACGCGGCTCAAGTCCACGCCGAGCGCCGGCTCGGCGCGCGCGCGAACGTGGCGGTTCAACGCGCTGCCGCTGTCGGGAGGTTCTACCGCTGGTTCAGCGGAGGCCGGCGCTTCGCGGCGCGGGAGTACCGGTGCCGTACGGCGCCGTTCGCGCGCCGTCGCCGTCGCGCGCGACTGATTCGGCAACCGCGTCGGCCTCCTGCTCGAAGGGATCGCCGGGCTGGTTCACGACCAGCTTCGCCTGCACCGCTGGCGTCGTCAGCGCTTGCAGGAAGAGCGGCAGGCTGGCGCCGCGCGCGGCGGGCGCACCGCGTGCGAGGCTGTGATCCGGAGCGGAGTCGGAGCTCCTGGCGGTCGGCCGGGACTGTGGCTGGGCGAGTGTCCGCATGCGGCGGTTGGTAGCGCAGCCCTTCAGGGCTGCCGCGCGGCCGTTGGCAGGCCTAAAAGGCCTGCGCTACGAGAGGCGGCGCGTAATTTGACACCTCGCTCTGGTTCTTCTTCGGATCAGGAGGGCGCGGCGAGCTCGATCGGCAGCTGCCGTCCGGTCTTGCGCAGTTCTGCTTCGATTCCCGCGAGCAGATCGCCGAACGCGATCTCGCGCCGGTCTCGACGGGCATGCACCGCCGCCGCCAGAACCACGTTGCGCGTCTGGCCGCCGGTCAGATCGACGAGGACGGCGAGCTGGTTGAGCTCGGCGGCGCTGAGCGTTGCCACCGGCCCGAGATGCGACTGCCACAGCGCGCGCCGCTCGTCCGGGCCCGGCAGCGGGAAGTCGATGATGAAGTCGAGGCGGCGCGCGAACGCTTCGTCGAATCGTGCCTGGCTGTTGCTCGTGAGCACGACCAGGCCGTCGTAGTTCTCGAGCCGCTGCAGCAGATAGTTGGTCTGCGCGTTGGCGAAGCGATCGTTGGCGTCGTTGATCTCGGTGCGCTTGCCGAACAGCGAGTCGGCTTCGTCGAAGAGGAGAATCACCTCCGCCTGCTCGGCGCGCGCCAGCAGCTGCGAGAGGTTCTTCTCGGTCTCGCCGATGTACTTGCTGGTGACCGCCGCGAGATCGACGCGGTAGAGCGGCAGGCCGAGGCGCGTCGCGATCCAGCCGCGCCGCGAGCGTCTTGCCCGTGCCGCTCGGGCCGGTGAACAGCGCCCGCACGCCCGGGCGATAGCGCGTGCTGGCGGATGCGCCGAGCCCGTCGGCGAGATCTTCGCGCGCGCGGCACCGCAGCATCAGCGCTTCGAGGTCGGCGCGCAGCGACGCCGATGCGACCAGCGCCGCATCCGACACGGTGGAGCGCAGCGGTTCGGCGAGCGCGTCGAGGCCGCCGCCTTCGCCGGTCCACGCCGCCGCGAGGACGTCGCCGCGATCGATCGTCGATCGGCCGGCGAGCGCGGCCTGGTGGCGGGCGAGCCTCCCGAGGTGCGCGATGCGGCCGGTGCCGTGCCGATGCTCCGCCGCCAGCTGTGCCGCCAGTTCGATCGCGTGCGGATCCTTCGCCGATCCCGGCGGCTGTGTGCCGTCGAGCGCCGCCAGCCACAGCGCGCGCCGCCCGGCCTGCGACGGGATCGGCAGCGTCCAGCTCGCCACCGACGCGTCCGGCATCTCGATCGATCCGTCTGGGCCGCAGACGACCAGCACCGGGCCGTTGTAGCCGGGCAGCGGTGGAAGTTTGCGGCGCTCGCCGGGCGCGAGCTCGAGGCAGAAGACCGGCAGCAGGCCTCGCAGCAGCAGCCACGGCCCGAAGCCCGCGACCTTGTCGATCTCGATGAACGCCGGACGCCTGTTCAGCGCGGACGCGATCGCCGTCGCGACGCTGCGGCCCTCTGCAGGCGAACCCGAGCGCAGCGCCAGCGCGCGGTGCGCGTCGCCCTCGAGCGCCGACGCGTGCTGCCGCGCCTCGGCTCCCACTGAATCGGGCAGCGGAATCACGGCGGAATCCGCGTTGCCGATGCCCGTCCCGGGCCACACGCTGTCGTGGCCTGCCATCGCCAGGCAGAGCGGCGAGGGGACCATGACCGGCCGCTCCGGCAGCGGCGCCGTGTCGTTCAGCACCGCGAGCAGGCCGCTCCTGACTGCCGGCCCGTTCAAGATCGCCGGCAACACGCTGCCCGATGGCGACGCGACGCGATCGAGCGCGGAGACGAGCAGCCCCAGCGTCGGCCGCGAGCCGCCGAGCGGCGTTTGCACGTGCGCGATCACACGGCCGAAGAGCGGATTGTCTTCGACCGCCGCGGCCAGCGCGACGGCGAGGATCTCGACGCGCGCCATGCGCAGTTCGCCGCCCAGCCACACCAGCCGCTCGTCGCCGGGCGCCGGCGCGCGGAGACAGTCCTCCAGCGCCTGACTCAGCGAGCGGTTGTTCGCGCGGACCGACGCCGCGGCGTGCCGCAGGAACTGATCCTCCTGCGAAGACGACGCGGCTGCCGCCTCGGCGCAAATCTCTTCGACGGCAGCGAGCGCGACCTCGTGCAGGCGCACTGCTGGCGGCGGGCCGGCGTCAGCGGGCGTCATGGTTGTTGTTGCCGTAGGTGAAGGTGATCACGCGGCCGAGCCAAGGCACCCAGCCGGGATCGACGTCGAGTGCCCACCGGCGCACGCGGACGTCGAGGTCCGACAGCGCGAAGCGCGCGTCGATGTGTGTCCGCGACACGTGCACCGTCGCGCGGCGGCGAAGCAGCGTGCTCAAGCCAACCCGCGGGTAGCGCCTGCACCAGCGGCGTACAGCCTTACGCCATGCTTCGATCGGCCTATCGATCGAAGCACGCGCGGCTGGCGACGAAAGGAGTGCCCGCACCTCCGCTGGAAGCTCGAACGGCGCCGCGTCGACAACGCGGCTTTCGGTCTCCTGCGAATCCTCTCCGGTTTGAGCGCGAAGGGCGAGCGCGAGCGGATCGTGCTCCGGCATCCCGGCGCGCTGTCCGATGGCGTAGAGCAGACGCGCCGGAAACGCCGATTCGAGCAGCGCCGGGTGTTCCGCGAGAAACGCGGAGAACCCGAGCTGCTCGAGCACCCGGACGAGAAAGAGCAGTCCGCCAAACGCCGTCGACGCCGCAACCAACGGCTGCGTGTAGTCGTCGACTGGCTGAGCCGCGACGTCGCGAGCCTCGACGCGCGACTCTTTCTCCAAGATCGGCTGGCCGGCCGTTGCCAGCGGCGCCCCAACCGAACCCGGCAGAGGAGCGGTTGGAATCGCTTCCTCGCCGTCGATTGCGGTTCCGCGGCGATCGACGCTCGACGTGTTCGGACCGGCCGACGGCGTGCCCCGGTGGCGAGGCTCGATTCCGGCGTCGCCGCGCGGCTCGCCTTCCGCGTCGATCGCCTGAAGGCGTTCGCCTCGCTGCCTGGCTTCAATTTCGTCGAGCGACCGGAGCGCAAACGCAATCCTGCCCGGCAGCCTCGGATCGGCCGGCGCAGGCAGGTCGCTCGGTGACGCTCATCAACGTTGCCAGCCAGACGAGCCGCGCATCGGCAGCGTCCAGCGTCGCTCTCCAGCGGCGGAGTGTCTCGCCGCGGTTGCCGTCGGGCCGCCGCCATAACGGCCCGGCAGCCGTGGGCACGATACTGCTCCAGCCTTCGAGCTGCAGCCAACGGATGGCCTGACGCTGAGACAGGTCGGAGAGGATTTCGTCCGCGACGCCGGCGGCGATCGCGCGCTCGACCACGGCGGCGGCAACAATCGCCGACGCTGGCGACCCGTGCGCGGCGTCGAGCAGCAGCGTCCACCTCGCGCCGCTCGACAGGTCCGCGCGCCACCCCGGCACGACCTCCGGCCAGAACCATTCAGTCGCGGGAATGCCGGCGGCATGCGCGCGCGCCAGCGTGACGATCGCTTCGCTGCGATTTGCGAACGCCACGGCGTTCGCCGCTCTGGCCGCGGGCAGGTTGCAGGCGACCGCATCCGCCATCGCCTCCGCCGCGACGCGCTCGATATGCAGCGCCAGCGACGCCGCGCTGACGTGTGCGGAGATGCGTCCGAGCGGGAGACGCCGGATGACGACGAAGCGCCCTTCATCGGCGACGCCAAGCGACGCTGTACGCAGCGCGTCGCCCAGCAACGTCGCCGCGTGGCGCGCGTCGTCTTCTGCGGCGGCGCGCACGTGCAGGCGTCGCACGTGTCGCGACGGCAGCGGCGAAGGCGCGGGCATTCGCTATCGCTTCAGGCCGAGCGCGGCGGGGAGGAATTGCACGCGCATCGACGGGTCGAGCGTCGTCGTCGCCTTGTCCACCTGGCTGACGCGCGCGGAGACGGCGCCGGCGACGAGATCTTCCACCCTGCCGCTGGCGACGACCTTCGACGCCTGCCAGACGTGGAACTCCATGCCGACCCGCACCAGTTCGGGGTTGAGCGGCCTGATCGGAATCTGGATGCCGGGCCGGACCGGCGTCGGCGCCGGCACGTGGCCGGCGATGATGCGGTTGACCGGCGCATGGCTGGCGAGCAGGAGGCAGAGCCGGACGAGATCGTTGACCAGGTTGGTGGCGTCGCGTTCGCTCGCATCGACGCGGCCGAACAGCCAGTCGGCGAATTCCTGCAGGCGCCGGCGCGTCTGCCGGTCGAGCCTGGCGTACTGCGGGAGCACGGTCAGGTCGCGCAGCGGCGCCGGCCGATCGAACTGGCTGAATCGCTCGATCCACGCCAGCCGGGTGCTGGCGGGGACGGCTGCGAACTCGACGTGGAGACAGGTGGCGACCTGGCCGATCTGCTCGAGCTCCGCTGCCGCCGCGACGCTGACCTCGCGCGATCCGTGCTTGCCGTCGATCAGATCGCCGACGGCCGCGTGCTCGTTCGCATCCCGTTCGAAGTCCTGCCAGCGGCGTCCGAGCTTGTCGCCGATCTCGAGCACGGTTGTCTTCTGGCGCAGCGTGCTCAGCACCTGCTGCGCGCCGGCGACCGTGAACTGCACCGCCGCCGAGGAACCGCGCACCGCGGTGGCAATGCTCAGCGTATTCATCGTCAGCGCCGAGATGCGCGTCGAGTCGAGCAGCGCGACGAGCTTGTCCGGCGTGTCGAGACGCTTGATCAACGGCTTCATCGCGACGAACCACCGCGACGGCGCGTGGCGGAACAGCTGGATATAGGCGTTGAGCGGCTCCGGCGGCTGGTCGTGCCGTTTCAGGCATGCAGGCACGGGCGCCGGCACGCCGAATTGCTCGACCTTCCAGTAGGGAAGCCGGCGGCGTATGAGATCCACGGCTCGCGGCCGTACGAACGCGAGGAACCGCACTTCGTCCCGAATCAGCGCGTCGCGGCGATCGTTGGTCTCGGCGATCCGCTGCTGTTCTTCCTGTCTGAGTGCCCGGGCGACGCTCACATCGTGGCGAGCCTCGGCCAGCCGGCCCTCGATCACAACGACGCGTGCGGCGGCGAACTCGCGCTGCTCGGACAGAAGCTTGAGCGTTTCGATGCCGGTTTGGACGACCTCGCGCCGCTGCTCGACGACGCGTTCGATGGTGCGCAGGATGGCGGACTTGATCTCGGTGAAGTCGAGCGCGGCGAGCGTCACCTCAGCCTCGTCGGTGTCGCCGGCGGGCGGCGTGAAGGTCAGCAGCGCGGTGACAGCCGCCTGGCGGATGCTCTCCGAGGTCACCGGGACCGCTGGCGCCGGTGTCGGCGGCGGTGGCGGTGCGGTGCGTCCCTGCAGCGCCAGCAGCGACACGTCGGCGCCGTTGAGCGACTTTACGGTTTCGCCCACGAGCGGCAGCCGCAGCGCGGTCAGCTGCTTCAGCAGCTGCGTCAGATCGGCGCGCGCGTACGACAGGTTCTGCGTCGCCGGCGGCTCGGCGAACCGCTGGCCGATGCTCAAGCCGCGCGGCGGCAGCGTCGGGCCGCTCTCCGGCCGCTGGCCGAGCACGTCCTTGAGCGCAGCCGCCTTGAAATCGATCGTCGCGACCTTCGGATCGAACCGTTCGAAAACGCCGGTCTTCAGCGACTCGACCTGTTTCGTCGGCTGGACACAACGGGGTTGACCGGTTGAAACGCCTCAATCGGCTGGAAGATGCCGCCGAAGTCACCGAACGCACGCGGCTGGGCCGCGGCGCTCGAGCGCGGCGGTGACGTCGGCCGCCGGCACTTTCTTCGCCTTGGCCGCGGCGATGAACGCGCCGAGCTGATCGGCCGAAGCGGTCGCCGTCTCCTGCTCGGCGATCGCCGCAATCGCGGGATTGACCAGCAGCTTCTGCGCCGCGGTCTGGCCCAGCATCAGCTTACGGATGCGGTAGAGGTTCACCTGCGCGCGGGTGAAGTGCGTATCGACGAAGTCGTCGGCCTCACTTGCCTCGGCTTCGAGCTCGGCGAGGATGCGATCGAGCCCCATGCCGCCCGGAAGCGGCTTCACGCGCGGCGTCGCCCCGGGCGGATCCAGGGCGTTCTGGATTTCGGCGAGGCGATCGGTCAGCGATTGCCCATCCGGGAACACCGCCTCGTACCGATTGCTCGAACGGATAGGCGAGTCCCTCGTCGGACACCTCCGTCCAATCGCCGCCGACGAACTCCGGCTCGGCGCCGTCCTCGGGCCGCCAGAAAATGTCGTCCCGCAAGCCGTCGTTGTTGACGACGTGTCCGGCGGCTCCGATCGCGATGCGCCCGTCGTCGATGTGCAGGGTGAAGCGCTCGACGCGGCCGCCCCTGAGGCCGAGCTGCGCGACTGGAACGTGAGGTGCCGCCACAGCGTGAAGGGCGCGGGCTGGCCGCTGGCGTCGACCGGCTCGAGCACAGCCGGCAGCGGCTGCGTCCACGCGAAGCGGGCTTCCTCCTTGTCGATCGCCCAGCGGCCCTCGATGCGCGCGGGCGGTGCATCGTCGTCGACGCGTAGCCAGAAGAACAGCGACGAGTCGCGCGCCAGATCGAGCTCGGTCGACATGGCGGCGCCAATTTCGACCGCGGCGCCGGCCGGCGGCCGGCGACACGAGCGCAAGGTCGAACGGGACGAGTTGAACGTTCTCTGCCGGCTCGGGCTCGAGCTGGCCGGGATCGACGCAGGCGGCCGCGCCCTCCGGCGGCCCGCCAAGGTCAGGTCCTGGAGCACGTCGCGACGTTCGAGCACGAAGTCGCGCCGCTGGCGCCAGCCCTGGCGCGTGGCGGCGAACCGCGCGACCGTCTCGGCGAAGATCGGATCCTCCTGCTCGACGACGAGCAGTTGCGGATCGAAGACGCGCTGCGGCAGCGGCACCAGCACGCGCACGTCTTCCTCGTCGGGATCGGTGAAATCGTACGGCGCGAGCGGCGCGCTGGCGGCCAGCGCGCTGTCGAGATCTTCGGTCGCGACCGGGACGGCTTCGACCGCAAACGACGCGGGGAAGAAGTGGTTGATGCCGGCGCGATCGGGCGGCTGACCTGGGGGCGGCGGCAGCATCACCGCCTGCGCCGTCGTCAGGAAGTCGAGCACGCCGCGCGGCAGAAATCCGGCGGGCGGAACGAACTGGAATCGCGACGCCAGCGCCGCGATCGCCGCTTCGTCCGCCGGCCGGAACTCGCTCAGGTGCTCGGCGAACTGATCGACTCGCGCGCGCCAGGTGAGCGGCGTGCCGGCGCCGGGAGGATTCAGCGTCTCCTCGGTGTCTCCGGTCGCGATTCGCAGCGGTCGGACGCGTGCGCGGGCGCGCGCCACCGCCGGCGCGTACGACCGCGGCGCGATCGAGAAAGAATCGCGGAGCCAGCGCGCCAGTTTGCTGTTCCGCGCTCGACGAGCGCCAGCGGCACGCCGAGCCATTCCCAGGGAAGCAGTCCGCCGGCCGCAACACCGTGTCCCAGCGCTGGCCCGCCGGCTGCGACTGCAGCAGGCGCACCTGGTGCCGCGCCGAGGCGCGCGCCTCCTCGTCGAAGACGGCGTGCGCCAGGCGGTTGCGCCAGCGCGGATCGTCGCGATCGGCCAGCAGCGGCAGCGACTCCAGCCGCGCCGGCAGCTGGCACAGCCGCAGCATGCACGCGTCGATGCGGCGCTCGTCGGCGAAGGCGTCCCGCGACGGATCGAGCTCGCACGGGTCTTCGGGATCGACGCCGCCGAAGCTTCGAAATTCCGCCGGGCACAGAACCAGCACCGCCGCCCACGGCACGTGGCCGGCGTCGAACCAATCGACGTTCACGACGAGCCCGCCGATTTCGCGCGGCGAGCCCGCTGTTGCGCCGGCCGGAACCGGCTCGGCCGGCGTTTCCGAATTTTCGCCGCCGACCCGCACGTAGTGCACCGGGATCTCGTCGAGCGCCACGCGCAGCGGGCGCGGAACGACGATGTCCTCGCCGTCGGCGAGAAAACCGTGGCCGGGCAGCACGTGGACGAAATGTCCGGCCGTCGCGAGCTCGGCCGGCGGCTCGACCGGCGATTCGAGCGCCACCTCGAGCCCCCGGATCACGCCGGCGGTGGCGGCGCGGCCGCGCCAGGCGAGCCGCGCGGCGCGATTCTCCTGTTCGAGCTCGAGCGCCTCCGCGGTGAGCGCGCGCCCGGCCCAGAAATTCAGCCGCAGGCGCCAGCGCGCATCGTCGGTTTCCGGCCGGATGACCGGCGAGGTCGCCGCGAGATGTTCGCCCGGCAGCGGGGAGGCGATGGGGATGATCTTCATGGTGTCGGCACGAATTTGCGCCGCAGGGCGACGAGGTTGTCGTTGATGTTTTCGCCGGCCTTGACCGCGGTGCGCAGCTCGGTCGCCAGCTCGGGCAAGCGCTCTTTCGGGACGTCGCGCGCCAGCTTGTCGACGTCGACGAGCACGCCCGATTCGACCACGCGATCCGAGTTCAGCGTCCGCGCGAGCGTGCCGCTCTCTTCGGTGAGCAGCTCGAGGCCCTTGCCGAGTGCCGGATCGGTGGTCGCCGCGAGCGCCGTCACGGCATCGGTCGCAGTCGGCTTCGTGCCTTCCTGCCCCGCCGCCTTGACGACGATGCTGCGCAGCAGCGCCGGTTGTCGACGAACCGCCGCTCCGCCAGGCGGCTCGTCAGCCCGGCCACTTCTGGCACATCGATGCTCCGCAGCCGGTTGACGCCGTCGGCGAGCTGCGCGTCGGTCGTCATCAACTCGGCGAGCCGGCGCGGATCGGAGACGACGGCGTTGTCGGCAGCAACCGGCGCGGCCGGCGACGTTGGTCGGGATCGGCAGATGGCGCCGGCGCACGTACCACAGCAGCGGCTGATTGAGCGCGGTGCGCAACAGTTCGCGCCACGGCTCTTCTTCGGCCGGCGGTGCCGGCGGACGGTCGGAGCGAACAGCCGCGAGAGCAGCAGATCCCGCGGCGTCGCGCGGGCCTTGATCTCGGTGAAGACCGGCCGCAGCCGCGGAAGCTCGGCATCCCAGTTCGGCAGCGAGTTCGGTTCTGCGCGAACTCGGCGCGCGTCAGCGGCACGAGCACGATGACGCCGGTGCCGCCGAGCTGGTCGAGCCCGACGGTGAGGTCGATCGGCGGGAGCAGCAGCGACTCCTCGATCAACGCCGGCAGTTCATCCTCGGCGACGAACGAAAGATCGACCTCGATGCCCGGCGGGAAAAAACGCTGCGTGAGCCGGTCGGGGTCGATCGTCGCCGGCCGGAAACTGTCCGACCGGCGGCAGCGCGTCGAGATAGCTCGTCGCGGGGAACGGCTGCTCGCTTTCGCGTTCGAGCGCGTCGGCGAGATGCCGCTGATACTGCAGCAGGTGCGCCTCGCGCAGCGCGCGCGCGCCGAAGCCGAAGTCCATGCCCGCGGGCCGTTCGGCGCCGGTTTCGCGGCGGACCATGAACGGGTCCACCCACTCGATGAAATTTCCGCGCAGCGCGACCATCGCCAGCGGCAGCACGCCGGACGTCGAAGCCGCGGTCGCGTCCTTCCACGAATATCTCGCGCGCCACGCGCGCGCGGCGGCGCTTCCAGTTTCTCGTCGGCCGCGTTCTCGGGTAGGGGATGAGCGAGACGGCGACGCCTTCGACGATCGTGCCGTCCTCCACCGTGCGCGTGCCGGTGAGCGAAGTCGGATACGCGCCGATCGGATTGGCCGTCCACTCGACCGGCCGCAGCGCGAGCACGTAGAGGCCGGTGCGGGTCCGCCCCGGCTCGTTCGGAATCACCTGCAGTCCAAAGGCCGCGTCGAGCCGCTGGATTTCCGGCACGTTGGCCGGATTCGACCAGCAGCGGTTCGGGCAGCACGATCAGTTCGCCGGTGTCGGTGATGCCCTGGCCGGGATCGATCCGCAGCCGTTCGGCGCCGTGCCGGCTTCGACGACTTCGGAGACCATCAGGCCGTCGATGACGCCGCTGCCGCCGGCGCGGCCGAGATCCGCCTGGCGGACGAGGAAATAGTTCTGCTCCGCCCTGCAGATCGGAGGCGGCGAGAAACCGCCCGTCGAACCAGCGTGGACGCCAGCGGCGCGGATCGCCGACGAGGACCTCCTGCGTAGATCAGCCGCTCGCGCGTCGGGAGCGCGAGTTCGATCAGCTGATCGCGGTTGGAGCCGAGTGTGTTGAGAGCCATGTCAAGACCTCTTGATATGAACGAGCTTGCCCGGCCTCGTTGATTCTTGAGGCGCACTGCGTACGGAGCGCTGAAGCGGCGGACCGCGGCCGGTGGCAGCAGGACGTGCCGCACGCGTTGTTGACGTTCGCGTTTTCATCCGGCCAGATCGCGGCCGACCAATCCGGGACCGGCGCGCTCGGCCGCGTCGGGCTCGGCGCCGCCGGAATGCGCAGGCGCGCGAGCAACACCGCGGTCGGATCGACGCCGGCGGGATTCTCCGGCGCCGGCTGTGTCGGCCGCGCGCCAGCAGCGCGAAGGCTGACCTGCTCGGCGGAGGCCAGGCGTTCGGCGTCGGTGCCGCCGGTGATGCCCGCCCACGGATCGGTCGCGACCGGCAGGTCCGCATCGGCCTCGGCGCGCAGCACGAGCGAGAGCTCGTACGCATCGCGCACGCGTGATGGCTGCGACGCATCGAGCGCGTCGAACGGTCCGCTGGCGAACGCGGGCGTGTAGCCGCGATCGCAGGGATGAAAGGCGAGGAACACATCCGCGACGATCACGCCGCCGACTGCAACCGCGCGTCAGCGCGCCACGCGAGCCGCAGATCCGTCGACGTCGAGCCCGGCGCTGCTCGGCGTCCGCGCGGCCACGAACGCGAACCAGCGCCGCAGCCGCAGGCAGGCTTGGCGCGGCACTTCGATCAGCCGGCCGGCGCGATCGAGCGCGAGGCCCGGCTCGACTTCGAGTTCCACTTCGTCGGGCGCGCCGTTCTCCCCGGGCCGGTGCCGCGGCGACCACGCGCAGCCCGGCGATCGTGCCGCTGCCGTACAGGTACAGCAGCGCGCGCGCGAGCTGGCGGCGATGGTAGGTTTGCTCGTCGCGAAAATCGTCGGCGCCGAGCAGCTCGCCGGTGGCGTAGTGCAGGCGGTCGGCCTGGGCGCTCGACACGAGCGGATCGGCTATGCGGTCATGGTGGGGTTGGCCGGATGGGCCCGACGACGATCGGGCCGGGATTGGTGATGGTGCCGGGAGATGGCACGCGTCCGCCTTCGACGGTGACGATGACCTCCGCCGGCTTGCTGAGCGCCGGCGGCGTTCACGACGACGAGCCGGAAGCGGTACTGGCCGGGCGGGAGCCCCTGTCGACGTCGACCGTCGGCTTCGGCGCTCGAACGGTTTGTTCGGCGTGAATACCATCTTCGCGGGGTCCGCCTGAAGCGGACACTACATGGCTGCGCCCCTACTGAACCAGCGTCCAGATGAAGCGCGTGATGGTGCCGCCGCCGACATCGCTCGATTCGGCGCCGCTCAGCGTGAAGTCGGTGGCGAAGGGCACCGTGCGGGCGCGCCGATGACCGCGGTCGGCGCCTGCACGTCGGCGATGACCAGACGCGCCTGCACCGGTTTCGAGCGGTTGCCCGCGTTGTCCATGACTTCGAGCTGAAACATGTACGTGCCGACCTTCAGCGGCGCCGTGCCGTCGACGACGATGATGAGTGTCGCGTCGGGCGCCGCGGCTTCGATCGGTTCGTTCACCTTCAGTTGCGCGGAAGAGATTTTGGGCATCGGTGGCGATCCTTCCTTTCGGCTCGTAGTGTCCGGCTTCAGCCGGACCCGGCACGGTCCGCCTGAAGGCGGACACTACAGACATTCAAAGTGTTGGCGACAAGAGCGTCCAGGTGTAGCGGCTGATCACGGGCGGCGGTTCGACGCTCGAGGCCGAGCCATCGAGCGTCAACGGCGCGTCGGCGGGCGACGACCGACGGCGCCGCGAACGCGCGCGATCGGCAGCGGCGGCCCCGACCAGTGGCCGCCGCCCAGCCGCGGATCCAGACTCGGCTGCCGTTTGATGAAGTCGCCCTCGCCGATCCGGCTGTGATCGAGCGCGCCATGCCCGGCGGGGGCGCGGACCGAGATAGGTGTCCACGTCGACGAGGCTCGCGAGCCCGACGAGCAGCGGATAGCTGGCGCGCACGACGCGGATCTCGACGTGCGCCGGCGCCTCGCGCTCGGCGACGCGCTGGAGCAGCGAGAAGTCGACCGCGCTGACCGTGTCGTGCACGAAGATCGTCACGCGATACGCGAGCCGGCTGAAGAACTCGCGCACGGCCGCTTCCTCGATCGCGCGCTGCGCCGGATCGGGGCTGAAGGCGTCGCGAAAGAGCGCCAGCAGCTCCGCCTTCTCGTCCTCGCCGAGAAACAGCGTGTCGCCGACGCGGGAGTTCGCGCTGACGATCAGGCCCGGCAGGAGCGGATCGTCGGCGAGCGAGAGGTTCGCGCCGAGGATGGTCGCGAAGGTGCGCCGCAGGCGGAAATCCTCGATGACGAGCAGCTCGCCGCCGGTGACGCCGCCGCCGCGCGGGAACTCGTGCTCGCGCAACTCGAGGCCGGCATCCGCGGCGGGATCGATCGGCACCGCCCTGCCGTGCAGCCTGAGCTCGTCGGCGCTGACGAACCCCTTCGTCAGCCGACCGCCCGTCGCGATTTCGAGCGCGAGCTGCAAACCAGCCAGCGTGCCGCGGGTCCGGAACAGCCGCGGCGCCGCCTCGATCCAGGCGCGGCGGCGGTCGGCCGGAAACGACGCGTCGAAGACGACGCCGATCCAGGACCCCAGCCACTCGAGCGCATCGTCGGGCGCCGAGCGCGGATCCATCAGCACCTGCGCGGCGGCGACGCGATCCTCGAGCGGCGTCAGCGCGCTCTCGAACAGGCAGAGGAACCGCTCGAGGAAATCGGCGCCGGTTGCGCGTCCGGCCATGTCGGCGTCGGCTGCCGAACAGTTCCTCGCGATAGAGCTCGGGGAGGTACTGATCGCGGTACGAAAAGCGCGAGCCGTAGACGCGCAGCGCCGCAATCTCCGGCGTGAGATGTCCCGTGCCGGACAAGCGAACGCGAAGGTGCAGATACTGGCCGCGCAGCCGACGCACCCGGCGGCCGGGACGCTGGACGAGGCTGGTGAACAGACCCGCCTCGTTCGCCCGCGGCGTCTCGCCGAGCAGGCCGGGATGATGCGGAATCTCCGACGGATCGGGCAGCCAGACACCGCGAGCCGGCGCTTGCCAGTTCGGTCGAGCGAGCTCGGCCTCGGCGGTGCGGATATCGCCGAAAAAGTGCGGATGCCAATCGTCGTTCGACGGCGCAAAGTTCGGATCGTCGGATGCCGCGAGGTCGATCTGGACGCCGCAGCCTTGCGGCAGCACCGCTTCGACATACAGCCGGTGCCACGACATCTGGTGCTGCCCGCCGTCCAGGAAGCTTGGCGCGGCGACCGTTCCGCTCGATTCGAACGAGGCGACCGAGAGCGCGCGCAGCGGCACATGCGTGTCGCCTTCGCGGCGGTACGTCGGCGGTGCGGTGACGCCGTTCAGGAACAGCGCTTCGGCCAGGCGGCGCAACGGGAGAAAGCCGCCCGCGGGGATGAGCGGGGCGACGCGATCGGCCGGATCGTAGGCGAGGGCTTCGACCGGCTGCCGCAGCTGCCCGTCGATGACGCGCGGCGCCGGGAGCACGACGATCCGATCGGGCGACAGCCACGACGCTGATGCAGGCTGCCCGGCGTCAACCATTCGCCGCCGCCCCTGCCAGCCCGCGGCCGTGTCGCGCAGGTGCAGGAACGTTCGCCGCTCGGATTGCGCCGGCGACTCCGCCTCGGCACCCCAGGCGATCACCGCCACGCGTCCCTCGCTGCTGCACGCGATCGCGACGGGTTGCTCGGTCGGTTCGGCCCACTGTGGTTGTAACGCATCGAGCTGAAAAAATGGCGCGTCGGGATTCTCGGCGACGGGCCGGAAGGTCATCGGCGCGAACTGCGGCGGCAGGCCGTCGCGAAGCGGCAGCCCCTGGAGGCGGCCGACGAGGCGCCGTCCGCGATCGAGAGCCCAGACACCGCCGGAGGGATCCGCCGCGAGCCGATCCGGCGTGAAGTCTGTCAGCGCCACCTCGAAGACCGGCGGGTTACGCCACCGGCCGCGCGGATCGAACAGTCCGATCGACGTGCTCACGAGATTGCCGCCGCCGTCGGTCGTCTGCAGCGCGAGATACAGCACGTCGTCGAAACCCATCGCGAGATCGGCAACGCGGACGTTCGCGGGCGAAGTCCACAGGGTGACCGGGCCCGCGTCCGGCCCCAGGCTGCCGGTCGCCTGCAATCGCCGCGTGCCACTCTCCCAGTACGCGATGGTGCCGAACGCGTCGATCGCACGCGACGAGGTACCGAGCAGAGCCTGGAGGTTCGTGGTGTTGACCGCACCGGCCTGCGGACGCGGGCTGCGATCGCGCAAACGCAGCCGCCGGCACGCGCGGTCGTACTCGACCGCAGGCGATTCGCTCCAGTCGCCCTCGTCGGCGAGCATCCAGAAGCGTTGGCGGTTGGCGTCCATCTCAGTTCCCGTAGTGTCCGGCTTCAGCCGGACTTGAAAGGTCCGCCTGAAGGCGGACACTATGGACGTTTCTCAGCAGAGGTCCGGCACGATGGGTACGGCGAGCGGGACCGCGTTCGGGTCGGCGAACGGGTTCGAGCCGGTCTGAATCGTCATCGGTGCGCCGGTCGCGGTGTCGTCCGCGACGACGACCACGGCGAGGAGTTCGGGGAGCTGCCAGCGCTGCAGGATCATGTTCTGCTCGCGGCCGTTGCGCGAGTCGCCGATCGGCTCCCATGCTCCCGACGACACGTTTCGCTGGAACAGATTCAGGCCGCCGACTTCCGACACACCAGGCACGCGCGCGACTTCCACGGCGAGCTCACGATTGCTCAACGCCCGGCCGAGCGGCCAGCCCTGGCGATCGAAGCCGCCGCCGGCAAGCGGCCAGAGCACCCGGCGCAGCGCCTCCTTCACGTCCTGCATCGTCGTATCCGGCGGCGCGCCCTCGCTCACCGTGATGACGACGCTCACCGCGACCGGGATGTACTCGCAGCCGATCACGTACAGCTCGGTCGCGATCGGCCGGCGGTTGTCGAGCCACGCGTGCACCGCTTCGAGGAACGGCCGATCGGCCCGCGGGTTGGGCGCCGGCGCGAGCGGCCGATCGGGAAGCGCCATCACCGTGACGATGCCGGGAATGTCGGCGTGGCGCGTCTGCGGCTTGAAGCGCGGGAGCAGCTCGACACGGCCGACGGCGATGCCCGGGGTTTCGCGGGCGAGGGTCCGGTAATCGTCGGCGGTGACCGCGCGCTCGCGATGAGTCAGCCGGGCCGGAATGCGCCGTTCGGCCTCGCGCAGCGTTTCGGCGTCGGCGCTGCCGCCGAGCGGGAGCGGCTGCGAGACGGCGAGCCGGCTGCCGACCGGATCGCCGGTGATGGTCGACGCCGTGATCGCCTTCAGCGTGCCGGCCGGAAGATTACCGGCGATGCCGCCGCCGGATCGCAGCTGGCGCGCGCGGATGCGGCGGCCTGCGGGTGGAATCCGCCCGCGGATGCCGTCGCCGAAGGTCACGGTGCCGGCGAAGCTGTCGAGCACGAATGCGCGCGCGTCACGCGCGGCATCGAGGCTGACGCGCGCGTCAGCATCGGGATCGAGTGTCGCGAGATCGTCGACGCGCATCCACGGATCCCATCGCCCGTCGCCTTCGACTTCGAGCACCAGCGTTTCGGGCTCGACCGAGGTGGCCGGGAGCTGGAACTCCTGATCGGCGCTGCCGTCGCTCTCGCCGATGACCAGGTTCGAATAGGTCACCAGCTGCTCGATCTCGATCGCGTTCATGCCCGCCCACGCGACGCGCAGGTGCTCGACCTCTCGCGCCCTCGGCACCACGCCGGTTTCCGACGTCTGCAGGTTGCCCGCGCCTTGCCCGGTATTGAACTGCGTTTCCGCCGCCGGCGCCGGAGCAGGCGGCGGCGCCGGCCGGAGGCGGAGCCACGCGACCAGCCGCGCCGATAACGCCGCATCGTCGAGGCGCGGCGGACGGTCGCCGACGCCGGCATCGGGATCGGCGCGCACGTCGTTGGCGGGCGCGTGGATCACTTCCTGGCGCGGCAGCGACAGCCGCATGATGCCCGGACGCGTCAGGCCCGCGGTCGTGTCGCCGACTTCGTCGAGCGCGAGATATTCGGGGCGCCATGCCCGCGTGTCGGTCACCGGCTGGTTGGTGGTGTTGGCGGTGATCTCCCAGACGTGGGGGACACGCGCGCGCGCCGTCACCGGCTCGAGCGGATCGGTTGACGGCAACGCGGGCACGAAGCCGACGTTCAGCAGGCGGCCGCCGAGGGCCTGCCGGACCTCGACGTTGCGCGCCGCCTGCTGATCGGCCGGGCGCGCCGGCGGCGCGAGCAGCGCAAACCACAGGCTTCGATCGGCGGTGTCAGCCACGATGTCGACGCTTTCGGGCGCCGCGATGCCGCCGCCGAAGATCGGGGTCGTGTAGTAGGTGCGGATCGCGCCGCCGTTGGCGTGGAACTCGGAGAGCGCCACCTCGAGCTCCGGCGGCAGCTCGTCGGGGCCGGTGGTGCGTTTGTAGTGCGCCACCGCGGTGATCGGCAGCACCGTGAACTCGCCGCGCGCCTCGAACGGCACCGGGCCGCTGAGCGTCGCGGTCGGCCGAATCGGCAGCGCGGCGATCGCTTCGTTCTCGCGCAGCGACACGGTCACCATCCCTCGCGCCGGCCGCGCCGGGCGCAGCGGCGCGCCGAGCAGGCGGAGGAACGCCAGCCGCTGGCGCTCGGGGATCAGGTTCGCGCGATAGAGCAGCGCGTCGCCGAGCCAGGCGAACAGCTCGATGAGCGTCCGGCCCGGATCGCCGGGCCGCGGGTTCGTCCATTCCGGCGTGTGCGCCGGGATGCGCGCGACCAGTTCGGCGACGAGATCGTCATACGACCGATCGTCCAGACGTGGTGGTCGGAAAGACATGGTGAGTTGGTTCGTCCGCCTGAAGACGGACACTACGATGCGTTCGGAAACGTTAGAGCTCGAGGTTCACGCCGAGCGTCATGATCTGTCCCGTGCGCCGGAGGCGGTAGCCGAGCTCGATGCGGAGCCAGCCGGGACGGCCCGGCAGATCGTTGACCTCGATGCGATCGACTTCGACACGCGGTTCCCAGCGGACGACGGTTTCGTTGACGCGGTCGTAGATGCGGCGGCGGGTTGCGATCGTGTCGGGCTCGCCGAGAAATTCAGTCAGCCCGGCGCCGAACCCGGGCCGCATCAGCTGCTCGCCGGGGCGCGTGCTGAGGATCACCTGCAGCTGCTGCCGGACGCTTTCGGCGAGCGCGGCCGGGTATCGAGCGCGCCGTCCTCGTTGGGGAAGGGCAGCAGCGGCCAGCCGATCGCGGGCGCCTTGGGCTTGGTGTCGAGCAGCATCGGTTACGTTTTCTTGGCCTTCAGGCCCGGCAGCGGGAAGCAGATGAAGAAGAACGGCAGCCAGCGGAAGATGAAGTCGAACAGCGTCACCATGATGATCAGCAGGATCAGCGCGCAGAGCGTGATGATCGGGATCGAGAGCGAGCAGATCATCCCGAGGCTGAGATTGCCGCTCTTGCAGGGTCCGCCCTCCGAGTCGAGGCTGGGCAGATCCTTGTGGAACGGCCACGGCAGCACGGAGAGCACGAGGTCGCCGAGCGTCAGCCCTCGGATGCGTCCGATCTGGCCGCACAAGGTGTCGGAGATGAGGAACGCCGTGTTCTTGTCGAACTTGCGCAGGCCGCCCGGCGTGGTGTCGATCGGCAAGCCGATGCGAATCGGCCGCGCCGGCGCGTCCGGATCGAAGAAGCCGGCCATCTGGAACGGTTCGGTCGGGTCGCTCATCACCTCGTTGTGGAGCGGCTCGCAGCCCGGCCGCAGGTAGACGCAACGGATGACGAACCAGCCCTCGATCGCGTCGGCCGGCGCAATCGCAGCGATCGGGATCGCAGGCTCAGGCGCCGGAACGGCGTGGTCATCGCGGAGCGCCCGGAGAATCAGCACCGTCAGCGCGTCGAGGCGCTCGAGCGGATCGTCGGCGGCGGGTTCTTGTCGAGGGTGAGTTCGCTTTGCTCTTCCGTGTTCAGCGCCGCGAAGGTGACCGCCGGCGGCAGCGGCCCATCCTCAGGCAGGCCGGGGTCCGCGAGCGGGAAGAGGAAGCCGGGCCACGCCGCGCGACTCTCGGCGACGTCGCTGCTGTAGGGCTGATCGACGTTTTCGAGCTGCCGTTCGAGCGTGGTGTTCAGGCCGTCGGGAGCCGCGCCGAACCTGGCCAGGGCTTCCCGGAGGGACGAAGGCACATCCGCGAGCGCGTAGACCTCGTTGCCGGTGGCGCCAAGCTGTCCGTCGCGCCGCAGCGTTTCGCGCAGCAAGTCGGAGAGCGTGGCGCCGGTGAGCGCCTGGAACAGTTTGCGCCTCCGCCTCAGTCAGCACCGGCGGCGCGACGGGTCGATCACGGCGCGCCACACTGGCTTGACGTAGGTGGCGAGGAATTTCGCGAAGTCGAGCAGGATGAACCAGGACAAGGTCTGGATCTGTTCCCGCTCGGTCTTGAACCGAGCGTTTCTTCTGAGCGGTCCTTCGGCTGCTCGTAGCCATCGAGGAACGGTCCGATGAACGACTTCTGCACGCCCTGCGCGCGCGCGCACCAGGCTCTTCCACGGCTCGATCACTTCCTTGCGGAGCAGGATCTTGCGCGAGGTCCGCGGCGTCACGCCGGGCGTCGCGCTGCCGGTGCCTTTCGGCGCGCCCAGATACGCATCACGCTTGCCGACCGGAATCACGCCGGCAAAAAGACGCCGCTTGCGGCGTTCGCTCTCGGCGAAGTTGACCGCGAAGAGCGGCAGCCGCTCCTCGTCCTCGAGCACCTGCAGCGGATCCGTGCCGACCTTCTGCCAGACGTAGCCGTGCGGCCGCGCGACCCACGCGTGCTCGTCCCAGCCGTCGACGGGTCCCGGTGTGCCGCTCGACGGCGGCAGGAGGCGGCGGATCACGCACGCCGATCTGTTCGCCGCGCCCGGCTTCGACGCCGCGATCGGGCAGGCCGGCGATGCCGCAGACGAGCGAGGAGGCGACCAGATAGTGGCGCTGGTGCGCCGGTTGATAGAGCTTGAGCGGCGTGCCGGCGGGCACCGATTCGGCCGGCGGCGACGGCGGCACCGTCAGGCCAGCCGGCTGCGCGCCGCGCGAGGAGCCCGAGGCGTTGAAGCACGCATCGACTGCTGCGGCTTCGGCTCCGGCGCCGGTCCGGGCGTGAACCCGCGCCACGTCTCGCGCCGCACCTGGTACTCGCGCAGCCGCTCCGGTGACGATGTCGAGGACGTTCATGAACTCGTCCATGAAGTCGTCGTTGTTGAAGCGCAGGATCGCCGGCCGCTTCAGCGCCGCGCGCGCGAGCGGCAGGATCCGCGACGCCGGCGTGCCGAGCAGCGCCGGCGGCTGCGTCCACATGACCTCGTGACCGTTCATCGACTCACCAGATGTTTCCGGCGCCAGGCGTGTAGACCGCGCTGATGACGCGTGTTGCGTGATCACCGTGTCGGCCTGCACCACGCCGCTGAACCGGGACATGCCGGCGTTGACGGTCACCATGCCGGCGGAGATTTCAACCGTGCTGGCGTTGACGGTCACCTTGGCCGACGCGGTGACCGTGATCCCTGCGGTTTCGAGCTTCACCGAGTTGCCGTTGCTGTCTTCGATCCAGACCGCGCCCGGGCCGTCCTTCAGCGTGATCTTCTGGCCGCCCGGTGTCTCGGCGATGAACTGTTCCTGCCCGTCCTGATCGTCCAGCGTCACCTTGACGCCGTTTTTCGACCGGATCACTTTCTTGCGGTTGCGGCCGCCCGAGATCGTCTCCGGCGACGTGTCGCTGCCGTTCCACAGCCCGCCGACGACGACGGGGAAGCGAGGGTCGCCGTTGACGAAGACGACCAGCACTTCATCGCCGACGTCGGGAAGCAGGAAGGAGCCGCGATTGTTGCCGGCGAACGCGCAGGCGACGCGCGCCCAGATCGGGCCATCGTGGCTGTCGACGCCGTCGAAATTCAGCACGCGCAACTGGACGCGCGACAGGCTTTCGGGATCGTCGAGGTTGATCACTTCGGCGAGGTAGCCGCCGGTGAAGAGGCCGGCAAACGGGATTTCGAGCAGTTCGCGCGCGCGGCTCATGGCTGGCCGAGGAAGGCGCTCTCCGCGGTGAAGTCGGTTTCGTAGCCCCGCTCCAGGTCGTAGCGGTGGCAGCACTGCGTGACGTAGTAGGTGTTGCTGAAGCGCGGGCTCAGGCCGGTGAGGCGCACGTGCGTGCCGGCGCGGATCGAAGGGTTGCCCTCGGCGGTCCCGCGCGCGGTCACGAAGCGCCGCTGGCGCTCGTCGAAGCTCGCGTCCGCGAGCGCGCGCCCTTCGTCGTCGGTCGTCGACGGCGAGGTGTCCGATCTGGTGCGCGCGCTGGCCGAGCGCGCTCGACAGCAGGTCGCCGCCCCAGCGTCCGCTCCCCGGCCCCTGCTGGAAGCCAGTGCTGCGGCTGCTGATCCGCTGGCCGCGCGCCGGGTCCCAGCCGGTGACGGTGACCTCGCTCACCTGGTGCGCGAGGTCGGCGAGGACGCTGACGCGGCGCAGCTGGCTGTGCAAGGCGAGCTCGACGGTGCCGCGGCGGACGTCGCGGCGCGGCGAGACGTGCAGCTCGCTGCCGACCACCTGGAGATCGCCGTCGTAGCGCGCCAGCAGGCGGCGCAGGAAGGCGAGGTCGCTTTCGTTCAGCTGCACCTGCGTCCCGATCGGCTCCGAGAAGCCGCTGATCTGCGGCGTCAGGCCAAGGTCGCCGGCGATGCTGCGGGCGATGTCGGCGATCGACTGGTCGTCGAAGGTCTTGGTGCGGCGCTTGAGGCGCGCCTTCTGCAGCGTGTCCTCGGCGAGCGCGGTCAGCGTCGGCGCGCCGTCCTCGGTGAAGTCGCCCTCGAGCGCCGAGATGATGCCGCGGAAGATCTCGGTCGGCGCGCTCTGCTCGCCGAGGTAGACGGTGATCGTGTCGCCGAGCTTGAACGTGGCTTCGTCCTCGAAGGCGAAGTCGGAGTTGCCGGCGGCGTCGCTGGCGACGTTCTCGACCTTCATCTCCAGCGTGCTCAACCCATCCTCGTGCTCGTTCATCTCGATCGCCGTCAAAAGACCGTTCACCCGTTCCTGTTCCGTGCCGTTGATGCGAACGGTCGGGCGCGCGCTGTAGAGCGCGTTCGGACTAAGGGCTGCTTCTGCCATGGAGATCAGGAGGTCTATGAGATCAGCAGGTCAGAGAGCGCACAACATTCGGGAGGTGAGATGAGGATGACTTTCAACTGGTTGCAGCAAGAAACCCGGTTTCCTCCTGACCTCATCGTCCTCCTGACCTCCTCTCGTCTTCAGTTCGCGCAGACCCGCTTCGCGCGGAGCTGCATCCGTTCGAACTGCTCGCGCTGCCGCCGCTCCTGCTGCGGCGACGACGACTGCGGCGAGCTGGCGGCCTGCTCGCTCTGGCCGCGCGTGTCCGGCGGGGCGACTTCGGCGGTGACTTCGTCGATGGCGACCGACATGGTCAGGATCCTTCGAAGGAGAGTTTGCCGCGGACGCTGCCGCGTCCGCCGACGTCGGCGCGCAGGCCGGCCGAGCCTTCGAGCGTCGCCTTGCCGCCGACGCTGAAGCTCGCGTTGCGATCGGTGGAGAGCGTTGCCGAGCGCACCTGCGGCATCAGGCGCGACGTGTTGAGTTTGGCGGTGGCCGACGACGAGCCGGTCGTCACGCGGAGTCCGGCGAAGGCGCCTTCGGTGGCGGAGAGCCGCGACATCCCGGAGATGCCGGCGCCCGCCGAGATCCCTGCGCCGCCGGACACGCCAACCCCGACGCCGACTCCGAACCCGACGCCCGCACTGACGCCGATCCCGGCCCCGGCGCTGACGCCGATCCCAATCCCGGCGCTCGCTCCGAGGCCTATGCCCGCACCGGCTCCAACACCGATGCCCAGGCCAGCCCACCGCCGGCGCCGATACCGATGCCGGCCGAGGCGAAGGCGGCCGGCGGCTTCAGAGTGATCGACGCGCTGACGGTCAGCGGCGAGCCGTTGCCGAAGCGCAGGTTCTCCTGGCCGTTCGCCGCGGCCACCGCGCGCGCGGCTTCGGGCGACTCGCCCGCGTTGGCGACGTCCGACGCGCTGGTTGCCGGCGTGTCGAGCGCGAGGTCGTCGTCCATCGGCCCCGCATCCTGCGGCGCCGAGCCGGGCGCGTCGTCGAACACCTGGTCCTGCCGCGAGAGCGTGAGGTTGACCGACGCGCGCAGCGGCACGCCGTTGGCGCTGAAGAAGTCGATCGTCTCCTTGTAGCTCTCGGCGATGCCCATGAACTTGACGCGGCCCCACTCGAACAGCACGACCGGCGGCGGAATCTGCTGGTGGTTCTGCTGGTTGAGCGGCGGCGCGACGAACGCCTGCAGCTTCTTCGTCGTCTGCATCACGTCGTCGCCGCTGTCGGTGGTGTCGAACATGCAGCTCCATCGTCAGCTTGGCGGTGGCCTTGGCGATGTACTGCTTGCGCTCGTTGTTGCGCGTGTCCTTCAGCTCGTTGCTGACCTGCAGCTGCAGCGACGCCGGGTTGAAATGCACGTCGATCCACTCGCCGACGCGATCGCGGCCGCCGGTGACGGCGCCCATCCGCGCCATCGCGACCTGCGGCGAGTCGGGCGTCGGCCCGGGAATCGTTTTCGGCGGCTCAGGCATGATTCAGTCGGCAGTCGCAGTCATCGTCAGACGAAGGTCAGACCCTCGTGGGCCAGGTGCAGTTCTTCGATGCCGACCTCGGTCGCCTTGGCGCTCAGATCGCCGGACTTGAACTTGATCGGCATCGCGCGGAACAGCCGGATGGTCAGCCGCGGCTCGGTCGAGGGCTGGGGATTATCGGTCGGCTCACCCGGCGGCGGCGCGATGTCGACGTCGCCGAAGACCGTGATCTTGACGTCGAGGCGGAACGCATATTTGCCGCGCTCGTTGACGTGCGAAAACCACTTCCAGAGATCGCGGCTGGTGGTGATGCCGCGCTTGAGGACGACCGTCGCAAAGGTGACCCGGCCGGCGCGTTGAAACGCGCCGTAGTTCGCGCCGCCGGCCTTGATCACCTTCGGCTCCATCGTCGCTTCGAGCCCGCTGCAGTCGGAGAACGCGCCGTGGGCGAGCGTGATGTCGTTGTCCTGCTCGCGCCGGAACTCGACGTGGAAGCGGAAGAGGGGAATCGGATAGAGCGGATCGCTCATGCCGTCGCCTCGGCGCGGGAGCGGAATCGAGGGTGACATGCCCGCCTTCGTCCATCGCGAAGACCACCGTGATCTGCTCGATCGGGTTCGCGGCGTTGAACTGCACGCGCGCGATCACCCGGCCGGCGTCGAGGTCCGCCTGCGTCATCGTCGATCGATCGCAGCGCACCTCGAAGGCCTCGGACGAGAAGGCGCCGGTCAGCGCGCCTTCGCCCCAGAGGCCGAGCAGCAGCTCTTCGAGCGCCGCGCGCAGCCGCCGCCACAGCGCCTCGCCGTTGTTGGCGAAGACGATGTCCTCGCCGGCGATTCGGGCGGCGCGGACGATCGACGCCACCAGCCGGTTGACGTTCGCCGGCCGGTACGATTCGTCGTCGTCGGTGGTGACGTCGGACAGGAGCTGAAAGCCGGTCGGCGTCGGCGCGAACAGCGAGATCCGATCGCGCACGGTTCGCGGCACACGGCGGTTTCCCTCAGGGCCCTGGAAGGGAAGCTCGCGTTCCATCTCGGACGATCGAGAGAACCGGCTCGAGATCGAGCAGGCCGAACACCGGCTCGCGCGCGGCGCTGCGCCAGGTGCCGCGCGTGAGCGCGTTGTTCGCGAGCAGCCCGGCGAGCATCGCGTCCGGCGGCTCGACGCCGCCCGGCAAGCGCACCGACTCGCGCGTCCGCAGCCAGGGATAGACGAGCTGCACGAACGCGGTCTGAATCGATCGCGCCGCTTCCCATTGCGCCACGCGGCTGGCGAAGGCCCGGGCCGCCACGCCGCGGCGCCGCTCGGCAGGCGGCAGCGCGACGACTTCCGGATCGGCGCGCAGCAACGCCTCGTCCACCGGCAGCGGCAGCGCGGCGACAAACTGCACTTCGCGGGCATGCCGTTCGAGCAGCCTGCCGATCGCCGCGACCGCCGCGGCCCAGCCTTCGTAGCCGTCTTCGTCGCAGCGCGGAACCGGGAAGGCGCGCAGGCCGCGCGAGGTCGCGGCCGGCTGCCGCGTGGAGCATTCGACGAAGCGCTCCTCGACCTCGAGTCTCGTCCTCGGGCGCGATTGCTCCGGCATCGACCGCGAAGAGCTCCGGCAGATCGGGCGTGCAGAGAAACGACACGTCCGGCAGGCCGAAGAGGTGCGCGACGCCGCGCCACGTCAGCCGATCGACCGGTGTCGGCGCCGGAACATTCCTGAGCAGCCGCTCGCGGAAGCCGGCGCGCGTCGCGAGGTCGGTGAAGAGCGACCACGGATCGCCGGCGCGAACGACGTAGCACTTGCGGCCGCCGTGCAGGAAGAAGCGCCGCACCGCCGCGCCGAGAGCCGTGTCGGCCACGCGCGAGGTGCCTGTCACCAGCGGCCGCTGCTCCCACGCGAACAGCGCGTCGAAGATGTCCCATGTGTCGACTGGCACCGGCACGTCCGCCAGCTCGAGCAGATCCGCGGCGTTGCGTCCGGAGAACGGCGACAGCCACGCGTTCTCGATCCACCACTCGACCAGCGGCTCGCCGAGGAGCGCGCCGGCCGCGCGGCGGAAGAGATCGACCGCCGCGACGCCGCTGGCGCTGCGCGTCCATCCCTGCGCGATCAGCCAGTTCGCGAACGCGCTGGGCGAATCGCCGGACGGAACGACCTGCGCCGGGAGCACGCGCGGCGACGCGGGCAGGGACGGGCCGCGTCCAGCCCAGTTGCCGCAGCGCGAGCTCCAGATCGCGCGCGCTGGGCCGCACCGCTCTGCCGGCAGGCGACGAAGCCGACGAAGCAGGCGATGTCGGCGCGCGCCGGATCGCTGCTCGCCGGCGGCGCCGCGGTTTGGAAGTGGAGGCCGTCCATGTCCGTCGATGCCGGTTCAGCGGACCGCGTGGTCCGCCTGAGGCGGACGCTGCATCCGTCAGCGACGACGCATGTCCAGGCTTTCGCTCGAGAGCACGAGCTCTTCCATCGCGACGTCGCCGCCGCCCTTGGCCGCCAGCGTCGGGCCCGTGTACTTCATCGGGACGACGCCGCCGAGCGTCCATTTCTGCACCGGGTTGCCGCGCTTCGTCGCGCAGCGTGATGACGACCGTGCGCTTGCGCGCCGACGCCCTGCGCGCTGCGTCTGCGTGATCCAGTCCCAGAGGTCGGCGGAGTTGACGATGCCGCGCTTGAGCGTGACGTCGCCGACCTTGTGGATGCCGGGAACCTTGCGCACGTGGTTCGGCCGGTCGTTGCCGTTGCGGTACTCGGCGATCGTGATCTCGGTGCCGAGCCCGGAGACGTCGGAGAAGCCGCCGAGCGGCTGGTCCTCGCCGATCGGGCCGTTGAGGTTGACGAGGAAATTGAATGCGCCGTACGGAGTGGTGCGATCTGGCATGACCTTGTCTCCTCCGTCGTCAGATCAGGAGCGCGCGTCGGCGGTCTTCTGGCCGATGCGGAAGATGACGAACTCGGCGGGCTTCAGCAGCGCGACGCCGATGAGGCAGATGAGGCGGCCGTTGTCGAGGTCGTTCTGCGTCATCGTGCTGCGGTCGCAGCGGACGAAGAACGCCTCCTTCGGCGTCGCGCCGAGCAGCTTGCCCGAGCACCCACTCGTTGTAGAGGAACGCTTCGACCGTCTCGCGGATGTTGGCCCACAGCCGCGGGCCGTTGTTCTCGAACACCGCCCACTGCGTGCCGCGATCGATGCGACGCCTCGAGGTAGAGGAAGTAGCGCCGCACGTTGACGTACTTCCATCTCCGGATCCGACCAGCGGTGCGCGCGCCCCAGACGCGGAAGCCGCGGCCGGGGAAGTAGCGCAGGCAGTTGACGCCGATCGGGTTGAGCAGCTCGTGCTGCGCGAAGTTGACGTCGCTCTCGAAGCGCAGCGCGCCGCGCACGACCTCGTTGGCCGGCGCCTTGGCGACCGTCTGCTCGACGTCGTTGCGGGCGTAGATGCCGCAGACGAAGCCGGACGGCGGCAGGTTGATCTCCTTCGGGATGTCCTCGCGGCCGGGGCGCGCCAGCGGATTCGGCGACCGTCACCCACGGGTAGTAGAGCGCGGCGCGCGTCGAATCGATCTGCGCGCGCTCCTCGCGCGCCTCGCCGGGCATGCAGGCGCGGCGGCGTGTCGAGCACGGCGATGCGGTAGCGCGCGGCAGCGCTCGACGTGGCGATCAGCAGCGCGCGCTGGACGGCGCGGTAGTTGGTCGTGCCGAACGACGAGTGCCCGGGCGCGGCGACGATCGAGATGTCCTCGAGGCCGCGCAGCTGCTCGAGCGCGGCGGCGTAGGTGCCGTCATCGGTCGGGCACGCCGACGCTCGGCTCGGCGCCGCTGGTGCCGCCGGTGAGCGTGTGCACCGCACTGAGTCCGTCGGCCAGGCTTCCCGTGGCCGCGGCCGCGGGGAAGAGCGCGCCGTGAAGCTCCAGCACGCTGACGCCGTCGCCGATGTCGAACCCGAACAGCCGCTGCAGGCCGTCGGCGCGCGTGAGGCCGGCCATGCCGAGCACGCGGCCGAGATACCGCGGGCTGGAGCGCGTGAGGCTGATCTCGTCGTACTCCTCCGTCTCGCCGTCGGCGTCGGTCGCCGACACCAGCAGCGAGATCAGGTTGCCGACGACGTTGCCGCCGTCCGGCAGGGTGAACGCGGTGCTGGCGCTGTCGCGCCATTCGGCGCCGACCTTGCGGAACAGGCGCGGCTGATCGGTCGCCGTCGCCCCGGGCACCCGGATCAGCGTGTCCTCCGGCGGCCGCGTCCATCATCGTGCGGGTCGCGGCGGTGAAGATCTCGCGCACGGTGATGCGGCCGTTGCCCGACTCGCCGGGAAAGCGGGCGCGAAGGAAGACGCGCTCGGCGTCGGTCGGCGCGGACGAGCGCGCCGGCGGCGGCCGCGGCCGCCGCGGTCGCGCCGCTGGTCACGCGCGCGACGTAGAGGCGCACGCCGCCCTCGTTGAAGAAATTCAGCACCGCGTGCGCGACGTGGTTGGTGCGCGCCGAGCCGCCAAGCGGCAGATCCTGCAGCCCGCCGTAGACGCGGACGAAGTCGCCGAAGCTGGTGATCAGCTCCGGCGGCGTCGGCGGGTTGCCGTCCGCGCCTCGACGCGTCGAAGCCACCGGCCCCTTCCGCGTCGGGCCGACAAACGCCGTCGTGCTCGTTCCGACGCCCTCGATCGACTTGGCGCGGAAGCTCGTTTCTTCGACATACACTCCTGGTGCGAGGTACTCAGGCATACGTGGCTCCTGTTGTCACGGCATGGCCAGGTGGACGACATACTCCCGCCCGGCCTGCACGCGGAGAGGCGGCGGGGCTGCGGGTAGCAGGACTTGAAGGGATGAACCGGGCGGCGCGTCGGGCGGCCGAATCACGCCGGCGCCGCTGCCGGTGATGAGCGCGGAGGCGAGCGGCAGCGCGTCGGTGGCGCCGGTGAAGCCGCTGTGCCGCGTGGCTTCGATCTCGATCGCCTGATCGGTTTCGATCACGCTCGCGCCGGCGCCGGGACGGAAGCGCTGGATGTCGGCGACCGGAACCAGCGCCTCGCCGATGATGCCGCCGCGCCAGTCGGTCATCCCGACGCCGATCGGCAGATCGTCGACCGCGCGCGGCGAGCGGAACACGCGAATCAGCACGCCCGGCAGGCGCGTGGCCGGGGCGCCCGCCGCGGTCACCCGCACGCGCAGCACCGCCCACCCGTCGAGCACCGGCGCACTCGGCGAGCGGAAGAGGGCGACGCGCACCGGGTTGAACACCGCGCCGGGCAGATCGGGATCGAGCGCGCGCGGCAGGTCGACGAAAAACTCCTGAGGAAGGTACGACGGCCCCGGATCGTACCACCGCCAGCCGCAGCCGCAGCGGATCGGTTGCGGTCTGCGGCGGCGCCGCCGGCGCGTCGAACGTGCTCGTGTAGGTGTCGAAAAACGGCGCGCTGAAGATCACGACGAGGCCGGCGCGGTTCTGGCGCAGGCGAACGGCGTTCTCGTGCAGCGCGACGTCGACCGGCACGCCCGCGATCTCGGCGCCGCGGACGCCGACCTGCGCCGGCAGCGCCGATTGGCAGCCCGGTCACCGCATCCACGAACTGCAGCGCGCCGAGGACGCGCCGATCGGCGGTCTCGACGCGGTGGTGCGGCAGCAGCGCGAGGTTCATCGATCTCCCGCCGGCGTGACGACGTCGAACCGCGTCGCCACCACCGGACGCTCGTCGCGGATCTCGTCCGGATCGATCCGGACGACGCGCGCGATGTAGGAGAGACTGAGCCGGTAGTTCGGCTCGAGCGTGTCCCAGATCCGCATCAGCTCCTCGGTGCCGATCTCCTCGGGGATGAGCTGAATCAGATCCTCCGACGTCCACGCCGCCTCGCGGCTGAGGATCGAGCTGTCGAGCACCGGCACGTCGTGCAGCTGCCGCATCGTCCAGGCGAGCACCAGCTGTTCGTTCTCTCCGCTCTTGGCCCAGAAGCTGACCAGATAGTGCAGGTCGACCGAGACCGGCAGCGGCCGCATCCCCGGGCTGACCGCGCGGCCGACGTTGCGCAGGTGCTGGTTCATGCTGGCGCGATAGAGAAAGATCAGCACCCGCACCGAGGTATCGCTCGACGGCACGTCCGCCGCGCGCACGCCGCCGATCGAGGTCAGGCTGAAGGTGCACTCCGGCTTGGCGACGCTGGGCGGAAACGTGGTGTCGCGATAGGCGTTGTTGAGATACGCGGCCAGCGAGGTGCCAACCGATCGGATTGCGGCGATGTTTGCCATTGCGGATTGCGGATTGCGGATTGCGGATGGAATGCGGATTGGAATGCGAATTGGCGGACTGCTGATTCCGCAATCCGCAATCCGCAATCCGCAATCCGCATTGGCGCGATCGCCCAGAGCTTCGCCCTGTCAGTTACAGGAGCATTGCCCGCCTTGCCGGGCGGCACGCCGGCGCGGTTACGACGAGCAGTCGTCGTGGGAGAGCGTCAGCCGGAACAGCGGCGCTGTCTCATCGCGGCGCCGCAGCCTTTCCACCGACCCGGCGATGATGAGCCGCTCGAGCGCGCCGCTCACGATTTCGACGCCGTAGCGGATCCGTCGCTGCTCCAGCCACCAGGCGGTGATGCCTTCGAGCGTGTCAGCCGCGCTCGGATGCGCCTCGAGATACGCAAGCACCGCGCGATCGACGTCGTCGTCACTCGTCATGATGGCGAACGAGAAGGGAGCAAGAAAATCGCCAGAGTGTGAAATGGCGGAAATGCAAACGATTCCGCGCGGCGGCGGCCGGTGTCGCGACAACGGGTGGGGGAATCTTTCCACGCGGCGCGAATGCGTGCGTGTGGCTTCGTGCCGGGAAGATCGCCGTTAATCGAGCCGGGTGCGAGCGCACCCGGTGGTGCGGGAGGTTTACCCCGTGTAGGTCTTGGGATGAATGTGGTACTTCTTCAGCAGCTTGCCGACGTCGCGGCGCTCGCGCTGCGCCTTGCGCGCGACGTGGGTCACGTTGCCGCGGCACTGTTCCATCAGCCGGGTCAGATACTGGCGCTCGAAGGCTTCGATCGTCCGGCGCTTGAGGACCGTGAACGAGACGTCGTCGCTCTCGCCGGCGACCTCGCGCGCCGCATCGGCGTTGACACCGGGCAGATCGAGGTCGTCGAGCTCGACCGCCGTCCCGGCGGCGAGCTGCGCGGCGCGCAGGATCGCGTGCTCGAGCTGACGGATGTTGCCGGGCCAGGCGTAATTCAGCAGCACGCGCTGGACCGCCGTGGAGAGCGTCGTCACCGGGCGCTCGCGACGGGCGTGCTTCTCGAGGAAATGATGCGCGAGCGGCAGGATGTCGTCGCGGCGCTCGCGCAGCGGCGGCAGCCGGACGGGCAGCACGCAGAGCCGATAGTACAAATCGGCGCGGAACAGATCGGCGCCGACCAGATCCCACAGCGGCGTGTTGGTCAGCGCGATGAAGCGCGCATCGGTCCGCTGCTCGACCGTCGATCCGAGCGGGCGGAAGCTCTTGTCCTGCAGGACGCGCAGCAGCGTCGCCTGCGCGCGCCGCGACAGCGATCCGATTTCGTCGAGACACAGAGTGCCGCGCGACGCCGCCTGCAGCAGGCCGACGCGCTCCTGGCCGGCGTCGGTAAAGGCGCCGCGCGCGTGGCCGAAGAGCTCGTCCTCGATCAGCGAGTCTGGAATTGCCGCGCAGTTGATGATGACGAGCGGCTGTCCCGCGCGCCGGCTCATCGCGTGCACGGCTTTCGCCGCGAGCTCTTTGCCGGTGCCGGTCTCGCCTTCGATGAGGACGGTGGCATCACTGCCGGCGACGGCGCGCAGGCGATCGCGCGCGCGCACGAATGGGTCGGCGGCACCCAGGAGGGTCGGAATGCTCAATCCTCCTTGAGCGGCGTCGATGCGTGAGCAAGCCAAACTTCGTCCGATCGATTGGCTGTGTGAGGCGCGCATTATAAGTCTGAATAAATCCGATCGAGCACGTCGTTGTCTCGCGCGATTTTGTAAATTGTGAAGATGAGTGCCGGATCCGTTTCGGACGAATTCTGTAATGCTCGCGCCGGCATCGCGCGAATACGACACGCAGCGCTCGCGATGGTTCCGCCTGCGCGCGGGCGGCCGGTCGACCGAGTGTTGCGATCTCGACACAGCCGTGCGGCGCGATCGAACGGACGAGGCGGCATTCACCCGACGTGCTCACGCGCGTCGAGGCGTCGAATGCCGATGACCGCACAGTCGGGCGATGTCGCAACCAGAGCGGTTGACGAGATTTCGATCGTCCAGGCGCTTTGCTGGGCCTGCGTTCGGAAGTCGTTTGTCGAGTGAAGCTTCAGTCGCAACGTGAGCCGGCAGGTGAGCGGCACCGCACGCCCAATCGGCGGTAGAATCGTCGGCCGTGACGACCGCATGACGAGCATCTTGATGGTGAGCCTCGCGGCGTGGCTGACGGCGATGACGGCCGTGCTGTTCGGCGCCGGCCAGAGCTCGTCGGGGAATACCGTTGCGGCCGCTCAGTCGCCCGCACCTGCGGCCGGGACCTACACTGGCTCGGCGGCGTGCGCGCGCTGCCACGCGCCGATTTACGACCGCTGGAAGCGCACGCGCATGGCCAACGTCGTGCGCGATCCGAAAGACCACCCCGACGCCATCATCCCGGATCTCAGCCGTCCGGACCCGCTTGTGACGTTCACGCGGGGCGATATCGCCTTCACCTACGGCAGCAAGTGGAAACAGCGCTACTTCACCAAAGTTGGCGACGACTACTTTCCGCTGCCGGCGCAATGGGACGTCACGCATCGCCAGTGGCGCCCCTACAACGTCGCAATCGGCACCGATTGGTGGACGGCGTTCTATCCGCCCGAAAACAGCAGGCGTCCGACCGGGCCGCTCTGCGACGGCTGCCATTCGGTCAACTACAACGTCCGGACCAAGGGCGTCACCGAGTGGAATGTCGGCTGCGAGAAATGCCACGGGCCCGGAAGCGACCACGTGGCGCGGCCGGTTCGCGCCACGATCATCAACCCGGCGCGGCTCGATCCGATCGCCGCCGTCGACGTCTGCCTCCAGTGCCACTCGCAGGGCAAGCCGCACGTCAACCCGGTCGAAGGCCGGTACTACGACTGGCCGGTCGGGTTCCGCGTCGGCCTGAGCCTGAAAGACTTCTGGGAGCTCGAGGAGCACAAGCCCGGCGAGACGACGTTCACGCATTTCCCGGACGGCACCGCGCACAAGAACCGGATGCAGGGCAACGACTTCGTCCAGAGCGCGATGTACACCCACGGCGTCACCTGCGCGAGCTGCCACGACGTCCACGGCACCGAGCACAACGCCGATCTGGTCAAGTCGTCGCGGATGCTGTGCACGACCTGCCATGGGCCGAAGTCGCCGAACGGGCCGCATGCCGCCACGATCGAGGAGCACACGCATCACCAGCGCGGATCGGCGGGCGGGGAGTGCGTTGCCTGCCACATGCCGGCAATCGCGCAGACGATCGCCGACGTGAACGTGCGCAGCCACACGTTCAAATTCATCACCCCGGCGATGACCGAGGCGCTCAAGATCCCGAACGCGTGCACGTCGTGCCACAAGGACAAGACCAACGCCTGGGCGACAGACGCGCTGCGCAGCTGGCCGGACGTGTCGCCGTGGCGCATCGGGCGTTGATCGCGGGTGGTGGCTTTTCAATCGGAGGCCGCTCGCGCACGATCGTTCGCCTGGCCGCGGTCGCGGCCATCGTCTTCCTCGGGCCGTCGCCCGCTATCGCGCAGGGACCGCCACACTGCCGCATCCTTTGCACGCCGGAGCTGAAGATCGAGCCGACCTTCACCGTTGAAGATCTGTTTCAACGCCCGGTGATTGAGACGCTCGAGAATGGCCGCGTCGTCGAGACCAATCGCGTCGAGCGCGAAACGGTCTTCGAGCTGATTTTTGCGCTCGACGTGCCGACCGAGATCCCGCGCGTCAGCCTCACCTTCGAAGCGATCTTCATCCCGTTCGGGCAGACGTCGGTCAATCCCTTCACCGGCGAGGAGGCAGGAGACGACGTTGCCGCCATCCGCGACAACGGCATCGAGATCGAATCAGAGCTCAATTTCCACTGGCTTGAAGAAGAGCAGACCGGCGGCTGGATCTCGTCGCACGTCGACCTCGTCGACAAGTTCAGCCCCGCCGCGGCGCCGCGCGCGACCAGCGTTTACACCCACAAGCTGAATCTGGAGTGGGATACGGCGTTCCACCTGTTTAACAAGCTGCCGGAGCGACACTGGCTCCGCAACGTGGAGCTCGAGGTGTCGCTCGACTACGTCGCCACCGGACTGCCGAAGGCCGGCGACGTCGTCGGCGACGAACGGTTTCTTCAGAACGCGAGCCCGTGGTCCATCTCCTTCGTGATGGTGGTGCCCCTGGCTCCCCTGGCCCCGTGAACCACGGGCACAGCGAGAGGGACACGAACGGGATCGACATGCCGACGCCGACTCTGGCCAGTTCTTACACGCCCTTGCACGTAAGGTTCACGGCGAACCGTACAGAACCGAATCAATAATCGAGCTCGCGTGACTGTTGTGTGTCGCGGCGCGCAATCGTCCTCCGCTGCAATGGTTTACAGCGATCGAAAACTTTCTCGGATTTCGTAAGACGGTGTGACGTGATGCGATGCAGGATCACGCGGATCGCGTGGATTCCATGCGATCGCGAGCGCGTGTGCGATCGAGTTGCGTGACGTGCGTGGGGCGATGAAGGAGCGCACGCCGCCTGACTGTGTCGATTCGTCCACAGGAATCGCCTTTGCTTTGTCGGCTGGCATGTACGACCGGCGGAACGGGCCAGTGGATCGACGCGCATCGGGACGCGGCGGGCGACGCACCACCGACGCGATGCGCAGCCAGGGGGACACGCTTCGCGTGGAGTGGGAAGACCTCGATGAGTCGGCCGGTCCACACGACATGTCCGGCGGCGAATCCGACGACGAGATGATCGCCGACCATGCCGGGTTCCGCCCGGCGAGTCGCCCCCTCGTGCCGCCGCGAAAGTAGGACTACTCCTCGGGCGGCCGCACGCTGACGAATTCCCGATAGAGCAGCAGGTCGTAGGCGATCTTCAGAGCGCCAGCGACGAAAAACGGTGCGTTGATCCACGACGGCCTCGCGAACATCATCCCGGCCAGCACCGGGCTGATCGAGGCGCCGATCGTGCGGGCGACGCCGGTGATGCCGCCGGCCGCCGATCGTTCCTCGGGGCTGACGACCGCCATGGTGTAAGACTGACGCGTCGGCACGTCCATCTGGCTGATGCTGAAGCGCACGAGCAGGAGCGCGACCGCCAGAGAGAGGTTCGGCATCAGCGGTACGAGGATTAGCAGCACGTTCGAAGGCAGATGCGTGGCGACCATCGTCTCGAGCAGGCCGATGCGCGCCGCCAGCTTCGACGCCACCAGCGCCGACAACCCGCCCAGGATGTTCGCCCAGAAGAAAATCGCACCGAGCGTTCCGGGGTCGACGCCGTAACGCAGGTAGAACCAGTAGGCGGCGAAGCTCTGGACGACGAAGCCGCCGCCGAACGAGTCGAGCGCGAAGAGCGCCGAAAGCTTGGCGACCACGCGGCGTGAGCGGCCGAGGCCGAAGAGCCGCACCATCCTCTCGGGGCGCGGCTCGTTGCCGCCGCCGCTCGTCGACTCGCTGGCGCGTGACAGCCGCGTGAAGAGGATCGCCAGCACGATGCCGAGCGAGGCGTAGATCAGCAGGATGGCGCGATAGCTGGCGATCGGCGCCACCTGCCGCTGTTGTAGCGCCTGCGTCGCGACGCCGCCAAACAGCGCCCCCGCCGCTGTGCCAAACGCGCCCGCAAGCGTGTACCACGCGAACACGTCGGTCCTGACCGCGGCAGGGACGACGTGGGTGAGCGCGGCCTGCTCGATCGGCAGGAAGGGGCCGACCTCGTTGCCGCTCGGGCTGATCACGCCGACGATGCCGGCGAGGAGCAGCACCGCGAGATTGCTCGTCCCGGCGAAGACGAGGCCGGCAGCCGCCATCAGCAGCGCCCCGGCGACGAGCATCCGGCGCCGGCCGATCCGATCGGCGCGGGTCGTGAGGAGCAGCGAGACGACGGTGTCCCCGACGAGCGTCAGCGTCAAAAGCATGCCGGTCTGCACTTCGCTCAATCCGAGGCCGACCAGATAGAAGACGAGCACGACCGAGAGGGATCCGTAGGCGAAGAGACGCAGGAACCGCGTGAGGAAAAGCAGCCACGCGTCGCGCGTCAACCCGGTCAGCGTGACCGGCATCAAACGACCGAGCGCCCGACGAACTCGAACGCGCATGGACGCGCTCCGCGGAGTCGTCACCAATTTGACCCGCCCAGGATCATCGTTCAAAGCGTAACTGCAGCGCGCGATACGTCGAACGGCGTCGCTCGATCAGGTGCCGATCGCGCTGGCCGGCGGCCTGAGCCTGCTCTTTGGGTATCACGCGAAGCTGGGCGCCTGCGTCCTGATGCTGTTCCTGGTGCCGGTCACGCTCGCGATGCACGGCACTCGCCGTGCCGCGAGTCGATTGAGTGCCGCCGCTGCGGTGCAGTCAATTTGCCGCACCGATATGGCTCGGCGACCACACCAGGCGTCGCTTGTATCGCAACGTCACACCGGTGACGATCCGCGCAACGTGCGACGCATCGAGCGTGAAGCCGGTCGCGACTGACGGGCGCGCGCTCGGGCGGCTTCGATCGCGCAGAAAACTGCTCGCGCGTCAGAATGCGTCCTACGCGCTGGAGCTGATCCACAGCGACCTATCGCACGTCTTTGTGAAACGACCTACGTACGTATCTTGATCGCAGTTCGAAGCGGTGCCTATACTACGCCACCGCTTCATGACGAGACGTTCCGCGCAACCATGGATCATGGCTGCGCTACTGCTGTCTACCGCGTGCGCCCACGCAGGGCGTGGCACCCGTCTGCACCTCGCCGTCAACGTCGCGGCCGACGCGAACGACAATCGCCCGATCCCGGTCGATCTCGTGTTCGTGTGGGACAAGAAGATGGCGGCGCAGTTCGGTGAACTGACCGCAAAGGACTGGTTCGCAAAAAAACCACAGTTGCGGCGCGACGACCCGAACGCGAAGGCGTTCGCGGTCACCGAGTGGGAATGGGTGCCGGGCCAGGCCGTGCCGGCAATCGATCTCGCGGTGCCGACCGGTGCGTTGCGATGGGTGCGCGCCGTCTATGTCTTCGCCAACTACCGCGCTGAGGGGCCGCATCGCCTGCGCGTGACACCGGGGACGGCCGCGACCCTCGACCTGCTGCGGCACAACATCCAGCTTCAGACCGCCGGCGGGAGCCAGCAGCAAAAAACGGGGGCAGCGCCCTAGCGATGACCCAGGTCATACCCGATCTGATCCAATGGCACGAAGGGCTGCTGCTCAGCCCGCAACACTTCCAGCAGCTGTCGCTGCGGCTCGAATCGCTGATTCAGGCCGTGCCCGGTCGCTACTTTCCGCACTTCTGGGGCGTCCGCGCCTACGAATACGACTCGTCGGAGTTCACCGCCGGCGTGATCAACGTGCGCGCGCTCGATGCCGTGATGCCCGACGGTTTTCACGTCGTCTTCGCGCCCGAGCGCGACGAACTGCAGGTCGACCTGCGGCCGTTCGCGGGCGCGATGCGGCAGAAGCCGATGTTCGTCCACCTGGCGATGCCGGCGGGGGAGGGGCAGGCGCCGATGGCGATGCACCGCTTCTCGTCGTACGAGGGTGCGCCGGTGCCGGACGAGAACACCGGCGACGGCGCGATGCCGATTCCGCGCCTGCGGCCGCGCCTGTCGCTGATCCCGTCCGCCGAGACACCGTCGTCCCGCTATACCAGCTTCCCGCTGGCGGAAGTGCGGTGCGAGGGCGAGACGTTCCTGCCGACCGAGTACGTGCCGCCCACGCTGGCGATCAGCGCCTCGTCGCCGATCGGCAAGCGCTGCCACGAAGTGTCGGAGCAGCTGCGGAGCAAGGCCGCGCAGCTCGCCGAACGCGCGATGCTGACGCCGCAGAGCCGCTTCGCGGTCGAAATCCGATCGCAGCTGCGCGCGCTGGTCACGGCGCTTCCGGCATTTGAAGCGATCCTGCGTACCGATTCCGCGCACCCGTTCTTGTTGTATCTCGAGCTGTGCCGCGTCGCCGGCAGCGTCGCCATCCTCGGCCACAGCAGCCTGCTTCCGCCGCTCTTCCCGCAGTACCAGCACAACGACCTGCGAAAGAACATCGAGCAGGTGGTGCGCTTCATCCTGCAGTCGGTCAAGGAAGGCGTGCCGGACGTGCTGCGGCGCTACGCCTTCGAGCAGGAAGAAGAAGGGTTCAAGCTGGTGGCCGACCCCGCGTGGAGCGACGCGTTCACCGCGGAGTCGGGTTGCCGGCTCGTCCTCGCCGTCAAGTCGGAGGCTGGTGAAGCCCGCGCGGTCGAATGGGGCGAGAACTGCGTCATCGGCGGGCGCGAGGCGATCGGCGCCCTGCTGTCGCGGCGGATCCTCGGCCTCCGGCGGCAGGCCGCGCCCCGAGTCGGCGATTTCGTCGCGCCGCTGGGGCTCTTCCTCTTCGAGTTGACGGCCGACGCCGAGGACATGCGGCCCGGCGACAATCTCCTCGTGCTCGGCAGCATTGCCGGCGTCAGGCCGGAAGCCCTCTATCTCTACGTGCTCGAACCTGACGGCGCGCGCGGCGTCGTCAAAGTCGACAATTAAGGCGGGACCGTATGGAGCGACTCGACGGTCCGGTCTTTTCTGTTTTCGAACAATTCCGCTCGTTCTGGCGTGAGGTCGAATCGCTGCGCGAAGCCGTGGTCTCGCGCGGGCTGATGCCGACCGCCGAGCCGGAGCCCGCGGCGCTGTCGCACACGCCGACTTCGGTGCGCGAGACGCTGCTGGCGTGCCTCGAGCGCCAGGACGCCGAGGTCAGCCGGTGGGGTAAGGGGCCCGTTCTCGAGCTGTACCGGCAGGTCGAGTACGTGATGGTCGCGGTCGCCGACGAGATCTTCGTCACCTGGGCGTGGAGCGGCGCCGCTTACTGGTCGGCCAACCTGCTGGAAACGGCGCGCTTCGGCACCCGGCGCGCGGGCGAGGCGATCTTCGCGCGCATCGAGCGCCTGATCGCGGAGCCGCACCCGGCCCACAAGGAGCTCGCGGCCGTCTACCTCGCCGCGCTCGGCCTCGGCTTCAAGGGGCGCTACGCCGGCCGCTCCGATCGCGGCGCGATCGAGCGTTACAAATTCAGCCTGCACCAGCTGGTGTTCGACCGCGCACCCGACCTCACCGATTCGTTCCGCCAGCTCCTGCCGGAGTGCTACGAGAGCACGCTCGCGATCGGCACCGGCCGCCGCCTGGGCAGCCCGCGGATCTGGTGGTGGGCGGCAGCCGGCGCGATCGCGGTCTGGCTGCTCGTCTCGCAGGCGATGTGGATGCGGCTGACGCAGCCGCTGTACACGCAGATCGACTCGATTATCGAGCGCTCGACGGCGCTCGATCGGCCCTGACAGCCATGTGGTGGATCTTCGGCGTCCTCCTCGTGGTCGTCATCGTCGTGGCGGTCGTCCTCGCCGTGATCGTCGTGCGTGCGCGCAAGCACGCGATGGTCAAGAAGGCCGACCTCGCGGCGTCGCAGGCGGTGCAGGAGGACCGTGCCGCGTCGGCGCTGCTGATGCGCGAGCTGCGTCCGGCCTTCGCCCAGTCGGTGCAGCGGCTGCGCTCGATCGTCGGCGGCGTCGACTCGAGTTACGGCGTCCCCTGGTACCTCCTCATCGGTCCCGCCGGCGCCGGCAAGACAACGCTGCTCTCCGGCGCGATTGAAACCGCGATCCCCTCGACGCGCGGGACCAGCGACACCACCGACGCCAACGGCCTCACCTGGTCGTTCTTCGAGGGCGGGGTGGTCATCGACGTGGCGGCGAACGCTCGCGTTCCCCGACAACCGCCGCGATCTGAGCGGCTGGAACGCGCTGCTCCGGCTGATCAAACGCTACCGGCCGCGGCGGCCGATCGACGGCGTCATCGTCGCCGTGCCGGCGACGCTGCTGGTCGACGACGCGTGGAAGGGGCGGGTGCAGACGATGAGCGCCGCGATCCGCGAGCGGCTGGCGCTCGCGCAGGCGGCGTTCGGCTTCTCGCTGCCGGTCTACGTCGTCATCACGCAGGCGGATCAGATCAGGGGCTTCTCGGCCTTCACCTCCGCGCTGCCCGACCACCTGCAGCAGGACATGCTCGGCTGGTCGAACCCGCACGCGGCGGATCTGGTGTTCCAGAGCAGCTGGATTGCCGAGGGGATTCTCGAGCTGCACCGCGGCATCGTCCACATGCAGGTGGAGCTGTTCGCGGGCCGGCCGCACATCGAGCAGGCGTCCGACTTCTTCCTCTTCTCGGGCGAGGTGAAGCGGATCGCGGAGCCGCTGCGGATCCTGCTCGAGGAGATCTTCCGGCCGACCGCGTACCAGGCTGGGTTCTCGTGCCGCGGCTTCTACTTATGCGGGCAGGCGACGGCCGGCGACGACGCCGTCGATCTCGGCGGGCGGGTGGCGCCGCCGTCGATCAAGTTCCTCGGCGATCTGCTGTCGCGCAAGATTTTCCCCGAGCGCGGCCTGGCCGCGCCGCTGCCCGGCACCTCAGTGGCGCGCGACCGCGTCAGCGTCGCGGCGCAGGTGGCCGCGGTGCTGATCGCGATCGTCCTCGCGGTGGGGACCAACTGGACCTACGCGAGGCTCAGCCACGCGCGCGACGTGCAGGAGCGCTTCTTCCGCGACGTGAACGAGAACCTGGAACTGCGCGCGCAAAGCCTGTCGAACCAGCGGAGCATGACCGACGAGGAGCGCATCAGCCGCGGGTTTCAGCTGCTCGAAGGCGTCGAGCGGCTCAGCGTCGAGGACTTTCACTCGATCTTCTTCCCGGCGTCGATCATCCGGCCGATCGAACCGCAGGTGGCGATCGTCCTCAGGGAGACGTTCGGCCATCTCATCCTGCCGGACTTCCGCCTCGCGCTCGAGCGGAAAGGGCAGGATCTGTTCGCCTGGAACGGCGAGGCGCCGGTCGTCGAAGACGAGGACGACACCATCCGCCCGGTGCTGGACGCCAGCCCCCATTACCGCGCGATGCAGCGGTTCGCCAACGACTACCGCACCTTCGTCGACAACTATTTTCGCTACCACGCGCTCAGCCTGGTCGGCAGCCAGGAAGGCGATCTGAGGGCGCTGGCAGACCTGGGCAACTATCTCACCGGCCGGCAGATCGTCGCGATGAACGTGCCGGAGGAGCCGTACGGGCGCGCGCTGCGCGAGGCCGTCGCCGATCCGGTGGATTGCCGGTTCGCCCTCGATCGGCAGTTGCAGAACCTGGTCAAGCAGAGGGGCGCCGTGCTGCTGAACCGCTTCGGCACGTCATGGTTCGGCGACGAGAACCCGCTGCTGCGATCGGAAACCGAGTTCGAGGAGGAATGGAAGGGGATGGTCGAGACCGGCGACGCCGACATCCGGCTGCTGATCGATCAGCTGGACGGCCTCGCCGCGTCGGCGGCCACATGGGCGGCGATCGGCGGGCGCTCGGGCGACCTGCGCATTCCGGTGCTCGATCAAGCGCCGTTCAAGCGGCTCGACTCGAAGGATCTGTGCGCGCCGCTCAGCCCCGAGCTGGCCGGCGAGATCGAGACGCTGAAGCGGCTGCGCGACGAGCTGACCGGCCGGCTGGTCAAGGTGGCCGCGGAACCGTTCGACACCTTCCTCGAACAGGGCGACAAGGGACTGCAGCTGTCGGAGCCGCTGCAGGTGCTCAAGACCGACCTCGACGAGCTGAAGGCGAAGGACTTCTGGGTCGCGATTCCGGTGTCGTCCGAAGGGGTCCTGCCGCAGCGCGCGACGTGGCGCGCCGAGACGATCGACCAGACGGCGTTGCTCTTCGACGCCTACGACCGCTACCGCAGCGGCGCGTTCCCCGGGTTCGAGCCGGCGTTCCGGCGTCCGCTGGTCACGGCGCTGACGGCCGAAGTCGCGCGCGGGCTGGCGACGCGCCTCAGTTTCGACGCCACGGAGGGCGCACCGCTGCCGACATCCTCGGCGGAGCTGCTGGCGGAAGTGTCGCGCCTCGGCGGCGTGCTGACGAAGATGAGCCGTCTGGTGCCGCTCTTCGAGAGCAGCTCCGATCCCTTTGTGCGCGAGCTGGTCACGAACCTCGACGGCCAGGCGGCCGAAGCACTGCGCCGGCTCGAGACCGACGCGGTCGATCGTCATCCCTACGTCTTCGATCGGCAGAGCGACTTCGTCTTCAACTCGTGGGCGGAGATTCGCGGCGAGGCGGCGGCGCCGGCCGACGCCTTGAAGAAGTGGGCGGGGTTCGTCGAAGACGAGCGGAGCAGCGTTCGCCAGTACGCCGCGCAGGCGGAGCCGCTCGTGCGCTTCCTCACCGCGACCCGTGCGGCCTCGCCACTCTCGCGGCGCTGGTCGGCGATCGTCGAGGATGTCGCCAGGAACACGCAGAACCTGGCGGGCAATGGCTTCGGCACGTTCGAAGTCTTCGTGCGCGACGGCATCCCGGCGATCGTGCCCGAGAAGGACTGCGTGCCGGCGGGGATGGGGCCGGCGGGGCGCAACGCCGGCGGGTTCTTCCTCACGCTCCGGAACGATCTCGCGGAGCGCGCCGTCCGGCATTGCCGCGAGATGGCGACGACGAGCGTGCAGACGCGTTTCGCGACGATCGCGTCGTCGTTCAACCGGCTGCTCGCCGGAAGATTCCCGTTCAGCGGCACGCTCGACAACTCGCGCGAGGCGCTGCCGGCCGACGCGCTCGAGTTCCTGCGCGTCTACGACCGGCAGGACGGGCGCCAGTTGCTGCAGCAGATTCAGGCCCGCAGCTGCTCCGAGGACGCCACCGCCTTCCTCCGCCGCATCGACGGCGCTCTATCCGCTGCTGTCGCCGGGGCGCGAGCTGGCGGTGCCGGCGCTGACGCTCGACGTCCTGCCTCGCTTCCGCGCGAACCCGGAAGGCGAGATCGGCGGCAACCAGATCGTCGACTGGCAGATGGACATCGGGCGCCAGACATTCCGCGACTCGGATCCGGAAGGCGCCAAGACCGCGCGCTGGAACTCGGGCGATCCAGTGCGAGTGGTGCTGCGGTTCGCGAAGGATTCGCCCGATCGTCCGCTCCCAGGCACTGCGACGCGCGTCGACAACCGCACCTTGTTCTACGACTACCAGGGCGTGTGGGCGCTGTTCGGGCTGCTGCGCGCGACGCGGCCCAACCCGCTCGATCTGGCGGGGGCCCGCGATCTGGAGCCGAACCTGTTGAAGTTCGACATCCCGATCGAGCGTGATCCGGCGCAGCCGCCGCTCGCCGCGCCCGAACCGCCGACTCCGCGCTTCCGCGTGTTCGTCCGGCTCCGCGTCTCGCAGCCGGGGAAGCCGGATCCGCTGGCCGCGCCGGAATTTCCGGCCGTGGCGCCGGCGCAGCTGTCGTGCACCGCTCGAACCAGTGAGTTCTGATATGACGCCTCAACTCTCAGCGTTCCGCTTCGAAACCGACCGCCTGCTGTCGCCGATCTCGGCGATGGAGCCGACCGGCGAGTTCCTGCGCTACGAGGGCACCTACGACACCATCGCGGGGATGCGGCGTGAAGACGATCCCGACCTGGCGGTCGGCGTCTGGAAGGCGGATCTCAAGAAGGCCGACTGGCCGCGCGTCGCGCAGGCGTGCCTGCTGGCGATCGAGACGCGCTCGAAGGATCTGCAGATCGCCGCGTGGCTGCTCGACGCGTGGATCCGCATTCACGGCCTCTCGGGGCTGCGCGAGGGGCTGCACCTCATCGCCGAACTGAGCGACACCTACTGGGACGGCCTGCACCCCGGCATCCAGGAAGGGGACCTCGAGTACCGCCTGGCGCCGCTCTTCTGGGTGGACGAGAAGGTCTCGATCCAAGTGAAGCTGCTGCCGATCACGTCGCCGCAGAGCGACGACGTGCCGGCGTACACGCTGGCGGACTGGGAAGCGGCGTGCCGCAACCACGGGCGCGGACCGGCCGCCAACAACGATGTCACCCCGGCGCGCTTTCAGCAGAGCGCGACGATGACGCCGACCGCGTGGCTCTCGACCCTGTCGCGCGAGGCGACCAGCGCGCTCGCCGCCAACGAAGAACTGCGGCGCGTGCTCGAGGCGCAGTGCGGCCGCCACGCGCCGGCGCTCACCCGGATGCGGGAGACGCTCGAATCGATTCTCAGCCTCTGTTCCGCCGCGCTCCTCGGCCGCGAGGACCTGCCGAAGCAGCGGCGCGAGACTGACGAACCGAACGGCGAGCCGGCCGACATGGCCGTGGAGAACGGGAACGGCCATGGCGACGGAACGATTCGCACGCGGGCCGATGCGTATCAGCGGCTGGCCGAGGCCGCCGATTTCCTCGCGCGGACGGAGCCGCACAGTCCGGTGCCGCACCTGGTGCGGCGTGCGGTCGCCTGGGGCGGGCTGAGCCTGCAGGATTTGTTGCCGGAGCTGGTGAGGGACAACGCGCAGCTGGCCGAGATCTACCGCCTGCTGCAGTTCGGGACCGACGATCAGAAGTGATCCCCGGGGGGGCCGGAGACACAGGGTGGCCATTATCAGACAGGAGTGAGCGATGCCTGAGAGTCTGCAGCACAAACTCGATCGAGTGCGCCCGCCGCGGGTGCAGATCACCTACGACGTGGAAACGGCCGGCGCGATTCAGAAGAAAGAGCTCCCGTTCGTCGTCGGCATCCTGGCCGACCTGTCGGGCAAGCCGGCCCAGGCGCCACGTCCGCTGAAGGAGCGGAAATTCGTCGAGATCGACCGCGACAACTTCAACGCCGTGCTGGCGTCGATCGGCCCGCGCCTGCAGATGACCGTGCCGAACACGCTCACCAGCGCCGGCGGATCGCTGCCGGTGGAGCTGAACTTCCAGCACATCGACGACTTCGAGCCGCTGAAGCTGATCAAACAGGTGGACGCCCTCAGGCGCCTGCTCGAGGTGCGGACGCGGCTGTCCGACCTGCTGGTCAAGCTCGATGGCAACGAGGTGCTCGACGGGATCCTGACCAAGACGGGAAAGGATCCGGAAGCCGTCAAGAAGCTCAAGCCGGCGCCGGCGCCTGCGGCGGCCCCTGCTGATGGAGGTGCGCGATGAGTCCCGATGCCACGAAACCCGAGGAAGTCGCCGCGGCAGACAAGATCGTCGTCGACGGCAAGATGATTCGCGACGACTCGCAGCTGGTCCACGCTCGTGGCCTGGTGCAGGAGTTCGCGACCCAGGTGGTCGACGAGGGGATGGTGATCAGCGACGATGTCGCCGCCGCCATCAACACGCGGATCGCGCAGGTCGACAAGATGATCAGCAGCCAGCTGAGCGCGATCCTGCACGCCCCCGAGTTCCAGCAGCTCGAAGCCTCCTGGCGCGGCCTGCACCAGCTGGTGAAGAACACCGAGACCGGCACGCGCGATGAAGCTGCGGCTGCTCAACGTCACCCGGAAGGAGCTGCAGACCGATCTGGAGAAGGCGACCGAGTTCGACCAGAGCGTGCTGTTCAAGAAGGTCTACGAGGAGGAGTACGGCACCTTCGGCGGCCATCCCTTCAGCTGCCTGGTCGGCGACTTCGAGTTCGGCCGGCATCCGCAGGACGTCGGCATGCTGGAGATGCTGTCGGGCGTGGCCGCGGCGGCGCACGCCCCGTTCATCGCCGGCGCCAGCCCGAAGCTGTTCGACCTCGAGAGCTTCACCGAGCTCGCGGTGCCGCGCGATCTGGCGAAGAACTTCGAGACCAGCGACCTGATCAAGTGGCAGTCGTTCCGCGACACCGAGGACTCGCGCTACGTCGCGCTTGACGCTGCCGCGCGTGCTGGTGCGCCTGCCCGTACGGCCCCGAGACGATCCCGGTGGACGGGATCGACTTCCGCGAGGACGTCAACGGCAAGGACCACTCGAAGTACCTGTGGGGCAACGCGGCCTACGCGCTGGCGCAGCGGATCACCGACGCGTTCGCGCAGCACGGCTGGACGCGCGGCGATCCGCGGCGTACGAGGGCGGCGGCAAGGTCGAAGCGCTGCCGGCGCACAACTTCACCACCAGCGAAGGCGACCGTCGCCCTGAAGTGCCCGACCGAGATCGCGATCACCGATCGGCGCGAGAAGGAGCTGAGCGATCTCGGCTTCATCAGCATCTGCCACTGCAAGGGCACCGACTACGCGGCCTTCTTCGGCGGCCAGACCACCAACAAGCCGAAGCTGTACAACACCACCGCCGCCAACGCGAACTCGCGCATCTCGAGCAACCTGCCGTACATCCTCGCGGCCTCGCGCTTTGCCCACTACTTCAAGGCGATGATGCGCGACAAGATCGGCAGCTTCATGACCCGCGACAACGTCGCGATGTTCCTCAACAGCTGGATCGCCGACTACGTGCTGCTCGACGACAACGCGCCGCAGGCGGTCAAGGCGAAATACCCGCTGCGCGAGGCACGCGTCGACGTCGCCGACATCCCGGGCAAGCCCGGATGCTACAAGGCGGTCGCGTTCCTCAGGCCGCACTTCCAGCTCGAGGAGCTGAACGTGTCGATGCGGCTGGTGGCCGAGCTCCCGCCGCCGGCAGCGTAAACGGTTGCGAAGCGTTAACGGTCCGGCACCAGGCCGGACATCACCCTTTTTGAGCGAGGTAAAACGACATGGATGCGATTCTGCTGGACATCCCCGATATCAAAGGACAAAGCACGATCAAGGGCTTCGAGGACAAAATCGAAGTGCTGAGCATGAGCCACGGCGTGGCGATGCAGGTGACGGCCAGCCCGAGCGCGACCGAGCGCACCTCGGGCCGGCCGAACCACCAGGACCTGACCGTTTCCAAGTACGTCGATCTCAGCACCTGCCCGCTGATCGCGGCGTGCAACGCCGGCACCAACCTGAAGACGGTGACCATCACCGTCGGCCGCAACGACGCCGGGGCGATCCTGCCGTATCTGGTCTACACGCTCGAGAACACGATCGTCTCCTCCTCGTCGGTCTCCTCCGGCGGCGGCGATCGGCCGACCGAGACGCTGACCTTCAACTACACGAAGATCAAGTGGGACTTCACCGAGCAGAAAGCCGATACCGGCAAGAAGGGGAACAACGGCGCGGTATGGGATCTGGCAACAAACGCCGCGGCCTAGTCGAGGGGCCGGTGCGCCGTCCGGGGCTGCGGCTGCCGCTCCTCGATCGGCTCGCCGATCGCGAACCGGGGGAGGAGGCGCAGCCCAAGCGCGTCCTCTCACGGGTCGACATCATGACGTCGATCCGGGCGGAGCTGTCGCGGCTGCTCAACACCCGCTGTCCGGTGCGGATCGACACCCTTCGCGGCCAGGAACGGTCGGTCGTCAACTTCGGGATGCCCGACGTGCTGACGCTGAATCCAACGAGCGACGCCGACCGTCAGCGGCTGGCGTCGCTCATCGCCGAAGCCGTGCGCGCCTACGAGCCGCGGCTTCGCAACCCGGTGCTCGAGGTGACACCGGATCCGCGGCAGCCGCGCTCGCTGCGCATCGTGCTCGACGCGACGCTGGTGCTCGACAATCTCGCCGAGCCGGTGTCGTTCCCCTTCGTCGTCGAGGAGCGCGGTGTCTACGTCGTCGAGTCGGCCCCTGCGGATGACGGCTTGAGCGCGGCCGTGATCTAGTGGACGAGCGCGACGATTTTCTGCCGTACTACCTCGACGAGCTGGCGTACCTGCGCCGGATGGGGCGCGAGTTCGCCCACACGTACCCGAAGATCGCCGCGCGGCTCGAGCTGGCTGGCGGGCTGAGCACCGATCCGCACGTCGAGCGCCTGATCGAATCGTTCGCCTTCCTGACCGCGCGGCTCGAGCGGCGCCTCGACCTCGAGCTGCCGGAGATCGGCGCGTCGCTGCTGGGCGTGCTGTATCCGAACCTGGTCAACCCGGTGCCGCCGCTGGCGATCGCGCGGTTCCAGGTCGACCCGGACCGGGACGCGTTGACGACGGGAAGGCTGATCCCGCGTCAGACGCGGCTCTTCGCGCAGACCTTCGACGGCAGCGTGTGCCGGTTCCGGACCTGCTATCCGGTCGAACTGTGGCCGGTCGAGATCGCGAAGGTCGAGATCGCGCCGCGCTCGGCGTTCAGCGTGCTCGATCGCCGCCACGATGTCAGCTCGGTGCTGCACGTGCGGATCGAGCAGCGGGGCGCAAAACTCAACGAGCTCGATCTGCAGTCGCTCCGCTTCTATCTGAACGGCGAGTCGACGGTGACCAGCGCCCTCTACGAGCTGATGGGGCAGGCGCTCTGCGGCGTCGCGCTGGCGAGCGACGAGTCGGCCGAAGCGGTGATCCTGCGTCCGGACGCGGTCGTGCCGGTGGGTTTTGCCGACGACGAGGAGGCGATTCCGTCGGCCCCGAACAGCCATCCGGGGTACCGGCTGCTGCAGGAGTATCTGCAGTTCCCGATCAAGTTTCATTTCTTCGATCTGCGGTTTCTGGAACGGCGTCCGCCGGGCACGACGCTCGACATCTACTTCCTCTTCGATCGCAACCCGGCCGGCCGCCTGCCGATCGAGAAGGACTCGGTGCTGCTCGGCTGCACGCCGATCGTGAACCTGTTCGCGAGGACGAGCGAGCCGATCCGGATCGATCACCGGGTGATGGAGCACCGCCTGGTCGCCGACGCCCGGCGCGAGGCGATCACCGAGATCCACTCGATCGTGTCGATGTCGGCGTCCGCCGACCCGGCCAAGCCGACGATCGAAGTGCAGCCGTACTTCTCGGCGCGGCACGCTGGCGGCGACGAGCACAGCACGGCGTTCTGGCACGCGCGGCGCGCGCCGACCGGACGGGGCGATCTCTCCGGCACCGACATGTGGGTGAGCTTCGTCGATCTGGCGTTCGACGCTGCCATGCCCCCCACCCAGGTGCTCTACGCGCACACGCTCTGCACCAACCGCGAGCTCGCGGTGCAGCTGCCCGACGGGGCGGCGCTGCAGATCGAGGAGGCCGCGCCGATCACCCGCATCAACTGCATCACCCGCCCGACCGACACCGCCTATCCGGCGCTCGGCGGCGAGGCGCTGTGGAAGCTGATTTCGACCTTGTCGCTCAACCACCTGTCGCTGTCGAACGGGCCGTCGAGCCTGTCGGCGCTGCGCGAGATCCTGCAGCTCTACAACTTCTCCGGCAATCCGTTCATCGATCGCCAGATTGAAGGGATCGTCGATCTGCGGACGCGTCCGATCGCCGGCCGGATCGGTCCCGATGCCTGGCGCGGCTTCTGCCGCGGGACGCAGGTGACGGTGGTGTTCGACGAGGCGCAGTATGTCGGCGGCAGCGCGTATCTCTTCGCCTCCGTCCTGCACCATTTCTTCGCGCTCCACACCGCGGTCAACTCGTTCACGCAGGTGGTGATGGAAAGCCTCCAGAAGCAGAAGCAGTGGAAGCGGTGGCCGCCGCTCGCCGGGTCGCAGCAAGTGTTCTAGGAACCGCCGCTCGTGTGGCCCTCGCCGAACGTCCGCGCGTCGTCTGCCGCCGCCGTCGACCTCGACGCCGACCTCCGGCTTCAGATCGAGGCCAATGCCGATCTCGCGCGGCTGATTCACGACCTCGGCTTCGACGTCGACTTCGCCGATCGTGTCCGCTCCCTGGTCGCCGGCCTCAAGCTGGCGGTTCACGCCGAGGTCGACGACGTGCAGGCGCTGCAGGCGGCGGTGACGGCGGCGCGCTCGCAGGCGAAGGCGCCGGAGATGCGCTTCTCGACCGCCGACCGCGAGCTGTTCGACGCGATCGCCGCCGCCGGGACGAACCGCGCCGCGATTCTCGATCTGCTCGACCGCGATCCGGTCGGCGTCCAGCTGCCCTTCGTCGAGCGCATCCCGCTGGTCAGAAACGGCGTCGTCTCGTGGCGAACGCCGGTCGATCACGCGCTCATCCGGCGGCGGCCGAACGATCGCGCGGCGTTCGAGCACCGCCTCGACCAGCTCGACAAGCTGTTTGCACCTCGCCAGGGTCCGCACCGGGAGCCGCTGCGGCAGCAGGTACTCGAGGCGCTCGAGCGGACGCGGAGCGATGCACAGCGGGAGAAGGCGTACATCCCGACGTCGCTGCAGTTTCTCGATCGGAGCGTCGAAGGCTATCTCGAGATCGGCACCTCCGCCGCGGCGCCGTCTCGCTTCGAGCGGCTGATGCAGGTGCTGCGCCGGCTGACCCTGGCCGAGCGGGGAGCCGCGGCCGGCGATCCGGTCGATGCGAAAACGGTGGCCGCGCTCGCGAACGAGTTCGTCGCCGCCGGCTGGCTGCAGGTGCCGAGCCTGACGCACCGCATGGTGGCGCTGTTGCTGTCGCCGGCCTACGTGTCGGTGTCGGGCTGGTATCGGCGGCGGCGGTTCCTGCGGATGCTCACGCTGCTGCGGCAGGAGATTGCGGAGGCGCACTACGACGCCGGCGAAGTGGTGCGGCGGCTGCAGCACCTGGAGGCCGGCGGCGCGTTCTTCAGCAGCCTCGTGTATCCGCTGCTGCGCGCGACGCCGCCGCCGAGGGTGAAGGCGGCGGCGCGGCGTCCTTGACCGGTGCCGCGGGCGCCGGCGCCGATGCCGGTGAAGATGCAGGCGGAGATGCCGGTGAAGATCAGGCGCAGGCGCCTGATCCGCCGTCGCCGGTGAGCGGTGCCACAACGCGCCCGACACGAACCCGAACGCGAACATCAGCAGGACGAACAGCACCGCGCCGGCAACTGTTGCCCACCATTCGCGCTTGGTGAACGAGAAGTCGTACGACATCTCAGGGAACCTGCACCGTCACCTGGCCCGGCACGAGGATCTGGATGACGCCACCCCACGCGCACATCAGCTTCGACGACTCGTTCAGCGCCGGCATGTTGCCAATCAGGACCGTCGGCGCACCCGGCGCCCACGGCGCGGGGATCGTCGGTACACACGGCATCGGCGTCAGCACGCCGAGCGCCGCGGCGGTCGCCGCCGCGACCGTCGGGTTCGCCATCGAGCTGCACATCCCGAACGGCGGCACGTTCACGATCGGCGCGTTGTCCATGATCGTCGCCGCCGGCGTCTGCGTCAGCACTGCCTTGTCGGGCAGGACGACGAGCGTGCTCGGCGCGGCGCCGAAGCTGCACTGCAGCGTCGCCCCCATGCAGACCTGGATGCCCATCAGTTGATCTTCACGATCGCGCCTTTGAGCACCAGAGGACCGCTCGCTTCGACGTTGGCGAGCGCGCCCTTGACGTTCATCTGCGCCCCGGCTTCCTGTTCCAGGTTGGCGCCCGCCTGCTGCGACAGGTTCGTGCCGGCCTCCTGCTTCAGGTTCATGCCCGCCTTCGTCGAGATGTCCTTGCTGCCCTCGATCTGCATCGCGCCGGTCACCTTCAGCGTCAGGTCGCCGGTGACGGTGAGCGTGACCTTGCCGCTGACGTCGAGCGAGAGATCCTTCTTGATCGTGTAGGTGAGGTTGGCGTCGTTCGCGTGGGTCTCGTCGCCGGTGACCGTCACGCTGCGCTTGTTCTTGATCGTCGCGGTCTGATCGTTCAGGACCGTGATCGACATGTCCTTCTGCGCCTGGACCGCGAACGATTCCTCGCCCTTCTTGTCCTCGAACCGGATCTCGTTGAAGCCGCCGCCGCCCTTCGACGAGTCGGTCTTGACCCCGCTCTGCGTCCGGTTGTCGGGCAGCGCGTAGGGCACCGTCTGCTCCGCGTTGTAGACGCAGCCGGTGACCAGCGGCCGATCGGGATCGCCGTCGAGGAAGCTGACGACGACCTCCTGGCCGATGCGCGGCAGGAAGAACATGCCCCACTGTTTGCCGGCCCATCCCTGCGCGACGCGCACCCAGCACGAAGCGGTGTCGTCGGCGGCCGCCGACTGGTCCCAGTGGAACTTCAACTTGATGCGCCCGTACTTGTCGGTCGTGATCTCCTCGCCCGCCTTGCCGACGACCTTGGCGGTCTGGCAGCCGACGATCTGCGGCGACGGGGTGATGCGCGGCGGGCGGAAGGCGACGTCCTTCGGGAATCCCTCGAAGGTGTTCGAGTAGGTGTCCTGGTTGGCGCGGTGCCACGCCTTCGACACGACGTAGGCGGCGTTGAAGTCGGCGCGCGGGTGATCCTGCAGCGTGAAGGTGGAGCCGGGCGCGACCGCGGCGTTGGTCGATCCGCCGCGGACCAGCCGTCCCTGGACCTCGAACGCCTGCAGCCGGCGATCGACCGCCGCCTCGACGCCGTCTTTCGAATCCTGGCCGGCGGGGTACTCGTAGACGCCGAGATCGGCGGCCTGGCCGGTGGCGACGCCGAGCAGATCGGTCGCGGGCGTCTCGAAGTTGTAGTCGTCGGCGCGGTATTTTCCCGACGTGACCTGCACTTCGATCGAGCACTCGGGCAGTGCGGCCGCGCGCGCCTCGGCAGGTTCGGTCGTGGAGGTACTGAGCGACGGCCCCTCCTCGTACGCCGACGCATCGTCTGAGAGCACGAGGGTGTGTGCGCTCGCCGTATGCGAGAACCAGTAGGCGATACCCTCGGCCTCCATCAGCCGCGAGATGAAGTCGAATGCCGTCTCCTGGTACTGGACGCAGAAGTCGCGCGCCTGGTAGCTGCCGGTCAGCGCGTCCTTGATGTCGGTGACCGCGTGATCGGACAGCACCGCCTTGATGATGTCGGGGACGGTCTTGTTCTGGTAGATCTTCGAGTCGCGCGTCTTGGTCAGCAGCCAGAGCCGCGGGCACAGCTCGGCGAAGTAGGTCGTGAAGCGCCGGGACGACCCGGCCTGCCGGAAGCGGGCGACGATCCCGTGCACGAACCGCTTGTCGCCGTCCGCCATCGAGATCGCCAGCGACGCCTCCTTGCCGACGATCGTGTCGAAGGCGAGCGAGGGGTTCTCCGACACCATGCGCAGGCGATAGACGTAGAGCCCGGAAATCGACTCCTCGCCGTCGAGATCCTCGACGAGCAGCTCGCTGTCGCCGAACGGCGTCGTGATCTGGACGGGGTAGACGTGCTGGACGAAGCCAACCGGGCTCACGATGCCGCCTGTTGCCGGCGCCACGACTGGCGGCGAAGCGGCACCTCGACCGGATCGTCGGCGTGCATGCCCGGCGCCGTGCGCAGCCACGACGTTCGCCCGAGCACCGACATGCCGAGCCGCGTGTAGCCGACCTTGCCGGCGTCGCGCCGGTCGAGCACCAGGTGCAGCGTTGCGCGCAGATCCGGACCGAGGTACAGCCGCACCAGTTCGGCGAGGCGCCAGTGATCGTCGCCGTTCGGCAGGAAGCTGGCAAAGCGATCCGCGCGCAGCGGTCCGATCCGCAGCCGGATGCCGGCATCCTGCAGCCAGACGCGCGTGCCGACCACGGCGGCGCCGCCGAGGCCGTTGTTCTGGCCGGTGCGTCCGATGCGCGTCGTCTGATCGTCGCCGAGCGCCACCCACTCGCCGACAAACTGCTGCACCTGCACCGGCACCTTGAAGTAATCCGACGCCAGCGTCGCGAGCCCGGCGGCTGAACGCGGTTTGATCGCGAGCAGGCCGGCATAGCGCAGCAGCCCCGGCCGCGCGGGCGTCTGGCCGGCGATCGATCCCAACCCGACGCCGATGATCGAGAACAGATACCGCGAGATCGGATTGTCGGCCGGCGGCGTCGTGGCCAGCGCGGGACGATGTTTCTTGTAGATGCGGTAGAGCAGAGACAGCAACCGGTGATGGAAGATGTCGAGGAAGTCGGTGGTCGCGTTGTCCTTGCGGCTCAACCGCTCGAGGATGGCTTCGGTGAACGAGGTTGGCAGCGGGCCGTCGAGGCCGCCGGCGCCGAAAAACGCCACGGTCATGCGCGGAATTGCATGCTCGCCGGCGACGGCGAGCTCGCGAATCTCGCTCGGCGGGAAGCTCAGATCGTATGAGGCGCGGAAGCGGACGATGTCTGCGGTTGACGCCGGTTCGCCTCGCGCGGCTCGCGCCACCGCCGCCGCGCGCGCGCGCAGCTCGAGGAGGCGCACCGCCTGGAAGAACTCGAACCTGTACGGCTCGGCGAACAGTTCGGTCTCGACGCTGACTCCGCCCCGCCATCCGTAGTGCGACATGGGCTGGAACAGATCCGTCTCGAGGCTGGTTCCAACCCGCCATTCAGGGTGCATCATTGGGCTGAAAGCGCCGATTATAGTCGATGGCGTGTGGTACCATTTCCCTCAACCATCGTCTCAGTGCAACCGAAGCGTCCCGCCAATCAACGTGCGACTGCGGCCGCGAAAACGCCGCAACCCGCGCCGACACGTGCGCGCAGCGTGCAGCGTCAAACCGCCGCGCCGCGACTGGCGAAGGTCTTTCCGAACCTGAACCCGCGCAACTACGGGGAAGTGAACCGCGAAGAGATCGCCACGCTCGATCGGTTCTTCGATCAGTACCGCATCAGCCGCCCGGGTGCGCGCGGGCAGACCCTGCCGAACGCGCGCTATGTGTTCATCACCGACACCACCGGCGCGATTCGCATGCACCCGCGGTATCGGCACCCGGTGCTCGCCGAGGGACGATCGGTGGCGTACGCCGGCGAGGCGGCGTTCCGGCATGGTGAGCTGGAATGGTGGAGCAACGCGTCCGGGCACTATCAGCCGGATCCGGGGCATGCGGAGCAGGCGGGGCTGCCGATGGAGAACTTCTACACGCACGAGCAAGTGCGCGCCGGCGTCCAGCAGGTGAAGGCGGCGCGCTCCCCCCGTTCGCGTTAACCGGTACCGAATTTATCCGGTCGGTCCTCGTCGCTGGGTATGCACCGGCACCGAGAACGCGGCCGCGCGCGCACCGAGATGCTCGGCTTCGGCTTCGAGCAGCACGTCCTGCACGATCGCGATGCCGGAGCCCTGCGGGTTGCGGACGCGCCCGGCGCGCTGCTGCAGCACGTGGGCGAGCTCGTGGCCGAGCACCTGCTGGCCGCGTGGCGTTTCGGGCCGGTACTGGCCGGGCGCGAAGTAGATGCTCGAGCCGAGCGTGAACGCGATCGCGCCGATGGCATGTGCCTGCGGGCCGGAGTGGACGCGTACGTCGGAGAAGTCGGCGCCGAAGAACGCTTCCATCTTGCGCTGAATCGCGACCGGCAGCGGCTCGCCCACGTTGCCCGAGAGGTTGAGCCTCCCCGCGTCGAGCGGCACGATCTGGGACGCGGGGTGTGCCTGGATGGTCGCTGCGGCGGCGGGCGCGGCGGCCCGCATCCGCTGCGCGATCCGCGGCGCGCCGCCGATGAAAAAGGCCTGAATCACCGGCGTTCGGTTGATTGGCATGGCAGGTCGAGTGTACGCCCGCCGATGGCACGCCGCAAGGGAGAAGGCGGCGATGACGACGCGCCCGCCGTGAGAAACCGCGCAGCGCCGGCCGGATTTTCCTCCCCTTTCGCGCATAATGTTCGACACCCGCCGCCGCTCCCTGCACCCTCGTGAGTCCATGGCGGGCAAGCCTCATGCACCTGACGCACGCTGTCGGCACCCGCCGGATCGCCGGCGCATTCCGCCTCGCCGCGGTCCTTCTCGCAGGCGGCTGTCTGATTCCGGCGTGCAGCGGTTCCTCGGTCGCACCGTCAGGCTCCTCGGTCACCCTCACCGCCACGCCCGCCGCGCTCGGCTTCAACGGGATGGCCGCGATCGTGGCCGACGTTCGGAAGTCCGACGGCCAGCCGGTGTCCGACGGCACGGTCGTGAACTTTGGGGCGACGCTGGGATCGGTGCAGCCGGACACTGCCGAATCGGTGGCCGGCAAGGCGACCGTCACTTTCGTTGCCGGCGCGGAATCGGGGATGGCGGTGATCACGGCATCCTCCGGCTCGCAGGCCAGCGTCCGCATCCCGGTCGGCGCAGCGGCAGCCACGCGCCTGAACATGAGCGCCGCGCCGACCGCGGTGCCGTTCAACGGCGGCACGTCGACCATCTCGGCGACGGTCCTCGACGCGGGCGGGAAGCCGCTCACGAGCGTCCCGGTCTCGTTCACCACGACATCGGGCACGGTCACACCGTCTTCGGTCAAATCCGATCCGACCGGCGTCGCGCAGGTGGTCCTGACGACCAGCCGCGAGGCGTCGGTCACCGCGGTCGTCGGCGCCGCCGGTACGCCGGCCGGCGATCCGAACATCCCGCGCGGCTCGGTCGCGGTCACGCTTGCGCCGCGGCCGATACCGGTCGTGTCGATTGCGGTCAGCGATAATCCGACTCAGAACCAGACGACGACGTTCACGATTTCGGTGGCGCCGGCGGCCAACAGCGGCGCGCCGATCCAGAACGTCTCGATCAATTTCGGCGACGGCTCGCGCGCGGCCGATCTCGGCGCGGCCAGCGGCGCGGCGGTCACCGCGCGCCACGTCTACGCCTCGCCCGGCTCGTTCACCGTGTCGGTGACGGCGACCGATGCGAATGGCGGCGCTGCCACCGTCTCGACCGTCATCGTCGTCGCCGCGCAGGCGCCGCTGAACGTCGTCATCGCCGCCGGCCCGCCAGTGCCCAGCGGGAACACCAAGGTCTACACCTTCGTCGCCACGGTGCAGCCGGCGACGGTGATCATCGCCACCTACCAGTGGGAGTTCGGCGACGGTTCGCCGGTGCAGGTGACGACAGGACCGCAGGTGATCCACACCTTCACGAATCGTCCGGACAATTACGTCGTCAAGGTCACCGTCACTTCAACGTCACCGGTACAAACTGCCGATGCTCTCGTGGTCATTCCTGGTGGGATGTAAGCTCGCGCGCCTGAGTCTGGGTGTTGTGCTTGTGGCGGTGACGTCGGCGCGCGCCGCCGCGCAGATGCCGTTACCGAGCGATCGCTTTTTCATCGACGTCAACTTCGGGCTGCAGCCGGGCACGCGCACGTTCAGCGAGATCTCGACGCCGATCATCTACGACGAGCCGGCATCGGTGACGACTGCGCACAAGGTCGAAGGGCTGAAAGCGCTGCTCGATCTCGGCGGCGGCATCCGCTTCGGCGGCAACCTCGGCGCCGGCGCCACCTACGTGCGCTTCGAGGGCAGCGACAACGGCGAGACGACCGCGCGGGTCCCGCATCCGGTGCAGTTCAACCAGCCGCGCACGGCCGTCTTCGCGGCCGAGGAGTTGCAGCACGTCGAATCGGCGCTGCATTTCTTCGCGCTCTGGGATTTGCCGCTCAGCGAGCGGATCGGCGTCGCGGTGTTCGCCGGCCCGAGCCTCGTCACCGTGAAGCAGGACGTCGTCACCGGGATCGTGCTCGGCGCGGAGGAGCCGCCGTTTGCGCGGGCGGCGATTGCCAGCGTCGCCTCCGACGAGCGGACAGACACGGCGTTCGGCATCAACCTCGGCGCCGACGTCGCGTACTTCCTGACGCCAGCGATCGGCTTCGGGATGACGATTCGCTACGTCAAGGCGTCGGTCGACCTGGGGCCGGAAGGCTCCGCGCTCCACGGCCTCGATGCCGGCGGGATCCAGTTCGGGTTCGGCGCGCGGCTGCGGTTCCGGAAATAGTGATCGGAGTGTCCGGCTGCGGCCGGCACGTGAGCGTCCGCGAGAAGGCGGACCCAACGAAACGACGCCGCGCCGCACGGCGCTGACCGACCGCAGTGCGCGCCACTTCCTTGCTGCCGCGTCCTTCCGCGACCAGCTGAAAATCTCCCGCCCCGGTTCGGGCAGCGAATCGCCGAAGCCGAACAGTAACGCAGTCCGAATCGACAACCGCCGAAGGGTGCGCGTTGCGCCACAATAGGGGATCTCAGCGTCAGGTCGACCGGCTCACCAGCTCAGCCGGCTCCATGGTTTCCGGTAGGAGAATACGGTTTCTGCCGGATGGGAGGCTGCTGCGTGGACGGCTAGCGTTGAAGGCACCACAACCATGACATCCGAACTTCCAGTCGTCGTGTTCTCCGATGTCGATGGCGTGCTGTGCGATCCGCACACGCATGCCTTCGCCGATGCCGCCCGCGCGTTGTCGTCGATTGACGACATGCCGGTGTCGCTCGTGCTGTGTTCGAACAAGACACGGGCCGAGATCGAAAGCATCCAGCAGGCGCTCGGCCTCCATCACCCGTTCGTGTGCGAGAGCGGCGGCGCGGCCTTTGTCCCGGCCGGCTACTTCGGCTTCGACGTGCCGCACGCGCGCGACATCGCCGGCTATCAGGCCGTGGAGTTCGGGCGTCCCCACGCCGAGATCGCGCAGGTGCTGCGCCGGACCGCGGCGCGCCTGCCGGTGGACATCCTGGCCTTCAGCGACATGTCGGTGGAGGAGGTTGCGCGCGAAACCGGCCTGTCGCTGCTCCAGGCGCGCCTGGCCAAGCTGCCCGAGTACGGCGAGCGCTTCTGCCTCCGCGATCGTCGCGCCGGCGCGCGCGAGCGCTTGATTGACGCGCTCAATGCGTCGCACCTGCGCTGCATTGCCGCCGATCACTACGACTATGTCGGCGCACCGGTCGAGAACAGTCTCGGCGTCGCCCTGCTGCGGACGCTGTATCATCGCGCATACGGGACGGTCGTCACCATCGGACTCGCTGATGCGCTGGCCGACGACAACGTGCTGCAGCTCGTGGATCGCCGCGTCATCGTTGGCGAGGAGGATCCGGCGCGCGGCGGTATCGACGTCGCCGGGTGGGCGGCCGCGATCGTCGAAATCGTGGAAGAAGTGCGGAGCGCGAAGGCCTGCGGCCGGAGGTAATGCCCGACATCCTCGCGCGCCGGCACGCGCCGGCGCTCGCCCATTTCGCTTCGTCGAACGTGCTGGTCGCGTTCGACTACGACGGCACGCTTGCGCCAATCACCGCGCATCCGGAGCGCGCCCGCATCCGCGAGCGCACGCGCCGCCTGCTCGTCGCGGCGGCAATCCGCTATCCCTGCATCGTCATCTCGGGCCGCGGCTGGAACGACGTCGCCGCGCGGCTCGACGGCATCCCGCTCTGGCACGTCTACGGCAATCACGGCCTCGAGCCGTGGGCCCAGAACGCGGCGCATGCGGCGGCCGTCCGGCAGTGGGTCGATCGGCTCGGCTGCCTGCGCGTTTACCCGGGCCTGTCGATCGAGGACAAGACCTACTCGGTCGCCATTCACTACCGCCTCGTGCGGCAGAAGCGCGGCGTCCGCCGCGCAATCCAGGCGGCGGTGCGGCGCCTGCCTGGCGTGCGCATCGTCGGCGGAAACCAAGCGGTGAACCTGGTGCCGGCATCGGCTCCCGACAAAGGCGCCGCCCTCGAGCACACACGCAGGGTGCTCGCCTGTGACAGCTCGATCTACGTCGGCGACGATGAGACGGACGAAGATGCGTTTGCCGCGGCGCCCGCCGATCGGCTGCTGTCGGTACGCGTCGGTCGCAACCGGAATTCGATGGCGCGCTACTACATTCGAGAGCAGGCTGACATCGATTCGCTGCTGCGCGTGCTGGTCGCGGCGCGACCGCTGCAGAATGGACGCGGCGGGCTGATCCCGCTCGAACGCACGCGCCGATGATGGATCCGGTCAACTCCGCGCGACCGCGCGTGTCGCGCGAGACGCGGATGCTGATCACGACGATCGTGATCTCGATCGTCGCGCTGTGGGTGCTGTCGCGGGTTCGCTTCCCCGAGCGCGAGGCCGCGACGGCGCCGGTCCCGCCGATCCTCTCTCCTCTGATCCGGCCCCCGAACTTTGCCGATCTGGCCGCCGCGGTTGCCGCGACCCAGGCGGAAGTCGCGCCTTACCTCTTTACGCCGGCCGTCGCCGGCGACGCAGACGCTGCCAGGGAGGGCGCGGCGGTTCAGGCGCTGCGAATCGGCAGCGGGCTGGCCGTCGCGTTGACGCCGGTCGATGCGCTGCAGCGCGACGATGTGGTCGGACACGATCGCGCCACCGGCCTGACCGTCATCAAGGCGCGTCCGCCGGACGTTGCGGAACCCTCGCCGTGGGCGCCGCGCCAGCCCGAGCAGCCGCGGTATCTCTTCGCCGCCCAGGCCGGGCCCGACGGCCCGTCGATGCGTCCGCTCTTCATCGATTCGCTGTCGCCGACCGACTCGCCGCTGTGGCCGCCGCCGGTGTGGCTGCCGCGCTCGGAGGTTGACGCAAGGCCGGGCACGTTCATGTTCACCTCGGACGGGTTGTTCGCGGGCCTCGTCGTCGAGATGCGCGGCCGCAAGGCGATCGTTCCCGGCGATGCGGTGCTGCGCGAAGCGGAACGCGTGCGTCAGGCTGGCTACAAGACCGCGGGACGCCTCGACATCGAGGTGCGCATGCTGACGCCGTCCATCACCTCGGCGATCGGCGAGGCGTCAGGCGTCGTCGTCGCATGGGTCGACCCGGCCGGCGCCGCAGCGGGGAAGCTGGCAGCCGGCGACCTCGTCGAAGCGGTCGATGGCGCGCTCGTGCCCACCATCGAGCACTGGCTCGCGCGCACCGCGCGGCTGGCGCCGAAAGAATCCGTCGTGCTGCGCGTGCGCCGGCAGCAGGACGTCTTCGACGTCACCCTGATCGCGAGCGGGAGCGACGCGCCGATCGCACCTGCTCTGGGGTTGACGATGCGGGCGAGCCGCGGTGTCGGCGCGGAGATCGTCAGCGTGGTCCGCGGCTCGGTGGCCGATCGCGCGGGCTTGAGACCAGGCGATCTCATCACCTCGATCGGGACGGCGGCGACGCCGCTGCCGGCGGAGGTGTCGCGTGCGTTCGCAGCCGTCCCCGACGGCGGGGCCATCCTCGCGGCGATCACACGTGGCGATCGGCACGACATCGTCGCGCTGACGAAGCGATGATGCCGGCCACCCAGACGGCGGCGCCCGTCCGCGCTCGCGGCGCGGAGCGGTTCGGCCGCTCGGCGATCGATCGACCCGCATTGCTGTTCCTGCCGCTCGGCATGGCGATGGGACCGCGCGGCCTCAACGTCCTGCCCGAGTCGCTGCTGGCGTTTCTCGATCCCGCCGTCTCGGCAGCACTCGCCACCCTCGGTGCGCTCGCCGGCCTCGGGCTGTACCGCGACCGCCGCCGCGAGCCGGCGCTGTTGGCAGGCGTCCTCGTCGACGTGGTGCTCACGATCGTCGCGGTGGGCGGGTGTGCCGCCGCGGTGTGGCGTGCCATGGGGCTGGGGCTCGACAGCACCTGGATCGCCGCTGCCTGTCTTGCGGTCGCCGCGGTGGCGTCGACGCCTGGAACACGCAGCGCCGCGCATCCGTTCGCTGCGCTCATCGGCCGAATCGGCGAGCTCGGCACCGCGATCGCGATCGTCCTCGGTGCGCTGGCCCTCGCGTGGCTGCGCCATCTATCGCCGGCCGCGAGCCTGCTCCTGACGGCGGAGCTCTGCGCGATCGCGGCGATGATCGGCCTTGCCGGCTGGCTGCTGGCGGGGCAGACCAGCGACGACAACGAGCAGCGCGTCTTCGCCGCCGGCACCGTGCTCCTGCTTGGCGGCGCCGCGGAATATCTCGCCGCGTCGGCGTTGTTCCTCGGCTTCGTCGCCGGCGCATGCTGGCGGGTCATGGGCGGCGCGGCCGGCGAGCGGATGACGCGCGACCTCGAGTACCTGCAGCATCCGCTCGTCGTCCTCCTGCTCATCATCGCCGGCGCGAAATGCGATTTCTCCGCCGGTGCGATGGCGCTGGTGGCCGCCTATGTGCTGTGCAGGACCGGCGCGAAACTCGCGTCCGGCTTCGTGGTGAGCCGGCTTGCCTCGATCGGCCGCCCATTGGCGCTGGGCCTGCATCTCCTCCCCACCGGCGTGATCGGCGTCGCGTTCGCGCTGAACCTGGTCGCCGCGTGGTCGAATCCCGCCGCGCCGCTGATCCTCGATATCCTCGTCCTCGGCACGCTCCTGTCCGAGCTGCTGGCGATCACGAATGCCCCACGGGAGGCGGCATGACGCGGCTCGCGTCGGTCGCTCTCGTCGTCGCGGCGCTGTTCCTGGTGCGCCGGATGGGCATGGGCGGCGCGGCGGCGGCCGAATCGGGCACCGCGCTGCCGCTCGGGTTCACGCTCGTCGTCGCGCTGGTGTCGGGCGAAATCCTGCGCCGGTTTCGTCTGCCGAAACTCACCGGCTATCTGCTGTTCGGCCTTCTCCTCGGCCCGTATCTCGGCAACGTGATCACCGTGGAGATGGCCCGGCAGCTCCAGACGGTCACCGGCGTCGCCACGGCGCTCATCGCCTTCATCGCCGGGCTGACGCTCAACTTCGAGCGCCTCGGCCGCCGTGCCCACGGCGTCGCGCGGGTCATCGCCGCGACGCTGACGATCGCGATGGTCGGGCTCTTCGCCGTGGTCTGGCTCGTCTGGCCGTGGCTGCCGATTGCCCCCGACGCGCAGGGACTCGGCAAGCTCATCATCGCGGCGCTGTTCGTCGTCGTCGTGATCAGCTTCTCGCCGACGATGACCGCGGCGGTGATTGCGGAAACCGGCGCGCGCGGGCGCATGAGCGACGTCGTGCTCGCGATCGTGGTGGTCGCCGATCTGGTCGTCCTCGTCCTCTTTTCGGTGCTGATGCAGCTCGGGCGCGTGACGCTCGGCGACAGTCCCGGTCGAGAGCAGCGTGCTGCCGACGCTGGTGTGGGAGATTGGCGGGGCACTGTCGTTCGGGAGCCTGGTCGGCGCGCTGCTGGCGCTGTACCTGCGCTACGTCGCCCGCGAGAGCACGCTCGTGCTGCTCGGCGCGTGCGTGCTTCTGAGCCAGGTCGGCGCGACGCAGCGCTTCGAGCCGCTGCTCGCGGCGATGGCCGCCGGCATGGTGATCTCGAACATCGCCGTGCCGCAGGGCGATGCGCTCAAGGTCGCGATCCAGCGCGGCGCGCTGCCGGTGCTGATCGTCTTCTTCGTCGCGGTGGGCACATCCCTCCAGCTCCACGTGCTCGCCGAGATGGGCACGGTCGCGCTCGCGCTCGTGCTGCTCCGCATCGGCTTGATCTCGCTCGGCCTCGCGGTGGGCCTGCGCGGATCGCGCATCGATCGGCGCGCGAGCGCCTATGCCTGGACCGGGTTGATCTCGCAGGCGGGCATCACGCTCGGGCTCGCGTCGGTGCTGGCGGTGGAGTTCCCCACGTGGGGGGCACGCATCCAGATGCTGCTGGTGGCGCTCATCGGGATCGACGAGCTGGTGGGCCCGGCGCTCTTCCGGATCGGCCTTTCGCGCGCCGGCGAGCTGGAGGCCCAGCTGCAGCGGCCGCTCATCGTCGTGTCCAACCGGGAGCCGTACATTCACTCGTACGACGCGGACGGCGGCATCGGCGTGACGCACGCCACCGGCGGCGTTGCCATCGCACTCGACGCGCTGATGCGCGAACGCCAGGGGGTGTGGATCGCGTACGGCGGCGGCAGCGCCGATGCGGCGGTGGTGGACGCGAGCGACAAGGTCGCGGTCCCGCCTGGCGCGCCTTCTTATCAGCTTCGCCGGCTCTGGCTCGATCGCCTGCAGTACGACGGCTACTACGGCGGCTTCGCCAACGAGGGGCTGTGGCCGCTGTGCCATCTCGTCGACGTGCGGCCGCAGTTCCGCAGTGAGAACTGGGCGGCGTATCAGGCCGTCAACAGCCGCTTCGCGGCGGCGATCGACGACGAACTGCGCAGCGACGAGACGCCGGTCTTCATCCAGGACTACCACCTCGCGCTGGTCGCGCAGCGGCTCCGCGAACGGCGGCCGGCGGCGCGGACGGCGCTGTTCTGGCACATCCCGTGGCCGTACCCGGACCGGCTGCGAATCTGCCCGTGGCGGCGCGAGCTGCTCGAGGGCCTGCTCGCTAACGATCTGATCGCGTTCCAGCTGGAGCGCGATCGCCGCAACTTCGCGATGGCGGTGGAGGAGGAGCTCGACGCGGACATCGACGCCGGCGGGCAGGCGATTCGTTTCGGATCGCGCACGACCGCCGTCACCGCGGTGCCGATCGGCGTCGACTACGATCGAATCCAGATTGTCGGGCGCGACACGCGCCTCGCCGTCGAGCAGGCGAGGCTGCGGACCGACTTCGGGCTGCAGGCGCCGCTCATCGGCCTGGGCGTCGATCGCCTCGACTACACGAAGGGCATTCCCGAGCGCCTCGAAGCGCTCGACCTGCTGTTCTCGCGACGGCCCGACCTTCGCGGCCGCCTCACCTTCGTGCAGATCGGCGTGCCGTCACGCTCGGCGCTCGACAGCTACAACGCGATCGAGTCCGAAATCGATCGTAGGGTCGCCGAGCTGAACGCGCGCCACGGCGTGCCGGGGCTGGCGCCGCCGGTCTATTACCACAAGTCGGCGCTCGATCTGGCCAGCCTGGTCGCGCTCTATCGCCTCGCGCACTTCTGCATCGTCAGCTCGCTGCACGACGGCATGAACCTGGTCGCGAAGGAGTTCGTGGCCGCGAGAGACGACGAGGACGGCGTGCTCGTGTTGAGCGGGCTGGCTGGCGCCGCGCAGGAGCTGCGCGACGCCCTGATCATCAACCCCTACGACGTCGACGGCTTCGCCAACGTGCTCGCGCGGGCGGTGGACATGCCGCGCGAGGAGCGCCGCGTCCGCATGGCGGCGATGCGGCGGATTGTCGCCGGGCGCAACGTCTTCATCTGGGCGTCGGACATCCTCGAAGGGCTCGAGAGCCTGTGGACCAAGCCGCTGCGCTACGCCGCGCACGCGCCTGAAGAAACGCCGGTCTGAGGTCCGCCTACTTGAACGACATGTCGTCGGCGGACGGCCCGTAGATCGCCGGCACTTTGGCGCCCATCAGCCGCAGGTAGACCGTCATCTGACCGCGATGGTGCGCCCAGTGGTTGATGGTGTCGCGAATCATCTCGTAGCGCGGCGCCTCCTGGACGACCTGGCCGCGCGCGAGCAGCCGCCATGTGGTCTGCAGGTGCTCGTCGGTCGTGCCCTCTAACGCGGCGCGGGCATCGGCCGCCGTCTTGTCGAGGGCGGCGAGGAGCGCGGCGCTGTTCTCTTTCGGTTCCGGCTTCATCCTCGGCTGCGCCGGCGCGACGTCGAGCTCGTTTTCCTTCACTTCCATCGCGATCCACGACGGGATGGTCGCGACCATGTCGGCCAGGTAGCCGAACTGCATCGACTTCTCGTGCGGCTTCCAGTCGTATTTGCCGGCCGGCACCTGCTCGAGGGCGCGGCGGGAACGATCGACTTCGCGGGCGAGTTCGGCGAGGAACAACTCGGTCAGCTTCATGAGCACTCCTAAGACGTCGAAGGGTCCGGCTGAAGCCGGACACTGCGAACGCTGCTGCAACGAACGGCCGACGGACAGCCCTGAAGGGCTGTCGCGACTGCGACACGACGTACGAATACACTATCAAGATATATGGTGACGCTTCGATGACGACGAAATGTGTAGCGGCTGGGCTGGCCGCGCTCGCGATTGCGGCGTGCAGCGGAGGACAGCCGTCGGAAAAAGCTGCCTCGACCGCGGCGGCGGCGAAAAGCGCGGCGGCCGGGCCGGCCGGCGATCGCAAGTACCTCCTCGACCGCGTCGACGACGCGGCGATCGTGCAGCTGTATGCGGACGGCTTCAACGAGCTGCCGCTCAAGGACAAGACGCTGGTCTGGCATCTCTACCAGGCCGCGATCGCCGGACGCGACATCTTCTTCGATCAGAAGCACGCGCGCGCCCTCGAGATGCGCGACGTCCTCGAAGCGATCGTCGGGTCCGCCGGCAAGGCGCAGATCGACGCCGCGACGCTCGCCGAGATTCAGCGCTACACCAAGCTGTTCTGGATCAACAGCGGCCAGTACAACAACCTGACGGCGCAGAAATTCGTGCTCACGTGCACGCCGCAGGCGTTCGCCGCCGCGGCCGAGGCCGCCGCGAAGGCGGGCGCGGCGTTGCCGCTGAAGAGCGGCGAGACGCTCGACGCGCTGCTGGCGCGGCTGCAGCCGCATTTCTTCGATCCAGCGGTCGATCCGAAAGTCACCGAGAAGACGCCGCCGGCGGGGAAGGACATCCTCACTGCGAGCGCGAACAACCTCTACGTCGGCGTGACGATGAAGGATCTCGAGCGGTTCAAGGAAGCGTACCCGCTGAACTCGCGGCTGGTGAAGCAGGGCGGCATGTTGACCGAGGAGGTCTACCGCGCCGGCGGCCGGTACGGCGCGCCGATCGCCGCGATCGTCGGCCACCTCGAGGAGGCGATCAAGTTCGCGCCCGAGCCGACGGCGAAGGCGCTGCGCGCGCTGATCACGTTCTACCAGACCGGCGAGACGAAGGACCGCGAGGCGTACGACATCGCGTGGGTCGAGGACAAGGCGTCGCCGGTGGACACCATCAACGGCTTCATCGAGGTCTACCTCGACGCGCGCGGCGCCAAGGGCGCGTGGGAAGCGCTCGTCTTCTACGTCAACCGGCACAAGACCGCCGCGATCCAGGCGCTGGCCACCAACGCGCAGTGGTTCGAGGACCGGATGCCGTGGGATCCGAAGTACCGCAAGCAGGGCGTCCAGGGCATCACCGCCAACGCCATCGATGTCGTCATCGAGACCGGCGACTCCGGGCCGGTGACGCCGATCGGCATCAACCTGCCGAACGACCAGGCGATCCGCGAGCGCTACGGCAGTAAGTCGGTGTCGCTCTCGAACGTCACCGAAGCGTTCGACAAGTCGACGCTGCCGGCGTTCCGCAGCGAGTTCGCGTGGACGCCGGAGGAAGCCGAGCGTGGCGCGAAGTGGAGCGGGCTGAGCGAGGAACTGACGACGAACATGCACGAGGTGATCGGGCACGCCTCGGGCAAGATCAGCGAGCGGCTTGCGGGCAACCCGCAGGCAGCGCTGAAGGAGCACTTCTCAGCGCTCGAGGAAGCACGCGCCGATCTGGTGGCGCTCTACTTCCTGCCCGACCCGAAGCTCGTCGAGCTGGGTCTCGTCCCGGCAGCCGACCGCGACGACATTGTCCGCACCGAGTACGAGACCACCGCGCGCACCGCGATGCTCCAGTTGCGCCGCGTCCGCTCGGGAACGACGATCGCCGAAGACCACATGCGCAACCGGCAGATGATCGCGCACTGGCTGAAAGCGAACACGAAGGCGATCGACGTCCGGACGCGCGACGGCAAGACCTACTACGTGATGACCGATGTCGAGGCGTTCCACGAGGGCACCGGCCGGCTGCTCGCCGAAGTGCAGCGCATCAAGGCGGAGGGCGACTACGCCGCGGCGAAGGCGCTGTTTGAAACCTACGGCATCCATTTCGATCCGAAGCTGCGCGACGAGGTGGTGGCGCGCGTCGACAAGCTGGGGCTGCCGTCGTACAGCGGCTTCGTGATGCCGAAGCTGGAAGCGGTGAAGAACGCGGCCGGCGAGATCACCGACGTCTCGATTTCGTACCCGCAGGATCTGGCAAAGCAGATGCTCGAGTTCTCGGCGATGACGCGCGATTTGCGGCGGTGACCGACGGTCCGGCTGAAGCCGGACACTACAAGCTATGCCTGGCGTGTTCATCAGCTATCGGCGCGAGGACAGCTCCGGCTTCGCCGGGCGGCTGGCCGACGACCTGAGCGAAGTGTTCGGACCCGATTCGATCTTCATGGATGTCACCGGGATCGCGCCCGGGATCGATTTCCGGAAGACGATCGAGCAGAAGGTCGGCGAGTGCGCGGCGGCGGTGGTGGTGATTGGCCCGTCGTGGATCGGCGATGCTGGCGGCACCGCGCGGCTGCAGAACCCCACCGACTTCGTCCGGCTCGAGGTCGCCGCGGCGCTCAAGCGCGACATCCAGGTGATCCCGGTGCTGGTGGACGGCGCCACCATGCCCGCCGCCGGCGAGCTGCCACCCGACGTCGAACCGATTGTCTGGCGCAACGCGGTGGAGTTGCGTCACTCGCGCTGGGACTCGGACCTGCAGGTGCTCATCGGGGCGCTCGAGAAGGTCCTGCCGCGCAGGACGGCGGCCGCGCCGCAGATCGCGACAACCGCTCCGCCACCCGGCCCCGCAACCGCCACGGCACTTCCGCCTTCGAGCCGCCGTCTGCTCTGGACGATCGTCGCCAGCTTCGTCGTCATGACGATTGCGGGGATCGCGTATCTGTGGCCTTCAGGCACCGTGCGGCCGAGCGGCGATCCGAGCCGTCCGTCTTCTGGCGGCAGCAGCAGCAGCGGCGGCGTGGCGACGCTGCCGGTCACCGCCGACGTCACCGTATCGACGGGGCGATACCAGATTCTTTCGGCGTCGCTCGAGCGCGCGGGCTCGGGGCCGATGACGGTGCGCTTCGCCGTGCGGATGACCAACCTGAAGTCGACGCCGGACAACTTCTGGGACCAGTCGTTCCGCCTGATCGTGGACGACGCGCCGCGCGCGCCGCAGCCTGGGCTCAACGAAACGATCGACGGCTACAGCGCCAAGGATGGGGAAGTCGAGTTTCAGATCGATCCATCGACCAGCAGCGCGGCGCTGCAAGTGACCAACAGCAAGGAATCGACGCGCATTCCGATCGACCTGAAAACCGCGGTGCCGGGAACGCCGCCGCGGCCGGCGAAAACGAAGCTCGCCGGACCGTTCCCGATGACGCTCGCTGCCGGAAGCGAGGCCCGCGTCGGCGACATCACCTATCGCGTGCTGTCGGCGTCGATCGCGCGGCGCAACATGGAGCAGCTGTCGCTGACGCTCGAGGTGCGCGCGACCAACCGCAGGACGACGCCGACGAATTTCTGGGATCGGAGCTTCCGGCTCGAAGTGGACGGCGTGCCGCGCGCGCCGGTTGGCGGCCTCAACGAGCTGCTGGCCGGCGGCAGTGCGGGGGAGGGCGAAGTGCTGTTCGTCTTCGACGATACCGTCGAAACCCTGGTCCTGCTCCTCGGCGACGACAAGAACAAGACCAGGGTTCCGCTCGATCTCAGACGCTGAACGGCTGCTGGGCGACGAAGGTGGCCGACGGCCCGAGCGTGAAGAGGTTCGGGCTCTGCGTCGCCGGCAGCCGGGAGCGGATCGCGGCGTGGAACTTCGCGTAGGTTCCGCGGTAGGCGCCGTCGTTCCACACCTGCAGCAACTGCTCGGTGAAGGCGCCGTTGTGGTCGCCGTCCATCGAGGTCTGGTTGTCCTGGCAGCCGGAGATCAGCAGCACCGACGCCTTGCACTCGCCGGCAATCGACGTCAGCCGCGTGCTTTCGATGATGCGGCCCGCCGCCAGCATCGCGTCCGGATCGAGCGATAGCGTCCGGCCGGCTTCCTTGGCGACGTCCTTCTGCAGCTTGTCGTAGAACGCCTGGTGCTCGCGGTAGGTCCGCATCGCGACCGCCGGCGGCATCATCTTCGAGCGTCCCGGCCGGCGGACCGCGTCGGCTTCGCCAAGCGGCGCGCGCGTCACCGTCCCGCTGTGGCAGCTGTCCGACAGCACGAGGACGCGGACGCCCTCGGCGAACTTGCTCAGCTCGAGGTAGAGCTCGTCGTCGATCAGCTCGCCGTCATAGAGGCACCAGGTCTCGTCCTTCTTGTCCTGCTCCTCGCCGGTGACGTCGGGCACCTGGCCGCCGTGGCCCGAGTAGGTGAGGAAGAACAGATCGCCCGCCTTCAGGCTCTTCGACGCGCCCCGAATCGCCGCCAGGGCGTTCGCGCGCGTGGCGCGCCGCGTCAGCAGCACGGTCGGCTTCATGCGACTGGCTCTGGCGATCGCCGCCATGTCGTTCGCGTCGAATTCGCACGCGGTCAGCTCGCCGCTCCAGCCGCCGTAGTGGGCGGGGCTGACCGAGTTCAGGCCGAGGTGGAGCGACAGCGATTTGGGTCTGGTCGACCATGTCTTGGTGGTGCTGCTGCTCTTCTTCGTGCCTTTTGCCTTCCTCGAGGACCCGGCCGCCGTTCGTTTTGCTTTTGCGCGCTTCGCCATCCACACTCTCCTCGCCCGATGACGTTGATGTCACGGTGCGGCGACTGTACCGTGAGTCGGGCATCCGGGCCAACCGCCGTTTCACAATTCGTGAGCCGTGGCTTGAGCCGATCCCCTCGACGCGGTACTCTCGCTTACTCAGGTTGCCATTATGCCGATTGTGCTCAACTCAGCGGACTGGTCCGTTCTGCCGGCGGCGGCCAGCCGGGGGCGGCTGCGCGGCGCCACGCGGGCGGCCGCCGCAGATTTTCCGCCGCAGTACCTGACCGAGGAATCCGAGGTCGCGGACGAGTTCGTCGCCCAGCCGAAGCCGGCGACGCGCGGCCAGCCGGGCGGCCCGGGTGCGCTCGACTTCTCCTACGACGTCGGCGCCGATGAAGCCGCCATCGTCTCGATCCGCCACCCGTCCGGTGCGCTGACCTTTCACCTGCCGGTCCAATCGACCAGCCGCGGCGGGCGGCATCCGAACCAGATGCGCTTTGTCGTCACCGTTCGCTCGACCGATGTCGAGACCGGGCGCCGCGGCGCCGTGACCAGCGCGATCAAAGTCGTCGTGATCAAGGTGGGCAAGGCCGGCGCCGACAAGATCGTCAGCCTGGTGCTGCCGAAGCTGGTGGCGGCGTTCGAGAAGAACACGTGGGCCAAGCGCGGCCTGAAGGAAGGATGGCTGAAGGTTGCCGCCGACACGCTGAGCGCGGGTTCCCTCGCCGCCGGCAGGCCGTCGTCTGCCGACCGCTCGCTGCTCCTCGTGCACGGCACGTTCTCCAACGCCGCCGCGGCGTATCGTCCGCTCGCGTCATCGACGTTCTTCGAGCGGACGAAGGGCATCTACGGCGACCGCATTTACGCGTTCGATCACTTCAGCCTGAGCCGCACGCCCGAGGAGAACGTCCGGATGCTCCTCGAGGGTCTGCCGCCCCAGACGACGACGTTCGACGTCATCACGCATTCGAGAGGCGGGCTCGTCCTGCGCACCCTGGTCGAACGCGCCGACGCGTTCGGGCCGCTGGCCGATCGCTTCAAGCTTGGGCATGCGGTGCTCGTCGCCTCGCCGAACGAAGGCACGCCGCTGGCGACGCCGCAGCGCTGGTCGGACACCGTTGGCTGGGTGGCGAACCTGCTCGAGCTGTTTCCCGATAACCCGTTCAGCACCGGCGCGGAGTTCGTCGCCAACGGGCTCGTCTGGCTGGCGCGGCATGCCTCTGGCGACATTCCCGGCCTGCACGCGATGGACGGCTCGGGCGACCTGATCGCCGGGCTGCAATCGCCGCCGGGCCCGCCGGAGAACGCCTACTCGGCGCTGGTCGCCAACTACAACCCGTCGGGACAGGTGCTGCTGCGGATGCTCGACACCGGCGTCGATCAGTTCTTCGGATCGGCGAACGATCTCGTCGTGCCGTCCGAAGGCGGGTGGCGCATCGACCAGCCGGGCGCCGCGCATCATTGCCGCCGCGCGCATCGGCTGCTTCGGACCCGGCGGCAACCTCGCCGGGCGATGCGGTCACGCACGTCAACTTCTTCACGCGCCCCGAGACCGTGGACTTCCTCGTGCACGCCCTGTCGGGTGAGGCGCAGCCGCTCCGCCGCCTCGATCCGGCGAAGCTGCTGCCCGATCATCGGCTGCTGCGCGAACGGCCGGCGGTTCCTACTGCGGCCGTGGCCGCGGCGCCCGCTCGCGTCGCCGACACGGCGCGGCCGCGTGCGCGCGCCGCAGCGCCGCCACCGGCCGCCGCGGCGGCAGAGGAGGTGCGCCGCTCGCTGCGGATTACGGTCGTCAACGGCGATCTCACCTTCGAGCAGGCGCCGATCCTCCTCGGCCACTACCGCTCGACGCGGCTCACCGGCACCGAGCGCGTGATGAACGACCTTCATCGGCGGCGCGATGGAGCAGTCGCTCGAGATGGGGCTCTACCCGCTGGGGCCGGGCACGCACCAGATCTTCGTCAACACCAAGGTCGATCCCGAGAGCCCGCGCCGCATGCCGCGCCCGAAGGCGGTGATCGTCGTCGGGCTGGGCGAGGAAGGGAAGCTGAATGCCGCCGACCTCGTGCACACGGTGCGTCAGGCGGTCATCGCCTGGGCGCAGCGCTCGTCCGAACAGGCGGGCGATGCCGTGACGACGTTCGATCTCGCCGCGACGCTGCTCGCCAGCGGCGGCACCGGCATCACGGCGGGGCAGGCGGCGCAGCGGATCGCGCAAGGCGTGCACGAAGCGAACGAGCTGCTGGCCGCCGGGGCCAACAACGGCAAGCCGTGGCCGCGCGTCGGTCACCTGCGGCTGATCGAGCTCTATCTCGACCGGGCGAGCGAAGCGTGGCGCTCGCTGAAGATGCAGGCCGCGGCGACGCCCGCGCGTTTCGAGATCACCGACGAAGTCGCCGTCGGCATCGGCCCGCTGCCGCGCCCGGCCGAATCGGGCTATCGCGGCGTCGACTACGACTTCATCACCGCCGAAGCCGAGCGCGGCGAGCACGGCCAGACCCAGATCAAGTACACGCTCGACACCAGGCGGGCACGCAGCGAGGTGCGCGCGCACCACACGCAGAGCTCGCTCCTGCGCGATCTGGTCGCCAACGCCTCGAACGCCGAGTCCAACGACCAGATCGGCCGGACCCTCTTCAAGCTGCTCGTGCCGGTCGAGATGGAACCGTTCCTCGCCGGCACCGGCGAGATGCAGATCGAGCTCGAGCCTGAAACCGCGGGCATCCCGTGGGAGCTGCTCGACACCGACCACAACGAGCACGACGCCGACCGCCGGCCGTGGGCGATCCGCGCCAAGCTGCTGCGCAAGCTGCGCACCCAGGACTTCCGCAACGACGTGCGCGACGCCGATCCGAACTCGAGCGTGCTCATCATCGGTGAGCCCGAATGTCCGTCGCGCTATCCGCGGTTGCTCGGCGCCCGCATGGAAGCGCAGGAGGTCCATGCGTGTCTGGTCGCGCCGAATGCGCTCGAGGCGGAGCGTGTCCGGGCGCTGCTCAGCGACGACGACGAGCGGCCGGGTCCGAACGCGCGCACCGTGATCGACGCCTTGTTCGAGCGGCCGTGGCGCATCGTCCACATCGCCGGACACGGCGAGCTGCCGAGCGAAAAAGGCGGCAAGGGCGGGGTCGTCCTTTCCAACGATACGTTTCTCGGGCCTGACGAGATCGCGACGATGCGCGTCGTGCCCGAGCTCGTGTTCGTCAACTGCTGCCATCTCGCGGCCCGAAACATCGATCAGCTGCTGGCGGCAGACGCGCACGGCGGCTACGACCGCGTGCACTTCGCATCAGGCGTCGCCGAGGAGCTGATCAAGATCGGCGTCAAGTGCGTCGTCGCCGCCGGCTGGGCGGTCAACGACGACGCGGCGGCAACCTTCGCGCGTACCTTCTACACGTCGCTCCTTCGCGGCAGCCGGTTCATCAACGCCGTCGCCGAGGCGCGCGAGGCGACCTACGACACGACGAACAACACCTGGGCCGCGTACCAGTGCTACGGCGATCCCGACTGGGTGTTCCGCCGCGATGGCGGCGACGGGAGCTCGCCGAGCGCGCGGCAGGACGACGAATTTGCCGGCGTCGCATCATCGCCGGCGCTCAAGCTGGCGCTCGAAACCATCGTCGTGCAGACGAAGTTCCAGCGATACAAGCCAGAAGCGCAGCTCGTACGCGTCCGCGCGCTCGAGCAGCGGTTCGGCGATCGCTGGGGGCACCTTGGCGACGTCGCCGAGTGGTTCGGCGCCGCCTTCGTCGCCGGCCGCGACCTCGAGTCGGCGATTCGGTGGTACGAGCGCGCGGTTTCCGCCGGTGACGGGTCGGCGCCGATGAAGGCGGCGGAGCAGCTCGCGAACGTGCGGATCCGGCTGGGCAGCGAGACGGTCGAGCGGGCGCAGAAGCAGCGTGACGCGGCAGCGGCGCGGCTCAAGCAGATCAGCCGCGGACGGCGGGCTGCGGATCGCAAGGAGAGAATGGACGCAAAACGGGCGGTCGACGCCTCCGAACGGGCGCTGCGCAAGTCGCTCGTCTCCGCACGGGCGGAGATCAAAGCCGGCATCGCCATGCTCGAAAAGCTGGGCGAGCTGCACGCGACGCTGGAGCGCGAGAGCCTGCGCGGGTCGGCCTACAAGCGGCTGGCGCTGATCGCGGCGGCTGCCGGCCAGCCGGCGGAGGAGCGCCGGGCGATGGAGGCGGCCAGGCGCCACTACGCGCGCGCCACCGCGATCGGCCGCGAGAGCCAGGCGTCGAACGTGTTCTACCCGGGCCTCAACTACCTCGCGGCGGAACTGGCCCTGAACGCCGGACGGCGCGGCTGGAAGGGCGTGGACCACGCGATTGTCGAGGCGACGAAGAAGAGCCTCGAAGACAAAGCCGACGCCGACCCCGATTTCTGGAGCGTCGTCGGACAGGCCGAACTGCAGCTCTACACGGCGCTCGCCGATGGCCGCAAGCTCGCGGCCGCGCGTGAATCGCTCGAGCGGAAGTACAGCGATCTGCACGAGCGCGTCGCCGCGTCGTGGCTGTGGGCATCCGCGTACGACACCGCCGGGTTCGTGCTGCGCCGGTACGCGGCCCGCGCGACGCCTGCGGAAGCCAAGGCGGCGGCGGCGCTGCTGGAGAGGCTCGCCGGCTTCGCACGCGGAGATTAGAGAGGCGGAGATCAGGAGAACTGGGGCATCGGGGAATCGAACAGGAGATCAGGAGATCAGGATCATGAACAATTTCTCGTCGAGAAGAAGTCCTTCTTCAAGGAGGTAACGCTTTCAAGAGAGCCGTGAGAGAGTAACAGCCTCCGATCCCGATCTCCTGTCGACAGGCGTGGGAAGAGATCGCCGCTCCTGATCTCAGGGCTTCGGAACACGCAGCGTCGCGCTGATCATCGCGCTGCCGCTCGCCACGTAGACCAGCGCCAGCGGGTGCAGCGCCGCCGGGCCGATGCGCAGCACGCCGAACCAGAACGCGTCATCGATCCGCCCGAGCCGGAAGGCGAGCCCCAGCAGCGCGACGATGACGATGCTGGTGGGAATTGGCGTCCCCTCGAAATATTTCACCTTGCCGGTGCGCGTGTCGGCGAGCGCCGCGGCGGTGACGTTGAACCGCGCCAGACGGCTCGCGCCGCAGACGACGAAATAGGTGAGGCAGAGCACGTCCCACCCGCCGCGCAGCCCGAGCGTGTAGCCGAGCACCGCCGGCGCGACGCCGAACGAGATGATGTCGGACAGCGAGTCGAGGTCGGCGCCGAGCAGCGACTGCCGGCGGCTGTCGAGGCGGGCGACGTAGCCGTCGAGGACGTCGCAGACGAGCGCCAGCGGCAGCAGCAGAAACGCCATCCACAACAGACGCCGGTTGCCCTCGGCCAGGTAGTCGAGGCAGAGAAAGATGCAGATCGTGCCGCAGGTCGCGTTGGCGATCGTGAACGCGTCGGCGGCCGTGTACGAACGCAGCATCGACAGATGCCGGCGGGGCGCAGTCATCCGGAGAGGATAGTTCAGGCGGATCCGGCTGAAGCCGGACACTACGACTGTCCCATACGTAGTGTCCGTTCAGGCGGACTAGCTTTTAATGAACAACCGGCGGTTCATACGCGGCCGCGGCGGCGCGGAAGAACCCCGACAGCTTGGCGGAGATCACGTCGGGCAGATCCGGCGACGCCGAGGTGATCGACCACACGTGCCGGCCGAACGCGCCCTGCAGCCCGAGCAGCCAGCGATCGTAGTCGTCCGACGGCCGCACTTCGACCGCCCAGGTGCCCACCAGGTGATGAAAGAGATGCGGCATGGCGCTCGAGATCTGCGCCAGCAGCAGCGGATCGTCCACGCCCCGCACGTCGACGTCGACGTTGCTCGAGTGGCGCGACGGCATCAGCGACGGGCGCGGAAAGGCCGCCTCGCCGTCGATCATGTGCGGTGTCAGTAGAAGGTCAGCCACGGCAGACTCGCCCTTCGTGCTGGTATCGAAATGAAGCCACTGCGTCTCCAGAGCACGCGGTCACGATCCGATCGAAGGGGTTGGCAATCCGGTTCGAACCTGAACCATTGCAAACCGGCGACCACGAACTGGCCGGAATTTGCCCGGTGGCTCGCGCGCGATCGGCAGGAAAGTCCGCCGGCGGGCAGACTTTTGTCACGCTCGAAAATGTGATCGAGTCCATCGTGTCGTATCGTTGCACTCGCGTCGAACACGCTGGCGCGATCCGGAACACGCGGCGCCGATCACCAATTTCGAAACCGGCAAAGTGCTAACGTTTTCCGCGCTTCACAGAGAGTCGACTGACGATTACTGCGGCGCGTCGCTTGCAGCTAAAATACGGCGTGATGAAAACCGCAACTCGCTTACAGTTTTCGGGATTGATGAAGGGTATCGCGCGCGCCGCCGCATGGGCGGTGGTGACGATCACGATCGGATTGATCCTGGTGGTTCTCTTCGGCAGCCCGCTCGCCGCGTCGTCGCCGTCGTCGAACGATCTGCCGGGCAGCAGCCACAAGAAAGAGACCGGGCCGTGGGTCTATCCGCCGGTGATCGTCGGCGTCTGGTACCTGCTTTTTCCCACCCAGATAAGGCCGACGCCGCCGCCACCCGCGATAGGCGCTACGCTGCCACGGGCAGGCGGGCCAGCGCGCGGTGATGCTGCAGGATCCGCAGCGCCACTACCAGCCAGACGATCACCAGCACGACATTGACGGCGGCGAAGCCGGCCACGCCCAGGCGCATCGCGCCGAAGTAGACGACCGCGGCCGACAGCACGTCGCCGCCGCGGACGAAGAAGGTGTCGATCGCCTGCTTCGCCTTGTACTTCTCCTCGCGCGTGGTCGGCAGCCACAGCAGCTGACGCGCGGTGTTCATGATCGAGTAGTCGGTCGCGTTCTCCGCCGTCTTGATCCAGCGCACGACCGCGAAGCCGACGCCGGCGGCGATGATCGCGTAGCCGCCGAGCGCGATCAGCGGCAGCGCCAGCAGCGCGCCGCGCAGCCCGGTGATACTTCACCAGCCGCGACGTCGACGAACGCCTGCAGCAGGAGCGCGGTCACGTTGACCCAGAACTGATAGTCGCCGATGAACGCGCCGATGTAGGCCTGCTTGTTGAACGCCGGGATCGCGCGGCGGCCAGCGTCTGCGGCGTGGCGCGTCAGCAGCCGCGCGATCAGGTACTCGCCGGTGGTGTTGACGACGTTGAGCAGGACGATCAGGAGCGCGATGAGCCGCAGGTAGCGGGCTGCGGAAGACCAGCTCGAAGCCGCCGCCGGCCGCGAGCGGCGCCTGCGGCGCCGTCGGCGCGCGCGCGTCTCGCGGCGCGTTGATCACCAGGTAGAGCCCGAGGCTGACGAGCAGCAGCACGGCCGAGATCTGCAGGATCACCTGCGGCGTGAAGCCGAGGCCGAACAGCCGCGCCGGCGACGAGCGAGCCGAGCGGCGCGCCGGCGGTCATGCCGATCATGATGATCGGGAACAGCCGGTCGCCGGCCTCCTTGTTGTAGATGTCGTTGGCGAACGACCAGAACTGCGCGACCAGCGAGATGTTGAAGATGCCGACCCAGATGAAGAACGCGACGCCGACATACGGCACGCGCGCCGCCACCGCGAGCGCGAACAGCTCGATGTTGACGACGAAGAACAGCGTCACGCCGACGAGCAGCTTCACGCGGTCGACGCGCGACGCGAACCAGCTGTAGAACGGCACGAACGCCCATCAGCAGCAGCGCCTGCCCGGCGGCGGCGTACGACCGCACCTCGGCGCCGCCGCCGAGCAGGATCAGCGGCTCGCGCACGGTCTTGATGACCGAGTAGCAGATGAGCAGCAGGAAGATGTTGAGCAGCATCAGCACCGCGGTCGCGCCTTCGCCGGCGCGGACGTCGGTGAAGACCGACAGCGCCGGTCGATCCATCCCTTTTCTTCGCGGCCCTCGAAGGGCGGCGCACCGCCGTCGGACATCTATGTGTTCCTCATTTGAGAATCGCGACCGCCCGGGTGAGATCCTCGGGGCGCGGATCGCTCAACGTCAGCGGGCCGGTCAACTCCATCAGGTGCGTTTCCCACCAGCGCCTTGGCCATGCGCGTTGTTCCAGACGTCGACCGTGCAGCAGTCGCAGGCCAGCTCGAAGAGCCGCTCGGCATCCTGCGGCCGGCGGTTCGGATCCTTTTCGAGGCACGCCAGCACCAGCTCGTCGAGCTCGCGCGGGATCGGCAGCTCGGTGCGCTGCGACGGCGGCGTCGGCGGCGTCTGCACGTGCTGCAGGAACATCTTCATCGGCGTGTCGGCGTCGAACACCAGCTGGCCGGTCAGCAGGTAGTAGGCGACGCAGCCGAGCGCGTAGACGTCGGCGCGCCGGTCGACGTCCGCCTGCGCCGAGGATGATCTCCGGCGCCATGAAGGCGGGCGTGCCGGTGGTCGTGTGGCTCGCCGTCAGCAGCGTCTCCTGCGCACCGGCGCGCCGCTGGTCGTTGAACTTCACCAGGCCGAAGTCGAGCACCTTCACGAAGTCGTACTCGAGCCCCATCCGGCAGACGTAGATGTTGGCCGGCTTGATGTCGCGGTGGACGAGGCCGCGCGCGTGCGCGTCGGCGAGCGAGTGGCACACCTGCCGCAGCAGGTAGACCGCGCGGTCGGCCGGGACCGGCCCGAACTCGCGCACCAGCGACTCGAGATCGCGGCCGGCGAGCAGCTCCATCACGTAGTAGAAGGTGCCGTCGCGGGTGACGCCGAAGTCGAACACGCGAATCGTGTGCGGCGAGCTCAGCGCCGCGGTCGCCTGCGCCTCGCGCTCGAACCGGCGCAGCATCAGGATCTTGCCCTCGGCGCGTCCGCTCGCGCCGAGCACCTCGGGCCGCACCAGCTTGATCGCGGCGCTGCGCGCGAGCAGCCGGTGCTGCGCCCGCCAGACTTCGCCCATGCCGCCGCGGCCGAGCAGCTCGACCAGCTGGTAGCTGCCCAGCTCCTGCGCCGCGCGCAGCCGGCGTCCGAGCCCGTTGCAGCACGTGCGACGGCACCACCGCCACCAGCGCGCAGACATAGTTGGGCAGGAGCAGGACGAACGTGTTGGCCACCGACGGGACCGGCAGGCCGCGCAGGTGCGCGATCCAGACGCCCAGCGGATCCATCGAGGCGGCGACGAGCGACGCGGCCAGCATCCTGCGCGGCGTCGACGGCACGATCATCGCCGAGATCAGGATGACGATCGTCGTCCACGACAGCTTGGCCAGTGTCGTCCGGCGTCGGGTTCGTCGCCCAGGTGTTGATCATCGCGATCACGATCGCGTTGAGGACCATGTAGCCCAGGCCGGCGTCGCGTCTTGGTCTGACAGGTGTGCGGCGCGTAGCGGACGTAGAGGAAGACGAGCGACGAGAGTCGACGGCCGCGAACGCCTCGATGCCCAGCACCAGTCTCGGGACGACGATGCCAAGCGCGCCGCGGATACACGAACGCGTGGATGACGAAGGTCAGCGCCCACAGGCCGGCGGCGACCGCGGTGAAGGCGGCGAGCCGCTCGACCTGCTCGTCGAGCATGTCGTCGGGGAGCCGGCCCGTCGATTTGAGCGCGTCGCCGGGCGCCGGCGTCGCCGCCCGCGGCTCGATACGCTTGTTCTGGATCTCAGCCATTCTTCCGGCCTCATCCGATATCCTCCGCCGAGGCGCCGCCCGTTGCGGCGGCTCGACGCCGGCCCGGCGCCTCAGCTCTTCGAGGTTCAGCATGATCGACTGGTTCGAGCGCAGCAGATCCGCGAGGATCTCGTCGCGCGGACGCGCCGACGACGCGCCGCCGGCGCGGCGATCTTCGAGAAACGGCCACAGCCGCTCGCGGATCGGCGGCGGCAGCACGCCTTCCAGGTACTCGAGCGCGGTTCCCTGCAGGTTCTGATCGTCAGTGTACAGGCTGCGAAACGCGATCTGCAGCGGCTCCCGCGGCAGCACCAGCGACAGCAGCGTGAAGACGTGCGCGAGGCTCTGGCCGGCGCGGTCCCGCACGAACTCGTCGACGAACGAGACGTCGTCCTGGACGTCGAGCTCGTCGAGCAGGCGGCGGCTCTCCCAGACCGGGCCGGCCGACCGCCACCTCCCGCATGACCACGGCGAAGATGCGGTCGCCTGTCGATCGTGACCCGGGGGTTCTTCTCGAGCAGCTGCGGCCAGCGACTGGCCGCACTGGAAGCGGACCTCGAAGCGCAGGTCGTCGAGCCCGAGCATCAGGCCGTCGGCGGCGCGCTGCGAGACGCAGACCGAGAACACGCGCGCCAGGCGGCGGCGGACGGCGAAGTCCTGGTTCGGATCGATCAGCGCGTCGATGAGCTGGCCGACGCGCTCCTCGGCGACCTTGCGCAGCGCGAACACGGCGTCGGCCGCGACCGGATCCCAGGCGAGCAGCGGGATGACGTGCGGCACGAGCACCGACGCTGAGCCCCTCTTCGGCGCGCAGCACGCGCGACCACCTGATCGCGATCGCGCGAGCGGAGCTGCGAGAATGGCCTGCAGATCCGGATCGAGCGCGGCCGGCTGCTGCGGGATCGCGGTGGTCCGTGCCGCTGTCTCGGCCTGCAGCGGCACCCGCAGGCCGAAGTCTGAGCGCGTGACGCCGAGCGTCCGCAGCATCAGCGTCCGGCTGGTGGAGTCCTCGACGTCGGCGAGATCGAGCTCGACGGCGCGGTTCAGGAGGCTCTTCTCCAGCGTCGCGATGTAGCCGCGATTCAGCCGGCTCGCCGCGAGCATCGCCGCGACCGAACAGCCCATCGCCAGCGACAGAATCGCCGACGACTGTGCCGCCGGCGCCGAGCATCAGCGCGGCGCGGACCATGCCGCCGCCGACCGCGTCGCCCAGACGATCGAACGCCGACGTCGATGATCGACTTCGCGGCGCGCTTTTCCGCCGCCGGGATCGGCGTGTAGAAGAGCTCGTAGCCGGCGCGGAACAGCGAGCCGCGAAACACCGACTCGGCGCCGCGCGCCACCGCGATGGCTGCCGAACCCCGGCGACGAGCAGCCCGACGACGCCGCCGGCAAGCAGCGCGAACGACGGCGTGCTCGTGGTCAACGCCAGACCGAACCGCTCGAGCATGAAGCGGCTCGACGACATCTGGATGACGAAGGTGATCAGGCTCGTCGCCGCGTAGTAGACCGCGAAGAAGCGGAGCAGGTTGTCGCCGCGGCCGAAGGCTTCGACCGCGCGCACCTTGAAGAGATAGTCGAGCAGCGCGGCGCCGGTCGTGCCGAGCAGGACGAGCGAGCGCGAGGTAGCGCAGGTACGGCGCCTCGGCGATCACGCGCAGGCCGGAGCGGGTCGGGGCGGCGGTGGGGTTGCGGAAGGTCTCGACCGCCGCGGCCGCGTTCGGCACCACGTCAGATTCCATCGCGAGGCGGCGGACCTGCCACGCGCTGATGAAATGAAAGAGGCCGAGCACCGGCAGCATCGCCGCGGCGCCAAGCAGGGCCGCCACGCGTTCCGCGAGCACGGCGCTGAGCAGCCCGCCGAGCGTCCCGGCGGCCGCGATCTGGCCGAACCGCCGCTTGGCGGTCCGCGGATCGAAGCGCTCGCTCGAGATCAGCCAGAACCCGGAGCCGAGCAGCGGGCCGAGGCCGGAGATGTGGAGGTAGACGAGCACCGCGGCCGCGCCCGCGCCAGCGATCGGTCAGCATCCACTCGAGCAGGAACAGGAACCCGCTCGCGGCGAAGGAGACCGGCACCAGGATCGCCGGCTGCAGCTTGAGCGCGGCGCCGCGAGTTGAGCGCCACGAGCACGATCGAGACGACCGAGGTCGCCATCACCATCGCCGGCAGCGCGGTGTAGTTCAGCGAGGCCAGGAAGAGCGCGTCGCGCGTGGCCTTGCCGCCGACAAACTGCGCCGTGACGGCGCCGGCGCAAACCATCGCCGTCATCATCGAGCGGGAAGACTGGCGGGAGGGCGTCAGCGCGCCACGTGAAGGCACTCGTTTCTAGGGTCTGGAGTCCCGATCATCGTATCACTCTTGGCTATCGTGTCTGTGGGCGCACGATCGGCCCGAAGACGGATGACGGGAACGGATGGGACGTCGGGGACCGATCTGACGAGACCGTCCCCGACGCATGCGTCCCGTATCGTTACCGCGTTCCGCTGTTCTGATCTTTCAGGGTACTTGGCGATCTGTTCGCCGGTCGCGAACCAGACCCCGGGCTTGGCCTTCATGTAGGTGACGAGCTTCTCGAGCTCCACCATCCGCGACCGGTGCCCGACAACCTGCGGGTGCATCGTCAGCACGAAGAGCCCGCGTTCTTTGTACGCGACGTCGAACTCGTCGCGATACACCTTGAAAATCATCTCGGGGGAGGGCAGCGCGCCCGCCTGGCCGAAATACGGCGCGTCGTCGAGGATCCACTCGATCGGCAGCTCGATGAGGCCGCTGTTCTGGCCGTTGATCATCACTTCGTACGGATCGTCGGCGCCCATCAGGCTGCTGTCGTAGAGCAGACCGGCTTTCGCGAACTGGCCGAGCGAGTATCGGCTCAACGCCCACGACGGCGCGCGGATGCCGACCGGCTTCTTGCCGGTGACCTTGGTCAGGTACTCGATCGACTGCGTCAACAGCCGCTCTTCTTCGGCGGCGTTGTCGAGCGACGCGAGGTTCTCATGAATCCAGCCGTGCAGCCCGATCTCGTGGCGGCCCGACGCCTGGATCTCTTTCACCATGCCCGGATGGTTGATGAAGCTCGACGCCGGCACGTAGAACGATGCCGGGATCTGCTGGCTGTCCATCAACGCGAGGACGCGCGGCAGCCCCTGCACCGCGCCGTATTCGCCCTGCGACAGCGGACCAGGAAGCAGCTGCGGACGCGTCAGGTACTCGTTGTCGATGTCGAAGGACAGCGACACCGCGACGCGCGCGCCGTTCGGCCAGGTCTTCGGCTTCAGCCGGCGGCCGACGCGCGACGGCGCGACCGCCTGCTTGATCTGATCTTCGTTCCATTTGAGCGCCGGCGGCGGGGCGCCGCCGGGCGCGGGCTGCTGCAGCGTCGCCGCAGCGGGCCACATCGCCAGCGCCGCGACCGCGACGACGAGACGTCTTCGGCTCATATCATCCCTCCGCAGAAGAGGTTCTGGGTTCAGGGTTCTAGGTGCTGGGTTCGCTTACGGTTCTTGGTTCGCGGGTTCCGGGTTCTGGGTTCCGAGTCCGAAGCGCGAATCTGAACCCCGAACCAAGAACCACTGAACCAAGAACCGCTAAACCCGGAACCTCGAGCGCGGAACCTCGAACCCAGAACCCCAACCAAGAACCTCGAACCAAGAACCCGAACCGTCGCGGACCCAGCACCTAGAACCCAGAACCCAGAACCCGTTCCTTAGAACACGTAACGAGCGCCCCACTGCAGCTGACGCGCATCGCGCGCCGCCGTCCGGACGAGGAACGGCGCGGCGTTCATCGTGTTGTTGCCGCCGGTGAGATCGACGAAGTTGGGGACGTTGAAGATCTCGAGGAACAGCTCGAGCCGGCGCGAGGCGCCGAGATTGATGCCGCGCGTCAGGCGGATGTCCATGATGCGCGTCATGTTCAGCTCGAGCAGCGACGCGTCGATCGGCGCGAGCCCGCGTGCCGCGCGGAACGCGTTGACGATCGCCAGCTCCTCCTCGACGTCGCCGCGGCCCAGACGCGGCGGCAGCCCCGCCGGACGATCGCCGCTGGTGTTGCCGTCGCCGTCGACGTCGATGCCGGCCGAGATGCGCCCGATCGGGAAGCCGCTCACCAGCTTCAGGATGCCGCTCAACTGGAAGTTCCACGGCAGGTTGGTCGACGCCGACGCCGTCAGGTTGTGCCGCGTGTCGGTGGTGTTGTAGCCGGTCTCCTGCGGCGTGCGCTGCGTGCCGCGCACGGTGCTGTAGAAATCGACGCCGTCGAGCCAGCTCTTCGAGAGCGTGTACGACACCTGCAGGTTGTTGGCGCCGCGGACGCGCGTCCGCAGCTGCGTCTCGAGCGCGTCGTACCAGCTGTTCGAGTAGTTCTCGACCATCGTCACGCGGCTGAAGTTGGGCACCGGGCGCGGGTTGGCGGCGGTGATCGCGCCGCTCGCCGGCAGGTTGCGGTCGGTCGCGCCGAGCTGATCGGTGCCGTACCCGTGCACGTAGTCGGCGGTGAAGGCGGTTGCGCCGTTGATCTGCCAGGCGAACCCGGCGGTGGTGTTGTAGGCGCGCGGCAACCGGAAATCGTCGGGCAGCATCAGGAGCGATCGCACGCCGCCCTGCGAGAGGTAGGCGTCGAGGCTCAGGCCGCCGAGCACCGCGTTGACGTCGGGGAAGAAGCGCAGCTTCTGCGGATCCTGGATGATCACCGCGCCGCCGATCGTCTGGTCCTGCACGGTGGCGTCGAACCACGGCCGGTTGCGCGTGATGTAGACGCCGAAGCCGCCGCGCACGACGAAGGCGCCGTCGCCGCGGGTGTCCCAGGTCGCGCCGACGCGCGGCTGCAGGTTGTTGGTCGCCAGCCCGCGGTCGTTGCTGATGAAGCGCTCGATGCCGGGGAAGCGCGGGTCGCCGACCAGCCCCTCGAAGAAGCTGTTCAGCCGCATGTTCGTGTCGAGGTCGTAGCGCACGCCGAGGTTGAGCCGCACCCGGCTCGCGACCCGCCAGTCGTCCTGCGCGAACATGCCGATCGTGTAGGTCTGGTAGCGGTAGTTCCCCGGCTTCTGGATCGTCATCGAGAACGGCCAGGTCGCCGGGTTCGCCGCGTTGAACGCCGCGTCGGTGTTGAAGGCGAACACGCCCTGCTCGTTGAAGTGCGCCTCGAACGGGAAGACCACGCGCGAGAACTCGCCGCCGAACTTCAGGTCGTGCGACGACAGGTTGATGTAGAGCGCGTCGCTCAGCGTCTCGGTATCGCGCGGGAAGAACTGCGGCGCGATGCTGTTCTGGCCCCAGCTGAACGACGGGCGGTTGATGCCGAGCTCGTTGCTGTTCGGCACCGTGCCGAGGAAATCCTTCAGCAGGTGGAAGCGCAGCGTGTTCACCTTGTTGTTCGACAGCACCCAGTTGTCCTCGAAGACCAGGCTGTGCGCGTGGATGATGTCGTCGGTGGAGTTGGCGCCCAGGCTCAGCCCATCGACGACCTTGGTCGGCTTCTTGATGCCGCCGATCGACTGGTTGTCGTAGGCGTAGCGGCCGACGAGGCTGTGCGAATTGGTCGCGCGGTGATCGATCTTGAGCGTCACCATGTCGTCGCGGCTCGGCGTCTCGAACACGCCGTTCTCCTGCGTCGCGAACGGGTTGCTCGCCGGCAGCGCGACGATCGCCGTGGCGTTCACCTTCAGGTGCTCGGCGGCGGCGAAGAAGTGCGTCCGGTTCTTGAAAATCGGGCCGCCGAACGATCCGCCGACGCGCGTCTGGTTGAAGGGCGGCTTGGTCGTGGCGAAGTAGTTCTTCGCGTTCAGCGAGTTGTCGCGGCCGAAGTAGAAGCCGCTGCCGCTGAAGAGGTTCGTCCCCGACTTGGTGACGACCGTGACGACGGCGGAGAGGGCGGCGCCGTACTGGGCGTCGAACTGGTTGCGAAAGACTTTGAACTCCTGGACCGCGTCCTGCGTCACGTTGATCGTGGGGCTGCCCCAGTCGGTGTCGTCCACCGAGCCGCCGTCGATGAGGGTGGTGTAGCCGTTGCGCTGGTCGGCGACGCCGCCGAACTTGGTGAAGGCGAACTTGCCGGTGCCGGCGGTCGGGCCCGAGCCGGGGAGCAGCTGCGACAGCGTCAGGAAGTTGCGGGTGATGGTCGGCAGCGTCTGAAGCTGCGACGCCTCGACCACGGAAGAGGGCTGTGCCTTGGTGACCTCGACGAGCGGGCTCTCGGCGGCGACCGTGATGTTCTCGGACAGGCTCGCGACCCCCATCCTGAGGTCGACGGTCGCGTCCGTGCCGACAAAGAGGGTCAGGCTGCGCCGCACCGCGCCGAAGCCAGCAAGCTCGGCCGTGATCTCGTACGCCGCGGGCTGGAGCGCGACCGCCTTGTAACGCCCGTCAACCCCGGTCACCAGGGTCTGGGTGACGCCGTTGCCCTTGTTGGCGACGGTGATCGTCACGCCGGGCAGCGCGCCGCCGGTGTCGTCGGTGATCAACCCGCCAACGCTGGCGGTTGCCGACTGCGCGAAGGCCGGTGCGGCCGTCGACGCAGCCACGAGGAGCGCGAGCAACGGGACGAGGAGCCAGCTTGTGGGCAGACAGAGCAGAGGTACAGAACGCATGCAGGTCCTCCGGTCAGAAGGGCTGAAAAGATGAGCGTTTCTACCGGCGCATGCGTGCGCTGTCAAGGCGCGAACACAATTGTTCCTGCAGCTGTCGCATCGAGACGCCTCGAGCGCGCCTGCGTTCGTCTCACCCGAAGTAAAGTAGGACGCAGCTGCTGTGACCATCGACACTCGTAACGGCCTGGCGCCGGGCCACGCGACGGCGCGCATCCTCGTTGTAGACGATCTCGACGCGAACCGCGCGTTGATTGCCAGGCTGCTGGCGCCCGACGGCTACCTTGTCAGCGGCGCGGTCGACGGCGCCCAGGCGCTGAAGATGGTGGCGGACCAGCAGCCGGATCTGGTGCTGCTCGACGTGATGATGCCGGGCGCCGACGGCTTCGCGGTCTGCCGCGCCCTCAAGCACGATCCGGCCACGCGTCTCATCCCCGTCGTCCTGATCACGTCGCTCAGCGAATCGCGCAGCCGCATCGAGGGCCTCGAAGCGGGCGCCGACGACTACGTGTCGAAGCCGGTCGACGCGCAGGAGCTGCGCGCGCGCGTCCGCTCGCTGCTGCGCATCAAGCGCTACACCGACGACCTCGACTCGGCCGAATCGGTCATCGTCAGCCTCGCGCTCACCATCGAGGCGCGCGACGCCTATACGGACGGCCACTGCCAGCGGCTCGCGCGCTACGGCGTCGCGCTCGGCCGCGCGATCGGATGCCAGCAGGAAGATCTCGACGCCCTGCAGCGCGGCGGGTTCCTCCACGACATCGGCAAGGTCGGCATCCCCGACGCGGTGCTGTTGAAAGGCGGCCGGCTGACGGCGGACGAGTACGACGTCATCAAGCAGCACACCGTCATCGGCGATCGCCTGTGCGGCAGCCTGCGGTCGCTGAAGCGTGTACGGCCGATCATCCGCTACCACCACGAGCGCCTCGACGGCACCGGGTATCCGGATGGGCTCAGCGGCAACGAGATTCCGCTGCTGCCGCAAATCATCGGCATCGTCGACGTCTTCGACGCGTTGACGACCGAGCGGCCGTACAAGCGGGCGCTGTCGCTCGAGGAGGCCGCTCGTGAGCTGGCCGCGGAAGCGGCGCGCGGCTGGCGCAACCGGGAGCTGGTGGATATTTTCGTCGGGCTGATGTGCGAGAGCGGCGCGCAAACGGCCGGCGGATAGGACACAAGAGCCGCGCAACCATGCGTGCCGGAGCGGTGTATAGTGGACGCTCCGGAGCGACATGCCCGACGCGACCGTACCGCACGAACGCGAGCTCCTCCACGCGCTGAAAAATCAGTTGAGCATTGTCGTCGGCTTCAGCGATCTGGTCCTGTCCGAGACGCCGCCGGAGGATCCGAGGCATGGCGACCTTGCCGAAATCTGCAAGGCGGCACGGGCGGCGATGGCCATCATCCCCGACCTCGTGAAGCAGCTGCGCTGAAGGCGCGACAGCCATGGAGCGCGAGCTGCTGGCGCACGCGAATGCGGTGCTGTTCACGCTCGCGGCGCTGCTGCCGATCGTCAACCCGCTCGGCTCGGCCCCGATCTTCCTCTCGATGACCGCCGACCTGCCGGTTGACGCCAGGCGGCGCCTCGCCATCGCGGTCGCGCGCCACGCCTTTCTGCTGCTGTGCGCGGCGACGCTCGTCGGCTCCTATGTGCTGCGGATGTTCGGCGTGTCGCTGCCGATCGTGCGCGTGGCCGGCGGGCTGCTGGTTACCTCGGCGAGCTGGCGGCTCCTCAACGACGATTCGCGGCCGGCCGCCGACCCCGGGCCGAGCGACGCCTGGGAGCGCGAAGTGGAGCGGCGCGCCTTCTACCCGCTGACGTTTCCGCTGACCGTGGGTCCCGGCTCGATCTCGGTGGCGATCACGCTCGGCGCCAAGGCGCAGAGCGGCGGCACCTGGAGCACGGGCGAGTTGATCGCCGACTTCATCGGCATCACCATCGTGGTCCTGGCCGTATTCCTGAGCTACAGGTTCGCGTCCCGCCTGATCGCGTACCTCGGCGAGACAGGCACCAGCGTTTTCCTCCGCCTGTCGTCCTTCATCCTGTTGTGCGTCGGGGTGAGCATCATCTGGAGCGGGATCGTCGATCTCGTCCGACCGTTGCTCGCCGGCCGCTAGGATTTCCGTCTAGCGCGAAGCCTTCAGGCGAGCGCGAACGCTCGGCTGAAGCCTTCGCGCTGCTCGGTACGAAAGCGTTAGCGAGGCCCGCCGCAGGGCGGACACGACATGCGTGTGCAGAATGCCCCAGGAAACTGCCGGGCTGGCACGTGGGATGCTCCGAACAGGGCAAAACCCTCAGAAACGCCCAAAGCGTGTCTGAATCAACGACACGGAGATACCGTGGCAGTCGTCGATATCACAGCCAACGATACGTCCCGGTCGATCGCGTGCCCGTATTGCGGCCGGTCGATGCGGTGGTCACCTGCCCGCTGGCTGGCCCACGGAGTCTTCGAGTGCGATCAGTGCGGAGAATTCCCGGATTTCCGCCAGATCCGCCGCGCACCGGCCGTCCGCGAAGAGGTCATTCTTCGGGCAGGGTGAAGTGGAACGTGGTGCCGGAGCCGACCGCGCTCTCGGCCCAGATTCTCCCGCCATGCGCTTCGACAATCCAGAGAGCGATATAGAGTCCCAGGCCCAGCCCCGTCCGATCGCCCCGATCCAGCTGCCGAAAGCGCTCGAAGATCGACGTTAAGTCGCCCTCCGGGATTCCCACCCCCGTATCAGACACAGACACCTGGCACGACCCGGCGACGCGCGCGGCGCGCAGCCGGATCGCACCACCCTCAGGTGTGAACTTGATGGCGTTGTGAATCAGGTTCGACAGCACCTGGAACATGCGGTGCGGGTCGTATTTCGCCATCACCGGCTCCGTGGGAACGTCGATCGTCAGCGCGAGGTGTTTCGCCGCCGCGACGCCGTGAAAGGCGTCGCACGCGCCCTGCAGCAGCGTGCGGATGTCGAGCCGCTCGGCGGCGACGCGGAGCTGGCCGTCCTCGAACGATCCGAAATCGAGCAGATCGCGAATCAGCCGCTCCATCACCGTCACCGACCGGATCACGCGCTCGGCCCAGCCGCGGATCCGCCGGCCGTTGTCGTCGGTCGGCGCATGCTGATCGATGAGCGACGCCAGGCCGGAGATCGTCATCAACGGGCCGCGCAGATCGTGGCTGACGACGCTGAGAAATTCGTTGCGCGTGGCGAAGCTGCGGGCGGCGTGCGCGTGGTCGCGCTTTTCCTCGGCCAGGAGCCCGGCGACGTGTTCGACCGCTTCGTCGGTGTGGCGCCGCTCCTTGGCGAGGTCCTGGTCGGTCGCTTTGCGATCGGCGCGCAGCGCGTTGCGCTCTTCGAGAAGCTGCTGCGCGAGCGCAGACTCGACCTCGTCGAGCTCCTCGGTGATGATGCGATCGGTGACCTCGCGCTCGTGCCGCACGTGATGGTCCACCTCGCGCCGCTCCTCGGCGAGCGTGCCCGTGACCTCGGCAATCCCTTCGGCGACCTCCGCCAGCTGCTTCGCGACGATGGCGGAGGCGTCGCCGGCGGACTGTCCCTCACCGCGCGGCTCGGCCGACTCCGCCGTGTCCTTCAGCGCTTCGGACACCTGCGCGATGTCGGCGGCGATATCCAGCGCCTTTGAGCGGGCGGGAAGCGCCGGCTCCTTCAGGCTTTCGGCGACGCCGGTCAGGCTTGCCGCGGCCTGCGACAGGTTCTCGGCCACCTGTTCGAGCTTGCTCGAGACTTCCGGCAGGGAGTCGGCACGTTTCTCGAGCCGCGCATCGACGTCGGCCCGGGCATCGCGCAACTGCTCGGCGGCCGCGCTGCGCCCCTGCCGAACCACTGTGACCGCCCGCGGCTCCTGGTCCTGAAGGCCGAGCAGCTCGTCGGTTGTCGTCCGCTCCTCGCGCAGGCTCTCGTCGGTATCGCGGCGGTCGATCGGTCGCGGATCGATCGGCAGGGGATCGGAGTCGCCAGGCACGCCCCGGCCTGTGCAAGCGGCACGCCGGGGTGGGTCATGGCTGATGGCTGATGGCTAATGGCGGATGGCTGTGGTCCATCGACCATTCCATTAGCCATTAGCCATTGACCATTAGCCATCTGTATACTCAGCGCCATCCACGCCGGCGGAGACATTCGTTTACGGCGCCGCGCGGCGGACGTGATCAAGTTTCCAGACGGGAGTAGCGATGCGAAGCGCTCGATGGATTGCCGCGGCCTCATTCGTCCTTGTCGCGGGAGCGTCGCTCGTCGGGCAGACCGGCGCCCGCAACGGCGAGTGGCGCAGCTACGGCGGCGACATCGGCCACACGCGGTACGCGCCGCTCGATCAGATCGACGCCACCAACTTCAACAAGCTCGAGATCGCGTGGCGCTTCAAGACCGACAACCTCGGCCCGCGCCCCGAATATCAATTCGAGTCGACGCCGCTGATGGTCAAGGGCGTGCTCTATTCGACCGCCGGCTCGCGGCGCGCCGTCGTCGCGCTCGACGCGGCGACCGGCGAGATGCTCTGGATGCACAGCGAGAACGAGGGCGCGCGCGGCGCGGCCGCGCCGCGCCAGCTCTCGGGCCGCGGGCTCGCGTACTGGAGCGACGGCACGCGACGATCGCATCCTCTACGTCACGCCCGGGTATCGCTTGATCGCGCTCGACGCGAAGACCGGCGATCCCGATCCCGGGCTTCGGACAGAAGCGGCGTCGTCGATCTGAAGCTCGAAGACGATCAGGAGATGGATCTCATCACCGGCGAGATCGGCCTTCATTCCACGCCGACAGTGGCGAAGAACGTCGTGATCGTCGGCGCCGCGCACAAGACCGGCGGTAACCCGAAGAGCCGGCGCAACGAGAAAGGCTACGTGCGCGGCTTCGACGTGCGGACCGGCAAGCGCCTCTGGATCTTCCACACCATCCCGCTGCCCGGCGAGTTCGGCAACGACACCTGGGAGAAAGACTCGTGGGCCTACACCGGCAACACCGGCGTGTGGGCGCAGATCTCGGTCGACGAAGAGCTCGGTCTCGCCTACCTGCCGGTGGAAATGCCGACCGGCGACTACTACGGCGGCCATCGCCCCGGCAACGGCCTGTTCGGCGAAAGCCTCGTCGCCGTCGATCTGCAGACCGGCAAGCGCAAGTGGCACTTCCAGTTCGTCCACCACGGCATCTGGGATCACGATCTGCCGTGCGCGCCGATCCTCGCGAACATCACGGTGAACGGCCGCGCGATCAAGGCGGTCGCGCAGCCGACGAAGCAGGCGTGGCTCTATGTCCTCGAATCGCGAGACCGGCGAGCCGATCTGGCCGATCGAAGAGCGGCCGGTCCCGAAGGGCGACGTGCCCGGCGAGTGGTACGCGCCGACGCAGCCGTTTCCGACCAAGCCGCCGGCGTACGAGCGGCAGGGCGTGTCGATCGACGATCTGATCGACTTCACGCCGGAGCTGCGCGCCGAGGCGGTGAAGGTGGTCGAGCGCTACAAGATCGGCCCGCATCTTCACGCCGCCCGTGGTCAGCAAGCTCGAGGGACCGCTCGTCGACGCTGACGTCGGGGTTCGCGACGAACTGGCCGGGCGGCGCCTACGATCCCGAGACGCACATCGCCTACATCTATTCGCAGAGCGGCGCCAGCCCGCTGTCGCTGGTCGTCCCGCCGGCCGATCTGTCGGACATGAACTTCATCCAGGGCAACGCGCTGACCGGCGCGCGCCGCACCGGCGGGTCGGGTTCGTCGGCCGGCGGCGGGCGCACAGGGGAGGGCGCCGCGCCGGCCGCAGCCGCGGCAGCCCCGGCGGCGGCGGCGGCGAAGGCGGCGGCGGGCTCACCGTCCAGGGACTGCCGCTGCTGAAGCCGCCGTACGCGCGCATCAGCGCGATCGATCTTGAACAAGGGCGACATCCTCTGGCACATCGCGCACGGCGAGACGGCCGACAACGTCAAGAACCATCCGGCGCTCAAGGGGCTGAACATCCCGCGCACCGGCCGGCCGGGCCTGATCGGTCCGCTGGTGACCAAGACGCTGCTCATCGCCGGCGAAGGCGGCGTCGGCACGACGCCGTCCGGACAGCGCGGCGCGATGCTGCGCGCGTACAACAAGAGCGACGGCAAGGACGTCGGCGCCGTCTACATGCCGGCGCCGCAGAGCGGCTCGCCGATGACCTACATGCTCAACGGCAAGCAGTACATCGTCATCGCGGTCAGCGGCGGAAACTACAGCGGCGAATTGCTGGCGTTCCGATTGCCGGGTTGAGGTCCGGCGTAGAGCCGGACACTGCGCAGCCGATGTAGTGGCCGCCTTCAGGCGGACCGTTGAGGAGGCTGACTATGAAACGCGCCGCGCTGGCGATTCTCGTCGCCGCATCGTGCTATCCAGCTCCGTCGGCACAGACGCCGTCGACCGCGTCGCCGGTGACCTTCAGCAAGGACGTCGCGCCGATCCTGCAGAAGTCGTGTCAGAACTGCCACCATCCCGGGCGCGATCGCGCCGATGTCGCTCCTGACGTATCAGGATGCGCGGCCGTGGGCGCGCTCGATCAAGCAGAAGGTCGCGTCGCGCGAGATGCCGCCGTGGTACATCGATCGCCACGTCGGCATCACCAAGTTCAAGGACGATCCCTCGCTGACCGACGCCGAGATCGCGATCATCACCAGGTGGGTCGACCAGGGAGCGCCGGCCGGCAACCCCGCCGACATGCCGGCGCCGCGCCAGTTCGCCGACATCGACAAGTGGCACATCGGCAAGCCGGACATGGTCGTCTCGCTGCCCAAGCCGTACGAGCTGCGTGCGAACGGGCCCGACGAGTTCTACGACGTCGACGTCGATCCGGGCTTCACCGAAGACATGTACATCGCCGCGGTCGAGACCAAGCCCGAGGCCTACAGCTTCAAGGTAGTGCACCACGCCACGGTGAACATGATCGAGGACGAGGAAGAAGATCCGGTCGGTCTCTTCTTCAACGAGTATGCGCTCGGCAAGAACGGCGACATCTTTCCCGAGGGCTCGGGCCGCTTGATCAAGGCCGGATCGAAGCTGCATTTCAACCTGCACCTGCACCCGAGCGGCGAGCGCTCGCTGGTCAACCTCTCGATCGGCTTCAAGCTGTATCCGAAAGGCGAGATACCGAAGCACGTCGCCTTCACGCAGCACATGGGCGACAACACCGACCTCGACATCCCGCCCGGGCCAGGTCGTGCGCAGCGACGGCTACTTCCGCCTGCCGCGGGCCGCGGTGCTCTCAGCCTTCCAGCCGCACATGCACAACCGCGGCAAGGCGATGTGCATGGAAGCGATTTATCCCGACATCCGCGCCGACTCGGCGCGCCCCGGCCCGGCGCGCACCGAAACGATCAACTGCGTCAGCAACTACCAGTTCGGCTGGCACATCACCTATCCGTACGCCGACGACGTCGCGCCGATTCTTCCGGCGGGGACGATCATCCACGTCACCTCGTGGCACGACAACACGTCGGCCAACAAGTACAACCCGAACCCGCGCAACTGGGTCGGCTACGGGCAGCGCACGATCGACGAGATGAGCTTCGCGTGGGTCAGCCTGTTCTACATCGACGATGCGGAGTACCAGCAGCGGATGACCGAACGAAAGCAGAAGACCAATGAATAGATCGCGAGCGCTCGCGGTCGCAGCGCTCGCCGTTTTCTGCGCGCGCTGCCGCAGGGCGGCCTTTCAAGGCCGCCGTGTACGCCGCAGCAGCTGCCAACCGAGCTGCCGTCGACCAAATTCACGAGCGGCCAGAACGTCGTGCCGTACTTCGATGGCTGGATCCGGAACGCCGACGGCACCTTCGATCTCGTCTTCGGCTACTTCAACCGCAACTGGGAGGAGGAGCTCGCGATTCCCGCCGGCCCCGACAACATCGTCGAGCCCGGCGGACCCGATCGCGGCCAGCCGACTTACTTCCTGCCGCGGCGTCAGGGATGGGTGTTCCGCGTGCGCGTGCCGCGGGATTTCGGCAAGCAGGTGCTCACCTGGACGATCAAGGCCAACGGGAAGACCGAGAAGGCGTACGGCGAGCTGCTGCCGGTCGAGGAGATCACCGAGCGCATCGTCATGACGCGCGGCAACCTCAACCCGGGCGACAGCGATCCGAACAAGCCGCCGGCGCTTGACCGTCGCGCCGATCGCGTCGGCGATCGCGGGCGCGCCGGTCGCGCTGACGGCAACGGTTACCGACGACGGCCTGCCGAAGCCGCGCGTGCCGGTGCGAGCGTCCGACCACGGCCGCCGACGCGACGCGGATTCAGGCCCAGGCGAACTCGTCGGCGCCGGCCCGGCCGCGCGGGCTTGGCGTGACGTGGATGCAGCTGCGCGGCCCCGCGAAGCGTCGTCTTCGAGCCCGCCGGGTTCATCCCGGTCGCCGACGGCAAGAGCGGCGGCCACGGCGCGGTTCACCGAGCGCGGCACCTACGTGTTGCGTGCGACCGCCAGCGACGGCAGCCTTTCGACCCGGAGCGACGTCACCGTCACGGTCGGCGGGGGTTCTTGAGGTTGTAGTTCCTCCCGGGTTCCTGCCAGCCGAAAACCGGCTACAGCCCCCGTTTGGGGCACGTTCTTTGCTGAGTTAGGATCTCTCCTTTCGCATATGCTGCGAAATCGAGCGGACGACTGTCCGCCTGTCGTCGTCGCGTAGCAATTTCAGACGAATGCCCAAGATCTTGATCGTGGACGACTCCGCCACCATCCGCAAGATGGTCCGCGCATCGCTGCGCGAGCTCGCCGAGGCGGAGTTCGTCGAGGCGGGCAACGGGCTCGAGGCGATCGAGCAAATCGCTCTCGGCGCCGGTGTCCCTCATCATCCTCGACCTGAATATGCCCGATATGCATGGCGTGGACGTGCTGAAGTTCCTTCGCCGCCATCAGGGCTGGTCGGATGTGCCGGTCGTCGTGCTGACCACCCGGGGCGACGAGACGAGCCGCGAGACCGCGATCGCGGCCGGCGCCACCGCATATCTGACCAAGCCGTTCGCGCCGCAGGTGCTGCTCGAGGCCGCGCGAGCCCTGCTGGCCGACGCAGCCAGGCCACGGGTGTGAGAGCCGCGCGATGACGACCGACAACAGCACGCCGTTCTCCGATTTCCTCGACGATTACTTCGCCGAGTGCGACGACCACCTGATGGGTGTACGGCGGCTGCTGCTGACGCTCGAGGGCTCGGTCGGGCGTGCCGAGATCAACCGCGGCGTGCTCGACGAGCTGTTCCGGCATTTTCATTCGCTCAAAGGCATCTCGGGGATGGTGGAGCTGCGTGCCGCCGAAGATCTGGCGCACCAGCCTCGAGGACTATCTCCGCGCGCTGCGGCAGGGGAGGCGATCGCTCACGCGGCGAGGGTGTTGACGCGCTGTTCGACGGCGCGCAGATGCTCGAGCAGGTGATCGGCGCCCGCCGCGCCGGGACGGCGCCGCCCTCAATCGACGCGGCGGTCGCGCGCATCGGGCGGCGTCGTGACCGATGGCGCCTGCCGGCGCGCACGATCTGCCAGCGCCGCGCGCCCGACCGCTGCGCCACGGCAGTCGCGCAAGCCCCGATGGCGCTGCACGTTCTCGCCCTCGGCCGATCTGGTCGCGCGCGGCATCCGCGTCGATACCGTCCGGCAGCGGCTGTCGAGCGCCGGCGAGATCCTCGAGTGCCGCGCCACGGGTGACGCCCGACGGCGCGATCGCGTTCGAGTTCGAGATCGCCGCGCGACCTCGACGACGGCGACGCTCGAGGCGTGGCGGGCGGACGGCATCGTCGTCGAGCCGATCATCGAGGTCGGGGCGGAGAGCCAGGCCGTTGCGGACGTACTCGCCGCCGCGCGGACCGAGCCCGGAGCCGCGATCGACGGCGATCCTGCAACAGGTGGAGGCGTGGCGCCGTCGCATTTCGTCCGCGTCGACCTCACGCGCCTCGACGAGCTGATGCGCAACGTCGGCGACCTGGTGATCAGCCGGGCCCGCCTCGCCGACACGCTGGCGCGCGTCGAGCGCCGCATCCCGCCGGCCGAGTGGCGCGCGATCCAGGAGAACGCCGTCGCCATCGACCGCCAGCTGCGGACGCTGCGCGAAGGGATCATGCGGGTCCGGCTGGTGCCGGTCGGCGAGATCTTCCGCCGCATGCCGTTCGTGGTGCGCGACCTCGCGCGCGAGACGCGGCAAGCGCGTGCGCCTCGAGCTGCGGGGGCAGGGCACCGAGATCGACAAGTTCCTGATCGAGCGGATGATGGATCCGGTGCTGCACCTGGTGCGCAACGCCGTCAGCCACGGCATCGAAACGCGCGGAGGAGCGCATCGCCGCCGGCAAGCGCCCGGAGGGCACGATCATCCTCAGCGCCGCGACCGCCGGCGACGTCGTCCGGATCGAGATCGCCGACGACGGCCGCGGCGTGGACGCGGCGGCGGTGGTCGCGCGCGCGCAGCGCGGCGGGCCTGCCGGTGCCCGCAGGGCGCGCTCGATGCGAGCCACGCTGCTCGACGCTGCTGTGCGCGCCGGGCTTCTCGACGCGCGACGAGGCGGACCGCGCGAGCGGCCGCGGCGTCGGCATGGCGCGTCGTGCAGGCGACGGTCGAGGAGCTGTCGGGATCGCTCGTCGCTCGAGACCGACGCCGGGCGCCGGCACGCGGTTCACGCTCGAGCTGCCGCTCACGCTCGCGATCACCGACGCGCTGATCGCGACGGTGGCGAGCGAGACGTTCGCCGTGCCGCAGGCCGCGGTCCGCGAGGTGATCGAGGTGCCGGTCGTCGGCGCTGCTGCAGGTCGAGCGCAACGAGATGACGCCGTATCGCGGCGCCGCGCTGCCGATCGTTCGGCTCGGCCGGCTGTTCGGCCTGCCCGACAGCCACGCGCGATCGCCTGCACGTGTTCGTCATCGGCACCGGCGCCGCCGCGCTCGGCATCGCCGTCGATCGGATCGTCGGCCAGCGCGAGATCGTCGTCCGCGCGATTGCCGACGCGCTGGTCAAGGTCGACGGGATCTCCGGCGCCACCGATCTCGGCGACGGCCACGTCGTGCTGATTCTCGATCCGGCGGTGCTGGCGCGGCACATGCGGGAGCGGCCGGATCGCGTCGTTGCCGCGAGAGGAGCAGCCAGATGAGCGCGAGCGGGATGGCGCAGGGGCTGGACAGCTACATCCTCTTCACCGTGGCCGGCACCACCTACGCGCTGCCGAGCGGCGAGGTCCGGCACATGGAGATGGTCGAAGGGATCACCCGGGTGCCGAACGCGCCGACCTTCGTCGACGGCGTCGTCTTCTCGCGCGGGCAGGTCGTGCCGGTCGTCAACCTGCGCGCGCGCTTCGGATTCGAGCGCGCGGCCTACGATCTGCGCACGCGGCTGATCGTCGTCCAGGCGGCGAGCCGGGTCGTCGGCCTGGTCGTCGATTCGGCGCGCGAGTTCGTCAACATCCCGCCCGAGTCGATCCAGCCGCCGCACGAGGCGCTGGCGGGCATGAGCGGCCGCTACGTCGAAGGGGTCGCCTCGCTCGGCGACAACGGCTGGTCCTGATCCTCGACTTGTCCCGCATCCTGAATTTCGCCGAATCGCTGCCGCTGGACTTGAACAGCTGATGCAGGAGAAAGAGCACGTTATGGCTACGCGCACCAGGAAAACCAACGGGCGGACGAACGGAGAACAAACGGCGCGCGCCCCGCAGCGATCGACACCGCACCTGTTGCACGAGCGGGCCGGGCAGGTGACGACCACCGCGCACGGCATCGCCCGCATCGCCGACGCGGTGTTCGAAGGCGCCGAGGTGCAGCTCCGGTCGCTCGACGACGCGGTCACCGGCGTCAACCAGATGGCGGCGTCGCTGAAGCAGACGGCGTCGCAGGCCGAGTCGATCGCCGTCTCGACCGACGAGCTCGTCTCGTCGGTCAACGAGCTGGCGGCCTCGATCGAGCAGGTCTCGGCGAACACCGCCAGCCTGGCGGCCTCGGTCACCGAAACCGCGGCCGCGGCGCAGGAGACGACGCGCGTCGATCCAGGCGGTGACCGAGCACGACCCAGGAGATGGCGACCGCGGCGCAGCAGGTCGCGACGTCGATCACCGAGATGGCCAGCTCGACCAAGACGCGTCAGCCGCGACACCGAGGCGTTCGCCACCGCGGTCACCGAGACGGCGGCGGCCATCGAGGAGATGTCGCGGTCGATCGACGGCGTCGCCGACAACGCCAACGACCTCGCCGTCTCGGCCGAGGAGACCTCGTCGTCGATCAACGAGATGGCGGCGTCGATCGAAGAAGTCGGCGCGATGACCGAGAGCCTGGCGACCGCGGTCGAGCAGAACTCGACGTCGATCGAGCAGATGTCGCGGTCGGTTCAGTCGGTCGCCGACAACGGCCGCCGCATCACCGACGTGGCGACCGGCGCGTCGACCAGCGCGCTGCAGATGGAGCGGTCGACCCAGTCGGTCGCCGACGCTGGCGCAGCAGGCCGACGAGATCACGCGGCGCGTCGGCGCGCGACGCCGAGGAAGGCGGCGCGGCGGTGCAGAAGTCGATGCAGGGGATCGGCCGGCTGCGCGACTCGATGGTCCAGTCGGCGACGGTGATGCGCGAGATGGGGAAGCGCACCAACGAGATCAGCACCATCGTCGACACCATCAACCTGATCGCCGAGCGGACCAACCTGCTGTCGCTGAACGCGTCGATCGAGGCGGCGCGGGCCGGCGACGCCGGGCGCGGCTTCGCGGTCGTCGCCGAGGAGATCCGCAACCTCGCCGACCGCTCGGCGAAGGCGACGGCCGACATCGCCGCGATCATCAAGGCGCTGCAGGAAGTGGCGCAGGACGCGGTGACGGCGTCGAACGACGGCCTGCGCGTCGCCGACGACAGCAACGTCGCTGGCGGAAACCGGCGCGGCGGGACTCAAGAAGATCCTGAGCGGCGTCAGCGAGATCACCGGCGTCGTCGGCGAGATCGCCCGCGCCACCGACGAGCAGCGGCAGGCGGCGCAGGCGGTGGTCACCGCGGTGTCGGCGACGGCGGAGCAGGCGCGGCTGGTGGCGACGGCGACGGCGGAGCAGGCAAGGCGCGCCAGCCAGATCGTGCAGGCGACCGACGCAGATGCGGAAGATCGCGCAGGAGGTCACCAAGGCGATCGCCGAGCAGGGCAACGCCGCGCGCGACATCATCAAGGCGGCGCAGAACACCACCCGCACGGCGTCGCAGGTGCGCAAGGCGACGGCCGAGCAGGCGACGTCGGCCGCGCAGATCACCCAGGCCGCCGATTCGATGCGCCAGGGCGCGGCCACCACCTCGCGGGCGCTGGCCGAGCAGGCCAGCGCCGCCGACCAGATCGCGAAGTCGGCGTCGACGCCTGAACACGATGATCGGCAGCGTCAACAAGGCGATGAGCGAGCAGGCCACCGCGCTCCAGCAGGTCACCACCGCCATGACTCAGCATGCGGCAGGAATCGGACCAGGCGGCCCGGGCGCTGGCCGAACAGGCGCGGGCGCTGAAGGAGATGACCTCGGCGACCCAGAACACGTCGAGCCAGATCAAGCTGATCACGCGCGCCAACCGCGAGCACTCCACGGTCGCCGGCGCGCTGCTCGATCAGCTGCGCGACATCCGCAAGATCACCGACCGCAACGCGCGCGACGTCAGCGAGACCCGCGGCAACACGGCCGAGCTGATCAAGCACGCCGCCGATCTGGCCGGCCTGGTCGGCCGCGGCGACCAACGGCACAGCGCAACGTGGCCAACGGCCGCGGATGACGCCGCGGCGGATCGGCATCTTCACGACCGACACGGCTCTCGTCGTCACGAGCTGGGACGCGGCCCTCGCGGCGATGACCGGCATCGACGGTCGAGCGGCGATCGGCCGGCCGCTTGCCGAGGTCGTGCCCGATCTCGAGACGCGCGGGCTCCTGGCGGCGGTCCGAGAGCCGCTCGAATCGGGCGGCACGCGGGTCCTCGCGCCGGCGCTGCACGGCCACTTCATCCCCTGTCCGCCGGTCACGCCATCCGCGCACTTCGACGCGCATGCAGCAGCGCGTCGTGATCGGCGCGCTCCAGGAAGGCCACGACACGGTCGGCCTCATCGTCACGGTCGAGGACGTCACCGCGCGGCTCGACCAGCGAGCGCGCGCTCGCCGAGGAACTGCGCCAGGCGAGCCCCGACGCGCGCCGGCGCGCGATCGAGCAGCTCGCATCGGTCGAGCCGGTCGAGGGGATCGGGCCGCTGCACCACGCGCTCGGCGACGAGGACTGGCAGGTGCGGCGCCGCGCGGTGCACGCGCTCGCCGCCCGCGGCGATGCCGCGCTGGTCGACGCGGTGATCTCCGCGCTGCGCGACAGCCACCGCAATTTCAGCGTGCTCAGCAGCGCCCTGCAGCTGCTGGCGATGACCGGCGTCGACGTCACCGTGGCGCTGGTCGATCTGCTGCGCCATCCCGACGCCGATCTGCGGATCCAGGCGGCGCTCGCGCTCGGAGCGCAGACGCGGCCCGAGGCGGTCGGACGCGCTGCTCGAGGCGCTGGACGATCCGGATGCCAACGTCCGCTTCCATGCCATCGAGGCGCTCGGCAAGCTGGCCCCCGCCGCGGCGGTCGAACCGCTGGCGGCGATCGCCGAGTCGCACGACTTCTTCCTGGCGTTCCCGGCGCTCGAAGCGCTGTCGCGGATCCACGACCCGGCGGTGGCGCCGCGCCTCGTGCCGCTGCTCGGCGACGAATTGGTCGGCGATCAGGCGGCCGAAGCGCTCGGCCAGATCGGCGACGAGGACGCGGTGGCGCCGCTCGTCGCCGCGCTCGAGCGGCCCGATGCGGCGGTCGTCGAGCATCGTCGGCGCGCTGGCGACGATTCACCGCCACTACCGCGACATGTTCGGCAACGGCGCGCAGATCGAAGATCTGCTGCAGCGGACGATTTCAGCGACCGGCGCGCAGCGCATCATCGACGCCGCCGCCCGCGCGTCAGGCGCTTCGCTGCGGGATTTCGTCATCGTCCTCGGATGGCTGCGCGGCCCGGGCGTCGCGCGCGCGCTGACGCTGATGCTCGGCAAGCCCGCGGTCCAGCACGAGCTGGTGGCCGCGATCGTGCGCTTCGGCACGTCGATGGTCGACGTGCTGATCGAGCAGCTGGCGCGCGAGGACCTCGAGACCCGCCGCGCGGCGGTGATCGCGCTCGGCCACATCGGCGACGTCCGCGCGGCGCCGGCGCTGGTCGCGCTGCTCGACGAGGGCGACCGCGAGCTGCTGGTGCCGATTGCGGGCGCGCTGGCGCGCATCGGCGATCGGCGCGCGTTCGACCCGCTGGTGCGGCTGCTCGGCGACGAAGACATCAAGGTGCGGCATGCGGCGATCGGCGCGCTCAACTCGATCGGCCATCCCGACATGGCCGCGCGCATGGAGGAACTGGTCGGCAATCCCGATCCGCTCGTCCGCGAGTCGGCGGTCAAGATCGCCGGCTATTTCGGCTACGCGCCGTGTGCCGACGGGCTGGTCGAGCGCTGCCAGGACCCCGAAGAGACGGTCCGCGCCGCGGCGCTCGAGCACATCGCCTTCCTCGACGACGAGCGCGTCGCTGCCGACGCTGATCGCCGCGCTCGGGCGAGGACACGCCGCGGGCGCGCGCGGCGGCCGCGCGCGCGCTGGCGCAACGTCGACGGCCGCGAGGCGCTCGCCGTCGCTCCGCCGCGCCTTGAGCGATCCCGACGCCTGGGTCCGGTATTTCGCGGCGGCGAGCCTCGGACGCCAGGCCGATCCCCTCGCCGTGCCGTTGCTCGACGCGCTCGCACGGCACGACCGGATGCAGCACGTCCGCATCGCCGCGGTCGATGCGATCGGCGCCATCGGCGGCGAGAGTGTCGCCACCGTCCTCGGCCGGCTGACCGAGTCGGACGATGCGGTGGTGGCGAATGCCGCGGTGCGTGCGCTCGGCGCGGTGAACGCGCCGCTGGTGCTCGAACCGCTGCGCCAGGCGCTCAGTGCGCCCGACGCCGAACGGCGGACGGCGGCGGCGGAAGCGCTGGCGCGCTGGGGCAAGGAGCCCGCGGTCGAATTGCTCCGCTGGACCGTCCGCGGCCGATGGCCGGCCCGACGTCGCCCGCGCGGCGATGGCGGCGCTGCACAAGATCGGCAACGGCCGCACGCCGGCGGCACGGCTGGCGATCGCCGCGCTGGCGGAAGTCGCCGGTGATCCCTCGCGGCGCGCCGACGCCATCGCGGCGCTGGCGCAAGTGTCGGAAGAGGCCATCCCCGCGGTCGGCGGCTGCCTGTCCTCGCGCGATCCGCACGTGCGCCGCGCGGTGATCGAGGCGCTGGGCCGGCTGTCGCACCCGACCGCGTCCGCCTACATTCGCGGCGCGCTCGAGGACGGCGACCCGGCGGTTCGGCAGGCCGCGGTCGCGACCCTCGCCGGGCTCGGCACGCGCGGATTGGCTCGATCGTTTGCCGAGATCGCGCGGACCGATCCGTCCGCGGCGGTCCGGCGCGCCGCCGAAGCGGCGCTGCGGCGCGGTGGCGGCGACTTCGAGGACGCGCGGGCATGACGTTCCCCTCCGAGACGCTCGGCGTTCCGACCGACCGGGCTGCCGGTGCTGCTCGAGCTCGTGCACGAACGCACCGGCCTGTTCTTCGACAACGGACGCGGCGACCTGTTCGCCGAGCGCATGGCGCCGCTGGTGGTCGAACGCGGGTTCCGATCGTTCCTCGATCTGTACTACCTGCTGAAGTACGACGAGAGCGGCGGCAACGATGGCTGGCGGCAGGTGCTGGACGCGCTGTCGGTGCCCGAAACCTACTTCTGGCGCGAGATCGATCAGATTCACGCGGTCGCCAAGTGCATCATGCCGGAGCTGGCCCGCAAGGCGCGCGGCCCGATCCGGATCTGGAGCGCGCCGTGCGCGAGCGGGGAGGAGCCGCTGACGATCGCGATGGTGCTCGAAGAGGCCGGCTGGTTCGATCGCGTGCCGATCGAGATCCACGCCAGCGACGGCAGCGTCACCGCGATCGCGAAGGCGCGCGCCGGCCGCTACCGGCAGCGCTCGATGCGCGTGCTTCCGGCGGCGCTGCAGGAAAAGTATTTCGTCGCCGAGGGCGACGTGTTCGTGCCACGGCCGGCGCTGAGCCGGCGCATTTCGACCTGGAGTGTCGTGAATCTGATGCAGCCTGCCGACATCGCGGTCTTCGCGCGCAGTCCGATCGTGTTCTGCCGCAACGCGTTCATCTACTTCTCGCCGCAGTCGATCCGGCGCGTCGTCGACAACCTCGCGGCGCTGATGCCCGAGCCCGGCTACCTGTGCGTCGGCGCGTCGGAATCGCTGCTGAACGTGACCACGGCGTTCAGGCTCGAAGAGGTGGGCGGCGCGTTCGTCTACGTGAAGCGGGGTCTCGATGATTGAGCTCGTCCGCGTGCTCATCGTCGACGACTCGGCCTACGTCCGCAAGGTCATCCGGCAGATGCTGTCGCGCAGCCCGTTCATCGAAGTCGTCGGCGCGGCGCGCGATGGCCGCGAGGCGCTGGAGATGGCGGCCGAGCTGAACCCCGACGTCATCACGTGCGACCTCATCATGCCCGAGCTCGACGGCGTCGGGTTCATCCGCGAGCAGATGGCGCGCCGCCCGATTCCGATCGTCGTCGTCAGCATCGCCAGCGAGTCGGGCGAGCTGGTGCTGTCGGCGCTCGATGCGGGCGCGGTCGACTTCGTCCAGAAGCCGACGGCGCTGGCAACCGACCGCCTCCTCGAGATCGGCGACGACCTGATCGAGAAGGTCAAGGCCGCCGCGCGTGCCCGCCCGGCGGTCGTCGGCGACGTCGCGATGGCGCCGGCCGTGTCGCCCGCCGCCGCGACCCACGCCTTCGACATCGTCGTCATCGGGATCTCGACCGGCGGGCCGCAGGCGCTGAAGATGCTCATTCCCAAGCTTCCGGCCGAATTTTCCGTGCCGATCGCGATTGTTCTGCACATGCCGGTTGGATACACTGAGCTCTACGCGCGCAAGCTCAATGAGCAGTCCGCGCTGACCGTGCTCGAAGCGCAGGGCGGTGAAGTCGTTACGCCGGGTCATGTGTATATCGCGCCGGCGGGGCGCCACCTCACCTTGCGCCGGAACGGCGCCGAGCAGGTCGTGACCTACCTCGACGTGCGGCCGCTCGATACGCCGTACAGACCGTCAGTCGATTCGCTGTTTCATTCGGCCGCCGACGTCTACGGGTCGCGTGTCCTCGGCATCGTGATGACCGGGATGGGTTCGGACGGGCGCGAAGGCTCGGCCTGGATCAAGGCGAAGGGGGGCACGGTCCTGACCGAAGCGGAGGCGAGCTGCGTGGTCTACGGGATGCCGCGATCGATTGTCGAGGCGGGGCTCAGCGACGCACAAGTGAGGCTGGACCAGATGGCAGACGCGGTACTCGAACGGATATGACGGCGAAGATCCTGCTCGTCGACGATTCGGCCCTGGCAAGGCGAACGACCCGCCAGATTCTGGAAGCCGCCGGCTACGTTGTGGTCGAGGCGGAGGACGGGATGACGGCGCTCGAGCGTTATTTCCTCGAAAAGCCGGACGTGGTCTTGCTGGATCTGGTGATGAAGGGCATGATGGGACTCGACGTGCTCGAGAAGCTGCATCGAGCTGGATCCGAAGGTCAGGGCGATCGTGTTGTCGGCCGACATCCAGGATTCCTCCCGCGAGATGGCCGCCGCCGGCGGGGCCCGCGGCTTCCTGAACAAGCCGATCGATCGGGCGAGCCTGCTGAACGCGGTATCGGGCGTGCTCGAGGCGCCGGCGTAATGGAACTCACTGCCGTCCAGCAGGACGCGCTCGTCGAGCTGCTGAACATCGGCTTCGGCCGCGCTGCCGCGTCGCTCTCGCAGCTGACCGGCCACCGTGTCCTGCTCGACGTGCCGCAGGTCACGCTCCACGCGATCGAGGACGTCGGCGACGCGCTCGAGCGAGTCGTCCAGGGGCACGTCGCCAGCGTGCACCAGATCTTCACCGGCCCGGTCGCCGGCGACGCGCTGCTGATCCTGGATGGAGCGGGCGCCGCGATTCTCAAGGAGCTCCTGACCAACGAGCCGGCGCTGCCGCTGTCGATCGACGCCTCGGCGCGCGAGGTGATCACCGAGGTCGGCAACATCCTGCTGAACGCCTGCCTCGGCACCTTCGGCAACCTGCTGAAGGTGCAGGTCTCCTTCTCCGTGCCACACCTGAGCATCGAGCACGTCGGCGCGATCCTGGAATCGCTGCGGGTCGCCCATCAGGGCATCCGCTACGCGCTGGTCGTCCACGCCGCGTTCCGCCTGCGCGACACCCAGGTCACCGGCTACCTGATGATCGTCTTGAGCGTCGCGTCGCTCGACCGGCTGATCCGCGCCATCGAGGACTGGGAACACTCACAGCATTGATCATGGACGGCTCGGCGCCCACGGATGCGCTCGGCGCTGCCGCCGCCCGCTGGTTCGAGGAGCTCGACGATCGCGGCGTCTTCATCACCGACACGCAGCTGGTTGTCCGGCGCTGGAACCACTGGCTGGCCGCGCAGACCGGCCAGCCGCTCCTCGGCGGTCGTCGGTCGTCCCCTCTTCGACCTCTACCCGGGGTTGGTCGGCCGCGGCGTCGATGCCTACTACCGCGACGCGCTCGCCGGCGAAGTGCGGATTCTCTCCGAGCGCTTCCACAAGTTCCTGCTGCCGATCACGCGCAACTTCCACGGCGCCGGCTTCACCGAGATGGCGCAGACGGCGCGCATCGAGCCGCTGCGTGACGGCGCGCTCGTGATCGGCACGATCACGCTGGTCGAGGACGTCACCGAACGGGTCATCGCCGAGCGCGAGCTGCGCAACCAGATCGCCGCGTCCGAGCAGGCCCGGCGGCTGGCCGAGGAAGCGTCGCAGCTGAAGGACGAGTTCCTGGCGACGCTGTCGCACGAGATCAGGACGCCGCTCAACGCGGTGATCGGCTGGACGCGCATTCTCCGCACGCAGCCCTCGGTGCGATCGCGCGCGCACGCGCTCGAGGTGATCGAGCGGAATGCGACCTCGCAGATGCGGCTGGTCGAGGATCTGCTCGACATGGCGCGGATCATCAGCGGCAAGCTGCGGCTGAAAATCGAGCCGGTCTCGCTGGTCGAGGTCGCGCAAGGCCGCCGTCGACGTCGTCGCTCCCGGCGCGGCCGCCAAGCAGCTGGCGATCGAGGTCGCGATCGACGACGACGTGCCGGCGGTGAGCGGCGACAGCGAGCGGCTGCAGCAGGTGATCTGGAACCTGCTCGCGAACGCGGTGAAGTTCACCGAGTCGGGCGGGCAGATCAAGCTGGAAATCGCGCGGGTCGGCCCGAACGTCCGCCTGAGCGTGCGCGACACGGGCCAGGGGATCTCGCCGGACTTTCTGCCCTACGTGTTCGATCGGTTCCGTCAGGCGGACGCGTCGGCGAGCCGCCGCCACGGCGGGCTCGGCCTCGGGCTCGCGCTCGTGCGGCAGATCGTCGAGCTGCATGGGGGAGCGGTCGGCGCGGACAGCCGCGGCGTGCAGCAGGGCACGACCTTCTGGGTCACGCTGCCGTCGGCGCAGCATTTGTCGAATCACACGCCGGCCGAGGCGCCGGCGGAACCGGTGACGCTCAAGGGCGTCGCCGTCCTGATCGTCGAGGACGAAACCGATTCGCGCGAGCTGCTGGTGGCGATTCTCGAAGAGTACGGCGCGCGCGTGCGCGCGGTCGGCTCGGCCGATGCGGCGCTCGGCATCCTCGATGGCAACGGCGACGGCTTCGTGCCTGACGTGCTGGTCTCGGACGTCGGCATGGCCGGCACCGATGGCTTCGCCCTGGTGCGCGAGCTGCGCAGCCGTCCGTCGGAACGCAGCCGCAAACTGCCGGCGATTGCGGTCACGGCCTACGCGAATCCGGAAGATCGTGTGAGAGCGCTGGTCGCGGGCTACCAGAACCACGTGCCGAAGCCCGTGGATGCGAATGTGCTGGCGGCGGCGATTGCCAAGCTCGTCGCCGGCTAGGTAGGACTTGCGCGGCGCGGGCGAACCCTGAAGCCTTGCCGGCTTACTCGGTGTTTTCGGTGTCGACCTGCCAGTCCTGCAGCGGCTGCGGCCCCGGCTGGATGCCGGCGAGATCGGGATCGGCGCCGTCGGCGCGCGACGGATTGTTGGCCTTCTGCGCGGCAATTTCCTGCCGCCGGGCCTGTTTCTCTTTCTGGCGTTCCTGGCGCTGGCGCTCGCGCTGGCGCTTCTGTTGCGAGGGTCTCGATTTGTTCACGGGACTAATTGTATGACCACTCGAGCGGTCCACTGTCATAATGATCCGTGCCATTCACCCATCTCGGACTGCACCCAGCCTGCTGCAGGGCCTGAAAGATCTCGGTTTCACGCGCCCGACCCCGATTCAGGCCGACGCGATTCCGCTGGCGCTCGCCGGGCAGGACCTGCTCGCCTGCGCGATGACCGGCAGCGGCAAGACCGCCGCGTTTCTCCTGCCGATCCTGCATCAGCCTGATGGACGAGCCGCGCGGCACGACGCGCGCGCTGGTGCTGACGCCGACGCGCGAGCTGGCGGCGCAGATCGTCGAAGACCTGAACGATCTCGCCGTGCACACGCCGCTGACCGCGGCCGCGGTCTACGGCGGCGTCGGCATGGGGCCGCAGGAGCACGCGTTCCGCAGCGGCGTCGACGTCATCGTCGGCACGCCCGGCCGCCTGCTCGATCACTTCCGGCAGTCGTACGCGAAGCTCGGCGGCCTGCAGTACCTGGTGCTCGACGAAGCCGATCGCATGCTCGACATGGGCTTCCTGCCCGACATCCGCCGCGTCCTGCGCCACCTGCCGCCGCGCCGGCAGACGCTGTTCTTCAGCGCGACGATGCCGCCGCCGATCGCGGCGCTGTCGCGCGAGATGCTGAAGAACGCCGGCGACGATCAACATCGAGCGGCGTTCGGCGCCGGCGGTCGGCATCACGCACGCGGTCTATCCGGTGCCGCAGCATCTGAAGCCGGCGCTGCTGCTGAAGCTGCTGACGAGCGGCGAGATGCGCGGACGCGCTCGTCTTCACGCGCACCAAGCACCGCGCCAACCGGCTGGCGAAGCACCTGGGCGATCACGGCGTCAAGGTCGAGCGCATTCACGGCAACCGTTCGCAGGCGCAGCGCACCGAGGCGCTCGCCGGCTTCAAGAGCGGCAAGTACCGGGTGCTGGTCGCCACCGACATCGCCGCGCGCGGCATCGACGTCACCGCGCTCGGCCACGTCGTCAACTTCGACGTGCCGCTGGTGCCCGAGGACTACATCCACCGCGTCGGCCGCACGGCGCGCGCCGAAATGACCGGCGCGGCCTTCACGCTGATGGCGCCGGAGGAAGAGGGGAACATCCGCGCCATCGAGCGCGCGATCAGCAACCGGCTGCCGCGCGTGACGCTGCCTGATTTCGACTATCAGGCGCGCGCCGCAGGCGCAGTCGCTCGATCATCGTCCGCCGCGGCCGCAGGGGCGCCAGGGCCGAGCCGGCGGCCGGCGCACGGCCAGCGCAGCGCGGCGTCTCCGTCCGCGCCGCGCGCGCCGTTCGGATCGACGCGTGGCCCGGGCCAGCATCGCCGCAGCTTTTCCGCCGCGCCGCGCCGCCGTCGTCCATGAACGAGCCGGCCTACCCCGCGGCGCGCATCGTCGCGCCGAAGAGTTGCGCGCGCACTTCGCGCTGCACGAGCAGAAGGCGCGCGAGCGCGGGCGCGCGGTCGTGGCGCCGCCGCCCGACGAGGACGACGATCGAGGCGCTCATCGACGCGGCGTTCTGGGCCAGCCTGCGCCGCGAAGAGACCTACGTCCCGAAGATCTCGCTCGCGTTCCTCGACGCCGGACGCGGCGACGCACCCGATGCTGTTCGAGCGGCCGCTGCCGCTCGTACCCGGCCGCGCTGGTCAAGGTGGCGCCGGCGGTCGAACGGCCCGGCATCCACCTGGGCGTGTGCCCCGGCGAGGACGGGCTGTCGGTGTGGGGCACCGTGCGCGCGATCCCGTTCCTGTGCTTCGTCGTCGAAGTCGCGGCGCCGGGGCTGCTGGTCGTGAAGCACCATCGCGGCGACGAGACCGGAAAGTTCGTCAACGTCGCGGTGATCGAGGGCGACCAGATCAAGATCGTCGACGAGGCGGCGTCGAGCCTGCCCGATTGCCCGCCGCTCCTGACCTCGCTGCTCGGCTTCGATTCGCCGGCGTCGTGGACGGTGGGGCTCGACGCGGTGAACGTGCTCGTGCAGCTGGCGGTGTCGATGCGCGCGCACGGCCGCGGCGGGCTGCTCCTGGTCGTGCCGCCTGGCAGCGACGCAGTGGCAGGAGTCGATCGTGCGGCCGATCCCGTACGCGGTGTCGCCGGCCTTCGCCGAGCTCGCGCAGCTCACCCGCGCGGCCGCGGACGTGAAGGTGGAGCAGCCGTGGCAGGACGCGGTGCACCGCGCGGTGGAAGCGATCGCCGGGCTGACGGCGGTCGACGGCGCCACGGTCCTGACCAACGGAGTACGAGCTGCTCGCCTTCGGCGCGAAGATCGCGCGGCGCAAGGGCTCACCGCAGGTGGAGCAGGTGACGGTGACCGAGCCGATCGAGGGCAACGTCGCGATCACCGTGCACCCGACGCAGCTCGGCGGCACGCGCCATCTCTCGGCGGCGCAGTTCGTCCACGATCAGCGCGACGCGGTGGCGCTGGTGGCGTCGCAGGATGGCCGGTTCACCGTGTTCGCGTGGTCGCCGTGCGAGGGGATGGTGCACGCGCACCGGGTCGAGACGCTGCTGCTCTGATCCGACGGTCAAACGCCGAACGCGCTGAGACCGTGGACGAAGCTGATTCTGATTACGTAGCAGATGAAAATTGCGCTGTAGGCTTTAGGGCGTCGCCTGCTGTGCGGCCTTGGCGCGCGCCTCGGCGGCCAGCCGCGCCTCCTCGGCGATTGCCTGCCGCACCTCCGCGAGGTGGTGCTTGTAGGTGGCGTCGGCCGGGTCCAGGGCGGTCGCGCGTTCGAGCTCCGAAGCGGCGAGCGACAGCCGGCCGGCGCGGTAGGCCACCCATCCCAGCGTGTCGTGCGCGTCCGCTTCGCTCGGGGAGCCTCGCCACCGCCGTCCGCGCCAGCTCGATCGCGCGTTCAATCTTCCCGTCATCGGCGGCGTAGAGCCGCGCGAGGTTGTTCGACGCGATCGGATCGGTCGGATCGATGGTCAGCGCCTGCTCGTAGCGGGCACGCGCGTCGTCGTTGCGGCCGGCCGCTTCGAGCACGATCCCGAGCGCGGTCTGCGGCGCCGCGGCGTCGGGCTGCCGGCTGGCGAACGCCTCGAGCGTCGTGCGCGCGCGGTCGAAGTCGCGCCGCGACGCGTAGAGATCCGCGAGCATCGCGTGGCTCTCGAACGCGCCCGGCTCGCTGGCGATCGCCCGCTCCAGATACTGCTCGGCCGCGGACGTGTCGCCGGTGGCGATCGCCGCACGGGCGGCGAGCGCGAGCGCGTCGGCAGCATTGGGAGCAATCGACAGCGCCCGGGTCGCGTGCATCCGCGCCGCCGGGACGTTGCCGGCGGCGAGATCGATCGCGCCGAGGAGCACCGCCGGCTCGGGCGACGGCGGGGCGGCCGCATCGAGCTGCGCCAGTTCCTCGCGCGCGCGCGCGATCTGGCCATCAGCGACCAGCGCGCGGGCGAGCGTCAGCCGCGCGCCGCGTTGTCCATCCGCCTGTTCCGCCAACTCGATCGCATCGGCCGCGTGGCCGGTCGCGAGCCGCGCCTTGGCGAGCTGCAGCGTCGCCGCGCCGGTCAGCTTGTTCTGGCGCAGCACCTCGCGGAACGACCGCTCGGCGCTCTCGAAATTCCGCCGATCCAGCTCGATGCTGCCGGCGATGTAGTGCGCCATCGCCAAGGTCGGATCGAGATCGATAGCCGCGCGCGCCGCCGACAGCGCCTCGTCGGCCTTCCCCTCGCGCTGCAGCAGCTGTGCGTTGACGGCCAGGGCATCCGCCGTCGGCCGCTTCTTCAGCACGCCGTCGATCAGCTGCCGCGCGTCGGCCGGTGATCCGATCTCGAGCGCGATCGCCGCGCGGCGAATCTTCGCCCCCGTCGCCATCGGCCCGCTGGTCACCGCTTCGAGCACCGCGCGGGCCTCCGCGTACCGCCGGGCGGCGGCGTAGTAGTCGGCGAGCGCCAGCGTCGATTTCATCTTCTGGTTCGGCTGCGCGGCGGCCGCCTTGAAGAACGGTTCCGCGGCCTGGTCGCGATGGCTCGACACATAGAAGTTGGCGGCCGCGCGGTTGGCCAGCTCGCTCGCCGGGTTGGCGGTCACTGCCTGCTGGAGGTGCTGTTCGGCTTCGGCGTGACGCTTCGTGGCGACGAGGTAGTCGGCCAGGGTGATGCGCGCTTCGACCGACTGCGGCGCGCGCTCGACGGCGGCGCGGAAGGCGGCCTCGGCGCCGTCGGCGTCGCCCGCCGCCCGCTTCGCATCGCCGAGCGCGGCGTAGGCGGACGGCTGGTGGTCGACGGCGACGGCGGCGTCGAGCTGCGCGATCGCGTCGTCGTAGCGGCGCAGCTTGGTCAGCGCGCGGCCCGACAGAATCTGCGCGTCGACGTTCTGGTTGTCGCGCTCCAGCGTCTGCACCGCGCGCACGAGCGCCTCGTTGTAACGTCCGGCCGAAAACAGCAGGCGCCCGGCCTCGACGCGAGCATGCCCGTCGTCCGCGTCGAGATCGGTGGCGTTGCAATAGGCGCGATACGCCTCTTCCGGCTTCCCCTCTTCCGCGTAAGCGTCGCCAAGCTTGGTGTAGACGGCCGCCATCGCCGGCTGCTTCTTCAGCGCGTTCCGGTACTCGATCACGGCGGCGTCGTATCGTCCCTCGGCGGCGTACTGATCGCCGCGTTCGACGAACTGCTGCGCCGTGCTTCCGCCGCGAGAGCAGGCGAGCGCCAAGCGTCGAGACGAGAAGAACGGCAGCCAGAGGAATCCGAGCTCCCATCGTCAGCTCCAGAGGCGGGAAAGGCGCGGAAGAACGGCGCGGGCGAAGGCGAGCGCGCGCTGCTCGGCTGCCTCGGTCGTCCCCTGCCGGTCGGCGACGGGAACGACGATGCGGACGAGGGCAGCGTCGCTGCGGCGGTAGCGCACGCTGTCGTGCAGCAGCCAGGCCTTGCTCACTGCTTCGCTGGCGAGGACGCGGCCGTGGATCGCGTACCAGTAGAGGACGACGGCGCGCTCGCGGTTCTTGCGGACGACGAGGCGTCGGGCCTCGCCCGGGCCGACGTCGCGCGTCGAGACGTCCAGCGTCTCCCAGCCAGTGCCCGGCAGGCAGTTCAACGGCGAGTGCAGGCTCACGCCCGGCCTCGGCTGGCTGTAGTAGGCGACGTACAGGCCGACGGGCGAGGTGGCCACATCCGAGTACGATCGGTTCAGGAACGCATCGGCACCGACCAGCCGAATGGTGTCCGGGTCGAGCGCGGTCGCCTCGCGCCCCTGCCACGCCTCCAACTGATACGGCAGTTGCTCGAGCCGCGGCTCGGCTACAGCCACAGGTCTTCGTGCCGCCGCGGTGAGCGCGCCCGTGCACGTCACCAGGAACAGCACGACCAACAAGCGCGCGCGGCTCATGCCTGCGCCGCTTTCGGCGTCCAGGCCGACGTCGTCGACAGCCCGCGCGCCATCAGGCGCTGCAGCTGGACGAGCAGGAAGACCGACACCACGAAGGTGATCCACCCGGTGAATGTGTGCCACGACCCGGACGCGGCCCTGGGTCCCCAGGCTTCGCACGCGAGCCCGGTGGCGGCGATGCGTAGCCCGTTCATCACGATCGCCAGCGGCAGGCTGGTCGCCACAATCGCGATGCGGCGCGGCAGCGTCGGCTCGGTCCACGCGAGCAGGACGCTGATGGCCGCCAGCGAGATGATCGAGCGCAGCCCGCTGCACGCCTCTGCGACTTCGAGCGCCGCCGACGGGAGTTCGAGCACGTTGCCGTCGCGAAAGACCGGAACGCCGATCGTCGTCAACGACGCTTCGGCGACGCGCGACGCCGTCAGCTGGAGCGGCATCGTGACCGCGGTCGCGATCAGCGTCGGCAGCGGGATGGCGATGGTGAAGAAGAGCAGCGGCGCGGCCATGGTGGTGAGCGCGCGCCAGCCCGCGAGAAACCACGTCGCGCCGACAATCACCAGCGGCAACGAGATTCGGGTCAGGAAGAGGTCGGCACCAAGCTGCCCTGCGAGGTACACCGTGAGGCCGAGCAGCATGACGGCTGCGCCCGGCGCCGCGGCGCCCGCGGGATCGATCGCCTGGGCGAGCGCTTCGCGACGGCGCCACGCGACCAGCAGCGCCACCGACGCGAGGACAATGCCGTACGACGCATCAGGGCTCGACGCCCATTCGGCGACGAGCCCTGACGCCACGCCGGCGTACAGCCAGCCAATCGACAGCGCGAGCAGCAGGCCGAGCGTTCTCGACACGCTCAGATCAGGCGACGGCGGCGCAGGGCGCCGAAGACGCCGACAAGGCCGGTGCCGATGAGCAGCAGCGACGCCGGTTCGGGGTTGGGCGAGAGGTCGCCGCCGCCGCCGCCACCGATGCCGCCAGGACCGCCGGGATCGAGCGGGCCGCTCGGGGCCACCTCATCGAAGGGATTCGGAAGCGCGGCCGCGTGTTCGGTGAACTGGTCGGTCGGGGCCGGCGGAGGCGCAGTGACCGCGGGCGGGCGCAGGCCGGCGGCCGGCGGGGCGCTCCGCGGCTGGCGCGGCGCGCTGGCGGCGCGTCCCGGACGAACGACGGCGGCTGAAACCGGCGCAGCCGCGGCGTCGTGTGCGGCAGAGCTGCCAGGGCGCACGAAGCCCATCATCGCCCACAGTCCACCGGGTGAAGACCCGGGACCGCCCCCGTTGCCGGAGTTGCCACGGAACGACCCGGAGCGTCGCGCCCCACGGCTGCCACGATTCTCGACTACCGCTGGACCTGCGTGCGTCCCGAGCCCGACGTGCCGCTCGATCCGCTCGATCCGCTCGACACCGCGCTCGAGCCCAGCGACGACGCGGCCGAGCGGCCGGCGCCGATCGGTGCGAGCGCTGATGAGCGGGCAAGGGCGTCGGTCGCTGCTGAGGCGCTGCTGGAACCGTCGACCTCGGAGCCGCCGCACAAGAGACACGGCGACGACGGGTTCCACTGCCTGCGCATGCTCGCGGCGGCCACCGCCGCGACAACCAGGGTCAGGACAACTGCCGCCACAACGCGGCCGGCTCTGCTGGAGTGGATCACGGGCGTATACCTCAATGAGCCCGAACTGCAGAGAAACTGCCAATCTCCAGTCCGATCCGGGCTGTCGGCTAAACCATTTCACTGCTATCGGATACGGCGCAGCGGCCAAATGCGCCCGAGCGAACGCCGAAGCGGCGCGGAAAATCGCCGGGATTAATGGGAGTCTGCCTGCCCAGCCGCGGGCCGCGCCGATGCTCAGAAACTGAAAAAGAGGAGGAAGTCGATCCCGGCGCGTTCGACCCGCCGGAAGGGGGAGAGCACGGTCAACGACTGCGCGTCGGAGAAGGTCGCGCGCAGCCGGAACAGGCGCGACAGGTAGTACTCGATCGTCGCCTCGTCGTACGCCTCGGTGCCGAACTGCCGGCTGAACCGTGCGACCAGCCCCGGCGCGACTTCCTCGCCGATGGTCACCTTCGGACCGGAGCCGAACTCGCCCGGGGCGATCTCGAAGATGTCGAGGCCGAACTCGGATTCGATCGCCGTGAGGATCGGCTGCGCGAGGAACCCGGCCGCAAGGGTTCCGGCGCGCACCACCAGCTGCTCCTGCTGCGCCGCCGACAGCTGGTTGGTCGACGTGTTGAAGAGAATCAGCGACAGGATGTCCGACTGATCGAGCGGCGGCACGCTCGCCAGCTGCAGCTCCGGCTCCTGGAGCGGCCCGAAGATGCTGACGCGCGTTTCGACGCCGGAGATGACGCGGCTCACCGTGACGTAGATCTCGGGGTTCAGATCGCCGCGGAAGTTGATCGAGCTCGCCTCGATGACATCGAAGCGGCGTCCCTGGAACGAGTAGGTGCCGGTGATCGAGTCGAACGATCCGGTCAGCGAGATCGGCTCGGCCGGATCCTTGTAGAGGTAGAGGTCGCCGGTCAGGCGCAGGTTGATGTCGCCGAGCCCGATCGGCGTGCCCGGCGACACCTGCACGTTGTCGCCGACCAGCCGCAGTGTGCTCGGCACGTGCAGGAACAAATCGAGGCCGAGCCGATCCCAGGGGTTGAGCGCGGCCACGGGGTCGACGTCGGTGATCGCGGTTTCCTCGGTCGAGTACGGCTGGAACAGGGCGCGCACCAGGATCTCGTCGACCTGCAGCGTCCCGGAGTCGATCGTGACGATGCCGGCGATGCGCGGCGCTTCCCAGCGGCCGCGCACTTCGACCGCCGCGTCGACGTCGACGCGGCCGAAGTTGTTGCGCATCACCTCGAACCGGTGCGCCGTCACCTCCACTTCGAGATCGCCGACGCGCAGTTCGTGCGTGCCGAGGCTGCCGTGCACGTCGAGCGAATGGCCGTCGGCGTCCTCGACGTGGAGCGATTCGACCGTCACCTTGTCGGCCGCCAGCGCCAGCGCGGCGCGCACGTTCTTGTAGCGGCTGCCGCTCGCCACCGTCAGAAACTTCGCGTTGCGAATGTCGACCCGGCCGGCCACGTGCGGATCGCGGCTGGTGCCGACCGCCCTGACGTCGATGGTGAGCTCGCCGCCCACGTCGCGCACCACGCTCGTGACCCCCTCGATCAGGCCGAGGCTGATCGTGCTCGACTTGATCTCGACGTCGATCGGCTCGTCGATGAGCTGCGGGTTGAACAGGCTGAGCGGCACGTCGCCGACCGCGGTGATCCAGATGCCCGGCCCCTGATCGAGCCGGAAGTCGATGTCGATACGCCGGCCGGTGTAGGTGAAGCGGCCGGCCAGCTTCTGATAGCTGACGCGCTGGACGCGGCCGTTGCTGATGGCCACCGTGCCGGTCACCCGCGGGGCGCTGCGGGTGCCGGTGATCGTCGCGTCGAAATCGAGCGACGCCGCCGTAGCGCGTCGGCGCGTCGAAGGCGGCCTGCAGCGTGTCGAGAAAGACGTGCGTGGCGGTGACGCGCAGCGCGCCGCTGCCGTCCTGCAGCCAGGTGCCGCCGACGACGATCCGTTCGTCGTTGTTGTTGTCGACGAACTCCGCCGGCGTCACCGCGATGCCCTTGTCGCTCCACGAGACGACCGGCGGAGCGGTGCCATTCGTCAGCCGCCACGGCGCTTTCCCGAGATTGACCGCCAGCTCGAGGATCGTCGCCTCGCGCTTGTCGGTGTCGACCATCACGGCGCCGGCAAGCTGGCCGGTGCGCGTCGCCGTCTGACTGAGGCGAATATCGAAGCCGAGTCGTTTCGCGTCGTAGGTGACGGTGCCGGATGCCGTCTGCACCGCCTGGCCCGCCAGCGTCAGGAACTCGCCGCGTCCGGTCAGGCGCGCGGTGGCGCGAACCGCATCGCCCGACGGGACCGTGACGTCGTACTGGCCGGTGAACGCGAGCGCCGAGACGCTGAATCCCTGCAGCTGGTTGAGGGTCGCGTCGCCGGTCGCGCGCAGCGCCGTGTACGGGCCGGTGACGCGTCCTTTCGTCGTGAGCGTGCCGGCGAGCTCGTAGCCGGCGAGCGTCCCGAGCTTCGCCAGATCGCCGCGCACCAGCTCGTACTGCAAATCGGAGGTGACGCTGTCGCCGCTGAGGACGAGCCGCCCGCTCCCGCGCCCCTCGAGCGCCGGCCCCGCCACCTGAAGCTCCGTCATCGTCACGATCGAATCGCGGAGCGTCGCGACGACCCGTGCGGTGTCGAGCTCGATGTCGCGAAGCGTCGACTGCCGCAGCGCCAGCGTGCCGCTGACGTCGTAGTCGGCAATCGCCATCGGCGTCGTTCGCGTCAGCAGCTCGCGCACCGTGGCTTCCAGCTTGCCCGTGCCGGTGAGCGACGCCGCGATTCGCGGCTCCTCGAACGGAATCGACGGATCGATGCGGTCGAGCCGTCCGTCGTAGGTGGCCTTGAGCGTGCCGTCGGCGATCTCGACCGACACGTCGGCGTCGGACAGCACGCCCTTGAAGATCTCGGCGCTGGTCAGGCGCCCGCCGCCAGTGAGCGTCAGCGTCGCAGCGCTCGTGCCGGACGCCTCGACGTGAAAGTGGCCCGAGAGGATGCCGGCGTACTTCGGATCGCGCAGCCACGCGACGTCGAGTCCCTCGCCGAATTGCCGCAGCTCGATGCGCGACACGTCGCCCTCGCCGGTGTAGCGGATCGGCTGCGACAGCGTGTCGATCGAGCCGACCGTGCCGGCGCCGACCGTCGCGCCGAGGAATTCCGACTCGGCGAACGCCGCGCGGCCGGTGATGAACGGGTCGCTGAAGCGGCCGTCGACGTCGTAGTCGAACGTCAGCATGCTCTCGACGCGCGGAACCGGGATCGCCGGCGGCAGCCGCCGCAGGTCGATGCGCGTGGTCGTGCCTTGAAAATGGAAGGGGAACGGAGAGTCGATGCCGATCGACCCGTCCCTCGTCGTCACCTTTGCGCCGTAGGCGGTGGCATCAGCTTCCGCGATGAGGACCGCGGTCGACGTGATCTGGCCGCGCGCCCTGACGCCGTCCGCCGCGTATCCCATGTACATCGCGTGCGGCCCGTTGAAGGTGTACATGCCGCGCGGAAAACGGCGTCCGAGCTCGAGCGCGAGGTTGAAGGTCACGTGGCCGGTGATGTCCGACGCGCGTTCTTGCCGGTTCAGCCATCGCGCCAGGTTGAGCCGCTCGACGTCGACGGCGCCCGTGCCGTGCCAGCCGGGGACCGACGTGTCGAGCGTCAGGTGCCCGTGCACGCCGCCGCCGGTGCCGGCGAGTCGCAGATCGGTTTCGAGCGCGTTCACCGGTCCCTTGAGCGAGGTGTCGAAGTCGCTCTCGATGGCGATGTTCGTGAGACCGCGCAGCACGCCGGACCACTCCTGAAACGCGAACTTCGGCGCCCGCACGCGCAGGTCGAGGGTCGTCGGCCTGGTCGCGTTGTTGACGACCCCGTCGAGCGTGAACGCGGACCTGGCGGTCTTCACCGACAGCTCCTCGAAGAACCAGCCGTTCGGGCCGCGGCCGAACGCACCGCTCAGCGGGTTGACCGACAGGTCCGGCGCGTGGCCGATCCACGAGACGCGATCGAACCGCAGCGTCCAGCGCACCGGCACGTAGGTGAACGAGAAGGCGGCGTTGAGCGACTGGTAGTCGGTCGGGACGTGCGCGGCGCCGAAGGTCAATGGGTCGCCGAGCGAGACATGGCCGTCGACGACCTCGATCGACTCGATCCGGATCGGGCGCCGCGGCCCGGTCCGCTCCTGCTCGCGCGACTCGCGCTTGACCAGCGCGCCGATGTCCCACCGCCCGTCAGCCAGTTTCTTCGCGGCGACATACGGGCGGGTGAGCCGGACGCGCCGGATGGTCACGCCCTGCGAGACCAGCTCGCGGATGCTGTAGCTGAGCGCCACCTCTTCGATCTTGATGATCGTGCGGCCGTCGCGATCGAGCGTGATGTCATCGAGCTCGAGGCCGCGGAAGAGCGACCCCTCCAGCCGGCCGATGTTCAACGTCGCCGTGAGGTACTGGTTCGCCTGCCGGATGATCAGGCTGCGAATCTGGTTCTTCGCCCAGCCCGTTTCCGCGGCCGCCATCGCCGCGACGACGAGCAGAAGCAGGAAGGCGACGAGCCCGATCAGGACTCTCGCGATCGTGGCGGAAAAAGATCGGAACCGTCGAAGCCGCGTCACCTCTCCAGCATGTTACCAACGTTGGGTGAGGTCGGCCCGCCGGACCCGTCGCTCAGGATTCGTCGCAGTAGGTGCGGACGAGCGACAGCAGGCGGTCGAAGTCGAGCGGCTTCTTGAGGAAGGCGGCGGCGTGGATCTTCGCGGCCCGCGCCTGATCGAGCGCCGACAGCACGATGACGGGAACCGGCGCCAGCGCCGGATCGGCCTCCTGCTGACGCCGGAATTCCCAGCCGTCCATCACCGGCATCATCAGGTCGAGCAGGATGACGTTCGGCGTGCTCGCTCGGTGGAGGTACTCCAGCGCTTCACGACCGTTGGACACCGTCGCTGCTTCGAACCCTTCGAGCGTCAGCAATTGCGCCATCATCTCGCGAAGATCCTGATCGTCTTCGACGATCAGCACCGGGCAATGCGTATCGGGTCGGGTCATCCAATCGAAAACTGAGTCTTTCGTTTCCACGCGCATCGTCACGTGTAAGCTCTGCCGTCCGGGCTCGGCCTTTAAGTGCGGCGGGCATTATAGGCCAGCAAGCAGGTCAACAAGTGTCAAAGGTTGCCTCGCCGACCACGCAGCTTGCTCTCGCGCTCGTCTTTGTCGTCCTGTTCTGGCGCCTCGGTACACCCACGCTCTGGGATCCCGACGAGGCGCATACGCAGAGACGTCGAGCGAGATGCTGGCGTCTGGCGACTGGTGGGCCCCGCAATACAACGTATCGGCCGTTCTTCGACAAGCCAGTTCCGTTCCATCAGCTGCGGGCGCTGGCGATGCGCACTTTTTCCGATCGCGAATTCGCGATCCGCATCGTGCGCTGCAACAGCCGGGCTTGCGCTGATGGCCATCGGGTTGTGATTCGGCGCGACGATGCGGACGGTTGAGGTGGGCCGCGCACCACTGGCGTCGAACCCGCTACGTGCTGGACGAGAACTTCCGGCTCTTCACCGCCACCGCTTCGCCAATCAACCGGAGCTACGCCTTGTACTTTCAAATCCTTGCGCAGGGCCTGCTGCCGTGGACCTGGTTGCTCATCGGCCGATTGCTGACAACGTGCGCGCGATCGTCCGCGGCGAACGGCTCCATTCGATCGAGACGCTGCTTTGGAGTCTCGCGCGGACTGCACGGTAGTATTACCGGATGCGACGCATCATCCCTCGTATTGCCCTCTTCGCATTCATCACCCTCTCGCTGGCGGCTCTCGATCCCGCGCTGACGCTCGCGCAGCGCGCTCCGGCGCAGGCCACTTCCGCGGGACCGTTCGGCGCGCTGCGCTGGCGCAGCCTCGGCCCCGCACGCGGCGGCCGGTCGATTGCCGTCGCCGGCAGTGAATCGCGGCCGCACGAGTACTACATGGGCGCGACCGGCGGCGGCCTGTGGAAGACGACCGACAGCGGCATCACGTGGAAGCCGGTCACCGACGGCCTGATCAACTACTCGTCGATCGGCGCCGTCGCCGTCTCCGCACTCGAACCCCGACATCGTCTACATCGGCACCGGCGAGTCCGATATCCGCGGCAACATCATCCAGGGCGGCGGCGCCTACAAGTCCACCGACGCCGGCAAGACGTGGACGCACATCGGCCTCACCGACACGCAGGTCATCGCCAAGATCCGCGTCCATCCGACCAACCCCGACCTCGTCTACGTCGCCGCGTTCGGCCATCACGCGGCGCCGAATCCCGATCGCGGCGTCTTCCGATCGAAGGACGGCGGCAAGACGTGGGACAAGATCCTGTTCCGCGACGACAAGACCGGCGCGCAACGAGCTGATCATCGATCCGAACAATCCCGCAGGTCATCTACGCCGCGCTCTGGCAGGCGTACCGCAACTCGTGGGAGATGTCGTCGCGGCGGCCCCGGCAGCGGCATCTTCAAGTCGACCGACGGCGGCGATCACTGGACCGAGATCACGCCGCAACCCCGGGCTGCCGAAGGCGATGCTCGGCAAGATCGGCCTCTCGGTGTCGGGCGCCGACTCCAACCGCGTCTACGCGCAGATCGAAGCGGACGACGGCGGGTTCTTCCTCTCCGACGATGCGGGCGCGACGTGGACGAAGGCGAGCGAGCGCCGCGACCTCCGGCAGCGCGCGTTCTACTACACGCGCGTCTACGCCGATCCCAAGGTCAAGGACACCGTCTACGTGCTGAACGTCAACTTCTACAAGTCCACCGACGCCGGCAAGACGTGGAAGACCGATCACGCGTGCCGCACGGCGACAACCACGACATGTGGATCGCGCCGAACGACTCGAACCGGATGGTCGAGGCCAACGACGGCGGCGGCACCGTGTCGGTGAACGGCGGCGAGACGTGGACGCCGGAGACGATGCCGACCGCGCAGTTCTACCACGTGATCACGACCAAGCACGTGCCGTATCACATCTGCGGCGCGCAGCAGGACAACAGCACCGCCTGCGTCTCGAGCCAGCCGCCGGCCGGCTTCGGCGGATCGGGCGGCGTCGATCAGGTGTTCTACTCGGTCGGCGGCGGCGAGAGCGGCTACATCGCCAGCGATCCGCGCGACGCCGGACATCTTCTACGCCGGCAGCTACGGCGGCCTGATCTCGCGGCTCGATCGCCGCACCGGCCAGGAGCGCGCGATCAACCCGTATCCCGACAACCCGATGGGCTATGCGTCGGCGGACATCACCGAGCGCTTCCAGTGGACGTTCCCGATCGTGCTCGCGCCGACCGATCCGGGCACGCTCTACGTCGGCTCGCAGCACGTCTGGAAGTCGACCAACGAAGGCCAGAGCTGGACGCGCATCAGCCCCGACCTGACGCGCCACGATCCGAAGACGATGGGCGCCTCCGGCGGTCCGATCACCAAGGACAACACCGGCGTCGAGACCTACGCGACGGTGTTCACGATCGCGCCGTCGCCGAAGGACGCGAACCTCATCTGGGCCGGCTCCGACGACGGCTACGTGCAGGTGACGCGCAACGGCGGCACGAGCTGGAAGAACGTGACGCCGAAGGATCTCGGCGAGTTCGCGCGCATCAGCCTGATCGAAGCGTCGCCGTTCCGCGCCGGCACCGCCTACGTCGCCGCGAACCGCTATCAGCAGGACGACTTCAAGCCGTACGTCTTCCGCACCGACGACTACGGCGAAACCTGGACGGCGATCACGAACGGCGTCGCGCGCGAACGACTTCGCGCGCGCGATTCGCGAGGACATCAAGCGGCCGAAGCTGCTGTATCTCGGCACCGAGCACGGCGTCTACGTCTCGTTCGACGACGGCGCGAAGTGGGAGTCGCTGCGGCAGAACCTGCCCGACACGCCGGTGCACGACATCGCGGTGGAGGAGCGCGACCTGGTCATCGCGCACGCACGGCCGCGGCTTCTACGTGATGGACAACATCGCGCCGCTGCGGCAGGGCGGGCTCCAGACGACCACCAACTTCCATCTCTACAAGCCCGACGACGCGCTGCGCGGCCTCGATCGCATCGGTCGCGATCGACTACTACCTCAAGCAGCCGGCGCAGAAGGTGACGATGGAGTTCATCGACCCGCAGGGCAAGGTGATCCGCACCTTCACCGGCACGCCGGCCGACGCCGAGCGCAAGCCGCCGGCCGACGACGACGATGACGGTCCGCGGCGTCCGCCGGATCCGCATCCGCCGGTCGCGGCGGGCCTGCAGCGCGCTCGACGTGGGACATGCGCTATCCGGGCGCGACCGATTTTCCCGGGCCTGATCATGTGGGCCGCCAGCTCGCGCGGCCCGCTCGCGCCTCCGGGAACGTATCAGGTGAAGGTCACCGCCGACGGGGCGACCGCCACCGCAGCCGTTCGCGATCCGGCGCGAGCCGACGGTGCTCAAGGACGTGACCGATCAGGATCTGCAGCGAGCAGTTCGACCTCGCCATCAAGGTGCGCGACAAGGCGAGCCAGGCCAACGAGGCGGTGCTGCTGGTCGCGCGGCATCAAGGCGCAGATCCAGGATCGCAAGAGCAAGCTGGACGCGAAGAGCGCGCCGGTGGCCAAGGCGCTCGACGACTTCGCGGCGGCGCTGAGCGCGATCGAGGGGGAGATCTACCAGGTGAAGCTGCAGAGCAGCCAGGATCCGCTCAACTTCCCGATCAAGTTGAACAACAAGATCGCGGCGCTGCAGGGCGTGATCGAGAGCGCCGACGTCGAGCCGACCGAGCAGGCGTACTCGGTCTTCCGCACGCTGTCGAACCGGCTCGACGAGCAGTTGGACAAGCTCGATGCGACGTCGAAGACGCAGATGCCGCCGGTCAATCAGCTGCTGCAGCGACAGAAGCTGGAGCCGATCAAGGCGGAGCGGTTGAAGGTGGACGAGAAGGCGCCGCCGCAGTAGGACCGACAGGCTAGCAAGGTCACACCGCCCCAGGCTGCGTTTGCGACGGAGGCAATCGTGAGCGGCAACCGAGGGGAACAGGAGATCAGGAGGGCAAGAGGGCAGGAGGCGGAAAATCGGACGTGGCGCGCATCGGAGCGGCGATTCGGCGGGCGCCGCGCAAGCGGCGGATACGACCGGAATCGGATCGGGACACGAGCCGGCGCGAGCGAAGCAATTCGGCTCGTGGCCCGATCCGATCCGGCCGTAACGTCGGCCTGCGGAGCAGGCCGGCCCGCCGAATCGCCTCTGCGGGACCAGGCCTCATGAACTCCTGATCTCCTGATCTCCTGTTCCTACGTTGCTGCAAACCAGCAACATCACACGCAAGGGCTCGGCGGAGGCTGAAGGTCGAACGTAGTTCCGGCAGCGCCTCTGCTATCATCGCCCGTGCGCGTCGCGAGGCGATATCTGATCACCGGGCGCGTCCAAGCCGTCGGGTTCAGATACTTTGCCCTCGAGGCCGCCGAGCGCGAAGGGCTGCACGGGTGGGTCGGAACCTCCCCGACCGCAGCGTCGAGGCGCTCGCCGAGGGCGACGCCGACGCGCTCGATCGCTTCGAGCGCGCGCTGCGCCACGGCCCGCCGGGCGCGCGCGTCGACCACGTCGAGGTCGAGGACCGGATGCCGGCCGGCCGCGACACCGGCTTTTTCGTGACATGACCATGGATGATCTGAAAACCAAGATTCGACACGTCCCCGATTTTCCCAAGGCCGGCATCCTTTTCTACGACATCACCACGCTGATGCAGGACGCGGCGGGCTTTCGCGCCGCGATCGACAGCCTGTCGCTGCCCTTCAAAGATCAGAGCATCGACCTCGTCGTCGGCATCGAGAGCCGCGGCTTCATCTTCGGCGCCGCGGTCGCCGACCGGATCGGCGCCGGCTTCTCGCCGGTGCGCAAGCCGGGCAAGCTGCCGTCGACCCGCGTCACGGCGACCTACGCGCTCGAGTACGGGACCGACTCGCTCGAGATCCACGACGACGCGGTGAAGAAGGGGCAGCGGGTGCTGATCGTCGACGATCTGCTCGCCACGGGCGGCACCGCCCGCGCGACCACCGATCTGGTCACCGGCCTCGGCGGGGAAGTGCACGCGCTCGCGTTTCTCATCGAGCTCGTCGCGCTGAACGGCCGCAGCAAGCTGACGGGGCATACGGTGCACGCCGTCCTCCAGGTACTGATGCTGCTCGCAGGCGCCGTGCTGGTCGCGGCCGCGCTTCTCTGGGCGACGCACCAGGTGGTCGCCGAGTTGCGCGCCGCCCGCGACGACGCCTCTCGCGCGCGCACCCTGACGCTCCTCGAGCTGTTCGCGCCCGCGCTTCGCGACGCGCAGAGCGATCCACGCGCGCTGCTGGCCTGGCAGCCGTGCGCCAGGATCGCGCGCCAGCTCTTTCCCGGCCGAATGCGCCGCGCTCGACCGCGCCGCCGGCGCGCCGTTCCCGTTCACGCCCGATGAACTCCAGGCCGCCCACGCGAGGTGGACCACCGACTGGCTCGCGTGGGAGCGCGCGCACGATGCCAGCTACAAGCTGAAAGCCGCTGCGGCGGAGCAGGAGCTCGCCGCCGCCGGCGCATCGTCCGCGCTGCGAAGCCGGCTCGAAGCGATCGAGCAGGAGAAGCTCGATCTGTATCAGCGCCGATACGCCGAGTACGTCCGTGTTGCAAAAGCGCTTCAAGCGCTGTCGTAACACTGCGCTATTCCGGCACAGGCTGCCCCGAAACAACACATTCCTGTTAACGGTCTCATCCTCAGCTGTTTGAGTCGTTTTGAGACGCATGTATCACAAATGCGTGTTCAGCAATCGCCAACGCCATCGCGTGCAGTCCCTGCCACAGGATTCCGCGTAACTAGCATCTACACAAGCATTTCGCCGCAACAGTCGAGATTGGCGAGGCGATTGCTGACTCGGGACACAGACGTAACTCAAATTCACTTGTGTCCCACTATGACCTATAAGTTCAGAATCGCCGTTGTCACTGCTCTCATCGCCGGTACCTCGCTCGGATTGCGCGGCGCGGCACCCGAACATCGCGCCGGCCTCTCGGACGATCTGCTTGGCCACAAGGCGCGGCGCACGAGCGCCCGCGCCCGCGTCATCGTCCACGGCGACGACGCGACGCTCGAAGCGCTGGCGCGACGCCACGGCGTCCGCATCCTGCGCAAGCTCGCCGGCGGCGCCGTCCTCGCCGCCAACAGCCGCGAACTGGAGGCGTTGACAGCGGACAACGAGGTCGACCATCTGTCCGGCGACACGCTGGTGCAGTCGTGGATGTCGGTCTCCGACAAGACCACGGCCGCCGACCAGACGCGTGCGGGAGTGGGTGGTCTGCTCGGCATCGGCGCCATCGCCGGCGTCACCGGCCAGGGCATCGGCGTCGCGATCGTCGACTCCGGCATCTCGCCGCACCCGGCGCTCGCCAACAAGGTGGCTGCCAACGTCAGCTTCGTCACCGGCGATCCGCTGGTCACCGATCCGTTCGGCCACGGCACGCACGTCGCCGGCGCCATCGCCGGCGCCGCGTCGGCCGCAAAGAACATCACCCCGCTGTACACCGGCGGCATCGCGCCTGGCGCCAAGCTGATCAACGTTCGCGTGCTCGGCGCCGACGGCGTCGGCCTGACGAGCGACGTGATCGCGGGCATCGACTGGGTCGTCCAGAACCGCGCCCGCTACAACATCCGCGTGATGAACCTGTCGCTCGGCCACCCGGTGATGGAGCCGGTGGCGACCGATCCGCTGTGCGAGGCGGTCGAGCGCGCCGTGCAGGCCGGCATCGTCGTCGTCGCGGCCGCGGGGAACTACGGCGTCGCTGAAGACGGCACGCAGATTCTCGGCGGCATCACTTCGCCGGGAAATTCGCCGCTCGCGCATCACCGTCGGCTCGCTCAACACCTGGGGCACGGCCAAGCGCAGCGACGACACGGTGGCGACCTACAGCTCGCGTGGCCCGACGCGCTTCGACCTCGCCGTGAAGCCGGACATCGCCGCGCCGGGCAACAAGATCATCTCGCTCGAGTCGAACGGATCGTTCCTGCCAGCGATGTATCCCTACCTGCACAAGGCGGGACCGAGCTCCAACGGCTACATGCAGCTGAGCGGCACCAGCATGGCGGCGCCCATGGTCAGCGGCGGCGTCGCGCTGCTGCTCCAGGGCACGCCGTCGATGACACCTGCGCACGTCAAGCTGGTGCTGCAGAACGGCGCGACCTACGTGCCGGACGGCGGCCTGATGGGCGCGGGCGCGGGAAGCGTGAACTTCTGGGCGTCGCGCAAGCTGGCGATGACCGGCCTGCTCGGCTCGGTCCTCAATACGGTCATCGGCGGTCTCACCTCGACGTCGAGCAACGCGTCGTTCTGGGACAACGGCACGCTGGCGAATCGGCTCTACGGCGGCCTCGGCGTCCGCCTGCTGTCGATTCTGCAGGCGCCGCTCTACTGGCTGACGCCGTCGCTGCTGCACCCCGGCGACCTGAACCTGCTGGGGCTGACCAACCCGCTCGCGTCGGTGCATCCGAAGTGGCTGCTCTACGGGCAGTATGCCGGCTGGACCGACGAGCAGGCGATCATGTGGGGCACCACCCTGCGCAACCCGCAGGGGCAGGCGATCATGTGGGGCACGTCGTACACCACCGACGGCACCGCGATCATGTGGGGCACGTCGATGACGTCGCCCGATCCGCAGTAACGCACGGTCATGGACCAGCGGAGAGCGCGCCCGGCGTCGTCGCACGCGCTCTGGGTGTATATCGTCGTCGTTGTCGTCGCCGGCGCGCTGGTGCTGGCGCACTCGGTCGTCGCCGCCGCGCGCACGCCACAACCGCTGTGGTGGCTGGCGCTCAGCGGCGGCGTCATCCTCGCGGGCTGGTTCAGGCTGACGTTCGCATCCGTCAACGCCACGGTCGGGATCGAGGACACGTTCCTCATCGCGACCGCGCTCCTCTTCGGTCCGGCGCCGCCAACGCTCGCCATCGCCGGCAGCGCCTTGCTGTTCTCCTTCCGCCGCGGCATCCCGGTGCGGCAGATTGCGTTCAACGCCGCTGCGCTCTCGCTTGCGGTGTGGGCGAGTGCGTGGACGTTCTTCGCGCTGGCAGGTGTCGAGCCGCTGGCGCTCGGGCACGCGCCGGTTGCGCGGCTGGCGCTGCCGCTGGTCGCGCTGACGCTCGTCTACTACGTGCTCAACTCCGGCCTCACCGCGGTTGTCGTCGGCCTCGACACGCGCCAGTCGCCGATCGATGTCTGGAGCCGGCACTTCCGGTGGCTCGGCGTCGGCTATCTTGGCGCGGCGTCGGTCGCCTTCTGCCTGATCCTGCTGGTGCAGCAGGGGAGCCTCACCGCCGCGGCGATGGTGCTGCCGCTGCTCGCCGTGTTTCACCTCACGCTGCAGGCGACGATCGGCCGACTCGACGACGCGCGCCGGCACCTGGGCGACATCGATCGCCTGTATCTGTCGACGGTCGAAACGCTGGCGATGGCGATCGACGCCAAGGACGACGTGACGCACAGCCACGTGCGCCGCGTGCAGGCGTACGCCATCGGCCTCGCGCGGGCGCTCGACGTCAACGACGAGCCGACCCTGAAAGCGATCGAGGCGGCGGCGTTGCTGCACGACACCGGCAAGCTCGCGGTGCCGGAGCACATCCTCAACAAGCCCGGGAAGCTGACCGCCGCCGAGTTCGAGCAGATGAAGCTGCACGTGGACGTCGGCGCCGACATCCTGTCGCTGGTTGATTTCCCGTATCCGGTCGTGCCGATCGTCCGCTGCCATCACGAGAATTGGGACGGGACTGGCTACCCGCGCGGCGTGCGCGGGCCGGACATCCCGATCGGTGCGCGGATCCTGTCGGTGGTCGACTGCTTCGACGCGCTGACCTCCGACCGGCCGTATCGCAAGCGCATGACCGACGAGGACGCGATGGCGATCCTGGTCGAGCGCAGCGGCAAGATGTACGACCCGCACGTGGTCGACACCTTCATGCGCGTCTACCGCGACATCGCGGTCGAGCACGACGAGCCCGGACCGCTCGCCGTGATGCAGCGGATCACGCAATCGCGTCACGAGCCACCAGTGCCGGTAGACCCGGGCCCCGAGCCGGCGGCGATGCCGTCGAGCCTGCTCGCCTTCGTCAGCCTCTCGCGGCTGACATCGGGCGAGGGAAGCCTGACCGACGTTCTGGCGCTGAGCTCGCAGCTGCTCGGCGACGTCGTGCCCGGCGCCAGCGGCGCGTGGTTCATCCCCGATCCCGCACGGGATCGCCTGGCCGTGGCTGAAGCGTTCGGTCCAGCTGCTCATACGCTGCGCGGCATGCACGTCAGCACCGGCGAGCGGCTCACCGGCTGGGTTGCCGCGCAGCGGCAGCCAATCGTGAATTCCGACGCGGCGCTCGATCTCGGGCCGAAGGCCGCCGAGATGACGCCGCCGCTCGAGAGCTGCATGAGCGTGCCGCTGATGGTCGGCGATACGCTCGTCGCCATCCTGAGCCTCTACGCGCCCGGGACTCATGCGTTCGACGAAGACCGCGGCCGCCTGATTCAGATGGTCGCGCCGCACCTCGCAAGCGCGATCCAGGTGGCGTCCCAAGCCTCATCCGCGACCGCTCCGGATCTTCGTCCTGCCGGCGACACCAAGCCCACAACACCGCTGCGCCTCGTCGTCGGCCGCTAACAGAGCAGAACATCGAAGCCAGAACCGCTGCGGGCCTCCGAGCGCGAGGCGCCACGCGAGAATGGCCCGACCGCACGAAGGAGGAACACGCCGTAGATGCTCTACGTCTAACGCCGTAGACCGCCTACAACCATGCTCAGAAGCCCCGAAGATCGGCGCCTGGAGTTGCTCCAGGGCACCCTCGACATGCTCATCCTCAGGACCCTCCAGTGGGGTCCGCGGCACGGGCACGGTATCGGCCAGTCCATTCGCACCCAGTCCGACGACCTGCTCAAGGTGGAGACCGGTTCGCTCTATCCCGCGCTGCACCGCCTCGTGAAGCGCGGATGGCTCGACGCCGAATGGGGCATCAGCGACGCCAACCAGCGGGCGAAGTTCTACCGCCTGACGCCGGCGGGGAAGGCGCAGTTGTTGCGCGAGTGCGATCGGTGGTCGCAGCTCGTGCACGCGATCGGGCGGGTCATGAACCCTGCGCCGAGCGAAGAGTGATGACGGCGCCAGGCCAGGACGAGCTCGACGACGAGATCCGCGCTCACATCGAGATCAGCGTCAAGGAGCGTATCGAATGCGGCGAGGACCCTGACGAGGCTCGCCTGGCCGCGATGAGGGAGTTCGGCAACGTCACGCTGACGCGCGAATCGATGCGCGACGTGTGGCGCCCTCAATGGTTCGGAATGGCCGAGGCGCTCTGGCAGGACATCCGCGTCGCCCTGCGCTCCCTCGCGCGTGCCCGCGCGCTGGCCGCCACCGTGGCGGTGACGCTGGCGCTGGGCATCGGCGCCAACGCCGCGATCTTCAGCGTCGTCCGCCAGGTGTTGCTCCGGCCGCTGGTCAACCGCGATGAGGATCGCCTGATCTACATCCGCCAGAGTGCGCCCGGCCTCGGCACGGCAAATACGACCTTCTCGGTGCCGGAGATCGGCGACCTCCGATCGCGCGCCACCACCGTCAGCACGTTCGGCGACTTCTCGACCGTGTCCTTCACGATGGTGGGTTTCGGCGAGCCGCGCGTCGTCAAAGCGGGTGTCGTCAGCGGCTCGTATTTCGACGTGATGGGCCTGCGTCCCGTGCTCGGCCGCCTCCTCACTGCGCGCGACGATGGGCCCGATGCCGCGAGGGTGGCCGTCCTGACATATCGCTTCTGGAGCACGTCGCTCGACCGCGATCCGTCGGTCGTCGGCAAAACCATCCGCCTCGGGTTTGGCGCCGCGACCGTGGTCGGCGTCCTCGAACCATCGGTTCCGTATCCGGCCGACACGGAGATCATCGCGAACGTGGTGGCGAGCCCGCATCACCTCGGCGCGACGATGGTGACCATGCGCACGCATCGCATGACCGAGCTGTTCGGCCGGCTCGCGCCGGGCGCGACTGTCGACGACGCGCGCGCGGAGCTGACTGCGGCGCACAAGGCGATGATGCAGGCGCATCCCGAGGCCTACCCGGCGAGCGCCAACGTGCAGTTGAGCGTCACGCGGCTGCGCGATCAGATCACCGCGCCGGCGCGGACGATTCTGCTCCTGCTGCTCGCCGCGTCAGGCGTCGTCTTCGTGATCGCGTGCTCGAATGTCGCGAACCTGATCCTCGCGCGCGCCGTCCGGCGTGAAGGGGAGCTGGCCGTGCGCGCGGCGCTCGGCGCGGGCACCGGCGCGCTGCGGCGAACGCTGCTGGCCGAGAGCCTGGTCCTGTGCGGCAGCGGCGCCGTTCTGGGCGTGCTGCTCGCGCGACCGCTCGTCGCCGTCGTCGGCCGCTACGCCGCGCGCTTCTCGGTGCGCGCGCTCGACGTCACGGTGGACGCGAGCCTGCTGTGGGTCGGCGCCGGCCTGGCGATGGCCGCGGCCGTCGTCCTCGCCTATATTCCGCGGCTCCCGTCGCCGCACGCGCCCAACGGGCTCGGCCTGGCGAGCGGCGGGGTCCGGATCACGCCAGGCACCAACCGCCGCCTGCGCGTGTTCGCCGTGGCGCAGATCGCGCTCTCCTTCGTGCTGCTCGCGGGCGCGGGGATGGTGGTCTCGACGCTGCTCTCGCTGCAGGCCGCGAAAACCGGCTACAACCTGCGCCAGGTGCTCGCGTTCGACGTGCCGCTGCCGCTCGAGGCACCGAGGTCGAAATCGATCGCCTTCTTCGAGGAAGCGATGCGCCGGATCGAGAAGCTGCCAGGCGTGCAGCGCGTCGCGGTGGGGAACTTCGTGCCGTGGCGCGACGCCGGCATGCTCGGGCCAGGGTTCCAGTTTGCCGTCGAGGGTTACACGCCCGCAGCCGGCGAAGAAAACCCCTACGGCCGGCTGCGCAGCGTGGCGCCCGGCTTCTTTGCGGCGCTTGGCGTGCCGCTCGTTGCCGGCCGCGACTTCAACGACGAAGACCGAAGCGACACCGAGCTCGTCGTGGTCGTCAGCGAGAGCGTCGCGCGGCAGCTGTTCGCGAACGGCAACGCCGTGAACCAGCACATGTGGTGGACCGATCCGTACTTCGGCCGGCCCGCGCCGCGCCGCATCGTCGGCATCGTCGCGGACGTGGACGACGAGAACGTGGTGGCGGCACCGGCGCTGACGATCTATCACCCGTTCCGGCAGATCCCGCACGGTGGGCGTCTCTTCGTCCACGCCGCGACCGACCCGTACGCGCTCGTCGAACCGGTGACGCGCGTGATCCGTGAGTTGTCGGCGGATCAGCCGGTCGAGCGCGCCGCAACGCTTGCCGACGTGCGCGCGTCCGTGCTCGCGCCCGAGCGGCTGAACGCGTTCGTCTTTTCCGGCTTCGCCGGCATCGCGCTGCTCATCGCGGTCGTCGGCGTGGCCGGCGTGCTCGCGCTCACGGTGAGCGCGCGGCGGCGAGAGTTCGGCGTCCGGCTCGCCATCGGCTCCGCGCCGCGGCATCTGCTCGCCCACGTGCTGTCGGAGGGTGCGGTGATCGCGGCGATTGGCATCGTCGCCGGCGCGGCGGGCGGCTACGCGCTCGGCGGAGTGGCGGCAAGCCGGCTCGAGCACATGCAACTCCCCGGTGTTCTCGCCACCCTGGGCGCGGCCGCCGTGCTGATGGGTGCCGCGCTCGTCGCCTCGCTGATGCCGGCAGCGCGCGCGGCGCGCGTCGACGTGCTGCAGGCGCTGCGCTCGGAATAACGCGGGCATTCGCCGGCAATCGCTCTCAGGGAGCAAGGACCGAATCATGACCATCGATCGAACGCAGTGAACCGGCGTCCCGCAAACCCGTCCGGCTGCGGCCAGGCGTCATCCTGGTCGCACTGCAATGGTTCGTCTGGTTCATCGTTCCATTGGCGGTTCCGCAGTACGCGATGTTCGGGATGCTCGGGGGAGTCGCCCTCGGGGTGATGATCGCGGTGTGGTGGCTGTTCTTCAGCCGCGCGGCATGGCTGGAGCGGTTGGGGGCGATCGCCGTGATGGTCGTCGCGGTGATGGCGACCAGGCCTTTCGTGCATCTGTCCATCGCCAACGCCGGGATGGGGATGCTGATGTACATCTTCTCGGTTCCGGTCCTGTGCCTCGGTCTGGTGGCGTGGCTGGCCGCCAGCCGCCGTCTCTCTCCGGGACTTCGGCGCGCGACGATGGTGGCTGCGATCGTGCTCGCGAGCGCGACGCTGACGCTGGTGCGGACCGGCGGAGTGACCGGTGACGGGCGGTCCGACTTCCACTGGCGCTGGACGAAGTCGCCCGAAGAACAACTCCTCGCCCAGGCTCGCGACGAGCGCGCTCAGGCGGTTTCTCGCGGGCCGGCTCCCGCGGTACCGGCGACGCCTGCGTTTGCTCCGGCACCGCCATCATCCGCTCCGACGACGCCTGAATTACCCGTTCCAGCGCCCGCTTCGAGCCCGACGCCGGCGGCGACGGTTCGCGACAAGCCGTCGAAGCCGGTTGCTGTCGAGGCGCGTGCAGTCTGGCCCGGCTTCCGCGGGCCGAATCGCGACGGAGTCCTTCCGGGTGTCGAGATCGAAACAGACTGGTCGAAGGCGCCGCCGGTCGAGTTGTGGCGGCGGAAAATCGGCCCCGGCTGGTCGTCGTTCGCGGTGCAGGGCGATCGTGTCTACACGCAGGAGCAGCGCGGCGACGACGAGATTGTGTCGTGCTACAACCTCGCAACCGGCGCGCCGGTGTGGATGCACAAGGATGCGGCGCGGTTCTACGAGTCGAACGGCGGCGCCGGTCCGCGCGGGACGCCGACGCTCAGCGGCGGCCGCGTCTACACGCTCGGGGCCACCGGCATCGTCAACGTGCTCGACGCCGGCAGCGGGGCAGCGGTGTGGTCGCGCAATGCCGCGACCGACACAGGCGCCAGAAATCCAGGCTGGGGATTCGCCGGCTCGCCGCTCGTCCTCGACGACCTCGTCGTCGTTGCCGCGTCGGGCCGGCTGGTGGCGTACGAGATCGCCGACGGGACACCCCGTTGGTTCAGCCCGCACGGCTCGGGCTACAGTTCGCCGCACCTGGCGACGATCGATGGTGTCGAGCAGATCCTGCTTCTGGGCAGCACGGGAGCGACGAGCGTCAAGCCGGCTGATGGCAGCATGCTCTGGGAGCACAAGTGGGAAGGCGTGCCGATGTTGCAGCCGGCGCGCGTCTCCGACAGCGACGTCCTCATTGCCACCGGCGACATGGCCGGCGGCGCGGGGACGCGCCGGCTCTCGGTCGCGCACGGATCGAGCGGGTGGACCGCCGAGGAGAAGTGGACATCGCGAGGGCTGAAGCCGTACTTCAACGACTTCGTCGTCCACGAAGGACACGCCTACGGCTTCGACGGCAGCATCCTCTCGTGCATCGATCTCGCGGACGGGACGCGCAAGTGGAAGGGCGGCCGCTATGGCAACGGTCAGCTGATGCTGCTGCCCGACGAGGACGTGCTGCTGGTGCTCACCGAAGAAGGAGAGCTCGCGCTCGTCCAGGCAACGCCCGACCAGTTCACCGAGCTCGCGAAGGTCCCGGCGCTCGAGGGCAAGACCTGGAACCACCCCGTGCTGGCCGGCGACGTGCTGCTGGTTCGGAACGGTGAGGAGATGGCCGCGTTCCGGTTGTCGATGCGGGGGAGCAGTTCACAGAGCCGCTAGCGAAATGGGTAGCGGTCCTACTGCGGTGGTCTAACCAGCGGAGCGTCGTGCCAAAGGGTAGTGGACGGCAATTTTCCTGTGGTGGCTTCATCGTGAGCAGGATGCCTGACCCTGATGGGACTCGAATCCTTGTCGCACAGTACTCTTCTCACCGCCGACGGGCCGCGGAAGGTCGGCGAAAAGGAGAGCGGAATTGCGCTAGGCCAATTCAGAGCGGCGGACTCCCAGCCGTTGATCGGCCGCTGGACGACCTGGTCCTATCAGTCGGCGACGGTTCGGTTTTGAAAATCCTCAAAAATGGCGCGCCCGGCCGGAATTGAACCGGCGGCCCCCCGCTTAGGAGGCGGGTGCTCTATCCGCTGAGCTACGGGCGCGGCTTGGTGGGAACTGTCTCGTGCAGCGTGGTCGTATCTGATTCTACCGCCTCGTTACGGCGAACACGACGATGCTCGTCGACGGCGTCGTTGCCGCCGCAGTTCAGGTGACGCATCACGCGCGGACGTCATCGCTCGCGGTAGACGATGCCGTACTTCTTCCGGTTGGCTTCGATCTCCGCCTGCGTCCGGTTCGGCCGCCTGAGTCCTTGAACGTCAGCTCATCGCCCGTCAGCCGACACCGCGCTCATGCCAAACGTGTTTCGCCGACCGAGCCTCACCGCTTCGCTGCCATGTTTGTGTGCTCGCACGCTGCGCCGCTGGCGCACGTCATCCAGGCCCCCAACATGGCCACCGGCGCGACTGCGCGGCGTATCATTGTGGCGCAATCCGTCCTTCTTCGCGTCGTTTCGTCCCCGCGTGGGAAGACCTGGCGACGTGACATGACCACCGTTTCTGACGCGGCGTCCACCAGTTGGCTCGCCCTGCGCAGCCTGATCTGGACCCTGCTGTTTCCCGGCATGATCGCCGGCTACTTGCCGTGGCGGTACTTCGGGCTCCGCGACGCGCACGTCGATCTTTCCGATCCGCTCCAGTTGCTCGGCCTCCTCAGCATGGTTCTCGGAGCCGCGCTCCTCGCCGCCTGCATCGTCGAGTTCGCGCGAAGCGGGCGCGGCACCCTGTCGCCGGTCGATCCGCCGCGCCACCTGGTGGTGCGCGGCCTCTATCGTTACGTCCGCAACCCGATGTATGTGAGCGTCACTGCCATCATCCTCGGCGAATTCCTGCTGCTGCGCACGCCGGCCCTCGCCGTCTATTGGGCGGTCTGGTTCGCGGCCGTGAACCTCTTCGTGATCGGCTACGAAGAGCCGTACCTGCGCCACCGCTTCGGCGCCTCGTACGACGCCTACACCAGGCAGGTGGGCCGGTGGATTCCGCGGCTTCGCCCGCCGTCCGCGCTCGGATGAAACGAAGGACTTATGGCCCGATGTGTCCCTCGAGAGGCGACAGGGCAGCCGCGCCAGGGCCGATGGTTTGAATCCGGGCGTAAAATGGCCGACAATAAGAGGTTCAGGCCACCATGAAGAGAACCGAACGGCATCATCTCAAAGAAAACGAACTGCGCACATTTGCCAAGCACGCCGCCGAAGCGGTCGAGGCACGCGGGCGCGAGTCCACGATCGTCCTCGCCGTCGTTGTCGTCATTGCGGCGCTGGCGCTCGCATACTTCGGCTGGCGCGGCCGCGTGAACGGCAAGGCCGACACCCTCCTGGCGGAGGCGATGACGGTCGCGGAAGCGCGCATCGGCCCGCCGCCCGCGCCGGGCACGCCGGCAGGAGGCCTGTATTTCCCGACCGAGCGGGAGCGCTCGCAGGCCGCGCTCACCAAGTTCAAGACCGCCGCGGACGCATACCCGTCGACCGATGCCGGCATCTTCGCGCGCTACCAGGAGGCCACGACGACGCTCACGCTCGGCAACTCGATGCAGGCGACCGCCGTCTTCCAGCAGGTCATCGACAAGGCCGGCGACGGCTTCTACGGCCAGATGGCGCGGCTCGGCCACGCCGAATCGATGGCGCGCGCCGGCCAGTACGATCAGGCGATCAACACCTTCAAGGAGATGTCGCAGCGGAAGGACGGCCCGCTGCCGGTTGACGGCATCCTGATGCAGTTGGGGAAGACCTACCTCGAGGCGGGGAAGCGCGCCGACGCGCAGCAGACCTTCAACCGGCTGATCGAGGAGTACCCGGAGTCGCCGTTCACCAGCGACGCGCGGCGGGAGCTCGAGACGCTGAAGAAAACCTAGCACACGCGGCGGCCCTGAAGGGCCGCCCTACTTCTTCTTGCACACCTCGGCACCGAACCGGTAGGACAGGATCTTGTAAATCAACTTCGCGCAGAGGAAGTTCGGCGCGACGTGTCCCGGCATCGGCGACAGCTCGACGACATCGCAACCCACCACCGTGCGCCGTTCGACGACGCGGCGCAGCAGCTTCAACGCCTCGTACCACGACAGCCCGCCCGGCTCCGGCGTGCCGGTCGCCGGCATGATCGCCGGATCGAACCCGTCGACGTCGATCGTGATGTAGACGTGCTCGGTCAGCGAGTCGACCACGCGCTCGATCCAGTCGGCGTCGTCGCGCATGTTGAAGTCGTAGAAGATCGCGGTCGAAAGCGTCGGCACGGCCGCCGCTTCCTCGGGCGACAGGCTGCGGATGCCCACCTGCGTCGTCCGCGCGAACTCGAGGGTGCGGCGCATCGCGCACGCATGGTTGTGCGGCGTCCCCATGAAGCTCTCGCGCAAGTCGGCGTGCGCGTCGATCTGCAGCACCGACAGCCCGGGGTACTTCGCCGCCACGGCGCCGACCACGGCCGGCGTGATCGAGTGCTCGCCGCCGAGGACCAGCGGAAACTTGTCGCGCTTGATCAGCTCCGAGGTGACGCGGCGGATCTCGCCGACGACCTCGTCCATCGACGCAAACGGAAACTCCATCTCCGGCAGCGTGAAGATGCCGATGCTGTGGACGTCGGTCTGCGTCTCCTCGTCCCACAGCTCCATGTGCGAGGAGGCGACGAGGATCTCGTGCGGGCCGTTGCGCGTCCCCGGGACGTAGGACGTGGTCCGGTCGAGCGGGATCGGCAGGATGACGACGCGGGCATGTTCGAAATCGGTGGTGGTCGGCGTGGTGCCGCCGTACTCGCCGATGGTGAGTTGCTCGTACTCAAACGGCAGGCGCATTCACTTCCTCGAAACGTTCGGAGGGAACCGGCTGGCCGTCGACCGTCATGGTGCGGCCGGCCAGGGTGAACTCGGGCCGGCGGCGGCCGGCGAGCAGCGGCGACGAGGTCGTCGCCAGCGCGCTCGCCAGCAGCGGCAGCGCGATCGTCGCATCGCACTGCACCGAAACCTTTGCCGAGTCGGTCGCGACCTTGCCCCAGCTCTGCGCCTCTTCCAGGCTCGATCCCGACGCGCCGCCGAAATGGGGCACGTCGGTGACGATCTGGAGCGCGTAGCGGTGGCCGCCGACCTTGTCGCTGTAGAACTCGGCCTGGACGCTGGCCTGGTTGATGAAATTCTTCGGCGTCCCGCCGCCGAGCACGATCGACGCCGTCCGCGGCCGCCGGATCACGAGGTTCGCCGACTCGACGATGTCGCCGATGATGTCGATGTAGCCGGCGCCGGGCTTCTTCTGGCGAGCCTGCGACAGCCCCATCCCGATCGACGAGTCGGCAATCGCCGGGCAGAAGATCGGCACGTTGGCGCGATACGCGCTGGTCAAAATCCCCTCGAGCCCGGTCGTCTTCCAGAGGTGGCCGCCGAGCAGGTAGAGGAACTCGCGCGTGGTGTAGTTGCGCGTCTCGAGCGTGCAGGCGAAGTCGGCGATCCACTCGTCGTTCGAGCAGAACTCCTCCTCGCTCGCGTAGGTGTCGTAGACGCGATCGATCCGGTCGTCGGCCAGCGCCGCATCGTCGGCGTGCGGCGAGCCGACGTAGTGATGCTGGCCGCGCGTCTCGTGCAGATCGTGGTAGAGGTTGGCGCCGGTCGAGACGAGGCAGTCGACGTAGCGGTGCAGGATCAGGTGCGAGACGACCAGGCGCAGGCCGCCGGCCGAGAGCGCGCCGGCCATGCCGAGGAAGATCGTCACGTCGTCCTGCAGCATCTTGTGCCAGATGTGATGCGCCGTGGCGAGGTTGCGGCCCTGAAACGAAATCCGCTCCATGCGGGCGATCACCTGCTCCGCGCGTGAGCCCCGCCTCGACGACGAAAGGCTCGATCGGCGTCTGCAGGAAACGGGATTTCTTCTTCATGCGCGTTCAATTAAATCACACCTTATAGTTAGCGGCGCATGCCCGGCGTCGCGCGCGCGGCCGCGTCCGCTCTCGTCGTCGTCTTCCTCGCGTCCTTCGCGCGGCTGCTGGTGCCGTTCTCGCCGGACGACAACCGCGTGCTCACGGCGCCGGGCCGCTATCTCGACGCAGCGCTGGCCACGTTTCTCATCGCTGATGGCGTCGACAAGCTCCACGACAATCCACGCGGCTTCTACGACACCGCGATTCTCTATCCCGATCGCGCGCAGCTGCGGTCCACTGAACCGTTTCTCGGCTTTGCGCTGGTCGGCCTGCCGCTTCGATCGGTCTTGCACCTCGGCGACGTCGATGCGTTCGAGATGCTGCGCTGGCTGATGCTGTTTGCGGCGCTTGTCTACGCGTATCTGCTCTTCCGCGCCGCGGGCCTCGACGTTGGCCTCTCCGCCGCCGGCGCCGCCATCTGCCTGTCGCAGTCGAACCTGCTGGTCGAAGTGTCCCGGCTGCAGGTGCTCAGCATCCCGCTGATGCTTCCCATCCTCTATCACGCCGTGATGATCTGGGCTGGCGGCCGGCCCGCCGCAGCCCACAGCATCGCGCTGTTCTTCTGGCTGGCGCTCTATCCACTGCTGGGGATGATTAACGCGACCGTTGGCGTCGTCTCGCGCGCTGTGCCTCCTGCCGCTGCTCCTGCGGATGTGCGCGGAGCTGAGGCGACAAGGGCGCTTGCGTGCCTTGGCGGTGCCGGTCGGTGCCGCGGTCGTGATCGATGTGCTCGTGCTTGCTCCATGGTTGTTCCACCGCGAGGACCTGAGGATGTACGCAACCGGTGCGTTTCTCGCGGTCAAGAACTGGAGGCCGGCGGTCGTACCGCTTCGAGCCGGGCACGTCGTGTCGTCGATCGACGCGTTGGCCGGCCTCGGGGTCGCTGCGGCCCTGGCGATTGTGGCCGGGCTGAGCATCACCCGCCGCGGGCTGAGTGCGGCGGGCGTGGCAACGCAGGAGCCAGCACATCCGAGGACGGTTCGCACGTGGCTCTGGGTGATTCCGGTGATGTCGCTGGCGATGGCTGTCGCGGCCTCGTACGGCCTGAACCGGCACGAAGCCGGGTGGCTCGGCGTGCTCTTCGACCTTGGATGCGCGGCGGTGTTGCTTGCGTATTGGCGGGGCCAGGCCCACGCGCGCCCGGGTGGCGGTCCGAACGACATCGCCGGACTCTTGATGCTCATCGGCGGCGGCTTGGGCGTGCTGCTGTGCCTGGTGTCGTTCGGGCCCGTCTACGGCGGCAACCGCCATCCGCTGGCCAGCGGTCTCACCAATGCGCTCCTCGAGATCGTCCCGCCGATGAAATCGATCCGCGAATTCGACCGCCTCTGGATCTTCGGCATCCTCTTCCTGTCGATCTACGCCATCGTCGGGATCGGCCAGGCGCTGCGCGCGCGCGGCCCTCTCGGTCGGGGCATCGCGGCCGCGGTCCTGATCGCCGCGGCGCTTGGCGCCGTGGCACACCGTCCGCTCGCTCCTTCTCCCACGATCGAACCGCCGATGGCATTCGTCGCGTCGGTGGCGCAATCGCCCGGCAGAGGCGCGATCTACGTCCATCCGTACATGCAATGGAACTCGCCGTCGGGCGTGATGATGATCGCGATCGCGAGGGAATTGAAACGCCCGATCGTCAACGGCTATCTGGGCATCATCCTGCCGTGGTTCGCCTATGCGACCGATGTCCTGCACCGCTACCCGGATCCTGAGGCGCTCTGGCTCCTGCGGAAATGGAAGGTCGAAACGGTGGTCAGCGTGCTTGGTGGCGCGCAACTCGAGTACCTCGACCTCACCGGTACCACCGGGTGTCATCGCGATCGAGGAGATTCCGGCGGCAACCGATCTTTCGCACCCCTCCGAACCCCACCTCGACACCGCCTTGGCGCCCAGGCGCATCGACGCGCCCTGGACGCGACGCGACCGGGAGGGCATCAGCGCTGTCACCGTGAAGACGCCGGCCGGATTCTTTGCCGCCCAGGTCGAGGTCCAGTTCCAGGCGACGCCGGTGGCGAGGGTGCCGGCAAGCATCGACGTCTATGAAATCGACGCGGCGCCACACGTCCGGCTCAACGAAGGACAGTCGGGACAGTGGCTCGAATCGCTGGCCGCCGACGCGCTGGTCCGCCGCGAGCCGCCGGTTGCGATGATCCGCCTCGCTCATCCCACGACCGGCGGTCTCGAGCTCGAGTGCCGTGGCTCCGCGGATCCGCCGATCGAGCGGATCGTGCTGATTGGTCGGTGACGGGACGGTCTGAAGACCGTCCCCTAGGTACTCTGTCTCTGATCTTAGATCTCCTGACTCCTGACCGAAAGCCCGCCCGATGTGGAAGAACGCGGTGACCCGATCGGAGACGAGCCCGCTGCCGTCGTGCCCCCACGCGGCGCCGACGCTGGCCGTGAACGGCGCGAAGTAGCCCGCGACCAGATCGACGGACAACTGCCCGCCGAACGACGTCTTGATCGCGCCCGCGTCGAAGGCGCGCGTCCATGCGTGCCCGGCGTCGGCGAACAGCGCGCCGTGGATGGTGTGCAGGAACAGCGGCCACGTGCCGACGCCGCGCTGTGGCCGCGCAATCGGAAAGCGGTACTCGGCGTTGGCGATGGCGACGTGGCTGCCCGCGAACGTGTTGCTGTGGAAGCCGCGCAGCAGGCTGAACGCGTCGCTGTCGAAGTCGGCGACGCCGAGCGCCGGCGTGTCGCCGCCGAGGCGGAAGGTGCGGCCGACCGTCTCATCGCCTTCCGAGGAGCCGCCACCCAGCCGCAGCGCCACGACGTGATGCGGCGCAAAGCCCGGAAGGTAGCCGCGAACATCTGCGGTCAACACCGTCGCGTCGGCGAACGAGCCGAACCCGCGGCGCACGATTTCCGCGGTGGCGCCGGCTGCGACGCCGCCCTCGGGGCTGATCGAGTAGCCGTAGGTGTGCGCGGTAACGGTCTGCCATGCTCCACGCAGCGGCAGCCGGTGCCGCGTGACCACGTCGTCCGGCAGCGTGAACTCGTCCACGGCGCGCACGATCGAGAACGATCCCGCGTGCGACACGCGCGCGTGACGAATCGGAAAGATCACCCCTGCCTGCAGCTGGCGCTCGCGCCGCGTCGCCAGCGCCGGCGTGCCCGCCTCGGTCGCCGGCCCGGCGAAGAACGACGTTTCGCTCGACGTGCCCGCGAAGAAGGTCGGCCGCCAGCGATCGTAGGCGTAGAAACCCTGCCAGTCCGGCGCCGCCGCGCTCGGCTTCGGCGCATCGTCCGGGCTGGCGACGAGCCACGTCGCGGACGCCGCGTAGCCGTGATAGCCGAGCACGTCCACGCCGCCGGTTGCCAGGCCAACGCGTACCTGATCGTTACCGGTCTCAATCACCGGCGACCACGACGTCGGCTTGAGCGTCGACACCGGCGAGTAGGGAGCACTCGCGCGCGCAGCCGATGGTGTGGCCACCGCAGGTGCTTGTGCCGGCGGCAACGTGACGGTGCGTCGCGGCCATCGGGTAGGTCATCGCGTACAAATCGAAGCCGTCGATCCCGTAGGCGACGTAGACGATGGTCCGGCCGTCCGGAGAAAACTCCGGCCATGTTGCGCCGCCGGAAGTATTCGTCAGCCGCCGCGCCGGCGAGCCGTCAACGGTGAACTCGACCAGGTTGAAGGTCTCATCGCCCTGCGCGACCGCTGCGACGATGGCGCGTCCGTCCGGGCGCCACGACGGCGTGACGATTCGCGTAGACGACGCCGACGCCAGCACGCGCACCGCGCCGGTTGTCGCGTCGACGATCACGAGTTCCGGCATCCCGCCGAGCCTGTGGCGCTCGACCGCGATAGTGCGGCCGTCGGGCGACCACCTCGGCGCGTTGAACTGCGTGCCTGGTTCGGCGACGAGCGTCTGCACCTCACCGGCATCCGGCTGCAGCCGCACGGTCACGAGATCGCGCTGGCCGTGGCGATCCTGCACGCAGACCAACGTGGTGCCGTCCGGCGACAGATCGGGATCGTGGACGCGCGCCTCCCGCGTCAGCTGCCTCGTGCGGCCATTGGCTCGCGAAAGCTCGTAAAGGTCGCCGTAGACGCCGACGTTGCGCCGGATCTCGAGCTGATCGAAGTACACCGCTTCGCGCCCGAGTGCCGTGGTCGATCCGAGGTACCGCCGCATGACATGCTGCGGTGCGCCGCCGTCGAGCGGGACGCGGTACATCGCCGGGAAGCCGTCGGCATTGCTGACCGAATAGACGACTTCCGGTGGACATCCTTCGCAGCGAAACCGGTCGAACCGCGGCGCGCGCACGGAGAAGCCGTGATGGGTCAGCCGCCGTTCACCCGGCGGGATGCCGGGTCTCGCCGTGATGGTAGCCGCCGTGCTCTCCTGATATTCACGCCAGAGCACGCCGAGCGGCTTGCCGTAGACGCGCACGAACGAGCGGGACGACAAGTATGGCAGCCGTCCCGCGGTCGCACGGGCGAGCTCAGAAAGCTTCGCCGCGCCGAAACGGTCGGCGAGATATTGATGGAAGCCGACGCCGTAAGCGTAGACGCCCGCGCCGCCCGGCCAGTCGGTCAACCCGCCGTTGACCCGATCGAGCGGCTCGAGCGCTCGCTGCGCGCGCCGCTTCGCCGACGATCGCGCGGAAGTCGCCGGCGTGCAGCCGGCCGAAGCCGGTGATGGCGCTCTCTTCATAGGTCGCGAGCCCTTCGATCTGCCAGGCGGGCAGGAACAGGTTGGGAAACGCGAGCGGCGTGCGTCCGAAGATCGAACGGGCGACTCGCGCCCATCCTTCTGAGCGATCGAGGTGGACGACGTGCGTGAACTCGTGCGTGAAGACCAGCCGCAGCCAGTCGTCGAAGTCGAACTCCGTGCCTGACGGCGTCACGGTGTAGATGACGATCGTGTTGTAGGGCACCGGCGTGGCGTAGCCGTTCGCGAGATCGGTCTGGTCGGCGAGGACGACCTGCGTCCGCCGCGGCGCCACCCCGAAGGTCTGCTGGAGCACCAGCCATGCCTCCTCGGCGATCACCGCCAGCCGCTGCGCGAGCGCGTCCTCGCCCTGGTGGAAATAGATGACGAAGTGCTCGGTCGAGAGCGTCCGGAACCTGAGGGCGGGATCGAACAGGCTGGCCGCCGAGAGCCTGGACGCCAGCGTGAGCAGCACCGCGATCGCGGTGACGATGCAGGTCGCGCGCCTAGAAGCCCGCACGCCGAGCGTCCCGTGGCGACTCGCGGGCGACGTCCTTCAGAAACGTGAAGTCGGCGATCGGCAGGATGTGGATGCCGGTCAGGTCGCGGCGGCCACGGCCACGTTGGTCTTGTACCAGAGGCTGATGTACGGCGCCTCCTCGGCGATGATCCGCTGGACGTCGCGCGTACAGCGCGCGCCGCCTCGTCTCGTCGGTCGACACCGCCGCCTCGTCGAGCAGCCGATCGACGCGCGGATCGCGGAAGTAGCCCGCGGTTGAAGCCGGTCGGCGGCATCTGGTTCGAGTGAAACACGCGGCGCAGGATGTCGGGATCGGCGACAGGCGCCGACCCACTGCAGCGTGAACAGCTGGAAATTGCCCTTGAGGACGTCGGCGTAGAGCGTCGCGAACTCGTACGTGCGCACGTCGAGCGCGATGCCGACCGCGCGCAGGTCCTGCTGGATCACCGACGACTGCAGCCGGTTGAACTCGTTGGTCGACACCTTCAGCGACAGCTGCAGCCGCGGCGCGGGCCGTCGCCGTCGGGATCGCGGATAGCCGGCCTCGTCGAGCAGCGCGCGCGCCTTGGCCGGATCGTAGGTGAACGTGAAGACGCTCGGCGTCGAACGCCCACGACACCGGCGGCAGGATGCCGACCGCCGGCGTCGCCAGGCCGCGCCGCAGGTACTCGACGATCGCGTGGCGATCGATCGCGTAGCCGAGCGCCTGCCGGACGCGCACGATCCTGCAGGATCGGATCGCGCAGGTTGATGCCGACGTAGGCTGTAGTCGGTGCCGGGCGACTCCACGATCTGCAGCGCGCGGATCCGCGGCGCAGCTGGTGGACGATGTCGGGCGCCAGGTCGTTGACGACGATGTCGATCGTGCCCTTGCGCAGCTCGAGGCCGCGCATGATGTCGTCGGGCACGATCCTTCAGCACGAGCGCCGTCGTTGCGCGGGCGGCCGCCGAAGTAGTCGTCGAACGGCGTCGAGCTCGACGCGGTCGTCGACGGCGTAGCGGACGAACCGGTACGGTCCCGGTGCCGATCGGATGCTCGCGGAAGCTCGGGTCCGGCGCCGTCGGGCACGATCGGGATCACCAGGTTGATCGGAAACGATCCGAACGGCTCCTTCAGCGTGAACACGACCGTGTAGCGATCGCCGCACGTCGATCGCGCTTCGAGCGCGCATGCGATACGGCGCCCTTGCGCGGCGCAGTGAACGTCGGATCGAGCAGGCTCGTGAACGTGTAGACGACGTCGGCCGAGGTCAGCTCGTGGCCGTCGTGAAACTGCACGCCGTGGCGGAGCGTGGCGACGTAGGTCAGCGGATCGGGGTTGCTCCGAGCCGCTCGGCGAGATCGGCGACGACCTCGCAGCTGGTCGTCGAGCGTCATCAGGTTGTTGTAGATCAGCTGCGAAGCTTCTGCCGACACATCGTCGGTGCCGATGCGCGGGTCGAGGTTGTTGGGACCGCTCGTGACGCCGACGACGAGTGACGTTCGGGTTCGCGTCGGCGGCGCCGGCGCAGCGTGCAGGCGAGCGCGAGCAGCGCAGCAACGCGGCGGCGACGCACGCGCTTCGCAGCAGCCTCTCGTGCGTCGCTTCTTCAGATTCTGCCAGCAGCGCCAGCGCTTCGAGCGGCGTCATGCGATCGACGTCGATCGCGGCGAGTCTTCCGCCGCAGCTCGTCGTCGGCCGGCGGCGCCTGAAAGAGGCCGAGCTGCCGCTGCGGATCCGACCGCGTGCCGCTGACCGACGGGCGCCCGCCGCGCGTCAGCTCGTCGCGCTCGAGCGCGGCGAGGATCTCGCGCGCGCGATCGACCACCGTTCGCGGCAGGCCGGCGAGCCGCGCCACCTGGATGCCGTAGCTGCGATCCGATCGTCCGGGCACGATCTTGCGCAGGAAGATGATGTCGTCCTTCCACTCGCGCGCGGCGACGTGGAAGTTGACCACGCCCGGGGTGGCGTCGGCGAGATCGGTGAGCTCGTGGTAGTGCGTGGCGAACAGCGTCTTCGGGCGCACCTTGGCGTTGGTCGCCAGGTACTCGGCGACGGCCCACGCGATGCTCAAGCCGTCGAAGGTCGCCGTGCCGCGGCCGATTTCGTCGAGCACGACCAGGCTGCGCGACGTCGCGGTGTGCAGGATGTTCGCCGTCTCCTGCATCTCGACCATGAACGTCGAGTGGCCGCGGGCGATGTTGTCCGACGCGCCGACGCGGGCGTAGATGCGATCGACCAGCGGCACCTTGGCCGATCGCGCCGGCACGAACGAGCCCGCCTGCGCCATCAGGCAGAGGAGCGCGGTCTGGCGCAGATAGGTCGACTTGCCGCCCATGTTCGGGCCGGTGAGGATGACCAGCTGGCAGGCCGAGCCGTTGAGCGTGATGTCGTTCGGCACGAAGGCGTCGCCCGACGCCACCAGCCGCTCGACGACCGGATGGCGCGCGTCGGTGACGGCCAGCTCGTCGCCGTCGTGCACGTGCGGCTTGATGTAGTTGTTGCACCGCGGCGCCGTCGGCCAGCGCCGCGAGCACGTCGAGCGAGGCCAGCGCGCGCGCCGTCGCCTGGATCCGCGGCGCTTCCGCGGCCGACCGTCCTGGCGCAGCTGCTCGAAGATCTCGAGCTCGCGCTCGAGGATGCGCTCGTCGGCGCCGAGCACCTTCTCTTCGTATTCCTTCAGCGCCGGCGTGATGAAGCGCTCGCCGCCGGCGATCGTCTGCTTGCGATGGTAATCGGGCGGCACCGCGTGCAGGTTCGACTTCGAGATCTCGATGTAGTAGCCGAAGACGCGGTTGTAGCGCACCTTCAGCGAGTTGATGCCGGTGCGCGCCCGCTCGCGCTCTTCCATCTCGGCGATGACCTGCTTGCCCGATCGGCTGATCGTCCTGCAGCTCGTCGAGCTCGGCGTCGACGCCGTCGCGGGCGAAGCCGCCGTCGCGCGCCAGCGCCGGCGGATCGTCGATCAGCGTGTGCTCGATCGCGCCGCGGACGTCGGCGAGGTCGTCGAGCTCGGCGACGAGCGATCGCACGAGCGGCGCCTGCAGCTCGGCGACGACGCGTGCGCACGCGCGGGACGACGTTGAGCGAGTGCTTGAGGCCGACCAGATCGCGCGGGCCGGCGGTGCCGAGCGCCGCGCGCGCCACCAGGCGCTCGAGATCCTGCACCGCCTTGATCGCGTCGCGAAACTTGCCGCGCTCGGTCGTGCGAAAGGCGAGCTCTTCGACCGCATCGAGCCGATCGCGGATCGGCTCCAGCGCGACCAGCGGGCGCAGCAGCCACGAGCGGAGCAGCCGGCTGCCGACGGAGGTCACCGTGCGATCGAGCTCGTCGAGCAGCGATCCTTCGCGGCCGCCGTCGGAGCCCTCCAGGATCTCCAGGTGCTTCAGCGTCGTCGGATCGATGAGCAGCGCGTCGGCGCGCTGGCGATAGGCGATCGAGCGCACGTGCGCGAGGTCGACCTTCTGCGTCGAGCGCAGGTGGTGCACGAGCGCGCCGGCGGCGGCCACCGCCGCCGGGTGGCCGTCGAGGCCGAACCCTTCGAGTCCGCCAGCGCGCAGCTGCTCGAGCAGCGTGCGCCGCGCCGATGTCGAGCTCGAACGTCCACGGCTCGATCGGCGTGATTCGAAGCGTCGAGGCGGCGACGAACGCGAGCGGCTGGTTCTCGGCGCCGTGGCTCGTCGGCCGGCATGATGAATCTCGCGCGGCTTCAGGACCGCGAGCTCGTCGGCGAGCGCCTGCCGTCCGTCGTCGCCGGTGTACTCCGCGGCGCTGAACTCGCCGGTGGAGAGATCGAGCAGCGCGACGCCGATGACGTCGAGCCGGCCGCGGCCGGCGACCGGCGCGACGGCCATCAGGAACGCCGGCTCGCGCGCGTCGAGGTAGTTGACGTCGGTCAGCGTGCCCGGCGACACGACGCGGACGACCTCGCGCTTGACCAGCCCCTTCGCCTTGCGCGGGTCTTCGACCTGCTCGCAGATGGCGACGCGGAATCCGCGCTTGACCAGGCGCGCGATGTAGCCGTCGACCGCGTGAAACGGCACGCCGCACATCGGGATGCCGCCGCCGTTCGCGTCCTTCGAGCGCGACGTCAGCGTCAGCTCGAGCGCGCGGGCGGCGACCAGGGCGTCTTCGTAGAACATCTCGTAGAAGTCGCCCATCCGGAACATCAGGATCGCATCGCGATGCTGCTGCTTCGCGTCGAGATACTGGCGCATCGCGGGCGTCACCGCGCCGGCGCGGACATATGGATTAGAGTTTAGTCTACCGTCCGTACGTGGCGTCGGACCGTGATCACGTCCGGCGCCGTTCGAGAGCCTCAGGGCCGCCTGAGCCACGTTGAAGGGCGGCGGAAGCCGGACACGACAACAACACGATGCGAGTCCTGGCCCTCGACACGACGACGCGCGCCGGCAGCGTGGCGCTGCTCGACGACGATCGCATCGTCGACGAGCGCGCCGGCGATGGCGCGCGCACGCACGCCGAGCGGCTGCCGGCGGAAATCACCTCGCTCATCGAGTCGCATCATCTGACGCTCGCCGACATCGATCTGTACGCGGTCGCCTCGGGCCCGGCTCGTTCACCGGCCTGCGGATCGGCATCGCGACGATCCAGGGGCTGGCGCTCGTGCACGGCCGCCGCATCGCCGCCATCTCCGCGCTCGAGGCGCTCGGCACACTTGTGCGCCGCCGGCGCGGCGCCCGGCACGCTCGTCGGCGCATGGATGGACGCGCACCGGCGCGAAGTGTTCAGCGCGCTGTATCGCGTATCGCTTGCGGCGCCGTTCAGCGCGGAGCATCTCGCAGGAGCTCGAAGGCCCGACCGTGGGCGACCCGGCCGACACCCTCGCGCGCTGGGCGTCACAGGACACGCCGCCAGCCGTGTTCGGCGGCGACGGCGCCGTCCTCTACGCCGAGACAATCGCGCGCGCCGCGCCGGCCGCGCGCCTGGTCCCGCCAACGCTCCTCGCTGGCGCGATCGGACGGCTGGCGCTCGCACGCGAGCCGCACGGCATCGACCCGGGCGCGATGCGTCCGCTGTATGTCCGCCGTCCGGATGCGGAGATCGCGCGCGACGAAAAATTGCGCACGGTCGAGACTGACCATAAGGCACACTGAAGCACCCGTGCGCATCGAACCGGTGACCACCGAGGCGCAGATCGACGACGTGCTGGCGATCGAGGAGGCGGCGTTCACCAACCCGTGGACGCGCGAGATGTACCTCGCCGAGCTCGAGAACCATGGCGTGTCGTTCTGCTTCCTCGCCAAGGACGACGACGGCCGCGCGGTCGGGTTCTGCTCGGTCTGGCGGGTGGTCGACGAGCTGCACATCAACAACCTGGCGGTGCTGCCGGAGCTCCGGCGCGGCGGCATCGGCTCGGCGCTGCTCGAGCACGTCCTGCGCGCACGGCGCCGACTCGGGGGCGCCAGCGCGCGACGCTCGAGGTGCGCCAGTCGAACGATGCCGCACGGATTCTTTACGAGCGGTTCGGCTTCACCGTGGCCGGCGTCCGGCGGGGCTACTACATCGAAGCCGGTCGAGGACGCCCTGGTCCTCTGGCGTGAAAATCTCGGCAACTTCGTCACCCTGAAGTCAGGGTGACTGTTTTCAGCGTCGCTGACCTTGAATCGGCCGGGGCCTTGTGTTACGTTCGCGTCACAGTCCAAAGGAGGTGGAGCATGGATGCACAGTCGCTCGATCTGAAGGAAGAGCTGGCGCGAACGGATCGAAGAATTCCACGACCTCCGCGCCAAGCACCACGAACTCGAAGATCGCCTGCACGAACTTACCTCCAAGCATTATCTTTCCGAACCCGAACAAGTCGAAGAAGTCACGCTCAAGAAACGCAAGCTCCAGCTCAAAGACCGCATGGAAGACATCCTGCGGCGGCACCGCGAGCAGCACGCGCACGGGTAGGCATTTGCACGCGTCGCGGGCGCGCCGCGGGTGCGCCCGCTTCGGTTTCGCAACCTGATGCGCCTCGATCCTGCAGGCTTGCCGTTCATCGGCGGTGCTCTGCTTGTCGCATTGATCGCGGGCGCGGCGATTGGCTGGATCCTCGCGATCCCGTTCGTCGTTCTCGGCCTGCTTCTTCCTCTTCTTCTTCCGCGATCCCGAACGGCTCCCGCCGACCGAGACGGGCCGTCGTGCTGTCGCCGGCCGACGGCCGCGTGCTCATCGCCGGCCCCGCGCTGGCCGATGCCGCGCCGCCGCCGGGCCCCGAGGCGTGGCAGCAGATCAGCATCTTCCTGTCGCCGATGGACGTGCACGTCAACCGCATCCCGGCGACCGGCCGCGTCACGAAGGTCAGCGTTCTCGCCGGGCCGTTTCCTGCCGGCCTACCGGCACGAGGCCGGCGGCACGAACGAGCGCAGCGAGATCTGGATCGATCACGGCGGCCAGACCGTCGTCGCGCGTCAGATCGTCGGCATGCTGGCGCGCCGCGTCGTCTGCCGCGCGCGCGTCGGCGACGAGGTGCGCGCCGGCGACCGCTTCGGCATCATGAAGTTCGGCTCGCGGATGGACATTTTCCTGCCGCTGACGGCGACGATGAAGGTGACGGTGGGGCAGACGGTGCGCGGCGGCGAAACGGTGATCGCGGTGCTACACTGACCTCGAGCGGCGCCCCTGAAGGGCCGCCCTACGGTTTTCCTCAGACTATGCGCCAGGACAATCCGGGCCGGTTACGCTTCCTGCGACGGGCGACCGATCGCCCGCGGCGGCTGCGCCTGCGCCGCGGCGTCTACCTGCTGCCCAGCCTGTTGACGATGGGCAACATGTTCTGCGGCTACGCCTGCGTCGTCTACGCGATGCGCGGCGAGTACGAGACCGCGGCGCCCTTCATCGGCTTCGCCATCGTCCTCGACATGCTCGACGGCCGCATCGCGCGGATGACCGGCACGACCAGCGAGTTCGGCGTCGAGTTCGATTCGCTGGCCGACGTGATCTCGTTCGGCATCGCGCCGGCGATCCTGTCGTTTCAGTGGGGCCTCTCAGCCGCTCGGGCCGCCTCGGCTGGGCGGCGGGGTTCCTGTTCGTCGCCGCGGCGGCGATGCGCCTGGCGCGCTTCAACATCCAGAGCGCGAGCCGGCGGCGACAAGCGCTACTTCGTCGGCATGCCGAGCCCGGCGGCCGCGGCGATCCCGGCGGCGACCGTCTACGCGTATCCGTGGGGGCTGTACGATTACCGCGAGGCGCTGCCGGCGCTGGCGATGGTGCTCGTGCCGGCGGTGCTGATGGTCAGCACGATCCGCTTCCGCAGCTTCAAGACGCTCGATCTCGCAGACGCGGCGGCCGTACACCGTCCTGATCTTCGTCGCCGCCGGCATCATGCTGATCGCGACGCATCCGCAGGCGATGCTGGTCGTGATGGCCTACAGCTACCTGGCGTCGGCGTTCATCGGCATGGCGATCACGCGCTTCAAGCACCGCGGGGGAACCACGCCGCAACCGGCGCCCGAGGCCGAGCAGCCGCCGGCGATTTCCGATCACCGCGACAGCGCCGCAGGGTAGCGATGCGCGGGACGCCCTGAAGGGCGTCCTCTACGAACCCGTCCCACGCGGGACGCCCTGAAGGGCGTCCCCTACAAATTGCGCCGCCACAGGCAACGTCATCGTCACCGTCGTGCCGACGCCGCGCTCGCTGTGGACGTCGATCGTGCCGCCGTTCAATTCCACGTTGCGCTTCGCGATCGTCAGGCCGAGCCCGGTGCCGGTCGCCTTGGTCGAGAAATACGGCTCGAAGATCCGTCCCAGCGCCTCCTGATCCATCCCGACCCCGGTGTCGGTGATCTCGACGATGACGGCTTGCCCGGTTGCGGTCGTGTCCAGACGCGCGGCGATCGTCAGGCGCCCCGAGCCGGGCATCGCGTGCAGCGCGTTCTCGATGACGTTGGTCAGCGCGCGCGCGAACAGCGTGCGATCGATCGTGACGCAGCGGCAGATCCGTCCGGCGCCTCGACGTCGATCGCGATACGGTCCGCGAGCCCGGTGCGGTACGGCTCGACGACTTCGTGAATCAGCGCCGCCACCGACGTCGGCTCCGGCCGCGGCGTCGGCGACGAGGCGAAGCTCGAGAACTCGGCCGAGATCTGGCGGAGCAGCGTCACCTGCGACGAGGATGGCGTCGACGCATTCGTCGAGCACCGGCGAGAGCGGCCGGCCGCGATCGATGTTCACCCGGCGCGCGTGCTCGGCCGACAGCTGAATCGGCGTCAGCGGGTTCTTGATGTCGTGCGCGACCTGGCGCGCCATGTCGGCCCACGCCTCGAGCCGCTGCGTTCGTTCGAGCTCGGTGCGCTGGCGCTTAGGTCGGCGCGCCATCTGGTTGAAGTCCTCGACCAGCCGCCGCAGCTCGTCGCTCGACGTGGCGGCGATCCGCGCGTCGAGATCGCCGCGCGCGATGCGCCGCGTCGCGCGCGTCAGCCGGTTCACCGGATCGGCGATGCGCTCGGCCATCCAGTAGCCGAGCGCGGCGCCGAGCAGGCTGAACAGGACGAACCCGGACAGCACGCGGCGATCGAGCTCGTCGAGCTGTTCTTCGATCTCCTGCTGCCGGTTGGTCAGCGGGACGGTGACGATGCCCTCGCGGCCGCCGGCACGCACCGGCGCGGCGGCGAGCCGGTAGGTGAAGTCGCCGACCTCCTCGTCGGCCGACGTAGGTCGGCAGGCGGTCGAGCAGGATCGCGCGGTAGACGTCGCCCGGCGTCCGCATCGGCAGCAGCTGCGACGCGAACAGATCGCGCGCGCTCGTCGCCTGGAGCGTGCGCGCGATCGAACAGGTTGACGTCCTCGTCGATCGCCCGGCGCACCAGCACCATGATCTGATCGTCGATGGCGTCGAGCGCGGCGGCGCCGCGCTGCTGCAGCGCCGCGTAGTCTTCGACCAGCCGCTGCGCCGTGGTCACCGTCCTCGCCGCCGCTTCCTCGGCGCCGGCGGTGAGCTGCGTCGCGAAGTAGGTGCGCGTGACGATCGCCAGGATGAACACCGGCACGACGGCGCCGGCGCCAGAAGGCGAGGAACAGCTTGCGGTAGAAGCTCGAGCGCACCTCGCGCAGCAGCGCGCGGCCGCTCGCCGGCTGTCCGCAGCGTCAGCGCGCTGAACAGCGTCGATCCGCCGATCAGCAGCGACGTAGAGCACCGCGGCCAGCATCACCAGCTCGGCGAGGTTGATCAGGTGGCCGACCCAGGTGATCACCGGATAGCCGAGCGCGTAGATGCCGCCGCGATCGCTGAGGAAGTAGACGCGGAACCGCTGGCCGTCGCGGTCGACCGACGCCCAGAACGGCTCGCGCGACTCCACCAGTGCGCTGGAAGACCGCATCGGGCAGCGTCCAGACGCTCGTGCCCGACTCGAAGATCGGCGCGCGGCTCCAGCCGTAGACCGCGAACTCGACGTCGCGCCCGGAGACGCCTTCCGGCGTCACCTGGCGGTTCGGCCGCAGCGATTCGAGATACGGGCTCTGCGACGAGATGAACGGCAGCGTCCGGTAGTCGAGCATCACGCGCACGACGATGCCGCCGACGATGCGGCCGCGGACGCAGACGCCGCGGCTGGTGCGCAGCACGTGGCGTTCGCTCGATCCGAACGGCGACACCTCGTCGATCGGCTGCTCCCAGTTGCACTGGGTGGGCCGGTACGGAGCGGTCGAGTATTCCGGCAGGCTCAGGGCGAACGGGCTCAGCAGCGTGCCGTCGGGGCCGTACAGCTCGACCGCCGACGTCAGCCGGTAGGTCGCGAGATCGGTGCGCGACCAGACGGCGAACGCGGTTGGTCGCCGGCGTGCCGGCGTCCGGCCGGAACAGATCTTCGAGCGCGGGGATCTGCATCGATCTGCTCGACCGCCTGCTGCAGCCGCTGCTGCAGATCTTCGCGCAGGCTGAGTGCCTGCGGGCCGAACGCCTCCGCGACGAGCCGTTCCTTGGCTTCGGTCGCGTGCGCGAGCAGCGACGGGTACATCGCGACCGCCGGGCCAAGCAGCGCGACGAAGAAGATCGCCAGGCGCGCGCTCTGCGAGACGCGGCGGATCCGTCCCTCGACGCGCGCCAGCGCCGCCGCCGAGGCGCCGGCGAAGAGCAGCGCCACCCACATCGGCCCGATCGGGATCGCCGGTCCGATGACCCGGACGATGAGCGTGGCGGCAATCGCGCCCGCCAGCCAGCCGCCGGCAGCGATGGCGCGCCACAGCAGCGTCCGCGGACGGCGCCAGAAGGTGGACGGCAGACGGTTGATCGCGGCCGCGCCCCAGATCACCGCCGCGTGCAGCAGCACCAGCGCGAACTCCACCGCGACGCGCGTCGCGCTCAGCGGGTGCAGCGAGAAGTGGAGCAGATCGAGATCGGTGTCGGCGACCACGCGGCGGAGCAACCGCTCGTACGCCCACAGCAGCCAGCCGTTGGCAAAGCCGGCGACGCGTAGACCGCCGCCGCCGTCACCAGCGCGCCGGCATCGGTCGGCAGCAGGCGCAGCCGCGGCCGCGCGACGCGGCGCCGCTCGATCAGATCCAGCACCAGCCAGACCACGGCCATCAGCATCAGCGTCGTCAGGAGGAGATCGGCAGGAGTGGGTGTGTCGTCCGGCGCGAGCGGCAGCAGCGCGACGTACAGGACGCCGCGAACGACGACCAGCAGCACGATGAGCACGGCGGTCAACGCGACGAACCGGCTCATGTCGCGCATCTGCCGGCGCAGGTCGATGATCGGTCCGGCGCAGAGCAGCAGCGTCAGCGCGACCACGCCGAGCACGACCGCGCGCGTGACCGCCCGCCACTGCGCCCGCGTCGCGGCCAGATCGGCCGGCGCCACCCAGGCTTCGAGCACGAAGCCGCCGTCGGGCGCCCGGATGACGAAGCTGACCGGATCCTGCGGCACCGCCGGCGATCCGCCGGCGCGGGCGCGCAGCGTCACCGGCACGATCGAGGTCGGCACGACAAAGGTGTCGCTGAGGCCCGGCGCGCCCTGGATCGATGCCGAGCGCCTGCTCGGCGACGACGGTGGCGGCGCGGACGCCGTTTCTGACCAGCGGCTCGATGCGAATCAGCCTCGGCCCGAGCGCGCCCGGCGCGATCAACAAGGTCGCCGGTCCGAGGACGCGTTCCTTGGGAAGATCCGACACGCGGCCCGCCCACGCCAGCGGCTGGCCGACGCCGTCGTAGAGCGTGATGCCAGCCCGGCCAGTGTCGTCTGCCGGCACGACTGACGAAACGCGTGTCGAACAGCCGGCCCAGCGCGGCCTGATCGCGCGGACCGGGCTCGCGCCGCTTCCGGATCCGCGGCGACGCGCGCAGCCATCGACACCAGCGCGGCGGCGCTGGCGTCGAACCGCTGCGCGCAGCTCGGCCTCGACCCGACGCAGCGCCGCCTCGTCGGACGCGCCCAAGCCGTGCCCGTTCGAACGTCCAGCCAGCCAGACCGGCGGCGATCGCGGCCACGACGCCGACGCGCACGATGCGCTTGATGAGCGGCAAGGTTATTCACAGGATACACGGGTGCTATAGTGAAATCGATTTGGACCTGAAGCACCTGCTCAAGCGCGGCGCGCTGCTGACGGCGGCGAACTGGCAGACGGTGGCGATTCAGTTCGTCGCGCAGACGACGTTTCAGGTGCTGCTGGCGGTGCCGATCCTCGGCGCGGCGATCCTCGTGGCGCGTGCTGCTCGGCGCCGACCTCGCCGACCTCCTGCAGGGCAGCCTGCGCGACATCTTCACCACGATCGCCAGCACGCTGATGTCCGAGCCGGTGGCGCTCGTCGCGTTCGTCACCGCGTTCACGCTCGTGCTGCTCGGCGGCTCGGTGCTGATGTTCGCCGTCAAGGGCGGCACCGTCGAGGTGCTGCTCGCGGCCAACGCGGCGGCCGGCCCGATCGAGCGCCAGCCGCTCACCTTCGAGTCGCTGCGCCACGCGGCGCGCTTCACGCTGCAGCGCTTCACCGACGGCTGCGCGCGCCTCTTCCGGCGCTACCTCGCGCTCGGCGCTCGTGCTGATGCTCGATCTACGCGCTGTCGGTCGCCGGCTATCTGGCGTTCGTCGTCTACGGCTACCGCGCCGCCGAAGGACGCGCGCTGATCATCGGCTGGACCGTTCATCGCCGCGCTCGCCGCGGCGCTGCTCGTCGCCTGGATCACGGTCGTCAACTTCCTGTACCTGCTGCTGCAGATCGCGATGGCGGTCGAAGGCGTCGGCCTCGTCGCAGGGCGCGCCGCGCCGCGGCGCGGTTCATCCGCGTCGGAGTTCCGCGAGCTGGCCGGCGTGTTCCTCGTGGTGGTCGTGCTCGTCGTCGCGGCGACGCTGGCGTCGGCGCTCGCGTGGTCGGGCGTCGGCCTGATTGCGTTCGTGCCGCTCGTCGGGCTGGCCGTGTTTCCGCTGCAGCTCGCGGCGCTGCTCGTGCGCGGGCTGGTGTTCGAGTACCTCGGCCTGACCGCGCTCGGCGCGTATCTGACGCTCTATCAGGGCTACGTCGCGCGGCGCGCCGAAGCACTGGGGCGATCGACGCTGACGTCGCCGGTCGGCCATCCGGCCTAGCGCCTTTCGGGTCGCGGATTGCGCGAGTGTCACCGCGGCGGCGGCGTCGGCGTCTTCGGCGTCATGTCGACCAGGTTCGGCAGCGGCGCCACCGGCGTGGTCGGCGGGTCGAAGCTGCGCGTGACGAGCGTCGCCGCCAGCGCCCTTCGCGATGTCGCGCGTCACCATCAGCAGCATCGGCGCCGTCGTGAGCGGATTCAACGAACGCGTGCGGCGGCGCCGACACTTCGGCGCCGGCCGGCGTTTCGCCTGCCGGCTTGCCGTCCTTCATGTCGAACGCCCGCAGCCGACGCGTTCAGGCCGGCGACGACGATCGTCGTGCCGGCCTTTGCCGGCCCCCACGCCGGCCGCAGCGGCAGCGGCCGCATCCACTGCTGGTCGCCGCTCTTGCAGATCGAGCGCGCGCAGGACGTTGTCGAGCGACGACGAAATACACGCGGTCGTCGTCGGCGATCGGCAGGCCGATGACGTCGGCGCCGGTCCGCCAGCGCCAGGCGACGCGCGCCGTCCTTCGCCATCAGGCAGTAGAAGAAGTTGTCGTCGCGACCGACGTAGAGGCGCTCGTCGAGCGCGAGGATGTCGTTCGGCGCGCCGCCGAGCCGCCGCTCCCAGAGCGGCTCGCCGGTCTCGACCCGCAGCGCGACGATGCGGCCGTCGTCGGTCGGGACGTAGACGCGATCGGCGGCGAGCGCCGGCGGCGCGTGCGCCGGCGACTCGAGGTCGCTGGCGCCAGACGAGGTGGCCGTCGGTCGCGCGGAACGCGAGCACCTCGCCGATCGCGGTCGCGAGCACCAGCCAGCCGTTGTCCCAGACCGGCGCGACCGGCGAGCTTCTCGGCGAACGGCAGCTGCCACGCGACCGAGCCGTCGCTCGGCGTTGAGCGCGGTCAGCGCATCGGGCTCGACGAGGAACAGCAGGCCGTCGCCGGCGACCGGCTGCATCTGCGGACGCGCGGTGACGAGCCACTGCTGCGTCGCCGTGACGATGTCGTAGGCGACGATGCGATCGCCTTCGATCGGGAAGTAGCCGCGCGTCTGCGTCGTAGGCGGGCGGCACGGTGAGCTGATTGTCCGAGCGCCAGCGTCCAGACCGGCACGATCAGGAAAAAGCGAAACGGCGCGCGCGCTCGATCTTCGGCGCATCGGCGGGCAACGGATGAGGTCGTGGCGCAGTCGATTGCGCGCAAAGGACCACCCAACAGGAAGCGATCAGGGCAAATGCACTACAACATCTTGTGGTCAACCCCGCTATAATAGCGTCATCCTTCTGGTCCCCGTGGCCCATCAAACCATCATCGTTCTCGATTTCGGCTCGCAGTACACCCAGCTGATCGCGCGGCGCCTGCGCGAGCTGTCGGTCTACTCGGAAATCTGGCCGCCCGACACGCCGATCGAGAAGATTCGCGCGCGCGAACCCGGCCGGCATCATCCTGTCGGGCGGACCGAAGAGCGTCTCGGACGCCGGCGCGCCGAAGTGCGATCCCGGCGGTCTTCGACCTCGGCCGTCCGGTGCTCGGCATCTGCTACGGCATGCAGCTGATGGCCGACACGCTCGGCGGCCGCGTCGCGCCGGCGCCGCAGCGCGAGTTCGGCCACGCGACGGTACGTCACGGCGGTCGCAGCCGTCGAGGCCGCCGATCCGCGGCGCTCTTCGCCGACGTGCCCGCCGAGATTCGCGTCTGGGCGAGCCACGGCGATTTCGTCGCCGCCGCGCCCGCCGGTTTCTCGGTCGTCGCGACCAGCGCGAACGCGCCGGTCGCGGCGATGGCCGACCCGCAGCGCGCGCTCTACGCGCTCCTGTTTCATCCGGAAGTCGTGCACACCGAGAGCGGCCTCGAGATCCTCCGCAACTTCGCGTACGGCATCTGCGGCTGCACCGGCGACTGGACGATGGCGTCGTTTGTCGAGGAAGCGACGGCGCGCATTCGCGCGCAGGTCGGCGACGGCCGCGTCGTCTGCGCGCTGAGCGGCGGCGTCGATTCGACGGTGGCGGCGCTGATCATCCATCGCGCGATCGGCGACAAGCTGACCTGCATCTTCGTCGACAACGGCGTCCTGCGGCTCGACGAAGCGGCGCAGATCCGCAAGCGCTTCGAGCGGCTGCAGCTGCCGCTGGTGTTCGTCGACGCGTCGACGCTGTTTCTCGATCGCCTCGCCGGCGTGACCGATCCCGAGACAGAAGCGCAAGATCATCGGCGCGACGTTCATCGACGTGTTCGAGGCGGAAGCGGCGAAGCTCGGGCAGGTCGATTTTCTCGCGCAGGGCACGCTGTATCCCGACGTCATCGAGTCGGTGGCGATCGTCGGGCAGTCGTCGATGATCAAGAGCCACCACAACGTCGGCGGCCTGCCCGAGCGGATGCGGATGAAGCTGGTCGAGCCGCTGCGCGAGCTGTTCAAGGACGAAGTGCGCGCGGTCGGGCGCAAGCTGGGGCTCGACGAGGAGTTCGTCGTCCGCCAGCCGTTTCCCGGGCCCGGGCCTCGCGGTGCGGATTCTCGGCGAGGTGACCGCCGGCGCGGCTCGACGCTGCTGCGGCGCGCCGACGCGATCGTGGCCGAGGAAGTGAAGCGCGACGGGCTGGTACACGCGGCTGTGGCAGAGCTTCGCGGTGCTGCTGCCGGTGCAGAGCGTCGGCGTGATGGGCGACGAGCGGACCTACGAATACACCGTCGCGATCCGCGCGGTCGAGAGCCGCGACGGCATGACGGCCGACTGGGCGCGGCTGCCGCACGATCTGCTCGCGCGCATCTCGTCGCGCATCGTCAACGAAGTCCGCGGCATCAACCGCGTCGTCTACGACATCAGCTCGAAGCCGCCGTCGACGATCGAGTGGGAGTAACGATGTACAACGCAGAACAGAGAATGTGAGAACATCGGATCTCGTTTGCGAGTTCCGCGGGTTCTGCGTTGAACGTCGTGATCGATGGCTGAATTCGTTCATCTTCACCTGCACACCGAGTTCTCGCTGCTCGACGGCGCGTGCCGGATCGACGAGCTGCTCGATCAGGCGGTCAAGCTGAAGATGCCGGCGATCGCGGTCACCGAGCACGGCAACATGTTCTCGTCGGTGATCTTTCACGACCACGCGCGGGCAGCGCGGGCTGAATCCGATTCTCGGCTGCGAGGTCTACGTCGCGCCGGGCAGCCGGCTCGACCAAGAGCGGCAATCCCGGGCGAGACGCAGAACCACCTGGTGCTGCTGGCGGAGAACCTCGAGGGCTACCACAACCTGATCAAGCTGGTCTCGGCCGGCTACACCGAGGGGTTCTACTACAAGCCGCGCATCGACAAGGAGCTGCTGGCGCAGCACTCGAAGGGGCTGATCGGCCTGAGCAGCTGCCTCAAGGGCGAGGTCGCCGAAGGGCTGTCGCACTCAGCAGGAGCGGAAGGCGATCGAAGCGGCGGCGGCCTATCGCGACATCCTCGGCCCGGACAACTTCTTCCTCGAGATGCAGTGGCACGGCATCGAGGAGCAGCGGATCGTCAACAGCGGCCTCCCGGCGATCGCGCGCGATCTCGAGCCTGCCGCTGGTCTGCACCAACGACGTGCACTACCTGCGCGACAGCCGACGCGCACCCGCACGACATCCTGCTCTGCATCGGCACCGGCAAGGCGTTCAGCGATCCGAAGCGGCTGCGCTACGACGCGAAGCAGTTCTTCCTGAAGACCGCCGAGGAGATGGCGGAGGTCTTCAAGGACTTTCCCGACGCGCTCGCCAACACGATGCGGATCGCCGAGCGCTGCAACGTCACGCTCGCGGAGGGCGAGAACTTCCTGCCCGAACTTCGACGTGCCGGCCGGCTTCACCGCTCGACGAGCTACTTCGAGCACGTCGCGCGCGAAGGGTTCGCGCAGCGGCTGCCGCGGCTGCAGCAGCTGGCGCTGGCCGGCACGCTGCGCCACACCATCGACGAGTACGAGCGGCGCCTGGCGTACGAGATCGACATGATCAAGCAGATGAAGTACCCGGGTACTTCCTGATCGTCTGGGACTTCATCCGCTACGCGCGCGAGCAGGGCATTCCGGTCGGCCCGGGCCGCGGCTCGGCGGCCGGCAGCCTGGTCGCCTACTGCATGCGGATCACCGACGTCGATCCGATCGACTTCGATCTGATCTTCGAGCGCTTCCTCAACCCCGAGCGCGTGTCGCTGCCCGACATCGACATCGACTTCTGCGAGCGGCGCCGCGGCGAGGTGATCGAGTACGTCACGCGGAAGTACGGCCGCGAGAACGTCGCGCAGATCATCACCTTCGGGACGATGAAGGCGAAGGCGGTGGTGCGCGACGTCGGCCGCGTGCTCGAGATGCCGTTCGCCGACGTCGACAAGGTCGCCAAGCAGATTCCGCCGGCGCTCGACATGACGCTCGACAAGGCGCTCGAGGAGAGCGAGCCGCTGCGGGAGATGGAGCAGAACGACCCGAAGGTCAAGGAGCTGCTGGCGGTCGCCCGGCGGCTCGAGGGGATGACGCGCCACGCCTCGGTGCACGCCGCCGGCGTCGTGATCGCGCCGAAGGCGATCACCGAGTACGCGCCGCTCTACAAGGGGGCGCGCGACGAAATCGTCACCCAGTGGTCGATGAAGGAGATCGAGCGCGTCGGCCTCCTGAAGATGGACTTCCTCGGCCTGAGCACGCTGACGCTGATCTTCGACGCGATCGCCGAGATCAAGCGCACCGACCGGCGTCGACGCTCGACATCGACAACATCCCGCTCGACGATGCCAAGACGTATCAGGTGTTCCAGGACGGGCAGACCTACGGCATCTTCCAGTTCGAGAGCAGCGGCATGCGCGACATCCTGCGCAAGGCGAAGCCGCAGCGGCTCGACGACCTGATCGCGCTCAACGCGCTCTACCGGCCCGGCCCGCTGCGCAGCGGCATGGTCGACGACTTCATCGCGCGCAAGCAGGGCAAGACCGAGGTCAAGTACGAGCTGCCGGCAGCTCGAGCCGATCCTGGCCGACACCTACGGCGTCATCGCCTATCAGGAACAGGTGATGCGCATCTCGAACGTCGTCGCCGGCTTCACGCTCGGCGAAGCCGACCTGCTGCGCAAGGCGATGGGCAAGAAGAACGCCGAGGTGATGGCGAAGATGCGCGGCAAGTTCGTCGACGGCGCGAAGAAGCTGGGCACGAACGAGAAGAAGGCGGCGCACATCTTCGACCTGATGGAGCACTTCGCCGGCTACGGCTTCAACAAGTCGCACTCGACGGCCTACGCGTTTCTCGCGTATCAGACGGCCTATCTCAAGGCGAACTACCCGTGGCACTTTGCCGCCGCGCTGCTGACGATCGAGGCGCAGAACACCGACAAGCTGGCGCTGTACCTCGGCGAGTGCCGCGACCGCGGCATCCCGGTGCTGCCGCCGGACATCAACGAGAGCCAGCTGCGTTCACGGTCGACGCCGAAGGGCGTCCGCTTCGGGCTGACCGCGATCAAGAACGTCGGCGAAGGCGCGATCGAGTCGCTGCTCGAGGTGCGCAAGAAGCACGGACGCATCCGCTCGCTCGCAGGCGCTCTGCGAGGATCTCGACCTGCGGCTGGTGAACAAGCGCGTGTTCGAGAGCCTGACGAAGGCGGGCGCGTTCGATTCGCTCGCGCAGGACACCGCCGTACGCGGCGCTGCCGTCAGCGGCGCTGCGCCCGCGGCTGCTCGCCGCGGTCGACGCCGCCTGCGAGCACGGCGCGCGGCTGCAGCGCGACCGCAACGAAGGCCAGGCGCAGCTGTTCGGCGGAGTGGAAGACGAGCACGGATCGGCGGCGCACGCGTCGGGCGGCGCGCTGCCCGAGGCCACGCCGTGGACCGAGACCGAGCAGCTGGCCTTCGAGAAGGAGACGCTCGGCCTGTACTGGAGCGGCCATCCGGTCGATCGCTACGCCGAGGCGCTGCAGGAGCTTCGGCGCGAAGACCGATCGCCGAGCTCGCCGAGGCGCAGCCGACCGCCGACAGCGCCGACGGCGTGGGGGCCGGGCGGACGCAAGCCGATCGAGCCCGACACGACCGTCGGCGGCATCGTCGCCGCCTGCCGTCAGCTGAAGACGCGCAAGGGCGATCGCATGGCGGTCTTCACGCTCGAGGACGCGCTGGGCGGCGTCGAGATCGTCGTCTTTCCCGAGGCCTATCAGCGCGCGGCGGCGCTGATCGAGACCGGCACGCTGGTGCTGGTGCGCGGCAAGCTCGAGCGCGACGACGAGTCGGTGCGGATCCTGGCGTCCGAGATCGCGCCGCTCGACAGCGTCCGCGAGCGGCTGGCGCGCGAGGTCGCGATCCACCTCAAGGCGCCGGCCGACCGCGGCATGCTCGAGGCGCTCGGCGAGATCTTCTCGCGCCACCGCGGCGACCGGCAGGTGCTCGTTCGAGATCGAGACCGGCGAGCCGCCGCAACCGGCTGCGCGTCCGGGTCGACGTCAGCTCGCAGATCCGCGTGCGCCCGTCGCCGGCGCTCATCGCGGAGGTCGAGCAGCTCGTCGGCGCCGGGTGCGGTGGAGCTGCGGTGATCAGCGACGAAAAACGAGAAAAAAGGAAATTGGTACGTTTCGTCGATTCGTGTGTCGTCGTTCCGTGATTGTCGCGATGCCTGAAACCCTCGAATTCGAAGAGCCGATCGCGGTCCTCCTGAAGGAGATCGAGGCGCTCGACGCTGCTGCCGCACACCGACGCGCGCGATCGCGAGATCGAGCCGCTGCGCCGCCGCGTCGAAGCGGTGCGCGCCGAGCTGTACCGGTCGCTGACGCCGTGGCAGCGCGTGCTGGTCGCGCGCCATCCCGATCGGCCGGGCCTCGAGGACTTCATCCAGCGGCTGTTCACGAACTTCGTCGAGATCCACGGCGACCGCCGCTTCGCCGACGACCACGCGATCATGACCGGCTTCGCCGACTACCAGGGCCAGCCGGTGCTGCTCGTCGGCCACGTCAAGGGCAGGGACACCAAGGAAAAGATCTTCCGGAACTTCGGCTACGCGCGGCCGGAGGGCTATCGCAAGGCGCTGCGGGCGATGCGGCTGGCCGAGAAGTTCAGCCGCGCCGATCATCGTCTTCGTCGATACGCCGGCGGCGTATCCCGGCATCGAGTCGGAGGAGCGCGGCGTGGCCGAGGCGATCGCCGTCAACCTGCGCGACATGATGATGCTCGACACGCCGATCATCGTCATCGTCAGCGGCGAAGGCGGCAGCGGCGGCGCGCTCGGCATCGCCGTCGGCGACCGGGTGCTGATGCAGGAGTACGCGATCTACAGCGTCATCCCGCCGGAGGGCTGCGCCGCGATCCTCTGGCGCGATCCGGCGAAGAAGGTCGAGGCCGCCGAGGCGCTGAAGCTGACCGCGCCCGATCTGCTCAAGGCCGGCATCATCGACGAGATCATCCCCGAGCCGATCGGCGGCGCGCACACCGATCACGCCGCCGCCGCCGCGAAAGTCGACGAGGTGCTCGCGCGCACGCTCGCGGAGGTCAGCGCGCTGACAGGCGCCGCGAGCTCGACGCGCGATACGACAAGTTCAGAAACATGGGGCGGCTGGGTGTCGACTTCACGGACGGCGGGTAGCTGCTACTCGCGGCGGGTAGCTGTACTTGCGCGAGCTGATCCGACGTGTACTCAACACAGAGGACACAAAGGACACAGAGGAATGCAGTTCTCACAGATTCTGCCTCCGGGGCATTGATCACGCGGAAGATGCCTTGCCGCAGATGAGGAACGTTGAAATTGATCAGCAGTCCAAGCGGCAGACCGGTCAGTTTCAGATACGACAACAGTTGCGCGCGATGCACCGGAAGCACTCGTTCGACGCATTTGATTTCGACGATCAGGCATTTTTCGACGATGAAATCGACGCGGAACGCGGTAGCGAGTTCGAACGCCCTCGTAAACGACGGGCAGGTGAACCTGGTGCTCGAAGTTGCAGTCCGGCCTTTGTTGAGCTCGTAGTGCAGGCAGGCATCGCAAGCGCTCTCGAGCACTCCAGGGCCGAGCGCGGTATGAACCTTCATGGCAGCTCCGATCACGAGCGTGCTGACTTCGTTAGGTTTCATGAATAGACATTCCTTTGTGTCCTCGGTGTCCTTTGTGTCGAGTACACGTTCACTAAGCAAGCGGAGAACCAAGGCCGAATGAGCACGATCGCCCCGCGCTGGGAACTGCAGCCCTGCGACGAAGCGGCCACGACGTCGCTTGCCGCGGCGCTGAATATTGACATCGCGGTCGCGCGGCTGCTGTGTCAGCGCGGGTTCTCCGATCCCGGAGCGCGCGGGGCGGTTCCTCAACCCGTGCCTCGATCACCTCCACGATCCGATGCTGCTCGCCGACATGGACGTCGCGGTCGAGCGCATCATGGCGGCGCTCGCGCGCAAGGAGCGCATCGCGCATCCACGGCGACTACGACGTCGACGGCATCACCTCGACGGTGATCCTGCGCCGCGCGCTCGAGCTGCTCGGCGGCGACGTCGTGCACTTCATCCCCGAGCGGCTGAAGGACGGCTACGGGCTGCAGCCGGCGGCGATCGAGCGGCTGCACGCCGACGGCGTCGCGCTCGTGATCTCGGTCGACTGCGGCATCCGCGGCGCCGAGGCGGCGCGGCGGGCGCGCGAGCTCGGCGTCGATCTGATCATCACCGACCATCACGAGCCGGACGCCGAGCTGCCGCCGGCGCTCGCCGTCATCAACCCGAAGCGCGCCGACTGCAGCTATCCCGACAAGTACCTGGCCGGCGTCGGCGTCGCGCTGAAGCTGGTGCAGGCGCTCTGCCGCCGCGCCGGCCGCGAGCAGCTGCTGCCCGGCTTCATCAAGGTCGCCGCCATCGGCACGCTCGCCGACGTCGTGCCGCTGGTCGGCGAGAACCGCGTCATCGCCAAGCTCGGGCTCGATCTGCTGTCGAGGGGGCCGCACAAGATCGGGCTGCGCGCGCTGCTCGACGTCTGCGGGTCTGACCGGCAAGACGATCGACAGCTATCACATCGGCTTCATGCTCGCGCCGCGCGTCAATGCCGCCGGCCGCATGAGCACGCCCGACATCGCGACGCGGCTGCTGCTGGCGCAGGACGAGGCGATGGCCGACGAAGTGCGGCAGCTCGCGCTGCAGCTCGACGGCGAGAACGTCCGGCGGCAGGAAGAAGAAGCCGAGATCCTCGCCGCCGCGAAGAAGATCGTGCAGACCGATCCCGATGTCGGCGCGCGATCGGTGCTCGTCGTCGCCGGCGACGGCTGGCATCGCGGCGTCATCGGCATCGTCGCCTCGAAGCTGGTCGATGCCTTCCACCGGCCGGCGATCGTGCTGTCGGTCGAGGACGGCGTCGCGCACGGATCGTGCCGCAGCATCTCGCAGTTCGACATGCTCGGCGCGCTCGAGCGCTGCGCGCCACCTGCTGACGCGGTTCGGCGGCCACAAGCAGGCGGCGGGGCTGACGCTCGATGCCGCGCGGATCAAGGAGTTCCGGCTCGCGGTCAACGAGGTCGCCGACGAGACGCTCGGGCCCGGACGACCTGATGCCGCGCCTGCGGATCGACGGCGACCTGACGTTTCGCGGGCATCACCGGCGGCGTGGCCGCCGGCGTGGCCGTCGCTGGCGCCCGTTCGGCGCCGGCAACCCGCGGCCGGTGTTCGCGGCGCGCGGCGTCGAGATCATCGACGGCCCGCGCAAGCTCAAGGAACGCCACCTCAAGATGGCGCTCAAGCAGGACGGCCGGATTTTCCGCGCCGTCGCCTGGCGCGCGGCCGAGCGCCACGACTACCTCACCGAGCACAAGGCCGCGCTCGACGTCGCCTTCTCGCTGGAACAGAACCAGTACAATGGCGAGACGTACGTCGAGCTGACCCTCGCCGACCTGAAGAGCTCGGGGACCTGAAAATGCGGATTGCGGATTGCGGATTGCGGATTGCGCGCGGCGAATGCGCAATCAATCCCCAATCCGCAATCCGCAATCCGCAATCCGCAATTGCATGGCCCGCTGGCAGCGTAAAGCCCGCCTCGTCCTCGCCGTCTTCGGCGTGGTGTTCGCGGTGTTCGTCGCGCGGCAGCTCAGGCGCCGCGATCTCCCGCCCGCGCCGCCGGCCGGTGACCCGCACCGATCCCGGCGCCGTCGTCGAGACCACCGGCGGCCAGACGATGCGCTTCAAGGCATCGCGCGAGGACGTGAGCCTGGCCTACGAGAAGCAGCTGACCTACGCCAACGGCACCAACAAGCTGCTCGGCGTCACCGTCGTCACCGACGAGAAGAGCGGCAAGCGCACCTTCACCATCACCGCGAACGAAGGGCAGATCGGCCAGAGACGAATCGACGATCGCGCTCGACGGCAACGTGCGCCTGGTCGGCTCCGACGGGATGACGGCGGCGACCGAGCACGCGACCTACACGGACGCGGACGGCATCGTGCGCGCGCCGGGACCGGTCGAGTTCGCGCGCGGCCGCATCAAGGGCAACGGCGTCGGCATGACTCTGGAACAAGACCGACGATGTGCTGACGATCCTCGACCAGGCGGTCGTCCACATTGCCCCCGACGAGCGCGGCGCCGGCAGCGCTGACATCACCTCGGGCACCGCCACCTTCGCCCGCCGCGACAAGTACGTGCGCTTCGAGCGTGCCGTCCGCATCCAGCGCGGAACCCAGTTGATCGAAGCCGACACCGCGGTCGCCTATCTCACCCAGGACGAGAACAACATCGAGTCGCTCGAACTGAAAGAGAACGCGCGCATCACCACCGCCAACGCCGCGCCCGGCGCGCTGCAGGCGCTCAGCGGCCGAGACATGAACCTGAAGTACGCGCGCCGGCGGCGAGTCGCTCGAGCACGTGCTGGTCACGAGCGAGGCCCTGATGCAGGTGGCCGGCGAGGCGGGGCAGCAGGGGCGCCAGATCACCGCCAACGTGATCGACATCGCGCTGGCGCCGGACGGGGTCGACGCCGCTCGCGCTCGCCGGCCGCGACAACGTCCAGTTGACGCTGCCGCCGGAGAACGGCACGCCGGGCCGGACGATTCGCGCGGTCGACGCTCGACGGGAAAGGCGAGCCCGGCCGCGGCCTGACGCGCGCCATCTTCGGCGGCAACGTGCAGTTCCGCGAGCGCGGCGGCGACGACCGATCGCATCGGCCACGTCGGCAACGCTCGACGTCACGCTGAAGCCCGGGTTCAGCTCGATCGAGCAGGCGAAGTTCGCGCGCACCGTCCGCTTCGAGGACGGCAAGATGACGGCGCTGGCGGCGGCGGCGCATCTACGACCTCGACAAGGGCACGCTGGCGCTCAGCGGCAGCGAGCCCGGCGGCGGCGGTGCCGCACGTCGTCAACGATCAGATCGCGGTCGACGCGACCACGATCGACCTGACGCTCGAAGGTCCGAAGATGAAGGCCACCGGCAACGTGAAGAGCGAGCTGCAGCCGGCATCGAAGGGACAGAACGGCAGCGGCGGCAACGACGTGAAGATGCCGGCGATGTTCAAGCAGGACAGCCGGTGATCGTGCTGGCGAACGCCCTGGACTACGACGGCACCGCGGCGGCCGGCATCTACACCGGCGCCGCGCAGCTTTATCAGGGCGACACGTCGATCAAGGGCGAGACGATCATCGATCGACAACAAGAGCCGGCAACCTCGCGCGCGTCGGGCGGCGTGACGACCACGACGGTCCTCGAACAGGTCGGCGCAGGACCAGAAAACGCAGCGCGTCGCACTCGATCGCGACCTCGAAGGAGATGAAATACGAGGATGTCGACCGCCGGCTGACGTATACTGACCGACGCGCACATGAGCGGCCCGGACGGCGACATGACCGCGGTGCAGGATCGAGCTGTATCTGAAGCCGTCGGGCGACGAGCTGGAGCGTGCCGAAGCCTTCGAGAACGTGACCCTGCGCGAGCAGAACCGCGAGACGACGGGCACGAAGTTGATCTACACCACCGCGAACGAGACCTACGTGGTCACCGGCGCGCCGGTGAAGATCGTCGACGAATGCCGCGCGAGACGATCGGCAAGACGTTGACCTTCAACAAGGGCACCGATAGGATCGTCGTCGACGGCAGCGCGCAGATCCGCACCCAGACCAGAGGCGGCAACGCCGCCTGTGCGAGCTGACACGCGCCTCGATGCCCACACTCCGAACCCATGATCTGACCAAGTCCTACGGCGGCCGCACGGTCGTGCGCGGCGTGAACCTCGACGTCGCCTCGGGCGAGATCGTCGGCCTGCTCGGTCCGAACGGCGCCGGCAAGACCACCACCTTCTACATGACCGTCGGCCTCACCGCGCCCGACTCGGGCCGCGTGGAGCTCGATGGCCACGACGTCACCGACGACCCGATGTACGTGCGCGCGCGAAAGGGGATCGGCTACCTGCCGCAGGAGCCGTCGATCTTCCGCGGCCTGACGGTCGAGCAGAACCTGCTGGCGATCCTGGAGACGATGGGCCTCGACGCGGCGACGCAGGCGCGCGCGGCTGCGCGAGCTGCTCGCCGAGCTGAACCTGACGCCGCTGGCGCAGGCGCCGGCGCACACGCTGTCGGGCGGCGAGCGGCGGCGCGCCGAGATCACGCGCGCGCTGGTCATCTCGCCGAAGTTCATCCTCCTCGACGAGCCGTTCGCCGGCATCGATCCGATCGCGGTCGCCGACATCCAGAAGATCATCTTTCACCTCAAGGAGCGCGGCATCGGCGTGCTGATCACCGATCACAACGTGCGCGAGACGCTGCGCATCACCGACCGCGCCTACATCGTCCACGGCGGCGTGATTTTCAAGAGCGGCACGCCCGACAGCCTCGCGGCCGACGATGAGGTCCGCCGGATTTACTTGGGGACCGAGTTCCGATTGGACTAGAATGGACCCGGAATTGCATTCAGGCACTGATCAGGCAGTCGGTTCTATACACTGAGCACCTTGCAAATAGCAATAGGGCAACGACTTAGCTAACGCGCCTCTTCATGGGTATCCAGCAGAAACTTCACACGAAGCTCGTTCAGAAGTTAATCCTGACGCCGTCGCTGCAGCAGGCGATCAAGCTGCTGCCGATGTCGACGCTGGAGCTCTCGGACCTCCTCAATCAGGAGATGGTCGAGAACCCGATGCTGGAAGAGGTGCCGACCGAGGAACTGCAGCCCGCCGAAGCCGCGCCGACGCCCGAAAAGTCCGAGCCCGAGCAGCAGCCGAACAAGACCGACACCTGGGACGACCAGGACTACGAATATTTCTTCGGCGACTATCTCGACGACGGCTACCGTCCCAAGGCGCCGCAGGAAGTGAAGGAGCTGCCGCCGATCGAGAACACGCTCTCGACCGCCAGCTCGCTCTCCGATCACCTGATGTGGCAGCTGTCGATGCAGACCGAGGACTCGGTGCTGCGCGACATCGGCGCGCGCGATCATCGGCAACCTCGACGACGACGGGTATCTGGTGGCGTCGTTCGACGAGCTGGCGGCGATGGGGCCGTGGCCGGTCGGCGAGGTCGAGCGCGCGCTGAAGCTGGTTCAGGGCTTCGATCCGACCGGCGTCGCCGCGCGCGACCTGCAGGAGTGCCTGCTGCTGCAGCTGCGGCACCTCGGGCTCGACGGGACGCCGACCGAAAAGGTCGTCACCGATCACCTGCGCCTGCTGCAGAACCATCAGGTGCCGGAAATCGCCCGCAAGCTCGGGATGACGCATCGACGACCTGAAAGAGCACATCGAGATCATCCGCCACCTCGATCCGAAGCCGGGCAGCCGCTACAACCCGACGCAGTCGCAGTACGTCATCCCCGACGTCTACGTGATGAAGGTCGAGGACGAATACGTCGTCGTCCTCAACGAAGACGGGCTGCCGCAGATGCGCATCAGCCCGGTCTACCGGCGGCTGCTCGACAAGAGCGCGTCGGACAACACCGACGAGACGCGCGCCTACGTCAAGGACAAGTTCCGCTCGGCGCTGTGGCTGATCAAGTCGGTCGAGCAGCGGCAGAAGACGATCTTCAAGGTCGCCAAGAGCATCATCAATTTCCAGAAGGACTTCCTCGACCACGGCATCGAGCACCTGCGGCCGCTGGTCCTGCGCGACGTCGCCAACGACATCGGCATGCACGAGTCGACGGTCAGCCGCGTGGTGACCAACAAGTACATGCACACGCCGCAGGGCGTGTTCGAGATGAAGTACTTCTTCCACAGCGGCATCAGCAGCTCCTACGGCGAGAGCGTCTCGTCGGTGACGATCAAGCAGCGCATCCGGAAGATCATCGAGAACGAAGACCCGCGCAAGCCGCTCAGCGATTCGAAGATCGTCAGCATCCTGCAGCGGAAGGGCCTGGTGCTGGCGCGGCGCACGATCGCGAAGTATCGGGAAGAGCTGAAGATCCCGACGTCGAACCAACGCAAGGTGTTGTACTGAAGCTGTCAGCTGTCAGCTCTCAGCTGGCAGCGTCAGCGCCGTCGGCTGACAGCTGATAGCGCGACAGCTGACAGCCGAGCGAAAGCGCCTAATGCGACTCGAACTCAGAGGCCATCACGTCGACATCACCCCCGCCCTCCGGCGACTGGTCAGTGCGAAGCTCGCCAAAATCGAACAACTGCTGAACGACCGCGCCGTCTCGGTGAAGGCGATTCTCACCGTCGAGAAGCACCGGCACCGCGCCAACATCACGCTGCACGCCCGCGGCGAGCACTTCCTGCACGGTGAAGCCGAGACCGACAAGTGGGAAACGTCGGTCAGCGGCGCCGTCGAACAGATCGCGCAGCAGGCCAAGAAGGTCAAGAACAAGCGCCAGGACCGCACCCGGCATCGCGAGAAAACCGGCATCGCCGCCGCGGTGGCGCAGACCAACGGCGGGGCGCGCGGCAGCGCCGCCAAGCCGGCGCCGGAGCCGCGCAGCGCACGCGAGCGCGTCCGCATGCCGCCGATCCTGCGCGCGTCGCGGCAATCGATCCAGCCGATGTCGGCCGCCGACGCGGCGCGGCGGCTCGATGCCGCCCAGCGACGGCGTCGTCGTCTTCCGCGACACCGAGACGCAAGGCGATCAGCGTCCTCTACCGGCGGCCGGACGGCGAGCTTGCGCTGGTGGAAACCGAAGCGTGAGCGCCGACGCGCGGGGAGTCGAGCGCTCCGTCCGACTGCGATTCGACTCGTGAGATGTCGCCACAGCCCGGCGTAACCGTCGCAACGCTGCTCGGCAGCCGTCCGGAGGCGTTCGGCCTGCCGCTCGAGCTGCTGGCGGGGCGCGACGGGCTCGATCGCGTCATCACCAGCCCGCACATCCAGAAGACCGGGCTCGCGCTGGCCGGCTTCCACGAGTACCTCAAGCCGGGACGCGTCCTGATCTTCGGCGAGAGCGAAATCCGCTATCTCGAGAGCCTCGACGCGGCGGCGCGGGAGCACGCGCTGCGCCTGTCGCTGACCCTCGACTTTCCCTGCGTGCTGATCACCGGCGGCTTCCTGCCGCCGCCGGAGCTCCTGGCGGAGTCGGAGCGCGCGCGGGTGCCGCTGCTGCGGACGTCGGTGGTGACGCCGACGGCGATCGCGAAGCTCTCGTCGATCCTCGAAGACTCGCTCGCCGAGCGGACGATGATGCACGCCGTGCTGATGGACGTGCTCGGCCTCGGCGTGCTGATTGCGGGGGAGAGCGGCATCGGCAAGAGCGAGTGCGCGCTCGATCTGATCGTCCGCGGCCATCGCCTCGTCGCCGACGATACGGTCGAAGTGCGCCGGCGCCAGGAGACCATCCTCATCGGCACCTGCCCCGAGCTGACGCGCTACCACATGGAGCTGCGCGGCCTCGGCGTCATCAACATCATGGAGCTGTTCGGCATCGCCTCGACGCGATCGTCGAAGCGGATCGAGCTCGTCGTCCAGCTCGAGCGCTGGGTGCCGACGCGCGAATACGAGCGGCTTGGCCTCGACGACGTGTTCTACGAGATCCTCGGCCTGCGGGTGCCGCTGATCCGCATGCCGGTCGCGCCCGGGCGCAACATCGCCATCCTCGTCGAGGTCGCGGCGCGCAACCAGCTGCTGCGCGCCCGCGGCCATCACGCCGCGCGCGAGCTCGCCGATCGCCTCGAGCGCAGCCTGCGGCAGGCGAGCCTGCCGGCGCTCGACGAGGACGACGAGGAGCTCGAGCCCGGAGGCGCGAGCTGATGGCACGCCGCAAGGCTGCAAGACGAACGGCTGCGGCGCGGTCGAGTCCAGCAGCGCGCCGTGAGACGCGCGAGATGCGATCGAAGCGATCGCTCGACGTGCGGCGCGCCCGCCAGGCGTCGCTCAAGCTGAGCCTGACCAAAGGCGACCCGCGATCGAAACGCTCGCGCGCCGGCCAGCCGTTCATCGTCCTCACCGGGCTGTCGGGGTCGGGCAAGTCGCAGGCGATCCGCGCGCTCGAGGACCTCGGCTACTTCTGCGTCGACAACCTGCCGACGACGCTCATCCCGACGCTGGCGAAGCTGTCGCTGCGCGCCGGCGGCGACATCGAGAAGGTCGCGATCGTCGTCGACGTGCGCGAGGGCGGGTTCCTGTCGTCGTTCCCGAAGATCTTCCGCCAGCTGCGGAAGATGCCGAAGCTGAACCCGGTGCTGATCTTCCTCGAGGCGGATCACGCGGCGCTGGTGCGGCGCTTCAGCGAGACGCGGCGGCCGCATCCGCTGGCGCCGGATCGGTCGGTCACCGAGGGCATCCGCGACGAGCGGTCGCGGCTGAACGTCATCCGCGACATGGCCGACGAGATCGTCGACACCTCGGACATGACGGTCCACGAGCTGCGGCAGTTCTTCATGGGGCTGTCGCGCGATCGCGCGCGCGCCCGCCTGGTCATCACCGTCCTCAGCTTCGGCTTCAAGCACGGCGTGCCGGTCGACGCCGATCTGGTGTTCGACGTCCGCTGCCTGCCGAACCCGCATTTCGTGCCGACGCTGCGCCGGCGGACCGGCCGCGACAAGGCGGTTGCCGACTTCCTGGAGCGCGACGAGTCGACGCGCCAGTTCATGGACAGGCTCGAGGAGTACCTGCGCTACCTCGTGCCGTTCTACGTCGCGGAGGGGAAGAGCTACCTGACGATTGCGATCGGCTGCACCGGCGGCCGCCACCGGTCGGTGATGATTGCCGAGCGGCTGAAACGGGCAATGAGCGACATCGGCGTCGCGCGGGTCCGCGTGCGCCATCGCGACCTGGCGCACGCGTAGGCGCAGGAGGGCAGGTGGGGCAGGTGGGCGGGCAGGTAGGCTTACGGGCGGTCGGTCCAGATCGCGGCGTGAGCGGCGGTGCGAAACGATGCGAAGACACGCGTTTTCCCCACCCGCCCGACCTGCCCCACCCGCCCTACCTGGCCTAACATAGACAGCAGTGATTGGCGTCGTCGTCGTCACGCACGGGCAGCTCGCCACCGAGCTGGTCAATGCCGCGGAAATGATCGTCGGCGACCTGCCGCAGTTCACCGCCGTCTCGATCGGCTGGCACGACGATGTCAACGATGCGCGCGAGGACATCGCGCAGGCGATCGAGCGCGTCCGCGGCGAGGAAGGCGTGCTGCTGCTGACCGACATGTTCGGCGGCACCCCCTCGAACCTCGGGATGACGTTTCTCGAGACCGACCGCATCGAAGTGATTACCGGCGTCAACCTGCCGATGCTGATCAAGCTGGCCAGCCTGCGCCGATCGTCCGACCTGCTGGCGGTCGCCAAGGAGATGCGCGATCACGGGCGCAGCGCCATCTGGGTGGCCTCCGACCTGCTGCGCGGCGAAAAGACCAATGCGTAGACGGGGCGTGGTGCAACGTGCACGGTGGAGGGTGCAGGGTGCACGGTGCAAGGTGCAGGGTGCATCACGCGGCGTGCACGGCGCATCGTGCCGCCCTCGGAGGGGCCGGTGACGTCGCAAGACGTCACGGTCGTGAATCAGCTGGGCATGCACGCGCGCGCGGCGGCGAAGTTCGTCCACCTGGCGACGCGCTACCAGGCGCAGGTGAAGGTGGCGCGCGACCAGCGCGAGATGGACGGCAAGAGCATCATGGGCATCCTGCTGCTCGCGGCGGCGCGCGGGTCGACGATCACGATCTCGGCCGACGGCCACGACGAAAGCGAAGCGGTGCGGGCGCTGGTCGCGCTGGTGCAGTCCGGCTTCGGCGAGGACGCATGCAGCGCCTGAAAGGCATCGGCGTTTCGCCGGGTGTGGTCGCCGGACGCGCAGTCCTGCTGATCCACCGCGCGCAGGTGCTGCGCTACCAGATCGCCGCCTCGAAGGTCGACAACGAGTTGAGCCGGCTCGACGAGAGCCGCACCCGATCGCGCGATCAGCTGGTCGACATCCGCCGCCGCGTCGCGCAGCGGCGGCCCGAGCTGGCGTCGCTGTTCGACGCGCAGCTGCTGATGCTCGAGGATCCGATGCTGCTGCCGCGCGCGGCCGAGATCGTCCGCGACGCAGCGGGTCAACGCCGAGTGGGCGGTGCAGCAGGTGTTCCACGAGTTCGGCGCGGTGTTCGACGAGGTCGCCGATCCCTACCTGCGCGAGCGCAAGGGCGACGTCGCCGATCTGGTCGGCCGCCTGCGCATGAACCTGCGCAAGGGCGGCGCCACGCCGCGCGACCTCCTGCGCGAGCTCGACGAGTCGTCGGTGCTCATCGCCGACGAGCTGACGCCGTCGATCGCGGCGCAGGTCGACTGGACGAAGGTCCGCGGCTTCGCCACCGACGCCGGCAGCCGGACGTATCACACCGCGATCCTCGCGCGATCGCTCGACGTGCCGGCGGTCGTCGGCCTGCACAACGCCAGCGAGCGGGTGCAGGCGGGGCAGTTGGTGGTCATCGACGGCAGCGCGAGCGAGCTGATCCTCGACCCGACGCCGGAAGATCTCGCGCGCGCCGCGCGTCACGCCGACGATCATCGCCCCGGCGCGCCGATCGACGCCGAACGGCGGCGCCCCGCGGCGACCGCCGACGGCGTGCCGATCCGGCTCGACGCCAACATCGAGTTCCCCGACGACCTCGCCGCGGCGCGCTATGCCGGCGCCGAGGGCATCGGGCTGTACCGCTCGGAGTTCCTGGTCACCGGCGGCGACGAGGACATCCGCGACGAGGAACGGCAGTACGAGATCTACCGCGGCATGCTCGAGGGCATGGCGCCCGGGACGGTGACGGTGCGGACCTTCGACGTCGACGAGGAGCAGCTGACGGCGCGGCTGTCGCAGCCCGCGCTCGACTGCCGGCTGGGACGCCGACGACTCGCGCGGCAGCCGGCAGGGGCTGCGCGGCCTGCGGCTGAGCCTGACGCGGCCGGATCTGTTCCGCGTCCAGCTGCGCGCGCTGCTGCGCGCGGCGCGGCACGGTCACCTGCGCATCATGTTTCCGTTCGTGTCGAGCGTCGAGCAGGTGCGCGAGGCGCAAGCAGATGGTGGCGGACGCGGCGGCGGATCTCGTCCGCCGCGGCGAGACGGTCGCGCGGGTCCCGGTCGGCGTGATGATCGAGATCCCGGCGGCCGCCTATACCGCCGACCTGCTGGCGAGGGAAGTCGATTTCTTCACCATCGGCACCAACGATCTCATCCAGTACTGCCTCGCGGTCGATCGCGCCGACGAGCGGGTGTCGCGTCTCTACGAACCGCTGCACCCGGCGATCCTGCGGATGATCCTGATGGTGCGGCGCGCGGCGACGCGGCACCACATCCCGGTGTCGCTGTGCGGCGAGATGGCGTCGGATCCGGCGCTGCTGACGCTGCTCGTCGGGCTCGGGCTGACCGAGTTCAGCATGACGCCGGGCGCGATCCCGGTGGCAAAACAGGTGCTCGCCGAGCTCCGCAGCGACGAACTGAAGGCGCTGGCGCGCCGCGTCATGCGGCTGGCGACCGTCGACGAAATCGAAGGCGCGCTGCTCGCGGCGCTCAGCCGCCTGACGCTCATCAAGGGAGTAACGTCGTGAACGGTGAGATCACGCGCGTGGAAAAACCGTGGGGCTACGAGCTCCACTGGGCCAAGACCGATCGCTACGTCGGCAAGCTGATTCACGTGAACGCGGGGCACGCCCTCAGCCTGCAGTATCACAACCTCAAGGACGAGACGATCTACCTGCACTCGGGGAAGCTGCTGTTCGAGATCGAGGAGGGCGGCGAGCTGAAGAAGCGCGAGATGCTGCCGGGCGAGCGCGTCCACGTGACGCCGAAGACCGTCCACCGGATGACGGCGATCGAGGACAGCGACATCTTCGAGGTCTCGACGCCGGAACTGCACGACGTCGTGCGCCTCGAGGATCGTTACGGACGCGAAGACAAGAAATGAGCCGGCTCGCCGCGCTGTGCCTGGCCGCCGCCGCGCTGATTGCGGCCGCTCAGACGCAGCCGGCGGCTGACCAGGCGAGCGACGATGAGCGGATTGTACCGTTCACGATCCGGGTGCCCGACGCGACCCTCGACGACCTGAAGCAGCGCCTCACCCGTGCTCGCTTGCCCGAGCCACTTCAGCCCGACTGGTCGTACGGCACCGACCTCAGCTACCTGAAAGAGCTCGTCACGTATTGGCGCGACCGGTTCGACTGGCGCGCGCAGGAGCGGAAGCTCAATCAGCTCGAGCAGTTCACCACCACCATCGACGGGCTGCAAGTCCACTTCGTCCACCGCCGCTCGAAGCAGCCGAATGCGTTTCCGCTGCTCGTGACGCACGGCTGGCCGGGATCGTTCGTCGAGTTCACCAAGGTCGTCGGCCCGCTCACCGATCCAGCCGCGCACGGCGGACGCGCAGCCGATGCGTTCGACGTCGTGATGCCGTCGCTGCCCGGCTTCGGCTTCTCCGGCAAGCCGGCGGCGCCCGGCTACGATCCGGCGCGCATCGCGGTGATGGAGGCGAAGCTGATGGCCCGCCTCGGCTACCAGCGCTACGGCGCACAGGGCGGCGACTGGGGCGCGATCATCAACACGCAGCTGGCGCTCGCCGATCGCGATCACGTCGCCGGCCTGCACCTGAATATGTGCACGGCCGCGGCGCCCGCGGGCGCAGATGCGGCTGCAGGGTTTATCCGAGGCGGAGGCCGCGCGGATGAAGGTGCGGCAGGCGTTCCAGGCCGAGGAGACCGGGTATCAGCAAATCCAGGGCACGAAACCGCAGACGCTCGGCTTCGCCCTCAACGACTCGCCGGTCGGCCTGGCGGCGTGGATCGTCGAGAAGTTCCGCACCTGGTGCGACTGCGGCGGCAACCCGGAGACGATCTTCACGAAGGACGAGCTCCTGACCAACATCACCCTCTACTGGGTGACGCAAACGGCGGCATCGTCGGCGCGGATCTACTACGAGTCGCGGCACCCGACGAGCGCGGTCAACCGCGCGAAGATCGACGTGCCGACGGCGTGCGCCGATTTTCCGAAGGAGATCATCTGGTCGCCGCGCGCGCACGTCGCCGCGCGCTACAACCTGGTGCGGTGGACCGAGATGCCGAAGGGTGGACACTTCGCGGCGTTCGAGCAGCCGCAGCTGTTCGTCGACGACGTGCGAGCGTTTTTCAGAGAGATCCGCGGCGCGATGAGATCGGGCGCGCCGGGATCGCGGAATCGGGTAATTGGATAATCGGGTAATGGGATTGGGCAATCGTTCAATCGATTGCGTGCAATCCGACAATCAATTACCCGATTACCCGATTACCCAATTCCTTAGAACGGTATGTCGTCGTCAGTCAGCGGCTGATCGGGCGTGTCGTGTCCGCCGGGCTGCCCGCCGCCCATGCCCTCATCCATGCCGCCGCCGCGCGACGGCATGCCGCCGCCGCGTCCGCCACCACCGCCGCCGCTCAGCAGCACGACGCGGTCGCTGCGGATTTCAGTGGTGTAGCGCTTGTTGCCGTCCTTGTCGTCCCACTGCCGCGTCTGCAGCCGCCCCTCGACGTAGATCTGCTTGCCCTTCGTCAGGTATTCGGCCAGCGACTCGGCGGTCTTGCCCCACAGCACGACGCGGTGCCACTCCGTCTTTTCCTGCTTCTGGCCCGCCTTGTCGTTCCACACTTCGGTCGTCGCCATGTTGAGCGTCGCGACGGCGGCGCCGCCCGGCGTGTAGCGCAGCTCGGCGTCGCGTCCGAGGTTGCCCACGAGAATCACTTTGTTCACTGAGCCCATAAGAAGTCACACGTCAAGAAGGAGGTCATTACAAGCCGGCGGCACTTGGTCGTCGGCAGCACGCGTCAGAAGTCGAACGTCTGAAGTACGGGAGTGAACCGCGCCACGCATTTTACATCGTCGCGGCTCCCGTACTTCGGACTCTGACGCGTTCTCGAGGCGTCGTTGTTTTACGTGCAGATTTTTTCTAACGGTCGGGACGTTTCAGGCGTTCGAGCCCCTGGCGCGCGAGCTGCGCTTCGTCGCTGTCGGGATATTTCTTGACGACCTCGTCCCACGCCGCGCGCGCGCCGTCGGCGTCTTTCAGCATGCTGAGCGCCATCCCCTTGCGGTAGAGCGCCTCGGGGATCTTGTCGCCGGTGGGGTAGTTGCGGATCGCGAGGTCGCACGCTTCGACCGCCTTGTCGGGCTTGTTGTCGGCGAGATACGCCGTGCAGATGCCGACCTGCGCGTCGTCGGCGCTGTCCGACTTGGGGAAGCTCTTGATGTAGTCGGTGAAGCCGATGATGGCGAGATCGTACTGGCCCGCCATGTAGTCGCCTCGCGCCGCTTCGAACAGCTTGCTGCGGCGACACGCCGACGCCGGCCGCCGCTGGCGGCGGCCCCGGCGAGGGAGCGGCGGCCGCGTCCGGCGACCGCGGGATCCGTCGTCGACTCGGTCGTCATCGACGGGCGCGTCGCCATCTGCTGCATCGACTGGCGCAGCGAATCGAGCTCCTGGGTCAGCGAGCCGATGCGCACGTTGTTGTCGTCCAGCTTTTCGCGGACGACGCGGACGTCGTTGGTGAGGTTGTCGATGACCAGCTTCTGATCGGCGAACGCCTTGCGGTTGGTCTCGGCCTGCTGATCGAGCCGCGTGTTGACCGCCTTGAGCGCCTCGGTCACCGAGCCGATCAGGTTCTGCAGCAGCTGCGCCTGCTCCTGCAGCATGCGCAGGTCGGCCATCAGCTGCTGGTGTTCCTTGTTCGCGGCGTGAGCGGGCGACCGGCGATCCGGCCGCGACGGCGAGGACGGCGGCAACCGCGATCGGAGCGGCGAATGATTTCAGTCTCATAAGCTCACTTCGCAGTGATGACGAAATGCGCGCGGCGGTTCTTCGAGAACGCCGCCTCGTCGTGCCCCGGATCGAACGGGAACTCCTTGCCGTAGCTGACGGTCCGCAGGCGATCGGCCGGCGATGCCCGAGCGACACGAGATAGGCGCGCGCGGCAATCGCGCGGCGCTCGCCCAATGCCAGATTGTACTCGGCCGTGCCGCGTTCGTCGCAGTGTCCTTCGACCGTCACGGCCCAGCTGGCATAGCGCTTCAGCAGCGCGGCGTTCTCGTCGAGCGTCTTCTGCGACGTCCGGCGCTCGAGCTCGCTGCTGTCGAGCTCGTAGAACACCGGCTTCAGCGGCGAGTTCTTGTTCAGGTCGTCGAGCGACGCGGACGAAATCGCATCGTCGCGCACCGGCTCGGGCGGAACGATCGTCGGCTCGGAGACCGGTTCGGGCGGCGCCGGCGGGCGCGACGACGTCGTCGGATTCGAGGGAGGCGGCGGCGGCATCGGGCGCGCCACGGGCGGCTTCTTGCCGCCGCACGCCACGACCACGGCGAGCGAAACCACTGCGATCCAAAGCGTCAGCTGTCGGGCCACTTTCATCGTTCGATTCTCCAGTCATTTGGACCAGTCCGGCTTTTCGTTGTTGCCGGTCCGGGTAATCTGCCGCACGTTCTTGCCGTCGCGCGCCATCGTGAACACCTGCGCCTTGCCCGAGCGCGTCGAGGTGAAGACGATGTGGCGGCCGTTCGGCGAGAACGCCGGGCTCTCGTTGGTGCCCTCGCCGAAGGTGAGCGCGGTGGATCGCGCCGGTCGCCAGGTCGATGACCCTGATGTCGAAGCCCGGCCCGCTGCGCGACGAGTAGGCGATCTCGTTGTACGGCGCCGGCGACCAGGTCGGCCGGTCGCAGTAGCCATCCGAGCTCCGCTTGCTCAGGTTCAACCCGTCGGCGCCGACGACGTAGATCTGCGGCGTGCCGGTGCGGTCGGAGGTGAACGCGATCTGCGTGCCCGGTCGGCGACCAGGTCGGCGTGATGTCGATGCTCGGGTGGTTGGTGATGCGGCGGACGTTCGAGCCGTCGCGGTTGACGACGTAGATCTCGGGGTTGCCGTCGCGCGTCGAGCTGAAGGCGATGCGCGTGCCGTCGGGCGACCAGGCGGGCAGCCAGTTCTCGCCCACCTTGTCTCCCTTGGTCACCTCGTCGAGCGTGCCCTGGAAGATGTTCGAGATGAAGATGTTCGCGCCGCCGCGGCGGTACGACGTGTAGGCGATCGATCGGCCGTCGGGCGACCAGCGCGGCGCGATGTTCAGCGTCTTGCCGACCGTGACGCGCCGCTGGTTCTCGCCGTCGTAGTCGGAGATGTAGATCTCCTTGATGCTGCGGTTCTGCACCGTGCCGGACATGCGCTCGCCGTCGCGATCCGAATCGAAGGTCAGCTTGGAGCGCGCGACGCCGTTCAGCGCGCGCTGCGACTTGTGGATCTCGTCCGAGATCGTGTGCGCGAAGAGGCGCGGGTTCGCCGCCGTGCCGTCGTACTGCCGCGCGAACGCCGACTGGCCGCGTGCGCACGTTGAAGCAGCCGCATCTCGACGCGGATCGCCGTCGCCGGTCTTCTGCACCGTGCCGACGATGAGGCCGTCGGCGTTCAGCTCGCGCCAGCGATCGAACGGCACGTCGTCGAACGAGGTGGCGCGCGGGATCGGTCGCATAGACGTCGCGCGGGATGAACGCGAACTCGCGCTCGAAGTTCGAGGTCGTCCCAGAGCACCTGGCCGATGGTCTTCGCGATCGCCGCCGTTTCGGCGTCAGGCGACAGCGCGATGAAGTCGGGCACCGCGAGCCGCGGCGCGCGCCGCCTTCGCCGGTGATCGTGGTCTCGATCTCGCTCGGCTGCTGCGGCGCGGGCGGCTGAGGCGGCGGCTGCTGCGCGCTGCGGCCAGGCGGCCAGCAGCGCGATCGCGAGCGCGCCGGTGAGGATGAACTTTGGTCATTGGTATTGGAAATTGAGGTGGACGGTCAGCGTCGGATTGGGAAAGCCTCGGGCAGCGGCGGCAGCGTTCGCGTGGACAGCACCGCGCGCAGCGCCGCGAGGTCGAGCGTCGACGTGCCGCTCGATCGCTCGACTTCCACGTTGGTCAGCGAGCCGTCGCGCTGAATCGTGAACTTCACCAGGGTCTGACCGGTCGCGCCCTGGTTCTGGTTGCCACGCCTGGCGGATGCGCGCGACCATCGTCGCCATGTACTCGGGACAGCAGAAGTCGCCGACGTCGAGCGACGAGCCGGCGCCCGGCCCGCCGCCGGTCGACAGCCCGAATCCCTGGCCGCGCACGCCGGTTTCGGCGCATCGGCGTTGCCCTGGGCTCGTCTGCGCGCCGCGCGTCGGCGTCCGGCCGCGCGCGTCGTCGGGCGCCTGCTTCACCACCGGCGCCGGCGTCGACCGTGTCGGCCTCGCATCGGGCAGCGGCACCGTCATCTCCGGCGTCTTCGCCGCCGGCGGCCGGACCGGCTCGCGCCGGGCGAGTTCCTCGGGCGGCGTCGTCGTCTGCACCGGCCGGCCGCCCAGCGGCGTCATGCCGCCGACGTCGGGGCCCTGGCCCGCCGCCGCCAAGCGAGATCGTCATCACCGTGCGTCGGCCGCGTTGCGCTGCGTGCAGGACGCCGCCGGGCGCCGAAGATCAGCGACGGCCGCGAGCACCAGATGCGCGGACACCGAGGCAGAGATCATCCGCTGCAGCCCCGCGGGCGTCTGCATGCGATCGCGGAGAACGTCGCTGACCTCTGTCATCTCATCATCACGGCGATCGCGCTACCGCCTCGCCGGCATCCTCGCCACCATGCCGATGTTCTGGACGCCCGCCGCCTTCAGCATATCGATCACGTCCATCAGATCCTGATACTGCACGCCGGCGTCGCCGCGCAGGTAGACCTCCTTGTCGCTGCGCGTTTCCATCTTCTGCCGGACGCGCTCCTGGAATACCTCGGCGCGCACCTGCTCCTTGCCGATGATAGACGCACCTGCGACTGGCGGAACGAGTCGGGGATCGTGATCTCGACGCGCTCGCCGGCCACCTCCGTCGCGCGGCGCGCGACCGGCAGCTTGACGTCGATGCCGCGCTGGATCAGCGGCGCCGTCACCATGAAGATGATCAGCAGCACCAGCATCACGTCGACCAGCGGCACGACGTTGATTTCGGCGAGCGACGTCGAGACGCGGCGGCCGCGGCCGGCGCGGCCCGATGCAACGCCTGCATCGTGCGCCACCTTCGGCATTACGTGAAGTTCCTCTCGGCGATGTTCAGGAACTCCATCGCGAAATCGTCCATCTCCGACGCGAACAGCTTCACCCGCTGCGACAGGTAGTTGTAGAAGAGCACGGCGGGAATCGCCGCCGCCAGGCCGGCCGCCGTGGCGACCAGCGCTTCGGCGATCGGCGTGCCGACCGCCTGCAGGCTCGTCGAGCCGGTGACGCCGATCTGTTCGAACGCGCTCATGATCCCCCAGACCGTGCCGAACAGCCCGATGAACGGCGCCATGCTGGCCGTCGGTCGCCAGAAACGGAGACGCGGCTTTCGAGCTTGTTCACTTCGACCGCCGACGCGCGCATCAGCGCGCGGTCGACCGCCGGGAGGCTCTTCAAGGTAGGACGTCCGGCAGGCGGCGCGTGGATTGGGCCCGTTCGGCGGTATCCGGCGTAGCCTGGCGCAGCTGCGCCGTCAGTTCCGCGTAGCCGGTCTGGAACAGGCCGACCAGCGGGCTGTCGCCGAGCGATCGGCAGACCGCCTGGACTTCGGAAAACTTGTTGCTGCGGCGGAAGACTTCGAGAAACTGCGCGCTTTGTGCGGCGGCGCGCCGGAACGTCCACCACTTGTAGAGGATGATGCCCCAGGACCAGATCGACAGAAAGCCCAGGATGATGAGGATCGCGATCGAGATCGGGGTCGAACGGGCGATGAGGCTGACGATGCCGGTGCTGGAACTTTCGGGCGCGGCGCCAGCCGCCGCCTGCAGGAGCAGGGCGAACAGCGGGCTTCCAAGCGTGCGCAAACGGCCCTCCGAGACATAGCAGTGCGCCGCTGGGACAGCGCGAATGCGAAACTGTATCATGGTGTGAAATCGCTGTCAAACCTATGTTACGATTGGAGTTCTCGCTCTCCACCATGCTTCGCTTCCTGCGCATCAGGCACCTCGCGGTCATCGACTCGGTCGAGGTCGAGTTCGACCCCGGCCTGAACGTCCTGACCGGCGAAACCGGCGCCGGCAAGTCGATCCTCGTCGAGGCGGTCGGCCTGCTGCTCGGCGGCCGCGCCTCGGGCGACCTCGTCCGCACCGGCGAGGACGCCGCGACCATCGAAGCCATCTTCGAGAGCGGCGGGGAAGAGCTGCTGGTCCGGCGCGAGATCACGGCGCAGGGCCGCAGCCGCGCCTTCATCAACGGCGCGCTCGCCACGGCCGGCGCCTTGAAGGAGCTGTCGGCGCGGCTCATCGAGCTCCACGGCCAGCACGAACATCAGACGCTGCTCGATCCCTCCACCCACCTCGACGTCCTCGACGCGTTCGGCGCGCTCGACCCGCTGCTGGCGCCGGCCGCGGCCGCGTTCGAGGCGATGCGCGCCGCGGCACGACGAGCTCGCGCGGCTGCGCGCGGCGGCCGGATCGCGACGCGCGGCAGGACCTCGTGACCTTTCAGCTCGGCGAGCTCGATCGCGCCGGCTCTGAAACCGATCGCCGCCGGGCGAGACGGGCGAAGACGCCGAGCTCGCCGCCCTTCGCCAGGTGCTGGCGAGCGCCGAACGCGTCGAGCGGCTGTGCAGCGAGAGCTACGCGTCGCTGTACGAGAGCGACGACGCGATCCTGGCGGGCCTGGGCGGCGTCTGGCGCCGGGTCGCGGAGCTCGCGGCGCTCGACCCGCAGTTCAAGCCGTATCTCGACGCGCGCGACGGCATCAAGTCGCAGCTCGAGGATCTCGCGCGCTTCCTGCGCCGCTACGCCGACGGCATCGAAGCGTCGCCGGCGCGGCTGCAGCAGGTCGAGGAGCGGCTGGCGCTGCTCGAGCGCCTGAAGCGGAAGCACGGCCCGACGCTCGCCGACGTGATCGCGCGGCGCGACGCGCTGCGGCGCGAGCTGGACGATCTCGAGCGGCGGCGACGAGCGGATCGCCGAGCTCGAGCGCGAGCTCGCGGCGGCGCGCGCCGACGTTTCTCGACGCGGCGCGCGCGCTGTCGACGGAGCGGCGCCGCGTCGCGACAGGCGCTTCGCGCAGCGCGCTCGAGGCGCTGCTCGCCGAGCTGGCGATGGAGCGCACGCGCTTCGAGGTGCGCTTCAGCGAGCCGGTGCCGGAAGCGGCCTGGACCGCGCGCGGCATCGACGCCGCCGAGTTCTTCGTGTCGCCGAATCCCGGGCGAGGACCTCCGCCCGCTGGCGCGCATCGTCTCCGGCGGCGAGCTGTCGCGGATCATGCTCGCCATCAAGACGCTGACCGCGACCTCGCGCCACGGGTTCAGCGACGCCGCCGATCGGCCGCCGAGCGCGTCGGCGCCCGGCCTGATCTTCGACGAAGTCGACGCCGGCATCGGCGGCCGCGTCGCCGACGTCGTCGGCGCGCAAGCTGCGGGCGCTCGGCTCGGCGTTCCAGGTGCTCTGCATCACGCACCTGCCGCAGATCGCCGCGTACGCCGACACGCACTTCGAGATCGAGAAGCGGGTCGAGGCCGGCCGGACGCGAACCACGGTGCGGCGGCTCGACGAAACGGGCCGGGTCGACGAGCTCGCGCGAATGCTGGGCGGCGACAGCGATCACCGACGGCCTGCGCCGGTCCGCGCGTGAGATGCTAGGGGCGCAGGCACGCCGATCGCGGGGGCGAAAGCGAAAGGGCGAAAGGCGAAAGTCCCAGAGGACACAAAGGAAACAAGGGACACAGAGGGGCAGGGTCGAAACTGAGTGGCGCGTAAATACCTGATCGAGACGTTCGGCTGCCAGATGAACGTCCACGACTCGGAGCGGATGGCCGGCCTGCTCGAGCAGGCCGGCTTCGAAGCCGACCGACGACGCCGTCGACGCCGACGTCGTCGTCATCAACACCTGCAGCGTCCGCGAGCGCGCCGAGGACAAGCTGTACACGCGCCTCGGCGAGCTGCGCGCAGCTGGCGCGCCGAACAGGGGCACGATCCGATCGTCGCGGTCGCCGGCTGCGTCGCGCAGCAGGAAGGCGCCGCGATCCTCAAGCGCTCGCCCGGCGTCGCCGACGTCATCGTCGGCACGCAGGCGATCCGCCGCCTGCCGATGCTGGTCGAGCAGGCCGCGGCGTCGGCGCCGGCCGGTCATCGACCTCGATCCCTACGACGACGTGACGTTTCCGCTGGGCGTGACGCGGCGGGCCGACCCGGTGAAGGCCTACGTCACGATCATCGAAGGGCTGCAACGAGTTCTGCAGCTTCTGCGTCGTGCCGTACACGCGCGGCCACGAGCGGATGCGGCCGAAGGCCGACATCCTGGCGGAGGTGCGCGAGGCGGCGGACAGCGGCCGCCGCGAAGTGCAGCTGCTCGGACAGATCGTCAATCACTACGACGCGCCCGGACGACCCGGCGTGCGACTTCACCGGCCTGCTCGAGGCGATCCACGAGGTCGCCGGGCATCGAGCGGATCCGGTTCGCCAGCCCGCATCCGCGGCACGTCTCGCCGCGGTTCCTCGACGCGATGGCGCGGCTGCCGAAGATCTGCCGGCACCTGCACCTGCCGGTGCAGTCGGGCTCGACGCGCGTGCTCGAGGCGATGCGCCGCCGCTACACGCGCGAGAGCTATCTCGATCTGGTCGGCCAGATCCGCGAGCCGCTGCCGGACGTCGCGCTGTCGACCGATATGATCGTCGGGTTCCCGGGCGAGACCGACGCCGACTTCGACGACACGCTGTCGCTGACCGCGGCGGTGCGGTACCACAGCATGTTCTCGTTCAAGTACTCGCCGCGGCCGAACACGCTGGCCGAGAAGCGGCTGGCCGACGATGTGCCGGAGGAGGAGAAGACGCGGCGGATCGTGGCGCTGCAGGCGCTGCAGCGCGAGATTCAGACCGCGCTGAACGACGCGCTGGTCGGGCAGGACGGTCGACGTGCTGGTCGACGCGGCGAGCCGGCGGCGCGAGACCGAGCTGTCGGGGCGGACGAGCACGAACGTCGTCGTGAACCTGCCGGGGCCGGCGGCGTGGATCGGGCAGACGCTGCCGGTCCGTGTCGAGCGCGCGGGCCCGCACAGCGTCTGGGGACAATTTGACAGCGGCGGCCACGAGCTAGGGTGTAGAAGCCATGCAAATCGAAATGACCATCAAGGGGCTGATGGTCGACCCCATCACCAACACGCCGATCGTCATCCTGCGCGACAAGGACGGGCAGAAGGTGCTGCCGATCTGGGTGGGCATCTTCGAGGCCAACGCCATCGCGCTGCAGATCGAGAACATCGCGACGCCGCGGCCGATGACGCACGACCTGCTGCGCAACGTCATCCACGATCTCAAGGCCGTCGGTGCAGAAGATCGTCGTCTGCGACCTGCAGGAGAACACGTTCTACGCGCTGATCTACCTGGCGCTGAACGGCGACACGGTGGCGATCGACGCGCGGCCGAGCGACGCCATCGCGCTGGCGCTGCGGACGCGGGCGCCGATCTTCGTCGAGGACACGGTCATCGACAACGCCAAGACGGTCGACTTCGCCACCGAGAAGGCCGACGCCGACCGCCTGCACAAGTGGCTCGAGAGCCTCGACCCGGACGACCTCGGCAAATACAAGATGTGAGGTCGTCAGTTCGCGCGCGCGGTCGGTCGAGTACGAAGTCGAGCTGATGACTCGCCGGCAGTTCCTTGCTACAATCGCTCCGCCCGTGTCCTTCAGCTGATGATCGTCGCCATCGCCAACCAGAAAGGCGGCGTCGGCAAGACCACGACCGCCATCAACCTGGCCGCCGCGCTCGCCCTGCGCGGCAAGCGGACGCTGCTCATCGACCTCGACCCGCAGGCCAACAGCACGATGTCGTTCCTCGACATGCCGCAGGTGACGCGCAGCGTCTACGACGCGATCGCCGAGCCGGCGGTGCGCGCTGGCGCGACGTGATCCTGCCGTCGCCGCTCGAGAACCTGTCGATCGCGCCGTCGCGGATCGCGCTGGCCAAGCTCGAAGCGAAGCTGGTGGGGGAGATGGACGCGCACTTCCGCCTCAAGGACAAGCTCGAGCCGATCCGCGAAGCGCTTCCCGCACATCGTCATCGACTGCCCGCCGACGCTGGGGCTGCTGACGGTCAACGCGCTGGTGGCGGCGACGCACCTGCTGATCCCGATCCAGTCGTCGTATTTCGCGCTCGAAGGGACCGACGATCTGCTCGAGACGATCGAGAAGGTGCGGGCGCGGCCGAACCCGGCGCTGCGGATCCTCGGCGTCGTCATCACGATGCACGACAAGCGGACGGCGCTGGCGCGCGACATCCGGGCGCAGATCCAGAAGGTGTTCGGCGGCAAGGTGTTCAAGACGGTGATCACCAAGAGCGTGCGGCTCGAGGAGAGCCCGGCCTACAAGGAATCGATTTTCACGTTCGCGCCCGATTCGACCGGCGCGACCGAGTATTACCGCCTGTGCGAGGAGGTCATCGATCGTGCCTAGACGAGGACTGCCCGGAGCGCGATGGCGATGCGGCACGACGAGCACTACGTCGAGGCGCTGGCCGCGTCGGCCGGCACGCCGGTCGGCCGGATGATTCCGATCGAGCAGATCGACCCCAACCCGAACCAGCCGCGGCAGGTCATGGGCGACCTGTCGGAGCTGATCGCCTCGATCGGCGAGAAGGGGATCATCGAGCCGCTGGTCGTCCGGCAGCGCGGCGACCGCTTCCAGATCATCGCCGGCGAGCGCCGCTACCAGGCGGCGGTCCAGGCCGGCCTGCGCGAGCTGCCGGTCGTCATCCGCGACGTCGACGACACCGAGGTGCTCGAGCTCGCGCTGATCGAGAACCTGCAGCGCAAGGACCTGACGCCGTTCGAAGAGGCCGAGGCGCTGCACGGCCTCGCCGAGCGCTGCGGCTACACCCACGAGGACCTGGCGCGGCGGCTGGGGAAGTCGCGCACGTCGATCACCGAGTCGCTGGCGCTAACGGCGATGCCCGAGGAGGTCCGAAACCTCTGTCGGCTGGCCGACATTTCCTCTAAGTCGTTGCTTCTGCAGGTAGTTAGGCAGGAGACGCCAGAGAAAATGACCGCCCTGGTCGAGAAGATCGCCAGCCAGGGCGGCGCCACGCGCCAGCAGCTGCGCGAGGCCGCGGCCAAGCCGAAAGCCGGGCCGGCCGAAGCACTTCGTCTTTGCCTTCCGGCCGCCGACCAAGGCGTTCAACCTGAAGCTCAGTTTCGCCAAGAGCCGCGCCTCGCGCGACGAGGTCATCGACGCGCTCGAAGCGATCCTCCGCGACCTGCGGAAGGCCAAGTGAGACGTCAGCCGACCTCCAGACGCCGAGGCGTTCCGCGGCCCGCGCGCCGTCTCACAACGAGCCGGCTCGAGGACAGGCCAGTCGTTCGACCCGGAGCTCGCAGCCGCAATCCCGAGGCAGCCAGGGGCGCCGCCGAACGGCAATCGCGGCCTGAGCGTTCGGTCAGCCACCAGCCAGCGCGGGCCAATCGTGCCGCGAGCCTGAGATTCGAGCGCCCTGTAACGCCATCCCAAGCCCCGAAAGCCCCGCCGGGGCATGTCAGGCGAATCCGTTTCGACGTCAGTAATGTCCGCCTTCAGGCGGCGGCTGAAGTCCGGCCAAGCCGGACTCACGAGCGGCGGCGCGCGCCAAAGTCCGCGGAAGCCGGACACGACGAACACGAACACGACGAACGCCAGAAAGACCGATGGAGGGCAGAAAGGCGTCAGGACAACGGCGACCCTGACCGCGCAAATCGAGGCTTAGGTTAACATAAGATACATTATCGGACTCTACGAATATGGCCAATGAAACGGCCCTGTGGAAGCTTTGTGGATGGATTGCCGGGGCATTTGCCCGAGCGTGGTTCGTGTTGTCGGCTGCGCCGGACTTGGTAGGTCGCTTTCAGCCGGACCTGCGAAATCGCCGGCTCAGCCGGACCCGAGAACTCCGCTCTAAGCGCGCCAGTTCCGCGCTTCGAACATCGCGTCCGGCGCCACCAGCTCAATCGGCCGGTGCGCCGGCTGCCGTTCGAGCTCGGCGCCGCTGTCGTCGAACACCGCGACGAAGAACGCCACCGGCGAGTCGGCGCTGAGCCCGAGGTCGGTGAACGGGATCGCCAGCTCGAGGACCGTGCCCGCGGCCACCACGACCCCGCCGGGTCCCCGCTCGCGCCAGTACGGCTCCGCCGGCAGCCGGTCGAAGAATGAGCCCGAGAGCCGCCCCGCCCGGAGCCGGACCGAGAAGCGGACGCCGTTCGGGGTGAAGAACTTCAGCGACAACTCGCGGCCGTCGGCCAGCAGGTCGACCACCGGCGCCGCGCCGTCGACGCGCACGAACAGGTGCTCGTGGTCGAACCCGAAGTGCACCAGCCGCAGGACCGCCGGACGCCGGTCGGTCTGGTGCATCGCGCCGGCGACCTCGCGAACCTCGAGGTCCCGGCGCCGAGCCACTCGAAGTAGCTCGTCTCCTCGCCGTCCAGCGTCGGCGACAAGCAGCGTCGTCGGCTCGGTCTGGGTGACGGCGGACGCGACCGTCGAGATGTTGCTGACGAAGAGCTCGTCCGGAATCGGGACGTGCAGGCAGGCGGTAGACGTTCCGCAGGTGCCGCCGGAACAGGTCGTCGAACTCGGCGTCGTGAGCGGAGGAATGGTCGTCGCCGTACCACCAGAACCAGTCGCTGCCTTCGGCGATCAGCATCTCCTCGCGGGCCTCGGCGACCTTCTCGGGATCGACCCCGTTGCGGACCGCGTCGTTCAGCGCCTCGCGCGCGTCGGCCAGCTGGCTCCAGGCCTTCTGGTCGTCGGCGTGGCCGATCCAGATGTAGAAGTTGGCGTCGATCCAGGAGCCGGGGAAGATCCCGGTCAGTTCCTGCGACGGCGCCGGCGCACGCCTCGGCCATGGTCACGGTCCGCAGCTCGGGATGCCCGGACAGCCGCCGGTAGAGCGCCGGAGGAACGGCCGGCCGCCGCCCTCGAAATGCTCCCAGGCGTTCTCCCCGTCGAGGATGACCGGGATGAGCGCCTCTTCCCCGCCGGTGCGATCGCGGTAGCGGCGCCCCGCCTCGACCAGGCGCTGAACGAAGTCCTCCGCCGCAGCTCTCCGCCGCCCAGCCGGAGTAGGTGAAGCCGATGAGATCCGACAGCACGTGGTCGCGGAAGACGCACGCGACCTTCGCGCCGCCGGCCGCGCACGACGTACGGCGTGTAGAGGCGTTCGGGCTGCTCGACGTGGCCGCGGCCGTCGCGCGAGAAGGTGAGCCCGAGCGTGCGCGCGAGGATCAGCTCGTCGGTCGCCATCCAGTTGAAGCCGGCGGCCGCGACGAGCGGCACCATCGCGTCGGACACCGAGCCTTCCGAGGGCCACAGGCCGACCGGCCGGCGCCCGAACAGCCGCTCGTGATACGTCGCCGCTCGCTCGAGCTGCATCGCGGCGTCCTCGGGATGCCGGAAGCGCTGCGCGCGGCAGCCGCGAATCGGGATGGGTCCGCTTGTAGACGTCGGTGTCGCAGAGCAGCGGCAGGATCGGATGGTAGAACGGCGAGGCCGAGACCTCGATCTGGCCGCGCGCCGACCGCGTCCCGGTACTCGGGAATCACCTTGTTCAGCAGCTCGAGCTCGACCTCGCGCAGCACCGCCTTGTCGTCCTCGGTGAAGCCGCGGCCCTTCGCGACCAGGCCGCGGATCCGCGCGTCGCGCGTCGAGGTAGAACGGGTCGATCCAGGCCAGCTTGTGCCAGACCTGCAGGTCGCGGAGGTCGTCGACGCTGAAGCGCGCCGCCGCCGCGCTCCGCTCCGCGGGAGTCGGCGCCCCGCCGCCGCGCCGCGCCAGCAGCTCGCCGTAGCGCGGGTAGACGTCGATCATGTGCTGCGCTGCGCGTGGAAGAAGTTCTCGAGGATGAAGTCGATGTCGTCCTGGGTCGAGCGCGTCGGCCGGCTTCAGGCTGAGCTCGAGGAACCGGTCGCGGGCGCGGTCCGCCGCGAACGCCTCGAGCTGGACGAGCAGCGACGGCACCAGGTTGAAGGTCATCTTGACGCCGCGGAAACTCGCGCAGCAGCGCCGACCATCCCGTAGTAGTCCTTCAGCGCGTGCAGCCGCACCCACGGCAGGATGTGCTCGCGCGTGACCAGGTCCTCGTAGTACGGCTGGTGCATGTGCCACAGCAGGGCGACGTGAGTCATACTCGTAGTCTATCTCTCGCAAGTGCGTCTTGCCCGGGCCGGATCATCCCGTCCTGACGCGACACGGGCGAGGGAGTTGGCATCCTGTGAAGATCCTCGATCGGTATCTGGTGCGCGAGATCGTGCCGCCGCTGCTGCTGGCGCTGGTCGGGCTGACCTTCGTGCTGATGATGCCGCCGATCCTTCAGAACGCCGAGCAGCTGATCGCAAAAGGGGTCGGCTGGTCGATCATCCTCCGCGCGCTGCTGACGCTGACGCCTCAGGCGCTGAGCGTCACGATCCCGATGGCGCTGCTCTACGGCATCCTGTTCGGGCTCGGGCGGCTGTCGGCGGACCGCGAGTTCGTCGCGCTTCAGGCGTGCGGCGTCAGCATCTTCCGGATGATGCGGCCGATTGCGCTGCTCGCCGTCCTGGCGACCGCCGCCACCGCCTACGAAACGATCGTCGCGCTGCCGGACGCCAACCAGACGTTCCGCGAGCTCACCTTCAACGCCGTCGCCTCGGGCGCCGAAAGCGACATCAAGCCGCGCGTCTTCTTCACCAACTTCCCCAACCGCGTCCTCTACGTCCGCGACATCGAGCCGGGGCAGCGGCTGGCGCGACGTGTTCCTCGCCGACGCCACGCAGCCGGATCGGACGACGGTCTACGTGGCGCGCCAGGGGCGGCTGGCGATCGACCGCGACAAGCGCAAGGTGGAGCTCGTGCTCGAACACGGCACCGTCCACACGACCTACCCGAAGCGAGCCCGAGGCCTACGACGGCGTCGCCTTCGAGCAGACCGTGCTCAACATCGACCCCGAGGCCGATCTTCCCGCGCACGCAGATCATCAAGGGCGACAACGAGAAGTCGATCGCCGAGCTGCGCAAGACCGGCGATCGAGAACGTCGCGAACGGCGGGATCAACTACAGCCAGCTCTACACCATCCAGCAGAAATTCTCGCTGCCGGCGGCCTGCTTCGTCCTCGCGCTGATCGGCCTCGCGCTCGGCGCCAGCAACCGCAAGGACGGCAAGCTGGCGAGCTTCGCTCTCGGCACCGGCGTCGTCTTCGCCTACTACGTGCTGCTCTACTCGTCGCGCGCCGCGGCGCTCGGCGGCCGCCTGCCGCCCAGCATCGCGCCGTGGCTCGTCAACGTCGATCCTCGGCGCGCCGGCATCGCTCTGCTGATCTGGCGCGCGCGATCGGCCGATCAGCCGATTCGCATCAGCGTCCCGACCTTCTGGCGCCGCGCGGGCGCTGCCGCGTCCGGGGCCGTGCGCACGGGCACGGCCGCGTCACCGGCCGCACGGCGCGTCGTCGTGGTGGTCCGCATCCCGCACATCGACTGGCCGCGGCCGACGCTGCTCGACTGTGTACATCGCGCGCCAGTATCTGTCGGTCTTCGGGCTGGCGTTCGTCGCGCTGGTCGGGATCTTCTACATCTCGACCTTCATCGACCTGGCCGACAAGCTGTTCGGCGGCCGCGCGACGGCGCGGCTGCTGCTCCGCTATTTCTACTTCGCGACGCCGCAGTACGTGTACTACATCATCCCGATGGCGGCGCTGGTGGCGACGCTGGTCACCATCGGCGTCCTGACGAAGAACAGCGAGCTCATCGTCATGCGCGCGTGCGGCATCAGCCTCTACCGCTCGGCGCTGCCGCTGCTGCTCTTCGCCGCGCTGTTCAGCGGCGTGCTGTTCGAGCTGCAGGAGCAGGTGCTGGCGTCCTCGAACCGCGAGGCGAGCCGGCTGAACGCGATCATCCGCGGCTACCCGATGGAGCAGTTCGGGGTCCTGAACCGGCAGTGGATCGTCGGCCGCGAGCGGCGACATCTACCGCTACGAGCTCTTCGACCCGCGCGTCAACCAGTTCAACCAGCTGTCGATGTTCCACCTCGACGAGCGCGCGTGGAAGCTCGAGACGCTGACCTACGCCGCGCATGCGGCGCTCCTGAAGCGGACCGGCGCCGACGATCAGCCGGTTTTGATGTGGATGGCGCGGAACGGCTGGCAGCGCGAGTTCGCGACCACCAAGCGGCGCAATACCGAGCGCGCGGTGGTCAAGTACGAGCCGTTCGACGAGCGGCCGATCTCGCTCGAGCCGCCGGCCTACTTCAAGACCGAGGATATTCAGGCCGACCGGCGGATCGCATGACCTACCAGGAGCTGAAGGCGCACATCAGCCAGCTCCAGGCGAGCGGCTACCACGTGGTGCCTTACCTGGTGCAGCTGCAGCGCAAGATCGCGTTCCCGTTCGTCACCCTGTCATGACGCTGCTGGCGGTGCCGTTTGCGGTCGGCACCGGCCGCAGCGGCGCGTTCTACGGCATCGGCGTCGGGCTCGTGCTGTCGCTCGTCTACTGGACCGCGCTCAGCATCTTCGGCGCGCTCGGCGCCGGCGGCTGGATGTCGCCTGCCCTGGCGGCATGGGCGCCGAACATCCTCTTCGCCGCCGCCGCCGGATGCTTGTTGCTGACCGTGCGGACCGTTAGAGCAGCACTGAAGTGGTGCTACGACGTCTTACTGCTCAATGCTGCAACTCCGCTCGCCTGATCCAGATCCGCCCTGAATCGCCTGGCTTGAAGTTGGTGGCGTCGATCACGAACAGGATGCTGCGGATCTCACCAAGCGGCGGGCGCGGCGTCCTGTGGCGCCGTCCGGCGTGAAGTCGTCGAAGAAGATCGTCCGCTCTTCGTGCGCCGGTGTCGACGTAGATCGCTGCCGCGCTCCAGCGATCGCCCGCGTCGCCGATCCGCAGCTGAACCGAGATGCGCATCGGGCGCTCGCGCGCGAATCGTGAACGCGAGCCGATCGTGTGCCGCGATCCCGCGGGGCGTGTCGAAGGCGAGCGCGGCGACTCGGCCCGGGCGAGTGGCCGCCGGCCAGCCCGTAGCGGAAGCCGCAACTCGGCGCCGCCGACCATCGGCGCCGTCTCGACGGCCGCGAGCGAAGTCGGGTCGTGCTCGGCGCGCCACCCGTCGGCGCTGCTGGCCATCGAACATCGGCTCGCGGACGGTCGCCGGCGGCCGCGCGGCCGCGCGCGGCGGCTCCGCCGGCGCCTCGGACGTAGATCGGGTTGCTGCGGATCCAGGGCAGCGACGGTCACCGTGGTCCGGCCTCGCCACGCGCCGCGCGGCCGCCCCGGCGCGCGGATCTCGACCCAGTAGACGCCCGGTTCCCGGCAGGCAGCCTGCACGGTGAAGTCCTGCTCGTGATGTTCGGAGCCGAGAATCTGCGCGCCGTTCCAGACCGTGGCCGTGAACGCCGGCGGCGCGTTGCTCCGGACGCGCAGCGTCACCGGCCCGCCGGCCGTCGAGCTCGTCGCCCTCGCGCGCCGTGCCGTCTGCGTTGCGTCGCCGTGAACTCGAACGACGGCGGCGTCGCGACGCGCGTCGACCGCGGTGTAGAGATGTCCGGCGCGGATCGCCCGCATCACCAGCGCGCGCGTCCGCGGCGGCGTCGCCGGTCAACGCGCGCTCCGGGCCGGACGCGGATCGACAGCACGCGGAACGACGACTCGTAGCCGGGAAGCGGCAGCGCGAATCGCGCGTCGACCGGATCGTCCTGGAGGTCGAGGCGCGCGTGCGCATCGACGCCGGCGAGCGTCACCGCCGGCCGCCGCGCCGCGATTCCGGCCCATTGCGCGTTCAAGGTCTCCCCCGAGCGGATCAGCCCCGCGATGGTCTCGGCCGGCCGGAACGGATAATCGAGAATCGCCGCAGCAAGGTGGCGGCGTGCCGCCCACTTCCCCGCCGGTGTCCGCGCGTCCTCGACCCACAGCCGCCAGCCCGTATCGAGATTCAGCATCTCGACGCCATCGATCGGCGCGTCCCACGCTGCCAGCGCAGCTGCGGCTTGGCTGAGTCGGGATGCGCGGCGATCCCGAACCCGCCGAGGCGGCGGACGTCCTCGACCACGTCGCGCGCCTCGCCGGCGAGCGGATACGGCGCCGGCGGCATGTCGAGCGCGACGTAGTGGCCGCCGTTGGTGCTGATCTCGACGCCGTCGAGGCACAGCACGCCGGACCGATAGGCCGGCGGATCGGGACGGCGCGTGCCGTCGCCGTGGTCGGTGAAGACGACGAACTTCAGGCCGGCGCGGGCGGCGGCGGCGGCGATCTCGTCCGGCCCGCTCAGGCCGTCGGATCGGTTGGTGTGGACGTGGAATGACGCCGGGAACGGTGCCGTCGTCGGGCGCTGGCGGCAACGGCAGCGCGGCGCGGCGGGATGCGTGAAGCCGACCAAAACAGCAACGGCGGCCACGAGGGCCGCCGTTGCGATGAGAAGCTTCTTCACGATCGACCGCGCTGACGGCCGACGGCTGACCGCCTGACGTCAGCTAGAGGCCCGCCGCCGACTTGAGCGCCGCGGCCTTGTCGGTCCGCTCCCAGGTGAACTCGGGTTCGGTGCGGCCGAAGTGGCCGAACGCCGCCGTCTTCTTGTAGATCGGCCGGCGCAGGTCGAGCTCTTCCATGATGCCGCGCGGCGTCAGCTTGAAGTGCTGCGCGGACGAGCTCGGTGATCTTCTCTTCCGGAATCCGGCCGGTGCCTTCGGTGTGGACCATCACCGACACCGGGTCGGCGACGCCGATCGCGTAGGCGAGCTGCACGAGCGCGCGCTCGGCGATGCCGGCCGCGACGACGTTCTTCGCGATGTAGCGCGCCATGTAGCAGGCCGAGCGATCGACCTTCGTCGGATCCTTGCCCGAGAACGCGCCGCCGCCGTGCGGCGCCGCGCCGCCGTAGGTGTCGACGATGATCTTGCGGCCGGTGACGCCGGCGTCGCCGTGCGGCCCGCCGACGACGAAGCGGCCGGTCGGGTTGACGTAGATCTTGGTGTTCTTGTCCATCAGCTCCGCCGGGAATCACCCGGTTGATGATCTTCTCGATGATGTCTTCCCTCATCGTCTCCTGGGTGACGAGCGGGCTGTGCTGGCTGGAGACGACGACGGCGTCGACGCGCATCGGGCGGTTGCCGTCGTATTCGACCGTCACCTGCGACTTGCCGTCGGGCCGGAGGTAGTCGAGCACGCCGTCGCGCCGCGCGCACGACAGCCCTTTGGCGAGCTTGTGCGCGAGCATGATCGGCAGCGGCATCAGCTCTTCGGTTTCGGTGCAGGCGAAGCCGAACATCAGCCCCTGGTCGCCGGCGCCGCCGGTGTCGACGCCCATCGCGATGTCGGGCGACTGGCTGTGAATCGAGGAGAGCACGGCGCAGGTCTCGCCGTCGAAGCCGTACTTGCCGCGGTTGTAGCCGATCTCGTTGATCGTCGCGCGGACGACCTCCTGGAAGTCGACGTAGGCGCTGGTCGTGATTTCGCCGGCGACGACCGCGAGGCCGGTCGTGACGAGCGTTTCGCACGCGACGCGGCTGACCGGATCCTGGGCGAGGATGGCGTCGAGAATCGCGTCGGAAATCTGATCGGCGATCTTGTCGGGATGTCCTTCGGTGACCGATTCAGACGTAAACAGATGCCGTCCCTTACGGCTCATGCGCGCTCCTTCAACACACAGTAAACGTAGATAGGTTCAGCAAAAAGACGTGCTGAGAAACAGTTAAGTCTATCAGAATCACGCCCGCGGGTGGAAACGATCGTAGACCGTGCGCAGCCGCGCCTCGAGCACGTGCGTGTAGATCTGCGTCGTCGACAGATCGGCGTGGCCGAGCATCATCTGAATGGCGCGCAGGTCGGCGCCGCGCTCGAGCAGGTGCGTGGCGAACGAATGGCGCAGCGACGTGCGGGCTGAGCGTGCGCGGCAGGCCGCGCGCGCGCGGCCGTGCTGCTTCAGGATCTTCCAGAAGCCGACGCGGCTCAGCGCCCCGCCGCGCGCGTTGACGAACAGGCGCGGTGACGCTGCGCCCCTTGAGCAGCTCGCGCCGCGCGTCGCTCTGATACTCGCGAATCCAGCGGCCGCCTGCTCGCCGATCGGGACGAGCCGCTCCTTGCTGCCCTTGCCGATGCAGGTCAGGTACTGCTCGTCGAGATGCAGATCGGCCGCGCGCACGCCGACCAGCTCGGAGACGCGCAGCCCGGTCGCGTACAGCAGCTCGATCATCGCGCGATCGCGCAGGCCGAGCGGCGTCGACACGTCGGGCTGCGCGATCAGCGTGTCGACCTCCTCGAGCGACAGAAACTTCGGCAGCGCCGGCCAGGCGCGCGGCGGCCGCAGATCGTCGGCCGGGTTGCGGTCGAGCCGCCGGTCGAGCACGAGGAACCGGTAGAAGCCGCGCACCGCGGCGACCGTGCGCGCCACCGAGCGCGGCGACAGCCCGCGCGTCATCTGTTCGCGGACGAACGCTTCGAGCGCCTGGCGATCGAGCGCCTCGACGCCGGCGCCCGACGCCGGCGGCGAACTGCCGCCAGCGCCGCGCAGATCGCGCGCGTAGCTCTCGAGCGTGTGCTCGGCCAGCCGCCGCTCGACGCGCAGATGATCGAGGTACGCGTCGATCATGCGACAGTCGACGACTATGATAGTATCCGCGGCTTGGTCCTGAGGTCGTCTGATCGCATGCCTGTCCGTTCGAAGTGGCAGTCGCTTCCCACCGAGCAGATCAACCCGGCCACGCTCGCCATCGACAAGCTCTCCGCCGCCGACATCGTCGAAGGGATGCTGAACGAAGACCGCAAGATGCTCGCCGCGGTCCAGCGCGAGAAGGAGCGCATCGCGGTCGGCGTCGAGATCATCACCCAGGCGCTGCGCAAGAACGGCCGGATCATCTTCGTCGGCGCCGGCACGAGCGGCCGCCTCGGCGTGCTCGAATCGGCCGAGATGCCGCCGACCTTCGGCACCAGCCCCGACCTGGTGCAGGCGATCATGGCCGGCGGCAAGGGCGCCATGCTGCGCGCGCGCGAAGGCGTCGAGGACAACTACGAGGAAGGCGCGCGCTCGGTCAACCGGCTGCGGCCGACCAAGAAGGACGTCGTCATCGGCGTGTCGGCGAGCGGCATGACGCAGTTCGTCCGCGGCGCGCTGACCCGCGCGCGCCGCGCCGGCTCGAAGATCATCTTCGTCACCTGCGATCCGCGCACCGAGCTGCAGACGTTCGTCGATCTGACGATCGCGCCGGCGGTCGGGCCGGAGGTGATCGCCGGATCGACGCGGCTCAAGGCCGGCACCGCGACGAAGATGGTGCTCAACATGCTGACCACCGGCGTCGATGATCCGCATCGGCAAGACCTACGGCAACCTGATGGTCGACGTGCAGATGGGATCGGAGAAGCTGCGCGATCGCGCCCGCCGCATCATCATCATCGTCACCGGCCTCGAGTACGACGAGGCCGACAAGCTGCTGCGCCGGGCGCACTGGAACGTCAAGGCGGCGATCGTCATGCAGAAGAGCGGCCTCACCTACATCCAGGCGCTGTCGCGGCTGCGCAAGTGCGCACGACTTCGTGCGCGACGCGATCGGCGAGGACGTCGAAGAGCGGCTCAAGGAACTGCTGAAGGTCGGATAGCGAATCCAGTTCCAGACAGTCCAGCTTTTGCGCAGCCGCACGATCCAGCCAGACCTCCACGTCGCGGTGCAGCTGCAGGAACGACGCCGGCAGCCGCGGCGTGACCGGCCCCGCGATCATCCGCTCCACGCAGCGCGCCTTCGTCGCGCCGGTCGCCAGCAGCACGATCCGCCTCGCGTGAAGGATCGTCGCCATCCCCATCGACAGCGCCTCGCGCGGCACCGCGCCGACGCGGTTGCCGAAGAGCGGCGCGTTGGCGCGCCGCGTCGCCGGCCTCAGGCGCGTGCAGTGCGTGCGCGCGACCAGCGCCCGCGCCGGCTCGTTGAAGCCGATGTGCCCGTTGATGCCGAGGCCGAGGATCTGCAGGTCGATGCCGCCGGCGCGGTCGATCGCGCGCTCGTAGCGCTCGCATTCGCGCTGGACCGCCTCGCCCGGCGCCACCGCGCCGTTCAGAAAATGGATGCGCCGCGCCGGCAGGTTCACGTGATCGAACAGATGCCGCTGCATGAACGCGCGGTAGCTGCGCGGATCGGCGGCGCTGACGCCGAGGAACTCGTCGAGGTTGAACGTGGTCGCGCGGCTGAAATCGGCGCGCCCCGACGGCGTGCAGACGCACCAGCTCGCGATAGAGCGGGATCGGCGTGCGGCCGGTCGGCAGCCCGAGCACCACCGGCGGATTGGCCGCGAGCGTCCGCGAGATTGAGGCCGCCAGCGCTCTGGCGAGCGCCGCCGCAGAGTTGAAGATGTGGACCCGCACCCTAGTCCCTGGTCGTCGACACCCTTCTTGTACCGCGGCACGTTGGCGCCGCCGCGCGCCTCGGCGAGCGCGAGCCAGACGGCGCCGACCGCCGGCTCCTCGTTCAAGAGCTCGACGCTGGCAGCGCGGCGCCACTTCGACCAGCCGCCGCGCGCAGCTCGCTCGCCAGCCAGGGCACGACGCGAAAGACGCCGCCGGCCAGAAAGAACGTGAACGCGTCGCCGCGCATCTCCAGCCGCGACGCCACCGACTGCGCCGCGAGCACGAGCTCGTCGGCGGCCCGCTCGAGGATCCGCGTCGCGACCGCGTCGCCCTCGTCGGCGGCGTCCCTGCACGATCGGCCCGAGCGCCGCGACGGTCATCCGCGGCACCTCGCGGTCGTAGACGATTCGCGGCAGCCGCGACTCGTCGTCGACGTTGAAATGCGCGAGGATCGTCGGCGCGTCAGCCGCGTCGCCGGCCCGCGGCCGTCGTAGGCGCGCATCACGGCGGACAAGCGCTTCGCGGCCGATCCAGTAGCCGCTGCCCTCGTCGCCGATCATGTGGCCCCAGCCGCCGGCGCGCGCCGCCTCGCCGTTCGCGTTGCGGCCGTAGACGATCGATCCGGTGCCGGCGATGATGACGATGCCCGGCGCGTCTTTCGCGCCCGCGACCAGCGCGATCAGCGCGTCGTTGACGACAGCACGCGCGACGCGTGGCCGATGCGGCGCATGATCGCGCGGACGGTGCGCATCTCGTCCTCGCGATCGACGCCGGCGATGCCGAGGCAGATGGCCGCCGGCACGATCGCGCGATCGCCGATCGCTTCGGCGATCAGATCGCGCAGCACGTTCTCGACGGCGAGCTCGCCTGCCGCGTGCAGGTTCGCGCCGGGCCCGCGCCCTTCCGAGAGGATCACGCCGCGCTCGTCGGCGAGCAGGCAGACGGTCTTCGTTCCGCCCGGCGTCGATGCCGAGCACGTGCATGGTCGTAGTCGATCATACGACGCGTGGAACGCGGAGCCCGCAGCGCACGCAGAGAATTTCCTTGCACCGGTCTTCTCCGCGGTCTCTGCGGCCTCTGCGTTCCACGCGATCCGATGCCCCACGTACGTTATCCTACTCACGGTTTGATACCCCAGGCTCTCCAGCCGAAAGCGCTCGCGGCGATCGCTGCGGCGCTCGTTCTCTTCATCCCGCCGCTTCGCGCCGAACCGGCCGCGGAAGTCCGGGCGTTGTGGGTGGTTCGCACGACGCTGACCTCGCCGTCCGCGATTGCGACGATGGTGTCGTCGGCAAAGGCGGGCGGTTTCAACACGCTGCTGGTGCAGGTGCGCGGCCGGGGCGATGCGTACTTCCAGCGCGGCATCGAGCCGCGACCGCCGTCGCTCGACGCGCAGCCGGCCTTCGATCCGCTCGCGACCACGATTGCCCGAGGCGCACGAGGCCGGGCTCCAGGTGCACGCCTGGATCAACGTCAACCTGGTGGCCGGAACCGGCGAGCTGCCGTCGGCGCGCAGCCACGTGGTCTTCCGTCACCCTGAGTGGCTGATGGTCCCGCGCGCGCTCGCGCCGGAGTTGGCAACCGCCGATCCGAAGAGCCCTGGCTACCTCGGACGCCTGGCGCGATTCGTCCGCAGCCAGTCGAACGAAATCGAGGGGCTGTACCTCTCGCCGGTGCAGCCATCCTCGGCCGCGTACACCACCTCGATCGTGCGCGACATCGTCGAGCGCTACGATCTCGACGGCATCCACCTCGATTACATCCGCTACCCGCGCGAAGACTTCGACTACAGCAGCGAAACGCTCAAGGCCTTTCGTGCCTCGCTCGTGGATGAGCTGAACGCGACCGATCGACAACGCTACGACACGCGGGCCGCGGGCGGCGAGCCGCTGATTTACACGCAGGCCTTTCCGCAGCGATGGCGCGCATTCCGGATCGAACGCCTCACGGCGCTGCTCACCGCAATCCGGCAGGCGGTCAAACTGGTCAGGCCGTCGGCGCTCGTCAGCGTCGCCGTCGTCCCCGACGCGCACGAAGCCGCCGAACGGCGTCTGCAGGACTGGCGCGGCTGGGCCGACAGCGGCCTCGTCGACGTCGTCTGCCCGATGGCCTACACAACCGATCCGGCCGTCTTCGCCGCGCAGATCGCGAGCGCGCGCGAGATCGCCGGCACGCGCCCACTGTGGGCGGGCATCGGCGCCTATCGTCTCTCGCCGCCGCAAATCGCCGAGAACGTCCAGTCGGCGCGCCGCCTCGGTGTCCGCGGCATCATCCTGTTTTCGTATGACAGCCTGGCCGATCCGGCGCACGGTCCCGGCTACCTGTCACAGGTCGGCCGCGCCGCTTTCACCGGCAGCCAGGATTGAACGCAAGGCCCGCCAGGCCGGCGAATTAGCTGAGGTGCCAGGCTGATGGTGCTGACCTGGGTCGACTATCTGGTGATCGGCGGCTACCTGCTCGCCATCACCGCCTTCGGCTCCTACTTCGCCCGCTTCCAGAAGACCACCCGCGACTACTTCCTCACCGGCCAGTCGGTGCCCTGGTGGGCGATCTGCTTCACCATCGTCGCGACCGAGACCAGCACGCTCACCTTCATCAGCGTCCCGGCGACCGCCTACGGCGGCGACATGACGTTCCTGCAGCTGGTCTTCGGCTACGTCATCGGACGGATCATCGTCAGCGCGCTGTTCATCCCGGCCTACTTCCGCGGCGAGCTGATGACGTCGTACGAGCTGCTGCAGCGGCGCTTCGGCGCGCGAGTGAAGAACCTGTCGGCGTTCATCTTCCTCGTCACGCGCTCGCTGGCCGACGGCATCCGGCTGTTCGCGACGGCGCTCGTCATCTCGGTGGTCACCCACGTGCCGGTGTCGCTGGCGGTGATCGTGATCGGCACGGCGATGATCGTCTACACGGTGCGCGGCGGCGCGTCCGCCGTCATCTGGACCGATGTCGTGCAGCTCTTCGTCTACATCGCCGGCGCCGGCGTCGTGTTCTTCTCCCTGCTCGCGCTGATCCCCGGCGGCTGGGCCGAGGTCGTCCGCGTCGGGAGCGCGGCGGGCAAGTTCCGCGTCTTCGATCTGTCGCTGGTCCTGACGCGCCCGTACACGTTCTGGGCCGGCGTCATCGGCGGCATCGCGCTGACGCTGTCGACGCACGGCACCGATCAGTTCCTGGTGCAGCGCCTGCTCTCGGCGCGATCGCAGGCCGAAGCGTCGCGCGGGCTGATCCTCAGCGGCGTCCTCGTGCTGGCGCAGTTCGTGCTCTTCCTCATCATCGGCATCATGCTGTTCACCTACTACCAGCATGTGCCGCTGCCGCGCGCGCTCGGCCGCAGCGACGAGCTCCTGCCCGGCTTCATCGTCACCTCGCTGACGCACGGCGCCGCCGGCTTCATCGTCGCCGCGATTGTCGCCGCCGCGCTGTCGCCGTCGCTGAACTCGATGGCGGCGACGACGGTGAACGACTTCTACCTGAAATACCAGCGCCCCGACGCCGACGAGCGGACGCTGATGCGGGTGTCGCGGCTGTGGACGATCGCCTGGGGCGTCGTGCAGATCGGCGTCGCGCTCGGCGCGCAGTGGATGCAGCGCTCGGTCCTCGACGCCGGCCTCGCCGTCCTGTCCTATGCGTCGGGGTCGGTGCTCGGGGCGTTCCTGCTCGGCACGCTCGCGCCGAAGATCACCGAGACCGAAGCGTTCATCGGCATGCTCGGTGGACTGGTGGCGATGACCATCATCTGGGGGTGGACGCCGGTCGCCTTCACCTGGTACGTGTTCATCGGCGCCGCCACGACCGCGCTCGTCGCCTTCGCCGCCCACGTCATCCGGCCGTCGGCCGCAGCACGCGGATGAGCGCCTACGACACCGCGCGCCAGGTCGTCGACGATGCGATCCGGCAGCGCGTATTTCCAGCGGCGACAATCGACGTCGGCCGCAGCAGCGGATCGATGTGGAGCGACGCACTCGGCGCGCTGACCTTCGAGCGCGACGCGCCGGCGGCGGCGATCGACACGCCGTTCGACCTCGCGTCGCTGACCAAGCCGATCGCGACGACGACCGTGGTCATGGAGTTGGTCAGGACCGGCGCGCTTCGGCTCGACGAGCCGGTGAGCGTTTCTTCCACCGACTGGCGCGGTGCGGATCGCGCCGCGGTGACGATCCGCGATCTGCTCGAGCACGCGTCGGGACTGCCCGCGCGGCTGGTCGATGCGCCGCCGGACACACGGCGCGAGTTCGAGCACGAGATCGGCGCGATGCCGCTCGAGTACGCGCCGCGGTCGGCGTCCATCTACAGCGATCTCGGGTTCATCCTGCTCGGATTCATCGTGGCCGATCGCGGGGGGATGTCGCTCGCCGATCAGTTCGCGCAGATCACGATCCGCGCTGAAGGCGGACATTGCCTACGGGTTGACGCCCGATCGACGGACGCTCGCGGCGCCGACCCAGCCGATGGACGAAGACACGCGCCGTGGACGCCTGCTCGCCGGCGAGGTTCACGACAACTACGCCGCGGCGCTCGGCGGCGTCGCCGGCCATGCGGGACTCTTCGCCACGGCGACAGCGGTTGGGTCGTTCGCGCGTGCGTGGCTGCGGGCCGCGCGCGGCGCAGATGATCTACCGCCCCCGCTCACGCCGGCGCTGGTGGCCGAGTTCACGTCGCGAACCACTGTGCCCGGCAGTTCGCGCGCGCTCGGCTGGGATACGATGCTGCCGACCTCGTCGTGCGGCACGCGGATGTCGCGCCGCGCGTTCGGCCACGTCGGATTCACCGGCACGCTCGCTCTGGATCGACCCGGAGCGCGATCGCTATTTCGTGCTGCTCACCAACCGCGCCTGCGGCGGCGGGACGCTCGAAGAGATGCGCACCGTGCGGCGCGCGTTCCACGACGCGCTGGGCGACATATGACGCTGAATGTCATCGATTGGGCGATCATCGCCGCGTACTTCGCCGTCTCGCTCGCCATCGGGCTGTACTACGCTCGAAGCGCGCGCGGAAAGGACGTCGCCGAGTTTTTCCTCTCAGGCCGCGACCTGCCCTGGTGGCTTGCCGGCACGTCGATGGTTGCGACGACGTTCGCGGCCGACACGCCGCTCGCCGTCGCCGGGTTCGTTGCGCGCAACGGCATCGCCGGCAACTGGATCTGGTGGAACGCGGCGCTCGGCAGCATGCTCACCGTTTTCTTCTTCGCGCGGCTGTGGCGGCGCGCGGGCGATCATGACCGACGTCGAGTTCGCCGAGCTGCGCTATGCCGGCCGCCCGGCCGCCGTGCTCCGCGGGTTTCGCGCGCTCTATCTCGGCCTGCCGATCAACTTCGTCATCATCGGCTGGGTCAACCTCGCGATGGCGAAGATCCTCGCCGTGACGATGGGCTGGAATCGCCTCACCGCCGTGCTCGCCTGCCTTGCGATCACCGGTCTCTACTCGGCGCTCTCGGGACTCTGGGGCGTTGTCGTCACCGACTTCTTCCAGTTCACGTTCGCGATGGCCGGCACGACGGCGCTGGCCTATTTCGCGCTGCGTGCACCCGGCGTCGGCGGCATCAGCGGCCTGCGCGAGGCGCTGCCCGCCTCGACGCTTCGAGTTCATCCCGCGCGTCGGCGCGGATACCGGGGCCGGGAATCTCGGCCCCGCGCTCGCGCTGCCGGTCGCGGCCTTCTTCGCCTATGTCGGCGTGCAGTGGTGGGCCAGCTGGTATCCCGGCCAGGAGCCCGGCGGCGGCGGCTACGTCGCGCAGCGGATGATGTCGGCGCGGGACGAGCGGCACTCGTTCTTCGCCACGCTCTGGTTCACCATCGCGCACTACTGCCTCCGCCCCTGGCCGTGGATTCTCGTCGGCCTTGCGTCCCTCGTGCTCTATCCCGGCCTCGAAGACAAGGAGTCGGGCTACGTGATGGTGATGCGCGACTTCCTGCCGCCCGGCTGGCGCGGCATGCTGCTCGGCGCGTTCTTCGCCGCGTACATGTCGACGATCTCGACCCAGCTCAATTGGGGCACGTCGTACATCGTCAACGACTTCTATCGCCGCTTCATCAGGCCCGACGGCACCGAGCAGCACTACGTGTGGGTGTCGCGCATTGCGACGATCCTGACGATGCTCGGAGCGGCGGTGGTGACGTTCTATCTGGAGAGCATCCGGCAGGCGTGGGAGTTCGTGCTCGAGTCAGGCGCCGGCATCGGGCTGGTCTTGATCCTGCGGTGGTACTGGTGGCGCGTGAACGCGTGGTCCGAGATCGCGGCGATGGTCGCGCCGGCGCTCGGCTTTCTCTATCTGAAGCTGTTCACGACGATCGCGTTTCCCTACACGCTGCTCTATCTGGTGGCGTGGACGACGGTGTGCTGGCTCGTGGTGACGTTTGTAACCGCGCCGGAGCCTGAAGCGCATCTCGTCGCGTTCTATCGCCGCGTGCGTCCGGGAGGTCCGGGATGGGGTCCGATCGCACGGCTCGCCGGCGGTCCCCCGCCCGAAGAGATCGGCGGCCTCTTCCTCGACTGGGCCGCGGGCTGGATCCTGATCTACGCGGTCCTCTTCGGCATCGGCTCGTTCGTACTCGGCGCCTTCACCACAGGGCTCGCGTGCGTTTTTGTTGCAGTTGTGTGCACCGCCCTCATCGCCCGCGATCTATCGCGTCGCGGCTGGAAAACCATCGCGCAATAGCCGCCGTCCTAACATGCAGAGCTGCGGCGTGGCGATGGCTTGGTCGGCGTGGTCTGAGATGCGGCGCGCGACCATCTCGCCATCAGCTGCGACGCCCGCGAGGGTTCGGCGGCTGGATCGGCGTCTGCTGGCCCGGGCCACGTCCGCCGCGGCCGGGCATGTCGAACGGGTTGCTGCCGCCGCGGCCGCGCGACCACCGGGCAGTGTCTCGAGCCCGCCCCGCCCGCGGCCGCCGGGACCCGGCGGCTGCGAAATCTGGCCGGGCTGCGCGGTGCCCGGCGCTCCACCCTGACCTGCCTGCTGCACCTGCGGCTGGTAGACGAACGCCCACTCGTTGTAATGATTGCGACCGTTATAGAGGCGAATCGATTGATCCTTGCTCTTGCTCGCGACGCCGCCGACGCCCGCGGTCGTTCCGCCGCCCGCGCCGGGCGTGCCAATCGGCGACACGCCGCGCAGCGCGCCGGCGCCAGCGCTTCCGCGCCGCCCGCTCCGCCGGGCGCTGCCCGCACCGCCCGCGGCGCCGCGCTGTCCACCGCCGCCGGCCTGCGGGGGCTGCTGCGACGGCTGGCGCGAGACCGTCGTTCCCTGGGACGGAGATCCTCGTCCGGCCGCCGGGGCCGGGCCGCCCGGATCCGCCTGCTGCCCCGGCGCGGTGGCGCCGGCGCCCGCCGGCAGCAGCGCGAAGTCGTCGCCCGTCACCGGATCCTTGAATTTCTTGCGGAGGAAGCGCTGCTCCACGAGGACGTCGACGTTCGGCGGGTAGGCGTTTGCGATATTTGCGCTGGAAGAGGCCGATAGCATGAACGTACTGCTGTCCCCGAAAGACGAGCTCTTCCTCGCGCTCACGCTGGGCCTGGTGTTTCCAGACCGGCATCGCGACGGTCATCATGACGGCCGCAATGCTCATCGCGATCAGCAGCGCCGCCATCGCGTAACCGCGCTCGCCGGGGCGCCGATCGCCTTGACCACCTAACCTCATGTCAATTAAGATACTTATGAATTTCATGATATCACGACTTCACCATCGGTTCGCTGCTCTGTGCGTGGCCGCCGGGTTAGCGATCTCGACCTTCAGCTGTCAGAAAGTTCCGCTGCTCGCGCCCAGTGGCTCGTCGATCTCGCTGACGACGGCGGTGACCGTCGTGCCGCTCGGCGGGACGGTCGAGATCATCGCGCAGGTGATCGAACCGTCCGGCACGCCGCCCCAACGCGGAACGCTCGTCTCCTTTACGACGTCGCTCGGGACACTTCAGCCGACGGAAGCCGAGACCGACACGGCCGGACGCGCGATCGTGAGGTTTGTCGCCGGCAATGGATCGGGCACCGCCGTTATTACGGCGCTATCCGGAGGAGTGTCGGTAGGAGGCAACACGCTGCGGCTTCTCGTCGGAACGGCTGCCGTCGGCAGCGTCCGCGTCACTGCGAACCCGACGCTCTTGCAGGCGAACGGTGGAACGTCGACCATCACGGCTCAGTCCCTCGATGTGAACGGGAACCCGCTCGTGTCCGCGCCCGTGAACTTCTCCACGACCGCCGGCACCATCGATCAGAGTTTTGCGACCACCGATCAGAACGGCCTGGCGACGACCATATTGCGGACGTCGACGACGGCGACCGTGACAGCCACCGTCGGCGTGCAGGGGGGCGGTTCCACCGCACCGACGACGACGACGACGGCTCCGCCCACGACGACGCCCCCGCCGACGCAGACGCCCACGCCTACTCCACCTGCCGCGTCAGGGCAGGCACAGGGGACGGTCATCGTCAACGTCAGCTCGGCGCCGGGCGTGGTGATTACGCCGCCGACGAACCCCGGCGAAGGGTTGCCGGCGAGCTTCACGTTCGCGGTCACTGCAGCGACGACCAACGGCAGCGCTGTCCGCGACGTCACCGTCGACTGGGGCGACAGGAGCGCTCCTCAGAGTCTTGGCGTGGTGACAGGGAACGCGATCGTCGCGCACGTGTTTCCATCGGTCGGTGTCTACCGTGTGGTTGCGACCGTCACCGACACGCTTGGCAACGTCATCACCACGTCGACGTCCGTCAGCGTCATCCCGGTTGCCCTGCCGACGATTAACATCACCCCGTCGGTTCCGGCAACGGCAGGTACTAATGGTACGAACGTCACGTTCACCATTCAGGTGACGCCGCCGGCCGGCGTCAATGTCAAGAGCACCGACGATCGACTTCGGGGACGGCATAGTCAACAGCCTCGGGGCGGTCAACGGCACGGTCGTCGTCTCACATCTTTACACGACGCCCAACGGCGCACGCACGGTCACGGTGAGGGTCGAAGACACGCTCGATCCGGACGGCAACGGATTCGGCCGCGTGACGACCGGCACGACCAGTATCGTGGTGCCGTAAATTCGTTAACCTGTCGGATGCGGTAGAAAGGCCGGGCTCATCGCCCGGCCTTTCTTGTTTAGACGGGACGCTCCCGGCTCGAAGCCGGACGCGGCGAATTGTTCACGAGAGGGTCCAGCCACGCGCCGGCCAGTGCAACAGGATCGAGTGTTCGGCGCACCTCTGACGCGTGCGCGATGCAGCATCGCTGCGGAGGGCGTGCTATCCGGGACGAGGCAGCCTGAAGGGCTGCGCTACATCTACGGAACGAGGCAGCCCTGAAGAGCTGCGCTACCGACAACCTGGGTGTGTCCGGCTGAAGCCGGACGCCACATCGTCTATGACAGCGAGAGCAGCCCTCAAGGCCGGCGGTGCAGACTAACCTGCACTAATCCCCAATCCCTACGCCCTGACGAATCACCACTCCGAGTATCTGGTGCCGTCGAGCGCGGTCGCGTCGGAGCCGCTCTTGACGTCGAAGACGCCGGCTTCCGCGGCGGGATTGTTGGGGTCGGGTTCGGCGGGAACCGTCTGCCAGGATGCTGCTGCTCTTGGTGAACGGATCCTCGGGCATCTTGCGCACGTAGCCGTCGCTGACCAGCGCGTCGAGCGTGCTCGGGTACTTGCCCTTGTCGGCGTAGTACTGGTCGATCGCGTCGCGCATCCGGAACAGATCTTCCTTCAGCGTCGCCTCGCGCGCGTGGATCACGCTGTGCGCGGTACTGCGCCAGCCCCATCGTCGCGAGGATGACGATCAGCGAGACCACGACCAGCAGCTCGATCATCGTGAAGCCACGATCGAGGTGACGAATGGCAGAATTGACGAATCGGTGATTTGAAGACACCTCGAGGCGACGGTCGATGCGCGAGCGCAGCCGCGCCGCGAGACCATTCACCAATTCACCAACTCGCCAATTCACCAATTTCACCGGTTCGTCCTACCAGTCCCTGTACTTCGTTCCGTCGAGCGCCGTGCCCTCGAAGGTCGTGTAGACGTCGAAGACGTTCTGGCCGCCCCAGCGCGTCGCGTCGGGCTTGTCCTGATACGAGCGCAGGCCCCACTCGGTGCTGTGCGTCATCGGATCGACCGGGACGCGCCGCAGGAATTTCAGCTTGCGGCCGGTCGCGTCGTTGGCGGCGGTGACGCCGTCGACCAGCGTCTGCAGATCCGCCGGGTAGTCCTCGCTGCCGACCTTGATGTCGAGCGAGCCGATCTGGCCGAGATCGGCCGCGTCCTTGTACTTGTCGATCGCGGTCCGCATCTCGCGCAGCGCCCGCCGCAGCTCCGCCTCGCGTGCGCGCGTCGCGGTCACCTTCGCGAGCGGCATGATCGCCGACGCCAGGATGATGATGATCGTCGCGACGACGAGCAGCTCGACGAAGCGTGTAGCCCTTCGCGGCGATCCTTCCCAGCCCCCTGCCTGCTCCCTGCACGCTGATACCTGCTAATCCCTAGTCCCTAGCCCTAGTCCCTAGTCCGCTGGTCTACTGCACCGTCACCGTCACCGGCGTGAACTGCAGCCCCATCGCCGTGCCGCCCGGGCCGGTCGCCGTGCCGCTCAGCGTCAGCGTCACCGGCCCGGCGCGATCGCGTCGAACAGCACCGCCGCGAGCAGCCCGGTGCCGGACGCGCCGGTCGCATCGGCGCCGCGGGCCATCGTGATGTCGACGCGGTTCCCGCTGCGCCTGCTGCGTGAACGCGACGTTCACGCCGCCGGCGCGCATGAAGCTGCCCTCCTGCACCGCGCGGACGCGCAGCTTCGTCGGGTCGTAGATCAGCGTCAGCGTCACCGTCGACAGCCGCTGCGCGCCGGTGATCGACAGCGGCACGGTGTACGGCCCGCCGCCGACGCGGAACGTCGGGCTCGGCGGCGAGATGAGCACCTGCGCCCGCCCGACGCCCGGCGACGTCGTCGGCACGGCCGTCGGCGGTGCGGCGCCGGCGGCTGGTGCCGGCCGCGGGCGGCGGCGTCGGCGGCGGCGTGGCGCCGGCGCCGGCGAGCGGACGGCGGCGTGCAGCCGGCGGTGACGGCGGCGGCGTCGGCGCTGGCAGCGCGGCGGCGTGCCGCGGCACCGGCGGCGGCGCCGGCGGCGTCGGCGCGAGCACCGTGCCCGGAATCGGCGTCGTTCCCGGCGGAACGACAACCGTCGCCGTGCTCGACGGCCGCTGCGCCGGCGGCGCCGTCGCGATCGCTCCCGGAGGCGTCGGTGTCAGGAAGCCGGCGGCAGGCGCGCCGGCCGCCGGAGCCGCGACAGGCGCCGGCGCCTCGGGCTGCGCCGCAATCAGCGGCGGCGGGCCGCCGACGCCGAGGTTCTGCTGCGAGCCGATGTAGATCGGCCGCAGATCCGCTTCGGTGATCTCGTGCGTCCGCACGATGTGCGGCGTCAGCAGCATCACGATGTCGGTCTGATCGAACTGCCCGGTGTTGCCCGAGAACAGCTGCTTCAGGAACGGCACGTGGATCGCGCCCGGGAAGCCGGAGACGCCGTTCTGTTCGCTGCTCCTGGAACAGCCCGGCCAGCAGGTTCGACTCGCCGTCGCGCAGGCGCAGGCGCGTCGTCACCGTGCGCTGCACGAACGACGGGACGTTGACGCCGCCGATCGAGACGTCGGCGCCGCGCGAGCTGTTGTCGAGCGTCAGATCGAGGAGGATGTCGCCCTCGAGCGTCACCGTCGGCGTCATGTCGATGTTCACGCCGACGTCCTTGTACTGATACGAGCTCAGCGGGTTCACGCCGGCGCCGCCGGTCGCGATCGGCGTGTAGCTGGTCGAGATGACCGGAATCTGCTGCCCGAGCTTCAGCGTCAGCTTGCGTGCCTTCGGCGCCGCGCAGCTGCGGCTTCGCGATGAGCTTGGTGCTGCGTGTCGCGACTCGAGGAAGCGGACGATGGCGGTCGGCACCGCCAGATAGAAGTCGGCCGTGCTGACGCCGCGCGAGAGCGTGTTCAGGTTGAACGGCGGCGGCGACGACCAGCGCCGCCCGGCGGCGTCGACGCGCCGGTGCCGGCGCCGGGCGTCGCCCCCGGCGCCCCCGGCGTCGCCGGCGCCCCGGTCGCCGGCGGCGCGGTGATCGGGGTCGTGCCGGGCGACACCACCGGCGAGAACAGACGCGCCGAGCGCGTACTCCGACAGGTTCAGGCCGTAGCTCTTCGTCCGCGTCCGATCGACCTCGAGAATCTCGACGTCGACGACGATCTCGGCGCGCGGCTTGTCGTTCTGCGCGATGATCCGCTCGAGAATCTGGACGACCGAGCTGGTGCCGCGGACCGTGATCGTGTTGGCGGTCTTGTTGGGCGCGATCGCCGGCTGCACCGCGATGCCGGGCAGGCGGATGATCGTGCTGAGGATCTGCGACAGCTCGGTCGCGTCGGCGTGCGACAGGTAGAACGTCCGGACGACCTGCTCGTCGTACTGCGCGTGCTTCGGCGGCGTGTCCGGGAAGACGAAGATCGAGCGGTCGCTCAGGACCTTGTACGACAGCTGGTTCATCGTCATGATCTGGTTGAGCGCCTGCTCGAGCGTGACGCCGTCGAGCTGCACGGTGGTCGCGCCGGTCCTGCACTTCGCGGTCGTAGGTGATGTTGATGCCGGTGGAGCTGCCGATGACGTTGAGGATGTCGCGCAGGCTGACGTTGTTGAAGCGCAGGTTCAGCGGCTCGCGCGACGCCGGGTTGAGGATCGGCTCGGCCGACGCGGCCCGCGCGCGCTCGCGCAGCTGCTTGAATCGCCGGCCCCGGCCGCGCCGCCTCGATGCGCTCGCGGATCGTCCGATCGAGCTCGGCGACCTTGGCGGTCGCCTGGCGGTTGCTCGGGTCGTACTCGCTCGCCAGCCGGTACTCGCCGAGCGCCGCCTCGAGCTGATCCTGCCGCTCGAACTCGTGCGCCTTCTCGAGATGCGCGCGCGACGCGGCCTGCATCGCGCGCTGCAGCGCGATCTTGTAGTTCGGCGTTGTCGGGCGCCGCCTGCACGGCCTTGCGGTAGGCGGCGACCGCCTCGTCGAGGTTGCCGGCGCGCATCGACGCCTCGCCCTGGCGGAACGCCTTGCCCGCCGCGCAGCCGCCGGCCGAGCAGCGCCAGGACCACCACGCCAATGTGCAATCTGCTTCGTGCAATTCGCAATGTCATGATCCTGTGAGCCGAATCGTCTGCCGGCCGCGGCCGTCCACGTACGCCATCTCGATCGATTCCACGCCGATCTTCAGAATGCGATACCGGCCCTCGATGATATCCCCTTCGTCGCCATGGAACGGCGTGTTCCGCCCGTCGCTGAGCACCGCGATCTTCTGCCCGCGTGTCGGCGTCGACGATGCCGATGAACTTGCAGCGTGATCGGCGGCGGCGCCGGCGGGCCGGTCGCCGGGGCACGGTCGGCACCGGGTCGGCGCGATCACCGGCGGCCGCGGCGGCTCGGGCGGTGGAGGCGGCGGCGCCTTCGGCCTGAACCGGAACAGATTTCGTTCGGCGCGTCGGCTTCGGCCGCTCGGCGTTCAACGCCTCGAGGTGCACGTCCGGCGCCGTGATGCCTTTCGAATCGTCGGCGCCGGTTCCCCGTCCGCCACGCCCGGCCGGCTGCGATCGCGCCGCCGGTGCGCCGCCCGCACTCCGATTAGACGCCGAGGCCGGCGCCGGAGACGTGGCCGGCCACAGGCGGTAGATCACACTGAGCAGCACGACGACGAGCGCCGCCGAGGATCAGCTGGCGGCGGCGCTCAGTTGCCATTGGCGCCCAGGCGGTAGTACGTCGAGAGCTCCAGCGACAGCGTCAGCGGCTTCGTCCGGATCGGCCTGCGCCAGCGTCACGTCGTCGATGATGACGAACGCGGGCGCGCTCTCGAGCTCGTAGATGAACCGCCGCAGGCTCTCGTAGTCGCCCTGCCACTGGGTGTGAATCTTCAGCACGCCGAGCCGATCCCTGTCCTTGATCGGCTCGACGTCGACGCGCCGATCGAGGAACTTGACGTTGGTCCGGCGCGCCAGCGCCGGCAGCGTCGCGTAGGTCAGGCGCCGCGCCGCTGCCTGATCGGCCGGCAGCACCTTGTCGTAGAAGGTCGCGAGCTCCTGCTCCGCGCGCGTCTTGCCCGACGACCAGATCGCGCGCCGCAGTCGAAGTCGCGCTCGGCCGCCTGCAGCGCCTGCGCGGCCGCCGCGGCGCGGTCCGCGGCGCCGGCCGACTTCACGCCGAGCGGATAGACGACGAGCAGGTAGACGCGCGATGTTGGCGATGATGCCGAGCGCGAGCGGGATGATCGCACGCGCGCTTCTCGGCGAGGATGCGCTTCCAGCAGCGTCATGGCCGCTCCCGGTTGCCGCGGCCCGACGGGGTCGCGGCCGGCGGATTGCCGGAGGGGCCGGCGCTGGCTGCGTGCCTCGGCTGGTTGCGCCGGCGGCTGCTCGGGAGCCGCTGGCCTGTCGGCGGCATCGCTCGCATCGCTCGCCGCCGGTTTCGCCGGCGCCTGCACGGTATCCCATCTCGAGCATGCTCTGCAGCAGTCCTTCTTCGTCGACGTGCTCCTCGGCCGGGCGCACGTTCGCGAAGGCGCCGGTCGCGTCCAGGTTCTCCATGAACTCGTGACACGTCCTCGACGCCGCGCGCGGCGACCGCGACGCGCAGGATGATGCCGACGTCGCGATCGACGCGCGGCCGCACCGAGGTGATGCGCACGTCGTCGGGCAGCGTCGTCTCGAACCGGTTGAACAGCTCGGTCCACGAGAACGTGCGCCGATCGATCAGCTCGTTGGCCTGGCGCGCGCTCGACCGAGGCGGCTCGACCTGCTTCGGGTCGACGCTGGCGCGCAGCTGCGCCGCCTGCTGCCGCAGATCCGCCGCGCGCGCCTCGTCGCGCGACGCCTGCGTCGCCAGCCGGTGTCGCTGCGCGAGTAGCGAAGGATCCGCGTGACGTTGAACACCGTCGCGGCGACGACCACGACGGCGAGCAACGAGCAGCGAGAGGCGGACGGCGCGCTCGTTGTAGAACGGCCGCGTCGAGAGGTTGGTCCGGATCACGCGGGCACCCCCGTATGGTCGCGCAGCAGCAGGCCGACCAGCGGCGCCAGCGTGTCGAGCAGCGCCGGCGCGGCGGTGATCCGATCGGTCAGCGTCGCGGCCGGCGCGCGGATCGACGGTGTCGACCGGCGTGCGCAGCCGCTCCTCGAGGCTGCGCCGGATCTGATCGATCTCGCAGCGCCTGCCCGGCTTCGGCCGCCGCGGCGCCGGCAAGCAGCACGCGCGACGAAGCCGGCGCCGTTCAGCCGATCCTCGTAATACATCGCCGTCTGGTGCACCAGATCGGCCAGCGTGCCCTCGGTGTCGGCGGCGCGGTTGCGGAAGAAGATCAGGTGCGGCCCGCGCAGGATCGCGATCGACGTGTAGTCGGCGGCGACGTTCACCAGCAGCCAGTCGCCGGTCGGCGCGCCGGCGCCGGCGAGCACGGCGTTGATGACGTTGAAGCGTCGCCAGGTCGACGATCCCGGCGTGCGCGCCGGCTTCGGCGCACAGCGTTCTCGTACTCCTCGATGACGTCGCGGCGCGCCAGCGTGACGATGAACTCCTGGCCGTCCTCGGCGCGGAGCGCCGGCACGTAGCTGACCTGCGCCTCCTCGATCGGAAACGGCGCGCGCCTTCCGCACCTGCCAGCGGACCAGCTGATCGAGATCCTGCGCGCGCGGCGGCACCTGCTCGAACCGCACCAGCGAGACCCTCGCCGACCGGATCGGGCACGACCAGGCCGACCCGCCGCGGCCGGCCGATCTGCTCGAGCACGCGGTCGAGCGCGCCGAGCACGGCCGGCCGGTCGTGCGACGTTGGCGCCGGTCAGCGACGGCACGAGCGCGCCGTCCGGCAGCGGCTCCGACGCGTGCGCCGACGACCACCGCCTGCGCCGCCGCGCCACTCGAGGCTCGCGGCCGACACGCGGTTCGCGGCGATCTCGACGGCGGCGGCCGGCGCGGGGCTTTCGTGAAGCGTCGACAGGATGCTCATTCGACGAACGTCACCTTGTTGATCTCGCGCAGCGTCGTCGATGCCTTCCATCACCCGCTCGACCGCCGACTCGCGCAGGAAGCGCATGCCTTCTTCGCGCGCCGCCTTCTTGATCTCCGAGGTCGGCCGCTTCTCGAGAATCATCTCGCGGATGTGATCGCTCAGGTCGAGCAGCTCGCAGATCGCCGTGCGGCCCTTGTAGCCGGTGCCGCCGCACTCGATGCAGCCGATGCCCTCGTAGAAGGTGTGCGTGTGCTCGAGCGCCGGATCGAGCCCCGACTCCTCGAGCAGCGCGCGCGATCACCTTCGCCGGCCGCTTGCAGTGCGTGCAGATGTTGCGGACCAGCCGCTGCGCGAGCACGCAGTTGAGCGCCGACACGAACTGATAGGCCTCGACGCCCATGTTCAGGAAGCGGCCGAGCACGTCGAGCACGTTGTTGGCGTGGACGGTGGTGAACACCAGGTGGCCGGTCAGCGCCGAGTTGATGGCGATCTGCGCCGTCTCGTTGTCGCGGATCTCGCCGACCATGATCTTGTCGGGGTCGTGGCGCAGGATCGAGCGCAGGCCGCGCGCGAAGGTCAGCCCCTTCTTCTCGTTGATCGGGATCTGGGTGATGCCGCGCAGCTGATATTCGACCGGATCCTCGATGGTGATGATCTTGTCCTCGACCGACTTGATCTCCGAGAGCGCCGCGTAGAGCGTCGTCGTCTTGCCGCTGCCGGTCGGGCCGGTGACCAGCACCATGCCGTACGGCTCGGCGATGTACTTGCGGAAGCGCTTCAGCTCGGCCTCGGGAAACCCGAGGATGTCGAGCCGCAGCTCGGTGAACTGCTCGCTGATCGATTCCTTGTCGAGGATGCGGATGACCGCGTCCTCGCCGTGCACGCTCGGCATGATCGAGACGCGGAAGTCGATCGTCTTGCCCGGCATCCGCAGCTTGAAGCGGCCGTCCTGCGGCACGCGCTTCTCGGCGATGTCGAGCTCCGCCATCACCTTGATGCGCGAGATGATCGAGCTGTGGAACTGCTTGGCGATCGGCCGCATCGCCGGCTGCAGCACGCCGTCGATCCGGTACTTCACGTGCACCGCGTCGTCCTGCGTCTCGATGTGGATGTCGCTCGCGCGCCGCTGGATGGCGGTGTAGATCGTCGAGTCGACCAGCCGGATGACCGGGCTGATGTCGCTCGTCAGCCGCTCGACGGTGAGGCTGTCCTCGCCGTTCTCTTCTTCCTTCAGCAGCTGCAGCTGGAAGCTCTCGGTCGCGTCCTCGAGCACGCGCTGCGAGCTCTCGCTCTTCTTCAGGATCGACTCGATCGCCGATCCGCGGCCCGACCGCCACCTTGATCGGCGTCGACAGCAGCACGCCGAGCTCGTCGATCATCGGCAGATCGGTCGGATCGGAGACGACGATCTCGAGCGCCTTGCCGTCGCGGCGGTACGGCACGAAGCCGTAGCGCAGCATCAGGTCGGCGGGGATCGACCGGAACAGCTCCTGGTCGATCCGGAACGTGTCCATGTCGACGAACTCGAGCCGGTAGCGCTCGGCGAGCCGCCGCGCCTGCTCGATCTCCGCGCGATGCTCGTCGGCGGCTGATCGGCGGCTGCGCCAGGTCGGCCGGCGCGTGGAAGTCGGTGTTCGCTGGTATCGGTGTGGTTGCCATTCGAGCTATCCGTGACGAACGCCGGCTAGGTCAGCACCGAGCTGAGCTGGAACAGCGGCATGTACAGCGCCAGCAGCAGCCCGGCGATGACGATGCCCATGACGACGAGCAGCACCGGCTCGACCAGCGTGACGAACCGCTCCATGGTCGTCGCGATCTCCTCGTCGTAGAAATCGGCGACCGTGTTCAGCATCTCCTGCAGCGCGCCGGTCGACTCCCCGACCTCCGCCATCTTCACCGCGACTTCCGGAAAGACGCCGCGCGCCTCGAGCGCGCGCGGCGAACGACTCGCCCTTCGCGCACGCGCGCGCTGACGATGTCGAGCTGCCTGGCCATGTACTGGTTGCCGACCGACCGGGCGGCGATGTCGAGCGCGTTGACCAGCGGCAGGCCGCCGCCGAGCAGCGTCGCCAGCGTCCGCGCCATCTGCGAGGTCGCGAACTTGCGCGGCCACCTCGCCGAGCATCGGCAGCTTGAGGATCAGGTGATCGAAGCGCGCCTTCTGCCCCGGCTGCCGGACCCACGCGATGACGTCGCCGACCGCCGCGACCAGCGCCGACGATGACCAGCAGGAACTGCGCGCGCAGGAACTCCGAGACGCGCACGATGATCCGCGTCACCAGCGGCAGCTCGGCGCCGAAGGTCGCGTAGAAGTCCGAGAACGCCGGCACGACCTTCAGCACGATGATCGACACCAGGACCAGCGCCAGCGAGATCAGGATCGCCGGGTAGACCAGCGCCGAGACCGTCTTGCGCTTCACCGTCGCGATGATCTTCGTGTACTCGACGTAGCGGCGCAGGACCGCGTCGAGGTTGCCGCTGCGCTCGCCGGCCAGCAGCGACGCGCGTGTAGACGCGCGGAAACAGGTCGCCGTGCGCGGCGAACGCGTCCGACAGCGCCGTGCCCGACCGCACCTTCTCGTGGACGTCGTCGAGCACCGCCTGGAACGCCGGCGACGTGACCCGCCGCTTCAGCAGATCGAGCGACTGGACCAGCGGCATGCCGGCCTTGAGCAGCGTCGCCAGCTCCTGGTTGAAGACGAGGAACTCGCGGGTGTTGATCGCTCCGCCGCTGCGGCAGGCTGAGCGAGACGCCGGCGACCGCGTCCTTCGGCTGCAGCGAGAGGACGAACAGCCCCTTCTCCTCGAGCTCGTGGCGCAGACGGGCCTTCGTTGTCGGCGACGTACACGCCTTCGACGATTTCCCCGTTCGGCGAGGCGAGCCGGCAGCGGAACTCCACAGTACCCGTAATTGTATCGAACTTTCGTACGGTCCCCTTTGCATGGTTAGACCGTCCGGACGCGCGAAAGGCTGGGTGAAATTGCGCGTTTCTGCTAACGATTCGCGAGGGCGAGGATCCGCGAGACGTAGCTTGCGGGTCTCGGGATACGGCGGAATGCCGTTGAACCGCTGGACCGCGCGCCTCGCCGGCGTTGTACGCCGCCAGCGCCAGCGCCACCGGCAGGCGCTGGAGCAAGCGCTTCAGGTGCTTGATGCCCGCCTCGATGTTCGACGCCGGATCGTAGGGGTCTGTCGACGCGCGTACTGCCGCGCCGTCGCCGGCATCAGCTGCATCAGCCCCATCGCGCCCTTTCGGCGAGCGCGCCCGCTCGCTGATAGGCCGACTCGACCTGAATCACCGCGCGCACCAGCTTCGCGGCGACGTCCTGCTCCGCCGACACCTTGTCGATGATCGCCCCGTACGGAACGTCGACCGCCGGCTCAACCGCCGCGAGCACCGCCGCGGGCTGCTCCGACCACCGGCTCGGGATACGGCACTTCGTCGGGCGCGAAGCGCGCGATCATCGACGATTCGCAGCACGATTTCGCCGCCGGTGCGCAGCGCCAGGACGAGCGAGTCGCCCTCCACGCGATGGCTCTTCACCGACAGCGTGCGCCCGGTGTTGAAAAAGACGAGCTCCGCTCGCGCCGGGACGGCGCTCGCCACGAAAGACACAACCGCAACGACAGGACACAAAGGCGGTTCGCGCGTTCGTCATCAGTCTCGGCTCTTATCGCGGATCGACGAACGCGTGGAACACGCGGACGCCGAGCTCGCGCGGATCCTTGCTGCCCGACGTCACGACCGCCGGCACGTAGGTCTTGTCGACCGAGATCGTCAGCTCCGCCACGTCGTCGGCGCCCAGCTGCGTCGACTTGAGCGGAATCTTGCGCAGCTCCGGCTCTTTCGGCTGCAGCGTGAACTCGTCGACGACCTGGCCGCCGAGGCTGACCTTCACCTCTGCGGCTCGTTGAACACGCTGCCGGGATTGTCGACGTCGAAGTAGAACAGCGCGTCCTTCTTCGGGTTCTTGAACGCCAGCGTCGCGTCCTTCTTCGTCCACTGCCACTCGACCGTCGCGTTCTGCTCGGCGACTTCGGCCGGGTGCCAGCCGTCCTTGAAGACGGTGAACACGTTCTCGGTCTGCGGCTGCAGCTGCAGCCGCGCCACCCGGTAGGCGTTCTGGCCCGACGTCCTCGCCGGCGAGCGCCAGCCGCTTCTGGTCGCTCGGTCGAGTGCAGGCCGACCTGAATCGTCGCCTCGCCGACGTACGGATAGATCGGGACGAAGACGGTCCGCGTGTACTCGATCGTCTCGCCCGGCTTCCACTGCGTGGTCGGCGTCGGCGGATTGTGATCGAACGGCCAACATCAGCTCTTCGTCGGCGTCGACGACGTGAACCATGACGCGGTAGTCCTCGGCGAACTTCGCGTCGTTGGCGACGACGAACTTGTAGGTGATGTCGATCGGGCTGCCGAGCGGGGCTTTGTCGTGGCTCAGCGTGACGCTCGGCGTCGCCACCGGCGGCGGCGGAGCTTCTTTGCCTGCCGCAGGCCATCACGCTCGACAATATGACGAGCGCAGCGAGGCCGGCGGCCGAAAAACGGCTGAGTGAACGCACCACAATCATAGGCAAATGCCGCACTCGATGGGTCGAAGCGATCGTGAAAGACGGTGGACGTTCATGATACCACGGGTTGTCGCATCTCCCGCAATCTGTTAGAGTTCCGCGCCTGAACCCACCATGTCGAACGAAGCGCTGGGCCTCATCGAAACCCGGGGTCTCATCGGATCGGTCGAGGCGGCCGACGCGATGGTCAAGGCGGCCAACGTCACCCTGATCGGCAAGGAATACATCGGCGCCGGCTACGTCACCGTCATGGTGCGCGGCGACGTCGGCGCGGTCAAGGCCGCCACCGATGCCGGCGCCGCCGCGGCCCGCCGCGTCGGCGAGCTGGTCTCGGTCCACGTCATCCCGCGGCCGCACGCCGAGGTCGAACGGATCCTCCCCAAGGGAACCACAACGTAAGACGCCTTCGAGATGGCTGAAGCCGTAGCGTCACCCCAAACCGATCGCGATCTCGCCTCCATCGCCGAGGCGCGCGCGCTGGCGCGCCGCGCCAAGCAGGCGTGGCTCGAGCTCGCCGAGTTCAGCCAGGAGCGGATCGACGCCATCGTCGACGCGATGGCCGCCGCCGCCACGCCGCAGGCCGAAGCGTTCGCGCGGCTCGCCGTCGAAGAAACCGGCTACGGCGTCGTCGAAGACAAGATTCAGAAGAACCTCTTCAGCTCCCAGAAGGTCTACGGCTTCATCCGGCCGATGAAGACGGTCGGCGTCGTCGCGCGCCACGAAGACCGGCGCGTCATCGAGATCGCCGAGCCGTTCGGCGTCGTCGCCGCCGTCGTGCCGTCGACCAACCCGACGTCGACGGCGATCTACAAGATCCTGATCGCGATCAAGGCGCGCTGCGCGATCGTCCTCAGCCCGCATCCCGCGGCGGTGAAGTGCATCACGCGCGTCGCCGAAGTGATGGACGAGGCGGCGCGCCGCGCCGGCGCGCCGGCCGGCGCCATCAACTGGATGACGACGGTGACGCTCGAGGGCACGCAGGAGCTGATGAAGCACCGCGACGTCGCGGTGATTCTGGCGACCGGCGGCATGGGGCTGGTGCGCGCGGCCTACAGCGCCGGCAAGCCGGCGTACGGCGTCGGCCCGGGCAACGCGCCGGCGTTCATCGAGCGCACGGCGAACGTGAAGAAGGCGGTGCGCGACGTCATCACCGGCAAGACGTTCGACAACGGCGTGCTGTGCTCGTCGGAGAACTCGGTCGTCGTCGACGAGCCGATTGCCGAGGACGTCGAAGCGCGAGTTCCAGGCGCAGGGCGGCTACTTCATGAACAAGGCCGAGATGGACGCGGTCGCGCGCGTGCTGGTCACGCCGCAGCGGCTGCCGAACCCGGCGCTGGTCGGCAAGATCGGCGGTCTACATCGCCGAGAAGTGCGGCATCACGGTGCCGGCCGAGACGCGCGTGCTGATCGCGCCGCTCGAGGGCGTCGGCCGCGACTATCCGCTGTCGATCGAGAAGCTGTGCCCGGTGCTCTCCTACTACGTCGTGCAGGACTGGCGCGAGGGCTGCGAGCGCTGCAAGCAGATCCTGCGCTACGGCGGGATGGGCCACACGATGTCCATCCACTCGCAGAACGATCAGGTCATCCTCGAGTTCGGCCTGCAGAAGCCGGCGTTCCGCATCGTCGTCAACTCGCCGACGACGCACGGGTCGGTCGGGCTGACGACCGGCCTCGATCCGGCGATGACGCTCGGCTGCGGCGGGTTACGGCGGCAACATCACGTCGGACAACATCTCGCCGCGGCATCTGCTGAACATCAAGCGGCTGGCCTACGAGGTCACGCCGGTGGTCAGCCGGTGGGATCGCGCGGGAAGCGGCTACCCGGCGGCGCACGGCACCGGCGCTCCCGAGCGCCCCCGCGCGTCCGCCCGCGCCGACCGGCATCAGCGCCGATGCCCTGACGCGGCGGATCGACGAGTTCCTCGGCTCGCGCGGCTTCAAGCCGGGCGACGCCGATCGGGGTCGGACAGGCGTCCGACCCCCAGCCGCCGAGAGCGGGCGTCAGACCGAGTGCCGACCCCGGTCTGACACCCGTCCCAGACCAGACGCCGCTCGACTTCGTCTGCGAGGAAGACGTCCGGCTGGCGATTCAGGCGGGACGGAAACTGGTCGTGTCCGAGCGCGCGATCGTCACGCCGGCGGCGCGCGACCTCGCCGAGCAGCACCGCGTTTTTACGGTCGCGCCCTGGCGCGGGTAACGCTTCGGGCCGATAACAGATCTGGTTACGATTTTCGCCCGTTACTGCTGAGCCAGTTGGACTTATTGTTGACCACCGGCGAGGCCGGTGCTAGCCTGACTCGGCCATAGGTTGCGGGGGCCCCCCTAGCCCTCCCGCGTGAAGAACACGGAGCCCCCGCTGTGGGGGCGACTTACGATGCCAGTCGGCAGTAGGATAACTGCCGTCCGGTCGGCATCGCGGAGCGCCCAGAATGCACGGATTTCAGTGGCAGCGCCTGGTCCCACTCGCGCTGATTCCCTTCGTTGCGGCGTGCGGTTCGTCACGGCGGCCCCAGGCCGTCGTCGTCACGCCGGCTCCGTCGCGCCGCGGCAACCGTTCCTAACGTCGCACCACCGACCCAGGCTCCGGTCGAAGATCCCGTCCTCACGCTGATTGCCGCCTCGGACCGCCACTTCAAAGCCGGCCAGACGCGAGCTCGAAGCAGGGCCACGTCGAAGCGGCCAAGCAGGAATTCAACCGCGCGGTCAACGTGCTGCTCGAGTCGCCCTACGGCGGCCGGACCGAGCCGCGGATCCGCGAGCATTTCGACCGCCTGGTCGACCGGATCAGCACCTACGAAGTGCGGGCGCTGGCCGACGGGCGACGGCTTCACGGAGAAGAAATACGAGCCGGCGTCGATCGACGAGCTGCTGGCCCTGTCGGCCACGCTCGGCACGCCGGCGGCGCCCGCCGGAACTGAAGGACGCCGTCCAGTCGGACCTCGAGACCGCGCAACCACGACATCCCGATCCCGCTCAACCAGCGGGTGCTTTCCTACATCGAGCTGTTCCAGGGCCGCCTCCACGACTTCATCGAGGAGGGCATGAAGCGCGGCAGCAAGTACCTGCCGATGATTCAGAGCGTCTTCCGCGCCGAAGGGCTGCCGCTCGATCTGGCCTACGTGCCGCTGGTCGAGAGCGCCTTCAAGCCGAACGCGCTGTCGCGGGCGAAGGCCAAGGGCGTCTGGCAGTTCATGACCGGCACGGCGCTCGAGAACGGCCTGCGCCACGACTGGTACATCGACGAGCGGTCGGACCCCGAAAAGGCGACGGTGGCGGCGGCGAAGTATCTGCGGACGCTGAGCAAGATGTTCGACGGCGACTGGCACCTGGCGCTGGCCTCCTACAACGGCGGCCCCGGCCGGATGCAGCGCGCGATGAAGACGGCACGGGATCGACGACTTCTGGAAGCTCGCCGAGAAGCCGAAGGCTCCTGCCGCGCGAGACCCGCGAATACGTGCCGATGATCCTCGCGGCCATCGTCATCGCCCGGAACCCGGCGCAGTACGGCTTCGACTTCGAGACCGAAGCGGCCGCCGGCCTTCGACAAGGTCACGCTCCCGCGCCCGGTCGACCTGCGGCGCGTCGCCGAGTGGACCGACACGACCATCGACGAGATTCAGGCGCTGAACCCGGAACTGCGCCGCTGGACGACGCCGGTCAAGGACACGCAGTACGAGTTGAAGGTGCCGGCCGGCACGGCGGACGATCGTCTCGGCGCAGCTGAGCGACGCGCCGCCGGCCGACCTGGCGTCGCTGAAGTACTACACGGTCAAGCGCGGCGAGACGCTGCTCGGCGATCGCCCGGAAGCTGCGCGTCAGCAGGACCGACCTCGCCGAAGCGAACTACCTGCAAGGCGACCGCGCGCGTCGCGCGCCGGCCAGAAGCTGATGGTGCCGCACGAGGCGACCGTGCTGATGGCCGCCGCGGACCGACCGCCCCGTCCCGGCGACCGAAGCGCGGACGACGGTCGCCGAATCGGGCGAGCTGGCGCAGCGGCGCGACCTTCAGACCGCGTCAAGACCATCTACCAGGTGAAGCGCGGCGACACGCTCGCCGTCGATCGCCCGGCTGTTCCAGACGACGGTGGCGTCGCTGAAGACGCTGGAATCCGCGTCTGGGCGGCAGCGCCAGCCTGCTGGCGGGCCAGCGACTGACCGTCTACAGGCTCGCGAACTGACGCTCCGCTCGCGCGATAGTGATTGAGGCATACGGATTCGGGATTAGTTCTGTCCAGGGACTAGCTCGATCCGACGATTGCAACGGCTCGCAGACACGAAAAGGGCTGCGGCGGATCCGCCAGCAGCCCTTTTCTATCTGCGGCAGTCCTGATCGACTTCCCGACGCCGGCCAGAGCCGTGACGCGAGCCTACGCTGTCTTCACCGAGTCGTCGGTCTTCGCCGTCTTCTGCGCGCAGCTGCTTGATGCCCTGTCTCGATCCGCTCGGCCAGCTCGCGCTCGTGCTGCAGCGTGCGCAGCGTGTTGCGCGCCTCCTGCAGCATGAACTCGAGCTGCGCGACCTTCTCGGCGACGTGGTCGATCACGGCCTTCTGCTCGCCCAGCGTCTCGAGGTTGATCCGCACGTCGTCCAGCACGTGAACGATGGCGTTCGCCTTGGTCTGGACTTCGTCGACCAGCTTGCGCTGCGCGTCGATGGCGACGATGCGCTCGTCGGTCTCGGCGATGCGCGACAGCAGCACGTCGACCTGGTTCTTCAGCGTCGCGACCTCGCCGCGGTGCTCGGTGACGTGCGTCAGATCGGCCTTGCTGCGCGCGCTGATCTGGTGGACGGTCTCGACTTCGGCCTTCACCGCGTTGACCAGCTGCTCGCGGCCGGCGATCGCGGTGATGTTCTTGTCGAGCTCGGTCGGCGAGCTGCTTGATCTCGGCCAGCCGCGACTCGACCGCCGCCAGCTTCTTCTCGCCGAACGCCACCTGCGAGCGCCGCTGCCTCGAGCTGCTTGAACATCTCCTCGGCGCGCGATGAGCTGATCTTCGGACGCCTGGATCTGGCCGACCGCGTCGCGCTGCCGGCCCTGGACGCGATCGAGCTCGGCGAGCAGCTCGTCCTTGATCGTCGGTCGAGCGGCCAAGCTCCTCGGCCAGCGCCTGCATCTGGCGCGTGCGCTCGGCGACTTCGGTCGCGACCGCCGTGCTCGCCGCCACCAGCTCGACGTAGCGCTTCTCCTGCTCGACGACCGTCGCCTTCGTCGAACTTGCGTGCCGTCGAGGCGCTCGCTCGGCGGCGCCGATTTCGCTCTTGAGCGTCGTTGACCTCGGCGACGAGCGGCACCAGCGCGCGTCTGCAGCGCGCGCACCGCGTCGAGCTTGTGCTGCGCGTCGACCATCTGCGTCGCCGAGGCCGTCGCACGACGCTCTTGAGCGTCTCGAGCTCGGCGCGCCGCGCGAGCTGCTCCTCGAGCTTGCGATCGACGTCGCCGCTGAGCGTGTTGAGGCCGTTCAGGCGGCCTTCGAGCTTCTCGACGAACGGCACGCCGCGCGCTGACCCGCGAGATCTGCGCGTCGAGCTCGGCGACCGACTCGTGCAGCCGGGTCGCCTTCTGCGTGCCTTCCTCGACCAGCTTCATCTTGCCGAGTGATGGCGTCCATCTTCGCTTCGAGCTCGGGCGCCAGCGCGGCGAAGCGCGTCATCCGCTCGCCGAACGCCTCGAGCGCCGACGCGATCGGCGCCGAGCTTGTCGCGCAGCTTCGCCGCTCTCGGCGTGCGACTTGTAGAAGTCCTGGATTTCCTTGCGCAGCACGTCGAGGTCCTGCCGGCTCTGGCGGAGCGCGTCCAGCTGCCACGACGTCTTCTTCGCCAGGCTCGTCGACCTGGCCGAGCCGCTCGTGCAGCGCTCTCGAGCGAGAGCTGCTTCTTGGTCAGGTCGTCGGCCTGCGCGAACAGCGTTTCGAACCGCTTGGTGAGGCCGTCGACCTTCTGCGCGAGCTCGATCAGGTTCTTGTCCTTCGCGCCGAGCGCGTCCATGCGCGATTCGGCGTCGCCGACGCCGGCCTGCAGCGAGCGCAGCCGCTCGTCGAACGCCTCGAACTCCTTCTTCTTCACCGCCAGCGTGTCGACCTGGCCGCGGACGGCGTCGAGCAGCGACGTCGGCTTCCTTCTTCAGCTTGCCGGTCTCGCGCTCGGTTTCCTGCCGGAGTCTTGGTCGCGCTCTCGAGCTGCGCGTTGGTCTCCGGCGGCGAGCTTCTCGATGCGCGCCGAGCGTGTCTTCGGCGCTGCGCCGCCTGCTTCATGCCTTCGTTCAGCTTGCCGATCTGCACGTCCATCGCCCAGACCATCTCGTTGACGCGGTTGGCCTGGACGACGGCGTGCTCGACCGACCTGCTGCTGGCTCTCGAGCGCCTTCGCCTTGTGCGACACGTGCTCGGCCAGCGCGTTGAGCGAGGTCAGCCGCTCCTCGGTGCTCTGGCTCAGCTCCTGGAGCTGCGCCAGCGGCCCGAGCTTGTTCTCGACTTCCTTGACCGTCGTCATCGCCGCGGTCGTGTCCTCGCGCGCTTCGCGCGAGGTCTCGCGGATCTTGGCGTAGTCCTGGGTCAGCGTCGGCGGCCAGTCGCGCGGATCTGATCGAGCTCGCCCTTCAGCGTCGCCGGCCTGGCCGAGCGACTGCTTCACTTCGCCTTCGGCCTTCTGCAGCTGCCCGCGCAGCTCCTCGAGGGTCGGCGCGCTCCTTCTTCAGCGTCTCGAGCGTCGCCTGCGTGCCGAGCGCCTGCGACGACAGGTGCTGCACCGCCTCGCGATGCTTCTGCAGCTCGCCGTCGGGGCCGAGCGCCTTCTGCGTCGTCTGCTCGGCCTGCCGCGCGGCGTCCTTCAGCGCCTGGATGCGCTTGTCGACCTCCTCGAGCTCCTTGGTGCGATCGTCGAGCGCCGCCGAGCCGCTTGCGCGATGTCGTCGAGCCGGCCGGTGACGGCGGTCGCCTTCTCGGTCACCTGCTCGAGCGTCTTGCCGAGCGGCGCCAGCTTCGCGCTGCGCGCGGTCAGCGCCGTGAGCATGGCGCTGATGGCGCTGCGCTCTTCGCGCGCGGTCGCGATCAGCTGCTCGAGCTCGTCGGTCTGCTTCTGGACCAGCTTGCCTTTGCCGCCGGCCATGTTCTTGAAGGCGTCCAGCATGTTCGGTATCGCTCCAGAGCGGAAGAGAAGATGTGGCGCTGGTGCTAGTCGCAGCGCACATGGAATATCGGCGCAAAAGGGCGCTTGTATCAGTCCCTGCGATCGCCTGCGCACGATTGCACGGCATTTCCTGCGACGAAGCCGGCGATCATGTCCCTAACTTGTTGAAACTACACGTCTCAGTAGCGGGAGCCGGTTTGCATTCCCGCTGAGGCGTGCTGGCCACTCTGCGGACGGCGGCGGTGTTCGGCGTCGAGGCGTGCCCGGTTCACGTCGAAGTCGACGTCTCGTTCGGCCTGCCGTCGTTCACGATGGTCGGCCTGCCGGACGCCAGCGTGCGCGAGAGCCGCGAGCGTGTGCAGCTCGCGATTCGCAACTCCGGCTTCGAGTTCCCGCCGCACCGGATCACCGTCAACCTCGCGCCCGCCGACGTGCGCAAGGCCGGCGCCTCGTTCGATCTGCCGATTGCGCTCGGCATCCTCGCGGCATCAGGGCGTCGTCGAGCGGCGGCGACATCGCCGATCTCGTCCTGCTCGGCGAGCTGTCGCTCGATGGATCGATTCACGCCACGCGCGGCGTGCTGCCGATCGCCGCCGCGGCGCGCCGCGACGGGATGGCCGGCATGCTGCTGCCGGCGGCGAACGCCAGCGAAGCGGCGATTGTCGGCGGCCTCGACGTGCTCGCGGTCTCGTCGCTCGCCGACGCGGTCGCGCGCGCTGAACGAAGCCGGCGAGCGCCGCCGCTGCCCCATCGCCGCCTCCGCTCGGCCGTGCCTCGCGTCGGCCGCCGATCTCGCCGACGTCCGCGGTCAGCTGCTCGCGCGCCGCGCGCTCGAAGTCGCGGCGGCCGGCGGACACAACCTCCTGCTCGTCGGCCCGCCCGGCGCCGGCAAGACGATGATGGCGCGGCGGCTGGCGGGCATCCTGCCGCCGCTGACGTTCGACGAGGCGCTCGAGGTCACCGCCGTCCACTCGGTGGCCGGCCTGCTGCCGCCAGGCGGCGGGCTGCTTGCTCGATCGTCCGTTCCGCGCGCCGCATCACACCATCTCGAACGCGGCGCTCGTCGGCGGCGGCTCGCAGCCGCGGCCGGGCGAGGTCAGCCTCGCGCACCACGGCGTGCTGTTTCTCGACGAGATGCTCGAGTTCAGCCGCCACGTGCTCGAAGTGCTGCGCCAGCCGCTCGAAGAGGGACGCGTCGACGATCGCGCGCGCCGCGCGCACGGCGGTCTTCCCCGCGCGCTTCATGCTCGTCGGCGGCGATGAATCCGTGCCCGTGCGGGTTCGCCGGCGACCCGACTGCGCGAGTGCCGCTGCACGCCGCAGCAGGTCGCGCGCTATCGCGGTCGGCTCTCGGGCCCGCTGCGCGACCGGCTCGATCTGACCGTGGAGGTGCCGGCGCTGCCGCTCGATGCGCTGACCAGCGCCGGCTCGGGCGAGCCGTCGGCCGACGTCCGCGCGCGCGTCGTCGCGGCGCGGGCGCGCCAGGCGCGCGCGGCATCCGCGGTGAGCGGGTGATGACGAACGCCGAGCTGACGCCGCCGCTGATGGTCAAGCACTGCGCGCTGCGAGCGCGGCGGCGCTGCGCGTGCTGCGCGCCGCGGTCACCAGGCTCGCGCTCAGCGCGCGCGGCTACGACCGGGTGCGCAAGGTCGCGCGCACGATTGCCGATCTCGCCGGGGAGGACGAGATCGGCGCCGACGCGATCGCCGAGGCGCTGCAGTACCGCATGCTGTAGTGACGGCGGACGACGATCAACGCAGAACCCGCGGAACCCGCGGACATTTCTTCTGAAAAAGATTTCTGCGTGCTCCGTGAGTTCTGCGTTCGATCCGTCGTGGACGCGATCACGGCTCCGGCTGAAGCCGGACGCTACTGTTTTGTTTGCGTCACGCGCACGCCACCGGGATCGCCGGGCCGCAGCGGCTCGGTGAACTTCATGCCGGCGTTGCTCAAGTCGCCGAAGACCTCGTCGCCCTCAGGCTTGGTGCCCTGCCGCACCCATTTCACGAGATCGTCGAACGCCTTGATCATCTCCGGCTGGCTGAACCGGCAGTGCGCGCCGATGCGGTAGACGCGCTGCACCAGCAGCCGTTCGGCGCCGGCCGCGGCGACGGCCCGCTTCAGCGTCTGCTCGAGAAAGATCGGCACGAACAGATCGCCGGTGCCGTGCATCGTCACCAGCGGCCGCTCGATCTTGCCGTCGAACGGCACGACCTCTTCGTACGGGGCGTTCGCGCCGCGCATCTCGGCGTCGCCGGTCTTGCGGCGGACTCGCGAGCTCGAGTGCGTCCGCGCTGAGCCCCAGCCCGTCCTCGATGCTGTATTTGAGGTGCGCCGTATCGATGGCGCGGTTGGTGGGCGTGGTGCTGCCGACGAGCGCGGCCGGGCTGGTCGCCATGTTCGCGAGGAACCGCGACGCCAGCCCTTCGACCGCGAACGGCCGCGGCCCGCCGCTCATCTGCATCTGGATGCTCGCCAGCTGCCGCCCCTTCTCGGTGTATTCCGGCGGCTTGCCGAGCAGTTCCGCCATCTTCGCCGCGTCCTGCTGGATCGTGTCGGCGTGGAACTGCAGGCCGGTGACGACTTCCGCCGCGGCGCTCATCGCCGCGAAGTAGTCGAACAGCTCCGGGCCCGGCCGGACACATCGCCAGGCCGCCGTCGAACGCCGTCGGAAATTCCTGCATGCCGAGCAGCGTGACGTGCCCGCCCATCGACTCGCCGGTGAGATAGGTGCGCTGCGGCGCGCGGCCGCCGTTGGCCTGCTTGAAGAGATCGGCGAGCGCCATCGTGTCGAGCAGCCCCTGCCCGGGCACGTAGCCGTTGCAGCGGTAGCTCGACGCCGCCCACGCAAATCCGTTCTTCACGACGTGCTCGCGGAACCGGTGCATCGCCGACGCGCAGCGTCGCGCCCTGCGGGCCGGTGTTGGGAACGAACCCGTGCGCGAACAGCACCAGCTCGCCGTTCCACGTCTCGGGGATCTCGATTCGATACAAGCCGCCGTCGTACTTGCCGAAGAACGCCTTTGCGCCCGGCAGCGCCTCGAACGAGGCTTCGCCGAGCTGCCATTCCTGCTGCGGACACGGCACCGGCGTCAGACCAGGTTTTCCGAGCGCCGCCGACGGTGCTGCGCTCCGCGAGGCAATCGCCGCAGCAGCCGCGCGAATGCAAGAGCCTTGACTCGCACGCGACACTCCTTCGATGACTTCGCTCACGCGACGCCCGTGAGCTTCGGCGGGCAAGCCTACCGCCCTACCCGGCCGACGCGCCAAAGGCGCGACCCACGCTGCCCTGACCCGCGCTACTCGGCTGCGGTCCGGGACCGCCGCCGCCGACCGGCAACGCGAACGCCGTCAGGTTCGCGCCCGACGGAATCACGACGTACTGGCGGCCGTCGATCGCATAGCTGGTCGGCGGCGCATACAGCGCCGCGCCAGTCTGGAACTGGAACAGCTTCCTGCCGGTCTGCGATTCGGCGGCGAAGAAGTTTCCCTCGTGATCGCCGCTGAAGACGACGCCGCCGGCCGTCGCCAGCACGCCGGCCCAGCCCGCATCGTCGTAGGTGATTTCCCACTTGCGCTCGCCGGTCACCGGGTCGAGCGCGCGCAGCGCGCCGTAGCGCTTCGGTTCGGGAACGATCGCCACGCTGCCGCCCATGGTCAGATCGCCCAGCGCCGCGTTCGGCGCAGGCGGCCTTCGCGTGAAGCGTGCGCAGGTCTCGCGCGCGGTGACGAAGAACAGCTTGCGGCCGGCGTCGTAGGACGGCGACATGAAGTTCGTGCCGCCGTACCAGTCCGGGCAGGTGATGGTGCCGGCTTCGGAGGGATCGGTGTTCGGGAGCACGCGAGGTTTGCCGTCCGGCGCAATCTCCTTGGCCCACGTCGTGTTCACGAACGGCTTGCCGAGCAGGAACTCGCCGGTCGCGCGATCGTTCACGTAGAAGAAGCCGTTGCGGTTCGCCATCATCACGACCTTGCGCAGCCGGCCGCCGATCGTGAGATCGGCGAGCACCGGCACCTCGTTCGCGTCCCAGTCGTGCGTGTCGTGCGGCGTGTACTGGAAGTGCCACTTCAACGTGCCGGTGTCAGGGTCGAGCGCGACGAGCGAATCGGTGTACAGGTTGGCGCCCGGCCGGCTCTCGCCGTCCCAGTCGGGATTCGGGTTGCCGGTGCCCCAGTACAGCAGGTTCAGCGCGGGATCGTAGGTGCCGGTGAGCCACGTCGGCCCGCCGCCGCGCTGCCAGATGTCGCCCTGCCAGGTGTCGCTGCCCGGCTCGCCCGGCGCCGGAATCGTGTAGAAGCGCCAGAGGCGCTGGCCGGTCTGCGGATCGTAGGCGTCGATGAAGCCGCGGTTCGCGAACTCGCCGCCGGCGATGCCGACGATCACCTTGCCGTTGACGACGAGCGGCGCGCCGGTGGCGGCGAAGCCGTCCTTGACCGTCGCCATCTCGATGTCGTAGATCGCCTTGCCGGTCTTCATCTCGAGCGCGACGAAGTGCGCGTCGAGCGTCACCATGAACAGCCGATCGCCGAAGACAGCAAAGCCGCGGTTGACGAGGCCGCAGCAGACCTTCAGCCCCTGCGGCAGCGTGCGCTGGTAGTGCCAGATCTGCTTGCCGGTGCGCCCGTCGATCGCCCACGCGTGGTTCAAGCGCGCCCGGTGAAGTAGAGCGTGCCGTCGATGACGATCGGCGTCGCCTCGAACTTGTTGGCCACGCCGGTCTGGAACGTCCACTGGGCGGCCAGCTGGCTCGCGTTGGCCGGCGTGATCTGCGTCAGCGGGCTGAATCGGTGGCCGGCGTAGTCGCCCGAATGCGTCAGCCAGCGCGACGGGTTCGCCAGGCCGTCCAGCAGCTCCTTTGTGGTGATGTCCTGCTGCGCCGAAACGGTTGAGATTGCGGCAATCGCACCGAGCGCGATGGCCGCCAGCGTGCCGCGTGGATTCAGGCTCATAAGCGTCCGATAAGAGAGATAAGAGAGGTGTGCGCGCATAGTAACGCGAATACCTGCGTTTTCGCGCGACTTTCGCCACTGACACTAAAGTGTTGGGTGGTATAGGCCCGTGTGATATTGTTTTCGAGCTTATCGGGCCGCGACGACATCTGTCGGGCCCAACCCCTTTAAGTGCAAGTCGATAACAGCGTCTCGTCAGGCGCGTTCGGGAGGCTATGAGCGCACGTCGTTACACGGTTGTGATCGCGGATCGTTCGAGCGGCGTGATGCGCCACTTGACGATCAACCTCCGTTCGACGGTGCTCGGTTGTCGTCGCCGTGCTCGCGCTGCCGGTTCTGATGGGCCTCGGCGCCAAGTGGAGCGCCCGCGCCGAGATCGATCAGCTGCGCGCGGCCAACACGGCTGCTCCAGGTCGAAAACGGCAGCTATCGCGCCGCGACCGGCGAGCTCACCTCACAGATTCAGTCGCTCGAAACCGTCATCAACGATCTCGGCGCGCGCTCGCAGCTCGATCCGGCGCAGGCGCGCGCGATGCAGAAGCTGCCCGCGGTCGTCAAAGCGCGCGCGGCCGGCGGCACCGCCGCGTCCGAACTCCGCGATTGCCGAGATCGCGGCAGCCGCGATGTCGATCGCCGGAAAACACCTTCGGCGTGCTGCGCGACCTGCTGCAGCGGCCTCGAAAGCCGGCTGCGCTACGTGCGGCGCGACGTCGAGCGGCGGAAGCGCTGGCGAGCGCGACGCCGTCGATCTGGCCGGCGCACGGCTGGCTGACCGGCACCTTCGGCGGCCGCAGCGATCCGTTCACCGGCGAGCCCGGCGTTCCACCAGGGCCTCGACATCTCCACCGACAAAGGCCAGCCGGTCTACGCGACGGCCGACGGCACGGTCGAATCGGCCGCCTACACCGGCGACTACGGCAACCTCGATCGTCGCTCAAGCACGGCTTCGGGCTGTCGACGCGCTACGGCCACCTGAGCGCGTTCGCGGTGAAGCCGGGCCAGACGGTGCAAGCGCGGCGACGTCATCGGCTACGTCGGCTCCACCGGCCGCGCGACCGGCGTCGCACCTCCACTACGAGATCCTCGCCAACGGCAAGCTGATCAACCCGCTGCAGCTCCTCACTCAGCCGGCGAATCGGTAACAAAGCACGGCCGTAAGGCGTGGCAGGCCTGCAGGCCTTCGGACCTCTGCCTTACTCGCCTTCCAGCCTTCCGGCCTTCCGACCTTGCTGTACAATCATCTGATACCCTCTCCTCTGATGCTCGATACCCTCCTCGCCAAAGTCGTCGGCACCCAGAACGATCGCGAACTGAAACGCCTGCGCCCGATCGTGGCCGAAGTCAACGCCTTCGAGCCGGCGATCAAGGCGCTGTCGGACGAGCAGCTGCGCGCGCAAGACCGCCGAGTTCCGCCAGCGGCTCGCCAACGGCGAGACGCTCGACGACCTGCTGCCCGAAGCCTTCGCCGTCGTCCGCGAGGCCGGCCGCCGCGTGCTCAACATGCGGCACTTCGACGTCCAGCTCATCGGCGGCGCGGTGCTGCACAAGGGCAAGATCGCCGAGATGAAGACCGGCGAAGGCAAGACGCTCGTCGCGACGCTGCCTGCCTATCTGAACGCGCTCGAAGGCAAGGGCGTCCACGTCGTCACCGTGAACGACTACCTGGCCCGCCGCGACTCGGAGTGGATGGGCAAGATCTACCGCTTCCTCGGCATGACGGTCGGCGTCATCCAGCACGATCTCAACGACGCCGAGCGGCAGGTCGCCTACGCCGCCGACATCACCTACGGCACCAACAACGAGTTCGGCTTCGACTACCTGCGCGACAACATGAAGTTCGAGCTCGCGCACTACGTCCAGCGCGGGCATCACTTCGCGATCGTCGACGAGGTCGACAGCATCCTCATCGACGAAGCGCGCACGCCGCTCATCATCTCGGGCCCGGCCGAGGAGTCGACCGATCTCTACTACGAGGTCGATCGCATCATCCCGCGCCTGAAGATGGGCGCGGTCATCCACGGCGACACCAAGGCCGAGGAGCGCGAAGCGCTCGAAGCGACCGGCGACTACATCATGGACGAGAAGCACAAGACGGTCACGCTCACCGAGAGCGGGATGGCGAAGGCCGAGCAGATGCTCGTCGCACCGGCTGCAGGCGGGCGGGCTCTACGACCCGGCGAACATGCCGCTGCTCCACCACATCAACCAGGCGCTGCGCGCCCACGCGCTGTTCCACCGCGACGTCGACTACATGGTGAAGGACGGCGAGGTCGTCATCGTCGACGAGTTCACCGGCCGGCTGATGCCCGGGCGGCGCTGGAGCGACGGGCTGCACCAGGCGGTGGAGGCCAAGGAGAAGGTGAAGATCGAGCGCGAGAACCAGACGCTCGCGACCGTCACCTTCCAGAACTACTTCCGCAAGTACAAGAAGCTCGCCGGCATGACCGGCACCGCCGACACCGAAGCCGAAGAGTTCAACAAGATCTACAAGCTCGACGTCGTCGTCATCCCGCCGAACCGGCCGCTGCGCCGCGTCGAGAACCCCGATCTCGTCTACCGCACCGAGAAGGAAAAGTGGGACGCGATCGTCACCGAGATCATCGACGAGCACAAGAAGGGCCGGCCGGTGCTGGTCGGCACGGTGTCGATCGAGAAGTCCGAAAAGCTGTCGGCGATGCTCGATCGCCGCGGGCTGAAGCGCGGCACGACGACCGGCGGCGGCGTCGACAAGCACGTCGTGCTGAACGCGAAGTACCACGCGCAGGAAGCCGAGTTCGTCGCGCAGGCCGGCCGCAAAGGCTCGGTGACCATCGCCACCAACATGGCCGGCCGCGGCACCGACATCCTGCTCGGCGGCAACCCCGAGTTCATGGCGCGCCAGCAGTGCCTGGCGGAGGAGATTGCCGAGCGGCTGCCGAAGGGCGAAGAGCGGTTCGTCGAGGACGAGCAGTTCGTCTACTTCTACCACCTCGACGCGTTCTACCGCGTGCCGAAGGCCGACTACCAGCGCATCTTCGAGCACTTCAAGCGGCAGTGCGACGCAGGAGCACGACGAGGTCGTCGCGCCTCGACGGCCTGCACATCGTCGCCACCGAGCGGCACGAGGCGCGGCGCATCGACAACCAGCTGCGCGGCCGCGCCGGCCGCCAGGGCGATCCGGGCGCGTCGCGCTTCTACCTCTCGCTCGAAGACGACCTGATGCGCATCTTCGGCTCGGACCGCATCTCCGGCCTGATGCAGAAGCTCGGCATGGAAGAAGGCGTGCCGATCGAGCACGGCATGGTGACGCGCGCGATCGAGCGCGCGCAGAAGCAGGTCGAGGCGCAGAACTTCTCGGTCCGCAAGCACCTGCTCGAGTACGACGACGTGATGAACAAGCAGCGCGAGAACATCTACGCGCTGCGGCGGCAGATTCTCGAGGGCAAGATCCGGCTGCAGGACGAGGAAGGCGAGGAGGTCGAGCTCGGCACGCGCGAGTACCTGATGGACGCTCGCCGAGGACATCCTCGACGCGCTCGTCGAGATGTACGCGCCGCGCCAGGCCGACTTCGAGCAGTGGGATCTCGACGCGCTCAAGCGCGAGGTCGAGCGGATCTTCGCGATCGACGCCGGCGCGCTCGACTTCAGCGACCGCACGTCGGACGAGATCCGCGACGCGCTCTGGGAGCGCGATCGTCGCGTCCTACGAGGAGAAGGAAAAGCTGGTCGGCCGCGAGGTCCTCGAGCGCGTCGAGCGCGACATCATGCTGCAGATCGTCGACGGCCAGTGGAAGGATCACCTCTACAGCCTCGACCACCTCAAGGAAGGCATCGGCCTGCGCGGCTACGGCCAGCGCGATCCGCTGGTCGAGTACAAGAAGGAAAGCTTCGCAGCTCTTCCAGGCGATGAAGGAGCGCGTCGACGAAGAGATCGTCCGCTACCTCTGGTGGCTGCGCCCGGTGCTCGAGGCCGACAGCGCGTCGATCGCCGCGCCGCGCCGGCCGGCGCCGCGCCGCGCGCCGCTGATCCTCAACGATCCGTCGGCGGAGTCGCAGACGCAGTCCGCGCTCGCGGGCGCCGCGCGCGCAGGCGCCGCAGTCGGATCCGTTCGGGCCATCGCGCCAGCAGCAGCCGGCGCGGGTCGGCGGCGACGACGCGCGTGCCGAAGACCGTGCGGCGCGACGAGCCGAAGGTCGGGCGCAACGATCCGTGCCCGTGCGGCAGCGGAAAGAAATACAAGAAATGCCACGGCGCCGCGGCGTAAGGAATCAATGGACCTGAAGACCGAACTCCCTACCCTGCTCTCCATTGAAACCGGCCTCGCCACGGCCCTGACCTTCGACGACGTCCTGCTCGTGCCGCGGCACTCGGACGTCGTGCCCGACGCAGGTCGACGTCTGACGCAGGCTGACGCGCAACATCCGCCTGAACGTGCCGCTGCTCAGCGCGGCGATGGACACCGTCACCGAGTCGCGGCTGGCGATCGCGATGGCGCAGCAGGGCGGCCTCGGCGTCATCCACAAGAACCTGTCGATCGAGGAGCAGGCGTCGGAGGTCGACCGGGTGAAGCGCTCGGAGAGCGGGATGATCGTCGATCCGATCACGCTCTCCCCCGCCAACCGGATCTACGAAGCGCTCGACCTGATGAAGAAGTACAGCATCTCGGGCGTGCCGATCACCGAGGACGGCAGCAAGGAAGGGCGGCTGGTCGGCATCCTCACCAACCGCGACCTGCGCTTCGAGACCAACGTCAGCCGCGCGATCTCGGAAGTGATGACGCGCGAGCCGCTGTTCACCGTGCCGGTCGGCACGACGCTCGACGCGGCGCGCGAGATCCTGCACCGGCACAAGGTCGAGAAGCTGCTGGTCGTCGACCGCGACTTCCGGCTGAAGGGGCTGATCACCGTCAAGGACATCCAGAAGGCGGTCAAGTATCCCGAACGCGTCGAAGGACTCGCTCGGCCGGCTGCGCTGCGGCGCCGCGGTCGGCATCGCGCGCGACACGCTCGAGCGCGCCGAGGCGCTGGTCGCGCGCCAACGTCGACGTGCTGGTCGTCGACACCGCGCACGGCCACTCGCAGAACGTGCTCGACATGGTGCGGCAGCTGCGCCGCCGCTTCCCGCAGGTCGATCTGGTCGCCGGCAACGTCGCGACCGCCGAGGGCACCGAGGCGCTGATCGAGCTCGGCGTCGACGCGGTCAAGGTCGGCATCGGCGCCGGCTCGATCTGCACCACGCGGATCATCGCCGGCATCGGCGTGCCGATGATCACCGCGGTCATGGAGTGCGCGCGCGCCGCCGCGCGCGCACGACATCCCGATCATCGCCGACGGCGGCATCCGCTTCTCGGGCGACATCACCAAGGCGATCGCGGTCGGCGCGAGCACGACGATGATCGGCAACCTCTTCGCCGGCACCGACGAGAGCCCGGGCGAGATCATCCTGTACCAGGGGCGCAGCTTCAAGGAGTACCGCGGCATGGGATCGATCGGCGCGATGCGCCGCGGCAGCCGCGATCGCTACTTCCAGGACGAGTTCGATCTCGAGGCGCCCGGCGGCAGCGAGAAGCTGGTGCCGGAAGGGATCGAAGGGCGCGTCGCCCACAAGGGCAGCGTCGCCGCGATGGTGCACCAGCTGGTCGGCGGCCTGCGCGCCGGGATGGGCTACTGCGGCGCGAAGAACATCCCGACGCTGCAGCGCGACGCCCGCTCATCCGCATCACCCCGGCCGGCGCGCGCGAGAGCCACGTCCACGACGTCGCGATCACCAAGGAAGCGCCGAACTACCGCTCCGAGTAGGGCTGACCCTTCGTAGGGCGCCCCTTTAGGGGCGCTCGATTCGTCCGCGGCGCTCGATCACGATCCGCCGCTCTGTCTCGCCCGCGTGCTCGATTCGGACACGCACCACGTCGCGCGGCGGACGCGGATGTCTCTCGGCCCACTCGATCGCCAGCACGCCGTCCTCGGCGATCTCGTCCAGCCCCAGATCGTCGATCTCGCGCGGATCGTTCAGCCGATAGAGATCGACGTGAAAGAGCGGCAGCCGCCCGCCGCGATATTCCTGCACCAGCGTGAACGTCGGGCTGCTGACCTCCTGCGAATCGACGCCCAACCCTTCCGCCAACCCCCGCACGAACGCAGTCTTCCCTGCGCCGAGATCGCCGTGCAGCAGCACGACATCGCCGGCGGACAGAGTCGCCCCGAGCTCGCGTCCGATCGCCGCCGTGTCCTGCTCGGAGCGGGACTGCCGCACGTGCGGCTCCGTCATGCGGTGAGCGCCCACGGCCTCGCCTTGAACTGTGTCGCCGCAATCTTCCTCATTTGACCAGTTGAGCGAACAGTCGCACGCGGCGAGGAGCGCGCCCGTGCGCCTCATGTTGGCCACCCGGTAGCACGAGCTACCGACCCACCCGGCCCCACCTGCCCTGCCCGCCCCTCCTGACCCGCCCTGTTCCACGCTCCGACGCCGCGCCATCAACTCGAGCACCGCCGCGCCGAGATGCGCCGGCCACGTCCGCCGACGTCATCGCCACCTCGCCTTCTTCGGCGTCCGCGAGATCGCCGGCGAGGCCGTGCAGGTAGACGGCGAGCCGGCACGCGGCTTCGGCGTCGAGCAACTGCGCGAGCCACGCGGCGATCATCCCGGTGAGCACGTCGCCGGTGCCGCCGGTCGCCATGCCGGGGTTGCCGGTCGGGTTGATGAAGATCTTCTCGTCCGGCGTGGCAATCAGCGTGCGGTGCCCCTTCAGGACGACGAACACGTGGTGCGCCCTGGCGAAGTTGCGCGCGATCTCGAGCCGGCTCGCCTGCACTTCCTGCGTCGTCATGCCGACCAGGCGCGCCATCTCGCCTGGATGCGGCGTGATGATCACGTCGCGCCCCTCGCGCCCGTTCAGCCGATCGGGGTGGTCGACGAAGGCGTTGAGGCCATCGGCGTCGACGACCAGCGGCATCCCGGCGCGATCGACGAGCCGCTGGATGAATTCGCGCGTGTCGCGCGCCTGGCCGAGGCCCGGTCCGATGGCGATGACGTCGCGCGCCATGTCGATCACCCGATCGACGATCGTTCGGGTCGAGGCCGTTGCCGGTTTCCGCCAGCGCCTCCGTCATGTACTCCGGCCCCATCGCCGCCACCACCGGCTGGCACGACGCCGGCGTTGCGACGGTGACCAGCCCGGCGCCCGAACGCAGCGCGCCGACCGCCGAGAGATACGCCGCGCCGGTCTTGCCGCGCGAGCCGGCGACGATGAGGACGCGGCCGTAGTCGCCTTTGTGCTGTCGGCCGTCCGCGGCGTGATCAGCTCGCGCATCGAGACGCGGGTCGACAGATCGACGCGCGGGCCGTCGACCGCTTCGAGCACTTCGTTCGGGATGCCGATGTCGGCGATGACGATGTCGCCGGCGCGGAGTCTCGCCGGGCGGCAGCACCAGCGGCAGCTTCGGCGCCGCGAGCGTGACCGTGAGGCCCGCCTCGATCGACGGCCCGATCGGCTCCGGCGAATCGGCCGAGAGGCCCGACGGCAGATCGATCGCCACCACCGGGATTCCCGACGCGTTCACGTCGGTGATCACCGACTCGATGAAGCCGGCGATCGGCGCGTTGAGGCCGGTCCCGAAGATGGCGTCGACGATGAGCGTGCAGTCGCTGACCTCGGAGAAGTGCAGCTCCCACGCCTGGCTGTCCGCGACCTCGACGACGGTCAGCCCGAGACGGCCGAGGATCTCGAGGTTGACGCGCGCATCGCCGCGAACCTCGGCGACGCGGCCGATGAGGAACACCGAGACGTCTGACGCCGCGCTGCAGCAGGGTCCGCGCGATGACGAAGCCGTCGCCGCCGTTGTTGCCGCGCCCGCACAGCACCGCGACCTGCCGCTCGAGCGAGATCGCTGTAGACCGCCTCCATCGCCGCGACCGCCTGGCGCCCGGCGTTCTCCATCAGCACGAGCGACGGGATGCCGATGTCGTCGATCGTCCGGCGATCGGCCTCGCGCATCTGGGCCGCGTTCAGCACTCTCACAACGCGGCCACAGAGGACACAGAGGGCAGAGGACACAGAGGACACAGAGGACACAGAGGAAATGAGCGACACGGCGCACAAAGGATACACCGCGGCGCCGTTGATACAGCGCGCTACGGGGCGAGTTCTTGGTGTCATCCGCGGCCGTTGATGTACGCTCTCCCCAATGGCAGCCACGATCAATGTCAACGGGCGCGTGTCCGACCAGGAGCACGCCGTCATCTCGGTCTTCGACCACGGGTTCCTCTACGGCGAGGGGGTCTACGAGACGCTGCGCACCTACAACGGCCAGCCGTTCCTCTTCGACCGCCACATGGCGCGGCTGCGCAAGTCGGCCGGCATGATCGCGTTGCCCGTGCCGCTGACCGACGCCGAGCTCGACGCGCGCTTCCGCGAGACGATGCGCGCGGCGGGCCTGGGCGACGCGCCGGAGCGCGAGGCCTACATCCGCCTGCTCGTGACCCGCGGCATCGGCGAGCTCACCTACGATCCGGCTGCCACGCCGACGCCGTCGATCGTCGTCATCGTCAAGCCGAACGCGCATCCGGCGAAAGAAGTGTTCGAGCGCGGCGTGCGCGTCTCGCTCGTCGGCGTCGTCCGCAACCATCCGTCCACGGTGAACCCGCTCATCAAGTCGAACAGTCTGCTGAACAACGCGCTCGGGATGCAGGAGGCGATCCGCAACGGCGGGTTCGAAGGCGTGATGCGCAACTTCAAGGGCGAGCTCGCCGAGTGCACGCAGTCGAACCTGTTCATCGTCAAGAACGGCGCGGCGCTGACGCCGCCGCTCGACGCCGGCCTCCTGCCCGGCATCACGCGCGGGTTCCTGTTCGAAGTCGGCGTCGAATTGGACATCCCGGTGCGCGAGGCGGTGCTGCGGGACGCCGACCTGCTCGGCGCGGACGAAGCGTTCCTCACCAGCACGACGCGCGAGGTCGTGCCGATTGTGCAGGTCGACGAGCACAAGATCGGCACGGGCGCTCCTGGTCCGGTGACGCAGGCGCTGCTCGACGGCTACCGCAGGAAGGCCGAGACGCTCACGCGGCCGCAGGCGGCCGCGGGAATTAAGAATTAAGGAATTAAGAATTTGGAATTCGTGATCTCGACTTGATCCGTTTGCGTGGGCACTTGGACGAATTCTAAATTCCAGATTCCGAATTCTTAATTCCTGACCCGCCGTTCGGCCCGCCGTTGCGCGGCGAGGCCGTCGATCGTCTCGCCGGTCTTCTTGAACGCCGCCCGCTTGAGGTCGGCGATGCGCTGCCCGTCGCAGAACACCGTCACCGGGCCGTCGGTCGAGACGACGAAGGCCAACATGTCCGGGCAGTCGTAGGTATGGCGCGCCGCCGAGGTGTGGCGCGTGCCCTTGGTGACCGGCACGGCCTGCTCGCTTTCGCGCGTCGGGCGCATGATCACGTTCACGGCCAGCAGCTGGCCGTCGCGCCCAATCAGCAGCGCGCCGTCGCGATACCGTGCCTGCTGCAGCAGCAGCGGCTCTTCGGCGGCGTTGAGCGCCGACAGATCCAGCGCCGTCACGTCGATGCCCTCGTCGCGCCGGCGCAGCGTCAGGGGCTGTTCGGTGAGGACATAGAGCAGCGTGGCGCCGAACTTGTTGGGGCTGATGCGATGATGCGACAGCTCCAGCAGGCGGCGAACCACCGCCGGATTGGCGGCGGGCACGACCTGGATGATGTCCTCCGCCGCCTCGTAGACCATGTCCTTCATGAACCAGCGGCGTCCCTCCACCATCGTCACCGAGCTGTTGGTGACGATGCGGACGGTGCCCGCGGCGTCGTTGCAGATGATCAGGCCGTCGACCCAGACGGCGTGCGACGCGTAATCCTGATCCGTGTCCATCCGCTCGTGGAGCAGCAGCAGTTGCGGCGGGAGCCCCTTCACGACCAGCACCAGGCTGTGGCGGCCGTCGGCGAGGCTGGCGATCACGTCGGCTTTCAAGCCGCTGGTGTCGACGATGCGGCCGAGGCGCTCGAGATGAGGCATCTCGCGGGCGACAATCGCGCCGTAGGGGCGGATGTCCTGCTCGTGCACGAATGGATCGAGGCAGCGCGCGAGCTCGGCGGAGATTTCCGACTGGAGCCCTTTCAGGTAGCGGGGACGGATCGACCCGCGGCGCTGCAGTTCCGCCCAGGCGAGCGATTCCGGCGACTCGATGTCGTGCACCGCGGGAATTATGAACTAAGAATTAAGAATTAAGAATTCGTGTCACGAGTTCGCGGCATGGTTGCTCACGAATTCTAAATTCCAAATTCTTAATTCTTAATTCCTGTTGCGCAGCCTGAACACGTAGAGCGCCTGCCCGTTCTGCGGATACTCGATCTCGGGGCTGATCGTCTGCCGGCACGTTCCGCGGACTGCCGCCGCCGAGGCCGGTCGTCACCGCGATGTACTGATGGCCGCCGGCGCTGAACGAGATCGGGAAGCCCTGCACCGAGGTGCCGAGCCGCGACTGCCACAGCACTTTGCCGGTGCGCACGTCGTGCGCGCGGAAGGTGCGATCGAGATCGCCGACGAACGCGACGCCGCCGGCGGTCGAGAGGACGCCGGTCAGGTACGACGCGCGCTGCTCGTGGCTCCAGACTTCCTGCAGCGTCCGCACGTCGTAGGCGGCGAGCTTGCCGACGTTGCCGTCGCTGCCCGGCATCTCGAAGAAGCGCCGGTCGGCGGCGGTCCCGCCCGACCCTTCCTTGAACTCGACCTTGCGTCCGCGCAGCTCCATGCACGACTGGCTGAGCGGCAGCACGACGACTCCGGCCTCGGGGTTGTAGCTCATCGCCTGCCAGTTCTTGCCGCCTTCGGTGCTCGGGCACGACGCGATCCACTGGCCGACCTTGCGCTTCGATGATGTCGGTGCGGTACTCGGGTGAGCCCGTTTTCGGATCGATCCGTTCCCAGACGTTCTGGAACACCGTCTCCTTGTGCGCGAGGTACTTGCCGTTGGTGCGATCGAGCTTCCACAGGATGCCGGCCTTGCCGGCGCTGAACACCGTCTTCTGGCCGTCGACGTCGACCAGCACGCGCTCGAAGACCTCGTCGAGATCGAGCGACTCGGCGGGCGCGTGCTGGAAGTACCACGCGAGCTTGCCGGTGTCGGGGTTCAGCGCAAGCGTCGAGCCGGTGTAGAGCACCTTGTCGGCGCACCGTCAGGCCGCGGCTCGCCGGCATCCACGGCTTCGCCTGCGCGGTGCCCCAGTAGGTGAGGTTCAGCTCCGGATCGTAGCTGCCGGCGATCCAGGTTTCGCCGCCGGCGCGGAACATGTTCGAGCAGCGTGCCCCACGTATCGCCGCCAGGCGTTCCCTCCTGCGCGATGGTGTTGAACTTCCACGCAATCTTGCCGGTCGCGATATCGACCGCGCGTGATCCAGCAGCCCAGCCCGTTGAAGCGGGCGCAGCCGCTCAGGCCCTGCAGCACCTTGCCGTTGATCGCAATCGATCCGCTGGTTGCGAAATGACCCTGCTTCGGTGTCGCCGACCGGCGTCTCCCACAGCAGCTTGCCGGTGCGCGCGTCGAGCGCGACCATGCGCGCGTCGCTGGCGGCGAAGAGGATCTTGTCCTGCGAGATCGAGAAGCTGCGCAGGCCGCCGTAGCCGGCGCGCTGTTCGGGGCCGGCGCGCTGCTCCCAGATCAGGTTGCCGGTGCGCGCGTCGAGCGCCTGGACGATGTTGTTCGGGTTGAGCAGATAGAGGATGCCGTTGTGCACGAGCGGATGCGACTGGTTCGCGCCGCCTTCCGACATCGCCCACACCCACGCCAGCTCGAGATCGCCGACGTTCTGCGCCGTCACCTCTTTCAGCGGGCTGTAGCTCCAGCCGCGATAGTTGCCGCGGAACATCAGCCAGTCGCCGGGATCCGGATTGCGCAGCATCTCGTCGGTGACCGGCACGAAGTTCTTCACCTCGCCGGTGACCGTGAGCCCCTCGCCGCGCAGGCGCGACCGGCGCCGCATCGCCGCCGCCACCAGCGGGACGCTGCGCCGCGGCCTGCGCCGGCTGCACGCCGCCAGCGGTGGCGGCTCGCACCGTGATCGTCACGTCGCGCGCGAGCGGCCGCGATCCGGCAACGCCGCCGTTCGCCTGCAGGAGATACGCGACGATGTCGAGCATCGCCTGCGACCCGGGGCCGCCCGGATTGGTCGGCGGCATCGACGCCATCAGGTAGGCGTGCAGATCGGCGACGGACTTGTCGCCCCACTGGTTGATGAAGTTGGCGCCGGCCAGCTGCGCCGCTTCGTTCGAGCCCTTGAGATCCCGCAGATGGCACGCTGAACAGTTGGCCTCGTAGGCGGTCCGCCCCGCGTCCGCCTCTGCGGCGGTAAAGGACGCGGGGGGTTGCGCCTCGACGAGCACGACCGCCAATCCAGCCAGCACACCGAGCACGGCGAGGGCACGCATACGCACTCCTTATGGGGCCATGAGGCCGCGAACGCTGCGGATTATACCCGGCGAGGCACACGGCGAAAGGCTGAAGGGCAGCAAGGCCGGATGGCGGGAAGGACAAGGTCTCGAAGGTCGAAGCGGGGAGGTCTGAAGCGGCGGCACGCGCAGGAACTCTGCCGGCTTCAGCGCGTGCCGGGTGAAGCGCGCGACGTGGATCGCACCCTTGAAGTAGTCGACGAGCGTCATCCGCACGCCGATCGACGTCCGCCCCGGGCGCTGCGGCGCGAAACGGATCTCGGCGACGTTCTCGCGCTCGCCGTTCACGTAGTTGCTGAACTCGCGCCCGTCGTAGAGCGACGCGACGTGATACCACTGCCCCACCGGATGCAGCCGTTCGCGGTTCATCAGCGCCCGCTGCGCGTCGCCGCTGTGGCCGTAGCTGTCGAGATACCAGCGGCCGTCGCTGACGCGGATCTCGAACAGCATCCGGTTCTCGCTTCCCGTCTCCTGCAGGTGGAACCAGCGCTGCTCCGCCCGGCCGCCGTCGGGCCGGAAGATCGCCTCCCACGTGAACGTCGCTGCCTCCGCCAGCGGATGCACGTCCACCATCAGCGCATCGTCCACGCCGTCGAACTCGACCGCCTTGCCGATCGGTGTCTCGACGACACGAGGGTTGCCGAGGACGGTTGTCGGATGGCCGCCGATGCGATCGAGGCGATCGAAGGTCCAGACCTCCTCGTCGGCGGCGACGCCGGCATTCACCGTGCGGGTGACGCCGGACACGAGGTGCGAAAGGGCTAGAATGGCGCCCACGATTCCCAGGAGAGATCTGATGACGCATCCTGCGCGAGTGCTCGGCGCTGCCATTGTCATGCTCCTCGGCGGCATTGTCGCCACGGGCCAGGTGAAAGACGGCACCCCTGAAGGGGCGCCCTACAAGTCCGTGACCGACGCCATGTTACTCACGCCCGATCCCGCCGACTGGCCCAACTGGCGGCGGACACTCGACGGGTGGGGCTACAGCCCGCTGAAGCAGATCACCACGCAGAACGTTCATCAGCTTCAGCTCGCATGGTCGTGGACGCTCGCTCCTGGCCTCAGCCAGCCGACGCCGCTCGTCTCGAGCGGGCGCATGTTCGTGCCCGTCCCGGGCGGCGGCGCGCAGGCGCTCGACGCGGCGACCGGCGATTTTCTCTGGGAATTCAAAGCGACGCCGCCCGATGGTAGCGCACCGCGCACGTCGCCGATGCGGAACCTGGCGATCTACGACGACAAAGTCTACGTCGCCACCGCCGACGCGCACCTCATCGCGCTCAACGCGAACACGGGCAAGGTCGCGTGGGATCAGCAGGTGGCCGATCCGAAGCTCGGCTACACCTACTCGAGCGGTCCGATCGTCGTGAAGGGGCTCGTCGTGACCGGCATCACCGGGTGTCAACGCTACAAGAACGACGTCTGCTTCATCTCGGCGCACGACGCCCGCACCGGCAAGGAAGCGTGGCGCACGTCGACAATCGCGCGGCCCGGCGAGCCTGGCGGCGACAGCTGGGGCGAGCTGCCGCTGATGTTCCGCGCCGGCGGCGATGCCTGGATGCCGGGCAGCTACGATCCGGCCACCAACCTGATTTACTGGGGCACCGCGCAGGCGAAGCCCTGGACCCGTTTCGCTCGCGGCACCGACGGCGACGCGCTCTACACCAACTGCACGCTCGCCATCGATCCGGCGACCGGCAAGATCGTCTGGTTCTACCAGCACGTGCCCGGCGAAACGCACGATCTCGACGAATCGTTCGAGCGCATCGTCGTCGACGTTCAACGACCGGTCGTCGGTGTTCAGCATGGGCAAGCTCGGCATCCTCTGGGAGCTCGATCGCAAGAGCGGCGCGTTCGTGCACGCGCGCGACCTGCGCTATCAGAACGTGCTCGATGTCGATCAGCGCACCGGCAAGGCGACGTACCGGCCGAACATGATTCCGCAGCCGGGCGTCGAGCTGGAGTTCTGCCCGAGCTCCTCCGGCTTCAAGAGCCTGCGCGCGATGGCCTACCACCCGGACACGCAGGCCTTCTACATTCCGTTGAACCTCACCTGCGAGAAGGGGACGTTCACCGAAGTCCCGCGCGTCGAGGGCGGCGGCGGTTCCGGCGGCGGGCGGCGCACCAACCTGATGCATCCCGAGAGCCCCGACGGCCTCGGCGAGTTACTCGCGATGCGCGCGCGAACCGGCGAGACGCTGTGGCGTCACCGCACGCGCACGCCGCCGAACACCTCGGTGCTCACCACCGGCGGCGGCCTCGTCGTCGTTGGCGACTGGGACCGCTATCTCTACGTGCACGACGCGACGTCGGGGAAGATCCTGTTCCAGACGCGGCTCCCGACTTCGGTACAGGGCTTCCCGATCACCTACGCGGTGAACGGACGCCAGTATCTCGCCGTGCCGGTCGGCACCGGCGGCGGGCAATGGGTGACGACGATTCCGGCGGAGCTCACGCCCGAGAAAAAGATCCCGCCGGGCGGCAACGCCATGTTCGTGTTCGCGCTGCCGGAGGCACGTCGCTAGTTGCGACGGCCATCGAATCTGATGGAGGCATGAAGATGGCTGGAAGAGTTGCGATCGTCATCACGCTCGTCGCCGCGTTCGCCGCCACGGCACGGCCAATCGCCGACGGCGACGGACGATCGGCGTGGCGGATGATCGGTCACGATCCAGCGAACACGCGCAATCAGCCCGACGAGCACAAGATTCGCCGGTCGAACGTGCACCGGCTCGCGGTGAAATGGATTGCGACCACCACGGGCGACGTATCGGCCACACCTGCGGTCGTGGACGACGCCGTGTACTTCGGCGACTTCGGCGGCACGCTCTGGAAGCTCGACGCGGAGACCGGCGATGTCATCTGGTCGCGTCTGGTCTCTGACTACACCGGGATCGCCGGCGATATCGCGCGGACGAGCCCGTCGGTCGTCGGCAACACGCTCATCGTCGGCGGCCTGCGCGGTCCGAACATGCTCGGGATCAACGCGAAGACCGGTGAGCGCCGCTGGATGACGCAGGTCCATCCGGATCCCAAAGGCATCATGACCGGATCACCGGTCGTGGTCGGCGACACGGTGTTTACCGGCGTCTCCGCGTCGGGCGCGGGCGGGCCGGACGCGACCTTTCGCGGCGCGATCGTCGCCCTCGAGCGCGCGCACCGGCGAAATCCTGTGGCAGACCTACTCGCTGCCCGACAACGGCGGCGTCGCCGGCGGGTATGCCGGCGCCACCATGTTCTCCCCGCCCGCGGTCGATGTTCGCGCCGGCCTCGTTTACGGCACATTCGGCCAGCCATACACCGAACCCGCGAGCGTCACCGCTTGCCATGCGGCAAGCGGCAGGGGGTTCGCGGAAGAGTGCGAGCAGCCCGGGGCGTACTCTGAAGTCGATTGTCGCGTTCGACATGCGGACCGGCAAGCCGCGCTGGTCGTATCGCGTACAGGGCCGCAAGCCGTGGCTGCGCGCCTGCGGCGCCCTCCCGGCCAGCGTCACGTGGTGCCCCGCCGAATCCGACAACGAGAAGTGGGACCTCGGCGGCTCCGGGCGCGAACGTCATGAGGCTGCGCGTCGATCGCCACTGGCGCGACGACGATGACGGGCGCTGGCGCTTCGTCGAGGCGCATCGCCGCGACGTCGTCGGCATCGGCGGCAAGAGCGGCGTCTACACGCTGCTCGATGCGAAGAGCGGCGCGTTCATCTGGAGCACCCTCATCGGCCCCGGCGGCGATCAGGGTGGCATGAACTGGGGCACGGCGTTCGACGGCGATCGCATCTACGTCTCGATCACCAACCAGCACCACACTCCCTACAGGCTGACGCAGAACGGCATCCTGACGAACGAGACTGTCGACCGGCGGCTCGTGGGCCGCGCTCGATCCGGACACCGGCAGGATCCTCTGGCAAACCGCGGATCCGCAGGTCGAGACGCTGCCTGGCGTGGGCACCGTCGGCGTCTGGGCGCTCGCGCCGGTTACGGTGGCGAACGGCATCCTCTACGCGGCGTCGATGGCGAAGGATCCGAACCAGAATCAGATGTTCGCGCTCGACGCCGCGACCGGCGCCATCCTGTGGCAGTTCGGCGCCGGCAGCTCGGTCAATGCCGGTCCGGCCGTTGTGCGCGGGACGGTTTACTGGGGATCAGGGTACGCGAGATCCGGCATCGAGGGCAGCGGCAACAATCAGCTGTTTGCGTTCAGCATCGACGGTAAGTAGCCGGTGCCGAAGACCAGCCGCCCCTACTGTGTCTGCTTGGATTGACGTTGTTGCTGAAATGACCCGACGCTAGCCACGAAGAACACGAAGGTCGCGAAGGACACGAAGAAAACCACGACGGACGCCGAGTCCGCAGAACGCGCGGAGGCTCGCGCGACGGGCCGCCGTCTTCTTCGTGAACTTCGTGGGTTCTTCTCTTCGTGCTCTTCGTGGTCCCCCGCCGCGGGGACGGTCATCTGAACGCGATCGTCGACGGCGTCGCGACCGTGATGGTCTGCCCCGCCGGCGTCAGCTTCCCGGTGGTCCTGTTCACCCGGAATATCACCACCGTGTCGCTGGTCTGGTTCGCGGCGTAGAGCTCGGACCCCGAGGGATCGAGCGCGAAGAAGCGCGGCGTCTGCCCCTGGGTCGATTCCCATCCCACCGGGCTCAACGTCGCTTTCGTGGCGTCGACCGCGAAGATGGCGATGCTGTCGTGCCCGCGATTGGAGCCGTAGACGAAGCGCCCCGAGGGCGCCACCACGATCTCCGCGCCGGTGTTGTTGCCGGTATGGGTCGGCGGCAGCGTGGTGATGACCTGAGTCGGCTCGAGCACGCCGTTCTCCGGATCGAAGCGATACGTGGCGATTGTCGAGTCGAGCTCGTTGATCACGTAGGCGTACGGCAGCATCGGGTGGAAGTCGACGTGACGCGGCCCCGCGCCCGATCGCGTGGCGACTTCTGCAGGATGGCCGGGCGTCAAGATGCCGCGCGCGCTGTCCAGGCGGAACGTGAAGATCTTGTCGAGCCCCTTGTCCGGCACGACGATGAAGCGGCCGGTGCGGTCGAACGGGCAGTGATGCGGATGCGAGCTCTCCTGCTGCGTCCGATGCGGGCCCGGCTGGCCGGCGAAGTTGGTCAGGTCGGTGCGCGCGCCAAGCGCGCCGTCGGCGTCGATCGGCAGCACCGCCAGGCTGCCGGTGGCGTAGTTGGCGAGCGCGAGAAAGCGTCCGGTTGCGTCAATCGCGAGGTGGACGCCGTTGCCGCCGCCGGTCGGCTGCTGATTGAGCAGGGTCAGGCGCCCGGAGGCCTGGTCGATTTGATAGGAAGCCGCCTGCGTGCCATCGCCGTGGGCGGAATAGAGATGCCGCCCCTGGCGATCGACGATGAGGAAGGATGGGTCGGCCAGATCGTTGACCACCTGGACCTGCGACCACGTCGCCGACCCGCGGGCGCGGCGGTAAACGCTGATCCCCTCGCCATGGCCGCGGGCAGCGCTGGTGTAGCTACCCACGTACATGAACTCGGGCGTCGAGGCAGGGGCGGGGGCCGGCCGCGGCTGGGCGAAGGCCGTTGCCCATGTCCGCCCGGCGGCGACGGCCGCGGCGGCGGCCACCCCAGCGAGAAATCGCCGGCGTCCGGGGAAATCGCTGCGCATTCCTGTGGATACTCTACTCGCGCTTCCCCGCTGCTGTGCTTTAATGTGCCGGAACTTCCCCATAGGAGGGCAGATGACACGCGCACGATGGATGCCGGCGCAGGCGCTGGCGTTCGCGGTCTTCTTCACCGCCACGCTGGCCGGCCGTCCCCAGCCCCCGCAAACGCGCCCGATTGTGGGAAACCCGGCCGCGAACAACCCACATCTGGGCAATGCCGAATCGATTCGGAGCGGCATGGCCCTCTACCGCACGCGATGCGCCGACTGTCACGGCATGGACGCCACCGGCTATCGCGGACCCGACCTCGCCGCCTTGATGACGACCGACGTCAGCGACGAACGGCTGTTTCAAACGATCCGAAAAGGCGTGCCCGGCACCGAGATGCCGCCATCCGCCGACGATCCCGACGACGACCTGCTGATGATCATCGCGTACCTGCGCAAGCTCGGCACGCCGGCGCCCGCGGAGCGGGCCGTCGGCAACGTCGAAAACGGGCAGCGCCTGTTCGCGGCGCAGTGCGCGAGCTGTCATCGCGTCGCCGGCAAGGGCGGCCGGCTTGGTCCCGATCTGACGCGCGTCGGCATCGCGCGATCGCGCTCGGCGCTGGTCCGCGAGATCCGCACACCCGCCGAATGGGTACCGCCGACCTTCGAGACGGTGACGGTCGTCACCAAAGACGGCCAGCGCGTCCGCGGCGCCAAGAAGAACGAGGACGTGTTCTCGATCCAGGTGATGGACATGCGCGAGCGCATCCAGGGCTACCTGAAGTCGAACGTGCAGGAGATCATCTACGAGAAGGGCTCGCTGATGCCGGCCTTCGCACAGGCCCGGCTCAATGACGGCGATCTGAACGATCTGGTTGGCTACCTGACCACGCTGCGCGGCGCGGATCTGCTGGTCCGTTAAGGAGAGTCGTATGCGAGCTTTGCTGAAAATCGTGGCGATCGTCGCCGGCGCAGTCACCCTCGGCGCGCAAACGGCCGGGCCGCAGATCACCAGCCAGGATCTGCTCGACGGCCTCAAGGATCCGACGCGGTGGCTGACCTACGGCGGCGACTACAGCGGCACGCGGCACAGTCCGCTGACGCAAATCACGCCAGAGAACGTCAATCAGCTCTCGGCGCAGTGGACGTTCCAGACCGGGACGCTCGGCAGCTTCCAGACCACGCCGGTGGTCGTTGACGGCGTGATCTACGCGACCGGGTTCAACAACAACGCGTGGGCGCTCGACGCGCGCTCCGGACGGACGATCTGGCGCTATCGCCGGAACCTGCCCGACGACATGCGCCTCTGTTGCGGCGCGGTGAACCGCGGCTTCGGCATCCTCGGCGATCGGCTGTACATGACCACCGCCGACGCGCACCTGATCGCGCTCGACATGAAGGCCGGCACGATCGTCTTCGACGTCGAGCTCGCCGACTACAAGATCGGCTACTCGGCGACCGTCGCGCCGCTGGTCGTGAAGGACAAGGTGATTGTCGGGATCGCCGGCGCGGAGTACGGCATCCGCGGCTTCATCGACGCCTACGACGCACAGACCGGCAAGCGTGCCTGGCGTTTCTTCACGGTAGCCGGACCCGAAGACAAAGTCGGCGGGCACACCTGGCCGAAGGACAACGATGCCTACAAGCGCGGCGGCGGATCGATCTGGGTGACCGGCACCTACGATCCGCAGCAGAACCTGGTGTTCTACGGCACCGGCAACCCCGGCCCCGACTACTACAGCAACGCGCGCGAGGGCGACAACCTCTACACCGCCTCGCTCGTCGCGCTCAACGTCGACACCGGCGAACTGCGCTGGCACTACCAGTTCACGCCGCACGACCTGCACGACTGGGACTCGACCCAGGTTCCCGTGCTCGCCGACCTGAACATCAACGGCCAGGCGCGCAAGGTCGTGCTGTTCGCCAACCGCAACGGGTTCTTCTACACGCTCGATCGCGTCACCGGCAAGGTGATCATCGCCAGGCCGTTCGTGGAGACGACGTGGGCGAAGGAGATCGGCGCCGACGGCCGGCCGATCCTCCTGCCGGGCAACCTGCCCGACGAGGACGGGACGAAGACCTGTCCCGATCTGGGCGGCGGCACGAACTTCTTCTCGCCGTCCTACGATCCGACGCTCCGCCTCTTCTTCGTGACCGCGCGCGAGACGTGCGCCAACTACTTCGCCTACGACCAGAAGTTCACCATCGGCGAGCAGTACACCGGCGGTGCGACGTCGCGGCCGCGCGACCAGAAGAACTGGGGCGCGCTCCGCGCGATCGATCCGGTGACGCACGAACGGAAATGGGAGTTCCGGTATCCGTCGGTGTCGGCGTCTGGCGTGCTGACGACCGCCTCGGGACTGGTCTTCGCCAGCGATGGCGACGGCAACATCATGGCGTTCGACTCGCGCACCGGGAAGAACCTCTGGCACTACCAGGTCGGCGCCCAGATGCGCTCGACGGCGGGCACGACCTACATGCTCGACGGCCGGCAATACCTGCTGGTGCCAGCAGGCAGCGCGCTGACCGCGTTCGCGCTGCCGGCGCGGCAGTAGGGGGCTCAGCTCCGCGGGTAGTTGAGGCGGGGCTTCAGCCCCGCCGCGAGTTCGTGAATTGGTGAGTTGGTGAATTGAAGCTCGAGTCTTCAATTCACCAATTCCCGAATTCACCAATTCACCAACTGACGTGCGTCAGCTCGCGACCGCCGACTGGCTGCCCATCTCGACCACCGGCCGCACCTCGATCGTTCCAGCCTTCGCCGACGGAATCCTGGCGGCAATGCCGATCGCCTCGTCGAGATCCTTGGCGTTCACCAGGTAGTAGCCGCCCAGCTGCTCGCGCGTTTCCGCAAACGGACCGTCCGTGACGAGCCGCTTGCCGTCGCGCACCCGGACGCTTGTTGCCGTCGTGGTCGGCTGCAGCTGCGCGCCCGCCAGGTAGTGGCCGGTGTCCTTGATCTGCTGGCCGAACTGCCCGTACTCGCCGTAAATCCTCTGCCGCTCGGCATCGGTCATCTTCGCCCAGGCCTTCTCATCGTCGTGAATCAGCAGCATGTACTTCATGTGTGTGCCTCCACCGGTATATCGCGTCGCCAGGGGGCCGGATCGACACGTCGGCCGAAAAATATTTACCATCGCTCATGGCCCCCGACGCCGCTGCCGCGGTCGACGAAGTCTATCGCGCCGACTGGGGCCGCATTGTCGCCACGCTCATCGGCCTGATTGGCGACTTCGAGCTCGCCGAAGAGGCGGCGCAGGAAGCATTTACAGCCGCCGTCGAACAATGGCCGGCCGACGGCGTGCCCGAGCTGCCGCGCGCCTGGATCATCAAGACCGCGCGCAACAAGGCGATCGATCGACTGCGGCGGGAGGCGCGGCTGGCACGGACGGCGTCCTCGTATGGCGAATCCGGCCTCGTCCAGGAAATCGCCGAGCCCGACTACGACAGCCGCGACATCCCGGACGATCGCCTCCGCCTGATCTTCACCTGCTGCCACCCGGCGCTGGCGCTCGACGCGCAGGTGGCGCTGACGCTCCGCACGCTTGGCGGGCTCGACACCGACGAGATCGCCCGCGCGTTTCTCGTCCCGCCGGCGACAATGGCGCAGCGGCTGGTGCGGGCAAAGCGGAAGATCCGCGAGGCGCGCATTCCCTACGTGGTTCCCGAAACGCCGGACATGCCCGAACGGATCGAAGCCGTTCTCGCGGTGATCTACCTGATCTTCAACGAGGGCTACGCGCCGACGCGGGGTGCGCAGCTTATTCGGACCGACCTGAGCGCCGAGGCGATCCGGCTCGGACGGCTCGTGCGCACCCTGATCGCGCCGCCGCCGCCGGAAGCGACCGCGCTCGTCGCGTTGATGCTGCTCCACGATTCGCGTCGCCATGCGCGGTTCGACGATGCCGGCGATCTAGTGGTGCTCGACGAGCAGGATCGCGAACGGTGGGATCGCGCCCAGATCGCGGAGGCGCTGCCGCTCGTCGAGGAAGCGCTGCGCGGTGGCGCGGGACCGTTCGCGCTGCAGGCGGCGATCGCCGCGCTGCACTGCCAGGCGGCACGCGCCGAGGACACCGACTGGCGCCAGATCGTCCGCCTCTACAGCCGACTCGAGCGCGCGCACCCGTCGCCGATCGTGACGCTGAACCGCGCCGTCGCAGTGGCGATGGTCGACGGGCCGCGCGCCGGCCTCACGCTGCTCGACACGCTCGCGGCTGGCTGCGGCACGCTCGACGACTATCACCTGCTGCACGCCGCGCGCGCCGACCTGCTGCGGAGAGCCGGCGCGACCGCCGACGCCGCCGCCAGCTACGAGCGCGCGCTCGCCCTCGTCTCCAACGACGGCGAGCGGCGCTTCCTCGAACGGCGGCTGCGCGAAGTGACCGTAAACGGGGTATTGGGTAATCGGGGAATCGAGTAATTGGATTGCTCGATTTGTCGATTGATTGGCTGGACAACCCAATTACGCAATCACCAATCACCAATCAATTACCCGATTACCCGATTACCCAATCCCTCCATACGATGGTCACGTGCGTCGCTTATAACGGAACGTGACCGTCGCTTCCTGGTCCACCACGAGGGGCTTCACGAACCGATGCGACGTGCCGGCGCGCGGCACGTCGACGCGGATCGGCAGCACGCCGGCGGCGCGCTTCTGCAGGTCGATCACGTTCTGCGACGGCGGCGCCGGCGCCGGTCGCGGCGCCGCGCGAGCGGCCGACGTATCCAGGCGCGGCGATTCTGCGTTTACGGTGACGCTTTCGGAGACCGATCCCGTCGCCAGCGTGAAGTCGATGCGCTGCGGCTCCTGCTCGAAGAGGAGCGACTGGCGCTCTGACGCGAAGCCGGCCAGCGCTGCGGTGATCGACAACGGACCTGAGACGACGCCGGCAAAGCGATACGAGCCATCCGGCCCCGACGTGGCGACCTGGCGAGCCGCGCCCGCCTCCAGCACCAGCGTGACGCCAGGTATGGCGGTCCCCGCGCTGTCCACCACCAGGCCGCGAATCTCGCCCGGGACGCCGCGCGGCAGGTTCGACCGGTAGGTGCCGCCGCCAACGCCGCTCCCCAGCCCGCCGACGACGCCACCGGTCACGCCGCCGACGATGCCGCGCTCGGAGCTTTCGGGCTTGTCCGCGACCATCAGAGAGGATCGCCGATCGAGCACATTGCCATCCACGGCGCGCAGCGAGTAGTTGCCGGGCGCGAACACTTCCCACTCGACGATGCCGACCGGGATGTCCATGCGCGGGAGGGTCATGTCGATCTGGCCCTTCCTGGCGAATGGCGCCCCGGGGTGCAGATACACATACGTGACCTCGTAGACGCCGGAAGGTCTGAACCCGGGGCGTAGCAGCGGCACGCGCGTGCCGTCCGCGCCGAGCGCCGGCTTGGCAGACTCGCCGGCGACATCGACCGAGACGATCGAGGCGCCTGGCGGCAGCGTCAGTTTCAGGAATGGCTGTGCCCGGTTCTGCAGCGCCAATCGAACCTCGGTCAGCGCGCGCCCTTCGCTGGTGACGAGTGTCGTCGCGACCGCCCGATCCGCGACCGCCGCCAGCACGCCGCTGTCCGCGAAGCGCGTGACGTTCAGCGCCAGGCTCGCCGGCACCGTCGCGCTGCGCTGGTAGCGGAAGGCCGAGAGAATCGGTAACCGTGCCAGCGTCTGCAGCGCGGTGTTGAGTTCGCGGACGTCCATCCGCCGGACGCCGTCGCGCTCCTCCGCCGCCAGTTCAAGCGTGCCCACCCCTTCGATCGCGATCTCGCCGCGCTCGCGCTGCGTTTCCGGAAGCGTGACGACGCCGGTATCGAGCTTGAACGATCCGCCGTCGTGCTGCCGCTCCAGGCTGAGGAGGAACTGATGCCGGCGGGCAGCGGGTTCGCTGACCGTGAGCACGACGGTGCCGTCGCGCTGATCGCTCGATTCGAGCGAGCTGCCTGAGAGGCCTGTCAGCTCGTACCCCGCCGGCAGCCTCACCTCCATCGTCCGCGGCGTGCCTTGCACGACGGTGAGATCGACCAGTGCGACCATGCGCACGTCGGAGTCGCCGATGGTGAGAAGCGTCAGGACGTCCGAGAGCGTCCGGGTCTCGCGCGCTGCCGCGACCGGCGCGCTGTCGCGCATCGACCACCACACTTCGGTCGACGATCCGGGATCGAGCGTGGCTTCGACAATCGTCCGGCCCGCCGTTGTCGACCGGCGCGTGATCAGGCCGGCCGACAAATGCACATCGGCCTGTTCGCCCGGCAGATCGATGGTGGCGCGCGCGCTCCCCGCCGGCGGCACGGGAACGACGAACGACGCGCGGCCTGGCGTCAGCTTCAGCGGCGCGCCCCACTCGAGCGCGAGTGAAAACGGACCGGGGCCCGGCAGCAGCGCCGCGTGCGCCTGCCCTTCCGCGACCAGCGGCACCGGCCGGCCGGCAACGTTCGCCTCGATCAGCGTGGCGCCCGACATCAGGCCGACACGGCTCACCCCGGCGCGCAGCACGTCGCCGTTCAGGTTGAACACGCCACGCGCCGTGTCGCGCTCGACGCGCACGCGCAGTTCGGCGCTGGCCAGCACGGCAGGCACTGGCGGCGCGCCCGGATCGGGCGGACGGCTTGCGAGGTCGATCAAGCGGTTGTATTCGGCGAGCGGAAGCGTCACCCCTCGCGGCGGTTCGTTCGGCCGCGGCGGCTGCTGCGCGGCGGCAGCGTGAGCGCAGGCGAGCAGAGCGGCGGCGATGACGAGCGCGTTGCTGTTTTCCATGGGTCAGCTCCTCGTGCGCTTGAACGCGAGATCGATGGACGGCGCGCTGCCTTCGGCGGTCAACTCGGAGGCGAGAAAAATCGACGGCCCGAAGGCAGGAAACGTCACGTGCACTGGCAGCGACCCGAGAACGGTGCGGCCGCCCGGCTGGTTCCGGAACTGGTCGACGAGCGCCTGCAGGTTGCCGGCGGCCGCCGCATCCTGAGCCGGCTTCAACGCAGGTGGTGGACCCAGCGCCTCGGCGCGCAAGCTTTCAGTGAAAATCCCGGGATCGGCGCCGGCGCGAAACGCGCCGGGGAGTGCCTTCACGTCGAAACGGGGCGAGTAATGCAGCTGCACGACCGTCCGCGACACCGGCAGATCGAGCGCCGGCAGATCGATGCGCGCCTGTCCCTTCTCCGCCCAGTCGACGGTTCGCTGCAGGTACACGATGTCGACGGTGAATGCCGGCGCCTCGACGCCGGCTCGTCCCTTTTCGAGCGGCAGGAGCAGCGCGTCGCCTCCGGCGGCCCCTGGCCTGACCGGGCGACCCGCCACTTCCGCGCTCCACACCGTGGCGCCAGCCGGCAGCGTCGCCTTCAGGAAGCTGCGCTGGTTGTTGCGGATCGCGTAGCGCGCGTGGACGAGCAGGCGTCCGTCCTCAGAAGCGAGCGCGCGATATCGCGCCTCTTCGACGTTGGCGACGAGCACGGCCTGCGGTGTATAGCGGACGACGGTCACGGCGAGCGCTCGCGGGTCGGCGCCTGCGATCGGTTTCATCCGGAACGCGACCATCGAGGGCGACTCGCGGGTGGCGACGACATCGCCGAGCTCGGATGGATCGGCCGGCTCGAGGCCGCGCGCCTGCCGGCCGGCGATCTCGCCGGCGCCGACGACGTCCACGGCGATACCGCCGCTTTCGCGTTCGGCCGACGGCATCCGCACGATCGGCACGACGATCGATCCCTCGCGCGGCACGCGCATGTCGCCCTGAACGATGAACGAGATTTCGTTGACGGCCGGCTCGAGCAGCCGAACGCGCAACAGCCCGGCGTCGATCTCCCAGTCGGCGACGGTCGCGCCGTTCACGTAGTTGACCGCGAGACCTTGCGGCAGCGCCAGCGTGACGTCGCGTGCGAGCCCCTGCAGCACCTCGACGCGAACCGAGGTGGAGATCTGACCGGCGTCCTCGCCGAGGCCGACGAAGCTGGTGAGCCGCGCCCGCACGCGCAGCGGCAGCTCCGCTCGCCGATCGTCCACCTTGCGCCGCCACGACAGCGTCAGCGGCTGGTTCGGCCGGCCGTATGCGGTCCAGCGGCTTTCGGCGGCCGTCTCCGCACGATCGGCGAGAAAGCCACCGCTCGCCGTGAGATCGACACCGCTCTTCGGCATCGTCAGCGCCACCCGCGTGATCGGCGACGGCGACGGCGGAAACGCGATCGACTCCGTGCCGGACGCCGCGGTGAGCGGCATCACGATGTCGAGCGTGAGCGCGGACCGCCCGGGCCGCGCCAGCAGCACGTGCGGCGGCGGTCCTTCGACGAGCGACACCGGCTGCCCGTCGAGCCGCGCATCGCGCACCATCAGGCCGGCGGGAATCTGGACCCGTGTCCAGCCGGTCTTGAGCACGTCGATCATCAGCAGCGCGCGGCCCGTGATCGACTCGCCGTCGACGCGCAGATCGTAGTCGACGCGCGTCAGCGTCGCGTCCACCGGCGGCGCCGGCGGCGGCGGCGCCGGCGGAATCGCCCGCTCGCGCAGCGCGCGGTATTCCTCGACCGGCAGCACCACCCACCCTTCAGCCGGCGTCGGCGTCTGCGCGGCGACGGGGATAGCTGCGCAGAGCGATGACACGACGAGCGCGGCGGACACGACGCGTGCTCGATTCATAGTGGTCTCCTTGAACCCGGTAGGCGCTCACATCACGGTTGGACACCGCCTTCAGGCAATGCGGGCATGTGAGGTTAAGACGATGGCGCGTTGCAAGCGGCTGACCGGGGCGCGAGATCAGGAGAGGTTCACAGGAGATCAGGAGAACAGGAGGCCAAGAGGCTTGTCTTTCTCTGGTTTTCTCTTTCCCTTTGTGTCGGCCGTTCAGGGTCGGATCGCGGTTCAACCGTCTTTGTTCGATGCGTTGTTCGAGGCTTCCGATCTTTGGATCACGGAATGCGTTGCATTCGCAGCGAGTGCGAGACAGGAGGCGAGATCTCTTCGCGACGCCTGTGGGACAGAAGATCAGGAGGGCAGGAGGTCAGAGGATATTTCTCTTTTGGTTCCTTCATTAGTCTCGTATCTTTTTGATTCAATTGGGACCGATTGAACCTCTCGTCTTCCCTTTGCCTATCCCGTGGCTCGAGCGTGTCGCTCTTCGGTTTTGAAAAAAGTTGTTGCCTCCTGATCTCCTGCCTCCTGATCTCCTGTTCCAGTGCCCCGATGCCACTATTGATCTACCCCGACTCCCGCATCTGCGTATACGCCGCTCGCTTGATCTGATCGAGCGCCTGTCATAGCGTTCAGGAGGATGCCGGGCACGGAAAAAGAGCTGCTGACGGTCGCGGGCCGCGAGATCGCGATCTCGAACCCGCGCAAGGTGCTCTTTCCCCAGCCCGGATATACCAAGCTGGATCTGGCGCGCTACTACCTGGCCGTCGCCGACGGTGCGCTGCGCGGCGCGGCCGGCCGTCCCAATGTGCTCGTCCGCTATCCGGACGGGATCGACGGCGAGTTCTTCTACCAGAAGCGGGCGCCGCGCTCGCGGCCGTCGTGGGTGGACGTCGTCGCGCTGCGGTTCCCTTCCGGCCGCAGCGCCGAGGAAGTCGTCCCGCATGATGCCGCCACGCTGATGTGGATGGCCAACCTCGCCTGCCTCGAGCTGCATCCGCATCCGGTGCGCGCGTCGGATCTCGATCACCCTGACGAGCTGCGCGTCGACCTCGATCCGGTGCCGGGCATCGGCTGGCCGCAGATCCGCGAGGTTGCGCGCGTCGTGCAGGCGACGCTGACCGACTTCGGCCTCGTCGGCTGGCCGAAGACGTCCGGCTCGCGCGGCATGCACGTCTACGTCCGCATCGAGCAGCGCTGGGCCTTCGACCAGGTGCGCCGCGCCGCGCTGGCGATCGCGCGCGAGGTGGAACGGCGGGCGCCGTCGCTGGCGACGAGCAAGTGGTGGAAGGAAGAACGGCACGGCGTCTTCCTCGACTACAACCAGAACGCGAAAGACCGAACGATTGCCAGCGCCTACTCGGTGCGGCCGACGCCGGAGGCCCGTGTGTCGGCGCCGCTCGCGTGGGACGAAATCGACAGCTGCGAACCCGCCGACTTCACGCTGGCGACCATGCCGGCGCGTTTCCGCGAGGTAGGTGATCGGCATGCGGCGATCGACGAGCATCCATGCTCGATCGAGCGTGTGCTCGAGCTGTCAGCACAGCAGGAGCGCGAGGGCTCGGGCGATGCGCCCTGGCCGCCGCACTACGTGAAGCAGCGCGGCGAACCGCCGCGCGTCCAGCCGTCGCGCCGGCGGACCTCGAAGTTTCCGCTCGTCGAGATCGCGCGCGCGGAGAAGAAAGCCGATGCGCTGGCCGGGCTCGAGCGCTGGAAGGCGCGTCACCCCGACGCCGCCGCGCTTCTCCTGCCGGCTGACGTCCTGGTCGATGCGATGCGCGGCCGCTTTCACACCTGGACGAGAATCCGCGTCAACCTCCAGCACGTGCCGGAAGATCTCCGCCCGCCCCAGGAGGCGCTCGATCCTGATCAGGTCCCCAACGACTGGCCCGAGGGGATGGAGTGGAAGCGGTCAACCTGATGCTCGTTTTTTTCGTCTAAGCCCCCATGCGCACTCTCCTTGCCGATTTCCGCTATGCCCTCAGGGTGCTGGTCCGGACGCCGTCGTTCGCGCTCGCGGTCATCGCGGTGCTCGCGCTCGGCATCGGCGCCAACACGGCGATCTTCAGCATCGTCAACGCCGTGCTGCTGCGGCCGCTGCCGTTCGAGGAGCCGGATCGGCTCGTGCGGCTCTTCCACGTGCCGCCGCAGGCCACCTTTCCCGGCCAGGCGACCTTCTCGGTGTCGCCGGCGAACTTCTACGACTGGCAGCGAGACGGCGCGGCTCTTCGAGGCGATGGCGATCTACCGGTTCCGGCAGTTCACGCTGCCGCCACCGGCGGCGGCAATCCGCAGACGCTGATCGCCGGCGCGGTCGGCGCCGGCTTCTTCGAGATCGTGCGCACGCCACCGCAGCTCGGCCGCGTCTTCCGGCCGGAAGAAGACGCCCCCGGCAGTCACGTCGTCATCATCAGCGACGGGTTCTGGAAGACGCACCTCGGCGCCGCGCCGGATGCGGTCGGCCGGACGCTCACGCTCGACGGCGAGGCCTACACGATCGTCGGCGTCATGCCGGCGAGCTTTTCGATCGCGTCGTGGGGGATCACGGCACGCGACCTGTGGGTGCCGCTGGCGCTACACCGACGCCAGAACGCGCCGTGCGCGACAACCACAACGAGCAGGTGGTCGCGCGCCTGAAGCCGGGCGTGACCTCGCGCAGGCGAAAGCCGAGATGGAAGCGATCTCGGTGCGGCTCGAGCGCCAGTATCCGCAGGAGAACGCCGGCTGGGGCGCCACCGTCATCCCGCTGCAGGAGCTGATCGTCGGCGACATCCGCATGTCGCTGGTGATGCTGCTCGCCGCGGTCGCGCTCGTGCTGCTGATCGCGTGCGCCAACGTCGGCAACCTGCTCTTCGCGCGCGCGCTCGGACGCCGCAAGGAGATCGCGATCCGCTCGGCGCTCGGCGCGGGGCGCGCGCCGCGTCTTCCAGCAGCTGCTGATCGAGGCGCTGGTGCTGGCGATCGCCGGCGGCGCCGCCGGCCTGCTGCTCGCCCGCGCCAGCCTTGCCGCCGGCGCCGACGCTGCTCGCCGACTCAGGTTCCGCGCGCCGACGAGATCTCGATCGACGGCCGCGTCCTGCTGTTCGTCGTCGCCGCATCGATCCTCACCGGCACTCCTGGCCGGGGCGCTGCCGGCGATCCGCGCCGGCCGCACCGATCTGAACGACGCGCTGAAGGAAGGCGGCCGAAGCGACGCCGGCCGGTCGGGCATCCGCACGCGGCGCGCTGCTGATCGTCGTGCGAGGTGGCGCTGTCGGTCGTGCTGCTGATGGGCGCGGCGTGATGCTCCGCAGCCTGCTCGCGCTGCGCAGCGTCGACGCCGGCTTCGATCCGCACAACGTCCTGACGATGCAGCGTGAGGCTGCCGCAGACGCGCTACACCACGCCGGCGCAGATGAGCGCCTTCTTCGACACCGCGCTGCAGCGCCTGCGCGCGCTGCCGGGCGTCGAGGCCGCCGGCGCGATCGACGACCTGCCGTCGCAGGGCGGCTCGGTGCAGCCGATCGTGATCGAGGGCCAGACCGAGCTGCTGCCGCGCGACCAGCCGACGGTCGAGGTGCGCAAGATCACGCCGGGCTACCTGCGCGCGATGCGCATCCCGCTCCTGCGCGGCCGCGACGTCGCCGACAGCGACGTCGAAGCGATGCTGGTCAGCCGATGCCGCCGCAAAGCTGCTGTGGGGCGACGTCGATCCGATCGGCCGGCGCGTGACGCTGCCGCTGCAGTCGAAGACCGTCGTCAAGGAAGTGGTCGGCATCGTCGGCGACGTGAAGCAGGAAGAGCTGTCGGGCGCGATCGCGCCGACCGTCTACGAGTACACGCCGCGAGCGCGACCTGGAACGGCTTCTCGCTGGTGATGCGGACGTCGGTGCCGCCGGCCTCGCTCGGCCAGGCGGCGGCGGGCGTGATCCGCGCGCATCGATCCGCAGCAGCCGGTCGAGGACATCCGGACGATGGAGGACGTGCTCGACGAGACGCTGACCTCGCAGCGCTTCAGCGCGCTGCTGCTCGCGGTCTTCGCCGGCGGTCGCGCTGGCGCTGGCCTCGGTCGGCATCTACAGCGTGCTCTCGTACATCGTCCGCGGCCGCAGCCGGGAGATCGGCATCCGCACGGCGCTCGGCGCGCGCACCGGCGACGTCGTGCGCCTGGTGCTGTTCGAAGGGATGATCCCGGCGCTGATCGGCATCGCTGCCGGCGCGGTGGCGGCGCTCGGCGTCGGCACGGCTGCTCGAGAAGCTGGTCTTCGGCGTCAGCGCCTCCGACCCGCTGACGCTGGCCGCGGTCGCGGGGACGCTGGCGACGGTGGCGCTCGCCGCGAGCCTGCTGCCCGCCTACCGGGCCGCCCGTCTCGACCCGTTGAAAGTCCTGCGCGCGGAGTGAGCGGCCGCTACGCTTTCCTTACGATTCCTACGTGCTCTCCCGTATGAATCGCGGCCGGGATCTGCGCTAGATTGTTAATATCCGGTTCAATAGACTGTCCGGAGGCTTCAGCCGGCACGCGATCCAAGTGCCTCCATGAACGGCAGCAGCCGCATCCAGACGGTTCCCATCCGGACGTTTTCCAACGCAGTCGCGCCCGCTCGCCTCGAACGCTCTGGACCGGTGGGTGCTCCGTCGCATCCAGCACAGCATCATCTCGGCACGGCTGCGATTCCAGCTGTGGGACGGATTCGAGCTCAGGCCGCCCGATGGCGTCCGAGCCGATCGCCACCATCGTCATCAAGAACCGGCGTGCGCTGCTCGCCTGGATCGCCGATCCCGAGCTCAATTTCGCCGAGGCCTACATGTTCGGCGCGGTGGAGGTCCGCGGCGACCTGGTGGCGATGCTCGAAGCGGTCTACCGCGCCTGGCCGGTCACCACCCATCGCGAGTCGTGGCTGCGCAAGGGCGCGAACACGCTGCGCGCGGCGCGCGAGAACGTGCACAGCCACTACGATCTCGGCAACGATTTCTATCGCCTCTGGCTCGATCGCGAGATGCTCTACACCTGCGCCTATTTCCCGACGCCGGACGCGGCGCTCGAGGATGCGCAGATCGCGAAGATGGACCTGGTCTGCCGGAAGCTGCGGCTGCGGCCGGGCGACCGCGTGTTCGAAGCCGGGTGCGGGTGGGGCGCGCTCGCGCTGCACATGGCGAAGCACTACGGCGTCCACGTCCGCGCGTTCAACATCTCGCCGTCGCAGATCGCCTTCGCGCGCGAACGGGCGGCGCGAGAAGGGCTCACCGGCCGCGCCGAGTTCATCGAGGACGACTACCGCAACATCAGCGGCGCGTGCGACGCGTTCGTCTCGGTGGGCATGCTCGAGCACGTCGGCCTGCCCGACTTTCCCGCGCTCGGCCGACGTCATCGATCGCACGCTGGTGAACGACGGCCGCGGGCTGCTGCACTTCATCGGCCGCAACCGGCCGTCGCCGCTCAACCCGTGGATCCGCCGGCGGATCTTTCCCGGCGCGTATCCGCCAACGCTTCGCGAGGTGTCCGAGCACGTGCTCGAGCCGCACGACCTCTCGGTCACCGACGTCGAGAACATCCGCCTGCACTACGCGAAGACGATCGATCACTGGCTGCACCGCTTCGAGGCGTCGGCCGGCGACGATCGCCGGCATGTTCGACGACACCTTCGTCCGCGCGTGGCGGATGTACCTCGCCGGCTCGCGGGCCGCGTTCACGACCGGATCGATGCAGCTCTTCCAGGTGGTGTTCGCGCGCGGCGCGTCCAGCGCCATCCCATGGATACGTGTGACGTCCTGATCGTCGGCGGCGGCCCGGCGGGCTCGGCCTGCGCGTGGGCGCTCGGCCGCGCCGGCCTCGACGTCGTGGTCGTCGATCGCGCGACGTTTCCGCGCGACAAGGTCTGCGCCGGGTGGATCACGCCGCAGGTGGTGGACGAGCTCGAGCTCGACACGAACGAGTACCGCAAAGGCCGCACCTTCCAGGCGTTCACCGGCTTCCGCGTCGGCCTCGTCGACGGCGATCGCACGGTCGAGACGCGATACGAAGCCCCGGTCAGCTACGGCATCCGCCGCTGCGAGTTCGACGCCTATCTGCTGCGGCGGTCAGGCGCTCGCCTGCTGCTCGGCGAGCCGGCCGCGTCGATCGTCCGCGACAACCAGCACTGGGTCGTGAACGACGCGGTGCGCGCACCGATGCTTGTCGGCGCCGGCGGGCACTTCTGCCCGGTGGCGCGAGCGGTCAATCCGGAACCGCGCCCGACGCGCGACGCAGCTCGTCGTGGCGCAGGAGGCCGAGTTCGAGCTGGATCCCGATGACGAGGCGGCGTCGCCGACCGCGGGTGAGATGCCGGAGCTGTACTTCTGCCGCGAGCTCGATGGCTACGGCTGGCGCGTGCGCAAGGGCAACTACGTCAACATCGGCATCGGCCGCCTCGACTGCCGGTTGCTGCCGCCCACGGTGGCGCGGTTCGTCGCCTTCCTCGAACGGACCGGCAGGCTGAGCCATCACGCCGGACGGCGCTGGCACGGCCACGCCTACCTCGTTTCAGCTCCGGTCGCGCGGCGGTCGATTGCCGATGGCGTGCTGCTCGCAGGCGATGCGGCGGGCCTGGCGTGGCCGCAGAGCGGCGAAGGCATCCGGCCGGCGATCCAGTCCGGGCTGTTCGCAGCGCAGACGATCGTCGAGGCCGCCGGCCGCTACACGCGCGGCCGGCTGCGAGGTTACGACAATTGGCTGCGGGAGAAGTTCGCGGCGTCGCCGGTGGTGCGCGCGTTGTCGCCGCTGGTACCGGCGACGGTGTGGATGCCGCTCGCGCGCCGGCTGCTCGGGAATCGCGCGTTTGTCCGGAGCGTGGTCCTGAATCGCGGGTTCCTGCGCCCATGAGCCGCGGGCGAGCGACGCCTCATCGAGCAAGGTCGATCAGGACGACATCGGAGTTTTCCCGCACTCTGTCGAATACGATCTGCTTGCCGTCGGCGGTCACATCGAAGGACTGCGTGGCAGCGGAGTTGTTCAAGCGGCTCAGTTGGCGCGACTTTTTCGTGACCAGGTCGAGCAGCCAGAAGTCTTGCGCCGGAAACGGCCCTTGCGCGTACACGAGCGCCAGGCCGTTTGGAAGGAATCGATAGCGCTTTCCCTCAACCCGAAGCCGGATTGCCGGCAACTCGACACTCGTACCGTCTGCTCGAATCGCCAATAGGGGCGCATCGACGCTGACGTTCTCTCCCGTGTACACAATCAGGTCTTCGGACGGCGACCACACCGGATCGCGGGCAGTGCCGGCAATCAGTCGGACAGGTGCGTCGTGGTGCAGGGAAACCTTGAACAGCCCAGGTCCACGATCGTCGATGCCACCCGCAACGATCCACTTGCCATCGGGCGACCAGCTGACCGATCCCCGAATGTCGATCGCCTCCGCGAGCGATCGGAGATCGCCGCCGTCTGCGGACAAGACGTGGAGGCGCAGTTTTCGGTCTCGCCTCAGGATCACCGCCACCTGACGGCCATCGGCCGAGACCGCCGGCGGTTCGAACAAGGCTTCGTCAGATCCCTTCAGAATCTCCACAGCCTTGCCGTCCTCGAAACGCCACAGACCGTCACCAGTGCCCTGCGAGGACAAGTAAAACAGCGACCGCCCGGCCACACGCGGCGCGAGCGCCCGCACCGTCGGCAGCACCATCGGTTTCGCGTCGCCGTCCTCCGCCGGGCGATCGAGAATCGGCACGGTCCACAGGCTCGCACTTGGATTCGCCACCGACGCCACGAGGCGACGATGGTCGGCGCTGCCGGCAATCGACAGGTACTGCTCCGTTCCGTAAGCGACACGGTGCGTCGCTCGGCTGTTCGTGTCGAGCGTCCACAACCATGGGCCCGAGCCCTCGTGATCCTTCGCGATGTAGAGAAGGCGGCGATCGTCGATCGGTGTCGGGAACCCCACATACGCGTCATGATCGGTGAGGCGTTCCGGTTGCCCGCCGCTCGCGGCAATCCTCCATATGTCCATTTGCGACGTGTCTTGAATGCCGCGTGCAAAGTAAATCCATCGACCATCGGGAGACCATGCCTGATGATGGTTGTGTCCTCCCACAATCGGATCGACGAAAATCTGTTTGGCGCCGACACCAGTGCGATCGGCGACGAACATCGGGTCTCCCGCGGCGTCGGTGTGATACACCATCCGCGCGCCATCGGCGGACCAGACCACTTCAACCGCCCGATCAACCAGGAAAGGCGTCGCTGGTCCGCCCATCATCGGCATGATCCGCATGCGGCCGACCGGCGCGCCGCCGAACCAGATTTCCGATCCATTGCCGGAGAACCCGATATTTCGCACCGGTCTCAATCCCGGGATGTGGCTCTCGCGAGTCAGGTTCACGAAGCGGCCCGAACCCACCTGTGTCAGCCACACATCGAGTGGCCCATCGCGATCGGAAAGAAAGGCGGCGAATTTGCCGTCTGGCGAGAGCGTCGCCTGGGACTCATCGCCTTCAAAATTCGTCAACCGGGTGAACGTCGCATTGAACAACGGGTTCTCGGGAGCAGGATTGAGACGTCTCACACCCCATCCCGCCAGAGCCGACGCGAGCGCGATAAGAATGATCGCGGCCGATCGACTCCACAGCGGATGCGCCGAGACAACGGGAGGACGTCCCACCACCATCGCCGGCGCTTTCACGCCCTCCAACGCGTCGTCGAGCTCAGCGCGCGCATCGGCGATATCCCGAAGACGCCGCTTCACGTCTTTCTCCAGGCTGCGCTGCAGAAGGCGCGCGACCATTGGCGGCGTGGTCGCGGGCAGCGCCGCCCAGTCCGGTTCGCGCCGCAGGATCGCCGCGATGGTGTCCGACGCCGTCTCGCCTGGAAACGCCACACGGCCGGCCAGCATTTCGTACAACACACAGCCAAATGCCCAGATGTCCGTGCGCTTGTCGCACGCCTGCCCTCGCGCCTGCTCCGGACTCATGTAGGCCGTCGTGCCGAGGATGGTCCCTTCCTGCGTGCCGCCCGCGGACTCTGTCGGCGAACGCGTGAGGTCGGGCGTCAATCCCTCGCCGGTCGCCGCCTTCGCGAGGCCGAAGTCCAGCACCTTCACGACGCCGCCGGGAGTGATCTTGATGTTCGCCGGCTTGAGATCCCGATGAACGATCCCCTTCTCGTGCGCGGCATCGAGAGCATCGGCGATCTCACGCGCGATCCTGATCGCCTCTGTCACTGGAGCTGGTCCGCGCCGGATCCGTTCGGCTAACGTCTCGCCTTCCACCAACTCGAGCACCAGCGCCCGGGCGCCATCGGCTTCCTCGAGGCCGTAGATGGCGCCGATGTTCGGATGATTGAGGGCGGCGAGCAGGCGTGCCTCACGCTCGAAGCGAGCGAGGCGTTCGGGATCGGCTCGTGAAACGCCTGCGGCAGGATCTTGATGGCGACGTCGCGATCAAGCCGCGTATCGCGCGCGCGATAGACCTCGCCCATGCCGCCGACGTCGAGCAGTCGCTCGATGCGATATGGACCGACCGATGAGCCTGGCGCGAGCTGCGGCGCGGGAGGCGGGACCAGCGCGGCGACGAGCGCGCCAAGCGGCGCGTCGATCACGCCGGTCGGTGGCTGCGCCAGCAGGGACTCGACCTCGCGCCGCAGCGTGGAATCGTCCGCGCACGCGTGCGCGAGCCACTCGTCGCGCTCGGCGGGCGGCCGCTCGCGAGCCTCATGAAACAGCCGTTCGATCTCGCGCAGGCGCTCAGGCGTCACGTCCGCCCTCGCCGGTCAATTCCCGCTGCAGCCACGCCCGCGCGAACTCCCAGTCGCGCAGCACGGTTTTCGAGGAAACCTGGAGCGCGACCGCGATCTCGTCGACGGTCAACCCGCCGAAGAATCGCAGCTCGACGACGCGGCTCTTCCGATCGTCCAGGGCGGCGAGCGCCTTCAGCGCATCGTCGAGCCGGATGACGTCCGCCTCTGGCCCAACGCCGCCGATCGCCGCGTCGTCGAGCGTCACGCGCACGGCGCCACCGCCCCGCTTGTCCGCACCCCGCGATCGGGCGAGATCGACCAGCACGCGGCGCATCAGCCGCGCCGACATCGCCAGAAAATGCGTCCGGTTCTGCCAGTCGACGTGCTGGACGTCGACCAGGCGCAGAAACGCTTCGTTGACCAATTCGGTCGCCTGCACGCTGTGGTTCGCCCGTTCGCCGTACAGGCACCGGCGGGCGATGCGCCGCAACTCGTCGTGGACGAGCGGCAGCAACACCTCGAGAGCCTTTTCGTCCCCCTCGCGCCAGGCTCTGAGGAGCACGGTGACCTCATGGGTCGGGCTCAAAACAGCTGCATTCTAACGGGTTTCGCGTCGTGTCCGTTTTGGCTGTCCCTTTCCGCCTCTCAGAGCGGGAGGCGATATGTCGAAGCAGATAACGCGCCTGATCGCGATGGCCGTCGGAGGCCAGGCGGCACGGCCCAGCCCACATCACAACGGAAGGAGAAGCGCTATGACGCAACTACGCATTTCGGTCACGCTCGTGGCCCTCTTGGCGTGCAGCCCGATCGCCGCGCAGGGTGACGTCGTTCTCGACTGGAACGCGATCGCGGTGTCTACGTTGGTCGGTCAGGGCCAGAGTCCGTACGCCCAGTCACGCTTCATGGCGATCACGCAGCTCGCCGTGTTCGAGGCCGTCAACGCGATCACGCGCGACTACAAGCCGTACCTCGGAACCGTCGTCGCGCCGGCGGGTGCCTCGGCTGATGCCGCGGCAGTGGCCGCTGCGTACCAGGTGCTGAAGAACTACTTCCCGCTGGCGGCGGCGAATCTCGATGCCGCGTATGCGGCGTCGCTGGCGGCGATTCCGAACGGCTCCGCCAAGAGCGGCGGCATTGCGACGGGTGAGGCCGCGGCTGCGCAGATGATCGCGCGGCGTCTGAACGACGGCGCGTCACCGCCGCAGTTCTACGCGCCCGCGTCGACCGACCCCGGCGTCTGGCAGCTCACGCCGAGTTGCCCTGCCGCCGGCGGAGTCGGGTTTCAGTGGCAAAACATCACGCCGTTCGGTGTGCCGAGCGCTCCCGGCAGCCAGGCGTGGATCGCGCGGTTTGCCCCGGGTCCGCCCCCGGCGCTCACCAGCAAGCGATACGCAAGGGACTACAACGAGTTGAAGCGGGTCGGCAGCGTCACCAGCGATCTCACCGAGCGGCCGCAGGATCGGGCCGATGTGGCCCGGTTCTACGCTATTTCCTCGCCGGCCTTCGTGTTCAACCTGGCCGCGCGGCAGGTTGCCGCCGCGGAGGGCAGCTCGCTTTCGAAGAACGCGCGAGCCCTCGCCCTGCTCAATATGGCCAGCAACGACAGCCTCGTGGCGTCGTTCTGGGCGAAGTATCACTACCAGCTCTGGCGGCCCGAGACGGCGATTTTCGAGGGCAACCTCGGATGGCAACGGCAAGAACCGACGCTGACACGACCTACGTGCCGTACATCCTCACGCCGTGCTTCCCCAGCTATCCGTCGAATCACGGGAGCGCAAGCAATAGCGCCGCCGAGATTCTGAGGCGTGCCTTCGGTGAGCGTGGCCATGTCATCACCATGACGAACCCGGCCGTGCCGGGGGTGACCTTCCACTACACCAGGTTCAACCAGATCACGGACGATATCAGCGACGCGCGCGTGTACGGCGGCATCCATTTTCGCTTCGATCAGGATGCCGGCGCCGATCTGGGACGCGACATCGGGACGTATGTATACAAGCACAACCTCCGCCGAGCGAAGCACTCGGACCACGACGACGAAAGCGACAAGGATGACGAGCACGACAGCGGCTCGCACCATCGCGATTGAGCACGCGGCAGCCGAACGAATGCAGGGCCGGGTCCATGGGGACCCGGCGTCTTTCGAGCGTCCGGCTTCTAATTGACCGTTCCCCACCGCTCCGTGTCGTCTATCATTTGATGTACGGCAAGAAGCAGACGAATCCCTACCCGATGTGCACGATGTGGACTGTCGGCTTCAACGGCGTTGGACATCATCTGTCCGAAGGAACGATTGTGGTTTCGTGCAGGGGAGGCTCACCATGCTGACTCGTCGCGAATTCCTCGGTGCGGGTCTTGGCGCCGCTGTCGCCGCGCGCGCATTCGCGCTTCCCGGCGACAAGATGCGCTACGCCATGAGCGGCCATCAGTTCCGGACCACGCCGCCGCACCCGGAAACGGGAATCAAGATGGCGGCGCGCTACGGCTACCACGGCCTCGAACCGTTCGAGGACGACATGCCGCAGTACCTCGAGCAGCCGCCCGAGGCCTTCAAGCAGCTGCTCGATGCGTCAGGCCTGGCGCTCTGCACGATTGGCAGCGGCGGGCGGTACCTGGACGGGATTGAGGAGACGATCGCGAGCAACGCGGCTCGCGCCCGCTACCTCGCGCACTTCGGCTGCAGGCATCTGAAGGTGAATCTCAGCAAGCGCGTCGGGCCGGAGAACCTGAGCGCCGCGACCGGCAAGATGCTGGCGAAGAACCTCAACGAAGTCGGCAAGCGAACCGCCGACGCCGGGATCAAGTTCGCCTTCCACCCGCACGCGTGGACGCTGGTCGAGCGCCAGCCCGAGCTCGACATGATGATGGAGCTGACGGACCCGAAGCTTGTCTATCTGGTCCTCGACACCGGCCATGCGGCGCTCGGCGGCATCGATCCGGTGAAGTGTCTGCGCGACTACTACTCCCGCGTCGCGTCGATCCACCTCAAGGACGCGGACGCCAAGTACAACGTCGCCAACGGATGGAAGGGCCCGGCCCCGAGCGAAGAGGAGCACAACCGGGTGAATCTCTATAAACGCCTCGGCGCCGGCGGCGTGGACTTCCCGGCATTCTTCCAGGTGCTGCGCGAGCGCGGCTACGACGGCTGGGTGACGCTCGACTTCGACGCGCCGCGGCCGGGCGAAGGGAGCGTCGAGCAGGATATGAACTCACACAAGAAGTACCTGCTCGAAACGCTGCACGCGAACCTGCGGACGACGGTCTACGGCCTGAAGGCCGTCCCCTACTCACCGATCACCAACACTACTTCCGCAGTACCGCCGTCCGCCCCTTGATCGTCTCGGCGAGCGCCTTGAGCCGCATCGCATCGCGCCCGCTGGCCGACCCGGCGTCGCCCTCGATCTGCGTCGCCAGCGCATCGAGCTGATCGAGCGTCGCGGCCGCGCCGCGCTCCTGGCCGGTGCGCAGGCTGTCCGCCTTGTCGAGCGCCGTCTTCAGCTCGCGCAGCCGTTCCGGCTTGATGCCGTTGGTGCGCGTCAGCTGATCGACATACGCCCGCGCAACCGTCACGCTCGCCGGCCAGACCACCTTGGTCTGCTCCTGCGTGTTCAGCTCCTCGCTCCGGATCATCATCGCCGCGTCGATCTCGTTCTGCGACAGGAACTCGCTCGGCGTCAGCTGGAAGACGTCGATGCCGCGCGCGATCTCGGAGCCGTAGATGTGGCCGTTGTACCAGTAGGTCGACCAGTAGCCGCCGGTGACGAGCTGCTTGGCGTCGATCGGCCCGCGGTCGAAGAACGCGATCTCGACCGGCTTGCTCGCGTCGGTGAAGTCGAACACCGACAGCCCGCCCTGATACCACGCCTGCACCATGATGTCGCGCCCGGGCACCGGAATCAGCGAGCCGTTATGGGCGACGCAGTTCTCCGTCTCGGTCTGCGGCGCGGGCATCTTGTAGTAGCCGCCGAACTTCATCTTGCCGATCGACGATGTCGAAGACGGCGTCGGCGCCCCAGTTGGGCAAGTCGTTGGCGCGGCAGCGCGGCCGGGTGCCGCCGCCCCACTCGTCGGTGAAGATCACTTTGGTGCCGTCGTTGTTGAAGGTCGCCGAGTGCCAGTAGGCGAAGTTCTTGTCCGACGACCTGATCGAGGCGCACCGGGTTCTTCGGATCCTTGATGTTCAGCAGGATGCCGTTGCCCGAGCACGCGCCGGCGGCGAGGCCGACCTCCGGGAAGACCGTGATGTCGTGGCACTGGTTGGTCTCGCTCGTCTTCTGGGTGCCCTCGCCGTGCGTGCCGCCCTTCCACAGCCCGGCAATCGCGCCGCTCGCCGGATCGGCGAAGATGCGCGGACGGTTGACGATCTTCGCGTTCTGCGGCGCGGCGAGCGGGATCTGGATCACGTCGATGCTGAAGAGCGCGGTGTTCTCGTCTTCCTCAGGCTTGCCTCCGGAGCAGCCGGCGAGCTCCTCGCCCGGCCGCACCTTGCCGGTGCCCGAGCCGTAGACGTAGAGGCTGTTCTTGTCGTTGGGATCGGGCACGAGCGTGTGCGTGTGCGATCCGCGGCAGGTCTGCACCGCCGCCACCTGCTTCGGCTTGCTCACGTCGGTGATGTCGAAGATCCGGACGCCGCGGAAGCGCTCCGCGCTCGCGGCCTCGCCGACGCCGCTGGTGCCGCAGTCGACGCGGCCGCGCGTCTGCTCCACCGACATGATCAGCAGGTTGCCGTGCACCGACATGTCACCCTGGCCGCCGGGACACACGACCGAGGCGAGCACCTTCGGCTTGCCCGGACGCTCGATGTCGTAGGTGTTGAAGCCGTGGAAGTTCCCCAGGAAGAGATGATTGCCGCTGAACGCGAGATCGGAGTTCGCGAAGCTGAGCATGTTCGCGAACCGCGGATCCGGCGGCGCGTCCGGCGGGAGCTCGGGCAGGTTCGGATCGCGCTCCGGCGGCGTCGGCGCGCCGCCCGGCTGCTTCGGATCGAAGAAGCCTTCCGGCTTGAACAGCGTGGCGATCCGTTTCATGTTTCGCGCCGCTTCGCCGGCGTCTTTCAACCCGGGCTTGAGCCCGACGCGCGGATCGGGCGCGGACGATGAACGCTCCTGCGCCCGCCCGGCCACGAGCAGTGAAAACACAACGGCGGCGAACCCGAACACCCTGACGGCAGACTTCATACCTGGAAACTCCCCTTTGTCCTCATTCTACCTTCGACTCGGGGAGCGCCCAGGCATACAGCGCGCTGCCGCCGCCGAGCAGCACGAACTGCCGGCCATCGAGCTCGTAGGTCACCGGCGAGTTGCCGACGCGGCCGATGCCGGCGTGCCACAGCGTCGTGCCGTCGCTGGTGCGGAGCGCGAGCGCGTTGCCGACCGAATCGCCGGTGAAGGTCACGCCCGACGCGGTCGTCAGCACGCCGGCGCCCGACGGACCGTCGCCGAGGTCGTGTTCCCAGCGGATCTTGCCCGTCTGGTAGTCGATCGCGCGCAGCACGCCCTTGCCCGTACACCGGGTAATCGGCGCCCGCCCAGCCGTATGCGCCGTGCTCGGGCTTGAAGAAATAGATGCCCGTACGCGTCCTGCGCGCTGACGATCAGCACGCCGGTTGCGCGGGTCGAAGCTCGGCGATCGATAGTTGGTCGCGCCGCTCTCGTTCGGGCGCGACCAGCCGGCCGTCGCGCGCCGGCTCCTTGGCCGGATCCGGAATCGGCCGGCCGTCCTTGTCGATTCCCTTGGCCCAGTTCACGGCGGCGAACGGCGTCGTCAGCAGGCTCTTGCCGGTGGTGCGATCGAGGACGAAGAAGTAGCCGTTGCGCGACGCCTGCAGCAGCAGCTTGCGCGGCGTGCCGTTGAACGGCGCATCGACGAGCACCGGCACTTCCGCCGCGTCCCAGTCGTGCGTGTCGTGCGGCGAGGCCTGGAAGCCCCACGCCAGCTTGCCCGTGTCGGGGTTGAGCGCGACGATGCTGCAGGTCCACGGGTTGTCGCCCGGACGCGCCGGCGCCGTTCAGGACCGGCGTCGGGTTGCCGGTGCCGACGTAGACCAGATTCAGATCCGGATCGTAGGTGCCGGTCATCCACATCTGCCCGCCGGTCGCGCCGCCGCTCTTCGAACCGGGCGTGCCGGGCGGCGGCGTGCTGTAGAAGGTCCACTGCACCTTGCCGGTTTCCGGATCGAACGACTTGAGCGTCCCGGGCAGGTTGTCGAAGTCGCCGGCGACGCCGACGAGCAGGTGGTTGCGGACGAGGAGCGGCGCGTTGGTCGACCAGAAGCCGCGCTTCGCGTCGGCGATCACGACATCCCACTCGACCTTGCCGGTCCTGGCGTCGAGCGCGACCAGGTGCGCGTCGGGTGTCGTCAGGTAGACCGTGTCCTTGTAGATCGCCGCGCCGCGATGGCCGATGTGAAAGCCCTGGTTCGCGGGATACGTGTAGCGCCACATCTGCCGCGCCGTGCGCGCGTCGAGCGCCCAGATGTTGTCGGGCGCGGTGAGGTAGATCACGCCGTCGACCAGGATCGGCGTCGCCTTGATCTGCTGCGTCGTCCCGGTCTGAAACGCCCAGGCGAGCGTGAGCTGATGGACGTTCGCCGGCGTGATCTGCGTCAGCGCGCTGTGGCGGCGGCCGGTGTAGTCGCCGTGGTAGGTCGGCCAGCTGTCCTGCGACGGCGTGAGCAGCTTCGCGGGATCGAGCGACTGCGCCGATAGGAGCGCACAGGATGCGGCCGCGACGACGATCGAACGCAGAGCTCGCCGAGCACGCAGAGAACTCATGGCTCTCTCTGCCGGATTCCGCGGCTGAACGCCGGCTCTCGCGGTAGCCAGAGGACGCCCAAATGATTTCTCTGCGGTCTCTGCGAGCTCTGCGTTCCCAGCCCGTATCGCCGCAATACGAGGTCAGCGAAGCGTCTGCAGATACGCGAAGACGTTGTGCATGTCGTCATCGGTGTACTTCCGTAGCTGTTCGATGTGAGCCTGGAGCGGATCGTCGACAGTGAACTTCACCTGCTGCACGGGAAAGGCGCGGTACGAACCGGTCGAATCGGTGAGCGCGATCGTGAACTCGTCGCGGTAGGCAAGCGTTCCGGCGACGGTGCCGCCGGCGGCGGTCGTCACCGTCACCTTCGCCCGCGACGGCGCCGCCGCCGGCCGGCGCGGGATAGAGCATCCGCTGCAGCAGCGCCAGCCCCTGCAGGCGGTTTGCGATCCCGGCGAGGTCGCCGCCGGGCGCATGGCAGTTCGCGCACGGCGCCGTTGAAGTAGCTCCGGCCCGCGTCAGCGTTGCCGGTCTGCAGATCGGACACGTCGACGCCGCGGCGGCCGCCGGTCAGCGACGACGCCCGGTTCTTCTGATCGTGGATGAAGGCGACGACCGCGGCGAGATCCGCGTCGCCGAGCTGGAACGCCGGCATCCCCTTGTCGACGCGGCCGACGCGCACCGCCGGCCCGATCTTGTCGCCGCGCACGTCCTCGGCGACCAGCGGCGCGCGCGTCAGATCCGGGCCGCTCTCGCCGCCCATCGCGTCGCGGCCGTGGCAGAAGCCGCACTGCGAGGCGAAGATCGGCTGCCCGGCGCGGACCTGCTCCGGCGGAAACGACTGCGGCGTCGCGGTGGCCGGCGGCGGCAGCGACGCCGGGCTCGCCTGGCTCGGCGCCGCCTGCTCCATCGCCGCGATGTCCGCGCGCGCGCTGACCGCGTCCGCGCCAGGGAAATTCGCCGGCACGCGCTGCGTCACCGCGCCGGTTGCCGCCCACTCCGTGCCGCGCTGCAGCGTGACGATGAAGTCGACCGAGCTCATCGCCGTGACATCGTGGCCGAGCGTCGTGTGGAAGACGCGGCCGCGGCCAAAGCCGAGGACCATCAACTGCGGCTCGTCGCGCCCCGTGCCGCTGTTCGATGGCTCTGAGTGCGCGGTCGCCAGCACCGTCATGTTTCGTCCGGGGCCGCGCAGCGACGCGTACAGCTCGTCGCTCTGGTGCATCCACACCGGGGGCAGTCCTTGTGTGATCGGATGCGTGGTGTCGCGTACCGTGATGCGGAACGGCAGGCGGTTGCCGTGGCTTCCGGCGCGCCCGGGTGTCGAGTCCGATGTCAGCTTGCCGTCCTTGACGTGCCAGGCCGGCCCCGCCTGCTCGTTGCGGTCGCGCCAGCCGCCGACGCCGATCATCTCGTTGTACGCCGCCCATTTGGGAAACGCGTTGTCGGCTGCGTGCACCGAGACGACGCCGCCGCCGTCGCGGACGTAGCTGCTCGAACGCGCCCTTCAGCTCGGCCGGCCATCGGTCGTCGGGGGCGTCGTAGTTCAGCACCACCGCGCGATACTTCCCAAAGTCCGGCTTGAATGCGGCGAAGCTCGCGCCTGCCGCCGGCGCCGTCACCACCTGGACGTCGAACAGCCCGGTCTCGTCCAGCACCTTCCTGATCACCTGCGTCGTCAGCTGCCACTTGTGATACGGCCCGCCGCTCTCGCCGTCGAGGAGCATGACGGGGACGCGGGGTCGGGCGTCGTTGGCAGGTTGCGCCGCGGCAGGCCGTTGGGCCTGCGCCTGCAGGTCCTGCAAACGACTTCCGCCCCCGAGCACGAGCGCGCTGACCGCGACGACGAGCGCGATTTTCATAGCGCCGCCTCTTCCCGCGCCCCGAGCAGCAGCTCCATCGTCAGCTGATCGAGGCGCTCGTAGCCAAGCCCCTTCTTTGCAATCGACGCGCGATCGAAGTGTAGTGCGAGCAGCGAGTCGCGATGCACCGCCGAGTACTTGCCGATCGCGGGCGCCCCACGATTTTGGCCGAGCTCGGCGATGAGCGCCTGAATGGCCGGGTCGTCGCGCCATTGCCTCGCGCGCGCGGCGAGAATCAGATAGGTGCGCATGCAGCCGCGAGCGAACTCGCGCACGCCGTCGTAGTCCTCGGTCCTGTACGCGTGCGCATCGAAGTGCCTCGGGCCGGCGTAGCCGACCTCCTCGAGGAACTTCACCAGCAAGAAGGCCGCCTTGATGTTCGCGGCCCCGAACCGGAAGTCCTGGTCGTAGCGGCCGGGCGCCTGATCGTTCAGGTCGATGTGGAACAGCTTGCCCGCCTCCCACGCCTGCGCGACGGCGTGGAGAAAATTCAGGCCCGCCATGTGCTCGTGCGCGACTTCCGGGTTCACGCCGACCATCTCCGGGTGATCGAGCGTCGGGATGAAGCCGAGGTAGGCGCCGGTCGTCGCCATGTAGATGTCGCCGCGCGGCTCGTTCGGCTTGGCCTCGAGCGCGAACCTGAAGCCGTAGCCGCAGTCGATCGAATACTCGCAGAGGTAGTTCACCGCTTCGCGCAGGCGCTTGACGGCCTCGTCGGGGCGGCGGCACGCATCGGTCTCGGTGCCCTCGCGGCCGCCCCACAGCACGAAGATCTGCGCGCCCAGCTCCGCACCGAGATCCATCGCGCGCATCGTCTTCTGCACGGCGTACGCGCGCACCCGCGCGTCGTTCGACGTGAACGCGCCGTCGCGAAACACCGGATCGTAGAAGAGATTGACCGTCGCCATCGGCACGACGATGCCGTGCTGTGCGGCACGCGCCGGCGAACGCGCTGACGATGCGATCGCGCTCGGCGGCGGTGGCGTCGATCGGCACGAGGTCGTTGTCGTGCAGGTTGACGCCCCACGCGCCGACCTCAGCCAGGAGCGCCACCGCATCGTCTGGCGGCAGCGGGTCGCGCACGACGTCGCCGAAGGGGTCGCGGCCCCTGTTGCCGACGGTCCACAGGCCGAACGAGAACTTGTGCTCCGGCTTCGGGGTGTAAAGGTCAGACATGGGCTCTCAGATGTAGTGTCCGGCTTCAGCCGCCCTTCGACGCGGCTCAGGGCGGCCCTGAGGCTCTCGAAGGGCCGGACCGTGAACGTCCGCCGTCAGGCGCCCACTATGCACCAATCGAACGCAGCGCAGGATACAACTGCTGATAGGCGCGGTACCGTTCGTTCATCAACGCCACGACCTCGGACCTCGGCGCTGTCTCGCTCGTCCCCTCGCACGAGAGCATCGCACGCGGCGTCCACGGTTGGCCAGCCTCCACTGCCGACAGCGGCGAGGATTGCGGCGCCGTAGGCTGCCCCCTCGTCGGCCTTCAGCGTGTCCACCGCGCAGCCATAGACGTCGGCCTGGATCTGCCTCCACAGCGGCGACCGCGCGCCGCCACCGCCGAGGCGGATCCGCTGCACCGGCACGTCCATCTCGGCAAGGATCGTGAGACCGTCGCGCAGGCTGAACGCGACGCCTTCCATCACGGCGCGCACGATGTGCCCGCGCGTGTGGTTTGCCGCGAGGCCGACCAGCGCGGCGCGCGCGTTCGGGTCGCAGTGCGGCGTCCGCTCGCCCATCAGATACGGAGCCCAGAGCACCCCGTCCGCGCCAGGCGGCACACGCCCGGCCTCGGCGGTCATCTCCTCGTAGGTGACGGCGCCGCCTGCGCCCGCGAGCATCTGATCGCGCAGCCATCGCAGCGACAAGCCCGCCGCCTGCGTCACGCCCATCACGTGCCACTGGCCGGGCACGGCGTGGCAGAAGGTGTGCAGCCGTCCCTTCGCATCGGTCGCGGGACGATCGGTCGCGGCGAAGACGACGCCCGATGTGCCGATGGTGGCACTGACCGCGCCGCGGCCGCGTGATGCCCATCCCGACCGCGCCGGCCGCCTGATCGCCAGCGCCGGCGACGATCGGCGTTCCCTCCCGGAGGCCCGTCAGCGCGGCGGCCTCGCGCGACACGCGCGCGCAGATGTCCGGCGACTCGAACACCGCGGGCATCAGGCGCCGATCGATGCCGGCGGCGTCGAGCATCTCCTGAGACCAGGAACGACGCGCGACGTCGAGCAGCAACGTGCCCGAGGCGTCGGCGACGTCGGTCGCGAACTCGCCGCTCAACCGGTAGCGCACGTAATCCTTCGGCAGCAGCACGTGCGCGACGCGCTGCCACACGTCGGGTTCGTGGCGGCGGATCCAGAGCAGCTTCGTCAGCGTGAAATTGGTCAGCGCCGGATTCGACGTCAGCTGGAGCAGGCGATCGCGTCCGATGGTTTCATCGAGCCAGCGGCACTCGTCTTCGGTGCGCTGGTCGCACCAGATGATTGCCGGCCGCAGGACGCTGCCGCGATCGTCGAGCAGCACGGCGCCGTGCATCTGGCCGGAGAGGCCGATGGCGGCAATCGAGTCGGCGCCGACGCCGCTCTCGGCGAGGACCGCGCGAACCGCGAGCTGGCAGGCGCGCCACCAGTCGTCGGGATCCTGCTCCGCCCACGCGGTCTGCGGCGAGGCGAACGCGGCGTGGTCGGCGGTCTGCGACGCGAGCAGGCCGCGCGCCTCGTCGAGGATCAGCGCGCGCGAGCCGCTGGTGCCGACGTCGATGCCCAGGACCGGAATGTCGCACCTCCCCTTGCGCTTCGCTCAATGCCACGGTTGTCACTCGGGAACGCAGAGGCCGCGGAGACCGCAGAGACACTAAGGGAATTTCTCTGCGTGCTCTGCGCGCTCTGCGTTCGATCGATCTGCGTCCTTGACTGAGCCCCGCCTGCGGTCGTTGCAAAAGCGTCTCGACGTCGAACACTTCCCCGCCCTTCATCACGCGCCGGACACGGCGCAGATCCTTGATGTTGGTCAGCGGATCGCCGTCGATCATCGTCAGGTCCGCAAGCTTGCCCGGCTCGATGCTGCCGAGATCGGCGCCGGCGCCCATCGCCTCGGCGGAGACGATCGTCGCCGTGCGCAGCACTTCGATCGGCGTCAGCCCGCCGGACGCGTAGTTCTCGAGTTCCATCAGCAGGGCGAGACCGTACGGGTTGATCGGCGAGTCGGTCCCGGCGGTGATCCGGCCGCCGCCCTTGACGATCTCGTAGACCGTGCGCTCCTGCGGCGTGACCAGCCGCGCCGCATCCTCGAGCGTCTCCGCGCTGGCCGGCGTCTTCGTCTGCTCACGCCAGCGCTGCGCGACCGCCGGCGGATACAGCCGCTCGATCCGCGGATCGTTGAGCCACGACGAATCGCGCAGCGTCTGCAGCCGGAATCCGCCCTGGATGCCGATTGTCGGCGTCAGCGTCATCTTCGATGCCGTCAGCAGATCGATCACGTCGCGATACGAGCGCGACAGCCCGCTGATCTTCGGCGAGTAGCCGCGGCGGCTGGTGCCGCGGATGTGCTCGACGCCGTCGGCGCCGAACGCCACCGCCGGGTAGAGCTCGTGCGAGGTGACCGGCATCCCCATGCCGTGCGCCTCCTCGATGATCCGCTTCTGCATCAGGTCCGGCATCCGGACGTAGGTCTTGACGAAGTCGAACCCCGCCTCGCGCGCGTGCTGCAGCGCGAGCGGCAGCTGGCCGGTGTCGTCGAGCGACATGCCGCCCGGATAGTAGATGCGCGACCCGTCGAACGGCTCGCCGGTGGTGAAGAGCCGCGGCCCGATCCGCGCGCCCGACTCGAACGCTTCGCGATACTCGCGCGTGTCGTAGGCGTTGGTCGCCGGGTTGCGGACCGTGGTGATGCCCCAGGCGAGAAAGGCGCGTCCGAGCGCTTCGCCGAAATCCTTGCTCAGGTGGGTGTGGATCTCGATCGAGCCCGGGATGACGGTGTCCCTCGACGCATCGACGACCGTGCCGGCGTGGAGCGCGTCGCTGTGCGGCGCGACGCTCTTGATCCGGCCGCCGTCGACGACGATGTCGATGTTGGCCTGCGGCTGCGTCGGCGCGGCCGTTCCAGAACCGGCCGGCGTGGATCGTCTTCGAGCCGGCGGGCGGCGCGGCGGGCGTCCACGTGAGGCGCGGCTCGATCGTCTGCGCAACCCGGCCCGACGCGACGTCGACCAGCCGGAGCCGGTCGCCGCTCTGATAGAGGACGCGGCGTGAGTCGCCGGTCCACGTCGGCGAACCGGCGCGCTCGGTCGAGATCGGCCGCGGCGAGCCGCGCGGCGTGCCGTCGCGCGCGACCGGCCAGACCGTCAGCAGCCCGTCGACGATCGCCGCCATCTGCGAGCCATCGGGCGCCCACACCGGCCCGTAGTCCTCGCGCATGCCGATCGATTTGTGCGGCATCGGATCGAACCAGCGATCCGGCTCACCGTTGAGCGAGATGCGCAGCACCTGGTTGGTGCCCTTCGCGGAAGCGCGTCGAGTAGACCTTGAGCGACGAGACGACCAGCGCGCGTGCCATCCGGCGACCAGCTCGCGCGGCCGGCTTCGTTGAGGCGCTCGTGCGCCATTTTCGTCGTGCCTGCCGCCACGTCGACGACCTGAATCTGGCCGTCCGGATCGCCGAACGCGATGCGCGATCCGTCCGGCGACCATGCCGCCTGCATCGCCGCGCCTGCGCCGCGCGTCAACTGGCGATCGGCGCCGCTGGCCAGATCGCGAATCCACACGTTCATCGATCCGCCGCGATCGGAGGAATACGCGAGCGACTTGCCGTCCGGCGACCACGCCGGATCGGCCTCGACCCACGCGTCGCGCGTCAGGCGCTGCGGCGCGCCGCCGACCGGCATCGTCCACAGATCGCCGAGCGCCGACGAATGCCACCTGCGTACCGTCCGGCGACACGGCCGGGTGCACGATCCCGCGCGCCGGCTGCGCGCCCGCCAGATCGAAGTTCTTGCGCTTCGGCGTGAACGCCGGACGCGTGAACGACACGTTGGCCGTGAACTCGACGACGCGCGCGGCGCCGCCGGCGGCGGGCCGGCGCTTGATCTTGCCGTCGGCGGTGTAGAGCAGTTCGGTCGGCGACGCCCATTGCGGCCGGAACGGAAACACGTCCTCGTCGGCGTCGGCGATGTTGCGGCCGCCGCTGACTGCCTCCGGCGGCTGTCCTGCGCCTGTCGAAGGGCCGACCATCAGCCGGCTGCGGCTGCCGGCGACGACGCTGAAGGCGACCGACGCACCGTCGGGCGCAAAGGCTGGTCCGGCGACGTTGCCGCTCGATGCCGCCACCAGTCGCTCGGCCGCCGCCGCTGACCGCGCGATCGCGTAGACGCCTGGGCGCTCGCGGCGGTCGGAGACGTACGCGATCTCGGTCGGATCCGCTGCGCCACGACGGCTGAAATTCGTTCGACGAACGCGGTGGTCACCTGGCTGACGCCGCCGGTGGCCAGCGTCAGCAGCCACACGTCGTAGCTGCCGCTGCGATCGGAGGAGAACGCGATCTGGCGGCCGTCCGGCGACCACGCCGGCTCGCGATCGTCGTACGGCCCGGAGGTGACTGGCTGCAAGTCCGTTCCGTCAGCCTTGACCGTCCAGATCTGCCAGGTGCTGTTCCGGTATGCCTGAACGGCAATCCGCGTCCCGTCGGGCGACCACGACGGCTGCCGCGCGTCCATCGCGATGTCGGTGATCGGCGTTGCCGTCCCGCCGGCCGCGGGCATCGTCCACAGTGTGCCGAGCAAGTCGATCGCGATCGTCCGGCCATCGGGCGACAGCGCGGCGGCCATCGACGTGCCTTCGTGCAGCGTCACGCGGACGGTGCGCGCGCCGGTTTGTGCGTGGATGGCAAAGGCAGCGGCGAGGACTCCCGCAAAGGCCAGATAGGTGCGCCTCATCGCGCGTTAGTCTACCTTGGCGGCCCTGTCGTAGCGCAGGCCTTCAGGCCCGCCACCTGGCTGCGCGACGTGAACGGCGCGGTCGGGAGTCGACAGCTGGGCTACTGCTGCGCGCGGCGGACGACGACGCGAAGGCCGGACACGTCGGCGTCGTTCACGGTGACTTCGACTCGCCGGGTCTGTGCTGCCCGCGGCGCCTCCCCCCGAGCTGACGCTCGTCCACGACGAAACGCCGCCGCTGCTCATCGTCACGGTGGAACCGCTGACGCCGGTAGCGGTGCTGGCGATCGAGGTGCCGCGTCCGTTGCCAAGCTGGATCGGGATCGACGCGTTGACGCGATAGCTCGCCGCCGGGATGTCGACGAACGTGAAGCGGCCGTTTTCGCCGCTGGTGGCGTGGTTCGGAGGACTGAACCCGCCGGCCGGGCGCGCGGGCATCAGCATCACCATCGCGCCGCTGACGGGAGCGCCGTTCTCGTCCACGATCTGGCCCGTGATGCGGAACCCCGGCGCCGACTGCATGCTGAAGACGATGTTGTAGACGGTGTCGCCGGCCGTGACCTTGATCGGCGACGCCGCGGCCTGATCGTTCGTGCCCGGGTAATAGGTCGTCAGGCTGGCTTTGCCAGTTGACGTCGGAGTGGTGCCCGGTCCGCCGAATGGCATGCCGCCGTTGGGCATCGCCGCGACGTAGTACTCGCCCGGCGCGAGGTTGGCGAGGCGGAATTCGCCGAGGTCGTTGGTCTGCATCTGACCGCTGGCGGCCGCCGGAGCCAGGAAGATCGCGTTCGCGGCCTGCGGTGCCATGGCCTGCCGGTTCAGCCGGCGCATCGCCATCATCCGCACGTCGGGAAGCGGCTCGCCCTGCGCGTCGAGTACCTTGCCGGCGATCACGCCGCCTTTCTGCAACGTCACCGCAACGTCGGTCGTCTTGCCGGCCGCGACTTCCGTTGTCGGCGCCTGTCCAGGCTCGCCGACCGGAGCAAAGCCCGTCTTCTGCACATCCAGTCGATAGGCGCCGGCCTCGACCTTCTCGAACACGAACCGGCCGTCGTCGTCGGTTTGCGTCTGCATCGGGCGCCACATCATGCGGGCATGATCGATGGGAGCGGCCGGACGCGGCGGCATGTTGGGGAAGAGCGTGACTCGCGCGCCGGCGATCGGCGTGTTCGCGCCGTCGGCGACGATGCGGCCCGCGATCCGTCCGGTCGCCGCCGGCGTGGACGTCGCAGCCGCCTGGCTGAGCATCAAACCGCAAAGCAGAACAACCGCAGCCTGCATTCAGGTCCCTCCGCGATTTTCTTCCATTAGACGCCGATCCGGCGTGCGTGGTCCAGAGCGTCGATATCCCGGGCCCCGCACACCGTTTCGACGGTAGGGACCGGTCTTCACACCGGTCCGTCGTGGGACCCTGAAGGCCGTCCCCTACGGTACGGAGATCGTCGCGCCGGGGAGAGCCGGCGTGTGCACCGGGCGCCGGCGTGCCTGCGTCGTCTGCTCGAAGCTGTAGCCGAGCGCGAGCAGCCGCGGCTCGCTGAATGCGGGCCCGAAGAACGACAATCCGACCGGCAGCCCGTCACCACTGAACCCGGCTGGCACGATCAGATCGGGGAACCCCGTGAGGTTCGCGATGTTGGTCGCGGACGGCGTGCCGCCACCGCCGCCCGGCGGCGCCGCGATGAGACCCGGCCGGCGAGACGATGTTGGATAGACAATCGCATCCAGCCTCTGCTCGGCGAAGACGCCCTCCACCACGGTGCGGACCATCGGCAGGCCGAAGTCGTGCACCGACTTGTACCGATAGTCGGCCATCGTGCCGCTGTCGGATTCGCGCTTGAACAAGCTCCAGCGGCTCGGGTTCGGACGCGCGCCGTCTTCACGCGTGCCGGTGAACTGGTTCGCGCGCTCGATCATCTCCGCCAGGCTCTTCGGATACTTCGGGCCGGTGCCGGCGAGGTACTCGGCGATCTGCACCGTGAACTCGGGGTAGCGCACGGCAGTGTAGAACTCCTCCTTCGCGTCGAGCAGCCACTTCGGATAGCGCACGTCGACGATGGTCGCGCCGGCCTTTCGCATCGCGGCGAGCGCCGTCTCGACGACATAGTCGACGTCGGGATCGGCGCCGAGGAAATCGCGCGCGACGCCGATGCGCGCGCCCTTCATCGCGTCGGCTTTCAGATCCTGCGTGTAGTCGGTGCGCACCTGCCCCTGGCTCTTCGCGGTCGCGGCGTCGGCCGGATCGACGCCCGCCATGATCCCGAGCGAAACGGCAACGTCGTAGACGCTGCGCGCCATCGGGCCGCCAGTGTCGAAGCTGAGCGCCAACGGGATGATGCCGGCGCGGCTCATGAGGCCGAGCGTCGGCTTGAGGCCGACGATGCCGTTCGATGTCGACGGTCCGCGAATCGATCCGCCGGTGTCGGTGCCGAGGCCGATCGGCGCGTACGCGGCGGCAATCGCGACGCCGGTGCCGCCCGACGAACCCGACGGCGTTCGCGTCAGATCGTGCGGGTTCAACGACTGGCCGCCGAGCGAGCTGTAGGCGCCTGCCGATGCGAACTCGGACATGTTCAGCTTGGCAAGGATGATCGCGCCGGCGTCGCGCAGCTTCTTGACGACGAAGGCGTCCTTCGAGGGAATCGATCCTTCGAGCAGCACCGAGCCGCCGGTGGTCGGCATGTCGAACGTGTCGTAGTTGTCCTTGAGGACGACCGGGATACCGTGCAGCGGCGACCGCCGCCCTTTCGCCTTGCGCTCGGCGTCGAGCGCGCGGGCGGTCTCGAGCGCCTTCGGATTGAGGGTCATCACGGCGTGCAGCGATGGGCCCTTGCGGTCGTACGCGGCGATGCGCGCGAGGCACATCTGCACCAGCGATTCGGCGGTCAGCGTGCCGGCGTCGAACGCCGCGTTGAGCTGGGCAATTGTCGCCGTGTCGACGTCGATGGTCTTGTTCGCGGCGAGCGGCGCCAGCGCGACCAGAATGGTGGCGACGAGCGCCGCGGCGCTCGCCCGGCGGATGATGGTCATGGAAAGCTCCTGCGCGCCGAAATCCTACCCGATGTACGCGACGAGGACGGGATGAATTGGGTAATCGGGTAATCGGGTAATTGGGTAATTGGGTAATTGGGTTGGGTAATTGGGTGATTGGTAAATTGACGTCGGTGCTACGATCCGCCAGAGGAATGGCATCCGACAAAAAAGGAGCGACCGTGGCCGGACGAGACAACGACCCGAATACCGTTTCGCGGCGTGAATTCGGCACCCGGGTTGGCGCGGCCGCCGCAGGGCTCGCGCTTGGCGGCGACTTCTTCACCCGCACGGTCGAGGCGGCGCCTCACGTCGGCGGCCGCATCATCGGCGCCAACGATCGCGTGCTCACCGCGAGCATCGGCATCAGGGGCCAGGGCAACGCGTTGAAGCGCGGCTTCGCGCGCCTGAAGAACGTCGAGGTCAAGACGCTGTGCGACGTCGACGCGAACCTCGCGCCCGGGCGCATCAACGACGAGCGGCTCAAGGACGTTGCCACCTTCAAGCCCGGCTTCGTCCAGGATCTGCGCCGCGTTCTCGACGACAAGGACATCGACGCCGTCGTCATCGCGACGCCGAACCACTGGCACGCGCTCGCGACCATCTGGGCGCTGCAGGCCGGCAAGCACGTCTACGTCGAGAAGCCCTCGTCGCACACGGTGTGGGAAGGGCGCAAGATGGTCGAGGCGACGGCGCGCTACAACCGCATCGTGCAGGTCGGCACGATGAACCGCAGCCGGCCGGCGGTGCTCGACGCGATCAAGTTCATCCACGAGGGCGGCCTCGGCAAGGTCTACATGGCGCGCGGCCTCTGCTACAAGCCGCGGCCGGCGATCGGCAAATACCCCGACGGGCCAATGTCGCCCGGCGAGAAGTACGCGCTGACGGTGGCGGCGACGGCCATCGAGCCGACCTACGACGAATCGTATCTGGCGAAGGTCGACTACGACCTCTGGCTCGGCCCGGCGCCGAAGCGGCCGTTCAACCGCAACCGCTTCCACTACAACTGGCACTGGCACTGGGACTACGGCAACGGCGACACCGGCAACCAGGGGCCGCACCAGTTCGACATCGCGCGGTGGGGACTGCAGCAGCACGACCATCCGGTCAAGATCCGCTCGGTCGGCGGCTACTTCGGCGCGGAGTCGTCGCAGGAAACGCCCGACACTCAGACGACGATGTACGAATACGCCGACGGCCGGGTGATCGAGTTCGGCACGCGCGGCGGCTTCACGAACGACGAAGGCAGCGTGAAGATCGGCAACCTCTTCTACGGATCGAAGGGGTGGCTCTGGATCGAGGAGAAAGGCAAGACCTGGCAGTCGTACCTCGGGCCGAACAATGAAAAAGGGCCTGGCGCCGAAGCGCCGGCGGGCGATTCCACCGAGCCCACCGGCCTGACGACGACCGAGTCGCCGCACTACCAGAACTTCATCGACGCCATCCGTGCCGGCGATCCGAAGGTGCTGACGTGCGATGTGCTCGAAGGACACATGTCGTCGACGCTGCCGCACCTCGCGAACATTTCCTACCGCGTCGGGCGGTCGCTGACCTTCGATGGCAAGGCCGAGAAGTTCGTCGACGACAAGGAAGCCGACCGTCTGCTGACGCGCGAGTACCGGAAGGGGTTCGAGATCCCAAGCTCCTTCGGCAGCTGACGACGGGCGACGGTCAACGCGGAACTCGCTGAATCCGCAGAAACTGTCTTTCTCGTTGGCCGTGGTGTGATCAGCAATTGTCGTGACAGCGCGTTTCAAAATCGTCGTAGCGCAGCGTGTCGGCGCGAATCCCGTCGTCCCTCCAGGTTTTTCTCTGCGGGCTCTGCGGGCTCTGCGTTGATCGTCGTCCATCGCCGGCGATGGTAATCTCTCTCCATGCGTGTGCGCCTCGACTACGGCAGCGACGGCCTCGAGGTGAATCTTCCCTCCGACCGCGTCACGGTAATCCAGCCGGCATTCCGGCCCGCCGTCGCTGATCCCCATGCGGCGCTGACCGCGGCGCTGCGCGCGCCGCTCGGGCGGCCGCCGCTTCGCGAGATCGTCCGGCCCGGGCAGACGATCGCGATCTCGGTCTGCGACATCACGCGCGCGCAGCCGCGGCAGGCGATGCTCGAGGCGCTGTTTGCCGAACTGCCTGACATCCGCCCCGAAGACGTCACCATCCTGATTGCGACCGGCACGCATCGCGTCAACACGCCGGCCGAACACGAGCAGATGCTCGGCGCCGACATCGCCCGCCGCTACCGCGTGGTCAACCACGACAGCCGCGCGCGCGTCGACGCTCGTCCACGTCGGCACGACGACGACCGGCGTACCGGTGTCGCTGAACCGGATCTGGATGGACGCCGACATCCGCATCACGACCGGCTTCGTCGAGCCGCACTTCTTTGCCGGCTTCAGCGGCGGCCCGAAGATGGTGGCGCCCGGCCTCGCGGGCCTCGAGACGGTGCTCGTCCTGCACGACGCGGTGCGCATCGCGCACCCGAACGCGACCTGGGGCGTCACCGAGGGAAACCCGATTCACGAGGACGTGCGCGAGATCGCGCGGATGGTGCGCGTCGATTTTTCCGTCGACGTGACGCTGAACCCCGAGCAGCGCATCACCGAAGTCTTCGCCGGCGATCTTCTGACCGAACACCGGGCCGCGTGCGTCGCCGCCAAGCGCGACGCGATGCGCGCAGTGGACGCGCCGTTCGACGTCGTGCTGACGACCAACTCGGGCTTCCCGCTCGATCAGAATCTCTATCAGGCGGTGAAAGGCATGTCGGCCGCGGCCAAGGTCGTCAAGCCGGGCGGCACGATCGTCTGCGCCGCCGAATGCCGCGACGGCCTCCCGTCGCACGGCTCCTACGGCCAGGTGCTCGCGTCGCAGCCGTCGCCGGCCAAGCTGCTCGCGATGATCACCGCTCCAGGCTACTCGGTGCCGGATCAATGGCAGGTGCAGTTGCAGGCGCAGCTGCAGTTGAAAGCGAACGTGATGGTGAAGACCGAGCGGCCTGACGCCCGACGCCGTTCGCGCCGCGCATTTCGAACCGGTCGAGGATGTGGCGGACGCGGTGTCGACCGCGATGCGCGGAGCCGGACGCGACGCGACGCTGTGCGTCCTTCCGCACGGCCCGCAGACGATACCTTACTTGCGGTGACTGGATGCTGGTTGCTGGTGGCTAGTTACTGGCTCCCGGTCGCCGGGGGAGTCGGTCGGCAACCCGCAGCTAGCAACCAGCAACTAGCAACCGTTCAGCGCGCGCCTCCCCCACTCCACTTCCATCCATCAGCCGGCCGCTCGATGCGCTTCAGGTGCAGCCGATATTCCGACGGATCGCGCGGCGGGCTGCCAGTCACGATCACCTTGTCACCGGGCCGCAGCGTGTCCTTCGTGATCCCCTGCTGATTGAGGCGGCTCGGGTTCGCCCACTCGGCGCCGTACTTCGCCGGCGTCCCGCTCTTGTCGGGCGCCGAGACATAGAGCCACGCGTGCGGATTCTGGTAGTGAAGCTCGACGACTTCACCCTGGATCCAGACGCTCTGATCTTCGTGATACGCGGCGGTCCAGGAGTGATGACCGTGCGCCGGAAGCGCGACCATGAGGAGGCCGGCCGCGCAGAGGCCTCTGATCACGACGTGGGGCCGAGTGCTCGCCATCGCAGATCTCCTTCGAGGTGTATACGCCATCGTGCCTCGTCGGTGCAAATTGCTTGCACGGGCGGCAGCCGCCCCATCCGATCCACGCGATGGTGCTGGCTTGCGACGCCAGTGGAGGAACAGAAGATCAGGAGGTCAGGAGATCAAGAGGCTCTCAGTCCATCTCTCGCGGCGACGACGGCGAACAGGAGGCATGCGTGTCTCGCTCGCCGTCGATTCGGCGGGCGCCGCAAAGCAGGCCGCGCACGACCGGAATCGGATCGATCCACGAGCCGACCTCGACGTCTTCCAGTCGGTTCGTGTATCGATCCGAGTCCGGTCGTGCCGTCGGCCTGCTACGCAGGCCGCGCCGCCGAATCGACGGCGAGCGAGACACTGGCGCCTCCTGACCTCCACTTCCTCCTGATCTTCTGCCCTCCTGTTCGCCGACGGCGCCGCGACCCGGCGGCCGCGATCGAGATCAGCAACCCGCAGGCGATACAATCCTGCCCTATGAAACCGCGGTTCGGGCTCGTACTCTCGTTGCTGCTGGCGGCCGAACAGGCCGTTGCACAGGAGCTCGATCCGTCCGCGCCGAGCGTCGCCGCCGTCCGGCTTCACGACGGCGAGCGCATCGACATCGATGGGCGCCTCGAGGAAGCGATCTGGCAGCGCGCCGTTCCGGCCACCGACTTTGCGCAGCTCGAGCCCCAGAACGGCGCGCCGGCCACCGAGCGCACCGAAGTCCGCATCGCCTTCGATCGCGATCGTCTCTACCTCGGCGTCCACTGCTTCGATTCCGATCCCGATCGCCTGCTCGGCAACCAGATGGTGCGCGACGGCCCGCTCGCCGGCGACGATCGCTTCATGTGGGCGCTCGATCCGTACTTCAACCAGCGCAGCGGCTACTTCTTCGAGATCAACCCGTCGGGCGCGATGGGCGACGGCCTGCTGGTGCCGGCCGCCGGCGGCGGCGGTGGCGGCAATACCGGCCTCGGCTTCGGCGTCACGCAGAGCCGCGCGTGGGACGGCATCTGGCTGGCGCGCGTCAGCCGCCACGACCGCGGCTGGACGGCGGAGATCGAGATTCCGTTCCGGACCATCAACTTCGATCCCGATGCCGCGGCCTGGGGCGCGAACTTCCAGCGCACGGTCCGCCGCAAGAACGAAGAGAGCCTGTGGACCGGCTACGGCCGCAACCAGGGTCTCTACAACCTCGCCGGCTCCGGCCGCCTTGTTGGCATCGACGACGCGAGCCAGGGCGTCGGCCTCGACATCAAGCCATATGTGCTCGCCAGCTATTCCGATCCGCCCACGGCCGGCCGCTCGTCGCTGCTCCACGCCACCGCCGGCGGCGATCTCTTCTACAACCTGACGCCGCAGCTCAAGTCGAACCTGACGATCAACACCGACTTCGCGCAGACCGAGGTCGACGATCGCCAGGTCAACCTGACGCGCTTTCCGCTCTTCTTCCCGGAAAAGCGCGACTTCTTTCTCGAAGGATCCGGCAGCTTCGATTTTTCGCGCGAGCCGGCGTCCGACTTCACCGCGTTCTTCAGCCGGCGCATCGGGCTCGACGCGCGCGGACGCCCGCAACCGATCGACTACGGTGGCAAGCTCACCGGCCAGGCGGGCCGGTTCGATCTCGGCGTGCTGCAGGTGCGTACGGCCGACGAGGGTGACGCGCTGGGCGAGGATTTCACCGTCTTCCGGCCGCGGCGGCGGCTGATGCGGCAGTCGTATGCGGGGTTGATCTACACGCGGCGCTCGACGCGCGACACGGACCTGCCGGTGCGCCAGACCATCGGCGCCGACTTCGAGCTCGCGACCTCCCGCTTCCGCGGCTCGCAGAACCTGCAGTTCAGCGGCTTCTACGCGCGCACGCCGGTTGCCGGCGCGCGCGCCAGCCGCGACGACGCGATTTACGGTCTGCGGCTCAACTACCCGAACGATCTGTGGAACGCGCGCGTGTCGTACCGCGTGGTCGAGCGGAACGCCAACCCCGCCGTCGGCTTCATCGAGCGCGCCGACTACCGCCGGCTGAATCCGGTGGTCCGCTTCGGCCCGCGGCCGCGCAACCATCGCTTCATCCGCCAGGTGTCGATGGAGACCTGGTCGGAGTTCCTGACCGATACGTCCGGCGCGCTGCTCGGCCGCGCGTTCCGGTTCACGGTGGCCGATGTCGCGCTGCATTCCGGCGACGGCGCGAGTGTCCAGATCAGCCCGACCTACGAGGTGCTCGAGCGCGACTTCCCGATCGGCGGCACGACGCTCCCGCGCGGCAGCGATTACCAGTACACCCGCTACGCCGCCAACCTCACGACGGCGACGCGGCGCACGCTGTCGGCGATCGCCACCGTGGAGACCGGCACCTTCTATTCCGGCCACCGGCGCGATCTCTCGGCCAGCGTCACCGTGCGCCCGCGGCCTGGCGTGCTCGCAACCCTCACCGCGGAGCAGAACCACGTCGACCTGCCGGACACGGTCTTCACGACGCAGCATCCTGCGGGCGCTCGTCAACACGCAGTTTGGTCCGTTCGTGTCGCTTGCCAACAACCTGCAGTACGACTCGGAGAGCCGCGTGCTCGGCTGGCAGGTCCGCTTCCGCTGGATCCTGACGCCGGGCAACGACATCTACTTCGTCACCCTGAACAACTGGCTCGAAGACGGCAGCCGCTACCGCGTCCTCGACCGCAGCACGTCGACCAAGCTCGTCTTCACGCAGCGGTTTTAGGCGGCCCGGTACCGCAGTGCCTTCAGGCCTGCCAACGGCCGCGCCGGCAGCCTTGAAGGGCTGCGCTACGTCGCCGCTCTAACGGGCGGCTCCATGTTCCCGCGCTATGATGTGTCCCACTTTGTGGAGGTTTCGATGAGAAGACTATTCGTGCTCGGAGTGCTGGCCGCCACCGGCGCGCTGTCGCTGGCCGCCGCGGCTTACCAGCAGCCGGCCGGGCAGGCAGCGCCGAAGGTCGTGGAAGCCGAAAAGCTGAAGGACAACCTGTACGTGATGAAAGGCGGCGGCGGCAACAGCGCGGTCTTCATCACCGCCGAGGGCGTCACGGTGGTCGACACCAAGCTGCCCGGCTGGGGCGCGCCGCTGCTCGAGAAGATCAAGTCGGTCACCGACAAGCCGGTGGTCAGGATCATCAACACGCACACCCATTTCGATCACACCAGCGGCCAGGTGGAGTTTCCCGCCACCGTCGACGTGGTGACCCACGAGAACACCAAGACCTACATGGAGCAGGCGAACCCGGTGTACGGCCTGCAGACCGGCCCGCAGACCAACATCTTCAAGGAGAACGGCGGCAAGGGCATGGCCAAGCGCACGTTCAAGGACAAGATGACGCTGGGCAAGGGCGCCGATCAGATCGATCTCTACTACTTCGGCCGCGCCCACACCGGCGGCGACGCCTACGTCGTCTTCCCGGCGCTGCGCGTGATGCACGTCGGCGACACGTTCCCGACGCGCGACATGCCGATCATGGACAAGAACAACGGCGGCAGCGCGGTGGAGTTCTCCGCGACGCTCCGCAAGGCCGCGGCGGTCAGCGGCGTCGACACGATCATCAACGGCCACAACGCCACGACGATGACGCCCGCGGACGTGAAGCTCTACTCGGAATTCATCGCCGACTTCGTGAAGTTCGCGCAGGACGGGAAGAAGGCCGGCAAGAGCGTCGACGACGTGGCCTCGAGCTGGAAAGTGCCGGCGAAATACACCGGCTACGCCAACCCGAACCCCGCGCGGGTCAAGGCCGACGCGCAGGTCACCTTCGACGAAACGAAGTAACCCCGCCCGTACGTCAGTGTCCGCCTTCAGGCGGACCCGTCGCGGTCCGGCTGAAGCCGGACACTACGTATGACTGAACCCCCAGGCGTCGCCGAACGTCCCTTATGGACAGGTTCGGTTCGCCATGGACAACTCCAGTATCACGATTCGCTTCCCGGACGTCACCCCGGACGAGGGGAACGTTTACGCCGAGGACCTCCGGACGGCGCTGGCCGAATCGCTGGACGCCGGCGATCGCATCGAGCGCGTGCGGAGCGATCCGGAGTCGCAGGACTTCGGCACCACGCTGGTGCTGGTCCTGGGCACCACCGCGGTGACCGCCGTCGCCAGAGGGGTGCAGATGTGGCTCGCGCGCAACAGCGGCGTCTCCCTCGACATCGTCGCCAACGGCAAGACCGTCCACGCGCGCAATCTCGACAGCCAGGGCGTGCAGGCACTGGCCAAGGTCCTGGCGGCAGCGGGTGACTGATGGCTGCTGGCGAGGCGGCGACGCGGGAGACCACACTCGCGATCCTGCTGGGCGGCAGCAGCTGGCCAAAGTCGCCCCAGCTCGCCGCGTCCCACGCCTTCGCGCGCTCGGCTGAAGACTTCAAGCGCTACCTCGCCGGCGACTTCGGCCTCCCTGCAGACAACATCCTCGATCTGTTCGACTCGGCGAAGACCGCTCCCGAGATTGTCGAGGAGCTCCAGAGCTTCCTCCGCGCGCGGATGCGGGAGCGTCCGGCGCCGCGCGACGTGTTCCTCTACTACACGGGTCACGGCGGATTCATCAACGGGCGCGACTACTTCCTGGCGGTGAAGTCGACGATCGAGGGGCTCGAAGGCACGTCGAGCATCCGCGTGTCCGATCTCGCCTCGGCGCTGCGCAACGCCGCGCTCAACCTGCGGCGTTTTCTCATCCTGGATTGCTGTTTCGCCGCCGCCGCGTTCAAGGAATTCCAATCGACGCCCGGCGGCGCTGCCCGCCTCCAGACGCTCGACGCATTCCCGCGTCGCGGCACCACCCTGCTCTGCTCGTCGAGCTCGCGCAACGTGTCAATTGCGCCGTCTGGCGAGCGGCACACGATGTTCTCCGGGGCGCTGCTCGACGTGCTGCGGTACGGCGATCCCGCGATCGACAGCCCGCTGTCGCTCGAGGATGTCGGCCTGCGGGTGAGCGAGCTGATTCGCGATCGCTACGACGACCGCGCGGTGAGGCCGGAGGTGCACTCGCCGGATCAACGCGAAGAAGACATCGCGCGGATGCCGCTGTTTCCCAATCCCGCCAGGCCCGCCGCGGCATGGAGGCCGGCGACGCCGCGGCGGCCGGAGCCGCGGCCGCCCGAGCGAATCGAGACGGAACCGGTTCCGCTTGATCGTCGTCGTCTCCTGCAAGGAGGCGCGGCAGTGTTGGCTCTCCTGCTGATCGTCGGGGTTGCGGCGTCTGTGGTGAAGCGGCCGAAACCGGCACCGATCCAAGATCAGGCGCGAGCCAGGTCGGACCCGGGGGAGGCGCCCCCGCTTCGCGTCCCGCTGCCGGCACCGACGACGACCACGACAGCCCCGCCGACGATTCCAGTCCAATCCGCGCACCCTGCGAACCGATCCCATCCAGCCGTCAGCACCGCGTCCGGCGCCAAGCCAACGACGGCGCCGCCGGCGCCTTCGCCAGCGGAAACGTCGCCCGCGTCCGCGCGCGCCGCCGCGCCGCTCACGCTCAACGGCCAGTCGCTGCGGTTCGTGTCGATCCCGGGCGGGCAGTTCCGTATGGGGTGTTCCAGCGGCGACGCGGATTGCGAAGACGACGAGAAGCCGGTGCGCGCGACGCTGGTCGAGCCGTTTCAGATGAGCGCGACCGAAGTGACGCAGGACATCTGGCAGGCGGTGATGGACAAGAACCCCAGCGACTTCAAGGGCGTGGGGCGGCCGGTGGAACACGTCTCCTGGCAGGACGCGCAGGACTTTGCCGACGCGTTGAACCAGCGGCGCGACGGCTTCTCCTATCGCATGCCGACCGAAGCGGAATGGGAATATGCCGCGCGCGCCGGCGAGCCGGCGCCGCCGCCGCTGCCGGCGATCGCGTGGTTCGGGCTCGCCGAGAGCACGGCGCGCTCGTCGCGGCCGCAGGCGGTCGGCATGAAAGCGGCCAACGCGTGGGGGCTGCACGACATGCTCGGCAACGTCGCCGAGTGGTGCGAGGACTGGTTCAGCCCGAACTACCAGCGCGTCGTCCGGGGCGGATCCTGGGTCGACGGCGCGAAGTCGCTGCGGCTCTCGGCGCGCGGCAAGGCGATGCCGGGCACCCGCGACTATTCAATCGGCCTGCGCCTGGTGCGCACGCCAACGCGGTAGCGTCATCGAAGGAGCGTCAACGTGAGAACCAACATCGTTCGTTCCGCCGCCGTTCTGGGAGCCTTGCTGGTCGCCGGAGCAACCGCCTCATCGGCCATCCATGCGCAGATGAGGATACCGGGCATCGCCAAGGGGAAGGACAAGGACGAGGAAGCGAAGCTGCGCGAGAAGGAGAAGGCCAAGGCCGACAAGGACGCGCGCCGCTACGACAAGCTCAAGGCGTTTTCGGTGAACCTGTATCAGACCGATCCCGAGTTCCGCGAGGACGTCGACAACGAGTTCGACGAACTGCAGCGCCAGCACAGCATCGACGCGTTCCACAAGAACGTCGCATCGCCCGCGCGGCCAACCGTCGTCCACGACGGCGATCGCCTGCGCCTGCAGACCGGCTTGTACGACAACAAGCTGGTCGGCGACTACATCAACCGCGTTGGCCAGCGGCTCGTACCCGCCGACTCTGAAAAGCTGTTCGCGTTCCGCCTGGTCGCGCATCCGATTCCGTTCGCCGAGACGCTCTCCACCGGCACCATCTACATCTCGACCGGGCTCGTCTCGCTGCTCGACAACGAAGCGCAGCTCGCCTACGTCCTCGGGCACGAGATGGCGCACGTGCAGCTCGATCACTGGAAGCTGAAGTCGATGCTGCGGGTCGGCCAGGAGGAGTTCAACGCCAAGGAAGCGACCAGGCGGAAGTTCATCGGCCTCGGGCTCGGCACCGTCGGCGGAATCGTCGCGGCCAAGGCCAGCGGCGGCGATGGGTCGCAGATCGCAACCGCTGCCGCGGCCGGCGCGATGATCGGCTACGCGGTCGGCAACGCCTGGGCGGGGGCACTCAATCTCGACTGGGATACGGTGCAGGAGAACGTCGCCGACGACGCGGCGTTCAGGGCGATGCTGAACCAGAGCTACGAGGTGCGCGAAGTGCCGAAGCTCTATGCGTCACTGCAGGCAGCGGTGAAGCAGGATCAGCGCGTCGGGCTCGGGTTCATGGGCAACCGGCGGCGCACGGCCGAGCGGCTCGCCAACGCCGAAGACATGATCAATCAGCTCAAGCCGGAGCTCGACGCCAAACAAGGCAAGCTGACGCAGACCCACCCGGAGTTCGTCCGCGTGATGGCGACGCTGAAGCGCGACAACGGCATCCTCAGCTTCTACCACGATATGTTCCTGCTGGCGAAGCGCAACCTCGAGTACACCCGCGTCAACCGGCCGAACGATCCGGCGGCGCATTATTACTACGGCAAAGTGATGAAGCTGGTGGGCCGCACCGACGAGGACCGCAAGGCGGCCGACGAGGCGTTCCAGAAGGCGATCCAGTTCGACTACCGCGAGCGCAACTACGGCGCGCATTTCTACCGCGCGCTGGCGATGATCGACCAGAAGAACCCCGGACTGAACCCCGAGATCGCAAAGGCGCTGCAGGCCTACATGATGGCGTCGGTCCGGTTTGCGTCCGACGAGGCGTCGCTGGCGAATGCGCTGCCGGCCAACCTCGACGATCTCTACGACTACCTCACCGAGGCGGGCGACGTGAAGTGGAGGCCGACCGTGCCGGACGAGATGAAGCCGGTACTCGTGAAGGCCGCCACCGACGCGCAGAAGACAGAGTCGCCGCTGCGAAAAGCGGCAGCAGCGAAGAAATAGAACGCAGAGGCCGCGGAGGCCGCAGAGACAACTTGTAGGGCACGGTCTTCAGACCGTGCCGCGACTCGGGACGGCCTGAAGGCCGTCCCCTACCGTAAGGCGGCGTCGAGCGACGACGCCAGGACATCGGCGTCCTCGATCGTGAACGGCATCGGCGGCCGGATCTTCAGCACGTTGTGGTGCGGGCCGTCGGTGCCGATCAGGATCCCCTCCTCCCGCAGCCGGTTGACCACATCCGAGGCTTCCTCGGTGGCCGGCTCCAGCGTCTCCCGATCGCGAACCAGCTCGACGCCGATGAACAGCCCGGAGCCGCGCACGTCGCCGGCGAGCGAGTGGCGATCGACGAGCGGACGCAGCCGCTCGAGCAGATGCGCGCCGACGCGCTCAGCGTGCGCCTGGAGCTTCTCCTCCTCCACGACATCCAGCACCGCAAGGCCAACCGCGCACGACACGGTGTTGCCGCCGAAGGTGCTGAAGAACTCCATCCCGTTGTCGAACGACTTCGCGATCTCGCGCGTCGTCACCACCGCGCCAATCGGGTGCCCGTTCCCGATCGGCTTGCCGAGGACCACGATGTCGGGCACGACCTGCTGATCTTCGAACGCGTAGAAGCTGCTGCCGATCCGGCCGTACGCCGTCTGCACCTCGTCGGCGATGCAGACGCCGCCCGCCTCGCGCACGTGCTTGTATACATTTGCGAGGTACGACGGCGGCAGCATGATCTGGCCGCCGACGCTGGGGCAGCTTTCGGCGATGAAGCCGCAGAGGCCGCGTCCGGCGGCGCGAATCCGATCGATCGCCGTCGCCACCGCGTCCGCGTACTTGACGCCGGCAGCTGAATCGCCGATCTGACCGCGCGCGTTGTCCCGTCCTCGATACACGTCCGGCAGCGGCACGACGTGCACCCACGGCGGCTGCCCTTCCCCGCCCGGGCCGTTGAACTTGTACGGGCTGATGTCGATGAGCGTCGTCGTGTTGCCGTGATACGCGGCCTCGAGGACGATGAGGTCGCGCTGCCGCGTGTGCGCCCGCGCCAGGCGCAGCGCCAGCTCGTTGGCTTCGCTGCCCGAGCTGACGAAATAGCAGACGCGGAGCGGCTCGGGCAGCGTCGCGGTGACGCGCTCGGCGTAGCGCTCGAGATGCTCGTGCAGGTAGCGCGTGTTGGTGTTCAGGACGCGCATCTGCCGCTCGGCGGCGTCGACCACGCGCGGGTGGCAGTGGCCGACGTGCGGCACGTTGTTGTAGCCGTCGAGGTAGCGGCGGCCGTCGGCGTCGAACAGGTACTGCATCGAGCCGCGGACGATGTGGAGCGGGCGGCGGTAGCCGATGCTGACGTTGCCGCCGATCAGGCGGCGGCGCGCGGCGAGAAGGTCGTCGCTGGTCATGCGCGGCGGCACGCGGTCAATACGCGTTGACCAGCGACTGCCATCCGAGCACCCGAGGTCCGCGCCGGGGAGTGCGCGCCGTGCGGAGCGTCGCGGCGGCCGGCGCGCTGCATGCGCCCGTCGCGGCGAAGGTCAACGCCTCTTTCAGCGATCCTTCCTGCGGATCGCCCAGCTGGTGCCCCGCATCGTCCGGCGCCGGGCAGTCGGGCGCGAAGCCGTCGAAGAAGTCGCCCTGCCCGTCGGCGTTGCGCAAGGTGAAGGAGACCGGCGCGACCAGGAGATCGCAGAACGGGATCCCGTACTGACCGACCGGCTTGCCGTAGGTGGTGCCGCCAATCACGACGACCGGCATGAACGGCCGGAGCGCGTTGATCACGAGCTCGCTCGCCGACGCCGAACCGCGCGTGGTCACGACGATCAGCCGATCGAGCCGCAGCTGCGCCGGCTTGGTGTCGAACCGCAGGATGCGGTTGCGAAACGCGTTCCGGTCGTTGTGGAAGTACTCGGCGAAGACGAGCCCCTCGGTGCGCTGCCCGCCGATGTAGCTCGCCAGGTGCTGCGCGACGTTGACCAGGCCGCCGCCGTTGTAGCGGAGGTCGAGCACGAGGTCGTCGACCCGCTCCGCCGCGAGCTCGGCGAACGCGCTGTCGAGCGCCTCGAAGGACGGCTGGACGAAGTTGCGGAAGAAGATGTAGCCGACGCGCCGCCCCTCGACGGTATAAACGCGGGTCAGCGAGACGGTGGGAATCGTCACCAGCCGCTTGATCATGTGCGCGCTGCGGCTGGCGCCGGCCTGGTCGATCAGCACGACATCGGTCTCGACGCCGATCTCGGTCGGCCCGAAGGCGCCGCCGATCTCGCCGCTCTCGACCATCGCCGCCACCGAGCGGCCGCCGATCTCGGCAATCCGATCGCCGCGCAAGAGGCCGGCCTCGGACGCCGGGCTGTCGGGAAAGACCTGCGTAATACGCATCTCGACGCCATCGAGCGAGGTCGAGAGGCCGAAGCCGATGAACTGGCTCTCGGAAAAGAACGCATCGTTCGCGGCGCGGGAGGTGATGTAGCTGAAGGTCGTGTCCAGCGGCCTGAATCGCACCGCCTCGAGGTACGCCTCCGGCGAGTCGAACGACGCCGGGTTCAAGTCCGGCATCTCGTGAGTACCAGAAGTAGAGATCGCTCATCACGTCGCGGACGTAGAGGTTCTTGCCCGTGATGGAGCACGAGGCCGGACCCGCCTGCGCGAGTGCAACCGACGGCGCGGTACACAGGAGGAGGAGCGCAACTAGAAACGAGAGAATATTTCGCGACATCGACACACCGTGAGGCGCGGCACTGCGTATCTTACCGCCGCCGCGAGATCCGAACCACTGGGGCACAAAGGCACAGAGGCGCAGAGAGGCAGAGAGGGCACAGCGTGACTCAGTCTGCTCATCGCAGTGCGCGCCGAATGGCGTCTTCCGCGACGGCCGGATCGACCGCGGCGAGCACCGGCAGCGTGCGGCGGATCGGTTCCTGGCTCACCGCCAGGTACTCGTCGTCCGGGCGCTGCTGCTGCTGCCAGGCGGCGATGCACGCGCTCATGCACAGCCGCAGCGCCGCGAGCGGGAACACGGCGCTCAATTCCTCGTCGCGCAGCGGGTATTGGCGCTGATAGCCGCGCACGATCGCCGTGACGATCTCGAGCGGATTCGGCCGGTCGAGCAGCGCGTAGGCGGCCGCGATGGCGGGATCGGCGACGGTCCAGCTGTAGACCATGTCGCCGAAATCGATCACGCCAACGATCTCGGGCGCCTGCGCACCGGCACCGGTGTCGGAGACGAGCACGTTCCAATCGTTCGCGTCGTGGTGCACGGCGCTGAGGCGGAGCGCCTTCCTCGAACGGTCGAGCGCCTCGAACGCGGACCCGCTGACCGCCTCGATCAGCCGTCTGTGCTCGGCGTCGCGCACCAGCGGCAGGTGCTCGCTGATGACACGGGCCGCGTTCACCAGGTCCCAGTGAAAATCGCGATGGATCGCCGGGTGATCGAAGTCGGCGAGCGCCGCATCGAGCGCGCCTATCGTCTGGCCGAGGTTTTCAAGCAGCGCCGGCGTGCGCGCGGTCAGCTTCGCGAGCGGCGTGCCGTCCAGGTAGGTCACGAGCCGGACGAAATGGTTCCCGTCCGGCGTGAACGCGATCGTGTCGCCTTCCGTCGTCGCCAGGACCTGCGGGCAGAAGGCGACCCGTCTGGCCACGTGCGCCATCGCCGCGTTCTGCGCTTCGAGCATCGCCCGGTCTTCGCCGCCGTTCGCAATCTTGAGGACGTAACGGTCGCCGGATGGCGCCGTGAGCAGGAAATTCTGGTCGCGCTCGCTGGGAAGGAGCGAGGCGTCGGCGTTCACGCGAAACAGTTCGCGCGCGAGATGCTCCGCGCCGGCGGCATCGAAGCGCGGCGCCTGCAGCAGCGACATCCGACGATTATCGCTGCTTCTTCCGCTCGGCTTCCTCTGCCACCTTCTCCTCAGAGCGTGCGCCCGACAGGATCCCGACCAGGCCGTAGTTGCCCTCGTGGCAGGCGTACTCGTAGATCGGGCCTTCCGTCCTGATCATCGGAAACGCCACGGTCCACGGCCGCGTCCAGGTTGTCGGATCCTCGACGGTAAAGCGGTACTCGAGCGTGTCGGCGTCGAGGCGCGTGAAGCGCTCGACCACGTGCAGGTTCGCGCCGGAGCCGCGGAAGCTGGTCTTGTCGGTGAAGTTGGTGGTGTCGACGACCAGCGTGCTGCCTTCCCACCGCCCGCGAGAATCGCCCATCCACTTGCGGATGTCCGGGCTGGCGTGCGGGCGCCCGTCGGTCGGGATGATCCGCGCGTCGTGAATCATCTCGGTGAAGATCATCACGTAGCCGGGCGCCTGCAACAGCTGCATGTTGTTGTTGTACGGGCCCGGCAGCATCCCATCGGGCACACCGCGCGTCAGGCAGCGCTCGAACAGGCTGCGATCCTCGTACGAGTCGGCCGGGCCGTGGCTGCGCGCGGCGGCACGGCGCGCGGCGAGGCGCTGCTGCGCTTCCGGCGTCTGCGGCGGAATCCGTCCGTCGGCCGGATCGACGATCAGCGACGTGCGTCGAGTCTTGATGACGGTCTTGCCGTAGTCGAGCCACCACGTCGGGTGGACCGATTGCTCTGTACGCGGATCGTCGGGGGGACGGCCGTCTTCACGCTCGGCCGCGCGCCGTTCATACGCGGCGACCTCGTCGTCGTTGAGTGTTTCCTTCCCCGCGAACGCGGCGGGGCGCTCGAGCGGCGTCGCGCTGCGGAAATCCCAGATGCCCTGCAGATCCGGCTGGCCGTCCGCGGTGCGCGGCGGCGTCCACGCTTTCGCGCCTTTCGGCGCCTGCGCCACGACCAGGCCCTGAGCGATCAAGGCCAGCACGACGACGAGCATTCGCAGCGTCATGGCTTCACCATTCCGAAAATCCGCTGTATCAGAAACCGATCGCCTCGACCACCGCGCGGATCACGCCGTCGCTCTTGCTGTAGAGGAACAGTTCGCCGCCGGCGTCGATGGAAAACCGCACGTCGGCGCGGCCGCCCATCACCAGCTCCGGGCGGCCCGGCAGCTTCGGGTGTTTCCCGCCGCGTGCGTGGTACGCCGCTTCGACGATCGGGAACATCGAGTCGTACACCTTCTTGCCGGCGTCGGGCGAATCGTGAGGGTCGTTCCAGAGCAGCCGCACCGGCTGCAGCCGCGCCAGCGTGCCCGGCTTGCCATCGTCGGCCGCCAGCATGTCCTTGTAGTCGGCGTACCAGATCCGGCCGGTCGTGAGGTCGGTGAATACGTATTTTCCACGAAGCGCCGGGATCAGCTTGCCGTTGTACACGAACCCGCTGCCGATCGAGTCGCCGCCGCCGCGATCGTGCCCGTACTGGATGACAGGATACCGCGGCACGACCATCGTCTCGGTGGGGTTTTCGCCGACCTGCAGCGGAATCCTGTCGACCTCCGGCAGCGGCGCCGTGGTGTTGTCGACCTTCAGCAGCTCGGTGCCTTCTCGCAGCGGATAGCCATAGTTGGCGCCTTTGTGGACGATGTAGGCCGTCTCCCAGGTGCGCAGGCCGACCGAGTTGGCAATCAGCCGGTTGTTGGCCGGGTTGACCGGATCGATCGCCCAGTTGAGCCGATGCGGATTGCGGAAGCCGTATGCCCAGATCTCCTTGCGCGCGCCGGCCGTGGCGACGAACGGATTGTCGTTGGGAATCCGGTAGCGCCCGTTCTCGCTCACCGTGCTGGTCGCGACATGCTGGCTGAGATCCGGGATGATGCGGAGGATTTTTCCCTCGAGGTTGTCCAGCCGCTGCGGGTTGGGACGGATCGCAACGTTGCTCGATTCGCCCGACGCGCCGTCGCCGCATTCGATATAGAGGACGCGCCAGTCGGGATCGCCGGGACGCGCCGCCGGGTTGAAGATCAGGTCGCCGAGCGGATGGCTGCGGGTGTTCAGCTGCACGCGCAGCAGCTCGCGGGCCGTTCCCTCGAAGGTCGAGTTCGACGGGTTCGAATCGGTCCACTCGACGAGCACGCCCTCGTGCTGCAGCGGCCCGGGTGTTTTGATTGCCGCCGTCGTCGTGTATCCGGCGACGTTCAATGCCGGCACGTTCGTGTTGTCGGGCAGGTTCGATCCGGGCAGCGCCGGATCCTCGATGTGGGTGGTGTAGAACTTTCCGTTACGCGTGTAGTCCGGGTCGAGATAGAAGCCGTTCAGCCCGTTGCCGTATCCCTGCGCGATCGCCAGCTTGCGGAACATCCCCTTCCGGCCCGGCATGGCCGTTGAAGTCGAGGTAGACCTTCGGCGTTTTCGAGTCCTTGTCGAGGATGTAGAGCGGTCCGTTGAGATCGCTGATGAACAGTCGCCTGGCGCCGCCGACTTCCTCGCGCAGCGTGTTGACGCGCGACAGCAGCAGATCGTTGGTCCCCTTCCCATCGACCAGCCCGGTCATCGGCATGGCGACGAAGTCCCTCAGCTCCAGCGTGGGCTGGGCTGACACCGCCGGCGGCTGGAACACGCAGACCGCACACGCGAGGCACGCGACCCTCAGTCTGTTGCACATCGTCTGGAGCTCCACCAATGAGTGCCCGTCAGAGGCAAGCGATGCAATCAATTTCGACCAGCGAGTTCCCGGGGATCCCTCCTGGGGCGGCGATTGTAGTCCGAACCGGAGGATCCTCGCCGAAGCGTCCGAGGAATATGTCGTTCATTCCCGCATAGTCCTTGAGATCGTGGAGATAGACGTTGACCTTCAGAACTTTTTCCATTGACGACCCGATTCCTTCGAGCCGCTTCTGGATCTCATCCAGCACGTGTTTGTGTGGGCTCTGATGTCCCCATCGAAATGGGCGCCGATGCCGGCGATGAAAATCAGGTTGCCGTAGGAAACCACGCCGCTGAAGAGCGGCGTCTTCTCCGGCCGCTTGCCCCCGCTCCAGTGGACCTTCTTGGCCGGCTTCTCGATCGCGCTCTGCTGCGCTCGCGCGGGCGACGGCATGGCCGCGGCGGCCGCCACCACCGACGCCCGCGCGAGGAAGCGTCTCCGATTCGACTTTGCCATGGCTCATCTCCAATCCGGCTGAGCGATACCATTGAGATCGTAGACGACTTTCCCGTCGCGCAGGGTCAGCTCGCAGGCGAGCCGTTGTGCGGCCTTCAACCGCGCGCCGGACGAATCGACGAAGCCATAATCGCCGTGCTCCAGGCGCAACACCGCGACGTCAGCATTGACGCCGACGGAAAGATGTCCAACCCCTCCCTGCTTGAGCGCACGCGCCGCGTTCCACGTGGCGCGTTGAACGACGCTCTCGAGCGGCATCCCCAGCGCCAGGAACTTGCTCATGACGTTGAGCATGTCTTTCATCCCGCCGCTCATGCTCGCGACGTGCAGGTCGGTGGAAATCGAATCGGGCATGAATCGTTCCTCGAGCGCCGGTGCCGCGATCCGCCAGGCGAAGCTGCCGGCGCCATGGCCGACATCGAAGAGGACCCCACGCTTCCTGCCTTCCAACAGCGCCGTGTTCAGCCGTCCGGACGGATCCTGCTCGCCTCGAAGTCCCGAGAAGACGTGCGTATAGATGTCGCCCGGGCGGAGCTTCTGCGTCAGGAGCTCGGCGACCGGGCGTTCAGCACGCCGCGCGCCGAAGTCGACCATGACCGGCACGTCCGCGAGCGTTCCCGCTTCGACCGCCCGCTCCACCGGCGTCCATTCAGGTCCGGCGTAGTGTGCCGTCTTGACGCCGACGATCAGTCCACGATGGCGTCGGGCCATCTCCACCGTCGGCTGCACGGCCATGTCGTCGAGGTCCTGCTCGAACGCACCGCCGCGCATGCCATGACCGACGATGTTGAGAAAGGCGAGCACGCGGGTCCTGGATCGATCAACGATGCGCTGCTTGAAGTCCTCGAAGTTCCGCCAGCCGGAGCTCCCGGCATCGGCGATCGTCGTCACGCCGGCGCGCAGCGTGAAGCCGTCCGGGTACACACTGTTGTCGCCCGCGTACGAGTCCTTCTCGCCGGTGCCGGCGTAGACGTGGGTATGGATGTCGACGAGCCCGGGGACGACATAGAGTCCGGCCACGTCGATCGTCTTCGATGCGTCGGCGGGACGTATCCCGGGCGCGACCGCCGCAACCTTCCCCGCGACGATCGCGACGTCCCTGGATGCGTTGATCGCGTTGCGCGGATCGATGACGTGCCCGCCACGCAGGAGTAACTCATACTTGGGCGGCGCAGGCTGGCCAGCGGTGCCTGGGACAAAACCGACCAGCGCCAGGAGCGGCGCCGCGAAAGCGGATCGGATTGGCACCGGTCAGGCCCGCGAAGGCAGCCGCCGCTTCGCCGTCCACCGTGCGCTGAGATACTCGCCCATGTCGAGCGTTCCCGCGATCTCGTCCTTACTCCCCGGCGCCACCTGGCCCGAGAAGCTGAAGCTGAGGGCGTCGCCATGCTGCTCGCCGTAAGTGCTGCGAATCCGGACCGCGTCACCATCCAGCGTGCCGGACAGGTTTCGAGACGACGAAGTCGCCCTGATGAGCGCCGTCGATCTCGCGACCCTGCTGTCGCAGATGGAACACATGGGTTGAGACGCTGGCCGCGAACTCGATGCGCACGTCCCACTGGCCAGTGAGATCCTGCACGGGCGCGGCGACCGGCGCCGCGCCGTCGCGCGGGGATCGGCCGGACAGCAGTGCATGGAGCCGGTCCGCCACGATCTTCTCCTCGCCGGGCGACAGCATGTACGGCGTGATCGACACACCAGTCAGGGACGGATCGCCGGCGCCGCCCGCGGGGAACAGCGCGATTCGTGGATCGGTGTCGAGCAGGGTGCGGGCCAGTTCTTCGCCTGAGATGCCGAACCGCTGACGCGGCCACCACACGCGCAGCGACGGCGTCCGGTTGGAGAGGCCGGCCGGCTGCACCATCGACGTGGTGACGCCTTCGATCGCGGACACGCGCCGCGCGATGTGGTCGAGACTGGCAGTCCACTGCTTCCACTCGGCATCGTGGTCCCGCTTCACCCACATCTCGACCGCCATCAGCATCCCGATCGCTTCTTCCTTGCCGACCTTCATCGACCGGGCGAAGCCATGATGCGGCGCGCTATGGACCCACGCCGCGCGAACCAGGTTCTTCTGGCCGAGCAGCAGACCCGCGGCCTGCGGTCCTCGCAGGCACTTGCCGCCGCTGTAGCCCACCAGCGTGGCGCCGTTCTGCAGGTGCACGTTGGGGATCGTCAGAATCTCCGCCGCCGCGTCGACGAGAATCGGAACACCCCTGGCGCGGGCCAGCGGCGCGATCGCCTTCAGGCTGATCGGGCTTTCGTCAGCGCGTGGACCGGCCAGGATGTACACCATCGCCGTTCGCGGACCGAAGGCGGCTTCCAGTTCCGCGACGGTCGAGACCTGGAGCACGCGCACGCCGCAGGCGCGGACCGCCGCCTCGTAGACGTTGCGGCTGTGCGCCGGGATGATCACTTCGTCCTTCGCAAAGCCCGCGAGATTCGGGATGCGGATGTGGAGATCCGGATTGCCGCCGGCGACGCAGGCGGCAGTCGCGTGTGTCAGCGCCGCGGCGCAACCGGAGGTGACCAGGCCCCACTCCGCTCCGGTGAGCGCGGCCAGACGCGCGCCGACGGCCTCTGCCAGCTCGTCGAGGTGCACGTAGTGCTTCGCGGCCGCGTCCATGGCCGCGCGCACTTCCGGCAGCATCAGCGAGCCGCTGATGATCGTGAACGTGCCCCGCGCGTTGATCAGCGGCCGGACGCCAATCGACTGATAGACGTCCGGACCGGCGCGAAGCTCGGAGGCCGCTGCGCCGGCCGCCATGACAGGCGGGATCCCGAGCTCTCGCAGAAAGGCGGAAACAGCCAGAAGGCTGCCGACGTCGCGTCCGGAACGGAACAGGTCACGGCGGCTCACTCCCACCCGGGGCAACTTCTCGCTCATGCTGGCCTCCGCGCTGCGACGGGCCTCACCTTTTCACGCAGAGAATACTTTGTCTTTTTCTCTGCGGTCTCCGCGGTCTCTGCGTTCCATATTCCTCAGAACCCCAGACGAATACCGAGCTGCGCCTGGCGCGGCAGCCCCGACGTCGCGACCAGCGCCTGCAACCGGAGGAAATCCGCCGTGTTCCGGCGGTCGCCAATCGGGTTGATGAAGTTCGCGCGATCGGTCGCGTTGAACAGGTCCACGAACATGTCGAGCGTCCGGCGCGTCCCGAGCCTCACCCGATAGCCGACCCGCAGATCGAGCTGCACGAACCCGGGGCCGATCGCGCCGTTGCGGCCGCCCTTGTTTTCGACATTCTGCAGCGAACCCGGCGCGGTTCCGCTGTACGTGCCCGCCGGCAGCGGATCGAACAGCACGCCGTTCCGATCGGCGTCGATGTTCTGATCCTGAATCGTATACGGCGTCCCGCTCAGCATCCGCAGCATGCCGCTGACCGTCACGCCGTGAGCCTTCGGAATCTCCATGCGACCGCTGACGACGAGGCTATGCCGGCGGTCGGTATCGGCCGGCGCGTAGTACTCGTCGAGGTGGAGGTCGGTTCCGGTCTGGAGCTGGGGCTGGCCTGCCGTGCCGGCCTGCGTCAGCGTGACCCCGCGCGAGTAGCCAAGGGAGTACGCGCCGCGGAGGTTCCACCCGTGGCTGTAGCGTTTCTCCATCGACAGGTTCAGCGCGTCGTAGTTGCTGTAGCCCTGGTTGGAGATCAGCCGCACCACCGCGACGTACGGATCTTCGCCGGGCGCGAGGCTCCTGTTCAGGATGCCGTAAGGATCGAGGAAGTTGATCCTGCCTGTGCGTGTGGTGTCGACGCGAGTCCCGATGTTGAGGTTCGGGTTCAGGAACTGATCCCGCCCCATCATCCGGACGTAATCGGCAGCCACCGCAAGACCGCGCACCACCTCGCGTTCGTAGCCGGCGCTGATTTGTGTGAATTTGGGCTGCACGCGATCGGGGTCGTCCCAGGTGACCGTGCCGGTGTTCCGGCGGACGGCGCCGGTTGGGTACTGTGAATTGATGTAGCCGCGGACAGCGGGCGTGAGCTCGGTGACGGTTGAAGTGTTCAGCGTCGGATCGCTCGGGAACCGGCCGGCTGCGGGCCCTGGGTCGGCAGCGTTCTGGGGGAACTGGGCAATGAACGAGTTGGCGTACTTGGTGTCGAAGAGGAAGTTGTCAACCGTCCCCAGCAGGGTCCGGTCGTAGAAGATTCCATAGCCACCGCGCACGACCGACTTGCCCTGGCCGTCGGGATTCCAGACGATGCCGAGCCGCGGCGCCACGTTGTTCTTGTCGACTGGATATGCATTCGGATCGGAGAACAGCGGCGTTCCCCGTTTCATCGATCGGCATGTACTCGAGATCGTAGCGAATGCCGAGACTCAGGGTGAGGCCCGGCTTCAGCTGCCACTTGTCCTGCAGGAAGATCTCCCAGACATGCGCGGTCAGTTCATATTCGAGCGGCGCCGGCACCCGGATGCTGAGCCGCTCCGGATACGTTCTCGGGTCGGCGGCATTGAAGGGCAGGTCGTGACCGAAGGTGTAAGTGCCGTTCGCATTGGCATTGTTGGGGTTGCTGATCCAGATGTGCGAGTACCTGGCGCCGACCTTGAGGTCGTGTTTGCCCTTCTTGTCGGGGACGAACCAGGAGAACGTGTCCTCGAGCGAGATGTTGTCGTTGAGAGAGAAATCCATCGTGTCGTCGGCCTGCAGGTTCATGTTGTTGACGTAGGTCAACACCGGCGGCAGCAGACGCCTGATCCGCGATCGCCTCGATCGGACAGACGGTGCACTGGCCGTACTCCGGTTTCAGTGCGCGCCAGCTGTGCATTGGCGTGCGTGGTCTGTTCCTTCGTCAGGCTGGCCCGGACCGTATTGACCTTGGTGTTCGAGACGACGCTGGTCAAGGTCCCGACCAGCGTCTGATCGAGATCGGTCTCGTCGTCATTGCTCTCGAGCGTGTCGTTGACGCCGTCGAGCACGTTGAACTGCGGCGCCGACTCGCGCAGCCACCGGAACGCCCACGTGTTGTCCCGGCGCTGATCTGGTGATCGATGCGCCACAGCGTGTTCCAGGCCGACACGTCGTCGGTGGTGGCGTAGTTGTACTCGGGGCGGGTCGGGAAGGTGCTGCGACTGGTTCCGGTTCTGCACCAGGCGCTCGAGGCTGGCGAAGTAGTGCAGCCTGTTGCGGACGATCGGGCCGCCGACTGTGCCGCCCCATTCCTGCTTCTTGACGTCCGGCTTCGGCGCATCGCTCTGCTTCGCGAAGTAATCCCTGGCCGTCACGTTCTTGCCGGTGAAGAAATCGAACAGCGAGCCCGAGAACTGATTGGTGCCCGATTTGGTCACCGCGTTGATCACGGCGCCCGACGCACGGCCGTACTCGGCGTCGAACTGGTTGGTCATCACCTGGACCTCCTGCACCGACTCGTTGGCGGTGCGCGTCTGGCCGCCGACATTCGAGCCGCGGAGATCGTCGACGTTGCCGGCGCCGTCGAAGACGACGTTGTTCGCCGCCGCCGACTGGCCGTTGGCGAGCATGGTGTCGTTGAGGAAGCCGGTGGTGGGCACGAACTGCGCGCCGGGAATATTGCCGACAAAGGCCATGTAGCTGCGGTTGCCGGCCGGCAGATCGTTGAGCTCTTCGGCGGAGATGTGGCCGCCGATCTCGGCCGACTCAAATCGACCAGCGGCGATTCAGCCGAGACGGTCACGGTCTCGCTGACGCCGCCGACTTCGAGCGTCAGGTCCAGGGTCTGCATCTTCCCGACCTCAGGATGATGTCGCGACGATCGAGGCTCCTGAAACCCGCGAGCTTCGCGTTGATTCGATAGCGTCCTGGAACAATCTGGGAGACGAAGTAGCTGCCGTCCGCGCCGCTGACGAGCTCGCGAAAGACGCCGGTGTCCTCGTTGGTGATGACGATCGCCACGCCCGGGCAGGATGCCGCCCTGCGGATCGGTGACCTTGCCACCGATTTCGGAAGTGCCTGTCTGTGCACGCGCCAGCGGCGGTGCAACCAGGGAGACGCCGAGGATCAGACCGAGTGCGAGTGTACGCATCTCTCTCCTCCCGTCGAAATCCGGACGTGTTTACGGCAATGCTTAGCTCCTTCGTTTGCGAAATAAGGGCGCCGGACGAGCGAACATCAGAACACCAGCTTCGCTCCAAGCTGGATCTGGCGCGAGTCGAGCCGGGTGCTGGTGATGACGCCGAACGTGGGGGTCCGCAGCTGATTGCCGGGTTGATTCCAGATCGGTCGGTTGGGCAGGTTGAATATTTCGATGCGGGCCTCCACATATTTTGAGCCGCCCAGGGAGAATCGCTTATTGGCCGACGCATCCAGGCTGATGATCCCGGGACCGATCAGCGAATTGCGCGGCACGGTGCCGTAGCGGAACGGCCCGCTCGGATTGGTGCGATCGACGAACGCGGCGGTGTTGAAATAGCGCGTGCGGCTGCGCTCGCTGCCGGGCAGCTGCCAATCGACGCCGGTGGCATCGGGATAACAGACGCCGCCGCCGTTCTGGATGTTGCCGGGGCCGCACAGCACGGTGAACGGGAAGCCGCTCTGCATCGTGAAAATGCCGCCCAGTTGCCAGCCGCCGAGCACCGCATCGACCACGCCGCCGTGATCCAGGAAACGGCGACCGCTGCCGAAGGGCAGATCCCACAGCCAGGAGGTTGTCCAGCGCTGCCGGAAGTCGAAGGCCGAGAGCCCGGTCTCGAGCCCGAGATCGTAGTTGTTCGACGGCGTCAGCGAGTCGCCGTCGGAGGTCCGGATGCCGCTGCCGTTGTCGATCGACTTGCCGTAGGAGTACGAGGTGAGGAAGCTCACGCCGCTCGAGAAGCGCCGCTGCAGCTTGAGATAGAGCGCGTTGTAGTGCGAGCTGCTCGGCGCGGACATCACCTGGATGCTGCCGAACTGCGGGAACGGGCCGCGCCAGGTTCGAGTTGGCCAGCTGGCTCGGCTCCGGGTTGTTGTAGCTCATCAATCGCCGCAAGTGCCTGCCGACCGAGCCGAAGTAGGTGGCTTCGGCCGACATGCTGGCGCCCAGCTCGCGCTGGACGCCGACCGACCACTGCCCGACATACGACGAGGGCTCGTCGAACTGCGCCGCCAGGATGAAGGTCGGCGCCCCGGTGCGGGCGAACGGCTGTTCGAAGCTCAGGTTCGGACGGAAGTTTTCGGCCGGCTCGTTGCGCCGGATCGTGAACGGCGCATTGCGCACCGTGTCGAAGACCGCGTTGCCGATGTCGCGGACGTAATAGATCCCGCCTCCCGAGCGGATCACCGTGTCCGGCGTCACCGACCACGCGATCCCGACGCGCGGCGCGAAGTCGTTCTTGTCCGGCTTGTAGGCGCCCCGGCCGAAGCGGCCGTCGCGCACGTACTGGATGTCCGAGGCCAGCCGGAACGGCGGATCCCCTTCGAAGGGATCGCCCGTCCCCGCGCGGACGAAGACCGGCGCGTGCGTGTTGGCCCAGTCGAAGTCGATGTTCACGATCGCGTCTTTCGTGTCGGTGAACGGCTGGTCGTACTCCCAGCGCAGCCCGTAGTTCATCGTCACGTTCGACCCGAGCCGCCAGCTGTCCTGGGCGTACAGGGCGAAGTAGTTGGACCGGAAATCCGCGATCGGCGCGCCGACCTGCCCTTCCGAATTGTTGAAGTTCCCGAGGAGGAAGTCGGCGAAGGCGGCGCCGCCCCGCTGCGCGACCGGCAGCAGCGGGTTCTGGGTATAGCGTCCGTCGAACCCGAACCGGCCGCGCGTCACGACGCCGCCGATCTGGTTGTAGAGCACGTGCCGCAGCTCGCCGCCGAACTTGAACGAGTGCTTCGCGACGGTCCAGGTGAAGTTGTCGACCACCTGAATCGTCGTGTCGTCGTTGATGAACGGCGCGTCGCTCTCTTCCCCAAGGCCCGACAGCCCCGTGACGGTGATATTGGGCACACCCCAATAGAGCGGGTTGTCCGTCGGCAGGTTGATCCCGAGGTCCTTGACGACGTTCTCGACGTTCGCCCGCCGCGAGATGTGGCCGTTCTTCAGATAGCCGACGCCCAGCCGCACGTCATTGAGCTTGTTCGACCCGAAGGTCCGCGTGTTGCCGAACACAGCCTGCTGCACGTCGGTGTCCGTATTGCTCCCCATGTTCGGGATCGGGAACGGATCGTAGCCAAGCTCGTGCGAGATGCTGTGGCGGAACACCCAGGTCGATTTGCCTTGAGTGAAATCGAGCCGGTAGGTGAACTGGTCAGCGTTGACCTCCCGCGCTTCGTCGTTGACGAAGTTGGAGCCGGTGACCTCCTGCTGCGGCAGCGGGTAGTAGGCCAGCAGCCCTTGTGAGACCGGATGAATGCGATTCGCCGGGATGCGATTGCCCGGGAACTGCGTCGGCGCCTGCAGCACGTTGCCGGCCGCGTCGAACACGCGTGTCGCTGGGTCGTAGATCGGGATCAGGTTGCCGCTGGCGTCGCGCAGGCCCGAGAAATCCCCCGTCCGCCACGCAGTCAGCGGAAGCGAGGGCGACTGCGTCAGCGACTTGTTCTCGCGCAGCCCCTCCCAGTTGAACATGAAGAACAGCCGGTTGCGGCCGTCCACGATCTTCGGCAGGACGACGGGACCGCTGAGCGTGAACCCGTACTGGTTGCGCTTGAACGGCGGGATTGGCAGATCCGGCCGGTCGAAGAAGTTCTTGGCGTCGAGCGAGGAGTGGCGCAGGAACTCGAACACCGTGCCGCGAAATTGATTCGATCCGGATTTGGTCGAGACGTTGACTTGCGCGATGGCGCGGCCGTACTCGGCGTCGAACAGGCCGGAGACGATGTTGAACTCCTCCAGCGCGTCGACCGACGGCAGCAGCATGTAGGAGTTGAAGTTCAGGTCGGTGTTCTCGACGCCGTCGAGCGAGTAGTGGTTGAAGTGGATGCGCTGGCCCGCGACGTTGAGCGCGAAGCTGTTGCGCTGCCCGCCCATGCGCTGCTTGCCCTGGCTCGACGATGGCCCGTTGGTCGTCGCCCCGGGAATCAGCGATGCCAGCTGCAGGTAGTTGCGGCCGTTGAGCGGCAGTTCCACGATCGCGCGGTTCTCGATCACCGTGCTGATCGCCGCGTTCTCGGTCTGGACCAGCGGCGAGTGGGCCTGGACCACGATGGTCTCGCTCAGATCGCCGACCTGCAAGGTAAACGGGATGCGATGGGCGTTGCCGACCTGGACCAGGATGTTCTTGCGTTCGACCGTCCCAAAGCCCGACAACTCGACCTTCATGTCGTAGGTGCCCGGCGGGATGGCCGAGATCACGTACAGCCCGGATTCATTGGTCTGGACGGCTCGGGCGACGTTGGTCGACTGGTTGGTCAGCGTGACCGTCACGCCGGGCACCGCCAGCCCGCTCGCATCGGTGACGATGCCGCTGATTTCGCCGGATGGCGTCTGCCCGCGAACCGGCGTCGCGAGGGTGAAGACGAAGAGGAGAAGGACACCCGAGGCTCGGCTGCGCATAGGGGACCTCTCTGAAAATCAGTCGTTCAAATCACATTCACACATTTGGAAGCTCGCAGGTCTCGTCGAGGCGCCGCGAAGAAGTCGAGCTTCTATTTCACCGCAAACACCCAGACCGCGCCGCCCTCGGGCACTTCCGCGTACTCGCCGGGCACGAGCCGGCTCATGCGCCCCTGCATCGCGCGCGCGTCGATGCCCCACCCGGACTGCACGGCGACGTACTGCTTGCCATCGACGCTGAACGACGTCGGCTGCCCGATGATCCCCGAGTTGGTCGGGAACTCCCACAGCACCGCGCCGGTCGTGGCGTCGAACGCACGGAACATGCGATCGCCGGTGCCGCCGCTGAACACCAGGCCGCCACCGGTCGTGAGGATCGGCCCCCAGTTGATCGACCCTGGAAACGGATGCGTCCACGTACGCTTGCCGGTGTCGACGTTCCACCCCTGCACTTCGCCGACGTGATCGGCGCCGGGCGCGAGGAGCATCGTGGTCGTGGCGCCGGTGTAGCTGCGGCCGGCGGTATAGCTGACCGGCCTGCCGACGATCGTCGCGCAGAGGTTATCGTTGGCGGGGATGTAAATCATCCGCGTCTTCGGGTTGAACGCGACCGGCGGCCAGTTCTTGCCGCCCCAGTGCGACGGGCAGAACTCCGCCAGTTTTCCCGTCCCCGGCTGCCGCGCCGGATCGACGTCTGGCCGGCCGGTTTTTGGATCGAGGCTCCTGAACACGTTCTGCTTCACGAACGGCATGCCCTGGACGAAGTTGATCGCCCCGCTCGTTCGCTCGAGGAACCACAGGTAGCCGTCGCGCGCGACATTGATCAGGCCCTTGACCGTGCGGCCGTTGCGCTGGTAGTCGACGAGGATCGGCGGCGAGACTTCGTCCCAGTCCCACGAATCGTTCGGGTGATATTGGAAGTGACCCTTGATCGCGCCGGTCGCGACGTCGAACGCCACGGTCGACGACGTATAGAGGTTGTCGCCGGGACGCTGATCGCCCATCCACGGCCCGCCGTTGCCGGTGCCCCAGAAGGTGAGGTTGGTCTCGGGATCGTAGTTGCCGGTCACCCAGACCGATCCCCCGCCGGTCTTCCACTGATCGCCGTTCGGCCACGTCTCGCTGCCCGGCTCGCCCGGCGCGGGCACCGTGTAGGTCTTCCACGCCGGCTTGCCCGTCTCGGCATCGAACGCGGCGACGAAGCCGCGGACGCCAACCTCGCCGCCCGAGGCGCCGACAATCACCTTGCCGCCGGCGACGAGCGGCGCGACCGAGCAGTAGTAGCCCAGCTTGTTGTCGCCGACCTGCGCCGTCCACACTTCCTTGCCGGTCGCGGCGTCGAGCGCGACCAGCACCGCTTCGCCGGCCGCGAAGTACACCTTGTCGCCATAAAGCGCGACCCCGCGGCTGGTCGCGTGCAGCAGGATCACGTCTTCGGGCAGCGGCCGTTTATAGCGCCACAGCAGCGCGCCCGTCTTGGCCTCGATCGCGAGCACCTGATTGCCCGGCGTGGCGACGAACATCACGCCGTTGTTCACCATCGGCGGCGCTTCGTGGCCGTTGGTGACGCCGGTCGAAAACACCCACGCCGGCTGCAGCTTCGCGACGTTTGCCGGCGTGATCTGCTGCAGCGGGCTGTAGCCCCACCCGTCATAGGTGCGCCGCACCGTCAACCAGTCGCCATCCTCGGGTTTCTTGAGGCGATCGGCGGTGACCGGCTTGTAGCTCTTCAGGATCGCCGGCATCGGCAGCGGCGGCGGCGGCGCTGCCGGCTGCGCGGGTGGCGGCGGCTGCTGGCCGAGCGCACGCAGCGCGGCCGCCGGCAACGTGGCAGTGACCGCGACGAACAGGAGCACGACTGGTCTCATTGCCCTCGATGCCTTCATTGCACCTCGCTACCCTTTCTCGAAGCCAACTGGTGTGAGGAACGCGCCGGCGACGACCAGGCGCCCGTCGGCGATCTTCAGCGGCAGCGCCGGCAGCACGCGCGGCGCGGGGCCGTCCACCACTTTTCCGCCATCCTTCGGATCGAAAATCGAAAAGTGGCACGCGCACTCGAGATGCTGCTCGTCCTGCCGCCACTCTTCGACGTCGCATCCGGTGTGCGTGCAGATCGACGTGTAGGCGACGACGCCGTCCGCCGCGCGTGAGAGCGTCTCGGGCGCCAGCGTGTTGGGATCGAACCGCAGCAGCAGCAGTTGATTCAACCGCGACCCGCTGCGAATCGCGCGATCCGCCGGCATCCATCGCCCACGCCATCGTCGGCGCGCCTGGCGGGATGTCGGCGGGCGTCAGCGGCGTGCTCGACGCGTCGCCAACCTTGATCAGCAGGTCGCCTTCCTTCGGTCGGGCCGACGCGCCTTCGCCTTGCGGGGCGGCCCCTTCAGCGTCTCGTAGGGCGGCCATTTCAGGGCCGCCACTTCGAGGCCTGACACCCAGTCCGAGGCCGATCCCGGCCAGGAGAATCGCGCGCCGCTCGATCATTTCAGCGGCTGCGGCGTCGACGGCATCGCCGCGGATGCTGCGTAGTCCCAGTGACGTGTGGCGTTGGCCACCACCGGCTGAACATCCTCGGCGAGCAGGTACCGCTGCGCGACGAGATCCTGCGCCGCCTTGGTCACCGCGCTCACGTACTGTTCCTTGTCCCGATAGCGCTCCTCGATCGACACGCGCGGATCGTTGTTGCGTTTCTGCTCGGCGCCGGTCTTCGCGCAGCGGCACGTACGATCCCTGCATGCTCGAGAGCACCGTCGGTCGGACCCGACCGATCGTTGAACAGGTTCCAGCCGGTGTAGGTGGCGAGCGGCGCGGCCAGTTCGGGCATCCTGATGCCGGCGATGCCGTTGCCGTCCGCGTCCACCTGCGGCACGAGGATCGGAAACGCCGTGCCGATGCGCGGCGGCTCGAGCGTGACCACCCCCTCGGTGGCGAACTTCGGACCGTAGTCGGCGTGATACGCACGATGCACCGCGGTGGTCGTCGTGACGCCTGGCACCTTCGGGAACCGCAGCTTGTCCGGCGTGACCAGCGTGTTGTCGGCGATCCGCGGGTAGCGGCTTGCGCGGCGGCAGCGTCCCGTCAGCGGTCCAGCGATCCATCGCCAGCAGCAGCGCCTTCATCGCCCAGCGGTAGTCGAGCGGGTTGTTCTTCTGCTGACCGATGGTCTGCACCGGCGGGAACGCCGCCGGGCCATGCTGCCCGGCGGTGAGCAGATAGATCCTGACGTTGTCCATCAGCGGCGCATCGCTCTTGCCGTCGACGGTCGTGTGGATCAGCGAGGCGGCGCGGCCCCAGTACTCGTATTCCGAATTCGTGTAGAAGACCTTCGGCAGCAGTTCCGGCGCGCCGGCGTGCGTCAGCAGGCCGTCGCTGATGCCCGTCTCCGGATCCTTCTGCGCCACGTCGGTGAACGGGAAGATGTCGGTCGGGTAGAAGAAGTTGAGGTACGGATGACCGTCGCGCGACGGCTGCGCGAAGCGGTGGTTGAAGCTGCCGCGGCCGGCGCCGGCGACGTGCGCGATGACGCCGTCGAACACCTTGCGGTTGCGCTCGTCGCGGTTGAACCCGTAGTAGAGATACGTGCGCAGGAAGCGGCCGCTCTGCGAGACGCCGAAGGCGAGCGCGCGCTTGATCGACGAAGCCGGAATCGACAGCGGTTCCGCCGACGAATACTTCAGCATCGAGATGACGTCGCGGATCGCCGCCGGGCCAAGGCCGACAACCGGCGGCGCCTGCGCGGTGTAGACGACCTCGTAGATCTTGCCGGGCTGGAACTTCGACGACATGTAGACGCGCGTCGCGTCGCCCACCGCCTTGCCGCCATCGTCGCGGCCGAAGCGCCATTCGCTGCGCGGCACGACGCGGCGCGCGCCGTCGACGGAATCACGCACGGTCAGCACGTTGTCCGGCGAGTCGGGATCGAGGACGGCGTAGGCGGCATGGTCGCGATCGGCCAGCGAGTGATCGGCCTCACGCTCGGTGACGACGAAGTCGCTGCGCACGAGCCCCTTGATCGGGCGGCCGTTCTCGGTCGCCACCGGCGGGTAGACGCGAACGAGGCCGGGGCGCTGCGGCGGATCGAACTGCCAGCCGACCCAGAGCAGGGTGAAGCCCTGCTTCATCAGGAAGCCGTCGCCCATCTCGGCTGCCGACGAGGGATCGAGGCTGCCGGCGGCGTGGTTGAAGAAGCCGAGCATCCCCTTGCCGCCGCGGTTCGACACTTCGTAGAGGACGGCGCCGTTGCCCTTCTCGATCTGCTTCGGCTTGATCAGGAAGAAGTCGGACGAGAACTCGACCTTGCCGGCTGGCGTTTCGCGGCGCCTTGTCGATGTCGGCGACGATCGTGTTCGCCGCCAGCGTCGGGTCGACCGCGAAGTAGATTTTTCCGGCGAGCTTCTCGTAGGCGCCGGCGGCGCCGAAGGCCTGGCCGCCCGCAAGGTCGCTCCGCGTCTGCACCTCGATCCGCACGACGTCGGCGGACAACGGCGCGGCGGCCAGCATCAGCAGAAGCGTCGCTCTCAGCACGTTTGTCAGGGCGGCACGCATCGAATCCACCTCCAGCGGGGTTACCTTACACTGTTTTTGGCGGATTTCCTCAATGTAGTGTCCGGCTTCAGCCGGACCCTACGGGACGGCGAACCGCGGACCACGGTCCGGCTGAAGCCGGATACTACGCCTATGGAAATGGATCGGAAGCTTGGTGTCGCGGTATGCGGCATCGGATGGTGCGGGCTGCCCAGGCCGCCGGGGTTGCCCTGAAGGGCTGCGCGACGTTCAGAGGTGAATGCCTTCTGGTTCTGCGTGTTCCGCGTGTTCTGCGTTGACCGTCGTGATCAGTGAAAGGCGCCCGACCGAGTGCTCTGCAGGCGCGTCTCCGCCTCCAGCAGGAACGTTCCGTCCACGACAACACGGTCGCCGGCGGCGAGGCCGTTGACGATCTGGATCCGGCCGTCGAACACCCAGCCGGTCTCGACCTGCCGCGGCTCGAACATCCCGGCGGCGCGCTCGACGAACACGATCTTCTTCAGCCCGTGGTCGACGACCGCATCCACCGGTACCGCGATCGACGGTGGCAGCGAGACGTGCAGGTCGACGTTCACGAACATGTCGGGCCGTAGCGCGAACCCGGCGTTGTCGACCTCGAGCCGCAGCTTCACCGACTGCGTGTCCGGGTTGAACTCCGGGCGCAGCTCCCGGCTGAGGCGCGCGCGAAGCGGCGCGCTGCGGCCCGGCACGAAGACCTCCGCACTGGCCGCTTCGTTCACGTAGGCGGCGTCGGCGCCAGCAACATCGGCGATCACCCAGACGCGGCGAAGATCGGCGATCCGATAGAGCTCATCTCCGCGGCCGAACTTCTGTCCTCTGGTGAGGTGCCGCGACAGCACGAACCCGTCGGCCGGTGCGGTGATCCTGATTGCGTGCGGCACCTGGCGGGTGCGCGCGATCTCTTCGAGCTGGACGCCCGACATCCCCAGGGCCAGGAGCCGATCGAAGTTCTGCTGCACTCCAGCGGAGGCCACGTCGGGTGCGCCGTGCGAGTCGCCGTCCTTTCTCGCCCGCTCGAGCAGTTCGACTGCGACCAGGTACCCCTGAATCGGCTGCCGCAGCTCCGGCGCGGAGAAGGTCGCGAGCCACTGATCCTTCCGCACCTCGCTGCCGGTGGTCGCGGTGACAGCTCGCGGACGAACCCGTCGATGCCGACGTCGACGCGGTGCACACGGTTTTCATCGGGCACGACGCGGCCGTAGGCACGCAGCGTCTCGCCGGCCGCGGTGATCGCCACAGGGCTGATCCTGACGCCGATCAACTGCTGACGCTCGCTGCCGATCGCGACGACGCCGGGCGCGTTCGATGGCTCTGGGCCAGCGCCCGCGGCAGTGGTGTTGTAGACGGGCTGCAGCACCATCCCACAGTCGGGCGCTGTACCGGGCTTGTCGGACCTGTACGCCGGGTGCATCGGGTCGACGTAGTAGAGGACGCGCGCGTCGGGTGCGGCGGCACTCACGTCGCCGCGGCGCGAGTACCAGGTGCCGGCGAGAAAGCCGGCACCGAGCGCCGCCGCGACCAGGAGTGAGAGCGCCGTCTTCATCACGTCACGGTACCCCGCTGCACCCGCTAGATCAGCTTCGGGTTGATGATTTCCCAGCCGAACATCATGTTGTGATCCTCGTGCGCGAGGTTGTGGCAGTGCGCCACGTACTTGGCGGTGACGCCCACCGCCGCCATCTTGGCGCTGGGAAAATCGCGGAAGTTGCGGTAGATGACGATCTCGTCGTTGGGACCCAGCGAGACTGTGTCCTCCTTGGCAAAGGCATCGTCGGGGCCTGACGGCGTGACCGTCCTGAAGCGAACGCCGTTCTTCTCGATGATCCGGTGTTCCTCCATGTGGAAGTGCATCGGGTGCACCCAGCCGCCGCCGCTGTTCCTGATCGTCCAGATCTCGGGCCTCGCTTTCACCGGCCGCGCGAGCGGATCGCACAACATGAACGGACGATCGTTGACCAGCCATTCGGTCTCGCGGTTCAACTCTTCGCTGATGGGATCGAGATTGAGGTTCCCGGAGACGCCGCCACGCTTCAGCTCGAAAGTCCGGTGCGGCAGCTTCGCCAGCGCCGCATCGCTGAAGTCGATGTACGGCAGCGGACGTAACGCGCTCGGAATCACGCTCTGGTCCGGTTCCGGCGGCAGATCGCCGACGACGAATTTCAGCATCGGGACCTTGTAGGCAGGGTCGGTGTTGTCCGGCTTGCGGCCATCGACCATCTTCTCGATGTTCACGAGATAGATGATGTCGCCCTTCGCGAAAGCGCTGAAGTCGACGATCACCTCCTTGCGCCGCGACGGCCAGATCTCGAACGAGTTGCGGACGATCGGCGCCGGCAGCAAGCCGCCTTCGCTGGCGATCTGCGTGAACGACGCGCACTGCTTGCCGTCCGGCAGCAGCCACTGCCCCTGCGTGCCGCGCGCGGGCTTCGGACCCGCCGCCGACTTCATCAGCTTGAACTCGTAGACCCTCGCAATCGACGCGTCGAGGAAGCGGAAGCGGTACTTCCGCCGCTTGACGTTCAGCACCGGGAACGCCTTGCCGTTGACGGTGAAGATGTCCCCGACGAAGCCGCGATCGGGGTAGTGCTTGAAGAAGGTCATCCCCCACCACTCGGGATGCGTCTCTCCGCAGCCGGTGTGGAAGTCGCGGTGCGGCGTCACGCCGTCGTCGAGCATGCAGTCGTAGAAGGCGAGGGGGATGTCGTAGTCGACCGAGAAGGTGCCGTTCGCGTGGTTGCGGCGCACGCCCGGCAGCCGCAGCCCCTTGGTCTCGTCGCCGGGATCGAGCTTCGACTCCTCGTCGTAAATCGGATAGAGCCCGACGAGCCCTCTGTAGACGTTGGCGCCGGTGTAACCCTCGAAGTGATCGTGGAACCAGAGGAACGACTGCTTCTCGTTGTCGTCGCCGCCGGCGGGATAGTTCAGGTAGAGGTTGTGGACCCACTGCCCGGGGACATAGCCGCCCGGCCGGAAGTGCGGGTTGCCGTCGCTTTCCGGCGCGGTGTGCGCGTTGTGCAGGTGTGTGAGGAACCCGCCGTTCGGCGAACCGAAGTTGCCGTGCGCCAGCTTGGGGTTCAGTTGGTTCTCGAATTTGACGACCACCGGCTGGCCGTAGCGCGCGTTGATCATCGGCCCTGGAAACTGGCCGTTGAAGCCGAAGATCGTGCTCTTTGGCAGGTAGCCGCCGTTGAATTTCGCGCCCGCCGGCGGCGTCACCGGGTTGCCGAGGCGATCGATCGGGTCGACCTTCGAGTTGGTGAACGAGTGCTCCGCCACCTTGAGCGTGATGTGGTAGCAGATCGGCTCGGGCAACCCGAGATCGGCCGGCTTGACCTGATGGGTGCTGAGCGCGTCGGCGTCCGACGCCTGCTGCCCCACTTCGTAGCCGCAGTCCGGCAAGAGCTGCGCCGGAGCGAGCGGCGGGGGCACCACCAGCAGATTGTCGGGCCGGAACGGTTCGAGGATGAAGGGGCTGGTCGGATACAGCTCGATCGCCTGCTGGCCCCCGCACGGCGACTGGAACAGCTGCTCGGCCTCGGGGACGAAGGCGCACGACGACATGTTCTGGTCCGCCGCCAACGGCAGCGGGTCGGCCGCGGTCGTACCGAGCAGCACGGCGCCACCCAGTTTGAGGAGCTCTCGCCGGTTGATCCGAAGCGGGTGTTTGGCCATAAAACACAAAAAGCCCGTTGCGCGAGCATGGGCCTCTCCGCGCAAACGGGCCTCGAATACAAGACAGCCTCGAGGGCTGCCTACGTCGCTTTTACGTCGGTTCCAACCAGGTCGTTCACCGCCTTACAGTGGCCACATTTGATCTGGATATGCTTCCCGGGCCGCAGCGCATGTTGCTCCATCTTCTGCAAAAGCCGCCCGCAGCCGGCGCAGCGCACCTCAATCCAACTGTGGGTGGTGGTGTCGCTCTGACGAGCTTGCTGGGGAAATAGAAGCATGAAAACTCAACAACCCAATGTGTCGCGCTGTGGCCGCTAATGTGGTACTGAACGCCCATCCTGTCAAGTGAGTTTTTTCTGAAATCAGGCAGCCCCCACCACGCAACCAACTGACCGTATAAGTAAGTCGATAAGAAGGCAGGCGCAACTCCTCGTCACTTGACCGCGATCATCTGCAGCTCCACCTTGGCGCCGGCGTTCAGCGCAGCCACCTGCACCGTCGCGCGCGCCGGCGGATCGGCCGGAAAGTGCTCGCGGTAGATCGCGTTGAACTTCGCGAAGTCGTCGAAACTCGTGATGTAGGCGGTCACGGTCGTGACGTCCTTGAAGTCCATGCTGGCCGCCTTGAGGACCTCGCGCATATTGGCGAGCGCCTGCCGCGTCTCCGCTTCGATGCCGCCGCGAACCAGTTCGGCGGAAACCGGGTCGCGGCCGAGATTTCCCGAGAGATAGAGGGTGTTGCCGACGAGGATTCCGGGACTGTAGGGAAGGCCGGTGTTCGGAATTTTCTCGGGACGGATCACCCGGCGCGCCGGCGGCCGGCTGCGATCCCTGTTCGTCGCCGCGGATCACGGCAGTCGTGGCCAGCCCGAGCATCAGTCCGGCAAATCCGGCGAACACGACGGCGATACGGGCACGATGAGTCGTCATGATGATTATCCTTTCGTCTGACCGATTACGGCAGGCTCAGCGCCACGTACTCTGCGCCATGTTCTACGCCGCCGACCGCGACGACGATGAACTGCTTGCCTTCGAACATGTAGGTCATCGGCGCCCCGGTCGTTCCGGCGGGCAACTCGGTTTCCCAGAGCACGGCGCCGGTCGCCTTGTCGAAGGCGCGAAACTTCCGGCCGCCGGCGCCCGGCGCGATCGATCGCGGCATTTCGGGCGGGAGGCGGCTGCCCGCACGAACCATCACCTGATCGCCTTCGCCGGCAAACAGCAGCGTCCTGGTCACGAACAGTCCACCGCGGCCGGGGTTCCCGAGCGGCGGGAGGTTCAGCGGCTTCAACAGCGGATGGTCGCGCGGGCCGTCACCGTGTGCAACCGTCCACGCGATATCTCCCCTGTTCAAGTCGATCGCAGTGATCCGGCCGTACGGCGGCTTGAGCAGCGGGAGACCCTGCGGGCCGGGCGGATAGGCGCGCCGGCCGGGCAGGTAGTCGAGATCGGTTCGCGCCGGATCGCCCTTGACCAGGTCCGCCACGAACGGGCCCGTAATCGACGACACGTATAGCCTGCCGCTGTCGGGATCGAACGCGGCGCCCTGCCAGTCGGCGCCGCCGACCGAGCCGGGCAGTTGTACTGTGCCCTTCGTGCCGCCCGGACCGTCGCCGCCGAATCGACGGCGGCGTGAACATCGGGCCGATCCTGTACTGCTTCACCAGCTGCAGCGCCTCCGCGCGCAGCTCGGGCGTGAAATCGATCAGGTCGTCGACCGTGACGCCCTGGCGGTCGAACGGCGGCGGCTTGGTGGGAAACGGCTGCGTCGGCGATACGCGCTCGCCCGGCGTGTCGGAACCGGGCACGGCCCGTTCCTCGATCGGCCACACCGGCGTGCCGTTGGTGCGATCGAAGACGAAAGCGAACGCCTGCTTGGTGAGCTGCACCACCGCCTTGATTCGGCGTCCCTCGACGGTGACATCGGCGAGGATCGGCGCGGCCGGCAGATCGTAGTCCCAGAGATCGTGGTGCACGATCTGAAAGTGCCAGACCCGTTCGCCGGTGGCGCACTTGACCGCGACCAGCGTATTGGCGAACAGGTTGTTGTCCGGGCCGATGGCCTCCGTACATGTCGTTGGTCGCGCTGGTGAGCGGAAAATACGCCAGCCCCAGTTCCTCGTCGGCGCTGATGAGCGACCAGAGATTCGCCTGCCCCGAGTACGCCCACGAGTCTCTCTCCCAGGTCTCGTTGCCGAATTCGCCGGCCTGCGGGACGACGTGAAACGTCCAGCGCGGCTTGCCGGTGCGGGCGTCGAACGCCTGCACGTCTCCCGGCGGCTGCGTCCGCGTCTGGGGCGCGTCGGTCATCTGCGCGCCCACCATCACGACGTCGCCGCACACCTGGGGACCGCTGCTCGACTGGTAGGTCGACGCACGTGAACCGAGCCCCGGCTTCAGGTGTACCCGCCCGCCGGCGCCCCACGTCGCGACCGCGCTTCCCGTGCGCGGGTCGAGCGCCGTCAGATACTCACCGCGGATGACGAACAGCCGCCGCTCGCTCTCGCTGGTCCAGTACGCCAGCGCGCGCGTGCTGTTGCCGCGCAACCCATCGTCTGGCCCGCCGGCGGCCGGCTGCTGAATCCACACGGTCTTTCCCGTGCCTGGATGGAACGCCTCGACCAATCCGATGCCGTTCGATCCGTAGAGGACGCCGTCGATCATCAACGGCGTAGCGCGAAAGTCGTGCGAGAACTCGATCGGGCGCGCCCCTGCCAGACCCGGATCGACCGCCGGGCGCCGCCACGCGATGCGCAGCGTCGAGACGTTGTCCTTGTTGATTTGATCGAGCGCCGCGTATTTCGTGCTGCCGAGATCGCCGCCGTGCCAGCGCCACTCGCCGCCGCGCGCGCCGCTCTGGGCGGCCGGATGAGTCACGACCGAGACGAAGGCAAGGCCCGCACACAGAAGAGTCCGCATCCGCACCCTCCATCGATCCCAGGTCGTGCACCGCCGGCGCTGCGATATATACTCCAGCGCCGAGGCTTTTCGCCACGAACAAGGCGTTCGGAGGGATCGTTATGGCGGAGACACGTGCCGTTTACCCTGAGCCCAGTCGAAGGGCTTGCCCTGAGCCCAGTCGAAGGGCTTGCCCTGAGCGGAGCCGAAGGGTTTCGCGTCGCAGCTTTCTTGCCGGCATCACCGCGCTGCCGGTTGCGTCACGGGCGCTTCTCGCCGGAGCGGCGGCCGACCCCTCCCCTGGTCAAAACTCGCGTCGAGAAGCTTTACAAGATCGCCGGCTGCACGCAGCCGAACGATCTCCAGTTCGTCGCCGACGGCCTGTGGGTGCTCGATCAGGTCGACCCGAACAAGGCGTTCAAGGTCCGTCCCGAAGACGGCACGATCCTCGTGACGCTGCAGACCGAGTCCCTGCATGGCAGCGGCATCACCTGGGGCAACGGCGCGCTGTGGATTGGCTCGACGAAGGGGACCGATCCGAAGGCGCCGCCGCTGACGCTGAAGGTGGATCCGAAGACCGGCAAGACGCTGAAGTCGTGGCCTACGCCGGGATCGGGACTCTACGGCAACGTCACGACCCCGTCTGGCGCGCACGGCATGAAGTGGGTGGACGGCAAGTACTGGATGGCCGTGCCCGCCTCCGGCAAGCTGTTCCTGATGGAGCCGGAGAGCGGCGAGATCGTCCGCTCGATTCCCGCGCCCGGCGTGCGCACGCACGGCCTCGCGTGGGACAACGGATATCTGTGGTGCGTGGAGTCGGACGGCCGCGTCATCTACAAGCTGGATCCGAAAGACGGCGCCACCGTCGCGCGGATCCAGTTGACGAAAGAAGATCCCGCGCCGCACGGCCTCGACATCAAGGACGGCGTCCTCTGGTACTGCGACGCCGCCAGTGGGTGGATCTGCCGGCTATCGCCGGCGTGACGTTGGGGACTTGGTGAATTGGGCAGTTGAAGAATCGCTGATTTTCAATCACCAACTCTCCAATTCTCCAATTCCCCAATTGCACCGCGCGCTTACTTGGCGAGCGCGTCAGGCCGCAGCTGGAAGTGCATCACCTTGCTGGTCGTGCCCTTCCCCGTCTCCATGTGGAACGGCGTCCGCGTGCTGATCGTCGCCCACAGCCCTTTACCCTTCCACCCCGCCTTCGCGTCGTCGATGCGGCCGTCCATCCACTTGGTGTAGAAGCCGGTCGGGTACGGCACGCGCAGGACGACCCACTTGCCGTCCTTCAGCACGAGCAGTCCTTCGGACGCGTTGCCGGTGTTGATCGGCGTGTTCGGGCCGAAGCCGGATGTGTCGTGCCAGTCGACCCACGTGTAATAGCTGGCCTCGGCGCTGCCTGATTCGGTGACGCCCTTCATCTGCGGGAGCGGTTCCGGATACAGCGTCCACCCCTCGGGGCAATGCTGCCCGGTCGCGGCCGGGCCGTTCAGCGGCCCCTTGCACTTGCGCCGATCGAAGCTCGCCATGTGGCCGCTCGCCAGCGCCGCCCAGACGACGCCGTTGCGATCGACGTCCATGCCGCGCGGCGAATAGCCCGAGAGCGGCGCCTTCGGATTGTTGAACGGCGGCTCGTAGACTTCGACCAGCGTCGTCTCTGGCGGATTCGATCCCGGCACGAGACGGACCGCGGCGCCCGGCATGCCGAGCACCGATCCCCAGATCGATCCGTCTGGCGCCGGTGCGACCGAGTAGAAGCCGCCGCCGCCGAACCGCTTGTCCTTCGCCGGATCGAGCGGCTGGTTCGGCTCGACGTAGGCGTCGCGCTTGCCGTTGCCGTTCGTGTCCATGATCATCGCGGTCCAGCCCTGCGACTTCACCTCGTCGTGCGTCTCATCCCACATCTTGGTGTTGAGCCAGCCGACGACCTGGCTGCCGCCGCTCGTCCACAGCGTGTGGTTCGCGTCTTCCGCGAACATCAGGTGATGCGTGCCGAAGCAGGTGCTGATGTGCGAGATCTGCTTCGTCTTCGGATCGTAGACGGCGAGGTGGCGTCCCGCCTGCGCGATCGGATACAGCTTCGCGGACGGATGGCTCGATCCTTCCTTGCACCAGTCGGGGTTGGCCGCCGGGCGCACCGCGGAGGTGAGCCACACGCGGCCCTGGTGGTCGAGCATCGGGTTGTGGACGTTGTTCTTGCTCGTCCAGATCGGCTCTTCGCCGAAATACGGCGACGGCTTCGGCATCGCCGCGGGCGTCGCCGGCGTGTTCGGGTCGCGCACGGTCAGCTTCACCTGGCTGATCGTGTGCTTCACCGGGTCGAGCACCGGCAGGTAGTCGGCGCTGAGCTCGAGCGAGCCGTAGATGAGGCCGTTGGCGTTCAGCGACGGGTTGCGGCGATCGGTCGACACCTCGTCGTGCAGATACGCCTTCTGGTCGGCCCAGTCCCACTGCGTGATCACGACGTTGCGCTCGAGCCCCTGCGGGCGCGGCGGCGCCGGCGGCACTTCGCCCTTCGCGATCCGGTCGGTCCAGTCCGCGAACATCTGCAGCGCGCGATCCTTGCCCATCTGGTTCAGGCCGCCGGCCATCTGCGCGCCCGCCTGGCCCGACTGGATGCGCCGGTCCCACGCCTCCATCGACGAATGGAAGGTGCCGAGTTCTTTCGGCATCTCGCGCGTGCCTTTCGTCCCGAGCTGATGGCACGCGGTGCAGCCGCCGGACTTGATCGCGCGCAGCCAGTCGGACTGCGTCTTCATGTTCGGCGAGATGCCGTTGCCGCCCGGCGCGTTGCCGGGAAACTCGCTCTTCTCGGGGACGCGAATGAGGGATAACCAGTAGCCGGCCGGGTAGTACTCCGCGGCCGCTCGCGGGTTGGGCGCCGGCACCGCCTTCAGGTCCAGCGTCTTGCCGGGCATCGTCTGCACCTTCGGCGAGTCGACCAGGCCATAGCCGCGCACCCACACGTTGTAGTTGGCGCGCGGCAGATCAGGCACGACGTAGCGCCCGCGATCGTCGGTGACGACAATCTTCACCAACTTGGTCGGCAGGTCCGACGTTTCGGCAATCACCCAGACGCCGGCTTCGGGACCAGCCGCACCCGTGACGATTCCGCCGATGTCGTCGGGGTCTATAGGAACTCCCGGCTGCTGACCGACGACAACGGAGGATTGAGAGGCAAGGGATGCGATTGCGACCGCCAGGGCGGCTGCGTACAAGAAGCGACTCGTCTTCATAACTGCGCTCCTTCAATTAAGAATTAAGGGAATTAAGAATTAAGAATTCGTGATCGCGTTCCGGACTACCAGCCCATCTGCGGGAACCCGGATACGAATTCTTAATTCTTAATTCCCTTAATTCTTAATTTCTCAAGTCACGATTTGCGGGATCGGAACTCCGTATACATCCGTCAACCGCATGTCCCGGCCGTTGAACCGGTAGGTGAGCTTCTTGTGATCGATGCCGAGCAGCTGCAGGATGGTCGCGTGCAGATCGTGGTACGAAATCGGCTGCTGCTCTGCCTTGTAGCCGAAGTCGTCGCTCTCGCCGATGGTCTGCCCGCCCTTGATGCCGGCGCCGGCCATCCAGATGGTCATCGCGCCCGGATTGTGATCGCGCCCGACGCCGCGCTGTGAGATCGGCATGCGGCCGAACTCGCCGTGCCAGACGACCAGCGTCGAATCGAGCAGGCCGCGTGCCTTGAGATCGGTGAGCAGGCCGGCAATCGGACGATCCGATTCGGCGGCGTGCTGGGTGTGGTTGGCCTTGACGTCGCCGTGCGCGTCCCAGGTGTCGGTGTTCTGGTTGCCCATGCCGCCGTGGAACAGCTGCACGAAGCGCACGCCGTGCTCGACCAGCCGCCGCGCCATCAGGCACTGGCGGCCGAACGGCTCGGTCACCTTCTCGTCGAGGCCGTACAGCTTGCGCGTCGCTTCCGACTCCTTGTTGATGTCGAGCGCGTCCGGCGCGCAGCTCTGCATCCGGAACGCGAGCTCGTAGGACGAGATTCGCGCGGCGAGCTCGGTGTTGCCCGGGTACTGCTGCATGTCGAGCTCGTTCAGCTTCGCCAGCAGGTTGAGGCGCGTGCGCTGCTCCTCGGCGCTGACACCCGCCGGCGGCTTCAAGTCGACGATCGGATCGCCGGTCGATCGAAACAGCGTGCCCTGGTACGCCGCCGGGATGAAGCCGGAGGTCCAGTCGTTGACGCCGCCGAGCGGCCCGCCGCGCGCGTCGTGCAGCACGACGTAGCCAGGCAGGCTCGCATTCTCGGAGCCGAGGCCGTACGTGACCCAGGAGCCGACGCTCGGGAACCCCATGCGGGTCTGCCCGGTCTGCATCTCGTAGGTCGCCTGCACGTGATCGTTCGACTGGCCGTAGACCGAGCGGACGAACGCGATGTCGTCGACGTGGCCGCCGACCTGCGGGAACAGCTCCGACACCTCGATGCCGCTCTGGCCGTACTTCTTGAACTGAAACGGGCTCGGCATGAGCGGGCCCGGATAGCCCTGGCGCACGATCACGTCGCCGCCGATCTGGCTGTCGAGCGGCTGGCCGGCGTACTTGGTCAGCGCCGGCTTCGGATCGAACGTGTCGATGTGGCTGACGCCGCCGCTCATGAACAGCGAGATCACCGCTGTCGCCCGCGGCTTGAAGTGCGGCTCTTTCGGCGCGTAGGGATTGAACCCGGCCGCGGTCGCGCCGCAGGAGGGGCTGTTGACCGCCTCGCGCGCCAGCAGCTTGTCCTGCTCGAGCAGGTAGGCCAGCGCCAGGCCGCTCACGCCGCCGCCGGAGCGGAACAGGAAATCGCGTCGAGACCAGCACGTTTTCATAGCAACCTCCCGGCGGTGGCGGCCCTGAAGGGCCGCCCTGCGGACGCGCTACCGCGCGTAGACGAACTCGTTCACGTTCAACAGCACGTGCGTCAGGTCGACCAGCGACTTCCCTTCCGTCGCCTGCAGCGCGAGCAGCATCTCGGCCCGCGTCGGCGGACGCGTCAGCGCGATCCGGTACGCGAGGTCGATCTGTTTCTCACGATCGTCGCCCGCTTCCTTCCTCACACGATCGGCGAACAGCTGCGCCTGCTTCAGCACGAACTCGTCGTTCAGCAGCGTCAGCGCCTGCGTCGGCACGGTGGACACATGCCGCGCCGCCGCGGTGACGTTCTGCTCCGGCAGGTCGAAGACCTGGAACATCGGGAACGTGAGCCCGCGCTTGCGGTAGACGTAGACGCTCCGCCGCCAGACGCCCGGGCCGTCCGGCTCGTCCTTCCAGATGCCGTGGTTCGCTTCGGTGAACAGCCCCTTCTGCAGCGGCGGAAAGACCGGCGGCCCACCCATCGTCAGGTTGAGGCTGCCGCCCGCCGCCAGGATCGCGTCGCGCACGACTTCGGCGTCGAGCCGCTGCGACCGGAAGCGCCAGAGATACTGGTTCTCGGGATCCTTCTCGCTGCCGGCCGCATCCTCGAACGCCGACGCCATCTGGTACGCGTCGGAGGTCATCATCAGCCGGTGCATCGCCTTGATGCTCCAGCCGCGGTTCATCAGCTCGATCGCGAGCCAGTCGAGCAGCTGCGGGTGCGTCGGCGGCTCGCCCATCTTGCCGAAGTTGTCGAGCGTGGCGACGATGCCGCGGCCGAAGTGGTGGTGCCAGATGCGGTTGACGATCACCCGGGCGGTGAGCGGATTCTGGCGCGAGCCGAGCCACTCGGCGAGCGCGCGACGGCGGCCCGAGGTGCGGCCGTCGGCCGGCGGAATCTCCGTCGGCGGGTTGCCGTAGGTCGCGGCGGTGACGAAGCCCGGCTTCATCACCGAGCCCTTGTTGTTCGGATCGCCGCGGAGCAGGAAGTACGACGGCGGTGCTTCGTAGCGTCCGGCGCCGGTGTGCAGGAAGCTGCCCGTCCTTCACGTCCCAGACGCGGCACTTCGGGCAGCCGACGACCTCGTCGCCATCGCCGTCCGGCGTGAAGCGGTAGTCGCCGTCGGTGACGATCTCGGCGACCGGGATCGGCTTCGGCCGCTCCTTCTCGATCGCCGTCACCCGTGCGGCCAGCGCGTTCTTCTTCGCCGCATCGTCCGGCGACATCACCTTGTCGATCGCCGAGCCGGAGATGCTGACCGCCTGGATGATCTGCTGCGCGAGCAGCTGCTCGCCCGGCGTCCGCTCCTGCTCGGGCTTCGCGATCGCCCGCTGTGTCGCCTCCGGGAATTTCGTGTAGGCCTGCTGGCGCAGCTGCTTCTCGTACGGCGCTTCGATCTGCTTGATCTCGGACTTGAGCGCGGCCTGGCGCGCGTCGACGTCCTTCGTCTTCTGCTCGAATGCGTCGGCCTCCGGTTTCGGCACCAGCGGACGGGTCGTCTCGACGTAGCCGAAGAAGGTCGTCGCCAGGCTGTAGTAGTCGCGCTGCGGGATCGGATCGAACTTGTGGTTGTGGCAGCGCGCGCAGTGCACCGTCAGGCCGAGCACGCCGCGTCCGGTGGTGGCGATGAGATCGTCGAGATACTCGTAGCGCCGCTCCGGATTGTCCTTCTCGCGAAACGCCACGCGCGGGCCGGCGCGCAGGAATCCGGTGGCGATCAGCGTGTCTTCGGTCCGGTTGTCGATCTCGTCGCCGGCGAACTGCTCCTTGAGGAAGAGGTCGTACGGCTTGTCCTGGTTGAACGCGCGGATGACGTAGTCGCGATAGCGCCAGGCGTTGGGACGGTCGTAGTCCTGCTCGAAGCCGCTCGAGTCCGCGTAGCGCGCGACGTCGAGCCAGTGGCGTCCCCACCGCTCGCCGTAGTGGGGCGACGCCAGCAGCGTGTCGATCAACCGGTCCCACGCACCAGGCGCGGTATCGGCGAGAAAGGCTGCGGCCTCGGCCGGCGTCGGCGGCAGGCCGATGAGATCGAGATACGCCCGGCGCAGCAGCGCTTCGCGCGAGGCGCGCGGCGCCGTGTGCAACCCTTTTTCCTGGCGGGCCTGCTCGAGGAAGCGATCGATTGGATTGGTGAACGGGGCGCGGACGTCAGGGACCGGCGCCTGGACCGGCAGCTTGAAGGCCCAGTAGTTTCGCGCCGCGGCCGGCGGCTCGGGGCTCTGCTGGCCAGCCGCACCGGCCACCGAGACGATCGCCGCAACGGCCACTGCGGAAAGCGCCGCTGCCACAAGGGTGCGCCTGATCAATCAGCCCTCCCTGTACCGCTTCGAACTGCGTCGATGATACCGCCAAACGCGCGTCGAGGCGCAGCCGGCTCAGCGGGTTGCCGGCCGGGTTTTCATGAACGCCTCGATCTCCGGCACGGTGCGAGGGACGGACGCCGACAGCCGCTCCAGCCCCGTGTCGGTGAGCAGGAACGAGTCCTCGATCCGAATCCCGATGTTGGCGTACTTGGCGGCCGCCGGACCGACGCGCTCGGCGAACGCCTTGTTCTCCGGCGTCTTCGGCAGGTCGTCGAGCGCCTGCGGGCGGATATACAGGCCTGGCTCGATGACGAACGCCATGCCGGCCTCGAACGGCCGGTTGTAGTCGCCGACATCGTGCACGTCGAGCCCGATGAAGTGGCAGATCCCGTGCGTGTACCAGGTGCGAAACTGATCGCCCGACACGTCAGTAATCAGGCCGCGCTTCAAGAGCCCGTCCTTGATCACCGCCTCGGCCGCTTCCTCGATATCGTCCGGCGTCTTCCCCACTCTCGCCGCTTTCATCCCCGCTTCCTGCGCGGCGAGCACGAGCTCGTAGAGGTCGCGCTGCAGCGAATTGAACCGGCCGCTGACCGGGTAGGTTCGCGTGATGTCGCCGGTCAGGTGCTGGTAGCTGGCCGCCGCGTCAACCAGCAGCAGGTCGCCCTCTTCCATCTTCCGGCTCGACTCCGAATAGTGCAGGGTGGTGGCATTCGGCCCGCTGCCGACAATCGACGGATACCCCCAGCTCATCGCACCCTTCTTCAAGTACACGGCTTCGATCGCCGCCTCGACTTCGTACTCGAAGACTTCGGGCTGCGCCGCATGCATGCCGGCGCGATGCGCTTCGCTCGAGATCTCGAGGCTCCGCCTCAGTACGCGCTGCTCGTACGGCGTCTTCACCTGCCGTAATCCCCACACCAGATCGGCCGCATTCGTCACCGTCACGCCGCTGAAGCGGTCGCGGATGGTTCGCGCGAATTCGTGAGCGGGGCTGAGCGGCTCCGACAGCTTGGGCGGCGGCGACAGCATCAGCGCGATGCGGGCCCGCCCGGCGCTCACCGCCTTGATGAAGGTGCCGAACTCGGCGAAGCCCGGCTTGCGCCGCATCCCCGGCGGCGAACCCGACAACGCCGCGCTGAGAAAATCCTCGAAGCCGCTCGTGAAGAGCACCTTCTCGATGCCGCTCGCCGCCGAGGCTTCCTGGAGGGTCAGCGTATGCCCGTTCCAGTGTTCCCGGCGGGCATCCGGCTGGCGCACGAACAGGATTTCCTTGTTGGTCGCATTGCCGGGCATCGAGCACGAGCATCGTGTCGGGTTGGGTGATGCCCGTGAAGTAGTAGAGATCGCTGTCCTGCCGGTATTCGTAGTCGACGTCGGCCGAGTAGACGCGCGGCGGGGCGCTGAACAGCACGAGCATCGACTCGGTGCCGAGCTTCGCCATCGCGCGGGCGCGGCGATCCTTCAGATCCTGCTGCGCCTCGTCGGCGAACGCCGCACCGGCGAGCATCAGACACACGATTGACACCGCCGCTGCGCGCATCGTCGTTCGGCCTCCAGGGTCGCTGCGTTGGGAATTCTTTCGCGTGCCTGGCATGCTCGACGTTAGTTCAGCGTCCAGAGCGCCAGCGTCGTCAGATCCTTCACGAAGAACCTGTTGCCCGAGATGACCGGCGCCGGCCATGTCGCGCTGTCGGCAACCGTGTAGGTCTTCAGCGGCTCGAAACCGCCGGGCGTGCTCTTCGCCACCACCAGCGTCGCGTCGTCCTTCAGGACGAACAAGTAGTCCGCCGTCTTGATGATCGCGGCGTTGCCCGCCTGCCGCGGCGCCGAGCGCCAGAGCGTGGCGCCGGTCTTGGCATCGGCCCAGAAGAACTGGCCGCTGTTGAGCGGCGACAGCGAGAACACCGCGTCCTTGACCAGCACCGGGTTGGCGAACGACATCTGCAGCTGATCGTTTTCCCACGCCATCTCGGCGAACCACTGGCCGTCGCGCTTCGAGATCCGGTAGGCGCTCAGCGGCTTGCCCTGGCCCGAGACGATCACCGTGTCGCCGTAGACGAGCGGCGTGATCGAGTTGGTGACCGACCGCGCCACGTACGGCACTTTCCAGAGCAGTTGTCCGTTCGCCACGTCGACGCCGACGAGGTTCTGCTGCGAGAACACGATCACCTGCCGCGTGCCGCCGAACTCCGCCAGGATGGGCGAGCCGTATCCGGGGCCGTCGCCGTCCCACGCCCACTTCACGGCGCCGGTGGCCTGATCGAAGGCCGTCAGGGCGCCCTGGTTGTTGCCGCCGACGTGCAGGATCACGTTGCCTTTATCGACCAGCGCCGACTGCGCGGTGTGAAAGGTCGGCTCCACCGGCGGCGACGGCTTCTGCCAGATCTGCTTGCCGGTCGCGGCGTCGAACGCCGTCACCTTGCCGCTCATGCCGAGCGTGAACAGGCGGCCGTTGGCGAAGGTCGGCGTCGACTTCGGCCCAGGGCCGTGGCGCGACGTCGAATTGTTCATCTGGAACGGCGCCGGATAGCTCGTCTCCCACACGACCTTTCCGTTGGCGGCATCGAGCGCGCGCATCACCTCGTTCTCCTCCTGGCGGGTGAACGCGTAGACACGGTTGCCGACGACGATCGGCGTCGCGTAGCCGGTGCCGACCTCGATCTTCCACTGCCGGGTGAGGTTTTCGGGCCAGCTCTTGGGCTCGGCGAACGACGCCAGCGAGCCGTCGCGGTTGGGGCCGCGCCACTGCGGCCAGTCGAGGGCGTTCTGCGCCGAGACGACGCCGCTGAGCCCGCCGAGCGCGACGATGAGTGCGAGGGATTTGATTCGCATGATCGAGCGGATTATCGCCTGCCCGGGATGCGCGCGCTAGGGGCAATGCGCAAGAGCCCGACGATCAACGCAGAACCCGCGGAACCCGCAGAACAGTCTTCCACGAGGCGGTTGTGAAACTGCTGGGACCGCCTTGATGCGGGGCTGCCCCAACGACGGTCAACGCAGAACACGCAGAGCCCGCAGGTCAAATGCTGGGGACGAGTGTTGCTGAACCGCGGGTACCCGGTGTTTGTAGGGCGGCGCTTTAGCGCCGCCACGTTGGCGGGGCTGAAGCCCCTCCAGGCAGCCCTGAAGGGCTGCCCTACGAACGGTCCTCAGCTCCGCAACCGGAGTCCTAGAGATATTCAGCGGGTTCTGCGGGTTCCGCGTTTGACGTCGTCCTCAGGCGTAGGCGGCGATCGGAGGGCACGAGCACATCAGGTTGCGGTCGCCGTAGGGGTTGTCGATGCGGCCGACCGCGGGCCAGTGCTTGTTCGCGCGGACGAACGCCAGCGGGAACGCCGCCTGCTCGCGCGAGTAGGGGTGGGCCCATTCCTCCGCCGTGACGGCGCCGGCCGTGTGCGGCGCATTCTTCAGGACGTTGTCGAGGCGGTCGGCCTTGCCGTCGATGACCGCCTGGATCTCGCCGCGGATCGCGATCAGCGCCTCGCAGAAGCGATCGAGCTCGTCCTTCGCCTCGCTCTCGGTCGGCTCCACCATGATCGTGCCGGCGACCGGGAACGACACCGTCGGCGCGTGGAATCCGTAATCCATCAGCCGCTTGGCGAGGTCGAGCTCGTCGACGCCGCTCGCCTGCTTCAGCGGCCGGAGGTCGAAGATCATCTCGTGCGCGACGCGGCCGTTCTTGCGCGTGTAGAGCACCGGGAAGTACGGCTCGAGCCGCGACTTCAGGTAGTTCGCGTTGAGGATCGCGTAGCGCGTCGAGTCGGTCATGCCGTCGCGGCCGAGCATCTTCATGTAGGCGTACGAGATCAGCAGGATGCTGGCGCTGCCCCACGGCGCCGCCGAGAGCGCGTGGATCGCGCGCGCGCCGCCGGTCTTGACGACCGGATGCCCCGGCAGGTACGGCGCGAGGTGCGCGGCGACGCCGATCGGCCCCATCCCCGGGCCGCCGCCGCCGTGCGGGATGCTGAACGTCTTGTGCAGGTTGATGTGGCAGACGTCGGCGCCGATCACCGCCGGGCTCGTGAGCCCGACCTGCGCGTTCATGTTCGCGCCGTCCATGTAGACCTGCCCGCCGTGGTCGTGCACGATGCGGCAGATGTCCTGGATGCTTTCCTCGAACACGCCGTGCGTCGACGGGTAGGTGACCATCAGCGCCGCGAGGTGCTCCTTGTGCTCCTCGGCCTTCGCGGTGAGGTCGTCGACGTCGATGTTGCCGTCGCGCGTGCTGGCGACGACCACGACCTTCATGCCGACCATCGCCGCGCTCGCCGGGTTGGTGCCGTGCGCCGACGCCGGGATCAGCACGACGTCGCGGTGGGTCTCGCCGCGCTCGCGGAAGTACTGGCGGATCACCATCAGCCCGGCGAACTCGCCCTGCGCGCCGGAGTTCGGCTGCAGCGAGACCGCCGCGAACCCGGTGATCTCGCACAGCATCGCCTCGAGCTCGCCGAAGATCTGCTGGTAGCCTTCCGCCTGCTCGATCGGCACGAACGGATGCAGCTTGCCGAACTCGGGCCAGGTGATCGGCAGCATCTCCGACGCGGCATTCAGCTTCATCGTGCACGAGCCGAGCGGAATCATCGACGTGTCGAGGCCGATGTCCTTGCGCTCGAGGCTGCGGATGTAGCGCATCATCTGCGTCTCGGAGTGATGCGTATTGAAGACCGGGTGGGTCAGGAACTCGGAGGTGCGCGACAGCCCTTTCGGAAACGACAGATCGAGCTTCGGCGGATCCGCGAGCACTTCCTTCTTCGCGACGGCGGCGCCGCCCGACGCGGCGGCAAACGCGAGCACGATCGCGGCGATGTCCGCCGCGTCGACCGTTTCGTCGAGCGCGACGTGGATCGTGCCGTCGTTGCGGTAGCCGAGATTGATCTTCGACTTCAGCGCGGCCTTCCGGATCCGGTCGACCGCGTCGGCGCCGCCCGCCACCTCGAAGCGCGGCGTGTCGAAGTAGACGTCGTTCAGCTGGCGGAACCCGAGCTGCGCCAGCTCGTGCTCGAGCAGCTTGCCGTAGGCGTGCACGCGGCTGGCGATCTTCGTCAGCCCTTTCGGGCCGTGATACACCGCGTAGAGCCCGGCGATGTTCGCCAGCAGCGCCTGCGCCGTGCAGATGTTCGACGTCGCCTTCTCGCGCCGGATGTGCTGCTCGCGCGTCTGCAGCGCCATGCGGTACGCGGTGTCGCCGTGCGCGTCGATCGAGACGCCGATGATCCGGCCCGGCGCCTGGCGCACGTGCCGTTCGAGCGTAGCGAAGAATGCCGCGTGCGGCCCGCCGTAGCCGAGCGGCACGCCGAAGCGCTGCGAGTTGCCGTAGACGACGTCCGCGCCGACCTCACCCGGCGGCGTCAGGAGCGCCAGGCTGAGGAGATCGGAACCGATGGCGACCAGCACACCCGCCTGCTTGGCGCGGGTGATGAACGGCCGCAGATCGTGCACGCGGCCGGCGTTGTCCGGGCTCTGGATGAGCGCGCCGTACACGCGATCGCCGAGCGGGGCGTCGTTCAGCTCCTCGTTCGACATCACCACCAGCTGGATGCCGAGCGGTTCCGCCCGCGCGCGCAGGACGTCGAGCGTCTGCGCGTAGACCGAATCGGCGACGAGAAACTGCACCGGCCCGATCACGCGATCGATCCGCTTCGACACCCGCGCCAGCATCGTCATCGCTTCCGCGGCGGCGGTCGCCTCGTCGAGCAGCGACGCGTTGGCCACCTCCATCGCGGTGAGGTCGCGCACCATCGTCTGGAAGTTGAGGAGCGACTCGAGGCGGCCCTGCGCGATCTCGGCCTGATACGGGGTGTAGGGCGTGTACCAGCCGGGATTCTCGAGCACGTTGCGCAGGATCACGCTGGGCGTGATCGTGTCGTAGTAGCCCTGGCCGAGAAACGATCGGAACACCTGGTTGTGCTTGGCGGTGTGTTCCAGCTCGCGCAGGAAGTAGTACTCGCTCTCGCCGCGCGGCAGCTTCAGCGGCTCCTTCAGCCGGATGCGGGCGGGAATCGCTTCGTCGATCAGCTGGTCGAGCGACGCGGCGCCGACCGCCTTCAACATCGCGGCGGTTTCTTCCGCGTCGGGTCCGATGTGGCGCGACTGGAACGTCTCGAAATCAAAAACCATGGGCTCGCGGGGGCAGTTGCTGGGTTGCTGGTTGCTGGTTGCTGGATGTCAGGTGCTGGTTGCCGGTTGCTGGATGGGCTACTTGACCAGGTCCTGGTACTGCGTGGCATCGAGCAGCGCGCCGGCCTCTCCCGGGTTGGTCAGCTTGATGACGACCATCCAGCTCGCGTGCGGATCCTTGTTCACCGTCTCGGGCTTGTCCTTGAGCGCGGCATTGACCTGCACGACCTCGCCGGTGACCGGCGAGTACAGCTCCGACACCGCCTTGACCGATTCGATCGTGCCGAACGACTGCCCCTGTTTCAGCTTCGCGCCGACCTCGGGCAGCTCGACATAGACGACGTCGCCGAGCTGCTGCTGGGCGTAGTCGGTGATGCCGACCTTGCCGCTGTCGCCGGTGAGCTCGATCCACTCGTGGTCTTTCGTGTACTTGAAGCCGGCCGGATACGCCATCGTCGCTCCACAGCGGGCCCGCGGGCCCGCATTCGGCGGCCCTGAAGGGCCGCCCTACATTCCGCAGCCCTGAAGGGCCGCCCTACATTCCTCAGCCCTGAAGGGCTGCGCTACCTCGATCGCTTATAGAACGGCATCGGCACGACGCGCGCGCGGGTGCGCTTGCCGCGGATGTCGACGTCAAACTCGGTGCCGGGCGCGATGTGCTCGACCGGGAGGTAGGCCATGCCGATGGCTTTCTTCAGGTGCGGCGTCTGCGTCCCGCTGGTCACGGTGCCGGCCTTGGCGTCGCCGACATACGCGTCGTAGCCGTGGCGCGCGATGCCGCGATCGAGCATCTCGAAGCCGACGATCTTGCGCGCCGGGCCGCTCGCCTTCTGCTCGCGCAGCGCCTGCGCGCCGATGAAATCGTCCTTCTTCCAGCCGACGATCCAGTTCAGGTCGGCTTCGACCGCGGTGGTCGTCTCGTCGATGTCGTTGCCGTGCAGGCGCATCCCGGCCTCGAGCCGCAGCGTGTCGCGCGCGCCGAGGCCGCAGGGGATCACGTCCGCCGCCTGGCCGGACTCGAGAATCGCCTGCCACACCTTGTCGGCCGACGCCGGCGGCACGAAGATCTCGAAGCCGTCCTCGCCGGTGTAGCCGGTGCGCGACACCGTCGCGCGGACGTTCGCCACCTCGCCGTGGCCGAACCAGTAGTACTTCATCCCGGCCAGATCGACGCCGGTGAGCGGCTGGAGCACGGTGACCGCCTCGGGCCCCTGCAGCGCGATCAGCGCGTAGCGCGAGCTGGAGTCGACCGCAACGGCGTCGCCAACCCCCTTGATCTGCTCCGCCATCCACGCGTAGTCCCTGGCGATGTTTCCCGCGTTGACGACCAGCATGAAGTGCGACGGCGCCAGCCGGTAGACGAGCAGATCGTCGACGAAGGTGCCCTGCGGCGTCAGCAGCCCCGAGTACTGCGCCTGCCCCACCTGCAGCTTCGAGGCATCGTTCGACGAGATGCGCTGGACCGCGGCGAGCGCGTCCTTGCCGGCGATCTCAATCTCGCCCATGTGGCTGACGTCGAAGACGCCGGCGCGTGTGCGGACCGCGTTGTGCTCGGCCACGATGCCCAGGTACTCGACCGGCATGTCCCAGCCGCCAAAGGGGACCATCTTCGCACCCGAAGCGCGGTGGCGAGCGTTGAGCGGCGTCTTCTTGAGTGGTGTGTCGGTCGCCTGTTCCATGGGGGGCTGCGGCTGTGAGCGGAAAGAAGTAAAGGTACTATGCGCGTTCCGGGCGGGTCAACCGCCGCAGTGCGCCGAAGGGCTGGCCACACGCCGGCGAGGATAGCCAGGCGGGCTTCGATCGTCTGAGCGCAGACAACCGCGCGAGCAGACGCGGCGAAGACCAGAGATCGACACCGGCCCTCGCCGCCTGTCACAGTTCTGCGCTACATTTTCATCGTCCGGTGCATGCCCCATCCGGCGAGCGCGCCAGCGCCGGTGCTCGTGACGGCGATGACGGCGCCGAACGCGATCACGATCGGGAACAGGTTGCCTGGCCCGACCACGGCCAGGATGATGATCATCGCGGCAAGCGCGCCGGCCGCCGCGTTCGCGCCGCGGACGATCGACTCACGCCAATCGGCGGCGCTGACAATCGCGCCCGCGACCACGAGCAGCGCAACGGTGAACACCACGGCGCGTCCCGAGTTCAGAAACCACGGATCGTAGGACCCGTGGAACCATGTCTGCCAGGCCAGCGTTTGTACCAGATGCGCGACCGTAAACGCAGCGCCGCCGACGAGCACGCTTGTCCATCTGATCATGGGCACCTCTCAGAATGGGAACGGATGAAACGGCCCCTTGCCGGTGCCGCCGCCGGCGAAACAGAACACCGCGCCGGCGTTGCACAAATCGCACGTCCAGCTCGACCAGAACTGCCACCACGATCTGGAACTGCACCCGTACTTCTCGTAGCACCGGTCGTGGACGTCGCAGCAGAAGCGCAGCACCGTGCCGTCCAGCCAGTGCAGACCGTCGCATCCGGGCTCGTTCGCCTGCACCGGCGCGACAAGAAGTCGAGCACCTGCCGGGTCGCGCGAGGCCGGAGGCGTCCGCGCCGGCGACCGTGCCTTGTCTGATCCATTGCCGTCTTGAAGTGATAAAACGCGAGCGTCTGCAGGTTCAGCCACTCCGCGTCCGGCGTGAACGGCCAGCCGCCGTAAGTCTTCATCTGCTCGGCGGTGAGCGATCCGGCGGTGACGCCCGGGATGTTCCAGATCAACACCTGCTCCTTCGCGAACCAGTTCGCCTCACCGATCTGCACGCCGTCGCGGATCAGGCGGCTCACCAGCAGCTCGCCGTTCAGCGCGCGCCGGTCGTTCCACTGCAGATTAACCGCAGATCCGCGAGCCGTCCGCACGGAAAGGCCGCCGGACCATTCCGTGTGCAATTCGGACGAGCTGCTGCTCGACGTCGCGCGCGCCTGCGCCCCGCCGCCGCATCAGGCCGTTCCGCCACTCGCAGGCCCGGACGCCGCGGCGGCCCGCCGTCCTTGGATAGCGAGTAGGCCTGCGTGTTGGCCCAGGCGAGCGTCGGGCGGACGTTTGCTTCGCCGTAGGCATGCAGTGCCTCGCCCGATCGTGCCGCGTAGTGCAGCACGGTGTCGGCGCCGCCGTCGGCCGCCGCCCGGTTGACCGTGAACCGGCCGACCTCGCCGCCGGATCGATCGCTCAGCTTCGTCTCGAAATTTCCGTCGGTTCCTCTTCCCGCCACCGCGGTCGTTCCATCGCTGTACTTCGCCGTGAGACGGGTGGTCTGGCTTTCGAGCCAGTAATCGGTCGCGCCCTTCTTGCCCGGGGTCGCACCGACCCGATGCCCGGCGGGTGCGGTCCGAACCGCCGCGACCTGCCTTTGGGCCTGCGCTGTCGGCGATGGCCTGCGGCCGCCAGGTAACCGCGCCGACTGCCGCCACGATCACGGCACGAGCCACAGCGCACGCCTGAGAATCGCCATCATCTACGCTCCTCGACCCGAAGGTCCGCGGATGCCCCAGGTGGGGCTCCGCCGGTTGCGGTAAACGCGCGACCTCGCAGCGAGTGCTGCCCGTCTCGTTTGCCAACGTTTGCCGGAGACGCCCGGCACGTCTGTGTGCGGCGATGCGCCGCAGACCTCACACCATCGATTGCTCCACCACCGCCGGCACCGCCAACGCGTCGTCTTCCTCCTCCGACGAGGGGTAGCGCAGATATGCCTGCAGCGTGTGGTAGCTGATGTCGAGCACCCGGCACGCCTCCCGCTTGTTCCCCTGGCAGCGCTCGAGGACCAGGCGCGCATAGCGGCTCGTCCACGCGCGCAGGGTGTCGTTGCGCCGGAGCGAGGGCACGACCGCCGCGCCGTAGTCGCCGCGGATCGTGGGCGGGAGATCGTCGAGGTCGAGGACCTCGCAATCGGCCAGCGTCACCGCGCGCTCCATCAGCCGCTCGAGCTCGCGAACGTTGCCCGGCCAGTCGTAGGTGACGAGCGCGTCGGCCGCGAGCTGCGAGATCCGCAGCGGGCGCATGCCGCGGTGGCGCTCCAGGAAGTACTCGGCCAGCTCCAGAACGTCGGGCCGCCGCTCGCGCAGCGTCGGCACGCGCACGTCGACGCCGCTCAGGCGATAGAACAGGTCCTGCCGGAACAGGCGGCGCCTGACCAGATCCGACAGTCCGCGGTTCGAGGCCGCGACGATACGCACGTCGAGCTGGTGAGTGTTGTGCCCGCCGACCCGCTCGATTGCCAGATCCTGCACGGCACGCAGCAGCTTGGCCTGCGCCGACAGCGAGAGATCCGAGACTTCATCCAGGAACAAGGTGCCGCCTTCGGCGGCTTCGAGCTTCCCGCGCCGCCCGCGGACGCCGGTTGCTGCGCGATCCTCGATGCCGAACAGTTCCGCCTCGAGCATCGTCTCGACGAGCGCCGCGCAGTTGACGGCGACGAACGGGCCGTGCCGGCGGCGGCTCAACTCGTGAATCTGACGGGCGACGAGCTCCTTGCCAACGCCAGACTCGCCTTCCAACAAAACCGTGAAATCAGTGGCGGCGACCCGCTCGATCTGCGACCGCAAGGTCTGCATGACCGGGGTCGAGCCAATCAGCGGCGCCGCGCCGTCGCGCCGGACGCGGGGCGCGGCGCCGAGGCCGGCGCGCGCGAGCTGCACCCGGGAGCGCTCGATTTCGAGCACGAGCGCACCCAGGTGCGCCGCGATTCCCAGGATCTGAAAATCCCATTCCCCGAGGCGGCAGTCCGGATCGAACGTCGCCTCGAGCAGGCCCGATGCCGGCGGGTCCGCGCCAGGCACCTCCAACGCCACCGACTCCGGACCGGCCGCGGCATCGGGCCGCTGCCCCCATCGACTGCCCGGCTCGCGCAGCTGCACGGTGCGCAGCGGCACGACCTGCCGCAGCGTCTGCTCGAAGACGCCGCGCATGAGAGAGATGTCGTGGCGCCGATCGAGCGCGCGCGTGAGCGCGCCGAGTATCTCGGCCACGGCGTTTCGACGATCGCGCTGCCGCGGGATGGTTGAAGTCATGGCGGCGCCTGAACCAAACGGAGTGCCATCGAGCGGCTTGTCGTCCGGATCGAAAAAGCGCGGCACATCGACGAGATCGGTTGCCATCGTCAGATCACCTCGTGGGTAGCCGTTGCCCGAGCGGGCACGCCGGACCGCACCGATCCGTCGCGTGCGTGGTCGCTGTCATCGAGCAGCCACGGCAGATGACGATCGAATCCAATCGCGCCTCGATAACAGACCCAGCTTGGACGAACGAGCACGATCGCGCAGCGCAGGACACGGCCGCGCACGTTGGTGCGATGCGATCGCGTTTCGACATGGAGCTCGATCGAGGTGCCCGGCAACAGGCGATGCGTCGTCTCGATCAGCGCCCCGCCCGCCGAGACATCGATCAACTTTGCGCGATGTCCGGGCCGCACACGCGTGGAGACGATCCCGTGCGCGTCGCTGTCGGCGTGGCGGCGCGTCAGCCGCCGATCGCTCATCCCCTGCGCTCATACACGCACTCCATCGTCTTGTGCGGTTGTGAAATTTGAGAATGCGGCTCTTGCCGGTGTCGCCAAAAACGCGAACGGCGTACTGGGCGTCGCGGCCTCGGATGTAGACCGTGCCGGTGGACGAGGAGCCGTGCGCGGTGAAGGTGAGGAGGCTGCCAGCGCCGAGACGGATCGGATCGTCACCCGGCGGCGTGCCGCCAACATCGATTGACGGGAGCCCCGGAAGCGCGCCGAAGTCGATGCCCTTGAAGTTGTCGCGCAGCGACTCCGCCGCCCCCACGGGCGTATCGACGCCTGACCGGATGTCGCTCGTGAGCACGCCGTTCCCGTTGCCGTCCCGAAACACCGTGTAGCGGTAGCCGGCAGACGTCTGTGCAAACTGAATCGCGACCGGCGTCGAACGTTTGACCGCCTCCATCCGCGCGCGATACAGGCGGGCGGAGATGTATCGAGCGGCTCCGGCGGTTCGGAATTCGTCGAGCGCCGCCAACGTTTGCGGCACCGCGATGCCGCCGATCGTGACCATCAGTGCTGTGACGAATATCAGTTCGAGCACGGAATACCCGTTGGCTTTGAGTCTGGTCATAGTCGATCTCAGTGCCGTCGACCGCGTTCAGGGCAGGCCCGGCCGCGAGCAGGCGCAGCCGGGCTCCCTCGGTTCTGCCGCCGTGGCTAGTTCTGGCGATCGTTGTCCGTCTTGGCGCCGACGAGCGTCAACTGCGGCTTCAGCTTCAGGAAGTTCTTCTCGCCGAGGCCGCGCACGTTCATCAGGTCCTCGATCTTCTTGAACGGACCGTTCTTCTGCCGGTACTCGACGATGCGGGCGGCCATCGCGGCGCCGATGCCGGGAAGCCCTTCGAACTCGGCGGCCGACGCGGTATTGATGTTGACCGGCGCGGTCGACGCCGGCTTCGCGGCCGCCTTCGAGGCGGCGGGCTTGTCCTGCGCCGACACCGCGATGGGCGACACGGCGATGGCAGCGGCGACGATGGCGAGGGTCAGAGCGGTACGAAACATCGAATCCTCCTTGAACGTGGTTGACGATGCGGGTTCGCCAGACACGTGGCAACGTGCGCGCCGGAGCTGATGATTCGGCGTCGTGGCCGGAATGCATTGAAGGGGTGGGAGTTCGCGCAACCGTTCAGGCTGTGGTGGAAAGCGGACCATCTCTCGCGCGCGGGGAGCGACACCGCGGGTTGTCGCGTCCACGCGTTGCGGCGGCGATCGGTCCACCGTGGACGCGGCAACTCCGGTTCCGCGCGTGCAACGGTCGCTGCGCGTCGTGGCGTATTCTTGTGGCGGGATATTTCGTTCGATGGCGATGGACGATAAAGAACGGCAGACGGCATTCATGTCGGCGCTGGTCACCGAGCACTTCGTGCTCCAGACCGCGGCGAGCGCAACCGTCAACGAAGCTGGCGCCCGGACTTCTCTCTACGTCCTGACGCTCTCGAGCTCCCTCGTCGCGATGGGCTTCCTGTCGCGGTCCACGGACACGCTTCTGACCTTTGCCGCCGCGGTCCTGCCCGCCTTGTTCGTGCTCGGGCTCTTCACCATCGTCCGCCTGGTCGATGCGGGGGTCGAGAACCTGCAGTGCCTGCGGGGAATCGCGCGGATTCGCGGCTACTACCGCACTCTCACGCCCGATGCCGCCGTCCTGTTCTCCGCCGAGAACGGCCGCTGGCCGGAGGCCCCCACGGTTCCGTCACTGTGGTCGGGGTCGCTGGTTGCGTTCCTCACGACCGCCGCCAGCATGATCGCCTTCATCAACGGCATCGTGGCGGGCGCGGGTGTCACCTTGCTCGCGGCCAACCTGCTGGGCGGGAACCAGCTGGGGCTTGCGATAAGTCTCGGTGTCGGCGTCAGCGTCGCGCTGATGGCCGCGTTTCTCGCCTATCAGTGGCGGCGGTACCGCGCCGAAGCGGCAACCTCGTGAGGAGGTGCACCGGTGACGCCTGCGACCTCCTTTATCGTGCCGGGAGGCGTTGGACGGTCCGTCCCTGCTCGTCCAGGAAGGCGATGCTGGCATCGCCTCCAGGATCGACCGTCAGCGTCAGGCGCACACGCCCGTTCGCATCGGCCAGGGCAACCGTCGCCGCGCGGTCGACGTTCTTGCCGACGAAGACCCGCCGCGGCGCCGGCGGCGCCGCCGCACGGACGGCCCGGATCGCCGCGTCGCGTGCGGCGGCATCTTCGATCTTGTTCGCCGCGTTCAGCTTCTCGATCAGCTCGCTCAGGCGCGAATCCGCGCGGTCCCAGACTTCCAGCCCCGCGCTCCGCTGCCCGCCACTCTCTGAGTAGCTGAGCGCGACGATCTGATCCTGCTTCAGCTGATCGAACGCGATCCCGCTCGCGGCCCGGCGCTCGCCGTCCCGCTCCCGGCCCGAATATGTCAGGCCACCGACTTCGTCGCCCTCGTCGTTGAAGAACAGCATGCCGGCAACCGGCCGCGGCCGGTCGATGGTCTTGCCGTCGAGCACGCCGGGGTGCATCCGGTCCTTGTTCGACAGGACCATCCGCAGCGTGCCGTCGGCGTCGACGACGTTGATGCGCTGGACGGTGATCTCGCCGAAGTTCTGCGGCCCGGCCGGCTGGCCGAACGCGGCGAGCGCGACGACCAGCAGGGCGCCGGCGCTGACGACGACGTATGCACGCAAAATCCTCAGCTCGCGGCGTATCCATCGGTTCATCGTTGCGCTCCGTTGGTGTCGATAGCGTACGTCGGAAAACGCGACCCTGCAGCTGACGCCAAGGCGATCACGTTCCTGCTGTCACATTCGCGAAGGGGCCTGGGCTGCGCGCTCTGGGATTGGGTTGGCCGGTTCCGGGCAACTGTGATCGGGGTGGGTCTTGCCTCGTGGCTTATCCGATGACCCGGTAGCCGAACCAATCGGGCACGAACGGCTGTCGGCGCGAATCTGCAACGAAGTGCACGAAGTTACTCTGCGATCTTGCCGACGGCAAAGCAGTCATCAACGTCGAACAGGTCGTCCTTGTGCTGCTCGAATGTGTCCTCGATCGTGTCACCAGCAACGAATTGAACATCATGGAGCTCGATGTTCTATTTCGGCGCCCGACCAACGAAGTAAACAGGAAACAACTTTGGCACGTTCAAGAGCCGTGACCTGGCGATGTCGCGGCTCACTCGGACTTCTTCTGCATCGAGGCGAGCATCTGCTCGTCGCGCATCGCCGCCACGCGCAGGATCGACGCGAGCGCGCCTTGTTCGTGCACGAACCGCGCAAACGCCTTCGTGTGCTCGTCGGTCCACTTGCGCTCGTCGTGCGCGCCCATCGGCAGGTCGTGCTGTGCCGACATGCGATCGGCGGCTCCCCGCAATGTCGCAGCGATGTCCCGGTAGCTCGCCGCCAAGTCGCCGTACACGGCGTCCTCGTTCTTCGAGCTCGTGTCGTCGAGCACGAGCATCGCGCGGTGCAGTTCCAGCGTCTCCGCGAGCTCGGCGAGGTAGATCGCGACGCGCCGTGGCACGGCCGCGTGTTGGGCGAGCCCGGCGCCGCACGTGAGGGCGTCGGCGGGCAGGGTCTCGTCGAGGACATCGAGAATCATCGCCCACCCGCGCCGGGTGTCGTCTGCCCACGCATCGGCGGTCTGCGTGGTGAGCGTCAGCTCACAGCCGTGCGCGAGCGGCGTGATCTCGATGGTCACGCGGTCCTCGTCGGATGAGTACTTCGGCACGCGCAGGGTGAAGACAATCCGGCTCGGTCGCTCGAGCTCGAGGTACGTGCCCTCGTGCAGCACGTCCTCACCGTGCCGGCGATCGACGATCGTGTACCTGCCGCCGACGCGCGCGTCAACGTCGCAGCGCACGATCTCACCGGTCGCGGTCGCGTAGAGGAACCTGCGCACCTTCTCGGGATCGAGCCATGCGTCGTAGACGCGCTCCGCCGACGCGGCAAAGCGATGTGTCACGGTCACGCCAGTCATGCGCGATCCTCCTCCCACTAGATTGGCAGTGCGTATGCTTGTGGGTCACTACGCAGTCTACGACTACGTCGCTCAATCCGTGTTGTCGGAGATTGTCCTGCGTCGACCTTCGAAGGAAGCCACGATGACCGCTGCGACGCCCGGTTACCTGCGCGTCAGAGGCCGACTCTCGTCTTCAGATAGAAGGTCCGCCCGGGCTGCGGGAAGCCCCACCAAGATGAATCGACGCCAGGCTCTCTACGGAATTGCGACCGCGGCCGCGGCTGCTCCACTCACGCTGCGGGCAGACGAGCTGTCCAACTGGGCGGCGTGGTGGGAGCGCTCGAAGAAGTACACGCTGCTCATCGCCGACGCGATGCCGGCGGCGGACTACAACTTCGCCCCCTTCGGCACCGGAGCTGCCGACGGCGTTCGATCAGGCGACGGCGCACGCACGTTCGGGCATGTGATGCAGCACATCGGCCAGGCGGAGGGTTTCTAACTCGGTCGACTCGGCAAGGGGGGCGCCGCGCCGACAGCGCCGGCCGGCGACATGAGTAAAAAAGCGACGATTAATACCTGAACGCCGTGCTCGACTGGTCAGTCAGCGTCGTGAAGCAGCTCACGGCCGCGGACCTGACGACGACGTTTCCCGCCGCCGGGAGGGGCACCGCGATGACCGGGTTGGACTTGATGCTCAACGCGATGGTCCACATGGCCCATACGCGCGGCTACAGCGACATGTACCTGCGCAACAAGGGCATCAAGCCGCCGTCCTATCAGGTGTGAACACCGCGTGACGGAGGGTGACCCGGTTACCCTCCCGATCCTCAGCGCTTCGGGATCTTGATCCGGCCTTCCCAGAGGCTCTTGTTATTTTCCTCGCACGAGTACTCCATCATTTCCCAGTCGGGGCGCAGCGTGAAGGTGCGCGTGGTCTTCCACGGCTTGGTGAACGTCTTCGGGTCCTCGATGATCATCTCGTGGGAGATGTGGCCGAGGTCGGGCCGCGAGAAGCGCTGCACCAGGTGCAGCTGATCGCTGTGCGGATGGCCGACCGTATCGAGGCGCGTCGGCCGTTGAAGTTGACCGTATCGATGACCAGCGTGTCGCCTTCCCAACGGCCGACCGAGTCGCCGAACCAGGTCGCGATGCCTTGCCGGTGCGGCCGGCCGTCGATCGGCACCACCGCGAACCACGAGTTCTGCTCGAACAGGAACGCGAAGTAGGTGTCGCTCTGCATGATCTGCATCGGCTCGGGCGTGTTCATCGAGCGCGTCATGCCGAACGGCAGGCAGGCACCGGTGTAGTCGCCCTCGGCCGCGTCGTACTTCTTCCAGTCGGCCTCGCCCCACGGCGTGAACGGCAGCTCGGCGACGCCCTTGTGATCCTTGCCGTCCTTGGTCAGGTCCGGCACGTACGGCTTCTGCCAGACGCCGCTGAAGTCCACCTTGCCCGATGCCGTGCGCGGCGTCGGGCCGGTCGGCGGACGATAGTCCTGCTGCGCCGACAGCGGCACGGCGCGAGCAGCGCGACCGCCATCGCCAGCGCGACGCCGAGGCCGCGACAAACGACGGTCCGCCGAGATGGACGCCACCTGCGGTTCGCTTCACATCGGCCTCCCTACTGCTTCGGCGGCGCGTCGCCGCCTGACGAGCCGGCGAACACGCTCCGGCCGTCCGGCAGCTTCACCGACACGCATGTTGCAGGTCTTCGAGCCGTCCTTGGCCAGCACGCCCTCGATGGTCACCTGCTCGCCGGACTTCAACGTGTCCTTGCTCCAGCCGTTCCGCGTCAGCGTGTTCGGCGCGCCGCCTTCGCACTGCCACGGCTCCACGCGCCCCTGCTCGTCCTTCACGTCGAGATAGACCCAGATGTGCGGGTTCCCCCATTCGACCTTGGTGACCGCGCCGGTCAGCGTCACCGGCTTGTTCGCATCGAATTCGGCGGCGAAGGAGTGGTGCGCGGAGACCGGGAGCGCCATCGACATGGCCACGGCCAGACCGGCGCCTGCCAGCAGCAGTTTCGTGTTCATTTCGAGCCTCTGAGATTAGGGCGATGACGTATGCGCTTCTTTTACACCCGGCGCGGGGCGTTCGCAACAGGTTTAGTGCGCTCGGCCAACGCCTTCGCGCTACGGCGTCGGGCGCGGGATGTGCCGGCGCACGAGCGCCAGCGACACGACACACCACCGCCATCGACGCCGCCCACGTGGTGAAGAAGGCCGCCGCGCCGCCGGCGTCGAGCGCGAAGGCGCCGACATAGGACGCCAGCACGTTGCCGATGCGGCCGACCGCCACCGCCGTCCCGACACCGGTGGCGCGCATTTCGGTCGGATACACATGCGCCGCCAGCGCATACATCGTCGTCTGCACGGCGTTGAGCAGGCCGCCGGTGAGCGCGAACATCGCCAGCAGCGCGGGCGTCATCGGCGGCTGGAGCGGCATCGCCGCCATCACCAGCGCGCTCAGCACCGCCAGCGCCGACATGCCCAGCAGCGTCATCCGCGAGCCGAGGCGCTGGATGACAAGCGCGCCGGCGAGCGCGCCGCCGACGCCGCCGAAGTTGAACGCCGCGAGCGCGTTGCTCGCGTCGACCTGCGGGAAGCCGGCGCCGGCCAGCATCGCCACGATCCAGCTGAAGCCGACGTAGTTGGCGAGCAGGCAGAAGAAGAACGCGCCGCACAGCCCGAGCGTGTCGCGGCGAAGCTGCGGCGCGAACAGCGCGCGCATCGAGCCGCGCGAGCGGACCTGGTCGGCGGCGCCGCCGCGCGCGACGAACGCGGCTTCGGATCCGACGTCGTGCCCGAACCGGCGCAGCAACGCGACGAGCTCCGGCCATCGCTCGCGGCGCGTCGCCAGGTACTGCGGCGACTCGGGCAGCAGCTTGAACAACACGGCCGCGACGACCAGCGGGATGACGCCGCCGGCGACGAACAGCGCGCGCCAGCCGTAGCGCGGCAGGATCCGCCCCGCGAGCAGCGCGGCCAGCGTGCCGCCGAGCGGAATGCAGACGATGGTCAGCGTGACCGCGAAGGGACGCTGCTTGCGCGGCACGTACTCGGACGCCAGCGCGGCGGCGTTCGGCATCGCGCCGCCGAGGCCGAGTCCGGCGAGGAAGCGCAGGACGCCGAGCATCACCAGGCCGTCGACCGCGGCAATCGCGAGCGTCGGGACCGCGAAGGCGAGCACGCTGGCGAGGAGCGCCATGCGCCGGCCGATCGCGATCGCCGAGCATGCCGCCGAGCGCGCCGCCGATCATCATCCCGAGCGGCCCAACCGCGACGACGGTCGTGAACGGCCGACGCGGCAGCGACCACTCCCGCATCAACGCCGGAATGACGTTGCCGAGCAGCTGGTTGTCCATGCCGTCGAGGATGATGGCGAGCGCGGTGCCGGCGATGAGCAGCTTCTGATAGCCGGTCCAGCGCCCCTCGTCGAGCACGGCCGCGACGTCGACGGTGTTGGCAGCCATCGCGGTCAGCGGACGGTCCGCCTTGCCTCGTCGAGGATGCGATCGATCAGCGCGTTGGCCGCGCCGAGATGCGCGGCCGGATCGCCGACGCGATCCCAGTCGATCCCGGCACCGGCGCCTTGCGCCTGCGCCGCGCGTTTCACCGCTTCGACCAGCGACTGTCGCGCAGCGCGCGCGTCTGCGGACGCGTCCTTGACCAGCGCTGCGCCGCTTCGAGCGCCATCTCCCCCGCGAGCGCAAACGCCAGCGACTCGGCGAGCACGACGTCGCCGGCCTCGCGCATGTTGTCGCGCATGCGCGCGGCGTCCACCTGCAGGTGACGCACGATCGAGACGCCATGGCTCGCTGCGCCGGAGGTCAGCGCAACCATCTGCGGCAGCATGAGCCACTCGAGCTGCCAGCCGTGTGTCGCCCGCTCGTGCTCCTGCACCGCGGCTCCATGCAGCGCCGAGAGCAGCGCCGCGTTGGCGCGCGCCGCGGCAACCAGCATCTCGCTCGCGATCTGGTTCGCCTTGTGTGGCATCGTGCTGCTGCCGCCGCGCGACGGGTCCGCCGATTCAGCCGCCTCGCCGACCTCGGTCTGCGCGAGCAGGATCACGTCCTGGCCGATCTTTCCCAGGCTGCCGGCAACCATCGCCAGCCAGCTGCCGAGCTCGACGATCGCGTCGCGTTGCGTGTGCCAGGGAACCGCCGCGCCGAGGGCCAGCTCGCGGGCGAGCGCGTCCGACACCTCGGGCCCGCGATCTCCGAGCGCCGCGAGGTTGCCGGCGGCGCCGCCGAACTGGACGACGAACAGCCTCGGTTCGAGCTCGACGAGGCGCTGCCAGTGCCGCGAGAACGGCGCCAGCCAGTTCGCCGCTTTCAAGCCGAACGCGATCGGCGCCGCCTGCTGCCCGCGCGTCCGGCCAGCCATCACGGTGACGCGATGTTGCTCCGACAGCTCGATCAGCCCGGCAACGAGCGCTTTCAGCTTTTCCCGGATCTTCGTCGTCGCGCGCCGCAGCGCGAGCACCGCTGCCGTGTCGACGATGTCCTGGCTCGTGGCGCCTCGGTGAACGAACGCGGCGGCGTCTGGTCCGGCCGCCTGCCGCAGCTGACGCACGAGCTCGATCGTCGGCACACCGGATGCGGCGACGCTCGCGCGAAGCGCCGCCATATCGACATCGAAGCCGGCGGCAGCGGCTGCGATCCGATCCGAGGCGGACTGGGGGATGACGCCGAGCTTTGCCTGCGCGCGCGCCAGCGCAACCTCGACGTCGACCAGATCCGCGACGCGGCGCCGATCGTCGAAGTCGGCCGCAATCTCCTCGTCGATGCCGAACAGGCCGCTGAAGACCGCAGAGTCGAGCAGCGAGATCATGCGTCGAAGAAGACGGTTTCGCGATCGCCCTGGAGGTGGATGTCCCAGCGATAAACGGCGCGCTCCCCCTGCCCTGTCCGGACGCCGACGAGCGTGCCGCGCCGCTCGCGATCGACCAGCGCCAGCGTTGGATCGGCGTCGAGCGCATCGCCGTCGAAATACATCCGCGTGTACGCGTGCACGAGCATGCCACGGGCGAACACGGCGACGTTGAGGTGCGGGGCGTGCGGCCTGCCGTCGCCGCCGTGAATCGCGCCGGGCTTGACGGTCTCGAAGTGAAACGCACCGGTGGCGTCGGTTGGACAGCGACCAAACCCGAAGAAGTTCGGATCGAGCGGCGCCGGGCCGGCATCGAGATCGTGGCGATAGCGGCCGTGCGCGTTGGCCTGCCAGACCTCGACGAGCGCATCCTCGATCGGCGCGCCGGCGCCATCGAAAACCGTTCCCTCGATGCGGATGCGCTCCCCTTCGGTGAGTTCGTTGACCATCACGCTCTGCGACTGCGACGCCCTCGTCAGACCAACGCCAAAAAAAGGGCCGACCGTCTGCGACGGCGTCTGCCGGCGCTCCACCATCAGCGCGTCTCCATCGGCGTCTGGCTGCGGCCGCGCAGGACGATGTCGAAGTGGTAGCCGAGTGCGATGCCGGGCTCGGTGACGTCGTGGTCGTAGCGCGCCACGAGCAGCGGCCGTCCCTCCTCAGGCACGCCGCCGAGCACCGGATCGAGCGGCAGCAGCGGATCACCCGGGAAGTACATCTGCGTCACCAGGCGCGAGATGAACGCGGTGCCGAACAGCGAGAAATGAATGTGCGCCGGCCGCCACGCGTTCGGATGGTTGCGCCACGGGTAGGCGCCGGGATGAATCGTGGTGAAGCGGTACTCGCCGCGCGCGTTGGTCATGCAGCGGCCGCCGCCGGTGAAGTTCGGATCGAGCGGCGCCTCGTGTTGATCGGCCTTGTGAAAATAGCGGCCGGCGGCATTCGCCTGCCACACTTCCACCAGCGCGTTGGCGACCGGCCGCCCTTCCTCCTCGAGGATCCGCCCGGTGACGTAGATGCGCTGGCCGATCGCTTCACCAGCTGCACCGGGGACGCGCGTCAGATCCGCATCTTCCGGGAGCACGCTGTCGGCATTGAACGCCGGGCCGGTGAGCTCCGAGAGCGACGGCTGAAGCGGCACCAGCGGCCGCCGCGGCGAGCGCCGTACCGTGGACGCATACGGTTCGTGCAGATACGGCGGCTGGATTCGCCAGTCGCGCTTCGACACCTCGACGCGGATCATTTCTCCGGCTCCCCCGCCGGCGCGCCGGCGGCATCGCCGAGCACGCGCTTCGCCAGCGCAAAGGCAGCGTTCGCCGACGGCACGCCGGCGTAGACAGCCACCTGCAGGAACACTTCCTTGAGCTCGTCGAGCGTGACGCCGGTCTGCCTGGTCGCGGCGATGTGCATCGCGAGCTCGTCGTGCTTGTCGAGCGCCGCCAGCATCGCCAGCGTGATCAGATGTCGCGACCGCCGATCGAGGCCGGGCCGCGTCCAGACGCTGCCCCATGCGACCTCGGTGATGAAGCGCTGGAAATCGGCGTCGAGCGGTGTGGTGTTCGCCTGCGCGCGCGCCACGTGCTCGTCGCCGAGCACCGCTCGTCGAACGGCCATGCCGCGCTCGAAGGCGTCGTCAGACATGGGCTTGCTGTCCGCTGAACGACACCAGGTGCGCCGACACAATGCCCGGCTTCTCGATGCAGGGCAGGTGCGCCGCGCCGCGGATCAACTCGAACTGCGCGCCCGGTATGGCCTCGGCGAGGGCGCGGTTGACCTCGGGCGGCGTCGCCTGATCTTCGTCGCCGCACAGAACCAGAGTGCGGCAGCGGATGGCGCGGGCGATCGATTCGAGGTCGGCATCGCGCAGCGCGGCGCAGGCGCCGATGTAGCCGGCGGCCGTGCAGCGCTCGAGCGCGTATCGATAGCCGGCCGTCGCGTCGGGATTCGACCGCTGGTACTGCTCGGTGAGCCAGCGCGCGGCCACCGCCGCGGAGATTGCCGGCAGCCCCCCCTCGTTGACCGCTGCGATGCGCTGCGCCCACAGTTCAGGCGTGCCGATGCGGAACGCGGTGTCGCAGAGGATCAGGCTCTCCACCTGACCGGGACGATCGTGGGCCGCCTGCAGCGCAATCTGGCCGCCGACCGAAATCCCGCACAGCGTGGCGCGTTGAATCTCCAACGCATCCATCAACTGTTCGAGATCGCCGGCGAGCTCCTGGACCGAGTACGGCGGATCGGACGCCGGCGTGAGGCCATGCCCGCGGATGTCGTAGCGGACGACCCGCAACGAACCGGTAATGGGCGCGACCACCGCGTCCCAGATCCGGAGGCTGGTACCGAGCGAATGCACGAGGATCGACCACCGGCCGGCCGGCGGGGCCCTCAACCACCACCTGATGCAGATGCGCACCGAGCTTGAGGAACATAAAGTCGGCTGCATTATGCCGGAGATCGGCTCGATCGCGCGGCCGGCCGGGCGGAGCCGTCCGGTATAATTCCAGCAGCCGTTTTCGAGCGCGGGTGAAACGAACGCGCCGCTCGAATCACCTCCTCTGAAGGGAGAACGGTGATGTCTCCCCTGACCGAACATCTGTGAAGATTCCACCAAACCTGGGCCGCTACGAGGTCGTCGATTTGATCGGGCAGGGCGGCATGGGCGCCCTCTACCGGGCACGCGATCCTCGAATCGGCCGATACGTGGCGATCAAGCTGCTGCGGCACGGCTACGACACGCCGGAGTTGCGCGACCGCTTCTCGCGCGAGGCGCGCGCCGCCGGCTGCCTCAGCCACCCGAACATCGTCACCATCTACGACGTCGGCGAACACGACGGCCTGCCGTTCATCGCGATGGAGTACGTGCGCGGCGAGACGTTCGCGGATCTGCTCGGCTTGCGCCCGCCGCTGCCGGTCCTGCGCAAGGTGCAGCTCACGGAAGAGGTCTGCGCCGGGCTCGACCATGCGCACGAAGCCGGCATCGTCCATCGCGACATCAAGCCGGCGAACCTGATCGTCGGCCCCGAGGGCACGGTCAAGATCCTCGACTTCGGCATCGCCAAGCTGACCGCGACGGGGATCACCGTGCCGGGCGCGATCATCGGCACGCTGAACTACATGTCGCCGGAGCAGGTGAAGGGCGACCCCGTCGACGCGCGAGCCGACATCTTCGCGGTCGGCGCCGTGCTCTACGAGCTGCTCACGCACCAGCCGGCCTTCCCCGGCGAGCTGCCCGACGAGGTGTTCCGGCAGATCCTGAAAGGCGTCCCGACGCCGATGACCGACTACGTGCCGGATCTCGATCCGCGCCTGGTCAGCCTCGTCGAACAGGCGCTCGAGAAGGATCCGGACGACCGCTTCGAGAGCATCGCGGCGGTCCAGCGCGAGCTGGCGAACATCCGGCTCAACCCGCAGGGCTCGTTCATCCCCGCGCCGCCGCCGCCCGTGCGGCAGACGCCCAGCCCGGCGAGTCCCGACCCGGCCAGGATCCGCGCGCAACAGATCGAAGGGCACCTGATCGCGGCGCGCCACGCCTTCGACGCGGGCGATTACCAGGCCGCGATCGAATCGTGCAAGCAGGTGCTGATGCTCGACGCCTCCGACCAGCGCGCGCTGGCGCAGCTCGATCGGATTCACCAGGCGGTCGACGCCCAGCAGGAAGCGGTGAGAACCGCGATCGAACGCGGCCGTGCGGCGTACGAGAGCGGCAACCTGCTGACGGCGCTGCGCGAGTTTCGACAGGCGCTGGCGCTGGAGCCGCAGAACGAGGAAGCGCCGCCGCTGGTCGAGGCGGTCGAAGCGCTCATCCGGCAGAAGCAGGAGGAGTCGCGCATCCGCACCGCTGTCGACGAGGCTCGCCGGCGGTTCGAGAAGGGCGACCATCAGCCGGCGCTCCGGTCGCTCGAGGCGCTGCCGGCGTCGAATCCGATCGTCGCGGAGACGCTCGAGGAGCTCCGGATGGCGCTGCGAGACATCGAGGAGCAGCAGCGCATCGAGAAGGAGAGGCTCGAGGAGCAGCGGCGCATCGAGGCCGCGCGCCTCGAGGAGCAGCGGCGACTCGAAGCGGCCCGTGTCGAACAGCAGCGGCGGATCGCGGCGCTGCTCGGCGCCGCGCGGACCGCGCTGAAGGGACACCATCTCGACGAGGCGGCGCAGGCGCTCGACCGCGTCCGCGAACTCGATCCGGACGCCACCGGGCTGACGGATCTCGCCGAACGCCTCAGCCGGGCCGAGGCGGCGAAGCGGCTGAAAGAAGATCTCGAGCGGCGGCTCGCCGACTTCGATGCGCAACTTGCGCACGACGATCTCGCCCACGCCGGCGAGCTGCTCGAGGCCGCCGCCGCGCTCGCGCCGGCCGATCCGCTGGTGCGCGCCGCACGCAAGCGCCTCGACGAAGCCACCGCCGCGGCCGCCGCCCGCGCACTGGCGGAAGCGCGCCGCCGCGAGGCCGAAGAGAAAATCGACGCCGCCGCCCTCTGTCTCGACAGCGGCGACCTCGCAGGCGCCGCCGACCTGCTCGATCTTGCCGCCGATCTCGCGCCGATGCATCCGCGCGCCGCCGAGCTGTCGCATCGTCTGCACGAAGCGCTCGAACGTCAGGCCGCGGCGGAAGCGGCAGAACGCCTGCGGCGCCAGGTCGAAGAGCTGCTGCAGCGAGCGAACGAGCGGCTTCACGCTGCTGGCGACGACGCCAGTGAGCTGTCGCCCGCGTTGCGTGACGTGAAGCAGGCGCTCGAGCTCGACCCGCAGAATGCCGACGCGCCGGCTCTCAAGGCAGCAATCGAGGACGCGATCGCCACCCGTCGCGAAGCGGCCCGGGTGCGGACGGCGATTGAAAACGCGCGCCGCCGCTTCGCGAACGGCAAGCATCAGGCGGCGATCAAGCTGCTCGAAGACTTTCCCCCGCCGGCGCACCCGGGGATCGCCGATGCGCTCGCGCAGCTGCGCGCCGATCTCGCGGAGATCGAAGAACAGCGCCGGCTCGAGCGCGAGCGGCTCGAGCGGCAGCAGCGCGTCGCCGCCCTGCTGGCGGACGCGCGGACGAAGCTGCGCGAGCACCAGTTCGACGCGGCGCTGGAGCTGGCGACGAAGGTCGAAGAAGTCGACCCGACCACGGCCGACCTTGCGCCGCTGCGCGATCAGATTCGCGAGGAACAGGCCGCGGCACGGACGCGCGCGGAGCTCGATCGTCTGCTCGCCGAGGTCAACGAGCGGCTGGGCCAAGGCGAACTGGCTGAGGCGGGCGAGCTCCTGAACGCGGCGGCCGCGCTCAGCACGACCGATCCCCGCATCGCGGCGGCGCGCCGGCGTCTTGAGCAGGCGATCGCGGCGCGCGAGGCCGCGGAAGCGCGCGCGCGCGAAGTCGAAGAAAAGCACGCGTCGGCCGAGGCGCTGTTCGCGCAGGGAGACCTGCAGGGAGCCATGCGGCTGCTGGCGCTGGGATCGCGGCTGGATCCGAGCCATACGCCGACGGCCGAGCTCACCGCGCGCGTCGGCGAGGCGATCAAGGCACAGGAAGCGGCCGAGGCCGCGGCGCGCCTGCGCCAGACAATTGACGGCCTGCTCGCCGGTGCCGAGAAACATCTGCAGGCGCCCCAGCGCCAGATGCCGGATGTGAAGTCGGCGATGCAGAACATCACGCAGGCGCTGGCGCTCGCGCCGGACGATGAGCGAGCCAAGGCGCTGAAGGTGAATGCGGACGAGGCGATCGCGGCGCTGCGAGAGGCGGCGCGGATCGATGCCGCGATCCGCAACGCGCGCAACCGCTTCGCGAACGGCAAGCATCAGGCGGCGCTGCAACTGCTCGAGGGCCTCGACGCCTCCGCTCATCCTGCGGTCGCCGAGACACTGCGGGAGCTGCGCGGCCTCTACCACGGCATCCAGGAGTTGCGGCGCGCCGAGCAGGAAGCCGCGGAACGAAAGGTCAAGACGGCGGCGCTCGTCGCGAACGCGCGCGTGGCGCTGGAGACGCGGCGCTACAGCGATGCGCTGGAGACGTTGTCGGCGGCGCGCTCGATCGATCCGTTCGCCGACGGCCTCGCCGAGTTGACCGAACGGGCGCTGAACGAGCAGGCGGCGCAGAACGAGTCGATGAAGGCTGCCGCCGCCGAGCGCCAGACGCGCGACCGCACACGCACGCCGCCGATCCGCGAGCGAGCGATCGAACACGCGCACATCGTCGGACGAAGAGGCGACCGTGTTTCTGGCGCCTGCCGTGGACGGTCGGGAGGAGCTCGACAGCAAACGACCGTCAACCCGCACCGCGACGCCGATCGAGCCACGACACCAGCGAAGACACGCAGGTCAGCCTCGAAGCGGCGCAGCCATTCGAAGAAAGCGAGGCGGGTAAGCGGCCGTGGCCGCTGCTCGTCGGCGCCGCATTCATGCTGCTCGCGACGCTGGTCGCCCTGTGGATTCTCTTCTCATGGTGACAGCGCGCCCGTGGGGACGCCGTGGCTGAACCGGCCAAGGCGCTGTCGGCGACGGTTCTGCAGTCGGTGATCGATCAGCTGTCGCTCGCGATCTTCGTGTTCCGCGGCGAGCGGCTCATCTACTCGAACCCGCCGGCGACCCGCCTTGTCGACCGGCTCCGCACCAAGTACCGGATCGAGCTGCTGGTGATGCTGCTCGATCACCTCGCGCAGTCGCGCGACCGCGCGCAGCAGGACGGCGGCGCGGTGATCGCGCTGACCGGCCACGACAACGAACCGTTCGTCGTGCACCTGATGGCGCTGCGCGGCAGGCGCGGCGAGGTTGCCGTGAGCATCCGCGAGATCGGCACCGACATCTCCGCCTTCAAGGACCGCTACCAGCTCTCCCGCCGCGAGATCGAGGTCGCGGAACTGGTGCTCCGCGGCTATCGCAACAGCCACATCGCATCGACGCTCGGGATCACGCCGGCAACGACGAAGAAACACCTGTCGAGGATCTTCGAGAAGGTCGGCGTCGATTCGCGGGCGCAGCTGACCAGCAAGCTCGTCTGACCGCTCGGCACGCAGCATAAGGAAAGCGTCTGGACATGGCGTCGACTCCCCTCTCGCCTCGGTCTCAACTTACATTTTTTGCTCGTTTTTGCCACGCTGACCTCATCTGCTTTACTACTAAAGTAGTACGCGCACGGCTCAGCGTGGTAGACTCGCGACCGAGGATCCTCCCCTGGTGAGAGCGTTCGGCCTGAGCGAGACCGGCCCCGTCCGGCACATGAACGAGGACTGCTTCGTCAGCGCCGAAGACCTCAAGCTCTTCGTGGTCGCCGACGGCATGGGCGGCCACGCCGCGGGCGAAGTGGCCGCCAAGCTGGCGGTCGAATCGATCGAGAATTTCATCCGCCGCTCGCACGAAACCACCGACTTTTCCTGGCCCTACGGCATCGATCCGACGCTCTCCTACGAGGCCAACCGGCTGAAGACCGCGGTCAGCCTCGCCAACCGCCGCATCCACCGCATGGCCGAGAACCACGACGACTATCTCGGCATGGGCACGACGGTCGTCTGCGCGCTCGGTCGCGCACGGGCAGCTGGTGATCGCACACGTCGGCGACAGCCGGCTGTACCTCTGCCACGACGACGCGCTCGAGCAGCTCACCGAAGACGACTCGTGGGCGGCGACCGTGCTCGGCAGCCGCAATGGCAGCACCGCGCCGCCGGCAACCCGGCACGTGCTGACCAACGTCCTCGGCGCGCGCCCGGAGACGCTGGTCCACCTCACCGAACGCGAGCTCGCCGGCGACGCGACGCTGCTGCTCTGCAGCGACGGCCTCCACGGTTCGGTGCCGCACGAGACACTGCGCGACGTGCTGATCTCGAGCCAGGACCTGCCGTCGGTCGCGCAATCACTCATCACCACCGCGCTCGAACACGGCAGCCGCGACAACATCACGGCGCTGGTCGTGCGCTGCAGCGGGAAGTAGAGCAACCAGGATGGCCGCCGAGGATCGCAGCACACGGCCGAGATCGCCCGAACGGATCGGCCGCTACCAGGTGCTCGAGCGGATCGGCCGCGGCGCCATGGGCGTCGTCTACCGCGCGCGCGACGAAGCGATGGGGCGCGAGGTGGCGCTGAAGGTCCTGACCGCCGACATCGAGGACGACCCCGACATCCGCACCCGCTTCCTGCGCGAAGCCGAAGCGGCGGCGCGGCTGTCGCACCCGAACATCATCACGATCTTCGACGTCGGCGAAGAACACGAACGCTTCTTCATCGTCATGGAGCTGCTGCGCGGCGCGACGCTGAAGGATTTCCTGAAGCAGCCGGATGGCGCCCGGCTGGAACGCAAGATCGATCTGATGGTGCAGCTGGCGCGGCGGCCTCGGCGCCGCCCACAACGCGGCGGTCTACCACCGCGACATCAAGCCGGGAAACGTCTTCGTGCGCTCTGACGGCCTGCTCAAGATCCTCGATTTCGGGGTCGCCCGGCTGGCGAGCTCGAGCATGACCGCATCCGGCTTCATCGTCGGGACGCCCGACTACATGTCGCCCGAGCAGGCGCGCGGCGTCGAGGTGGACAGCCGCTCCGACATTTTTTCGCTCGGCGGCGTCTTCTACTTCATGCTGACCGGGCGCAAACCCTTCCCTGCCAGCGATCTGCCGACACTCTTCCACCAGATCCAGAGCGACGATCCGCCGCCGCCGATTGACGCCGACGCGCCGGCTGAACTCGTCGAAGTAATCATGAGGGCGCTGGAGAAGAAGAAGGAGGCCCGCTATCAGAGCTGCCAGGAACTGCTGGCGGACCTGAACGTGCTCAAGCACCTGTATCCGGTCGAGGTGCTGCCGGCCGCGGTCGCGAGCCGCATCGCCCTCGCGAACGCGGCGCATCGGCCGGCGACGCAGCCGATGGCCGCAGCGGCGGTCGCCGAGAGTGCGCCCGCCTCTGAGACGGAAGACACCGTCGATCTGCGGCCCTCATCGGCGCCCGACACCGACGACACGGTGACGCTCGAGGCGCCGACCTGGGTGCGGCGCGTCGCGGGCCGGATCGACTCGGCGATCGCGAGCGCGTTCGCGAAGTTCAAGAGCGCTCCGACGACATCCGTCTCAACCAGACCAACCGGCATGCGTAAGAGGTAGCCGTGTCCAAACTCGTCATCTTCCGGGGCGACGACGTCGAAACCGAAATTCATCTCGGCAGCCGCGCCATCCGCATCGGCCGCGACAGCCGAAACGACATCGTCCTCGATGACAAGAGCGTCACCAGGTTCCACGCGGAAGTGCGGCCCGAAAACGGCAGCTTCGTGATCGTCGACATGAAGAGCCGCAATGGCGTGTGGATGAACGGCAAGCAGATCAAGGGCAAGGCGCCGCTGATGCTGGGCACGGCGGTCACGCTGGGCGCCTACGAGCTGGCGCTCGAGGACGACGTCGCGACCGATCTGGATCCCGACTCCGCCGTCCATCGCAGCGCGGTGGGTTCGACCGTCGCGGCGAAACAGCATCGTCCGACCAGCCAGTCGGCGACACAGCGCTGGTCCACGGGCTCGCCGGCCTCGGATGCGAAACGCTCGGCGATGTTCTGGTCCGGGCTCGCGCTGTCGACGCTGCTCCTGTGCGGGATCACCTACGGCGTCATCCGCTACATGTTCCGTCCGGCGCCGGTCCAGCAGGCCGAGGTCGCGCCGCCGGTTCCCACACCGGAGCCGACGCCCGCGCCGCCGCCGCCCGCCGTCGATCCGAACAAGGAAGTCATCGCCCAGCACCTGATCGACGCGCGCGCGGCCATCGACAGCCGCGACTACGCGGGCGCGCTGCGCGATCATCTGACGCCCGTGCTGGACCTCGATGGCACCAACCAGGAAGCGCTCGACATGAAGCGCGAGGCCGAGGAAGCGATGGCCGCCGCGAAGGCCGCCGCCGCCGCGGCGAGGGCCGCCGCCACACCGAAGGAACCGGCGTTCGTCGAGACGCCGGGGATCACGCGACGGGCGGGCGAAACCCAGGCGGAGTACAGTTCGCGCGCCGGACGCATCCAGACGAACTTCCTGGAAGGCAATCGCAGCCTCGAGAAGCAGGACTACCCCCTCGCGCTCGCGCGTTTCCAGCTCGTCGAACGCGATCAGAAGGACTATCAGGGCCTCGAGGCGCTCATCGCCGATACCACCGCGAAGCAGAAGAAGGCGGTGGAGGAGGCGATGGAATTCGGCCGCCGCGGCGAGGCCAACAACAAGTTCGCCGACGCGCTGAAGTGGTATCAGGCGGCGTTGCGCTACGACCCGTCGGCGGCCGGAGCGCGCGACAAGGTGGGCGCGCTGACCGAGCGGGTGACGAATGACGGGCTCGCGCTCTTCTCGCGAGCTGAAGTCTTCAGGAAACGCAACCTCAACGCGCAGGCCGTCGAGCTCTACAAACAGGCCGCCGATCTGCTGCCCACGAGCCACGAGAAGCACCGCGAGGCGCTGCAGTGGCTGGAGAAACTGAAGTCATGACCCAGAATGCGACCTCACGACGACAACCGGCGATGGCGTTCGCGATCGCGTGCTGTGTCCTGGCGGCCCAGCATCACGCCGCCGCGCAGTTTCTCGGCATCTTCGGCGACAAGAACGTGAAGTACAAGGTGTTCAAGGACCCGGCGGGCCGCTTCGAGCTCGAGTACCCGACCAAGGACTGGCGCCCGCTGCCGACCGGCGGGTCGGCGATCGCCACCCTCACGCGCAACGATGGGACGGCGACCGTCGTCGTCGACCTGTCGAAGCTGACCGAGCCGCTGGCGCCGACCGAGGTTGCGACCAACGCGCAGATCGAGCTCGAGGGCCTCAAGGAGCAACAGCCGAACGCGAAGAACTTCGCCTCGGAGATGGTCGACGGCAAGGCCGGACGCGCCTCGCTGATCAAGTACGCGCGCAACGGCAGCAACGGCCCCGAGCGGGTGATGCGCTACTCGGTCGGCGTCGGCCTCGATCTCTACCGCCTCGACGCGGTGGTGCAGGAAGCTGCAGCCGCCAAGTACGAGGCGATCCTCCTGCACATGCTGATGTCGTTCGCGGCGCCGGCCAGTTCCGCGACCTCGAAGAATTGACCTAGTGGTTCCCGGCGCCCCGCCTGCCCCGGCGCTCAGCGTCCGCACCGAAGACGGGCGCCGGTTCCGCCTCGCACGCACCTTCCACATCGGTCGCGAACAGGACTGCGAAGTCCGCATCGACGACGGCCGCGTCAGCCGCAAGCACGCGGTGGTGTCGTTCGAGGACGGCCACTGGCTGCTGCGCGATCGGCAGAGCGGCAATGGCATTTACGTCGACGGCCAGCGCGTCGAGACCGTCGCGATCGACACGAGCGTGAACGTTCGTCTCGGCCCAGACGGCCCACAGCTGACACTCGAAATCGAGCCAGCGGGACACATCGTGCCGCCCAAGCCCGCCGGCGAAACGATGATCCTGGCGAGCCTCGAGGAACGCTACTTCGGCTCCGCGACCGACCTCGACCAGCCGGCCGGTGCGCAGACGCGGATGATCCGCAAGGCGTTCCACCGTGTGCAGGCCCGCCAGCGGCGGCTCTACACAGGCATCGTCGCGGCCGCGGCGGTGATCGTGATCGCCGCGCTCGGCTACGCCTATTACGGCCATCGGCAGATGGTCCGCCAGAAGGCGCTCGCCGAGACGCTCTTCTACGACATGAAAGCCCTGGACGTCGATATCGCCAGCCTCGAGCGGATCGTCGCAGCCTCGGGCAACGTGCAGGGCAAGGAGCAGGTCGCCCGCTATCTCGAGCGGCGGCGGCAGATGGAAAATACCTACGAGCAGTTTCTCTCCGGGCTCAACATCTACAACCGCACGCTGACGCCGCAGGAACAGCTGATCCTGCGCGTCACCCGGCTGTTCGGCGAATGCGAGATGGCGGCGCCGCCGGAGTACGTCGCGGAAGTCTCGAGCTACATCCGGCGCTGGCAGACGACGCAGCGGTTCGCGCGGGCGGTGGCGAAGGCGCAGGAGATGGGATACGCGCGCCGGATCGCCGAGGAGTTCCAGGCGCAGAACCTGCCGGCGCAGTTTTTCTACCTGGCGATGCAGGAGAGCGATTTCAACGAGGTCGCCAGCGGCCCGCCGACGCGCATGGGCATCGCCAAGGGCATGTGGCAGTTCATCCCCGACACCGGCAAGCGCTTCGGCCTGACGATCGGCCCGCTGGCCGCGTACGCGCGCCCCGACCCGAACGACGATCGGCACAAGTGGGACAAGGCGACCAACGCGGCGGCGCGCTACATCAAGGAGATCTACTCGACCGACGCGCAGGCGTCGGGGCTGCTGGTGATGGCGTCGTACAACTGGGGCGAGAACCGCGTCATCAACATGGTGCGGTCGATGCCGCTCAATCCCCGCGAGCGCAATTTCTGGAAGCTGCTCGAGCGGTATCGCGAGCGGGTGCCGAAGGAAACCTACGACTACGTGCTGTCGATCGTCTCGGCGGCGGTGATCGGCGAGAACCCGAGGCTGTTCGGGTTCAACTTCGACGACCCGCTCGCGGGAATTAAGAATTAAGAATTAAGAATTAGGAATTAAGAATTCGTGATCACGAATTCTAAATTCTCAATTCTAAATTCTTAATTCTTGATTCCCGAGTCGCCGACAAACGGCGGCCGGGTCGCGGTGAAGGTGCAGGGTGCGGTGGAGGCACAGAGGCCGGTCGCCGTTCCGGTCCATGTCGACAACGACTCGTCGATGCGGCCGATCATCGTCATCGCGCCGGTTGTCGGAGTTGGCGGTAATCGACAGGTTGCGCGGGTTCGAGACATTGCCGGCCCCGGTCGCCACCGCGCCCAGACTGCTGCCTGTGACAATAACGTTCACAGCGGCGCCGTTCTGCACCAGATCGATCGCCTGGGTGGCGACAACGCCAACGAACGTCGCGGTCCATCGGCCACTCACGTTACGAACGGCGACCGACGTTGACGCCTGGGCGGTCTTCGCCTGGCTATCGGTGAACGTGGCCGACCGCGCTGAACGTGCCCGTGGTCGGATAGATGTGGCTGGCGGTCGGGCCGGCACCTTCGTCGCCGTCGCCGAACTTCCACGTGATCACGTACGGCTCGACGCCGCCGCTTGGCGGGGACGCCGAGAACGTGAACGCGGTCGCCGCGGCGATGCCCGATCCACCCGGCGAGACGCTGACGCCGCCGCCGACGAGCGGCGGAATGGTGGTCGTCGACGTCGTGGTCGACGTCGTCGTTGACGTCGTCACCGTGACCGTGACACTGCCCTCCGGCTTGGCCGGCGAGCCGGCGCACCGCACCGACAGCGCGGCGAGGACGACGGCGAGGAGCAGCGAGTAGCGAAAGCGCATCGGCCTGCAGTTCCCCTTAGAAGGTCAAATCGATGCCGGCCACCGGCGTGACCCGCTGGTGCAGCCCGCTGTCGTGCAGCGCGATCAGCGCGTTCAGCGACAGCAGCATCTTGCCTTTCAGATTCACTTTGAGCCCGGGTGCGAGCGACACACGCCGCACCCCTTCCGACAGCGCGGTCAGCGTCTGGGTCGAGGTGACGCCAGGGGCGCCGCCGGTCGTGGTGACGAACCCGAGCTTGCCGCCGCCGAGCACCGAGCCGCCGAGCAGATCGACGAGCAGCGTGAGCTTCGGCGCCGCCTCGAGCTCGATGCCCCCGGCGTACTCGAACTGGTGCCGGGCTTCCACCGACTCGTTTGGTGACGCGTCGGAGGTGACCGTGACACCTTTGCTCCAGTAGCCGAACCCCACGTTGGCGTGCGGCCGGAACCGGCGCTGCCCGCTGGAGGCAATGAACGAGACCAGCGTGCGCGTGACGCCCAGCCCGCGGAGGCTGTCGCGGCTGCCGGTGGGCAGCCGCACCGTCGCCATGACCGCGAGGCCGCCCGGGTCGGGCTGGCCGGTGCCGAACGAATAGAAGCGGTACTTCGCCAGGCCGGCGATATCGCCGAGCCCGGTCGAGAGCGCCGTGCCCGAGGCGAACGTCGTGATCGCGCCGGTGCCATTGCGCAACGTGGAGGTGCCGTTCACCTTCACCTGCACGATCGGGATGTTCGTGCCGATGTCGAGCTTGTCGGTGACGCCCATCCGCGCGGCGATGACCGTTGTCTTCGCGGTGATGGCGATGTTCGCGACACCGGCACGCGCCTGCAACGGATTGGCCGATGCGACCGTGAGCGTCTGCATGCCGTTGAAGGCGCTGTCGTCGAGACGGTCGTAGTTGACCGACATGAAGTTCACGCCGACGCTGACCTTGCCTTCGCCCGATGTCAACGCACGTTCCGCGAACGATGGGCCGAAGGTGGTCGCGGTCCGCACTTGCAGGCCGGTGCTGGGATCGAGCTTGATCAGGAACCCACCGGAGGAGGCGCCGAAGGGCGCCGTTCCGATCGCGAGCTCGGTGGCGAGGGCGAGCGCCTCGCCGATGTGCGGGCCGCCGACCGGCTTCGCGATCTCGCCGAGCGTGCCGGCGACGGTCAATTCGGGAATGGTTGTCGTCGCACCCTGAATCGGGGGCGCGACCGTCTGGGCCGACGCGGGACTGCACGCCAGCAGCGCGATGGCTGCGATCCAGCCAGCGGGTGTGCGCGTGATCCTCATCGGGTTGCACCACCAAGCGAGCCGGACAGGGCTCCCAGGTGGTGGCAACATGGGACTACTGTAGAGCCACCCGCCAATATATTCATGTTGGTTTGCGGAGAGGTTATCGCATCGTTCCGGTAATCAAGTCAAGGCCGCGAGGCGCGGTTTTCACCGCAAATGTTCGCCGAACCGGGCTCGGGTCCATCGCATATGACAGCGGCGGTTCAGTGCTTCGGAAGCGAACGGTCAAGACGGTACAGGATGTAGCGTTGCTCACGTTCTTGATACTCGCGTACCCGCTCGGCCGGCCGGAGCGCGAGCGCCTTCGTACAGACATCGCGTTGCACCTGGTCCTGGACGCTGCACCAGAAATTCCAGTGAAGGTAGACGCCGCCGCTGAACCGCGCGGCGAGGTCGTCGAGGTACGCCGGGTTGGTGACCGCAAGCGACATCTGGCCGGCACTGACGCCCCACAACTGAAACATGCCGGGGTTGTGGGTGAGCACGTAGGCGTTGTCGCGCAGGCCGGGCGCCAGCGAGCGCGCGAACGCTTCGTCGGCGCGCGCTGCCCACGCACTATCGGCCACCGTTCCAACAACGGGTGCGTACAGCCACGCGAAACTGAGCACGGCCGCGGCCGCGAGAACCGGCAGCGCAGGAAATCGCGGCTGCACGCGGCGAATCGATTCGGCGATGTGGGCCACGCCCAGCCCGGCTGCGATCGCCAGTGCCGGATAGGTCGCCAGCGAATAGCGGACATCCGCGCCGTAGTCGTAGCTGCCGGCATAAAAAATCAGCGTGATGCCGAAGAACACGAGGAAGTAGGCGGCGATTGTCAGCCGCCCCGCCGCGCCGCGCCATCGGGCGAAGCCGACGATCGCCAGCAGCGTCACCACCGGGGGGAACCTCGCGTCCTTCAGGTAGAACCAACCGTTCACACGCAGGTTGCCGATCACATAACGGAGTGAGAAACGGTCGTCGGCGGTGCCCCACCGCTCGCCTCTCACCGCCACCATGTGACCCGCATCGACGGCGACCAGCGCCAGAAACAGCAGGCCGGCCCACCACAGCCGCGGTCGCATGAACTCCTCGCGCGCGCGCTGCCACAGAAGCAGCAGGATCACCGGAACGATCAAAAACGACTCGGGCCGGAATTGAACCGCGTACGCCGTCGCGACTGCCGTGCCGGCAAGCGACACGCTGGTTCGCCATCGGACGAAGCACGCGGCCGCGAGCACCGCCGCAGCCGACGCAAGCGAGGCCGAAGGTTCCGAGGCGGCGCTCGCCGACCAGATCAGCTGTTCCGGAATGAGCGCGAACAGGAGCGCGGCGAAGAGTGCGGCCACACGATCGGAGAACAGCAGCACGACGATCAGGTAGACGGCACACACGGTCAGCGCCATCGCGATCGCATTGAAGACGAACGCCGTCGCCGTCGCGAACGCCGAAGGCGCGATAGAGCAGGCTCAGCACGTGCGGGTACGCGTACGGCTGCTTGTTGTATTCGCCGCGCCGGCAGTCGAGCCGTCCGTCGCGCATTGTGCCGTCGTTGCACATCTGCGCGCGCTTCGAATCAGCGAGGTTCTGTCCGATGTTCTGGTAGATCTGCTCGTCGTAGTAGATGCGGTTGGTGCGCGGCGCCACGGACAGCGTCAGGCCCAGCGCCAGCGCGGCGACGACCGCCATCCCCACGCCGTCGCGCCACTGGATTGCGCGCCGCAGATCGGCCGCCACCGCCACGGCCAGCGCGAGGCCGAGAAAGACACAAATCTCGAGCGACCAGAACTGAAGGACCGCGAGTTGTTCGCGCAGGAGAGACGACGGGGTCGTGCGCAGCCACGTCGCGAGCGCGGCGGTCGCGAGGAGCCACGCCGACGCGACGACCGCCCACCTGTTCAAGTGACGTGCGCGAACGCCGCGCGCCCGGCACGATCGGCGACCGGCCGCTCGACGAGAAACGGCCCCATCGCCAGCGCCTCCGCGCCCGAGCGAAGGAACACGTCGATCCCCTCCTCCGGCGTGCAGACGATCGGCTCGCCGTGGATGTTGTAGCTCGTGTTGAGCACCGCACCGGTGCCCCAGCGCGCCCGCCCTTCCCGCAGCAGCGACGCAAACTCGCCGGCATCGGCGTCGGCTACGACCTGCGGACGACATGTGCCGTCGACGCTGATCACGCCGGCGAGACGGCTCCGGAACCGCGGCACCACGCCATACGCCATCGTCATGTTGCGGTTCGGTCCGCCGTTCCAGTCGGCGAGGAGGTGGGCGGCCTCGCTCTCGAGCATGCTCGGACAGAACGGCTGGTACCACACGCGCCGCTTGAGCACGAGGTTCAGCCGATCGCGCAACTCAGGGCGGTCCGGGCGCGCGAGGACGCTGCGGTGGCCGAGCGCGCGCGGACCGTACTCCATCCGCCCCTGGAACCACATGACGACGCGGCCTTCGGCGACGAGATCGGCGACTCGCGCGGGAAGATCGCTGACCGGATCGTTGTTGAAGCCGGCCGCGCGCAGCGCGTCCGCGATCGCATCCATCGAATAGCCCGGGCCGAGATCGAGGCGCGCAAGGTCGAGCCGGATCGGCTCCCCGGCCGCGGACGCGGCGGCTGCGGCCGCGCCAACCGCCAGCCCGCCGTCGCCCATGTGCGGGAAGACGTAGACCTCCTCCACTTCGGGCATTACGCGGATGCAGCGGGCCGCGCGGATGTTCGAGATCACGCCGCCGGCGAGCGCAACCCGCCTCAGGCCGGTCAGACGCACCGCGTCGCGTGCGAGCGCGACCGCGGTGTGCTCCACCACCCGCTGCGCGAGGTAAGCAAACTGCTCGTTCGGGAAGCGCCAGTGGATCCGCGCGAGATCGCGCCGCAGACTGTGCCCCGCGCTGCGCGTTTCGATCACGCCGTCGCGGACACGAACCCACGACAGCAGCGGGTTGTCCTCGTCGGCAATCGGCGCAGCGTAGTCGGCGAGCGCCATCACCTTGCCTTCGTCCTCGAGCTCGCGCATGTTGAGCAGGTTGGTGACGTGCTCGAAGAACACGCCGAGCGACGACCGTGCAGGCGACTCGGCGACGCGTTGCAGCCGGCCGTCGCGAAACGTCGAGATCGTCGAGGAGAGGCCGTCGCCGACGCCGTCGATCGTGACCACCGCGCAGGGCGCGAAGGTTGACGCCCATGCGGCCGCGGCGGCGTGCGCCTCGTGGTGGCCGACGAGCTGAAGTTGCGCACGCGAGAGGCCCTGGCTGACAAGCTGGGATTGCAGCGCGCGCTGGCTCAACGCACGCGAGATCGATCCCGGCGGCAGCTCCGTGATCCGGTACTTGAGTGCGCGCGTCAGCTCAGACATCAGGCCGAGCCGGGCCTGACGGCGGCGCACGGCGTAGTAGCGCTCCTTGCTGCCGCGCCACCAGCGGCCAATCGTCTTCGCCGGATCGAACGTCGAGACGGCAACGAGATCGATCTGCGCTGGCGCGAGGCCGGCACCGTTCAGGCAGGCTGCGATCGAGCGGGCCGGAAAACGCACTTCCAGCTTGCGGCGGGTGAAGCGCTCTTCGTTGACGGCGACGCGAAGCCGGCCGTCCTGCAACAGGGCGGCGCCTGAATCGTGTCCGTCCCAGATGCCAAGTACGTTCACAGATTGGTTTCGCTGAGCAAACGGTGAATCGCGTGATTCACTTGGGCGGCGGCGGCTTCAACCTGAAGGCCGCCGAGTCGATCTGCCAGCGCGCGCGTTCGGACGGGCGCGACAGCGTCATCGTGGCGATGTGCACCGTGGTTTCGGGCTTGTTGACGGTGTGTTCCCAGATGCGGGTCAATTCGGCGTCGATCTTGGCCGTGCCCTTGCTCGTGTCGAGCGACAGGTACTCGGGCGGATCCTTGACGGTGCAGCGGACCGATTTGTACATCGACTTGTTCAGCTGCATCCGCCAGGCATCCATCTTTGCGGTGGGATACAGCCGCTGAACCGCGTCCGGATCGAGCGCGTCGTGCGCCGCACAGAACTCCTTGAGCAGCGTCTGGATCTGATTCTTCGCAAACTGCTCGGGCGTGATCACCGGTTCAACCGGCTTGTCCGGTGGCGGCGAGAGAGGCGGCACGCCGGCCGGCGTCTGGGTCGCGCCGCCGCCTGTGGCCGGCGGCGTCGCGCCCCTTCCCTGCGCTGCTCCAGCGGTGGTCCCGGAGGGCGTCGCCGGTGCCGTACCTGCCGACAGTTCCAGTTCCTCCAGTCCGGCCGCCGCGATTGGGAGGCGGCGGTGGAGGCGGCGGTGGAACCGCAACCAGCGACGCGCGCTGAAACGATGCGCTGCATTTGCGTGGGCCAGTCATCTGCGTTTTGCCGAGCGGCGCGCAGTCGCCGAGAAATCCCATGAAGGTGAAGCCCTGGTCGGCGGTCGCGATCAGATCGACGAGCACGTTCTCGGGATGATTGGCCGTGCACGCCGTTCCCTTGCTGCCGCAAAGGATGTCGATGCCTTCAACAGTGCCCCCCGTCGGAACCGGCTCGATCGTCAGCAATCGCGTCGTCGTCGACCCGCCCTGGTCCCTCGACGGCTCGAACGCGGCGCCGCAGGTTCGTGCCGTGCTCATCACCGTGCGGCCGCCCGGCGCGCAGTCGCCGGTGTAGCCGACAAACGTGTAGCCCGCGTCCGGCTCGGGAGAGAGCTCGACCGCTTCGTCGGTCGGGCGGCTCGCGGTGCAGTCGTTGCCGCGCGTGCCGCACCGGATCCCCGAAGCCGTGATCGTGCCGTTGGCCGGCTTGGTGATCGTCAGCAGCACCCCGGAGGGCCGGAACCACGACACGATCAGCATGACGAGCATCACGATAGCGACGAGGCCGAGCAGCGCGCCTCCGGCGAGCGCGGCCGTCCGATAGCGCACCCACAGCGGCTGCGGTCCCTTTCCCGCGGGCGCGCGGCGCTGGCCTGAGTGCGGGCGCTGCGCCACCTGGCCCCACAGCGCCTGCACGCGTTTCCAGGGAGACGCAGACGGCCCTTTCATCGCCCGCGTCGCCGCCGATGGTGGCACGACGATTGTCGGCGCGGACGCCGACATTGGCGCAGACGCCGCGGCGCGCCCCGACGCGCGCGTCGGATCGGACACTCTGGTCGGATCGGAGACGCGCGTCGGATCCGAGACTCGTGTCGGGTCGGAGACACGCGTCGAACCCGATACCCTCGTCGGATCGGACACTATCGTCGGCGCGGACGATCCGACCGACGTTTCGACGATCGTCTGGATCACACGCGGCGGCGGCGACGGTCCTCGTTCAACGACGGGCGGACGGCGTTCGATCTGCGCCAGCAGCGCATGCGCGCCGGCGTGCGACGGATCCTCGGCCAGCGCTTCGACGGCGAAGCGGCGTGCGGCATCGGGCGAGCCGGTCTGCATGCCCGCCAACGCACGCTGGTAGGCCGCTTCCGCGCGCGCTTCACGCGACTTGCCGCGCTGGTTCTGCGGCGACGGCGGTGTCGGCCGCTGCGCAGTCGCCGAGACATCCGGCCCGATGCGCGAGCGCAGGCGCTCGAGCGCGCGCTCGAAGGTTGCCGCATCCTGATAGCGCTTGTTCGGATCGCGCTTGAGCGCGCGGCGCACGATCTCGTCGATCTCGGGATCGATCCCGGGGATGATCGAGGTCAAGAGCGCCGGCTGCCCGCGCAGCACGCGGTTCTCGATCTGGCGCGTGTTCGCGCCGGCGAACGCCTCGTCGTAGGCGAGCAGTTCGTAACACACGGCGCCGACAGCAAAGATGTCGCTCCGGTGATCGACCTCGCCCCCTTCGATCTGCTCCGGTGACATGTAGCCGGGCGTGCCGATCTGCATGTTGACCTGCGTCAGCGGGCCGACGCGGGTCTTGTTGCCCTCGGCGACGCGGGCGATGCCGAAATCGAGGATCTTCAGCCGCCCCTGCTGATCGACCATCAGGTTCGCCGGCTTGATGTCGCGGTGGATGATCCCTGCCTCGTGGGCCTGGGCCAGCCCGGCGCAGAGCTCCTCGATGAGCTTTACCCGCTGCGCCACCGATAGCGGCGCACGGCGCTTGATCAGCTCGGCCAGCGTCTCGCCCCGGACGTACTCCATCACGATGAAGGGCGAGTCCTCGAACTCGCCGGTGTCGTAGATATTGACGATGTTGGTGTGATTGAGGGCCGCGAGTGCCCGGGCCTCGCGGGCGAACCGTTCGCGAAGCTCGGCGGAGTCGAGCGTCGCGTTCAGCAGCTTCAGGGCAACCAGGCGATTGGTGTTGGGGTCCAGCGCCAGATACAGGTCGCCCATCCCGCCCCGTCCGATCCGGTGCTTGATTTCGTAACGGCTGATATGGGTGGGCAGGTTGGGCATGGAGCCGGGCCGTTCGGGATCTTACAACGGGAGGCGGGCGCCGGACCCCTGCCCGCGGCGCGCGACGTGGACGGCTGCACCAACCATCGTTTCATTGGATGACGGTGGACAAGCCGCCGCGGTTCCTCGCGACGACCCGCCATCGCGAGGGCGGTAGTATTACGAGCGTCAAAAAAATCGCCTCTTTTATGCCGCTTGTTTCGAAGTCCGGGGTCTTCCTTTCGTATTCGCGCGCCGACGGCGAGCCGCAGGCGCTGGCGCTTCGCCAGCAACTCGAAGCCGCCGGCATCCGGCTGTGGCAGGACCGGGCCGACATGGAGGGCGGGCGCGACTGGTGGCTGCAAATCGCCGCGGCGCTCGACTCGGTCGAGTTCATGGTCCTCGTCATGACCCCGGCGGCTGTCGCGTCGACGCTCGTGCGCAAGGAGTGGCGGTACGCGCGCCAGCACGGCGTGTGCGTCTATCCCGTGATCGGCGGCGACATCGACTTCTCGATGCTGCCGCGATGGATGCGCAGCGTCCATTTCTACGACCCCGCGCGCGAATGGCCGAAGCTCCTGAACGACCTGCGCACGCGCTGCGAGCAGCGCCGGGTGCCGTTCATGGCCGACGATCTGCCGCCGGACTTCGTGCCGCGCCCGATGGAGTTCGAGCGCCTCGTATCGCTCGTCCTCGACCGGGTGCGCGATGAGCCGGTCGCTATCACCGCGGCGCTGCGCGCCGCCGGCGGCTATGGCAAGACCGTGCTGGCGCGCGCGCTCTGCCACCACGAGGACATCCAGAACGCGTTCGACGACGGGATTCTCTGGGTGACGCTCGGCCAGAATCCCGGCGACCTCACCGGCCGTGTCGAGGATCTCATCTATCTGCTCTCGGGTCGTCGGCCTGGGTTTGCCGGCATCGAAGCGGCAACCGCCACGCTCGTCGACCTGCTGGTCGATCGCGACATCCTGATGGTCATCGACGATGTGTGGGACGCCGCCCACCTTCGTCCCTTCGTCCAGGGCGGATCGCGATGCGCCCGCGTGATTACGACCCGCGTGCTCGACGCGGTGCCGGTCGGCGCCAGCCGCGTCGACGTCGACGCGATGCGGCAGGACGAGGCGCTGGCGCTCGTCGCGCATGGGCTGGCCGACGGCTTCGACAGCGGCCTGGGCAAGCTGGCAGCGCGCCTCGGCGAGTGGCCGCTGCTGCTCAAGCTGGCGAACGCGGCGCTGCGCGATCGGGTACAGGGAGGCCAGAGTCTTTCCGCGGCGCTCGCCTACATCAACAAGGCGCTCGATCGCCGCGGCCTGATGTTCTTTGACGCGCGCGACGCGGGCGCGCGCCACAGCGCCGTGGCCCGGACGATCGAGATCAGCGTCGAGCGGCTGAGCGAGCAGGAGCAGGCGCGCTTCGCCGAGCTCGCCGTGTTTCCCGAGGACGTCGACATCCCGCTGCCGACGCTCGAGCGCCTCTGGGGCCGAACCGGTGGCCTCGACGATCTCGACACCGAAACGCTCTGCGAGCGGCTCCACCGTCTCTCGCTCGTACTCGCGTTCGATCCCACGGTGCGGTACATCCGGCTGCACGACGTGATCCGTCAGTATCTGGCTCACCGCTCGGGCGACGGCCTCGCCGCGCTGCACGCCGTACTGCTGGACGCGCACCGGCCGGAGACCGGGCGATGGGCCGACCTGTCGGGAGGTGAGCCCTACATGTGGGATCACCTCGCGGCGCATGCGCGCGCTGCCGGCAAAGGCGAGGAGCTCGTCGCCTCCGTCCGCGACCTCAGCTATCTCGGCGCGAAGACCCTGTCGAGAAACGCGCTGGCGACCGAGCGCGATCTGGTTGCGGCCGAACAGGCCGCGCCGGGTGACGCGACGCTGCGCCTCCTCCGGCGCAGCTTCGTTCAGTCGGGTCATATCTTCAACCGTTGTGAGAACCGAGCGGAGATCGAGGCGACCCTCTACAGTCGCCTGCAACATCTCGACGACCTCGCGCCGCTCGCCGGCCCGTCGGCCAGTGCGATCGCTGCGCCACATCTGCGCGCGGTCGCGCCGCTCCCCGACCTGCCGCATCCGGCGCTGATCCGGACCATGACCGGCAGGATCGCGGGGCTGCGGAGTTGCGCGATCAGTCCCGACGCGTCGTTCGTGGTTGCCGGCGGTGAGGATGGTGTGCTGACGATCTGGGACGCGCACACCGGATCCGAGCGTGCCCGCCTCGTCGGGCACACAGCGGCCGTACGCCGGTGTGCGATCAGCCCGGACGGATCCTTCATCGTCTCCGCCGGCTACGACCGGCGGATCAGAATCTGGGATGTTGCGACCGGCGAAATCCGTCACGTTTTGGTCGGCCATACCGACGGTGTCACCGACTGCGCGATCAGCGCCGACGGCCGCATCGTCGTCACCTCGTCGCTGGATGAAACGTTGAAGCTGTGGGACACCGGTAACGGTGCGGTGCTCCGCACGCTTTCGGCCCAGTGGCAGAGCGGCCGCGGCGGCTGGCTCAAGCGTCGATCGCCGGCGGGACATGCGGCGGCGGTGTGGGCGTGCGCCATCAGCCAGGACGGCCGCTACGTCGCATCCGCATCGTCTGATGAGACCGTGAAGATCTGGGACGTTGCGACGGGCGAGGAGCGGCAGACCCTCGTCGGGCACACGGCCGCCGTCAACGGCTGCGCGTTCAGCCCAGACGGCGCGCTGGTCGCGTCGGCCGGCGCCGACCGCACGGTGCGGATCTGGGATCGTGAGAGCGGCAAAGAGCGGGTGGCAATCAACGGCCACGCGCACGTGGTCAACCGCTGCGCGTTTGCGCCGGATGGAACGTGGTTGGCCTCGGCCTCCGCCGACGGCACGTTGAAGACCTGGGACGCCGTCACCGGCGAGAAGCGCGCCGCCAACGTCGGCCACACCGAAGCGCTGACCGACTGTGCGGTAGCCGCGACGTTCATCCTGTCCGCGTCGCTCGATGGGACGCTGAAAATGTGGGACGCCCACATGCAGTGGAGTCCATCGACGCCGCCGCATGGCGCCTGGGTGAACCGTGTGGCGACGAGCGCGGATGGCGCGGTTGTCGTGACGGCGTCGGCCGACATGACGCTGCGCACCTGGAGCGGCGAGCCGCTGGTCGCCGGACCGGTGCTCATCGGCCACGACGATGCGGTGCGCGGCTGCGCGATTGGTGCCTCGGGCCGCGAGATCGTGTCGGCGTCAGGGGACAAGTCGCTCAAGATCTGGAGCGCCGCCGGCGGCGCCGCCAAGTTCACGCTGCTGGGCCACCGCGACTGGGTGAACGCGTGCAGCGTCAGCCCGGACGAACGGTTGATTCTGTCGGCGTCGAGCGACAAGACACTGCGCATCTTCGACGCGCGGACACGCGCCAAGCGGCTGCGCTTCGTCGCGCACGCCGACTCGATCAACGCCTGCGCGTTCACCCCGAGCGGCGCGTATTTCGTTTCCGGGTCGAGCGACACGTCGTTGAAGATGTGGCGGCTGCAGGTCGTCCGCGACGTGTGGGAGTCGCCGCTGACCGGGGAGCACAAGCTCAGCGAGCGCGACTGGGACCGGATGCTCGGCCCGCTGGTCCTGAAGGGCCACAGCCGGATGGTCAACGACTGCGCGGTGGCGCCCGACAGCTCCTTCGTGGTGTCCGCCTCGTCCGATCGCACCCTCAAGATCTGGGACATCAGCGGCTACGCCGGGCCCGTTTCAGCCAGCGCCGTCGTGCACGCGGGCAAATGCCGCACGCTCTCGGGGCACCGGCACGAGGTGAACGGCTGCGCCATCAGCCCGGACGGGACCCTGATTGCCTCGGCGTCAGAGGACAAGACGCTCAAGATCTGGGAAGTGTCCTCGGGTGAGTGCCTTACAACGCTGCACGTCGACGGCGCCCTGGCATCCTGTGCCTGGCTTCCCGATGGCGAGCGGCTCATCGCCACCGGCGCCGCCGGCGTCTACTTCCTCGCGCTCTGGTCGCCGGTCAGACGCCCCGCGCCGGCCACCGTCCTGGACCGCATCGGCTGAGCGGTTTACCGCGGGTGACGTTCGCGGATCTTGTTCGCTTCCAAAGGCTTGGCGATTGACAAGGTTGACAGCCGCCGATACGCTGAGCCGTCATCGTGCCTGAATGCGCCTCGGCCATCCGTGACCCGAAATGGAGCCTTCTCCCATGAATGGACGCGACAGCCTGCAATCGCTTCTCGCCCGCAGGAAGCTGACGCGCGCGATCACCGACGTGGTCCGAGTGCAGATGACCGAATATCTCAAGACGCTGACGCCGCTGCTGCGGCCCAAGGCGCTCCTGGGCGAGTACGTGCAGGGCGGCCTGAAGGAGCCGAGCCGGAAGGCGGACAAGGCGTTCGCGGACCTGCAGGCGCTCTACGAGAAGGTCGCGACCACCCGGCCGTATAACCTGCCGCGCGATTTGCCGGTGCCGCTGAACGTGCCGGCGGTCGCGCTCGAGATTACGCCGCTCGACTACGTGCACGTCGTGCAGCTGGGCGCCGAGGCACGGCGGATCAAGGTGCGCTGCCCGCTGACCTGGGTGCTCACCTACGCCGACTTTCCGCCGACGCGGCTGCAGGAGCTGCTCGACACGAAGGCCCGCTCGATCGAAGAGCTGCAGCGGTTCGTCCTCCACTATCTCGTGCTGCACGTCGTCGCCACCAGCGATCCCGGGCTGTCGCGCGTGTTCGAGGCGCTGCACTTCCCGCTCACGGCGGCGACGGTGAAGGAATTCGGCGAGCTGCCGATCACCCGCATCGGCATCGGCATCTCGACGACGCGGCCGTCGGATGCGCTGGTGATCGAGAGCGCGGAGCTGACCGGGATGGACGCGTTCGAGGAGGTCGTCAACGTCGACGACATCGCGCGGCTGCCCGACCCGCTGAAGGAGCGCCTGCTGCAGATCGCGCACCAGCAGGCGCCCGAACTCGTCTGAGCCTTCCACGCGTGTTCTGGTAGGGTCCGGGCTTCAGCCCGGACCTGATGCCGTCGTAGGGTCCGGCTTCAGCCGGACCGTCGTAGTGTCCGGCTTTAGCCGGATCCTCGCTCAGATCGCATCGCCGCAGTCGCGTCCGCGGGCCGATGGACGGCTGGCATGGCAAACGCGTCCTCCAGCGCGAGCGCTGACGAGGTTGGTCAGGTTTGTGCGCTGCTAGCGACTTGCACGCGTTTGACCGCGAGCCACCGCGGCGCGAGCAGGCGCCGAAGCCGTCCCCGCACGCCGGTTGGCGCCTCGTCCCTCGTCAACCGCCGCGGCGCCGGCAGGACGGAAAGCTCCCACCGATCGCCGCCAAAGAGCGAGAACCGCAGGCGGCCGCCTCCGGCGTGCTGAAGATCGCTCAGCACACCAGACGCGTAGGGATGCGACAGCTCGAGATGGTCGAGGACGTTGAAGCGCTGGTCGAGCAGCAGCACGTGCAGCGCTTCTTCGTAGGGGATGTTCTCGGTCGTCAGCAGGAGGAACAGGTCACCGAAACGGTACTGTCCCTCGAGGACGACGCCGGGCACAGTCGTGCCCGTCAGCGTGGCGTCGAACAGGAGATTCGACCGCGGCGTTTCGTTCTCTCCGGCGCGCGCCGGCGTCAGCGAAAACGACTGCGACGGTGCAATGTCCGGCGGTGACACGATCAACGGAAGAAATGATCGAAGCCGATGTCCGCGCCGACGGCTGCCAGCCCGCCGCCGATGAAGACGATGATGCCGACGCAGACCGGCGCCCCCGGCCCGCAGATGAGACCGGTCGCGGCGGCGCCGGCGAGCGCGCCGCCGGCGAGGCCGGCGCCGACGACGGTTCCCTGCTTGACCGCTTCCCTGCCGGGATCTTCAGCGGTCGACACCTGATAGACGGCAATCGCCGCGGTGACGAACAGCAACCCGCGCGACAGGCGCACGAGCCGCGTCGAGGTGACCAGCACGCTCGGCCGCGCGCGGCCCGATGCTTCGATGATCGCGAGGAACACGCGGTTGCGTTCGGTCTCGCTCAACGTCTCGAAGCCACGCCGGAACAGCTGCATCGCGTAACGTTCCTGCAGTTCGGCGAGCGTCCGCCCCTGCGCCTTCAGCGCCTCGGCCCAGGCGCGGCCGACGTCGCTCGACGCGCCGCGGGTCGTGGCGAGAATCTCGTTGCGCAGCTGGTTCGCCAGCGACTGCCCCTGCTCCGCCGAAATCACGCCGCGCCGCACGTCGTCGAGGACGGCGTCGGACATCTGTTTGACCTTGGCGATGTATTGCTGGCGCAGCGAATGGTCGGGGATGAAACGGCGCGCGAAGTTCACGGCTTCGGCCTCGAACGCCGACAGCGCGCGCTGGAGCGGCTCCGGGCCTCGGGTATCGGTTTCGGCGCACACCGGGCCGGGCAGCGGACTGAGGATCACGCCAGCCGTCCCCGCATCGATGAAATCGCCGCGCGTCGTGCACGTCGGGCCGGGACGGCTTGATCCCACTGCAACCTCCTCGGAACGGATCGATTATACGAACTTCGAATCGCCGGGCTTCACGGTGCTCGCGCGGTTGGCAGGCCTGAAGGCCTGCGCTACGAACGGCGCGACGTCGCTACATCGCACGGCCGAGCGCGACCCGGAACAAGGCCGCCGCGAAATAGGCAGCGGCCACCTCGTCCCCCGGCACCGGATCGATGATCGCGATGATCGCGACGATCACGGCGGCGACTGCTACCACGGCGGCGAGGGCGCGGATCCAGCCCGCGATATCCGGGTTGGCCTGGAGGAAGCGCCGCGCCCGATCTTCGATGTCGCCTTCTTTGGGCACGGCCGGCCGGACCCGCTGCTGCGCGTCGCGGGGCGCCGGGACGGGCACGGTGGCGCGATCGCGCGCGAGCCGGTGGATCTCGTACAGCACCACCCCCGGCACCGGCGCCGAGCGGAAGGTCGGCACGTAGCACAAGTAGGTGATGTCCACCGCCGTCGCACTCAGCGGCGCGAACAACTGGTTCGGCGCCGGCTTCCACGACGACGCCTGCCAGTCGACGGTCAGGTTGTGGATGCGATTGACCGTCTCGCGCAGGATCGCGAGCTTCGAGTGGATCTGCGTGATCGCCGACGCCGCATTGCTCTCGGTGGTGACTTCAATCAGCTCCGCGGTGAAGCCGTCGTTGGCGATGCCGAGGACGTCGCATTTCCGGTAGTCGCGCTCCTTGCTCCAGCGCCGGAAGTCGTGCGCGAGCGCGTCGAGGATCTGGTTCAACCGCGGCTGGCCGAACATCCGCAGCGGCGTCGGCGCCTCCTGCGCGAACGTCGTCCGCCCCATGTATTCGAGCTCGGAGATGACGATGCCGGACGGGTATTTGCGCAGGAAGTACTGGCGGAACCAGTTGACGACGTGCAGCTGCGCGGCCTCCGACTGGAGGGAGGACGGGGACATCTGCGGAGAGCCGAGGCAAATCATGGAACGCTCACGTCCGATAGAAGAGCCAGCCGCTGACGCTGGCGAAGATGACGGCGATTAGCAACCAAGTCCTGTTTCGCGGGTGGGTGAAGCCATCATCACCAGTCAGAGCCCAAGCGACGAACAAGACCGCCAGACTAGCCAGGATGTACTTTGTCGCCAATGAATCTTCACCTCGCGCGGCCTCGCCAAACAGACGACTCCGTCGTTACCATTCCACCCTCTTTCGTTGGTCTTCCTCCAAGCTGAATTTGTACGGCGTTCCTTCGAACCCGGATTCCACCATCGCCTTCGGCGAGACGAGGAATGGATTCCCTCGGTGATCCAGGGTTCTCAGAAAGGCCCGAGCCAGGCGCTCCGTCATCTCGATCCGAAACGGGTAGGAGGGATCAAAGACTTCCCTCGGGACTACCTCACCCAACGTCTCCTCGGCGTTGAACGGATATAGAAGACCAAGCCTCTCCAACGCAGCGTCGCGCCAAGCGAGGAACGGCTCAGGATCAGGCAATATGTGTTCTGCAAGGTTGCCGATGTACAACACGGGCACGGCCTGCTCGTCCTCGTGAACGGCGATCCCAATCGACTCGCGAATGATCAGCAACGCGACGGACAACGGACCGCGCACCGGGCCGATCCAGTCGTCATCCGGAGGCTGCCATTCGCTCAGGTACTTTTCGTCGACCACCGCCGCCCACGCTGCCTCCACGTATTGGTGCGGAATGCGATCGTTCGAAACGGCGTCGAATCGATGCACCACCCATTCGGCGCACGCAATCGTCATTGCGACGCTTGCCCGATATGACAGGTCGTCGATCCGATCAATCAGGTCCTCGTCGCTCAAGTCGCCGTAAAACTCTTCCAGCCTCCAGTCATCCCAGCGGTAGCGCAGTTGCGGGGTCCGTATATTCGCAGCCTCGATGTACTTTGGAACAGGCCTCGGCATCGGGCGATGTCTCCTCGACCTCTGGTCATGGATACTGGTATGGCGTCCCCTCGAACCCCAGCTTGATCATCGCGTCCGGAGACATGAGAAACGGGTTCTTCTTGTGATCGAGACCGGACAGGAACTGATTCAGCAATGGCGGCGCCATCTTGGGATCGAATTTGGTGTCAAGATCCAGCGCTTCGCGCGGGACAGGCGGCCCCAGCCAACTCTTCTTCGTCGCGTCGGACCCATAGATCTTCGTGAACCTGGTGATGACTCCCCGGCGCCAGGATTTGAACGGTTCGCCGCTGCCAATAATCTGCTCGACCAGGTTTGACACGTAGACGGTCTCCATCGAGCCGAAATCACGCGGCGCAGTGCGATCACACACATCGGCGAGAATGCGCACCGCGACGCACTGGGGGCCGCGCAGCGAGTCCGAATAGTCGTGGCTGAAGTTCCACATCGTGTGGAGGTGCTGCACATTCTTCGGCAGCGCGTAACTCTTGCGGATGCGCGCATCGAAATCCTTTGAGGTGTGGTTCAGTACCGGCGATCGATCACGGCCGCCCAGGTCGCTTCGACAAACTGGAGAAACACCGGATCCCGTGTTTGCTTGGTGAAGCGCCAGATGATCCACTCAGTGAACCCGGCCGCGACGGCGAGAATCGCGCCGCTCCACAGTACACCGATCTTGTTCGCCAGCCGTGGATTCTCGACCACACACGTCCACGGATCCTGCCATTTGTACGTTTTCTTGAATCGATCACCCCAGCTTCCTCGATCCATGCTGGAACGGTCAGTGGCATCGATTGAACTCCTGCGAGCCCCGACGCGTTTGGCCGTCAACGCCGAGACGCGTTCTGAAGCACCTAGAAACTTGCTCAGTTGTGTTTACTGCAATCCGGTTCGTGTCTCTGGCCATCCTCCTTGCAGATCAAGATCTTCATCCCGCAATAAATCGCATGACAGATGGTTTTCTCGCAGTCACCGCACGGCTTGTCCAGGGGTTCGGTTTCTTTGTACCGACCCATGGAGTCCGCGGTCCGCTGCTTCCACTTGATTGACATCGACACCGTGCAGTTCGACACACGTCCTGCAGGCGTCGCGTGTTCTTTGAACTGGTCCTCGATGAATCGTCCCTCGGTATGCTGGCAGCTGCTGGTGCGTCCTTTCTCAGCGTGCTCGAACTCCTTCCCCTTCTTCTTGCACATGTTCGAAGGCTCGCCTTTCTTGATGCCTTCGGCCATCCCCTTTCGTCCCTTGGCTGAGAGACGTGAATGCGAGCTGTATCCCGTCTTCCGCGTGTCCTTCCCACCGCATCTGGCAAACATCGAGGAAACGGTGGTCGCCTTGTGAGCGTTGAGCGCCTGGGTCCGCTGTCTCTGCTTCCGCTTCTTGAAGTAGTCGCGTCGCTCGTGCGGTTTGCGCCTGGCCTTCTTTGCGGCAATCTCTTTCTTGATCCGCTCGTCCTCGGCATCCCTGGCAACCTCGAGCTTCTCGCAAACCGGGTCCTTGTCGCCGGTTTTGCCGCCTTTGCTCACCTGCGCGCTTGGCGGGTTGGCAGGCTTCTTCGCACTGCCCTCCATGTGGTTGTGCGTCGTCAGATCCAGGAAGCGAATGACGTTTTCTTTTTCAACCTTCACATCCATCGACCAGGCTGCAAATACGGTCATCCCCTGGATGCAATGAGTGACTATCCCCATCCCGAGACTTTTCGTCGCCGCCTCGTCACCTTTGCTCTTCTTGTAATAGGACTTGTCTTTCTGACCGACCGCCTTCCCGCCAATCTCGACCGTGCTGGTACCATCGGTCGTATCTTTCGCCGCGGAAAAATTCGGATAGGGAATGGGAATCGGTCCCGCAGGGGGCGACGGCGGAGACAGGCAGACGTCGGGCATGGCTGCAAGCGATTCGTTGTCATCAGCGTTCGCAGCGACCTCTCGACCGTTCGCAAATACGTTCTTACTCATGACTTCCGCCCATCTGGCTCGTATCGGGCCACAATCGCTCCGCGGTCACCATCGTCGTCGCCGAAATGGCAAAGCACAACCTGGCCTGGCGCGTAACCTCTTGACGCGGCATGAAAGGCAAACGCCAGCACGCATGGACCAATCGCGGCCCCGATCTCACCGATGTACTCAACCGGGTGCCAGATGCCGAAGCGGTCCGCCCGCAGCTTTTTCAGCAAGCGATTGACGACCAGCATCGATTCCTTGAATTTGTAGTGTTCGCCGTTCAGGTCGGCGATCCGATAGGCCACATCAAACATGTCAAGACCGGCCTGCGTGAGCGCGTCACGGCACGCTGTCGTGAGGCCGACACCCTTCAGCGGCTTGTCCGACACCACGCTGGCCTCTTCGCCGGCCAGAGCAGACCCGAGAATGCAGAATTCCCCCTTTGGACTTGATACCGGAGCAACGAGGATCGCGGTACCGGCTTCGCCGGGTGAAAAGCCGTTGGAATTCGCCTGGGTCAAGACGCGACGTTGGGACATGAAGGCTTCAACGACATCCTGCTGCAGAAAGCTGTCCACGCCGGCGATAATGCAACACGGCACGCGCTGTTCGTCGAACAGCTGGCGCGCTATCTGAAGCGCGACAACGGTTGAGACGCGACCCCGCCCCACCACCGCGGACGCGGGATGAAAGGTCGCCCCTAACTTCTCCTGAACGGCTGCAAGAATCTTGTTGTCGATTCCGGGCCATCGACACGGCCGACCCGCCTCCGCAATCCCCATCAGCAGGGGAATGTCTCGGGCCTTGAGAGGACTGGCTGCCTCGAGGCATTCGTGGATCGCCGGCGCCACCAAGTCAGGAAGCTTCTCAACGCCTTCCTGCCACTGCGGCAACAACACGCGGGCCGTGGCAATCAGCGAGCCCGACTCGTAGTCCCAGAGGTTCTCAGCGTTCACCTGACGGATGCCCGCGCGCAACGCCGCGCATGTGCTCTCGTAATTGAATCCCACCGAGGTCACCAATCCAGCGGCTTTGACGGCAAGCAAGGCCATGTTCCCGCGAATCAGTAACCGCGCGCTTTTCGCGCTTTGACAAGTTCGCCCAGTCCGGCGTAGTAGACCTTGTCCGCCCGCAATTCCTGGCGACGTTGTCGTGGCAGCTTGCCAACGACAACTTCGCGAACTTCGAAGACGTCCTTTTTCAAGGGCAGAATCGCGCGCCAGGTGAGCGCCACGCGCCCCTGATCGGGCTCGATCAGCATCGTGTCAATCACTCCATCGACCCATCGGTCCTCACCCTGATATGGGATCAGCAGAATCGGCACACTCTCTTTGGGCACCCGAAATCGGGTCAGGCCCTCCGGTGCGAGATTGAGCAGCGTTATTTCCTCGTCTCCCTGCGGATAGGGGATCTGCTGATTGGCGGGAGTCGACTGAAAATACCGATAGTCAAAATCGTCAGGCCAGAAAGGGGCCTGTTCGTCCAACCACTCCTTGTCGTAGGTGCCTGCGAATCGAACCCTGGGCGGCCAACTGCGACCGATGAAGCCGGACCACATCGGCCGATAATCGCCGGCGACTTCGGTCGCGTCCCGGCCTCTTTCCTGCGTGGTCGGCAACGGCTTGCCGTCCAGCTCTTTGGTCAGGGGGTAATAACCGCGGCCGACGGGGTTTGGGAGATAGGTTAGTACATGATCCGGTTTCGCCGGATCGACGGCAGTGCCTCCATAAGCGCGGTCGTAGCTGATCGGCATCTGAGTGAAGGCTTCTGGCTCGCTGACCTTGGTTCCGAATGCGGTCGCACGCCATTGGCGTTCGCCGACGACGTCAAACGATTTGCTCATCACACCGTCGACACTCAGGCCGACCGTCACCCGCGGGGTTGGTCGGCGGCCGGGTGCATACGCATTGCCGTTGAGGACAACGTCGCAATAGGGCTTGAGATGCGAGTAATCCGTTTCATAGAGCGGCGCAGACAGACCAGGCTCACCGGTAAACTCATCACTCTTCGTCAACGGGAGCTGTTCGGGCGAGAGGGAGGCTTGGCCATCGGCCGGAATCGCGAACGTGCCCTTCGCGGCGACGATCAGGATTTCGCGGCCATCGCGTTCAAAACCCAGCGTCCAGTCGGCGACGAACGGCGTCTGGTTCACGAATTCCATGACTTCAGCTGCGCCTGCTGCCAACCTGCGCGGGCTCGCACCTCGAACAACGGCCGGTCAGGGTAAGCGAGCGCCAATTCGAGCGCTGCCCCGGCGCGCAGACGCTGGCGTCCCTTGACCAGCACCTCGAAAGCCGATTCAGCGGTCAGACGGCGGCCCGACAGGTGGCGAACACCGGACACCAAACGCTGCTGGTTGCCTTCCCACCATTTCTCGACCAGCGTCGGCGATGGCCAGGGCAACTTGCTCTCATAGTCGAGCTCGAGCACCTCTTCGAGCGACTCATTCCCCGGATCCGCTAGCGGCGGGTCGCGTGACCAAATCGTGATAGATGAGGTCGACGCCGGTGATGGTTGTGAAGGCTTCGCCGGCGAGCCTCGCCAGCTCGGGCGAGTCCATCTTTCGAATCAACCACGGAATGGATGTTGGATCGCCAACGATTCCGGCGCCAATCACCGCCTGCCGATTGAGGGCGGCGCTCCGTGCGAGGACGCTGACCTGTTCTCGGCTCTGGTCGACGGGCATCGCCCGCAGTCCCAGATGCAAGGCGCGCATCCCATACACATCCTCCCTGCCGAACCACTTCGCCAGTTCAAGTACTCCCCTGGAGTCGCCGTTCAACGTGAGGGCCCAGGCGGCCCAGAAACGGCCCGCCTCGTGATCGCCTCCCAGCGCACCATAGGCACGGTCAAGCTGGTCCCGTCGTTTCAGTTCTCCTAGGGCCCGCAGGGCGCTCGCGCGGAGGTCTGGATCTGGATCGGTCAGCGCCGCGGCGAGATGTTCACCAGGATCCCGTCGGTGGACCGCCGCTGCCCGAATGCCAATCGCCCGGTGGGTTGCCGACGTTGCCTCCAGCAGACGCGTAATCCAGGGTGAGACGCGATCGAACGCAAGCCAACCCAGAGCCGCAATGAGTCCCCGGCTCGTTGCCCTGGAAGTACACGCGGCGTGCAACGCCTCTGTCATGCGGCGACGATCTGAATCGACAAACGCCAGCACGCTGAGGGCGAACACTTCGCCGGGGCCCAGATGCTCGAGATTTGCTTCGCACGCGATCCACCCGGCCTCTCCGGCGATTCGCAACCCGGCCAGATGGGCATCAACCCGATCATCCAGAGCCGCCAGATCCTTCAGAGCGTACTGCGGGGCACCGACCGCCTGATCCCTCATCGTCCATAGGAAGGCGGACTCCTCCGCGTGCTCCGCGATGACCTCGCTGTTCACGAGCGCGGAGATCTCCCAGGGTGCGAAGCCGATTGGGCGTTGGACCGGAGGCGTGATCACGACGGTTACTCGGGGAACGTCGGGCTGTCAGTTCAATTCAACAGAGCCGCCGCGAATGCGGTTAACACCCGACGCCTGGGTGACGACATGCTTTCCGCGGATGACGATCTTCCCGTCGCGTTTCAGCGTGATGCTGGCGTCCCCGCATTTCAAAGTAATGCTCTCGTCAGCGCGGACGGTAAGGCCGTGGCCATCGGCGCTGATTTCCACCATCCGTGAGGCGGCCGGTGGTCGGATCACGCCCAGCACAACGGGCTCACGTTGATTGCCGGCGTCGACGAGGATGACAACCTGTTTGCCGACGTCCTCAGCGGTCAAGGCAACGCAAGCGAGCGTACGAACCTCGGATCGTGGTGGATCGCCAGGAATATCCAGAAGCGGCGTCCCGTCCTCATCAAAGCCGACGAGGGTCGCTGTGCTGACGCCGCGCACCGACTCGGCGTCCCGCGACACTGCTGCGGCCAGAGTATCGATGGTGCTTCGATAGTTCGTCACGAAATGTCCCCTTTCGCCCGCCTGCTCGTCGCCTTGACTAGTTCTGTTTGATGTTCTTGCCTTTCATCACGATGTCGCCGTCGGCCTTGACGTTGATCTTGCCGCTGCCCGTGATGGTGATGTCCTTGCCCTTGATCTGGATGGACCCGTCCTTCTTCATCGTGATGCTGGCATCGCCGGTCTTCAGAACAATCGAGTCGCCCGCATCGATCGCCCAATTCTTGGTCACCTTGGTCGTGTCATCCTTGCCAATCGTCGTGCTTCGACCGCCGGTCACGGCGCGGGTTTCGTCCGCACCGACTGTCATCGACGCGTTGGCGCCGACCTTGGTCGTTTGCGCCGCGCCGACCGTGATCGACCGCGCAGCGGCGACCGTCGTCGACTGCGCCGCGCCGACATTGGTCGACTGATTGGCGCCCACATTGATGCTTTGAACAGCGCCGATATTTACCATCTGCGCGGCACCGACGGTAATTGCTTCGGCCGCTCCGACGCTGTGCGCACGCGCGCCGCCAACGGTATGCGCTTCCGCGAGGCCGATCGTTGTGGCCTGCGCGCCAGTAACGGTGTGCGTTCTCGCCCCTGTAACCGTGACGTCTTCACCGCCGCCGACTTTTTCAGACCGATGGCCGGCAATCGAGATCGTCTCGGTCCCACCGACCGTCTCCTTGCGATTGACATCGATATTGATCGTCTGATTCTTGACGACATGTTGCTCTTGGTTGCCGCCGACGGTCTCGGAGTCGTCGACGTCGACGACGTCGGTCCGGCAGTTGTGAATCGTCGACGTCTGGTCGTGCTCGACGACGGTGTCCATGTTGTACTGCCCGTGGACGAACACCCGCTCGGTCCCGGCGGTGTCGTCCATCGACAACTCGTTGAACCCCGCCCCCTTGTGCGTCTGCGACTTGATGCCGCTCAAGACCGCCCCCGCGGGGAACCCGAACGGCGGCAGGCTCTCGGCGTTGTAGACGCGGCCGGTGATGATCGGCTGGTCGGGATCGCCTTCGAGGAAGTCGACGATCACCTCCTGGCCGATGCGCGGCGTCGAGACGGCGCCCCAGCCCTTGCCCGCCCACGGGTGCGAGACGCGGATCCAGCACGAGCTGTTCTCGTCCTTCTTGCGATCGCGGTCCCAGTGGAACTTCACCTTCACCCGGCCGTACTTGTCGGTGTAGATCTCGTCGCCGGCCGGCCCGACGACCATCGCCGTCTGCGGCCCCTGCACGAACGGCTTCGGCGTCGCCCGCCGCGGACGGAACTGCTGCGCGCTCGACATCGCGACGAAGGCGCAGCGGTAGTCGGTGCCGGAGCCCTCCGGCATCGCCTCGTAGCCGCTGAACTCCATGTCGTAGGTCGCCGCCAGGATCAGGTGCTCGCGGTTCTGGTCTTCGCGCGTGCAGTCCTCGAGCGTGAACAGCGATCCGACCGCGATCCCCTTGGCGTTGGTCACCGCCTGCGAGGTCTCGAACTGGCTGCCGAGCTCGTCGATGCGCACCGACGCGTACTGCTCGCCGTCCGACTTCTGCAGGTAGTGGCCGGGATAGTCGTAGATCTCGTAGTCGCTCGGCGAATAGCTGCGCGACAGCACCTTGCGCGTCTTCAGCTCGACGCTCGGCCGCTCGAGATCGTAGTCGTCGTGCACGTAGACGCCGGGCTGAATCTCGCGCGAGAAGTCCCAGCTGCTGATGTGCTCGAGCTCCGGCCGCACGACCTGCTCGGGCGAGATGAACGAAATCTTCTCGTAGCCTGGCGCCGCGGTGTGCTTGCCGGTTGAATCGGTGAGGACGACGGTATTGTGGCCGTCGGTGTGGCGGATGTAGTAGTAGATGCCCTCTTCCTCCATCAGCCGGCTGACGAAGTTGAAGTCGGTCTCCCGGTACTGCACGCAGTAGGTCCACTTGCGATAGCTGCCGGTGAGCTCGAGCTTGAAGTCGGCCATCGGATGATCGCCGAACACCTTCTTGATGATGTCCGGCACCGCCATCTCCTGGAAGATCCGGCAGTCGGTCGTTCGAGTGAGGAACCAGAGCCACGGCCGCACGACCGCCGAATACCGGAAATAGCGGCCGTAGGAGCGCCCGCCAGCCGAGAAGCGCGAGACGAAGCCGTTGAAGTAGCGCGTGCTGTCGTCGGGCAGCGCGATCTTCACGGTGACGTTCTTGCCGAGGATGTCGTCGGGATTGACGTCCTTCTTCGGGCTCAAGAGGTCGAGCTGATACTCGCCGAGCCTGCCCATCTCCTCTCGGGCGTGCATGCCGTGAAACAGCAGCACGTCGTCGCCGAGCGGCGTGGAAATCTCCATGACTCGCGGCAGTGTTGAAGGCATGGCTAATCCTGCACCTCAGGTTTGGTCGCGCGCACCACGAGGCCGACCACCGGATCCCCGGCTTCCATTCTCAGTTGCGCGGTCGTGATCTCGGGTACGAGTCGCGCGTCGGCCAGCACGCGTTCGACATAGCTGCGGGCGTGCGCGTAGCGGCCGTGCGCGCAGAGGACGTACCCGGCATCGGTGTCGCCGTCCAGTTGCTCGACCGTGAAGACAAGGCGGCCGCCGGGCCGCAGCGCGTTGGCCGACGGCGTTGACGACGTCCTCGAGCGGACCGAAATACACGAGCGTGTCGGCCGACGTAATCAGATCGTAGGCGGCCGTGTAATCGCGCAGATACGTGGTCAGCTCGACCTTGAAGAGATCGTCGTAGATGTTCCTCGCCTTGGCCTGCAGCAGCATCTTCGTCGACAAATCGACGCCGACCAGACGCCTGGCATACGGCGTCAGCAAGGGTCCGCACAGCCCGGTGCCGCAGCCGGCGTCGAGCACATCGAAGCTCTTCGACGCCTCGAGATCGATCATCCCGGCGACCAGCGCCGGCGCGCGGTAGGACAGCTTCGCCAGCTTCGAATCAAAACTGGCAGCGAAGCCGTCGAACGTCCGCTCGATGAACCCGTCGGAGGCGCGCGGCGGCACGTCGCGCCCCGAGCACGCCGCCAGCATGTGCGTCGCGATCGGATCGTTCGGCTCTTCCTTGAGCCACTCCTCGAACACTTCTATCGCCTTGTCGTGATCGCCGAGCGTCCAGTGCGCGAGCGCCAGCAGCCTCCGCGCCTCGGGGTGCTTCGGCCGCAGGGTGATGACCTTGCAGAAGCAAGCGACCGCTTCGCGCGCCCGCCCCTGCGCGTTCAGCAGGATGCCGAGGTTGGTGAACGCATCCAGGCTGTCGGGGTTGACGCGAATCGCCTCGTGGTAGGCGGCCTCGGCCTCGGGCAGCAGCCCCTGCGCCCTCAGCACGACGCCGAGGTTGTTGTGCGCGTTGACATGATCCCGATCGAGCGCGATCGCGCGCTGGAATGCATGCACCGCTTCGTCGAGCTGCAGCCGATCGCGCAGCACGATGCCGAGGTTGCTGTACCAGTCGGGACGCTCGGGATCGAGCTCGATGCTGCGCTGGATCAGCGCGACGGCGCGGTCGCGATCGCCGCACTGGTGCGCCAGCACGCCGGAAAAATGCACCGCCTCGGGATAGTCGGGCGCGACCTCGAGGATCTGCCGGTAGATGTCGCTCGCGGCGCTCCACTGCTCGTTCTGCTGGAACTGGATCGCAATCGAGACCGCTTCCTCGAGGCTGAGGGCGCGATCCTTGGTCGGCGACTGCTGCTCCATGGTATGCACCATTGCGGGAACTCCCGGAGACCCCGTCTATTCGAACCGGTACGCAAAATCGCCGTCGGCTACCGCCAGCCGCACGCCGTTCAGCGCCGCCCCGGCCATCGTCCGCGTCAGGAACTCGCGGCTGATCGCCGGCAGCACCGTATTCGTCAGGATGGCGTCGATCATACGCCCACCGCTCTCGACTTCGGTACAGCGACTGACGATGAGTTTCACAGCTTCGTCGTCGTAGTTGAAGGGGATCCGGTGGTGTTCGACGACCCGCTTGGCAATCCGTCCGAGCTGCAGGCGAACGATGTTCGATAGCATTTCGTCGGAGAGCGGGTAATACGGAATCGTAACGAGGCGCCCGAGCAACGCCGCGGGGAACTTCTTCAGCAGCGGTTCACGCAGCCCCTTCGCGATGCCTTCGGGTTCGGGCATCAGATCGGGGTCCTTGCACATCCCCATGATCAGGTCCGTACCCACATTGGACGTCAGCAGGATGATGGTGTTCCTGAAGTCGATCCGCCGCCCCTCGCCGTCTTCCATCCAGCCCTTGTCGAACACCTGGAAGAAGAGCTCGTGCACGTCCGAGTGCGCCTTCTCGACTTCGTCGAGCAGCACGACGCTGTAGGGGCGCCGCCGCACGGCCTCGGTCAGCACGCCGCCTTCGCCGTAGCCGACGTAGCCCGGGGGCGATCCCTTGAGCGTCGAGACGGTGTGCGCCTCCTGGAACTCGCTCATGTTGATGGTGATGACGTTCTGCTCGCCGCCGTACAGCGCTTCGGCCAGCGTCAGCGCGGTCTCGGTCTTGCCGACGCCCGACGGCCCGCACAGCATGAACACGCCGATCGGCTTGTTCGGGTTATCGAGCTTCGCGCGCGAAGTCTGGATGCGCTTGGCGATCATCTCGAGCGCATGGCGCTGCCCGATGACGCGCTGGTTGAGCGCGTGCGCCAGGTTCAGCACCGTCTCGATCTCGTTCTTCACCATCCGGCCGACCGGGACGCCGGTCCAGTCCTGCACCACCGATCCGACCGCCTGCTCGTCGACGCTCGGCAGGATCAACGGCGACTCCCCCTGCAGATCCGAGAGCTGCGTCTGGAGCTGGTGAAGCTCGTCGAGCAATCGTTGCCGCTCCTCGCCCGAAATCTTTTCGCCCGCCGCGGGATCGGCGGGCGCCTTCTGCGCCTCGGCCGCCTGCTCCAGCTTGCTGCCGGTCCCTTCGACCGGCTGGCTCCCCTGCCGCAGCTTCGCGCGGATGCCGAGCACCTTCTCCACCAGGCCCCGCTCGGCATTCCATCGCTCTTCGAGGGAGGCGCGCTCGGTCTCGTTCTTCGTCAGCTTCTCTTCCACCGCCTTGCGCCGCTCGGCGACGTTGATGCCGACGGCTTCTTCGCGGCCGATGATCTCCATCTCGGTCTGCAGCGCCTCGATCGTCCGGCGGCAGTCCTCGAGCTGCGGCGGCACGCCGTGCTGGCTGATCGCGACGCGGGCGCAGGCGGTGTCGAGCAGGCTGACGGCCTTGTCGGGCAGCTGGCGCCCGGGGATGTAGCGATGCGACAAGCGCACGGCGGCTTCCAGCGCCTCGTCGAGCACCTGCACGCGATGATGCTTCTCGAGGATCGACGCGACGCCGCGGACCATCAGGATCGCCTTGTCCTCGGTCGGCTCCTCGACCTTCACCACCTGGAAGCGGCGCGTCAGCGCCGGATCCTTCTCGATGTACTTCTTGTACTCGGCCCAGGTCGTCGCCGCGATCGTGCGCAGCGTGCCGCGCGCGAGCGCCGGCTTCAGCAGGTTCGCCGCGTCGCCGGTGCCCGCCGCGCCGCCGGCGCCGATGAGCGTGTGCGCCTCGTCGATGAACAGGATGATCGGCTTCGGCGACGCCTGCACTTCATCGATCACCTGTCGCAGCCGGTTCTCGAACTCGCCTTTCATGCTGGCGCCGGCCTGCAGCAGCCCGATGTCGAGCGTGTAGAGCGAGACGTTCTGCAGCGGCGGCGGCACATCTCCCTTCGCGAGCCGCAGCGCGAAGCCTTCGACGACGGCGGTCTTGCCGACGCCGGCTTCGCCGGTCAGGATCGGATTGTTCTGGCGGCGGCGCATCAGGATGTCGACGATCTGGCGGATCTCCTCGTCGCGGCCGCTCACCGGATCGATCTCGCCCTTCTTCGCCTTCTCGGTGAGGTTGGTCGCGAACCGCTTCAGCGCTTCCTGCTTGCCCATCTGCGCCGGCGCGATCGCGCCGCTCGCTTCGCCCGGCGCGGCCATCGACGAGCCATCGGAGGCGCCGAGGGCATCCTCGGGCGAACCGTTGACGATGCGCGCAAAGTCCTCGGTGAGGACATCGGACTTGATCTGCTCGAACTGCCGCGAGATCGCCACCAGCGCGTTGCGCAGCGACGGCGTCTTCAGCATGCCGACCATCAGGTGCCCGGTGCGGACGCGCGTTTCGCCGAACATCAGGGTGCCGTAGACCCAGCCGCGCTCGACCGCGTTCTCGACGTGCGCCGACAGATCCGAGATCGACGTCGCGCCGCGCGGCAGCCGATCGAGCGCCTCGGTCACGTCGCGCGCAAGGCGCGACGAATCGATCTCGAAGTGGCGCACGATGCGATGCATGTCGGAATCCGGGCTCTGCAGGATCTGCTGCATCCAGTGCACCAGCTCGACGTACGGGTTCCCGCGCAGCTTGCAGAAGACGGTGGCGCCTTCGATCGCCTTGTAGGCGAGGCTGTTCAACTTGCCGAACAGGGCGGTACGGCTGATTTCGCTCATGCGGCTCGGGCTCCATCGCCATCGACGAGCGCTTCCGCGTCGAGGCACAAATCGTCAGCGACCTCGCCGGTGCGGCGGTCGCCCAGCCAGGCGGTCCATCCCAGCCGCTGCGGGCCGCCGAGCTGCAGCTTCGGCACCTCGCCCGGCTTCAGCTGCAGGCGGACGTCCCAGTCGTACTCGAAGGAGAAATACATCCGGACCCAGTCCACCAGCTTGCGGAGCGGCTCGCCGCCGGGCAGGAAGCTCTCGTACTGCTCGAGCGTGAGCGGGCCGACATGTATCCGGAACTTGTGCTGCCGATCCCATACGCGGCCGCCGAGCACGGCGCCGACGCCGAGCGGCGCTTTCTCCGCCGTCAGGTAACTGCGCTCGCCGCCGCCGAGGCGCATCCAGTGACCGACGAACTCCTCGATCGTCACCGGCACGCGGAAGAAATGCGCGAGGATGTGCTGCAACCCTTCGGCGTTGCGCACCTGGCGGATGAGCGCGCCGACGTGAAAGAGCTTTGCGAGATCCGGCAGCGTGTCGCGTTCGCGAAACGACGCCGGCGCCATGCCCGAGGAACGAGCCGACGTAGATCGTAAAGCGATCGTCCTTCGGCCGATCGCGGTTGACGTGCGGCTGTGCCTGCGCCCAGGCGCGATAGAAGAGCGCCAGGAAGCGGTGATGAAAGATGTCGCAGAAGCGCGCGAAGGTCGGATCGCCGGCGAGGCGCAGCCGCTCGCGCGCGTACTCGGTCAGGTGCAGCGGCAGCGGCCCGTTCGGGCCGAACAGCCCGAACAGCCGCACCTGCAGCCGCGGCGGTGCGCCCTTGCGCGACTCGAACGAGGCCAGCGGCGCCGGCGCGAACGACAGATCCGGATCCTGTCCGAGGCGGACGGGTTCATCGACCGGCCGCAGCGCCTGCCCCCAGCGCGGTTTCGAATCGAAGAGACACTCGATCCGCCGCAGCGTCTGGTAGAAGTCGTGCCGGTGAGGCACGTCCGCCAGCTGGCTGAAGAAGATCAGAGCGTCGCTCTCGCGCCCCATTGCGATCCCCATCGGTTGATCTCGCCGCGGTGCTCCGACCGCAGCACGGTTTCGGTGAACGAGTTGATCGACACGTGCCGCGCGAAATAGCGGTCGAGCACCGAGCCGAGCAGGAACGCGCTCGCGCCCTCGAACGCCATCTCGTCCACCAGCAGCGCGATCTCGAGGCCGCGGCCGAAGGCGAGCGGCCCGGCGCCGTCCAGGCGGCGCACGACCCGGCCGACGCGCACCGATCGGATGCCTTCAATCTGCCGCCGGGCGCTGACGTCGCTGCTCGCGGCGTAGAGCTCGAGCAGATCGCGCAGCGCCGATGCGCCCGACTCCGGCGTCGACTGCGTCAGCGACAGGTAGTTGAGCGACAGGTGGCTGATCGCGCGCCACGACACCGCGCCGTCGGCCAGCGGCGCATACGGGCGGCTCGGGCCGCTCAGGACGCGAATGCCCTCGATCGGCGCGGCGACGTCGAGCACGAGATCGTTGGCGCCGACGCCGACCGGCATCTGCAGCACGAGATCGCGGTTGGTGCACAGCGTCTGGATCGACAGCTGGCGCAGGTCGCCGCTGTACGGCGCCTGCTTGGAGTCCACCAGCGAGAGGAACACCTCGGTGCCGATGTAGCTCGATCGCGGGCCGCGGCGTTTCGCCGACGCCGACGTCATCCGCGGCTCGCGGCGCGTCGTGTAGTAGGCCGTCTGCTGCCGCTCCTGATCGGTGCTGTAAGCCGAGTAGAACGGCAGGAACTGCTGCTCGCTGTCGGTCCCGATACCGTGACCGACAACCGACGTCACCTCGTAGACCTCGAAGTCGAGCGGCCTCGTGCGATCCGGCACGACGTGGTACTCGTGCGCGCCCTCGTTGACGTGAATCCGGTCGGCGCGCTTGTGGAACAGGTTGATCGCCGGCGTGCAGAACAGCGCCAGATTCGACCGATCGACGACGCTTTCGAGGTTCGGATCGCCGCGGCCGAGGAGGATGACGATCTCGGCCTGATCGCCGTCGATCCGCCTGAGCGCCTGCGCAAGTCCGGTCAGCTCGAAGAAGCGGAACCGCTGCGGGAACGAGAAGTACTCCTGCAGCAGCCGGTAGCCGTGAAAGGTGCGCAGCGTCACCGGCAGCAGCGCCTCGCCGTCGGTGAAGCCGACCGGCTGAATCGACTTCGCCGGCAGGAGCTCATGCCATTTTTTCGCGCTGCTCAGCGGCTGCACCAGCACGCCGACGCCCGCGGCGAGCGACAGCTCGTAGAGCTTGTTGGCCACGTCCTCGCGGCCGGTCAGGTAGAACGGCAGGCGATCGACGGCCAGCTGCGAGAACTTGACGCCGGAGGTGGCCTTCAGCCGGATTCGGAGGCCGCCCTTGATGCGCTGCGCAATCGGCAGCGCGTTGAGCGGCAGGTCGGGCGCAAACGAGAAGTAGCTCGCCGATACGATCTCGAGCGGCCACAGCGAGACCGCGTGCGCCGTCCGGAATTCACACGCGGTCGCATCGTCGGCGGTCAGTACGCCCGACACCGTGCTGCCCCGCGGCACCGTCGGCCCGCCGGCCAGGTTCGGATCGTTGGCGTTGGGCCGCAGCTGCGCGACCAGCATCGACGGGGTCGGCGCGAGGTAGTGCGGGTAGACGATCTCGAGCAGCGCCTGCGTGAAACGCGGGAACTCGGCGTCGAGCTTGAGCTGCACGCGCGCGGCGAGAAACCCGACCCCTTCGAGCAGCCGCTCGACGTAGGGATCGGCCACTTCCAGATCGTGCATGCCGAGCCGGGCGGCGATTTTCGGGAACTCGCGCGCGAACTCGGCGCCGGTCTCGCGCAGGTGCTGCAGCTCGAGGTTGTAATACTGGAGCAGGCGCGGGTCCATCACGCCACCCGCGGCGGCGAGATGAGATCGGTGATTCGCACCTTGCCGGTTTCGAGGTCGAAATCGGTCCGCACCAGGAACTCCATCGGCACCGGCTGGGCCCAGAGCTCGCCGTGAATCTCGACGCCGATGACGTTGTGATGATCGAGGTCGCCGGCCTCGAGCAGGGTACGAATCTCCAGCGTCGACGCCAGGATGCGCGGCTCGAAGGCCAGGATGGCCTCGCGCATCGCGCGCGTGAGATCGGTGACGTCGAGCGACGAGGCGACCTGCCCCGACATCGCCGGCAGGCCGAAGTTCACCACCGACTGGCGCACCAGCGGCGCCTTCACCAGCGCGGCCCGTTCCTGCAGCTGGGTGGTGTTGAACAGCCAGCCGAGGTCGCGCAGCACCGATTCCCGGAGCCGCCGCTTGGACAGGACCCGCGCCTCGCGCGGTTCCTGCTTCTTCTCGGGTTCGTCGTCGGTGAGGCGATCGAGCAGCGCCGGCTGCAGCCGTTCGAGCGGCAACAGATCATCAGCCATGGTCGCCGGCGAGTTCCGCCGCCTCGACAGGCGCCGTCAATGAGATCGTGCGCACCTCCATCAGCGGCACGTCGGCGGCGTCTGTCGTGATGATCCGCTGGCCGAGACCGCGGTGCGTGTCCGGCGCGATTTCCTCCCAGACGGTCTTGCGCGCGAGCGCGACCAGACCGTCGCTGGAGGCGGCCGACCCGGCATATCGGGTCGGGATGAGGGCAACCGATTCGCCGCCATTCTCGAACTCGAGGTGCGCCGGCATCCAGACGAAGTCGCGCAGGTCCTCCGGCGCCTCGATCTGCACCTTCGTCAAGCGGGAGAACGGCACCCAGTAATACCGGCCGTTGATCACGGCTTCGAGCACCGGGCCGATGCGTGAATCGGCGTCGGCGATCCAGGAGAACGGCTGGCCGTTGATGTCGCCCGGCGTCGCCGGCGCCTCTTCGAAGGCGGTCGCCCTGAGCTGCAGCGATCGCTCCTGCTCGCCGTGGCCGGCGGCGAGCAGCGATTCGATCAGGAGCGCGAGCCACTGATCGGGCTGGCCGAAGATCATCGGCGACTTCTTGCCGTCGAAGACATCATTGCGAATCGCCTCGCAGCGGACGGCGTCGCCGTAGGTCTGCGCCATCGCGAGGGCGCCCGGATCGAGGCCCGACGCGACGTTCAGCTGGTTGAGCGCGCGGTCCCACTGACCGAGCACGCAGAGCAGCTGGAAGAGGAAAACGCGAAGCTTGGGATCAGCGGGCGCGGAGCGCACCTGCTGCGTCAACTGGGCGAGCGCGCCGACAGGATCGCCGTTCTTCAGGCTCTGTTCGGCGACAGCGGCGAGGCTCATGGCGTGACATCCTGATGAGAGTGAGAGGAAAGGTCAGACCTGGTCACTCCACTGGTCTGCGAACGTCATGCTGCCCTGCGGCTGCCCGTCCTTCCCCTGCGGCACGTACTCGACTTCGATCTTGTTGAACGAGAAGCTCACCCGCTCGACGACGTCGGCGCTGCCGGCCGGATCGCCGCCTTCGACGGTGAGCCCGATCACGCGGCCCTGCTCGATGGTGATCTTCAGGTATTCGACCTGGCTCTTGCCGGCTTTCCGCAGCGTCAGCACGGCCTTCTGAATCGGTTCGTTGGTCCGCAGCGCCAGCATCAGGGCGGTCGAGGCGCTGTCGACGCGCTTCACGATCCGCAGGTCGTTGATGACGGCCTTCCCTGCCGCGGTGCCGCCGCCGATGTTGGTCTTGGCCTGCATCCCCCACGACCAGCTGACAATCTCGATCTCGCCCTTGTGCTGGTCGTCCTGCGATTCCCCTTTGATCAAGCCGTGCTTGGCGCCCTTGACCATCAGGAACATGTCGCCCGTGCCCGCGGCCACGGGCGTACCAAGAGATGGGCCTGGCATGATGACGATCTCCTCGCGCGATGCCGCCGGCGCCCGATACCGGCGCCGGCGACCCCGCCGCCGCTCAGTGAGAAGCTAGCCTTCCTTGTTGCCCTTGATGTCGTACTTGAAATGGATCCCCGCATCGAGCGAGCCGTCGGCCTTCTGCGGCTTGTACTCGAGGTCGACCTTGGCAAACTGCAGCGCGACGTGCTCCGCCGTGGCCGCGCCATCACCAGCGCCGCTCGGCGCCACACCGGTGATGATGATGTCGTTCATCTTGATGATCAGGAATTCCTGCTGCCCCTTGCCGGCCTTGCGGACCGTGATCGTCGCTTCCTTGATGTGCTCGCCGGTGGCGCACGCCTTCATCAGCACCGGAGACGCCTTGTCGATGTGGTGGGTGAAGTTGAAGTCGTTGAAGTTGGCCTTGCCCTCGCCGCCGCCGCCGCCGTGCGCCATCGTGCCCGACTGCGTCACGCCCCAGGACCACGAGAGCAATTCGATCTCGCCCTTGTGCTTGTCGTCGGGCGATTCCCCTTTGATGTCGCCGATCTTTGCAAAGATGTCTGATGCCATACGCGCGCTCCTGTCCTCCGGTCGGTTTCCGTTTGGGGGATCTCCTCGAACTTAACTGGCCTTGGCCGACGGCAGCTTCGACACCAGACGAAGCGAGACGGTCAACCCTTCCAGCTGATAGTGCGGGCGAAGGAAGAACTTCGCCGAGTAATACCCTGGGTTCCCTTCGACTTCCTCGACCTGCACTTCGGCGGCGGCCAGCGGTTTCTGCGCTTTCGTCGTCTCCGACGAATGCGCCGGATCGCCGTCAACGTAGTTCATGATCCACTTCTGCAGCCAGACCTGCATGTCGTCGCGCTCCTTGAAGGAGCCGATCTTGTCGCGGACGATGCACTTCAGGTAGTGCGCGAAACGGCAGCATGCAAATAGATACGGCAGCCGGGCCGACAAGTTCGCGTTCGCGGTCGCGTCGGGGTCGTCGTACTCGAACGGCTTCTGCAGCGACTGCGCGCCGATGAACGCCGCGAAGTCGGAGTTCTTGCGGTGGACGAGCGGCATGAAGCCGTTCTTCGCCAGCTCCGCCTCGCGGCGGTCGCTGATCGCAATCTCGGTCGGGCACTTCATGTCGACGCCGCCGTCGTCGGTCGGGAACGTGTGGGTCGGCAGCCCTTCGACCGAGCCGCCCGACTCGATGCCGCGGATGCGCGAGCACCAGCCATAGAGCTTGAACGAGCGGTTGATGTTCACGGCCATCGCGTAGGCGGCGTTCGCCCAGGTGTAGCGGCTGTGATCGGCGGCGCCGGTGTCTTCCTCGAAGTCGAACTCCTCGACCGGGTTGGTCTTGGCGCCGTAGGGCAGCCGCGACAGGTAGCGCGGCATCGCCAGGCCGAGATAGCGCGCATCGTCGGACTCGCGCAGCGAGCGCCAGGCCGCGTACTCGGGCGTGGTGAAGATCTTCGTCAGGTCGCGCGGGTTGGCCAGCTCCTGCCAGCTGTCCATCTGCATCACGGTCGGCGACGCGCCGGCGATGAACGGCGTGTGCGCGGCCGCGGCGACCTTCGACATCTCGCCGAGCAGCTCCGCGTCGGGCGGTGTCTGGTCGAAGTAGTAGTCGCCAACCAGGCAGCCGAACGGCTCGCCGCCGAACTGGCCGTACTCCGCTTCGTAGATCTTCTTGAACAGCGGGCTCTGGTCCCAGGCCGTGCCCTTGTATTTCTTCAACGTCTTCCCGAGATCCTGCTTGCTGATGTTCATGAAGCGGATCTTGAGCATCTCGTCGGTCTCGGTGTTGTTGACGAGATAGTGGAGCCCCCGCCAGCCGCCCTCGAGCTTCTGGAAGTCGGCATGGTGCAGGATCAGGTTGATCTGCTCGGAGAGCTTCTTGTCGAGCTCGCCGATGATCGCCTCGATCGACTTGACGACGTCCGAGCCAATCAAGGTCGTCTGCGACAACGCCTGCTCCGCCAGCGTCCGGACGGCTTTGGCGACGGCTTCCTTGGCCTCGTCGGTCTTCGGCTTGAATTCCTTCCTCAGGAGCGAGTCGAACTCGGTGACTTCAAGCGCTCCGCCTTCTGCCTGGGCGTCCTGCTGGGATTTCGGGTCAGCCATTTCTGTTCTCCGGTCGAGAGTTGACGCGAACTACGACGAGGGCTCGTCCTGCGTATTTTTCGTCGTCGCGAGCGTCTTCAGGAGGGTCGGGTCCTGCAGGAGCTTGGCCACGAGATCCTCCGCCCCCGACTTGCCGTCCATGTAGGTGATCAGGTTCGAGAGCTGCTCTCTCGCTTCGAGCAGCTTGTTGAGCGCGTCGACTTTGCGCGCCACCGCCGCCGGCGAGAAATCGTCCATGCTCTCGAAGGTCAGCTCGACGTTGATGTTGCCTTCGCCGGTGAGCGTGTTCGGCACCTGGAAGGCGGCGCGCGGCTTCAGCGCCTTCATCCGGCTGTCGAAATTATCGACGTCGATGTCGAGGAACTTCCGATCGTCCACCGGCGCCAGCGGCTCCGCCGGCTTGCCGGACAGGTCGGCGAGGACGCCCATGACGAAGGGCAGCTGAATCTTCTTCTCGGCGCCGTACAACTCCACGTCGTACTCGATCTGCACCCGAGGCGCCCGATTGCGCGCGATGAATTTCTGACTGCTCGACTTGGCCACGAACCACCTCCCGCCGACGCGCGTGCGCGGCGGCGTAGAAACCTGCACGACCCTGAGCTTACGACGGCTCGCTGTCTTTCAACCCGCCCGCGGCGCGCGCCTGCGCCAGTGCTTCGGGGGCGATGTCTGCGAGTACTTCCAGAAAGTCCTTGGACACCAGCCGCTTGGCCCGCTCGAGAAAGAGCGGCACCGGGCTCGACGGCTCGGTCTGCCTGAAAAACGCCGACACCGCGTCGAGCGCGCGGATGGCGTCCTGACGCGACTTGACGGGACCGAGCGCGGCCCCCTGGCTGGCGCCGCCGTTGGTCGACGGCTCGGCCGCGGCGCCATCCGACTCGGAACGCCCGGGATGGACCGCCAGCTGCGCGCGCAGGGCCTGGCCCATCTTGTTCAGCTGGGTCGACAACTGGTCGAAGGCCGGTGTGGCGTCCGACCCGGCGGACTCGCGCATCTTGGCGTCGATCTTCTTGAGCGACGCCACGCTGCTGGCCACGCTGTCGTGAAGCTGGGTGAGGTCGGTAATCGGCATCGACCCGAAGGCGGCGCTGACCTGCTGCTCGTCGAACGGCCGGTCGCCATCGATGTCACGCAGGCTGAACGTGCCGTGCTGCCGGCTTCGCACCAGGGCCACCTTGCGGATCCGATCGACCACGGCCATGGGATCGGCAAAGCAATTCAGCGCGTTTCGCCGCAGGATGGCGTCTTCGTCGACCAGCGGGTAGAGGGTCGGCCAGTGCGCCTCGAGCCACTCCGAGGCCACGTTCAACGTGGCGGCAAATCCCGGAACGCCGTCGGTCCGCAACAGCGCCGTTCCCAGGTTCGCGAGCAGCCGCAGGTCTTTGCTCTTCCTGAGCGCTTCGGCTGCCTTGTCGCGAATCTCGGCCCATTCCGGCGACTCCGCCGGCTTCGGGATCCACTTGTCGTTCTTGTCGTCAGGGTCTGGAGGCGCGTCGAGGGGGCGAGACTGTCCGAACAGCCGGTAGATATCGAAGGAAGCCAGCAGCTCCGTGTCTTCGAGGTTTTCGCCGCACGGTTGTTCCGGCGTGATCGGCTGGAGCAGCAACTCCTCGCCCTCCCATCGAGCACTCATACGCGGACCTCTCCGCCCCGGGGTCGCCATTCAACCGCGTCGCCGCGGGTGCCTGGCACCTGCCGAACCCGCTTACTTCTAGTGAGTTATACGTCGTGTCCGGAACCGGCGTTCGCCGGCGAACAGGAACCGCATTCTACCGGTTTCCGGCCAAAGTCAACAGCCCGAAAGCGCTTGCACTCAACATGGTGTGCGAATTCGCCGGAACGTTACACCGCCTCCGCGTACCCCTCCACGATCAGCACCGTCACGTTGTCCGGGGCGCCGGCGGCGAGCGTGTCCTTGATCAACCCGTCGACCGCGGCGGCAATCGGCTTTTCGAGCCAACTCCCTATCTGCTCTTCCGTTAACGTCCGCGTGAGGCCATCCGAACAGAGAAGGAACCGGTCGCCCGGCCGCACCGTGTCGCGCAGGAGATCCAGCGACAGCGTTTTCTGGACGCCGACCGCCCGAGTCACGGCGTTGGACAAATCTCGACCATTGAGTCTCTCAGAGTCCTGCACGCTATGATCGCGGGTCAGCTGCTCCAGCCGTCCTGAGCGCCATCGGTAGACGCGGCTGTCCCCCGCCCAGAGGATGGCGCACTGGACACTCCGCACCAGCAGCACGACGACGGTGCTCGCGCTGCGATCGGCGAGCGCCTGGCGCGTTCCGGTGCGCAGCAGATGTTCGTTCACCTGCTGCAGCCGCGCGCGGGCAGCCTCGATCGTGCCCTCGAACGTCGGGTCGACCGGGAACTCCCCGAGCGCGTCACACACCATGTGGCTGGCGACTTCCCCGGCCCGGTGGCCGCCCAGGCCATCCGCCACCGCCCAGACGCCGGCGTCCGGCCGCTCGATGAACGCGTCCTCGTTGATCTCGCGCGCCAGGCCGACGTCGCTCGCCGCGGCGGACCGGAACCCGACCGGCCCCGATACCGGCGCTTCATCCATGCGCAGCTCAATGGTGGCGCCGCTGTCGATGCGCGCCGGAATCTGGCGCCACCGGTTGTCGCCCCACGAGCCGTCGAGCATCGCGCCGAATGTCGCCGGCGCCGGCAGCCCCTTCCCAATCAGGCAGCTCGGCTCGACGATCGACGACCCCTCGGTCCACCAGATCACCAGCGGCTGGTACAGCGACGAGAGCCGTTGGGCGAGCAACTGCTCGAAGACCGGCGCGATCTCCGCCGACGCCCCGATGGGAATCTGCCACGCCTGTCCCCCGTCGGCGACGACCGCGCCGGCGGCCGGATCGAGCAGGACCGGCGGCGGAACGGTCAGCAACTCGAGGGCATCGACCAGGTGCAGCACTTCCTCGTCGAACTGCGGGAAGTCGATCTCCTCGGAGGCGAGCGTCTCGATCAGCAGCTGCTCCGCGCTGTCGAAGAACCCGGTCGCGCCGTTCGCCGCCGCCACCACGCTGACGTCGTCGGGAAGCTCGGCCACCAGGGTCAAGGGGAAGAAACGGCCGACGCGATCGACGCTCGGCACCATCAGGCCGATGACCGGCACGGGACCGCAGGCACCGGCCGCGCAGACAAAGCGCCAGGCCGGGCTCGTCAGGTAGATGTCGACCCACCGGTCGCCGAGGGCCGTGCGGCTCTCGGCGAGGCACTCGCGCAGCCAGCGCGTCCCAGGCGTCGACGAACTTGTCGGAGGTGCGGCGCCGCAGGAAGTCGCCGTGGCTTGGCAGCTTACCGAAGAGGCCTACGTGCACGGTGCACCCGCCGGAGGTCTCACTGCTCGCACGCGAAGGTCCGCCAGTCGCGGTCGCCGAACGGGTTGTTGGCGGCGTTCGGCGCTTCGATGTACGCCTGAGCCCGGTGATATTTCGTCTCGAACCGGAGCGACGTCGCCAGTTCGCCTTCGCCTTGTCCCGGCCCCGGCGCCAGCCGCATCGAATCGATCAGCCTGAAGAGCGCCCACGGCCCGCCGAAGGTTCGCTTTTCTGGCGCGGCGACGCGAATCTTCGAACGCGTAATAGGCCTCGTTGCCCTTCTCGCCCGGCCACACTCCCGGAGTCCTGCTGTCGGCGGCCGGCCTCGCTTCGAAGCGCTGGCCGTCGATGCCGATCACGAAGCGCGTCGTCGAGGCATCGACCCCCGAGAGGCGGACGACGAACTGGAGCTCCGGCGCCTTCGCGCCGGCCGCGAAGAACATCTGGCGGATGCGGTCGGCGCGCTCGAACTGCGGCAGCATGCTGGCCGGCGCCTGCATCGAGGGGTCGCGCCACGCCCAACGTGGCGATTTCTCCACCAGCTTGTCGAGGTTTTCGGTGAAGAACTTGTCGTAGACGCCGCCGTGGCCGAAGACCTCGCCGAAGTCACGCAGCGACATCTCCGCCGACGAGTCGACGAACGGGAAACGGCCGGCCACGCGCGTGCGGCACTCCGCTTTGACGAGCTGATACTTCTGCTCGAGCTCCGAGCCCGCGGTGCCGATGATCGATCCCCTGGCGTTCTTGGCGATCTCGTTCACGAGCGTGGCAACCGCCGGCGGCAACACCTCGGCCTGCTGCCTCAACCCGGTGACGAGATCGATGACCGAGCGATCCGTGATCGCGGTCAGCGAAGAGTCGTTGCCGACTTCCGGCCCCAGCCGGATCAGCTGATCGCGAATCTTCTTCATCTGCTCGAGCACGCCGTCGAACTGCGAAGGCGCCCCGGCCATGATCTTGTGGATCGGATCGAACCGCCTCGTGATCAGCGTGCCCGGCGCCACGCTCGGCCGGCCGATGACGGTGTCGCGGGCCCGGCCGAAGATGTCGGTCGCCCCCTGCGTGAGCCTGTCGGTAATCGACGGCGCCCCGCCGCGCCCCGCGCCGTCGGCCGGCGCGATGATGGTCGTGTTTTCGTCAACCGTCTTCAGCAGCGCGCGGAGCGGCGACGAGGGACCGGTCAGGATGCCGAGCGCATCGGCGCCCTGCTGAACGGTGTCGAGCGGCACCACGCTGACGATCGTTGAGCAGGGTTTCCCACGCCTGCAGGTAGTCGCGTTCGTAGATGTCGGTCACGTCCGTCGTCAGCCGCGGCAGCGTGGCGGCAAGCGACGTGTTGCCAGTGCCCCACACCCACTCATCGTCGGAGTACCTGCTTGATCAACGGCAGCATGCCGGCGCCGGTGAGCTCCTTGAATACCTTCTTGGTGTAGATCGCGGGGAACGGCTCCGCCAGGGAATGCCCGCTCTTGCGGCGCAGAACCTTTTCGATGCCGAGGCCGGCGACGACGGGGAACTGAATGGCGTTCGCCGAATCGTCGCTGTAGGCGCGCTGGATGCGGCCGTACATGATCTGCGCGATCGAGGCCTGCCGGATGCTGCTGCGCGCCTGCGCCACCAGCGCCGGATCGACCGGAATCGGGCGCAGGGTGTCGCTGTATTCGAGCAGGTTGCGGAAGTGCGCCGACGGCGAGGCGCTGGACCCGTTGGCGTCGCGCGGCCACTCGAGATCGGCAAGGAGCTGCAGATGCTTCTTATCGAGCCGCCGCGGCTCGGCGAGCATCAGGTAGCCCTTCAAGTAGAGATACAGCTTCTCCGGCTCCGCGGCGTAGTCGGTCAGATGCTGCCGGACGCGCGATGCGAACCGCGGCAGCACGATGCCGTCGAGCTCGCGCAAGTAGGCGTCGCGCGCGGCGTTGCCGACGGAACTCCCTTGATAGAGCCCCCATCGCATCCGCAGCGGCGTGTCTTCGCGGTAGCGGTTCGCCGAATCGGAGATGGCGCGCACGGCATTGAGGTACGGCAGGAACGTCTCGAGCGAGGCCGCTCGTGCCGCGGGACGCACACGGCGGACGGTCGCGACCTCGTTCGACACCTGACTCAGGTACTCGCGGTTGCTCGCGTAGCTGAGCGACAGCGCAACCAGTCCGAGGACGACGATGAACACGGTGGCCGCATAGGCGCCGAACTGCAGGAGCGCGTTCCGCTTCTCGAGGCGACGGTTGACACCGGCCAGCCCCGATTCGCTGATGACGACGTTCTTCAGCAGGTGCTCGACGAAGAAGGCCTTGCCGCGGCCGGGCGGCGGCGCGACCGACTCCGCGGCGACGCCGAAGCGGCGACCGATCGCGCCGAGCAGGCGATCGATCTGGGTGCCGTCCTGGGTGCCGCTGGTCAGGTAGACGCCGCGCAGGAGAATCTGCGCGTGCGCGCCAGATTCGGCGAAGACGTCGCTGACAAACTGCGCCAGGAGATCGCGCAGCGCGGACATCTGCTGCGGAAACGCGAACACGGTCGCGCGGCGGCGGGCACCGCGCTCCTCTTCGAGCCGCGCGAACAGGCGGCTGTTCAGCCGGGCCATCAGCGCGTCGTACTCGGGCGCGAACGCATCGGCGGCGCCGCCGCTGACCGACTGCTCGTACGGAAAGGTGACGCCCCAGACCTGTGCGCGCGCCTCCTGCGTCAGGTCGTCGAAGTACTCGGTGAAGCCGGCGACGGTGTCGCACTTGGTCACCATCAGGTAGACGGGCAGCTGGATCTGCAGCTCCTGCGTCAGCTCGTCCAGCCGGCGGCGCGCGGCTTCGACGTGCCCTTCGCGCTCGCCCTCGCTGGACGTCATCAGGTCCTGCGCGCTGATGGTGAGGATGACGCCGTTCAGCGGCCGCCGCTGCCGGTACTTCGTCAGCAGCGCCAGGAATTCCTTCCAGCCTTCGGCGTCCGAGCTCGCGTCGGAGTCCTGCGTTGTATAGCGGCCCGCCGTGTCGAGGAAGACCGCTTCGTCGGTGAACCACCAGTCGCAGTTGCGCGTGCCGCCGACGCCGCGGATCGCGCCCTTGCCGACGCGCTGCTCGAGCGGGAACCGCAGCCCCGAGTTCATCAGCGCGGTCGTCTTGCCCGACCCGGGTGCGCCGATGAAGACGTACCACGGCAGGTCGTACAGGTTCGTCTTGCCGCGCCGATCCTTCTGCAGCGCCGCCACCGCTTCCTCGAACCGCTCGCGCAGCTTGGCCTGCTCCGCAGTCGGTTTTTCCTTCTCAGGACGGAGGTTGACGACGGCGGAGACGAGCTGCTCGGTGGCACGGCTCGCCCGCAGCGCCCTGAGCAGCGACCACACCACCCACGCGGCGGCAACGAGCCCAATCGCGATGAAGCGCGCCGTCTCGCTCCCGAGCGGCTGATAACTGCCGAAGAAGAAAAACGGGCCGGCGTACCAGATGAAGAGCGCGATCAGCACGAAGCCGATCAGCAGGATGAACCAGCGGCGTTTCAGGAATGCGAACACGATTGCTCACCCAATCACGTGCCGCGCACGTGTATGATCTCGACGCGACGGTTGCGCGATCGGTTCTCCGGATCCGACTCCGGCTTGTATCGAGGCTCCGACGATCCGACACCGGTCAGGTTGAGGCGGGCCGCGCTGTCGATGCTCTCCTTGATCACGGCCACCACGCTGGCCGCACGCTCGCGCGACAGGTCGAAGTTGTCCTTGTAGCGCAGCGACCTGATCGGCTGGTTGTCGGTGTGGCCAACGACCAGCACACGGCCGGGCACCCTGTTGAGCGCCGCGGTGACCCGCTGCAGCGTCTCGCGATAGCTCGGGTTGACGGCCGCCCCGCCCGACGGAAACAGATCCGGCGCCAGCAGCGTCACCGTCGTCTGATTGCCGGTCTCGACGACGCTGAGGGCGCCGCGCTGCTCGTCGGCCGCCAGCAGCTGCTTGAGCGTCGGGCCGCGAACCGGCGCGGCTTCACGCGGCGAAAAATCCTCGAGGCCGATCTTCGCCAGTTCGGCGTGGACCGGATCGGCAGTGCGAGCGAGCCCGGCGTAGTAGGCGGTGAACGCCACCGCGAGGATCGGCAGCGCCGCCGCGACCACGACCCACCACGGCAGGTAACGCAGCAGCGGGTTCCGGCGATCTTCGAGCCCCTGCCAGCGCAGCGACAGATCCGGATCGCCCGGCCCGCGATGCTCGCGAATCTTGCGGTACAGATCGCGCTGCACTTCGAGCAGGCGATCGAGCCCGCGCTCCTGCACCTGGTACTTGCCGGCGAAGCCGAAGACGAGCGCGAGGTACTGCAGCTCCATCAGGTCGATGTAGCGGCCGGGCTCCTGCGAGATCTTCTCGAGCATGTCGAAGAATTTCTCGCCGCCCCACGCCTCTTTGTGCAGCGCCACGAGCAGCGGATGCTGCGCCCACTCGCTCTGGTTGCCCCACGGGGTCGAGAGCACGGCTTCGTCGAGCGCGGCGCAGAGCACGTACCGCGCCGACAGCACGACTTCGTTCGCGATTCGGGAGGCGCGCGCCTGCTCCTCGAACTGGCGGATCTCGTCGAGCGCGTGGCGGCGCAGGCCGGCGACGTCCATCGGCGCGAGCGACTCGCGCATCTGCGCGGTCAGCAGCAGCAGCGGCGTCGCCGCACGCACCAGCGGGTTGAGGCCGATGCCGATCAGCGCCCGCGCGGAGGCGGGGATGGTCGATGCCGCATCGCCGACCGCCGGCGCCGCAGCCTGCGGGCGGACGCCTTCGACGTACGTGCGCCGTCCTGCCCCGGGCCGCGGCCGCAGCTTCGTCGCGTCGGGTCGAAAGAACGGATCGTCGTTGTCCGCCATGCCTCAGCCTGCGTGTCAGCTGCGAATCGCCCAGAACTCCAGCGCCAGGCCGGGGAACTCGCCGGCCACGTGCATCGCCACGCCCCCTGAGCTCTGGAGCTGATCCCACAACGTGTCGGTCTGATCGAGCTCGAAGTACGCATATCCCGCGTGATACGGAATCTGCCGCGGCGCGACCGGCACCGCGTGCACCGGCACGCCTGGCAGTTGCAGGCGCACCAGATCGGTGATTTTCTCGACCGGACCGATCTTGAGCTGCTGCGGGAAGCGGCGCCGCACTTCCTCCGCCGGCATGTCGGCACGCGCCGCGAGGATGAAGACCGCGGTGCTGTACAGCGATCGATCGTTGACGATCGCCACGCTGATCCCGAACTTCTTCGGCTCGATCGGGATCGACACCGCCGTCTGCGTCAGCACCTTGCTGAGCGACTCGCGCAGCGCCAGGATCACCGGGTCGAACGACTCGCGCAGCCGTTCGTGGCGATATGCCGCCGCTTTCGGCGGCCGCTTGGACGTTGCGGTGAAGGTCGCCAGCTCTCCTGCCGCGGTGACGCAGACGTGAAACAGCGTTTCCGGATGGAGATCGCCCGAGTCGGCAAAATGCGCGAGCAGCGGCTCGTAGCGGTTGATCGCCTGCAGCATCAGGAAGTCGGCGAACTCGGCGGCGCCGCCGCGGCCGGTCGCCGAGACGCGACCGGCGAGCGCCTCGCCGCGCTGATGCAGCAGCCCGAGCAGCTCGCTCGTGAACGACGCCAGCCGGCCGGCGGCGCGCACGTGCAGCACCGTCGGGATGAAGTTCTCGTCGAACACGACCTGCCGGTCCGCACGGCACTCGACGATGTGCACCAGCGGGACGACGGCATACGCGTCGGTAACATCCTTCGCGAGCAGCAGGCGCGTGCGCAGCGCGCCGACCTCGAGCACCGCCGGATCGCCGCTGTTCGACGTCGCGTTGCGCGCCTGCTCCTTGCGCACGTCGTGTCGCACCAGGTCGTCGCGCCCGGCGTCGCGGTCCGCTTCCATTTCACCCGGACGGCGCAGCGCGATGGCGAGATACAGGATCTGATCGCGCACGTCGGCGCCGATGTCGAGCGGCGCCGGCAGCGGATCGTCGTCGGGCATCCGGAACGGCGTGCCGTCGGGAAAGACGCCGGAGAGGCGCCGCAGCGCCGCCTTGCCGATGCTCAGCAGATCGCGTTCGAACTCGATTTCGGTGAAGCCCCAGCCGTGCGGCACGAGCGGACGGCATCGCGTCTCGACGTAACGCTCGAAGTAGCGCTCCTGTTGCTGGAAGTGCTGGGGCTGGAGGAAGAGCCCCTCGGACCAGATCACCCTGTTATGGGCAGACACAGGTACCCTTCCGGCCACACACCCGTGGCCGCCACGCCGTCCGATGTGCCATGTGCGACACAATCTATAACGAACGGCTGGATTCGTCCACGCTGGCTGCGGGCTTCCCTGCAAGGAATTGACGACGGCGGCTTACTTAAGTTGCTTGAGCTGCTCTTCGTAGGCCCGCGCGAACTCCTCGCCGAACAAGCGGCGAAAGCTGGCCTCGGGGTCTTTGACGATTTCGTCGCGCCGCTCACGGAACAGATCCCAGTAGCGGAGCTTGGCCGGCACGAGCCCCTTGTTCAGCTGCCGGTCGAACTCCTGCTGCATCCGTTCCGGATCGAATTCGGCGAGCATGCCTTCGAACGCGACTCGCATCCCCGCGAGCATCGCGATCTGGTGCTTGCGCAGATCCGCGAACGCATCCTCGAACGCCTCGACCGGACCGAGGTACGCCTGATTGCGCTTCACCAGCAGGTTGTGCAGCGCATCGTCGACGTTGGCGGAGAACTTGAGCGGGTTGTTCTCGGCCGGACGGAAGCGCGTCATGCGCATCCGGAACTCGTCCTTGATCTGCTGCCGCGATCGCAACACGTCCATCACACCTGAGACGACGACGCGGATGATCTGGCCGAAGGTCTCGGCGAGCTCCGGCGTGACATCGGCCGGATCGAGGCCGGCGCCTCGAAGCACCGCGGCAAGCGCATCGGCCTGTGAGCGATCCGCGCCTGCGTCAGCTGGCGGCGCGCTGCGCGGCGGCTCGGGCTGTTCCGCGCGCGGCGGCCTCGGCGCCGGTGGCGGTGGAAGTGGTGGAAGCGGCAACAGCGGCAGCGCTTCCTCGATCGGTGGTTCCGGCTCGCGGATCGGTGGTTCCGGCACGCGCACGCGGATCGGCGGCGGCGTTGGCGGAGGCGTATACACGGGCGCCGGAGGCGACGGTGAGCGCCCGGGCGACGGTCGCCGCGGCGGAGACGGCAGCGGCGTCGGTTCGTCCGGCGCGAGCGGATCGTAGTCTTGCGGGATCATCGACGCGTCGCGCGACGCGGGCGAGGACGACGGCTCCGGCGACGCCTCGGGAACGACGGCCGGCGGACGGAAGTAGCCATCGAGCGGAGAACCGCGATCGAGGTCGCGCGCGTTCGGCGCTTTTCGCGGCGGCGGCGACTTCCGACCGAGGTTCAGGAGCTCGAGCGGATCGAGCTCCTCGGCGGCCAGCGATTCGACCGGCGCATCGGCCTCGAGCAGCGGCGACGCGGAGGGCTGCGGCGCGAACGGATCCTCGCCGCCGAACGGATCGAACGGGTCGTCGCCGGCACCCCTGAAGGGGCGCCCCACAGGCCCGCTGGCCTTGGCGAATCCGCCGGCGTGCCCGACCGTGTCCTCGGTCTCGGCGCCGGAGACCGAGACGCGGATCTCGTAGGGATCGATCAGGATGCGGTCGCCCGCCTTGAGCGGGTACGCCTGGCCGCGGACCAGCCGGTTCTTGGATGAGTTGAGGCAGACGCCGTTCCGGCTCGTGTCCTCGATGTAAAAGGCCGACTGCCGGTAGCTGATCAGCGCGTGATGCCCGGAGACTTTCGAGTGCGGCAGGACCCATGAGTTGTCGGTCTCGCGTCCGATGGTGCCGCCGTCGCGGGTGAAGCTCTGGCGGCTGGCGGCGGGTTTTTGCGGCGAGATGATTTCCAGGGTCAGGATCACGAGTCCGGTGCTCCGATTCGGAGTGTAACAAACTGGAAGGCGGGAGGGCGGGAAGGCGGGAAGGCTGAAGGGTCGAAGGCTGGAAGGTCGGAGGCTGGAAGGTCGCAGGCTGGAAGGTCAAAGGCTCGAAGGTCAAGGCTGGAAGGTTCGCGGTCGCAGGCGCCGGGCGCGGTGGTAAATTCGACGCCGATGAAGCTACTGCTCTCGATCGCGCTTGCGGCTGCGACGATGACGGCCGGGCAGGTTCCGCCGCGCTCCGCGAAGGAAGGCGTCTACACGACCGAGCAGGCTGGACGCGGCAAGACTGCGTACGACGAGAAGTGCGCCTCGTGCCACGGTTCGATGGCGTCGGTGACGCCCGACATGGCGCCGCTCCTCAACGACAGCGGCTTTCAGAACCTCTGGAGACAGCGCTCGCTCGCGCAACTGTTCGGCCGTATCCGCGAGACGATGCCGCAGGACAAGCCGAACACGCTGTCGCCGGAAGAAACCGCCGCCCTCGTCGCGTACATCCTGAACGGGAACCAGCTGCCGGCAGGAGAGGCGCCTCTCCCGATCGATCTCGAAATCCTCAAAGAGATCAGGGTCGACGCGGGAGAGCCGTAGGCGATCGATGCTGGTTACTCGTTGCTAGTTGCTAGGAGGCTTCGCCTGGCACTTGACATCTAGCAACCAGCATCTGGCAACCAGCACCAGCGACCAGCAACTACTGCGACATCACAATCGTCGCGTTGCGCTTCGGCACCTGGCCGCCGGTCTTGATCTCGGTGACCAGCTTCGCGGCCTTGATGTCGATCACGGCGACGCTGTTCGCGCCGGCCAGCGATACGTAGGCGAACTTGCCGTCCGGCGTGAGGGTGATCCAGTTCGGAGAATGTCCGACCGGGATCTGGCCGAGCAGCTTGAGGTCGGGCAACGAGTAGGTATAGACGACGCTGTTGATGCTGCTGTTGGCGACCAGCGTCTTCTGGTCCGGCGTCACCGCGATGCCGTGCGCCGTGTTGCCGCCGTGGCCCTCGGTCTTCTTGTCGACGTCGGGATACTTGATCCGCGCCACTTCCTTCTGCGTGTCGAAATCGAGGACGGCAAAGCCGTTGAAGTCGGTCAACTGGGCATAGACGCGCCGGGTCGAGCCGTCGGGCTTCACGTCGAACGCAATCGGCCGGACGCCGAGGTCGAAGTAGTGCGCCCACACCGGCATGTCGGTCTTGGTGTCGATGACGGTGATGTTGCGGGCGCCGATCATGCCGGCGACCGCGAACTTCCCGTCCGGCGTCACGTAGGTGTTGTGCACGCCGCCGTGCACCGAGATCGTCCTGGCCTTCGTCTGCTTGGTGGCGTCGATGACGTCGACCGCCCCCGGCGCCTGCGCGATGGCGACGTAGAGCTTGCGGCCATCGGGTGTGATCGCCAGGTTGTTGGGATGGCCGCTCAGCGGAATCTTCTTCGTCACCTTCATCGTCTTGCTGTCGATGACGTCGACGGTGTTGTCCGCCTCGTTGCTGATCCACATCAGGCTGCCGTCGGGCGAAGCCGCCGCGCCGTGCGCGCGCTCGATGCCCGGGATCTCGGCGATCACCTTGTTGGTGGCCGCGTCGATGATGTGCACCGAGTCGCCGGCGCTGTTGGTCTGGATGATCCGGACCAGACCGCCGTTGGCGGCGGTCAACGGCAGCGCGAAGGTCAGCGCCGCGAACGCGGCGAGAGGAACCGTGCACGATTTGATCAACCTGGTCATGGCTGTCGATCTCCCTTCAACCGGGCGCCCCTATGGCTGGGATCCCGCTGTCTTCCCGCTGACCCAGGCGGCAATCGCCTGGAACTGCGGATCGTCCTGCGTCTTGAACTGCCGGCCGCCGTTGTGGAACTCGTCGCCGCCCGCCGCCGGTTCCAGCGGGTGCGTCAGCAGCCGGCTCTTCATCGGCTGCCCCGGCACCACGAGGCGCGAGACCGACTGGAAGTTCTTGCGCGATTGCTCCTCGTCCCAGGTCGTGGCGCCGGGAGACAGCGGCTGCAGAAAGCCCGCGGCGCCTTCGTCGGCGTGGCAGACGACGCAGCGTGTGTAGCCGGTTCGCTTGGCGAGAAAGACCGGCTGCACCTGGGTCTTGAAGTACTCGTAGTCGAGGGTCGCCTTGGGCGCGGCGGCCGGCTGCGTCGCGGGCATCGTGCGCGCCGAAGCCGCGAGCTGGTGCGCGAGAACCGCGGTCATCATCCAGTAGACGATTCGCATAGGTGCGGCTCCCTTCGGTGGAGGTTGTACCGATACGCATCTTAGTCGCCACCGACCCTCCCGGCCGCGGGAAATTTCGTGAAATCGTCATTCCCGGCCTGCGGCAGCGCCGCGCCACCGCCGTTGCCCCCGCAGTTCGCGATTGAACGCCCTGCCCGAGTCGGATAAATTCCATCCGGCATGGTTGTAGGGCGCCGCTTCAGCGGCGCCGCGATGGCACGGCTGAAGCCGTGCCCTACGAACGAGATTCCAGAGGAGGATTCAGATGGGGCGAAGTGCTCGTGACGGGCTGCTCGTAGTCGCGCTCCTCGTGTGCGCGGCGGGGCCTGTAGCCGCCCAGACGAAAGCCAAGGCGGAGAACGTGCCGGTGATCCCGCACACCTCCGTGCCGAATTTCTTCAAGCTGCCGCCCGACCTCTATTTCGGCGAGGGGATCGGCATTGCCACCAACTCGAAAGGTCACGTGTTCGTGTATCACCGCAGCGGCGATACGCGGCTCTTCGAGTTCGATCAGAACGGCACGTTCGTGCGCGAGATCGGCCAGGGCCTCTACGGCCTGGAGTTCGCTCACGCCGTCCGCGTCGACGCGCAGGACAACATCTGGGTGGTCGACGAGGGGACGAACATGGTCATCAAGTTCAACCCCGAGGGGCGCGTGCTGATGGTGCTCGGGCGCCGGCCGGAAATGGTGGCCGGACCGTTCGACAGCACGCTGCCGGCGGCGCCGCCGGAGAAGTACCGCTTCGGCCGCCCGACCGACGTCACGTGGGACGCGCAGGGCAACATCTTCGTCTCTGACGGCTACGTCAACTCGCGCGTGGTCAAGTACGACAAGAACGGCCGCTTCCTGAAGTCGGTGGGCGGAGCGCGCGGCTCGGCGCCGAGCATGATGAACACGCCGCACTCGATCACCTCCGACGCGCAGGGCAACATCTACGTCGGCGATCGCGGCAACGCCCGCGTCCAGGTGTTCGACAACGACCTGGTGCTGCGCGCGATTTACGACAACGTCGGCAACCCGTGGGCGGTCTGCGTCTCGCCGGGGCCGCACCAGTACCTGTTCGTCTCGAACTCCAACCCGGACAGCAACCCGGCGCCATCGTGGGAGATCACCGGCGAGGTCTACAAGATGGAGCTGGACGGCACGATCGTCGGCAAGTTCGGCAAGGCCGGCAAGGGTCTGGGCGAGTTCAGCACCATCCACGAGATCGACTGCCGCAACCCGAACGAGCTGTACGTGTCGGAGATCTCCGCCTGGCGCGCGCAGAAAATCATCCTGAATCCGCAGAAGCCGACGACCGCGGCGGGCGCGAAGTAAACCAGGGGGCCCACATGAAACGGTTTCTGCATCTGTTCGGCATCGCCGCCTTCGCCGCGGCCACGGTGGCCGTCGTCTCGGCGCAGCTCACCGTGCCCGAGATTCAGTACGACTCGGTCGCGGATCTCCTGAAGTTCCCCGACAACGCCCACATGGGTGAGGCCGCCGGCGTTGCGACCAACTCCAAGGGCGACGTGTTCCTCTACACGCGCACCGGCAACCCGACGATTACGCTCGGCACTTCGCGAGCGGTCTCGCACGGCGGCTCGCGGCTGTTCCAGTTCGATAAGACCGGCAAGTTCGTACGCGAGATCGGCCAGGGCGCGTACGGCCTGCTGCAGGCGCAGCAGGTGCGCGTCGATCCGCAGGACAACGTCTGGATCGTCGATCAGGCGTCGACGCAGGTGATCAAGTTCGATCCGAACGGGCGGGTCGCGATGATCCTCAGCCGCAAGCCGGAAGCGCTGCGCGTGCCGGCGCTGCCGTTGAGCCCGCTGGCGACGGGCGTTCCGGTCGTCCAGACTCCGCCGGAGCCGGCGGCTGCCGGCGGCGGACGCGGCGGCGGCCGCGGTGAAGGTCCTGGCGCGGGCGCACCGGGCGCACCGGGCGCACCGGCTGGCCGCGGCGGCGAAGGCGGACGTGGCGGTGAAGGTGGAGGCGGCGGCGCACTGCCTGGCGCCGGCGCGGCCGGCGAGAGCTTCCAGCGGCCGACCGACGTCGCGTGGGACGCGCAGGGCAACATCTACGTCGCCGATGGCTACGGCAACGCGCGCGTCGCCAAGTACGAGCCGACCGGCAAGTACATCAAGTCGTGGGGATCGCGAGGCACGGGCCCGGGCCAGTTCAACGTCGTGCACGGCATCGCGATCGACGCGACCGGCAACGTCTACGTGGCTGACGAAGGCAACCGGCGCGTCCAGGTGTTCGATCGGGAGGGGACGTTCAAGAAGCAGTTCCTGAACGTCGGCACGCCGACGGCGCTGTGCATCACGCCGGGTCCGCGGCAGGTCCTCTACGTCGCGCACTCGGGCGATCCCGACGGCATGGAAGACGCCGCGATCTACAAGATCGATCTGGAGGGAAAAATCGTCGGCAAGTTCGGCCGCGCCGGGAAGCAGCTGAAAGAGTTCGGCCTGGTGAACTCGATCGATTGCCGAAGCGAGAACGAGCTGCTCGTCGGCGAGTTGAGCAACTGGCGGGTTCAGAAGCTGACGCTCCGGGCCGCCAAGTAAGCGCGCAGCGGCACGCGCGTCAGCGCCTAGGCAGGCGGGTGCTGGTAGGCGCAGGTGAGGCGAGCGGGTTCGGTTCGGGCTGAACCGCGAGCTATCCGACGAAACCTACCTGCCCCGTAGAACCTACCTGCCCACCCACCTGCCCCACCAGCCCTCCCTGCCCCACCCGCCTACTTCGTTCCGAACACCGGCGGCGCCTGCGGAATCGCGGCGCCGTCGTGCCTCGGCTCCGACGCCCCGAAATGGACGCCGCCGGGGCCGCTCATCACCGCCTGTCCATAGCCGAAGGTGCCGCTTCTCGGCTGAATCAGCTTGATCTGGTGGCCGCGTGATGTCAGCTCCGCCCGCGTCTTGTCGGGCACGAGCGCCTCGACATCGACGTCGCACCCCTCGAAGCTCCCCTTGGTGAAGCGGCCGGCTTCGAGCGCCTGCTGAATCGTCATCCCGTAATCGGCGATGTTGGCGACAAACTGCGCGTGCGCCTGCCCCTGGTTCCAGCCGCCCATGATGCCGAAGCCGATCCGCTGATCGCCCTTCTCCATGAACGCGGGGATGATCGTGTGCAGCGGGCGCTTGTGTCCGGCCAGCGTGTTCGGCTGCCCTTTCTCGAGCGAGAAGAGGCCGCCGCGATTCTGCAGCATGAAGCCGGTGCCCGGCGGCACCATCCCCGAGCCGAAGCCGCTGTAGTTGCTCTGGATCAGCGAGACGATGTTGCCGTCCTTGTCGATCACGGACATGTAGATGGTGTCGTTCCCCTGCGCGTCGGTGACGCCGGGGAGCGTCGCCGGCTCGACCTGGCAGGCCGCCTTGGCCGCGTCGATGAGCTTCGCACGCTCGACTGCACGGGGCTTGCTCAGCAGCGCATCAACCGGCACCTTCGAGAAACGCGGATCGCCGACGTAGCGCAGCATGTCGGCGTAGGCGAGCTTCTTCGCCTCGATCATCACGTGCATCGCGTTGGTGCTGTGGAAGCCGTACTCGGCCGAGCGGGTACTGCTCCATCAGATTCAGCATCATCAGCGCCGAGATACCCTGCGTGTTCGGGCCGATCTCGTAGACGTTCCACCCGCGATAGGTCGTCTTGATCGGCGTCACCCATTCGGGCTGGAACTCCGCGAGATCGGCGGCGTTCATCGCGCCGCCCTGCTCCTTCGAGATGGCGACGATCGCCTCGGCCGTCTTTCCCTTGTAGTAGCCGTCACGCCCCTTCTCGGCGATCAGGCGCAGCGAGCCGGCGAGGTCGGGATTGCGGAACACCTCGCCCACTTTCGGCGCGCGCGTGCCGTCGATGAGATAGGTCTTGCGCGAGTTCGGGTGCTCGCTGAGCATCTTCACCGAGCGGCCCCACCCGGCAGCGATCGTTTCCGACAACGGGAAGCCGTTCTCGGCGTAGTAGATCGCGGGCGCGAGCACCTCGGAGAGCGGCTTGGTGCCGAATCGGCTCTGCATCGCGTCCCATCCGGCGACGACGCCCGGGACGGTGACCGAGTGGATGCCGCGCTGCGGCATCTGGCTGATGCCTTTCGAGGCGAGGAAGTCGACGGTCAGGCCCATCGGTGACCAGCCGCTCGAATTCAAGCCGTGCACGGTGTTGGTCTTCGCCTCGTAATAGAGGATGAAGAGGTCGCCGCCGATGCCGTTGCCGGTCGGCTCCATCAGGCCGATGGTGGCGTTGGCGGCGATGGCGGCATCGATGGCGTTGCCGCCGCGCTCGAGGATCTGCACGCCGGCGCGCGCCGCCAGCGGCTGGCTCGCCGCGACGATCCCGAAGGTCGTCGCGACCACCGAGCGGCCGACGAGCGGGCCGTTCGGACGCGTGGTGTCCTGCCCGTCCTGCGCGACCATTCCCGGCGCCCCCAGCGCGAGCGACGAAGACGGCGGCACACGCGGCGTGTCGAACGTTCATACGCACCCTCCAGGCCGCGGATTCTACCCCGCCGCGCAGGCGCGGCGTGCACAAACGGCACTGCGACCCTGGTCCATGAAGCGATGGCTGAGAGAGGTCGAGTCCCTGCGCCGACGCAGTGAAGACCAGGGTCGCGACCCAGGCCTTCGCAACGCGCACACCGGCCCGCCAGCGTTCCCGCCGTCCCCGGAACCTGTTGCCCGCGCTCGAAATCGAGCCGCGGTGGATCCGGTGGACAAGGACACCGGGAGGCCGGGGGGCTCAAACGACGCCTCGAGTTGCGCGTTCATCGGACCGCCGACTCGTCCGGACAGGCGGATGGTCGCAAGATGGAAGCGGTGTGGCGCTGGCACCGCTTCCATCGCTCGGCGGCTACCTCGCAACCACGGTGGTCGTCGCGGCGGCGGCGTTGTTCCCGGGATTCGGATCGGGCGATCCGGATCGCGCGGTGGCGCTACTTGTCAGCACGCCCGCACGCGACGGGCGTACCACGATCGTGATGGTCGCAGACTCCGCGGTCCCGATGGTTCCGAGCGTGCAGAGGAGGTCGCCTTCCCGGCCGCCTTTGCCGGTCCGTACGCACGATCCCTGGGTTGACGCCGCGGAGACGAACGTCGTGTCCGCCGGCAGTTGGTCGGTCAACGTCACCCCGCTGGCTGGCGCGGGTCCGCTGTTGAAGACCGTCACGGTATACGTCAGGTTGGCGCGAACCGCGACCGGATCGGGCGAGTCGGTGTTGGTGACGGCGAGATCCGCCCGCAGCTCGGCGACGTAGACGTCGAAGAAATTGGCGCCGGCGTTCTGCTCCGCGACGAGCTGCGCACCCGTAATCAACACAACGATGAAGCCGTCAGGGGTGATGTCGCTGGCGACGACCTCGTTCGCGGGCACCTGGTTGTCCGCGGCGATTCGTACCGTGGTGCCGCTCACCAGGTCGCGGCGGAACACGTCTGGTACTCCTCGTTGGTATCGTTGGCGACCAGATTCGATGCCCTCGAGATGAACACGACCGACGTACCATCGTCGGCAACGAGCGGACTGAAACTCTCCTCATTCGCCTGCACGCCGCTGCTGTTGCGGCTGACGATCTGCACGGTCCCGTTTTGCCGGTCGAACACGAAGGCATCGGAGCTGAACCCGTTGGCATCGGTCTGGCCGAAGGTCGTATCGCTTGAGCTGAACCCGACGAAACGGCCATTTGACGTGATCGACGAGAGAAAGCTGTTGCCCTCGAATCCGCCGCTATCGCCGACCGTGCTGATCCCTTCGGTCGTACCAGCCACACGATCGCGGACGAAGACGTCGATCCCCTGCTGATCGCCGGGGCCGGGCGCCAGGTTGTCGGCAAAGGTGTCGAAGGCGACGTAGCGTCCGTCTCCGCTGATCTCCACGCGATTGGCCTGACTGTCGCCGATGACCTCGTTCGAATCGACGTCGACGCGCTCGATCGCGTGCGTCACGCGATCGAAGACGTAGATGTGCGGGAAGAAATTGGGATTGCCGTCGGCGACGAGCGTGTCGGAAAAGGATCTGAAGGCAACGAAGTTTCCGTCCGCGCTGATCACGGGTGCGTCGCCAGTTGCCGGCGAGCCATCGAGCCCCCGGCTGACAAGCTCGGTCGTCCGCGTCAGCCGGTCGTGGATGAACACGTCGCTGTTTCCGTTGTCGTCGCCCTTCGCGAAGTTGGTCGCCTGCGAGCCAAAGACGACGAAACGGCCGTCAGCGCTGATGTCCGCGCTGGTCGACGGCGAAAATCCGCTGTGGTCGTCGCCCTGGCGTCCTTTCGACGTGACACTGACGCGCCCGGTCGTGCCGGAGCACCGATCGCGGACGAAGACGTCGGCGACGCCGTTGGTATCATCCGGCACCAGGTTGTCGGCCATGGACATGAACGCAACCTCGCAGCCATCGGCGCTCACCGATGCCCGCTCGCTGCTGGGGGTGGTAATGCCGGCAGACGCGCCGCTCGCGTTGTTTCCCTGGACGCCCGCGCTGCTGACGCTGATCAACTCGAAGCCGTTGGAGGTGGACTGGGCGACGACCGCGGCGGCCGCCAGGATGGCGATCAATACGCCTGATATCACCTTGGGATGCATACCGGTGCTCCTTTCGATCGGCGGATCGAGATTAAGAAGATGAGTTATGTGCCGAGCATGTCGGCGGGGAGCCGACGCGACGCCGGCAAGACCCGATCCGTGGCGATGGACCAAGGTGTCCGCTCGAAACGACGTGAAAGTGGCCAGGCGCTCGAAAGGAGCGGCGCTCGCTTTACGAAAGGTGAAAAACGCGACGAAACGTGTCGTCCGAACACATGCGAGGCCACTTTCGTCCTCCTCAATCGGGATGAAGTCGCCTGTTCTCGCCGCCCTTGCCTGTCGCCTGCATCCCCGCACTGCTGGTCGCGCAGACGCCGGAACCGCACCGGCCGATGGACGCGGCCGCCGTGGCGAAGTTTGCCGACGCCTTCTTCCCGCCGAGATGGCGCGTCGGCGGATCCCGGGGCTGGTGTTGTCGGTGGTGGCAGACGGGAAACTGGTGGCCGCGCGTGGCTACGGCGCGGCACAGCTCGATCCCTGGCGCGCGGTTGATCCGGAGCGCACCGTGTTCCGCGTCGCGTCGGTGTCGAAGGTGGTAACCGCGACCGCCGTGATGCAGCTCGTTGAACAGCGCCGCCTCGATCTCAACCGCGACGTGAACGCTTACCTGACACGGTTCCAGCTGCCGGCGCGGCACGGACCAATCACGCTGCATCACCTGCTGACGCACACCGCCGGCTTCGACGAGCGGCTCACCGGCATGGCGGCGCGATCGCCGGCCGAGCAGGATCCACTCGGCTTCTACCTCGCCCGCGCGATGCCGCCGACCTTCATCGCACCGGGCCGCGTCCTCAGCTACTCGAACCATGGCGTTGCGCTCGCCGGGCTGCTCGTCGAGGAAGTGTCGGGGCGTCCGTTTGCCGACTACGTGCGCGAGAACATCCTCGAGCCGCTGGACATGCGCTCGAGCGGCTTCACGCTGTCGATCGACGCGCAGCGCGAGCGTGCGGTCGCCTACGAGCTCGCCGGAGAGGAGCTCCGGGCGCTGCCGTTCGACGTGCTGCAGATCCCGCCCGCCGGCGGCTTCGCGACGACCGGCACTGACATGGCGCGATTCCTCATCGCGCACCTTCAAGGCGGCGCCTTCGAGGGCGCGCGCATTCTCGACGCCGCGACGGTCGAGCGGATGCACGCTCCGCAATTCCGTCAGCATCCGGACACGTCCGGCTGGGCGTACGGGTTCTGGGAGGATCGCACGGCGAGCGGGCGCGCGCTGCTCCACAACGGCGGCGGCGCCGGCTACCGGGCGCTCGCTCTATCTGCTTCCCGCGTACGACTTCGGGTTTTTCCTCGCCTACAACCTCGCCGATCGAGACGCGTCGGGCGAGCTGCAGGAGGTGTTCATCCGCAAGGTGCTCGAAGGGTTCGTCCCGCCGCCGCAGACATCGCCGCCGCGCGGCCGCGCCGCACATTCCTTCGGGACTCGCCGGAAGCTATCGCTACGTCCGCCGCGCGAGGACGACGAGCGAGAAGTTCATCTCGCTGATCAACACGGTGCGCATCACGCAGGATCGATCCGGGGCGCTGACCTTCTCGAGAGGATCGGATCAGCCAATCCGTCTCTCGCCGATTGGCGCGTCACTGTTTCGCACCGGCGACGGCAAGGGACAGGTCGCCTTCGATCTGGCGCCGGACGGATCGCCGCGTTGGCTCGTCTTCGACAACGGCTTTCCGGCGGTGTACGACCGCGCGCGCTGGTTCGAGACGATGCCGTTTCAGGCCGGATGGCTCGCCTGTATGGCGGCGATGTTCATCTACGCGTGCTGGGACGCGCTGTGGCGCTCGCGCTGGCTGACAGGCGCAGCTGCACTTCTCAATCTCCTCTTCATTGTCGGCTTCCCGCTCGCGTTCATCGGTCGCGTCGCCGGCGGGATGCCGGCGTTCGTGTACGGCGTGCCGCCGCTGGCGCGCGTGCTGCTGCTGATTCCACCGGTCACCACCCTGCTGACGCTCGCCGCCGCGGTCGTCGCTGATCCGCGGATCGCGCAGTGCGCGCGCTCCGGTCTCCGAGCTCGTCAGGCACGGGCTCGTCGTGACCGCGCTCATGAGCTTCGTCGCGTTCGCCGCCTGGTGGCATGTTCTCGACGGCGGCTTCTGACTACAATTGATGCTTCTTTCGAAAAACTCATTTCCCAGCATAGGTGAAACGGATGTCGAATACTGCGACGCCGGCGGCCGCGCCGGCGCAGGACACACAGCAAGCCGCACAACTGCTCTTTCAACTTGGCACCGGCTATATCGCGTCGAGCGCGCTCTACATCGCCACCAAGCTCACCATCGCCGACAAGCTGGCCAAGGGACCGCGCACGGCCGCCTCGCTCGCGGCCGACGCCGATGTCCAGGAGGATGGTCTCTACCGCGTGCTCCGCACGCTCGCGAGCGTCGGCGTGTTCGAGGAAACCGAGCCGCGAACCTTCGCGCTCAACGCGGCCGGTGAACTGCTTCGAACCGACCGGCCGGACAGCATCCACCCGATGGCGCTCTGGCTCACCGAGCCGTTTCACTTCCGCGTCTACGCCGAAATGATGCACTCGGTGAAGACCGGGCAGCCGGCCGCGGACAAGGTCGCCGGCAAGCCGGTGTTCGAGTACCTCGGCGAGCACCCGGAGCTGTCGGCGGTGTTCAACGACGCGATGACCCAGTTCAGCGGCGCCGTCGCGCCGGCGGCGGTGAAGGCGTACGACTTCAGCGGCATCAACACGCTGGTCGACGTCGCCGGCGGCCACGGCGAGGTGCTGATGACGGTGCTGCGCGCGCACCCGCAGACGCGCGGCATCCTGTTCGACATCCCGCACGTGATCGACGGCGCGAAGCCGCGGATCGCGCAGGCCGGACTCGCCGACCGGCTGGACACGGCGACGGGCGACTTCTTCAAGGCGGTGCCCGCCGGCGACGCCTACATCATGAAGCACATCATCCACGACTGGGACGATGAGCGGGCGGTGACGATCCTGAAGAACATCCGCAGCGCGATGACCAGCCGCGACGGGAGGCTGATTCTGCTCGAGACCGTGCTCCAGCCGGGCAATCATCCGGATCTCGGCAAGCTGATCGATCTCGAGATGCTGCTGATGCCGGGCGGCCGCGAACGCACGGCCGAGGAGTTCCGTGCGCTGCTGGCCAAGGGCGGGTTCGCGCTGACCAAGGTCGTGCCGACCGAATCGCCGCTCGCGGTGGTCGAGGCTCGGCCGCAGTAGCGGAATAGCAGCGCCTGATTAACCGCAGAGACCGCGGAGACCGCAGAGATTCTTTTCGAAAAAGAATTCTCCGCGTGCTCTGCGTGCTCCGCGGTTAAAGCTGTCGGTACTATCTCCGCAGCCGGGCAATCGCCTCCAGTCGCCTGCGTCGCGCCCTCCACCGCGGCCTTGTCGGTCTTCACCTTCGCCAGCCCGGTCAGGAGCGCGGTGGCCTCGTCGATTTTCCCCTCGAGGATCCAGATATCGGCGTATCGCAGCCGGTAATCGACGCGCCCGGGCGCGAGCTCGATCGCTTTCTCGATCGCCGCGCGAGCTTCCCGGAGCCGGCCGTCGGTCATCATCTCGGCATAGGCGAGCCAGGCGAACGCTTCCGACGATGAGGGGTTGATCGCGGCAGCGCGGGTCAGCGCCTCGCGTGCGCGGGCGATTGCCGGCGCCGGCCGCACCGGCGCATTCGCGCCGCGGCCTGATGGCGCAGGCGCGAAACACCGTACGAGAACTGCGCGAAGAAGTCGTTCGGGGCGGCCGCAACGGCGCTCTCGAACGCGGCCCACGCCTCGTCGGCGCGCCCTTCGTCCAGCCGCAGCAGGCCGAGCGCGAGCTCCGGCATCGCTGCGGCGGGCTCGGCCTTTGCCGCGGCTTCGATGCGCGGTCGTCGCCTCGGCGCGCCGGCCGATGCGCCGCTGCAGATCGCCGAGCCACGCGCCGGCCTCGCCGGCGGACATTTCGCGCCCGCGCTCCGGCGTCTCCACGTTCACCCGCTCCCCCATCGTCAACACGATCGAGCGAAACTTCGACTGCTGGATGTAGCGGCGAAGCTGCTGCTCGAATTCGGCCGGCGCGCTGCCGAACGCGCCGCGGAACGCGTCGTCAGGCGTGTCGCCCCGTGCGATGCCGGAGGCGTAGGTATTGATGGCGGCGGGCCCGTTGGGCATCTCGATCATCAGGAAGTGCGTCAGCGCCCACGCTTCCGCGTAGAAGATCGAGCGCCGCTCGCCTTCGTTGTAGAGGACCGACTCGGTGTCGACGGCGATCAGCTGCGAGAGCGGGATGAAGCGCTCGCGCAGCAGCGCGACGTGGTGCGCGATCGGGCGGCCGATGTGCGCGCGCGTGCCGTCCGCCTCGAGCGCATAGGTGCTGTAGTACTCGGCCAGCCCTTCGTTGAGCCAGACCGGCACCGACCGCGCGGCGTTGGCGACCAGCAGGTGCGTGTACTCGTGGAAGACGACCGGCGCGCTCTCGTCGTAGTTTTCGAGCGCGAGCGCAATGTCGTTCACCTCGGTGTCATGGTGGAAGTAGCCGGCGAGCGACGCCACCCGCCCGCCGCGGACCGGCTGGAACGGCTGCAGCTGCTTGCGGGAATCGAAGACGTAGACGTGGGTCGGCAGCGGCAGGGGACGCTGCGCGTTCTGAATCAGCCCGCCGACGACGGCGCGGAACTGCTCGAGCTCGACGGCGATGCGCTGGAGCGTCTTCGGCGATTCCTGGCCGATGACGGTGAGGTGCTCGGATCGCAGCAGCGTCCATGGGCGATCCGCGGCCGTGGCCCATCGCGCGCGATGGCAGCGCGATCGCGACGGTGGCGCGGCGCAGGTCCGTGCTCAGGGTGGCTTGGACTGGGGCTTGGGGCTGGGCCCGGAGACCCGCTCTAGCGCCAGGCACTAGCCCTTTGGCGACACTTGCATCGTGACGGTCACAGCCTTTTTCATCGCCATCGTGCGAAGCGCCCTAGATCAGCTGCTTCATCTTCCACTCGGCGTCGTTCACCAGCGCGTCGTACTCGTCGGGCGAGATCGATCGCTTGGCATAGTTGCACGAGACGATGAAGAGCGATCGATCTTCGCTCCAGTCGGCGCGCGTCACCGTGCTCTCGAACTGGTGGCCGGCGCTGGTGGACAGGGAAAGCGGAGTGCCCGGCTTCGGAATCGCCGGCACCTGGATCATCTTGGTGAAGCGGACGTAGCTGTTGTTGATGACCTTGTCGGCTTCGTTGGGCGACTTGAGGGTCAGCCCGGGGATTCTCATGTTGACTTCGACGTCGATGGACATGCGTGCTCAGCGGCTCGCCGGCGCGCCGGTCTGCGTCCGGCACCAGGCGAGCGTATGGCGAAGCCCGTCTTCGAGCCCGACGAGCGGAGTGTACCCGAGCAGCGTTCTGGCTTTGGTGATGTCGGCCTGCGAATCGCGTGACGTCGCCGGCGCGCGCATCCTGGTAAATCGCCTGGATGTCGGTGCCGACGATCTGTGTTCATCGCGCGGAGCAGCTCGTTGAGCGAGATGCGCGTGCCGCAGGCGACGTTGATCGCTTCGCCCGGCGCCTTCGGCGCCTCGCACGCGCGCAGCACGCCGTCGACGACGTTGGCGACGTAGGTGAAGTCGCGGGTCTGCTCGCCGTCGCCGAAGATGGTCGGCTGGCGCCCTTCGATGAGCGCGGTGGCGAACAGCGAGATGACGCCGGAGTAGGGCGAGCCCGGATCCTGCCGCGGCCCGAAGACGTTGAAGTAGCGGATGACGACGGTCTCGAAGCCGTAGAGGCGGGTGAACATCCGGCAGTACTGCGGTGCCCATCACCTTCTGCAGCGCGTAGGGCGACAGCGGGCTCGACGGCATGTCCTCGTGCTTCGGCAGCGTCGGCGAGTCGCCGTATTCAGACGAGGAGCCGGCGAATACGAGCCGCTTGACGCCGGCGTCGCGCGCCGCCACCAGCACGTTGAGCGTCGCTGTCGACGTTGGCGCGGTTCGAGCCCGACCGGATCCTTCACCGACCGCGGCACCGACGGAATCGCCGCCTGATGGAGGACGTAGTCCATGCCCGCGACCGCGCGCGTGGCGAACGCCATGTCGGCGAGGTCGCCCTCGACGAACTCGACGTTTGGCAAGATGCGCGAGGTTGTGACGGTGGCCGGTGCTCAGGTTGTCGGCAACGCGAACCGTGTGGCCGCGGCGTACGAGCTCCTCGGCCTGATGCGATCCGATGAAGCCGGCGCCGCCGGTGACGAGGTAAGAAGCCATAGTGTTGAGGTCGAGTGCAAAAGCTAGTCCGTAAACGCGCCGCGCGCAAGCCCGGGCGTCAGCCGCAGCGCATTCCCATGGTAGAGCTTGCGTGAGCACCTGATCGGGCAAGCCGATGCCGTACAACTTCCAGAACGCGTGGTAGTCGCGGTAATAGTCGAAGTACTCGTCGTTGGTCTCGAACACGCGCCAGTAGTACGGATATTCATCCGGCTGGTAGCTGTCCTTCCCGAACAGAATCCGATCCTGATACTTGACGAAGAACTCGTGCGCGGCACGCGGCTGGCGGCCGAAGTCGTAGAGGACTGCGGCGACGTCGTAGAAGACGTTCGGGTTCTCGTCGAGCAGCTTGCCGGCCCGGGCCAGGTCGTTCGCGTGCCAGCCGAAATGCGCCAGGATGAACTTGGTGTTCGGGTGGCGCTTGATCATGTTGTTGCGCTCGGTCATCAGCTGCTCGAAGCGCACGCCCTGCTGATGCCGCCGATCGGGATACAGCGCCAGCTCCAGCCAGCGCTCGTTGGTGTAGTCGAGCGGCTCGAAGAAGGCGGGCGGCTCGGCGACGTGAATCAGCACCGGCACGTTCAGCCGCGCGCACGTCGCCCAGATCGGATCGAGCTCCGGATCGTCCACCGGCAGGCGGCTGCCGTCCGCCTTGGTGCACGAACATGCCGAGGTCCTTGAAGATCTTCAGGCCCATCGCGCCGGCCTTGATGTCCTCCTCGAGCTGCTTGGCTGCTTTCGCGCCGAAGCCGGGACCGATCCGCTCGCGGAAGTTGATGTTCGCGAACAGGACCATCCGGTCCTTGTATTTGCTCGCCCGCAGCGCCGTCGACGCCCTCGCGGAGCCGATCGCCGGACGAGCCGCTCAGGTTGACGAGAATCTGCAGGTTGTTCGCCTGCATGCCGGTCATGACGCGATCGAACTCGCCGGGCGCGATCGGCGTCGACTGATGGCTGTGGATGTCGATCACCGGAAATTTCGCGCGCGGCACCGGATGCTGCGGCCGTCTTCAGCTGCGACTTCGGCTTGTAGTCGCGGATGTTCGGCGGCGTGAACTCGGGCTGCCGCCCCTCCGCGGGCGCGGCGAACCTGCCGGCGGTGCTGCCCGCCTCCGCCGCCTGTATTTTGCGCGGCTTCGGCGCGGCCGCGCCAGAGCCCGGGAACGTCCACGACCCGGGCGACGGCGGGCGCGATGATGACGGGCGCCGCCAGGCTGAGCGCCAGCAGCGCGATGGGAATACGGGTCATAAGTCAGCCGTCACGGTTGAACGTTCGAAGAAAAAATCGCAGCGAGCCGTAAGCCGAATTCTGTTCCCCGCCGCCGCCCTTGCGGGCTGCGACGCGACGATGACCATTCCTCTAGCCTCGCCATTGCTGGCGAGATCAAGCGACCTACCCGGAGGCCCTCTGGACGGGCCGTCCAGCAGGCACGTTGCCTACGCCCCCCTATTTGGTCTTGCTCCGTGCGGGGTTTTGCCTGCCACGCCTGTTGCCAGGGCGCGGTGCGCTCTTACCGCACCTTTTCACCCTTACCCTCGATCGCGCCGCGGTCTGAAGCCGCGGCCTACTTGCGTAGGGCCGGCCCTTCAGCGGCCGAGCCGCCCAGCGGGCGGTATATTTTCTGTGCCACTTTCCTTCAGGTTGCCCTGACCGGGCGTTACCCGGCGCACTGCCCTGCGGAGTTCGGACTTTCCTCCCTTCGACTCGCGGTCCGCTCGCGCGGCGCTCATCTGGCTCGCTGCGAAGACCGTCGCGCATTCGATCTGGGCTTGCCGTGAGCGAGCGGGCGGCGAGAGCCGACCGCGAGTCGAACGGCGGTCATCTGGCTCGCTGCGAAGCTCCAATTGTATGCTACCCGTCAGTCTCCTGGCTGATCTGCGTACTGTTCGAGCTTCTTGTAGAGATTGCTGCGCGGCGTGCCGATCACCTCGGCCGTCTTCGAGATGTTCCAGCCGTTCTCGCGCAGCTTGCCGACGAGGAACATCCGCTCGGCGTTCTCCTTGAACTCGCGCAGCGTCCCCGCCTTCGCCTCGCCGGAACTGTCGGCGGAGGCGGACTTCGGCGCGGCAGGCCCCGCGGCAAGCCCACCCGCGCTCGACGGCGACCGCACGCTCTCGGGCAGGTCCGGCAGGTCGATCACGTCGCCGCCGGTCATGATGATCAGCCGCTCGACGGTGTTGCGCAGCTCGCGGATGTTGCCGCGCCAGCGGTAGCGCGCGAGCGCGTCGAGCGCCGCCTGCGTGATCCGCTTCGGCCGGGCGTTGTTCTCGCGGCTGAAGTAGTCGACGTAGTGGCGGACCAGCGGCGCGATGTCGTCGGGGCGCTCGCGCAGCGGCGGCACGTGGATCGGGATCACGGCGAGGCGGAAATAGAGATCCTCGCGGAAGTGCCCTCTCTCGATCTCTTCCTCGAGGTTCTTGTTGGTCGCGGCGATCACGCGCACGTCCACCTTGACCGTCCGCGCCGACCCGAGCCGCTCGACCTCGCCTTCCTGCAGCACGCGCAGCACCTTGGCCTGCGTCTTCGCGCTCATGTCGCCGACTTCGTCGAGGAAGATCGTGCCGCGGTCGGCCTGCTCGAACTTCCCGACCTGCTTCTCGGTGGCGCCGGTGAACGACCCCTTTTCGTGGCCGAACAGCTCCGACTCGATCAGCTCCTCGGGAATCGCCGCGCAGTTCACCTGCACGAACCGCTCGCGGCTGCGCAGGCTGTTGCGGTGGATGGTGCGCGCCACCAGCTCCTTGCCGACGCCGCTCTCGCCGGTGATGAGCACGGTGGCGTTGGTCGGCGCCGCGCGCCCGACCGCCGCCATGATCTGCTTCAGCCCGCTGCTGTCGCCGATCATCTGGTGCCGGACTTCGACCGCCTTCTTCAGCGTCCGGACTTCGTCGCGCAGCTGCCGCGAATCGAGCGCGTTGCGCAGGCTGACGAGCACGCGGTCGCTGGCGAACGGCTTCTCGATGAAGTCGAACGCGCCCTTCTTGGTCGCCTCGACCGCGGTGCTGATCGTGCCGTGGCCGGACACCACGACGACCGGCAGCGACTCGTTCATGTTGCGCAGCCGCTCGAGCACCTCGATGCCGTCCATGCCCGGCATCTTGACGTCGAGCAGCACGAGGTCGGGCGCCTCGCGCTCGGCCAGCGCCAGCCCCTCCTGGCCGGTGGCGGCGCCGATGAACTCGTAGCCCTCGTATTCGAGCGTCATCTTCAACGAGTCGCGGATCGCGGCCTCGTCGTCGATGACCAGGATGCGTGATTTGGGCATCGATAGCGGTTAGCGATCTTCGACGCGGATCGTCTTCAGCTGGCGCTGTTCGAGGTCCGGCGCGTAGAGGTAGAGCGTGAGGACGTCGCCGGGGCGGGCGGCGCGCGCGATGCGGCGGTACTCGGCCGCCGATCTCGATCCGCTGGCGGTTGATCTCGAGCAGGATGGTGCCCGCGCTCGATGCCGCCGTCGAACGACGAGCTCATCGCCTTCGACGCGCGTGATCAACACGCCGCGCACGTCGTTCGGCACGTCCAGCCGGTCGGCGGTCTGCCGATCGAGATCGCGGACGGTCAGGCCGAGCGGCGCGTTCTCCGGATCCGCCCGGCTGCGATCCGGCGCCGGCGACGACGGGTCGGCCCGATCCTGACGTTCGCGCGCCGGGCGCTCGGCCAGCTTCACCGTCAACGTCTGGTCGTGGCCGTCGCGCACCAGCCGCAGCCGCGCGGCGGTGCCCGGCGCGCGCGCCGAGATCTCGCGAATCAGCTGGTCGTCGTTGGCGATCGCGCGATCGTCGAGCGAGGTGATGACGTCGTAGGGCCGCAGGCCGGCGCGATCGGCCGGCGATCCGGCGGTGATGTCCTGCACCAGCGCGCCGTGATCGACGCGTGAGCTTCAGCGAGCGCTCGAGATCGGCGTCGACGTCGCGCAGCCCGACGCCCATGTAGCCGCGGCTGACGCGGCCGCGCGCGCGCAGCTGCGGCAGCGACCGAGCTGGCGCCGTTGATCGGCACGGCGAAGCCGATGCTGCTGGCGCGCGAGCTGATCGCGGCGTTGATGCCGATCACCTCGCCGCGCGAGTTGATCAGCGGCCCGCCGCTGTTGCCGAAGTTGATCGCCGCGTCGGTCTGGATGTAGTCGTCGAGGCTCATGTCGAACAGCTTCCGCCCGAGAAAGCTGACGACGCCGACCGTCACCGTGTGCTCGTAGCCGAGCGGGTTGCCGATCGCGCACACCCACTCGCCCATCCGCAGCGTCGACGAATCGCCGAGCGGCGCGACCGGCAGGCCGCTCTGGCCGTCGATCTTGATCAGCGCGATGTCGGTGTCGGGATCGGCGCCGATGAGGCGCGCGCGCACCGTCCGCCCGTCGGCGAGCTTGACCGTGATGCGCTCGGCGCGATCGACGACGTGGTTGTTGGTCAGGATGCTGCCGTCGGCGTCGATGATGAAGCCGCTGCCGGCGCCGCGCCGCGGCGTCTCGCGCTCGCGCGGGGTGCCGAAGTCGAACGGGCCGTCGAACGGATCCGGCGCCTCCGGGGCGCCGCTCCGGCCGCGCCGGCGCCGGCCGTCGCGCCCGCGCGTGGTCGCATCGATGTTCACGACCGCCGGGTTGATGCGCTCGACGACGTCGGCGAAATTGACCAGCGGCGGCAGCGCCGAGGCGCCGCCCGGCCTCGCGGCGACGCGCGACGGCCGGCGCGCTTCTGGCGGCGCGCCGGCCGAGACGGCCGATCGCGCCACGCCGCCGGCGAAGATCGCGCCGACCAGGAAGGCGACAAACGCGGTCAGCACGACCGTGACGAGCGTAAAGCGGCGTGACATCGATACCTATCTCTAGCGTTTCATTATAAGCGTCAGGAACTTTTCCTCATCCAGCGTTTCCACCCCGAGCTGCCGCGCCTTCTCCAGCTTGCTGCCGGCGTCGCTCGCCGAAGACGAGGTAGCTCGTCTTCTTGCTGACCGAGCCCGACACCCTGGCGCCGAGCCGCTCGAGCGCCTCGGTCGCCTCCTCGCGCGACATCGACGCAAGCGTGCCGGTCAGCACAACCGTTTTGCCCGCCAGCGGTCCGGGCTCTTCGCTCGGCGGCGGCGCCTGGCTCTCCATGTTGACGCCGGCGTCCTTCAGTCGAGCGACGAGCGTGCGGTTGCGCGGCTCGTCCGCGAACGCGCGGACCGACGCCGCCACGACCGGGCCGATCTCCGACACCGACTGCAGCGCCTCGGGCGGCTCCGACATGATCCGATCCATGCGTCCGGAAATGGCGCGCCAGCGTCGCCGCGGCCTTCTCGCCGACATGGCGGATGCCGAGCGCATAGATCAGGCGCGACAGATCGTTCGCCTTGCTGCGCTCGAGCTGCTCGACGACGTTGATGCCGACCTTCCCGAGCTTGCGCGGCACGGCGCGCTCCGAGCGCGGCTCCTTCGGCGCGACGACCAGCGTCTCGAGCTGGCCGGCGGTCAGGTGATAGAGGTCGGCGAAGTCGTGCGACGAGGCCCTGGTCGATCAGCTGATCGACGAGCGATGCGCCCAGGCCTTCGATGTTCATCGCCGAGCGCGACGCGAAGTGCTCGAGGCTGCGGCGCAGCCGCGCCGGGCACGAGGTGTTCTCGCAGCGCCAGACGACTTCCTCCTCGTCGCGGTGCAGCGCGCTCTGGCACTCCGGGCAATTGCGCCGGCATCTGCCACGGCTCGCTGCGCGGCACGCCGTCGGGGTGCGGCAGGATCGCCTTCACCACCTTCGGGATGACGTCGCCGCCTTTTTCGATCAGCACGCGGTCGCCCGGCCGCAGGTCCTTGCGCGCCACGTCCTCGGCGTTGTGCAGCGTCGCCATCCCGATCGTCGAGCCGGCCAGCTTCACCGGTTCGAGCACCGCGTACGGCGTGACCGCGCCGGTCCGGCCGACGTTCACCTCGATCGCCTTCAGCGTCGTCGTCGCCTGCTGCGCCGGGAACTTGAACGCCGTCGCCCAGCGCGGAAACTTGGCGGTGGTGCCGAGACGCTCGCGCATCGCCAGCTCGTCCACCTTGACGACGACGCCGTCGGTGTCGAAGTCGAGGGTCTGGCGCTTGTCGGCCCACTCGGCGCAGAAGGCGGCGACCTCGTCGACGTTGGCGCAGCGCCGCCAGTGGCGCTCGACCGGCAGCCCCCATTCGCGCATCGCGGTGAGGCTGTCCGAGTGCGTGTCGAAGCGGCCCGGCGTCGCCGGGCCCGCTTGCGACCAACTGGTAGACGAACGCACCGAGGCTGCGCTTCGAGACGAGCGCGGGATCGAGGTTGCGCATCGTCCCGGCGGCGGTGTTGCGCGGATTGGCGTACGGCGGCTCGCCGGCGTCTTCCATCTCGCGGTTGATCCGCTCGAACGAGGCGCGCGGCAGGTAGACCTCGCCGCGCACCTCGATGCGGCCGGACGGGCGGCGCGCCGCGAAGGGTCAGCGGAATCGCGCGGATCGTGCGGACGTTGACGGTCACGTCATCGCCGCGGGCGCCGCTCGCCGCGCGTCGCGCCGCGCAGCAGACGGCCATCGTCGTAGGTGAGCGCGATGCTCAGGCCGTCGATCTTCAGTTCGGCGACGTAGGCGACGGCCAAGGTCGCCGACGCCGGCGCCCTTACGGACGCGCTCGTCGAAGGCGCGCAGTTCGGCTTCGTTGTAGGCGTTGTCGAGGCTGAGCATCGGCACCAGGTGCTCGACCTGCTCGAACCCCTCGACCGGACGTCCGGCGACGCGCTGCGTCGGCGAGTCGGCGGTGACCGAGATCCGGATGCTCGGCCTCGAGGCGTTCGAGCTCGTGCAGCAGCGAGTCGAACTCCTCGTCGGAGATCTCGGGATCGTTGTGGATGTAATAGCGCTCTTCGTGATGCCGGATGGCATCACGCAGCTCTTTGAGTCGTTCTTCGGGCGCCGTCATCGGGACCTAAATCAAAGGCGGCCCTAAAGGGCCGCGCCTACTCAGCGGCCGTGAGGGACGCCCGCGCGTACAGGTACTCGGGCGGCCACTTCAAGGCCGCCGCATTCCATCACGACGATAGCGGACAATCCGGCGCGCCGTCGAGCGGGGGGCCGAGCAGCGCCGCCGCCGTCTCGGCGAAGGTGCGATATGTCGCCTGGCCGAACAGCACGAGCCGGACGCGCCGCAGCGGTGTGGCGGTGCGCGCGTGGGCGGCGATCGCGCGGACCATGATTTGCGCGCATTCCGCCGGCGGAAAGCCGCCGACGCCGGTGCCGAACGCGGGAAACGCGGCCGACGTGAGCTGATGCGACACGGCGAGCTCGAGCGAGTTGCGCGTCGCGCGCTCGATCAGCGCCGCCGAGGTCCGAAGGTCCTGCCCCATCACCGCCGCGTGGATCACGTAACGGGCCGGAAGCGTTCCCGGCTGACGTGATGACGCACTCGCCCGGCTCGACCGGCCCCTGCGCCATCGCCTCGGCTTCGATCGCCTGGCCCGCCGCGCGCCTTGAGCGCCCCGGCCACGCCGCCGCCCATCCAGAAATGATTGTTCGCGGCGTTGACGACCGCATCGGTCGCCTCGGCGGCGAGGTCGCCGTCGGCGATCTCCAGGGTCAGGAACGGCAGGGACGCGGAAGCGGTGTCGTCGGGTGCCGCGAGCGGCAGCCGGAAGGCTATCAACGGTCGCGCGACAGCACGTAGTCGGGCAGCGCGAGCAGCGCATCGCGCTCCGAGCTGGGAGGAAACGCGTAGAGCGGTTTCTTGGCCCGCTCGGTGAACTCGACCGCCTTGCGGTAGGCGTAGTCGATCGACGCGTGCTCCTTCAGGCAGCGCAGCAGCTCGTGCCACTGCTCCTGCGTCGCGTTGCGCGCCGCGATGACGTCGCGGATGATGCGCGGCGCCGTCGCCGGTGCGATCGTGCTGCTGCAGGTGGATCAGCGGCAGCGTCACCTTGCCCTCGCGCAGATCGCTGGCAATCGGCTTGCCCACCGCCTCGGCGTCGCCGGTGAAGTCGAGCAGGTCGTCGACGATCTGGAACGCCATCCCGAGGTTGAAGCCGTACTCTTTCAGCGCCTGCTCGCGCTCGGACGACACCTTGCCGAGCATGCCGCCGATCTGCGCGCAGCCGCCGAACAGATATGCGGTCTTGCGCCGCATGATGTCGAAGTGCTCTTCCTCGGTGATGTCGGCGTCGCCGTTCTTGGTCAGCTGGTACAGCTCGCCCTCGATCATCCGCAGCGTCACGTCGCAGAGGTTGCGGATGATCTCCAGCTCGTCGTGGGTCAGCGCCAGCGCCATCGACTTGATGTAGAGATAGTCGCCGAGCAGCACCGTGATGTCGTTGCCCCACCGCGAGTGCACGGCGAGGCGCCCGCGGCGCAAGTCGGAGTCGTCGATGATGTCGTCGTGGACGAGCGTCGCCGTGTGGATGAACTCGACGACGGCGGCGTAGAGGATCGAGCGATCGCCGTGGTAGCCGACCAGGCGCGCCGCCATCAGCAGCACCGCCGGGCGGATGCGCTTGCCGCCGCTGGTGCGGATGTACTGGCCGATCTGCGGGATCAGCTCGACCTTCGACTGCACGTGGCGCGCGAACTCCTCGTCAACCTTCTCGAGGTCGGCGCGGATCGGCTCGAAGATCTGCGACAGGGCGAGCGACGACTTTTCCACAGGGTTTAAGCTGTTCAGGTCAAAACTTTATCACGGCCTGAACAGGCTGTGAAAGTTTGCGGTCGTCAGGTCCGCCAGACGCTCGGGCGGGAGGCTGTGCATGCTCGGCCAGGGCCTCGACCACGCGCGCGACGTATGCCGGCTCGTTCCGCTTCCCGCGGTACGGGACCGGCGCCAGAAACGGGCTGTCGGTTTCGACCAGCAGCCGATCGAGCGGCACGCGCCGGGCCGTCTCGCGCAGCGGCCCGGCCTTGGGGAAGGTCACGATCCCGGCCAGCGACACGAAAAACCCGAGCGCCAGGCCGGCGTCGGCGAGCGCGTCATTTCCCGTGAAACAGTGCAGGACGCCGCGCAGCGCGCCGCCGCCCTCCTCGCGCAGAATCGCCAGCGTGTCCTCGTCGGCCTCGCGGGTGTGGATGACGACCGGCCGGTCGAGCTCGCGCGCGAGCCGGATCTGCGCGCGGAAGACCGCCTGCTGCACCTCGCGCGGCGAGAAGTCGTAGTGGTAGTCGAGCCCGATCTCGCCGACGGCCCGCGCCGACGGCGTCGCCGCCGACTGCTCGCGGACCACGGTCGCGGCGCGCTCGGGGTCGTCCGCGAACTGGTGCGCCTGGTGCGGGTGCACGCCGATGGCGAAGCGAGTCTCCGGCCAGAGCGCCGAGACCTTCCCCGCCTGCGCGGCTTCCTTCTCGTTGCCGGCCTCGAGCACGACCAGCGTGCGCTCCAGCCCGGCCTCCTTCGCGCGCGCGATCACCTGCGTCCAGATCGGATGCGAACGTTTCGTCGGCGAGGTGGCAGTGGCTGTCAACCATCGGAAGCAGGGGTCTGGGATTCTGTGCGATCGCGTCCGGCTCACGCCGTGACGCCTTACGGCGTCCTTGGCTCCGCGGCGGCGGCGGTTCGCCGTTCGGGGTTCTGCTGCATCCGGCGCTCGAAGGCGGTGAGCGCGGACGCCAGGTCGGCCTTCAGGCGCGACTTGGTGGCGTTGTCGGCGAAGGCGTACTCGAGCGAGTTCTGCACCATCCGCTTCAGCGTGCGGTAATCGACGCCCTGCTCTTCCACCGCCTTGCGGAACTCCAGCGTCAGCGTCGATCTTGCGACGCCGGCATCGTCGGTCACCAGCGCGACCGGGACGCCGAACTTGAGATACATCCCCAGCGGGTGGCGCTTGCCCTTGACGCCCAGGATCAGGTCGTTGCTGCTCAGCGCGACTTCGACCAGGATCCGCTTCGACGCCATCTCGCGCAGCAGATCCAGCGCGTCGTCTTCGTACATGATGCCGCCGCCGTGGCCGATGCGGCGCGCGTGGCCGATGCGGACCGAGTCGCGGATGTGGAAGCGCAGCGCCTCGGGCGGCACCAGTCCCTCGACCAGCTCGCCGGCATGCAGCGCGATCTGCACCTGCGGATACTTGCCGTGGAAAAACTCGATCATCCGCATCTGCAGCGAGAAATCGCGGACCGCGGTCGGATCGTCTTCGGGCTGCACCAGGTTGATGCCGACGAAGCGCGGATCCTGCGTCGCCATTTCGAAGGCGGCGAGCAGCTGCGCGAACACCTGCTCGGGAACTCCCGCCCTTCCCGACTGAGAGATGTAGCGGATGATGACCTTGCACCCCGCATCCGCGTCCGGCCGCCTGACACCGCAGCAGCTCACGCTGCCGCGCTTCGGCGACGTCGATCCGCCGGCGCGCCTCGGTGATCGACCTCCTGAAAACCGCCCGCGATCAGCTTGTCGCGGAAGCGCCCGAAGTCGGCGTCGAAGCCGGCAGCGCGGCCGCGCGCGATCGCGCCGGCGCCGTTCGGCGTCAGCATCAGCTCGAGGTAGCTGACCCGCTCGCCGGCGGCGCGCGCCGCGACCTCGGCGAGCATGTGGCCGGTCTTGTCCGAGGGAGGGCCAAACTTGCCGAACGTGGCGAAGAAATGATCGTGGCCGTTGAGCGTGGGGTTCCGGTGCCGCATCGACATCGCGTCGACGGCCTGGTTGAAGATCGTCGAGTTGCGGAGCACCTCGGCCGCCGTCGGACGTCCGGTGGCCGAGTCGCACGGCGAATCGACGATCGTCATCGTCGACGTCTGGAGGCAGAAGCCGTCCTCCGCCGCCCAGTGCAGGTAGCTCTCGGCGTAGATCGCGCCCGAGAGGTGGTTGTGGAGATCGCCGCCCTTCGGCATCTGGTTGAGAAATGCCAGCAGGAGCGACGGTTCGGCCTTGATGGACGCGAAATACTTCGCGGTCGCGTCCTCGGCAGTGCGGATTGCGGATTGCGGATTGCGGATTGATTGCGGATTGCGGATTGGGGATTGCGGATTTGGCGATTGCGGATTTGGCGGATTGAGGCGCGGATTGAGCGCTGACAATCGTCAATCCCCAATCTCCGCAATCCGCAATCCGGCCTTCGAGAGCCTCAGGCCGCCCTGAGCATGTCGAAGGGCGCAATCCGCAATGGCACAGCGCCGCGAGTATCGCCAGCGTGAGCGCCCGCAACCAACGGCGCATCACCGCACGCGAGTCCCGGGCGGCGGCGGCTGCTCGAACGAGACGACGGTCGGCTTGCCGCCGTCTGGGCTCGCGGCCAGCACCATCCCGTTCGACTCGATCCCCATCAGCTTCGCCGGCTTCAGGTTGAACACGATGACGACGGTTTTGCCGACCAGCGCCTCCGGCTCGTAGGCTTCGGCGATGCCGGCGACCAGCGTGCGATGCTCGGTGCCGACGTCCACCGACAGCTTCAACAGCTTCTTCGACTTCTCCACCCGCTCGGCCGCGAGCACTTTTGCGACGCGCAGCTCCACCTTCATGAAGTCTTCGATCGCGATGCGATCTGCCGGCTGCGCCGGCGCTCGCATCGGCGGAGGCAGGTGGGCCGGGTAGGGCGGGTGGGTTCGCGGTGCGTGGCCGCTCCCGGCGACGGTGCCGCTGTTGCCGCTGCCGGCGACGCCGCCGGCGGCTGCGCGCTTGCCGCCGCCGGTACCAGCCGGCGTCTTCGTGTCGTTGTCGCTCACTATGGTCTGCTCCTTACGTGGCCACAATGGCCCGTCCTGGACGAGCACGCGCTCGCCCTCGTTCCGCCACTGGCCATCCCATTCGAAGTCGAGCCGCTCGCTCGCGGCGCCGACGCGCCGCAGGATCTCTTTGGTCGATCCGGGCATGATCGGATGCAACAGCACCGCCGCGAGCCGGATCGCTTCCGCCGCGTCGAACAGCACTTGCGTCAGGCGATCGGCCGATGCCGGATCCTTTGCCAGCGCCCACGGCGCGGTTGCCGCGATGAACTCGTTGGTGCCGTCGATCAGCCTGAACGCGGCGGCCGCGCCTTCGTGCAGCGCCAACCCGTCCATCGCCTGCTTGTAATCCGCCGCGGCCTGCTCGCCCAGCCGCGCCAGCGTTTCCGACGGCGCGCCGGTTGGCGCGAGCCTCCCCTGCCGGTAGCGCGCGGCCATCGCCGAGACGCGGCTCACCAGGTTGCCGAGGTTGTTGGCGAGGTCGACGTTGTAGCGCTCGTCGTAGCGCTTCCACGAGAAGTCGCCGTCGCCGCCAAACGCGATCTCCTTGACGAGATACAGCCGCAGCGGATCGACGCCGAGGCGATCGGCCGCCTCGATCGGATCGACGATCGTGCCGAGCGTCTTGCTCATCCGCTGGCCGTCGATCGTCAGGAAGCCGTGGCCGAATACGTGCCGCGGCGGCGGCAGCCCTGCGCCCATCAGCATCGCCGGCCAGAAGACCGCATGGAAGCGTGTGATGTCCTTGCCGACGATGTGCAGATCCGCCGGCCACCACTTCTCCATCATGCCGGCGTGCTGGCCGAGACCGACCGCCGAGGCGTAGTTGACCAGCGCATCGAACCACACGTAGACGACGCTCGACGGATCCCATGGCAGCGGGATGCCCCACGACTGCCCGGCGCGGCTCACCGAGATGTCCTGCAGGCCGCCCTCGATCAGCCGGAGGATCTCGTTGCGCCGGATGTCCGGTTCCAGAAACGACGGGTGCGCGGCGAAATGATCGAGCAGCGGCTGCTGATACTTCGACAGCCGGAAGAAGAAGTTCTTTTCGCGAATCCACTCCGGCTTCAGCGTCGGGTGCAGCGGGCAGTTGCCGTTGACGAGGTCCTTCTCCTGCTTGAACTCCTCGCAGCTGACGCAGTACCACCCCTCGTAGACGCCTTCATAGATGTCGCCGGCCTCGTACAGCCGTTGCGCGAGCTCGGTGACGCCGGCCTTGTGGCGCGGCTCGGTGGTGCGGATGAAGTCGTCGAACGAGACGTCGAGATGCCGCCACGCCGCCCGGAACTCCTCTTCCATCCGATCGCAGTACGCGAGCGGCTCGAGCCCGAGCTCGACCGCCTTCTTGAACACGTTCTGCGAGTGTTCGTCGTTCCCCATCAGGAAACGCACCTCGAAGCCGCAAAGCCGCTTGTAGCGCGCGATCACGTCGGCGCACACCTTCTCGTACGCCGTGCCGAGATGCGGCTTGCTGTTCACGTAGTCGATTGCCGTGGTGAGGAAATAGCGGCTCATGACTTGTACGCCTTGTTGGCGATGGCCTGCACTTCTTTCACCGGCAGGTGATGAGCGGCGGCGAGCTTTGCGCAGTCGTCGAACTCGGGCGCGGCGTTCACCACCCGGCCGTCGCGCCGCGCCACCTTGAAGCGCACCGCGCCGAGCGGCGTGTCGACCGTGACCAGCTCACGCTGCAGGCACTCGCGGGCCACCTCGGAGTGGCGCAGCCCGATCGTCGTGGTCTCGCGAAAGATGATATCGGCAATGTCCCCCTTGCGCTCCGGCTTGCGCCACCACCGTCAGCAGCGTGCCCGGACGATTCTTCTTCATCTGCACCGGCGTATAAAACACGTCGAGTGCGCCCGCCCCGTGCAGCTGGTCCATGACGACACCGAAGATCTGCGGGTTCATGTCGTCGATCTCGCACTCGATTACTGTGACGCGTTCGGTCGCGGTCGTGTTCTCGGCGGCGCGGCCGACCAGCACGCGGAGGACATTGGGCGTCGACGGGTCGTCGCGCTCGCCGGCGCCGTAGCCGACACGCTCCACCGACATCGCCGGCAGTGGCCCGAACGAGGTCGCGAAGGTCGTTGCGATCAGCGCGCCGGTGGGCGTCACCAGCTCTTTCTGCACCGCGCCGCTGTAGACCGGCGCGTCGCCGAGCAGCCGCACGGTGGCCGGCGCCGGCACCGGGAAGAGCCCGTGCGCCGAGTGCACCATCCCGCCGCCAACGTTCAGCGGCGAGCAGGCGATCGTATCCGCGCCGGCCCACTCCATCGCGAACACGATGCCGACGATGTCGATGATCGAGTCGAGCGCGCCGACCTCGTGCAGGTGCACACGCTCGACCGGCATCTGATGAATCGCGGCCTCGGCTTCGGCCAGGCGCTGGAACATCGCCTTCGCGCGTGCGCGGCCCGGCGGCGTCAGGCCCGAGCTGTCGATGAGCGTGAAGATCTCGGGCAGGCTGCGATGGGCGTGCGCCGCGTGCGATCGTGCGCATGATCGTCGTGTGATCGTGGCCGTGGCCGTGATCGTGACTGTGCGAGTGATCGTGCGTGCCGTGCGAATGCCGGTCGTGCCCGTGGGCGTGTTCGTGGACCGTGAACTTGGTCGCCGACACGCCGGCCCGCAGGACACGCTCGGCATGGACGTGCACGTCGCCGAGCCCCAGCGTCCCCAGGGCGCGCTTCAGGTCGTCGAGCGGCAGGCCGGCATCGAGCATCGCGCCGAGTGCCATGTCGCCCGAGATTCCCGAGAAGCAATCGAAGTAGAGCACCCGGCTCACAGCGTCCTCGTCTCCCTCGCCTCTTTCATGCTCCAGTACCGCGAGTCGCCCAGGATCAGGTGATCGATCACGTCGATCCCCATCAGCACCCCGGCGGCGACCAGCCGCCGCGTCAAATCCACGTCGTCGGGGCTGGGGGAAGGATCGCCGGAGGGATGTGTGTGAAAAATCACGATCGCCGCCGCACCGCCGATGGCCGCCTCCCGGAACACGTCGCGCGGTTCGACGGCGCAGCTGTTCTGCGTGCCGAGCGCCAGCACGGCGGTCCGAAGCACACGATGCTTCGTATCGAGCAGGACGATGCCGAGCTGCTCGAGCGTTCCCAATCCAAACCGCGGCATCAGGAACGCCGCCGCGTCGCGCGCATTGCGAATCTGCAACCGCTCGCCCGGCGGCCCGGCCATGCTGCGCCGACCCAGCTCGAGCGCGGCGACAATCTGCGCCGCTCGCGCGCGGCCGATGCCCTCGATCGCCATCAGCTCGTCGAGCGTCAGCCGCCGCAGGCCCCGCACGCCGCCGCATGCCGCCAGCACGGCGTTGGCGACGCTCAACGCGCCGCCGCGCCGCGATCCGCTGCCGAGCACCAGCGCGACGAGCTCGTTATCGCCGAGCGCCGCGGCCCCATGATGGCGCAGCTTCTCGCGCGGCCGGTCGTCAGGCAGCAGGTCTTTCATCTTAGCGTCTTTCGCTCGTGGCTTTCAGCTTTCAGCTATCAGCTATCAGCTTTCAGCTATCAGCTTTCAGCTTTCAGCTCTCAGCTCTCAGCTTTCTGGGTTCGGATTGGGCTTTGGGGGGCGAACCGGCGCCTGGCGGACGGGTTGACCGTTGTTCCGGGGGCGGCGACGGAATGGGCAGACCAGGCGTCTGATCAGCCCGCCGAGCATCCGCTTGATTTCGATCAGGACGGCCAGGACGCGTTCCTGGACGGTCGCGGTGATGAAAACCAGATCGAAACTGAGGATGGTCTCGCATTCGAGCTCGCAGGCCGAGCCCATCGCGATGTCCAGAAATCGCCGGAACTCCCGATCGCCGCGGCGCCCGCATCCTTCCGCGATGTTGCGGCAAATCGAAACGCTGGCCCTTCTCATCCGGCTGCGCGGCCCGAACGCCTCGCTCTCCGGAAAATCAGCGGTCATCTGATAGATGGTCTTGTTCAGGTGCCGCGCCCGCTGCCACACATCGAGGTTACGGAAGTCCTGCATCGCTTCCTCCGCCAAAGCCTTTACGAGTCAAGAGCTGATAGCTGACAGCTGCGAGCTGAGAGCTCTTAGCTTTAAAGACCCGCGCTATACTGAGTTATGGCCTCGTGGCGACGCTTCCTGTTGTCGTTCGCCGTCGTCGCGGCGATGCTGGGAGCGGCCTGCACCGATCCGCCCGACAGGGAAATGCAGCAGGCGCAGGCGGCGATCGACACCGCCCGCGCGGCTGGCGCCGAGCAGTTCGCCCGCGAAGAGTTCGCCGCCGCCGAAGACGCCCTCAAGAAATCCAACGAAGCCGTCGCCCAACGCGACTACCGCCTGGCGCTGAACGCGGCGCTCGACGCGCGCGAGCGCGCGCAGACCGCGACCAAGCAGGCCGTCGACGGAAAGGCCGCCGCGCGCATCGACGCCGAGCGCGCGCTGGCCGAGGCCGACGCGGCGCTGCACGAGTCGCGCGCGAAACTCAAAAGCGCCGAAGCGGCGCGCGCAGCCGCGAAGCTGCTCAGCGCGGCGCGCCGGACGATTGCTGATGGCGAAACGGCTGTGCAAGAAGCGCGCACAGCGATGAATGAGGGCGACTACCGCCGCGCAATCGACCGCTCACGCAGCGCAACGGCGAGTCTGAAGGCACCACGCGCGATCTCGACGCCGTGCCCACCAGCGGAACCCGGAAGCGCCGCTAGCGCGGTTAAAAAAACTGCGCACGCTAGCGGCGCGTGACATTGCGGATTGCGGATTGCGGATTGCGGATTCAATTGTGGCAATCAATCCGCAATCCGCATTCCGCAATCCGCAATGTCAGGTGCGCAGCCACCGCCCGTCGAGCACCACCTCCGCCCAGCCGGTGAGATAGACACTGTCGTCGCGCCATTCGACACGCTGCCGCCCGCCAGGCGCGATCACCTCGGCATCGCGTGAGGCGCCGCCGAATGCCGCTGCCGCGATCAGCGACGCACACGACCCCGTCCCCGACGACATCGTCGGCCCGACGCCGCGCTCCCAGATGAGGATGCGCACCTGACCCGGTGCCTCGACGGTCGCGAACTCGACGTTGGTGCGCGCTGGAAAGAACTCGTGGCGCTCGAGCGCGGGGCCAAGTCGCTGAAAGCGCGCTTCATCGGGCAACGGACCGAGGGCGACGCACTGCGGGTTGCCGAACGACATCACGGCGAGTTGCAGCGGCTCGCCGGCGGCTGTCAGCTGGACCTGACGCAAGTCGGCCGGCAGCCCCATCGCCGCGCGAAAGTGCTGTTTCGATCCGTCGCGGCCGGTGCGGGTCAGGCGCTTCACGCCCCCCTCGGTGTGGATGGTGACCTGCGCCTCGCGCCGGTCGTCGTCGCGCAGCAGCAGCGCCGCCAGGCCGCGGACGCCGTTGCCAGACACCTCCGAGCGGCTGCCGTCGGCGTTGAACAGCTCCATCGACGCGCCGTCTGGCGTCGTCTCGTAGATCATCAGGCCGTCGGCGCCGACGCCGGTGTGCCGATCGCACAGCTCGCGCGCGAGCGAGTCGAGCGCTGCGGCCCCCGGCAGCTGGTCGCGCCGGACGTAGAGGAAGTCGTTGCCGTAGGCGTGGGCTTTCGAAAATTTCATCATTTTCTGCAGAAGGCGAGGAGGTGCCAGCCGAACCGGCGCACGACGGCACGCGGCAGGGCGTTGAAGGTGCCGACAAACAGGCCGTTGTAGACGGCGCCTTTCCAGCCGCCGTGCAGCCGCGATTTGACCGGGAACCGCTCGGCGACGATCTTCACGTCGCGAAAGCCTCCCACCAGCCGCCGGAACTCGCCGATGCTGAACTTCAGCAGCACGGGCGCGTCGTCGTGCTCGAGGCCCACTTTCATCAGTTTCGAGAGCGCGTTGAGCCAGGAAATCCGGTTGTAGACCTGAAAGATGGCCTCGCCGCCCGGCTTCAGGACGCGGTGCACCTCGGCCACGAGCTGGCGGGGATTTGCGGTGTACTGGACAACCCCGTGGGCAAAAACCAAGTCAAAGCTGTTGTCGGGAAACGGCAGGTGCTCGCCGTCTGCGACCTCGAAGCGACCCTCGAGCCCCTGCTGTGCGAAGTTGGCGCGCGCCAGCTCGATCGCCGATTCGGCGAGGTCGACGCCGGTGGCCTCGGCGCCGCCCCGCGCGAACCGGGCGAGATCGACACCGGCGCCGCAGCCGACTTCCAGAACCGATCGGCCGCGATAGCCGTCAAAAGGCACGAGCCGCAGCAGGTGATGGAGCTTTTCGAAGTGATACTGGTCCAGATCGTCGAAAAACCCGCGCGAGCCGACTGGATGCCGCGTGATTTCAAGGTCGTGAATGTGCTGGTTCCAGTAGTCTCGAACCTGATCGATGGTCGCCACCCCGACACTATATCTGGTGAGGTGCTACCTCACCTGCCCTACCCTTCGACTCGCCGCCCCAAGACTCCTGACGGCTCGCTCAGGGCAGGCCCGACCCACCGGCCCCGGTGTTTAACTTGTCGGGCATGAACCGCGATCTCGACCGCCTGACCGGCCGCACCTTCGATGTGCTCGTCGTCGGCGGCGGGATCTACGGGCTGACGATTGCCTACGACGCGGCGCAGCGCGGCTTGTCGGTCGCGCTGGTCGAGCGCGACGACTTTGGCAGCGGCACCTCCTTCAACCACCTGCGCACGATTCACGGCGGGCTGCGTTACCTGCAGTCGCTCGACCTCGACGCGTGCGCGCGAGTCGGTGCTCGAGCGGCGCACCGTGGCGCGCATCGCCCCGCAGGCGGTCCGGCCGCTGCCCTACGCCATCCCGCTCTACCGGTCGGTGATGCGGGGCAAGATCGCGATGCGCGCCGGTTTCATGCTCGATCGGCTGGTATCGGCCGGCAAGAACCGCGGCGTCCCTTCGTCCCACCGCCTCCCGGGCGGACGCGTCGTCGGACGCGCCAGTGCGATTCAGCGCTTTCCCGGGTTGCGACGGCGCGGGCTGACCGGCGCGGCGATCTTCCACGATTACGTGATGACCGAACCGGATCGGCTGACGTTCGCGTACGCGCTTGGCGCCGCGCAGCACGAAGCTGTGCTCGCGAACCACGTCGAAGCCGTCGCGCCGTTGACCGACGGCGGCGGCAAGCGCGTCGCCGGCGTCACCGCGCGCGACACGCTCGGCGGGCGGTCGATCGAGATTGCGGCCCGCGTCACGGTCAACGCCACCGGGTCTGCCGTCGATCAGCTGCTCGCGCCGCTCGGGACCTCGACCGGCATCCCGATGCTCAAGGTGATGAACCTGGTCACCAGGCGCGACGCCGGCGACGAAGCGCTCGGCGGACGAACGACCACTGGACGCAACCTGTTCCTCGTGCCGTGGCGCGAACGCGCGCTGTTCGGCACGTGGGAAGCCGACCGCGTCTGCGAGGCCGGCGACACATCGGTCGACGAGCGCGATGTCCTCGCATTCATCGCCGAGCTGAACCAGGCGTACCCGGCGCTCGATCTGAGCCTGGCCGACGTGACGCTGGTGCACCGCGGCGTCGTGCCGGCGGCGGTCCACGGCAACCACGTGGCGCCGGAAGGGCGCGATCAGGTTCGCGATCACGCCGCGCAGGGCATCGACGGGATCCTCAGCGTCGCCGGCGCGAAGTTCACGACCGCGCGAGCCGTGGCCGAGCGCATCACCGATACGCTGTTGAAGAAGCTGCAGCACGAAGCGGTCCCATGCCGGACCGCGGCGACTCCCCTGCCCGGCGGCAGCGTCCGCGACGTCGGCCTGGCAATCGCCGACGCGCGCCGCGAATTCGACGAGGGGTTGCCGACCGACACGATCCCACATCTCATCGCCGCGTACGGCTCGCGCTTCCGCGACGTGATGGAGATCGCCACGCCGCGCCCCGACTGGCGGACGCGCATCGCGCCCGGCTCGCCGGTGATCGGCGCCGAGCTCGTGCTCGCGGTCAGAAAAGAAATGGCGCGCGACGCTGGCGGACGCGGTCATCAGGCGAACGCCGCTCGGCGCGCTCGGCTACCCGGGCGACGCGCCGCTCGAACGCGCGGCGGCGATCGTCGGTGGGGAGTTGGGGTGGTCGGAGGAACGGCGCCGCGACGAGATCGCCGGCGTCAAAGCGTTCTATCGCGCGCCTGCAAAATCGACCGTGCCGGTGTAGACGTCATTCCGGTCAAGGCAGCGTGAACGCGTTCATCACGTAGGTGAAGCCGGCGGTGAAGCCGAAGGTCGGATCGATCGAGGTCAGCCCGAAGAAGAGTCCGGCGTCGAACCGGATCGCTCCGCGCGTGTAGCGGCCGCCGAACTTCAGCAGCCCCCGGCTCTCCGTCCCGGGAAAGGCCTCGTCGCGTGTCGAGAGGCGGCCGTTCACCTCACCGACCAGCTCCGCCGCCTGCGTCAGCGCCCGCGCGAACGACAGCCCGTAGTCGAGCACGTCGTTCTGCCGGTTCCCCGCGGTCGGATCCGACAGAATGCCAACCCCGAGGTTGCCGACGATACGGACGGACTGGACGGTCTTGGCGCCGAGCAGCGCAATGTGGAAGTCGGTGGTATCGAGGCCGAGGCCGCTCTCGTTCGACGCGTTGGGCAGCTTGGTCGCGAAGCGAATGCCGAGCGCCGGCCGCCCCGCGGCCTCGCTCACGAAGCGGATCTTCGTCGCGACGACGAAGTCGGACACATCCGAGGTGCGGGTGCCCGTCGAGGTCACCTCCGAGGCCAGCGGCGCGTTCGGATTGCGTCCGTCGATATTCAACCGATCGTAGAAGCCACCGTCGATCTGGAACTCGGCGATCGAGCTGATGCCAACGCTGACACCGACCGTTGGCAGACGCAGCAGGTTCCCTTCCAATCCAGACACCGGATAGGTCTGGTTGCTGTCGAATTGGAGCCCGCCCTCGATCAACAGGCGGCCGGCGCCAATGGGTTCCGGGTCTTCCGTGAGCAGCGGACGCTGTTGCGCCGACGCCGGCGTCGCCAACAGGACGATCGCGAACAAGAGCAAGCATGCGGGAGCAAATCGACGTGTCATCAGGCCTCGAATGCAGTGTCCGCCTTCAGCGGAGACTATGGTCTAAAAACGTTTGCGGCTGTCGAGCAGCAGCGTGACTGGGCCATCGTTTACGAGCGCGACCTGCATCGTCGCCTGGAACTCGCCGGTCGCGACGCTCAGGCCTTCGGCGCGCAGCGCGCGGACGACCTCTTCATACAGGGGCCTGGCAATCGGCGGCGCCGCGGCGTCGTCGAACGACGGCCGGCGCCCCTTCCGGCAGTCGGCGGCCAGGGTGAACTGCGACACGACGAGCACGGCGCCGCCCACATCCTGGACCGAGCGGTTCATGTGGTGCTTGTCGTCTTCGAACACCCGGAGATCGCGGACCTTCCCCGCAATGTAGGCGACGTCGGTGGGGCCATCTTCGCTTTCGACGCCGACGAAGACCAGCAGGCCGTGGCCGATCTCACCCACGGTCCGGGATTCGACGGTGACGGCCGCAGAGGAGACGCGTTGGACGACCGCCCTCATCAGTCGGTAGCGGCGCTAAAGCGGCGCCCTACGTCTGTCGCGGAATCGATCGCGCCTGGTGCGTGCGCAGGGCGATTCTTTAGAGGCGCCGCGTGGGCACGCAGCTCTGCGGGCGGGTTCAGCCGCGTGTCCAGCAGGTGCCGCGGCGCGACGTTGCCGAGCGCCTTCAGCATCGACTGCTTCACGCCTGGATGCTCACGCTCGAGCTCCATCAGCATCCGCTTGGTGCGCTGCCGCTGGAGCCCGAGGTCGCCGCAGGCCGGACAACAGCAGCCGATGATCGGCAGCCCGCACTCCTTCGTGTACGCGCGCGCCTCGTCTTCGCCGACGTACACCAGCGGCCGGATCACCACGTGCGCGCCGTCGTCGGACACCAGCTTGGCCGGCATCGCCTTGAGGGAGCCGGCAAAGAACAGGTTGAGCAGCAGCGTCTCGATGAAGTCGTCGGCGTGGTGCCCGAGTGCGATCTTGGTCGCGCCGTTCTCCTTCGCGATCCGGTAGAGCACGCCGCGCCGCAGCCGCGCGCACAGCGAGCACGGCGTCGCCCCATCGTCCAGCAGATCGTCGATGGTCTGGCCGATTCCGGTGTGCTCGATCCGATACTCCCAGCCGCGCTCACGGCAGGTACTCGCGAGCAGCTCGTGCTTGTACTCCTTGTAGCCGGAGTCGACGTTGACCGCGATCAGCGAGAACTTGATCGGCGCGCGCTCGCGGAGCACATCGAGCGTCTGCAGCAGAGCCCAGCTGTCCTTGCCGCCCGAGAGCCCGACCATGACGCGGTCCCCGTCCTCGAGCATGTCGAAGTCGACAATCGCCTTCGTGGTTTTCTTGGCGAGGCGCGCCTCGAGGTCGGTGCGATAGGCCATGGTGGGATTTTACCGCGATGCGACGATTCGCGCGGGGATACCGACCGCGATTGCGCCTGCAGCCACGCTGTCGCGCACCACCGCGCCGGCGCCGATCACTGCACCGTTCCCAATCTCGACGCCGTCGAGAATCTTGGCGCCGGCGCCCATCCACGCGCCGTCGCCGATGGTGACGCCGGCAGACTTGCGCTGCTGCTCGAGCACCGGCTTGGTCGGGTCGGAGAAATCGTGGTCGCCGCCGATGACGTAGCAGTACGCCGCCATCAGCACACTCTTGCCGATGGCGACGCGGCTCGCCGAGAACACTTCGCAGTTGAAGCCAAGGTTGGCGCCCTCGGCAAGCTCGATGTCGCCGTTCTTGCACGACAGGATCGTGTTGCGGCCGATGAATACGCCGTCGCCGATCCGGATCCCCCGGTTGCTCTCGCCCTTCGCGTCGAGCAGGCAGTTGTCGTCGACGACGACGTTGCTGCCGATGTGAATCTTGTGCGGGTGGCGCAGCACCACGTTCTGCCCGAAGACGACGTTGCGGCCGCACGAGCCGAGCAGCATCGGATACAGGAGCTTGCGCACGGCCAGCCCCAGCGCGCCGGCACGCGCCTGCGCGATCGACACGACGAGCTCGTACTTGAGCAGCGCGCCGAGACCCGGGCGCCCGACGACGAGCGCGGCGTACTTGGCGCGGCTCGACGTGCCCGGCGCGAACAACTGCTCCTGCGCCCGTTCGATCGTCACAGCCATCCTTCGCTACGATACCAGTCCAGGGTGCGGCGGATGCCCTCGCGCAGGCCGACGCGCGGCGCAAAGCCGATTTCGCTGCGCGCCCGCGAGATGTCGAAAGCGCGGCTCTTCGTGAAGAAGTCGACGCGGCGGCGATACAGCGGCGGCTCGATGCCGAACGGCGAGCAGATCGCTTCGCAGATGGCGCCGGCGGTCCAGACCGGCCAGACCGGCAGGTGCCGCTTCGGCGGCGGCACGCCCGCGCCCTCCGCGATCAGCGCCACCAGCGCGTTGAGCGTTGTCACTTCCCCGCCGGCGAGGATGTAGGTGCGATTCGCCGCCGCGGGATGAGTGCCGCACAGGTAAAAGCCGTCGACCAGATCGTCGATGAAGGTCAGATGGTAATAGATCTCGCCGGAGCCGAGCGTGATCCAGCGGCCGCGCGCGACCGGACGAAACAGCTTCAGCAGGCGGCGATCGCCCGGGCCGTAGATGCCGCTGGGCCGCGCAATCGTCACCTCGATCCCGGTCCGCGCGCCGGCCTCGCGGGCCAGCGCCTCGCCCTCGAGCTTGGTCTGCTGATAGATGTCCCCGGGCTTCAGCGGCGCATCTTCAGTTCGCAGGCGGATGCTCGATGTCGCCGTGGACGCCAACCGTGCTGCAGTGCACCACGCGCTTCGCCCCGCCCCGGGCCGCCGCTTCGACGATCTCCCGCACGGCGGTGGCGTTGACGGCGCGGTAGGTCGCATCCGGCAGGCCCGCCTCCCGGTACATCGCGGCGATGTGGTAGACGACGTCGACGCCTTCGGTCGCGGATGCGAGCGCTGACGCGTCGCGGAGATCGCCGAGCACGATTGTGACGCCCGATCGTTCGAGTGCCGCCGCGGGTTCGCCGCGCGCACGAACGAGCGCGGAGACGCTGTCGCCACGCGCCGCCAGCGCGCGCGCGAGGTGACCGCCCGTGAACCCCGTTGCGCCGGAGACTAGGGCACGCACCGTTCGGCGACGAGCGTGACCGGCGAGCCGAACGGCTTGAGCAGGCCGATGCGGTCGAGGACGTCCTCGATCCACATCGTGAAGCGGCGCGAGCCAATCAGCTTGTGAAACGCGATCGGCAGCACGAACTGGTGGTGCATCGATCGGATCCGGTAGCCGTTCTCGTCGAGCGCGGCGGCGATGGTGGCGCGGCTGAAGACGCGATACGCCTCGGTCTTGACGCCGGCGGCGCCGGCCAGCCGCCGCGCCGACGATTCGAACCACGCGACGCTCGTCGCCGACGGGTAGTCGATGATCACCAGCCGATCCGATACGCGGCACATCTCGGCCAGGCACTGCCGCCACTGCGGCGCGTGCATCAGCAGGCGGAACGACACCACCGCATCGAAGCTGCGATCGGGGAAATCGAGCGCGTGCGCGTCGCCGCGCTCGAAGCGGACCTTGACGAGCTCGTCTGCGGCGCGCTTGCGCGCGATCGCGAGCATCTCCTCCGACGCGTCGATCGCGGTGACCTTTGCAGCGCCGTGCGCGAGCAGCAGCGCCACCCGGCCGGTGCCGGTGCCGACGTCGAGGATGTGGCGATCCTGGATGCGCCCGACCATGTTGGCGAGCACGCGCGCCTGCGTCCGCGCGACCAGATCGCCGATCGGCCCGCCGAACCGGCGCTGGTCGAAGGTGCTGGCCATCTTCTCGTCCGCATACATCGAGTAGCTGTAGTGCGCGCCCTGGCGTGAGTCCTTCACGCGACGTCCTTGACCGCCGCGCCCGGTGGAGGCGCCGATGCGTCGGGCATCAGCGCCCGGCAGGCCTGGCGTGTCCGCTCGAGATAGGCGTCGTAGCTGTATTTGGTCTCGGCGAGGTCGCGCGCGCGCCGGCCGACGTCGGCCGCCATCGCGCGGTCCGCCAGGCCGGCGAGGATCCCGGCGGCAAACGCCTGCGGCGTCGCCTCGGTGAGGATCGCGGTCTCGTCGCTCAGCACCTGGGTATGGGTCAACAGGCGGGTGGCGACAATCGCCTTCCCCGATCGCAGGTACTGATAAATCTTCAGCGGCGTGTTCGTGCCGCGCGAACGCGGCGACACCAGAAGATCGGCGGCGAGCAGATACGCCGGGATCTCGGACGCCGGGCGCTGGCCGGCGAAGATCGTCGCCTCCTCCACGCCGGCCGCGCGGGCCTGCTGCCGCGCACGCTCAATCTGATCCGGCTGCCCGCCGGCAAGGACCAGACGCACGTCCGGACGCTCGCGCCTGACGCCAGCCATCGCGTCGAAGAGCAGGTCGAGGCCCTGATAGGCTTCGAACGTGCCGGTGTAGAGCACAACCGGAGTCTCGAGTCCCAGCCCGAGCGAGCGTCGCACATCCGATGCCTGTGCCGGCGTCGCCGCGTCTTCGGCCGAGCCCGGCGCGTTCTCGATCAGGACGACCCGCGCCTCGGGTTCGATCGCCTTCACCGTGTCCTCGAGCGACGGGCAGATCACGATCACGACACGCGAGCGCCGGATCATGAAGCGCTCGATCGCGAGAAAGGCCCGCCGGATGAGCGGCGACCGGCTGAACGCGAAGTTGGTGAGCTGCTGCGGCAAGCTCGAGTGCATGTCGTAGAGGTGCGGCACGCGCAGCAGCCACGCGAGCACCGCGCCGATGAGGCCGCCTTCCTCGTGTGAATGGATGGCATCGTAGCGGCCGCTGAGCGCGCGCCGGACGGCGGTCAGCGTCAGCATCGCGTCGAGCGGAATCTTCGCGAGCGAGGGCCCGATCTTCACGCCGTTCACCAACGGCGGCCGCAGGCTGCGGAAGACGCGCAGGCCCGGCATCGACACGTTCTGGCCGAACGGATAGGTCACCAGGTCGACCTGGTGGCCGAGCGCGGTGAGCGCACGGATGCGGTGGAACTCGCTGAACGGGGTGCCGCGCGGCTCGAAGAACGGCTCGGGCGCGATCATCAGGATGCGCACGGTTGGGGTGATTTTCTCACGAATACCACCGAATGATAGTACAGTGGCGAATCCCCTGTCGCCAGAATGTCTGCGGACACATCCGAATCGTCCCCGGCTCGCCGTTACGCGCTGCTCGCGATCAAACTGTCGATAAGCGTCGTCCTGATGGTCGTGCTCTTCGCGAGCATCGACGTCGGCAGTTTGTGGCGGACGGCGAAGCTCGCCTCGATCCCCTGGCTCGTGATCGCGCTGGTGATCTTCGCCATCAACCAGGGCGCGGCGGCGTGGCGATGGCGGCTGCTGCTGGCGGCGCAGCACATCCATGTGCGCGGCCGCTCGCTGCTCAGCTCGTACCTCGTCGCCAACTTCTTCAACAACTTCCTCCCCAGCAACATCGGCGGCGACGTCGTTCGCATCCGCGACACGGCGCGGCCGGCGGGGTCGAAGACACTCGCGGCGACGGTGATCCTCGTCGATCGCGGCCTCGGCATGATGGCGCTGGTGCTGGTGGCGGCGATCGGGGCGACGGCCGCCGGTCATCTGCATCCGGCCAAAGCGCCGATCTGGCCGCTGTGGCTGTGGGCCGGCTTCCTGGCGGCGGCGGCGGCGTGCGCGCCGGTCGTCTTCGCACCGGACGGCTTCGGCCGCCTGCTGCAGCCGCTCACCGTCTTTCACCCCGAGTGGGTCGGCGATCGGATCGAGAAGCTGACGAGCGCGCTGGCCAAGTTCCGCGATCAGCCGTCGGCGCTGGCGGCATGTTTCGGCGGCGCGGTGTTCGTGCAGGCGGCGGTCGTGATCTTCTACTGCGCGGTCGCCTATGCGCTGCACCTGCAGGTGGCGTTCGCCGACCTGGCGGTGATCGTACCGGTGTCGCTGGTGATGCAGATGCTGCCCGTGTCGGTCAACGGCTTCGGCGTACGTGAGGCGACCTTCTCGTTCTACTTCTCGCGCATCGGCCAGCCGATCGAGTCGGCGCTGGTGATGTCGCTCGTCGCGCAGGCGCTGGTGATGCTGTTCTCGCTGACCGGCGCGGCGCTCTACATCAACCGCACCCGGCGGCGTCACCTCGGGCAGAGCTGAGCGCCGCGCCCGCCATCGAGCTCTACCGGCGACAGCTGCTCCCTTGCGGCGACAGCCACTCCCTTGCCACGCGGCGGAAGGGCGGCTTCAGCAGCCTATGGGCGGCGTCGATCGCCAGTGGAACGAACAGGAGAGCAGGAGCTCAAGAGGCTTGTCCGCGCCGGACGGTTCGGCGGGCCGGCCTGCTCCGCAGGCCACCGGCACGACCGGATCGGATCGATACACGAGCCGACAGGACGACGCGAGTCGGTTCGTGTATCGATCCGAGTCCGGCCGTGCGCGCCGCGAAGCGGCGCCCCGCCGAACCGCAGGGCGCTCGCTGACGCAAATTGGCGGTTGGAATTCAGCCTCCTGATCTCCTGATCTCCTGATCTTCTGTTTTCCGCCGGCGGCGGGATCGCCCATCGGCCGCAAACGTTGGACGGTGGCTGTCGCCGCTATTCCCGCACCTGCCAGGTCGACGTCTCGGCGTCGAAGTACTCGGGGATGAAGCGCACGAGCGCACCAAGAAAACGGCTGTCGTTCGCGTCCGGCGCGTGCAGGAACGGCACGAACCCGCTCGTCGTCTTGATTGAGACTTTGTAGAGAAAACTGGTCGGCTGCTCGATCCGGTGGTACGGCACGCCGTTCTCGACGGCGAGTTGGAACGTCGCGACTTCCGACGGCTTCATGTCGAGCGTGCGCGACTCCGCGCCGGTCGAGACGGTGACGCGATCGTCGAGCCCGCCGTTGCGAACCTCGACGCCGAGGCGCCGGATCGCCTTGGTCACGAACAGCCCGCCTCCCGCGTCGAGCACCGGCGCGCGGAGGATCACTTCGGCCCGCGACTTCCCCTTCACCCAGAACGCGTCGCCTTCAGGGTTGAACGCGTTGTCGTCCGGAAAATACGCGAGCATCGGCGGCGTGCCACCGAGCGGCCGCTTCGAGCGATCGGGGTTCGCCGACATCGGCAAATCCTGGAGCAGCGTCAGCTCGAGCGGCAGCCATCGCTGCGCGCCCGACTTCAGGTGCTCGCCCGGGTTGAACGACGAGTAGAACGGGTTCAACAGGATCTTGGCGGTGAAGAGCGCGCCGATCGCCATCGCGACCACCGCCGGGCGGAGGCCGGCCAGCGCCGGCGTCAGCAGCAGGAACAGCGGGTAGAAACTCATGAAGTAGCGGTTGCCGACCGGGCCGCCGCCGCCGGAGTAGGTGAACGGCGTCAGCACGAGGAGCATCACCATCGCGCCGGCGATCGTCGCAAGCGTGTACCACTGCCACGCGCTGACGGCGCCCCACGGCCAGGAACAGCAGCACGCTGACCAGTCCCGGGAAAAAGTACGGCAGCAGCCCGCTGGATCGCCCGAGCAGGAAGTAGCCGACGTTGTGCCGGAAGACTTCCGCCGAGTGCCGCGTCGCGATCACGCCGCCCGGCAGCACCGCTTCGAGCCGCTCCTGCGGGCCGATGTTGTCGAAGGTCTCCCGCTCGTTCGCGAACGGGAACCCGATGTAGCTATAGAAGGTTTTGCGATCGCCGCCCTGGTAGTTGAACTCGCCGGTGATCGCCGCGTTGATCGCAAACAGCCCGCCCGTCGGCCAGCGTCCACACGAGGACGATGCCGGCGAGGCGCCGCCACTGGTGCCGGGTGAGGATGAGCAGACCGATCGGGCCCATCAGGATGGCGTGCGTCGGCTTCGAGTAGGTCAGGACGCCGACCAGCGCGGCGGCGAGGTAGTCGGATCCGCGGCCATACAGAAATCCGGTCCGCGCGCCGGCGACAGCGTCGACGGCGATCTCCTTGTAGCTCCACAAAAACAGCGCGTAGAGCGCGACCGAGAAGTTGAACAGCTCCGGCGTGAGCCAGATGAAGTAGACCGGCACGACCGAGGCGAGCAGGAACGCGGCGGCGTATGACGCGGCCGCGACCGGCGGGCTGCCGCGGGCCGACAGGAAGAGATAGATGACGTACAGATCGAGCGCCAGCAGCAGCGCGTGCAGGATCAGGAAGCCGTTCGTCCCGGCGAGGAACACGAACGGCGCCGCCACCAGCGGGTAGATGTACGCCTTCGAGTAATAGAGCCGCGTGCGAACCAGATCGTTCCGCTTGACCCAGCGCACGAACGGAAACGTGCGCGAGCCGCGAATCTCGACGCGCTTGCCGCGCTTCAGGAAGATCCCTTCAGGCCCCGGAAACTCTTCCCAGACGCGAACCAGATCCTGCCGCTCGAAGGCGAAGTCGAAATCGCGGGCCAGGCTGTGCGCGAGGCTGTAGTAGGTCGCTTCGTCCCCCTTGAAGCCGTGCGCGGCTTTCGGGAAATCGACGGTCGTGGCGAACGCCAGCAGCACCAGGCCGAGCCCGATCGAGACGACGGCGCCGAGTTGACGCGTCGCGCCGCCGGAGGGCGCCGGCGTCGAGGCCGCGTCGATCACCGCGACACTCCCGAGGTGAGAAACGACAGGTCGGCGCGCAGCACGCCCTGGCGGCGGGTCGCGCGCGAGGTGTCGTGGAGCAGCGTGTACAGCCGCTCCATCTTCCGAACGAACGCGCCGATGTCGTATCCCTGGCCGCTCTCGTACGCGGCGGCGGACAGGCGCGCGCGCTCCTCGGGCCGATCGATCAGCCAGACGATTTTTTCCGCCAGCGCGTCGGCGTTCGCCTTCGGCACGATCACCGCGTCGTGCCCGTCGGCGAGGATGTCGACCAGACCATCGGCGTCGGTCGCGACGATCGGCTTGCCGGCCGCCAGCGCTTCGAACGCCGTCAGCGGCGTGCCTTCCCAGAGCGACGGAAACACGGTCAGATCGAACGCAGAGAGCGTGCGAGCGGCGTCGCGCTGGAAGCCGGCGAAGACGAACCGATCGCCGAGGCCGAGGCGTGCCGCCTGCGCCTCCAGATCCGATCGCAGCGGTCCCTCTCCCACCAGCACGAAGCGAACACCCGGCCGCGCGGCGACGACACGTGCCGCGGCGTCGACCAGATACGAGTTCCCTTTCGAGTCGTGCAGTCGCGTGATCGTGCCGGCGACGAACTCGTCCGCGCGCAGACCCAGTTCCGCGCGCGCCGCCGCGATCTCCTCCGCGCTGCGAGGGCGCCCGAACTCCTCGACCGGCGCGCCCAGGTAGACGACCTTCACCTTCGACGCGGGAATCTGGCGCGCGCGGATCACGAACTCGGCCGTGCTCTTCGAGACCGCCATCGCGATGTCGGTGTACGGCTCGAGCAGCCGATCGGCGATCTTCTGGAACCACGGCGTGTCGGTGAGGTTGGCGTGCTCGTGGAGGATCGTCGGGATGCCGCGCGCGGCGGCGACGAGGCGGCCGAAGGTCGTCGCCCCGTAGCCGTGCATGTGAAGAATGTCCGGCTGCTTGCGATCGACCACTTTCAGCAGCGCCGGCAGCGTCATCGGATCGAACTTGGAACGCTCGAGGTAGGTGATGTCGATGCCGAGCGCTTCGAGCGGCTCCTCGGAGAGGTCGCGCTTCCGCAGGCTCAGCAGCGAGACGTTGAAGCCTGCCGGATCGAAGCGCGGAATCATCCAGCTGAAGAGGCGCTTGACCCCGTGCATGCGCGATCCTTCCCAGCCGAGGTGATCGCAAATCTGCAGGACGTTCAGCGGTCGATGACTCATCGGTAGCGGCGAAATGGCCGTGCGACAGCGGTCCAAATCAGCAGTGCGGGGATTCCGCGTTGGAGCTCATCCACGGGGAAAACCTGAGCAATTTCGCGAATTGGGGGGTTGACGTAATGGCACACCACTGCTAAAATCTGCTCCCGCTCCCCACTCTATCGCGGTCTGGCCCCCAGCTTACCGCTGTTCTCCGACGGACTGTAGTGTCTTGCGTGTTCTGACGATAACCGGACTGCGCCAGCCATTGGTTTGTCAGGTTCAGGATAAGTATGAAGAGACTCAGCCTCGTCTGTTTTGCCCCGCTCCTCGTCGCGATCGTCGGTTGCGAGGCATCTAAGAGCACGACGCCGTTGAGCCCATCAGTTGCGGGCCCGATTCCCGGCATCGAAATCAGCGCACCGAAGACCCTCGAACCGGTCTCGATGAAGATCGCGGTCAGCCAGCAGCCGGTGACGCTGCTGATCGAAAACGCATCGAGCACCGGCCCGCGGCCGCTCTCGATGACCGTCGAAGTCGCGACCGACGTGAACTTCGCCGGCAAGGTCTTCCAGCAGTCGGGCATCGCACCCGGCGACGGCGGCCGCACCACGGTGCGCCTGCCCGACGCGCTCGCCCCGGGCCGGAGCTATTACTGGCGCGTGCGCGCCGAAGACGGCGCCAATACCGGCCCGTTCTCGACGCCAGCCAGCTTCGATGTCTTCACGCCGGTCGTCCTCGGCGAGCCGATTCTGCTCTCGCCGATTCACAACGAGCAGGTGGAGTCGCGCCGTCCGCGATTCACGTTCCAGAACGCGCCGCGCACCGGGCCGGCAGGCTCGATGGCCTACATCCTCGAGTTCTCCAACTCGCCGGCGTTCGCACCCGCGTTCACCGTCGGGCCGGTTCCTGAAGGCGCGAACCAGACCACCGTTGACGCGCCGCAGGACGTCCCCTACGACATCGTCATCTACTGGCGCGTGCGCGCGACCGACGGCACGAACAACGGCTTCTGGTCCGACACGCACGACTTCCGGACGCCCGACACGCCGCGGCCAGTCTCGCCGGCGCCGTCGCCGACACCGACGCCGTCGCCGAACGGGCAGAACGGGCACATCGCCGCCGGCGGGTCCACCGAAGCTCGCGCAAAATCGGTCGTCTTCGGCACCTACAACGAGTTCCCGAGCCTCCACGCGGTGTTCGGCAGCGAAGGCGAAGCCGTCGGCGCCGCCGATCAGCTGCTGCGCCGCACGCTCTGGCACCTGGGCCTCGCCGGGTTCGAAGCCGCCGGGCAGAAGAATCCGTCGGGCGCAATCTCGAGCGACAAGATCTGCATCAAGATCGCCGGCCAGTGGCGCCTGTTCGACATCTATAGCCTGGGCACGCCGGGGAGGGCCACGACCATCCAGTGGTTCGAGATCGCGGCCAACGGCGCGAACCCGACCCCGCGGCCGGTGATTCCAGACTAACGAGCAGGTTTCGTAACGTCAGGTGGGTCTGATGAGGTCGGCAGGTCCAATCGGCACCGGACCTGCCCAACCGCTCTCTCGCGCCGAGCCCGTGATGACGGGCTCGGCGTTTTGTTTTTAGAACCGCATCCGAAGGCCCGCCCCGATCTGAAATCCACCGACGCTCAAGTCATCGACGGTTGACAGATCCACGCTGGCGCCCGCCCAGCGGAGGAAGAACCCGGCGCCGAAGTTTCTGGTGACGAGGTAGGTGCCGTCGAAGCCGAGGTTCACGCCGATGCCAGTCTCATCCTCCCTGGACACAATCGGGTTGGCCGTCTGCGTGCCGGCAGGCACGGCGATCGACGTGACCAGATCCTGGCTCACCATGATGAACGACGGGCCGATCGACAGCGCGACGTCGATCTTGTCGGTGACGGGGAGGAACCACACCGCAGACAGGTGGATGGCGCGCTCGCTGTGTTTGAGGTCGGATACGGTCGTGCTCGCCGCCAGCGGCTGATCGAAGACCAGCGGATTGGGAATCGACGTATTGACGGTGCTGTCGCTCGTGTTGCTCATGCTCGTAAAGCCGATCGACGCACCGAACGCCGGCCTGATCCTGTAGCCGCCGCTGATGTCGAACAGCGCGCCGCCGCCGTTTTCCTGTGCCGTGGCGAAGGTGGCGGTCTCCCCGTAGATCGGGAAGCTCTGGTTGGTATTGACATCCCGGCTGGCGGGCTGCCCACCGAAGTTGATGCTCACGAACCCGAGATTGGCAGGCGGCGGTTGAGTTTGCGCGTTCGCGTTGGCTGCGGCCGCGGCGACAAGCATCGCCATCACCACTGTTCTCGTCATCGGCATTGATTCTTCACTCCTCGTACGGCGGTTCCGCTGTAGTGCGGATTTTCCGCAGAAAATGGCGTTGAAACTTCTTGAACCGCCCGCGATGTACCACGGAACAACGAGGCGGCGTCGAGGTTCAATGCACGTTCCCTCGCATAGGGAGATCGACCTGTACAGCTCGGTTGAAGGGCGCGCACTCCGGAGGCTACGATGTCCGCCACGATGGAGGTTGCCAGCGCTGACGACGTGAAGACCGGCGGTCGCGCGTCGATGTGGCGGCCGGCCCTTCTTTACGTCGCCCTCACGATCCTGTTCGCCTATCCCCTCAGCATCGATCCGGCCGGCCGTCTCTTGAACGCGAGCCCGGACACGCTGCTGATGGCGTGGATGCTGAAGTGGGACACCTACGCATTCACGCATCGGCCTCTCTCGATCTTCGAGGCCAACATCTACTACCCGCACCACGATACGCTCGCCTATTCGGAGAATCTCATCGGCAGCGCCGTGTTTGCCGCGCCGATCTTCTGGCTGACCGACAACACCGTCCTCGCGTTCAACATCGTCGCGCTGTTGTCGTGCGTCCTGTGCGGCATTGGCGCCTGGCTGCTGGCGCGCCGGCTCGGTCTCTCGCAACTCGGCTCAACGCTCGCCGGGCTGATCTTCGCGTTCTCGCCGCCGCGGTTTCTGCGACTCGGCCAGCTTCATCTCACCACCATTCAGTGGATACCGTTCGCGCTCGCCTTCCTGCACTCCTACCTGGACAGCGGCCGCAAGAGTCATCTTCGAATCGCGATCGCGTTCTTCACGCTGCAGGCGCTGACGACCGGCCACGGCGCCGTCTATCTGCTCGTAGCGATGGTCGGGCTGGTCGTCTATCGGGCGTGTCTGGGCGAGCCGATCGCGTTCATGAGACGCCTGCGCGACTTCGGCGTGACCGGCGCCCTGCTGCTCGTTCCCGCCGTACTCATCGTCCTGCCCTATCGGCGGGTGCAGGTCGAGATGGGTCTGAGGCGGACGCTGGTCGACTGGCCAAGTCCGTTCGGGAGCCTGCTGGCATCGCCGGCACACCTGCATGCGCGCGTCTTGTCGCTGTTTCCCGATGCACGCATCAACGAAACCGCGTCGGCGTATCTGTTTCCCGGATACATCCCGTTGCTGCTGGCGGCGGCCGCGGTGATCATGCTCCGGCGGTCGCCCGCAGAAGCCGGCTCGGTGCACCGCGTGCCCGATGCCGTTCGGCGATGGCTGGCCGCACCTCCGAACCGCGAGATCGTCTTTTATCTTCTGCTGACCCTGATCTGCGTCGTGCTCTCGGTGGGTACGTCGGGGTTTCTGTGGCCGCTCGTGTACTGGTTGCCGGGCATGAACTTCATCCGCATCCCGTCACGCTTCATGCTGCTGGCCGTGCTCGCGCTGGCGGTGCTCGCGGGGTTTGGCTTCGACCGGCTGACCGCGCGCTTCGCCGGACGGACGAAACGGCTCGTCGCAACGCTCGCCGGCGCGCTGCTCGTCGGCGAATTCGCGGCGATGCCGCTCGCAACGATGGTCTACCCCATCGAGATCCCCGCGATCGATCGATGGCTCGATCAGCAGCCGAAGCCGTTCGCGATCGCCGAGGTGCCATTCGGCAACCCACGCAACGTCGGCGGCTACGAGCGCCGGCAGACCGAATACATGCTCCACTCGACTGCCCACTGGCAGAAGACCATCCACGGCTACAGCGGGCTGCGTCCGCGGCTGCACTTCGATCTCTACAAGAAGATGCTCGAGTTCCCCGACGAGGCGAGCGTGAACGCTCTCCAGCAACTGGACGTGCGGTACATCGTCGTCCACACCGACTACTACACGCCGGCCGACTGGGCGGCGGTCGAGGAACGGATCACTCGCGTCGCGCAGTTGAAGCTGGAGCACACTGAAGGGGCGGGCCGCGTGTATTCGCTCGCGCCGAAGTAGGCTGGCCTGCCCGCGCGACGAGCCGGCCTAGCGGCGCGGCGCCAACGACGCGAGCGCGGCGCGTTCGTTGGGCTTGAGCGCGTCGAGAAACGGTTTCTGCTTGAGGCCGAATCCCGCGGCCGTGTGGAAGAGCCATGCAGCGGCTCCGGCCTCGCGCGCTTTCGCGAACGCGTCGCGGTAGGCGGCGGGATCGAGCGCGGTGCGATCGTCGGTCCGCCGTTCCTCGTTGAGATAGATTGGCAACGGCCGGCCCATCTTCTCCATCACACCCTTCAGCGCGGCGACCCGCGTGCCGGTTGCCGCGGCCCAGTCGTCCGACCTCGGAAAATGCGGCGCGACGATGTCGACGGCGACGGCGCCGGGGTCGGTGCCGGCCTCCTCGCGCAGGTTCCTTCTCCTCGGCCGGCCCCACCTGGCTGGCGGCGCTGACCAGATGCCCGCCGGTGCTCGAGATGGTGACGAGCCGCGCGCGATCGATGGCCTTGACCGCGTCGCGCAGGACGCGCGAGTCGGCATGAGAGATCGGACCGCCCGGGTGATCGTGCTCGTTGTAGAGATCGAAGATCACGTTGCGGTAGTCACGCAGCGCTGTCGTGATCGATTGCACCGCGCGCACGCGCGCCTCGGCGGACGCGAAGATCGCGACGCCCTGTCCGGGAAGCTGACCCGGACGCAGCAGCGCGAGCTCGAGGACCATGCCGCGCGTGCGCAGCCGCTCGGTGAGCGTGAGCAGCCGCGTGCGTCCCTGCGCGGTGAGCGTGCCGTCGCCCTGGTAGATCGGTTCGAGCCAGTGCGCCCAGACGCGCACGAGGCCAACGCCCCACTGGCCGAGCGTGTCGAGATCGAGATCGCGCGGCGGCGTGGAGCCGAGCGCGTCGAACAGGCTGACGCCGAGCAGATAGGCCGGACGGCCGTCGACGTGAAACGCCGTGCCCGAGACGGTGATCGTCGCCGGTCCGGCCGCGGCGGCTGGCCAGATCGTGAGCGCGATCGCGAGCGCGCAGCCGGCCGCGGCGGCGGACACGCGTCTGGCCATTGCGCTACCGCTTGAACGAGGTCGGCGATGTTGCCGAGCCCGCCGCCGCCACCCATCACCGCCACCAGCAGCTTGCCGGTGTTGTCGAGGTCGCGCCGCAACCCTTCGAGGGTGCCGAGGATCTTCTGCTGCAGCTCGCGATCGGCATCCTGGCGCGGTGCGCATCTCCTGCAAGAGCGTGGCAATCTGCGCGAGCGAGCGCGTGGCGTCGGTGTCGAGCCCGGCGGGCGGAACCAGCGGTGCCGTGATGCCGGTTGCCGGTTCCGGTTCGCCGTTTCCGTCCCGGTCGGCCCTGCCGGCTCCGGCGGCCGCTGCGCCGTCACCGGCACCGGGGCGTCGCGGAACCGCGCCACGTCGGCGCCGACCGCCATGCCGTTCACGATCCAGCCCGGGTGCGCCGCATGCCGGTTCACCGACACGATGCAGTCGACGATCGCGAAGATGCGCGGGTCGGTCACCTCGCCGGCGGCATTGGTGTCGCGGACGCAGATGATGTCGTTGGCGATCTTCAACCCGTTGCCGGCATCGAAGTGGTTGCCCGAGTCCTTGAACAGCAGGCCCACATCCGGATGCTCGCGCCCCTCGTGCAGCGTCGTGTGACGCAGTTCACCGACCGCCTGAATGAGCCACGCGACCTGAATCGGACGCTGCGTGTCCTCGTTGTCGGCGGCCGCGCGCGTCTTCGCCGGCATGTCGAGCTCGTTCCACCGGCGTGCGAGAAAAGCCTGATAGTCACGAATCATGATGACCTCTGCGTCTCCTGCGCCTTCTGCCCGCTACGTCCTCTGCGTCACCGCGAGCGTAGCACGCGAGCGGGTATACTCACCCGAGATGTCAGGCTCGGCCGTAGGCTCGCCCCCAACATTCCGTGAAACGTTCTCCCCTGCGACGCTCCGGCCTGACGTTCCCCTCGTTCTGATTCTCGTCTTCGGCGCGCTCCTGCGAATGCAGTATCTCGACATGCCCATGGCCGAGGCGCACCGCTGGCGTGAGGTCTTCAACGCCGACATCGCCCGGAACTTCGCCGAACGCTCGATGAACATCTTCTACCCGCAGGTGAACTGGGGCGGCCCGTCCGAGACCTACGTCGGCATGGAATTTCCGCTGATGCACTGGATCGTGGCGGTCGCCTATCGAGTGTTCCACGAGGATGCGATCTACGGGCGGCTGGTCAGCATCGCGTTCTCGCTCGGCACCGTCTGGGCGTTGTTTGCGCTCGGAACGCGCCTCTTCGGCGTCGCGGCCGGGCGCGCGGCGGCGTTCCTCTTCGCCATCTCGCCGAGCGCGGTGTTCTTCGGCCGCTTCTTCATCTCCGACACGCCGATGGTGTTCTTCTCGGTCGTCGCCGTGCTCGGGTGGGTCGCGTACCTGGATACCGGATCGACGGCCGCCGCGATCGCGGGCGCCTGCGCGTCGGCCCTGGCCTTTCTCGTCAAGATTCCCGCGGTGATCGTGCTCGCGCCAATCGCGTGGGCCGCGTGGCACGCCAGGAGATGGTCGGCGTTGAAAGACCGCCGGCTGGTCGTCGGCATCGCGAGTGCGCTCGCGGTGACGGCGCTCTGGTACTGGCATGCCGACGTCCTGTTTCACCGAACCGGTCTCGGCCTCGCCATCTGGCACCCGTCGGGGTCGTATCCGCTGCCGATATCGGTCGCGACCGGCACATCGGCCGGCGTCTACCACTGGACCAACGCGACGCGGCTGGCCGGCTGGGACTTCTACATCGAGATGCTGAACCGCGCATGGGCGCTGCATCTCACACCGGGCGGGTTCATGCTCGCGCTGTTCGGACTGCTGGCAACCTGGCGCCGGCCGCGGCGGCGCCTCGTGGACGCCTGGCTCGGCGTCGTGCTGCTGTTGATGCTGGCCACCGCCGACGGCAACCGCAATCATGAATTCCACCAGCTGCCGCTGCTGCCGCCGGCCGCGCTGCTCTTCGGCCTGGCGGCCGCGCCGGCATTCGACGGCGCATGGCTACGCGCGAACGGCGGGCGGATCACCGGCGCGGTCGGGAGCGCGGCCGCGCTGGCCGCCGCCGCGTGGCTGTCGTTCAACTACAGCGGCGCCGTGCAGAATCTCTTCCGCCCGACGCGGCTCGACCTGGCGCCGATCGAGGCGGGCGTGGCGCTGCAGCAGGTCGTCAGCCCGGCCGCGCTGGTCGTCACCGTCGAGTACGAGCAGTTCGGCAACAACTCGCCGATCCTGCTCTACTGGGCGCATCGCCGCGGCTGGAGCTTCGACCTCGGATCGATCTCGCCGCACGTCATCGACCTGTTGAGGAAACGTTTCGGCGCGACGTATTTCGCGACCACCATCTGGCCGCGTCTCGCAGCGGCCCACCCTGACGTCGCCGAGTACCTGCGCGCGCGCCGGCAGGTGCCGGTGCCGAACGCGCCACCGAATACCATGCTGTTCGACCTCACCACCGACGCCGACCCGGACAAGGCGCGCCCGTGAATCCCGATCCTGTTGCGGCCGCAGCCGGCGTGGCAGGCCGCGGTGCGGCGACACGCAGAGGCGCGCGGCCGCGCGTGGGGCGAGTCGCGGCGTGAGCTGGCGCTGGCCATCGCCGGTGCGGTCGCGATCGTCGTCATCCGTTCGATCGTGCCGATGGTGTACGAGCGGTTCGACTTCAACTCCGATCAGGCGATTGTCGGCCTGATGGCCAAGCACCTGAGTGAGCTGAAAACGTTTCCGCTCTTCTTCTACGGCCAGAACTACATGCTGGGCGTCGCGTCATGGATCGCGGCGCCCTTCATCCTGGTCGGCGGGACGTCGATTGCGATGTTGCGCCTGCCGCTGGTGATCATCGGGGTCGCCGCAGCTCTCCTGTGCATGCTCGCGTTCGTGCGCCAGGGCATGCGGCCGATGCTCGCGCTGGCCGCGACCCTGCCAATCATCGCGACGACGCCGATCGTCTCGGCGACCCTGCTCGAGCTCGGCGCCAGCATCGAGCCCTTCCTCTACGTGATGCTGCTGTGGTGGCTGCGGCGGCGGCCATACATCTTCGGCGCGCTCCTGTGCGTCGCCATCCTCCATCGCGAGTTTGCGATGTTCGCGGCCACGTCGATTGCGATCGTCCAATGGCGCGACCGGTCGTGGTCGACGCCGGCGGCGCTGAAGGCCGCCGCATCGTTCGTCGCGGTGTGGGTGCTGATCGATGTGCTGAAGCGCACGGTCAACAATTACGGCCCTGCGGGCGGCCTGCACGAGAGCGCGTCGCTGACGCTGGAGGCCAAACAGATCGCGATGTGGCTGTCGTTCGAAGTCCGGCCGTATCTTGCGCGCCTGATGAGCGTCGTGACCAAAGGGCTGCCGGACCTGTTCGGCGCACGCACCCACTTGATTGGCAGGTACGGCCTCATCAGCGCCATCGACGCCGGCTCACTCCTGGCCGGCGCCGCGTTCGCCGCCGCGCTGCTCGTTTGCCTGTGGCGCCTGGCGCCGCGCGCCGTGAGATCGGGCGCGGGCTTCGCGAGGGACGAGCGCTTCTCGTTTCCACTCTACCTGGCGTTGATTGGCCTGCAGACGTTCCTCGTCTACGGCCTGAACGGCGGCATCGTCGCGGCGGCGCCGACGATCATCCTCCGCTTCGTGCTGTTCCTGCTGCTGGTGCCGGTGGCGCTCTTCGGTGCGTTCTTCTTCCACGAGTCGTCGGCGCGCTGGCGCGCAACGGTGGTGGCGCTGATCGGGGTATGGGCGCTGATGACCGTCGCCGACAACGCGCGGCTGTTTCGGGAGTTCCTCGTGTCACCGCCCCGGAACAATTACCGGGAGTTGACCGACTATCTGGTCGAGCACCGCATCAAGTATGCGCGGGCGATCTACTGGGACTGCTACGTCATCACGTTTCTCTCGGACGAACGCGTGATCGTGGCGGCGACCGACAGGTTTCGCATCGGCTCCTACCAGACGCGCGTCGAGGCGAACGCCGCCAACGCCGCCCGCCTCCGGCGTCTGCCGTGCACCACCGGCAAGGTGGTCTCGACCTGGTGTGTCGAGGACCCGTTCAATCGGTGATCCAAGGACCTGCTGAAGCCGGACTCGACGATGAACGCCGCGGCTGACGCCGGACGCGCGGGGCCGTCAGATCAGGTTGCGCAGGAACGACCAGACGTAGGCGAACCACAGCTTCCAGACGACGACCTTTGAGGCGCCCCAGCGGCGTTCGTACTCGTGGCTGGCGATTTCGCTGACGCGGAAGCCCTGCTTCAGCGCCTTCATCAGCATTTCCTGCTCGATCGTCGTCAGGTTCGAGTCGAGGCCGAGGCGCAGGCCGACGTCGCGGCGAATCGCGCGGAAGCCATTCTGGCTGTCGGTCAGCCGCACGTTCCAGCGATAGTTGATCGCCAGCATGATGATCTGCGATCCGACGTAGCGGATGAACTGCTCGAGCGTGCCGTGCAGCTCGTCGCTGCCGCCCTTGCCGCGCGAGCCGATGACGAGGTCGGCCTGGCCGGCCCGGATCGGCGCCACCAGCTTCGGGATGTCCGCCGGATCGTGCGAGCCATCGGCGTCGATGAAGACGACGATGTCGCAGGCGGCCTCGCGCAGCGACAGGCGCAGCGCCTCGCCCTTGCCGAGCCCGCCGTCCTTGATGACGCGCGCGCCATGCGCGGCGGCGATATCGCGCGTCCGATCGCGCGAATGCCCGTCGACGACCAGCACCTCGTCGGCATGCGGCTTGACCGTGTCGACGATTTCGCCAATCAGCCCTTCTTCGTCCTTCGTGGGGATGACTACGGTGACACGGGAATCGGGCACAGGCTGGAGCAGGCTGATTGTCGGCCGGTTGCTGCGGATCGGTGAGCCCGCCGCGCGGCCGGACGCGCCGGCGTGGGGGTCGGCGCAGTATAGCGAGCGCTCTGCGAGGGGGTCAACCTGACCCGGCCGAGGATCGAGGCGTCGCCGCCTCGGCCGGGCGCCGGCGCCGTCCGCGCTTCGATTGCAGGACGATCACCGTGCGCTCTTCGATCGCGGTGGCCCGGGAGAGGCGCGCGGCGCGCAGGATGTCGGCGATCGCTTCGAGCGTCTGCCGCTCGCGCGCACCGACCTCAGCTCGCTCGAGCGCGTCGCGGATGTCGAGCTCCAGCTTCGGGATCGCATGCGGCGCCTCGAGCGAGATCAGCGCGCGGCCGTTGCCGACCGGGATGAGCTGGACGCCGGCCAGCCTGCTGAGCGCGCGCACCGGCGTGACGATGATGACCGCGTGGGTGCCGTAGGGCACGAGCTCGGCGCTGCGACGCTGGGCCCGGCGGCGGCGAGGCTGGTCCTCGACCAGCCGGACGATCGCGCGGCCGAGATCGCCGTCGATCGCCGCCAGGCGATCGATGACATCCTCGGGGAGCGTCAGCGCGACCGCGCGCGACTGCCGGCCGTACTTGGGCGGCCTGCCCCGCCTTGTCCTGCTTGCGCTCATGCCGCGCTCGCTCTCTGGTCTATCACATGCTCGCCGCGACGGCGCTCACCTGTTCGCATACGCCGGCCGCGGCGCCGGGGATACCCACACATGCCGGAGCACCATACCGGGCACGCTCTGGGCATCGGGGCCGCTCGTGCTCTCCGGCGAGCCGAGGAAGACCATGTGGGGATTGGGATCGTAGGTGCCGAGCAGCGCCTTGCCGCGGTCGTAGACGCGCGCGCCGCCGACGCCGCCCTCGTCGATCGACAGGTTGAAGCTGTTGGGCGCCCACGCCGCGCGCCAGAAATAGGTCAGGGCTGGATCGAACCTGACAAACCGCCGCTCGCTGCCGATCGTTTCGACCGGTCCATCGTTGGCGATCACACGCCAGGCAATCGAGCCCGGTTCGGAGGCGCCGCGCTTTTCGATCGTGAACCGGCGGGGGTTGTCGGTCATGTTGCTCAGCCCCTGGCTCATCGACATCACCTTGGTCTTCAGCCCTCTCGACTGGTGCTCGATGCCGGTGATGAGCACCGAGAACTCGCCGGCCGTCAGCGTCTGCGGCAGGCGGTAGCTGACCCAGCTGCTCTGATTGTTGATGCGCAGCCCGACGCCGGGGATGAACGTGACGTCGCCGTGGATCTCGCCGACCGTCTTGCCGTTGACCAGCGGATCGTAAAGCTCGTTGCCGCGGATGAAGCCGTCGTTGAGCGGCGCGATGAACGACGCGCGCGCCGACCAGGGACCGAACGCGCCCTGGTATTCGGCGCGCGCGCGCCACTGATAGGTCGCGCCGCCCTGGAGCGTCGTCGGGATGGTGCGGCTCGTGGTCGCACCCGACCCGCCGGCAACCAGCGCGTTTTCCACCACGGCGCCGGCGGCGTCGATCGCCTCGAAGCGGTACGACAGCGGCACACCGGTCGTGTAGGTCGTCGACGAATTGGCAAGCACGAGCGTCACCGGCTGGAACGCCGGCGCCTGCACGCCGTTGATGGGCGACTGCAAGGTTGGCGCGGACGCCTTGAGCGTCGAGCCGTCAGCGGCGGCATCGCTCACGTCCGGGGCGACCGCGGTCGGCGAAGCCGGCGGCGCCTGCTGGCGGCCGCACGCGGCCGCCAGCGCAACAATCGCCATCAGGACCGCGGGCAGGATCGTCTGTCGTCGCATGCAGAGAGTCTCCAGGGCAGTGAAACGGGTTGGAAAGAGAATGCCGATCATACTGTGGAAGCCGTCGTGCTTTTTCCACGAATAAATGGCCGTGCAATCTTTATCTGAATTTTATTTCTCGAACGGCACCACGTTTTTCTTGAGGCAGTCTGGCGAGGGCGCTATGGTGTCCAGGTCCGCGCGACCGGCCAGCGGCAGGTGCCGGCCGGGGAAAACGCTCTTGGACACGGCTGCGACGCCAGGCTTGGTCGCGCTCGCCCCGCTCTGCTACAATCGCGAAAGTACTTGTTCGTCGCGGGCTTACACTGATCCCGATCCTTTAACTCGATGCTGACCCGCCAAGCCGGCCTGGCCGGCGCCATTCTCGGCGCGAACCTGCGCTCCCCGGCGTTGCCCTACAAGGTGACGTTCGTGGCGACCTATCACTGCAACTTCCGCTGCGAGATGTGCAACATCTGGCAGAAGAAGAGCGTGAACGAGATGACCCCGGACGAGGTCGGCCTGTTCTTCGACCGCTGGTCGCAGTTCCGCTGGGTGCACCTGACCGGCGGCGAGCTCTTCATGCGGCGCGACCTCGACGATTTGGTCGCGGCCATCCAGAAGAATTGCCGCTCGCTCTTCCTGCTGAACTTCCCCACCACCGGCTGGTTCGGCGACAAGACGATGTCGCTGGTCGAGCGGACGCTCAAGCGCGGCGTCGGCCGCCTGATGGTGACGATCAGCATCGACGGCCCGAAGGCGCTGCACGAGGAGATGCGCGGGCTGCCGGGCAGCTTCGACAAGGGGCTCGAGACGTTCCGCCGCCTCCGCGGCATCAGGAAGTCGAACTTCCAGACCGTGATCGGCATGACGCTGATGGCGAAGAACGCCGCGCGCGTCGACGAGACGATCGAGGCGATCCGCCAGGTGATCCCCGATTTCAAGCGATCGGAGCTGCACCTCAACGTCGGCCACGAGTCGGGGCACTACTTCGACAACGTCGGCTACCCGGTCGAGACGCAGCACACGCAGATCCTGCGCGCGATCGAGGATCACCGGAAGAAGAACGGCTCGTCGCTGCACCCGGTGAAGTTCCTCGAGGACCGCTACCAGGCGCTCGTCGCCAAGTACTACGAGACCGGCAAGTCGCCGCTGCCGTGCACGGCGCTGTCCTCGTCGTGCTTCGTCGACGCCTACTGGAACCTCTTCCCCTGCTCGATCTGGAGCGAGAAGGTCGGCAACCTGCGCGACAACGGCTTCGACCTGCGCGCGCTGTGGAACGATCCGCGGCGCCTCGAGCTGCGCGAGGCGGTCGTCGACGAGCGCTGCTCGCACTGCTGGACGCCGTGCGAAGCCTATCCGACCATCCTCGGCCATCTCGCCCGCGCCGCCGTGTCGCGCGGGCCGGCCGAGCTGCAGCCGATTCCGGCCGAAACGCCCTGACGACGCGGACCATTTGCACGTAGAGATGGAAGCGGTTCCACGGCGAGCAGCGACACCGGACGGGACGACGATCAACGCAGAGTTCGCACAACACGCCGAAAGAGCAGGCTCTGCGGGTTCCGCGGTTTCTGCGTTCGACGTCGTGCGTGTGCCGGCGGCGCTGGGGCTCGTCCTCGCCCTTGCCGCAGGGCTGCGGTTCTACGGCCTCGCCTGGGGCGCCCCCTACTTCCACTTCCACATCGACGAGCATTTCGTCTTCGTCGGCGCCGAGCGGCTGCGCGTCAGCATGCAGGCGGCGGCGACGTCGGGCAAGTTCTTCATGTACGGCCCGCTGCCGATGCACTTGCTGAACGGTGTGGTGTGGCTCTACGAAACGATCAAGGCGCCGCTCGCGCTCACCGTGTTCCAGGACCAGGTCACCTACATGGTGATGGGCCGCGCGATCTCCGCCGCGATGGGGACGGCGACGGTCCTCGTCGTCTACTTCATCGGCAAGCGTGTCTCGAATGCCGTCGGCGGCGTGATCGCGGCGGCGCTGCTGGCCACGACCGTCGTCCACATCGCCGAGTCGCACAGCTTCCGCGTCGATCTCGCGATGATCTTCTTCGCGTCGGTGACGTGGCTCTTCGCGCTGCGGATCGCCGAGTCGGGACGGCTGCGCGAGTACCTGCTGGCGGGGGCGTTCGCCGGCGCGGCAATCGGCTCCAAGTACTCGGCGGCGTTCGTCGTCGGCGTGATCGGCGTCGCGCACCTGGTTGCGCCGGGACGTCCGCGCCAGTGGTCCGATGGCCGGGGCTGGCTCGCCTGGGTCGCGCGCGGCGTCAGCCCGCTCGTCGTCTGCGCGGCGACCTTCGCGATCATCAACCCGATGGCGCTGCTCTACTACGCCAAGTTCCGCCAGGACATCGTCGAGCAGATCGTGAACCCGCTCACCGGAGGCACGAAGCCGCTGTGGGTGGCGCAGTTCACCGACGTCCAGCCGCAGCTCTATTGGTTCACGACCAACTTCTGGTGGGGATTCGGCCCGGCGATGGAACTGTGGGGCCTGGCCGGCATCGCCTGGTTGATCTGGCGGCGCACGCCGGCGGCGATCGTCGCCAGCGCGTTCCCGTTGATCTACTTCCTGACCGCCGGCGGCACCACCGCGCCGATGGCGCGCTACGCATTGCCGCTGGCGCCGGCCTTTGCGGTCGCGGCAGGCGGCGTTCAGCGCGTTTCTGCTCGAGCGCGAGCGCTGGCGGAAACTCGCCATCGCCGCAACCGCGGTCGTCGTCGGCGCGACCGCGTTCTACGCGCTCGCCTACATGAACATCTACCGGTCGCGCGACGCCCGCCTCGCGGCGTCGGACTTTCTGCTCGCCGAACGTGCCGCAAGGATCGCGTGTCCTCGTCGAGCCGTCGCACGGCCTTCCGCCGATGGGCTCGTATCTGCGGAACCCGAACTTCTCCGGCGATCACGTGATGTGGGGAGCGAACACCCATCGCGAGGATTACTACTCGTTCTACACGCTCGATCCCTACGTCTACCTGTACGGCCGCCGCGCCACCCCGGAGCAGAAGCAGCAGTACATCCAGTCGCGGCTCGATCAGGTCGACTTCATCGTGATGGACGATTTCTACGTGCAGCTGTACCAACACCTGCCGCAGGACGCGCATGGTGTCGTCAAGCGTTACTACGACGATCTGTTCAACGGCCGGCTCGGATTCGACCTCATCAAGACGTTCAAGGTCTACCCCTCGCTGCTCGGCGTGACGATCAATGACGACGGTGCCGAGCTGTCGTCACGGATGAACGATCATCCGCGCGTCTACGTCTTCATGCGCCGCCAGCCGCGCACCCATTGATGCCGACCACGTGCCACTAACGGCTGAGGTCGTCCGCTGCGGGGCGAAAATTTCTCGCGTCACCTCTGGCGAGAGCGCCTCGAAGTGTCGAAACACTCTATCGAGAACCTCTACACGATGAAGAAAACCTGCCTGGCTCTGACCGCTGTCCTTTTTGTATCTGCATGTACGAAAAATAAGACTGCGCCGGTCGCGCCGACGCCGCCGGCGCCGCCGCAGTTGACCGCGCCGTCGCTCGACGCGCCGAGCGACGACCTGCAGTTGAGCACGCTGCGTCCCGAGCTGACTGTCGTCAACGGCACTTCGAGTCAGCCCGCCGGCACGCGCACCTACGAATTTCAGATCGCCGACAACGAATCGTTTTCGCCGGTGGCCGCTTCCAAGACGGGCGTCGCCGAAAACGCCGGCGGCAAGACCAGCTTCATCCCTCCCGATGATCTGCAGCCGACGACGCGGATGTACTGGCGCGCGCGGATGGTCCAGGAGACGACGAACTCCGACTGGTCGAAGGTCGGCAGGTTCAAGACGCGCCTCGTCGGCTACAACAAGCCGGGCGAGCTCTACGATCCGCTCGTCCACGGCGAGACGATCGGCACCATCGTCGGCAACGCCAGCTTCGTGCCCGACAAGGGCATCCGCTTGAACGACATCTTCGCCTACGTGCGCTACCAGCTGCCGCAGACGGTGTCGAGCGGCGAGTTCTCGATGGAAGTCGAAGGGCTGCGGCCCGGCGGCCCGGGCGGAAAGCCGAAGGTGTTCCAGATGATGGACTCACCCGACGGCTTGCCGTCGCGCAGCCTGAGCATGATCAACGCGCAGTACCGCGGCCGGCCCGGCAATCCGGATCACAGCGTCGCGTTCAAGGCTGTCCTCGGCAGCCTGAGCGACGCGGCGGTGGTCGAACCGGATCTCGCGAAACGCAATCAGTCGGTGCTGATGCTCGATCCGTCGCGCACCTATTTCTGGCAGGGCATCTGGACGCCGCATTCATTCCGCCTCGTCGTGCGCGACGGCAGCATGGAAGGCTCGGTGCTCTACGACTACACGATGAACGCGGCGAACAGCGGCGTCGGCTTCGCGCCGAGCCCGCACTACGCGTTCATCGGCACCAACTACGAGCGCTTCGTCGCCGACACCGGAACGTTCCCCGGCATGACGGTTCGGAACGTGTGGTTGAGCAGCAAGACGCGGCCGGCATCGCTCGGCAGCGCGCTGCGCGATCGATAAAACGAAAAGTACCGCGTATGTCTTTTTCGACATCCAGCTCGGCCGTTAACGAGATAACCTCTTCACATGCCAGTAGTTGTTGTGTATCATTGCCGCCACATCCCAGCTCTTTTTCCTGGTTTTTCCGGGGCGTATCCGGGGAGTATTTCATGACACGTGCAGTTAAGTTTGCGGCCGCAGTCGTATGTACGCTGACCTTCGCCACCGCCGCCTGCAGCAAGAAGGCAGCGACCCCCGCGTCGCCGAGCGCCTCTAACCAGGTCGCCGCAGAAGCGAACGCCGATGGATCGACCTTGAAGGCCACTGCGCCGACGCTGCAGTCGCCGATCAACGGCGTCCGCCTCGAAGGGTTCGATCCCATCGTCCTCACCATCGGGAACTCGACGGCGAGCTTCCTGCCGAACACGCCGCTGACCTACCGCTTCGAAGTGACGAACGCGGCGGGCGCGGTGATCGAAAACGCCGTCGTCGCCGGCGGTGCGGGCACCACGTCGCACACGATCGCCGCGCGAGCTCGAGTCGGAACAGACCTATCAGTGGCGCGCGCGTCCCGAGTACCAGGGCACGGCCGGTCCGTGGGCGGCGCGGCAGGCGTTCGTGTCGCCGCAGAGCCAGGGCTATCTCCGGGGCGGCGAGCTCTACGACCCGCTCACCAACGGCAAGACGATCGGCACCATCGTCGGGCCGGTCACCTTCATCCCCGGCGTGGGCGTGAGGCTCGAAGGTTTCGGCAGCCGCATCGTCTATGAGATGCCCGAGCCGGTGGAAGACGGCGAGCTGTCGGCGCTGGTCACGAACATCGCGACCAACACCGAGGGCGACAAGACGAAGGTCTTCGCAATGGCGCAGGGCTATGGCGACCTGACGGCGAACCCGCGGCGCATGACGGTCGAGAAGCGCGGCGACGGCCCCACCGGCGGGATTGCGTGGCGCTTCCTGACGAGCGACGACGACGGAGTTGATACGGTCGGCGCCGAGCGCGTCGTGCGCGAATTCAACCCGTCCTTGACCTACTTCTTCGAGGCAGACTGGCGCGACGGCTTCTTCAATGTCCGCATCGACGAAGGCGGCGTCGGCCAGCGCAACATCTACAATTTCGGCAAGCCGTACGGAGGCTTCTACCGGCCCGAGCCGCACGTTGTGTACCTTGGCGGCGGCCCGGCGCGTGGCGGCCCACAGGGTCAGACCATTCCTGGCATGGTCATCCGCCAGGTGTGGCTCTCGGCGCGTCCGCGTCCGGCGTTCGCGAACAAGTAAGAACCGGCACGTCCCGTCAGGCGGTCGGGCCCTCGTGGTCCGGCCGCCTGTTTCTTGTACGGCTCTCAGCGCGAGAATTTCTGAATCGCCCCGGAAATGGTCGACGTCGCGCCGGCGGCGGTCGAAGGGGTGAGGCTGGGCGTCAGGAATCGGCTGTCGCACAGGCGCCACTGAAAGTTCTCGTAGATGTGATTGAGCAGGCAGGTGCCGACCGCCACGCCCGCCTGGCCCGTCGTCTTGTCGGTCGCCGCGAAGCGGCATGACGCGGTCAACTCGGCGAAGAGAGCCTGAGAGGCCGGGACGGAACGGCGGCTCGTGCTGCCGCTGTCGTAGAACAGGATCGACGCCGGCCCCATGCTCGACGCACCGGGGTTGTTGACGAATCGGGCGCGGTTCTGCTGGATATCGCTCAACTCCGCCCGCTTGCCAGGGCAGTTGTCGCTGAAATTCCTGACGCAGAATTCCGGCGTGCGCTCCGAGTGCAGGAAGTCGTCGATGAAGGTCGTCGAGAGCGCCGAGACCTCGCGGGTCGAGTCGTTGACGTGGACGGTCGCCCTGCCCGTGACTGCGGTTCTCGCGCGTCTCCTCGCCGCCGCCCGAAAGCGCCACGGTGTAGCGCTCGATCACGGTGAGGGTGAGATCGTAGGCGGTCGGAACAGTCGTGTTGGGCGCGGTCCAGCGGACGCTGGCGCCGGTGCCCGCGAAGGTCCCGCCGGTCGCGCTCCATTCGAAGACCAGCGTGGCCGTCGTCGCCTCCTGATCCTGGACCGTGGCGCTGACCTCGATCTCGGAGCCGGCTTCCGCCCGGCTGCCGGCAGTGATCGACTGGATGACGGGCGGCGCGTTGGCGCCGGCTTCCGATCGGAAGCGGAACGTGCCCGACCACGGACCGGTGGTTCCGGCCTGGAGGGCGCGGGAGCGCCAGAAATAGCGGCGGTTCGCCTGCAGGTCGCGGTTCACGTCGAACGAGGTGCGGCCGGTGCCCTCGGCGATGCCGCTGGCCGACGTAAAGAGACCGTCAGCCGGGCCGGTCAGCGCGGCCTCGCTCAGCGCGACCTGGAAGTCGTAGGTGCGCGAACCGCTGCCGCCAGTGGCGTTGTTGACGGTCAGCGACGGCCGCCCGGCTGCGACGGCGTCGTCCTGGGGCGCCGATAGCGTAGGCGCCGTCAAATTGCCGGGCGTCGGTGAGCCTGGCGTATCGCCGCCGCACGAGGTCGCCAGCACGAGAGCCAGCAGCGCGAGCGATTGTCGGAACGTGCAGCCTAGGACGCGGGGACTCATGAATCTGGAATCTTCAATCATACCCTGCCGTTCGGCGTTTTCCGCCCGCGCCGGCCGGGTCCGCGGTACAATAACCTCGTGTCCACAGGCAGTTTCAGGATGCGGTACATCGCGCGGGCGGCCGCCGGTGTGCCCCGCGACCTCGCCAATACGCTCGTCCTCTCGAAGCTGAAGCCGATCCGGCCGACGGTGCTGATCTACAACTGCACCTGGGTCTGCGACGCGCGCTGCGAGATGTGCAACAACTGGAAGCACGGCGACCGCAAGTCGGACATGACGCTGGCGCAGCTCGAGCCGGCGATGAGCCATCCCTTCTGGGGCGCGATCGAGAACCTCAACATCTCCGGCGGCGAGCCGACCACCCGCAACGATCTGCCGGAGATGGTGGAGATGTTCCAGCGCCACCTGCCGCGGATGCGCAAGATCGGCATCAACACCACCGGGCTGACGCCGCACCGCGCCATTCCGATGCTGACCCGGATCGTCGAGTTCTGCGCCGAGCACGATCTGCTGATCAGCGCGCGCGTCTCGCTCGACGGCATCGGCGACATCCACGATCAGGTCCGCCACGTCAAGAACGGCTTCGAGAAGGCGCGCGAGACGATCGAGGCGATGCAGGCGCTGTCGCAGAAGCACGCCAACTTCCAGTTCGGCATCGCCGCCACCATCTTCGCCACCAACCTCGCCGACGCGCAGAACATCCTCGCCTGGGCCCGCGCCAAGAAGCTCGACATCGTGTTCAACATGCTGCGGTTCACCGACGCGATGCTGAACAACAAGGAGCTGCAGGAGACGATCGGGTTCCAGGAGCGCGAAGAAGAGTTCATGCGCAAGTTCTTCCTCGACCGGGTGCAGGAGGAGTCGCTCTTGAGCGGCCAGTCGTTCCTCTACCTGCACTACGCCGACATGATCGCCAACGGCTACAAGCGGACGATGCCGTGCCCGTTCCGCTCGCAGGGGCTGCTGCTCAATCCGTACGGCGACCTCTACTACTGCGAGAACTCGGAGGCGATCGGCAACGTCCTCACGACGCCGGCCGAGGAGCTGTACTTCAAGGCCGAGAACCTGGCGCACCGCGAGCACATCAAGGACAAGGTCTGCCCGACCTGCCTCAGCCCGTGCCAGGTGAACGTCGGCGCGATGAAGCAGTTCGTGCCCTACGCGAAGTTCCTGGTGCGCGCCTCGCAGGTGAAGCGCGACCCCGCGCGTCACCTCGAGACGCTGCCCGCACCGCGCCCTTGATCGCATCCCCGCGTGCTTGCCCTGAGCGAGCCGCTCACCCACTGCGAACGGCGAGTCGAAGGTGTCCCGGCTGCTGCTGCGCCTGATCGTCGCCGGCGGCCTCACCGCCTACATCCTGTGGCGAAGCGACCCGCGTGCGGTCGCGGCCGCGGCGGCCGGCGCCGACTGGCGGCCGATTGCCGTCGCCGTGCTGCTCGTGCTCGTCGATCGGGCGCTGATGGCCTACCGCTGGATCGTGCTGCTCTGCACCGTCGACCGCGCCCGGCGTCCGCCGCTCGGCGCGCTGATGCGAATTTTCTTCGTCAGCACCTTCGTCGGCACCTTCCTGCCGGCCAGCGTCGGCGGCGACGCCGTGCGCGCCTACAGCCTGGCGCGGCAAAACGTCGGCGGCGGCGACGCGGTCGCGTCGGTCTTCATGGACCGCATCCTCGGCGTCGCTTCGCTGCTGGTGATGGCGCTGGTCGGCCTGGTGCTGGCTCGCGGCGGCGGCCGCGACGAGGGCGATCCTCTGGGCGCTCGTGGCCGCCGGCGCGCTCTGCGTCGCGACCATGCTGCTGATTTTCAGCCGCTGGACAGCGCGGCTGGCGGCGCGCTATGTCGAGATCGTGCCGTCGGCGAAAATCAAGGACCTTGGCCACCGCGTCCTCGAGTCGATCCAGAAGTATTCCGCATATCCGCGAGAGCTCATCGTCGTCCTGCTGGCCTCGGTGGGCGTGCAGATCCTGCGCATCGTGCAGGCGTACTACCTCGGCCTCGGCCTCGGCATCGCCGCGCCGCTGGCCGTCTATCTCGTTTTCATCCCGCTGATCCTGCTGGTGATGCTGCTCCCGGTCACCTTCAACGGCATCGGCACGAGCCAGGCGGCGTTCGTCTGGTCGTTCGCGCAGGCGGGCGTCGATGCCGCGCCGGCCTTCGCGCTGTCGGTCCTCTTCGTCGCCCTCGGCATCGTCGGCAACCTGCCGGGCGGGTTCCTGTATGCGGTCGGCCAGCGCGAGCCTGACGCCGATCGGGTGCGGTCGTGACCAAATCGCAGAAGCCGCCTGGCGGCCGCCGATCGGGCTCGGTTGTGACCAGGTCGAGGAAGCCGCCCGCGCGCCGTCAGGCGCTCAGATTTCTTGGATTCGTCGTCTACAACCTCGTCGCCGCGGTCCTGCTGTTCGAGGTCATCATCGTTTCGCTGCTGCACTCGCCGCGGCTGGTCGGCGCGTCGCCCGCGCCGCTGCGCCGCAGCATCCAGCAGGTCTACCGCCACTTCAACCGCTCGCTGATTCAGTTCGACCCGCAGTGCGCGCGCTACGACGCCGGCCTCGCCTACACGCTGAAGCCGGGCACCTGCACCTTCGAGAACATCGAGTTCCGCAACGCCTACCGCGTCAACTCGGTGGGCGTCCGCGACGACGAGGCGGCACTCGACGCGCCGGAAGTGATCGTGATCGGCGATTCGCATGCGATGGGCTGGGGCGTCGAACAGGAGGAAGCGCTGCCACAGGTGCTGGAGCGCAAGCTTGGCCGGAAGGTGCTCAACGCGTCGGTCTCATCCTACGGCACGGTCCGCGAAGCGTTGATGCTCGACCGCGTGAACACGTCGCGCCTGCGCGTCCTCGTGGTTCAGTACTCGGACAACGACCTCCCGGAGAACCGGACGTATCGTCTCGACGCCAATCACCTGCCGATCATGAGCGAGGCGCAGTACCAGACGATCGTCCGGCCACTACGCCTCGCAGCGCTCGTACTATCCGGGCAAATACGTCTACCGGCTACTGATGAAGGTCCTGCGGCTCGAGGAACCGGAACCCGATCAGATGAAAATGGAGCCCGCCACGCCCGAACAGGAAGCGCAGCTGTTCCTCAACGCGTTGCGATTCGGCAGCAAGGCCAGGCTCGACGACGTGCAGATTTTCGTGTTCGAGATCAACGAGCAGATCCGCCCCGCGCGCCCGTTCATCCCGGCGCTCGACAGGATGCGGAAGCGCAACGACCTGCCGCCCTTCATCCATCGGCTGGTTGCGCTGGACGTCGCGCCGAATCTGACGACAGACGATTTCTACCGGCTCGACGACCACATGAACGCGCGCGGCCACGAGAAGGTCGCGACCGTGCTGGCTGACGCGATCAAAGCGTCGCTGTCACCGGCGCGATAGCCGAACGGCACGAAGGCGCCGAGTCGGCGGCTTCCTTTGCTACCGGCCCGCCAGGAAGCGGCGCGCCTCGACGATCTCCGGCCGCTCCGGCTTGTCGGCCTGCGCCGAGACCTTGACCAGCTGCTGAAAGTACTCGCGCGCCTTCGCGCGGTTGCCGGCGAGCACCGCGGCGTGGCCGGCGCCGTAGACCGTGCGGAACCGGTTCGGCTCCTTCTTCAGCGCGGCCTCGTATTCCGCCAGCGCCTGTGCCGGCTCCCGCATCGCGATCAGCATGTCGCCGAGCAGCTCGCGGGCCGGCGCCAGCGGTCCTGGCGTCACCGCGTTCTTTTCGGTCAGGTCCTCGCGGTCCGCTGCGGATCGCATCTCGGCCAGCGCCTCGCTCGGCGCGTCCTTCGGCCATCGACGCCCATGCCGACGCGCCGCGGCGCTGAATCTCCACCTGCTCGGCCCAGTAGCGCTCGCCTTCCGCCGACCAGCCGCTCCTGCAGCCGCTTCAGCGTGTCGACCGAGGCCGCGCGCCGCGACGGCGTCGTTGCTTCGGGCGGCGCCGAGGGCGCGGGCGAACCAGGTCATCGCATCGGCCCAGGCCAGCGGCCCCTTGAACAGCTCCAGCTTCGACGCCTCGGCCCAGGCGCCGCGCTCGAGCGCGTAGCGCGCGGGGATCGCCGCCAGCGCGAAGAAGCCCGCCGCCGGCGGCGCCCCGGCGCTGACGTTCTGCGGGTCGAAGCGCGACGCCATCTCGGGCAGCGACGCCGCCAGCTGCGCGGCCGCGCGGTCGCGTCCCATCTGCAGGTAGGCGTAGACCTGGTAGTCGCTCGCGTGCAGCTCCTCGCTGGTCGCGCGCTCGGCACGGGCCGACTTCGCCGCGGCGACGTTCGCGTCGACCGATTCCTGCCAGTAGCCGACGCGCGTGAAGGTGTGCGACGGCATGTGCAGCGCGTGCGGCGCCGCCGGCGCAATCCGAGCGTAGCGGCGCGCGGCCTCGAGGCCACGGCCGGCGAGGGGCGGCAGGTCGTAGGTGTGGATGATGTAGTGCGCCAGCCCGGGATGATCCGGCTGCGCCGCGAACAGCCGGTCGAGGATCGCGCCCGCCTTCAGCTGATCGGCGAATGTCTTGTCCTCCGGGCTGGCGGCAAACGCCAGCGCCAGGGCGTAGAAGATCGCGGCCTCGGTGTCCTCCGGGTATTTCGCCGACAGCGCCGCCATCGCATCGCGGTAGGCGGCGACGCGCGCCGCCTGTGTGCCGCGCTCGGCATCGGCGAACAGCTTCGACGCCGCGTCGATGTAGCCGCGCTCGCGCTCGGTCGGCGTCCCGGTGGCGCTGGCGCGCGCGACCGCCTCTCGCCCCTGCTGGATCTGCGCCGCCGGCTTGATGCCGGCCGCGAACGGATTGCTCCAGCGGCTCAGCGCGATGCCCCAGTGGGCCATCGCACAGCCGGGATCCGCGGCAAGCGTCGCGTTGAAGTCGTCGACCGCGCGTCCGAAATCGAACGAGTGCAGGAGGGCGATGCCGCGATCAAACGTCGGCTGGGTCGCTGGCGCGCACGACGTCGAAAAATGCACGGTCCCGAGCTTGCCGGCGCCACCGTGCTCGTGCTGCGGCGCGGGTTGCCCGGCGAGAAGGGCCGACAGGATGACGACGCCGGTGACATGCATCAACCACCTCGCTATCGATCAGCGGGCCCACTTCGAAGCGCGACCGGATCACACCGAAGAACGTCTCTGCGATTTTCTGGTAGCCCGCTTCCGTCGGGTGCAGCCCGTCGGACCCAATCAATGTGTCGATGTTGGCAGCGAACGCCTCGTAGAGATCGACCAACCCGGCGCCTTCGGCGGCCGCCATCGCCCGCACCTGGTCGTTCGCCGGCACGATCGTGTCGACGGCGAAGGCGCGCTGGCTGCCCCGGCGCTGCGGGAGGAAGGTCGCAACCAGCGGCGTCATACCCAGACCCCTGGTCGTCCGCACCATCGAACGCAGGGCGTTGACCACGGCGGGAATGGCCGCGTTGCGGCTGGTGTTCAAGTCGTTGATGCCTTCGAACAGCATCACCACTTCCGGAGCGTCGCGGCCGAGCACCGCCGGCAGCCGCGCCACGCCTGAGGTGATCATCTCGGATGGCACCCCTTCGTCGGTCATGATGATGGTCTGGGCGGGATACCGTTGCTCGAGCAGTGTCTTCAGCTTGAACGCATAGCCGACCGAAGGGCCGGGGTCGCCGACCGCGAACGGCGCGAAACCGAGCACGCCGTCGCTCATGCTGTCGCCAAACGCGACGAAACGTGTCACCGCGATCCGCGACACCGCGGTTGGCGGAGCCGGAGCGGCGGGCGAATCGCCGCCGCACGACGGGGCGCCGAGCGCAGCGATCAGCAGCGCGACGCGGATCCCAGGTCTGAAATGCAAGACGCTCTTTTTAACGTCGCCGCGTCAGCGCGGAAAATCTGGAGGTCCGAACTGCCGTCTCCTCGAGCCGCTCGCGGATGGCTTGAAAGAAGGTGTCCGCGATCCGCTGATACCCCTCTTCGGTCGGATGAAGACCGTCGGGGCCGATCAGCGTGTCGAGGTTGTCGAAAGCCGGATAGAGGTCCACGAGCACCGCGCCTTCCTCCGCCACCATCGCGCGAACCTTGTCGTTGGCGGGAACGATGGTGTTGACCGCGAACGCGCGCCGGCCGCCGGGCCGCTGCGGCAGGAACGTCGCGACAAATGGCGCCATCCCCCGCGATCGGGTGGTGCGGACCATCGAGCGCAGGCCGTCGACGACCGCGGGAATCGCGGCGTCGCGACCGCCGTTGAGATCGTTGATCCCCTCGAACAGCATCACGACCTCTGGCATGTCGCGGCTCAACACGCCCGGCAGCCGCGCCACGCCCATGCGGTGATGCTCTCGCCTCCGACGCCTTCGTCGGTCATGGTGAAGGTCTGCGCCGTGTAGCGCTCCGACAGCAGGGTCCGCAGCTTGAACGCGTAGCCAACCGGCGGCCCCGGATCGCCGACCGCATACCGCGACAGCCCGAGGATGCCGTCGCTCATGCTGTCGCCGAACGCCACGTAGCGTGTCGCGACGATCCGCGGCGGCGGCTCGACCGTCACGGTGAACGTGCAGGCGTCGGTGCGGCTCAGCGAATCGCTGATCCGGCAGGTCACCGGGCTCTCGCCGATCGGGAAACTCTCCGACGTGTGCGGCACACACTCCAGGGTCCACGGTGACTGGCCGCCGACGACGCTCGCCGGCGGGTAGGTGACCGCCAGCGCCTCGCCGTCCGGCGAGTGGGCCACGACCGGCTGCGGGCAGACGAGCCGCGGCGCATCGGTCGGCGCCGGCCCCGGCTGCGTCGGCGTCTTGCCGCTGCAGGACGCGGCAAGGAGCGCTGCCATCAACAGACTTGAACGGAATCTGAATCGAACGTGCACGGTGATGTTGCCTTCGCCTCTGGATCGACCCTTAACGGAATGTTTCGGACCGGTGGGCGCCGGCGGAAATCGACTCGCGCACCTCGCGAATCGCATAGGTCGGCTTGTTCGTGCGACTCGTGATACGTCCGCGCCTGGAGCTCCGCCAGCAGCCCCAGCGTCACGAGCTGGAAGCCGGTGGAGATCAGCAGGATGCCGAGCAGCAGCAGCGGCCGGTTCGACAGCGACTCCGCGCCGCGCAGCCGCTCGAACGCGAGCCAGCCGCTGATCAGCGTGCCAAGGATGCCGAGGACGAAGCCGATCAGGCCGAAGATCTGCAGCGGCCGCGTCGAGTAGCTGAGGAGAAACTTCACCGTCAGCAGATCGAGGATCACGCGAACCGTGCGGCCGATGCCGTACTTCGAGTGGCCGTGCGTGCGCGGGCGATGGTTGACGACCATCTCGGCGATCGACGACGCCCTGCTCGCTGGCGATCGCCGGCAGGAACCGGTGCATCTCGCCGTAGAGCTTGCAGCGGCTTCACGACCTCGGCGCGGAACACCTTCAGCGAGCAGCCGTAGTCGTGCAGGTGCACGCCGGTGACCACCGAGATCAGGCTGTTGGCGACCATCGACGGCAGCTGCCGCGACAGGAACGCGTCCTTCCGATCCTTCCGCCAGCCGCAGACGATGTCGTAGCCCGCGCTCGAGCAGTTCGACCATCGCCGGGATGTCGCGCGGATCGTTCTGGCAGGTCGCCGTCGGAGGTGACGATCATCCGCCCGCGCGCGTGATCGAAGCCGGCCGCGAACGCCGCGGTCTGGCCGAAGTTGCGGCGGAACCGGATCACCCGCAGGTGCGGGTCCAGCGCCTGCAGCTCGGCGAGGACCGCGAAGCTCTCGTCCGTGCTCCCGTCGTCGACGACGAGGATCTCGTAGCGGCGGCCCCACCGCGTCAGCGTCTCGGTCAGCTCGCGGTGCAGCTCCTTCGAGCGAAGGCGCCTCGTTCCGGATCGGGATGACGATGCTCAGCTCAGGTGTCACGGGGATCCCGTATATTCTATCGGCCTTTGGCTGCCCGTTGTTGAGCCTGCGCCAAAGCATGAAGATCCCGAACCCGGCGGCCAGGACGGCGACCGCGACAATCGAGACGACGGTGCCGTTCTCGCGCATGTAGGCGCTCGCCTGCTCGCCGTATCTGACCGCCAGGAGCCCGAGGGCGAGGTAGCGGACGCCGCGGCCGATGGCGATCGCGGTCGCGAAACGGCCGGCGCTGATGCCGACGACGCCGGCCAGCAGGACGAACATCTTGAACGGCGACGGCGGCGGCAGCAGCGACGGGATCAGCACCGCGATCACGCCGTTGTCGCTGCAGCGGCGCGCATGCGCGCGCTCGACGCTGGTCGCCGGTGAAGCGCTTCCGGACGAGCGCCTCGCCGCCCTTGCGCCCGATGTAGTGCAGCACCAGGCAGCCGGCCACCGATCCGGCGACCGTCATCAGCGACGTACCAGCAGCATCGCGCCCGGGTTGCGCGTCACCATCACGACGAGCAGCACGTCGGTGATGCCGGGCAGCGGGAGGAACGACGAATCGAGAAACGCGACGAGGAAGAGGCCGGGCGCGCCGAGCGCGAGCGCGAGCGCTGCGGACCCTGTCGACAAATTCACCCATAGAATAAACAGGGTGATTATACCGTCCGCACGACGGGCGCTGCTTCGCGGCGCTCGCGATTGCGGCGGTCGCGATGGTTGGCGGCGCGTTCGTCGCGTGGCACTACCACCGGCTCGGCCTCACGCTCAGCCACTACGACGCGCGCGGCCACCTCGTCGTCGCGCGCCGCATCGTCGACAGCATCACGCCGGCTGGCAGCAGATCGGCGCGGTCTGGCTGCCGCTGCCGCACCTGCTCAACGCGATTCCGGTGCAGATCGATCTCGTTCTATCGCACCGGCGCGTCCGGCGGTCGCGATCTCGATCGTCAGCTTCGCGATCGCCGCCGGCGCGATCGCGTGGATCGTGCTGATGCTCACCGGCGTCGGCTCCGGCGGCGGTCGCCGGCGCGGCCGTCTTCGCGCTGAACCCGAACGTGCTCTACCTGCAGTCGACGCCGATGACCGAGCCGCTGCTGCTGGCGACTGACGACGGTCGGCGGTGGCGATGCTGATCGCATGGTGCCAGCGAGCGCCGCGTCGGCCGACGGCGCGTCCGCACGGCGCGCGTCGGGCATCGCCTTCGCGCTCGCGTGCCTGACCCGCTACGAAGCCTGGCCGGTCACGATCAGCGCGCTGGTCGCCGCCGCGTGGGCGCGCTGGCGCGCGCGGCGAGCCGCTCGCGGACGCGCTGCGCGGTGTCGCGGCGATCGCGCTCTACCCCGCGGTCGCGATCGCTCGCTTCGCCGATCTTCAGCCGCGTCGTGATCGGCGAATGGTTTCGTCGCCGGCGGCTTCTTCGTGCCGGAGAACAAGGCGCTCGGCGATCCGATGATGGCCGCGGCGGAAATCGGCTGGGGCGCGCGCGTGCTGAGCGGCGCGGCGCTGATCGCTGGCTCGGCGCCGCGGGGCTCGCGCATCGCCGTCGGCCTCGGGCTCGTCGAGCCGGCGGCGCGCCGACGCGCTCATCGTCGCTCGCGCTGCTCGGCGATGGCGGCGATCCCGTGGATCGCGTTCCTCGACGGCCATCCGTTCCGCATCCGCTACATGGTGCCGCTGATCGCGGTCGAGGCGATCGGCGCCGGCGCTCGTCGCCGGCGTCGCTGCCGCGGCGCCGCGCTGCGCGCCGCGGCCGCGATCGCGCTGCTCGCTGCTCGCCGGTCTACGAACTGCGGCCGCTCGACGCGTCGGCGCCGATGGTCGTCGAAGCGCAGTGGGATCGGCCGAACGCGCCGCGTGCGCGCGCGTGTCACCGCCTGCCTCGCGCACGCCGCTGCGCGCGGCGAGAAGATCATGGCGAGCATGGGCTCGCTCGGCCACTACATGCAGGAGGCGTCGCGCGTCCGGCTTCGCGATCCGCGATTTCCTGCACGAGGGCAACGGCGACATCTGGCTGGCCGCGCTCGAGCGATCCGCGGCCGTTCGTCGGCTGGGTGCTGATCGAGGAGAAAGCGGAAGGCGGCGACATGCTCGCGCAGCGGGCACGCGCGAGAACCCGCGTTTCTCGACGGGTTCGCGCGCGTCTGCGAAGGCGCCGGCCTCGTGCTGTATCGAAGACGGAGCCGGGATAGTGGCTGGATGTAGTGACTAGTCGCTAGCCGCCTCGCAACCATCAGCCTAGCCACTGACACGGCTCAGAACCGGACGTTGAACGGTGAACGTTGTAGGTGAAGCCGCCGAGGTCGATCTTGGTGCCGGCGAAGTCCTGATCGGCCGGAAGCTTGCCTTCGCCGGACTGATACCGGACCTCGCCGCCGACGCCCCACGGCCGACCGGGAAGCGGACGCCGCCGAGGATCAGCGGACCGGTCGCGGTGCCGCTGCCGACGAAGTTGTCGCGGAAGATCGAGCCGTCGGTCGCGAGGAACTGCCCGGCTCTCGCTGTAGCGCCAGTTGAGCACGCCGACGCCGCGCGCCGATGTACGGCTCGATGCCGTTGTCATGGCCCAGCGGCAGGAAGCGCACGGTCGCGGTGAACGGGACGACGCGCAGCTTCAGGTCCTGCTCGATCTCGCTGCCGTTCGCGTTCACGAAGTCGGCAGTAGACTGCCGGCACGGTCTGCTCGGTAGTAGCCGACGCCGAGCCCGGCCTCGAACTTGTCGCCGAGGCCGACCAGCTACTCGCCGCCGAACGTCGCGCCGTTGAAGTCGTTGATGTCGAAGGCGAGGAAATCCAGGTTGTTGACCAGCACATCGTCGACATCGCGGCCGTCCTCGCCTTCGCGGCACGAAGCCGCCGACGGAGAAGTTCAGCGACTGCTGTGCTGAGGCGATCGAGGGGACGAGCAGAACGACGGCGACCACGGCCACGATCGACGCTATCAACCCGGCGATCGCAGCGGAGGCCCTCAGGCGGGCCGGAATCAGTCGACGCATAGGGTGCGCTCCTTCGCAGGAGGTCAGAGCAGGAGCGATGCCAGAATTTGCGCCCGAAAGTGGCCCGAATCGCTTGGCGTTCTGGCGGCGGCTGTCTCTCGTGGATATCACTTCGTCCGCTGCGGAGCACGCCGATCGCGGAACGACCGCGATCACCTCGAGCATCGCGTCGTGCAGGAGGCCGTTGGTGGCCAGCACGTGCCCGCCGCGCGAGGTGAACGGCTCGCCGTCCAGTGCCGGTGACGCGGCCGCCCGCCTCGGCGACGATCAGCGCGCCGCCGGCGATGTCCCACGGCTTCAGATCGCTCTCCCAGAAGCCGTCCAGCCGCCCGGCCGCGACGTAGCAGAGATCGATCGCCGCCGAGCCGAGCCGCCGCACCGCGCGCGCCTGCCCGACGAACGCGCGCGAACAGCCCGACGATCTCGTCGACGCGCGCGTGCACGTCGTAGGGAAAGCCGGTGACCAGCATCGCGTCGACCAGCGTGCGCCGCCGACGACACGCGCAGCGGCGCGCCGTTCAGAAACGCGCCGCCGCCGCGCTCGGCGGTGAACAGCTCCTTGCGGTTCGGGATCGTAGACGGCCGCGACCTCGGCGACGCCGTCGATCTCGAGCGCCAGCGACGCGCAGAAGATCGGCAGGCCGTGCGCGAAGTTGGTCGTGCCGTCGATCGGATCGAACACCCAGCACGGGCCCGGCCGGCACGCTCGCCGCGCCGCCCATCTCCTCGGCGAGCATCTGATGATCGGGAAAGCGCTCGGCGATCAGCGCGCGGAACATCCGCTCGACCGCGACGTCGACCTCGGTGACGAGATCGATCGTGCCCTTCTTGTCGATCTGGAAGTCGCTGGCCGAAGCTGCGCCATCTGCAGGTCGCCGGCGCGGACGACCGCCTCGATGGCGGTGGTGAGAAAGAGCGGATGCGAGCACTCAGGCGTCGGCGGACGCGGCTGGACGCGCTTGACCATGCGGATCTCCATGCCGCCTTCCGGCGCGCGCTGCAGCTGCACGTCGTCCATGAAGTTGCGGATGAGGAAGATGCCGCGGCCGCTCGACTTGAGCAGGTTCTCGGGTCGAGCGGGTCGGCGACCGTCTCCGGGATCGAAGCCTTCGCCCTGGTCGCGGACGCGGATCATCAGCTCGGGGACGTCGGATCTGCGTCGCGGTCTCGAACTCGACGAACACGTGCTTCGCCGCGTCGTTCCGGTTGCCGTGCTTGATGGCGTTGATCACCGACTCGCGGATCGCGACGCCGACCCAGTGCAGCGCGTCGTCGTCGAGGCCGATGTCGCGCGCCATGTGGTCGCTGACCACCTGCACGAAGTCGAGCATCTCGAACGCGCTGGTGAACTCGAGCCGGACGATGTGTTGGCCGTTTGCCGTCATGTGATGCGTCACGCGGCACTCAATGAATACCATCTCATCCGTGATGTCAAGACGCGAGGTCAAGTCCGCAAGGTCGCGTAAGATTCTGACCGACATGCCGCCGATGCCCGCCGCCACGATCACGCCCGCCCGCCGCCTGCGCGGCCGGCTCCGCGTGCCCGGCGACAAGTCGATCGCGCACCGCTATGCCCTGCTCGCGGCGCTGGCCGAGGGACGCTCGACGCTCGACCCATTTTGCCCCAGGCGCCGACTGCCGGTCGACGCTCGCCTGCCTGCGCGGCGCTCGGCGTCGACAGTGGACGAAGGACCGGACGGCACCGTTACCCTACTGGGACGAGGTTTCGGGCAACTCCGTTCGCCCGCCGGCGCCGCTCGACGCCGGCAATTCGGGCACGACGATGCGGCTGCTGGCCGGCGTGCTGGCGGGCCAGCCCTTCTCGGCCACGCTGGTCGGCGACGCGTCGCTGTCGCGCCGGCCGATGCGCCGCGTGATCGACGCCGCTCGAGCAGATGGGCGCCCGCATCGAAGCGACCGACGGGCACGCGCCGCTCACGATTCACGGCACGCCGCTGCACGCCATTGCGCACCGGCCCGAGGTGCCGAGCGCCCAGGTCAAGAGCGCGGTCCTCCTCGCCGGCCTGCACGCCGAGGGCACGACCAGCGTCGACCGAGCCGGCGCGACCCGCGATCACACCGAGCGGGCGCTGGCGGCCTTCGGCGGGCACGCCGCAGGTCGACGGGCTGACCGTCTCGGTCGACCGGCGGCCAGCGCCTGCACGGGCCGGACGCTGACGCGTGCCCGGCGACTTCTCGTCGGCGGCGTTCTGGATGGTCGCCGCGGCGGCGCTGCCCGGCTCGCGCGTCGAGATCGAGGACGTCGGCCTGAACCCGACGCGGACCGGCGCTCCTCGACGTGCTGCGGCGCTTCGGCGCGCGCGTCGACGTCGAGGTCAGCCGCGACCGACGCCGGCGAGCCGCGCGGCACGATCGTCGGTCGAAGGCGATCGCACCGGCGACGGTCGAGATCGCGCCGCGACGAAGTGCCGGGCCTGATCGACGAGCTGCCGGCGATTGCCGCGCTCGCGGCGCACGGCGGCGAGGTGACGCGTGCGCGGCGCCGCGCGAGCTGCGCGTCAAGGAGAGCGATCGCATCGCCGCGCTGGTCGCCGGCTTCCGCGGCGCTCGGCATCGACGCCGACGAGCGCGCGGACGGCTTCGTCGTCCGCGGGCCGGCGAGCGGATCGACCCGGCCGTCGGGCGGCACGCGCCGACGCGCGCGGCGATCACCGGATGGCGATGGCGTTCGCGATCGCCGCGCTCGCGGCCGAGCGGCCCTCACGATCGACGGCGTCGGACGTCGGTCGCGATCTCCTATCCCGATTTCTTCGAGACGCTCGACCGGCTCGTCGCGTGAAAACCGACAAGGTCTACCTCGTCGGCTTCATGGGCGCCGGCAAGACCACGGTGGCGCGCGCGCTGGCCAGGCGGCTCGACTGGCAGGCGGTCGACATCGACGAGCTGATCGAGCAGCGCGAGCATCAGACGGTCGCCGACATCTTCGCGAAGCACGGCGAGGCCTACTTCCGCGCGGTCGAACGGCAGGTGCTGGTCGAGCAGACTGCCGCCGCGCCACCTCGTCGTGGCGACCGGCGGCGGCACGTTCGTCGATCCGCAGAACCGGGCCGCCATCAACCGCGACGGCGTCTCGGTCTGGCTCGACGTGCCGCTCGATCGGCTGATCGCCCGGGTGCCGGCCGACGGCCGCCGGCCGCTCGCCGCCGATCGCGCCGAGTTCGAACGCCTGTATCATCAACGGCGCGCGGCATACGAACAGGCGCACGTCCGGCTCGACGCCGGCCGCGCCAGCGTCGACGCGCTCGTCGAACAGCTCGTCGACTGGCTGGAACATTGATGCGCTACCTCGTCCTCACCGACATCCACGCGAACCTCGAAGCGCTCGACACCTGCCTCGCCGACGCGGCGGGCCGCGCGTACGACCGAGACGCTGGTGCTCGGCGATCTCGTCGGCTACGGCGCCGATCCCGAACGCCGTCGTCGAGCGCGTGCAGGCGCTCAAGCCGTCGCGATCGTCCGCGGCAATCACGACAAGGTGGCGCTGCGGGCTCGAGCAGGCCGAAGGGCTTCAACTCGGTCGCCAAGAGCGCCGCGCACTGGACGCTCGACGTCGCTCGACGCCGGAGCATCGCGACTGGCTCGTGCGCGCTGCCCGCAGGGGCCGATCGACGTCGACGACGTGGTCGAGATCTGCCACGGCTCGCCGTTCGACGAGGACGCCTACATCTTCGACGAGCTCGACGCCGTGCGCGCGCTGAAGGTGCCGAACGCGGCCGCTCTGCCTCTTCGGCCACACGCACTACCCGGTCACCTTCGAGCTGTCGGACGAATCGTTCGACAGCGTCGGCGCCGCGTCGGCCGCCGAGATGCACGTGCAGATGCGCGACGGCTGCAAGTACCTGCTCAACCCCGGCTCGGTCGGCCAGCCGCGCGACGGCGACCCGCGCGCGGCCTACGCGATCGTCGACACCAAGCGAGCGTCGCGTCGAGCTGTATCCGGCTGCGATATCCGGTGGAAGAGACGCAGGCGAAGATCATCAAGGCGGGACTGCCGGAGGTGCTCGCGCAGCGGCTCGCGGTCGGACGGTAGCGACAGGATCAGGCAGGTAGGTCGGTAAGCGTGCAAGTCGCAGCGGTTCCGTCGTCAACGTTCCACGCCTACCTGCCCTACCCGCTTTGCCGCTGCGCGCGCGCTTTCTCTTCGCGCCGCTTCAGCTCCGCGGCGAACGCGTCCCGCGCGGCGCGCGAGCCCAGCATCCAGCCGATCACCATGCCGATCAGCAGGACCGACGGGATGAAGATGAAGTGCCCGGCGGTCATCGCCTCGCGGTTTTCTGCGCGAGCGCGCGCATCTCGGCCTCGACTTTGTTCAGCCGCCGCCAGATCGTCCAGAGGTAGAACATCACCGCGATCCAGACGAACGCGTAGGCGGCGATCAGCAGCGGCGCCGCCGGCATCTGCTCGGTCGGCGGCAGCGTCGCTCGATCGGCACGAACTCGCTCTGCCCCGGCGGCGGCTGCAGCGCGAAGGCCGGCGCGGCGCAGCAGGAACGACCGACGGCCAGCGCGATCAGAGATCGCGTTGACAGCGTCATATCAGTCCTCGTGCGCGAGATACAGCTCGTCGAGCGCCGCCTGCGCGCTTGCCGAGGTCGCACGCGCAGCGTCAGCAGCACCACGAACAGCAGCATGAACGCGAGCGCCGTCAGCACCAGAACGGCCCCGCCATCACCCTCGGCAGCGTCGGCACGACGCTGGTCTTCGGGTGAATCGTCCGCCAGATGTCGACCGACTTGTAGACGAACGGCGCGACGGCGAGCCGAAGATGCGCCGTCGCGGCGGCGAGCTTCTCCGAGCCGGGCCCGCCGTACTTCCGCACCAGCAGGTAGCCGATGAAGATCGAGCTCGAGCAGGAGCGCCGATGGTCAGCCGCGCGTCCCACTGCCACCAGACGCCCCAGGCCTTGCGGCCCCACAGCGGCCCGGTCACCAGGCCGATCAGCCCGAACAGCACGGCGAGCTCCGCCGCCGACACCGCGAAGCGGTCGGCCGCGGGTTGTTCTGGAACAGGTAGATCGCGCTGGCGACGCCGCAGACGACGATCGCCGTGAACATCGCGATCCACGACGGCACGTGGAAGTAGAAGATCTTCTGCACCAGCCCCATCGTCGACTCGTACGGCGCGCTGCGCGATGAGCGACCGGCGCGTACGCGAACATCGCGGCGGCGACGACCAGCGAGCGGCGCATGAACAGCTTTTCCTGCACCTCATGCCCTGTCTATTCCGTCATCAGCGGTTCGAACGTCCACAGCGCCAGCGTGACGAACACCACGTCGAAGGCGCCGAGCATGCCGATCCACATGCGTCGCGGTCGGCTTCGTCGGGCGGCGCCGAGCAGCGCCGCCGTGCCGCGAACGCCCGCAATGATCACCGGAATGGTGATCGGATACAACAGGATCGGCAGCATCACGTCGCGCGTGCGCGCGCGCACCAGCATCGCGGCGAACAGCGTCCCGACGGCGCAGAAGCCGATCGTGCCGCCGGCGAGCAGCGCCGCGAGCAGCAGCGGCCGGCTGAAGAGCGGCGCCTGGAACAGGAACGCGACCATCGGCACGAGCAGCAGCTTCGGCGGTGCCGAGCAGCGCCAGCATGCCGAGCAGCTTGCCGACGTAGATCGCCGGGCGCGGCGCCGGCGCCAGCAGCAGCGCCCGCAGCGTCTCGCCGTAGCGCTCGCGCTCGAAGGTGCGGCCGAGCGCCAGCGTGCCGGAGAACGCGATCGCGATCCACAGGATGCCGGCGGCGGCGTCCTCGACCGCGCGTCCCTCCTTGACGAACGCGAACGAGAAGATCAGCACGCACGACACTCGCGAAGAACAGCGTCGTCGTCAGCACCTCCCAGCTCTTCGCTTCGATCGCGAAGTCCTTCCGCAGCACGAGCAGCGCGGTGCGCAGGAACATCACGCGCGCTCCGATGAGCGCGCGGTAGCGCGCGCGCAGACCCGCTCGCCGCGGGCTCGTCCGACAGCAGCCGGCCGCTCGCGGACCAGCGCCACGCGCGTCACCAGGCCGTCGGCCAGGTCGAGATCGTGCGTCGCGAGCGACGACGATCGCGCCGTCGGCGGCCAGGCGCCGCAGCCGATCGGAGACGAGCGCGACCGCGCGGTCGTCGAGGCCGGTGAACGGCTCGTCGAGCAGCACCAGCCGCGGCTGATGCAGCAGCGCGCGCTCGAGCGCCAGCCGCTGGCGCATGCCGCGCGAGAAGCCGCTGCACCGGATCGTCGGCGCGATCGGCCAGGCCGGCGCGCTCGAGCGCCGCGTCGACCAGGCTGCCGCGCATCGAGGCCGTAGAGCTCGGCGAAGAACGCGAGGTTCTGGCGCGCCGAGAGCTCGGGATAGAGATGCAGCTCGTGGGCGAGCAGGCCGATGCGGCGCCGCAGCGCCGCACCGAGCGCCCGCGCCGGCCGGCCGCCGTAGCTGATCGTCGCCGCTGCGTCGGCGCGACCAGCGTCGCCAGCACGCCGATCAGCGTCGACTTGCCGGCGCCGTTCGGGCCGAGCAGGCCGACGATGTCGCCGGCGCGCGAGCGTCAGCGAGACGCGCGACAGCGCGCGGCGCCGGCCGAAATGGCGCGAGACGTCGACGAGCTGGACGGAGTCGAAGTCGACAGAGGGGATCACGACCTTCGAGGAGGCTCAGGTCGCCGCGCGGGCGGGCTCGGCGATCTCGTCGCCGTCGAGCGCGCCGTAGATCTGCTCGAGCGCGGCGACGAGCTCTTCGCGCCGCGTCGCATAGCGGCGGTCGTCGACGCGGCCGCTGCGGTGCTCCTGTTCGAGGCGCACGAGCTCGTTGAACAGCTTCTCGCGCCGCGCGATCAGGCGCTTGCGCTCCGCCGCTTGTCGCCGCGCGGTCCTCGGCCGGGCGGCTCGCGGCCCAGACGCCGGCGAGCGCGATCGCCGATCGCCAGCGCCAGCGCGATGCGCCGCGGCGCGGCGCTGTGGTGCGGCAGGCCGCCGACCGTCGAGCTCGATCGGCTGGCCGGCCGCCACCGCGCCGCCGGTCGCGGCGATGAACGATCTCGCCGTCGGCCGGCATCTCCCGCTGCTCGCTTGAGCTGCGGCGACGCGCAGCGTCGTGTCGCCGACTTTCTTGACGACGACGGCGAGCTGCTCGAGCGCGGCCGGAAACCGCTGCTCGATCTCGACGTCGCCGCTGGCGGCCGGCAGCGCGCATGCGACCTGCACGAAGGTGTTGCCGGGCGGGAACGGCCCCTGCACGATGACGTGCGTGCCGGCGACGGTCGCCTGCGGCGACGACCCCTGCATGATGCCGCAGCCGGTCGCGCCCGTCCGGCATGTCGAACTCGAACGGCGCGGCGGTGTTCACCGGGCTCGTTCGCGTTGTTGGTGATGTCGAGCAGGTAGTAGACCTCGACGCGCCTCTTCGCCCGGCTGCATCACGATCCGCGACTGCTGGCCGATGACGACGTTGCCGGTCACCGCGGGGGCCGCGGCGGCAGCGGCTGCCTTGGCCTTGTCGGTCGCCACCAGCATCAGGCGGATGCCGCCGCTGCGCCGGCGCGGGAAATTCCTGCGACTCCAGCCGCTCGCCGTCGACCTCCGCCGTCGCCTTCACCGTCGCGCCCGGCGGCACGTCGTTGAACTGCGCGCGCCCGGCCTCGTCGGTCTTCACCGTGCTGCACCTTCGACGCCGACGTGCAGCTCGACCGGATGGCCGGCGATGTTGTTCGAGAGCTCGCCGCGAATCAGTCGCACCGAGATCGCGCCGTTCGGCAGATCGTCGACCGGTCGCGGAATGCCCGACATCTGCTTCGGGTCGGGCATCGCGAAGCCCCCGGGCTGGGCGTATAGCGGCTTCGAACAGAGAATGCAGAGGCAACCGAGGACGAAGACGCAACAAAGCAGCGAACGTGGATGACGCCACCTGCCCGACCCGTCCCACCTGCCCCGCCAGCCCTGCGGCCTCACAGCTTCGCCCCGCACGATTTGCAGAACCTCGCGTCGGCGTCGTTCGCTGTGTCGCACGACGCGCAGATGCGCTCGGCTAGAGCCTTCGCGCTACGGCGTCGTCGCTTCATGCGTCGCGCGAAGTTTCGCCGAGCGTCGGCGTCGACGCCGGAGCGCGAAGGCTTCAGCCGAGCGTCCGCCGGCCGAGCGCCGGCGTCACCGAGCCGCTTCTGCAAGCTCGCTCTCGATCTGCTCGCGGTAGCCGGCGCCGGCGTCGAGCTGACGCATCAGCCGCGCCGCGCGCGCGCGCAGGCGGCCCGACATCTCCTTGAAGTCTTCGTCCGACACGCGTCCCATCGCGCGGTCGAACTCGAGCTCCTTGATCGAGCGCAGCGCCAGCGTCTTCTCGCGCTCGAGCGCGACGCGCGTGCGCTGGCCGATCATCACCGTGCGATCGTCTTCCGGCGACACCAGCGGCCGCAGCGTGCGCAGCGCGGCGAAGCCGACGAGCGCGGCCGTCGCCATCAGGACGCCAGAGCAGGATGACGGCGGTCGGCGCCCTGGCCGCGGGCGATGAAGGTGACGGCGGTCGCGCAGCCGAGCGCCGCCAGGACGAAGAACTGCCAGGGTTGAAGGCCGGGATCCGACGCGGCGTCCGCCTTCAGGCGGACCTGCTTAGTCGAGGTCTCGGAGCTCATCGTCGATGCGCTCCTCGAGCGCCGCATCGAGCGGCGCCGGCGCTCGGTCGCCGTCGTCGGGCTTGCGCGACCACTTCACCGCGGCGAAGCCGATCGCCACCGCGCTGGTGGCGCCGACCAGATACGGGAACAGCCAGGCCAGGCGGCTGAAGCCCTTGTCGAGCGGCGCGCCCAGCATCTCCTCGCTGCCGTACTTGGTGATGAACGCCTGGATGATCTCGTCGCGGTTCTTGCCCTGGTCGATGTAGCGCGGCCAGCTCGGCGCGCATCTCGTGCGAGGTCACGCACGGATCCTTGCGGCACTCGGCGATCGTCGCGTGCCCGCACGCGCCGCAGGTGCAGACGATCTCGTGCTGCATCTTCTTCTCGAACTCGTTGCGCGCGTAGTACGACGTCTGGATGTTCTGATCGGCCGGGCCCGCCCATCCCCTTCTGGGCCGACAGCGGCGTGCCGCCGAAGAGCAGCGCCGCGAGCAGCAGCGTCAGCGCCGTCGTCGACGCCGGCATCTCGACCGGCAGCTTCGCGAGCGCGAACGAGAAGGCGCGCTCCGGCAGCAGCGCGATGCCGGTGCCGAGCGCCATGATGCCGAACCCGAGCCAGATCCAGTTGACCAGCGGGTTGACCATGATCTGCAGCGTCGCCGTCTGCGTCGCCAGGTCGCTCGGCTGGAACGCCAGCACGATGTACAGATCCTCGGCGAACGTGCGCCGGATCGCCACCTCGGTCGTCGGCTCGTTCTCGTGGTTGCGGAACGCCCACTTCGCCGGATACAGCGTGTCGATCTGCTTGCCGTCCTGGAAAACGCGACAGGTAGGCGGTCGTCACCTGCTTCTGCCCGTCGTCGCTGACCTTGATGCCGTCGTTCCGGATCGTGTAGCGGCCGATCTTGGCCTCCTCGCCCGGCTTCAGCAGCACCTGCTCGTCGCGCTTGAAGCCGTTGCCGGCGAAGCCGAGGAAGATCAGGACGATGCCGAGGTGGACGATGTAGCCGCCGTAGCGCCGCTTGTTGCGGCCGACGAGGCCGACGATCGCCGTCAGCAGGTCGGTGCCGGTGTTCCTCCGGCGGATCGTTCGCGCCGCGGCAGAACTCCTGCACGATCGTGCCGACGACCATCGCCGCACAGCGCGAAGCACAGCCCCGACGACCCAGACCCGCATGCCGAGCGCCGCGAGCGCGGCCGGCGGTGACGACGCGCGAGCCCCACCGGGAACAGGAACGAGTCGCGCAGGTTGCGCACCGACGACTTGCGCCACGCGAGCAGCGGGCCGACGCCGGTGAGGAACAGCAGGATGAGGCCGATCGGCACCATCCACTTGTTGAAGAACGGCGCCGGCCACGGTGAGGCGGTTGCCGGTGACCGCTTCGCTCAGCGTCGGGAACATCGTCGCGAACAGGACGAACAACGCCGAGAACAGCAGGATCCAGTTGTTGACCATGAACGCCGCTTCGCGCGACACCCACGAGTCGAGCTCGTTGCGCGCCTTGAGCAGCGGCAGCCGCTAGATCACCAGGCCGAAGCTGAACGACCAGGATGAGCACCATGAAGCACGGTGAACAGCTTCGCCAGGATCGGGATCGTCGCCGAACGCGTGCACCGACTGCACGACGCCCGAGCGCGTCATGAACGTCCCGAAGATCGTCAGGAAGAACGTCATGATCACGAGCGTGACGTTCCAGACGCGCAGCATGCTGCGGCGCTCCTGCACCATCACCGAGTGCAGGAACGCCGTCGCCGTGAACCACGGCAGCAGGCCCGCGTTCTCGACCGGATCCCACGCCCAGTAGCCGCCCCATCCGAGCTCTTCGTACGCCCAGATCATCCCGAGCGTCAGGCCGAAGGAGAGGAACAGCCAGCGAACATCGTCCAGCGGCGGACGGCGCGGAGCCACGAGTCGTCGAGGTGCCCGGTGGCGAGCGCGGCGATGCCGAACGCGAACGGAATCGTCATCCCGACGAAGCCGGTGTAGAGCGATGGCGGGTGAATCGCCATGTAGAAGTTCTGCAGCAGCGGGTTCAGCCCTTCGCCGTCGGCCGGCGCGGCGCCGAGGATACTGCTGGAACGGGTTCTTGTGCACGACCATCAGGTACAGGAAGAACATCTGCACCGTCGAGATCGTGGCGACGACGTACGGGATCAGCTCGCGGTGGCGCTCGCGGTTCACGTACACCGCGATCGATCCGAAGACCGACAGCAGGAACACCCAGAACATGATCGAGCCGTCGAGCCCGCCCCAGTACGACGTGATCTTGTAGAAGAGCGGCTGGACGCTGTCCGAGTAGTGGACGACGTACTTGATCGAGAAGTCGCCGGTGATGAAGGCGTTGATGATGACCGCCGAGGCCGCCGTCATCAGCGCGCAGATCAGGTAGAAGGCGCCGATGCCGCTTTCAATCAGCCGCCGCGACCGGCGCCGCGCGCCGGCCACCGAGACCACCGCCGCGTAGCTGCACGTGACGAAGGAGGCGAGCAGGAGAAACGTGCCGAGTGAGGCCATAAGCGTTGCCTACAAGCCGGCGCCGGCCGACTTCGCTTCGTACTTCGACGGACACTTCGCGGTGACGCCGTTGGGATCGGTGTGGAAGCCGGTCGGCGTCAGCTTGCCCTTCAGCACGACCTCGGCTTCGTCCTTGAACGTGTCGGGCACGATGCCGGTGTACGACGCCTCGACGATGTGATCGTGCGCGCCTTCGCTCGAGCGCGCCGGATTGTTCTGCACCTTGAACTTGTATTCGAGCGAATCGCGCTTCCGAGAATCGAGCCGGGCACGATGTAGCCGTGCAGCTGCAGCTGCTTGCCGTGCCACTGCTCCTGGTTGACCATCACTTCGTCGAGGTTCTTGTAGTACTCGGTTCCTTCCCGCAGCGTGCGTCCACATCAAGCCCGACGAAGGCGAGCGACGAGCACGAGCGCGGTGAGGCCTATCTTGATATATCGGTGTGTCATAAGGACTTCCGGGAAAGAGTCGGGTTCAGAATAGTCCGATCTAGCTGCCGGATGCAAGGAGCGACGTCAGCAGTTCAGCGACCGCCGCCATCGGAAGCCCGACGACATTTGAATACGATCCCTCGATCCGCGGGATGAAACGCGACGCCAGGCCCTGGATCGCGTACGCCGCCGGCCTTGTCGCGCCCTTCCCCGCTGGCGACGTACCACGCCACCTCGTCCGCAGAGAGCGCGCGGAAGTACGACCGACGTCGTCTCGACACGCCCGAGCTCGTACGCACCCTGCCTGAGGCTGACGCCGGTCACGACCTATGACGCTTGCCCGGAGAGCAAACGTAACATGGCCTCGCCGTGCGCATCGTCGCGCGGCTTGCCCAGAATCTCGCCGTCGACGACCACCACCGTGTCCGCGCCGAGGATGATCGGTTGCTCGGTGCAGGGCGGCCCTTCGTGCCGCCGGCGGCCCTTCAGGGCCGCCTCGCCCGGCGCGGACCGCCGCCGCCGACTTCTCCGCCGCGAGCCGCCGCACGTAGATCTCCGGCGGCTCGCCCGGTCGAATCGATTCGTCGACATCGGTGACGACGACGTCGAACTCGTACCCGGCCGCGCGCAAGCAGTTCCGCGCGGCGCGGCGAGCCCGATGCAAGCACGAGGCGCATGCTAGAATTTCGAATGAGGAAGTTGGAATTTGGAATTCGCATTTCAACTTCGGCACGAATCCAAATTCCAACTTCCAGGTTCCTAATTCCCAATGCAGTCGATCACCCATGCGTTGCCTGGCGCGTTGACCGAACTGCTGCGTGGCGCGCCGCTCTCGCCCGGCAAAGTCAGCTTCGCCTGGACCGCCGCCGTCGGCGCCGCGGTCGGCCGCGTCACCAGCGTCAAGCTCGAGCGCGACGTGCTCATCGTCGAAGCGGCGAGCGCGCAATGGTCGCGCGAGGTCAAGCGATCGGCGAGCGTCATCCTGCCTCGGCTGCAGACGCTGCTCGGCAAGGACACCGTCAGGAAATTGGAAGTCAGAATGTAGGGCCGAGCGGCCTTGTAGGGCCGCCGCTGCAACAACCACCATGCGCGAATCCGTCATCGTCTCCGCCGTCCGCACCCCCACCGGCAATTCCTCGGCGTGCTGAAAGGCTTCACCGCCACCCAGCTCGGCGCGCTCGCGGTCGCCGAAGCCGTCCGCCGCGCCGGCATCGACCCGCAGATCGTCGACGAGTGCATCATGGGCAACGTCGTGTCCGCCGGCCTCGGGCAGAACCCGGCGCGCCAGGCGGCGCTGAACGGCGGGCTGCCCGACCACGTCGCGGCGCTGACGATCAACAAGGTCTGCGGCTCGGGGCTGAAGGCGGTGATGCTTGCCGACCAGGCGATCCGCGCCGGCGACATCGACATCGCCGTCGCCGGCGGCATGGAGTCGATGAGCAACTGCCCGTACCTGCTGCCGCGCGTCCGCGACGGCCTGCGCATGGGCAACGGCGAGGTCGTCGACTCGATGATCAACGACGGCCTGTGGTGCGCGTTCGAGCAGTGCCACATGGGCAACGTCGGGCGAGGTGGTCGCCGAGCACTACAAGGTCGGCCGCGCCGCGCAGGACGAGTACGCCGCGCGCAGCCACCAGAAGGCGGCGCGCGCCACGCGACGAGGGCGCCTTCGCCGACGAGATCCTGCCGATCGAGATCCCGCAGAAGAAGGGCGCACCGCTGCGTCGTCGATCGCGACGAGGCGATTCGCGCCGACACCACCGTCGAGTCGCTCGCCGCGCTGAAGCCGGCGTTCAAGAAGGACGGCTCGGTGACCGCCGGCAACGCGCCCGGCGTGAACGACGGCGCCTCGGCGCTGGTCGTCGATGCCGCCGACCGCGCGCAAGTCGCTCGGCGTCGCGCCGCTCGCGCGGATCGTCGCGCAGGCGACGAGCGGCCTGGCGCCGAAGTTCGTGCTGATGACGCCGGTCGAAGCCGTGCGCCGCGTCGCCGAGAAAGCCGGCTGGGCGCTCGCACGACGTCGACCTGTTCGAGTTGAACGAAGCCTTCTCGGTGCAGGCGGTCGCGGTCCTCAACGAGCTCGGCATCGATCCCGAGCAAGGTCAACGTCAACGGCGGCGCCGTCGCGCTCGGCCACGCGATCGGCTCGAGCGGCGGCGCGCGTGCTGACGACGCTGCTCTATGCGCTGAAGCGGAGAAACCTGAAGCGCGGCATCGCGACGCTGTGCCTGGGCGGCGGCAACGGCGTGGCGCTGGCGATCGAACGTCCTTGAGCCGACGGGACGAAGACCACGAAGGCACGAAGATCACGAAGGAACACGAAGAAGACAATCGTTTTCTCTCGTCTCACGATCGGCCACGAACGATCACGGAGTACAAGATTGCTCTTCGTGTATCTTCGTGCCTTCGTGTCTTCGTGGTCTCCGTCGACTGAGCGGTGGAAGAGATCGATGATCAAGACGGTCGGAGTGATCGGCGCCGGCACGATGGGCAACGGCATCGCCCAGGTGTTCGCGCAATCCGGGCTTCACCGTGCGCCTGGTCGACGTCGCGCAGCCGATGCTCGACCGCGCGCGCGGCTCGATCGAGAAGAGCCTCGCGCAGTTCGTCGAGAAGGGCAAGCTCTCCGCCGAGACCGCGACGCCACGCTCGGCGCGCCTGACGACGGGACCGAGCGTCGAGCACCTCGCCGACGCCGACTACATCGTCGAAGCGATCGTCGAGAAGGCGGACGCCAAGCGCGAGCTCTTTGCCGGCCTCGACGCGATCGCGCGGCCCGATGTCATCCTCGCCTCGAACACCTCGTCGATCTCGATCACGCTGCTCGGCGCGGCGACCAGGCGGCCCGACAAGGTGCTCGGCATGCACTTCATGAACCCGGTGCCGCTGATGACGCTGGTCGAGATGATCCGCGGCCAGGCGACCTCCGCCGAGTCGATGCGGATCGCGTCGGATCTGTGCACGGCGCTCGGCAAGACGCCGGTCGAAGCCGCCGACTATCCCGGGCTTCATCGCCAACCGGATCCTGATGCCGATGATCAACGAGGCGATCTTCGCGGTGATGGAAGGCGTCGGCGACGCGGAGGCGATCGACGCGGTGATGAAGCTCGGGATGAACCACCCGATGGGGCCGCTCACGCTCGCCGACTTCATCGGCCTCGACGTCTGCCTCGCGATCCTGAACGTGCTGCACGACGGCCTCGGCGATCCGAAATACCGGCCGTGTCCGCTACTGCGGCGCATGGTCGCGGCGGGCCACCTCGGACGCAAGTCCGGCCAGGGCTTTTACACGTACCAGCCATAACGCGAGGACGACCGGCCCCAGGATCGCCAGCTCCTGCACGATCGCGAGGAAATTCTTCTTGATGATCGGCGGCGTGAACAGCTCGTAGCGCGCGGTCTGCCGGAAGAAGTCGATGCCCGAGATGAACCACTCGTGGCTGAACGGCCAGAGCGATCTGCAGCCCGCGCGGCGGATACGTGTCGGCGCCGAGCCAGTCGAGCAGCAGGTGCGTGCTGTAGGCGGCGGCGCACATCACCGCGATGCGCGCGATCGGGCGGTGCGCGTTGGCGGCCAGCGCCGCGGCGAAGAGCGCCGACGAAGATCACGGCGCCGACGCTGTGCGTGATGGTCCGGTGCGCGACGAACAGGTGATCGAGATCGGCCGCGGCGCCGAGTCCGGCACACATCAGCGTCAGGCCGTTTCCGGCCCGCCGGAAGAGCGAGGCGGAGCGCGGCGCGGTGCGCCAGGCGCGGTCGCCGGGCACCAGATCCGCGGCCCAGGCGCTGGCGAGTCCGGCGAGGGCGTGGCCAATCGGGCTAGGCATCGTCGCAGCTATCATCGCAGATTCTGCGATCTTCGCTTGGCAGAGGCGAAAGTGCTCGTGTACTGTAAGTAATTGATGCATGGTCGTTTCTGGCGATTGATTCACGATAATGCGCTTGACTTTCGCCCGGCACGGCTTTAGAATGGCCGGGCTTCCGGAGGACCACACACATGCCGCATTGAACGAGACGAACGTCAGGAGCGCGAACGCATCAAGGCCGTCGACCTGGCCGTCGGCCAGATCGAAAAGCAGTTCGGCAAGGGCTCGATCATGCGCCTCGGCCAGAAGGGCGCCATCCAGCCGATCGACGCCATCCCGACCGGCGCCATCAGCATCGACTTCGCGCTCGGCGTCGGCGGCGTGCCGCGCGGCCGCGTCGTCGAAATCTTCGGGCCGGAGTCGTCGGGCAAGACGACGCTGTCGCTGCAGGTGATCGCGGAAGCGCAGAAGCTGGGCGGGCATGGCGGCGTTCGTCGACGCCGAGCATGCGCTCGACGCGGCCTACGCGCAGAAGCTCGGCGTCGACGTCGACAACCTGCTGGTGTCGCAGCCGGACAACGGCGAGCAGGCGCTCGAAATCGTCGAGGTCCTGATCCGCTCGAACGGCGTCGACGTCGTCGTCGTCGACTCGGTGGCGGCGCTGGTGCCGAAGGCCGAGATCGAAGGCGAGATGGGCGAAGCGCAGATGGGGCTGCAGGCGCGGCTGATGTCGCAGGCGCTGCGGAAGCTCACCGGCGCGGTGTCGAAGTCGAAGACCTGCCTCATCTTCATCAACCAGCTGCGCGAGAAGATCGGCGTCATGTTCGGCAACCCCGAAACGACGACCGGCGGCCGCGCGCTGAAGTTCTACGCCTCGGTGCGCATGGACATCCGCCGCATCGCCAGCATCAAGGACGGCGACGTGGTGGTCGGCGGCCGGACGCGGGTGAAGGTGGTGAAGAACAAGGTCGCGCCGCCGTTCCGCGAGGCCGAGTTCGACATCATGTACGGCGAAGGCATTTCGCAAGAGCGGCGACCTGCTCGACCTCGCGGTCGACAAGCGGATCGTCGAGAAGAGCGGCGCCTGGTTCGCCTACGGCGGCGAGCGCCTCGGCCAGGGGCGCGAGAACGCGAAGCAGTTCCTCAAGGACAACCCCGAGATCTACAAGGCGATCGACGAGCGCGTCCGCCGCGAGCTCGGCCTGCTGCGCGAAGAGCCCGCGCCGGTCTGACGCACCGCGCGGGATGGCTGATGGCTAATGGCTGATGGCTATGGTTAGTGGCTAATGGCGATTAGCCGAGAGTCGTAGTGTCCGGCTTCAGCCGGACCAGTGGGCGAGGCGCCGCTTCGGCGGCGCCTCGCCTTCCCGAACCCCGAACCCCGAACCCCGAACCCCGAACCCCGAACCCCGAACCCCGAACCCAGAACCCACCCAGAACCTAGAACCCTGAACCCCGAACCGCGAGCGAACCCAGCACCTAGAACCCTGAACCCCGAACCGCCCCCGGCGCCCCCGGCCCCCCGCGCCGGTCAACCTTCTTCGCACCCGCGCGCATCCAAGCCCTGCAACGGAGGCGCCGATGTCTCGTTTCTTCAAGCTGCTTGGCCGTGCTCGGGCTTCGTCGCGCTCACCGCTCCCCTCTCCGCGCAGAGCGCCGACATCAAAGGCACCTGGACCGCCGAGCTGCGCAACGGCCGGGCGTTCCTGCAGGTGCGCACCACCCCGCCGGCGGACTGGAACGGCGACCGCTGGAACGGCGACTGGAACATGGGCCAGACCTTCCCGATCGACGAGCTCGCCGGCATCCCCGCCAACGACGAGCAGTTCTCGGCGAGCGCGGTCAAGTTCGAGCTCCGGCGCGAGGCCGGGCACGCTGGCGATGGACGGCGCTTTCCGCGACGGCCGCGGCGCCGGCCTCTTCACCTTCGCGCCGCGGCCGCAGTACGTCGCCGAGATGAAGGCGCTCGGCTTCAACGACGACCTGCCGCTGTGGCGGCGCTTCCAGCTCGCGCTGCACGATGTCGGCCCGACCTACATCCGGGCGCTGAAGGCCGAGGGCTACGACAAGCTGCCGCTCGACCAGATTCAGCGGGCGAAGACGCACGGCGTCAGCATCGACTACATCCGCGATCTGAAGGCGCAGGGGTTCCGCAGCGCGACGCTCGAGAACCTGGTGCGGACGCGCGACCACGGCGTCACCGGCGAGTTCATCAAGGCGATGAAGGCCGAAGGGTTCACCGGCGCGACGCTCGACGAGTTCGTGCGGCTGCGCGATCACGGCGTCACCCAGAAGTTCGTGCAGGAGATGAAGCAGGCCGGCTTCGCGAGCGCGACGCTCGAGGACCTGGTGCGCGCGCGCGACCACGGCGTGACGCCGGAGTTCGTCAAGGAGATCCGCGACCTCGGGCTGACCGCGCCCAACCTCGAGGCGTTCATCCGGCTGCGCGATCACGGCGTGCGCGCGTCGTTCGTGCAGGAGATGAAGGCGGCCGGCTACGACAAGCTCGCGACCGAGGAGCTGGTGCGCCTCAAGGATCACGGCGTGTCCGGCGCCTACGTCCGCGACCTCGCCGCGCAGGGCTTCAAGAACGTCCCGCTCGAGGACGTCGTCCGGAGCAAGGACCACGGCGTGTCGGCCGACTACGTCGCCGACATGAAGGAGCTGGGGTTCAAGGACCTGACGCTGCAGCCAGATCGTGCGGCTGCGCGACCACGGCATCACGCCCGGGTTCGTGAACCACGCCAAGGCGCGCGGCCACAAGCCCGAGAGCGTCGACGATCTGGTGCGTTTGAAGAACGGCGGCCTCTGGCGGGACCGATAGAGCGGCCGGGTGCCTTGCCCTGCGGGCGGATGAGCAGCTATGATCGTCAGGTTGGCGCGGCCGCGATCGGCCCGCCGACGCGCACGATCCCGCCCGGGGCGAGGTAGCTCAGTTGGTAGAGCATACGACTGAAAATCGTAGTGTCGCCAGTTCGATTCTGGCCCTCGCCACCATTTCTTGAGATTTTGGTCGGCGACCCGCAGTCGACCGACAACTGACTGACAATCGGTCGCGGCTCGAGGGCCTTTCGGGGTCATGCGTCAGCATGCCTCTACTGCGTCTTCCACTTGTTCGTTCGTGAGCGGTTGCCCGCGTCGCGCTCGCGGCTGCCGCATCGATTCCGCCAGCGAGTTCGCCCTCGCGTTCCTGTAGCGCTGCGTCGTCGTGATGCTCGCGTGCCCCGCCAGAACAGTGCTTCTGACCGCATTGACGGTGTCGGAGTTGCTGCTGATACGTCATTGGCGTATGGTAGTACTCAATGCGATTCGTCGAAACGCCGATCTTCACGAAAGTGATCACTCGGCTGCTGGACGATGAATCGTACCGTGGCCTCCAGGTAGCCCTGATACTACGACCGGAACAAGGTCCGCTGATCCGTAGCGGCGGAGGCCTCCGGAAAGTGCGGTGGGCGCGACTCGGCGCCGGCAAGCGAGGCGGCCTTCGGGTGATTTACTACTGGGCGGCGGCCGAGACAGCCTTCTACATGCTGTACGCCTACTCCAAGAACGAGCAGGGCGACTTGACGCCGGCCCAGACAAGACAACTGGGGCAGCTGGTGCGAGAGGAGTTCAGATGAAGGACGCGGCTTTTCGCGAGCTCGTGGCGAGTGTGCGACAGGCGGGTCGGATTCGGCGCGGCACATTGCGGGCTTCGCGCACTCGGGTGTTCCGACCGGCGGACATCAAGGCTGTTCGGGCCAAGCTGGGCGCCTCACAGAGTGAGTTCGCACTCATGATTGGCGTCAGTGTCGCGACGCTGCGAAACTGGGAGCAGGGGCGGCGTACTCCGGACGGCCCCGCCCTGGCGCTCTTGCGGGTCGCAGAGAAAAATCCTGAAGCCGTCGCGGACGCGCTACATGGAAAACGTGGAGCGGCATAACAGGCACTGCACCCGACGCCGCGCGGGCTCGCGCGCTGCGAGGTCTTTTCGCTCGCTGCGCTTGCTCGGCGCGGGTGTGCTGCGCGAAAAACGAGAACCGTCGGATATGCGTTCAAGCTGCGGACCCTGCTGGAGGAGCGCTATACGGCGCAGACCTTCAGCATGACTGACGAAGGTGTCGCCGGTGAGCGCATCGCGAGGGGCATGACACGGCTGCCGGGCGTCCTCAGCCGCGACATGCCGGAGGTCGTGATGCTGTTCGAGGGGATCAACGATCTGAACGGCGGTCGCGAGGCGGTGATCCCCGAGGTGGTCGGCGGCCTGCGCTCGATGGTCCGCAGCATCAGAGCGCGAAGGATGGCAGCGTTGATTGCGACATTCCTGCCGCAGCGGCCCCGCGGCCAGCGCGCGTTAGCGGTCAACACGATCGTTGCCGCCAACGATCAGGTTCGGGCGATGGTGTCGGCCGAGGGCGCGGTGCTCGTCGATCTGTTTCGGGCTTTCGAAGGCAACGTCGACACGCTGATCGGCCCCGACGGTTTGCACCCGACCGAGGAGGGGTATCAAAAGATCGCCGACACGTTTTTCGAGGTGATCCGTGAACGGCTCGAGGAGCGGATCGCGTCGACGTCCCGGCGTTTCTCCACCGCTCCGCAGCGGCGATAGAGTTCCGTGACATGAGATCAGGGTTCGACCGGGAGGTCATCCGCGCCAGTTCCTCGCGATTCGCCAGGCGCTTGGACCCTCCCGTGTGGAGTAACGATGCGAAGCGAACGGTCAGAGCCCATTCTTCCAGCGCTGAACCTCGATGAGACGCGAGCGTTCTACGAAAAGCTCGGCTTCGTAGCGTGGTGGAAGGGCCGGGAGCCATTCACCTACGAAATCGTTTCCCGCGGCCACCTCGTCGTCCATTTCTTCGAGGAGCCAGGACTGACGCCCGGCGAGAACGAGACGACCTGCTACTGGCGGGTCAAGGATGCGGACCGGTTCTATCAGGAGTTCGCCAGGCTCAACCTCCCATCGGAAGGCATTCCCCGGCTGACCGAGCCAGTAGACCAGCCGTGGGGTATGCGCGAGTTCACATTGGTCGATCCGTCCGGCAATCTCGTGCGAGTGGGTCACGATCTCGACGCAGACGCCGCTTACGTGCCGCAGGATTCGCAGCGCTGATGTGTTGCGCGCGATACGGCGACACTCGCCATCCGCGACGTTCGACGCGCAGCGATTCAGGTGGCCGATCAAGGGCTGAGTGTCACGATGAGCGATCGGACTTCCAAGATCGCTACGGCTTCACCTCGACGATGTCGTCCGGCTTCCAGCTCCGATCGAAGAACGCCTCGAGCGGACCGTAAAAGCGGAACAGCGTGAACCAGCCCTTGCCGGGCGTGGTTTGGATCCAGTTCCTGGCGGCGCTTCCGGAACCGGTCGGCGCTTCGGGCGCGAAGTCGATATTGATCGAGCCGTCGGCATTCGCGACGGGGCCCGTGTAGCTGCTCACCGACGGGAACGGCTGGCCGCTGCGCAGGATCGAACGGCTGTCGGCATCGTAGGCAACGACCGACCAGAAATTCTTCACCGGGATGTTCGAGGGGACGTGCAGACGATACCGCTTGGCACCGTCGAGAAAGGCGCCACTCGCGTCGCGCGGCGTCCACAGATACTGCGAGCCCGTGCCGACATGCTTCTCGACCATCGCCGGCGACATGCCGATCGCGATGTAGGCGAAGGCGGAGCGGCGGTCGGTGTTGACGTAGCCCTGCGAGTCCCAGCTGGCAGAGCCGCCGATGAACGCCCATTCCCAGGCGCGGTCGGGATAAACCAGGCGTGCCGGGTCATCGGAATCGAAGCTGTTGGCGCGTGCAACCGCCGACGCAAACCGCGCCGCATCGTCGAACAACGCCTTGCGAGCGGCGTCGTGTACGAACGGCTTGCCCTTCTCGATGCCGATCGCCGCCAGTTGGAAACGCTCATGCGACGGAATCGTCTCCTGTGGCTCGCGCTCGATCATCAGCGCCAGATCCTCGAAGTACTGGCCGGAGTCGGAAAAGATCGTGTCGATCGTTTGACGCGAGCCATTGAAAAAGACGGTCGTCGGCGGGTTGGCGGCTTGCGACAGCGGATAGATTCTGGTGGTCTCCATCAGCGAGACGGCGTGAGCCGTCCCATCGGCTGGTCCGACCTCGGACCGATTGGAGGAACGGGGCGGACGAATTCGCGGCAGTCGTGTGCGGCAGCCATGCTGAGGCTATGCGCTTTCGGCAACCGACCGAGTGGAGATCGTTCACTCGTGGTACGAGCGCGCACCACACTTCACGAGCGAAGAGTTGTACTTCTTTCAGTGTCGCTGGCTCTTTCGCGATCGAGGGAGCGAGGGGCCCTACATCTACGCCTGTCAGATGTGACCCGGCCTTCGGAGACGCAAAATGGAGCGCCATCCGAACGACACAGTCGGCTGTATGATGCGCGGTGCAGCACGTTGAACACGTGCAGGCAGCTCAGCGGTTCGTGCACGCCTCCCTCGAAAAACCGCACCGCGAGCTGAGACCGGTCAGCGTCACGCGCTGATATGTCCGAGCCGGCCCACAATCGAAGCCTCTCCGAGACCAGCCGCGCCGCGGCCCGCGCCTCCGTCGTTGCGGGCCTGGCCGTCGCCGCCATCGGCGCGTTCGTCATCTACGGGTGGACGTACAACGTCGAGTCCTTCAAGACGATCTACGGCCCGATCACCATGAAGACGAACACGGCGATCGGCCTGGTGTTGTGCGGTCTCTCGCTTGCGATCCTGCGCTGGCTGCCCCGCCTGGCGGCCCTCCTGGGGATCGCCGCCGGCCTCATCGGCGCCGCGACTCTCAGCGAGATCCTCACCGGCTGGAACCTCGGGATCGACGAGTTTTTCTTCAAGGAGGCGCCCGGCGCCGCCGCCACCGCGAGCCCGAATCGGATGGGACCGAACGGCGCCCTCAGCCTCGTGCTCGCGGCCGTCTCGCTGTTCCAGCTCGCCCGCGGCACGGTGCGCGGCGCAACGGTGGCGCAGCGCCTGGCGTTTGCGGCGCTCGTCCTTCCCGCCATCGCCATCACCGGCTACCTGTACGGCGCCGCGGAGCTGTACGGGCTCGCCCGCTTCACCGGCATCGCGCTGCACACCGCGCTGGCGTTCACCGTTCTCAACGTTGGCATGTTGATGGCGCGCGCCCATCTCGGCCCGATGGCGGTCGTGGTCGACGATGGGCCGGCGTCGACGATGCTGCGCCGGCTGGCCATGCCGATCGTGGCGATTCCGCTCGTGCTCGGCTACGTCGAAATCTACGCGCGCAACGTGGAGCTGGTCGATCGCGGCCTCGGCATGGCGCTCCTCGCCGTGGCGCTGATCGTCGTCCTCGGCATCACCGTGTGGCACACCGCGAAGGCGATCGAGCGCAGCGATCTTGCGCGGCGCGAGGCGGAACGCGAGCGCGACGGCCTGATCGTGAGCGAGCGGGAGGCGCGCGCCGAGGCCGAGCACGCAAACCGCCTGAAGGATCAGTTCCTCGCCACCCTCTCCCACGAGCTGCGAACGCCGCTGAACGTGATGCTCGGATGGACGCAGATGCTCGAGCGCGGCGCGAACCCGGATGGCCATGCGCGCATCGCCGGCCTGGTCGCGAAGAACGGCCGCCTGCTGGCGCGGCTGGTCGAGGATCTCCTCGACCTGTCGCGCGTCACCGCCGGGCAGTTGAAGATCTCGCGGGCGCCAATGAGCCTCAACGGCGTGGTCGAGACCTCCCTGGAATCAATTCGGCCGACCGCCTCCGCCAAGGGCATCGACATCGTCGCGGAGCTCGATGAGACGATGAGTCCGATCGACGCCGACGCCGAGCGCATCCAGCAGATCGTCTGGAACCTGTTGTCGAACGCGGTCAAGTTCACCGGCGCCGGCGGACGGATCGTGGTTCAGACAGCCCGCGCCGCGGGAGCGGTCACGCTGGTCGTCGCCGACACCGGGATCGGGTTCGATCAGACGTTCGCGGCGGACGTATTCAAGCCGTTCCGCCAGGCGGATTCATCGACCAGCCGCGAGCATGGCGGCCTCGGCCTTGGCCTGTCGATCGCGCGTCACATCGCGGAGTTGCACGGCGGGTCGCTGACCGGCTCGAGCCCGGGGATCGGACAGGGCGCGCGATTCACGCTGCAGCTGCCGCAGCCATTGACCGCGACCCGATTGATGGCCGCGGGCGCCGCTCCCGCGGCCGCCGGCGATGCATCGGTGGCTGGCCCCGCGCGAAAGATGCCAGCTCGTCCGTGACCACAGCATTGCCACCAATGGCAGAGTTTTTGATTTCCAATTTGGAGCGACATGGCGACACGCACGGCTCGGCGTCGAAAGGTACGTTCTTCCACTCGTTCGGGACCCGCACTCCGAAAAGTTCCAACCGGCATCGAAGGGTTCGACGCCATCACGGATGGAGGGTTGCCCGCAGGGCGCCCCACGCTGGTGTGTGGGGGCCCCGGATGCGGCAAGACGCTCTTCGCCCTGGCCTTCCTGACGCATGGCGCGAAGATCGGCGAGCCGGGACTGTTCGTGACCTTCGAGGAGACCGAGCAGGATCTGGTCGACAACGTGGGATCGCTTGGCTACGACCTGCATCACCTCATCCGTCGCAAGCGCCTGGCGATTGAGTACATCAGGGTCGAGCGCGCCGAAATCGAGGAAACCGGCGAGTACGATCTGGAAGGGCTCTTCATCCGGCTGGACCACGCGATGCGCTCGATCGGCGCCAAGCGCATCGTCCTCGACACAATCGAGTCGCTGTTCTCCGGCTTGAGCAACACCGCCGTGCTGCGCGCCGAGCTGCGGCGGCTGTTTGCGTGGCTCAAGGACCGGAATATCACGGCGGTGATCACCGGCGAACGAGGCACCGACACGCTCACGCGACAGGGGCTGGAAGAGTACGTGTCGGACTGCGTCGTCTCGCTCGATCACCGGGTCACCGATCAGATTTCGACCCGCCGGCTCCGCATCGTCAAGTACCGCGGGTCGAGTCACGGGACGAACGAGTATCCGTTCCTGATCGATCAGAGCGGCATCGCGGTCCTGCCGATCACGTCGCTGCAACTGGTGCACACCGCAACCTCGCAGCGGATCTCCACCGGCCTGGACTGGCTGGACGAGATGTTCGGCGGCAAGGGCTACTACAAGGCCAGCAGCATCCTCATGTCGGGCGGCGCCGGCACCGCGAAGACCAGCCTGGCGGCCCACTTCATGGACGCCGCCTGCCGGCGCGGCGAGCGCGTGCTCTGCTTCCAGTTCGAGGAATCGCCGGCGCAGTACGTTCGCAACATGCGATCGATTGGCATCAACCTGGAGCGCTGGATGAAGAACGGCCTGCTCGGCATCCATGCCGCCCGTCCGACGCTGTACGGCCTCGAATTTCATCTCGCGACAATGCATCGCGACGTGGACAGGGTGAAGCCGTCGCTGGTGGTCGTCGACCCGTTGTCGGCGTTCACCGGCGGCAGCGCCGGCGAAATCAACAACATGGTGATGCGGCTGGTCGACTTCCTGAAGGGACGAAACATCACGGCGCTCTTCACTCACCTCATCCCGGGCAGCGGGATGGGCGCGGAGACGGAGGTCGGCGTGTCGTCTCTCATGGACACCTGGATCCTGCTGAGGAACGCGCCGCCCGGGGAGCGCGGCGGGCGCCACCTGACGATCCTCAAATCGCGCGGCATGGCGCACTCCTCGGTGAGCCGGCCGTTCGATCTGACCAGCCGCGGCGCCGTTGCCGAGGTGGAGCCGTGAAGCGCAAGCGCGCGCGCCGGCCGCAGGACGAGTGGATCCTCCGCCTCTACACCGCGGGCGAGACCGCGCGCTCGGTGTCGGCGCTCCAGAACCTCGAGTCCATCTGCGAGCAGCATCTCAAGGGGCGGTACCGCATCGAGGTGGTCGACCTCTTGAAGCATCCGCAGCTCGCGAGAGGCGATCAGATCGTCGCGGTGCCGACGCTGGTGCGCCGCCTGCCGCCGCCGATGAAGCGCATCATCGGCGATCTGTCGAACGAGAACAGCGTGCTGGTGGGCCTCGACCTCCGCTCCCGCGCGCGCAAGCCGAAGGAGAAATCGTGACCGCGAAGCGCGCCCGGAGGCCCGGCCGCCGGAAATCCGCCGCACCGCACGTCCTGAGGCTCTATGTCACCGGCGTGACCGGCAAGTCGGTGCGCGCGATCCAGAACGTTCGCCGGATCTGCGAGGAACACCTCGCGGGCAAATACGAGTTGGAAGTGGTGGACCTGTACAAGAACCTGCCGCTCGCGCGCGGCGACCAGATCATCGCCGCGCCGACGCTGATCAAGCGGCTGCCGTTGCCGCTGCGGCGCCTGATCGGCGACATGTCGGACGAAGCGCGAGTCCTCGTCGGGCTCGACATCCGGCCGAAGGGCCGGCACAACACCTGATGGCGAAACGCAAGAAACCGGCGGCTCCGCGCTCCCGGACCATTCAACGGCTTCGAGAACGGCTGCGCGAAGCCGAGGACACGCTCAAGGCGATCCGCGACGGCCACGTCGACGCGCTGGTCGTCAGCCTGCCCGAAGGCGAGCAGCTGTACACGCTGCGGTCCGCGGATCAGCCTTATCGACTGATGGTCGAGCAGATGCGCGAAGGGGCGCTGACGCTCAGCGCCGACGGCACGATCCTGTACTGCAACGAGCGGTTCACCCAGCTGGTGGCGACCGGCGCCGACGGCATCATCGCCCGGAGCTTTGCCGATTTCATCGCGCCGGGGGATCAGCTCAAGCTCAAGACGATGCTCGCGGCGGAGATGTTTCGCGACGACTTTCTGCTGCAGAGCGCCGCCGCCGCCACGTCGACGCCCGCGCAACTGTCGTCGATCGCGCTGCGCATCGACGGCGTCCGCACGGTCGCCGTCGTCGTCAACGACCTGAGCCACGAGCGCATCGAGCGCGGGCTGCGCGAATCGAACCGGCTCAAGGACGAGTTCCTGGCGACGCTGTCGCACGAGCTTCGCACCCCGCTGAACGTGATCCTGGGCTGGACCCGCATGCTGATGGCCGATCACCTTTCCCAGTCCGCACGGCAACACGCGCTCCAGCTGATCGATCGGAATGCGCTGGCCCAGGCGCAGCTGGTCAACGACCTGATCGACATGTCGCGGATGACGACCGGCAAGCTGACGCTGCAGATGGAGCCGCTGCCGGTGGTGCCCGCGCTCGAAGCAGCCATCGAAAGCATCCGGCCGTCGGCCGAGGCCAAGAACCTCACGCTGCGGACCGGATGGCCGCGGGAATCAGCCTGCGTCATCGCCGATGCCACGCGGTTGCAGCAAATGCTCTGGAACCTGCTGTCCAACGCGGTGAAGTTCACGGCGGAAGGCGGCACGATCTCGATCAACGCGACGGAAATGGACGGCCGGATCCGCATCGAGGTCACCGATACCGGCATCGGCATCGATCCGGCCTTCGTCCCGCACGTCTTCGACCGCTTCCGGCAGGCGGACAGCGGCACCACGCGCGAGCAAGGCGGGCTCGGGCTGGGCCTCGCGATCGTGCGCGATCTCATCCGCCTCCACGGCGGCGAGGTCGAAGTGCAGAGCGCCGGGGTGGGCCGTGGGTCGACCTTCGCGATTACGTTGCGCGGCACGGTTGAAGCGCCCCGCGAACCCGATCGCGTCTCGCGCCAGACGGCCAGCCTGGCCGGCCACTGCGTGGTCGTGGTCGAGGACCACGACGACAGCCGCGAGCTGATGCGGATGACGCTGGAGAACGCGGGCGCGGCCGTCGCCGTTTTCAACCGCTCGCGAACGGCGCTGACCGCCTTCGAGAAGCTGAGGCCGTCAGCGCTCGTCGCGGATATCGGCCTGCCGGACGAAAACGGCTACGACTTCATCAGGAAGGTGCGCAGCCATGAATCCGCCGCCGTGCACGATGTCCCCGCGGTTGCGGTGACCGCCTACGCCACGGCGGCGGATCGGGCGATGGCGCTCGAGGCGGGATTTCAACGGCATCTCTCGAAGCCGATCGATCCCGACGAGCTCATCGACGTCGTTCACGCGCTGGCGAGCGGCTCGGCCGAAAAGGGGTGACCAGTGCCGGCGGCGCGTCTCACGGGCAGACGCTCGGACCGGTCACGGCCATCGACGACCCGTTGATGAACGACACGTAGCACTGATCGCTCTTCGTGTCGCGCATCACGAGCACCTTGAATCCGCTCACGATTGCGCGGCCATCGATGGTCGCGATCTGCTCGTCGCCGACCAGGCGGAACCGCAGCTTTTCCGGCGGCACCTGCGCCCCGACCGAGACCGCCGACCACGCCGCCGCACCGCCAAGTAAAGCCGCCATCGTGGCGGCTGCCAGGAATCGGGTTTTCATCTCGAGCTCCTTTCGCGCCGCGACCCCACACGCTCTGCGGGAGCCCGGTCGCGCTTTTCCAGAACTACCAGACCCCTGGGACGAAACCAAGCTGATGGTGAGCAAACTCACGCGAATACAGCAACTTCTGGCAGACCCCAGAAACACTGGGCACAGAGGTGGACCACGTCGCTCACCTGTTTGGCTGTCGCCTGATATTACGGCCGAGGTAGTAATGCCAGGCGCCCTCGTGCCGATAAAAGAATCACCCCCCATTTATCGATCAGGAGTGTCGCCCGTGGTTTCGCCGCTTACAAAACTCGTCTCCGCGCTGCTCGTCGCGCTCGTCGCGACGCCTGTTGCGGCTCAGGGTCTCGCCGACACCCAGCCGGTTCAGGTCTTCAAGGCGTCCGCGGACGTGGTCACGATCCAGGCCTCGGTCAAGGACCGGCGCGGCCGGGTCCTGAGCGGGCTGACCCCTGCAGGATTTCGAGATTCGCGACAACGGCGAAATCCGGCAGATCGTGTCGCTGCGCGCCGACCGCGACTCCCCGCTCAGCCTCGCCGTGCTCGTGGACATGAGCGGCAGCATGCGTTCGGACGCGAAGATCGCGCTCGCGCGCCAGGCCTACGACTCGATCCTGACGCAGCTCCGCCAGGGGCAGGACGAGGCGGCGGTCTTCATCTTCGACTCGAAGCTGCACCAGCGGACGCCCTTCACCAGCGACCTGACGACGCTGAAGACGGCGCTCGAGGACTTCGACCCGTTCGGCACCACCTCGCTCTACGACGCGACCGCGACCGCGGCGCGCAAGCTCGCCAGCCGCACCGGTACGCACAAGGCGATTCTGCTCCTGACCGACGGCCTCGATACCAGCAGCGCGATGACCGCGAGCGAAGTGTCCTCCATCGCCAGCTCGATCGACGTCCCGGTGTTCATCGTCGCCACCGTGCCCTCGGTCGACGAGCGGCTGATGCAGGAAACCTCGGACCGGCCGCACGCGCAAGCCGCCGACCTGCGCGATCTCTCAGATTGGACCGGCGGCAAGTTCGTCTTCGCCAGCACCATCGTCGAAACAATCACGACCGCGTCGAAGCTGGTCGAGGAACTGCGGCAGCAGTACGTGCTCGCGATCGAAGCGGCGCCGTCGACCGAATGGCGCCGGCTCGACGTCCGCGTCAAGCGCGCGGCAGCGAAGGTCAAGGCGCGCAGCGGCTACTTCGGGGGATGAGCCCGGCGGCCGCCCAGCTTGCACGCCGGCGGCGAACCCGCGAACATTCCGGCGTGCCGATCACCGTCACGCACGATGTCCGCACGCCGATGGCTCCTCGCACGCGCGGTCGGCTCGCTCTCCATCGACGATGCGACCGAGTTCATCCGCACGCAGCGTGCGCCGCTCGAGCTGCGGATGTGGCCGCTCATCTTCGACGCCCGTTCCTGCAGAACGACCATGACCGCCGCCGACGTCGAGAAGGCGGTCGACATCGTCCGTAAGGTGTCCGAGCAGCGACAGCAGCGCGCGCACGTCGCGCTGGTCGCCGACGACGATGAGCTTTATGGCTGGTTTCTCGACTACGAGACGCGCTGCGCGGCGATCGGCGTGCGCATCATCCGCGTGTTCCGGCAGTACGAGGATGCAGAGCGTTGGCTCGAGATCGTTTCCGCCGCGCGCGATCTGGGATAGCCACGCCGTTCACGTCCGCGTCGACACTCATGCATTGCCCGCCAGGGCGCCAACGCATCTCGTCTCCGGCGCACAAAAATCGTAGCCGAACGGTACCCGAATTCCGGTTTTGACATTCCGCCCGCTACGCGGGCGCCATCCGCGGCAGGTTCACTGACGAGTTCGTCAGCCCACCCGCCCTTGCAGGACGTGACCACGGTGCGACACGAACGATCAGCACTCCCGCTGTTCATGTGAAGAAGAGTTTCGTCACGCGCGACTGACGCTCCCGCGCCGGATGGTACGACGAATGCTTCCGACACCTCAGCCGTCGGCCGTCTTCGCGCCCTGCCGCTGTTCCGCCGTTCACGCCGTACAGCCGCGAGTGTTTGAAGCCAGCCCGCATGGAGAGCTCATGCGGCTCGGCCGGAGGTTTGTTCATAAGCGGCGCCGGAATCCTGGTGAGCGTTGAGCAAGAGATTCGTAACACGCAAGGAGCGACAGCATGACGATGAAGGCGATGTTCGCGGTGGTTGGAGCGGCGGTGGTCAGTTTTTCGGTCGGCTGCGCGCGCGAGACGCCGCTGGCGCCGAGCAGTTTCTCCGGTGATGTCGCGATGGCGGAAACCTCCGAGCTGACGACCGGTTCGACACCGACCGTGACGCTGCTTCCAGATTTGACGGTCAGTCCGGCGCAGTCACGGTTCGAGCGGGCTACCGGATCATGATGGTGAACAAGAGCGGACGGAACGCGAGCATCCGCTCGTCGACGTGCTCCGAGTTCAACATGATGAACCTGCCGAACGGCGGCTTCCTGAACTCCTCCGTCTTCAGGCCCGCCGGCAAGACCTGCGACTACTCCGCGTGGGACGACAACTGGTCGGCGAAGATCTTCAAGGGCCAGGTGGTCGTGCAGTAGAGGACCGCGCCGGCATCAGCCGCAGCACGCTTCGCGCAATCACCGCCGGGTCGGCCATCGCCGGCGTCGCCGCCCACTGGCCGGTCGCGTCGTTCCCGTAGACGAGTAACCCTGTGTGCTGCGTCTTGTCGCCGCCGTCCCGGTTCACACCGAGACGGCGGCGCACCAGATTGATGTCCTCCATTCGTCCGGTCACGAAATACCACCCCGGTTTCGTTCCGTACCGCGACGCGTACTGCTCGAGCACGGCGGGCGTGTCGGCGCGCGGGTCGACGCTCATCGAGATCATCACCACGTCGCGTCCCAGATGCTCGCCGAGCGCTGTCTGCACTTTCTTCAGGTTGTCCGTCGTCCTCGGACAGATGCTCGTGCACGACGTGAAGAAGAAGTTGATCAACGCCACCTTGCCTTTGACCAGATCGTCGTAGAAGCGGACCGCCGTCCCGTGCTGCGTCCGCAGCGGGACGTTCGGAAAGATCTCCTGGGCGCGCGCCGGCCGGGCCGCGGCAGCGAGCGCCAGCAGCGTGACGACAACGGCGATCCGGGTGCCGATCATGGCGCGACGTCGAACCTCGCCATCATCGCCATGTCCTCGTGCTCGAGGTTGTGACAATGGAACACCCACGGGCCGACGTAGTCCCTGAACTTCACGTAAACCTCCACCGTTTCATTGTCCCGGAGGAGGAGCGTGTCCTTCTTCGCCATGCCGTCCCGCTCGTCGAGCGGCGGCAGCTTCCCGTTCCGGCTCAGGACGCGGCAGAACTCGTGATGGATGTGGACCGGGTGCCACCAGCCGCCCGAGTCGTTCCGAAGGCGCCAGATCTCACCGCGATCCAACCTCGCGGTTGCGACAGGCCGCGTCAACTGGCCGGCCAGTTCTCCGTTGATCACCCAGGCGCCATGCCGGCGCTCGAACTCGAACGTCCTGCGCACCGCCGTTCGGATCTCGTTCTCGGTCACCTTCGGGAACGGCCGCAGCACGTCAGGGACGCTGCTCGGATCCTCAACCGGATCCCCCTCGACGATGAACTTGAGCATCTGCGGCCCGCGGCTCATCACGCCATCGGGCTTGCGGCCCTCGTCCTGGCGCATCCGGTTCTCGAGGAACAGCTCGGTCCCGTGTGCGTAGCTGGTGAAGTCGACGACGACTTCGACGCGCTCCGCCATGTAGAGCAGGACGCCGCTGATGTTGCGAATCGGCGCCGCCATCAGACCGCCCTCGGTGGCGATCTGCGTCATCGGTTTCCTGCCGCCGCTCGCATCGGCCAGGACGATCTGGTAGATGCGCGCGTTCGAGCCGTTCAGCAACCGGAAACGGTACTTGCGCCGCTGCACCCGCAGGAACGGCTGGATCGCGCCGTTGACGCAGATCTTGTCGCCGAGAAAACCGTCGTGATCGAACGAGTTGTAGACGAGCGACCCGTCCGCCGCGAACGACTTGTCCTGGAAGACGAGCGGGATGTCGAAGTCGTTGCTGGGCAGCCTGAGAATGCGCGGATCCGTCGGGTGGCCGAACGGATCGGTGTCCGGGAACGTTTCGTCGCCGATGTCGAGCGCAACCTTGCCCGGCGCGCTCAGGATCGAATTCGCGTTCGGATCATCGAAGGCGAGGTAGAACCCCGCCAGCCCGCGATAGACGTTGGCCGCGGTGAAGTCGAGCAGGTGGTCGTGGTACCACAACGTTGACGGCGTCTCGTCGCAGTCGGCGTGGTCGCGCCCGATGTCGTTGTCGGCGACGAGACCGGGATCGAGCATCGGGTAGAAGTAGTCGTAGTGCTCGCCGCGATCGAACACCACCTTGTTGGGGAAACCGTCCGGCGGGCTGACCAGATCCTCGGGAAAGCCGTCGGCCCGCGCCGGCACATGCCCGCCGTGAAAGTGGACGGTGTTGCGCGTCATCCCGAAACCACGGTGGTCGTACGGGAGGTTGTTGTGGTGGCGAACCAGCACTCCGCCTGCCAGCTTCGGCCTGACCCTTCCGGGTTGCCCGGGGACGTCCTCGCCGTACGCGCCAAACCGGACCTTGATGGTCGGCCCGAGAATCGACGGCGTCGCGCCGGGCGCGATGTGCTTGTCGGTGTAGCACCAGACGGCCGTGTCGCCGAGTTGAGGGTGGAATTTGACCGCTCGTTCGACGGCTTCGATCTCGAAGAACGTCGTCTGATTGTCGACGAACCTGCGGTAGGCGTCTGGATGGTCGAGCAGCGGGCTCGCCGTCGGGTTTGGTTCGGCCGGCAGGGGAAGTTCCGCCTGCCACGGCGTGGTGCGCGGGCTCTGGAAGGTAAAACCGTCGCTCTCCGCCCGGGCCAGACGGCCCTCGGGGCCGAGAACGATATAGCCCGTACCCATGAGTCCCAGCTTGATGAGATCCCGCCTCGATACACGTGGCCGCATACCGCCCCTCCTTTTCCGTTGCTCGACAGGTCGATCCACAGCAGCCACGCGCCAGTGGGGGGCTCTGACGCACTCGAGTGGCTGCTTTAGAACTTATTTACGGATGAGCGGGACAATATCGCGGCAATTACGATTCTGTCAATCGGGAAATATGGCAGGTAATCAGGGGCAAGTCAGGCCGCGATTCGCCCAGGTGGACTCTCACGGTCCGGCATGCCGGACGCTTCGCAAAGATCCCGTGCCGATCTGGCGGACGCGCTGACCGCGGGAACTCGTCTGACGAGATGCCTCGTGGCTACTCACGCAGCCCGAACGTCACCAGCGTGTGGCCGGCGATCGACCGAGACGTACTGCCTGCCGTCCACCTCGAAGGTGATCGGCGCGGCGACGACCTGGCCGCCCAGGCTGGCCTTCCACAAGAGCGCACCGCTTTTCGCGTCGAGCGCGTAGAAATAGCCCTCGCGCCCGCCGGTGAAGAGCAGATCCGAGGCGGTCGTCAGGATGCCGCTGTCGGTGACGTCGAACTGATCGAACTTCCACTTCGGCTCGCCGGTCCGCGGATCGATCGCGATCACCGCGCCGCTCCCGACCTCGTTCGGTCCAGTTGTTGATCGGGCTGCGGCGGCCGATGCCGACGCCGGGCGCGCCGGGCACCGGCGTCAGGACGGTGAAGCCGCCGCCGCTGAAGTTGCGCCCGGGCTGGTACGTCGAGGTTTCCTTGCGGTAGATCGAGGCGTAGTTCTCCCACGCCGAGAAGTAGAAGAGCTCGGTGCGCGGACTGTAGGACGGCGGGTACCAGTTCGTGCCGCCCTGATTGCCGGGCCACGTCGGGCTGCCCGGCGGCTGCGGCGTCTGCATCGGCCGGCCGCGCTCGTCGAGATCGCTCGCCCAGTTCACCTTCACGAACGGCGTGCCCGAGAGGAATCGGCCGGTGACGCGATCGAGCACGTAGAAGAAGCCGTTGCGATTCGCCCACAGCATCAGCTTCGCCGGCCGGCCCGCGCCAGTTCATGTCGACGAGCACCGGCACCTGCACCGAGTCGTAGTCGTAGGCGTCGTTCGGCGTGAACTGGAAGTGCCACTTCAGCGTGCCGGTGTCGGCGTCGAGCGCGACGACCGAATCGGTATAGAGGTTGTCGCCGGGCCGCTGATCCGGATTCCAGTCGGGGCCGGGATTGCCGACGCCCCAGTAGGTGAGGTTGAGCGTCGGGATCGTACGAGCCGGTCACCCAGATCGAGCCGCCGCCGTTCTTCCACGCGTCGCCCTGCCAGGTCTCGTGCCCGGTCTCGCCCGGGCCCGGAATGGTGTAGAAGCGCCAGGCTTCCTTGCCGGTCTTCGCATCGAACGCGGCGATGAAGCCGCGGATGCCGAACTCGCCGCCGCCGACGCCGACGATCACCTTGTCCTTCACGACCAGCGGCGCCAGCGTGATCGAGTAGGCCAGCTTCACGTCGGCGAGCGTCGATGTTCCAGAGCGGTCGCCCGTTCTTCGCGTCGATCGCGACCAGGTGCGCGTCGAGCGTGCCCATGAACAGCGTGTCGCCGAGGATGGCGACGCCGCGGTTGTTCGAGCCGCAGCAGACGCGCGCGTCGGGCGACGGCGTGTAGCGGTACAGCCAGAAGACGCGGCCGGTCTTCGCGTCGAGCGCGAGGACGTCGTTGGGCCGCTGGGTGACGTACATGACGCCGTCGACGACCAGCGGCGTCGACTGCCAGGCGCCGAACACCTGGTTCTGCAGCACCCACTTCGACTCGAGCTTGCGTCACGTTCGCCGGCGTGATCTGTGTCGAGCAGGCTGTAGCGCTGGCTGGTGTAGTTGCCGCCATAGGTGAGCCAGTTGCGCGGCTCCGCCGCCGCGCGGCGAAGCCGATCGTAGGAGACCTGCGCGTGCAGCTGATACGACGCGAGCAGCACCAGGACGGGCAACGTGCATCGAGTGAGCGTGTTCATCGCGGTCCCTTCAGCGACAGCAGATACGCCACCAGGTCCGCCTGCTCGTCGGCGGTGAGCGTGCCCGCGAACGACGGCATCGGCGACGTCCTCGCGAGCTCGTACTCTGCGAGGTCGGCCTTCACCAGCGACACCAGCCGCTCCTGCTTCGTCGATCAGCTGCACGGTGAACGTGTCTTCGTTCAGCCGCCGGCCGCGGATCGTCTTGCCGTCTCGGGTGACGGCGCGCACGGGGCGGTTGATCGGCAGCATCGCGCTCGTCGGATCGAGCAGCGAGCGCTGCAGCGCGGCGGGCGTGCGCGTCGCGCCGATGTCGCTCAGGTCCGGCGCGACGCGCGGGCCGCTGCCGTTCACGCGATGACAGGTCGCGCAGCCGCCCTTCCCTTCGAACACCGCTTGCCCGCGGCCGACGTGGCCGACGCTGCACCGCGGTGCCGCTGACGTCGAAGCCGGCGCGGATGAACGCGACCAGGCCGTCGATCTCCGACGGCTGCAGCTTGAACCCGGGCATGCCCGCATCGGGCAGCCCCATGGTGATCACGCGCGCGATGTCCTCGTCGGAGACCGATCGGCGGAACTGCCCGCGCCGGAGATCCGCGCCGGCGACGGCGTCGCCGGTCGCGCCGTGGCACAAGCGAGCACTGCCCCGCGTACAGCCGCGAGCCCGGTTTCGATGTCGATCGCGCTGTACTGCCCGGGATGATCCTGCGCCGGTCGCTGCGCGGCGGCGGCTTCGACACACCACGCGCCGACGAGAATCGCGAAAAGGAAGAAAAGGAGGCTGAGGAGGGGAACCGGCCGGAACGACGCCACGCGCATGCGGCGTGTTGTACCTAAATCAGAAAGGTCTGTCCAACCGCCAGTGCGCCGCGAACGGATCGCTGACGCCAGCGACCGGGTGATCAGGAAACGAAAGCGGCCATCGCGGCACTAGCCTGTACCCGAGGCTGGCCGCGATGACGCTGGACTGTCAGCTATCAATGCACCCAGACTTCGCCGGGGGTGTCACTATCACCCGACTGCATGTCCGGAGAGGCGCCCGAGCTCAGGATTTCCACCAGCACGTCGCGATGACTTTCCGCCAACATTCGAGCGTCCGGGCCGTAAAAAGCCGCCAGGGACTGTTCATCGAGGGCTACCATCCAACCGCCGTCGGGAGAGGAAACGACCCGAACATCATTTGTCATGCTGGGGAATCCTGCAATAGTTGAGCCTGTCAAGAAATGTCGCCATTTCCTAGGAAAAACACCAGTTGTCTCGACTACTGGTGGTACACGAACGACATCAATGGATGTTTAATGTCAATTTCGGTATCGCCCCTGTATCGCTCATCTGTATACGAACGTGTCACCCATTCGAATTTTTCGTATACACCGTATCCAAGCTGGTTTTCGCCGCTGACACGCATTCGTCAGACTTACCACTTCCGAAACCTGACCTTCACCGTCCGGACGGCCTCGCGCAGCCGACGCCCCCGGCCTGCCAACGGCGGTGGCAGCTCTCCATCCCAACGCGGCTGCCGCGTTCGGGCCCCAGCCTGGAAGGGCGGGTTTCAAACTTGCGCGGGGCCTCTGGTAGCGCAGGCCTTTACGCCTGCCAACGTCCCCGGGGGCAGCCCTAAAGGGCTGCCCTACTGAATCGCCACGCGGATGTTCAGACCTGCGTCGCGCCTGGCGGCAGGCGGCTGTCCTGCCCGCGCGTGGCGCTCTCGACAGCCCTGACGATCGCCTCGAGGTCGTAGGGTTTGCCGACGATCTCGAGCACGTGCTCCGCCCCGCCGGCGACCTCCCGGACACGCTGCGCGTTCGTGCTGGTGATCACGAAGCGCCGCCCGCGCAGGCTCGGCGTGTCGCGCAGGTGCTCCAGGAAGCGCCAGCTCCGATCGTAGGGCGGCATCACGTCGTAAAGGATGACCGAGGGATTGTGCTCCTCGACGAAGTCGGAGAGCCGCTGCTGGCCGCGACGGATCGCGTCGACGTGTCCGGAGACGACGATCAGGCCCACCTGTTCGAGCGCGAAGCGCAGCATCTCGACGATGTCATCGTTGCTGTTGAAGATCGCGACCACCGGCCGGCGCATTCGTCTCCCCTGGTTGTGATTCCATGTTCACGCAGGCCCGGGCGCGCCGCCCGGCGCAGCCTCGAGCAGCAGCCTCTGGTCGCCGCGGAACGGCACCGTCAGCGATTCGACGAGCGTCACGTCTTCCGGGCGCGTGAACCCTTCGACGCCGATCGTGATCGAAGCCTGCGGCACGTTCAGCTCGAGGCTGCGGTGCAGCCGATCCCAGCACGAGAGCAGGCTCGAGAAGTTCGTATCGCTTTCCGCCACGCGCGTCGAGTGATGGATGCCGTGCATCCGCGGTGTGACCAGAACACCGACGAGCCGCCGCTCGACCTCGATCGGCAGTTCCACGTTGCTGTGGTGAAAGACGACCGATGCGAACAGCATCTGCTGCCACGCGCGCAACGTCTCACGATCGACGCCGATGCAGCAGAATTTGTGCCGCGCGGAACCACGCCGCCAGCGCGAGCTCGCCGAAGTGAAACCGCAGCCCGGTCGTGCTGTCGAGATCGAGATCGATGTGGTGCATCGCGTGAAAGTTCCAGAGGAACGGGACGCGATGATTGAAGCGGTGCCAGAGATAGAGCGTGTAGTCGAGCAGCAGGAAGCCGAGCACGATGCGCGCGGCGCGCGGCAGCCCCAGCCGGCGAAGAAGGCCCAGGCGGTGCCGCTCCGCCAGCCGCTGCACGGGCGCGACCACCGGCCACTCACTCGCGGCGGTCGTGGCCCCGGCCAGCAACCCCATCGCCAGGTTGCGGCCGACGCGTGCGGCTCCCGGTTCTCTCCGGGCCCTCAGCGGCCGCAGCCGCTCGACGACGTAGAGCGCGCCGACGGCAGCGCCGAACACGACCCATTGCCACCGCCAGCGCCTGGACATTTAGAGCGCGGGCACCATCCACGGCACGACGTACGCCTGGAGCATCGCCAGCAGGCCCATCAGCGTGGTCAGGATCAGGCTGTGCACGATCACCTTCGACAGAATCTCGCCTTCGCGCCCGACGGCGCCGACGCCAGCCGCGCCGACCGAGAGGTTCTGCGGGCTGATCATCTTGCCCATCACGCCCGCCGAACTGTTCGTCGCGGCCATCAGCACCGGATCGAGCCCCGACAGCTTGCGCCGTCGTCGCCTGCAGCGGTCCGAACAGCGTGTTCGACGAGGTGTCGCTGCCGGTGAGGAACACGCCGATCATGCCGAGCCACGCCGCGAAGAACGGAAAGAGGACGCCGGTCTTCGCCAGCGCCAGCGCCATCGACGAGGTCATCCCCGAATAGTTCATCACCGTGGCGATCGACAGGATGAACGCGATGGTGACGACCGGCAGCCGGAGTTGCCGCACGGTCTTGACGAGTGTCGTCCCGAGCGCGCTCGGCGGAACTCCGGCCATCAGCATCGGGATGAACGCGATGAGCGACGCGATGAAGACGAGCGTTCCGGCCGCGGCCAGAAAATCGAGCCGATAGGTCAGCGGGTACGGGCTCGACGCGGCGACGACCGGCGCTTCGCGCTGCACCAGGGCGGCGGGCTTGCCGTCCTGACCAGCTGGTACGCGCCCGGCCAGCTGAACTCCCACACCGGAAAACGGAAGCCCTGCGGATCGACGGCCGCGCTCGTGCCGACCCACGGATCGGGACACAGGCGATTGCCGCCCTGCCCGCACTTGCAGCAGCGCCGTCACGTTGGCCGGCGGCTGCAGCGTCGACATGCCCGCGAAGTTGCCGATCTGGCCGATCAGCACCGTGACGATCAGGATCCCGTAGGTCGCGTAGGCGCGAAACACGCGCCGCGGGGTATCCGGCCGTCGTCGCCGTGCCGCACTCGGCCGTGCGGATCCAGCGTGGCGGACGACGAGCCGCGCTCCCTCGGTAAACTCCTCCGCCGGCTGCCACACGCGCAGGAGCCAGGCCACGGCCGTCAGCGAGAACAGCGCGGACAGCGCATCGGTCAGCTCCGGTCCGACGAAGTTCGAGACGATGAACTGACCGATGGCAAAGGTGCCGCCGGCGACCAGCACCGCCGGCCACACTTCGACCATCCGCCTCCACCCGGCGTACAGGACCACCAGATAGGCCGGAATCACCAGCGAGAAGAACGGCAGCTGGCGCCCGACCATCGCCGACAGCGCCCGCGTCGTCGTCTGCGCGTCGTGCCCCAGCATCGGCGCCAGCAGCCCGCCAAGCGTGGTGACCGGGATGCCGAGCGATCCGAAGGCGACCGGCGCGGTATTGGCGATGAGCGCCAGCGAGGCGGCCATGATCGGCTCGAAGCCGAGGCCGGCCAGCATCGAGGCGGTGATGGCGACCGGCGCGCCGAACCCGGCGATGCCTTCGATCAGCGCGCCGAAGCAGAACGCGACCAGCAGCAGCTGGATGCGGCGATCGCCGGTGAGCTTGGCCAGCGAGCGCCGGATGACGTCGAAGTCGCCGCTCTCGACCGACAGGTTGTAGAAAAAGACCGCGCTCACGACGATCCAGCTGATCGGCCAGAGGCCGAACGCCATCCCGTGCGTGGCCGCGGCGACGGTCAGCGACAGCGGCATGCCCCACACCAGCCAGGCGAGGACGAACGCGGTCGCCGCGGCGGCGAGCGCCGCGCGCCACGGCGCGACCCGCAACACCGCGAGCAGCACGGCAAGCAGGAGCGGCGGAATCGAGGCGACCAGCGCCGAGAGGAGAACGTTGCCGCCGACCGGGTTGTAGACCTGATGGAATAGTTCGGTCATGTGCAGCGCTCTCCCAGGACACCCGGGCAAGCCGGGGTCGCTCGATTCGCAGCCAGGTTGTGTGGTTCAGGTACCAGCCCGCACGTGCCGCGAACGCTGACGGCGGGCAATCCGCCCGCGAACAATAGAATGTTGCGGTCAAATGGTCAACGAGACTGACGCAAACGGCGTGCGGCTTGACATCTGGCTCGACGTCGCCTGCCTGTTCAGGACGCGCTCGGAAGCACAGAAAGCGTGCAGGGCCGGCAAGGTTTCGGTCAACGGGCAGCCCGCCAAGCCAAACCGGCACCTGCGGATCGAGGACGAGATTGAGATCGGACGGCCACTCGGGCGGAAGCAGCGCCTGAAAGTACGGGGCCTTGCCGACCGGCACATCGCGAAGGCCGAGGCGCGTGCGCTCTACGAGGATCTCACGCCGCCGCCGACTCCCGAAGAAATCGAGGTGCGGCGGATCGAGCGGATGTACCGCGCGGCGCGGCCGCTGCGATCACCGGACAAGCGGCAACGTCGAGAATTGCGGAGGATAAAAGGACGGGATGACTGAGGCTACGCGCAGTCGATTGCGGATTGCGGAATGCGGATTGCGGAAATTGCGGAATGATTGAGTCAATCAATCCGCAATCCGCAATCCGCAATCCGAATTACTCCGGGCGGTTTCCGATGTCGCCGCCCGTGTGGCCGGTGCCCTGCCGATAGTTGCGGGTGCCGCCCGTCTCGGTGCCGAGCCCGCCGGTCACACCCTCGGTGACGTCGCGCGAGCCGGAATGTTCGGTGCGATCGTGCTGCGAGCCGCCCACCATCGAGCTTGGATCTTCGTGCGAACCGGCCGATTTGCCCGACTCCACGGGCTCTTCAGTACCCGGTTTGGGGTTGATGTCGCCGAGAATGCCCGACTGTATTTTGTCCTTCGCCATGGTTCCCTCCTGGCCCAAAACAATCGCAAGGCTGGTGCCAGCGACAACTGATGACATGACCGGCAGGTTCACTACGGGCGAGCCGCACTCGCAGACAGTGCGCCCAGAGCCACGGGCTCCTGCTGTGAAAGTTTCACCCACACACGCAGCACTTCCGCGACGCTCCACGCCTGCGCGATACAGCCGCGCTGCGTGAACGGCTCTTCCGCGTCGAACACTTCGCTGATCGATCCGATCGCGCCGTCGTCGAGATGCGGGATGAATCCTTCGAGCGTGCGGCGCGCGCCCTCCAGATCGTCGGGGTAGACCTTGAGCCATGCGTCGACGAACGGGCCGACGAGCCAGCCCCAGACCGTGCCCTGGTGGTAGGCGGCGTCGCGCGCGCGCAGGTCGCCGAAGTAGCGCGACTTGTAGTCGGCGTCGCCGGGCGCGAGCGAGCGCAGCCCGACCGGCGTCAGCAGGCGATCGCGCACGGCGCTGCATCACCGACGTCCACCGTTCGCGCGCCAGCACCGGGTGCGGCAGCGCGATCGCCAGCACCTGATTCGGCCGGCATTTCGGATCGACCAGCCCGGGGAACCCATCGACGTCGACGATGTCGTAGAGGCAGTCCTGGCCGGGGTGCCAGAAGCGATCGTTGAACGATCGCCTCGCCCGCTCGGCGAGCTCGCGGTACTCGGCGCTCGAGTCGCCGTGCTCCCCCGCCCAGCGCTCCATCAGCTTCAGCGCGTTGAACCAGAGCGCGTTGATCTCGACCGCCTTGCCGCGCCGCGGCGTCACCACCCAGTCGTCGACCTTGGCGTCCATCCAGGTGAGCTGATAGCCGTCCGCGCCCTGCGTGAGCAGGCCGTCGCGCTCGTCCACGCGGATGCCGAAGCGCGTGCCGCGCACGTGGTAGTCGATGATGTGCTTGAGCGTCGGATACAGCAGCGAGAGCGTCAGCCGATCGTCGGTGTAGTCGATGTAGCGCTGCACGGCGTGGAAGAACCACAGCGTCGCGTCGGCGGTGTGATAGAGCCCTTCCTTCTCGCGCTCGGGAAACATGTTCGGGATGAGGCCGTCGCGCACGTAGTGCGCGAAGGTCCGCAGGATGTACCCGGCCTCGACGTGGCGCCCGGTGACGAGCGTCAGCCCCTCGAGGCTGATCATCGTGTCGCGGCCCCAGTCGGTGAACCAGTGATAGCCGGCGATGACCGTGCGCACTTCGTCGCCGTAGGCGTGCGCGCGCGCCGCTTCATCCGTGCGCCCGGCCGGCGTGATGATGAACTGGTCGGCCGCGAGCACCAGCTCCGCGGCGACGCCGTCCCGCGCCTCGGGCGGCGCCTGCGCCAGCAGCCGCTGGCGCCGTCGGCGCTCCGCGTCGAGCGCCTGCGTCGGCTCCAGCACGTTCATCGTCTCGAACGGTTCGGTGGACGCGACCAGCGTCGCCGGCTGCCCGGCGCGCAGCGTGAACCGGAAGTTGCCCGGGCTCCAGAGATCGCCGCGCGCCTGGTAGCCGCGGCTCTCTTCGACCGGGTAGAGCACGTTGTCGATGCGCGTGCTCCTCAGCGTGAAGGTCGCGTCCTCGGCCCAGAGCCGCACGCGCAGCGGCGGCAGCGGGCTGTCAGCCAGCGAGATCTCGTACTGCCTCGCCCACGGCCCGCACTTCGTACGGCCAGCCGAGCGGCTCGCTCACCGGCGACTCCTGCGGCCGGAAGTTCACCGACGGGCGCAGCGCCAGCTCCACGCGATCGGCGCCGGACACGAGCGTCGTACATCACGTGCACGGTGTTCTGCATGTGCGGCAGGAACATCCGCTTCTCGATGACGAATCCCTCGACGTCGTACCGCCACACCGGCAAGCCGCGCTTCGAGGCGGAACTCGGTGAGGTAGCCGGTGCCGTGCGCGTCGGGCGCGTCGCCCGATCGCTCGCGGCCGCCGATCTCGATACGCGGCCGTCGGGCAGGCGTGACCTGCTCGGCGACGTGGCTCAGCATCACGGTGCGGCCGAGCGGCGCGGCGAGCGCGGCGATGAGCATGCCGTGATAGCGGCGCGTGATCACGCCGGGCACGGTGCCCGAGGCGTAGCCGCCGAGTCCGTTGGTCACGAGCCACTCCCGCGTCACCAGGTCGGACGGATCGATCGCGTCGCGAGGCGGCCAGACAAGTCGTCGAGTCGGTGGTGTCATACGTGTCTCGTTAGGCGGTGCGCCGTCCGACCAAGAGCGACGGGCGCGGGCGGCATGGACCAGGGCTGAGGACCACAGCGCTCTCGCCGGGAATTCGCCACAACCCATCCGGCCAGAGATCGCGCGTCCCCGTGCCGCCGTACACCGGCTCCTCGCTCGACCAGCGGCACTCCCAGTCGCAACCCTCGGGCGGCGCGAGCAGCGGCTCCGCGAACGACGACCGCGAAAGGTCCGCGCCGAGGTTCACGACGACCATGCGATCGTCGACGTGGTCGGGGGTGAAGAACCGGAGCGCGAACGCAGACGGGCGAGCACCGCGCCATCGACCGCACCAGGCTGCTGAAGGCGGAAGGCGGCGTCCTCGCGCCGCAGCCGCAGCAGATCGACGTGCAGCGCGTAGGCCTCGCCATGCGTGCGGCGCTCGTCGAAATCGAGCTTGCAGCGCTCGAACGTCGCCGGATCGCCGGGGTCGGCGAGCACGCTGCGGTCCTTCAACCCCGCGATGCTCGGGAACTGCGTCGAGGAACTCGCCGCGGCCGCGGCGGACGGCGGCGGCCAGCTCCGGCTCGAAGTCGGCGAAGTAGAGAAACGGCGCCGACGCCGCGAACTCCTGCCCCTGAAACAGCATCGGCGTGCCGGGCGACAGCAGCAGCAGCGCCGTCATCGCGCGCAGCGGCCCGGGCTGGTCAACCGATGGCCGCGCAGCCCGCGCGCCGAGTTCGCGACCTGATCGTGGTTCTGCAGGAAGACGACGAACGCCGCCGGCGGCAGGCCCCAGCCTGGCGTCCCGCGGCGGTCGCGCTGCCAGTGGTAGTACTGACCCTGGAACAGGTAGCCGTACTTGGCGGCGGAGATGAACTCCTGCGGCTCGCCGCGCGTGTCGGTGTAGTACGCCTCGGCGCGGCCGGTCAGCGGCGACCATCGCGCTGTGATGGAAGTCGTCGTTCCACAGCGCGTCGAGCCCGTAGCCGCCCTCGGCGATCGGGCGCACGAGTTTCGTCTCCTGCGGCTCGTTCTCGGCGACGATCACGACCTGCCGCCGGCCGGCCGCCTCGCGCGCCCGCCGGCCAATCGCCGTCACCACGTGCTCGCTCGATGAATCGAAGATCTGCTGCGTCGCGTCGAGGCGCAGGCCGTCGAGATGAAACTCGTCGATCCAGTAGCCGGCGTTGGCGACGAAGAACTCGCGCACCGGCGCCGAGTCCGGGCCGTCGAAGTTGATCGCGTCGCCCCATTCGTTGTCGTAGCGGTCGGTGAAGTAGGACGGCGAGAACGCGCGCAGGTAGTTGCCGACCGGGCCGAGATGGTTGTAGACCACGTCGAGGATGACGGCGACGCCGCAGTCGTGCGCCGTGTCGACGAAGCGGCGCAAGTCGTCGGGCACGCCGTACAGGTGCGTCGGCGCGTAGAGGTCGACGCCGTCGTAGCCCCAGCCGAAGCGTCCCTCGAACTCGGCCACCGGCATCAGCTCGATCATCGTGATGCCGATGCGCGCCAGCTCGCGCAGCTCGTTCGCGGCGGCGGCCCAGCGTCCCTTCGCGGCGTGAACGTGCCGATGTGCATCTCGTAGACGACCTGCCCTTCGCGCAGGCGCGCCGCGCCAGGCATGATCGGTCCAGCGCGAAGGCGTGCGGATCGACGATCTGCCGATGACCCGTGCGGGCCGTCGGGCTGAAAGCGCGACGCCGGATCCGGATACAGCTTGTCGTCGTCGTCCGAGCTTGAAACGGTACCGATCGCCGGCGGCGGCTTCGAACGTGCCGGCGAAGTAGCCGTCGCCATCCGGCTCGAGCGCGGTCGATCGGCCAGAATCGAGCACGATCTCCACGCGTCCCGCGCGCGGCGCCCACACGCGCGCGTGAGCGTGACGGTCGTCCACGAGCTCGACGCCAATCGGCAGCCGGCGGCGAAGTCCCGCAGGGATAGCGTGACCCGATTGAACCGATGCGGAAGAGTCGGACATGTGATGTCGGCCAGAGGGCTGCAGGAACGGTACCGGCCGGCGACCTTGTAGCGTCCGGCTTTAGCCGGACCGTGTACGACTGTAGTGTCCGGCTCTAGCCGGACCGTGACCGTCCGCCTGAAGGCGGACACTACGGACAATGAAAGTTGCCGTAGCCGGACCGTGGCAGGTCGCTACGAGCGAGGCAGCTCAGCCGGAGACGCTGTCGAGTCGAGGACGTGCCTGACCTTGCGCGCGAAGACTTCCGGCGTGAACGGCTTCTGCAAAAACGCCGAGCCGGGCGCCAGTTCGCGATTCATCAGCGCGTGGTCCGTGTAGCCCGACATGAAGAGCACCTTCATGTGCGGGCGCACCGTGTTGAGGCGCTCGGCCACTTCGCGCCCGCTCATGTGCGGCATCACCACGTCGGTGACCATCAGGTGAATCGTGTCAGGGTGCCGCTCGGCGACGCGCAGCGCATCCACGCCGTGCCGCGCCTCGAGCACGATGTAGCCGTGGCGTCGCAAGACCTCTCGGGCGAGCGCCCGCACGGCGTCCTCGTCCTCGACGAGCAGGACGGTTTCCCACCCGTGCGCCGATTCGCGTGGCCGCGCGTCGTTCGGGCGCGGCAGCGCACGCGTCCTGGCCGGCGGCAGGTACACCTTGAAAACGGTGCCGTGTCCGACCTCGCTGTAGACCCAGATGTAGCCGCCGCTCTGCTTGACGATGCCGTAGACGGTCGCGAGGCCGAGGCCGCTGCCCCTCCCCTGCTCCTTGGTCGTGAAGAACGGCTCGAACACGCGCGCCGCGGTCGCCGCATCCATGCCGCGGCCGGTGTCGCCCACCGCCAGCATCACGTACGGGCCCGGCTGCATCGCTGACGTGCGTCAGCGTGTAGGCATCGTCGATCTCGACGTTCGACGGTTTCGATCGTCAGCTGTCCGCCAACGCGGCATCGCGTCGCGAGCGTTGACGGCGAGGTTGACGAGAATCTGCTCGATCGACGCCGGGTCGACGCGCACCGGCTGCAGATCGGTCGCCGAGCGACGGTGACCAGCTCGACGTCCTCGCTGATCAGGCGGCGCAGCAGCTTCTCGAGCTGCTTGACCAGGGTGTTGATGTCGACGACCTGCGGCTGCAGCATCTGGCGGCGGCTGAACGCCAGCAGCTGCCGCGTCAGCGCCGCGGCACGCTCGCCGGCGGCCTGGATCTCCATCAGATCCTGCCGCAGCGGATCTTCCTGCGGCACCTCGTCGAGCATCAGGCTGCAATAGCCGAGGATGGCGGTCAGCAGGTTGTTGAAGTCGTGCGCGACGCCGCCGGCGAGCTGGCCGACGGCCTCCATCTTCTGCGACTGCCGCAGCTGCTCTTCGAGCTTGCGCCGCTCGGTGACGTCGCGGGCGTTGAGGACGATGGCGCCGACCGACGGATCGTTCGAGACGGTTGACGCCGATGCCCTCCATGATCCGCCAGTCGCCGTCTGAGTGCTGAAAGCGGACCTCCTGCGTGATCGCGCGCAGCGGGTGCTCGAGCGCATCGGCCATGCGCTGGCCGACGTGTTCGCGATCGTCAGGGTGCACGTAGTCGAAGATCGAGCGGCCGATCATCTGCTCGCGCTTCCACCCGAGGTGGCGCTCGGAGGACGGCGTGAGGTAGGTGACGCGTCCCTCCGCGTCCATCAGCAGCAGCGCGTCGGAGCTGTTCTCGACCAGCGCGCGGAACCGCTCCTCGCTCGCGCGCACGGCGGCTTCCGCCTGCCAGCCGCTGCAGCTCCTCGGCGTGGAGCGCCAGCGCATGGCGAATCGCGCGCTCGAGCGCTTCGATCGACAGGTTCGCTTTGCTGAGATAGTCGGCGGCGCCCGCCTTCATCGCCTCGACCGCCACCTCTTCGGCGCCGCGGCCGGTGAGGACGATCACCGGGGTGTCGACGCCGCGCTGGCGGATCTCGCGCAGCAGGCTGAGGCCGTCGCGCGCCCCGAGCCAGTAGTCGAAGAACGCGACGTCGAAGCGCTCGGCCTCGAACGCGGCCAGCGCCTGCTCGTACGAGGCGGCGGTTTTCATCGCCGCGTTGGGCCAGGCATCGCCCGAGCGGATGAATTCGACCACCATCTCGGCGTGCTCGATGGCGTCGTCGACGACCAGCAATCGCAGCGGCGACGACATCGTCTCAGCGGCGGAAGATGCCGGCGATCCTGCTTCCGAGCCCACGAAAAAACCCCTCGATGGCGCGCGTGGCCCGCTGCTTCAGGGTGCCGCGGTGGACCGGGCACAGAGCAGACGGCACCGAGTCTCCTTCCTTGAAGAACTCGGTATAGGTCGGGCACCCTTCGACCGGCTGGAGATACGATACGCTGCACAGCTCTTCTTCGCGCAGCCCCGCGGCAACCTTGAACTCGCGCGCAGGCAACTGGCGTGCCGATCGCTTCATGAAGTCGGCCCAGATTGGCAACGCCATGCGGGCGCCGTACGCGTCGCGCCCGATCGGCGCCGGCTGATCGAAGCCAACCCATACACCAACGACCGCTGACGTCGAAAACCCGACAAACCAGGCGTCGCGATAATCGTCGGTCGTGCCGGTCTTCCCGCCGACCGGCCCGCGCACGCCGAGCGTGCGGGCCGGCGTGCCGGTGCCGCGCTCGATCACGTCGCGCAGCATCGCTGGTCATCTGAAACGCGGCCTGCGGACTGATGAGTTGCTCGCGCTCGACCGGCGCGTCGAACACCTGACGCCCGCCCGAATCGAAGACGCCGACCATCGCCGCGCGGCCGCGCGACCTGGCCGCCGCCGGGAAACATCGTGTACGCCGCGGTGAGATCGAGCGGCGAGACCAGGCCGGTGCCGAGCGCGAGCGACGGCACGTCGGGCAGATCCGCTGAGCCCGGCGTCGTTCGCCAGCCGCAGCACGGCGCGCGAGCCGACGCGCTGCTGCAGATCCGCCGCCGCCGGGTTGTTCGATTCGAGCAGCGCGGCGCGCAGCGTCAGCTCGTCGGGCTGCTCGCCCTCCGCGCTGCGCGGGCTCCATTCCGGATCGGTCGGCGCCGAAACGTGACGCAGGTTCGAGAGCACGGACACGGGCGAATAGCCGCGCTCGAGCGCCGCGCGTAGACCAGCGGCTTGAAGGCCGAGCCGGGCTGGCGGCGGCTGCGCACCGCGCGGTTGTACGTGCTGCGCGCGTAGTCTGCGCCCCCGACCATCGCGAGGATGTCGCCGGTGGCCGGATCGATCGCGACCAGCGCCGCCTCGAGGCCGGGACGGCGCAGCCGGTCGAGGCCGGCGGCCACCGCTCGCTCGGCGGCATCCTGCAGCGCCGGGAACGAACGTCGTGTGGACGCTGCCAGTCCGGCGGATTGTCGCCGCCGAACTCGTTGCGGAACTGCTGCCGCAGGTACTCCTTCGCCCAGCCGCCGCGCGGATCGTTCGGCTGGCGGTACGGCTGGATGCGCGGGCGACTCCGGCGCGCCGCCTCCTCCTGCGCCGGCGTGATGAACCCTTCTGCGCGCATGCGCGCCAGCACGACGCGGCTGCGCTCGAGCGCGCCGTCGTAGTTCGACCAGGGCGAGAGCGCCGACGGCGCGCGGATCAGGCCGGCGATGAACGCCGCTTCCGCCAGCGTCAGCGCGCTCGCCGGCTTTCGGAACAGGTGCTCCGACATCGTCTGGACGCCGTAGACGCCGGCGCTCAGGTAGATGCGATTCAGGTAGAGCTCGAGGATCTGCTTCTTGGTGAGCTGCGCCTCGAGCAGCAGCGCGATGCCGGCCTCCTTGATCTTGCGGCCGTAGCGTGCGCACGTTCGAGAGAAACAGCGTGCGCGCGAGCTGCTGCGTCAGCGTGCTGCCGCCTTCGATCCGGCCGCCGCGGCGTGAAGTCGCGGACGACCGCGCGGCCGATGCCGATCGGATCGATGCCGGGATGATGATAGAAGCGGCGATCCTCGACGGCGACGACGGCGTGCTGCAGATCGACGGCGATCTCGTTGAGCGCGACGTCGTGACGCTGTCCGTTCGAGGCGGAACCACGGCTCGCCGTCGGCGCCGAAGAACACGGTGTCGCCGATCCCGCGCGTGAGGCGGTGCACGGCGACCGCGTAGCGCGACAGCCAGACACCTGACACGATCGTCGCCGCCGACCAGCGCGGACGACGAGCGCCAGCGCAATCCAGTCGGGGATGCGGCGCGGCCGCAGCAGGTTCACCCCCGGTAATTTCAGGGCGTGTTCTCCTTCGCTCGCTTCTCCTGCAACATCGCGTAGATCAGCGCGACCCCGAAGATGACGACGATGAGCCCGAGCGACAGCCACTTCGGGACGTCGAAGCCGATGTGCCCTTCGGTGTGCAGGTACTCGATCAGCAGCTTGATGCCCACCCAGCCGATGATGACGAACGCGCCGTCGACCAGCGTCGGGTAGCGCTCGACCAGCGCCAGCAGCTGGCCGATGACCAGCCGCATCATGACGATGCCGAGGATGCCGCCGGTCAGGATCACCCAGATCTTCGGCGACATCGCGACGGCGACGAGAATCGAGTCGATGGCGAAGACGATGTCGGTCAGCTCGACCTTGACCACCGTGGCCCAGAACGCGGTCAGGCCGAGCCACGGCCTGCGCCTTCGGCGGCGTGCGCCGATCGCCGTCCGCCGCTGCGGCTGCAGAAGTGGGGGTAGACCAGGTACAGCAGATAGCCGGCGCCGACCAGCTTCACCCACGCCAGCTGGATGAGATACGTCGCGAGCAGGTGGCGATCGTGCGGAAGACGAAGGCCCCGATGATGCCGTATCGAAGAGCTTTCTTCTGTTGCTCCTTCGGCAGGCCGAGGACGAGCACCGCCAGCACCATCGCGTTGTCGGCGCTGAGCAGGCCCTCGAGAGCGACGAGCAGCCCGATAGTGACGAGGTCGGACGCTTCGATCATTGCTGCCAGAATACTACTGCTGAAGTTGACACGTCCCGTATCAAGGTCTATACTCGGATCGGCGCAAGGTTGCGGGATGGAGCTCGATCAGGATCTGTTTTTCATCAGCATCGCGGCGCGGATGCTCGGCATGCACCCGCAGACGCTGCGGAAGTACGAGCGCCTCGGGCTGTCCAGCCGACGCGCACGCATCGGCAGCATGCGGCTGTACTCGCGCGACGAGCTCGAGCGGCTGAAGCTGATCAAGCGCCTGGTGGACGACGCCGGCATCAACCTCGCCGGCGTGCAGCGGCTGCTGTCGATCGCGGAGGTCGTGCAGCGGCTCCGTCCGCTGATGCGCGACGACGCGCTCTCGACGCGCGACGCGCGGCGCCGCGTCTCGCAGGAGCTCGACGAGCTGAGCCGCATGCTGGGCATTGATTGAAGGCGAATGGGACGGATGAATCGACTGAGACTGCCGATGGATTTCAAGGACTACTACTCGACGCTTGGCGTCGCCAAGACCGCCACCGAGAAGGAAATCAAGCAGGCGTACCGCAAGCTGGCGCGCAAGCACCATCCCGACGTCAACCCGGGCGACAAGGCCGCCGAGTCGCGGTTCAAGGAGATCAACGAGGCCTACGAGGTCCTCGGCGATTCCGACAAGCGCAAGAAGTACGACGAGCTCGGCGCGAACTGGCGGGCTTACGAGCAGGCCGGCGCACGGGCGGCGCAGGCTTCGATCCGAGCCAGTTCGGCGCGGCTGGAACGTCAACTACGGCGGCGGTGGCGGGCGCCGCGGCGGCGGCGGCTTCCGCACGATGACGCGAAGAAGAGATGCGCGAGATGTTCGGGGACGACGAACCCGTTCTCCGACTTCTTCCAGACCTTCTTCGGCGGCGCCGGGCCGGGCGCAGGAGAGGCGCGGGGGCGCACGCGGACGCACGCGGGCGCACGCGCGCACGCGCCGGCCGCGACGTCGAGCAGGAGCTCGAGCTCGGCCTCGAAGACGCTGTACAACGGCACGATGCGCCGCTTCTCGATCCAGCACGACGGCCAGGCGCGCACCGTCGACGTCCGGATTCCGGCCGGCGTCGGCGACGGCTCGCGCGTCCGCGTCGCCGGCGAAGGCGAGCACGGGCGCGGGCGGCGCGCAGTCGGGCGATCTGTACCTGCGGATCCGCCTGGCGCCGCACCCGCAGTTCGAGCGCAAGGGACGCGACCTCTACACGCGCGTGCCGGTTCCGCTGACGACCGCCGTGCTCGGCGGCGAGGCCGAGGTGCAGACGCTCGGCGGCAAGTCGCTGCGGCTGAAGATTCCGCCGACCACGCAGAACGGGCAGGTGTTCCGGCTGAAGGGCCACGGGATGCCGGTGCCCGGCAAGCCGGACGAACACGGCGATCTCTACGCGACGGTGGACGTGCAGCTGCCGAAGCAGCTGACGCCCGGAGCAGCGCGCGCACTTCGAGGCGCTGCAGAAGCTGGAGGCGGGGACGAAGAACTCTGCGGCCTGAGCAGCTTGACACGAGTGTCCGCTTCAGGCGGACCGTGCAGCGGCGACAGCTGACAGTCCGAGGCCGAGCGCGCGAACGACACGAGCACATGAACATCAACAAGTACACCGAAAAAGCGCGCGAAGCGGTCGCCGCGGCGATCGAGCTGGCGCAGCAGAGCAACAACCCGCAGCTCGAGCCGGAACACCTGCTGGTCGCGCTCGTCGAGCAGCGCGAAGGCATCGTCCCGGAGCTGCTGCGCAAGATGAACGCCGGACCCGGCCGCCGTCGCGCGGCAGGCGCGCGAGCTGCGCGACGAAGTTCCCGCAGGCGTACGGCGGCTCGCAGCCGGGCATGTCGCCGCGGTTGAAGCTGGTCACCGATCAGGCGCAGGCCGAAGCCGACCGCCTGAAGGACGAGTTCGTCAGCACCGAGCACCTGTTCATCGCCATCGCCGACGAAGGCGGCCGCTCCCCCGGCGCGCAGCTGCTCAAGCAGCACGGCATCACGCGCGACTCGATCCTCCAGGCGCTGACGAGCGTCCGCGGATCGCAGCGCGTCACGAACGAGAACCCGGAAGGCACCTATCAGGCGCTCGAGCGCTACGGCCGCGATCTGACCGAGCTCGCGCGCAAGGGCAAGCTCGATCCGGTGATCGGCCGCGACGAGGAGATCCGCCGCGTCATCCAGGTGCTGTCGCGCCGCACCAAGAACAACCCGGTCCTCATCGGCGAGCCGGGCGTCGGCAAGACCGCCATCGTCGAAGGGCTGGCCGGCCGCATCGTCCGCGGCGACGTGCCCGAAGGGCTGAAGAACAAGCGCATCGTCGCGCTCGACATGGGCGCGCTCGTCGCCGGCGCGAAGTACCGCGGCGAGTTCGAGGAGCGCCTGAAGGCGGTCCTCAAGGAGATCAGCCGACGCGCAGGGCCAGGTGATCCTCTTCATCGACGAGCTCCACACCGTCGTCGGCGCCGGCGCCGCCGGAAGGGTCGATGGACGCGTCGAACATGCTGAAGCCGATGCTCGCGCGCGGCGAGCTGCACACGGTCGGCGCGACGACGCTCGACGAGTACCGGAAGTACATCGAGAAGGACGCGGCGCTCGAGCGCCGGTTCCAGACGGTGATGGTCGACGAGCCGACCGTCGAGGACACGATCAGCATCCTGCGCGGCCTGCGCGAGCGCTACGAGCTCCACCACGGCGTCAAGATCAAGGACGCGCGCGCTGGTGGCGGCGGCGGTCCTCTCCCACCGCTACATCGCCGATCGGTTCCTGCCCGACAAGGCGATCGATCTGGTCGACGAGGCGGCGTCGAAGCTGCGGATGGAGATCGACTCGATGCCGGCGGAGCTCGACGAGCTCGAGCGCCGCATCATGCAGCTCGAGATCGAGCGCGAGGCGCTGCGCAAGGAGCGCGACAAGGCGTCGAAGGAGCGGCTCGGCGAAACTCGAAAAGGAGCTGGCCGATCTCAAGGAAGAGCGCGGCCGGCTCGCCGCGCACTGGCAGCAGGAGAAAGAGCTGCATTCAGCAGTCGCGGAAGCTGAAGGAGGAGCAGGAGAGCGCTGCGGCTCGAGATCGAGCGCGCGCAGCGCGCCGGCGACTACCAGAAGGCGTCGGAGCTGCAGTACGGCAAGGTCCCGGAGCTCGAACGCAAGATCAAGGAGCAGGAAGCGAAGCTGGCCGAGCTGCAGAAGGGCCAGCGGATGCTGAAGGAGGAAGTCGACGAGGAAGACATCGCCGAGGTCGTCAGCAAGTGGACGCACATCCCGGTCAGCCGGCTGATGGAAGGCGAAGTCCAGAAGCTGATTCAGATGGAGGAGCGGCTGCACCAGCGCGTCATCGGCCAGGACGAGGCGATCGCCGCGGTCGTCGAACGCGATCCGCCGCGCGCGCGCCGGGCTGCAGGATCCGAACCGTCCGCTCGGCAGCTTCCTGTTCCTCGGCCCGACCGGCGTCGGCAAGACCGAGCTGGCCCGCGCGCTCGCCGAGTTCCTGTTCGACGACGAGCAGGCGATGGTGCGCATCGACATGTCGGAGTACCAGGAGAAGCACACGGTGTCGCGCATGATCGGCGCGCCTCCCGGCTACGTCGGCTACGACGAGGCCGGCCAGCTGACCGAAGCGGTCCGCCGCCGCCCGTACACCGTCGTGCTCTTCGACGAGATCGAGAAGGCGCATCCCGAAGTGCTGAACGTCCTGCTGCAGCTGCTCGACGACGGGCGGCTGACCGACAGCAAGGGGCGGACGGTCGACTTCAAGAACACCGTCGTGATCATGACGTCGAACCTCGGCAGCGGCGCGATCGCCGAGCGCACGATGGCCGAGGGCGGCGAGATCGACGAGGGCACGCGACGGCAGGTGATGGAGGCGCTGCGCGACGCACTTCCGGCCGGAGTTCCTGAACCGGATCGACGAGATCATCTTCTTCCACGCGCTCGGCCGCGAGCACATGAAGCAGATCATCGACATCCAGCTGGGCGGCCTGACGAAGCGGCTGGCGGAGCGGAAGATCATGGTCGAGCTGACCGACGCCGCGCAAGGACTAGCTCGTGCGCGAGGGGTATGATCCGGCGTATGGCGCGCGCCCGCTGAAGCGGACGATCCAGCGGCTCGTGCTCGATCCGCTGGCGCTGCGCGTGCTCGAGGGCGACTTCCGCGAAGGCGACACCGTCGTGGTGGACGCGACGCAGGGCGGCCTGGTGTTCGACAAGAAGAGTGAAACGGTAAAAGCCTGAGTGGTCGCTGAGCCGGGCGGGTGACCACCCGCGCGGCCGATGCGGCCACACTGGCTCTTGAACATGCCAAATTCGAAACCCACGCCCCGGTTCAACCCGCGCGGCGGCGATCGCCGCGGCCAGCAAGCATTGGGCGCGCGCCCGTCGTCGCCGCTGTGGTACGGGCTTGCGTTCCTCGCCGTGCTGGTGATGGCGCAGATGTACTACCTGACGCCGGCGGGCCGGATGATCCCGTACTCCGAGTTCAAGTCGCTGGTGAAGAGCGACCAGGTCGCCGAGGTGTCGATCGGCGAGCAGGTGATCCGCGGCACGCTGAAACCGAAGTGCCGACCGGCAACGGCAAGACGAGCAAACAGTTCACCGTCACCCGCGTCGAGGATCCGAAGCTGACCGAGGAGCTCGAGGCGCACGGCGTCAAGTACACCGGCGAGATCGTCAACCGCTGGCTGCCGGATCTGCTCGGCTGGATCATCCCGCTGCTCTTCTTCGTCGGCATCTGGGGCTTCTTCTTCCGGCGGATGTCGCGGCGCCGAGGGCGGCGTGATGTCGTTCGCGCGCAGCCGCGCGAAGATCTACGCCGACGACGAAGTGAAGGTGCGCTTCACCGATGTCGCCGGCGTCGACGAAGCGAAGGAGGAGCTGAAGGAGATCGTCGAGTTCCTGCAGAACCCGAAGAAGTACACCAACCTCGGCGGCCGCATCCCGAAAGGCGTGCTGCTGGTCGGCCCGCCGGGCACCGGCAAGACGCTGCTGGCGCGCGCGGTCGCCGGCGAGGCGCACGTGCCGTTCTTCAGCCTGAGCGGATCCGAGTTCGTCGAGATGTTCGTCGGCGTCGGCGCCGCGCGCATCCGCGATCTCTTCCAGCAGGCCGAAGCCAAGGCGCCGTGCATCGTCTTCATCGACGAGCTCGACGCGCTCGGCAAGGTGCGCGTCCAGAGCCCGCTCGGCAGCCACGAGGAGCGCGAGCAGACGCTCAACCAGCTGCTCGCCGAGATGGACGGCTTCGACTCGCGCAAGGGCGTCATCATCATGGGCGCGACCAACCGGCCCGAGGTGCTCGACCCGGCGCTGCTCCGCCCGGGCCGCTTCGATCGCCAGGTGCTGGTCGACAAGCCCGACGTCAAGGGACGCGAGGAGATCCTCCGCATCCACGTCAAGGGCGTGAAGGTCGGTCCCGACGTCGACCTGAAGGTGATCGCGCAGCGCACGGCCGGCTTCGCCGGCGCCGATCTCGCCAACCTGGTGAACGAAGCGGCGCTGCTGGCGGCGCGCAACGACAAGACGGCGGTCGACCGGCTCGATTTCGAGTCGGCGATCGATCGGCTGATCGCGGGGCTCGAGAAGAAGCGCGTGATGAGCAACAAGGAGCGGCAGATCGTCGCCTACCACGAATCCGGGCACGCGATCGTCGCCACCGTGCTGCCCGGGCTCGACCCGGTGCACAAGATCTCGATCGTGCAGCGCGGCTTCGGCGCGCTCGGCTACACGATGCAGCTGCCGCTCGAGGATCGCTACCTGATGACGCGCAGCGATCTGCACAGCCAGCTGGCGGTGCTGCTCGGCGGCCGCACGGCCGAAGAGATCGCGCTCGGCGAGATTTCCACCGGCGCGCAGAACGATCTGCAGCGCGCCACCGACATCGCGCGCGCGATGGTCACCGAGTTCGGGATGAGCGACGAGCTCGGCGCCATCAACTACGACGGCAACAAGCGGCAGCGCTTCCTCGACATGCCGATGCCGCAGGAGCGCGGCCTCTACGGCGACGACACGGCGCAGAAGATCGACGCCGAGATCAAGCGCATCCTCACCGACGCGCACGACAAGGCGCGGCAGATCCTCAGCGACAACCGCGACAAGCTCGAGTCGGTCACCGCTCGCCTGCTCGAAGTCGAAGTGATGGAAGGCGACGAACTGCGCAGCCTGATGGGCGTGCCGCCGAAGGTAGAGTCGCCCGACAACGTCCCGCTGCCGCCGGTCGCTCCGTGACAGTGGCTGGTTGCTAGTTGCTAGTTGCTAGACGATCACGTCGGACGGCTGGTCCTGTACCTGCAACCGGCCGCTGGTCTGCATTGTTCCCTTTGCGAGCGCATCGTAGCCACGCGCCCATCTAGCAACCAGCATCTAGCATCTAGCACCTAGCATCTAGTCCCCGGTCGCGACGCCGACGTCATGCGTCGCGACCGCAGCGGTCCACTGCGTGAACGCCAGGACCACTCCCGCCGCCTGGACGGCGACAATCAATCCAACACATCCCGGCCAGCCGCCGCGACTCCACAGCGCGGCCGGCAGCACCGCGCCGACGCTGCCGCCGGCGTAGTAAAAGGTCGAATAGAGACCGACCGCGAGCGCGCGATCCTGCGTCGTCACCGCGCCGATGTAGCTGCTGGCGGTCGCCTGCGCGATGAATACGCCGGTGGCGCAGAGCGCGAGGCCGACGATGATCACCGGCAGCGACGGCGCCAGCGTCATCAGCGAGCCGGTGGCGCCGATGCTCATCGCCGACGCGATCCCGGCGCGATGGCCGTAGCGGTCGATCCAGCGTCCGGACAACGGCATCACCGCCGCGCCAACGAGATAGACGACAAAGAGCCAGCCGAGGGCGACCGTGCTGAGGCTGTAGGGCGGCGCGGCGACGTGAAACGTGACGTAAGTGAACATCGCCACCTGCGTGAACAGGATGCAGAAGCCGACGGCGCAGGTGGCGACGAGGCGGCGGTTGCGCATCAGGTCGCCGAGCGAGCCGGACGTTCGCAGTTGCGGAGCGTGGTGTCGCGCCTCCGGCGCCGGCTCCGGCGGCAGCCACAGCGACAGCGCGGCGGCGACGACCGCGGTCAGGATCGCCAGCGCAAGGAACGACGCCTGCCAGCTCCAATCGTCGGCGACGATGCCGCAGACGGCGCGTCCGGTGAAGCCGCCGAGGACGGTGCCGCTCATGTACGCCGCGGTCGCGCGCCCCGCGTGCGTCGCCGGCCACACCTCGTGGATGTAGGCAATCGTGCTCGCGAAGATGCCTGGCGTGGCGATGCCCTGGATGAAGCGCCAGAAAATCAGCTGCTGCAGGCTGCCCGCGGTCGCCGCCAGCGCGGTCGCCACCATCAAGGTCCACACCGAGCCGACGATGACCCGGCGCAGGCCGATGCGGTCGGCGAGGCGGCCGATGAACGGCGCGGTGATGGCAATCGCCACCGTCGGCGCGGTGATCGTCAGGCCGACGTCGAAGGCGGTCGCGCCGAAACTGCGCGCGAGCAGCGGCAGCAGCGGTTGCGTCGCGTAGAGATTGAGGAACGCGGCGGACCCGGCGAGGACGACGGGAAATGTCGGAAGACGGCGCACGGGTTGAGTGAAGCCCGGCCTAGTGTCGCACACGCGGACCTCGCGATTGGCGTTGTTCACAGCACGCTTTCCCTGCGCTGTTGCTGGCTTGAACGCCTGTGAGCACAGGAGCTCAGGAGATTCAGAAGATCAGGAGGCCTATCTCTCTTCTTGCGACTCGCGGCGACGGTGGCGGGCGGTCGGGGGCAGCCGTTGCGCTGCGCCGACCGTCGATTCGGGCGGGCGTCGGTCGTGTCATCGAGCCCTGCGCGGCGGCGCCGCCGCCGAATCGACCTCCAGCGAGCCAACGAGCCTCCTGATCTCCGCTCCTGCCCTCCTGCCCTCCTGTTCGCCGCTGTCGGCGCGACGGCAGGCGCCGGCTGGTTTATAGTGTCGCCATGAAATCGAGAGCTCTCCTCCTCGCGTGTCTCGTCGCGGCCTGGCCGCTGGCCAACGCCGCCCAACAGGCCTCGACCAAGGCCTTCACCGGCGCGCGCCTGATCAATGGGACCGATCGCGCCCCGGTCGACAACGCCACCATCGTCGTGCGCGACGGCAAGATCGTCGCCGCCGGCGCCGGCGTCACTGTTCCCGCGGGCGCCGAGCGCGTGTCGCTCGCTGGGAAGACCGTCATCCCCGGCCTGGTCAACGCCCACGGCCACGTCGGCAACACGGTCGGGCTCGAGCAGGGCAAGTACTCCGCCGAGAACGTCCAGCGCGACCTGAAGACGTACGCCGACTACGGCGTCACCACCGTCTTCTCGCTCGGCGACGATCAGGCGGCCGGGATCGCGGCGCGCGACAGCCAGAAGACGCCCTCGCTCGCGCGCGCGCGCCTCTACGTCGCCGGACCGGTGCTCGCGCCGAAATCACCCGAGGACGCGGTCAAGCTGGTCGACGAGGTCGCGGCGATGAAAGTCGACATCGTCAAGATCCGCGTCGACGACAACCTCGGCTCGACGCAGAAGATGGCGCCGGAGATCTACCGCGCCGTGATCGACCAGGCGCACAAGAAGGGGCTGCCGGTCGCCGTCCACCTCTTCTACCTGTCCGACGCCAAGGCGGTGCTCGACGCCGGCGCCGATTTCATCGCCCACAGCGTCCGCGACACGGACGTCGACGACTCGTTCGTGTCGATGATCAAGCGCCGCGACGTGTGCTACTCGCCGACGCTGATGCGCGAGGTCTCGACCTTCGTCTACGAGTCGAAGCCGGCGTGGTTCACCGATCCGCTGTTCCTCAAGCACGCGGACGCGAAGACGCTCGAGACGCTGCAGCAGCCGGCGCGCCAGGAGCAGATGCGCAACAGCAAGTCAGCGCAAGCCTACAAGGCCGGCCTCGAGGTCGCGAGCAGGAACCTCAAGAAGCTGTCGGACGCCGGCGTCCGGATCGCGATGGGCACCGACACCGGTCCGCCCGCGCGCTTCCAGGGCTACTTCGAGCTGATGGAGCTGGAGCTGATGGCGAAGGCGGGGATGACGCCGCAGAAGGTGCTCGCCGCCGCGACGCGCGACGCCGCCCACTGCATGAAGCTCGATCGCGAGATCGGCACGATCGAAGCGAACAAGTGGGCCGACTTCGTCGTGCTCGACGCCGACCCGCTCGCGAACATCTCGAACGTGAAGAAAATCAACTCGGTCTACGTCGCCGGCAATCGCGTCGCAGAGTAGACGGGCGATCGAGAATCGGGTAATCGAGTGATTGGGTAATTGATTGGCTGATTGCCCAATCCAATTACCCAATTACCAATCCAATTACCCAATTACCCGATTACCCGATACCCGATTGCGAGTTACAGGCTTGCCTCGGCGAGCATCCGATAGGCTCGCTCGACGGCGCGGAACTTCTTCTTGAAATGTTCCTTGGCGTCGTAGCCGAGGTCGGCGACGAGTTCGGGGTCGTACTTGACCTTCGCTTCTTCGTACGCGGCGCGGACGTCTCCTTCGCCTGCGCCAGGCGGTAAGCCGAGCGCCGCGTAGGGGTCGAACACCGATTCGTCGGCGTCGAACGACGCGGCTGCCTCGGCGCGGCGGCGCTCCTCGGCGTCGCGCCGCGCCAGCTCTTCGCGTCGCGCCGTCTCTTCCTCCGCCCGGCGCGCTTCGTCGAGCCGGCGACGCTGCTCCACTTCCGCCCGCCGCAGATCCTCGAGGCGTCGTTCTTCGGCCTCGTCCTGCCGCCGCCGGTCCTCCGCTTCGGCCGCCCGCCGCTGCTCGGCGCGTTGGTTGGCCGCCTGCCGGACGGCTTCTGCCGCGTTGTGCCGGCACGCGTGGCACATATCCGTCGACGCCGGGACATTGACGCCGCATGACCCGGCACACGGGCCGCGCGCGGCGGGCGCGCACGCCAAGAACGAGCAGCGCGCCTGCGACGAGAGTCCCAGCCAGCGCGCCGAAGGCAGTCTGCACGGTCAGGAATGTCGATTCAGACTCGCCAGGCTCGGCACCTGCCGATGCGTCTGCCGGCAACGGATGATGCGTCGACGGCGAGAACTGGCGCTTCGGCCGGCGCCGTGATCGACGCACGCGCCCGGCTCGCCGAAAGCGCCGTCAGTTGTCCGCTGAGGCAATCGATGTAGCCGTCGCGCCCGCGCAGCGCCTGGGCGGGGCTGCAGGCTGCGTCGATTTTTCCGCGCGCCGACGCGGACAGCTTCGAGAGATCGAGACCGAAGTCGGCGCGCAGCGATTGCAGCCGCGCCTCGAGGCATCGATCGTACGCGTCGTGGGCAAGGCCGGCCTGCACGGAGCGGCACGCGTGCTCCATCAGCGCCTGTTCCTTCGCCGTCGGCGCGGCGGCGTCAGCACCAGGCGGCGGCGCTGCCGTCGCCAGCGCGAAGACCAGCGACCGGCTGGCAACAGAGGCCAGCATCGACGCGAGCAGAAGTGGACCAGTAAGGGCCATGGATCGCCGCAAGCGCTGGGGCAAGCGTGATGCCGGGCCCTGCCGGTAGCCCCGCGCTTGAAGCGCCGGCATTGGCGTGCAGGTTGGAGCGTCGGGGATGACGAAGAGCGTCAGCTCAGGATGACAAACTTTGTCAGCCGAAGTTCAGAACGCGTTACTGCGCGGGCTTGTCCTCGCTGCCGGCCACCGCGGCCTCCGCAGCCTGGAACCCGATTTTCGAGTGCGTGCCGTCGCAGAACGGCTTGTTCGTCGACCCGCCGCAGCGGCAGAGCGCGAACGGCCGCTTCGCCAGCTGGTAGGTGTTGCCGTTCCAGTCCACCACCGTGACATCGTCGCCCTCGACGAGATACGGGCCGTTCTGCCTCACTTTGATGGTCGCCATTCGTCTCCTTCTGAGCTCCCGAGCCTCTGCGTCCTCTGCAAGTCGCGGCGGCTGCGAAGCCGCGCCGCTACGACATCTTTTGCATCGACGACAAGAAGTCCGCGTTCGTCTTGGTCTTCGACATCTTGTCGATCAGCAGTTCCATCGCCTCGACCGGCGACAGCGGGTTCAACACCTTCCGCAGTACCCAGATGCGATTGAGATCGTCTTTCGGGATGAGCAGTTCTTCCTTGCGCGTGCCGCTCTTCTGCACGTCGATCGACGGGAACACGCGCTTGTCGGTGAGCTTCCGGTCGAGATGGATCTCCATGTTGCCGGTGCCCTTGAACTCCTCGAAGATGATGTCGTCCATGCGCGATCCGGTGTCGACGAGCGCGGTCGCCATGATGGTGAGCGACCCGCCTTCCTCGATGTTGCGCGCGGCGCCGAAGAAGCGCTTCGGCTTCTGCAGCGCGTTCGAGTCGAGACCGCCGGAGAGCACCTTGCCCGACGGCGGAATCACGGTGTTGTAGGCGCGCGCGAGGCGGGTGATCGAGTCGAGCAGGATGAGCACGTCCTTCTTGTGCTCGACCAGGCGCTTGGCCTTTTCGATCACCATCTCGGCGACCTGCACGTGGCGCTGCGCCGGCTCGTCGAAGGTCGAGGAGATGACCTCGCCGTCGACCGAGCGCTGCATGTCGGTGACCTCCTCCGGCCGCTCGTCGATCAGCAGCACCATCAGGTAGATCTCCGGATGGTTCTTCGCCACCGACTGCGCGATGCTCTGCAGCAGCATCGTCTTGCCGGTGCGCGGCGGCGCGACGATCAGGCCGCGCTGTCCCTTGCCGATCGGCGTCCACAGGTCCATGATCCGCGCCGAGATGCTGTCCGGCGTCTCGAGCGTGATCCGCTCCTGCGGGTAGAGCGGCGTCAGGTTCTCGAAGAACAGCTTGTCGCGCGCCTGATCGGGCGCCTCGAAGTTGACCGCCTCGACCTTGATCAGCGCGAAGTAGCGCTCGCCTTCCTTCGGCGGACGAATCTGACCCGAGACCGTGTCGCCGGTCTGCAAATCGAACTTCCTGATTTGCGACGGCGAGACGTAGATGTCGTCCGGCCCGGGCAGGTAGTTGTAGTCGGGCGCGCGCAGGAAGCCGAAGCCGTCCGGCAGCACTTCGAGCACGCCTTCCGAGAAGATGAACCCGCTCTGCTCGGTCTGCGCTTTCAGGATCTGGAAGATCAGCTCCTGCTTGCGCATCCCGGTTGCGCCGCCGACGGTCAGATCCTTCGCGATCTGAGTGAGCTTCTGGATGCTCATGTCCTTCAGATCGGTGATGTTCAACCCCTCGCCCGGCCGGCGCTGTCCCTGGGCCGGCGGCTGCGCCCTGCTGCGGCGCGGCCTGCTGCGGCGGCGGCTTGCGGCGGCGGCTGGGCGGCGATCGCCGACGGCGGCGCCGGCGTCTGGGGTGCGGCTTTCGGTTGTTCGGGGGTGGCGCTGGCGGTGGGGGCGGCGGCTTCCTGAGCCGCAGGCGCGTGCGCGGCGCGCGCCGGAGCGTGGCGCTTATGATTGCTTGGCATGAAGACTCTCGACCGTCGGAATCAGAGGTTGCTCGAACATCGAAACATCAGGTGTGGAGGTTGTTCGACGGCGGGCGGCAGGCCCGCTGGACTCATTGAGGTGTGATCGTTGACCCGAGTATAGGTCTCGCCCTTTCAACTTTCAAGTAACAAGTCGGGGGGCGTCAGAGGGCGTACGGGTTTTCTCCAATCGAGACGATGCTGCAGGCGACGATCGGTTGGATCTGCAGTGACCGCGCGCGGGCGATCAGCGCGTCGCTCTCCGCGCCCGGGTTCAGCCACACTTCGGCGATGCCCTTGCGCGCGATCTCATCGATGACCTGGACGCCGATCTCGGGCGGGACGTAGAAGGACGCCATGTCGATCGCGCCGGGCACGTCCAGCACCGAGGCGTAGGCCTTCAGCCCTCGACCTCGGTTTCGTGCGGGTTGATGGGAACGACGGTGTACCCCTGCTGCCGGAACGCGCGCAGCGCGCGATTCCCGAACTTGCGGCGATCGCTGGATGCCCCGACCACCGCCACGACCTTGGCCATGATCCGATCTTAATCGAATGGACCGGATGTCGTAGTCCGCCTGCAGGCCGACCAGTGATCTGGTCAGGCTCCAGATGGACCGTGATCAGGTCCGCCTGGAGGCGGACACGACGTTCGATACGCCTCAGCTCGCCGCGGCCGTCTGCGGCGCGTGCTTCGCCACGAATTCGAGCAGCCGCTTGCTGCCCTCTTCGAGCAGGTCGATCGAGGTCGCATACGAGATGCGAATCGTGCCCGGCGCGTCGAACGCTTCGCCCGGCGTCACCGCCACGCGCGACTCTTCGAGCAGCGCGTCGGCGAAATCGAGCGAGGTGCGCAGCGAGTCGGGCGACAGCGCGTCGCTGATGTCGACGAACATGTAGAACGCGCCCGCCGGCTTGCGGCAGCGCAGCCGCGGATCGACGGTCAGCCAGGCGTGCAGCTGATCGCGCCGCTTCCGGTATTCGTCCAGCATCACCTTCACCGGCGCCTGCGATCCGATGAGCGCCGCGAGCGCCGCCTTCTGCGTGATCGAGGTGACGTTCGATGTCGAGTGGCTCTGAATCGCCGACGACGCGCTGATCACCGCGTTTGGCCCGAGCTGCCAGCCGCAGCGCCAGCCGGTCATCGCGTACGCCTTCGACGCCGACCCGCACAGCACGGTCTGATCGGGGCACGTCTCGGCCAGCACCTTCGGCAGGTTGTGCGGCACATCGTCGTAGATCAACTTCTCGTAGCAGAGATCGACGATGACCCAGATGCCCTTCTGCGCCGCAGCCTCGCCGATCGCCCTGAGGTCGGGCTCGGAGATCAGCGCGCCGGTCGGGATTGCCCGGCGAGTTGATGATGATCCCGCGCGTGCGCGGGGTGACCGCGTCGAGGATCGTGTGCGCGTGCACCGCGAAGCCGTCCTCGGCGTGCGTCCGCGCGAGCACCGGCGTCGCGTCGGCCAGCTTCATCTGCTCGGTCAGCGTCGGCCAGAACGGCGCGTGCGTGATCACCTCGTCGCCCGGGCCGAACAGCGACAGCGCCGTGTTGTAGAGCGCCTGCTTGCCGCCGGCGGTGACGATGACCTGCGACTCCTTGTAGTCGACGCCGTAGTCGGTGCGATAGCGATCGCAGATCGCGCGCTTCAGGTCGGCGATGCCGGCCGCCGGCGTGTAGCGGGTGAAGTTGTCGTCGAGCGCCTTGTGCGCCGCCGCCTTGATCGCGTCCGGCGTCGGGAAATCCGGCTCGCCGGCGCCGAAGTCGATCACGTCGACACCCGACCGCCGCAGCCGATCGACCGTCGCCGTCACCTTCATGGTCGGTGAACCCGCGATACGTGTGGTGCGATCGGCCAGTTTCATGCTTTCCTCGTCAGACCCTTCTCGCGCAGCCGCTGCTCGACGAGCTCCGGCACCAGGCCGTGCACGCGTCCGCCGAGCGAGAAGACCTCTTTGATCAACCGTGAGCTGATATAGGTGTACTGCTCCGCCGGCATCATGAACACCGTCTCGATCCGCGGGTTGAGCCGCTGGTTCATGAGCGCCATCTGAAACTCGAACTCGAAATCCGACACCGCGCGCAGCCCGCGGACGATCGCCTGCGCCTGCTTGCGCTCAACGTAATCCACCAGCAGGCCGTCGAACGTGTCCACTTCCACATTGGAGTGGTTCTTGAACACGGCGCGCGCGATGTCGACCCGTTCCTCCATCGAGAAGAGCGGCGCCTTCTCCGCGTTCACCAGGATCGCGACGACGATGCGATCGAAGAGCCGGGAGCCACGCGAGATGATGTCGACGTGGCCGTTCGTCAACGGGTCGAACGACCCCGGGTAGACGGCTAAAGTGGACATGAGTAAAACGACAGTGCCGAATCGCCGCTGGTCACTTGACGGACGCGGGTGAGCCGCCCCGCCCGCTCCGGCACCGCGCGGCGCTTCGCGTGCTCGAGCACGAGCACGCCATCCGGCGCGAGCACGTCGCCGGCCGCCGCGACGACCGTCGTCCACCTGCGGATCGTCGTAGGGCGGATCCAGCACGATGATGTCGAAGTGGCCTGGCGTCCCGGGCGGCGCGATCCCGAGGTCGTCGAGCGCGACCGCAACCGGTGCGCGGATAATAACATAGCCGTCCGTCACGCCGCAGTGCGCGAGGTTGTCGGCGATGAGCGCCTGCGCGCGCCGATCGCTGTCGACAAAGCTCACCCACGCGGCGCCGCGGCTGATCGCCTCGATGCCCATCGCGCCGGTGCCCGCGTAGCCGTCGAGCACGCGCGCACCCGCCAGCCGCGGCGCGAGGATGTTGAACAGCGTCTCGCGCAGCTTGTCGGAGGTCGGCCGCAGCCCGTCCCACGCCGGCGACTTCAGGCGCCGCCCCTTCAACTCGCCCGCGATCACGCGCAACGCGTGGCCCCCGCGACGACGATCAACGCTGAACCCGCTGAACCCGCAGAATTTTCTTGTTCGATCTCTCAACGCCGAGGCACCAATCAACCTTGCAGACTGCCCTGCCCGCTTCACCTGCCCGACACGCCCTCGCCGGACCTACCCGACCGCGATCAGCTTGAACCGCTGCTCCCACCCTGCGAGCAGTTCGTCGATGCTCGCGGTGGTCGGCGGCGACGCCTCGAACCACCGCGCCGCTTCCTGCCGCGCCTGCTCGAGCACGTCGCGATCGCGCACGAGATCGATCAGGCGAAATGTCGGCAGCCCGGCCTGGCGCGTGCCGAAGAAATCGCCGGGGCCGCGCAGCCGGAGATCGCGCTCCGCGATCTCGAAGCCGTCGGTCGTCTCGGTCATCGCCTGCAGCCGCTCGCGCGCGTCGTCGGACAGCGGCGATTGGTAAAGCAGGAAGCAGTACGACTGGTGCCGATCGCGGCCGACGCGGCCGCGCAGCTGATGAAGCTGCGACAACCCGAAGCGCTCCGCGTGCTCGACGATCATCACCCTGGCGTTCGGCACGTCGACGCCGACCTCGACCACGGTCGTCGAGACGAGGATGCTGCAGCTCGCCAGCGGCGAACGCCTTCATCACCCGGTCCTTCGCGTCCGCCTTGAGGCGGCCGTGCAGCAGCCCGATGCGGTACGTCGGGAAGACCTCCTGCGCCAGATGATCCGCCATCTGCGTCGCCGCCTTGACGTCGATCTTCTCCGACTCCTCGACCAGCGGATAGATGACGTACGCCTGCCGGCCGGCGTCGAGCTGCGAGCGCACGAGCTCGTAGATCTCCTCGCCGCCTCGACTCCGGCTTCGCGAACGTCTTCACCGCCAGGCGCCCGGCCGGCAGCTCGCGAATCATCGAGACGTCGAGATCGCCGTAGACCGTCAGCGCCAGCGTGCGCGGGATCGGCGTCGCCGTCATCACCAGCACATCCGGCTGCAGCCCCTTGGCGCGCAAGGTCGCGCGCTGGAGGACGCCGAAGCGGTGCTGCTCGTCGATGACCACCAGCCCGAGCTGCTTGAAGCGGACGTCTTCCTGCACCAGCGCATGGGTGCCGACGATGAGGTGAATGGCGCCGGATTCGATCTCGGCGAGCTGCGTCCGGCGCGCGGCGCCGCTCTTCGATCCGGTCAGCAGCGCGACGCGGAAGCGCGACGCCTGCAGCAGCCGCGAGATGTTCATGAAGTGCTGCTCGGCCAGAATCTCGGTCGGCGCCATGAACGCGGCCTGCAGCCCGTTTTCCATCGCGACCAGCGCCGCCAGCAGCGCCACGATCGTCTTGCCCGCGCCAACATCGCCCTGCAGCAGGCGGTTCATCGGCTGCGCGCCGCTGCAGATCGTCGACGATTTCCTTCAGCGCCTGCTTCTGTCCCGCGGTGAGCTTGAACGGGAGCACGGCGCGCGCCGCGGCGCGAATGCGATCGTCCACGCGGACCGTTCCCGGCTTCACTTCGACGGCGGCGGTCTGCCGCCGCGCGAGGACGCCCATCTGAAAGAGGAACGCTTCCTCGAAGATCAGCCGCTGCTGCGCCGGCGTCGAGAAGCCGTTGAGCGCCCCGAGCGGCGTGTCGTCGGGTGGAAAATGCGCGGCGAGGAGCGCCGCATAGCGCGACGGCATGCCGAGCCGCATCCGCACCGCTTCGGGCAGCGGATCGGGCAGGTCCGCGGGCAAACGCTGCAGCGCCTCGTGCACCAGCCGGCGCTGCATCTTCGGCGTGATCGTGCCGGTGCGCTCGTAGACCGGCACGATGCGCCCGGTGTGAATCGTCTCGCCGTCCTCGTCGTCGAGGATTTCGTACTGCGGGTTGGTCAGCTGGAGGCTCACCGAGCCGCGCATCTCGATCGGGCCGTAGAGCACGACGCGCTGCCCGCGCGCGAAGATCGTCTGCAGGAACGGCTGGTTCAACCAGACCGCGCGGAGCGATCCGCTGCCGTCGTCGATCGCCGCTTCGAAGATCTTGAACCCCGGGCGGCGCGTGGAGCGCAGGCCGCACGCCAGCACGCGTCCCGCGATCGCGACCGTCTGCCCGGGCTTGAGCGATGCGATCGGCTGGAGGCGGCTGCGATCTTCGTAGCGGGTGGGAAAGCGGTAGAGCAGATCTTCGACGGTGAGGAGGCCGGCGTTTTCGAGGTCCGCGGCGCGCCGGGGTCCGACACCCTTGAGGAACTGCAGGGACGTCGCCAGCACCTCGGCCGCATTCATTGCACGATTATGGCTTGGCCCCGCTCTACCTGGATCTCGCGAATGCGCGCCGGGAGGGTGAACGGTTCGTCGAGGCTCAGGCCCGACGGATTCTCCTTGCTGCGCGAGTAGTGGCTGACGATTTCCTGCAGGAACATTTTCGGAATCGGCACGCTGCCGGCGCTCGCCGATTCGAGCTCGAAGCGTCCGACGCCGTTGCTGGTCTTCAGCGTGCCGACCGCCGCCACCGGCAGCTTCCCGAACAGATAATTCATCGGGTCGAGCAGGCTGGTCGGATTCTTCGCCTTGCGGACCGCGTCGAGATCGACGATCGCGCGTCCGGAGACGCGGCCTGGCCCGACGGCGCTGAGCCACGGATCGACGACGCCGGTGGGCAACTGCTCTTTCGCGTCGTACACGAGGTAGGAGTTCACCTCGTTCTCGGTCAGGATCGTCTTGCGCGGCTCCTTCACCGCTTTCTCGCCGTGCGCGGTGATCGTCGCCACTTTCTCCCGCAGGAGCGCCGCATCTTTTTTCGACGTGCGGATGTCGGCGCGCGGCGCGGCTGCGAGCACGACCACGGCGAGGAGCGATGCCGTTAAGGCGCTACGCCACATAGACTTCCAAATGTTACCACGCGCTCCCGCGGCCGGGCCGGCTATTGCTCCGATTTCGGGCGCGGCCGGTTGGCCCGCGCGCGCGAGATCATGTCGAGCTTGCGCCGCTCCATGACCTCCTCGAAAACGCGAAACTGCGCCTGCTGCTTCACGTCGAGCACCTGGTCGATCGATTCGTAAGACTTCCTGAGCTCATCGGCGGTCTGCACGTCCACATCCTGAAGCGCCCGAAGCTTGGCCTTGATCTGCGCCTCGTCGGTCGACGCCGCCGCGGCCAGCTGGCGAAGCTCGATGATGATCCGCGTGCGGTCGCCCTGCGTCTTACGCCGCGCTTCCTGAAGCGCCCTGAAGCGCGGCATGAACTTCGCGAACTGCTCGTCGTTGATCTTCAGCTGTTCCTGCGCCTGCATCAGCGCGTACGCGTCGAACATGCGCTGAACCTCGCCCGGGCGTGACGCCGGGACTGTCAGCGCCCGCGCCCTTGCCCGGCCCGCGTCCCTGACGCTGGCCTCCGCCGCGCTGCGCCGGCGGCTGTGTCTCTGGCTGTGCGGCAACGGCCGACGCGGCGCAGACGATGAGGAGGGTCGCGAGGGCGACGGCGTTCAGCGCAGGTTTCATGGTGCGGAGCCTCGATGTCAGACGCCCGACGGCGTCAGTTCCTGTTGCAGGAGCCGCTGCAGTTCGCGCAGCTCGTCGTCGTCCAAGTGAGTCACCGCGTGCTCGGCGCCGCCTGCGGGCGCGAGGTTTTCGTCGGCCGCCGGGTCGAGATTCAGCTCGGCCGACAGATCGGCAACGAGCATCAACGACGCATCGTCGGCCACGTCGAAGCCGTCATCGGGTCCGCCAGTTCCGGCCAACGCCACGTCGGCCGGTGCGCGCTCCGGACCTGGCAGCGGCGCCAGCAACCGCGACGTCAGCGCGCTCAGGATCAGGATCACCGCGAGCGCCACTGCGGACGCCGGGACGAGCATGCGCTTCCGGAGCGCCACCTCGTGCCACCAGCGGCGCGGCGCCTCGCGTTCCGCGGCGACCGCATCGCGCACGCGCCTGGAGAGATGGTCCCAGAAGAGCGGCGAGGGCTCGGGCACCGGAACAGCCGCCACGTCGGCCATCAGGCTCGCGCATCTCGAGCAGTTGACGGCGGCAGCGATCGCACGACGCCAGGTGCGGCGCCGACGACTCGGGGCGCGTGCCCTCGGCGAGATCGATCGAGTTCCAGCTCGTTGAGGTGCATGGCTAGGTATTTTCGCCCAAGCAGCTTCTTGAGGTTGGCGAGGGCGTGGAAAAAATTCGCTTTCACGGCGCCGACCGTGCTGCCCAGCACCGTGGCGATTTCCTGGTGCGACATCTCGTGGTAGGTGCGGAGGATGAGCGTCGCCCGCTGCGTCCGCGGCAGCCTGCGCGATGGCGGCGCGCACGCGCGCGGCGCGCTCATCCCTGCAGCACCCGGTCCGACGCCGACTCGGACGTCGGCGTCCACGAACTGCCGGTCGTGCGATCGGCTCGGTCAGCTTCCCCACCGTCGTGGTCTTCGCGCTCACGCGGTTGAGGCAGACGTTGACGCCGATGCGATAGAGCCAGGTCGCGATCGATGACTGGCCGCGGAAACCGCGAAGGCCGCGGTATGCACGCAAAAAAACGTCCTGCGACAGGTCGCTGGCATCCTCGTGGTTGCCGACGAACCGATAACACAGTTGATAGACGGATCGGCGGTGCCGCTCCACCAGCAGATCGAACGCGCCCGGCCGCTCCGCGCGGCAGGCCTCGATGAGCATCTGCTCGTCGAGATCGTCGAGCGGAACGTCAGCGGCCATCGGCCGCGGCGGCGGAGGGGCGACGACGCGCCCGGGAGCGGGAGCGTCCGGCACGGCGAACGCGTCGGCGCGAGCCGAAAGTGTCCAGGTAGTGGAGGCCGTCATGAGCGCGCTTCAAGTGATTAGACCAGCCGGCCGTTCGAAGGTAACACCCGGTGACGAACGCAGACATTTCCGCGCCAAGCCCTGCGGTATTGACCTTCGCCTTCTCTTTGCGTATGATAGGTCCACCTGTGAGCGCGTTGCTCCAGCCGAGCGAGGGCACATGCTTCCTCTGACAAAACGCCAGCGCGAGATCCTCGACTACCTCAACGAGTTCATCAGCCAGCACGGCTACGCGCCCAGTCTCGAGGAAATCGGGCGGCGCTTCGGCCTCTCTTCGCTCGCCACGGTGCACAAGCATCTGACGAACCTCCAGGAGAAAGGCTTCATCAAGCGCGCCTGGAACCGCAGCCGCTCGGTGGAGATGGTGCCGACGCGCACCGGCGGTCGTGCGGTCGAGCTGCCGATGCTCGGCTACGTCGCAGCCGGCCTTCCGATCGAGGCCGTCGCGTCGAACGAAACCATCGCGGTGCCGGAGGATTTCGTCGGCAAGCGCGATACCTACGTGCTGCGCGTCCGCGGCGATTCGATGATCGACGAGCAGATCCGCGACGGCGACTTCGTCGTCGTCGAGGATCGCAAGACGGCCGACAACGGCGAGATGGTCATCGCCCTGCTTGCGCGGCTCGGACGTCACCCTCAAGAAGTTCTACCGCGACCCGGGCGGCAAGATCCGCCTGCAGCCGGCCAACGCCGCGATGCAGCCGATCTTCGCCGATCCCGAACAGGTGCAGATTCAGGGCGTCGTCGTCGGCGTGATGCGGAAGTACTAGCGAAGGCGCGGCCATGCCGGGCGCCGGAGAAGGCATGGCCGTGCTCGCCGACTCGCAAGCTCGCGCCCAGTCTCGCGAGCGAAGGCGGGTTACACTCTCGGCATGGCCGACCAACAGCAACCCAAGCAGATCAACTTCACGATCGTTCCCGACGAGAACCCGACGGTGCCGCGCACCTACTCGAACTTCTGTTCGATCGCGCACACGCCGTTCGACTTCACGCTCACCTTCTGCGAGGTGATGCCGCTCTCCGACAAGGAAATCAAGGAAGCCGAGAGCGAGCACGTCGTGCGCGCGCCGGTGCGCACGAAGATCGTCGTGCCGGTGCAGTTCGTGCCGAACCTGATTGCCGCGCTGCAGGAACACTGGCGCGTCTACTCCGAGTCCTACAGCAACGTCGGCTGGAACAAGGGCACGGGCACGGGAGTTCATTGAGACAGTCGCAGGGCGCTGCTTCAGCGGCGTCTCGCAGGCGTCGGCTGAAGCCACGCTCTACGTACGCATCGATGCGACGACCAGTGAAGACGGCACGCGAGACGCGCGCGATCCTCGATCTCCTCGAGACACAGCATCCGGACGCGGACACCGAGCTGCACTACAAGACGCCGTTCCAGCTGCTCGTCGCGACGATCCTGTCGGCGCAGTCGACCGACGCGCGCGTCAACATGGTCACGCCGGCGCTCTTCAAGCGCTACCGCGACGCGCGCGCGCTCGCGAACGCGACCGCCGACGGAGCTCGAGCCGCAGATCCACTCGACCGGCTTCTTCCGCGCGAAGTCGAAGTCGCTCATCGGCATGGCGCAGGCGCTCGTCGAGCACCACGGCGGCAAGGTGCCGGCGACGATGGACGCGCTCGTCGAGCTGCCGGGCGTCGGCCGCAAGACGGCGAACGTCGTGCTCGGCCACGCGCTCGGCGTGCCCGGGCTGCCGGTCGACCGGCACGTGCTGCGCGTGGCGAACCGGATCGGCATCGCCGAGTCCGACGATCCGTCGTCGTCGAGCAGCAGCTGTGCGCCGCGATGCCGCCCGAGCGCTGGACGCGGACCTCCGACACGTTGATCCTCCACGGCCGGCGCATCTGCCGGCCCAAGCCGCTCTGCGACCAGTGCGTCGGTGCGCGATCACTGCGACTACTTCCGCCTCGTCATCTCGAGAGCGCGCGCCGGCAAGGCGCCGAAGACAGCCACGCGAGCCGAAAAGCCGGTGGACCGAAAACAGTTCGAAAGCCTCGTCGCTGAGGCGCTCGCCTCGATCCCCCGCCGCTTCAAGAAGGCGATGCAGAACATCGCCATCGTCGTCGAGGACGAGCCGTCGGCCGAGCTGCTCGAGGAGATGGAGATCGAGCCGCCCGACACGCTGCTCGGCCTCTATCAAGGCACGCCGCTGACCGAACGCGGCTGGGGCACACGGCAACGCGCTGCCCGACCGCGTGCTGATCTTCCAGGGCCCGCACGAGCGCGACGCGCGACGACGAGGACGATCTCGTCGTCGCGATCGGCGAGACGCTGATCCACGAGATCGGCCACTACTTCGGCCTGAGCGAGGAAGAAATCGAGGAGATCGAGGAACAGTACTGGCGGGGCGACGCCGGAGTGATCCGGGCGCGGAAGCAGTTCGGCCAACACTTCCTCGAGCCGGCGTGGGTCGACAAGGTGATCCGCGCGATCGCGCCGCAGCCCGACGAGATCTTCATCGAGATCGGCCCCGGCGCCGGCGCGCTGACGCGGCCGCTGGCCGCGCGCGCGAAGGCACGTCACGGCGTTCGAAATCGACCGCGACCTCGCCGCCGAGCTTCGCGCCGAAGCGATCGCCGAACCTCACGGTCGTCGAAGGAGATTTCCTCGAGCGTCGACCCAGCAGACTCAGCACGCCTGAACGCCGGAACCTCGCTGCGCGTCGCCGGCAACCTGCCCTACAACGTCGCGTCGCCGATCCTGTTCAAGCTGGTCGAGCTGCACGCCGCCGGCGCTGCCGCTCGTCGACGCGACCGTGATGCTGCAGCGCGAGGTGGCCGACCGGCTGGTCGCCGGCGCCGGGCAGCCGCGAGTACGGCGTCCTCAGCATCCTGATCGGGCATTCGGCGCGACGTCGAGATCGATCCTGAAGCTCCCGGCGGGCGCGTTCCGTCCGCCGCCGAAGGTGCTGTCGGCGCTGGTCCGGCTGCGCTTTCACGCGCCCGACCCGCCGGTCGCGGGACGAGGCCGCGCTTCGCCGGCCTCGTCCAGGCGGTCTTCACGCGGCGCCGAAAGACGCTGGCGAATGCCCTCCTCGCGTTCCCGCCGGCGGTCGCGGCCGACGCCCGCGCGGATGCCTCGACGCTGCCGGCATCGACGGCGTCCGGCGGCCCGAGACGCTCAGCATCGCCGAGTTCGCCCGGCTCGCCGACGCGCTACTCGGATCCGGTCGCGCTCGAGCTGTGCTATTAGTGGTCGGTCACCGGCTGAGCGCCGGAGCTGTGCTATAGTTTTCGCCGTAAGTCGTTCATCCCGCCCTCATTTATTTCAGGCGCACCCAGCAGCCTGACCGAGCCGCTGCGGCGGCTCCCATCGACCGGATCTGACTCCGCCAGGAGTGTCCCGGCCTTTGGTGCGTACCTGCAGTTTCACGATGCTCGAAATCGTGGCGCTCGGCGGGCTCGGCGAGTTCGGCATGAACATGCTCGCGCTCTCCTGGGGCGAGACGACGATCGTCGTCGACGCGGGCGTGATGTTCCCGGACCCCGAGCTGCTCGGCGTCGACCGCATCATTCCGGATCTGACCTACCTGCAGCAGAAAGGGCGCGTCGCCGCGCTCGTGCTGACGCACGGCCACGAGGATCACATCGGCGGCGTGCCGCACGTGCTGCCGCTCGTCGACGGCCCGATCTACGGCACGCCGCTGACGCTGGCGCTGGTCGAGCCGAAGCTCGAGGAGCACGGCATCGACGGGCGCGCGGCTCGTGCCGGTGCGCCCGCGCGAGCGCGTCACCGTCGGCCCGTTCGAGATCGAGTTCATCCGCGTCACGCACAGCATGCCCGACTGCGTCGCGCTCGCCATCCACACGCCGGCCGGCGTCGTCGTCCACACCGGCGATTTCAAGATCGACCAGACGCCGATCGACGGCCAGCACTTCGACGTGCACCGCTTCGCCGAGCTCGGCGGCGCCGGCGTGCTGGCGCTGTTCGCCGACAGCACGAACATCGACCGCCGCGGCTTCACCGGCTCGGAGCTCGAGGTGGTCGAGGCGTTCGAGGAGATCTTCACCAGCGCGACCGGCAAGCTGATCGTCGCGGCGTTCGCGTCGAGCATCTACCGGATGCAGATCCTCGTGGATCTCGCGGCGCAGTTCGATCGCAAGGTCGCGTTCGTCGGGCGCGGCATGATGCGCAACTCCGAGATCGCCCAGCGGCTCGGCTACCTGCGCATCCCGCCCGGCGTGCAGATTCGCGACTCGCGACATCGGCACCTACCCGGCGCAGGACGTCCTGTGCCTGGCGACCGGCTCGCAGGGCGAGCCGATGGCGGCGCTGTCGCGCATCGCGATCGACGATCACCGCCACGTCAAGGTCGGCCCCGACGACACGGTCGTGCTCTCGGCGCGCGCGATTCCCGGCAACGAGAAGGCGATCGGCCGCGTGATGAACCACCTCGCGCGGCGCGGCGCCGACGTGATCTACGAGGGGATCAAGCACGTGCACGTGTCGGGACACGGCAGCGAAGAAGAGCTGAAGCTGATGCTGTCGCTGGTGCGGCCGCGCTTCTTCATCCCGGTGCACGGCGAGTACCGCCAGCTGTCGCAGCACGCGCGGATCGCGGCGCGCGTCTTCGCCGGACGCGAGCCGAAGCCCGAGATCATCCTCGCCGAGAACGGCGACCTCGTGCAGTTCGACGACGCCGGCGGGCGGATTGGCGGCAAGGCGCCCGTCGGCCGCATCCTCATCGACGACACCCGCACCGGCGAAGTCGGCGACGAGGTGCTGCGCGACCGCCGGCATCTCGCCGAGGACGGCCTCGTCATCCCGGTTGTCGCGATCAACAAGCAGACCGGCGTCGCTCGAAGGCGTGCCCGACATCGTCACGCGCGGCTTCGTGATGGAAGACAGCCAGGCGCTGCTCGCCGACGGCGCGCGCCTGCTGGCCGAGGTCTTCGCGCAGGCCAGCATCGAGGAACGCACCGATCAGGGGCTGATCAAGGAAAAGCTGCGCGTCGAGCTGCGCCGCTTCTTCCGCAAACGTTCCGGGCGGCGGCCGTTCGTGCTGCCCGTCATCATGGAGATCTGACACGTGGGTCGATCGACGGTTTCGCGCCGCGCCAGCGAGTTCGTGGGCGTCGCGCTCTTCGCCGCCGCGCTGATCTGGATTATCGCGCTCGCCAGCTACGAGCCGAGCGACCCGGTGTGGTTCTTCAGCACCGGCGCGCACGGCGCGCCGGCCAACTTCGCCGGCCGCGTCGGCGCGTTCCTCGCCGAGCTGTCGTTTCAGCTGTTCGGCTACGCGTCGTACATGGTGCCGGCGGCGATGGTGATCACCGGCTGGAACTATTTCTGGTGCCGGTCGCTCGACGCCGCGGCCACCAAGGCGATCGGCGCCGTGCATGCTGTTCGCCTGCATCAGCCGCCTTCCTCAGCCTGATCCTCGGCACGCTCGAGGTCTCCGGCAAGCCGTTCCGCGCCGGCGGCTACGCCGGCGAGTTCCTCGCGAGCCGAGCTGTCCGATTACCTGAACCGGACCGGATCGCGTCATCGTCGTGCTGACGCTGATCTTCCTGGCGATCATCATCTCGACGCAGTTCTCGTTCGGCCGCTTCTTTGCCGCGCATGGTTGCGGCGATCCGCGACAGCGCGCTGCGCAGCATCGACGCCTACCACGAGCGGCGGAAGAGCGGCGCCGCGAGAAGCAGCGCCGCGAGGTGATCGCGAAGCACACGAAGAAGGGCACGGTCATCACCGACGCCGCCGCGCCGCCCAGGCCGCCAGCCGCCGAGCCGGCACCCGTGAAGGCTCGCGAAACCGCGAGACCCGCGCACCGCCGACCCTGTGGCGGGGCCACGGCCTGGCGTCGCGGCGCGCCTGTCGCGCGCGGTCGGCCGCGTCTTCGGCCGCTCGCGGCCACACGATCAGCCGCCGGCGCCGCAGCCGGCGATCGTGGCGCCGCCGCTCGCGCGCGCCGAGCGCGAGCCGGAACGCGCCGCTGCCGCCGCCGCACCGGCCACGGCGCCGCGATCGTTCGCGCCGCCGAAGCCGCCGAAGGTCGTCACGCCGCCGCTGCCGCTCCCCGATCCGGAGCCGATCGTGAAAGCGCCGGCCGAGCGCCGCAAGGGCGACTACACGACTGCCGCCGGTGGCGCTGCTCGACGCGGCGCAAGCACCGAGCGCAAGATCGACGAGCGCGAGCTGATGGATGCGGCGCGGCTGCTCGAGGAGAAGTGCCGCGAGTTCTCGGTCGAAGGCTCGGTCGTGCAGATCCATCCGGGCCCGGTCGTCACGACCTACGAGTTCAAGCCGGACGCGGGCGTGAAGTACTCGAAGATCACCGGGCTCGCCGACGACCTCTGCCTGGCGATGAAGGCCGACTCGGTCCTCATCGATCGCATCGCCGGCAAGTCCACCGTCGGCATCCAGATTCCCAACCACACGCGCGAGCAGATCTCGCTGCGCGAGCTGCTCGAGTCGGACGCCTACAAGCGCTCGACGCTCGAAGCTGACCATCGCGCTCGGCAAGACGATTCACGGCGAGCCGTACATGGCCGACCTCGCGACGATGCCGCACCTGCTGATCGCCGGGATCGACCGGCGCCGGCAAGTCGGTCAGCATGAACGGCATGCTGACCAGCATCCTCTACCGCGCCTCGCCCGAGGACGTGCGGCATGATCCTCATCGACCCCAAGCGGCTCGAGCTCGGGATGTACGAGGAGATCCCGCACCTGATGACGCCGGTCGTCGTCGATCCGAAGCAGGCGGCCAACGCGCTGCGATGGGCGGTGCGCGAGATGGAAGAGCGCTACAAGACGCTCGCCGCGGAAGGCGTTCGCAACATCGAGCAGTTCAACCGCAACGTGCGGCACGCGATCGAGGAGAAGCACACGCCGAAGGACGGCAAGGAGCCGCAGGCCGCTCCCCTTCATCGTCGTCGTCATCGACGAGCTCGCCGACCTGATGATGGTGGCGAGCAACGAAGTGGAAGAATCGATCGCGCGGCTGGCGCAGATGGCGCGCGCGGTCGGCATCCACCTGATCCTGGCGACGCAGCGGCCGTCGGTCGACGTCATCACCGGGTTGATCAAGGCGAACCTGCCGGCGCGCATCGCCTTCCGCGCCTCGTCGAAGATCGACTCGCGGACGATTCTCGACGGCAACGGCGCGGAGCAGCTGCTCGGCAAGGGCGACATGCTGTTCCTGCCGCCGGCGTCGTCGCGCTTCATCCGCGTCCACGCGCCGTACATCTCCGAGCAGGAGACGCGCGCGGCTCGCGAGCTTCCTGCGCAAGCAGGGCAAGCCGGTCTACGACGAGACGATCACCGCCGAGGAGAAGTCGTCGGTCGACGGCACCGACATGGAAAAGGACGATCTCTACGACGAGGCAGCGCGCATCGTCGTGCAGAGCGGCCAGGCCTCGATCTCGTACCTGCAGCGGCGGCTGCGCGTCGGCTTCAGCCGCGCGGCGCAGGCTCGTGGACATGATGGAGATGGAAGGCCTCGTGTCGCCCGCCGCCGGCGGCAAGCCGCGCGAGGTGCTGGTGGACAAGGCGTACTTCGAAGAGATCGACGCGCAGCTCAGGTGATTTGTGACGAGCACAGTGACACGATCACGCGACACGTACGACCCGGATGCGGCCCGGTGCGGCGATCCTTCTCTGCGCGCTCTGCCTCCTCTGCGGCCTCTGCGCCGCCGCGTCAGCGGCGGTCCCGCCGCCGGCGCGCACGCTGTACACCGACGCGCTCGCGCGCGAGCAGTCGGTGCGTGCGGCAATGACCGCCGAGAACGCCACCGCCGCGGTGCTGGACGATGTCCGCGCCGTCGTTGCCGCGTACGAAGCGGTGATGCAGACGTACCCGAAAAGCGGCTACAGCGACAACGCGCTGTGGCAGGCGGGCGTCCTGGCGCTCGATGCGTTCACGCAGTTCGGCCAGCCGGCAGACCGGAGACCGGCGTCCGGATCCTGCAAGGCCTGACACGGCGCTACTCCGGGAGCCGGCTGGCGCAGGATGTGCCGGCGCAGCTCGCCAGCCTCGAGTCGACGACGCTCGTGGTGCCTGAAGAAAAAGTGGTGGCCTCGACCAAGGAGGTCCGCCCGCCAGCGCCGTCCCCGGCCGCACCCTCCGCTGCCGCGCCGTCCGCGGCTGCGCCGCTCCGCTGCTGCGCCCGCGCCTCGACTGCCACTCGCGGCGATCAAGGACATCCGGCGCACCGTGCTGCCGGATGCGGTCCGCATCACGATCGAGCTCGACTCCGAGGTGCCGTTCCACGACGAGCGGATTGCCGACCCGTCGCGCGTCTTCGTCGACCTGCCCGGCACCCGCGCCGCGGCGAAGCTGGTCGATCGGACGCTGCGCTTCGAATCGGACGCCGACATCGTGCGGCAGGTGCGCGTCGGCCGGCATCCGAATTCAACCACGCGCGTCGTGCTCGACGTCGCCGGCGTCATCGAGCTACAGCGTCTATCCGCTCTACAACCCGTTCCGGCTGGTCATCGACTGCGTTCGCGCACCAGAGCTGACGGCGGTCGACGCCGCGGCCAAACCGCGCCCGGCACCGGTCGAGAAACGCGCCGCGCCGGAACCGGCCCGTACGCCGGCCGCTGCTCCCATACCGCCGCTCGAAATCGCGCGTCCGGTGCCCGAGGCGACGCGCCCGGCACCCGAGGCCGCGCGCGCCGTACCGGAAGTTGCACGGCCGGGGCCGGAGCGATCGTCGCCGCCCGTCGCACCTCGCCCGCCGGTTGCCAAGGCGCCGCCGTACCTGACCGCGCGCCGGCTGGCCACGACGTCGATGCGGACGATGCCGTCGATGTCGTCGCGACATGTGACGGTGCTCTCCGAGCTCCACGAGATTGACAACAACGTGCTCGGGATCAGCCCGAACGGCGCCGCGGCGCCGCCGCCGCTCGCGGCCGAGACGACGCTGCAGGCCAAAAGCATCACGGGAGCGGCGCCGCCCCTCCCGCCGCTGCCGGCGCAGAAGGCGGAAGCGACGAAGGCGGGCTCGTCGCGCGCGAGCGGCGAAGCCGCGGCGCCCGCGGCGGTCGCGCCGAAGCCGCCGGCGGATCTCCCGTCGCGCAATCTCAACGGCGGCCTGTCGATGGCGCGCCAGCTCGGTCTCGGCGTCTCGCGGATCGTCATCGACCCCGGGCACGGCGGCCACGACCCGGGCGCGACGGGCAAGGGCGTCTCCGAGGCGGAGCTGGTGCTCGACGTCGCGCTGCGCCTGGAGCAGCTGCTGCAGAAGCAGCAGGGCGTCGAAGTGATCCTGACGCGGCGCACCGACGAGTTCATCCCGCTGCCGGAACGGACGGCGATCGCGAACCGCGAGGGCGCCGATCTCTTCCTCTCGATTCACGCCAACGCCAGCAACAACGGGCAGGCGCGCGGCGTCGAAACCTACTTCCTGAACTTCGCGCAACAACCTGAGCGCCGCCGCGGTTGCGGCGCGCGAAAACGCGGCGTCGGCGCAGCTGATGGGCGCGCTGCCCGACTTCGTCAAGGCGATCGCGCTCAACAACAAGCTCGACGAGTCGCGCGACTTCGCCACCTTCGTGCAGCAGGCGATGGTCGCGCGGCTGAAGACGTCGAACAAGACGCTGCGAAACCTCGGCGTGAAGCAGGCGCCGTTCGTCGTGCTCATCGGCGCGGCGATGCCGAGCGTGCTCGCGGAGATTTCGTTCGTCACCAACCCGCAGGAAGCGAGGCTGCTGAAGGGGAACGCCTACCGGCAGCGGATCGCCGAGGCGCTGTTCAACGCGATCAAGAAATATCAGGCGTCGTTGAAGGACGTGACCGCGGTCGCGCTGCAGTAGCAAAACGACAAGGCGTGGGAACGCAGAGCTCGCGGAGCCCGCAGAGGATTCAGTTGGGTTTTGCTCTGCGGTCTCAGCGGCCTCTGCGTTCGACCTGCCGGTTGGCCGGCATCACGCCGATCTCGATCGCAGCCAGAACATCACGCACGCCATCAGCGTGCCGAGCAGCAGCGCGCCGACCGTGATCAGACCCGTCAACCCGAGCGATCCCAGCAGCACGTCGGAGAGCCCCTCGAGATCGCTCTTGGCCTCGGGCTGAATGATTTTCACGATGATCGGCGGCGCAGGCGGCGGCGACTGGTAGTACGCCGCGAGCTCGTTAGCCATCGAACTTTTCGAAGGCAAGCGCGGCGAGCGTCCGCACCGCGACGCCGCTCGGCCCCTTGGGCAGGTACGGCTTCGGCTCCGTCGGCCCACGCCGTGCCGGCGATGTCCATGTGCACCCACGGCACGCCGTCGGCGAACTCCTTGAGGAACATCGCGGCGGTGATCGACCCGGCCGCGCGGCCGCCGGTATTCATCATGTCGGCGATGTCGCTCTTGATCTGATCGCGATACTCGTCGAACAGCGGCATCGGCCAGGAGCGGTCGCCGGCGCGATCCGCGGTGCGCCGCACGCGCTCGACCCACGCATCCGGCGATCCGAACAGGCCGCTGGTGATCTTGCCCAGCGCGACGACGACCGCGCCGGTGAGTGTCGCGACGTCGACGAGGTGGGTCGCGCCGAGCTGCTGCGCGTACCAGAGGCCGTCGCCGAGAATCAGCCGCCCTTCGGCGTCGGTGTTGATGACTTCGACGGTCTTGCCCGATGCGCTCTTCAGGACGTCACCCGGCTTGATGGCGCGTGCCGCCCGGCATGTTCTCGGTCGTCGGCACGACGCCGATGACGCGCATCGGCGCCTTGAGCAGCGCGATCGCGCGCATCGCGCACGCCACCGCGGCGCCGCCCGCCATGTCGTCCTTCATCTGCTCCATCTTCTCCGCCGGCTTGATCGAAATCCCGCCGGTGTCGAAGGTGATCCCCTTGCCGACCAGGCCGAGCACCGGCGTTTCGGGCGCGCCCGGCGGGTTGTGGCGGAACACGATCAGGCGCGGCGGCTCGGCGCTGCCGCGCGCGACGCCGAGCAGCAGCCCCATCCCCAGCGCTTCGATCTGGCGTCTCGTCGAGAATCTCGACGTCGACGCCGGCGTCGCTCGCCAGCGCCGCGGTGCGCTTCGCGAACTCGCGCGGCGTGAGGGTGTTGCCCGGCTCGTTGGCGAGCTCGCGCGCCATGTTGCTGCACTCGCCGAGAATCCGCCCGCGCGCCACCGCGTCGGATCCATCCGACAACAGGCGATCGCCCGCATCGATCATCGCGACCGTCCACACCGGCGGCGGGCGCCGGAGCCGGATCGGCCGTCTTGTACTTCCCCGGATGGAACTCGGCGAGCGTCAGCCCTTCCGACGACGGCCTGTGCCAGTTCGAGCGCGTCGCCGGTGCCGCGCACCGCGAACGCCACCCGACCGACCCGCCGCTGTCGCGCCGCAAGTCCCGCGGCGGTCGCCAGCTTGCGAATCAGCGCGCTTCCCCGCTCGCCCGAGCCGCCGCCGATGAGGGCGACCCGCTTCGCGCGCCAGGCTGCGGTCGGTGACCGGCGCCAGGAACAACTCGAAGGTTTTCGCCTGAAATTCCTTGGCCGCGATCGCGCGCGCGACCTCGCCGCCGGTCGCAGCGTCCACGCCGGCCGTGCCCGCCGCATCGTCTTCGAACCAGGGAACAATCAGGAGGTCGGCGTCAATCTCGGCGAGGGGGCCGCCGGTGCACACGATCGGAGGCGACGAGTAGGCTAAAGGCATCGCGATATTATGGCTGATGCCGCTTGCCGGCGCCCACCGCGGCGGCTACAATTTGCACAGCTCCAGCCCCCTGAGGATCCGCCATGATGAGGCACCTGCGGCGAGATGCGTTGACCGGCGCGGCGTCCCTGCTTGTCTTCGGCGGCGCTCACCGTCGCGGTGTCGGCGCAGAAGCCCGAAAAGGGATCCAAAGACCAGGAAAACGCCGATCCCAAGCGGCCGAAGATCACCCTCAAGGCGCAGCCCGCTGATTGCGATGGCGCCGGCGCGCGTCGTGCTGACGGCCGAGCTCGTCGGTGGCGACGACGACTTCGAGGATTTCTACTGCCCGGCGATCGAGTGGGAGTGGGGCGACGGGACCAAGTCGGAGTCGTCGACCGACTGCGCGCCGTACGAACCCGGCAAGTCGGAGATCAAGCGCCGCTTCACCGTGGAGCACGTCTTCCGGACCGGCCGTCCCAACGGCTTCCGCGTCACCGTCCATCTCAAGCGCCGCGACAAGTCGGTCGGCGCCGCGACGGTCAACATCCAGGTCCGGCCCGGCCTGCGCGACGGATTATCACCGAGTAGGAACCAGTCCGCAGACCGCGGAGACGCTCGAGCACGGTCTAAAGCGGTCCGACGTCTCGGCACGGTCTGACGACCGCGCCTACCGTCGTACCGCGAGCCGCGCGGACGTGGAACGACCTCGATCCCACAACCGGACAACTGACTGGCCGCGTCGCCCTTCGGCGGCCGATTTTCATTAGCAAATCTACGCTGACCGGACTGTCTCGATCTGGCACGAGAATGGCCTCAGCTACGGTCCCGTGACCCTCCGCACAGCGTCTCGCCCGAACCGCCGCCGGGACGCTGATCCTGCTCGCCGCGCTCATCTCGGTCGGGCTCACCGCGCCGGCTGACGGGCCGTTCACGATCGAGGTCAAGCCGGTCTTCCTCCGGCTCGACGCCGAGGCGCTCGCCGACTCGCGCGCCAGCGCGCTCGGCCTCGACATCGACATCAAGATCTGGGAGGTCCACTGCACTCTGGCACTTCGCCTGGTCCGGCGACTGCCGGCCGGCGACCGCCGACTGCCGACGATCCCTCGTCAACCAAAGCCGGCCAGTCGATCTGCTCTAATCACTGCATGGACGCACTGCTTCAGGACATCCGCTACGCCATTCGCCTGTGCCTGCGCACGCCGGGCTTCACCGCGGTGGCGGTTGCTCGCGCTGGCGCTCGGCATCGGCGCCAACACCGCGATCTTCACCATCGTCAACGCCGTGCTGCTCGAGCCGCTGCCGTTTCGCGATCCGGCGCGCCTGGTCGTGCTGTGGGAGACCAACGCGCGACGGCCCGGCCGCGCCGAACGTGCTCGGGCCGGCGAACTTCGTGCGCTGGCAGGAGCGCGCCACCGCCTTCGAGCGGATGGCGCCGTTCTACGACTATCGGGTCAACCTGACCGGCAGCGGCGAGCCCGAGGAACTGATCGCGCAGGATGTCACGCCCGATTTCTTTCCGACGCTGGGCGTGACGCCGCTCGTCGGCCGGGCGTTCGCGCCCGACGAAGGCCCGGACGGCCGGAACGCGCTCGCGGTCCTCGGCTACGGCCTCTGGCAGCGGCGCTTCGCCGGCGATCCGGCGATCGTCGGACGCACGATTCAACTCAGCGGCCAGCCGATCACCGTCATCGGCGTGATGCCGCCCGACATGCGGCTCTTCGTGAAGCGCGGCTCGCTCACCGGCAAGCCGCCGGACCTGTGGCGGCCGTTCGCCTTCGGCGAGGCGCATCGCCAGGCGCGCGGGCGCTACATGAGCGCGCATCGCCCGGCTGAAGCCCGGCGTCGACGCTCGAAGAGGCGCAGGCGCAGCTGAGCACGATCGCCGGCGGCCTCGCAGACCGAACGGCCGCAGTTCAACACCGGCTGGGGCGCGCTCGTCGTGCCGATGCACCGCGAGCTCTCGGGCGACATCCGTCCGGCGCTGCTCGTGCTCTCGGGCGCGGTCGGCTTCGTGCTCCTCATCGCCTGCGCCAACGTCGCCAACCTGCTGCTCGCGCGCGGCGCCGCGCGCCAGCGCGAGATTGCGATTCGCAACGCGCTCGGCGCGGCGCGCCACCGCGTCATCCGGCAGCTGCTCACCGAAAGCCTGGTTCTTTGCGTCCTCGGCGGCGCGCTTGGCCTGCTCGTCGCGCAGTGGAGCCTCGACGTGCTGCTGGCCATCAGCCCGGTCGATCTCGCTGACATCGGCGAGGTGCACCTCAGCTACCCGGTGCTGGCCTTCACCGCGGTCGTCTCGCTTGCGACCGCGATCGTCTGCGGCTTCGCCCCCGCGTTCGAAGGATCGCGCGCCGACGTGCAGGAAGCGCTCAAGGACGGCGCCCGGCAGGTGGGCGCCGGCGTCCGCCATCGCCGCATCCGCCAGGCGTTCGTCATCGCCGAGGTCGCGCTCGCCGTGGTCCTGCTCGTCGGCGCCGGGCTGATGCTCCGAAGCTTCGGGACGCTGAGCGGGGTCAATCCCGGACTTCGACGGCACGCAACGTCCTGACCGCACGGCTGACGGTTCCAACCGCGCCGCTACGCCACCGACGAGAAACGGGTCGAGTTCTTCAGCGCGCTGGTATCGCGACTGGCCGCGATCCCCGGCGTCGAGAGCGCCGGCGCCATCAGCTTCCTGCCGCTCGCCGGCAGCGGCGCCGGCGACCGGCTTCACGATCGTCGGCCAGCCGCCGCCGGCCGCCGGGCCAGGAGCCGGTCGACCGACGTGCGCGTCGCCGACAACGGCTACTTCACCAGCGCTGAAGATCCCGCTGGTGAGCGGACGGCTCTTCACCGACCGTGAGATGCACGAGAAGTCGAACGTGGTCGTCGTCAACGAGGCGCTGGCGAAACGCTACTTCCCGAACGAGCGACGCGCTCGGCAAGAGCCTGGTCATCACCATGACCGATCCGAACGTGCCGACCGAAATCGTCGGCATCGTCGGCGACGTGAAGTTCGCCGACTTGCGCCACCGAGGCGCGGGCGATGACCTACTGGCCGCACCCGCAGCTCGCCTACAGTGCGATGACGCTCACGCTGCGCACGACGCCCGATCCGGCGTCGTTCGCGCCGCTCGTCGAGCGCGAGGTCCGGGCGCTCGACAAGGATCAGCCGGTCTCCGACGTGCGGACGATGGATCAATGGGTGGCGCGGACGCTGTCGCAGGCGCGCTTCAGCTCGACGCTGCTGACGACGTTCGCGGCGCTGGCGCTGGTGCTGGCGGCGATCGGCATCTACGGCGTGATGTCGTACGCCGTGAGTCAGCGGACCTCGGAAATCGGCATCCGGCTCGCGCTCGGCGCCGAATCGCGCGACATCCTGGCGATGATTGTCGGCAACGCCGTGCGGCTGGCGGTGATCGGCCTTGCGATCGGCGTCGTGCTCGCGCTCGCCCTCAGCCGCACGCTCGCGAGCTTGCTATACGAGACCACCGGCACCGATCCGCTGACGTTCGCGGCGGTCGTCGGCGTGCTCGGCGCGGTGGCGCTGCTGGCCAGCTACTTCCCCGCCCGGCGCGCGTCGCGCATCCCGCCGGTCGAAGCGTTGAGGTATCAGTGATCGAGCGCCTGCGGCAGGACCTGCGGTTCGCCGCGCGCACGTTCCGGCGGGCGCCGGGCTTCCTGCTGCTCACGGTCGCTCACCATCGCCATCGGCGTCGGCGCCAACGCCGCGATCTTCAGCATCGTCAACGCCGTGCTGCTGCGGCCGCTGCCATTCCCCGGCGCCGACGACCTGGTGCTGGTCACCGACACGAACCGGCAGACGCGGCAGAACAACTTCGACGCGTCGCCGGCGAATTTCCTCGACTGGCGCGAGCGCCAGACGACGCTTCACCGAGATGGCGGCGTTCCGCCAGGGGTCGTTTGCATTGTCAGGCGCCGATCGCCCGGAGAGCGTCGCCGGCGCGATCGTCAACGCCACCTTCTTCGACATCCTCGCGGTGAAGCCGGTCGCTCGGCCGCGGCTTCGCCGCGCCCGATGGCGCGCCGGGTGCCGAGCGCGTCGCCGTCGTCAGCGACGCACTGTGGCGCCAGCGCTTCGGCGCGACGCGCCGATGTGATCGGCCGTCCCGTTCGCCTCAACGACGAGCCGCACGCCATCGTCGGCGTGATGCCGCCGGGCATCGAATATCCCGGACAAGGCGCGCGTGTGGGTGCCGCCGCACTGGCGTGTCCCGGACGACCCGCTGGCGCCAGACGTCGACCCGTCGACGCAGCGCGGCCACGCCTACTTCTCGGTGCTCGCGCGTTTGCGACCCGGCCAGACGATCGCGAGCGCGCAGGCCGGCATGGACACGGTCGCCGCGTCGCTCGAGCGCGACTACCCGAACGACAACCTGAACCTCGGCGCGATGGTGACGCCGCTGCGCGACGACCTGGTGTCGGATGTCCGGCAGTCGGTGCTGCTCCTGTTCGCCGCGGTCGGCCTGCTGCTGCTCATCGCCGCCGCCAACGTCTCGGGCCTCCTGCTGGCGCGCGCCACGGCGCGGCACCAGGAGATGGCGGTCCGCATCGCGCTCGGGGCGACGCGCGGCCGGATCCTCTCGCAGCTGCTGACCGAGAGCGTGGTCCTCGCCATCCTCGGCGGCGGCGCCGGCATCCTGCTCGCGATGTGGCTGATTGGTCCGCTGGTCGCGCTGAGCCCCGCCGACCTCGGCGTCGCCGGCGCCGTGACGATCGATGCGCGCGTGCTGCTCTTCGGCCTCGGGGTCTCGACACTGGCGGGCCTGTTCTTCGGCCTCGCGCCGGCGCACCAGCTCACGCGCCTCGACGTGCACCACGATTTGAAGCAGGGTGCGCGCGGCGCCAGCAGCAAGGGGCAGCGGCGGCTGCGCGGCGTGCTCGTCGCGGCGGAAATCGCGCTGTCGCTGGTGCTGCTCGTCGGTGCCGGGCTGACGATTCGCAGCTTCGTCAACGTGCAGCGCGAGCCGGCCGGCTTCGATCCGGATCACGTGCTGACGCTGACCGTCAGCCTGCCCGCGGCCCGTTACCCGACGCCGGCGCGGAAGGCAGAGTTCTGGGAGCGTGCGATCGAATCGCTGCGGCAGGAGCCGGGCGTCGAGGTCGCCGGTGCGACCAGCCGCCTGCCGCTGCTGCCCGGCAACAGCACGCGCGGGCTGACGCTTCCCGATCTCGCCGCCGAATGCGCAGCTGACGGCGCACTACCGCACCGCATCGCCAGACTACTTCCGCGCGATGGGCATTCAGGTCCTGCGCGGACGCGCGTTCGAGGACGCCGACCGCGAAGGGCGGCCGCTGGTCGCGGTCGTCAGCGCCTCGGCCGCGCAGCGTTTCTGGCCGGGCCGCAATCCGATCGGCGAACGCTTCTCCATCGACGATCCCGAGATCACCGTCGTCGGCATCGTCGGCGACGTGCACGCGGCCGCGCTCGACGCGGCGCCGCAGCCGACGATCTATGTCCCCTATCGTCAGGATCCGTGGCCGTTCATGACCTTCGCGGTGCGGACCTCCGCCCCACCCGGCACGCTCGCCAGCGCCGTGCGCGATGCGATCTGGCGCGTGGACAAGGAGCAGCCGATTGGCGCGGTGCGGACGATGGACGAGCAGTTGTCGAATTCGCTGACGCGGCGGCGCTTCAGCGTCACGCTGCTGACCGCATTCGGTGTCGTCGCCGTCTCGCTCGCGGCGATCGGGTTGTACGGCGTGCTCGCGTTCGTCGTCGCGCAGCGCCGGCGCGAGATCGGGCTGCGGATGGCGCTCGGCGCGCAGGCGCGCGACGTGATCGCCGACGTCCTCGGCCAGGGCCTGCGGCTCGCGCTGGTCGGCGTCGCTATCGGGATCGGCCTCGCGCTGGCCGCGACGCGGCTGCTCCGGTCGCTGCTCTACGGCACGAGCCCGACCGACGCGCTCACCTACGTCGCCGTCGCGACGCTGCTGGTCATCATCGCGGCCGGCGCCAGCTTCGTCCCCGCGCTGCGGGCGAGTCGCGTCGATCCGCTGACCGCGCTGCGAGACGAGTAGCGCCGGCGTCCACGACGGTCGAACGCGGAACCCGCTGAACACGCAGAGACACTGCATGACTGAAGTCGCATCGCGACCTTGCGGCTGCCTGCGATTGTACGCAGCGCAGCGCCGTGATCGAGGGCTGCATCCGCAATCTTTGACACGCCGACTCGTCGGGCTGCCGCGGCAGCCATGAATCAGGTCTGCAGATCCTGCGCGACGGCGAGTGCGGGAACGCGTCAGCGTCTGCGAGTTGATCGCGCGTTCGTGTTGATCGTCGTACAACATTGTGGCGATGGTCGCGTTCTGCGAGTTCAGCGGGTTCTGCGTCGATCGTCGTGTGGGGCGCTGCCGCGTGACAGCGGCTACGGCGTCGCCGGCTTGATGATCTCCGCGCCGGCGGTCCGTCGTCCGCGCGTCTCGGCCGACACGCTCTGCAGGTAGTCGCTCACCTGGAGCACCGTCCGGAACACCAGCTTCGCCAGCGATCCGAGGCGGTTCGCCTCGGCATCGCTTCCGAACACGGCATCGCCGGCTTCGTCCACCTCGCGCTCGGCGAGCGTGCCGATCGTGGCGACGGCATGGACGTAGTACCGCTCGGCGGCCGCGAGGCGGACGGTGTCGCCGAGTTCGACGACGACCGGCATCGCGCGCGGCGCCGCGGTGTAGGTGGTCGTCGCGCCGGATGGATCGGTGATCGACAGCCCCGCGTTCTGTGTGCGCCGGAAGCGGAAGACGCGGACGATCGCCGGATAGACCAGGCGGTCCCACACCGGCCGGCTTTCCCATAACTCGGCCTGCAGACGCAGGTGCAGCGTGTCGCCGGCGTCGAGCGTTTTCTTGAACCGATCGGGCAGGACGTCGCGCAGCTCGATCGTCGCCATCACGACCGGGCCCGGCCCGCGCACGTCCTTGATCTGCACGTCGAGCGCGGCGGCGGGCGTGGCCAGCAGCAGGACGCACACGATGGCGACGACGAAGCCGGGGATCAAAACGTCCGATCGAATCGCAGTAGCACCTTCAGCGAACTGGGAACGGCGTCGGTCCGGTAGCCGAAGTCGACCCGAATGGCGTCCACCCCGAACCCGAAGCCGACACCCTTCATCCACGGCGGCGACGCGCCGCTCGTCGACTCGACACGACCAACATCGAAGAAGCCGATCGCCTTCAGCCCGCCGCGCCAGCCGAGCTCGTACTCGACGTTGAACAGCGTCAGCGCGTTGCCGATCTGCTCCTTGAACTCGTAGCCGTGCACCGACCCGATGCCGCCTGCCGCAAACAGGCGCTGCGGCGGCAGCGTGCCGCCCGACCATCCGCGAATCGCGCGGACGCCGACGTTCTGGTGCTCGGAAATGAGCACGCGCGCCCGGCCGGTCAGGATGTGGCGGCGGAAGTCGAAGTCGCTGCCGAGCGCATCGGGCGACGCGATCTCCGACGTCCAATCGACACGCCAGATCGGCCGCGGATCGCGCCCCCAATCGGGCTGGTTCAGCCGCTCACCGAACGGCGCGTCCAGCTGATGGCGGCGGTAGGACGCCTCGAGCGATTCGCGCTCGAATCCATGGCTGTCCGCCGACGCGCCGACAACGACCGCGTTGAGCCGTCCATCCTGAGCGACGATGTTCGGGCGAAGCGCTTCGTCGTCGTTCCAGAAGCTGAAGTCGCTTTCCGTCGGCATCGCGTAGTGGTGCTCGCCCTTCCACGCGAACACGGCTTCGACCTGCCGGTGCACGCGCAGCGCTGAATTGATCTGCACGCCGCGGCGCCGGTAGTAGTCGCGGAAGGTCAGGCGCGGACCGATCGCCGCCAGGCTCGCCTCGATCGACGACACCTGCCACTGGTCGTCGCTGGCCGTCAGGTCGTGCAGCTCGCCGCCGACGTAGAGCTTTTGGACATCGAAGAGCGGCCGCTCGAAGCCGAGGGTGTAGCCGGCGCGCTCCGACGCGGTCTTGTAGGAAATGTGGCCGGCGACAAACGCATGGTTGTAGCGCTGGTGGTCGAAGAGCGCGATGCCCATCCCGAGCGACGGCACGAAGCCGTCGACGGAGGTGAACCAGTCCTCGCGCTCGCCGAGATCCGGCACGAGCTTGAAGCGGCCCGCCGGCTCGCGCAGGCCAACCAGCAGCACGCGCCGGCCGTCGCGATCGACGAGATCGAAGGCGCCGCGCTGCCGCCGATGTTCCCCGCTTTCGGTGAAGGTCGGCTCGTACAGGGCGCCCGGGCGGACCGCGCCGCGCGTCGGCCGCAGCAGCACGTCGAGCGCCTGCTGCGCGCGGCGCCGGTTGAAGACGTCGCCCGCCCGCAACGCGAATTCGTCGGTAAACCGGCGCACCAGGTTCTCGTCGACCCCCTGGAACTCGACCCCGTCGATGACGCCTTCGTCGATCGTCACCGTCAGGACGCCGGACGCGTCGTCGAACCCCGCCGTCACGCGCGCAAAGGTGTAGCCTTCGTCGCGGTAGAGGCGCTCGATTGTGCGGGAGATGTTATCGGGAGTGTCGGGAACGGCTGCGCCGGTTTTCAGCTGGGCGGTGTCGAGGATGGCGCGCTCGGCGATCTCTTTCGATCCGCTGATCACAATCGAGCGAACGACCGCGGCACTCGTCTGCGGCGAGGGTGCGGTGTCCTGGGCGAACACCCCGGCCGGCGAGGCAAGCCACAGCGCCCCGGCCAGAAGGAGCGCGGGTACCGGCATTAGCGGACTGTGACGAGCGGCAGGTGCAGAAAGTTCCCGGCGCCGCCTTCGGCCAGGCGGTAGATCGAGACCGCGGGCCGCTGCGCGGCGAGGCTGACGATCAGGTAGAGGTGGCCGGGATACGACGCCTCGGCCAGATCCGAGGTCGAGGGCATGGCGGGCGATCGCGGGTGCGAGTGGTAGAAGCCGACCACCTCGACGCCGCGGGCGCGCGCGTCGCGGCGGATGTCGATGTGCTGCTTGGGATCGATCAGGAATCGCGAATAGCGATTGCTCGCGATGTTCGTCGTCCGGGCCGCTTCCGTGATCGCGAGCCCGGTGCCGAGCAGCAGGCCGCAGCACTCGGACGGCGCTTCGACGCGGGCATGCGCGATGATTTCGTCGAGCGCGGCTCGCGCGATCTGCGCTCGCAACTCCAGCCCAGCCCCCAAGGCGCGTGCTCCCTACTCCTTAGCCTGCCTGGCCCCCAGCCCCTGCTCAGTCTCCAGTCTCAGTTCGCCGGCTCCTCCCGTAGGCGCCGGTCTTCAGACCGGCGCATGCGGTGAGTCCCGAGCACCCGGCTGCTCACATATCCAGATTCTGGATCGCCATGGCGATCCCCATGCCACCGCCGATGCACAACGACGCGACGCCATAGCGCAGCTTCCGCGCCCTGAGCGCGTAGATCAAGGTCGTGAGCACTCGCGCGCCGCTGGCGCCGATCGGGTGACCGAGCGCGATCGCTCCGCCGTTGACGTTGACCTTCGCGGTGTCGACGCCCAGCTCGCGTGCGACCGCGACCGACTGCGCCGCGAACGCTTCGTTCAGCTCGAAGAGATCGACGTCTTTCAGCGTCAGGCCCGCGCGGTCGAGCACCTTGCGCACCGCCGGCACCGGCCCCATGCCCATGATTTTCGGATCAACGCCGGTTGACACATAAGAAAGGATGCGCGCGAGCGGCTTGCGGTCCATCGCTTTGGCCTTCGCGCCGGTCGCCACCACGAGCGCGGCTGCGCCGTCGTTGATCCCCGAAGCGTTGCCGGCCGTCACCGATCCCTCTTTCTTGAACGCCGGCTTCAGCGCCGCGAGCTTGTCCGCGGTCGTGCCCGCGCGCGGATACTCATCGGTGTCGACGACGATCGGATCGCCTTTCCGCTGCGGCACCGGGACCGGGACAATCTCGTCCTTGAACCGGCCTTCGCCGATCGCGCGGACGGCGCGCTGCTGGCTTTCGGCGGCGAACGCATCCTGATCCGCACGCGACACGTTGTAGCGCGTCGCCACCTCTTCCGCGGTGATGCCCATGTGGCAGGCGGCGATGGCGCACGTCAACCCTTCCTGCAGCATCGAATCGATCGCTTCCGCGTTGCCCATGCGGTAGCCCCAGCGCGCCCCCTTCAGCAGATACGGCGCGTTCGACATCGACTCGGTCCCGCCAGCGACCATCGTGTCCACATAGCCGACACGGATGGCTTCCACCGCGTGGACCACCGCCTGCAGTCCGGATCCGCACACTCGATTCACCGTCTCGCCGGGCGTCTCGACCGGCAGCCCTGCCTTGAGCGCCGCCTGTCGCGCGACATTCATTCCGTTACCCGCCTGGAGCACGCACCCGAGCACGACGTCGCCGACATCTTCAGCTTTCGCACCCGCGCGCGACAGCGCCTCGCGGACGACGATCGCGCCCAGATCGACCGCGCTCACATCTTTCAACGCGCCGCCGAACGCACCGATCGGCGTCCGGCATGCGCTGAGGATCACCGCCTCGAAGTCTTTGTCCATCCAATAATTATAGTGCTACGATCGCGCGTCCTCTGGAGGCCGCATGCTCTGTCGCCGGCGCGTCGTCTTCTCTTCTTTGTTAGTGCTTCTCCTGGCATCCTCGGCGGCCGCGCAGGCAAAGCGCGCGATGACCGTCGACGATGTCATCGATCTCGTGCAGTTGTCGGCGCCGCGCATCTCGCCGGACGGACGCCGTGTGCTCTACACCGTGTCCGAGGTGGGCAAGTGGAAGGACAACAAGCGCGTCACGGCGATCTGGATCGTCGACGCCGACGGCGCGAACGCGCGCCGCTTTCTCGCGCATGAAAAAGACCGCGCGCCGGCGTGGTCGCCGGACGGCCGCCATGTCGCATTCCTCGCGTCGCGCGACGCGGCAGCTGGTAAAGACAGTGACGACGTTGTCGACGTCTGGGTCATCCCCGTTGACGGCGGCGAGGCGTCCAGGCTCACCGATCACAAGTCCAAGATCAAAGCGTTCGAGTGGACGAAGGACAGCACATCGATCGTGTTCCTCGCCGAACGCGTGAAGAGCGAAGCGCAGAAGGCCGCCGAGAAGGCGGGCGACGACGCGATCTTCGTCGATGAAGGGCCGAACGGCCAGGAGCGCGCCGAGTTCTCCGAGCTGTGGCGCGTCGCGCTCGCCGACAAGCGCGAGCAGGTGGTGACGCACGACGACGCGCTCATCATCGAGAGCTTCCGCGTGTCGCCCGACGCGAAGAAGATCGCGATGATCTTCCGCCGCGAGAACGCGCGCAACGGCCAGAACCGCGCCGAAATCGCCGTCGTCGACACGGCGACCGGAGCGCTGCGGCCGGTGACGCACAACAACGCGCCCGAGCAGGATGTCCAGTGGTCGCCCGAAGGCAAGGTGCTCTCGTACCTGGCGCCGAGCGACACGTCGTGGGATCTTGCCGAAGACAAGCTATGGGTGGTGCCGGCCGAGGGCGGCGGCGAGCCGCGTAAGCTGAACGCCTCGTTCGACGCCGCGATCGGCCAGTACACGTGGGCCGCCGACGGCCAGTCGATCCTCTTCGGCGCGAACTCGCGCGCGCGCAGCGCCGCGTTCCGGATGTCGGTCGCCAACGGCGCGGTGACGAAAGTTTCGAGCGGCGACTGGTCGGGACGCATGGAGTCGGTCTCCGCCGACGGCAAGCGCGGCGTCGCCGTCATCAGCACGCCCACTGCACCCGCCGAGGTGCACCTGATCGATCTCACGACCGGCAAGGCGACGCCGATCACGCGCGCGAACGCGAAGGCGGCGGAGCTCGCGGTCGCCGCACTTCAAGGCGATCACGTGGAAGAGCAAGGATGGCCTCGACGTCGAAGGGTTGCTGTGGCTGCCGGCAGGCTACAAGGCGGGCACCAAACTGCCGCTGCTCCTCTCGGTCCACGGCGGGCCGGCCGGCGCGTGGGACCTGTCGTTCCGCGGCATCAACCACGTCTACACCAGCCTCGGCTGGGCGGTGCTCGAGCCGAATGTTCGCGGCAGCAGCACCTACGGCGACACGCTCCTGCGCGGGAACATGAAGGACATCGGCGGCGGCGACTACGACGACCTGATGAGCGGCGTCGACAAGCTGGTTGCCGACGGCATTGCCGACCCGGATCACCTCGCGATCCGCGGCTGGAGCTACGGCGGCATCCTCGGCGGTTGGACCATTACACAAACTTCACGATTCAAAGCGGCCTCGCTGGGGGCCATGGTCTCCGACTGGACGTCTGAATATGCGATGGGCTTCAACCACGACGTCCGGCTCTGGTATATCGGCGGCACGCCGTGGGAAAGCGCCGACGCCTACCGCCGGCAGTCGTCGTACACGCACATCGCCAAGGTGACGACGCCGACGCTCTTGCTGCATGGCGAGCGCGACACCACCGACACCATCGGCCAGAGCATGATTTATTACCAGGGGCTGAAGGACCGCGGCGTGCCGACACGCTTCATCCGCTTCCCGCGCGAGCCCCACGGCTTCCGCGAGCCGCACCACGTCCGCATCCGCGACACCGAAGAGATCAGCTGGCTGATGAAATACGCACGCGGGATCGACTGGAAATCGCCGGAGCGGAAGGACACCGAGACGGCGGACCCGAAAAAGACCACCGAACAGTAGGTCTTCAAGTCAGTGTCCGGCTTTAGCCGGACCGTGACACCTAGAACCATGAAGAACCGAGCTACTCGATCCGTCGCCGCACTTCTGGTCGTGCTGGTTGCGACCGCCGTCCCGTCAGGACAGCAGGCGATCAACCTGCAGGACACGCTGCCCTTCGACCCCGTCGTCCGCACGGCGACGCTGCCGAACGGGCTCAAGTACTTCGTCCGCAAGAACAGCCGCCCGGCCGGGCGCGTCGCGCTGCGCCTGGCGGTGAAGGCCGGGTCGCTGCACGAAGCCGACGATCAGCTCGGCCTCGCCCATATGGTCGAGCACATGGCCTTCAACGGCAGCGCTCACTTCAAGCCGGGCGAGCTGGTTTCCTATTTCGAGTCGATCGGCTCGCGGCTCGGGCCGCACGTGAACGCGTACACCAGCTTCGACGAGACGGTGTACATGTTCGACGTCCCGACCGACAAGAAAGAGGTCGTCACCAAGGCGCTGACGGCGCTGGCCGACGTCGCCGGCGGCCTGTCGCTGACGCCGCAGGAAATCGACAAGGAGCGCGGCGTCGTCATCGAGGAGTGGCGCGGCGGCCTCGGCGCCGGTTCGCGGGTTCGCGACAAGCAGTTCCCCGTCCTCTTCCACGACTCCCGCTACGCCGTACGGCTGCCGATCGGCAAGCCGGAGATCCTGCGCAACGCGCCGGCGGCGCGGCTGCGCGCGTTCTACGACACGTGGTATCGGCCCGAGCTGATGGCGGTGATTGCCGTCGGTGATTTCGACACGGCGGAGATGGAGCAGGCGATCAAGACCGCTTTCTCGCCGGTCACCGATCGCGCGCCGAAAGCGCCTGAGCCCGATCACAAGGTGCCGCTGCACCAGCAGCCGCTCGTGAGCGTCGTCGCCGACCCGGAGGTCACGCAGTCGAGCGTCTCGATCGTGCGCAAGCGGCAGCGCGAGGGCGATCAGCGCGTCGCCGACTACCGGCGCGATCTCGTCGGCCGCACGATCGACCACATGATGAGCGAGCGCTTCGACGAGCTCGAGCGGAAGCCGGACGCGAAGTTTCTCGGCGCCGGCGTCAGCGGCGGCGGCCTGAGCCGTGACGTGTCCACCTTCTCGATGACCGCCCAGGTCGAAGATGGCAAGCTCGAGGACGGCATCGGCGTGCTCGCCACCGAAGCGTTGCGCGTCCGCGAGTTCGGCTTCAGCGCGTCCGAGCTCGAGCGCGCCAAGAAATGGATGGAGTCGTTCTACGAACGCGCCTACAGCGAGCGCGACAAGTCCGAGAGCGGCTCGTACGCGCAGGAGTACGTCAGCTACTTCCTCGAAGACGAGCCGAGCCCGGGCATCGAGTACGAGTACCGCCTGGTCAAGCAGCTGCTGCCGACCATCACCGAAGCCGATGCCTCGACGATGGCGCGGTCGCTGCTCGGCGATGACAGCCGCGTGATTCTGGCCACCTCGCCGCAGAAGAGCGGCGTCAAGGTGCCGACCGAAACCGAGCTCCAGGCGGCGCTGGCCGAGGCGACGAAGACGCGCGTCACGGCGTGGACCGATACCTCGACGACGCGGGCGCTGATGGAACGGGCGCCGGCAGCGGGCACGGTCGCCTCGCGGCGATCGATCGACAACCTCGGCGTCACCGTCGCCCGCCTGTCGAACGGCGTCGAAGTGTGGCTGAAGCCGACCGACTTCAAGAACGATCAGATCCTGTTCTCGATGGCGGCGCCGGGCGGCAGCTCGCTCGCCCCGCCGGCCGACTTTCCCGAGGCGTCGCTCGCGACCGCGCTCGTCAGCGCCGCCGGCGCCGGCGGCCTGAAGGCGACCGAGCTGCAGAAGGTCTTGACCGGCAAGCTCGTGTCGGCGCGGCCGTTCATCACCTTGTCGACCCATGGCATCGGCGGCAGCGCCGCGCCGGCGCAGCTCGAGACCGCGCTGCAGCTCTTCTACCAGGAGCTGACGGCGCCCGGCGCGGACGCCGAATCGTTCGCGCTCCTCAAGAAGCAGCTCGCCGCGGCCGTCGCCAACCGCGGCCAGGCGCCGGGCGAGGTGTTCGGCGAGAAGCTGACGCAGGTCAACACCTCGAACCACTACACGGCGCAGCCGCTGACGCCGGAACGGGTCGAGGCGCTGAACCGCGAGAAGATGATCGCGTTCTACCGCGAGCGCTTCGCCAACGCCGCCGACTTCACGTTCTTCATGGTCGGCGCGTTCAAGGTGGACGAGGTGCTGCCGCTGCTGGCGCAGTATGTCGGATCGCTGCCGTCCACCGGCAAGGCGTCCTCGACCTTCAAGGACCTCGCGCTGCGCTTCCCGGACGCGACGCAGCAGGCGAAGGTCGAGCTCGGACGCGAGCCCCGCGGCCAGACCGTGATCAGCTTCTTCGCCGATCCCTCGATCGATCCGATGGAGCAGGAGAAGATCATCGCCGCGACGACGGTGCTCGACATCGCGCTGCGCGACATCCTGCGCGAAGACCTCGGGCAGACCTACACGGTGCGCGTCGGCCTGGCGCAGCCGCTGCCGCAGCGCGGCGCCGGCCACATCCAGGTGCGCTTCGGCGCGGCGCCGGAGAACCTCCCGACGATGACCACGCGGGTGATGCAGGAGATCAAGCGGCTGCAGGACGAAGGGCCGTCGGCCGATCTGACCAGCCGCGCCAAGGAGACCGCGCGGCGCGGCTACGAGACCGCGCTGAAGACGAACGACTACTGGCTCGGCCGGCTGCAGACGGTGAAGATGTACGACCGCGACCCGGGCGAGATCCTGACGCGCAACCAGCGGATCGACGCGATCACGCCGCAGGTGCTGCAGGACGTGTTCAAGCAGTACTTCCCCGCCGACCGCTCGACCGTCGTGACGCTCGTCCCCTCTCCCGCGCAGTGACAGCAAGGGCACCGCTGAGGCGGTGCCCTGATTCGTCACCAAACGTCTCTTCACAACTTATCCCACCGGCGTGCGTCCCTTGATTGACACCCGTACGGGTGCCCTCTAGCATCGGCGCAATTCTCACGAAGCCGGTTCGCATCGCGAACGCCACACCCTGCGCTCGTGCACGCCGATCGACTCTCGCAGCGTCGCCTGCCCTCGCGCGACAGGAGCACGAATATGGGAACACGTCGAATCCTTGCGGCCGCTTTCTTCCTCCTGGCGGCGACCGCCTCCGCCTGGGCGCAGCGTGACAGCGGCGACATTCTCGGCACGGTGCGGGATCCCTCGGGTGCCGTGCTGCCCGGCGTCACCGTGACGTTGACGAACGCTGGCACCGGCTTGAGCCGGAACTCCGTCACCGACGCGTCCGGCGACTACCTGGTGACCAACCTGCCGATTGGCACCTACAGCGTCACGGCGCAGCTCGACGGGTTCCAGACCGCCACCGCCACCGGCATCCGTCTGCAGGTCGATCAGCGCGCGCGCATCAACCTGGAGCTCAAGGTCGGCACCGTTTCCGAGACGCTGACGGTGTCGGCGCAGGCGCCGCTCATCGACACCGAGACCTCGACGCTCGGCCAGGTGATGACCTCGCAGACGATCGATCAGCTGCCGCTCGGCCGCCGCGACTTCATGCAGCTGACGCTGCTTCTGCCAGGCTCGCTGCCGCCGCAGTCGAACTCGACGCTCGATTACTTCCGCGGCGCGGTGCAGGTCAACGGCGTCCGCGAGGACGGCAACAACTTCATGCTCGACGGGATGGCAAACCGCGACGACACGGCCGGCGTGATCGTCGTCCAGCCGTCGCTCGATGCGATTGCCGAGTTCAAGATCCTCTCGAGCACCTACGGCGCCGAGTACGGCCACGCCGGCGGCGCGCAGGTCAACATCGTCACCAAGTCGGGTGGCAACCAGTTCCGCGGCAGCGGGTTCGGATTCGTCCGCAGCGAGCGGTTCGACGCCCGGAATTACTTCACGCCCGAGAACCAGGAGAAGCCCGAGTTCAGCCTGAACCAGATCGGGGGCTCGATCGGCGGCCCGGTGATCAAGAACCGGACGTTCTTCTTCAGCAACTACGAGCGGCGCCGCCAGGACAAGGCGCTGCTGAAGGCGACCTCGGTGCCGAGCGACCTGATGCGCCAGGGCAACTTCACCGGCCGCAACGTCATCTACGATCCGGCGACGCTCGATCCGGCGACCGGCGTGCGCCAGCCGTTCCCGAACAACACCATCCCGGCGAACCGCATCAGTTCGGTCGCGGCGCAGGTGCTGGAGCTGCTGCCGCGCGCGAACCAGGCCGGGGCGCTCAACTACCTCGGGCAGCCGCTCTCGACCGACAACGTCGACACCGTGCTCGAGCGCGTCGACCACCAGTTCAGCGAGCGGCATTCGCTCGCCGTCCGCTACGCCTACTACAACAACCTGCGCTTCGGCCCGTACCAGCGCTTCAACAACACCGACATCCCCGGCTTCGGCGACACCTTCACGTCGCGCGATCACATCGCGATGCTCGCGTGGCAGATGGTGCCGAGCTCGAACAAGGTCAACGAGCTGAAGTTCGGGTTCACCTCGCTCGACGAGGGCTGGGTCGCCCAGAACCAGGACATCAACTACGCCGGCCAGTTCGGCATCCAGGGGCTCGGCTCCGATCCGAAAGACTGGGGGATGCCGGTCACCTCGATCAGCGGCATCGGCGCCTTCGGCGACAACTCGTCGACGCCGCAGACGCGCTACAGCTGGAAGTACCAGATCCTCGACAGCTTCACACTGACGCGCGGCTCCCACACGCTGAAGAGCGGTGCCGACATCGCCTTCTACGGCCAGGGACTCGACATCCACTCGCGCGCCGCCTTCCGCTTCACGCCCAACTTCACGACCAGTCCGGCGGCGCGGAGCACGACCGGCGACGCCTTCGCCGACTTCCTGCTCGGCTACCCGACGTCGACCTCGCGCGTGGTCCAGGGATCAGGTGGAGACGCCGGCAATACACGGACGCGCTTCTATCAGCTCTACGTGCAGGACGACTGGGAGATCGCGCCGCCGCTGACGCTGAACCTCGGGGTGCGCTATGAGTACAACACGCCCGTACTACGACGCGAATGATCAGCGCGGCAGCTTCGATCCGGAAACCGGCCAGGTCTTCACGGCCCGCGATCCGGGCCAGAGCCGCGGCCTCTACCACACGCAGAAAAACGCCTTCGCGCCGCGGCTCGGGCTCGCATGGCGCCTGAACGACCGCACCGTCGTCCGCTCGGGATACGGCTGGTTCTTCACGCCGGAGAACGGCAACTCGCAGGACAACCTGTCGAAGAATCCGCCGTTCCGCTTCAGCCAGACGTTCACGGCTGCGCCGCTGGTGCCGAACATCACGTATTCGGATCCCTATCCCGCGTCGGTCGCCGCCGGCGGCGTCCAGAGCGTGCAGGGTATCTTCGAGGACTTCCCGTCGGGCCGCGTCGTGCAATGGAACGCGAACGTCGAGCACCAGCTGTCGGCGAACCTGGCGGCGAACGTCGGCTACGTCGGCTCGCAGGGGACGTACCTGCAGAACGGCAAGTCGCTGAATGTTCCGCGGCCCGCAGCCGGCGCGATCCAGCCGCGCCGGCCGTATCCGCAATATGCGAACGTGAGCATGTTCTGCGCCTGCTTCCCGTCGGACTACAACGCGCTGCAGACCAAATTGCAGGGACGCTGGGGGGCGTCCAGCCTGCTCGCGTCGTACACGCTGTCGAAGTCCACCGACATCCTTTCGAGCTTCTACGGCGGCGGCAGCATCCAGAACTGGTACGACCTCGAAGACTCGCGCGGCCCCTCGAACTTCGACCGGCGCCACTCGATCGTCCTCAGCTTCACCGGCGATCTGCCGTTCGGATCCGGCCAGCGCTTTCTGAGCGGCTCGCAGGGATTGGTGAACGCGCTCGTCAGCCACTGGCAGGTGAACGTCGTCGATCAGATGGCGACCGGCAACCCGGTGACGATTCTGCTGCCGTTCGACAACAGCAATACCGGCGCGCTCGCCGATCGGCCGAACACGACCGGCGTCGACCCGGTGCCCGACGACCAGGGCCCCAACAACTGGATCAACCCGGCGGCCTTCGTCGCCCCGCCGCAGTTCACCTACGGGAACGCCGGCCGCAATTCGGTGACCGGCCCGGGGCGAAGCCAGTTCGACCTGTCGATCATCCGGAACCTGCCGCTGCACCAGGATCGGCGGCTGCAGCTGCGACTGGAAATCTTCAACCTGTTCAACCGCACGAACTTTTTCAACCCGGGCATCTCGCTCGGCACCGCGCAGTTCGGTAGGATCTCGCAGGCAGCCGACGGCCGCAGCATCCAGTTCGGCGCGAGGTTCACGTTCTGATGGACGCAACAGCACAGCAACGCCTGGAGCGACGCCATGGGTAAGCCGCGCGGCCGGACCGCCGGCTTGATCGTCGCCGTCACGCTCGCGTTGGCAGCGGCGATGACGATCGCGACGCGGAGCGCCACCGAACCGCCCGGCGAGTGGCGCAGCTACGCGGCGACCAACGCCGGCGCCAAGTACGCGCCGCTCGACCAGATCAACAAGGACACGGTGAAGGACCTCCGCATCGCCTGGCGGCAGTCGTCGATGCCGCAGGAGGTGCGGCGCGGCCGCGGCACGGTCGCCGTGCCGACCAACTATCAGGTGACGCCGCTGATGGTCGGCGGCATGCTGTTCACCAGCAGCGGCGACGGTTCGGTCGTCGCGCTCCGGCCGGACACCGGCGCCGTGATCTGGGCCTACGTGCCGCCCGATCTGGTGAAGGCGGAGACGAAGAACGATCCGCCCGGCGAAATGCTCGTCGGACGCTCGGCCAACCGAGGCGTCGCCTACTGGGCCGCCGGCGATGATTCCCGCGTCATCGCGATCAGCGGCCAGTCGCTGATCGCGCTGAACGCGAAGACCGGCGTCCCGGCGGATGGCTTCGGCAACGCCGGAACCGTCGATCTGACGAAAGGCTATCGGCGTCCCGCCGCCTCGATGCGCTGGACCTCGGTGCCGCTCGTCGTCGGCAACGTCATCGTCGTCGGCGGCCTGCCGACGGCGCCCGACGGCAACTTCATGCCCGGCGACGTGCGCGGCTACGACGCGCGCACCGGCAAGCAGGTCTGGACCTTCAACGTCATCCCCGAGTTCGGCGACGTCGGCAACGACACCTGGCTGAAGGACTCGTACGCGTACTCGGGCGGCGCCGGCGTGTGGGGCCTGATGAGCGCGGATGACGAGCTGGGGCTCGTCTACGTGGCGACGGAAACGCCGACCAGCCGCGGCGGCGATTTCTGGGGCGGCCAGCGTCCCGGCGCCAACCTGTTCGCGGAGAGCCTCGTCTGCCTCGACGCGCGCACCGGCCAGCGCAAGTGGCACTTCCAGGCCGTGCACCACGGCATCTGGGACTACGACTTCAACGCGCAGCCGAACCTGGTCGACGTCACCGTCGACGGCCGCCGGATCAAGGCGATCGCCGAAGTCTCGAAGCAGGCGTTCGTCTACGTGCTCGACCGCGTCACCGGGCAACCGGTCTGGCCGATCGTCGAGCGGCCGGTGCCGCCGGGCAACACGCCGGGCGAATGGTATTCGCCGACGCAGCCCTTCCCCACCAGGCCGCCCGCCTACGATCAGCAGGGCGCGAAGATCGACGACCTGATCGACTTCACGCCGGAGCTGCGGCAGGAAGCCATCAAGATCATCAGCCAGTACCGCTACGGCGGCCTGTTCACGCCGCCGACGATCGCGGACGGGAAAACGAAGGGCACGGTGCAGATGCCCGGCGCAGCCGGCGGCGCGAATTGGACCGGCGCAGGCCTGGATCCGGAGACCGGCACCCTCTACGTCACGTCGGTGCACGCACCGTTTGTCGCCGAGATGGTGAAGGCGAAGGATCCCGAAGCCGGCAGCGTCAACCATCCGCGCGGCGCGGCGGCAAACGACATCGAGTGGACGGCGCGGCGCGGCGCCGCGGTCACCGGGCCGTGGCTCGAAGGACCGCAGGGCCTGCCGATCTTCAAGCCGCCGTACGGCCGCCTGGTCGCGATCGATCTCAACCGCGGCGAGATCAAGTGGACGGTCGCCAACGGCGACGGCCCGCGCGATCACCCGGCGATCAAGCACCTCAATCTGCCGCCGCTCGGGCAGGGTGGGCGCGTCTCACCGCTGGTCACCAAGACGCTGCTGTTCCTCGGCGAAGGCGGCAACAACGCCGTGGTCGCGCTGCCGCCTGGCGGCGGCGGGAAGATGTTCCGCGCCTACGACAAGGCGACGGGCAAGGTCGTGTGGGAGACGGCGCTGACTGCCGGCACGACCGGTGCGCCGATGACCTATCTCTACGGTGGCAAGCAATACATCGTCGTCGCCACTGGATGGAAGGATGTGGCGAGTGAGCTTGTGGCGCTCGCGCTGCCCTGATTCGGCGGTGCTGAAGCACCGCCCTGCAACGTTGGACGGAGGACGGATGTCACGAGCCGCAGCAGTCGCTTCTCTTGTCGTCGCGCTGATCGCGACGCTGAACGGCCAGGGCCAGCAACCGGCCGCGAACCAGCCGCCGGCGCCGTCACGGGCACTGCCGCAGGTGACGCAGGAGTTCATCTCGGTCGAGGCGCCGGTCGTCGTGCTGCAGCACGTGCGCGTGATCGACGGCACCGGCGCGCCGGCGGTGAACGATCAAACGATCGTGATCGAAGGCGGCCTGATCAAGTCGATCGGTCCGAGCGGCTCGGCGCCGCCGCCGGCCGGCGCACGCGTGCTCGATCTCGCGGGCCGCAGCGTGATGCCGGGCTGGGTCGGGATGCACGAGCATCTCTTCTACACCGGCTCGACCGGCCGCGGCCGCCTTCCCGGCGTGCCCGAGTACTACCCGACGATGATCTACAGCTTTCCGCGGCTGTATCTGGCGGCGGGCGTGACGACCATCAAGACCGGCGGCAGCATGGAGCCGTACGCGGATCTCGAGGTCAAGCGCTACATCGACGCCGGCCGCATCCCCGGCCCGAAGATTCACCTCACCGGCCCGTACCTCCAGGGCGAGGGATCGTATCTGCTGCAGTTGCACACGCTGACCGGCCCGGACGATGCGGTCAAGCTGGTGAACTATTGGGCGGACGTCGGCTTCACCTCGTTCAAGGCCTACACCGACATCACCCGCGATCAGCTCGGCGCGGCGATCAAGGCGGCGCACGCGCGCGGGCTGAAGGTGACGGGACACCTCTGCTCGGTGACATTCCGCGAGGCGGCGGATCTCGGCATCGACAGCCTCGAGCACGGGCTCAGCGCGAGCACCGACCACGTGCCGGGCAAGCAGCTGGACAAGTGCCCGGTGCGGCCGGCGGGATACGCCGAGCCGGCGCTCGACTCGCCGCAGATTCAGGATCTCGTCAAGCACCTGGTGAGCAAGAAGGTGGCGATCGTGTCGACGCTGCCGGTGGCCGAGGCCGGCGTGCCGAACCGGCCGCCGCTGCGGCCGCAGTTCCTCGACGTGCTGTCGCCGCTCGCGAAGGCCGACTACCTGCTCGCGCGCGCGAGGACGACCGACGAAGGGCGGCTGCGGCTGAAGCGCGAGATGGAGTTCGAACGCATGTTCGTGAAGGCGGGAGGCCTGCTCCTCGCCGGGCTCGACCCGACCGGCAACGGCGGCACCGTCGCGGGGTTCGGCGATCAGCGCGAGGTGCAGCTGCTCGTGGAGGCTGGCTTCACGCCGCTCGAAGCGATCCAGATCCACACCGAGAACGGCGCCAATTTCCTCGGCGAGGGTGCGCGCATCGGCACGCTGAAAGCGGGCAAGGCCGCCGACATCACGGTCGTGAACGGCGACCCGAGCGCGCGCATCGCCGACATCGAGAATGTCGAGATCGTCTTCAAGGACGGCAAGGGCTACGACCCGAAGAAGCTGATCGACTCGGTGGCGGGGATGGTCGGCCTGCGGTGAGGGCGGCGCGAGTCCTTGCCGCTTAGCGCCTCTCACCCCCACACGATTCCCGGCGGCGTTGCTGGCTTGCGGCAACAGTGAGGAACAGGAGGGCAGGAGGTCAGGAGGGCAGGAGTTCAAGAGGCTTGTCACGAAATCGATTCGGCGGGGCGGCCTGCTGCGCAGGCCGGCCACACGGCCGGATCGGATCGATACACGAACCGAGCGCGTCGTTCTGAAGTCGGCTCGTGTATCGATCCGACTCCGGCCGTGCGCGCCGCGAAGCGGCGCCCGCCGAATCGCGAGCCGTGCGGCTCCGCGACCGGAGACAAGCCTCCTGATCTTCTGATCTCCTGTTCGATTTCCGCGCGTTGGCAGCGTGACGGGGATTGGCGTCCGCGTTGGCAACCGCCGTGTCGACGCTGACACCCAGCGTCAGCCTCAGCGCTTCAGCGCTCGCGCGCCAGCGCGCGGCTTCGACGAACACCTCGTTGAGCCGTTCGCCCTCACTCAGATCGCCTCGCAAATCCTGAAGCACCGCGATCAGCGCGTCGAGCGCGGGGCCGATCTCGTCGGCGTTGGTGGCGGCGATGTCCTGCCAGATGTCGGGCGGGCTCGAGGCCAGCCGCGTCGTGTCGGCGAGTCCGCGGCCGGCCAGCGCCAGGCCCTCGTCCCCCACCGCGTCGCCGACCACCTGCATCAGCGCGCTCGCGGTCAGCTGCGGGAGATGGCTGAGGAAGGCGAGCATGCGATCGTGCGCGCGCGGATCGAGGACGCGCGGCTCCGCGCCCAGCGCGGTGACGAAGTCGGTCAGCTTCTGCGAGCGCCGCGCCGCCCTGTCGATCGCGTCGCGCACGGGCGGTCAGCAGCCACGGCCGCCCCTCGAACAGATCCGGGCCGCGCGTGCTCGAGGCCGCCCTGCGCGGCGCCGGCCAGCGGATGCCCGCCGATGAACGTAAATCGTGGCGGCAGCGTCGGCCGCGGCGGCGACGATCTCGCGCTTGGTGCTGCCGGTGTCGGTCACAACCGCCGGCTACGCGCACGTTCTCGTCGAGCTCGCGACAAGCAGCGCGATGTTCTGCTTGACCGGCGCCGCGAGGATGACGATGTCGGCTTCGGCGAGGACGATGAGATCGTCGGCGGCGACGTCGATCGCGTGCAGCCGCATCGCCGTCTCGAGGACGTCCTTGTTGTCGACGCCGATGACCAGCGCGCTCGGCCACAGCTCGCGGGCGCGCGAGCGCAATCGAGCCGCCGATCAGACCCGAGTCCGACGATGCCGATCTTGCGAAAAGATCGGCGGCTGCGCCGACTGGCGCGCCGCGCCGGGTTGGATGACGGGAAGCTCTTTAGCCAATGCTTAATTCCAAATTCCCAATTCTCAATTCCTAGGAGCCCCAGCCGCGGCGCGCGACCGGCTCGAGGCAGATGCTGCGGCCGATCGCCGGCGCGATGATCCGCAGCTCCGCCATCAGCCGATCGAACTGCGCCGGGAACATCGACTGCGCGCCGTCGCTGAGCGCGTGGTCGGGATCGCAGTGGACTTCGATGATCAGGCCGTCGGCGCCGGCGGCCACCGCCGCGCGCGCCATCGGCGCCACCATGTCGCGCCGCCCGGCGCCGTGGCTCGGGTCGGCGACGATCGGCAGGTGGCTCAGCTTCTTGACCACCGGGATCGCCGAGATGTCGAAGGTGTTGCGGGTCGCGGTCTCGAAGGTGCGGATGCCGCGCTCGCACAGGATGACGTCGTTGTTGCCGCCGCTCAGCACGTACTCGGCCGACAGCAGCCACTCCTCGATCGTGGCCGAGATGCCGCGCTTGAGCAGCACCGGCTTGCGCGCGTGCCCGAGCTCGCGCAGCAGCGTGAAGTTCTGCATGTTGCGCGCGCCGACCTGGAAGATGTCGGCGTAGCTTGTCGATCACCTCGATCTGGCTGAGGTCCATCACCTCGGTGATGAGCTTGAGGTTCTCGGCGTCGGCCGCGTCGCGCAGCAGCCGCAGCCCTTCCTCGCCGAGCCCCTGGAAGCTGTAAGGCGAGCTGCGCGGCTTGAAGGCGCCGCCGCGGAAGATCTTCGCGCCGGCGCGCCGCACCGCGGCCGCCGCCGCGCGCACCTGCGGCTCGCTCTCGGCCGAGCAGGGCCCGGCCATGACGATCACCTCGTCGCCGCCGATTCGGACGTCGCCGACGGTGATCGACCGTCGGCTCGCGCTTGAAGGTCCGGCTCGCCAGCTTGTACGGCTCGGTGATCCGCAGCACCTCGTGGACGCCGTCGAGCAGCTCGAGCAGCGCCTTGTCGGGCGTGCCCCTGGCCGACCGCGCCGAGCACCGTGCGCGTGACGCCGGTCGAGCGGTGCACGTCCATGCCCATCTCGACCAGCCGCGCGACGACCTGTTCGATCTGCGCCTCGGTGGCCCGTTCTTCCATTACTACGACCATGGCTTCCTCCTCCCAGCTAAACCGCTTCGTCTTCCCCGTGGATCAGCCGCCGCTCGAGCCGCCGCGCCTCGTCGATGATCCGCTCGAACAGCCGCGCGATCGCGTCGGCGCCGAGCGGCCCTTCCGCCGCGATGCTGCGCACGTGCGCGAGCACCTGCTTCTCGCGCTCGGGCTGATAGACCTCGACGCCCGAGCTCCTTCTTCAGCCGGCCGATCTCGCACGCCACCCGCGCGCGCTCGTTCAGCAGCCGGACCAGCACTTCGTCCACGCGATCGATGTCGTCGCGCAAATCGTCAAGCGTGGGCATTGAGCGCCGCTCGCTCCCCTCAACCACCGCACGTAGTTCTCGACCCGCGCGATCAGATCCGGCGCTCGCGCCTGCCTCGGCGATCACCGACACCAGCGCGCTGCCGACCACCGCCGCGTCGGCATAGGCGCAGACCTCGGCGACGTGCTCCGGCCGCGAGATGCCGAACCCGAGCGCGATCGGCAGCGTCGTGTGCGCGCGAATCCGCCGCGACCATCGCTTCGGCGCCCGACGCCACCTCGGTCGCGCGCGCCGGTGACGCCCAGCCGCGAGATCCCGTACAGAAACCCGCTGCCCGAGCTCCGCCGCCTTCCTGATCCGCGCGTCGGTCGTCGTCGGGCTGAGCAGGAAGATCGTGTCGATGCCGGCACGCCGCGAGCGTCTCGCGGAACGCGCCCGCCTCTTCTATCGGCAGATCGAGCGCCAGCACGCCGTCCACGCCCGCCTCCGCCGCCTGGCGCGCAAACGCGTCCACGCCCATGCGCAGCAGCGGGTTGGCGTAGCTGAAGACGACGATCGGCGCCGCGATCTGCGGCCGCACCTGCGCGATCATCGCCAGCGCGCGTGCGCAGGCTGCCGCCCGCCGCGAGCGCCCGCTCGGTGGCGCGCTGGATCACCGGGCCATCGGCCAGCGGATCGGAGAACGGCACGCCGACCTCGAGCACGTCGGCGCCCGCGCGATCGAGCGCCTTCAGGATCTCCGCCGAGCGCGGCAGATCCGGATCGCCCGCGGTCGTGTACGTGACCAGGCCGGGCCGCCGCTCGCGCCGGAGTTGCGCGAACGTCTCCGCGATCCGGCTCACGATCCTCCTGTTCCCAAGACTCTTCTCCACCGTCTGCACGTCCTTGTCGCCGCGGCCGGACAGGTTCACCAGCAGCGTCGCCGTCGCGGCCCGAGCTCGCGCGCCACCGGCTGCGCGTAGCGCGATCGCGTGCGCCGACTCGAGCGCCGGCAGGATCCCTTCGAGCCTCGCCAGCGTCTGAAACGCCTCCAGCGCCTCGTCGTCGCTGACATAGGCGTACTCGGCGCGGCCGAGCGCGCGCAGCCACGCATGCTCGGGGCCGACCGCCGCGTAGTCGAGGCCGGCGGAGATCGAATGCGTCAGCTCGATGTTGCCGTCCTCGTCCTGCAGCACGAAGGTGCGCGTGCCCTGCAGCACGCCGGCGCTGCCGCCGGCGAACCGCGCGGCGTGCCGGCCGCGCGCGATCTCCTCGCCGCCGGCCTCGACGCCGATCAGCCGCACGTCGCGATCCTCGATGAACGCGTCGAAGATGCCCATCGCGTTGCTGCCGCCGCCGACGCAGGCGACGATCGCGGTCGGGCAGCCGGCCGGCGAGCTCGAGGATCTGCGCGCGCGCCTCGCGCCCGATGACCGACTGGAACTCGCGGACCATCAGCGGATACGGATGCGGGCCGAGCACCGAGCCGAGCAGATAGTAGGTGTCCGCGACGTTGGTGACCCAGTCGCGCATCGCCTCGTTGATCGCGTCCTTCAGCGTGCGGCTGCCGGCGTCGACGCGGCAGACCTCGGCGCCGAGCAGGCGCATGCGGAAGACGTTCAGCGCCTGCCGATCCATGTCCTCGGCTGCCCATGTAGACGTGGCACTCGAGGCCGAGCAGCGCGCAGGCGGTCGCCGTCGCGACGCCGTGCTGCCCGGCGCCGGTCTCGGCGACGATGCGCCGCTTGCCCATGCGCGCGGCGAGCAGCGCCTGGCCGAGCGCGTTGTTGATCTTGTGCGCGCCGGTGTGCGTGAGATCTTCGCGCTTCAGGAAGATCCGCGCGCCGCCGGCCGCCTCCGACGAGCCGCCGCGCCTCGGAGATCGGCGTCGGCCGGCCGACGTAGTGCTTCAGCAGGCGATCGAGCTTCGGCGCTGAACGCCGGATCGTCGCGCGCGGCGAAATAGGCGCGCTCGAGCTCCTCGACCGGCTCGACCAGCGTCTCGGGCACGTAGCGCCCGCCGAACTCGCCGAAGTAGCCGCGGCTGTCAGGATCGCGCCGGGATGTGCCATGCGAGTGCCTCGAACAGCGCGCGCAGGCGCCGATGATCCTTGACGCCGGGCGACCGCTCGACGCCCGACGACACGTCGATGCCGAACGGCCGCACGCGGGCGACCGCTTCGGCCACGTTGTCCGGCGTCAGCCCGCCGGCGAGCAGAATCCGCCGCTGCGCCGCGATCGGCCGCGGCGGCGGCCCAGTCGATCGTCCGGCCGGTGCCGCCGCGCTTCACCGGGTCGTGGACGTCGAGCAGCAGCATCGTCGTCGTCCGGCCAGGCCGCGAGATCGCGCTCACCGAGCGTGGTCGAGCGGCACGGCCTTCATGACCGGCGCCGATAGCCGCGACGCGTACTGCGGCGTCTCGTCGCCGTGCAGCTGCACCGCGCCCAGGCGCACCAGGCTCGCCACGCCGCTCACGTACTCGACCGGCTGGTTCACGAACACGCCGACCGGCGGTGACAAACGGCGGCAGCGCCGCCGCGAATCGCGCGCGCGCGATACGGATCGACGAAGCGCGGGCTCTCCGGCCAGAACACGAACCCGATCGCGCTCGGCGCCCGCGTCGACCGCCGCCTCGGCATCCTCCGCGCGCGTGATCCCGCAGATCTTTACCAGCATCTAGCTAATTCCAGCGTTCCGACACAAGGACACCAAGGACACAAAGGAAGTCGTCTTCAAGTTCGTGCCTTTGTCCTTTCGTGTCCTTTGTGTCCTCTGTGTCCTTTGTGTCGATGCAACCTGCGAGCAGCTCCTTGAGCGCGGCGCCCGGCTCCGTCGCTGTCATGAAGCGCTCGCCGATCAGGAACGCGCGATAGCCGAGCTGCTGCAGCCGCAGCGAGATCGTCGGCCGTCTTCAGCCCGCTCTCGCTGACCGCGACGATCTCCGGCGGCATCCGCGCGATCAGCGCCTCCGACGCGTGCACGTCGACCTCGAGCGTCCGCAGGTTGCGGTTGTTGACGCCGACGATCCGCGCGCCGGCGTCGATCGCGATCGCCAGCTCGTCGCGTCGTGCACTTCGACGAGCGCGTCGAGCCCGTAGCGGCGCGCGTGGTCGTGCAGCACCTTCAGCTCGACCGGCCGCAGCGCGGCGACGATCAGCAGCACCGCGTCGGCGCCCGCCGCCTTCGCCTCGAGCAGCTGGTATTCCGAGACGATGAAGTCCTTGCGCAGCAGCGGCACGCTCGACCGCCGCGCGCACCGCGATGAGGTGCTCGAGCGAGCCGTCGAAGAAGGTCGGCTCGGTCAGCACCGAGATCGCCGCGGCGCCGGCGGCCTCGTAGCCCGTCGCGATCGCCACCGGGTCGTAGTCGGCCCGCAGCACCCCGCGCGACGGCGACCGCCGCTTGCACTCGGCGATGACGTTGATGCGGTCGGTGCCGCGACGAGCGCCACGCTGAAAGCGCCCGGCCGCGACGGCGCCGCTGCGCCCGCGCGCTCGGCCAGCGCCGCCAGCGGCTCCTGCTGCTGCCGCACCTCGACGATCCGCCGCGTCGCCGCGACGATCGTCGCCAGCAGATCGCTGCCACTGCCGTGCGCTCACCTGCCGTCGAACTCTTCGGCGGTCGAGATCGACACCAGCCGCTCGAGCGTCCGCTTCGCGTCGCCGCGATCGATCGCGCGCGACGCCAGCAGGATGCCCTCCTCGACCGACGCGGCCGCGCCGGCGATGAACAGCGCCGCGCCGGCATTCAGCAGCACGACGTCGCGCGCCGGCCCGCGCTCGCCGGCCAGGATGCCCTCGATGATCCGCGCGTTCTCGTGCGCGTCGCCGCCCTGCAGCGATCCGGCCGGCGCCTTCGGCAGCCCGACGTCGGCCGGGTGCAGGTAGAACGTGTTGACCGCGCCGTCGCGGCACTCGGAGACCTTCGTGTAGCCGGTGGTCGTCAGCTCGTCGATGCCGTCGGCGCCGTGCACCACCCAGGCGCGCTTGGTGCCGAGCAGCATCAGCGCCCGCGCCATCAGCTCGGTGAACTCCGGCCGCGGCACGCCGACCAGCTGCCGCGTCGCGCCGGCCGGGTTCGTCAGCGGGCCGAGCAGGTTGAACGCCGTCCGGACGCCGAGCTCGCGGCGCACCGGCGCCGCGTGACGCATCGACGGATGGAACGTCGGCGCGAAGAAGAACCCGATGCCCGCCTCGGCGCAGGCAGCGCTCGACGACGGCCGGCGGCGCGGTGATGCGGACGCCGAGCGCCTCGTAGACGTCGGCGCCGCCCGCCTTGCTCGACGCCGATCGGTTGCCGTGCTTCGCGACGCGCACGCCGCAGGCGGCGACGACCAGCGCCGCGCACGACGAGATGTTGAACGTGCCCGACCGATCGCCGCCGGTGCCGCAGGTGTCGAACACATCGTCGTAGCGCTTCGAGACCTGCACGGCGTGCGCGCGCATCGCCCGCGCCAGGCCGACGATCTCCGCCGGCCGCTCGCCTTTCATCGCCAGGCCGATCAGCAGGCCGGCGATGTGCGCCGGCGCGGCGCGCCCTTCCATCACTTCGGCCATCGCCGCGGCGGCTTCGTCGGCCGTCAGGTCCTCGTGGCGCGTCAGCTTTTCGATCAGCTCTTGGAAACATCATGTCACACCAGTCACGATCCTCGAGAAAGTTCCGCAGGATGCGTCTTGCCCTCGCCGGTCAGGATCGACTCGGGATGAAACTGGACGCCGTGCACCGGCCACGTCGCGGTGGCGCAGCCCCATGATGTGCTCGTCCTCGCGCGTCCGCGCCGTCACTTCGAGCTCCGCCGGCAGCCCGTCGTCCGCGACGACCAGCGAGTGGTAGCGCGACGCGACGAACGGCCCGGCGATGCCGCTGAACACGCCGCGGCCGTCGTGCTCGATCGTCGACGTCTTGCCGTGCATCGGCACCGCCGCGCGCACGACCGCGCCGCCGAAGACCGCGCCGATCGCCTGGTGCCCGAGGCAGACGCCCAGAATCGGCGTCGTCTGCGCCGCAGCGCGCGGATCACGCTCATCGTCACGCCCGCGTCCTCCGGCCGTCCCGGCCCCGGCGAGATGACGATCCGATCCGGCTTCGCGCTCGACGACGTCCTCGAGCGTCACCGCGTCGTTGCGCATCACCCGCACCTCGGCGCCCGAGCTCGCCCAGGTACTGCACGAGGTTGTAGGTGAACGAATCGTAGTTGTCGATGACCAGAACCATGTCAATCGGATTGGGAATGGGATTGGGATTGATTGTCAGATTGAATGAATGTCGCAATCCGTCCGCAATCCGCAATCCGCAATCCGCAATGTCCGCGTCAGTCACAGCCCTGCCTGCGCAAGCTCCAGCGCGCGCAGCAGCGCCTTCGCCTTGTCGCGTGTTTCCTCGTACTCCGCCGCCGGATTCGAGTCCATGACGATGCCGGCGCCGGCCTGCACGTACGCCTTGCCGCCCGACATGATCACCGTGCGGATGGCGATGCAGAAATCGAGGTTGCCGGCGAAGTCGAGGTAGCCGACCGCGCCGGCGTAGAGGCCGCGGCCCGACGGCTCGAGCTCCTTGATGATCTGCATCGCGCGCACTTTCGGCGCGCCCGACACCGTGCCGGCCGGAAAGCACGACACCAGCGCGTCGAGCCGATCGCGATCGTCGGCGAGCTTGCCTTCGACGATCGACGTCAGGTGCATCACGTGCGAGAAGCGCTCGAGCCCCATGAACTGCGGCACGCGCACCGACCCGTACTCGCAGACGCGGCCGACGTCGTTGCGCCCGAGATCGACGAGCATGACGTGCTCGGCGCGCTCCTTCTCGTTGCGCTTCAGCTCCTCGGCCAGCCGCATGTCCTCTTCGTCGTTGCGGCCGCGCGGCCGCGTGCCGGCAATCGGATGCGTCTCGACGCGCGATCCCTCGACGCGCACCAGCATCTCCGGCGACGAGCCGACCACCGACACGCCGCCCATGCGGATGAAATACATGTAGGGCGACGGGTTGACGTGGCGCAGCGCGCGGTAGACGGTGAACGGATCGGCCGCCACCTCGGCCTCGAACCGCTGCGACAGCACCACCTGGTAGATGTCGCCGGCGGCGATGTGCTCCTTCGCCGCGCGCACCTGCTCCTCGAACCGCTCGCGCGTGTGGTTCGAGCGTGAACTCCAGCGCGCGCTGACGGCCTCGGGCCGCGTGTGCGACAGGTTGCGCTCCAGCTCGCGCTCGAGGAACTGAATCTTCGCGCAGGCGAACTGATAGAGCGACTCGAGATCCTCGTCCGGCGTGATGCGCGCGTTGGCGATGATCAGGATCCGGTGCTGGACGTGATCGAACGCGAGCACCGTGTCGAACAGCATGAACCCGGCCTGGTCCGCGCCGTCGGTGCGACGGTGCCGAGATCGCCGAGCACCGGCTCGAACCACGACGCCGCGCCGTAGCCGAGATAGCCGACCGCGCCGCCGGTGAAGCGCGGCAGCTCCGGCACGAACGGCGACCGGAAGTCGGCCATCAGCCGCCGCAGCGTCTCGATGAACGGCCGCTCGCTCGCCGTCGTCGCCCCGCCGCGGTCGATGGTCGTCTTGCCGTCGCGCGACGCGCAGGATCAGGAACGGATCCTTGCCGAGGAACGAGTAGCGGCCGACGTGCTCGCCGCCCTCGACGCTTTCGAGCAGGAAGGCGTAGTCGGCGTGCTCGGCGATCTTCAGGAACGCCGACACCGGCGTCAGCAGATCGGCGACGATTTCCTTGCAGACCGGCACGAACGTGCCGCGCCGCGCCAGCTCCTTGAACTCGTCAAACGACGTGATTTTCATCGCGCGCGAACTCCGCCAGCCGCTTCAGCGCGGCCTCTCTCATCACGCCGGCCTGCGGCCTCGATGCCGGTCCACCACTGGAACTGCTCGCGCGCCTGGGCGACGAGCATGTCGAGGCCGCCGATCGTCTGGCAGCCGAGCGCCGCCGCCTCGCGCAGCAGGCGCGTGGTCGGCGGGTTGTAGATCAGGTCGTAGACATAGCGGCCGGTCAGCTGCTCCTTCGCCACCGGCGTCTCGTCGACGCGCGGATACATGCCGATCGGCGTGCAGTTGACCAGCAGATCCCAGCTGCCCGGCTCGGGCGGCCACGGGCCGACCTCGGCCGGCGTCAGACCGCGCGACCTCTTCGGCCTGCGCGCGGTTGCGCGCGTGCAGCCGCACCGAGCAGCCGCTCGACGCGAGCGCGACGGCCACCGCGCGCGCGGCGCCGCCGGCGCCGAGCATCGACGCGCGCAAGCCGTCCGAGCGACACGCGCTCGAGCAGCGGCTCCAGGAAGCCGGTCGCGTCGGTGTTGCCGCCGAGCCAGCGGCCGCTCGTCGACGCGAATCGTGTTGATCGCGCCGATGCGCCGCGCCACCGCGTCGACCTCGTCGACGTGGTCGAACAGCGCCACCTTGTGCGGAATCGTGACGCTCGCGCCGCTGATGCCGATCGCGCGCGCCGAACGTCAGTGAAAGTCGTCGGCGCTCGCCGCCGGCAACGGCAGGTAGACCGCGTCGACGCCGCGCGGCGCGAAACGCCGCGTTGTGCATCGCCGGCGAGACCGAGTGCGCCACCGAGCCGCCGGCGACGCCGTAGACCGCGGTCGACGTCGGTGAGCGAGCGGAAGTGATAGTCGTTCAGCAGCGCTGTCGCGCGCTCACCTGGCCGATGTCGCTGAGCGCACCCGCATAGGTCCAGCGCGATCCGAAGCGGCCGGCGAGCACGCGCGTCGCGAGGCCGTACGGCCCCATGCCGATCAGCGACCAGGCCGCTGCCGCGCCCGTCCCCGGCGCCGAGCTCGAGCAGCGGCACGCAGTCGCTGAGGCTGGTCGGTCGTCGGCGGCGATCTTCACGACCTCGGCGCCGGTCGATCGCATCGCGTGCACGCGCTCGTCGAGATCGATCGGCACGCCGTCGGAAGTCGTGCGTCGAGAGCACGATGCGCCGGCCGCCGGTGCGGGCGATGAGATCGTCGAAGCGCGCGCGCCATTCGATGTCGACGTACTCGGCGCCGAGCGCGAGCGCCTCGGCGAGGATCCGCTTCCGCTCTTCCTCCGATCCCTTGAAGCCGCCGCCTTCCCAGATCGGCCGGCAGGTGACGATGACCGGCCGGCGGCGGCCCGTCGAGCGCGCCGGCGACGTCGGGATCGCTGACCGAGTCGAGCCGCAGCTCGACCAGGTCGGCGTCGGCGACGCGCGTCGCGCTGCTGGCGCAGCTCGGCCGTCGTGGCGGCGGTCACGGTGACGCACAGGAGTGGTCTCGGCACAACCAAATGGCACACAATAAAAAAGCCTCTTCAACCGTCAGGCTGAAGAGGCTTGGAAACTCGGTCGCGCGGTGGCGGTCAGGCCAAGGCGGATGCCTCTTCAGTCGATGCCCAATACCACCACCACGCCGACGCGGCATGGGCCGCGCAGCGATAGCCGGGGCGAGGAGCTAAAGGACTTCGGCATCAGGAGCGGTGACGATAGCAAACGATGGCAATCGTGTCAACACGATCGGCCATTTCTCCTTGACCAGCAAGCGACTTCTCCCGTAAATTGGATCTGAAACCCATGCCAATTCGCCGCCTTGCTTCTGAGCCTGGTTCGCGGCCTGGTCGTCCTCGTCTCGGCCGTGCCCTACGGCGCGACCACGCAGATGGGCGTCGACGAGATCCGTCCCGGCATGGTCGGCATCGGCCGGACCGTCTTCGACGGCACCCACGTCGAGGAGTTCAAGGCCCACATCATCGGCGTGCTCGAAAACGTCATCGGCACGCACCGCAACCTGATCCTCGCCAAGCTCGAAGGCGGCCCGCTGGCGCAACACCGGCGTCATCGCCGGCATGAGCGGCAGCCCGGTCTACATCGACGGCAAGCTCATCGGCGCGGTCTCGTACGCGCTCGGCAGCTTCTCCAAGGAACCGATCGCCGGCATCACGCCGATTGCGGAGATGACCGACTCGACCACGTTCAACGACGTGCGGCCGCCCGGCGCGCGCGTCAAGGTCGAGTTCCCGCTGACGCGCGAGAATCCTCGACCGCCGCGTTTCGCAAGGCGCTCAACTGGAACCGGCCGTTTGCCGAGCGCCCGAACGACGCGCAGCTGACCGGGCGTCAGCGCGGTCGCCGGGCTCGGCGGCGGCCAGCTCGGCACGCTGCTGCGGCCGATCGCGACGCCGCTCGTGATGTCCGGCTTCGAGCCGGAGCTCGCCGAGCTGCTTCGGCAGCGCGTTCCGCGAGCAGGGCTTCGTCCCGACGGGCGGCAGCGCCGGCGGCACGCGCGCCGGCGAGACGCCGTACGAAGGGCCGCTGAAGCCGGGCGACGCGGTCGGCGTGATGCTCGTCGGCGGCGACCTGCAGCTGGGCGGCACCGGCACCGTGACGCACATCGACGGCGACCGCGTCTACGCGTTCGGCCACCCGATGTACAACCTCGGGCCGACCGAGTTCCCGATGACGCGGGCCTACGTCTACACGGTGCTGCCGAGCCTGTTCTCGTCGATGAAGCTGTCGACCACCGGCGAAATCATCGGCACGGTCGTCCAGGATCGCGCGACGGCGATCGCCGGCCGGCTCGGCGCCGGGCCGCGGATGATTCCGGTCACCATCTCGCTCGAATCGGGCCGCGGCCCGACGCAGACGTTCAACTTCAGCGTCGTCAACGATCAGCTGTTCGGGCCGCTGATGACCTACGCGAGCATCCTGAACACGCTCGGCTCGTACGAGCGCCAGTTCGGCGCGGCGACGCTTCACGCGTCCGCGGCTCGGCCACGGTCCGGAAGCACGACGCGATCGCGTTCGACAACCTCTTCTCCGGCGATCAGGCCTCGATGGGCGCCGCCGCCTACGTCGTCGCGCCGATCACCTACCTGATGGGCAACGACTACGAGAAGGTGGACGTCGAGGGCGTCGACGTGACGATCGCGACCGCCGAGGAGCCGAAGACGGCGACGCTCGAGCGCGTGTGGCTCGACGATCCGCGGCCGCGCGCCGGCCGCACGGTGCCGCTGAAGGTGCTGTTCCGCACCTATCGCGGCGACGAGGTCGTGCGCACGCTGCCGATCGAGATTCCGGCCAACGCGAGCGGCACGCTGTCGCTGCTGGTGTCGGACGGCGCCCGGCTCGGCCAGATCGAGCAGCGCGAGGCGCGCTCGCCGCAGCCGCGCAGCGTCGACCAGATGATCCGGGCGCTGAACAAGGCGCGCCGCAACAACACGCTCTACGTGAAGCTGCTCGGCTCGGAGCCGGGCGCCGTCGTCAACGGCGAGCTGCTGTCGTCGCTGCCGCCGTCGGTGCTCGGCGTGCTCGAAGGCGACCGGAACGGCGGCAACTTCAACCCGCTGCACAGCGCGACGATCGGCGAGTGGGAGCTGCCGACCGAGCACGCCGTCGCCGGTTCGCGCACGCTGACGATTACCGTCTCGCAGAACTGAGCCCCGCCTTCCGCACCATCGATATGCTGATCACACGGCTGCGCATCACTGGCGGCAACGGCGATTTTCGCCCTCGCGCTGATGCCGCTGCAGGCCTCCAGCGCCGAAGTTCTTCCAGGTCGGCGACGCAGGCCGACTTCCTCAAGGGCGACGTCGAGAACCTGTCGATCGACAGCAACGGCCAGCTGACGCTCGGCCCGGTGACCGAGCTCGTCTACGAGACCTCGGCGCCGTTTCTGTGGTCGATGGTGCCGGCGCGCCGACGGCTCGCTGTTTGTCGGCACCGGCAACGAGGGCAAGGTCTTCCGCATCGACGCGCAGGGCAAGGGCTCGCTGTTCTTCGACAGCACCGAGCTCGAGGCGCACGCGCTGGCGCCGGCGCCAAACGGCGGCCTCTACGTCGGCACGTCGCCTGACGGCCGCATCTACAAGGTCGATCGCAACGGCAGCCGCGTCGACCTTCTTCGACGGCGACGACGAAGTACATCTGGGCGCTGGCCGTCGACGCCAAAGGCAACCTGTTCGCGGGCACCGGCGACAAGGGCGTCATCTACAAGATCACGCCCGACGGCAAGGGCACGACCTTCTACAAGACCAACGCCACGCACGCGACGGCGCTCGCCTTCGACAAGGCCGGCAACCTGCTGGTCGGCACCGGCACGCCCGGCAAGGTGCTGCGCATCGACGCCGAGGGCAAGGCGTTCGTGCTGCTCGATTCGCCGTTCCAGGAGATCCGCGCGCTGCGCTTCGACGACAAGGGCACGCTGTACGTCGCCGCGATCAGCGGACGGCCGGGCGCCGGCGGCGGCGGCTCGCCGGTGACCGTCGGACGACACTGGATCGCCCGACGCCCGAGCCGTCGCGCGCGCCGGTGCCGTCGGTGTCGGCCGAGATCACCTCGATCTCGATCGTCGACGTCGGCGGCGGCTCGGGATCGACCGGCACGACGCGCGAGGATCGGCGCGTCGCCGAAAGGCGCCGTCTACCGCATCGCACCCGACGGCGTCTGGGATCAGCTGTGGGAGTCGCGCGACGATTCGCCGTACGACCTGACCTTCGATCAGAACGGCGCGCTGATTGTCGGCACCGGCGGCAAGGGCAAGCTGTATCGCCTCGAGGGCGATCCGCTGCGGCCGACGCTGCTGGCGCGGGCGGCGGCGCAGCAGGTCACCGCGTTCCATCAAGGACTCCAGCGGCCGGCTGTACTACGCGACCGCCAATCCCGGGCAAACTGTTCCGCCTCTCGCCGGAGCGCGCCGCGCGCGGCACCTACGAGTCCGAGTCGCGCGACGCGCAGATGATCGTCGACCTGGGGCGCGATCAGCTGGCGCGCGACGACGTCGAGCGGCCATCGCATCGAGCTGTTCACGCGCACCGGCAACACCGAGACGCCCGACGACACGTGGAGCGCCTGGTCGGCGGCCTACACCAACGCCGACGGATCGCCGATCACCAGCCCGAAGGCGCGCTACCTGCAGTGGCGCGCCGTCCTGACCGGCAAGGGCGAGGGCCCGGTGCTGACCTCGGTCACCGCCGCGTACCTGCAGCGCAACCTGCGGCCGCAGGTGCGCAACATCACCGTGCACCCGCCGGGCATCGTCTTCCAGAAGCCGTTCACGACCGGCGATCCGGAGCTCGCGGGCTTCGACGATCAGTCCACGCCCGAGCGCAAGCTGGCCGCGGCCGCGAGCGCGCAGCCAGGCTCCGGGTCGGCGCTCGGACGGCGCACGTATCAGAAGGGGCTGCAGACGCTCGTCTGGAAGGCCGACGACGAGAACGACGACGACCTCGTCTACGACGTGCTGCTACCGGCGCGAGGGCGAGACGGCGTGGAAGACGCTGCGCAAGGCGACCAGCGACGCGATCCTCGTCTGGGACACGACCACCATCCCCAACGGCACCTACTTCGTGAAGATCGTCGCCTCGCGATTCGCCGTCGAATCCGTCGGGCACCGCGCTGAACGGCGAGCTCGACAGCTCGGCGTTCGAGGTCGACAACAGCGCGCCGACCATCGTGGTGTCGCAACGTGCGCGTCGAACGCGGCTCGCACGATCGTCACCTTCGACGTCAAGGACGATCACTCGCCGGTTCAGCGGGTCGAGTTCTCGCAGGACGGCCAGCGCTGGCGCGGCGTGTTTCCGGTCGACGGCATCGCCGACTCGCGCGACGAGCACTACGAGCTGGCGGTCGACGGCGAGCTCGGCGACCGCGGCGTCGACGCTGCGCGCCACCGACTCGATGAACAACGTCGCGACCACGCAGGTCGATTCACCTTCGCGCCGCCGATAATTTTCTGAAGGTAGTGTCCGGCTTCAGCCGGACCGTGTGCAGGCGCAGTGTCCGGCTCAGCCGGACCGTCGGGATCTTGCCTACGCCCGGGCGGGCTGGACGCGTGCGGTGATCGACGCGGCGCGCTTCTTCGCCGGCAGCTGGACGTCGATCTGCGGCTGCTGTTTGGTCGCGCGCACGGTGGCGTGCTCGACCAGCCAGATCATGTTGTTCGACGAGCTCGGCAGCTCCAGCAGCGTCGAGCCGATCGAGCCGCGACCGCGACACCACCTCGAGCAGGTCCTCGATGACGCGCACCTGGTCGATCGCCGAGGCATGCCGCGCCTCGCGCAGCACCGCTGAGGCTGGAGAGCCGGCCATGCTCGCGTCACCACGAAGTCGAGCGTGAACACCGCGTCCTGCTCCGCCCACTCGTTCGCCCGCTGCCGGCGCTCCTCCCAGCGCGCATCGGCAGCCCGACGCGTCAGCCAGGTCGTTGCCGGTCTCGCAGTCGAGCGGCGTCGCCAGCAGCGTGACAATCGCCGCCAGCGAATCGGCGCGCTCGTCGGTCGCAAACCGCATCATGCTCGAGCATGATGACGACGCACACCACCGTGGCGGCGGTCGCGCCGAGGCCGGCGTAGCCGAGGCGCATGTCCTCGAACATCACGCGCATGCGCGAGAAGAACGACGCATCCGTCTCCGCCTTCAGCCGGTTGACGACGGTGGCGGTGAAGACCGCGGCTTCCTCCTGCGACAACGCCACGCGGTTCGGCGCGAGCGCGTGCAGCGCGGTGCGAATCGACGCGCAGGTCGGCCAGCGCCCCGGCGCAGCGCTCGCACCATTCGAGGTGCGCGCTGACGGCGATCTGATCGGTGAACGCGAGCTCGCGATCGTGAAACGCCTGGAGACGCCGGCGCGTCGCCGCGCAGGTGAGCGCCTTCATGCCGTCCTCTCTTCGCGCAGTTCGAGCCGCAGCGCCTGGCGGGCGCGGGTCAGCCGCGACTTCACCGTGCCGACCGCGACGCCGAGCGAAAATGCGATCTCTTCGTAGCTGAGGCCGTCGATCTCGCGCAGGACGATCGCCGTCCGCTGATCGAACGGCAGGTGATCGAGCGCCTGCTGCAGCCGCTCGGCGAGCTCCTTCTGCGCCAGCAGCCGATCGGGCGTCGATTCGCCGCCGGACAGGAAATCGCCGTGCGTCGGCGATGTGCTGGTCGAGCGACACCTGATCGGCGCGATGCCGCCGCCGCCAGAAGCGGTGCCGGTTGCGGGCCTGGTTGACGGCAATCCGGTAGATCCAGGTGCGCAGGCTCGATTGGCCGCGGAAGCGGTGGATGGTGCGGAACACGCGCAGGAAGACTTCCTGCGACAGGTCGAGCGCCTCGTCGCGGTCGCTCAGCAGGTTCATCGCCAGCTGGACCACCATCCGCTGGTGCTCGGACACCAGTTCGGCGCAGGCAGCCTCTTCGCCGGCGGCGCAGCGCTGGATGAGCGCGGCTTCGCGACCGCCGACGTCGGACCAACTGGCAACCCTCGCGTGCTTCACTGAGAGTTCCACTATAGCAAGTTAGACCCCGGGGGGGCTCGAAAGTTCCGCCGGGGCTGGTAGGATAAGCCCCTGTGAAACGGTCAGTTGCCGCGATGACACTTTTGGCGTTGGCTGGCGTCGGCGCCGCCCTCGCCTACCAGGCCGCCGCCCGGCAGCGCGATTACAGCGCCCTGCTGACCCGCGGCGACACGGCGCTGCACGACGACCAGACGTTCAGCGCGATCGAGGCCTACAGCGGCGCCATCGCCCTGCGCCCCGACTCGATGCTCGCCTACCTGCGTCGCGGGCAGACCTACCAGCGACGCGGCGAGCGCGGCGACCTCGACGCGGCCGCGCGCGACTTCCGGCAGGCCGCGGCGCTCGACCCGACCGCGACCCGGCCGCTCGAAGCGCTCGGCGACGTGCTCTATCAGCTCCAGCGCTACGACCGCGCCGCGGACGCCTACGAGCGCGCGGTCCGCCTCGACGACCGCTCGGCGCGCGTCAACTACAAGCTGGCGCTCGCCCGCTATCGCAGCCGCGCGATCGACGCGGCGCTGGCGGCGCTGAACGAAGCCATCCGTCTCGACGATCGCATGGCCGACGCGCACTACCTCGTCGGCCTGTGCCTGCGCGAGAAAGGGCGCAACGCCGAGGCGCTGCGCGCGATCGAACGCGCCGTCGCGCTCGCGCCGGGGATGATCCCGGCGCGCGAAGAGCTCGCCGACCTCTACGGCACCGCCGACCGCCGCGGCGATCAGCTCGAGCAGCTGCAGGTGCTCGCCGCGCTCGACCGCGATCGCGTCGCACGGCAGGTCGCGGTCGGCCTGGCGCACGCGCGCGGCGGCCATTGGGATCTGGCGGTGCTCACGCTCGGCGGCGCGCTCGAGCGCCAGCCGGACGAACCGGAGATCTACCGCGCGCTCGGCCAGGTGTGGCTCGAGCGGCCGCGCGACGACAAGGCATTCCTGGCCAAGGCGCGCGACGCGCTCGAGCGCGCGGCAACGAGCCCGGGCGCGAGCAGCCAGACGCTGACGCTGTACGGCCGCGCTCTGCTCGAGGCTTCGGACCTCCAGGGTGCCGAGCGCGTCTTCGAGGACGCCACGACCCGCTATCCCATCGATCCGCCGGCATTCCTGCTCCACGCGTCGGCGGCGGAAAAGCAGGGCCACTTCGGCGCTGCCCGCACGTCGCTGATCCGATACGGCGGTCTGACGGCGAGCGACGCCGATTTCGTCTCGCGCGCGGCGCGCATCGGCTCACTCTCGCTCCGCCTCAACGATCCGCGCACCGCCGTTGTCTGGTACGAGCGCGCATCGGATTCAAGCCCCAACGACCTGCGCCTGGTCGCGTCGCTCGCCGATGCGCAGCTGCGCGCCGGCGACCGCGGAGCCGCGAAGGCGACAATTGCCCGCGGCCTCGAAAAAGAGCCGCGCCACGTCTCGCTGCTGGCACTGGCGCGCCGCGCGCGCTAACGACGATCAACGCAGAAACCGCTGAACCCGTAGAGCCGCCGTCAGGCGGCGGACGAGGAAGCGTGTCACTGTGCGATCCCGAGACGCGTCATCAACTTGGTCAGTCCCTGGCGCGTGACGCCCAGTTCGGCGGCGGCGCGGCCGCGGTGGCCTCCGGTGCGCACGAGCGCGGCCCGGACGAACCGTTCCTCGAAGGTCCGTCGCGCATCGTCGAGCTTCGACGGGTCGGCGGCGGACGGGGCGGCAAACGGCGCCGGCAGCGCCGACGGCGGGATGACACCGCGCCGCGGGCTCCGCACCGCCAGCGCGGCGAGGACGTTCTGCAGCTCGCGAACGTTCCCGGGCCAATCATAGCGCGCCAGCGCAGCGATCGTGGCGGCACTCAACGTAGCGCGGCTGCCGACACGCGCCGCGGCCTCGCGCCAGAAGTGTTCGGCCAGCACGGCGATGTCCTCGCGGCGATCGCGAAGCGGCGGCACGGTGATGTGGACGACGTCGAGGCGATACAGAAGATCGAGGCGGAAGCGCCCTTCGTCCACTTCGCGGCGAAGGTCGCGATTGGTCGCGGCGACGATCCGTACATCGACGCGCCGCGACAGGTTCTCGCCGACGCGGCGCAGCTCCCCTTCCTGAATCACCCGCAGCACCTTGGCCTGCGCGCGCGGCGCGAGCTCGCCGATCTCGTCGAGGAAGAGCGTGCCGCCATGGGCCTCTTCGAAGACGCCGGCGCGCTCTCCGATGGCGCCGGTGAACGCGCCGCGCGCATGGCCGAAGAGCTCGGCTTCGACGAGGTCGTCGGGCAGCGCCGCGCAATTGAGCGTGCAGAACCCACGGTTGCGGCGCGGGCCGCCACGGTGAATCGCGCGCGCCACCAGCTCCTTGCCGCTGCCGCTCTCGCCGTCGATCAGTACCGCGTAACGGCGCGGCGGCGGCGCGATCGACCGCCTTTCGCAGCTCCGTCATCGCCGAGGTGACGCCAAGCAGGTCGCTGTCGCGCGCGGCCGGTGTCTCATCCCGCCTGGCGATCGCCGCGGCAAGCATCGGCGCCGCCGCCGCCGCGCTCATCGTCAGGACGGAGGCGGCGCGCGACGTGTCGTCGGTCGAGCCGAGCGTCCAGCGTGCGCACAGCACGCCAATCGTGGCGCCGCCATAGTGAACGGGTGCCGCCGCCTCGACGCGATCCTCGTTCCGGTGCGGCGCGATCGTGATGCTCGCGGCCGCGGCGCGTTCGGCAAGGCTGGTGTCGAGCCGGGCACCATCGGCGCGCACCAGCTCGACCCGGCGGTCGCGAACGCTGACGAAGCCGACCGATGCCGCCCGCAGGTGCTGACGCACGCGAACGCAGACTTGTCTGCAGGACCTCCGCCTCGTCTTCGGCGGCCTGGCACACGCGCAGGATGGCGACGAGCTCGTCAACGAACGGATCGGCGCCATCGTGCGATCGCGACGGTGGCGACGAAGCTGACCCGTACAAGCCAAGCGCGCCCAGGCCCGTCGCCGAGACGTGGCGCGCCACGATCTCGCCCGGATCGTCGTCTCGCGACGCCAGCGACGATGACAGCTCCCAGCGCGCGCGCACAACCGGCGGCGCCGCGGCCATCACCCGACGCAGCCGCTGCAAGCTGGCGGCTGCAACCGCGCGGCGTCCTCGGCGGCGGTCCGATTCGAGTTGAAGAAGGCGTACGCGAAGGGCCCGCAGCGGATCGCGTTCCGCCTGCGCGGCGGCGAGCGACTCAACGGCGTCGCGTTCGACGGCGTCCAGATCGCCGACGACGAGGTGGACGAACGCGCTGGTCGAGGAGACGGCAGCGCGTCCACGGCTGTCGGCGGCCCGCGACGCGATCTCGCGCGCTTCGAGCACCAACGTCATCGCCCGCGTCAGATCGCCGAGGCCAGTCGCCGCTCGCGCCGCCAGCAGGCGGTGCCGGATCGTGTGCGCGGGCCGGAGATGATCGGCCGCTGCGCCCAGCACTGCCGCAGCATCGGCGTAAAGGCCGCGCCAGAAGAGGCAACGGGCAAGCGCCAGCGACGCCGATGCGGAGCGCTCCCCGTCCCCCGCCGAACGAGCAGCCGCGAGCGCGCTGCCGAGCACGCTCTCGGCTTCGTCCAGCCGCGCGAGATCGATCCACGCCTCGCCGCTGAGGATGGCGAAATCGACGAGCGAGGAGCCGCTGCCGGCACGCCGGCTGTAGTCGCGTCCCTCGTCGATCGCAGCCAGCGCGGCGCGGGTCCGCCCCCGGCGCAGCAACGGCCCGGCAAGGGCGAGCGCGCCGTCGCAGGCGCCCGCCCAGTCGCCGCGGCGCGCGAGGCCGCCGATCGCCTGGCGCAGCTGTCGAAGGCCCGGCGCGTGCCTGCCCGTGCGTGAGATCCATGACCGCGGCGTCGCGTCTGCGCCGAAGCGTCGCCAGCTCGCCGGGCATGGGCCAACTGCAGGTTTCCGCTGGCGGCGTTGCGACGAGCAGTTCATGGGCGGCCTCTTCCCCGCCATAAACGGGCACCTGTTCCGCAACCCGGCGGCCCCGTACTGCCGAACGGCCTGCCTCTCGAGCGTCGAGCCGCTGCCGCCATAGCAGGCTGGCGAACCGTCCCGGCAAGCCCTGCCGCGCGCTCGGCGAACCGCGTGGCTGCAGCCTCGAGCGCCGGCGTCAGCGCCCACGGCCGGATCGCGGCAACCATCGCGTCAGCCGGAATCCGGCCGAGCCGGACGCCGTCAACGCGGCGGCATTCCTCCTCGCCGACAATCAGCAGCACGTGAGGCCTGGCATCGCCGACCGCAGTATCGAGAAAGGCGGACCAGGATCGATCGTCCTCGGCACCGCCGATTACGAGCAGGCTGCGTCCGCGCCACAGCTCGGCACAGCGCGACTCGACGAGTGCGCGCCGCAATGGGCACGAACCCGCGCAGGCGAGCGGCCCGTGCGATCTCGCCGACCGCCGTGCGTCTACCGGATCCGCGCGGGCCCCAGAGCGAGGCGACATGCGGCCGCGATCCCACGGCGTCGAACATCTCTGCCAGCGCGGTGAGGCCAGGGCGGTCGATGAAATTGAGCGCACGCGCTGTCAGCGGCATCGTTGCGGCGTCTTCTGGCCGGAGTGTGCGGGTAGCCTGTGCCCGCCTCGGGTAACAACAGCGCAACGCCGTCGGCCGACGTTCGGACCGAGCCCGGCGCCAGTGCGCCCGGCTGTCAGCCCAACCGCGGTCAGAAACGCGCTCACGTCATCGCGCAGGTGGACGAGGCGATCGCGGAAGCGCCGCTCCAGGCCGCGCCGCACGCCCACGCTTCGAACCGCGACGCCTCGCCGACGAGACCGAAGTCGACCAGCCGCGCGATCGACGGATGATGCAGCGCACGGAACGCGCTGCACCGTTCCACCCATCGCCGCTGGTCGGATGCGCCGCCGGCGCTGTTGACGACCATACTCACGCGTTCGCCGGTTGCCAGATCGAAGGCGTCGTCCGCCTTCCCGATCGAGCACGACAAATCGATCGGCCACGAGTTGCATCGCTCTCCTCCTGTCGTTCGCGTCGCAGTTTCCTGGAGGCAAGACGACGGTGCAAGAAGATGGCCTGCCCTGAGCGACGTCGAAGGGCCGCGCTCAGCGAGCACGCGAGTCGCAGGGCCGGTGCGCCCGCCGGATGCGGCAAATTTTTCGGATAGAATGAGCGCCGCATGCTGCGATTTCTGACTGCCGGCGAATCGCACGGCAAGGCGCTCGTCGACGATCATCGAAGGCGTGCCGGCCGGCCTCGCGATCGACTTCGACGCGCTCACCGCCGATCTGCGCCGGCGCCAGACCGGCTACGGGCGCGGACGGCGGATGGCGATCGAATCGGACCGCGCCGAGCCGCTGAGCGGCCTCCGCCACGGGCTGACGACCGGCGGCCCGATCGCGCTGCTGATCCCGAACAAGGACTGGGAGAACTGGCAGCGGACGATGTACGTCGAGGCGGCGATGCCGGCCGAGGCGACCGGCGCCGATCGGCCGCCGGTGACGCGGCCGCGCCCCGGCCACGCCGACCTCGCCGGCTTCGTGAAGTACGGGCACGACGACATGCGCAACGTCCTCGAGCGCGCCAGCGCGCGCGAGACGGCGGCGCGCGTCGCCGTCGGCGCGATCGCGCGCCAGCTGCTCCGCACCGTCGGCACCGACATCGTCAGCCACGTCATCGCGGATCGGCTCGGCCGCCGTCGCGAGCCCGCTGGCGATCACGTTCGAGCGCGTCCGCGCGATTGGCGCCGATACGCCGCTGCACTGCGCCGACGCCGCGGTCGAGCAGCGGATGATCGCGGAGATCGACCGCGCGCGCGAGGCCGGCGACACGATGGGCGGCACCTTCGAGGTGATCGCGCACGGCGTCCCGCCCGGGCTCGGCAGCCACGTGCACTGGGATCGCAAGCTCGATGGCCGCCTGGCGCAGGCGCTGATGTCGATCCCCGCGATCAAGGCGGTCGGCATCGGCCTCGGCCCCGGCGTCGCCGACGTGCCCGGCTCGCGCGTCCACGACGAGATCCTCCCGAGCGTCGACGGGCAAGGCGCCCGGCCCCTTTCCGGGCGTGAGCCGCCCGACCAACAACGCCGGCGGCCTCGAAGGCGGCGTCACCAACGGCGAGGATCTGCGGATCACCGGCTACATGAAGCCGATCTCGACGCTGATGAAGCCGCTGCGCTCGGTCGATCTCGCGACGATGACCGAGAGCCCGGCGGCCATCGAGCGCAGCGACGTCTGCGCCGTCCCCGCCGCCGCGGTCGTCGGCGAGGCGATGGTCGCGATCGTCCTCGCGGACGCGCTGATCGAGAAGTTCGGCGGCGACTCGATCGAGGAGCTGGTCGCCAACTGGAAGGCGTTCCAGCGAGCGCACCGCGGCGCGTTTCAGCGTCCGGTAGCCACCGACACGACAAGGAAACGCAGAGCCCGCTGAACTCGCAGAGTGCAAAATTCTTCACTGCATCTATCGCGTCACCGGCAGAACACGCGTGTTTCCGGCGCGAATCGCCTTGCCACGCGCGTGACTTGCAATGCGCTGCGGCATGTCCGAGAAGGAGCGACTGAACGCGCTGACCGAACGAGATCATCGGCGCCGCGATCGCGTCCATCGACGAACTCGGTCCCGGGATGCTGGAATCGGCGTACGAGGCGTGTCTTGCGTTCGAACTGCTCGACCGGGGGCTCACGATTCGAACGGCAGAAGCCTCTGCCGTCTGACTATCGCGGCGCAGACGCTCGACTGCGGCTATCGGATCGACCTGCTGGTCGAGGATGTCGGTCGTCGTCGAAGTCAAATCGGTCGAGCGATTCGATCGCGTTCACGGCGCTCAGCTGCTCTCGTACCTGCGGCATGTCGAGCTGTAAAGTAGGACTGCTGATCAACTTCAACGTGAAATGGCTCGTCGAAGACGGCATCAAGCGGATCGTGAATGGTTTTCCAGAGTGAAGTAGATTCTCTGCGGTTCTGCGGGTTCTGCGTTGATCGTCGTCCGCTTCGACCCATGATTCGACCGATTCTCAAATACGGCGACGCCACGCTCCACGAGAAGGCCCACGCCGTCGACGCCATCACGCCGGACATCGATCGCCTGATCGACGACATGATCGAGACGATGTACGCGGCGCCCGGGGTCGGGCTGGCGGCGCCGCAGGTCGGCGTGCCGCTGCGGATCTTCGTCGTCGACATCTCGGTCGGCCGCGATCCGGACGGGCTGATCGTGATGATCAACCCGGAGTTCGTCGAGCGCGACGGCATGCAGCTCGAAGAAGAAGGCTGCCTCAGCGTGCCCGGCTTCAACGCCACCGTCGTGCGGCCGATGCGCGCGGTCGTCAAGGGGCTCGATCGCCAGGGGCAGCCGTACCAGCACGAAGGCACCGGCCTGCTCGCCCGCGCCTTTCAGCACGAGATGGATCACCTCGACGGCACGCTGTTCGTCGATCGCCTCCGCGGCATCAAGCGCGACCTGATCGTCCGGAAGATCCGCAAGCTCACCCGCGCCGGCAAATGGTGAGCGGCGGCCGCTCCGCGTCGTCTTCTTCGGCACCCCGGAGTTCGCCGTCCCGACGCTCGAGGCGCTGCTGCGCTCGCGGCATCACGGTCGTCGGCGTCGTGACGCAGCCGGATCGGCCGCGCGGCCGCGGACAGAAGACGTCGACGTCGCCGGTCAAGGCGCGTGGCGGTCGCGCGCCGGCCTGCCGGTGCTGCAGCCCGAACGGCTGAAAGACCCGGCGTTTCTCGACGCGCCTGACCGCGCTCGACGCCGACCTCGGCGTCGTCGCCGCGTACGGAAAGATCCTCACCGATGCCGTGCTCGCGATCCCGCGCCGCGGCCTGATCAACGTCCACGCGTCGCTGCTGCCCCGCTATCGCGGCGCGGCGCCGGTGCACCGCGCGATCATCGCCGGCGAGCGCGAAACCGGCGTCACGATCATGCGCGTGGTCAAGGCGCTCGACGCCGGGCCGATGCTGGCGACGGTCCACCGACCGATCGGTCCTGACGACACGAGCGACGAGGTCGAGCGCGACCTTGGCCGGCTCGGCGCGGCCCTGCTGGTCGAGACGACCGACGCGCTGGCCGCCGGCAGCGCCGTCGAGACGCCGCAGGACGATGCGGCCGCGACCTACGCGCATCGGCTGACCAAGGACGACGGCATCATCGACTGGAGCCGGCCGGCCGAGCGACGTCCACAACCTGTCCGCGGCCTGCATCCCTGGCCGCACGCGTTCACCTTCCACGGCAGCGACCGGTTCATCCTGCGGCGATCGAGCGTCGCCACCGCAGACGCCGCTCGACGCGGCGCGGTCGCGCCGGGCACGATCGTCGAAGCGCACGGCGATCGACTGATCGTCGCCAGCCGGACGCGGTCGTCTGCAGGTGCTGCAGATCCAGGCCGAGGGCAAGCGGCCGATGACGCGCGCGCGAGTTTCTCGCCGGCCATCGCCTCGCACCTGGCGACCGCTTTACGTCCAGCCCAGTCCGGTCCAGCTCCAGCCCCAGCCGCCGGCCATGATCGCGCCGGCGCGGGTCGCGGCCTTCGAGATCCTCAGCGCGGTCTCCGCCGGCAGCGCCGATCTGCCGACCGCGATCGCGTTCGCGCGCGACAGCCTGCGCGACGACCGCGACCGCGCGCTCGCCGCGGAGATCGCCACCGGCGTCCAGCGCTGGCGCGCGGCGCTCGACCACCTCATCGTCGCAGTTCTCCAAGCGCGACATCTCGCGGCTCGATCCGGAAATCGTCGAGATCCTGCGCCTGAGCGCGTATCAACTGCTGCACCTCACGCGCGTGCCGGCATCCGCGGTCGTGGACGATGCGGTGAACCTGACGCGGCGGGCGGGCAAGCGCAGCGCCAGCGGCTTCGTCAACGCGGTGCTGCGGACGATCTCGCGACGCCGTGAGTCGCTGCCGCTGCCGCCGCGGCCCGCCGATCCGTCGGATCGCGACGCCGCGCTCGACTACTTCAGCATCACGCTGTCGCATCCGCGCTGGCTCGCGGCGCGCTGGCTCGATCGGCTCGGGTTCGACGCGGCCGAGGCGTGGCTGCGGTTCAACAACGCGCCCGCCTCGCTGACGCTGCGCGCGAACCGGCTGCGCACGACGCCGCAGGAACTGACCGCGCGGCTCGCCGACGACGCGGTCAAGGTGCACCCCGCGACCTTCGCGCCCGACGCCCTGATCGTCGACGAGGGACATCCGCTGCGCGGCGCCGGCCTCGACCAGGGATGGTTCGTCGTGCAGGACGAAGCGTCGCAGCTCGTCGCGCTGCTCGCCGGCGAGCACCGGTAGCGGCGAGCGTGCTCGACACCTGCGCCTCGCCCGGCGGCAAGACCACGGCGCTCGTCGGCGGCGATGGGCGGCAAGGGTTTGCTCGTCGCCTGCGATGTGCGCGAGCGGCGGATCGATCTGCTGCGCCGGACGGTGGCGGCCAGCCGGCGCGGCGAACGTGCGGATCGTGCAGGCGGATCTGCTGAAGCCGCTGCCGTTCGCGTCGACCGTTCGACTGCGTGCTCGTCGACGCGCCGTGCTCCGGCCTGGGCACGCTCCGCCGCGATCCCGACATCCGCTGGCGGCGGCGCGAAGGCGATCTCGTCACGCTTCGCCGCGGCGGAGCTGACGATGCTTCAGCACGCCGCCGAGCGCGTCGCGCCGGGCGGCCGGCTGATCTACGCGACCTGCTCGAGCGAGCCGGAGGAGAACGAAGGCGTCGCCGACGCGTTTCTCGCGACGCACGCCGGCGTTCGCGCCGGTGCACGCGCGCGCGGCGCGCACCCGTTGCTCGCGGACGCGCTCGATCGACGCACGCGGGCATCTCCGGACCGCAGCCGCATCGCCACGGCCTCGAAGCGTTCTTCGGCGCGGTGTTCGAACGCCGGCGGTGAGCCGTCGAGAAACCGCAGTCCAGGAACCAACGCTCTGCGGTGTTTGCGTGCTCCGCGGTTGAACGTTGTAGTACGATCGCTGTTGCTCATGGCCCTCCGAACCCGCGTCTGGAGCGCGGGCAAGCTCCTGCTCCTCGGCGGCGCGCTGGTCGCGACCTACGTGCTCTTTGCCGCCGCGTCGATGCGCGTCGCGCTGCGCGCCCGCGAAGTCCAGGTCCCGGACTTCACCAATCGCACCGCCAACGAAGCGAGCGCGATCGCCGCCGACCTCGGGCTGACGCTGAAGGTCGACGACACCCGCCGGCTCGACCCGAAGATTGCCGCCGGCCGCGTGCTCGCGCAGGAGCCCGCCGCCGGGTCGACCGCCCGCCGCCAGCGCAGCGTGCGTGTCTGGCTGAGCGCCGGCCAGCGCGCGTCGACGGTGCCCGGCCTCGTCGGCGAGACCGAGCGCACCGCGCAGCTGCGGCTGGCCCAGGACGGGCTGACGCTCGCGGACATCGCCGAGATCCGCTCGCAGGCGTTCATGCCCGACGTCGTCGTCGCGCAGACGCCGCCGGCCAAAGACCGCGCCGGCACGCGTCGCGCTGCTCGTCAACCGCGGCGAGCGCGGCGCGAGCTACGTGATGCCCGACCTCATCGGCGTCAACGGCGATCGCGCCGCCGACATCCTGCGCGACCGCGGCTTCCGCGTCGCCGTCGTCGGCTCGACGCCGTATCCCGGCGTCGCCGCCGGCATCGTGCTCCGCCAGAGCCCGCAGGCGGGCTTCCAGATCGCGCCCGGGCGAGCCGATCTCGCTCGAGGTGAGCCGGTGAGCGTGCAGATCGCGCCGTCGATCCTGTCGGCCGACTTCGCCGCGCTCGGCGACGCGATCGCGGCCGTCGAGCGCGGCGGCGCCGATCTGATTCACGTCGACGTGATGGACGGCCACTTCGTCCCGAACATCACGATCGGCCTGCCGGTCGTGCAAGTCGCTGCAAGCGGATCGCCACGCGTGCCGCTCGACGTCCACCTGATGATCGAGGATCCCGATCGCTACATCGAGGCGTTCGCCGAGGCCGGCGCGGCGATGATCTCGGTGCACGTCGAAGTGCTGCCGCACCTGCATCGCACGGTGCACGCGATCAAGGCGCTCGGCGTCAAGGCCGGCGTCGTGCTCAACCCGGCGACGCCGGTCGCGGCGCTCGAGGAGATCGCCGCCGACGTCGACTTCGTGCTGGTGATGTCGGTCAACCCGGGCTTCGGCGGCCAGACTTTCATCCCGCGCAGCGAGTCTAAAGTACGGGACGTGCGCGCGCTGCTCGACGCGGCCGGCAACGACGCGCCTGGTCGAGATCGACGGCGGCATCGATCTCCACAACGTCGCGCGCGTCGTCGCCGCCGGCGCGCGGATCATCGTCGCCGGCTCGGCGGTCTTCGACACGCCCGATCCCGAACGCGCCGTCCGCGAGCTCAAGGCGGCTGCGCTCGCCGCGGTGCCGCCGGTGGCCGTTCCCCGATGAACGAGGGACAGCCCCTTCGCTCCCTGTCCCGCGTCCGCGTGCGCTACGCCGAAACCGACAAGATGGGCGTCGTCTACTACGCGAACTACTTCGTCTGGTTCGAGGTCGGCCGCACCGATCTGCTGCGCGAATCCGGCTGGAGCTATCGCGAGATGGAAGCTCGAAGGCTTCGCGCTGCCGGTGATCGAAGCGCACTGCGCCTATCGCCAGCCGGCGCGCTACGACGACGAGCTCGAGGTGCGGACGACGGGAGCGCTGCTCTCGCCGGTGCGCGTGCAGTTCACTTACGAAGTGGTGCGCATCGCGGACGCCGCCACGCTGGCGACCGGCACGACGGTGCACGCCGCGCTCGACCGCGGCGGCCGGCCGTGCCGGCTGCCCGACCGCGTCCGGACGTTGTTTACATGAAAGCACTGGTCACCGGCGTCGCCGGATTCATCGGCTCGACGCTCGCCGATCGGCTGCTCGCCGACGGCGCCGACGTCGTCGGCATCGACTGCTTCACCGACTACTATCCGCGGCGACTCAAGGAGCGCAACCTCGGCGGCGCGCTCGGCGCATCCGCGCTTCCGCTTCGTCGAGTCGCGCATCCAGGACGCCGACCTGCCGGCGCTGCTCGACGGACCGGACGCACGTCTTCCACCTGGCGGCCCAGGCGGGCGTGCGCAAGAGCTGGGGACGCGATTTCGCGATCTATACCGTCAACAACATCGAGGCGACGCAGGTGCTGCTCGAGGCGGCGTGCGGGATGCCGGCGCTCGAGCGGTTCGTCTATGCCTCGAGCTCGTCGGTCTACGGCGACCACGTCGCGATGCCGATGCGCGAGGACGCGCTGCCGCAGCCGGTCTCGCCCTACGGCGTGACGAAGCTGGCGGCCGAGCAGCTCTGCTACCTCTACTACGTCGAACTACGGCGTGCCGACCGTGTCGCTGCGCTACTTCACCGTCTACGGCCCGCGGCAGCGGCCGGACATGGGCTTCCACAAGTTCCTGCGCGCGACGCATCCTCGGCGAGCCGATCACGCGTCTACGGCGACGGCGAGCAGACGCGCGACTTCACGTTCGTCGCCGACGCGGTCGCCGCCAACGTCGCCGCGGCCGACCGGGGCGTTCCGGGGCGCGTGTACAATATTGGAGGCGGGTCGCGCGTGTCGGTCAACGAGGTGCTCGAGATGATCGGGCGCGTCGCCGGCCGACAACCGCTCGTCAACGTCGATCCGGTGCAGAAGGGCGACATGCGGCATACCTACGCCGACACGTCGCTGGCGCGCGCCGACCTGGGCTTCGCGCCGACCGTCGGCCTCGAAGAGGGCCTCGCGGCCGAGTATCGCTGGCTGACTGGAAATACTGTGATAACGACAGACCCGCACGCTCGTCCCGTCGCTCCTGCGCTGCTGCCTGGCCGTCGCGCTTGACGCCGGCGGCGGCCTGCGCGCTCCAGCCAGCCGCGGCGCGGTGCCGGCCGGCACGACCGAGCCCGGACAAGTTCCTGTTCGACAAGGGCACCGAGGCGCTGAACGACAAGAAGTGGCTCACGCGCGCGAGTTCTTCAAGCAGGTCATCGAAACCTATACCGCAGAGCCCGTTTCGGCCCGACGCCAAGCTCGGCATCGGCGACACCTATCTCGGCGAAGGCACGGCCGAAGCGCTGGTCCTCGCGATCAACGAGTTCCGCGAGTTCCTGACCTTCTATCCGACCAATCCGCCGCGCCGACTACGCGCAGTTCAAGCTGGGCATGGCGCACTTCCGGCAGATGCGCGCGCGCGCAGCGCGATCAGACCGAAACGCGCGAAGCGATCAAGGAGTTCGAGACCTTCGTCGCGCGCTATCCGAACAGCAGCTGATGCCGGAGGTGAAGGCGCAAGCTGCGCGAGGCGCGCGATCGCCTGAGCGAGTCCGACTACCTGGTCGGCTATTTCTACTTCCGCCAGCGCTGGTATCCCGGGCGCGATCGATCGCTTCAAGGCGCTGCTGAAGGACGACCCGGAGTTCACCGGCCGCGACGCGGTCTATCTTCTACCTCGCCGAGGCGCTCGCAAGGCGCAACCAGGAAGGCCGAGGCGCTTCCCTACTTCGAGCAGCTGGTGCAGGAATTCGAGCAGAGCGAGTACCTGCCGCTGGCGCAGAAGCGGATCGCCGAGCTGAAGACGCAGGCGGCCAGTCAAGCCCACCGGAGGTTAACGCATGCGATTCGTCGCGTTCACACTGGCCGCGGCGTTGATTGCCGCCGCGTCCGGACCGGGCGCCGCGCAGGGCGAGCACAGTCGATGTCGCCGCTGGAAGTCGCGGTGGCCTGTGCGCCGCCGCCGACCCTCGATGTGCCGCACCGGCAAGCTGCTGCGGATCATCGGCGCCCAGGATGCGGTGGCGCGCACCGATTCGGCACCGGCGACCTGCTGGTCATCGAGCGGCGGCACCGGCGCCGGCGTGCAGCTCGGCCAGCAGTACTTCGTCCGCCGCGCGAATCGCTTCGGCACCGCCGTCGGCTCAGCGCCGCTGCGCCAGGGCGCCCGCACCGGCGGCTGGGTCCGCATCGTCGCCGTCAACGAGATCGACCGCGATCGCGCGTTCGATCACGATCTGCGACGGCGTGCTCGCCAGGCGATTACCTCGAGCCGTTCGTCGCGCCGGTCGTGCCGGCAGGCGCCGATCGCGACGAGACGCTCGGCGAGCTCGACTTCACGTCGCTCGGCCGGGTGGTGTTCGGCAACGAGGAGCGCACGCATCGGCGGCACGGCGACTTCATGCTGATCGATCGCGGCACCGACGGGCGTGGCGCCGGGCACGCGCGTCGCCCTGTACCGCGATCGTCGGACGCCGCGGCCTGCCGCTCGCCGCGGTCGGCGAAGGCGTGATCGTGTCGGTGGCCGAACGGATGCCGCTGATGCGGATCACGCGCGCGCAGGGATGCGGTCCGCGAGCGGCGACTACGTCGTGCCGCACAAGTGAGCGGACGTGAGATCTCGACGTCAGACGGATTTCGATACGGTGCAGCTGCAGTTTCAGGCCTGCTGCTATCCCGCTTTGCGATCCGACCGCTGTTCGCGCGCGACGGGATGTCCGCGACGCGCGGGTTCAGGACGACGTTGAAGCGCCGGAAGTAGTCGGCGGCCGACACCAGCGCCGCGACGACCACCACCCACAGCGCCGACCTGCCCGATGACATACAGCACGTTCGCTCCCCGTCGATGCCGCCTGCGCCAGGATCAGCGCGAGGATCGCCACCACCTGCGCGACCATCTTGATCTTGCCGAGCGGCGACGCCGGCATCGCCACGCCGCGCGCGTAGGCCAGGCTGCGCAGCGTCGGTCACCGCGAACTCGCGGCCGATGATCACCGCCACCATCCACGCCTGGCGCGAGATCCATCTGCACGAGCGAGATGAGCGCCGCGGAGGTGAGCAGCTTGTCGGCCAGCGGATCGATCACCTGGCCGAGCGGCGTGACCTGCTTGCGGCGGCGCGCGAGGTAGCCGTCGAGCCAGTCGGTGAGCGACGCGAGCGCGAAGATCGCCGCGCCGACGAACTCCTTCGGCACGCCGAGAATCATGCCGCCCTTCGAACTTCGTCAGCAGCACCACCACGAGCAGCGGCACGAGGAAGATGCGCGTGACGGTCAGCGAGTTCGGCAGGTTCATCGACGGCCCGTGCTCACATGATAACATCGGTGGTTGCGATGAAGGCGATCCTGCTCGCGGGGGGCAAAGGCACGCGGCTGCGCCCGCTGACGATTCACACGCCGAAGCCGATCGTGCCGATCTTCGACCGGCCGTTTCTCCACTACCAGCTCGATCTGCTCAAGCAGGTGCCCGAGATCGACGAGGTCATCCTCAGCCTCAACTACCAGCCGCGGCGGATCGAGGAGATCTTCGGCGACGGCGGCGAGACGCGGCCTGGCGATCCGCTACGTGGTCGAGCCGGCGCCGCTCGGCACCGCCGGCGCGATCCGCTACGCCGGCGAGTCGCTGCGCGAATCGGTGGTCGTCTTCAACGGCGACGTGCTGACGCAGGTCGATCTGGCGGCGGTGATCGCGCTGCACCGCGAGCGCAAGGCCAAGGCGACGATCGTGCTGACGCCGGTCGACAACCCGAGCGCCTACGGGCTGGTCGAGACCGACGCCGCAGGGCAACATCCAGCGGTTCCTCGAGAAGCCGAACGCCGACGAGATCACCTGCGACACGATCAACGCCGGCATCTACGTCCTCGAGCCCGACACCTTCGATCGCATTCCCGAAGGACACGCCCTGGTCGATCGAGCGCAGCTTCTTCCCGTCGCTGATCGAGCGCGGCGAGACCTTCGTCGCCTACGTCTATCGCGGCTACTGGATCGACATCGGCACGCCGGAGAAGTACATGCAGGTGCACCGCGACATCATGGACGGCCGCTACGTCGGCCATCGCGTCGAGGCGCGCCGTTCGCCGCCGCGCCGGGCACCGCGTGGATGTCGCCTGAGGCGCGCATCGAGGAAGGCGCGATCGTCGAGGGCCCCTGCTTCATCGACGAGGGCGCCGTCGTGAAGAGCCGGCGCCCGCATCGGCCCCTACAGCGTCGTCGGCCGCCAGTGCCACATCGAGGAGCACGCGGTCGCTCGAGCGCGCGATCGTCTGGGCGAACACGCCGCATCAGCCAGGAAGCGGTCGTCCGCCGGTCGATCCTCGGCCGCCACTGCCACATCGGCCGCAGCGCGCTCGTCGACGACGGCGTCGTGCTCGGCGACAAGTCGCGTCGTCACCGACTTACAGCCGACTATAGACGACATAGCTGAGGCGATGCTACATGTCTGAATCCCGACATCTTCAAGGCCTACGACGTTCGCGGCGTCTATCCCGAGCGAGGTCAACGAAGAGGCGGCGCGGGCGATCGGCGGCGGCGTTCGTCGCGTATCTGAAGGCGAAGCGGATCGCGGTCGGCCGCGACATGCGGCTCTCCTCGCCGGCGCTCGCCGCGGCGTTCATCGACGGCGCCACGGCGCAGGGCGCCGACGTCGTCGACTACGGGATGATCGCGACCGACATGCTCTACTTCGCGGTCGCGCGCGACGGCCACGACGGCGGCGTGCAGATCACCGCCTCGCACAACCCGAAGCAGTACAACGGCATGAAGATGGTGCGCAAGGAGGCGTTCCCGCTGAGCGGCGACGAAGGGCTCGCCGAGATCCGCGACGATGATCGCAGAGCGACGCGCTGCCGCCGCCGGCGGCGCGCCGCGGCAGCGTGACGACGAAGGACGTGCTCGACGCCGTACGTCGAGCACGTGATGTCGTTCATCGATCGCGTCGGTCATCAAGCCGTTCAACGTCGTGCTCGATGCCGGCAGCGGCATGGGCGGGCTGGTCGCGCCGAAGCTGTTCGAGCGGCTGCCCTGCCGGACGACGCGGCTGTGCTTCGAGATCGACGGCCGCTTTCCCGAACCACGAAGCCAACCCGCTGATCGAGGAGAACCGCCGCGACATCGTCGAGCGCGTGATCGCGCGAGAAGGCCGACATCGGCATCGCCTGGGACGGCGACGCCGACCGCTGCTTCTTCATCGACGGCACCGGCGAGTTCGTCTCGGGCGACTTCATCACGGCGCTGCTGGCCGAGGCGTTCCTGCTGAAGCACCCGGGCGCGACGATCATCTACGACCTGCGCGCCAGCTACGCGGTGAAGGACATCGTGGCGCAGCTACGGCGGCACGTCGCTGATGAACCGCGTCGGCCACGCGTTCTTCAAGCGGCGGATGCGCGAGACCAACGCGATCTTCGGCGGCGAGGTCACCGGGCACTACTACTTCCGCGACAACTTCTACGCCGACAACGGCTTCATCCCGGCGCTGCTGATCCTCGAGCTGATGTCGAAGAAGGGCCAGAGCCTGCACGAGCTGCTGCGAGCCGCTGCGCCGAGCAGTACTTCATCTCGGGCGAGATCAACACCAAGCTGAAGAGCATGGACGAGGTGCCGCCGCAAGCTGGTCGCGATCGCCGCCAAGTACGCCGACGGCCACCAGTACGAGCTCGACGGCCTGTCGGTCGAGTATCCCGACTGGCACTTCAACGTGCGGCCGTCGAACACCGAGCCGCTGCTGCGGCTGAACCTGGAAGCGACGACGCCGGAGCTGATGGAACAGAAGCGCGACGAGGTGCTTGCGCTGATCCGCGCGTGAGATTACAATTGGCGAGTTGGAGAGTTGAAGACTTGGTGAGTTCCATTCACCAAGTCACGAATCCCTAATTCGCCAACCGTCAGCGTCAGGTCCGTTTGCGGGCTTAGTACAATGGTAGTACAGAGGCTTCCCAAGCCTCGGACACGGGTTCGATCCCCGTAGCCCGCTCCACTAAGTCCTCATCTCATCAATCACTTGCCGCCTTCGTCGATCCCGTCTCCACAATGTCTCCACGATTTTACAGATCTTGGAGCGTCCGATGCCGCCGGTCCAGCAACCGAATCGCGTCTTCGGTGGCCGCTGGACTCAAGTGCATGTAGCGAAGCTATCTCCACGGACATTCTGGACTTTCGCGCGCGAGTTCTCGTCATTCAGGCGGCAAGGGGCGGCTAACGGGCAGCGACTCTGATCCCGGACACGGTTCCGCCCATCTACTCGTGCGACGTGCGGTCCGCGGTTCTCCCGGCTTCGCCTCCAGACGCACGGGCCCGCGGGTCCCCGTGGTCGGAACGGCGGTCAGCACTCCGTGGTCATGCGGCCGCGTCGACTGACGGGCACGTCTCGCAGGACGCCGATCGGTTGGCCTCAACGCGTGCCCGGCGCGCGGCGGCCGCGCGTGACGTCAGGTCTGCCGGCACCGCGTCCCCGGTGCCGAAGTACATCTCGTCCGGCGTCTGTCCGCGAAACGCCGAATGCGGAAGCACGCGGTTGTGTTCGTGCGACGTAGAACGCCACCAGTCGACGGACGGTGGCGACGCTGTCCAGCGAGTGGAGGAAGAGCCATTGATGTTTCAGGGAGCGCCACCACGCTTCGATCATGGAGTTCGAGAACTTCAGCTCCGTGAAGGCCAAGACCCGGCGCAGCACGCCCGTGGCGATCAGTTCGTCGACCTGGGCGTTCACGTTCTCCACGCCCGCGTCCGCCAACACGACTGGGGTCGTCGTCTGAGGACGTCGCGCCCCGACTGGCCTCGAGCAGCACGGCCACGCTGTTGACCGGCGCGAACGTGTCGGCGACTCGCCACGCCAGAATCCGTCGCGAGAAGTTGTCGATCACGGCGTGCAGATAGGCGCGGGTCCCGTCGAGCAGGCGGATGACGGTGGTGTCGATGTGCCACATCTCGTCGGCTCGCGTCGTGCGAAGGCCCACCTTCGGCTTCGCCGGATGCACGCGGAGCCGGGGGCGTCGCCAGCCGTACTTCCGCACGAGGCGGTACCAGGTCGACGGCGACGCCCAGACGGTGCCGAGCCGCTGCGCGAGGACGGCGAGCGTGCCGGTCGGGACGTGACGGTACTCGGGCGAGGTCACCATGTCCCCGATCGCCTGGACCTCGGCTGGCGTCAGTCGATGCGGCGACGTGCGCGGACAGGACGACTGATCGTCGAGCGCACACGCGGTCTGCCGCCGGCGCCAGGCATGAAACCGGCTCGGCGACAGTCGCAGGAACCGCAGGAGCGCTCGCAACGGCATACACTCGCGGGCCCGATCCACGGCGCGCAGGATCCGCCGCTTGGCGCGTCCGTCCGGCAGACGCTCGTCGTGAGAGCCTGAACCCGGAGGTGTGTAAGCAGGGCCAGCGCCAACCGGAGCAGCGCCGCGAGCTTCTCGACGCGTCGCCGCAGCTTCAGGATCTCCTGCCGGAGTTCCGGCTCCGTGAGGTCCGCCACCTCCAGACTGACCACGACCGTCGGCGCCGCGCCGAGCCACCCACGCGCCGTCGAGCGCGGGACGCCGAGATCCGTGGCGATGGTCAGGTCCCCGGTGCGTTGGACGAGATCCCGGAGCCGATGGTCATAGCGTTGCTGCGGGCGGGGCGTGGTCGTCATGCGGATGATCATCGGCCGTTCGCTCACGCCGCTCAACTCCTCAAGGACGATGCGGGGCGTCCGTCGGCGTGACGACAACTCGCGCAGGAAAGTCCAAAATGTCCGTGGGGACAGCTCGGATTTCCACGACACCTACTACGTGACCATCTCGGCGGCGAGGCTCGCAAGCCTCGGCTTCAACCCGCAGACGTGGACAGTGCGGCCCAACCCGGACAAACTCCACAACTCGCCGGCCAAGCCGTGCCCGGTGGTTGGCGGCGGCGGATCGTGCAACCTGTCGGTCAGCTCAAGAAACCGCAGACCAAGGAAGTGCAGATCACAATCGCCAACGGAGCCACGGTTGATTCGGTTCTGACGGCGCTCTCGCTGACGTGGCCGGCGGCCAACGGCAAGCTTATGCAGATCAAGCTCGATGGCGACATGCTGTATGACAAGCCCGACATCGCGGCGCCGTCAGCGAACCTGACGACGGCCCAGCTGGTGGCCGATCAGAACAAGCGGACGATCCAGAAGGGTTCGAGCGACGTCCTGCATCTCATCTTCGAGAAGAACGTCGACACGAACCTGTCGCACTACAGCGGTGTGCTGAACTTTGGCGACTGCGTTCTGACGATCCTGCCTTAGCGCTCGCAACCGGGCGGATCTCGGAACACCTGAGATCCGCCCGCCTCGAGCCTCGGCAGGGATGCAGGGTGCGAAAGTTCTTCTGCCGCCGGGAGCGAGCTACGGCTGGCAAGCCAACCCGCTCTCACCAGATTCTCCAATCCTCTCTCATCGCCTCGCGTGCCCGGCAGAAGTCTCCCACGGCCGCGGGCCCCGGCAACCTCACCTGACCAGCTCGCAAGAGTGGCTGGATCCACTGGAAATTCTCCAGCGACTCGCCGTCTTCTGTAACGTCCGGCGTCGACCGCCGCCGGTTTGGCCCCTCCTCGCGTCGTTTCCCGCTGTCCAAAGCGGAGCGACAACATGAGCACGCCACTCAGCGACTTCGACCGCCATCCGGCGCCCGATCCCTTCTCCTCGAACCTGCCCTGCATCCAGCAGGCGATCCGGATGGTCGTCCGGCGCCGCCGCCTGTCGGCCGACGAAGGCGAAGACTTTTCGGGACACGTGATGCTGCGCCTGCTCGAGAACGACCGGGCCGTCCTCCGTCGGTTTGAAGGGCGCAGCAGCCTCCGTACCTTCCTCATCGTCACGATCGACCGGATGCTCCTCGACTACCGCGTCAGCCGCTGGGGCAAATGGCGTGCCTCGGCTGAAGCCCACCGGCTGGGTGCGATCGCGCTCCTGCTGGAGCGCCTGGTCTACCGCGACGGCCTCTCGCTGTCCGAGGCGGGCGAGATGCTTCGGCTCCATCACGGCGTGACGCCCGGCGCCGCGGAACTGGACGCGCTGTTTGCGCGTCTCCCAGTTCGAAGGTCCCGCCAGGTCGTGAGCGAGCGCGCGCTCGACGGCATTGCGGGACAGGGCGAATCGCCTGACGTATGCCTGTCGCGCCCGTATGTGGCGCGCACGGTGAAAGCGCTCGGGCGGGCGGTCGAACGGCTCGGCGCCGAAGAGCGTTCGCTGGTCAGCATGCACTTCAGCGAGGGTCGTTCGATCGCCGACATCGCGAGGGTTCAGCGCGTCGATCAGCGTGCCCTGTATCGGCGGCTTCAGGCCGTGCTCGCAAGGCTCAGGAGCGACCTGGAGCAGCAGGGCATCGTCGCTGAGGACGTCTGCGGCTGGCTGGGGCAGGCCGATCTGCCGGCATCGGCTGGCCTGCGGCTCAAGGCGAGAACGGATCGCCGCCCGCAGGCGCCGGGCAGTTCGATGGTCCCGGCCGGCGCCGCGCCGGCGGTCGGGGAGGCCGCAGCCTCAGTCGCCTGAGGGACGGTTGTTCGGTTGCCGGGGCGGATGCGTTTTGGAGGGAGAAGGCCCGAAAGGATACTGACCCGTGACGACGCCCGCCCGCGACGACGTGCAGCCGATCACCGTGCTCCTCGAGCGCATCTCGACCGGCGATCGCGAAGCGCAATCCGCCCTGCTCACCGTCGTTCACGATCGGCTCCTCCGTATCGCCCGGCATCAGTTCCGAACCGAGCGTCGCGGCCACACGCTTGCAGCCCACGGCCGTCATCAGCGAGCTCTACCTCCGGATTTTTCGCGACACCTCAATCGGATGGCAGAACCGCGCGCACTTCTTTGCCGTCTGCGCGCAGACGGTTCGGCGGATTCTCGTTGACCACGCCCGCTCGGTGAACGCTCAGCGCCGGCCGAGCCCGCAGCGGCGCTGCGACCTCGACGACGTGCTGGTCTACACGGACGATCGCGCGTCGGAGGTGGTCGAAATCGACGAGGCATTGACGCGCCTGGCCGACTGGGATCCGCGCATGGCGAAGATCGTCGAGCTTCGCTTCTTCGCCGGCCTCAGCACCGAGGAAACGGCGTCGGCATTGGGCATCTCCGAGCGCACCGTCAAGCGCGACTGGGCGATGGCGCGCGCCTGGCTGTCCAAGGCGTTGCGCGGGAGCTCGGACGAGCCATGAACGCCGGGCGCTGGGAGCAGCTGAAGGAGGCCTTCTGGAAAGCCGCCCAGGATGGCGGAGGACGAAGCGTGCGTGTCCGAGGCGTGGGACGTCGACCCGGCTTCGCGCGATCAACTGCGCCTGCTCCTGGACGAACACCGCCGGCTCGCGCAAGCCGGCGCCGCCGCACCGGCCGAACCCGCGGCCGCCGGGATGCTGCCGCCCGGCCGGTTCGACGTGCTCGAACATCTCGGCTCCGGTGCGTTCGGCGACGTCTATCGAGTGCTGGACAAGGCGTCGGATTCGGTCGTTGCGCTCAAGCTGCTGCGCGATCCGCGGTCTTCCGCGCTCTACTACTTCAAGCGCGAATTCCGCGGCCTGGCCGACATTCGCCATCCGAACATCGCCGCCCTGCACGAGCTGATTCAGCATCGGCAGCACTGGATGTTCACGATGGAGTTCGTGGCCGGCACGTCGCTGGGCCGCTACATCGACGGCGGCTCCATGTCCGAACGCGAATCGAGGCTGCGCGCCTGCTTCCTGCAGCTGGCGGCCGGCCTGCACTTTCTGCACGAGCGGGATCTGGTGCACCGCGACATGAAACCGTCGAACGTCCTGGTCACGCGCGAAGGGCGCGTCGTGATCCTCGATTTCGGCCTCGCCCGCTCCTTTGCGGGCGACGACGGCCGCGCCGGGACGCTCGCCGGCACACCGGAATACATGTCGCCGGAGCACATCGGCGGAGAGCCGGTGACGCGGGCGACCGACTGGTATGCGCTGGGGGTGATGCTGTACGAGGCGCTGACGGGTGCGCTGCCCTTCACCGGCAGCTGGCTCGCGCTGCTGCAGCGAAAACAGCTGGACACGCCGGGTCCGCCCTCGGCGCTCGCGCCGATCGCGCCGGATCTGAACGAGTTGTGCGTCGGGCTGCTGTCGCGGGATCCGCGTGCGCGATACGGCTTTGCCGAGGCGAGCCGCGTGCTGAGCCGAGGTCGCAGCAGCGTCGCGGCCAGCGAGCCCGCCCGTCATCTGATCGGACGCGCCAGCGAACTGCGGCGGTTGCGCGCCGCCTACGACGCGGTCCAGGTCGGGTGTCCCGCGGTCGCGCACATCTCGGGATCGTCGGGAATCGGCAAGACCTCGCTGATCCGCGAGTTCGTCGCCAGCCTGGAACACGACGGCTCGATGCTGGCGCTGCGCGGCCGCTGCTACGAGGGTGAGTCGGTGCCCTACCAGGGCCTCGATGATCTCGTCGACGACTTGACGCAGCATCTGCGCCGCCTCGACCCGGACACGCTTCAGCAGATCGTCCCGCGCAATTTCGGCGTGCTCACCCGCATGTTCCCGGTGCTTGCGCAGCTGCCGGCCCGCCCGCATGGCGGAAACCTGCCCGTAGACTCGCACGAACTGCGGCGGCTGGCATTCGGGGCGCTGCGCGAGCTGCTCGGCAGGCTGGCGGAGCGCACTCGCGTGGTGCTCGCGATCGACGACCTGCAATGGGGCGACATGGATGGCTGCGCGTTCTTCGTCGACCTGCTCGCCGGCGCGGAAGCGCCGGCCGTCCTGCTCCTCCTGGCGTACCGCGCCGAGGCGATCGCGACCAGTCCCTGGCTGACGGCGTTGCGTGAACGGCCCAGTCTCCCGCGCGCCGCCGTCAGCGTGGACATCGAACTGGCGCCGCTCGAATCCTCCGATGCGACGCGGCTGGCGGAGATGCTGGCTCGAACGACCGCGCCGTTGACGCCGGCCGCGATCGAAGAAGTGGCGCAGCAATCGGGCGGGGAACCATTCCTCATCCACGAAATCATGCGATGGATCAACGCCGGCGGCGGCGACCGGACCCTGGCCGGGCAGTTCAGCCTCGCCGACGTCATCCGGGCGCGCATGAACGACATGGGCGCCGACACGCTCCACCTGCTGCAGCTCGTCGCCATCGCCGGCCAGCCGATCGAGCGAAGCGTCATCCAGGCCGCGTTTCCGAGCCGGACCTTTGCCGGCAGCCGCGATCGGCTCCTCCGCGAGCGGCTGGTCCGCCCGCAGCTGGTGCAAGGCCGCGAGGTCCTGGAGATTTATCACGATCGCATCCGAGCCGTGCTGGTCTCGCTGCTCGACGCCGCCATCGTCGCCGATCGGCATCGTGAGCTGGCCCGCGCCTTCGAGGCCAGCGATACCGGCAACGCCGAACAGGTGGCGATGCACCTGTACGCCGCGGGCGACTTCGGCCAGGCCGCGGCGCAGGCGCTGAAGGCCGCCGCCCAGGCGATGGAGGCGTTCGCCTTCAACAAGGCCGCAAGCCTGTACACGATCGCGCTGGCGACGGACACACTCGACCCCGACACGCGCCGGGTCGCGCACCAGCGCATGGGCGACGCGCTGGCCAGCGCCGACAAAGGGCCGGAGGCAGCGAGCGCGTATCTGGCGGCCGCGGAGGGGGCGGCCGAGCACGATGCGATCCGCCTCCGCATCAACGCCGCCAGCCAGCTCCTGAGGTGCGGCCACATCCATCGCGGCATCGCGATGCTCGAGGCGCTCGTGCGCCAGACCGGGCTCACCGTGCTGCGGAGCCGGACGGCACGGCTCGCGCACGTCGCGTGGCTGAGAACGCGCCTGGCAGCGAGGGGGCTGCGCTTCGAGGAGAAGGCGGATCCAAGGCTGTCGGACGAGGCGACCCTCCGCCTCGACGTCTGCTGGACCGGGGCGATCGGCACCAGCATGATCGAGCCGCTCAGGAGCGCGGAGTTTTCGGCCCAGTACGTGCTGCTGGCGCTGCAGTCGGGCGATCCGTACCGCATTCTCCTGGCGCTGGCCGGTGAGAGCACGCAGATTTGCCACGTGCCGTCCGGGGGCGATCGCCGCACGTCGTACGCGCTGATCGCGCAGGCGCAGGAAATGGCGGCGCGCATCGGCGATCCGTATGCCCAGGCGTTCACCACGCTGATGAAGAGCATCATCTCGTTTCTTCACGGCGACTGGCGCGGCGCCGCGGCGCTTGCCGACGCGGCGTCAGATCAGCTGCGCGCCGAATGCACCAACGTCGCCTGGGAGCAAAGCACCGCCGCGATCATCGCGTTCAATGCGCGGGCCCTTTGCGGCGACTGCCAGTTGAATCGCGATCGCATGCCCGCGCTCATCCGCGACGCCGAGGACCGCGGCGATCTGCACCGGTCGATCAGCCTCCGCCTGGTCAGCGGCGCGCACGTCCTCGATCTCGCCGACGACGAACCCGAGCGCGCCCGGCAGCAAGTACGCCAGGACCTCGCGCGATGGGGTCATGTCGAGTACCGACCTGCAACGAGCCTGCGGACTGCTCGCCGAGATCGACGTGAGCCTCTACCTGGAGCGACCCGACGAGGCCTGGGACACGATCGAGGCTGAATGGCAGGCGCTCCGTCGATCGCAGCTGCTCCGGGTGCCGACGGTGTTCGCGTCGCTGCACTACGCGCGTGCGCGCGGGGCGCTGGCGCTGGCAGCCGCGATCGATTCGAACCCGAGGCTGCAGGCTCGACTCGTGGCGGCCGCGCGGTCCGAGGCACAGGTGATCCACCGCAACGGTGCGCCCTGGACTGTCGGCCTCGCGGAACTCGCGCGCGCCGGCATCGCGACGTTCGACAACGACCCGTCTGCGGTGTGCCGCCAGCTGCGGGTTGCCGAAGCGGTGCTGGCGAAGGCCGACCTGACCGGGTTTGCGATGTCCGCCGCCTGGCGGCGATCGGCGTACGAGCCGCCGGAGGTTGGCGAGCAGGCGCGTCGCATGGTCCGCGACTGGGCCCGATCCCAGGGCGTGAAGCGCGTCGACCGGCTGGTCGGCTGCCTCGCGCCCGGGCGGTATCGCCAGCCGTGAGCCCGGCGGCGGTGTTCGCGCTGGCCCCGCACGCCACGGTTGTTCGCTATCCTCAGTGTGAAACGTTATCAACCTGCGAGGGGCTCCGTGAACTGGCCGGACACCCTTGCCGAGTCGACGTTCTGCACCGGCGACGCCTGCGCGGCTGTTTCGGTGCGCTGGGATCCGGAGGCGGGCTCGTATCTGGTGTGCAACGGGTCGGCGCGATCGGTGCGGGTGCACTTCAAGACGTGGCCATCGCCGACGACCCTGCTGTTGCCACCCGACGGCCAGGCGCGCCTGCACGCCGAGACGCTGGAGTATCCGTACGACGCGAGCTACGAGTGATCGCGAGGCATCCCCCACTCACCGACAGGAGGGAAGGACAGCATGCGCAGCGCATCGAGTTGGAAACGGTTGGCCGCGGTCCTGGCTGCGGTTGGCATCGCGGTGGGTTTCGGGAGCCGTGCGGAGGCGCAGCCGATAGATCTCAGGCAGGGCTGGAACCAGACGACCAGCGACGCGTTCTGGTTCGGGTCGCAGGGGTCGCGGATCATGAAGTACTCGTGGTTCATCGCCCTCGAACAGTCCGCGAGCGGCAGCCTTCTGAGCGACCTGGACTTCCTCGAACAACTCGGCTTCATCGGCGTGCCTGGCAAGAAGCTGCCGATCGGCTTCGCCGCCGATACCAACCAGTCACGGACGGCGACCTACGTCGGGCTGACGTGTGCGGCGTGCCACACCGGCCGCCTCAACATCGGGGGACGGTCGGCGCTCGTCGAAGGCGGCCCGTCGATGGTGGATTTCACCGGCTTTCTCAACGCGGTGGTCGCGTCGACGAGCAGCACGCTGAGCGACGATGCCAAGTTCGCGCGGTTTGCGGCCAGAGTGAACGTGCCGCCCACCGGGTACAAACAGCTTCGAGAGGAGCTGAACACACTCGATGGTGCGCTCACCCGCCGGCGCGATCAGAATGCGCCGGTGGAGCGCTACGGCTTTGGCCGCGTCGACGCGTTCGGCCACATCTTCAATCGCGTGTTCTCGACCGCGATCGACGCGCCCGACAACGACGTGAAAGCCGATGCGCCGGTGTCGTACCCGTTCCTTTGGGATACGCCGAACCCGATGCACGAGCGCGTGCAATGGAATTGGTCGGCGCCGAATGCGGGGCTCGGAGATGTCGCCCGCAACGTGGGTGAGCTGCTCGGCGTCTTCGGCGAATTCGATCTGGCGAAAAAGCCTGCGGCGGGCCCGTATTACCCGAAGTCGTCAGTCGATGTGAAGAAACTGGTGCGGCTGGAGCGGATGCTCACAACGCTACGCTCCCCCGTCTGGCCGTCCGGTCTCTCGCAGGAGATGAAGATCGATCCCGAAGCGGCAGCAAGGGGCAAAACGGTGTACGAGAACAATTGCCAGCGCTGCCACGCATTGATCGACCGTGCCGCCGCGAACAGAAAAGCGCACGACAAGTTGGTACCGCTCGAAACGATCGGCACGGACAGCCGGATGACGGAGAACCACGCGCGCCGGCTTTCCAAGGACTTGAAAACCGGCCTGCTCAGAGGCCGGGTGAAGGGTCTCAACCCCTTTGTCCTCTTCGGCGAGCAGGCGAGCGGCGAAGACATTCTCACGCACGTGATTGCCGGAGTGATTGCCGGCCAGGCCTTCCACGAGGACCGGGCGCCGCGCACATCGGAAGGGACGCCGCCCCCGCCGCCGCCTCCACCACCCAACCTCTCGGCACCACAGATCGGTTACAAGGCGCGATCGTTGAACGGCATCTGGGCAACCGCGCCCTACCTCCACAACGGCAGCGTTCCGACGCTCGCCAACCTGCTGAGCAAGGACCGCGGCAAAGGATTCTGGATCAGCAACAGCCGCTACGATCACGTGAAGAAGGCGTTTTATCCCGCCAGCAACACGTTCGATCCGACCAACGTCGGCATTTCAGCCACGCAGTCCGAGAGCGCGTTCTGGTTCGACACGACGAAAGAGGGCAACACAAATACGGGCCATCCATTCGGCACCAATCTAGACGACGGCCAGAAACAATCGCTGATCGAGTTCCTCAAGACGCTGTGAGATGCCGATGATCCCGCCGCCTTGACGTTCGTGCAATACCACTCGACGCGGCCGCGCGAAGCGCCGCGTCGAGTCCGTCTCTTCGGGCAACGGAGGATGCCCGATGAGACCATGGCAGGCGGCGATCGCAGTCACCGCTGTTCTTGCAGCAACCCCTTCCCACCTCGCGGCGCAGCAGCCACCCCTATCGTTCACCATCCGCCTCGTTCTTCCAGACGCTGATCTCACGCCCGGCCAGGCCGCCGCGCTGAAGTCGGAAGTCGCGACCATCTGGTCTCCGCCCGGCCTGCAGATCGTCTGGCAACGAGGCCGACGGGTGCGCGATCAGGCAGCTGCGGATTGGACCGTGGGGATCGATCTCCGCGATCGAGTGCCTCTCGCAGCGCAGTCGGCGCCGCAGCCCCTCGGGGCGGTCGCGGTGATCGATGGACGGATGCGGCGAACCATCTATGTGTCGTGCGGCAAGGTGCGGCAGTTCGTCGACGCGGCGGGCATCCGCGCCTTCGACGGCTTCCACGATCGCGTGTACGGCCGCTTCCTCGGCCGCATCGTCGCCCACGAGCTCGGGCATCTGCTGCTCGACTCGGTACACCACCGCGACCGCGGCCTCATGCGCCCGCGGTTCGACGTGCGCGACGTCCGCAGCGACGCTCCCGCCCGCTACGAATTCGACGCCGACGATCTGATCGCACTGCGCGCGCGCTTCGCGGCGCCGCTGCTCGCGCGAAGCCAGTCCCCCGACGAATAGGGCCGCTCGCCCGCAGTTTGCAATCGTCGACGGGCCGTCCGTCTACCCGGGCAGACGCCGTGCTTCGCACCGGCGTGAAACGTGGTCCTTCAAAGGAGGTCACTATGCTCGGACGTTGCTCGCTTGCCGTTCTTCTGCTCTCACTGCTGTGCGCGCACGACGCGCGGGCGCAGAACTGGTCGTTCGACGCGAGGAAGATCGGGCTCGGCGCGACCGGCGGGTCCGAAAACCTGGCGTCGAAGATGGTCGACGACGCGCGACAGTACAAATCGATCGTGCTGCCGCTGGGGCTGCTCCAGGTGATCGGCGACTTCGACCGGCTCAGCCCGACGTCGGACGATTTCGATCTGGTGCGCACGATCGAATACGCGGCGGCGCCGCTGCACTATCAGCTCGGGCGCGACTACAACGATGCCGCCGCGCAGCTGGTCGTGGATCTGCGGCGCGGCACGCTGAGCCGCGATCTCAACGCCTATCGCGGGTTCGTGCCGGCGAATCAACCCGCGGCCGAAGGCCTCGCCTCGCCGAACTGGGGCGGCACGATGACGCTCCGGCGTGGACCCAATCGGACGTTTCAGGGCATCTACATCGGCGCAGGACCGTACCTGTCGATGCGCACGGATCTCAGCATCGATCCGCAGCTGATTGGGGTTCTAGGCAGCAGCAGCGATGTCTACCTGCCGGACGCGTCGATGCAGCTCGGCACGTCGTCCCAGGGCCAGCTCGCCCTCGCCGTGACCGGCGGGTATCGCGGCCGGTTCGCGCTACCGGCCGGCCTCGGGACCGGCTCTGAGCGCGACGGCATCTACATCGCGGCCAACTACAATCACCTGCGCGGGTTCCGCTATGAGCGCGTCGACAGCGCGCTTCGTCTCGACACCGATCGGCGTGGGCTCATCACCCAGAAACCGCTCGCGCCGCCGCCGCTCGCGGTCGTGCGCCACGAGGCCAAGGGCGGCAGCGGTTTCGCCGCCGATCTGGGTGCGTCCGCCGTCATCGGGCCATGGCAGATCGGGTTCGGCGCCAACGGGATCGGGAACCACATCGACTGGAACGACGTTGAGCGCGTCTCCTACACGATCGGCGATCTGATCGCCGGCGACAGCGAGTTCGCCGAAACGGCGGCGGCGAGCATCGACCGCATGCGAACGGAGCTTCCGGTCGACTACCGGTTGGACGCCGGATATCTCGCGGGCAAGTGGGAAGTTCAAACCGAATACAGCAGCGGCTTCCAGGGCAACTCGTTCCGTGCCGGATATGAGCGTGATCTCGGCGTCGTGGAGGTCCGCGGCGGCGCGTTCTACGGGCGGGAGAAATGGAATCCGACCGTTGGCGTGGGGCTGAGCATGGGGAAACGGCTCGCGCTGGATCTGGCGGCCTACGGAACCACCGCGAACGCGGAGCGAGAGAGACGCACGGCGCTGGCGGTGTCGCTGCGGATCAATCCATGAACATCACGGCGGATAGCGCTTGTTTTGGACACCGCCCGCCATCTTCGGACAGTGTTAGGCCCCGTTCAGGCGCCTAACCTGAGGGAGGCGAGCGAAATCATCGCCGGGATCAAGTGCCGGGCGGCACAGCCGCCGCCCGGCACCGGGAAAAGACTGACAACTGCGCCCCACGACAGCACGGATCCGGACCGCGCGACTTCGAATCCCCACTCGCCCGACATCCGATACGCGGTCTCAATCGCTTCACGCTCGCCGGCATCGGTCAAGAAACGGCAATGGCCGCTGTCAGGCCATGAATGTTGCAGCCCCAACGTGCGGCGGGCGCCGCGGGTGCGCGCCTCGCCGAGCCACTGCCGAACAAGGTGGTGATGGTGGTTCGCTGGACCGAATTCCCGCGTGTAGGGGGCATTGAAGTCGCCGCCAAAGATCTTGTACCCGCTGAAGAGGTCGAGCTTGGCCGCCAGGTTGTTCCGGTTCTGAACGTGCTCTTCGTTCGCATCAGTCCAATCGTCGTCGGCCGGCCAGTCGAGGTGCGTGACGAAGGCGTTCAAGGTCTTGCCGTCGACAGTCAACTTGACGCGAATGGCTTCGCGCACCCCACCCCAGCTGCTCGGGCCGAGGTCGAAGGGATCCGCCTCGACGAAAGTCAGCCGACTGTGGCCGTGGGTGATTGGAGGGGCCGCGTCCAACGCTTCCGATGTAATCGGCGCTGGCGTCGCGACGCCTAGTCGCGGTACGTCGATGCGGACGCCAGCTCGTGGGGTCGCGTCGTCAGGGAATGAAACGGGTCGGCATCAGCGTCACGGTGCTCGACGGATCGACGTCCTCGTCGGTGTTGCCGACTGGCCGGGCGTAGGCGATCGCCGCCGCGGCGCGTTCTCGAGCCGATGGCTGCTGGTCGCAACTGAGGTAGCGCGTTCCCGTCATCACGTCGGTCGGCGCGTCGGTGTGCCAATAGCCCAGCGCGTGGCCGAGTTCGTGACGGACCAACGTCACCGATGCCAGAGTGTTGCCGCAGTGACACGCGGCGTTCGTCCGAAGCTCGATCGCGTTTCCCGACACGGCGGACCGTCCGCAGACGCCTGGCTCCAGTGCTGACACCCAGTTCACGGTGATCCAGCCTGTGGCACCGACGCGCGGCGCCGTGCCTCGTTCAACCGCGGCGATGCCAAACCGGCCGCCGGTCCAGACGGGCGTCGTCTCGCGGATTGTGCGTTCGGCCATGTCGAGCGTGCCTGCATCGACGGTCGCGCCGGTTTCGTCGACCGTGCGCAGATACAGCTGCGGATGTTCGGTCCAGCGACGAATCGGCTGCAGCGCTCCGGGCGGCGCCTCGAATCCATTTCTCACCATCTGGCGATAGAAAGCCAAGTCAAAGCCAGCGGTCTGAATCGCATCAATGGCGACGTCCCGGCCGGCAGTCGCGGCGATCGTGAGCGCTCGAGGCACGATCGCTGAGCCGGCCAGCAGGACGCGTTGGGTGCCAGTCGGAATCCCATCCAACGTGAACGAGCCGGCGGCATCGGTGATCGCGGTGCGGCCGCTTAGCGTGACCGACACACCCTCGAGCGGCTCGCCGCCATTGGTCGCCACGACGTGGCCCGTGAGCACGCTGGAGGCCGCCGTTGTGGGAATGGTCGGCGCCGTGGGGGCCGTACGTTCGGAGGCGCAGGCGCCTGCGGTGGTAATCAGCGCGGTCGCCAGGCACCACCCCCGCAGACGAAGAAGACGACACTCACGCTGCGGTTGTCCGATAGCCAGCCCGAGGCGTGCTGCCATCGTCCTCACGCGGGCGCAGCGGACGCCCGTACCATCATGGAGAGGCCACGTTTGCCACAATTCAGCCGCAGGCCCGTGCGCAATCCTCATGCTGCGCCGAAATCGAAAACCCATGTCTGGCGGCGACGACCTGTGGCGAAAGGGGTGAGCCGAACGAGCGGCGGGTTGCTCTCGCGATCAGACTATCGGTTGCTGGTCAGAGCGCTGTAGCCCATGGACAGGGCTGCGCACGTCTTCTCAAAGTGATCCGTCAGCGCTCTGAGCGGAAGGAAACTCGAATCACACGCGTTCAGCAGACTCCAGAATGTCCGACGTCCTCGAGGCCGGATGAACGCCCGCACAAACAGGCGCCGACCTACCGCCGGCGCCTGCTGGTGCGTACGTCACGTCAAGGCATGGGAGCGTCCGGATTGAATTCAGCGCAGGACACTGCCGGATTCCAGTCGACGAACGTGCCGAACGGGTTGTCTCTCCAGGCCCAGACGTGCAGCTCGTAGAACGGCGGCAGGCGATAGCGATTCGGCGCGCCGACGAACTGGAAATGCTGCCCCATCAGCACCGGCGGAGCACCATCAGGGTGGCTCGCATCCCACGCGTCGGCGAGCACGAGGAACTCGACGCCCACCAGGTGCAGCCGCGAGCCGCGTTGCTCGTAGATGAGAAGCTCGGGAGCGGCAGCATCGAGCACCCCATCGCCGATCAGGGTGCCGTTCGCATAGTGAATGCCCATCGCGCCCCGCTCCGGTCCGGTCACGCAGCTGCCGACCGAGGCGTACCCGGCTCCCATCGCCCGTTCACGTCGCGAAATTCCTGCTGTGGCCTCGCGCACCGCCTTGAGCAACCCGACCGGTGCATCGCGCTTATCGTGCTTGTCATGATCGTCCGTCGCGCTGACGGAGGCGACACACAACAAACCACTCAACCCGACGGCGACAAGATATCTGACAGTCATCTACCCTCCTTTGCTCGGGTCAGGCCGGGGATCTTGCGCTCTTCGATTTGAAATCGCAATCGATCGATGAAGAGAGACTGCAGAGCTTCTCGTGGAAGGTGTGGAGAAACGAGAAGCGACTGCCGACCGTCATGGCACCGCGGTCACCTGCACGTGGACGACCTTCCACTCCCCGTTCTTCCGCAAGAACGTATCGGATAACGGAAGTGTTGGGCAAACGGCTGGCCGTCACGCGTGCCGCGCATGCGCGCCTCGCCGCCGACGATGGCCGCCTCGGTTCCCAGCGGGACAAAAATCTTGTTGGTGATCTCGAAAGGCTCGAGGACAACCGTGGTGGTGGTGAAGGTCTCCACGAACTGCGCTTTCCCCCGAGCACCCCGGACATGCGAATGAAGACCATGTCGTCGCAGCATGCTTCCAGCGTCGCCCGGTCGCCGGTTTGCTGGGCGCGGTCGAAGGCGGCGGCCGCGGCCTTCACGTCGCTCTGCGCCGCGCCGTCGTGAATCGCTCCGCCCATAGCGCCACCACGAATAACACCGTCCATTTCATCGATCAGTCTCCTCCACCGATCATCCTCACGCGTGCGCTCGACCGTTGCTACCGGCGCGCGTCAGTCAGGATGCCTTCGAACGTTGTCTGCGTCAACGGTTCGTCGCAGCAGCCGATATACTCATCGACGTGGCGCATGCGTCGGCCGTCGTGTCGCGTCGGATCCTCGTTCGCCGGCTTTTCCGAAACGGGATCCTGGTGAGCGGGCTCGTTCTCGCAGCGCTTGCTGTCGGCGCGATCGGCTACCATTTCCTCGACGACCTCCCCTGGCTGGATGCCGCGCTCAATGCCGCGATGATCCTCACCGGCATGGGACCGGTGAACCCGATTCGAACGCCGGCGGCGAAAGTCTTCGCCATCGCATATGCGCTGCTCAGCGGCGTGTTCTTCCTGACGATGGTCGCGGTGCTCCTGGCGCCGGCCCTTCATCATTTCCTCCACCGCTTCCATCTCGAACTGAGCCAGCAGGACCCGGAACGCGCAAGAGCCAAGCCCCTCGACGATCGACATCGAACTCACACCAATGGACCGACGTCGGTATGAGGTCGTCACGCTCCGACCGCCATCACCGCGTGTGGGATCTGATCGACCTCACTTGCGAAAGATCCGCCGATAGCCACCCGCCACCAGCGCCGAGACATCTGCCATGATGTGCGGCAGGCGCAAGCCACCCGGATACGCGAGATAGTGCGGCTCCCAGTTCGGGTTGAACTTGTCCTTGTAGGCACGCAGTCCCTGGAAGTTGTAGATGGAGTCGCCGTGCTCGTACAGGAATGCGCCGAGCCGATTCCAGAGCGAGGCCACCGGCGAGTCTTCGAATCCGGACAAGGGCGCCATCCCCAACGCGAAGCGTTGATACCCCTGTTCCTTGCCCCACTTCATCGTGTGGACGAACAGCGCTTCCATGACGCTCTTCGGCGCGTCACGGTGATACCGCATCAGATCGATCGAGAGCTCCACCTGCTGCGGCCCCGCCCAGATATTCGCAAAGGCCTGAATCCGGCCGCCGAGCTCGATCACCGCGACGGGGAACCGCGACACGTACGCCTCGTCGAAAAATCCGAGCGAGAACCCCTTTTCCGCGCTGGCCTTCGCCGCGAGCCAGTCATCGGACACCGTGCGGAGCTGACCCATAATCGCTCGAACCCCGGACGACTCGATGATTCGAAAGGAGCCGCCGTCCTTCTCCAACCGGCGGATCACCTGGCGGTACTTGGAGGCGTGACTGCCCTCCAGCGTGAACGTCGTCAGGTCCACTTTTGCTTCCTCGCCGAGCTTCACGAACGTCAAGCCGAAGTCGACGTACCGATGCAAATGACGTGGCGCCAATTTCGTAGAACACCGGGACGCCGCCGAAGTCGTCGCATCGTTCGAGAAACCGGCGAATGAGACCGTTGAGCCGATCCTCTGGTCCAACCGGATCGCCAAGCGCGACCCAGGTGCGCCCCTGCACGCCGTACATGACAAACGCGGCGCGGTCGTCGTCGAACAGCACCGCCTTGTCCCGGAGATACACCAGATACGGAAACGTCGCCGTTTGAGCGGCGATCGCTCGACCAGCGTCTTCGAGGTCGGCGTCGTCGGGGTGGGCGCTTCGTGCGGCGCGTAGCCGAGCAAGCGAGCCAACCCGAACAGCAGCAGCACCAGCGCCGCGCCGACCGAGGCCCGGAGGAATCGTGAGGCTTCGCCCTGGATCTCGAATTGCCACCAGAGCTGGTGCGAGTAGTCCACGTGCTTGAAGGCGAACAGCCCCAGCCACACCGAGGCGCCCAGCGCGCCGGCCACTGCCGCAATCCACGCCGCGGAGAACCGCGTGTCGAAAAAGGCCGCCCGGCGATCGAACGCCGGCCGCGCCCGCCGCAACACCAGGAAGACCAGCAGCAGGAGCACCGCCTCCTCGTAGTCGAGCCCCTTCAGCAGAGACGCCGCCATTCCCGTGACGATCGTGACGGCGGTCAGGTAGTAGGCGGCATCGAGCCGCCGCGCGAGGCCTTGCGACAGGATCAGCAGCGCCGGCGCCGGCCACGCTGCTCAGGAAGTGTGACGCCTCGACCAGCCCGGACGGCAATACGCGGTTGAGCAGCTCGAGGCGTCCGGCGGCGGCGGGCGTGGCGCCCGAGAAGAGCAACACGAGCCCGGCGAGAAACGTGAAGACAGCCAGGAGCCGCGGCGCGAGCTGCTCCGTCAGTTGACCGAGCGCGGCGCTGAGGCGAGCCGCAGGGGCGCGGTGCTGTCGCACTTCATCGGTGACCAGCACGACGAGTGCAACCGCCAGCGGAAGCAGGTAATACACGACGCGGTACACCACCAGGGCCGGGAGCAATTGTCCCGACGTCAGGTACGGCTTCGAGGAGCAGGACCATCAGTCCTTCGAACACGCCGACGCCGCCGGGAACATGGCTCGCCATCCCGAGCAGAGTCGCGACCAGGAAGGCACCGAGGAACTGAAGAAACGACAGCCCGCTGGCCGGCAGCAACACGTACAGGACGGCTCCGGCAAGCGTCCACTCGACGGCCGAGATCAGGACTTGACCCACCGCGATCGTCGGCGACGGCAACCACAGCTCGAAGTTCCGGAAGCGCAGCGGTCGCTTGCGCAGGACGGTCGCGAGCAGATAGGCCGGCGGCACCAACATCAGCAGCCACGCGACCAGCAGCAGCACTTGGTGCGCGGGCAACTCGCGCGCCGCGGCCGGGGGACTGACGACGAGGCTCAGTCCGCCCAACCCGAACAGACCCAGCCAGAACGTCACCGAGTACGAGAAGACGATCCGCGAGAGCTCCTCGGCCGTGACACCCCACCGCGTATAGAAGCGATACCGCACCGAGGCGCCGGAGAGCATCGCGAAGCCGACGTTGTTGGAAATCGCATAGGCGAGGAACGACGCCAGCGCGATGCGCGCGCGCGGAAGCGCCTTGCCGATATAGGCGAACGCCAGCAGGTCGTAGGCGGTGAGCGCCGCGTAATTGAGAGTGGTGAGCACCAGGGCGAGCGCAAGCTGCGAAGGCGACGTGCGGAGCACATCTGCCGTGAGGTCAGACCAACTGACCGCGCGCAACTCGAGGCGAAGCACCTCGAGCGCGACAAAGAACAACACCAGACCGATGACGACGGGGATCGCCTGCCGCAGCCGCTCAGACAACAGGAGACCTCAGGGGGCGACGTTCTGTGTGACCCAGGCGATCGCCTCGGCCAGCCGGCGATCGAACTCCGCCAGGTTGTCACTGAACCGGTGGTCGGAGGCCTTCACGATCCACAGTCGCTTCGGCTCTTTGGCGGCGTCGAACACCCTGTGGATGTCCGCGAGCGGACACGAACTCGTCCTGGGTCGAATGGATCGCGGCGAACGGCGTCGGGCGCGACGCGATCCACGATCGTCGGCCGCTCTGAAGGTCGGCTCCTTCGGCACACCGTGCGTGACATAGATCAGCGCGTCCTTCCATCGCCAGCCCAGCTCGTTGAGGTCGGGAAGGCCCACGCCAAGCACGCCTGCGATCGATCGCTTGGTCTGGGGATCGGTCGCCGCCAGGACGGACAGTCCGGCGCCTTCTGAAACGCCAACCAGAACGGGTTTCTGCGATGCCCCGCGCGCGGCGAAGTCGGCCAGCGCCTTGAAGTCGCCCGGCTCGTCTTCAGGTCGCAATGTGACCTTGCCGGACGTGAAGCTCTCGAGATACGCCTTGACGTCGAAGCCGACGACGAAGAACCCCCTGGACGCAAGGACTTCGGCGACGTGCGGGCCAAGGTGGATCCAGCCGCCGTCGCCGCTGGACACGATCACGGGAGGACCGCCGCGGGCGCCATACAGGCGGAGGGATTGCGCGTGCCCCCGAATCGTGATCGTCTCCGTCGTCTGGCTCTGTGCAGCACGAGGGGCCAGCGCACAGGCAATCATGAGGACGATGCGGCAGGTCCAACGGTGCGGGAGAACGGTGCTCATCGTGCTGCTCACTCTGTGAACGCGGCTGGAGGTCCTGCGGCGCTTCTCAGCAGAGTACAACACGCCGTGACGCGACGTGCATGGAAGGGTTCCAGGTCGGCGTTGAAGCGTTACCGCGGCAAGAGAACGGCCCGCCCCGCGTGGAGCGGAGCGGGCCAGGGGGGCGACGAATCGAAGAACGAACCGACCAGCTCACGGACGCCAGCTCAGAACTTCACGATCGCTCCAAGCTGGAACACGCGGCCGACCAGAATCGACGAAGGCTGGTTGTACGCCGTGGTGCCGTAGTTGAGGGTGCGGACGGCGTAGACCGAAGACTGGTTCAACAGGTTGAAGAAGTCGATCTTCGGCTGGAAGCTGGCGCGGCCGATCCTGACGGTCTTCGTCACGTTCAGATCGAGCTGATTGATGCGGTCGCCGAATTCGGTCTGCGGCGGCGACGAGCGGGACCGAGATCGATGCGACGTTGAGCCCGGGATCCACCAGCGCGCCGACGACGCAGCCCTGCGACGCGGAGTTCCCCGGGCAGACGGTGTAGCGGGTCGTCGGCGTGATCAGCCACACGGTGCCCTGCCCGTTCGGATTGGCCAGAGATGTCGCGCCCGGCTGGCCGCTCGGGCCGGCGACGATGCCGGTATCGATGTTGAGCGCCGCCGTGCCGAAGCGATAGCCGGGCAGGCTCTGGAACGAGACGCTGACGGCGATGGCGTACTTCAGCGGCACCGTGCCGGCGATCTTGAATTGCGTCCTGAACGGGATGCCGCTCTTGGACTGATCGCAGTAGAGCAGCAGGTTCGGGTTCCAGTTCTCGTCGCACAGCTTGCCAATGGTGCGCTCGCTCATCCCGCCGCCAAACATCGTCAGCCCTCGCGGCAGCCTGGCGTTGAAGCTGTACTCGAAGCCGTTGTAGGCCAGCGTGCGATCGCTCGACGCGGTCACGTCGACCGTGTTCACCCGGCTGCGCGCGGCCACGCTGACGTTGTAGTAGGTGATCGGGGTGCCGTCGATCGGGCTGAACAGCGTGAACGGTGTGTAGTCGGCAAACGACTGCAGCACGTTGTCGCGCCGGCGCAGGTTCTTGAAGTCGCGGTGGAACCATCCGCCGGACACCGAGACTCGCGGCAGCAGCTCGTGCTGGACGCTCACGCTCGTCTCGATGTTGTACATCCGCTTGATGTCCGGATCGAAGTTCGCGATGCTGGCGACGCCGAAGCCGGCCGGCAGCTGCGCGAGGTTGATTTCACAGCCGGCACTCAGGTAGCTGCAGCCGAGCTCGCCTTGCGGCACCGTGTCGCCGTTCAGGTCGGTCCAGGTCACCCTCGCCAGTCGTCAGCGCCAGCGGGTTGTAGGTTTCGGCGAAGCCCGTCGACCCTGCCTGCATGTATTTGCCGAGGCTGAACTTCAGCGCGGTTTTCTGGCTGCCGAAGAGATCGTAGACCGCGCCGAACCGCGGCGAGATGCTCTTCCAGGTCGGCATCTCGATCGGTCCGAAGGTTCGTGCGGCGGTGAAGCGGCCGGCCGGAGATGTCTCGACGGGTATGCCGTGCGCGAAGTATTCCCAGCGCGCGCCGTAGTTCAGAGTGAGGCGGCGCATCGTCCAGACATCCTGGCCGTAGATCCCGATGTCCGCGTGCAACTGGTCGGTCAAGTCGAGCGGCGTGTTCAGGATCTCCGCTTGTGAGGGCACGCCGTTCAGGAAGAACGCCCGGAGATCGCCGTTGGCCACGCGCGTACGGCGATAGCGCCCCCAGCTGTCCTGGATGCCGATTTTGCTGTTGTGCGAGCCGGACACGTAAGACACCGAGCCGGAGATCGCATAGCGGTCGGGATACTGCCCCAACTCGTAGAGCGCGGCGTTGTACTGAGTGCCGAACCCCAGGTCCTGCTTGTTGATGGTGCGATACCATTCCGGCGTCCCACGCTGCTTCGAGATGCCGGGCTCATAGATGATGTTGTAGCGCTCGTAGTTGGTCGAGACGCCAGCCTCCACCAGAAGACTGTTGGTCACGGTGGACGTCAGCTTCACGGCGCCGGTGGTGTAGATCGGCGAATTCCAGACCTGCGCGGCGGTCGCCGGATCGAACCCTGCCGTCATCGCCGCGCCGCGGTTCTTGCCGAGGCGATCGTTGTAGGCCGAGAGCTTCGTCTTCTGGCTGATCTGCCAGACGATTCGGGCCTGGGCGCTGTTGATGTTCTGCGCATCGACTCCCGGCGAGCCGTCCGCGTTGAAGACATCGGCCGGCAGCGTATCGAGGTGGAAGGTGCGCGCCGACAGGAAGAACCAGACCCGGTCCTTCTTGATCGGTCCGCCGAAGGACGCCTCCACGTTGGACAGCTTGTCGATGCCATCGGCGGACTTCAGGCCCCGTGCCTTCAGCTCATCGGTGAGATTGTCGGTCTGGAAACTCTTGCTCTGATAGCCACCGAACACGCTCCCGTTGAACCGGTTGCCGCCGTCTTTCGGGATCATGTTGAGCTTGACGCCGCCGCCGGACACATCGGCAGACGCGCCGCTGGTCGTGTAGACCATCTCCTGGCTCATCGAGCTGTTGAAGTAGTTCTGCACTGCCCCGTCGCCGTCGAGGCCGTTGACCATCAGGCCGTCGACCTGCACCGTCGTCTGCGACGAGCTCATGCCGTGGGCGGACATGTAGGTCTGCTGCATCGCACGCGAGCCGCCCACATCGGGGACGTTCAACGAGACGCCGGTAACCAGCTGCCCCATCCCCTGAATCGTGCGCCCGGTCGGAATCGCGTCGAGCGTCTCCCGGCTCAGGACCTGCGACTTGGTGGTGCTCTGCACGTCGACGACCGGCGACACGCCGGTGACCGTCAGCGTCTCTTCGAGCGCGCCGACTTTCATCTCGGTGTTCACGGTCATGGTGAAGTCGGATGGCAGTTCCAGGCCTTCGCGTTTGACGGTGGAGAACCCGCCGAGCATGAAGGTCAGCGTGTAGACGCCTGGACGCAGGTCGACCAGGCGGTAACCGCCGTTTTCGTCGGTCGCCGACCGAGCGGATTTTTTCGATCAGCACGGGGCTGGCGGCCTCCACGGTGACGCCAGGCAGCACGGCTCCCGAGGTGTCTTTGACGACGCCCGTGAGCGTGCTTTGCGCGATGGCTGGGGCCGGCACGATGCACAGGCAGGCCAACGCGAGGAGCACTGAGAGCTTGCAGCGACTCGCCATTCCGCGACCCTCCCTTGTGATGGACGTTGTACGACCGCCGGAAATGAGTGCGGCGTAACCGACCGGGGTAACGGAATGAAGCGACGAGTATGCGCCCAACCTGGAGGGATCGGTCAGGAAAATTTCAGCCGCCGGCGGTCATCTCATCGCCCTGCCCTGACACGTTCGAGCGCAGATGACTCGCGATGAGCTGGCGAGGGAGTTGCGCGGCCTGGCGCTGTTCAACGGCCATCAGTTTCAGGAAGCCGAACCGGCGTTCGATCTCGCCGACGAGGTCATCCGTCTGCGCCAACTGGAACTGAAAAACCCATCAGCGGCGCGTCGTTCCCTGGGCAAATCGCCCGCCCAGGGCAACGCCGCCTACACGCGGGAACTCGAAGTCGCGGGGACACTCCAGCGGCAATCGCCAGGCGGCGCAAGCCTGGCTTCCGGTGGGCTTCGAGGCATTGCCCCGCCTGTCCCGCAGATCGTTCACGGCCTCGACCGACGATCGCGACGTCATGAACAACACGATCTATCCGCATCGCACCCAGATCGTGTTCGACAACACCGGCTCCACCAGCGTCATCAACGGCGCCGAAGGTTCCGGCACGCTCATCGGGCCTTCCACGGCGATGTCGGTTGCGCACGTGTTCTGGGATGAAACCGCCGACACGTGGGAAGCGGATTTTCGCTGGGCGCCGGGCTACGACAGCCTGGATGCCAACCCGAGTCCGTACGGCGAGTGGTATGGCTGCTACTGGGTCACGATTCCGACGGCCTATACCAACGGCAACAGTTCCACCCACGACTTTGCGGTGCTCGACTTCGATGTCGGCTGCAACATCGTTCGCGACGGCGTCAATTCCGATGAACCCGGTTCACAGTCGGCTGGCTCGATTTCTGCTCTGCCTCGTCGGGCCTCGGCAGGGTCGGCCGCCAGCGGCGGTCTGCGACAGGTACGAGTCGTCGGATCGAGCGCCAGCAGGCCGAGGAACACCTCGCCGACGATTCGCGCGCCGACGCCGGCCGAGCCGGGTGCCGCCGGCCAGCTCGGCCTCCTTCAGCACGTAGTACCACAGCGGCGTGTCTGCGCTCGAAGCCGACGCCGAAACTGCGCCAGCTCGCTGCAACTGCGCGTGGGCCGAGCGCCGGGATGCGCATCGCGCTGGCGATCGCCTGGCCGGAAGGAAGCGACCAGGTCAGGTGGCGGAGCAGGTTGCGCTGCGGCAGCGACGGTCGGCGGGTCGCCGCTGGCGATCGCGCCCAGCGGCAGGTGGAACAGCGGCGTCGAGATCTTCGTGTCGATCATCTTCGGCGGCCGCACGTTGGCCGGTCTGAGCGCCGCCGAAGTCGAAGAACGTCTGCCAGCCGATGAAGCGCCTGCGGCGCCCGCGCGCCGCCGCGCAGATCGACCGGATCGGCCTGGCCCTCGCCGGCCGGATCGAAGATGAACCCGAAGAACGGGCGCGCCGTCGTCGCCGGCGAGATTGGCGCGGTACGACGGCCGCACCATGCTGTGGCCGAAGCGGTAGGCGGCGCCCTGGAACTCCACCGGGATGTTCTGCTCGCCCGGCTCGCGGCGTGTAGAAGCGGCGGCCGCGCGACAGGATGTCGTTCACCAGCGGCGCGCCGATGATCTGCGGCAGGAACTCGTTGACGATGATCCACTGGTAGTGCCAGGTGACCAGCCGCCGCGCCTCGGCGAAGACGCTGCGCTGCCGGTCGCCGTCCTCGCGTTCCGGCAGCGCGAAGCGTCCTCGGCCGTGCGCGGCGCCAGCCGGCGATCGTCGCCATCGTCGCGCAGCTTGTCGACGACGCGGTTGTGGAACAGCAGGAACGCCGACCTGCAACCCGGCGATCATGATGTTCTCGTCGTTGCGCGGGTCGGCGATGATCGCGGTGCCGTCGGCCGCTGCGCGGCAGGTCCTCGAACAGGCCGCCGCTCTCGACCCTGAACTTGGCCCGGTCGGCCGGATCGTACAGCTGCGGGATCGGCGATCGGGCCGCCGCCGTACACCGAATCCAGATCGAGCGCCGGCGTCCGGGTGTTCGGCGAGCGCTCGGGCCGCGTCGGCACGCCGAGCCGCGACGTCGTGTCGAACGTCATGTCGTGGTCGAGGAACTGGCCGAGGAACGTGACGAAAAAGGCCGCTGTTGCTTTTCAGGACTGAACCGTTCGGTCGAAAGTTACACGGCTGGGCCGGGCCACCGCGGCGTGCTCAACCAGTGATGAAAGACGTACTGCAGCGGCGTTGACTGGAAGACACCCCAAGGGTCATCAGGCTCATCGAGATGAAGCAGTGGTGTCGAGGTGACGCTAGCGCAGCGGCACGTAGCTCGATTGGTTCGAGTTGGAAATCACGACAAGAGACGCAGGCCCGCCGTGCTACCTGGAGAATCGGCTGGGTTCACGTATCGGATTCATGCAGCACGCTCTTCGATCCCATGAAACGACGCCTTACAATTGTCGTCAGGGGCAAACATCGCCGGGACGACTCACAAACCCATGCTCAAGAAAGCTCTCGTTGCCGCTCTCGTCCTGATCGTTCTTCTCTCGACTGGCCTGTTCCTGTGGGCCAGAACCGTTTTCGGGAAGGACACCGTGCGCACGGCGCTCGCCGATCAGTTGTCGAAGGCGCTCGGCCAGCCGGTGAAAGTCGGCAGCATCGCGGCGACGATCTTTCCCCGCGTCACGGTGAATCTTGGACAGGTCATGATCGGCGAGCCGGCTCGCATTCGAGTCGACACGCTGCACGTCGGCACCGATTTCGCGGCGCTGCTGTCGCGGCGCATCGAGCACGCCCGGCTCGAGCTCTCCGGCGCTCACGTCGAGCTGCCACTGCCCGCCTTCACAATCGGCAGCGGCTCGACCTCCGGATCGGCGAGCAAACCGCCGGTCGAAATCGTCTCGATCGACGAAGTCGTGCTGCGCGATGTTGAAATCATCAGCGGCCAGCGGACGCTGACGGGAGACGTCGAGGTCGTGCCGGACGGCAAGGGCGTGACGCTGCGACGCGTCGCGCTGGTGGCCGACAAGGCGGCGATCGACATCACGGGGCGGATCAGCGACCTGTCGGGACCAGTCGGCAACGTGGCGATCAAGGCCGGCGCGCTGAACGTCGACCGGCTGCTGGCGTTCGCGAACGACTTCGCGACCGGCGCCGGGATGCGGTGCGGCGGCGACAAAACGCGCGCCCTCCGGCCCGGCAACGAATCCCAAGGCCGCAGCGGCTGGCGTGCCGCCGATGGATATCGCCGTGTCCCTGGACGCCGAGCGCGCGACGATGGGCGCGCTGGCGCTGGAGAAGCTGGCGGGCACGGCCCGCATCACCGACGACGGGATGGCGCTCGAGCCGATCGGCTTCGGCGTGTTCGGCGGCCGCTATGACGGTTCGCTCGTGTTCTCGCTGGGCGCGGTTCCAAACTTCAGGCTGAATGCCGCGCTGGCGGGCGTCGACATGGCCGCGGCCACGGCGTTTGTCGGAAGGCCCGGCTCGATCACCGGGCGGCTTTCCGGGAAGCTCAATCTCGCCGGTCGCGGGATGGACACCGTCTCGGTCATGAACACGGCGCGCGGCACCGCGCGTGTCGACATCGTCGATGGCGTCATCAAGAACCTCGGCCTCATCAGAAGCGTCGTCGTCGCGACCTCCGGGCGTGCCGACAGCGCCGGCGCAACCGGCGGGCGCACGGGACGAACCGTTCACGAAGCTCGGAGCGACGCTGACGATCGCTGGCGGATCGGCGAGCACCGACGATCTGCGTTTCGAGTCGAAGGATCTGCTGCTCGCTGCCGCCGGCACGGTCCGGCCGGATGGCGGCGCCATCAACCTCAGAGGCCAGGTGCAGCTGTCGGACGAGCTCTCCAGGCAGGCGGGGCGCGACCTGGTCCGCTATACGCAGGAGGAGGGCCGCGTCACCCTGCCCGCGACGATTACCGGTTCCGCGGAGGCGCCGGTCGTGCGGATTGACGTGGCTGGCGTGGCGAAGCGCGCCCTCACCAACCGCGCGACCGAGGAAGCGCGGAAGGCGTTGAAAAAGGGTCTGGGCGGACTGTTCAAAAAGTAAGAGCGCGTCGCCTGGACGCGCCGACTGCAACGGGCCGATACCGACTCACGGCCGGTCGTCACTCCCTTCGGGCGCTTTCAAGGCGCCACGGCCAACTACCCAGAGAACGTCCTGCCGTTGCGGCTGTCTCGCCTGGCACCGTCTGTGCTCGGCAGTGCCAACGATCAAACCGTCGAAATTCGCGCGGCCTACTCTGAGAGAGGTTCCATGAAGAACATGATTCGACTGCCACTCGTCGTCGCGGGCCTGCTGTTCCTCTGCGCTCCGACCGCTCCAACCGGCGCGCAGACCCAGCCCATTGCAATACCCCAACCCGGGGTGCCGCAAGTCATGACCCTGGAGGGCAAGTTCGTCCGGGCGGCGTACAACAACGAGGGCTACATCATCCTCGGATACCAGCCCGCCAACCGGTCGCTCGGCGAGGAATGGATGCTCCTCGAAATCGGCGTCACGCTGCGCGACAAGGTGCCGGACTTCAAGCTGACTCGCGAGGCGCTCTCGATTGAGACGCCGGACGGCAAGACGATTCCCATGGCCACGGTCTCCGAGTTCCGGGCGGGCAACACGAGCGCGCTCCAGACCCGGGCGAAGGTCCAGCGCGACTCGATCAATTACTTTCCCCCGGGCGCGAGCCGGGCGTGCCGTATCGGCTTCTTCTCCGACCTGGACTCTCGCGCGATGGCGTACGACGAGGTCGAGTTGAGCCCCGACCGCGCCTGCCTCGGGCAGGTCTATTTCCACGTGCCGGGCGGCATCAAGTACGGCCAGCATTGGCTCAACGTGAAGTTCAAAGAGACTGTCGTGCGCGCGCCATTCCGAATCCTCACCGAGGACGAAGAGAAGACGCTGTCCAAGAATTACAAGGACATCGAGCGTCAGGTGAAAGACGCCTTCAAGAAAAAATGATCACCCGGCCATTCGCCAGCGACTCTCTTTGGCCTTGTACAACAGCGCCTTGTAGCAGACTCCGAGCTTGATCGCCGCCTGTTTGTGGTCTCCGCCTGTCTGCTGCAACATCCGCCGGATGGCCGCCACTTCTGCCTGGTGAGCGGCCATCCGAGCCACCTGCTTGAGAGAGCGTGGGTCGCGGCCGCCTGTGGCATCTGGCGCGCCTTCCGTCTTCGCCGCGAGCGACTCGACGACATGGTCCAGGGCTGGCGGGGCCGCCGGCGTCTGCGGTCCGACGGCTGCGGCGTTCTGAGAGAGAGCCTGCCGGGCCGGTGTCTCCGTGCCAAGAACGATGGTTCGCTGCATCAGGTTTTCGAGCTCGCGGATGTTTCCGGGCCAGCGGTATCGAAGGCAGTCGTCCATCATGGCGGACGACATCGGCGCGTACGGCCGATTGTAAAAGACCGCGTATCGCTTCAAGAACAAATCGGCCAGCAATGGAATGTCGTCCTGCCGTTCGCGCAGGGGCGGTACGTGCATCGGGATGACGTTCAGTCGAAAAAGAAGATCCCGCCGGAATTGTCCGTCGAGGGCCAACTGGTTCAGATCCCGATTGGTCGCGGCAATCACTCGTACATCGGTGCGGATCTCGTTGCTGCCGCCAATTCTCGAAAACTGGCCATCCTGCAGCACCTGCAGAAGCTTTGACTGGAGGTCCACGGGGATCTCGCCGATTTCGTCGAGGAAGATTGTGCCGCCGTTCGCCATCTCGAACTTGCCAGGCTTGGCCTGAATGGCGCCGGTGAACGCGCCGCGATCGAATCCGAACAGCTCGGCCTCGAACAAGTCGCTCGGGAGAGCGGCGCAGTTGATCTTGACGAACGGCTTTCCGCGGAGCAACGATGGCGCCGCGAGGGCACGCGCGACCAGCTCTTTGCCGGTCCCGGTTTCACCCTGAATCAGCACCGGCACGTCGACATCGACGACCCGATCGATCATTCCCTGAAGTTCGGCCATCGCGTTCCCGCGTCCGAACAACATCGTGTGCCTGTCCTGCGATCGCACTTCTCGCTGCAGCGTCGCCCGCTGACGCGTGCGCTGACTGTGTCTCATCGCGTTGCTGAGCGCCAGGTCGACCTCGCCGGCGTGAAACGGCGCATTCACGACATCGGTGGCGCCGAATTTCATCGCCTCCACGACCCTGACCGTCGACCCTTCCGTGGACATGGCAAGGATCGCCATGTCCGGATCGATCCTCCGAAACTGGTCGAGCGCTCGGAGAGCCGCGGCGCGGGCGACATCGATGACGACGAACGCAGGCCGCTCAGTCTTGAAGTGGCGCATCGCCTCGTCGAGGCTGTTGAAGAAAGACGCTCGCGATCCGGTGCGACGCAAGCCAGGCAGTGACCAACGCACGGATGTTCTCGTCGCGGCTGACGACCATCACTTCCAGTATCCGGGTTTCGAGCTCGGCCCTATCTGGGGGCGAAGAGATGGCCATTTCCTTAATGTTATCCCGCGCTGCCGAAAAACGGCTGTGCTGTTTTGGACCTAACAGCTGAGGCACTGAGACTTCTGACAGATTGGCGGCTGCCGATCAAACAGGTAGGGCGCTGCCGATGAAACAGGTAGGGGGCTGCCGATCAAATCGACGCGCCGTCGATGGTCCCGATGCCCAAAAGAGAACAGTCGATGTGCAGCGACTGCTGCGACACTGTTTTGAGCCGGCGCCGGCGCCGAAGCATCGTGACGTTGTCGAGAGGGATCCAATGCTGTACGAGTTCTTGACGACGTACCGGGACGCCATCATCGAAAAGACGAGAGTCAAGGTCAGCACTCGGCCGTGGCCGCCGGCGTCGACCGACGAGCTCGAAAATGGGGTGCCGATATTCCTCACCCAGCTGGCGGAGACGCTCCGGCTGGAACACACCGACACGCCGTTCTCTCAGGGTGTGATCGGCGACAGCGCGACTCGCCACGGGCGAGATCTGCTGGCACGGGGCTTCACGGTGTCACAGGTCGTCCACGATTACGGCGACGTCTGCCAGGCGGTCACGGAGCTGGCCATCGAGCAGAACGCGCCGATCACCACGGCGGAATTCCACATCTTGAACCGCTGTCTCGACACGGCCATCGCCGATGCCGTGACCGAGCACGCCCGCATCACCGCAGAGGCGAGGTCGACGGAGGAGCTCCAACGAATCGGGCGAGTCAGTCACGAGATGCGCAACATGCTCAGTACCGCGCTCCTGGCGTTCGACGCCGTGAAGCGTGGCACCGTTGGCGTCAACGGGAATACCGGGGCGGTGCTGGGCCGCAGCCTCACGGGGCTCCGCGATCTCGTCGACAGCGCCATCTCCGACATTCGAACGGCCGCCAGCCACCAGCGTCCGGAGCTGATTTCGATCTCCGGCTTTCTGAACGACATCGGGGCGGCCGCCGAGCTCCAGGCCGAGTACGACGGCCTGCATTTCGCCCTCGAGCCTATCGATGATGATCTGGCCGTCATGATGGACCGCCAGCTCCTCGCATCCGCCGTGACGAACTTGTTGAGCAATGCCTTCAAGTACACGCCGGCCGGCGGTCGGGTGATCCTGCGGGCACGCGCCACGACAGAGCTCGTCGCCATCGAGGTGGAAGATGCGTGCGGCGGAATTCCTGAGAGCAGCGGTGACCTGTTCACGCCGTTCGGGGAACGCCGCGCCAGGAATCGCTCGGGACTCGGCCTGGGGTTGTCGATCGCGCGAAAGGCCGTCAGGGCGCAGGGCGGAGACATCACCTGTCGGAACCAGCCGGGCACGGGCTGCACGTTCGTCATCGAGGTGCCAGCGGCGGGCGAAGGGGTGCTGCCGCTAGCCAGCGACGCAGTGCCTTAGATCGCGTTTCAATTGTCGTAGCGCAGCCCTTTCAGGACTGCGTGCAAGAGAGCCCGACTTCAGACGCGGTCGACGAGCAACAGGACGACGTATGGAAGAGAAAACCGCAGCCGCACACCGTCAGGCCGCCGAGGACGACGCGGGGGTGGTCACCTGCACCCTGGGCAGGTCGATCGTGAACACGCATCCGACCTCCGGCAGGCTGCGCGCGTAGATCCGCCCGTCGTTCGCCTCGATCCCCCATCGGCTGATCGCGAGGCCAAGACCCACGCCCGTGCGGTCGCCGCCCCGCTGCTCGAATGGCCGGAACAGTTCGTCCACGTCCCCACCAGGCAGGCCGCCGCATTCGTCCTGGACTTCGATGAAGACGCGCTCGGCGCTGGCACCGACGCGGAGCTTGACCGCGGTCCCGGGCCGCGTGAACTTGAACGCGTTCTGCAATAAGTTTGTCACCGCTGCCGACACCACCTGGCGGTCTGCCGTAATCGTTACCGGGCCGTCGATCGGCAGAACGGTGAAACCGAGGCCCTTGGCGTTGGCCTCCAACGCGGCAGCCGGCGCAAGCTCGTTGATGAAATCCGACACCATGAAAGACTCGCGGCTCTGGATGCCGTGCGTGATCCGCACTTCGGCGAGCGAGCGACCGATGAGCGCGATGATCCCCTTCAGGCTGCGATCGAGCACCGCACCGGTGCTCCCTCCGACGCCAACGTTGCCCGTCTTGAGCACTTGGAAGGCGAGCACCGCCGTGTTGGTCAGGTTCCGCAGTTCGTGAGCGAGAAATCCAAGCCGCTCGCTCCCTCGTGCGTATTCGCGCTCGATGGTTGACTGATTGCGTTCGCGGCCGTACTCGGTGACCGCGCCGGCGATCGCCTCGTCCAGGCAGGAGTTCAACGTGCGAAAGTCGTCGGTGCCGATCGGCGCGCCCAATTCCATCGCCAATTCGGTAATCGACTGGCACACATCGCCGTAGTCGTGGACCACCTGTGAGACGCTGAATCCGCGCCGCAGCAGGTCGTGCCCATGCAGCACCGAGCTCGGGCCAATCTCGGGATTGGACGACAGCCCGAGGCGGAGCGCGCTGACCAGCTGGTCCAGGAACAGCGGCACACCGTGATTGATCTCGGCCTCCGTCGGAGGCGGAATCGACCGCGTCGCCACCTTCGCGCGGCAGCGGCGGATGATCTCGTCACGGTGGGTGGCGATGAATTGATAAAGCGGGACGCTCGCCATGCGCCGATCGTAAGGTCAGCTCAACAGTACTCGCTGTTCAAAACAGCACAGCTGTTCTCTGAAACAATGGCCATTTTTTGCCAGTCTGTCAGTAGGCCGCGAGCGGCCGGGAGCCCCGATCGATGTCCGCCGTCCTCGCCCGTGTTCTCTTCGAGACAAGGGGCAACCGCTGGCCGCGGCAGAATGAATCGTGCACAAGCCAAACGACGCTCGACCGCCGCCGCGGAAACGCTCGCGAACCGTCAAGCGACCGCCAGCTCACGGCCCCCCTCTCCCGCGGATGCCGCTGAGCGAGTTGCCAGCCCTCAAGGCGCTCATGGCGAGGCCATCCTCGCCGGGGCCGGCCGCTGGTCAGACCCGGAGTGGCAGGCCGAAACGCGCCGTCGTGAATCTGCCGTGCTGTCCGAAATGTGTGTTGGCCGATCAGGTCGAAGCGGAAGGCCGGTCAGGTACGTGCGGCCTGTGGTTCACGTGCAGACGCTGCGAGGCGATGTTCTTCGGCAACGTTCTGCCTTGATGAAGATCTCCCCCATCGCCGACAAGAGCCGTCAGCAGGCGCCTTGAACCGGCAGCGTGAAAGAAAACGCGCTGCCTGTCGCCGTGGCCGCTGTCGGCCCAGATCCTCCCCGCATGTCCCTGGACGATGCACTTGGAGATGTAAAGGCCAAGCCCCACGCCTCGCCGATCGTTGGTGGCAATTTGGACGAATCGCTCGAACACCGCTTCCAGCTTGTCGGCGGCGATGCCCGCGCCGGTATCCCGGACACCAAACAGAATCTCGTCGCCAACGTGTTCGACGCGCACGACCACCGACCCCTGGGGTGGCGTGAACTTGATCGCGTTGCTCAAGAGGTTGCTGAGCACTTGAAGAATTCGTGCGGCATCAAACGCCACGGGCGGCAGCGGGGGCACGATTTCTGCCACCAGCGACACGCCGCTTCCCGACGCCTGCGCCTGGAAGGTCTCGACCGCCTCGATCACGACCGGGATCGGGTCGCACAGCTCGCGCGTCACCGCCATCATGCCCGCTTCAATGCTCGCGACATCGACCAGATCGCCGATGAGGCGATGCATCCGGGCTCCTGAACGCTGGATCCGTCGCGCATGCGTGACCACCTGCTCGACGTGGTCGTCGCGCGCGGCCTCTTTCTCGATCAGCGACGCCACGCCGACCATCGCGTTCAGCATGTTCTTCAGGTCGTGGCTGACGAGGCCCATGAACTCGTCCCGCGTGGCGAGCGCATGGTCCGAGCGGGAGCGTTCGATCGACAAATCCCTGTCTGTTTCCTGCCGTTCGTGCGACAGCCGGGCGACGTGCTCGGCGCGTTCGCCGCGGAGGATGTCGTCGGCTTTCGCACGTTCATCATCAAGAACGTGGTCTTCCAGCGCCCTCGATCGCTTGAGCGCCTCCGGCCGCGGCCGGCAGACGTCGGACTGATCGGTCTTCAACCGGGCCGCCGCCAGCACGGCATCGGCTCGCGCCCGAGCGCGGCCGACGACCGCGTCTGCCGTCTCGTCGAGCGCCTCGATGTCTTCCTCGAGCGCACGATCGTGCCTGTTGGCGCTCCGCCCGCAGGCTTTCGTCGGTCTGTTCGCGCTCGGATAGTGGTTGCTGCGAAGTGGTCATCGAACGCCGCTGGCAGAGTTTTTCACAGGACCAGCCTATGCGTGGCCCCCATCGTGACGGCGTACCGAATTGCACAGCCGGCGCGGTGCGGCATTGAGCGTGTCCAAAACAGCACATCCCACGCTCGCGAATGCGCCCACAGTGATTGGCAATGGTCACGCGTCACGCGCTCGGCAGGCCGGAGGAGAGGACCGAGTCCGCAATCCGCAATTGAATCCAGCATCAGACTGCTCCCGGACTAGTTCAACGGCGCCCCGCAGGCGAAGCCCTTGCAGCACTGCCACGCGATGACCGATCAACAGGATCTGGCGGGGTACGACCACGGCGGCAAGGACCAGACGGCGGAGCGCCGCGCGCTCGAGTCCGCGCCGAGCATTCCCACGGCCTCGTCTCCAGAGCTGAAAGCCCTTGTCGCCATCGCGGTCGCCACGATCGTCGTCGCGGCCCTGTACATCGCGCAGGACGCCTTCATCCCGATTACCTTGGCCGTCATGCTGGCCTTCGTGCTCTCGCCCCTCGTTGAGGCTCTCCGGAAGATCGGATTGTGGCCGGCTGCGGCGGTTGGACTCAGCGTGCTCGTCGCGCTCGGAGCCATTGGTCTGGTTGGCACGCTCCTCGGCAACCAGGCCGCCGCGATGGCGGCCGATGTCCCGCAGTACGTGCAGGCCATCCAACGCAAGGTCGAGGGCATCCAGGATTTTGCCGCGATCCGGTTGACGGCGATCACGCAGCTCATCAGCGGAGACAGCCACCCCAACGTGACTCCAGCCGGCCCCTCGCGAGGTGGCGCCACCGCTTCGGTCACGCTTGACGGAGGCACGCCGCAGAATCCGATCGTCGTCGAGCTCGCCAAGCCGAAGTCTTCGGTGCTTGCCGTCGCACGCGCGGTGATCGAGCCGGTACTTGGTCCCCTCGAAACCACGGTGATCGTGATCATCGTCGCCATTTTCGTGCTGATGCAGCGCGACGATCTTCGCGACAGATTCATACGCCTGGTTGGCTCGACCGACCTGCATCGGACCACGACCGCGATGGACGATGCGGGCAAGCGCTTGAGCCGCTATTTCGTGTCGCAGCTGGGCGTGAATGCCTGCTTCGGATTGGTCATCGGAGTGGGGTTGTGGTTGATTGGCGTACCCGCCCCGGCGCTCTGGGGCGTCCTGGCAGGTCTGCTCCGCTTCGTCCCCTACGTCGGGGCGTTGCTCGCGGCGGTTGCGCCCCTTGCGCTCTCGGCGGCCATCGACCCCGGATGGCGGACGACCATCTATGTGGCGCTGCTGTTTGTGACGATCGAACCGCTCACGGGGTACGTGGTCGAGCCCCTTCTCTACGGCCACTCAACCGGACTGTCGCCGATGTCCGTCATCGTCGCGGCCGTGTTCTGGACATGGATGTGGGGGCCGGTTGGACTCATCCTCTCCACGCCTCTCACCCTCTGCCTGGTCGTGCTGGGCCGCCACGTCAAGTCTCTCGAATTCCTGGACGTCCTGCTCGGAGACAGACCTGCACTGTCGGAAGCCGACCGTTTCTATCAGCGCGCGCTCGCCAACGACCCCGACGAGGCGCTCGACCAGGCGGAGAAGATGCTCGCGGACCGTTCGCTCGTCGACTACTACGACAGCGTTGTGCTGCCGGCGCTCAAGCTCGCCGCCCATGACGAAGCCCGCGGCACCATCACCCGCGACCGCGCGGCAGAAATCACACGGTCCATCCTCGCCATCATCAGCGAACTGGGAGCATTGGTCGACGCCAAGGAAAGGGGAACGTCGAGTCAGGACGCTCCCCTGCCGCACACCGCGCCGGTGAGCATGGCGTGCGTCGCCGGTCGCGGGCCGTTCGACCACCTCGTGGCGGCCATGCTTGCCCAGTTGCTGGCCCGTCAAGGTGCCACGTCGGTCAGGATCCCGCACGCTTCCGTCTCGCGGGAGGCGATAGCCCAGCTGGACCTATCCGCCGTGACGGTGATCTCTGTCTCGTGCCTGGAGCTAGCGGGATCTCCGGCGGACGTCCGCTTTCTGATGCGCCGGCTTCGGGAGCGTGCACCCCACGCGACGCTCATCGTTGGATTGTGGTTCCCTGGGGAGCCGCTATTGAACGATGCGGAACAGCAGAAAGCGCTGGGTGCCGACCGGTACGTTGCCTCATTGCGGGCAGCGCTCGAGGCGTCGTTGGCGGCGCTGGAAGGTGCGCCGGAACCGCGGCCGCTGCCGGTTCCGGCAGAAGGTCCTCGAACCAACCTTGAAGTGAAGGACTGGGGACCGGATCCATGTTCTTTGGGAGATCCCTGGACGTTCCGTGGTAAGGTACGCGGTCAGGTGGAAGACAGCTTCCTGCTCTAGCCAGCGCAACGAGTCGAATCGAGCCCCTCCGCAGTCTCGCTTCTCCCCGAGTGATCGCTTAGCACATGCCGCCGACCATCAGCGGTTCCAATTTCGGAACCCACACGTCCGCATGCCCGCGGACCGATGCGAGACAGAGAGAAACACACCCATGGCCAGAAAACTTTACGTCGGCAACATCCCCTACGACACCACCGAGCAGGACCTCCAGGCCCTGTTCGGCGCCATCGGCACCGTCGACAGCGTCAACGTGATGCGCGACATGGCGACCGGCCGCGCGCGCGGCTTCGCGTTCGTCGAGATGGCGACTGACGACGAGGCGCAGAAGGCGATCGCCCAGCTCAACGAGCACTCGCTCGCCGGGCGCAACCTCACGGTCAACGAGGCGAAGCCAAAGACGGCGGGCGGCGGTGGCGGCGGGTTCGGCGGAGGCTTCGACAGCCGTCGCCGGTCAGAACCGCGCTGGTAGGCTGTCCGGCGTCTGACCTGTGGCGCCATCCTTCCAGAGGGTGGCGCCAGACCTTCTGGATGCCTTGACGTCTCGTCAGGCGAACGAGCGACGGGTGTGCGGCTCGCCGCTTCCGCCTCTCGCTCGCCAGACGAATCGCGTCTGTCGACTACTCTTCGCGGACCGCGGCCAGCTTCGGCGCCTTGCTCGTGCCGGTGCGCGCCTGGCCCATGAGCTCGCGCGCGATCTGCGTCAGCAGGTTGTCCGCGCCCTCTTCCTCGGCGAGCGTCTTCGCCAGTAGCTCCGCGACGTCAGGCCGCCCGATCTGCCCCGCGAGCGCGCGGGACGTGCCGTAGGCGGAGATCTCGTAATGCTCCACCTTCTGCGCCGCCGCGATGACGGCGAGATCCGCGGCGAGGTCGTCCTGGTCGTCGCCCTCCTCGATCACCTCGTTGCCCTCGTCGAGCAGGCCCGCCATGCCCTTGCACGGCTTCGGTTTGGCGGCGGCGCCAAGCAGCGTGAACACTTCCTTCAACCGTTCCACGTGGTCGCGCGTTTCGTCGAGGTGCTTTTCGAACGCGAGACGCAGGAGATCCGAGTTGGCCGCCTTCGCCATCCTCGGCAGCGCTTTCACCAGCTGCCCTTCCGCGTGCAGCAGGTCCTGTAATCCATCCACCAGGACGTCCTGAATCATCGCCGGTTCCGCGGCGGTGCTGGTGCTCCGGTCGTCGATCGGCGCCGTTTCCGCGACGTCCCGACGCAGGTCGTGGAATGCCGGCGCATCGACGAACTGCCACTGCCCTCCCTGGTTCCAGGGACCCCGGGCGTCGAGCTCGCCGTCGTCGCCGGCGCCGGTGGAGTCGTTGAAGAACTGATCGACGAGGATCGGCGTCGGCGGAATCTTCCCGATCGAGAACTGCGGTTTCCCCAGGCTTTCGAGCGCCGCGGTGAACGCCTTCATATGGGTAATCTCTCGAGTCATCAGGAACTGCAGCGCGTCCTTGGTTCCCGCGTCGTCGGTGAAGTTGATCAAGCGCTCGTAGACGATCTTGGCTCGGGCCTCCGCGGCGATGTTGCTGCGCAGGTCGACGTCGAGCTCGCCGGTGATCTTCAGGTAGTCGGCGGTCCAGGCGTTGCCCATCGAGTTGTACAGGCTGACGCCGCCGCCGCCGGCGATGGCGATGAGCGGGTCGGCTTCCGCCGCGTCGCGGTCGAACTTCATCGGCTTGAGATGCAGCCGCGCGAGCACGCCGACGATCTCGAGATGGCTCAACTCCTCGGTGCCGATGTCCATCAGGAGATCCTTGCGCTCCAGATCGTCGCAGTTCAGTCCCTGGATGGAGTACTGCATCGCGGCGGCGAGCTCGCCGTTCGCGCCGCCGAATTGTTCGAGCAGCATGTTGCCGAATGCGGGATCGGGTGCGTCGACACGCACGGTGTACATCAGCTTTTTGACGTGGTGATACATGAAAACCTCTTTGACCTGGGGTGAACGGACGTGCGCTGCAGGTATGGACGAGCAGAGCGGCGGGTCGGTCAGCCAGTTGTCAGTGCAACGCGTGTGCCCCCGTGCTGCCGGTGTCGTCAGCGTCACCTCCGTCAGCGATCTCGCCTGCTGAGCACCGTGCGCTGTGGCGATGTAGTTGCAGCGACTGTTCGTGAACCACCAAAACCATTCGGCATGTAGTCGACGGGTTGCTCATGTTGGTAGTCCGTCGTCTGTCATAGGAGTTGTGTATGCATCAGCACCGTGGTCGTCGTGTCTTCTTCGCACTCGCCGTCTTTGGCGCCCTGCTCGTCCCCGCGTACTCAGCCGGCGCGCAGACGCCGCCCGACAATACCAAGGTCAACAAGCGTGATCAGAACAAAGGCGAGGCGACCGCCGACCAGCAGAAGGAGAACGCCAGCGATCGGGAGATCACTCAGAAGATCCGCCGCGCGCTCATGGACGACAAGAACCTTTCGACGTATGCCCACAACGTGAAGGTGATCGCGCAGGACGGACAGGTCACGCTGAAGGGACCCGTACGGACCGAGGAAGAGAAGCAGACCGTCGAGGCCAGGGCCACCGAAGTGGCGGGCGCGGGACACGTCACCAATCAAATCAGCATCGCGCCGTCAAACGGCGCGAAGAAGTAGCCAGGAGATCACATGACTGAAAAAAAGACCGCCGTATTTGGACTCTATTCGAGCGTCGAGCGTGCCGAGCGCGCGGTTGACGAGCTCGTCAGCGCAGGCTTCTCGAACGATGACGTGTCCGTGCTGATGGCGGACAACCAGGGTTCGAAGGACTTCGCGCACGAAAAGCAGACAAAGGCGCCGGAAGGCACGACCACCGGCGTCGCCGCCGGCGGAACGATCGGCGGCACGTTGGGATTACTGGCCGGCATCGGGGCCCTGGCGATTCCTGGCGTCGGGCCGTTTATCGCCGCCGGGCCGATCATGGGTGCGCTCGCAGGTCTCGGCGTCGGCGGAGCCGTCGGCGGGCTGGTCGGCGCGCTCGTCGGCATGGGCATCCCGGAGTACGAAGCGAAGCGCTATGAAGGACGCGTGAAGGACGGCGGCGTTCTGCTGTCGGTGCACTGCAACACGTCTGATGAGATCACTCGCGCGAAGGACCTCCTGAAGCGCACAGGCGCGGACGACATCGCGTCGGCAGGCGAGGAAGCTGTCGGTGCGACCTCTGGCGCGCGCGACAATCGGGTGATGTGAGCATCGCCACCGATCGGCCGGTCGACAGTTCGTCGGTGGCCGCAGGCCGTCTCACGATTGTCTGACCGACGTTGACCACGGCGATGTGGGTTGATTAGCTCGCATCGCCGTCTCCTACAGCAATTTCATATGTATGTCGTGTCCGCCTTCAGCCGGACCCGTCACGGTCCGGCTAAAGCCGGACACGACATTCAAAAGGTGGTTTCAAGGGGCGGCTGGAGCCGGCGCGCGCCACCGCACGACGATCGACGCGGTCGTCGTGGTGTCGCTGCGCAGGAACCCGGGAACCGGATCGTGCGCGTAGCGCCAGAGAAACGAGAACTTCAGCGCCAGGCGTCTGTTGAGGCTCGCCTGTGCCATCAGCTCCGCCTCCGAGCGATACGCTTCGCTATTGCTGAAGTTGGGATAGAAGGTGAAGCGCTGCGTTGTTTCAGCGCTGGTGCCGAAGAGGTACCGGCTCGCGACTTCGAGCGCCGCCGCGGCTTCGTCCAGCACTTCTCCATTGAGCCGATCCTCATGGCTCCAGACCAGCGTGCTGAGACCGTCGACCTTCCACGCCGGACGCGCGACGAGGATGTAGGCGAGACCTCCGTCGAGCAGCGAGCGGAAATCGAGCCCGGCGAGGCGATCGCGCTCCAGTTTGAGGCCGCTCGTCGCGGCGATCCGCTCGGTGAGGCGCCGCTTCGCGCGAATTGCGCCGAGATACTGCTCCGCCGTCTGCTCCCCGTCCTGGCTCGTCCGGACGGCGCTGGCTGACGCGTCGAGCCGCCACACGTCCCACTGCCGGCGCGCCTCGAAGCTCGCACCGCTTGACGCCGTGTCCGAGTTTCCCGACGTGCCGACAAACGACGCGCCCAGTTTGATCTCCCAGGGGGCCTCGGGTTCCGGAGCCGGCGGCTGGGCGAAGGCACGGCCAGCGGCAACTGCAGAGACGAGTACGACAACGAACGGAAGCGTGTGGAGTTGCATGCGCTGCAGCGTGGCCCGATTGCGCCACCACTCGCTGTGCGAAAACGGCAGCCGCACGTTTCCGAATCCGCATAGTGGTGCGCGCGTAAGCCGTGTAGTGTGTCTCTTGGCAGTCCTTAGCGTTCAGCGCGGCGGCAAGTCCTAAGGGTCTTCCCTAAGTGTTGGCAGCCCTACAGGGCCGCCCTGCGGGGGCTGCGCGTGAACTGTGACGCGGTTCAATCCGCGGCGCATCGTCGGTTCCGGTTTGGAGTTAGGATATTGGCTTGAGCCCCGGGTTGCGGCCACGGGTCGTTATCGCCGACGACCACCCCTTGTTTCTGGAAACGGCGACCACCTTCCTGAGTCCCACCTTCGACGTCGTCGCCGCGGTGCCGAACGGTGAAGCGGCCATCGCCGCCGCCGCCAGCCTCGACCCGGATATCGTCGTGCTCGACATCGCGATGCCCGGGCTCGACGGGTTTCAGACCGCGTCCGCGATTCTCGCCCACCAGCCGCGCCGCCGCATTGCGTTCCTCTCCGCGCATGCCGAGGACGACTACGTCCTCGAGGGGCTCAACCGCGGCGCGTCCGCGTTCATCGCCAAGCCGCGCATGAGGCAGGATCTCGTCGCCGCACTGACCTACGCCCACGCCGGGCAGGTCTGCGTCCCGTCGGCCAGCGTGCTGGCGCGGTGGCGGCGTCCGGCCGGGCAGAATCACGATCTGCAGCTGTATGGCACCGGCCGATCGCTCGTCGACGCCGTGGCGAATTTCTTCGGTGAGGCGCTCGAAGCGGGCGATTCGGTGATTGCGATCGCGCGGCGAGACCACCTGGACGATCTCGAGCACCGGCTGAAGGCGCGTCGGGTCGACGCCGCGGCGCTGAGCGGGAGCGGCCGCTACTGGCCGGTGGATATCGATGTCGCGCTCGATGTGGTCGTGCTCGATGGGCGAGCGGACGAGTCGCGGTTCGTCGCGATGTTCGATCCGATCATCGAGATCGCCCGACAGGCCGGCGGCTGCGCGCGCCATGTCAGCGTGTTCGGCGAGATGGCGCCGACGCTCTGCGATCGGAACCAGGAAGACGTGGCGATTGCGCTCGAGGCGATCGCCGATCGGTATGCGGCTTCGCGTGACTTGTCGGTACTGTGCGGGTATGCCGCCGACGCGATCAGCCGATCGCCCAATCTGTCAGCGCACATCTGCGCCGCGCACGGGGCCATCGTCCACGCCTGAACCGGCGGCACGCTTCCCTACGCCAAGGCCTGCCTCCGGGCCGACGCGATCCCGGCCACCACTCGATGCGGTACGCGAACGCGGATCCGCGTGCCTTGACCCGGCGTCGAGCTGACGACGATCTCGCCGCCGACGAAATGCACGCGCTCGCGCATGCTCAGGAGCCCGAGGCCCGTGCGGGCCGTGTCGGCGGCAAAGCCCTTCCCGTGATCCGCGATCTCCAACAGCAGCTCATGTTCGGACGCGGAGACGTCGACGAGCGCGCTCGCCGCCCCGCTATGCCTGACGACATTCCGAAGGCTCTCCTGCACGATGCGGAAGAGGCACAAGGCCACGTCCTTCGACAGATCGGCCGGGACATTCCGGTGCGTGAACTTCACGCCGACGTGGTGCTGACTGCCAAAGTCGCGGCAGACGCTCTGGATGGCGCTGACCAGCCCAAGGACCTCCAGCGTCGTCGGATGCAGCTGATGCGACAGGTCGTGGACCACCGTCGCAATCTCGTCTGCCCGTTGCGAGATCGCGTGGATGTGCTCCGCCGCATCGTCGGGGAGGGTGCGCAGGAGGCCAACGCGGCCAACGTCGATCGCCAGCAGCGCGAGCTTCTGGCTGAGATCATCGTGGAGCTCGCGCGCGAGCCAGCTGCGCTCGATCTCCTGTGCCGCGATCAGGCGGCCCACCAGATCCTGGATTTCGCGGTGCCGGGCACGCAGCGCCATCTCGCTGCTGCGGAGCGAGGCTTCGGCGTCCTTGCGATCGGTGACATCCCAGAACGTGCCAACCACGCGCGAGGGGGCGCCGCTTTCCGAGGCAATGACGGAGCCGCGATATTGGAACCATCGCACGCTGCCGTCGCACGCGATGATGCGATGCTCCTGCAAGTACGTCTCGGCGCGCCCGCTGGCGCAGGCTTCAGCCTCCGCCCGGCTCGCGGCCCGATCCTCTTCGTGGATGTATTGCAGCAACCCTTCGAACCGGTTCGGCGGCGGGTCGTCGTAACCGAGGATCCGCATGAATGCCGGGTCGATGTAGAACTCGCTGGTTTGCAGGTTCCAGTCCCAGACGCCAACGCCGCACGCGCCGGTCGCGAGCGCATAGCGTTGGCGGCTGAGCAGCACCTCGGCGTGAGCGCGACGGTCCTCGGTGACGTCGCGGACGATGGTCAGCACCGTATCGGTATGGCAGGCGACCAGCCGCGCCTCGAACTGCCGCGACCCGGCGCCGGCCAGGGCGTACTCGATCACGCGCGGCTCCTCGTTCTGGACCGCGATCTCCAGCTCGCGCATGAAGCTGGCCGCGACATCAGGCGGCATGAAGTCGGCGATCGGTTTGCCGAGGCACTGAGCCGGCGGCGTCGGCAGGACGTCCCGGTTCCAGGCGTGACACTCGAGCAGCACCCCGTTCCTGCCGATCACGAGCAGCAGATCGGGCAGGGCGCGAAGCGTGGCGTGATTGCGGGCTTCGCTGCGCTGCAGCGTCCGCTCCGCGGTGCGCCGGCGGCGCCGCTGCACGAGGAGCGCGCCGATCATCAGCGCCTGTGCCGCGACGACAGCCGCGGCGGCCACGACCGAACGGCGGTGCGAGCCCCAGAGTGTCGGCTGGCGGAACAGCACCTGGCTGCCGGGGGGAAGCTGCTCTTCGTCGATCGCGCGGCGGCGCAGCTCTCGCGCATCGAACACCGGCACCAGCACGCCGGCCGCCGGCAGCAGCGCGCCGGCCGACGTCCCACCGAGAATCCGTCCCGCCAGCGACGCGAGGCGCGTGGCGTTGCCCTGAATACTCGACACGTATCCGCCGAGCAGACCCGATCCGACCAGCGCCTCAGCGGTGCCGAACACAGGCAGCGATGACGCGGCTCGGATCTCCCGGAGCCCGTGGACCTGGTCGATCGGCTCGCCCTCGGTGCCAATCAACTGGCGCACGTAGACGACGATCGACTCAGGTGGCGCGCCGGCGAGCGTCGCCTTGATCTCGGCGAGCGAGCGATCGCGGAGATAGGTGACCGAGACCCGCGGCTCGAGCGTGAGCAGCGACTGTGACTCATCCTGGGTGGCGCCGCTGTTTCGCAGCGCGCCGTCGACGACGAACACCTGGCGTGTCTCGGGCTGAAGCTGCAGCGCCAGCGTGACCGTGTCCTGGACGTTGGATCCGGTCCAGATGCCGGTGAGATCCTCGCCGGGTCCGGGCACCAGGCGCCTGGTCGTGATCGCAAGAACCGGAACGCCTGGAAACACCGCGTCGCGATGCGCGCGTACGAACTGCAAGGCGGTGTCGTAGACCGCGATCACCAGGCCGGGAGGCCGGTCGCGGTACTTCTCGTGCAGGTAACGCTCCACCAACTCTGAGTGCTCGCGCTCCGGGAACCGATCGGTCTCGAGCGACTCCGTGTAGATTTCGAGCCGGCTGCCAGCTGCCGAACGCAGCGCCTGTTTCAGCACCGGATCGAAGGCCGCCCGGAACGGCATGTCGAAGCTGTGCTGGTAGAGGATCAGGACGCGCGCGGCGGCAGGTGGTTCGGCCCCGCTCGCCCGCGAGGTCGCCACACACGAAAGGCCGAGGCACGCCGCCAGGATGACGATTCGCATGGCGGCTCAGAAACTCGTTACATTCGGTCGTGCTGCTAACTTGTACGTGCCGGAGAACATGCCGAGCATGATAGGCGACGACCCGCGGTGTTCGTATGGGAATTCGGCAGCCAGCTGCCCGGTTCCTCCCGCCTGTCAACTCTGACAGGTCAAACATGACAAAACTGTGACGTACCACGATTGTTCATGCGCCACGGGAGAGGCGAGGCTGACCTAGCGGCCTCCGCACGATCGTCGGGCCATCGCGGCTCACTGAGCAGCGGTCGGTCGTCGAAACGGCGCTGGTTTCGCGCGCCGCTCCCATCCGAATCTATTGCCCGCTGACGGAGATGGCGGCGACCAGCGGCGTGCGGCCGCTGCCGATGTCCGCGCTCACGTACGCCATCCCGGTGCAGGTTCGCGTGGCGATGACGCGGACGCTGTTGCCGACGTCTGACGACGGTTCGATCTCGACACACGCGCTGCCCGCTGTCCCGCCGTGGAGCGTGAACTTCCGGACGGTGCCGTAGTAGACGGTGAAGAGCTGGGACGAGCCAATGCGCACCGTGATGATGTCCGGCACGATCACCGCGGAGGGCACGATCGGCGTTGCTCCGACGCACGCCACGACGGGCGCCGTGCCCAGCACGAGCAGCGCGGCGGCGAGCCTCACCAGCGACATGCGCTCGGAACCTCCATCCACGCTGTGGCGGTGACTTCTCCTAACCCGTTTCCTTTGCAATTTCACCGCCCGCCGCCGGAGGACCGCGCCGGTGGGTTTCGACTCTGAGACTCGACGACCACGCGGCCCCGCGAAGCCCTCCGAATCGACGGAATCCTCTTGTTCTGATCGCGGCACAAGACCTGCTGTCGTGGCACTGGCGTCGACGAGCCCTCCGTGCCCTTGGGCGAACCGACGGCGGCGAGTGCGGCCGGCCGCGATCTGTCACGGCATATCGTCACCCAGCCGGGGAGCATCCGATGGAGGAGTTGTTCGTCGAAATCGCTCGCACCGCCAGCCTGCTGGTCGAAGCGGCCGCCGTGATCGTCGTCTCCTATGGGGCGCTCGAGTCGTTCGTCAAGCTCCTGTGGATCATCGTCACGCCGAAGGCGACGCACGGCGAGCGGAAAGCCCTCTGGCGGCGATTCGGGATGTGGCTGCTGCTCGGCCTGGAGTTCGAGCTCGCGGCCGACATCATCGGCAGCGTCATCTCGCCGACGTGGAAGGAGATCGCCGAGCTCGGCGCGATCGCGGTGATCAGGACGTTCCTGAATTACTTCCTGGAAAAGGACCTCGAAGAGGCCGAGACAACCGGCGAGTCGGTCTAACATTAGCGGCAAAGTAATGCGGAACGTCGAGCAGGCTGCGTGTCCCATTCACGCCGACTTCGATCCGCTTTCGCCGGCATTCCTCGCCGATCCGTTCGCGATCCTGAAATCGCTTGCGGGTGAGCCGCGGTGTTCTATGCACCCTCGATCGACTACTACGTCGTCACGCGCTACGCCGACATTGAAGAGGTCTTCCTCGACCACGAGACCTACTCCGCTGCGCCGGCCCAGCGCCCGCTCGTGCAGCTCGTGCCCGAGGCGGCCCAGATCCTGCTCGCGGGCGGACACCAGCCGCAGCCGTCGATGGTCAGCCTTGACCAGCCGGCGCATACGCGTCTTCGTGTCGCCGACCGCGCGGGCATTCACGCCACGACGCGTCGAGCAGATGGAGCCGCGGATCCGGGCCACGGTCGATCAGTTGTTGAATTCGATCGACCCGTTCACGCCGTTCGACCTCGTCTCCGCCCTGAGCTTTCCTCTGCCGGCCACGATCATCTTCAGCTTCGTCGGCATCCCCGAGCGCGACTGGCCGCAGCTGAAAGAATGGTGCGGCCACCGCGCCGCGCTCGCCTGGGGACGGCCGACGCCCGACGAACAGGTGCACCACGCCCGGAACATGGCGGCCTACCGCAGCTACCTTCGAGGATTCGTCGCCGCGAAGGCGCATGCCCGCGACGACACGTTCGCCAGCGCGTTGCTGGCGATCCACGACGAGGATCCCAAGTCGCTCACGTATGAGGAGATCGCCTCGATCCTGTACTCGCTCACCTTCGCCGGACACGAGACGACGAACTTTCTGATCGGTAACGTGGTGCGCCGGTTGCTCGAGGATCCCGCGCGCTGGGATGCTGTCGTCGCCGACGCGGCGTTAATCCCGGGTGCCGTCCACGAGACACTTCGCTACGACCCATCGGTCCCAGTCTGGCGGCGTGTGACGACGCGGCCCGTCACCCTTGGCGGTGTCAATCTGCCTCAGGGCGCCAAGCTGTTCCTCTGGCTCGCCGCATCCGGCCGCGACGCTTCCGTCTTCCCAGAGCCAGAGACGTTTGATCTCCGGCGCGCGAACGCCACCAAGACGCTCGCCTTTGGCAGGGGCATCCACTATTGCCTCGGCGCAGCGCTCGGCAAGCTCGAGGCGGAGATTGCGCTCGAAGCACTGACGCATCCGTTGTCCTCGCCTGCGGCTCGTCGAGGGCCAGGAACTCTCCTTCCATCCGAACATCTCGTTCCGCGGGCCGGAAGCGCTTTGGGTGGTATGTCGAACGCGATGAATGGCAATGTGCGACCTCGAGCAGGCCGCTAACAGCAAGTGGAGCCGACGGCGAAGCCGATCGAGCGCGACCCGCGGCGGTCACGCCGTCTCCTTTCAACTCAGGTCGGCTGATTGCTTTCATGTCGGTCACGCCGGTGTCTATGTCCATGCCCAGCGGCAGGCAAACCAAGGTCACATATCGCTGCGACTACTCTACTTGCCCAGATCGAGGCTGGCACGGCACCGACCATCCTCGATGTCCGGTCTCGGCGAGAGTTCGTGGATGGCCACGTTCCCGGCGCGCTGCATCTTCCGTTCTGGACGTTGCTGACCCGCCTATCGGACATTCCCAGCTCGCCGGCGGATCCGATAGTGGTGTATTGCGGTCATGGACCACGCGCCTACATGGCGGGAGCCGTCCTTCGTGCTGTCTGGCTTTCGGCGAGTCGTGTACCTCGAGGGCCACATGTTGAAGTGGAGGCGGGCGGGCCTGCGCCAGGAAGTCGGTTCCAGCTCGCGCTAGGACCGTTGGGACAGAACTGACAGAACGGTGAATTTGCAACTCTCGGCGTCGAAGGGAATCAGCAAATGCGATCCCTCGTCCTGACCCGTCGGCTCTGTGCAGCACTGCTCGCTGGAAGCCTCAGTCCCTCGTGCGCGCCTGCGACGCCTGCTTCGAAGCCGGAGGAATGGCGTGTGTTGACACGCTCACACCAGACCGGCCGGCCGATCGGCCGGTCGCCGTCGACCGTCGGATGGATACTGGTGGTGACGATAGGGGATTGATTTATCTGATTGCCGGCGGCGCCGTGCCAAGGGTGGAGGCTGGCCGCTGTGTCGAGACGCGGCAGTCCGTTGCCGACTTCCGGCCGGGCGGCATCTAAGCGACGTGGAGTTTGTCCGGCACGTCGTCGTGAAACCGGCTGCTAGAATCACGCGATGTCGATCGAAGACTTTGTTCGCTACAGCCAGGTGCTCCATCGCCTGACGGCCGATTTTGTGCGCGCGGTCCCCGATGACAAATGGGACTTTACGCCCGACCCGCCCGGACAGTCTGGCCGCGCACCCGCTCCGCATCGAATCGGCGACGGCTTCGCGCCGTTTTGCAAGCAACTGCGGCACGTGGTCTGTGTGAGAGGCGTCTACAATGCCGCGCTGACGACGAGAAAAGTGGATTGGACGCGAAAGCACGATCACTATGCCGGCCCGCTGACTCGCGAGGCGCTCCTCGCCGCGCTCGACGACAAGCAGCGACACCTGCTCGCGACACTGAAGACCGTCGACATCGACGCGCCGATCGATTGGGACGGAACCCCTTTTACCTTTGCCCTCTTCACGTGGGAGTTCGTGCAACACGAGGCGATCCATCACGGCCAGTGGAGCATGTATGCCTCGCTCGCCGGGTTCGACACGCCGCTCAGCTGGCGCACGTCATGGGGCTTGTGACCACCGGTCGGTGGCGTTCGGTGCGAACCAGGGAGCCAATGCTCATGATGCGAGCCCTGGCGTGATTGCATCGCCCCATCGCTCGTGATGAATCGCTCGACACCGGACGACCGCTCACGGCCGGCCTTCAATTGCCCGGCACCAGAATTGCCGGGCGGATGTGACTCCCAGTGGCTCAGCGCACGGCGCCGACCGGGCTGCTATCTCGTGGCGACGACGGCGCTGGGCACGCTGCCATCAGCTTCGGTGTACCGGCATCTCTACCAGGCCGCCAATACCTCGCGGGGAGGCCGAAGTGGCTACAGGGATTCAGAGCCGTAACCCGTCGTGGATCCCTCGGACACATCGGGTGCACACAATCGCGGCGAAAGACTGGCTGGCCACCGATGGTGAGCGTGTCGCCGTTCCGATGGTCCGCTGCAGGTCTCGCCGGAGAAGCATTGCACGCGGCCCGGTACATGGAAGGGCCTTTGCGCCGGGCATGCAGACGTCCGTCCATCGACATTCGGTGCGACGACGAATCGCTCGTCACCGTGGCCGCAATGCAGTTCGATGACGAGACTCCCGATCGGCGTGAACCGCCGTTCAATGCTCGGCGAGGGTGGCGTCGTCCCGGAACGTCCAGCCGATCGCGCTCGGCCGCATCGGTCGGCGAGACTTCGCCGCGAGGTCAGCGATTGCTTTCCGCAATCCACGACTACCTTCGATCGCTTCGCTGACTTGCCCGACGTGAGAACGCTTAAGCGGCCCGATACGCGCGATCGGCGCCTTCGCGAATCGGTGGCTCGCCCTGCGGCTGCCAACGACTCGGATCGAACTAATCGAGAACGTCTCGACATCATGACTATCGCCGGCGTTCTCTTGCTGGCCGTGATCGACAGCATCAACCCGTCGGCGATCGTCGTCACGCTCTACCTGCTTTCGACCGCCGGGTCGCGGGCGCTCGCCCAGGTCGCCGTTTACGTCGCCGCGATCTTCAGCACCTACCTGCTGCTCGGGGTGATGATGGTGCTGGGGATCGAATCGCTGCTGCCGTCTTTGGGCGGCCTCCTTCGCGGCCGGACCGGCTTCATCGTCCAGAGCATTGTCGGCCTGGTACTCCTGGTCTACAGCCTTACGGCAACAGCCACGAATCGCGAGTCGTCGCCGACGGTCGCTCGACCGTCGGCGAACACATATGCTGCGCTCGTGATGCTGGGCGTCAGCGTCACCGCCATGGAACTGCCTACGGCGATGCCCTACTTCGCGGCGATCGCCCTCATTTCCCAGGCCGAACTGCCGATGCGAGCGTGGGCGCCGCTGCTCGGGATCTACAACCTGATTTTTGTCCTCCCGCCGATCGCTCTCCTCGTCGGGCACCTTGTCTTGCAGGACCGGCTGGCGGAATCGTATGCTGCCCTCAGGCAACGGCTGGAAAGCGGCGCGCGGGAAACCATGCTCTGGGTTGCTGGTCTCGTTGGCGGAGCGCTTTTCGTGACCGGCCTGATTGAGCTGCTGGCGCGGCTGCGCTGAAGGTTTCCTCGAGCGCCATCCACCTTCGCTCGCCCACATGCGTCGCATCGTTGTCACCGGTGGCCCTGGAGCTGGAAAGACCACGCTTCTCGCCGCCCTTCGCGCACGCGGCCACAAGACCGTCGACGAGAGCGCTCGAGCCATCATCCAGGAGCGCCTCGCGAGCGGCCTGAGCCCGCGCCCGCCGGCCCTCGAGTTTGCGCGTCAGATCCTGGAGCGCGACATCGTCAAGTATCAACAGCCGCCCGAGCTCGATCTGGTCTTCTTCGATCGAGGCGTCGTCGAGGCGCTCTGGATGGTCAATCAGGCGGCACCGCTCGAGGCGCATGAACTGAGGGCCCGGCTCTCGCAGTATCCGTACGATCGACGCGTCTTCGTCCTGCCTCCGTGGGAAGCGATCTACACCACCGACAGCGAACGCGATCAGACCTTTGCCGAAGCCGTGCAGGTCCACGACACGCTGGTCCGCTGGTACCGCGAGCTGCGAGTACGAGATCACCGACGTGCCAACGGGCACGGTCGCCGAGAGGTGCGCTCATGTTCTTCGAGCGCTTGCCATCAGCGACGGTTGACCGCGGGCGAGGCCGCCTTCCGCCCTTCCTCGATGAACACCTGCCGCAGGCGCTTCGCGACAATCACTTCTTCGCCGTCCTTCAACGAGCTGGGCACCAGGGTGGGATTGGTGAACGCGTAGATGATCTTGTTCGTCATGTAGACGATGCGCGGTTCGCCGTTCTTCAGTTTCTCGCCGAGCTCCGGTTCGGTGAGCGGTATCACGCTCTTGTCCCAGCTCAGGACGACGTCGGCATAGCCTCGCGAGTTCATTCGATAGTCGGCTGTCACACCGGGGATTCCCTTCAGCTGATCGGCGATGTAGCGCGATTTGCGGCTCCACTCGGACTCGATCGCGCGGTGATCGAGCTTGAGGTATTCGTTCAGCGCCACGATCAGGCCGACGATCTCCTCGCGGTTCACCTTCTGGCCGCGACCGATGTTCTGGTTCGGCGACGCGTGCAGGATCGCCGCTTCGATCAGCTCCTTGCGTCCCGCCAGGATCCCGGTCGACGATGGTCCGTGCAACCCCTTGCCGCCGCTGATGACGACGAGATCCGCCCCCATCTCGGTGTAGCGAGTCAGCCGCGACGCCGGCGGCAGTTCGCCGGCGGCATCGACGATCACCGGTACGCCGGCCTTCCTGCCGATCTCGATCAACTCCTGCGGCTGCATCACCTGCGGCTGCGGGTCGCGTTCGACCATTCCGAGCACCGCGATCATCGCCGTCTTCTCGTTGATCGCGTTGGCAAACGACTCTCGGCGTATCGACGTCGACAATGGTCATGCCGGCGGCTCGGTAGGCGCGATCGTAGGCAAACCGGTGTGCCTTCTGAATCAGGCATTCCCGTTTCGGCCAGGCGGGGTGCGGCAGCGCCACGATCTTCTCGCGATCGGTGCCGGTGAGGCAGGCGGCGGCGCCGAGCATCATCGCGCCGAACGAGCATGAGGTCACCATCGCGGCCTCGGCATGCATCGCGCTGGCGATGCGTTGACCGGCGGCGCGATTGAGCTCTTCCATGTCGACGAAATATTCCTGCGCCTCGGCCATCGCCTGCAGAACCTCGGGCGACATCCGCGAGTTCCCGTACCTCGAGAGCGTCTCGAAGGCGCCGATCACCGGGCGGACACCGAGCAGCCGCGTATAGACGTTGTCCTGCATCGTCGCCTTGGCCGCCTTCGAGGCCGCCGTCCGGGCGACGCCTTCGAGGCCGACGGCCGAGGCGAGCGTCGCCACCGCCGTCAGGCCGAACAACTCGCGCCGCGACCAGAGCGTGGCCGCTCGATCCCGCATTCGACCGGAGCCATTCATTCCTGCCTCCCTCGCCCGAGTGCCGTGTCGGGCCGCCCAGCCTAGCCGCGCAGCCGCTCCGACGCCTCGAGCATCCGCTCGATATCCGCTGCGTTGTTGAAGAATGACACCGAGACGCGCACCCGGCTGAACGGCGCACCGGTTCCGCCGTAGGCATCGGTGCGATCGCCGTTCTGCACGCTGACCTTCACGCCGGCGGCGTCGAGCGTCTTGGTCGCCGCGGCGGCCGCCTGATCGATGTAGAAGCTCAGGATCGACGACCGGCTGCCTTCCGGGGTGAAGATCCGGAACTTCCGGTCGACGAGCCCCTTGCGCAAGCGCGTCATCAGCGCGGCGGTGTGCGTTTCGATCTGCGTCAGCCCGACGCGGTCGAGATACGCGAGCGCGGCCGCCAGTTGATAGAGCTCACCGAACGCGAGGCTGGCGAACTCGTACTTCTTGCCGCTGCGATAGTGCTGATAGTGGTAATCGTCGAGCCGCTTCTCGACGTGCCACCCGACTCGATCCGCCCGAACCTGGTCGAGCAGCTCACGCCTGACGAAGAACGGCGCGACGCCGAACCCCGCCATCAGCCACTTGTAGCTGCCGCAGCAGAGGAAGTCGACGCCGGCTGCGCGGACGTCGAGCGGCGCCGTCCCAATCGCCTGAATCGCATCGGTGTAGAGATAGGCGCCGTTGGCGTGGGCGAGATCGGCCAGCGGCCGCATCTCGTGGCGAAACCCGTTGAGATTGGACACCCAGGCGACCGAGATCAGACGGGTTCGCTTATCGACTAGCCGCTCGAAATCAGCGACCTGCACTTCACCCGCCCGATGCTTGACGATACGAAGCTCGACGCCCTTCGTCTCCTGGAGGCGCCGATGAATCACCGGCGTGCTGGGATAGACGAGATCGTCGATCACGACGTTGTCTCCCGGCTTGAAATCGAGCGCGTCGGTGACGACGTTTTCGCCCTCCGACGTCGAGAACAGCAATCCAATCTCGTCGTCGGTCGCGTTGATCAAGCCGGCAAAGCGATGCCTGACTTCGTCCGCCTTGGCCAGCATCTCGCCGACCTCGAGCGGTCTGGTCGCGCGGGCGTCGAGCCAGGCGCGGCCGGCTTCGACCACCGGCCGTGCGATCAAGCCGATGTAGGCGGTGTTGAGGAAGGCGTAGTCGTTGACCGCCGGAAAGTCGGCCCGCGGGTTGAACGGTGCGGTTGTCTGCCCTGCTCCACGCGCAGGCTCCGCCAGCGCGCCGAAGGCGGTGGCGCCGGACGTCGCGCCGATGAACTGTCGACGGGTAAGCCGCATTTGAAGCCTCCTCGAAGCTGAACTCCCTACCACCCCAATCGCAGCGTCACCTGTGTCTGCCTCGTCAGGCCGCCTTGAGAGGTGATGCGGCCGAAGCTCGCATTGCCGACGCGCGCCTCGGGACCGTTGGCAAAACGCAAGCTGTTGAGGACGTTCAGGATCTCGACGCGCAGCTGCGCGGTGAGCTGTCCACGGATCGTTCCACGCTTGGCAATCGAGAGATCGAGGTTGGTGCGGAACGGCGTCCGGATCCGCGGATCGGTGCGCGGCGCAGTGCCGAGCGTGAACGGTGCCGCCGCCGCATACGCCGCCGGGTTGATGTAGTTGTCGAGACGCGCGAGCGTATCCCCTTCGGTGTTCGGGTCGACACCGGATTGGAGGTTCGGCCGCTGGCTGCCGCCGAGCGTGCCGGAGTTGTTGTTCTGCTGAGTGACGTTGAGCGGGAAGCCGCTCTCGAACGTGCCGAGCAGCGCCACCGTCCAGCCACCGAGCAGCGCGGAGCCGAGCCCGCTCGTCAACCACGGCTTGCCGGCGCCAAACGGCAGCTCGCCGTACGGACTGATGACCAGGCGATGAGGAACGTCGAGCAGACCGTAGCCGTACTCGGCATCGAGATCGTAGCTGTTCACCGGCAGCGCGCCGCTGTTGAGGCGCGACCAGAAGTTGGCCTGGCCGAACTGGTTGTCCTTCAGCCGGCTGTAGGTGTAGCTGACCCGCCCGCCCACACCCTTCGTCTGGCGACGCGTCAGCTCCACGACCGCGGCGTGATACATCGAGCGGCCATCGCTCACCTGATGGGCGATGACGTTGGCGAACTGCGGAAACGGCCGCAGCAGCTGGCCGCGCGCGATGGTCGGGGACAGCGAGAAGGCGCCCGCCTGCGGGATGCCGAAGAACGGATTGGCCACCTGCTGCTGCAGCGCCGATCCGAGCGCCAGGAACTGCGGATCGAGCTGGTTGATGTTCACGAGGCCGTCGTTGCTGCCGCCAAGACCGAGGTGATCGCCGCGCGCGCCCATGTACCCGACCGACAGCGCGGTGTTGCCGCCGGGAAGCTCGCGCTGGAGATCGACCGACCACTGCTGGATGCGCGGCGACTGCCGATTCTGGTCGTTGAAGTCGATGTTGTTGCCGACGCCGGTGAGGAGGCCGAGCGAGTTTCCGACCGGCTGCAGCAGCCCGTTCGGGAATGGCTCGTCGAGCCCGCCGAGGCCTGCCGCGGTGGTGCGCGGAATCAGGCTGGTGCCGACGGCGAAGGTCGTGACCGCGGTATAACCAATCTGCCCGTAGTTGGTGGTGTTCGGCCCCTGATAGTTCCACGGCGCATAGAACGTCCCGTACCCGGTGCGCAGGACGGTCGCGCTGTTCAGCGACCACACCGCGCCGATGCGCGGCGCGAAGCGGGTGTTCGACGGATCGCCTTGCGAGGTCGGGAAGCCGTCCTGCCCGGCGTACCGGAGTCCGCCGTGCAGATCCAGGCCGGTCAACGCGGCCAGGGGACTGACCGCGGTCCTGTCGAACGCGACCGTGAAGTGATCCTGACGCTCCTTGAGGCCCGCCTCGTATTCGTAGCGGAATCCCGTAGTTGAGCGTGAAGTTGGGCGCCACCCGAAAATCGTCCTGCGCGTAGCCGGCGTAGTAGCGCACGAACACGCCGAGCGGCGTCGTGACGGGAATCGTGCTCACCGAGGCCGGGTCGGCGGACGGATAGCCGAGCAGCAGGCTCGCGAGGCCCGAGCCGGCGTTGGTCCCGGCGACCAGCGGATTGGGTCCCTGCGTGAACTGGCGATCGAAGAAGAAATCGCCGCTCGTCTGGCCCGAGAGCAGCGCATCGACGCCGATCTGGCGGTAGTCGCCGCCGAACTTGAGCGTGTGGCGCCCGATCGACTTGGAGAGCGTGCCGTTGAAGCTCGAGGAGCTCCAGGTCCGCAGCGATGTCGCCGGGTCGCCGAAGGACCGATTGAAGAGGCCGCCGCCGATCTCGCCGATGCCGTCGACCAGGCCGGTCGGCATCTTGGGCGAGACGATCTGGTTGACGAACGACGCCGGGAAACCAATCGACGCCAGGTCGAGACCGTTGCTCGGCGCCTCGGTGTTCTCTTCGAAGTGGTAATACCCGTAGCGCAAGGTCACCACCGTGCTCGGATTGGCGATGATCGTGTTGTTCAACGCGATCAGGTGAACGGGCCGCACCGACTTGAAGTTGCGCGAGTCGGCGAACGTGTTCACGTCCCAGTACATCGAGTCGGGTTCGGACGTCCTCTGATAGGCGTACAACCCGCTCAGCGAGACGCGGTCGCTGAACTTGTGCTCGACCTTCTCGGTCGCCTGATACGCCTTCGACTGCAGCAGCGCGGTGCGGGTGAAGTTCGCGTTGCCGTCCGCGCCGCTGCGCTGCACATCGGGAGTGGGAAACAGGTTGGCGATCGCCTGGCCGGTGCGGCTCAAGCGACCGGGCGGAATGATGTTGCCGGGGAACGGATCGCGGATCGATCCGCTGCCGTTCGGGTTCGGCCGCGTCGTCAACGGGTCGTAGATCACGACCAGGTTGCCGTTGCGGTCGAAGGTCTGTGAGAAATCGCCCCGCCGCTCGCGGTCGGTTGGAAAGATCAGCGACCCGTTGGTCGCGCGCTGGTCGCGATAGTTCTCCGTCGCAGTCCAGAAAAACGTGCGGTTCCGCTTGATCGGACCGCCGACCGATCCGCCGCCGTACCAGGTACTTCGCGTCCTCCGACTTGGGAATGCCCGCTCGCTCCGCGAAGAATCCGTTGGTTACGCCCCACACCGGACGGTTCTGCACGAAACCGCTGCCGTGCCAGCGGTTCGTGCCCGAACGGCCGACCGCGTTGAAGACGCCGCCGCCGGTCCTTCCCATCTCGGCGTCGTAGGTGTGGACCTGGACCTTCACTTCCTGCAGCGACTCGATCCCCGGAAACATCGCCGGCCGGTTGTCGAGCGCCGCGAACGAAACGCCGTCCAACAGGTAATTGTTGGCGCGCACGGCGCCGCCGCCGAGCGAGACCGCGGATGCGCCAGACTGATCCTGCATGCGGTTGTAGGACGCGTCGCCGCTGGCGACGACTGTGGGAATCGCGACCGACATCAGGAACGCATTGCGGTTTTGCGAGGGCAGCGTGTCGAGCGCTGCCTTGTCGAGCACGCCGCCTGTGGACGCATTCGAGGTCTCGACCAGCGGCGCCGCTCCGGTGACGACGATGTCCTCGCTCAGCGCGCCGGTCTCCATCACGAAGTCGAGGGTGATGAACTGCTGCGTGGCGACGACGATCCCTCTTCGCTCGATCGTCTTGAACGCCTGCAGCGAGCCGCTCAAGGTGTAGGTCCCCGGCGTCACCGCCGGGAACGCATACTCACCGACCTCGTTGCTGACGGTGACGCGCGTCAGCCCTGTCTCCTCGTTGGTCAGCGTGAAGGTGACTCCCGGGAGCACGCCGCCGCTGGCGTCGCGCGCCGCGCCGCGCAAACCGCCCTGGAATGACTGCCCGCCGGCAAGCGCTGCGCTGGTGAACACGATCGCGAGCGCGATCGACATGGATTGAAGCCGCACGAGGTATCTCCTGTAAACCGTTCCGGCGCCGGTCCCTCGTGACGATCGCGTTCGCGATCCGACGATACCGGCTGATGGATCTGCCAAGTCGCGCGGAGTCTACCATGCAGCCAACCGCGTTCCCGGAGCGCGATCGTCTTCTACATGCAGTCGCAACATCGAGTGCGCAGCTCGACAGCGACCGCGCCACAAACTTTTACAATTGCGTGGTCCGAGTCAACGAGCAGGTGCGCGTGTCGCGAAGCGGTCAGCGGCCAGTCAAATCGGCCAGGACTCCGGTCCAGGGGAATTCGGAATACAAGAGGATGAGCACGAAGATCGCGACGTACGCTCCGCGCAGCTTCCGCTGATCCGGACCGCACAGCGCGAGCCCCATCGTCGCAATCAGCCATCCGAAACCGGCGACCGGCGCCAACGCATAGGTCGTCGCGCAGAAGGCGAGCAGCGACGCGTGTCGCCCGATCGCGATTCGCGTGCCCGATGGCAGCAGACACAGCAGTGCGACGAGCGCCTCGAGCGCCAACCCGCCCCACGTGGCGCCCGCCGCAAACGCACGCAGCCGCGGCGGCTCGACGAACGGTGGCGGCGTCAGGAGCTCGGCACCTTCCGGCAGCGGCTCCAGGAACTTGCGGTTCTCCGCCATCTGCGCCGGCGTCAGCCCGCCAAACACCATCGACGCATCGGCGAACCGTTCGTCGGTGAGCAGCGTCACGCGGAAGAAGCGGCCGTCGACGTAGTCCGGCGACAGCACGGCTTTCCAGAGCACCGCCATCGCGAACGCGCCGCCCATGAGCCAGCGGCTGCTCGTCGCCAGCGTCGCCGCGGGCGCGGGGGCAGCGAGCGCCAACCCGATTGCCAGGCACCAGTAGGCCAGCAGGTAGATGTGATTGTCGGCGAGCGGCCAGACGGCCACGATCCGCGCCGCCACGAGAGCCGACAGCAGCAACCACGTGATCGGCGATCGCCTGACGCCGACGACGACCAGCGACAGGCACGCCGCGGCAAGGACGAACGGCGCCACCCACCAGACGTCGAACGGCCGCAGCAGCAGGATGATGGCGGTCAGCTGGAGGACGGTGTCGAGGCCGGCCGCGTCACGGGCGGGTTGCAGTGATCGCGTCCACACGGTATTCGAAAGTGCGCGCGAGCCGCGTGGTTGCGGCTAACGTATCGGGCGCGTACTCGATGCCCCAGGTCTCGATGCGCACGGCTTCGACAGGGCGGCCGTTCCTGCGCTCCCGCTCGACCACGCGACGCGCGAGGCGCGTGAGCTGGCGAGCGCCCGGGAGCACACCGGCGCGCACCGCGGCGTCCTCGAGCGACGGCGAGATCGTGATCTCCTCCGAGCGCTCGGGCGCGGTGACGTAGACCCGCACACGCCTCCGCCCGGCATCGTCGGTTGTCGAGAACATCCCGAAGCCGCCGCCCTTCCACGGGCTCAGGCCCTCGGTCTTGACGAGAGCCACCTGCACGCCCGCCACAACGAGCAGCAGCGCGACGGGCAGCCACGAACGCCAGGCCTTGCCGCGATTCGAGCCCGCGCGATCGATCTCCGGCGTCACTTCAACACGACAACCTGATAGCCGGTCGCCACGCGCGAGTAATACGTCGGGCCGCACTGCATGTACGCCGCGTTCCCGACGCGCACGCTGGTACAGCTCTCCGGCAGCGTTGTGATGATCGCCCCCGCAGGTGGCCCGACGACCTGATAGGCGACCGTCCCGCTGCTCATCACGCGCGTGTAGTAGACGTTGTCGTGGTAGTAGTAGGTCGAGCCGCTCACGACCACGGTTGTCGCCGCAGCCGGCGGCTTCGCCAGCATCGTGCCGATGGCGATGCCGGCGCCGACCGCAGCCACCGCTTTCCACGCGTCGTAGCTCTCGTAGCGATCGGCGACGGCCACGTTTCCGTACCGCCCTACCGCCGCCGCACCTTCTTCGCCGACGACGACCGCACCGTGGCGGCCGACCGCCGCCCCCTGGACGTCGAGGTCGTCGCCGGTCACGACGTTGCCGTGCCTGCCGACGGCGGCATAGCCTTCCTCGCCGCTGACGACGGCGCCGCGCCGGCCGGCCGCGGCGTAGCCTTCCTCACCCTTGACGGCAACGCCGCGAGGACCGGCGGCGACGGCCCCGTTGTCGCCTTTGGCCACGGCGCCGCGATGGCCGGCGCGCACCTGCGCAGACATCGGCGCCAGGCCAACCATCGTCGCCATCGCTGCGATGACCAGCATGCAGATGGAGGTTCTTGCCGTGCTCTGTGGCCTCATGAGTCCGGATTCCCTTTCCTGCTCAACACATCCTGCTCAACACACCGTTCGATTCGGGCGTCGTGGTTATTTCGGCGCGGCCGCTGCCGTGGCGCGGCCGCCGCCGTGTTCTTCACGGCCGCCGCGCGTTGCAGGATGGCGATGCCCTCATAGTCGGCCGGCACGTTGGGGGCGAACGTGCCAGCGCTGATTTGCGGTGCAAAGTTCCAGGCGGTAAACGTCAGGTCGACGACCGGCTGGCCTCTGCGGCTTTTCTGCACGATCTTCAGCCGCTTCGGCAGCGGCTCGCCCTCCGCCGGGAGCCACAGCTCCCAGTCGGCGCCGACGTCCTTGAAGGCGAGATGGACGCGAGCGTGTATCTCCGACGTTCTCGATGCCGACGTAGCCACCGGTAGTCGTGTCGTGGAGCAGCGCCTTGGTGGCGGTGCTGTAGAAGAGATCGCCCATCGGCAGCGGCATGTCGTACCGCTCGGCGAGCGCGTCCAGCGTGCGGTCGATGGTCTCAGGCATCGGCGCCTGCGCGAAGACCTTGTTCTCGTGTGCGCGATCGTCAGCATCTTGCCGTCGTACCACGATTCGAGATTCCGGCCTCCGGTCATCCTGGCGTAGAACTGATTGGGACGTCGCATGGTGTACGAACCGGTCTGCGCCACCGCCTCCTTACCGGAGGCACGCACGACGTCACGCATTTCGGTCGTCGTCACGCTCATCTCGGTCGCCGCGGCCAGACGCGTGCTCATCTGCTGCACCAGTTCCCGGCCACGTGACAGCCGCTCGGCATCGGTTGCCGGCTCGCGAGGGCCACACGCAACGAACCCGGTCACGGCCAGCCCGACGAACGCGGCCGGAAGCGGCATCCCGATCCACTTGCGCACTGTCATGGTTTTCTCCGTCTGCGCACCCGCACCTGCACGAACGCGCCAGGTGATTCGAGGGGGCAAAACGGCAGCCAGCCTCAATCGAGTCCAGAAGGCCGGTAAAGCGGCCAATTTCACGGGAACTGGGATGACGACTCTGCGGCTTCCCGCACCGGTGACAGCGGGCCGTGAGTCGATTACGGCTTTTCGGAGATGACTACTGACTTAACCCGGCTGCTGAGCCGCCTGAACATATCGGGCGAGCTGTTCCAGATGCGAGAGGTCGTGCCCGGCGAGCATTCGCAGCATCACGGCGAGCGACTCCGGGCCGCGCTCGTTGTGACGGCCGCTCCGTTCCAACTCTGCCGGTGACAGCCGCCGCCACACCGCCAGATTCAGTTCGCGCATCGCTCGAAACGCGTCCACGAGCGCCGATGCGTCGCATTCGTTGTGCTGCAGGCCCGCCACCCACCGATCCTGGTTCATCCCCAGGATCGTGGGAGCGTCCTCGCACAGGGTCAGCCTCAGCCGATAACCCGACACCCATTCGCCGTCGACCAGATGGCCGATGATTTCAGTCGGCGTCCACTTGCCTGCAAACGGCCGGGCGCGCAGCACGGCCGGAGAGTGCGTGCGTACGACATCGGCCAACGTCGACGAGGTCTGCTCGATCACGTGCAGCGGGTTCCGGTCGCCGAGCAGCGTGAACAGGTTCCCGCGATAGGCATTGGGATCGGAGATCGAACGCCCGCTCTGCGTAATCGTCATCGTCAACCTTCCTTTCGTTGCGGTGCATCCTATCGGCGCCGGCCCGTCGATTGTGCGACACAGATCCGCCGGAACCGGCCATCGCGTGCGTGCGGCGGGCGAGTTCACCGTGCGGACGTCACGCCATCTGGCCGCGGCCGAACCTCATCGGACGGCCAGACCTCGGTGGGTTCTCGAGCACCCGGCGTCGTTTTCTCCAGCGTAGGACAGCCTCCGATACCGCAACGCGATCGACGGGGACGACAATCAGTGGTCGGATGACCGAAGTGAAAAGCGCTTCAACGCGGCGCACGATGACGGAGGGGGACGATTGGGCGCGCAACTGCGTAGCTGGCGGCGTCGGCACGGTGAGCACGTGGTGGCGGAGGTGACGCCCGTCCCTGGAATGGGCGTCTGGCAGCCCTGGGCGTGCTGCGGCCCTGATGGCCTCGACCGCCGTCCGTTTCAGCGGCACTTTTCCCTGCTGACGGAGGCACAGAAAGCAGCCGACGTGATGGCCAGCGAACTGTTCCCTCACCGCTGCAACGGGCAGTGCGGCCCCTGGTTGCCGATCAGCCGGCAAGATTCGTCGATCGCGAGCTAGCCCTCCGCGCGTTCTCCCGGCGGCCGCAGGCGCTGAAGGGCCGCCCTACGGTCGTGGCGACCGCGAACCGATCAGGCCCGGTCGTCTGGATGTTGCCGATCGCGCGATGTCACATCGCGCGCTCAGTTCTGCGCCGGGCGATCGCCTTTCTTCAGCCGGTCGCGCGCCTTCTCGACGTCGCGGTGAAAGACGAACAGGTGATCGGCGTTGCCTTCCGGATCGGTGAAGTTGTACTGCTTGCCGCCTTTGAGCGTCAGACGCAGGTTCTTCTCCAGGTAGTCGACCTGGAACGTGCCCAGATCGAGCAGGGGCGCGCTGAATCCATCGTCCTTGTTCGTTGTCTCGTAGCGGAGCCCCTGCTGGGTCGCAACCAGCCGTCCCTTGCACGACCCCATGCGGTGCTTGTGCACGACCTCGAGGCTCGCGTCGAGCCGGACATCCTTGAAGTTGACCCGCAGATCGCGCGGGCCGGCCGCGACCTCGATCGTGTCCGAGAACCCCTCGTAGCCCTGTGCCGACACGTTGATCCGATGCGAGCCGGGCTTGACGTCGTTTGCGGTCACCGGCGTCACGCCGACGAACTCGCGATCGATGAACACCTGCGCGCCCGGGACATCGCTCTCGATCCGCAGCGTGGCGGAGGTCGGCGCCGCCGCGACCGGCGCGGGCGCCGCCGGGGCTGGTGCGGGCTCGGCTTTGGGCGCCGGCCGGCGGCGCGGTGCGGCCGGCTCCGGATCGGCCGCAGGCGGCGGCTCGCCTTTCGGCTCGATCGGCGCCGGGGGCGGCGACGTGGCGGTGGCCGGGGCCGTCGCGACCTCACGCGGTTCGGGGGCGCGGCGCATCAGCAGCTTGACGCCGGCGGCGGCGATCACGACGAAGCAGACGGCAAAGAAGGCGGCGAATCGGCGATCCACGCCGTTATTTTACCAACCGGAGCGTCAGCCGCGTATCAGACGGTGAACGTCAGGACGTTGTTGGCGAACTGCGTCGTGTACTGCTGCAGAGCCCGCGTCGCCGGCCCGTTCGCGACCGAGCCCGTCGTCGTGAAGCGCGAGCCGTGGCAGGGGCAGACGAACTGGTTGCTCGCGAACCCTGTGACCGAGCACCCCTCGTGGGTGCAGACCGCGGTCAACGCGCTGAACGTGTCCTGCGCGGTGCGCGCGAGAAGAAATGTACCGAGCGAGGTCTGCACCATCGCCGCGGAGTTGACGGCAGCCAGCGCCGACCCGGCGTCGACGGCCACCGAGACCGTGCGGCCGCTCACCGTGCCCGCGACCGTGCCAAGCTGTGGCGCGTTCGACGAGGGCGAGGTACTGCTGTCTCCACAGGCCGCGAACGTACCGGCCGCGAGCAGCGCGGCCGTCTGGCATGCGCAGGCGCAGAATTCGCGGCGGCTGACGGGCGGCGCGGGGCTTTCAATCGTCTGCAATCTCTTCACGGGCACTCCTCGAACGGATGTTTGCGGTACGGCGGCGACCCCATATCAAACCCTGAGGATGTCACAGAAGTGTTGGGGGAGTACGAAAAGACGAGCGCGGAGATTCGATCTCGACATTTCTTTGAACTCCCGCAACCGCGGCACAGACGTAGGATTCTGCTTCGGAACGGAGAGCAGCATGGCCGAACTGCAAGACACCATCCTCGACAACCGGCGTGCGGTCGATGCGTTCATCGCCAGCGCCCGCGCGGTACCGTCAACCGCATGGCTGCAGCCACGCGCGCCGGGCAAGTGGTCGCCGGCACAAGTAACCGAGCACGTCGCGATCGCTTACGAGGTCGCTCGCTCGGTCATGGATGGCACCTACGCGGGACGTGTGGCGCCACGGCTCGTCCGCCTGGTGATTCGCACCATCGGGTTCAATCCAATCGTGAGGAGCGGACGGTTCCGGAAAGGCACCAAAGCGCCGGCGTTCTTTCAACCGACCGGATCACCGGCGAGCGTGGCGGACCTGACCGGACGCCTGGAAGCCGCCGCCAGCAGTTTCGTCGCCGCGGTGGAAGCCGCGGCCCGCCACGGACAGGGCATTGTCGATCACCCGTTTTTCGGCCGCGTCTCGTTGCCGGACTACTCGCGGCTGCAGGCGATTCACACGCGCCATCATGCCGAGCAACTCGGTACCGAGCGCGGCGTCCGGCAACGCCGGTTGACCCGGCGGCGTCGCGTTCATGTAAGAATTGACCGCATGCGTCAGTTCTTCGCTGTCCTCTTCGGCATCGCCCTCGTCATCACGCCAACCGCCGCCCGCGCGCAGGGCGCGCCGGATCAGAAACTGGCTCCAGCGGCGTTGCCGTCAGCCGATCGTCCATTCGGCACGCTGCGCGAGCAGTCGGCGATGCAGCACGCCTGGCTCAAGAAGCGGCTCGACACCTTCCTGCCGCCGCTGATGCGCACCCACGGCGTCGACATGTGGATCGTGCCGATGCGCGAGTACAACGAGGACCCGGTGTTCTCGTCGATCACCGCGCCGGAAACCTTCTACGCGCGCCGGCGGACGATCTACGTGTTCTTCGACAAATGCGCCGCCGCCAACACGGCCGTGTCGGCGGCGTGCGTCGAGCGGATTGCGCTCGGCGGCACCTCACAGGGCGGCGTCTTCACCGAGCGCCGCTCGATGAAGCCGATTGCCGCCGCCACCGGCGCCCGGCAGGCCGAGCTCTGGGGCGACGAGCAGTGGATGGCGCTGAAGCAGGTGATCGAGGAACGGAAGCCGAAAGTCATCGCCATCAATCGCTCGAAGACGTTTGCCTTCACCGACGGCCTCTCGAGCGGTGAGCTGCAGGGAATGGGCGAAGCGCTCGGCGCCACCTGGACGTCGAAGTTCCGCGACGCCGAGGAGCTGCCGTTGAACCTGATCGCGTCGCGGCTGCCGGAAGAGGAAGCGTTCTTCGAAAAGATGACCGCCCTCGTCTGGCAGATGACGCAGACGATGTTCTCGGGGCAGGTGATCGTGCCGGGCACGACGCGCACGAGCGACCTGGTGTGGTGGTGGCGGCAGCGGACCAACGACCAGGGACTCGGCACCTGGTTCCAGCCGAGCGTATCGGTGCAGCGGAAGGGCATGAAGAGCGACCAGCTGGGCGACGACCCGGTGATCCAGCCGGGCGACGTCCTCCACTGCGACGTCGGCATCACAGTCGCGCGCCTGAACACCGACACGCAGCACAACGCCTACGTGCTGCGCCCCGGCGAAACCGACGCGCCCGCCGGCCTCAAGCGCGCGCTCGCGAATGCCAACGCGATGCAGGACTTCGCGATGGAGGAAACGCGCCCCGGCCGCACCGGCAACGAGATTCTCGGCGCCGTGCTGACGCGGATGAAGGGCAAGAACATCACCGGCACGATGTACCTCGCACCCGATCGGGATGCACGGCCACGGTGCCGGACCGCTGATCGGGCTCTGGGACTATCAGGACGGCGTGCCGGGACGCGGCGACGCGAAGGTGGTGCCGTCGATGTGGTACTCGATCGAGCTGCAGGCGACGACGCCCGTGCCCGAGTGGGACAACCAGCCGGTGCAGATGGCGCAGGAAGAAGACATGATCATCGGCGCCGACGGCAAGACGCGCTGGGCGCTCAAACGCCAGGATCAACTGTTCCTCGTCGGCAGCAAGCACTGACCGAGGTCGTGGTGGTAAGGCGGCCCTGAAGGGCCGCCCTACGCCTTGTCACTGCTGAAGCTCGCGGACCAGATCCTCGAGCCGGTCGTAGCTCGTCGCGGCGCCGTCCGACATGCCGGTCTTGAGCACCGAATCGCGCACCTCGAGCGACGGATAGAGCGCCGTCACGGTCAGGCGTGTTTTCCCGCCCTCTTCGGTGAACACCGAGGTCACGACCGATTCGGCGTCCGGGAACGGATCGTAGATCTCGGTGAACACCAGCCGCCCGGGCCGATCGATTTCGCGATAGACGCCGTGAAAGCCGTATTCGCCCTTCGGGCCGCGGCCGACGAAGCGCCAGGCGCCGCCGACGCGCAGATCGATTTCGCAGATCGGCACCGAGTAGCGCTCGTCCAGGCATCCCCACCAGCGCCGGACATGTTCCGGCTTCGTCATCGCGTCGAACACGAGCGGCCTCGGCGCATCGAACAGCCGGGTAAGGGTGATCTCCCGATCTGACGGCGTCGTCGTCTTGAAGGTGTCGCTATTTGCCACGCTGCCTACGGCCATGTCTTTTCTCCTTCCGTTTCAGTTCCTGCAGATAGTCGTCGAGCCGATCCAGCCGCGCCTCCCAGACGTGACGGTAGCTTTCGAGCCATTCCGCGACGTCCCTGAGTGGACCGCCCTCGATCCGGCACGGGCGCCACTGAGCCTCGCGCCCGCGCGCGATCAGCCCGGCGCGCTCGAGCACGCGCAGGTGCTTCGACACGGCCGGCATGCTCATGTCGAAGGGCTCGGCGAGCTCGGTGACCGAGCATTCGCCGGTGACGAGCCGCGCGAGGATCGCCCGACGGGTCGGGTCGGCAAGGGCGGCGAAGGTGGTGCTGAGGTGATCGGCTGGCATGGTGTACTGAACCTACGAGTTAATTAACCTGTAGGTTTAATACAACACGAGCCGCAGGACTGTCAAGCGCTGGGCGGAGGCAGGGCGCCCCTTCAGGGGCGCCCGCGATTTCGTCCTATCCGTTCGGATTGAAGCGGTAGCCCACCCAGGGCTCGGTGACGAGATACTTCGGATTCGACGGATCCGGTTCGAGCTTCTTGCGCAGCTGCCCCATGAACACGCGCAGGTACTCGGGCTGCTCCTGCGACGCTTCGCCCCAGACCGCTTCGAGCAGCGTGCGGTGCGTGAGGACGCGGTTCGGATGCCGCGCCATGTAGACGAACAGCTCGAACTCCTTCGGCGTCAGCCGCACTTCCTGTCCGCGCACGTGGACGCGGCGGCTCTCGAGATCGACGCGGAACTCGCCGGCGTCGAACGACGCCACTTCCGCTTCCGGGCCGCTGCGCCGCAGCGCCGCGCGCACCCGCGCGAGCAGCTCGTCGATGCCGAACGGCTTGGTGACGTAGTCGTCGGCGCCGCAGTCGAGCGCCTCGACCTTGGTCCGCTCCTCGCCCTTCACCGACAGCACGATGATCGGCACCGGTCGACAGCGCGCGGATGCGCCGGCACAGCTCGACGCCGTCCATGTGCGGCATGTAGAGATCGGTGATCACCAGCTCCGGACGGAACTCCGCGAAGCTGGTGAGCGCCGCCTCGCCTTCCGACGCCGTTCGGACCTGGTATCCCTGGCTGGTCAGGACCGTCCTGAGCACTCGCGTGATCTGCGGCTCATCGTCGACCACCAGCACCCGTGACTTTTCCGCCGCGCTTGCCATCATGTTCGCGTCCTCTCAAGGTTTCCTGAAGTTCCGACGGCTGCCGCGACCGGCGCCGCGCGTTCCGCTTCCATGCTCTCGAACGCGGCCGGCAGCAGGACGACCACCGTCGTCCCGCGCTCGCCCGCGGGCGCCTGAATCCAGATGCGGCCGGCCTGCGCCTCGATCAGCCGCCGTGCAATCGGCAGCCCGAGCCCGACGCCGCCGCGGTGCGGGTCGTGCGATTCGCGGCCGGGCACGCGGAAGAACTTCTCGAACACGCGCTCGCGCAGTTCCGCCGGGATGCCAGGCCCTTCGTCCGATACCGACACCCGCACCTCGCCGTCGTCGTCCCGCGACGGCGCCAATCGTGATCGTCGTCCCCGCCGGCGCGTACTTGCTCGCGTTGTCGAGCAGGATGTAAATCGCTTCGGTGATCGAGGCGGCGTCGACCGAGGCCGCCGGCAGCCCGTCGTCGATCGCCACGACGACGCTGGTGATCGCGCGTCACCGTCTCGGCGCGATGCAGGCCGGCGCGGACGACTTCCTCGACGACGACCGTGCGCAGGTGAATCGGACGCTGCACTTCCATGCGGTCGGGCGCCGCGAGCCCGCCGATGAACCGGTTGAGGCGATCGGATTCCTCGTCGATCACCTGCAGCAGCTCGAGCCGGCCGTCGGGGGTCAGCTCCGAATCGTGCGTCCACGAGCCGGCGCCGATCAGCGCGGTGACCGCCGCCTTGATCGAGGTGAGCGGCGTGCGCAGGTTGTGCGTCAGCGCGTCGAGCAGCGCGGCTTTGAGCTGCTCGTTGCGCCGCGCCGCTTCCGCCTCGCTGGCGCGCTCGAACGCGCTGTGCAGCTCCTGATACAACCGCTCGATCTCCTGCCGTCCCGCCTGCGCCTCCGCCGTGCGCCGTTCGGCGCGCGACGCCAGCTCGCCGGCGATCACGGCGGTGCCGATGAAGGTGAAGAACTCGATCCAGTCCTGCGGGTCGACGATCGCGAAGCCGGCGGGCGGGCAGGAAATAGTAGGAATACGCCCCGGCGCCGGACGCGGCGGCCATCAGCGCCGGGCCGGTGCCCCAGAAGCGCGCGACGATGACGACGTCGAGCAGCAGCAGCGGTGCGGCGACACCGGCGTAGCTGACCGAGGCGACCCGCAGCAGCGCCACGATTGGCGCGACGGTCAATGCCGCCAGCCCGTACTTCAGCCACCGCACACTCCGATTATCGTTCGCGGGTTCCTAAAAAGACCATATGGGACGCCGCGGCCGGAAATCGTGCCTGGAAGCGCCAAAACCGGCGTTTTCGTTGACCTCCGGCGCAAAACCGCTAAAATCGAACGGTGGTTCAGTTTTCGAACCGTCGTTCGATCCGCGCCGACAACCGGCGGGTCGAGATCATGCGCGCCGCGGCGCGGGTGTTCCGCGCCCGCGGCTTCGCCGCCGCCGGCATGCGCGAGATCGCCATCGCCGCCGACCTGTCGCCGGGCAACCTCTATCACTACTTCCGCGGCAAGGACGAGATCCTCTTCTTCTGCCAGGACCGATCGCTCGATCGGCTGCTCGAGGCGCTGGCCGAGGCGCGGCGCGATCGCACACGGCCGCTGCCCGATCGGCTGCACGACATGGCGGCCGCGCACGTGCTGTGCCTGCTCGACGAAGTCGAGGGGTCGGCCGCGCACCTCGAGGTGGATGCCCTGCCGCCGCGCCTGCGCGCGCCGATCGTCGCCAAACGCGATCGCTACGAGCGCGGCGTGCGCGCGCTCGTCGCCGACGGAATCAAGCGCCGCGAGCTGCGGACCACCGACGCCACCGTGGCGACGCGCGCGTTTCTCGGCGCGCTCAACTGGACCGCGCACTGGTTCCGGCCCGAAGGGCCGCACTCGCCGCACGACGTCGCCGTGCTCGTCGCCGACTATGCCGTTGCAGGTCTGACATCCCATGCCTCAAAACGCCCATCTCGCGCTGACCGTCAACGGCGAACCGACCGAGGTCGCGTTCGCGCCGTACAAAACGCTCCTCGAGGTGCTGCGTGAGGATCTGAACCTCTGCGGCACCAAGCACGGCTGCGAGCTCGGCGAATGCGGCGCCTGCGCGGTGCTGCTCGACGGGCAGCCGGTGCTCTCGTGCCTCGTCCTCGGCGTCGATTGCGCCGGCCGCGACGTCTTGACCGTCGAGGGGCTGGTCGCCGACGGCCGGCTCCATCCGCTGCAGGAAACCTTCGCCGACCTCGGCGCCGCGCAGTGCGGCTACTGCACGCCCGGGTTTCTCGTCACCGCCAAGGCGCTGCTCGACGAGCACGCCAACCCGACGCGCGACCAGATCAAGGAGGCGCTCTCCGGCTGCCTCTGCCGCTGCACCGGGTATCAGCAGATCTTCGAGGCGGTCGAAGCCGCCGTCGGCGCCTGTAGCGCGAAGGCTTCAGCCACCCGTAGCGCGAAGGCTTTAGCCGAGCGAGAGACGCCAATGAACATCATCGGCACCCCCCGCCGCCGCGTCGACGGCCGCGCCAAGGTCACCGGCCAGACGCGATTCGCCGACGACGTGATGCTGCCGCGCATGGTGCATTGCAAGCTGCTGCGCTCGACGATGCCGCATGCGCGCATCCGTCCGCATCGACGTCTCGCGCGCGCTGGCGCACCCCGGCGTCTACCTCGCGCTGACCGGCCAGCGACTTCCCAATCGCCCTACGGCATCCTCCCGGTCAGCCAGGACGAGCACGCGCTCGCCGTCGACCGCGTCCGCTTCGTCGGCGATCCGGTCGCGGCGATCGTCGCCCGCGACGAGCTGACCGCGTTCGAGGCGCTCGACCTGATCGAGGTCGAGTACGAGCCGCTGCGCACCTTCGCCGATCCCGAAGACAGCCTGGCGTATCCCGAGCCTCGCATCCACGACTACGGCGACGCCGGCAACATCCACAAGATCGTGTCGCTGCAGTTCGGCGACGTCGACCAGGCGTTCGCCGACGCCGACCGAGGTGTTCGAGGACACGTTCTTCTACCAGGGCAACACCCACCTGCCGATCGAGCAGCACGCCGCGGTTGCGGCGAAGGACCCGGACGGCAAGCTGGTGCTCTGGTCGTCGACGCAGACGCCGCACTACGTCCACCGCGCGCTCGCCAAGGCGCTCGGCATGCCGGCAGCGCACATCCGCGTCATCGCCACGCCGAACGGCGGCGGCTTCGGCGGCAAGAGCGATCCGTTCAACCACGAGATGGTCGTCTCCAAGGCGGCGCTGATGCTCGACCGGCCGGTGAAGATCTGCCTGACGCGCGAGGAGGTCTTCTACTGCCATCGCGGCCGCCATCCGGTGCTGATGCAGTTCAAGACCGGCGTGAAGCGCGACGGCACCATCACCGGCATGCACGTGAGGACGCTGCTCGACGGCGGCGCCTACGGCTCGTACGGCGTCGCCAGCACCTTCTACACCGGCGCGCTGCAGACGGTGACCTATCACATCCCGACGTATCACTTTCGAGGGCTGCCGCGTCTTCACCAACAAGCCGCCGTGCGGCCCGAAGCGCGGCCACGGCACGCCGCAGAGCCGCTTCGGCCAGGAGATTCAGCTCGACAAGATCGCCGAGAAGCTCGCGATCGATCCCGCCGAGCTGCGCCTCCGCATCGTCGAGCAGCCCGAGACGCTGACGGCCAACTACCTGCGCGTCGGCACGATCGGCCTCGCCGAGTGCATCCGCCGCGTGACGCGCGCCGCCGACTGGGGCGAACACGCACCGGCAAGCTGCCCGCTCGGGCGCGGCGTCGGCCTCGCCTGCTCGTCGTATCTTTCCGGCGCCGGGCTGCCGATCTACTGGAACGACATGCCGCACTCCGGCGTGCAGCTGAAGCTCGATCGCAGCGGCGGCGTCGACGGCGTTCTGCGGCGCGACCGAGATCGGCCAGGGATCCGACGATGTGCTGGTCGGATGCGTGGCGGAAGTGCTCGGCATCCAGCCGCTCGACATCCGCGCGGTCACCGGCGACACCGATCTGACGCCGGTGGATCTCGGCTCCTATTCGAGCCGCGTGACGCTGATGATGGGCAACGCCGCGATCCAGGCGGCCGAGCGCGCGCGCGACCTGCTCGCCGACGCGGTGTCGAAGAAGCTGGGGGTGCCGAAGGATCGCCTCGTGTTCGCCGACGGCCGCGTCTTCGACACCGAGAATCCGGCAGCGCCGGCGTCAGCTTCGCCGAGGCGGTCTGCCTCGCCGAGGCGATGTTCGGCACCATCGGCACGACCGGGTCGTACACGCCGCCGCGCTCCGCGGCGAAGTTCAAGGGCGGCGGCGTCGGCCCCTCGCCCACCTACTCCTACTCGGCGGCGATCGTCGAGGTCGAGGTCGATGCGTCCACCGGCTGGATGCACGTGCCGCGCGTCTGGATCGCGCACGACATCGGCCGCTCGCTGAACCCGACGCTCGTCCGCGGCCAGGTCGAAGGCAGCGTCTACATGGCGCTCGGCGAAGCGCTGATGGAAGAGCAGACGTTCCGCCGCCTGCCGCCGCGGCTCTCGCACGCGCTCGTGCACAAGTTTCCGTCGATGCTCGAATACAAGAGCCCGACGACGCTCGACATGCCGGAGGTGTTCACCGAGCTGGTCGAGAATCCGGATCCGCGCGGTCCGTTCGGCGCGAAGGAAGTCGGCCAGGGGCCGCTGCTGCCGGTGATGCCGGCGGTGGCCAACGCCGTCTACGACGCGATCGGCGTGCGCATCGACGAGGTGCCGATCACGCCGGAGAAGATCGTGAAGGCGCTGGACGCCAAGGCCGCAGGCAGAGCGCCGCGCTACGGTCCGGCGCGTTTTCCCGACATCGCCTGGCCGGAGCCGCTGCACGTGCCGCCGCCCTGGGAGGGCGGCGACGGCAAGGCGGTGGACCCCCCGAACGTAGAACGACGGGCGTCAGCGGCCGAACGGCAAGCGTCAGGGGCAGAACGTCGAGCGGCAGACGTCGAACCCTCCCCCGCCGGTAACCGCTCATGATGCGGCTGCCGCACTTCACCTTCCACGCGCCGCGCGACCGTGCGCGAGGCGGCGGACCTGCTCGCGGCCGCGCCGCCCGGTCGGCGATGCTCGTCGCCGGCGGCACCGATCTGCTGCCGAACATGAAACGCCGGCAGCAGGTGCCATCAACGCTCATCGGCCTGCGCCAGGTCGCGTCGCTTCGAGAGATATCGAACGCCACCCCTTCGACGGCACTCAGGGCAAGCGGGCTGACCATTGGGCGCCGGCGTCACGTTGACCGAGGTGGTGCGCGATGTCCGCGCGCGATGCACGTCCAGTCCGCATGCATCGAGGGCGTACGCGGGCTTGTGGCAGGCGGCCGCACAGGTCGCGACGCCGCACCTGCGCAACATGGGCACGCTCGGCGGCAACCTCTGCCTCGATACGCGCTGCAACTACTACGACCAGAACTACGAGTGGCGGAAGGCGATCGACTTCTGCATGAAGAAGGACGGCGAGACCTGCTGGGTCGCGACTGTCGAGCCCGCAGCTGCCTGGCGGTTTCGTCAACCGATACGGCGCCGGCGCTGGTCGCGCTCGGCGCGGAGGTGACCCTCGTCTCGGCCGAAGGCACGCGCCGGCTGGCGCTGTCCGATCTGTACCAGAACGACGGCATCCACTACCTGACCAGGCAGCCGAACGAAATCCTGACCTCGGTCCACGTGCCGCCGCTCGAGGGCTGGCGCAGCACCTATTGGAAGCTGCGGCGGCGAGGCTCGTTCGACTTTCCGGTGTTGTCGGTGGCCGCCGCAATCAAGGTCGCGGCCGATGGAACCGTCGAAGCGGCGCGCATCGTCCTTGGCGCCGTCGCCTCGCGTCCGATTGAAGTCGCCAGGCGCCGCCGGCGCCCTCATCGGCCGGCCGCTCGACGACGAGGCGATTGCGGCCGCGGCCGCGGCCGCGGCTCAACCCGCCAAGCCGATGGACAACACCGACTTCTCGTTGGTGTGGCGCAAGCGTGTGACCCGGGATTTCGTCGCCTACGCGCTGCGGGAACTGCGCGGCGACGACATGCGCGAGGTGCGCCTGAAAATCGCGCGGCAGCTGTTCTAAAACGGCGCAGGCGGTTACGGAAATCAACGCGGAGGCGGCCGCCGTTGGAGGCGGCTCGCTCCGCGTTTTCGCCTGGCTCACCGGGTCGATTGGTAGGACTGCCCTAATACGAATCGCCGCCCGGGCGCATGAACGCGCCATCGCGCGTTTTCGCCAGAAACCGCGCGTCGACCAGCGCGCCGAGCACTGCATCGCACGCCGTTTCGTCGAGGCGCCACATTCGCCGCGCCTGCTGCGCCGTCAGCCTCAGGCCCGGCATCTCGAGAAACTCACCGCGAATCCGCCGAACGACGTCCTGGATACCCCGCCCCGTTTCGCCCATCGCTCCCCCGTAGATCGTGTGTGACTGTGTCGCATTAATTCACACCCAATGCCAACGAGGCATTCACCGGGAGACGAAAGAACCCGAGTATTTTTCTATGAAGCCGTAGGATGACCGTCGGATTCCATTGCAGCTGCGCAGTAAATCAAGCCAGCCGGCGGTGTCGGCCCGCCGACGCTATTTCGCCGCCCCCTTCTTCTTGCGACGATCGGCCCAGTACTTCTTCATCCGCTCCGACACCGCCTTCCGCGCCGCGGCGGACATGCTGGAGCGACGGCGCCGGCCGCCTCGAGCCTCGCGCGCGACCGCCTGGCCGCCCCGCCCACCGAACAAATCGGGGAACGCCCGCCGGATCGCCGCTTCCTCGCGTTTGAGTTCGTCGAGCCTCGACTTGGCCCCCAGCCGTGCTAATTGCTTCAGTTCATCGCGTGTCAAATCGGCCACACACCCTCCATCGGCCAAACCGTTGACCGGACCGGTCAATCTATTGGCCGGCTAATAGTAGTTGTGACCGCGTGTGCTGTAAAGACTGGAAGCCCTAAAGACTGGGGTTTTGGGACGAAAGTGGGAGGAATGGATCGATTCACTCGATCGATGTGACCCGGAGAGTAACTCGCCTAATAGCCGCCGGCGGTCGGCGACACCACTTGTTCGCCACGGGCCTGTTGAACAATCTTGACGCCGGCGCTGGCGCCGACGCGCGTCGCGCCGGCCGCGATCATCGCCTTCATCCCTTCGAGATCGCGCACGCCGCCGGCCGCTTTGACCCCCATTTCCGCCCCGACGACCCGCCGCATCAGGGCGACGTCGGCGGCCGTCGCGCCGCCGGGGCCGAAGCCGGTGGAGGTCTTGACGTAGTCGGCGCCCGCCGCCTTCGCCAACGTGCAGGCAGTCACCTTCTCGTCGTCAGTCAGAAGCGCCGCTTCGATAATCACCTTGCTGAGCGCACCGGCATCGCGGCACGGCCCGGTCACCGACTCGATGTCGCATTCGACCACTCGGAGATCGCCGGATTTCAGCGCGCCGACGTTGATGACCATGTCGATCTCGCGCGCGCCGTCGAAGATCGCCCGCCGCGTCTCATACCCTTTCACGTCAGGCGTGGTGGCCCCAAGTGGGAAGCCGACGACCGAACATACTTTGACCACGGTGCCCGACAAGAGCCGCGCGGCCTGCGCCACCCATGTCGGGTTGACACACACGGTGGCGAACTTGAACTGCGCCGCCTCGCGGCACAGCTCCTCGATGTTCGCCCGGCGTGGCGTCGGGCTTGAGCAGCGTGTGATCGATCATCGAGGCAACGCCGGCCGGAGCGCCGCCGCTGGCGTGCACGCCGACGCGTGTCGCGCCGGCGTCGAGCACGCCGCGCAGCCGATCCGGGCAGCAATCGTCGAGCACCAGGTGGCAGGCGCAGCGGGCCTGCGGCCGCGCGGTGGCCGCGGCAAGCTCGCCGACGATCATGTCGACCAGGCGCTGCAGTTCCTCTCTAGTCATCCAGTAACCAATATCGGGCAGCCCTGAAGGGCTGCGCTACGTTCTCGATACGCGGCCTACGCTCATCGCCGTTCCAGGTCGCGAATCTTGGCCAGCCGCGCGATGTAGCGCGGCTCCCGCATCGGCGTCGTCAACCACGTCGTCACAATCGCGCGCGCTTCCTCGGCGCTGACGAGCGTCGCACCGAGCGTCAGCACGTTGGCGCCGTTGTGCTCGCGCGCGTAGCGCGCGATCGTCTGCGACGGCGCCATCACCGCCCGGATGCCTCGCACCTTGTTGGCGGCAATCGCCGACCCGATGCCGGCGCCGTCGATGACGATGCCGCCGTCGGCGTCGCCGCGAGCCACCCGCTGCGCGACCGACGCCGCCACATCAGGATAGTCCACCGGATCGGATCCGTCCGTCCCCAGATCGTCAACCGCCAGCCCGCGGCCGCGCAGGAACGCGGTGATGTCGCGCCGCAGCTTGACGCCGGTGTGATCGCTCGCGATCGCAACCCGGCGGATGTCTGCCGCCGGCGCCAGCGTCGCATCGTCCGGCGGCCGTGCGCCCTTCGCGGACGACGGTGACGCGGCGTTCCCTCAACGTGTCCTGCGCCAGCGGCGTAATGTGCCCGCCGCGCGCCAGCATCACCGTCTCGCCCGGCGCGAGCGCGCGCGCGTCGCTCTCGGTGATCATCTCGAAGGTTTTCATTAATGTATGATTCTGCGCCTATGTCCGAGCTGCAGCCGACCGAGATCCTGCTCTCCGAAGGCGCAGATTCAACAGCGCGTCGCGGAACTGGCGATGGAGATCCGCAAGGACCATCCCGACGACCTGCACATCATCGCGGTGCTCAAGGGCGCCTTCATTTTCCTGTCCGACCTGGCGCGTCACATGCCCGGGCACGTGACGCTCGACTTCATGGCCGTGTCGAGCTATGCGAAGGGCACCACGTCCTCCGGCGAGGTGCGGCTGCAGAAGGATCTCGACTTCGCGCTCGAAGGGCGTCACGTCATCATCGTCGAAGACATCGTCGATACCGGCCTGACGCTCACCTATCTGCAGGATATCCTCCGCAGCCGCGGTCCGAAATCATTGCGGACTGCGTGCCTCCTCAGCAAGCCGTCGCGCCGCAAGGTCGACGTCAAGGTCGAGTACATCGGCTTCACCATCGAAGACCGGTTCGTCGTCGGCTACGGTCTCGACTATGCCGAGAAGTATCGCAACCTGCCGCACATTGCGGTGCTGGGTTAGCGATCAGCTCTCAGCTCTCAGCTATCGGCTCGTCAGCTCCATCAACCACTGCCATCAGCCATCTAAGGACGCACGGCGTCCCTGACGCGGGCCGCCAGGCGCTTGGCGTCCGCGATCACCGTCTCGCGGTTCAGCGTCCGCACCTGCCGCTCTTTCATCAAGCACCTTGCCGTTCACGATCGTCGTGCGCACGTCGTCGCCGCGGGTGGTGTAGACCAGGTGCGAGATCGGATCGTACATCGGCGTCTGCCGCGCCGTGCGCATCGAGACGGTGATGAGGTCGGCGCGCTTGCCCGCGGCCGAGCGAGCCGATGCGCTGCTCCATGTGCAGCGCGCGGGCGCCGCCGATGGTGGCCATGTCCAGCGCGGCCTGCGCCGGCACCGCCGTCGGATCCCTGGTGACGTGCTTCGCGAGAAAGGATGCCTGCCGCATCGCCTCGAACATGTCGAGGTCGTTGTTGCTGGCGGCGCCGTCGGTGCCGAGTCCGAGCGCGACGCCGGCGGCGAGATACTTCGTGACCGGTGCGGCGCCGGCTCGCCAGCTTCATGTTGCTTTCCGGGTTGTGGGCGAGGCCGATGTCGCGCCGCTTGAGGATCGCGATGTCGTCGTCGTTGACCCAGATCGCGTGCGCCGCCAGCGTGTTCGGGCCCCAGAAGCCGATCGATTCGAGGTAGGCCGCGGGCGTGGAGTTGAACTTCTCGCGTGCGAGCTTGACTTCTTCGTCGCTCTCCGCGAAATGGATGATCACCGGGACGCCGTACTTGCGCCCGAGCTCGGCCGACGCGACGAGCGTCGTCCGATCGTTGGTGTAGAGCGCGTGCGGCGCCACCGCCGGGACAACCAGGCCGTTGTCCTTGAACTCCTGGATGAACCGCTCGGCGCGCGCGAGCCCGTCGGCGGGAGTTTTGGCGTCGGCGACGGGGAACTGAATGATCGTCTGCCCGAGGATGCCGCGCAGTCCGGCTTCGATCGACGCCTTGGCGATCTCTTCCTCGAAGTAATACATGTCAGCGAAGGTCGTCGTCCCCGACTCGATCATCTCGAGCGCCGCCAGCCGGGTGCCGATCCGCACCAGCTCGGGCGACACCGTCTTCGCTTCGGCCGGGAAGATGTATTTCTGCAGCCAGTCCATCAGCGCCAGGTCGTCGGCGAGACCACGGTACATCACCATCGGCGCGTGCGTGTGGGTGTTGATCAGCCCCGGCAGGATGATGTCGTCGCGCGCCTCGATCGTTTCCGCCGCCTGGTAGCGGCTCGCGATCGCCGCCGGCGCGCCGATCTCGACAATGTCGGTGCCGTCGATGGCGATCGCGCCCGGCGAGACGATGTCGTGCGCGGCGTTCTGCGTCACGACCGTGCCGCCAACCACGACCAGTGAGATCGCACGCCGCGCTGGCTGCGCGGCCAGCACGGCAACCGCGAGCACAGCCGCCGCACTCACCGTTGCGAGCGCTCGGTTCATGTCCGGCGATTGTAGCGCACGGTACAGGTTTGCATTTGCGGCGCCATGCGATGCTTCTCGTAGCGACGATCAGTCTCCTGATCTTGTGTTCGCGTGACGACACGGCACGCCCGTACGGCCCGCTGCAAGTTCAGCTCGCCTCGCCGCAAGTTCAGCTATAGTGAGCCCGTGCCGGTCCACATCGTCCAACACCCGCTCGTGCACGACGCGCTGGTTTCGCTGCGGGACAAGAACACGACGCCGGAACATTTCCGTCGCGCGGCGACGCGCATCAGCGTGCTGCTGGCCGCCCAGGCGCTCGGCGACGTCCCCGCCGGCGACGTCACGGTCGAGACGCCGCTCGGGCCCGCGCCGGGCAAGCGAATCGGCGCCGACGTAGTGGTCGTGCCGGTGCTCCGTGCCGGGCTGGGGATGCTCGACGCGGTGCTCGAGCTGGTGCCCTCGGCGCGTGTCGGCCACATCGGGCTGCAGCGCGACGAGATGACGGCAGTCGCCTCGCAGTATTATTCGAAGCTCCCGGCGCGGCTCGCCTCGAGCTACGTGCTGATGATCGATCCGATGCTGGCGACCGGCGGCAGCGCCGTGGCGGCGCTGGATCTGCTGCAGCACGCGGGGGCAAGAGTCATTCGCATGATCTGCATCGTCGCGGCGCCGGAAGGGGTCGCGCTGGTCGAGCGGCATCATCCCAACGTCGACATCTATACTCCGGTGGTCGATCGTGAGCTGAACCCGCAGAAGTTCATCGTTCCCGGCCTCGGCGATTTTGGCGATCGCCTTTACGGCACGGTTTAGCGGTGGCTGAAATGGTTCGAGAAAGCGAGAGCTGACCTATGTCCCCCAAGGTCAACGGCTCCCCCACTGACCGGCGCGCCAGCGATCGGACCGCATCCGCGCGATGGCAATCGTCGCTCACCGAAATCGAGCCGAACAAGATCCTGATCCGCGGCTACCCGCTCGACGAGATGATGGGTCGCCTCGGGTTCGCCGAAGCGGTCTACCTGCTGCTGATGGGCGAGCTGCCGACGCCGGCGATCGGGCGGATGCTGAACGCGGTGCTGGTGTCGTCGATCGATCACGGCGTGACGCCGCCGTCGACGCTGGCCGCGCGCAACGTCGCCACCTCGGGCGCGCCGCTCAAGGACTGCGTCGCCGTCGGGCATCCTCGCGTTCGGGCCGCACCATGGCGGCGACATCGAGTCGTGCATGCGGTTCCTCGACGTCGGGCTGACGCAGATGCGCGCCGGCAAGACGCTGCAGCAGGCGGCGGAGTCGATCGTCGGCGACTGCGTGAAGTCGAACGAGGTGCCGCCGGGCTTCGGCCACCGGTTCCACACCCGCGACCCGCGCGCCGCGCGGCTGTTCCAGATGGCGCTGGAGCTCGAGCTCGAAGGCGAGCACGTGCGGCTGATTCGCGTCACCGAGCGCGCGCTCGAGGTGCACGCGGCGCACTTCGGCCGGCCGCTGCCGGTGAACGTCGACGGCGCGATTGCCGCAATCTGCGCCGACCTCGGCTTCGCCTACGAGCTCGGCAACGCGATCTTCCTGATCTCGCGCCTGCCCGGCCTGATCGCGCACGCGCACGAGGAGCGCACGCGGCAGTCGCCGATGCGCCAGATCGATCCGACCGATCACGCCTACGACGGCGCCGGGCAGCGGCGCTTGCCGGAGGGCAGGAAATAGGGAAGAATTGGTGAGTTCGGGATGGACTCGCGCGAATCAGTTTACCGATTCGCCAACGTCCGAATGCACCAACCCGCATCCAGGGCGCTTAGCTCAGTTGGTTAGAGCGCGTGCTTCACACGCACGAGGTCATAGGTTCGAGTCCTATAGCGCCCACCACGTAACCCATACAATTCATAGCCCTTAAACCTCGTCACCGAAATCTGTGCACGGCTTAGGCCTCCCCTTTGGGGGCGGTTTGGGGGCGGTTTAGAACGCAATCCTTCGCGGCGCCCGTGGCTTTTGATATCAAAAGTCGATCGCCTTGTGTCTGACTGAAGTGCCGCCTTGCTTGATTGAGGGTCCTCGAAATGTCGACCCGAGACCACGCAAACCGGCGGAGATCGGCTCGGGGCAGGGCGCCGTCGGGGATTTTTGGCGCTTCAGCGCGAGCTGCGGGGCCGACTCGTCAGCGCAGGCGGTCGTCCCTCCGATCCATCACCGACAATCCGTCGCCTGGTGCCGGTCAAGAGTCAGGTGTGGAAGGAGCTGCAGAAGCGTGCTTCGCTGCTCTCTAGGCAGGGCCAGCCTGTCAGTCCTGGCCAGCTGGCGGCCAAGCTGCTGGAGCAGAGCCTCGGGAACCCTCATGCCCGTGTTGGCAAACGCCGCGAAACGCACCCCAGCTGTTGACGAATACCGCCAAGTTCGAGGGAACCATTCCAGAGCAGCGCAGGATCATGCGAAGCCTGACCGTCTAGAGCGCCGGCCTCGCTGTGCGACCGTCTCGAATCACGAGGGCGGCGCCGTCAGGTCATAGGCGGCTCTGAGCCAGGTGGTGACTTGCCGATCGATGTGTGCTGGTTTTTCGAGGCGCACCTCGACGTGCCAGCGATGAGCCGACGTCTGCTCGCGCTTCTGAATCCGCGGGTTGCGGATATCCGTCGCCGACTTGAGCGTAAGAATCAGGCAGGATCGTCGCGTCGCGACGCCAGCAAATGCCGCGTGGCGAACCAGATGGATCGACGTCTTCTTTGGGTCTTCTGTCACCGGTCCGAACGCCCGTGCGACCTCGATCAGGCGCTGGTAAATCGCCCGTACCGTTGGGTCCGTCTTGGCAAAATGCGATTCGACGCTCATGCGGCCGATTCTAGCGGAAGGACTTCTGCTAGTTGCTGAGATCCTTGTCGATTCACGCCCGCGCCTTCCGGCATGTACGGCTCCTTTCCCGACGGGAGCGGCGCGAGTGTTCGGCAAGGGGTCGCCCGCTCCGTCGGGTCAGCGCGACGTCCAATAGCGGACCTCCGATTCGCCGCCACGCCGCCGCAGTGGATCAGATCGAACGCGCCAGAATGTCCAACCCTCTCGCGGCGGTCCGCTTGTCGATCGCCAGCGACGGCAGCAGCAGCACCGTCGATCCTTCGGTCGACACGAGCAGCCCGTTGCGGCGGCACTTGTCGTGGATGGCGTCTGCGTAGTCCTCGTCGCCGACATCGATTCCGATCGCAAGGCCCTGGATGCGAACCGCCGCGGGCCGGTCGAACTCGAGTTGCAACAGGCGGACGCGGAAATACTCGCTCATCTCCGCCACGCCGGCGAGCAGGCGCGGGCGGTTCGCCTTGAGGCCGCGCAGGGTCGCGATCGCGGCGGCGACGCTGCGCGGGTGCCAGCCGTAGGTCGAGTAAAAGGTCCCGTCGTTCTCCTCCATCGACTTCGCGATCGGCGCCGTCGCGATGACTGCGCCAATCGGCGCCAGCCCGCCGCTCATCGCTTTCGCGACGCACAGCATGTCAGGGTCGAGGTCGAACAGTTCGCACGCGAACAGGCGGCCGGTGCGGCCGAATCCGCACGCAACTTCATCGGCGATGAACAGCGTGCCGTAACGGCGACAAAGGTCGCGCACCCGCCGGATGACGTCGTGCTCTGGAATCAGGACGCCGAGATTGATGCTGATCGGCTCCATGACGAACGCGGCGACGTCACGCCGCTTCAGCCGCTCCTCGATCCGGCGCAGCGCCTTCGCGTCGAGCGGCGGTGCGATCTTGCGGCAGTGCGGCAGCAGGTTCTTGATGTGCTCGCGGTTGTCGGACGCGCCGACGCTCAACCCGGCGAGCGAGTTGCCGTGGTAGCTGCCTTCGAGTGAGAGGAACCCGCTGCGCCCGGTGTGGATCATCGCCGCCTGCAGCGCGAGGTCAACCGCCTCGGATCCACCGGTTGCGCGGAAGCAGGTCGTCAGCGGACGCGGGGCCAGCGACGCGAGCAGCCGCGCGAGTTCCGTCCACGGCGCATACGAGTACCCGGGATAGACGTAATCCGGCCCCTTGAAGCGTTCGACGGCTTTCGCGATCGCCGCCGGCCGCCAACCGAAATTGCCGACACACCAGCCCATCACGAAGTCGATGTACTTCCTGCCGCGCGAGTCGGTGAGGCTGCTGCCGTTCGAGGCGGCAACCTGCAGCTCCGCCGGCAGGTCTCTGGCGAGCAGTCCGCGGCGTCGAGTGGGCATGGACCGTCCTTTCAGTGCGCAGCCATGGCGACTCGATCATTATCGAGGATCAACCACTCGCCTGGATCGAACGGGATGCGTTCGCATGCCGGCACGTCGATGTCAACTACCCTCGCCGTCTCGTCGAACCGGGTATCGCCGACGGGCACGAGAAACCAGTTCGGCCGCTGGTCAGCAGCGCCGCGCATCATGGCCACGAGATACATCGGGCGTTCTTGCGGCGGTCCACGATGATGCCCGCCAGGTGGCCGGTCGGCCGATCTTGCAGATCGCGGATGTCGATTGTCTGGAACGGCCGGCACCCCCACCGATCGAGGTCGGCCGCTTGCACGTGGACGAGCCGACCGGTCGTGCGATCGGTCACCGACGCGGAGCCGGCCGATTCAGTCACCGCGCGGTTTCTCTGAAGGTCATTGATGATTGCCCCCTGCGCTGACATCGCTGGAATCTCGGCGGGTGAAGGACGTCGCGCGCCCGCCTGTGGCACGTGACGCTTGGCCATCGCTCGTGCGCCTTCGCCGCCTGCACCTCGAGTCGAGCGGCCGTAATCGCCCGTCCCAGGCGCTCGAACTCGCGGACGCCGGGCGGCGCATCGTACGACTGGAGAGAGATGCCCCGTCGCTTGCGCGGCACCGGCTCGACGCCGTTCGGGAACGCGGCGCGACCGCCGTGTCGAACCCGCGCCATGGCATCTTGCACGACCAGGTTAACTTCCTGCAGAAGCCCTTTGCACCACCGGCGCTCGCGCTGAAGGTGCGGGAGGTTTTGGACATAGGCGGCGATGAGGTGGTCAATACGCTGAAGACTGGCCGGACTGCAGCGGTTGCGAAAGCGCAAGCCCAGACGGTCGCCAAGGCGCTTCGCACGGCCCGATGCAGGAGCCCGTCGCGGTGTATCGGCAGCTGAGACATGATGGTCCTGCAGATCGGAGAACGGGTGTTCTCGAGGGCGTTGCAGGTTCGCCGCCCGGCGGCTCAAGACGTGATGCGTGATGCGTCGACGTGGGCCGCGTTAGGTGGCGCCGTCTCTCAAGCAGCACACGGTGCGGGCGACGTAGGTTGAGCAGGCGAGGACAACGTTGGAACGTTAACCGCCCGGGTTCATCGTCGCCTGGCCGTGTTGCTCGAGCCAGCGTTCAGCCTCGGTGAGGTCGTCGAAGACTTGAAACGCGAAGCCAATCTGCTTACTCAGGCGCGCATAAACGTCCACACTTCCGCCGCGGGCGGCGACGACGGCCACCGGCCCGCGTGGTCCGTAGACGGTTTCGAGCTGCTGCACGTACCGCGCGATCGGTGCCATGTCCACCACTCGTGGCGGCAGCGTCATCCGGCGTTCGTCGTACAGGCAGCCGTAGTCCCAGATGCGCGTTTCGGCTTGCCAGTCGACAATGCTCAGGATCTCCGCAGCGAGGAGCGGTCCTGTCACGAGAACGGTGACCCGGCGCGTTGCGTCATTCCGTTGGAAGCTCACAGCCATTGCGTAAAGTTTACGTAAGGAGATAGTAGGTGTCCACTGCGGCGGCCTCGATCATCGTTCGCGATGCTCGTGGACGCGCAAGCCGCTGCGGATCAACTCGCCGCCGAGAAGTTCGGTCATCGGTGCGACGGCCACCGCACCGAATGGCGGCCTCGGCCTGAAGCCACGGACGCCTAGCGCGGAACTACGGGCAGGCGCCACACGTTTCGTCCGCGCGCGCGTTGTAGATGACCTGCTCCGCGCAGCTCTGCGCGCGTCAGTCTGAGTCGCTGGACTTTACTGCGGCTCGCGGCTCACGCATCGATAGCGAAGCTTATCGATGTGGAAGCGCTTGATCTTCGACTCGAGCGTGGACGCCGGGACGCCCAGGCGTGCCGCAGCCCCGGTCGGGCCCGACACGCGGCCGGCTGCTTCTTCGAGCGCCTGCTCGATCAGGTGGCGCTCGTTGCCGTGCAGCGCGGCACCCAGCCTCGACCCGCCGACGACGGCCGACCGCTTTTCCACCAGCAGCGCCGGCGGCACGCGCAGCATCGGCTCGTCGCACAGGATCGCGCTATGCTCGACGACGTTCTGCAGTTGCCGGATGTTGCCCGGCCAGCTGAACTCCACGAGGCGCTCGATCGAGGCGGGCTCGATCCCGGTGAAACGCCGCGACAGCCGCGACGCCAGGCGGCGCACGAAGAACTCGGCCAGCGGCGCAATGTCTTCGCGGCGCTCGCGCAGCGCCGGCAGGTGAATCGGAAACACGCTGAGACGATAGTAGAGGTCGGCGCGGAACTGGTGGTCGTCGACCGCCTCCTCGAGGTTGCGGTTGGTGGCGGCGATCAGCCGGACGTCGACCTTGCGCGTGTGCGACGCCCCAAGCCGCTCGAACTCGCCTTCCTGGACGACGCGCAGCAGCGACACCTGCACGTCGGACGACAGCTCGCCGATTTCGTCGAGGAAGAGGGTACCGCGGTCGGCCACCTCGAAGCGGCCCATGCGGCGTTGCACGGCGCCGGTGAAGGCGCCCTGTTCGTGCCCGAACAGCTCCGAGGCGACGAGCGGCTCAGGAATGGCGGCAAGGTTGACGGACACGAGCGGCCGGCGCGCACGCTGCGAACGTCGATGGAGGGTGCGAGCCATCAATTCTTTGCCGGTGCCGGTCTCGCCCGTGATCAGCACGGTCGTGTCGACACACGCGACGCGATCGACCCGATCCAGCGCTTCGCGCAGCGCCGGCGAATGGCTCACGATGCCATCGTCTCGTTGGGTTTGGTCGGTGTGGGCGATCGACGAGTCATGGCGCTCGACGTCGACGAGATTTGATGAGGAGGTGTTCGGGATCATTGGGTCCTCCGCGTTGTTGCAGATCTGGACTTTTGAAAACTACCTCGTCGTGTTCTGGTCAGGCTCACCGATTCGTCGTCGTCAACGATCGCGACGCAGCGCTCATGAGCCATCGGCCTACTTCCATGTGGCCAATGTAAGGCGCGGGCGATCGACGTTCAATTGTCTGAGTGGAAAGATCGGCGACACAAAGGGTGAGGAGCTCTTATACGTTGGTTGGGAAGAGGCGGCTCTGGTCGACCCGATGCGACACCGACACCAGCCTCGGCGCCTCGAAGCGATCGGCTACGGCGACGGCGCCGGCTCGGACGGAGAGTTGCGCGCCATTCTCCCAGGCCAGCTAGTGGCCTGTATCGAATCACGCCGATCCGATCGTGTTCACGACGCTCGACATGCGGTTGCGCGATCGGCGGCGCCCGTCGTCGACGACCGGTTTCTCTTGGGAAGCGGCACGGGTGGAGGCGTCGCGTGGGCCGCGGGCCGAGGGCGCCGCCATGGCATGGCTCGCCTTCAACTCCGCGCAGATCGTGGCCGGGCTGGGCTTCGGGCGGAAACGCCAGAGGCCTTCCGGTGGATCTCGCCAGTTCAGCGTTTGGCGGCCCTGCGCTTACCGCTCCTCGCGCAGGGAGGTTTACTGCCCTTGCCGGCTCGCACCTCGATAGCGGAGCTTATCGATGTTGAGGCGTTTGATCTTGGACTCGAGCGTGGATGCGGGCACGCCGAGGCGTGCGGCGGCACCCATCGGGCCTGCGACCCGGCCGCCGGCATCCTCGAGAGCCTGCTCGATCATACCCCGTTCGTTGCCGTGCAGCGCTTCGTCAAGTCGGGACGGGGACGCGCTACTGGCCCGCTTCTCGACGAGCAGCACCGGCGGCACCCGCAGCATCGGGTCGTCGCACAAGATCGCGCTGTGCTCGACGACGTTCTGCAGTTGCCGGATGTTGCCCGGCCAGCTGAACTCCACGAGGCGCTCGATCGACGCGGGCTCGATCCCGGTGAAACGCCGCGACAGCCGCGACGCCAGGCGGCGCACGAAGAACTCGGCCAGCGGCGGAATGTCTTCGCGGCGCTCGCGCAGCGGCGGCAGGTGAATCGGAAACACGCTGAGACGATAGTAGAGGTCGGCGCGGAACTGGTGGTCGTCGACCGCCTCCTCGAGGTTGCGGTTGGTGGCGGCGATCAGCCGGACGTCGACCTTGCGCGTGTGCGACGCCCCAAGCCGCTCGAACTCGCCTTCCTGGACGACGCGCAGCAGCGCCACCTGTACGTCGGACGACAGCTCGCCGATTTCGTCGAGGAAGAGGGTACCGCGGTCGGCCGCCTCGAAGCGGCCGATGCGGCGTTGCACGGCGCCGGTGAAGGCGCCCTGTTCGTGCCCGAACAGCTCCGAGGCGACGAGCGGCTCAGGAATGGCGGCAAGGTTGACGGACACGAGCGGCCGGCGCGCACGCTGCGAACGTCGATGGAGGGTGCGAGCCATCAATTCTTTGCCGGTGCCGGTCTCGCCCGTGATCAGCACAGTCGTGTCAACGCACGCCACGCGATCGAGCCGGTCGAGCGCGTTCCGCAACGCCGGGGAACGACTGACGATACCGTCGTCTTCGTGCGTCTCATCCAAGCGTGTGCTCGAGGCTGGGCTGCGTATGGCATCGGCGAGGACAGTTGTGGAACTGGACTCGGTCATTGGGGGCCTCAGGGTATTCACATTCTGGGTTTTCTAGGAATTACCTCGAATCACGTGTCGGGTGTCAGTGCCGAACGCAAGCCGTCGACCAGATCGACCTCGTTGACTGGCTTGGTCAGAAAACAGATGGCTCCTGACGTCATCGCCCTGTCACGCACGTTGGCGTCGGGATAGCCGGTGACGAAGACGATCGGGATCCGGCGGCCGCTGTCCGCCAAGTACGTCTGGAGCTTCAGACCGCCCATGCCTGGCATCTGCACGTCGAGCACGAGGCACGACGTCCGCTCGAGCGAGCCGGAGTTCAGGAAATCCTCCGCCGAGGCGAAGGCAACGGCGGCAAATCCCATCGATCGGAACAGGTGGGTTGCCGCGTCGCGCACCGACTCGTCGTCATCGACGATGGCGATCAGATGGTCGTGAGCCATTGGCGTTCCTCTTTCGTCCGCCAATGTAAAGCGACCGCGATCGGCATTCAATTATCCAAAGGGAACGGTACGCTGTACGAAAGCTGCAGTCTACTTATACCTTCGGTTAGTCGACCCCGACCTCAGGCGGGCAGCGCCAACCCGAGGCGGTCGGCCATGCGAACCAGGTCCGCCACCGAGTCCGCCCTCATCTTTCGCATGACGTGGCTGCGATGCACCTTGACCGTGATCTCGCTGGTCCCTAGCTCGCCGGCAATCTGCTTGTTGAGCCGGCCGGTAACGACCCAGGCCATCACTTCGCGTTCACGGCTCGTCAGCGAGTCGAAGCGTTCGCGTAAGCCAGCGCTTTCCTGCTCATCCGCCCGCCGGTTGCGGTCCCTGTCCAGCGCCTGGTTGACCGCGTCGAGCAGATCCTGTTCGCGAAAGGGCTTGGTGAGAAAGTCCACCGCGCCAGCCTTCATCGCCCCAACGGTCATCGCGATGTCTCCGTGGCCGCTCATGAAGATCACCGGAATGTGGATCCCGGCCTCGGACAGCCGGCGCTGGCAATCGAGCCCTCCGAGCCCCGGCATTCGAACATCGAGCACCAGACAGCTCGGCGCATCAACCTTCGGGCTGGCAAGAAATTCCTGCGCGGATCCGAAGAGGATCGGATTGTGGCCCACGGATCGAAGCAGGCTCGCGACCGCCTCGCGGAGCGACGCGTCATCGTCGACGACGAACACGGTTGGGAGCGGTGACGTCATGAGTGCAGGCCTGGAAGGGAAACATGGAACGATGTGCCGGGGCCGCCTGCGTTCATCGACGCCCAGAGATGACCGCCGTGGCTCTCGACGATGGCACGGCTGACCGACAGGCCCATGCCCATGCCGTTCGCCTTGGTCGTGAAGAACGGATCGAAGAGCTTGTCGAACACCGCCGTATCGACGCCGATACCAGAATCCTGAACCGTCATTGTCACTTCACCCGTGTCGAGGAGCCGGGAGGAGAGGACGAGGTTGCGAGGTCCATCAGGGCGCTCGTTGACGGCATCGACGCCGTTCATCACGAGATTGAGGATGACCTGCTGCAGTTGGACTCGATCGCCCATCACCGGCGGGACCTCGCCGAGCTCGAGCCGCGTGTCGATCCGATGTTTGTGCAGCGCGTCGTGGACGAGCGAGAGCACCACGCGGAGGAGCTCGTTGACGTCCTGCTCAGTGGGCTCCGGCGGGCTCTTCTTGAGGAACTCGCGAATGCGCTGGATCACCTCGCCGGCGCGGTGTCCGTCGCGCAGGATCCGGTTGACGCTGTCGCGCGCTTCGGCCAGGTTCGGCGGTTCGGCCGCCATCCAGCGGAGGCAGGTATTGGCGCTCATCACTACTGCGGTGAGCGGCTGGCTGACTTCGTGCGCAATCGATGCGGCGAGCTCTCCCATCGTGGTCACACGGCCGACGTGTGCGAGCTCGGCCTGCATGCGTCGTACGGTGTGTCCGACACGGATGCGCTCGGCTTCATCGAGCAGACGGCGCTGCATTTCCGCCTTCAATTCCTCGTTGGCGCGCGCGAGCTCCGCCGTCCGCTGCTGCACCGTGGTCTCGAGGTATTCGTGCGCTTCGACCAGCGCGTGCTCGACCCGGCGGCGGTGCGCGATTTCGCGCTCCAGCTCTTCGTTCGCGGCGCGGAGCTGCGACGGGCTCGGAAGCGCCAGCGCCTGCGGCAGCAGTTGCACCAGAAGGACCGCCGTCCCCACCGACGCCGCGGCGGTCGCCGCCTTGATCACGCCCTCGAGTCGATATGTGCCGTGCCACAGCGTCCACAGTCCCATCACGTGCGTGGTCCCGCAGGCGAAGATGAAGACACCGAACATCAGGAACATCCGGTGGAACGGGAGATCGCGACGCTGTCGGACGACATACACGAGTGCAAGCGGAATCAGGTAGTACGACACCGCGATCACGGCGTCCGAGATGGCGTGGAGCCACAGGATGCCCGGGTTCCAGAGGAAGCAGACGCCATGCGGCATGAAATCCGACGAGAAGAGGTGTTTTACGAACTCAATCATGGCGACACTCGTCAATATTTCCGGCGACGGGGCCGGCGGTTTCGTCGTGTCGGTCTGTTCGGGCGACCAGTGCGGGCGGTGCCGGCGACGGCGATCAGCGGCGCGGGGTGAGGATCGCCGGCCGGGACACCTCGTCGAGTTGACGCTTCAGCGTCTGCGACCGGGCGCCAAACCGATGCTCGAGAAACTCGACCGCCCGCTCGACCGCATCGGCCTCGGTATCGGCGAAGATCTCGACGTATTCGGCGGTCGCAGCAAACGGCTGAATGCCGTGATCGACGATCACGAATGGGGTGGCGACGCAGCTGGAACGGCCCTTCACGTTCGGCCGTGTTTCGACTTCGATCAGGCAGACGGTACCTGTTGAATTCACCGGCGTACCTGACCGTGCCACTTTTCGTGACCTGCCGTCTGTTGCCGTTGTCAGACCGACCGCCCGGCTCACGCTGCCAGCGTCGATACGCCTCCGGTGTCACCCCGAAATGTCGAAGAAACTGCCGATAGAAATTTTTCTTGCTCTGGTAGCCGACGCTCAACGCCACGGCTTCGATCTTGAGACCCGAGTTGATCAGGTGCGCGGCATGTTGCAGGCGCACCTGGGTGAGATACTGGTGGACGCTCATCCCGACCAGTTTTTGAAACAGCGGTCCGAGCGAGGTTGGCTTGCCGCGGAACGCGGCACTAATACGCTCGAGTGTAATTCGATTGGCGTACGCCTTCTCGATGAGATCGACCATCCGTTGAACGGTGACGGTATGGGCGGCGGTCATTGGCGTGCTCGCGGTGCAGACGCAAGTGCCATGATGTGTCGAGTCAGTCGAAGAGATCGCGTCGGGATGCGACCAATCATTGACCTGACACAAATGCGACTTTAAGCAAGATTGAAATTGCGGGCAACGAGAATCCGGTTCCCTTTTTCAGGTTCAGGATTGGGGTTCCTCAACCCGTCTTGCGCGGGTCAATGCCTCTTTGTTCGCGAACACACCAACTGGTGAACCTGGGAGCGGCGGACTGGGGATTGGAAATCGCGTTGAACGACTAGGAGACTTCCATTAACCAGACGCTCTCCTGTCGTGCTGCAGCTAGCCTTCCAGCAGCGCAGTCTCAACAGTCCTCTTCATCGCTTTTTATTGACGAATCCCGCCGTTCCCTTTTGCGTGTCGACCGTTCGCATGCTGAGCGACAGGCGCGACCACGGCGTTCGCATAGCCCCAGGCGGTCGTGGCAAAGCACCTCCTTCGCGGCTGCTCAGCTGCTGTCGGCGGCGGACCGTTGAGCCGCCTGCCCACCGACGCGTCGATCGGCGCGTCGTCACCTCTGGCGTCGAGACTTTTTGAGGAACTAGCCGGCCGCGTGCTCGCAGCAGTTGTCTCAAGGAGTTCGCATCGGTGTGGCGCGCCAACGTCAGCGGCCTGGATAGGGGGCCGTCCGCCTGCAGCTCGGTGTGCGCATCGCCCACCTCGTGTGCGCCGCGAACGGCCATTCGGCGAGAGAGTTCGAAGGGCTATCCTGGCATCAACGATTCGTCGACTTCTGCTCTTTTTCGACCACTAGCTCATTCTCGACGCCGAACGATCCCGGGACTTCGCGCGCCCTCATGCCGGCGACGGTCTTGTCGGCCTCGCTGTCCACCACGCCGAGGAGCGTAATCTTCCCGTTCTTGACGATGATGTGAATCGGAAAGTCGCCGAGCGGCTCCATTCCGGGAAACCGCGCCGGACCGAGCGGATGGAAGGCAGCGTCGAACGGATGGCGGTGTCCCCACAGCGCGCCGCCGCCAGGCGCGTAGCGGGAGAGGAATGGATCCCGGTAGATGGCGTAATAGGTCTTCCAGCGCAGTTCGTCGTCATTCTGCGACACCGGCAACTCTTCGACCTTGTCGACCACGTCATCGACGCCGGGGACGCGCTTGACGGCGCGCACGGCGTCGCGTTTCAGACCGGGATGATAGGCATATCCCATCAGAGTCACGGTGCCTTTGTCGTAGCTGAACGCCAGGAAATCGAAGACGCTGTAGTAAGGGAGCTGCATCAGCTCCTTGCGAATCTGCTCGACTGTCGACTTCGGTTCTGCGCCTGCCGCAGGGCGCGTCCCGCCCCCCACCAGTGCCAGCCCCAACACCGCCGTTGCGACGCACGTCTGGATTCTCATGCCTGCTCCTTACCACGCGCATCGCCGCGAGATCGGGCGAGTGTCGCGTCGGTGCCACCGGCCGGGGCAACGCCCGTGCCATGTGCCGCGTGCTTGACCGGAGCGCTGGCAGGGGTCCGCAGTTCGATGCGACAACGAAAACTCGCAAGTGCGTTCGCGACCGTGCGCGAGCCAACACGGCAGCAAGCTTGCCTCGCACGATCAGAAACATGCATGCGAGCTCGCGGAAGGTTGACGACGCGCTGGCGCGCTTGAAAGGGCGCTATGTCGAAATGCCCCAGACGGCGCTGACCACGGAGCAGGCACGCCACCTGACCGGCCTCGACGAGTCGACCTGCCTCGCTCTCCTTCTGGCACTCGAGGCCGCGCGTTTTCTGCGGCGGTCTGAGGCGGGCCAATTCTTGCTCAGAGTCGATTCAATAGGGGGGGACCGTGATCAAGAGTGACGCGCGAATCGCTGTCGACCGAGCCACAACGTCGCCGGGATCAGACCTGAACTTCGGGTCTGACCCCGACGGCCACGCGATCGGCTCCGAGACATCTCCAGGGAACGACGCGCTCCTGAGCCTGATGAAGCAACTCCGCGACGAGCTGAACGCGTTCCTCGCTGATGTCGAAACCGGTCGCGAATTTTCGGGAAATCGCGATTCATCGCGCAGTCTCTGACCTGGAGCACAGCATGCCTATAAAGGTGATCGGAATCGACCTCGGCACGACCAATTCAGCGGTCGCCGTCATGGAAGGCGGTGAGCCGACCGTGATCGTCAACCAGGAAGGCGCGCGCACGACGCCATCAATCGTGGCGTTCACCAAGGACGGCGAGCGGCTCGTCGGTCAAGTCGCGAAACGGCAATCGGTGACCAATCCCGAGAACACGATCTTCTCGATCAAGCGGTTCATGGGCCGCAAGTATGAAGAAGTGCTCGAGGAGATCAAGCTGGTCCCCTACAAGATCGTCAAGGCGCCGAACGGGGATGCCTGGGTCGAGATTCGCGGCAAGCAGTATTCCCCTCCGGAGATCTCAGCGCTGATCCTGCGCAAGCTCAAAGAGGCGGCGGAGGCCTACCTGGGCGAGACGGTCACCGACGCTGTCATCACGGTGCCGGCCTACTTCAATGATGCCCAGCGGCAGGCGACCAAAGACGCCGGCAAGATCGCCAACCTGAACGTCCGCCGGATCATCAACGAGCCGACGGCCGCGGCGCTCGCCTACGGCCTGGACAAGAAGAAGGACGAGATCATCGTCGTCTACGACTTCGGCGGCGGCACGTTCGATATCTCCGTGCTGGAAGTCGGCGAGGGCGTGGTCGAAGTGAAGGCGACCAACGGCGACACGCACCTGGGAGGCGACGACCTGGATCAGCGCGTCATCGAGTGGATCGTGGCGGAGTTCAGGAAGAGCGATGGCATCGACCTCGGCAAAGACCGCATGGCGCTGCAGCGCCTCAAGGAAGCGGCGGAGAAGGCAAAGATCGAGCTGTCGAACGTCACCGAGACCGACATCAACCTGCCGTTCATCACCGCCGATCAGAGCGGCCCCAAGCACCTGCAGATGAAGCTGGCGCGCGCCAAGCTCGAACAGCTGGTCGACGACCTCCTGCAGCGGACCGTGGCACCAGTGAAACAGGCGCTCAAGGATGCGGGGCTCGACGCGAAAGATATCAACGAGGTGGTGCTGGTCGGCGGCTCGACCCGCATGCCCAGGGTCCAGCAGATGGTGCGCGACCTGTTCGGCAAGGAACCGCACAAGGGCGTCAATCCCGACGAAGTGGTCGCGATCGGCGCCGCCGTTCAGGGCGGTGTGCTCGCCGGCGATGTCAAGGAGGTGCTGCTGCTCGACGTGACGCCGCTGTCGCTGGGCATCGAGACGCTTGGCGGCGTGATGACCGTGCTGATCCCGCGCAACACGACGATTCCGACCAAGAAGAGCGAGATCTTCTCCACCGCATCCGACAACCAGTCGAGCGTCGAGGTCCACGTGCTGCAGGGCGAACGCCCGCTCGCCCGGGACAACCGGACGCTGGGGCGGTTCCATCTCGACGGCATTCCGCCGGCGCCCCGCGGCGTGCCGCAGATCGAGGTGACCTTCGACGTCGACGCCAACGGCATCGTCAACGTCTCGGCGAAGGATTTGGCCACTGGCAAGGAACAGAAGGTCACGATTACCGCGACCAGCGGCCTCAGCAAGGAAGAGGTCGATCGCATGGTCAAGGACGCGCAGAGCCACGCGACTGAGGACCAACAGCGCCGCGCGTTGATCGACGCGCGCAACGAAGCGGAGGCGCTGGCCTACAGCATCGAGAAGAGCCTGAACGACATCGGCGGACGGCTTCCCTCCGACGCGCGCGCGCGCGTGGAGTCGGCGATCGCCCGGGCTCGCAAGGCCGCGCAGGAAGACGACCTCCAGGCGCTCAAGTCGGCGGTCGAGGAGTTGCAGCATGCGGCCCGCAGCCTGGCCGAGGTGGCGGCACGGACGCCGTCGCAGCCGGGCGGCGGGCCGTCGCAGGGCGGAGGGCAGCCCGACATCGCCGAGGGCGAGGTCATCGATGCCGAACCCGTCGAACATTGAAGGCAGGAGGGGAACATGACGCTGACGCAGTGGACTCCGGTACCAGACTTCGCTGCCCGCGTCAGATTGAGGTCAAGGTCGCAGCGTAAGAGTCGTCAGTCATCAGTCGCAGGAGGAAGCACCATGGCAGTCGCAACAGAAACCGCAACTCGCACCGACACGCAGATTCAATCCGACCTGCTGGCCGAGCTCAAATGGGAGCCGCGCCTGAATCCGAACGAGATCGGCGTGATCGTCAAAGACGGCGTCGTCACGCTCACGGGATGGGTCGATTCCTACACCAAGCGCTGGGCGGCGGAAGATGCCGCACACCGCGTTCGCGGCGTGAAAGCGGTCGCCAACGACATCGAAGTCCGGCTCACGTCGACCGATGAGCGGACCGACCAGGACATCGCGAAAGCCGCCGCGCGTGCGCTCGAGTGGGATGCGTTCGTCCCGCTCGAAAAACTCGACGTCACGGTCTCGAAGGGTTGGGTGACGCTCAAAGGCGAGGTCGAGTGGAATTACCAGAAGCAGGACGCCGAGCGGGTCGTGCGGCGGCTTCAGGGCGTGAAGGGGGTCAGCAATCTGATCACCGTCAGGCCGCGCACGACGCCCGCCGAACTGAAGAACAAGATCGAGCAGGCGCTCGTGCGGTCCGCAGAGCTGGACGCGAAGAACATCACCGTCGACGTCGACGGCAGCAAGGTGATCTTGAAAGGAACCGTCCGTTCCTGGGCTGAGAAGCAGGAAGCGGAACGGCAGGCCTGGGCCGCGCCCGGTGTCACCTCCGTGGACAACCGAATCACGATCTCCTTCTAGGGTTGAGGAGGCTGCATGCTCCCGGCCCTGGCGGTCAACTGGGTGTTTCTGCTGCTGCGGGCGATCGTCGCGGCGCTCTTCGGCGTCGCCGTACTCTTCTGGCCGACGCCGCCGACGACGGCGCTCGTCCTGCTCTTCGCGGCCTACGCAGCGGTAGACGGCGCCGTGGCGCTGCTCCTCGCCCTCAGTGCGACAGGTGTTCCGGGGTTCGGCAGCCTCCTCTTCGAAGCGCTGGTCCGGATCGGCGTCGCGGCCGCTGCGTTCGCGTCGCCGGCCCGGGTCGGACTTGCGCTGAATGAGGTATTCGCCGCGTGGGCGCTGCTCAGCGGCATCGCCGCGCTCGCGGTGGCGGTCGCGATCCGCCGCGACCTGAGCGGCGCATGGCCGCTCTCTCTGGCGGGAGCGGTCTCCGTAGTGTGCGGCGTCCTGCTGATGACGATCGGCGCGCCCGACCTGCGATGGGTCGCCGGCCCGTTTGCCTTACTGTTCGCGTCAACGCTGCTGGCGCTCGCGTTGCGATTCCGCCAGCTCGCCGAAGAAATGGCGGTCGCGTCATGAAGATCGTCCTCCAGCGGATTCTCGTCCCCACCGATTTCAGCGACGAGTCGCGCGCGGCGCTGGCCTACGGCGCGGCGCTGGCCGAGACCTTCAGTGCATCCCTCCACGTGCTCCACGTGCTCCAGGCGATCGTGGCCCCCGAGGCGGTGCCGGTACAGTACGAGTCGCGGCAACTCGAGGCAGCGGTCGAGGCGACCGCGTGGGAAGAGCTTCGAGGTCTTCTCGCCGGCGACGAGTACGCGCGGCTTCAGGCGACGCTCGCGATTGAATGGGGCACGCCCGCGAGCGAAATCATCCGGTATGCGCGGGAACACGAGATCGACCTGATTGTCATGGGCACCCATGGGCGCGGCGGGCTGAAACGCCTGATCCTTGGCAGCGTCGCCGAGAGTGCGGTCCGTAGCGGGCCTTGCCCCGTGTTGACCATCCATCACGCGGAACGCAGCGTCTCAACCCGCTCGGCCGTCGCGCCCTGAGCTGCGCTCGTTTCGCCATTTCGCGGTTCAAAAGCAGCAGAGTAGCGTAGAGTGCTCCTCCATGTATCGGCGTTTTGAGGCCGCGGTCGCGTTCGTGCTGACTGTGGTGATTGGCGCGGTGATTGTCGTCGCGCTCTGGCGCCTGATCGTCAGCGTTGCCGATACCCTCGTCCTGCGGACGCTCAACCCCCTGGACCATGAGGTCTTTCAGCGCGTCTTCGGCGAGATCATGACGCTGCTGATCGCGCTCGAGTTCAATCACACGCTGCAGTTCGTGGTCACGGGTCAGCAGGGCATCATCCATACCAAGATGGTGATCCTCATCGCCCTGCTCGCGCTGGCGCGGAAAGTCATCATCCTCGACCTGTACGCGACCAGCGCCGCGTCGCTGATTGCGCTCGCCTTGCTGACCCTTGCGCTGGGTGTCACCTACTGGCTGATGCGGGAACGGGACGATCGGGCGAAGCGGGCGCTGGATGATGCGGTGTAGGGCGGAGCGTGCTCCGCCCCCGGCGACACGAACGACGAAACACTCAACTCACGGGGACCCGACGCACGTTGTTCAGCAGCACCGGCTGGGTGCCGTAGTTCTCCAGCTCGATCTGCTTCTTGTCCTTGTCCATCGTGATTTTGGTCGCGATTGACATCTTGCCCTCGCCGACGCCGTCCGAATTCAGGCGGAGCTCGATGACGGTGAACGGGTAGTCGATGGTGCGCGGCCGGTTGGCCGCTTCCCAGAAGCCGATGTACCGATCGGTGGCCAGGATCACGCGCTCACCGCCCTCGGGCAGCGGCGCCTTTCGCGCGTAGTGAAGATCGTAGCCGATGGAGTTGGGCGTCCGGATGTAGCCGACGCGTGGCAGCGACTGCAGCGTATCGAGCAGCTTTTCGGGTCCCTTCTCCATGAGCGCCTCCAGGAGGCGATTGCGCTCGGCATCGGTCGAATAGCGTTCGACGAGTATCTCGACAACGCCAGCTCCGGTCGGAGCAATGGCGGTGCCGTCCAGATTCACGGCGAACGCCGTGAATTTCTCGCGTCCGCCGTGTGTCTGTGCCGCGGCGGCCGCGATACCGAGTACAGCGGCGAGCGCCAGGCTGAGCAACGACAATGTCTTCTTCATGCGAGCGCCTCCGTCAACTTTGAACGCAACCGGACACCGAGCGCGATCAGGAGAGCTCCACCGGCCATGGCGTAGGCGCCCAGCACCCAGGCGATCCCCACCGCCCCGGCGCCCGGGAACGCGAACACGAGCACCCCAAATACGAGCGACATCAATCCGCTGAGCGCGAGCAGCCATTCGCCGCTGATCTCCTTGCGCAGCTTGATCGCGGCGGCGATCTCGAACAGCCCGGTGACGATGGCCCAGGCGCCGATGAAGATCACCAGAACCAGAGCGGTCACGCCCGGCCAGATGAACGCGAGCACGCCGGCGACGACGCCGGCGATGCCCTGAATGGCGGTCGCCCACGATCGCTCGCGTCCCGGCCTGCGGCTGAGACCGAGGAACAGGTTCGTGACCCCGTCAATGACGGCGTACGCCCCGAAAATCACGACCAGCGCCGCGATCGTGATCCCCGGCCATGCGAACGCTACGAGCCCGAAGACAACCCCGACGATTCCTCTCACAATCAGCAGTCCATCCATCCAGCACCTCTCCTCGCGCAATCGCGCAAGCGGTGTGCCGCCGTAAACGCCTGAAAAGACGAAGCGTTTCCGTCACGGTTGCTCACGAAGTCGCGTCTTTTCGCGGATGGATCGCGACCACCTGTCGCTCGCTACACCCGAGACAGCAGGAAGCCAGCCGGCATGCCGGTTGCCCGCGATCCTGGGCAATCATGGGTGCACCTCTCTTCATCCCTGTCCAGGTCACGCACGGTCACGTCCGGGGCAATCCAGCCGCACCGATTGCGCTCGTCGAGTTCGGCGACTACCAGTGTCCACGCTGCGGCGCGGCCCACCCGATCGTCGAAGCCATCCGCCGGCATTTCGGACGCCAGCTGCAGTTCGTCTTCCGGCATTTTCCGCTCACGGCGCTGCACCCTCGCGCCCACCGCGCCGCCGAAGTCGGCGAGGCCGCGGGCGCGCAGGCGAAGTTCTGGGAGATGCACGACACGCTGTTCGAGCACCAGGAGGCGCTGGAGGACGACGATCTGCTCCTGTATGCGGTCGAGATCGGGATTGATGCGGGGCGGTGCGCGCGCGAGCTCGCAGAGAGGACGCACCGATTGCGCGTGCGCGAGGATCTCGTGTTCGGCATCCAGTACGGTGTCACCCGGACGCCGACCTTCTTCATCAACGGCCTGCGGCATCTCGGCGGCTATGATCCCGAGTCGCTGCTGACCAGGATCGAACAGATTGCCACCGCGCCGGTTCCCATCGGTGGCGGCTCTCCTACTCCGGCGTGAACAGTTCATCTCGCGCGTCCCGCCGAGGTCGCGGGTACCTGAGCGTGCCGCAGCCGCCGCGACAGATGTAGTAGCTGCGATCGAGCACGGCCTCCCTGCGCTCGTGCTCGAATCGCAGCACGTTCATCACGCGGTTATTTGCTGATCTCGACGCGGCGTCCTCGGGACACCTGTTCAGGCGGCGCCGGCACGGTGATCTCGAGCACGCCATCCTTGAACGACGCCGTCGCTCGATCCGCGATCGCGCCCTCCGGCAAAGGAATCTCCCGGTAAAACGCTCCGTAGGATCGCTCGAGACGATAGACGCCGCCGTTCTCTTCGACCTTTTCCTGCTTCCTCTGACCCGACAGGGTGATCGCGTCGTCGGTGATCTCAACGGTGACGTCCTCGGGCGTCATGCCGGGAAGGTCCGCGCGGACAACCAGGTTGTTGTCGCGTTGCACCACGTCGATTTTCGGGGACCACGCCAGCATCTCGTCGGCGGTTTCGCTGGACCGTGCCTTCGGCCTGCCAAGACGCCCTCTCTGCTCGTCGAAGAAGCTCGCGATGTCGTCGGTGAGAATGCGCTGAAGGAGCGCGAACGGGCCGATGAACGGATACGCGCCGCGACGCGCCATCCGATTCGGCTCACCCTGACGACGTGCCGTCTCCTGGCCCTCGCGCTGCGCGGCACCCTGCTGACCGGCCTGGTCGCTGCGACCCGTTGACGTGGCTGCGCCCTGCGATTGCTTCACATCCATTTATCCCTCCTGTTTTCGACGCACCCGCGAAAGCCCTCGACGGTGCGATGGAGGTGATCGAGGCAAGCCGCTTGCCGTGACGCTGGCGCGAAGGGGCAGGCGGAGATCGTCGCCGGCAGGAGATCAGGAACCGCCGGTTCGCGAAGCGCCGTGAGCGTTTGCGACATTTCGCGAGGTTGGGCAATCGCGCGTGGTCCCGCCCGGTTGTCGCTCGATTGTTGAAGCTTGAGGCACTCGATCGATCGGGAGAGTTCCTCGCATGAGGGTCGTCCTGGTTCGCTTTGTGCAGCCGACGGCGACCGATGCCCACTACCCAGACGACTCCGGTCGCCGCAGAGACGCCCGCAGCCTACGACGGCTTCGACCGCATGCTGCTGAACGGGCGCTGGACGCACGGACGCAGCGGCCAGTCGTTCGAGGACGTCGATCCGTACACGAACGACGTGTTGCTTCGGATCCCGCTCGCCGATCAGGCCGATCTCGACGACGCCTTCGCCGCCGCGGCCGCGGCGCAACCAGCCTGCTCGAGCGCATCGAGCAGGCGCGCGCCGCGGGAGCGCGGCAGATCCTCGGCGGGCCGCCGCAAGGTCTCGGTACTTCCGCCGCACATCTTCGTCAACGCGACGAATGACATGTCGGTCGCTGCCGAGGAGCTGTTCGGCCCCGTGGTCGGCGTCATCAAGGTCCATGGCGAAGACGATGCGCTGCGGGTGGCGAATGAGACGAGCTACGGCCTGTCGGCCGCTGTGTTCACGCGCGATGTCGAGCGCGGCAACCGTTTCGCGCAGCGCGTGCAGGCCGGGATGACGCACGTCAACGACTCGCCGGTCAACGACCTGCCGAACTGTCCCTTCGGCGGTGAAAAGAACAGCGGCCTCGGCAGATACAACGGCCGGTGGTCGATCGAGGAGTTCACCACGGTGCACTGGATCTCCGTCCAGCATGAACCTGCGCCGTATCCGTTCTGACGTGACCGCCGCACCCGCTCGCCGCACCGCGACCCGCCGGCGCGCTCCCCGCGTGCCCGCGACCATGCGCGCCGCCGTCCTGGACCGGTTCGGAGGGCCCGAGGTGCTGACGCTGCGCGTCGTGCCGGTGCCGGCGCTGGATCCTTCGGAGGTCCTCATCGCGGTTCATACCGCCGGCGTGGGCAGTTGGGACGCTGACATGCGCGAAGGATGGTGGCCCGACGGCGAGCGCCCCGGGTTTCCGCTGGTGCTGGGCACCGATGGATCCGGCACCATTGCCGCGGTGGGCTCTCGCGTTCGACGGTTCACGCCGGGCGAGCGCGTATATGCCTACAGTTTTGCCAACCCGAAGGGTGGCTTCTATGCGGAATACGTGGCGGTGGCGGCTGACAAGACAGGGCGGCCGCCCGCGGATCTCGGCCTCGCGGAAGCAGGAGCCATTGCCACGACCGGGCTCACCGCGATCCAGGGAGTAGACGATGTCCTGCATGTGAGGCGCGGCGAGGCGGTCGTGATTCACGGCGCCACGGGCGGCGTCGGCAGCCTCGCGCTCCAGTTCGCGAAAATGCGCGGCGCACGGGTCCTGGCGACGGCATCAGGGCGGGACGGCATCGCGTTCGTGCGCCGTCTCGGCGCCGACGCCGCCGTCGACGGCCGCCGGGAGGACCTTGCCGCGGCGGCACTCGCGTTCGCGCCCGGCGGTGTCGACGCCCTCCTCGCGTTCGCCGGAGGGAAGCCGCTCACGCGCCTGCTCGACGGGGTTCGACACGGCGGCCGCGTCGCGTTTCCGAACGGCGTCGAGCCGGTGCCGCGCAAGCGACGGGGCATCTCTCTCCAGTCGTACGATGCGACGCCCGGCGTCCGCGAGTTCGAACGCCTGGGACGGGCGATTGCGGCCGCTCGGCTCGAGGTGCCGATTGCCGCGTCGTACCCGCTCGCCCAGGCGGCGAAGGCGCACGCGCGGCTGGCCAAGCGTCACGTGCTCGGCAAGATCGTGTTACGCGTGCGCGACCGGTAGCCAGGCAATGTCAGCGCAGGGAGCAAACATTTGTGAACCTCCGGAGTAACCACGCGGCGACTGAATCGGCCGGGTCGGGGCCGGCGACGGATCGCACACAACTACCCGGCGCGCACCAGGTGGCGGTAGCGCAGGTTGAGCAGCACATAGCAGATCATCGTCGCCGTGATGCCCACCAGCATGGCCTCGAGCCCGAGCGGCAACATCAGCACGAGTGCCGTCAGGGCGAACACGGCGGCGGTGTTGGACAGCAGGTAAGGCCGCAGCTCGGGGACCTCCATGTAGTAGCCGTACTGCTTGCCCAGGAAGAACAGCACGGTGCCGGCGGCGGCCAGTTGACGGAAGTCGCCCGGGTCGAGGTCGCCCAGGATCGCATGCCGGATCAGCGAGGCCAGGATCGCCAGGCCGACGAACAGGAAGAAGTGCGAGTAGAGGATCGAGTGCCCGGTCGTGAATCTGCGCTGTTCCAGCAGGTGGAAGCTGTCGTAGTAGATCCACCAGATGGCCGACACCATGACGAATCCGCTGACGGCGGCGATAACGTTGGACTGGTTCCAGGCGATGTCCGCCAGTGCCGCGGAGATGCTGATCACCGATTCGCCCAGCATGATGATGGTCAGCAGGCCGACCCGCTCGACCAGGTGCGGCGTGTGCGCCGGCACGACATGCAGCCGCCGGTTCAGCAGCACCAGGGCGGCCATGTCGAACACGATCCCGGCATAGAAGACCAGGTAGCTCCAGGGCGGCTCCAGCAGGATCGAGGAAAGGCTGATCGCCGCGCCGACGGCGAACACGGTGCCCACCTGCGTCGCGAAGCCACCCCGGTCGTGGTGCTTGCGCTTGGAGACGAAGTACATCGCGGCGATGATCAGCCGCGCCCCGCAGTAGCAGGCCACGGCCAGCGCGTAATCGTATGGTCCTGGGCGCCGGCCGAGATCTGCGCCGAGATCACGATCAGCAGGAACATGATCAGCAGGGTCGACAGCCGGTGCTGGCGGCTGTCGGTGTCGAAGCGATTGGCGTAGATCGTGTGGCCCGCCCAGATCCACCACAGCGGCAGGAACACCAGCACGAAGTGCAGGAACTGCTGCGGCGCGATGTGGCCGTCGTGCGTCTCGCTCAGGATCTCGCCGGCGTCGCGCAGGGCGACGACGATAATCAGGTCGAAGAACAGCTCCAGCCAGGTCGCGCGCCGGTGCGGGTCGAAATATCTCAGGTCCTTCATGGGGCCATCGTATGCCTTCGAGCCCGGCCATGCGGCACGTTCCACCGTGCCGGCGCCACCTGTCCTCACGATTGTCCCGCTTCTTGCACGGGACGGTTCCGGGTGCCACCGTCGTCATCCGCCGGAGGATGGTCGACGAAGATGTAAAGCGGAAGGACGAGCATCGCGCTCGACATGAACATGGCTCAATACGAACATGCCCGGCAGCGCTTCGCGACGCCGTACGCCGCACCGAGAGTGAGCGAGCAGGTCAGAGAGTTCCTGACCGCCGTCTACAGCTGGATGGGCGCGGGGCTCGCGATCACGGCGATCACCGCCTGGTCTGTCGCCAGCTCACCGCAACTGGCCGCGTCGATCTACACCAACCGGCCCGTCTTCTGGGTGCTCGTCATCGCCCAGCTCGGCATCGTGTTCGCGCTGTCGGCCCGGGTCGACAAGCTGGCGCCCGCGACGGCGTCGCTGCTGTTCATCGTCTATTCCGCGCTGACCGGCGTGACGCTGTCGTTCGTCCTGCTCGTCTATACCGGTGCATCGGTCGCCAGCACATTCTTCGTGGCGGCGATGATGTTCGCCGCGCTCGCACTCTACGGAACGGTGACGCATCGCAATCTTCAGGGCGCCGGCCAGTTCCTCTTCATGGGCCTCATCGGCATCGTCCTGGCGTCGCTCGTCAACATCTTCTGGCAGAACGACGGTCTGCAGTTCGTCATCTCGTTCATCGGCGTGATCGTGTTCACGGGGCTGACGGCCTACGACGCGCAGCGGCTCAGAGCCATGGCGCTGGCGCTGCCGTCCGGCCATACCGGCTCCTACGCGGTCGTCGGCGCGCTTGCGCTCTACCTCGATTTCATCAACCTCTTCCTCATGATGCTTCGCTTCATGGGCCATCGCCGCGACTGAGGAGCGCCAATGAGCACGGAGCAGGCGACTGGTACGGGTCTGCGAACGGTCACGCTTCCCGGCGGCGAAGCGATTCCGGTCCTTGGCGTCGGCACATGGGGCATGGCGGAGCGTCCCCGGTCACCGCCTCGACGAAATCGCCGCGCTGCAGATGGCGGTAGACCTCGGCATGACCGTCGTCGACACCGCCGAGATGTATGCGGGCGGCGCGGCCGAGGAGCTCGTCGCCGAGGCGCTTGGCGATCGGCGCCGCGAGATTTTCCTGGTCAGCAAGGTTCTGCCTCAACATGCGACGCGACGTGGCACGGTTTCGGCCTGCGAGGCGAGCCTTCGCCGGCTGAAGACGGATCATCTCGACCTGTATCTTCTGCACTGGCGCGGCACGGTGCCCCTGGACGAGACGGTCGAGGCCTTCGATCCGCTCGAGCGGCAGGGAAAAATCCGCCACTGGGGCGTCAGCAACTTCGACGTCGATGACATGGAGGCGCTTGTCCCCCTGACAGCGAACGGCGGACTCGGCCGTCACCAGCAACCAGGTGCTGTACAACCTGATGCGTCGCGGCATCGAATACGACCTGCTGCCCTGGTGCCGCACCCGCCGGATTCCGATCATGGCCTACTCGCCGCTCGAACAGGGGCGGCTGGCGAAAGACAAGACGGTACAAGCGATTGCGAGGCGGCTGGATGCGACGCCCGCGCAGGTGGCGCTGGCGTGGGTCCTGCGGCAGCAAGGCGTCGTCGCCATTCCCAAAGCCGCGCACTTCGAGCACGTGCGCGAAGACCGCGGCGCACTCGACATCGAGCTGTCGAGCGAGGATCTCGACGAGCTCGATGAGGCGTTTCCGCCACCGACTCATAAGACACCGCTCGAGATGATCTGACGCCGTGGACCGGAAGCCTGCGTAGCGAACGGCACGATTTTGGCGCGAACGCCTCGCGTGGAGGAGCTCATGGCGAAGGTGACGACCTGGCGACTCGACGAGTCTCATTCGAGCGTGGAATTCTCGGTCACGCACATGATGTTCACGACGGTCCGCGGCCGCTTCAAGAAACTGCGCGGCACCATTCTCGTCAACGAGGAGAACCCCGACCGATCGTCGGTCGAGGTCGAGATTGATGCCACCGGCATCGATACCGGCACGCCCGACCGCGATCAGCATCTGCGCTCGGCCGATTTCCTCGACGTCGAGAACTTCCCCACGATCGTGTTCCAGTCCAAACGAATCGAGGGCGCGCACGCGAAGCCGGGTGACCGCTTCCAGGTCGGCGGCAACCTCACGATTCGCGGGCGGAGCGTCCCGGTGACGCTCGACGCGACGTTCAACGGCGTCGGCAAGGATCCGTGGGGACAGCAGCGCGCGGGCTTCTCCGCCTCAACTGAAATCGACCGCCGCGACTGGGGCCTCGAGTGGAATCAAGCGCTCGAGACTGGCGGTGTCCTTGTCGGGCACACGGTCAAGGTGCAGGTGGACGTGGAGGCCGTGCGGCAGGAGGCGACGGGAAAGGCCGTGGCGTAGTTGCGCCGCCGCTACAGCGAGGGTGTCCGAGTGCCGGCGCCCTCTTCGAGCTCCGACTGGTGCGCCAGGCAGTATGGCGTCCATGGCACCGCCTCGAGCCGCTTCTCGTCGATCGGCTCGCCGTCGACGACGCACCTGCCGTAGGTGCCGTCTTCGATCCGCCTCAGCGCGGCGCGCACCGCGGCAAGGATGGCCGAATCGGTATCGGCCAGCGCGAAGTATTCGTCCTTCAGCTCGTCGACATGCGCGAGGTCGCTGACAGCGGGCTGATCGTCGCGCATGTCGCGAGCCGTTTCGGCTTCCTCGGCCAGGCGTTTCACGAGTTCCTGCTCGAGCTCCTGCAACCGCCGTCTGTAATGGTCGATATTCATGGCGTCACCGAACTGGTCCCTCGGCGACCCGCAAGATGGTCGCCGTTGCCGTCTTCGACGTGACGATCAGCGCGCGGTTCTTCACGCCGCGATGCGATCATCTCGACGCTAAACCCGCTTCCGGCACGAACCTGGGCATGACGTCCGCGATTCACCCATCGGTCGCCGTCCTCAGGAAGCAGTTCGCCGCGGACCGGTGTCCGCATCCGCGCCCCGGCAGATCCTGCAGGCGTCAAGAGGCGCCGCCACGCCCGGCTGGAATCCTTTCGCCAGTCTCCAAAAGCAGCAGGACCCTTCAGCACCGTTGTGCTGTCGTTTGGCGTCGGGTGGCGGTGACACCCGCCGCAACGATTGCGAGCATGCACTATCGTCCATCCCGTGGCGCCGATGTCCCATGGATCAGCCGTCCCCTTGAACAGGGCTAGCCTTGGTGCAGAAAGGGGGCCAGCCGTCCCGGGTAAAACGCCTGCACACCGATGCGAGACGCACGCGACAATCCGCGAATTCGCGACGGCTCAGATCGGGCGAGAGGATTTTGGCGTCTTTCGCCGGGTTCCCACAGGCGCCGGGCGCGTCATCCGGCTTGCACACATCGCCGATGTGTCTTGGTGAGCCGGCTCACCAGAGAAGGGAAACAACATGAGATCGATTCTTTTTCTGACCGTCGCGTTGTCCATTGCCGTCATCGTCGGATGCGACCGCAACCGGGAGGACGGCACGTCGCGCGCCGATTCCGCCGTCGGCACCGCTGGCCAGTCCGATCGCAACCAGGTGAGCAGGGGCGACAAGGCCTTCGTTCACGACATGGCGATCGCGAACATGGTGGAGATCGAGCTGGCAAAGCTGGTCCCGGACCGCAGCACGGACACCGAGGTCGAAAAGTTCGCACAGCTGATGATCGACGACCATACCAAGAGCCTGAACTCCCTCAAGGCCATCGCCGCGCAGCACAACATCCCGGTGCCGACCGCACTCGACGGCAGGCATGCGCGCGTGCGCGACAAGATTGCCAAGTGGCATGGCAATGAGTTCGAACGTGCATACATGGATGAAGTGGTGGACGCGCACGAAGACGTTCTCGACGAGCTCGAGCCAAGGGTCGACGAGGCCAAGCTGGCGGAATACAAGGCGGAGATCGAGGATCGCGTGGCGGGCAAAAAGGCGGTCGAGCGCGCGCAGGTCGTAGCCGTCATCCCCGAAAAGAGCGACAACGTGGTGACGATGAGCCTCAACGAGTGGGCAGCAACCGCCTATCCGATCGTCCGAGCGCATCTGGACGCCGGCAGGGTGCTGAAGATCGCCGTCGACAAGCGTCCCCGGACGACGAACTAAGGTCGATGACGAGCGTCAGCGGGCCCCGCTACGGCGGGGCCGCGCAGCATCCTCCTGGCCGCCTGGCGAGGGCGATCGCAGCCGCCGTTCTGATCCTGTCCGCGGTCAAGGGTTACGGACAGCCAGACCACGGCTGCGTCATTTCCCCCGCTGCTGAACACCTACATCACGACCAGCGTTCGGCTGACACGACCGGAACAGGAGGCACTGCTTGCCGGCAAGCCGGTGACCTCGCTGCTGGATGCCGTGCCGGAAACGGAAGTCGCGGTCTTCGGCGCGGTCTGGATTGACGCGGCGCCCGGCGCCTATGTGAGGCTGATCAAGGACATCGAACGTTTCGAGCGCGGCGGAGCCTTCCGCGTCACGAAGCGGATCAGCGATCCGCCCCAGCTCGCGGACTTCGCGCTCCTCACCCTTCCAGATCAGGACATCGAGGCGCTGAAAACGTGTCGGGTGAGCGACTGCGACATCAAGCTCAGCGAGCAGGCGCTGGAACGCATCCGGCAGGGCGTTGACTGGTCACGACCGACCGCAAAAGCCGACGCCATGACGCTCTTCCGTCAACTGATCTACGAGTACGTCGCGGGATACTACGCCGGCGGGAACGATCGTCTGGCTGTCTACCGCGATTCGGAGCGCCCGACCTTCGTGGCGACCGAGTTCAAGTCGATGATCGAACGCATGCCGGAGCTTGGCGAGCAGCTGCCCGAGCTCAAGGCGTACCTGCTTGGCTACCCGGGCGTCAGGCTTCCCGGCGGGACCTCGTTTCTGTACTGGCAGGACGTTCAGTTCGGGCTCAAGCCGACCATTCGTGTCAACCATCTGGTGATCGACAATCGGCCAGGAGTCACGGCGGTGGCGTCCAAGATGATTTACGCGAGCCACTATTTCTGGACCGCGCTGGAGCTCCGGGTGCTCGTCCCCGACCCGTCTCGCGGGCGCGGGTTCTGGTTCGTGAACGTCAGTCGAAGCCGATCGGACGGCCTGAGCGGAGTGCTGGGCCGGCTGATTCGCGGGCGCGTCCAGAAGGAAGTGCAGAAGGGTTTGGACGCCGCACTGAGAGCGACGAAGGCCAGACTTGAACGCGAATGATTCCGCCGGCGACCGCCGGCGGAATCAGTACTCCGCGTAGACTCCGTCAGGATAGCAGTAGAGCCATCGCTCACCCGGCTCGGCCGACGCGATGACAGGATGTGCGCTGCTCCGTGCGTGCCGGCTCGCGTGCTGGTTCGGTGAAGAATCGCAGCACAATGTCACTCCGCACCTCTGGCAGGTGCGAAGGTGGACCCAGGTGTCCCCGGTTTTCGCGCAGGCCTCGCAGACGTGCACCCGTGGCGGGATGACGGTCGTGAGACTCGTGATGTCCGGACACGCGGCGACGATCATGGTCTCACTCCTTGGCTACGGGTGCACCGGAACAGCGTCACCGCTTCGCTTTTCACTTCTTGGGATCGATCTTGATCACCCGAACACAGTCGGTCAGGACGACGGGCACTCCCGCCTCCGGATGGACGGTCGGCTTGACTTCACAGGTCACTTCCACCGTTTCGCCAACCTTGGTGTCGCCGAGCTTCTGGCCGGTGGCATTCGCGGTCACAGGCAGCTTCACCTCGATCGCCTTTGTGTCGGGCGTCGCGGCAACTGCCGCGATGTCACGGACCGTAATCGTTTTGGCTGTCGGGTCGACGGCGATGACCTTGACGGCGACGGGTGGCGGCACGACGGCCTTGGCGGCGCCCGCCGTGCCCGTCGTGCCGGGCTGCTGCGCCGCTTCGATGGCTGGGGTGTGACCGGCGCCTACGACGACAGCGCCGATCATGAGCGTGGCAAGAGCATGTTTCATCGGTGTTCTCCTTTGGGGCCGGCAGTGGCCCACCAGGACATGTTCAGGAATGCGGCCAGCCGGATCGATGTGATCGGGCGCATATCGAGTGGTCAGGAACTGCAGCGTCGCGAACCGGCGTGAGCGATTGCGACGTTTCGCGAGATTGCGGCAATCGACGATCGATCTCCGGTTGCAGCGGCTGGGCCTGCGTCCAGCAGAGAACTAACGAGCGCCTTCTTTTCAGTCAGCCGCGTTCAGGTCAGACCACAGCAAACTCGACCGACCATGACGGTACGGACGCTGCACGCGTGGATGCGCCGTCCAGTCGTACTGTCGTACTTGTTGAGGTTCTACCTATGTCCGCTGAGATCAACTCGACTCCGCCCGCCGTGAGGCTGTTCGGGAAGACTGGCTCGCCCGAGGCATTCGCGATCCGCGATTTCCTGCATCGTAGCGACATCCCGTTCGAATGGGTCGAGGTCAACAGCGATGCGCAGGCGCGCGAGGCTGGCGTCGAGGGCCCGCGCGATCGCCGCCTGCCGATCTGCGTCTTCTCCGATGGGACGCGGCTGGAGAAGCCAACGATTCGACAAGTCACGGAGAAGCTCGGGTGGTTCCGCGACCCATCATTCTCCGAGTACGACCTGGCGATCTACGGCGCCGGGCCGGCCGGCTTGAGCGCGGCGGTCTATGGCGCGTCGGAGGGGCTCAAGACGATTGTGATCGAACGGTCGGCGGTCGGCGGACAGGCCGGAAGCAGCCCGAAAATCGAGAACTACCTTGGATTCCCGTCGGGGATCAGCGGCGCCGACCTCGCCGATCGGGCGCGCGAACAAGCCTGCCGGTTTGGCGCGGAGATTCTGCTGGCCCGCGAGGGCGTCCGCGGCGAGTTCACGGCCGGAAAGCGAATCGGCTACCTGGCCGATGGCACACGAATCGTCGCACGTACTGCGATCTGCGCCACCGGAATCGAGTACCAGCGGTTGCCCGTTCCCGGTGAAGAACATTTTCGCGGTGCCGGCCTGTACTACGGCGGCGGCGCAAGCGAGGCGTCGCTTTGTGGCAATGAGCACGTCGTCGTGGTCGGCGGCGGCAATTCGGCGGCGCAGGCGGCGTTGCAGTTCGCGCGCTTCGCGCGCCGCGTGACGATTGCGGTCCGCGGCGACAGCCTCAAGAGCTCCGTCTCGGCCTACCTGGTGGACCGTATTGCGAGCACGACCAACATCGCGTTGCTGACCGACACCGAGGTGACCGCGCTCAGCGGCGACGAGACGTTGCAATCGGTCACGCTTGACGAATCGCCGAACCGGGGCCACACAGACGATCGAGACGCGCTGGCTGTTTGTCTGCATTGGCGGTATCCCACACACCGAGTGGGCGGTGGAGGCCGGCGTCATGCGCGACGAGGCCGGCTACCTGATGACCGGTCCGGACCTGCTGGACCAGCATCATCGTCCGAGGGCGTGGCCTCTCGACCGCGATCCCTACTATCTCGAAACGAACGTACCTGGATTGTTCGCAGCCGGTGATGTCAGGCACGGATCGGTGAAACGCTGCGCCTCCGCTGTTGGCGAAGGCGCCATGGCGGTGGCATTCGTCCACCGCTACCTGGGGAGCGGATAGCACTCCGGCGACAAATGGAATGGGCAGCTGATTTCACACGACGAGGTCATAGGTTCGAGTCCTATAGCGCCCACCAACCTTCGCTCACCTTGTTCCGGCGAAGGTTGCCCGCCATAGCGTCGCGGGAAGGTCGAGCGCCGCGACTGGGGACGGCACACGCGTCGCGTGAGCTACGGTTGGCAAGCCACCGCAAGATAGTTGAACGTACGCAAGGCGCTGTCCGCCGTTAGCCCGTCGGAAAGAAGGCGTACATCACCGCATGCAGTCGACCCCGGCGCTTCAGTTCACCGTCTCAGTGACGGTCGCCGGTACTGCCTTTGTAGTTGCTGCTCCCAAGATACGTCGCCGTGACGATGTGACGGCCGCCCGCCAGGCCGGGCAGCACGAACATTGCCCGCGCGGTTGATCCGGAGATGGCCGTCAGCGCCACCGGTCCGCCACCCACCACCTGGCCGTTCACCATGAAGAGCACCGCCCCCGCCGGCGTGCCGCTGGAGCCTGTAATGTTCGCGGTCAGCGTGACGCTGCCGCCTAGCGCCGACGGGTTCGGCGAAGCGGACAGGGTCGTGGACGAAGTGCGATTCTTCCAGCCCGACGATCCGACCGCTTGCACGAACACTCCGGAGATCACCGGCGGCGCGCTCGCGCTCCCCAGGTAGCGCACCGTCATCGCATGGGAGCCAGCGGCGAACGCGGTGGTTGTGAACGCCGCGGATCCCGACGTGATGGTCGACGTGCCGACGAGCGCCGCGCCGTCGTAGAACTGCACCATGCCAGTGACCGGCCCGGCGGTCATGCTCAGCGCCGCGGTCAGCGTCACCGACTGCCCGACCGACGAGGGATTGCGGTTCGACGCGATCGCGATTGACGGCGTGGCGGACGCACTGTTGACGGTGTGTGACGCCGAGCCGGAGCCCGATTCGAACGAGGCGTCACCGTCGTACGTCGCTCGAATCGAGTGAGCGCCCGCCGCTAAACCCGCTGTCGTCAGCGACGCACCTCCGGATATGAGCGCGCTGCTGCCGACGAGCGTCGCCCCGTCGAAAAAGCGCACCATCCCGCCAGGCGTTCCGGCAGCCGGCGCGGCGGCGCCAACGTTCGCGGTGAACGTCATCGGCTGATTGAGACCCGACGGTGCCGGGCTGGTCGCCACCGACACTGTGACGCCGCCGCGAACGACGGCGAGCGTGCCGGGCACGAATGTGATGAGGTAGTTCGGCGAGCTCAGGCCCGACGGAACGACGGGATACGATCCGACCGCCGACAGCGCCGTCGCGCTCGTGCCAAACACCAGCACGCCGCCGAGCGACGCGAAGGTTTCGCCGTTCACGAAGCCGGCGGCCGATGCCGTGAAGAGCGGCAGCGACGCACCGAAGGGCTTCACTGAATCGCTGGCGCGGATCGACAACGGCGCGGCGCGCAACCGCGATCGTCGCGCTCGCCGAGGCGCCGGTGTAGTTCGCGTTGCCCGCGAAGCTGGCGATCACCGCGTACGAACCCGAAGCGACCGGCGGCTGGGCCGATCCGTTGTAGGTGAACGACGGCGTGCCGAGCGACACGCCGCCGAGGCCGGTGACTGAACCGGTCGCGGGATGTGGCTGCCCGTTATACGTGAATGTGCCACCCGCCGCCGTCACGTGGCAGTCGCCTTCGCGATGTCGATCACCGTGTTGATGACGCCATCGCTGCTGTAATTCGGATCGGCTGAAGTGAACGTCGCGGTCAGCACCTGCGAGGCGCCCGCGTTCAGCACCGTGCCGGCGGCCGGCGAATACGTGAACGTCCCCGGCACGCTTGCCGTGGCGTGAAGCTGCGCACCCCCCAGGGGCGTCCCATAGACGATGGCGTGCGGCTGCGCCCAGTCGAGAAGCGGCGACGCAGGCAGGATCGAGATCGCCGTTGTCGCCGAGGCAGGCTGGTAGTTCGCGTTGCCGGCGAAGCTGGCGACGACCTGTAGGTCCCGACCGTCACCGGCGGCTGCGCGATGCCGTTGTAGGTGAAGCCTGGCATCCCGAGCGACGCCACCGGACGAGGCCGGTCACGAAACCGCTGGCGGCGTGCGGCTGGCCGTTGTACGTGAACGTTCCGCCGATCGCCGTCACTTCGGCGACGCCTTTCGACACGTCGATCGTCGTGTTGACGGTGCCGCCGACGTAGTTCGCCGGATCCGCCGGCGTGAAGGTCGCGGTCAGCGTCTGCGACGCGCCTGCGTTCAGCACGCTCCCGGCAGCGGGCGAGTAATCGAACGATCCGAATACGTTGGCCGTGGCGTTCAGCTGGTCGCCGCCGAGCGGCGTCCCGTAAACGATCGCCGCCGGCCGGTTCCAGCCGAGGGCCGCCGTCGCCTTGTGGATGGTGAACGTCTTCGACGCCGTCGCCGCCTCGTAGATCGCGGTGCCGTTGAACGTCACGACGACCGTGTACGTCCCGGCGTTCACCGGCGAGTTCTCCGAGCCGTTGTAAGTCACGCTGTCGGCCGGGAAGAAGTCGGGATCGATTCCGCTAATCAGGTAGCCCGCGCCAAATGGCGAGCCGTTGTATGTCACGTCCTGGACGTTGATCTGGATGTCGACGATCGACTTGGTGATCGTGAGCGTCTCGGTCGCCGTGCCCGGCAGGTAGTTCGCGTTCCCGGGGAACGTCGCAACGACCGTGTACGTGCCGGGCATCACCGGCGGATCGGGCGACCCGTTGTAGGTCACTGTCGGCGTCGCGATGACGATGTTGAAGCGGTCCTTCACCTTGCCGACTACCGCGCGCGGCGTCCCGGTGTACGACCAGGTGCCGGCGCCCTCGATCAACACGTTCGGCGTGGCCTTGTTGACGGTAATCGTGTTGGTGGCGGTGACGGTGTTGTAGTTCGCCGTATCGGTCGGCGTAAAGGTGGCGGAGAGCGTTCCCTCGCCGGCAGGCAGCAGCGTGCCAGACGGCGGCGAGTAGCTGAACGTGCCCGGAACGTTCGCCGTCGCGTTCAGCTGCGTGCCGTTCACCGGGAAGCTATAGGTGATCGGCGCCGGCGCCGGCCAGGTGATGACCGGGTTGCCCTTGCCGACGAGGACCTCGGGCCCCGAGGACGTGCGGACGTAATCGAGGTCGCCGGCGAACGTCGCCGAGGCGAACCCCTCGAACAGGTCGAACGCGGCGCGTTCTTGAGCGGCGCGTCCCAGTGCGCGCGTCCGTCCGCGTCGGTCACGCGGTTCGCGGTCGACGTCGAGTACCGGCGAGGCACCGACCTGCGACAGCAGCTCGACCGTCTTGCCGGCGACGGGCTGGCCATCCTCGTCGACCAGGCGTAGGTCGAACGCGTACGTGGGCGAGCCGAACGACGCCGGGATCGGATCCACGATCTGGAACGACGTCCGCTTCGGCACGCACGCGCCGGCGTCGCCGGCCAGGAACAGCTGCTCGATCTGGGCATCGTTGAGCCCGTGCTGGAAGATCTGGAGTTCGTCGAGCGCGCCCCTGAAATAGTTGCCGACGTTGTGGGCGCCGCCGAGCGTGAGCGGATAGCTGCTCGGATTGATCACGTCGCCGACGTTCGGCTCGGTATGCGCGAGGCGTCCGTTCAGATACGTCCGAACGGCCCACCCGTCGAGCACGACGACGACGTGGCTCCATTGGCCGAGCGGGAGCGGCACTCGGGTGTCGCGGTAGCTGAGGGTGGCATCGTTCCATTTCCTGAACGCCCACCCGATGTTGCCGGTTTCGAGCCGGGCGACGCCGAAGAAATCGCGCGCGCCCATGATCGTGCCGCGCGTGTCCGCCGTCGGCTTCACCCACGCAGCGAACGCCAGCTTCTTGTCGCTCAGCATGGTCGGCGAGTAGTTCGCCAGCAGGTACCCCACGCCCTCGAACTGGTAGCCCTGCCCCGCGACGGCGTCGACGAACACATCCGACGGCAGCCCGACCCGCGATCGCGTTCGTCGTCAGGCTCGATCGCGTATTCGAGGTGTTCCCTTCCATCCGCCACCACGCGACCATGTCGGGCATCGGGTAGGCGCAGACGCCGTAGCCGACCGCGTAATCGACCGACACGTAGCCCGGGTTGCCTGCGCGGTCGGTGATCGACACGCCGTAGGTGTGGTAGCCGGGGGTCGTCGTGTCGATCGGCTCGCCGTTGGTGCCGCCAACGCACGAGGCAACGCCGGAGAGCGCATCCGAACAGGTGAACGCCGGCTGGACGACCTCGTTGAGGTCGTAGAGCCGGAACTGCGGGCTGGCTGATCGTGGCCGTCGGCGGCGTCGCGTCGCGTTTCACGAATGCCGACAGCGACGTCGTGCCACCTTCGCTCGTCGCGGTGCACGTGTAGGTCGTGCCGGGCGTATCGACCGCAATGACCGCCGTCTCGCATCCGGACGTGGAGGTGACGTCGGTCTCGCTGTCCCATCCACGCCCAGTACAGCGTCACGTCGCGATTGAACCAGCCGTGCTCGTTCGGGCTGTCGCTGAATCCGTACCACAGCTGCGGCGGTGTCGTATCGGTGAAGCGGAACGCCTGGTCGAGCCATGCCACTCTGTAGTCCGGCGCCGGGCCCGATCACCGCGACGTAGGCCGTGCCCGGCCCGTGCGCCGGCGTCGTCGCAATCAAGGTCGTGGAGGTTACGTATTCGATGGCGGTGGCGCTCGAGGCCGTCGAACGTCACCCGCATCCCGGGCTCGAATCCGGTGCCGGTGAACGTTACCTGCGTGCCGCCGGTGTCGGGACCCTGTCCTGGCGAGATTGCGGTCAGCGAAAGTCCCGCGAGCTGCGTGAAGCGCACGGTCTTCTCGAAAATCTTGATCGTCGCGGTCCTCGACGTGGGATCCGGGTTCGCCTGGTTCGCCCTGATCTTCACCATCCCGCTGCCCCACCCGATCGGCGGCGTCTCGAAATCGGTCCAGGGCTGCCACTCGTGCCAGTCGATCCACCACGGCGTGTGCTGCTGCGTCACGACGTCGTAGGCCGCCGCGCCGCCGGCGCCGCCAGAGACGCTCTGCTCCTGCGGGGTGATCTCGAGGTGGACGGCCGCATACACACGATCGGCATCGGTGTAGGCGTTGGGTGTCAGGTTGAACGCTTGCGACATGAATGCGACGAGCGAGCCATCAGCAGAGATCTGGGGCCGGACGCAGCTGGAGTCGGGGTCGGTGCCATCAGGCTTGACGCTGACGCGCGTCACCTTCTTCAGGAAACGGTCGACTACATACGTATGGGTCGAATTTGGCGGCGGCGCGTTTTCGACGTTCATCGCCGCGGACTGCACCGACACGTACCGGCCGTCGGCGCTGAGCGTCGGCCAGTCGGTCGGGCCGCTGCCTGGCACGAGCACACCGGTGGCGTATGGCAGCCAGCCGACGTCCACGCGCTGCAGGTTCAAAGACTGCGCGTCGAAAACAAACACGTCGCGAACGTGGTTGGTGTCGTCGAACGGTGCGGGCGCGAGCATTGGATCGGCCGAGGCGAACGCGATGTAGCGGCCGTCTGGCGTCATCGAGATCGCTGGTGAGTCGATCGCATGGGGCGACTGGCCGCCGGTCACCTGCGAGTTGAGACGCCGCGTATCGCGCGCCATGCGGTCGCGACGGAACACGTCCCACGCACCATTCGTGTCGCCAGGTACGAGGTTGCTCGCGGCGGAGCGGAACGCGATGTACCGCCCGTTCTCGCTCACTTCGGCAGTGGCGCTCGAACCGTTTCCCGGCACGGTGCCTGGAGCCCCTTTCGGCGCGCTGACGATTTGGAACGTATTCGGGCCGGGCTCGTCGTAGATGCCGTTGCGGTCCGGGTCGCGATCCTTGATCACGAGCTGCGGCACGCCCGCCGGCACGCCGAGCGCGAGGTTGGTCGCGGCGGTTCGGAAGACGACGAACCGCCCGTCGCGGCTCAGCACCGGGTCGTCGCTGTCGGCGTTCCCGAACGCGCCCGTTTGAGGCGCGACCGACAACGGCGCGATGCTCCCCGTCAGCGTGTCGTACGCCCAGACATCGCAGATCGGCGCGTAGTCCGGCCGCATCCACGGTTCGCACATGGTGAACGCCACGTGGCGCCCGTCCTCGCTGATGACCGCATCGCGGAGACCGGTGGTGTCCGCGGCGGCAAAGAGCATGCGCGTGTCGCTCAGGCGGCGGTCGCGAAGGTAGAGCGCGGGGGCGTAGTAGCCAGCGAGCGCCGGTGCGTTGGCCGTGAAGACGACGTAGCGTCCGTCGCCGCTCACGGCGTGGCGCGACATCTGGCTCGGACCGTCCGCCGGTGTCGGCGGGTTCAGGGCTGGCGGCGGACCGTCGTTCCTGCCGCTGACCAGTTCGATCAGCCCGTCCCAACGCATCGCCGGCTCCTGCGCGTCAACGACGACAGTATTGCGGCTCGAAATCGCGGTGACGATCACCGCTCCCCACAACAGAGCCTGGCTCGCTCGGCGTCGCAGACACGCACGCATGGGACCTCCGCAGACGTCGCCCGAGAATCGATCGGGCTAGGGTGGGGTCCGCAGTGCCTACGTCATGCCATCACTCGAGCGGTCGGCTCGAGGGGCGGCGCGCGTCCAAGACGCCGGTCTACCAATGAGTTGTGGCGGTTACACGACTGTCCCGCGGGCGGCTCGCGCCGGTCTGCACGGTTTTGCCTGCGATCATCGAGTGGCGGATTGGAACACGTCTTACAGGAATCGACTGCTTGCCGATTTCCGCTTCGGCGTCATCTTCACGCCCCGCGATGGTTGTCAGTTCCTCGTGATGTGTCGTATCTCGCCCTCGGACTGGGCTCGGGATGGGAATGCCGCTTCAGCCGTCACTTCGGTCCGCAGGTGCTCGGAGCGATGCACGTCGCCGCGCTCGGCGATCTCGAGATCGCTTAGGGCACGGTCGAAACGTGATGGGTACCTTCTGCCTACTTGGGGTCGAGAATCGCGCTGCAGCTGCCGTTCAGATCGCCGGCGAGCGTCTTCCGGCCGTCCAGCCCCTTGCGAAACGCCTGGCGGATCTGTTCGGCGTAGATGCGGTAGGCCATGTCGGCGCTCCGCGCCGCGGGGCTACCGGCCGGCACCTCGAACATCTCCGCGATCTCCTGATCCCATTGGAGAACGCCAATCTCGCGAAGGTTGCGGCGGCGCGCGGCAAAGTCGTGGATGCCGAGCGCGATGCTGGCGGTGGAATTCAACAGCCGACACTCCTTCAGCGCGCGCTGCCCTTCGAACCTCTCGTCATTTCGCTGGATCTTGGCGCTGGACGCACCCATGAGCGGCAGCACCAGCGATGTGGCGCCCTTCCTGTCCAGCGCGTCGAGGCACGCGGCGATCCCCTGCCGCACGCGATCCTGGACGAAGAGCTCCCTGCGGTCGACCGCGCCGCCGGCCGCGAAGTCGGTGGCGACAAGGCAGGCCGTCTTCGGAAATGCGCCCTGGCCCGGTGCGCCAGCGGCCGGACTCGACAGCTGCACGACAAAACTGTCCACGCCAATGCGGAGGAGGCCGGTTTCGCCCGGCGCCGTGGAGGTCGGCTGTTTGCGCCGAGTGGCGATCTGGTTTTCCAATTCGCGCAACACGTCGGCCTGCTTCTGAACCCGCTCGATCAGCACGCGCTGGGTCGCCGGCCACGACGCTTTGATCTGCAGGTCGGTGTTCGTCGGCACGATCGCGGCGTCGGGTCGAAACGCAGCCGTGTCGAACGAGCGTTCGACGTCGCCGGCACTGAGGTAGATCTGCAGGGGGGCGCTGGCGGTCGCGGTTGCCGGCAGCTCCACGCGTTCAAAGCTCAGCGTGCGCGATGCCGCGCGCCGCTGGTCGTCGCTGAACATGGCGGCGACCGGCCCCGTCTGCGCCACCACCGCAGCGGTCAACGCGGCAAGACCGCTTGCGACAACGAGCGAATGGATTCGAGTGTGGCGGGGCTCTGAGCATGACGACACGGCTCCTCTCGACGACGCGGCCGGGCAATTTTGTCGCGCTTTGGTTCACTCGATCGTGAACGACAGGTAAATCAGCCGGCCCGCCCGCTGCAGCTGCAGCGTCGCCGGGCTACCAGGTTTGAGTTCCTGCAGGGTGCTTCGCAGCTGATTCAGCGTGTAGATGTCCTTTTTGTTCAACGAGCGGATGACGTCTTGCGGCATGAGGGGAATTTCGCTCCTCCCGCCGGCGGCCTTCGCGATCACGACGATGCCGTACGGGTCGCGGAGACCGGACGTGGCATCGACCACACGCGGATCGATCTCCACACCAACGATCCCAAGCTCGTTCACGACGTGTTTCTGAACGTTGGCCATGTCCGATATCGCGTCGAGTTCGCTCTTGACCTCGACCGGTGCAATGCTGAGCGAGACGTTCGCCGTGCCGCGCAGGACGACGAGCTTCACGGGCTCGGTCGACTCGCGAAGGCGGAAGGTATAGGCCACCGTCGGCAGGTTCTCGGCCGGCTGGCCGTCCACCGACAGCAGGATGTCGCCAATGTGCAGGCCACCGGCTTCGGCCGGGCCTTTCGGCCAGACGTCGGACACAATCAGGCCGTAGTCGCGCGACAGCGCCAGGCTCGCGGCCATCTCGGGCGTGATGGTCTGGAGGCCCATGCCGACCTCCTGACGTCGCAGCCGCCCGAACTGCCGCAGCTGACGCACCGCGGTCCGCACCGTCGCACTTGGAATGGCGAAGCCGAGCCCGTCACTCCCGCCGGAAGGCGAAAGGATGAAGGTGTTGACCCCCACCACCTCGCCGCGGATGTTCACCAGCGGCCCGCCCGAATTCCCCGGATTGATCGGGGCGTCGGTCTGGATATAGATGAGAGGGGAATCGGGATCGATTTGACGCGCCACCGACGACACCAGCCCGTGCGTCAGCGTGTGGCGCAGGCCCGAAGGGCTGCCGAAGGCAAAGACCGTTTCGCCCTGCCGCAGCTGCGAATAGGTGGCCAGGGGCAGCGCCGGGAGCTTGAGGTTGTCGGCCTTGAGCAGCGCGAGATCGAGCTCGGACGACAGACCGACGATCTGCGCCGGGACCACGACCTGCTTGGCTGACAGCGCGGTTGCGAGCGAGCCGTCCGCCTTCTCCGGCGGCAGCAGCAGCTCGATGCGCTGTGCGTTGGCCACGACGTGCGCGTTGGTGATGATGTAGCCGTCCGCGTCGATGACGAACCCCGAACCCATCGACTGCTGGCGGCCCAGCACCATCGCGGTTTCAGCGACCGCGTCTTTTTCACGCGCCACCCCGTAGCTCGTCACCGAGATCTGCACGACGCTCGGCCACACTTTTCGCGTGAGGGCGTCGATGGCGTCGTTCATGCGCTCGAGGGCGTCAGGATAGGGAACCGGCGGTTTCTGTGCCTGCGCGTTGGCGATCGACATCGACAGGGTGAACGCGGCGAGGACGATACCGCGACGGATCGGGCGCGTGACGCTCATATGATCAGTCTCCAGGAGCCGGGGACGCTGCATCGCCATTCGACACGCGTTGCCATCGTCGTTGCAGTCCTCCCGCACGGTCCCCCACTGTCGCTCGCTGAGGTCGGCCCCCATTTCTTCCGGGGGATGAGCACCTGACGCGCCTCGTTCAACTGTTTCTGCTCGGTGACCTGAACCGGTATCCTGGTGCGAGGCGGACACGCGACATCCATTCGGCAAGAGCTGGGCCACGGTCGACGCCCGGACGCTGGCGGAAATCTGAGGAAATCCGGGCTGAATCATCGTGTGCGGGGTGACAAATGCCGGAGAGGACGTCAGAGGTCACGAGGTACGGTGAGCACCGCCACAAGCCGCAGTCAGTCTTGGGGACGGTTTGGGGGTGGTCTTGAGTCCCTTTGCGATTTGGTGCAGTCCTTAGGAGTCCAGAATCCGTCGGAAATTCCGCTCCAGTCCAACTCGGTCTTAGCGCCCACCAACCTTCGCTCACCTTGTTCCGGCGAAGGTTGTCCGCCATAGCGTCGCGTGAGTTGCGCAGGCGACTCGTCACCGCGGGCCGGCGCTCGGCCGACCCCTCGCCAGCGATCCGGTGCCTGGTGCCGATCAACCTTCGGCGCGACACGAAGCCCGCCTGACAACAGGCCTCACCGAGCGCCAGACCCGGCGCCGCAGGCTAGTTCGCGGGTGACTCGAGGCGCACGGTGTAGCCGCTTGCGAGCTCGCGATCGAACTGCTCTTTCATCGCCACGCCGTGAGCGCGGCCCCACTCCCTGGTCACGACGCTGCGCGCGTTGTCGAGAGTGGCGCACGTGGGCTCACCGCGCCAGGTGATGCGCACAAGGTGCGCGCCGTTAGGTGGTCGTGAACGGACCCTGCCATCCCGGGCTGCGGATTCCGACCAGTGCCTGCGCGAAGGCTTCACCGATGCCGTCGGGGATCGAACCCTGCTGCCGCTGACCATGTTGCGCGTGCTGGCTCATCCTGCCCGCGGCACTCGGACGTGAAACGTTCGCTCGGTCCGCCGGCGCTGCTGTCGGCCGGACACCAAGAATCAAAATGGATTACGAAGTGCCGTAACCCGGTTCCCGTACCTCTGATAGCAACCCTTCATCGCGACCTGGCTCTTTGCAGAATCGCCAGTCAATTCGTTCCGTTTGTCCGGAACACTTCGGGCAGTGTTCTTGCGCCACGTCCACTCAGCGAAGCCACCGCGCGATGCGGGGAGTCGAAAGCGCGAGTCGTTACTTCGTCGAGGAAGGGAGCAGCGGTATGAGGGACATGCCCGGTCGCACGTTCGTTACAGGCGCGATCATCGCCTGCGGTTGTGTATTCGGTGCCCCGCTGAACTCGGCGGCGCAGGCTCCCGCCGCCGTGGAACAGCGGGTCGCGGCGCTGAAACAGTCGATCGCCGAGAGCCAGGCGCGGCTGCGAAAGTACGAGTGGGTCGAGACGACGATCATCAGCCTGAAAGGTGAGGAGAAGGACCGAAAGCAGCAGCGCTGCTACTACGGTGCCGACGGCAAGGTGGAGAAGGTGTTGCTGTCCGATCAGAAGGCCGCACCACCGAGCGGTGGTCGGTTGAAGAAGAAGATCGTTGCCAGCAAAACGGCGGACATGAAGGAGTACATGGAGTCTGCCGGGAACCTCATTCACCGGTACATCCCGCCAAGTCCCGCCGATATCGACAGCGCCAAGACGCGGGAGAAGGTCGCGCTCAGACCTGGCCAGGGCGGCCGCGTGCGCCTGGAGTTCACCGACTACCTCGAGCCCGGCGACCTGATGACCGTCGATGTCGATCCGGCCGCCAACGCCCTCGCGGGCGTGAGCGTCAACACCTATCTCGAAAAGCCCGAGGATGCCGTGACGCTGACGGTCGGGTTCGGCGCGCTGCCAGACGGTGCGAGCTACAACCCGCAGATCACGCTCGACGCAAAGGCAAAGAACATCACCGTCGTCATTCAGAATTCAGGCCACCGTCCCATGGGTCAGTAGTGCTTCGGCAGAACGCCACTCGCATCGATAGCTGGAGTATCGCTACGAGGTTCCGTTCAAGTTCACCGGCACGATCGACAAACTGACCTTCAACCTCGAACCGTCGCACGTGACGCCGGAAGAACACGCGGAGATGCAGCGGGTCCTGGCTCGAGCACGCGATTGAAGCAGGTGGCGCAGCCTCCGGGTTTGCGCCTGGAAGACTTCATCTACGAAAGGAAAAGACAACATGGCTACTGTTCAAACTGCACCAGAAGTCGAGTTCGGTCTCAAGGGCACTCTGTCGCCGGAGGAGTACACGACGAAGGTGATGCCCCACTGGGGACCGACGTATCCGATGGTTGCCAGGTACGGGGACATCGACTACGTCTGCGTCGCCTTCGCGACCGACGCCGCCAAGGCGGCCGCGCTGATCCCGAAGGAGCTGGAACTGATCAACATTCCAGGGGCCCCCGGACAGGCCGCGGCGAACCTGATCTTCGCCAAGTACCGTGAGTGCGATCTCGGACCGTACATGGAGGTGTTCGTCACCATTGCGGTCTTGCACAAGGGCAAGCCCTACGGGTTCATCACCGCCATCTACGTGGACAACGATGCGGCCCTGCTCGCCGGGCGCGAGTTGGGCGCTGCTCCCAAGAAGATGGCTCAGATCACGATGCGCAATTATGGCAATCTGTTCCTGAGCCACATGTCCCGCGGCTCGATTCAGAGGAAGACCGCAGATCCCAATTTCAGCGATCTCGCCTCGTCCAGTGTCACCAAGGGCGGCAAGCTCTTTTCAGTGCCGCTGGCGGCGGACAAGACCGATCAACTGCCGTCCCCGTACAACCTGCTCCTTCCGCTGCCCCCGGCGACAGGCAAGCCACAGGACTACGTCGTGTCGACGATCGGGTTGCGGCGCGTCCCGGGTGTCGGGCCGGGACCGAACGGCGCCGCCGGAGCTGAACTGGCCCAGCTCGTGGGCATCCCTTGGCATATCACGAAGGCCGAGTTCTACGCCGGCGACATTGCCGGAATGGAGCTCTTCTCGGCGAAGGAGGACCCGCTCGGCGACCTCCTGCCCTGCAACGCCGTGCTGGGTGCGTTCATCCTCCGCGGTGACATGTACACGAAGGCCGAGGAGTGGACGGTGCTCGAGGATCTGAAGAAGAACAACGCGACGAAGTAAGCAGAGTGCCCCGCCGGGTGATCCGGCGGGGCACGAACTCTCCTGGGAGAGAGAAACGGAATGAGCATCACCATCGAGTCGATCGGTCGTTCGGTACTGGCGCCATTCTTCGTGGTCAGCGCCGCGATGGAGATCGGGGCCGGGTTGGGCCTCCTCGCAGCGCCCGATCTGGCGATCAGACTGGTCTTCGGCGCTGCCGGGACGGTGGCAGCACTCGCCCTGGCCCGGCTCGCCGGCGGCGCGCTGTTGGCGCTGGGTGCGGCGTGCTGGCTGGCGCGACACGACAGTATCAGCGCCGCCTCGCGCGCGGTCGTGAGCGGCATGCTCACCTACAACGCGGCAGTGGTTGCACTCGTTCTCACCGGGGGCCTCGGGCCGGTCGGTCCTCTGCTCGCGGGCGTGGCTTTGCTGCACGGCGGGATGGCACTGTGGTCCATCCCGCTATTGCGGAGCCGGAGGTGAGTGTTGCTCTCCTCCGCTGACGAGCGAACGCCGAGACGCGCGGACATCCGGACACACGACGCCGAGTTTTTTCATCCGGAACCGAAGCGTGTTGGGGTGGATGCCAAGGCGCTCGGCCGCATTCCGTGTCCCATTGATCCGCCAGCCGCATTTCTCCAGGACTGTCGCGATGTGTATTCGCTGAACATCGTCGAGCGTCTCCGAACCGCCGGTCGGGCGACGGCGCCCGGTGAACGAGAGCGTGTCGAGTTGCAGCGTCTCGCCGTTGGTCGCAATCATTGCCCGCTCGACGACGTTCTCGAGCTCGCGGACGTTGCCCGGCCAGGAATACTGCTGCAACGCCGCCATCACTGCGACAGGGACTTTCGTGATTCGCCGGTCGAGCCCCCGCTGGTGCCGGTGAATGAAGAACCATACGAGCCTGGGAATATCCTCGGGGCGTTCCGCCAGCGACGGCAATTGGATCGGGTAGACGCTCAACCGGTAATAGAGGTCTTCCCGAAAGCGTCCCTCCGACACCTCCGTCTCGAGGTCACGATGCGTGGCGGCAATCACGCGAACATCCACGCGCCGTGTCCGCGACGAGCCAACCCGCTCGAACTCCCCTTCCTGCAGCACGCGCAGGAACTTCACCTGGATGTCCGACGGGAGATCACCGATCTCGTCCAGGAAGATCGTGCCTCCGTCCGCCAGCTCGAAACGCCCCTGGCGAGCGGCCACGGCGCCAGTGAACGCTCCCCTCTCGTGGCCGAACAGCTCACTCTCGACCAGTGTTGGCGGGAGCGCGGCGCAATTGACCCGCACGATCGCGCGCGCATGCCGCCGGCTCCGCTCGTGCAGTGCTCGAGCGAAGAGCTCCTTCCCGGTTCCGGTCGGCCCGAGAAGCAGCACGCTCGAGTTCGTCGGATGCCTGCGTGATCGTCGGCAACCAGCACGCGCCCGCGAATTGTGTTCTTGGTCAAGGTGAATGGCGCGATTCTACGAGCGTCATGAGGGGCGGAGGAGAGAGGAACTACGGAGCGATCTCCTGGCAAAACTACGGTCGGAGACCAGAAAAAACTACTCACTCTGTCATCCTGGGTGAGGTGCGGCGTCCAACGGGCAAGCCACGGTATGCCGTGGCCCCGGCCGTACGCTTCACATGTTTGTGCCGGATCTACGATTCGCACGAGCCGCTTCTGTTGCACGGAGCAAGTAGGTCGCCGCCTCGACGTTCACCACTTCGGGATCCTTCCTGCCAGCGATCGTGAGAGTAACAGCGCGTCCTCCACACGAAATGTTGACGAGCCCGTGTTGTCAATCTGCATGGGTATCAGCATCGGATTTCCTCGGTCGCCCTCCGAAATCAAGGGATGGATGCGAACGTCCATCGCTCGTTGGATGTGAGGCGATCGTCTAGCGTTCCACCCCACCAGAGCTCTGCAATACGTGAAACGCCCCGTTGTGGCGGCTCACTAGCTCGCACGGATGGGGATTGATTTCCTTTCCCCAGAACACAAAGGAGAGCACGATGCAGACGAAGAACCTCATCACCGGGTTGGCAGTGGCTGGATTCCTCCTCGCGCACGCCGGGATGGCCATGGCGCAGGAGGCGCAGGCGAACGCCGCGGAGCAGACGGCACAGGCTGGCGAGGACATCACGGGCAACGCCTCCGCAGAGGCCATCGTCGCCGTCCAGACTCTCGGGCTGTCCACCAACGCAGTCGACGTGTATCTGCTCCGCTGCAACGGCACGTTCATCGGACAGATCGCAAGAGCGCAGGTCAGGGATCTCGGCGGCATCGACGGCCGGCGGTTCTACGTGCAGCTCACGCGACGAGCCAACGGGCGGACCTCGAAGAGCACGGCGATCGACGGCGGGCTCTCAGGGGTTGCAGCGGTCGCGACGGGCGGCGCCGGATCTGACCACTTCGTGATCGTGGGAAAGGATCGGGCAGGGGTCGAACCGTACAGGCTCGGCGCCGATTGCTTCGCGGGCGGACTCGTACGGCCGCACACTCTCCTCTTGATTCAGAATCAGTAGCGCGTATGGGTCGGGCCCTTCTGGTGAGGGTCCGACCGTCGTCTGTACTGGAGGGGGCCATGAGGTTTCAACGTTCAGGTACGAGAGCGCTCACGGGATTCATGTTGCTTGCGATGGCCGGGCTCTCGTCGCCGGCCGACGCACAACAACCGGACATCGCCGGGCAATCGGCGCCGCCGGCGGGTCAGATGTCCGTCTCGATTGAAAAGGGACGGATCAGCGCGAGCATCCGCAACTACAGCCTCGGCGCGATGCTGGAGGAACTCGGATCCCGAACAGGTGTGGCTCTCATCCCATCAGACGGCATGGAGATTGGAGCCGCGCGCATCTCCGCGGAGCTGCCGGATGTGCCTGTCGATGAGGGATTGCGTCGACTGTTCACGAACTACGACGCCTTCTTCTTTTACGGCGTTGGCGGCGACGGAGCCTCTGGCTTGCGAGCGGTCTGGATATATCCCAGAGGTGCGGCCGCAGGCCTGCGGCCGGTTCCGCCTGAGGCATGGGCAAGTAGCAAGGAGCTGCAGGCAGCTCTCGCTGACTACGATCCGGAAATTCGTGGGCGGGCGTATGAGGCTCTGATGTCACGTCCCGATCGTGAAAGCCGGGAACTCGTGATTCAGGCCCTTCGTGGAATCAGCGAGCCGGACGGCGCGGTGCGAGAGCGGATTGTTTCCATGTCCTTCAGCACCGGCAACCCCTTGCCGCCCGACTTGCTGATGGAGCTCGTGCGCTTTGACGGTTCCGCGGGAGTACGCCTGGCGGCGTTGGACGCGCTTGCGGCTGAACCAACGTTGAAAGAGGCCGCCGAGGCAGCCCTCGGCGATTCGAGCGAGGTCGTTCGAGAACGCGCCAAGGAGATCCTGGCCGAGCTCCAGCGCTGACGGACATCCTCTCCACCGTTCGGAACGTGCCCACGAAATCGGATCAAGGCTAGGCAGCCGGCGTCGGGAGCTGAATCGCATCGCGAAATTTGTTCACGATGATTTGCTACGTGCAGGCGGTCACCGGAGTCCGCGCTGCCGGATCGCCTGCGATTGTCGCATCGCGCTGGCGCAGGAACTGGCCGGCCATTTGCGTGGCGCTGCTCCACCGGAGGTGTGGATGAGAACGTACATGGCGATCGCTGCAGTGCTCTACTCGGCTCTTCTGACCGGGGTGGTGACCACCGCCCATGGGCAAGAGTCCTCGGTCGTGCAGTCGCAAGACGCGACTGAGGCCGCCGCCGTCGATGCCACGGCTGATGCGCTGGAGGTCATAATCGGATTTCGGATCAACCCGGTTCGCCTGACATTCCAACCTGAACAGCGCGAGCTCGTTGGGCTCGGCAGTTACATCGTCAACGCGCAGGGCGGGTGCAACGATTGCCACACGAATCCTCCCTACGCGGCCGGTCACGATCCATTTCGCGGCGAGCCCGCGCGGATCAACAGGGCCAACTACCTGGCGGGTGGCACGCAATTCGGACCGTTCGTCTCGCGCAACATCACCCCCGACTCCAAGGGCAGACCCGGGGGTCTGAGCTTCGACGAGTTCCTGAATGTGATGCGGCACGGTTACGATAAGGACAAGGCGCACCCCCAGCTGGGCAGGAAGCTGCAGGTGATGCCGTGGCCGGTCTTCGGGAACATGCGGCTGCATCATCTCCGCGCGATTTACACCTACCTGACGGCAATCCCGCACGCCGAACCGGCGCGATGACGCCGCGAGGTTCAGCCCGCGCGCGCGCGCGGATGAGGGCACGCGCCACGAGAAACGGACCCGGCCTCGCCGCGCAAGGCCGGGTCCCTTCGCTCAATCGCTAGCGTGTGACGACGAACGCGTCGACATCAACACGTGTTCCCGTCGAGGCGACCGTCTTCGTGCCGAGCGCGCGCACTTCGAGTGTGTGAACGCCGGGCGTGAGCTCCCGCTGAAAGACGACGCGCCGTACCGCGGCCGTAGCCGACGACTGATAGAGGTCGATGGTCGAGATGAGCACGCCGTCGATGCGCACCTCCGCCCGGCCGCGGCTGTTGGCTTTCACCGTCGCCCAGGCGACATTGCGACCAGTGAACGTGTAAGTCGCCGTGGCCGCAGCCGCTGACGCAAAGCGCAGCGCCCCGCCCGACGCCGTCGTGTCGGAGGCCGTCGTCCAGGTTCCCGCATACGTGATGCCCGCGGCACTTTCCTGGTTCACCTCGAGGCGGAAGGCGGCCGCAGTCGCATACGTTCCCACATTGCCCGCCACATCAACCGCACGCACGCGGAAACGGTAGTTGGTCGTCGCGGTCGCCCCTGGCGCGAGGCTCAGGGTGACGCCGGTTGACAGCAGCGTGCTGATCGTTTGCGCGATCCATGTCGTCCCACCGTCGTTGCTCCGCTGGACTTCATAGCGCACCAGGCCCGAGCCGCCGGCATTGTCGGTCGCGGACCAGGTGATCCGGACCGGCCCGCGCCCGTTGTCTGCAGATCGCTCAGGTCGATGGCCTGGACGGGCGCGTCGCCACCGGCGCGATCGTGTCGCCGCCCGTGACGGGCCCGCTCGAGCGAACCATCGCGACGGCACTGCCGGCACTATCGACGCTGGTTCACGCAGTCCGGCTCTGGCTGATGATGCTGCCGGCAGCGATCGTCGCGTGGCTCGCCGTGGTCATCGTCCCGACCGTGAGCCCCGCCGCCGTCAACGCCGTTGTCGCGTGCGGCTTCAGTCTGGCCGACGACGAGCGGCGAGGTGCAGCCGGTCCGCCCATCGCGGCAGGCGGTGGCGCCCATGCGCCCTCTGACGAACGCCGCCGTCGTCCCAGTGCCGGCCGTCGCCGCGGGCTATCCGCCGACCACGGCGCGCCAGTCCAGACGGGCGGTCAACGGCGTCCAGAGCCTTACCGCGTAGATCGTTCCTTCTCGTCTGAACGCCGCTTGCCTCCAAGCGCGAGTCTGACTTCCTCGACCTCCGCGCGAAGCTGATCGACAACGCCGGGGTCGAGGCTGACCGGTCCACTCTTGCCAATCGCGGCCTCGTCCAGGACGCTTTGGATGTGCTCGAGCAGAACCATCGTGGTGTCGAGCGGTCGGCAATCGCCCGATGGCGCGGCTTGTTCCTGCGGCAAGGCCCCAGCCTGATCGCGCGAGTCTGACGGCTGCGAAGCGGAATCGGTGGCCGGCGAGTCGGGCGACGGATTGGCCGGACGCGGAGCCGGAATTCCGGGGGTCGGCGGTTCGTGCGTTGATGGCCGGTGGGTGGTCTGCGCCGTTGCGAAGATGACGGCTGCGAAAATGTACGCCAGCGCGACTGGCATCGTGCGTCGCATTTCGGACATTCTCATGTGGTCCTCCTCGAACTCTGGATGACGCGCATCCGGTCGGCGGCGCGGCCGAGCGCGCCCATGATGCCGTTGATGCCGTCGCCGGGATGTCGCTCCTATCGCCTCATCGCCGGTCGCGGCTCCGCGTCTTCCTCTCGCCAGCGGTCAACTGGCGCAGGACGCGTTCGGTCTCGTCGAGATCGAGCGGCTTGGCCAGAAACGCATCCGCCGCCGGCGAGTCCTTCGCGGCGGCCTCCGGCACGGCGCTCATCAGGATCAGCGGCACGTCGACGAACCGCCGATTCCCGCGTACCGCGCGGACCAGTTCGTGCCCGTTCATCCCCGGCATCATGAAATCGGTGACGATCGCATCGGGGGTCGTTTCGGCAATCACGCCGAGCGCCTCGGTGGCGGTGCTCGTGACGATGCCTTCCATCCCCCACATGTCGCAGCAGGCAGCGAGCATGTTGCCCACCGCCATCTCGTCGTCGACGATCACGACGCGCTTCCGGGCGCGCCCCCGCGCTGGCGTCTTCACGGCCGGCGGCGCCGGCGCGGCCGCGATCGCGGTGCGGCAGCCTTGGATGTCCGGGCCGGGCCGACGACGATCCCATCCCCGGTGATTGAGAAGGTGCGAATGAGACCGTCGTGCTCGCTGTCGCGGATTTTCAGTACCGCGATTTGCCGCGACAAATGCGTGCCGTTCTCGACGTAGCGCAGCAGGATGGTGTTCTCGACGATTGGCGACACTCCCGGCAGCGGCACGTCGACGTTCTTGCCGATAATCGGGTGCATCTCGCCCGAGATCAGCGTCGTCACCTCGTGCGCCCGCAGCTCGTTGGCCAGCGCGGTCAGAAATGCCGACAGGCGTTCGGGACGCGTCGCGCCCCCCAAAATCGCATTGAGCCCGTCGATGAAGAGCCGGCGCGGCCGTGTCGTCCGCACGCGTTCGAGCAGCCGGTCGGCCCACGCGTCGATGAACAGTTCGACCGGCGGCCGCCACTCCACATGGAGGCGGCCGGCCGCCGCCTGATCCCGCAGCCGAAGGCCGATGCCGTCACCGCTCGCGAGCAGGCGATCGGGTGTCTCATAGAAGCCGGAATAGATCACGGTCTCGTCGTGGGACAGGCCGGCGGCGAGAAATGTGAGCCCCAATAGCGTTTTTCCGGTGCCGGTCGCGCCGAGCACCAGCGTGCTCGAGCCGGTCCGCAATCCGCCGCCCACCATGGCGTCGAGCCCGGTGCGGCCGAACCCAATCCGTGTTTCGCCTTCGGACGGCGCCTGCGAAGGCATTCGGTACAGCGCCTCGACGCGCGGGAAGACGACGAGGCCGCGCCCATCGATGATGAAGGTGTGGCGCCCTGAAAGATGAGAGCTGCCCCTGGTCTTGTGCACCTGAATCTCTCGAATCGGCCGAACGCCAACCTGATTCTCGGCCAGAAAGATCGAGGCGTCGACCACCGCATCTTCCGGGGTCGGCGACGTCTGGGTCGCGCTGACCAGGAGCGCCGTGCAGTTGGCGCTCTCGGTCGACGCCTGCAGCTCGTGCAGGAACTGACGCGCCACCGGAACGCCATGCGTTTCCTGGATCGCGCTGATCCCGTCGACGACGAGTAACCCGGGCCGCCGCACGACCAGCTCCTTCTGCAGCAGCGCGAGCAGCGCCGTCGCGCTTTCACTCAGTGCGTGGTAACCGCTCAGATACAGGATTCGATCGCCGACAAGCGACGGCTCGAAGAAGGTCAGCGTGCGCAGGTGCCTCAGCAGCCGCGTGTGCGACTCCGCGACCAGCGTCACATAGACGACGAGCTCGCCCTGGCACGCGCGGTGAAACGCCAGCTGGTTTGCCAGGATCGTCTTTCCCGAGCCGGGCGGTCCCTGAGCGATTACCGTCGAGCCGTTCAGCAGGCCGCCCATGAGGATGGCGTCGAGGCCGGCAATTCCCGTCGTGACGCGGTCGGTTACGGACGTGTCTTCCATAGACGCGTGATCGCCAAGGCAGCTGTAAGAACGCGCAGGCACTAGGTACGCAAGACGTGGTCCGGCCGTTTCGGGGAACGGCTCACCTCTAAGGGATCCCTTCACTTCCGCGTGGTTGCGCTTCAACGCGGGAGCAGATGATCGAGAAGGGTGTGAGTCGCTCGAGCGTTCGAGCCGCTCAAACGTCACGGCCTTTGCGTTTGGCGCCGAGTTGCGATCAGCATCGGCGGTCGCGGGACGCCGATGTGGTTCGCGACGCTCCCCACCGGGAGTGTGCGGGACCCCATCTTGCACGGTTGATCGTCGTGACTCTTGGGGAGAAATGCGTTTCTTCTTCAGCGGCAACCTGGTGCTCGACTGCTGGCAGCTCGGCGCCGAGGTACAGTTCGGTATTGGCGGCCGCTAGTGGCCTGTATCGGCTGAACGAGGACCAGATCGCGGAGCGCGGCGCCCGGATGGCAAGGCGCGACGACCGAGAATACCGGGAGTATTTGAGGAAGGAGCAACGCAGCCAGCCGGGATGCCCCGCCCGCGAGGTGGTCCTCGATCAGCCGATACAGCCTTAGCGTCCGACGCGAGCCGGACCGTCGCCGAGACGGCAGTCACTGCGATCTTTCGACTGTTGCAGGACATGCGTCGAGTCCACGTTCGACGCCCTCCGCCTGTATGGCGCGTGATCAGCTGAATGGCAACCTACCAGGCGATCGCTACCGACTACGACGGGACGCTGGCGCACGACGGCCAGGTGGACGAGCCGACGATCGGCGCGCTGCTGCGCGCGCGCGCCGCAGGGCTGGCGACGATCCTCGTCACCGGTCGTGAGCTGCCGGATCTGTTCAACACGTTTGCGCACGCGGCGCTCTTCGACCGCATCGTCGCCGAGAACGGCGCCGTGCTCTACCAGCCGGCGACGCAGCAGCTGCGCGCGCTCTCGGTGCCGCCCCCGCCGCGCCTGCTCGAGCGGCTCGCCGCCAAGGCGGTTCCCGTGTCGGTCGGCCACACCATCGTCGCGACCGTGGAGCCGCACGAGCACGTCCTGCTCACCGCGATTCATGAGCTCGGCATCGAGTGGCACATCATCTTCAACAAGGGGGCGGTGATGGCGCTGCCCGCCGATGTGACCAAGGCAACCGGTCTCATGGCGGCGCTCGACGAGATCGGGTTGGCTGCCAACCAGGTCGTCGGCGTGGGCGACGCTGAAAACGACCAGGCGTTTCTCCGCATGTGCGGCTTGTCGGTGGCCGTCGCCAACGCGCTGCCGTCGGTGAAAGCGGCAGCGGACGTCATCACCAAGGGGGCACGCGGTGCCGGCGTGATCGAACTGATCGAACGGCTGCTGTCGGGCTCCGCGGACGCTGCACGCCGCGGAGCGGCTACGACTGGGTGAAGACTGACGAGGCCCACTCCTTCATCGCGGCCGCTCGACCAGCAACATCGAGAACCCGGCCACCTCGGCCCGTTCGACCTGCCAGCCCTGGGCACGCACCCAGGGCTCGTATTCCTCGATGCGGGCACGCGGCTCGGAGGGATGAAACACATACGCGAAGCGCCGCGCGCGGTCGAACTGCTCGCGGTACGGCGGGTAGCGGTCTTCGCTCGGAGAGATGGGGATGACGAGCGGATCCTCCCCGTAGAGAAACGACAGCCGGTACGAGAGCCAATATTGGGCCGCGGCGTGATGGACGCCCCTGGCGCGGAGGAAGTCGGCGACGTGTTGCTCGTCGGCGGCGACGCCCCGCGGATCGAGCACCGGCAGCGGTCCGCGCACGTAGAGCCCGTAACTGAGCCAGCCTCCCAGCGCGGCGACGGTCAGGTAAGGCGCGACCGCCAGCGCCAGCCGCCGCGTGCTGAGAAGGGCGCCGAGCGGCGCCAGCGCGAACGGAGCGGTCCACACGATCGGCGCCAGGTAGCGGGCCGACCACATGTTGCTCGGCATTCCCGAGAAGAGAAAGCCGCCGATCGACGAGGCGCTCACCACGAAGGCGACTGGCGCCAGCCGGCGCAGGGGCCATTCGAGCTTGCGCCGGAACAGCCACAAGGCGCCGAGCCCGATCGCGACCACCAGGCTGACCGCACCCAAGATTTGAAACCAGCGCACCGGCGCGGGCGGTTCCCACAGGTCGGGGTAGAGGTTCTTTCCAGGAATGAACACGCCATACCCGAGCACCCAGGGCAGGCACTGCTCCCAAAGCAGGTGAAAGTTCCGGGCGATGTTGTGTACCGACAGCGCGGTCTCGGTCGGGCTGCCCGACCCGAGCTGCCGTGGCAGCCACACCCCGAACGCGCCCAGCGCAGCGCCCGTGGCGGCCGCCGTCGTTCGCACCACCCGCTGCCCCGCAGCGGTGGGGTCGAGGCAGCACAAGGCGGTGAACAACCCAAGCCCGGGCAGAAACAGCAACGCGTACAGGTCGAGATAGAGCGAAAGCACCGCCACCGTCACCCCGGACATGATGCGCAGCCACGGCCTCCGCGCCGACGAGGCGCCGTCGATCAGCCACAGCCCGGCGAACACAAAGGTGATGCACCACTGGCGGGGCGCATAGAGGGCCACTCCGCTGATCGCCTGGGGCGTGAGCACCACCGGCAGCGCGGCCAGCGCCGCCGACGCGGGCGGGAGCTTCTTGCGCAGGACGTCGTAAACGAACCACGTCAGCAGCAGATGCCCGCACAGCGGCACCAGCATCAGCACCAACGGCGAAGCCCCGGCGACCGCGAAGGCCACCGCCAGCAGCGCCGCCTCGAGCGAACCCTGGTAGCCGGCTCCCCACAAGAAGGGCGAGAGCTCGCCGCGCAACATGTGGCGCGCCTGCAGACCGACGATCGCCGCGTCCGACCCGACGCCGGCGGCGTTGAGCAGCGGCGGCAGCCGAAAGATCAGCGTCGCAAACAGCAACGCCGCGAAGGGAATCGCCGAGCGCCTCACCGGGAAAATCGCCCGACCATATGAAAGCACTCCGCTCGATCACAAACGTCGCGCGTCAGCGCGGTTTCTCATCCTCTGTGAACGTGCTGCGCCCGATCGGACTCGACCGCGCTGCGCGAACACGCCTCTTGCAGGCAGGAATGACGAGTCGGATCGAGGAATGATAAGCCGGATCGAGGGACGCCATGGATGGACGCCGCGGCGCTCTCTCGAGGTGCGACGACTCGCAGGGCGCGGTGCCGCGAACGTGGGTTATGAGATGGAGGCTGCTGGACTGTACCTGCAGCGGTGCTCATCCGGCAGTGACGTGACGAAATCAGACGGGGGGATGGCGTGAGGTGGTTGCGCGATCGGGCGCTGACGTTGGTGTTGATGGCGATGTTCCTGTTGTTCCTCGCCGGTCAGATGATCACAGGCTTCTACGAATACAACGCCACCCAGCGCGAGCACGGCGAGCCAGCCGTGACCGTGAGCGGGTACCTGGCAACGGGCCATCCATGGGAAGCACTGTTCGAGAACTGGGAGAGTGAATTCCTGCAGATGGCGGTCTTCGTGCTGCTGACAACCTGCTTGGTACAGAAAGGCTCGCCGGAATCACGGCGGCCCGGAGTGACGGAACCGGTCGACATCGACCCACGGGATTTCGCGGACGACCCTCGTGCGCCATGGCCGGTGAGACGCGGCGGCTGGGTGCTCCTCCTGTACGAGCACTCGCTCGGCCTGGCGTTCGTCGTCCTGTTCCTCGTCTCATGGGCCGGCCACGCCGCAGGCGGATTCGCGGAGTATGCGGCGGATCAGGTCGAACATGGCCAGGTGCGGCCTGTGTTCGCCGACTACCTGGCCTCCCCGCGATTCTGGTTCGAATCGTTCCAGAACTGGCAGAGCGAGTTCCTCGCCATCGCCGCGATGGTGTGGCTCGCCGTGTATCTCAGACAACGATGGTCGCCGGAATCCAAGCCGGTCCACGCCCCACATGACGAGACTGGCCACTGACGCGTCTCCGGAGGCACGCCGTTATCGTCAGTCGCCGCCAGAACCCGGTCGCGGAGGGCCCTTCCTGCGGCTGGTGATTTCTATGTGCGCCTGCACCGCCGGATCGTCAGCCGGGCCGTAGTCGACCGTGAACGTCGCATCGCACGCGAGGCATACGACGCTCACGATCGGTCCTTCGATTGTCGTGGAAATGTTCGCCGCTCCGCACAAGACACAGCGTCGGACGAGATATGACATTTGCTCGGCGACTTCCTGCTTCGGTGAGAGCAGGTGCGGCGGCAGGATGCCGGGCAGGGGCGCTCAAGGAAAGGCATCTCTAGATTACCACCGGTCCACCGAGCCTTCGCCGACGGTCTGGAGCCTCGGGTGCTTGCACACCAGGGGTGGGCCGCACAGAATAGCTGCGGTCGAATGTCCGATCGTGACGTAGCGCAGCCGAATCAGGGCAAATCGCCGCAGGAGCCGGAGCAGGAGAGCGCGTTCGTTCCTGCCGATCCGGTAGCCGCTCGGTTGGTTGCCGCGCTCAACGAGCGCTACGTCATCCACCGCGAGTTGAGTGGCGGGGCGATGAGCCGGGTGTTCGCCGCGCTCGAACTCGACCTCGGGCGTCTGGTGGTGATCAAGCTGATGTCGCCGGACCTCGCGGCCGGGGTCAATGCCAATCGCTTCCGCCAGGAGATTCGCCTGGCGGCGAACCTGCGCCACCCGCATATCGTGCCGCTGCTCAACGCCGGCACGGCCGATGGCCTTCTGTTCTACACGATGCCGTATATCAGCGGCGAGTCGCTGTCGTCTCGCCTGGCGCACGCGCCTCGCCTGCTGGTGGCGGAGTCGATTGCCATCGCCGTCGATGTCGCGGACGCGCTCGCCTACGCGCACCAGACCGGCGTCGTCCACCGCGACGTCAAGCCAGCAAACATCCTGCTCGAGGGCGGGCACGCCGTCGTGATGGACTTCGGCATTGCACTGGCCATGCAGCATTCGGCCGCCGACGACACGACCCCGATCACGCTGCCAGGTTCTCTGGTCGGTACGCCTCGCTATATGAGCCCGGAGCAGGCGAGCGGCGATCGTGCCGACGCGCGAAGCGACCTCTATTCCCTGGCCTGCGTGCTGTTCGAGATGCTGACTGGCTATCCCCCGTTTGTCGGGCCGTCGAGCCAGTCGGTGCTGGTGCAGCACCTGGTTCAGCCGCCGCCCGCGATTCGACGCGACGATGTGCCCGAGTCGGTGAAGCACGCACTCAACATCGCATTGGCCAAGTCGCCGGATGCCCGCTACGGCTCGGCGGCGCAATTCCGCGATGCGCTCACCGCCGCCGTCGCGCCGGAACCGTGGCGGGATTCCTCGACCCTCGCCGTGTCGGCCGCGGCGCATCCACCTCCCGCCGGACCGCACGCGTCGGGGCCGATCGACTCGCTCGCAGTGCTGCCGTTCGCTTCTGACAGCGCCGACGCCGACGACGAGTACCTGGCCGATGGCATTACCGAGGGCATTCTCAACAAGCTGACGCGCGTGTCGGGGCTGCGGCTGGTTCCGCGATCGACCGTGTTCAGCTACCGCCACCGCGGCGATCTCGATCTGAGAACGGTCGCGCGGGAAGTCAGGGCGCGGGCACTGGTGACGGGGCGGGTGATGCTGCGCAACCAGACGCTGGTGGTCAGCGCGGAGCTGACGGACATGGCGACGGAGTCGCAGCTATGGGGCGACCGTCTGACGCGCCGGGCGCAGGATATTCTCGCCGTCCAGGAGGAGGTGGCGACCGAGATCGTCAAGTCGCTTCGCCTCCGGCTGTCGCTCGAAGATCGGCAGCAGCTGGCGCATCGCCAGACCGAGGATTCCGAGGCCTATCACGCCTACATGCGCGGACGTCACCAGTGGAACAAACGGACGCGCGACGCCTTCATGCGCGCGATCGCCTATTTCCAGGAAGCGATCGATCGCGATCCCGAATACGCGGCCGCGTTCACCGGTCTCTCCGACACCTACAACGTGCTCGGTTATTACAGTTTCCTGTCGCCGCTCGACGCCTACCCTCGCGCCAAGGCGGCGTCGACACGGGCGCTGGAGCTCGAGCCGGACCTCGCGCAGGCACACGCCTCGCTCGGCTACACGCGGCTCTTTTTCGACTGGGACTGGGAAGGGGCCGCGGCGTCGTTCCGCCGTGCGATTGCGCAGGACTGGTCGTATGCCAGCGCTCATCAATGGTACGGCTGGTATTGGCTCGTCGCCGGCAGGCCCGAGGAGATGATTGCGTCGATCCGCACGGCGCTCGAGCTCGATCCGCTGTCGCTGATCATCAACGCGCACATGGGATACGCGCTCTTCTGCGCCGGCCGCCACGCCGAGGCGCTCAAGCAGTTGAACCGGGCGATTGTGCTCGATCCGGACTTCGCCCTGACCTACTGGCCGCTGGGCGCCGTTCACGTCTGGCAAGGCAACAGCGACCAGGCGATCGCCGCATTCCGTTCGCTCGTGGCGCTGACAGGAGGTACGGTCGGGCTCGGGTATCTCGGGCTGGCGGCCGGCTATTTCGGGCAGCCCGACATCGCCCGCGAGTCGTTGCGGCAACTCGACGAAGCCGCCGCCGTCCGCTTCGTCTCGCCTCTCGATCGCGCGATGTGCCACTCGTCCCTCGGCGAGTATGCCACCGCATTCGAGTGGCTCGATCGCGCGTTCGAAGAGCGCGTGAGCGATCTCGTTCGCCTGAACGTGCTGCCCTGGCCGGCCGACATGCGCAACGATGCGCGGTTCGCGACGGCGCTCGCGCGGCTGCGCCTTCCGCGTCCGACGTCTCCGTCAGGTCACCCTTCAGAGCGTAGTGGTGGCGCCTGGGCGCCCGACGACCATCACCGGTAGGGCGGCCCTTTAGGGCCGCCGGCGTCCGGTTCGAATTCGAAGCTCGGTCCGACGGTGAAACCCGGCGACAGCGGGCTCGGAATCCGCATCAGCGCCTCGGCCTGATAGCGAAACTCGTACATGATCGGCACCGCCTCGCCCAGCGCGGACGGCGTGCCGGTGAATGCCCTCTCCAATTGGCGCAGCAGGCGGGTGTAGATGCGATTGCCGTTCACCATCTGACGGTGAATCGTCGGGAAGCCGCGATAGTCGTCGCTGCGCGGGTTGGGGCGCATCGGCGCCACCACGCCGAAATCCAGCGGCACCTCCGCGCCGGTCGGCCCCGACTCCACCGTGTCCTGGGGCCGATAGCGACGCTGTGCGCGCAGCTCGGCGAACCGGAAGTAATGCGCCAGCTCCCGCGCGCTGTCTCCATCCCACAATGAATGACGGAGCCCCTCCCCTTCGTGGACGATCTCCTTCAACGCCCGGAGGGCGGACTCCAGATCGGTGACCGGCACCACGTCACCGCCGCCGCCGTAGTACCACCGGCCGGGCGGCACCTGTTTGCCCGCTCGCCCCACGAATACCTTCGTCGCGCCCATGTCACTGGTCAGGCGCTGGAGCGCCTCCTCGACCGCCTCGTAGAACTGGCCGATCGTGTGGTAGCGGTCGGCTTCGGGCGGCGCGTGCGGCGGCGCCGGGCGTTCGATTTTCAGGAATGTCTCCAGCGCATCCTCGTTCAGCGGCAGGAGATCGATGGTGAACGCATCGTTCGAGTGCGGCAGAAAGGCCGGATATGGCTTGATGAACCCGGCCTTCGCGATCGCCGGCGTGCCGCCAACCGCGTTCATCACGTTGGCCACCAGCGTCAGGTGCAGCATCTCCTCCATCACCACGCTGCGGATGACCGAGGCCGCCTCACGGTTGCTGCCCTCGGGAATGGAGTAGAGCGCGCACAAGTACGGCGGGATGGTCGCGTGTTCGATCTCCAGCGCCTCCTGCAGGTGATGGCGCAGCGATTCGAGGTCGGTGATCGGCATCTGCGGTCAGCCGAGCTGCGTCAACATGTCGTCGGCAGCCATCAGCGCCAGCGCGACAGCCGTCAGCGTCGGGTTCGACGAGCCGGTGGTCGGCATGCCGCCGCAGCCGACGACGTACAGGTTCTCGTGATCCCAGCTGCGCGAGTACCGATTCGTCACCGAATCGGTGCGGCTCACGCCGATGCGATGCGTCCCCATGTGGTGTCCTGATCCGAAGAACGACAACGGCACGACGGTGCCGTCTGGCTGCTTGTACGTCATGTACCCCGGCGAATCGGGCGTGAACTTCGTCCGGATGTCCGCGTCCTGGATGCCCATCGCGTGGAAGAGCGACGTCGACACCTCGTTGGCCGCGATCATCGCCCGGCGCGTGTAGTCGGACACGTTGTAGTGAACGATCGGGCGATAGCAGCCGATCGGATCGACGAGCTCGCGCGAGATCGTCACGCGATTGCCCGGCTCGGGCAGCTGCTCGATCACGTAGCCGACGCGGAGCTGGCGAGGGATCTCGTCGCCCAGTTTACGCCGCAGCGCCTTGCCGAACGTATTCGCTGCCGCCAGCTCGTAGACGTTGCTGTTGGGCGGAAACGTCGCGACGTCCCACCCCCAGTTGCCGAGATCGATGCGAAACGCCGCGAAGTCGCGCCGGAATGGACCATCGCGAAACGACGGGATTTCCGAAGTCTGGCCGGGTCCGCGAAACGCGCCGACCGGCGTCGGGTTGAGCGCCCAGGTCAGGAAGAACGGATGATCGGCGAGGTTGCGGCCGACCTGATCGGACGAGTTCGCGGCGCCGGACGCGAGCAGGAGCTTCGCGCTCTCGACTGCATGCGCCGCGACGATGTAGAGGGTCGCGGTGACGGTGCCGGTCTGATACTGATTCGAGCCTTCGCTCTCGTAGCGCTTGTATTCGATTCCGCCGATCCGTCCGTTCTCGTTGATGATCAGGCGCGAGGCCACGGCCTGGGTCACCAGCGTGTAGAAGTTCGCGTCCATCTGCCCGAGCGTCCGCAGGGCGCTGTACTTGGCCTGCACCGGGCAAATCGGGATGCAGCTGGCGTTGCCCTCGCACCGCTCGCCGATGTGCGCGGTGCCGTAGGCGCTCGACACGGCGTAGCCCTGGCGCGGAATCGAGTTCCTCGCCTGCGGCAACGACGTCACCGTCATGCCGTAGTCGCGATCGCCGAACCTGACCGTCGCCTTCTCGGCGCCCGCGGCGTAGAGCCCGTCGCTGTAGCTCGGCGGAATCCGCTCCATCGGGTAGTCGTAGTCCGGCGGAAACCAGATGCCGAAATGCCCCTGCTCCTCCTTGTTCGCCGAGACGCCGAGCGCCCATTCCGCCTTGCAGTAATACGGCTGCAGGTCGTCATACGTCATCGGCCAGTCGACGCCGACGCCGTAGACCGACTTGAGCCGGAAGTCGTTCGGCACCATGCGCGGACACGTCCCCAGCCAATGCAGGCCGGTCCCTCCAAGGCTGCGCAGATAAGTCGAGCCGAACGACAGCGGGCCGTCTTCCACCTGGTAGCCGGAGACGATCGGCACTCGCTTGCGCAGGTTCTGAATGTCCTGACTGTAGGTGCTCGGCGCATTCGGATTCGGAGGGTACGGAGAGTTCGGCTCCTTGACGACCGCGGCCCGATAGGTATCGACGTACGACAGCCAGCCGTCGTACGACAGGCCGGACGCGCGCCCCGCTTCGAGGATGAGCACGCGCTTTCCGCGATCGCTCAGCACCTTGGCGATGTTCACGCCGACCGGACCGGCGCCGATGATGACGGCGTCATAGCTGCCGTGCGGCACGGTCACGACAGATCCTCGCGCGGTCGCGGCGGCAGCGCCCACGACCCGTAGCCCGGCATCTTCGCGGCCTGCGGATGCGCGCCGATCGCGTCCCAGACGAGCCCCTGAGAGTAGGCTTCCGCAGAAACGAACGCGGTCTGGTCGGTCGCGCGCGCGCCGTGCCGATCGCGCCAGTCGGCGGGCAACTGCTGCCACTCCCCGAGGTACCACAGGACGATCAGGTTGCGCGCCACCGGCCCGAGCGTCGGATCGGCGAACACCTCGTCGCGCAGCATCTGGTCGAGCGCAGGCGGATCGCCCTGCGCGGCGTCGGCGACCTGATGCCACATCGAGAGCAGACGGCCGGTCACCTGATCGCCAACGGCGTCGAGCACGAACGTCAGATAGGTGTCCACCATCCCCGTCCCCCACAGGACGGCATCGTCGTAGCCGGTGATGGCGACCGAGAGCTCGAGAAAACGCTGGCGTGCCTGGTTGGACGATGCACGCGCGATCCGGCGCGCGTGCATGGAGACCGGGATACCGCGGCCGGATGGGTGTGACATCGAAAGCCGTCCGTTACAGGTCAGCCCAGTAAGGGCGCGCTTCGGCGATGCACGACGGGCTCTTGAAGACCTGCACGATCGCCGCCGACCGTGTGCCTATCAGCTTCGCCATGTCGGCGCGCATCGGGTGCGTGCTCTTGCCCATCGACACGGAGACGGCGTTCCTGTTGGCCTGCGGGACGACGTAGGTGTCGTACATGCCGAAGTAGTTGCGCCTGGAGCCGGCGACGCGCTTTTCGCTGGCCACGTAGCTCAAGTCGATCCATTCGGACATGTTCGAGGGCACGGAGTTGAGCCCCGAGAGCGAGACCTGGGCCGAGTAGATGTTCTGCGCCGCGTCCGCCGGATCGTGGCAGGTCCAGGAGAAGAGCGATTGGCCCGGGTTGTTCACGGACGGAACGTCGTAGGTGTAGGCGGTGAGAAACTTGTTTTCGAAGAACAGCTGACGGCCGGCGGCGACGGCCACGGCGCTGTCGCACGCCACCCAGACGCGATACGCGCCGATGCGCTTCGTCTGATCGCCGTCGGTGACGAACTCGGACAGCGTCATCTCGGGAACGTTCGCCTGCTGGTTGGTCGGAAACGCCAGGATGGTCAGTTCGGTTTCGTTGAAGCCGCCGACGCCAGGGTTGCCCGGCTGGCCCTGGCCGTAGAGAGCGGCCGCGTTGAAGAAGTTGATCCCCACCGCCGCCTGGCCGTCGAAGCTCGCCGGCGTCATGCCCAGCGGGTGGAGGTACGGCTCCACAACCGGCAGGTCCACCTGCCAGTAGATCCAGATCGTCTGGATCGCCGCGTAGTAGAACGGCAGCGTCGACGGAATGTTGATGTTCCCGCTCGGGGTCGACGTGACGGTGAAGGTCGGAATGCTGATCGTCGGCGGAAGCGGCGGCAGCGGACTCAACGATTTTTTCGTCACATGGACCTCGAGGTGTTCGTACAGAGCGTGAGTATTGCGGTGCGATTATGCGGCCGGGGTAGGAGGTTTGCAATCCGGGTTCAGGAAACGAATCGCTGCACCCAGCCGTGCCAGCGCTCGTCAGCCACGACGATCTCGTCGAACTCGCCGTTCGTGTAGGCGCCGATCGCCTTGCGCCAGAACGCGCGTGCGGCCGCGTTGCCGGTCCGCTCGCGTACTTCCCACCTCCCCCGGCGGAGCCCGAAGATCGCCGCGGCGGCGCGAGTGCCGACGCCCTGGCGCCGATAGCGACGCACCACGAAGAACTCGGCGAGATCGTGCACGGCCGGGTCATCGGCAAGCCGGCTCCCGCGGGCGACGATGGCGAACCCGGCAAGGCGATCGTCGACGCGGAGGAGGTACGGCGTCCGCTCGCCGCTCCAGCATTCCCGCCAGAAATCGTGGTCGAAGCGGCCCGCGGCATTCAGCTCGGTCAGCGTGATCTCGCTGAAGTCGTGCACGTAGAGCTCGCCGAGGTTGTGGAGGATTGAGGCGTCGTCGATGGTCGCTTCGTCGACACGCAGGATCATGCCGGATGTCGTCGCGGCATCATGGCCGCCAGAACGGGTTCACGAACGCGCCGTTGCCGGCGATGTCCCAGACCGCGACGCGGGCCCATTTCCAGCCGTTCGCCTTGGCCCGCCATTCGAACCGCCGGCTGCCGAACCCGCGCGTCTCCGCCAGTTCGATCACCTCGCGATGGACCGACTGTCCATCGCCCCAGACGATCTCCGCGAACTGGAGCGGGAAGGTCCAGTCGCGCGCGAACGGCCGCGACGATCTCGGTGGCGGACGACGCGCGCAGGTCCACGTCCGGCAGCAGCACCTCGCCGGTGGTGGTGAAGAACTCGCCCCTCGCCAGCGGCGCGAGCGCGTCTCCCCATCGATCGAACGCGGGAAGGCGATCGAGCTTGATGTAGTTGATGTTCATGTGCGCGTAGAGCTCGTGCGTCTCGTCGAACTGGAATACGTCCACCTCGCCGAGCAATCGCTTGCGCAGCCCCTGGTTGTTCAGTTCGTCGACGAGGTCGAACGCGCGATCGCCGAGACGCGGCGACGAGAGATCCGAGGGCAGCGCCTTCCACCCGGCGCCGAGGTAACTGGGATCGCGGAAGTAAGGAGTGCCGAGAATCTTGTCCGGAAACCCGGTCGATCCTTTCGTCCGTGGATGCGTCTGGTACATGTAGCCGCCCTCGCGCTGCACGAGCTCGAACATCTCCTGCGCGTTGCCGACGCTGTACACGGTGCCGTATTTCGGATGCTTCGAGATCTGCGGCACGTGTCCGGGACGGTCCATGAACCAGTACACCGGCTTCGGAAACACCAGCGTCCAGTGGCCGCCGAGATGCACGTTCGCTTCCTCGCTGGGGATCAACAGGAAGTCGGAGTCCGACTGCGCACGGAGCGCGGCAAAGTACGCGTGCAACTCGTCGAGGCGCAGATCGGTGAGGTCGCCCGGATGGCCGTCGCCATGGAAATCCATGATCATCGAGGCGTCGACCCCCATCGCCTTCAGCACCGGCTTGAACGGCGGCGTCCAGTCGAACCCATTCGCCATCGCTTGAACCGTGTCGGCCAGGTGCCAGTGCGTGCTGAGTGTCTTGTAGCCATCGAGCGGGCGAAAGCGATCGCTGTTGGTGTAGCGGAGGACGTCGGCGAGCGCACTGTCCGGTGCGCCAGACGAGAGCAGGAAGAACACCCCCATCCGCTGCGGCCGTCCTGGCGGCGCGTTCATCCACGGGTAGTACTGCCAGTTCTCGTCGCGCAGCTGCCTGATGCCGAGCGCGACGCGACCGCGCCAGGCACGATGCCAGACGTAGGCCAGATTCGACGTGAAGTCGCGCGGGAAGAAGTAGCGGTGCGGCGCCGGGAACACCGCCACGCTTCCCCCCGCGGCCCGCAACGCCAGCGTGCGATAACGCGCCTGCACCGGGACGCGCTCGGCCTGCAGACCGTTCGACGTGTTGCGGCGGAGCACCCCGTCGGTGTCGTAGAAGGCCACCTCCGTGCTCATGTTGTTGCCCGGCCGGCGATCGGACGGCGCCGCCATCTCGAGGCCGGCGTCGTAGTAATACGCCACGTCGGGCTCGTTCGTCGTCAGGACCGCTTCCTGCTGGATCAGACGGCTGCCTGGATAGAAGGTGTAGGCGAGCCCGCCGTCGAAGCTTCCCAGGCGCGCGCCCTCGAACACGATCTCCAGGCGTTCGCCGACGCTGCGCGCGACGGCGCCGCGCAGCTGCAGCGTGCCCTGCACGTGCCGCGTGCCCTCCGGATGCGTCGTCGGATCGTCGAAGAACGCATACCATCCGCCGCGGCGCTTGCCGGTCTCGCCCTGATAGAACGGACGCGCGTCGCGGACGATGACATCGGTGCCGCTGCCGATCGACACGATCAGCGGCTTTGCCGGATCCAGCGAGAACACCGCGCGCCACTCGCGCCCGGTTTCGTCCGGCCAGCTGATGGCCACCGTCTCCTCGGCGCGGACGACGCTGATCGGGCCCGGCCGCACGCCGCTGATGTCGAGCGGCACGGTGGCCGCCGCGGCCGCCTGGGGAAGCAGGAGCAGGACGGAGAGAAATGCGCTGCGCATGGCCGACACCATTGCACGATGCGCGCAGACCGTCAATCGATCTCCTACGAGTTCGGCAGCGCGCCAGGCGGATACTGTTCGAGGTCGAGGATGCTTCCGGTGACGCACTCGCTCGCGTTCGACGCGAAGTATTCCGCCGCTCGCGCGATATCGAGCGGCTCGAGCAGCCGGCCGAACGGCCGGGTCGCGATCGCCTCCTCGATCCACTCGTCACCCTTGCCTTCCTGCTCGCGTTTGACCCGCCGCTCTCCTTCGGTGAGCGTCCAGCCGACGTTGATCTGGTTGACGCGGATGCGGTCGCGGTTGAGCAGCGAGGCGGCGTTCTTCGTCAGCGTCATCAGGCCGCCCTTCGACACCGAGTAGGCGCCGAGCTTCGGCTCGCCGACGTAGGCCAGCACCGATCCGATATTGATCACCGAGCCGCCACCGCGCGCCCGCATCGGCGCGATCGACTCCTGCAGCAGGATGAACGGCGCCCGCAGGTTCACGGCCATGATCGTGTCCCAGCGCGCGACGGTGATGTGCTCGAGATCGCCGCGTCCGGTGTCCGCGGCGTTGTTGACGAGGATGTCGAGGCCGCCGAACCGCTCGACCGCCCGGCGTATCAACCCGCGGCAGACGGCGTCGTCGGTCAGGTCGCCGTCGAAATACTCCGCGTCGCAGCCGGCCGCCTTGACCCGCCGGACGGTCTCGAGGCCATCGTCGCGGTCGCGGCCGTGCACCAGGATGTTCGACCCGAGCCGCGCGAAATGCTCCGCGATGCCGCGACCGATGCCGGACGTCGATCCGGTGACGACCGAGATTTTTCCGGCCAGCGTGCTCATCTGGCGGGTTGCCCGCTCACGCGATGTGCGCGCCGGTCGTCTCGACGTAGACCGCGTAGAGCGACTGGCTCGCGCCATGAACAGCCGGTTCCGCCGCGTGCCGCCGAAGCAGACGTTGGCGCAGGTCTCCGGCAGGCGAATCATGCCGATCCGTTCGCCCGTTGGCGTCAGCACCTGCACGCCCGGCCGCGCGCCCGCCCAGATGTTGCCGTCGACGTCGCAGCGGATGCCGTCGGCGGCCGAGGGCGTCGCCGGTGCCCGGGATGTCCAGCTGCGCGAACCGCTTGCCGTTGCGCAGCGTCTTGCCGTCGACGTCCCACACCTTGATCTCGCGCGGCGCCCCGGTGTCGGCGACGTAGAGCTTCTTGTAGTCGGGCGAGAAACAGATCCCGTTCGGCTGGCCGACCTCGTCGGTCACCTTGTCGATCTGTCCCGTCTTCGGATCGACGCGATAGACCGCCTCCTTCGATCTCCGGCTCGCTCTTGAACCCTTCGTAGTTGCCGCGGATGCCGTAGAAGGGATCGGTGAACCAGATGCCGCCGTCCGGATGCACGACGACGTCGTTGGGCGAGTTGAGGCGCTTGCCCTGAAACTTGTCGGCGATCACCGTCACCGTGCCGTTCGGCTCGTAGCGCGCGACGCGCCGGCCGCCGTGCTCGCAGGAGAGCTGACGCCCTTCGTAGTCGAAGGTGTTGCCGTTGCTGTAGCCGGATGGATTGCGGAACACCGTGACGCGGCCGTCGTCCTCGATCCAGCGCATCTGCACGTTGTTGGGGATGTCGCTCCAGACCAGATACCGGCCGACGCCGTTCCAGGCCGACGCCTTCGGCCCACAGCGTGCCGATGTGCAGCCGCCTGATCGACCGTGTTGCCGACGATGTAGCGCCGGAAGCGCGGGTCGAGCGCGACGATGTCGGGATCCGGATACTGGACCGGCTCGGGCCTCGCCCAGTCCCGGGGCGCGGGGACCGGGGACCCTGGCGGCTGTGCAGGTGCCGGGGGCTGTGCGGGTGCCGCGGGCTGCGCGGCCAGCGGCGCGGTGGCCGCGGCGCCGATCGCGGCGGTCAGGAACGAACGACGATCCCAGGAGCCGGGCGTACGGGAACGATCAGATGGCGTGCGCATGCGCGTATGTATACCCCACGGGCGGGGCGCGGCGTACACCCGGGATTCGATTCTTCACAATGGCCCGAACGACGCGCGGCCTCTCGTCGCGCAGCCCTTTAGGGCTGCCAACGGCCTCTCGTAGCGCAGCCCTTCACTGCCCACGGCCTCTCGTAGCGCAGCCCTTCAGGGCTGCCTACATATCACTGCGTCCCGGGCCGCTTCACCGACTCCCCCAGCTTGAGCGGATCATCGATGGCAATCCTGCTCCGACCGGTCCGGATGCGTCCGGCCGACGCGAGCTGGCCGAGAGCGCGCGCCACAACTTCGCGCGTGGTTCCGAGATGGGAGGCAATCTCCTGCTGCGTCATCCGGACCGTCCCGTCCGTCGACGCATGCAGCAGCAGGAAGTTTGACAGGCGCCGTTCGAGCTTGTACGAATGGATGCCTTCGAGCTCCATCATCAGTCTGAAGACGATGGTGGAGAAGGCCTGAACGGTCATGTTGCGAATGGCCGGCTCGGCCTCGAACAGGGCCTTGAACACCGTACCAGGTATCACCGCGACCCTCGTCGCCGAACCGGCCTCCACCCACGCGGGATACAGCAGATCGTTGAAGATGCAGTTCAACGCCAGGACACAGGTCTCGTGGGGGTTGATGACGTAGAGCGTGGCTTCATTGCCACCGGGTGACAGCGTGAACACCCGCAGCTGACCGCTGATGACGACATAGGCGCCCGACACGCGTTGTCCTTTTGCCAGGATCGGCGCGCCCTTGCCACATTGGACGTAGCGAAGCCCGCGGGCCAGCAGCGCCCTGCTGGCGTCGGACAGCTCGCGAAACGCTCTGACGTCGTCGATACCGGCCGCGGACTTCGCCAATTCCACATCAACACCCCGTTTACATCACGCCCATTTTCCTCGCGACGGCCCTCGTCTCCGCAAGATGGTGCTCGAAGCCTGGCAACACGGTGTTCATCAGCTTTCTGAGCTGATCGTTCTTGATCGCCGGCAGCAGCGTGCCCTTGATGGCATCGACGACCGACTGGTGAAACGCCACTTCGGACAGAAGTATGCCCTGTCGAACTCGGCTCCGGTCTTCGACTGCAGCATCGCCACGACCCTGGCGCAGTCCGCCGCGCTGGTATCGTTGTCGGGCGGCGTGGGAACAATCTCGAGCTTCTTCGCGAGATCCCGGCCCATCTGCTGCGTGGCCACATGGTCGGTGGCGACCATCCTACCCAACGCGCGAACCTCCTCCGAGGCCCCGTACTTCACCGCAAGCCGTGCGGTCAGGATATCTGCCGTATTCGCCTGATCATAGATGGCCAGAATCGTGGCGTCGTCGAGGACGCCGGCGGCGCGCGTGCCGCCGCTCGACAACGCGAGAACGGCGATCGCGCAAGCGATCACGAACGAACGAGTGCGTATCATGAAGTCTCTCCTTGTCAGCTGCGCCACGAAGATGTGACGCACCTCATGATCGACGGCCGCCTCGCGAACGATCTGTAGCAATTGTTACGAACGCGTGGGACTCAGGAACGCATGGCGGGTCTCGACCGCGCGCGCTATGCTGTTCCCGACACGCGACGTTCGTTACACTCCGTTGCGTGGAGGGTCGCCTTCAATGACGCGCTCGACAGCAATCGCGGTTCGGAGGTGGGTGTGCGCGGCACTGGGCGCGGTCACGTCCGCTGCATGGATCGGCGTCGTCGTCGCGCAGAACCTGCCCGCCGAATTACCGTTCGGTGCACCGGCCAGTTTTCGCCTGGACAAGAAAACGCTGCGGAGCCAGGGGGCTTCGGCCGCGCTGGTCGAAAAGGTTCAAGCGAACTCGTTTCGTTATTTCCGGATGCTCGCGCGGCAGTTCGCCGCCCGGACCTGCCTGGAATTCAACGACCTGCGCTGGCGCCTTCCCGCCGTCGCGGTGCACGGCGATGCTCACATCGAGCAGTTCATCGTCACCGATCGCTCGTACGGGCTCGAGGACTTCGACCTCGCGGGTATGGGCCCCGCGGTCGTGGATCTGGTTCGCTACGCGTCCTCGATCCACGTCGCCTGCCGGAACGCTGAGTGGCGGTGCAACGGCGACGAGGCGGTGAACGCCTACTTCGATGCCTACCGCGCAGCCCTCGACCATCCGGTCGATCGCGTCCAGCCCGCCATCGTGGACCGCCTGCGCGCGTCGGTTCCCCAGGACCTGCCGGGCTGGCTGAAGTGGGCGGAGGCGCTCATGCAGCCGTTGCCGGCCGATGACGAAAAAGCCTTGAGGCAGGGGTGGGAACGATTCGTCTACTTGATGAAAGAAACCAGCCCGGAACGTCCGGAGGCGTTCTATCGGATCGTGCGTGCCGGTCGAGTCGACATCGGCGTCGGCAGCGGACTCGAAACGAAGACCCTGATTCGTATCGCAGGCCCAACCGACGCGCCCGACGACGATGCGATGCTGGAGGCTCGCGTCACCGCGACGCCCAGCGGGTTCGAGTGCGTCTCGCGCCCCGCAACCGGCGGGTCGCTGCACGTCCTGATGTATGCGGCGCTGCTCGGGCCGAGGCTCCCGGATGTCTTCGGATTTTTTCCCCGCGAGGACGTGCGCGGGGCGCCGGAGTTGTGGATTCAGTCGTGGGATCGCGGCTACCGCGAGTTGTCGATCGCCGATCTCAATTCGCAAACCGAGCTGAACGCGCTTGCGGTCGACGCGGCGGTACAACTCGCGGGACACTTCTGGACGAAATTCCCGGAGCCTCTTCGCGGCCACCAGCGCTTCGCGCAGCTGCGCGCCTTTGAGATGAGCCACGAACGGGCGCGGCGAGTGGCGCGTACCTTCGCCGACGAGACGGTCGCGGAGTGGGAGCGCTTTCGACGCGACCCGTAGCGCAGGCCTTCAGGCCCGCCCATTTGATGCTACCGAGAACGCCGGGCCATTCGACGACCAGGCGGCGTCACGAAGGCAGCATCAAGAAAGCGTCAACGCTCGTCGACGTTCCTGCCGGCATCAATTGAGTTGCCGTCGTCCTGTCGCAGCTCAGCCACTTTTCACTAGTGACAACATCATCAAAGCCAGCGATAATTTCCGCACGTTGGCGGACCCACCGGACGACTCCTCGAGCGACCGCGCACGCGTGGCTGAAGCCGACGACCCAGGCGAGCACACGCAACCACTGATGCAGTGCCCTGGCTGCCGCGCGTTCGCCGCAGCCGTCACCGGGCTCTCAACTGACATGCGTGTCGTGACACTCCGCTGCGGCACATGCGCGCGGCAATTCTGGGTGCCCTTCCCGCCAACTCCCCGCCACCTATCGGACTAGAGCGGTTCCTTTTGTACGTAGTGTCCGGCTTTAGCCGGACCGTGACGGGTCCGCCTGAAGGCGGACACCACGAACTACAGAAGTAGTGTCCGCCTTCAGGCGGACCTCGCGACAGTCCGGCTAAAGCCGGACACTACGAACTACACCAGAGGTGGCTACTGGCTGCCGCTTCCCTTCCGGCCCGCCAGCTTGCGCTGCAGGAAATCGGCGGACGCTTTGTAGGCGCGGATCCAGTTGGCGTGGCGCAGGAAATCGTGCACCTCGTCGGGGAAGACGAGCTGCTCCACCTCGACGTTCCGCTTGCGCAGCGCCGCCACCAGGTTGATCGACTGGATGAACGAGACGTTGCGGTCGTCGTCGCCGTGCACGAGCAGCACCGGCGACTTCCAGGTGTCGACGCTCGAGAGCGGCGAGGAGTCGAATGCGACGCGCGCGAACTCGGGGTCGTCGAGCCGGCTGTAGTCGGACACGAACGTGCGGATGCCCTCGTTCCAGTCGTGGACGCCGTGCATGTCGACGCCGGCGGCGAAAAGGTCCGAGGCGCGTGACGAGCCCCATCGCCGTGAGATAGCCGCCGTACGAGCCGCCCCAGAGGCCGATGCGCGACGGATCCACGTCGGGCCGGTTCTTCATGAAGAGCCCCGCCCCCATCACGTCGCGGAACTCGCTGCCGCCGGCGGCGCCGTAGTTGAGCGCCTCGCGGAACTCCATCCCGTAGCCGATGCCGCTGCGGTAGTTCACCGAGAGCACGACGTAGCCCAGGCTCGCCAGCCATTGGTTCATCGCGTAGGAGTTGCGGTAGTAGTACATGTAGTGCCAGCCGAGGAGCATCTGCCGGCGCGATCCGCCGTGGAAGAAGATCATCGCCGGCCGCTTCTCCCCCGCCTTGAGATCCTTCGGGACGAAGAGCTGGCCGTGGATGGCCATTCCGTCGGCGGCGGTGATCACCACCGGCTGCGGCTCGACGAGCTGAGCGGCCGGAAACGCCGCCGAGGGCAGCGTCGCGGCGACGTCGCGCGCGTCCTGCCCGCCCTGCATCACCGCGACGTGCGGCGGCACCCGCGCATCCGAGCGGAGAAAGGCCGTTGCCGCGCCGCTGGCGGCCGCAACCGGCTGCCACTCGATGCCGCCGCCTTTGGTGAGCGCGGTCGGCGCGTCTGTGCCCGCGACCGCCGCAGCCCACAGATGCCGGCGATCGATGTCGTCCTGGTTCGAGTTGTAGATGACGCGCGATCGGTCGGACGAGAGCGTCGCGTACTCGACCTCGAACGCGCCGGGCGTCAACAGTGTGGCCATCCCGCCGCTGGCGGCGATCGAGTACAGGTGCAGCCACCCGTCCTTCTCCCACGGAAAGACCAGACGGTCGCCGGCGCCCCAGAGCAGCTGGTTCTTCGCGACGATTGCCTGGAACGCACTGCCGGCGCCCTTGTCGGCCTTGAAGACTTCACGCGCCGCACCGGTCTTCACGTCGGCGACGCGAATCGCCCATGGCTCCTCCGCGCTGCGATGCGGCGTGAACATCGCGGGGCGCGGCGCCGCGAACTGCCTGAGGTAGGCGACGCGCGTGCCGTCCGGCGACCAGACGATCTGGCTGTCGCGATCGAGCGACGGATCGATGTAGCGCAGCTCCCGGGTCGCGACGATGAAGACGCCGATGAAGCTGTGCGTGCCGCGGCCGCTGACGAATGCGAGCGACGCGCCGTCCGGCGCCCAGACAATCTGCTGCGCGGTACCGCGCGCCGTGAAGAGTTGGGTCGCCTTCGCGTCGGCGGCCGCGAGATCGATCGTCCAGAGCTGCCCGCGATTCACCCAGACGACACGCGCGCCGCCGGGAGCTGGCGCGGGAAGGTCGCCCGACCCGAGCCGCTTCGGCGCGCCTGCGCCGTCGGTCGCGACCGCCCACACGGCCTGCTCCGCGCCGTCGGGCATCTGCGTCGGGTTCGGCGAATCGCCCTGCCGGTTCGCACCCTCGCCGCGGGTGAACACGACGAACTTGCCGTCGCCGGTGAACGCCAGTTCGGTCAGATCCTGCCCATCGTCCACGGTGTAGCCGGTGAGCCGGCGGCCGGCGAAGTCGGGCGCGTCCGCGATCCAGATGTTGCGAACACCTTCGACCGACTGCACCCACGCGAACCGCGCGCCAGACGAAGCCGCCACCAGTTCGGTCGGGAAGGGCGACGCCATGAGCGTATCGATCGAGACGCTCTGAGCCGCGACCGGCGAGCCGTGTGAGAGAGTCAGCAGCAGCAACAGCAGGCAGAAGCGAGGCATCACGACCTCCAAACCAAGTTCATGGACGCCGGATGATAGCGCATGCCAGCGACTGCGCACGCTGACTGTGGCGGCTCTCGTCCCTCGTGTTACCTCATGCCGCCGACTGCACGGTAGAGCCCGACGATCGCCGTGAACACATCGGCCTCGGCCTGCGCGGCGCTGTCCTCGGCCTGCAGCTGCTGTCCGCTCGGCGTCGAGCAGCGAGAGAAAATCGGCGACGCCCTCGCGATACCGGAGCGCGGGCGATCCCCGCCGCCCGCGCGCTCTCGCGCACCTCGTCGGTGAGCTTGACCAGCCGCTCCTGCCGCTGGCGATAGGTGACGAGCGCGGTTTCCGTCTCCTCCAGCCCCAGCAGCATCGTCTGTTCGTAGTCGGCGAGCGCTTCCGCGGTGGCCGCGTGCGCGCCGCGCAGCCGCGCCCGCGCGCTGCCGAGATCGAACGCGCTCCACTGCAGCGCCGGCGTGACCGCCCACGCACGGGAGTCGCCGGTGCCGAAGATGTTGCCCCGCCCGGCGAGCAGGCCGAGCATGCCGGAGATGGTGATGCGCGGATAGAGATCGGCCGTCGCCACTCCCTCGCGCGCTGCCGTCGACGCCAAACGGCGTTCGGCGGCGCGAACGTCGGGACGGCGGTTCAACAGCTCGTCGGGCGGACCGAGCGCGATCGACTTCGCCAGCACCGGATAGGCACGGGGCGCGAGGTCGACGGTGAGTTGTCCCGGCGCCCTGCCGATGAGGACGGCGAGCCGGTGTTCGCGGGCGGCGAGCGCCGTGCGCAGCGGCGGCACCGCCGCTTCGATCGCGGCGACGCGGGCCGACGCGCTGGCGACGTCCTGCTCCTCGCCAAACCCCGCGTCGCGGCGCACCTCGGTCAATCGCCGCGTCTCGCGCTGGTTCGTGAGGCTGCGATCGAGCACCGACAGCTGCTGCTGGATGCCGCGCAGCTCGAAGTAGTTCAGCGCCACCTCGGCGGCGACGCTGACGCGCACGGTCGGCGAGCGCGGCCTCGAAGCTTTCGGCGTTGGCCGACGCGGCGGCGATCGCCGCCCTGACGCGGCCGAACAGATCGAGCTCCCAGGACGCGTCGAGGCCGGCGCGGTAGGTGTTGACGCGGATCGGCTCGTCGACGAACCCCGGCTGCGCCTGCTCGCGGACGTCGATGAACGCGCCGGCCGTAACGGTTGGATAGCGCCGGCGGCGATCTTCGTCGAAGACGGCGCGCGACTGATCGAAGCGCGCGAGCGCGGAGCGGACGTCGCGGTTGGCGTCGAGCGCCGCATGCTCGAGCTGCTCGAGGACGGGATCCTCGAACTGCCGCCACCAGCGCGGGTCGTACTCCTGGTCCGAGACCACCGACGCGTCCCAGCGGCTGAGCGGCGTTCGTTCGAGGGTCGTCGCGGGCGGCGTCGTCCGCACGGCGCACGCCGCAAGCTGCAGCGACACGAACCCGATCACGATCGGGGCGCGCAATCGAGCGCCAAGGCGCGACATCACGTTGTTGTTACGCACGATCACTGGCCCTCCGCTGCAGCCGGCAGCTGCGTGGCGATCGCGGCCGCCCGCCTGCTGGCGCAGGCGATCCGCGAGACCCTGAATCACGACGTAGAAGACCGGCGTCAGGAACAGCCCGAACAGCGTGACGCCCAGCATCCCGGCGAAGACCGCGATGCCCATCGCCTGGCGCACTTCGGCGCCGGGCCCGACGCGCGAGCACCAGCGGCACGACGCCCATGATGAACGCCACCGAGGTCATCAGCACCGGCCGCAGCCGGATCCGGCAGGCATCGAGAATCGCCGTCGCGCCGCGAGGCGCCCTCGGCCTCGCGCTGCCGCGCGAACTCGACGATCAGGATCGCGTTCTTGCAGGCGAGGCCGGCGAGGACGAGAAAGCTGATCTGCGTGAACACGTTGTTGTCGCCGCCGGTGAGCCAGACGCCGGCAATCGCCGACAGCAGCGTCATCGGCACGATCAGGATGACCGTCAGCGGCAGCGACCAGCTCTGGTACTGCGCCGCCAGCACGCCGTAGACCAGCAGCACGCACAGCGGGAAGATCAGGAACATCGTGTTGCCGGAGATCGCGTCCTGATAGGCGAGCTCGGTCCACTCGAAGGTCATCCCGTTCGGCAGCGTGCGCCCGAGCAGTTCGGCGATCGCGCCCTGCGCCTGGCCCGAGCTGTGGCCAGGCGAGGGCCCGCCGTTGATCTCCGCCGCCGGGTAGCCGTTGTAGTGCATCACCTGATCCGGCCCGTAGGTGCGGCTGACGTGCAGCACCGATCCGAGCGGCACCATCTCGCCGCGCGCGTTTCGTGTCTTCAGCCGCGCGATCTGCTCCGGCTGCATGCGGAACGACGATTCCGCCTGCACGTTGACCTGGTAGGTCCGGCCGAACCGGTTGAAGTCGTTGGCGTAGAGCGAGCCGAGGTAGACCTGCAGCGTGTCGAACACGTCGGTCAGCGGGATGCCGTAGGTCTTCACGCGCTCGCGATCGACGTCGACGTCGATCTGCGGCACGCTCACCTGGAAGCTGGAGAACAGGCCGGCCAGCGACGGCACCTGCCGTCCCGCGATCGCCGCGTTCTGCACCTGCCGGTACAGCTCCTCGAACCCGAGGCCGGCGCGGTCCTCGACATACAGCTTGAAGCCGCCGACCGTGCCCGAGCCCCTGAACCGGCGGCGGCGGGAAGATCGCGACGTAGGCGTCCTGAATCGCGCTGAACCGCTGGTTCAGATCGGCGACGATGCTGTTGGCGTCCATCCCGTGCATCCGCGCGCGCTCGTGCGACGGCTTGAGCGTGACGAAGGCGATCCCGGTGTTCGGCGCGTTCACGAAGCCGTTGATCGACAGGCCAGGGAACGCCACCGAGTTCGCGACGCCGGGATGCGCCAGCGCCAGCGACGTCATCTGCCGGATCACCCGCTCGGAGCGATCCAGCGTCGCGCCGTCGGGCAGCTGCGCGAACGCGACGAGGTAGTCCTTGTCCTGCGCCGGGATGAAGCCTTGCGGCACCTTGGCGAACCCGACACCGGTGAGCCCGATCAGGCCGACGTAGAGCACCAGCGCCACGGCCGAGACGCGCAGCACCCGCGACACGCCGCCGGCATAGATCGACGACCCGCTCGTGAACGCGCGGTTGAAGCCGCGGAAGAACCAGCCGAACACGCGATCGATGACGCGCTGCAGCCGGTCGCGCGGCGCGCCGTGCGCGCGCAGCAGCCGCGACGCCAGCGCCGGGCTCAGCGTCAGCGAGTTGAACGCCGAGATGAACGTCGAGATCGCGATGGTGAGCGCGAACTGCCGGTAGAACTGGCCGGTCAGGCCGCTGATGAAGGCCGTCGGCACGAACACCGCGCCGAGCACCAGCGCGATGGCGATGATCGGCCCGGAGACTTCCTCCATCGCCCGCCTGGTCGCCTCCATCGGCGGCTGCCCGAGCTCGATATGCCGCTCCACGTTCTCGACCACGACGATCGCATCGTCGACGACGATGCCGATGGCGAGCACCAGGCCGAAGAGCGAGAGCGTGTTGAGCGAGAACCCGAGGCCGAGCATCACCGCGAAGGTGCCGACCAGCGACACCGGCACCGCGACCAGCGGGATGATCGACGCACGCCACGTCTGCAGGAAGACCACGACCACGATCACCACCAGCAGGATCGCTTCGAACAGCGTGTGCGCGACCGCGTTGATCGACTCGCGGACGAACACCGTCGGGTCGTAGACGATCCGGTAGTCGACGCCCGGCGGGAAGTTCTGCTTCAGGCGCTCCATCGTGGCATGCACGTCGTCCGACGCCTGCAGCGCGTTGGTGCCGGGGCGCTGAAACACGCCAATCGCCACCGCCGGCTTGTTGTCGAGCAGGCTGCGCAGCGAGTAGCGGCTCGATCCGAGCTCCAGCCGGGCGACGTCCGACAGCCGCGTGATCTGCCCGTCGTCGGTCGCGCGGACGATGATGTTGCCGAACTCCGACTCGGACGTCAGCCGACCCTGCGTGTTGATCGAGAGCTGGAAGGTCGCGTCGGAGGGAGCCGGCGGCGCGCCGAGCACGCCGGCCGCCACCTGGACGTTCTGCTCGCGGATCGCGCGCACGACGTCGCTGGTCGTCAGCTGCCGCGACGCGAGGCGGTCCGGATCCAGCCACACGCGCATGCTGTATTCGCCGGCGCCGAAGACCTGGACGGCGCCGACGCCGCCGATGCGGCGTGATCTCGTCCCTGACCTGGAGATGCGCGTAGTTCGACAGGTAGAGCATGTCGTAGCGCTCGTCCGGCGAGACGAGGTGCACGACCATGATGAAGTCCGGCGACGCCTTCTCGGTGGTGACGCCGATGCGCTGCACGTCCTGCGGCAGGCGCGGCAGCGTCTGCGCGACGCGGTTCTGCACCTGCACCTGCGCGTTGTCGAGATCGGTGCCGAGCGCGAAGGTGATGGTCAGCGTCAGCGCGCCGTCGGAGGTCGCCTGCGAGAACATGTAGAGCATGCCGTCGACGCCGTTCATCTGCTGCTCGAGCGGCGAGGCGACGGTCTCGGCGATCACCTTCGGGTTGGCGCCGGGGAATGCCGCGCGCACGACGACGGTCGGCGGCACGACGCCGGGGATACTCGCTGATCGGCAGCTTCGAACAGCGCCAGCAGTCCCGCCGACGACGATCAACAGCGAGAGCACGATGGCGAAGATCGGCCGGGTGATGAAGAAGGACGAGAACTTCATTGCGCACCGCCCATCGCCACGACCGTCGCATTCGCCTGCACGCCGGGACGCACCCGCTGCAGGCCGTTGACGACGACGAGCTCGCCGGCCGTGAGGCCCTTTCGCACGACGCGCAGGCCGTCGATCACCGGCCCGAGCGTGACCGTCCGCGACTCGATCGTCTTGTCGCCGCCGACGACCAGCACGAAGCGCCGATCGAGGTCGGTGCCGACGGCGCGATCCTCGACGAGCACGCCCGGGTACGAGACCGTTCCCGGCAGCCGGAGCCGGACGAACAGGCCCGGCGTCAGGCGGCGGTCGGGATTGCGAAAGACGGCGCGGCCGTTGATCGTTCCGGTTGACGGATCGAGCTGGTTGTCGAGGAACTGCAGCGTGCCCTCGTGCGGAAAGGTCTGCTCGTCGGCGAGCGCCATCTGAATCGGCAGGTCGCCCTGCGAGGCGCCCTTGCCATGCCGGCGGACGCGATCGCCGTAGCGCAGGAACGTCTGCTCGTCGGCATCGAACGAGGCGTAGATCGGATCGACGGAGACGACCGTGGTGAGCAGCGTGGCGTCGCCCTGGCCGCCCGAGACGAGGTTGCCGCGCGTCACGAGCGCGCGGCTCGACGCGGCCGTCGATCGGCGAGACGACCCTCGTGAATTCGAGATCGAGCTCGGCGGCGCGGAGCGCGGCCGCGACCGCGTCGACACGAGCCGTGGCCTCGGTCGCCGCGCCGGCGCGGCGCTCACGCTCTTCGAGCGACATCGCGTTGTCGCTCGCCAGCCGGTCGGCCCGCCGCATCTCGGACGCGGCGCGATCGCGCGCGGCGTTGGCCTGCGCCAGCTCCGCGCGGAGCCGCTCGACCTGCGCGACGAAGGGACGATCGTCGAGCTGGAACAACAGCTGCCCCTGGCGGACGAGGCTGCCCTCCTCGAAGGTGACGTTCGAGATCAGGCCCGAGACACGCGGCCGGATGCCGACCGACTGCACCGGTTCGAGGCGGCCGGTGAACTCGTCCCATTCGGTGACGTCGCGGGCCACCGCGGCCGCCGCGGTCACCTGAGGCAGCTGGGGCGCGGCGGCGGCCGTCTGGACGCGCGTGCAGCCGATGAAGAATGACGCGGCCGCCAGATACAGGCTGAGCAGCGAGGAATCGGAGCGGAGCGTCAGTCGGAGCGTCTGCGAGGGTGAAAATCGAGTAGACATGAGCCGAAGGATGACGCGTGCGGAGGGCCCGTCACAATCCGGCAGATAGCCGATCGACCGCGTCGCCCTTATGCCAGATCGCTCATTCGCCCATGAGCGCCATGCGGTCATCGGCCAAAAGGACGATGTGCGGGTCGTCCCGATGGCAGGTGGTCAGCCGCCCCGGACTCGCTCATAATCGAGGGCATGTCCGCATCCGCAGAATCCCGCGAACCGGTGGCGCTCCGGGAGGAAACCGCGCCTGACGTCGAGATCGCACGGCTGCAGGCAGCGCTCAGGACCTCGACGACAACCGCCAGCGCGCCGAGTGCATGGCCTCGATCCAGAGCGATGCGGTTCAGCTCGCGCTCGATCTGCTGGTGACGCACCCCGATCTTCGCGGCTTCTTCCGCATGTTCATCAAGCGCCTGGTGGACGACTCCGAGGCGCACGCCTGCGGCGTCTGGCTGCTCGACGAGGCAACGGGCGCCTGCGACCTCTGGATGGCGAACATCGGCGGCGAGACCTACACGCCGGAAAGCGCCGACTGGGCGTCGCTCGATCTGCCGCGCGAGAGCATGAGCCGCCACCTCGCGGCCTGCGAAGAGGGACGCGACGGCGATCCTCGAGTACGACGGCGACGACGAGCGGCTTGCCCGAGGCGGTGCGTGCGTTCAATCGCGCCGGCGACGTCAGCGCGCTGCTGGTCGCGCCGTTGCGGCTGGCGCCGAAGACGCTCGGCTGGATCGCGCTTGTCGAGCGTGCAGGATTCCGAGTGCGAGCGGCGCTGGCGCCATGCGCTGCTCGACGCCACGGCGCGGCAGGCGACGCTGGCGCTCTATTACAGCCGGCTCGTCGACCAGAGCCTGCTCGAAGCGCGCCGGCAGGCGGTGCTCGAAGAGCGCAACCGGATCGCGCGCGACATCCACGACACGCTCGCCCAGGGATTCGGCGCCATCCTGATGCAGCTGCAGGCGGCGCAGCGCGGCGGCGTCGTCGAACCTGCCGCCGGCGGCGGCGCGCAGCCTCGAGACGGCGATCGATCTCGCGCGCACGCATCTCATCGAGGCGCGCCGATCGGTGGCGGCGCTGAGGCCGCAGTCCGACGAACGCGAGGACGTGGCGACCGCGCTGCGCCGCATGGTCGATCTGGCGCAGCGCACCGGCGACGTGCCGGTCGAGCTCGTGATCGACGAACTGCCGGCGTTCGACGCCGGCGTCGAGCGCGAGATCATCGGCATCACCCAGGAGGCGCTCACCAACGCCGTCCGCCACGCGCGCGCGCAGCGCATCGTCGTGCGCGCCGGCGCGGTGCGCGGCGTCGGCTTCCGCCTGTCGGTCGCCGACGACGGCCGCGGCATCAGCGGCGATCGCGGCTCCGCCGGGTTCGGCATGACGAGCATGCGGGAGCGGGCCGAGCGGATCGGCGCCTCGCTCACCTTCGTCACCGCCGCGAGGTCCGGCACCGAAGTCGTGCTGGCGTGGCAGCCGGCCGCGTTCTCGATTCCGCGAGCGGGCGATGGCCTTCGCTGATTCGCGGACGACGCCGCGCCGGCGCCGGCCGCGGTCCAGGCGCGCGTGCTCGTCGTCGACGATCATTCGCTGCTGCGCACCGGCGTCGCCAACATCATCAACCAGGAGACCGACCTCGAGGTCGTCGCCGAAGCGGCGAACGGCCGCGATGCGATCGACGCCTTCCTGATCCATCATCCCGACGTCGTGCTGATGGACCTGCGCATGCCGGAGATGGAGGGGGTCGAAGCCATCCGGCGAATTCGCGAGATCGACCCGCAAGCGCGCGTCGTCGTGCTGACGACCTACGATGCCGACGAAGACATCGCGCGCGCGTTGCAGGCCGGAGCGAAGGCGTACATCCTCAAGGACATCGCCGCCGACGCGCTGGTTGCGTGCGTTCGCGATGTCCTGGCCGGCAAGACCTACCTCGCACCCGCGGCCGCCGCCAAGCTCGCCGAGCACGTCACCCAGGTGCAGCTGACACCGCGGGAGCTGGCCGCGTTGCGGCTGCTGGCCAACGGCCACAGCAACAAGGAGATCGCGACGGCGCTCGAGATCTCGGAGCGCACCGTCAAGAGCCACCTCGCGCATCTTTTCGAGAAGCTGCAGGTCACGAGCCGCACCGAAGCGGTGCGCGTCGCCACGCGGCGCGGCCTGGTCCGGTTCGACTGACACTGCGCGCGGGCAGCCCTGACCTACTCGCGAAAAAAGCGCCGGCAGATCAGCTCGCGCGGTCCCGTTTTCGCTGCGTCTCGGGCTGCAGATCGAGCACGTCGCGCAGTTTCCGCAGCAGCGCATCAGCGGCAAAGGGTTTCTGCAGGAAGGCGACGCCCGGTTCGAGCTCCCCGTTCCGGAACGACGTATCGCCGGTGTATCCCGACATATAGAGCACTCGAAGACGAGGGTTCGCCTTGCGAAGCTGCGCGAAGAGCGCCGGGCCCGTGCCTCCCGGCATGACGACGTCGGTCACCAGGACGTCGACCTCGTCGAGGCGATCGCCGAGGGCGATTTCGGCCTCTCGCGGATTCGCCGCGCCAGTCACCCGATAGCCGCCGCTTTCGAGAATGGTCTGGACCAGGAGGCGGACCGACAGTTCGTCTTCCACCAGCAGCACCGTCTCCGATCCTCGCCGCACCGGCGGGCGCGCCTGCGTCGCGGCTGACGCCGTCCCGGCGGCCAGGCGGGGCAGGTAGATCTTGAACGTCGACCCTCGTCCCGGCTCGCTGTACACGTACAGGTATCCGCCGCTCTGTTTGACGATGCCGAAGACGGTCGCGAGGCCGAGGCCGGTGCCCTTTCCCGGCTCCTTGGTCGTGAAGAACGGCTCGAACAGCCGCCGGCGTGTGTCCTCGGTCATGCCGACGCCCGTGTCGGTGACCGCGAGCATCACGTACGGGCCCGGTTCGACCGGACCATGCTTGGATCCGAACGACGCATCCAGATCGACGTTCACCGTTTCGATCGTCAGACGGCCGCCGCCCGGCATCGCGTCGCGGGCGTTGACCGCGAGGTTCATGATGATCTGATCGAGTTGCCCCGGATCCGCGTGCACGATGCCCGCATCGCCGGCCAGCGCCAGCTCGATCTCGATGTGCTCTCCGATCAGCCGCCGCAGCATCTTTTCGGTATCGACGATCACCTCGTTGAGGTTCAACGCCACCGGCTGCACGACCTCCTTGCGGCTGAAGGCGAGCAGTTGCCTGGTGAGCGCCGACGCGCGGTCCGCAGCCTGGATGATCTGTTCCATGTCGGCGCGCCTGTCGTCGTCGTCCGCGAAACTGTCGAGCACGAACCTGCCGAAGCCGAGGATGGCGGTCAGAAGATTGTTGAAGTCGTGGGCGACACCGCCGGCGAGCCGCCCGATGGCCTCCAGCTTCTGCGCCTGCTGATACTGCTGTTCCAGGGTCCGCCGCGCGGTGATGTCCATCGAAATGCCGACGCCCCGGACCGCCTCTCCCTGCTCGCCAAGAAGTACGCGGCCGGCGCCGCTCAGCCACCGGACGGTGCCGTCGGGCCAGACCGCGCGGTGCAGCGTCGAGAAGTCCGCTCCGGATTTCGCGGCCTGGCTGAACGTCTCCCGCAACGAGGTCCAGTCGTCGGGGTGCACGCAGGCGATGAACGCGTCGAAGGTGCCGCGAAATGTGCCCGGTTGCAGGCCGTAGTGCGCTTCGATCGTCTCCGACCACTGCAGGCGGCCGGTCGCGTAATCCATGTCCCAGATGCCGACGTCGGCGTTCTGGAGCGCGAAGCGCATGCGCTCCTCCGCCGCGCGCAGCGCCTCGAGCGCCTGGTTCCGCTCGCTGACATCGCGGATGATCGCCATGACGTTGCCGTCGGGCATCGTCGTCGCGAGGACGTCGGCGGGAAAGCGCGTCCCGTCCTTGCGGCGCAACTGCCATTCCTGGTGGTAGTCGGCGGTCGCGGTGGTCGCATGCAGCGTCGACCCGATCGGCCGGATCGCCTCCGGCACCACGATCTCGGAGGCGTGCAGGCCAATCAGTTCATCGCGCGAGTAGCCGACCATCTCGCACATGCTGGCGTTGGCGTCGACGTAGCGGCCGTCGCGGTCGGCAATGACGATCCCGTCCGGCGCATAGTCGAAGAGCGTGCGATAGCGATCCTCGCTGGCGCGGCTGCGCTGGTGGAGGGCGGCCAGCGCCGCGTTCAGCTCGTTGGTCCGCTCCTCCACCCGCTGCTCGAGGCCGCGCCGTGCGTCCGCGACTTCGCTCGTCATGACGTTGAAGGCGCGCCCCAACCGGCCGATCTCGTCTGGGCGATCGGCGATGACCCGACGCGAAAAGTCGCCGCTGGCGACTGCTTCAGCCGCGGTCGTCATCTCTGCCAGCGGGGTCGTCACCCGAATGGTGAACCGCCGGACCAGGAGGACGGTGGCGGCCGCGGCAAGAAGCCCGAAAAGCGCCATGCGCCGCAGGAAGGTCGAGGCTCGCGCCACGACCCCGGCGCGTTGAAACTCAACCCAGACGACCCACGGGGTACCCGGAAGCCCGCTGAGCCCGCCGATCCGTCTGCCGCCGTCCTCGGCGCGATAGTCTGCGACCCCGTCGGTGCGCAGGTTGACGGCGGGCCCCACGGCACGACGCCGCGTGTCGGTCCACACGTCGCCGCTTCTGTTGCCGAACAGGATGCGCGCGTCCATCCCGACCAGGCGATTCAGCGCATCCGGAGGCGACACCGCGATGACCGACCGAAGCGTGATCGACCCCAACGGCGCCGCCGTCGCGACGATCGGATCCGGAATCGCGACGCTCGCGTCGATGAACACCCACTCCCCCGCTGCCTGGATCGGGCTCAGTCCGGGAGCGGCCGGCGACGTGCGAGCGGGTACCGGTGCCGGATCCTCGGTCGTGCCCGACGGCATTTCAACCGGGGCCTCGAAGACGAGCGTACCGGCGGCGTTCCAGATCGAAACCCGGCGAGTCGGGCTGGGCGCGAGCGGCGCGACTGCCGCACGCGCGTCGGCGAGGTGCTCATCGGTGGGCTCACGAAGATAGAGGCCGACAACGCGAGCGACTCGCTGGAGCTGATCGAGTGACTGCTGCGTCGATCGGCCGAAGATCGCCGCCACCTGTTCGGCGGCGTGTCTTCCGCGTTCCGCGCCCGCCTCGCTCAGCGTCGTCTCCACCTCGCGGTAGGCGGCGTAGAGCACGACGACGAGCACGCCGACGAATATCGCGCTGGTGAGCGCCGGCAAGCGCCATCCGAGCGAGTAGCGCCAGCGTGGATCCCTGGCGCGATCACCGCCGGAGGCGGTCATCTGATGGGGCCGCTTCGACAATGTGGGTATGCGCCCTACTGTAGCGCGGAGCGCGATCTCGCACGGCAGGTCGAGCTATATCAGCGTGCAGTTCTGACGACTGCCAGGCGAGCTCATCTGATGCCCGCCGCCGCCTTGATCCGCGCGGTCGGTTGACGATCGACGTGAACCCGACGAGCGCGGCGCTTCTTGCCGGGACCCGCTTCCCGGATCCTCGCCCCGTTGCCGATCGCACGATTGTTGAAGACGCAGGCGCCGGCGAAGACGAAGATAGGAGCGGAGGGGAGTGCACGTCACGCTCTGCATTGAATATGGCTCAATACGAAAACGCACGCGACCGCATCGCCGCACCCTACACCGACGCCAGTCTGGGCGCGCAGGTCAGCAGCTTCCTGAGCGCGGTCTACGGCTGGATGGGCGCCGGGCTCGTGATCACCGCGGTCACCGCCTACTTCGTGGCCAGCTCGCCGCAACTCGCGGCAACGATCGCAACCAACCGCGCGGTCTTCTGGACGCTCATCATCGCGCAGCTCGGCATCGTGTTCGCGCTGTCGGCCCGAGTCGACAAGCTGGCGCCCGCCACCGCATCGCTGCTGTTCATCGTCTACTCGGCGCTGACCGGCGTGACCCTGTCGTTCATCCTGCTCGTCTACACCGGGGCGTCAATCGCCAGCACGTTCTTCGTCGCCGCCGTCATGTTCTCCGCCCTCGCCGTCTACGGGACGGTGACGCATCGCGATCTGCGCGGCGTCGGCCAGTTCTTCTTCATGGGCCTCATCGGCATCATCGGCGCATCGATCATCAACATCTTCTGGCAGAACGACGGCCTGCAGTTCGTCGTCTCGGTCATCGGCGTGATCGTGTTCACCGGGCTCACCGCCTATGACGCGCAGCGGCTCAAGGCGATGGCGCTGTCGTTGCCATCGGGCCAGACGGGCTCGTACGCCGTTGTCGGCGCGCTGGCGCTCTACCTCGATTTCATCAATCTCTTCCTGATGCTGCTGCGCTTCACCGGCCAACGGCGCGACTGAGGATCCTCGATGACGGTGGCTTCCAGGTGCTCGACCGTTCGAATGCCTTCACCGGCTCGCATCGCTTCAGTTCTCGCTTTCACGCTGATCGTCGCCGTCGCCGCGACAGGCCTCGCACAACGCGGCGGGACGGCGCCGTCGCCGCCCGCCAGTTCGTCGGACGCGGGCGCACGTATCGTCGCCGCCGCGCAGGCGCTCCTCGCCTCGCTCGACGACGCGGGTCGGGCCAAAGTGCAGTTTCCGTTCGAGGGGCCGCAGAAGACGAGGTGGTCCAACCTTCCGAGCCCGATGTTTCAGCGCCAGGGCTTACGGCTCGGGGACGTGACGCCGGCGCAGCGCGCGACCGTGATGAGCCTGCTCTCGACGGCGCTGAGCCGGGATGGGTATCGGAAGATCATCGACATCATGCGCGGCGACGAAGTGCTGCGGAAAGCACAAGCTGAGGGCAGATCGAATCCACCTGGCGGCGGACGCGGCCAGGGTGGACCGCCACGGGGCGGGGGTGGCGGCGTCCGGTTTGGCGAGGACGAGTACTACCTCGCCTTCCTGGGAACGCCGTCGGTGACATCGCCGTGGATGCTGCAGTTTGGCGGTCACCATCTGGCGATCAATCTGACGATGGCGGGGAGCGAGGCGAGCATGGCGCCCAGCCTTCCTGCGGCTCAGCCTGCCACCTACACCGTCGAAGGCCGCACCGTCCGTCCGTTGGGCAACGAGAACGACAAGGCGTTTGCGCTGATCAACGCGTTGAATGACGCCCAGCGCAAGCAGGCAATCCTTGGCTCGCGCGTCTCCGATCTCGTGCTCGGACCCGGCCAGGATGGACGCACGATCCAGCCCGAGGGCATTCGCGCGTCGGCGCTCTCGGCGCCGCAGCAAACGATGCTGCTGGAACTGGTGCGCGAGTGGACTGGCATTCAGAGCGACGCATTCGCCGAGCCCCGCATCACCGAGATACGGGCGAAGCTTCCCGAGACCTACTTCGCCTGGAGCGGTCCGACAGACGCCGGCAGCGCCGCGTATTTCCGTATCCAGGGACCGACTCTCGTGATCGAGTACGCCCCGCAGGGTGGCGTCGACCACATCCACACCATCTATCGCGATCCGACCAACGACTACGGTGCCAAGTTCATCCGGAAGTAGGCGTGCCGCGTGCGTGCTCTCGCTACTGCTGACAATCGCCGGCGTCGTCGAGGTGTCGGCGCATCGACTGGACGAATACCTGCAGGCGGCACGGCTCGGCATCGATTCGGGAGCCGTGCACATCGAACTGGACCTGACGCCGGGCATCGCCCTGGCCGAGGCGGTCATCGCCGACATCGATCGCAATCGGGACGGATCGCTGACCGAGGACGAGCAGCGGGCCTATGGCGCGGTGGCAATGGGCGCGCTGACCCTCGAAGTGGATGGCACGCCCGTTCGGGCACAGCTCGTCGACAGCAGTTTTCCTGCGCTGGAAGCCATGCGGCGCGGTGAGGGCACGATCCGGATTCAATCGGCGGCGGCGCTTCCGAACCTCTCGGCGGGCTCCCATCGGCTGCTGTTCCGCAACAGCCACCACCGCGATCGCAGTGTCTATCTGGCGAACGCGTTAGTGCCGGAGAGCGACGAGGTGGCCATCACGGCGCAGCGGCGCGACCGCGATCAGACCGAGCTGACGATCGATTACCTCGTTCGTGCAGCGCCGGGGACGTCCACCAACGCGTGGCTGGGCGCCATCGCCGCCGCGATGGCGCTGTCGCTGCTGCGCACCCGAACTACCCGCCGGCCTTGGTCGTCACGCGCGACGCGGTAGTCGCGAACACGGAGCACCGAACAGCACAGCCGTCATCGACTCGATCCCGTTCAACCTTACGCTGCGAGGTCATACGTCCAGCCGCTCAGCGGAATCCATCGAAGCGCTTCGTCGCCCGCAACCCGTTCGGGCCGAATTAAGCGCACACGATCGGTCGATCAGCGCTGCAGATCGCCGGTCGACTCCGGGCCGCGGCCGAGCACGTCGAGCACCATGGCGAGCAAGTCGTCGCGGCTCGAGGTCACGTCGAGGGCGCCCAGCCTGACCAGGTCGTCGCGCTGGCGCATCGCCGACATCCCGGCGTAGACGATGACCGGCGGGCCGCCCTGGCGCACGGCGGGGTGTGCAAGGAACGCGGCGCCGGCGGTGGAGGAGCGATCCGATGAGCCCTGACGCCAGAGGTCGGTGATGATCAGGTCGTAGTGCTCGTTGGTGAGCTGCTCCACCGCCTCGTCGATGGAGACAACGTTGTCGAACACGATCCCGTGCGGCCGCAGCAGGCGCCGCTCGGGCTCGTTGTTGGCGGGCCGATCGTCGACCCAGAGCACGCGGGCGGCGCGCCGCGGCGTCGCCGCCAGCGTCGGAATCGCAGCGACGCAGGCGTCGATATCGGCGATCGACGAACCGCGCCGCAGCGCCAGCGCGTTGCGACGCGTGAACCAGCGCAGCTGCGGCGGCAGCTGCTCGTCGACCGGCATCGCCGCGCCGTCGACCAGCACCGGCACCACGGCGGTGCCATGGAAGCGGGCACGCTGCCACTCGTAGGCGACCACGCTCGCGGGCTCGTGCAGCCGCCGGGGTTCGAACGACGGTCCGATCAGGGCGAGCATCACGTTGCACGTGGAGACGGCGTTGGAGATCAGCTGGCGATAGAGGTCGCCGGCGCCGATGCTGCCGGTGTCGACGAACACGTCGTGCGCGGCGAGGCGCAGCGCGTACGACACCGCGCAGGCGGCAAACGCCGTGTCGGCCCGCTGATAGGAAACGAAGACGATCATGCAGTCGTGATCGGCGATCGGACCGGCGCGGCGGCGACCCTTCGCATCACCGCGTCGGCAAGCCGGTCGATGTCGGCGCGGTCATTGTAAATCTGCGCAGACACCCTCACCCACAGCCGGCCGCTCCAGGCCGACAGCGGCACCTCGATACGATCCTCGACGAGCAGCGCGAGCCGCACGTGCTCCGCATCGGCCTCGGTGGCGCCTGCCTCGCCCGGCAGCGGCACCGTCACCATCGTCCCCACCATGTGACGCGGGATCTCGAACCTGGTGCCCCAGCGCGCGGTCAGCATCGCCGCGGCCTCCCACGCGAGATCGTGCATGTAGGCGACACACGCATCGAAGCCCCATTCGTGCAGCATGGCAATGCCCTCGGGCGCCGCCAGATAGCTCGTCGGATCCGCGGTCGGCGTGTGCTCGAACTCGTCACGGAATCCCCTGTTCCGGCCCCACGACACCACCGGAAAGTGGAGCATCGCCTGCCGCTCGGGCGCGGCCCACAAGATCCCGCACCCGCGGGGCGCATGCGCCCACTTGTGGAGGTTGGCGGAATACCAGTCGACGCCGAGCGACGGGATGTCGAGGGGAATCGCGCCGGGCGCGTGGGCGCCGTCGACCAGCACCGGAACGCCGCGCGCGTGGCACGCGGCCGCGACGGCGGCCACCGGGAGGACCAGCGCCGTACGTGCGGTCACGTGATCGATCACCACCAGCCTGGTCTGCGGGGTGAGCGCCGCGACAATCGGGTCCACCGCGCCGGCAGCGTCGCGCATCGGATAGTCGAGGCGCACCGTTCGAAGCACGGCGCCGCTGCGCTCGCACATCGCGCGGGCGGTCAGCGTAATCGCGCCGTATGCCATGTCGGTGATCACGACCTCGTCGCCTGTCGCCAGCGGCAGCGAGCCAAGGACCGCGTTCATGCCGGTGGTGACGTTGGGGACGAAGACCAGATCGTCGGGACGCGAGCCGACAAACGCGGCCACCTGATCGCTGGCCTCGCGCAGGCGCGTCACGGCGCGCCAGGGCATCGCATGTTCGCCGTTCAGCTCGCGCAGCATGAACCGCGCCGGCTGGCGCTCCATCTCGTCGCGCAGCGCCTGCTGCTTCTTCAGAACCCGCCGCGGCGGGGCGCCGACGGTGCCGTGATTGAGGTAGGTGCACTCCGGGTCGAGGAGCCAGTGCTCCAGCATCGAGCGGCCGAATGTAGGCATGCGGGCATCCTATCGAGCGCGGCCGGCCAGCTTCGGGCCATTGGCAACTTGGTACGGAAGCCCGGCCGGTTGCGGCTCACGGCAGGAAGTAGACCGGATTGGGCAGCTTGAAGGTGCGCTCGGCGTAGCCGCCGCGCAGATCGCTCTCCTGATCGCCCATGTTGAGGACGATCGTGTAGCCCTGCTCGGTGATCTTGCGCCGCTCGGGCGCCTTGAAGTCGGCGGCGCTCTGGAACCGCGCGCCCGCGGGCTGCAGGATCACGCCGGCGAAGGTATAGCCTTCGCGCCGCAGGTTGGCTTCGGTCGCCTCCTGAAGCTCCGCCGGACGCCCGGTGATGAAGAAGACCGCGACGCCCAGCTCGGTCGCGCGCGTAGCCATCGCCAGCGTCGGCGCAAGCGCCTTGGACGCGCCGGTCGCCTGCCACGCGCGGGCTCCGCACGGTCCCGTCTCGAGGTTGCACGGACCGGCGGTGATGCGCGTCCAGCCGTTGACGCGGTACGCCGGCCAGTTCGACAGCGACGTCTCGTCGATATCAAGGACAATGGCCGGCTTCGCGACCGCCTTGGCGCGCTGCTCGAGATACCCGCGGGCGCGCTCGACGACGGCGGCGAGCTCCTTGTCGTACTGCCCGGAGCTGACGTAGCGCTCGACGCCGGCCTGCGCGTCGTAGATGGTCGGGACCGAACGGCCGGCGCCGCAACCCGACACAGCAAGAGCCAGGAGCAGGAGCCCGACCAGTGCGTTGCGGCCGTCGATTCGGAGCGGTGTTCATGAGGCGCCCTTGGAGTCTGCCGCTTTCGACAGCGTGTTCACGTCACGTTCGGGAGCAGCTCCCGCGGGTGAACCGCCTCACTCTATCACCGCGCGGCCGACACGCAGGGGTTGCCGCCGACAGCGTTCGAGATGTCGGCATCGGGGTGGTATGCTCCGGCGACCGCTGTCGCCCGTGCACGCCGCATCAAGCACCGATCTCCCCGATCCGCATTCGTTCCGCTCGATTCGCGTCTTCGTGTCGTCGACCTTTCGCGACATGCAGGAAGAGCGCGACGAGCTGATCAAGCGGGTGTTCCCGCAGCTCAGGCAGCTCTGTGAATCGCGCGGCGTGGCGTGGTCCGAGGTCGATCTGCGCTGGGGCGTCACCGACGAGCAGAAAGCGGACGGCGACGTGCTGCCGATCTGCCTCGCGGAAATCGATCGCTGCCGGCCGTTCTTCATCGGCCTCCTCGGCCAGCGCTATGGCTGGATTCCCAGGGAGGTGCCGCGTGAGGTTGCCGAGCGAATGCCGTGGGTGGCCGCACTGCGCGGCACGTCCGTCACCGAAATCGAGATCCTCCACGGCGTGCTCAACGATCCGGCTGCCGCCGGTCACGCGTTCATCTACACCCGCGACCCGGCCTGGGTGAGCAATCGCGCCAGCGACGAACAGTCGATCCTGATCGAGCGCGAGAGCGGCGAAGAGATCGCGGCGCTCGGTGCGGTGGCGGCCGCCGCAGCCGCGCTGGCGCGTCGTCAACGCCTCGAAGACCTGAGGCGCAGGGTACGCGAGGCCGGCCGCCCAGTGTGGGATACCCGAGTCCACGGGCGCTTGGAGAGCGCGTGCTCGCCGACTTCACGGCGGTGGTCGAGGCGATCTATCCCGCCGACATGGGCTCCGATGCGCTGACCCGCGACGCCGAAGCCCACCGAGCCTTTGCGGCCGCGCAAGTGCATGGCTTCGTCCAGCGCTCGGCGGTGGCCGATCAACTCGACGCCTTCGCCGTCGGCGGCGGGCAACCGCTTGTGCTGACGGGCGAGCCGGGCGCTGGCGCATCGGCCATTGCCTGCGAATGGCTGGCGCAGTGGCGCATCGCGCATCCACACGATGCGATCGTCGAGCATCATGTCGGCGCAACCGCCGACGCCTCGGAGTGGACCGCGATGGCGGTGCGGCTTGGCGCGGAGCTCGCGCGGCAGCACGGTTTCGAACGCGAGCCTGCCGACGCGACGGCAAACCCGGCGGGCCGGCGGGCCATGCTGTTCGCCGCAATCGTCCGGGCTGGTTCAGCCGATCGGCGGACCGTGATGCTCGTCACCGGCGCCGATCTCCTCGACGATGTCGATGGCGCGCCCGATCTGACGTGGCTGCCCAAGACAACCCCGCCTTCGGTTCGAGTCGTGGTGACGACCAGCGGCGAACGACCGGTGGAAGCGGGGCGACACCGTGGATGGACGGTGACCACGATCCCGGCTCTCGACGCGGCCGAGCGCCGCGATTTCATCCGCGTGTTTTTCGAGCGCTCGGCGAAGAGCCTCGACGCGCATCACGAAGCCCGCCTCGTCGGCGCGGCGTCGGCCGGCAACGCGCTGTTCCTTCGTACGGTCCTCGACGAGCTGCGCCAGCACGGCGATCATTTCACGATCGGCGAGGTTATCGACCGCTACCTGGCGGCGAACACCCTGGACGAACTGCTCGCGCTGGTTCTCGAACGCTACGAGCGCGACTTCGAGCGTGACCGGCCCGGGCTTGTCCGCGACGCGATGCGCGCGCTGTGGGCGGCGCGGCGCGGGCTCACCGAACCGGAGCTCCTCGACTGCCTCGGCGGCGTCGCCGACGGCGGCGCGCCAGTGCCGCACGCGGTGTGGTCGCCGCTGGTCCTCGCCGCCGAAGCCGGGCTCGTCACGCACTCGGGCCGGCTGGTCTTCTCCACCGAGCCGCATCGCCGCGCCGTGGAGCGCCGGTACCTGAAGACGGACGACGACCGCCGAGCGGCGCACGCCGCGCTGGCGCGCACGTTTGCAGCCTACGAGCTCGGCCCGCGTGTTGTCGACGAATTGCCGTGGCAGCAGCTTGGCGCCGGAGACGTGGGCGGACTCGTCGCCACGCTCAGCGATCTCGCGTTCATGGATCGCGCGTACCGGCAGGGGCAGGCCGAGCTCCGTCAACTCTGGGCCAAAGCAGAACAGGCTGGTTACCGTGTGGTCGACGCCTATCGCGTCGATCGTCGACGACCCCGCCGGCAATCCCGACATGGCGTGGGAGGTTGCACGGATGGTCACCGACGCGGGTTATCCCGTGCAGGCGGCGCGTCTGCATCGACACCTGGTCGACTCGTACCGGCAGCGTGTCGACGAGACAGCCCACCGCCGCCTGCCGTCCGCGCTCGTCAACCTCGGCGCGGCGTTGATGGGCCAGGGCGAGCTCATCGCCGCCGAAGCGCCGCTGCGGGAGGCGATCGCGCTGAGCCGAGGCAGAAACGATCGCGCCGCCTTACAGGGGGCGCTCGGAAATCTCGCGTTGTGCCTGCGCGATCTCGGCCATCTCGACGACGCGGCCGCGCTGTTCGCGGAAGAAGAAGCGACCTGCCGCGGCGGTGGCGACACCAGCCGGCTGCAGGCCAATCTCGGCAACCGTGCACAGCTGCTGCGTCAGCGCGGCGACCATCGCGGCGCCCTGGCGCTGATGAACGAGCAGGAGGAGTTGTGCCGATCGATCGGCGACTTGGCTGGCGTGGCCCGCGCGATCGCCGGCCAGGGCGCCGTTCTGAGCGACCTCGGTGACGCGTCGCAGGCGCTCGAGAAGTTCGCGGCGTATCGGGCTGTCTGCGAGGAGACCGGCGATCTTCGCGGTGCCGCGGAAGCGAGCATCAGCGAGGTCCACTCGCTGCGCCAGGCGGGACGCCGCGACGAGGCGGGTCGGCGCGCCGCCGCCTGCGAAGCGCTGGTCCGGCGCATCAGCGATGAACCGCTGCTCGCGCGCATCCTCGACGCCCAGGCGCGCATGGCGATGGAAGACGGGCGCTGGCAGGACGGCGGCCGCCTTGCCGCGGAGGCCGTGGCGGCGGCTCGAGCCTCGGACGCAGCCCCGGCGCTGGTCCTTGCGCTCGGCGCACATGGCACCGCCAGGCGGGAGCTCGGCGATCTTGCTGGCGCGCGCGCCGCGCACGTCGAGGAAGAATCGATCGCGGACCGGCTCGGCGATCCCGCCGCCCTTTCAATCGCGCGCGTCAACCTCGCATCGGTCGACGTCTGCGCCGGCGATTTCAACGCCGCATTGTCGCGGTACTCGCAGGCCGAACCGGCGTTGCGATCGCGGGGTCTGCATGCCGTTCTGGCCACGCTCTACGCCAATCGCTCGCAGGTTCATCTCCATCTCGGCGACACCGCCGCCGCGATCGACGATCTCGTCGCCGGCGGCCGATCGGCGGCGGCGATCCGGGCAATGGACGAGAGCCGGAGACTGCTCACCAGCGCCGTCGAGATGCTCTACCAAACAGGGCGTCAGCAGGATTCCGGGCCGGTGTGGGAAACGCTCGACGAGGTATGCGCGACGCTGGGCGACCAGGCCGGACAGCAACGCGCGATCGGGGAGCGGGCACTGATCGCGCTCGGCCGCGGCGATCTGGAAACAGCACGCGCGCTGCTCGATCGGCAGGAGGAGATCTGCCGGCGAACCCGAGATCTGGTCGGACTCGCGGCGTGCGTCGGCAATCGGGCGATCCTCCTCCGGCAGACCGGCGACCTCGCCGGCGCGCTGACGTGCCTCGACGAGCAGCGCGAGTTGTCGAAGGCGACCAGGAACGGCCAGGGTTATCTCAACGCGACGGCCAATCGAGGCGAGGTGCTCGGCGCCATGGGCCGCGTCGAGGACGGCCTCGCCGCGCTGAACGAGGCGCGGGTCATCGCCGCCAACGCGGGGCTGACGCCGATGGTCGAGGAACTGGACCGCCTGATCGCGGCCTTGCGCACGGCTCCGTCGTAGTCGTACGGCTCCCGCGCCGACTCACTTCGCCGTGCGCTCTTTATCCAGCTGATCGCGATACGTCTTTTCCAGCTGCGCGACCGCCGCCTTGAACCCCTGCGGATCGACGAAGCGATCGGGATTGAAGGCGTCGCCCGGCTTGTACTTGTCGTGCAGCTTGAACTGCGAGGCATGCGAGGCGAGCCAGACGTCGATCTGCATGTCCTTCTGCGCCTTGAAGGTCCGCGCGTAGTCGGCGGCGATGTCGGGATACCCGGGCATGCCGCTCATCTTGACGCCCGGATTGATCGAGCCCATGTTGGCAATCACCACGCGGTAGGTCTTCGCGCCCTCCTGGACGTTGACCGTGAAGCTCGTCGCCCCCTTGGTGTGGCCGGGATGATGGTGCGCCGTGAGGACGGTGCCGCCGAGCGAGATCGTGTCGTTGTCCTTGAACGTGCTGTCGACCTTGACCGGCTCGAAGCGCGCGCCGGGAGTGTCGCCGAACCGGAAGTCGAGCTTCCCGCCCGACTCGAACAACTCCTTGTCCGGTTCCGAGACGACGAGCTTCGCGCCCGTCATCCGTTTCAACTCCGCCAGGCCCGCGACATGGTCGAAGTGGCCGTGCGTGGCGGTCAGGATCTTCGTGTCGGCGAGCTTGAACCCGAGCTGCTCCACGCTCGCCTTGATCTGCATCGCCGTGTCTCCCACCCCGGTGTTGATCAGGATGTGGCCCTGCGGCGTGGTGATGAGATAGGCGGCAAGATCGTACGAACCGACCCAGTAGATATTGCCGATGATGCGAAACGGCGGGAACGGGCGCGTCCACTCGGGGTTGTCCTGTGCGAGCGCCGGCGAGGCGATCGCGACGCATCCGAAGGCCAAAAACGAAATCAGTCGTCGCAGCATGATGGCCAGTATCTTATCGTGCTCCGAGCGGCCGCGGCCTCACTTCGTCAATGCAGTCGGACGCGAAGCACATCCGACGGCATCTCGTCGTCGAACACCAGCGGCACGTCTTCCCATCGCCGTCGTCGTTGCCGGCGCAGGACGGCGACGACCAGCCCGCACACGAGGATCGTCAGCATCGGCGCGAGCGACGCGGCGCGCAGGCTGACGAGCTCGAGGGCGCCGGCTAGCGTCCCGCCAACGAGAAAGATGGCGACGGCGGCAAGCGACGACTGCGCGATGGTGTGCTTGCCCGGTATGTACACCGTCGAGCAGAATCGCACCGCTCGTCGGCTCGAGCAGCCCGACCACCATGTTGACCGTCGTGCTCTTGCCCGATCCGTTCGGGCCGAGGTAGCCGACGACCTCGCCCCGGTTGACGCTGAAGCTGACGCCGTCCACCGCGAGATGGCCGCCGTAGCGCTTCGTCAGGCCCCGCACCTCGAGCATCGCGTCAGCCTCGCGTATCCTGCACCGCTCCCGCGTGCCGGCGGTAGGACACGAACACGCTCGTCGCCGCGACCAGCGCCGCGCCGCCAACCACCGCGCCGACCGCCTCGTGCGCGAGCACGAGACCGGTGACCGCGATGACGACCCCGAGTGCGACCGTCACGTAGCCGCCGCTTCTGTGCACCTGCTGCCAGAGCTGGGGGTTGGTCAGCGTCCGCGAGGTCCGCAATCCGACAGCGACGTTGGGCCGCGTCCGCGGTAGCAGGTTGCCAATCGCGATCATCACCAGGCCGAGCATCACCACGACGGTGCGCGGTCCCGGGAGGGCCACGCCGAAGGCGGCCGTGACCTGGGTGAGCTCGATCATCACCAGCGCATGCAGGGCGACGACGAACAGCAGCACGCGCAGGACGATCGCCTGATAGGTGGACTCGAAGGCGCCGTTGCCGCTGCGGACCGGGTCGTGACGCCAGAGGCTGCGGAAGAGCGCATAGATCACCAGCGCGGTGGTCGGCAGCGTGAACGCCACGAGCACACGCGCCGACGGCTGCTGCCGCAGGAATGGACCCGGGAGGTTGGGGTAGGCCGCGAGCCCGGCGAGATAGCCGGCGGCAACCGCCGCCATGGCGCGGGCATCGATCGAGCGTTTCGCGATCATGGTTACGCCTCCTGCGCCCGCCGCCGGACGGCCGCCCGGCGCACCGGCTTCATCCAGCCGACCAGGTGCTGGATCAAATCCTGGAAGACCGACGTGTTCAGCTCGTAGTAGATCGCCTGCCCCTGGCGCTCGGCGACGACCAGGCCGCCGGCGCGCAGCACCGCGAGATGCCGCGAGATCGTCGGCCAGCTCGAGTGAAACTGGTCGGCAATCTCGCCCGAGGTCCGCGGACCGTCCCGCAGGTAATCGAGGATGCTGCGCCGCGTTTCGTCCGCGAGCGCGCGATAGACCGCGTTTCTGGACCGCTGGCGTCCTTGCATAGTTAGCACAATAGCTAATTACTCGCCGCGAGTCCAGCAGGGAATTCAGGAGCGGGGATAGCGGCGGTCGGGCGTGACTTGCGGCAACGTCGATCAACGCAGAGCTCGCTGTCACGCTGCGAGCGTGCCACGGAGCGAACCACGGAGACACAGAGACACAGAGACCTTCGTGCGTCTTCGTGTCTTCGCGCCTTCGTGGTCTCCGTCGTCTCTCGGGCGCGGCGACCGGGCTAGTCGGCCTGTATCGGCTGATCAAGGACCACCTCGCGGGCGGGGCATCCCGGCTGGCTGCGTTGCTCCTTCCTCAAATACTCCCGGTATTCTCGGTCGTCGCGCCTTCGCCATCCGGTCGTCGCGCTCCGCGATCTGGTCCTCGTTCAGCCGATACAGGCCACTAGTTGCTCAGCCGCGCTTCCTGCTTCACGTACTTCGCGATCTGCTCGCCGGTCGCGAACCACACGCCCGGCTTCTGCTTGATGTAGTGCACGAGCTCGTCGAGGTAGGTGATCCGCGATCGCATGCCGACCACGTGCGGGTGCAGCGTCAGGACGAACAGCGTTCCCTCTGCGTAGGCGACGTCGAAGCCGTCCCGGTACGTCTCGAAGACCAGTTCCGGCGACGGCAGCATCCCCGGGCCGGTGCGCGCCGACGTCAGGTAGCGGTAGTCGTTGAGATACGGGTTGTTCGGCAGCTCGACGAGCCCCGACGCCTGCCCCTCGAGCAGCAGCTCGTACGCATCGTCGCGCGCCTGCAGCGAGCTGTCGTAGAGCAGCCCGGCTTTCTTCAGCAGCCCCATCGTGTGCAGGCTGACGGTGCCCGCCGGGTCCCCGCGCGCCCACCGGCTTGCGGCCGGCCGACGCGGCGATGCGATCGATGGCGCGAGCCAGCAGACGCGCCCTCTTCCGCGGCGTTGTCGAGCGTGGCCACGTTCTCGTCGCTCCAGCCGAGGACGCCGAGCTCATGCCGCTTGCGTTTGACGATCTCGGGCACCATCTGCGGATCGACGACGTCGGCGACGCCGGAGACGAAGAAGGTCGCCGGCACTTCGTGCCGGTCGAGCACCTCGAGGACGCGCGCGAGCCCCTGGGCGGCGCCGAACTCGCCGCCCGTCATCGCGACGACGGCGGTGTCGCCGCGGGCGAGCTGGTTGGCCGCGTTGCTGACGTTGAAGGTCAGCGCCACGGCGACGCGGGCGCCATTCGGCCACGTCTTCGGGTTGAGCGAGCGGCCGGCGCGCACGTGGCTCGACTCGCGCCGCAGCTGCTCCTCGCTCCATTTGCGTCCCGGCTGCCGGTCGGGACGGGGCTGCTGCGCCGCGGCGGAGAGGACGGCGCCGGCGATGATGGTCGTGACGATCGCGAGCCGCATGTTCATCCTCCTCATCGGGCCGCCGTGTTGCTGATGCCCGACTGCTGCTTGATCCACTTGGCAATCTCTTCCGCGGTCGCGAACCAGACACCCGGCTTCGACTTCATGTAGCGGATCAGCTCCTCGAGCTGGCCGATGCGCGTCCGCTGCCCGGTGATGTGCGGGTGCATCGTCAACATGAACATCGTCCCTTCCTTGTAGGCGACGTCGAAGTCGTCCTTGAAGGTCTGCATGATCATGCGCGGCGACGGGAAGTCGCCGGCGGGGCCGTACATCGGCGAGTCGTCGATGATCCAGTTCACCGGCAGCTCGATGAGCCCGGTCGGCTGGCCGTCGAGCAGCACCTCGTGCGGCTCGTCCATCGCCTGCAGGCTGCTGTCGTAGAGCAGCCCCGCCTTCTTCAGCAGCCCGATGGTGTGCGTGCTCATCGTCCACGACGGGTTGCGGTTGCCGACCGGACGGCGTCCCCACTGCTTCTCGAGCAGGTCCATCGCCTGCGAGATCAGCCGCCACTCCTCCTCCGGATCGTCGAGCTCCATCGGGTTCTCGTGGATCCAGCCGTGGATGGCCACCTCGTGCTGCTTCCGGCTGGCGATGTCGCGAATCATCTCCGGGTGCAGCATCGCGGCGACAGCCGGGATGTAGAACGACACCGGGATCTGGTGCTTGTCGAACAGCCGCAGCATCCGCGGCACGCCCTCGAAGGCGCCGTACTCGCCGGCGGAAATCGGGATCGGATTGACGTTGCCCGCGTTCAGCGGGATGGTGAAGTTGTCGGGATCGACCGACAGGCAGACGGCAACGCGAGCGCCGTTCGGCCACGTTTTCGGCGTCAGCTTCCGCCCGGCGCGGACGTGATGGGCGACTTTGCGGAGCTCGTCGTCGCTCCACTTCAACCCCGGCTGATCCTGCGGCGCGGCGGCCTGTTGCGCGGTCGCCACGACGCCGACGAGCGCGACGAAGAGCCCCGACAGAAATCCAAGACGCATGCGCATGCAAGTCCTCCTCGGCAGCGTGAAGGTCTGCATTCTGTGCGCTTGCCGCCCTGCCAGGCAATCGATTTGACATCGGCGTTACATTTGCGCGCGAAGAGAGCAAGAGAGTGTGAAGAAGATTCTGGCCCTTGTCCTGGCGCTGTCCTCGTCGAGCTCGCCGGCCGCTGCGACCGAGGTCCAGAGCCTGCTGACCGACTACGTGCTGACGTCGTGGGGCGAGAAAGATGGGCTCGCGGAAGGCACCATCTGGTCGCTCGTCCAGGACGCGCGCGGCTACCTCTGGGTCGGCGGCACGGCGGGCCTGTTCCGGTTCGACGGCGCCGAGTTCGTGCGCATCCCGCTCGGGGAGGCCGCCGACCAGTCGAGGGAGGTCCGATCGCTGCACATCGCCCGCGACGCGAGCTTGTGGATCGGCCTGGCCGGCGCGCGAGGCATCGCGCGACTGCACGACGGGCAGCTGTCGACCTACGGCGAACAGCACGGGCTGGCCGCCGACATCGTCGAGGTCGTGCTCGAGGATCCGTCCGGCGCCATGTGGGCCGGCACCGATCGAGGGCTGTACAGGCTGCAGGAGGAGCGCTGGGAGCGAATTGAGTCGGGCCCCGGCATCTCGCCGATCGACGCCGTGCAAGTGAGCCCGCGCGGCGATCTCGTCGTCGCCGCGCGCAACGGCGTCTTCCGGTCCCGCGCCGCCACCGGCACGTTCGAGCGCATCGGCAACAGCGACGCCGCCGCGGCGACCCGGTCGATCGCGATCGACGGATCCGAACGCGTGTGGATTACCGATTCGATTGTCGGCTACCGCGCGATCGGCGCAGCGGGCCCGCCTTCACCGGAGCGCGGGCGAGGCGTGCGGCTGATGCGCGATCGCGCCGGCAACTTCTGGATCGGGACCGGCGGGCAGGGGCTGTGGCGCATCCGCGAGCAGCCTGCCGGGCCGCCGCTGGTGCAGCGCGCTTCGACATTGACCGGCTTTGTCGGCGACGGCATCGGCGCCCTGTTCGAGGATCGCGACGGCAACATCTGGGCGGGCACGACGCAAGGGTTGAACCGCGCCAGCCCTCGCAAGATCGTCCAGATCATCGATCAGGGATTGGTCCTCGCGATCGAGCGGAACCGCTCGGGCGATGTCTGGGCGGCCACGGCCGACGGCGTGGTCGAGCTGACTGCCGCTGCGGGCGACCCGCGGCGGACGCGCGTGCTCACCGGCGAGCGCGTGCTCGCGCTGCACGCCGATCGGCGGGGCCATCTGTGGGCCGCCACGGCCCGCAGCCTCGTGAAGTTCTCCAACGGCCGGCGAACGGCAGTGTCGCGGTGGCCGCACCCGTTCGAGCGGGTGTTGTCACTGGCGTCGAACGGCGACGGCCATCTCTGGATCTACGACGCCGAGCAGGGGCTGTTTCGATGGCGGGACGGGCAGATCACGGCGGTCGAGATGCCGCGCGCCGTCCAGCGAAGCGCCGTGACCTTGAACCACGTCGATCGCAGCGGCCGCGCGTGGATCGGCTTCGAGGGCGGGCAGCTCGTGATGGTCGACGAGCTGGACATCGCCCGCCTGATCGATCGCGGCAGCATCGGCACCTACAACGCCATCTACGAAGACGACCAGGGCGGCATCTGGCTCGGCGCCACCGCCGGCCTCGGCCGCTTCGACGGCGAGGGGCTGCGCACGCTGCAGACCGGCCGCTTCTCGCTGCAGGACATCACCGCGGTGCAGACCGACGAGATGGGATTCTTCTGGCTGGGCACGAGCACTGGAATCGCGCGTGTCGATCGCGGCGAGCTGGCGCGCGCGTTCGGCGACGATGCGTTGAGGCTGCGATACAAGCTGTACCGGCGGTCGGACGGAATTGCCGGCCTGCCGCGGGCGAACGTCGGCAGCCCGCGCGTCACCAAAACCGCCGATGGCAGGCTCTGGTTCGTCACCGCCCGGGGCATCACCGTCATCGATCCGCGGACGCTGCCGCCGACGCGCGCGGTCGCGCCGGTCCAGGTCGCACGGGTGACGATCGATCAGCGCGAGCTCAGCCCGGTCCCGATGATGAGGATTCCGTCGGGAACCCGCTCGCTGCAAATCGACTACGGCGTCGTCGATCTGACCTCGGCGATGAACGCCAGGTTCCGGTATCGCCTCGAGGATTTCGACCGCGACCTGGATCGACGCCGGCGGGCGCCGGCAGGCCTCCTACACGAATCTCGCGCCGGGCCCGTATCGCTTCCACGTCATGACCGAGCGCGACGACGGCACGTGGGAGGAGCCGGGGGCGCTGTGGGAGTTCTCGATCAGCCCGACCTTCTACCAGACGCGGTGGTTCTACGCCGCCTGCGCGATGGCAGTCGGCTTCACCGTCTTCAGCGCCTGGCGCCTCCGCCTGCGCGGTGTGCGCAAGGAATTTGCGCTGCTGCTCGGCGAGCGCGCCCGCCTGAGCCGCGAGATCCACGACACGCTGCTGCAGAGCCTGGTCGGCGTGGCGCTGCAGTGCGATGCGCTCGCGAGCGATGTCGACGCGCGGTCGCCGGCGCGGCAGCGGTTCGTCCGGCTGCGCAAGGACCTCGAGGAGCACATTCGCGAGGCGCGCCAGGCGATCTGGGATCTGCGATCGCCGAAGCTGCAGCGGACCGACCTCCCCACGGCTCTGGCCGAGGCCGGGGAACGCGCGGTCGCCAGCCTGCCGATTCAGTTCAGCATTGCGCTCGCCGGCATCGTGCGCCACGCTACACCCCGCGTGACCGAGCAATTGCTGCGCATCGGGCAGGAGGCCGTCCTCAACTCGGTGCGGCACGCGGAGCCAACCGTGATTCGTGTGGCGCTCCGCTACGAACGCTCGCTCGTCCACCTGACGGTCGCCGACAACGGCCGCGGCTTCGAATCGCGGCGCGCGGAAGGCGACGGCAACGGGCACTACGGGCTGGCGAGCATGAAGGAGCGCGCGGAGGCCATCGGCGGCACCTTCGCGCTGACGAGCACACCTGGTGGCGGAACCGAGATCCGCGTAACTGCGCCGCTTCCGGCGCCGGATGACACCGATGACTGACGCGCGCATCCAGATTCTCTGCGTCGACGATCACCGGATCGTTCGCGAGGGGCTCGAGCTCATCATCGAGAGGCAGCCGGACATGGCGGTTGCGGCATCGGCCGCATCCGGCGAGGAATCGATCGAGCTGTTTCGGCGGCACCTCCCCGACGTGACGCTGATGGACCTGCAGCTCGGCGCGATGAGCGGCGTCGACGCCATCCGCGCCATCCGCCGCGAGCACCCCGACGCGCGGATCGTCGTGTTGACGATGTTCCAGGGCGACGAGGATATCTTCCGGGCGCTGCAGGCGGGCGCCGCCACCTACCTGCTGAAGGACACGCTGTCGGACGATCTGATTCGCGTCATCCGCGAAGTGCACGCGGGCAAGCATCCGGTGCAGCAGCCGGAGGTGGAGGCACGCCTGGCCGAGCGCGCCGCCGGGCCGACGCTGACGCCGCGGGAGGTGCAGGTCGTCGGCCTGATCGCCGAAGGGATGCGCAACAAGGAAATCGCTGCCGCGCTCGGTATCAGCGACGAAACGGTGCAGGTGCACGTCAAGAGCATCTTCTGGAAGCTGAAAGTGAAGGATCGCAGCGCGGCGATGAACGTCGCGCTGCGGCGAGGGATCATCCACCTGACCTGACCCGCCTTCGCTCGCATCGAGCCCAGGCGCGCTTCAGCGCGGCAAGCCCGCCCCACCTGCCCCACCTGCTCCGTCCCGCTGCCCCACCCGCCCTACCTGCTACTGGGTATTTACACCCGCCTCGCCGTAGGCAAGGATGCGCGCGCCACTCCCACATCGCACGTCCGCGCCGGCGCAGCAGCACGAAGCAGGAGGAACAGGTCATGACGTCGAAGGTGTTGCCGCTGTTGTCCGCGCTGTCGATGCTGCTGGCGGGCTGCTCCGAGACGAAAGTCGAGAGCGTCGCCCGCGGCTCGGTGCCGAAGACGCCGAACCCGATGCCGCTCAAATCGGTGCCGACCTTCTCCACCGAAAACCTCGGCCGGCGCGGCAACTTCTACATCGGCGGTCACTGGGACGGAGAGCCCGGGCGCGAGCGGATGCGCGGCGCGATGTACGTCGAGGTCTGGGTGCCGAAAGAGGTGCGTCACGATCCGATCGTCTTCGTCCAGGGCGCCGGCGGCCAGTCGAACATCGCGCTGCTTGCAGACGCCGGACGGCCGCGCCGGGTGGGCGTACGATTTCCTCAACCAGGGCTATCCCGTCTACATGATGGACTACCCCGGCCAGGGACGCTCGCCCTACATCCCCGGCGTCGACGGCGAGGTGACGCCGCCGCGATCGGGGCCGCTGATGTCGGAGATCTGGACGCAGAGCGTTCCGCCCTCCCCCGGCCGCACTGCCCCGGGGCCCGACGGACTCGGCGCACCGTGGCCGCAGTTCTCGAAGTACAGCGCCTGGCCGAGCAGCCACCCGATGAAAGGGCGGATGGGCGATCCGGTGTTCGACTATTTCGCCAAGACCGAGCTGCACAGCATCGGCGGGATGGGCGAGCTCACCATCAAGGCGATCGTCGAGCTGCTCGATCTCATCGGCCAGCCGGTGACGCTGCTGCTGCATTCCGGGATCGGCGGCTCCGGCTGGAACGTCGCCGACGCGCGCCCCAAGCTCGTCAAGGCGATCATCGCCGCCGAGCCCGTGTCACCGCCGATGGAGAACACGGAGCGCCGCGCCCCGGGCAACTACACGCCGGGGCGGCTCTGGGGCGTGACGAGCGCCGCGATCACCTACGATCCGCCGGCGCGCGAGGCGACTGACCTTCGCGTCGTCCGGCAGGAACAAGCCGACGGCCCCGGGCTCATCCCCTGCTGGATTCAGCAGGAGCCGGCGCGCAAGCTCGTGAACCTGCGCGCCATCCCGGTGCTCAACGTCGCCGGCGAGGCCAGCTATCACCGCCCCTACGCGCACTGCACCGCAAAGTGGTTGAACCAGGCGGGCGTGAAGACGACCTTCGTCGGCCTCGAGCAGGTCGGGCTCCTCGGCAACGGTCACCAGTTCATCTCCGAGAGCAACAGCGACGGCATCGCGAAGTACTTCATGCGCTGGCTCGACGACAACGTGCACTGAGTCGCGTCCGACACACCAGCCGGATCCGAACGCAGAGACCACGGAGACCGCAGAGAAATTTGCACCAGGTTTCTCTCCGTGAAACCCGCAATCGCCTGCAAGGTTTTCTCTGCGTGTCTCTGCGTTCTCTCCGTTCTTCCCGAAGCTGCGCGTGCGGCTCCTACCCGGTACTGGGTATTTACAGCTACAGGACCGTGGGCCACGATTCGCGCGCTTCACTCGGCCAACGCAAGAGCGCGGGAGGATGTATGTCGATCCGGGGTGTCGGACTGCTTTTGGGCGCAGCGCTGATCGTCGCGCTGCCAGTCACGGGATTCGCGCAGGAAGCCTCACTGGCTGGCACCATCACCGACAGCTCCGGGGCGGTCCTGCCCGGCGTTGCCGTCCGCATCGTCAACGAGGCGACGGGCAATACGTCCGAGAGCGTCAGCGACGCGCGCGGCACCTACCGGCTGCCGGCCCGCATCGGCCGCTACCGGATCAGCGCCGATCTCGACGGCTTCACGCCGATCAGGCGCACCGGCATCGATCTCTCCGTCGGCCAGACCGTGGTGGTCAACCTGGAGATGTCGCTGTCCTCGGTGCAGGAGACGGTGACCGTCCAGGGGTCTTCACCGCTCGTCGACGTCTCCAGCTCGCGCCCGAGCGGCGTCGTCAGCACCAAGCAGATGGAAGAGATTCCGGTCAACGGCCGCAACTTCCTCGATCTGACGATCCTCGCGCCGGGCAGCCAGGCGAACGCGGTCAGCAACATGGGCGTCGAAACGCGCAACAACCGCGGCGACTATCAGCTGAACGTCGACGGCCAGCAGCTCACCTCGCCGGTGCTGCAGTTCCGGCTGAACCCGACGTTCAGCCGCGACGCCATCGCCGAGTTCGAGCTGCTCACCAACCGCTTCGACGCGACGCAGGGGCGATCGATTGGCGCGGTCCTGAACGTCATCACCAAGTCGGGCACCAACACGCTGTCGGGCACGGCGTCGGGCTATTTCCGCAGCGACAACTTCAACGCGCCGGATCACATCCAGAACCGGGTGCTGCCCTACTCGAACCAGCAGATCAGCGGCACCTTCGGCGGTCCGATCCGGCGCGACCGGGCGCACTACTTCCTCAGCTACGAGGGCGAGCGCGAGCCGAACGTGATCACCTCGAACAGCCGCTGGCCCTCGTTCAACATCGCGCAGCCGTTCACGCGCACCGAGCTCAAGGCGCTCGCCCGCACCGATTTCCAGTTCTCGCCGCAGAACCGGCTGTCGGTGCGGTTCAGCAAGACCGACGCGCTGCCCTACAACCAGGGCGGCGGCGCGCTCCGGCATCCCTCGACGACGATTACCTACGAGCGGCGCTCGCTGAGCACGGTGGCCACGTGGACGCAGATTCTGAACAACCACGCGGTGAACGAGGTCAAGGGCGGCTACCAGGACAGCCGGGACGAGCAGGATCAGCTGATTGCCGATCCGATCAACCAGGCCAAGTACCCGTCGAGCCTGGGCGGCAACCGGCTGCCCGGCTTCGGCTTCCTCGGCGGCTACCGCATCGGCAGCAACGGCGCGGTGCCGTCGCGATTCGACGGAAAGACCTACTCGATCCGCGACCAGTACACGCTGACGCTGCAGAAGGGCAAGGGGACGCACCTCCTCAAGACGGGCGGCGAACTGCTGGTCAACTGGGTCAAAGCCGGAAGCTGCAACAACTGCAACGGCTTCTTCGACGTCTCCGGCGGTCCGGTTCCCGCCAACGTCGAGGCGCTCTTCCCGGTCTGGGACGACACCACCACCTGGAACACGAACGCGCTCCTGCCGATCGTCAAGTCGTTTGCGTGGCAGGTCGGCGAAATCGAACAGGGCCTGTGGCGCCCGGACATCGCCGGGTGGATCCAGGACGACTGGACCGTCTCGTCCAGGCTGACGCTGAACCTGGGCGCGCGCTACGACGTCTCGATCAACCAGTTCGCCAACGAGACCGCGGTGCCGCCATTCCTCGCCGGCGATCGCCCCGCCGACAAGAGCAACTTCGCGCCGCGCTTCGGCTTCGCGTTCACGCCGAACGCGAAAACCGTCATCCGCGGCGGCGCTGGCATCTTCTACGCCATCGCCTCGAGCAACGTCGGCACGCAGATCCTGCAGGCGGTCAACATCGCCGAGGTCTTCATCCCGTACGACGGCCGGGCCGACTTCATGAGCAACCCGCTGAACGGGCCGGTTCCGACCTACGAAGAAGTGATCGCGCTCGGACGTGAGCGCAGCATCCTCGACACGATTGGCGTGCCGAACTACCAGGAGCCGGAAAGCTATCAGGGCTCGATCGGCATCGAACGCCAAATCGCCTCGACGATGGCGGTGTCGGCTGACTTCCTGGCGTACGAAGCGCGGGGCGAGGGCGGCCGCGGCTTCTTCAACCGCAACATCAACCTGAGCTACAACGCGGCGACCGGCGCCAACTACCCGTACCAGGACAAGACCCGCCGTCCGTACCCGGATTGGGGTCCGGTGGTGCAGGAACAGTACGGCTTCAAGACGTCGCGCCGCGCGCTCGACCTGACGATCACCAAGCGCATGAGCCACCGCTGGCAGGGATCGGCGACCTATACCATCGGCCGGACGAGGGACTTCACGCCGCCGCCCAACGTCGGTTTCCCGCTGGCGCTCGACTACGGCGGCGAATGGACCGATGCGATCCTCGATCAGCGGCACCGCGCGGTCGCCAACGGCATCTGGGAGATCGGACGCGGCTTCGATCTGAGCGGCTTGTATTTCTACGGCTCCGGCCAGCGCTTCGCCACGACCTACGGCGGCGACCTGCGCAACGAGGGCGCCGCGCCGACCAACCGGCTTCGTCCGAACGGCACGATCGTGCCGCGCAACAACTTCGTCGGCCGGCCGATCCACCGCGTCGACACGCGCTTCACCAAGCGGTTCACCTTCAGTCACTTCCGCGTGCGATCTGATGCTGGAAGTGTTCAACCTGCTCGACCACGCGAACTTCGGCAGCTACACGACCGTGGAGTCGAGCGCGAGCTACGGGCAGCCGAGCGCGAACACGAACGTCGCGTATCAGCCGCGCATGGGACAGATCGGGTTCCGGTTCGCGTTCTAGTTGTTCGTACCTAGCGTCCGGCCTTAGCCGGCCCTTCGACGGAGCTCGAGGGCGGCCCTGAGGCTCTGAAGGGCCGGACCTGACGGTCCGCCTGATGGCGGACACTACATTCGGTGAGGAGCAGCATGCGACGCACAGCTTTGGCGATATTGGCGATCCTGGCGCCGGCGGCGATGGCGGGCCAGGCGCAGAGCGGCACGGCCACGCTCGACGCCGCCGCGCGCGCGCTCGGGGCGGCCAACCTGACCTCGATTCAATATTCGGGCAGCGGCACCAACAACGCCTTCGGGCAGGCCTACGCGCCCGGCGGGCCCTGGCCGGCGTTCAAGATCACCAGCTACACCGCGTCGATCAACTACGCGACGCCGGCGATGCGCATCGAGCTCGAGCGCTTCAACCCGGAAGGCGTGATCCGCGGCGGCGGCGGGCTGCCGCTGCTCGCGCCGCAGCGCCAGGTGCAGGTGGTCAGCGGCGCCTTCGCGTGGAACGTCGCCGGCCAGAACGCGGCGCCGGCTCAGGCCACGCTCGACGATCGGCTGCGCGCCATCTGGCTGACACCGCACGGGGTGATCAAGGCGGCGCAGAACGCCGCCGCGCAAACCGTGATCACGCAGCAGCGCGGCGCCGGCGGCGCAACCTCGTCGGTGATTTCGTTTCCCGCCCGCGGCGTGGACGTCAAGGCGACGCTGAACGCTGACAACCTGGTCGAGCGGGTCGAGACCCGCGGCGACGATCCGTGGTTCGGCGACATCATCACCGAGACCACCTACTCGGACTACCGCGACTTCGGCGGCGTGAAGTTTCCGACCCGGATCGCGCAGACGCAGGGCGGCTTTCCAACGCTGACGCTGACGATCGCCGACGTCCGCCCGCAGGCCGACGTCACCATCGACGTGCCAGCGAACGTTCGCCAGGCGCCAGCGCCGCCGGCGCCGGCTGTCGAGACCAGGCAGCTCGCCGACGGCGTGTTTCACCTCACCGGCGGCTTCCAGCACAGCACGGCGGTGGAATTCAAGGACCACATCGTCCTCGTCGACGCCGGGCCGGACGAAACGCGGGCACGCGACGTCTTCGAGGCGGCGAAGAAGGCGATCCCGAACAAGCCGGTCAAGTACCTGATCAACACGCACCACCACTTCGACCACCTTGGCGGGCTGCGCTACGCGGTGTCCGAGGGCGTGCGCGTGATCACGCAGGTCCAGAACAAGAGCTTCTACGACAAGGTGCTCGCCAACCCGCACACCGTGAAACCGGACCGGCTGTCGCAGTCGCCGAAGGCGGCGGTGTTCGAGACGGTCGGCGACACCCGTGTCCTCACCGACGGCACCCGCCGCATGGTGCTCCATCGCATCCAGGGCTTCAGCCACGACGACACGGTGCTGATGGCGTACCTGCCGAAGGAAAAAATCCTGATCCAGACCGATGCCTACAATCCGCCGCCGGCGGATGCGCCGAAGCCGCCGGCCATCAGCCCGCTGTTCGTGACCCTCTACGACAACATCCAGCGGCTGAAGCTCGACGTCGTGCAGATCGTACCGGGGCACGGCAGGCTCGTGACGTTCACCGACCTCCGCGCAGCCGTCGGGAAAACGTCGACGAATTGAGAACGCTACGCACCTTCATACACGGAAGGACTTCATCATGACGCTCAGAACGATCACCGGAATATCGGCTGTGGCGCTCTCGGCGGTGACGCTCGCCGCGGCGCTGGCGATCTCGCCCGGGCAGACCACGCAGGCACAGGCGCCGGTCGGGCCGCCGTTCAAGTCGGTGCCGACCTTCTCCACCGAGAAGATCGGCCGGCAAGGTCACTTCTACGTCGGCGGCAAATGGGAAGGCGAGCCGGGCGTCGAGCGCATGCGCGGCTCGATGTACGTCGAAACCTGGGTGCCGAAAGAGATTCGCTATCCCTATCCGATCGTGTTCGTCGGCGAAGGCGGCGGACAAAGCAGCGTCCAGATGCTGATGACGCCGGACGGCCGGCCGGGCTGGGCGTACGACTTCGTCAACCGCGGCTACACCGTCTACATGATGGACTTTCCCGGGCGCGGCCGCTCGCCGTTCATCCCCGGCGTGGACGGCACGCTCGCGCCGCCGCGGTCGGGCCCGCTGATGGAAGAAATCTGGGTGCACAGCCGCACGCCGAAAGCGGGGCTCACGCAGCCGGGCCCGGATGGACACGGGCCGACCTGGCCGCAGTTCTCGAAATACAGCGCCTGGCCGAGCAGCCATCCGAACAAAGGCAGGATGGGCGATCCCGTGTTCGACTACTTCGCGAAGATGGAGCAGCAGTCGCTGGCCGGGCCGGGCGCCGAGCTCACGGTGCCGGCGTTGACCGAGCTTCTCGATCTCATCGGCCAGCCGACCATCATGATTCTTCACTCCGGCGTGGCGTCCTACGGCTGGGCGGTCGCCGATCGCCGGCCGAAGCTGGTGAAGGCGATCATCGCCGCCGAGCCGGTCGCGCCGCCGATGGAGACCACGGAGCGCCGGTCGCCAGGCACCTACACGCCGGGACGGCTCTGGGGGCTGAGCGGCGTGCCGATGACCTACGATCCGCCGGCGAAGGAAGCATCGGAGTTGAAGACCGTCAAGCAGGAGAAGGCGGACGCGCCCGATCTGATCCCGTGCGTCGTGCAGCAGGAACCGGCACGCAAGCTGGTGAACCTGGCGAGCATCCCCGTCCTCAACGTCGCCGGCGAGGCGAGCTATCACCGCCCCTACGCGCACTGCATCGCAAAGTGGCTGAACCAGGCTGGCGTCAAGACGACCTTCGTCGGCCTCGAGTCGGTCGGGCTGATGGGCAACGGCCACCAGTTCATGGTCGAGAAGAACAGCGACGGGATCGCGAAATACTTCATGACCTGGCTCGAAAAGAACGTGCGCTGAGGTGGGCGTGACCACCGACACCACGACCCGTCGACTCTCGACGCTGGCCGCAACGGCGCTGCTGCTCGCGGCCGCGATCGGCATCTTCGAGCAGCACGCGCGGGGCCAGGCGCGGCCGGCGGCGGTGACGCCGGCCGACTATCTCCGCTGGCGGACCGAGCTGCGCAACTGGGGCCGCTGGGGCCCGAACGATCAGAAAGGCACGGCCAACCTGATCACCCCGGCGAAGGTGCAGGAAGCCGCCAAACTGGTCAAGGCCGGCATCGTCGTGTCGATGGCGCACGCGGTGCCGCAGAAGGTGGCCGCCGACGTCGGCGAGGCGCAGGTCTTCAAGCGGACGACGAACAACATCGGCGCCACCGGCACGACCGACAACTATCAGGTCAGCTACCACGGCCTCGCCGTGGGGCACACCGACGCCTTCTGCCACTTCTTCTTCGAAGGGCAGATGTACAACGGCTACTCGGTCAAGGACAGCATCACGCCCGAAGCCGGCTGCACGCAGGGCGACATCATGGGGCGCCGCGACGGCATCGTCACGCGCGCGGTCCTCTACGACATGCCGCAGCTGAAAGGTGTCGACTCGATCGAGCCGGGCACGCCGATTACCCGCGCCGATCTCGAAGCGTGGGAAAAGAAGAGCGGCGTCAAAGCCGGACCCGGAGACGTCATCCTGCTCTACATCGGACGCTGGAAGAGACGCGCCGCCGTCGGCCCGCATGCCGGCCAGGTCGCCGGCTTCTTCATCGACACGATTCCGTTCTTCAAGGAGCGCGACATCGCATTCGCCGGCCACGACTTCAACATCGACTGGAATCCTCGTCCCGGCTGGGGCGCGGAGCAGGGCATCCCGGGCCTGCCGATTCACCAGGCGCTGCTCGTCTGGCTCGGCGCGGGGATCGTCGAGAACCTCGATCTCGAGCAGGTCGCCGAGACCGCGCGGCGCCTGCGGCGCTACGAGTTCCTGATGACGTTTGCGCCGATACCGGTCGAAGGCGGCAGCGGATCGCCGGTCAATCCGGTCGCCATTTTCTAACGCGGAACTCGTTTTTACGTAGTGTCCGCCTTCAGGCGGACCTCGAGGCGTCCATGACACGCAGGCTGGTCACCGTTTCAATCTTCGCCGTCGTCCTCGGCCTCACGCTCGCCGTGCCGGTACCGGAGGGCCACGCGGCCGGCGAGCAGGCGCCGGCGGCGTCCACGCCGCGCTATCCGACGACCGCGGAGGAGTTCGACGAGCTGTTCAAGAAGGTGTCGAACTGGGGCCGCTGGGGCAAGGACGATCAGATCGGCGCCGCCAACCTCGTCACCGCCGCGAAGCAGAAGCAGGCGGCGTCGCTCGTGAAGCAGGGGATCTCGGTCTCGCTCAACCACCCGGCGATGACCGACGCCTCACCCGACAACCCGAGCCCGTGGGAGCACACGATGAACCGCGGGTTCTCGACCGACACGCTGAAGATCAGCTACCACGGCTACGCACACTCGCACATGGACGCGCTGTGCCACTACGGCTACAAGGAGCACCTGTTCAACGGCTACCTGAAGACCGAGGTGAACACCGAGAAAGGGTGCGTCAAGCTCGGCATCGAGCACATGAAGGCGGGTGTGCTGACGCGCGGGATCATCATCGACATCCCGCGGCTGAAAGGCCTGCCCTATCTCGAATCGGGCGTGCCGATCTACCCGGAGGATCTCGACGCCTGGGAAAAGAAGACCGGCGTCAAGATCGCGGCGGGCGACGCGGTGTTCGTGCGCACCGGCCGCTGGGCGCGGCGCGAAAAGCTCGGACCGTGGAAGGTCAGCGAAGGCGTCGCCGGGCTGCACGCCTCGACCGCGCCGTGGTTCAAGGCGCGCGATGTCGCGTTCCTCGGCGGCGATGGCCCGCAGGACGTCATCCCGTCGATGGTTCAGGGAATCAACCTGCCGGTGCACACGCTGATCATCGGCGCGATGGGCGTGCACATCTTCGATCAGATGGACCTCGAAGCGGTCGCCGACACCGCGGCGCGGCTGAACCGCTGGGACTTCATGCTGACCGCGGCGCCCTACCCGATCCTCGGCGGCACGGGCTATCCGCTCAACGCAATCGCCACGTTCTGATCGCCCGCCCGTCCACGAGCGCCCACGACGGGGAACGCAGAGCCCGCAGAGTTCGCAGAGCGCTGTCACGCTGATTGTGTCGCACGTCGGCCGGCAAGGCCGGCCGACAACTCGCGCAAGACGAACCAGCAGGAACACAAGCGGACGCGATCAAGTCGCTTGCGTTCCTGCCGGTTCGTCTCGCGCGAGGCCGCCGCATCGCGGCGGCGTGCGACGCATCGATCTCTGCGCCCCTGCGCCCCGAGCCGTCACTGGGTAGACGCGATCACAGCGTGACTGAGCTCTGCGAGCTCAGCGAGCTCTGCGTTCGACCGTCGTTTACGGCGACGGGGACGTCGCGACGCGTTGGGGTGTGAGCGCGGCGCCACGCTGCGCGGCAATGGTCATCGTGACCAGGCCCATGGCGAAGTAGGCGGCGAGGATGTGGCGGGGATAGTAATTTCCTATCGCGTAGAACACGTGCACGCCCAGATATAGCGCAGGCACCAGAGCCAGCACTCTCACGCGAGCTGGAACGGACCTGCGAAAGGCAAGGTAGAGGCTCGCGACCCACACGGCGAGAAGGGCGTACAGCACGAACCTGACTTCGTCTTTCCCGAATGAACTGCGCCACGGCGGCAGGAACAGCAAGCCGCGAACGGTCTGCGTCAGCCCGGCTCGCACCGTCGCGTCGCTCGTGATTCTGGCCAGCGTGCCGATCGGCATGCCGAGAGTCGCCGGGCTATCGGCGGTCGTCGTGAAGATCACCGGCCGGCCGCCGTAGTACAGGTTGTGCGCCAATGGCAGCAGACAGACGACACCAAACACTGCGGCAGCCAACATGGCCGGCCTCGAGCGGCGCCACAGCGCCGGCGCCAGAAAGACAGCGGCGATCGCCGCCAGCGCCGGCGCCTGATTCGGACGCGTGATGAGCGCAGCGCCCAGAAACGCGCCGCCCGCGACCCACCGTGGTGCGCTGCGACTGCCGAACAGCGCAAATGCCGCCGCGGTGAAAATCCAGGTCGCATGCTCCGACAGGCTGAGCCTGATCATCTGAACCACCAGCGCCGATCCGGCCAGCGCGAGCGTCAACGCCGCAGCGGCCGCGAACAGCACCGTCCGCGAACGTCCGAGGCCTTTGGCCGGCAGCAATGTCGACGCCGCCCACAGGATCGACCATTGAAGGGCGACCCAACCGAACAGGTCGATCAGCGGATCGCCATCGCCGAGCAGCAAGTGCTGGGCGAAACGCACGTATCTGAACAGCGGCTGGATGTAGAACACCGACTCGCCGCCCTGCAGCGACCACGTTTCCAGAATCGTGCGCGCCATGGACTCATAGGTGAGCCAATCCTCTCCACGGTTCCGGAACACGACGGCGTTGAAACGCGGATAGTTGCCGAACGCGGCCCATGTGCCGACGAACAGAAGCACTACGTACGCGAGCACCAGGCTGGTCGAACGATTTCGCCGGAGCACCACTACGAGTAGTGACCACGTGACGAACGTCGCGCCTGTCTGGACAGGCAGCTCGAACGCTCTCACAACGAGCCAGGCCGACGAGACAGCGTAGGCGACGATCGCGAGCGAACGACCCTGAAATCGAAAGAGAAGGACGTACCAGGCGGCCAGCGCCAACGATCCGGCGAAGACGAGGACGTCCAACACGACAGCGACCGCGCGAAGCCACGCGGGTGGATCGCCAGCCGTCAGGGGCCCTTCGACTTCTCCGCCGGCTCCGGCGGCCGTCAACCGGAAAGTGGCGTACGGCCCCGGCGGCCGGCGTTCGGTCCGGGACCCGTCGTCGAACGTGTAGTAAACCCGCACGACATGGCGGCCGGCCGGCAGCGTAAACCGAAGCGTCCCTTCGCTGTCGTACGACGGCGGCAAGTCGAACGTGGCCGCATCGATGCCGATCGTGCCAACACCAACGTAGGTCGCCACCGCGTCCCGTTGGCCAGTCTCGATCACACCGCGCCATGCGACGGTGAACGGCAGCCTGTCGGCGCGGCGTAATCCGGAAACCCACGGATAGAGATTGAATCGAAGCGAATTGACGAATGGCAGGTCCCAGTCCGCTGGCCCGAAATCGATGACCGGGTCGATGCGCGTCGCATCGAAGCGAAAGAATGGATTGCTGAACGAGCGCTCACACCTGCCCGCAGGCGGCGGAGCCAGTGTTGCTTCGTAGCACGCTGCGTATCCTGCCGGGCGCGCCGTCAAGAGGATGGCTTTCAACGAGGCCGCGACCAGCACCGTTCCGATCAGCGCCGCAAAGATCCATGAGGATCTGACGATGGCTCGGTCGAGAAGACGACGATGCGCGGTGGAAAAGACCAGCGGCAGAAGCACCGCGAACGCACATGCCTCCGGGAGCGAATTGAACGGCAGCCCGTCGAACCATGTAACGGCAGCCGGCGTCGTCAGGATGGCTGACCAGAAGACGAGAAGTACTGACGACCGCCTCATTATGGCGAGGCTGGCAGCGGCGGCGGTGGAAGCGGCGACGGCCCGACGGCGTACAGCTGCGTCCATCCTTCGGCCTGCGGCGTGCGGATGATCCGGTTCGGGACGCGCGGGTCGCTCCGCAGCCAGAAGGACACGTGCAGCATCTCGCCGGTCGAGAGCCGATGGTGCTCTTCATCCTCCCGCGCGGGATCGGGCGGCCCTTTCGGATCCGGCTCCTGAACGAGCACCAGCCAGGCCGGCGCGTCCGGACGCTGCGGGATGCCGAGATAGTTGACGAACATTCCACTCGTCAGGAGCTGCCAGTCGTACCGCCCGCCCTTCGCGGTCGGATCGGGCGCGAACGGCGGGATACCGTCGGCTGCCAGCAATGCCGCCGACGGCCACGCGCGCGCATCGACGCGCCGCAGTTCCGCTTCGAGCAGCCCTTCCTGCAGCTCGCGAAACATCCGCTGCTCGATCGGCGGACGATCGCGGATGAGCGCCTGGAACGGGAGGAGATGCCGCACCGCCGTGTCGTCGTCGCGGAAGGTGGCGCTGTCGGTCGCCAGCACCATCCACGCGCCGATCATCACCAGCATCCCGACCCGCAGAACGGTCAGCAGCTCGTCGCGCGCCGAGGGCGGGCGCACCTCGATGCGGCGAAGGGCGCCGGCCGTGCCGTTCATGGCGCGAGCCGCCGGCGGATCGATCGCGCCGCCAGCGTGAGGAAGAAGATCGCGGTCACGGCCAGCACCACCGCACCGCCGGTCGGCACCAGGAACCGCGTCGATACGCCGAGGCCGCCTGCGCCGGCGAGCAACGCCACCGCCACGCTCCAGATCAAATAGGCGCGCGTGCCGTGCGCGACGTTGCGCGCCGCGGCGGCGGGCACGACCACGAGCGCCTCGACCAGCAGCGCGCCGATGATCTTCAGGCTGACGACGATCGACAGCGTCAGGAGAAGCGCGAAGAAATATTCGAGGAACGCCGGCTCGGCGCCGGCGACGCGGGCGAGCGGCGGGCTCAGGCTGTCGAGCAGCAATGAGTTGTACTGGCGCACCAGCAGCACCAGGACGAAGATGCCGACGCCGGTGAGCAGGAGCAGATCGCCGTCGGTGACGGTCAGCAGGCTGCCGAACAGCACCGACTCCACCTGGTGGACGTTGAACTGCCGCGTCAGCGCCACCAGCAGGCACAGGCCGAGGCCGAGCGTCAGCGCGTGGAAGACGCCGATCAACGTGTCTGGCGGCAGCGTCGCGTGCCGCTTGACGTAGACCATCGCCAGCGTCGAAAGCAGGCAGAAGCCGAACATCCCGCCGTACGGCGCGTTGAGCGGCTCGCCGAGCAGCAGCCCGAGCGCGACGCCGGTGATCGCGGCCTGGCCGAGCGCGGCGCTGAAGAACGCCATCCGACGCGTCACCACGAGGTGGCTGACGCCGCCGAGGATCGGCGCCAGCACCAGGACGCACAGGATGCCGCGCACCAGGAACGGGTACTGGAAGTCGCTCGGCAGGATGCCCTGCTGCGCCAGCGACCCGATCCAGTTGTAGAAGCCGGTCATGCGCGGGCCCTTCGACTTTCGCCGAGCGACGGCAGCAGTTCGCGCACGCCGGAAGTCCCGAGGATGTCGACCGCCCCTTCGGCGACGATGCGCCGATCGAGCACGGTGACCCGGTCGGCGACGCGGCGCACCTGCTCCAGATCGTGCGACACCATCAGGACCGTCGTCTGGCCGCTCCGCTTCAGGCCGAGGAGAATCTCGTCGAGGATGCGCATCGCCGACTCGTCGAGGCCGGCGGCAGGCTCGTCGAGCACGAGCAGTTCCGGCGCCGGGTCGAGCGCGTGCGCGAGCAGCACCCGCCGCAGTTCGCCGCCGGAGAGCGCCGCGAGCGGACGGCGATCGAGCCCGGCGAGGCCGACCCGATCGAGCAGCCGCGCGACGGCGGCCTTGGTCGCCGCGGTGAGGCCGAGGCAGACCGGGCGCCGCTGACGCGTGAGCGCGAGAAAATCGGCGACCGTGACCGGCAGCGTCGGATCGACCGCGAAGCTCTGGGGGACGTAGCCGATCTTGCCGGTGCCGATCCAGTTGAGGACGATCCGCCCGTCAAAGGCAATTTCGCCGAGCATCGCCGCCAGCAGCGTGCTCTTGCCTGCCCCGTTCGGGCCGACGATGACGTGGACCGAGCCGCGCTGGACGCGCAGGCTCACCTCGTCGAGCAGCGCCTCCTGATGACGGCGGACCGCGAGCCCGTCGATCTCGAGGAGCGCGGCCGCCGCATCGGTCATGCTTCGGTGACCAGCGCGCGAATCATCGTCTCGACGTTCCTCTGCATCTCACGCTCGAACTTGTCGGCCGTATATTCGCCCGATGCGATATGGGTGATGACGTAGACCTTCGCGCCGCCCTCGTCCTGCAGCACCTTCAGCATCGGCTGCGGAAACGTCTCCTCGCTGAAGATCACCTTGATCTTCTCGCGCTGCAGCAGCTTGACCATGTCGCGCAGCTCCGCCGCCGAGGGCGTCAGGCCATGCGCCGGCTGGACGACGCCGGCGACCTCGAGGCCGAACTCCTGCAGCAGGTAGCCGTAGCCGTCGTGCACGGTGACGACGCGCGTGATCTTCGCTTCGGCCAGCTGCTGTGCCCCTTTCGACTTGATCAGCCGCAGCCGCCGGGCGTACTCGCCGGCGTTGCGCTGCAGCGCCGCCGCGTCCTGCGGGCGGAGCGCCGCCAGCGCCTTCTGGATCGCGTAGGTCTGCTGGATCGCGTTGGTGAACGAGATGAAGGTGTGCGAGTTGACGCTGTTGCCGCGCGCCGAGTGAATCTGCGGCGTCGTTTCGTTCGGACGGATGACGACCAGCTTCTTGTTGCCGGCGGCCCTGATCATCGGCTGGATGAAATCGTCGTGGCCGATGCCGTTGACCACGATCGCGTCGAGGTCGACCAGTTTCTTGATGTCGTCGGGCCGCGGCTGGTAGTCGCCGGCGTCGATCTCGCCCGGCAGGATCGAGCGCACCTCATAGCCGGGCAGCGTGCCGATGACGTTCTTCGTCCACGAATAGTAGGGATGCAGCGTCACGCCGATCTTGAGCGTCGCGGGCGTCTGTGCGGACGCAACGGCGCCGGGCGCCAGCACCGCTATCGACGCCAGCGTCGCGACGATCGAAGCTCTCAGCCGGGTCATCTCGGTCATCTCCTGATGGCGTACACCGGGTTGGGCACGACCGAGAAGATCTCGGTCCAGCCGGTGTTCTGAGGCTGGGGCACGAAGTCGGCCGCGACGTCGCCGCCGATCCGGTGCATCCAGACGAAGATGTGCAGCGTGGTGCCGTCGGGCAGCCGATGGTGCTGCTCGTCGTTCGGCGCCGGGTCGGGCGGCATCCCGGGCTCGGGCTCCTGGATCTCGAGCATCCACGCGGCCTGCGACGCGTCGGGCGGCTTCCCGAGGTAGTTCGTGATCACGCCGCGCTCGAAGCGGGTCCAGGTATAGCCGTTCCCGGGCAGCGCGAGCGCCGACACGTCCGGCCATCGGAACGTCCGCGCGCGCAGCGCCTCGGCGGCAAGCAGCTGCTCGCGGATGGCGCGAAACTGCCGCTGGTCGGACTCCGGCAACGACGCCGCCAGCGCCTGATACGGCAGCAGGTTCCTGCTCTCGTCGCGACGCCCGCCGGTAGCGCTGAGCGCGAAGTAGACGATCACGATCGTGACGATGATGCCGGCGAGCGCGAAGACGCCGGCCCGCTCGCGCCCGCTGTTCTTCGACTCCGAGGGCGACTGGACCACTCTCGTCGTCACGACGCCTCCGCTCCGGTGGCCCCGGGCATTGCCGCCCCGGCGTCGCGGCCGCGCGCGGACAAGGCGTTGGCGACGGCCACGGCCAGCATCACCACGATCCACGCGAGCGTGATCGCCACGAGCACGCGTTCGGCGCCGAAGGTTCCCGCGCGGGCGACGATCTGGCCGCGCTCGACCAGACGGTGTGCGGCGGCGTGGATGATCACCGCCGATGCCAGGATGGCGAGCACCCGCTCGGGAACGCCGCGCTCGTCGAGCCACGTGCGCGTGGCCCACGCCAGCGCGCCGAGCCACAGCTCGCCCACCAGCACCGTGCCGGCAAACACCAGCGCGGCAACCGCCGCATGCGACCACGCAAACGGCGCGGCGACGACGAACTCGTGGCCGAATGCGACGCCGTTGAGCAGCCCGAAGGTCAGCGCCAGGGCCAGCACGAACCGCTCGCGCGCTCGGACGATGTTCTGGAGCGCGGCGACGACAACCACGGATGCGGCGACGGTCACGAGCACGTCCACAAACGACTCGGTCGCGGCCGGTATCAGCAGCGACAACCCGATCGCGATCGCCTGCCCGAGCCCCGCGGCGGCGAACAGCGTCAGCGCCGACCGCGCGCGGCGAATCGGCAGCAGCACGCACAGCAGGAAGAGCAGATGGTCGCCGCCGTTGAGCAGCGTGCGCACCCCGCGGCCGACGAACTGCTGCACGACCTCGCCGAAAGTCGGGTTGAGCGTGATCCGCTCGGACGGGCCGGTGACGCTCACGACGTGATCGCCGCCTGATGGCAGGCGGTAGCGGACGTTGGTGCGCACCGACGCGCCAACCGTCCGAAACGCGTTGATCCGGACCGAGATCGGTTCGTCCGCGCCGGCATTGAGGTATCGCAACTGGACGTCGATTGAGGCGCCGTCTGCGCCAGGCGTGGCGCTCTCCACCGTTGCCGGCAGGACGACGTCGCCCTGCTGCAGCTCGAGATTGTGGGCAAAATCGGCGGCCACCAGCCGCAGCCGTTCCGCGCTCATCCGCCGTCCGGTACGGGCGCGTTCGGCGTGACAGCGGTCGCACCGCTGACCACGGCCACCGGCAGGTGCACGCGGACCACGAGATCGCCGGCGCGCGGCTCGACGACCATGTCCACCACATGCTCGACCGGCACCTCGTGCGCGAACGCGGGCACGAGGCCGATCGCGAGCAGCAGCGCCAGGGTGAGACGGGCTCGAGGTGTCAGCAGCACGGGTCAGTGGCTTTCGGGCACGGGATCCTTAGAGAGTTTACGCTGGAGCGATCGCCGGTGGATGCCGAGCGCCCGCGCCGCCTGCGACAGGTTGCCGCCGCAGTCGGCCATCACGCGCTGGATGTGCTCCCACTCGACGCGGGCCAGCGACGGCACCGCGAAGCCCAGCCCGGCGCCCGGAGGCGTCTCGCCGTTGAAGGCGGCCAGGATCTGATCGGCGTCCACCGGCTTGGTCAGGTACGTCGCCGCTCCCAGCTTGACGCTCTCGACTGCGGTGGCGATGCTGCCGTACCCGGTCAGGACGACGATGGTCGTGGTGCCGTCGAGCTCCTTCAGGCTGCGCGACGACGTCGAGGCCCGATCTGGTCGGCAGGCGCAGGTCGACGAGCGCCAGCTCCGGCGTTTCCGCCTGGGCGGCGGCAACCGCTTCCTCGTAGTTGCCGGCCGCGGTCACCTCGAGGCCGCGGTCGCGGAATGCCCGCACCACCCGCGTCCGAAACGTCTCATCATCGTCGACGACGAGCAGCGAACGGCCGTCGCGGGCGGATTCGCTGCTCACGACACCGCCTCGAGGCGCGACGCGGCAACCGGCAGCTCGAGGACGGCGGTCGTGCCGTGGCCGGAGCGCAGCGAGAGCGAACCGCCGCATCGTTCGGCAAACGCCCGTGCGAGAAAGAGGCCGAGCCCCAGCCCGCGTCCGGCTTCCTTGGTGGTGTAGAAGGGCTCCCCGGCGCGGCGGAGTGTGTCCTCGGACATCCCGCGGCCCGTATCGCGGATCACGAACCTGAAGAGACTGTTGTCGGCTTCGACCTCGATAGTGACCGGGTCGGGCCCATCGGTCGCATCGAACGCGTTTTTCAGCAGCGAGAGCAGGACCTGGACGAGGCCGGCACGCGGCGCGACGATCGGCGGCAGTCCCGTCTTCACGTGCGCCTGCATGCGGCCGGCGTGCTCGGCGGTCAATCGCGCCTTCACGTCCGCCAGCACGGCGTCGATCCGCACGGCCTCGGGCGCCTCGGCGGCGGTGCCGCCGGCGCGGCCGCTCATCTGGTCGAGGATGATCTGGCAGCGATCCACCTCCTCACGAATCAGCCGCGCGTCGGCGGCACACCCGGCGGTGACGCTTTCCCGCGCCAGCGTGCGTTCCAGCTCCTTCGAGGCGATGGCGATCGTCGCCAGCGGCGTCGAGAGCTCGTGCGCCGCGCCGGCGGCCAGCGTGGTCAGCGAGACGAGGTGCGTGGTGCGCGCCTCGCGCTGGCGCATCGCATCGAGCTGCGCTTCGCGCGACGCGATGGCACGTGAGGCGGCGCCGACGAAATGCGCGGCAAGCTCGCCGAGGATCCGGATCGCGAACCACATCGTGTAAAGGTGGGTCGGAAAATCGATCAGGCGATGATGCGCCGGCACCAGTTCCTCGAGATGCCAGCCGATGAGGAGCCCGTACGACGCGAGCGCGCACGCGCCTACGAGGTACGCCCACGCCGAACCGAGCGTCAGCGCCGCGAGGGCGATGAGCACGACGTAGATGACGCTGAAGGGGTTGGACGGCCCGCCGCTCAACTCGAGCAGGCCGGTCAGCATGACGACCTGCAGCAGCAGCGCGATGCCGTCGATCGCGCGTGACGAAGGCCGCTTCCCCGCCGCGCGGGCGCCCTGTTCGACGTTCATCAGCGCCGTGGCGGCGGCCAACGGCGCAAGCCGGCGAAGCGGAAAGGTGCCGGACGGCAGCGCGACCGACGAGATCACGATCACCCCGTCGACGACGGCGGCGGCGCGGCGGAGCCGGATCAGCCACTTCGACACCGCGGCCGGCGTCGCTTCCAGATACCACGCCGTACGCTCTCGCTGCTCGACCAGACCCATGATGGACGCGGGTTTTTAGTCTATCGGCATCCGGGCCGGCGCCGGGTGCGACAATTTGCCGCACATCCAGCCAGGAATCCGCGCACGTAGACTCACCGAACCCTTTTCCCGGTGGCAAGGCCGGCGGAGGAGCGTGCGTGATCGGACGGTATGTCAGGTGGCTGGTCGTCGTGCTGGGCCCGATGCTCCTCGCTTCGTCCGCGTTCGCGCAATCGACCATCGCCGGGTCGGTGCGGGACGAGACCGGCGGGGCGCTGCCCGGTGTCCTGGTCGAGGCGCATGCCGCCGGATCGCAGCCGCAGTCGACCGAAACCGACGCCGCCGGCGCGTACCGCCTCGCGCTCGAGCCGGGCCAGTACGAGCTGACCTTCACGCTGATCAATTTTGGTCCGGTCCGCCGGGCGCTCACCGTCGCGGCCAGCGGCACTCACGCTCCGACGAACGTCGTGCTGCACCTCTCGCTGAACGCGGACATCACGGTGACCGGCAAGCGCACGTTCGCGAACCTCGCCGATGTCGAACGGCCGGCCGAAAACCTGGTTGGCATCGCGCAGAGCGCGAGCCAGGGCGCGATCACCGCGCGCCAGCTCGACGCGCGGCCGATCATGCGCACCGGCGAAGTGCTCGAAACGGTGCCGGGCGTCGTCATCTCGCAGCACAGCGGCGACGGCAAGGCGAACCAGTACTACCTCCGCGGGTTCAACCTCGATCACGGCACCGACTTCGCGACGACAGTCGCCGGCATGCCGGTCAACATGCCGACGCACGGCCACGGCCATGGCTACTCGGACCTGAACTTCATGATTCCGGAGCTCGTCAGCGGGGTGCAGTTCTCGAAGGGGCCGTACTTCGCCGAGCAGGGCGACTTCACCACCGCCGGCGCGTCGAACATCAACTACGTGACCGCGCTCGATCGGCCGATCGCGCGTGCCGTCGGCGGCGGCGAAGGATTCGGGCGCGTGCTGGTTGCGGCCTCGCCGGCAGTCGGGCGGGGCCGGCTGCTCGCGGCCTTCGAGATGCACCACAACGACGGCCCCTGGGTGAACCCCGACAACTATCGCAAGGTGAACGGCGTGCTCCGCTACAGCCGTGGCGATTCGGTGAATGGCCTGGCGATCACCGGCATGGCCTATCGCGGGCAATGGAACTCCACCGACCAGGTGCCGCAGCGCGCGATCGACAGCGGGCGGATCGATCGCTTCGGCGCGCTCGATACCAGCGATGGCGGCGATACCTACCGCTACAGCGGCACGGTCGAATGGCAGCAGACGCGAGGCAGCGCGGTGACCAAGGTCACGGCCTACGGCATCGGCTACGACCTGAACCTGTTCTCGAACTTCACCTTCTTCCTCGACGATCCGGTCGCCGGCGATCAGTTCCAGCAGGCGGATCACCGCTTCATCACCGGCGGCAAGGTCACCTACAAGCGGCTCGGCCACTGGCTGGACCGCGAGACGCAGAACTCGATCGGTGTGCAGCTGCGCAACGACACCATCACCAACGTCGCGCTGTATCACACCGCGCAGCGTCGGCGTCTCGACACGACTCGCCAGGACGCGGTGCTGCAGACGAGCGTCGCCGGCTTCGGCCAGAACGAAACGGAGTGGACGCCGTGGCTGCGGACGACGACGGGCGTCCGCGTCGACGGCTACCGGTTCGACGTCGACTCGGTCGATCCGGCCAACAGCGGCACCGAGTTCGCCGGGCTGGTCAGCCCGAAGGGCGGCGCCGTCATCGGACCGTTCAACGGCACCGAGTTCTACGCCAACGCCGGCCTCGGGTTCCACAGCAACGACGCGCGCGGCGCCACGATCACGCGCGACCCGGCGACGGGCGAGCCGGCGGATCGCGTGACGCCGCTCGCGCGCGCCACCGGCGCCGAGGTCGGCATCCGCACCGTCGCGATCCCGCACCTGCAGAGCAGCCTCGCGATCTGGTCGCTGGGGCTCGAGTCGGAGCTGATTTTCGTCGGCGATGCCGGCACGACCGAAGCCGGGCGCCCGAGCCATCGCTACGGGGTCGAGTGGGCGAACTACTTCACGCCGCGTCCGTGGCTGATCTTCGACGCCGACGTCTCGTGGTCGCACTCGCACTTCACCGACGACGATCCGGCGGGCGATCGCATTCCCGGATCGATCGAAACGACGATCTCGGCCGGCGCCACCGTCGACGCCCTGCGCAACGTCTTCGGCAGCGTGCGCGCGCGGTATTTCGGCCCGCGGCCGCTGGTCGAAGACGATTCGATCCGGTCGAAGGCGACGGCGCTCGTCAACCTCGAGGCGGGCTACAAGTTCTCGAACCGCGTCCGGCTCAGCCTGGACGTGTTCAACCTCCTCAACGCCGCGGACAGCGACATCGACTACTACTACCGCTCGCGCCTGCTCGGAGAGCCCGCCGATGGCGTCGACGACATCCACCTGCACCCCGCGCTGCCGCGCACCGCGCGGCTCGCGCTGACCGTCGGGTTTTAGGCACCGCGGCTTTCGTAGCGCAGGCCTTCAGGCCTGCCAACGGCCGCGCGGACAGCTTTCAAGGGCTGCGCTACGGACATGCGGCTGTTCGTACGTAGGGGACGGCCCTTGACGCCGTCCGCTCCACCGTGACACGGGTCCGCCTAAAGGCGGACACTACGTACGAGATGAGCGTGTTGCGCTACGCGAAGCCTCTCGCGCAGGCGGCGATCGGATCGCGCGTCGACGTCTGCGGCGCGCGTGTGCTCGTGCCGGGGCCGCTCGCGATTCGCCTGTCGGTGGTCGCGAGCAACATCCGCCTGCACCGGATCATGGACACGGCGCTGAAACCGGGCGCGAGGGTCGTCGACGTGGGTGCGAACATCGGCTACAACACCGTCTACGCCGCCCGCCGCGTCGGGCCGAGCGGCAGGGTCGCCGCGGTCGAACCGGCCGGCGACAACCTTCGCGTGCTGCGCGACAACGTCGGCAGCAACGGCCTCACGAACGTGGCGATCCACGACGTGGCGGCCGGCCGCGCCAGCGAAACGCGCGACCTCTACCTGCGCGGCGAAGTCAGCGCGGTCAACAGCCTCTATCCCGACAGCATGTATGCGGCGGTCACCGGCACCGAGGCCGTGCGGGTCGCACCGCTCGACGACCTCGTGGACTTCGACGCGGACCTGGTGAAGATCGACGTGGAGGGAGCCGAGCTGGATGTGCTCGCCGGCATGCCCCGGTTGCTGCGACATCCAGCCCTGCTGCTGATTGTGGAATGGCACCCGCGGCTGCAGGAAGCCGCCGGCTTCCCGCCCGACGCGCTGCCGCGTGCGATCGCCGACCTGGGATTCGAGCTGCACGCGGCGTCGCACACGCGCCTGGCGCCGCTGCCGCCGCGAGAGTTCGGTCGTGAAGCGGCCCGCCTGCATTTCGCAGGGCACCCGGTGGAGTTGGTCGCGCGCCGCCTGAACGAACGCAGAGCTCGCTGAGCACGCAGGGAACTCTTACAAGTATTCTCTGCTTTTTGCGGTCTCTGCGTTCCCGCCTAGCCTTCCTTCACGTAGGCCGACGGGTTCGCGTCGAACTTCGTCTTGCAGACCGTCGCGCAGAAGTAATACGTCTTGCCGTTGTACTCGCTCTTCCCCGCCGCCTTGTTCTCGTCGATCGTCATCTTGCAAACCGGATCCGTCGCCATACCAGCCTCCATTCAAAGCGCCACACGCCGCAGCCGCAGCGCATTGCCAATTACCGACACCGAACTCAACGTCATCGCCGCGCTCGCCCAGATCGGGCTGATCAGCACCCCGAGCACCGGGTACAGGATGCCGGCCGCGACCGGCACGCCGATCGCCGTTGTAGGCGAACGCGAGAAACAGATTCTGCCGGATGTTCCGCATCGTCGCCCGGCTCAGCCGGCGTGCGCGGACGATGCCCCCGAGATCGCCTTTGAGCAGCGTGATGCCGGCGCTCTCGATCGCGACGTCGGTGCCGGTGCCCATCGCGATGCCGACCGCCGCCTCGGCCAGCGCCGGCGCGTCGTTGACGCCGTCGCCCGCCATCGCCACGACCCGGCCTTCGTGCTGCAGCCGCCGAATCGCCTCGCGCTTGTCCGCCGGCAGCACATCCGCGCGGACATCGTCGATCCCGAGCCGCGAGGCGACCGCCCGTGCCGTGACCTCGTTGTCGCCGGTCAGCATGACGATGCGCAGCCCTTCGGCGTGCAGGTCGCGAATCGCCGCGGCTGTCGTCGGCTTGATCGGATCGACGACGCCGAGCAGGCCGGCGGGTCGGCCGTCGACGGCGAGGAACACGACCGTCTGCCCTTCGCCCCGCAGCCTGGCCGCCTCGGCGACGGCCGTGTCGAACGAGACGCCGGCGTCAGCCATCATCGCGGTATTGCCGAGCACGACGCGCGCGCCGTCGATGCGCCCTTCGATCCCTTTGCCCGGAACGGCACCGAAGCCGTCGACCGGGGGGAGCGTCATCGACTCCTTTTTCGCGCCGGCCAGAATCGCGGCCGCCAGCGGATGCTCGCTCCCCTGCTCCAGCGCGGCCGCCAGTCGAAGCACGTCGGCGTCGCTGCGGCCGCCAAGCGGCAGAACGCTGGCGAGCACCGGCTTGCCTTCCGTGAGCGTGCCGGTCTTGTCGACCACCAGCGTGTCGACCGATTCGAGCCGCTCGAGCGCCTCGGCGTTCTTGATCAGCACGCCCGCCGACGCGCCGCGTCCCGTGCCGACCATGATCGCCATCGGCGTCGCCAGGCCGAGCGCGCAGGGACAGGCGATGATCAGGACTGCGACCGCGCTGACGAGCGCGAACGCCAGCCGCGGCGGCGGCCCCCAGATACTCCAGGCGATGAAGGCCACCACGGCGATCAGCACCACGGCCGGCACGAAGAACGCGGCGATGCGATCCGCGAGCCGCTGGATCGGCGCGCGGCTGCGCTGCGCCTCGCCTACCATCCGCACGATCTGCGCGAGCAGCGTGTCGCTGCCGACGCGCTCGGCACGGAACAGCAGCGTACCGGTCGTGTTGACGGCGCCGCCGGTCACGCGATCGCCCGGCGCCTTCTCGGCCGGCACCGGCTCGCCGGTGACCATCGATTCGTCAATCGCGCTGTGGCCCTCGACGACGACGCCGTCGACCGGCACCTTCTCGCCCGGCCGAACGCGCAGGATGTCGCCGACGCGGACGTCGGCAATCGGCACATCCACTTCCGCGCCGTCGCGCACCACCCGCGCCGTGCGCGGCGCGAGGCCGAGCAGCTGCTTCAGCGCGGAGCTGGTCCGGCTCCGTGCCCGCAGCTCGAGCACCTGCCCGAGCAGCACGAGCGCCGTGATCACCACGGCGGTGTCGAAGTAGGTTTCGACGACGCCGTGGACGCGGAAGCCTTCCGGAAACATGTCAGGCGCAATCGTGCCGGCGGCGCTATAGAGATACGCCGACCCGACGCCCATCGCGATCAGCGTGAACATGTTCGGGCTGCGGTATTTCAGCGACGCCCACGCGCGAACGAAGAACGGCCAGCCGGCGCCGAAGACGACCGGCGTGGCGAGCGCCAGGCCAATCCAGTTGGCCGTGCGCATGCCGATCGCGCGCATCAGCACGCCGGCGCCGACCATGTCCGCCATCGTCAGCACGAACACGGGAGCGCCGAGAATCAGCGCCAGCCACAGGCGGCGCGTCATGTCGACCAGCTCGGGGTTCGGCACATCCTCGAGCGCGACCACGCGCGGCTCGAGCGCCATGCCGCAGATCGGGCACGCACCCGGCTCGTCGCGGACGATCTCCGGGTGCATCGGGCAGGTGTATTCCACCCGGGTCAGCGCCGCCGGATCCGAGAGATCGGGCTCGAGCGCCATGCCGCACTTCGGGCAGGCGCCGGGCGTTGTCTGCCGCACCTCGGGATCCATCGGGCAGACGTAGCTGCGCGCGCCGGGCACGGGCGCCGCTGCGAGCGGCCTGGCGTCGCCGTCATCAGACAGGAATTCGCCGGGCGCGGCCTGGAAGCGCTCGAGGCAACTGGGATGGCAGAAGTAGTAGGTCTTGCCGCGATACTCGAACTGCCCAGCCGCCTCGGCCGGCTCGATCATCATCCCGCAGACCGGATCGAGGACCAGCGTGTCGGTCATTTTTCGAGCGCCTCGATGATCGGGCAGTCGAGCGCGGCGCCCGAGTGGCACGAGTGCACCAGCGTCTTCAGCGCGCTCTTCATTCGCTCGAGCTCGGCGATCTTCTGATCGATCTGCCGGATTTTTTCCTCGGCCACGCCCCGGATGCGGCCGCGGTTGCGGGCCGACTGGCGGCGCAGCCGCAGCAGCTCCTCCACCTCGTCGAGGGAGAAGCCGAGATCCTGCGCGCGCTTGATGAATCGCACGATCCGCACCGCGTCGTCCGGGAACTCACGATAGCCGGACGAGCGCCGAGGCGCCTTCGGCAGGAGGCCGCGGCGTTCGTAGTAGCGCAGCGTCTGGACGTTCACACCCGCCTGTTCGGCTGCCTCACCGATCCACATGGGCCACCTCTTCGCACCCAGGGTCCGCCGGACTCTGTAGGGCGGCCCTTCAGGGCTACCCGGTACCGTAGGGCGGCCCTTCAGGGCCGCCAGACATGATCAGTATGAACCCTGTACCTGAGTGCAGTGTCAAGGAAGCGGTGGCCTTCGGTAACGGGCCTCGAGGCCGCCCCGCGCGGGCCGGTTTGAAAACCGGCCCTACGGATGTCGCACCGGACGACATCGGCCGCGACATGCGCATGTTCCACATCCGCCCCATCCCGCCGGTTGGCGGACGCAGGCGGAAGAACAGCTGATAGGAAACCGGATGACGGCCGTGCGTCTCCTTCAACACATCCGGCACGGCGTAGAACGAGACGCTCGCGCCGACGCCTCCCTCGAACCCGCGCCAGCGCAGGACATCGCGAACCACGCCGGCGGTGAAGGCGCCGACAGTGCTTTTTGCCGGCGATTCCTCCGCTGAATGATGGTCACCATCGAGCAGCTTTGCCGTCTCGACCTCCACCAGCTCCGCGCGTCCGAAGATCGAGTTCTTCCCCGATCGACGCGTGCCTTCGGCGAACACGCTCTGGCGATTCGTTTCGTGCGCGACGTTGACGCCGTAGCCGGCGGTGACGGCGCTGAAGTCCTCGCCGTCGACCTTGAACCACGCCGCAGACGCCGTCGTCCGCTGCACGTCGCCGGGCTCGAGCTCCTCGGGCTCGGTCAGATGGCCGGTGGATGCCTGCAGTTCCCACTGCTCGTTCGGCCGGAACCACAGGCGCCCCGACACCGAATCGAGCCTGCCGAGATCGAAGTCCCAGCGATTTTCGTCGGGCTCGCGACCGTTGAAGAGCGACCCTTCAACCGTCCAGCGGCCGCGCTCGACCGCCGCGGTGACGACGCCGAAGGCGATGTGGGTCGAGTCGAAGATGTGGTGCCCGAGCGCGGCAAACGGATTCTCCGCCGCCGACGGCCGGTGCATGAACGCGACCGGGCCGAGCGCCGGCTCCCCGACCGGCGCGCCAGCGAGCGTCAACGACGTCGTCGCCGACAGCGGCGTCTTCCAGATCGCCGCGAGCTGCATGAACAGATCGTGCGGGTGCTGGCGGTCGACCAGCGGGCGGCCGTCGAGCGTCTCGCCGACCTGGAAGATTTCCCCGTAGCCGCTCTTGCCGACGGTCGCCGCGTCGAGGCTCAGCATCGCCGTGAACGTCAGCTCGGACTTTCGCACCGCGCGCGTCGCCATCCCCATCCACCAGTTCGGCGCGACGAACTCGTCGCCGCCGCGCGGGCCGCCCTGATGGTTGAACTCCGCGTAGACGACGCCGTCCTGCATCAGGTGCCACGTTGCCGGCATGTCGTGCTGCATCTGCGCGTGATCGTGCGGCGCCGGCTGCCCCGCCTGCGCGCCTGCGGTCGCCGGCAGACACACACGACAGCGCGATGATGCCGCTGCACCGGCGTACAAAGATCCTCAACATCTCCGCTCTCTCCGAATTGCGAATGTGATTCGGCCAGCCACACATCGGCCGGCGTGCGAGAGGCGTGAGGAGCTTTACAAACGGAGGGGACGCGAGAAGCCGGCGGCGGCCGGGCCGCCCGGCGATGGCGCCGCTGAACGGTTGATCGCGGACGACGAGGCCTGCAGCGGGGTGACGTCGTGCGCTCCCGGCGCGGGGGCCACGACCTTCAGCGGAGATTCAGGCGCGGTCTTCGCGGCCATTTCCGCCGACGCGACGGAATGATCGTGATTGCAGACGGTGGTCGCCTGCCACAGCGCACCGCCGGTGTCCTGGTGCACGTCGTGGCACGCTGGCGCGGACGGCGCTGCGGCCGTCGACGCATCCTGGTGACAACCGACGAGGCATTGATCCAGCACCAGCGGACCGGCGCCGAGCCAGATCGCCAGCGCGGCGACCAGCAGACCGTTACGCGTGCTCACGAACCGATGATACCGCAGCCGTCGCGCGCCGACCCGCGCGCGTCGAGGGGACCTACCTATAAGTGAAAACCCGATCCTCCAGTGGTCGAAGTCGGACGATCCGGGGTCTCCGTTCTGATGAGAACGGCCGTTTCACAGTCGCGTGGGGATAGATCGCGAAACGCGTCATTAGTGGCATTCGCAATGCACTCGCGTTTGGCATCAACGGAGGTCAGATGACGACAGGCAAGCGCGGATTCGCGTCCATGGACCGTAACCGACAGCGCGAAATCGCAAGTAAGGGTGGAAAACTCGCGCATCTTCGGGGCATGGCCCACGAGTGGACGTCAGAAGAAGCACGTGAAGCAGGGCGCAAAGGTGGCGCGGCCGTCCGGCAGCGCAAGCCCGCACCAGACCCTCAACGTCAAGATCAACAGTAACCAATTTACACGACCGTGTAAGAACGTCGTGTAAGCCTGACGAGTGCGACGTGCGCCCCCAGCGCACGGTCGCACCTTTCGGTCCCTGCTCACCTCGCGCAGGTTTTTTGATTCGCACCGCCGAAGATTTTGAGTGACGCTAGAATCAGAAATTCTTTGATTCCGGCGATCAGCCCGCTCACCGCATACGCCACGCTTTTCGGCTGGAGCTTTCTGGCCGCGACCGTCCTGCCGCTCGGGTCCGAGCCGGCGCTGTTTGCAATGGTGCGCAACGGCTACGCGTGGCTCCCGGTCGTCGTGGTCGCCACCGCGGGCAATTATCTCGGGGCGTGCACGACGTATTACCTCGGGCGCCAGGCCGCGCGCGCCGTGGCGCGGCGCGTCGGGCCGTCCGCGCGCGAGCATCGCGCGGCGCAGTACGTCCAGCAATACGGCCAGCCAATCATGATCTTCTCGTGGGTGCCGATTCTCGGCGACGCGCTCGTCGCCGCGGCGGGCGCAGCGGAGATGCCGTTCGCCGGCTTCTCCATTCTGGGTGGCGCTTGGGAAGGCGCATGCGCTACGCCGCCATCGCGTGGGGAGCGTACGCGACGGCGGCGTAGCGCGAAGCGGTTCTGGGTTCAGGGTGCTAGGTGCTGGGTTCGCTTGCGGTTCGCGGTTCCAGGTTCAGGGTTCCGGGTGCGGTTCAGGGTTCTTGGTTCTGGGGTTCTCGGGGTTCTCGGTTCTCGGTTCGCACTACCGCAGAACCGGAACCCCGAACCCAGAACCAACCCCGAACCCAGAACCCCGGAACCCAGAACCGCAAGCGAACCCAGCACCCAGAACCCTGAACCCAGAACCTTTCTGCTGTTCTGCGTCAGAATAGCCCCATGGGAGAAGCCAGGCTTGCGCCGGCCGTCTCGCTGCAATCGGCGATCGCAGGCGACGGCTTCGCGTTCCTCTCCGCTGCCGCGACGCGTCCGCTTCTTCTGGCGTCCGGGCCGCTGTCCGACTGGGACGCGTTCCGCGCCAGCTGGAACGATCTCGCGCTCGACACCTACATGGCCGACGGCGGCCGCTATCGCCGGCGGCGCCACGCGGTCTTTGCCGTCGACGACAACGCCATCGTCCGGATGCCGCACCAGCCGCACTACCAGAGCCTCGACTACAACACGCTGAACGGCGGCATCCCGCGCTGGTTCGAACCGATCACCGACGGCGACGGCCCGAGCCTGCACACGATCATCGAGTTCTGCCAGCGGCTGTTCGGCAGCCTCGTGCCGGCGCCGATCCGCTGGCACGTCGAGGTGCACCAGTTCCGCATCGAAGCGCGGCCCGACGTGAAAGGACTGCCGACGCCCGAGGGGCTGCACCGCGACGGCGTCGACTACGTGCTGGTGCTGCTGGTGAACCGCCAGAACATCGGCAGCGGCACGACCACCATTCACGGCCTCGATCGGCGGCTGCTCGGATCGTTCACGCTCACCGAGCCGTGCGATGCCGCGCTCGTCGACGATGCGCGCGTCTTCCACGGCGTCACGCCGGTGGAGCCGGTCGATCTCGACCTTCCCGCCTATCGGGACGTCCTCGTGGTGACGTTCCGGCGCGCGGCGGCCGACGCGTCGCGAGCCGGGTGATGCAACTCGATCCGGAGGGGCTCGAGACGGCGGCGCTCGCAACGGTCGCGCCCGATCTGGCCGGCCGTCGCGTGCTCGAAGTCGGATGCGGCAGCGGCCGGCTGACGCGCCGCTATGCGGCCCGGGCTGGCGAGGTGCTCGCGATCGATCCCGACGAGGCCGCGATCGCGACCTTCCGAACCGGGATGCCGCCGGCGCTGCGCAAGCACGTCTCCACGCAGACCGGCACGCTGGTCACGCTCGGCGTGCCCGACGCGTCGTTCGACGTCGTGCTGCTGGCGTGGTCGTTGTGATGAATCGCACGCGAGGGCATGGTCGATGCCCTTCGACGCGCGCACGGATGGCTGCAGGCCGCGGGCTCCCTGGTCGACATCCGGCCCACCGCTGAACCCGCATACCTCGAAGTTCAGCTCGCCTCCGGCGTCGTCGTCGCCGGCCGCGTGAGCGATGTCAACGACTCGGCCGGCCCGAACGCGCGGCATGCCCGCGCCGACACCGCGCTGGCGGTGGCGCTGGAGCGCGGCTGGTTCGTGTCGGAGCTGCGCCTGGAATTCTCGTTCCACCGCTACGCCGATCGCATCGCCGAGGTGCGCGACCACGTGCGCGACGACTGGATCGGCGCACGCATCGACGACGAAGCGCTGGAGCGAGCAGCGCGCCTGCAAGGCAGCGAACCCGGCGCGCGCCTCCGCATCCGCGAACAAATCGGGATCGGGCGCCTCCGACCCATCCGTGGGTGAACCCGCACGATGCACGCCTGCACCCTGCACCGTGCACGAACGCCCCGTCCGCCTGCACCCTGCACGAGCGCCCCGTCCGCCTGCACCCTGCACGAGCGCCCCGTCCGCCTGCACCTTGCACGAGCGCCCCGTCCGCCCTACGTCTGCTCCTGGAACAGCGACGCGACAAACTCCTGCACCCTCGCCCAGACGCCGCGATGGCGCCATCGCTCCAGGTCGACGCGTTCGCATCCCTCGAGGTCGGCGTTGAAGGTGGCGAGCAGGATGCCGGCCAGTTTGCGATCGTAGAAGCAGACGTTGTTCTCCTCGTTGTGCGCGAAGGATCGGTTGTCGAAGTTGGTCGTTCCGATCGTCGCAAACACGTCGTCCACCACCATCGTCTTGTGGTGCAGCATGGTGCGGTTGTATTCGAGGATCTCGACGCCGGCCTCGAGCAGCCGGCCGAACAGCCGGACGCTGTTCTGCCGCGCCAGCCAGTTGTCGTTGTGCACCCCCGACACCATCACCTTGACGTCGACGCCGCGGCGCCTGGTCTCGATCAGCGCGTCGATTGCCGCCGCGTCAGGGACGAAGTAGGGGTTGGCGATGTACAGCCTCTTGCGCGCGCAGATGATCGACAGGTAGTACATCGTCCGTACCGTCGAGGCGCCGATCTCCGGCGAGCTCATGATCGTCTGCGCCGCGTAGGGCCCGGCCGGCTCGGCGTGCGGCGGGTAGTAGAGCGGTCCGGAGATCAGTTCCCACGTCGTCTGCAGCCAGTTCTCGGCAAAGCCGGTCTGCAGCGGCGTGACCGCCGGCCCCTCGAGGCGGACCTGCATGTCGCGCCAGTGCGCCGGGTCTTCGGCGTTGCCGCGCCAGTGATCGGCGATCCCGGCGCCGCCGGTAAACGCGATGCGGCCGTCGATGATGAGCGACTTGCGGTGGGTGCGGTGGTTGAAGCGGCCGAAGGTGTAGGAGCGGATCGGGTTGTACCACGCCACCTGACAGGGTCCGCTTTCGAGCGTCTTCAGGATCTCGTCGCCGATCGACGCCGAGCCGACCGCGTCGAGCAGGATCTTCACCTTGACGCCCGACTTCGCCTTGGCCGCCAGCGCCTGCGCGAACACCAGGCCGATCTCGCCCGCCCAGTAGATGTAGGCCTCGATCGTGATCGACAGCTCCGCGCGCTTGATCGCGTCGAGCATCGCCGGGTAGAAATGATCGCCGTTGTTGAGGATGTCGATCGCGTTGCCGGGCAGAAACGGCACGCCGGTGGCGCCGATCATCGTCGGCAGGAACTCGTCGTCGTGGACCGAGAATGTGTGGTCGAGGCCGTAGCGCGGCGGAAACTCGGTCGGCCAGATCAGGTAGCTGACGAGCGCCATCGCGCCGGTGCCGGCGGCCCAGCCCCATTTGTTGCGCGCGATCGCGACCAGGCGACACGATCGCCCACGGCCACCACGACCAGAGCAGGCGCCGACCGCGCGCCCACACGCTCAGCGCCCCTTTCGGCTGGCGTTTCAGCGGATCGGGCGCGAGCCGGTAGCGCCAGTACTTCGGGACGCGGCGGCGGCGCCAGCGGCGCTCGACGCGCGGCCGCGACGAGGCGACGCTCCGCTTCGGCGGCAGATCACGCCTCGCGTTTGTGGCCAAGGAAAATCGTGTGGCGCGGTCCGCCGCGCTTCAAACGGCCCCGCACGCGCTCGACCTCGACGTCGAAGCGCCCGTAGCGCAAACGTTGCTCGAACCGGCGATTGTCCCACGCCGACCAGACCGCGAGGACGCCGCCAGGCTTGAGCGCCGCGCGCGCCGCGGCCAGGCCGCGATCGGCGTAGAGCCCGGCATTGTCCGCGGACGTGAACGGCGCCGGCCCGTTGTCGACGTCGAGCATCACCGCGTCGAACCGATCGCGGCTCGCGCGCAGCGTCGCCGCGACGTCGTCCACTTCCACGCGCACGCGCTTGTCCTTCAGCGGATGACCGGCCAGCGGCCCCAGCGGGCCGCGGTTCCATTCGACGACGGCGGGGAGCAATTCCGCGACGACGACGGTTGCGTCCGCCGGCAGGAGATCGAGCGCGGCGCGCAACGTAAAACCCATTCCCAGTCCGCCGACGAGAACCGACGGCTCGACCCGGGTCCGCACGGCTCGGCACGCGAGCATCGCCAGCGCTTCCTCCGAGCCGTGCATCCGGCTCGACATCAGGCTCTTGCCGCCGGCGAGGATCACGTACTCGCGATCGCGGCGCGTCAGGGACAGTTCGACGCCGTCAGGCGTCGACGTCTGGCCAAGCAACTCCCATGGTTTCACTGGCGAGTCTTCAGGGAGATGGAGCCTCCACCCGGAGGATCAGGCGGCGACAATCGCGGTGTCGGACACTTCGGCAAGCGCCGAGACGTGGAGACCGCGCACCAGGTGCGCGACGGCGATCGAATGGACCCAGACGAGGCTGCCGTCCTTTCGCTGCAGCCGGTACAGCCCGTCGAACTCGCCGTCCTTGAGAAACTGCCGCCACGCCGCCCGTCCTTCGGCGATGTCGGTTGACGGCGTGATGTCCCACACCGTGGAGGCGAGGAGCTCTTCACGCGAGTAGCCGGTCACGCGCGAGGCGGCCTCGTTCACCGCGACGTATCGCGCATCGTTGTCCGCGACCAGCACGCAGGCCGACGCCCGCTGGAAGTCGCTCACGATCTCGGGCAGGCCGCGCATCAACTCCGGCGAATCGCTGAGGCGCGCGCGCGTGCGCAGCTCCGCGATCGCATTGCGCAGCTCCTTGCCCATCTCGCGCCGCTCCCACGCGGAGAGCGCGTCCATCAGCACGCGCCACATTGGCCGCCCCTGCGCCTCCGCGAGCGCGCACAACGCGGCGCGCGTCTCCGGCGGCAGCCGCACCGACAGCTGCGGATACTCCGACGTCCGCTGTCCTTTGAGGCCCGCTGCCGGCCGTCCGCGGCCGCGCTGCCCCGGCCGGACGCTGGCCACCGCGGCGGCGACGATCGCGCAGAGCTGCTGGAAGTCGCACGGCTTCGCGATTGCCTCGTGCGCGCCCGCCACCAGCGCGCGCATCAGCGTCCGCGCATCCGCCTGCGAGGTCACGACGACAACCGGCACGCGCTGGGCGCCTGGAAGGCTCTTGAGGCGGCCCAGCAGCTCGAACCCGTCGAATGGCTGCAGCCGGATCTCGGTGACCACCGCGGACGGCTGCCGCTGCGCGTACAGCGCCAGCGCCGACTCGGCATCGCCCGCGGTGACGACGGCGAAGCCGCCGACGTTGAACCACTCGGTGTACAGCTCGCAGGTATCGGGGTCCGGCTCGACGACGAGGACTGTCGGACGCGAAGCGGTATTCAGAGTCATCCCGTCGCGACAATACCAAAGGTATTACGGGGACGCAATGGATCAGGAGTCGCCAGCGAGCAGTTCCGCGACGTGCTGCAGCAGGGCTTCGGAGGCAAACGGCTTCTCGAGAAACCGGCTGCGCGGCCCGTTCAGGGCCTCGGAATAGGTATGGTCGGTGTAGCCGGAGATGAAGAGAACCCGCAGTTCAGGCCGCGTCGTCCAGACATGGGCGGCGACGTCCTGGCCACTCATGCCGGGCATCTTCAGGTCGGTGACGACCAGGTCGATCGCGTTGGGATCGGCGTCGAACATGGCGCAGGCCGATCGCGGCTGGCCGTTCTCGAGCACGCGATAGGGCTTCGCTTCCAGCACCTTGCGCAGGATTCGACGCACCCCATCATCGTCGTCGACCAGGAGAATCGTCGCCGGAGTATCCATTCGTGGCGCGGATCATAACGGATGCAGCGGCTGAGGTGCGAATGCGACTGAGAGCGGGTTTCAAAAAATACCCGCGGCCGCGCCAAGGCCCCCTACGACAATTTTGAAGAACGGATTGGAACGGTCGGGCGGCCAATCAGGCTGAAGGCAGAGGCGGCAGCCCGGAACGGTGCCGTTCGATCCAGGCGTCGAGGTCGCGCTTGCGGAAACGCCATTCCTTGCCGTGGCGGATCGCCGGCAGCACACACCGCGCCGCCGATCGCCGGAGCGATTCGTCGGCGAGCAGCCGCTCCATGACCTCTTCGGTCGTGAGGAGATCGGAGCTCGATTCCGCGATAGAGCGCTTCGTCATGATGGATCGAGTGGGGTCCGGATTTCGGCCTGACCCCGTCCAACGATCTTACGGTTCAGCCCGGACTGTGTGAATACGCGGGAGGATATGCGGCGCGCTATATCGTTCGATACACCACTGATGGCGGTTTGAAAGATGCGCACACCTGAGCGACGATGGACGTCTCCATGTCGATACGCATCGTCCTGGCCGACGACCACCCGATTGTCCTCCACGGCTTGCAGCAACTCTTTGAGCGGCAAGGAGATTTCACGGTCGTGGCCTGCTGTGCCGACGGGACGGCGGCGGTCGAGGCGGTGCGGAAGCACCACCCGGACGTTCTGGTACTGGATCTGCGGATGCCCGGGCAGAACGGCGTCGAAGTGTTACGGACGCTCGCCGGCGACCAGGTTCGCTGCAAAAGCGTGCTGCTCACCGCCGCGGTGCGCGACGAGGAAGTCGTCGAGGCGGTGAAGCAGGGGGCGATGGGGATTGTGCTGAAGGAGTCGCCGGCCGACGTGCTGCTCGACTGCGTGCGCAAGGTCGCGCGCGGCGAGTCGTGGATCGAGCGCGACACCGTCACGCGTGCGTTCCGGACCATCGTCGGGCGCGAAGCCGCGGCGGAGGGCGCGGAAGAGAACCTCACGCCGCGCGAGGTCGAAATGGTGCGGATGGTCGCGCAGGGGCTTCGGAACAAGGCGATCGCTGAACGGCTCGCGATCTCCGAGGGCACCGTCAAGGTGCACCTCCACAACATCTACGAGAAGCTCGGCGTCGACGGCAGACTCGAGCTCGTGCTCTGCGCACAGCGAAAAGGGATCGTCTAGCACTCGCGGTGCACACGTCTGTCGCTCGAGGTGCACACGTCTGTCGCTCGAGGTGCAAGGTGCAAGAGGCTTCGCCGCATCGTGCACGGTGCACGGTGCACGGTGCAGGGTGCAAGGTGCAAGGTGCACCGTGCGGCTAGCAACGCTGCAACGTAGCACCAGCAACTAGCAACTAGCAACTAGCAACCAGCAACCAGCAACTAGCCCCCGCTTCCCGTCCTCAAATCGGCACGCTGATTTCTACTCTCGATCCGGTTGGCATCGACTCTATCGCCAGTGTTCCGGCCAGCTCGTGCACCCGTTCGCGCAGGCTCGCCGGCCCGGCGTTCGATGCCGCCAGCTGCTCGTGGTCGAAGCGGCCGCGGAACGGAAAGCCGCGGCCGTCGTTGCTGACGACGATGCGGACCGATGACGAATCGCTGGATTCCACTTCAACCGCGATGCGCGAGGGTTGCGCGTGCTTCAGGGCGTTGACCACCGCTTCCCGAACCATCAGCCGCACGGCCTGATCGGTCGCGGGCGGCAGCGCCATGTTGGCGGGCTCGACGCGCAGCGAGATCGGCGTCTTCCACTCGGCCGCGAGCCGCGCGCGCTCGGCTTCGAGGCCGTTCGCGACCGGGCCGGCGGCCTGGCGCGGCAGCGCCGGCTTGAGGGCGTCGATGAACAGGCGCAGCTCTCGCTGTTCGATCGCGATCGCCCGCTCGATCGCCAGCAGCCGATCCCTGACCGACGCCGGCGCATCGTCGGCGAGGAATTGCAGCTGGAAGCGCGCACCGGTGAGCGACTGGAGCACGCCGTCGTGCAGATCGCGAGCGACGCGGATGCGGTCCTCGCGGATCGCCAGCTGCTGCAGGCGATCGTGGCCGTACAGCTGCTCGAGCGAGTTGCCGACTTCGCGCGACACCACCTCGACGAGCGGGATGTCGTCGTCGGTGGCGCTGCTCAGGCCGCTGAAGAACGTCCGGCCGCTGTGATGTTCGACCTTGAAGGAGGCGGACGCGAATCCGCGCCCGCCGAGATGCCGCGCGATGTCCTCGTGCACCGGCGTGCCGTGCCACCGTGCAATCGTGCCGTCGCGGCTGATCGTCACATCGGTATCCGCGCCGCACCCCTCGCGGCTCAGCAGCGTCGCCGACTCGAGATCGGGATGAACGGCAGGCGTCAGGCGGTCGGGCGCGTGCCTGACCATCTGCTCTGGCGAGCCGGACGATGCGGCGATGAAAATCCAGGGCTCTTCTTCGGTTTCCCAGACGGCAACCGCGCACTCGGCGCCGACCACGCTGGCGGCGTGCGCGAGAACCTTGCGGATGCCGGCGGCGACGCTCGTATCGACGACCAGCGGCCACCCGCTCACTTTCCGGAGCGCGGCGATCCCGCGGTGAAGCTCGACAAACGCCCGGCGCTGTGCGACCTCGGCGCGCTGGCGGGCCGAGCTGACCGACGCGGTCACGATCGCGACGAGCGCGAAGACCGCCAGGCGAAGGATGTCGGCGGTGCCGATGTTGAAGGAGTTGTACGGGGGGATGATGAAGAACGCCAGGCCTAACGTCGAGAGCAGCGCCGCGAACACCGAAGGTCCGTAGCCGCCGTACAACGCCGAGAGGATGATCGCCGGGAAAAACATGATCGACACGCTCGGCCCCATCCATGGCCGCAGGAGCATCGTCGCAACGGCTGCGAGCCCGACGCCGGCTGTCGTCGCGAGATACCGCATGGCAACGCCGTCATTCTATGGCGGTTCAGGGAGTCGTGGGCCGTAGGTAGTGTCCGCCTTCAGGCGGACCCTTGACTACGACGCCGCCTGCGCCAGACGCTCGCGCTGTTTGCGGCTCATGAGCAGCGTCTGCGCGTCGAGCGGCGCCGCGCTGCCTCGAGCGATCGGTTCGTAGATCCCGTCCGAGGTCAGCGTCGTCGCCCTGACGTTGTCGCGCAGGTACGCCTCGAGGATCACGTAGCGGATGTACTCGCCGATGCCGGCGTCGAGCACGGGGCACACGACTTCGACCCGGGTATTCAGGTTTCGCTCCATCAGATCGGCGCTGCCGATATAGGTCTCGGGCTTGCCGCCGTTTTCGAAGTGCCAGATGCGCGAGTGCTCGAGGAACCGGCCGACAATCGAGCGGACGGTGATCTTCTCGCTGACGCCGGGCACGCCCGGCCGCAGCGCGCAGATGCCGCGGACGATGAGGTCGATGTCGACGCCACCCTGCGACGCGCGATACAGCAGGCGGATGATTCCCGGATCGCACAGCGCGTTGACCTTGAGGATGATGTGCGCCGGCCGGCCATTCCGGGCATGCGTGATCTCGCGCGCGACCAGCTTCGCGAATCGCCGCCGCAGCGCAATCGGCCCCACCAGCAATTCCCGGTAGTCGGTCTGGTTCGAGTAGCCGGTCAGGTAGTTGAACAGCTCGGACACGTCAGCGACGATGCGCGGGTTGGCGGTGAACAGGCCCAGATCGGTATAGACGTGCGCTGTCGCGCGGTTGTAGTTGCCGGTGGCGACGTGCACGTAGCGCCGCACGCCGTCCTCCTCCTGCCGCACGACCAGGCAGATCTTGCAGTGCGTCTTCAGATCCTGCACGCCGTGGACGACGTGGACGCCGGCCTCCTCGAGCCGCGTCGCCCACTCCATGTTGCTCCGCTCGTCGAAGCGCGCCTTCAGCTCGACCAGCACCGCCACCTGCTTGCCGCGGTGCGCCGCGGTGATCAGCCGATCGACCAGTGGCGAGTTCGAGCCGATGCGGTAGAGCGTCATCTTGATCGCCACCACGTTCGGGTCGTCTACGGCCGCGTCGACGAACGCCTCGACGGTCGAGAACGAGTCGAACGGATGGTGGACCAGCTGATCGCGATACTTGATTTCTTCGAAGATTTCGGGCTCGCCGCGCCGCCACATCATCTTCGGCGCGAACGTCCGATCCTTGAGCCCCGGCCGGCGCAGCCGCGCGAGCGCGATCCAGTCGGCCAGCCCCATCCGCCCCGGGGCGCGGACGACGACGCCGCGCCCGATTTCGAAGTTTTCGATCAGCGTGTCGAGGACCCGGCTCGGAGTGCCGTCTTCGACTTCGAGCAGCGACAGCACGCCGTGCCGCTGCTCTTTCAGGCTGCGATCGACCACCGCCATCAGGTCTTCGCTCTCGTCCTGCTCGACGACCAGATCGGTGTCGCGCAGCACCCGGAACAGGTGCGCGCTGGTCACCGTAACGCCCGGGAACAGCTGCGACAGGTGGAGGCGAACCACGTCCTCGAGCATCGCGAATCGATAACCCTGGTCGCGCTCCGCCGGCAGCGCGACGAAGCGCGGCAGCACGTCCGGCACCTTGACGCGCGCGAACTTGGTGCGCCCGCGGTGCTCGACCACGACCGCCAGGTTCTTGCTGCGGTTGGAAATGTATGGGAACGGGTGTCCCGGGTCGAACGCGAGCGGCGTCAGCACCGGACACGCGTCGGCGCTGAAATACCGTTCGAGGTACGCCTCGTCGGCCTCCGTGAGCTCCGGCGGTTCGACGATGGTGATGCGCTCGGCTTCGAGCAGCGGGCGCAGCGTCTGGCTCCAGCAGTCCGCGAGCTCGTCGAGCATCGCCGTCGCGCGGGCGCGGACCAGCGACAGCTGCTGGCCGATGGCGAGGCCGTCGGGCGACTGCTCGACGACGCCGGCGCGGTGATCGCGCGCCAGCGCGGCGACCCGCACCATGAAGAACTCGTCGAGGTTGTTGGCCGCGATCGCGAGGAACTTCACGCGCTCGAGCAACGGGTGGCTCTCGTTGCGCGCCTGGTCGAGCACGCGCTCGTTGAACGCGAGCCAGCTCATCTCGCGGTTGAGGTAGAGCGCGGGATCGGACAGCTCGGCTTCGGGCCGGGTCCGGCGGCGCGCGGAACGGGTGGCAGCAGTCGTCGCTCTCGGCACGCTCTCAGCCGTTGCCAGATTCCTGCCAGACCTCTGGTCTATCTATGTAGCGTCCGCCTTCCTCCATGTTGTGTCCGCCTCGAGGCGGACATCGATGTAGGGTCCGGCTCCAAGCGGACCTCTTATGGAGGGTCCGCCTTCAGGCGGACCGAAAAAGCCGTCTGGAACCGGAGACTACGAACGACACAGAAATGACTCGCTCTCTACGCTGAGGGTTCGATGGAGCGTTGCCGGCTCACCACCGCCATCACGGCAGCCACCAGCTCGACGTGGTCGATTGGTTTCGCCAGGTGGCGCTGGAAGCCGCTGCTCAATGCACGCATCCGATCCTGCGAGCGGGCGTACGCGGTCAACGCGATGGCCGGCATCCGGCTCGACTCATCGGGGCGGCGGCGGATGGCTTCGATCAACGCCAGGCCATCCATGCCGGGCATCCCCAGGTCGGCGACCATCACATCCGGCACGCCACGGTCGAGCTGCGCCAAGGCGTCAGCGGCGGATCCTGCGGTCGTGGCCGTGCCGCCGGCTTCTTCGACGATCGCCTGCACCAGCATGCGCGCGTCCTCGTCGTCGTCCACGACCAGCACGTGAAGGCCGGTCAACTGGCCGCCGATGGAGTGGCAAATGTCCGCGCCGGTCCCGTCTTCGACGCCGCGCCGCGTGGCGCGCTGGTCGGCCGCGACCACCGGCAACGCCACCGAGAAGGTCGCGCCTCGCCCCTCGCCCGGGCTGGACGCGTCGATGATGCCGCCGTGCGTCTCCACGATCTCGCGCGCGATCGCCAGGCCAAGGCCCAGACCACCGTGCTCGCGAGAGAAGCGGCTGTCCGCCTGCCGGAAGCGCTCGAAGATATGCGGCAGGAATGCCGGCGCGATGCCGCGGCCGGTATCGCTGACGACGACGGTGGCCTTGCCGTCGGCGCAGGTGAGGCGGACGTCGACCTGGCCGCCCGGCGGCGTGAACTTCACCGCGTTGCTGAGGAGGTTCCACACCACCTGCTGCAGCCGTTCGGGATCGCCGGTGACCGGCGGTGTGGCGCGATCGACATCGAGCTGCACGCGAACACTCCGCGCGTCGGCCGCGGGCACGACCGTCTCCGTCGCGTCGTCGATCACGGTGGCGAGATCGACTTCCTGCAGGTTCAACCGCAGCTTGCCGGAGATGATGCGCGACACGTCGAGGACGTCCTCGACGATCTGCGTCAGCGCCTGCGCGTTGCGCTCGAGGATCTCCAGCGCGCGAGCCTGCTTCGCCGCGTTCGCGAACACGCCGCCGCGCAGCATCCGGGCGTAGCCGAGGATCGCGTTCAGCGGCGTGCGCAGCTCGTGCGACAGCGTGCCGAGGAACTCGTCCTTCAGCCGGTTCGCCTCGTTCGCCTGCTGGTAGGCGCGGGCGTTCTCGACCGCCAGCGCGGCGCGCGACGCCACTTCCTGCGCGAACCGCAGATCCTCGTCGCCGTAGCTCCGGCGCGACTCCGCCGAGACGAATGTGATCGCGCCCATCGCGCGGCCGCGCGTCATCAGCGGCACGCAGATGTAGGACGTGAGGCCGATCTCGCGCAGCACCCGGAGATGCTCCTCGTCGCGTGCCGCCGCAGCGACGAGCGCATCGGGGATGTCCGACATCATCGTCGGCTGGCCGGAGCGGATCACCTGCCGGACGCCGCCGACCGCGTCGCGCGGCTCCGGATACCTCGCCTGCAGCATTTCGGCGAGGTGCACTTTCTGCGGATCGACGTGGGCCACGGCCAGGCGCTGCACGTCGCCGTGCTCGTCGACGATGTCGACGGTGCACCAGTCGGCGATGTCCGGGACGGCGAGTCTCGCGACGGTCTTGAGCGTGGTCTCGTAGTCGAGCGAGCTCGCCAGCGTCTCGCCGACGTCGGCGAGAAAGCGGGCGCGGCGCTGGCCGACGCGCGGCGTCGGCTTCGCCCTGCTGCGCGGCGCGGTACAAGCGCGCGTTCTCGACGGCGATGGCGGCGCGCTGCGCCAGATCTTCGGCCACCCGCACGTCGGCGTCGCCATAGCGCCGCGAGCCGGGGCCGAGCGTGAAGGTGATACCGCCGATGGTTCGCCCGCGCGCCCGCAGCGGCACCGAGATCTGGCTGGTGAACCGGACCTGGTCGAACGCGCGCAGCAGCGCCGGATCGCCCTCGAGCGATCGAGCGATCGTGCCGGCGTCGATATCCGCGAACAGCGTCGTCGTGCCCTCGCGGATCGTCCGGAGCCACCCGCGCGACATGCTCGCGGTGTCGGGATTGGCGAGCGTTTCCATCGCTGCCGACTTCGACGGATCGACGTGCACGGCCGCGACCAGCCGGATTCGCTCCTCCCCATCGATCAAATGGATCGCGCACGAATCGCCGATACCTGGCACGGCCAGCCTCGCCACCGTGCTCAGCGTCGTCTCGAACTCCAGCGAGTCGGAGAGCGCGGCGCTGGCCTGGGCGAGAAACGCGGCGCGTTCGCGCGTTCGCCGCTGCTCGTCGTAGAGCTCCGCGGTCGTGAGCGCGGCCGCCGCCATGTTCCCCAGCGCGCGTGCGGTTTCGACCTCGACGTCGGTAAAACGATGCGGCGTGCGGTAGTAGAGCACGAGCGCAACGTTCGCGGCGCCGTCCGGACCGAGCGGCACGGACATCATCGACCGGACGCCCTCCTCCGCGTAGACGGCGAGCCGTTCCCGCAGTTCGGGCGCGGCGAGCACGTCCTCGGCGATGAAGGGATCGCTGAACTGAATCGGCGAGACGGCCGCGCCCTCGTTGCTGGTGACGGCGCAGTTCGCGAAGGTCTCCGAGACGCCGTCGAACGAACGGATCCGCCACGCCTGCCGTTCGAGCCGCCACACGGCATAGCCGTCGGCGGCCACCAGGTCGCGCGCGATCCGGAGCACCGCCGGGATGACGTCGTCGACCTGCGGAGAACGGAGGAGGGAGCCGGAAGCGGCGACGACCGCCAGCAATCGATTTTGAAGGTCGTCAGCCGACATCGATCGATTGTAGCTGACTGGTTCGGGAGGCAGATGGCGCCGGCGATTTCATCCTTGTTGCAAGATGAAAATTCCCCACTGGCCGTCGCGGCGGCTGTGGAATGCGATGCGGCGGCCATCCGGCGCCCACGCAAACTCCTCCGCCGTCGGATCGGTCAGCACGCGGCGCATCCTGCGATCGGACAGGTCGAGAATCCACGCGCCGTCGCGCGCGACCTGAAAGACCACCTTGGTGCCGTCCGGCGACACCGCGGGCGTGCGGACGAGCCGCCCCTTCACCGGCGACACAAACGTCCACATCCTGCGCGTCTCGAGATCCATCAGGACGATCTTGTCTTCGTGCGTGTAGCAGATGCGCCGGTTGTCTGGAAACCACGACGCGCCCCACGGCTGCCCATACTTGTATTGGGTCAGACGCGTTGGTTCACCGCCGTCCAGGGTCTGCAGCCACAGGTTCCAGACCTTCGGGCGGTCGGGCTCGGCGCGGATGTAGGCGAGGCGGCTGCCGTCCGGCGACCAGGTCGGCACCGCGGCGTAGCCCGGAGCGCTGATGCGACGCACGTCCGATCCGTCGCGGTTCGCGAGGTACACGCCGCGCTCGCCATCGCGGTCCGAATCGAAGGCGACGCGCCGGCCGTCGGGCGACGGCTGCACGTGATAGTTGCGCGCGCCGTCGTCGACGATGGTCATGACGCGGAGGTCGCCGCCGTCGACGGGCGCCTGCACCATCGCGAGCGCGCTGCGCTCGTCGTTGGTGCTGCCGGTGTGGAAGAACATCGCTGCGCCGTTCGAGGCGAACGCGGGCGAGAAGATTGGCCGCTGCTGCGCGTCTACTGCGGAGACGACATCGTTCGCATCATCGTCAGGGGCGGCTGCCGAGTCCTCGCCGCTCGGCGACGGCAGCGCACCCGTGGTTGCATCCGCTCGGAGTTCGTTGCCGGAGGCGTTGCCGGGGCCAGGGACGGTGTCTGGCACGGTATGCGGCTCCGCACCGGGCTCGGGCTCCGCGGTCGGACGACTGTCGGCGGTGCCGGAGACGGCATCGGCCACCGTGCCGGGGACGATCTCCGGCACGGTCTGCGGCACCGAAGGCGTCGAGGACAGCACGTACGGACGGAAGGCGCCGATCCTCGCAACGCTGGCGACGCCGGCGAGCGCCACCGCGGCGACGAGGACCGCGGCGAGGGCCCACAATCGGCCGTAGCCCTCCGGGGCAGGCTCCGGAACAACCGGCATGGAAACGACGTACGCCGGCTTCAGGTCGAGATCGAGCGGCTCCTCGTACGCGACGTCCACCATGTCATACGCGACGGCCACGACGGGCTCGACGGGCTCGGACTGGGTTCGGGTGCAGGTGCGGGCGCGGGCTCGCGCACGGGTTCGCGAACTGGCGGCTTCGCTGCCGGCATCCGATTCAGCAATCCGCGAACAGCTGCCCGCCGATCGCCGCGCTCGAACCGCTCCAGCGCGCGCGAGAAATCGCCGATCGACTCGAACGGCGGCGCCACGACTTCGAGCAGCCCGCGCGCAATTGCGTAGCGCAGCGCGCCCGGCACCTGGCCGGCGCCGGCCGGCAGCATGGATTGGAGAAGGAGTGCCGCCTCGAACACCGACGGCGTCACATCGCAGTCAGGGGTGATCGCTTGACCGTCGTTCTGAAGACGGATGCCGGTGACCGACGGCGGACCGGCCGGAAGCGATCCGCCGGAAGAGGTCCCGTCAGTGAATCAATTGCTGGACGATCGCCACCGCCTCGTGCGCCTGCACGACAACGCCGCGATCGAGCAAATCGCCAAGCGATGCAGCCATCGGCTGACCAGCACAGCTGCGAGAGTTGCGCCAGAGCCGGCGCGCCTGCGCGCCGCTCATGCCGCGCCGAATCTGCCAATGTTTTGCAGTCGGGCTGTCACCCGTGGTGAGCAGTTTGTCCGCAGGGGCGCCGCTTCTTACACGGCCGGTGGTTTCAGATCCCGACAGCTCGGCCGCTGGGGAACGCGAAGTCCGGCTGAAGGTTTCACATTCAGGTAGTGTCCGCCTTCAGCGGCCTCGCAAAGTCCGGCTGAAGCCGGCCAGCCGGACACGACGAATCGTCCGCTTGGCGGCGGACACTACATCGAGTGTGAAAATGCTTACACCAGCGCCGACGTGCAGAAGGCGCATCGCCGTGCGGCGATCGCGACTTCGCTGAGGCACTCCGGGCACTTCTTGGTGGTCGGATCCGGCGGCGCCTCGCCGCGGCGCATCCGCGCCATCAGCGCGTTCACCGGCAGGACGACGAAGAAGTAGACGGCGGCGCTGATCAGCAGGAACGAGATGAGCGCGTTGATGAAGTCGCCGATCAAGAACTTGCTGCCGTTGAGCTCGAACGCGATCGCCGAGAAGTCGGGGGCGCCGACGATCGCAGCGATGAACGGCGTCAACAGATCCTTCACCAGCGCGTTGACCACGGCCGTGAACGCCGCGCCCATCACCACCGCGACCGCGAGCTCGACGACGTTGCCGCGGAGCAAGAACTGCTTGAAGCCTTTGATCATCGCCGCTCTCCCTTTGTGAATTCGGATCCAAGCCACTCGCGCGCGCGCGCCAGATCTTCCTGGACCAGGTGATGCCCGGCATCCTGCCAGGCCAGCGTGACCTCCGCGCCGGCGTCCTTCAGCAGCCCGACGAGCCGGCCGGTCTCCGCCTCGCTGACCAGCGGATCGGCGCGCCCGTTCGACACCAGCACGCGCGTGCGCGGCAACGCCGGCAGCGGATCGGGAACGATCGGCACCATCGCGCGAAAGAGCACCGCGCCCTGCAGCACGCGCGGCTGCAGCAGCACGAGGCTGCCGGCGATGTTGGCGCCGTTGGAAAAGCCGACCGCCACGATCCGGCTGGCGTCGAAGCCGGTAGTGCGCCGCCGCCTCGCCGATGAACTTGGCAAGCTCCGTCGTGCGGAAGCGAAGATCCTCGAGGTCGAAGACCCCCTCCGACAACCGGCGGAAGAAACGCGGCATGCCGTTCTCGAGCACCTTCCCCCTCGGGCTGAGCACGCCGGCGCCGGGCACGAGTTCGGACGCCAGCGGCAAGAGATCCTGCTCGTTGCCGCCGGTGCCGTGCAGCAGGAGCAGCGTCGGCGACTCTGGCGTCGAGGCGGCCTGGTAGTGATGGACGAACGAGAGCGCAGCCACGGCTCAGGACTTCGCGTGCGCCGGCGATGCGAACGTCAGCGGCGGCAGCGCGCGTTCGATCGCGGCGCGCTGCGCTTCGAGCCACGGCGGGAGGACGAGCGTCTCGCCGAGGTGCGCCGCCTGCTCGTCCACGGCGAAGCCGGGGCCGTCGGTGGCGAGCTCGAACAGCACGCCGCCCGGCTCCCTGAAGTACACCGACTTGAACCAGAAGCGATCGATGACCGGAGTCGGATCGGCGCCGCCCGCGTCAACCTGCGCGCGCACGTGCGCCTGATGCTCTTCGTCGTCGACCCGCCACGCGAGATGGTGCACGCTGCCGACGCCCCAGGCGCCGCGCCGCGCTTCGAACGCGTTCTTCACGTCGACGACGCCGGCGGAATCCTTGAAGCCGTATCGCGTCCAGCCGCGCTCGGTCGCGAGTGACTGAAAGCCGAGGACGCTGGTCAAGAAATTCGCGGTGACCGCCGCGTCGCGCTCCCAGACCTGGGCGCCGTAGAGGCCGCGAATCTGGCGATCTGAAGGCACCGGGCTTCCGTCCCACGGTGTGAACGGACGAACGGTCTTCTTCTCGACCAGCGCGACGTGCAGGCCGTGCGGATCGTCGAAGACGAGGACCGGCTCACCGAATCGCGTCTCCGGCGGACCAAGGCGCACGCCGTAGCGCTCGAGCCGCCCGGCCCAGTAGGCGAGGCTGCCCTCCGGCACCTCGAGCCCGACCTCCATCGCGAGGCCGTAGCCGGGACGCGACGGCGCGAGCTCGGCCCACGGAAAAAACGTCAGGTCCGATCCGGGGTGGCCTTCGGCGTCCGCGTAAAAGAGGTGATACGTGCCCGGATCGTCCTGGTTGACGCTTCGCTTGACCAGCCGCATCCCGAGCACGCCGGCATAGAAATCGAGGTTCTCCTGCGCCGGTCCCGCGATGGCGGTGATGTGGTGGAGGCCGTTGACGCCGCGCATGCGGAGGTTATACCACTGCTGGCGGCCGCGGATGCCGATGCCGAAAGTGCCGGAGCATGCTGCGGCACCGACTCCGGCACTGACGGCTCAGACCCGCGGCGGATCGGTCTCGCGGCCGAAATGGCGATGCGCGGCGATCGCGGCGACGAACTTGTCGGCGCTCGCGGATGTCCCGATCAGCAGGCCGGGATCGGGCTCGCCCGACGGCAGCGTCGCCGGGGATGCCCGCGCGCTCGATGAGAGCCGATGCGGCGCCGAACGCCAGGATCGGCTTGCAGTGCCGGTACTGATCCTTGACGAACTCGAGCACGCGACCATCGGCCGACAGCGCGCGGACCGCGGCGTCGCCGTCGGGCAACACCACCGCGTCGAACAGCACCGAGGGCAGCGCCGCGACGGTGCCGTCGACCTCGATCGGATCGCCGCCAGCGCCGGCCACCGCGCCAAGCCGCGGCCCGAGGAATCGCGGCACGGCGCCCTCTTTCGTCAGGCGATCGGCAAGCGACCGCAGCGCGGCGCTCGCGACACCGTCGGCGACGAGGATCGCCACGCGGCGCGCGCGAATGCCGCCGTCTCCCGGGCGCGCCATCAGCGACAGCGACGGCGACTTCGCCACCTCCGGCTTCACCGCTTTCTGCAGCACCTTCGGCATCGGCTCGGGCATCGCCGCCAGGCCGAGCCCCTCCGCCACCGCCTTGGCGAGCTCCGGCGCGACGTTCATCAGCCCCGACACCATCCGCTCGCGCACCGCCGGCGTCTGCACGCGCGAGAGCTCGAAGCGGAACGCGTTGATGATGTGCGTCTTCTCCACCGGCGTCTGGCTGTTCCAGAACAGCGTCGCCTGCGTGTAGTGATCGGCGAAGCGCTCCGGCTTGCCGCGCACCTTGTGATCGTCCGGCTCCCTCGGCTCCGGGAACGACACGAATCCGGACGCACCCGCCTGGAACGGACAGCCGCCGCCGAGCGAGTTCGGCTCGTAGGCGACGCGCCCGCGATGAATCGCCTGGCGATGCATCCCGTCGCGCTGCCCGTTGTGCACCTGCGCGATCGGCGCGTTGATCGGGATCTCGTGAAAGTTCGGCCCGCCCAGCCGCGAGATCTGCGTGTCGACGTAGGAATGAATGCGCCCGGCGAGCAGCGGGTCGTTGGAGAAGTCGAGTCCCGGCACGATGTGCGCGGCGCAGAAGGCGACCTGCTCGGTCTCGGCGAAGAAGTTGTCGGGATTGCGATTGAGCACCAGTCGGCCGACCGGCATCACCGGCACCAGCTCCTCGGGAACGATCTTGGTCGGATCGAGGATGTCGAAGGTGAACTTGTCGGCCTGCTCCTCGGTGAAGATCTGGAGCCCGAGCTCGTACTCCGGGTACGCGCCGGCCTCGATCGCTTCCCAGAGATCGCGGCGATGGAAGTCGGAATCGGCGCCGGAGATCTTCACCGCTTCGTCCCAGACCAGCGAGTGCGTGCCGGCGCGCGGCGTCCAGTGGAACTTGACGAAGCGCGACTCCCCTGCCGCGTTGACCAGGCGGAACGTATGCACGCCAAACCCCTGCATCGTCCGGTAGCTGCGCGGGATCGCGCGGTCGGACATCGCCCACATCAGCATGTGGGTGATCTCGGGCATCAGCCCGGCGAAATCCCAGAAGGTGTCGTGCGCCGACCCGGCCTGCGGCATCCCGAAGTGCGGTTCCGGCTTCGCCGCGTGCACCAGATCGGGGAACTTCATCGCATCCTGGATGAAGAAGACCGGGATGTTGTTGCCGACCAGATCCCAGTTGCCCTCGTCGGTGTAGAACTTCACCGCGAAGCCGCGCACGTCCCTCGCCGTGTCGGTCGAGCCGCGCTCGCCGAGCACGGTGGAGAACCGCACGAAGACCGGTGTCCGCTTGCCCGCCTCGGCGAAGAGCGACGCGCGGGTGACGCGCTCGAGCGACTCGTAGCACTCGAAGTAGCCGTGCGCCGCCGAGCCGCGCGCGTGGACGATCCGCTCCGGGATGCGCTCGTGATCGAAGTGCGTGATCTTCTCGCGGAGGATGAAGTCCTCGAGCAGCGTCGGCCCGCGCAGGCCGGCCTTGAGCGAGCTCTGGTTGTCGCCAACCGGCACGCCCTGGTTGGTCGTCAGCTGGCGCGCGGTCGAGTCGACGCGCACGCGATCGAGCGGCGCGATCGTCTTGTTCGCGCCAATCGGCGGCGCGCCGCTGCCGACCTTGTCGGAGCCGTTCGCCTCGCTCACCGTGCTCGACCCGACGATCGGATCGTCCGGCTTTTCCCACTCGCCGGCTTCGGGACGCAGCGCGGCGTCGGGATCGAACTCGTTCGGCTTGTTGGCGTTGAACGGAAACGCTTCCGCCAGCGCCTGCGTGCCGGCCGCCTTCGCCGACAGATCGTCGCTCGAGTCGGCATCGGTCGACGGTCGCGCCGGACCGCTGACGGTCGCGCGCGGCTCGGGATTCTTTCCGGTTGAGGTCTTGCGGGGCGGTATCTGACGGGCAGGGCCCGATCTCGTCCGTTTGCTCTTGCTCATTCGCTCTCCTGAGTGGGACATAGGCAGCCGTCAAGGCTGCGCTATGGTGCAGGCAGCCCTGAAGGGCTGGGCTCCCCGGATGTAGGCAGCCCTGAATGGCTGCGCTACGAATTGCAGGCAGCCTGAAGGGCTGCGCTGCGAATGCGGGCAGCCGTGAGGGGCTGCGCTACGAGCGACGTCGCAAGGACGCAGCCATGCATGACCGGCGGCGAACGCGAGCGGGTTGCGGTGTCTCGGGAAGAGTGCGGACTGCACGCCGCGCATCGATCGGGTGCAGTCCGCGTCGCTGGTTGCTACGAGGTCTTCTTGGCCTGGGCGAGGAGCGCGGCGAGGATCTGGGCGTAGCGATCGTCAGCGGCCGAGTACGCCTTCATGTAATCGTCCTCGGACATCTTCTGCGCCTTCCAGTCGCTGTTGAACATCGTGCGCTTGCCGCCGATCTCGCACTGGTCGAACGCCTGATTCTCTTCGCGCTTGGCCTTGAGGCCGTCGGCGCCGGGATCCTCGATGAACACCTTGGTGTCGGCGGCGGACGCGCCGTTCAGATCGAGGTAGACGTCGCGATATTCCTTGCGGCCGACGCGGTCGTTCAGCAGCTGCGGCACGGCGTACTTGCCGGAGATCACCAGCAGCTGCATGCCGGGAAAGTACAGCGCGGCGGCGAACGCATCCGGCGACGCCGGATCCTTGGCCGCGATGCTATCGAGCTTGCCCGCGTCGAGGGCAGCGGCGAGCTGCTTGGCGAGGGAGGACGACTTGGATTCCTGTGCGGACACAACGGCCGGCGCCAGGCAGACCAGAACCAGCGAACAAATGACGACGCGAGCCATCAGCTTCATCGAAGCCCCTCCCGGGATGAGAACGGAAATATGAGAGGTGTTCTACCACCGGCGGGGCGCCGGTGCAATGGCTAGATGAGGTTATATGAAGAGCGCGTCTTCGTCTTCGGCGCGGCCCTGGCGCGCACGGCCGCTCTGGCGCAGTTCGCGGATTGCCTGGAGGGCGGCGCGAAAGGCGCTGAGCATCGCCCGCCCCTCCCGGACCGGGCCGATGACGGTGTGCTGCACGGTTGAACAGGGTCTCCTCGACGCGCACGGCGAGGTCGGTAAACAGCTCGTCGGCCCGCTCCACCTGGGCGGCCGCGAGCGCGGCGGCGCGCGCGGCGTCGCTGCCGATGGCGTTCAGGTGCCCGAACAGCGGCTTGATGTCCCGCTCGAACTGCTCGGCAAGCTGGGCGACGCGCCGTGCCGCCCGGCCGGCGACGACGATCACGGCAATCTGCGCGATGGCGATGGCCAGGGTGGCCACCGCGATGACGCCCAGGAAGACGTCATTCCACCCCGTCACACGGTATCCCGGCGCGCCTGCTGGTAGGCCTCGCGGCCGCGTTCGATGGCGGTGGTCAGCGTGTCGCGCCCCTGGTTGAGCGCATCGCGCCCGCGCGCCGCGGCGTCGGCCGCCCGCGCGCGCGCCTCGTCGGCCTTCTCGGCGAGGCGTTCGCGCGTCTCGCGGCCGCTGGCCGGCGCGTAGAGCAGCGCCACCGCCGCGCCGCTCACGGCGCCGAGAATGAACGCGAGGAGAACGTTTCCGGCTCCGCCACCATCGTCTCTCGCCATCAGAAGATGCTCACTTTCACGTTGAGGTATTTCTTGGGGTCACGCCGGATATCCGCCAGCAGCGCCTGCATCTCGGTGACCGTCTTGTTCATGTTCTCATATAACTGCTTATCTTTCAGCAACTGCCCTGCTGTTCCCTCGCCCTGTTCAACTCGGTTCACCAGGTCGTCGAGGCGGCTGGTGACCGAGTCGAGCCGCTTGAACACCGAGTCGTCGGTGATCAGCTTGCCGAGCGTGCCCTCGCCGCGGTTGATCCGATCGGTCAGCTGTCTGCATGTTGCCGGTCGCCGCGGTCAAAGACTGTGAAAACGCATCGTCCTTGAGCAGCTTGCCGAGGCTGCCCTCGCCGGCCGCGAGGCGTCGCGTCACATCTTCGACGTTCTTCAGCGACGCCTCGAGCGCGTTGGCCGTCTGCGGATCGTTCAGCAGCTTGCCGACGGTGCCGCGGCCCTGCTGGACGCTGCGCGCCATCTGGTTGGCGGCTGCCGACGAACTGCTGCAGCTGCAGATAGAGCCGGTCGTCGGTCAGCAGCTTCCCGACCGTCCCCTGCCCCGCGCTCAGCCCGGCGACCAGCCGGTTGAGCATCGCCATCCCCTGGCTCGCCTGCTCGGTGATGTCGGCAATCTGCGCCGGCGTGCGGCCGGTCTTGACGTAGCCCCACTCGGGGACCGGCGTGCCGGCGGTCGACGGCGTGATGTCGACCGCGCCTTCGCCGAGCAGCGACACCGAGCCGAGCGTCGCGACCGATTCGGTCGTGATCTGGTCGCGGATTTCCTTGTTCACCTCGAAGGTGACGTCGATCTGCTCGCCGGCGAAGTCGATCTCGGTCACCGTGCCGACCTCTTTGCCGGCGACGCGCACCGGCGAGCCGGGCTTCAGGCCGGCGACGTTGGTGAAGCGCGTCTTCAGCGAGTAGCGCTGCCAGAAGAACCCTTTGCCGCCGGTCAGCATGAAGATCGTGATGGCCACGATGACGATCGCGAAGATCGTCAGCACGCCGATCTTCAGTTCCGACCAGGCCAGCGAACGCGTTCGGGGCATAGTGCAAATCCTCGAAGCTATCAGCTATCAGCTCTCAGCTGTCAGCTCTCAGCTCTGTCAACTCCAGGAACGTCTGAATATACGGATCGGTCGACTTCCGCAGCGCGTCGGCGTCGCCTTCGAAGACGATCAGGCCGTCGCGCACCATGATGAACTCGGCCTCGCGCGCCTTTTCGGGCGTCGCGGGCACGATCTTGACCTTGCCGTCCGGCGCCGCGCACCGCCATGTGCGTGGCGACGTAGAACGCATCGCGCAGCTGGTGCGTGACGACGATCGAGCTGACGTGCTCGAGGTCGCGCAGCTTGATGATCTCCTCGTCCACGGTGGTCGCCGTGATCGGATCGAGCCCGGTCGTCGCCTCGTCGTAGAGCAGAATCCGCGGCTTGAACGCCATCGCGCGCGCGATCGCCACGCGGCGCCGCTGGCCGCCCGACAGCTCCGACGGCATCCGGTCGATGTACTCGATCAGGCCGATCCAGCCGAGCACCTCCTCCACCCGGCGGTCCACCTGCTCGAGCGGCATGTCGCTCTCTTCGTACAGCTTGTAGCCGACGTTCTCGCGCACCGTCAGCGAATCGAACAGCGCGCCTTCCTGGAAGATCATGCCGAGGTCGGCGCGGACCGGCATCATCTCCTGCTCGCTCAGCTGATCGACCCGCGCGCCGTTCACCCAGACCACGCCCTCGTCGGCGCGCAGCAGGCCGGTGATGATCTTCAGGATCGTCGACTTCCCGGAGCCGCTCGCGCCGAGGATGATCTTCGTGTGCCCCTTGATCAGCGTGAAGCTGATGTCGCGGAGCACCACTTTCTCGTCGAAGGCGAGCTGCACGTGGTCGAAGACGATGACCGGCGCCCCCGTCTCGTCGAGGATCGCGTCGACCGTCTGTTTCTGTTCAGTTACCTCGAGCACCTAGCACCATGCACGTTGCACCTTGACCGTGCACCTGCACCTGACCTTGCACCCTGCACCTCTGCAGTCCTCCTGCACCCTGCACCCTGCACCTCGCGCGCCAGAGCGTTAGTAAAGCAGCGCGATCAGCACCTGTGTCACGAAAAAGTCGACCGCGATCACCGCCACCGAGCCGGCGACCACCGAAATCGTCGTCGCCTTGCCGACCCCCTGTGTGCCGCCGCTGCGTCGCGCAGCCCGACATGGCACGCGATGGTCACGATGGCGAACCCGAGCACGAACGGCTTGATCAGGCCCATCCACAGATCCTCCATGTAGAGCGCCGTAGGTCACCGACGACCAGTAGACGCCGCTGGCCACCTGCAGCTGGAACCGCGCGACGATCCAGCCGCCCACGATGCCGACGAAATCGGCAATCACCGTCAGGACCGGCGCCATCAGGATGCCGGCGAGCACCCGCGGCACGACCAGCTTGCGGATCGGGTCGGTGCCGAGCGCGCGCAGCGCGTTGATCTGGTCGGTGACGACCATCGAGCCCAGCTCGGCCGCGATCCCCGAGCCGATCCGGCCGGTCAGCATCAGCGCCGTCAGCACCGGTCCGAGCTCCTTGATCATCGAGGCGCTGACGAGCCGGCCGACGATCGGCCGCGCGCCGAACTGGTCGAGCGTCAGCCCGCTCTGCGAGCACAGCGCCGCGCCGGTGAAGAACCCGGTCAGGATGCACGACGGTCAGCGAGCCGACGCCGATCGCGTCGAACTGCTCGACGATGTCGTAGCGGTAGCGCGGCCGCGTGAAGATGGCGTGGAACGCGGCGCGCGACCAGGCGGACGTACTCCTGGACCTCGAGGGCGGCCTTCTTCAGCCGGTTTTCGATGAACGGCAGCACGCGGCGGTTACGCCCTCCGCGCCGGCAGCGGCAAGCCCAGCTCGGGGTTGCGCAGGCGCTTGATCTTGTCGCGGAGCGACGCGGCCTTCTCGAAATCGAGATTCGCCGCCGCCGCGCGCATCTCGGCCTGCAGCGAGGTCAGGTAGGCGTCGAGCTGCTGCTGGTTGTGGAACCGTTCGGTGCCGTCGACGGTCGCCGCCGGCGTGATGTAGTCGCGCTCGTAGACGCTCGACATCACGTCGTCGATCGCCTTGACGATCGACTGCGGCGTGATGCCGTGCTCCTCGTTGTAGGCCGCCTGGATGGCGCGGCGCCGCCCGGTTTCGCCGATCGCCGCCCGCATCGACTCGGTCTCCGTATCCGCGTACATGATCACCCGGCCGTTGACGTTGCGCGCCGCGCGGCCCGAGGTCTGGATCAGCGACCCGGCCGAGCGCAGGAAGCCTTCCTTGTCGGCGTCGAGGATCGCCACCAGCGACACTTCCGGCAGATCGAGCCCCTCGCGCAGCAGGTTGATGCCCACCAGCACGTCGAACTCGCCGCGGCGCAGGTCGCGCAGGATCTGCACCCGCTCGAGCGTTTCGATGTCCGAGTGGAGGTAGCGCACCCGCACGCCCAGTTCCTGGTAGTACTGCGTCAGATCCTCCGCCATCCGCTTGGTCAGCGTCGTCACCAGCACCCGCTCGCCGCGCGGCGACCCGCGCCCGGATCTCCTGCAGCAGGTCGTCGACCTGCCCCTTCACCGGCCGGACGTCGATCGGCGGGTCGATCAGCCCGGTCGGGCGGATGATCTGCTCGACCACCACGCCCTGAGCTTTGGACATCTCGTACGGGCCCGGGGTTGCGGAGACGAAGACGACCTGCCTGACCCGCTGCTCCCACTCGTCGAAGTTCAGCGGGCGGTTGTCGAGCGCCGACGGCAGGCGGAAGCCGTAGGCGACCAGCACTTCCTTGCGCGAGCGGTCGCCGTGGTACATGCCGCGGACCTGCGGCACGGTCTGGTGGCTCTCGTCCACGACGATCAGCGCGTCGTCCGGCAGGTAGTCGAGCAGCGTCGGCGGCGGCTCGCCCGGGGCGCGGCCGGTCAGGTGGCGCGCGTAGTTCTCGATGCCGTGGCAGTAGCCGATCTCGTTGATCATCTCGAGGTCGAACATCGTCCGCTGGTGCAGCCGCTGCGCCTCGAGCAGCCGGCCCTCCGACTCGAGAATCCCGCGGCGCCAGGCCAGCTCTTCCTTGATCGTCTCGACCGCGCGCTTGGTGCGCTCGCGCGGCGCGACGAAGTGCGACTTCGGATAGACGGCGATCTTGTCGTGCTTGCGCAGCGTCTTGCCGGTCAGCGGATCGAACGAGGTCAGCGCGTCCACCTCGTCGCCGAACAGCTCGATTCGCAGCCCGGTCTCTTCGTACGACGGGATGACCTCGACGATGTCGCCGCGGACGCGGAAGGTGCCGCGGCCGAAGTCGTGGTCGTTGCGCTCGTACTGGATCTCGACCAGCTTGCGGAGGATGTCCTCGCGCGCGATCCGCTGGCCGCGCTCGAGCGGCAGCAGCATCCCGTAGTACGCCTCCGGCGAGCCGAGGCCGTAGATGCACGAGACGCTGGCGACGATGATGACGTCGCGCCGCTCGAAGAGCGAGCGGGTGGCCGACAGCCGCATCCGGTCGATCTCGTCGTTGATCGTCGCTTCCTTCTCGATGTACGAGTCGGTCGCCGGAACGTAGGCCTCCGGCTGGTAGTAGTCGTAGTAGCTGACGAAGTACTCGACGGCGTTGTCGGGGAAGAAGCGGCGGAACTCCTGAAAGAGCTGCGCCGCCAGCGTCTTGTTGTGCACCATCACCAGCGTCGGCCGGTTCACCGTGGCGATGGTCTGCGCCATCGTGAAGGTCTTTCCGGAGCCGGTGACGCCGAGCAGGACCTGGTGCGTGTCGCCGCGCTCGAGCCCGGTGACGAGCTCGCCGATCGCGCGCTCCTGGTCGCCGGCCAGCGAAAAGTCGGAGACGAGGTTGAAGCGGTCGTACAAGGAGGGCATACGAACTCAACCATGGTACTCGCGGCTGGGGGCTGGGGGCTAGGGGCTCGAGGGTGAGGTGGAGGGCTGGATTCGTGTGTGCAGCTGTCAAGCTGACGACGGCCAGTGATTCAGTGCGACGGCCGACGGCTTCAGTGCTTGAACGCGGCGAAGTAGCCCTTGCGGGAGCGCACCCGGAGATCCTTGCGCGTTGTCTTGACTTCGACCTTGCGCCAGGTGCCGTCGGTCTTCTCGTTCGTCGAGAGGTAGCCGAGCGTGTACTGCGCGCGGATCTGGGCGACGACCTTCTCGTAGACGTCGTCGAGCTCCTTCACGGCGTCGGGAAGAACGCCTGCCCGCCGGTCGCCTCGGCCATCTGCTGCAGCACCATCCGCTGCTGCGTCCGGACGGATGACGACTGGTGCTCGAGCGCGCCGATCGGGTAGACGGTGACGTCGGACGCCTTCAGCAGGTCGATCAGCTCGTGCAAGCCGATCGCGCTGCGCGTGTCGCCGCCGTCGGTGTAGAGCAGCATGATCTTCCGGCCGTCCTGGCGCTGGCGCCGTCGAGATAGAGGCCGATCGCGTCGTAGAGCGCGGTCAGGCCACTCGGTCTTCTGCGGCGGATCCGCTCGATGAGCCGCGCGAACTCGTTCTGGCTGTAGCGCGCGAGCGCGCACCTCGGTGTCGAAGTCGACGACGGTGATGTCGACGGCGTCGGTGCAGGGTGTTCAGGAACTTGATCGCCGCGGTCGGGTGAAGGCGATGTCCTCGTCCATGCTCCCGCTGACGTCGAGCAGCAGGCCGAGGTGCATCTCCGGCGCCGACTCGCTCTGCTCGCCGGTGGCGAAGTAGCGGATCGTCTGCTTCTTGCCGTCCTCGAAGATCTCGAAGTCGTCGCGCGGTGAGATCGGTGACGAGGTTGCCCTTGCGATCGGTGACCGTCACGCCGACGTTGACGAGGTCGACCCGCGACTTGAATACCTGCGTCGCGGGCGCAGAGGACGCAGACGGACGCGGAGACACAGAGGCAAAGGCGACGCATGCGAGCACGAGGGCGCCGGCCGCGACCAGGCCAGGCGCCTCCGGCGCTGTCCGCGCTCTGCGTCCTCTGCCCCCTCTGCGTGCCTGTGCGCCGGCCGGTCACAGCTGAACTCTACACCCGTCCGCCGGCGCCCTAACTCGGCCGGGCGTATAATGGTTGGTTGCGACGCTGATGCGGTGTCTAGCCGTCTGTCAGGACGAGCTGGTCATCAGGATGCTCGACGAGATCCTGCTGCCCGGCTTCGAGGTCGAGTTCATCGTCGAGAACCGGCCGCTCGCCCGCCGCCTCCACGAGGCGGGCGTCACGGTCACGGTCGGCGACCCCCGCCGCACCGACACCTATCTCAAGGCCGACATCGGCCCCTCCACCTGCGTCATCATCGAAGACAACGGCAAGCGCAGCCTCAAGCAAGATCCTGGAAGCGGTGCGCGACGCCGGCGGCACGCTGGTCTACGTGCTCGGCATCGGCGCCGAGGCGACCGGCAAGCGCGCCGAGGAGTTCCACGCCGAGTTCCCCGACGTCGCCTATCTCTCGATGTCGGAGCTGTTCGGCGGCCCGCTGCTCACCGAGTTCAGCCGCTCGCTGACCCGCGCGCGCGTCCAGCAGTACCAGCGCTACTTCAGCGACGCCGACCGCGTCCTGATCATGCTGCACAACGATCCGGACCCCGACGCGATGGCCAGCGGCCTGGCGCTGCGCAACGTGCTGCGGCGCACCAAGACGACCGCGATCATCGGCGCGATGCAGGGGGTCACCCGGCCGGAGAACCTGCGGATGGTGAACCTGCTCGACATCCACGTCGAGGCGATCACGCCGGAGTCGCTCAAGGAGTACGACCGCATCGCGATGGTCGACGTGCAGCCGCACTACTTCGGCGGGCTGATCGACCGCGTCGACCTGGTCATCGATCACCATCCCGAGCAGACCGGGCTACACCGCGGTCTTCAAGGACATCCGCGCCGACTACGGCTCGACCTCGACGATCCTCACCGAGCACCTGCGCGCCGTCGACGTCAACATCTCCGAGCGGACGGCGACGGCGATGCTCTACGCGATCAAGTCGGACACGCTGTTCTTCAACCGCCAGACCAACCGCGTCGACCTCGAGGCGTTCTCGTACCTCTATCCGCTCGCCGACGCGGCGCTGATCCGCAAGATGGAAGGCGCGGAAATCACGCTCGAGCGGCTCGACTACGTGCTCAAGGCGTTCAAGGGCGGGACGCTCGTCCGACCAGGTGTTCTGCGGCGTTCCTCGGCGCGCTGCCGCGCGAGGACTTCATCCCCTACGTCGCCGACTTCTTCCTGCAGCTCGAAGACGTCAAGTGGACGGTCATCGCCGGGATCGTCAACGACTCGCTGGTCGTGTCGGTGCGCAACCTCGGCTACATCGAAGAACGCCGGCGAGTTCGTGCGCCGGTTCTTCGCCGACATCGGCAGCGCCGGCGGCCACCGGGCGATGGCCAAGGCGGTGGTGCCGATGCGCGCGTTCCGCGAGAAGTTCGGCGATCTCTCAGGCGAGGACATCGGCAGCAAGCTGCAGGAGTTCGCGCATGAATTCCTCGCGCACGAGACGCCGGCTCATGAGAAGAAACGCGAGCCCGCAGGAATTAAGAATTAAGAATTAAGAATTTAGAATTCGCGCACGGGTCGTGGCAACCAGCCGGAACTCACGACGCGTTCACGAATTCTTAATTCCAAATTCTTAATTCTTAATTCGCGAGCGCCTGATCCAGGTCCGCGATCAGATCCGCCGACGTCCTCGAGCCCGACCGACAGCCGCAGCATCCCCTTCGTCACGCCCGCGGCGCGCAGCTGCTCGTCGGTGTGCCCCCACTGCGATGTCAGCACCGGCATGCTGATCAGGCTCTCGATGCCGCCGAGGCTGGCGGCGCGCTTGACGATCTTCAGGCGATCGTAGAACCGCTCGGCGCGGTCGTAGCGGCCGTCGAGATCGAAGCAGACCATCCCGCCGAACCCCGTCATCTGCCGCCGCGCGATCTCGTGATCGGGATGCGACGGCAGCCCGGGATAGTAGACCTGGCTGACGCGGCGGTCTGCCGCGAGGAAGTCGGCCACCGCCCGCGCGTTGGCGTTGTGCCGGGCGACGCGCAGCGGCAGCGTCTTCAGCCCGCGGCCGAGCGCGTACGCCGGCTGCGGATCCATCACCGTGCCGACCAGCCGCCGCGCCTTCTCGATCGGCGCGAGCAGCGCCTTCGTGCCCGATGACCACGCCGCCGGTGACGTCGCTGTGGCCGTTCAGGTATTTGGTCGCGCTCTGCATCGCGAGGTCGACGCCGAGCGCGAGCGGCTGCTGGTTGATCGGGCTGGCGAAGGTGTTGTCGATCACCGACAGCGACGCCGCGCGCGCGGCAGGCCTCGGCGATCCGCCGGATGTCGACGCAGCGCAGCGTCGGGTTGATCGGCGACTCGAACCAGACCAGCCGGGTGCGGTCGGCGATGACGCGCTCGAGGCTGGCGAGCTCGTCGAGCGAGACGAACCGCGGCGCGACGCCGAAGCGCGCAAGCAGATCGTTCAGCAGGTGCAGCGTGCCGCCGTAGATCGCCGCGCCGCAGACGCACCTCGTCGCCCGCTCTCGAGCATGCGCCATCAGGATCGTCGTCGTCGCGCCCATGCCGGACGAGAACAGCAGCGCCGCCTCGGTGCGATCGAGCGCCGCCAGCTTCGCTTCGACGCTCGACCACCGTCGGGTTGGTGTAGCGCGAGTAGAGGTACTTGTCGGACCGCCCTTCGTTGTACGCGACCACTTCCGCCGCGTTGTCGAACACGAAGGTCGTCGTCTCGTAGATCGGCGTCGTCAACGGCACGGCGTCGCCGCGCTCGACCTCGCCGGCGTGAATCAGCTCGGTTGCTGCGCCCTTCACCGCTTCGTCAATCTTCGCACGTCTCGCATCCTTGGCGCCCCTGAAGGGGGCTACGAAATCATCCGGGGCGCTACGAAATCATTTACAGGGACGCTACGAATCATTACAGGGACGCCCTGCGATCTAAATGCCCGACGCGCTCGCCTGACGCGCCGACGACCGGCTCGATGAACTGGTGGTAGGCGTCCTCGTAGCCGCGGCTCATCAGCTCGCCGAGCCCCTGCCGCCGCTGCGACCGCTCGTCGTAGCCGCCGGCAAAGTCGAACGGCCCGATCGGGTTGTGCGCCGGGCGGACGTTGAAGATGCGCACGCCCGCCGGTCGTCGTGGTCGCGTCGCGCACGATCGCCGCTTCGGACGACTGGAGGTATTCGCCGAGCCGGCCGCGCCCGTCGATGCGCGGGCGGCGAGCGCGTGCGGGCCCGGCGACTCCGGCGCCGCCGAGACGAGCAGATCTGCTCGACGCCGAGATCGATCAGCTCGTCGATCAGCCGGATCAGGCCGGCCGGACGATCGCACAGACGATGGGTTTCGCCGCGCCAGTAGCCGTCGGCGGCGAAGGTGACCGAATGCCATTCGGTGGCGAGCGGGATCGTGAGCGCCGCGGCGACGGCATCGGGCAGATGCTCGCGGGCGACGCCCGCAAGGTCGAACACTTCCGCGCGCCGCGCCTCGGCGGCCTCGGTGGTCGGCCGGCGGATCAGATCGCGGCGCCGCTCGTCGCCGACCAGCGCGAACACCAGATCGCGGTGCGCGTCGACGTCGTGCACGGCGATCAGCAGCTCGCGGAAGCCGGGCTGGCCGAGGTTCTCCGCCAGCATCTCCGCGTAGCGGCGTCCAAGCTCGGCCGGCGCCGGCTGCTTCAGCTGCGCCGCGCCGCGCACCAGATCCCACATCACGCGCCAGCAGTGTGGTCGATCGCGGCCTGCGACGACAGCGGCGCGCGGACGACGCGCCACCACGGCGCGCCGCGCGCGGCGCGGCGTCCAACGCCCGCCTTCCAGGTGTCGACGATCGCGATCGCCGCGGCCGTCCCGAGCACCAGCAGCACCAGCCGCGGCAGCCACGTCGGCAGCGCCTCCGGCGCGAACGCGGCCTGCGCCAGGCCGAGGTACGTCGCCGACGAGGCCCGACGCGCCGCCGACGCCGACCATCGCAGCACGAAATCGATCGGAAAGACGATCAGGCCGAGCGCCACGGCCGCGATCGGCACCGCCACGATCGCCAGCGACAGCCGCCAGCGCCCAGACGATCACGCGCGGGATCGAGCCGCCACCCGTACAGCGACTCGCACCGCCGGCGCGCGCCAGAACCCCTTGTCGTCCCAGAGCCGCTGCGCGCCGTCGACCGCCGCGAACAGCGCGCCGACGACGCCGATGCCGCGGCCGGCGACGATGTCGATCTTGACGCCGGCTTCGTGGAGCGCGCGCAGCACGCCGGCGTGATAGGCGCCGGCCGTGCCGGTGCCGGTCAGGACGAGCGCGGTGCGGCGTTGCGGTGAGTAGGGTTCGGGGGTCGGGGACGGGAGCGCGGCGTCGGCCCGATCCGTTCATCCGGCGGCTTCGTCGTGGATGGTGGTGAGCTTGACGATCTCGAACTCGCGCGTGCCGCCGGGCGTGGTGACCTTGACCGTGTCGCCCGGCTCCTTGTTGATCAGGGCGCGGCCGATCGGCGAGGTCGTCGAGATCAGCCCCTTCTCGGCGTCGGCGTCCTCCGGCATCACCAGCTGAAAGACTCATCTTCTCGCCGTTGCTCTCGATCGACGTGGAGCGTCGAGCCGAAGCCGGCGCGATCGTTCGGAATGCGATCGACGTTGATCAGCGCGATCTCGGCGACGCGCTTCTGCAGCATGCTGATGCGCGACTCGACCAGCCGCTGCCGCTCCTTCGCCGCCTGGTACTCGGCGTTCTCGCGCAGGTCGCCGAGCTCGCGCGCGCGCTTGATCTCCTTCGGCAGCTCCAGCTTCAGCTCGTGATTGAGCGCCTGGATTTCGTCCTCGAACTTCTTGATCAGCCGCTCTTTCATCGAGTCGCCCTTGGGCGGCCAATCGTACCAGGCAGCATGACCACAGTGCTATCCTTCCGGAGTGACCATTACCAGCCGCCAGAACCCGCTCGTCGCGCGTTTCCGCGACGCCGCGCGCGGCGACGCCGGCGGCGTGCTGCTGCTCGACGGCGCCCACCTGGTCGCCGACGCGGTCGGCGCGCGGCGTCGCGCGTGCAGATCGCGGCGGTGACGCCGGCGGCGCGTGGAGTCGGGCGACCTGCAGCCGCTGGTCACCGCGCTCGGCGCAACAGGGCGTCGAGGTGACGATGGTCTCGGCGCCAGGTGATGGACGCGATCAGCCCGGTCCGCTCCTCGAGCGCCATCGTCGCGCTGGCCGAGCGGCCGGCGATCGGGCGGACGCGGCTGTACGCAGCGTGCCGCGCCGCTGGTCGTCATCGCCGTCGACGTGCAGGATCCCGGCAACCTCGGCGCGATCGTCCGCGTCGCCGAAGCGGCCGGCGCCACCGGCGTGGTCGCCGCCGGCGCATCGGCCAACCCGTTCGGCTGGAAGGCGCTGCGCGGATCGATGGGCAGCGCGCTGCGGCTGCCGATCGTCGCCGGCGTCACCGCCGACGACGGCGATCGAGGAGGCGCGGCAGCCATGGCTGCCGCATCGTCGCCACCGTGCCGCGCGACGGCCAGCCGCTCTTCGAGGCGCGATCTGAGCGGCGCCGGTCGCGATCCTGATCGGCGGCGAGGGCCGGGGCCTCCCGGCTGACGCTCGCTCGACGCCGCCGACGAACGCGTGACGATCCCGATGCAGGCGCCGGTCGAGTCGCTGAACGCCGCGGTGACCGCGGCGCTGCTGGTCTACGAAGCGCGGCGACGTCAACAGTCGGCGACTCGACTCGGAAACGGCACTAGATGGATTCGCTCTTTCCCGACCAGGCGCCCGCTGCCAGGCAAGCGAAGGCGCCGCTCGCCGAGCGGATGCGGCCGCGCACCTTCGACGAGTTCGTCGGCCAGGAGGCGCTGCTCGCGCCGGGCAAGCCGCTGCGCGAGGCGATCGAGCGCGACCTGCTGCAGTCGATCATCCTGTGGGGCCCGCCGGGCACCGGCAAGACGACGCTGGCGCGCATCATCGCCGACACGACGAAGGCGCGCTTCGTCTCGTTCAGCGCCGTGCTGGCCGGCATCAAGGAAATCCGCGAGGTGATGGCCGAGGCCGAGCGGCTGCGCAAGACCGACCGGCCGCCGCACCATCGTCTTCATCGACGAGATCCACCGCTTCAACAAGGCGCAGCAGGACGCCTTCCTGCCGCGCGTCGAGGCCGGCGACATCGTGCTGATCGGCGCGACCACCGAGAACCCGTCGTTCGAGGTCAACGCGGCGCTGCTCTCGCGCTCGAAGGTGTTCGTGCTGCGCGGGCTCACCGCCGACGAGGTCGCCGGCGATCCTGCACCGCGCGCTGGCCGACGCCGAGCGCGGCCTCGGCCGCCGAGCCGGTGACGATCGACGACGACGCGCTCCACGCGATCGCGCTGTACGCGAACGGCGACGCGCGGTCGGCGCTGAACCTGCTCGAGCTGAGCGTCGCGTCGGCGCCGGATCGTCGACGGCGGACGGCGCGTGGACGTCGCGCGCGTCGAGCAGGCGATCCAGCGGCGCGCGCTGCTCTACGACAAGTCGCGGCGAGGAGCACTACAACCTCATCTCGGCGCTGCACAAGTCGATGCGCAACAGCGACCCCGACGCGGCGGTCTACTGGCTCGCGCGGATGGTGGAGGCCGGCGAGGATCCGCTGTACATCGCGCGCCGGCTCGTGCGCTTCGCGTCGGAAGACATCGGCAACGCCGATCCGCAGGCGCTGACGGTCGACGGTCGCGGCCAAGGACGCGGTCCATTTCATGGGCATGCCCGAAGGCAACACCGCGCTGGCGCAGGCGGCGATCTACCTGGCGACCGCGCCGAAGAGCAACGCGGTCTACGAGGCCTACAACCGCGCGGCCGAGGACGCCGCACAGCGACGTCGCGGAGCCGGTGCCGCTGCACCTGCGCAACGCGCCGACGAGGCTGATGAAGGAGCTGGAGTACGGCAAGGGCTACAAGTACGCGCACAACGAGGCCGACGCGGTCGCCGACATGTCGTGCCTGCCGCCGGCGCTCGAGGGGCGGAAGTACTACGAGCCGACCGAGCGCGGCTTCGAGAAAGAGATCAAGCGCCGCCTCGACGGCTGGGCGGAGATCAAGAAGCGGCGGCGGGAGTAGGCGTCACGCTGCAGTCGAGCCCACGACGGGGGAACGCAGAGCCCGCTGAGCCCGCAGAGAAAAAGCGCAGAAAAGACGCGTCGCACGCCGCTGCGATGCGAGACGGCGTTTCTTCTTCGTGGTCTTCGTGGCCTTCGTGGCCTTCGTGGTCTTCGTGATCTCAGCTGCGGAACGAGCGCTTGAACAGATCCTCGATCGCGCGCTTGCCGTTCGCCTGGATCTTGCGCGTGCCGGTGCCGGTGAAATGCACGTGGGTGATGATCGGGCCGTTCGCCGAGCTGCGCTTCTCCCAGTCTTCGCCGGTCCAGCGTGAACCAGCTGTTCTTTTCCTGGTCGAAGACGTGCAACGGCTTGTTGCATAGCTTCGCGAACTCGGCGCCCCAGCCGGTTCCGCCGCGGACGGTGCCATCTTCCAGCACCGCGCCGATGACGTAGATTTCCTGGCCGTTGTTGACCTGATACCACACGGTCTGCAGCACCTTGCGGATCGTCGGCGCGTCGGTGAACCGGCGGTGCATCAGGCGCGAGACGTAGGCGAGGCTGACGTCGCCCGACTGCAGCTCCTCGTGGTTGAGCACGCGGACGCCCCGGTGCCGTTCGATCTTGTGCCCGTCGAAGGTGAAGTTCACTTCTTCGATGCCGTGGCGCTCCGCGCAGGCCCCGAACGCCGCTTCGGCGCCGGGCGCCCCGCCGCTGAACAAGATGACGTCTTCCCGGTTCATGTCGCCGCCTCCAGCGTGCGATCATAGCATCCGCTATGAGCATGCCTGGCCGCCGCTATCGCGCCGGCGAATCGATTGAGGACTACTGCCGCGCCTGCAAGACCGACCGGATGCACACGGTCGTGGCCGCGGACCCCGACGGCCGCCCGATCCGCGTCGACTGCGGCTACTGCCACAGCGAGCACAACTACCGCGGCGGCGGGCGCATCGGGTTCACCGGCGGCTCGGGCGAGCGGAGCGAGCCGGCCGGCGACTCCCGCGCGCGCTCGGAGCCGCGGGCGGCCAGCCCGGCGACACGCCCCTCGGCGCGGCCGGGGGCGAGCGCGCGCGCCAGTCCCGAACGAACCCCCTTCCCGCTCGTCAGCGAACGCGAAAGGACAGGTCCGACGATGACAGTCGATGGAGGCGCCGACCTCGAGATGCTGCTGCGGCGGGTGATCCGGGAGGAGACCGGGATCACGCCGGTGGCGCCGGCCGAGAAATGGCGCGGCGGCACGCTCGTCCTGCGCCCGGGGACGCCGGGGGTTCAGGACAAGAGCTGGCCGATCGAGACCTTCTTCCACAAGGTGGTGATGCTGCGCAACCGGCTGCGGACGCTCGAGCAGCAGGTGAACGCCGCCGACCTGCCGGACGACGCGAAGGTGAAGATGCAGGGGTATATCAGCGGCTGCTACGGCTCGCTGACCAGCTTCAACGTGCTGTTCGCCGACGAAGACGACCAGTTCAAGGGCGTCGGGCGGCGATTAGAAGACAAGATCAGACAAAACCGCCGATCCGGTGTCTAACCCAGCCGGATTATACTGGCGGGCCTTTCCACCTGAGTTGAGTCGGGCTCTGCCTGGAGGACGCATGCACATCTCGGAACGCACCGTCGGCGACGTGGTGATCGTGGACGTATCAGGGAAGGTCACGCTGGGCGACGGCGGCGACGTCGTGCTGAAGGACAAGATGCAGAGCCTGGTGCAGCAGGGACGGAAAAAGGTCCTGCTCAACCTGGCCGAGGTGTCCTATGTCGACAGCGCGGGGCTCGGCGAGATCGTGCAGTCGTACGCGACGGTGATGAAGAACGGCGGGGCGTTGAAGCTGCTGAACGTGACGAAGCGAATCAAGGATTTGCTGTCGATCACCAAGCTCCTGACCGTCTTCGAGTGCTTCGACAGCGAGGCCGAGGCGATCACCAGCTTTCCGGCGTAGCGTGAAGCGTCAGCCGAGCGTATCGACGCTCGCCTGAAGGGTTCGCGCGACTCGGGTTCGCGCTACTGTTCCGCGGCGACGACGGCCGCTGCCGCGGGCGTCGGCTGCGGCTCGGCCTGCTCGTAGGCCGGCAGCTTGCGCAGCATCTCGGGACGGATCGGCAGGATGAACGAGAAGCGGTAGTCACCCTGCATCCGGCCGATCGGGATGCCGACCAGGTTGCCGCGCTGGTCGAGCACGCCGCCGCCCGACACGCCCGGGTGGCCGTCGGTGAGGCACGTCACCAGGCCGTTGGTCGTGCGCTGGCCGACGTAGCCGCTCGAGAGGATGATCCCCTTCGAGTAATCGTTGCCGAGGCGGAAGATCGGGTCGGCAAACTCATACGCGAAGGCCGAGTCGACGCGCAGCGCCGGCAGATCGAGATCCTTGGTCTTGATGATCGCCCAGTCGCCGCTGTGCACTTCCTCGTCGGCATCGCCGGTGTCCACCAGCCGCGCGGGGATTTCCTTCCCCTTGTAGACGACCTTGATCGACGTGATCTTGCGGGTGCTCTGCCGGTCGTCCTCGTCCTTCAGTGCGACCACGGCGTGCTTGACGGTGATGAAGTAGCCGCCGCCCAGATAGCCGGCGGTGCCGTAGTTGGTCTTGCCCAGGCTGTCGTAGGAGTAGAGCTCGACGAAGCTGGAACGGCGGTCGCGCATGAGCGTCACCGGGACCAGGCCCATCTCGCGCTGCAGCTCGGTTCTTGATCTCCGCGATCATCTTCGACCGCGCCGCCCGGCCCGATTCTTCGCGGCCGGCCGACTGGCCGCTGGTGCCGGCCGGGACGACGGCTGCGGCCCGCTGCGTCCGCCCCAGCTCGCTCCGGACCTCGGCCCGGATCGCATCGAGCTTCGCGTCGTAGGACGCGTCGCTTTCAGTGCGCGAGTGCATGACGCCCAGCGTGAAAAAGGAGATGGCGGTGGCGAGGATGGAGGTGGAGAAGACCGCGCGCCGGGACACCATTTCGGGACTCCAAGTTCGGAAGCTAAACCAGCACCGCGCACAGACCACGTGCGGCGACGCTTTACAGCTTTGCGCTCCCGTTAGAGCGCTGCGCAGACACGCATAGCGCACACGGGATGGCCCTTTTCGCTTGGAAAGCGTTGAGCTCAGCTGACTCTTACTTACAGTTGTAGAGCGAGCACCGCCAGATTACCAGCCGTTGACCCAGGTGTCAACAAAATCTGCACGCGAAAGTGCGTTCATGTCCGCTTGACCGCCGTCGTCGCCGCCCAGCCGGCCAGGAAGACGCCCACCCCGACCGCAAAAAGCTTCGGATTCGGCCCGAGCGGCCCCGCCGTGAACAAGTCGACGAGCAGCAGCCACATGCCGATGACCTGAGGGAACCGGCCGCCGTAGTAGAGGATGCTCTTCCCCAACCGCTGTCCTTCTTATCGGCACCGACTGCACGGTGCTGCACCCTTCGACTCGCCGGACGCCTGGCGATCATGAGGCGACCGCTCGCTCAGGAGCCCCGACCCTGCCCGATCATGACCCGCCGCTCGGCAGCCTTCGCCGCCAGCGCCCGCCTGACCTGCCGCCCACCCCTCAGATCCGATCGAAGTTCTTCTCGATCTCGCGGCGCGTCAGCCGCAGCATCACCGGCCGGCCATGAGGGCAGACCGTCGAGTAGGACGGTCGCGCGCAGCTCGTCGAGGATGTGCGCCATCTTCTCATACGTCAGCGCGATCGTTCGCCTTCACCGCGGCGTGGCAGGCGGTCGTCGCGGCGATCCGCTGCAGCGCGTCCTGCACCTGCGCGCCGCGGTCGAGCCCCTCGAGATCCTCGGCGAGCGCGAGCAGCGCCTTGGCGCTGTCTTCGGCGCTGAGCAGCGCCGGCGCGGCGGTCACCTTGATCGTCGCGCCGCCGAAGCTCTCGATCTCGAAGCCGAATCGCTCGAGCTCGGAACGGCGCGCGCGAGCAAGCGCCTGCTGCGCGGACGGCGGCGACGTCGAGCAGCATCGGCACCAGCAGCCGCTGCGATTCGAGCCGCCCCGCGGTGAGCTTCTCCATCACCCGCTCGAACAGCACCCGCTCGTGCGCGACGTGCTGATCGATGATCGCCAGCCCCTCGTCGTCGACCGCGATGATGAAGGTGTCGCGGAACTGGCCGAGCGGAATCATCGGCTTGATGTCCGGCGACGAAGGCGTCACGGACGTTTCGGCACCGCTCGAAGCGGTGCCCTACGTCTGACTCTCTCCGTCTCGTACGTAGGGCCCTGCTTCAGCGGCGGCCGGCTGCCACCGGTTCGGATACACGCCGCCGGCCAGGACGCCGGGCAGCGCCGGCGCGAACGGCGGCTGCGCCGCGTGCTCCGGCCGCAGCTGCAGCTGCGGCGCGCCGCTGCTGTCCGAGCGTGTCCATGAACGCGCGCCGCACCACCTCGTGCACGAGCGACTGCTCGCGAAACCGCACCTCCGCCTTCGTCGGGTGGACGTTGACGTCGAGCGCATCGGGCGGCATCTCGATGAACAGGTGCACCTCGGGGCTGCGCTCCTTGATCGACGCCTGGCTGTAGGAGTCGATGATCGCGTGCGCGATCGTCTTGTCCTTGACGATCCGCCGGTTGATGAAGACGTTCTGCGGCCCGCGCGTCGGCCCCTGCTCGGCCAGCGCGGCGATGAAGCCGGTCAGCTTCATCCCCGCCGGCCTCCTTGTGCAACTCGACGAGATCGCTGCGCTCGCCGTACACCTGGTACAGCCGATCGCGCTGCGACATCGCCGGCGGGCACTGCGAGCACCTTCCGCCCCGCGCTCGTCAGCATGAAGCCGACCTCGGGATACGCCAGTGCCAGCTGCGTGACGACGCGTGAGACCTGCGCCGACTCGGCGCTGTCCGACTTCAGGAACTTCCGCCGCGCGGGCAGGTTGTAGAAGAGATCGGCGACCTCGACGAGCGTGCCTTCGGGCGCGCCGACCTCGACGACCGACGCGACCGCGCCGCCGTTGACGCGAATCTCCGTGCCGCTGTCCTGGCCGCGCGCCCGCGTGCGCAGCACGAAGTGCGAGACCGACGCGATCGACGGCAGCGCCTCGCCGCGGAAGCCGAGCGTCAGGATCGCCGCGAGGTCCTCGGCGCGCCGCAGCTTGCTGGTCGCGTGGCGCTCGATCGCCAGCCGCGCGTCCTCCGGCGTCCATCCCTTCGCCGTCGTCCTCGACGCGGACCTGTTTCTTGCCGCCGAGCTCGACGTGAATCGCGAGGCGCCGCGCGCCGGCGTCGATCGCGTTCTCGACCAGTTCCTTGACGACCGACGCCGGGCGCTCGACCACCTCGCCGGCGGCGATCTGGTTCGCGAGATCCGGGGGCAGACGGTTGATCTTCGGCATCGAATCGGCGATACAGCGGTTCGCAGCGTCGCTTTACCGCGGAGCACGCAGAGCGCGCTGAGCCGTCTTGAACATGAATCGGCTCCGCGTTCTCAGCGGTCTCTGCGGTTCGGCAGGCGCTCATATCCATCGCTTCCGGCGGAAGGCGGCGAGCATGCCGGCAATCATCAGCACCATCCCGCCGCACACCCACCAGAACTGCGCGTCCTCGCCGCCGGGAAAATGCGGCAGCGGCACGTTCATGCCCCAGATACCGGCAATCAGCGTCGGCGGGCCGAAGATCGTCGCCACCACCGTCAGCACCTTCATCACCTCGTTGAGGCGGTTGCTGGCGTTGGTGAGGTGCGCGTCGAGCATCCCGGTGATGCGGTCCTGGAAGATCAGCGCGTCGTCGGCGATGCGCACCAGGTGGTCGTAGATGTCGCGGAACCGGAACGACATCTCGGTGCTGATGTCGACGAAGTCGCGCCGCGCCAGCCGGGCGATGACGTCGCGCTCGGGGATGACGATCCGCCGCAGGTGAGCGACCTCGCGCTTTTCCTCGAGGATGCGCCGCACCAGCGCGGGATCGGTCGTCTCGAAGATCTCGTTCTCGAGCCCATCGAGCCGCTCCTCGAGCTTGTCCACCTCGGGGCGGTAGTGATCGACCATCGAGTCGACGATGCGGTGGAACAGGCCGACCGAGCCCTCGGCGAGCATCTTCGGTGTTGCCGGGTGCACGTGTCGCGCAGCTCGTTGATCGACGCCGCGTGCCCGTCGTGCACGGTCACGAGATAGGTCGGGCCGAGGAAGAAGTCGACGTCGTGCGTGGCGAAGCAGTGATCGCCTTCGTGGAAGTCGATGCCGTGCAGGACGATGTAGAGATAGCCGTCGTAGGATTCGACCTTCGGGAACTGAATCTTCGCCATCGCGTCGTCGACCGACAGCGGATGGAACCGGAACGTGTCGCTGAGGATCAGCGCTTCGAGCGCCGACGGCGCGGCGAGGTCGACCCAGACGACCGCGCCGGAGCCGGACTGAGCCAGGCGCGATCGATGCTCGTCGCCTGCTCAGTCTGGCCGTTCCGGTGGACGAAGATCGTGTTCAATCACCAACCTTGACCGACAGCGCGGCTTGCGCCGCCGCGAGACGCGCCACCGGCACACGATAGGGCGAGGCGCTGACGTAGTCGAGGCCGACCTTGTCGAAGAAATGGATCGACGCCGGATCGCCGCCGTGCTCGCCGCAGATCCCGATCTTCAGATCGGGACGGGTCTTGCGTCCCAGCTTGACGCCGGTCTCGACCAGCGCGCCGACGCCTTCGGTGTCGATCGAGGCGAACGGATCCTTGTCGAGGATCTTCTTCTCCTGGTAGATGCGCAGGAACTTGCCGACGTCGTCGCGCGAGAAGCCGTAGCAGAGCTGTGTCAGGTCGTTGGTGCCGAACGAGAAGAACTGCGCTTCGGTGGCGATCTGATCCGCCGTCGTCGCAGCCGCGCGGCACCTCGATCATCGTGCCGACCAGGTACTTGACCTTCACGCCCTGTGCCTTCATCACCTCGGCGGCGACGCGGTCGACGATCGCCTTCTGATCGCGCAGCTCCTTCACCATGCCGACGAGCGGGATCATGATCTCCGGGACGACCTTCATCCCTTCCTTGTTCAGGCGGCAGGCGGCTTCCATGATCGCCCGCGTCTGCATCTCGGTGATCTCCGGGTAGGTGATGCCGAGGCGGACGCCGCGATGGCCGAGCATCGGGTTGAACTCGTGGAGCTGCTCGACGCGCTCGAGCAGCCGGCGCTTCTCGTCGAGCTCCTTGCCTTTCTTCCCCTGCACCTCGAGACGGGCGACGTCCACCATCAGCTCTTCACGCTTCGGCAGGAACTCGTGCAGCGGCGGGTCGATGGTGCGGATGGTGACCGCTTCGCCGTGCATGCCCTTGAAGACGCCGTAGAAGTCCTCGCGCTGCAGCGGCAGCAGCTCGTCGAGGGCCTTTCGCCGATCGGCTTCGTTGTCGGCGAGAATCATGCGCTGCACGATCGGGATCCGCCCCTCGCCGAAGAACATGTGCTCGGTGCGGCACAACCCGATGCCGCGGGCGCCGAACGCGTAGGCGAGCTCGGCCTGATCGGGCTGGTCGGCGTTGGCGCGGACGCCGAGGCGGCGGTGTTTGTCGGCCCACGACAGCAGCTTGTCGAAGCGCTGATAGATGTCGGACTTCTTCCGATCGAGCGTGCCGTTCAGCACCTGCAGGATCTCGCTCGGCTTCGACGCGACCTTGCCGAGCTTCACTTCGCCGCTGAGGCCGTCGAAGGAGACGAAGTCCCCTTCCTTCACCGTCTTGCCGTCGACCCGGAACTGCTTCGCCGGCCTCGTCGATCGCGAGCGCGCCGGCGCCGACAATCGACGGCTTGCCCATCTGGCGGCCGACGACGGCGGCGTGCGAGGTCATGCCGCCGGTGGCGGTCAGAATCCCCTGCGCGACGAACATGCCGTGGATGTCGTCGGGCACGGTCTCGCGCCGGACGAGGATCACCTGCTTGCCCTGGTTGACCCACTCGACCGCGCGATCGGCGGAGAAGACAACCTCGCCGCTTGCCGCGCCCGGCGACGCCGGCAGGCCGCGCGTGGTCACCGGAATCTTCTTCCACTCGTCGGGGTCGAAGCCCGGCGCGAGCAGCTGGTTGAGCGCTTCGGGATCGACCAGCAGGATCGCTTCCTTCGGCGTGACGAGCTTCTCGGCCACCAGATCGGTCGCAATCACGACCGCGGCGTAGCCGGTGCGCTTGCCGCTGCGCGTCTGCAGCATGAACAGGCGCTCGTCCTGGATGGTGAACTCGAAGTCCTGGACGTCCTTGTAGTTCTTCTCGAGCCGGGTCGTGATCTCACGCAGCTGCTTGTACGCCTTCGGCATCACCTGCTCGAGCTCACGGATCGGCTGCGGCGTGCGGATGCCGGCGACGACGTCCTCGCCCTGGGCGTTGATCAGGAACTCGCCGTAGAACTCCTTCGCGCCGGTGGCCGGGTTGCGGGTGAAGCCGACGCCGGTGCCCGAGCGGTCGCCGGTGTTGCCGAACACCATCATCTGGACGTTGACGGCGGTGCCGATGTGATCGGGGATGTCGTAGATGCGGCGGTACTCGATCGCGCGCGCGTTCATCCAGGAGCGGAAGACCGCGTCACGCGCCATCGTCAGCTGCTGGTGCGGGTCCTGCGGGAAGTCGCGCTTGGTCCGTTCCTTGACGAGCTTCTTGTAGCGCGTCACGACATCGCGCAGCGCTTCCTCGTCGAGGTCGGTGTCGAGCTTGGCGCCGCGCTCCTTCTTGACCCCCTCGAACTCGTGCTCGAACGCGTCCTTCGGGATCTCGAGCACGACGCTGCCGAACATCTGGATGAAGCGGCGGTAGCTGTCGTAGGCAAAGCGGCCGTTTTTGGTCTGCGCCTTCAGCCCCTCGACGGCATCGTCGTTCAGCCCGAGGTTGAGGATGGTGTCCATCATCCCGGGCATCGAGAACTTGGCGCCGGAGCGAACCGAGACGAGCAGCGGGTTCGTCGGTCGAACCGAGCGTCGCGCCGGCAGCTTTCTCGAGCTTCTTCAGCTGCTCGATGATCTCCTTGTCGATGGCGGCCGGGATCTTCCGGTTTTCCTTGTAGTAGATGTTGCAGACCTCGGTGGAGATGGTGAAGCCGGGCGGCACCGGCAGCCCCGCGTTGGTCATCTCGGCCAGGCCGGCGCCCTTGCCGCCGAGCAGGTCCTTCATCGTCCGGTTGCCGTCCGCCTTGCCGCTGCCGAAGAAGTACACGTGCTTCTTCGACTTCCCTGTCTTCGCCGCCGCCGTTTTCGTCTTCTTCGCCATCATCTCTCCGGTCGACTATTTGATCGACGTAGTGCCCGGCTTGAGCCGGACCTAACCTTGTTTCTCGTCTTGAACGATCGCCGACGGATCGGCGAACAACAGAATCTGTTTCTTCAATCTCACCAGAAACGCCAGCCGCGCCTCACGAAGCTTCTGATCGTCAACCATCACGAGGACTTCAGTAAAAAAGCGGTCCACCGGCTCCCTGAAGCTGACGATCTCGTTCATCACGTCGGCGAATCGGCCCGCTTCGAGCGCCGTCTGGATTGCCGGACCGCGACGAATGATCTCGTCCGCGAGGCTGAGTTCGGCTGGCTCTCGCAACCGGCTCTTGAGCTCTTCGAGCGACACGCCGGTCTGGCCGTCCGCATCCTTCGTGATGTTCTTGATCCGCTTGAACAGCGCGGCCAGCGCCTTGAAATCGCCCGACGACCGGAACTTGGAAACGGCATCGACCGTCTGCAGCGCGAGCCACGGATCGTTCCAGTGTTCGGCAACGGTCTTGGCTTCGCCGAGTTCGAACCCTCGGCGCGTGAGCAGATGCTCCTCGCGCTCCTTGATGAATTCGACCAGCGTCTCGCGCCAGTTCGCGGCGCCCGGGGCGCTGTCGCCGTAATTGCGATGGGTCTGGTCGATCAGCTTCTCGACGATCGGCCGATTGAGGGTCTTCTGATCGGCCAGGATCTTGAGGATGCCCTGCGTCGCCCGCCGCAGGCCGTACGGATCGCGCGAGCCGGTCGGCTTCTCCCCCGCCGCGAAGAGGCCGACGATCGTATCGAGCTTGTCGGCCAGCGACACCGCGGCCCAGGTGACCGACGCCTTGCCAAGCTGCGCCTTCGCCGGCGGCGCATCGGCCTCGACGCCAACCGGCAGGTAGTGGAAGTAGATCGCCTTCCAGATCTCCTCCGGCTTGCCATCCGTGCGCGCGTAGATGCCGCCGATCGTCCCCTGCAGCTCGGTGAACTCGCGCACCATGTCGGTCGTGAGATCGGCCTTCGCCAGCCGCGCCGCGGTGCCCGCCGCCTTCGCCGTGGCCTCGTCGGCGCCGAACGCTTCGCGGGCAATCCACGCCGCCAGCCGTTCGATGCGCTCGGCCTTCTCCTTGTACGAGCCGAGCTTCTTGTGAAAGAGGAGCGTCCCCAGCCGTTCGATCCGCGCCTCGAGCGGAACCTTGCGGTCGGCTTCCCAGAAGAAGCGCGCGTCGCGCAGCCGCGCCGTCACCACGCGCTCGGCGTTGCGCGCGATCGTCCGCTCGTTGTCGGGCTCGGTGTTGATCACCGCCAGGAAGGCGTTCTTCAGCTTGCCTTCCTCGCCCTCGACCGGGAAGTAATGCTGATGGTGAATCAGCGTCGTCGTCAGCACTTCCTCCGGCAGCTCGAGGAACTCGTGCGCGAACGTGCCGGCGATGACCGACGGGTACTCGACCAGATCGGGGACCTCCTCGAGCAGCCCGGACTCGCTGCGCACCGTGCGGCTGACGCGGCCCTGGAGCCGTTGCGCCTTCGCGTCGAGCTCACGAGCGATCTTGTTGTGGCGCTCGCTGCGCTCGAGGATGACGAAGTTCTCGAGCAGACGCGCGCGGTACTCGTCGAACGACCGCACCTTGATCGCGCGGCCGGCGCGGCCGCTGGTGGTGAGGAACCGGTGGCCGTAGGTGACCGCGCCGGTGGAGACGTCCTGCACCTGGCCGGTCTGCGCCCCCGGCGTCCGCGCGATCGTGAACGGCACGACGCGGCCGCCATAGATGAAGAGCAGCCAGCGGATCGGCCGCCCGAAGAGGAGCTCGCCGCGTCCGTCTTCGAGCATCGCGTCCCAGTGCATCAGCTTGGGAAACGAGATGCCGCGCAGCGTGCCGCCGAGGACCGCGGGCAGCACATCGACCGTGGCCTTGCCGCGCTGCTTGCGGCGGAAGGCGATGTACTCCCCCTTCGGCGTCGTCACGCGCTCGAGCGCGCCGATCTCGACTCCCTGCTTCGCCGCAAACCCCGAGGCGGCAGGCGTCGGCGTGCCGTCCGGCTTGAACGCGGCTGACACCGGCGGGCCGCTCAACAGCTCCTCGAGATCGGTCTGCCGTTCGGGGATCCGGACGACGCGGACGGTGAGGCGGCGGGGGGTGCTGAAGGTCTCGACCGGCGACTCCGGCGGCAGGCGATGCTCGCGCAGCTGCGCCGCGACGATCTCGCCGATCTGATGCGTCAGCCCGGGCAGCCAGCTCGCCGGCAGCTCCTCGCAGCCAATTTCCAGCAACAGCTCGCGATCCATCAACCGGCCTCGCCCGCGGCGACGGCCGGCGTGGCGGCGTCATCGGCCGGCGGCGCATCTCCTTCGACATACGCCCTGGCGATGCCGATCGCCAGCTGGCGGACGCGGAGGATGAACGCCGTGCGCTCGGTGACGCCGATGCTGTTGCTCGAATCGAGGATGTTGAACAGATGCGAGCACTTCAGCGTGTGCTCGAGCGCGGGCCAGATGAGGCGCGCGTCGAGCAGCGACTTGGCGAGCTGATAGTACTTGTCGAACAGATCGCGATGGAATGCGCCGAAGTCGGCGCCGGGGATCTCGACCTGCCCGAAGACGTATTTCGACTGCTCCACTTCTTCACGCAGGCGCACGTCGCTGTACTTCAGCCCGGGCGCCCACTCGATGTCGTAGATGCTGTCGACGCGCTGCAGCACCATCGCGATGCGCTCGAGGCCGTAGGTCAGCTCGGCGGAGATCGGCGCCAGCTCGATGCCGCCAGCCTGCTGGAAATAGGTGAACTGCGAGATCTCCATGCCGTCGAACATCACCTGCCAGCCGATGCCCCACGCGCCGAGCGTCGGCGACTCCCAGTTGTCCTCCTCGAAGCGGATGTCGTGCTGGCGCGGGTTGATGCCGCACGCCTCGAGGCTGTCGAGATAGAGCTGCTGCACTTCGTCGGGCGCGGGCTTGAGAATGACCTGGAACTGGTGGTGCTTGTAGAGACGGTTCGGATTCTCCCCGAAGCGCCCGTCCGCCGGCCGGCGCGACGGCTGCACGTAGGCGACGTTCCAGTGCGCCGGCCCGAGCACGCGCAGGTAGGTCTCCGGATGCATCGTCCCCGCGCCGACCTCGACGTCGAGCGGCTGCTGAAGCGCGCACCCGCGCGACGCCCAGAACTCAGACAGCTTGAGAATCAGACTCTGAAAAGTCATGGCTTAGTGGCGCCGCTAAAGCGACGCCCTACGAACCTCCTGCGCAAGGCCGCACGCTGCACGTTGCACGCAGCACGTTGCACGCAGCACGCTGCACGTTGCACGTTGCACGAGCCTCCCGTCGTCGTGCACCCTGCACGAGCGTCCCGTCGTCCTGCCCCTCGTGCGGCCGCCTGCACCTATCTCCGCATCTCGCGCAGCACGCGCACCGATTTCAGCTCTTTCTCCAGATGCATCGCGATTTGCTCGCGATGGATCCCTTCCAGCTCGCGCAACACCGCGGGCAACACCGGCGACGTGTTTGAGCCCGATCGGCGTCACTCGACGGACGGCGGCGAGGAACTCCCGCGCCTCGACCGACAGCCGCGGATCGATCTGATAGACCCCCTGGAGCCGCAGCAGCCAGAACTCGAAGTAGCGCGCCAGCGGCTGAATCGGCACGCCTTTGACCATCGCCTCGACCATCGACACGCCGAGGCGGAACAGCGCCTCGTTGGGGTCCGCCTCCTGCGCCCACTCGTCGACGAGCTCCGCGAAGTAGCTGACGTAGCCGAGCGCCTCGCCGTCGGCCGCGGCCAGCGGCGATCGCACCACCTCGACGTAGTCGAGCCGCACCAGATCGCGCCGTTCGCGCTCGACGTAACCCACCCGCCCGTAGGTCAGCGGCTCGAGCGCGCCGCCGAACCGCCGCCGGCTCTGCCGCGCGTTCTTCGCCACCCCGCGCTTCTTGCCCCGATCGCGCGTGAGAAACACCACGATCCGATCCGACTCCCCCAGCTTGTACGTCCTGAGAATCAACGCTTCAGTGGCATGGAGTGGCATTCGGGCGGGTAACGATTATATACGTCGGATCGCCTGAGGCGTGCGCCGCCGGCGTGCAGCCAGAAAAAGCGTGCCGCTCTCGACGGTTCCGACTAGCATCCTCGCCTATGAGATCACAGCAGAATCATTGGTTGATCTTCGTGCTGCTGACGATCGCCGGCGGCAGCGCAGTCTCGGCGCAGAACAGTTCTCAGTTCCGCGACTGGAAGAGCTCGGCGCTTGCCGGCAGCGACGAGAAGAAGCCGGCCGTGCCCTGCGCGGCGCTGGTCAGCGCGACCAGCTACGAGTTCGCGGTGTCCACCGCGGCCATCGTGCCGGCGTCGGCCGATGCGCCCGAGTACTGCCGCGTCACCGGTCTCATCCAGCCGGAGGTGCGATTCGAGATCGGCCTGCCGTCGGTCTGGAACGGCCGCCTCTATATGTTCGGCAACGGCGGCTACGCAGGTGAGGCGCTCGATGCGCAGGGCCGCATGAATACCTCGCGCCGCGCCCTCGCGCGCGGGTTTGCGACCGTGCAGACCAACACCGGCCACGACGCCGCGGGCGAGCCGCTCGGGAGCTTCGCGGCATCGCCGCAGAAATTCGCCGACTACGCGTTTCGCGCCGTTCACGTATCGGTCGTCACCGCAAAGCGGATGGCGCAGTCGTACTACGGCAGCGCACCGCGCCGATCGTATTTCGACGGCTGTTCGACCGGCGGACGGCAGGGCCTGATCGAGGCGCAGCGGTTCCCGGACGATTTCGACGGCATCGTCGCCGGCGCGCCGGTGCTCGACTTCTCCGGGACGATGATCAGCTACGGCGCCATCCAGCGCGCGCTGACGGCGGCGCCGATCCCGCCCGCCAAGCTTCGCCTGGTCGCTGATGCGGTGTACGGGAAGTGCGACGCCACCGACGGCGTGAAGGACGGCGTCATCGACGATCCGCGCACGTGCCGGTTCAACCCCGCGGCCGACCTGCCGCGGTGCAGCGGCGAGGCGGACGACGGCGGCTGCTTCTCCGCGGCGCAAATCGCCGCGCTCGAGGCGATCTACGCTCCGGTGCGGCGGAACGGCGCCGACTTCTTTCCCGGCTGGCCGGTCGGCGCCGAGATTGCCGGCCCGGGGCCGGGCGGCAACCAGCTCCCGAGTGCCTGGCTTCCCTGGTTCATGGCGCCCAACAACAAGCCGGTTCAGGCCGCCTTCGGCGAGGCCTTCTTCAAGTACATGGCGGCCGGGACGCCGAGGCCCTCGTACGACTGGCTGTCGTTCGACCTCGCCGCCGATCTCGACAAGCTGGAAGCGACCCGTGCCGCGCTTGACGCAACGAATCCGGACCTGTCGCGCTTCAAGGCCCGCGGCGGCAAGCTCCTGAGCTACTTCGGCTGGGCCGATCAAGCGTTGAACCCGCTGATGGGGGTGCGCTACTACGAGCGGGTGACCGAACACCACGGGACCGCCACGACCGATTTCTACCGCCTGTTCATGGTACCGGGGATGTTTCACTGCGCCGGCGGCGTCGGCACGAGCACGTTCGACGCGTTCACACCGCTGGTCGAGTGGGTCGAGAAAGGGACGGTGCCGCAGACGCTCGCGGCCTCGCGGCTCGCCGACGGCAAGGTGGTGCGCACGAGGCCGCTCTGTCCGTACCCGCAGATCGCGCGCTACAAGGGCACGGGCAGCATCGACGACGCGGCGAATTTCTCCTGCGTTTTACCCTAGGCCGATATCGTTCAGCACGTTCTCGTCCTCGCGCCACTCGGACTTCACGCGGACGTGCAGGTCGAGGAACACGCGGGTATCGAAGAACTTCTCGAGGTCCTCGCGGGCGGCAATGCCGATCTTCTTGATCATCTCGCCGCCGCGGCCGAGGATGATCGGCTTCTGCGAATCGCGGTCGACGACGATGGTGCAGTACAGCTTCATCAGCCCCTTCGGCTGCTCCGGCTCCTCGAACCGGTCGATCACCACCGCGGTCGAGAACGGAAGCTCCGCGTGCGTGAACTGGAGCAGCTTCTCCCTGACGATCTCGGCGGCGAAGAAGCGCTCGGGCCGGTCGGTCAGGTAGTCGGGCGGATACAGCGGCTCGCCCTCCGGCAGTCGATCGATGATCGCGCGCTCCAGGCGATCGACGTTGTCGCCGGTCGTCGCCGACACCGGCACGATCTCGGCAAAGTTCGCCATCTCGCTGTACTGCTGGATGATCGGCAGCAGCTTCGACTTCTTGATCAGATCGATCTTGTTCAGGATCAGGAAGACCGGCGATTTGGTCTGCGCCGTCAGGTCGATGACGTAGCGATCGCCCTTCCCCGGCGGCTCGGTGACGTCCACCACCAGGCCGAGGACGTCCACCTCGCGAATCGTGTCGACCGCGGCATCGACCATGCGCACGTTCATGCGGTGCAGCGGCCGGTGGATGCCGGGCGTGTCGAGAAACACGACCTGCGCAGCGTCGTAGTTCTTGACGCCGAGGATGCGGGTCCGCGTCGTCTGCGGCTTGTCGGAGACGATGGCGAGCTTGGTGCCGACGAGGCGGTTGAGCAGCGTCGACTTGCCGGCGTTGGGCCGGCCGATCAGCGAGACGAACCCGGACTTCATGACGACCGCCGGTCGGCGACGGCGCGCTCGCCGACGCCCGCGTTGGCCGTGTCCTCGGCGGTCAGGCGGGACGTCTTGCACATCCGCACCTTGTTGATCCGCCGGCGCTCGGCATCCAGCACTTCGACGCTGAGGCCGTCGAGCTCGAAGCGCTCGCCGACCGCCGGGACGCGTCCGAGGTGCGAGAGCAGGTAGCCGCCGACCGTCTCGAACCCTTCCCGCTCGATCTCGACGTCCAGCCGCTGCGCGACCTCGTCGATGTTCACCTTGCCGCTGACGACGAAGCGGCCGTTGCCCTCGTCCACGATCGGCTCCGACTCGACGTCGTACTCGTCGCGGATCTCGCCGACGATCTCCTCGAGCAGATCCTCGATCGTCACCAGGCCCGGCGGTGCCGCCGTACTCGTCGACGACGATGGCGATCTGCGTCTGCTGGCGCTGGAACTGCTTCAGCAGCTCGGGAACGCGCTTGGTCTCCGGCACCACCACTGCCGGCCGCAGCAGCCCGGTGATCGGCCTTCCGTCGTCGTTGCTGTTCAGCGTCAACAGGTCCTTGACGAAGATGAAGCCGGCGATGTTGTCGAGTGAATCCTTGTAGACCGGGAAGCGCGAGTACTCCTGCTCGCGGAACAGGGCCCGCACGTCGCCGACCGTCGAGGTGTCGCGGATGGCGACGATATCGGGGCGCGGCGTCATCACCTCGCGCACCAGCGTGTCGCCGAAGTCGACGATGCTCTGGAGCAGGCGGCGCTCCTCGCTCTTGATCAGCCCTTCCTGCTCGGCGGTGTCAATGTACGCCTTCGCGGCCTCGTTGGCCTCCTCGGCAGCTTCGTCAGGCGTCGGCTGAGGCCCGCGTCTGGTGCCCGGCACCCTCCGCGCGATCCAGCGCGTGATCGGCCCGAGCGCGCGCGCAATCGGCGCGAAGGTCGGCAGCAGCACCTCGAGGACGCGCTCCGGGTCGCGGCCGGCAATGAGCAGCGGCAGCAGCAGCTCGCAGACGACGACGAACGCGAGGATCGACAGCGCAACGATGCCGAAGGTGTGCAGGCCGACGCCGATGGCCCGCGCCAGCAGCGCGGTGGCCGCGCCGGTCACCAGCCCGAGCAGCAGACGCAGCGGGATGAACAGCAGCAGCGGGTCGTCGAGGTAGGTGCCGAGGCCGCCGGGGCGATTGGTGCGCTCGGCCGCGAGCCGCAACGACAGCCGCATCAGCGCGCTGAACGCCGCTTCGATCGCGCCGAGATAGACGGCGGCACATCCGAGCAGGAACAGGCTCAGCGGGATCATCGTGGTGCCCGTGCGCGCTCGATGAGGCCTTCGCGCAGGCCTCCCTTGCGCCGCAGCCGCCGCTCGACGCGAAGCATCCGGCCGTTATCGCGCTCGTGATCGAAGCCGAGCAGGTGCAGCAGCCCGTGCAGCGCGAGGATCTTCAACTCGGTCTGGTAGGAATGCCGCGCTTCGCGCGCCTGGCGCCTGGCCACGCCGCGCGCGATGACGATGTCGCCGAGAAAGTTGCTGGTTGCTGGGTGCTGGCTGCTGGATCGGCGCGCACTGGATCTCGTGCGCGGCGCTCCCGGGAACGAGAGGACATCGGTCGCGTAGTCCTTGCGCCGGTACGACCGGTTCAGCACGCGGACCCGCTGGTCGCTCACGAGCCCGACCGAGACGACGCCGCGCGCGGCGGCCGGCGCGACGCGCGACAGCCAGGCGCCGAGACCGGGAGCGCGCAGGGGATGGCCGCGTTCGTCGCTGATTTCCACGCGAAGCCGGCCGGGGCGTTGCTCACCTTCGGGCATACCGTTCACGCCCGCGGCGCCGCGAGACGAGCCGCACCCCCGTTCGAGAACGCGTCGTAGGCCTTGACGATCTGCTGCACGAGCTTGTGGCGCACGACGTCGCGGTCGTCGAAGTAGACGAACGAGATGCCTTCGATCGATCCCACCACCTTCATCGCCTCGACCAGCCCCGAGACGCGGCCGGGCGGCAGGTCGATCTGCGTGATGTCGCCGGTGATCACCGCCTTCGCGCCAAAGCCCAGTCGCGTCAGGAACATCTTCATCTGCTCGGAGGTCGTGTTCTGCGCCTCGTCGAGGATCACGAACGAGTCGTTGAGCGTCCGGCCGCGCATGAACGCGATCGGCGCGATCTCGATCGTGCCGCGCTCGATGTAGCGCGCGACACGCTCGGCATCGAGCATGTCGTAGAGCGCATCGTAGAGCGGCCGCAGGTACGGGTTCACCTTCTCCTGCAGGTCGCCAGGCAGGAAGCCGAGTTTCTCGCCCGCCTCCACCGCCGGCCGCGCGAGGATGATACGGCTCACCTTCTTGGCCACCAGATACGCCACCGCCTGCGCCATCGCCAGGTAGGTCTTGCCGGTTCCCGCGGGACCGATGCCGAAGACGATGTCGTGCTGCTCGATCGCGTCGAGGTAGCGACGCTGGTTGACGGTCTTCGGCGCGACGCGGCGCTTGCCCGCGGCGGTGAGACTGCCCTTGAGGAAATGATCGCGGAGATCGACGAGCGTGTCCTGCGCCACCAGGTCGGAGGCGGTCTTGACGTCGGCGTTCGACAGCTTCAGGCCGTCGCGCATCAGCGACGAGAGCTGTCCGACAACGCGGTCGACCTTGTCGAGGTTGGCTGAGTCGCCTTCGACGAGCAAATCGTGCCCCTGCGTACGGATACGCACGTTGAAGAGCGATTCGAGGTGTTTGAGGTTCTCATCGTACGAGCCGAACAGTGTCTCGATCCCCTCCTCGGGAACGGTGATGCGCTTCATCTGGCTCAATTCTGGGTCTTCAAATGGAGCTCACGCAACTGTTTCGGATCCACCGCCGAGGGGGCTCCGGCCATGAGATCGACCGCATTTGCGGTCTTCGGGAACGCGATCACTTCACGAATCGACGCCTCACCGCTGAGTATTGCCACGATACGGTCGAGCCCGAGCGCAATGCCGCCGTGGGGCGGCGTGCCGTATTCGAGCGCTTCGAGGAAGAAGCCGAAGCGCAGCTTTGCCTCCTCTTCGGTGATCCCGAGCGCGCGGAAGATGCGCGCCTGAACCGCCGCGCTGTGGATTCGGACGCTGCCGCCGCCGATTTCGGAGCCGTTCAGCACCAGATCGTAGGCCTTGGCGCGGACGGCGCCAGGGTCGCTGTCGAGCTTGTCCATGTCCTCGTCGTGCGGCGAGGTGAACGGGTGGTGCATCGAATACCAGCGGCCATCCTCGGCATGGTATTCGAGCAGCGGAAAGTCGGTGACCCACAGGAACTCGAACCGGTCGGGCTTGAGCAGGTTCTCGCGCTTGGCGATCGCGAGGCGCAACTGACCGAGCAGCGTCGAGGTCTCGTCAGCTTTGCCGGCGGCCATCAGCAGCAGGTCGTCCGCCGCCGCACCCGCACGGTCGAGCGCCGGACGCAACGTCGCTTCGGAGAGCGCCTTCACCGAGCTCAGTGGCGGTTCTCCCGGGCGCACCCAAATCAGTCCAGTGAACCCCATCTGCTTCGCCTGGTCGACGATCACGTCGAGCTGGCTGCGCGAGTACTTGTTGCCGCCGCGCACGGCGAAGCCGCGCACCACGCCACCGTCGGCCACGATCTGCTTGAAGACGCGGAACTCCGAGTCGCGGAACACCTCGGACAGATCGTGGATCTCCATCCCCGGCCGCAGGTCCGGCTTGTCCGAGCCGTAGCGCGCGATCGCCTCGGCGTACGGCATGCGGCGGATCGGCGTCTTCACGTCGACGCCGATCTCCTTGAAGATCACCGGCATCAGCGGCTCGATCAATCCATAGATCGTTTCGGGGCGCGCGAATGACACCTCGACGTCGACCTGCGTGAACTCGAGCTGCCGATCGGCGCGCTGATCCTCGTCGCGGAAGCAGCGCACGATCTGAAAGTAGCGGTCGGTGCCGGCAATCATCAGGATCTGCTTGAACAGCTGCGGCGACTGCGGCAGCGCGTAGAACTCGCCCGGGTGCACGCGGCTCGGCACCAGGAAATCGCGCGCGCCTTCAGGTGTCGACTTGGCGAGGATCGGCGTCTCGATCTCCCAGAAGCCGTTGGCGTCGAAGTAGCGGCGAATCGCCATCGACACGCGGTGGCGCAGCCCGATGTTGTGCTGCAGCCGCGGGCGCCGCAGGTCGAGATAGCGGTAGCGCAGCCGGACGTCCTCCGAGACCGGGCCGTCTTCGGCGATCTGAAACGGCGGCGTCTTCGCCTCGTTCAGCAGCACGATCTCGCGCGCCAGAATCTCCACCTCGCCGGTCGCCAGCTTCGGATTCACCGTATCAGCCGATCGCCGCTGCACGACACCCTTCACGCCGACCACGAACTCCGATCGCAGCTTTTTTGCGATCGGCATCAGCGCGTCGTTCTCGCGCACCACCACCTGCGACACGCCGGCGCGATCGCGGATATCGAGGAAGGTGACGCCCCCGAGATCCCGGATGCGGTGCACCCAGCCGAGGACGACGACGTCGGCGCCGACGTCTTCGGCGCGGAGGGCGCCACAGGTGTGTGTTCTCGTAAGCTCGCCTAACGGTTCAGCCATAGAAGGAACTGACGCTGACGTTCGAGGTTCTGGGTTCTAGGTTCTGGGTTCTGGTTCGGGGTTCTGCGTTCCGGGTTCCGCGTTCCCTGTCATCAGATCGGCGACGAATGCGGCGACCCGATCGTTCGGGATCGCCTGTCTGTTCGCGCGTCTGCGAGGTTCCGGATGCTGACCTCGCCGCGCGCGCGCTCGTTCTCGCCGACCATCGCCATCGCCCGCGCGCCGCGCGTCGCGGCGTATTTCAGCGGCTTGTCCACCTTCCGGCCCGCCGTCGGGAAACACGTCGACGCGCAGCTTCGACTGGCGCAGCTCGGACGCCACCCGCAGCGCCTCCGCCCGCGACTCGTCGTCGAGGAAGGTTACAACAACGTCGACGGCGCCCCCGGTAACCACCGCCGGGAACATGCCGCGTTCGGTCATGATCACGATGATCCGCTCCAGCCCGAGCGAGAAGCCGCACGCCGGGACGTCCCGGCCGAGAAACATCCCGATCAGGTTGTCGTACCGGCCGCCGCCGCCGAGGCTGCCGATCCCTTCGACCGCGATCTCCATGATCGCGCCCGTGTAGTATGACAGCCCGCGCGCGAGGCTCGGATCGAGCCGGATCCGGCCCGCCGCCGGGGTCGCGCCGGTCAGGCGAACGATGTCGCTCAGGTTCGCCACCCCGTCGTGCGCCGGCAGGAGATCGTGCAGCCGCTGCAGCGCCGCCTCGGGCAGCTCGGGCGCCGCGGCAAACATCTCCAGCGCCTTCGCGCCCGCCGCCTCGGCGATGCCGCGCGCGGCGAATTCCTTCGCCACGCCGTCGACGCCGATCTTGTCGAGCTTGTCGAGCGCCACCAGCGCATCGGCGTGCAGGTTCGCGGACACGCCCGCGGCCTCGAGCAGCGCGGTCAGCACGCGGCGATGGTTCAGCCGCACCGTGAAATCGGTGAACCCCAGCGTCGTCAGGATCCCGCAGACCGCGCTCAGCACCTCCGCTTCGATCACCGGCGAGGTCGAGCCCATCGCATCCAGGTCGCACTGGTAGAACTCGCGGAAGCGGCCGCGCGCCGGCCGATCGGCGCGCCACACCGGCTGGATCTGATAGCGCTTGAAGAGGCGCGGCAGCTCGTTCTGGTACTGCGCGACGACGCGCGCGAGCGGCACGGTGAGGTCGTAGCGCAACGCCAGATCCGCCTCGCCGCTCGCCTCGTGCTCGCCGCGCTTGAGGATCTTGAAAATGAGCTTGTTCCCCTCCTCGCCGTACTTGCCGAGCAGGGTCTCGATGTTCTCGAACGCGGGTGTTTCGAGCGGCTCGAAGCCGTAGCGCTCGTAGACATCGCGCACCACGCCGATCACATGTTCCCTGCGCCGGATGTCGTCGGGGAGGAAGTCGCGGGTGCCCGCGGGAGGTTTCGTCGACTGCTTGTCTGCCATCGTCCTAAGAGCGTGAACAACCGCGTGGGACGCAGAGGCCGCGGAGACCGCAGAAACACATCCTCGGGTTTTCCGGGCGATCTCGGCGCGCTCTGCGTTCCAACGTCGCTGCTATTTTGCCTCCATGTAATCGAGGCGGTAGCCGACGTAGCGGTCCGCGTACATCTGGATCTCGGCAAGCTCGGCCTGCGTCAGGAGGCGCTTCACCTTGCCGGGGCTGCCCATCACCAGCGACTTCGGCGGCACTTTCATGTTCTCCGGCAGCAGCGTGCCGGCGGCGACGATCGAGCCGGCGCCGACGTGCGCGCCGTTGAGCAGGATCGCGCCCATCCCGATCAGGCACTGGCTCTCGATCGTGCAGCCGTGGATCACGGCCGCGTGCCCGACCGTCACGTTATCGCCGATCGTCGTCGGATGCGTGCCGGTCATCGCGTGGACGACCGTGCCGTCCTGGATGCTGGTGCGCCGGCCGACGCGGATCGAGTGGACGTCGCCGCGGATCACGGTACACATCCAGACGCTGCTCTCCTCGCCGATCTCGACGTCGCCGATGACCTGGGCGCTGGCGTCAACGAAAGCGGTGGGATCGACGCGGGGAAACTGTCCGCGGTAGGGACGAAGCACTACGAGATTATACCGGGGCGGGTGGGGCAGGTAGGGCTGGGTGGGTAGGCAGGTAGGTTCACGGGGCGGGTGCGTACAGCATCCCGCACTGGCCGGTGCGACTCTTTCACTGCTCACGCCTTCGCGCTGCCCACCTGCCCCACCTGCCCTACCTGCCCCACCCTGCCCTACTCCGCGCGAAGCGCCGTCATCGGATCCGTCCGGGCGGCGGCGCGCGCGGGGACATAGCTTGCCGCGACGGCGACGCCCGCGAGCAGCAGTGCGGCCGCGAGGAGCGTTGGCACGTCCGCCGGGCTGACGCCGAAGAGCAGCGAGCCGAGCGCGCGGGCGGACGCCAGCGCCAGCACCGCGCCGGCGGCAACGCCGGCGAAGGCCAGGCGCGCGCCCTCCGCGAGGATCAGCCGGAGGATGTCAGACGAAGCGGCGCCGAGCGCCATGCGCACGCCAATTTCCTGCCGCCGCATCGACACGCCGAACGATACGAGGCTGTAGAGGCCGACCGAGGCGAGCGCCAGCGCCAGCACCGCGAGGACCCCGAGCAGCAGCGCCGCGCTGCGCTGCGCGAAATACGACGCGCCCATGTAGTCGACGAGCGTCACCATCAGCGGCGGCGGCATTGCCGGATCGATCGCCTGCAGCTCGCGCCGGACGCCGGCGGTCGCCTGCTCCGCGGCGCCGGTGCCGCGCACATGCAGCGCAACGCCGGTGCCCGCGCCGAATCGCTGGCGCAGCGGCGCGTAGAAGTACGGCTGCGCTGCTTCGTTGAGCGCGTGATAGCGCGTCGTCTCGACCAGGCCGACGATCGTGAGCCGGCGCCCCCATGCGGTGAGGCGGCGCCCGATCGGGCTGCGTCCCTCGAAGTAGCGCCGCGCGAACTCGCGGTTGACGATCGCAACCGGCATCGCCTCGCCGTCGTCGGTGGCCGCGAAGTCGCGCCCGTCGACGAACGGGATCCGCATCACCTCGAAATAGCTCGAGCCGACCAGATTGCGATACAGCTTCATGCTCTCGTTCTGCGCCGGGGTGTAGCCTTCGACCTCGATGTCCTCCCACGATCCGCCGTTGAAGCCGAGCGGCACATCCTCGGCGACGGTGACGCCGGCCACGCCGGGCAATGCGCCGACGCGGCGCGTCGCCTCGTCGAGATAGATCAGCCCGCGGCCGGAATCGTAGCCGCCGGTCGAGAGGTTGATGCCGGCGAGCACGACGCCGCGCGGTTCGAAGCCCGGGTCGACGCGGCGCGCGTTCTCGAAGCTGCGCACCAGCAGCAGGGCGCTGACGAGCGCGACCATCGCGAGGCCGACTTCCCCGATCACCAGGCCACCGCGCAAGCGACCGGTGCGCGCGTCGCCCGCGTTCTGCCGGCCGCCCGCCTTGAGCGCCGCCGCGATGTCGCCGCCAGACAGGCGCAGCGCCGGCAGGAGGCCGACGAGCAGCGCCGACACCACCGACGCTGCCGCCGCGTAGACGAGCTCGCGCCTGCCGACCGACAGCTCCAGCCCAATCGGGTACTCGACGAAGGGCACGAGCAGCCGCAGGAAGTCGACCATCCAGCCGGTCAGCAGCAGCGCCGCCGCGCCGGCGGCGAGCGAGATCACCAGGCTCTCGGTCAGCAGCTGCCGCACGAGCCGTCCGCGCGACGCGCCGAGCCCGAGCCTGACGGCGATCTCGCGCTGTCGCGCGGTCGCGCGCGCGAGCTGCAGGTTGGTCAGGTTCGCGCAGACGATCAGCAGCACGAACGCGCCGAGGGCGAGCAGGATGCGCAGCAGCTCGCCGAGATCGGACTGCGCGCCGCGCCGGGCCTGCGCCAGCGGCAGCACCGTGGCGGCGAGGCCGCGGTTGGTCCGCGGATATTCGCGCTCGAGCGCCGCGGCGATGCCCGACACCTCGGCGCGCGCCTGCTCGATCGAGACGCCGGGCTGCATGCGCGCGAAGAGATACAACGGCCGCGCGCTGCGGCTCGTCAGCCATTGCGCGCTGCCGGTCAACGTCGCCTGCATCGTCAGCGGCACGTAGAGATCGAAGCGCAGGCCGGTGATCGTGCCGGCGAACTGCGGCGGCGCGACGCCGATGATCGTGTAGCTGCGCCGGTTGAGGCGGATGGTGCGGCCGAGGACGCGCGGATCGGCGTTGAAATGGCTCCGCCACAACGCGTCGCCGAGCACCGCGACCGGCGCCGAGTCGAAGCGATCGCCCTGCTCGTCGCCCTCGAAGAAGCGCCCCAGCGCCGGCGCGACGCCAAGGACGTTGAAGTAGTTCCCCGAGACCATCAGCGCCCAGAGCCGCTCCGTGCGAGTGTCGTCGCCGAAGCCGACCGGCCGCTCCTTGAACGCGACGACCCCGTCGAGCAGGCGCGAGCGATCGCGGTAGTCGCGGAAATCGGGATACGACGAGTCGATCATCTCGCCCGAGGTCGCAACCGTCTCGATCGTGATCAGCCGATCGCTCTGCGCCGCGCCAGGGACAGGATTCAGCAGGATGCCGCGAACCCAGCTGAAGACGGTGGTGTTGACGGCGATGCCAATCGCGAGCGAAAGGATGGCGACCGCGCTGACGCCGCGCGCCTTGCGCAGCATCCGCAGCGCGAATTTCACGTCCTGTAAGAAGGCATCCATATCAGGCGTTCAGGCACACAGGGTGCCACGGTGGGAGCTCGAAAAGTCGGGAAAAGCGCGGGCCGCCGAGGAGAGTCTGTCCGAGCGTGGGAATGGGTGTGCGGAAGTGAGACGGCGGAGGGCTGGAGGGCTGAAAGGCGGAAGGCTGAAAGGTTTCGACCTTTTACCTTCGAGCCGTCCCGCCCTCCAGCCTTCCGGCCTTGTGCATCAGTTATTCGCGTTCCTTGCCCCCGGCGGCGTCTTCGGGCTCGGACCGCCTCTGAACGTCATCAGGTAATTCCGGATCGCCCGAATCTGCTTCTCCGCGTCGCCGCCCAGCTGCGGGTAGAACGACTTCGGATAGTCCGGCCAGTATGCCGGCATGCGCGTGCCCGGCAGGATGTCGGACGGCTTCTTCATCCAGTCGAGGATCCAGTCGGACTGCAGCCGCTCGTGCGCCATGCGCAAGTCGGGCGCGAGGTTCGAGGTTGGCTGATCCTTGGGAATCTCGCCGAGGACGTGGCACTGCTGGCACTTGAGCAGCTCGAACAGCTCCTTGCCGGCGCCGCCGTCGCCGAGCGACGCGTTGGTCAGCGTCTCGTTCGTCTGGAACGGCCCCATCCTGTTCGACACCGAGCCGAAGTAGTTGATCACGCCGTTGATGTTGCGATCGTCCAGGCCGAAGGTCGGCATCCGGACGTCGAGCCACGGCCGGATGGTGATCGGTCCGCGGATGAACGAGTAGAGCCAGTCGTGCTGCACGCGCGCGCCTTCCGGCGTCAGCATCGGCGGGCCGAGCGACGGATCAGCGACCAGCTTGAGGTAGTCGCCGCCGCCGCCTTCGATGATGTGGCAGCCGACGCAGTTGCGCCGGTTGACCAGCGTGCGCCCCTCGGCGATGTAGTCGTTGCGCGCCGACCGCGCCGGCAGCGCCGCCTGCGGCTGAATCTCGCGCTGGAAGCTCATGATCGCGGTCAGCAGCCGGTTGTTCTCTTCCTCCGTGAGATCGAAGTTCGGCATCCGCAGCTTGTCGAGCGGCGGCAGCACGCGCCCCTTGTCGAAGATGCGCGGGTCGTGCAGCTTGGTGCGGAACCATCCGAGCTTCGAGGAGTGCGGAATTTCGGTGACGAACGCGAAGTCGAGCCTCGTCACCAGCTTGGTTCCCTCTTCGGAGAGATCGGTGCCGATCGCCTGCGCGGTCTCGAACCCCTTGATGTCGTGGCAGCTGAAGCAGCCGTACCGATTGATGGCCCGCTTGCCGAGCTCCACCTGCTTTTGCTCGGCGCTCATCTTGCCGAGCTCGGCCTGCGCTTCTGCGATCGGCAGCACGGCCTTGAGGTAGTCGAGCAGCACCTCGTCGACGACCTTCGGATCGGGCTGCGCCTTGGCGGCGTCTCCAGCCGGGCCCTTCAGGCCGGTCAGATACGTTGCCACATCGGCCACCTGGCCGTCGGTGAGCCGCAGGCTCGGCATGTAGGTCGCGGCGTTGTAGTGCTTCGGGTCGCGGACCCAGTTGTAGATCCACTCGTACGAGGTCTTGTTGCCAAGGTTCTCGAGCGGCTGGCCGAAGGTGCGGCGCGGCCCGGCCTCTTCACGCGACCCCTCGCCGACGACGTGGCAGCCCTGGCAGCCGATGTCCTTGACGATCTTCTCGCCGTTCTTGGCGTCGCCGCGCGGCGGGCTCTTCACCGCGAACTCGTGTTTCTCGGTATTGGCAAAGAGATACGCGGTGATGCCGTTGATCTCGGCTTCGTTGCGCGGAGTGTCTTCCGGCCCGCTGTTGTTCGAGTTGTACCAGAAGCGCGGCATCCAGGTGGTCGGCTTCACCGCTTTCGGATTGCGGATCCAGTTCTTCACCCAGTCCTGCGACAGCTTCGAGTCGATCTTGGTGAGGATCGGTCCCGGCTTCCGCATGTTGGTGTCGAAGCCCTTGGTCTTGTGGCAGGCGTAGCACCCGGCGCGCTCGTAGGTGGCGTAGGCGATGTTCAGCTTCTCGGCCTTCGGCACGAACACCTGCTGCTTGTGGCACTTCGCGCACGACGCCTCGGTCATGCCTTTCGGCAGCATCGGGTAGTCCCACAGGTGCGGCTCTTCCCAGTGATACTTCTCTTCCCACTCTTGCTTCTGTTTCTCGTTCGCCGGCATGTGGGCGACGTCGCGGAAGTTCACCGACTGGCCCATGCCTTCGTGGCAGACCGTGCAGCCGACCTTGTCGATCGGGTGCGACGAGCTGCCGCCGAGATAGGTCGCGAGATCGGGATGGGTCGTGAACGGCTGCGGGTATTTCTCGTAGCCCTTCTTGTCGATCGCCAGGTGGCAGGTCTGGCAGCGATCCATCTTCGGCACGCGGATGAAGTTCACGTCGTCGACCACGTTGGGCAGGATGATCTGCTGCACCTTGAGGGTCGGCGCCATGAAGTCGAGCAGCGGCGCGTTCCGGATCGCCTTGGTAACGCTCGGCGCGATGACGTCGAGCCGCTTGCCCAGGCGCGCCTGCTCCGCGTTCAGTTCCTCGATCTGCTTCTGCGCCGTCGCCGCCGCGCCGGTGTACTGGCCGAGGTCTTTCTGGATCACGGCCTTGTCGGCGATCGCCTTCTCCATCGCGACGTTCAGCTCGGCGAGCCGCTTCGCTTCCTCCTCGGCACGCGCCTGCTTGCGCTTGGTCGCCGACGAGTTGGCGTCGGCCTGGCGCTCGGTCTCGAAGTCGTAGCGATCCTGGTCGTAGGTCGCCTTCATGTAGTTGTAGTCGAGCGTCGCGCGGAAGAGCGTCTTGTCGGCTTCGGCCAGCTTCTCCTCGAGCTCGTCGACCTTCTGGCGGTTCGCCGCGATCTGCTGTTCCGCCGCCTTCCGCTGCGCCTCGAGCTGCGAGACCTTGTTCCGGTCGACGCCGCGCGACGCCTGATCGCGAAGCGCCCGCGTCACCTCCGTCTCGAGCTGCACGAACTGGCGCTGCGTGTTCTTCCAGTCGCGGTCGTAGTCGTCCCAGACCATCCAGATGACCGAGAGGAAGAGGAATATGCTGGAGGCGGCAAAGACAACGTTCAGGAAGTCGACGTTGTATGCGTGCCCGACGCCTTTCTTTTCAGCCATGATCAGATGTTGAAGAAGATTTCAGGGATCGCGACGACGTACTTCAGGTTGAAGATCCATCGCGCGAGCATTTTAAGAGGCAGCGACATCATCATTAAGAACAGCATCACGGTGACGTAGAACCGCGGCGCACCGAGCTTGGCGAGATAGCCCTTGAAGACGCTCCTCGCCAGGAGCACTGGCAGCACGAACACATAGAAAAGGACGACGAGGATGCCGACGACCTCGCGCACCAGCGGGTTGGTCGGCAGCGCCGTGCGCAACCCGCGCACCCAGACGTACTCGGAGAGGTTGACGTTGGTCAGCGCCTCGAGCTTGTGGATGTCCCAGAACTCGAACGGCCCGAAGAAGTTCCAGTTCGGCCCGCGCAGGAACGTGCCGAGCACGATGAGCGACGACCAGAGGACGACGAACCCGAACAGGAAGATCGTGATCTCGGCCTTGCGTTCGATGAAGGTGTAGTAGCCGTTGCCCTTGGGGTTCTTGTCGACGTAGGGAATCGCAATCAGCCCGACGATGATCAGGCTCGGGAGGACGACGCCGGCGAGCCAGGGGTCGAAGTAGACGAGCATCTCCTGGAGACCGAGGAAATACCACGGCGCCTTCGACGGGTTCGGCGTGTTGGCCGGATTGGCCGGCTGCTCGAGCGGCGCCTTCAGGAAGATCGACCAGACGATCAGCACCACCGAGCAGAGGATCAGCGAGATGAGCTCGGTGTAGACCAGGTCGGGCCACACCCACACGCGGTCCGATTCCGCCTTCTCAATCGGTCCCTGGCCGGCGGCAATCCGGCGGTCGTTCAGCACGCCTTCGCGCATCGCGTACCAGACGAAGAAGACCATCAGGAAGATCAGCCCGACGATTGGCACGTTGTCCGGCTTGCCGACGATCTGGCGGAAGTTGAAGTCGAAGGTGCCCCAGAGGAAGAAGAGCCCGAGGAACCCGAGCAGGCCGTAGCCGACCGCGTTCGAGGCCACCACTTCCCGCTTCCACACCAGCAGGATGAGCGCGCCGACGGCGAGGATGAAGAAGAGCCGCGGATCGGCGACTGCGTTGAAGATCCCCTTGATGAAGCCCATACCCCTCACCTGCAGGGCGGGGCGTCTCAAGCCCCGCCAGGCGGGCCTGAAGGCCCGCGCTACGTTAGCGTTCTAGAGCGGCCCGGAGATCCCGCCGTCTTTTCTCACCCGCCAGAAATGCACCGCCATCAGCACCGCGATGCCGAGCGGCAAGCCGACGCAGTGCAGCACGTAGAACCGCAGCAGCGCGCCTTCGCCGACGAAGGTGCCGCCGAGCAGCGCAAACCGCGCGTCGTCGGCGGCGTGAATCAACGGCACGTCGCCCAGGCGCAGCAGCTGTGCGCCCGGACCCTCGTGGCCGAGGAACGGCGTCGCGCGCGCCATGTTCGAGCCGACCGTGATCGCCCAGATCGCCAGCTGGTCCCACGGCAGCAGATACCCGGTGAACGAGAGCAGCAGCGTCAGCACGAGCATGATGACGCCGACCGACCAGTTGAACTCGCGCGGCGGCTTGTACGAACCGGTCATGAAGACGCGGAACATGTGCAGCCACACGGTGATGACCATCGCGTGCGCGCCCCACCGGTGCATCTCGCGCATGATGCCGAGCGGCACGTGCTCGCGCAGGCCGACGATGTCGGTGTAGGCGTACTCGAGCGTCGGCCGGTAGTAGAACATCAGCAGCAGGCCGGTGAAGGTGAGCACGAGGAAGAGGAAGAAGCTCAGCCCGCCCATGCACCACGTGTAGCGCAGCTTCACGCCCGACTTCCTGATGCGCACCGGGTGCAGGTGCAGGAAGACGTTCGAGAGCATCACGAGCACGCGGTTGCGGTCGCTGTCGGGACGGCCGTGGCGGAACACGGACGTCCATACCTGCGTCTCGGTCAGCCAGTTCCAGAACCGGGTGCCGGGGCCTTCCTGCGGAGCAACTGTCTTGGTATCAGCCATATTTGTTGTAGGGCGGCCCCTTCAGGGCCGCCGCACGTGGCGGGCCTGAAGGCCCGCCCTACGTCTATGCCTTCAGGAACGCTTCCGGATCCGTCCACTGCCCCAGCTCGCGCTGGAAGTGCCGGCTCTTGTCGACCAGGATCTGCCCGTCTTCGGCGAGCACGATGCGCGTCGCGCTCGAGCGGGCGCGGCGCCGGCCCCTCGAAGTTCACGCCCGTGATGCGGAAGCCGCTGCCGTGGCACGGGCATTTGAACTTGTTCTCCGCCGACAGAAAGTTCGGCGTGCAGCCCAGGTGCGTGCAGGTGACGCTGAGCGAATAGAAGCCGCTCGCGTGCTGCTCGATGTCCTCGGTCGTCCGCACGATCCAGACGCCGTATTTCTCTTTCCAACGCTCGTCAACGCCCATCCCGTACTCGTTCGGGAAGCCGGCCTTGAACTGCTGCGGCGGCTCGTTGAGCACGTTCGGGAACATGAAACGGCCGGTCGCGGCGAGCGCGGCGGCCGAGGCGGCCGAAAACGCGCCCCATGCCAGGCCCATCCACGCGCGGCGGTTCAGCAGCGGCGAGGTGTCGTCGGCGTCGCGCGTGGCCGCTTTCGCGGTTGCGGCCGGCGCGGTCTTCGCCGCCGCTCCGCCGGGCGAGGCGGCATTGGTCGTCTTCCCCGCCAGATCCGGAACCGGCGCAGCCGGTGGCCGCGGCGCCGGCGCCGGCCTTGCGGCGGGCGTGGTTGTCGCATGCGGCGTGGCCGCGGGGTTGGCGCCCGTTGCCGGCGCACTCGCGGTGGCACCTGCGGCCGGCGCGCGCGTCGAAGCGGCGGCCGCCGCGGTCGCCTCGCCGGTTTGCGGCACGACCTTCGGCTCGGGCGTTTCGGGTTTCGATTCGTCAGCCATGTTTATCCGATGACCTTCAATGCTTCGAGTGCCGCCTGGCGCACTTTCATGCTGCGATCCTGCTGGCTCAGGTTGGTGACCGATGGCTTCAGCGCGTCGTCCTTCAGCGTCGCCGCCGCGCGGAGGCCGCTGATCATCACGTCGGCAATCGGGTCGATGTCCTCGTCCTGCCGGACGGCGCGCTTCACCGTCTGCTCGACGTATTGGCGATCGAGCATCTGCTGAAGAACGGGCACGCCTTCGTGCTGCCCCTTGCGCGCCAGCGCGACGGCAGCGTTCCAGCGCACGTCGTGGGTCGAATCCTGGAGCGCGGTCCGCAGCGTCGCCAGCTGCGCGTCACCCGGGAGCGCGCCGAGAGCGTAAACCACCATCTTACGCACGCCCTCGTCCGGCGACTGATAGAGCGGCTGGAGCTTCGCCACGACCGACTCGTCGCCCGACGAGCCGAGCGCCCAGATGGCGCTGATGCGCGTCTCGCCGTCCGGCGAATCGAGCGCGGCGGTCAGGTCTTCAACGGCTTTGGGCGGCAGCGGCGGGTCGAGGCGGCCGATCGCCAGCGCGAGATACCGCTTGACCAGCGGATCCGTGTCCGGGGTCGACTCGAACGCCTTCACCAGTTCCGGGCCGAGCGTCCGGTCGGCGCGCACCTTCGGGTCGGCCATCAGCCGCGACAGCTCGTACGCGGCCGGCCACCGCCGGTCGGAGCCGCCGTTTCTGCACCTCGCTGAGGTAGTCCTGCGCGGTGCGGTGGTCGGTCAGCAGCGAGCGGAATCCGACATACACCGTGACCGCGATTCCGACGACGGCCAGCGGGATCAGAAAGAATTGAACGGCAAGGGCGGGCGCGGCGACCAGTGGGTTGCGAGTCGCGTCTTCGCGCTCGACGAGTTTGTCCATGAATTGGGTGTCAGGCGCGCGTTCTGGAATGCCCGAGTCGGTGGAAGTTTTACTACGAGCGAGCGTTAGGGTCAAGCGAGCGCGCGCCCGGTGGAGAGCGCAGCCGCACGTACGGCGCCGCAAGGCTCGCAAGGCGGAGGTCAAGGCTGACGAAGCAAGGCGCGACAAGGCGGAAAGGCGGCCTTCAGCCCTTGCCGCCATCAGCCTTGGCCCTTTCCGCCGTGCGCCTTCGGCTGCCCTTCACCGCGCGCCCACCGTATCTTCCGTCGCCACCGGCTTCAGGAACGGCATCAGCGCGCGCAGCCTCACGCCCACCTGTTCGATCGGATGGTTCCGATCCGTCTTCGCGCAGCTTGTTGAAGTTCGGGCGGCCGGCGGCGTTCTCGGCGATCCACGCCTTGGCGTAGGTGCCGTTCTGAATCTCGGCCAGCATCTGCTTCATCTCGCGCTTGGTCGCCTCGGTGACGATGCGCGGCCCGCCGGTGTAGTCGCCGTTCTCGGCCGTATCGCTGACCGAGTAGCGCATGTAGTTCAGGCCGCCCTGGTAGATCAGGTCGACGATCAGCTTCAGCTCGTGCAGGCACTCGAAGTACGCGATCTCGGGCTGATAGCCCGCCTCGACCAGCGTCTCGAACCCCGCCTTCACCAGCGCGCTGACGCCGCCGCAGAGCACCGCCTGCTCGCCGAACAGGTCGGTCTCGGTCTCTTCCTTGAACGTCGTCTCGATCACGCCGGCGCGCATCACGCCGATCCCCTTCGCGTAGGACAGCGTCAGCGCCCGCGCGCTGCCGGTCGCGTCCTGATGAATCGCGAACAGCGCCGGCGTGCCCGCGCCTTCGACGAACAGCTCGCGGACGCGGTGGCCGGGCGACTTCGGCGCCACCATCGAGACGTCGACGTCGGCCCGCACCTGGATGGCGCCGAAGCGGATGTTGAAGCCGTGGGCGAACATCACCGTCTTGCCGGGCGCGAGGTTCGGCTCGATGTCGTCGCTTGTAGACCTGCGCCTGCGAGGTGTCGGGGATCAGGATCATCACGCACGTCGGCCCACTTCGCCACATCGCTGACGTCGCCGACGGTCAGCCCGGCGGCCTCGGCCTTCGCGCGCGAGCGGCTGGTCGGCGGCAGGCCGACGCGGACGCTGACGCCGCTGTCCGGAGGTTGAGCGCGTGCGCGTGCCCTTGCGATCCGTAGCCGATGACGCCGACTTTCTTCCCTTGAATCAGCGCCAGGTCAGCCGAGTCGTCGTAGTACATCGTCGCCATGAAAGGATGCTCCCTGCAGTTGGTGAATTCGGGAATTGGTGAATTGGCGAATTAATACGTTAGGGAATTTGTGAATTGCCACTCACCAACTCACCAACTCTCCAATTCCCCAACTTCGCGATCTTCATTACACAGAACAGTTGCTGACGTCGCCGCTGATGTCCGGCTGCCGTCGACGCCGGCGCAATTCTCGGCGCGATGCGGCGCGTCCGGCGTGATGCCCGCGCGCCATCGCGACGCGGCCGGTCCGCACCATCTCGACGACGCCGTAAGGGCGCAGCACTTCGACCAGGCTGTCGATCTTGTCCTCGGTGCCGGTCGTCTCGATGACCAGCGACTCCGGGCTGACGTCGACGATCCGCGCGCGGTAGACGTCGACCAGCTGCATCACGTGCGTGCGCGCCTCGCCGGTCGCCGCCACCTTGATCAGCGCCAGGTCGCGCGAGATCGACGGCGCGGTGGTGATGTTGTCGACGCGCCGGCACGGCACCAGCTTGTAGAGATGCGCCTCGAGCCGCCGCGCGCCGTACTCGTCGGTGTCGACGACGACGGTCATGCGCGAGATGCCGGGCGTCTCGGTGTGGCCGACCGTCAGCGACTCGATGTTGAACGCGCGGCGCCGGAACAGCGACGAGACGCGGTTCAGGACGCCAGGCTTGTTGTCGACGTAGACGGCAAATGTATGCAGCATGATGTTGTCTCACCTGGACCACGAAGACCACGAAGACTCGAAGGCACGAAGGAACACGAAGACTTTCTTGTACAAAATGGATTCTTCGTGGCTCTTCGTGTCTTCGTGCCTTCGTGGTCTCCGTCTCTCTCAGTCCGCCGCGGTTTCGACGATCGGCGACGGCCTGCGGATCATCTTGTGGAGATCGGCGCCGGCCGGCACCATCGGGTAGACCGAATCTTCCTGCTCGACCTGGAAGTCGATGAGCGCCGCGCGCTTCTGGCGGCGCGCCGACTCCACCGCGCCCTCGACGTCGCTGCGCCTGCGTCACCGTGGTCGCGGCGATGCCGAACGCATCGGCCAGCTTCGCGAAGTTCGGGCGCGGTGATCGGCGTCGCGGCGTAGCGCTTGTCGTAGAAGAACTCCTGCCACTGACGGACCATCCCGAGGAAGCCGTTGTTGATGATCGCGACGTTGATGTCGAGGTTCTCCTGCACCACGGTCGCCAGCTCCGGCATCGTCATCTGGAAGCCGCCGTCGCCGACCACCACCCAGACTTCCGGCGTCGGGGCAGGCGATCTTCGCGCCGATCGCCGCCGGCAGCGCGAAGCCCATCGTGCCGAGGCCGCCCGAGGTGATGAGCGAGCGCGAGCGGTTGTGCTTGTAGTACTGCGCTTCCCACATCTGGTGCTGGCCGACGTCGGTGACGACCAGCGCCTCGCCCTTGGTGATCCGCCACAAGTCGTTGATCACGTGCGCCGCATACAGGTGCCCATCGTCGGGCAGGTTCTGGATGTCGCGGACCGCCGAGTCGCCCTTGAGCGCGTCGATGCGCGCGAGCCAGGCGCTGCGATCGCCCGGCTGCGACGAGCGGCAGCCACTCGTCGAGCGCCTCGCGCAGATCCTTGGCGATCGCCGACGTCGACGCGGACGTTCTTGTTGATCTCGGCGCGGTCGATGTCGACGTGGATCTTCTTCGCCGTGCGCGCGTAGGTCTTCAGGTTGCCGGTGACGCGATCGTCGAAGCGCATGCCGAGCGCGATCAGCAGGTCGGCTTCCTGGATCGCGTTGTTCACCCACGCTTCGCCGTGCATCCCCATCATGCCGAGGTTCAGCGGGTGCGACGCGGCGACGCCGCCGATGCCGAGCAGCGTGACCGCAATCGGAATCTGCGCCCGCTCGGCGAGCGCGACGATCTGGCGCTCGGCGCCCGAGAGCATCACGCCGTGGCCGGCGAGGATCAGCGGCCGCTCGGCGGCGTGAATCAGCTCGATCGCGTCGCGCGACGTCGCCGTCGCCCGGCAGCGCATCGTCGTACGCCTCGGTGAGCTGCGGCTCGGTCGGCGGCCCAGTCCACTTCGCACGATCGCCTGCTGCGCGTCCTTGGTGATGTCGACGAGCACCGGGCCGGGGCGTCCGGACCGCGCGACCGCGAACGCCTCGCGGACCGCCGGCGCGACGTCTTCCGCGCTCGTGACCAGGTAGTTGTGCTTGGTGATCGGCAGCGTGATGCCGGTGATGTCGGTTTCCTGGAACGCGTCGGAGCCAATCAGCTTGCTGCCGACCTGGCCGGTGATGCAGACGATCGGCGACGAGTCCATCATCGCCGTCGCGATGCCGGTGACCATGTTGGTCGCGCCGGGGCCGGAGGTCGCGATCGCGACGCCGACCTTGCCGCTCGCGCGCGCGTAGCCGTCGGCCATGTGCGTCGCGCCCTGTTCGTGCCGGACGAGCACGTGGCGGATCGGATAGCCGAGCATCGCGTCGTAGGCCGGAAGGATCGCGCCGCCCGGGTAGCCGAACACGTCGGTCACCCCTTCGCGGACCAGCGCTTCCCAGAGAATTTGTGCACCTGTTCAGTTTCATAAGAGCCCTCGACATTGCAGATTCAGAATGCAGACTGCAGATTGATTGCGCGATCGAATCTCGCAGAATCCGACAATCGCAATCCGCAATCTGCAATCTGCGATCTCGCGATTTCGTCGTTCATCCCGTCACCGCTCCGAGTGACGCCGACGACACCAGCCGCGCGTATTTGCCGAGGACACCGGTCGCGTAGCGCGGCTTCGGCGCGCGCCACTCGGCGAGCCGCTGCTTGATCGTCTCGTCCGCGACCTCGAGTCGAGCTTGCGGCTGGCGACGTCGATGACGAATCGATGTCGCCGTCGCGGACCGCCGCCATCGGGCCGCCGCGCGACGCCTCGGGGGCGATGTGGCCGACGCAGAACCCGCGCGTGGCGCCCGGAGAAGCGTCCGTCGGTGATCAGCGCCACCGTTTCGCCCAGCCCGGCGCCGACAATCGCGCCGGTCACCGCCAGCATCTCGCGCATGCCCGGGCCGCCGCTCGGCCCCTCGTAGCGGATGACGACCACGTCGCCGGCCTTGATCGTCTGGTGCTGGACCGCCTCGAACGCCGCTTCCTCGCTGTCGAAGACGCGCGCCGGGCCGCGATGCTGCAGCCGCTCGGTGCCCGACACCTTCATCACCGCGCCTTCGGGCGCGAGGCTGCCGCTGCAGGATCACGAGGCCGCCGCTCTTCTTGAGCGCCTGGCCAATCGGCCGCACGACTTCCTGCCCGCGCGTCTCGACGGCGTCGGCGGCTTCCTCGGCGAGCGTGCGCCCGGTCACCGTCAGCGCCGAGCCGTCGATCAGCTTCGCCTTCGATCAGCCGCTTCGCGACCAGCGGGCTGCCGCCGGCGTTGTGCAGGTCGGTCGCGACGAAGCGCCCGGACGGCTTGAGATCGACCATCAGCGCGGTGCGCGAGCTGATGCGATCGAAGTCGGCGAGCTCCAGCTCGAGCCCCGCTTCGCGCGCGATCGCGATCAGGTGCAGCACGGCGTTGGTCGAGCCGCCGGTGGTCGCCACCGACGCGATCGCGTTCTCGAGCGCGGTCTGCGTGATGATGTCGCGCGGCCGGACGCCGCGGCGCACCAGATCCATCACGCGCTGCGCCGGCTGCCTGCGCCGACGTCGGCCTTCTTCGGATCGGTGGCCGGCACGCTGCCGCTGCCGAGCGCGGCGATGCCGAGGAACTCGCTGGCGATCGCCATCGTGTTGGCCGTGAACTGGCCGCCGCACGCGCCGGCGCCGGGGCACGCGTCGGCCTCGAGCCGGCAGAGGTCGTCGTCGCTCATGCGCGCCGGCCGCGTGCGCGCCGACCGCCTCGAACACGTCCTGAATCGTCACCTGCTGATCGTTGAAGTGCCCCGGCGCGATCGAGCCGCCGTAGAGCAGCACGCCGGGGACGTTCAGGCGCGCGAGCGCCATCACGCCGCCGGGAATCGTCTTGTCGCAGCCGACCAGCACGACGAGGCCGTCGAAGCCGTTGCCGCGGGTGACCAGCTCGATCGAGTCGGCGATCACCTCGCGGCTGACCAGCGACGCGCGCATCCCCTCGGTCCCCATCGTGATGCCGTCGGAGATCGAGACGGTGTTGAACTCCATCGGCGTGCCGCCGGCGGCGCGGATGCCCGCCTTCACGTGCGTCGCCAGATCGCGCAGGTGGTAGTTGCACGGGCCGATCTCGATCCACGTGTTGGCGACGCCGATGAGCGGCTTCTTGAGATCGGCGTCGGTGAAGCCGACCGCCTTCAGCATCGCGCGCGCCGGCGCGCGGTGCGGCCCGGTGGTCAGCGGATTCGACTGGTCGCTCACGACACCACCTCGAAAGGGTCGGGCGTGCGCCCTTCCTGGGTCTTCCAGCTCGCGTAGGTGCCGAGCGTGCGCAGCATCGGCGCGAACTCGCCCAGGTGCGCCAGCGCGCGCGCGCAGGTCACCTCGTCGCGCGCGACGCCCAGGTCGACGTAGAAGAGGTACTCCCACGGCCGCCCCGGAATCGGCCGCGACTCGAGCTTGGTCAGGTCGATGCCGCGCAGCGCGAAGACGCTCAGCGCCTTGAACAGCGATCCGGGCTCGTTCGGCAGCGAGAAGACGATGCTGGTCTTGTCGGGGACGCGCGTCGCGGATCGGCTTGCGGCCGATGACCAGGAAGCGGGTGATGTTGTCGTCGAAGTCCTGCACCGACGCGGCGAGCGACGCGAGGCCGAACACCTCGCCGGCCCGCGCCGAGGCGATCGCCGCCGGCGTCCTTCAGCCCGGCGTCGGCCACCATCTTCGCGCTGCCGGCGGTGTCGTAGGTGGCGATGATGTCGACGTTGGTCAGCGTGCGCAGGAAGCGCTCGCACTGCGCCAGCCCCTGCGGGTGCGAGTAGACGCGCCGCAGCCCGTCGAGCGTCGCGCCGGGCAGCGCCAGCAGATGGTGCACGACCGGCAGCTCGACCTCGCCGACGATCGGCAGCTCGTGGCTCGAGCAGCAGGTCGTAGTTGCGGTGGATGCTGCCGCCAATCGAGTTCTCGAACGGCAGGACGCCCCAGGTCGCCGGGCTCGGCGGCGACGCGCGTCGAACACCTCCTCGAAGCTCTTCGCAGGGCAGCAGCTGCGCGTCGGGCTCGACACGCCGGGCGGCGGCCTCGCTGAAGGCGCCAGGCTCGCCTTGATACGCGATTTTCATAGGTGTCCGACGATTACACACGCCGGGCGACCTAGAAGTCAAATTGATAATCTTTACGGGATTATAAGCTCGCTTCGCTCGCGCGTCGAGCCGGGACTGGGGGCTGGCGGCTAGGGGCTGGGGGTAGGGCTGGATGGATGGGGCTCAGCGCGAGCCAGTCCCTAGCCACTCCCAGCCCAGCATCCAGCCCAGCCGTCACAAGCGCGGCAGCGTGACGCCGCGCTGCGCCTGGTACTTGCCCTTCTTGTCCTTGTACGAGCGTCGCGCACGGCTCGTCGCTCTGGAAGAACAGCACCTGCGCGATCCCCTCGTTCGCGTAGATCTTCGCCGGCAGCGGCGTGGTGTTCGAGATCTCGATCGTCACGTGCCCTTCCCACTCCGGCTCGAACGGCGTCACGTTGACGATGATGCCGCAGCGCGCGTAGGTGGACTTGCCGAGGCAGACGGTGAGGATGTCGCGCGGGATGCGGAAATACTCGATCGTGCTGGCCAGCGCGAACGAGTTCGGCGGGATGATGCAGACGTCCGCCTTGATGTCGACGAACGACTTCGGGTCGAAGTTCTTCGGGTCGACCACCGTGTTGTAGACGTTGGTGAAGACCTTGAACTCGTCGCCGACGCGCACGTCGTAGCCGTACGACGAGACGCCGTAGGAGATGACGCCGGCGCGCACCTGATCGTCGACGAACGGCTCGATCATCTGGTGCTCGCGCGCCATGCGCGTGATCCACGTATCGGCTTTGATGGACGTCAGCGTCGGAAGAAAGCGAGCATCAGCGTGAGCAGGATGCTGAGCATGATCGACGTGGCCAGCGGGAAATAGAAGCTGAAGTTGCCGCGCCGCATCTGAAAGTCCCCGGGCAGCCGCCCCAGCGGCACGCCGAGCATCACCAGCAGCCCCAGGCCGCGATCCCGAGGCCGACCAAGACCAGCGTTTTGCCCATTACTCATCTACCACGTGTATCGACACAAAGGACACTAAGGACACAAAGGAAAATCTGTCAAAAAATTCCCTTGGTGTCCTTTGTGTCCTTTGTGTCGAGTACAGCCTCAAGTCAGCTCGAGCGCGCTCAAATCAGCTCGATGCCCGGAGAAGAAGTAGCCGATTTCATACGCCGCCGTCTCCGGCGCATCGGATCCATGCGTCGCGTTGCGCTCGATCGACTGCGCGAACTCCTTGCGCATCGTCCCGGCGTCGGCCTTCGCCGGGTCGGTGGCGCCCATCAGCGTCCGCCACTTCTTGATCGCGTCCGGCGCCTCCAGCACCAGCACAATCGCCGGCCCGGACGACATGAACGCCGTCAGGCTGGCGAAGAACGGACGCTCGCGGTGCACCGCGTAGAATCCCTCGCGCCTGCGCCTTCGAGAGGCTCACCCGCTTCATGGCACGGATCTGGAATCCCTCGTCCTCGATGCGTTGAATGATTTTGCCCGCGAGACGCCGCTCAACAGCGTCCGGTTTGATGATGGCCAGCGTCCGCTCGGTCATATCCGCCGATTATAGCAGGCGCTACCTCAGCTACTTGGAACGCGGCGCGCACCGCCGGCGGCTCAGAGACGGGTCGCGGGCCACTTGAAGGAGCCTCATGACCGAGATGGCGAAGAAGCAGCAGGACGATCCGGACATCCACAAGGGCGCGGTCGAAGGCGATCGCCCCACCGACCAGCAGCACTTCAACCAGCAGGGCGACGGCCTCGACGAGAACGGCCTTCCCGACGATCCGGTCGCCACCGCAGAGGACGAAGTCGGCGCCAACGTGGACGAAACCCAAGGGTAAAACAGCACGAGCGGCGCCGGCTTCCGCCGAGCGCCGCTCGTGTCGTAGGTCAGGTAGGCGCGGGTAAGGCAGGTCAGGGCCGATAGTCAGCGCAAGCCTTCCATGATTTCTTCCAGCGCCTCGGGGCCAGGCCGCACCCGATCCAGCGGCAGCGACGCCAGCGGCTCGTCGACGACGTTCAGCTGGGTCAGGAAGTCGTCGCGGTCCGGCTCGATGTAGATCAGGCCGGTCGCGAACTCGCCGCGGCGCGCGGTCTCGTGCAGCCGCTTCATCGCGTTGATCTTGTCGGTCGGGTCGTAGGCCTCTTCCAGCTTCTTCAGGAACAGCCTCGACCCGTCGTGCATCGTCACTTCCTGCGTCGAGCCCGGCTCGTAGTCGACCGAGATGTCCTCGAAGAACGGCACGAAGCTCACCTCTTCGACCGGGTCGTCGTGCTCCTTCACGTAGGCGTAGCTCTTGGTCGACCCTTCGTGATCGTTGAAGGTGACGCAGGGCGAGATGACGTCGAGCATCACCGTGCCGCGGTGCGCGAGCGCCGCCTTGAGCAGCGAGAGCAGCTGCTTCTTGTCGCCCGAGAACGAGCGGGCGACGAAGGTCGCGCCGAGCTCGACCGCGAGCGCGCAGGTGTCGATCGGCGGCAGGTCGTTGACCACGCCGGTCTTCAGCTTCGAGCCGAGATCGGCGGTCGGCGAGAACTGCCCCTTGGTGAGGCCGTAGCAGCCGTTGTCCTCGATGATGTAGATGATCGGCAGGTTGCGGCGCATCAGGTGCACGAACTGGCCGATGCCGATCGCGCCCGTGTCGCCGTCGCCGCTGACGCCGATGGCGATCAGCTTCTGGTTGGCGAGCATCGCGCCGGTGCCGACCGACGGCATGCGGCCGTGCACGGCGTTGAAGCCGTGCGAGCCGCCGAGGAAGTACGCCGGGCTCTTGCTCGAGCAGCCGATCCCCGACAGCTTGATCACCTGCTTCGGATCGATGCCCATCTCGTAGAACGCGTCGATGATGCGCTCGGAAATCGCGTTATGGCCGCAGCCGGCGCACAGCGTCGTCTTGCCGCCCTTGTAGATCTGCGGTTCGAGCCCGATTCGATTGACCTTGAGTGGTGTGCTCATACTGTTGAGTCGAATCCGAATCAATCCGCAATCCGCAATCCGCAATCCGCAATTCGTCATTCCCCGCCGGTCATGCCCGCCGACGAGCCGGCCGTGCGGACCGTTTTCTTCGCCACTTCGAACCCTTCCTGCGCCAGCACGTCGTCGGTGATGCTGCGGGCGTCGATCGGCAGCCCGTTGTAGTGCAGCACGCTGCGCAGCTTCTTCTGCCGATCGGGCGTGATCTCGAGCTTCATCAGCTGCAGCAGCTGCGCGTCGCGGTTCTGCTCGATCACGTAGACGCGCTCGTGCGCGTCGATGAACGCGGCGAGCTCGTCGTTGAACGGATAGGCGCGCAGCCGGAAGTACGACGTCTTGACGTCGGTCTCTTCGCGCAGCTGGTCGCGGCTCTCGCCGATCGCCCAGTGCGAGGTGCCGTAGCCGATGAAGCCGATCTTCGCGCCGGCCGCCGATGTCGACCTCGGGCTTCGGCACGAACTTGCGCGCCGTCTCGAACTTGCGCGCCAGCCGATCCATGTTCTCGACGTAGTCGTCCGGCCGCTCGCTGTACTGCCCCTTCGCGTTGTGGCCGGAACCGCGCGTGAAGTAGACCGGCAGGCCGTCGCCCGGAATCGTGCGATAGGCGATGCCGTCGCCGTCGACGTCCTTGTAGCGGCCCCACTCGCCGAGCTCCTTGAGCTTCGCGGCGGTCAGCAGCTTGCCGCGGTTGATCGGCTTGTCCGGATACTTGAAGCCGTCCGACATCCAGTTGTTCATCCCGAGGTCGAGATCCATCATCACGAACACGGGCGTCTGGAATTGCTCGGCGATGTCGAACGCTTCCTGCGCCATCGTGTAGCACTCCTCGACCGAGGCCGGGCATCATCATGATGTGCTTGGTGTCGCCGTGCGAGAGGAACGCGGCCTGCACGCAGGTCGCCCTGCGCGGTGCGCGTCGGCAGGCCGGTCGACGGCCCGACACGCTGGACGTCGAAGATCACCGCCGGCGTTTCGGCGTAGTACGCCAGGCCGGCGAACTCGCCCATCAGCGAGATGCCGGGGCCGGCCGTCGCGGTCATCGACCGCGCGCCCGCCCAGCTCGCGCCGATCACCATGCCGAGCGACGCGATCTCGTCCTCGGCCTGCACGATCGCGAACGTCGCCTTCCCGGTCTCCTTGTCGATCCGGTACTTCTTCATGTAGGTGATGAGCGACTCGCAGAGCGACGACGATGGCGTGATCGGATACCAGGCGACGACCGTGACGCCGGCCATCATGCAGCCGATCGCGGCGGCGGCGTTGCCTTCGATCAGGATCTTGCCGGCGGTCTCGTTCATCGGCTCGACGAAGAACGGGTCCTGCTTGGTGAAGGTCGCTTCGGCGTAGTCCCAGCCGGCCTTGAGCGCGCCGGCGTTCAGGGTGACCGCCTTGGCCTTCTTGCCCAGCTGCTTGCCGAGCGCCTTTTCCATCAGCGCCGAGGTCGATGCCGAGCATCTTCGCCAGGATGCCGTCGTAGATCATGTTGCGCACGAGGCGGCGCAGCTTCGCATCAGGACAGACCGGCTTGACCAGCACGTCGAACGGCACGGGGTAGAACACCAGGTCGTTGCGCAGCGCGTTCAGCTTCAGCGGCTCGTCGTAGACGACTGCGGCGCCGGGCTCGAGCGTGAGCACGTCTTCCTTCGCCGTCTCCGGATTCATCGCGACGAGGAAGTCGACTTCCTTCTTGCGCGCGATGTAGTTCGCGCTTGCTGGCGCGAATCGTGTACCAGGTCGGCAGGCCGGCGATGTTCGACGGGAACATGTTCTTGCCGGAGACCGGCACGCCCATCAGCAGGATCGAGCGCAGCAGGACCATGTTCGCGGTCTGGCTGCCCGATCCGTTGACCGTGGCAATCTGGATGCTGAAGTCGTTGACGACGCGCTGCTGGTTTCGGGCTGCCTGCTGTTCCTGAACCGCTAGATCTGTCGGTGACATTCTCAAGTCCTTACGACGTATGGAGATAGAGGGTTTCCCGGCAGACCTCCGCCGGAGCAAGACAATCGAGGAAGTATATCAAGCTTCGGGCGTTCCGCGCCGCGGGTGCGCAGGCCGAACGGCTCTGGCGCGTGGGGACGGAGCCTGGCTCCGCCGCGGCGCCGCGTCAAACAAGCTCTTGTATGGCCCGGCCCATGTCGGCCGGACTCTTCACGACCTTGACGCCCGCGGCGGTCAGCGCCGCCATCTTCTCGGCAGCCGTGCCTTTACCGCCGGCGATGATCGCGCCGGCGTGGCCCATGCGGCGCCCGGGCGGCGCGGTCTGGCCGGCGATGAACGCCGACGACCGGCTTCTTGAAGTTCGCCTTGATCCAGGCCGCCGCTTCTTCCTCGGCGCGTGCCGCCGATCTCGCCAATCATGATCACGGCGTCGGTGTCGGGGTCGGCCGCGAACAGCTTCAGCGCGTCGATGTGGGAGGTGCCGATCAGCGGATCGCCGCCGATGCCGATGCAGGTGCGTCTGGCCCATGCCGAGCCGCGTCAGCTGGTGAATCGCCTCGTAGGTGAGCGTGCCGCTCTTCGAGACGATGCCGATCCGCCCTTCCTTGCAGATGTTGCCGGGGATGATGCCCGCCTTCGCCTTGCCGGGCGAGATGAGGCCCGGGCAGTTCGGGCCGACCAGGCGCGTCGACGGCCGATCCTTCAGGAACGTCATCGCGCGCATCATGTCGAGCGTCGGGATCCCTTCGGTGATGCAGACGACGAGCGCAAGGCCCGCGTCGGCCGCTTCCATCACCGCGTCGGCGGCAAACGGCGGCGGCACGAAGATCACCGATGCGTTGGCGCCGGTCTCCTTCACCGCATCGCGGACCGTGTCGAAGATCGGCCACCCTTCGTGCGTCGTGCCGCCCTTGCCCGGCGTGACGCCGCCGACCACGGTGGTGCCGTACGCCGCCGCCTGCTTGGCGTGAAACGTCCCTTCACGGCCGGTGAGGCCCTGGACGATCAGCCGCGTGTTCTTGTCGATGAGAATAGACATAACAATCAGTGAATTGAGGACCTGGTGAGCTGGAGACTCGGTGCGTTGAATTCACCAACGCGCCAATTCAGCGACTACTCGCTCACCCCGCGAGCTCCACCACTTTGGCGGCTGCCTCGTCCATGCTGTCGGCGGTCGTGAGCTTCATGCCGCTGTCGCGCAGCAGGCGCTTCCCTTCGTCGACGTTGGTGCCTTCCATGCGGATCACGATCGGCACCGGCACGCCGAGCTCCTTCACCGCCGCGATCACGCCCTGGGCGAGGATGTCGCAGCGCAGGATGCCGCCGAAGATGTTGATGAGCACCGCCTTCACGTTCTTGTCCGACATCAGGATCTTGAAGGCGTTGCGGATCTGCTCGGCGTTGGCGCCGCCGCCGACGTCGAGGAAGTTCGCCGGCTCGCCGCCCGCCAGCTTGATGATGTCCATCGTCGCCATCGCGAGGCCGGCGCCGTTGACCATGCAGCCGATGTTGCCGTCGAGGTGGATGTAGTTGAGCGAGAACTTCGACGCCTCGATCTCGAGCGGATCCTCCTCGCCGAGGTCGCGCAGGTCGCGGATGTCGGTGTGGCGGTAGAGCGCGTTGTCGTCGAAGTTCATCTTCGCGTCGAGCGCGAGGAGATCGCCGCCCTGGGTGACGACGAGCGGGTTGATCTCGAGCAGCGACGCGTCGGTGGCGAGATACGCCTCGTAGAGCGCGGTGACCACCTTGACGAACTTGTTGACCTGGGCGCCGTCGAGGCCGATGCCGAAGCCCAGCTGCCGCGCCTCGAACGGCACGATGCCGACGCCGGGATCGATGTAGACGCGGACGATCTTCTCGGGCGTCTTCTCGGCCACCTCTTCGATGTCCATGCCGCCGGCGGCGCTGGCCATGATCACCGGCTTGCCGGCGGCGCGATCGAGCACGATGCTCAGATAGAGCTCGCGCGTCATCTGCAGCCCTTCTTCGATCAGCACGCGCCCGACGACGCGCCCTTCGGGGCCGGTCTGGTGCGTGACGAGCGTCATGCCGATCATGTCGCGCGCGATCTTCTCGGCCTGGTCCGGCGATTTCGCCAGCTTGACGCCGCCGCCCTTGCCGCGGCCGCCGGCATGGATCTGCGCCTTGACGACGACGACGCTGGTGCCGAGGCGGCGCGCGATTTCGCCGGCTTCGGCGGCGTTGAACGCGACCTCGCCGCGCGGCACGGGCACGCCGTGGCGCGCCAGGATTGCTTTCGCTTGATACTCGTGAATTTTCATGATGGCAGGAAGCTACTGATGCGTAACTTGCGCGTGCTCGTGACGCAACAGTAAACTGGTCAGTTGATGGCATCGCGAAGCGGTCTCTTCTCCTCATCGGTCGGCACGAAGATCGTCATCGGCATCACCGGCGTCGCCTTGTTCTCTATCTCCTGATTCACATCGCCGGCAACATGATGGTGTTCTTCGGGCCCGCGGCTTTCAACAAGTACGCGTACACGCTCGAAGGCAATCCGCTCCTGCCGATCATCGAGATCGGGTTGCTGCTCGTCTTCTTGATCCACATCTACAAGACGGTGCGGATGTTCCTCGGCAACCAGAGCGCGCGGCCGGTGCGCTACGCGCAGAAGAAATACGCCGGGCCGCCGAGCCGCAAGACCTTCGCGTCGTCGACGATGATCGTCTCCGGCCTCTGGCTGCTGGCGTTCCTCATCATCCACGTCAAGACGTTCCGCTTCAGCCCCGAGGTGGAATGGCCGGCGGGCGGACGCGATCTCTATCTGCTCGAGATGCAGGCGTTCACCAACCCGCTGATGGTCGGCTTCTACGTCATCAGCATGGTCGTCGTCGGCTCGCATCTCTGGCACGGCGTCTCGAGCGCGTTCCAGTCGCTCGGCGTCGACAAGCCGGCGTGGACGCGGTTCATCCTGCCGGCGGGCAAAATCATCGCGGTGCTCATCGCCGGCGGCTTCATCGTCATCGCTGTGTGGGCGCACCTGAACGGGGTGCGGTCATGAAGCTCGACGCGAAGATTCCGGCCGGGCCGATTGCGCGAGAAGTGGGACCGGCACAAGTTCGAGATGAAGCTGGTCAACCCGGCCAACAAGCGCAAGTACACGATCATCGTCGTCGGCACCGGCCTCGCCGGCGGCTCGGCGGCGGCGTCGCTCGGCGAGCTCGGCTACAACGTCCTCAACTTCTGCATCCAGGACAGCCCCCGGCGCGCCCACAGCATCGCGGCGCAGGGCGGCATCAACGCGGCGAAGAACTACCAGAACGACGGCGACAGCGTCTATCGCCTCTTCTACGACACGGTGAAGGGCGGCGACTACCGCTCGCGCGAAGCCAACGTCTACCGCCTGGCGCAGCTGAGCGTGAACATCATCGACCAGTGCGTCGCGCAGGGCGTGCCGTTCGCGCGCGAGTACGGCGGCCTGCTCGACAACCGGTCGTTCGGCGGCGCGCAGGTGTCGCGCACCTTCTACGCGCGCGGCCAGACCGGCCAGCAGCTGCTGCTCGGCGCCTACCAGTCGCTGATGCGCCAGGTGCACGCAGAAGTCGGTCCGCATGTTCGCGCGCCGCGAGATGCTCGACCTCGTCGTCGTCGACGGCAAGGCGCGCGGCATCATCGTCCGCAACCTGATGACCGGCGAGCTCGAGACGCTACGCCGGCGACGCGGTCATCCTGGCCACCGGCGGCTACGGCACCGTCTACTACCTGTCGACCAACGCGGTCGGACTCGAACGTGACCGCGTCGTGGCGCGCGCACAAGCGCGGCGCGCTGTTCGCGAACCCGTGCTTCACGCAGATCCACCCGACCTGCATTCCGGTCACCGGCGATCACCAGTCGAAGCTGACGCTGATGAGCGAGAGCCTGCGCAACGACGGGCGCGTCTGGGTGCCGAAGACCAAGGGCGACAAGCGGCCGCCGGAGCAGATTCCCGAGGAAGAGCGCGACTACTACCTCGAGCGGAAGTACCCGTCGTTCGGCAACCTGGTTCCGCGCGACGTCGCGTCGCGCAACGCGAAGCAGGCGGCCGACGAAGGGCGCGGCGTCGGCGAGAGCGGCCTCGCCGTGTACCTCGACTTCAAGGACGCGATCAAGCGGCTCGGCCCCGACGTCATCAAGGAGAAGTACGGCAACCTGTTCCACATGTACAAGAAGATCACCGACGAGGATCCGTACAAGGTGCCGATGCGGATCTACCCGGCGATCCACTACACGATGGGCGGGCTGTGGGTGGACTACAACCTGATGAGCACGGTCCCCGGGCTGCACGTGCTCGGCGAAGCCAACTTCTCCGACCACGGCGCCAACCGCCTCGGCGCGAGCGCGCTGATGCAGGGGCTCGCCGACGGCTACTTCGTCATCCCCTACACGATCGGCGACTACCTCGCCAACGCGGCGCTGCCCAAAGTGACGACCGATCACGCCGGCGTTCACCGAAGCGGCGAAAAACGCGCAGGAGCAGATCAACCGGCTGCTGTCGATCAAGGGCACGCGCGGCATCCGCGAGATCCATCGCGAGCTCGGCAGGATCATGTGGGACGACGTCGGGATGGCGCGGACGGAGGCGAGCCTGAACGCACGCGCTCAGCGAGATCCCGAAGCTGCGCGACGAGTTCTGGCGCAACGTCTCGGTGCCGGGCACGCGCCGACAACCTGAATCAGAGCCTCGAGTACGCCGGCCGCGTCGCCGACTACCTCGAGTTCGCCGAACTGCTCACCTACGACGCGCTGCACCGCCGCGAATCGGCAGGCGGGCACTTCCGCGAGGAGAGCCAGACGCCCGACGGCGAGGCGATGCGCGACGACGAGCACTACTCGTATGTGGCGGCGTGGGAGTTCACGGGAGTCGGCAAGGAGCCGACGCTGCACAAGGAGCCGCTGGTGTTCGAGGAAGTGCACCCGACACAGCGGAGCTACAAGTAATGGCTAATGGCTGATGGCTCATGGCAATGGTCAATGGAGCCATGTCCATGAGCCATCAGCCATCAGCCATGACGAGGATCATGAAACTGAACCTCAGAATCTGGCGGCAGGCGGGGCCGGGCGTTTCGGGGCGGCTGGTCGACTACACGGCGGACCACGTGTCGCCGGACATGTCGTTTCTCGAGATGCTCGACGTCGTCAACGAAGGGCTGATCAAGAAGGGCGAGGACGCGATCGCGTTCGACTCGGACTGCCGCGAAGGCATCTGCGGGATGTGCAGCCTGGTGGTCAACGGCGTCGCGCACGGACCGGATCGCGGCACGACGGTGTGCCAGCTCCACATGCGCCGGTTCAAGGACGGCGAGACGGTGACGATCGAGCCGTGGCGCGCGAAGGCGTTCCCGGTGGTCAAGGATCTGGTCGTCGACCGCAGCGCGTTCGACCGCATCATCGCGGCCGGCGGCTACGTTTCGGTCAACGTCGGCGGCGCGCAGGACGGCAACTGCATCCCGATCCCGAAGGACGTCGTCGAAGTGGCGATGGACTCGGCGGCCTGCATCGGCTGCGGCGCCTGCGTGGCGGCGTGCAAGAACGCGTCGGCGCACCTGTTCATGAGCGCGAAGATCTCGCACCTCGCGCTGCTGCCGCAGGGGCAGCAGGAGCGCCAGCGGCCGCGTCGTCGCGATGATCGAGCAGGCGGACAGCGAAGGGTTCGGCAGCTGCTCGAACGAGGGCGAGTGCGAAGCGGTCTGCCCGAAGGAGATTCCGATCTCCAACATCGCGCGGATGACGCGCGAGTACATCAAAGCGCAGTTGTCACGGTAGGGCCGCTTGGGACGGCCTGAGCCGTCCCCTACAGCCAGCCGATTGTCGCGTAGAGCTTGAAATCGGCCACGAGCTGCAGCGTGCCGCCGGCTGCCGCGTCGGCCTCGCGGATCCGCTCAACGCCGCGCGCGAATTCTTCCTCCGACAACACCGTCAGCTGCGAAGTAAACGTCGGCGTCACCACGCCGTCGGCCCCCTCGGCCAGCGCCGCCGCGGCCGGCACCATGATCTCGATGTGGTCGGCTTCGAGCGATTCGGCCCACGCGAAGCCGGCGCGGGCAATCTCGCCGCGCAGCGTCTTGACCGGCGCGTAGCGGACGCGATCGATCGCGCGCGTCTCCTCGAAGTAGTCGTAGACCCACCACGTGTCGCCCTCGCGGTGCGGATCCTTGCCGATCGTCAGCAGCCCGCCGCCCGGCCTGAGCACGCGCCGTGCCTCGGCGAAGAACCGTTCGCGATCGGCGAAATGGTGGAGAGCGTTGACGCAGAAGACGCGATCGAAAGCCTGGTCGCGCCACGGCAACGCTTCGGCGCGGGCGCGGACGAGTTGCGCCGCCGGCGCGGCACGGCGGGCGCGGTCGAGCATCGGCGCCGACGGATCGATGCCGGCGAGGCGGCGGGGACGCGAGTTGTCGACCGAGGCGAGCCAATGCCCGGTGCCGCAGCCGACCTCGAGCACCGCGGTGGCGTCGCCGAGAAAGCTCAGCACGGTGTCGCGAACGCCACTGTAGCCATACCGCCCGTAGCGAACGTCGTAGCGATCGGCGACGGAGTCGTAGTCGGTGACGCGGCCGCTCGCCACAGCTAACTCAGCTCGGGCCGCGCCGGCAGGTCGAGGATCTCGCGCGCAGCTTCGACGTCGTCTTCGCGAACGATGACCTCAAAGCCGTCGCCGGCCCATGCCAATGCCGGCCGCATGTCGCCGCCCGAGTCGGCCCGGACCATCGCGTCGATGCCGGCGGCGTCGAGCGCGCTCCGGGCGAGATCGGCTTCGGGGCGTGTGTTGAAGGCGCGCGCGACGACCAGGTCGTCGGACATAGGGGCATTGTAATGGTTAGCTGGTCGACGCGCCTCGGGCGTTGGCGGCGCTAAAGCACGCCCTACAGGACGTTGGCGGCGCTAAAGCACCGCCCTACGTAGGGCGCTGCTTTAGCAGCGCCGCGCATCTACTCGGTGCGCAGGGCGACCATCGGATCGACCGCGGCGGCGCGGCGTGCCGGCAGGTAACTGGACGCGAGCGTCGTGACGGCGAGCAGCAGCGCGGTCGCCACCGGCGTGACGAAATCGGTCGACACGATGCCGAGCAGGCCGGCCTCCATGACACGCCCGAGCGCCACCGCCAGCACGAACCCGATGCCGACGCCGATCGCCGTCAGCCTCGCCGCCTGACCGAGTGCGAGCCGGGTCACGTCGGTGGTGGTCGCGCCGAGCGCGATGCGCACGCCGATTTCGCGCACGCGCTGCGCGACCAGATAGCTCATCACCGCATAGAGCCCGAGCACGGCCAGCACGAGCGCGAGCGCGGCGAAGGTGCCCATCACGCCGGCGACGAACCGAAGCCCGATCGTCCGATCCCTGATCGCCTGCCGCATCGGCATCACGTCGAAGATCGGCTGGGCGGCGTCGACCTGCGCGATCGCGCGGCGGACGTCCGGCACGATCGCCGTCGGATCGCCCTTCGCTCGAACGGCGAACATCATGTCGGTCGGCGGCGCCTGCGCCAGCGGCCGGTACAGGGTCGGGGCGTTCTTGCCCTCGAACCAGTCGTGAATCACCTCGCCGGAGATGCCGACAATCGTCATCCACGGCTGATCGTTGACCCGCAACCGCGCCCCGATCGCGCCGCCGTCCGGCCAGAACTTCTTCGCCATCGACTCGCTGACCACGGCAACGTGCAGCGTCGACGGCTGGTCGGCGCGCGAAACGCCGCGTCCCGACACGATCGGCAGGCGCAGGCCGCTGAAGTACTGGTCGCTGACCGTGCGGTAGGACACGAGCGGCCGCTGCAGACGCTCGACGGTCGGCCGCCCTTCGATCTCGATATAGCGCCCGGAACCGGCGTCGCTCGACGGCAGCACGTTCGCGGCCAGCGCCGTGCTGACCGCCGGCAGCGCGCCGATGCGTTCGAGGGCGTCGGCGGCGAACCGGCGGCGGCTGTCGGCGTCGGGATACCGCGCCTCGGGCAGCGCGGTCTTCAGCATCAGCACGCCCTCGGGATCGTAGCCCTGCCAGCCGGTGACGAGCGTGGTGACGCTGCGGACGCTCAGGATCGCGGCGACGAGCAGCGGCAGAACCAGCGCGATCTCCGCCACGACCAGCGTGCGGCGCAGCCGGTGGCGCCCCGGGCCGGCGCCGCCGCGGCCGTCGGACTTCAGCGCGTCGGACACCGAGCTGCGCGAGATCTGCAGCGCCGGCAGCAGGCCGAATACCACCGAGGCGACCACGGCGAGGCCGACGGTGGTCGCGACCAGCGGGGCGTCGACCCGCATCGAGTTCCAGCCGGCGACAAAGCGCATCACCCGCGCCGGCATCGACGAACGGATGACGGTGAGGAACAGCCACGACACGCCGAGCGACAGCGGCACCGCGACGAACGCGAGCAGCACGCTCTCGACCAGCGACTCGCGGACGACGCGCCCGCGGCTCGACCCGAGGGCGAGACGCACGGCGATCTCGCGGCCGCGCTCCGATCCGCGGGCCAGCAGCAGGTTGGCGATATTGGCGCACGCAATCAGCAGCACGAAGAGCGCGGCGGCCTGCCACAGCACCAGCACGCGTTCGGTGCCGTCGTCGCCCATGCCGCGGCTGATCGGATAGACGCGGGCGCTGCGGTCCTTGTTGTCCGTGGGAAAGTCGCGCGCGAGCCGCGCCGCTTCCACCGCCATCTGCGCGCTCGCATCCTCGAAGCTCTTCCCCTCGTGCAGGCGGCCGACGACCGAGAGGTAGCGATCGCTGCGGATCGGCGCCGCCGACGGATCGAACGACAGCGGCGACCAGAGCTCCGAGCCCTGCGGAAAATCGAAGCCAGGCGGCATGATGCCGACCACGGTCCGCTGCGCGCCGTTGGCGAGGATTGGCTTGCCGACGATGGCGGGATCGGCGCCGAAGCGGCGCTTCCACAGCCCGTCGCTCAGCACGATCACCATGTCGCGGCCGCGCGTTTCTTCCTCGGCGCGGAAGCCGCGGCCAAGCACCGGCTCGATGCCGACGGCCGCAAAGAATCCGCTCGACACCCGGAAGCCGAGCGCGCGCTCCGGCTCGTCGCGGCCGACCAGGTTGACGTCCCACCACTCCATCGCCGTCAGGTGATCGACCGTGCCAGCGAGATCGCGGCGCCAGTCGAGGAAGTTGGCCGGCGACACGGTTTCGCGCCTCGTGTCGGACTTGTTGGGGGTGGTCTCCGAGACGGTCACGATCCGCTCGACCGCGGGCATGTTGTAGGGATGGAGCACGAGCGCGCCGATGATGCCGAACACGGCGGCGTTGGCGCCCAGTCCGAGCGCCAGCGTCATCGCCGCAGCCGCGGTCAGGCCCGGCCGCTTGAGCAGGGAGCGGACGGCAAAGCGCGCTTCCATGAGCAATCGATCCATGACCTGACCCTTTCGACGCGGACGCGTTCGGCCGCGGAACATGAACCGGACGACGAGCGCGAAGACCTGCACGCGGTACCACCAGCGCGCGAGAGTCAACGAGCGCCGCTGCGCCAGCGCGTTGAACGACTCGTGGAGATCGCCGGCGATATCTTCGGCGTACGGCGACGGGGCCACCACGCGTTCGAGCAGGCGTTCGGCGCGCGCCGGCGGCGCGATCGATCCGCGAGTCATGGCGTCCCCAGCTTGGATTCGAGGCCGTCCCACAGCCCGAGAAGCACGCGCCGCGAGTTACGCAACGCACGAAGGCCGGTCGGCGTCACCGTGAAGTAGCGGCGGGCGCGGCCGCCGCGTTCAGGCAGCGGCTCCCCCAGCATCGAGCGCAGGCAACCCTTCACCTCGAGCCGCTCGAGCGCGGTGTACAAGGCGCCGCGCGCAATCCGCCGGCCGGCGGAGGTGCGCAGATCCTCCCCGATCGGGTTGGCATACGCGTCGTCTCCCAGGCGCAGGACGATCAGCAGGAGCAGCTGCTCGAGCTCACCGAGGTAGACGTCTTCTGACTTCATTGTAGGCATTATACGCGGCTCGCGGCCGCCGAGTTCCATGGCGGCCGCCAGCCACTACACGCCGATCACGGTGACCAGCTCCTTGACCGCCGCAGCCGACTTCTTGAACGCCGCGTCTTCCTCCGGCGTCAGCTTGATCTCGATGATCTTCTCGAGGCCGCGCGCGCCGAGCTTGCACGGGACGCCGACGAACAGGTCGCGGACGCCGTACTCGCCCTGCAGGTAGACCGAGCACGGGAGGATCTTCTTCTTGTCGAGCAGGATCGCCTCGACCATCTCGACGACCGACGCGCCCGGCGCGTACCAGGCGCTGGTGCCGACCAGCTGCGTGATCTCGAGCCCGCCGCCCGCGGTTCGCGCGGAAATGCGATCGATGGTCGCCTTGTCCATCAGATCGGTGATCGGGATGCCGGCCACGGTCGAGTAGCGCGGCAGCGGCACCATCGTGTCGCCGTGGCCGCCGAGCACGAAGGCGTGGACGTTGTCGACCGAGACGTTCGAGCTCCTTGGCGATGAAGGCGCGCATCCGCGCCGAGTCGAGCACGCCGGCCATGCCGATGACGCGCTCGCGCGGGAACTTCGACAGCTTCAGCACCGCCTGCGCCATCGCGTCGAGCGGGTTCGACACCGGGATGATGATGCAGTTGGGCGAGTACTTCACGACCTGCTCGGTCACCTGCTGCATGATCTTGTAGTTCACGTTCAGCAGGTCGTCGCGGCTCATCCCCGGCTTGCGCGGCACGCCCGAGGTGATGACGACGATGTCGGAGTTCGCGCTCTCGGCGTAGTCGCCGGTGCCCATCACGCGCGCATCCGATCCGTAGACCGGGCACGCCTCGAGGATGTCGAGCGCCACGCCCGCGGCCTTCTGGTCGGCGATGTCGATGACGACGACGTCGGCGAGCTGTTTGTCCGCGACGCCGCGAGCCACGGTCGCGCCGACGTTCCCCGCGCCACCGACCACTGTTACTTTGCGATTCATCGACAGCTCCTTGTCGACGACGATCAACGCGGAGACCGCAGAAGCCGCAGATCCCGTTCACCTACTCCAGAGAAATTCCGGCTCTGCGCGTTCCGCGTGTTCTGCGTTGACTGTCGTCACATATGTTTGATGATGGCGTCGCCGAACTCCGACGTCTTCAGCTCGGTCGCGCCGTCCATCAGCCGCGCGAAGTCGTAGGTGACGCGCTTGGCGGCGATCGCGCCGTCCATGCCCTTCACGACCAGATCGGCGGCCTCGTTCCACCCGAGGTGACGCAGCATCATCTCGCCCGACAGAATCACCGAGCCCGGGTTCACCTTGTCCTGGTCGGCGTATTTCGGCGCGGTGCCGTGCGTCGCCTCGAACACGGCGTGGCCGGTGACGTAGTTGATGTTGCCGCCCGGCGCGATGCCGATGCCGCCGACCTGCGCCGCCAGCGCGTCGGACAGGTAGTCGCCGTTCAGGTTCGGCGTCGCGATGACGTCGAACTCGTCGGGGCGCGTCAGCACCTGCTGCAGCGTGATGTCGGCGATCGCGTCCTTGATGACGAGGCCGGCGCCCGGCTTCCCTGCCGGGAATCCTGCACCACGGCCCGCCGTCGATCTCCTCGGCGCCGTAGAAGTCCTTCGCCACCTGGTAGCCCCAGTCGCGGAAGGCGCCCTCGGTGAACTTCATGATGTTGCCCTTGTGCACCAGCGTGACGCTCTTGCGGTTGAACTTCACCGCGTAGCCGATCGCGCTGTGCACGAGGCGCTCGGTGCCCGAGACGGCTCACCGGCTTCAGCCCGATGCCGACCTCGACGCCGACCTCGCGGTGCGGCGCGCCGATCGACTCGAGCTGCTGCCTGCCACTCGCGCGCGGCCGATTCGGAGCCGAAGCGGATGTTCTTGAACTCCTTCGGGAATTCCTTCTGCGAGGAAATCGAGCACCTTCTGCGCTTCGGGCGTGCCGGCCGCCCACTCGATGCCGGCGTAGATGTCCTCCGTGTTCTCGCGGAAGATCACCATGTCGACTTTCTCGGGATGCTGCACCGGCGACGGCACGCCCTTGAACCAGCGCACCGGCCGCAGGCACACGTACAGGTCGAGCAGCTGACGCAGCGCGACGTTCAGCGACCGGATGCCGCCGCCCACCGGCGTCGTCAGCGGGCCCTTGATGCCGACGTAGTACTCGCGGAACGCCTCGACCGTCTCGTCGGGCAGCCAGGTGTTGAACTGCTTGAAGCTCTTTTCGCCGGCGTAGACTTCCTTCCACGCGATCTTCTTCTTGCCGCCGTAGGCCTTCTCGACGGCGGCGTCGAGCACGCGGACGCTCGCGCGCCAGATGTCGGGCCCGGTGCCGTCGCCTTCGATGAACGGGATGATCGGATCGTCCGGCACGACGAGCTGTCCGTTCTTGCGCGAGATAGCTGTGCTCATAAATTTTTTAGGTCAGGTCACCTGCCGTCCGCGGAAGATTTCCGCGAACGCTGTGGAAAACTCTGTGGAAAACGTCTCACGTTTACGCCGTTGTGACGTTGCGTTTCGAATGTTTTAGCGGTTTGCACCACATCAGGGCGAGCTCAGCACCGCGACCGCCTCATCGGGCCGAGCAAAACCTCCGGATTATACTTACTGGAGTTGGGGGAGTCGAACGATGTCTGAGAGATTTCGACACGCGCTCGTGACCGTGATCGTGACCGCGGCGTTACCCGTCGCGCTCGCCGCCTACGGGGTGCAGCAGCATCCGGCCGAAGGCGGCGCACACCAGCATGCCGAAGCGGCGAAGCTGAAGAATCCAGTCGCCGTCAACGCGGCGTCGATCGCCGCCGGGCAGAAAGTCTACGCGCAGAATTGCGCCAGCTGCCACGGCGAGACCGGCAAGGGCGACGGCAAGATGGGCGCGCAGCTCAAGCCGAACGCCGTCGGACCTGACCGACAGCGACTGGAAGCACGGCGCGAGCGACGGCGAGATCTTCACCGTCATCCGCGACGGCGTCAAAACCACGCCGATGAAGTCGTTCAAGTCGAAGCTGACGACCGATCAGATCTGGGAGGTCGTCAACTACGTGCGCACGATCGGCGCCAAGTCGTGACGGGCGGAAGCTTTCAGCTGATAGCTGATTGCTGATAGCTGAAAGCTTCCCTATGAAAATTGTTGTCGCCGACGACCTGCCCGCCTCGGCGCTGGATCTGCTCCGCGCCGAAGCGGGCTGGATCGTCGATGCCCGCAGCGGGCGCAAGCCCGACGCGCTCGCCGCCGACCTCGCCGATGCCGACGCCCTGCTGGTCCGCAGCGCCACCAAGGTCGACGCGGCGCTGCTGGACGCGGCGCCCACCCTCCGCATCATCGCCCGCGCCGGCACCGGCGTCGACAACGTCGACGTCGCCGCCGCCAGCGCCCGCGGCATCCTGGTCGTCAACGCGCCCGGCGCCAACAGCATCAGCGTCGCCGAGCACGCCTGCGCGCTGATGCTGGCGCTGGCGCGCGCGGTTCCCGCCGCCGACCGCGCGATGAAGGACGGGCGCTGGGAGAAGAAGACGCTTTCTCGGCACCGAGCTGCGCGGCAAGACGCTCGGCGTCGCCGGGCTCGGACGCATCGGCCAGGAAGTCGCGCAGCGCGCGCGGCGCGTTCGGCATGCGCGTCGTCGCCCACGATCCGTACATCTCGAAGGAGGTCGCGGCCGGCCTCGGCGTCGAGCTGATGTCGCTCGACGAGGTCTGCGCGACCGCCGACTACCTGACGCTGCACCTGCCGTCGACGCCAGAAACGAAGCACCTCTTCAACGACGCGCGCTTCGCGCAGTGCAAGCCCGGGCTGCGCATCATCAACACGGCGCGCGGCGAGCTGATCGACGAAGCGGCGCTGCGCCGCGCGATCGAAGCCGGCATCGTCGCCGGCGCCGGCGCTCGACGTCTTCGAAAAGGAGCCGCCCGCCGACTGGTCGCTCGCCCAACTGCCGCAGGTGATCGCGACGCCGCACATCGCCGCGTCGACCGAGGAGGCGCAGGAGCTGGTCGGCACCGACACGGCGGCGACGGTGCGCGATTTCCTGCGTGACGGCATGGTGCGCAACGCGGTGAACTTCCCGTCGATCCATCCCGACGAGCTGCAGCGGCTGCAGCCGTGGATCCGCCTGGCGGATCAACTCGGCAGCCTGGCGTCGCAGATGGGCACCGCGCGCATCGAGGCGCTGGGCGTGCGCTACTACGGCGCGCTCGCCGAGAGCCGCGGCGTCGAGGTGCTGGCGGCGAGCGCCGCGGCCGGCGTGCTGCGGCCGATTCTGTCGAGCGGCGTGTCGATCGTGAACGCGCGCGCGGCCGCCCGCGCGCGCGGCATCGACATCGTCGAGTCGCGCAGCACGCGGTCGCGCCACTTCACCAGCCTGGTCTCGATCAAGCTGCACACCGACGCCGGCGAGCGCTGGGTCGAGGGCACGGTCTTCGAGCCGAACAGCCCGCGGCTGGTGTCGGTCCGCGGCGTCGAGGTCGAGGCGCCGCTCGGCGGCACGATGCTGATCATCGCGAACGACGATCAGCCCGGCGTCATCGGCGAGGTCGGGACGATCCTCGGCCGCCACGGCGTCAACATCGCCAACTTCGCGCTCGGCCGCGGCGACGAGCGGCGCGATCGGCGTCGTCAACGTCGACGAGGACGCGGCGCCGAGGCGCTCGACCGGCGCGGTCGAAGAACTGCGCAAGGTGCCGGCCATCCGCGAGGCGTGGGTCGTGCGCCTCGGGAATTAAGAATTAAGAATTAGGAATTAAGAATTCGTGGCCTCGTTTGAGTCGATGCAACCAAGTCGGAAACAGGTCACGAATTCTTAATTCTGAATTCCAGATTCTTACTTCACGGCGACCCGCAGCGCGCCGGGATGCACGCGCGCCTCGCAGCCGTGTCCCGCCCACGACCGGCTCGCCGTCGACGTGAAACGTCATCGGCTGCTCGGCCTCGATCGTCACCTCGCGGATCCGCTGCGATGGTGCAGCCGCGGATCCGGTCGACGGTGCCGTTGAACAGCCGCGGCAGCTGGACGATGCGTCGCCATGCGCCAGCGCTCCTCGACCACCACCAGATCCAGCAGCCCATCGTCGACGCGCGCGCCGGGCGCGATCCGCGCGCCGTTGCCGAACTGCGCCGAGTTGGCGATCGTCACCAGGATGCGCGCGCGCGGTCGACGGTGCGGTCGCCGCTGGTCATCCGATACGTGGTCGGCACGTAGGTCGCCAGCGCGCGCGCGGTGATGCCGACGTAGCCGAGAAACCCGCGGCGCCGCGCCAGGCTGAAGCGCGACGCGACGTACGCGTCGAAGCCGATGCCGGCGATGTTGACGAACAGCCGGCCCTCGATCTCGCCGACGTCGATCGCGCGCGGCGTCGGCGCGCGAGCGCGTCGGCGATCGCACGCTCGCGGCTGCAGATCGACGCCGAGCTCGCGCGCGAGGCCGTTGCCCGATCCGGCCGGGACGATGCCGAGCGGCACCTCGCCGAAGGCGAGCGCCGACGCGACCTCGTTGATCGTGCCGTCGCCGCCCCACGCGATGACCAGCCGCGCGCCGCGCCGCACGGCCGCCGTCGCGAGCTCGCGCGCGTGGCCGACCGCTTCGGTGACGAACACCTCGCCGGCTCGCCGCTGCGCGTCGACGACCGTCGGCGCCAGCTCGGCCCGCGCGCGCGCGGCGTCGCGGCGCGACGCCGCCCGAGATCGGATTGATGATGATGGCGATGGACAAGGGAGGAACGTGAACCAGAACCCAGAACCGAGAACCCTGAACCTCGCGCGAGCGCGCTATCTCAGAGCGAGACGTCGGACACTGTTGTCGCCGACGTCGACCAGCTCGACGACATCGGCGGAGATTTTCGCCGACGCGATAGCGCGGCGTGACCGTCGTCGCCTTCCTTCACGAGGTACAGCTGCCCTTCGCCGGAGATGATCGCGGTGCGCAGCGGCCCGTCGGGTCCGGCGTCCTCGGCGATGCCGGCGAGCTTCAGCGGCGGCAGCGGAGGCGTCAGCGGCAGCGCCGGCGCGCATCGGCCTGCGGCGCGGCCGCGACGATCGGCGCCGGCGTGCGCCGCGCGCGCGCGGAACGCGAACAGGTTGCGGCCAGGCTGTCGCGGCGGCGACGGTCGGGCCGCAGGCGTTCGTGCAGCCGCGCGATCTCGCTCGCGAGCTCGGCGCCGCGCATGTCGATGGCCGGCGTCGGCGCGATCGACAGCGGCGGACCGATCGCGCGATTCGACGTCGCGGCGCCCGCGAGCCACGCGCCGACTGCCGCTCCGCCGACAACGATCGTCGCCGTCCGCTTCAGGTTCATCGGCTGCTCTCCGGGATCGTAGCACGCAGGCTCGACCTGCGTGTCCGGGAAATCTCGCGTGTGCTATTATTCGTCGTGCACCCTGTATCGACTGGTTCAAGAGTCGATTCGGTTCCTCCGCTCGCCATCGTCGCCGTCATCCCCGCCCGATTCGCTTCGACGCGATTCCCCGGCAAGGCGCTCGCCGATCTCGACGGCCGTCCGATGATCGAGCACGTCTACCGGCGCGTGTCGCTGTCGCAGGATCGTCTCCGACGTCATCGTCGCCACCGACGATCTGCGCATCGCGACGCGCGTCAAGCGAGTTCGGCGGCAAGGTCCGGCTGACGAAAGCGACGCACGAAACCGGCACCGATCGCCTCGCCGAGGTCGCCGCCTCGCTCGACTGCGACATCGTCGTCAACGTGCAGGGCGACGAGCCGCTCATCGATCCGCGGCGCCATCGCCGAAGCTGGTCGCGCCGTTCGTCGCCGACTCCGTCGGTGCAGATGACGACGCTGTATCGCCGCATCCACGAGCCGGCCGAGCTGAACAACCCGAACATCGTCAAAGTGGTCGTCGATCGCGGCGGCTTCGCGCTGTATTTTTCGCGCGCGCCGATTCCCTACGTGCGCGATCCGCGCGGCGGCTGGCCGCCGCTCTACCGACATATCGGCCTCTACGCGTATCGCCGCAGCGCGCTGCTGGTGCTGGCGTCGCTCGAGCCGACGCCGCTCGAACGGGCCGAATCGCTCGAGCAGCTGCGCGCGCTCGAGCACGGCATCCGCATCAAGGCCGTGGAGACGCAGTACGACTCGTTCGGCGTCGACACGCCGGAAGATCTCGAACAGGTGCGCCGTCTGCTGACGGCGCCGACGTCGAACTGAACTTTCTTCAGGAACCACATGGACGGCATGTCGAAGACCCGGACGACTCCGAAATACATCTTCGTCACCGGCGGCGTGGTCTCCTCGCTCGGCAAGGGACTGGCGGCCGCCTCCATCGGCTGCCTGCTCGAAGGCCACGGCTACAAGGTCACGCTGCAGAAGTTCGACCCGTACATCAACGTCGATCCGGGCACGATGAGCCCGTATCAGCACGGCGAGGTGTTCGTCACCGACGACGGCGCCGAGACGGACCTCGACCTGGGCCACTACGAGCGCTTCACCAACACCATCACCACCAAGAACTCGAACTGGACGACCGGCAAGATCTACCAGAGCGTCATCCAGAAGGAGCGGCGCGGCGACTACCTCGGCCGCACCGTCCAGGTGATTCCGCACATCACCAACGAGATCAAGGACGCGATCCGCGCGGTCGTCGCACGACGTCGACGTCGTGCTGGTCGAGATCGGCGGCACGGTCGGCGACATCGAGAGCCTGCCGTTCCTCGAAGCGATCCGCCAGTTCCGCCAGGACGTCGGCCGCGACAACTCGCTCTACGTCCACCTGACGCTGGTGCCGTTCATCGGCGCCGCCGGCGAGCTGAAGACCAAGCCGACGCAGCACAGCGTCCGCGACCTGCGCTCGATCGGCATCCAGCCGGACATCCTGCTCTGCCGCACCGATCGCTTCCTCGACAGCGACATCAAGCGCAAGATCGCGCTCTTCTGCGACGTCGACGAAGAAGCGGTGATCACCGCCAAGGACGTGTCGACGATCTACGAGGTGCCGCTCGTGCTCGCCGCCGAAGGGCTCGATCGCATCGTGCTCAAGTACCTGCACCTGCCGCAGACCGAGCGGCGGATGCAGCCGTGGGAGGATCTCGTCAACCGGATCAAGAACCCGCTCGACGAGATCACCATCCACGTCGTCGGCAAGTACGTCGGCTACGAGGACTCGTACAAGAGCCTCAACGAGGCGCTCTACCACGGCGGCTTCCCGCACCGGCTGAAGGTCAACATCAAGTGGATCGAGGCCGAAGCGCTCGAGGAGCCGAAGGCGGCCGGGCGCTGCTCGACGGCGCCGACGGCATCCTCGTGCCGGGCGGGTTCGGCAACCGCGGCACGCGCGGCATGATGAAGGCGGCGCAGATCGCGCGCGAGCGGCGGATCCCGTACTTCGGCATCTGCTACGGCTTCCAGTGGGCGACGGTCGAGTACGCGCGCAACGTCGCCGGCCTCGCCGACGCCGACTCGACCGAGTGCAACCCGGACACGCTCGACGAAGGTGATCTACAAGCTGCGCGATCTGCTCGGCGTCGACGATCTCGGCGGCACGATGCGGCTCGGCAGCTACGCCTGCGAGCTGACGCCGGGCTCGCTCGCGCAGCGCGTCTACGGCGCCAACCTGATTCACGAGCGGCACCGCCACCGCTACGAGTTCAACTGCCTCTACGAGCGGACGCTCACCGAGCACGGCCTGCGGATTTCCGGCCGCTCGCCCGACGGCAAGTTCGTCGAGATCGCCGAGCTGCCCGGAGCATCCGTGGTACCTCGCGGTGCAGTTCCACCCGGAGTTCAAGTCGAAGCCGACGCGGCCGCATCCGCTGTTCGCGGCGTTCGTCGGCGCGGCGTAGCAGCACAAGACGGCCGGCGCGACAGGTGACTGCCACCGAGTCGGTGGCGTCGTAGGGAACGGCTCGAGGCCGTCCCGACGTCGGCCGGGTCTGAAGTCCAGTCGGCCGGTCTGACGACCGGCCCCTACCGGCGCGCCTCGATATAATGGCCCCCGTGACTTCCGGTCCAACTGGGCGACATCTCGATCGGCGGCGGCAGCCCGTTCGTGCTCATCGCGGGGCCGTGCGTCATCGAAAGCGAGCAGCACGCGACCGATCTCGCCGGCCGCCTCGCCGACATCGCGCGGCGCCGCGGCGTGCCGTTCATCTTCAAGGCGTCGTACGACAAGGCGAACCGCACCTCCGGCCGCTCGTTCCGCGGGCCGGGGCTCGACGAAGGGCTGCGCGTCCTCGCCGGCGATCAAGTCGCGGTTCGGCGTGCCGATCCTCACCGACATCCACGAGCCGGCGCAGGCGCGACGCCGCCGCGCGACGTCGCCGACGTCCTGCAGATTCCGGCGTTCCTCTGCCGGCAGACCGATCTGCTCGTCGCCGCGGCGAAGACCGGCCGCATCGTCAACATCAAGAAGGGCCAGTTCCTCGCGCCGGACGACGTGAAGCACGCGGTGGCGAAGGTGGTCGATGCCGGCAACCCGCGCGTCGATCGTGACCGAGCGCGGCACCAGCTTCGGCTACCACAACCTCGTCGTCGACATGCGGGCGTTTCCGATGATGCGCGCGCAGGGCGTGCCGGTGGTGTTCGACGTCACGCACAGCCTGCAGCTGCCCGGCGGCGGCGACGGCGTCACCGCCGGACAGGCCGAGTACATCGAGCCGCTGGCGTCGGCGGGCGTCGCGGCGGGCGTCGACGGCGTCTTCCTCGAGGTGCACGAGGAGCCGGCGCGGGCGAAGAGCGACGCCCAGAACGCGCTGCGGCTCGACCGGCTCGAGCCGCTGCTGCGCCGGCTGATGGCGATCGACGCGATCGCCAAGCAGCGCGGAGGCGCACCTGCATGGCTGACCGCCCGTCGATTGATTCGAGGGTGGCGACGATGGAGGGCGCGCGCTCGCGCGCAAGGTGCTCGAAACCGAAGCGGCGGCGATCCTCGCGCTGGTCGACCGCCTCGACGAGCGGTTCGACGCCGCCGTGCAGCTGCTGCGCAACTGCAAGGGGCGCGTCATCCTCACCGGCATGGGCAAGTCGGGCATCATCTGCCGCAAGATCGCCGCGACGCTGACCAGCACCGGCACGCCGTCGTTCTTCCTGCACCCGGCCGAAGCGATTCACGGCGACCTCGGCGTCATCCAGAGCGACGACGTCGTCGTGGCGCTGTCGTACAGCGGCGAGACCGACGAGACTGCTGCGGCTGCTCGAAACGATCCGCCGGCTCGGCGCGAAGCTGATTGCCATCACCGGCGCGCCGGCGTCGACGCTGGCGCAGGCGGCCGACGTCGCGCTCGACTGCAGCGTCACCGAAGAAGCGTGTCCGATGAACCTGGTGCCGACCGCGAGCACCACGGCGGCGCTGGCGATCGGCGACGCGCTGGCGATGACGCTGCTCGTCGAAAAGGGCTTCCGGCAGGAGGACTTCGCCAGCCTGCATCCCGGGCGGCAAGCTCGGCAAGCGGCTGATGCGCGTCGAAGCGCTGATGCACGGCGGCACGCAGTGCCCGATCGTGCGGGCCGACACGCGGATGCGCGACGTGATCTACGAGATGTCGAGCAAGGGCCTCGGCATGACCTGCGTCGTCGACGGCGAGGACGAGGCGCTGCTCGGCATCATCACCGACGGCGACCTGCGCCGGCACATGGAGCGCGGCGGCGAGATCCTCGACCTGACCGCCGGCGACGTGATGACGCGGCACCCGGTGACGGTGCCGCGCAGCACGCTGGCCGCCGAGGCGCTCAACATCATGGAGCAGCGCAAGATTACGTCGATCGTCGTCGCCGAGAACGGCGAGCCGTCGCGCGTCGCCGGCGTGGTGCACCTGCACGATCTGTGGCGGACGGAGATGTTCTAAGACGAATGTTCATGGTTAGAGTCGGGTTCTGGGTTCGATTCGAGATTCCTGAACTCGAATGACCGACCTGAATTCGAGGACTGATGTCCATCGAAGACAAGGCCGCGACGCATCAAGCTGGTGCTGTTCGACGTCGACGGCGTGCTCACCGACGGCAAGATCCTGCTGCACGCCGACGGCAGCGAGAGCAAGACGTTCGACATCAAGGACGGCACCGGCGATCGTCTGGGCGCAGCGGCGGGGCTGACGGTCGGGTTCCTGTCGGCGCGCATCGTCGGCGACGACCGCGCAGCGCGCGGCGCAGCTGGGCATCACGCTCGTGCATCAGGGCGTGCGCAGCAAGCTCGAGACCTACGATCAGATCGTCGACGGCCTGATGCTCGACGACGAGCAGGTCGCCTACATGGGCGACGACCTCGTCGACCTGCCGGTGCTCGCGCGCGTCGGGCCTGGCGGCGGCGCCGGCCGACGCGGCCGCCGAGGTGCGCGCGCGCGTCCACTGGGTCAGCCGACGCCAACGGCGGCGCCGGCGCCGCGCGCGAGCTGATCGAGCTGATCCTCCGCGCGCAGGGCCGCTGGGACGCGCTCCTCGCCACCTACGTGACCGAGGCGCAGGACCAGCAGGCATGAACGCGTACGCGCCGCTGCTCGCCGCGCTCGTCGCGCTGCTCGCCGGGCCTGACGATCGGCAAGGCCTGGGAGCGCTACAAGCTGCGCGACGGCAAGTGGATCGACCGCCGGCGCGCGCGCGAGTCGCCGCACTACATCCTCGGCCTGAACTTCCTGGTCGCCAACCAGATCGATCTGGCGATCGAGGAGCTGAGCCGCGCCGCCAGCCTCGACGCCGACGCGCTCGAGGTGCACATGATCCTCGGCAACCTGTACCGCGAGAAGGGACAGGTCGGCAAGGCGATCACGGTGCACCAGGCCCTGCTGCAGCGGCCGAAACTGAGCCGGCTCGAACACGCCTACGTGCTGCTCTGCCTCGGCCTCGACTACAAGCGCGGCGGCTTCGTCGATCGCGCGCTCGAGGCGTTCAACGAGGTGCTGCGGCTCGATCCGAAGAACGAGTACGCGCTGCTCAACCTGCAGAAGCTGCACGAAGAGCAGCACCAGTGGACCGAGGCCTACGACACGCGGCAGCGGCTGTCGAAGCTGGCCGACGTCGACTCGCAGCCGCAGAGCCAGGCGATTCTCGCGTTCCTCGAGAACGAGATCGGCCTCGAGGCGATGCGGCGCAAGGACTACCGCGAGGCGGCGCGGCGCTTCACGCTCGGCGATCGACCTCGACGCGCGGGCGGTGCCGGCGTACCTGAACCTCGGCGACGTCCGCGTCGCCGAAGGGAACGAGCGCGAAGCCGCGGCGATCTGGGAAAAGGTGATCGAGGTCGCGCCCGACCGCGCCTACCTCGCGTTCGATCGGCTCGAGGCGCTCGCGATCCGCACCGGCAGCCCGGATCGCTTCACGCGGCTGTGCCGCCGGCTGATCGAGGAGAACCCGCAGGACTGGCGCGCGCGCCTCGCGCTGTCGCGCCACCTGGCGGCGAGCGAGCCAGCCGCGCGAGGCGCTCGACCTGCTGTTCGCCGCGCTGGTGCAGAACCCGCACGCGCTCAGCATCCACCAGGCGATCTGGCGCGCGCTCGGGCAGCTGCATCACCCGGCGTCGCTCGTCGATCGCTACGGCGAGCTCACCCAGCACGCCGTCTTCTATCTCGACCCGCACGTCTGCATGCGCTGCCGCTACCGCAGCACGGAGCTGCTCTGGCAATGCCCGCACTGCCACGACTGGAACACGTTCGTGGAGGAGCGCATCGCGCCGGCGCAGGACGCAGCGGAAGTGGAAGTGTAGAAGAACGTGCAGGGTGCAGGGTGCAAGGGTGCAGAAGCTCGATCGTGCAGGGTGCGAGCGTGCAGTCGTGCAGCGTGCTGCGTGCTCGTGCAGCGTGCTCGTCGTGCTTCGCTCGTGCAGCGCGCCGGCTGAACGCGTAGGACGATGCTGAAGGTCGCGCTCACCGGCGGCATCGCGACCGGCAAGAGTCACGTCCTCGACCGGTTCCGGCGCCACGGGGTGCCGTGCCTCGACGCCGACGCGCTTGCCCACGGCGTCACCGCCTCCGGAACTGAAGCGACGTCGGCGATTGCGGTGCGTTTCGGCGCCGATGTGCTCGCCGCCGACGGCGCGGTCGACCGCGCCAAGCTGGGCGCCGATCGTGTTCGCCGACCCGGCCGCACGCCGCGATCTCGAATCGATCGTCCATCCCGCCGTCTATCGCGCCATCGCCGCCGGCGTGCGCGCCTTCGAGATTCTTGGCAACGATCCGTTCGTGGTTGTCGACGTGCCGCTGTTGTACGAGACCGGCGCCGAGAAGGACTTCGACCGCGTGATCGTCACCGCCTGCCTGCCGGCGACGCAGTTGGCGCGGCTGCGTGAGCGTGGGCTGAGCGAAGAGGATGCGCAACGGCGTCTCGCGGCGCAGTGGCCGACCGACGACAAGGCGGCGCGCGCTGATTTCGTGGTGACGACCGACGGGGGCTTCGAGGAGACCAACGCGCAGGTCGACGGGATCTATCGCAAGCTTCGCGACCCTTCGACTCGCCGCTGACGCGGCTCGCTCAGGGCGAGCCTACCCGCCCCCTCCCTGCCCCACCAGCCCTACCCGCCCTACCCGCCCGACGCGCGAGCCTGAGCCGCAGCGAGCGTATTCTTCAGCAGCATCGCGATGGTCAGCGGGCCGACGCCGCCCGGCACCGGCGACAGCGCGCCGGCGACCTCGGCAACCTCGGGATGCACGTCGCCGACCACAATCGAGCCGCGCCGCTCGAAGGCGTCGCGCCGCTTCGAGCCCGGCGGCAAACAGCCGCTCCACCAGCGCGCGATCGGTCACCTGCGTCGTCCCCACGTCGACCACCGCGGCGCCCGGCTTGACGAACTCGCGCGTCACGAACGCCGGGGCGGCCGATCGCCGCCACGAGGATGTCGGCCGTCGCGCGCGACGCGCGGCAGATCGACGGTGCGGGAATGGCAGATCGTCACCGTCGCGTGCCGGTGCAGCAGCAGCAGCGCCATCGGCTTGCCGACGATGTCGCTGCGGCCGATGACGACGGCGCGGGCGCCGGCGATCGGCGACGTTCGATCGCTCGAGCAGCTCGATGACGCCCGACGGCGTGCAGGCGGCAAGCGTCGCGCGGTTCTGCACGAGGTGGCCGACGTTGACCGGGTGGAAGCCGTCGACGTCCTTGTCCGGATCGATGACGTCGAACACGCGCCGCTCGGCGTCGGCGCCCATCGCCGCCGGCAGCGGCGACTGGACGAGGATGCCGTCGTGCATCGTCGCTGTGATTCAGCCGCTCGACCACGGCGAGCAGGTCGGTCGAGCGACGCCGTCGCCGGCAGCCGCTCGAGATCGGCGCGCAGCCCTTCGTCGCCCGCCGACTTCAGCTTGCTCGCGCACGTAGATTTCCGACGCCGGGTCGTCGCCGACCAGCACGATGCCGAGCCCGGGCGGACGCCCGGCGCGCGCCGTGAACGCGGCCACCGCCGGGCGCGACCTCGGCGCGAATCTGCTGGGCGACGGCGGTGCCGTCGAGCACGCGCGCGGCCATCAGCTCGTCGCCTCCGCCGCGTGCGCTTCGAGCCGCTTGAGCGACTCGGGCCGGCCGAGCACGACCAGCTTGTCGCCGGGTCGGATCAGCGTGTCCGGCTCGGGGTTGAATTCCATCCGGCCGATCCTCGCGCTGGATGCCGACGACGATGACGCCGTACCGCTGGCGCAGGTTCGCGTCGAGGATCGACTGGTCCGCCAGCGCCGACGCGCGGCGATCGTGATCTCTTCCATCGCCAGCTCCAGGTTGTCGGCGCTCGTCGCCAGCTCCATGAAGTCGACCACCGCCGGCCGCAGCGCCGTCTGCGCGATCTGCACGCCGCCGATCTGATACGGCGAGATGCACGCGATCGGCGCCGGCGCGCTTCAGCTTGATCGTCGCGTCCTCGGTCTCCGCGCGGCCGACGATGAACAGATCCGGCCGCATCACCCGCGCGCTCAGCACGGCATAGACGTTCTCGGCGTCGGTGCCGACCGCGGCGATCAGCCCGCGCGCGCGCTCGATGCCGACGCGCTTCAGCACGTCTTCGCGGCTGGCGTCCGCCTCCACGCCGAGCGCGCCGTCCTCGATCGCCGCCTGCAGCCGCTCCGCGCTGCGTTCGATGACGACGAACGGGATGTTCTGCCGCCGGAACTGCTGGGCGACGATGCTGCCGATGCGGCCGTAGCCGCAGATGATGAAGTGATCCTTGATCGTTTCGAGCATGCGTTCCTGCCGCCGCCGCTGCAGCCGCTTGGGGAGCCCGCCTTCGACGACGACGGTCGCGAGCAGGGTGAAGGTATAGAGCGCCGCGCCGACGCCGCAGAGCAGCACGACGACGGTCAAGGCCTGGCCGGCGCGCGACAGGTCGTGGACTTCGCGGTAGCCGACGGTCGTGACCGTGATGATCGTCATGTAGAACGCGTCCCAGACGCCCCACCCTTCGATCACGATGTAGCCGAGCGGTCCCGCCGGCGATGATCAAAACAAGAAGGGCGACCGCGAAGCCCGGGCCTTGAGCCCGGAACCAGCGGTCGCCCTTGTAGCCGTCGCTCAACGACGGCGCGTCAGCGCCCGGCTTCGCTCGGGTGCGTCTGCGAGCCGGCTGTGCCTCATGCCGTAGCCGAAGTAGAACACCAGGCCGATCGCCAGCCAGCACCGCCAGCCGCAGCCAGTTGGTCCAGCCCAGCCCGTAGATCATCGCGCCGCAGACCACGATGCCGAGGACCGCGACCAGCGGCAGCGCCGGCACCGTGAAGCCGCGCGGCAGTTCGGGCCGCCTGACCCGCATGATCCAGACGCCGGCGCACACCAGCATGAACGCGAACAGCGTGCCGATGCTGGTCATCTCGCCGACGATGCTCTCCGGGCAGGAAGGCGGCGAACAGCGCCGTGAAGACGAAGAACAGCATGTTCGACTTCCACGGCGTCTGGTACTTCGGGTGCACCTCGGAGAAGATCTTCGGCACCAGGCCGTCGTGGCTCATCGAGTAGAACACGCGCGACTGCCCCAGCAGCATCACGAGGATGACCGACGAGAAGCCGGCCAGAATCGCGATCGTCACGAACTTCGACAGCCACTCGTAGCCGGTCATGTACTTCGAGATCGCGAAGGCGACCGAGGCTTCCCTGCCCGGCGGTCCGGAAGTCCTCGACCGTCGCGACGCCGCTCAGCACGTGCGAGAACAGCACGTAGAGGACGGTGCAGACGACCAGCGAGCCGAGGATGCCGATCGGCATGTCGCGCTTCGGGTTCTTGGCTTCCTGCGCCGCGGTCGAGACCGCGTCGAAGCCGATGAAGGCGAAGAACACGACGCCGGCGGCGCCGAGAATGCCCATGATGCCGCCGTACGGATGCGTCGATGCCCTGCGGCGTCGTGTAGGTCGTCGGCGCCGGAATGTACGGCGTGTGGTTCGCCGGGTTGATGAAGCCCCAGCCGATCGCGATCACCATCAGCACGATCGCGACCTTGGTGACGACGATGAGGCTGTTGACGAAGGCCGACTCCTGCGTGCCGCGGATGAGCAGCACCGACAGGACCAGCAGGATGAACGATCGCCGGGATGTTCATGATGCCCGTGCACGCCGTCCGGCCATCGCCTCGAGCGGCGAGTGGCGACCACTGGTACGGCACGCGCATGCCGACGTACTCGAGCACCTTGTTGAAGTACTCGCTCCAGGCGATCGCGACGGTCGCGGCGCCGACCGCGTACTCGAGGCATCAGGTCCCAGCCGATGATCCAGGCCACGAGCTCGCCCATCGTCGCGTAGGAATAGGTGTAGGCGCTGCCGGCGATCGGGATCATCGACGCGAACTCGGCGTAGCAGAGGCCGGCGAAGGCGCAGCCGAGGCCGGCGACGAGGAACGCGAGCGTCACCGACGGGCCCGACCGCTCGGCAATCGCCGCCGCGGTGCGCACGAAGAGGCCGGCGCCGATGATCGCGCCGATGCCGAGCGCGACGAGCGACCACGGGCCCAGGGTCCGCTTGAGAGTCGCTTCGCCGGTCTGCGGCGACGTCCGCCATGAGGCTTGATCGATTGATTTGGTCCGAAACAATGCGCCAGCCACTATGTGTCCCTCTCAGTCCTTTGATTCAGTTCTGAACCTGCGGCCGGGCGCAGCGGCCGGCGCGCACACGCGGTAAGACGCGACGCGATTATACGCGGGAGCGCCATCGCTTCGATCTGTGAACTGACGACAAATTAACGCGGCGGCGGCGGAACGGTCTGAACCGTGACTTCCGGGAAGAGCGGCGTCCCCGCCAGCAGCGCCGAGCGCCGTCCGCAGCAGCTCCTGATCGAAATACTCGCGGACGATGACGCGGGTGATCTCGTCGACGCGCGCCGGCGCGATCGACCCGAGCGACCGGGCGCTCGCGCAGCGGCCCGCCCCAGAAGGCCATGTCGCTGAAATCGAGGTGGCGGGTGTCGCGCACGTCGACGCGGTAGTACGGGCGCGCCGCCCCGCCGGTAGATCGCGTCGCTCGCGCCGAGCCGCCCGGGACGCGCCGAGTAGACCATCAGGAACGGACGGCCGCATCGGCTTGTCGATCATCGTGCCGTACTGCGGGATGCCGTCGAGATTCAGCCCGGCGCGGCAGCGGCGATCGTCGACGCAGAACTGCGCCGCGGTGACGCCGCCCATCGAGTGGCCGAAGACGCCAAGGCGGCTCATGTCGAGGCGCGGCGCCAGGCGGCCGCCCGGCGTGTCTTTCGGCAGCGACGCCGAGAGCCGATCGAGCACCAGCTTCGTGTCGTCGACCCAGCGCTGCAGCGCGACGTGCGTCTTGTTCAGACCGGCGAGATATCCGCGCAGCAGCCGCAGTTTCTCCGCCTCGTCGCTGGTTTTCGTCACCGCTTCGGTCGTCGCGTCTTCGGTCCGCCACTCGGCGAACACCTCGCCCACGCCCGCCACCGGCTTGCCGGAGCCGTCGAGCAGCGACACCACGCGCCCGTCGGCCAGGGTCGCGGCCGTTGCTTCGTAAGGGTGGACGACGCTGAGCACGGCGTAGCCGTGGCTGGCGAGATCTTCGAGCAGCGCCGTGTACGCGCTCGGAATGCCGGTGTAGCCGTGCGAGAAGACGAGCAGCGGAAATTTCTGCGGTGACGAGGCCGGCGCGGCGTCGAGGGCGGCGTGCGTCTGCACGTTCGCGAGCCCGTCCCAGACGCCCTCGGATGCACCAATCATCCTCGCGAACGTCCGCACTTCCGCCAGCCCTTCGCGCAGGTAGGGAGCGCGCTTGCCGCCCTCGGTCCGCGAGGCGGGATACCACGCGAACACCTCGACGCTGCGTGGCGCGCCGGAGCCGTCGAGCGTCTCCTGGCGCGCGCTGTCGGTCAGCCGCCAGGTCGTCGTGCCGACCGGATACTTCCCGGTCGGCACGGGCAGTTCGAACGGCGCCGGGCCGGCCGCGGTGGACTGGGCCGCGCGCAGGTGGAGGCTGCCGAGAGTTGCAGCCGCGATGGCAACCAGGAGGTGGGTTCTCGGCACGGATTTCCTCAACGAGTGTCCGGACGGCAGGAGCACATTGGCAATTTGCCTGTCTCGCGTCAAAAGTCGCGGGCTAACGCCGGTTGAGTGTCTCTGTGAATTCCCGCGTGCGCCTCGCCGGATCGCCCGTCGAGAGCAGATCGCCGATGACCGCCACCGACGCGGCGCCGGCGGCGATCACCGACGGCGCGCGTCGAGCGTGATGCCGCCGATCGCGACGAGCGGCAGGCCGCGCGCGCCGGCGCGGCGGGCCGCCTCGCGGACCATCTCGAGGCCGACCGCGTCGTAGCCCGGTCGCCTTCGTCGTCGTGCCGAACACCGGGCCGATCGCGACGTAGCTCACCGGCTCGCTCGACGGCGCGCTCCAGCTGCTCGACGGTGTGCGTCGAGAGCCCGACGATCGCGTCGTCGCCGACGATGCGCACGCACCGCGGCCGGCGCGAGATCGTCCTGGCCGACGTGGACGCCGTCGGCGCCCGCGAGCCGCGCGATGTCCGCGCGATCGTTGACGATGACGCGCGCGCCGCAGCTGTCGCGCCAGCGCCGACGATCGCGGCCGCGGTCTCGAGCAACTGCCGCGCCGGGCATCGATCTTCGCGCGCAGCTGCAGGAAGCGCGCGCCGCCGTCGAGGAACGCTCGCGCCAGATCGATCGGCCGCCAGCCCGCGCGCGCGGCGGCGTCGGTGTCGACGATCGCGCAGAGGGGGCGAGATTCTTCAACGGCGGGGCATCACAGGCGATCGGGGATCAGGAGGTCACGGTTTCAGAGACTCAGGATTCCGAGAATCCAGGCCTCCTGATCTCAGAACTTCCGAGCTCCTCAGACGGCTTCGGCGAGGCGGCCCCCGCCCGTATTAGGGCGGGCGAGGAAGCGCTCCATGAACGAGGTGCTCAGCTTGCCGGCGACGAACTCCGGATCGGCGAGGATCCGCAGGTGCAGCGGGATGGTGGTCTTGATCCCTTCGATGACCGTCATCTCGAGCGTCCGCTTCATCCGCGCGATCGCCTCCGGCGCGGTCGCGGCCGTGGACGATGATCTTCGCGATCATCGAGTCGTAGTACGGCGAGATCGTGCAGTCGGAGTGCGCGAAGGTCTCGACGCGCACGCCGGGACCGCCGGGCACGCTGAACACGTGGATCAGGCCCGGCGACGGCACGAACGTCTCCGGATCCTCGGCGTTGACGCGGCACTCGATCGAGTGGCCGGTGAAGGTGACGTCGCTCTGCTTGAACGCCGAGCCGCTCGCCGGCCGCGATCCGGATCTGCTCCTTGACGATGTCGATGCCGGTCACCATCTCGGTGACCGGATGCTCGACCTGGAGGCGCGTGTTCGCTTCCATGAAGTAGAAGCGGCCGTCCGGGTCCATCAGGAACTCGAAGGTGCCGGCGTTGGTGTACTGCACCGCCTTGGCGGCGTCGATGACGATGCCGCCCATCCTCCGGCGCATCTTCTCGCTGAGCGCCGGCGACGGCGATTCCTCGATCAGCTTCTGGTGCCGCCGCTGGATCGAGCACTCGCGCTCGCCGAGGTGGATCACCGAGCCGAAGTGATCGCCGAGGATCTGGAACTCGATGTGGCGCGGCGACTCGACGTACTTCTCGATGTAGACGTCGCCGACGCCGAAGGCCGCCTCGGCCTCGCGCTGCGCCGTCTTGACCGCGTGCGACAGCTCCGCCGGCGCGCGCACGACGCGCATGCCGCGGCCGCCGCCGCCGGCGGTCGCCTTGACGATCACCGGATAGCCGATCTCCTTGGCGAGCTTGAGCGCCTTCTCCTCGTTGTCGATCGGGCCGTCGCTGCCCGGCAGGATCGGCACGCCGGCCTTCTTCATCACGCGGCGCGCGCGCGCCTTGTCGCCCATCAGGCGGATCACCTGCGGGTCGGGGCCGATGAACTTGATGTGGCACGCCTCGCAGACTTCGGCGAGGTAGGCGCTCTCGGAGAGGAACCCGTAGCCGGGATGGATCGCGTCGGCGCCGGTGATCTCGGCGGCGCTGATCACCGCCGGCACGTTCAGGTAGCTGTCGGCGCTGCGCGCCGGGCCGATGCAGACGTCCTCGTCGGCGAACTGGACGTGGAGCTAGTTCTCGTCGGCCTCGGAGTAGACGGCGACGGTCTTGATGCCGAGCTCGCGGCAGGCGTAGATGACCCGCAGCGCGACCTCGCCGCGATTGGCGATCAGGATCTTCTTGAACATAAGAGGCGGTAGCGTGCGGTTTGAGACCGTCCTAATAGCTATCTCGTTCTGATCGCGAACAGCCGCTCGCCGTACTGCACCGGCTGGCCGTTCTCGACGTAGATGTTCACGATCTCGCCGTCGTACTCGGAGTCGATCTCGTTCATCAGCTTCATCGCTTCGATGATGCAGAGCACCTCGCCCTTCTTCACCGTCGAGCCGATCTCGACGAAGGAGGCGGCGCCCGGCTCGGACGAGCGGTAGAAGGTGCCGACGATCGGCGACTTCACGACCGCCAGCTCGATCTCGGTCGTCGGCGGCGTCGGCCGCCGGCGCCGGCGACGGCAGCGCGCCGGCGGCGGCCGCCGCGGCCGCGAGCGATCGCGCCGGCGGCGGCGCGATCACGGCCGGCGTCGGCGCCGGTCGCGGGCATCGCGACCGCATGCGACCCGTTGGCGTCCTTGCGGACCTTCAGCCGCAGCCCGTCGTGCTCGATTTCGAATTCGGACAGCTCGTGCTCGCGCACGAGGTCGAGAATCTGTTTGATCTGTTGTAGGTCCATCAGGGGAATCCGGGAGCGACGCGGGATTCGGCGGGTCCGGCAGGGCTCTCAAATCTCGATCAGCTCCGTCGTGACGTCGGTCAGCACCTCGACCCCATCGTCGGTCACCAGCACGTCGTCCTCGATGCGGACGCCGCCCCATCCAGGGAGATAGGCGCCAGGCTCGATCGTGAAGATCATGCCGGCCGCCACCGCTTCGTCGTCGGTGTCCACGTCCGGCCGCCGCCGCGTGATCCGCGGATCCTCGTGCACTTCGATGCCGAGGCCGTGCCCCGTGCCGTGGCCGAACGCCTCGCCCAGGCCGTAGCCCTCGAGCGTCTCGCCGCGCCGCGGCGTCGATGTCGAAGCGCGATCGCCCGGGCGCCACGGCCGCGATGGCGCGGTCGCGCGCCTCGCGGACGGCGGCGTAGACCTCGCGCGCCCGCGCCGCTGGCCGGCCCGACCGATACGGTCCGGGTCAGGTCGACGCAGTATGAGTCGTAGACGCCGCCGAAGTCCAGCACGACGAGGTCGCCTTCGGTTAATTGTTCGCTCGCCCGGACGCGCGTGCGGCAGCGCGGCGTTCGGCCCGCTGGCCACGATCGTATCAAACGCCGAGCGCTCGAACCCGGCTTGCCGGATCCGCCAGTCGATGGCCAGCGCGACGTCGCGCTCGGTCGTCGCCGCGCCGGACCGGCGTCGAGCACCGTCGGCCGCCACCTCGGACAGCCGCCGCGCCGCCTCGCGCAGCGTCTCGATCTCGTACGCGTCCTTGCGGACGCGCGCGCGCTCGACGATGCGCTCGGTGGCGACCAGCGCCGCGGACGGCGACGAACGCGGCGAGCGTCGCCTTCAGCCAGTCGTGCCGGCCACCGTGAGGTGCGCCGCCTCGAAGCCGATGCGCCGCCAGCCGCTCGACGCGAGCAGCGTCGGCGAGCGTCGCGTCGTACGAGCCGTCGACCGTGACGAGCTCGAGGCCCGGGCACTCGCGCGCCGTGCCGCGCGCGGCGGTCGATCGTCGTCGACGTAGCGGAAGTCGGTGATGAAGTAGAGCCGATCGGCGGTGAGCGACGACGATCGCCGAGCTGCCGGTGAAGTTGGTCAGGTAGAGGATGTTCGGCAGCGACGTGACGACGAGCGCGTCGAGACCGCGCGCGGCGAGATCGCTGGCGGATGGTGCTGTGGCGGCGCTCAAGCGCTGCGCTGGGTGCGTGCGACATGGATGGCGTCGAGCCACTGCTCGAGCACCACTATAGTCTTCATCGCCGTCCGCGTGGCCCGCTCGCGCTCGGCAAGCTCCTGCGCCGATTGTACCGGCAGCCTTGACTCCCGCGCCGCGATCGACTCGACACGGTACTCCGGTTCGGTCGCGATCGGACCCGGTTCGACGATGCGGGCATCGAGATCGATTTCAATCGAGGGCTCGGGCGGGCGCGACGGCGGCGCGACGAGATCGAAGTCGACGGCCGGTTCGGGCGCCGGTTCGGACGCGATGCCGGCCATGCCGAAGTCGGCGGACGATTCGACGATCGGCCGCGGCGAGGCCGTCAGGTCCATCGCCACTTCCGGTTCGGGCGTCTTCACCAGTTCGAGCGCCGGCAGGTCCACTTCGACCGGCGCTTCCGGCGGTTTCGGCGTCTTCGCCGGCAGGTCGACTTCGACGGCCCGCTCGGGGACGTGCACGGCGTCGAGCGACGGGAGATCCACTTCGACCGCCGGCTCCTGCGGAATCTCCGGTGAGACCGTCGCGAGGTTGAACTCCGCGGGCGGCGCGGCGGCCTGGGTCGGCTCGTTGCGGGCCGGGAGAGGCGCGGCCGGCGAGGGAACCGGCGGGGGCGGCGAAAGATTCTTGAGGAACTCGCTCTCCGCCTCGGCGAAGGTCATCCCCTCGTCGGGCGGCGGCGGCGGCGGTTCGACCAGCGCCTCGAGATCGGCGACGGTCCGCTGCAGATCGGGATCGTTCCGCGCGAGTGCCAGCGCGGCGCGGTACTGCACGAGCGCTTCGGCCAGCGAGCCGCGGCGATGATGGATTTCGGCGAGGCCGCGGATGGCGGCGAGATTTTCCGGAGCGCTCCTGAGCACGAGCTCGAGCTCGGTCTGCGCCTCGTCGAGCGCGTTGAGCTCGACGAGCGCCCGGCCGAGCGTCACGCGGGCGGAGAGGTATCCAGGATGGAGTCGAGGCCGGCGCGGCAGACTTCGACCGCTTCATCGAACCGGCCCGCGCGCCGGCATTCCTCAGCCAGCTGCGCAAACGCAATCGACGCCGGGTCCTTCTGGACCCGGCGTCGAAGGTCGTCAATGCGCGACTCGTCGGCCATTCGTCACGGAACGGTGACGGTCTGAGTGGTCGTACCGATGCGTCCGAGGTTGTCGGTGACACGGCAGCGTCACGGTGTAGGTGCCGGCCACAGCGAAGGTGTGCGGCGCCGACGGTCCGGCTTGCGGCCCGGTCGGCGCGGTGCCGTCGCCCCAGAGGAACGTGTAAGTCGCAATCGTCGACGTGCCCGACGCCGTGGAGCCGTTGCCATCGGCGGTGACGTTGCGCCCGCCGGTTTTCGTCACCAGCAGCACGGCGGTCGGGTTGCCGCTGCCGACCGCGACTCCCGTCGGAGTGGACGTCGCCGTCTGCCCCGCCTCGTCGGTGACGGTCAGCACGACGTTGTAGGTGCCGGACACCGCGTAGGTGTGGCTCGTGGTCACGCCCGTGCCAGTCGCCGAGCCGTCGCCGAAGTCCCAGCGGTAGGCGGTGATCGTGTGACCGGCGCCGGCCGTCGACGCAGATGCGTTGAAGAACACCGCCTCGTTGATGCGCGGCAGCGTCGGCGAGAAGGTGAACGTCGGCGTCGGCAGAGTGCCGCCCGCCACCGTCACCGCCTGCGACGTCGAGGCCGTCAGGCCTCGATCGTTGGTCACCGTCAGCGTGACGTTGAAGCGTGCCTGGATCGCCGAAGGTGTGCGAGACGGTTTTGCCGTTGCCGCTGCCGCCGTCGCCGAAGGTCCAGGCGTAGCTGACAATCTGCCGCCGAGCCGTTGCCGGGCGGCGCTCGCCGAGGCATCGAAGAGCACGGCGGACTTCGCGTTGACCGAGGTCGGCGAGAAGTTGAACGCCGCGGTCGGCGTCCCGGCCGGCGGCAGGATGACCCCCGGCGGGACCAGGCGGATCGAAACCGCCTGCGGTGACGCCGTGTCGAAGTTGGTGCCGGTCGCCGTCGCAACGATGTCGATACAAGTCCCCGCCAGCCCGAAGCAGGTGCCGAACAGCGGCGTCGCCGGCGGCGCGGTGTAGACCACCGTCGCGATGCCGTCCGCGTTGGTGACGACCGTGCGAGCCGACAGCGTCCCGAAGTCCTGCGTCACGCCGTTCACGCGCATGTCGAGGCGCAGCGGGAGGTTCGGCAGCGCCCGGCCGTTCGGGCCGATCGCGGTGATGCGAATCGACGACTGCGAGCCGCCGTCCTGGCTGATGCTGTCGGGAATCGCCTGAAGCGTGACCGAATGTGGACGGACCCGACGGGCCCGCCAGATCGCGGCGTCTTCTCGGCGCTATTCTGCGTACACGCGGTCAGCGCAATCGTCGCGAGCGCCGCCGCCAGTGTCTTGAGAGCCTTCATTGGACGACTAATCCCCAAAGTTGCCGAAATTGATCTGAGATTTCGCCGGAATGCTGATGTCGTTGCCGTTCTGGTCGCGGCCGTAGAAGGTGACCTGCGCGATCGTCGAGACGATGGCGCCGTTGCTGCGCAGGAAGATCAGCGGCGCTTCATCCTTCGCCTGATTGCGCACCAGCTGGAAGCCGAACGTGGTCGGCGATCGGCGATCGTCTGCCGTCAGTGCGCCGTCGAACGCGATACGGCACGTCGACGCCCGGCGTGTTGCGGCCGTCGGCGCGCACGTATCTCACGTGGTAGCGCTTGAGCGTGATCTCGTTGATCGCGCTCGGCGATCGACGGAGCGGCCGCGCCGGCATCCTTCATCACGATGCGCATCGTCGCCTCGCCGCTGTCGCCGAAGACCGTCGGGCACGGCGCCGTCGCCGAGCACGGCGCCGGCGAGTGACGTTGGTGATGACGTCGGAGGTCAGCGGGTTCGACGGGCGTGCCCGGCGTCGCGGCGCCGCGGATGCCCTGCAGCGAGTCGATCACCAGGAACGACGGGCGACCGTCCCTGCGCGCACGACGTCGCCGCACGAGACGCTCGCCACGGCGAGCACGGCCGACGACGCCAAGATCTGCGAATGAAGCTGCATAGCCGATTCGTCCTCTGCCGTCAGCTCTTGATGATGCGCGGCGTGATGAAGATCAGCAGCTCCGTGCTCTGGTCGTCGATCGCGTCGCGCTTGAACAGCCAGCCGAGCAGCGGAATGCTGCTCGAGGCCCGGCGTCCGATCGTTGGACGACTGTTCGCTGGCTCGAGTAGATGCCGCCGATGACCGTCGTCTGCCCGTCGCTGACCAGCACCGTGCGTGTTGGCGCGCTGGGTGTTGATCGGCGGAATGCCGTTGACCTGCGCGGCTGAAGTCGGGCGACGCGTTCTCGACCGCGATCTGCATGATCACGGTGTTGGCCGCGGTGATCTGCGGCGTCACCTTCAGCGTCAGCGCGGCGTCCTTGAAGCTGACCGTCACGGTGTTGTTCGCGACGGTCTGAATCGGAATCTGCACGCCCTGCGTCATTTCGGCCTCGACGTTGTTCTGCGTCGTCACGCGCGGCGTCGACAGCAGCCGGCCGTTGCCGCTCCGCTCGAGCGCCGTCAGCGCGACGTCGAGGTTGAACGCGCCGTTGACCGATCCGAGCGCCAGGCCGACCGCGCTGGTCGCCGCCGGCGCCGCGAGGTTGACCGCCGTCGGCTGCGCGCGTGCCGCCGGCCGGTCCCTGCGCGCCGCCGACGCGGCCGCCGAGGCTGCCGTTGTTGGGGAACGCCAGGTGCGTCGTGTTGCCGAGCGCCGGAGTCGACGCGGCCGTTGAAGCCCCACTGCACGCCGAGCGCGCGCGCGTAGTTCTTGTTCGTCTGGACGATGCGCGCTTCGATCTCGACCTGCGGCTGCGGCGCGGTCGAGCGTGTCGATCAGATCGCTCGGCGAGCGTCAGCCGATCGCGCAGGTCGGTGATGATCAGCGTGTTGGTGCGCGGGTCGACCTGCACCGTGCCGCGCTGCGACAGCGCGCTCTTGGTGAGCAGCGCCTGCAGCTCCTCGGCCTTCGCGTAGCTCAGCGTCTTGGTCAGCACGCGCGAGCTCGCCGGCGAGCGCCTGCTCCTCGGCCAGCTTGCGGCGCTGCGACTCCTCGTCGGCGAGCACCGTGAGCGGCGCGATGCGCACGATCGTGCCGTCGACGAGGTAGCCGAGCTTGTTGGCGCGCAGGATGATGTCGAGCGCCTGATCCCACGGCACGTCGCGCAGCGCGACGTCGACCGTGCCCTGCACCGCCGGATCGATGACGATGTTGAGGCCGCTGATCTCGGCGAAGGTGCGCAGCACGGCGCGCAGATCGGCGCCCTGGAAATCGAGGCTGATCGGGTGGCCGGTGAACTGCCGGCCGGCGCGCGCGCTGTTCAGCTGATCGGTCGGCGTCGGCGCCGGCGCCGGCGGCGCGCGGCGGCTGCGCCGCGGCGGCCGCGCGATCGCCGCGTGCCGCGGCCGGGCCGCGAGTCGCCTGCGGCGCCGGCATCGCGACGCACGCCGCGGCGCGGACGACGGCGGACGGTCCGCCCGCGCGGCACTGTCGAGGCCGAGCGCGGCGATCGGATCCGCGGCCGGCGCGCTGCCGCAGCGCCAGCATCGCGTCGGGCGCCGGTCCGGCAGCGCTCGTGGCGGGCGGCAGGACGTACGGCGCCGCCTTCGGCCGACGGCTTGTCGAAGTCGACGACGACCGTGTTGCGCTCGCTGCGCACGCGATGCGCGACCGGCTGCGCCAGCGCGACGCGCACGCGCGAGGCCGGCGCGCCGAGCGACTCGGCCGCCTCGACCGACACGCCGGCGATCGGGCTCTTCGCGTTCGGCGACGACGGAGTTGGCCACCGCCGTCGGCGCCGACGTTGCGGAAGTCGAGCAGCAGCGTCAGCGGATCGGGCCGCGTCGCGATGTACGGCACCGGCTCGCTCGCCTCGATGACGAGCGACGCGCCCTTGGCGTCGACGCGCGAGCTGATCGCCTTCAGCCGCACGCTGTCGGCGCGGCGGCGCGCTCGGCGCCGGACGCATTGACGAGCGCGCCGGCGGTGGCGACGATGAGAAACAGGGCAAGGCCCCTCGTCACAGTCATTCCTTGGCGTCCTCGAGCGATCGCAGCAGTTTGCGAACTTCCCGCTGCTTCACGAGCGACAGCGGATCGTTGACTTCCTGCACGACGATCAGTCCCTGCGGCGTGATCGTCTTGATCGTGCCGTCGAGCGAGCTTGTCGCCCTGATGCACGATGTAGGTCTTGTTGTCCGGCCCCTGAATCATCGCGACCAGCGCGCCGCGGCTCTGCATGATGCCGCGCACCGAGATCTCGCCGACGCGTCATGCCCGACGGGCCCTTCGCCGCTTCCGCGACGTCGCGCGCGTTCGGTGCCGGTGCCGAGCAGGCTCAGGAACGGATCGCGCCGGCCGTCGGCGCGATAGGTGTAGCGTCTCGGCGGCGGCGGCGGCGGCGCGGCCGCCGGCGTCGGCGCGGCGCCGGCGTCGACGGGCGGCTGCGGCGCCGGCGCCGGCGCCGCGGCGGCTGCGCGCCCGCGACGGGCGCCGAGCCGACAGCGCGGCCAGCACGACGAGCGCGAGACGATGCGCGATCGCATGCTAGGCGCCCTTCGCCGGCGGCGCGCCGGCTGGCGCGCCCGGTTTCGGCCGGCGCCGGCTTGTCGAGCAGCACGAACGTCGTCGCCACGCAGGTCGCGGTGATCGTCGCGTTCGCGTCGGGCTTGTCCTTGCCCTTGACGTCGAGGCCGCTGATGTTCACGATGCGCGTGAACTTGCCGACGCGGTCGAAGAAGATCGCCAGGTTGTGATACGTGCCGTCGAGCTCGAGGGTGATCGGCCACTCGGCGTGCAGCTGCTTGGTGACGGTCGGCGCCGGCTTGAAGCCCTTGATCGTCAGGTTCGACTGCGCCGCCACCGTCTGCATGCGGCGCAGCAGGTCGGCGGCGTCCTTCTCCTCGGGCAGCACCGCCTTGCAGGTTCGTCGAGCCGGCCTTCGAGGTCGGTCGACCTGCGCGCGGAACTCCGGCAGCTTCTTCGCGGTCGTCAGGCCCTTGGTGATGTCGGCGCGCAGCGACCTGCAGCTGCGTCTGCGCGCGCCGCCATGTCGGCGCGCACCGGCATCTCGTAGTAGTAGTAGAAAGCGCCGCACGCCGCCGACGGCGAGCGCGACGAACGCGCCGACCTGCGCGTACCACGGCAGTTTCGTGAGACTCAGTTCCATTGCGCTATCGCTACTGGCCGTATCGGGGCCAGTGCGCCACGGCCTTTACGCTCAGCTCGTCCTGTTGGCGCGGCCTGCGCGCCGGCGCGGCCGCCGGCTGGCGCGCCTCGCCGGGCTGCTGAAACATCGCGCTTGATGCTGAACTTGATCAGCTCGCCCGGCGGCGTCCGGCATCGTCTCGGTCGTGGTGCTGACGATCTCGACCGAGCGCTTGAAGTAGCCCGACGCCTCGAGGTTCGACGACGAATTCGGACAGGCCGGTCAGCGTCGTGCACTTGCCGTCGATGATCACGTCGGTGCCGGTCTGCTTCAGCTCGGTCAGCCACAGCATCGGCGGCAGCGCGCGGCTGATCTGATCGAGCATGTGCACCGGGCCGGTCTGGCCCTTGCGCAGCTGCTCGATCAGCACGACGCGCTGCTGCAGCTGCGCCTTGCGCTGCTCGAACTGCTGGACCTGCTGAATGACCGAGTGCAGCCGCGTGCGTCTCCTGCTGCGCCGCGGCGATCTCGGCGTCGAGCTGCGTCGACTCGCGCGCCGAGCGCCCAGTAGCGCCAGCCGATGAACAGCACGCGCGAGCACCAGGATGAGGCTGCAGCCGATCGTCAGCTTCTGGCCGGTGCCGAAGGTGACCGCTTTCTTCTTGCCGCGATCGCGCTCGACCGCGAGGAGGTTGATGCGAATCATCGGTCGCCCGCCTTTCTGAGCGCGAGGCCGACGGCGACCGCCGCCGTCGGGCTCGAGCCGCTCCGGATCGGCGACGCCGAGCTTCGCCGGGTCGAACGCGATCTTCTTGAACGGATCGAACGACTTCGACCGGCGCGTCGAAGCGCTCCTCGAGCGCCTGCGCGAAGCCGTCGACGCGCGACGCGCCGCCGCTCAGCACGATGCGATCGATGCGATCGGAGGAGGCGGTCGCCTTGAAGAAGTCGAAGGTCTTCTGGATTTCGAGCAGCACGTTCTCGGTCATCGCGTGCAGCACCGGCGTGACGTCGTCGAAGGTGACGCCGTCGACCGGCTCGCCCTTCTTCGCTGCTCGGCGCTCTCGAACGGCAGGTTCAGCTCCTTCTGCACCGCTTCGGTGTAGGCGTTGCCGCCGATCGAGATGTCGCGCGTGAAGAGCGACTGGTCGCCGCTGAGGATGTTGATGTTGATCGCGCTGGCGCCGGCGTTCAGCAGGACGACGACGGCGCCGGGCTCGAGGCCGTAGTTCACCTCGTAGGCGTTCTGCAGCGCGAAGGCGTCGACGTCGACGATCGACCGGCACGCGGCCGGCCTGCGAGATGACGCCGGTGTAGTCGGCGATCTTTTCCTTCTTCGCCGCGACCAGCAGCACGTCCATCGTGCCCTTCGAGTCGGCGCCCGTGCCGGCGTCGAGAATCTGGTAGTCGAGGTTGACGTCCTGGATGTCGAACGGGATGTACTGCTCGGCCTCCCAGTAGATCGACTCGGCGAGCTCGGCCTCGGTCATCACCGGCAGGTTGATCTTCTTGACGATGACGGCGTTGCCCGACAGCGAGGCGGCGACGTCCTTGGTCTTGAACGCCTTGTTCTCGAAGACGCGGCGGATCGCGTCGGCGACGGCGGCGCCGTCGATGATGGCGCCGTCGACGATGCTGTCGGGCGGCACCGGCTCGCTGCGCGAACGCCGACGACCTTGAAGCCCTTGCCCGACGGCCTTCAGCTCGACGGCCTTGACGGCGCTCGAGCCGATGTCGAGGCCGACGACCGACTTTGATTTGCCAAGACCAAACACGTGTGTATGTCCTTACTGAACCAGTGGATGTTCGCGTGAGTACGAACAGCCGGGCAAAGCCGGTACCAAGATTCGACCCGTGCGAAGACGGCGAATTCCGAGGTTGCCCGGTCGAATTCTGCGATCCGCCGTCGCCGGGCCGCCGCGTCGCGTGTAACGGTTGCGTGATCGACTTACAGATCCGTACGCAGCTTTGCCACGCCTGATCCCCGTCGCGGCTGTGTTTCCTGGTGCGGCTGTGTTATCGGCGCGAGGACACTCTGCCATCGGACAGACGGCGCGCGGCTCTTGACAGTGCCCAGAAAGGCTCGTATGATTTGGGTTTACCGTTGCCTGGACCTGCCCGACAGATTGCATGTCCGGGCAGGAAATCCCCCTACATCGGCAGGACATCAAAGTTCGTGGGTTTTCGAAAGGCTGTCTTTAGGGAATGTCTACGTTCATGGCCAGCGCGGAGCACGGCCGCCGCCGGCAGCCGCTGGCACATCATCGACGCCGAGGGCCAGGTGCTCGGCCGCCTCGCGACCGCTCGCGGCGCGGCTGCTTCAGGGCAAGCACAAGCCGACCTACACCCCCTTCATCGACACCGGCGACCACGTCGTCGTCGTCAACGCGGCGAAGGTGAAGCTCACCGGCCGCAAGGAAGATCAGAAGATCTACCGCCAGCACAGCGGCTACGAAGGCGGCCTGCGCGAAGAGCGCGCGCGCCTGGTGCGCGCAGCGCAAGCCGGAGCGGCTGGTCGAAGACGCGGTGCACGGCATGCTGCCCAAGACGAAGATGGGCGAGGCGATGTACCGCAAGCTGAAAGTGTACGCCGGTCCGGATCACCCGCACGCGGCGCAGAAACCCTCCAAGCTCGAGGTCGCGTAACGTGGCAGCAGTGCAGTATTACGGAACCGGTCGGCGCAAGACATCGACCGCCCGCGTGTTTCTCCGGCCCGGCACCGGGGCCATCAGCGTCAACCGCCGCGCCTTCGACGCGTTCTTCCCCACCGAAGCGCTCCGCACCCAGATTCGCCGGCCGCTGGTGCTCACCGAGACCGCCGACAAGTTCGACATCCTGGCGACCGTCGCCGGCGGCGGCGTCTCGGGCCAGGCCGGCGCGGTGCGGCTCGGCATCGCGCGCGCGCTGGTCGAGTACAACCTCGAGCTGCGCAAGCGGCTGAAGGACGAAGGGCTGCTGACGCGCGACGCGCGCGCCAAGGAACGCAAGAAGTACGGCATGGCGGGAGCGCGCAAACGCTTCCAGTTCAGCAAACGGTAACGACGACAGACGATCTAGACGAGGATGGAGGACGCTTGGCCGCGATCGCGATGAAGGATCTACTGGAGGCGGGAGTTCACTTCGGCCACCAGACGAAGCGCTGGAACCCGAAGATGAAGGAATACATCTTCGGCGAACGGAACGGCATCTACATCATCGACCTCGGCAAGACGGTGAAGCTGTTCCGCGACGCCGAAGAGTTCGTCAGCCGCCTCGCGGCCGAAGGCCGCACGATCCTGTTCGTCGGCACCAAGCGCCAGGCCCAGGACGTCATCGCCGAAGAAGCGCAGCGCTGCGGCATGTTCTACGTCAACGAGCGCTGGCTCGGCGGCCTGCTCACCAACTTCGCGACCATTCAGCGCAGCCTCGGCCGGCTGCGCGACCTCGAGGCGATGGCGACCGACGGCCGCTACGACACGCTCTCGAAGAAGGAAATCGCGCGCAACGAGAAGGAGCGCAAGAAGCTGGCGAAGAACCTCGACGGCATCCGCGGCATGTCCCGCCTGCCCGACGCGGTCTTCGTCGTCGACACCAAGAAGGAAAAGATTGCGGTCGACGAGGCGCGCAAGCTGAAGATTCCGGTCATCGGCATCGTCGACACCAACTGCGATCCCGACGAAGTCGACTTCGTCATCCCCGGCAACGACGACGCGCTGCGCGCGATCCGGCTGTTCGCGTCGCGCATCGCCGACGCGGTCATCGCCGGCCGCGACATGAAGCAGTCGGTCGACGCCGAATCGGCGCGCGACAGCGGCGACGACGCCGACGACGGCGGCCGCCGCCAGGCCGCGCGGCCGCAGCGCCGCCGCGAGCCGGCGCCCGCCTCGGCGTAGTAGCGATCCGTAATTGGCGAGTTGGTGAATTGGCGAGCGGGTGAATCAGCGGGCCGTGATTCACCCGGCTCTCCTGTTGCCAACGACACCAATTCTTCAAGTCACCAATTCCCGAATTCTCCAACTCACGAACGACCATGGCCACCACAATTACTGCAGCAGACGTGAAGAAGCTCCGCGACCAGACCGGCGCGGGCATGATGGACTGCAAGACCGCGCTCGACCGAAGCGAACGGCGACTTCGAGGAGGCGAACACCGATCCTGCGCAAGCGCGGCCTGGCCAGCGCCGCGAAGAAGGCCGGCCGCGCCGCCAGCGAAGGGCTGATCGGCAACCGCGTCGCCGACGACCACTCGCGCCGGCATCCTCGTCGAGGTCAACTGCGAGTCCGACTTCGTCGCGCGCACGCCGACTTCCAGCAGCTGATGCAGGACGTCCTCGCCGAGATCGAGAAGGCCGGCGACGCGGCCAACGACGCGTGGCTGAAGGATCCGAACGGCCCGGTGCAGAAGCGCGTCGCGGCGGCGATCGCCAAGCTCGGCGAGAACATGGCGGTGCCGCGCTTCGTGCGCTACGCCGGCCAGGGCTACGTCGGCCAGTACATCCACCTGGGCGGCAAGATCGGCGTCCAGGTCGAGTTCGGCGGCGTGACGCCGGAGCTGGCCGCGCGCGACGAGTTCGCGACGCTGGTCAAGGAGATCGCGATGCAGATCGCGGCGGCGAGCCCGGCGTACGTCGTCGCGCGACGCGGTGCCGGCCGAGCTCCTCGACAAGGAGAAGGCGATCTACCGCGCGCAGATGGAGAACTCGGGCAAGCCGGCGAACGTGCTCGACAAGATCGTCGAGGGCAAGCTCGGCAGCTTCTACACCAGGTCGTGCTGCCCGACCAGCCGTCGATCCGCGACCCGAAGATGACGGTGAAGGACGTCATCGCCGCCGCCGAACAAGGCGCTCGGCGCGTCGGTCACGGTCACCCGCTTCGCGCGGCTCAAGGTCGGCGAAGCGGCCGCTCAGTAATCCGTCATGGCGGATGGCTGAGCGCAGCGGCTCGATGGTGCGCACCATCGGCCATTGCCATTAGCCATCAGCCATTCCCCGTGGCTATAATCTCTCCTTGTGACCCCCGACGGCCGCCCCGCCTACAAACGCATCCTCCTGAAACTCTCCGGCGAAGCCCTGATGGGCGAGCAGACCTACGGCATCGATCCGGCCGTCGCGACGCAGATCGCGCACGGACGTCGCCGAAATCCAGGGCATGGGCGTCGAGACCGCCATCGTCATCGGCGGCGGCAACATCTTCCGCGGCGTCGCCGCGAGCGCCCGCGGCATGGACCGCGCGACCGCCGACTACATGGGCATGCTGGCGACGGTCATCAACGCGCTGGCGCTGCAGGACGCGCTCGAGCAGCAGGACGTCGTCACCCGCGTCGTCACCGCGATCGAGATGCGCGCGGTCGCCGAGCCGTTCATCCGCCGCCGCGCCATCCGCCACCTCGAGAAAGGGCGCGTCGTCGTCTTCGGCGCCGGCACCGGCAATCCGTACTTCAGCACCGACACCGCGGCGGCGCTGCGGGCGATGGAAATCAAGGCCGACGTCATCCTCAAGGCGCACCAAGGTCGACGGCATCTACGACGCCGACCCGATGGTGAAGCCCGACGCGGTCCGCTTCGACCGCATCTCGTATCTGCAGGTCCTCGAGCAGGGGCTCAAGGTGATGGACGCCACCGCCATCTCCCTGTGCATGGACAACCGGCTGCCGATCGTCGTCTTCAACCTGCGGACGCCGGGCAACATCAAGCGCGCGATCACCGGCGAGCCGATCGGCTCGCTGGTCACGGCGTGAGACTGGCAGGCAGGAAGATCAGGATTTGAGGAAGGAGGAATGGATGAAGGAAGCGTAGTTGAAGGCTGAATCTGACTGAATTCGACGGAGTCTCCGACATGGATGTCAACGACCTGAAAGGCCTGTACGCCGAAGTCAACAAGCGGATGAACGACGGCGCTCGATCACGTGCAGCACGAGTTCGCCGGCGTGCGGACCGGGCGCGCGTCGGTGACGATTCTCGACAGCGTGCACGTCGAGGCCTACGGATCGAAGATGCCGCTCAACCAGGTGGCCGGGCTCTCGATTCCCGAGCCGACGCTGATCGTCGCGCAGCCGTTCGACCCGTCGCAGCTCGGCGCGATCGAGAAGGCGATCCGCGCGGCCGGCCTCGGCCTGAACCCGGCCAACGACGGCAAGGTGGTGCGCATTCCGCTGCCGGCGCTGACCGAAGAGCGCCGCAAGGAGCTGTCGCGCCACGTGCACAAGCTGAGCGAGGAAGGCCGCAACAGCGTCCGCCAGGTGCGCCGCGACGCGAACGAGCGCCTGAAGAAGCTGCTCAAGGATCACCAGATCTCCGAGGACGACGAGAAGAAGGGGCTCGACGAGGTCCAGAAGATCACCGACCACCACATCAAGCAGATCGACGACCTGCAGAAGAAGAAGGACGCGGAGCTGCTGGGCAAGTGACGCGGACAGCCCTAGCCCTACGCCCTGATCCCTGCCGATGTCCTACTTCACCCACCTCGAATGCTCCGTGCCGTGCGGACCGCCGGCGCTCGATCCGCGCACGCGCCATCACCTCTGCGCCGTGCGGCGCTCCCCTGCTCGCCCGCTACGACCTCGATGCCGCGCGTCCTGGTCGCGCGACTCCCTGCGCGGACGCGAGCCGAACATGTGGCGCTACCGCGAGCTGATGCCGCTGTTCGACGGCGAGATCGCCGGTCACGCTCGGCGAAGGGTTCACGCCGCTGTTTCACGCGCGGGCGCTCGGCGCGACGCTCGGCCTCGATCGCCTCTACATCAAGGACGAATCGCTCAACCCGACCAACTCGTTCAAGGCGCGCGGCCAGTCGGCGGCGATCACGCGCGCCAGGTATCTCGGCGCGACGACGATCGCGCTGCCGACCGCGGGCAACGCCGGCAACGCCGCGGCGGCGTACGCGGCGGCCGCGGGTCTCGCCTGCGAGGTCTTCATCCCGAAGGACGCCAAGCGGCCGTTCGTCGACGAGTGCCGCCTCTACGGCGCCAACGTGACGCTGGTCGATGGCCTGATCACCGACGCCGGCCGCCATGGCGGCGGAAACCGGCGGGCCGCTCGGCTGGTACGACGTCTCGACGCTCAAGGAGCCGTACCGCATCGAAGGCAAGAAGACGATGGCCTACGAGCTCGCCGAGCAGATGGACTGGCGCTGGCCCGACTGGATTGTCTATCCGACCGGCGGCGGCACCGGCATGGTCGGGATGTGGAAGGCGTTCGACGAGATCGAGCGGATCGGCTGGGTGCCGCCGGGCAAGCGGCCGCGGATGGTGTCGGTGCAGGCCGAGAACTGCGCGCCGATCGTCCGCGCGTTCGAGCAGGGCGCCGAGAAGGCGCAGCCGTGGGAAGGCGCGTCGACGCTCGCCGACGGCCTGCGCGTGCCGCGCGCGATCGGCGACTTCCTGATCCTGCGCGCCGTGCGCGAAAGCGGCGGCACGGCGCTCGCGGTGCCCGACCACGTCGATGGTCGACGGGATGCTGGCGATCGGCAAGCACGCCGGCGTCAGCGCCGCGCCCGAAGGCGGCGCCGCGCTCGTCGCCATCCAGCGCCTCGTCGCCGACGGCTCGATCAAGCCGCACGAGTCGGTCGTGCTCTTCAATACCGGCGGCGCGCTCAAGTACCTCGACGTGCTCCGCGATAGCGCGTAGGTGGCGCCGGCGGGCCTCCAATTTGCACACCTGCCAACCAGGAGGTGAGCGGTATGTTCGGAGTGCTGGGCTGGATTCTCTTCGGGTTGATCGTCGGCGCGATCGCGAAGCTGGTGATGCCGGGCCGCGACCCGGGCGGGATCATCGTCACGATGCTGCTGGGCATCGCCGGTGCGCTGATCGGCGGGTTCATCGGGCGGACGCTCGGCTGGTACGGGCCGAACGACGGCGCCGGGTTCCTGATGTCGCTCCTCGGCGCGATCCTGCTGCTGGGGATTTACCGCATGATGGTGTCGAAGCGAACCGTTTGACCTGTAGGGTCCGGCTGCTAGGCCGGTCCTTTAAGCCGGACGCTGACGACGGTCCGGCTCAAGCTGGACTCTACAGCCGTCAGTCGCCGAAGGTGACGCCGAGGGCTCTCGCCGTCGCCAGCAGGTCGAAGTCCATCGGCACCGTCTTCGTCTTCCCCACGACCTCCTCGAGCCGCCGCGCGATGATGTCGGGCGGCGCGAAGGCCACCATCGTGCCGAACTCGCCGCGCTTCACCAGCTCGACCGCCTTGCCGCCGAAGCGCGTCGCGAGCACCCGGTCGAAGCTCGTCGGCGCGCCGCCGCGCTGCAGGTGGCCGAGGACCACGTGCCGCGTTTCCTTGCCGGTCTCCTGCTGCAGCGCTTCGCACACCGTGCGCGCCGATGCCGCCGAGCCGCTCGGCGGCCAGCCCGTGCGCCTGCCTCGATCAGCGACAGCGTGCCGCCCTTCGGATACGCGCCCTCGGCGACGACGACGATGCTGAACTTGGCGCCCCACTGGTCGCGCTCGCGCAGGCCGCTGCGCGACCATGGCTGATGTCGAACGGAATCTCCGGGATCAGGATCGCGTCGGCGCCGCCGGCGACGCCGGCATAGCAGCGCAATCCAGCCGGCATAGCGGCCCATCACCTCGACGACCAGGATGCGCTTGTGCGCTTCGGCCGTGGTGTGCAGCCGATCGATCGCGTCGGTGGCGAACGCCACCGCGGTGTCGAAGCCGAAACAGTTGGTGGTGCCGACGATGTCGTTGTCGATCGTCTTCGGGACGCCGACGATCGGCATGCCGAGCAGGCAGAACTCGTGGGCGATCGCCAGCGTGCCGTCGCCGCCGATCGCGATCAGCGCGTCGAGGCCCAGCCTGCTGGAACATCTCGATCACGCGATCGGCGTAGCGGTGCGCGCCCTCGGACGTCGTCACCGTGAGAGGTCGAACGGGTTGCCGGTGTTGAGCGTGCCGAGAATCGTGCCGCCGAGGCGCAGGATGCCGGTGACGTCGCGCGGCGTCAGCACGCGCGAGCGCTCGGGCTCGAGCAGGCCGTCGAAGCTGTCTTCGATGCCGAGGGTTTCGATGCCGCTGTTCCAGGCGGCTCTTGACGACGGCGCGGATGACGGCGTTCAGCCCGGGCGCGTCGCCGCCGCCGGTGAGCACGCCGATACGTGTGATCGCGGACATAGGGGTGAAAGTCTAGCAGGAAGCCCCGGCTGGAGCCGTTGCGGCAGGCGAAACCCGCATGGTACAATCGGGGCTCGCTTTTGTGGGCGACTAGCTCAGTTGGGAGAGCGCCGCGTTCGCAACGCGGAGGTCACGAGTTCGAGCCTCGTGTCGTCCACCATCCTTCGCTCGCACCGGCGAGCTTCGGCTCGGTAAACCGGCGAGTTGCCAGCGAAGGATGCGCGCCGAAGCAACGCGAAGGCGGGCCCGCCCACCTCAGTCCGATTAGCAAGATGGCCGATGCCCGATGCGAAACACCTGACCGCGTCGGGTTGTGCGCGTCGTGTCAGCATGCAGACGTGATCCGATCGTCGAAGGGCTCGACGTTCTATCTGTGCAAGCTCTCGGCGATCGATCCGCGCTTCCCGCGCTATCCTTCCCTTCCCGTCATCTCCTGCACCGGCTACCAACCATGTCCGTAGCTCAGCACCTCGGCATCGACCTCGCCGACTACGACGCGCGCATCCGCACCTTCATCCCCGACTACGAGGAGATGCTCGACGTCGCTGCGGCGGCGATCCCCCATGGCGCGCGCACGATCGTCGATCTCGGCGTCGGCACCGGCGCGCTCGCCGCGCGTTGCCTCGCCGCCGCGCCGCGCGCGCGCGTCTTCGGCATCGACCTCGATCCCGACATCCTCGCCATGGCTTCGCGGCGGCTCGGCCGGCGCGCTACGTTTGCCGCCGGCTCGTTCCTGCGGACGGAGTTGCCGCGATGCGACGCGGCGGTCTCTTCCTTCGCGCTGCACCACGTGCGCACGCGGGCGGCGAAAGGCGCGCTCTACCAGCGCCTCCACGCGGCGTTGCGGCCCGGCGGGCTTCTCCTCAGCGTCGACTGCCAGCCGGCGACCGATCCGGCGCTCCGCCGCGCGCAGCTCGACGCGTGGGTCGCCCACCTGCGCCGCGCCTACTCTCCGGCGCGTGCCGCCCGCCTGCTGGAGGCCTGGTCGGGCGAGGATGTGTACGTGCCGCTCGATGCCGAGCTCGAACTGCTGCGCCGCAGCGGCATTCCGGGTCGAAGTTCTCTGGCGCCGCGGCGCCTTCGCGGTGCTGCGAGCCGCGCGCTGACGGCCTGTGGCCGTATGGCTGATCGACACTCGCGGCGGGCATCCGGCTGGCTGCGTTGCTCCTTCCAATCTCCGGTATTCTCGGTCGTCGCGCCTTGCCATCCGGGCGCCGCGCTCCGCGACTGGTCCTCGTTCAGCCGATACAGGCCACTGTCGGAAAGGCTGATCCGACGGCGGCAGTGTCAGCATCCGCGTGAGCCCCTGCTCGGCGGCGGCATCGGCCGCGCGCTTACAAAACTGTTCATCGGGTCGCCGCGAGTGTGCAACGGTTGGACATCCGCGGCATCGAGCGCGGAACGACAATCTGTTCCTTTTCGTTTGATCACCGGCTTCAATCGGGTTTTCGTATCATTTTGCGCATCGCGACGAGGCCCGGCATCACCCTTGCCATAGGGTAGTTACCCGAAGTAGCTGAGGATGAGGGTCAGTCATGTGGAATCTGTTCAACTGCTATCTGTCCGGCCGGCACGATTACGGGATGTGGTGCGAGCCGGGCGCGATCTTCCTGCGCTGCATCCACTGCGGCAAACGTTCGTCGGGCTGGGCGCTGGCGCCGAAGCCGGCCGTCGCCGTGCAGCGAGCGCCGGTGGCGCAGGCGATGGCCGCGGCGCCGGTGGCGCGCAAGACCCGCGTGCTGCCGTTTCTCCGCGCCGTCGCCCGCTGATTCCGCCAGGTTGACACTGCGCGGACGCGCGATCACAATACGGAATCGTGCCGGTTCCGCGCATCACCAAAGAAGATCTGAAGCAGCGGCTCGACAGCGGCACGCCGCCGGTCCTCGTCGATGCGCGGCTGAAGTATCCCTACGAACACAGCACCCTCAAGCTGCCCGGCGCGGTTCGCGTCGATGGCGCCGCGGCTGCGCCGTCGCTGCCGCGCGATCGCGACATCGTCGTCTACGACTCGGATCCGAACGAGCTCGCGAGCTCGCGACGTCGCAGCCGACCTGATCCGTCAGGGCTATCGCGCAGTGGCGCTCAAGGCGGCATCGCCGACTGGCTCGCCGCCAACCTGCCGACGGAAACGAAAGAAGCGCCCAAGCAGGCGCCGCCTGAACCTGGCGCACTGAAAGGCTAGCCCGGATTCCTGGCGACTCCCGCGCAACTTCGGCCACGCCGCTGTCCGTCGACGCTCGCCCAGCTCGCCTCGCTGGCGATGATCCGCGGCGATCTGGTCGAAGAGTCGGTGTTTCACCGCGCCGCCGCGCTCGTCGCGCGCGCGCCACATCGACTCCGACGCCGAACCCGGTCCCCTGCTCGCCAACCCGCCGCCCGACGCCGATCCCGAGGTGCTGAAGCGGCTGCGCCAGATGTACGAGGCCGGCGGCTGGGTGCTGGTCGAATCGGCGCTCGCCGACCTGCCGGGCGATCTGCGCTGGCTCTACGAATCGGGCGCGGTCACCATCGATCAGCTCGCCGCGATTCACCGCGCGCTCGGGATCACCTCGGCGGCCGACCTCGCGTGGGCGATCGGCGAGCAGCGGATCCGCGCGCTTCCCGGCCTCGACGGCGAAGTCGAGGCGGCGATCGCGGCGGCGCTGCCGACGCTGCGCGCCACGATTCCGCGCGTTCCGCTCGGCCGCGCCGTGACCACCGTGCGAACCGGTGCTCGAACGGCTGCGCGGCGTGCCGGGCGTGCGGTGGGCCGAGCCGGTCGGGTCGCTCCGCCGCGGGCAGGACACGGTCGGCGACATCGAGATCGTCGCCGCCACCGCGCAGCCGGCCGAGGCCATCGCCGACTCTTGCGCGATCCCGAATTCGCGCGCGTGCTGCACCGCAGGCCGAACGGCGCCTCTACCTGCTGATCGATCGCGTGCAGGTCGGCGTCCGCCTGCCGGAGCCGGAGAACGCCGGCGCGACGCTGCTCTACCTCACCGGGTCGGCCGCGCACTTCGAGGCGCTCCAGGCCCACGCCGTCGCGAACGGCTGGCGCCTCAGCGCCGACGGACTGCACGGGCCCGACGGCACGCTGCGGCCGGCAGCCGACCGAGGAAGCGATCTACGGCGCGCTCGGCCTGCCGTTCATCCCGCCGGAAATCCGCGACGGCGCCGACGAGATCGTCGTCGCGAGCCGCGGCGAACTGCCGGCGCTGGTCGCGCGCGGCGACATCCGCGGCGATCTGCACATGCACTCGCTGTGGAGCGACGGCCGCGATTCGATCGAGGCGATGGTGCAGGCGTGCCTCGCGCTCGGCTACGAGTACCTGGCGATCACCGACCACTCGCCGACTCGGCGGCGTCGCGCAACCTCACCGCCGACGGCGTGAAGCAGCAGGCCGACGAGATTGCCGCGCTGCGCGAGCGAGTACCCGCAGATCGCGATCCTCCACGGCTGCGAGGTCGACATCCTGCCCGGACGGCCGGCTCGATTTCCCCGATCGCATCCTCGAGCGGTTCGACATCGTGCTGGCGTCGCTGCACGAATCGCGCCGGCCAGTCGCCGGACAGCTGCTGAAGCGCTACGTCGTCGGCGATGCAGCATCCGCTCGTGTCACGTGATCACGCATCCGACCAACCGCCTCGTGCCGCACCGCCGCGGCTACGACCTCGACTACGACCGGCTGTTCGCGCTGGCGGTCGAAACCGGACCGCGGTCGAGATCGACGGCGCGCCGTCGCATCTCGATCTCGACGGCGCGCTCGCGCGCCGCGCCATCGCCGCCGGCGCCACCGTCGTCATCGACAGCGACTGCCACCGCGCCGAAATGCTCGAGCGGCAGATGCAGCTCGGGATCATCGACCGCGCGGCGCGGCTGGGTCGAGCCGCGCCACGTCCTCAACACCCGCCCGCTCGACGAGGTCCGCGCCTTCATCGCCGCCAAGCGCGGCGTGCACTGATCGCGGAAGGCGTCGCCGTGCCGCGCCGACCGATTCCCGTCCAGCTGCCGGCGGCGCTCGTCGCCATCGCCGCGTTCGCGCTCTATCGCGCGACGATGCTGCCCGGGTTCGACTTCGGCGACACCGGATCGTTCCAGGCGACGGTCGGCTCGGCGCTCATCACGCCGCGCGACGGCTACCCGCTCTACTTCGCGATCGGGCAGCTGTTCCTCTGGGTGACGCGCGCGCGAGCCGGCGCACGCGCTGAACCTCGCGTCGGCGATCGATCGCGGCGCGTCGCCTGCGGCCTGATCGTGCTCGTCGCCGCGCGAGTTGTCGGGATCGACTGGCGGCCGCGGTCGGCGCGGCGCTGCTCTTCGCCGCGTCGTACACGTTCTGGAGCCAGGCGGTCATCGCCGAGGTCTACGCGCTGCACATCGCGCTGGTCGCGCTGACGCTGCTGCTGCTCCTGCGCTGGGCCGAGCAGCCGACGCACGGCGCGGCTGGCGCTGCTTCTTCGCCGTCTACGCGCTCGGCTTCGGCAATCACCTGTCGATGATCCTGCTGGCGCCGGCGTTCACGTTGTTCCTGCTGCTCGCGGCGCCGGGCGGCTGGCGATCGCTCGCTGACCCCGCGAGTCGTCGCGCACCGCGACCGTGTGCGCGCTCGTCGGCGCGTCGCAGTATGCTGTGGAACCTGCGCGCGCTCTGGCTGCTGCCGTCGATCGATCCGCCGACGGGCGCGCTCGACGCGCTGCAGCGCTTCTGGTTCGACGTCACCAAGTCCGACTGGCGCGACACGATGGTGATGAACGTGCCGCGGTCGATGGTCGAGCGACCATGCGGCGATGTACTGGTTCGACCTGAGGCAGCAGTTCGGCGTCGTCGGGCCCGGTGCTCGCGGTTGCCGGCCTGGCGCAGCTGGCGCGCATCAACCGGCGCCGCGCGCTCCTGATGCCTCGTGCTCTACGCGACCAACCTCGCGTTCGCGTTCAGCTACAACGTCGGCGACGCGCACGTCTTCTACCTGCCGTCGCACCTGATCGTCGCGCTGCTCGCGGCGCCGGCGATGACAGGAGCCGTATCGCTGTTCCGGAACGGCGGACGCGAAAACAGGGACGTCGTGCTGGCATGCTCGCCGCCGCGCTGCTCGTGGCCTACGCAGGCTGGCGCGCGTATCGCGACTTCCCGGCGCTCGATCGCAGCGCCGACGATCGGCCGGCCACGAGTCCTCGCGGCGCTGACCGCCGGCCTCGACGATCGGCGCGCGATCCTGCTCACCGATCTCAACTGGCAGATGCAGAACGGCCTGTCGTACGTCGCGAAGGCAAGGCAGCCTGAGCTCGCGGTGGCGCGCATGCCCGACGTCGCTGCTCTACGCGCCGGTGCTCGTCGCGGACAACCGCGCCATCGGCCGCGAGGTGGTCGCTGACCGAGCGCGCACGCGCCACCGCGGAGGCGGCGTACGGACCGCTGCTGCCGATCGAGCGCGATCCGCGCGTCGTGGTTCCGCGCCTCATCGACACGGCGCGCGCGGTCGCCGCCCGGCACCCGCTACGTCGTCTGCGTCCTGCGGCCGTCCCGCGATCTGCGTCTCGACGCGGCGGAGCTCGCCGGCGCGCTGCAGTCGCTTACGGGTGGCCGGCCGGTCCAGTTGCCGCCGGGCGACTACGCAGCGGTCGCGGGCGTCGCCGGCGCCGAACCGCTGTTGGTCACGGCGGCAGACCTGCCCTTCTCGCGGCGCCTGACGCTCGACGGCGTCACGGTCGACATCCGCATGGAGTCGTGGCTGGCGTCCGACACCATCCGCCGGATGGGCTTCGGCCACGTCATCGCCGCCCGCCGCCACACGCTCATCGTCGAGCGCGGCGTCAGCTTCGCGGCGTTCGACGAGCGCGGGGCGCCTCTGCACACGGCCTACGCCGCCAATATCTTCGCCCCGCAGCCGCGCTACCTCATCGATATCGCGTCCGGAGTCAGGCACGATCAGTAGATCGTCGTAGTGGCCGGTCCGGGCAGCGGCCATCACGTACTTCGGCAGGCCGCGCTCACTCCGGACGTACGCGACAGACCCGTCAAGTTCGGCGAATTCGCCGGCTCAACAGCGTGCTAAGGTTGAGCCATGCTTCGAGCGCGACACGCCGTTGCCGCTCTCATCATCGTTGCCGCAGCGTCGACACCCCGTTCCAACATCCTCGTCCACGGCGCCGAAGCAGACCGCAGCCGAGCTCGCGGCGGCGCTCCAGCGGAAGTACGACGGCATCAAGGATTTCTCCGCCGACTTCACGCACACCTACGAGGGCGGCGTGCTGCAAGAAGCAGATCACCGAGCGCGGGCGCCTGCTGGTCAAGAAACCGGGCAAGATGCGGTGGGACTACACGGCGCCGGAGCAGAAGCAGTTCGTCTCCGACGGCGTGAAGATGTACTCCTACATCCCGCAGGACAAGCAGGTGATCGTCGCCGACGTGCCGCCGGACGACGAGGCCGCGACGCCGGCGCTGTTCCTCGCCGGCAAGGGCAACCTGACGCGCGATTTCACCGCCTCGCTCGTCGACGCGCCGGCCGGCATGCCCGCCGGCAGCCGGGCGCTGAAGCTGGTACCCAAAGCGCGGCAGCGCGGACTACGATTGGCTCGTGCTCGTCGTCGACCCGGCGACGCTCGGCATCCGCGGCCTGGTGACCGTCGACGCGCAGGGCGGCACGTCGAGCTTTTCCTTCACGAATCTGAAGGAAAACATCGGTCTGGCCGATAAGGACTTCGCGTTCAAGATTCCGCGCGGTGTTGATGTCGTCACCGACCCTGCCCGCTCCTGAGCCGCGGCGCCGCCGCCTGGCGGCGCTCGCTGGCGCTCGCGCCTGTTCGCCGGCGGCTGCGCCGCGTCGAGCGCGCTGCGCCGCGGCCGCGAAGCCGAACACCGCCAGGACTACGACCGCGCGGTCGTCGAGTACACCAAGGCGCTGCGTGCTGCGGCCCGACGACACCAACGCGCGGCTCGGCCTCGAGCGCGCCAAGCTGCGCGCCTCGCAGGACCATTTCAAGCGCGGCCGCCGGCTCGCGGCGACCGGCAAGTTCGACCAGGCGCTGGTCGAGTTCGAAGCCGCGGCGGAGCTGAACCCGACGCAACGGCGACGTCGACGAGGAGCTGCGGCGACGCGCAACAAGCTGCGCGCGAAGATTGCCGTCGCCCGCGAAGGCAAGACCGAGCTGCAGACGCTCATCGAGCGCGCGCGCGACCTGCCGCCGCCGGGGCTCGACCTGCCGCAGGGCGTCAAGATGCCGGCGTCGCTGACCTTCCGCGACGCCAGCAGCCGCGACGTCTTCACCGCGATCGCGCGGTTCGCGAACATCAGCCTGATCTTCGATCCGGCGTTCCGCGACGCGCCGGTCACCGTCGACCTGCGCAACGCCACGCTCGAGGACGCGCTCGAGCACGGTCGCCGGCGCGACGCGCACGTTCTTCCGCGTCACCGCGCCGAAGACCGATCGTCGTCATCCCGGACACGCCGGCCAAGCGCCGCGAGTACGAGGAAGAGGTCGTCCGCACGTTCTACCTGAGCAACGCCGACCTCAAGGAAACGATGGACCTGCTGCGCCTGGTGCTCGACGCGCGGCGGATCTCGCCGACCACCGCCACCAACGCGCTGACGATCAAGGACACGCCGGAGCGGATCGCCGCGGCCGCGCGCGTGCTCTCCGCGATCGACAAGGCGCGGCCGGAAGTCATCATCGACGTCGAGCTGCTCGAAGTCGATCCGCACGAGGCTGCAGGAGTACGGGCTGCAGATCGCGTCGCCGTCGCCGCCGGCGCCGACCGGCATCAACGGCAGCGTCGTCGATCGCGAACGACGAGCCCGGCGTCGTGACGCTGCAGACGCTGCGCAACCTGACGCAGTCCGACATCCTGCTTCGCCGACCTGCCGGCGCTCTACTACCGGCTGCTCAAGACCGACACCAACACGCGGACGCTGGCGAACCCGCAGCTGCGCACGACCGACGGCATCGCCGGCGCAGGCGCGGTTCGGCGAGCAGGTGCCGGTGCCGGTCACGACCTTCGCGCCGATCGCCACCGGCGGCACGCCGCAGCAGCCGATCACGTCGTTCAACTACCAGAACATCGGCGTCAACATCGACATCACGCCGCGCACGCATCACGACGACGACGTGTCGCTGACGCTGAAGATTGCGGTGCACAACATCTCCGGAACCGGCTTCGGCGGGCTGCCGACCTTCGGCAACCGCGAGATCAACACGATCATCCGCCTGCGCGACGGCGAGACGAACATGCTCGCCGGGCTGATTCGCGACGACGAGCGGCAGGCGCTGGACGGGATTCCCGGGCTTGAGCGACATCCCGCTGGTCGGCCGGCTGTTCGCGCACACGCAGAAGATCGACCGACCAGACCGACATCATCCTGACGCTGACGCCGCACATCATCCGCGTGCTCGATCTGACCGAGGCCGACCTGCGGCCGTTCCGCGTCGGCCGCGACTCGCTCGGGCCGCTGGCGGAGCTGCCGCTCCCGCTCGAAGCGCCACGGCCGCCGGAGCCGCCCAAGCCTGAAGAACCGCAGCCGGTGAATCCGCTCGCCCCGAAAAAGCCCGGCGGGCCTCGCTAGCGCCGGCGGCCCTACAGGGCCGCCCCACGCAGGACGCGGCTTCAGCCGCGCCGTCTATCACGACATCTTCGCGACTTTCGCGCCCAGACTCTGCAGCCGCTCGACCAGCGGCCGTAGCCGCGCTCGACGGTTTCGAGCGGCGAGAGCCGGCTCTGGCCGTCGGCGGCCAGCGCCGCGGCAATCAGCGCCATCCCCGATCGCAGATCGCGGCTGTCGAGCGGCCGGCCGCGCAGGCGTGCGCGGGCCGGTGACGATGATGCGGTGCGGATCGCAGAGGAACAGGTCCGCGCTCATGCCGCTCAGCTGCTCGAGCGCGAACAGCCGCAGCTCGTACAGCCAGTCGTGCACCAGCGTCTGCCCTTCGGCCTGCGTCGCCAGCACGGTGACGAGGCTGACGAGGTCGCTCGGAAACCCCGGCCACAGGCCGGTCGTGATGCGGCCGGCCGCCTGCGGCTGTCGACTGCTCGACGCGGAACAGCTCGCCGTCGATCGCGCACTCGATGTTCATCCGCGTCAGCACCGCGGCGACGACCTCCATGTCCTCCGCGCGCGCGCCGTGACCTCGATCTCGCCGCCGGTGACCGCGGCGACGACCGCCCAGCTGCCGGCCTCGATGTAGTCGCCCCACAAGCCGGTGCTCGGCGCCGCGCAAGCTTGCGCGCCGCCCTCGATGCGAATCGTCGGCGTGCCCGCGCCGGTGACGCCGACGCCGAGCTTCTGCGAGGAACTCGCACAGCTCGACGACGTGCGGCTCGCAGGCGGCGTGGCGGATCTCGGTGACGCCCGGGCGCCGCGGCGGCGGCGAGCAGCGCCGTTTCGGTGCCGGTGACCGACGCCTCGTAGAGGTAGATCGACGTCGGCTTCAGCCCGTCCGGCGCCTCGAGCACGTGGCCCGGCGCCGTCGACCTGACGCGACGCCCATCGCCTGCGAGCGCCTCGAGATGGGTCGCGATCGTCCGGCGCGCCGGAAAGTCGCCGCCCGGCGGCGCCAGGTGCGCGCGGCCGCGCCGCGCCAGCAGCGGGCCGAGCAGCAGCACCGAGCCGCGCAGGCGGCCGACCAGCGCGCCGTCCGGCTCGTCCTTCGTGATCTCCGGACAGCGCACGCGCAGCGTCGTGCTGCCGATGCCCTCGACCTCGCGCGCCGAGATCGAGCAGCAGCCGCGCCATCACCTCGACGTCGCTGATGCGCGGCACGTTGGTGAGCACGCACTCCTCGGTCGTCAGCAGGCACGCCGCGAGCAGCGGCAGCGCGGCGTTCTTGTTGCCTTCGACGTCGACGCGCGCCGGACAGGCGCTGGCCGCCTTCAATCAGCAAGTGTCGACATGAGTCGGTTCGTCAGGGTTCAGGGTTCATGGCAGTGTCAGGCGTTCGGACGTCACTCGAAGTCGCCGAGATAGACGATCTCCTCCCGCAGCTCGACGCCGAATCGCTCGCGCACCTCGTGCCGGCACTCGCTCGATCAGCCGTCGGATGTCGGCGGCCGTCGCGCGTGCCGTCGTTGACGATGAAGTTGCCGTGCGTCGGCGAGACACGCGCGCCGCCGATCGACGCGCCCTTCAGCCCGGCGCGATCGACCAGCGCGCCGGCCGACCACGGGATGCCGTCCGGCACGCGGTCGCGTCCCGGCTCCGGATTCTGAAAGATGCAGCCGGCGCTCGGCGTGTCGAGCGGCTGCGTGCGCTTGCGGAACGCCAGCGACTGCGCGCGCCGTCGCGCGCAGCGCCGCCGGCTCGCCGGCCGACACGCGGAACACCGCCGACAGCAGCATCTCGCCGGTGTCCTGCAAGCGGCTGCGATCGTAGCCGAACGCCATCGCCGCCGCGGCGACATCGCTCGATCGCGCCGTCGCGCGACGCGAGCCGCACGCTCGGTGACCAGATCGCCGATCAGGCGGCCGCCGAAGTGCGCGTTGCCGAAGATCGCGCCGCCGACGGTGCCCGGCGTCCCGGCCCACGCTTCGAGCCCGGCGCGGCCGTGGTTGATCGTCCAGCGCACCAGGCCGTTGATCGTCACCGCGGCATCGGCGCGGATGTGCCCATCGTCGATCGGCGCGCACCTCGCCGCCGCGCGGGCGGATCACCAGCCCGCGGACGCCGCCGTCCGACGACCAGCACGTTCGAGCCGCCGCCGAGCATGCGTCACCGGCACGCGCCGCGTCGTGCGCGAGCCGCAGCGCACGCACGATCTCGTCGCTCGCTGCGCGTCTCGACCAGCCAGTCCGCCGGCCCGCCGACGCGGAACGTCGTCAGCGGCGCGAGCGGCGACGTTCGCGCGCACGCGATCGGCGCCGAACGCCGCCTCCGCGACGCGCCGCGAAGTCGCGTCACGGGCGCCGCGCCTCGACCGCCATCAACGCGCGCTCCTGCGCGATCAGCGCCGCCATCGCCTCGGCGGGAGTGCAGACCGCGAACGTGATCGTGTCGGCCGGCGCCGAGCTGCCCGGCGACCGCGATGTCGGCGGCGATCACCGTCGCGATCTTCGGATAGCCGCCGGTCGTCTGCCGATCCGCCATCAGCAGAATCGGCTGCCCCGACGCCGGCACCTGCAGCACGCCGAGCGGCGTCGCGTCGGAGATGATGTCGGCGCCGCGCGAGTGCGTCGAGCGCGCGGCCCTCGAGCCGGAACCCCATGCGATCGGAATTCTGGCCGATCGTGTACGAGCGCCGACTGCAGCACCTCGAGCGCATCGTCGGTGAAGTGGTCGCGCTGCGGGCCCGGGCAGCACGCGGATGCGCGCGTGGCGATCGGGCAGCGCGACCGGCGGCCGCCTGCGGCGCCAGCGGCATCCCTTCGACGCGGCGCGGATCGCCGAGCGGCAGACGATCGCCGGCCGCGAGCGCACGGCCGTCGACGCCGCCCATCGCGCTGACCAGGTGCGTCGACCGGCTGCCGAGCACCGGCGGCGACGGCGATGCCGCCGGAGATCGCGAGGTAGGCGCGCGCGCCGCGAGCCGCGCGCGCCGAAGCGCAGGCGCGATCCGGCCGAGACGATGAACGGCGCGTTGCACGGCACCGGCGCGTCCGTCGAGCGTCATCTCGAACTCGGCGCCGGCGACGGCGACCAGCCGCTCGTCCTCGAACTCGAGCTCCGGGCCGAGCAGCGTGACCTCGAGCGCCGCCGCGCTCGCGGACGTTGCCGACGAGCGCGTTCGCGAGCCGGTGCGACACCGGATCCATCGGCCCGGCCACCGGCACGCCGCGCGCCTGAAATCCCCAGCGCCCCCGATCCTGAATCGTCGTCAGCATGCCCGGCTTGATCGACGTCGACGCTGCACGCAGCCGTCCGCGGCCTGATCGATCGGAACCGCTTGCACTACAGCCATGCGTCGTACTCGCGCGCGATCGATCGGATAGAACTGCACCGCGTCGCCCGCCTTCATCAGGAACGGCTCGCGCGCGACGGGTCGAACGGCTTGAGCGGCGTGCGGCCGATCAGCTGCCAGCCGCCCGGCGTCTCGGCCGGATAGATGCCGGTCTGCACGCCGGCGATGCCGACCGATCCCGACGGCACGCGCACGCGCGGCGTCGAGCGGCGCGGCATCGCGATCCGATCGTCGACGATGCCGAGGTAGGCGAAGCCGGGCACGAAGCCGAGCATGAAGACGCGGTAGGTCGCGGACGCGTGCAGGCGGACGACCTCGTCTTCGCCGGCCTTCGCGAACGCGGCGACCGCCGCGAGGTCCGGGCCGAGCTCGCCGCCGTAGCAGACCGGAATGCGCACCGGCGCCGCGCCCGCGGCCAGCGGCGCCGACCGGCCGAACCGCCTCGCGCTCGACGCACGCCATCAGCGCGTCGCTGTCGGTGCGCAGCGGATCGAAGTAGATCGCGATCGATCGGTAGGTCGGCACGACGTCGCGGACGCCGGCGAGGTTCGCCGCCTGGACCGCCTCGGCGAACGCAATCGTGCGCGCGTTCACGACCGGATCGATCCGCTCCTCGAACTCGACGACGAGCGCCGAGTCGCCGGCGGCGACGATCGCGGTAGTCGCTCACGCGAGTGCCCGCAGCAGCTTCTGGTGGATGCCGCCGAAGCCGCCGTTCGACATCAGCACGACGAGATCGCCCGGCCGATGCTCTTCGACGATGCGCGGCGACGATGTCGTCGATCGAGTCGGCCTCGCGGGCCGACTGGCCCGCGGCCGTTGAGATCGCGCACGAGCTGCGGAACCGACAGCCGCTCCGCCTCGGGCAGCTTCGAGCGGAAGATCGGCGCGATCAGCACCTCGTCGGCGCCGGCGAACGCGCGCGCGAAGTCGTCCTGGAAGACGCGCCGGCACGACGAGGCCGAGCGCGGCTCGAACACCGCCCAGATGCGCGCCTGCGGGTTCGACGCGCGCAGGCCGGCCAGCGTCTCGGCGACCGCGGTCGGATGGTGCGCGAAGTCGTCGTAGACCGTGACGCCGTCGGCGACGCCGACGACTTCGAGCCGCCGCTTGACGCCGGCGAACGCGCGCAGCCCCTCGGCGATCCGCTCGCGGCTGAATCCCGACTTCGGTGGCGACGGCGATCGCGGCCAGCGCGTTGCGCACGTTGTGCGCGCCGACCAGCGGCACCTCGAAGGTGCCGAACGGCGAGCCGTCGCGCCGCACCTTGAAGCGCGTCGACGGCGCCCGGCCGGCTCGCAGATCGTGCGCCTGCCAGTCGACGTCGTCGCCGGTGCCGAACGTCTGCACGCGCGACACCGCGCTGGCCGGCCAGCGCGCGCGCGCCGCGGGCTGTCGGCGCCGACGAGCAGCAGCCCGCGGCGCGGCACGAGGTTGACGAGGCGGCGGAACGCCAGCGTCACCGCGTCGAAGTCGGCGTAGATGTCGGCGTGATCGAACTCGACGTTGTTGATGACGGCGATGTCGGGCAGATACTTCAGGAACTTCGCGGTCTTGTCGAAGAAGGCGCTGTCGTACTCGTCGCCCTCGATGACGAAGTCGCGCCCCTGCCCGATGCGGTAGCTCGATCCGTGCTCGCCGAAGTTGCGCGCGATGCCGCCGACGAGCACGCTCGGGATCGACGCCGCCGTGCGTCAGCAGCCATCCGGTCAGCGACGTGGTCGTGGTCTTGCCGTGCGTGCCGGCGATGACGATCGAGCGCGCGCCCCAGAGGAAATGCTCGCGGATCGCCTCCGGCAGCGAGCAGTACCGGATCTTCCGATCGAGCACCTCCTCGAGCTCGGGGTTGCCGCGCGAGATCGCGTTGCCGACGACGACGAGCTCGAGATCGCCGGTGATGTGCTCGGCCTGGTAGCCGGCGAGCGTCGGGATGCCCTCGGCGGCGAGGAAGTCGCTCATCGGCGGATAGACGTCCTGATCCGAGCCGCGGACGTCGAGCCCCTTGCGCTTCAGCATCGCCGCGAGCGTCGCCATCGCGGTGCCGCAGATGCCGATCAGATGAATGCATGTCGTCGTGCGTCACTGAACCGCGGCCTCTTCGATGACGAGCGCGCGGCCGCGCGTCGGCGACGACGCGGCAGGCGACGCCGAACGGCAGCGTCATCGCCGGCCCGACGGTGTGGCCGGACGGAAACCCGATCAGCGACCGGTCCGGGAAAATCGGCGAACAGATCGGCCATCACCGCGCGCGCCGTCGGATCGCCCGAGGGCTCGTCGCACCGCGGCAGCTCGCCGATGACGACCGCGGACGCGCGCGCCAGCAGCCCGGTCTGCCGCAGCTGCGTCACCATGCGATCGAGCCGGTACGGCCGCTCGCCGACTTCGTCGAGGAACAGCACGTAGCCCGGCGGCGGCGCGAACGCGAACGGCGTGCCGAGCGAGGCGAGCAGCTGCGTCAGCGTGCCGCCGAGCAGCATGCCGGCGGCTTCGCCCGGCGCGAACCGTTTCGAGCGCCGGGCGGCGCGAGCTCGCCCATCGGCTCGCGCCGGCACAGCGCGCGTCACGAACGAGTCGCGATCGTAGCCCTCGGCGCCGCGGCCGAGCCGGCCGGCGAGCATCGGGCCGTGAAACGCGACGAGCTCGCAGCCGAGCGTGAGGAACGTCAGCATCGCCGTCAGATCGCTGTAGCCGATGAACGGCTTGCAGGCGCGACTGCGCCTCGTCGCGATCGAGCAGCGGCAGCAGCTGCGCGCTGCCGTAGCCGCCGCGGACGCCGATGACGCCGGCAATCGACGGATCGCGCCAGGCGTCGTGAATCGCCGCGGCGCGGACCGCCGGCGGACCCGGCGACGTAGCGCTGGCGCGCGAACACGGAGTCGTCGTACACCGGGTCGAATCCGAGGCGCCGGATTTCGTCGATGCCGCGGTCGAACTCCTCGCGGGTGAACGGGCTGGCGGGCGCGACGACGGCGAGCCGATCGCCTGGCGCGAGCGCCCGGGGCTTGCGCATCACAGGAAGCGCGCCATCTCCTCGGCGATCGCGCGATGCTCGTCGCGGCCGAGCGCCTCGCGCAGCGCGCGCCCGGCCGCCGGCCGCGCCGCCACCGGCGACGCGAGGAACCGCTCCTTCGCGCGCCGCTGCCGCTTCAGCGCATCCTCGACGCGGGCGAGCGGCAGCCGCTCGTCCTCGACCGCGTGGACGAGCGCTTCGAGCGCGGCCGCCTGCGTGTCGTGATCGCCGCTGCAGATCAGGACGCCGTCGCAGCCGGCCTCGATCGCCAGCACCGCGGACTCCGGCACGGCGTACTCGGCGGCGACCGCCTTCATCTCGAGATCGTCGCTCAGGATGACGCCCTCGAACTTCAGCTCGTCGCGCAGCAGGTCGTGGACGATGCGGCGCGAGAGCGTCGCCGGCCGCTGCTCGTCGAGCGACGGCACCAGCACGTGCGCGGTCATGATCGTGGCGACGCCGGCCTCGATCGCCGCCTTGAACGGCAGGAACTCCACGGCGCGCAGCCGGTCGGGCGGATGCTCGACCAGCGGCAGCTCGAAGTGCGAATCGGTGCTGGTGTCGCCGTGCCCCGGAAAGTGCTTGCCGCACGCGGCGATGCCCTTCGGCCTGCAGCGCCTGCACGATCGCGCGCGCCGAGCCGGGCGACGTCTTCGGCCTTCTCCGCCAGCGCGCGATCGCCGATGACCGGGTTCTTCGGGTTGGTGTGGATGTCGAGCACCGGCGCGTAGTCGAGGGTGATGCCGACGCTCTTCAGCTCCGCCGCCAGCGCTCGCGCGAAGCGCTCCGCCAGCTGCGCGTCGCCGCTGCGGCCGAGCGTCGCCATCGGCGGCCACTCGGTGAACGGCGCCTTGAGGCGCGCGACGCGGCCGCCTTCCTGATCGACCGAGACCCAGGCCGGCAGATCGGGCACGAGGCGCGCCGCATCGAAGCGACAGCTCGGCGACCTGCTCCGGCTCGGCGACGTTGCGGGCGAACAGGATGACGCCGCCGAGGCCGAACTCCTTGGCCAGCGAGCGAAGCTCAGGCGGAATCTGGTGGCCGTTGAAGCCGGCAATCAGCAGCTGACCGATCTGATGGCGGAGTGCGCTCGGCATTGTCCTTCTGATTCTAGCAGTCGATAGCGCGCCGCTAACCAACCCTTCGCACCGTCCGTCGAATCGCTGTGCTGCCACACCTCCGCATCGTCCTGCGCGGGTTCCGCCGCCGCTACGCGACGGCCGCCGCCGTCGTCGCCACGCTGGCGGTGTGCATCGGCGCCAACTCCACGATCTTCTCGATCGTCGACGCGATGCTGCTCAAGCCGTTGCCGTACCCGGAGCCGACCGGCTCGTCGCGGTATTCGAGAGCAACCTTCGTCAACGCGAGACCGAGGGGCTGGTCGCGCCGGTGCGCGTGAACGAATGGCTCGCGGCGACGCGAACGCTTGCGGCGATCGCCGGCTGCTACTTCGAGAACATGACCGACACCAGCGCGCCGCTGCCGGAGCGGGTCGAGGCGATGCGCGTCTCGCCAGGCTTCTTCGGCCTCTTCGGCACGCCGCCGTCAATCGGGCGGGCGTTCTCGGCCGAGGAGGAGCGGCTCGTCGCGCCGGTGGCCGTGATCAGCGACGGCTTCTGGGCGCGGCGGTTCGGCTCGCGATCCGAACGCAATCGGCCGCCGGCTCCAGCTTGGCGAGCGCAGCTACACCATCCTCGGCGTCATGCCGGCGTCGTTTCAGGCGCCGGACGCCACGACCGAGGTCTGGGCGCCGATGCCGCCGCTGACGCAGTCGCGCGAAGCGCGCATCCTGACGACGTTCGGCCGGCTGCAGCCCGGCGTGTCGCCAGACGATGCGAGCGCCGAGTTGACGCGTATCCAGGCGGACCTCGGACGGACCTACCCGCAAACCGACGCCGGCTGGGGCGCGCGGGCGATCCCGCTCAAGGAGCGGCAGGTCGGCGGTGTGCGGCGCTCGCTGTGGCTGCTCTTCGGCGCCGTTGCGCTCGTCCTCGTCGCCGCCTGCGGCAACGTCGCGTGCCTGCTGCTCGCCGACGCCGCGCGCCGCGAGCACGAGATCGCCGTCAGGCTCGCGCTCGGTTCGAGCCGCGCGCGGGTCGTCGGCCAGCTGTCGGTCGAAGGGCTGATGCTCGCGGGCGTCGGCGCGGCGCTGGGCATGCTGATCGCGCACGGAGGGCCTCGATCTGGTGCGCGCCGCGGCGCCGAATCTGCCGCGGCTGCGCGACAGCCGGCCTCGACGCGCGCACTCGTCGCGTTCACGATCGCGCTCGCCGGCGTGACGACGGTGCTCTTCTCGCTCGCGCCGGCGCTGCACGCGACGCGCGTCGACGTCGCGGGTCGCCTGGCGCAGGGCGGCCGGGGCATGATCGCCGGGCGCATGGGCCTCCAGCGTGTGCTCGTCGCATCGCAGGTCGCGCTCGCCGTCGTGCTCCTGACCGCCGCCGGCCTGGTGGTTCGAAGCTTCGACCGGCTGCAGCGCGTGTCTCCAGGTTTCTCCGCGGCCAACGTGCTGGCCTTTCGCATCAGCGCGCAGTGGAGCGAGCGGCCGGCGGCTGTCGCGGCGCGCCAGCTTCGGACGCTCGAGCGGCTGCGCGCAGTCCCTGGTGTCGACCGCCGCGGCGTTCAGCTCCGTCCTGCCGGCCGGGGCCACCTTCACACCCGAAGAGATCTCACATCGTCGGGCAACCAGCGGAAAAGGCCGGCTTCGCCGAACGCCGCGCGGTCAGCGCCGACTACTTCCGGGTGCTCGACGTGCCGGTGCTCCAGGGTCGAGTCGTGCCGGGACGATCCGAGCCGTCTGCAACCGTCACAGGTGCTCGTCAACCGCACCTTCGCGCAGCGCTTCTTCGACAACGCGAGCCCGATCGGCGCACTTCGTCACCAGCGCCACCGTCCGCTCAACCCGGCCGGCGGAGATCATCGGCGTCGTCGGCGACGTGCGCGAGCGCGGCCTGGCGTCGGCGGCAGGGCCGATGATCTACTTCTGCGGGCTGATGCCGTACTGGCCCGATCCCCGCTATCTCGTCCGCGTCGAGGATCCGCGGCGCGTCTCGATTGCGGCGATACGCGAGGCGGTGCGCGAGATCGAGCCGGCGCGCGCCGTCTACGCGGCACGGCCGCTCGAGGATTTTCTCGCCGACTCGATCGCGCAGCCGCGGCTGAACGCCATCCTCCTGTCGCTCTTCGCCTGGACGACGCTGCTGCTGGCCGCGATGGGGCTCTACGGCGTGCTGTCGCAGATCGTTGCGTCGCGGCGGCGCGAGATCGGCGTCCGCATGGCGCTCGGCGCGCGGCCGGCGCGAATCGTCGCGTCGGTGGCCGCCCACGCCGCCATCGTCACGGCCGCCGGCATCGGCGCGGGCCTCGCGGCCGCGGCGGCCTTCGCGCAGCTGATGGCCAGCGTCGTGTTCGACATCGCGCCGCGGGATCCGCTGACCTTCGCTGCCGCGCCGGCCGTGCTCGCGATCGTCGCCGCCGTCGCCGCGATCGTCCCCGCGCGGCGTGCCGCGACGACCGATCCGATGACAGCGCTGCGGGATGCTTAGACGCGACTCCGACGTGACGAAGAACGAGGCACGACGCACAGGGGCACGAAGAGACGACAGAGCTGACCAGCGACGCGATCGCTCGGCGAGAGCGACACTGACGTTCCAGTTTCGTATAATTGCGGCGTGCGCCTCACCGCTTCCGCGCCGACCCGCATCGATCTGGCGGGCGGCACCATCGACATCTGGCCGCTCTATCTGTTCCACGACGGCGCCTCGACGCTGAACGCCGCGATCAGCCTGCGCGCGCACGTCGAGCTCGGCGTCGCGGCCGGCCGGCGGCATCGAGCTGCGCTCGATCGACACCGATCGCACCGTCACGCGCCGCGAGCTGGTCAGGAGCTCGACGGCACCAGCGAGCTGCCGCTGCTGGCGCTGCTGGCGCGGCACTACCGCCTCGAGAACGCGACGCTGACGACGCGCGGCGAATCGCCCGCCGGCGCCGGCATCGCCGGATCGTCGGCGCTCGATCATCGCCGTCTGCGGCGCGCTGGCCCGCTGGACCGAATCGTCCGAGGAGCCCGAAGACCTGCTGCAGGTCGCGATGAACGTCGAGTGCCAGACGATCCGCGTGCCGACCGGCGTGCAGGACTACCGGCCCGCGCTCTACGGCGGCATCGCGGCGATCGAGCTCGGCGTCGACGGCATCCGTCGCGTCGGCGATCGACGTCGACCCGCGCGAGCTCGAGCAGCGGATCGTGCTCGCCTACACCGGCGCGCCGCGCAATTCCGGGCACGAACAACTGGGAGATCACCAAGCGCCACATCGACGGCGATCGGCACATCTTCGACTGCTTCGAGCGGATTCGCGACACCGCGGTCGGCGATGCGGACCGCGCTCGAGCGCGGCGACTGGGACGAGGTCGGCCGGCAGATTGCCGATCGAGTGGGAGAACCGCAAGCGGCTGGCGCCCGGCGTCACGACGCCGACAATCGACGACCTGATCGCGCGGGCGAACGCGGCCGGCGCGACGGCGGCCAAGGTGTGCGGCGCGGGCGGCGGCGGCTGTCTGTTCTGCTACGGCCCGCCCGCGTCGCGCGCGGCGCATCGCCGAGGCGCTGGCCGCCGGCGGCGCGCGCCTGCTCGACTACCGCATCGAGACCGAAGGCCTGCGGCTTGGATAATCCCGCGATCGCGCGCATCCTCCGGGAGATCGCCGATCTCCTCGAGATCAAGGACGAGAACCCGTTCAAGATTCGCGCCTACCGCAACGGCGCCGACATCGTCGCCGAACCACCCGCACGATCTCGCGGCGCTCGACGAAACCGGCCTGCGCGAGATCCCGGGCATCGGCAAGGACCTCGCCGGCACGCATCCGCGAGATTGTCGCAGACCGGCGACGCCGAGTTTCATCGCGAGCTGGTCGCCGAGTTCCCGCCGACCATTCTCGACCTGCTGCACCTGCAGGGCGTCGGGCCGAAGACCGTCGCGACGCTGTACCGCGAGCTCGGCATCCGGACGCTCGACGATCTCGAGCGCGCCGCCGCCGACGGCCGGATTCGCGCGCTGCGCGGGCATGGGCGCGAAGAAAGAAGCGCTCATCCTCAAGGCGCTCGAGGAGCGGAAGCGATTCGCCGGCCGCCATCTCCTGCCCGCACGCGCACGACGCCGCCGCGGCGCTCGTGTCCTACCTGCGCGAGCGCGCGCCCGACGCCACCATCGAGCCGGTCGGCAGCCTCCGGCGCGGCTGCGACACCTGCGGCGACCTCGACCTCCTCGCCTCCGGCGCGCCGGCGTCGCTGATGGACGATTTCGTCGACTACACCTCGGTCGAGCGCGTCCTCGGCCACGGCGAGACGAAATCGAGCGTCCTGCTTGCCGGCGGCTTCCAGGCCGACCTCCGCCTCGTCGCCGCCGACAGCCGCGGCGCGGCGTTGCAGTACTTCACCGGCTCGAAGGCGCACAACATCGCGCTGCGCGACCGCGCGATCGATCTCGGCTTCAAGCTGAACGAATACGGCCTGTTCCGGATCGAAGACGACGTGCGCGTCGCCGGCGAGCGCGAGGAAGACATCTACGCGGCGCTCGGCCTCGAGTGGATTCCGCCGGAGCTGCGCGAGATGCGCGGCGAGATCGACGCCGCCGCTCGCGCGCACGCTCCCCCGCCTCGATCGACCTCGCCGATCTGCGCGGCGATCTGCACATGCACAGCACCGAGACCGACGGCAAAGACGACGTCCGGACGATGGCGGAGGCGGCGCGCGACGCCGGGCTGCGAGTACATCGCCATCACCGATCACACGCAGGCGCTGGCGATGGCCAACGGGCTCGACGAGCGCCGCGCGCTCGAGCACGCCGCGCGCATCCGCGCGGTCGACGCCGAAGGGCTCGGCGTCCGGCTGCTCGCCGGCGTCGAGTGCGACATCAAGCTCGGACGGCACGCTCGACCTCGCCGACGACTGCCTCGCCGCGCTCGACCTCGTCGTCGTGTCGGTGCACTCGGCGTTCAACCAGGAGCGGCAGCAGATGACCGAGCGGATGCTGCGCGCGATCGAGAACCCGCACGTCGACATCCTCGGCCACCCGACCGGACGGCGGATCCTGAAGCGCCAGCCGTACGCCGTCGACATGGAAGCGGTCGTCGACGCCGCGGCGCGGCACGGCGTGGCGCTCGAGATCAACTGCCAGGTCGACCGGCTCGACCTCAACGACGTCCACGCGAAGCTGGCGCGCGATCGCGGCGTGCCGCTCGTGATCTCGAGCGACGCGCATTCGCGCCACGCGCTTCGGCCGCCTGCGCTGGGGCGTCGCTGGTGGCGCGGCGCGCCTGGCTGCAGCCGGCGCGACGTCCTCAACACGCGGCCGTTCGACGAGTTCCGCGACGCCCTGCGGCGCCACCGGAGCCGGCCGTGAAGCTGCGGATGCTCTCGACCGACGACAAGCTGGCGGAGATCCGCCGGCTCTACTTCAGGACGACGCGGGCAGACGATTCACGAGGATCTGGCCAAGGCGCTGGACCTGCTGAAGTCGATGGCGAGCGAGGAGGAGCGCGAGCGGGCGACCGTCTACATGGAAGGCATGGCGCAGATGCGCACGGACTGGAGCGGGAAGAAGCAAGGCAGAGAGGCGAAGGTAGGAACGCTGAAGGCGACTAGCCTTTGCCGACGCGTGCTGGCGACGACTTTCTTGCGCGCCGAAATGCGGAGCGCTTCGGGCACGTTCCGGTCGACCGCCAGCTTCTGCAGATCCTTGCTGGTCAGCCGCGCCATCAGGCCCATCGACATCGCCAGCGGCGTCTTCGGGTTCTTGGTCAGCGCGAGGACGACGCCGTAGCTTTTCAGCCAGGCGCGGTTGGCGCCGATGATCCGCAGGACGTCTTCCGAGACGTTCTGCATGCGCGCGAACGCTTCGACCTCCGGCAGGCTCACCTTCGGGCTGCTCAGCACCGACGCGGCGATCAGCTTGTTCGGGTCGCGGATCAGGACCGCCCGCATCTCGCGCGTGCCCTTCATCGCCGCCTTGAGCCGCTGCGGAAACGTCATCGTCGCCAGTGCCTGGACGCCTGACTTGCGCGCCTCCTCGTCTTCCTCGTCCTCGGCGGCGTCGGCGACTGGATCGAGTATCGATCAGCGGCTCGTCCACTTCGGCTTCGAACTCGATCGTCGGGATCTCGTCCGGGAAGATGCCGCGGTCGGCGAAGAACTCGCGCAGATCGACCGGCACGTCCGGCCGCGCGAGAAAGGTCTTCAGCGACTCCTCGGGAATCCGCGAGATGCGTCTCGTCGGCGGTCGTCGCTGATCTCCTCGATCGCGGTCCTCGAGCAGCAGCACGAGGATCGCGAGCTGCTCGTGCGCGCGCGGCGCCAGCGCGCCTTCCGCCGCCTGCATGCGCACCTCGCGGTCGACTTCGCCGCGTTTGAAGAAATCGAGCAGTGGCGTCGGAGCGCTCATCGGCGGACCTGCAGGTAATCCTGTAGTTCGTGAGGTTGAAGCGAGCGGTGACGACCTCGCCGCTGTTGCCGAGCGGCCGCGCCTCGGCGCCGTTGAGAGTGAGAGCGATCGCCGACGCGTCTCCGGCCGTCACCACCATCTCGCGCCGCACCTCGATTGTCTGCTCGCTCGCCCGGCTGCAGCAGGCGATCGATCCGTTTCTCGCCGTCGACGGTCGCCGAGACCTAGCACGGCCGCTTGACCGCCAGCTTCACGACCAGTCGATTCGTCGACGGGCGGCGCGGGCGGCGTCGGCCGCTGGCGACGACGGCCGCGCGGATCGGGCGCCGGCACCGCCGCCGGCGGTGGCGGCGTCTGCGAGCCCTCGGATGGAGCCGCGGCTGGAGCCGGTTCCGCTCGTCTCAGCCGGGCCGGTGGCGACCGCCTGTGGCAACGTCGCGGCGGCCGGCGGTCGCGAAGTACAGCAAGGCCGCCGGCAATCGGCAGGCTCAAGACAATCAGCCAGAGGAACGTGCCGGCCGTCCGGCGATCGCTTTCGACCGCCACGTGATCTTCGCTCGATCCGTTGCCAGGGTGGCCGGCGATCACCGAGTCGTTCGGGAACTGGGCGATGAATTCCTGAATCGTCGCGTCGGGATCGAGGCCGACTTCGCTCGCATAGGAACGGACGAAGGCGCGGCTGAAGATGCCGCCGGGCAAGCTTGGAGATGTCGTTGCGTTCGAGCGCTTCGAGCGCGCCGATCGAGATCTTGGTGGCGTTGGCGATTTGACGCAGCGAAATGCCGCGGCGCTCGCGTGCATCGCGCAGCTTGCCGCCGAATCCGCCGGACGTCCGCTCTGCTGCCATGGACACACGCGACAAAAGGGCTACGACACCGAGCTAATGTTAGGGACGCCTCAACACGCTGTCAAACCTCACCCGCGCGCGATCGACGATGTCGGCGAGCGGAATCGCAGCGCACGGTGGCGGAGCGCTCGCGCGCGGATCCACCTCGGCCGCCATGAACAGGCCGATCGCCGCGACGCCGGCCGCCCCGGCGCCAGCCACCTCGTCGCAGACCGCCTCGGTGATGCCGCCGATCGCCAGCACCGGCACGCCGGGCCGCGGCAACGATCGTGCGCAGCCCGTCGAGACCGAGGAGCGGCTGCGACGCCGGCTTCGAAGCTGTCGGGAAGACGGTGCCGGCGATCAGATAGTCCGCGCCGGCCGCCTGATCCGCATCGTCAACGCCGTGCACTGATCGGCCGATCAGGAAGCCCTCGCGGCGCCAGCCGGCGCGCGGCGGCGACGGGGATCGAGTCGCCGCGCAGGTGGACGCCGTCGGCGCCGCAGGCGAGCGCCACGTCCAGCCGATCGTTGACGACAAGGCGGGTCGGTGTTCCGCGCGTGACGGCGAGAAGGTCGCGCGACGACGGCGGCGAGATCGCGCGGCCTCGAGGTCGCGCTCGCGCACCTGGATGAGGTCGATGCCGGCCGTCGACCGCGTACCGCGCCTGCGTCGACGAGACAGCGCCGCGCGTCGGCAAACGCCGCGCGTCCGCCGCCGACAGGCGCCGGCGATCGGTGACCAGGCAGATCATCATCGTGTCGGTGGATCAGGCAGGTCGCGCCGGCTGGCTACCCGTGGCCGCTGCCGTCCTGCAGCATGTCGCCTGGCTCGCCGCGCCCGCGCTCGGCAAACAGCGTCGCGAGGTCGGCGAAGCCGGCAAACAGGTTGACCACGCCGAGGCCGCTGACCGCGCCGCGCACGAAGTTGTTCGTCAGGAAGGTGCGCAGCGGCGGCCACGCCAGCGCGAAGTAATTGTGCTCCCAGAACGCCGGCCACCAGGGCAGGACGATGAGCAGCAGGCCGACCTGGATGAAGAAGACGACGTAGAGGAAGCGGCGGAACAGGACGTTAACCCTCGGCCTGAACCTTGGTCAGTCGATCGATCCGCTCGGCGACGTCGCGGTAGCCGGGCGCATCCGACTCGAGCTCCATGCAGATGGCGAGCGCGCGCGCCGACTCGCCGGCTTGCTCCAGCGGTCGGCCAGCTCGTAGAGCACGCTGGTGGCCGTCCTCGGCGTTCGGCGCCGTCGCCTGCGCGGCGCGCTCGAGCCACTCGAGCGCCTGCGGGCATCATGCCGCGGTCGCGGTAGAGCCGGGCGATCAGCCACGAGGTGGCGAAGCGCAGCTTCGGCGCCCGCGACGCCTTGGTCAGCGCCTCGATGCAGCCGTCGATGTCGCCCGCTTTCCGCAGCGCCAGCCCGCGCTTGTACTCCTTCTCCGCGTCGTCCAGACCGGAGCGGCGCGACTGGTCGCGCATGTTGCCGAAGACCGACTCGAGGTCCTCGGCCGGGGCCTGCGGTTGCGGCGGGGCGTGGTGCGGCCTGCCCGGGCTTGATGTCGTCGAGCACGATGCTGAGGTCGACCTCGACGTCGTGCGGGACGGCGTGCGCGCCGGCCGCGGAGTCGTCGAAATCGCCGAGGATGCTGTCGAGGTCGATGGCGTTCGCGCTGAGCTCGAAATGGTGCTCCTCGCTCTTGCGCCGCACCGGCTTTTTAGGCGCCGACTTTTTCGGTCCTTCCTCGGCTTCGGCCGCCGATGCCAGCAGCCGCGCCATCGCCTCGGCCTCTTCTTCGGGCGAGGGCGCCGGCGGCTCCTCCGCCTTGCCGACCTCGCTGAGGCTGAAGAGATCGGTGCTCATGAACGGCGACTCGCCGCTCAGGCGCGCCGCGATCAGCGCGTCGGGATCCGGTTCGCCGAGCAGCACGAGCGCGCGGCGGAACCGCTCGACGTTCGTCGTTGTCCCACGGCTCGCGCGCGACCAGATCCTCGGCGATGAAGCGGGCCTCGGTCGCGGCGCCGGCGGCGATGTAGGCGTCGGCCAGCTGACCCTGCGCGCTGTACATCGTCGCTTCGAGTCCGCCGTCGACGCAGATCTCGACCAGCCGCATCAGCGCCGGGATGTGATTCGGCACGCGGGTGACGAACTCCTGGAGCGCCGCGGCCGCGCCCGGCCAGTCGTTGTCGGCCACCGCCGCGTCGGCGGCGAGCTCGACGACCGCGAAGCCGGCGTCGGGCTTATGCTCGGCGACGCTCCAGCCGAGCATGCGCGATCTGCTCGCGGCGCGACGGATCCTCTTCGAGCAGCCGGCGCACGATGGCGAGCCCTTCGTCGACCGCGTCGCCGCGCAGCTGCATGTCGGCCACGGTCAGCAGCAGCGCCGGGTCGTCGCCGGCGGTCTCGACCGTCAGGTACTCGGCCGCGGTCGTCGAGATCGCCGCGGGCGATGAACGTCTGCGCGAGCTCAGAGGCCAGCTCGGTGTCGTGCGGGTTGGCGCGCCGCCGCCTGGCGCAGCGTCGCGAGCGCCTCGTCGGCCTGGTCCTGCGGCTTCGAAGCGCCGCCGCGATCGTGCGGAACTGCTCGATCGTGGTCGCGTAGTCGCGCGCCTGCGCGTAGTCGCCGGCGGCGATGTAGCACGTCGAACAGCTTCTCGCGGATCTCCTCGTCGTCGGCGTTCAGCTTCGCCGCTTCGCGCAGCACGTCGATCGCTTCCGGCTGCCGCCCCTTGTCGGCCAGCTCGCCGGCCATCTCCTTGAGCTCGCGCATCGCGCCGGCGACGTCGCCCATCTCGATGCGCGCGCGTGGCGCCGACCATGCGGGCCTTCGTAGTCTTCCGGGTCGAGCGAGCCGAGCCGGACCTTCGCCTGCAGGGCGCCGCGCGTGTCGCCCTTGCCGCGCCGCAGCTCGATGAGCGTGTTCAGGTGGGCCCGCGCATCGGCGTAGCAGGCCCTGGTTGCCGAGGATGTCGGACAGCCTGCCAGAGACCGCGCTCGTGATCCGGCTTGAGCTTGAGGATTTTCTTGTAGATCGCGCCGGCCTTCGGCGACCGCGCCCTCGTCGTTGAGGTTGTCGGCGATCTCGCATGAACTGATCGATCGCCTTGTCGACCTGGCCGGCGCGCGCGTAGAGGTCGCCGAGCGTGTTCTTCGCGTTCCAGTCGCTCGGCTGATCCTCGACGATGCGCACGAACTCCGCGATGGCAGCTTCGAGCTTCCCCTGCCGAATCAGTTTCTCGGCGTTGCGCAGTGTGACAGCGCGATCGATGGGCACGAATCAGTCGTCAGTCGCAGTCGTCAGGCCGCGACCGTCAGCCTCGGGCGGCATTTCGTCAATCGTATCAAACAGCGTCGGAGGGCGGAACGACCGGCGGTGCACGTCCGAGTAGCCGAAACGCGCGACGGCGTCGAGGTGATCGGCGGTCGCGTAGCCCTTGTGGCGATCGAAGCCGTAGCGCGGATCGCGGCCGTGCAGCTCGCGCATCTGGCGGTCGCGCGTGACCTTGGCGACGATCGACGCCGCGGCGATCGCGGAGCAGCGGCGGTCGCCGTGCAGCACGCCGCGCTGCGCCATCGGCAGGTCCGGCACGCGGAACGCGTCGACGAGCACGATGTCGGGCAGCGGCGCGAGCGCGAGCACCGCGCGCTGCATCGCCCGCAGCGACGCCTGATGGATGTTGATGCGATCGATCTCGGACGGATCGGCGGCGGCGACGGCCCAGGCGACCGCGTGCCGCAGGATGCGGTCGTAGAGCCGCTCGCGCTCGGTCGCCGGGACTGTCTTCGAGTCGCAGACGCCGGGGATGTGCCGCTCGGGATGCAGCACGACGGCCGCCGCGACGACCGGGCCGGCCAGACAGCCGCGCCCCACTTCGTCGACGCCGGCCACGTGCACGAACCCGACGCGGCGCAGCGCGTTCTCCAGCGTGCGCATCGCGGGAACGCGGGTCATAACGGCAGCTGGCTGGCCTGACCGTTGGCCCTACGCTTTGACGCGCGTCCTTCATGCGCGCGGCCTTGCCCTTCAGATCGCGCAGGTAGTACAGCTTGGCGCGGCGCACCTTGGCCGAGCGCGTCACTTCGACCTTCGAGATCGTCGGCGAGTGCAGCGGGAAGATGCGCTCGACGCCCTGGCCGAACGACACCTTGCGGACCGTGAACGACGCGCGCGTGCCGCCGCGGTGCATGCCCGATCACGACCCCCTCGAAGATCTGGATGCGCTCCTTGTCGCCCTCGCGCACCTTGACGTGCACCTTGACGGTGTCGCCCGCCTTCATCGCCGGCCGCTCGGCCAGCTGCGACTTTTCCACCAGCTCAATCGCGCCCATGTCTCGCTCCTTTAAGCTCCCGCAGCATTTCTCGTTCTTCGTCGTCGAGCGCCGCCTCGTCCAGCAGATCCGGCCGCCGTTCCAGCGTCCGGCTCAGCGCCTCGCGCTTCCGCCAGCGCCGAATCTCGCGCGTGGTTGCCCGACAACAGCACGTCGGGCACGCGCGAGACGCGCCGATTTCCGGCGGCCGCGTGAACTGCGGAAAATCCAGCAGCCCGCGGCTGAACGAATCCTCCACCACCGACTGCTCGTCGCCGACCACGCCCGGCACGAAGCCGCGCGACCGCGTCGAGGATCACCAGCGCCGGCAGCTCGCCGCCGGTCAGCACGTAGTCGCCGATCGACATCTCCTCGGTCACGCGCTCGCGCACGCGCTCGTCGAACCCTTCGTAGCGCCCGCACAGCAGCACCACGTGCGCCAGGCCGCTCAGCCGCTGCGCCTCGGCCTGCGTGAACCGCCGCCCCTGCGGCGACGTCATCACGACCGTCAGCGGCGTTCCGCGCTCGGCCTCGATCGCGTCGAGCGCGCGGAAGATCGGGTCGGGCTTCAGCACCATCCCCGGCCCGCCGCCGTACGGCACGTCGTCCACGACCCGGTGCCGATCGGTCGTGAAGTCGCGCAGGTCGCGGACCTTCACGTCCAGCGTGCCCGCGCTCGATCGCCCGGCCGAGCACCCCGGCCGCCAGCGGCTGCTCGATCATCGCCGGAAAGATCGTGACGATGTCGAAGGTCATCGACCGCCTTCGTTCACCTCGATCAGCCCCGCCGGCGGGTCGATCACGATCCGCTTGGCTGCCGGATCGACCACCGTGCAGATCGCCGCGACCAGCGGAATCAGCACCTCGCCGCGCGCGCCGTCCACGACCAGCCGGCTGCCCGTCATCGTGCCTTCGACGTCGGTGACCGCGCCGACCGCGTCCCGTCGCGCGTCTCGACCCGCAGCCGATCGAGATCGTGCCGGTAGAACGTGCCGGCCGGCAGCGCCGCGAGCCGCTCGACCGGCACGCGCAGCTCGCGGCCCGCCAGCGTCTCGGCGTCGTTCATCGTCTCGACGCCGTCGATCCCGATGACCGGCCGCTCGCCGTGAAACCGCGCGCTGGTCACCGTCAGCGCCTCGATCCGCCCGTCGCGCTCGATGAACAGCTCGGCGCCGGGCTGAAACCGCTCTTCCGGAAAATCGGTCTCCGGGTTGACGATCACCTGGCCGCGAATGCCGTGCGCGCGCGCAATCCGCCCGACCAGCGCCATCTCTTCCCACTTCACGCGACGTTCCGTCTCGGATCTCGAGCGTCACCTGCTTGCCTTCGCGCTCGCCGGCGGTCGCCGCGAGCGTGCGCAGCGCCGCCGCGGTCCGCCCCTGCCGCCCGATCACCTTCGGCGAGATCGCTGCGGCGACACGTACAGCTCGATCAGCGTCATGTGCTTGTGCTGCGACTCGGTGACGCGCACGGCGTCGGGCCGATCGGCCAGCGCCCTGGCCAGCACCTCGACGACCGCGCGCACGCCGGTCGCGGCGGCGCTTCCCGGCTCGGCGGTCACTTGGCCTCGGGAGCTGCCGCGGCAGCGGCCGCAGGCGCCGGCGCCGGCGTCAGATGACGCTTGATCAGCGTGCGCACCGAGTCCGACGGCTGCGCGCCCTGCTTCATCCAGAAGTCGACGCGCTCCGTGTTGACCTGCACGACCGCCGGCTTGGTGCGCGGGTTGTAGTGTCCGAGGATTTCGACGAACGAGCTGTCGCGCGCGGCGCGCGAATCGGTGACGACGACGCGGAAGAAGGGGCGTTTCTTGGATCCGGCGCGACGCAGACGAATGGCGACCATTTCACTGCTCCTGAATAGCCTTCGGGGCTCGACCCGAACGCAAGTTACGCTGCGCTCGGATGGCGGCCCTGAAGGGCCGCCCTACGGATGTAGGGCAGGCCTTCAGGCCTGCCAACTCTCTCGAGCACCGCCTACTGGCGGTTGCGCAGCATCTGCATCGCCTGACGGCGCGCTTTCTTGCCGCCGCCGGCCAGCCCGGCCATCCCGCCGAGCGATTTCAACATCTTCTGCATCTGCACGAACTGCTTCAGCAGACGATTCACTTCCTCGACCGACGTGCCGCTGCCCTTCGCGATCCGCTTGCGGCGGCTGCCGTTGATGATGTGCTGCTTGCGCCGCTCTTCGGGCGTCATCGAGTTGATGATCGCCTCGACCCGCGCAATCTGCTTCTCGTCCGGCTTGTTCTCCGCCAGCGCCTTGAGGTTGCCCATCCCGGGCAGCATCCCCATGATCTGCTCGAGCGGCCCCATCTTCTTGATGGTCTTGAGCTGATCGCGGAAATCCTCGAGCGTGAACTCGTTCGCCCGGATCTTCTCTTCGAGCCGCTCCGCGTCCTCGACGTCGATCGCCGCTTCGGCGCGCTCGATGAGCGAGAGCACGTCGCCCATCCCCAGCACGCGCGACACCACGCGCTCGGGATGGAACGGCTCCAGATCCTCCAGCCGCTCGCCGCTGCCGACGAACGCGATCGGCACGCCGACCACCGAGACGACCGACAGCGCCGCGCCGCCGCGCGCGTCGCCGTCGAGCTTGGTCAGCACGACGCCGGTGACGCCGACGCGCGCGTTGAACTCGCCCGCGCTCTTGATCGCGTCCTGCCCGGTCATCGCGTCGGCGACGAACAGCAGGTCCGACGGGTCGGTGACCGTCCTTGATCGCGACGAGCTCGGTCATCAGCTCGTCGTCGATGTGCAGCCGGCCCGCGGTGTCGACGATGACCGCGTCGAACCCGAGGGTCGTCGCCTCGGCCACCGCGCCCTTCGCGCGCGCCACCGGGTCCATCACCCCGGCCGGGTCGTGCACGCGAACGCCGGCCTTCTCGCGCGACGACGTTCAGCTGCTGGATCGCCGCCGGGCGCTTGACGTCGGTCGACACCAGCAGGGGATGCTTGCCCTGCTTGGTCAGCCACATCGCCAGCTTGCCCGCCGTCGTCGTCTTGCCGGCGCCCTGCAGCCCGAGCATCAGGATGACGCGCGGCCGCTTGCTGCGTCGGCTGCGAGGCCCCCTTCGGCCTTGCCGAAGAGCGCCACCATCTCGTCGCGGACGATCTCGACGACTTCCTGCGACGGCGCGAGGCCGCGCAGCACGTCCTTGCTGGTGACCGCGTCCATCGCCCGGTCGCGCACCCGGTCGACGAACGCCTTGACGACCTTGAAGTTGACGTCGGCTTCGAGCAGGGCGAGCCGAATCTCCCGGAGCGCGGCCTCGATGTTCTCGGGCGTCAGCCTCGATTCGCCGCGAAGCGACTTGAAAACGTCCTGGAGGCGTGTGCTGAGGGAGTCGAACATGAACCGCTAACCTGCTCTACCGCAAACCCTTATCGTAGCGGACGCAGCTTGCGGCTGTCAACGCGAACGATGAGCGGCCGAGGTTACTTGGCTTCGATCTCGAGGCGGAGCGCCCGGAGGCGGCCGATGGCGTTCTTGAGGGCGACGGTGGCCGCGTTGGCGGCCCCGACCTCGGCCTCCATCTCGTTATAGGCGTTCTCGACCACGCCGAGCGTGGTCTCGACCTCGGCCGTGGTGACGTCGAGCGACTGGCGAACGAGGTGTTCCACGAGATCCATGCAGGCCCGAAGCAACTGTTCGGCTTTGGGGTTGGGAACCGCGGCGCGAGAGGTGGCGCGCATGCCGGCCATCAGCGAATCTCGGCACGCGTGGAGTTGACCTTTGACGCTCATGAGAAATGGTGTGAAGGCGGTGCAGTATGAAGCCGCTAATTAGCAGTAGCGCAAACCGTTATCGTAAGGGACGCGCCGACGGAGTGTCAACGGCCGAGATCGTGATCCGCCGCGCGCCCTCAGTCGAGGAACCGCGCGCGAAGCGCCGGCGTCGGCACCATGCAGACCTCACGCTGGCCGAACCAGCGATACCGGTTGCGCGCCACGAGATTGTAGATCCAGTCGCGCAGCGGACGCGGCACAACGATCATCGCGTACGCCAGCCGGCCACGGAAACCTCAGCCGTCGCGCAATTCGCAGCGCCGCGGTGGATCGCGTCCACACCCGGCCGTTCTCGACCAGCACGATGCTGTCCAGACGATCGCCGATGCGGGTCGATTCCATCAGCCGCGCGCGCCACAGGCGACTGAAGCGCAGCGAACCGAAACCGCGCAGCCGGATCGCGCGCGATGACGAACTGCACCGACGCCGTTACAGAGGTTGCAGACGCCATCAAAGAGAATCACGGACGAAGATTGGTCAATTGGCGACTTGGAGATTGGGGAATCGGAGCCTGAGAGACCCTCTGCGCGGCAGTCATGATTGATTCATTGTTCACGAATACTCATTCACCAATTCTCCAATTCACCAACTCCCCAACTACACCGAAGACAGCTTGTGTCCCAGCTTCTCTTTCTTCGTCTTCAGGTAGCGCCGCGTCGAATCGGACGCCGGAATCTCGAGCGGCAGCCACTCGCTGATCGACAGCCCGTAGCCTTCGACGCCGACCAGCTTGCGCGGGTTGTTGCTGAGCAGCCGCATCGATGCGGACGCCGAGCTCGCGCAGAATCTGGACGCCCATGCCGTAGTCGCGCTGATCGGCCTTGAACCCGAGCGCGCTCGTTGGCCTCGACGGTGTCGAACCCTTCGTCCTGCAGCTCGTAGGCGCGGATCTTGTTGGCGAGGCCGATGCCGCGCCCCTCCTGGTTCAGATACAGCAGGACGCCGCGGCCTTCGGCGGCGATCCGCTGCATCGCGGCGTCGAGCTGCGCGCCGCAGTCGCAGCGGATCGAGTGCAGGACGTCGCCGGTCAGGCACGACGAGTGGACGCGCACCAGCACGTCCTTGCCGTCGCCGATGTCGCCGCAGACCAGCGCGACGTGCGTCTGGTGGTCGACCTGGTTCTCGAACGCGTGGACGCGGAAGTCGCCGTACTCGGTCGGCATCTTCGCCGACGCCACCCGCTTGACGAGCGACTCGGTGTGCATCCGGTACTTGATCAGATCGGCGACCGTGATCATCAGCAGGCCGTGGCGTTTCGCGAACCGCGTCAGCTGCGGCACGCGCGCCATCGTGCCGTCTTCGTTCATGACCTCGCAGATGACGCCGGCCGGGATACAGGCCGGCGATCCGCGCGAGATCGACCGCCGCTTCGGTCTGGCCGGCGCGCGCCAGCACGCCGCCGGTGCGCGAGCGCAGCGGGAACATGTGGCCGGGCCGCGCCAGGTCGGCGGGCCTGGTCGTCGGGATCGATCGCGGCCAGCACGGTCGCCGCGCGATCGGCCGCGGAGATGCCGGTGCTGGTGCGGTGCTTGGCCTCGATCGTGACGCAGAAGCCGGTGTCGAACCGCGAGCTGTTCTGCGACACCATCAGCGGAATCTCGAGCTCGTCGAGCCGCTCCGGCGTCATCGACAGGCAGATCAGGCCGCGGCCGTAGCGCGCCATGAAGTTGATCGCCTCGGGCGTGATCTTCTCGGCGGCGATCGTCAGGTCGCCTTCGTTCTCGCGATCCTCGTCGTCGACGACGATGATCATCTGCCCGGCGCGGATCGCGTCGACGGCGTCCTCGATGCGCGCGAACGGCGAGCCCTTCGTCTTCGCGATCTCGAGCCGCGGCCGGGCTCTTGGGCTTGCGTGGTTTGGCTTTCAATGTGTCACTTCCCCCGGCCGGACGCTGGTGAGCGTCAGGCCGGCCAGTTCCGCGGCGCGGACGACGTACTTGCCGACCATGTCGCATTCGAGGTTGACGCGATCGCGGATGCTGGATGCGGCCGAGGTTGGTGTGCGCCATCGTGAACGGCACGACCATGACGTCGAAGCGATCGGCGCCGAGCCCGGCGACCGTCAGGCTGATGCCGTCGACCGCGATCGATCCCTTGTGCACGATGTAGCGGCGCCAGCTGCGGCGGGAAGCTGACCGTCAGCCAGTGGAACTCGGCGTCCGCGCGCAGCTCCTCGACGTAGCCGATCGCATCGACGTGGCCCTGGACGAAGTGCCCGCCGAACCGGCTGTCGGCCCGCAGCGGCCGCTCGAGGTTCACGACCGCGCCGCGCTCGAGCGCGCCGAGCGTCGTCACGCGCATCGTCTCCGGGCCGACGTCGGCGTGAATCTCGCTCTGCTCGGCGAGGATCACCGTCAGGCAGACGCCGTTCACCGCCAGGCTGTCGCCCGGCGTCAGCTCCGGCGCGAGCGGCGATCGCGATGCGCAGCCGGAACCCGCCGCTGGTCGGCTTGCGCTCGACCACTTCGCCGACGGCTTCAACGAGGCCCGTGAACATATCCCTCGATCAGGACGTCGGGACCGAGCGGCTCGACTCGCCGCTCGCGCAGCTCCGCCGACGAAAACGACCGGTCGGGCAGCAGCGGCACGGCGCCGTCGCCGAGCACGTGCGGCGTGACGTACAGCCGCACGTAGTCGACCAGCCCCTCGTCCCAGGCGGCCGCGTGCACCGCCGCGCCGCCTTCGAGCAGCAGCGATCCGACCTGCCGCGCGGCGAGGCGTTCGAGCGCCGCGCGGAACGTGTCGTCGGCCGCCACCTCGATCTCCGCGCCGCGCGCCTCGAGCGGCGCGCGCAGCGTCGGCGCGCTGCGCCGCCGCGGCCGTCGTCACGATGATGACAGGCCCGGCGTCGGGTGTCGAGAGCACGCGCGCCGCCGGCGGCGTCCGCAGACGGCGATCGAAGACGACGCGGACCAGCGGCCGTTCGCGGAAAGCGCCGCGCGCCGTCAGCTCGGGATCGTCGGCCAGGATCGTGCCGCCGCCGACGCCAATCGCGTCGATCTCGGCCCGGACGCGGTGCGCGTGGCGGTTCGCGGCCGCCGACGTCAGCTGGCGTCCGGCGCCCGGGCGCCTCCGCGATGCGCCCGTCGAGGCTCGTCGCCGCCTTCAGGATGACGAACGGCCGCCGCTCGCGCATCAGCGTGAAGAACGGCTGGTTCAGCGCGACCGCCGTCTCGCGCCGACAGCCCGACCTCGACCGCGACGCCGCGCGACCGCAGGATACGCGAAGCCGCGCCCGCGCACGGCGGGATTCGGATCCTCGACCGCCGCGACCACGCGCGCGATGCCGGCGTCGACGATCCGGCTGACGCACGGGCCGGTGCGGCCCTGGTGGCAGCACGGCTCGAGCGTGCAGTACAGCGTCGCGCCGCGCGCGCGTGCGCCCGCGGCCGCGAGCGCGTGCACCTCGGCGTGCGGCTCGCCGGCGCGCTCGTGAAAGCCCTGCCCGACGACGACGCCGTCCGCCGACACGACGACCGCGCCGACCAGCGGATTGGGACTGGTGCGCCCGCGGCCGCGCGCGGCATGGAACAGCGCGCGCTCCATCATCGTCGTCGACGAGCGCCTGCGGTGTCACCACTTCTCTTCGAACAGCCCGTCGACGTACTCGTCCGCCGAGAACGGCACGAGATCGTCGATGCCTTCGCCGACGCCGACGTAGCGGATCGGCAGCTTCAGATCGTGGGCGATCGCCACCGCGACGCCGCCCTTGGCCGTGCCATCGAGCTTCGTCAGCACGATGCCGTTGACGCCGGCGACGCCCATGAACTCGCGCGCCTGCGCGACGCCGTTCTGCCCGACCGTCGCGTCGAGCACGAGCAGCACTTCCTGCGGCGCGCCCGGCACCTCGCGCGACGCGATGCGCCGGATCTTCTCGAGCTCGTTCATCAGGTTGACGCGCGTGTGCAGGCGGCCGGCGGTGTCGACGAGGATCGGATCGCGCCCCTTCGCCTTGCCCGACGAGATCGCGTCGAACACGACCGCGGCCGGATCGGCGCCCTCGCGCGCGCGCACCATGTCGACGCCGGCGCGCGCGCCCAGATCTCGAGCTGCTCGACGGCGGCGGCGCGAAACGTGTCGGCGGCGCAGATCAGCGGCGTGCGTCCCTGCGCTCTTGAGCAGGTTCGCCAGCTTGCCGACCGTCGTCGTCTTGCCGGTGCCGTTGACGCCGACGATCAGCGTGACCTGCGGGCGCGACGCCGATCGACGATCGGCGTATCGACCGCGGCGAAGACGCGCGCGGATCTCCTGCTTGACCAGATCGCGCAGGCTCGCGCCGTTGCGCGGCTCGCGCCTTGACCGCCGCGATGATCCGGTCGGTGGCGGCGACGCCGATGTCGGCCGAGATCAGCAGCTCTTCGAGCGCCTCGACGGTCTCGACGTCGATCGGCCGCGATCGCCGCTCGGGCGCGTCCGCCTGGCGGACGATCTCGTCGAAGCGCTCGACGATCTGCTGCTTGGTGCGGGAGAGTCTTTCGCGGATGCGGCCGAAAACTCCCATCTATCCGGATCTTACATCGCGGCCCAGATCGGCTCTCCGCGCGCTGCCGCCGCAGCATCAGCGCCTCGAGCGCCGTGCGCACGTCGGCGCGGCCGTCGAGCACTTCCGCCATCTGCGTCGCGATCGGCAGCTCGACGCCGTAGCGCGCGCCGAGCGCGAGCGCCGCGCCGGTCGTGTTCACGCCTTCGGCCACCATCTTCATGCCGGCGAGAATCTCGGCGAGCGCGCGGCCGCGCGCCAGCTCGATGCCGACGTGGCGGTTGCGGCTCAGGCTTCCGGTGCAGGTCAGCACGAGATCGCCGAGGCCGCTCAGGCCGGCGAGCGTTTCGCGGCGGCCGCCGGCCGCGCAGGCCAGGCGCGTCAGCTCGGCGAGCCCGCGCGTGATCAGCGCCGCCAGCGCGTTGTGGCCGAGCCCGAGCCCTTCGACGACGCCGGCGGCGATCGCGATGATGTTCTTCAGCGCCCCGCCGATCTCGACGCCGATCACGTCGTCGCTGCCGTAGAGACGGAAGTACGGGCCGCGGAACTCCGCCTGGACCAGCTCGATCGCCGCCGCGTCGTCCGACGCGGCCAGGACCGCCGTCGGCAGCTCGCGCGCCACCTCGATGGCGAAGCTCGGCCCCGACAGCACGACCACCGGATGCTCGGCGCCGGCCTCCTCCGCGATGACCTCCGACATCCGCAGCAGCGTCCCGGCCTCGAGCCCCTTCGTCGCGCTGACGATGACGGCGCGCGCGGCGAGGAGCGGCGCGGCCGCTTGCATCACGGCGCGGCAGCCGTGCGACGGAATCGCCGAGACGACGAGCTCGGCGTCCGCGCAGCGCGTCGCGCGAGCGCGTGCGTCACCGACACGCTGTCGGGCAGACGCGACGTCGGGCAGATAGACCGCGTTCGCGCGCCGCGCCGCCATGTCGTCGACGAGCGCGCCGATCGCGCGCCCACAGCCGCACGTCGTGGCCGACGCGGCCCGAGATGCACCGCGAGCGCCGTGCCCCAGCTGCCCGCGCCGAGGACGGCGACGGTCCGCATCACACCCGCACGCCGAGCCGCCGCTCGGTGCCCGTTCGCAGGCGCCAGCACGTTCGAGCGATGCCGGAAGACGATGACGATCGACGGCGGCGACCGCCGCGAGCGACGCTGGGCGCCGGGCTGCCGAGCGCGTACGCGAGCGGCGGCAGCGCCATCGACGCGAGCACCGAGCCGAGCGAGATGTACTTCGTCAGCCACACGACGGCGACGAAGACCGCGAGCGCCGGCGGCAGCGGCCAGCGGCGTCAGCACGGCAGAACACGCCGCACGCGGTCGCCACGCCCTTGCCGCCGCGGAACCGCAGCCAGACCGGATAGATGTGGCCGACGATCGCGGCGAGCCCGGCGGCGGCCGGCAGCGCCGCGCCGGCGCTCACCCGCGCCGCCAGCCACACGCTCGCCGCGCCTTTCGCCATGTCGAGCGCGGCGACGAGCACGCCGGCGGTGACGCCCGACGCGCGCATCACGTTCGCCGCGCCGAGGTTGCCGCTGCCGACGCGCCGCAGGTCGGCCGCGCCCCAGCGCCGCGCGAGCAGCAGCGCGAACGGGATCGATCCGATGAGATACGCGACGATGATGATGGCCATGGCATCGAACGCTCGGTGAAGCGTCGCGCTACGACTTCAATTCGGTGAAGCCGCGTCGTGCGACGAACGGGTCGTCAGATTAGCATGCGCCAGCGCCGTGTACGTAGGACCGGCGGACGAGAGCCGGCTCTCGTAGAGCGTGGCCGATTCGACGCGCACGCGCGCCAGCACGCCCTGGCCGCCGGCGCCGATCGCGCGATCGCGATCCGGCGGGCGCGATTCGCGCCATCGGCCGATCGTGAGGTGCGGACGAGAAGGGTCGATCCTCGAGCGGGATGCCGAGCCCGCTGGCACGCGACGCCATCTCGCGCTGCAGCAGCGTCAGCTCGTGTGCGCCGTCGGCGACGCCGATCCACAACACGCGCGGCGCGCCGCGCGGCGGGAACGCGCCAACGCCGTCGAGCACCATGTCGAACGGTGCGAGATCGACATCACGCCCGATGGCGTCGATGACGGCCGTCGGCACGAGCGGCGTCGACCTCGCCGAGAAAGACGAGCGTCAGGTGTGCCTGCTCCGGCTTCACCCATTTCAGCGATGATTTGGAAGCAGCCATCGCCGCCGCGATCCGCTTCTGCTCCGCGGCAATCGCCTCGCGGGCGTCGGCTGACAGGTCGACGGCGACGAACAGCCGCATCTTACGAGCGGCGCTCTGCCCACTCCCGACCGGACTGCAGCTTCGCCACCATCACGCGCGTCATGTTGAGCGCCGCCTGCGCCGCCTGGAACTTCACCATCTCGCGGCCGCCGAGGAACTGAAACGTCCGCACGCGCGCGTCGTCGTCGGACGACGACGGCGATCGCGACGGTGCCGACCGGCTTCTCGCGGCGTGCCGCCGCCGGGCCCGGCGATGCCGGTGATGCCGACGCCGACGTTGGTCGCGCGCGCGCGAGCGGATCCCTTCGGCCATCGCGCGCGCCACCGGCTCGCTGACCGCGCCGTGCTCGGCAATCAGCGCCTCGGGCACGCCGGCCAGCTCGGTCTTCGCGCGGTTGCTGTAGCAGACGACGCCGCGGTCGACGTAGTCGGAGCTGCCGGGCACATCGGTCAGCCGCGACATCAGCAGCCCGCCGGTGCACGACTCGGCGCACGGCGATCGTCAGCTTCCGCTCGCGCAGCAGATCGCCGACGACCACTTCGAGCGCGCGGCCGTCGACGCTGTAGACCGAGGGGCCGAGCACGTCCTCGCAGTTCCTCGACCGCCGGCGTCGAGCGCGGCGTCGGCCTCGCGAGCGTGATCGCCGCACGCGCCGTCAGGTGCAGCTCGATCTGCCCGAGCACGGCGAGGATGGTCGTGCTGATCGGCATCGTCCTGCGTCGTCCACTTGCCGTAGACCGGCTGCGCCTGCGCGTCGACGTCCGACTCGGCGCGGCCGGTGATCTTCAGCACGCGCCGGAACAGGCCGTGCCCGGCCGACTTCGCCGTCGAGCCGCTCGCTCGATCACCGCCTCGAGCATCGGCTTCATCTCGCGCGGCGGCCCCGGCAGCAGCGACGATCGCGGTGCGCCCGCGCTCGATCCACAGGCCCGGCGCCGTGCCGTTCGGGTTCGGCAGCACGGTCGCGCCGCGCGGCACCATCGCCTGCCGCCGGTTGATCTCCGGCATCGTCATGCCGCGGCGCGCGAAGCGCTCGCGGATGCGCTCGACGATCGCCTCGTCGACGTCGAGCGGCACGTCGAGCACGCGCGCGACCGCGTCGCGGGTGATGTCGTCCTCGGTCGGGCCGAGACCGCCGGTGATCGACGATCAGGTCGGCCCACGCCAGCGCATCCGCCGAGCACCCGCGCGAGCTCGCCGACGTCGTCGCCGACGACCGCCTTGAGGCGCACGTCGTAGCCGATCGCGTTCAGCCGCTCGGTGATGAACAGCGAGTTGGTGTCGACGCGAAACGGCGTCAGCATCTCGCTGCCGACGGCGACGATCACTGCCTTCATGAATCTGGGTAATCGGGTAATCGGGTAATTGGATTGGTAATTGGGCAATCGAATTGATCAATCCGGCAATCAATTACCAGATTACCAGATTACCCGATTACCGATACCCGATCGCGAGCAGTGCCCGCAGCGCCAGGTTGGCGTAGACGGCGGCCATGCAGTCGTCGGCCATGACGCCGAGGCCGCCGTGCAGCTGCTCGAAGCGGTTCGCCGGATACGGCTTGACGACGTCGGCGAGGCGGAACAGGAGGAAAGCGAGCGAGCGCGCCGGCCCATCCCACCGGGTTGAGGAACAGCGTGATCAGCATGCCCACGACTTCGTCGATCACGACCTGGCCCGGGATCGGTGCGTGCAGAAATGGCGCTCGCAGACGCTGCCGCTCCAGACGCCGACGACGAAGATCACGGCGATCGCGATGGCTTGGAGCGCGACCGACGGACCGAGCAGCCACCAGACCAGCAGGCCGGCCGCCGAGCCGAACGTGCCGGGCGCGAACGGCACGTAGCCGACGCCGCCGACGGTCGCGACCGCGAGCGCCAGGGTTGACGATCGGGGCTGGGGCCGTTTGCAGCGGTGGTCATCAGGTCTCTGAAGTCTCCAGCCGGCTCGGACGCGGCTGGGGCGATCAGGCGGAGGCGCGGACGACGCGCGTGCCGGCGAAGCGATCGTGGAGGCCGCGGTGGTCGTGGCTGAAGAGCGCGGTCAGGAAGCCGAGCCCGGCCGGCACGGCGAGGACGCCCCACATCAGCGTCCGCAGGAACGCGCGGCCGAGGTCGAGCGGCGCCGTCCGAGTCTTCGGGCACGACGCGAATGCCGGCCGCCATCTTGCCGAGCGTCTGCCCGCCGGCGGTGAACGCCACCAGGTAGCCGCCGTTCTGCACGAGCAGGAACGCGAGCAGCGGCCCTTTCGGGAGGATGCGCGACATCCTCGACGCCGATGCCGCAGATCTGCATCGTGAAGTAGATGACGGCCACGTCGATCGCCGCGAGGATCACGAGGTCGATGACGACGGCAACGAGCCGCGCCAGCACGTCCGGCGTTGGCGGCGCTCTCGACGGCCTCGGGTTCGGTCGCTGCCTCAGTCGTGCGTGCCGACCAGGGACTTCGGGCGGCGCGAACGGCCGGCGGCGACGGCGGCGCGCTGTCCGTATCGATGGCGAGATCGAGCGATCGCCGCGCGTGACGGCTGCTCGACTCGCCCCTTCGCCGGCTCCGGCGTCGCGCGGCGAACCGCCAGCGGCTGGCGCGGCGGCGACGGCTTGGTGATCAGCGGCTCGTCGTCGGTGATCGGCAGGCCGAAGAGCGGCAGTTCATCACGCTGTGCGGTGCCGCTGCGCGCGACGGCCGGCGGCGTTCGGAACGCCGATCATGCGGTCGAGATCGGGCCCCGCGTCCATCAGGCGCGAACGCCGAGGCGCCAGCCATCGCCGCATCGACGAGCGAGAGATCGTCGAGCGGATCGAGCGACGGCGGGTCGGTGCGCAGCGAGAGGTCGGGAGTGGACTGCGCGGACGGCGCGCTCAGCGAGAAATCGTATCCGCAGTTGCGGCAGCGGTCGACCTGTTCGAAGCCGAGGTAGCCGCACTTTGGACACTTCATGGGAGCACTTCATGGAACGCTGCCGCAGCGCCTGCTCGCCGTCGGGCGGCAACAGCGCCGGGACCTCGGTCAACGCGAGCAGCTGCCGCTGGATGTCGGCGCGCAGCCGGTCGGCGTCGGCTTTCTGCGGGTCGGTCGGCCGAACCGATTCGAGCGAGCGCCAGCGCGTCGCGCAGGTGACCGCCGGCGGCGAGCGCGCGCGCGCGGCCGAGCGCGTCTCGCCGCGGCGCGGCAGCGGCAGCGCGCGTCTCGCGAATCGACCGGCGCGACCGGCGACGGCGCGGGCGATCGCCACGCGCCCCGCGCTCTGCGACGAGCTCGACGAACGAGCGCCAGTCGATCCGATCGCGCGACGCCGCGATCGGTCGCCAGCTGCGACAATCGCGACGCCGAGCAGCAGAAACACGACGAGGCCGATCATCGATCGCGGCCGACTGCCGCTCAGCTGGCGCGCGCTTCCTCGCGCGCGCGGCGATCCGCGCGGACGATGGCGACGGCCGGCGGCGGCGCGGTTTCGAGGCGGTTCAGCCGATCGAGCACCGCCAGCGCCTCTTCCGACGGCGCGCCGCCGTCAATCGCCGCCTGCAGCAGCCGGCGCGCCTCGTCGCCGTCGCCGCGGCTGAACGCGGCGACGCCGTTCTGCAGCAGCTCTTCGGATTCGCGCTGCCGCTCGGCCAGCGCGCTGCGCGCGCGCTCGATGTAGGCGCGCGCCCGCGCGTGGCTGCGATCGAGAAACAGCGCGCGCGTCCAGACGTTGATGGCGTGCTCGTACTGCGGCGGCGAAGTAGTGGTCGAGGCCGACCAGCAGCAGCTGCTCGATCTTCGCGTCGCGATCCGCCGCCGACTCGGCGTCGTGCGCGCGTGCGGGCGTCGGTGCGAAGCGGATCGGACATCAGGGGGCGCTGACCGGCGGGATTATAGCATCGCGACCATCTGAAGTACAGCGCGACAGCAGGCCGATCGCGGCGATCGGATCGGTCGTGAGTTCGCGATAGAATCGACGGCTCGTATGGTCATCGAATGCGTGCCGAACGTCAGCGAAGGACGCCGGCCCGAGATCGTCGCGGCGATGGCCGACGCGATTCGCGCGGTCGACGGCGTGCGCCTGCTCGATCACTCCTCCGACGCGTCGCACAACCGCTCGGTCTTCACGCTCGCCGGCGACGCCGCCGGCGTCGAGCGCGCGGTGCTGGCGCTGTTCGAGCGCGCGGTCGCCGACATCGATCTGCGCACGCATCGCGGCGAGCATCCGCGCATCGGCGCGGTGGACGTCGTGCCGTTCGTGCCGCTCGAAGGCGTGACGATGGCGGACTGCGTGGCGCTCGCGCGGAAAGTCGGCGGCGACGATCGCCGACCGCTTCAACGTGCCCGTCTACCTCTACGAGGAGGCGTCGAGCAACCCGGCGCGCAAGAACCTCGAGGACATCCGGCGCGGCGAGTTCGAAGGGCTGGCGGCGAAGATGGCGACGGCAGGGTGGGCGCCCGACTTCGGGCCGGCCGCACCGCATCCGACCGCCGGCGCCGACGGTCGTCGGCGCGCGGATGCCGCTCATCGCCTACAACATCAACCTGGCGACCGATCGGCTCGACGTCGCGAAGAAGATCGCCGCCGCCATCCGCCACAGCAGCGGCGGCTACCGGTACGTGAAGGCGCTGGGCATCACGCTCGAGGATCGCGGCATCGTCCAGGTGTCGATGAACCTGACCAACTACGAGAAGACGCCGATCTTCCGGGTGTTCGAGACCGTCAAGCGCGAGGCGGCGCGCTACGGCGTGGCGGTGCTCGAAAGCGAGATCGTCGGGCTGGTGCCGGCAGCCGCGCTCAACGCCGCCGCCGAGTTCTATCTGCAGATCGAAGGATTCAAGGCCGATCAGGTGCTCGAGAACAAGCTGCGACAGTAGTAGCTGAACGCACGTTGCAGGAGCTCGACGCACGTTCGCCGAGCACTCAGTCCTCGAGCATCTAGCACCAGATTCCAGTCCGCTACACCTGCTCCGGCTCCTCGTCCGCCCGCCGCGACGGCGCGATGCCGAACGCCCGCATCTTCCGATACAGATTGCTGCGCTCGACGCCGAGCACCTCGGCCGTCCGCGACATGTTGCCCTGCTGCTCGGCCAGCGTCCGCAGGATCAGATCGCGCTCGAACTGATCGCGCGCCTCGTGCAGCGTCTGCCGCGGGCCGCCGCGCGTCGGGCACCGCCGCGCGCGTGAGCGCCGCCGGATCGAGGAAGCTGAGATCGGCCGGCGAGATCGACTCGCCCGGCACCATGATCATCAGCCGCTCGATCACGTTGCGCAGCTCGCGCACGTTGCCCGGCCACGGATAGTGCTGCAGCGCCGCCCGCGCGGCCGACTCGAACGTCTTCAGCCGGCGTCCGTACTCGCGCGCGAACTCGGCCATGAAGTGATCGGCGAGCAGCGGGATGTCCTCCTGCCGCTCGCGCAGCGGCGGCACGAAGATCGGGATCACGTTCAGGCGGAAGTAGAGGTCCTCGCGGAAGCGGCCGCCGCGGATCTCGGCCTGCAGATCCTTGTTGGTCGCCGCGAGCACGCGCGCGTCCACCTTGATCCGCGCCGTCCCGCCGACCGCCTCCATCGTCTGCTCCTGCAGCACGCGCAGCACCTTCGCCTGCGTCTTCAGGCTCATGTCGCCGATCTCGTCGAGGAAGATCGTGCCGCCGTCGGCGACCTCGAACTTGCCGCGCCGATCGGCGACCGCGCCGGTGAACGCGCCGCGCACGTGGCCGAACAGCTCGCTCTCGATCAGCTCCTCGGGGATCGCCGCGCAGTTGACCTCGACGAAGGTCGCCGTGCGCCGGCGGCTCAGCGCGTGGATCGGTGCGCGCGACCAGCTCCTTGCCGGTGCCGTTCTCGCCGTAGATCAGCACGCGGCCGTTGGTCGGCGCCGCCATCGCCACCTGCTCGCGCAGCTGCCGCATCGCGTAGCTCTCGCCGACCATCGTCTGGTGGCGATCGACGCGGGCGCGCAGCGCGCGGTTCTCGGCCTCGAGGCGGCGCTGGTGCAGCGCGTTGCGGACGACCAGCACGGTCTTCTCGAGCGACAGCGGCTTCTCGACGAAGTCGAAGGCGCCCATCTTGATCGCGCGCACCGCCGACTCGATGTTGCCGTGGCCGGAGATCAGCACGACCTGCGCGTCGACCTGGCGCTCGCGCAGGCGCGCCAGCGTCGCCAGGCCGTCCATGCCCGGCAGCCAGACGTCGAGGACGATCAGATCGACGGCGCCGCGCGTGACGCGCTCGAGGCAGTCTTCGCCGCTCGACACGGCTTCGACGCTGTAGCCCTCGTCGCGCAGCACGCCGCTCAGCGCGGTGCGCACGCCCGGCTCGTCGTCGACGATCAGGATGGTTGGTTTCACGCGTTCGGTTCGTGTTCGTGTTCGCGTGGAACGCAGAAGTGAACGCTGACCTACGCAGAATCAGAACGTGAACCGCGAGTCGCGACGTTCTCGTCAACACGGCAACTCGATTGTAAACCGCGTGCCCCGCGGCGTGTTGTCGCCGACGTCGATGCTGCCGCCGTGCTCGGCGATGATCCGGCGCACGATCGCCAGCCCGAGGCCGCTGCCGCGCCGCTTGGTCGAGTAGTACGGCAGGAACAGCTTCTCGCGCTCCGCCGCCGGGATGCCCGGGCCGTCGTCGGCGACGACGACGCGGACGAGCGTTGTTGGCGGCGTCGAGCTGCGTTTCGACGACGATCTGCCCGCGGCGCTCCATCGCTTCGATCGCGTTGTCGACCAGGTTGATGATGACGCGGCGGATCTGCTCCGGGTCGAGCCGGACGAGCGGCACGCCCGGCGCGAACCGCTGCTCGATGCGCACGTCGGTGAAGATGCCGTTGTACAGCGCGAGCGTGTCGGTGATGAGCTGCGCGAGATCGGTCGGCACCGTGCGCGGCGACGGCATCCGCGCGAACTGCGAGAACTCGTCGACCAGCCCCTTCAGCGATTCGACCTCGCCGACGATCGTCTGCGTGCACTCGTCGACGAGCGCGCGCTGCCTGCGGCGCGGCGCCGGCGAAATGGCGGCGCAGCCGCTCGGCCGACAGCTGAATCGGCGTCAGCGGATTCTTGATCTCGTGCGCCAGCCGCCGCGCCACCTCGCGCCACGCGGCCACCTTCTGCGCGCGGATGAGCGGCGTCACGTCGTCGAGCACGAGGACGACGCCTTCGGGCGCGCCGCTGTCGCCGACCAGCGGCGTCGCGACGGCGGCGAGATGCAGCTCCTGCCCTTCGCGCGCCAGCGCGATCTCCTGCGCCGTCGGCTCCGCCTTGCCGCGCGCGGCGTCGGCGAGCAGCGCGCCGAGCGGCTGCAGGTCGGCGCGATCGAACACCGCGCGCGCCGGCTGGCCGACGATCTGCCGGTTCGAGGCTGAGCAGCCGCGCCGCGGCGCTGTTGATCGTCGTGATCGCGCCCGCGGCGTCGACCGAGACGACGCCGGTCGTGATGCGCTCGAGGATCGTCTCGATGTAGCGGCGGCGGCCTTCGACCTCGAGGTGCTTGCGCTCGAGCTCGATCGTGCCGCGGTCGACCTTGCGGCGGCTGGTCGCCAGCTCGCTCGCCATCGCGTTGAAGGCTTCGACGAGCGAGCCGAACTCGTCGTTGCTCTGCGGCTCGACGCGCTGATCGAGGCGGCCGGCGCCGATCTCGCGCGCGGCCGCCGCCAGCATCTGCACCGGCCGCGTGATCCGCTTCGCCAGGTACGAGCCCATCCAGGTCGCGCCGAACAGAATCAGCAGCGTCACCATCAGGAAGAACGACAGGTAGAGCCCGGTCAGCGGCCGCTTCAGCACGCGCAGCTGGTTGTAGCTCTCGAACGCCTGCGTCATGCGCCGCGAGCGCGCCGCCAGGTCGCCGGTGAGATAGTCGGTCGCGACCACCACGCCGGTCGGTCCGCCCGTCCGCCGCGCGGATGACCGCCGCGGCGTGCAGCAGGTCGCCGGACGTCGCCGAGCGTCTCGATCGATCGCGTCTCGGCCGAGCCGCGCGAGCGCCTGCGCCGCCAGCCGATCGGCCGCGGCGCGGCTGTAGCCGGCGGGCAGCGCCGGCGCGGCGACGTCGACCACCGGCTCGAGGCGCGGCAGCGAGCCCGGCGACGGCACCGACGCGGTAGACCTCGACCATCTGCACGCGCTGCAGCGTCACGTCCGGCGCGAGCAGATCGCGCAGCGGCCGGACGTCGGCGTTCGTCAGGTCGACGCGGCGCCAGCGTCCGCGCGATCCGGTTCGCGTGATCGCTCGCGAGCATCTGCTGCTCGTGGTAGTAGTCGCCGGCGATCTGGTTCGCCGACGACAGGATCTCGTCCATCGGCGCGTTGAACCAGCGGTCGATGTTGGTGCGAATCAGCTCGCTGCCGACGATCAGCACGAGCACGGTCGGCACGAGCGTCATGCCCAGCAGCAGCGCGACCAGCTTGGCGCGGAAGCGCGCGAACGGCAGCGCCGCGCCGCCGCTCGACGACCAGCTTGACGATGTTGCGCGCCAGCACGAAGACCAGCGCCGCCAGCATCGTCAGGTCGGCGGCCGACAGCGCGTAGAGGACGAACTCGCTGAGGAAGTCGGGCGAGAACCGCGAGTCGTGCCGTTGGCGATCGCCAGCAGCGCGACCAGCACGCCGACGAGCACGCCGATGCCGGCGAGGATCAGCCGCGGGTTGTCGCGGAACGGGCGCCGCGGCGGCTCGCCGGTCGGCGGCGGGTGTCCCGGGTCCGCCGCGCGTCTCGGCGTGATCGACGTGACCGTTGCCGGCATCAGCCCCGGCTTACTCCTTCGGATTCAAGCAGCTCCTTCAGCTCGTCATCGAACTCGCCGATGTCGCGGAAATGACGATACACCGACGCGAAGCGGACGTACGCGACCTTGTCGAGCTTCTTCAGCTCCTCCATCACGAACGCGCCGATGTCGGCGGTCGCGATCTCCTTCTCCGGCCGCTCCTGCAGCGTCGCCTCGACGCGATCGGCGACCGCCTCGAGCGCGGCGACGCTGACCGGCCGCTTCTCGCACGCCTTCAGCAGCCCGCCGATCAGCTTCTGGCGCTAGAACCGCTCGCGCGTGCCGTCCTTCTTCACGACCATGTACGGGATCTCGTCGATCCGCTCGTAGCTGGTGAAGCGCTTGCCGCACTCGAGGCACTCGCGGCGGCGGCGGATGACCTCGCCTTCCTTGACTCTCGCGCGAGTCGACGACCTTGTCGCCGAGATGGCGCGCAGTACGGGACACTTCATGCGGTGTCGCCGCCTGGCTCGGCCTGATCGGCGAGCTGCCGCATGCCGCCGAGGTTCAGTCCTTCCTGCGCCGCGAAGAACAGGCCGAGCAGCAGCGCCGGCCCGATCGAGAACAGGTGCAGCACGATCGCGGCGCCGACCGCCGCGTCGTCCGGCGCGCCGTAGAACATCGTCGCGCCGACGCGAAACGCCTCGTGAAAGCCGCCGACCGCGCCCGGCGTCGGCACGGCGACGCCGAGCACCAGCAGCGCGATCAGCAGGAACGAGCCGGTGAACGGCATCGCGAACCGGAACGCGACCGCGACCGCCCAGATGCCGAGAGCAGATCGACAGCCACAGCGGAAACGACCACGCGAGCGCGACCAGCAGGCGGCCGGGCTGCGAATCGCGCCGAGGCCGCGCGCGAACTTCTCGGCGATCTTCGCGAGCAGCCCGGCGAGCGTCGACGGCAGCACCTGCTCGAGCCGCGCCATCGTCCGGCCGAGCCGCGCCGGATCGCCGGCGAGCACGAACAGCACGACCAGCGCCGATGACCGAACGACGGCGGCGCTGGCGCCGGCCCACTTCACCGCGGCGAAGCCGGTCGGATTGACGCCGGCGAGATCCTTGCCGAAGACGAAGACGAACGACGCGAGCAGGACGAGCACCGTCACCATGTCGAGCAGCCGTTCGAGGATGATCGTCGCGAACGCGCCGGTCGCGGTCATGCGTCCTTCTGATCGGCCGGCGCCTGGCGCGCGAGGAAATAGGGGCGAATGACCTCGCCGGCGCGCGCCGGCAGGACGCTGCTCGCCGCAAACCCGACCGCGGTCGCGCGAAACGCGTTCATGAAGCTCGTCTGGCCGAGCGGCTCGAGCAGATACTGCCAGCGCAACGCGCGAATCGCCAGGTTCACCAACATCGTCGCCAGCGACAGCGCCAGCCACTCGGGCCGCGCGTGCACGATCGCCGCGAGGACGCGCCACAGATCGACGTTGTGCAGAAACAACGCGATCAGCGCGACGGCGAGCGCCAGCACGATGATGGTGCGAAGGTGGGATCGCATGAAACTTGAGCGTCCTCTACTATACCGCCCCTACATGTTGTTGTTGTCAGCGTCCGGCGCACCCTGTAAGATGCTCGTCTTCTCCGCTGAGGATTTTTGTTGTCGCTCGCCCCGCCCATTCTCCAGACCACACTCGCCGACCGACGCCCGGATCGACAGGGCAAGGTCCGCGACATCTACGATTTCGGCGATCGCCTGCTGATCGTCGCCACCGATCGCATTTCGGCGTTCGACTACGTGCTCGGCTCGGGCATTCCCGACAAGGGCAAGGTCCTCACGCAGATCTCGGCGTTCTGGTTCGAGCGGACGCAGCCGATCGTCGCCAATCACCTGCTCTCGACCGACGCGGCCGCGTATCCCGGCGAGGCGCGGCGAGCCGCGAAGCTGCTCGCAGGGCCGCTCGATGCTCGTCCGGCGGACCGAGCCGCTGCCGATCGAATGCGTCGCGCGCGGCTACCTGTCGGGCTCGGGCTGGAAGGATTACGTCGGCCACCGGCGAGGTCTGCGGCATCCGGCTGCCGGCCGGGCTGCGCGAATCGGATCGCCTGCCCGAGCCGATCTTCACGCCGGCCACCAAAGCGCAGAGCGGCCACGACATCAACATCAGCGAGAAGGACGCGGCGGACCTGGTCGGCAAGCGCGTGCTCGAGCGCGTCCGCGAGCTGACGCTGCGCCTGTACGCGGAAGGCGCCGCGCACGCCGAATCGTGCGGCATCATCGTCGCCGACACGAAGTTCGAGTTCGGCCTGCTGCCGGTCGCCGACGACGACAACCGGCCGGTCGAAGAGCGCATCATCCTCATCGACGAAGTGCTCACGCCCGACTCGTCGCGCTTCTGGCCGCGCGACAGCTACGCGCCCGGCGGCCCGCAGCCGAGCTTCGACAAGCAGTTCGTCCGCGACTACCTCGAGCGGATCAGCTGGAACAAGCAGCCGCCGGTCCCGTCGCTGCCCGACGACGTCGTCGTGAAGACCCGCGAGAAGTACGTCGAGGCGTTCCGGCGCCTCACCGGCCGGGAGCTCGCAGTGATCAGCGATCGACTCGAGCGCCTCGTCGAAGAGATGGTCGACCGCGGCGTCCAGTTCGACGATGCGGTGCAGCGAGTTCGAGAAGCGCTTCATCGCGCGCGTGCTCGGCCACTGCGACGGCAGCCTGACCAAAACCGCCGACGCCCTGGGCATGCACCGCAACACGCTCACCCGCAAGATGGGCGAGTACAAGATCAAACGACCGCGTAGCTGACTCCGCTTGCACAGACCGCTAGCAGTCGCCCCTTGACACTGCCAACCGCCGCACATATAATTAGCAGTCGGCCATCACCGAGTGCTAACGCCGGCAGAGGACCTCCAACCTTCAACGACAGACGGAGTACACAGCATGAACGTCAGACCGCTGCACGACCGCATCATTGTTCAGCGCATCGAGGAAGGCGAACAGAAAATCGGCGGGATCATCATCCCCGACTCCGCCAAGGAAAAGCCGCAGCAGGGCAAAGTCATCGCCGCCGGCAACGGCAAGTCGAAGGACGACGGCAAGCGCGTCCCGCTCGACGTCAAGGCCGGCGACCTCATCCTGTTCGGCAAGTATTCCGGCCAGGAGATCAAGCTCGATGGTGAGGAATTCCTCATCATGCGCGAAGACGAAGTGCTGGCCGTCATCGAAGGCGGCGAGGCCGCGACGAAGAAAAAGAAGTAGGAGACGAGATCAATGGCAAAACAGATTGTGTACGGCGAGCAGTCGCGGCAGGCGATCCTGCGCGGCGTCAACCAGCTGGCCGACGCGGTGAAGGTGACGCTCGGCCCCAAGGGCCGCAACGTCGTCCTCGACAAGAAGTTCGGATCGCCGACCATCACCAAGGACGGCGTGACGGTCGCCAAGGAAATCGACCTGAAGGATCCGCTCGAGAACATGGGCGCCCAGATGGTCCGCGAAGTCGCGAGCAAGACGTCGGACACGGCGGGCGACGGCACCACCACCGCGACCGTGCTGGCGCAGGCGATCTACCGCGAGGGCGCGAAGAACGTCGTCGCCGGCGCGAACCCGATGGACATCAAGCGCGGCATCGAGAAGGCGGTCGAGGCGATCACCGGCGAGATCAAGAAGATGTCGAAGCCGGTCAGCGGCAACATGGTCGCCCAGGTCGGCACCATCTCGGCGAACAACGACGAGACGATCGGCAAGATCATCGCCGACGCGATGGACAAGGTCGGCAAGGACGGCGTGATCACGGTCGAGGAAGCGCGCACGCTCGAGACCTCGCTCGAGGTCGTCGAAGGCATGCAGTTCGACCGCGGCTACCTCTCGCCCTACTTCGTGACCGATCCCGAGCGCATGGAAGTCGTGCTCGAGAACCCGGTCATCCTGATCCACGAGAAGAAGATCAGCTCGATGAAGGACCTCCTGCCGGTGCTCGAGCAGGTGGCGCGCCTCGGCCGCCCGCTGCTCATCATCGCCGAGGACATCGAGGGCGAGGCGCTGGCGACGCTGGTCGTCAACAAGCTGCGCGGCACGCTGCAGGCCGCCGCGGTCAAGGCGCCCGGCTTCGGCGATCGCCGCAAGGCGATGCTCGAGGACATCGCGATCCTGACCAACGGCCGCGCGATCACCGAGGACCTCGGGATCAAGCTCGAGTCGATCAAGATCGACGACCTCGGCAAGGCGAAGAAGGTCACCATCGACAAGGACAACACCACGATCGTCGAAGGCGGCGGCGCCTCGTCAGCGATCGAAGGGCCGCGTCAAGCAGATCCGCGCGCAGATCGAGGACACGACCTCCGACTACGACCGCGAGAAGCTGCAGGAGCGGCTGGCGAAGCTGGTCGGCGGCGTCGCCGTCATCAAGGTCGGTGCGGCCACCGAGACCGAGATGAAGGAGAAGAAGGCGCGCGTCGAGGACGCGATGCACGCGACCAAGGCGGCGGTCGAAGAGGGCATCGTGCCCGGCGGCGGCGTGGCGCTGATCCGCGCGTCGAAGGCGCTCGACGGCCTGAAGCTCGGCGGCGATCAGCAGATCGGCGTCAACATCGTCAAGCGCGCCATCGAAGAGCCGATGCGCTGGATCGCGACCAACGCCGGCCACGAAGGCTCGATCGTCGTGCAGAAGGTGCGCGAGATGAAGGACGCCGAGGGCTTCAACGCGCTGACCGACACCTACGAGGACCTGGTCAAGGCCGGCGTCATCGACCCGGCGAAGGTCGTCCGCTCGGCGCTCCAGAACTCGTCGTCGATCGCCAGCCTGCTGCTGACGACCGAAGCGCTCATCTCCGAGATCCCCGAGGAGAAGAAGGAAGCGGCCGGCGCGGCTGGCGGCCCGGGCGGCATGGGCGGGATGTACTAGAATTAAGAATTCAGAAGTCGGAATTCAGAATTAAGAATTCGTGATTCGAAAGGCCCGGCGAGCGCAAGCTCGCCGGGCCTTTGTTTTTTCTGACCTCGCCTGCGCGTCGCCTGCCTTGCCAGGCGTCAGCGCAGAGTGAAGGTGAGTTCGATCGTGATTTGGACCGAGACCGGTTCGCCCAGGCGCGTGCCCGGCGCGAAGCGCCACTGCTTGGCGGCGAGGATCGCCTGCTGGTCGAGGCCGAAGGTCGGGTCGAGCGAGCGAATCACCTGCACGTCGGTGACGCTGCCATCCGGTCGGACGACGCACTCGAGCAGCACGGTGCCCTGCACCTTCGCGCGCATCGCGTCGGAGGTGTACTGCGGACGCACTTCCTTGAGCACGCGCGGCAGCGTCACGCCGTTGCCTGGCCGATAGATGCCGCCGCCAGTGCCGCCGCCGCTGCCGGGGCCGAGACCGGAGCCGGTGCCCGGGCCGACTGCCGGTGCCGGTTCCGGTGCCCGCGCCGCCGCCGTGCCCGATCCCTGCGACAGCGTCGGCGGCCCGGCCGGCGCTTCAATCGCGCCCGGCAGCGATTCGTGCGCCGGCCGCGGTCGGCTCTTCGCCGGGATGTTCAGCTGAGCAACAGGGTCGGGTTCCTTCTTGACCTGCTGCATCTCCATCTTGGGAGGCTTGCGTGACGGGGACGGTAATCTTGTCCTTGCCCGGCAGCTCGGCCGGGCGAGGCGGCTCCTTCATCTTGTTGCCGCCGCCGCCGCCGCCGCCGCCCGGACCGGGCTGGCTCAACCAGATGATGTTGCTGTTCGGGCTGATCGGGCAGCACCGCAGCCAACGGCGCGGCATGCGAGGCGCTGTAACGGACACCGAGGATGACGAGCGAGGCCGATGACGATGTGCGAGACCAGCGAGCCGGCAAACGCCGGGGCGATGCGCTTCTGTGGCTGCTCGAACAGAAACGGAACGTCGACCGGGTGTGCGCCCTCCACGTGGACAGACAGATGTCCTGCGGACTCGTTCACGCGGACTTCGTCTGACTGGCGTGGTTCGGCCATCGGAAAGGTTATGGGGCTCGTTGAAGTATTGTCCCGCACTGCTCTGGATTGTGGCAACTGCAAAACAGGTGCCTCGAACCCCAGGCGTATGAGTTAGTCGAATGTCCTCGTTTGGCGGACGGGGTGTCCCGGATTGCGGAACAGGTGACGGCCGGTTGGCGGATCGTGCACAAGAGCACAGCAGCACACGGCATCATCAAATGCGTCCCGTCCACGCTCCGATCGCGGCGTTGCCGCCGCCATAGGAGTGCAGGATCGCCAGCGCGTCGGCCGCGCGCGGCTCGCTGCGGATCGGCGACGAGGATGCCGCCGCGGCCGACCAGCGTCTCGAAGATCCGGCCGTCGTGCGGCTGGAAGCCGACGCGGCGCATCGTCCCGGCCAGTCCCAGCTTCGTCAGATCGCGCGACGCTCCCCTGGAGCGGTTCGAGCAGCGATCCGCGGGCGACGACGGCGCCGACCGACGGCGAGGTCGAGTTGTTCGCCCTTGGCGGCCGAGCGCTTTCTCAATCAAGCGCGGACGCTTCCGGCGTCTCTTTCGCGAGAATCGTCAGCGCCTCGGGAGGAAAGCCCGCCTGCTTCAGTGCCTCGAGCCCCTTGGCCGCCCACGCCACGTCCTGGAACACACCGACGGTAAACAGTCTGGTCTGCGCCTCAACCATGGGCGTGTAATGTATCACGCACGCATGCGGCGGGCCGCTGGCGCGGCCCGCGGTGCAGGGTGCAGGGTGCAGGGTGCAAGGTGCAGGGTGCAAGGTGCAGGTGCAGGGTGCGTGACGACGTCGCGATCGTCGGCGCCGGGCCGGCGGGGGCGCGGGCGGCGTTTGTGCTCGCTTCGCGCGGGGCGCGCGTCACGATCTTCGACTGGTCGCACCCGCGCGAGAAGCCGTGCGGCGGCGGCGTCACCGGGCGCGCGCTGGCGCTCGTGGCCGACGTCGATCGACGCCGCGAGCTGGCCGGCCTCCATCATCCGCTCGGCGCGGTTCACCGACACGCCGCGCGGCCGTTCGGCGGTGGTGGCGCTGAAGGACCACGACAACGGCGCGGATCGCCCCGTCGACAGCGCTCGGGGCACGGCGCTGGTCGTGGCCGATCGATCCGACGTTCGACGCGGCGCTGCTGGCCGCCGCCGAGCGCGCCGGCGCGCGGCTCGATCGGTCGCGCGTCACCGACGTGATCATCGACGCTCGCGGCGTGTCGCTCGACACGACTGGCGGCCGCCGCACGGCGTCGTTCGTCATCGGCGCCGACGGCGCCAACAGCCTGGTGCGGCGCCGCGTCGCCGCGCCGTTCCGCCGCGATCAGCTGTCGATCGCGACCGGGTTCTTCGCGCACGGCGTCACCAGCGACGAGATCGTCGATCGAGCTGACCGCCGATCCGCCGGGCTACATCTGGTCGTTCCCACGTCCGACGCACCTGGCGATCGGCATCTGCGCGCAGGCGGACGCAGGCGTGACCGCGGCGACGCTGCGCGAGCAGGCCGCGCGCTGGATTGCGGCGACGCGGATCGCCGACGGCGCGCGCCTCGAACCGTACTCGTGGCCGATTCCGTCGCTGAGCGCCGCGCGACCTCGATGCGCCGCCGCTGGCCGGGCCGCGCTGGGCGCTCGCCGGCGACGCCGCCGGCCTCGTCGATCCGATCACGCGCGAAGGCATCTACTTCGCGCTCGCCTCGGGCAACTGGATCGGCGAGGCGCTCAACCGCGACGACGCGCGCGTCTACGAGGCGCGCGCACGCGACGAAGCCATCCCCGAGCTCGCGCGCGCCGCGCAGCTCAAAGCCGGCTTCTTCCGCCCCGCGTTCACCGGGCTGATGATGCGCGCGCTGCACGAGAGCGAGGCGATCCGCGCCGTGATGGCCGATCTCGTCGCCGGGCGCCAGAGCTATCGTTCGTTGAAATGGCGGCTCGCTGCGAACCTTCGAGTGGAAGCTCGCGTTCAAGGCCGTCCGCAGTTTCCGGCTTTAGAGCGGTTACTTTTGTACGGACAAATGAAAATTGCTGTAGCCGGACCATGGGCACGTCTAGCGCCTGAAGTAACCCTCGCGCGCGCGAACGCGAACGTCGGGGCGATCGACTGACACGTCGATCGCGTGCCATCCCGCTTCATTTGCAGCGCCGCGACGGCACATACCCGAGCAGGTACTGGAAGCGCAGCTCGCGCGCGATCGCCGTCATCGTCGGCGCGAGCTCGCGCGGCTCGCGGCGCGTGGAACGACCGGCCGCCGGTCGCCGCAGCGAGCTCGGCGAACACCGGCGGCCGCGCGCGCCCGAGCGCGATCGGATAGATCAGCACGTCGCGTCGCCGCGCCTGATCGACCAGATCCGCGGCCGCCGTGTCGCTGTATCGATCGGTGCCGTCCGACAGCAGCACCAGCGCGCGGCGTCCGCGGGCGGACTGAATCGCGTCGAGCGCCGACGAGCGCCGCGTCGTACAGCGGCGTCGTCCCCCAGGCATCGAGACGATCGATCGCGGCCAGCGCCGCGGCGCGATCGGTCGACAGCGGCGACGCGACTTCGATCTCGCCGCCGATCGCGACCACCATCACCTGATCGGTCTGGCCGCAGCGCGCCGACGAAGGTGCGCGCCGCCGACTTGGCGACGCCAAGGCGGTTCGCTTGTCGGCCATGCTGAAGCTGCGGTCCAGGCCGATGGCGACCGCCAGCGGGAACTCTCCGGCGGCGAACGCGGTGATCGCCTGGCGGGTGCCGTCCTCGCTGACCGCGAAGTCTGCTGGCGGTCGAGGCCGGTCACCGGCTCGCCCTGCCGATCGGTGACGGTCGCATACACTTCGACCAGGTTCACGCCGGACGTAAACTGCGCATAAAGCACCGGCGCGATCGAGAGAACCCCGGCAAGCCCGGCGGCGATTAGTGGTACAATTCCCGAAAGCCGAAGGAGCTGTGTCATGCCAAGCCTGGGATTGCCCGAACTGCATCGTCGTCCTGCTGATCGTCATCGTCATCTTCGGAGCAAATCGCCTGCCGGGGCTCGGCCGCGGCATCGGCAGCGCGATCAAGAACTTCAAGGACGGGATCAAGGACGATAAGGACGACGAGCGCGACCGGAAGGCGTCATAGCACGACGCGCGTCTCGCCCATCCGGCGCGTGACGCGCTCGCGATCGAGGTACTCGAGCAGCGGGATCGCGAACTTCCGCGTCACGCCGAAGCGCTCCTTGAACGTGGCGACGTCGATCCGCGCCGCCGCGCCCGCCCCCGCCGAGCCTTCAGCGCCGCGACTTCCGCCTTCAACTGCTTCAGCGCTTCGTCGTGGAACAGCAGCGTGTCCACGCGCACCAGCACCTTCTGACGCTGCAGCAGCTTCAGCATCCGATCCGCGACCGCGGCGGTGACGCCGGCCGCTGCCGCGATCGACGCCGCGTCGGGCGGCTTCAGCCCGCCGTCGCGGTAGGCGCGCTCGATCGCGCCGCGCGCGCGCTCCTCCTCCGGCGACAGCGACAGGCGATGCGTCGCGAGCGCGACGCGGTCGCGCGACGCTGATCGTTCCGGCAGCGGCCAGAGTCCGCCAGCGCGCGCGTCGAACACCGCCGGATGCCCGCGCGCGAAAGCTGCTCGCGCAGTTCCTCGCGCGGCACGCCTTCCGACAGCGGCTGCACGCGATGATGCGTCGGTCAGCGCCTTGACGATCGCGTCTTTCAGCGCGTCGAACATCGGCGGCGGAGACGAGCACGTCGCCCGCCGCGACCGCCTGCGCGGCGTTCGACGAGCGCGTCGGCAGGCCCTGCACGCGCCCGGGCGATCGACGCCGATCCGCGACATCAGCGCGGCAGACGGGCAGCCCGGCCAGCCCGGCGTCGTCGATCATCACCTGCTGCGGCCTGCCGCTCTGCCGCGTCGCGGTCGTCGGCGGCCGGATCGAACGCGAGACGCTGCGCACGCTCGAGCGCGGCCGCGCTCCGAATGCCGGTCCGCGGCGGCTGCGGATCGAGGATGAGGCCGCCGGCGATGGTGAGCGGCGGCGAGTAGGCGCGCAGGATGTAGCGGTCGCCGCGCGCGAGCACCGCCGGCGCTTCGAGCCGCAGCCGGACGAACGCGCGCTCGCCTGGCGCGATCGCCGGCACGGCGCGATCGGCAGCCGCCGGACCGATCACCGCGACGCGGCCGATGATCTCGGCGGTCCCCTGGTGAAACCGCACGCGCGCGCCGTGCTTGAGCGGCTTCGCGCGCCGGCAGCACCTCGACGATCGCGTCGGCGACGCGCGTCTCGACGAAGGCGCCAGGCGCGACGAGCGCCTGCCCGCGCTGCGATCTCGTCGACTTCGACGCCGCCGAGGTTGACCGCCGACCGCTGCCCGGCCACCGCCTCGGGCTGCCGCTCGCCGTGCACCTGAACGCCGCGCACCTTGACGCGGCGGTCGCCCGGCGCCACCACCAGCTCGTCGTCGACCGCGATGCGCCCGGACACGAGCGTGCCGGTGACGACCGTGCCGAAGCCCTTCATCGAGAAGACGCGGTCGATCGGCAGCCGCGTCGCGCCGTGCACGGCGCGGCCGCGTGCTCGTCGCGGCTGACCTCGACCAGCGCCGTCGCGGAACGCGTCGAGGCCGTCGCCGGTCCGCGCCGACACCGGCACGATCGGCGCGCCGTCGAGGAACGACCCGGCGACCAGCTCGCGAACCTCGAGGCGCGCGAGCTCCAGCGTGTCCGCATCGGCGAGGTCGGACTTGGTCAGCGCGACGAGCCCGGCGGGCACGCGCAGCAGCCGGCAGATGTCGAAGTGCTCGCGCGTCTGCGGCATCACCGACTCGTCGGCGGCGACGACCAGCACGACGAGGTCGATGCCGCCGACGCCGGCGAGCATGTTCTTGACGAAGCGCTCGTGGCCGGGCACGTCGACGAACGCGAAGTTGATGCCGTCGATGGTCTGGTGGGCGAAGCCGAGGTCGATGGTGATGCCGCGCGCCTTCTCTTCCTTCGAGCCGATCGGGATCGGTGCCGGTCAGCGCCTGGACCAGCGCGCTCTTGCCGTGATCGATGTGCCCGGCGGTGCCGACGACGATGGATCGCATCGTCATGCTCAGCGACCGTCGACCACCCTTGCGAACCTGCCGCTCGCGGCGCCCCGGGCGCTGCTTTCGTTTGCTTGTCCAGCTTCGGCGACCGCGCTGGCTGCGGCGCGGCCCCCGCTCGCCCTTCGCGCACGCGCTCGAGGATCTCGACCAGGCCGAGATCGATCTGGCGCACCTCCATGTTGACGCGGATCACCTGCACCTTCACCTTGTCGCCGAGCCGGTAGACCTTCTGCGTGTTCTCGCCGCGCAGCAGGTGCGCGCCCTCGACGAACCGGTAGTAGTCGTCGGCCATCGTCGAGACGTGCACCATGCCCTCGACGAAGTGCTCGATCAGCTCGATGAACAGGCCGAAGGCGGCGACGCCGGTGACGTAGCCTTCGAATTCATCGCCGACCTTGTCGGCCATGAACTTCACCTTCTTCCACTGCAGCAGCTCGCGCTCGGCATCGTCGGCGCGGCGCTCCATCTCCGAGGTGTGGCGCGCGACCTCCGGCAGCTCCTCGGTCCACTCCTCGCGCGCCTCCTCGTTCAGCGAGCTCGTGGCGCGCCGCGCGGAGCGCGCGATGCACGACCAGATCGGGATAGCGGCGGATCGGCGAGGTGAAGTGCGTGTAGCTCGGCGCCGCCAGGCCGAAGTGCCCGAGGTTCTCCGGCGCGTAGCGCGCCTTCTGCATCGTGCGCAGCATCAGGAACGCGATCGGCTTCTCCTCCGGCTTGCCGTGGATCTTCTCGAGCAGCTTCTGGAAATGCCGCGGGCGCAGCGCGTTCAGCGGCGCGCCGAGGCTGTAGCCGAAGCCGGAGATGAACTCCTCGAACTTCGCCACCTTCAGGATGTCCGGCTCCTCGTGGATGCGGTAGAGCGCCGGCGCCTCCTGCGCCTCGAGATAGCGAGGCGACCGTCTCGTTCGCCAGCAGCATGAACTCTTCGATCAGCCGGTGCGCGACGTTCCGCTGCAGCGCGATGATCGCCTCGACCACGCCGCCCTCGTCGATGATGACCTCGGCCTCGTTCGAGATCGAAGTCGATCGACCCGCGGCGGCGGCGCGCGTCGTTGAGGATCTGGAACAGCTCGCGCATCAGCTCGAACATCGGCACCAGCGGCGCGTAGCGCTCCAGCAGCTCCGGATCGCGGTCGGTCAGGATGCCGTTGACCGCGGTGTAGGTCATCCGCTCGTTGCTGTTGATGACGCCGTCGTGGAACTCGTGGCGCACGACCTGGCCGCGGCGGTCGATCTCCATGAAGCACGACTGCACCAGCCGATCGACGTGCGGGTTGAGGCTGCACAGCCCGGTCGCGAGCTCGGACGGGAACATGTGCACGGCGCGCTCGGGGAAGTACACCGACGTGCCGCGCTCGTAGGCCTCGCGATCGAGCGCGCTGCCCTCCTGCACGTAGTGCGAGACGTCGGCGATGTGCACGCCGAGCCAGTAGTTGCCGTTCGGCAGCTTCTCGATCGTGATCGCGTCGTCGAAGTCGCGGGCGTGCTCGCCGTCGATCGTCACCGTCGGCACGTCGCGGAAGTCGGTGCGGCCGCGGATGTCCCGCTCGGACACGGCGGTGCCGAGCCGGACCGCTTCGGCGACCGCCTCGGCCGAGTGCGCGTCGGGGATGCCGTACTTGCGGATGATGATCTCGGTGTCGACGCCGGGCGCGTCGATGTCGCCGAGCACCTCGGCGACGCGGCCGATCGCGCCGCGCGTCGACGGTCGGCCAGCGCGTCAGCTCGACGATCACCATCTCGCCCGGCGACGCGCCGCCTTCCTGCCCCGGCGGGACGATGATGTCCATCAGCACGCGGCGATCGAACGGCACGACGTAGCCCATGCCGTTCTCGTCGCGGTCGTAGCGGCCGACGATCGACGAGTTGCGCGCGCTCGAGGATGCGGATGATCCGCCCTTCGGCGCGGCCGCCGTCCTTGATCCGCTCGATGCGCACGACGACGCGGTCGCCGTGCATCGCTTCGTTGAGGTGCGGTGCTGGAGATGTAGATGTCGCCGCCGCCGGATTCGAGCGGCCGCTCGGGGCTGACGAAGCCGTAGCCGGCCGGGTGCGTCTGCAGGCGGCCGACGTAGAGGTCCATCTTTTCGGGCAGGCCGAAGCGCTGCCCGCGAATCTGAATGAGGTCGCCGGAGGCGACGAGCGACTTGATGTGGCGCTTGAACGACGGCGCGCTCGTCGCGTGGGAACTTTGAGCACCTGCAGCAGCTCGCGCATGCCGGCGGGATGGTGCACCCGCTCGCGCATCAGCGCGAGAACGTGATCGCGTGAAAGCATCTGAATTTAGGCTAACAGAATTACTTGGAGGTCGCCGACGTTCGTGCCGGTCGGACCGGTGTGGATGAGATCGCCGAGCGCGTCGAAAAACGCGTAGGCATTGTTGTCGAGGAGGTGCTGGTCGGGCGACAGGCCGGCGGCCGCGGCGCGCGCGCATCGTCGTCGAATCGGCGATCGCGCCGGCCGCGTCGGTCGGGCCGTCGATGCCGTCGGTGCCGACGCTGGCGAGCGACGCGCGGCGCCGCCGAGCTCGCGCGAGCAGCGCGGCGGCGGCGAGCGCGAACTCCTGATTGCGCCCGCCCTTGCCGCCGCCCGGTGACGTGGACGGTCGTTTCGCCGCTCGAGACGATGCACGCGGGGCGGCCGACCGTCGCGGCCTCGAGCCAGCACGGCGCGCACGTGCGCGATCGCCGCGATCGCGCGCCTCGCCGACCACGGCGTCGTCGACGCGCAGGACGTGATAGCCGAGCGCTCGCCGCCGCGGCCGCCGCGCCGGCCATCGCGTCGCGGCGCGACGCCGATGACCGTCGTGCCGCGTGCGCGCGAGCCGCGGATCGCCGGGCTTCGGCGTTTCCGGCGACGCGCGCCGCCGCGCGCCGCGCCGCAAGTCGCGCGACGACCGCCGGCGGATAGACGCGCTTCGCCGCCGAACCGCTCGAGCACGTCGAGCGCGTCCTCGAAAGCGGCTGGCATCGGCGACCGTCGGTCCCGAGGCGATGACGCTCGGATCGTCGCCGACCACGTCGGAGATGGCGAGCGTGCGGCACGGCGCCGCGGCGCGCGCGCCGCGAGCCAGCCGCCCTTGATCGCCGACAGATGCTTGCGCACGGTGTTCAGCGCGTGGATGTCGGCGCCGGCCCGCAGCAGACGCTGCGGTCGTCGCGCGCTTGTCGTCGAGCGTGATGCCGTCGGCCGGCACCGCCATCAGCGCCGACGCGCCGCCCGAGATGCAGCACCAGCAGCGTCTCGTCCGGCGGCGAGCGACGCGGCGAGCGCCAGCGCCCTGCGGCCCGCCGCTTCGCTCGCCGGCGGTCGGCAGCGGATGGCCGCCGACGATCGACTCGAACCGCGTCGGGCACGGCCGCCTGGCGTCGACGCCGATCGACCAGGCCGGCGCGAATCCGCGACGCCGAGCACGGCGCGCGGCCGCCGCGGCCATCGCCGGCGCGGCCTTGCCGGCGGCGATGACGCGACAGCAGTGCGGACCTTCAGGTCCGCCGTCGTCGCGGCAGGCCTGAAGGCGCTGCACGACGTCTGGCATCGCGAGCGCGCGCTCGACGAGCGCATCGGCGGCGACACGCACGAATCCCGGCCCGGACGATGGCCAGGAGATCGTGTCGAAGCTGCGGGAGTGAACGTGTCAGTGGGTGTGTTTGGGATCTGACCAGGCTGAAAGCCCGGTCACGACGTCGAATTTCTTGAGGAGGGAGCTGACGAGTTGGTCGGCGTTGTCTTGCGTGGAGAGCTGTTCGAGCTTGGCCGATGATCCTGGTGAGCGCGGCTTCGACGTCGGTGATGGCGCCTTCTGAATAGTAGGGCCGCTGCTGCTGGAGACATCGGTGGTGTTTGAGGAATTCTTCTCGGTAGAACTCGGTGATCGGGTGCTGCGCGCTGATCGGCCTCGAATCGGGCACGAAGCGTGGCATGCAGGTCCTCGAGTGGATTGTCGAATTGATGAAACTAAGTGTAACCCTGTCACAAAACCGCTGTCAAGATTCTCGTAACGAGCTGTCACGCTCAGCGGTTCCAGGCGGCGACCAGCCCGCCGAGGCAGCCGACCACCATCCCGCCGACGACGAGCAGCAGGCAGAGCTCGAGCGGCAGAAACCGGATCGACGACAGGTTCATCGCCGACGCCAGCGGCACCAGGTAGCGGCCGCGCAGCGCGAGGAACGCCGCGGCCAGCGCGACCAGCGCGAGCAGCGCGCCGACGCCGCCCTGGAGCACCCCTTCCATGACGAACGGCCCGCGGATGTAGGCCTGCGGCGCGCCGACCAGCTGCATGATTTCGAGCTCGTCGCGCCGCGCGTGAGCGCCAGCCGCACGACGTTGGCGACCGTCAGCGCCGCGGCGATCGTCAGCATCGACGCCGAGCACCAGGCCGACGCCGCGGATGACGGCGATCGCCGACAGCAGCCGGTCCAGCCACTGCCGGTCGTAGCGCACGTCGGCGACGCCCGGCATCTCGCGCAGCCGCGCCGCCGAGCGCGTCGACGGCCGCGCTCGTCGCTCGGACCGGGCTGCAGCCGCACCTCGATCGACGCCGGCAGCGGGTTGCCGCCGAGCGCCGTCCATCGTCGCCGCGAGCTCGCCGAACGTCTGCTTGAAGCGCGCGAGCGCGTCGGCCTTCGACACGTACTCGCGCGACGCGACGACGTCGCCCGGCGCGAGCACGCGCTTCGACCGCCTGCCGCTCCGCCGGCGTCGACGTCGTCCTTCAGGTAGACCGACATCTCGGCCGCGTGGCTCCACTCGGCGCCGAGCCGCTGCAGGTTGGCGGTGACGACGAGAAAGCCGCCGAGCACGAACAGCGCCAGCGCGATCGTCGCCGTCGACAGCAGCCCCGACTGCCGGCCGCGCCACAGGCTCGACGCCGCTTCGTCGAACGCGTAGCGCAGCGCGCGCATCAGGCGACCTCGACGATCTGGCCGTGATCGAGCGTGATCGAGCGGCGGCCGACGCGGCGAATCAGCTCGCGGTCGTGCGTGGCGACGACGACGGTCGTGCCGCGCGCGTTGATCTCGCGGAACAGGTTCATGATTTCGAGCGACAGGTCGGGATCGAGGTTGCCGGTCGGCTCGTCGGCGAGCACGAGCTGCGGATCGTTGACCAGCGCGCGCGCGATCGCGATGCGCTGCTGCTCGCCGCCCGAGAGCTCCTCGGGAAAGGCGTTCATCCGGTGCTGCAGCCCGACCCACTTCAGCACCTGGAACGTCTTGCGCTGCTGCGTCGCGACCGGCAGCGCCGAGCACGCGCATCACGAACGCGACGTTCTGAAAGACGGTGAAGCGCGGGATCAGCCGGAAGTCCTGGAAGACGAAGCCGACGCGTGCGGCGGTAGCTCTGCACCTGCGCGCGGCTGCAGCGTCGCTCAGGTCGCGGCCGCAGCACCTTCAGCTCGCCTTCGCTCGGCAGCTCCTCGCGCAGCAGCAGGCGCAGCAGCGTCGACTTGCCGGCGCCGCTCGGGCCGGTCAGGAAGAGGAACTCGCCTTTGTCGATGGTGAGGGAGAGATCGCGCAGCGCGTAGACGCCGCGGCTGTAGAGCTTGGAAAGATGATGGGTCTCTATCAAGCTGTCGTCCGCGACACGGCCGCTGAAAGGACGGTCATCTTATATCACGCCTCCAGCGCGCGCTTGAGCAGCTCGTTCACGCGCTTCGGGTTCGCCTTGCCGCCGGTGGCCTTCATCACCTGGCCGACGAGAAAGCCGAACGTCGCTCGTCTTGCCGGCGCGGTACTGCGCGACCGCGTCGGCGTTGCCGGCCAGCACGTCGCGCGATCAGCGCCGACGATCTGCGACTCGTCGTCGATCTGCGTCAGCCCTTCGGCCGCGACGATCTCGTCGGCCGCTGCGTCCGAGCCGAACATCTTCTCGAACACGTCCTTCGCCATCGAGCCGCTGATCGTGCCGCTGCTCGATCGAGCGCGATCAGCCCGGCGAGCCGCTCCGGCGTCGACGCGGCGACGAGCGCGATGTCCGGTCCTGCTCCGTTCAGCGCGCGCGCCAGCTCGCCCATGATCCAGTTGCTCGCCGCCTTCGGCGGCGCGCCGGCGCGCGACCGCCGCCTCGAAGTAGTCGGCGACGCGCGCGCGACTGCGTCAGCTGCGCGGCGTCGTACTCGGGCAGCGCGTAGCGCGTCGACGAACCGCCGGCGCCGCGCGTCGGGCAGCTCCGGCATCGCGACGCGGATCGCGCTCGACGCGCGTCGGCGTCGACGACGAGCGGCGGCAGATCGGGCTCGGGGAAATAGCGGTAGTCGTGCGCTTCTTCCTTGCTGCGCATCGACACCGTGCGCCCGGCGGCCGATCCCACAGCCGCGTCTCCTGCACGACCCGGCCGCCGTCGCTCGAGCACGCTCGATCTGCCGCTCGATCTCGTACTCGAGCGCCTTCTGCAGGAAGCGGAACGAGTTGAGGTTCTTGACCTCGGCCTTGGTGCCGAGCGCCGTCGGCGCCCGCGGGCCGACCGACACGTTCGCGTCGCAGCGCAGGCTGCCCTCTTCCATGTTGCCGTCGTTGACGCCGAGCCAGACGAGGATCGCGCGCAGCCGGCTGAAGAACTCCGCGGCGTCGGCCGCCGATCGCAGGTCCGGCTCGGTGACGATCTCGATGAGCGGCACGCCGCTGCGGTTGTAGTCGACGTAGGTCTTGCGATCCGAATCGGCGAAGCCTTCGTGCAGCGACTTGCCGGCGTCCTCTTCCATGTGGACGCGCGTGATGCCGACGCGCCGCGGCCCGCCGCCGCTCGTGAACTCGAGCGCGCCGTCGCTCGCGAGCGGCTGCTCGTACTGCGAGATCTGATAGCCCTTCGGCAGATCGGGATAGAAGTAGTTCTTGCGCGCGAAGATCGACGTCTCGTTGATCGCGGCAGCCGAGCGCGAGCGCGGCGCGGATGCGCGTAGTCGACCGCGCGCGCGGTTCAGCACCGGCAGCGCGCCGGGCAAGCCCGAGGCAGACCGGACAGACGTGCGTGTTCGGCGGCGCGCCGAACGCCGTGCTGCAGCCGCAGAAGATCTTCGACGCGGTCAGCAGCTGCGCGTGGATCTCGAGGCCGATGACCGGCTTCGAACGCAAGCTGGCAGCGTTGACCGAATCGGCCAATTCGGCTAGGCGCGCGGCCCGGCGGCGCGCGACCTGCGCGGTCGACGCCCGCCTTCGAACGTCTTGAAGTTGTCGACGAACATCCGCGCCAGCTTCGCCGGCCTGCGCGTCGTAGGCGGCGCTGGTCGGCCCAGGTGTTGCGCGGCTTCAGCACCTCGGCCGGCACGCCGGGACACGCGGTCGGCACGTCGAGGTTGAAGATCGGATCCGTCTCGTAGCTCGACGCTGTCGAGCGCGCCCGACAGCGCGGCGCGGATCATCGCGCGCGTGTGCGCGATCTTCATCCGCGTGCCGACGCCGTACGGCCCGCCGGTCCAGCCGGTGTTCACCAGCCAGACGCGCGCGCTGTGCCGCGCGATCTTCTCGCCGAGCATCTTCGCGTAGCGGCTCGGCGGCAGCGGCAGGAACGGCGCGCCGAAGCAGGTGCTGAACGTCGCCTTCGGCTCGGTCACGCCCTTCTCGGTGCCCGCCACCTTCGCCGTGTAGCCGGACAGGAAGTGATACATCGCCGCCGTCCGGCGTCAGCCGCGAGATCGGCGGCAGCACGCCGAACGCGTCGGCCGTCAGCATGACGATGTTCCGCGGGATGGCCGCCCTGGCCCGACGGCACCGCGTTGTCGATGAACGAGATCGGATAGGCCGCGCGCGTGTTCTCGGTGTAGCGGTCGTCGTCCAGATTCAGCTGCGCGCGTCTCCGGATCGACGACCACGTTCTCGAGCACCGTGCCGAAGCGGCGCGTCGTCGCGTAGATCTGCGGCTCGGCCTCGGCCGACAGCCGGATCGTCTTCGCGTAGCAGCCGCCCTCGAAGTTGAACACGCCGCGATCGCTCCAGCCGTGCTCGTCGTCGCCGATCAGCCTGCGCTCGGGATCGCTCGACAGCGTCGTCTTGCCGGTGCCCGACAGGCCGAAGAACAGCGCGACGTCGCCGGCCGCGCCGACGTTGGCCGAGCAGTGCATCGGCAGCACGCCCTGCAGCGGCAGCAGGTAGTTCAGCGACGGTGAAGATCGACTTCTTCATCTCGCCGGCGTAGCTCGTGCCGCCGATGAGCACCAGCCGCTTGGCGAAGTTGAGCGCGATGACCACGTCGGAGTTGCGTGCCGTGGCGCGCGCGGATCGGCCTTGAAGCTCGGCGAGTCGATGACCGTGAACTGCGGCGACGCCGCCTGCGGCCGCCGCCGGATCGTCGATGAACAGGTTGCGGCAGAACAGGTTGTGCCAGGCGAACTCGGTGATGACGCGGACCGGCAGGCGGTACGTCGGATCGGCGCCGGCGTAGCAGTCCTGCACGAACAGCTCGTTGCCCTGCAAGCGAGCTCAGCAGGTCGCGGTGCAGCGCGTCGAACTGCGCCGGCTCCATCGGCCGGTTGACCTTGCCCCAGGCGATCTCCGCTTCGCTCGACGGCTCGCGGACGACGAACTTGTCGTTGGGCGAGCGGCCGGTGTGCTGCCCGGTCCGGCAGACGAGCGGCCCGTCGGCGGCGATCAGCCCTTCCTCGCGGCGCATCGCTTCCTCGTACAGCGCGGCCGCGGACAGGTTCCAGCGGACGCGATCGGTCGGAATCCCTTCGCGCTCGAGGCCGCGGCCGCGCTCAACTCCGGTGCTCATTCAACGCTCCTAAGATATGAAGGCCCAGTAACATACGCCGAATCGCGGAATCGTATCCCTGCACGATCCGTCAAGTCAACAATTCCGAGCGGCTGCGGTAAACTGTAAACACCTGCCCGACTGCATCGTAATGCCTCTATGAGTGACGATTCGCGACCTGCGCGCGACGCCGACGTGCCGGACCGGTCCCGGTCGGTCCGGGCCGACGTCGCGCCGGCCAGCGGCGCGCCGCCGCGCCGGCGCCGCTCGTCCGACGACACGCGGCTCGCGGTCGAGATCCGCGGGCTCGTCGAGCGCGGCGAGATGGACGAGGCGCGCGAGCGCTTCGGCGGGCTCGTCGCCGCTGCACCAGCGCCGCGCCGTCGCGCATCGCCTATCAGTATCTTCGCGACGCCGCCGAAGCCGACGAAGCGGTCCAGGACGCGTTCGTCAAGGTCTTCTGCCACATCACGCTCCTATCGCGAGGCGTGGCCGTTCGAGGTCTGGTTCACGCGCATTCTCATCAACGGCTGCCTCGATCGCCGCAAGGCGCGCGGCGCGCCGCGATCGCTGGTTCGCGCCGGCGAGCGAGGCCACCAGCGCCGACGAAGCCGCGCGCGTCGGCGGCCGGCCCTGCGACCGATCCCGAGCACCGGCTCCTCGCGCGCGAGCGGCGCGCGAAGCTCGCCGCGGCCGTCGATCGGCTCGACGGCCGCCAGCGCACCGTGTTCATGTTGTGTCACTACGGCGACTGCACGCCGCGGGAAGTCAGCGCGATGACCGGCCTGAACGAATCGACCGTCCGCGTGCACCTGTTCCGCGCCGCGCGCAAGCTGCGCAGCCTGCTCGGAGGCAAGCCGTGATCGCCCGCGCGTCGTCATCTCCCCGAAGAGCGCCTGTTCGACTGCTACCTCGCCGAGCGCACGCGGCGAGCCGGTCGATCCGCCGGCCGCCGAGCACCTGGCCGACTGCGACGCCGTGCAGCGCGCGCTATGCCGAGCTCGTCGCGCTTCATGGACAGCGTGCGCCGGGAGGGCGACGCCGAGGCCGACGCGATCTTCACCGCCGATCGCCTCCGCGCGCAGCAGCAGCAGATCGCGCGGCGCCTCGAGCTCGTCGGCCGGCCGGCGCGCGTCCTCAGCTTCCCCGGCCGGATCGTGCGGCGGACGCTCACCGCGTCGTCGACCCGCACGGCGCCGCGCTGGGTCGCGGCCGCGGCGGCCGCCGGCCTGTTCGTCGGCGTCGCGCGTCGGCGCCTCGTTCCAGTTCGGCTGGGGACCGCGCCCTCCGAAGCGGGGCGTCGTATCTGGTCACCGGCGACCGCGAGCCGGCGCGCCGCACGGCTCACGCCCGTCGCCACGCGCGGCGCCGGCCAGCCGACGTCGCCGCCGACGATGCGTTCCTGTCGGAGCTCGAGATCGCGCTCGACCGTCCGCACACGCGCGAGCTGCTGGCGTTCGACGCCCTCACGCCGCACGTCCGGGAGATCAGAGATCAGCGTAGAGCGGTTCGGGTATCAGGGTTCGGGTGCGGGTTCCGGGGTTGGCAACCGAAGAACGCCGAACCCAGAACCGTGAACCGCACCGGAACCGATGAGCACCAGAACCCTGAACCCCGAACCTTCCCCATGCCCTCGCTGATCTTCCGCAAAGGCCTCGACCTGAAGCATGCCGTCGCCGGCATGCTGGCCGAGAACTATCACAGCGCGCTCATCGACCAGATCAAGGCGAACGACTTCACCTATCAGCGCCGGGCGGCTGACGGTCCATCTCGCGCGCGAGTTCGGCTTCTGCTACGGCGTCGATCGCGCCGTCGACTACGCCTACCAGACGCGCGAGCGCTTCCCCGACCGCCGCGTCTTCCTGACCGGCGAAATCATCCACAACCCGCACGTCAACGACAAGCTGCGGGCGATGGGCATCCGCTTCCTGAGCGACGAGGCGGAACAGCTCGACGCGCTCAGCGCAGACGACGTCGTCATCCTGCCGGCGTTCGGCGTCACCGTCGCGATGCTGCGAGCAGCTCGATCGGCGCGGCTGCACGCTCATCGACACCACCTGCGGCTCGGTCCTCAACGTCTGGAAGAACGTCCGCCGCTACGCCGAGGGCGGCTACACGTCGATCATCCACGGCAAGGTCTGGCACGAGGAAACGCAGGCGACCGCGTCGCAGGCGGTGCAGTACGGCGGCACGCTACCTCGTCGTCTTCGACCGACGCCGAAACCGAGGTCGTCTGCGACTACATCCGTCAGCGGCGGCGACCGCGACGCGTTCCTGAAGCGGTTCGAAAACGCCGTCTCGCCCGGCTTCGATCCCGACCGCGACCTGCAGCGCATCGGCCTCGCCAACCAGACGACGATGCTGATGTCGCGAGTCGCTCGAGATCGGCGAGATGATCCGGGCGGCGATGCGCGACCGCTACGGCGACGGCCAGCTCGCCGAGCACTACCAGGCCTTCGACACCATCTGCAGCGCCACCCAGGATCGCCAGGACGCCGTCGTCGCCCTGCTGCGCGACAAGCCGGTCGACCTGATGATCGTCATCGGCGGCTACAACAGCAGCAACACCGCGAACCTCGCGCGCATCTGCGCCGCGTCGCGGCCGACCTTTCACATCGCCGATCCGGACTGCCTGGTCTCGCCGCAGGAGATCCGGCATCGGCCGGTCGGCTCGAAGGCCGAAGTGACGGCGGCCGGCTGGCTGCCGGCGGAGGGTCCGGTGACGATCGGCCTGACGTCGGGCGCGTCGACGCCCGACAACCTGGTCGGCGCCGCGATCGCCAAACTCACAGAGTTCTGCGCCGGGGCTGGGGGTTAGCTGCTGGCAGTTGCTAGATGCTAGTTGCTAGATGGACGGGGCGAAACCGGGCAGCTGGTAGCTAGCAACTACTCGCCGTCAGTCTTCAACCGCGTGGCAGCCGCTTCCCTGCTTCACGACCACCATTGCACCACCGCCAGCCGCGAACGAGCCGCCGCTCGCTTCCTGCCGGGAGGCGTTCAGGAAGCGGGCCCTCGCGAGTTTGTCGCGCGCCGACGTGAAGCTCCCGAGAGCCAGCAGGAGGAGCGCCAGGGTGAGCCAGGCGAGGAAGAACGGCCTCATGCTCCACGGTTGAGCAACGGAAATGCCAGCAGTTTGCAGGAATTCACCGCTTGCCGCCTCGTTTTCAGGCCGCTTTCCGCATGCAGCACGATTCCGACGGAAACGTCGGCCGACTTCGCGGAACTGGGATTCCGGAAAAGATGAACTCTGAAACGGCCGCCTCGACGGCTGTTTTCGCCCGCTCGAAACGGCCGTCGACCGGCCTCGAGACCTCAAGAATAGGTAAAAAGTTGTCTCTCCATAAACGCCCGCGCCGTGCACGTCGTAATCTTGTCAAGTAGCTGAATTTCAGAGGTTTACGCATGCAACGCACATCGGTCCGCCGGCTGCTGCCCGCGCTCATCCTGCTGGCGCTTGCGGCCCCGCTTAGCGGACAATCGTTTGGTTTCGCGTGGTGGAAAGATGCTCAGTTCCAGAAGGATCTGAGCCTGACCGCCGACCAATCCGCCAGGATCGACAGCGTTTTCCAATCTGCGATCACCCAGCTGCGGCAGAAGAAGGTCGAGCTCGACGAGCAGGAGGCGGAGCTGTCACGTCTCATCGCCGCCAACGCCGACGAAGCGGTCGTCACCAAGCAAGTGGACAAAGTCGAAGGCATTCGCGGCACGCTGAACAAGAGGCCGCACGTTGATGCTGCTGCGCATGCGCCAGGTGCTGACGCCGGAACAGCGCGTCACCCTGAACAAGCTGCACGAACAGTGGGACAAGGATCACCGCCGCTCGAAGGGCGACGCCAAGAAGAAATAGCGGGCCGAGAACGGCCCGGCGAATGGAGAGAGATGCAATGACACGGACCCGAACGTTCACCATGCTTACTGCGGCGGCAGCGATCGCCGCGATCGGCGGCCTCGCGACCCCGGCGCGCGCGCAGCAGATTTCCGAAGCGCGGATTCAAGAGCTGATCAAGCAGGCGGCCGAGCGGGCGCAGACGAGCGACACGACGCAGCCGCCGGCGGCGGCGACGGGCGACGCGCGGCCCACCGTGCGGTTGACGCTCGACGAGGCGGTCAAGTTCGCGCTCGAACGCAACCTCGACATCGCCGTCCAGCGCCTCAATCCCGAAATCAACGACATCGCCATCGCGAGCATCAGCTCCGTCTACCACCCGAGTCTCACCTCCATCGTCGGTCCGTCGAACACGACGCTGCTGCCCGTCAACCAGACCACGGTCGGCTCGGGCGGCATCGTGCCGCAGAACAAGACGATGACGGTCAACGGCGGCGTCGCCCAGCAGATTCCGTGGGGCGGCGGGTCGTTCACCGCGTCACTGTCGAATTTCCGCCGTGAGTCGACGGTCAACAGCAACTTGTTCAACCCGGTCTATCAGTCGAACTGGAATTTCGCCTACGTGCAGCCGCTGCTGCGGAATTTCCGCATCGACTCGACGCGCCAGCAGCTGCAGGTGACCAAGCTCAACCGCGACATCTCGGACGTGCAGCTCCGCTCGACGATCACCAACACGCTGTCGAATGTCCGCAACGCGTACTGGGACTACGTCTTCGCGGTGCAGGCGGTGGAGGTGGCGCAGGAGTCGCTCGACCTCGCCAGCAAGCTGGTGCAGGACAACCAGACCCGCGTCGAGATCGGCACGATGGCGCCGATCGACGTCGTCCAGGCGCAGTCCGAGCAGGCGACGCGCCGGCAGGCGCTCGTCGCCGCGCAGTCCACGCGGCGCACCGCCGAGCTCGCCCTGAAGCGGCTGATCGTGGCGGGCACCGCCGATCCGAACTGGAGCGGCGGCGCTCGACCCGGTCGATCGCCCGGACTTCCAGCCGCAGACGATCGACATCGAGGCGGCCGTGCGGCGCGCGCTCGACGAGCGGACCGATATCGCGATCGCCAAGAAGAACAGTCGAAGCGAACGACGTCACCCTGAAGCTGCTGGTGGATCAGCTGAAGCCCCAAGTCGACCTGCAGACCTCGTATGGTCTGCAAGGACTCGGCGGCACGCAGTTCATCCGCGACGGCGGCTTCGGCGCGCCGCCCACCAAAGTGATTCCCGGCGGCGTCGGCGACGCGTTCGGCTCGCTGTTCCACAACAACTTTCCGACGCTGGACGGCGCAGCTCGTGATGTCGCTATCCGCTCGGCGTCAGCACGCAGAAGGCGAATGCCGCGCAGAGGCGCGCGTGCAGCTGAACCAGGTGCAGGCCCAGTTGAAGCAGGTGGAACTGCAGATCGCCACCGACGTCACCAACGCGGCGGTCACGGCGCAGAGCAACGTCGAAAGCGTGCAGGCCGCGCAGGCCGCGCGCGAGTTCGCGCAGAAGAAGCTCGAAGCCGAGCAGAGCAAGTTCGAGGTCGGCATGTCGACCAACTACTTCGTCGTGCAGGCGCAGCGCGACCTCTCGGACGCGCAGAACAGCGAGCTGCGCGCGATTCTCAACTACCGCAAGTCGCTCGTCGAGCTCGAGCGCCTGCAGCAGACGACGCTGCAGAACCTCAACGTCAGCGTGATCAACGCCGGCGGCGGCGGGGCCGGCACGACGACAACGAACACGAACCGCACCGGCAACCAGGGCGGCGGCGGCGGGCAGTAAGCACGAAACCAGCGGGATAGCGAAATCGGCCGTATGAAACGAGCGCTCATCGGACTTCTGATCGTCGCCGCCGTCGGCGCGGGCGTCGGCGCGTATGTACGTGCGCCGCGGCGGCGCGGAGATCCAGGTGATGACGGCGCCGGTCACGCGCGGCGACGTCATCGACGCCGTCGGCGCCACCGGCACGCTGCAGGCGGTCACCACGGTGCACGTCGGCAGCCAGGTGTCGGGCAACATCAGCTACCTCGGCGCCGACTTCAACTCGATCGTCAAGAAGGGCCAGGTCATCGCGCGGCTCGAACCGTCGCTGTTCGACGCGCAGCTGCAGCAGGCGCGCGCCAACCTGGCGCAGACCCGCGCCAACCTCACCAAGGCGCAAAGCGATCTCGACCGCGCGAAGGTGCAGCTGACCGACGCGCAGCAGAAATACGCGCGGGCCAAGGAGCTGGCGTCGCAGCCAGCTGCTGCCGCAGAGCGAGCTCGACGCGGCGAAGATCGCGGTCGATACCGCCGCAAGCGACGCTCGGCGTCGCAGGAGGCGACGGTCACGCAGGCGCAGGCGGGCGTCGCGCAGTCGCAGGCGCAGGTCAACCAGAACCAGGTCAACCTCGATCACACGGTGATCGCCGCGCCGATCGACGGCATCGTCACGCAGCGCAGCGTCGACGTCGGCCAGACGGTCGCGGCGAGCATGCAGGCGCCGACCTTGTTCGTGATTGCCGCCGACCTCACCAAGATGCAGGTCAACGCGAACATCGACGAGGCGGACGTCGGCCGCATCCGGCCCGGGCAGCACGTCACCTTCCACGTCGACGCCTATCCGACGGAAACGTTCGAGGGCACGGTGTCGCAGGTCCGCCTGCAGCCGGTCGTCGTGCAGAACGTGACGACCTACGGCACGGTGATCGACGTCCCGAACCCGCAGCTGAAGCTGAAGCCCGGGATGACGGCCAACGTGAAGGTCGAGATCGCCAAGCGCACGGACGTCCTGCGCGTGCCGAACGCGGCGCTGCGCTTCCGGCCGACGGCCGAGGTGTTCGCGGCGCTGAACCAGGCGTTGCCGCCCGAAGCGCAGGGCGGCGGCGGCCGCGGCGCACGTGGACGTCAGGGTGCGACCGGCACAACCGGCTCGGAGAGCGGAGCGGTTGCCACCGAGGCACCCGGCACGCCGTCGTCTTCACCGGCGGCGAGTGAGGGACAGCGCGGCCCTTCGACTCGCGGTGAGGACGGGGGCGCTCGCTCAGGACAAGGCAACTTCGATCCGGCGCGGATGATGGAACGCTTCAAGGGCATGTCGCCCGAGGAGCAGCAGCAGTTCATCGCCCGGATGAAGGAGCGCGGCCGGGACACCAGCGCGTTCGAGGCGGCGAAAACGCCGACGCCCGCGGCGGCGCCTGCGCCGGGCAAACAGAAGGACATGCTGCAGGGCGGCGCGCAGACCATCGACGCGCTGTTCGCGCCGCTCCCGACCATCGGAGACGCGCGGCCGCGCCTGGCTGTTCATGAATCACCAGCTGAAGCCGGTGAACATGCGCCTCGGCATCTCCGACGGGACGAACACCGAAGTGCTGAGCAGCGAGCTGCAGGAAAACATGGAAGTCGTCACCGGCGTGACCGGCGCGAGCACGACCACGCGCACGCTGCCCGCAGGGCGGCACCGGCAACCCGCTGATGCCCGGGCGCGGCGGCTTCCAGGGAGGCAGGGGCCGCTGACGCGGCGCCATCATGTCCACGGTCATCGCGGTCAAGAACCTCGTCAAGACGTATGTCGTCGGCGAGGTCGAGGTGAAGGCGCTGCGCGGCGTCAACCTCGAAGTGCGTCAGGGCGAGTTCCTCGCGGTCACCGGACCGTCGGGCTCGGGCAAGTCGACCTTCATGCACATCATCGGCTGCCTCGACCGTCCGACGCTCGGGCCAGTACCTCCTCGACGGCCAGGACGTCTCGACGATGTCGAAGGACGCGCTGGCCGCGGTGCGGAACAAGAAGATCGGCTTCGTCTTCCAGGGCTTCAACCTGCTGTCGCGCACCTCGGCGCTCGACAACGTCGAGCTGCCGCTGCTCTACGGCGGCAACGGGATGAAGACGAGCCGAGCGGCACGAGCGGGCGCTCGAGATGCTCGCGCTGGTCGGGCTCGGCAACCGCGCCGATCACCATCCGAACCAGCTGTCGGGCGGGCAGCAGCAGCGCGTCGCGATCGCGCGGGCGCTTGATCAACCAGCCGTCGATCCTGCTCGCCGACGAGCCGACCGGGAACCTCGACACGCGCACCAGCATCGAAGTCATGGGGATCTTCCAGCGCCTGAACCAGGAGCGCGGGATCACGGTCGTGCTGATCACCCACGAGATGGACATCGCCGAGTACGGCACCCGCATGGTGTCGTTCCGCGACGGCCAGGTCGTGGCCGATCGCGCGGTCACGCGGCGTCGCGTCGCGCAGGACGAGCTCGCGGCGCTGCCGGCCGCGGAGGCGGTGTAGGAGCCGTATGTCGTTCCTGATGATTCTCCGCATCGCGCTTGAAGGCGCTGAACCGCAACAAGATGCGGACCGCGCTGACGATGCTCGGCATGATCATCGGCGTCGCCGCCGTCATCACGATGGTGGCGCTCGGCACCGGCGCGCAGAGCTCGATCGAAGCGCAGATTCAGTCGGCCGGCACCAACATGGTGATGGTCTCGGCCGGCAACTTCATGGCCGGCGGCGTCCGCATGGGCCAGGGCAACGCCAGCACGCTCGTCCCGGACGACGCCGAGGCGATCGCGCAGATCCCGGGCGTGCAGTACGTCGCCGCCGGGTCGAACACTGCGCGCGCAGATCGTCGCCGGCAACCAGAACTGGAACACGCAGGTGCAGGGCACCGACGTCGACATGCCGCTCATCCGATCGTGGCCGGTGATCGACGGGCGCGTTCTTCACGCCGCAGGACGTGACGACGGCGTCGAAGGTCGCCGTGCTCGGCACGCGTGACGCGCGATCAGCTGTTCGCGCCCGACATCGAGCCCGATCGGCCAGATCATCCGCATCTCGAACCAGCCCTTCACCGTCGTCGGCGTGATGGCGAGCAAGGGCCAGTCGGGCATGGGACAGGATCAGGACGACACGATCTTCGTCCCCTACACGACGGTGATGAAGAAGCTGCGCGGCATCACCAACATCCAGATGGTGCAGGTCTCGGCGGCCTCGGCCGGCGAAACGACGCGCGTCGCCGACACCATCGCCACCATGCTGCGGACGCGCCACAAGATCCAGCCGGGCGAGCCCGACGACTTCATGGTGCGGACCATGGAGGAGATGGCGAGCGTCCGCAAGGAAGCGACGCAGACGATGACGGCGCTGCTCGCGAGCATCGCCGGCGTGTCGCTGCTGGTCGGCGGCATCGGCATCATGAACATCATGCTGGTGTCGGTGACCGAGCGGACGCGCGAGATCGGCCTGCGCATGGCGATCGGCGCGCGCGGCCGCGACGTGCTGCTGCAGTTCCTGGTCGAGGCGGTCGTGCTGAGCCTGTTCGGCGGCGGCATCGGCATCGCGCTCGGCTTCGGCCTGGCGCGCGGCGTCACGCTGTGGCAGGGGTGGCCGACTGCGGTCTCGGCGAATGCCGTCGTCGTCGCGTTCGGCTTCGCGGCCATCACCGGTGTGTTCTTCGGTTTCTATCCCGCGCGGAAAGCGGCCGCGCTCGATCCCATCGACGCATTGCGATTCGAATAATGTCTTTGAGACTGTCTTTCTGGTTCGCTCCTGCCGCGCTTGCGGCGTCACTCGCCGCGGCTGGCTGCTCCGGCAGCGAAGCGGTGCAATCCACGCCGCCCGCGCCGGCCGCGGCGGCGGTCCCGGCGGCGGCGCGGGCGTGCCCGTGGCCACCGCGGTCGTCGCCGAGAAGGCGATGCCGCTCGAGCTCAACGTGATCGGCACGCGTCGAGCCCTTCTCCACCGTCGCGGTGCGCGCGCAGATCACCGGCGAGCTGACCTCGGTGGGCTTCAAGGAAGGCGACGACGTCAGAAGGGCCAGGTGCTGTTCACGCTCGACCGCCGGCCGCTCGAAGCGGCGCTCGAGCAGGCCGAGGCGAACCTGCAGCGCGACACGGCGCAGGCGGCGAACGCGAAAGCGCAGGCGCAGCGCTACCAGGATCTCGCCGAGCGCGGCATCGCCACCAAGGAGCAGGTCGACACGACGCGAACGGCGGCGGCGGCGCTCGAGGCGACGCTCGACGCCGACCGCGCCGCGGTCGAGAACGCCGAAGGTGCAGCTGCAGTACGCGACGATCACCGCGCCGATCGCCGGCCGCACCGGCGCGCTGATGGTGCACGAGGGCAACCTGGTGCGCGCCAACGACGCGACGCCGCTGGTCGTCATCAACCAGGTCTCGCCGATCTACGTGTCGTTCGGCATCCCCGAAGCGCGGCTGCCGGAGCTGAAGCGGTATCATCGACGCAGGGCTCGGTGCAGGTCGAGGCGCTCGCGCCGAACGATACCGGCGCGCCGTCGGTCGGGCGCATCACCTTCGTCGACAACGCGGTCGACCCGACGACCGGCACGATCAAGATCAAGGGCACGTTCCCGAACGACGACGCGGCACCTCTGGCCGGGCCAGTTCGTCAACGTCGACGGTCACGCTGACCACCGATCCGCACGCGATCGTCGTCCCGACCGACGGCGGTGCAGACCGGCCAGCAGGGGCAGTACGTGTTCGTCGTCAAGCCGGACAAGACCGTGGAGCTGCGGACCGTCACCGTCGCCCGCGCGGTCGACGCCGAATCGGTGATCAAGCAGGGGCTCAAGGCCGGCGAGACGGTCGTGACCGACGGCCATCTGCGGCTCGCTCCGGGCAGCCGCATCAGCGTCAAGTCCGGTCCGGGAGGCGAGGTCACGCCATGAACCTTTCCGTCGCTCTTCATCAAGCGCCCGGTCACGACGACGCTGATCATGCTCGGCATCGTCGTCTTCGGCGCTGATGGCGTACCGGCAGCTGCCGGTCAGCGACCTGCCGACCGTCGACTTCCCGACCATCCAGGTCAACGCCGGCCTGCCGGGCGCCAGCCCCGAGACGATGGCGTCGGCGGTGGCGCTGCCGCTCGAGAAGCAGTTCGCGACCATCGCCGGCGTCGACCTCGATCAACTCGACCAGCTCGCAGGGCAACACCAACATCACGCTGCAGTTCGACCTGAGCCGCAACATCGACGCCGCCGCGCAGGACGTGCAGGCGATGATCGCGAAGGCGGCGCGCCAGCTGCCGCCGCAGATGCCGGCGCCGCCGTCGTACCAGAAGGTCAATCCCGGCGACCAGCCGGTGCTGTTCCTGGTGCTGCGCTCGGCGACGCTGCCGCTGTCGGTGATCAACGAGTACGCCGAGTCGACGATCGCGCAGCGGATCTCGATGGTCAGCGGCGTCGCGCAGGTGCAGGTGTTCGGCGCGGCCAAGTACGCCGTCCGCGTCGACGTCGACCCGCGCAAGCTCGTCGGCGCACGGCATCGGCATCGACGAAGTCGCCAGCGCGATCCAGAACGCGAACGTCAACCTGCCGACCGGCACGATGTACGGCGCGCAGCAGACCTTCACCGTGCTGGCCAACGGCCAGCTGCTGCGCGCCGTCGGCCTACGGCCCGATGATCATCGCCTACCGCAACGGCAACCCGGTCCGGCTCGAGCGAGGTCGCGCACGTCTACGACGGCGTCGAGAACGACAAGAGCGCCGCCTGGTACCAGGGCGAGCGGACGATCTATCTCGCGATTCAGAAGCAGCCGGGCACCAACGTCGTCGCCGTCGTCGACGCGGTCAAGGCAGCTGCTGCCGACCTTCCGCGAGCAGCTGCCGGCCGCGCTGTCGCTCGACATCCGCACCGACCGCTCCGATGCCGATCCGCGAGTCGGTCCACGACGTCAAGTTCACGCTGCTGCTCACCGTCGGCGCTGGTCGTCATGGTGATCTTCCTGTTCCTGCGGAACGTCTCGGCGACGATCATCCCCAGCCTCGCGCTGCCGGCCTCGATCGTCGCGACCTTCGCGGTGATGTATCTGCTCGACTACAGCCTCGACAACCTGTCGCTGATGGCGCTGACGCTCTCCGTCGGCTTCGTCGTCGACGACGCGATCGTGATGCTCGAGAACATCGTCCGGCACATGGAGATGGGCAAGCCGCCGATGCGCGCGGCGTTCGACGGCTCGAAGGAGGTCGCCTTCACGATTCTCTCGATGACGGTGTCGCTGGCGGCGGTGTTCATCCCGGTGCTGTTCATGGGCGGCGTCGTCGGCCGGCTGCTGCACGAGTTCGCGGTCACGATCGGCGTCGCGATTCTGGTGTCGGGCTTCGTCTCGATCAGCCTGACGCCGATGCTGTGCAGCCGCTTCCTGAAGCCGCCGCACGCGCAGAAGCACGGCGTGGTTCTACAACGCGACCGAGCGGATGTTCGACGCGCTGGCTGCGAGCTCTACGACTGGACGCTGCGCGGCGCGCTGCGCTTCCACGCGGTGACGATGGCGGTCTCGGTCGCGCTGCTCGTCGGCACCGTCTATCTGTTCACGCTGGTGCCGAAGGGCTTCCTGCCGAGCGAGGATCAGGGCCGCTTCAACATCAGCACCGAGGCGATGCAGGGCATCGGCTTCGACGAGATGGTCCGCCACCAGCTCGCAGGTCGCCGACGATCGTCGCCAAGGATCCGGACGTCGCCGGCGTTCAGCAACAACGTCGGCGGCGGGCCCGCGCGGCGGCGGCCTGAACACCGGCCAGCTCTCGGTCGACCTGAAGCCGCGCGCCGAGCGCAAGCGCAGCGTCGATCAGGTGATCGCGGAGCTGCGGCCGAAGCTGGCGCAGGTGCCCGGCGTCCGCGTGTTCATGATCAACCAGCCGCCGATCAACCTCGGCGGCCAGCAGGGCGCAGCGCAGCCTGTATCAGTTCACGCTGCAGGACACCGACACCGACGAGCTGTATCGCTGGGCGCCGATCCTCGAGGACAAGCTGCGCGAGATCGCCCGGCCTCGAGGACGTCAGCAGCGACCTGCAGCTCAAGAACCCGCAGATCCAGCTCGACATGGATCGCGACAAGATCTCGGCGCTCGGCCTGACGGTCAACCAGGTCGAGACCGCGCTCTACAACGCCTACGGCACCCGCCAGGTGTCGCAGATCTACGCGCCGAACAACCAGTACCAGGTGATCATGCAGGTGGCGCCGCAGTTCCAGAACGATCCGGCGGCGCTGTCGATGCTCTACGTCCGCTCGAGCGGCGGCCGGCTGATTCCGCTGAACACCGTCGCCAGCGTCGAGCACCGACGTCGGGCCGTCGGTCGTTTCGCCACACCGGCCAGCTGCCGTCGGTGACGATCTCGTTCAACCTGAAGCCGGGCTATCGCGCTCGGCGACGCGGTCGAGACGATCAAGGCAGACCGCGGCCGCGACCATCCCCTCGACCATCACGACCACGTTCCAGGGCACGGCGCAGGCCTTCCAGGACTCGCTGCAGGGCCTCGGCCTGATCCTGCTGATGGCGATCGTCGTCATCTACATCGTGCTCGGCATCCTCTACGAGAGCTTCACGCACCCGCTGACGATTCTCTCGGGGCTGCCGGCGGCCGGCTTCGGCGCGCTGCTGACGCTGCTGATCTTCAAGACCGAGCTGAGCCTGTACGCGTTCGTCGGCATCATCATGCTGGTCGGCCTGGTGAAGAAGAACGGCATCATGATGGTCGACTTCGCCGTCGAGGCGCAGCGCGAGCACGGCAAGACGCCGCGCGAGGCGATTCACGAAGCGTGTCTGGTGCGCTTCCGGCCGATCATGATGACGACGATGGCGGCGCTGGTCGGCACGCTGCCGATCGCGCTCGGCTGGGGCGCCGGCGCCGAGGCGCGGCGGCCGCTCGGCCTGGCGGTCGTCGGCGGCCTGCTCGTGTCGCAGCTGCTGACGCTCTACATCACGCCGGTCTACTACGTCTACATCGAGAACGCGCGGCTGTGGCTGGCCGACCGGCGCACGGTGCCGGCCGACGCCGCGCCGCGCGCAGGACATCCGGCGCGACGCGACGTTCACGCGTCAGCGCGAAGCCTGCTTCGTAAAGGAACGTCCGTGCGCAGACATCTCGCTGATCGTCATCGGCCTCGCGGCGCTCGCCGCCGCGTGCGAGAAAACGGCAGGCCAGGCAGCGGGCCGCCGGCGGCCGCGGCGGGCGCGGCGGCCGCGGCGGCGCGGCCGGCCGTCGCAGACCGCAGACCGCGCCGGTCCAGCGGATGTCGGTGCAGCGCGAGGTCGACCTCTCGGGCACGCTGCTCTCGCCCGATCAGGCCAAGCATCAGCAGCGAGGTCGCCGGCATCGTCCGCGACGTGCGCGTGCAGCTCGGCACCGAAGTGCGCGCCGGCGACGTCATCGCCCGGCTCGAGCCGCGCGAGCTGCAGCTCGCGCTCGACCGCGCCGAGAGCGCGCTGCGGCAGGTCGAAGCGCAGCTCGGCATCGATCGCGGCCAGGACAAGGCAGCCGCCGGCCGACGACCAGATCGCGTCGGTGCGCCAGGCGACCGCCAACCGCGACGACGCGCGCAATGCGCTTCGAGCGGGCGCAGCAGCTCAGCAGCGCGCGGCCTGCTGACGCAGGCCGACCGCGACACCGCCGAGACGCGGCTGAAGGTTGCCGAAGCCAACTATCAGGCGACGCTCGACACCGTCCACAGCCTGAAGGCCAGCCTGCAGGATCGCCGCGCCTCCTACGAGCTGGCGCAGAAGAAGGTGGCCGATGCCGTGATCAAGGCGCCGGTCGCCGGCGCGATTTCCGAGCGCCTGATTCAGCCGGGCGAGTTCATCCGCGAGAACACGCCGGTCGCGACCATCGTGCAGATGAACCCGCTCAAGCTGAAGACCGCGATCCAGGAGAAGCACGCCAGCCTGATCACGCCGGGCCAGATCGTCGAGTTCGACGTCGAGGCGTTCCTGAACCGGAAGTTCAAGGGCAAGATCGCCTACGTCAGCCCGGCCGTCGATCAGGCGACGCGGACCTTCGCGGTCGAAGCGCTGGTCGACAACGCCGATCGGCAGCTGAAGCCCGGGTTCTTCGCCAAGGGCGTCGTGCTGACCAAGCGTCGACGAGAACGTGATTGCGGTGCCCGAGGATGCGATCTCGACGCTGGCCGGCGTGTCGACGGTCTACGTGATCGAGGGCGGCAAGGCGCGGGCGCAGCAGGTCACGCTCGGCGCGCGGCAGGACAAGCTGGTCGAGATCACGAGCGGGCTGAAGGGCGACGAGATGCTTGCGACGTCGAATCTGAGCCAGCTCGCGACCGGCGTCACCGTTCAGGTCGGCAGCCCGGCGAACGAGATCGCGGACGACGGTGAAGGGCGAGGAGCCGGCCGGAGCGGCGGCCGCCGGGGAGTGCGTCAATGAAAATCGCTGAAGTCAGCGTCAAGCGTCCCGTCTTCGCCATCATGATGACGGCGGCGCTCATCGTCCTGGGCGCGGTGTCGTACGAGTCGCTCGGCCTCGACCTGATGCCGAAGACCGACGCGGCGGTCGTCTCGGTGCAGGCCAACCTGCCCGGCGCCAGCGCCGAGGAAATCGAGACGCAGATCACCAAGCGCATCGAGGAAGCGGTCAACACCATCAGCGGCATCGACGAGCTGCGCGCCTCCTCCGATCAGGGCAACGTCGCGCGTCACCATCAACTTCACGCTCGAGCGCGACATCGAGTCGGCGACCCAGGACGTGCGCGACAAGCTGGCGCAGATCGTCAACCAGTTCCCGCGCGACACCCGGCCGCTGCAGATCACCAAGATGGATCCCGACGCGCAGCCGATCTTCGGCTTCGCCGTCTTCGGCCCGCGCGCGCCGAAGGAGCTGACCGAGATCGCCGAGAAGCGCGTCAAGCAGGAGCTCGAGACGGTCAAGGACGTCGGCTCGGTCGGCTACAACGGCGAGCGCAAGCGCGAGATCCAGCTGCTGCTCGACGCCGATCGGCTCAACGCCTACGGCCTGACGGTCGAGGAGGTGCGCACCGCGGTGCAGCGGCAGAACGTCGAGATTCCGGGCGGCCAGTTCACCGCCGGGCCGGCCGAGGTCGCGGTCCGCACGATGGGCCGCATCCGCAACGTCGAAGACTTCAACCGCATCGTCATCGCCTACCGCGCCGACGGCTCGGTGATCACGTTCGCCGACATCGGCCGCGTCCAGGACAGCGTGCAGGAAGTGCGGAGCGCGACGCGCCTGTCAGCGGCACGCCGGCGATCGGCGTCCAGGTGCGCAAGCAGTCGGGCACCAACACCGTCGAGGTGGTCGACCGGGTGCAGGAGCGGCTCGCACCGCATCCAGGCCCAGCTGCCGCAGGACATCCAGATCAGCATCGGCAACGACCAGTCGCGCTTCATCCGCCGGTCGTTCGAGGACATCAAGCATGCACCTGATCCTCGGCGGCCTGCTCGCCAGCGTCGTCGTCTTCCTGTTCATCCGCAACCTGCGCGTCACCTTCATCGCCGCGCTCGCGATCCCGACCTCGATCATCGGCACCTTCACGTTCATGAAGATGGCCGGGTTCACGCTGAACAACATGACGATGCTGGCGCTGTCGCTCGCGACCGGCATCGTCATCGACGATGCGATCGTCGTGCTCGAGAACATCTTCCGGTACGTCGAAGAGAAGGGCGTGACGCCGAAGCAGGCGGCCGCCGCGGCGACGCAGGAGATCGGCATGGCGGTGATGGCGACGACCTTCTCGCTGGTCGTGATCTTCGTGCCGGTCGCGTTCATGACCGGGCAGATCGGCCGCTACTTCTACAGCTTCGGCCTGACCTCGGCGGCCGCCATCCTGCTGTCGATGTTCGTCTCCTTCACGCTCACGCCGGCGCTGTGCGCGATGTGGATGAAGAAGGAAGACATCAAGTCCGATCACTCGACCACCAAGTCTGGCGGCCTCTACGCGAAGATCGACGCGGTCTACGGCAAGATGCTGGTGTGGGCGCTGCACCATCGCCCGGTGATGATGGCTGATCGCCGGCGTCGTCGGTGCTGTCGGCGGCGTTCCTCTATCCCTACGTCGGCAAGGAGCTGGTGCCCGACGACGACCAGGGCGAGTTCAGCGTCAACGTGCGCCTGCCGCGCGGCACGAGCTATCAGCGGACCGAGGAGTTCATCAAGCCGATCGAGAAGGACGTCCTCGGCCTGCCCGGGCTGCAGCGCGTGATGCAGAACGTGAACTCCGGGTTCGCGAACTTCAACATCATGATGGTGCCGCTCGAGGAGCGCGACGATCACGCAGCAGGAGCTGATGGTTCAGCGCGCGGCAGATGCTGCGCAAGTACCAGGGCGCGCGCATCAGCGTCTCCGGCGGCACCGACATCTCCGGCGCGTCGACCGGCGGCCGCGGCCCGGGCGGTGGTGGCGGCGGCGGTGGCGGCGGCGGTTTCAACCGCCTCAACATCCTCATCCAGGGACCGGACATCGAGCAGCTGCAGCAGTACACCGTGCAGCTGATGGAGAAGGTGCGCGAGATTCCCGGCGTCGTCGACGTCGACACGAACTTCGAGCCGACGCAGCCCGAGCTGCGCATCAACGTCGACCGCGCCCGCGCGGCGGACCTGGGCGTCAACATCGACTCGCTGGCCAACAGCCTGCGGACGCTGGTCGGCGGCGAGGAAGTGTCGGAGTTCAAGGACGGCGACGATCAGTTCAAGGTGCTGCTGCGCCTCGACGAGCCGCACCGCAACCCGGAGACGATGGGCGATCTGCTGATCCCCGCCGGGCCGGGCAAGACCGTCAAGGTCAGCGACGTCGCGCAGCTGAAGAACGACTACGGCCCGGCGGCGATCGACCGCTACAACCGGCAGCGGCAGATTTCGGTGAACGCGCAACCTGCAGGGCGTGCCGCTCGGCGAGGCGCTCGCGGCCGCGCGCGAGAAGGTCGAGGAGCTGCACCTCAAGCCGGGATATCAGGCGGTGTTCGGCGGCAGCGCGCGGACGCTGGCCGAGGCGTCGAGCAACTTCACCATCGCGCTCATCCTCGCGGTGATCTTCATCTACATGGTGCTGGCGTCGCAGTTCAACAGCTTCGTCCACCCGCTGACGATCATGACGGCGCTGCCGCTCAGCCTGCCGGCGGGCCTGCTCGCGCTGATGGCGTTCGGGATGACGATCAACGTCTACAGCGCCATCGGCCTGATGATGCTGTTCGGCATCGTCAAGAAGAACTCGATCCTGCAGGTCGACTACACCAACACGCTGCGCGAGCAGGGCATCGAGCGGCACGAGGCGCTGATCCAGGCGAACCACGTCCGCCTGCGCCCGATTCTGATGACCACGATCGCCATCGTCGCCGGCATGCTGCCGATCGCCTTCGGCAAGGGCGCCGGCGCCGGGTCGCGGGCGTCGATGGCGGTGACGATTCTGGGCGGCCAGATCCTCTGCCTGCTGCTCACGCTGCTCGTCACCCCGGTCGTCTACTCGTATTTCGACGATCTGCGCGAGTGGAGCCCGCGGGCGGCGCTCAGGCGCCTGCTCGGCCGCGCGACCAGAAACCGCGCGGCCGCCGAAGCGCCTGTAGGCCTCGACCGGGCAGGCTGGAGGCAGGAAGGGCGAATGGCGCAGGGCCGCTAAGTCGCCGGCTCCAGCCCACCTGCCCCGTCTGCCAGCCCAGCCTGCCCTCCAGCCTTCCGCCTTCCCGCCTTCCCCGCCTGTCAACCTTCCTGTAAGCTGCGCCCGTCCAATCAGTTGTAAGTGACGGACTGTGACGATTACGGCGGTGATGACGCTGAGCGGCGAAACCCCGGTCCGAAGCGGGCTCGATTCAGATGTGGCCCTGGCGGCCGGCGGGGATACGTCCGCCTTCGAGCGGCTCTACCAGGCCCACGTCGCGCGGATTCACAGCCTTGACACGCCGGATGCTGGGGACGCACGAAGCGGACGAGGTGACGCAGGACATCTTCGTCCGCACCTGGCAGAAGCTCGGCCAGTTCCGCGGCGAGTCGGCGTTCTCGACCTGGCTGCACCGGCTGGCGGTGAACGTGGTGATCGAGAAGCGCCGGATCGTTCGCGATTCAGCGCGAGCGGATGGCCGACGACCCGGCGGCGCTCGATCTGCTGACGGTGGCGCCGGCGCGGGCCGACCTCAGGGTCGACTTCGACGCGGCGATCGAGCAGCTGCCGCCCGGGGCGCGCGAGATCTTCGTGCTGCACGACGTCGAGGGCTACAAGCACCGCGAGATTGCGGTGATGCTCGACATCGCGACCGGCACGTCGAAGCGGCAGCTGCACCGGGCGCGAATGCTGATGCGCAGACATCTGGGTGGATCATGACGATGCACGAGGAATGGACGGACCAGCTGTCGGATTATCTCGACGGCGAGCTGTCGGAGGACGAGCAGCCGCGCCGTCGAGGCGCACCTGCGCGACTGCGCGCCTGCGCCGCCGTGCTGAACGACCTGAAGCGGGTCGTCGCGCGGGCGCAGGCAGCGGGGCAGTCCGCGCGCCCTCCGCAGGCCGATCTGTGGGCCGGCATCGCCGAACGCATTGACGCGCGGCACGCGCCGGACGCGATCGCCGGCCTGCCGAGCCGCGTCGGGAAGGTCGCCGCGTTCCGCGGCCGCGCGTCGCGTCGTATCGCGTTCACGCTGCCGCAGCTCGCGGCAGCGGCCGCGCTCGTCGCCGCGGTGTCGGGCGGCCTCGCGTGGCAGCTGCGGCCGGTGTCCGGCGCCCCTGAAGGGGCGCCCTACGATCGATCGCAGGCGGCGGCGGCTACACCCACAGACGCGGCGGCTGCAGATGTAGGGCGGCCCTTCAGGGCCGCCGAGCCCGGCGCCGACGACGCCGTCCGCGTCGAAACCGTCGGCCTCGCCGACGCGCAGTACGACGCGGCGGTCGCCGATCTGGAGAAAGCGTTGAAGGCCGGGCGCGGGAAGCTCGACCCCTCGACGATCGCGATCGTCGAGCACAACCTGCAGATCATCGATCAGGCGATCAACCAGGCGCGCGAGGCGCTCGCCGGCGATCCCGCGAACACCTACTTGAGCAGTCATCTCGTGGAAGCGCGGCGCCGCAAGCTCGATCTCCTGCGGCGCGCCACGGCGCTCACCACCGACATGGACTAGAGGATCACCATGCTGGGAACCCTACTGCTGGCGATGGCGATCACGTCGACCGATCAGACGGTGCAGGTGTCGAAAGGCACCAAGCTCGACGTGAACAACTTCGCCGGCGACGTGCTCGTCAAGGTCTGGGACCAGCGACGCGGTGCGCGTCGAGGTGACGCACTCCGATCGCGAGAGCGTCGACATCAAGCAGGCCGATCAGGTCGTCACCGATCCGCTCGCGCTCGGCGCGCGGCGGGCCGCCGCGCTCGCTCGACTACGCGATCACGCGTGCCGTCGTGGATGGCGATCAGCGTCAGCGGCAACTATGCCGACGTGACGATGGAAGGCGTCGGCGGCGACGTCAGCGTCGAGACCACCCGCGGCGACATCAACGTGCGCGGCGGCTCGGGGTTCGTGTCGCTGAAGTCGGTGCAGGGCGAGGTGACGCTCGAAAAGGCGAAAGGCCGGATCGAGGTCCGCGCGGTCAACGAGGGCATCCGCCTCGCCGACATCAGCGGCGACCTGTCGGCCGAGTCGACCAACGGCAGCATCATCCTCGACCGCATCGACTCGGGCAACGTCGACCTCTACACCGTCAACGGCAACATCTCCTACGACGGGCCGATCAAGGACAAGGGGCTCTACCGGCTGACGACGCACAACGGGCTGATTGCGATGGCGATCCCCGAACGGGTCAACGCGACGCTGATGGTCCGCACCTACAACGGCAGCTTCCGTTCGACGCTTCCCGGTGGGCGGCGGCGACACCGGCGAACGGCGGAAGCGGTTCACCGTCAGCTCGGCAACGGCAGCGCGCACGTCGAGCTCGAGTCGTTCGGCGGGACGATTGCGCTGCGCCGGCCGGGCGAAGCGCGCCCCGAAACCGAGCGTCGCCGCCGCGAGCGCGAGCGCGACGCGACGGACAAGGACAGGGACCGGGACAAGGATCAGGCGCACGCGCACGAGCACGCGCTTGCCGACCTGGCGCCAGAGGTCGAAGCAGACATTCAGCTCGCGATGCTCGAGGTCCAACCGGAGATCGATCTGGCGATAGCGAACGTGCAGCCGGCAATCGACCAGGCGCTTGCGGAGATCGACTGGACCGAGGTCGAGCAGGAGATGCGCGACGCCGTCGAAGCGTGGCGGACACGCCCGGTGCCGACCCCAACACCACAGCCCCGCCGCAGGTGACGACGATCAACGCAGAACCCGCAGAACACGCAGAGAATTCCTCTTCTCTCTCTTTATGCTGCGATCGAACGGCTTCGTCCCGCTGTAGGGCGCCCCTTTCAGGGGTGCCTGCCGATGTAGGGCGCCCCTTTAGGGGCGCCTCCCCATGTAGGGCGCCCCTTTAGGGGTGCCACGTCCGTCCAGAAAGAGAAAAAGATCTCTGCGTGCTCCGCGAGCTCTGCGTTCGATCGTCGTGGGCCGCCGCTACGCCCGCAGATGGCGCGCGAGGAACGGGACGCCCTTCTTCCCCCAGAACGAATGCTCCCCCGGGAACACTTCCTGCTCGACGCGATCCGTCGCCTGGAACACCTTGTAGATCTCCTGCGCCTGCCTGAAGCTCTCGACGCTGGCGTCGATCGGAAAGATGTTGTCCCGCTCCCCCGACTCGACAAACAGCGGCCGCGGCGCAATCAGCCCGGCAACGTCGTGCATCTCCGCCCAGTTGAGGATCCCCGGCACGTAGTTGTCGACGCAGTGCGCCAGGCTGCCGATGCTGTCGCGAAACGTGTTGAGGTAGCCGCTGACCATCGCCGCCTTGATGCGCGGTTCGAGCGCCGTTCCGAACAGCGTCGCCGTCCCGCCGCCCGAGATCCCCATGCAGCCCACGCGCGCCGCGTCCAGCTCCGGGCGCGTCGCGATGTAGTCGATCGTCCGCATGATGTCCCAGACGCGCCAGCCGAGCAGCGTCTGCCCCACCATCAGCGCCGCGCCCGCGGTCGGCTCGCACGCCTTCTGCCCGAGCCCGCGGCGCGCGTTGATCGGATCGCGCCGGCACCCGAATCCCAGCGGCTCGATCGCCACCGCCGCCATCCCCGCCTCCGCGATTTGGATCGCGAAGTCGTGCTGGTAGCCGCTCTTGTCCGTCCGGTCGCGACCCTGCTCATCGATCCCGACGATGTCGTCGACGCCGCGGCCGTGGCCGGGAACGCAGATCATGGCCGCCACCGGCGTCCGCGCCTGCGCCGGCAGCAGCACGTAGGCCAGCACGCTCATGCCTGGCCGGCTGTCGAACACGACCTTCTCGCGGCGGTAGGCGGGAAACGATCGCGTCTCGATCACCGTTGGACGGAGCGGTGCCCGCTCGGCGGGGAATCCACCCAGCAGCTCGGTCAGCTTCGCGCGCAGCTCCTGCTGCCACTTCTCCGCATCGGCGCGCGTCCGCGCCCGGAACCGCAGCCGCCGCGGCGCAGCCGCGAACAGGTCGCGGCCGTAGACCACCGGATCGAACGCGCGGCCGTCGACGCCGGTGCTGACGCCGGTCAGCGGGCCAATGTAGGCGGGTTGTGCCGGCGCCTGCGCGCCGGCGGGAAGGACGTGCGCGGCCGACACGCCGGCCGCCAGGCGTCCGAGATCGCGGCGACTGATCTTCTGCACGGGGTGAGGCTATCACCCGCGGGACGACGATCAACGCAGAAACCGCAGATTCCTTGTTCTTCAGATCTGCGAATCGTGAGCTCGGGTCGCCAATCTCTTTCGCCGCCAGCGTCGCATCATCCACCCGACGTTGTCGGCCAACCCCAGCGCGTCCAGTATCGACATCGCCGGGTTTCAAAGCCCAAAACCGCGGGCTCTGCGGGGTTCTGCGTTGTCCGTCGTGGACAAGCGGCTGTCGGTCAATCGAGGGTAGCCAGTAACTCGCCCACAGTCTTGCCGCTGACCGGATCGCGCAGATCCGGGGCAATCTGCGCCAGCGGCTCGAGCACGAACCGCCGCTCCCGGAACCGCGGATGCGGCAGGATCAGCCCCGGCTCGTCGAGCACCGTCTGGCCGACGAGGATCAGATCCAGGTCGAGCGTCCGCGGCGCGTTCGGGTGCGGGCGGGTCGCGCCCGCGCGCGCCCTCGATCGCCAGCAGCGCATCGAGCAGTGCCCGCGCCGGCAACGGCGTGTCGCCCACGGCGGCCGCGTTCAGGTAAACCGGCTGCGGCCCGATGATGCCGGCCGGCACGGTGTCGTAGTAGAGCGACACCGAGAGGTTGGAGAGCAGGTTGTGCAGGGCGGCGACGGCGTGGTCGAGGTGAGCACGCCGGTCGCCGAGGTTGCTGCCGAGCGCGACGGCTACTCGATCCACCGGGTAGGAAGCACTTCGCCGCGCGCCGGCTCGAGGTTCAGCTGACGCTTGCCGAGAAGGTCGACCCGTCCGGCCAGCGCCTGCTCGAAGAATCGCTTCTGCTCCAGCACTTCGCCGAGCACGACGCGCAGCATCTTCGCGTGCCGGGCGTTGCTCATCTGCTCGATGCGCGGGCGCCAGCGGTCGACGAACGCCTGCGAGTCGGCCGCGTCTTCCTCGGATGACCGCCTGTGCGGCATCGCTTTCCTTGCCGGCCGCGTCGCGCGACTGCGGCGACACCTCGGGCACCGCGCCGCCCAGCTCCTCGATCGCCTTGGCAACCCAGGTCAGCTGCACGTCGTCGCGGTTGATGATGTACTGGTAGGTGTTGTTGGCGTCGTACTGCGACGACGAGCCGCGCCCCCGCCTGATGACGCAGATACACCGTCAGCTTGTCGCGGTAGAAGTCCTGCAGCAGCGCGACGAGGTCGCGTCACGAGGTCTGCTTTTCCTTGCAGGTGATGCAGACGCGCGTCCACGGAATCGCGTTGAGCCGCGCCGGCGCAATCGGCTCGCCGCAGTCGCGGCACAGGCCGTAGGTGCCCTTCTCGATCCGCCAGAGCGCTTCCTCAATCGCCTGCAGGATTTTGGCGTCGGTCTGCTTCAGCTTGAGCGCGATGTGAACTTCGTTGTTGCCGCTGGCCTGATCCGCCATGTCGCCCTGGCGGGTGTTGTTGTCCATCGAGGCCTGCAGCGGCTTGATGCCGCCGGTGCCGAGAATCTCGGTGCGCTTTTTCAGGAGTGCGTCCTTGAAAGTCTGCTGTTCCATTGGGTTACAAACTCCTGCCCCTGCTCTATCCGTGCGGGCCTGCGTAACATCAAATCATACACCAGCGGTTTGCGATCGCGCACCTTGGGGAAACCACGGAGACGTAGATGCACGGAGCTGCACGCGTCGCACGCCGCCGCGATGCGGCGGGGCTTGTCGGCCGGCGTAGCGCGGCGTAGCCGGCCGGCGTGCGACGCGTTCGGATCCTGCAGCGCGCGCGGCAGCTCTGTGTCTCGGTGTCTCTGTGGGTTGTCCTCGTGATCGCGATCGCAGCGTGGCGGTGAGGACTGCCGCTATTCGGCGCGCAGCGTCGCGAGCGGCTTGTTCCTCAGCACATCGAGGCTCGAGAAGACGCCGATGACGGCGACGAGGATGGCGGTGAGGACGACGCCGCCGACGTGCTCGCCGACGAACACGCGCCACGGAATCTCGAGCGCGTAGCGGCTGACGCCCCAGGTGAGCACGACGGCGCCGAGCGAGCCGATCAGCCCGGCGAGCGATCCGAGCACGCCGTACTCGAACAGCAGCATCCGCGCGATCGTGCGCGTGTTCGCGCCGAGCGTCTTGAAGACCGCCGCCTCGTAGACGCGCTGGAACTTCGTCATCGCGACGGCGCCGATCAGGATCAGCGCGCCGCTGAACAGCACCAGGCCGCCGACGACCGTGATCGCCAGCGTCACCTTCGACATCACGTCGCGGAGCGTCTCGAGGATCTCGTGGAAGTCGATGACCGACACGTTCGGGAACTTCTCGACCAGATCGTGCTGGAAGCGCGCCGCGTTCGGCGAGCCCTGCCGGTCCCTTGATCGGCGACGACGAAGGTCTGCGGCGCCTGGTCGAGCGCTCCCGGCCGGAAGACGAACACGAAGCCGCCGTTGCGCGACTCGCGCCACTCGACGTCGCGGATGCTCGTCACGCGCGGGCTGACGATCCGGCCGAGGATGTCGAACCGCATCGTGTCGCCGACGTGGATCCGGGCGCGCTCCGCGATCTGGCGCTCGACCGAGACCTCGGGCTCCGCCGACGGCCCGTTCCAGAACGTCCCGTCGATCACCCGTTCGTTCGCCTCGAGATGGTCGCGATAGGTGAGCGTGAACTCGCGCCCGAGCGCCATGCCGCTGCGGCGAACCGCGTCGGCGCCTTCGAGGTTCGTCTCCTGGCCGACCGACGCCGACCACGCGCGCCCGCAGCACCGGGATCAGCTGGGCGTCGCCGGCGCCATGCGCCGGATCGCGGAGGAACGCGCGCACGCCGTCGGCCTGCCCGCGCTGGATGTCGAGCAGGAACATGTCCGGCGAATCCGCGGCCGTCTGGATCGAGAACTCGCCGAGCAGGCTCGCCTGCAGCGATCGGACGCCGACGATGAAGAAGGCGCCGAGCCCGACGGCGAGCAGGATGACGCGCGTCTGGTTGCCGGGCCGCGACAGGTGCAGCACCGCGTGCCGCAGCGGGAACGAACGCGAGTTCGCCAGCGGCGCGATCAGCGCGACCAGCAGCCGGCCGGCCAGGATGCAGCACGACCGCCAGCCCGGCGAAGCCGGCGCAGACGACCAGCCCGATCTTGAGCGACGCCGCCTGCCAGGCGGTGAGCGCCGACCAGCGCCGCGCGACACCGCGACGAGGACGACGTAGCCGAGCCAGTCGCGCCGGCGCCTCGTGCTCTCGTCGCGCAGCAGCAGCGACGGCTTGATGAAGCGGACGTCCAGCAGCGGCACGACCGAGAACAGCAGCGACACCAGCACGCCGATGCCGATCCCCTGCGCCGCCGCGCTCACGGTGACGCCGTAGTGCGCCTCGGCGAAAGGATCGACGTCGACGTGCCGAGCGCCAGCGGGATCGCGGCGATCGCGGCGCGCGCGATCGCGACGCCGAGCAGGCTGCCGGCCAGGCCGAGCGACATCACCTGCAGGACGTAGACGGCGATGATCTGGCGGCTGCGGGCGCCGACGCATTTCAGCACCGCGATGCTGCGCATCTTCTGCAGGATGAAGACGCGCGTGACGCTCGACACCGCGATGCCGCCGAGGATGACGATGATCAGGCCGACCAGGCTCAGGTAGTTCTCGGCGCGCTCGAAGTCGCGGCCGATCTGATCCTCGGTCGAGCGATACGAGCGGACGTTGATGAACTCGTCGCGCAAGTCGCGGCGCAGCGACGGTGACCAGCGCATCGAGCCGCTCCTCCGGCGCCCTGACGTGCAGCCGCCGATCGGCGCGGCTGCCGAAGCCGAGCAGACCGGTCGACGGCAGGTCGTCGTAGTCGATGAGCACGCGCGGGCCGAGGCTGAACCCGCCGATCCGCCGCCCCGGCTCGCTCGCGAGCGTGCCGCGGATCGTGAACGGCGCCTGGCCGATGGAGATCTGGTCGCCGACCTTGACGCCGAGCGCGGTCAGCAGCTCGGGCCGGACGATCGCGCCGTGGTTCTGCAGCAGCGCGTGCGAGTACGGCGTGCCGTCGGTCAGCACGACCGTGCCGTACAGCGGGAAGTTCGGCTGCAGCGCCCGCAGCTCGACCATCTTCGCCACCGGCTTCGACTGATCCGCCGGCCGCACCATCGTCGGCGTCTCGAGCGTTTCGGTGCGCGCCGGTCGCGCCGGCATTCGCCAGCGCGCGGTCGATCGTCGGCGCGAACCGAGTCGGGCCACTCGCGGTTGGTCGAGATCGAGGACGTCGGCGGCGATGAGCGACCGCGCCTCGCCGCCGAGCACCTCGCGGACGCTCTGGATGACCGAGCGCAGCGCGACGATGGCGGCCACGCCGACGGCGATGCAGATGAAGAAGAACAGCAGGCGCCGCCACGACGACCGCGTTTCGCGCGCGGCCATGCGGAGGACGAACTTCATGATCCGGGCTCGCGGCTCAGCACCAGGGGTCTTCGCGCCCTGCCCCGAGCGGAGTCGAGGGGTCGCCCGCGGATGGCGATCTTGCGCGTCGCCGCAGCGAGACCGTCGGTGCCGGGCTGATGCTGCGGGTTGCGGAGCGTGTTTTCGACGACCCGGCCGTCGCGCATGAGCAGCCGGGCGTCGGCCATCGCGGCCAGCTCGGCGTCGTGCGTGACCAGCACGATCGTCGTGCCGCGGCGGCCATGGATCTTGCGCAGCAGCTCCATGATGTGGCGGCCGTTCGCGCTGTCCAGGTTGCCGGTCGGCTCGTCGGCCAGCACGATCGGCGGGTTGTTGGCGAGCGCGCGCGCGAGCGCGACGCGCTGCTGCTCGCCGCCGGAGAGCTGCGACGGATAGTGATGCGCGCGCCCGGTCAGCCCGACCTCTTCGAGCAGCTGATCGGCTCGCGCCCGCGCGTTGTCGAAGCCGGCGATTTCCATCGGCACGGCGATGTTCTCGTATGCCGTCAGCGACGGGATGAGGTGGAAGAACTGGAAGACGAAGCCGATCTTCTCGCCGCGCAGCCGCGCGAGCGAATCCTCGTCGAGCCGCGTGATGTCGACGGTGTCGATCAGCACCGAGCCGGACGAGGGCGCGTCGAGACCGGCAATCAGCCCGAGCAGCGTCGACTTGCCGCTGCCCGACGGCCCGACGATCGCCACGAACTGCCCGTGCGGAATCTGAATCGAGAGCGGGTGGAGGATGGTGAGCGGCTCGGTGCCGCTCGTGACGGTCTTCGAAACCTCGCGCAGCTCGATCATGATCCGGGACGCCCTCGGTGCGCCTGCGCCTCCGCGATCGGCTTCAGCACGCCCCACACGTTGTCGGCGACGATGCGCGCGCCCTCGGGCGTGGGATGGATGCCGTCGCGCTGATTGAGCGACGCGTTGCCGGCGACGCCCTGCAGCAGGAACGGCACGAGCGCGACGTGGTACTGCGCGGCCAGCTCGGGATAGACCTTGTGGAAGCGCAGCGATGTAGTCGCGGCCGTAGTTCGGCGGCGCTTCCATCCCGGCGAGGATGACCGTGATCCCGCTGCGCCTGCGCGCGCTCGATGATCTGCGACAGGTTGCCGCGGAGCTGCTCGAGCGGCAGGCCGCGCAGGCCGTCGTTGGCGCCGAGCGCGACGATCAGCACGCGCACGTCGCCCTGCAGCGCCCAGTCGAGACGCTCGAGACCGCCGGCCGACGTGTCGCCGGAGATGCCCGCGTTGACGACCTCGAAGTCCATCCCGTGTCTTTGAGACGCTGCTCGAGGAGGGCCGGGTACGCGGACGTGGTCGGAAGCCCGAGGCCGGCGGTCAGGCTGTCGCCGAGCGCGACAATGCGCGGGCGCGCGGGCGCGACGGCAGCGGCAGGCGCGGCCGCAGCTGTGGCAGGGGCCGCGGCCGCTCGCGCCTCGTCGCGATCGTCGCCGCGCGGCGACCCGCAGGCGAGGGCACAGGCGGCAAGCATCGCCGCCAGCCAGATCCTCATTCTCTTATGTTACGTGGATACGAGCCGGAGGTGCTCGATGTTCGATGCGGCGATACTCGGCGGGGCTGAAGCCCCGCCCCGCTACGTGAGCCGGTGCTTTAGCGCCGGCGCTTCGTAGGCCGGTGCTTTAGCGCCGGCGCATCATGCAGCGTCAGGCCTCAGCGAGCTGCTGCTCGAGCGTGGCGATCGCCGCCGCGAGCATGCGCTTGTGCGCATCGCTGCGCGCCGCTTCGAGATCCGCCCGCGCCCGTGCGAGCGCAAGCTGCATCGTCCGGCGCCGCGACTGCGTCTCGCGTTCGGCCGCCGTCATTCCCTGCTGCGCAGCGGACGGACTGCGCTGGGCTTCGGCCTGTTGATACTCGACGTCCTTGCTCTCGAATCCTCTCGCCATAATCACGTGCGGTGTCGTCCCACGACTGACGACTGAAGACTCTTACAGTATTCTACCGGGATGCGCAGCATCGCACGACCTGCTGACACGTTGGCCGGCGCTCGACGTATCGGCACGACGTGCCCGCCTCGACAGCTCGCTGCAAATCTCAGCTGGCCCGCTGGCGAACGATCTGGCTCGCGCGGCCGACTCGGCGGCGCGCGCGGCGCAGCGACTGTGGCGTCGCGACCCTTCGGCGTGGAGCCGCGACGCGGCGGTGCAGAAAGCGATTGCCGATCGGCTTGGCTGGATGTCGTCGCCGGAGCTGATGGCCGAGTCGATCGAGCGGCTGCGGAGCTTCGCGGAGCGGGTCAAGGCGCGACGGCTTCAGCGATGTCGTCCTGCTCGGCATGGGCGGATCCAGCCTCGCGCCGGAAGTGCTGCGCGCGATTCTCGGCGTTGCGCCGGGCTGGCCGCGCTTTCACATGCTCGACTCGACCGATCCGGCAGCGGTCCGTGCGGTGGCGACGCCACCGCGAGCGGACGCTGTATCTGCTCGCGAGCAAGTCCGGCACGACGATCGAGCCGAACTCGCTGGCGGCCCATTTTCGTCAGCGGCTGACCGACAGCGGCGTGCGCGCGCTGGGGCGATCACTTCGTCGCGATTACCGATCCGGGCACCGAGCTCGATCGGCGCGCGCATGCGGAACAGTTCCGCGACGTCTTCCTCAACCCGGCCGACATCGGCGGCCGCTACTCGGCGTTGTCGTTCTTCGGCCTGGTGCCGGCGGCGCTGATGGGTCAGGACCTCGAGGCGATCCTCGGCTGGTCGCTGGCGATGCTTGCCGCGGCCGAGCCCGGCGGCTCCGACGTGACAGCGAACCCGGCAGCCGGTCTCGGCCTCGCGATCGGCGCCGGCGCCACATCGTCGCGCGACAAGCTGACGCTCATCGTGCCGCCGGCGTTCGACGTCGTTCGGGCTGTGGGTCGAACAGCTGATCGCCGAGAGCACCGGGAAAAACGGCAAAGGCGTGGTGCCGATCGCCGGCGAGCCGCTGGCCGATCCCGCCTCGTACGGGACGGATCGCCTGTTCGTTCGCGTGCAAGGTCGGCAGCGACGGCGGCGCGGAGGACTCCGCGATCCGCGCGTTGAAGACGTTCGCGCCGGTCGCCGAGATCGACGGTCGACGAGCCCGCGGCGCTGGGCGCCGAGTTCCTCCGCTGGGAGATCGCGACCGCGGTCGCGGGCGCGATCCTCGGGATCGATCCGTTCGACCAGCCGAACGTGCAGCAGGCGAAGGACGCGACGCAGCAGCTCCTCGGCAAGTACAAGACGACGAAGCGCCTGCCGATCGCGGCGCCCGATGCCACGACGCCCGACAAGATCGCGCTGACGCTGACCAGAACCGCGCGGAGCGCGCTGCGCGGGCGCCGCCGACGCCCTCCTGACCATGATCGGCCAGGGCGACTACTTCGCGCTGCTCGCCTATCTCGGGCCGGACGCCGCGCTCGAACAGGCACTGCAGGCGCTGCGGCGCGCGGTCCGCGATCGCACGCGGGCGGCGACGATGTTCGGCTACGGTCCGCGGTATCTGCACTCGACCGGACAGCTGCACAAGGGCGGGCCGGACAACGGCGTCTTTCTGCTGATCACGGCCACGCCGGTCGAGGATCTGCCGATCCCGGGCGAGCCGTTTTCGTTCGGCACGCTCGAGCTCGCGCAGGCGGTGGGCGACTTCGCGGCGCTCGATGCGGCGGGGCGGCGCGGGCTGCACGCGCATCTGCCGACGCCCGACCCCGCGCTGCTGCGGCAGTTGTCCGAGATGTTGCTCGCGCGTCTGCCACGGTCCGGCTAGAGCCGGACGCTAGCGCCAGTGCTACGTAGTGTCCGGCTTTAGCCGGACCTGTAGGTTCGCACGATGACCGGAGTTCATAGATGCAACTCGGTTTCGTCGGTCTCGGTCGGATGGGCCTCAACATGGTGACCCGCCTCGTTCGCGGCGGCCACCAGATCGTCGCCTACGACCGCAGCGCCGACGCCGTCGCCCGCGCCGAGGCCGCCGGCGCCCGCGGGGTGTCGTCGCTCGAAGCGCTCGTCGCAGGCGCTGGACGCGCCGCGCGCCGTCTGGGTGATGGTGCCCGCCGGCGATCCGACCGAGTCGACGGTCGCCGCGCTCGGCACGCTGCTGTCGGCCGGCGACGTCGATCATCGACGGCGGCAACACGCAACTTTCACGACGATGTGCGGCGGGCGCAGGCGCTGGCCGCCAGGCAGATCGACTACGTCGACGCCGGCACGAGCGGCGGCATCTGGGGGCTGCAGGAAGGCTACTGCCTGATGGTCGGCGGCGAGGCGGACGTCTGCACGCGGCTCGAGCCGATCTTCCTCACGCTGGCGCCGCCCGACGGCTACCTGCGCGTCGGCGATCACGGCGCCGGCCACTACGTGAAGATGATCCACAACGGCATCGAGTACGGGCTGATGCAGGCGTACGCCGAAGGCTTCGAGTTGATGCACGAGAGCCCGTACAAGATCGACCTCGCGCGCCGTCGCCGGCCTCTGGAACCACGGCAGCGTCGTGCGATCGTGGCTGCTCGAGCTCGCGGCCCGCGCGCTCGCCGAGGATCGCCGACCTCGTCCGGCCTGAAGGGCTACGTCGAGGACTCCGGCGAAGGACGCTGGACGCTGCACGAGGGCGATCGACCGCGGCGTGCCGCTGCCGGTGCATGACCGCCGCGCTCTACACGCGCTTCCGTTCGCGCCAGGACAACCCCTTCGCCGAGCGCCTGCTGGCGGCGCTGCGCAACCAGTTCGGCGGCCACGCGGTCAAGAAACGTCGTGACGATCGTCATCTTCGGCGGCAACGGCGATCTGGCGCATCGCAAGCTGCTGCCGGCGCTCTACAACCTGCACGTCGACGGGCTGCTCCCGCCGCGCATGGCGATCGTCGGCGTCGGCCGCAAGGAGCTGACCGACGAGGCGTATCGCGAGTTCGCGAAGGACGGCATCACGAAGTTCTCGCGCCGGCCGCTCGACGAGCAGGCGTGGCCGAGCTTTTCGACGATGCTGTTCTTCGTCAACGCGTCGATCGACGGCGAGCAGGGCCTGGCGCCGCTCGGCGCCCGGCTCGACATCATCGAGCACGAGGGCGGGCTGCCCGGCGATCGCATCTACTACCTCGCCGTGCCGCCGACGCTGTTCGCGCCGACCGTGAAACAGCTCGCGCGCGCGCGCTTCGTCAAGCGCGAGTCGTCACCGCCGATCATCCGTTCGCGCGCATCATCGTCGAGAAGCCGATCGGCCGCGATCTCGACAGCGCGCGCGCCATCAACGACGCGATCGCCGAGGTCTTCGACGAGCGGCAGATCTATCGCATCGATCACTACCTCGGCAAGGAGACGGTCCAGAACATCCTGGTGATGCGCTTCGCCAACAGCATCTTCGAGCCGCTGTTCAACCAGAAATACGTCGACCACGTCCAGATCACCGTCGCCGAGGAAGAAGGCGTCGGCACCCGCGCCGGCTACTACGAGCAGGCCGGGGCGCTGCGCGACATGGTCCAGAACCACCTGCTGCAGCTCCTCGCGCTGGTCGCGATGGAGCCGCCGCACGCGCTCGACGCCGACGTCGTCCGCGACGAGAAGCTCGAGGTCCTCCAGTCGCTCCGCCCGATCGAGGGCGAGGCGGTGGACGCGCAACGTCGTCCGGGCGCAATATGGTCCGGGCTTCAACGTCGGCAAGCCGGTGCCGGGCTATCGAGAGGAAACAGGGCGTCGACCCGCAACTCGCGCATCGAAACCTTCGTCGCGCTCCAGATCTTCATCGACAACTGGCGCTGGGCCGGCGTTCCGTTCTTCCTGCGGACCGGCAAGCGCCTGCCCAAGCGGGCGAGCGAGATCTCGGTGCACCTGAAAGAGGTGCCGCCGATCCTGTTCAACGCCAACCCGGCGGCGCGGCTCGATCCGAACGTCCTGTCGATCCGCATCCAGCCGGACGAAGGGTTCTCGCTCGGCATCAGCTCGAAGCTGCCGGGACCGCGACGTGCGGCATCGTATCCGGTGAAGATGGACTTCCACTACGGCAGCACCTTCGGCGCATCGACGCCGGAGGCGTACGAACGGCTGCTGCTCGACGTGATGCACGGCGATGCCACGCTGTTCATGCGGCGCGACGCGGTCGAAGCGGCATGGCGCTGGGTGATGCCGATCCTCGAGCGCTGGGCGCAGCAGAGCGACCCGCTGCCGACGTATCCGGCCGGTGAGTGGGGACCGGCCGAAGCCGACCGGCTGATCGAATCGCACGGGGACGACGATGGCGGGCGCTGTAGGCGAACGTCTGTTTCGCGAGTCGAGCGCCGAGACGATCGAGCCGATCTGGCCGCGCTCTGGCGCGAGCTCGGGCAGCATGGCACGCCGATCGCCAGGGCGGTCATGTCGAACCTCGTCGTCTTTCGCGATCGCATCGCGCCGCCCGACGCCGATCTCGCGACGGTGATGGCCGATCTGCCGCTCGACGAGGTGCTCGCCCGTCATCCGTCGCGGCTGATCGTGCTCGAGCACGAGCGCTGGCAGCCAGACAGCCGGATGCGCCGTTCGCGGCCGGCGTCGGCATCGCCACGTTCGGTCCGGAGAGCGCACGGTATGGCGTCGAGCAGATCGTTGTGCGATCGGCCTGCGCCGAGGTGGCGCTGCCCTCGATCGTCCGCCGCCTCACACGCGGCGATCTGCCGACCAGCGTCTGGTGGACCGAGGATCTGTCGGCAGGTGCCGCCGCTCGAAGCACTGGTGACGATGGGCCGGCAACTGGTCTACGACAGCCGCGACTGGCGCGATGTCCGCGGCGCGCTGCGCGTGCTCGAGCCGCTGGTCGGCGGCACCGAATCGACCTGGCGGACGTGAACTGGCGGCGGCTGTCGCCGCTGCGGCGGGCGCTCGCTGCAGGCCGGTCCGGGCGGAACACCGCTGGTCGCCCCGGGCGCGCGCGTGCGCATCGCCCACGCGGCGTCCGAGGCCGCACTCGCCTGGCTGCTCGCCGGCGCGCTGATGGCGTCCGCCCGGGCCGCTCTGACAGAGCCGCCTAGGTCGGAGCGTCGGAGGTTGGCGACGCCGCGCTCGTCGTCACGCTCGAGGATGCCTCGCAGCGTGCCACCGTCACGCTCTCGGCCTCCGGGGCGACGGTGGCCGGCCCTGCCGCGGGATCGCCGCTGGTCGTCAGCATGCCGATTGAAACCGCGGCGGACGCGGTGGCCGCTGAGCTCCGGCTGCTGTCGCAGGACGCGGAGCTGCACGCGGCGCTCGCGGCCCTCGTCCAGCTGTTCGCCGCGCGGTAGAATTGAGCGATGCGGTACCTGGTCACCGCCAGAGTCAAACCCGGGAAGCGTGAGCCGCTCGCACGGGCGATCGACGAAGGCACGCTCGGACGCGGATCGATCGCCGGCGACGAGTACTTCCGCAACATGGACGCCGCGCGTGAGCTCGACGACGGCCGCGTGCAGTGGGTCGAGGTCTGCTACTGCGCGACGCCGCTGGCCGAAGAGCGCGAGTACTGGGAAGCCTTCTTTCACCCTCGAAAAAGTCCAGGACGCGCACGCCCGCAGCCGCTGCCGCGACTGAGTCGGGCATCGAGCCGTGGGCGTGCGGCGACTGCGACTGCTCCGCGCGCCTCGAAGCGCGCCTCGAAACGCAAGGGTCGTCGGTTCCGTCGCCGTCGGAATCCGAAGCCGTAGGTTTATACTCGGCCGTGGCGTCATCTTCCCTGCAGGCGCTTCTGGTACGCGCCGGCGCCGCGCTCGAACGCGGCCGTGGGCGCCGAAGCCGCGCAGATGCTCGCGCCTGCGCTGCGCTCGTCGCTCACCCGCGACGAGGAGCTGACCGTCCGGTCGATGCAGGCCGAGGCGGCGCTCCTGCAGGACGACCTCGACGCAGGCCGCCGCCGCGCTCGGCCGCCCTCCCGACACCTTCCGCGACACCGTCGGCGCCCGGCGCGTCGCGACGCTGTGGCGGCTGCACGGCCGCCTGGCGTCGGCGCGCGGCGATCAGTCGCGCGCCATCGCCATGCACGCGCGCGCGCTGAAGAACGCGGAAGCGGCGCACGACTCGCGCGGCATCGGCCTCGCCCACTACGAGCTCGGCCAGTGCTATCGCCAGGTCGGCGACATCGCGATTGTCCGCGAGCACATCTCCAAGGCGGCGTCCGCGCTGCACGCCGCCGGCGACCGCCGTCACCTCGCGCTGGTGCACTCGCTCTCCGAGCATCTCGCTCGCCCAGCTCGGTCGCTACGACGAAGCGATGGGCGGCGCTGCGCCAGGCCGAGCGGCTCGCGTCGATGGTCCATGCCGACGACGTGCTCGCGACCGTCTGCGGCAACCAGGCGAACGTGATGATGATGCAGCACCGCCACGAGCAGGCGCTCGCGCTGGCGGAGCGGAGCGTGTCGCTGCACGAAGCGCACGGGTCCGGCCACGGCCTCGCCGTGGCGCTCGCCACGCTCGGCCAGATCTGCGTGCGCCTCGGCGATCTCGTGCGCGCCGAGGACGCGCTGCACCGCGCGCTCGACGTCCGCAGCCCGATTCAGTTTCACGAGACGACCGGCGCCGTCTTCGACACGCTCGCGCAGATTCACCTGATCCGCGGCCGCTACGAGACGGCGAGCGATTTCCTCGGCCGCGCCAGCGAGGCCTACGGCGCCTACGGCCGCCAGACCAGCCAGTGGTACGAGTGGTCGGTGCGCGTCCTCGGCGCGCGGCTCGCGCTGCGCCGCGGCGACCTCGACGACGCGGTGACGCGCGCCGACGAGATTCTCCAGGCCGGCGCGCCGCCGTTCGACGCGCTGCAGGCGACGCTCATCGCCGCCGAAGCGCTGACGCTCGCGAACCGGCTGCCCGAGGCGGAGGCGCGCCTGGCCGCCGCCGCCGACGCGCTCGACCCGCGCGATCGCGCCGGCCGCGTGGGGCGAATACCTCCGGCTGCGCGGCGCTGCTCCACGCGAAGAACCAGGGCGCCGGCCGACGCCTATCACGACTTCTCGCAGAGCGCGGCGCTGCTCGATCTGCTCGGCGAGCGCTATCAGTCCGGCGCTCAGCCATCTCGCGCTCGGCCGCCTGGTCGCCGAGACCGGCGCGCGCTCGGTTGCCGAGCGTCATCTGAACAAGGCGCTCGCGATCTTCCAGCAGCTGGGCGCGGAGCGCGACCTCGACGACACCCGCGAGGCGCAGTCGCTGCTGACCGACGATCGGCACCGGCCAGTACGTCATCTCCCCCGCCGACGCCGACGATGCGATCGTGCGCCGCATCGTCGACGCGGCGGCGCTGCCGGAACTGCTCGGCCGCGAAACGGCGTCGGCGCTGCTCGAAGCTGCCGGCGGCGACTGCGCCGTCGTCTACGTCGAGCTCGCCGGCGGCGACGTCCATGTCGTCGCGATGCGCCGGCTGCGAGCCGGATGCCGGCGCGCGCGATCGCGCGCTCGGCCGTCAACGGCAACGCCTACGGCCGCGGCACCATCGTCGTCGAGCCGCTGGGCCGGCATCCCGACGGCCCGCGCATGGGCCTGGTCGCCTCGCCGCGGCCAATCGGCCATCCGGTCGATGCGGCGCCTGCGGATGATCGGCGCGGTGGCGCGGCAGGGGTTCATGCTGTGCGCCGCGCGCGATCGGCCGGTGCCGGTGACGGGCCTGGCCGTCGATCAGTCGCTCGAGCCGCTGCTGCCGGGATTCCTCTGCGCCAGCGCCGCGATGGAACGAGTCGTCGAACAGATTCAGCGGCTGCAGGGCAACGACCTGACGGTGCTCATCACCGGCGAGAGCGGGACCGGCAAGGAGCTGGTCGCGCGCGCGATCCACGTCGGATCGCATCGCAGCGCCGGCACGTTCCTGCCCTACAACTGCACGACGACCGGACGCGACCTGGCCGACAGCCAGCTGTTCGGCCATCGCCGCGGCAGCTTCACCGGCGCGGTCTCCGATCAGCCCGGGCTGGTGCGGACGGCGTCGGGCGGCACGCTGTTCCTCGACGAGATCGGCGACCTGCCGCTCGACGTGCAGCCGAAGCTGCTGCGGTTCCTCGAGCAGCACGAGATCATGCCGATCGGCGAGACCAAGCCGCAGCGCGTCGACGTCCGCGTGCTCGCGGCGACCAACGCGGACCTCGAGCAGCGCGTGGCCGAAGGGAAGTTTCGCGAGGACCTCTACTACCGCCTGAGCGTGATCCGCATCCACGTCCCGCCGCTGCGCGAGCGGCGCGAGGAGATCCCGCACCTCAGCACCTACTTCCTGCGCGAGGCGATCGAGCGCCTCGGCAAGCCCGACATCCACCTGAGCTCGGAGACGCTCGACGTGTTCTCGCAGTACTGGTGGCCGGGCAACGTGCGCCAGCTGAAGAACGAGATCCAGCGCGCGGTGGCGCTTGAGCGCGCCAGGCGGAAGCATCGAGCCGGCGCACCTGTCGCCCGAGGTCGTGTCGACGCAGCTGTCGCCCGGGCTCGGGCTCGATCCGCATCTCCGCGGACGACGCCGAACCTGGCGTCGGCGATCGAGCACATGGAGCGCGACCTGATCCAGGCCGCGCTCGACCGCGCCGGCGGCAACATCTCCGAGACCGCGCGCTCGCTCGGCCTCACCCGCCGCGGGCTCTACCTGAAAATCCGCCGGCTCGGCCTTGACGCGCCGGCCGAAGTCGACGCCGACCTAGTGGATACTTAGTATCCATTTCAGAGCTCGATCGGATACGAAGTATACCGCTTGCACGGAGAGTTGAAACTGTGCAATTCTGTCAAGATGTTTATTTAAAACATCTTAGGTCTTAGCCCCCACTCGACGGATACGCCACGATTGCACACGGGCGCGGAGCTTGATACGCATACCGTCGACGTTACTTTTGTGGGGGTTGCCGTGAAGCACAGCTCGACCGACCATTCCTCAGCCCAGGCGTACGCACGCGAACACGCGCAGCAACGAACGGCGCGCGTGACCCTGCCTGCCCGCCTGACGTGGAAGGACCAGCGCGGCGCGACGCGCTTCGCGACGGTCGTGACCCGCAACGTCAGCGACTACGGCGTCTACGTGGAATGTCAGTCGCCGGTCTCGATCCCGCTGTTCCGGCTGGTGCAGTTCCAGCTCGAGCGCGACGCGCGGGAGTCCGACGCGCTCCCCGGCGTCGCTGCAGCAGCGGCCGCGTGCTCGGCGCCGTCTACCGCGTGTCGCCGCCCCAGGGCTCGCAGCCGCAGGGGCTCGCGCTGCGGCTGATGGTCGACCCGCGGCGCGTTACCGCTACCGAGGTCGAGGTCGCTCGCGCGACCGCGTAATAAGAATTAAGAATTAAGAATTAGGAATTCGTGGCATTGGGCCGCGTCGATCGGAGCGCGAATTCTAAATTCCTAATTCTTAATTCCTACTGTCCTCTCGCTTCGCCAGTACCTCGCCAGACCGCGCCAGTTCAGATCGAACCGGCCCGCCACTTCGTACGCCTGCGCGTCGGCCTCGCTCATCCGCCGCCGCAGTTCCCGCCGCAGCTCCTCGCGTGAACCACTGCTCGCGATCCTCGTCGTCGCCCGATCTGGCGAGCGACGCCTTGACGAGGCTCGCCGTCAGCTCGAGGTTCGCGGCCATCTCGGTGAGGTGCGCGCCCACCGGCGCGTGCGGGCCGAAATGGGTGACGAACACGGTGTCCGGCCGCCATTGGCTGATGCGGCGGAGGCTGTCGCGCCAGAGCATCGAGATCGATGTCGGGCGGCGGCGTCGGCGGCATGATGAACCCGCCCGGCTGGATGCCGGATTCCCGCGGTGTCGCCGACGAAGGCGATGCCGGTGTCGGCGCTGAAGTAGCTGACGTGATGTGACGCGTGCCCTGGCGTGTAGGCCACCTGCGAGCTCGCGGCCGCCTGCGGTGATGCGCTCGCCGCCTTTCAGCACGACCAGCGCTGACTGCGGCACCGGGCGGAACTCGCCCCAGAGCCGATCCATCTCGTCGCCCCACAGCCGCGTCGCGCTGGCGATGAGCTTCTCCGGATCGACCATGTGCGGCGCGCCCTTCTCGTGGACGTAGACCCGGAGCGCCGGATTCTCCCGGACGCAGCGTGCCGGTGGCGCCGGCGTGATCGAGATGGATGTGCGTCAGCAGGATCGCGCGCAGATCGGCGACCGTCGAGCCCCGCCCTGCTCAGCCCGGCGCGCAGCACCGGCAGCGTGCTGGACGGCCCCGGATCGATGAGCGCCGCGCCGCCCGGCCCGTGGAGGACGACGGTCGCGATGATGCGCGGCACGCCGAGGAAGTTGAGATCGAAATAGCCCAACCCGGACGAGAGTATTTCCATGGTGACGTGAGTGTGACGGACTGTCACTGCGATAGCAACTAGCGACTAGCAACTAGCGACTGCCCGGCCCGCGCAGCGCCCGGCCGGGCCGCTCGCTCCGTGATCTCGCCGTCGGCGACGACCCGTCGGCCGTTGACGAACACGTGCCTGCACGCCGACCGAATAGTGCGTCGGATCGTCGAAGGTCGACGACGTCGCGAATCGTCGCCGGGATCGAAGACGGTGATGTCGGCGGCCAGCCCCGGGCGCAGCACGCCGCGATCGTCCAGGTGCACGCGCGTCGCCGCCTTCGACGTCATCTTGCGGATCGCCTCCTCGAGCGTCAGCAGCTTCTCGTCGCGGACGTAGTGGCCGAGGATCCGCGGGAACGAGCCCCACGCGCGCGGGTGCGATTTCGATTCGGACAGCTTGCCGTCCTCCGCCTTCGCGCCCGAATCGGTGCCGACGCCGACCAGCGGATGCTTCAGCGCCGTCCGCACGTCGTCTTCGTCCATGATCGCGGTGACGACCGAGGTCTCGCCCTTGTCGGCGATGACGAGATCGATCACCGCATCGCGCGGGTCCTTCCCCATCGCCTTGCCGATCTCGGTGAGCGTCATCCCTTCGTACTTGCGCAGCGCCGGGTTCGAGGACGGTCGACACCATCACGCCGTCGCCGCCGTTCGCGCCGTACCACTGGTTCTCCCACGTCGTGGCGTTCGCATCGTCCATGTCGCGTCTTGATCCGCTCGCGCGTCGCCGGATCCTTGAGCCGCGCGAGCGGTCTTCTCGAACCCGCCTTCGCGCGACCCACAGCGGCAGGCACGAGTCGAGGCCGTTCGACGCGCGGGTGTAGGGATACTGATTGGCGGTGACGTCGAGGCCGCGCGCCCGCGCCGCTTCGATGCCGCTGCAGCACCTCCGGCATCTTGCCGAAGCTCGCCTTGTACGCGGTCTTCAGGTGCCAGATCTCGGCCGGGATGCTCGCGCGCTCCGCGATCGCGAACACCTCGTCGAGCGATTCGAAGATGCGGACGCTCTCCGAGCGCTGATGGGTGAAGTAGACGCCGCCGTAGCGCGCCGCGACCTTCGCGAGCTCGACGATCTCGTCGGTGGAGGCGAACCGATCGGGCACGTACTGGAGCGACGTGCTGAGGCCGAGCGCGCCCTGCTCCATCGCCTGCGCGACCAGCTGCTTCATCTCGCTCGAGCTCCGCGGCGGTGGCCGGGCGATCGTCCTTGCCGATGACGTAGTTGCGGATCCCGCCGGCGCCGACGAAGGTGGCGACGTTGACGGTCGTGCGCGACCGCTCCTCGATCCGCTTGAAGTAGTCGGCCAGCGTCCGCCAGTCCTGCGCGACGCCGAAGTGCTTCGCGTTCGGCGCCGCCTCCTGGATCATCCGGTCGTTCACCGGCGCGATCGACGACCCTTCGCCGGTCACCTCGGTGGTGACGCCCTGCAGGATCTTGCTCGCGGCGCGGCCGTCGACCAGATGGTTGAACTCCGACTGGCCCAGGAGGTCGATGAAGCCTGGCGCGACGACGAGGTTCGTCGCGTCGATCGTCGTGCGCGGCCGGCGGCGCCGGACAGCGTGCCGATGGCGGTGATCCGATCGCCGGTGATGCCGATGTCGCCGCTGGAACCACGGCGCGCCGGTGCCGTCGACGATCCGGCCGTTGGCGATCAGCACGTCGAAGCGCGCCGGTCCGGCTGCGCGCGCCTGACTCGCGCCGGTCGAGACGACCGGCTGCAGCCGCACCGACCAGCAACGCCACGACGACTGCGAGACGCGAACGCAGACCGCGAGCAACCAGAACGATGTGCTCTGATGCGATCGCGACTCGATGCCGAGCGCCTACCCGCCGTAGACCGTCTTCCCGCCGACGACGGTGCGGTTCACCTTGATGTTCATGATCTCGTCGGGGTTGACGTCGTGCGGATCCTTTTCCAGCACGACGAAGTCCGCCAGCTTGCCGGCGGTGATCGAGCCCTTGATCGCTTCTTCCGACGACGCGTAGGCGCCGTTGATCGTCGCGATGGTCAGCGCCTGGTCGACCGTGACCTTCTGGTTCGGCCCCCAGACGCGTCCCTTGTAGTCCTTGCGCGTCACCATGCTCTGCAGCGCCATCAGCGGCTCGAAGGGACCCGGCGTGTAGTCGGACGCGCCCGGCACGCGGATGCCGGCGTCGAGGAACGACCTGTGCGCGAACATCCACTGCACCTTGTCGTCGCCGTACTCGCGTCCACTTCTCGCCGTGGTAGTAGACGTAGGTCCAGAACGGCGTCGGGATCACGCCGCTCGCCTTGATCCGTCGGATCAGGTCCGGGTTGACGAGCGTGCAGTGCTCGATGCGATGGCGCCGGTTCGCGTCGGGCCACTTCTGCAGCGCGCGCTCGTACGCCTTCAGCACCATGTCGATGGTGACGTCGCCGTTGGCGTGCACGCCGACCTGGAAATCGTGGCTGTGCGCCTCGTCGACCGCTTCGTAAATCTGCTCCTGCGTCATCGTCAGGATGCCGTAGTCGTTGGTGCCGACAAACGGCGTGCTCATGCGCATGGTGCGCTCCGATGCGGAGCCGTCGGCGACGAACTTGACGCCGCCGACGCGGATCCACTCGTCGCCGAAGCCGGTATAGATGTTGGCCGCCTTCAGGCCGCGGAACGCCGGCGTCGATGCCGTTGACCATCAGGTAGGCGCGGTGCGTCAGCTCGCCGCTGCGCCGGCAGTCCTCGTAGGCGAGGATCTGCTCGGTGTTCGCCATCGCGTTGTGCACCGACGTCAGGCCGGCGGCGGTGAACAGCTTGGACATGTGCGCCATGCCCTGGCGCGCGCGGTCGCGCTGCTGCTCCGGCGTGAACGCCTCCCGCTTGCCGACGCGATCGAACACGTCGCGGGCGTTCTCGGCGACGCGGCCGTTCAGCTCGCCGTTGTCGCGGAAGAAGCGGCCGTCGGGCGGGTCGGGTGTGTCCTTGGTGATGCCGGCGAGCTCGAACGCCTTGCTGTTGTAGAACGTCGTGTGGCCGCCGCGGTGCGCGACCGACACCGGGTGCTCGCGTCGTCGCCTCGTCGAGATCCTTTCGCGTCAGCGGCCGATCGAGCTTCGTGTCGTCGAACATGAACCCGGTGATCCAGACCTCGGGCGCGCGTGCGCTCCGCCTTCTGGCGAATCGCCGCCTGGATCTCGCGCACGGTGCGCAGGTTGGTGTTGACGCCGTAGAGCTCCTCCACGCCGCTCGGATGGCTGTGGCAGTCGATGAAGCCGGGGACGACGGTCATGCGCTGCGCGTCGACGACCTGCGTGCGGCTCGTCGCGAGGTTGCGGATGTCGCTCGTCGAGCCGACAGCGATGAAGCGCCCGTGCTTGACGGCGAACGCCTCGGCGCGTGGTGTCGTCGGCGTCGCTCGTCAGGACGCGCGCGTTGACGACGATGAAATCGGGCTCGCTGGTGGCAACCGCGCCAGGCTGCGCCGCCAGCGGCTGCACCACGCCACGCCCCGTCGGCAAGCGGCCGACGGTGAACGCGCCGGCGAGCGCGGCGCCGAATCCGAGAAATTCTCCGCGCGTATATTTCGCCATAGACCGCGCATCTTAGCGCATGATGAACCGATGGTCCTGCACCAGTTTTATCTCAGTTGCCTCGCGCACGCGTCGTATCTGGTCGGAGACGAACAATCCGGCAACGCAGTGGTGGTCGACCCGCAGCGCGACATCGACAAATATGTCGCGTTTGCCGAGGACCACGCCCTGCGGATTGGTCACGTCGTCCTCACCCACCTTCACGCCGATTTCATCGCCGGCCATCTCGAGCTGCGCGATCGGGTCGGGGCGAAGATCTATCTCGGCGCCGCCGCGAAAGCGGAGTACGCATTCACGCCGCTCGCCGACGGCGATCGGATCGAGCTCGGACACGTGCGCCTCCAGGCGATTGAGACGCCCGGACACACGCCGGAATCGATCTCGCTGGCCGTCTACGATCTCGATAAGAGCGAGACGTCGCCGCACGCGGTCCTGACCGGCGACACGCTGTTTGTCGGCGACGTCGGCCGGCCGGATCTGCGCGCCGCGCTGGGATGGAAGGCCGTCGATCTCGGCGGCATGTTGTACGAGTCGCTGCGCACCAAGCTGCTCGCCCTCCCCGACGACAGCCTCGTCTATCCCGCGCACGGCGCCGGCTCGCTCTGCGGCAAGGCGCTCAGCCGCGAAACGGTGTCGACGATCGGCGAGCAGCGGCGATTGAACTACGCGTTGCAACCGATGACAAAGGCGGCGTTCGTCGATCTCGTCACCGCGGACCAGCCTGATGCGCCGCCGTATTTCACCTACGACGCGGTCCTCAACAGCAAGGAACGGCCGACGCTCGACAAGGCGCTCGCGCTCGAGCTCAACCCGATGACGCTCGACCTCGTCCTCGCGCTGCAGCGGACCGGCGGCCAGATTCTCGACACCCGCGATCCTGAGCAGTTCGCCGCAGCGCACCTGCGCGGCAGCCTCAACGTCGGCCTCGGCGGCCAGTACGCAACCTGGGCGGGGACGATGCTGAGCCACGATCGCCCGATCGTGATCGTGGCGGATCCCGGACGCGAGCAGGAGTCCGCGGTTCGCCTCGGCCGCATCGGCTTCGATCACATCGTCGGATTTCTGAAGGACGGCCTGAGCGGCCTGGAGTCGCGCCCGGAGCTGATGGCGACGACCGAGCGGGTCGCCGCGCCGCTCGCCGCCGAGCGGCTCGCGACTGGTGCGCCGCTGGCGATCGACGTCCGCGCGCCGGGCGAGCGCGAGAGGAAGTTCGTCGCCGGCAGCGTCAGCATCCCGCTGAATCACCTCGCCGACCGCCTCGGCGAGCTGCCCGCCAACCGGCAGCTGATCGTGTATTGCGCCGGCGGCTATCGATCGTCGATCGCGGCCAGCCTCCTGCAGCAGCGTGGCTTCACCGATGTGACCGAGATCGCCGGCGGCCTCGCCGGCTGGGAGGCAGCGCAGTTGCCGGTCGCAAACTCTGCGCAACCAGACGGGAACTCTGCGCAACGCTAGCCCTCAGCGCTCGCACCTCTGTGCTACGCTCCAACTCGTTCCGATACAAGTTCTGACGATGAGTGAGGTTCCACTCGCACGTTTGTGGCAGCTTCCTGACGGGACTTCGTGTCTCCTGGTCAAGGATCGGCGCGCCGAGAACTGGCAGCTGCGCGTCCTCCGCGGCGGCCAGACGCTGCGATCCGAGCGTTTCGGCAGCCCGATCGTGGCGATGGACGAAGCCAAGGTCTGGCGGGCGTCGTACGACACGTCCGCCGAATCCTCACACTGATCCTTCGCGGCTCCCGGGCAGAATTCGCGGCAACTGGATGACTTGCGCGCCTGTGGGGCACAGAAGATCAGGAGGCCAGAAGATCAGGAGATTTAACCTTTTGATCTCTTGATCTCCTGATCTCTTGTTAGCCCACTGCCGGTCGGTTAGCCCATATCGCCCCTGAAAGCGGAAAGGCGCCACTGACCATGCTGTGGCTGTCGCCAGCAGCCAGCGATCAGCGCCGAGGCAGCAACTCCTTCCGGATCTTCGCGACCACCGTGAAATTCGGATCGACGACGTTGGCGACCTCGTACTCCGTGGCCTGACCCATGAAGGTCTGCGCGCCGCGCTCCGTGAACCCGTAGTCGCTCATCAGCCACTTCTGCAGTTCGGTCGTCGCGTGCTGGAAGGCTTCGAGCAGCGGACGCGCGCTGCCGAGCACCATCACGTGCGTCGTGGTCTCCAGCCGCGGCCAGCCGATCGCCTTGCCTTTCACCAGCTCGACGCTGAACTCGACGTCCATTGAGGTTTCGAGCCCGGTGCCGGCGACCTCGCCCTCGCCCTGGCGCGCGTGGCCGTCGCCGAGGAAGAGCAGCGCGCCCGGCTCGTTGACCGGCAGCATCAGCTTCACGCCGGCGTTCATCCACGCGTAATCCATGTTGCCGCCGAAGGCGCCGGGAGTCGCGGTGGAGATCGCTTCCTTGCGCGCGGGCGCGACGCCGATGCAGCCGAGCATCGGCCGCAGCGGCAGCTCGATACCGCCCGGCTGGACGTCGGCCTGATCGAGCCGCGCCACGCCGCGCGCCTTGTCGATCGTCCAGGTGACCCGGCGCGGCTCGCGCTCGACTCGCGTGGCTATCGCGCCAGGATCGACGGCGTAGGGGGCGAGCAGGCTGGCCGAGTACGCCATCGCGCGGTTGGTCTCGATCTTCTCGACCGTCACGACCAGCATGTCGCCCGGCTCGGCGCCCTCGACGAAGAACGGCCCAGTCTGCGGGTTGGGGCCGCTGGCGACCGTTTTGCCATTCCAGTCCAAACCGGCGGCATCAATCGTCTTAGTCACGACGCGATCGCCCGGCTTGATGCGCAGAGCCGGCGGATGCGCGAACGAGTACGTGTTGTAGAACTTTTCAGGAACGAAACGGTGCGTGTCGGCATTCACGACGGCAGTCACAGCGCTTGTCAGCGAGACACTGACGACAAATAGACACACTCGCATGGCGGAAACACTCCTGAGCGCGGAGGCGTAATTACACGATCGATGGCATCTTCAAAGTCGACAATCACTGTCTGCATTTGTCTGTGCCGTAGCAGCTGTATCTTTCTGTCTCCCTCTGTCAGCGTCCGCCGCAACGGAGGTACAGCGCGTCGGCACGGCGTCCATCGCGAATGACGAAGCGGGTCGCACGTGGACGATCGCGTCCGACGGAGCCACGCTGGTGCTCGGCCTCGATGCCCGCCGCGACTTCGAGATCGTGCGTGCGACCTCGCCATCGGACCGGCTGTGGGTCACCGGCGGGTTGCCCGACACCTTCCTCCGGATTGGTGGACAGACGCTCCTCTTCGGGAGCCGCAGCGCCGGCTTCGTGTATCACGAGGTCACGACCAGCACCACCGGTCAGACGGTTCAACTCGACGCCGCATTCGATCTCCCGGCCTCGCGCATCCGCGTGACGCGCCATTATGCCGCGACCAGCGGCTCGCCCACCTTCGAAACCTGGACGACGATCACGCCGCTCGCCGGCACGGTGACGGTGTCGGATCTGAATGCGTTCAAGCTCGCCGTGGTGCCGGGCACGATCCATTGGGTCAACGGCCTGCAGGGCGACAACTCCGACAACCAGATCGAATCGGCGTTCACGCTCCGGCAGCAGGAGCTCGACATCGACGAGCGGCTCACGCTCGGCGCCAACGGCCGATCCTCCGAGCAGACGGTGCCGTGGATCGCGATCGACAGCGGGCCGGACATCTTTTACGCCGGGCTGATGTGGTCGGGCGCCTGGTCGCTCGAGGCGCAGCGCACCAACCTCGGGATCGAGCTGACGCTCGGGCTGCCGTCGATGTCGACCGGCAGCGACCACGCGATCGAGGGGCCGCACGCCTTCTTCGGCGTCGCGCGCGGCGACCTCCGCGCCGCTTCGTCGGCCGTTCGGACGTTCGTCATGGCAGGAGTCCGCGGCGGCCGGCCGCTCGATGCGCTCGTCACCTACAACACCTGGTTCGCCTACGGCGCACGGATCGACGCGGACGAGGATTCGCGAGGAGATGGACGGCGCGGCCGCGCTCGGCACCGAGTTGTTCGTCGTCGACGCCGGCTGGTACGTCGGCGCCGGACGCGAGGGCGTCTTCGACTTTGCGTCCGGCCTCGGCGGCTGGGAGGTCGACACCGAGCGCTTCCCCGAAGGCCTGCGGGCGCTCACCGACTACGCGCACGAGCGCGGGATGAAGCTCGGGATCTGGGTCGAGCCCGAGCGCGTCGCGCTGTCAACCATCAACCGATCGGGGCTCGCGCAGGAATCCTGGCTGGCAAAGAACGGCGGCAGCTACGGATCGGCGGAGGCGGCGCAGGTGTGCTTCGCGAGCCCGCAGGCGCGGCAGTGGGTGCTCGCGCAGGTCACGCGCCTCATCGACGAAGTGGCGCCCGACTATCTCAAGTGGGACAACAATTTCTGGATCAACTGCGATCGCTCCGGGCACACACACGGCCAGAGCGACGGGAACTTCTCGCACGTGACCGGGCTCTACGACGTGCTGGCGCAGCTGCGCGCGCGCTATCCCGATCTGCTGATCGAGAACGTGTCGGGCGGCGGCAACCGGCTCGATCTCGGGATGATGCGCTACTCGGACGTCGGCTGGATGGACGATCGCAGCGCGCCGTCGGTGCACGTGCGCCACATCCTCGGCGGGCTCAGCGCGATCTTTCCGCCCGCCTACCTCCTGTCGTTCGTGATGGACCACGAGGCCGAGCCGCTGCTCGAGGGCTCGGATTTTCCGCTCTACTTCCGCAGCCGATCGACTGGCGTCCTCGGGTTGTGCTTCCGGACCGCGCAGTTCAGCGACGACGACCGCGCGCAGATGGCGAGCGAGATCGAGATCTACAAGTCGACGCGCGACGCGCTCGGCCCCGCGGCGGCAACGCTCCTGACGCCGCAGGCCGCGGCCCAGGGCGGGCCGTCGTGGGATGTGCTGCAGTCGCGATCGGCCGGCGGCCGGACGATCGTGCTCTCCGCGATCCAGTGGAATGAGGCGCAGGACGAGGTGACGGTCAAGCCGCAGGGGCTGCGGCGGCGCTCCACCTACACGGTGCGCTCAGTCGACGTCGGTGAGCTCGGCACCGCGACCGGCGCCGAGCTGATGGCGGATGGCGTCACGGTGGTGCAGTCGCCGAACTCCGCCGCGCACATCATCGTGATTCGCCGGCAGTGATCATCTCGAGGCGCCTGTGAAACCGCAGAGACCGCGGAGACCGCAGAGCAACCCTATTACTCAGAACTTTCTCACAGTGTCCCGGTACGGCCTTTGAGGCCGTCCCGACACGGGTCCGGTCTGAGGACGGACCCTACGCATCGAACTGAGATAGCGCTCCAGTGTTAGTGAATTGCTCGGCGGCCTCTGCGGTCTCCGCGGTTAAACAAGCGCCGCAATCTAGGTGCGCGCCGCGAACGGGTTCTCGTCGGCGCTCGGCCCGTAGATCGACGGCACCGGCACGTCGAGCAGCCGCAGGTAGACCGACAGCTGGCCGCGGTGATGGATCCAGTGGTTCATCACGATCGTGCGCACCAGCGCGGCTTTCGGCATCGTCATCAGCGTCTGCTCGCCCGCCTTCGCCGACCACATGCCCTTGAGCCCCTCGTCGCCGAGGCGCGTGAGAATCTCCTTGCTGTTCGTCACGCTGTTGTCGTGCGCCGCGAGAATCTGATCGGTCGACTCCGGCGCCGGCGGCGTCTGGCCGCTGAACGTCGTCACATCCTCAGCCGCCCACCCGCAGATGACGCCAGGACTGGCTGCAACGTGCAGCGCAAGCGCGCCGAGCGACATCGACTTCGGATGCGGTTTCCACGCGAGCTTGTCGGACGGCACGCGTTCGAGCACCCGCCGCGTCGTCGATGCTTCGTTCTCGAATTCCTGCAGGAGCGCACTGGTCATGGACATGGTTCTTCCTCCTCAATTGATCGGGGTGAAGGATTCTATGCCGCGTGGGCGTCTTTCGTGAAGCGGAATGCGGCGCCGGAATTCGGGGCGGAATCTTTACGCCGGCGTCACGCCGGCGCCTCTTCGTACCAGTCCTCGTGCAGCGACCACCCCGCGCACCGCAGGCACGACGTCCACCGCCACCGATGCGCGCAGCCGGGACAGTTCCCGCGTGTCTCGAACGTGTTCCAGATCGCGCCGCAGCTCGGGAACGGCGGCTCGGGACTGCCCTCGGTCCACACGCACGACCACCGGCTCGAAGGCGCCGGCCGCCAGGCGCACAGCGGACACCGGATGCGGCTGAAGATGTCCTCGTCCTCCGGCGCGACCTCCCGCGTCGTCGTCCGCGTCCGCGACAGATCCTGTTTCAGCGCGTGGATCTCGTGCCGATCGTAGTGTCCGGCTTCAGCCGGACCCTGTTCTCGCATCTCCCTCACGCCGTCGCAAGCTCGTCGCGCACCGCCGCCGCGAGCTCGAACGATCGCAGCCGCGCGTGGTGATCGAAGATCTGCGCCGTCAGCATCAGCTCGTCGGCGCCGGTGCGTTCGATGATCGTCCTCAGCCCGTTGCGCACCGTGTCGGGCGAGCCGACGACGGCGTAGGCGAGCGCGTGATTGATCCCCGCCTGCTCCGCCGGCGTCCACAACCCTTCCGTGCTGTCGAACGGCGGGTTGAGCGGCCCGGGCCGGCCGCGCCGCAGGTTGACGAACTGCATCTGCAGCGAGGTGAAGAGACGCTGCGCCTCCCGGTCGGTCTCCGCCGCGAAAACCGAGGCGCCAACCATCGCGTGCGGCTGCGCGAGTGATGGCGACGGCTTGAACTGGCCGCGATACAGGTGCAGCGCCGCCATCAGGTGATCCGGCGCGAAGTGCGACGCGAACGCGAACGGCAATCCCAGCGCCGCCGCGAGCTGCGCGCTGAACAGGCTCGAGCCGAGCAGCCAGATCGGCACGCGCAGCCCGGCGCCCGGCACCGCGCGGATCGACTGCCCCGGCTGCACGTCGCGGAAATATCCCTGCAGTTCGAGGACGTCGTCGGGGAAGGTGTCGGCGTCCAGCGCGCCCCGCCGCAGCGCGCGCATGGTGTTCTGATCGGTCCCCGGCGCGCGGCCGAGGCCCAGGTCGATGCGCCCCGGGTATAAAGATTCGAGCGTCCCGAACTGTTCCGCGATGACGAGCGGCGCGTGGTTCGGCAGCATCACGCCGCCCGCACCCACCCGGATCGTCGACGTCCCGCCGGCGACGAAGCCGATGACGACGGAGGTGGCGGCGCTGGCGACGCCGGGCATGTTGTGGTGTTCCGCCAGCCAGTAGCGGCGATAGCCCCATTTTTCGGCGTGGCGGGCGAGGTCGAGGGTATTGCGAAACGCATCGGCAGCCGAGCCGCCGACGACGATGGGCGCCAGATCGAGGACGGAGAACGGGATCACGCCTCCATCATGGCATGCCTCGCGCGGCACTTCGCGCGGGCGCGTCCCGCGACAAATCTGGCGCGCTTTTCGGCCCTCCGTTCGAATGCGCAACGACATCCAATTCGATGGACATCACCGCGCAAGTCTCGATCTTTACGGGGTTTCCGCCTTGACAGCGTCTGATGCGGCGCACAAGAATTGGCCCCATCTTCGCCACGCGAGGAAGACATCGGGACGCGGGAAGGCCGCGCCCCAGGAGGATGGAATGCGTCGACTCATTGCAGGACTGTGTGTCGTGCTGGTCGGCCTGTCTGCGCCGGCCTACGCACAGCGCACGACAGGAACGATCATCGGCGCCGTCACGGACGAATCCGGAGCCGTACTGCCGGGCGTAACCGTGACGTTAACCGGCGCTGGCGTTGCCGGCAGTCCGACGAGTATCACGAGCGAGACTGGCACCTACCGTTTCATGTCGCTGCCCCCCGGGGAATACAACCTGTCGTTCGTGCTTCAGGGGTTCGCGACCGTCAACCGCGAGAAAGTGGTCCTGCCACTGGCGGAAACGGTTGAAATTCCCATCCAGATGAAGGTGAGCACCCTGCAGGAAACGGTGACCGTCACCGGCGATTCGCCGGTCGTCAACACCGCATCGGCCGAGGTCTCGACCAACTTCAACCGCGAATGGGTGGAAAGCGCGCCGCAGCGTCGCTTCACCTTCTTCGATCTGATCAACCAGGCGGCGGGCGTCAGCCCGGCCACCTCCACCAGCTCGCGATCGAGCGCCTTCGGCTCCTCGACCACCGAGAACTCGTATCAGCTCGATGGCACCGACTTCACCGCGCCGTCCACCGGTGCGGCGTGGCCGTGGCCGAACACGGACGCGATCGAAGAAGTGCAGGTCCTCTCGCTCGGCGCGTCGGCTGAATACGGCAACGTGCAGGGCGCGGTGTTCAACGTCGTCACGCGCCAGGGCAGCAACGAGTTCCACGGCGACGGCAACCTCTACTTCCAGCACGATAACCTCACCGGCCGCAATACCACGCGACGCGCAGGACGGCGGGGAGCCGTACCACCGCGACGAGTTCAAGGACACGACCTGGCAGCTTGGCGGGCCGGTCAAGAAGGACAAGCTCTGGTTCTTCGGCTCGTTCCAGTACCAGAAGGACTCCGAGTCGCAGCCCGGCCACGCCCGCGGAATTCCCGGCGCGTGTCGTCGGCGAAGCGCGTCTTCGGCAAGCTGAACTACCAGTTGAGCGAGAACAACAAGGTTCAGTTCCAGTACCACGACGACTTCTACCGGATCCCGGGCCGCGCGACCGCGGTGACGGCGCCGTCGACGATCGGCGTCGAGAATGGCCACAACCCGTCGCCGGGCGTGATGTGGACGACCGTGGTCTCGAACAAGACCCTCGTCGAGGCGCGCTACTCCGGCTTCTACGGCGTCGACCACGGCGACCCGCTCGAAGCGAGCGAGCCGCGCGTCAAGCCGCGGTTCAACGACCTCGACACCGGTGTGATCACCGGAGGCATCTACTCCTGGTACGACGGCAACGCCTGGAAATCGGCGTTCAGCGGAAAAGTGTCGCACTACGCCGAGAACTTCATGGGCGGCAGCCACGACCTCAAGCTCGGCGTCCAGTTCGACAGCGGCGGCAGCGACTACGTCCTCGGGCCGAACGACTACATCTACACCTACGGCTCGACGCCGGCCTACGGCTACACGCAGCTGCCGTGGCACGAGGGCGGCCAGAAGAAGTCGCTCGGCTTCTACGTCGACGATACCTACCGGCTGGGCGCGCGTGCCACGCTGAGCCTGGGCCTGCGCTACGACTGGAGCCGCGCGAGCATCCGATCGTCGCCGGTGCTCGATCGCGCTAGGGAACGAGACGTCGCAGTCCACGCCGGCGCTCGACAACGTCTATACCTGGAACAGCGTCGCGCCGCGGTTTGGCCTGGTCTTCAAGCTCAACGACGCCGGAACGTCAACGGTCAAGCTGCACGCGGGCCGCTACTACGGCGGCATCGTCACCAGCGAGTTCGACGACGTGTCGCCGGCGGTGACGCCGCGCTTCCTGTTCGACGGCACCTACGTCAACGGACGGCCGAATCCCGCCAGCCTGGAGCTGTTCTCCGATAACAGCAGCCTGGCTATCGATCCGGACTACAAGAACCCGGTGACCGATCAGTACATCGTCGGCTTCGATCAGGAGCTGGCGAAGAACCTCGGCCTGCAGGTGAGCTACGTCTACAAGCGCGGCGAGAACTACGGCGGCTGGAACGAAACCCAGGGTGTCTATGCACCGGTGACCTTCACCGATGGCGGCCAGTCGTACACGGTCCAGCGCCTCCTCTCGGATCCCGGGGATCGTCTGTTCCTGCTGACCAACCCCGACCAGATGCATTCGCGCTATAACGGCGTCTCGATTCAGGCGCAGAAGCGGATGTCGAACCGGTGGCAGTTGACCGGCTCGATCGTCCTCTCGAAATCCGAGGGGCTGCTCGGTTCGAACCGTCCGACGACGAGCAGCGTCACGCCGACGCCGCTCGCGAGCCAGACGGCGACGGCCGGCACCTTCGGCCAGAACCCGAACGACTTCGTCAACGCCGACGGCGGCCGCCTGATCGGCGACCGACCGTTTGTCGGCAAGCTGCAGATGCTGTACGAAGCGCCTTGGGGCATCATCCTGGGTGTGAACTACATGCACCAGGACGGGCGCCTCTACGGCCGGCAGATCCGGGTTCCGAACCTCGGGATCACGACGGCGATCTGGGCCGATCCGCTCGACGGCAGCCTGCGCGTGCCGGACTGGAATACGTTCGACGTCCGCATCCAGAAGGACTTCGCGGTCGGCGGCACGGCGAGGATCGGCGTGTTCGGCGACATCCTGAACCTGACGAACATCGACGCGAACGAGAGCGTGGCGAGCCAGAACGGGGCGGCGACCAACTTCGGCGTGCCGACCCGCTATCTGTATCCGCGCCGCCTGATGCTCGGCGCCAAGGTGCGCTTCTAGCTCGTTCGTTATTCGTCAGATCAATCCGCAGGGGGCGGGCCTTCAGGCCCGCCCTTTTTTTTCATCGCGCCGCCTTTCACTCCCTGCTTTCAGCGACGTGTACTCGACACAAAGGACACAGAGGACACAAAGGAACGTTTCTTCACGATCACGACGAGCCGCTCGTCGTCGTCATTCGTAGGGCAGCCCTTCAGGGCTGCCTCTGCACGAGCACCGTACAAAGAGCCTTTGTGTCCTTCGTGTCCTTTGTGTTGGGTACACGGTGAATTACTGCCACCGGCCTGTATCGAGCTGTGCGTGAAGCGCCGCTATGAGCCCTACCGCCGCTGTTGCTCCAGCGCCGCGAGATTTCGGGCGATGTTGGGATCGTCGGGAAACCGCTGCCGCGCCGCCCGCAGGATCGCGATCGCCGCATCGTCCTCCCCCGCCTGCGCGAGCGCGTACGCGAGCGCGTTCGGCACCGCCGGGTCGTTGACACCCTGATCGATCGCCGCCTGCAGGTACGGCCGCGCCTGCTGCGGCCGCCCGAGCTCGACGAGCGCCATGCCCAGCGCGGCCTGCGAGTGCGTACGTTTGGGATCGAGCTTCACCGCGGCGTCGTAGCTCGAGACTGCGGCTGCCAGGTCGCGCCTCGACGCCGACGAGTTCCCTTCTTCCTCGAACTGCGCCGCCTGGAGGAGACGGAGGTTTCGGCGCGCGGCCTCGTTACTCGGCACAATCGTCAGTAGCTGCTGGTAGCGCTTCATCGCCTCGTCGCGCTGCCCCGCCTCGGCCAGCGCCGCGCCGAGGTTGTAGAGCGCCACGTCGTTGCGCGAGTCGAGTTCGACCGCGCGAGTCCACAGCGTCACCGAGTCGCGCCAGTAGCCGATCTGCCGCCAAGTGACCAGGGCGAGTACCGCGACTGCCGCCAGGCCGACGAGCCGAGCGCGGCCTCTGTGCGCTGGCCCCGCCCTACCTGCCCGACCCGCCCTGCCTGCCCACCCACCTGCCCCACCCGCCGCCACGCCTGCCCCACCTGCCCCACGCGAGCCAGGATCGCAGCGAGCGCAGCAGCGAGCGCCACCGACAGCGCGACGCCGGGCATATAGCTATAGCGGTCCGCCGTCGCCTGCAGTCCGCTCGGAACCAACCCCATCGCCGGCGCGAGGAGTAGCAGGTATGCCGCCCACGCACCGGCCAGCAGCGGAGCTCGGTGTCGCCATCGCCACGCCGCGGCCGAGACGAGCACGATGCCGCCGACGCCAAGCGCGATCGCGAGCGCGTCGGTTTGCGGCGTGAGCGCAAGCGGATCGAGTGGGGTCAGCCGGTCGGGCCAGATCGTCCGCCAGAGGTAGCGCCACGGCGCCGTCGCCGCAAGCGTCAGCCGCGCGCCCCGGTCCAACCTCCGCGAGCGTCGCTGTGAGCCGCGCAGACGACTCCGCGAGCGCAGCCGCCGCCGCGCCAGCGAGCGCCATCAGGAGCGCGACCAGTTCTCGCCTCGTCGACGGCCGCCGAATCAACCAGAGCACGACGGGCAGCGCCAGCGCGAGCGGACGCGAAAACAGCGACAGCTGGACGAGAATCGCCGCCGTCCACGCCCAGCCGTCGAGCCAGGCCAGCGTTGCGAGCAGAGCGAACAGCAGCGCGAGCGAGTACGGCATCGCGCTCGCCCACGCGACCGGTTCGACCCGCAGCGGGTGCACCGCCCACACGAGCGCCGCCAACGCAGCGACGTAGTGTCCGGCTTTAGCCGGACCGTGATCAGACTCGTTGTAGGGGACGGCCTTCCAGGCCGTCCCAATGCGCCATATCAACATCCAGACCATGCCGGCGCACAGCGCGTGAAGCGCGACGTTGAGTCCGTGCGCGGCGGCCGGCGTCAGGCCGAGCGTGCGATCGACACCAATCCACGTCACCCAGGCCAGCGGCTGGTAGTGCTCCATGAACCGCGTCGTGAACGCCCACGCGATCGCGCCGTCCGCGCGCAAGGCATCGTTGCGCACGAAGACGTCCTGGTCGTCCCAGTTCAGGAAGGGAAAGCCAAGGAGCGGAACGAACGCGACGAAGGTCAGCAGCGCGACGAGTGCGGCGGCGGTGTACGCGCCGGCTCGCCTACCGCCTGCCATCCGTGGGCTCGGCGAGGCGCTGGCGCGCCGGGAGGAACCCCATCGCCGCCGCGCGCTGGAACTGCGCCACCGCCTCGTCGCGCCGTCCGAGGCGCTGGAGCGCGAGCCCGCGGTTGTAGACGTACTGCGCGTTGTCGGCGTCGCGCGACGCCGCCTCGCCGAACGCATGCTCCGCCTCGGCGAGCTTGCCCGACCCGCCGAGCACCATGCCGAGCGAGTTCCAGTACGAGGCGGGCGCCGGATCGATCTCGATCGCCTGCCGCATCAGCTGCGCCGCTTCGTCCGGCCGGCGCAGATCGCGGTAGACCTCGCCGAGCTGGATGCGCGCGAGCGCGTCGCGCGGCGCCATCGGCAGCAGCTTCTCGTACGCCGCGGCGGCGCCGCGCAGATCGCGAAGCGCCACGCGGCTCTCGGCGATCCCGCGCCACGCGGCGCTGTAGGTCGGCAGCTTCTCGAGCGCCTTCGTGTAGGCGCCTTCGGCCTCGCGCCACCGCTTGAGCGCGGTGAACGCGCGGCCGCGGTAGTAGTTCACCTCGAAGCTGTCGATGCCGCGGCGCGTCAGGCCGCCGAGGCGATCGAGCGTCTCCGCCGGCCGCCCCTCGCGCAGGGCGACGAGCCCCTGGCGCATCAGCGTGTTCATCACCTTGTAGTCTTCGAGCTTGTCTTTCGGATCGGCGCCGGACGCCTTCGTCTCGGTCGGACCGCCGGGGCTGAGATAGCCGAGCGCGCCGAGCTTCTCGAGCAGATCGGCCGGCACCGAGGATCGGGCCGCGTCGCTCGTCGCCGCCTGCTGCTCGAGGCGCAGCCGCCCTTCGAGCCCCGCGCGCAGCGCGCGGGCGCGCGCTGGCTCCTGCGGCGCCAGGTTGTTCGCCTCCGCCGGATCGCGATCGAGATCGTAGAGCTCCGGCCGCGGCGCGAGGATGTACTTCCAGCGTCCATCGCGGACCGTTCGCAGATCGCTCCAGCCGTAGTGGATGAGCGGCACCAGCGACTCGGCGAACGACGGCTCCTCCTCGATCTTCTCGCCGCGCAGCGCCGCCGCCAGGCTTCTGCCGGCGCCGGTTGGTGCGTCGGCGCGGCGGATGCCGGCCAGATCGAGGAGCGTCGGAAACAGATCGACCGAGCGCGTCAGCGTGTCGAGCCGCGTTCCCGCCGTCACCCCGGGGCCGCGAAACACCAGCGGCACGCTCAGCGTCGACTCGTAGACGAAGTAGCCGTGCACGTCCTCACCGTGCTCGCCCAGCCCTTCGCCATGATCCGAGGTGACGACCACCAGCGTGTTGTCGAGCCGGTTGGCATCGCGCAGCGTCGCGATCATCTGGCCGACGAGCTCGTCCGAGTACGCCACCTCGCCGTCGTACGGCCGATCCGCGTACGCCACCGCGTAGCGGCCCGGCGGCTCGTACGGATCGTGCGGATCGTAGAGGTGCACCCAGGCGAAGAACTTCGGGTGCTCCTTCATCCACGCGATCGCCTCGCCGGTGGCGACGTCGCCCCGCTTCTGAATCGTGTTCAGGAACCTCGCATCGTCTTCGCCGATGTCGAACTTGTCGCTGTAGTGTTCGAAGCCGCGCGCCAGCCCCGACTGGCGCGTGAGCACGACTGACGACACGAACGCCGCGGTTGAGAATCCCTGCTGCTGGAAGTGCTCCGCCAGCAGCGGCACGTCCGGCGCCAGCGCCGGCGCGACGTTGTCGCGGATGCCGTGCTCGGCCGGATAGCGGCCGGTGAAGATCGAGATGTGCGACGGCCGCGTCAGCGGCACGTGCACCGTCGAGTGGCGCGCCCAGGCGCCCTCGCGAGCCAGGCGGTCGATGTTCGGCGTCTCGACGTTCTTCGCACCGTAGATGCCGATGCGATCGGCGCGAAGCGTGTCGATGGTGATGAAGAGAACGCTGGAGGCTGCAGCCGTCGCGGGTTGCTTGCCCGGCGCGTCAGCGCGCGAGCAGCCCGGGGCCACCGCTGCGAGCCCGAGCACCAGAACTATCGCCAGCCGCTGAATCACATCCCGCCACGTTCGAGGCGACGCCCGATTGCGACCTGGCGCGCCGCGTCGCGCTCCCGTCCCGTCCGCGTGTAGACGTCGGCGAGGACGTAATGGCCGAGCGGCCGCACGTCCGGAGCGGCATCGGACGCCAGCCCTTTCAACGCTGCGGCCTCGGCGCCCTGCAGGTCGCCGGTGTCGAGCAGCGCCTTGGCGAGATACAGGTAGCCGCTGCCGAACGACGGACTTGCCTCCACCGCCGCGCGGAAGTGCTGCGCCGCGTCCTTCGCGCGCCCGATGCGCGACAGGATCTTCCCCAGGTTGAAGTGCGCCTGGTAGACGTTCGGGTGCGCTTTCAGCTCGGCCTCGTACGCCTCTGCGGCCTTGGCCGTGTCGCCCCGCGCCTCGTGCAGCACCCCGAGGTCGTAGTTCGCCATCGCCAGATCCGGCTTGAGGCGCAGCGCCTCGCGCAGGTTCTTCTCGGCCTCGTCGTGTCGCGAGAGCTGGATCTGGCTCTCGCCCAGCTTCAGGAGAAACGCCGGCCGATCGACGTTCGACGCGAGCGCGGTCGAGAGCGCCTTTTCAGCGTCCTTGTAGTCGCCGCGGCGCATCCAGATGTCGGCGAGCTGCCATTGCGCCTTCGTGCTGCGCGGGTTCATCTGCAGGACGCGCTCGAATCCCGCTTCTGCCGCGTCGAGGCGCTCGGCCTGCTTGTAGGCCAGCGCCAGCGCGAACGCCGCATTTTCGTGGCGATCGTCGAGCTTGAGCGCGCGCTGATAGGCGTCGATCGCCGCATCGGTCCGGCGCCCCTTGACGTGCAGGTTGCCGAGCATCACGTAGGCCTCGACGACCTCGCCGTCCTCCTTCAGCACGCTCTGCACTTTTCCGATCGCCTCGTCCACGCGTCCCGCCACCGAATCGCTGCCCGCGAGCTTGAGCAGATTGTAGAGGCCGATCTTGTCTTTCGGGTCGCCGCGCTGGCGATCCTCGAGCGTCCGCGGGCTGACGCTGCCGCCGACGTAACCCAGCGCGCGCAGCCGCTCCTCGACGTCGGGATCGACCGGCTGCGGCGTCTGCGCCTTCGAGGCGACGGCCGTCTTCGCCGTCATCTCGCCGAGCGCACGCTCGAGCGCGGCGACGCGCTGCGGGTTGGCCGGCGCCAGGTTCGTGTGCTCACCCGGATCGGTCTGCAGGTCGTAGAGCTCGCGCCGCGGCGCGGCGATGAACTTGTAGCGCCCGTCGCGAACCGCGGTCAGCTCGCTCCAGCCGTAGTGGTAGCGCGGATACCAGCTCTCGGACAAGGCCAGGAGGTCGAGCCGCTCGCCGCGCGCTGCCGGCATCAGGCTCTGTCCCTGCACCGCCGGGGGCACGGCCACGCCCACGGCTTCGAGCACCGTCGGCATGATGTCGACGATCCGGACCTGATCGGCCGGGGCGCGTGGCTGGATTCCCGGACCAGTCAGAATCAGCGGCACCTGCGTCGTCGCGTCGTAGACGAAGAACCCGTGCTGCTGCTCCTGGTGTTCGCCGAGCGACTCGCCGTGATCGCCCGTGACGACGATGATTGTCCGCGCGCGCGCGTCGCCGAGCGCGTCGAGCAGTCGCCCGAGCTGCGCGTCCGCGAACGCCACCTCCGCGTCGTACGCCCCCTGCATCGTCCGCGGAAAGCGCGAGGCATAGGCCTCCGGCGCCGCATACGGCGAGTGCGGATCGTACATGTGGACCCAGGCGAAGAACGGCTGCTCCGACTTCTCGCGCAGCCACGCCGTCGCCTGATCGACGACTTCGTTTCCCGGCCGCTGCGCCGCATCAATTCCAGCCGCGAGCTCATACTTCGACAGGTCGAAGTTGTCGAAGTAGGTGTCGAACCCCTGCGCGATCCCCCACCGCCGATCGAGGACGAACGCGCTGACGAACCCGCCGGTGCGGTAGCCCTGCCCCTTCAGCACCTCGGCCAGCGTCGTCTGCTCATCGCCGACGTAGAACTGGCCGTTGTCGCGCACGCCGTGGAAGGTCGGGAATGTGCCGGTGAACAGCGATGCGTGCGCCGGCAGCGTCAGCGGCGCGACCGTCGTCGCCTGCGCGAAGCGCAGCCCGCGCGCGGCGAGGCCGTCGAGGATCGGGGTCTGCGCGGCGGCGTAGCCGTAGGAGCCGACCCGATCCGCGCGGAGCGTATCAATCGAGACGATCAGGATGTTCGGTTTGCGAGACGAGCGTGTCGACAGCCACGCGCCCACGAGGGCGGAAATAAAGAGGACGGCAACTGCTGCGGGAACGACCCTGCGCACTGCCCGAATTGTACCTCGCGGCTCAGTCGGGCGTCCGTCGCGTAAGCTTGAACAGGTCAAGGTCCGCCTTGACACGTCCATCGACGCGCCTGCGCCTTTCCAGGCTGGATGGATTGCCAGAAGTTTCGTTCTGCTCGATCTCCTGACACTCGTCGCCGAGGCAGAGACTTTGAAGCATTGCTGACTCGGATGGCGCTGTTCATCCGCTGGTCGTGCTCATCCGCGTGTCGGACAACGTCCTCTCGCAGCGCAGCTCTGGCGCGCGGTAGCGAACGTGAGGTCGAAGGCCTTGCCGCGCCACTCCGAGATCGCGGCGACCGGTTCAAGGTCGACCTGGAAACTCACGAATCATGAACGCGCTCGAGCTTCGCGATCACCATCCGCCGACCGTCGACTTCGTCAACGTTGCCGGCGATTTGCATTGGAAAGGCCGGGAGCAGGTCGTCAGGGAGCACGCCGAGCGTCACAAGGTTCGGTTCAGGAACAGCGTGTGGTCCAACAAGGCGGTTGCCGTGCAGTTCCTCCGGCCGGATATGGCGCTCGTGCACATCGAGTGGGAGACGCACGGCGATCTGGACTTCGATCTCAAGCCGTGGCCGCCGCGGAAGGGTATTTTTTCGTGGCTGGTGATGAAGACCGGAGATGACTGGAAGATCCGCTCGGTTCAGAACACCGACTCGACCGCCCCGCCCCGTCCAGGCAACAAGAACTAGCCGTCCCCGAACGCCTCAATCGCGCGTGGCGTTTCCGCCTCCGCGCATCGTAGGGCGGCCCTTTAGGGCTGCCGCCACGGCGGGTCGTAGGGCGGGCCTTTAAGCCTGCCACGACCGCCAGCACGCAGCGGTCTGAAAAGCACTCTAAGGCCGCGAGGTCCTGATCTCCACCGGCGCGACAACCGGCCCAGCGGCGCTGCGGTCGATGCGATAGCGGACGGTCACCCGCGACGACGGGCAGCAGAGCGGATCGGCGGTCGTGTACCGCGCGAACTCCGCGGTGATGTTCGGCAGCGGCAGGCGCACCGCACCGGACGAGCCGTCGAGGCGCGACGTCATCGGCGCGGGCGACAGCACGCCGGCGAACGTCCCGCCGACGAACACGAACAGGTTGTAAAGACCGGGCCGGCACATGCCGTCGGCGACTCTCATGCCACCGACGACTTCGACGTCGTCGCGTACGAGCTGCTGATCGAAGTTCCAGAAAGGAATCCACCCCGCCGCCGCAACGGCACGCTCAGCCGCAGTTGAGCGCGGCGGGGACAACCGGCAGCGGCTGAGGATGGACTCGTTGGTTTCATCGGCCGCCGGAGCTTTGGGGACCGGAGCGCCGGCGTTGTTCCAGGGGGTCAGCGTCCGATCCAGCCAGCTTGTCCCGCTGCTCTGCCCGGACGCAACGGACATGGTGAGCAGCACCGCTCCCACGGTGAGCGCCGACGCCGATCGACAGGCCATTTCAAAACTATAGAACGCACTGGCACTCAATGAAACACCGCCTTCGTGCCCATGACCTCTGGGGCGATGAAGGAGATGCCCGCCCGGACGGAAATCCCTGGTTCGACGTCCGTCCCATGGGTAAGGACAATGCCCATGACCACCTTCGTTCGCTTCCTCCCGCGCACCGAGATCTTCGACGTCACCCGCGAGGCGCTCCTTGGCACGGACGTTCACGGCTGCATCGGTCGGCTGCGCGAAGCGTTGCGCCACCTGCGCGCGCATCTGCCGGCCGACGAATGGAAGACCGTCTGCGAAGAAGCGCGCCAGCATTCGCTTCACGACCTTCTTCTCGAGTCGCCGTTCACGCGGCGCGCCTACTCGAAGCCGCGCGGTTATGCCGGCGACGCCGTCCTCATGGATCTGATCTACGGCGCGCCGCCGTCGGAAGAGCCCCTGTCGCCGCTCGGTGGAATGCTCTACGGATATGAGTTCGATTCGCCGTGCTTCCAGAGCGTTCGCACGCGGCGCGCCGTCCTCGCGCGGGAGATCGACGCGGTCGCGGCCAGCCGTCCACACGCGCGGGTGTTGTCGGTCGCCTGCGGCCACCTCCGCGAGATCGAGTGGAGTCGCGCCGTCCGCACGGGCGACGCGTCGGTGACCGCGATCGACCAGGACCGGGACAGCCTCGATGTCGTGGAGCGGCTGTACGGCGCCTATCCGGTGTCGGCAAGTCCCGCCACCGTTGGCGACCTGTTGCGCCGCACGGTGCGCTTCGAGGACTTCGACCTGGCCTATGCCGCCGGTCTCTACGACTACCTCGACAACGACGTCGCTCGGGTACTGACGGCCACGCTATTCCGCGCGCTGCGATCGGGCGGTCGGCTGCTCATCGCCAACTTCACGCCGGCCACGCAGGATGCCGCGTTCATGGAAGCGATCATGGATTGGCACCTGATCTACCGAACGCCTGACGAGGTGCGGGCACTCACCACTTCGCTGCGGCAGGAGGCGGTCGCGGCAGTCGAGCAGTTCTCGGATCACAACCGCCACATCACCTACCTGCGCGTGGAGAAGCGATGAGCGCCGCGCCGACACTGGCCGACCAGAGCCGTGTGCGTCATCCGAAAGCGCACGAACTGCGGGCGGTGACCTCGCCGGAAGCGCCGCGCGCGTCGACACCGATTGGCGTGGCGTTCGCAATGGCCGACTATCTGCTCTTCTGTGCAGGCGTCGCGGCCGCGATTGTCGCCCCGTGGTGGATCGTCAAGGCGCTCGGCGTGGTCCTCGCCGGCATCGCGGTCGCCATGCTCTTTGCGCTCGCGCACGATGCGGCGCATGGAAGCCTGGCGGCGTCACGCCGGGCCAACCGCATCCTGGCCACTGTCTGCTTCCTGCCGTCGTGGTATCCATACACCCCGTGGATCCGCGGCCACAACCATCTGCACCACGGGTGGACCAACGTCGCCGAATGTGACTATTCGTGGCGGCCGGTTTCGCCGGCGCAGTACCGGGCGATGCCGCCCTGGCGCCGTGCGGTCGAACGCCTGTATCGCTCCTGGTGGGGCCTGTGGGTCCATTCGATCGTCGAGGTCTGGTGGAAGCACATGGCGATGCCCCGAGACGACGATCGCCGCTATCTGAACGCGCGCCATCTCGACGCGGATCGGCTGCTCGTCATCGCGAGCGTGACGGCGTCGATCCTGTTCTACGCGCTGGTCGCTCCGGCATGGTCAACGGCTGCCGGAGGTCCGCCACTGGGCGGGGCCACCATCGTCGCCCTCGTCGTCGTTGCGCCGTGGCTGATCTTTCACCTGATGTTCTCGGTGGTGACGTTCCTCCACCATACGCACCCGCGCGTGCCCTGGTTCCGCACGAAGCAGGAATCCGACTACTTCGCGGGCCAGGTCCGCGCGACGATTCACGTGACGCTGCCCTCCTGGGTCGAGCTGCTGCTGCACAACATCACCGTGCACGGTGCGCACCACGTCGATCCCCGCCTCCCGTTCCGGCATCTCCCCGATGCCCAGCGACGGCTCGCCGGCGCTTTCACCGACGACGTCATCGTCGAGCCATGGTCGTTGATGTCGTTCATCGCGATCACGTCGGCCTGCAAGCTGTACGACTACGACACCCACGAATGGACGACGTTCGAAGGATAATCGGTGAAATCGACGTCGTGGTTAGCCGACGCGATGCATCTCGCCGATTTCGGGCGTCGCCCCGGTGAGCCACCCCTTCACCAGCTCGAACAGCACGACCGGCTGCGGCTTGTTGACCTCGAGAAACACCGCGGCGTGGATGTTGACGCCGATGAGCACCATGCGCGGATCGTCCTTGGTCCCATGCCGCGGGTCGTCGCCCTTGGGGAACCACGCTTCCCAGTCCGGCGCCCACAGCTCGTGGATCTTGGCGCGGTCGCGCGTCAGCGTGGCGGTGCCCGACACCGAGATCCATTCGCGCGTCCGGTCTTTGTAGTACGAGAGGTTGATGTGCGGGTCGTGCGCGAGGTCGCGCAGCTTCGGCGTGTCGTCGAGGGTCACGAACCACACGTCCGCGCCTTCAGCGCGCTTCTGCGTCGCCATCGCACGCGACTGCAGGTGGCCGTCGGTCCGCCGCGTGGTCATCATCGCGATCTCGATGTCGTTGATGTGCTCGTACAGCTTTTCGAGTTCCGGCTTCATCTGTTGTCTCCAGGTTGAGAATGCGCGCAACGGCACGGTTGCCCGCGCCGCCACGCGCGGGGTCATGCGCGGCTGCGGCGATCGGTCGAGTCGGAGCCGAGTTGCTTCACCAGCTTGTTGTAAAGGCCAAGCAGCAGAAAGGTCGGCGCCCACTGCCCCACGAACACGCTCGCGTGTTTGCTGCCCATCAGCTGGAGCGTGGCGGACGTGGCGATGGATGCCATCGCCGCCCATAGAAACGTGTCGGACGGGAGCTTGGCGGTCTGCTCTTCGATCGCCTTGGCGACGGTTCCTTCGGTGTGGTCGAAACGCGCTGTCGATGAAATAGTCATTTTCATTCCTCCGGCCGATAGTCCTACACGTTGGAGGCCGTCGGAGCGCGTCCGGTTGAACTCGTTTTCTCCTGACGCAAAAGATCGTGCGCGATCCGCCATCGTCACTCAAACGACTTCGAGCTCGAGTGGCGCGCCAGGCGCGCGCGCCGCAACCGGATGCTCGACCGTTAGCGTCCGGGCCGGTGGACGGGATCCGCGGCGACAGTCAGCCCGTCGTGACGACGATGGCGCAGCAGGATTTGCCGGCGGCCCTGCGGTAGGCGTGCGGCACGGAGGAGTCGAAGTAGATCGAATCGCGCGCCTCGAGCAGGTGTTCCTCGTCGGCGATGAGGATGGCGAGCGTGCCGGCGAGCACGTAGAGAAACTCCGCGCCCGGATGCTGGTGGCGCCGCAGCTTCCCCGGCGGCACCGGCAGGAACTCCGCGTAGTAGCTGTTCAGCAGGCGCTGCACGGCCGGAAAGTCGAGCGACTCGAACTCGTAGGCGAGGTCGCGGGCGCCCTGCTTCTCGGGGAAGCGCAGCCGATCCTGGTGCCGCGCGACCGCGACGACCGGCCGATCGCGTTCGGCGGCGAAGAAGTATTCGAGGCCGACGCTGAACACCAGCGCGATCCGCAGCAGCGTCGGCAGCGTCGGGAACAGCTGGCCGCGCTCGACCTTGGAGAGCATCGCCGGCGACAGCCCCGTGTGCCGCCCGAGCTCGACCAGACCCATCTTCTTCTTCAACCGGATCGCCCGGATCTTCGGCCCGATCGCATAGGACTTCAGCCCCTCACGCAGCGTCGGCGACAGCATTCCCTGATCTCCCTTTGAACCACGCTCAAATGCGCGCCACGGATTGTCGCGGCGTGAACACGACTTGTTCCCTGCCGGAATTTTAGTTTGGTGAAACGGGTTTTGACCATCAGTGAAACGAAAGACGCCGGCAATTGCGCCGGATCAACGGATCAAGAAGGAGTTGGCGATGCGACAGCTGGATGGGTTGGCGAGGGTGCTGCTGGTGGTGGGCGCGCTCAATTGGGGGCTGGTGGGCGTGGCCCGTTTCGATCTGGTGGCCGCGCTGTTCGGGATGAACTTCGGGGAGACCTCGGTGCTCACGTCGGTGATTTACGGGCTGGTCGGCCTCGCGGGGCTGTATCGCGTCGTCGCGTGGAACGGCGTCCAGAGCCACGCGGCGCCACTGGCCACGCGCTAGTCATTTCAAATCCACGTAGTGTCCGCCTTTAGGCGGACGTCGCAGTGTCCGCCATCAGGCGGACCTGACAGGAGACTCTTCATGTTGAAACAGATTGCATTCGGTTTGTTCGCGGTGGCGGTGACGGTTTCGACCCTCGGCGCGCAGCCCCAGCACGGGGCCAAGGACAAGGACATCGTCGACACCGCTGTCGCGGCGGGCTCGTTCACCACGCTGGCGAAGGCCCTGCAGGCGGCGGATCTCGTCGACACGCTCAAGGGCAAGGGGCCGTTCACGGTGTTCGCCCCGACAGACGAGGCGTTTGCCAAGCTGCCGGCGTCGACGCTCGAGGATCTGCTAAAGCCCGAGAACAAGATGAAGCTGAAACGGATCCTCACCTACCACGTCGTCCCCGGCCGCGTCTCTGCGGCCGAAGTCGTGAAGATGAATTCAGCCAAGACCGTGAGCGGCGACACGATCGCCATCAAGGCAAGCGGCGGCACCGTCACGGTCGACAACGCGCGCGTCGTGAAGACCGACATCGCGGCGTCGAACGGGATCATTCATGTTATCGACACCGTCATCCTGCCGACCGACAAGACCAGCAGTCGCTGACGTCGCAACGTTCCGGGCGCAGGGAGAATGTTCTACCCTGCGCTTCGGAACGTAGTTCATGCACATCATGGAGTTGCGCTCGTCGGCGGCAGCTGAGTGCGTGACCGCGAGAACAATCACGTGAGTGTGCGCAGCTCACGACACCATCGACCATGTGCTGGCCCCGTCACAGTGCTGGATCGGCGGCGATCGCGATGGCATCACGCTGAATGCCGGCGAGCATCGTCCGAAAGACGACGCCGTGAACCGGCACAACGGCGTACCAATAGAGCAATCCGGCCAGGCCCCGAGGCTCGAAGAGGGCGGTCTGGCAGAGCGTACACTTCGAGTCCCCGTCTGGAACGACACGAAAATCCAGGAGCGCCTGGCCCGGCAGTTTCATCTCTGCGCGCAAGGACAGCGAGCGATCCCGTTCGATGCCGACCACACGCCAGAAGTCGAGGGCGTCGCCGTAGCGCAAGAGGTCGGGATGCCGACGGCCGCGGCGCAGCCCAGGCCCACCCGCCCGCTGATCGAGCCAGCCCCGGACCCTCCAGAGCCAGCTGGTGCTCCAGCCGTGCTCCCCACCGACACGGCATACCGCTCGAAAGACCGTGCGGGCAGGCAGCTCGATGGCGATCTCGCGCACATCGCGGAAGACGGTGCCGCCGGACCAGTCCGGATCACCCGGGATCGGACCGGCCATCGACCAGTGGGTCTCCACCAGCTGTGCCTTCACCTGGCTGAGGGCGGCGTGAATCGCCTCCCGAACGTCAAGCCGCGCTTGTGGAATGAGCCGGGTGATGCGGTCGTCACGGCAGACCACTTCGTTCTTGAGACCCTCGGTCAGCGGACGTGCGATGCGATGGCTCAACGGCGTGACGAGCTGAATCCAATGTGAGCTCAGTCGCGGGGTCAACAGCGGCACCGGCAGGATCCATCGGCGCGGCAGGTCCAGTTCCTCGGCCATGATGCGCATGATGTCCCGGTAGGACAGGACCTCCCGCCCGCCGATGTCGAAGACCTCACCCGTCGTGTCGGCCGAGGACAAGACACCCACCAGATAACCGAGCACGTTCTCAATCGCGATCGGTTGACAGCGTGTGCTGACCCAGGTCGGCGTAATCATGACCGGCAGGCGCTGCACGAGGTAACGCATGATCTCGAACGACGCCGAACCCGAACCGATGATCATGGCCGCGCGCAAGACTGTTACGGGCACGCCAGTCGAGGCCAGCGCGGTCTCGACATGCCGCCGCGACTCCAGATGTTCGCTCAATCCGGATCCCATCTCGCCCAGGCCGCCCAGATAGACGATGCGACCAACGCCGGCATCGCGGGCAGCGGCGGCGAACGTCAGAGCCAGTGCGAGATCGTGCTCGGCGTACGCCCGGTTGCTCGACATCATCGAATGGACAAGATAGAAGGCGACGTCGCAGCCGGAGAGGTCTCGAGTGAGCGAGCTGAGATCGTCCAGATCAGATGACCAGATCTCGACGCGCGGGTCAGATGTCCAGTCGCGTCCCTCGAGTTTCCTTGGCGACCGCACCAGACAGCGCAGACTGTAGCCCGCCTCGAGCAGGCGCGGGGCGAGACGGCCCCCGATGTAGCCCGTCGCGCCGGCGATGGCGATGCGCTTCACTCGAGCTCCTTCCAGCTGCGACACGAACGCCGCTCATCCCGGCTCGGGTAAGCGGACCTGAAAACTATAGAAGCTCGACACCTGCGCCGATGTCCGCAATAGAACAGACATGACGCGCACAGGGTTCATGCTCACAGTTGAACGTGGCCAACCAGGTGGTCGCAGTCGCGGGCGCGTCCGGGGACCTCGGCTTCAGGATCGCCCGGGCATTGATCGCTCGGGGGGCGGAGGTTCGCGCCCTGGTGCGCCCGGCCGACTACTCGGCGGACTTCACGAAGACTACGCACGGTCAGAACCAGCAGAGCGTCAGGCAGCCTCGCTGCTAGCTCCCGGAAGTGGGATGCGCGGAATCTCCACGAGTCCGCCCAGGTAGGCCCGCGTCTCTGCAAGCGTAGAGGCCACGAGGGTCGCGCCCGCGTCCCGTAGCAATTGCGTGCTGTCGTCCGCAAGCGCAGGCGGCCCCCAGCGCCCGACCAGGATCCGAACCTCCGGCAGCGCCGCGTGAAGCCTCTTCACGAGATAGCGCGTTTTGGACGGAGCACTCGGTGGCAGATCCGCGAGACAGATGATCGAGATGCCCCGCGTCTGTACCAGCGACACCAGTTCGGACGCGAGCATTCGCTCGTTCGTGATCTCCACCGCGATTGGCAGATCGTCCAGCAGGTGCGCGAGCATCTGCAGCGCGAGCTCGTCAGCGCTGCCGTTGCTCGGATACCCCAGCACGCGCAGTGGGGTGAACATCGTCAGTTCCCACGTGCCTGATCGCTCATCGTGGCGAACGAGATACGTGTTGCCGTCCTCGCCGCCTAGCTTGAAGTACCGGTGATCCGGTGCGAGCCACGCATCGACAACCTCCACGACGGCGATGCGGCGGTCTCCGAGAATCAGTGCACGTGGCGTCTGCTCGCCGCGATGGCCTGCGTAGCACTCGACTCCGATAGTGAGGAGCCGCTGCTCATTCAACATGCGTCGTGCATTCCGGACAATAGCGGCATCGCGCCAGAACACCCTCGGCGCGCTGTGGATAGATTAGGTCAACACGGGGCGACGGCTCGCTGCTAATCTGCTATCCGAAAGGGGGAGCCACGGGAGCTGTGCGCGTCGCCGTGCGCGGCGACGGCAGCCGCCATCGCGATCGCGGAACTCATCGCACGTCTTCGCGGTGCCCGGCAAGCTGCACAAGAACCTACCGTTCACGTGCGGCCGGAGACACAATCATGGGGCGCCTGGGCGGTCGCGTGAAAAACGGTGTCTATCGTCTCGGGGGAGTCCGGCTGTGGAATTCCGACATTTCGTGCAACTCATCGCCATCGGGTTACAGGCCCGTATCCCGATGCACATGACCGGCTTTCCCGGCGTCGGCAAAACGGAGTTCACCAAGAGCCTCGAGGCGGGATTCGATCGCGTCGGGATCAAATGCAAGGTGGTGGTCCTGGTCGGGTCGATTCGGGAACCACAGGACTTCGGCGGCTTTCCGGTGTCGACGCCGGACGGCGTGCGCCTGCTGCCCATGGCCTGGGCGCGTGACGCGCAGCGCCTCGCCGAGGACGGCTACCTGGTGGTGGTCTTCCTGGACGAGCTCACCACCGTGCCGCCGACGACGCAGGCGGCAATGCTCCGCCTGCTGACCGAGAACGTCTGCGGTGAGCTGCGGCTGCCGGACTACGAGCCGGGGAAGGGCGGCGTCGTGTATCTGTGCGCCAGCAATGCGGTGGAATGGGCCGCCGGCGGACAGGAAATCCAGGCGGCGATGGCGAACCGGTTGTGGCACGGCGAATTCCCGATGGACCACGAGACGTGGTGCGATTTGATGGTGAGCGATTTTCCGGCGCCGGGCACGATGCCCGTCCTGCCGGCCGACTATCTGGGCCGATACCATCACCGCCAGCGGGCGACGATTGCCGCATATGTGAGGGCCGCCGGTCGTGAGGCCTGGCTGGCGCCTCCCACCGATCCGGCCCGGCGGAGCGGTCCGTGGCCGTCGGGCCGTACCTGGTATCTGGCGTCACGGTTCCTCGCGGCGATCGACGCCGTGTCGCCGGGCAATCGCGTGCTGCAAGGCGCGGCGCTCGCGGGCCTGGTCGGCGACCAGGCGCTGCCGTTCATGGAATACCGCGAGGCCCTGAACCTGCCGGATCCGGAGGACATCCTGAAGGATCCCCGCCGCTTCGTGCTGCCCGATCGCGTCGATCGCGCCTATGCCGTGTGCTACGCGCTCGCCGGTGCCGTCATCAACAACAACACGCCGCCGCGGTGGGAAGCGGCGATGGTCGCGCTCGGCGTCGCGTGCCGAAAGAACGCAGACATCCCGACATCTGCGGCGCGCACGTTGTGCGACAAACGCAACCGTCCCGAGGGCCTGATGAAGCTGCCCGAGGAATGCCGTCCGTTCTACGAGCTGATGCAGATGGCGAAACTCGTGCCACGGGACTGACGGTGAAGTTCATCTTCCACGATCTGCTTCGCCGCTCGGATCAGGAAGCCGACGGGTATTCCCGTGCGCTGCAGGCGGCTCGCGTGCGGGCGGCCTATCAACGCAGTTATTTCGCGCCGGCGCTCTTCAGCTTGATTCCGGTCGCCACTGACCTCATCGACAGCATGGCCGTCGACGCGCACTGGCGCCTGTACTACAACGACGCGTGGGTGGCGCGGCACACGGTCGAAGAGAACGCGACGCTGCTCATTCACGAGGTGGGGCACCTGCTGCGCGACCACGAGGCGCGAAAGAAGGCCGCCGGCATCACGGATCATCGGCGCTGGAATACTGCCGGCGACTGCGAGATCAATGACGATCTGCACGCCGAGGGCCTGCCGCTGCCAGGCGATCCGCCGTTACCCGCCAAGTACGGACTGGAGAGTGGGAACACTGCCGAGGTCTACTACAAGCAGCTGCCGGCGCCACCCCGTGCAGACAGACGCCGGGCGGCTGGTGAAAGCGGGCCCGCCGGGCAGGAGTGCGACTGCGGGTCGGGCGCACACGGCGAACGGCGATTCTGGGAGTTGCCGGCAGATGATGAGAGCGAGGGAGGGACACCTGGTGTCGACCGGTTGAAGGCCGAGCTCGTGCGGCGCGAGGTGGCCCGGCGCATCGACGAGATCTCGCCCTACGCCGGCGAGGTCTCACCGGCATGGCGCCGGTGGGCCCGCGCCACCCTCGCACCGAAGGTCGATTACCTGGCCACGATCCGTCATGTGGTCCGCAGAGCCTTGCGCGAGAGTACGCTGGGCCGGTACGACCGCACCTACAGGCGGCCGCATCGACGGCAGGCGTGCTACGGCGAGTTCCTCATGCCCAGCTTCCACCAGCCGCGGCCGCGGCCAGGATTTCTGATCGATACCTCCAGCTCGATGGAAGACTCACAGTTGGCGCGAGCCCTGGCGGAGCTGGCGGGCCTCACCCGCCAACTCGGGTACGGCGCAGACGTCGTCGTCGCGTGCTGTGATGCCGCGGTCCGCGACGTGCGGAAGGTCTTTCGAGCCGGGCAGGTCGAATTGTACGGCGGCGGCGGTACGGACCTGGATGTCGGGTTGCGCGCGTTCATCGAGAGGACGCATGATCCGATCGACCTGCTGGTGATTGTGAGCGACTGCCACACGACCTGGTCGAACGATGTGCCTCCGTTTCCCGTGATCACCATCCGCGTCGGCGACGGCGCACCGCCGCCATGGGGAAATCGCCGCGGCAATACGGTGATTTCAATCGAAGACAGCCGTGGCTGACTACAGACCGCCCGAGATCAGCCCGTGGCGGCGCCGCGGGCTGAAGATTCCACCGGACTCGTTTCGCGCGTGGGTGAGGCTGGGCACCTGGGAATTCGGCATGGGCGTGCTGTTGTACGTGATCTTTGGCTTCGGCACGCACCTGATCGACTCGGCGCCCCACAGCATCGTCACCGTGTTCGACTTCACGAACTGCTATGCCGCTCCGCCCGTCGCGCTGCCATGCGAACGCGTCGCCTACCGAGCCGGCGCCCTGAACGCAGCGCTGAACGGGTGGTGTGGTCTGCTGCTGATCGCCGTCGCGGCGTGGCTCGTGTGGGACTTGTGGAGCGCGGCGGCGCCCAGGCCGATCACCGACGATTTCCTGAGGCTGCTCGAAGACTCGTTCGCGCGGGACTGGCGCAAGCCGCGCACCTGGCCATGGACACGAGTGGCGTGGGCCTACGGCTTCGCGCTCGTTGGCGTCACATCGGGAGTGGCCATGTCGCTGCTGATTTCAGCGCTCTCCTCCTCACCGCCTGCCAGGGCGCCGACGGTTGAAACGTCCCAGCAGTTCAGAGTGATCAGTAACGTCGCTCGATGATGCGCCCGCCGAGCGTCACACCGGTCGTCGGCCGGCGTGAGCTCGTTCACGAGCATGGGCCGGCCCAGTCCCCTCCCTTATTCGTCGCTACGCTTCTCATCGAAGGTGCCGAAAATCATCGCGCCAGTCTGGAGATCGTGAACGAAATAGGAACGGTTCTGCAGCACATGCCGCAGGCTGTCCGATCCGACGTTGTCGGCATTTGGAACGACAGCGCCCGGAAACCTGGCTCCGACCTCCGCCCGCACAGCCTTCAGCTCCGGAGCGTTCGGCAGCGGCAGTACGCCAAATCCGCGGCAGTGCGGGCAAAGCCTCCACGTTGCGCCATCGCGCGCATCGAAGAGTCCCCCGCCGTCGCAGCGCGAACAACGCTCCGTGACCGCGTTCAACAGCGCGTCTGCCAGCTTGCGATGCGGACCAATCGGCTTCAGGCCGTAGCGAAGCTGATATCGCATCATCGCCTCGTGCATCCCCAGCGACCAGCGCGACCGCTGATCTTTGCGCGACGCGGCACACGAGCACGGTGACGGTGCGCCGTGCCAGGCCGTCTCGCAGCAGGCGTTCTGCCACATTTTCCGGGGCATCACCGCCTCCCTTCATCGACTGAGCCGGCCACATCGCCGGCGCGGCCACTTACCTCCCACGGGAGACCGGGGCGGCCGAAGTGCCCGTAGTTCGTGGTCGAACGGTAAATGGGCCGCAGGAGATCCAGTTCGCGCGCAATCTGACCCGGGCGGAAGTCGAAGCCTTCGACGAATCGCGTCGCTGCGGCATCGTCGCCGCTGCCGAAGGTGTCGACCTTGACCGACAGGGGCATCGGCTGGCCGATCGCGTAGCTGACGAGGAGCTCCGCGCGCCGCGCGATGCCTGATGCGACGATCCCGCGCGCGACATACCGGCAGAAATAGGCGGCGCTGCGATCGACCTTGGAGGGATCCTTCCCGCTGAACGCGCCACCGCCGTGCCGCCCGACACCGCCGTACGAATCGGCGATGATCTTTCGCCCCGTCACGCCGCAATCGGCGGACGGTCCTCCCTCGACGAAGCTCCCGGACGGGTTGACGATGAACCGGGCGCGGGGGTCGAACCAGCGGCCGAGCGCGCGCGGCGCCAGCGTTTCGAACAGATACGCCGTGACGTCGTCGCTGGAGACCGAGCGCGCGTGCTGCGTCGAGACCAGCACATGCGACACATGGCTCGGACGGCCGTCGTGGTAAACGACCGAGACCTGCGCCTTCGAATCGGGGCGCAGCCAGTCGACGACGCCGTTCTTGCGATCGTCCGCGAGGCCCTTCGTCAACGCGTGAGCCAGGACAACCGGTAGCGGCATCAGTTCGGGCGTCTCGTCCGTGGCGTACCCGAACATGATTCCCTGATCGCCGGCGCCCTGATCCGGCGATCCGTGATGGTGACCGTCAACCGCCCGACCGATCTCGCCCGACTGCTTCGTCAGCGCGAGCAGAATCTGCACCGTATCGGCGTTGAACGCCTCGCTGTCGTCGGTATAGCCGACCTCGGCGATCGCCTGGCGCACGACCCGCTCGTAATCGATCTGGGCGCGGCTGGTGACTTCGCCGGCAACGACCACCAGGTTTCGTTTGCAGAGCACTTCGCAGGCCACGCGGCTGCCGGGGTCGTGCGCGAGGTAGGCGTCGACGATGGAATCGGCGATGAAGTCGCAGACCTTGTCGGGATGTCCTTCCGACACTGATTCGGACGTGACTGTCACCGGGCGTACATTCGTCTGAGCAAGGGAGTCCATTCGCGTGTCCTTTCGATGAGCGCTCCGCGCAGCGGAGCGAGTCCGTCCAATCGCGCATGGATCCAGGCGCGAGCGCCTGGTCGGCTTTGCCACCGTGATGTCTCCCGGGAGGAGACAGGACGACGGTGGGCATGCGGGTCGTAGAGCCGAGTCTCTCGCCGCATTCGTCATGCAGGCAGCGGGACGTGCGCTGCCGTTTTATGTCGCGCCTAAAACAAAAAGGCTCGCCGACTGTTCGTCGCGAGCCCCTGGGTCGCGGCTTAGATGGTTGTTCGGCTGGCGCCGTTCGCGCGGCCCATCAAGTCGGCCCCTCACCGCGCGATGCAACAGTGTCGGCCAGTCGCGTCGTCGTGTCAATCGGAATTTGTGCGCTGTCGCTTCGTGAGTACGAGTTCGGCCTTCTCGCCGCGCCGGCCGAACACGATGCAGACCTGACCAAATTCCTGGCCCAGCGAGATGGCGCGGCCGCGGCTGATACCGAGCACGAGCAGGCTGCGTTCGGCCGGCCAGTTGCCATCGGCCGGCTCGCCGCAGCCTTCAAACGCGGTGAGACCGAGCCGATTGACTTCGGCGCGGAGCGATTCGTCACGAGCGGCATTCTCCCTTTCCGACAGCGGTCGCGAGTCGGGATTCGCCGCGGTGATGAATGCCCACGTCTGCGCGCTCGACGGTTCGAGCACGCGTCGGAGAAATTTCTTGTTCGGTGAGCCGATCCGGATCTCAATGTCGCCGCGATCAGTTCGAGCGCGATAAACAGTGCGCTCGTAGGCGCTCCACAGGGCGGTTTCTCGCGCCGCGAGGGTTGCCACCGCGCGGAGCCCGAGGCAGTCGTGGCAGTTGTAATCGACCAGCATCGACCAGTGACGCTTGGCGCGCGCGGTCACGTCACGAAGTCGGCCATGCTTTTCGAGCTGATCGCGGATGTGCCGCAACCACGTTGCTGCATTTCCTTTGGCCAGACGCTGCGGCACTTGGTATCCGGCCAGCGGACGAAACCTGGTGAGCTGGTTCCTTGCGCCGAATCGCACCCTCTCGAACTGAACGCCTGGATGGAACGTCGTCAGCCAGCGAGTCGCTGTCGCAATGGCGTTGCGATGGCGTGAGCTCACTTGCGCCTTCAGGGCGTCCGAGACCTCAGGGTGGTTCAGGATCAAATCCCGATCGTGGTTGCTCCAGCTCACAATCGGGCCGTCGAGAGCCGCCGCCTGCTCGACGACGACGCGCACAGCCTCCTCGAGGCTTGCGCCCTCGCAGGCTGGCCTGCTCCTGACGGCTCCGCGCAGGATTTCATCGACGACGAACTGACGGACGACGACCTGGTCGGCGCCATCGCGGAAGGCGACGCCGAGCAGGCCGATGACCCGCAGGCGCCGTAGCCAGCGCCTCGAAGTCGATGTAGACCGCTCGTTCGGCCTCGCTCGGCGTCAGCAATTGCTGACTGTTGGGGATCGTTCAGACAACAGCGCCCGCCTCTTGCTTAGTGGAGCCTTGACCCGCGCCTCCCGCTCGGCCGGCGCGACATCCGGCGCCGGAAACGCGACCGCGTGCACGACGCCCGTTCGTTGTCTCCAGCGCGGCGCCGACGATGCCACCGCCCTCGAAGCGAAGATCGTGCCCGGCGCCGACCGCCGGATACACGGTGCACGTCGCGCGCGACACCGCATCCATGAACCGCTGCGGATCGGGCGTGGCGAAGCCGTCGCCGCCGATCGCGGTGTCCAGTGCGTCCAGCCCATAGCTGCGCAGCAGCTTCGGCATCGTCCGCGCCCATGTGGCCGGACTGTCGAACGCGTCGAAGCCGGCGATCATGCCGCGGATGGTGAACACCGCGCCGACCTGCTGTGGCAGCGGCGCGATCGACGCGATGATCCGGTCGAGCGCGCCGCTGCGCTGCTCGTACATCGCCGCCGCCGCGCCGGTGGGCGACGGCGCGCCCAGACGCTCGCTCTTCATGCGCGATTTCCGACCACACCGCCGACTGGTCCGCCATCGGCGAACTGTGCGTTCGCATCGAAAACGAGACCTGATCGAGTTTGCTCCGTCGGCCCGACGCATAGTAGGCGCGCTCGGCCGGCGCGAACTCGGCGCTGACGTGATGCCAGCCTTCCGGCCTCGACGCAGGTCACCGGGAGGGTGATCGTGGCGCGTTCGGGGACCAGCACGGTGAGGTTGACGATGCGGTTCTGCTTGGCGCCGACCAGTTCCTCGCCGTCGAGGATCAGGACCGGGCGCGAGCCGTCGTTCACCACGCGCAGTTCCGGCACGTGGCCGGCGTCGGACACCTCGGAGATGTGCAGCGTGCCCAGGCGGACGGCGTCGGACAGCGTGTCGTAGAACGGCGGCGGCACCGTCGTCCGCAGCAGCGGATAGACGCTCAGGCCGTCAACCGATGTCGGGGATCCGATCGAGAGCGACGACATGAACGCCTGGAATTCCTGCATGGGGTCTCCTCTCCGGGCCGGGTCAGTTGTGGGTATCGGCTTGCGCTATACTGCAATTGAACAAGTGGATTATAAATAAGTGGATTCTACAAATCAACCGAACGGTGCGCCACCTCCCTATCCAAGGCGGCGCGGCCGGACGCCCAAGCCGACGTCGCACCCGCTCGGCCGCATCATCCGCGAGCGGCGGATGGCGAAGGGCTTGTCCCTGGCGCAGCTGGCGGAGGCGGTCGGCATCGGGCCGAACTCGGTTTCGCTCATCGCCGCCATGGAGCACGGCACCATCCCGCCGCGTCGCGACGTCGCCGAGCGCCTGGCGGCGGTGCTCGACGCTCGATCGCGAACCGCTGCTGATGTGGGCCGACACGCGCATGTCGCCGCGCACGAGCGACGATGCCCTCCGCGAGCGTGAGCAGGTGGAGATGCTCTTCCCAAGCAGAGTCAGCCCGCTCGTCGACTCGCCGGTCGCCGCGAATCGCCTCTGGGCCAACCGTCTGACAACGCCCTTCCCGTTCGACATTGAGGCAGATCGCAGACACCTCGGCGCTGCGGTCGGGATGCGAGGCACCGAAGGCGCCGGTCGAGCCCGCGAATCAGATCCCGATCCTGCCCGCCAGGCGTCGACCCGGACCGGTATCAAGCCGCCGGCCGCTCGGCTATCTCGATCGCGTGGCCATCGAGCGGCTGATCGGCGATCGTGCGGACGCTTGTTCGTCCCATCGCCTACGAGCTGTCCGACGACGATTTCGAGCGGCTGCGCCGCGTGGCGAATCCGCATGGGCGGCCGCTGCATGCGCTCGTGTCGCGCGGCTTGCCGATCGAGATCGATCCCCGCGAGCCGTATGCGATCCGGTTCGAACGCCGCGTCATCCTCGCGTATTGCGCCTGGGACGGCCGCGAGCTCGTCGTCCTGCAGCCGCCAGGCCATCAAGGATTCGCGCGGCTCAAGGCAAAGCGTCAGGCAGACCTCGAGGATCACATCGTCGGCCAGGTAGTGACGCTGAACTGGTGGGAGCCGACTGAGAGTTCAACCTAGCGCGCAGCATCGCCGCCGGAATCGCCGAGCCCGCTTCACTCGAGGCAGTGACCCAAGCACCGTCCTCGCGCAGCTTTCCCTGGTTCAAGTTCGGCCGCCATGGATCCGGAGTGCTTGGCTGGGGGCGCGCCGGCTCTTTTCAGAACGAAGTGTCGCTTCGGGTCGGTTGCTTCCAGGCGCTATCACCAGCACACGATGCGCGTGCAAGAGAGAGCCTGAATGTATGAAATCGCGAGGACATTCAGTCCTTTTTGTCGGTTAGTCGTGGAACCCGATCCCTAGGGCCTGGCGATCGCCGAGTCGAATCGAATCTGCATCGAGAGATGGCGTCGATTTGGGGAGAAGGCGGCCGGCAACGCGTGCGCTCGGCTTCCCCTTGCATGCCGCCAATCCGTGCGTTATATACTGAACCACATGGTTCAGTATTCGAGAGCCCGCCTCGATGCCTCGTTCGCCGCGCTCTCGGACGCCACCCGACGCGGCGTTCTGGAGCAGCTCGGGCGTGCAGACGCTTCGATCACCGACCTTGCCGAGAAGTTCCACATGACCCTTACGGGCATGAAGAAGCACGTCGGCGTCTTGGAGCAGGCGGGGCTCGTCACCACGGAGAAGGTCGGGCGCGTGCGGACCTGCAAGCTCGGCCTACGCGCGACTGGAGGAAGAGGCGGCATGGATCGAGAGGTACCGCCAACTCTGGGGCGCACGCTTCGACGAGTTGGACAAGGTTGTCGAGGAACTGAAACGGAAGGAGAAGGTCGATGGACGCAAAAAGAGAGAGTGAGCCCACACCCATGAAGAACCGCACGACGGTGGAACGGAAATCCGAGCGTGAGCTAGTCGTGACGCGAACCTTCAACGGCCCGGCGCGCATCGTGTTCGAAGCGTGGACCAAGCCCGAGCTGTTCAAGCGGTGGTGGGTACCGAAGTCGTTTGGCCTGTCCTTGCTTTCCTGCGAAATGGATGTTCGTGTCGGGGGCACGTACCGTTTGGTGTTCAGCCACCCTGCCTCTCGGAGCCCATGGCGTTCTTCGGTCGGTACATCGAAGTGACGCCGCACTCCCGCCTCGTCTGGACGAATGACGAAGGTGGCGAAGATGGGGCCGTCACCACGGTGACCTTCGAAGAACGAGGTGCCGAGACCCTGGTCGTCATGCACGACCTCTATCCCTCGAAGGAAGCGCTCGACGGTGCCATCGCTTCCGGGAGTACAGGTGGAGTTAGCGAGACGTTCGAGCAACTGGACGAGCTTCTCGTCACCCTGGGCGCGAGCGTGGGACGGTCATGAAGCCGTCGATCTGTTGACGGAGGGAAAAATGATCACCCCCGCCTCAATCACCATCACGCCAGTCCTCGTTGCCGACCTGCTCGCCGAGGGCGAGCGGATGCCGGTCTACGTGCACGTGATCGACCATCCCGATGCGCGCGTGCTGGTCGACACCGGCATGACGGAGCTGCACCCGGCGGCGGCCGACCTCGATCCCCGCCTCCGTCCACTGAGCACGCAGAACTTCGACCTCGCCGGCATCGACATCGTCGTCAACACACACCTGCACTTCGACCACTGCGGCGGCAACCACCTCTTCGCCGGCAGGCCGATCTATGTCCAGCGTCGGGAGCTCGACGACGCGCGCAACGAGGACGACTACACCATTCGCGAGTGGGTCGAGGCGCCCGGCGTGCGGTACGTGCCGGTCGACGGCGAACTCGAGCTGCTTCGCGGGCTCCGGCTCGTCCCGGCGCCGGGCCACACACCCGGCATGCAGGTGGTCGTCGTGGAGACAGGCGGGCGTCCGGTCGTCGTCGGCGGCGACGTGGCGGTCTGGTTCGGCGAGCTCGACGAGCCGCACACCGAAGGGCAGCTGCGGGTGCGCGCGCTCGACCCTGAGCTGGTCTGGCTTGCGCACGAGCACGAGCCGTGGCGACCCCGCCCCTTCTAAGGCATCACGCCGGCCGCTTTCATGACACCGGAAACCGCCAGAACTCCTGGTTGTAGACTAGGCGAACATAAGGCGAATATGCTACGCTCGGCTGCCGTGGCGCTTCGGACGCAGAAGCGCAGACTGAAGCAGCTACTGGGCTGACCACCACGTCTGAGGTTTCGTCGGAGCGAACGGTGATGTCCACTGTTTCAGAGTCGCTCTCGCAGCTCGAAGTGCTGGTCGTCGATTGCCAGGCCACCGCCGCAGCGCCGCATGGACATCTCCTGGAAATCGGGTGGGCGCGCGCCGGCACGACGACAACGCGCGCGGACGCTAGGCTCATCGCGCTTCCACACGGCGAGCACATTCCAGCCGCCGTGATGCGCCTTACGGGCATCTCTGAACGGATGTCACAGGACGGCGTCGATGCACACGTGGCCTGGCGGGAGCTGTCCAACGAAGCCGCCGCACTCGCCCGTCAGCCGGCGCCAACGGTCATTCACTTCGCGCGATTCGAGCAACCGTTTCTCCGCGCGTTGGCCGGTGGCGCACTTCCCCTCGACATCCTCTGCACGCATGACATTGCCCGGCGCCTCTTGCCCGATCTTCCCCGCTGCGGCGTGCGTGCCCTCACCGGGTACTTCGGTCGCGGGGTCGGCGCTCTGCGTCGCAGTGCCGATCACGTAGAGGCCACAGCATTCGTCTGGCGAGAGCTGGTGCGCCTGCTTCGCGACGAAGGAATTTCCACCTGGAGCGTGCTTCAGGAATGGCTCGCCGACAATCGCGCTCCGAGGCAGCGCAGGCGGCGCGGATGGCCGATGCCGCGGGATGTGCGGCTCTCATTGCCCGATGCGCCGGGCGTCTATCGCATGCTTCGGACGAGTGGCGACGTCCTGTACGTCGGGAAGGCCGCCTCGCTCCGCCATCGCGTCAACAGCTACTTTCGGAAGCAGACAGGCGTGCCCGAACGGACGCTCGAGATGCTGTCGCAGGCGCGTGGGATCTCTTTCGATGTCACGCCAAGTGCCCTCGAGGCGGCTCTCATCGAGCCTGACGAAATCAAGCAGCATCGACCGCCGTACAACGTCGCACTCACCATCGAGAACCGCGCGTTATGGTTCGCGCCACCGAATCTCACCGCGCGCAGCGCGCACCCGTCGTCACAGTGTCCGCTCGGACCGTTTCCTTCGGCCGGAGTGCTCGATGAATTTGGTGCGCTCGCCGCCGCTGAGAGTCGCGCGCTCGGCTCCAGTCGCTGGCGTCCCGACCCGGTCACGTTCGAAGCAGGTTACGCGAGCCTCTGCGCGGTGCACCCTGAGCTTTCGCGCCAAGACCTCGGCGCGCACGACAGATTGCTGCGGCTCGGAACACGCCTCTGGAGAGAAGGTCGGCGAGACCGCGATGTTGATGAAGACGACCCCAATGAAGCCGGGCGTGGATTGACGGTATGGACCCCGGAATTGGTGCACGTGTCGCTCGAGTGGCTCGCGTTGCGGGCAGCGCTCGCCCGGCGCCGCGCGATGTGGTTCACGCGGCTGTGTGATTCGAGCGTGGTGTGGCGCGAGCCCGGTGACAGCTGTGCACGGCTCATCGTGATCGAGGAGGGCGAGGTAGCGTTGAGCGGGGCAGTGGACGCAAATGCACCGCCACCGATTCCACCGGGCTATCGCCGTCCAGTGGTCGCACGTCGTGAGGTGTTCACCCTCGCCTCCTTCGATCGTTTGCGGGTATTGACGACGGAGCTGAAGCGCTTGATTGCAGCTGGCGCTCCAGTGGCGCTGCGCCTGGGCGTCGGACCGGCAGCTCGACGAGTCGCGACTCGCGTCTGCGCTGTGGTGGGTGTAATGAGTCCGGGCGAAGTCAACGAGATGGTTCCACAGCCACCATTCTCCACGCGGACCTCGACGCCTTTTATGCGTCGGTCGAACAGCTGCTTGACCCTCGCCTGCGCGGCAAGCCGATTGCGGTCGGCGGCGGCGTCGTGCTCGCGGCCTCGTACGAAGCGCGGGCCTTCGGCGTACGAAGCGGCATGCCTGGACGGCGCGCGCGGCAACTCTGTCCCGACCTCGTGTTTGTCGGCGGACATTTCAACGAATACCAACGGCTCGGCGATGCCGCCATCGCAGTCCTGAGCGATTTCACGCCTGCCATCGAGCGCATCTCCATCGACGAGGCCTTCGCCGACGTTGCCGGGTGTACGCATCTCTTCGGTTCGCCGGCAGAGATCGCACGGACGGTTCGGGCTCGCGTGCGCGCCGAGCTTGGCTTGCCGATGTCAATCGGCGTGGCGCGTACCAAGCACCTGGCGAAGATCGCATCGCAGGTCGCGAAGCCGGATGGATTGGTCGTCGTCGATCCAGAAACTGAACTCGAGTTCCTTCACGAGCTGCCCGTGGCGCTGATGTGGGGCGTGGGCCCCGCCACCGAGGCGCGGCTCGCCAAGATCGGCGTCACCACCATCGGTCAATTGGCGGAGAGCTCTCCTCAATCCGTGGAGCGATTGCTTGGGCACGCGGTGGGAAGAAAGTTGACGGCACTCGCGTGGAACCGCGATCCGCGGCAAATCCAGACGCGCCGGCGTGCGCGCTCTGCCGGCGCACAATCGGCGCTCGGACGACGGCCTGCCATCGAACGCGTCTTCAAACCGACGCTCCATCACCTCGCCGACCGCATCGGCCCGCGGCTCCGCGCCAAATCCCTGGCCGGCCGGACGATCACGGTCCGCGTGCGCTTCGCCGATTTGCGCTCGGTCACGCGCTCGCTCACGCTGTCAGCGCCGATTTCTGCAACGAGGGCTCTCGCTGAGATTGCCGAGGACTTGGTGCGCGGCGTCCTTGCGGATCACCGCGACGAGAAGACGATCTCGCTGCTGGCGATCGCCGTCTCAAATCTCGAAACGCATCCGATCGTGCAGCTGGAACTGCCGCTTGGACTGGCCGACGAAGAGCGCCGTCCGGGCACGAAGAAAGGCGTGGCGCGATCGCGCGCAGACGGGGCCATCGATGCGATCCGCAAACGCTTCGGAGGACAAGCGGTGGATTATGGGTCGGCATCGCGAGTCGGGCGCTCCGTCCCTGACGAGTTCCGACGCCTGGCTGAAAGAGAGCTCTGATCATCGCCTCGCTAGACCACACTCATGCCGAGCGCCGCAGTTGACTGCCACTCGTCACCACCATGCAACCCGTCGAACGCCAGCGGAGCCGAATCTTTCGTGGACTCAGGCGCGACCCCCTGCGCCCAAGGCAGACGCAGGGGGCCTGACCTCTGTAAGCGGTCGAACCTACGGCGCGCCGACGAGCGTCGCGGGGTCGGCGCCCTTCTTCGGCCGGAACTTCTGCGGCCGCCCGACGTGCACGTCGGCGGTGTAGAGGCTGCCCTCGCTGTCGACGTGGAACTGGTGCACGCCCCAGAACCCGCCGGGGAACGCGCCGAACGTGCCCCACGAGTAGAGCAGCTTGCCGGTCAGGTCGTACTTCAGCACCTTCTGCGTGATGCCGTCGGTGACCCACAGGTGCTGGTCCTTCGACATCAGCAGCGAGTACGGCCGGCGCATGTTCGGCCACGCGTCGAGGAACTTGCCGTTCTCGTCGAACACCTGGATGCGCGAGTTGGCGCGGTCGCTGACGTAGACGCGGCGATCCTTGCCGACCTGGATCGCGTGCACGGTGTTCATGTAGCCGGGACGCGTCTCGTTCGGCTCGTTGCCCTTCTGGCCCCAGGTCATCAGGAACTTGCCGTCCTTGTCGAACTTGACCACCCGCGTGTTGGTGTAGCCGTCGCTGACGAAGAACGTGCCGTCGGGCAGCCAGGCGATCTCGGTCGGCCGGCCGAAGTGCTTCTCGTCGTTGCCCGGCACCTTGAACTCGCCGAGCGTCATCACCAGCTTCTTGCCGTCGTTGGTGAACTTGTAGATCGAGTGCGCGCCGTCGTCGATCAGCCAGACGTGCTTTTCGGGATCGTTCGGGTTGATCAGCACGCGGTGCGGCCGCACGAACAGCTTGTTGTGCTGCTCCCACGAGTCGACAGCTTTCCCTCTTTATTGACGATGTAGAGGACGTGATCCCAGCGCGGATGGCGCGACGCGTCGCGCTGCGACAGGTCGTAGCCCGACGCGTTGCGACTCGGGAATGAAGCTGTCGGCCGCGCCGCGGCCGCTGCGCTCGAGCACCGGGCAGACAGCCGCGCTGGAAGATGAAGACGCGATCGGGCGACTCGGCGAAGATGCCGCCGGTCGATCCCCAGGTGTGGCCGGCGCCGCAAACGGTTTGAACCTGGGGCCAGTTCGGCACCAGATCGTAGGGCCCGGTCTCGTTCTCTCCGCCCTTTTCCTGTGCGAGTCAGAACCGCGCTGACGGGGATGAGGACCGCCAACAGCAATAAAAGCAAGCGACGCATATGACATGCTCCTTGGAAAGGCGTGAAGTGCGAAGTGCGTGTCGCATGTCGGTGAGGTTCACCTCCGCTTCTGTCGGCAGCCCTGAAGGGCTGCCCTACGAATGACGCTCCGGCAGCCCTACGAGGGCGGCCTAGGCCGCTACCGTATAGGGCCGCCTACTTCTTTAGCTCTTTGATGAACACCTCGGCCTCGGCGGCTTCGGGCGTCCCCTTCTGCGCCGCGACCTGCTCGAAGAGCTGCAGGGCCTTGGCGACGTCGCTCTTGCTGAAATAGACCTTGCCGAGCCCCAGCGTCGGCGCCGGCGCGCCCGGCTTCACGGCCAGCGCCTTCTCGTACTGCGCGATCGCCTTGTCGGCATCGCCCTTGGCGAAATACACCGCGCCGAGCGTCACCATCGCTTCCCAGACCAGCGGATCGGTTGCATCCGACTTGATCGCGAGCCCCTTCTCGAACGCCGCCATCGCCTTGTCGAGCGACTGCATCTCGACGTAGGCGCCGCCGAGCTGGAACTGCACGGCCTGGTTGTTCGGCGCGAGCGACGCGGCCTTCTCCAGTTGCGTGACCGCGTCGGCCGTTCGCTGCAGCCTGAAGTACGCCAGCGCGAGGTTGACGCGAATCTCCGGCAGGTCCGGCGCCTTCGCCATCGCCGCCTCGAACGCCGCCGCCGCGCCCGCGTTGTCGCCCTTGTTGTAGGCCTCGACGCCCTTGGCGAAATCGCCGGCGCCTTCGGGCGCGGCCTTCGCCAGCTTGAAGTCGTATCGTCGCGCGTTCTCGCCGGCGCTCAGCCTGACCTTGTCGTTGATCGGCTGGTAGCCCTCCTTCTCGACGACGAGCTCGTACTCCACCGCCTGCAGCCCGCGGCGATAGAACTTCCCGCTCTTGTCGCTCTTCACGGTCGTCTCGCTGCCGCGGCCGATGTCCTTGAGCCGGAAGGTCACGCCCTCGAGCGGCTTGCCCCCTCGTCTCTCACCGTCCCCTGGATGACCGCCAGTTCCATCTGGCCGGCCACGGCGGGAACGGCCTCGAACATCACGGCGACAGCCGCCAGCACGAGCACACTGCGCCAAACACGTGAGTAGCCTGGGAATCGAGACATATAAATCCTTGGTCCGAGGCAGCTGAGACAACGCCGCCTGTGTAAAAGCCAGCGTCGTGCCCGGCTTCAGCGAGGTCTGCTGAAGCCGGGCACTTCGTGGCAACCGAATGATCCGGCGGCGGCCGGACGTGCGCGGCGAACAAACGATCCGGCTCAAGCCGGACACTACATCGAGAACGACGGTCCGCCTAAAGGCGGACACTACATCAGACAACGACGGTCCGGCTCAAAGGCCCCGGGACCGCTGCGCTACGTTTGGCCCGCAGGCAGCCCTAAAGGGCCGCCCTACGTTTAGACCACCGCTCCGTTTACCCCCGAGGCGGCCCTGAAGGGCCGCCCTACAGGGCCGCCCGTACAGGGATGCGCTACGGTTAGAACCGCACGCGGATACCGAACTGCATCTGCCGCGCGAACTGCGCCGCGGTCGGAATCATGAACGCCGACGACGAGCGGTTGCCCGACGGGGCGACGAGGTTCTCGCGGTTGAACGACGTTGAAGATGTCGTAGAACAGATCGAGGCTGTCGAACCCGGCCTTCAGCGGAATCGAATAGCGGAACGACATGTCGATCAGGAACGACTCCGGGCCGGTGAGGCCGTTGATCACCGCGCGGCCGGCGCCGTCGAGCTCCGATCGGATCGGAATCAGCAGGTCGTTGATGCCCCGGATCGGCCGGTCGTTGTTGTCGCCGTCGCCGTTGATGTCGCTGCCGACGGTTTCGTTGATCGCCGCGCCGGAAATGGCGCTGACGACGGTCGCGACGCTCAGCGTCTTCCACGGGTTCCACGTGCCGGTCGCCGCCAGCACGTGCCGCCGATCGGACGCGAAGCGGCCGTAGTCGGCCGCGCGGCTCGTAGTCGAGCCAGACGCGCCGCGCGTCGGGGTTGCCGAGGCCGACGTAGTGGCTCTGCTGCAGCGTGTAGGCGACGCGGCCGCTCCAGCGATTCGACATCCGCTTGTTGATACGAGACCTGCATCGACTTGTAGTTGCCGTCGAACAGCGGGTTGGTCTGCACCTGGAGGACGCGCGCGAACGGCGTGTTGCGCGCCTCGGCCGGGATCAGCTCGCCGGTCGGATCGAACACGTTGACGCCGGGCCGGACGCGGTTGACCGGCTCGTTGATGTCGATCACGCCCAGCTGATCGCGCGAGGAGTTGGCGACGTAGTCCACCGACACGGCGGAGTTGCCGCGGATCTGGTGGGTCAGGCCGAGGCTCCAGGACACGGTGTACGGCAGCTTGCGAGTCGTCGCTGTCCACCCACGGATTCCGGTTGAAGCGTCGACCCGGCGATGATCTGATCGCGCAGCAGATTCAGCTGCGCCTGTCCCGCCGCGCTCAGAATGCGCGACGCCGAGATTGCCTTCCGAATCGGTGATGACGTCCGGCCGGAGGATGATGCCACCCGGATCGTTGGCGCTCGTGATCGAGATGGTCGGGAACTGCGTCAGCACGTTGTTCTGCTGCAGCGTCAGGTCGAGCACCACCGGCGGATAGGCGAAGAACTTGCCGACGCCGCCGCGGACGACCGTCGTGCCGGCGCCGGTGACGTCCCACGCAAAGCCGGCGCGCGGCGCAAACGCCAGGCTCGAGTCCGGCGTCTGGCGCTGGTTGTCGTAGCGAAGTCCGAGGTTCAGCGTCAGGTTGTTGCTGACCCGGTACTTGTCCTCGAGGAAGAAGTAGTAGCGGCGATCCTTCGAGAACACATCGTAGCCGTCGACGCCCTCGGCGGCCCGACGATGACGTCGAACTGGAACGGATAGGTCGTCGGATCGGCCGGGTTGTAGGGCGCGTCGCCCCTGAACTGGAAGATGCCCGAGTCGACCGTCGTCCGGGGCGGCATCTGGTTGTAGCTGATGCCGCCGCCCATCTTGAAGGTGTGCTCGCCGCCCCACAGGCTGGGCACGAAGTAGCTGTACGAGTCGTCGAAGACATAGGTGCGGATGCGCGTGCGCACCATCTGCCCGCCCTTGCCGGTGACGTAGCTCGCGATGGTCGTTCGACTGCCCGATCGAGAACGGGTCGCGCCCGGCGAAGCCGATGAAGTTGACGTCGTCGTCGAAGAACGCCTGGGCGCCGGTCGCCAGCTCCTCACCGATACGGCCGACGCGGATCACGTTGCTGCCGCGGTCGCCAACGACGGTGGTGTAGCTGCCGCTGATCAGGTGATCCCAGTCGCTCTCCCAGGTCTGCGCGTCGATCGTCTGGTCGTTGGTGTTGAAGCCCTCACCGCGCGTCGGCGCGGTCTCGAGCACCCAGCGGACGTTGAGGAAGTTCTTCTCGTTCAGCTGCAGGTCGCCGCGGCCGAAGTAGTTCATCGCCCGCACCTCGAAGGCGCCGATCATGTCCTTCGCCAGCGGCGCCGCCGCCGCCGGGAAGCGCTTCTGGCCGGCGATGTCTTCGTTGTCCTTCTCGACGGTGAAGTAGAAGTGCGCGCGATCCCTGACGATCGGGCCGCCGAGGCCGAAACCCGACTGCAGCGTCCGCTCCTGCGGCTTCTCAGCGGTCGGCGGCAGGAAGTGGCCGCGGGCGTTGAACTTGTCGTCGCGGAAATAGGTGTAGGCGCGGCCGTTGAAGTTGTTGGTGCCGCCGCGGGTCACCATGTTGATGATCGCGCCCGCGCCACCGCCGTACTCGGCGCTGAACTGGTTCGACAGCACCTGGTATTCCTCGATGTTGTCGAGCACGACGCGCACCTGCGTGCCCTGGCTGCCGCCGAGGCGGTCGTCATTGTTGTACATGCCGTCAATCAGGTAGACGTTCTGCTGCGACGGCGTGCCGTTGGCGACGACCTGCCCGCCCTCGAACGTCGAGGCGGCCGGGTTCGGGGTCATGCCGGGAATCAGCTGCGTCAGCGCGGTGAAGTTGCGGAAGTTCGACGGCACTTCCTCGATCTCCTTGCGCGACAACGTGCCGCCGATCTTGTTGCTGGTGCGCTCGACGAGCGGCGACTGGCCGGTCACCGTCACCTGCTCCTGCACACCACCGACCTGCATCTTCAGGTCGATCACCATCTCGCTGCCCGCGGTCAGCAGCACGTCGGTCCGCTTCAACGAACCGAAGCCGGGCATCTCGACCGTCACCGTATAGGTGCCCGGCGTGAGGTTCGGCACGGTGTAGGCCCCCGTCTCGGCCGTAACGACGTTCCGGCTGAACCCGGTGTTCTGCTCGGTTACCGTCACGGTTGCGCCTGGGAGCACGAGGCCGTCGGGATCGACGAGCTTGCCGCTGATGGATGCCTGCTGCTGCGCCAGGACGGGCGCGACGAAGAGGAGAGAACAAACCACGAGAACGAGCGACCTGAAAGCCGCGACCATAGAACAACCTCCCCATGAACACGCCAAGCGACGTATTCGTAAGGAAGCTATATACCAGTTTGGCGCTGGGAAAATCGTCTACGTATGTCACAGAGAGGGCGGCGATTACACGATCCGCGAACGCGAACCGGGACCTTGGATCGCCCGGATTCCATAACACTCGGGAATGAACGGTGGCGCTCGAGCGGACCGCTCCACGCCTCCAGAGCTCATGGGTCGGACCCCACACAGCCAACGGAGACGTGGAGCGAGCGGCTACATCAGAAGGTCACACGTACGCCCAGCTGTATCGTGCGCGGGTTGTCCGCCACGACCGGAATCATGAAGTTGGTCGAGCTTCGCGCACCGGTCGGATCGCCGAAGTTGACGTGATTGGTCAGGTTGTAGATCTCCATGAACAATCCGGCCTGATAGCCCTTGATCCGCCAGATGTACTGCACCCGCCCGTCCAGCAGCGTCTTGTGCTGGCCCGGCAGGCCGTTACGGACGGCGTAGCCCCTCGAGTCGACCTCCGACTGAATCGGCCGCGTCAGGTCGTCGACGCCCGCCTTCGGGCGATCGTTGTTGACGTTGTCGCCGTTTGAATCCGAACCCGTCGTCTCGTTGATCGGATAGCCGGAGTAGCGGCGGAACACCATCCCGGCGCCGAGACCTCTCCACACGTTCACGTTCGCGCTGGCCGCAAACGCGTGACGGTTGTCGCGCGCACAGCGGCCGTAGTCGAGCCGCGGGTCGCTGTCGATCACGATATTGCCGACGTCGTTGCACTGCGCCAGCGTGTAGCTCACGCGGCCGGACCACCGGTTCGAGAACCGCTTGTCGAGCCCGAGCTCCAGCGAGTCGAAGTCGGTGTTGAGCGAATCCAGCGTCTGGTACTGCAGGAACTGGAGGTAGTTCGTGTTGCGTGCGACCGTATTCGACAACGGCACCAGCTCGCCGTTCGGGTCGAACTGGTCTGCGCTGAGGCGCGTGACCCTGCCGTTGGGGCCCAGCGGCCCTTCGCTGATGTCGATCGTGGCGGTGTTCTGGCGCCCGCGGTTGCCGGCGTAGTCGACCGAGACCGCCATGCTCGGCCTCAGTTCGTGCTTCACGCCGGCGCTGAACGCCCACGTGTACGCGCTCCGCCGATCGCCGTCGACCGTCGGCTGGTTGTTGACGAATCCGCCGGCGTTCACCTGGTTGCGCAGGCCGACCAGGAACGAGCGGCACGTCGGGCTGATCACCGCTTCGCCGGCGGTCGCGCTATTGACCGGCTGCAGGCAAGCGGTCGCGTTCGGATCGCCGGGGCGAACCGGAAGCTGGCCCGTGATCGACGGCGACGTCACCTGCGTCGTGTCGTACAGGAACGTCGGAGCCACCACCGGTTGCTGCGCGAGCGTCGCCAGGATGGCGAGCGACTGGTACTGGAAGACCTTGCCGACGCCGCCGCGCAGCACGGTCTTGCCGGTGCCCAACAGGTCGTAGGCCACGCCGAGACGGGGACCGAATGAGTCCCTCGCTTCGACGAGGTCCTGCCAGTCGTAGCGGAGGCCGAGATTCAGCGTCAGCCGCTTGTTGACTTGCCACTTGTCCTGGATGAATCCGCTGGCCTGGTTATCGATCTCTTCGAAATCGAACTGGCCCATGCGGATCTGGAAGCGCCGCGGATAGGTGCTCGGAATCGCGGCGTTGAAATTCGTGTTCGTCAGGAAGTCGTACATCCCGGTGAAATTGACCGCCGTGCCCTGCGGGTCGGCGGCGTTGCGGCTGGCGGCCACGCCCGCCTTGAACGTATGGTCGCCGCGCCAGCCCGACTTGATCCAGGTGATCGTGTCGTCGAAGGTGAAGTCCCGAATCAGGTCCTGCGCGTAGTTGTTGCGCGGCCCGGCCAGGTAATCCGGGTGCGTGTTCGCCGCGCCGACATCGAACGGCTCGAGGCCGCTGTAGCCGATGAAGTTCCAGCTGTCGTCGAACAAGAGCCCGGAGCCCTGCAGCAGGCTCTCGCGGACGTGCCCGAATTTCAGCTCGTTCGTGGTGCGGTTGTTCAACACCGACGTCCACGACACGCTGTAGACGTGGTCGCCCGCGTCGTTCTCGTGCCTCGCCGCGTCGGGAATGGCCTTGTCGTCCTCGATCGAGTCGTTCTTGGTCAGGATGTGTTCACGCGTCCAGCGGAAACTGAGCTGGTTGCTGCCGTTCAGGTGATAGTCGAACCGCAGGAACGTGTTCGGCCCGCTGAAGCCGGTGGTCGTCGAGTACGACGTCGCCAGCGGCGCCGCGTTTGCCGGGAAGTTGAGGTTCGCCGCCTCGTTGGTGCGGGTCTGCTCCCAGTTGCCGAAGAAGAACAGCTTGTTCCGGACGATCGGGCCGCCAATCGAGCCGCCGAACACATTGCTGCCCGAATCGGGATTCTCCTCGCCTCGCTGTTTCAGGAAATAGTCGGTCGCCTGCAGCTTGTTGTCCTGGAAGTACTCGAAGGCGCGGCCGGAGAGCTTGTTGGTGCCGCTCTTGGTCACGCTGTTGACGACGACGCCGGTCGATCCGCCGGTACTCGGCGCCGTACTGGTGCGTCTGCACCTGGTATTCGGACATCGAGTCGAGCGACACGCGCGCCTGCGTGCCCTGCGAGCCGCCGCGGCGCGAATCGTTGTCGTATTGCCCGTCGACCAGGAACAGGTTGTTGTTCGTCGCCTGACCGTTGGCGCTGAACTGCCCGCCCTCGAACGACCCGACCTGGAGCGTCGGCACCAGCCCCGGGATCGTCTGCATCAGGCTGAACTGGCTCCGATTCGCGCTCGGCGAGTTGTCGATTTCCGAAGCCGTGATGTTCGTGCCGATCTTGCTGGCCGTCGTTTCGACCACCGGACTCTGCCCGGTGACGATGACGGTCTCCCTGACGCCGGCCAGATTGAGCGTCAGGTTCACCGAAATTTCTTCGCCGACCTGCAGGACCACGCCGGTGCGGGTGGTCGTCTCGAAGCCCTGAAGTTCGGCCTTGATCGTGTAGGTGCCTGGCAGCAGCGTCGGGATGACGAACTTGCCTTCCGCACTGGTCACCGCCTGTCGAGCCTGACCGGTGCCTTCATGAGTGGCGGTGACGGTGACGCCGGGCAGCACGGCTTTCCCCTGATCGAGAACGACGCCGGCGAGCTCGGCCCGCCCTCCCTGGGCGAAGCCGGGAGCAGCGGCCGTGACAATCAGGAGTGCTGCGATCCGCACGGGTATGGAGAAGCGCCGAGTCATGATTGACCCCCTCCGTGAACCGAATTGAACGGAAACGCGGCGCAAGTATATCGAGCGCCGGCCCGAAAGCATCGAATTCGGGCAGCGTTCCCGGCGAATTTTGTTGAAGGGGATCCACGCGAATGGATGCGAGTTTCAGGCCGTTTTTACGCCTTTTTCACGGCTTCTGGCGGCGACCCCGCAGCGCTCATCCTGGCGCGCCGCGTCAGAAAAACTCGCCGAACAGGCTCCAGAACTTCTCGTTCGCCTTCTCGTGGAGCGCACGTTTGCGCCACTCTTCCAAGGTCAGCCGCTTCGTCTGGCGAAGATCGTGTTCGAAGGTCTCGACGAGCGAGGTGGCGAGCGTCCTGTCCGCAATCCCGACGTTGATTTCGTCATTCATGTCGAGCGAGCGGTTGTCGAAGTTCGACGAGCCGATGATGCTCCAGGCGCCGTCGACGACCATCGTCTTCGCGTGGATCATCGTCGGCTGGTATTCGTAGATCTCAATCCCCTGCGTCAGCAGGCGATCGTAGCTGCTCCGGCTCGCCCACTTCACCGTCTTCGCGTCGGTGACATCGCCCTCGACCAGGAAGCGGATCCGCACGCCGCGCTGGCGCGCCTGCTCGAGCGCCCACAGCGTCGAATCGTCGACGACGAAGTACGGCGTGGTGACGTCGAGCGTTTTCTTGGCCGCGCCAATGCTCATCAGGAACAGGCGCTTCACGCCGCCGCTGCCGCCGTTAGGAGCGCTCGACACCACGATCGACGACGCCTGTCCCGCAGGCCCAACCGGCTCGCCGTCGCCGGCGGGCCCGATCTCGGGCTTCACGCGCGGCATCGTCTCGGCCAGGCTCTCGTAGAACACCGCCTCGAGGTAGCGCACGACCGGCCCGCGCATGCGGAACTGGGTGTCGCGCCATTCCTTCTCGTTCCGCGCGTTGCCGAGCCAGTGATCGGAGACGCCGATGCCGCCGGTGAACGCCACCTCGCCGTCGACGACGAGAATCTTGCGGTGGTTGCGATAGTTCGATTCCTGAATCGAGTACCAGCGCACTGGCCGGTAGTGCCCCACCGACACGCCCGCGTTCTTCAACTGCTCGATGTGCTCGTCGGGGATGTCGCTCGCGCCGAACGCGTCGACGACGACGTTGACTTCGATGCCGCGGCGGCCGGCGTCGGCGAGCGCGGTGGTGAACTGGTCGGCGGCCTGCCCGGGGCTGTAGATGTAGGTGAGGAAGTTGACGCGGCGGCGCGCGTTGCGAATCGCGTCGAGCATCGCCGGGTAGACCTGGTCGCCGTTGAGGAGCATCTCGTAGCGATCGCCGTGCGTCGACGGGCTGGCGGTGACGGCGGCGAGATAGTCGCGGAAGCGCGTGTCCTCGATCGAGATCGCGCTGTCGAGCCGCACCGTCGACGGATCCTGCGCGAAGAGCAGCAGCAGGCCGAACACCACGAGGACGACGGCAATGACCTTGGTTCGCTTCCTGACGTTCCCGATCCTTCTCATCACGTAAACGGCGTGCAAGGCCCAAGCCGTCAGCCAAGAGTCTCAGCCGTGAAAAGTGCATCTAAGTGACTCGAACGACGGGCTTTCGGCGGTTTCTCAATGCACGTATAGTCGATCGTTCGATTTGGAAGGAGGATGGCCCGTATGAAGAACCGACCCGTCTTTGTTGCCTGCGTCACGGTGTTCACCGCGACGCTGGCGCTCATGCCCGCCGCCGCGCAGCGGCCGCAGCCGACCGATGCCCTTGGGCTGCGTATCGACCGTCCGAAAATGCTCCGCAAGGGCAATCAGGCGATTCCACAACACTACATCGTCGTCCTCGACATGGATGCCGCCGGCCGCGACGGCAACCTGTCCGCCGCGAGGACCGTCACCGACGACCTCGCGTTCCGCGCGGGCGCCGGGGTGACCCACGTCTACGCGCACGCCATCAATGGCTTCTCGGCGCGCATGTCCGACACTCAGGCGGTGGCGCTCAGCGAAGATCCGCGGGTGGCGTTTGTCGAGGAAGACTCGATGATGTTTGCGACCGCCACCCAGACCAATCCGCCGGTGGGGCTCGATCGCCTCGCCCAGCGCGATCTGCCGCTCAACCAGGCGTACTGGTACACGACCACCGGCTCGGGCGTGAACGCCTACATCATCGACACCGGCATCCGCCGCACGCACACGCAGTTCGGCGGCCGCGCGTTTGTCGGGTTCGACGCGATCGGCGACGGCCAGAACACCAACGACTGCAACGGCCACGGCACGCACGTGTCGGGGACGGTCGGCGGATCGACCTACGGCGTCGCGAAAGCGGTGCGGCTGTTCGCGGTGCGCGTCCTGAGCTGCTCCGGGTCGGGCTCAACCTCGGGCGTCATCGCGGGCGTGGACTGGGTGACCGCCAACCGCATCGACCCCGGCGGTCGCGAACATGAGCCTCGGCGGCGGCGTGTCGACGGCGCTCGACACGGCGGTGCGCAACTCGATCGCGGCGGGCGTGACCTACGCGATTGCGGCGGGCAACTCGAACCAGAACGCGAACAACTCGTCGCCGGCGCGCGTCACCGAGGCGATTACGGTCGGGGCGTCAACGAGCAGCGACGCGCGCGCGTCGTTCTCGAACTTCGGCAGCGTGGTGGATATCTTCGCGCCCGGCGCCGGCATCCTGTCGGCGTATCGCACCAGCGACACCGCGACCGCCACGCTCAGCGGCACGTCGATGGCGGCGCCGCATGTCGCGGGCGTGGCCGCGCGGTTCCTCCAGAGCAATCCGGGCGCCTCGCCGGCGACGGTGAGAAACGAGCTCGTCGCGCAGGCGACGCTCAACCAGTTGACCGGGATCCCATCGGGAACGTCAAACCGGTTACTATTCTGGTCGAGCTCGAGATAGTAATGCGACCGCGGAGACCGCAGAGCAAGCAGAGACCGCAGAGTAAGCAGAGTGCGCAGAGCGGATGCTCGCGTCCTCCGCAAGCTCTGCGGTCTCGGCGATTTACCTCCGAGTTCACACAATCCACCATGAAACGAGCGGGTCTGTTCTCCGCCTGTGCGGCCGCGCTGTGCGCCACCTTTCTCGCGGCGACGATCGCTGCCGCGCAGGCGGGTCAACCGATGCCAGGCGAGAGTGCCGCCACGACGCCGGCGCGATTGACGGCAACCGCGGTGCAGGTCGCAGAAGGTCCGACCCTCGACGGCGCCGTGCTGGACGATCCGGTGTGGGCACACGCGCCGGTGATCAGCGGGTTCTGGCAGGAGCAGCCCGACGAAGGGCAGCCGTCCTCGGAAACCACCGAAGTCCGGATGCTCTACACGCTGGACACGCTTGTATATCGGCGTCGTCTGCTACGACCGCGACCCATCGTCGATTGTCGTGTCCGACGCGCGGCGCGACGCGCCGCTCGACGACAGCGACAGCTTCCAGATGATCTTCGACACCTACCGCGATCGGCAGAACGGGTTCGTCTTCGGCACCAACCCGGCGGCGATTGAATACGACGGCCAGGTCACCAACGAGGGTCAGGGCGGCGGCGGCACGGGCGGCGGCGGCGGCAACCAGCAGTCCGGCTCGGGCGGCGGCTTCAACCTGAACTGGGACGGCGCGTGGGAAGTGCAGGCCCGGATCGACGAGCGCGGCTGGACGGCGGAGTTCGCGATTCCTTTTCGCACGCTGCGGTTTCCCTCAGGCTCGGATCAAGTGTGGGGGATGAATTTTCAGCGCAACATCCGGCGCCGCAATGAGCGGGCGTACTGGGCACCGATTCCGAGGCAATTCAGCCTCTTTCGACTGTCGCTCGCCGGATCGGTCGCCGGCATCCGGACGCCCGCGGTCCGCAACTTCAAGGTGACGCCGTACGCGCTGGCGAATGCGCTCGAATCGGGCGAGACGCCGACGGCCTCGAAGGTGATTGGCGATGTCGGCGTCGACCTGAAGTACAACCTGACGCCAAGCCTGACGCTGGACGCGACCGTCAACACCGACTTCGCGCAGGTGGAAGTCGACGATCAGCAGGTCAACCTGGACCGGTTCAACCTGTTCTTTCCCGAAAAGCGGCCGTTCTTCCTCGAGAACGCCGGCTTCTTCACGGTCGGCAACCCGGGCGAAGTCGATCTGTTCTTCAGCCGGCGAATCGGCATCGGCGAAGAGGGCGAGTCGATTCCGATTCTCGCCGGCGGCCGCGTGTCGGGAAAAGCGGGCCATTACAACATCGGCCTGCTGAACATGCAGACCGGCGAATTCGAGGACCGCGAGCCGGCCAACAACTTCAGCGTGATGCGCGTCTCGCGCGATCTCCCGAACCGGTCGTCAGTGGGCGGCCTGTTCGTGAATCGCGCCGGCACCGGCAGCCTCTCGCCGGATGGCAACACCAACCAGACCTACGCGCTCGACGGGAAGTGGGGCGTCGGCCAGGCGACGATGCTCTCGAGTTTCGTTGCGCAGACGCGCACGCCGGGATTGAGCGGCCGAGACCATGCGTTCAACGTGCGATCGCGCACCAACGTGCCGCGCTTCGACCTGGAGATGGGCTATCAGGAAGTCGGCGACGTCTTCAATCCCGAGGTCGGGTTTCTCAGCCGCGACGGCTACCGCAAGGTCGATTTCCGGCTTCAGACGCGCTTCCGGCCCAACGACTTCCTGAAGCTGCAGGAGCTGCGGCCGCACGTCAATTCCCGCGCGTTCTTCGGGTTCGATGGCTTTCAGGAAACCGGCTACGCGCACATCGACAATCACTGGCAGTTCAAGGACAGCACGGAGGTGCACACCGGGATGAACCTCACGCTCGAGGGCGTGCGCGAGCCGTTCGAGATCTACCCCGGAATATTCGTTCCGCCGGGCACCTACGAGCACCAGGAGGCGCAGCTGGTCTTCATGTCGAACCAGGGGCTGCCTGTCAGCGCCAGGATGATGACCACGATCGGCGGATTCTTCGGCGGCGACCGGGTGGCGCTCACTCCGACGCTGAACATGCGCCTCGGAGAAACGTTCACCACCGAGCTTTCGTACCAGCGCAACGACGTCGACTTGCCGTGGGGCAGCTTCGTCACCAACCTGCTGCGCACGCGCGCCTCGTACTCGTTCAACCCGCGGACCTTCGTTCAAGCGCTGGTGCAGTACAACGACCGCGCGGACCTGTGGTCGATGAACCTCCGGTTTGGCTGGCAGCAAGCGGCCAACACCGGGCTCTTCGTCGTCTACACGGATACGCGAGGGCTCTACGATCTTTTCGATCGCCCGGAGCGGATTGACCGCAGCCTGATCATCAAGTTCAGCCGGATGTTCGACGTGCTGGATTGAGTGGCGCCCTCAATAGCAGCGACTGTCTAACCGCGGAGACCGCGGAGCACGCAGAGTCTTTATCTCTGTTGATTAAAGAGCTCTGCGGTCTCTGCGCTCTCTGCGGTTAAGCACGCGCCACGAATTAGCGTCCAGCGCTGCTGCGCGTCGTCGTCGCGCTTCGCGGACCGTATTGGAACGCGCGCTGCCCCACTTCGAGCGCGCCGAGATCCGGCGCGCGGCCGGCGAACCCGTCGGTGACGTTCGGCAGCGCCACGCCTTTGTCGATTGCCGCCGCGCCCGCCTTGAGCCGGAAGTCGAAATCCTCGGCGCGATACAGCTTCTGCACGGTCTCGGTCTTCTGCGCATCGAGCGGCGGCACGTTCATGAAGATGTCGTAGTCGACGAGGATGCTGTTCTTGTCCTGCCCGGTTGCCTGGCTGTACTCGGCCAGCGTCTTGAACTGGCGCGCTTCCATCGCCGGGTTGTGATTCGGGCCCGGGAAGTCGGCCACCGCGCCGCGCGCCGGCGCATTCCACGTGAACGACGACTCGGCGGCCGCGTTCGGCCGGAAGCCGTTGTAGTCCGACGAGGTGTAGCTGGTGTAGGTCGTCACCGCGAGAATCGCCGGCGCGGAGTTCTCGCCGAGCATCAGGTTGTTGCGCCAGTGGATATTCGACGCACCCTGCACCTGGGTCTCCGACAGGATGGTGTTGTTGTAGAAGATGGCGCCGGCGGCGCCGTTGGTCAGCCGGGTCGATCCGCCCGGCAGGTGATAGGCGATGTTGCGGATCCAGTAGACCGGGCCGCCCAGCGTCGGCTGGTTGCAGAGCGCGTGCGACGCGTGGTTGATCAGCATGTTCCGCATCACGCGGATGTTGTGCATGCTGCCGTCGGCCTCGATCGGGTTGTCGTGGCTGTTGGTGATGTAGTTGCCGTAGAAGTCGATCGCGACCGGCCGCCGGTCCCAGTATTCGCGCGTCGGGTAGTGCGGCCCGTCGATGATGCCGGGGCCCGACGGCGACGAGCCGTCCGGGTTGCCGTAGGTCTCGACGTTGATGCCATCGTGGAAATCGGTGATGTAGTTGTAGGCGACGACGTGGCCGGGGCCATAGAGCTTGACGGCGACGTAGGACGCCATCGGCGGCGGAAATGTCTGCCCCTCGACGCCGTTGAACTTGGTCCAGAAATTTCCCGACCAGCCGATCAGGTGCTTCGGATCGTTGCGGCCGATGAAGCGGTTGTCGGCGATGTAGAAGTTGCTCGAGCCTGAGTAGTTGGTGAAGATCGCCGCGCCGACGTTCTCGAAGCGCGAGTGCTTCACCGTCAGCCCCTTCGACCCGGCGATGAACTGCGTCCCGGCGGAGATCGCGACCTCGCTGTTCCTGAAGACCAGCCCCTCGAAGTAGGTGTAGTCGGCGGCGCGGACGTCGAACAGCGCGAAGCTGCCGTTGCCGTCGAAGATCGCCTCGCCGTCGCCGGCGCCCTTGATCACGATCGGCATCTCGGGTGTGCCGTCGGCGGTCAGGTAATAGGTGCCGTCGAGCGGCACGGTGCGGTTGACGGTCGGATCGTTGGTGTACTCGTAGCGGTTGTACTTGTAGAGCCCGGCGTGCACCAGGATCGTGTCGCCCGCCCGCACGCGCGGCCGCCCGCTCGTGGCCCAGTCGGTGCCGGCGCACCAGAAGTTGTAGGCACACATCAGCCCTTCGAACGACGGCTCGGTCTTCGGTCCCTTGAAGCCGTGCGGGTAGACGTGGAAGACGCGTCCGCCGTCGTACGGCATCGGTTCGGGCCGCGTGCGAACGAGCACGGTCTTCCGCGCCGGGCCGGTGACGCCGTCCGGATCGGAGACGACGAACTGCGCTTCGTACGCGCTGTCGGGATCGAGGTCGAGGATGCTGCCGGCGAACATGTTCGGCGCGACGAAGTCGACGCGCGACTCGCCGTAGATCCGCTCGCCCTGCAGGCGCAGCAGCGGCAGCGCGTTCTTCCACGCGGTGTCGCCCTTCTTCCGGTACGTCACCGCGACCGACGCGTTGCGGTTGTCGTCGCCCTGGATGAACCACTCGAAGCCGAGGTTGATGAGCGTCGGCGGCTCGATGACGAACTCACCCGGCACGATCGCGTTCGGGTTGACCGGAGGAGGCGGCTGGCCGCCAGGCGGCTGCGCCCACGTGGCTGCGGCCGTCAGCATCAAGAAGCCCGTGAACGCGAACCGAAGAGCGATGCGGCGCGCCATACGTTGGTTCCTCCGGTGAAAGAGAGCGTGGGCGCACTGTACCCGATCTGGCCGGCGGCCGCGGGGAGGCTGTGCGCCATTTGCGCAGAACGCCGCCGACGCGGCTTGGCGGCGCGAGCCCACCCCCATAGAATCAGCTTCGTTCCGTGGCACTCGCGACCGGCACCCGCCTCGGCCCATATGAGATCGTCGCGCTCATCGGCGCCGGCGGCATGGGCGAGGTCTATCGCGCGCGCGACCCGCGCCTCGGCCGGGAGGTCGCGATCAAGGTCCTCCCTCCCGCTTATTCCGCCGACGCCGATCGGCTTCACCGCTTCGAGCAGGAGGCGCGTGCGGCGGCCGCGCTGAACCACGCGAACATCCTCGCGGTCTACGACCTCGGCACCCACGAGGGCGCGCCGTTCATCGTCTCGGAGCTGCTCGAAGGGGAAACGCTTCGAGAGCGGCTCACCGCCGGCCCGATCGGGATCCGCAAGGCGCTTGGCTATGCGCTTCAGATCGCGCACGGCCTGGCAGCCGCGCACGCGAAAGAGATCCTGCACCGCGATCTCAAGCCGGAGAACCTCTTCGTCACGCGCGACAACCACGTCAAGATCCTCGACTTCGGACTGGCGAAGCTGACGCAGGATCTCGCCTCGGCCGGAACGCCGAGCATGATGGCGACGGCATCGCCCGCGACCGAACCGGGGGTCGTCCTCGGCACCGCAGGCTACATGGCGCCCGAGCAGGTGCGCGGCCAGGCGCTGGATCGGCGCGCCGATCTCTTCGCCTTCGGCGCCATCCTCTATGAGCTGCTGACGGGACGGCGCGCATTCCGTGGCGAGACCGCGCCGGACACGATGGCGGCAATCCTCAACGAGGAGCCGCCGGATCTGCGCGCGGCGGCGCCACAGGTTCCGCCGGCGGCCGCCCGCATCGTCGAACGCTGCCTCGAGAAGAATCCGGCGGCGCGATTCCAGACCGCGAGCGATCTCGCGTTCGCGCTCGAGAGCCTGTCTGGGCTGTCGAGCGAGACGCCAGCCGCCGCCGCGGGAGCACCGCGCGCACGCCTCCCAAGTTGGCTCGGCTGGGCCGCCGCCGGGATCGCGGTCGCGGCCCTCGCGCCGCTCGCCTATCGGCACATCCGCGAATCGCAGCCGGCACGCGAAGCCGTGCGCTTCGAGATTGCGCCGAAGGTCCAGTTGGGCGGCCCCGGAAACTTCGCCGTGTCGCCCGATGGCCGCCGGCTCGCGTTCGTGGGCAGAGGGCCCGACGGCGTGTCGCGACTGTGGACGAAAGCGATGGATTCGCTGGAGGCGCTCGAGCTCCCGGGCACCGAGCTGGGCGATCCATCGCCGCCGCCGTTCTGGTCGCCCGACAGCAGATTCGTCGCCTTCTACGCCGGCGGAAAATTGAAGAAGCTGGACGTCAACGGCGGGCTGCCCCAGCCGCTGTGCGACTTGCCAACGCTCCTGGTCGGCGGATTGTGGAATCGGAACGGCGACATCATCGTCGGCAACATCGCCGGCGGGATCCTGCACGTTCCCGAGGCAGGCGGAACGGCGTCACCGGTGACGGTACTCGACCCGTCACGGAAGGAAGAGTTCCATCTCCTTCCGTCATTTCTTCCCGACGGCCGTCACTTTGTCTACTTGCGCGTCGCGCCGGGGACACCGGACAACGGCGGCGTCTACGTCGGCAGCATCGACGCCAAGGCGGAGGCGCAGAGCACCACGCGGTTGATGCCTTACGTCGTCGGGCTCGCCTATGTCGCCGGCCTTCATCCCGAGCCCGGACGGCTGTTGTATCTCCGCGAAGGGACGCTGGTCGCGCGGCCGTTCGATGCGGAGAGGCTCGCGCTCACAGGCGAAGTGGCGCCGTTGGCCGCGCGCGTCGGTTCGTTCCGCGACAGCGGCTTTTTCTCGGCGTCCGACAACGGCGTTCTCGTCTATCGCACCGCGAACAGCGATACCCAGGTTGGTTGGTACGACCGGCAGGGGCTCGCGACCCGCCGGCTCACGGAACCGGGCGGGTTCCGCGAGGCGGCGCTGTCGCCGGATGGCACGCGCGCCGTGGTCTCACGTCTCGATCCAACCGACGCAGCGAAAGCCGACCTGTGGCTCCTCGACGCGTCCGGCGTCGGCGGTCCGACGCGGCTGACAATCGGCGGGACCTCAGAGTCGCCGGTGTGGTCGTCCGACGGCAAGCGGATCTTTTTCACGCGCAACAGCAACCGCCTCCTCAGCCGGCTCGCCAGCGGCGAAGGCGGCGAGGAGGACCTGATTCAGACCCGGGCAACGGGCATCGTCAAAGCGACCGGCTCGTCGCCGGACGGACGATTCCTGCTCTACGCCACGGTCGAAGATTTGAAGGACACGATTTGGGATCTGTGGATCTTCCCGCACGCGCAGGCGAAACCTCTGCCCTTCGCCCGCACGCCGTTCGTCGAGGATCACGGCCGCTTCTCGCCCGACGGCCACTGGGTGGCCTTCGCCTCGACTCAGTCCGGGCAGAATGAAGTCTACGTTCGCCGGCTTGCGAGCGATTTCAGCGGCGGCACAGCGGCCGCCGGCGGGATGACGCTGGTGTCGCGAGGCGGCGGCACGGCACCGCAGTGGCGGAGCGACGGGCGCGAGATGTTCTATCTCGCACCGGACGGGATGCTGATGGCCGTCGCTGTGACGGCGGGGGCGGAGTTCAACGCCGGCGCGGCCGCACCGCTCTTCCAGACGCCGTCGGGCAGCCTTTTCGGCGACGTCGCCGCCGACGGCAAACGGTTTCTTCTCACCACGCCAGTGGGGTCGACCGGTGCCGCGCCGTTCACCGTGGTGCTGAACTGGACGTCGGCGCTGAAGTAGCGGTTCCGGGCTGGACGCCGCCCAGGGCCGCGAGCGCCGCGGCGGTCCGCTGCTGGAGCGCGGTCAGGCTGCGCTCCGCGTCGCGCCAGCGCGTCTCCTCGGCGCGCACGAACCGCGCGTAGGGCGCGACCAGGTCCTGCAGCCGCTGCGCGCTCATCTCCTGCGCGCGGGCGAACTCCGCCGTCAACGACGTCGTCAACCGTGCACGCAGGGCGGTGAGCTTCTCCTGCAGCGTGGCCTTCGCGCGCCGCCGCCTTGCCGGGATGATCAGGAAGCCGACGCCGAGGACGACGCTCGCGAGCAGGATGCCGGTGACATCGGCCGCGACCGTGGAGGCCGCCACGGTGACGAGCGTCCCGAGCCCGAGCGCCGCGCCGCCGGCCGCTGCCGACGCCGCAACCGCGACGCGCGCCTGATCGGCGATGGTCTCCCCTTCCTGCCGTTTGTCGTAGGTCGCCACCACCTGCTGCGCCTGTCGGCCCACCGAATCGATCAGCCGTGCGCGATCGGTGTGGAAGCTGCCGACTTCGGGCGCGCCGAGCATGCGCGAGGCGTGCTGGCGCTGGCGCTCGGTCAGCTTGCTCGTCACGGCCTGCCACTGGCGGAACTCCTGGTCGACGTGCCAGTCGATCAGCTCGTTGACGGCGCGCTCGATCAGCGCCGGCGCGTCCGCGACGACCTTCTCCTCGAACTCTTTCTGGATGCGCGAGCGATTGAGGAGATCGACCACCCGCCCGATCCGAAGCGTGTCTTCGAAGTAGCGGTTGCCGCGGTTTTCCATGTCGACGAGCACCTTCTCGACCGCACCCATCCGCAATTCGAAGCCGCGCGCCAGGTCGTCGCGGTAAAGCGCGAGCTGACGTTCGATGTCGCCGAGCAGCGCCGTATCCTCCTGCATCAGCTCCAGTCGCTGGCTGGCAATGGCGGCATAGCGCGACGCCAGCGCCTGCCCGACGCCGAGCGGGTTCGCCAGCTTCAGCCGGAAGCGCGCGGGTGCGTCGATCGTGGCGCTCAGGAACTTTTCGAACGGCTCGAACTGGCTCGACGCCCACGCGGCCGGATCGCCCTGCTTGGCGCGCATCGCCTGTCGCGCGCTGATCGGCAGAACGTGCGGCTCGTAGCCGAGAAGATCGCGTGCCGCATTCTTCACGAAGCCGACGACTTTCTCGATCTCCGCCGCGTTGCCCAGGATGTCGATCTTGTTGAGGACGATGACGACCGTCTTGCCCCAACCGCGCACCGCCTCGAGAAACACCCGCTCCGACTCGGTGAACGGTCGGTCGGCCGAGGTCACAAACAGGACAAAGTCCGACCGCGGGACGAATTCGGCGGTGATCCGCTCGTGCTCGCGGAAGATGGCGTTCGTGCCGGGGGTGTCGACGATGTGGACGTCGCGTAGAAGATCGGCGGGCGCGTAGACAACCTGCAGGCCGTCCGGCCGCATCTCGCGCTTCACGGTTTCGCCGTAGGTCAGCAGGTGAATCTGCGCCGTCGTCGGCGTGACCCCCTCCTCGAGGACGTTCTGGCCGACGAGCGCGTTGATGAACGCGCTTTTACCGGCGTTGAACTCCCCCACCACGACCAGCAGGAAGAGGTCGTCGAGCTGGCGCATCGAGGCCGCGAGCGCGGCCTGGTCCGGCCCCACGGCGCCGAAGTCGATGAGCGCGTCCCTGACGGCGGCGAGCAGTTCACGCGTTTCGGCAAGTTGTGTCGCCAGCGCCGGCTCGAGCACACGAAGCATTGGCAGAGCCGACGCAAAACCAGCGCCGTCAGCAACAGGCAGCATCACCTCATCAGTTCCCGAACCACCCTCCACTTGCCGCGGCTATACTTCGGCCGTGAAATCGACCCTTCTCCTGGCGGCGCTCGTTTTCGCGGCCGCGCCTCGCGCGATCGCCCAACCCCCTCGACTCGCCGGGAGCACGACGGTGGAGGCTCGCTCAGGGCAGGCCGACAAGATCACGGTCGCGCTGGAGGTCAGGAGCGAGGGGGTCGGCACCCGCGATCAAATGGCCACCCGCCTGATGGACGACGTGCGCAAGGGGTTGGAGGCGTCGGCCGACCTCGAGGTGAATCCTCGCGATCGCCGGGCGAACCGCATCGTCTGGATCGTCGCCGGCACGGCCGGGCCTCCGTACGCGGCGGCGATGATGGTGACCGAGCGCTACGACCGTGAGACGCTGATGGTGCTCGGGATCGAAGAGGACGACATCGCCGAGCGGATGATGGCGCTGCAGATCGTCAACGACCACCAGATTTTCACCGACGCCGACCCGGCGGCGCTCGCGAAGCGGATCGTCGTAGCCCTCAACGACGGCATCCTGGCCAAATTGCGGGCGGTGAAAAAGAAGCCCTGAACGCTACGTAGCAACGGGGTGCTCTCAGGGGTTAGTTCGAAATACCGGCTGGGTCCAGGCGACGCGGCCGTTGGACTCGAAAACCTTCGCGCGCACGTACCGCTCGTCCCCGGTGAAGACGTAGGCGGCGGGGCTTGCCGTCGTTTCCGACAGCACGCGGCCGTGGCTGCCGATGAACTGGATGCGGTATCTGCTCGACGGCTTCTGGTTGACCGTGATCGTGATCGCCTTGTCAGTCACCTGGTAGTCGCTGAGCTCGACACCGGTGGACGAATAGAAGTCGCCGCGCTCGAGCGCTTCCACAATCGGCCGCGGCGCGAGCCGCTCGGCCCGGACGACAACCCACGCCCGTCCCGGCCCCGCGACATCGGGATTCCCCGGCTGCTTGAACACATGCGCATCGTCGTCGGCGATGCCGTAGATCACCTTCCCGCTCGAGAGCAGGCGATCCCACACTTCTTCCATCCCCGGGATGCCGCCACCGCCCAGGTTGTTGACCAGATGATGGCCGTTATAGAGCTCGAACAGGCGCGTGCGCTCGATGTGCTGCAGTTCGTCGGCCGAGATCGCCCACTCGAAGTTCGGATGGTTGACGTGGGGGATGCCGCCGGCCTTGCGAATCGCATCGACGTTGCGCTGGACGACGTCGACGACGGAGCTGCCGTGCTGCGGCTCGACGCGCGTGGAGACGTCGAGGCCGTTGATGTGAATCGGCTTGGCGTCGGCACGGTCGCTGACTTCCTCGCCCTTGATCACCAGGAACAGATCGTCGGCCCCGTGCACCGCGTTGAGGCCGTCGACGCTGGTCAGGAAGTTGTGATCGCTCAGGACGAGGAAGCGATACCCGTGCTCGCGGTACCAGCGCACGACATCGTCCGGCGTGGAGTCGCCGTCGCTGTTCAGCGTATGCGTGTGCGTATTGCCCTTGTACCACTGCAACAGGGGCGGCGTCTGCGCCGCCGCGCCGCGACCTTCGCGGACCGATGCGACGAGACCAGCCAGGAGGAGGAGGCCCAGCACAGCCGATCTGGGCCCGAGCGCGACACATCTCATATCAGCCTCGGTGACGCGGGAGCGTCGCCTATCTTGAGGCCGATTACGGCTGAGCCGATGTAAATTCGAGCGCGCCTAGAAGAATTTTGCACCCAGGATGCCCCCGACCACGGCGCCGATTGGGGCCCCAATCACGGCTCCCTTGAGGCCGGGATCGTCGCAGCCGCCGCAGTCGCCTTCGATCTTCGCGCCGATGTAACCACCCGCGAAAAAACCGCCGAGGGCGCCGAGCGCGCCGCCGAGGATCTTTCGGCCCACCGAGCGCCGGCTCGAGGGCTGGGCTTGCACTTCTTCCAGCGTCAGGGACCTGTAATCGAGCTTTTCAAGCGAGCGGCGGATGCTTCCTGGTTGGGGGGTGCCTGGACGGTCTGACAACGGCGCAGCCGAGAAACTCCCGCGACTGATTGGCGTCAAAACCCTTTCACTCGGCGTTTGCGCATGCGCGTTCCTGGCGGGCACCAAACCGGCCAGTGTGACCGCCACCGACAAAGCCGTCGCGCGTCTGACCGCGCCCCAGAGATCGTCTACCCACATCGTCCCGGTCTCCTTCTGTGTCCGTCTATTAGTGCGTCACGACTGCCGAAGGCGGCTCACCGTCTCCTCACGGCTCGGTCGACGGCCGCCCGGCTGGCTCGATCGGCGTGGTCTGCCCGACACGTTTTCCGTGGCGTGGTCACTACACACGAGGGTGCAAGACACGATCGCCGATGAGCGGCGTCAAACTCCACGAGAGCGGCGGCGACGGCGGTCGATCCGAGCATCTTCAGAGGCACTCGCCGGATCGATTGGCAGCTGACGCAACAACCATTCTTCTCACGACTTGCACCCTCATCGACGGCGCATCGCGCTGCCCGCGAATCGGTAAGGCACGTGAGGAATCTGCGAGGAACCGGGCCGCGACGAGCGCCGTAGAGAAAGTCGACTGGGGAGGCAACGATGAGCAACTTTTACCTGCCTTGGAATGCATCGAACGCGCGGAAGCGCGACGCCGAGCGCGCGCGACAGAACCGCGCCGAGATCATCAGAGAGCTGTCCTGGGGCCGCGTCTCCCGGCGCGATCTGATGAAGTGGGGACTGTTCACGAGTGCCGGGTTGCTGGCGCCGGTTGGCGGCCTCAACCCGTTTGTCGGTTCGGCGTCCGCCAGCGGCGGCGGCATCCCGCGCAGCCCACTCTCCGGCGCCAAGGCGTTCAAGCAGCCGATGCCGCGCTTCGACGTCCTGCCGCGCCACGGCATCACCGACCTGAACCCGTTCTGCCAGCCCGAGGCGAACACGACGCCGATCGCCGTCGACCCGCTGCTCGGCGGCGGCTTCGGGCCCTGCGAGGGGCGCCCGCCGGGATCGGTGTGGGCACATCAGCGGTTCGATCAGTTTCCGCCGCAGATCTGCGTCGAAGCGAAACAGCTGCCGGCGCGCACGAACACCAGCTACGACCCGCAGGTGCCGTCGAACCTGAATTCGTCGATCGATCCGTCGCAGCCGATGCCGGTGCGGTTCGCCCCCGAGATGCCGATTCAGGATCCCACCTCGGTGTGGACGTTCAACGGGACGATCCCGCCCAAGCTGGTGCAGGGCCGGTACGGCGAAGCACTCCTCTTCCGGCATTTCAACGGGCTCGACCCGGACATCAGGAAGAACAGCGGCTTCGGGCGCCACACCATCTCGACGCACGAGCACAACGGCCATCACGGGGCGGAGAACGACGGCTTCACCGGCGCCTACTTCTTCCCGGGCCAGTTCTACGACTACCACTGGCCGATCGTCCTCGCCGGCCACTTCAGCATGAACACCGGCGCGACCGACTTCAAAGCGAGCACCCCGGATGGCAGCGGCGGGCTGATTCCCATCCAGGGCGACTGGCACGAGACGATGAGCACGCACTGGTTCCACGACCACATGTTCAGCTTCACGTCGCAGAACGTTTACAAGGGCAACGCGGCGATGTTCAACCTGTACAGCGGTCTCGACCGCGGCAACGAGAGCATCAGGGACGGGGTCAACCTGCGGCTGCCGAGCGGCTCGACCAAGGATTGGGGCAACCTCGATTACGACGTCAACCTGATGCTGGCCGACAAGGCGTTCGACAGCGACGGCCAGCTGACCTTCGACATCTTCAACTTCGACGGCTTTCTCGGCGACGTGATGACGACCAACCTCGCCTACAAGCCGTACTTCGAAGTCGAGCGCCGGAAGTACCGCTTCCGCATCCTGAACGCCAGCGTCGCGCGCTTCTTCAAGATCGCGCTGGCGAACGCCTCGGGCAAGGCGCAGCCGATTACGCAGATTGCCAACGACGGCAACCTGCTGCCGTCGCCGGTGACGCTGATGTCGCTCGACCAGCAGGGCATCGCCGAGCGATACGACATCGTCATCGACTTCGCGAACTATCGGCTCAACGACGTGCTGCACCTGGTCAACCTGTGCGAGCACGACGGCGGCGCCAAGCCGGGGAAGAACCTGTCGATGGGCGAAGCGCTGTCGGGCGAATCGGACGATCCGTGCGTCGGACGCTTCCTCGAGTTCCGCATCGTGCGTGAACCGGCGGTGCCGGACGACAGCCTGGTGCCGGCGGTGATGATCCCCAACCCCGATCTCTCGAAGATTCCAGTCGCGCGCGAACGCACGTTCGTGTTCGGCAAGGGCGGCAAGCTGCAGGGCCGCAGCGGCGAGACGCGGGGCGAAGGACCGTGGGGCATCAGCGTCGACGGCGGCAGCAAGTTCGACGCGAACTACAACAAGGTCTCGGCGGCGCCGAAGCTGGGCAGCCGCGAGGTGTGGCACCTCGTCAACGACGGCGGCGGCTGGGACCACCCCATCCACATCCACTTCGAAGAGGGGCAGATCCTGGCGCGCAATGGCAGCTACGCAAACGTGCCGCTGGCCGAGCGCGGGCGCAAGGATGTCTACCGCCTGAAACCGAACGGTACGGTGACGCTGACCATGCAGTTCCGCGACTGGGGCGGGATGTTCATGGAGCACTGCCACAACACCACCCACGAGGACAACTCGATGCTGCTGCGCTGGGACCTCAACGGTGAACTGCGGCCGCTGCCGTCGCCGATACCGACGCCGCACGGCGTGACCTTCGACGATCCGGATTAGGAGGCACGTCAATGCTGACGACGATCCGCAGCGGACTTGCCTCGGCCACAGCGGTGCTGACGCTGGTGGTGGCCGCGTTCATCTACGCGGCCACCCCCGCGGCAGCCGACAACGCGCGCTGGGGCGCCGGCTATTTCCCCAACGTCATGCTGACAACGCAGGACGGCGAACAGGTGCGGTTCTACGACGATCTGGTCAAGGGCAAGATCGTCGCGATCAACCTGATCTACACGACGTGCAAGTACGCGTGCCCGCTCGAGACCGCGCGGCTGACGCAGGTGGCGAAGCTGCTCGGCGATCGGATGGGGCGCGACATCTTCTTCTACTCGATCTCGATCGACCCCGATCACGACACGCCGCAGGTGCTGAAAGCCTATGCCCAGAAGTACCAGGTCGGGCCCGGCTGGACGTTCCTGACCGGCAAGAAGAGCGAGATCGAGACGATCAGCAAGAAGCTGGGGCTCTATTCCGAGCCCGACCCGTCGAACCCCGACGGCCACACGCCGATGCTGCTGGTCGGCAACGAAGAGACCGGCCAATGGATGCGCAACTCGGCGATGGACAACCCGAAGTTCCTGTCGCGCACGATCGGCGACTGGCTGAACAGCTGGCAGACCGCCAAGAAGGCGACCAAGTCGTACTCCGACATCCCCGCGTTCACCTTCGACCGCGGCGAATACACGTTTCGCAACCACTGCGCCGCGTGCCACACGATTGGCCGCGGCGATCACTTCGGACCGGACCTGGCGGGGGTCACCACGAGGCGCGATCGCGACTGGCTGAAGCGGTTCATCCTCGATCCGGAGGACGTGCGGGCCGCGGGTGATCCGATCGCGCTCGCGCTGCGGGCGAAGTATCAGCAGGTGGTGATGCCGAGCCTGGACCTGAGCGCAGGCGACGCGACGGTGCTCGTCGATTACATGGAGCGCCAGAGTCGCGCGGTCGGTGAGACGCCGGGGAGCGCCGCATCGGCGAACAACGGTGCGACGATTGTTGCCTCGCCCACGTCCGCCGTGAACCTGAAGCCGATGCTGGACGCCTACCTGCGAATTCAGCGCGGCCTGCACGTCGACAGCCTGGAAGGCGTGGCGGCCGACGCGCGCGCGATCGCCGCCGAGGCGGCCAAGCTGGGCGCCGGTGGCGCGCCAATCCAGACGCCGGCTGGGGACCTCGAAACGGCTGGCACGCTCGCCGCAGCGCGTGCGGCATTTGGCAGAGTCGGCGACGCGATCATGCGTTACGCGAAGGAAGCGGGCGTGACGTTCGACGCCGACATCAAGGTGGCGTATTGCCCGATGGTGAACAAGCAATGGATGCAGAAGGGCGACGTCGTGCAGAACCCCTTTTACGGCAAGTCGATGTCCGACTGCGGACGGATCGTGCCAGCGACAGCTACCGAGCAGAAGTAATCTTACGGCCGGCGTCGGCGTGGTGCAGTGGAGTGGAATCGAGCATGTACAGCCGGGAATCGAGCGCGCCGATGCCGTGCGGGCGGTGCGGGTCGGAGGTGACGAAGTTCTATACCTTCAACAGCGACGTGCCGCCGACCCTCTGCCCGCAGTGCTTCCGCGCGATGTTGAAGATGATCGATACGCTGGCGCTGGCCGAGGCGCCGCATCGCGACCTATGGGCGTACAGCCGCAACTAGAGCGCCTCACACGCGAACACCGGGGACGCGCGGCGGAGATCTTCGCCGCGCTGCGCGGGCTGCGTCCGCTGGCGCGGCCGTGGCTGCGAGTGCGGTATTCGTTTCCTGTGGAATCAGGCGACGAGACCACGCGCATCGCGGCGTTCGTGACCACGCGGCGCCGGCTCCCCGCGTTTCGCTGAGACGATCGCCAGGGCCAGGCGGCACGGTATCATTTGGGGTCCAGTGTCTACCTCGCCAGGGTCACCCGCACGGACGTGCCCGCTTCAACCCACCGGCCATCGATGCGAACGACCAGCGTGCCGATCGGCACGCCATCCCGGGTCCGTTCAACCCGGAAGCCGATGTCGTTCCCCGACAAGATCGCGGTGCCTCGGTGATTTCAGCGGTGGGCAGTCCCAGCGTTCGCGGCGGCTGGGCCTGAGCGGAGGTGAGCACCGATGCAAGCGCTCCGACCGCCACCAGCGAGAGCGCCCACACCAGAGTCAGCTTCCACGCGCGCGCGATGTCTGTGATCATGGCTCTCTCCTCCTGCCCACAGCCTACGCCCGACAGACGACGCCGATCCACACCCGCGTAATCTGGCCGGGAGCAAGCCAGCCACGATGGCGCTACTATTCGAATCATTAGCGCCGCAATCGCCACCAGCCACATGGACTCGCGCAAACCTGACCTCAGACTGGCTGAACCGCAAGACGTCGCGGCCCTCCCTGAGATCGAGAGAGTCGCCGGGCTCCTGTTCAAGGGACATCCAACCGACCTCGGGATTCCCGATGAACTGTACGACCGGCCGAACTCGGTCGAAACCTTCACGGCGGCTCAGACGGCAGGACGGCTCTGGGTGGCCTGTGGTCCAGCACGTGAGCCGATCGGATTCGCACTGGTTCTCGACATCGCGGGGTTTGCGCATCTCGAGGAACTCGACGTTCTGCCGTCGTACGGTCGTCAAGGTGTCGGATCGGCGCTTCTGGCAACGGTGTGCACCTGGGCCAACACCGCGGGGTATCCAGCCGTGACCCTCAGGACATTCCGCGACGTCCCCTGGAACGCTCCGTTCTACCATCGGCGTGGATTTCAGATCGTCGAAAGCGCCGCCTTGTCGGCCGAGCACGTCCAGCTCGAAGCCTCGGAGCGGCAGCGCGGGCTGCGAACAGATCTCCGCGTCACGATGACCTGGAAGACGCCTGGGTGACATCCGCCTGCAGCCGACGGCGGCCGGCGTGAACATCGGCGGCCGCGGCTTAGAGGCAGCGTGTTCGAATCTGGAGGAAGACTGATGCGTACCATCCACGTCTGCGTGATCGCGATGATGGCGGCAGTCGTCGGCTCGCTGGCGACGCTCGCCGCACAGAAGCAGGTGCAGACGTCGACCGCGATCGAATGGGCGGGGCTCGAGGTGAAGCCGACACCGATCGGCGCAAGACGCGACGTGATGCGCACGCCGACGCCGACGCTCGACGAGCTCGAAATCCATATCACGACCCTCAACGTCGGCCAGGTCTCGCACCCGCCGCATCAGCATCAGGAAGAGGAGCTCCTGATCGTGAAAGAAGGAACGGTGGAGACGCTGCAGAACGGCAAGGCGAGCCGGCTGGGGCCCGGGTCGATCATCTTCCATTCCTCGAACGACCTGCACAACATCCGGAACGCCGGCGCGACGCCTGCCACCTATCACGTCGTCCAGTGGAGAGTGCGTGATCCGGCGCGGTAGGATTGGCAGTCGATGGCAAGGCCGGCCGGACAGGGGGCGCCCTCTGTCTTCGTTTCGTATGCGCGCGAAGACGAGGTGTTCGTGCAGCGGCTGTGCGCGGCGCTCGCCGGTCGCAATCACCAGGCCTGGATCGACCAGATCGATCTCCATCCGTTTGATCCCGACTGGACCGCCAGCGTCCGCTCGGCGATCGAAGCGTGTGCCACATTTCTCGTCGTCATCAGCCCGCAGTCGGTGGCGTCAGAACCGTGCGCGGCGGAACTGGCGCACGCCGTCGCGCACAACAAGCGATTAGCGCCGATCCTTCACCGGGAGGGATGCGATGATATTGGAAAATGGCCACTCAATTCGCAGCCGCGGACCACCTCACGACGCGCCATTCCGGCACCAGGACCGCCCGGCTGACCTCCATCGACACGCTGCGCGGCAGCGTCATGATCCTGATGGCGCTCGATCACGTGCGCGACTACCTCGGGGTCCCCGGGCTCAATCCAGTCAACCTCGCGCAGACGACGGTGCCGCTGTTCCTGACGCGGTGGATTACGCACCTGTGCGCGCCGACGTTTTTCCTGCTCACCGGCACGAGCGCGTTTCTGGCACGCCGTGGTCGTTCGACGGCGGAGCTGTCGCGTTTCCTGTTCCTGCGTGGCGTGTGGCTGATCGTGCTCGAGCTCACCGTCGTCCGCTGCCTTGGCTTTCAGTTCAACGTCGACTACCAGGTGACGATGCTCGTCGTCATCTGGGCGCTGGGCTGGGCGATGGTCGTGCTGTCCGCGCTGGTGTGGCTGCCGACGACGGCGATTCTCGTCGTCGGCGCGGTGATGGTCGCCGGCCACAACCTGTTCGACGCTGTGCGTTCGGCGCACCCGCTGTGGGTGCTGCTGCACGCGCAGGGCGTGGTGGTGAACCGTCCTGGCTTCGTGGTCTTCGTCGCCTATCCGCTGGTGCCGTGGGTCGGTGTCACGGCCCTCGGCTATGCACTTGGTCAGATCTATGAATGGGACGGCGAGCGCCGCCGCGCGTTCCTGCTGCGTTGCGGCCTGGCCCTGGTCGGCGCGTTCCTCCTGCTGCGCACCGTCAACATCTACGGCAACCCTGTGCCATGGGCAGCGCAGTCGTCAACGGCACTCACCATCGTGTCGTTCCTCAACGCCACGAAACAGCCGCCGTCGCTGCTGTTCCTGCTGATGACGCTAGGCCCTGCCCTGCTGCTGCTCCGCGCACTGGACCAGCGCACCCCGAGGCTGCTGCAGCCAGCGCTCGTCTTCGGCCGCGTGCCGCTGTTCTATTTCCTGCTGCACCTGCCGCTGATCCACCTGCTCGCGGTGGTCGCCTGCTACGCCATGAACGGCGCCGTCCACTGGATGTTCGAGTCGCCCGACGCTCGCCGTCTATCCGTTCACGCCGCCGCCGGTGTGGGGGTTGTCGCTGCCGTGGATCTATCTGCTGTGGGTGGCGGTGGTCGCGAGCCTGTATCCCGTGTGCGCGTGGTTCGCATCGGTGAAGCAGCGCCGGCGCGATTGGTGGTTGAGTTACTTGTGACGCGCCGACGGCGCGAGTTGCTATTGCCGGAGCACCACGCCGCGAGATGACACATCGCCGCGCGTGACTTTACGTTATAGAGTTGTATTGTATATGATGTATCCCGAAGGTCGTCGTGCACCGTTTCATGCTTCTGCTCGGGCTTGGCGCCTCGCTGCTCGCGGCGGGCGCCTGCGCTCAGCGTCCCGAATCTCCGCTCACCCAGGCCGCCATCCGCAACGACGTCGCCGCCCTTCGCCAACTTCTCGACGACGGCCATAACGCCGATGAGGGTGGCGACCCGTGGACGCCGTTGATCTGGGCCTCGCGGTCCGGATCGATCGAAGCGATCAAGCTCCTCCTCGATTCCGGCGCCGACGTGAACCTGCCGGGATCGACGGGCGACAACTGGGACGCGACGCCGCTGCAGCACGCGATTCTCCAGCGGCAGCCAGCCGCCGTCCGGCTTCTTCTCGATCGCGGCGCCGACCCGAACCGGGGCGCCGGCCCGGGAAGCCCGGCGCCGCTGCTGCTGGCGGCCGGCGACACGGATCCCGCCATCCTCAACTTGCTGCTCGCCCACGGAGCAGACCCGACCGTCGAGGACGAAAACGGAGCCACGCCGTTGTCCCGTGCGGTCTCCGCCGGCCCACTCAACGGACCCGACCGTCCGATGTTTGGCGGCTGCCGCGTCGAAACGGTGCGCGCGCTGATCGCGCACGATCCGCGGCTTCGTTTGAAGCGCAACTCTGCCTGGAACGACGCGATCTGGTGGGCGCGCTTTCAGAGATGTGGGGACGTGCTGAAATTGATTGGCGAGTAGCCGCTGAACCAGACGTCTGCGGAACCGTCACTCGCGCAGGCCGGCCTTCCGAAGACCCGCCATGATGTGTTCAAGGTCCTTCGGCGCCGCGTTCCACTTCTGCAATTCAACGCGCGCAGAAAAATTCGGCTTGATCTCGAAGATCCTGGCCAGGGACTCGCTGGCATCGGGGCGTCCCAATTGCCCCTTTGACGCGCCATCGAGCAGGTGCGTCCAATAGAAATGCGGCAGCCCAATCTTCTGCACATCGGAGATCACCTTGTCGTATGCCTCCTGGTGATAGTGCAGCCGCGCGAAGCTGAAGTGGTACCACGACGGGTGTAGCGGATTCAGTTGCTGGGCACGCATCGACAGTTCGGCACCGCGCTCGAACTCACCCATGAACGCCAGATAGTGCCCGACGTCAGCCAGCGTCTCGGGATCGTTCGGATTGAGACTGAGCGCCAGCTGCGCTTCCTTCTCGAACTTGTCGTTCTCGCCGCGAAAAAAGTGCACGATCGCCAGCCAGGAACGGGCGTAGGCGTTCTGGGGATCGAGCTGCGTCGCCGCCAGCGCGTGCACGAGCGCGCGGCCAATCGGATTCGGCCGCGGGTTCATCTCGAAGCGGTGCTCGCCCAGATAGACGTTGGCGAGGAGCGCGTGCGCGTCAGCCGACAGCGGATCGAGCTCCACGGCTCTCTCCAGGAGCTCCCTCGCCTCGGCGTGCATCTCCGCACTCAAAACCCGCGTGTACCGTCGCGCCCGCAGAATGCAGTCGTAGGCATCGAGTTCAATCGAGCTCTTCTTCAGCGCGCGCTGCAGCGCGACATCCTGCACGGTGACGCCCAGCGTCGCGGCAATCGTCCGGGTCACCTCGTCCTGCAGCCCGAAGATATCGCCCATCTCGCGATCGTAGCGGTCGCCCCAGAGCTGCACGCTGCTGGCGCCGTCGATGAGTTGCACCGAGATGCGGACGCGCCCGGCCGCGCGCCGGACGCTGCCCTGCACGATGTAGCCCGCGTGCAGCCGCTCGCAAATCTCCCGAGGCTCGAGGGCGAGGTCCTTGATCTGCCGCGTCGACGCGCCGGCAATCACCCGCAGGTCGCGGAAGCGCGCGAGGTTCGTGATGATGTCCTCCGTCAACCCGTCGGCGAAATACTCGTCGGCCTCGACACTCAGGTTGGCGAGCGGCATCACGGCCAGAACCGGCCGTGCTGCCGGCTCGACGCCGCGCGCCGGAGCCATCGTCTCGCGGGCAACGGCATCGTCGATGCGGAGAGCAGGAAGGTCCGCGCTGAGGGGCGCGAGGAGGGGAATCACCGACTGGCCTGAGCGCCTCCGCACTGGAGTGCTTGACGCCCACGGTGGTCACGGCGCCGGTAAACTCGAAGCCGCGCCCTCGAACCGTTCGGATATAACCCGGGGCTTCTCCACTGTCCCCGAGCGCTCGGCGTGCGGACTTGATGCAGCTGGAAATCGTGGCATCGGAGACCGCCCTGCCCCGCCACACCCGCTCGACGATTTCCTCCCGCCCGACGAGGCGTCCCGCGTTGGCGGCGAAAAACACGATCAGATCGAATACCAAGGGCTCAACGTGCTGCGCCACGCCGTTGAGGCGGAGCTCGTATCGGTCAGCATCGAGTTCGAACTGGTCAAACTGGTAACGCATCGAATTCCTCACCAGCCAACCCTCGGGGCCCCGGACCAATTCCCACTCCTTCCTCCTGGCGAGGTCCCCTGTTCCCCCTCGCAATCTCCAGACGATCCCCACGATTCTCCCCGGCTCCCTTCAAGCATCCGGCCGGCGGATGGGTCACATTTGAGGCCGCTTGGAATGACCGGGCAAGCAGTCAAAAACATCCTGGCCAACTTCGCAATGGAGGAACTCACATGACCACCGTCGTCACTCCCGCACCGGATTATCCTGCCATCAAGGCCAAGCAGAACGCCGCCTGGGCCTCTGGCGACTACGCCAGGATCGGCGTCACGCTGCAGATCGTCGGCGAGTCGCTGGCCGAAACCATGGACCTCAGACCCGGCGCCTCGGTGCTCGACGTGGCGGCCGGCAACGGCAACGCCACCCTCGCGTTTGCACGGCGCATGTGCACGGTGACGTCGACCGACTATGTCGACACGCTGCTGGCGCGCGGGCGAGCTCGCTCGGAGGCCGAGGGGCTCGACGTCACGTATGAGCTTGCGGACGCCGAGCAGCTTCCGTTCAACGACCGCACGTTCGATGCGGTGGTTTCGACCTTCGGCGTCATGTTCGCACCCAACCAGGACAAGGCGGCAGGCGAGCTGCTCCGCGTCTGCCGTCCGAACGGGAAGATCGGCCTGGCGAATTGGACGCCCGCCGGCTTCATCGGCGAAGTCTTCAAGACGCTCGGAAAGCACGTCGCCCCGCCGACCGGCGTCAACTCGCCCGCACGCTGGGGCACCGAGTCGTGGATCGCGCAGACATTCGGACCGCAGGCACGCACGATTGCCGTCGAGAACAGGGCGTTCGTGTTCCGTTATCCCTCGCCAGAGCGCTTCATCGAAGTGTTCCGTGCCTTCTACGGCCCCGTCCACAAGGCATTCCTGGCGCTCGATACTGCCGGCCAGTCCGCGCTGGCCGGCGACCTGCTCGACACCATCGCTCGTTTCAACACCGCAACGGATGGCTCGATGCGGGCGCCCTCGGACTACGCGGAGGTCATCATCGTCAAGGCCTGACGCTCGTGCGGCAACCCTCACCATGTTTCATCTTCAACCTGGAGCGACATCATGAACAGCGAAACAAAAGACAGATTGCTCAAGCTCGCGCTGACCGCTTTCGGCGTTGTGTTCATCCTCATCTACCCGCTGGGCATGATCTGGCCCTCGGGCTGGGTGTGGCACGGCGGACAGGGCAAATATTACCTGCAGATGATCTGCGGAGTTTACGCCGTGCTCGGCGTCTTCCTCATTGCGGCGGCACGCAACCCGTCGGCGCATCGGAGCCTCATCCTGTTCACGGTCTGGTCGAGCATCGTCCACGCAGGCATCATGGCGGCTCAGGCAATCCATGACGGGCACGAACTGGGGCATCTCGCCGGAGATGTGCCTGCACTCCTGCTCGTCGTCGCCGCACTCTGGTATCTATTGCCGAACTCGCGTCAGGAGGACGTGCCAGTGAGCCGGCGGCCTGTTGGTGGCGCATTGACAGCCGGTCCACAAAAGGCCTGAATGAACCCGCGTGTCTCTGCGAAATGATGTGGGGGCGTCTGGGCGTCAGTCGGCTTCGCGACGAGACGATACTCGTGCGACAGGCCCCGTCGAACGTGGGAAGTTATCGAGCAATTTAGTGCCGGGGGCGGGAATCGAACCCGCACGCTGCTTTCGCAACCCAGGATTTTAAGTCCTGTGCGTCTGCCAGTTTCGCCACCCCGGCACATCGTTCAAAGCGTGGAACTCAGAAATTCTACAAGAACGAACGGCGATGGCTATTGCCGCACGGTCGGATACTGGATGCCAAGCTGTTCGAGATACGTCTTGTACTTCGACGGGTCGTAGTAATACTTCCTCATCTCCGGCCGATACTTTGCCATCGTCTGCTCGTTCAGCCAGATCGCCGGCTTGTCTCCAGGCCTGATGAAGGAGACGTACTTCGTGGTTCTTCGTCTGCACGTTGTTGAAGTAGTCCCACGCCTGCGTCGTCAGCTCCGGCTTCAGCAGGAAGTCGATGACGGTGAGCGCGACCACCTTGGCGCCGTACTGCACGCCCTTGTGTGCGATCGGCGTGGCCATCGAAACCGCATTCGCCCAGTTGTGGCCTGGGCCCGCCTGCATGTTGGCCGGATAGTTCAACGTGACGGTCGGCACATTCCACGAGATGTCGCCGATGTCGTCCGACCCGCCGCCGCGCCGCTCTTCATCGGGAATTTCCGATCGCCCGCGCAGCGGTTCGATCTTCGTCGCCAGTCCGATCTCCGGCACCTTGAGCTCGTGCTGGAGCGCCTTGGCCAGCGTTTGATCGGCGTCGGTCCATGTCGGCAAGCCCACCCGTTCGATGTTCGCGTGCATCACCTCGGCGATCGTCTTGTTGAAATGCCCCGACCAGGCCGATCCGAGCAGCCGTGACGCGACCGTCGTGTCGGTCATCATCGTCGCCGCCTTGGCCATGGTGTCGCCGAGCTCCCACAGCGCCTTGGTGAACGGATAGTCGGTGTCGCGGAAGTAGTACCAGACCGTCGCATTCGGAGGGACGACGTTCGGCTGATCGCCGCCGTTGGTAATCACGTAATGCGAGCGCTGCTGCAGACGCAGATGCTCGCGCCGGAAGTTCCAGGCGGTGTCCATCAATTCGACCGCGTCGAGCGCCGAGCGGCCGCGCCACGGCGCGCCGGCGGCATGCGCGCTTTCACCGCTGAAGGCGTACTCGACCGACACCAGCGCGTTCGATGCGCTTTGCCCCCAGCCGACCTGCATGTTGGAGCCGACGTGCACAAAGATCGAGATGTCCACGTCCTTGAACGCGCCGGCACGGACGTAGTACGCCTTCGCGCCGTCGAGTTCCTCGGCGACGCCCGGCCACAGCCGCAGCGTGCCTGACAGGTGCTGCTGCTCCATGATCTTCTTCACGGCGAGCGCCGCCGCGATCTGCAACGGCATGCCGGAGTTGTGCCCTTCGCCGTGCCCCGGCGCCCCGTCGATGATCGGGTCGTGATAGGCGACACCAGGCTTCTGCGACGCCTGCGGGATGTCGTCGATGTCCGAACCGAGCGCGATGACCGGCTTGCCCGATCCCCAGCTAGCCATCCAACCGGTCGGAATGCCGGCGAGATTCTCCTGTATCGAGAAGCCGTTCTGCCGCAGGATGCCGGTCAGATACTTCGAGGTCTCGAATTCCTGGAACCCGAGTTCGGCGAAGCTGAACACCTGATCGTTCATGCGCTGGACCATCTCGCCGAGACCGTCGACCTCGAGCCCGACGTCGCGCTTGTACCTGATCGAGCCGCGGGTTCGCCGGCGCTTGAGCGGCCGGCGCCGGTGGTGGCGGCTGTTGGGCGATCAGCGTGGCGGCGAACAGGAATGCGGTCGCAGCGACGACGTATCGGAACGTGCGCACGAGAAACCTCCGGGCGTCAGGCTGGGTGGCTGGCACCGGTCTGACATGTGCCTCACACCTGCGTGCCTGCTGGTTGGGCGACGGCAAATATTATGGCCGTTCGGGGTGGCGCATGACGCGGTGTTTTAGAGAGTCACCGCAAGGGGCGCGCATGTGCTGCCCGGACAAGAGCGAGATCGGCGATGGTAATCTGAGGCCGTGACGACCGTGAGGATCGCGGCCGGTGTGCTCCTGATTGCAGCGCTGGCAGCGGCCGACGCCGGCGCGCAAGTCGCGAAGCTCTACCCGGTTGACGAGGCGGCTCGCGATCCGGAGTTCTTCGCCTTCCGCGCGCGGCTGATGGTCGCGATCCAGAAGCGTGATACCGAGTTTCTCTACAGCGTCGTCTCCGAACGCATCAAGAACAATTTCGGCGGCGATGGCGGAATCGCCGAGTTCAAGAAGCATTGGCGGCCGGAGGAAGCCGACAGCAAGCTCTGGAGCACGCTGGCGAGGTGCTCGCGTTCGGCGGGACAGTTCGACGAGGCGAACAATTTCTGGGCGCCCGTACTGGTATGCGGTCGAGCCGAGCGCCGGCGACGATCCCTTCGTCTACGGCGTCATCGTCGGGCGCGGCGTCAAGGTTCGCCGCGAGCCGAGCGCAGCCGGCGCATCCATCGCCGATCTCGACTTCGACGTGATCAAGGTCAAGGACTGGCAGCAGAAGCCGGATTCGACCGAGCCGGCGAACGGGCGAACATGGGTCGCGGTGGAACTGGCCGACCGTCGGCGCGGGATTTGTGGCCGTCCGCTTACGTGCGAAGCCGCGTCGGCTACCGCGCCGGCTTCGCAAAACGAAGCGGCCGCTGGCTGCTCGAGTTCTTCGTGGCCGGCGACTGAGCGACGCGCACGCGCTGGCGACTGAACGTCTCCTTCTACGGGACAATTCTGCGTGCTCTGCAGGCTCTGCGTTGATCGTCGTGGACACTCAGCTTGCCGGCGCCAGCGGCGATGTTAATCTTGAGCGGTGACAAGCGGCCTTCTGGAATCGATCAACGCGTCGCGCGGCGGAGTGCCGAAAACGCCGATGTTCGAAGGGTTCGTCACCGACAAGGGGCTCGACGGCGACCGCCAGCGCGACCTCCGCTATCACGGCGGACCCGACCGCGCCATCGTCCTCTTTTCGCTCGATGTGATCCGCGCGCTGCAGCGCGAGGGGCACCCGATCGCGCCGGGCACGACCGGCGAAAACTTCACGGTGTCCGGCCTCGACTGGAATGCGGTGGTTCCCGGCAGGCAATTGCAGATCGGCGAGGTCCAACTCGAGGTCACCAAGTACACCAGCCCGTGCGAGAAAATCGGCGGGTCGTTCGCCGACTGCGACTTCACGCGGATCTCGCAGAAGCGGCACGCTGGATGGAGCCGCGTGTCGGCGCGCGTCCTGGCCGGCGGCCTGGTGCGGATGGGCGATCCGGTGACGCTCGAATGACCGCGCGCGCCATCGTGTTCTCCGCGGTGCTTGCGCTCCTCGCCACGCTCGGCGCCGAGGTCGCCTGCCAAGGTCCATCGGCCGGGCCACACAAGCTGACCGTAACGTCCAGCGACTACAAGGTCGATGGCAGCTACACGCTGGCGAAAATCGACCGCGTCGACGCGGTGCGCGTCGACAAGGGCCGCCTCGTCCTCAGGGGCACACCGGAAGACGTCACCGTCGACTTCCCCGCCACCGCGAATCCCGACAAACCCGCGCGCCACTGGGCGCTCGTGACCGACGCGCACGTGAACGGTCACCGCTTGATTACCTTCACCGAGGCGGAGTTGGTCAAGGACGTTTCGATCGAGTTGCCCGACGGCGACGCGACGATGCACTTCGACGTCTTCGCCGCCCGCGACGAGGGTGAAGTGCTGGTCTTCGCGCTAGGCGATCGCCAGGCGGGCCAGCCGAGCTTGTACGGCCACATCACCATCAAGCACAAGTAATCGGCACGAGGTCTGCAGTAAAGGCGCTCGGGATCGGGTTTTCGAACAGGAGCGTCGGGTCATGGCGCAGATTCTCACCGTCATTGCCGTTTGTGCGCTGGGGGGGTTCCTACTCTGGCGTTACGCCGATCGGATCTTCGAGCCCGACGGCTTGCAGGTTCGGATTCGCCTCGATCGTCCGGAGCCGGGCGCCCACCTCATCTGGGAGATCAACAACACCGGCACGAAATCGGTCACGCTGACCAAGCTCATCGTCCACGGCCCGGGAAAAGGGGCCGACACGGTGCCGCTGGGGCTGCCGTGCGTGCTGGCGCCGCAGGATGGCATCACGCTGCCGACCGACGTCGACTGGAGCCTGCTGGCCGCGCGATCGATCTCGGCGGCCGACTCGACCGGCCACGAACACCACGCGTCGAAGCGCCAGCTGGTCGCGATCCAGGATCAGCTCCGGCGCCTGATCGACCGGCGCACCAACACCACGTCGGCGCGCGACTTCATCGCCGGCGCCGCCGACCTCGCCTTCGGGGTCGTCATCCTCGGCCTCGGGTTCTTCATGCTGATGTGGGTGATCGCGACCGGCTGATATCGCTCGGCGAGGTCCGGACGCCCTGAAGGAAGCCTTCGCGCTACAGGGTCACGGAACTCAGTGGACCGTCGGCGACGACGGCCTCGCCATCACGCGCGCGATCATCGTCTCCAGCGCTGCCTGCTCGATGTCGAACGGGCCCGCGACCGCCGCGCCGAGCGTGATCTCGATCGCGACGACGACGCCGCCCTCGTCGTAGGGATTCACGATCCAGCTCACGCCGCGCAGCGCCACCGGCCGCTCGTCATCTTCGGGATGCTTCAGCCGGTGCATCGCCTTCAGCATCCCTTCGAGCACCAGCCGCACGTCATCGTCGGTCCACTCGCGCGGCGGACGGGTGACGCCCTCCACCTCGGCGGTCGTCGCCACTTCGCTGCCGCGCAACAGGATGTCGACGGGAATCATGCGGGCGTCCCCAACTCCAGCTCCTGTTTCAGCGCGTCGACAGTCGTCACCGGCTGGCGGCAGGTGAACTCGCGGCAGACGTAGGCTGCGGTCGCGCCGTCCACAGGCTTCATCGCTTCGACAAACGGCAGGCTGCCGGCGAGCGCCCGCTGCCCTTCCGGCGTGACGTGCAGCTGAATCGTAAACGGCAGATAGCTCAGGGCGATCGTGCGATCGAGCGAGTCGTCTCCTTCGCCCTCGACGATGACGAGCTGCTTGAGGCCGGCGGTGTAGGCGGAGAGCGCGGCCGCCATCATCGGCACGCCGCGGCCCATCTGCTCGAGGCGCGTGCCGAACAGCTTCAGCGTCCGCTCGATGCGATCCTGCCAGGCGGGCTCGTGCACGAGATGCGAGAGCACGAGCAGGTTGAGCACCGAGATGGAACTGGCCGTCGGCTCGGCGCCGTCGTAGTCCTCCTTCATCCGCAGCAGCACCGTCGGATCCTTGCCGGTGGTGCTGAACCAGCCGCCCGAAGCCTCGTCCCAGAACAGCTCGTCCTGCCGGTGCTGCAGCGCGATCGCCCACTCCAGCCACATCGGCGCCGGATCCGCCTGAAACAGCTCGAGCAGCCCGTAGATCAGGTAAGCGTAGTCTTCGGCGTAGCCGTCGATCTCCGAGTGGCCGTCGCGATGCCGCCGCAGGAGCGTGCCCGACGCCGCGCTCCACATCCGCTCGCGGATGAACATCGCGGCACGGCGCGCGGTTTCGAGGTACGGCTCGCCCGCCACGCGGCCGTCGCTGCCCATGCCGCGGAACACGCGCGCCATCCGCGCGAACGCGGCGATCATCAGGCCGTTCCACGAGGTCAGGATCTTGTCGTCGCGGTAGGGCCGCGGGCGATCGAGCCGCTCCTTGAACATCCGCATCCGCGCGCCGTTGAGGATCTCGACCACCTCCTCGATCGGCTTGCCGGTGTGCTTGGCGATGTCGTCGATCGAGCGCGCGACGTAGAGCAGGTTCTTGCCGGTGAACTCCTGATGCGGATCGGTCGGCGCATTGCCGTCCGCTTCGACGCCAAACCGCCGCTTCACTACCTCGGCACCGTCGCCGAGCAGCTCGTCGAGCTCGCCGGCGCTCCACAGGTAGAAGGCGCCTTCTTTCTTGTGCGCACCGGCCTGGCCGGCATCCTCCGGCGGGATGCTGTCCGCATCCTCGGCCGAATAGAAGCCGCCGCCGGAGTCGGTCATCTCGCGCATCACGTAGAGCAGCGTGTCCTCGGCAACTTCGGCGTAGAACGGATCGCCGGACACCTGCGACCCTTCGATCAGCGCCAGCACCAGCTGCGCCTGGTCGTAGAGCATCTTCTCGAAATGCGGCACACGCCAGCCGGCGTCGACCGAGTAGCGATGGAATCCGCCGCCGATGTGATCGCGCATGCCGCCGAGCGACATCGCGCGCAGCGTGCGCAGCACCATGTCGCGCGCCTGCACGTGGCCGGTGCGCGCATGCTCCCGCAGGAGGAACAGCAGCTCGGACGGCCGCGGAAACTTGGGTGAGTCGCCGAAGCCGCCGTAGCGCGGATCGAACGCCTCGACGAACTGCTTGACCGTCGTGTCGAGCGCGTCCGCGGCGGGCACGGTCCAGACCGGCGCCGCGTGCTCCATCGACTTCAGCCGATCGGTCAGCGCATTCGCCGACTCGACCACCTTGCCGCGCTCGGCCTTCCAGGCGCGCGCAATCTCGCTGAGGATCTCGATGAAGCCCGGCCTTCCCCACTTCGACGACGGCGGGAAATAGGTGCCGCCGTAGAACGGCTTCAGCTCCGGCGTCAGCCACACGCTCATCGGCCACCCGCCGGATCCGGTCGTCGCCTGGACGAACGTCATGTAGACGCGATCGACGTCGGGACGCTCCTCGCGATCGACCTTGATCGAGACGAACTGCTCGTTGAGCACGGCGGCGACCGCCTCGCTCTCGAACGACTCGTGCTCCATCACGTGGCACCAGTGACAGGTCGAATATCCGATCGAGAGAAAAATCGGCTTCTCCTCGTCGCGGGCCTTCGCGAACGCTTCATCGTTCCACGCAAACCAGTCGACCGGGTTGTTCGCGTGCTGCAGGAGGTAAGGGCTGCGCTCGTGCGCGAGACGATTCACGTCTGCATTATGACACCTGTTGCATCCGCGCCCGCTGCGCCACGACAGCGCCGCCGCAGCCGGCTGGAGTACAATCGCCGCCATGGCCGATGGAGTGTTGACGGGCAAGCGCGTGGCGATGCTCGTCGAGGATGGATTCGAGGACCGTGAGTTGACCGGACCGCTCGAAGCGCTGCGCGGCGCCGGTGCGACGGTCACGGTCGTCGGCCCGACCTCCGGCGCGGAGTTCAAGGGAAAGCGCGGCGTCGCCGTCGTCACCTCCGACATGGCCGCTGGCGCCGCGAAGATGAAGGATTTCGACGCGCTGGTGATCCCGGGCGGGCACGCGCCGGACAAGATGCGCATGCGCCACGCGATGGTCGACCTCGCGCGCGACGCGATGGAAGCCGGCAAGCCGGTCGCCGCCATCTGCCACGGGCCGCAGCTGCTGATCTCGGCGAACGCGCTGCGCGGCCGCACCCTCACCTGCTGGCCGTCGATTGCCATCGACGTCAAGAACGCCGGCGGCCGTTACGTCGACAAGCCGGTCGTCGAGGACGGCAACCTCATCACCTCGCGCAAGCCGGACGATGTGCCGGTGTTCAGCGAAGCCATCATCCGCGCCCTCACGCGGGTGCACGTCTAAAGCGCGCCGTCCCCTATCTGGACATCGATCGCGCCGCGGGGAGCTTCTTCAGACGCACCCGGGTCGACTGGAACGCGCTGGTGTCGCGCGTGCCGGATCGCTTCTTCGACACGACGCGATTGAGCTCGGCGATGCGATCGGCCGGCGCGGGGTGGTTCGAGAAGAACACCTCCACCGAGCTCGGATCCCGCCGCTGCTGCTCGCGGATCGTCTGCATCAGCTCGATCATCCCGTGCGAATCCCAGCCGGCGCGCGCCATGATCGCGGCGCCGACGCGGTCCGCGTCGCGCTCGTCGTCGCGGCTGAACTTGAGGAACGTGCCGCTCGCGACGTAGCGCGCGGCGACGTTCGCCGCGGTGGCGCCGCCGCTGTTGCCGAGCAGCGCGCCCAGCAGGCTCAGCCCGAGGTTGGTCACCATCACGTTCGACAGCTGCCGGGCCGAGTGGCGCTGCGAGATGTGCGCGATCTCGTGGGCGAGGACGCCGGCGAGCTGCGACTCGTTCTTCGATGCCTCGATCGCGCCGCGGTTCACCCAGACCGGGCCGCCGGGAAGGGCGAAGGCATTGATCTCCCGGTAGTTCGCGATCGAAAACGAATACGGGTAGCGCTCGCCCTTCGCGTGCGTCGCCAGCCGCTTGCCGATCCGCGCGATGTACGCCTGCACGTTCTTCTCGTGCAGTTCGGGAGTTTCGCGCCGGACTTCGGCCTGCGCCTGCTTGCCGATCGCGATCTCGTCGGCGACCGAGATGAGATCGATCGCCGAGACCGCACCATTGAAGACCGCCGCGAGAAGAATCCCGGCCGTCGCAACCCGCCCGAACGCCCCCACCAGCCCGACCCGCCCCGCCTGCCCCATCACGTCCGCGGCGTCGGCGCCGCCGGCACATCCTGCGGCCGCCCGCGCCGCAGCCGCGCGTACGCGGCGGTGAACTCGACGCCGTAGAGCAGGATGACGGCCTGCACGTACACCCACACCAGGAAGACGACGACGGCGGCGATCGAGCCGTTGACGCGGGCGAACCGGTTCATGTCGCGCATGTACCAGGAGAAGCCTTCGAGCGCGCCCTTCCACAGCAGCCCGGTCACCAGCGCGCCGATCCACACGTCGCGGAAACGCACCTTTGCGTTCGGCACGAAGTAATAGATCAGCCCGACGACGAGGATGAAGAGCCAGGTAGTGGCATGGCGGATGGTGAAGCTGCGCAGCACCTCGAGCCCGGGAAAGCGGAACAGCACCTCGCGGAACCAGCTCGCGCCAACCACCTGCTGCGCGCTGATGAGCAGCAGCGCGATCAGGAGGATCAGCCCGGCGAAGAGCAGCATCACGAACGAGAACAGCTTGTGCTTCCAGAAACTGCGCTGCTTCTCCACGCCCCACGCGTAGTTGACGGCGGTGCTGATCGCGCCGAAGACGCCGAGCGCACCCCAGACGAGGGCAATGGTGCCGGCGACGCCAAGGGTGATGGTGTCGGCGCGAAACGAATCGAGCTGTTTGGTGATGAAGTCGAACTGCGCGGGGAAATAGCGCAGGACGAAGCCGAGCACCTCGTTGCGCTTCTCGACCTCGACCGTCGAACGGCCGAGCAGCGAAAAGGCGAGGAGCAAAAATGGAAACAGCGACAAGAGCGCGTAGTAGGCGATCGACGCCGCGTACGTGAGGTTGTCGCTGTCGTAGAAGCTCTGGAACCCTTTCCAGAAGGACAGGCCGGTGAGGCGCGCGATTGCGCGGGCACGGCGCCCGATCGCGCGAAAGTCGTTCACGCGATCATTATGTCAGGCCTGAAGGCCCGTCCGGCCCGACGCGACCCACGCCTGCTTGGTCTGGTTCAGCAGGTAGCCGGGCACGCTGGCGCCGAGCCACAGCTGCAGCCCGCGAAACGCGAGGCGTCGGAGCGACGGCGTCGTCCAAATCACGTACGCCGCCGCCACACCCGCCGTAGCGAGAACCACGTTCGCAGTCGTGCGAGCGTTGGCGCTCGTCATCGCACCCTAGCTCCGGCGCGGGGTGCCGGTCGAGCCCGGTCCGCTCGACGGCGTCGACGCGCTGTTGCGCGACGTGGACGAATCGGAGCCGGTGCTCCGGATGTCGGTCCCGCCGAAGCTCGAGCCGGGCGAACTGTAGCCCGCTCCGGTCGTGCCGGCGGCCGCGGTCGACGGCGTGCCGGGAGCAGTCTGCGTCGCGTCACGCACGTAGCGCTGGGCTTCGTCGGCGCCTTTATTGACCGCGTCCTTCGCTTTGCCGTACACGTCCTTGCCGCGCTCGGCCCACTCGCCCGCCGCTTCCTTACCCTTCTCGGCCCACTGACCGGCCGTTTCCTTGCCCTTCTCGGCCCACTGGCCCGCGTTCTCGGTCGCGCGGCGATAGCCTTCGGTGGCCTGGTTGGCGATGTTGCCGGCCTGCTCGGAGAGCTGGCCGCGCAGTTCGGAGCCCGCCTTCGGAGCGAACAGCATCCCGAGGCCCGCGCCGAGGACGGTGCCGGTCAGCAATCCCATCACGAAACTGCCGCCGCCGCTGTCGTTGTTGTCAAAACGATCGTACCCGTCTGCCATATCGCCTCCTCAAAGGTTCCAGTTCAGGGTTCTTGGTTCTTGATTCTCGGTTCTACGTTGGCTGTCGCGTACTGCAGGAAGCCTTCGATGGCGACGCGCACGCCGCGCACGAAGCCGACGACCCGGCTGGTTTTTGCCCGCACGTTCGAGCGTACGCGATCGGCGGTGTCGTCGATGCGATCGATCGTGTTGTGGATCGCGTGGTCGACTCGAACCGTCTCGTCCTTCACCTTCGCCGATACCTCTTTGACGTCGTCGAGAATCGCGTTGACGCGCGCCATCGCCGGCGCCACCTGGCGCGTTTCGAGCCCCTCGACCAGCGCCATGACCTTTCTGTAGACCATGAAGCCGGCGACGCCCATGCCGATGACGAGGAGCGCTTCCAGCACGCTGACGACGGCCATGATCCCGAGGAGCAGATTCGTGGTTCCCAGTTCTCCTGACATGGTATGTGCCTCAGAACGGCGAGGTCTGGTGCGCTCCCGGATAGCGCGGGGCGACGCCCGTCTCGCCAATCGCGTCGTTCAACAGCTTCCACCCCTCGTTGGCGACGCCGGCCGCCTTCTGAATGGTGGCCCGGAAGCTCATGAGCTCGCGTGCGAAATCTTCGATCGCCGGCTCCAGTTGCCGCCGAACGCTCCTGCCCTGGTCGGTGAAAAACAGATACCCCGCCACTCCGCCGACGACCGCGCCAACCATAGTGGCCGCCATTACACGCGAGTTATTCATCAGCCCTCCTCCACCAAGCCAGAACAGCTACAAGTTATGTGCCACGAATGGGGTCGGGCTCATCCCACATGAGCCGCGGGATTCGCGCGGGATCGTGTTCGCGGGACGTTCGGTTTCCAGACGCTCAGCTCGGCAGCGTGTCGACTTCCTACCGTGGCTTTCCCGAGGCGGTCGTGTGCTCCTGAAAGACTGCGAGCGCCACACCATTCCAGGGTTCGCCATCCGGGCTCCCTTCGGAATCGCTGCCAAGCGGCATCACAGTCGTCATGCGCGGATCGAGCTGGAACCTGCCGATGAGGTAGTCGAGCGCGAGCGAGGCACGTACCCGCGAGCGTAGATGCTGTTCGTCCTTCGAGCCGCGCTGTGCGTAGCCCTTCGACAATCAGCGCCGCGGCCGGCATCTGATCGACAAAGGTGGCCATCGCCGAATCCAGCCGCCGCTTCCCCTCCTCGGACAGGCGCTCGGCTCCGGGAACCTCGGGGTCGGGTTCGAAGAGGATCGACTCGCGCAGCCAGATGCGGACGCTCCGCCTGGCGCCGTTGCGTGTCAGCGCGCCCTGCCGGTAGTCGGCCGGCGAGATCGACGCGAGGTTGAAGTACCCGCGGTCGTTGAAGAAGCCGCGCAACAGGAAGTTGTGCTTCAACGCCTCCATGTTGTCGGCGAAGGCCGCCATCGCCACCCGTGCGCTCGTCCATCGTCTGCTTGAGTCCGGCCGTAAGCCCTTGAACCGGACCGTCCTTCGACTGGAACTCATCGAGAGCTTTCCTCGCCTGCGCCACGACCTGCCGCGTGTCGGTCGCGATCTCCTCGGCCTGCTTCGCGATCGCCGTCGCCCGCTGATAGAACTCGTCGTCGTTCAACAGCTTGCCGATGGTGCCCCTGCCGCTGCGAAGCCCGTCGGAGATCCTCGCGGCGTCGTCGCTGATCTTCGCGCCCGGCAGACGCCATCCTCTTGACGTCGTCGCTGACGCTGGTCAGCAGGTCGTTGGCGTTGTCGACCGTGTCGCCGACCGACGCCACCGCGCGCTGCACGTCGTCCTGCAGGTCGTCGATCGTGGCGTTGACCTTGGTGAGCGTGTCGCCCATCTGCTGCATCAGATCGCTGATCTCGAACGGCTCCTTGCTCGGGATCGTCGACTTCGGCGGCGGCGGCGGGCGCTGTGTCGCTGCCGGTGCCGACGCCGAGATAGTTGCCGCCGACCAGCCCTTCGGTCTCGATCGACGCAACCGAATCGGTGCGGACGAGCGGGTGCAGGTCCTCGGTGATTTCGAACTCAACCCGGAACTTGCCGCTCGGCGAGGTCGGCGGCGAGATCGACGTGATCGATCCGGCCTTCGCGCCCGACACGCGGACGATCGCGCCCGGCCTGCAGGCCGGTGATCTTCTTGAACTCGGTATAGATCGTGAACTTTTCGGCGAACGCCATCTGGCGATCGCCGATCATGAACAGGCGCGACGGCGAAGAGCAGCAGCGCGCCGAGCACGAACACGCCGACGCCGACCAGGCGGGCCGCGCTCGAGGATGCGGGCACTACCCGCCCCCCTGCGATCGCATGAACGCCTGGACGAGCGGCTCGTCGCTCGCGTCGAGGTCTTCGAGCGAGCCGCGGGCGAGCAGCCGCCCTTCGTGCAGCACGCCGAAGTCGTCGCCGATGACGCGCGCGCTGGGGATGTTGTGCGTGACGACGGCCAGCGTGGTCCCGCCGCGCTTGGTCTCGAGCAGCAGCTCGTCAATCTCGCCGGCGGTAATCGGATCGAGGCCGGCGCTCGGCTCGTCGACCAGCAGGATCGGCGGATCGAGCGCCATCGCACGCGCCAGGCCGGCGCGCTTCTTCATGCCGCCGGACAGATCCGCCGGCATCTTGTCGAAGTCCTTCTCCAGGCCGACCGCGGCGAGCTTCTGCTGCGCCTGCTCGCGAATCTTTTGCTCCGGCCAGTCGGTGTGGCGCCGCATCGGGAAGGCGACGTTGTCGCCGACGCTCATCGAGTCGAACAGCGCCGAGTTCTGGAAGAGGAAGCCCATGTGCTTGCGGACGTCCGCGAGCTCGCGGCCGCGCAGCGGCGTGATGTCGCGCCCTTCGACGAACACCTTGCCGCCGTCCGGCTGGACGAGCCCGACGATGTGCCGCAGCGTCACGCTCTTGCCGGTGCCGCTGCGCCCGAGCAGGCAGAACGCCTTGCCCTTTTCGATCTCGAACGACACGTCGTCGAGGACCGTGCGCGAGCCGAACGCCTTCGAGACGTGATCGAGACGCACCGCCGGCTGGTCGGCAGGCGGCGTCATCCGGACACCGGTGGATAGAAGAAGAAGATCGATCTTCACGAGGATCACGTCGCCAAGGATGACCAGCATCGAGCCCAGAACCACGCTGCGCGTCGACGCCTCGCCGACACCTTCGGTGCCGCGGCTGGTCGTGAAGCCGAGATAGCTCGCGGCGCCGGCAATCAGGAAGCCGAATACCACCGTCTTCACCGTCGCCGGGATGAGATCCGAGTACGCGATGTAGGTGAACGCGCGCTCGAAATACATCTGCCAGACATGCCGGAGACGGCGACCTCCGCGAGGTAGCCGCCGAAGATGCCGGCGAAGTCCATGATGATCGTCAGCAGCGGCATCGCGATCATCAGCGCGATGATGCGCGTGACCGCGAGGTACTTGAACGCGTCGACGGCGTTGGCCTCGAGCGCGTCGATCTGCTCCGATCACTTTCATCGCGCCCAGTTCGGCGCCGATGCCGGCGCCAACCCGGCCGGAGACGAGCAGCGCGGCGGTGAGCGGTCCGGTTTCGCGAATCATCGCAATCGCCAGCCCGGCAGGAATCATCGCCTCGGCGCCGAACCGTTCGAGCGACGCTCGTGTGTGCATCGACAGCACGACGCCGATCGCCAACCCGGCCGTGCCGACGAGCGGAGCTGAGCGGTAGCCGAACTGATAGATGTGCCGGATGATTTCGGCCGGCTCGTACGGCGGGCGGAATGCTTCGACGAGGGCGCGGCCTCCGAAGCTCGCCATCGCGCCGATGAATTCGAGGAAGTTCAGGACGCCGGCGCCGGCGCGGTCAACAATGGAGAGAACGCGCATTCGGAAGATCGTAACTGCAGTAAGAGTCGCTGCAATAACGGATCCCGCGGCATGTCCGAAGGGCAGCCCGTCACGGCGTACGTGAGCGGCCTCGGGCCGCCGAGCTACGTCGAGGCGGCGGATGATGCGGGAGACGAAGACGAGGGCGGCGGCGGGTTGGAACGGGCGGCCTTGCCGGCGTCGCGGATCTCGTGCTTCTTCATCTTGCTGTACAGCGTCGGCCGGTAGAGACCGAGGATCTGCGCCGCTTCCTGCTTGTTCCAGTTGGTGCGCTGGAGCGTCTGCAGGATCGCCATCTTCTCGATCTCGGCCAGCGTGCGGTGCGGCGGGATCACGAAGTCGGTCGCAGTTGTCGATTCCTCGCGAATCGATTCGGGCAGATCGGTTACCGCGATCTCAGCTGCCCTTTGCGACCAGCACCGCGCGCTCGACGGCGTTCTCGAGCTCGCGCACGTTGCCAGGCCAGCGGTTGCGGATGAGCAGGTGGTAGACCGAAGGCGCCAGCGTCTTGACGTTCTTCGAGTAGCGCTGGCGGAACTTGTCGAGGAAGTAGTCGCACAGCAGCGGAATGTCCTCGGTCCGCTCGCGCAGCGGCGGCACGCGCAGCGTGATCGTGTTGATGCGGAAGTAGAGGTCTTCGCGCAGCCGGCCGTCGCGCAGCGCGGCGTCGAGATCGATGTTGGTCGCGCAGATGAGCCGGAAGTCGACGTGGACGATCCGGTCGCTGCCAATCGGCCGGTATTCGCGCTCCTGCAGCACGCGCAGCAGCTTGGTCTGCAGATAGGGCGGCATCTCGCCGATCTCGTCGAGCAGCAGCGAGCCGCCCTCGGCCATCTCGAAGAGGCCTTCCTTGTCCATGGTCGCGCCGGTGAACGCGCCCTTCTTGTAGCCGAAGAGCTCCGACTCGATCAGGTCCTTCGGGATCGCCGCGCAGTTGATCTTGATGAACGGCCCCTTCGACCGCTTGCTGTTGTAGTGCAGCGCGTTGGCGATCAGCTCCTTGCCGGTGCCGTTCTCGCCCTGGATGAGGATGTTCGCCTCGCTGGCCGCGACGCTCTCGATCAGCTCGAACAGGTCCTGCATCTTCTTGCTCTTGCCGATCACGTTCTGGAACTTGTAGCGATCCTGCAGCTTCGCCTTGAGCGCCTCGTTCTCGTCCATCAGCGACTTCTGCTTGATCGCCTTCTCGAGCTTGTCGAGCAGGCGCTCGGCGTCGACCGGCTTCTCGAGAAAATCGAATGCCCCGGCCTTGACCGCCTCGACCGAGCGCGGGATGTTGCCCTGTCCGGTGATGACGATGACTTCGGCCTCGGAGTCGACCTGCTTGAACTTGCGGACGAGCTCGATGCCGTCCACGTCGGGCAGCATCATGTCGGTGATGACGGCGTCGGGCCGCCAGGTCTTGAACAGCTCCTCGCCGCGCGTGCCGATGAGGGCCGTGCGCACCTCGTAACCGGCGTGCTCGAGCAGTATTTTCAGCCACTCGGTCATCGCCGGCTCATCATCGATGGCGAGTACGCGCTTTTTACGTTTGAGGCTCATACGATTTAGAAGTGTAGCGAAATCGCGCAGTGTGTCAATACACGAGCCGGATCAACGTTAATTATTGCTACGTTCCTCAGATTGGGCTTCCAGGGCCTATTCCGGCCAGGCATCGCGCCCCAGAAGCGGGACGAAGACGCACGCCTCGCGCGTCGTTTCGGTCAGGCGCTCGCCGTCGCGAGCGACGATCGTCAGCCACTGCTGAGCAGGCGATCCGACGGGGATGACGAGACGGCCGCGCTGGCCGGACAGCTGCCGGGTCAGCGCCTCGGGCACACGCGGCGCGCCGGCGGTCACGAGGATGCGATCGAACGGCGCGCGATCGGCCAGCCCGAGCGTGCCGTCGCCGACGACGACTTCGACGTTGCGATAACCGAGTGAAGCGAGCGTCGACCGCGCCGCATCGGCGAGCTCCGGCCGGCGTTCGATCGTGATCACTTCCGCCGCCAGCTCGGCGAGAATCGCCGCCTGGTAGCCGGAACCGGTGCCGATCTCCAGCACGCGCTCGCCGCCTGCGAGCAGCAGCGCTTCGGTCATCGCCGCGACCATGTACGGCTGCGAGATCGTCTGGCCGCCGCCAATCGGCAGCGCCCGATCGGCATAGGCGAGCGCCTGCGACACCTCGGGCACGAACAGCTCGCGCGGCACGCGCCGCATCGCGTCGAGCACGCGCGGATCGCGGATGCCGCGCGCGACGAGCTGTTCGTCAATCCATCCTTCGCTCATGATTTCACGTCACTCTGAGCTTCGGTTGGCAAGCCATGCCATAATTCCGCCGCATGCCAGGTTCGACTTCACCCAAGGTTCAGTCCGCCCTCCCGCCGCTCGTGGTTCGAACCATCACCCCGGTGAAATCGGCGCTGACGGCGACGCCGGCCGCGGCCGAGCCGGGGATGCTGTGCGACCGCTGCGGCGCCGAAACGTATCGCATGCACGCCGTCTGGCGCTGTCCCGCGTGCGGCTTCAAGACGGACTGCTGTGGATGGTAGACCGCACGGTTAGTCGTCGGCACGACTGATCAGCATGGAGACGCTCCAGACCCACGTCGATCCCGCCGACCCGGTGTTCCAAAGCAATCGCGATCGCCTGCAGCAGCTCGTCGACCGAACTGCGCGCGCGGCTCGCCCGGGCGCGCGAGGGCGGCGGCGCGAAATACCTCGAGCGTCACCGCGCGCAGGGCAAGCTGCCGGTGCGCGATCGGATCGGCCGCCTGCTCGACCCCGGCTCGCCGTTCCTCGAGCTCTCGCCGCTTGCCGCTTACGACATGTACGACGGCGACGCGCCGGGCGCCGGCCTCGTCACCGGCATCGGCCGCGTTTCGGGGCGCGAGGTGATGGTCGTGGCGAACGACGCGACGGTCAAGGGCGGCACCTACTTCCCGATGACGGTGAAGAAGCACGTGCGCGCGCAGGACATCGCGCTGCAGAACCGGCTGCCGTGCGTCTACCTCGTCGATTCGGGCGGCGCGTTCCTGCCGCTGCAGGCCGAGGTCTTCCCGGATCGCGATCACTTCGGCCGCATCTTCTTCAACCAGGCGCGGATGTCGGCCGAGCGGATCCCGCAGGTGGCGGCGGTGCTGGGCTCGTGCACCGCCGGCGGCGCCTACGTGCCGGCGATGTCCGACGAGACGGTGATCGTCAAGGGCGGCACGATCTTCCTGGGCGGCCCGCCGCTGGTCAAGGCGGCGACCGGCGAAGAAGTGACCGCCGAGGATCTCGGCGGCGCCGACGTGCACACGCGGATCTCCGGCGTCGCCGACTACTTCGCCGAGGACGACGACCATGCGCTCGAGACGTGCCGCACGATCGTGTCGACGCTGAACACGTCGAAGCAGCTGCCCGCCGACATGACCGCGCCCGAGGATCCGCTCTACGACCCGGCCGAGATCTACGGCATCGTCAGCGCCGACACGCGCAAGCCGTACGACGTGCGCGAGGTCATCGCGCGAATGGTCGACGGCTCGCGCTTCGACGAGTTCAAGGAGCGCTACGGCACGACGCTCGTCACCGGCTTCGCCCGCCTGCACGGCTTCCTCGTCGGCATCGTCGCGAACAACGGCGTGCTGTTCTCGGAGTCGGCGCTGAAGGCGACGCACTTCATCGAGCTCTGCAACCAGCGCGGCGTGCCGCTGATCTTCCTCCAGAACATCACCGGCTTCATCGTCGGCAGCAAGTACGAGCGGGCGGGCATCGCCAAGGACGGCGCCAAGCTGGTGCACGCGGTCGCCAACTCGGTGGTGCCGAAGTTCACGGTCGTCATCGGCGGATCGTTCGGCGCCGGCAACTACGGCATGTGCGGCCGCGCCTTCGAGCCGCGGCTGCTGTGGATGTGGCCGAACGCGCGCATCTCGGTGATGGGCGGCGCAGCAGGCGGCGTCGGTGCTCGACGACGGTGAAGCGCGATCAGCTCGAGCGAGAGGGCAAGCCGTTCACCGACGAAGAGGACGCGGCCATCCGCCAGCCGATCCTCGACAAGTACGAGCACGAAGGATCGCCGTACTACTCCACCGCGCGGCTGTGGGACGACGGGATCCTCGATCCGGTGGAGACTCGCCAGACGCTCGCGCTGGGGCTGTCGGCCGCGTTCAATGCGCCGATTCCGGCGGCGAAATTCGGCGTCTTCAGGATGTGAGCGACGAAGGCAACAAGGCGGGAAGGCTCGAAGGCGCGAAGGTTCAACGGTCGGAAGGCTAGAAGGTTCAATCGGAAGGTTCGAAGGTTCAAATCGGAAGGCTCGTGAGCTACCAGTTCCTCACATCACAGCGTGACGGCTCGGTCGAATATCTGACTCTCAACCGGCCCGATGTGCGCAACGCGTTCAACGAGCACGTGATCGCGGAGCTCACGTCATGGGCGGCGGAGTGTGCGCGAGGCGGCGGCGCGGGGCGAGGTTCGCGTGGTCGTCATCGGCGGCGCGGGCAAGATGTTCTGCGCCGGCGCGGACGTCACCTGGATGTCGAAGACGGTGCAGTACACCGAGGAAGAGAACCTGCGCGACGCGGGCGCGATGTCGGCGATGTTCGGGGCGCATCGATACGCTGCCGGTGCCGGTCATCGGCCGGATCCAGGGTGCGGCGCTCGGCGGCGGCGCGGGCCTCGCCGCGGTCTGCGACGTCGTCGTCGCCGCAGAGGATGCGCTCTTTGGCTTCACCGAGGTGAAGCTGGGGATCCTGCCGGCGGTGATCTCGCCCTTCGCGCTCGCGAAGATCGGCCGCTCCGCCGCGCGCGAGCTGTTCCTCACCGGCGCGCGCTTCTCGGCCGCGCGCGCGCGCGAGATTGGTCTGGTGCACGTGGTGGTGCCGGCGGCCGAGCTCGACGAGCGCTGTCGCAGGCTACGTGCAGGAGTTCCTGACCGCCGCCCCGGAAGCCGTGGCCGCGGCGAAGGCGCTCATCCCGAACGTCTGGGGGCGTCCGTTCAGCGAGGCGGCGCCGATCACGGCGCGCGGCGATCGCGCAGCGCCGCGTGTCGCCGGAGGGACAGGAGGGGTTGCGGGCGTTCCTCGAAAAACGACCGCCTGGCTGGTCCGCACGTGTACTCGACACAAAGGACACAAAGGACACAAAGGACTGAAAATCAAGAAACCTCGTCTACTCGAGAGATCCATTCGAGTTTACCTCTGTGTCCTCTGTGTCCTCTGTGTTGAATACACGCCGCGAATGATCAAGCGGCTGCTGATCGCGAACAGGGGCGAGATTGCGGTTCGCGTCATCCGCGCGTGCCGCGAGCTGGGGATCGAGAGCGTCGCCGTCTACTCCGAAGCCGACGCCCACGCGCGCCACGTTCAGGCCGCGGACCAGGCGATGGCGATCGGGCCGGCGCCGCGCGGCGGAGAGCTACCTGTCCATCCCTCGCCTCCTCGACGCCGCACGCGCGAGCCGGCGCCGACGCGGTCCATCCGGGCTACGGGTTTCTCTCGGAGAACGCGGCGTTCGCGGAGGCGTGCGAGCAGGCGGGGCTGGTGTTTGTCGGCCCGCCGGCGGCGGTGATCGCGCGGATGGGATCGAAGATCGAGGCGCGGCGCCTGGTCTCGGCCGCCGGCGTTCCGGTCGTCCCCGGCGAGACGCCCGACGATCAGTCCGATCGCGGCCTGACGCAGGCGGTCGAGCGCGTCGGGCTTCCGGCGCTGGTCAAGGCATCGGCCGGCGGCGGCGGCAAGGGGATGCGCACCGTGCGCGAGGCGGCCGAGATCGAAGCCGCGGTCCAGGCGGCGCGGCGCGAGGCTGGCGCCGCGTTTGGCGACGGCACGCTCTACGTCGAGCGGCTCGTCGAACGACCGCGGCACGTCGAGGTGCAGGTATTCGGCGACGCGCACGGCCACGTCGTGCATCTCTTCGAGCGCGACTGCTCGGCGCAGCGACGCCACCAGAAGGTGATCGAAGAGAGCCCGTCGCCCGCGGTGACGCCGGCGCTGCGCGCGCGCATCACCGACGCGGCGGTCGCCGCGGCACAGGCGGTCGGCTACCGCAACGCCGGCACGATCGAGTTCCTGGTCGACTGGCGACGCCGTTCTACTTCCTGGAGATGAACACGCGGCTGCAGGTCGAGCACCCGGTCACCGAGCAGGTGCCCGGCGTCGATCTGGTTCGCGCGCAGCTGCTGGTCGCCGATGGGCAGCCGCTGCCGTGGACGCCAGGACGCGGTCGCGCAGCGCGGCCACGCGATCGAAGCGCGCATCTATGCCGAGGATCCGGCGCAGGGCTTCCTGCCGCAGGCCGGACCGCTGCTCCGCTATCGCGAGCCGCGCTGGCCGGGCGTCCGCGTCGACTCGGGCGTCGGCGAAGGCGACGAGGTGTCGGTCCACTACGATCCGATGATCGCGAAGGTGATCGCCACGGCCGAAACGCGCGATCTCGCCATCGCCCGCCTCGCCGCCGCGCTGCGCGAGTTCACGATCGACGGCGTTCGCACCAACCTGCCCTTCCTCGTCGCACTCCTCGAGTCGCGGGCGTTCCGCGACGGCGCGGTCGACACCGGCTTCCTCGACCGCGAGGCGCCGTCGATTGTCGCTGCGATGGCAGACACGTCAGTCCGCAACCGGCAATCCGCAATCCCCAGTCAATCCGCAATCCGCAATCAATCCGCAATCCGCAATCCGCAATCCGCCATGGCGCCGCCGCCGCCGACGCCGCGGTGGGATCCGTGGGATGCCCCACGCCTGTCAGCGCGCGGCTCACGCGCGCCGGCGCGCGAACCCGTGTCGACGCGTCGCCGATCTGCGGCGGCAACCGGAGGCGCGCTGACCGCGCCGATGCCGGCGACGGTGATCAAAGTGCAAGTCAAGGCAGGCGACGCGGTGAAGAAAGGCGACATCGTCGTCGTGCTCGAGGCGATGAAGATGGAGCTGCCGATTCGCGCGCTCGGCGACGCCGTCGGTGGCCGCGGTCCGCTGCCGCGAAGGCGAGCTCGTCCAGGCGGACGCCGTCCTGGTGGAATTCAGATAGATGCTGGTTGCTAGATGTAGATGCTAGATGCTAGGCTGCTAGGTGCTCAGGTGCTTTTCACTCCTAGCAACCAGCAACCAGCAACTAGCAAGCCGAGCAACCAGCAGCGAGCAACTGTCAGCGAAGCGATGACCAAGCGAGTCACGATCGTCGAAGTCGGACCGCGCGACGGGCTGCAGAACGAGCGCGCGCTCGTGTCCACGGCCGACAAGATCGAGTTCGTCAACCGCCTGAGCGCGGCGCGGCACTGCCGGTGATCGAAGTGTCGGCGTTCGTCAGCCCGAAATGGGTGCCGCAGATGGCCGATGCCGCCGAGGTGTTCGCGGGCATCACCAGGACGCCCGGCACGCGCTACACGGCGCTCGTGCCCAACCTCGCCGGGCTCGATCGCGCCCTGCAGGCGGGCGTCAGCGAGATCGCGGTGTTCGCGGCGTCGTCCGAGACGTTCAGCCGGAAGAACATCAACCAGAGCATCGACGAGTCGCTGGCGAACTACGCGCAGGTGTGCGAGCGCGCGCGCGCGGCGGGGCTGCGCGTGCGCGGCTATCTCTCGACGGCGTTCGGCTGCCCGTTCGAGGGCGCGGTCGCTCCGGCGCGCGTGGCCGAGGTCGCCGCGCGACTGCGCGGATCTCGGCGTCTTCGAAGTCGCGATCAGCGACACCATCGGCATCGCGCATCCGGGCCAGGTGCCGCGCGTGCTCGACGCGGTGCTCGCGCGCATGCCGGCCGATCGAGATCGCGCTGCACTTCCACGACACGCGCGGCACCGCGCTCGCCAACGTGCTCGCGTCGCTGCCCTACGGCATCGCGACGTTCGATGCGTCCGCGGGCGGCCTCGGCGGATGCCCGTACGCGCCGGGCGCCGCCGGCAACCTGGCGACCGACGATCTGATCTACATGCTGGACGGGCTGGGGATCGAGACGGGAGTGTCGCTGGCAGGCGTGAGCGAGGCGTCGGCGTTCATCGCCTCGAAGATCGATCACCGGCTGCCGTCGCGCTATGCGCAGGCGGGCGAGCGAGCGCAGGAGCTAGGCTGGAGCTCGCTAGCCGCTACGACGTCTAGCCGCTGGCGTCGTCGCCGGCTCATCCTGCTGCAGGATCTTCACGACCTCTTCCCACGGCATCATGTTGATGGCGTCGTAGTCGGGCGGGCAGCCGAACTCGCGCTGCTGCGGCGCGGTCGGGTTGCCGAGCGTGACGCACAGGCCGCAGCCGATGCACAGGTCGGCGCGGACCGCGCACACCATCCGCCCGTCGCGATCCGGCTCTTCGACGATGCAGCCGGCCACCGGGCAGGCGGCCTGGCAAATCGAGCACGCAAACGCGCCGAAACAGCGATCGGGGTCGATGACCGCTATCGTCTTCGGGGCCTTCTTGCGCGGCCCCGACATCATCTTCGTCCACATGGGACGTGAATTATAGCTGAATCAGCGGACCGGATGGCCGACCGGCGGTTCGCCGACTTCGGGCATCACGGCGAAGAGCGTCGCCGTGTGCTCGTAGATCAAGCTGTTGGCGTTGGTCGCGAAGAATCGCGGATTCACCGGATCGGCCGGATCGGCTGCCGCCGCAAATCCCTGCGCCGGTGAGCCCGGCGCCGACGCCGTTGCAGGTCGCCGGTGCCGACGGCCACGGTGTCGCGGCCATCTGGATGACGTAGCCGCTCTTGGACGACCGTGTCGGCGATGCCCAGACCGCCGGCGATGAACGGTTCGGTCGCTGCCCGGGGGCGGCGTGCCGAGCGTCGTCAAGGTCGGCGCGTAGAATCCGCTGCCGCACGTCAAGCGCGTATGTCAGCTGCGCGCTGCCGATGGTGCGCATGCGAGCCGAGCGCCGACGCGGCGCCGGCGGCCTGCTTGGCCAGCACCAGCTGCGGCACCGCGATGCTGCTCAGCAAGCCGATGATGCCGCAGACGAAGATCAGGTCGATGAGCGCGAATCCCTGCGCTTTGCGAATCAACACAATGTCAGCCCTTCATGTGCCCTTAGCTGCAGAGCTCGTGCCGAGTTTGATGAAAAGTGGAAAATCGAGTGAAATCAGTGACTTACAGTCGTCTATGCCCTACCAGGACTGACACTTTACGTCAACTTGGTAGATGACTGACAAATGTTGACACTAATCTTTCGGTCGGAAAGCCGTGCAGCCTGCAGGGTTAGCCGGCGCGCATCAGCCGTTCGCTGAGGCCGTCGACCAGCTCGCGGTCGGTTGCGGGGAGATCCTGAGAGAAGCAGTTGATCGCTTCGACGATGACCCGCCACTGGGCGAGACCGGTCACCGCGCTGAGGGCATTCAGCCGCGCCTTGAACTCGACCGGCACGCGGATGCTGAGCTGCGGGTAATCCTTGACCTTCTCGCCGTCTTTGGCGCCGGCCGGCGGACGGCCAGCGCGACGGCGGTCCTTGACACGATTGTCGGCGACGGTTTTCATGCGGTTGTCGGACATAGTCGGGGGAGCTGACGTGGCACGGCTGAGATGCGCTCATTCCATGCGCATCGGACGCGTGCAGGTAACGGTTGGTCGGCGTCAGCCGGAACATCTTGCCAGCCTGCCGAGCAAGGACAGATCCAACGGCCCATGTGTACTCGTGCTTCGCGGGATCGAAAAGTGGTCAACCGGTTGTCCCCTTCGGGGTTCGGCCGTTGTTGTGTCGTGGCCGCCGACACGATGTCGTTCGAGCCAGACACCTGCAGCCGGAGACTTCCTGAAAACATTAGCCACTGAAGTGAACCGCCGTGGCGCTACGGTTGCATGATGAGTCTGCGTGCCCGCAGAATCCACATCTCCAACCCTCAATCGTCGCGGTCAGGCTCGCAGCGACCGGCGCAAGCATTCCCGCAGCGGCCGTCGAGCCATCGATCCGCAGTTCAACTGGCGCCGCATCGCGTGGCTGTTTGCCGGCTACGCGATCTATCTGAGCATTCGATCGCTGCCCCACACGCTGCGACAGCGGCTGTTCTCGCGCGCGACGCCAACGCCTTCGTAAAGGAACGGACCTGATCTTGCACCGTCGCGGTGCATGAAGATTCCGCTCCGACTCAGCGCCGCGCTGCTGCTGGTGTCAGCGCTGGCCGGCGCACAGACGAAGATCACGCCGCCCAACAACAGCTACACGCCCGCGCAGGACGTGGAGCTTGGACGCGAGGCCGCGGCCGAAGTCGCGCAAGCAGCTGCCGATCCTGCGCGACGACAGCGTCAGCTCGTACATCGAGGACATCGGCCGCCGACTGGCGGCGGCGATTCCCTGCCGACCTGCAGGCACCCCGAGTTCCACTACACCTTCGAGCCGGTGAACGTGCGCGAGATCAACGCCTTCGCGCTGCCCGGCGGGCCGATGTTCGTCAACCGCGGGATGATCGAAGCGGCGGGCACGGAAGGCGAAGTCGCCGGCGTGATGGCGCACGAGCTGAGCCACGTCGCTCCTGCGCCACGGCACCGCGCAGGCGAGCAAGGCGCAGAAGTACCAGATCGGCCAGGTCGCCGGCGCCGTGCTCGGCGCGATCATCGGCGGCGGCTGGGGACAGGTCATCTCGCAGGGCTCGCAGTTCGGCCTCGGCACCGCGTTCCTCCGCTTCAGCCGCGAGTACGAGCAGCAGGCCGACCTCCTGGGCGCGCAGATCATGGCGCGCGCCGGCTACGACCCGCGCGACATGGCCAACATGTTCAAGACGATCGAGAAAGCAGGGCGGCTCCGGCGGGCCGCAGTGGCTGAGCGATCACCCGAACCCGGGCAATCGCGTCGACTACATCACCAAGGAAGCCGCAGTCGCTGCGGGTCGAGAACCCGATCCGCGACACGCGCGGCGTTCACGCAGGTGCAGGCGCGTCTCAAGCAGATGCCGCCGGCGCCGACGACGGAGCAGGCGACGAAGAACGCCGGCAACCGTCCGACCGGCACCTCGCGGTGAAGGGCGCGATGCCGACCGGCCGCGTGCCGGCGCCGGCGTCGAGCTTACCGCACCTACACCGAAGGCAACATGTTCAAGGTCAGCGTGCCGTCGAACTGGCGCGAGATCCAGCGGCAGAGCGCCGTCACCTTCGCGCCGGACGGCGCCTACGGCCAGGCGAACGGGCAGAGCGTCTTCACGCACGGCGTCGAGCTCGGCGCCGCGCGCAACGAGACGCACGACCTGCAGGACGGCAACCGACGAACTGATCGAGTCGCTCGGCCAGTCCAACCCCGGCCTGCGCCGCTCCTCAGGCTCCGGAACGCGTCAACCTCTCGGGCCGCGCCGGGCTGCGCACGCGTGCTGACGCAACAGCCAGTCGGCGACCGGGCCAGCCGGAGTCGATCGTCGTCTTCACGACGCAGCTGCGCGACGGCAATCTGTTCTATGCCGTGGCGGTGGCGCCGCAGAACGACTTCAATGCCTACCGCGGTGTCTTCGACAAGGTGATCCGCTCGATTCAGTTGATGGAATAGATCGAGGCGAGATCGGTAGGGGACGGCCTTCGAGGCCGTCCCTGATCGGTCGGTATGAACCGGCCGCGACGCAAATCAGAAACGCAAGGTCAACCCGGCGCTGCCCCGCCAGAAATCGATCTTGTCCGAGCTGAAGACTCCGAGCGTGATGTCGTCGAACGTTCGCAGCCGCCGCAGGTCGCCGCGGATGCCGACCGTGTGGCCGAAGAAGATATTCAGGCCGCCGCCGATGTCCCAGCCGAACGCGTTCTGGTCGAGCGCGCTGAGCTCGGCGAACTTGACGTGCGGCCGCATCAGCCCGAGCCCGATGATGCCGTACGGGCTGGATCGGGCCGGCGGGGATGATCACCATCAGGTTGCTCATCAGTGTGAGCATCGAGTTGTCGCTGCCGGGCGTCCTGCCGAAGAAGTCCGGCGCCCAGGCGATGTCCTGCTCGAAGCCGAAGACGCCGTTGGTCGACCCGAGCGCGATGCCCCACTGGTTTCGATGGTCCTCGCAGTCGGTCAGGCTCTGGCAGATCGCGGTATCACGGGAGAAGCCGAAGCCGAGGAACGGGCTGATGAAACCGTCGGCGCGTGCAGGCACGACACTGGAGCTCATCAATGTGAGCGCGATGGCGACGATGCGATATGGCTTCATCGCGCCATTCTACGCTCCCGCTCTCGCAATCACGACCTGCACCGAGCGTCGGTCCACGCGCTTCTCATCGAGCGTCATCGATGACCACGTCAGTGGGCGGATCGATCCCGCGTATGCACGGTCGTGCAACGGTGCCTTCCACCGGCAGCTGCGATGTAAAACGATCTGTAACGAGATGTCCGCGCGCGTGTCAGCGCAGTACAAGGCGAGCGAAATAATGTAGAATTCCGGCGTTTCCCGTCTGATTACGGCTGCGCCCAACGCGCGCTCGCGCGCATGGGTTATCCAAACCATGCGTCGCACGTCTTAGCCGAGCACTGTGTCACTCGCCCGCGGCATCAGGATTGTCGACCGGTTCGAGATTGTCGCGCCCACTCGGCGCCGGCAGCATGGGCGAGGTCTATCAGGCGCACGATCTGAAGCTCGGCCGCGACGTCGCGGTGAAGCTGCTGTCGCCGGCGCTCGCCGCGTCGCACGAACACCTGCGCCGCTTCGAGCGCGAAGCGCGCGCGGCCTCGGCGCTGAACCATCCGCACATCTGCACGATCTACGACGTCGGCCAGGCGCCCGAGGCGGACGGACCGCCCCTATCTCGTCATGGAGCTGCTGCGCGGGCACACGCTGTTCGAGGTGATGGCCGCCGGCCCGATGTCGCTCGGCACCGTCGTCGGCCTCGGCGTGCAGATCGCCGACGCACTCGAGGTCGCGCACGCCGCCGGCATCATGCACCGCGATCTCAAGCCGGCCAACATCTTCGTCACCGCGCGCGGCGACGCGAAGCTGCTCGACTTCGGCCTCGCGGCGATGATCGAATCGCCCGAGGACACCGGCAACGCAGCCGGCGGCGCGACCTCGGGCCCGTTGACCAGCTTCGGCACCGCGGTCGGCACCGTCCTGTACATGTCGCCGGAGCAGGCGCTCGGCGACCCGCTCGATGCGCGCACCGACATCTTCTCGTTCGGCGTCGTGCTCTACGAGATGCTGACGGCCCGCCGCGCCTTCGAAGGGCGCTCGACCACCGCGATCGTCGACGCGATCCTCCATGCGGCGCCGGCCGGCCTCGGCGCCGAGGCGGCGGCGCGAATTCCGCCGACGATGCGGACCTGCTGCAGCGGATGATGGAGAAAGACCGCGACCGCCGGCCGTCGAGCGCCGCCGAAGTGGCTGCGCTACCTGCGCGCGGTGCAGAGCGGATCGATCGCCGGCCGCGAGTTCGCGGCCACCGGTCCGCCGAGCGGCCGGGTCTCGAGCGGCCTCGTCATCGGCTCGGAGGTATTTCGCAGGCGGCCCGAGCGAGGCAGCGGCCGCGGCCGCCGGCCGCACCATCGACCTCGGCGGTGGCGCCGCGCTCGAGCGCGCCGCGCGATCCTCGCGGGCGCCGTCGTCCTCGCCGCGCTGGTGGCTGTCTACGGCAGCTACTCGTGGTATCGCAGCCTCCGGCCGGCCGCTCGCATCGAGCGAGCCGCTCCTGCTGGCCGACTTCCGCAACACCACGGGCGAAGCGGTCTTCGATGGCGCGCTGAAGGATGCGCTCGAGATCCAGCTGCGCCAGTCGCCGTACCTGAACCTCGTGCCGGCCTCGCAGGTCCGCTCGACGCTGCAGTTGATGGAGCGGTCGCCGAACGAGCCGCTGTCGCTCGCCGTCGCGCGCGACGTCTGCGAGCGGCTCGGCGTCAAGGCGGTGATGCTCGGATCGATCGCGCCGCTGGCGTCCGCCTACGTCATCACGCTCGAGGCGCAGGCCTGCCGCACCGGCGACACTCTCGCGCGCGAGCAGACGCAGGCGGCGTCGAAGACCGACGTGCTCGCCAGCGTCAGCGCCGCCGCCGCCCGCATCCGCGAAGGGCTCGGCGAGTCGATCGGCGTCGATCCAGCGCTTCAACGTACCGGCGCACAACGCCACGACCGTCGTCGCTCGAGGCGCTGAAGGCCTACAGCATGGGGGTCGACACGCGCCTGAAGACCGGCGACGTGCAGGCCATCCCGCTACTTCCAGCACGCGCTCGAGCTCGACCCGAACTTCGCGCTGGCCGCGGCGCGGCTCGGCGCCATCTATACCAACCTGCGCGACCTCGACGCAGGCGCAGGAATACACGAAGCGGGCGTTCGCGCGCAGCGATTCGCTCAGCGAGCCCGAGCGGCTGTTCATCAAGTCGCACTACCACTACATCGTCACCGGCCGGCTCGACGATGCGGTGGCGACCTATCGGCTGTGGATCAGCACCTATCCGGACGACTGGGTGCCGCACAGCAACCTGTCGACCACCTACGTCCGCCTCAACCGTCTCGAGGAAGCGGTCGCCGAGGCGCGGATCGCGGTGAAGCTCGCGGCCGACCTCGGTCGTCGCCTACCAGCAGCTCACGCGGGCGCTGCTCGCGCTCGGGCGACCTGCCGGAAGCGAAGGCGGCGACCCGCGAGGCGATCCAGAAAGGGCTCGACTCGTCGGTGATCCACATGCTGGCGTATCAGCTCGCGTTCATCGACAAGGACGCCGCCGGCGATGCAGGAGCACCTGCAGGCGGCCGCGTCTCGCGCCGACAGCTACGTCGTGCTGACCGAAGCGGCGCGCGCGGCATTTTCCTCCGGCGACATCGACGGGAGCCGGGTTGCCTTACGCGCAGGCGATCACCGCCGCACAGACGGCGCGCGCCCACGACATCGCCCTGAGCCTGATTGCGGAGCAGGCGCTCGACAATGCGCTCGTCGGCGACACGGCACTGGCGCGCAGGCAGTTGCAGGAAGCCGTGGACGCGCCCGGCGGCGGCGGCGCCGAGACGACGTGGACGGCGTCGCTGGCGGCGGCATTCCTGGGCCGGACGCAGCAGGCCGGCGCAGCTGGCCCTGGCCTATCGCGCGCAGGAGCCGCCGGCACCCGACATCGTCGTCGCGCAGCTGGCGATGCTGCAGGCCGCGACCGCCCTCTCCGGCAAGGACGCGCGCCGCGCGCTCGACGATCCTGAACGCCGCCACGCCGTACGAGCGGTCGGCGGGCCCGTGGCTGCAGTACCTGCGCGGCCTCGCGCACATGGCGCTGCGCGAATACGGGGCTGCGGCCGAGCAGTTCCGCGCGCTGATCGCACGCCCCGGCAGCCTGCCGACCAGCATCGCGCACACGCTGGCGCGGCTGCAGCTGGCCCGCGCCGCGAGCGCCGCCGGCGACATCGCGCTGGCGCGCCAGTCGTACGCCGATTTCGCCGCCGCGTGGCAGAAGGCCGACCCCCGGCACCCGCTGCGGGCGGCGGCCGCCGCCGAAGCCGCCGCGCTCCCGTCGGCGCCAGCCTCACCGCCCGCCGCCCGATGATTGACGTCCTGCTCGTCTCGATGCCGTTCGGCCCGCTGTTGTCGCCGTCGCTCGGCCTCAGCCTGCTGCAGCCGCAGGTCGAAGCGCGCGGCCTGACGTGCCGGGTCGACTATTTCACGCTGCCCTTCGCGGAGCGGATCGGCGAGCCGCTGTACTCGCGGATCACGACCGAGAACCGGGCGATGTCGCGCGCGTTTGTCGGCGAGTGGATTTTCTCGCACGCGCTCTTCGACTGGGACGAGGCGCAGGACGAGCGCTACCTCACCGACGTGCTGATGCAGCCGCCGTCGTGGCTGGGGCGCAACCCGACGCGGCCGCCGGCTCCGTCGCAGGTGCGCGCGATCCTGCGCGCGCGCGACAGCGCCGCCGCGTTCGTCGACTGGTGCGCCGAACAGGTCGCGGCCGCGCAGCCGGCCATCGTCGGCCTCACCAGCGTCTTCCAGCAGCATCTCGCCTCGCTGGCGCTGGCCAAACGCGTCAAGGCGCGGCTGCCCGGCACCTTCATCGTGCTCGGCGGCGCCAACTGCGAAGCGACGATGGGCCTCGAGACGGTGCGCCAGTTTCCGTTCGTCGACGCCGTCGTCTCGGGCGAAGGCGACCGGATCTTCGGCGATCTGGCGCTGCAGCTCACCGGCCGCGCGCCGCGGACCGATCTCGCCGGCGTGATCACCCAGGCCTCCGCCGCGGCCGGCCCTTCGGCGGCGCCGGCCGCGCCGGCCGCCGTCGCCGATCTCGACGCGCTGCCCTACCCCGAGTACCGCGATTTCTTCGAGCAGTTCGAGCGCAGCCGGTTCGGGCGCGCCTGGCAGCCGAGCGTGTTCGTCGAAACCTCGCGCGGCTGCTGGTGGGGCGAGAAGATGCACTGCACCTTCTGCGGCCTGAACGGCGAGTCGATGGCGTACCGCAGCAAGTCGGCGCCGCGCGCGCTCGCCGAGCTGACGCACCTGGCCGAGACCTACCCCGAATGCGACATCCAGGTCGTCGACAACATCCTCGACCTGAAGTACTTCAAGACGCTGCTTGCCCGAGCTGGCGGCGCGACGGCTGCACGGTGTCGCTGTTCTACGAGACGAAGTCGAACCTGAAGAAGGATCAGGTCCGCCTGCTGCGCGACGCCGGCGTGACGACGATCCAGCCGGGCATCGAGAGCTTCAGCGATCGCGTGCTGAAGCAGATGAAGAAGGGCGTCTCGGGGCTGCAGAACATCCAGCTGCTGAAGTGGTGCAAGGAGCTCGGCGTCCACCCGATCTGGAACTTCCTCATCGGCTTCCCGCAGGAGTCGCCCGAGGACTACTTCGAGATGGCCGGGCTGACCGCGAGGGTGTGCCACCTGCCGCGGCCCTCGGGCGTCAGCGTGATCCGGCTCGACCGGTTCAGCCCGAATTTCACCCAGGCCGGCCTCCTCGGGTTCACGAAGCTGCAGCCGCTGCCCTTCTACGAGTTCCTCTACGACCTGCCCGAGCCGGCGCGACGGAACCTGGCCTACTACTTCTCCTACGACTACAAGGTGCCGCAGAATGTCGCGCGGTATGCCGACCCGCTCGTCCGCAGCGTGCACGCGTGGAAGACGACCTGGCGCAACGCCGAACTGGTGTCGATCGACCTCGACGATCGCCTGTTCGTCTTCGACACGCGGCCGCGGGCGGCGTCGCCGATCTCGATGCTGACCGGCGACGATCGACGGCTGTACCAGACGTGCGACGCGATCGCCGAGGGCAGCCGGTTCGCGCCCGCACGAGGCCGAACGGCTCAACGCGATGGCGACGAGCGGCCTGATGCTGCGTGATGGCGGAAAATTCCTGTCGCTCGCGGTGCCGTTGGGCGATTATCAACCGTCCGGCGCCGCCGCCGCGCGCCTGCGGACGATGATCGCGTCGGCCGGGACGCGCACCCGGGACGGCGTGCGGATCGCGCTCGACCCGGATGCACGTGCCGCGGCGGCGAGGTCGCGCAAGCCCGCGGCCCGGTCCACGCGCCAGAGCGCCGCGCCGCTGACGCGCGCGCATTTCGAGCTGACAGGTACGGGCGAGCTGTTCGTGCGGCGGAGTGTCGGTTAACCAACAACGAGGAGGTCTGATGGCGAAGAAGAAAGGCGGAGCGAAGAAGGCCGGCGGCGCAAAGAAGAAGGCCGCAAAGGGAGGGAAGAAGAAATCGGCCCCGAAGAAGCGGAAGAAGACCGCAGGCGATATCTTCAGCTAACCTTCGCACCCTTGCGAGCCGGCAGCTCGACATCGCCGGCTCGCGAACCTTCGCCAGGTGCGAGTTGCTAGATACGAGTTGCTAGATACTAGATGTCAGGTGCTTTTCACTCCTAGCATCCAGCATCCAGCATCCAGCAACTACGTGATCGCCCGCCAGTTCTTCACCAGATAGTCTGCCGTCCGCCACGCCAGCGCCTGTGACGTGAGCGTCGGATTCCGCGCGCCGCTCGTGCCCATCACCGACGCGCCGAGGACGCCGAGGTTCGGCACCTCGTGCGAGAAGCCGAAGCGGTTGACGACGTTGGTGTCGATGTTGTCGCCCATGCGGGTGCCGCCATAGGCGTGGGTCGAGACGCCCATCGGCCCGCCGACCGGGCCGCGCTGAATCGCGATCGCGCCCGCCTCGCGGTACCACTGCTCCATCTTGTCCTGGATGAACGCGCCGATCCGGCGCTCGTTCTCCTTGTACTCGGCGGTGATGCGGCACACCGGGTAGCCGAGCGGATCCTTCGCCACCGGATCGAGATCGAGGTAGTTGTCCTCGTACGGCAGCGTCGTCTTCTGCAGGTAGGCGGTGTTCGATCGGTCGGCGTTCTCCTTGATGAAGGCCTTCCACGCCGATCCCCAGCCTGGCACCTTGCCGAACGTGTTCATCCCGGCGGCGCCGATCGGCCGGCGATCGGAATAGACCCACAGGTTGCCGCCGCCGACGAAATCGACGCCAGCATGATCGAAGTTGTCGTCGGCCCAGTTGTCGACGGCGACGCCCTGCGCCGGCAGCCCGTACCAGCTGTTCAGGTTGAACGGGAAGAGCGCCGAGACGCCGGCGCCCTGATGGTGGCTGAAGTAATGCCGGCCGACCTGCTTGTGGTTGTTCGACAGGCCGTTGGGAAACGCCTTCGACTTCGAGAGCAGCAGCAGGCGCGTGTTCTCGTAGGTGTAGCTGGCGAGCAGGACCACCTTCGCCGGCTGGAAGTATTCGACGCCGTCGGTGAAGTAGTTGACGCCGGTCATCCGCCCGCTGTCGTCGACCTGGATCGTGGTGACGTGCGCGCGCGTCACGACCTTCAGGTGGCCGGTGGCCTGCGCGCGCGGAATGGTCGTCACCGCCGTGGAGTTCTTCGCGTCCACGTGGCAGCCGCCGCGGTTGCAGAAGCCGTGATACATGCACGCCGAGCGGTTCTGATAGGTGCGCGAGTTGACCGCCGCGGGACCGGGGAACGGCGTCCAGCCGATCGCCACGAGCGGCGGTCGCCATCTTGTCGAGGAACTCGTTGCCGCGCAGCGGCGGCATCGGGTACGGACGCGTGCGCGGCCCTTCGAACGGGTTGCCGCGCGGATCGATTTTCCCGTTGACGTTCCCGGCCTGGCCCGACACGCCGATCTCGTACTCGACCTTGTCGTAAAAGGGCTCCAGTTCGTCGAGGCCGAACGGCCAGTCCTCGACCGTCGACCCCGCGGGGATGCGCGAGGCGCCGTAGCGCCGCTTCGTCTCGCTCACCACCTTGAAGTCCCACGGGTTCAGCCGCCAGCTTTGCGCCCAGTAATGCAGCGTGGTGCCGCCGACGGCGTTCTGCATCGGGTGGATCGCGCCGCGCGGCGCGGTCGGCGCCGACGAGTTGGGACGCGAAGTCGGGATTTCCTGGTTGGCTTTCTGGACGCCCTGCGGCCAGCCACGGTAGTTGTTGCGCAGTTCGTCGGGCGCAAAGTCCCGGCGCGTCAGCCACCCGCCGGCTTCGAGCCCGACGACTTCGAGGCCCGCCTGCGCGAGCGGCAGCGCGGCGATGCCGCCCGCCGCGCCGAGGCCGATGATCACGACGTCGGTGTCCTTGAGCCTGGTCGCCATCCGCCTACGCCCCTTCCCCGTGCGGGCGTCGGCGCGACACGTTCTTCGCCGTCGCTTTGGTGAACGAGTCGGAGTCGTACGCGGATTTGCGATTCGCCTTGAGCTCGCGCTTCTCGAGCTGCTGCTGCTCGGCGGCGCTCACCATCGTGCGGACGCCTGGGTAGGCGATGAGATCCCAGCCGACGAAGTTCGCGTTGCCGCCGTAGTACGGATCGCCGAACGTGCCCTGCAGGGTGTGGTTGAGCACGAGCGCGAAGAATGCGGCGGATCCGCTGAAGCCGGCGGCGGTGCCGTTCTCGACTTCGACGAGCACCGCGTCCTGGTCGGTGGCGGGCAGCCCGGCGAACGGCTTGCCGCGCGACGTTCGCGCATAGGTGTCCAGTGCCGCCAGACCGGTGGTGTAGGCGGGCCGCGACGCCGCGAGCGCACCGCCAAGCGCGCGATCGATGTAGTGCGCCGCGCGCGCTTCGGTCGCGCCAGGCCCGTTGGCGTCGGTGGGGATCAGCCGCGCGACGACCGCGTCGAGAATGTCTGCTTCCGCGGCGGTGAGATTCTCGAGCGGTTCGCGCGGTACCGCGAACGCTTCAGCCGAATGCGTATGTAGCGCGAAGGCTTCAGCCGAGCGTGTCGCTTCAGCCGAGCGAGAAACCGCCGCCGCCCCACCGACGACGGCCGCGCGCTTCAGGAGATCGCGGCGCGAGATGAAGGTCATCAATCACCTCATGACAGCCTCACGACGAACCGGCCGCGCGCGCCGCCCGCGAGCAGCGTCGCGAACGCGTCCGGCAAACCCTCGAGCCCGATATCAGTCGCGATCGTCGAGAGGCCGGCGGGCTTCAAATCGGTGGCCAGACGCCGCCAGACCGCCTGACGCTTCTCGGCCGGGCACGATACCGAGTCGATCCCGAGCAGCTTCACGCCCCGCAGGATGAACGGCAGCACCGTCGTCTTGAGATCGGTGCCGGCGGTCAGGCCCGAGCTCGCGATGCAGCCGTTGTAGTTCATCGTCCGCGTGAGCCAGGCGAGCGTCTCGCCGCCGGCGACGTCCACCGCACCCGCCCATTGCGATTTCTCGAGCGGCTTCGTCCCCATCTGCAGCGTCTTGCGTGACAGTACGTCTCTGGCGCCCAGCGATCGCAGGAAGTCGTGCTCGCCGTCTTTGCCAGTCAACGCCGTCACCTCGTAGCCGCGCGCGGCGAGGAGTTGCACCGCGACGCTGCCGACGCCGCCGGTCGCGCCGGTGACGATGACCGGTCCCTGTCCGGGCGTCAGGCCGTTCTGCTCCATGTCGACGAGCGACAGCGCCGCGGTGAAGCCGGCGGTGCCGATTGCCATCGCGTCGTGCGCGCTCAGCCCGTCGGGCAGCTTCACGACCCAGTCGCCGGGCACGCGAACGACACCCGCGAACCCGCCGTCGTGCGCGACGCCGAGATCGTAGCCGGTGACGAGGACGCGATCGCCCTCGCGGAAGCGCGAATCCGCGCTCGAGGCGACCGTTCCCGCGACGTCGATGCCGCCAATCAGCGGAAAGCGGCGGATGATCTTGCCGGCGCCGGTGCCGGCAAGCGCGTCCTTGTAGTTGACGCTCGAGGCCTCGGCCCTGATGACCACGTCGCCGGCGCTCAGCTCGTCGAGCGTCGCCGAAACGACGCGCCCCGCGACTTTTCCGTTGTCCTCGAAGATGCGAAACGCGCGAAAACTGTCCAGCCCCCACCCCCAGCCCCACCAAGCCCTCAGCGCCCAGTCCCGTCCTACTTCTTCATCTCTTTGAACAGCGCCGCCATCGCCTCGCGATTGACCATCGACGCGTACATCAACGCGGTGCGATCGAGCCGATCGGCCAGCGTGACGTCCGCGCCTCGCGCGAGCAGCACGCGCGCCACGTCGACCATGTTGCCGGCCGCGGCGATGATGAGCGGCGTCCGCCCGTCGCCATCGCGCACGTTGATGTCGGCGCCCTTGTCGAGCAGCGCCGTCACTGCATCGGCGCAGCGACTCGCTCGCGGCGACGATGAGCGGCGCCTTTCCTGCCACCGGATCGTTCGGCCTTCAGACCGGTGGTCAGGAGCAGGCGCACCGCCGGCGCATGGCATCCCTCGACCGCGGCGACGAGATCGCGGCCAACCGGCTTCACGCCTTTTTTCGTCAGCGCCTCGATCGCGCCGGTCGAGCCCGACGCCGCCGCGTAGGTCATCGCCGAGATGCCACCTGAATCGACCACACCGGGATCGGCGCCGGCCGCGAGCAGCGCGGTGACCACGCCGGCATCGCCGCCGGTCACGGCGGCCATCAGCGCCGTACGCCCCTGGTTGTCGCGCAGGGTCACATCGGCGCCCTTCTCGAGCAGCCCCCGCACCGGATCGACGTAGCCGCCGAACGACGCGATCATCAGCGCCGTCATCGCGCCGGCGCTGCGCGCGTTGACGTTGGCGCCGGCCGAAATCAGGTAACGCACCGTCTCGCCCCGGTCCGCGGAGGCCGCCCGCATCAGCGGTGTCGCGCCGTCTTCGCTCGATGCGCCGACGTCGGCGCCGGCGGCGACCAGCATGCGCGCGATTGCGGTCTGGCCCTGCGAGGCGGCGACCATCAACGGCGTCATGCCGCTGTCATCGCGCTCGTTGACGTTGGCGCCGCCGGCAATCAGGGTCTGGACAAGGTTCGCGCGGCCATAGAGCACGGCATCGGCAAGGGTGGATGGCGCATCCTGGAGCGCGAGCGCCAAGCCGAGCCCGGCCAGCGGGATGCAGAGATAGCTGGACAGCATTGTGGCGGAAGGACGATAGCATATGGTACCGTGTCACGGCTCTCCATTCAGGCATGAACGTCGACCACAGATTCACCCAGACACAGAAGCAGTACGCAGCCGACGACCTCGAGACGATGAGCGAGGCGGTCCGGTACCAGCGTCACATTTTCGGCCTGGTGCGCCCGCATCTCGGGTCGCACGTGCTCGAGGTCGGCTGCGGCATCGGCACGATGAGCCGCCAGATCCTCGACACCAACCAGGCGCTCCAGCTGGTCTGCATCGAGCCCAACGCGAACTGCGCGCGCCGGGCCAGCGAAGAGCTGAACGGGCAGGCGCGCGTGGCGATCCGGAAGGTCCATCTCGAGGAGTGCGTGCGGACCGACCTGCAGGCCGAGCGCTTCGACACGATCGTCTGCGTCAACGTGCTCGAGCACATCGCAGACGACGTCCAGGCGCTGACCCTGTTTCGTGAAGTCGTCGCCGGCACCAACGGCAAGGTGCTGATCTTCGTCCCGGCCGTCCAGCGGATCTACGGCCCGCACGACGCCGCGCTCGGCCACCACCGGCGCTACTCCCGACGCTCATTGACCGCCGCGTTCACCGCCGCCGGCCTCGTCACCGAGTCGATCAGGTACACCAACCCGATCGGGCTGCTCGGCTGGATGTACAACCTCTACGTCAGCGGCAACACCGAGCACACCTCGGGCCAGGTGCGGCTGTTCGACCGGCTGGTCGCGCCCTGGGCGCTGCCGCTCGAACGGGTCGTCACGCCGCCGATCGGCCTGTCGCTCTTCGCCGTCGGCCGGGCCCGCACCGCGAGATGACCCAGCCTGCTTCGACGCTCGAGCGCACCGCGACACGCATGCCGGCCGACCCGCTGCTCTCGGTGGTGATGCCGGTCTTCAACGAGCGCAACACGATCGAAGAGATCATCCGGCGCGTGCTGGCGATCAGGATGCGCATCCAGCTGATCGTCGTCGACGACGTGTCGACCGACGGCACGACGGAGATCCTCGAACGTCTCCAGAAGGAGCACGGCTTCCTGCTGCTGCGCCAGCCGCGCAACGGCGGCAAGGGCGCGGCGCTGCGCCGCGGCTTCCAGGCCGTCACCGGCGACCTCGTCCTCATCCAGGACGCGGACCTCGAATACTCGCCCGAGGAGTACCCGCTCCTGACCGAGCTGATTGTCGCCGGCCGCGCGGATGTCGTGTACGGATCGCGTTTCCTCGGGCGGCACCGCGTGTTCCTGCTCACCCACTACATGGGCAACCGCCTGCTGACGATGATCGCGAACGTCCTCTACAACACGATGCTCACCGACATGGAGACCTGCTACAAGGTGATGCGCACGGACGTTCTCCGCTCGATGGAGCTGCGATCGAACGGGTTCGGCATCGAGCCGGAGATCACCGCCAAGGTCTTCAAGCGGCGCTATCGCGTCTACGAGATTCCGATCAGCTACGACGGCCGCGGCTACGACGAGGGCAAGAAGATCACCTGGCGCGACGGTGTCGTCGCGCTGTGGGTGCTGGTCAAGTACCGCTTCACCGAATGAGGATGGCGCCCCAGAAGGGGCGCCCTGCGAGCGTAGGGCGGCCCTTCAGGGCCGCCGCTTCTACCGCACCGGATTGCGCTGCGCGGGCGTCAGCACGTTCTTCCACGACGCCGGCAGGTTCTGGACCCACCCGTTGTAGACGACCGGAATCGGCAGCAGACCCTGCCCGCCCATGCCGGCGTTGCCGGTAATCGCCGCATCCCTGAGAGTCCCGCTCGACGCGAAGAGCCCCACGGTGCCGACGACTGCAGCGTCCGACGGGTTGCCGTCGGCGTTCGGATCCGGATCGACAACCAGCATCCGGTTCGAAAACTTGCTGGAGACGTACGCGTAGTAGCCGCCGCCCTGTTTGGCCCCGTACTGCACGCCGTGGCATCCCGGGTCGCACCCCAGCATCGAGACCAGCGTATCGGTCTGGGTGTTGGTGACGAGAATCGTCCCGGTGAGCGTATTGGCGGTCACCATGTTCCTGCCGTTCGGCGACACCGGCGTCTGGATCGGCAGCGCGCCCACCGGGCCGGTGATCGCGCCGGTCACCGGGTTGTAGTTGGCGATCAGGTTGATCGTCTTGATCACCGCGTGGGTGTTCATGTCGATGACCGCAATCGAGCTGTCGAGCAGGTTGGCGACATAGTACTTCCGCGCATCCGGCATCATGCCGGTCGCGATCGGGATGGCCGAACGGGCTGCTGGTCGCCACGATCGCGTCGATGCTGCCGGCGGTGAAGCTGTACTGCGTCGAGTCGCCGGTCAGGATGTTCGGCGTCACCATCGTCTGGCCGTCGTGGCTCATCCAGTGGGCGTGCGGGTTGCCGCGGCCGATGTCGATGCGGCGCTCGACGCCGGCGGCCAGCGGCGCGAGTTCCATCACCGCGTCGGGCCGGAGATCGCCGTTGTTGGTGACGTGCACCTGGTCGGTGTCGGTCCGCGTCATCACGTGCGCCGGCGCTTCGCCGACCGAGACATTGCGGACCAGCGCGCCGGTCGTGCGGTTGTAGACCGTCAGCCGGTGATCGAACCACTGCGTCACGTAGATCAGGTTCTGGTTGCGGTCGGTCCACATGTTATGGGGGTTATTCATGTTGATCGCCGGCAGCGCGACCTTGCGCGTCACCTGCCAGTTTGCACCGCTGACGGCCGAAACGGTCCCCGGCTTGGTCTTGCCCGAGGTCGACTCGAACTGCGTCGCCACCCAGACCTCGCCGACCGCGGGCGTCGCCGGGTTCTGCAGCGGCGCCAGCGCGATGTCGTTCCCGTAGCGCGCGTTCAGCACCGCCGGCAGGTTGACGACGCCGATGTCGACGCGGACGTCGACGTTCGGATAGGTCACGTGCCACGGCGCGCTCGAGGCATAGTTCTGCCAGTTCGCCGGGTTGGTTGCGATGAAGAACGTCCGCAGGAGCCGTGTGGCCAGGTCGCTGCTGGTCGGGACGGTGATGCCGTTGATCAGCGTGATCGCGTTTCCGAGGTCCAGCCCCGTGGTCGCCGGATTGTCGACGATGACGGCGCCGAACATGTAGGGGTGGATGCCGCAGGTGAAGACGTACAGCCCCGGCGTCGTCAGCGTCACCTCGTCTCCGCCCTTGCGCGGGTCCGTGGTGAATGGCATGTTGGCCGCGCCGCTCGGAAAGAGCAGGCTGGTTCGCGTGTGGACCGTGTTGGAGTTGCCTGAGAACTTTACCCGCGCCCCCGGCGTCGCGACCGCGAGCGATCGGGTGCCGGCGATGTCGACGCCGGTGTCGAACCAGCGGCCCGGCACGTCGGTCAGGGAGAAATTGATGTCGTTGTCGCGGGCCCGTACGACGGCCCAGGGCTGGGAGGCCGCGATCAGACCGCCGACAAGGCACGCCATCGCCCACCTGAATACCTTCAACCGCTTCCGCATCCCGCATCCTCCTCACCTCGCCAACGGGCGAGCGATGCGAGTTCTACAGCACGGGACGCACCAACGGCAAGCGTCGAGGCGAAACCTAGCGTCGACGCAGGGTCATCGGCGCCATCAGCGGCGTCCCGTCCGGTGTCCAGCGCTGGATGTCGACCAGGCCCGCCGCGGCATCGTCGCGCCCGCCGATCGCGCGCACCGTCATCCGGTCGCCTTCGATCTTCGCCAGCAGGAAGTGACAGAGGTTGCTCCACGACTGCGTGCGCGCTTCGTCGAAGCCATCGGGCGTCGCACCGCGGAACTTGCCGGCGGCGCCGGTGACGAAATAGTCGATCCCGTCCGCCTGCGAGTGCTGGAAGTTGTGCTCGTGGCCGCTGAACATCACGGCCACGCCGGCGCGATTGAACAGCGGCAGGAGCTGCGCCATCTCCGCGCGTGTTGTGGTGCTGCGGCCCGGCGCTGTACGGCGGATGGTGCGCGAACGGGATGCGCCACATCGCGCCGCGCGGCGTCTCGGGAAACGACCCGTCGACAAACGTCCAGTGCTTCGGGAACTCGAACAGCCGGTGCCCCTTGAAGAAGCTCTCCTTCGACGTGTCGATGCAGACGAACTCGATCTCGGCGCCGTAGCGGAACCGGTAGAAGAGCCCCGGCCCGTGCGAGGCGCGGCCAGCCGCCTCCTCGCCGGCGAGGCGCTCGCAGATGTAGAAGTTGTCTTCGACCTGCGCGCGATCGTCGCAGTCCTCGGACTCGGCCGCGTCGTGGTTGCCGATTGACGGATAGACCGGCACGCGGTTGAGGATGTAGCGGTACGGCTGGAAGTAGGTGAAGAACCAGTCGTCGTCTTCGTCGCCGGTGGCGCCGATCGGGATGCCGAGCAGCTTCCTGCCGGCGTAGATGTTGTCGCCGGTCGTCAGCACGAGCCGCACGTCTTCGTTGTCGACCGCGAGCCGCAGCGCGTCGGCCACCTGCTGCTGGCGCCGGTTCGGGCTGTCGTCCTTGACGCCGACGCCGAAGTCGCCAATCACCGCGAACGACAGCGACGGCGCAATCGTTTTCGGATGCGGGTGCGTGCGGAACCGGTTGTCGTAGCGCCGCGCCGGTCTGCACGAGCGCGCGGTCGCGCGCCGACCAGTCCCAGCGCTCGCCCTGCGCCCACGCTTCGCCCTTCACGAACACCTTGTAGGTGTATTCGGTGTCGGGCGCGAGGCCGGCGACCCAGCAGTGGTTCGTCACCTCGCTCTTCGCGATCGCCACCATGCGCGCCGCTGCGATCGTAGACCTCGACGCGCGCCGGGCCGTACGGCGCCGAACAGCGCGCCGATCGAATCCTTGCGCGGCGGGTGGACGTACTTCAGATCGGCGTCGTCGACCAGCTTCCACGTGCCCTTGCTGGTGACGCGGAAGTAGAACGCGCCCCAGGCGACCAGGGCCGATTCGTGGGTGACGGTCGGGAGATAGATGTAGGGTTCCGCGTGGAACTCTGGCATGCACCAGAGCGTAGCCGAAGATCGTTACGTAGTGTCCGGCTTTAGCCGGACCGTGACGGATGGACCGTCCAGGGTCCGCCTGAAGGCGGACACTACGAGCGATGCAGAGCTACCGGGGAACGATTTCCACCGCGGCGAGGTTCCAGCGATCGAAGTCCGGCGCGGTGTCGTTGATCGTCACGCTCGTGCCCGCGCTGGCGACTGCGGCGGTGCGCGACTGGACCCAGAAGGTCAGGCGATCGGTGTTCTCCAGCCACTGCCGCACCATCGTCTGGCCGGTGCCGAGCGTGCGCGCCTGGTTGCGCTCCGGGTCGTTGCCGACGCCGTAAACCAGCGAGCCGGCATCCGTCGTCGTCAGCGACACGCTCGGCGCGGAGTTGTTGTCGCCGTTCGCCGCCGACGCGCCGACGCCGCCGGCGCCGCGGAACGCGACGACCACCAGCTGCATGTCGTAACTGTTGGTCACCGACTGCGTCGCCGTCACGGTTGCGTTGACGAGCTGCGAGGCGGCGGTTGCGGACCAGATTTCCGCCGTGCCCCACTGCGTATTGGCGCGGCGCACCAACGTCCACGAGAGGCCGGCGCCGGAAACGGTCGCCGTCTGCCGCGTCGAGGTGTTCGGGCCGTCGGACGACACGAATGCGACCAGCAGTTCATTCGGGCCGGCGGTCGTGAACGCCGGCGTCACGCGCGTGCCGACGCCCTCCGAGACCACGGTGCGGTCGACCGACAGCGGCGGTCCCGACGAGACGGTCAGCGCCACCGGCGTGCCCAGGGTGACCAGCGTTCCGGCAACCGGCAACTGGCTGATCACTTCGCCCGCGGGCACCGTCGTGCTCGTCACGGTCGTGATGGCGCCGACGGCCAGGCCCGCGCCGGTGATCGCGCTCGTCGCCGCGGCCTGCGAGAGGCCGTCAACATCGGGCGTCGCGACCATCGGCGGACCCGACGATACGGTGATTGCGACCGCGCTGCCGGTGTTGACCTGCGCGCCGGCGGCCGGGCTCTGACTGATGACGGAACCCTGCGGCACCGTGAGGCTCGAAGCCGTCGTCACCGCGCCGAGCGTCAGCCCTGCGTTGGTGATCGACGTGGCCGCCCCCGCCTGCGTCAGGCCGACGACGTTCGGCGCCGCCACCTTCGGCAGACCCGACGAGACAACGAGCGCCACCACGCTGCCGGTCGGGATCTGCGTCCCTGCCGGCGGCGTCTGGCTGATCACCGCGCCGGCCGGCACAGTCGTGCTCGACACGGAGCTGACCGAGCCAATCGTCAGGCCCGCGCTGGCGATCGAGGAAGTGGCCACCGACTGCGCGAGCCCGACGACGTTCGGCGTTTCAACCTCGGGCACGCCGTCCGAGACCACCAGCGCGACCGCGCTGCCGCTCGCCACCTGCGTGCCCGCCAGCGGCGTTTGACTGATCACCACACCGGCCGGCACTGTCGTGCTCGATACCGACGTGATCGCGCCGACGAGCAGGCCGGCGCCGACGAGCTCGCTTTCCGCTTCGGTCTGCGTCTGTCCGACGACCATCGGCACCGTCACCGGCGGCGCCGCGATGCTGCCGGCGAGAATCTCGACCGACGCGAGGTTCCACCGATCGCTGGTCGGCGCGGTGTCGTTGATCGTCGCGAGCGTGCCGGCGTTGGTAACCGGCGACGTAATCGACTGCACCCAGAACGTCTGGTTGGCGCTGGTGTCCTGCCACTGGTGCGTCATCGTCTGGTTCGCGCCGAGTATCCGCGGCGTCGACCGGGCCGAGTCGTTGCCGACGCCGTAAACCAGCGAGCCGGGCGCCGTCGTCGTCAGACTCACGGTCGACGCTCCCGTGGACGCGCTGGCCGCACCGGTCGCGCCCGTACCGGACGCACCCATGAAGGCCACGATCGTCAGCGACTGATCGAAGCCGCTGATCGCCGAGGTCGCCGTCACGGTCGCGTTGGTCAGGATTCCCGCCGCCGTCGCGGCCCAGATCTCGGACGAGCCGAACTGCGCATTCGCGCGTCTCACCAGCGTCCAGGTCAGCCCGCCGCCGGAGACGGTCAGCGTCTGCTTGATCGACGTGCTCGTCGGGCCGGCCGCAGAAGCAAAGGCCACGATCAACTCGCCCGCCCGTGTCGTGCTGAAGGACGGTATGGTCCGCGTCCCGGCGCCGTCCGAGAACACCACCCGGTCAACCGACAGCGGAACGGCCCCGCCCGACGACACCACGAGCGAAACCGCGCTGCCGACCAGCACCTGCGTGCCGGCGGTCGGGTTCTGGCTGATCACCGACCCGGCCGGAACCGTGGTGCTCGGCGCACTCGTCACGCTGCCAACCGTCAGGCCGGCGGCAGTGAGCGCGCTCGTCGCCGCCGTCTGCGTGAGGCCGACGACGTTCGGCGCACCGATCGGCGGCGCGCCGCTCGACACGACAAGCGCCACATTTGCGCCGCCCAGAACCTGCGTCCCTGCCGCGGGGGTCTGGCTCATCACCACGCCAGCCGGAACCGTCGTGCTCGACGCCGTCGTGACCGCGCCGACCGAGAGGCCCGCGCTCGTGATCGCGCTCGTCGCAGCCGCTTGCGTGAGGCCGACCACGTTGGGCGTCGTCACCTGCGGCGCGCCGCTCGAGATCACCAGCGCCACTGACGTGCCGGCGTCAACGTGCGTGCCGGCTTCTGGCGTCTGGCTGACGACCCAGCCAGCTGCGATGATCGAGCTGGGCGCCGTCGTTACCGCGCCAACTGTCAGCCCTGCGGCTGTGATCGCGCTCGACGCCGCCGCCTGCGTGGTGTCGACCACATCCGGAACCGCGATCGTCTCCGACGCGTTCGCGTCGAGGATTTCGATCGCCGCCAGGTTCCAGCGGTCCGTCGTCGGCGACACATCGTCGATCGTCGCGAAGACACCGGCGTCAGGAACCGGAGCCGACAGGGCCTGCACCCAGAAGGTCCCCATGCCGAAGTCGACCCACTCGTGCACCATCACCTGGTTGCGCCCGAGGCCGCGCGCTTCCGCCTTCGTCCAGTCATTGCCGACGCCGTAGACCAGCGATCCCGCGCGAGTCGTCATCAGCGAAACGTTCGGCGTCCCGGTCGCCGCGCCGCCCTTGACGGACGCGCCGACGCCGGCGGAGCCCTTGAACGCGACGACCGTCAGCGACTGGTTGTAGCAGCACATCCCCTGCGTCGAGATCACCGTCGTATTGGTCAGCGGCGTCGCAGCGATGGCGCTCCAGATTTCGGACGCGCCCGATTGGCCGTTCGAACGCTGCCGGAGCGTCCACTGCAGGCCGCCGCCGGAGACTCCCAGCGTCTGTGCCGTGAACGACGGACCGTCCGACGAGACGAACGCGACCAGGAGGTCGCCGTTCTGCGTCGTGCTGAACGGCGGCGTCACGACCGAGCCGCCGCCGTCCACTGAGACGACTGCGTCGACCGCCAGCGAGGAAGTTGACGGGCCCGACGACACGACCAGCGCGACCGCGCTGCCGAGCGCGACCTGGGTTCCGGCCACGGGCGCCTGGCTGATGACTGAGCCGGCCGGCACCGTGGCGCTCGTCGCTGTCGTCACAGAGCCGACGGTCAGGCCGACTCCGGTGATCGTCGCCGACGCAGCAGCCTGCGTCTGCCCGACCACGCTCGGCGTCGCCACCAGCGGCGCGCCGCTCGACACGACCAGCGACACGGCGCTGCCAGTCGTGACCTGCGTGCCTGCCGCCGGCGTCTGGCTGATCACCGATCCTGCAGGCACCGTCGTGCTCGATGCCGTGCGTCACGGTTCCGAGGGCGAGGCCCGCGCTAGTGATCGCCGCGGTCGCCGCCGTCTGCGTCTGGCCGACGACGTTCGGTGTCGCCACCTGCGGCACGCCGCTCGACACGACCAGCGACACGGCGCTGCCGCTCGCGACCTGCGTGCCCGCGGTCGGATTCTGACTGATGACCGTTCCGGCCGGGACCGTCGTGCTCGGCGCGGTGGTGACCGAGCCGATCGTCAAGCCCGCGTTCGTGATCACGGTGAGCGCCGCCGGCTGCGTTTGCCCGACAACGTTCGGCGTCGCCACCTGCGGCACACCGCTCGACACGACCAGCGACACGGCGCTGCCAGTCGTGACCTGCGTGCCTGCCGCCGGCGTCTGGCTGATCACCGATCCTGCAGGCACCGTCGTGCTCGATGCCGTGGTCACGGTTCCGAGGGCGAGGCCCGCGCTAGTGATTGCCGCGGTCGCCGCCGTCTGCGTCTGGCCGACGACGTTCGGCGTCGCCACCTGCGGCAGGCCGCTCGACACGACCAGCGACACGGCGGTGCCGGTCGCGACCCGCGTTCCCGCGGTCGGCGTCTGGCTGATCACCGATCCCGCAGGCACCGTCGTGCTCGATGCCGTGGTCACGGTTCCGAGCGTGAGGCCCGCGCCCGTGATCGCTGACGTCGCCGCCGTCTGCGTCTGGCCGACGACGTTCGGCGTCGTGACTTGCGGCAGACCGGTCGAGACCACGAGCGAGACTGCGCTGCCGGTTGCGACCTGGGTTCCAGCCGTCGGCGTCTGGCTGATCACCGATCCGGACGGCACCGTGCGTGCTCGATGCCGTCGTCACGGTGCCCAGCGTGAGGCCGGCGCCCGTGATTGCCGCGGTCGCCGCCGTTTGCGTCTGGCCGACGACGTTCGGCGTCGCGACTTGCGGCAGGCCGGTCGAGACGACCAGTGAGACTGCGCTGCCGGTCGTGACCTGCGTTCCCGCCGCCGGGTTCTGACTGATGACGGATCCCGCCGGCACCGTGGTGCTCGACGCCGTCGTCACCGTGCCGAGCGTCAGGCCGGCGCTCGTGATCGCTGACGTCGCTGCAGCTTGCGTCTGCCCGACGACGTTCGGCGCCGCGACCCGCGGCAAGCCGCTCGAGACCACGAGCGCAACCGCGCTGCCGGTCGCGACCTGGGTTCCAGCCGTCGGGGTCTGGCTGATGACGGACCCGGACGGGACCGTCGTGCTCGACGCCGTCGTCACCGTGCCGAGCGTCAGGCCCGCGCCGGTGATCGCTGAGGTCGCCGCGGCCTGCGTCTGACCAACGACATTCGGCGTCGCCACCTGCGGCAGGCCGGTTGAAACGACCAGCGCCACCGCACTCCCGGTCACGACCTGCGTGCCCGCCGCCGGGTTCTGACTGATGACCGATCCCGCGGGCACCGTCGTGCTCGAGGCCGTCGTCACCGTGCCGAGCGTCAGGCCCGCGCCGGTGATCGCTGAGGTCGCCGCGGCCTGCGTCTGACCAACCACATTCGGCGTCGCCACCTGCGGCAGGCCGGTTGAAACGACCAGCGCCACCGCACTCCCGGTCGCGACCTGCGTGCCCGCCGCCGGGTTCTGACTGATGACCGATCCCGCGGGCACCGTGGTGCTCGAGGCCGTCGTCACCGTGCCGAGCGTCAGGCCCGCGCCGGTGATCGCTGAGGTCGCCGCCGCCTGCGTCTGACCGACGACATTCGGCGTCGCCACCTGCGGCAGGCCGGTTGAAACGACCAGCGCCACCGCACTGCCGGTCGCGACCTGCGTGCCCGCCGCCGGGTTCTGACTGATGACCGATCCCGCGGGCACCGTGGTGCTCGACGCCGTCGTCACCGTGCCGAGCGTCAGGCCCGCGCCGGTGATCGCTGTCGTCGCCGCCGCCTGCGTCTGGCCGACGACATTCGGCGTCGCCACCTGCGGCAGGCCGGTCGAAACGACCAGCGCCACCGCACTGCCGGTCGCGACCTGCGTGCCGGCGGCCGGGTTCTGACTGATTACCGATGCCGCGACGGCACCGTGGTGCTCGACGCCGTCGTCACCGTGCCGAGCGTGAGGCCCGCGCCGGTGATCGCTGACGTCGCCGCCGCCTGCGTCTGGCCGACGACGTTCGGCGTCGCGACCTGCGGCAGCGTCGAATTGATGATTTCGACCGCCGCGATGTTCCAACGATCGGCGGTCGGCGCGGTCGAATTCAGCGTCGTGAGCGTGCCGCTCGACGCGATCGGCGCGGTGCGCGTCTGCACCCAGAAGGTGTCGCCAACCGCAAAGTCGACCCACTCGTGCACCATCGTCTGGCCCGCACCCAGCGTGCGCTCGATGGCCTGGTTCCAGTCATTGCCGACGGCGTAGACGAGCGAGCCGGCGCGCGTCGTGGTCAGCGAGACGGTCGGGGCGCCCGACAGCGCGTTCGCCGCGGCCACCGCACCGGTGCCGCCTGCGCCGCGGAAGGAAATGACCGTCAGCGACTGATCGAAGCCGCCGACATCCTGCGCCGAGGTGATCGCCACGTCGCTCAGAACGGTTGCCGCCGTCGCGGTCCAGATCTCCGAGGTGCCGAACTGCCCGTTCGATCGCTGCTTCAGCGTCCAGGTGAGGCCGGCGCCGGTGATCGTCGTCCTCTGCCCGCCCGAGGTCGGGCCGTCGGATGACGCGAACGCGACGAGGAGTTCACCCGCCGCCGCAGTGCTGAACGCCGGCGTCACGACGGTTCCCTTGCCGTCGACCGATACGTTCACGTCGACGGTCAGCGCGACCGTTGCCGGACCCGACGACACGACGAGCGCGACCGAGGAGCCGGATGCGACCTGGGTGCCGCCGACCGGGTTTTGACTGATGACCGATCCGGCCGGGATCGTGGCGCTCGACGCGGTGGTCACCGCGCCGACGACGAGACCCGCGCCGTTGATTGCCGACGTTGCCGCGGCCTGTGTCGTGTTGACGACGTTCGGCACCGCCCTCAGCGCCGGGCCGGACGAGACAACCAGCGAAACCGCGGTGCCTCCGGCGACCTGCGCTCCGGCAGCCGGGTTCTGGCTGATGACGGAGCCGGCGGGTACTGTGGCGCTCGACGCGGTCGTGACCGTGCCGACGGTGAGGCCAACGCCGGTGATTGCGCTCGTCGCGGCCGCCTGTGTCGCGTTGACGACGTTCGGCACCGTGATCAGGCCGGAGCCGCTCGAGAGGACCAGCGCCACTGCGCTGCCGCCCGCCACCTGAGTGCCGCTCGCCGGGTTCTGGCTGATGACGTTACCCGCCGCGATGGTCGTGCTCGAAGCCGTGGTGATCGCGCCGACGGTGAGGCCGGCGCCGGTGATCGCGGCGATCGCGGATCCCTGCGGCGTGTTGACGACGTTCGGCACGGTCACCTGCGCCGCTCCCGACGACACGACCAGCGACACCGCGGTGCCGGTCGAGACCTGCGTTGCGGCCGCGGGGTTCTGGCTGATCACCGAGCCGGATGGCACGGTCGCGCTCGACGCCGTCGTGATGGCGCCAACGACGAGGCCGGCATTCGTGATTGCGGTCGTCGCCGCCGCCTGCGTGCTGTTGACGACGTTCGGCACAGCAACCGTGGACGGCACCGCGCCAACCGGGAAGCTGACAAAGTTGGCGACCGACGGCACGCCGTTGCTGTTGACGATGAACAGCATGTAGAACCCGGGCGGCGCGAGGTTCGCGTTCGCCGGCGCAGCGACGCTCAGGCCGCTCGGCGTGACCTGGAACGAGAGGTTCATGAACCGCTGGTTCATGTTGAACGCGTGGGTGACCGAACCGGGCGCGACCAGCGCGACCGACGCAATCGACGCCCCGTCAGGCGTGGCGACTGTGAAGTGAGAGCCGTAGGTCAGCGTCGACGGAGTGCTGGAGATCGTCGGGCGCGCACCCTTGAAGAGGTAGGGCGGCGAGTAGATCTCGGCGTTGACCTGATCCTGCACGCCGGAGTCGGCGCCGCCGCCGCCCACGAGCACGCGGCCGTCGGGCAGAAGGTTCGCGGTCGAGTGGTAGAGCCGCGGACGCGCCGCGCTGGCCATCGTCGTCCACGTGCCGCTCGAAGGCGACCACATTTCCGCGGCGAGTACGCCGTTGGCGCTGATGAACGCCGACTTGTCGGTGCCGCCGCCGGTGACGAGCACCTTGCCGTCCGGGCAGCACGGTCAGGTTGTGGAACGACCGCGGGAAGCTCATGTTGCCGGTGGGCTTCCATGCCGGCGCGGCTTCGCTCATGTCGAGCGTGAACGCGGTCGATCCCGAGAGCCCCGAGTCGCCGCTGTCGGCGGCCGTGCCCGACTTCATGAACTTGCCGGGCTGATACATCACCGCCGCGCCGCCCTCGAGCGACCGGCTGTCGATGACCGTCCAGGCCAGCGTGTTCATGTCGAGCGCCTGCGTCCGCGACGGCACTTCGGAGTTGCCGACCGAGATCACGCGGCCGTCGGGCAGGACGAACATGAACGGGTACATCGGAATCGCCCGCGTTGCCGCGGTCAGCGATGTCCAGGTGTCGGTGGGAGGATCGTAGAGCTCGGGAACGTTGACGATGTCGGTGAGCGAGTTGCGCGCGCCGGAGACGACGAGGACTTTACCGTTCGGGAGGAGCGTGCCGGTCGGATACCACCGCTTGTTGGCCATCGGCCTCGCGCGGATCCACGCCTGGATGTTCGGCTCGAAGATGTCGGCTTCGTTGAGGCCGAGGCCGGCGCCCGATCGGTCCCATCCGCCCAGCGTAATCAGTCGTCCGTCGGGCAGGAAGGTGTGGCCGGCACAGAGAATGTCGACCCAGGGATCCGGAACCGCCGTGAACAAGTTCGTCGCCGGATCCCAGATGGTCGCCTGCGAGCCTTCTTCCCAGGTCAGGACCTTTCCGGAATTCAGCAGGTGCGAGTGCACCGCAATGGCCGGCCACGTCCTGACGCCCGACCACTGGCCGACGAGCGCCGGGTCGGTCTGCGTCGAAACCTTGAGGGGACGAGAGACCAGGGCCGCGGCGACCAGGGCGAGGACAAAAACCACGCGTTTCATGCACGTCTCCGATGGGTAGCGACGAACGCCGAATAAACGCTGCGGCGCAGTGTGCGGCGTCGAGTTCCTGCGATCCGCAGGAGCCCGGCCGCCGATTTCGCGCCGGTGAAAGCAAGTGTGAGAGTCGGGCGGGCGTCTGCCGGTCTCATGGCTCCAGGCCCAAAAGGGGCCGACCTCGGTCGACTCCCGGGGGTGGAGCACAATCCGCCCGGCACGACGGGTCATGAAACTGTTAGTTGTTCAGCTCGTCGTACGTCAGGGTTCCTGCAATCAGGACGTGCCCGGCGTTGTGCAAGGGGGTCGCCACGAGGCGCAAGTGGACAACTTTTCGAAATGGGCGGAAATTCGAGCGGCGGGCGCGGCGCGGAGAATTCGCCGCGAGAGACAGGTCCGCGAAAAGCAGACTTTGGTTTCGCGACCGGCTAACTTTGTCAGGTGAATCGGGAACCGCCGGAAATCCCTCTGCGCCTCGATGAAAGTTCGAAGTTTGAAGCGCCGTACTTTCTAACTTCTTCGCGTCTCTAACTTCCCTCTTCCACTCGCACTTCGGTGTGCCACTTCCAGAACTGGAACAGCGGTGGGTAGATCAGCAACTCCAGCAGGAACGAGGTGACGATGCCGCCGAGCAGCGGCGCGGCGATGCGCTTCATCACGTCGGAGCCGGTCCCGGTCGACCACATGATCGGCAGCAGCCCGATCGCCATCGTCGCCATGGTCATGAACTTCGGCCGGAGTCGCCGCACGGCGCCGTCCATCACCGCCTCGCGCAGCTCCGCGAGGTTGCGCAGCCGCCCCTCGCGCTTCGCTTCCGCGTAGGCCAGATCGAGATAGAGGAGCATGAAGACGCCGGTCTCCGCGTCGACGCCGAGCAGGGCGATCAGGCCGACCCAGACGCCGACGCTCATGTTGTAGCCGGCGAGGTAGAGGAACCAGAAGGCGCCAATCGCCGAGAACGGCACCGCGAGCAGCACCAGCGCCGTCGCGACCGCCGATCGGGTGTTGAGGAACAGCAGGACGACGATCACCAGCAGCGTGAGCGGGACGACGACGAACAGCCGCTCGCGGGCGCGGATCATCTCCTGGTACTGGCCGCTCCAGGCAATCGCGCCGCCGGCCGGCAGCTGCAGGCGTTCGTCCAGGACACGCTTGGCGTCCTCGACATACCCGCGCACGTCGCGATCGGCAAGGTCGATGTAGACGTAACCGGTGAGCAGCCCGTCCTCGTTGCGGATCATCGACGGCCCGGTCGTCGTCGAGATGTTCGCCAGCTGCGCCAGGGGCACCTGCCGGCGTCCGCCGGAGGCGGGGACGGGCAACCGCGCGAGATCGCCGATGTTGCTGCGAAAGTCGGGCATGTAGCGCACGTTCACCGGATAGCGCTCGCGCCCTTCGATCGTCGTCGTGACGTTCTCGCCGCCGATCGCGTTCTGGACGATGCTCTGCGCCTCGTCGATGCTGAGGCCGTAGCGCGCCAGCTCCTCGCGCTTCCAGTCGACGTCGAGGAAGTAGCCGCCGGTGCTGCGCTCGGCGAACACGCTGCGCGTGCCGCGGACCGGGCTGAGCAGCGCTTCGACGCGCGTGCCGATCTCGTCGATCGTCGCCAGGTCGGGCCCGGTGATCTTCAAGCCCACGGCGGTGCGGATGCCCGAGGTCAGCATCGAGGTCCGCGCCTTGATTGGCATCGTCCAGGCGTTGGAAACGCCCGGGATCTGCAGCGCGGTATCGAGCTGGCGCACGAGCTCGTCCTGGGAGATGCGATCCGGCGTGATGCGGCGGAAGACCGCGGCCGCCCACGACGGCGCCCACGACGAATACCAGGTGTCGACCTTTCGCCACTGCTCCACCGGCTTCAGCGTGATGACGGTTTCGAGCATCGACAGCGGCGCCGGATCGGTGGGCGTATCGGCGCGGCCGGTCTTGCCGAGCACCCGATCGACCTCGGGAAACTGCTTGATGATGCGATCGGTCGACTGCAGCAGCTTCTGCGCGTTGACGATCGAGATGCCCGGCATCGTCGAGGGCATGTAGAGCAGCGTGCCCTCGTCGAGCGGCGGCATGAACTCGGAGCCGAGGCGGTTATAGATCGGGATCGTGGCCAGGAGCGCAAGGCAGGCGGCGCCGATGACGATTCCCGGGTGCGTCAGCGACCACATCGCCGCCGGACGATACAGGCGGACGAGGCCGCGACTCACCGGGTGCGTCTCTTCGGACCGGATCCGGCCGACAGCGACGGCGTTCGCCACCCGGCGCAGCCACGCGGGCTCGAAGGTGAACGGGCGCTGGCGCGTGAACATCAGCCGCAGCGCCGGGTCGAGCGTGATCGCGAGGATCGCGGCGATGACCATGCACAGCGTCTTGGTATACGCCAGCGGCCTGAACAGGCGTCCCTCCTGCGCCTCGAGCGTCAGCACCGGCAGGAACGACACCGCGATCACGAGCAGCGCGAAGAAGCTCGGCGCGCCGACCTCTTTGATCGCGCTCAGCACCACGCCGGCGTAGTCGCCCTCGCGGCCACGCTGGAGCCATCGCTCGAGCTTCTTGTGCGTCTGCTCGACGACGACGATCGAGGCATCGACCAGCGCGCCGACGGCGATGGCGATGCCGCCGAGCGACATGATGTTGGCGGTCAGCCCCATCATGCGGAACGGGATGAAGGCGACCAGGACGGCGATCGGAATCGTCACGACCGGGATGAGCGCGCTCGGCACGTGCCAGAGGAACAGCATGATGACGAGCACGACCGTCAGCATGATTTCAATCAGCGTCCAGCGCAGGGTGTCGATCGAGCGCCCGATCAGCACGGAGCGGTCGTAAATCGGGACGACGGTCACGCCTGCCGGCAGCCCGCCTTCGATCGCGCGCAGCTTCTCCTTGACGGCGGCGATCACGTTGAACGCGTTCTCGCCCTGCCGCATGATGACGATCCCCGACACGGCGTCGCCCATGCCGTCGAGATCCGCGGCGCCGCGCCGGAAGTCGGGACCAATCGCGACGTCGGCCACATCCTTGACGCGAATCGGCGTTCCCTGTTCGGCCGACGACAGCACGATGTTCTCGAGATCGGTTCGCGAGCGGAGGTAACCGTGGCCGCGCACCATGTACTCGGTGCCGCCGAATTCGATCACACGCCCGCCGGCTTCGCTGTTGGCGCTGCGCACCGCCTCCACGACCCGGCTGACGGCGAGGCCGTAGGCGCGCAGCCGGTTGGGATCGACGTTCACCTGGTACTGGCGGACGTAGCCGCCGAGCGACGCGACGTCGGCGACGCCGGCGACCGTCTTCAGGTGCGTGCGGAGATACCAGTCCTGCGTCGATCGCAGCTCGGCGAGGCTGTGCGATCGTGAGTTGTCCACGAGCACGTACTGGAGCACCCAGCCGAGGCCGGTCGCGTCGGGCCCGAGCTCGGTCGTGACGCCCTGCGGCAGGCGCGGAAGGAGCGGCGAGAGGTACTCGAGCGTCCGCGAGCGCGCCCAGTACAGATCGGTGCCCTCGCTGAAGATGACGTAGACGAACGAATAGCCGAAGTCGGAGATGCCGCGCACCGCCTTCACCCGCGGCGCGCCGACAAGCGCGGTGACAATCGGCGAGGTGACCTGCGCCTCGACCACGTCCGGGCTGCGATCCCAGCGCGCGTAGACGATCACCTGGGTTTCGCCGAGGTCGGGGATGGCGTCGAGCGGCACGCGCTGCATCGACCACCAGCCGGCGGCGGCCGCGGCGAGCGCAGCGATGACCACCGCGGCCCGATGGGCCGCGGACCACTCGATGACGCGATTGATCATGGCCGGGGCGTTGTCGCGCCGGCGGAGTGTCGCATGCGGCTTTCGGAGTCGAGCAGGAACGTGCCGGCAACCACCACGCGATCGCCGGCGCTCAGGCCGTTGACGATCTCTACGCGGTCGCCGAAGCGCCAGCCCGTTTGCACCTCGCGCGGCTCGAAGGCGCCGTCGGCGCGCTCGACGAAGACGCGCTTCTTCAGCCCGGCGTCGAGGACGGCGTCAACCGGGACGGCGATCGCGGCAGGGAGCGCGATCGGCAGGTGGACGTCGACGAACATGTCGGGGCGAAGCGCGAAGCCCGGGTTGTCGGCCTCGAGACGGACGCGCGCCGTCTGGTTCAGCGGATCGAACTGCGGCACGACCGCGCGGCTCACCGTCGCGCGCATCGCCGCCGGGCGGCCGCGCACCGCGACCTCCGCCGTCATGCCCGACTGAACGTGCTGCGCCTCGGCAGCGGCAACGTCGGCGAGGATCCAGACGCGCCGCAGGTCGGCGATCTGAAACAGCTCCTGCCCGCTCGGCACTTTTTCGCCCGCCGTCAGGCTGCGCGCGATGACGAATCCCGAAGCCGGCGCGACGATGCGGAACGCCGGCGGCACGACGCGCGTCCGCCGGATCTCTTCGATCTGCGCTCGTGAGATCCCGAGCGCAAGCAGCCGTTCGGCGGCGAACTCGAGCCCCGAGTCGGGCGGATTCGGCGTGTCTGCCGGCCGCAGCGTCCCGTTGGCGGCGGCGTCGACCGCCACCAGAAACGACTGAATCGAGGTGCGCGCTTCCGGCGCGGAGAACGTGGCGAGCCATTGATCTTTCGCGACCTGGCTTCCGGTCGTGACATCCGAGATCTCGCGCACGTACCCTTCGATGCCGACGTTCACGCGGTAGACGCGGGTCTCCTCCGGCGCGACCCGGCCGTACAAGCGCAGCCGCTCGCGTACGGGCCTCTTTCGCCACCGCCTCGACGCGAACGCCGATGAGCTCGCGCCGATCCGCGCTGACACGAACCGCTTCGTCGCCGGGCGCTCGCGGCATCGCCGCGGCACCTTCGCTCCCTTCGTACACCGGCTCGAGCGTCATGCCGCAGTCGGGCGCCGTCCCCGGCTTGTCCGACTTGTAGGTGGGGTGCATCGGGTCGACGTAGTAGAGGACCTTGCGTGTGCCGCGATTAGCGACGCTGGCGGGTTCCCGGCGGCCGGACCACGACGCGGCGGCCATCAAGGCGGCAAAGCCGGCCACGATCAGCACGATATACAACGTGATCCGTTTCATCGACTGGACGTTAAAACGATACCTCCTGGCGCGTTCCTGCGCCACACAGTGCGCTGGCAGGTCCACGGAGAGGCGAGCTCGGCATTCGCCGGCAGGCATGGACGTTGCCCTTGCTTACAGGGGGACCCAATGCCCAGCAAGGATCCACGGTCCGGGTGGAAGAGGCTCGAGGAAACACTGCTGGCAATCCGGCCGGGCGAGACCGTGACGGTCGAGGCACTCGCGACAGAGTGCGGCCTGGCGCGCGAAACCGTCGAGCAACTGCTCGCCGAGGTGATCAAATCCGAGTTGTTCGAACGAAGGGACGACGGCTCGGTGGCACGCTGCGGTATCGTCGAGACGACGACGTTCTCGACCTCCGACGGCCGCGCCAGCATCGTGTCCGGCGGCGGCGACAAGAACAAGGACACCGCCAGAGCCAGGCCGCCGAAGCGGGAGAAGCCGACCTAGCGAGACTACGATTCGTGCGTCATCGAGACGCGCGCAACTTCCGAGTCGTCGGCCGGGACGACGATCCGCACGACGCGGCCGTCCTTGTCGGTCGCTTCGATGACGAGCGCTTTGGGCTTGGACAGGCTGCTGGGCATCAGGGCGCGAATCAGATCCAGGCCGGTCGGACAATCGGACAGTTCGAGCTGGCCGCCGTTCATCAGGGTCGCGAAAATTCGGAGATTTTTCACAGTGTGCCACGCCGGAGCCGCCAGATTACTCGATCCGCGGGAGGCGGATTTCCACAGCTTTTTCCACAGTCACGGTCGAGGTTCGAGGATCGGTCGTTAGGCGTTTAACCTACCGTACTTGAACGGGTTAGTTGCTGAGTTCGACGTTCTACAGTCCGCTGGTGTCATGTCGATTTCCACATCGTATCGGGCGTTTACCCTCACGCAATTCAGCACGCCTCACCTGAAATCTGGCGTCATCTGGGAGTCTTGCGGCGCTCGATCGCGGTCCATTGCTCGCAGCCTCCCTCGCAGGCGTGCGGCAGCATCGCGCGCGCGAGCACGTCGGCTGCGTCCTGCGCGTCGGTCAGGAGCGAGAAATGAAGCCCGACCTGACGCTCCGTCTCCGGATTGTCGCCGACCCGCGCACACGCTTCCCACGTGCCCATGCCGGGCACCGGACAGACTTCGGCGACGACACCAGCATGGCGGCGCTGCCAGGTGCGCAGCTGGCTCATGCAAAGGATCCGCGGATCACGATCGCATCCTACCAACGCAGGTGATCCACGCCGTTCACACAACCGCTGTTCTGTGAAATGACGATTCTGTGAACTGAGAGTGCCCGCCTGCCCACTTGTGCACGCCCTGCGCCAGCGCTGCTCGGCACGTCGACGGTGCACACTTCTTCGCGTAAACCTCGACTGCGCTCACGCCGATATAGGACACGAGCGGAAGCTTCTTCCGCGTTCACCTTGGCATCACCCGCGAGGACATTCATGCGCTGGCTCCTGTTCGTCGTCGGCGCGCTCCTCAGCGCTTCGACGACTTCGGCGACCGTTGGCAGCTTCGAGCTGACCGGCACCGTCCACGCGGGCGGGCGGCCGAAGGGCGATGCGATCGTGTGGCTCGAGCCCGCAAGTGGTCAGGTCGCGGCGCCGCCGGGGAAGTCGAAGAAGGTCGTGCTCGATCAGCGCACCTTGACCTTCTTCCCGCACGTGCTCGCCGTGCAAGTCGGCACCACCGTCGACCTGCCGAACAACGACCGCGTCTTCCACAACGTCTTCTCGTTTCACGACGGCAAGAAGTTCGATCTGGGTCTGTATCCGGTCGGGACGATCCGGCGCGTCACCTTCGATCACAGCGGGCTGAGCCGCATCTTCTGCAACATCCACCCGAACATGGCGGCGTACGTGATGGCGGTCAACTCGCCGTATTTCGGCGTCTCCGACAGCCAGGGGCGCTTCAGCATCGCGTCGGTGCCGCCAGGGTCGTACACCTATCACGCGTGGCGGGCCGGCGCGCCGGAAGTGACCGGCGCGACGACGGTCGAAGCCGGCAAGCCGCTGGAGATCGCGTGGCCGTAAACAGGTTCACGTTCGCCGTGTTGGTTGCGGTGGTGCTGCACGCGAGCGTCGCGCGCAGCCAGCCGGTGACGGTCGAGGCGGCGCAGACCGCCGGCTACTCCACCGAGGAGATCGCCGCGGTGGCGACGCAGCTGCGCGCGTTTGGCGAGCTGACACCCGCTCGTGTCCGCTTCAACGTCGACGCCGCGTGGGGCACGCGGTCGGCCGAGGGCAGCGACGTGTTCGGCACCGCCTATCCCTACGAGGGGCCGCTCCAGATCATCGAGGCCTACGGCGAGCGGACGTTCCTGCCGGGCCGCGCGCTCTTCGGCGTCAAGGCGGGCCGGTATCGCACGCCGTTCGGCATCTCCAGCGCGAGCGATCACGCCTACCTCGGATTCATGCGCGCGCCGCTCATCCGATACGACGACTACTTCGCGTTGTCGAACACGTTTCTCGAGCACGGCGTCGACCTCATCGCGGGCACGCCGCACCTCTCGCTCGAGGCCAGCGTCGGCGTGCCTGGCGATGTCGGCGAGTCGATCCGACGTCCCGGCCTCAACACGGTGCTGCGCGGTCAGACCGCCTTCGGGGCGATGATCGTCGGCGTCAGCCGGATCACGACGCAGCCGTATCAGAACCCGCGCTTCGCTCACGGCGACACCGTCTTCAACGGCATCGACGTCCGCTGGATGCGTGACGGCGTGCAGGCGCGCGGCGAGTGGATCGACGGACGGCCGTTCGACGGCACGACGACCACCGGCGGCTACATCGATCTGATCGTGCATCGTCCCAGCATGGGCCCGGTCACCGCGGTGGCTCGCGTCGAGCGGCTCTTCTACGACGCGGCGCCTCCGTTCGCGATGTCGGTCCAGCGCTACAGCGCCGGCACACGCATCCGCATCGTCGATCAGCTGGCGGCGCAGGTTGCGCTCGTTCACCAGTCGCGTCAGATTCCGCAGCGCCGGCCGACGGCGCTCGATCTGGGCCTCACCTATTCCCTCCGCCGTTGAACACCGAACCTTTGGTCAACCAGACACCGCCGACGACGATTGCGTGGCACCGCCGGCTCGAGGCCCGCGTCGCCGCCGGCGTGACGATACTCGTCGCCCTCTCGCTGGGGGCGCTGCTCCTCGCCACCACCAAAGCGGTGACCAGCCGGTCGCTGACCCGCGCGTCTGAAGATCTCGACGTCGCACGCGCGGCGTTCTACCGATCGCTCGACAGCCGGACGCAGTCGGCCGCGGCGCTGACGCGGCTCGTGACCGAGCTGCCAATCTTCCGCGCCCACATCAACGACGCGCAGCTCTCCGCCGACGCCGCGACCATCACCGAGATGGCCGATGGCTACCGGCAGCAGCTGAACGCGCATTTCACCATCGTCACCGACGCGCGCGGCCGCTGGATGGGCAGCCCCGGGTTGCCGAGTGGCGGGGCACGGGCGCGCGAGCTCGACGCGGCGATTCAGTCCGCGGTCGCCGGCACGTCGCGCCGCGACATCGTGCCGGTTGACGATCGGCTATTCCTCGTCGTGTCGGAGCCGGCACGGTTCGGCGAAGAAGTGCTCGGCACCATGACCGTCGGCTTCGCGCTCGACGATGCGGTGGCGCAGGAGCTCGCCGAGGCGACGCGGTGCGACGTCAACCTCGTGTCGGGCACGCGCCTGGCGGCCAGCAGCCTTCGCGGCCAGAAGCGCGCCGCGCTCGCCGAGGTGCTCGCGAGCGCCGGCGCGGGCGCCGCACCAGTCGATCCGTCGACCGGCCTCCGCACCATCGGCGGCGACCGCTACGTCGAGGGGATGTTCCCGCTGCTGAACGATCGGCCGGTCGACTCCGCCCGATCCAGTGGCGTCGCTCAGGGCAGGCCCGAGCAGCTCAATCACCTCATCCTGCTGCAGGACTGGCGGCCGACGCAGCAGTTCCGCGACGAGCTGCTGCGGCAGTTCTTCGGCGCCGGCGCGATGGTGTTCGGCTTCGCGCTCGCCGGCGCGCTGATCTTCAGCCGGCGCATGAGCCGTCCGCTCCGCGAGATTGCCGCCGCGGCCCAGGACATCGCCGCCGGCAACTGGGCACGGCAGGTACCGGTCAGCGGCAGCGCCGAAGCGACCGACGTGGCGGTGGCGTTCAACGGCATGACCACCAGCCTGCGGCGCGCGCAGGAGCGGCTGCTGCACGACGCGTTTCACGATCACCTGACGCAGCTGCCGAACCGGGCGCTCTTCATGGATCGCCTGCAGCGCGCGATCACGCGCCGCACGCGCCATCCTGAGTACATCTTCGCGGTGCTGTTCGTCGATCTCGATCGCTTCAAGACCGTCAACGACAGCCTCGGCCATCCCGCGGGCGACCGGCTGCTGCTCGAGATCGCGCAGCGGCTGACCGGCGCGCTGCGCCGCGACGACACGGTCTCGCGGCCGGCGGTCGTCGCCCGCCAGGACCACGCGGACGACACGCTGGCGCGCGTCGGCGGCGACGAGTTCACGATCCTCCTGGAAGACATCCGCAACCCGAGCGACGCGGTGCGGATCGCGGAGCGAATTCAGCAGGCGGTCGGCTCGCCCATCCTCCTCGACAGCCAGGAGGTGTTCGTCACCGCCAGCGTCGGCATCGCGATCAGCGGCGCGATCGGCTGCGCCGGCGAGGATCTCCTGCGCGACGCCGACATCGCGATGTATCGAGCCAAGGCGGCGGGCGGCGACCGCTGCGCGGTCTTCGATGCGACCATGCACGAGAACGCGGTCCAGCGGCTGCAACTCGAGACCGACTTGCGGCGCGCGGTCGAGCGGCAGGAGTTCCGGCTCCAGTACCAGCCGATCGTCTCGCTCGACAATCACCGCATCGTCGGCTTCGAAGCGCTGATCCGGTGGCAGCATCCCGAGCAGGGGCTGCTCTCGCCGGCGTCGTTCCTGAAGGTCGCCGAGGAGACTGGCCTCATCGCGCGCATCGACCAGTGGGTGCTGCGCGAGGCGTGCGGCCAGGCGCGGCGGTGGCACGACGAGTCGCCCGACGGGCCGGCGATCAGCGTCAGCGTCAACCTCTCGGCGCAGGCCTTCGGCCAGAACGATCTGGTCCGCCAGGTGTCGGACGTGCTGCGCGAGACCGGCCTCGCGCCTTCGGGTCTGCGCCTCGAGATCACCGAGAGCGTCGCGATGGCCGATGCCGAGCGCGCGCGCACCGTGCTGGTCGCGCTGAAGGCGCTCGGCGTGCGCATCAGCCTCGATGACTTCGGCACCGGCTACTCGTCGCTCAGCTACCTGCAGGGCTTCCCGGTCGACACGCTGAAGATCGATCGCTCGTTTGTCATCGGCACCGATCGCAACGACGAGTGCCGCGAGATCATCCGGACGATCGTCAACCTCGCGCGGACGCTGCGCCTCGACGTGATTGCCGAGGGCGCGGAAACCGCCGCGCAGGTCGAGTTCCTCGAAGGGCTCGACTGCCGCTTCCTGCAGGGTTACTTCTTCTCGCGGCCGATGGCGCTCGATCAGCTGTCGGTCTACTTCGCCGCGAACGAAAAGGACCGCGCGTCCGCCCGCTCGACGACCCCGCACCCGCGTACTGCATAAGTTGTCAGGTCCGGCTAAGGCCGACACTACGAGAAAGACTTAGAATCACCGGGCGCGCATGGCCTTGTCCGCCGGGACTCGCCTCGGCCCGTACGAGATCCTCTCCGCCCTTGGCGCCGGCGGCATGGGCGAGGTCTATCGCGCGCGCGACGGCCGGTTGAACCGCAACGTCGCAATCAAGGTCCTGCCGGAGATGTTCGCCGACGACCCCGAGCGGCTGGCGCGCTTCCACCGCGAAGCGCAGGTGCTGGCCGCGCTCAACCACCCGAACATCGCGCACATCCATGGCCTCGAGGACAGCGGCGCGGTGCGCGCGCTGGTGATGGAGCTGGTCGAAGGGCCGACGCTCGCCGAGCGCATCGCGCAAGGCCCGATCCCGCTCGCCGAGGCGGTGACGATCGCGCGGCAGATCGCCGAAGCGCTCGCGGCCGCGCACGAGCAGGGCGTCATCCATCGCGACTTGAAGCCGGCCAACGTCAAGGTCCGCGAAGACGGCACCGTGAAGGTGCTCGACTTCGGGCTGGCGAGGCTGGTCGCGCCCGACGCGAGCACCGCAACCGTTGCCGGCCTGACGCAGTCGCCGACGCTGACGACCCCGGCGGCGACGCTGGCCGGGGTGATTCTGGGCACGGCCGCCTACATGAGTCCCGAGCAGGCGAAGGGCCGGGCCGCGGACAAGCGCAGCGACGTCTGGGCATTCGGCGCCGTGCTCTACGAGATGCTCGCGGCACGCCGCCCGTTCGAGGGCGAAGATCTCGCCGACACCCTGGCGACGGTGCTGAAGAGCGAGCCCGACTGGAGCGCGCTGCCCGCGGATGTGCCGCCCCACATCCGCGTCCTGATTCAGCGCTGTCTCGCGAAAGACAAGCGTCATCGCATCGCCGACATGTCGGTCGCGCTCTTCGTGTTGAACGACGCCGCCGGCCTCGCGCCGCGCAGCCGCGCCCGCGAGCATCGGCATGGCAGACACGCCGCCGCGATGGCGGCGGCGTCGTCGTGCCGGCTGCCGCGGCGATCGCCGCCGGCGCGGCGGTGGGCATCGCGGTCTGGCTCGCGACGCGTGCCCGCTCGGAGACACGCGTCAGGCGGTTCGAGATCACGCCGACCGGCCCGGCAGCGCTGGTCATCGATGCGCAGTCGATCGACATCGCGATCACGGGTGATGGAACGCCGCATCGTCTACAAGGGCGCCACGACGGCCGGCCCGCGGCTGTTCGTGCGCTCGCTCGATCAGCTCGAGCCGGCGCGCGCTGGCGATTCCCGGCGCGCCGCGCGCGCCGTTTCTGTCGCCCGACGGGCAATGGATCGGATTCGTCGACATCGCGCCGCTGTCGATCAAGCGCGTGGCGATCACGGGCGGCCCGGCACTGCAGGTGTGCCTGCTCGACGGCCCGAGCCGCGGCATCAGCTGGGGCGACGACGACACGATCGTGTTCGCCACGGCGTCGCCCCTGACCGGGCTGCAGCGCGTGCCGGCGGGCGGCGGCGAGCCGGCCGTGTTGACGAGGCCCGATCGCGAGCGCGGCGAAGCGGACCACGCTCTGGCCGCAATTCCTGCCCGGCAGCCAGGCGGTGCTGTTCACGATCGTGCCGAGCGCAGGCGGCGTCGACGCCGCCGCAGATCGCCGTCCTCGATCTGCAGACCGGCACGCAGAAGGTGCTGCTGCGCGGCGGCAGCCAGGCGCGATACGTCCCGAGCGGCCATCTCGTCTACGCCGCGTCGGGCACGCTGCGGGCGATCGCGTTCGACCTCGCGCGGATGGAAGTCTTCGGCACGGCGCGTCCCGTCGTGCCGGAAGTCGTGACGCTGCCCACCGGCACGGCGGAGTTCGACATCGCCGGCGACGGGACGCTGATCTATGCCGCCGGCGGCGGCGGCATCACTGCCGCCGCGCGAACGCTCGCCTGGGTCGATCGGCAGGGACGCGAGGAGCCGATCAAGGCGCCGCCGCGACCGTACGTCGATCCCGCGGCTGTCGCCGGACGGGACGCGCGTCGCCGTGTCGATCGCCGATCAGGAGAACGACATCTGGGTATGGGACTTCGCCCGCGAGACGCTGACGCGCGTCACATCCGATCCGGGCGCCGATCAGTCACCGGTGTGGATGCCCGACGGGCGGCGGATTGTCTTCGCCTCGCAGACGGGCGGCAGCGCCACCAGCAACATCTTCTGGCAGGCCGCTGACGGAACGAGCGCGGCCGAGCGGCTGACGAGCACCGCCACCGCGATCGAACGCCCTTCGGCCGTCTCGCCCGACGGCACGCGACTCGTGTTCTGGCAGGGCGCGCCGACCACCGCCAACGACGTGATGATGTTGACGCTGGGAAAGGACCGGAAGATCGAGCCGCTGGTGCAGACGCCGTTCTTCGAACGAAACGGCGAGGTTTCGCCCGACGGCCGGTGGCTGGCCTACGAGTCGAACGAGTCGGGCCAGTTCGAGGTGTTCGTGCGGCCGTTTCCGGACACGAACAGCGGCCGATGGCAGGTGTCCACCAGCGGCGGCACGCAGCCGCTGTGGGCGCGAAACGGCCAGGAACTCTTCTACCTCGCCGCCAGACGGCGCGTTGATGAGCGTGCCGGTGACGCGCGCACGCGACTGGGCGGCGGGCACGCCGGCCCGCGTCCTCGAGGGGCGGTATTACTACCGCGGCGTCTCGGCAACACCGGCGCGGACCTACGACGTCTCGGTCGGATGGCAAGCGGTTTCTGATGATCAAGCCGGCCGGCCTCGATCCGTCCGACTCGCCCGGCCAGCATCGTCGTGGTGCAGAACTGGCTCGAGGAGTTGAAGCGTCTCGTGCCGCCGAAACGCTGACGCTATTTGATTCGCGCCCGTGGCGGACTTCAGGCCAAACGTCCGCGCGGCGGCAGGATCGCCGAGATCAGAGTCTCGCTGAGGATCTCGATGACCGCACGACGGTCGGCGGTCGGACAGTCGCGCCGTATCTCGGAGCGTGTCGCGTCCCGACAGAATCTCCCACATGCGGCCGTAGATCGCCGAGCGCAACTCGGCCGGCAGCGCGCGAAACGCCGGCGAGTAGATCATGTAGCTGCACGGGAAGCGCAGCAGCCGTCGTTCCAGATCGAGCTGCCGCAGCGATCGGCCGCGGCTGTCGGCCGGCCCCTGCGCGGCAAAGATCTCCGCGAAGCGCGTCGTCCCCTTGATTGCGGCGGTGAGTGGCTCCTCGTCGACGAAGAGCAGATAGTCCACGATTTCATTGACGGCGTCGCGCAGCGCGCCGCTGGCAAAGTCCGCCCGGCCCTGATGCGCGGCGACGCGCGCGTCCCAGCCGACGCGTGTGATCAGGTTGGTCATCCGCGACTGGTGCTGAAACACCATCAGCGCGACGATGTCGCTGTCGGCCGACGGGTAGCCGCGGCCATCGAAGAGCCCTTCGAGCGACGTGCGATTCAGCGTCTTCTCGGAAATTGCGGCGTCGCGATTCTCGATGCTCGTGAACATCGCGTTGCCCATGTGCCGCATCGAGCCGTGAGTACCAGTGACGTACCAACCGCCCCACCGCTGGCGGAACGGCGTCCGATCGTCGGGGTCGTAGCTGCCGGACCCGGACAACTGGAGGCCGCCCGGCGTCACGAACACGCTGCGCGCCAGCATCCCTGGCACGTGCAGCGTGCTGTACACCTGGTGGCAGGTGATGCAGCCGCGGCGCCGATCGAACAGCGGGCTCGCCTGCGGCTTCTGGTCGAGCGCGTAGAACTGCACGCCCTGTTCGGGATCCTGGACCGCGAACTCGAGCAGCGGCGCGCCGCGGATGTAGCCGACGGTCACCGCGTCGGTGAAGTAGATCGCGCGCGGGTTCGACGGATCGGTGTGCAGCCCCTGGACGCCGGTCTTCGACATCACCAGCATCTGCGACTCGACCGGCACCTGGAGGGCATCGAGCACCGACTTCAGATAGCCGGAGGTCTCGTCGAAGTTGAGGCGCAGTTCCCCGTCGCCGATGCGGCGAACGAGATCGGCCACCGGATCGTGCGTCGGGCGCGTGTAGTATCCGATCGCAGGGTGCGCGAGCGCATTCGGGAGCGGATGCTCGGCGAGCTGTTCCGTCGGGGCGGCTGCGAGGATGGCGATGAAGGCGCCGCAGACGATCGCGATAAGCGAGGCGTGAATTCCGGCCGCCGGGCGGCGGCCGCGCGGCTTGTCGCTGTTCATCCCCGGTGATTCTCGCATGGCCGCGGTGTCGCCGGTTAGCGGCGCCTGCTTAACCGCCGAGGACGCAGAGACCGCAGAGCAGTGTTTTCAAAAGAGTCTCTGCGATCTCCGCGGTCGCCGCGGTCAGACAAGCGATGGCATGAACGCCGTAACCGCCGAAAACAGTAGAGCCGCGACCGCTGCTCCGGGCGGCGGTCAGCTATCCCGCCGGAAACGTTGAGCGACCATTCGGCGTCAAACGGAACGTGACCCACATCGAGATGTTTCGCACCTTCCGCCGCGGTCTGGTGGCGACCCTCGCGCTCGGCGGGCTGGTCGTCCTCTCCGCCGCCGCCCAATCCGGCCGCTCCGCCGACGAGGCCGCCGCCGCGGTGGCGCGGCTCGACACCCAGTACCAGGCTGCCGTGAAGGCGAACGATGCGGCGACGATGGATCGCATCCTCGCGGACGACTTCGTGCTCGTGACCGGACGGGGCCAGACGTTCACGAAAGCGGATCTGCTGGCAGCGGCGCGCGACCAGTCGTCGACCTACGAGCACCAGGACGAGAGCCAGCAGAAGGTGCGCGTCTGGGGCGATACCGCGGTCGTCACCGCGCTGCTGTGGATTAAAGGCACCAATGGCGGCAAGCCATTCGAGCGGCGGCTGTGGTACAGCGACACCTACGTGCGCACCGCGACCGGCTGGCGCTACGTCTTCGGGCAGGCGTCGCTGCCGCTGCCGTGAGCCGCGGCGCCCCGCCGGCGGGGCCGCCGAAATCAAAAATTTGTGAGGCTAATTACGATCTTTCCCGAGGCGGCACGGCGGTGAGGTGAATCGGCCGCGCGTCGCGGGCCTGCCTGGATGGTCCCGGTCTTGCTCAACCACGACGCATGCCGGTGCCGCTCCTGTTCGTCGTGGCGCTCCTCGTCGGCTATTTTCGACCGGTGTTGATCCTCGTGATGTTCCCGTTCCTGCTGCTCTATGGCGGCATGTGGGCGCTCGGGCCGCTCGTCGTCGCGATCTTCGGCCTGGTGAACAATCGCGAGGGCAGTGCGGCGGCCGCCCGTCGCCGCCGCACCGAACCCGAGTACAAAGCCGGCTACGAGAGCTAGCGCCTGCTATTTCGCCGCCGCGCGCTGCAGCGCGAATTTCTGCACGCGCCGCCCCGTCGACGCTTCGCCGACGTAGAGATTCCCCTGCGAATCGATGCTCATCCCGTGCGGCCGCAGGAACTGGCCGACCTGCCGTCCGCCGCGCCCGAACTCGCCGACGATCTCGAGATCCGATCGCCTGAGGATCCACACCTTGTGATTCGTCCCGTCGGCCAGATAGAGCCATTGTTCCTGCGCGTCTGGCGACAGCACGATGACGAACGCCGATCCTGACGACAGCGTCGCCGGCGCCACGACCTTTTCCGCGAGGAACTTGCCCGAGTGGTCGAAGACCTGGATGCGGTTGCCGCGTCGGTCGGCGACGTAGATCTTCCCGTCCTTCGATCCGGTCAGACCGTGCACGGTCGAGAACTGCTTCGGCAGCGCGCCGGTGACCATCGTCTTCGGGTCGAACTTCTCCGTATCGTCCGGTTTCTCGCCGTAGGCGCCCCAGTGGCGCAGGTATTTGCCGGTGGCGCCGTCGAAGACGATGACGCGGCGGTTCCGGTAGCCGTCGGCGATGAAGACCTCGTTGGTCTTCGGATCGACCCAGATGCCGGCCGGACCGCCGAGCAGCGTCGTGTCGTTGCTGCCGGCGTTCTTGTCGTACTGGCCGATCGTCATCACCAGCTTGCCGTCACGGGTGAACTTCATCACCCGATGGTGCATGTAGGTGCCGATCCAGACGAAGTCGTTGTGATCGACGAAGATGCCGTGCGGGTTGCGCGGCCACCCCGCGGTGTCGTCCTTCGAGCCCTGCCCCCAGCCCTGGACGACCTTGCCTTGCTGATCGAACTCGATGACCGTTGGCGCGGCGACGCAACAGGTGCCGATCGGCGGCTTCTGCTCGACCGAGGTCTCCTCTTCCGTGAGCGTCTCGGGGAGGTGCGTGACCCAGACGTGCTGCCTGGCGTCGACGAACACGCCGGTCACCGCGCCGAGGATCCACTTGTTGGGCATCTCGAGCGGCCACGACGGGTCGACCTTGAATGAGGGCGCGGTCCGCGCGGCCGGCGATGAGGACTGGCCGGCGAGACGAGGCTCGGGCGCAACGATCGCAGCCACGGCTGACAAAAGCGCGGCAAAAAGATGGCGGGGTTGGATTCTCAGCATGCGGATGTTCATCCTTCTGATGTGGCTGGACGTGCAGTATCGCCCAACAGCGTGACGACCAACATATTCGAATCTGCCATTCGTGTCTTCTGTTGGCGGTCATTGTTCCGAATGTTGCACGGTGACGGTTTGGTTGAGCTGGATTGACGCAATGGCGGGCCGATAATCGTCGCCACTCATGATGATCGCTCAGCCGCCAGCGGCACTCTCACTCGTCATCATCGCTCCCGTTCGCCTGTACCGCGAGGCGCTGGCGAGCGGCTTGTCCGTGCCGCCCTTCGTGGTGGCCGGCAGCGTCGCGACGGTCAACGAAGCGGTGCCGATCATCGAGCGGACACAGCCGCACGTCGTCGCGATCGATCCCGCACGGCGCGAGCCTGTTCGACGTCCACGAGATCCGGCGGCTGTCGCCCCGCACGCGCATTGTCGCGATCGCGATCGGCGACGACACCGATGTGCTCCCCTATGCCGAAGCGGGCGTCTGCGGGTTCGTGTCTCCGAACGCATCGCTGAACGATCTGATCGGGGTGATCCACGACGCGATGAAGGGTGAGATGCGATGCTCGCCGCGGCTTGCGGGAAGCCTGCGTCCGGCGGCTCTGGTCGCTCGCGCCGGCGAAAGCGGCCAGCATCGGCGCATGCCGGCCTCACCTGCCGCGAGCAGGAAATCGCCGCCCTGATTGGCAAGGGGCTGTCGAACAAAGACATCGCCGTGCGCCTGCACATCGAGGTGGCGACGGTGAAGAACCACGTGCACCACGTGCTCGAGAAGTTGCAGGTGCGCTCGCGCGGCCAGGCGCTCACCCGCCTGCGCCAGGGCGCCAACGGATCATCGCCGGCCTTCGACTGAACCTGTTCCCCGGGGATTCACGGGCGTGAACCGCCGCCGTGAATCCAAATTGAATCCTTCGATTCATTTCCACCGCCGCGCGTTTCGACCACAATCGCGCGCTCCCCCTCACTGTAATCGGCGGCCTTCCGTCGCTGCACTGCTGTGGTGTTGCCATGACTGCACTTCAGGTTTCGATTTCCGCCGCCGATCTTGCCGCGCGCATGAAGCAGCGGTTGAGCGCCCTTGCGCCCACTCCCGCGGCCCGCATCGTCTGGGAAGACGCGGGCCAGCGCGTGCTGCTGCATCTCGACAGCCTGCGCGCGCGGGTCGTCGATGGCTGGCTGCTCTGCCAGCTGGACCTCGAGACCGACCAGACGCAGCGGCAGCCGCTGCAGTTTGTCTACTACCTCGGTGTTGCCAGTGAAGGCGGCGGCATGCAGGCGGCGGCGACCATCAACGCGGCGAGCGTGGCCGCGTCGCAGCTCGCCGATCGCTGGGGCGCGCAGGTGCAGCGCGTGCTCTGGGATGCCGGTACTCGACGGCATCGAGACGTCGATTCGCCACGTCAAGGAGCAGCAGCCCGGCCAGCGCGTGCAGCTCCTCGGCTTCACCGGCGCCACCAACCTGCTGAATGTCAAGGTCCTGGCGGGGAATGCGTAATGGCAGCGCCAAATATCGAGCAGGCCCTGATCTCGTTCGCCAAGCTGATCGCGCTGCTGGAGGGCGACTCGGGCGCACTCCGCTGGCAATGGTTCGCCGATCCCGGGCGACCAGATGCTGGGATCGATCCACGACCGGCGATCACACCTGCGCGACCTGTTGCGTGCGCTGATCGATCCGAGCCGGCTCAACACGCCGGACCGCACGATCGACGCGGTCGGCTACGCGTGGGAGCCGATCAGCATCACCAGCGGCGTGGGTATCGGCATCGCGTGGAACACCACCGGCGACTCGCTCGATCTCGCCCTGGCGGCGGATGCGGAGTTCACCGACATCCTGACGCTGGCGGTGCTCGCGAAACTCTTCCACATCAAAAATGGATCGCTTGGCGGCGACTTCGGCAACATCAAGTTCGGCGGCACCTTCCCGGTTCCCGACTTCCTGAAGTCCGGCACGCTCGACGGCACCATCACGCTCACGCCGGCCGCGCAGCCGCCGCAGATCACGCTCGGCGTCACCGACAAGTCGGCGCCGGCGCGCTCGCGCGCGATTACCGTTCCCACCGGACCGCCCACCGAGGTGTTCGCCTGGGACTGCGCGCGCGTTGCGATCTTCGTCGTCGAGGCATGGATCAAGCAGCAGGCGCAGAACAACGGCGGGCCGTTCTTCTCGCGCGCCAGCGAGCACCTGCTGCCGATGTTCGGCGCCCCGCCGCCGCAGCCGATCGGGGTGTTTCCGCTCTTCCAGCCGACCGGGGAAGCCGCCGACTTCAAGCCGTGGATGGACAGTGTCCTGACGCTGGGAGGCGGAGCGCCCGGCGCGTTGACGTTCCTCTGGCACGCGCGCGCGCTCCTGACCGGCAACGAGAGCGGCGACTTCATCCAGGGGTCGTTGTATTTCCCGCTGGTCTCCGGACCGGATCTCGGCAACCAGCCGCCGTCGTTCAACGCCGTCGGCTCGACGCCGCCGCCGGCATCGACGCCAGGTGCGTGGTTCGTCATCAAGAACCCGGATGGCCAGCCGAACGTCACGCGGCTGCTCCTCGAGCTGCACGCGAACAATACGGTGTGGCGCGCGCCGCTCGCGGATGCGAACGGCACCACGTTGGCGCGGCCGAGCGTCTCCGCGCAGGACTGGGTGGCGGCCGCGCCTCCCGCCACCATCGATCTGGGCGACGGCAAGGCGCTGACGATTACGCCGGATAGCGGCGGGTTCGCGATCACGCTCGTCGCCGAGAACCTGTCCGGGCCGGTGCCGCTGGGCGGCCAGTACAGCGCCTCGGTGGTCGTCAAGCAGAACCAGCCTGTCACGTTCCGAGCCGAGCTTGGCGGCCTGCCGCTGGTGCTGCCGCCGCCGACGAATACGAAAGAGGTGTTCGGCCTGGTGGCGCAGTGGCTGCTGAAAACGGCGGCGTCCGTGCCCGGTAACACCTTCCCCGGCGTCACCAACGCGCTCGGTGAGCTCGTGAAGATGGCGGTCACCGGCGCGCCCGACGCCGGCGCGCTCGTCCTGGCGATCGCCGACGTCATGGCGGAATCGCAGGTCGCCGGCAACAAGGCGACAATCACCGCCGGCCCGCTGTCGATCGGACTGGCCGCCGGCAACCCGCCGAGCATCGAGGGCGCGCTCACGTTTGAAAAGATCGTCCTCGATCAGCTGAAGGACGTCGAGCTGCGCATCGGCAAACTGACCGCGAAGACCGGATTCAACCTGAAGACCGGCGCCCTGTCGTCGGTCAGCCTCGGCATCACCGATCTCCGCCTCGTGTCGCCCGCGGGAAGCGGTCTCATCGCCAGCATCATGCCGGACCTGACGGAGCTCAAAGGGTTCGACGTCAAGGTCGGCTGGGGACCGGGCGGCGTCCAGGTGGCGGGCGGCGCGAAGATTCCGATTCAGCAGACGCTCGGTCCGTTGAACATCTCGGGGCTGCTGGTGCGTATCGACGCGCCCAAGGAGCTCGCGGTTGGCGTCGACCTCTCGCTGAGCCTCGGCCCGGTGCTGGTCTCCGCCTACGAGCTCGGCGTGATCGTGCCGTTCTCGGCGACGGCGCCGACACCGTTCCTGCACGGCCTCGCGCTGAGCATGGACACCGACGTCGTCCGCCTGGCGGGCCTGTTCGGCAAGGTCGACGACGACTACGTCGGCGGCCTGGTCGTCAAGGTGGCGAGCCTCTTCGAGCTCTCGGCGATCGGCGGGTACACGCAGCTGTCGAGTCCGGCGACGCCTCGCTGTTCATGTTCGCGTCGCTCGTCGCGCCGCTCGGCGGCACGCCGTACTTCTTCCTCACCGGCATCGCCGGCGGGTTCGGCTACAACCGGACGCTGCCGCCCTCCGGCCTGCTCGCGAAGCATCCGTTCCTGCAGGTCATGAGCGGCGAGCTGCCGCTCTCGGGCGACATCGGCACGGCGCTGGTGCAGTTGAGCGGGTATTTCGACGCGAAGAAGGGCGTTCACTGGCTGGCTGCCGGGATCCAGTTCAACTCCTTCGGCTTCATCAACGGCAAGCTGGTGGCCGCCGTCTCGGTCGGCAATGCCTTCTCGATCCAGATCCTCGGGATGGCCTCGTTCGGGATCGCGCCGATCGCCTACTTCGAGCTCGCGTTCGAAACCAGCGTCGACGAGGAGAAGTTCCTGCTCAAGGCGGGGCTGACGCCGAACAGCTACATCATCCACCCCGACATCTTCAGCCTGCGCGGCGAGTTCGGCCTCGGCGTCTGGCACAGCGGCGATCACTCCGGCGATTTCATCCTGTCGATCGGCGGGTATCACCCGTACTTCCAGGTGCCGGAGCACTATCCGACGCTCGAGCGTGTCGGCGTCAAGGCCACCGTCTTCGGCTTCGTCAAGGTGTCGGTGGAAGTCTTCTTCGCCTGCACGCCGCAGGCGATCATGGCCGGCGCCGCGATCTCGCTGTCGGCGGAATTCGGCGACATCGGCGCCGGCCTCGACGTCTACATCGACGTGCTGATCACGTGGGATCCGTTCTCGCTGTGGGCGCGAATGGGCGTCACCGTCTGGTTCCAGTTCCTGGGCCGGCACGAGATTGGCGTCGAGCTCGAGATCTGGACGCCGCCGTTCGGCGGCCTCGCCGTCATCGACCTCGCGCTGGTCAGCTTCGAAGTCGAGTTCGGCGACGATCGCAACGGCCTGCCGCCGCCACCGATCCACGAGTTCCTCGAGCAGCAGCTCAGCGTGCCGGCAGACCCCCTCACCATTGACGGAAAATCAGAAGCCGGAGCAAAGGTCGCGGCCTTCAGTACCGCGACCAAGGCCGGCCTCTTCAAAGTCGACCTGCTCGAAGGGCGCGCCAGCAAGGACGAGTCGAAGAAGAAGTCGTCCGAACAGGAAGGGCTCGACACGCCGATTCCGGTGAAGCCGGAGTTCGCGTTCTCGGTGCGCTCGCGTCTGCCGCTGGCCGCCAGCGGCGATGCGCACGCCCAGATGACCGGCGAAATCGACCTGCCGCTGTGCGAGAAGAACGACAACCAGTCCACGCTCACGGTCGACGCGACCAAGATCAACGACCCGAACGTCGAGGTCCTGCCGCTCGACGACTGGTTCCCCGCCGCGCAGTTCGGCGATGCGCTCGAAGTGACACAGGCCGACGGCGCTCGCCAGAACGTCAGCAACCTGAAGTCGGATGAGCCAAGAGTGCCGCGGCGCGAAGGCGCGATCTTCCGCTACGTCGCCCCGCTCGTGCCCGATGCCCTCAAGGATGTGCCGCTCAACGCCAAAACCACCGAGGCGACCGACAACGCGGATCTCTATCCGCTCCCGCTCGGGGCATCCGGTCCGTTCACGTTGCGGACGACGAAATCGGTGCTCACGTATGCGGTGATGACCTCGGCGACGACGATCAAGCCGCGGCCGAAGGTCGAGAATCGCCGCGCCTCCGCCAGCAGGGCGCTCCAAACCAGAACAGTTGCGCCCGTGCGCGTCGTCACCCGCTCGGCGGACTTCGACCGGGCACCGGTCGTCACCCGCCTGCGCGGGCAGACGCTCGCCGCGGTGCCCGCCGGCGTCGCCACCATCGGGGTGCCGACGTCGCCGGTTCGCGCCGCCGAGTTGTACGCCGTCACGCTCCGCCTGGTTGGCGCACGAACGGCTGCCCCGGTCGCGCGGATCGTTCCCAGCTTCAGTCCCACTCGCGTGATGACGAAGCCGCAGGCGTTCGTGATGCAGCCGATCGCAGCGCCGGTGACCCCGCTGGGTCGGCCGGCCGTGACCATCGCGGCCGCCGCGCTCCCGGCACCGTCGAAAGGACCGGTCACCGTCAACGCCGGCAAGGCGGTCCACCTGGAGGTGTCGTCCGGACGCGTGCGGCGCGGCTCGCTCACCTCGACCACGGGACGCCAGGTCGTGCGCGCCATCGTGCTCGACGCCTTCGATCACCCGCTGAACGACGTCTACATCGGCGCGGGCGAACGCGCGATGCTGCCCGTCGGCACGCGCGGTGTCGTGCTGATCGGCGAAGGCGCCGCCGCACCCGTGTCGAGCGGCGCATCGCCGGTAGCACAGGAAAACATCGGCGTCGAGCACGACACGGCGTTGCTGGCGCTCGGCCCACGGGTGTTTGCCGGCCATGGCTGCGTCGTCCAGTCGATGACGGCTCTGCGGATTGCGCCCGATCGGCTCGAGACCGTGCCCGGCTACGAGGTGCTGCGCACCTTGTCCAACGCCCGGATCCACTTCCCCGCCGCCGGCGCGCCCGCGACGCTGGTCGTCACGGTGGCGCCGAATGGTTCCGACGCGCCGCCGGCGATGGACGAAGTCCGCTGGGCCGCGGTCGGCGCGACGATCGGCAACCTGCAGACCGTGGTCAGCGCGTCAGGAACCGCCTTCGTGATGTCGCTGCGCGCGGGCGCACGGTGGCGGCTGGACGTCGATCTCGGGCGGGGCTGGCGGCTCACCGCCGCCGTGGTGTGCACGACGCCGCCGGCGGCGATCGTCGACCAGCTGCGCTCGGCGCAGGCGTGGGAGTTCGTCGACGACCGGTTCGAGACGCAGCGGCTCGCCGCCACCGCAACCATTGATGTGGAGATCGCGTCATGAGCATGCCGATCAAGTCCCAGGTGCTGGACAGCTGCAACCCGATCGTCGACGCGGGCGAGACCGTCGAGATCACGGTATCGCAGACGCTCGAGCGCGGTGGGTTGAACCTCCTCGATGCACCCACCACCAAGGCGGTGCAGCTGAAGATCGACGGCCCGCAGTTCAAGCTCGATCCGTCGGACATCGCCGGCGTTTACCCGGCCCCGGACAGCGAGGAGTCGCCGGACGAGTTCCTGCCGCACATCGCGCTGAAGCGGCGCACGCTGCCATGGGAGCGGCGCGGCCCCGGCCCGAAAGGCACGCTGCCGTGGCTGTTCCTGCTGCTGCTCGACGAGGCCGAGTTCGGCGGCGTCGAGGCGACGACCGTCGCCACGATCAAGAATCGCGACCTCGACACCCACGCGCAGTTGGTCAAGCCCATCGCCAGCGGCGGGCTCGGCCTTGGCGCCAACACCCCGTTGAATGTCGTCTACGTGCCGAAGACGCTGCTGAAAGACATCCTGCCGCCGCCCGAAGAGCTCGAGCTGTTGTCGCACGTGAAGCGGACGTGGAAAGGCGGCGTGGTCGACGACACGGCGATCGTCGTCGGCAACCGGCTGCCCGATGCGAGCGGCGACCCGCCCAAGGTTCATACGGCGCTGCTGGTGTCGCTCGAGCGCCGCGACGACCTGTACGTGGCCTTGTCCAAGGACAAACAGGCGCCAGTGGTTGTTCAGCCGACCAATCCCGTGAGGCCGACGATCACGACACAGGCCGCCGCGACCACCGCGATCGTCGCGGCGGTGCATGCGGCCCACCTGCTGGTCCCGGTCAAGGCGCTCGTCGTGCTGCACCACTGGAGCTTCACGCCGAGCGGAGCCGGCGACTTCGAAGAAGTGATCAAGCTCATTCGCTATCGCCCCAACGGCGGCGTGCTGCGCTACGGCAACCTGCCGCAGCAGGCGCGACAGGGCGCACGGGTGCCGTTGTCCGGGGGCTTCAACGGTTCACTGGACAAGAGCGGCTACTTCCTCGACCCGCTGCCGCACGAGCAGCCGGGGAACGCGGCGTACCGCGGACCGCTCCGGCCGTTCGCGCCGGCGGCACGCAGCAAGAGCTTCGCGGTCCGCGCGGCGCCGGAAGAGTTCACCGACGCCGATCCCGGCCTGGAGCTCGATTACTCGCACGCCGCCGCGTTCGAGATCGGCCGCCTGCTCGCGCTCTCCGACGGCGGCATTCTCGAGGACCTGCGACACATCGGCGTGCGCGCCGACAAGCTGACCGACATCGTCGCCGTCGACAAGATCCCGGATGTGCTGCAGAAGAAGGACTGGGTCGTGAACCCGGAGTGGGCGCAGCAGCGGTGGGGACCGCCGGAAAAATCGCTGGTGAAGACCGCGCTGCCGGAGAACGGCGACTTCACCGGGATCCGTCAACAGGTGCAGTCGTGGGGCAGCGTCGTCGTGCAGGAGCTCGCCGGGGCGCCGATCGCGGTCGAAGGTCCCGTGGCCGACTTCGACATCAACGTGGCGACGGTCGAGGGGCTCTCGAAACAATTTGCCGACGTCGTGACGGCGGCCAAGTCGTAGGAGCATCGCGCATGTACCAGCCGCTGAACGCCAAATCCGGTGTCGCCGCCGTCTCGGACTGGATGACCCAGTTCAAGCTGGAGCCGGCTGCCGACGGGCTGACGTTTCTTCCACCCGGCGGCGCCGACCCGCCCTTCGACAACATCAAGATTCCGCCGCGGCTGTATTCGTGGCTGCTCGACCTGCGGGTGCTGCGGGGCCTTCCGCTCTCGTACCTGGTTCCCGACCCGGACCTGCTGCCGCCGGAGTCGATCCGGTTCTTCCACGTCGACTACACGTGGATCGACCGGGTGATCGACGGCGTCTTCGCAGCCGCCAATACCGGCACCGTCGACTCGACGTTCCAGGTACCTGGCTGATCTCCCGCGTCCGCTCGGAGCTCGATGCCGGCCTCGAGGAGATCGTCCAGGACTGGCTCAAGGCCGCGAAGAAGGACGCGCCGGATCCGGCGGCCTTCGATTTCACGACCGGCGCCGCCTGGGAGGCGGGCACGAAGCCGATCACGGGCCTCCTCATCCGCTCCGAGCTGACACGGCGCTGGCCGGACATGATCGTCGAGGCGTATTCCGACTCGAACGGCACCAAGTACATCGCCCCGCTGCGCCGCGAGCCGATCTCGAAGGACGTGTACATCGCGTTGTTCGCGGGGCAGCCGCTGCGCGTCGACATCCGCGAACCGAACGTCGGCGTTCGCTTCGGGGTTGAACGCAAGAGCGGGAAGCTGTGGGTCGACAAACGCGGCGCGGACGGCGCGGACCTCGAAGGGCAGTACCAGGTGTTGGTCAGCGCCAACAAGGTGATCAACCTGGCCGGGACGGGGGGCCTCAAGCAGAAGATCGGCAACGCGAGCGCGCGCTTGATCGCGCTGCACCTGGAGCAGCTCGCGTACGTGCAGACGTTCCGCAGCAACGTCGCCGAGGAGAAAGGGTCGGCGCGGCCGCCGCTGAGCATCGGTGTGGCCCCCGCCGGACAGGTGCCTGTCGTCACCTCGACGATCCAGTTGAGCCGCGGTCGCACCGCGAACCTCTCGAAGCTGGTCGCGCGGCTGGACGATCTGGACATGGAGAAAATCTGATGGCTGGATCGCTGCTCATCCCGGTCAGCGTCACCGCCAAGGTGATTGGCGCGACGACACAAGTCCCCGAGCTGCGCGGCACGCCGTTCACCCGGCAGGCGGTGCTCGAGCCGGGCATTCACGTCCATTGGGCGCTCCCGGACGCACTCACCCGGGCACGCATCCTCAAGACAAAGGCGGGCGACCGGACGATCTTCCCCGGCGTTCCCGATCTCTGGGTCGTCGTGCGGCTGAATCCGATTCCCGCCTCGCCAACGGTGAAATACAAGCGGACGTGGAGCGGATGGGTTGTCGACTCGCGCACGCAGTCGGTGACGAAGCTGCAGCAGTGGACGGCGCCCGACACCAAGGCCTCCAAGGAGGTGCACACGGTCGCCGGCCTGCTGCCGTCGGCGGCGGCGCTCGGATTCCCGGCGTGGGGCATGTGGCCGGCCGATCGCGACGACTTCGACCCGGCGATGGCCGCCTACTACCCGGAGTGCCGCAAGCGCTTCGGCCTCTACGATTCGACGGCGGACCTCGCGAAGACCGGCAAGGTCAGCTACGTTGCCGTCGGCTGGTATTCGGATCGCGTGCACGACCCGCTCTACAACGCCAAGGACCGGGCGGAGCTGCTCCGCCGCTGGAAGCTCGCGCACCACAGCAGGTCGAATCACCTCCGCGAGCTGGCGACCGAGATTGCGACGACCGGATTGATTGCGTCCGCCGCTGGCGCGCAGCCGGTCGTCGCGCAGCCGATCGCAACGCAGCCCACGCCAACGCGGCCAACCGCGCAGCCCGCACCCGGATCGATCAGCGTCGGCGCCATCGGCGCCGCGGCAGCCGCGCTGGCGCAATGGAAACCCGCTTCGCTGACAACGACCGTCGTCACCGCGCCTGCCGAAGCCGGCATGCGCGCGATGGCGCGCGAGGCGACGCGCGGCGGCGCGCCGACTGACGGCGCCAGGCAGATGATGGAGCTGCAGAAGAAGGTGACGACGGCCGCCCAGGCCGGCGTCGCTACGCAGGTGCTGTCGCGGGGCATCGTGCAGGTCACAGGCCCCACCGAAATCATCTGCCACGGCGCCGTGGTCGAAGTCCCGCTCGCGGCGGGCGCCGCGGCAGCGGCGCTGGGCGAGGATCAGGTCCACCTCTACCCGTCCGCGTCGCGCGCGGCGGCGGTCATCGCCGCGCTCGACCAGAGTGCCGGCAACATCGATTCGGTCGAGATGCTGCTCGACGACCTCGATCATCAGTCAGGCACGATCGCGGGCGTCCTCGATCTGCCCGGGGCGGCCCACGCGCGATCGTTCCAGAGCATTCCCGGCGAGAGCCGGTGGTTCGCGCGTCTCGAGGTCCGTCCTCCGCTCTCGAGGCTTGTCTCGCCCGCCGCATTCGAAGTGCTCGACGCCGCACCGCAGCTCGGACGGATGGCCGCGGGGCACTGGCCGCCGATGGCCACGCGCTCGAAGCAGATCAGCCAGAACGAGACGTTGGCGCAGATCCCCGATGTGCTGATACACCAGTTCGAGCCGGCGGGACCAACCGGTCCGACCGGGCCCGAGCTCGACGCCGCGATCGCCAAGTTCCGGACCGCGTTGTCCGCGGCGGTCGTCGCCGCCGCGGCCGCGGGCACGCCAATCCATCCACGCCTCGTTCGCGTCCAGGACTACCGCAAGAAAGCGCAGATGCCGGCGATTGGCCGTACTGCCGATGGCAGCGGCACCGATTCGTCCGCGACGTGGCTGGTGGTGCCGGCTGAAAACGAAGACGATTCGATGCTTCGAGAGTTCTTCAAGGCCGCCTATGGCGCGCGGGTCGCGTTGCCGTCGGCCACCAACCTCTACGAGCAGCCCGGCCCGCGCTGGTATCGCCCGTGGTCGCCGCAGGTTGTGCTGTACGACACCGGACGCACCCAGCGCTTCGGCGAAGACGGCCGCTACGATCGCAACCAGTTCGTGAAATGCCGGTACTCCGGCGAGACCCTGTCCGCGATCGGCATCGGGACAGGGCCGGTCGTGACCGGCCGCGACGCCTTGAACGCGCCAGGCCCGCTCGCCAATGCGGGGCTGCCGAGCGAAGTGGCCGCGCTGGTGGAAGAGGGCCTGCTGCTCGATTCCGACAGCGGACCTGCGCTCGCGACGCACGCCTCCGGCACCGGGGCGCCCTCCGGTTCCCAGCTTCGGAACGGCATCCGCGCGATCTGGATGAGCCGGATGCCGGCGCTCTCTGCACAGCAGACCAAGGCAATCAAGGCGGTGAAGAAAGTCGGTGACACGCCGAGCCCGATCGCCGTGACACCGTGGACCGACCCGCGCGACCCGATGTTCCTCGACGCGAACTATGCACACCTGCAGTGGCCGATCGCGGCCTCGTGGCAGCTGCTCCGCGACTCGGTCGAGATGACGAGGACCATCGCCAGCGAGAACACGCCGCCGGCCGGTGTGATCGTGCAGAACGAGCGATCAAAGGTGACCGCGTCGCTCGTCAAGGTGCTCGACAGCTCGCTGGTGTCGAAGATGACGCTCGACGTGCACGGGAACCCGAAGCCCGCCCACACGCCGCCGGGCGGCATGGACGAGGATGCGTTCAAAAACGTCGACATCGTTTCGGCGCCGCTCACGCGTTTCGACGAGCAGCTGGTATCGCCGAGCGGCGTTCGCGAGCGCGCTGGCGCGCTGCGCCTGAACAAGATCGACCTCGTCGACGGATTCGGTCTCGTCCGCTCGTGGAAGACGAACCTGGCGGAATCGAGCCCGACACTGACCGAGACCACCAAATACTGGACCGCGCTCACGCCGCGGCTGCCCTACTGGAGCCGCCTGAATTTCAGGATGCAGGCCGCCGGCGGCGTCAACGAAGAGGCCTCGGTCCTTGCGCCGCCGGTCTGCGGATTTCTCCTGCCCGATTTCATCGAGCATTCGCTCGAGGTGTTCGATGGCCGCGGTCAGCCCCTCGGGCAGCTGGTCGGCGATCGTGCGCAGTCGGGCAATCCCGGGGCAGCAAAAACGCTCAAGGTGCGCTTCGAGACGCACCCGTGGGTGATGACCGGCGGCAACCCGCTCGACGCCATCACCGATCCGGTCCTGCGATCGATCGTCGCCGGCCTGGTGGCCCAGGAAACCGCGGTGCCGGCGGCCGCCGCACAAGGGCTCTGGTTCGAGACCGGCCTGACCGCGTTCATGCGCGTCATCGACACCATCCGCGCGACGCTCGATCCGACCAAGAAGACGCACGACCGCAAGATCCGGCTGCTCGGCGAGCCAATCGTGGTCTTCTCGGCGACGCTGACGCTGCAGGGAAGCGCGTCGAACCAGATCACCGATTACCGCAAGGCGGTGCCGCCGCTGCTGCAGGCGCCGCCCGCAATGCCCCAGATTCACGTGCGCATCGGCGACGTCACGCGTCCGGATGACGGCGTCCTCGGGTGTTTCCTGCCGGGGGCGGCACCGGCCGACGCGCGCTTCGCGCCGGTGAGCCGTGAAGCGGCGGAGAAGGCGGTGCTGAACGGCCTCGCGTGGGGCGTCGCGTCGACACAGCAGGCGGCCACACACGTCTTCGTGCAGAACCTCGAGACCGATTTCGTCGTGCCCTTCAATCAGCCGCTGACCCTCGCGATCCTCGCGGATCCGAGCGGCGGCATTTATGCGACGTGCGGCGCGCTGCCGCGCAAGAAGCTGACGATGCCGCGGGAGTTCGTGGAGCCGGGGCTGCGCGCGCTCGAGGCGACCTTCCGTACCGGACCCGTGCTGGCGCTGCCGGCGAAGGTCGACGTGACGCCGGCCGTCGCCGCCGTGGACATCCAGGGATACAGGACGGAGTTCGTCCGGAAGTCGCCGCTCGCGCCGGAGTTCGTCGAGGTGGCGGTGCCCGAGACGGTCCCCGTCGGCGAACTGCCGCTGAAGCGCGCGGTGCTCACCGAAGGATGGCTGCGCGTCTATCAGGCGAAGAACCCGTAAGCGCCAGCGCAACCGCCTGCGCGAGCGACATCGCGCGGCCTTCGGCGCGGGCCGTCTCGAATCCGGCTTCGCCGACGGCGGTCCTGACCGATTCGATGTGGCGCTCACGTATCCATCGGTGTGTGCCGGCCAGCGAGCTGCCGACGCTTTCCAGCAGCTTGTCCGACGCGCCCCAGAGCCGGGCCGCCAGCTCCGCGCAACCCCGTGCGGCGAGCAGGGCCGCGAAGACTTCGAGGCACCACGCGATCCCGCGGGCATCGTCCAGCTCCTGACAGAGCGACAACGCTTCGGATGCCTGCGCCTGCGCCTGTTCCAGGTGGCCGCGGATGGTGCTCAGGCCGGTCGCGGCCGAGAGCAGAATGCCGAGCCCCCACAAATCGCCCGCTCGCCGGTGCACGTCGATCGATTCGTCGAAGAACTGCTGCGCCCGGTCGTATTCGCCGCGCGCCACGGCGACGTTGGCCAGGACGAGAAGCGGGCCGCCATGCTGGACCAACTCTCCGCTGAGATCGGCGGCGGCTCGCGCATCGGTCGCCTTTGTCTCGGCACCGTCCAGATCGCCGAGCTCCAATGAGGCAAATGCCTGCAGGGACAGCGCGAACGACACCAGCCAGGCGTCATCGTTGGCGCGGCCGAGTGACAGCGCGTCTTCGACCAGCGCCGCAGCCTCGACGTAGTGGCCCTGAAAGTAGAACATGTGCGCCAGACCGATCAGCGCCGGGCCGCGCAGCGATCCCGAACCATCAGGCGCGGACGCGAGCGCGCGTTCGAGCCGTTGCCTCCCCTCCTCGAACTGTCCGCGCTTGACCCAGAACCAGAACAACGCGCCGGCGAGCTCGAGTCCCCGTGTCGCCAGCGGCGGCGACGCCAGCGCCCAGTCGAGCGTGGCCCGCACGTTCTCCTGTTCGATTCGCAACCGCTTCAGGCACGGCAGCTGGCCGTGGTGGCGGAGGATCGGCAGGACTCCGCGGAACTCGTTGAAGAAGTACTCGAAGTGCCGATCGCGCAGGCGATCGGCGGCGCCCGCCTCCACGAGCCGGTCGCGGGCGTACTGCCGGACGGTCTCGAGCAGACGGTAGCGGCGCTCGCCGGCGAAATCGTTGTCCACGACGACGAGCGACTTGCCGACCAGCCGCGACAGCAGATCGAGCACGTCGGGCTCGTCGATGCCGTCGCCGCCACACACGCGTTCGGCGGCCTCGAGCGTCCACGAGGCCGGAAAGACCGACATCCGCCCGAGCAGCTGCCGTTCGCCGTCCGAGAGCAGCTGGTAGCTCCACGCCACCGTTGCTTCGAGCGTCCGCTGCCGTGCGACCGCCGTGCGCGCGCCGCCGGTGAGCAGGCGGAACCGGTCCTGCAGCCGCGACTCGATCTGTTCGGTTGACAGCACGACGACGCGAGCGGCCGCGAGCTCAATCGCGAGCGGAATCCCGTCGAGGCGCCGGCAGATGCGGGCGATGGCGTCCGCGTTGTCGGTGGTCGGCGTGAAGGCTGGATCGACGGCGCTCGCGCGCTCGATGAAGAGCTGTGTCGCCTCGGACTCGATGAGCGCATCGACCGGCACCGATGCGAGGGCCTGCGGCAGCGACAACGAGGCCACACGCCAGACGCTCTCGCCCGACACGCCCAGCGCCTCCCGGCTGGTCGCGACGATCCGCAGCGCCGGCGCCGCGCGGAGCAACGCCTCGACGATCTCGGCGCACGACGCGATCAGGTGCTCGCACGTGTCGAGCACGAGCAGCAGCTCACGATGATGCAGATCGTCGAGCAGCGCCTCGCGCACCGATCGGCGCCGCCCTTCGCGGACACCAACGGCGGTCGCGATTGTCTGCACCACCAGATCGGACGCCGAGAGCGGCGCCAGATCGACCAGCCAGACGCCGTCGCGGAACTGGTCGACGAGGTCGAACGCCAGCCGAATCGCCAGCCGCGTCTTGCCGACGCCCCCGGCGCCAGTCAGCGACAGCAGCCGCGCCGACGCGAGCGCCCGCGGCAGCTCGACCAACTCCTGGCGGCGGCCGACAAAGCTCGTCAGGTCGGCCGGCAGGTTATGACGACGCGTCTCCGGCAGGCGCTCGGGTGGCGTCGATGCGGTCGGCGATACCTGAGAAGGCGGCGGCGTCACGACCACGACCGGCGCGATGAAGCGATACCCCTTCCCTGGTACGGTCTCGACAAACCGCGGCGACTCGCGCGAGTCGCCCAGCACCTGCCGGATCTTGAGAATCGCCGTGTGGATGCCGGCATCGAAATCGATGCAGACGTCCGGACCCCACAACTGTTTCGCGATCTCGTCGCGCGACACCAGTTCCAGCCGGCGCTCCAGCAGGAGGAGGAGGAGGTCCATCGGCTGCCGCGCCAGTCGAACGCGCTGCGCGCCGTGGCGCAACTCGTAGGCGGCGAGGTCGATTTCGAATTCGTCGAAGCGGTACGTGACCCGGGTAGCAGGGGTGCTCACGCTGAAGCCACCGGATTCTACACCGGTCGAGGAAAGATCAAGATTCTTTCAAGACGCCATCTATGGCGGGCGGCGGCCCCATCCGACACGATTCGGCCCGGGACACGAAGACCACTCAGGCTTCGTCGAAAGGGACACCGTATGCGAAACCATGTGAGACTCGGCTGCTTCGCACTCACCTTCATGCTGGCCGCGCTGCCCGCCTCGGCGGACCGGGACAGGAGATTCAGCAACGCCGACCTGCGCGGCTCGTACGGATGGGCGCTCGACGGCACGTTTTTCGGTACCAGCCTTGATGCGGTTCGCCAGTTCACCGCCGATGGAGACGGCACGCTGACCGGCGAAGGCACCGTCAATATCGGGGACGGGGGCCTCCAGCACACGTTCGTCTGCAAGTACTCGGTGAAGGCGAATGGTACCGGGACCGCGACGTGTGATGTGCAGTTCCTGGGCAAGGAGAATTTCGCCTTCGTGCTGATCGATCGCGGCAACGAAGTCCGGTTCATCTCGACCACGCCCGGGGCGATCATCAAAGGCGTCGCGCGCTCGCAGTAGCAGTAACCGACCACCGCCTCGGGGCGGCTTGCGCCTGACGCCTCGGGGTTCACCGGCTAAGATCAGGTGCTATGAGAATCCTGGCGGCGGTTGGCGTGCTGGTGGTCTGCGGGTTGACGGGCTCAGCCCAGACGAACCCGGACCCGAAGCGGTTCGAGAAAGATATCGCAGCATTCGAGGCTGAGGATCGGGCCGCGCCGCCGCCGGCGGCTGCGGCCTTGTTCGTCGGCAGCTCCAGCATCAGATATTGGGATGTCGCCGGCGCGTTTCCCGGGATGAAGACGATCAAGCGCGGCTTCGGCGGGTCGCATGTATCCGACAACATCTTCTACGCCGACCGGATCATCGTCCGCTACCAGCCGAAGCTGATCGTCTTCTACGCCGGCGACGCCGACGTGGCCGCGAACAAGACCGCCGACGTGATCGCCGCGGATTATCGGAGGCTGGTCGCAACCGTGCACGAGCGGCTGCCGGGAACGCCGATGGTCATCATCGGCACCAAACCGAGCCCCGCGCATTGGAAGCAGATAGACACCATCCGTCGCGCGAACGCGCTGGTGAAGCAGCTCGCCGGCGCCGATCCGCTGCTGCGCTATGTGGACGCCGAACAGGCGCTTCTGGGAGCCGACGGCGGGCCGCGGCCCGAGCTCTATGCGGAGAACGGGCTGAACTTCAACGAGCGCGGGTACCGGATCTGGACTGGCGCCTTGAAGCCGGCCATCGAAGAGGCATGGGCAAAGACGCGGTAAGACAAACCTTTGTGTCCTCCGTGTCCCTGGTGTCGACTACCCACCTCACTCCGCTCGCAGCTGATCGATACGCACCTGTCGCTCCAACAGTGCCGCACGATATTCATGCTGTTGTCGCCAGAGACAATCCGGCGGCGTCGCCTCGAATTTCATTGGCAATCCGATTACGGTTTTGAAGGTGAACTAATTCGTTAGGTTCTGCTGAGCTTGCGCGCTACAGTGGCATATGGCCACCGCGAAGCCGTACATCCTGGTGGTCGACGACTCGCCTGACGGCCGCGAGATGCTGACCGAGTACCTGACCTTCCGCGGCTTCGAGGTGGTCGCCGCTGTGGATGGCGAGAACGCGCTCGCGCAGGTCCAGCACCGTCACCCGGCGGTCATCCTGATGGATCTCCGGATGCCCGGTTTGAGCGGCTGGGAAGCGACTCGTCAGTTGAAGGCGCACCCCGACACGAAGGACCTCATCGTCATCGCCCTGACTGCGCAAGCGCTGACCGGCGACGAAGGGATCGCGCGACAGGCGGGCTGCGACGGGTTCATCTCGAAGCCGTATGACATCGCCGCGGTCGGCAACGCGATGGCCGAGCTGGTCGCGCGCGGACGCGCAGGGCTGGCTGCCGTGGATGCCCTGAACGCTGCGCCTGACACTCGAGGCAGCGGACGATCCACTCGGACCCGTACCTGATCGGTCGCGCACGGGCAGACGCTCGGAAGCAATCTACCCACACTGCAGTCCTAGGCCCGCCAAAGCCCAGCAAATTGATACGGCACAGTTTCTGCTGTATTTCTGACCAGAAAGCGCTCGGCACGGATGGCTCGAGCGATGAGGGGATCATGCTGTATTACGCGTTGGTGTTTCTCGTGATCGCGCTGATTGCCGGCGTGCTCGGTGTGTCTGGTGTGGCGGGTGTCGCCACCAACATTGCCTATGTGCTGTTCGTCGTCGCGATCGTCCTGTTCCTGGTGCACCTGCTGACCGGGCGCCGCACGCTCACGCCCTGAACCGGGACAGCGTCTTCGCCACTCTTGCGCATCGGGCGGGTTATTTTCCCGCCCGTTTTCTTTCGGCCTTTTTGTTGCGCTGCTCCCGGTAGTCAGCCTGGAGCTGCCGGCCCACAGCTGGTCGGCGCGAATGCCGCAAGTTGGAGCCCGGCGATGCCCGCGGACATGTAGACCGCACGTGTCGACACGGTGTGGCCATCTCGATGGACGAACTGGGCGCAGCCGCTCCAGTGTTCGGCCGCGCGCGTCCGACCCCAGCAATCGCTCGACACGCCCTCGCCGGCGACAATCGCCTCGAACACTGAATGTTCCCTGACCAGCGTCTCGGCATACCCGGTCAGCGATGCCGCTGCCTTGCTCGCCGCGATCAGCCGGCCCGCTTCATCGAGGAGCAGCACGGCCTGCTGAAGGCTGTCGATGAAACGCGAAAGGTGCTGACGCAGCTCGGCGCTGGCGCCCAATCGTTGCGCAAGATGCCTGACGGCGATCAGTTTTCGACGCAGCTGGCGATCGATGAGATGCGCCGGATCGGCCTTCGCGAGGATCTCTTTGACGGCGCGTTGAATCTCGTCCGGCATCGCCGGCTTGGTCAGCGTCGCCGCGGCGCCATGGGCCTCGGCAGCAGCGAGCGTGCCCTGGTCGGCCATCCCCGTCAGCACGACGACCGGGACATCCCTGGTGAGCGAGTGATCGCGTAACTGGTGGATGAGCTCGAATCCTCCTCGCCGAGGCAGGACAAGCTCGATGATGATCAGATCGGGACATTCGGTCAGTGCGCAGGCGAAGCCTTCGTCCGCGTCTCGCGCGGTACTCACGCGATATCCGTCGGCTTCCAGACAATACGAGCACAGCTCGAGCATGTCCTCGTGAGGCTCGATCACGAGGACACGGAGGGGTTCAAAAGAGATGTCGCCAACTCGGCGGCGCTTCGCGACGCGCCGATCGTCGCCTGAAAAGTGAGCCATCCCTTTTCTGCATCCAATATCGCTGCCGTGCGGCTGCCGGAATACTCCGACCTCAACCCGACGTCCGGGGTCGGATATCGTTTGTCCTTGATTGCCGATTACTGCCGGTTCTTCCACCGTGGTGCGCGCTTGCCGAGGAACGCGTCCACGCCTTCCTTGCCGTCCTCGGTGAAAAAATCGCAGGCGATGGCGTGTCCGGCCATGGCGTAGGCGTCGCCGAGGGACAGATCGAGCTGACGATAGAAGACCTGCTTGCCGGACGCGATGACGGCCGACGACTTCGAGGCGATCCCTCTCGCAAGCGTCTCGACCTCGGCATCGAGCGCCTCGGGCGGCACGACGCGATTCACGAGTCCGATCTCGCAGGCACGTAAAGCCCCGACCGACTCGCCTGTGAGCAGCATCTCCATGGCGTGCTTGCGGCCGACCGCGCGGCCAAGCGCAACGCTGGGGGTGGAACAGAACGCGCCGATGTTCACGCCCGGCGTGGCGAAGGTTGCCGCCGTGGACGCCACCGCGAGGTCGCAGGTGGCGACGAGCTGACAACCGGCCGCCGTCGCGATGCCGTGCACCCTCGCGATGACCGGCTGCGGCAGCGTCGTGATGGTCATCATCATGCGGCTGCAGCGCGCGAACAGCGACTCGACGTCGGACACAGTGCCCATCGCCCGAATCTCTTTGAGATCATGCCCGGCGCAGAATCCCCGGCCATTGGCCGCGAGCACGACCACGCTGACAGCCGGGTCCGCGGCAAGGCGGTCGAATGCCGACTGCAGCTCGTCGATCAGAGCACTCGAGAGCGCGTTGAACTGGCCGGGACGGTTGAGCGTCAGCGTGGCGACCCCGTCCTTCGTCTCGGCGAGCAGCAGAGCCTCGGTTTGCGTCGTGGTATTGGATGTCATCTGCGTACCCATGTCCGCGTAGCTCCAGTTCGTAGGCCGGCCCTTCAGGGCCGGCGGCAGGCGTCAGAACGAAAAACCGCGCGGGATCAGGCGGTGCTCGTACGCCTGGCGTTCGAGACCCTCGCGAAAGTCCGGATGCGCGATGCCGACGAGCGCCCTGGCGCGTTCGGCGACCGACTTCCCCTTCAGATTGACCATCCCGTACTCGGTGACGATGAACATGACGTCGGAGCGGGGTGTGGTCACGATGTTGCCCTGAGTCAGGTTCAGCACGATTCGGCTGCGGCGCTCGCCACGCTTGTCGTAGGTCGAGGAGAGGCAGATGAACGATTTGCCGCCTTTCGAAGCGTAGGCGCCGCGCACGAACTGCAACTGCCCGCCCGTGCCGCTGAGATGGCGGTGACCGTCGGATTCCGAAGCCGCCTGTCCCTGCAGGTCGACCTGCGTCGTGTTGTTGATCGAGATCACGTGGTCGTTCTGCATGATCACGTGGGGTGGATTCGTGTAGTCGACCGGGCAGCAGTGCATGTCGCGATTGCGGTCCACTGTCGCGTAGAGATCGCGCGAGCCGAGCGCGAACGTGTAGACGATCTTGCCCGGGTTCAGCGTTTTTCTGGCGCCGGTGATCCGGCCGGCCTTGTACAGGTCGGCCATGCCGTCGGTCATCATCTCCGTGTGCACGCCAAGATCGCGCACCCCGCTTTCGAGCAGGAGGCCGCAGACGGCGTTGGGCATGCCGCCGATGCCAATCTGCAGGCAGTTGCCGTCGTCGATTTCACTCGCGATCAGCCGCCCCACCGCGCGGTCGATCTCGCTGGGCGGCGGGTTCGGCAGTTCGGGCGCCGGGGCGTCGTCGCCCTCGATCACGTAGTCGACCTCGCTGACGTGCACCCCCGTCTGTTCTCCATAGACGTACGGCAGCCCGCGGGTCGTCTCGACGATGACCATCCTGGCGCGCTCGACGATCGCGCGGTGCCAGAGATTCGCCGCGCTCAGATTGAAGTAGCCGCCTTCATCGATCGGGCACGTCTTGAGGATGACGATGTCGACAGGGTCGATGAAGCGCCGGTAGTAGTCCGGGATCTCACCAAGATTGACCGGGATGTAATTGCAGCGTCCGTCATCGTGCTTTCTCCGGTCGTAGCCGGAGTAGTGCAGGCTGAACCAGTAGACATGACAGCCTTCGGGATCGGCGTCCAGCACGGCCCGGGGGCGCATCGTCAGACAATGGCGGATCTTGAGGTTGGTGACTTCCTTGATGCGGGCGCCAAGCGCCTTGTCGAAGACATCGGGTTGACACAGCGAGGTGCCGTAGTCGAGCCACATGCCGGATCGGACGAAACCGGCGGCACGCTCGGCGGAAATCGACTGCGCCTGGGTGCTGGCGACTCTCATCCCTTTCACACGGAGGAATGCGCGATGATGAACGGCGCTGCTATTTTGCCAGCGGGTTCGGCCTCAGCTGGAAGTGCGCCGCCAGTGGACGCGTGCCCTTGCCCCCTTCAATCAGCCACGGCGCGCGATCGCCGTTCGCCGACCACACCCCGCGGCCCTTCCATCCGGCGTTCGGATCGTCGATGCGGCCGTCGAGCCCCTTGGCGTAGAACCCGATTGGATACGGCACGCGCAGCGTGACCATCCGGCCGTTGGCGTAGGCGATCAGCCCGTCGTTCAGGTTGCCGGTCGACATCGGCACGTTGCGGCCCAGGCCGAACGTGTCGTGCTGATCGACCCACGAGTAGTAGCTCGACTCGGCGCTGTTGTCGCCAATGCCCTCGAAGCCGGGACCCGGATACTTGTGGAACGTCCACCCTTCGGGGCAGTGGTCGCCGGTCGCCTTCGGACCGTTCAGCGGACCCTTGCACTTCCGGCGGTCGAACTCGCCGAGATGTCCGCTCGCGAGCGACACCCAGACGACGCCGTTGCCGTCGATGTCCGCGCCGCGCGCGCCGAAGCCGGGCGCCGCGACGTTGTAGACCTCGGTGAGCGCCGTCGCCGGCGGATTCGGTCCCGGCATCACGCGCACGACCGCGCCGGGATTCCCGATCATCGCGCCCCAGATCGATCCGTCGACAGGGTTGGGCATCACCGCGTAGTACGGCGTCACCACGCGCGCGTCCTTCGCCGGATCGATCGGCTGGCCGGGCTCCGTGTACCCCTCGTCGCGCTTGCCGTTGCCGTTCGTATCGAGGATGAACGCCGTCCATCCCTGCGCCTTCGCCGCATCGCCGGTCTGCAGGAATTGCTTCGTGTTCAGCCACCCGAGCACCGGGCCGCCGCCGCTCGTCCACAGCGTGTCGTTCGCGTCGTAGCCGAACTGCGGATGATGCGTGCCGTAGCAGGTGTCGACGAACGAGTACTTCTTCGTTTTCGGATCGAACATCGCGAGGTGCCGCACGGCACGCTCGGTGGGAAACGCCTTCGCCGACGGGTGATCCGATCCGGCCTTGCAGAACGCCGGGTTCTCAGGCGCGCGGACCGTCGCCGCCAGCCACAGCCGTCCTTCCTTGTCGAACATCGAGTTGTGGTTGTTCGCGCGCGTGTCCCAGAGCTGCTCGGGGCCCCAGTACGGCGACGGCTGCAGCAGCTCGAGCGCCGCCGCGTGCCCCGGCCCGAGGCTGAGCGGCATCTGCGGATCCCTCACCGGCAGCTTGAACGTCGTCGCCTTGTTCTCGACGACGTCGAGGATCGGCATCGTGTCGGAGCTGTACTCGGGCGATCCGTAGACCGGACCGTTCGCGTTCACCGTCGGATGGCGGCGGTCGCTCGAGATGAGGTCGTGCAGGTACTGCTTCTCGTTCATCCAGTCGCGCAGGGTGACGACGATGTTGCGCTCGACGCCCTGGGGACGCTGCGGCTTCACCTTCGGCAGCTCGCCTTTCGCGATCCGGTCGGTCCAGTCGCCGTACAGCTTGAAGGATCCCGGTCCCAGGTTGTTCATCTGGCCGAGCATCATCGCGCCCGCCTGCCCCGACTGCACGCGGCGGTGCCACGCTTCCTCGCCCGACTTGAACGGCCCCAGCGACGGCGGAATGGTCCGCGTCGAGAGTTGCCCGAGCTGATGGCAGCCGATGCAGCCGATGTTCTTCATCGATCCGATCCATTGCCGCTGCGTCATGTTGGCGCGGAAGAGATCTTTGTTCTGCAGCTCCGCCTCGGTCGGGATGTGGAGCATCGAGTACCAGTAGATCGCCGGGTAGTAGTGCGCCGCGGCCTTCTCGTCCGGCGCCGCCTTCGCGGTGATGTTGACGGTCTGCCCCGGTTCGCTCGTCGTCTTGTCGCTGTCGACCAGGCCGTAGCCCCGCGCCCACACGCTGTAGCGCGCCTTCGGCAGATCGGGGACGACGAAGCGTCCCTGGTCGTCGGTGACCACGCTCTTGATATAGCGGACGGGCAGGTCGCGCGTCTCCGCGATCACCCAGACGCCCGCTTCGGGACCGTTCGGGCCGCGGACGACGCCGCCGATGTCGTCGGGGTCGATGGCGACCGACGCCGCCTGCTGCTGCGCGCCGGCCGCGGCGAAGAGAAGCGCCGCGATCGCGAACACCGTGAGGGCACTGAGGAGAACCGGTTTTCTCATGGTTGATGGCTCGCTTGAATGAACGGTCGTCGGCATTTTACGAAGATCCGCGAGCGTTTTCGACGAAGAAGGTTGATGGTCGTGGACGTGCAGTATAGCGTGCTGGTGCTGGCGCCGCGAGCGGGAGCCGGTCACGTGTGACGTTGAGTTCTTCCACCCAGGAGCCGCTCGAGCCCCCAGCGGCTCTAGCCTTTCAGGACGGTCCGCAGGTGATCGGCAAGCCGGAGTGCCAGCGCGACAATCGTCAGTGTCGGCGGCGCCCAGCCGGCAGTCGGAAAGACTGAGCTTCCCCCGACAAACACGTTACGGGTGCCGTGCACGCGGCAGTGCTCATCGACGACGCCGCGGCTGGGATCGGCATGCATCCGCGTCGTGCCGGTGTGGTGAGCGCCCGGCGACATCCTCGCCATCCACGGCACGTCGGGCGTCGCAATAGACGCCAGCTCGACTCCCCCCGCGGTCAGCTCGCGGCGCCATAGCGTCTGCGCCCGGTCGAAGCTCTCGTGATCGCGGGCGGTCAACTGCCAGTGGACGCGAGCCCGTGGCATGCCGAAGGCGTCTACGCTATCGTCAAGCGTCACCCGGCTGTCGGGGTTCGGCGATTGCTCGGCACGGCAGCCGACGATCAACCGCCGGGCTCGAACTTTCCGCACCTTCTTGTAAGCAAACGCGGCCGCCGAGTCGACGCCCGTGAGGACGTTACCGAGGTGCCGCAGGATCCGCGGGGGACGTTCGCCGCGCCGCATCGCGCGCACGAGCACGCCCAGCGATTCGTAGGCCGCCGGCATCCGTGCCGGGCTGAGGACGTCGTGGGGATCGTCGGCGTTGTGAAACGTCAGCGCGCAGCCCAGGAGACGCTCCCGGCGGCGGGCGTCGTCGGTGATGCGGACGGCGCCACGGATCGTCGCCCCGCCCACGCGGTGCGCAGCGTAAAAGCCTGGCGTCCGGCCCCGAGGCGCCACCAGCGCCACCGGCACGTGCAGGTGCTCGGTGAAGAAGCGGCCGACGAGGTCGCGCTCGTTCCCAATGCCTGACATCCGGCCCTGTCGCGAGGCAAGCAGCAGGCGGGGGTTTTCGATACCTCCGGCAGCAAGCACGTACGCCCCGGCACGCACGGCGAACCGGGTGCCGATCGGCGTGCCGACCGACAGGCGAACCGCGGTCTGGTGGGCTGAGTCCATCTCGATCTCGAGTGCGGTCGCGTGCAGCAGGAGCCGCACATTGGAGGCCTTCTCGAGCGCACCGCGGTACTCGTGGCCGAACCGTATCGGCCGGATGTGAAACAGCGTGTCCGCCAATTCTCGCGACTGCGGCGGGACCATGCTCGCGCCATCCGCATTCCAGCGCTGCGCATCGTAGTCGCATGGCCCGAGCCTGCACACCGCGTGGGCCCGCTCGTAATAGGGATTCAGCGTGTCGCGTGGGAAGGGCCAGCCACTGTGCGGCACCCAGTCGCGCGCCATGAAATCGATGGCATCGAGGGGGCGGCACCACCCGCCCCACGCGTTGGTAGAGCCGCCAAGAAATCGGAAACGGCACGCGTCGAGCTCGTAGTACGGCTGTCCGGTTGTTGCACCTTGGTACAGGCGCTGCGAGTCCTCATCCGTTTGGGTACCGCCACCCTCCAGGACGATGACGCGCACCGGGCGGTCGACGAGTTCCAGCGCCAGGGTGATCCCGGCGGCTCCCGCGCCGACGATGCAGATGTCGGCGTCGAGGCCGGCTTGCGGCTCGACCGCGCGTGCATCGAGCAGCATGGTCAGGGGCTGACGCGGAACAGGTGGTGCTGGCCACGAATGTAGAGGTCGCCGTCTACGGGCGCCAGCGTCGCGACGACCGCCTCGCCGATGTCGTTCTCTCCCACAACTTCGAATGTTGGCGCGGCCGCCACGACCGTGGTCTTTCCCGCGTCGCCCGTAAAGTAGACCCGGCCGGCCATGGCGACCGGCGACGAGCTGTACTGCCCATCCAGTCGCGCGCGCCAGAGCAGGGCGCCCGTCTTCGCGTCGATGCAGGTGGCGACTCCGGCAGCGGACACGGCGTAAATACGCCCCTCGTACAACACCGGCGTGGTCAGCGCGCTACCGCCGCCCTTGCTCGTCCAGACGACGGGATCGGCGCCGTCGACGAGTTTCGCGGTGCTCAGCGCGATCATGCCGTTCTCGAGCGGGAGGAACATCAGGTCGCCATTGCCCACAACGCTGGTGACCATCGACCCCATTCGGTGCTGCGCACCGTGCGCGTACTTCCAGAGAACCTGCCCTGTCTCCAGGTCGTGTCCGGCGAGCTCGTCCATGCCCCAGACGACGACCGTGGGACGCCCGCGGACCGTCGTCAGCAGCGGCGTCCGGCTATCGCCGAATTCAGGGTGGACGTCGACGCGGGCGGTCCGCCACTTCTCACGACCGGTGACCGCGTCGAACGCCGCAAGGTACGGTCCGGCCGGTGTAAAACTGGAGACGAGGACGGCTTCGGGCGCCAGCAACGGCGACGCGCCAACACCGTATATCGACTGGAACGGCACGTTGCGGTTCGTCCAGAGCAGCGCGCCTTTGGAACTGACGGCCATCAGCCCGGGGTGCCGAAGTACGCGATCACGCGCTCGCGGTCGGCGACAGCAGTCGGCGTCGCCAGCGAGTTCGCGCGGTGCACGGCAGTCCGGCCGGCCGTCAACCCGCCGCGGACCCAGAGCACGTCGCCGCTCTCACGGTCCACGGCGGCGACCGCATGAATCCAGCCGCTGCGCGGCACGAGCACGGTCGTCGTGAGGAATCCAACCGCGGCCGCCGCGAGGATCGTGGCGCGCCACGCCGGCAGTACGCGCGGGCGCGCGCCCAGGACCGCGCGCGCCGCGATGCCGGTCAGCACCGCGGCGATCGCGAGCCAGGCTTCGGGCCGGCCGCTGACCCGCTGAAGCGAAAGGGCGGCTGCCACGATCACCGCACCGGCCGCGTACGAGGCCCGGGACGCACCCGGTCTGCGACCAGCGAAGAGGCCACGGGCCAGGAGCACACTGCCCACCGCCGATGCCATTGCCGTGACCGCGAGCGCCGCCGCGATTGGGCGGGTTTGGTGAAGGCCGCCCGGAATGGCGGCGATGAGGAGGACCCCCACCGCCGCGACGACCAGCGCCAGGATGCGCCGCCAACGCGAGGGCCGCGGCAGGCCGTACGCGCTGACGATGATGCCCGCGAGGGCGGCAAACGCGGCACCAATCCATGCGCGAGCCGCGGAGCGCGCGAACTGGAACAGCCGTTCATCTGCGAGCGTGAGCGCGACAAACGCCGTCAGCGCCGCGGCGGCCGCGGCCTCGTGCCACCACGCGGCAGGGCGCGGCAGCAGGAAGAATGCCGCGAGCGTCAGCAGGCACAGCGCGAGCCGCAGTCGTCTGGCGTAGCCGAGCATCCGCCGCGCCTGCTCCGACTCGTACGCGGTTGTGACGAAGACCCGGCCGCCCGAGATGACCGGCGAGGAATGACCGGCGCCCTGAATGCGCGTCTTCCAGCGGATATGATCGGTCGGCGACCAGCGCAGCGGCGCCCGCTCCGCGGTCCCGACACCCTGCCGCTGCTGGCCGCGGAATCCCGGCCAATCCTCGCCGGCCCGAATCTCGGCTGCGCCGACGGCGATCGAGCAGCACCAGGATCGTCCCCGCTCGCGCGAGCGAAAAGCTGACTAGTTAGCGAGATCGGGCGCCGCGGCACGGCAACCTCCGAGATCACGCAGCGGCAGGCGCCGCGGTCCTCGCGCTGCTACAGGGCGCAGCTCCGCTGCGCTTCCCTCCGCGAAGACGCTGCGGCGAGGCGAGCAGGCGGCAGTCGCGCCGATTGCCGGCCAGACATCATCGGCCGTCAACCTGTCCATGCATGTTGTTTTCAGCGGGCAGTTCCCGAGGTAGCAGGCGATGCAGTCGAGTCCGGCGTGCAGGACGCGATTGGTCCCGTAGCAATCGAGCTCCCACGGCGACGTCGGCCCGACGAGGCAGACTGCGGGCGTGCCGACGGCGCACGCGACGTGATATCCCAGGCTGTCGGACGTCAACACCCAATCGGAGGACGCAATCAGCGCGGCGAAGCCGTCAATCGAGTTGTCGGTTCCGCCATCGATGAAGCCGGCGTCCGACTCGAGCAGGGCGGCGTTGAACTCCTTCTCACGGGGTCCACCGACGAGGGCGATCGCGACCTCCGGCCAGCGGTCGTGGACGAGCCGGGCCAGATCGACGTAGTGCTGGCGCTTCCAGCGCTTTTCCTGCCAGCGGTCCCCTGCCCCGGTGTTGAAGCACACCCGCGCGGCGGCGCGCGGGGCGCTCCCATCGAACAGCCGCTCTGCCGCCGCGAGCGCCGCGGCGGACGGGCGGAACCAGGGCCGCACGATGGGCGGCGGCAGCTCGCAGATGTCGTAGAGCCACTCGCCGTAGGTCCGGCGGTTCTGCCGCTTGAGATGGTCGTTGACGCCCATCCGCCACCACGTCTCTGCGGCCGTGTTCAACGGGATGACGCCGCCGCGACGGTCGGCGATGAAGCCGCGCTTCTCGTGCGCCTGCGCGCACAGCATGATCGACGCTGACAGCGCGTCCGCGTCCGGACCGAGCGCCAGGTCGAACACTTCCGCCTGCACGAATTCGAGGTAGTTCGATCCGACAACGAGGACGCGGTCGATGTGTGGATTGCCGGCGAGCAGCGGCGCGGCCTCCGCCCGCGTGATCCAGGTGACATGGCTGCGGGGATGCTGGCGTTTCAGCGGCTCCAGACACGTGGTCGTCCGCAGGACATCGCCCATCGCGTCGAGCTTTACGATCAGCAACCGCTCCTCGACTGGTGCGTATTGGGCGCAGGCATCGCAGGAGGCACCGGTGCGTTTGTGGAACGAACACGGCGCACTCGTGCGGTAATGGCGGCAGTCGGTGTGAATTCTCATGATTCGACCCGATCGGCGACGCGAAACGGCCGCAGGCCGCGCGCGGCCCCGGCGCGGCTCTCCAGTCCGATTCGAGAGGCGAGCAGTTGGCGCGCGGCTTCGCCAATCCGGTCCCAGTCGAAGCGGGCCGCGACGTGCTGTCGACCGCAGGCTCCGAGCCGCGCCGCCAGCCGGGCGTCCTGCAGCACGTCGACGACCCGTGCGGCAAACGCCGCCGGATCGTCGGCGAACAGTACCGAGGCGCCGTGCGCGAGCTCCAGACCTTCAGCGCCAATCGAGGTGCTGACCACCGGCCGCTCCATCGCGAGCGCTTCGAGGATCTTCACGCGCGTGCCTCCGCCAATCATCAGTGGCGCGATGAACACGGCCGCGCGCTCGAGGTATGGGCGGATGTCGGGCACGAGGCCGGTGACCTCCACCTCAGGCCTCGCGAGCGCCGTCATCCAGCGGGGCGGGGCGGCGCCCGCCACGACCAGCCTGGCGTCGGGCCGGTTTTTGAGGATGACCGGGAAGACTTCGTTCAGGAACCAACGGACCGCCTGCTGATTCGGGTAGTAGCTCATGAGCCCTGTAAACAGGATGGTGCCCGGCTGGGGCGCAGTGGTGGCGGCCACGAACTCTGTCAGGTCGATCCCGTTCGGCAGCACTGCGACGCGCCGAAGCGCGAGTTCCCCCTCGAACATCTGACGGTCGCGCGCGGAAGTGGCGAGGAGCAGGTCTACCCCCTCCCCGCAGCGACGCTCTTCGCGTCGCGTCGACGGCCATTGCGATCGCGCGTACTGGCGGACGAGGAGACGATCCGCATGCGCGGCGGTCCGCCGGAGCACGTCGAACTCGACGTTGTGCGTATCGGCGACGAGCGGCAGGTGTTCAGGCAGCGGCAGCGAACGCAGCAACACCGAGGACAGCACGATCGCATCGAAGGCGTGGGCGGACACGACGCGTTGACACGCCTCGCGCAGCCGCGGCTCGAGCGCCGGCCAGAAGTCGCAGCGCCCGATCATCGTCCGCGCCAGCTGGCGAATGCGGCGCCGGCCGCGTCCGGTGGATCGCGGCACGAACGTGAAGCCGCTCACGCGATCGCCGAAGTGCCGCTTGAAGGCCTCCGCCTCGACGCCATCGCCGATGCAGAGGAAATGGACGTCATAGAAGCGTGCCAGCTGGTCGAGCACGTGATAGTGGCGGCGTGCGGGGCCGAGCCTCGAGGGAACCGGGGAGGCATACGCGATGTACAGCACCCGGCTCGTTCGGCGGACAGTCGTGGGTGCCGGTGCAGGCATGGGCGCCTCTCTGGCTGCTCCGGCCGGTCGGGGCCATCGCCTCCCGCGGGGGCGACGGACAGAACGACGACACGCCAGACAGCTTGCGCGGAAACTCTCGCGCGTGCGAGAGATCGAACGCGGCCGCACGCAGTGCAAAGCACACACCACTCAACAGGCGCGCCGCTGCCGCCGGAGGCCGGAGACAGGGAGGAACGCGCCTGCCGTTTGTGGAGCCTTGATAAGCAGAAAAGGATAAAAGGGGCGCAGACGGTTACAGGGAGGTCTCTGGTGGCGTGAGTCGCCAGAGCGACGGCGTCGATGACGATCTGCGGATGAAAGAGTTAGAGGCGCCGCGAGGACAATCGCGCAAAGAGCTCGCCTGGAATGAGTGACTTGGCAGCTTCCAACGCGGCGACGGCGCCGTGCGAACCGTGGCTCGCACGACGCCGCCATGCGTGCAGGAGATCGAGCGATCTCGCTCGGCCTATCGACGACGCACGCGAATGAGGTCGGCCTCTTTCGGTCCGTTCTTGTTGTCCTGTGTGACGATCATCAACCCCCTGGCCGGCGTGACCTCCGCCTCCGCCGGGTTGATCGTCACCGGCACGGCGATGAACGCGTCCGGCGGCACGGCAACGAAGGCCCCGGTGCTGATCGCGCTGTCGAAGACGTTGAACGATGCGGCTTCTCCGAACGCGTCCTGATCGTCACTGAGGAGATCGAATCCGATCACCGAGTACGTGACACGCGCGTTGGTCGGCGTGACGCCGAGCGTCGATGCAAGGACCGGCAGCAGAACCGTGCTGCTGTTGGTCGGCGCGACGGCAAAGAAGTCAGCAGACAGCGCGCCGTTCGCGAGGTTCAGGACCGCCGCGATTTCCTGACCGGTGAAATCACCGGTCGAGACGAGGCCGACGTCGATGTTGAAGATCACGAAGTCGAAGGTTCCGTCACCGTTGACGTCGATCGGGATATCGAACTCCTGCTGCTCGATTGTCGACCAGGCCTTGAACGTGTTGACCGCGAACACGAGAAGCTGTTCCCCGCCGCCGAAGTCGAACGACTGGGCCCCGGCGGCGCGCAGATCGAAGCGCCCGAGCCTGTCGTTCGGACTCTCGAGGCCCCAGGCATAGAAGTCGGCCGTCGCGGCGATCGGGCTGTTCGGGTTCTCGACGGTGGCGGTGCCCTCTGTCGCCCCCCGCTTCAGAGACAGACGGGTGTTGACGTTCGCCGACGCCCGCGGGACGAGGTAGTACGGAACGCGCAGGGAGATACCGCGGTTGGAGGTCGACGACGGCGTGAATGCGATGAGCCCGGCGACGTCGTGGAAGGCATCGACATCGTCCGGTGAAGTGGGCAGCGAACCGCCGACCGTCGCCGCCGGGACCGTCAGCAGCAGCTGCACGTTCGCCGCGCCGTTCTCTCGGAACGGTGATATGCGTCGGGCTGACCGTGACGGTATGCGGCGACCCCTGCTGCCGCTCAATCGCGACGTCGAAGCTGGCCGCGGGACCGTCGTTCTTCACATGGATGATCCGGGTCCTGACGAAGTCGTGCGAGAACTCCTCGAAGCCGAAGTTGACCGTCGTCTCGTCCCTGTCGGCGAACGCGTACGCCATCGTGCCCACGGCTGCCGCCGCGCTCGCAAAGCCCGAACCGGCGCGACGCGTTTCGTAGTCGGCCAGACCTGCCGGACTGCCGCTGTTGATGATCGCCGCCTTCACGGCCGCAGGCCTCCATTTCGGATGCGCCTGGATCACGAGCGCCGCCATCCCTGCGATGTGCGGACACGCCATCGACGTGCCGGAGAGCGTCAACGGCCCGTTCCCGGTGCCGGCGCCTGTCGACACGATCCCCTCGCCGGGTGCGGTGACGTCTGGCTTGAGCAGCGAGTCGGGCGTGCGCGGGCCACCGGATGTGAACGAGGCGAGGCCGGTCGGGATGGGCGTGCCTTCTGTCAGCGCCACCGACAACCCGTCGCGCTGGACGAGCGCAAAGCCATCCGACGTCGGGGTGGTGGCAAGGCCGCGAACGCCGAGGAACGGAATCGACACGGTGAACTGCTCGCCCGTATCGGGGTTGGACGTGATGGGCCCTTCGAACGGCGGCAGCACAGTCGCGTTGTTGATCATCACGACGGCAGCCGCGCCCGCCTGCTGGCCGAAGATCGCGCGCGCGACGCGCGCGCACGTCCCGCGCTGCGTGACCACGAGCTTCCCCGTGACACCGGCGGCGACATATTCCGCTGGATTGCACCCCAGGCTGACGGTGCCGTTTGGATTGCGAAGCACCTTGACTTCCAGTGCACCCGGCGTGAACGCCGCGCCGTTGGCGTTCAACGCCTGAATCGTCTTCGCCGCCGGACCAGCCGGAATCGCGGGCAGCGCGATGTTGACGGTGGTGTCGAGGGCCTGCTTCGCGCTCGCGGCAACCGCGATGCCTCGCGTCGCCGCGGCAGGCGAGCCGAGAATGTAGCGAATGTCGCCGGCGTTGCCAGCCGCCGAGACCACCACCACGCCGGCCCTCACGGCGGCATCGGCCGCGAGAGCATCGGCTGAATCAGCGTCGACGAAATCCGCGCCGAGCGACATGTTGATCACGTCCATGTCGTTGTCGACGGCCCAGTCGATGGCTTCGGTGACTACGTCGGTCCCGTTGCTGCAGCTGAGCACGCGCACCGCATACAGGTCGGCCTTCGGGGCGACGCCGGGGCCGATCGAGAACGCGAAATTCGTGTAGGTGTTCTGATCGTACGGCCCGTTGAAGGTCGTGCCCTGCGTGGTGACACCGAATCCCGCCGCGCTGCCCGCGACGTGCGTTCCGTGGCCGACGTTGCCGCCGGGGACGCAATCGAGAGGGTTGGGATCCGGCATCGGCGTGTTGAGCGCGGGATCGGCGCTGGCAGGGTTGTAGGTGTCGCCGACGAGATCGATGCCGCCCTTAACCTTGGGCGCATCCGGACCGAAGAGCGCCGGGTCGGCGGGCTCCTTCTCGTGCATGTGAGCCACCTGATACGCCGCAGCGGTGCCGGGACCGCCGAAGTTGGCGTGCGTGTAGTCGATGCCGGAATCGAGGATCGCAACCCTCACGCCTTCGCCACGGACGCCCAGGACACCAGACCATGCCAGCGGCGCCTGCGTGCGCGGAACGCTCACCACGTTGTTGATCTTGTAGATGCCCACCGGTTTCACGTCGATCACGCCTGGAAGGTTGCGGAGGTCGCCGATCCGATTGCGCGGAATCGCGACCTTGACGCCGTTGAGCGCGCTCTGAAACGTGGTGACCACCCGGCCGCCGGCGGACTGAAGGCTGCTGATGACTCCCGCCTGCTCGGCCCGGCGCTGCGCCTTGAGCGCGTTCTTTTCCTGCCGCGTCAACCTGCGGCCCGAGGTCTCCTGCTGTTGCGCGATCGACTCGCCGGCGAGAATCGCCACGACCTTGACCACAGTGGTATCGAGCACACGGGGCAGCACGCCCGTCGTCAGCGGCGCACCGAGAGGCACGCGTGTGAATCGTGCCGCTGGAGGATCCTGCGCGGCCCGCACGCCGATGACGATCCAGCCGGCCGCGACGACGCCCACAGAGGCAGCAAGCACCCGCCGCGTCACGTTCTTCATCATGAGTGTCTCCTTTTCCATCTGGACCGCGCCGGATCGGCGCCCGATCGGCAGTGTTCAACGCGCGCAGCGGTAGTTCGGGATCTGACGGAGAGCCGGATTCGACGCAGGATCGTGGGCGCCGGGATGCCGGTTGGGTGACGCATGGATGCCGCTGGGAACGCAGCGGGCAACAGACTATGTCGAAGTGACCTTACGCTTCAATGGCCGGCCCGGAGGACTCCAACTCCGTCTTCACCGAGCACCTCTACCAGACGGCGCCGAGTCAGCCGGTCGCCCGCGCACGCCGTTCGGATACCATCTGACCGCGTCTTCGCCGCCACTGTCTCGGTCGGCCTCCCGATCGCGTCAGCAGTCGCGACGCTTTGCCGGGAACCGGGAATGTGCTCGTTCACCATCCGTCGCGCGCCAGCGCAGGAAGGATGTATCTGATGGCTCCCGAGGCGCTGCCAACGCAGAGGCTGGCCATTCATTCGCTCGAGGGCTCGAGAATCATCGTCACCGCGATGTTCAACCCCAAGGAAATCTCGATCGACAAGTCGGTGCCCTGGGCGAAGCAGGGATCGTCGAGGGGCGACAAACCGGCGCTCGCGTTCTGGTCCGCGGACGGAAGCGTGATGTCGTTCGAGCTCATGTTCGACACCTTCGAGAGCGGGGCGGACGTGCACGCCGCGTTCGTCGCCAACCTCATGAAGCTCGCCATGGTGCAGGACCCCGACGGCGCCGAAGACAGGAAGCGGCCTCCCAGGGTCGCCGTCAGGTGGGGAGGCGCAAAGCTGCCGGATTTCGAGGGCGTGATCGAATCGATCTCGACGAAGTACACGATGTTCCTGCCCGACGGCACGCCGGTCCGAGCGACGTGTCGCCTCGCGATCCGCGAGGCAGGCAGGGTGGCGGTCGTCAAGCCGTGACACGCGCCTGACGACAACGCGCCAGCGGTCACCCGCCAGCGACACACGGCGCAACGCCGCCCGATGGCGACGACCGACAACTGCAAATTTGCTAGGGAATGGTGGAGGCGCCGCCCGGATTTGAACCGGGGGTGGAGGTTTTGCAGACCTCTGCCTTACCTCTTGGCGACGGCGCCCCGTAAAAGAGAACGGCGGGTCTCACGACCCGCCTTCGTACCGTGGCGAGATGAAATTGTTGGAGCGGGAAACGGGATTCGAACCCGCGACTTCGACCTTGGCAAGGTCGCACTCTACCACTGAGCTATTCCCGCTCGAACCCCCAAAGTACCACACCGCTGGGGTGGGCTTCAAGCATTGGCGGCCCTGAAGGGCCGCGCGACGACCAACAGCGGCGACCCCGAAGGCGTCGCCCTACAGGCGCACGGCGCGCAGGACCTTGGCGGCTTCCTCGGGCGGGGTCGGGTTGATGTAGAACCCGGTCCCCCACTCGAAGCCGGCGACGCGCGTCAGCTTCGGCATGATCTCGATGTGCCAGTGATACAGGTCCGCGACATCCTCCGAGAACGGCGAGGTGTGGATGATCAGGTTGTAGGGCGGCGACTCGAGCGCGCGGTCGAGCCGCTGCAGCACCGCCTTCAGCAGCCGCGCCAGGCTCTCGTACTCGTGCCGCGCCGCCGTCTCGTAGCGCGCGCCGTGCCGCTTCGGCAGCAGCCAGGTCTCGAACGCGAAGCGCGGCGCGAACGGCGCCAGCGCGACGATGTCGGCGTTCTCCTGGATCACCCGCCGGCTGTCGCGAACCTCCTGGTGGATGATGTCGCAGTAGACGCAGCGCTCCTTTACCCGGTAGTGCTCCCGCGCGCCCTCGAGCTCCTCGCGCACGAAGTCGGGCACGATCGGCAGCGCGATCAGCTGAGAGTGCGGATGCTCCAGCGTCGCGCCGGCGGCGGCGCCCTGGTTCTTGAACACCAGGATGTAGCGCAGCCGGTGATCCTGCTTGAGATCGAGCATCCGCTCGCGAAACGCCCACAGCACCCGCTCGATCTCGGGCTCCGACATCAGCGCCAGCGACCGATCGTGATCCGGCGTCTCGATGATCACCTCGTGCGCGCCGATGCCGTTCATCCGATCGAAGATGCCCTCGCCTTCCCGATCGATCGTCCCCTCGACCTGCAGCGCCGGATACTTGTTCGGCACCACCCGCAGGTCCCAGCCGGGCGTGTTCGGCGCGCTGCCGTTCTGCCGGTAGGAGAGGATCTCGGGCGGCGTCATCGCCTCGTGTCCGGGACAGAAGGGACAGCGCTCGCGGCCGCTGCTGGCCGATTTCTCCAGGCGGAAGTCGTTCGGCCGCTTCTGCCGGTCGGTGGAGATGATCACCCAGCGGCCGGTAACGGGATCTTTGCGCAGGTTAGGCACGGGGCGTCTGTCGCTCGCGGTTCATGGTTCAGGGTTCTGGGTTCTGGGTTGGTTCTGGTTCTTGGTTCAAGGTTCTCGGTTCTGGGTCTGGTTCTGGGTTCTGGGTTCTGGGTTCTGGGTTCTGGGTTCTGCGTTCTCGCTCTAGGTGACGTCGAATGCGTTCTGAAAGACCTCGAACACCGGCTGCCCCGCCTCGAAGTGGATCGAGACCACGTCGAACCGGCAGGGGCAGTCGACCACATGGTGCCGCGCCATGTAGTCGAGCGCGACGCGGGCCATCCGCCGCCGCTTGAGCGCGGTGATGGCTTCGGCGCCGTCGCCAAATCTCAGGTCTTCGCGCGCTTTCACCTCGACGAAGACCAGCGTCGCGCCGTCGCGCGCGATGATGTCCAATTCGCCGCGCTGGGCGCGGTAGCGCCTGGCAACAATTGCGTACCCGCGGCGCTCCAGCTCGCGGCACGCGAGATCTTCTCCGGCTTTTCCGAGATTCTGCCTGGCCTGCGTCATGATGCCGGCCATGTCAGCAACGCCCGCGCCAGCGGCGACGACGGTCAACGCAGAAACCGCAGAACCCGCAGCCAGAAATTCTCACCCGATCCCGCGTCTTTCCGGCAGGGGCAAGGACCACGTACGCCCCTGGCGGACCGACAACAAACTCCCATCGGTTTCCGAAATCGCCGCGAACGTGGACCAACGGCAACGCCGGCGCCACAAACCCGAGAGCAACGAATTCAGCCGGTTCCGCGTGTTCTGCGTTGACCGTCGTCACGCCGTTCTACCGTCGTGATCGCTCGACCTCGGTCAGCGCCTCGTCGAAGATCTTGACCGCGGTGTCGGCCTGCGCCCGCGTCAGCACCAGCGGCGGCGAGAAGCGGACCGCGTTCCTTCCCGCGCCGAGCACCAGCATGCCGCGCGCGAATGCGGCGTTCACCACCGCGTCGCGCTCCTCGGAGGCGCGCTCCTTCGTCTGCCGATCGCGCACCAGCTCGACGCCGATCATCAGCCCGCGCCCGCGCACGTCGCCAATCAGCGGGTGCTTGTCGGCCAGCGATCGCAGGCCGCTCATCAGGTAGCGCGCCGACGTCGGCGGCATTGGCGACCAGTTGATTGCGCAGCAGCGCGATGGTCGCGATCGCCGCGGCGCACGACACCGGGTTGCCGCCAAACGTGCTCGCGTGCGCGCCCGGCGGCCACGCCATCAGATCGGCGCGCGCCGCCGCGACGCCGAGCGGCAGGCCGGAGGCAATCCCCTTGGCAATCGACATCATGTCCGGCTCGACGCCGGTGTGCTCGATCGCGAACATCCGCCCGGATCGACCCATCCCCGACTGCACTTCGTCGGCGACGAGCAGCATGCCGTGCTTCTTCGTCAGCTCGCGCAGCCGCTGCAGGAATTCGTCCGGCGCGACGATGTAGCCGCCCTCGCCCTGAATCGGCTCGACGACGATCGCGGCGACCTCGTCGGGCGAAACCAGGTGGGTCAGGATCTGATGCTCGATGTAGTCGACGCACGCCGCCGCGCACGTCTCCTTGCTCGCGCCGATCGGGCAGCGATACAAGTCTGGGTACGGCGCGTGATACACGCCCGGCATCAGCGGCCCGAAGCCGCGGCGCTGAATCGCCCGGCTCGCGGTCAGCGACAACGACCCCATGCTGCGGCCGTGGAAGGCGCCGAGGAACGCGATCAGGTTGTGCCGCCCGGTCGCATACTTCGCGAGCTTCAGGCACGCCTCGTTCGCCTCGGTGCCCGAGTTGCCGAAAAACGACCGCACGCCGCCCTTGATCGGCACGATCGAGGCGATCTCTTCGGCCAGCCGCACCTGCGGCTCGTAGTAGAAATCGGTCCCCGACATGTGCAGGAACTTCTGCGCCTGATCGGTGATCGCCTTGATCACGTCCGGATGCGCGTGCCCGGTCGAGTTGACCGCGATCCCCGCGGCGCAGTCGAGGAAGACGTTGCCGTCCACGTCCTCGACCATCGAGCCGTAGCCGCGCGCGATCACGAACGGGTAGCCGCGCGTGTATGAGGGCGACACCACCGTTTTGTCGCGGTTGATGATGGCTTGTGCGTTGGGGCCGGGGAGCGCGGTCGAAATGCGTGGCGTATCGGTCATTTTCGCTTCCAGCGTGTGCCGCCGGAGCCGTCTTCGAGCAGCACCCCGCGTGCCGCCAGGTCGTCGCGGATCCGGTCGGCGGCCGAAAAGTCGCGCCGACGCCGGGCCGCATGGCGCTCCTCGATCGACCGCTCGATCTCTTCCACGGGCACGGGCGGGCGCATGTCCTCGGCCCGACGCAGGCTGAGCACGCCGAGCACCTGATCGAACCCGGCGAACGCGGCCTCGATGCCGGGAACGTCGCCGGCCCCGAGCTGCCCGGCGTCGATCGCGGAGTTGAGGGCGCGCACCAGCTCGAACATCGCGCCGAGCGCCGCCGCCGTGTTCAGATCGTCCTGCATCGCCTCGGCGAACTCGCGCCGCGCCTGCTCGACGCGCGTGGCAATCTCGGCGTTGACGCCGTCGCGCGTCACCGTCTGCAGCCGCGCCAGGAAATCGGTCAGCCGCCGCAGCGACTTCCTCGGCCTGGCCGAGGCTCGCCCAGGTGAAATTCAGCTGCTTGCGGTAATGCGCGGACAACAGCAGGTAGCGCACCGCGGACGGCCGATAGCCGCGCGCCACCACATCGGGGATCGTGTAGGTGTTGCCGAGCGACTTCGACATCTTCTGCTCGTCCACGATCAGGTACTCGACGTGGACCCAGAAGCGCGAGAACGGCTTGCCGGTGGCGCCTTCGCTCTGCGCGATCTCGTTCTCGTGATGCGGGAAGATCAGATCGATGCCGCCGGCATGGATGTCGATCGGCGGCTCGCCGAGCAGGCGCAGCGCCATCGCCGAGCACTCGAGATGCCACCCGGGCCGGCCCGGCGGATCGACCACGTTCCAGGTCGGCTCATCCGGCTTGGTCGCCTTCCACAGCACGAAATCGCGCGCGTCTTCCTTCGCGTAGCTGTCGGTGTCGACGCGCGCGCCCGGCTTCATCCCTTCGTGATCGAGCCGCGCCAGCTTGCCGTACGCCGGCAGCGTCGAGATCTTGAAGTAGATCGAGCCGTCGCTGACGTAGGTATGGCCGTTCTTCTCGAGCGCGCGGACGACGTCGGCCATCGCGTCGATGTTCGCCTGGTCGGTGGCGCGCGGGTTCTCCTCCACCGGCTCGAGCCCGAGCGCTTCGGCGTCTTCGCGGAATGCCTGGATGTACTGCTCGGTGTAGCTGCGCAGATCCATCCCCGCCTTCTGCGCGCCGATGATCGTGCGGTCGTCGACGTCGGTGAAGTTCATCACCTGCCGCATCTCGTAGCCGAGCAGGTACTTCAGCGTCCGGCGCAGCACGTCGACGCAGATGAAGGTGCGGAAGTTGCCGATGTGGCCGCGCGCGTAGACGGTGAGCCCGCACGTGTACATCCGCACGGTGTTGCCCGATGCGGGCGCGAAGGTCTCCTCGCTGCGTGTCAGTGTGTTGTAGAGACGCATCGGATTCAGGGAGCCGGCAGCGGGCACGTGGTGCGCCAGTCGGGGCGACCGGCGCCGGCGACGATGATCTCGAGCTCGCCGCCGCGCGCGCGGAACCGCACCTCGCACCGGCGGCGTCCGTTGGCGGCCCGCTCGGTCAGCTGGGCGCCGAGCTGTCCGGTGACGGCGTCGATCGCCGCCGACCCGCAGCCGACATGGCCGAGCACGGCCCGCGCCAGTTCGGCGAGCATGCCGTCGAAAGGCGGGTCGCCGGAGATGTCGAGGGCGAAGAGAAACTCCTGCTCGGGCACGACTCGGGGAATTCTACAGTGAAAGGCGATGGAAGAGCACGCGCGCGCGCTGGCAGTCGGCCTCGATCTGCGCGCGGAGCTCGTCCAGCGATGCGAACGCGCGCTCGTCGCGCAGCCGCTGGACGAAGCTGATGCGAACCGTCTGGCCGTACAGATCGCGATCGAAATCGAAGACGTGGGTCTCGACGACCGTGCGTCCGGATGTGTCGACCGTGGGACGCGTCCCGATATTGGTCACCGACGGATGGACGATCCCGGCAATTCGCGCCGTGGTCGCGTAGACGCCGTGCGGCGGCAGCAGCTCGTTGTCGGTGCAGAGGTTCGCCGTCGGAAACCCGATCGTGCGGCCGCGCTGGTCGCCGCGCACGATCGTGCCGTCGAGGAAATAGTGGTGCCCGAGCAGCGCGCCCGCTTCGTCGACGCGCCCCTCGCTGACCAGCCGGCGGATGCGCGTGCTGCTGACGACGAAGTCCTTGTAGCGGACCGGATCGATCTTCTCGGCCTTGAAGCCGTAGCGCGCGCCGAGAACCCGCAGCATCGAGAAGTTGCCCGATCGATCGTGGCCGAAGAGAAAGTTGGCGCCGACCCACACCTCGGCGACGCGCAGCCAGTCGACGAGGACCGAGCGCACGAAGGTTTCAGGCTCCCAGTTCGACAGCTCCGGCGTGAAGCGGACAATCGCCGCGCCCTGCACGCCGGCGGTGGCGATCGCCTCCAGCTTCTGCGCCTTGGTCATCAGCAGCGGCGGCGCCTTGTCGGGACGGACCACCCTCGGCGGATGGGGATCGAAGGTCATGATCACCGAGGTCGCGCCGCGCTCCTCGGCGACGCGCCGCATGCGATCGAGGATCTTGCGGTGGCCGCGGTGGAGGCCGTCGAAGTTGCCGAGCGCGAGCACCGGGTGGACCCAGCGCGACGGGCGCGGGTCTTCCGGGAAGTGAATGACATCCATGGTCGGGCGCTACACGCCGCTCCGACAGATGACGCAGAGCGCGACAGAGCCGGCGCGAGCGACGCAGAGGGCATCACTGAGATCTCCAAGACCAGGCCATCATAAGCCAGTTCCACGCCGGCAGGCAGTTGCGCGCAGGTCTCCGCGTGCGCGAGGTCGTGGCAGATGTGGGTGAGGTAGGCGCGCTCCGCGCGCATCCGCGTGAAGGCCTCGATCGCTTCGCCGACGCTGAAGTGGGTCGAGTGCGGACGATGGCGCAGCGCGTCGAGCACGACCGTGCGCACGCCGTCGAGCAGCGGGAACGATTCGTCGGGGATGCGATTGCAATCGGTCAGGTAGGCGAACGATCCGATCCGGAAGCCGAGCACCGGCAGGCGGCCGTGAAAGAGCGGCACCGGCACGATCTCGACCCCGCCGAGCGAAAACGCGCCGCCGATCCTGAACGGCACCAGCTGCGGCAGGCCGCCGCCCTTCTGCTTCGGCGGCTCGAAGACGTAGGCGAACATGCGCCGCACGCTCGCGAGCGTGTCCTCGTCGGCATACACCGGAATCGCCGACTGCTGCATCTGGTTGAACCGCCGCACATCGTCCATGCCGAAGACGTGATCGGCGTGGCTGTGGGTGAAGAGGATCGCGTCGACGCGGCGCACGTCGTTGGCCAGGGCCTGCGCGCGCAGGTCGGTCGACGTGTCGACGAGGATCGAGCGTACCGCCCCCGCAAATGGCGACGGCGCCGGCGACAGCACCTCGATCAGGATCGAGGGGCGCGTGCGGTGGTCGTGCGGGTCGGAGGAGCGGCAGACGGCGCAGTCGCAGCCGATCGCCGGCACGCCGTGGGACGTACCGCTGCCGAGAACGGTGACGCGGAGGGACGGCGGCGCGGAGAGGTTCAAGGTTCGGGGTTCTGGGTGCTGGGTTGGTTCTGGTTCTGGAGCTGGGTTCTGGTTCGGGTTCTGGGTGCTGGGTTCTACGGTTCGATGATGCGCTTGCCGGCGCCGCTGGCCTCGACAAAGCGCATGCGCAGCTCGTAGAGCACCTGCTCCAGCATCTGCTCGCTCTTCGGCGCTCAGGTTGCCGCGGGTCTTCTGATCGAGCAGCGCGAGGATCTCGATCATCTGAGCGGCGCCGACGAGGTTCAGCGGCGCGCGCTCGCCCGAGCTCGGGTCGGGCAGGTCGCCGAAATGGACGGCGGCGGTGCTCGCGAGCGACAGCACGAACGCTGTGAAGGTCAAGCTCGGGTTCGGACATTGACTAAGATTATCAAATGTCCGACGCCGCACGCGCCGCCGCGGAGTTCACCCGGCTCGTCGAGATCATGGCAACGCTGCGCTCGCCCGACGGCTGCCCATGGGACCGCGAGCAGACGATCGACACGCTGAAGCCGTTCGTGCTGGAAGAGACCTACGAGGTGCTCGAGGCGATCGATCGCCACGATCACGCGTCGCTCTGCGAAGAGCTCGGCGACTTCGTGTTCGAGGCGGTGTTCGTGGCGCAGCTCGAGTCCGAGGCCGGGCACTTCACCATCGCCGACGCGGTGAAGAGCGCCGCCGACAAGCTGGTGCGGCGCCACCCGCACGTCTTCAAGCGCGAACAGGGTGAGGCGGCGCTCGACACGCCTGGCCAGGTGCGGACGCGGTGGGAGGAGATCAAGGCCGAGGAGCGGAGCGCGCGCGGCGAGGACGGGAAGGCCGCGAAGCCAAGAGCCTGCTGGGCGGCCTCGCGCCGACGCTGCCGGCGCTGCTGCGCGCGTTTCACATCAGCACCCGCGCCGCCTCGGTCGGCTTCGACTGGGTCGCGGCCGGCGATGTGGTCGACAAGATGCAGGAGGAGCTCGACGAGATCCGCGCCGTGGTGAAGGCAGGGCGCGATCGATCACGAGCGCGCCGAGGAGGAGATGGGCGACCTGCTGTTCACGATCGCCAACCTGTCGAGAAAGCTCGGGATCGAGCCCGAGACGGCGCTGCGGAAAGCCAACGACAAGTTCACGAAGCGCTTCGGGACGCTCGAGCAATCAGTCGCCGCGTCGGGGCGAGCGATGAAGGACATGACGCTCGAGGAGCTCGAGGCGGAGTGGCAGCGGGTGAAGACATAGCCGCAGCCGGTCAGACCACGAAGGACACGAAGACACGAAGCCCACGAAGAGCACGAAGAAGACGTTCAGTACTCTTCTCTCCTACAACACCTTCCGGCTGATTCCGTCGACGAGCACGACGACGTTGAAGTTGATCAGCAAGCCGACTCGCAGATCTGCGCGATGCGCATGTAGTTCGACGATCTGCGTGTGATGGACCGGCGCGAGCTGCTCGACCGACTTGATCTCGAGAACGATCTGCTCGCCGACCACGAAATCGAGACGCTGGTCGCATAGCAGCTCGCCACGATACGTCACCGGATATCGTCTTCTCGACGCTCGAACGGAATGCTCGGCTGCGGCGAGCTCGACGGCAGACTGCGCTGCGAATAGATCGCTCTCGATCAAGCCCGGGCCGAGCTCACGGTGCACCGCGATGCAGCACCCGATTGTGTCGCGAACGAGCGCTTCGAGGTCTTCTGGCAGCGGACTCTGGTATTCGTGAGCATGAGAGCATGCCTTTCTTCTTCGTGTTGTCTTCGTGTCCTTCGTGTCTTCGTGGTCTCCGTGCACTGCGAGCGACAAGACGCCGGCCGGTGAACGTGCGCACATCGATCGAATAGCCGTCGCTGTCGACAGCGTCACCGCCCCGTCGCGGTCGGTGCGGAAGATCTCCGCGCCCGCTGCTCGGTAGCGCTCCAGCACCTCCGGCACGGGGTGGCCGAAGTGGTTGCTTCTCCCGGCGCTGACGACGGCGATCTGGGGGTGCAGGGTCGTCACGAAATCCGCGGCGCTCGACGTCAGGCTGCCGTGGTGCGGCGACCTTCACGACGCGCAGCCTCGCACGCCGGAATGTCTGGCGCGATCTCGCGCTCCACTGCCCTGCCGATGTCGCCGGTCAGCAGCACCGACACATCGCGCCAGCGGAGCTCGAGGACCATCGAGTCGTCGTTGCGGACCTTCTGCCGCTCCCAGTCGGCGATCTTTGGATGGCGGGCAGACGACCTCGACGCCGTCGATGACGATGCGGCTGTTCGCGTAGACGTTGGCCCACCGCGCGCCTTGCGCCTGGGCGGCGACGCGCAGCCGGGTCAGCGGCTCGAAGCGCGGCACCGGTATCCCCTCCCAGACCTCGCGCGGACGGAATTCCTCCAGCAGCGACGCGGCGCCGCCGATGTGATCGGGGTCGCCGTGCGTCAGCACGAGGTAGTCGAGCCGCCGAAACCCGGCGCGCCGGATCACCGGCGCGACGACGCGGTCGCCGATGTCGAATGACGCCGACGCCGTCAGCCCTCCCGCGTCGACGACCATCGTCTGGCCGCGCGGAAAGACGATGAACATCGCGTCGCCCTGGCCGACGTCGAGGAACGTGACGTGCAGCCGCCCGTCACCGCGCGATGCCAACAGCGTCGCCGGCGTGAACAGGATCCACGCCGCGGCGGCGACCGCGACTGCCGACGAGAGCCGGCGGGCGTTGCGGGGAAACGCAGGCTCCTGGCTGGCAACGCCGGCGAACCGCCTGTGCCACAGCGCCCAGCAGACGGCGCCGGCGACGTAGTAGAGAGCCGACCGCCGCCGCATGCGGCGGCGCCACCCGCCAGGTCACCACCGGCGCAAGCGACACCAGATCGGCCGATCGAACGAGGCCGGCGGCGCCGAGATGCGCCACCCATCCAAGCGACGCCGCGAGCGTGCTCGACGCCAGCGCAGCGGGAACCACCGCCATGCCCGCGATCTGCGCGACGGCCATCAGCGGAATGGCGACGAAGTTCAGCGCGAGCCCGGCGAACGTCACGCGCGAGAACGCGAGCGCGCCGATCGGAAAGAGCATCAACTCCGCCGCAACCGATGCCACTGAACATCGCCCGCAGCGTCGACCGCGCGGCGGCCGCGAACGACCGCTCCGGCGCGGCTGACGCAGGCATAACGGCGAGGATGGCGAGGGTGGCGCCGAAGGTGAGGAGGAAGGCAGGCTCAACCACCGAGAGCGGGTCCGCGGCGGCAAGGATCGCGGCCGCGACCGCCAGCGCGTTGAGCGGCGGGCTCCGCTGATCGATCGCGCGGGCGCCGAAATAGACGACCGCCATCAGCGTCGCGCGATCGACCGAGGCGCCGCCGCCGACGAACCTGGCGTAGACGATCAGCACGGCCATCGACGCGAGCATCGCCGCCCGTCCCAGCCGGCCCGCCAGCCGGAACAGGCCGACCAGAAGCCCCGCGAGGATGGCGATGTTGCCGCCCGAGATCGCGATCACGTGGTAGGTGCCGGCCTCCTGCAGCCGGCGCTGGACCTCATCGTCGAGGCCGGCGCGATCGCCGATGACGATGGCGGCGACGATGGCACCGGATTGGGCGCTCCAGCGGGCGACGGCGTCGGCGATCGCTTTGCGCGCAAAGTGCCGCGCTGCGCCGAGCCACTCGTCGTACCAGCGCGCCCGCGCGAGGACCTCGACGAGCGCGCCGCTCTTCACGCTGCCGACGAGCGTCGTGCCGCGCCGCGCGAGCGCGCGCTCGAGATCGGCAACGCCGGCGTTCAGGTAGCGCGACGGACGCCGCAGCTGGGCCGGAAAGCGAACCCGCCGCCCGGCACGCCACTCGGGCATGCGTGGCGGCGCGAGCGCCCCGACCACCGTGACGAGCAACCCGCCCGCGCCTGGCCGCTCCGCCGCGACGCTGAGCGACACGCCACCGGCGCTGGGCGATGCGTCTGCCCGCAAAATGCCCTCGACGATCGCGAACGCCTCGTCGTCTTCCGGCAGCCGACGGCCCTGGCGCGCGGCGTCGGCTCGCGCCTCGCGGGCCAGCCGCTCGAACGCGATCCGCAGCGGCGGCCGCCACGCACGCTGCCACTCGACCGACGACGAGCAGCAGGCCGCCGGCGAAGAACCCGAGCGCCACCGACAGCGCCAGCCACAGCGGCCGCCGCAGCGCCCACGCGAAGCACGGCGCCGGCGGCGCTGGTCGAGAGCAGAACGTAGGCGAGAACGAACGGCGGCTCAGGAACCAGCAAGCCGACAGCAGCGCCGACAACGAGACCGAGCGCGGGAATCGCGGCGACGTTGCGCATGCGCCGCGCGCCGTGCAAACGGATCACCGTCGGCATTCGACACAAAGGACACTGAGGACACAAAGGTAAGACCCTGAAAGGGTTTCTCGTGCCTTCGTGTCCTTCGGTGTCCTTCGTGGTTGATTCAGCGCAGCAAGTTGCAGAACCTGCGCGGTCGCTAGACGTTCGGCGTTGGAATTCCTGCGTGGTAGTCCTGCAGCGCGCGGACCTCGAGCCGCTGCGTCCGCAGCGCGCGGATGGCGCTGACGGCGGCGGCGGCGCCGGTCAGCGTGGTGATGCACGGCACCTCGTGCATCATCGCGGCGCGGCGCACCGTGCGGTCGTCGAAGAACGACTCGCGGCCGAGCGGCGTGTTGATGATCAGGTCGACCTTGCGGTTGACGATCTCGTCGGCGACGTTCGGCCGCCCTTCGTTCACCTTGTAGAGGACGTCGACCTCGAGGCCGTAGGCGCGCAGGTAGGCGGCGGTGCCGCGCGTCGCCACCAGGTGGAAGCCGAGCTCCGCCAGGTCGCGCGCAATCGGCAGCAGGTTCTCCTTGTCGTCGTTGTTGACGCTGACAAACGCGGTGCCGCTCTCCGGCAGCCGCTGCCCCACCGAGAGCTGCGCCTTCGCGAACGCGACGCCGAAATTCGTCGACCCGCCCATCACCTCGCCGGTCGACTTCATCTCGGGGCCGAGAATGGTGTCGACGCCGGGGAACCGGACGAACGGGAACACCGGGCTCTTCACGAAGACGCCGGCCACCTGCACGTCGCCGGTCAGCCCGAGGTCGGCGAGCGTCCGCCCCGCCATCACCTTCGCCGCCACCTTCGCGAGCGAGACGCCGGCGGCCTTCGACAGGTACGGCACCGTGCGCGACGCCCGCGGATTCACCTCGAGCACATAGACGACGTCGTCCTTGGTCGCGTACTGCACGTTCATCAACCCGACGACCTTGAGCGCACGTGCGATCCGCCGGGTGTAGTCGCGGATCGTCGCGAGGTGCCGCTCGGGGCAGATGAACGGCGGCACGACGCAGGAGCTGTCGCCGGAGTGGATGCCGGCTTCCTCGATGTGCTCCATGATGCCGCCGATGACCACCGCGCCGGTCGCGTCGGCAACCGCGTCGACGTCGAACTCGAACGCGTCCTCGAGGAACTTGTCGACCAGCACCGGATGCTCCGGCGACGCGTCCACCGCCTGCGTCATGTAGCGATCGAGCGTGACGACGTCGTAGACGATCGCCATGCCGCGGCCGCCGAGCACGTACGACGGCCGGACGACGACGGGGAACCCGATCGCCGCGGCGACATCGCGCGCTTCCTGCCGCGAGGTGGCGGTGCCGCTCGCCGGCTGGGTGATGTTCAGGCTCTCGAGCAGCGCCGAGAAGCGCTTCCGATCCTCGGCGAGATCGATCGAGTCGGGCGAGGTGCCGAGAATCCTGACGCCCGCCTGCTGCAGCGCCAGCGCCAGCTTCAGCGGCGTCTGGCCGCCGAACTGCACCAGGCACGACACCTCGCCGCCGCCGGATCGCTCGGTCTCGATGACCGCCATCACGTCTTCGAAGGTGAGCGGCTGGAAGTACAACCGATCGGCGGTGTCGTAGTCGGTCGACACCGTCTCCGGGTTGCAGTTGATCATCACCGTCTCGAGCCCTTCTTCGCGCAGCGCGAAGGCGGCGTGGCAGCAGCAGTAGTCGAACTCGATCCCCTGGCCGATCCGGTTGGGGCCGCTGCCGAGGATGACCACCTTGTCGCGGCTGGTCGGGTTCGCCTCGCAGCTCGGCTCGTACGAGCTGTAGAGATACGGCGTGAACGACTCGAACTCCGCCGCGCACGTGTCGACCCGCTTGTAGACCGGCTTGAGGTTATGGGCGAGCCGCTTGTCGCGCACCTCGGTCTCGCTCTTCTTCAGCGCGAGCCCGAGCTCCTGATCGCCGAAGCCGGCGCGCTTCAGCCGGCGCATCTGCGTGCCGTCGAGCGCGTCCAGGCCGGTGTCGATCGCGCCTTTGCGCATCGCCGCGATCTCGGTGAACTGCCGCAGGAACCACGGGTCGATGCGCGTGATCTCGTGCAGCTGCTCGACCGGCCAGCCGCGCTCGATGGCGCGGAACAGATCCCACATCCGCCGATCGGTCGGGATCGCCAGCCGCTTGCGCAGCGCCCCATCGTCCTCGTCGTCCATGTTCGACGGCGCGAACAGCAGCCCGCTGCGCCCGAGCTCGAGCGAGCGCACGCCCTTCATGAACGCTTCCTTGAAGGTGCGTCCGATGGCCATCGCCTCGCCCACCGACTTCATCTGCGTCGTCAGCGTCCGGTCGGCCTGCGGGAACTTCTCGAAGTTCCAGCGCGGGATCTTGACGACGACGTAGTCGATGGTCGGCTCGAAGGAGGCGGGGGTGAGCCGCGTGATGTCGTTCTTGATCTCGTCGAGGTGATAGCCGAGCGCGAGCTTGGCGGCGATCTTCGCAATCGGGAAGCCGGTGGCCTTCGACGCCAGCGCCGACGACCGCGACACGCGCGGGTTCATCTCGATCACCGTCATCCGGCCGTTCTTCGGGTTGACGGCAAACTGGATGTTCGAGCCGCCGGTCTCGACGCCGACGCGCCGGATGATGCGGCGCGCGGCGTCGCGCATCCGCTGATATTCCTTGTCGGAGAGCGTGAGAATCGGCGCCACCGTGATGCTGTCGCCGGTGTGCACGCCCATCGGGTCGATGTTCTCGATCGAGCAGATGACGACGAAGTTGTCGGCGACGTCGCGCATCACCTCGAGCTCGAATTCCTTCCAGCCGATCACCGACTCCTCGACGAGGATCTCGTGGACCGGGCTGAGCTCGATGCCGCGCTCGGCGAGGTCGCGGAACTCTTCGATGTTGTAGGCGATGCCGCCGCCGACGCCGCCCATCGTGAACGACGGGCGGATGACGAGCGGGAAGCCGAGCGTGCGCGCCAGATCGACCGCTTCCGGCAAGCGTGCGGGCGACGCCGCTCTGCGGCACGTCCAGCCCGATCTCGCGCATCGCGTCCTTGAACAGCTGCCGATCCTCGGCGACCTTGATCGCGGTGGTCGACGCGCCGATCAATTCGACGTTGAACTTGTCGAGCGTGCCGGCGGCCGCCAGGTCCATCGCCAGGTTCAGCGCCGTCTGGCCGCCGACCGTGGGCAGCAGCGCGTCGGGACGTTCGCGCTCGATGATCGCGGCAAGGATTTCCGGCGTGAGCGGCTCGACGTAGGTGCGGTCGGCCAGCTCCGGGTCGGTCATGATCGTCGCCGGGTTGCTGTTGACGAGGATCACCTCGAGCCCTTCGGCGCGCAGCGCCTTGCACGCCTGGCTGCCGGAGTAGTCGAACTCGCACGCCTGGCCGATGACGATCGGGCCGGAGCCGATGATGAGGACGCGTTTCAGGTCAGTGCGTCGGGGCATCTCGTGACAGTTGCTGGTTGCTGGATGCTCGATGCTGGATGTCTGGGGCCTGGCAGGTCCGTTGACTCCTAGCACCTAGCATCCAGCCCCCAGCATCTAGCTCCTGTTCTCTTCAATCAGCTTGAGAAAATCGTCGAACAAGTAATCGGCGTCGTGCGGCCCGGGCGATGCCTCGGGATGATACTGCACGCAGAAGACCGGTTGCGTCGTGTGCCGCAGCCCTTCGACCGTGCCGTCGTAGAGATTGAGGTGCGTCACCTCGACGTCCGACGGCAGCGACTGCGGATCGACGGCGAAGCCGTGATTCTGCGACGTGATCTCGATCTTGCCGGTCGAGAGCTTCTTCACCGGATGGTTCGCGCCGCGGTGGCCGAACTTCAACTTGAACGTGCTGCCGCCCATCGCGAGGCCGAGAATCTGGTGCCCGAGGCAGATGCCGAACACCGGCACGCCCGAGGACACGAGCGTCTTGGCATTGTCGATCGCGTAGGCGAGCGGCGCCGGATCGCCCGGGCCGTTGCTCAGGAAGACACCGTCCGGATCCATCGCCAGCAGCTCCGACGCCGGCGTCGTCGCCGGAAACACGCGGACGTCGCAGCCGTGCGCGCTCAGCCGGCGCAGGATGTTCCACTTCATGCCGAAATCGTAGGCCGCGATCTTCAGTCGGCGCTTCGGCAGGCGTTCGGGCGCGACGCCGAATTCGCCCGGATCTTCCTGCGGCCAGTCGAACGCGGCGGCGGAGGTGACGCCTCGCACCAGGTCCGACCCTTCCATCTGCGGAATCGAGCGCGCGCGCTCGACGAGCGCATCAGCGTCCAGCGCGTCGCCTGTGGCGATGACGCCGCGCATCACGCCGCCCGACCGCAGCTGCCGCGTCAGCGCCCGCGTGTCGATGTCGGAGATGGCGACGATCCGGTTGGCGACGAGATAGTCGCGCAGCGTCGCTTCCGATCGCCAGTTGCTGGCGACCGGCGATTCGTCGCGGATGATGAAGCCGGCCACCTGCGGCGCGCGCGACTCGACGTCGGCGGTCGTCACGCCGTAGTTGCCGATTTCGGGACAGGTCATGGTCACGATCTGTCCGGCGTACGACGGATCGGTGAGCACTTCCTGATAGCCCGTCATGCTGGTGTTGAACACCACCTCGCCGCGCGCTTCGCCTTCGGCGCCGGCGGCGGCGCCGCGAAACAGCGTGCCGTCTTCAAGTGCCAGTACCGCGTCCATGTTCTCCGTGTGCTGCCGCTGGCGGTTGCTCGGTGCTCGTTGCTAGCTGCTGGATGTCAGTTGCCCGCAGCTAAATGTTAAACGATGCCGCTCATCGTCCAACATCCCGCGAGCGGCAACCAGCAACTATTTTTCCAACGACGCGGTGATGCGATTTTGCTGGCTCGCGACAACGCGGACGGCCGAGGACCAGAGGCGATAACCCTCGTGCTCGAGGCGGATCACGTGCGAGCCGATCGGCACCGCGCGCAACGTCACCGGCGTCGTGCCCACCGGCTTGCCGTCCATGGACACGGCGGCGCCGGGCGGGCTCGACGCGATGAACAAGTCGCCGGTGAAGCGGCCTGACGATCCGGTCTCGGCCGGACGCGCCGCCGGCGCTCCGCGCGGGGCTGCGGGGGCGCCGCCGCCCTGACGTTCGAGATCGATCGCCAGCGACTGCGACGGCTGCGAAGCGGTCAGCACGACGCGCCGCTCCTCGGCGTTGTAGCCGTCGCGGACGACGCGGACGTTGTGGGCGCCGTGGGCGAGGTTGCGCACGGCAAACGGCGAGACGCCGTACTCGCGCCCGTCGACGAACACGCGCGCGCCGGCGGGTGATGTGCGAACGAGGACGCGGCCGTCCGGTTCGGGCGGCGGCGCCGGAGCCGCGGCGGGCGCGGGAGCGGGCGGCGTTGCGCGCGCATCGGTGCTGGCGGCGGGCGCTGGTGGTTCGCCGGCCGCGGGCGACGGCTTCGGCGCCTCGGGCACCGGGCTCTCGGTGAACTCGCGGCCAGGCGGCGGCGTCGTTTCGGCGGATGCCGGCGCGGCGGCCGGTTGCACAGTCTGACGAAGCCCCACCCCATACCCGGCACCGAACCCGAGCAGCAGGCCGACGAGGAGCGCGAGCACCAGGGGAACCCGCGATGGCGGCTGCGCCTCGTGCCTGATCGTCGGTTCCGGCAGCGTCGGCCGCACGACGATCGGCGGTGCGATCGGCAGATCCGGTGCGGCGGCCGGCAGCGGCTGGTCGTCGCGGACGTAATCGAGATAGCGGCTCGCCGGCGTCGCACTATCCTGTGCTGCGGCCGCTGGCTGACGCTCCTTGGTCGGCGGCGGCACGATCGACGGCGCCATCTCGGCGTCGCGATAGCGATCGTTCTCGGCGCGCGCGATTTCCTTGATCGGCAGATCGACCGCGGCCTGCCGATCGAGCAGCGGCAGCTGCGGCTCGATCACCGGCCGCCGTTCCTCAACCTTCGGCTTCTTCTCTTCTGCCGCCGGGCGGCGCTCGGCCGGCGGCCGCACCTCGCCGCTCTTCGGCCGCCGGCGCCGCCTGCGGGAAGATCCGGGACGCATCGGCATCGGAGTCGTCTGCGACCGGCGCGTTGACCACCGTCGCGGACTGGGCGACGCCGGACGAAAACGCGCCGCGCAGCGCGTCGGCGAACGCGAGCGCGGTCTCGAAGCGTTCCGACGGTTCCTCGGCCAGCGCGCGCGCGAAGACCGTGCGCAGCGCGGTGAGGTCGGCGCCCTGAATCGGCGTCAGGTTCTCGACCGCACGGCTGCCGGTACCGGTGATGCGACGCGCCCAGAGCAGCTCGTGTGTCAGCGCCGCGAGGCTGAAGATGTCGGACCGCCGGCCCCAGTCGCCGGCCGCGATGAGCTCGGACGGCGTGTAGGGACGGCGCACCGGCGCGCCCATGCCGATCGCCTCGAGCGCCTGCGCGACGCCGATGCCGGTCAGCCGCGTTTCGTCGGACGAGAGCAGCACGTCGCGCGGGTGCAGCGCGCCGTGGCGGACCTGAACCGCGTTGGCGAAGTCGAGCGCGCCGGCCAGCTGGGCCGCAACGCGCAGCGCGTCGTTGGGCGGCGCGGCGCCGTACTCGCGGATGACGAGGTCGAGCGAGTCGGCAGCGACGAATTCGGAAACCAGATAGGCAGACCCGCCTTGCAGGCCGGCGGCAACCGGCGCGGACAGGGCCGGGTGCGCGAGATGCACGCCAACCAGGCGCTGCAGTTCGAGAACGAGTTGCTGGACGCGCTCAGGTGACAGATCGAGGGTGAAGAGCTTGACCGCGACAGGACGGTCGGCGACCGCGTCGTGCGCGCGGAAGACCGGGCCGAGCGTCCCCGCACCGATCTGATGAAGAACGCGAAACCGCCCGAACGCGTCAGGTGGTGCACCGCCAGAAGACTCGGTGTGCAGCGGGAACTCCTCCAGAGGGAAGGCGTGTTCATGGTAACACGGAAAATCGGCGCAACCGGCGCGTGCGACCGGGCGTCTTAGTGCTGTCACATCAATCGAATAGCGCGTGCGCGTCGCTTGACAGTGCGCGCAACGCTTTGAGACAGTAGGCATCCGGTGCAGGTCAACTCAGCCGAACCTTCCACGTCTTCTTCAGACGGCCCTTCGGTACGGATCCCGGTCGATGTCCGGCGCTTTCCCTGGATTCGGCGTCTGGCCGCCGACTACGCGTACGACTTCCGATCGGTCGCGCCGTTCTTCTCGGGCGACCCGTCGCAGCACGCGGCGTGGGCCGAAGCGATCGCCCGCGCGCAGGCGCACGATCGCAGCCGCGAGGAGATCGCCGCCGTGCTCGCCGGCCAGCTCGAGCGCCGGCAGGCGCCGCCGCGCGCACGCGAAGCGGCTCAACTGCTCGCCGATCGCCGCACCGTCGCCGTCGTCACCGGCCAGCAGGCCGGGCTGTTCGGCGGACCGCTGTTCACGCTGCTGAAGGCGCTGACCGCGCTCAAGCTCGCCGCGCAGGTGTCGCACGATCACAACGTGCCCGCGATCGCGGTGTTCTGGATCGACGCCGAGGATCACGACTGGGAAGAAGTCCGATCGTGTACGGTCTTCGACGAAGCGCTGGCCGCGCGGACCGTCTCCCTGCCGCAGCGGCCAGGTGCGGAACCGGCGCCGGTCGCCACCGTGCGCCTCGATCAAGCCATCCTCGACACCCTCTCCGAGCTCGAACGCATCCTGCCAGCCACAGAATTCCGATCGTCGGTCATGGCCGGACTGCGCCGCGCGTACACGCCCGGCGCCGGCATGGCGGACGCGTTCGGTCGATGGCTCGAGGAAGTGCTCGGCGAGCGCGGCCTCGTTGTCTACGACTCGTCGGATCCGGCGTCCAAGCCGCTCGTTGGCAAGGTGTTCGCGCGCGAGCTGTCGAACCCCGGGCAGACGGTGAAGCTGGCGGCGCTGGCCGGATCGGATCTGACCGCGCGCGGCTACCACGCGCAGGTGCACGCGCAGGACGACAGCCTCGCGCTCTTTCACCTGAACCAGGAAGACGGCAGCCGGCGGGCGATCCGCCAGCAGGACGGCCGCTTCCTCGTCGGCGAGCAGCAGTATCCGACGGCGGCGCTGGTCGCGCAGGCCACCGAGCGTCCGACCTCGTTCAGCCCGAACGTGCTGCTGCGTCCAATCGTCCAGGACACGCTCTTTCCGACGATCTGTTACGTCGCCGGTCCGAACGAGCTCGCGTATCTCGGCCAGCTGCGCGGCGTCTACGCTCACTTCGGCGTGCCGATGCCGCTCTTCTACCCGCGGGCGACGGCGACCGTGCTCGATTCATCCGCGCTGCGCTTCCTCACCAAGTACAAGCTGCCGCTCGAAGCGCTGCAGGCGCAGGACGAAGCGGCGCTGAACGAGCTGCTGAAGACGCAGATTCCACCGGTCGTCGACGAGGCGTTCACCGACACGACGCGTCTCATCGACGAGCAGATGGCGCGGCTGATCCAGAAACTGCCCATCCTCGATCCGACGCTCGAAGGCGCGGCACGCTCGACGCTCGAGCGGATGCAGCGCGACCTGCAGACGCTGCACGGCAAGATGATTCAGGCAGCGAAACGGCGCGACGAGACGCTGCGCCGCCAGTTCATCCACGCGCGCGCGCTCGCCTTTCCCAACGGGCATGCACAGGAGCGGACGATCGGGTTCGTCTCGTTCCTCAACGAGTACGGTCCGGCGTTCGTGGATCGGCTCGACGAAGAGCTGCCGCTCGACCTCGGGCGGCATTGGATCGTCACGATCTAACCCCCGCCCGGGACGGTCTGAAGACCGTCCCCTACCGGGTCACAGCGCGCGGCCTCTCGTCGCGCAGGCCTTCCGCCTTCGCGCGAAGCGCTACGGCGCGACTCGCCGGAGCCTTGGCGGCGGCGGTCAGGCCTGCTTCAGGCGGCGTCGGGCAGCCCTAGAGGGCTGCGCGACACGTGGTACCATCGCGGCTCGCGAGCACGCGCGAACCATCGCTAAACCCGGCTGGCGGTAACGTTTACGAAAGTAAGGTTACGAAAGTCGAGAGTGCCGAACCGGACTGCTCGAGCCGATAAACGCCGAAGGGTGTCCAAAATCCGTTCGACCTCGGCCGTGCTGAAGATCCGCGTCGCCGCGATCTGGGGCAAGCGCTGGGCCCGATGGGCGGCGCTGGCGATCGCCATCCCGGTGGTCGTCCTCTGTTTTGCCGCCACCTATTACTACGTGCGCTTCGCGCACCTGATCGACGCACGCATCGCCGGTGCGCGCGAAACGACGTTCCCGCGCGTGCTCGCGCGGCCGCTCGAACTGCGCCGCGGCCAGTTCATGAGCGACGGCCAGCTCGTCGACCGCTTGAACGAGCTCGGCTACGCGCATCGCGACCACCTCGAAAAAGCCGGCGAGTTCACGATCGGCAACGGATCGATCGCGATCATGCCGCGCGCGCGGGAGCTGAAGGGCCAGGTCGTCACGGTCGTGTTCCAGCGGCCGACGGTCCCCGACGTGCGACGAGCCGCGGCGCGACGGCCGCCGCCGAAGCCGCCCGAACGCGTCCAGCGGCTCGAGCTCGGCAAGAAAGCGAGCGAGCGCCTGATCCTCGACGCGCCGGTGCTCACCTCGCTCGCCGTCGGCGAACGTGAGAAGCGCCGGCCGGTTGCGCTGGCCGCGATCCCCGAGCACATGCAGCATGCGGTGCTCGCGATCGAGGACCGCCGCTTCTACGAGCACCCCGGCATCGATCCGATCGGCATCCTCGGTGCGATCCTGAGCAACATCCGCGGCAAGCGCGCCTACACCGCCGGCGCCAGCACGATCACGCAGCAGGTCGCTCGCAACGTCTTCCTGCCGCGCATGTTCCCGGGGATGACGCTCAAGGACGCGCGCGAGAAGTCGGTGCGCCGCAAGCTGCTCGAGGCGTGGGTGGCGCTCATCCTCACCACGCGCGCGTCGAAAGACGCGATCCTGGAGATGTATCTCAACGACATGACGCTCGGCCAGCGCGGGTCGTTCGGCATCGTCGGCGTCCCCGAAGCCTCACGGCTGTTTTTCGGCAGGGACATCAGCAACGTCACGCTGACCGAAGCGGCGACCATTGCCGGCGTCTATCAGTCGCCGTCGGCACTGTCGCCGTTCAACAACCCGGAGCGCTGCAAAGAGCGGCGCAACGTCGTCCTGCAGGCGATGGCCGACGCGGGCTACATCGAGCAGACCGTCGCCGACAAGGCGATCGCCGAGCCGCTGACGATCGTGCAGCGCGCGCTCGAGGCCGAGGCGCCGTACTTCGTCGACTACGTCGGCCAGACGCTCGGCGATCAGTATCCCGGGCTGACCACGACGACGACGCAGTCGGTCGATGTGTACACGACGCTCGATCTGCACCTGCAGCGGCTCGCCCAGGATGCGGTGCGCGATGGGCTGACCCGCGTCGACCAACTGCTCTCGCGGCGCCGACGCAAGACGAAGGCCGAAGCGGCGCTGATCTCGGTCGACCCGCGCACCGGTGAAATCCTCGCGTTCGTCGGCGGGCGCTCCTACAACCAGTCGCAGTACAACCGCGCGATCGTCTCGCGCCGCCAGCCGGGATCGGTCTTCAAGCCGTTCGTCTACCTGACGGCGTTCGAGGAAGCCGCGGCGGCAGGGCGCACCGACATCACGCCGGCCTCGATCACCAACGACGAGCCGGAAACCTTCGAGTTCGACGATCAGGTGTGGACGCCCGAGAATTACGAGGGCAAGTACGACGGCCCGATCACCTTCAGGCAGGCGCTGGCGCACTCGCGCAACCTCGCCACGATTCACGTCGCCGAGCAGGCCGGCTTCGACAAGATCGCGGCGTTCTGGAAAACGCTGAAGGTCGGCAACGTGCCGAAGGCGTATCCGTCAATCGCGCTCGGCGTGTTCGAAGCGACGCCGTTCGAGATCGCCACGGCATACACGCTCTTCCCCAACGGCGGCGCGATCCGTCCGCTGAAGCATATCGCGCGGATCGTCCGCGGCGGCAAGGACGTGATGAAGAAGGAGCACGTCGAACCGCGAACGGTCGCGCGGCCGGACACCACGTTCCTGGTGACGAACATGATGCGCAGCGTGCTGAACGAGGGCACGGCAGCCGGCGCGCGCGGCCAGGGGTTCGTGTTCGACGCCGCCGGCAAGACCGGCACGACCAACGACCTGCGCGATGCGTGGTTCGTCGGCTTCACGCCTGAACTGCTCACCGTCGTCTGGGTCGGCTTCGACGACAACCAGCCGGTCGGCCTGAGCGGGTCGCAGGCGGCGCTGCCGATCTGGACCCAGTTCATGCGGACGGCGCTGGCCGGCCGCGTCGACGTGCCGTTCGCGGTACCCGAGGGCATCGGGTTCACGGCAATCGACCCCCTGACCGGGAAGATCGCGACCCCGATGTGCCCGAAGACGTTCAACGAGGCGTTCCTGGCGGGGACCGAACCCACCGAGATCTGCGATCTGCATCGGTGACGGGCGTGGCGGGTAGGGCTGGCCCAACCTTCCCCACCTGCCCCACCTGCCTCACCCGCTCAGGCCGACCTCGCTATAATCGCAACACATGAACAGGGAGGTCTTCGCCGCCGTCGCCGACGCACTGGATCGCGGGGAGCCGGCGGCACTGGTCACGATCGTCGCGACCACCGGCTCGACGCCGCAGCGCGTCGGCGCCAAGATGCTCGTCTTCGGCGACGGCCGCACCGTCGGCACGATTGGCGGCGGCTGCTACGAGAACGACGCCTTCGGCAAGGCGCGGCAGGCGATCGCCTCGCGCGCGCCGCAGCTCGTGCACTACGAGCTGTCGGACGACTTCGCGCAGGAGACCGGTCTCATCTGCGGCGGCCAGATGGACGTCTACATCGAGCCGATCGAGCCCTCGCCCGAGCTCTACATCGTCGGCGCCGGCCACGTCGGCTTCCACCTCGCCCGGATTGCACAGGAAGTCGGCTTCCAGGTCCACGTCGCCGACGATCGCGAGAAGTTCGCCAACGCGGAGCGCTTCCCCACCGCGGCCGAAATCGTCGTCGAGGACATCCCTTCGTGGCTTTCGAACACGCGCATCCCCGCGCACGCCTACGTCGTGATCGTCACGCGCGGGCACACCAACGATCTCGACGCGCTGCGCGCGCTGGCGCCGCGCGACCTCCGCTACCTCGGCCTGATCGGCAGCCGCGCGAAGGTGGCCCGCATCTACGAGGCGCTGCGGGAGGAGCGGATGCCGGACGAAGCGCTGCTGCGCGTCCACGCGCCGATTGGCCTCGACATCGGCGCCGTCACGCCGCAGGAGATCGCGGTCAGCATCCTCGCCGAGCTGATCGCGGTGAAGCACGGCAAGATCCAGTCGCCGTCGATGAAGTGGACCCCGCCGCAGCTCGCGAGCCGTGCGTAGTGTCCGCCTTCCCGCCTCCGCTCCGAGTCTTCACTCCGGAGCTATGGCGAGGCCGAGCCGCAGCGCAACGCGCGAAGGCTGGTAGGCGGACCGTGTCACGGTCCGGCTGAAGCCGGACGCGACCGAAGTCATGTCACTGCTCATCCGCGGCGGCACGATCGTGACGATGAACGATCGGCTGGAGATCGTCAGCGGCGACGTGTCGATCCGCGACGGTCGGATTGCGGCCATCGCGCCGGCCATCGCCGAACCACACGACCGTGTCATCGAAGCGCGCGGCGGCTACGTGCTCCCCGGCTTCATCCAGACCCTCTTTCTTAATTCTATTTTTTTTCATATTTTTTTTTATCTTATCATTTTTTCTATCTTCTATTACTGCTTCTTTCCCTCCTATCCGCGGCGGCACGATCCTGACGATGAACGATCGGCTGGAGATCGTCAGCGGCGACGTGTCGATCCGCGACGGCCGGATTGCGGCCATCGCGCCGGCAATCGCCGAACCGCACGACCGTGTCATCGAAGCGCGCGGCGGCTACGTCCTCCCCGGCTTCATCCAGACGCACATTCATCTCTGCCAGACGCTTTTTCGCGGCTACGCGGACGACCTGCGGCTGATGGACTGGCTGCGGACGCGCGTCTGGCCGATGGAAGCGGCGCACACGCCCGAGACGCTCCGCGCCGCGGCGCGCCTGGCCTCGACCGAGCTGCTCGCGACCGGCACCACCACCGTGCTGACGATGGAGACGGTGCACGACACCGATGCGGTGTTCGACGCGATCGCGGAGAGCGGGCTGCGCGCCACGATCGGCAAGTGCATGATGGATTTCGACGCGCAGGTGCCGAAGCGGCTGCAGGAAGAGACCGCGGCCTCAATCGACGAGAGCCTGGCGATCCGCACGCGCTGGGACGGCGCGGCAAATGGACGCCTGCGCGCCGCGTTCGCGCCGCGCTTCGCCGTCTCGTGCTCGCGTGAACTGCTCGAAGCCGTGGCCGCGCTCTCGCAGCAGCATCATGCGCTGGTGCACACGCACGCGTCGGAGTCGCGCGACGAGATCGCGCTGGTCCGCGAGATCTCGGGCGGCCTGTCGAATCTCGAGTACCTCGCCAGCCTGCACCTGACGTCGCCACACCTGTGCACCGCGCACTGCGTCTGGGTGGACGAGCGCGAACAGCAGATCCTCGCCGACCACGACGTGAAGGTGATGCACTGCCCCGGATCGAACCTGAAGCTCGGCTCCGGCATCGCGCCGGTGCCGGAATTGCGCGCGCGCGGCATCACCGTCTCGCTCGGCGCGGACGGCGCGGCGTGCAACAACCGGCTCGACATGTTCGAGGAGATGCGGCTGGCCGCGGTGCTCCAGGCGATGCGCAAGCACCCGGGCATCCTGCCGGCGCAGGACATCATGTGGATGGCGACGCGCGCCGGCGCCCGCACGCTCGGCCTCGAGCCGGACATCGGATCGCTCGAGCCCGGCAAGCGCGCGGATGTCGATCGTCGTCGATCGCGATCGTCCGCACCTCGCGCCCGGCCCCGATCCGTATTCGACGCTGGTCTACGCCGCGCGCGGCAGCGATGTCCGGACGACAATCGTCGACGGCGAGCTGCTCGTTGACGACTTCGTCCCGGTTCGCGTCGACCCGGCTGAGGTCGCCGCTGAAGCTCGAGAAGCAGCGCGCCGGCTCGCCTCGAGGGCCAACGTCTCGACCGTTAGCTGAGCCGCCGTGCCGATGTATAATGTTTTAGCAGTCCCCTCTAGCGACTGCCAGCCGTAAATGTCACAGGACGCCGCAGATAGGTCAAAACGAGTTCTTGCCGCGCTCATCCGCGAGTACATCGCGTCGGGTGAACCAGTCGCGTCCTCACTTCTGGTGACGGCCGCTGGGCTCGGTGTGTCGTCCGCGACGGTGCGGAGCATCGTCGCGCGCCTCGAGGAAGACGGATACGTGCAGCAGCCGCACACGTCGGCCGGGCGCATCCCGACCGATCGCGGCTATCGTTTCTACGTCGACCTGTTGCTCGAGTCGAAGCGGACCAAGCGCGCGGCCACCGCCGTCGAAGCGCGGCTGCGGCGCGACAGCCCCGATCGACTGCTCGATTCGCTGCTGCCGCAGGTCTCGCACATGCTGTCGCAGGCGGCCAAGAGCGTCGGCTTCGCCATCCGGCCGGCGCACGAAGCGGCGGTGTTCGATCGCGTCGAGTTCGTGCCGCTCGGCGGCATGCGCGTCCTCGTCGTCATCGTCGCCAGCGGCGGGCACGTCATCCAGAAGGTGATTGAAATCGGCGAGGTGCTCGAGTCCAACGACCTGCGACAGGCGGCGAACATCCTGAACGCCGAGTTCTCCGGCCTGCCGCTGCACCGGGCCCGCGAAGCGGTGCTGCAGCGGATCAACGAGGAGCGGCTGCTCTACGATGCGCTGCGGGCGCGCGCGATGCGGCTCGGCACCTCGACCTTTTCGGATCTGCCCGACAACCGCCCGATGTACGTCGAAGGCGCGTCGTCGCTGCTCGACGACAGCAGCGGGCTCAACGTCCAGACGCTGCAGACGCTGCTGCACATGATCGAGGAGAAGCAGAAGCTGCTGGAGCTGCTGAACGAGTACATCGACGGCCCCGGCGTCACGGTCGTGATTGGCGCCGAGCACCTCGACCCGAACCTGCGGCCGTTCAGCCTGGTGCTCTCGACGTATGACGATGGGTCGGGGATCGGGACGGTGGGCGTGATCGGCCCGACGCGCATGCGATATTCACGCGCGATCGCCGCCGTCGACGGCGCCGCACAGGCGGTGTCCCGCGTCCTCCGCGAGCCGGACTAGGCACTTGTAGCGTAGCGTCCGGCTTCAGCCGGACCGCCGAAGGCTAATTCGTAAGACCGTTGAACGCGTAAAGTAAGAAGCACGTATGGCAGACGAACCTGTAACCGACGAGCCGGAGTCCCCGGCCGCGACCGAATCCTCCGAGCTCGCCGATCTGCAGCGCGAGCGCGACGACTTCAAGGATCGGTGGCTGCGCAAGGGCGCCGAGTTCGATAACTACCGGAAGCGGATCGACCGCGAGCGGCGCGAACAGTCCGACCAGGCGGTCGTCGATCTCCTGCAGGAGCTGCTGCTCGTCGTCGACGACTTCGACCTGCGCGCTGACAGTCGACGCGGGCGAAGGCGGCGGCCCCTACCGCAAGGGCATCGAGATGATTCACGCCAAGCTCTACGACCTGCTGCGCAAGCAGGGTGTGAAACCGATCGACGCTCTCGGCGCCGACTTCGATCCGCACCTGCACCAGGCGGTGGTGCACGAGGAGAGCCCGGAGCACCGCGAGGGCGAAGTGATTGGCGAGCTGCGCAAGGGCTACACGTTGAACGATCGTCTCCTGCGGCCGGCGATGGTGAAGGTGGCGAAGGCGTGAGCAAGCGCGACTACTACGAGATTCTCGAAGTTACCCGGACCGCGACCGACACGGAAATCAAGAGCGCGTACCGGAAGCTGGCGATGCGGTTTCACCCGGATCGCAATCCGGGCGATCAGGTCGCCGAAGAGAAGTTCAAGGAGGCGGCCGAGGCCTACGCGATTCTCGCCGACCAGCAGAAGCGCGGCCTCTACGATCGCTTCGGCCACGCCGGCGTCGGATCCGCCGCCGGCAACGCCGGGTTCGATCCGTCGGTCTTCGCCGAGTTCGGCGACTTCGCCGACATCCTCGGCAACATGTTCGGCTTCGGCGATCTCTTCGGCGGCGGCGGCCGCCGGCGCGGCGGGCCGCAGCGCGGCTCCGACCTGCGCTACGACCTCGAGATCAGCTTCGAGGAATCGGCGCGCGGCGCCGAAACCTCCGTGCAGATTCCGCGGCAGGAAAACTGCGAGAAATGCCACGGCACCGGCGCGGCGCCCGGCTCGACCGCCAGCACCTGCTCGCAGTGCAAGGGGCACGGCCAGGTCCGCTACCAGCAGGGCTTCTTCACCGTCGCCCGTACCTGCGCGCAGTGCCGCGGCGCCGGGAAGATCATCACCAAGCCGTGCGAGAACTGCCGCGGCGCCGGCCGCATCTCGCGCGATCGGAAGATCACGGTCAAGATTCCTCCCGGCATCGCCACCGGCCAGCAGCTGCGGCTGCAGAACGAAGGCGAAGCCGGCACCGGCGGCGGACCCGCCGGCCATCTCTACGTCGTCGTGCACGTCCACGAGCACGAGTTCTTCCGCCGCGACGGCAACAACCTGTTCTGCGAGGTCCCGGTCAACTTCACCACCGTCACACTCGGCGGCGAGGTGCAGGTGCCGACGCTCGACGGCAGCGAGACGGTCAAGCTCTCCGAAGGGACGCAGACCGGCACGACGCTGCGGCTGAAGAACAAGGGGATGCCCGACGTGAACGGCCGCGGGCGCGGCGATCTCTTTGCCACCGTGCAGGTGCAGACGCCGAAGAAGCTGACGCGCGAGCAGCGCAAGCTGGTCGAGGAGCTCGCGAAGGCGCTGCCGAAAGAAAAGTTCGAGCCGCGGCCCCGCAACGGCGACGAAACGCAGGACGAACGCAACCTGTTCGACCGCGTCAAGGACATGTTCGGATAAGGTGAATCGCGCAATTGGTGAATTGGTGAATTGAAAGCCTACCCGGCCATCGACGTTCAAACCGATTCCCCCGATCTGGCGCTCGCCTTCGTGGACGACTTCGGGCCCACCGCGGTCGACGATCAACACACCGGCTCGGCCCGCATCTTCTTCCCGTCTTCTGATGCTCGCGACGCGGCTCTGCGCGCGCTCGCTTCGCGCTTTGACGTAACCGCCGTTGATGTCCCCGATGAGGATTGGGCGCGGCGCTCCCAGGAAAACCTGACGCCGATCTCCGTCGGCCGCATCACGATCTCCCCTCGCCCCGACTCACTTCCCGCCGATCCGGATTCGATCGCGATCGTCGTCGTCCCGTCGATGGGCTTCGGCACCGGGCACCATGCGACGACGAGGCTGTGCCTGGCGGCGCTGCAGAATGTCGCGCTGGCGGGTCGCGTGGTGCTCGATGTCGGCACCGGATCCGGCGTCCTCGCGATGGCCGCGCGCCGGCTCGGTGCGGCGCGAGCGGTCGGCATCGACAGCGACCCGGACGCAATCGAATCAGCCCGCGACAACCTGGCGTTGAACCCCGCGGTCGACGAGGTCGAGTTCGTCCTCGCCGATCTGTCCGCGTCGCCGCTGCCGCCGGCCGACGTCGTAACGGCGAACCTGACTGGCGCGCTGCTGATCCGGTCGGCGCCGCTGCTCCTCGAGGCGGTCCGCGATGGCGGAGTCCTCATTCTGAGCGGCATCCTCGCTCACGAGCGAGACGCCGTACGCGAAGCGTTCGCCGATGCCACCATCGTCGACGAGAGCCATGAGGATGAGTGGGTGGGCATCGTGTTCCGCGTCGGGACGGGGGGCTAGGGGCTGGGGACTCGGCGGGGCTGGGGGTTGGGGGCTTGGCAGTCCGCGCCATCAGTCGCAGTCGGAGCGTCAGTCGCCAGTCGCTGTCGTCGACAGAAAATGCGAACCAGCCCCAACCCCCAGCCCCTCCCAGCCCCTAGTCCCCAGCCCCCAGCCCCGATACGATTCAACCGCGAGGAGCCTCTTCAGGTCTAATACAGCATGGCTCGCGGCCTTTCTACCATCGCCCTGCTTCTGGCCCTGGCGTGTGGCCTCTTTGCCGCTCAGGACAGGCCCTTCGACTCGCCTGGCCATGGACTTCTGCTCGCTCAGGACAGGCCTTCCCGCGACACGCCGGCCCAGAAAAACACCGTCCGCCCGCCGGCGGGCCGGATCACCGGCCGGGTCGTCGCATCCGATAACGGCCGCCCGGTCAAGCGCGCCCGCGTGTTCATCAGCGCGGTGGAGATGCCCGGCGGCCGGGGGATGCTGACCGACGACGCCGGCGTCTTCGATTTCACTGAGCTGCCCGGCGGGCGATATACGTTGACGGTTTCCAAATCCGGGTTCGTGTCGCTCTCCTACGGCCAGCGCCGGCCGCTGCAGGCGGGGACGCCGCTTCAGCTCGCCGAGGATCAGCAGATCAAGGGGATTCAGTTCCAGCTGCCGCGCGGCAGCGTCATCGGCGGACGCGTGCTCGACGAGGACGGCGATGCAATGCCCGGCGTGGTGGTGCGCGTGATGCGCTACCAGTATCAGCAGGGCGAGCGGCGCCTGACAGCGGCTGGCACGGCGCAGACCGACGACCGCGGGCAGTTCCGCGTCTGGGGGCTGATGCCCGGCGACTACTACATCAACGCGGTGATGCGGGGCGGCGGGTTCGGCGGCTTCGGCGGCGCGTTCGGGCCCGGCGGCGGCGCGTTTGCCGGCCGCGGCGGGCGCGGATCCGGCGGCGCGCCTGGCGGCAACGAACAGGATCAGACCAACTACGCGCCGACCTACTACCCCGGCGTGCCGTCGGTGAACGAAGCCAAGCCGATCACGGTCGGCCTCAGCCAGGAAATGCTCGACGTCAATTTCGGGATGCAGCTGGTGAAGATCGCGCGCATCACCGGACACGTGGCCAACCCGGACGGCACGATGGTGACGAGCGGCAACGTCAACCTGTCGCCCGAGAGCACGGCGTCGGGACGCGGAAACCAGCTGGGCGTGAACTTCGGCGGGCGGATCGAATGGGACGGCGCGTTCACGATTACCAACGTCCCGCCGGGCCGCTACGTGCTGCGCGCCAGGGCGGACGACTCGCTGATCCCCCTGTTTGCGATGCAGCCGCTCAGCCTCAACGGCGAGGACGTCAGCGATCTCAATGTTGTGCTGTCGGCCGGCGCGAGCATCACCGGCGCGGTCACCTTCCTGCCCGGGCAGGCGCCGGCTCCCGATCCGACGCAGATTCGCCTGTCGGCGCCGTCAACCGACCAGTCCGACTTCGGCCCGCAGCCGAACGCGCGCGTCGACAAGGACGGTCGCTTTGCGCTGGAGGGCGTGTCGGCGGGCTCGCACCTGGTTCGCGCCGCGGGAAACCTGCGCGGCTGGATCCTGAAGTCGGTCACGATCGGCGGCCGCGACGTCACCGATACGCCGGTCGCGGTTCGCAGCGGTGAGACGCTCGGTAACGTCGTGGTCTCGTTCACCGATCGTCTCAGCGAGGTGAACGGCAAGGTGACCGACGAAGGCGGCGCCGCGTCGCCCGACTTCACCGTGCTCGCGTTCCCGACCGACTCGAGCTTGTGGCGGCCGCTGGCGCGGCAGATCATGACCGCGCGGCCGGATCAGACGGGGCAGTACCGGATTCGCGGCCTGCCGCCGGGCGAGTACTACCTGGTGGCGGTCGACCCGGCCGAGCAGGGCGAGTGGTTCGAGCCGGCGTATCTCGACGACCACCGCGCGGGCGCCGGGCGCGTCACGCTCGGCGACGGCGACGTCAAGACGCACGACTTCAAGGTTCGAAGATGAACTGAAGCACGCTGATCGCGGCGACCGGCACCGCGTCGGCGCGCAGCGTGCGAGCGCCCAGCGTCATCAGCCGGATGCCGGCGGCGGCCGCCGCCGACCATTCCGGCTCGGTCCATCCTCCCTCCGGGCCGACAAACAGCATCAGATCAGAGGGCGCCCGCTCCTTCATCAGCACCGAGATCGGCTCGACCTCCGCGGACGCCGCCGGCTCGACGAGCATCACTCGCAAGGCGGACGAGGGCTCGTCGAGCAGCGTCTCGAAGGTGAGCGGCATGCGGATCTCCGGCAGGGTCGCGCGCCGCGACTGCTTCACCGACGCCAGCGCGACCCGCCGCCAGCGATCGAGCCGCGCCCCTTTCATCAGCGCCGCGACGGTCGTCTCGGTCCGCTTGGTGACGATCGGCTGAATCGCGGCGACGCCGAGCATCACCGCGTCGCGGATGATCTCGTCCATCTTGTCGCCCTTGATCACCGCCTGCCCGAGGGTGATGGCGACGCCCGACTCGGCGGCCGGGTCGACGCGCGACAGCAGCGCGACGCGGACCTCGCGCCCGGTGGCGCTGGCGACGCGCCCGAGAAACTCGTGGCCGCGGCCGTCGAAGACCGACACCGTGTCGCCGACGCCGAGCCGCAGCACGCGGGTGAGGTGCTGCCCCTCGTCGCGCGGCAGCGAGACAATCTCGTCGCCCGGATCCATCGAGGGCGCGAAGAACCGATGCACAGCGGCAAATTATAGCGGCGCCGTGCCGTAAACCACGAAGGACACGAAGCGACACGAGGTTTGTCTTCTTCGTGTCCTTCGTGACCTTCGTGTTCTTCGTGGTTGCGTGTCTGGGTGAGGCGCACGGCGTGTGATCGCTCGCGACTGCTATACTGCGCGCAGATGTTCTTCCGCGGTCAGATCATCGGCAAGTACAAGATCCTGTCGACGATCGGCAGTGGAGGCTTCGGTACTGTCTACCTCGCGGAAGACACCTGGATCGACAAGCGCGTCGCGCTCAAGGTGCCGCACAAGCAGACGGTCGACTTCGGTGAGCTTCTGCGCGAGCCGCGGCTCCTCGCCAGCCTGAACCATCCCAACATCGTCACCATCCTCACCGCGGAGAAGCAGGAGAACGTCTTCTTCATCGTGATGGAGTTCGTCCCCGGCGAAACGCTGGAGACGGTGATCGCGCGCGAGGGTGCGCTCGACCTGCCGCGCGCGCTCGACTACACCTGCCAGATCTGCAACGCCGTCGACCACGCTCACCGCCACGGCGTGCTGCACCGCGACCTGCGCCCGTCGAATGTCCTCGTCGCCGAGAACGGCATGCTGAAGGTGGCCGACTTCGGCACGTCGCGCTTCCTCGAGATCGCCGCGCACGGCACGACGATCATCGGCAGCCCGCCGTACATGGCGCCCGAGCAGTTCCGCGGCAAGGCGGTGTTCGCCTCCGACGTCTACTCGCTCGGCGTGACGATGTACCAGATGCTGACGGGTGATCTGCCGTACGGCACGCCGTCGCCCGCCGATCTCGATCGCCTCCTCAAAGGCGAACTGCACACCACGCCGCGCCTGAAGAACCCGAAGATTCCGAAGTCGACCAGCGACATCGTGATGAAGGCGATGGCGCCGGAAATCCACGCCCGCTACCAGCGCGCCTCGGAGCTGCTCGACGACCTGCTCGCGGCGCGCTCGGCGACGCCGCGCCGCACGCCGCGCCGCGACACCCCGGTGCCGGGCAGCGGCGCCGGCGAGGCCGCCGAACCGTCGCCGCAGGATCTCCACCTGCGCCTCAAGGCGCGGGAGACGCCGCAGCCGCGCTTCTGCTGGCACTGCCGCAAGCCGCTCCACGCCCGCTCCGATCGCTGCCCCTTCTGCGGCGAATCCCAATAGCGTCCGGCGCTCGCAGTTGGTGAAGGAGGAATTGGAGAATTGGTGAGTAGAAATGCACCAAATCGCCAATTCGCCGCATTCACCAACTCACCAACGGCTGCGTTAGAATCGCTGTATGGCATTTCCCGGGACGGGCAAGATCTGGATGAACGGCAAGCTGGTGGAGTGGAAGGATGCGACCGTGCACATCGCCTCCCACGTCATCCACTACGGCAGCAGCGTCTTCGAGGGCGCGCGCTGCTACGCGACGCCGAAAGGTTCGGCCTGCTTCCGGCTCGACGCCCACATGCGCCGCCTGCAGCTCTCGGCCAAGATTTACCGCATGGCGTATCCGCTCGACCTCACCGCCTGGCAGAACGCGGTGCTCGACACTATCCGCGCCAACGAGATGAAGTCGTGCTACATCCGGCCGATCCTCTATCGCGGATATGAGTCGCTCGGCGTCAACCCGCTCACCTGTCCGGTCGACGCCGCCATCATGCTCTGGGACTGGGGCGCCTACCTCGGCAAGGAAGCGCTCGAGGAAGGGTGCGACGTGCAGATCGCCTCGTGGTCGCGCATGGCGCCGAACACGCTCCCGGCGATGGCGAAGAGCGCGGCGAACTACGCCAACTCGGCGCTGATCAAGATGGAGGCGATCGCCGACGGCTACTCGGAAGGGATCGCGCTCGACGTCTACGGCAACGTCAGCGAAGGCAGCGGCCAGAACATCTTCATCGTCCGCGACGGCACGCTCTACACCCCGTCGCTCGGCTCGTCGATCCTCGGCGGCATTACCCGCGACTGCATCATCACGCTGGCCCGCGACCTCGGCTATTCCGTCGCCGAGTCGATCATTCCGCGCGAAGCGCTCTACACCGCCGACGAAGTCTTCGTGGTCGGCACTGCGGCCGAGGTGACCCCGATTCGCTCGATCGACAAGATCCAGATCGGCTCGGGACGCCGCGGCCCGGTCACCGAAGCGCTGCAGCGCGCTTTCTTCGCCGTCATCAACGGCGAGGTAGCCGACACGCACGGCTGGCTCACATACGTGTATCCCTCCGAGAGCTCGCTGCGCTCGCAACAGGTCGCCGCCACCGCGACCAGGGGCTAGGTGCTAGGGGCTAGGTGCTGGGGGCTAGGTGCTAGATGCTAGATGAGATTCACGGATGGGCTGTTGGACGGCATGCAACTCGCAACGCCAGCAACCAGCAACTAGCATCCAGCGACTGTAAAAACCATGCATGTCAACGACCTCCTGAAGCTCGCGGTCGACAACAGCGCCTCCGACCTCCACCTGAAAGTCGGCAGCTACCCGATGATGCGGGTCCGTGGCTCGCTCGTGCCGGCGAGCGAGGAAAAACGGCTCGACCATGAGGACGTCGTCGCGATGAGCGCGGCGGTGATGTCGACCTCGCAGCGGCAGAAGTTCAAGGAGTCGCAGGAAGTCGACCTCGCCTACAGCGTGCCCGGGCTCGGCCGCTTCCGCGTCAACATCTTCCAGCAGCGCGGCACGGTCGGCCTGGTCCTGCGCGTCATCCCGATGCAGATTCGCACCGTCGAGGAGCTCGGGCTGCCGCAGGTGCTGAAGAAGATCGCCGACGAGGAGCGCGGGCTGGTGCTCGTCACCGGCACGACCGGCAGCGGCAAGAGCACGACGCTGGCGGCGCTGATCGATCACATCAACCGGACCCGGGCGGCCCACGTGATGACGGTCGAGGACCCGATCGAGTTCCTCCACCGCGACGCCAAGTCGATCGTCAACCAGCGCGAGGTCGCGGTCGACACGCGTTCGTTCGCGCAGGCGCTGCGCAGCGCGCTGCGCCAGGATCCCGATGTCATCCTGGTCGGCGAGATGCGCGACTTCGAGACGATCGAGACCGGCCTGCTCGCCGCCGAGACCGGCCACCTCGTGTTCTCGACGCTGCACACGCTCGACGCCACCGAAACCGTCAACCGCATCATCACCGTCTTCCCGCCGCACCAGCAGAAGCAGGTCCGCCTGCAGCTGGCGAGCGTGCTCAAGGCGGTGGTGTCGCAGCGCCTGATGCCGAAGATCGACGGCCGCGGGCGGGCGCCGGCGGTCGAGGTCATGATCAGCACCGCCTTCATCCGCGACTGCATCGTCGACAAGGAAAAGACGCACATGATCCACGGCGCGATCGCCGCGGGCACGTCGCAATACGGGATGCAGACCTTCGACCAGTCGATCTTCGGCCTCTTCCAGAACGGCCTCGTCTCCTACGAGGAGGCGCTGCGCTGGGCGAGCAACGTCGACGAGTTCAAGCTGAAGGTGCAGGGCATCTCGACCACCTCCGAGATGAGCCGCGATCAGATGGCCAGCACGGTGACCGGCGCACCCGAAATCACGCGATTTGGCAGCTAGCCGGGCCTACATCGACGGGCTGAAGATGCTCGCCCGCCGCGAGCTGTCGGAGCAGCAGGTCCGGCAGCGCCTCGCCCGCAAAGCCTACGACCAGCAGGAGATCGACGACGCCATCGAGCGGCTCCGCAGCGAGCGCGCGCTCGACGATGCGCGGGTGGCGGAGGCGATCGCGCGAACCGAAGTGACCCTGCGCAAGCGCGGGAAGATCCGGGTCCAGATGCAGATCGAGCGGGCCGGGATCTCGAAAGCCACCGCACGGCGCGCCGTCGCCGGCACGTTCGAAGAGGTCGACGACAAGGCGCTGCTCGAGGCGTCGCTCGTCAAGCGGCTGCGCGGCCGCGACACAATCGACGACCAGCGCGAGTTCGAACGGCTGTATCGTTACCTCGTGTCGCAGGGCTTTGAACCAGACCAGGTGATCCAGTCGTTGAACCGCCGGAAACGGCGCACGTGATCGGCGCCGCCTCAAGAAGGCGAACCTCCTCTGTGGCGGCCGCGATCGCGGTCACCGTCGCGGCCGCGGCCGCCCAGCAGCCGCCCTCCTACTCGATCATCCTCCGGCGCGGCACGATCGTCGACGGCAGCGGCGGGCGCCCGTACCAGGCGGATCTCGGCATCCAGAACGGCCACATCGCGCGCATCGGCGACCTTTCGGGCGAGCGGGCGCAGGGCGAGATCGATGCCTCGGGGCTGTTGGTCGCGCCCGGGTTCATCAACATCCACAGCCACGCCGTACCGGCCGCGCTCGCCACCGCCGAGAACATGCTGACGCAGGGCGTGACCACCGAGATTCTGAACCCGGACGGTGCCGGTGCAACCGATCTGCGCCAGCAGTTGAACGACGCGGCGAAGGCCGGGCTCGCCGTCAACATCGGCGCCTACATCGGCTTCAACAGCATCTGGTCCGAAGTCGTCGGCGCCGCGAACCGCCGTCCGACCGCCGACGAGATCGCGCGGATGCGCGGCTACGTCACGAGCGCGCTCGCCGCCGGCGCATGGGGCGTCTCCGCCGGCCTCGACTACAAGCCGGCTTACTACGCGGAGATCGAGGAAGTCGTGCGCGTCGTCGACGCCGCGGCGCCGTGGCGCACGAACTTCCCGAATCACGACCGGCTGACGCCGGAGGCCAATTTCAGCTCGCGCGCCGGGGTCGCCGAGACGATCGCGATCGGCGAGAAGGCCGGGCTGGTGCCGGTCGTCACGCACATGAAGGCACAGGGGCACGAGCAGGGCTCTGCCGGCACGCTGCTCGGGATGATGCAGGCCGCGACCGCGCGCGGGCACTACGCGGCGGCCGATGTCTACCCGTATCTGTCGGGGCAGACCGGGCTCGGCGCGCTGATCATCCCGCCGTGGGCGCAGGATGGCGGGCGCGACGAGATGCTGAAGCGGTTCCGCGATCCGGCCGAGCGCGCCCGCATCGTCGCCGAGTCCGAGGAGGCGATGCGGATGCGGTTCGGCGGTGCGACTGGCGAGGGGATCCTGCTGCCGGCGAGCGGACAACTGCTGACCGACGTGATGCGTGAAGAGCGCGCCTCGGCCGGCGAAACGATCCTGCGCATCCTCGAGCGCGACAACCCGTCGGCGATTCTGCCGTTCGGCGTCGAGTCGGACCTGGTGAAGTTTCTCCAGCACCCGACGACCTCGGTCGCGTGCGACTGCGGGGCGACGACCAACCCGCGATCGCACCCGCGTGCCTTCGGCACGTTTCCGCGCGTCCTCGGCCGCTACGTGCGCGAGACCAAGGCACTCACCTGGGAGGAGGCGGTGCGCAAGATGACGGCGCTGCCGGCGGCGACGATCGGGCTCGTGGATCGCGGCCTCATCGCCACCGGCATGGTCGCCGACCTCACCGTGTTCGACCCGGCAACGGTCATCGACCGCGCCACCTACGAGGAACCGTCGCGCCTGTCGGAAGGGATTCGCTACGTCATCGTCAACGGCACGGCCGCGCTCGTCAACGGCCAGGTCACCGGCGCGCAAGCAGGCCGGGTGCTGAACCGGAGCGGCCACATGCCGAGCCGTCCGATGAACACCATGGCCGCGCGCAGCCTCGCCGTGAAGGGATCGATCAACGCGGACGTGCGCATCGACATCGACCTGACACAAGCCGCAGGCGCCTCGCGCGCGCGCGGCACGTTCCGGCTTCAGGACTCGAAGACGAACACCGTGCTCGAGGTCACCGACGTCGGCGTGCTGCAGACCGCGCCCGGCTGGGCGAGCTTCACCGCACGGTTCCGCAACCGCGCCACGAAGGGCGAGGGCCCCGTCACCGTGATCGTCGAGCGCGCCGACCCGTTCATCGCCGGCCACCCGCCCACCGTGTTTGCGGAGGTGAACGGCTCGCTCAGCGTCAGCGGCACGCTGCGCGAGAAGGCCAGCGCCGTCGAATCAGAATTAAGAATTAAGAATTAGGAATTAAGAATTCGTGATCTTGTCCCTGCAGACGGATCGACCCCGACCGGACGAATCCGAGCCACGAATTCTTACTTCTTAATTCCTAATTCTTAATTCGCGAGTCGCGGACGACGACTCCGCCTTTCATGACGAAGGTCACCTTCTGGAGCGCGCCCACATCGGCGAGCGGATCCCCGTCGACAGCGATCAGATCCGCGTACTTGGTCGCTTCGAGCGTGCCGACCGAGTCGGCGACCTTCAGCAGCTCCGCGGCGTTCACGGTTGCCGCACGCAGGGCTTCGGCTGTCGGCACGCCGAAGGCAGGCATCGCGGTCAGGACGATTTTGGTCGCCTCGCCTCGCGTTTTGTCGGCGTAGCGGAACCACATTATCGGAGCCGAACGCGAGCTTGACGCCGGCCTTCATCGCCTGCGCCAGCCTGGTCCGCTCACCCTCGAGGAATTCGTTCACGAGCGCGTCGATGTTCGGTCGCGCGGCGATCTCGCGCGGCAGCGGCAGGATCTCGCGCGGCCAGTGCACCGGCACGAGGAAGATGCCTTTGGCCTTCATCGCCGCGAGCTGCTCGTCGGTCAATTCGTCGCCGTGCTCGATCGAGTCGACGCCGGCATCGATCGCCGTCTGGATGCCGACCTTCGTCGTCGCATGCGCGGCGACGCGGATGCCGACGCGGTGCGCCTCACCGACCGTGGCTTTCAGCGTGTCGTCGGCGATGACGCGCGGCCAGTCGTCGACGACTACCTTGATCACGTCGGCGCCGACGCGCAGGTTTTCGAGCACCGCCCTGCGGCCCTCCTCGGGATTGCCGGCCGGCAGGAAATCGAGGTCGATGATCGCCTGCGCCACGCCCTGCTGAACCGGGAGCACCTGCCCGCCAATCGGCGTGATCTTCCGCCCGGCGGCGATGATGCGCGGGCCCGGCAGCAGGCCGGCCGCAATCGCGTCGCGCAGGGCGACGTCGCCGTCGACGCCCGAGTGGCCGACATTCCGAACGGTAGTGAAGCCCGCCTCCACCATCTGGCGCGCCATCGCCGCGCCGGTCAGCGCCCGCCTCGCCGGCGATTCCCTGGTCAGGGTCTGCACCAGGTTCTCCTGCGGCGTCACCTGCGGGTCCATCGCCGCCAAAAGATGGGTGTGGCTGTCGATCAGCCCGGGCAGCACAGCCGCGTTCCCGAGATCGACGAGGACGATGTCGCGCGGCGCGGCGGCGCGAACTGCGTCGAACGCGCCAACCTGTTTGATCCGTCCCGCCTCGATCCACAGCCCCTGGTTGGTGCGATACACGCCCGCACGAACGTCGAGCAGCCGCGACGCCTTGACGAGCGTCAGAGGCGGCGCCTTCGTCTGGCCCGCGACGCCACTCGACAGTGCGAGCACCGCCGCGACGACGGCGAGGATGGGGATGCGCATGGGGGGTAGTGTACGGCCTGTTCTACAATAAAACGATGACCGCGAACGAGATCCGGGCGTCCTTCCTGAAGTACTTCGAGAGCAACGGCCACCGCGCCGTCCCGAGCTCGCCGCTGGTGCCGGGCGACGACCCGACGCTGCTCTTCACCAACGCCGGGATGAACCAGTTCAAGGACCTGTTTCTCGGCCGCGAGAAGCGCGAGTACACGCGGGCGACCACGTCGCAGAAGGTGATGCGGGTCAGCGGCAAGCACAACGACCTCGACAACGTCGGGCCGTCGTTCCGCCACCACACCTTCTTCGAGATGCTCGGCAACTTCTCGTTCGGCGACTACTTCAAGAAGGAGGCGCTGCCCTTCGCCTGGACGCTGCTGACCGACGTCTGGAAGATGCCGGCCGAGCGCCTGGTCGTGTCGATCTTCAAGGGCGAGAACGGCATCCCGCGCGACGCCGAAGCGTACGACATCTGGCGCAGCCTGGGCGTGCCGGCCGAGCGCATCCTCGAGCTCGGCTCGGACGACAACTTCTGGCAGATGGGCGACACCGGGCCGTGCGGCCGGTGCTCGGAAATCTACTTCGTGCGCGGCACCGGCATCGATCCCGAGATCGAGATCTGGAACAACGTCTTCATGGAGTTCGAGCGCAGCGCCGACGGCACGCTGACGCCGCTGCCGGCGCCGTCGATCGACACCGGCATGGGCCTCGAGCGCATCACGGCCGTGCTGCAGGTGAAGGACTCGAACTACGACACCGACGTGTTCACGCCGATCCTCGCCGAGATCGGCCGCCTGTCCGGCCGGACGCACGGCGGCGGCGATGAGCCAGTCGGACATCTCGATGCGCGTGGTCGCCGACCACATCCGCGCGATGACCTTCCTGATCGCGGACGGCGTAATCCCGTCGAACGAATGGCGCGGCTACGTGCTGCGGAAGATCATGCGGCGGGCGATGCGGCACGGCAAGCACCTCGGCTTCACCGAGCCGTTTCTCCACGACCTCGTGCGCGTGCTCGATCAGGAGATGGGCGACGCCTACCCCGAGGTGCGCCGCAACCGCGACGATGATCGAGAAGACGATTCGCGCCGAGGAAGACCGCTTCGAAACGGTGCTGACCGACGGGCTGCCGCGGCTCGAGGCGGAAATCGGCAAGCTGGCGGGGACCAAGTCGAAGGTGCTGTCCGGGGAGACCGCGTTCCGCCTCTACGACACGTTCGGCGTGCCGTACGACTTCATCGAAGACACCGCCGCGACGCAGGGCGTCACCGTCGATCGCGCGGCCTACGACAAGGCGATGGAAGCGCAGCGCGACAAGGCGCGCGCCGGCAGCGCGTTTGGCGGCGGGCGCAAGAGCGAAGAGTTCGCGCTCGATGCGGCCGGTGCGGACGGCGGCCTGCAGGGGATGAGCGACCAGTTCGAGGGCTACACGACGACACGCGTCAGCGGCGTGCCGGTCGTCGCCCTGTTCGACGAGCATCGCCAGGCGGTTGACGCGCTCGCAGCCAACCAATCCGGCTATGTGGCGCTGGCGAAGACACCGTTCTATCTCGAGGCCGGCGGCCAGGTCTCCGATTCGGGGCGCATCGTCAACGAGGCGACCAACGCGGTCGCAACGGTCGAAGGGCTGACGCGGATTCGTCAGGGACTGCCGCGCGCCCATCGCGTGCGCGTCACCTCAGGACAGCTGCGCGTGCGCGACATCGTCACCGCCGAAGTCGACGCGGAGGTGCGCGACGCCACGCGGCGCAACCACACCGCGACGCACCTGCTGCACGCGGCGCTGCGCGACGTGCTCGGCTCGCATGTGAAGCAGGCGGGATCGCTGGTCGCGCCGGATCGGCTGCGCTTCGACTTCGTGCATTTCCAGGCGGTCACGCGCGAGGAGATCGATCGCATCGAGCGGATCGTGAACGCGCAGATCTGCCGGAACACGCCGGTGACGACCGAAGTGCGCTCGACGCAGGAGGCGATCGAAGCGGGCGCGATGGCGCTCTTCGGCGAGAAGTACGGCGACAAGGTGCGGGTCGTCAGCGTCCCCGGCTTCAGCCTCGAGCTGTGCGGCGGCACCCACGTCAGCGCCACCGGCGACATCGGCTTCTTCGTCATCGTCGGTGAAGGGGGCGTGGCCGCCGGCGTGCGCCGCATCGAGGCACTCACGGGCGCGGGAGCGGTGGCGTGGGCGCAGCACCAGCGGTCGGCGCTGCAGAGCGTCCTCGAGGCGCTTCACGTGACCGACGCTCAGGCGGTGGACGCGGTCGAGAAGCTGCACAGCGAGAACAAGCGCCTGGCGCGAGAGGTGACGCAGCTCAAGACGAAAGTCGCAATGGGCGGAGGCGGTGGAGCCGGCAGCGGCGACGAGACCGTCAAGGTGGACGGGATCACGCTGGCGCGGCGCCGCGTCAGCGGCCTCGACAAGGATGCGCTGCGCGGCCTGTCCGACTCGCTGAAGGACAAGATCAGCAGTGGCGTCGTCGTCCTCGCGTCGGAGAGCGACGGCAAGGTTCAAATCGTCGTCGCCGTGACCCCCGACCTGACCTCGCGCGTCAAAGCGGGCCAGATTGTGAAGGAACTGGCCCCGATGGTCGGTGGCGGCGGCGGCGGCCGTCCCGATTTCGCCGAGGCCGGCGGCAAGCAGCCCGAGAAGATCGACGAAATGCTCAAGGCCGCTGAGGGCGTCGTCGCCAAGTTGCTCGCCTGAAGCTGGTTGCTTGAGTTGCTAGGTTGCTAGGCGTCTAGGTCGCGCCTCCGGCGGATCCCGGAACAGTCCGGCTAAAGCCGGACACTACGCGCTATCAGAAGTGAAAGCCGGCCTTTTGTGGTCCGCCAGCTGATCAGCTAGCACCTAGCAACCAGTAACCAGCATCAACGCGAGGTCACCCCTAAAGTCGCGACCTCCCTCTGCCGATACAGCTACCGGAAGGTTGTGTGCCCAGGCGGGCCGCAGCTATAACCCATTGACTTTACAGGACATCCTCGCTTTCAAAAGCGACCGCCGAACCGGTGCGCACCTGGCTCCCGGCCAGCGCGAACGCCGGAAAGGCGTCGCCGACCGCCGCGCCAGCCTGCGGTTCGTCGGGTTGGGAGTCCTGTTCATCGGTCTGGCCGCCCCGGCAAGCGCGCAGATCTATTCGTGGCGCGACGCAAACGGCAACCTGGTGGTCTCGAACCGCCGGCAGGGGTCGGCGGAGTACGAGCAGAAATCCTTCCCCGTTCCTCAGGCCGAGACGATCCGCGCGACGCGCTACGTCTCCGCCGATCGCGCCAAGCCGTACGAGGACATCATCGCCGAGCACTCGCGAACACACGGCGTGCGCGCCGAGCTCGTCAAGGCGGTGATGCAGGTGGAGTCGGCGTTCAACCCGTACGCGCGCTCGCCGAAAGGCGCGCTCGGGCTGATGCAGCTGATGCCGGCGACCGCGCAGCGCTTCGGCGTGAAGAACCCGTTCGATCCGCGCGAGAACGTGCGCGGAGGCGTTGCCTACCTCCGGCAGCTGCTCGATCGCTACGAGAACAACGAGCAGCTGGCGCTGGCCGCGTACAACGCCGGCCCCGGCGCGGTCGACAAGTACGGCCAGAGCGTGCCGCCGTACAAGGAGACGCGGAACTACGTCAAGCAGATAAGCCGGATGACGGAGGTCAGCGACACGACCACGCGCCCGGTGGCGACGCGCGACAACTCGATCTTCAAGGTCACGGAAGTGATCGACGGCCGGACCGTCGTCCGCTACACCGACAAGAAGCCGACCACCGGCGCCGTCGACGTCGTCGGCGCCCGGTAGTCGCGCGACCTACTCCACTCGCTCCACAGCCATCACATCCAGACGTTCGTAGACGGGGCCGAGCGCCTCGGTTGCGAGCAGCACTTCGACCGCGAGGACCCCGGCGGCCATCGCCGCGGCCGGGACCAGCATCAGCGGGCCAACGATCCGTCCAAGGACGAACCAGAAGATGCCGGCGGCGATCGCGCCAGGCAGCGCCATGACGATGAGCAGCAGCCAGGTGCCGGTGAGCATGATGATGCGCTGCCCCATCGCGTCGAGCCCGCGCGCGCGCTGAACGCCGAGCGGCACCCAGGCCGGGAAGACGAGCGCGACCGCGTTGTGCACCGTCAGTTGCGCGAGCACGAGCGCCGGCGCGAGGATCGCCACCGCGACGCCGGCCGCCATCCGCCAGAGGAACTCGACGCGCGGCAGGACCACACCCGATAGGGCGAGCGCCACCGCGATCATCGCCCACGCGATCGCGGTAATCATCGCCGCCGGCCACACCAGCTCGCCGCGGACGACCGACGAACCGCGGACCGGCCACGTCTTCAGGAGCTCGAGGTGCTGCAGATCCTGTCGGATGTCGATGCGAACGACCTGCGGCGCCATCAGGATCACGAACATCGCCGCCGCAATCGCAAAGCCGCCGACGAGCGCGGCCGGTCCCTGCCGGCCGGTTGCCAGCGTCACGGTCGTCAACAGCATCAGGATGGCCGCCACACGCACCATCTCGCGCCGATCGAAGACGCGCAGCGTCTGCATGACCGCCTTCCACGCAAACGCGGCTTCCGGACGCCCGGTGGGGGCAAGCTTCCATCCCTCGGCCCGCGCACGGTAGCTGATCTCGCGCCGCCCCTGCGGCCGGCTGCTGCGCCGTCTCGCGGCTTCGTCGGCCGCGTCGTGAAACACCTCGTCGCTCCGGAACATCCACACCGTCACGAGCGCGAGCACGACCAGCGCGCCCGCCAGCGCCGGCAGGTACTCGCCGAAGCTGGTCGCAAACGCCGGACGCGCGAGCGCGATGAACGGCAGCAGGATCAGGTGCGGAAGCGGCTGCGCCGCGACGCCGGCGATCAACGCAACGATATCCGCCAGGCCCGAAGGCGGGGCGGCGACGAAGGCGCGCACCAGCGCCACGGCAACGATCGTCGCCGCCGCTCCGACGATCGCCGCCGGCACCGCCGCGCGCAGGCGCCGGGCGCCGCTGGCCGCGCGCATCCGCGCCCGCGACAACGACACGCCGGTGAAATAGATCTTGCCGGTGAGCAGCACGAGCCAGGTCGCGATCCCGACCCACAGCCGACGGTAGCCGGACGATGAGGGGATGGTGATGCCGAGGATGACGGCGCCGAACAGCATCCCGAGCTGCGACCGGAGCAGCCGGTGCACCAGCAGCTGCCGCCGCGTCAGCGGCGCCGGAAACAGGAACTGCGTCTCCGCCTCCGAGAACTCGAGCAGCCCGCTCTCGAACGGCGCGACCCAGCCGAGCGCGGCGATGAGCAGCAGCACCATGCCGCTGAACGCGGGCGCCGTGGCGACGAGGCCGGGGACCTGATCGATCGGCGGCCCGCCGCGATTGCGGCGCGCCCGATTGCGCGCCGCGCTCGAGCGTGTACCGCGCAGCCGGGCGAAGAACGAAAAATAGATGTAGGCGGCGCCGACGACCGCGCCGGCCAGGTATCGCGGCTCGCGCAGCCGCCGCAGCCGCATGCGCAGCCGGTTCCTGGCGCTGCACGCGATGATATACAGGCTCGCGCTCAGCACCGTGAACCCGATTTCAACGTGTACTAACACGAAGGACACAAAGGACACAAAGGAAGAAATATTTTTTTCTCTGTGTTCTTTGTGACCTCTTTGAGACAAATCAGCCACGCGCAGCTCAAGGATTGTTCCTGCCGGTGACGCTCAGGAAGATCTGCTCGAGGTTCGAGCCGGCCTCGGCGAGATCGACGCGCGAGCGCAGCTCGTCGAAGGTGCCGTCGGCGATCTTGCGGCCGCGGTCCATGATGATCACGCGGGTGCAGATCTCCTCGACCAAATGCAGCAGGTGCGACGAGAGCAGGATGGCCGCGCCGGCGCGCCCGCGCGCGACGATCGTCTCGCGCATGCGGCGGATGCCGAGCGGATCGAGCCCGGTCAGCGGCTCATCGAAGAGCAGCGTGGTCGCCTCGCGCACCAGGCCGCACGCGATCACGACCTTCTGCCGCATGCCGCGCGACAGCTCGCCCGGCAGCGACCGTTCTTTCCCCTGCAGCTCGAGCTCTTCGACGAGCGCCGCCGCGCGCCGCTCGAAATCGGCGACGCCGTAGAGCCGGGCAACCAGGCGCAGGTGCTCGTTCACCGTCAGGTACTCGAACAGGTGCGGCTCGTCCGGCATGAACGCCAGCCGCCGCTTGGCTTCGAGCGGATCGGCGATGAGGTCGTGGCCGTCGATCGCCACGCGGCCCGAGGTCGGCCGCAGGATGCCCGCCAGCGCCCGCAGCGTCGTCGTCTTGCCGGCCCCGTTGGGGCCGATGAGGCCGACAATCTCGCCGCCGCGGACCTCGAAGGACAGGTCCGAGACGGCGACAAACGTGCCCGTATCGCTCACGTAGGTTCGGCCGAAGTGCTCGACGGCAATCGCCATGTGGTGCTAAGATGAGGGGTTTCCGGAGGTTACTGATTACGTGGCTACGCACGCATCCGCGCTCAAGGCGCACAAGCAGAGTCTAAATAACCGCGAGCGCAATCGCCAGTTCCGTTCGCGGCTGCGCGGCGCGTTGAAGAGCATCCGCGCCGCCATCGACGGCAACGATCTGCCGGCGGCGAAAACCGCGCTCAAGCAGACGATTTCGCTGATCGATCGGATGGCGAGCAAGGGCGTCATCCACCGCAACGCCGCCGGCCGCTACAAGTCGCGGCTATCTACTCGTCTCGCGGCGCGTTCCTAGCGCTCGCTGTCATGGCTAAGGGCTAATGGCTGATGGCGATGGACAACGGTCCATCAGCCCCAGCCATTAACCATCGACCCTAGCCATAAGCCATCAACCCTCAGCCATCCGCGCGCGTCACCAACGCCGCGGCGCGGAGCGTTTCCCGGCACACAGCTCCACGACCAGCCGCTCGAGCAGCACGCGTGGGTCGCCGGCCGAACTCTTCAAATCCTGATCCGTTCTGAACACCGCGTCGACCGCCGGGCGGACGCTTGCCGCTGCGATGCCGGGAAACTTCGCGCGCACGACCCATCCGAGCTGGCCGAGGATCTTCTCGGGCGGCGCGCCGGCGTCGAGCATCAGCGCGAGCTGGCGCAGCGCCTCGCCCGCCCGCCCGGCCTCGATGGCGTTGGTCATCGCCCAGTCGTCCTGCAGCGCCGCCGGCCCGGTCACCTCGCGCACGTCGTCGGCCGTGATCTGTTTCTGTCCGAGCGCGTAGAGCATCAGCCGCTCGACGTCGGCGCGCAGGCGTCGGACGTCGGTGCCGGCCCGCTGCGCGACCATGCGCGCCGCCGCGGGATCGATCGCAGCGCCGGCCGCGGCGACCCGCGTCCGCACGAACCGCTCGGCGTCCGCCAGATCGGCGACGACGCCGCATTCGACGATCGTCGCGTGCTTCTGCAGCGTCTTGAACATCTTGCCGCGCCGATCGAGCGCCGCCGCCACCAGGACCAGCGTGGTTTGCGGCTCCGGCTCCTTGAACAGCTCGTCGAGCTGTTCGAGCGCGCGCGCCGCCGCCTCGCTCTCGCGTTTCGGCACCAGCAGCGTTTCCGCCTGCGGCACGATCACCACCCGGCGCGGCGCCATCATCGGCAGCGTCCGGACGGCGGCGACAATCGAGCCGACGCCATCGGCCAATCGATCGCCGGTGGTGAAGTCGCCGGCGTGAATGCGCTCGACGTTGAAGGCGCGCAGCCCCTCTTCGACCAGATCGGCGAATGCCGAGGCGAGCGCCGACTTCTCGACCTCGTCTTCACCCTGCAGCAGATAGAGCGGATCGGGCGTGCCGGCGGCGATCTGTTTGAGGACGGCGGCGGGGGAAAGGGATGCCACCTAGAACGCTTCGAGGATGGCGCTGACGATCGTCCGCGCGAACTCGGTGCTGATCCGCTCGAGCGTGTTGACGTCCTGCTGGAAGAACGCCGCCGGGTCGGTCGAATCGGTACCGGTGGTCGCGTCGTACTCCTGCCGGAACGTGACGCTCGGGTTCTCCCAGAGCACCTTGTTCTCGCGCAGGTCGCGCAGCTCGATGTTCGCGGTCATCGTCAGCGCGTAGCGCGAGGCGAGCTGCTCGGGGGTGAAGCTGACCGGCACGATCGAGACCGCGGTCACCTCACCGGTCAGGAGCGCATCGACGCCGGTGCTTTCGGGGAGAATCTGGTACTTGCCGCGGCCGATGAACTCGGCGCGGACCTTCTGCGTCAGCAGCGTCTCGAGGTTGAAGACTGTCGTGCGGTTGCCGAAGTTCGGGATGCCGATCTTCTGGATATAGGCCGGCAGGAATGATCCTCGGCCCGCCAGCGCATACCCGCAGCCGGCGTTGCCGACCGCGCAGAGGACACAGAGCGAGCAGAGGACGCAGAGGGACCCCAGGCCCGACCGAGCCCGCAGCCCCCTCCCCCGCCGAGCCCCCAGCCCCGAGCCCCCAGCCCCCACTACGACACCACCACGCTGACGAGCGGCCCCTTGGCGATGACGACCTTGCGGATCGTCTTGCCGTCCGTGTAGCCGCGCACTGCCGGATCGGCGAGCGCCAGCTCGCGCAGGCGATCCTCGGAGGCGTCGGCAGGCGCGTTGACGCGTCCGCGCAGCTTGCCGTTCACCTGTACCGGCACGACCACTTCGGCGGCCTTGGCCACCTCCGGATCGAACGACGGCCACTTCGCCTTCATCAGGCCGTCGACGTTGCCGAGGTTATGCCACATCTCTTCGGCGGTGTGCGGCGCGAACGGCGAAATCATCAGCACCAGCGCGTCGATCGCCTCGCGCAGCACGGCGATCGTCTGCGTCCGCTCGATTCCGCCTACGGGCGCTTCGCCACGCCCCGGCCCGCCGTGCACGGTGCCTTCGCTGAACGCGTAGAGCTCGTTGACCAGCTCCATCAGCGACGACACCGCCGTGTTCAGGTGCATCCGGTCTTCGATGTCGGTCGTGACGCGGCGGATCGTGTCGTGGGTCTTGCGGCGCAGCGCCTTCTCCGCGTCGGTGCAGTCGGCGCCGCATTCCGGGATCCCCTCGCCGCCGATCGTTTCGGCCCAGCGATCGACCAGCCGCCAGACGCGCACCAGGAAGCGCGCCATCCCTTCGAGGCCGGCGTCGCTCCACTCGACTTCCTTCTCCGGCGGCGCGACGAACATCACGTACATGCGCAGCGCGTCGGCGCCGACCTTCTGCAGCATGTCGTCCGGATCGACGACGTTGCCCTTCGACTTCGACATCACGGCGCCGTCTTTCAGCACCATGCCCTGCGTCAGCAGCCGCTTGAACGGCTCGTCGAAGTTGACCAGCCCGACGTCGCGCAGCACGCGGGTGAAGAAGCGCGAGTACAGCAGGTGCAGGATTGCGTGCTCGACGCCGCCGCTGTAGAAGTCGACCGGCATCCAGTAGGCCGACGTCGCCGGATCGAACGGCTGCTCGTTGTTGTGCGGATCGCAGAACCGCAGGAAGTACCACGACGAGTCGACGAACGTGTCCATCGTGTCGGTTTCCCGCCGCGCCGGGCCGCCGCACTTCGGACACTTCACGTTCACCCACTCGGCGACCTGCGCCAGCGGCGAGTCGCCGCGGCCGGAGAAGGTCGCCGATCTTCGGCAGCTCGACCGGCAGGTCCTCATACGGAACGGCGACGACCCCGTCCTTCTCGCAGTGGACGATCGGGATCGGCGTGCCCCAGTAGCGCTGGCGCGAGATGCCCCAGTCCTTCAGCCGGTACTGCACTTCGCCGGTGCCGATGCCGCGCTTCTCGGCGTCGGCAATCATCCGCGTGATCACCGCCGGCGCTTCCTGGCCGTCGTACTCGCCGGAGTTGATGACGCGCCCGTAATTGGTCGTCGGCTCGGCCATCGTCGCGCCGTCGGCCGCCTTGTCGCCCGACTGCACGACCACGCGCACGGGCAGCGAGTACTTGCGGGCGAACTCGAAGTCGCGCTCGTCGTGCGCCGGCACGCCCATGATCGCGCCGGTCCCGTACTCGGCCAGGACGAAGTTCGCGATCCAGATCGGCACGTCCTCGCCGCTGAACGGGTTCAGCGCCTTTCTGCCGGTGTCGAACCCTTCCTTCTCGATCGAGCCGTCGCGCCGCGCTTCGCGATCGAGCGCGCGGAACTTCGCCACCCGGCCGCGGAACTCCTCGGGGTTCGGGCTCTCGCTCGCCAGCCGGTCGACCATCGGATGCTCCGGCGCGAGGACGACGAAGGTGGCGCCGTAGATCGTGTCGATGCGGGTCGTGAACACCTCGACGTCGGCGGCGGCGCCGGTACCGCGCAGCGGGAACTTCACGCGGGCGCCTTCGGAGCGTCCGATCCAGTTCCGCTGCATGACGACGACCTTCTCCGGCCAGTCGGTCAGCGTCTCGAGTCCCTTGAGCAGCTCGTCGGCGTAGGAGGTGATGCGGAAGAACCACTGCTCCAGATCGCGCGCGACGACCGTCGAGCCGCACCGCCAGCAGGCGCCGTCGATGACCTGCTCGTTGGCCAGCACCGTGTTGCAGCTCGGGCACCAGTTGACGGTCGAGCGCTTGCGGTAGGCCAGGCCGCGCTCGAACATCTTCAGGAAGATCCACTGGTTGAACTTGTAATACTCGGGCAGGCAGGTCGCGATCTCGCGCTGCCAGGCGTAGCTGATGCCCAGGCGCTGCAGCTGCCCCTTCATGTGGTCGATGTTCGCGAGCGTCGACTCCTCGGGGTGCGTGCCGGTCTTGATCGCGGCGTTCTCCGCCGGCAGGCCGAATGCGTCCCAGCCGAAGGGATGCAGCACGTTGTAGCCGCGCATCCGCTTCGTGCGTGCCATCACGTCGCCGATGATGTAGTTGCGGACGTGCCCGACGTGCGCGTGGCCCGATGGATAGGCGAACATCTCCAGGCAGTAGTACTTCGGACGGGACGGGTCGACGTCGACCTCGAAGGCCTTCGACGCGGTCCATTCCTGCTGCCACTTCTTGTCCAGCTGCTGAGGCTTGTAGTCGCTCATGATCGCAAGAATTTCATTGTACCTTCACGCGCGCACCGGACTGCGACTGGGGACTGGGGGCTGGGGAGCTGGCTGATGGCTGATGGCTAATGGCTAAATGGCCAATGGCAGATGGCCAAGGCTGATGGGAATCGTCCATCAACCTAGCCATCAACCATAGCCATCAGCCATCAGCCATCGCCCATCAGGCGCATCCGCCATGACGCGCGCTGCTAACTCGCCGGCGGGTAGCGGAGCTCCTGGCCTACGAGCTTCGCCTTGTCGGCGCCCGGCTTCGGACGGAACTTCTGGACGCGGCCGTTGAAGACCTCGGCCAGATAGAGGTTGCCTTCCTGGTCGGTGGTGATCGAGTGCGGCCCGTTGAACTGCCCCGGCTGCCCGCCGGAGATGCCCCACCCGTAGAGATACTTGCCGGTCAGGTCGTACTTGACGATCCGGTTCGTCCCGCCGTCCGACTCCCACAGGAAGCCGTCGGTCGTGATGAGGTGCGCGTAGGGCTGCGAGCGCACGCCGGTGGTCCACATGTCGAGGAACTTGCCGTTCTCGTCGAACACCTGGATGCGCCGGTGGCCGCGATCGACGACGTAGAGCTTGCGGTCCTTGCTGATCTGCACGCTGTGGACCGTGTTCCACTCGTTGGGTCCGGGGTTGTTCGGATCCTTCGGCGCCGCGCCCCAGTCCATGATGAACTTGCCGTCCTTGTCGAACTTCGCCACGCGCTTGCCGCCGTAGCCGTCGCTGATGAAGAAGGTGCCGTCGGGCAGCCAGGCAATGTCGGTCGGGCGGTCGAACAGCTTGCCGGCGTCGCGTCCGCGCTTGCCGGTCGTGCCGAGCGTCATCACCAGCTTGCCGTCGTAGGTGAACTTCCAGATCACGTGCAGCTGGTCGTCGATGATCCAGATGTGCTTGTCGCGATCGTAGGGGTTCATCTTGATCTTGTGCGGCGCCGCGTCCGCACGGATCGGCGGCGAACATCTTTTCGAGGTGCGGCCAGTCCTGCACCATCTTGCCGGCTTGCGATCGACGACGAAGACGGAATGGTGCCAGCGGCGCTCCCACCCGCGCTTCTCGGTCGGTTTCACAGGTGGCGCTCAGGCCGTCGGTGTTGCCGGTCGACGTGCGCGGCGGCTGGAGCAGCGAGTACGGCGTCCAGGGCTTCGCGTTCGCCGGCAGCGGCAGCTCGCCGCGCTGTGCGATCCAGATGCGATCGGGCGTCTCGGCGTACACCGCGCCGACCGATCCCCACGTCCAGCCGGCGTGCTTGACGCCGTCGGTGCCGTCGGGCAGCGGCTGCGGCCAGTCGGCGACGAGCTCGTACGGCCCGAACTCCTCCTGCCCGCCTTTCTCCTGGCTGGTTTGCGCGGCGCCGACGACGAACACCGCGCACGCCAGCAGTCCGGCCGCCACGAGCATCGTGGCCGGCTTGGTAAGAACCTGCATGATGGCTCTCCTTTCGCGTTCTTCCGCGTGAACGAAGTCGAGGAAACGGCGGCTATTCTATCCTTCGCAGGGCACCGTGACGAAAAAGCTGGTGCCCTCGCCTGCACGCGATTCGCACCGGATGCTGCCGCCGAGGGCGTGCACGCAATCGATGACAATCGCCAGGCCCAGGCCGGTGCCGGTGACGCCCAGCTGCTCGTCGAGATGCGCGTGCGCACGGAAGAACCGGTCGAAAATGGCCGGCTGGTCGGCTTCCGGGATGCCGAGGCCGTTATCGCGCACGCAAATCGTGCAGGTGGGGGCGCCGGTCGACGCGACCTCGTCGGCTGCGCGGCGGGCCGTGACGATCTCGACAAACGGCTCCGGCTTGCTGGCGTCGCTGTACTTGACGGCGTTCGCCACCAGGTTGAGCAGCACGAGCTCCAGGCGGGCCGGATCCGCGACCAGGCCAGGCAGATCCGGCGCGACGCGGATCGTCACCCCGCGGGTCTCAGCCATCTCGGCAAGCTGGCGCGCGACTTCCGCGCCCAGCTGCGTCAGTTCGACGCGCTGCTCGCTCGGCATGTCGACCGGATCGCGCATCTGCGCGATCCGCTGCAGGTTTTCGACCAGCCACGAGAGCCGGTCGGCGCTGCTGCGCACCGTCGCCGCCACCTTGGCCAGCCGCAGCGGGTCCTGCCGCACCGCCTCGTTCTCGAGCAGCGCGCCGGCGAAGCGAAGCGTGCCGATTGGCGAGCGCAGCTCGTGGCTGGCGGCGCGGTTGAACGACTTGATCCGCTCGTTCTGTTCCTGAATCGTGGTGGTGTATTCGCTGACGAACGTATCGATGGTCGTCCGCATCAGCACCCGCACCGCTCGTGTCAGCCGGCGATGGACGCCGAAGGCATCGGCGATCGACGGCTTCAGGCCGAGGCGTTCGGTCTCCTCGACGAGAAAGCTCTCGAGGATCTCCCCGAGGATCTCGTATTCGTGCAGCAGCTGGTGGGCGGACGCGCGCTGCTGGTGCCGCAGCAGCCCGAGCTCGCGCGCCTTGTCCATCACAGCGGCGTTGGCAGCAATCTCCTCGGCCTCCGGCGCCGACAGGTAACGGGCGATCTGATCGACGAGCATCGGGATGTGATCGAGGAGCTGCTCGGAGGGGAATACTTCGTTCGACGTGACCGTCAGCAGCTGTCGCAAACGTGCAAGCCACGCCGTCGAGAGCGTCAGGCGCTCAGCGACGATGCGCTGACCGATCACCGAGGCGTAGTCTTCCGCCGTGAGAAACGTCATGGCACGATACCCGGGCGTTGAGGTGGAGAGCCGCGATCTTAGCATCGCGATCCGACGCTCATGCGCACCGCAGCGTCGATTCAGCCGTATCGCTGAGCTCGAATCGCGCGCGATAACCATTTCGATATAGAGAGAGACTTTCCCTTCGTTGTCGTTCGTGAAGTCCGGCTTCAGCCGCACTTCGCGAGCTCCGCCTGCCAGCCTTCGCGCTTCGCGCTACGGCCAGGCCGCGCCGTAGCTCCGCTGAAGTAAGTCGGAGCGGACGCGGGAAGGCGGACATGACATGGAATCGCTAGAGGCGGTCATTCTGCGAACGTCCAGAATCCGCTCAGCGCCGCCTTCGCCGCGCGGACGGCGTCGCGGCCGCGCGGCGAGACAATCCCGCTCGGCGGCCACGGCGCCGGCGCACCGTTGAGCGCGTCGATCGCCGCGTCCAGCGAGCCGGCGAGCGCCTGCAGATCGTAGCCGCCCTCGACGACCGCGACGATGCGGCCGCCGCAGCACTCGTCGGCAAGCGCCTTCAACTCCCTCGTCATCGCACCGAACGCGGGCGTGGTGACCCGCATGCCGCCGAGCGGATCGCGCTCGTGCGCGTCGAAGCCGGCGGAGACGATCACGAGATCGGGAGCGAACTGACGCACGACCGGCACCACGACGCTCGCGAACGCCGTCTGGTAGTCCTCGTCCACCGCGCCGACTTCGAGCGGCAGATTCACGGTGAACCCGCGCCCCGCCTCGCGGCCGATCTCGTCGGCGGCACCGGTGCCCGGATAGTACGGAAACTGGTGCGTCGAAACGTAGAGCACGTGCGGGTCGCTGTCGAAGATGTGCTGCGTGCCGTTGCCGTGGTGCACGTCGTAGTCGACGATCGCCACCTTGTTCGCGCCGAGCGCCCGCGCGTGCGCCGCCCCGACGGCGGCGTTGTTGAACAGGCAGAACCCCATCGCGCGGCCGCGTTCCGCGTGGTGCCCCGGCGGCCGCACGAGGGCCGCCGCCGCGACGTTCGGCGCCGCCATCACCCGCTCGACCGCATCCACCACCGCGCCGGCGGCCAGGAGCGCGATCTCGTGTGACTCGGGCGAGGTGTAGGTGTCGGGGTCGAGCGCCGCCGCGTTTCCCGGCCATCTCGGCCATGCGACGGACGTGCTCGGGAGCATGGACGCGCAGCAGCTGCTCGCTGGTGGCGGCGCGCGGCGCCACGATTTCGGCCCCGCGCGGACGCCAGCGATTGGCGACCGCGTCCATCGCCTCGGCACGCTCCGGCCGTTCGGGATGGCCCGGCGGCGTCTGGTGCTCGGCGAATCGCTCGGAGTGGATGAGGATGAGGGACACGGGAGAGCCATTCTATTCTCCATGCGGCTTTGCTAGGATGCGCGCATGTCCAGACTTGCCCTCGCGGCGGCTTGCGCGGCGCTCCTCACTGGCGTTGCCCTCGGCCAGGCCGGCGAAACCCACGAACAGCGGCGCGCGCGCTTCCTCCAGATGTCGCGCGATGCCGAGGCAAAGGGCCTCGCGCAGCCGTACAAGGGGATCACGGCGCCCGGTGGCACCACGCCGGGCCTGTTCCCGGTGCGTTCGACCGGGGTCTCCACAGCCCCCGTCCGCAGCGCCACCGAGCAGTTCCTGTCGATACTGAGCAAGGAACAGCGCGGCAAGACGGTCTTCCCGCTCGACGACCCCGAGTGGCGGAAGTGGATGAACCAGGACTACTACGTGCGCCAGGGCGTCAGCTTCCTCGAGATGACGCCGGCACAGCGCGACGCCGGGATCGCGATGCTGCGCGCGTCGCTCAGCGCCAAGGGGTTGAAGCAGACGCGCGACATCATGCGCCTCAACCACACGCTCGGCGAGTTGAACGACGACGACTTCGATCGCTACGGCGAATGGCGCTACCACATCACCGTGATGGGAACGCCGTCAGCGACCGAGCCGTGGGGCTGGCAGTTCGACGGGCATCACGCGATCGTCAACTACTTCGTGATGGGCGATCAGGTCGTGATGACGCCGTTCTTCGCCGGATCCGAGCCGGTCACCGCCACCTCCGGCAAGTTTGCCGGCACGTCCATTCTCCAGGACGAACAGAACCGTGGGCTCGAGATGATCCGGGCGCTCGGCGAGCCGCAGCGCAAGCAGGCGATCCTCAAGGTGTCGAAGACCGGCAACGAGAACGTCGCCGAAGCGTGGAAGGACAACGTCACGCTCGACTACGCAGGCGTGCGGGCGTCAGAGCTGCCCGAGGCGCAGAAGAAGCAGCTGACGAGCCTGATCGCGCTCTACGTCGACAACATGGACGATGGCCACGCCAAGGTGAAGATGGAGGAAGTGCGGCAGCATTTCGACAACACCTGGTTCGCGTGGATCGGCGGCACCGAGCCTGGCGGCGTCTTCTACTACCGCATCCACAGCCCGGTGATCCTGATCGAGTTCGATCACCAGGTGCCGGCGAACCTCAAGCATCTCGCCAAGGATCCGAACGCCCCGAACCCGCAGCACATCCACGTCGTCGTCCGGACGCCGAACGGCAACGACTACGGCAAGGATCTGCTGCGGCAGCACTACACGCAGCATTCGCACACCAACCAATGATGTAGTCGCAGGTTATTGTTCGATCCGCAGCGCGATCGACGGATCGACGCGCGTCGCACGCCGCGCGGGAACCAGACACGCGACCAGGGCGACGACGCCGAGGACCAGCGGCGCCGCCACCAGCGTCGCCGCGTCGCGCGGCGCGACGGCGAAGAGCATCCGGGTCAGCAGGCCGCTGAACGCGATCGCCGCCGCGACGCCAATCGCCAGGCCGACACCCACCAGCCGCATCCCCTGCCCCACGACGAGCGCCAGCACGTCGTCCGGCGATGCGCCGAGCGCGAGCCGCACGCCCATCTCACGCGTCCGCTGCACGACGTGGTACGCCATCACGCCGTAGATGCCGATGGCTGCCACGAGAAGGGCTAGCGCGCCGAACCCGCCCATCAGCAGCGTCGTCAGCCGCCTGTCGGCGACCGAGGTCGACACCACCGACACCATGTCGCGCACCTGTGCCGCCGGCACTTCGGCGTCCTGTTCGCGGAGCGCTGCACGCAGCGCCGGGGCGAGCGCCATCGGCTCGGTCGCGGTGCGCACGACGATGGTGAGCGCGCGCGCCTGCGCCGCCGGCGAGAAATGCTTGAACTGCGCCAGCGGAAAGAACATCTCCGGTCGCGCAGGGCGATCGAGCCCGCGGTGGCGAACGTCCCCGACGATGCCGGCGACCGTGCGCCACGGCTGGTCGCCGCCGGTCACCTTGAGGCGCTGGCCGATGGCGTCGCCGGCGGGGAAGAAGCCGCGCGCCGCCGTCTGGTTGAGGAAGATCGCCGGTGCTCCCGCCGCAGCGTCGTCTGAGGCCGCTGGCAATCGTCCGCCCACCAGCGTGATGCCGAGCGACTCGAAGTATCCCGGCGTGACCGCATACCAGTCTGCGGCGCCGAAGTGGCGGCGCCCTTCGATCGCGCGCCCTTCCACGTCGAAGCTCCAGTCGCCCGATCCGATCGACAGCGGCAAGCCGGTGGCGGCGCCGGCGAGCTCCGCGCCGGGAAGGGTGCGGATCCGATCGAGCAGCCGGTTGAAGAACACGCCGACGTCCTGCTGCGCGGGATAGCGTGCCGACGGCAGCGACACTCGCATCGTCAGGACGTGGTCGGCGCGCAGCCCGGACGGCACGCGCACCAGGTTGACGAAGCTCCGCACGACGAGCCCGGCGGCAATCAGGAGCGCGACGGCAACAGCGACCTGCGCGACGACCAGCGCGGCGCGCAGCCGTCCCCGCATGCCGTCGGTCGCGCCGCGCCCGCCGGCGGCCATCGCATCGATGACGCTATCACGCGAGATCTGGACGGCCGGGACGAGGCCGAAGAGGAGTCCGCTGCCGGCCGCGATCGCCACCGTGAATGCGAGCACCGGAACGTTCAGCTGCATGTCGGCCACGCGCGGCAACGTCGACGGATCGACCATCAGCACCAGGCGCTGGCAAGCCGCGGCGACGAGCAAGCCGAGCGCGGCGCCGGCGAACGAGAGCACGCACGACTCGGTGAGCAACTGCCGAATCAGCCGGAACCGGCTCGCGCCCAGCGCGGTCCGCACCGACAGCTCGCGGCGGCGGACTTCACCGCGCGCCAGCAGCAGGTTCGCGACGTTGGCGCACGTCATCAGCAGGACGAGGCCGACCGCGGCCAGCAGCGTCAGCACGATCGGCTGCGACGGTCCCAGCAGATCGTCGCGCAGCGGCCGCAGGAGGATGATCCAGTTTGCCTGCGTGTGTTGATCCGGATACTCACGTTTGAGGCCCGTGAGCACGTTGGCCATCTCTGACGAGGCGGCGTCGATCGTCACGCCCGGGTGCAGCCGCGCGACCGCGGCGAGGTAGTGCCCGCCGCGCCGGCTACGCGACGCCGTGCGATCGAATGCAATCGGCAGCAACAGACCCACTGGCTGGCCGGCGCCAAACTCGGCCGGGAGGGCGAAGCGCTCGGGCATCACGCCGACCACTTCGTGCCGGCTCGCCGTCGACGACGATCGTCTTGCCGACAATTGACGGATCGGCGCCGTAGCGGCGCCGCCAGAGCCAATCGCTCAGCACGACGACGTCTGGCGCGCCGGGCGTGCCCTCCTCGGCTCGAAATCCGCGGCCGCGCAGGGGATGCACGCCGAGAACGTCGAACATCGTCGTGGTGACGCCGGCGGCGAGCACGCGCTCCGAGTCGGCCGCGTCGCCCGTCAGGTTCACCGAGTCGGTCGACACCGCCGCGAGGTCGAGTGTCCGGCTGCGTTCGGAGTAATCCAGATATTCCGGATCGGACAGCGCCAGCCCGGGGTTGCCGTCCATATTGTTATAGAGCGCGACCAGGCGATCGGGATCGGAGTACGGGAGCGGCCGAAGCAGCACGGCGTGCACGACGCTGAACATCGCCGTGTTGGTGCCGATGCCGAGCGCGAGCGTGATCACCGCGACGGCGACGAAGCCGGGATTGCGCCGCATCCCGCGCAGCGCGTACTGGAGATCCTGGCGCAGTTGCGTCAGGTGCTCGCGAGGGCCGATGGCCGCGAGATCGGCGATGGCGCGAAGCCACACCGTGGCGCGCGCCCACCGCCCGCCCGCCTCGCGATGCTGCTCGCGGAACACCTGCTCCATGTCGCGTCCGTAGTCGGCGCGGAAATCGAACGGCAGGAGGCGCAGAAGGCGGCGGAACAGCTGGCGCTCACTCATGTCAGGCGGGCCTTTGGAATCAGACTCTTGGCGCGCGCCATCCCGAGCGCCGTCTCCATCCGCCGCGCCTCGGCGTACGCCACGCTGCGGCCGAAGTCGGTGAGCCGGTAGTAGCGGCGCCGCTCGTCGTCCAGCGCGGCGTCCGGCCGCTCGTCCGATTCGGCGACGATGCCGTCGCTGACGAAGCGGCGGATGATGGCGTAGAGCGTGCCGGGGCTGAGCGAGACGTTGCCGTCGGTGCGGCGCTCGACTTCCTTCAGCACCGCGTAGCCGTGCTTCTCGCCATCGGCCAGCGCGATCAGGACTTCGAACATCGCCGGCGTCAGCGGCAGACACTCGTCGGGATTGCGGCGTTTCGTCATAGCGACGTTATACTATGACGTTAGACGGAATAGTTTGTTCGGCGGTTGGCTTCTTCCCCGCGTCGACGGCCTTGCCGTACCGCGGGGTCGGAATCACGCGCGGCCTTTCGCAGCGCAGCCCTTCAGGGCTGCCAACGGCCGCGCGGCAGCCCCCTGAAGGGCTGCGCTACAACGTTGAAACGCACTCTCAGCGGCGGGGTGGGTCCAGGGACATGACCAGGTCGGCGCGCCGCGCGGCGGCGACCTGGACACCCGAGGCGACAGCCCGAATCGCGCTGTCCTCGACGACCAGCTGCACATCCGCAAACGCCGCCAGCGCCGAGGTCGGCGCGCGTTTCAGCTGCATCCGGAAGCTCACCGCGATTGGCGTCGAACCGCGTCGCGCCGCCACCACCGCCCGATCCGCATGGAATACGTCGGGGCCGGTCGACCGCGTGTCGCACCCCGACGCGCCCGGCTCCCACCACCAGACACCACCAGGATCGGCCGGGTCGACGCCGATGCAGAGTTCCTTCGACACCACCCCGACGTCGATCGGTGCAGCGGTGACGATGTAGCGGGACGCGGCTGGGGTTGATTGGGGCGCCGTTCGGCAAGCGACGAGCGCGATGGCGAGCAGCAGCATCACGACCGGCGGGCGCATGGGCGGTCCTGCACTCCATTATCATCGCGGCGCCGCGGTATCGATCGCCGTTCCTGGTCCAAACGCGGAAAAGCGGGGTCTAAGCCCTTCGACGAAGTCTGTCCCTTCAACCACGGAGGTCGAGCCGTCGTGGATACGTTTCTTCAGGATCTGCGCCACGCCCTGCGCACGGTCCGCCAGAGCCCCGCGTTCACCTTCGCGGCCGTCGCCGCGCTGGCGCTGGCGATCGGCGCCAACACCGCGATCTTCTCGGTCGTCAACACCGTCCTGCTGCGGCCGCTCCCCTATCCCGGATCCCGACCGGCTGGTGGTCGTTCCTGAACACCTCGCCGCAAGGATCGGGACCGGGCGCCTCGCCGACCAAGTTCAACAACTGGCGGCGGCAGACCGGCGTCGTTCCAGGACGTCTCCGCCTACCGCTTCAGCGTCGTCAACCTCACCGAAGGCGAGCCGGAGCAGGTCGCGACCGCTCACGTCAGCGCCGACTTCTTTCGGCTGTTCGGCGCGCCGGTCGTCGCAGGGCGGACGTTCTGCCGCCGACGAAGATCTGCCGAACGGCGGACACGTCGTCGTGCTGAGCGAAGGGTTCTGGAAGCGGCGCTTCGGCGGCGACGCGGCGGTCGTCGGCCGCAAGCTCTCGCTGAACGGCGAGCCCCACGAAGTCGTCGGCGTGCTCGGCCCGTTCGACACCGAAGCCGTCCAGTCGCCGATCGGGCCGCCGGATCTCTGGCTGCCGTTTCAGATCGATCCGAACAGCACGATGCAGGGGCACTTCTTCCTCGCCGCCGGCCGCCTCAAGCCGGGCGTCACGCTCGCGGCCGCGAACGCGCAGCTGCAGCAGGCGGCGACCGAGTTCCGCGAGACGTTCCCGAACGCGCTCGGCCGCCAGGCCGGCTTCGGCGTCGAGCCGATGCAGGAGATCATCGTCCGCAACGTCCGGTCGTCGCTGTGGGTGCTGCTCGGCGCGGTCGACCTTCGTCCTGCTGATCGCGTGCGCCAACGTCGCGAACCTGCTGCTCGTGCGCGCGACCGTCCGCAGGCGCGAGATCGCGATCCGCGCGGCGATCGGCGCCGGCCGCGGCCGAATCATGCGCCAGCTGCTGACCGAGAGCGTCGTGCTGTCGATGATGGGCGGCGTCCTCGGCCTGGCGACTCGGCATGGCCGGCATCCGCGCGCTGCTCGCCGTCAACCCCGGCAACATCCCGCGCATCGGCGTCGACGGCGCCGGCGTCAGCGTCGACTGGCGCGTGCTCGCGTTCACCGCGGTCGTCTCGCTGCGTGACCGGGCTCGTCTTCGGCCTGGTGCCGGCGCTGCAGTCGTCGCGCGTCGATCTGAACACGACGATCAAGGAGAGCAGCGGCCGCTCGGGCAGCGGGTTCCGCCAGAACAAGGCGCGCGCGCTGCTGGTCGTCAGCCGAGATGGGGCTGGCGCTCGTGCTGCTCGTCGGCGCGGCGCTGTTCATCCGCACCTTCCTCGCGCTGCGCGCCGTCAATCCCGGCTTCGACGCGCACCAGGTGCTGACGATGCGCATGTCGCTGAGGGGCGAGCGGTTCGCGAAGACCGCGGCGGTCGCGCAGCTGATGCGCGACGGCGCCGAGCGGCTGAACGCGCTGCCCGGCGTCGAGGTCGCGGGCGCCGCGTGCTGCGTGCCGCTCGCAGGGCGGGTTCGGCCTGCCGATCATCATCGAAGGGCGGCCGCTCGACGGACCGTCGCACGGCGGCGGCGGGTTCGCGCCGATCTCGCCGACCTACTTCCGCGCCTTCAAGATTCCGATCGTGCGGGGCCGCGCGTTCACCGATCAGGACGCCGGCGGCGCGCCCGGCGTGGCGATCATCAACCAGGCGATGGCGAAGCGGTTCTGGCCGACCGGCGATCCGCTGGCCGACCGCATCACGATCGGCAAGGGGCTCGGCCCGCAGCATGGAGCTCGCCGGCCGCCAGATCGTCGGCATCGCCGGCGACGTGCGCGACGGCGGGCTCAACCGCGATCCGCAGCCGATCATGTACGTGCCGTGGGCGCAGATGCCGGACGCCCACAGCGCGAACCTGCTCGACATCACGCCGCTCGCCTGGATCGTCCGGACGCGCGGCGAGCCGTACGCGATGAGCGCGGCCATCCAGCGCGAGCTGCGCATCGGCGAGCGGCGGCCTGCCGGTGGCGCGCGCCGCGGACGATGGACGAGATCGTCGGTGCGATCGACGGCGCGCTCCGATTTCAACATGATCCTGCTGACGACCTTCGCGGTGTCGGCGCTGCTGCTGGCGGCGATCGGCATCTACGGGCTGATGGCGTACTCGGTCCAGCAGCGCACGCAGGAGATCGGCATCCGCATGGCGCTCGGCGCCGGCGCGCACGACGGTCCGGAACATGGTCATCCGCCAGGGCATGAGCGTCGCGCTCGCCGGGCGTCGGCGATCGGCCTGGCGTCGGCGTTCGGGCTGACGCGCGTGCATCGCGTCGTTCCTGTTCGGCGTCACCGCGCGCGATCCGCTGGTGTTCGTCGGCGTGCCGCTGCTGCTCAGCGCCGTCGCGCTTGCCGGCGTGTGGCTGCCCGCGCGGCGTGCGGCGCGCGTCGATCCGGTCGTCGCGCTGCGGACGGAATAGTCCTCAGCGACACGCGGCGCTCACGGCCGCAGCGCGGGCGCTTTTCTTCGCGGCGTGCCGCGCCGCCTTTGCTCATGCCGCGCGCACCGCGATCGAGCACCATCGCGACCAGCGCCCGCGCCGCGACACTCACCGGCTCCTGGCCGGCGGTGGCGAGGACCACGACCCACATCGGCCCGGTCGGCTTGAGCGGGACGCACCGCACACGCGGGTTGCCGGCCGCGACCGCGAGCGGCACCAGGGCAACACCGAGGCCGTGCGTCACGAGATCCATGCACGTGCCGAGATCGTTCACCTCGAAAGCGCTGCGGCGCGCGACGCCGGCGTCGGCGAAGACGCGATTGGTGAGCACCCGCACCGCCCAGTCGTCTGGAAAGTCTACGAAGTGGTCGCTGCCGATGTCCGCCAGGGTGACGCGGGCGCGTTTCGCGAGCCGATGGGACGGCGCGCACGCCAACACGAGCGGGCTCTCGGCCACCGGCACGGTGACCACACCCTGCGGCGCTCGCGACGCCAGCGCCGGGAACGCGAGGTCGAGGCGCCCGGTCCGCACCTCGTCGAGCAGCCGCTCCGAGCCGGCCTGCACGAGGCGGATCTCGACGCCGTCGTACTTGCGGTGGAACCGGCCCAGGATCTCCGCCAGGTCGAGCGTCGCCGGAAAGCCCTGCATCACGCCAACCGTCAGCCGGCCGCGCACCAGGCCACGCACCGCCGCCACGGCATCGCGCGCGGCGTCGGCGGCGTCGAGCGTGCGCCGCGCCTGCATCAGCAGCGTCCGGCCGGCGTCGGTCAGCTCGACCCGACGCGTCGTGCGCACGAACAGCGGCACGCCGAGATCGCGTTCGAGCGCGTTGATCGACGCCGACAGCCCAGACTGCACGATGTGCAGCCGCTCGGCGGCGCGGGTGAAGTGATGCTCTTCGGCGACGACGAGAAAATGCCGGAGCTGCCGCAGTTCCAATTCATCTCTCCAATCGATTAATCACAGCATAACATTCTGTTGGACAGCGGAATGCGCGAGCCGACATGCTTGGAAGGTGGTGCGCACGACGCGGTGACGACGCCGGCGATGTTCGAGCTAAGGAAACCGACGTGGCTCGCGACAGCTCAGGCGGTGCGCGGGGCTGTCGCTGGCACACGCATCGCGTGACATCATTTGACAATCCCGTCCCGGCGCCTCGCCGCCCGCGCGTAATACATTTGGATCTCGCATGTGGATCGTTCGTCTCGCGCTGAACCGCCCCTACACGTTTGTCGTTCTCGCACTGCTCATCCTCGGCATCGGCCCGATCACCATCGCCGCGCACGCCGACCGACATCTTCCCCAACATCAACATCCCGGTCGTCGCCGTCCTCTGGAACTACGGCGGCCTGTCGGCCGAGGACATGGCCGATCGGATCATCTCGAACTTCGAGCGCTCGCTGACGACCGACGGTCAACGACATCGAGCACGTCGAATCGCAGTCGCTGCGCGGGATCTCGGTGGTCAAGATCTTCCTGCAGCCGGGCGCGCAGACCGATCTCGCCGTCGCGCAGACCACCGCCGTCTCCCAGGCGGTGCTGCGTCAGGCGCCGGTCGGCACCGTGCCGCCGTTCATCCTCACCTACAACGCCTCGAGCGTGCCGATCATCCAGCTCGCGCTCTCGGGGCAGGGCCTGTCCGAGCAGCAGCTGTTCGACCTCGGCGTCAACTTCATCCGGCCGCAGCTCGCGACCGTTCAGGGCGCGGCGATCCCGTATCCGTACGGCGGCAAGCAGCCGCAGATCAGGTCGATCTCGATCCGGCGGCGCTGCAGGCGCGCCACCTCGCGCCCGCCGACGTGGTCAACGCGATCGCGCAGCAGAACCTCATCCTGCCGTCGCGGCACGTCGAAGATCGGCGTCGATCGAATACGACGTCGACCTCAACGCCAGCCCGCGAACGGTCAATGAGCTGAACGATCTGCCGATCAAGATGGCCGGCGGCACGCCGATCTACATCCGCGACGTCGCGCACGTCCGCAACGGCTATCCGCCGCAGACCAACATCGCCCGCGTCGACGGCCAGCGGGCGGCGCTGATGGTCGGTCCAGAAGGTCGGCAACGCCTCGACGCTCGAGGTCATCAAAGAGGTCAAGGCCGCGGTCGCCCGGGTGCTGCCGGGGCTGCCGCCAGAGCCTCGCAGGTCAAACCGCTCGCCGACCAGTCGGTGTTCGTCCGCGCCTCGATCGAAGGCGTGCTGCGCGAAGCGATCATCGCCGCCTGCCTGACGGCGCTGATGATCCTGGTCTTTCTCGGCAGCTGGCGCAGCACGCTGATCATCGCGGTCTCGATTCCGCTGTCGGTGCTGAGCTCGATCATCGCGCTCAGCGCCCTCGGCGAGACCATCAACATCATGACGCTCGGCGGGCTGGCGCTGGCCGTCGGCATCCTGGTCGACGATGCGACGGTCGCGATCGAGAACATCAACTGGCATCTCGAGCAAGGCAAGCCGCTCGAGCCGGCGATTCTCGACGGCTCGCACCAGATTGCGATCCCGGCGTTCGTCTCGACGATCTGCATCTGCATCGTCTTCGTGCCGATGTTCTTCCTCACCGGCGTCGCCCGGTATCTGTTCGTGCCGATGGCGGAAGCGGTGGTCTTCGCGATGCTGGCGTCCTACGTCCTGTCGCGGACGCTGGTGCCGACGATGGCGAAGTACCTGCTGAAGCCGCACGCGCACGCACCGGACGGCGCGCGCTCGCGCAATCCGCTTCGTGCGGCTGCAGCAGGCGATCGACGGCGGCTTCGTCCGCCTGCGCGACGGCTACCGCGGCACTGCTCGAGCAGGCGGTCGATTCGCGCAAACTGTTCGCGCTCGGCTTCCTCGGCGCGTGCCTCGCCTCGCTCCTGCTCATCCGGTGGGTCGGCGAGGACTTCTTTCCGTCGGTCGACAGCGGCCAGTTCAAGCTGCACCTGCGCGCGCCGACCGGCACGCGCATCGAGGAGACAGCGGCGCTGTGCGATCGCGTCGAGGAGGCGATCCGCGTCGCTGATCCCGCGCGAACGAAATCGTCAGCGTCATCGACAACATCGGCCTGCCCTACAGCGGCATCAACCTCTCGTACACGCAACTCGGCGCCGATCGGCTCGTCGGACGCCGACGTCTTGGTGACGCTGGCACGGGATCACCGGCCGACCGATGACTACGTCCACGATCTGCGGCGGACGCTGGCCGACAACTTCCCGGGCGTCCAGGTCTCGTTCATCCCGGCCGACATCGTCACCCAGATCCTGAACTTCGGGCTGCCGGCGCCGATCGACGTGCAGATCGTCGGCCGGAACCTCGACGGCAACCGCCGCTTCGCGTCGTCGCTGGCTGACCGAAGCTGGCGCGGGTGCCGGGCATGGTCGATCTGCGCGTCCATCAGGCGTTCAACCAGCCGCTGCTGCACCTCGATGTCGATCGGACGCGGGCGGCGCAGGTCGGCTTCACGCAGCGCGACGTCGCCAACAACCTGCTCATCTCGCTGTCGGGCAGCGGCCAGGTGACGCCGACCTACTGGCTGAACCCGGCGACCGGCGTCAGCTACACGATTGCGACGCAGACGCCGCAGTACGCGGCTCGATTCGCTCGAGGACCTCGGCAACATCCCGCTCGAGCCGGCGACAGCCGGGCGATCAGGGTCCCAGGTGCTCCAGGCGCTCGCCTCGGTCACGCGCGAAATGCACACGGCCGTGGCGTCGCACTACAACGTGCAGCCGGTGATCGACATCTTCGGCGCCGTGCAGGGACGCGACCTCGGCGGCGTCGCGCGCGAGATGCAGCCGATTCTCGACGCCGCGCAAGAAGGACCTGCCGCGCGGATCGGAGATCGTCGTCCGCGGCACGGTCGAGACGATGAGCGTCGTCGTTCACCGGGCTCGTCGCCGGGCTGGGGCTCGCCATCATCCTGGTCTATCTGCTGATCGTCGTGAACTTTCAGTCGTGGCTCGATCCGTTCATCATCATCTCGGCGCTGCCGGCCGCGCTGGCCGGCATCGTGTGGATGCTGTTCCTGTCGCACACGACGATCAACGTGCCGTCGCTGACCGGCGCGATCATGTGCATGGGCGTCGCGACGGCGAACAGCATCCTCGTCGTCTCGTTCGCGAAAGAACAACTCGCGGCGCGGCCGGACGGCGGCAGCGTCGGCGGTCGCAGCCGGCTTCACGCGGTTCCGGCCGGTGCTGATGACCGCGCTGGCGATGATCATCGGCATGGTGCCGATGGCGATCGGCCTGGGCGAAGGCGGCGAACAGAACGCGCCGCTCGGCCGCGCCGTCATCGGCGGGTTGACGCTCGCCACGGTCGCGACGCTGTTCTTCGTGCCGGTCGGTGTTCGCGCTGTTTCATCGGGATCGGACGGCGGCCGCCGGGACCAGTGTGGCTGCGCCGCCGCTCGACGAGGGTTCGACAACGTATGCGTAAGGGACCAATCTTTGCGGTCGTCGGGCTGCTGCTGGCAGGGGCTGCGGTCGCGAGAGGTGTCAGCACGCGGACGCGCGCGCTGGCCGTCGTGGCACAGGAGACGTCGGAGCAGGCCGATACCCGCCGTGGCCGCGATCTCGCCGACGCGCGGCGCGCCGCAGGAAGAGATCCTGCTGCCGGGCACCATCCAGGCGTTCGCCGACGCACCGATCTACGCCCGGACCAACGGCTACCTCAAGAAGTGGTACGCGGACATCGGCACGCGCGTCCGCGCCGGCCAGCTGCTGGCGGAAATCGACACGCCGGAGGTCGATCAACAGCTGCAGCAGGCGCGCGCGGAGCTCGGCACCGCGCAGGCGAACGCGCGCCTCGCGCAGACGACCGCCGAACGCTATCGCGATCTGATCAAGACCGACTCGGTGTCGCGACAGGACCTCGACAACGCGAACGGCAACCTCGAGGCGCGCGAAGCGGCGGTGGAATCGGCCCGCGCCAACGTCCGCCGGCTCGAGCAGCTGCAGGCGTTCCGCCGCATCGAGGCGCCGTTCGACGGCGTCGTCACCGCCCGCAACACCGACATCGGCGCGTTGATCGATACCGGCAGCAACGCAAGGAGCTGTTCCACGTCTCGGCGGTCCACACCGTGCGCGTGTTCGTCAACGTGCCGCAGGTCTACTCGCGGGCGGCGCGGCCGGGGTTATCGGCGACGCTGTCGCTGAAGGAGTATCCGGACCGGCGCTTTACCGGAACGCTGACCCGGACCGCCAACGCGATCGACGTCGCGTCGCGGCACGCTCCTCACCGAGATCGACGTCGACAACAGAAAGGGCGAGCTGCTGCCCGGCGCGTACGCCGAGGTCCATCTCAAGCTGCCGACGCCGGCGGAAACGCTGAAGCTGCCGGTCGACGCGCTGATCTTCAAGTCGGACGGCCTGCAGGTCGCGACCGTCGACGGCTCGAATCATGTGGCGCTCGTCAGCGTCACGACCGGCCGCGACTACGGAGACTCGGTCGAGATCGTCGCCGGCCTGAAGGGCGGCGAGCGCGTCATCGCCAACCCGCCCGACTCGCTCACCCCCGGCCAGCTCGTGCGCGTCGTCGCACCGCCATCGGCGGCGGCAGGCCAGCCATGATCCGGCGCGTCGCGACCGCCGCGGCCTGTCTCGGCTGTTGTGTGGCGGCCGCGTGCGCGCCGAAGGCGCACTACGAGCCGCCGGCACCGGTGCAGCCGCCGGCGTTCACGGAGAACGCGAACTGGAAGCCGGCGCAGCCACGCGATGCCGACGCGCGCGGCGCCTGGTGGGAGATCTTTGGCGATCCGGCGCTGGCCGCGCTCGAGGCGAAGATCGACGTCTCGAACCAGACCCTGAAAGTGGCGGAGGCGCAGCTTCGCGCAGGCGCGCGCCGCGGTGCGCGGCACGAAGGCGAATCTCTACCCGCAGGTCACCTTCGCGCCGGCCATCGGCGCGGCCCGCCAGTCAGCGAATCGTCCGGGGGGCTCGGCGCACGACGCGTATGTCGATCTGCTGCTGCCGGTCGACGCCTCGTACGAAGCCGACGTCTGGGGGCGTCTCCGCGGCATCGTGGCATCGGCGCGCGCGGCGGCGCAGGCGACGGCCGCCGATCTCGAAACCGCGCGCTTGAGCCTGCACGCGGAGCTCGCGCTCGACTACTTCGTGCTGCGCGGCCTCGATCGCGAGCAGGAGATTCTGAACCAGGCGGTGGACACCTTCGGCAGGGCGCTCGAGCTGGCGCAGAACCGCTTCCGCGGCGGCCTCGCGTCCGCCGCCGACGTCGCGCAGGCCGAGACGCAGCTCGAGACGACGCGGGTGCAGGCGGTTGATATTCGTGCCGAGCGGACTGCGCTCGAGCATGCGATCGCGATCCTCGTCGGCGAGCTGCCCGCAGGTTTCACGCTGCCGCCGTCGCCGATCGATGCGGAACCACCCGACGTTCCGATCGGGCTGCCGTCGGAGCTGCTCGAGCGGCGCGCCGACATCGCGGCCGCTGAGCGGCGGCTGGCGTCGTCGTTCGCCGACGTCGCCGTTGCGCAAAGCGCCTTCTATCCGCTGCTGACCCTCTCTGCCTCGGCCGGATTCGAGAGCACCTCCTTCGGCAGCTGGCTGGCCACGGCCAGCCACTTCTGGACGGCCGGCCCGGCGCGCTGATCAACGTCCTCGACTTCGGCCGCCGTCGCGCGGCGGCCGATGAAGCGCGCGCGGCCTATGCCGCGGCCGCCGCCACGTATCAGGAAGCCGTGCTCACCGCATTCCGTGAAGTCGAGGACGAGCTCGCCGCCCTGCGCGTGCTCGAAGAAGAGGCGGACATTCAGGATCGCGCGATCGCTGCCTCTGAACGATCGCTCGCGCTGGCGAACAACCGCTATCGCGGCGGCGTCGCCAGCTACCTCGAGGTGATCACGGCGCAGGGCTTCGCGCTGGCGAACGAGCGCGCCGGCGTGAACCTGCTCGCGCGGCGGATGACCGCGACAGTGCGGCTGCTGAAAGCCCTCGGCGGCGACTGGCGGTCCAGCCAGGCGATCACGGCTGATCCTTCAACAGCACGTCGATCATCTGAATCAGCTCGCACGTCAACACCAGGCTCGCGGTGATCGTCACGCGCAGCCTCCCCTGCTCCGGGTAGTAGATCGAGTCCACGCGCGGGAAGTCGCCTTCGCCTCTTCGCGCGTTCAGCGACGCCATGATCATCGTCGTGACGCGGTCGCTCTCGCTGGTGCTGATGGCATCGACGTCGACGATGCTCGAGGCAATCACGTGGCGGGTGCGCGGCACCTCCTTCTCGGCTGGGCGCACCTCGCCCGCGAACGCTTCGAGATCCGCGCGGGTGATGCGGTATTCCTTGCCGATGCGCTTTGCCTTCAGCCGTCCATCACGCACGTAGCGGCGAACGGTTTTGACATGCAGGTTCAGCATTTCGGCCACCTGCTCCGCAGAATACAGGCTTGAGGTCATCATCATGGTTGCAATACCTCTATAGTTCTCTATCACTTCCCTATATGTCAATCATTAAACGCCTCATAAGACCATAATAGAGAATTATTGAGGCTATTGAGGTATGGCGCAGCGCTCTGGAATGGCTGGAGGGCTGATCATCTCGGCACGCGTGTAATCCTCGATGGCGAAAACCTCAACGGGATGATCCTCACCGGCATCGACCTGTCGCGCGCGAGCCTGCGCGGCGCGTCGATGCACGCGACCAACCTGATGAACGCGGCTCTGCGCGGCGCCGATTTCACCGGCGCGAACCTGGCGGAAGCGGATCTCATCATGGCGAAACTCGACAGCGCGATCCTGACCGGCGCCAATCTGCGCGAAGCCGATCTGCTCGGAGCCAATCTCGACCGCGCGATCTATGGCGCAGCCGATCTCGAGGGTGCGCTGCACGTCCCACACTTCGGCTGGTGACTCGTGCCCGACGAATCGTGACGGTTTGCGCTGACGGCCGCGCATCGGACCTAATATGTCTGCAGGCCGCTCGCCGTGATCTTTCTTGCGCTGATCGTCGCGTCGCTGCCGTTCATCCTGCCGATCGTCAGCCTGGTGCGGCAGAGCGCGCTGCGTTTCCGGCTCGATGAGCTCCAGAACGCTCTCGAGAACCAGCGGCGTACGATCGAGCGCCTCGAACAGCGCATCACGCAGTTGACGCGGCAGGTGGCCGCGGGGCCGGCGCCGGCGCAGGCCGCCGACGTCGTGGCGCCGCCAGCAGCGCCCAAACCTGTTGCGCCGCCGATCGTCACCCCGGCGCCGCCGGCGCCGGAAAGGCCAGCACCACCGCCACCAGTCGTCGTCCCTTCACCGCCATCGCCGCCGACGATTCCGCCGCTCCCTCCACGCGCCGAAAAGCCGCCCTCCCCCGCGCCGCCGATCGCGCCACCGATCGAGCCGCCGCCGCCGCGCGACATCTGGCGCGACCTGACGTCCGGCTCCAGCCGTCGCTCGCTCGAAGGCGTTCGACTGGGAACAGCTCGTCGGCGTGAAGTTGTTCTCGGCGGTTGCCGCGCATCGCGCTCGTCCTCGCCGCGATCTTCTTCCTGCAGGTACTCGCTCGATCGCGGCTGGCTGGCGCCGCCGGTCCGCGTCGCCATCGGCGTCATCGTCGCCACGGCGCTGCTGGTCGTCTGCGAGCTGCGCGCCGCGCACCGCTATCGCGTCACCGCCAACGCGCTCGACGCCGCGGCGATCGCGATCCTGTTCGCCACCTTCTTCGCCGCGCACGCGCTGTGGAACCTGATTCCGTCCACGCTGACCTTCGCGCTGCTCGGCGCTCGTCACCGTGCTCGCGGTGCTGCTGTCGATCCGGCACGATTCGCTGTTCATCGCGGTGCTCGGCCTGCGTCGGCGGCTTCGCGACGCCGGCGCTGCTGTCGACCGGCGAGAACCGGCCGATCCCGCTGTTCGTGTATCTGCTGCTGCTGAACGTCGGCCTGGCCTGGGTCGCGGTCCGCAAGAAGTGGCCGGTGCTGACGATCCTCACGCTCGTGCTCACCGACGGTCTACCAGTGGGGCTGGGTCGTCACGTTCCTGTCGGCGAGCGAGCTGCCGCTCGGCGATGGGGATCTTCCTCGTGTTCGCGGTGACCTCGTTCGTCGCGCCTGACGCTCAGCCGCGCCGATCGCGGCGGCGCGATGGATCTCGACGCTCGAGCGGTCGGGCGCTCGCGGCGTCGGCGATGCCGCTGGTCTTTGCGGTCTTCCTCGCCGCGGTGCCGCGCTACGGCGAGCACACCGGCCTGCTCTTCGGGTTCCTGCTCCTCGTCGTGGCCGGGCTGTCGGCGGTCGCCGATCGTGCGGCGCGACGATCGCCTGCACGCGATCGGCGCGGCTGGCGACGCGTGCTCGTCTTCGCCATCTGGCTCGCGACGTCGTACACGACCAGCGCGCTGGCGCGTCGCGGTGGCGTTCACGGTCGTGTTTGCGATCTTCTATGCGCTCGCGCCGCTGGTCGCGGACGCGCGTCGGCCGTCCGTTCTCGCGGCTCGGCGCGCGCGCCGTCTATGCCGCGCCGCGTCCTGCTCTTCGTGTTCCCGGTGATTGTCGCGCATCGAGCCGGCGACGGCGGCGCCGTTCCTGCCGTTCGCGCGCGCTGTTCGTCGTGCTCGCGGTGATCGCGTGGCGCGCGCTCGCGACGAGCGAGGCCGGCCTGTACTTCGTCGCCGCGTTCTTCGCCGTGGCGGCCGAGGCCTCGTGGTCGGCGACACATCTCGTCGCCGAGCGCCTCGGCGCCGCGGTCGCTCCTCTATGCGGCGTTCGCGCTCTTCTACCTCGGCGTGCCGCTCGTCGTGGCGGCGCAGCGGCCGGCAGATGCAGCCGCGCTGGGGCGGCGGGGCGCTGCTCATCGCGAGCCTGGTGCTGCTGCTGTTCCTGGCCGGCGGCCGCACGCGGCGGCGGCGCTCTGGGGCCTCGCGCTGCTGCTGGCGATCGTCAACGCGGGTCTGTTCATCGAGAGCGCCGCCGGCGCGCATGCCGCTGCTCTCGGTCGTCGGCGCGCGTGCTCTCGTGGATCGTGCTGGGCGTGTGGTGGGACAACGCCGCGGCGGCCGTCGGCGTGCTGCCGTCGCTGCTCGTGCTCGTCGGCCTGACGCTCGATCATGCTCGGCGGTCACGCCTGGGCGCACGCGACAGCACGCGCGCCGGCGCGCCGATCGCGCACGCCGCGCTTCGGCTTCCGCCACGGCGTCTATCTCGGCGCTGGTCGGCCAGTTCTTCCTCTTCTTCGTTGCGCGGAACCCGCAATGGGCGGCGCCGCCGTGGCCGCTGTTCGGCGCGCTCGCCGTGATGACGCTGGCGACAACCGCCGCGGCGCTCAACGTCGTGATGCCGGAGCTTCACGCCGGCGGCGTGATCGCGGCGGCCCTTGTCGTGTTCGTCGTTCGCGCAGGCGTCGCCGGGCGCGTGGGCGCGTCACGGCGCTGGCGGCGGCCGAAGCGGTCGTGGCGTACGGCGTCGGATCGCTGATCCTGTTGACGCGCGTGCGGCGAGCTCTCGCCGTTTGCCGTCTCGGTCGGGGCGGTCGCGGCGCTGTTCGTCGCCGAGGCCAGCATCATCAACGCGGCGCATGCCGGCGGAACCTCGCTGCTCGTGCCGGCGATCGTCGCGCACGTGGTCAACCTGTCGCTCATCCTGGCGCTCGTCGTGGCAGCGCCGGTGGCCGTATGTCGCGCTGGCCGCGGTCCTGCCGGCGTGGCTCGCGGCGGACACGTGGCAACACGATCATCCGGCGGCGGCCGACTGGAAGGGCGCGATGGCGCTCGCGGCGGCGCTCTATGCCGTGTTCGTCGCGTATCCGTTCGTCCTGAACCGCCGCGCGCGCGACAGCCGCGATCCCTACTTCACGGCGGTGCTGGGCAGCGTCTTCTTCTTTTTCGCGGCGCGACGCGCGTTCCTTGCGGGCGGCCTGCAGGCGTACGTCGGGATCATTCCGGTGGCCGAAGGCGTGGTGATGGCGTTGATCCTGCGCGCAGCTGCTGCGCGTTCAGCCGGCGGCGAGCGCGATCTCGGACGCCTCGCGCTGGTCGCGGCGGCGTCGCTCGTCGTTCGCCACCGTCGCGATTCCGCTGCAGCTCAACAACCAGTGGATCACGATCGGCTGGGCGCTCGAAGGCGCGGCGCTCTCGTGGCTGTACCGCCGCGTGCCGCACAAGGGCCTGCTGTATGCCGCCAGCGCGCTGCTCGCGGTGGTGTTCGTGCGGCTCGCGCTGAACCCGGAGATCTTCGTCTACGAGCCGCGCGGCAGCATGCGGATCGTCAACTGGTATCTCTACACCTATCTGATCGTGCGGCGTCGCCATGTTGCTGGCCGCCTGGTGGCTGTCGAAGACCGACGATCGGATCGCTGCCGCGCGTCCCGCGCGCGTCGTCTCTGCTGCCGGCCGGCGCGGTCATCGTGCTGTTCATCCTGCTGAACATCGAGGTCGCCGATTTCTACGCCACCGGCCCCGAGATCACGTTCCGCTTCGGCGTCGACGCTCGCGCAGGACCTCACCTACACGCTCTGCTGGCTGGTCTTCGGGCTCGGCCTGCTCACGGCGGGGATTTACCTGCACAATCGCTACGCGCCGAATCGCCGCCGTCGCGCTCATCGCGGTGACGACGTCGAAGGCGTTCCTCTACGACTTGGGATCGCTCGGCGGGTTGTATCGCGTCGGATCGCTCGTCGGCCTCGCGGTGTCGCTCTCGCTCGTCGCGCTGGCGCTGCAGAAATTCGTGCTGCTCGCGCCCAAGGAACAATCGTGAAGAGATCACCTGCGCGCCTCGCCGCACGGCTCGGCCCTCGTGCTGTTGCGCGCCGACGCTGAATGCTCAGGACAGGCAGCCCGCGCCCAACGCGGCGTTTCGATTCGAGCGGCCCATTGCCGTGGCCGCCGGCGGGCCCCATCGTCTGGCGATCGACGTGCCGCTGCTGGTCGGCGGGAATGCCTTCCGCGTGTCTCGACGTCACCGACGGGCGCCGATCGCGCCGGCGGCGACGTCGTGGCCACCGCGACCGGTGGCTTGACCGACCTGCGGCTGTTCGACGCCGTCCGGCAAGGAGGTCGCCTATCTGCTCGTGCCCAACCCGCCGGTCGAACCGACCTGGCGCGCGGCGATCGCGCATCCTGCCGGTTGCGCCGGTCGAAACCGAGAAGGAGAAGACCAGCGGATTCGAAGCGGACCTGGGCAGTCTGTTCGTGATCGACCGGTTCCGGATCGACGGGCTGTCGCCTCCGTACCTGAAACGGATCCGCCTCGAAGGCAGCGGCGACCGCGCCCGATGGACCGTGCTCGTCGGCGAAGGCACCGTCTTCGATCTTCCGGATTCGCGCCTGCGGCAGACCGAGTTGAGCTTCGCCGCCGGATCGTACCGCTACCTTCGCGTCACCTGGGACGATGCCCGAAGCGCTCGAGTCGCGCAGGCGCCGGCGTGTCGCGGCGCGTGAGATCGCAACCGCCTCGGCGCGCGCGCCGTTGACGACACCCGTCGCCTTCGAGCGGCGGCCGAGTGAACCGGGCCGCAGCCGTTTCCATGTGCGACTGCCGGGCGGCCACCTGCCGGTTGCGGCGCTCACCCTCGATGTGGCGGGCGGCCGCGTCCTGCGCGAAGCGGAGGTGTACGAGGCGCGTCTCGCCGGCGCCGAAGCCGTGCCGGCCCTCATCGGTCGCGGCACGCTCAAGCGGGTGGAGCAGGGCTCCCTCGCCGCCGTCGCGCTGCGCGTGCCGATCGAGGCGCCGATCGAAGCCGGAGATCGATCTCGTCGTCGACGACGGCGACAACCCGCCGCTCGACTTGCGGGCGATCACGGCCGAATTCGCCGAACTGCCCTGGATTTACTTCGAGGCGCCTGAAGGCGCGCTGGCCGCGCGCTACGGGAATCCGTCGCTGCCGGCCCCGGAGTACGATCTCGAAGCGGCGCGTGCCGCGCTGCGGATCGACGCCGTGCCCGACGCGGCCTGGGGAGAGCCGCGAACGCGCACCGCGGATGAAAACGCCGTCGGCGCCGCGCCGCCGCTGCCAACCGTCGGCGCGCCGGTGGACGCGAGCACGTTCCGCTTCGTGCGAGACATCCCGGCGGGCGATGCCGGTCTCGTCGCCGTTCGCCTCGACGAGGCCGCGCTCGCCCACAGCCGCGGCGTGGCATCGCGGTTCGCCGACGTGCGGGTGATTGACGCCGACGGCCGGCAGATTCCGTATCTGGTCGAGCGGTCGTCCGAGCCGCTGTCGATCGAGCTGTCGCTCGGCGAAGCTTTCCACGCGGCCCGGCGCGCTCGGCGCGTGCCGCGCGCCTCGGAGACCGTTTACCGCATCGGCTTGCCGTACGCGGGCCTGCCGTCGCCGCGGCTGGTGCTCAGCACCAGCGCGCGCGTGTTCAAACGGCCGATCCAGGTCGCCGTCGAGCGCGAGCCGGACCGGCGGCGCCGCGATCCGTGGATGGAAACGCGTGGCCACGGCGACATGGGTGCACGCCGATCAGGACACGCCGGCGCCGCGCTGGTGATGCTCGCTGCCGAGCGTCGACGCGACGCAAATGCTGCTGATCGTCGAGGAAGGGGACAACACGCCCCTGCCAATCGGTGGCGCGCGCCTCCTGCTGCCGGCGTACCGGATGCGATTGTTCAGGGAACGGGGCCAGCCGCTGCGGCTCGCGTACGGGCGCAGCGACCTCGCGCCGCCGAGCTACGACCTGGCGCTGCTCGCGCCGCGGGTGTTCGGCGTGAGCAGCCATCGGAAGTCTCGCCGGGCCCGGAGCGGGACGAGCGTGCCGGAGCGCGGTCGCTCATCGTGTCGCCACGGGTGTTCTGGGGGATCCTCATCGGCGCGGTCATCGTGCTGCTCGGGCTGATCACGCGACTTGTTCGAAAGCCATCGTCATGACGAAACACCTGCCCTGCGCTGAAGGCATCCGTCCTGTTCGTTGCCGCGCTCCTCGTCCAACCGCACGCCGGCGGACAAAGCGTCAACGATCGCGTCGAGATCGACGTGGTCGCCCTCGACGAGCGCGGGCAACCTGTCCGCGGCCTCGCGGCGAGCGATTTCACGCTCAAGGAAGATGGCCGGATCGTCGACGTCGACTCGTTCCAGGAGGTGTCGGCGCTCGGCGCCGGCGGACGCGCCGACGGCCGAACGCTGCTGCTGATCCTCGACGACTCCGGCGTCGAGCCGCAGTTGACCACCAGGATCCAACGATCGCACGCCTGGTCGTGGCGCGCATGGGCGACGCCGACACCGTGCGCGTCGTGCATTTGAATCGCTTCGCCGAAGCCAACGCCGGCGGCGCAGCGACGGCCCTGGCCCGCATCGCGGAATTTCGCGGCGGCGCCCGACCATTCGGCGGGCGCGAAACGCTCGAAACCTCGCTGGAGAAAGTGGAAAAGCTATCGCAGCAGTTCGAGCCGCTCGAGCACCGGCGGAAAGTGATCGTCGGGATCGGATCGCCGATGGTGTTCGACGTCATGGATCCGATTCGGCCGACCAGCCTGATCTGGGAGCACTGGGTGCGCGCGCTCACCGCAGCGTCGCGCGCCAACAGCAGCCTGTATGTCATCGACCCGGCCGGCATCACCGGCGACGTGAAGCTGAGCGGCAGCACCGGCCTGGTCGCGCAGACCGGCGGCGAGGCGTTCTACAACTCGAACAAGTTCGAGCAGCATGTCGAGCGAATCTGGAGCGAGGCGGGGCACTACTACCTGCTCGGCTATTCGCCGGCATTGTCGAAGCGCGAGCTCCACCGGATTCAGGTGAGCGTCGGCCGCCAGGGCGTGCGCGCGCGCGCCCGCCGCAGTCGCGGCTGACGCGCACCTTTTCGCAGGCGGACCTCGCGAAAATCCGGCTACAGCCGGACACGACGAACTACACGGGAACGAAGGTCGCTCTCAGACGGAGGCCGAAACGGCGTAGGCCGCGTTGATGGCGGCGCTGTTGGTGAACTCCTGGAACTGGGTCACTTTGCCGTCGCGCATCGTGAAGATCATCGCGAAATCCGAGTCGAACGTCCCGCCGACCGACGTCTCCGCCGTGTAGTGGCCGAGGGCGATGACCTTGTCGCCGCTCGCGACGAACTCCTTCGGCTCGAACCGCGAGAATTTCACCGTCGAGGCAACCAGGCCGAAAAACTCCTTCACCGCGGCCTTGCCGCGCCGTTCGCCCGCGGTCGGGACGTGCGCCGCGGCGCCGTAGACACCCTTCCAGACAATCCCGTCGTCCAGCCGATCGAGAATCCCCTGAACGTCGCCGCGTCCGAATGCGGCATAGGCTTCCTGCACGACCGTGACATTCTGTGCTTCCTGCATGCTGACCTCCATCGGCTACTTACGAACAGGTCGACGGATTGGATTGTAGGTGCACCGGGATCTTGCCACAGCCGAATCCAGAGACCTCGATTGGTCAGGACCGGCGAGCGCCGGTATCATCGGGCGGGGGACGCGTGACGCGCGAACCGGACTCCTCGGCAAAACCCGGCGTCAACGGCCATCAGCCCTCGCCAAACCCCCATTTCGCGCACCGCCCCATCCTGGAAATCGGCGCACGCGATGCTGACCTTCGCCCCCGTTGAGCCGAGCTACACCGCAGGGATGTCGCTGCAGTCGATTCGTATCCACGTGCGCGATCACAAGCGCCGCGAGCTCGCCATTGCCGACCGGACACTCGAGGCCCACTACGGCAGCTTCGTCGTCAGCGAATCACGCAAGGGTCTGGCTGAAGCACGGCGGCTGGCGCTCGAACTGAGCTACGGCAGCGCCGGGCGCGACACGACTGTGGGCGGCTGCGCGGGGCGCGCCTACGAGCTGGGACCGGAGCCGCCGCCCGGCGACATCGATGGCCGCAGCCCGTCGGTCGTCACCTGGCACGACCGCGAGATGTTCTACCTGATCGCGAGTGGCGAGCTGACAGTCGACGTGCTGCTTCGCATCGCCGCGTCGCTGTACCGATGACATCGCGCTGGAGCCGCGCGAACGCTCAGTGCGAATCGACGCGGTGCTCGGCAATCCAGCGGCTGCTGACGGCGCCCAGCTCGTCGACGTAGTTTCCGCGCTTCGAAAAGATCGCCACGAGCACTGCGACGATGCCCACGGCCACGGTTACCGCCGTCACTATCCAGAGCATCCGGCACTCTCCTGGGCAATGCTCGCGTTCAAGCGAACCGCAGCCGCACGACGCACGCGTTGGGAAAGGGAAAATCAGACTACCACGCGCGGCGCATTGCGGATCCCGCCCGGCGAGAGGAAGCGTGCAGCCGACAATCCTGTTGCGAAACGATCCGCGCGCTACAACATCGCGAGCGCACGGAGCTCGAGCGTCTGCAGCTGTTGCTGTAACGCGTGCGTGACAATTTCGAGCGCCGCGGCGTCGGCGTCCTGTTGCGACGTAGAACGGCGCGCCGATGGCGATCGCCGAAACCGCAAACGGCTTCGGAATCTGCGTCCGGTCCCAGCTGTTCGAGCGTCCAGTGGCGATCGGTCTCGAGATGAAACGGCAGGACCGGATTGCCGGTGGTCTTCGCCAGCCACACGGCGCCGGGCTGGGCGACGCGCGCCGGGCCGCGCGGGCCGTCGACTGTGAACGCCGGCCGGCTTGCCCGCCGCCATGTCGCGCGTCAGCTGCAGCAGCGCCTTGCGCGCCGCCGCGCGACGTCGATCCGCGCGCCGTGCCGTAGCCGAACCGCTCGATGATGCCGGCGATCCATTCGCCGTCGAAATTCTCGCTGGTGATGACGACGATGCCGCGGCGGCGGAAGTAGAAGGTGGCGGGAAGGATGCGGCCGTGCCAGAAGGCCATGATCGGCTGGCGGCCGCCGCGCGCGACGGCGTCGAGATGCTCGAGCCCTTCCGCGCGCCAGCGCAGCGTCGAGCCGAGCGCCGCGATCAGCGGATAGCCGAGGGTGGAGATCGCGCGCGCCTGCAGGCGCTTCGCGGGGACGAGCGCCAGGACCGGTCGGCGCTCATTGCAATTGGCGAATTGGCGAGTTGGTGAGTTGGTGAATGGCAGGCGTTCGAGTGCGAAATCGCCGGTCACCAACTCACCAATCCCCACTTCACGACTGTAGCTTGCGTGAGTTTCCCGTTCACGAAGGTCATCAGATCGACGAACTGCGTGTCGGCGCCGGCGCTCGCCTGCGCGCCCTTGAGCATGATCGAGCAGAACGGGCAGGCGGTGACGACCGTGTTCGCGCCGGTCGCCTGCAGCTGCTTGAAGCGGACGTCGCTGATGCGCGAGCCCGGCTCCTCTTCCTTGTCGGCGAACAGCAGGCCGCCGCCGGCGCCGCAGCAGTACGGGTTGTCGCGGTTGCGCTCGGGCTCCTTGATGTCGGCGCCGAAGCGCTCGAGCAGCGCGCGCGGCTCGTCGACCGTGCCGGCGTAGCGTCCGAGGTAGCAGGGGTCGTGATAGGTGACGACGTCGCGCGCGCTCGACCCACCACCGGTGCCGACCCCGGCGGCATCGGGGCCAGAATGAATTCTGGCCCCTTCTCTTCCACCGTCCCGAAGCAGCTCCTCGACGTACACCGACGAGTGGACGATCTCCACCTCGTAGCCGAACTTGCGGTAGTCGTCGCCGATCGTCTTCACGCAGTGCGGGCACGAAGTCAGGATCTTCTTCGGCGCCGCGGCCTTCAGGTCCTCGATGTTGCCGTTCGCCAGCTCCTGGTACATGTACTCGTTGCCGGTGCGCTTGGCCGGATCGCCGGTGCAGCGCTCCTTCGACAGCACGCCGAACCTGACCTCCTTCGCGCGCAGGATGCTCGAACAGCGACCGCAGCGACTTCTGGAAGTCGGCGTCGAACGATCCGGCGCACCCGAGCCAGACCAGCACGTCGTGCTCTGGCCGGATCGAAGGTCTCGAGCGCGGCCGACTGGACGAACTTCGGTCCGCTGATCGTAGCCGAGGCCCCAGATGTTGCTCCGGCGCTCGAGGTTGTTGTACATCGCGCCGAGATAGTCCGGCGCGTCGCCGTTCGACACCAGCCCGCGCCGCGAGCCGATCAGGATCGGCAGGTGCTCGATGCCGACCGGGCACTGGTTCTCGCACGCGCCGCAGGTCGTGCACTGCCACAGCACCTTTTCCGAGTAGACCTCGCCGAGCTTGCGATCGCGCTGCCCCGTCGAGCAGCGCGTCCTGCGTCTGCAGGATGATCGTCTTCGGGTTCAGCTCCTTGCCCGCGCCCCACGCCGGGCAGTTCACCTGGCAGCGGCCGCACTCGACGCAGGTGAACGCGTCGAGCACCGATCTTGCTGCCGAGATCCTTGACCGTCTCGAGGCCGACCTGCTCCTTCTCGAAGTCGAGGTTCGGCAGGTTGCCGAGCTCGGGCGACTTCAGGAACACCGTGATCGGCGACAGCACCAGGTGCAGGTGCTTCGACGCCGGGATCAGCGCCATGAAGACCAGGATGACGATCGCGTGCACCCACCAGTTCACGCGCCCCGCCATCGACGCCTCGTCGAGCCGGAAGGTCAGCAGGAACGTGACCATCAGCGTCGCGATGAAGAGCGCGATCACGACCGACTCGACCGACACCTTGGTGCCGAGCGCCGACCGGCCGCACGAACGCGCGGCGCACGAGCAGGTAGAGGATGCCGGCGAGCACGGCCGACGGCGAACGGCGTCAGGGCGATGCGGTAGGCGTGGAACCAGCCGGTCTCCGTGAGATCGACGATGCCGAGGCCGTGCAGGAACTCGGTGAGCGTGTAGCCGCCGAAGGCGACGAAGCCCCAGAACACGAACGCGTGCATCAGGCCGGCCAGCGGCCGCTCGCGAATCGTCCGCCGCTGCAGCACGACGTCGAGGAGGAACCGCGACGGCGCGGATGCCGAGGTGGTCGAGGGAGAAGGTGTCTGGGCGCCGCGGCGATCAGCCGGACGCGTCGCGCGACCTGCGCGGCGAACGCGCCGACGAAGAGGAGCAGCAGGATCCAGAACGCGACGATTTGCATCAGCAGCCACGAACTGATCGAACGCAGAGGCCGCAGAGACCGCAGAGCAAAATATTTGCTCTGCGGTCTCCGCGAGCTCTGCGTTCTGTCGTTACTTCTTCACCGCCTCGATGATCGCCGGCACGATCTCGAACAGGTCGCCGACGATGCCGTAGTCGGCGACCTCGAAGATCGGCGCGTCGGGATCCTTGTTGATCGCGACGATCGTGTTCGCGCCCTTCATGCCGACCAGGTGCTGAATCGCGCCGGAGATGCCGAGCGCCAGATACAGCTTCGGCGCCACCGTCTGGCCGGAGCTGCCGACCTGGCGCTCCATCGGCAGCCAGCCGGCGTCGCAGATCGGCCGCGACGCGGCGATCTCGGCGCCGAGCGCCTCGGCGAGCTGCTGCGCGACGGCGATGTTCGCCTGCTCCTTGATGCCGCGGCCGACCGAGACGATGCGCTCGGCCTGCGACAGGTCGACCGCCTGCCTCGCCTCCTGGAACGGCGCCTCGGGCTTCTGGCGGATCGCCGACGCGTCGACCGTCACCGTCGAGCGCGCGCACCGGCGCCGGCGACGGCCCGCGCGCGGCCTGGTCGGCGCGATACGCGCCGATCTGGAAGGTGACGAAGTGCGGCGCCGGCCCCTGCGGCACGACGTCGGCGGTCAGCTTGCCCTGGAACATCGGCCGCACGAACGCGGTGTCGCCGCCGGCCGCCTTGACGGCCGGTGACGTCGGTGATGAGCGCGCGATCGAGCCGCGCCGCCAGCTTCGGCGCGAAGTCGCGCGTCTGGTAGGTGTGCGGCAGCAGCACGTGCGCCGGCGCCAGCTGCGTCGATCGCCTCCTGCAGCGCCGCGGTGTAACCCGTCCGGCGTGTACGGCTCGAGCGCGGCGTGCTCGACGGTGACGACCTCCTTCACCTGCGCCGCCGCGAGCTCGCCGGCGACGCCGGCCGCCGTTGGCGCCGGGCACCAGAACCGTGATCGGCGCGTTGGTCTGCGCGGCCAGCTGCTGCGCGCCGGCGATCGTCTCCCAGGTCGCGCGATTCAGCTTGCCGTCGCGCTGCTCGGCGATCACCAGAATCATGCGATCACCCGCGCCTCCTCGCGCAGCCGGCGCACCAGCTCCTTCGCCGCTTCGGCCGGCGAGCCGGCGATGAGCTGCGTCTTCTTGGCCTTCTCCGGCACGTAGAGGCTGACGATCTTCTGTTTCGCGGCGGCGCCGCGCGGGCGGCGCCGCCTTGCGGATCTCCTTCTTCTTCGCCGCCATGATCCCCTTGAGCGTCGCGTAGCGCAGCTGATTGATGCCGCTCTGAATCGTCAGCACCGCCGGCAGCGGCATCGCCACCCACTGGAACCAGCCGCCTTCGAGCTCGCGCTTCACCCGCAGCGTCGCCGCGCATCGGCCTGCACTTCCATGATGATCGTCGCGTGCGGCAGGCCGAGCCGCTCGGCGAGGATCACGCCGATCTGCGCGAACCCCTGGTCGTCGGACTGCAGGCCGGTCAGGATCAGGTCGAACTTCTCGTCCTTCATCGCCGCGGCCAGCGCGTCGGCGGTCACGAACGCGTCGGCGCTCGCCAGCCCGTCGTCTTCGACGTGGATCGCGCGATCGGCGCCGCGCGCCAGCGCCTCGCGGATCACCTGCGCGACGCGCGCCGGCCCGGCCGAGCAGACGACCACTTCGCCGCCGTGCTTCTCCTTGAGCCGCAGCGCCTCCTCGAGCGCGTAGGCGTCCGGCTCGTTCATCTCGAAGCTGGCGTCCTGCTCGCGGATCCAGGTCTTGTCGTCGTTCAGGCGCGGCTGCCAGTCGCGGGTGGGGACCTGCTTGATGCAGACGGCGATTTTCATGGTGATTCAGAGTCGTGCACGGGAACCACGAAGCACAGAACATGGGTCGGCTTCATCGTGAATTCGTGGGTTCTTGATTCGATGTCTTCGTGGCTGCATGTGGCTGAATCGGGATTGGGCGCCGGTCACGCTTCGAACTTCTTGAACAGCAGCGCGGCGTTGGTGCCGCCGAAGCCGAACGAGTTCGACAGCGCGTACTCGATCGCGAGCGGGCGGCTGCTGGTGCGGCACGTAGTCGAGGTCGCACTCCGCGTCGGGCTGGTCGAGGTTGATCGTCGGCGGCGCCACCTGGTGGTGGACCGCGAGCGACCGTGATGCCGGCCTCGAGGCCGCCGGCCGCGCCGAGCAGGTGCCCGGTCATCGACTTGGTCGACGACACCGCGAGCTTGTAGGCGTGGTCGCCGAAGCAGCGCTTGATCGCCAGCGTCTCGAGCGCGTCGCCCTGCGGCGTCGAGGTGCCGTGGGCGTTGATGTAGTCGACGTCCGACGGGTCGATGCCGGCGCTCTCGATCGCGGCGCGTCATCACGCGGAACGCGCCGTCGCCGTCCTCCGACGGCGCGGTGATGTGGTACGCGTCGGCCGACATGCCGTAGCCGACCAGCTCGGCGTAGATCGCGCGCGCCGCGCGCCTTCGCCAGCTCGTATTCCTCGAGGATCAGCACGCCGGCGCCCTCGCCGACGATGAAGCCGTCGCGATCCTTGTCGAACGGGCGGCTCGCGCGCTCCGGCTCGTCGTTGCGGGTCGACAGCGCGCGCAGCGCGCCGAACCCGCCGATGCCCATCGGCGTGATCGCCGCCTCGGAGCCGCCGGCGATCATCACGTCGGCGTCGCCGCGGCGGATGATCTCGAAGGCGTCGCCGATGGCGTGCGCCGACGCCGAGCAGGCGGTGCAGGTCGCCGAGTTCGGCCCCTTCGCGCCGAAGCGGATCGACACCTGGCCGGCGGCGAGGTTGATGATCGCCGACGGGATGAAGAACGGCGAAATCTTGCGCGGGCCGCCCTCGAGCAGCGCCTTGTGCTCGCGCTCGATGGTGGTGAACCCGCCGATGCCCGACGCGATGAACACGCCGACGCGCGCGCGCGATCTCCGGCGTGATCGTCGAGCTTCGAGTCGTCCATCGCGAACTGCGACGCGGCGATCGCGTACTGGATGAAGACGTCCATCTTCTTGACGTCTTTCTTCTCGATGAACGCCAGCGGGTCGAAGCCCTTGACTTCGCCGGCGATCCGCGTCGCGAACTGCGCCGCGTCGAACTTGGTGATCGTGCCGACGCCGCTCTGGCCGGCGCGAATCGCCTGCCCAGTTCGCCTCGGTCCCGATCCCGAGCGACGACACCAGGCCGATGCCCGTGACGACGACTCGCCGATTGTGGTCGTCATGTATGTCCGTCAGGGTTCCCCGGCGGGCGCTCCCGGCCTGCTACTTCTTGGCTTTGGCGTGCGACTCGATGTACTCGACCGCTTCCTTCACGCGCGTGATCTTCTCGGCGTCCTCGTCGGGAATCTCGATCCCGAACTCCTCCTCGAACGCCATCACCAGCTCGACGGTGTCGAGCGAGTCGGCGCCCAGGTCGTCGACGAACGACGCGTCCGGCGTCACTTCTTCTTCGTCGACGCCCAGCTGCTCCACGATGATGCTCTTCACTTTGTCGGCTACCGCCATTCAATCCTCCTACATGTACATCCCGCCGTTGACGGCGAGAACGTGCCCTGTAATATACGCTGCCTCGTCCGACGCAAGAAAGCAGACCGCCGCCGCCACATCGTCGACGCGTGCCGAGCCGGCCGAGCGGAATCTGCGCCGCCCAGTCGACCTGCGCCTTCTCGCTGATGCGCCCGCGTCATGTCGGTCTCGATCAGCCCGGGCGCGACCACGTTCACGGTGATGCCGCGCGACGCGACTTCGCGGGCCAGCGCCTTGGCGAAGCCGATCAGCCCCGCCTTCGACGCCGCGTAGTTGGCCTGCCCGGCGTTCCCCATCTGCCCGACCACCGAGCTGATGGCGATGATCCGGCCGCCGCGCTGCTTCAGCATCGGCCGCATCGCCGCCTGCGCGAGCGTGAACGTGGCGGTCAGGTTGGTCGCGATGCACCGCGTCCCAGTCCTCGCGCTTCATGCGCATCAGCAGCTGATCGCGGGTGATGCCGGCGTTGCTGACCAGGATGTCGAGCCGGCCGTGGCGCGCGACGACGCCGGCCGGCGCCGCTTCGACCGCCGCGGCGTCGGTGACGTCGAGGCTGACCGCCTCGGCCCGCCCGCCGCGTGGCCGTGATCGCGGCGGCGCTCTCCGTTCGCGTGGTCGCCGCGCGCGGCGGCCACCACGGTCGCGCCCTGCCCGGCCAGACGCACCGGCGATCGCGCGGCCGATGCCGCGCGACGCGCCGGTCACGAGCGCGACTTTTCCCGAGAGATCGAACATGGTGTGGCTGGCGGATCCTCATCCCCTGGCCGGCCCGGGGTGCCCCGAGCTCGTCGAGGGAAGCGCGAGCGTTCGCTCGACCGCCGCCAGATCGTCCGGGCGCCGAAGCTGACGACCGTGGCGTCGCGATGGATCTTGCGCACCAGGCCGCTCAAGACCGTGCCCGGGCCCACCTCAACATACGTTGTGACGCCCTCCGACGCAAGGCGCGCGCACGACGGCCTCCCAGCGCACCGGCGCCGACACCTGTGCGACCAGCGCCTCGATCGCCGCGTGCGCGTCGCGCTTCGGCTCGGCGTCGACGTTGGCGACGATCGGCACGCGCGGCGTCGCGGTCGTCAGCGCGCGCAGCTCCGGCGCGAGGCGCTCCTGCGCCGGCTTCATCAGCGCGCAGTGGAAGGGCGCGCTCACGGCGAGCGGCACCACCCGCTTCGCGCCGAGCGCCTTGGCGCGCTCGCCGGCGCGCTTCGACCGCGTCGCGCGCGCCGGCGATCACGACCTGGCCGGCGCCGTTCATGTTCGCCGGGCTGACGACCTCGCCCTCGGCCGCCTCGGCGCACGCCTGCGCGACCTTGTCGGCGTCGAGGCCGAGGATCGCCGCCATCGCGCCTTCGCCGACCGGCACGGCCTCCTGCATGTAGCGGCCGCGCCGCCGCACGAGCCGCAGCGCGTCGGCGAAGGCGAACGTGCCGGCGGCGACGTTCGCCGAATACTCGCCGAGGCTGTGGCCGGCGACGAACGCCGGCGTCATGCCCGCGCGACTCGAGCAGGCGGTAGGCGGCGATGCTGACCGCCAGGATCGCCGGCTGCGTGTTCTCGGTCAGCGTCAGCTGGTCCTCGGGGCCGTCGAAGCATGACGCGGCTGAGCGGCTCGCCGAGCGCGGCGTCGGCCTCGTCGAAGGTCTCGCGGCAGATCGGGATACGCCTCGGCGAGCGCCTTGCCCATGCCGACTTTCTGCGAACCCTGTCCGGGAAAGATGAAGGCGATCACTGGTGGGGTACCGCGGCGGCCGCGGCGATGTCGCGCTCGACGCGCTCGATGAAGCGATTGTCCGCAAAACGATAGGCCATCGCGACCGCGTTGCGCACCGCCTTGGCGCTCGACCGCCCGTGGCCGACGATGGTCGACGCCGGCGACGCCGAGCAGCGGCGCGCCGCCGTACTCGGAGTAGTCGACGCGGCGCCGGAAGTGCCGCAGCGCCCGGCGCGTCAGCAGCGATCCGACCCGCATGGTGATCGTGCTCGACAATTCTTCGCTTCAACAGACCCTCGATCACGTCGACGAGCCCTTCGCTGATCTTCAGCGCGACGTTGCCGGTGAAGCCGTCGCAGACGATGACGTCGGCCTCGCCGCTGTAGACGTCGCGCGCCTCGATGTTGCCGATGAACTTGAGCGGCGCCGCCTTCAGCAGCTGGTGCGCCTCGCGCGTCAGCTCGTTGCCCTTGGTCGCCTCCTCGCCGATCGACAGCAGCCCGACGCGCGGCGACTCGATGCCGAACGCGACGCGTGCATACCGGCTGCCCATCACCGCGAACTGCAGCAGGTGCTGCGGCCGGCACTCGACGCTGGCGCCGACGTCGAGCAGCACCGCCGGCCGCTGCCGCGTCGGAATCGTCGCCGCCAGCGCCGGCCGGTCGACGCCCGGCAGCATGCCGAACGCGCCGTGCGCCGCCATCACCGTCGCGCCGGTGTGGCCGGCGCTGAACAGCGCCGCCGCGTCGCCGCGCGCCACCGCCTCGGCCGCCACCTTGATCGACGCGCCGCGGCTTGCGCCGCAGCGCCGCCGACGGGCGACTCGTCCATCGCCACGACGTCGGGCGCGTCGATGATGCGGATGCGCGCCGGGTCGGCGAACGGTCTGGCGCTTCAGCTCGGCCTCGAGCACATCGGCAGGCCCGACCAGCGCCACGCCGAGGTCGAAATGCCGCGCCGCCGCGAGCGCGCCGTCGACGACGTGCCCCGGGGCGTAATCGCCGCCCATCGCGTCGACTGCGATCCAGAGCATGACAAGAACGGGTTCTGGGTTCAGGGTGCTGGGTTCTGGGTTCGCGTGCGGTTCTCGGTTCTGGGTTCTGGGTTCTGGGTTGGTTCTGGGTTCAACGAACCTCGAACCCCTGAACCCGGAACCCTGAACCGCAGGCGAACCCTGAACCCAGAACCTGAACCCCGAACCGCGCGCGCTACTCTTCTTTCACCGCGCGCGCCTGTCGGCCGCGGTAGTAGCCGCAGTTCGCGCAGACGCGATGCGGCGGCTTCGGCTCGTGGCACTGCGGGCACTCGCTGAGGCCGACCGGCTTCAGCGCGTCGTGCGTGCGGCGCTTGGCCGTCCGCGTCTTGGAGTGTCGTCGTTTTGGATTCGGCATCTCTGTTCCTTCGCTGGAGCTCTCAGCTCTCAGCTTCAGCTTTCAGCTTTCAACTTTTTCAACGCGGCGAGCCGCGGGATCTTCCCAGTCGCGCTTGCACGCGCAGGTCTCGGGATTCAGGTTCGTGCCGCAGATCGGGCACAGCCCCTTGCAGTCGTCCCGGCACAGCGGCTTCATCGGCAGCGACAGGTAGAACTGCTCCTGCATCAGCTGGCCGAGGTCGATCTCGTCGTTCTCGTAGAACGCGGTCGTCAGATCGTCGTCCTCGAGCTCCTGCTCGCCCTCGCCGGTGTTGAGCGCGCGCGGGTGGTAGCGGAGGTCGAACGACTGATCGACCGGCGTCGTGTAGGGCTCGAGACACCGGCCGCACGGCAGCTCCAGGGTCGTCTGGACCCGGCCGACGAGCCGGAACTGCTGCTTGTCCTTGAAGATATCGAACGCGAGCGAGACCGGCGCGACGACCCGGAACTCCTCCTCCGGCGCCAAACTGCTCGGGCGGGTAGACCTGCTCGAACCGCTCTTGCGCCGTCCGGATCTTGCTGAGATTCAGCAGGAGCATGAACCTCCCATTATACCTTGGGCTGGGGACTTGGGGCTAGGGGCTGGGGGCCGGGCGGGGCCGGGGTGGTTCCTAGGGGCTGGTTGCTAGTTGCTAGATGGAATGTGCCTGGGGAGCCATAGTTTGGGGAACAACCCGGGTGCCTGCCGCCCGGCAGCTAGCAGCCGGCACTAGCCACCAGCAACGACGTCAGTCCACGGTCCACGGCTTCGGGATGTAGAGCTGCTCGAACAGGCGGACGGCGTAGCGGTCGGTCATGCCGGCGATGAAGTCGCACGTGGCGGCGTCGAGGCCTTCGGCCTCGATCGTGCGCGTGTCGAGGAACTCTTCCGGGCGTTCGCGGACCTTTTCCCACAGCCCGCTGAGGATGCCCGACGCTTTCTGGAACTCCGCGGTCGCGATCGCGTTCTCGTAGACGGCGTCGAAGAGGAAGCTGCGCAGCGCGAGCACGGCCTGCAGGATCGCGTCGCTCATGCGGATCTCGGCGAGGCCGCCGGCAATCGTTTCGGTGACGACATCCTTGACGAGCGTGCCGATCCGGGCCGACGACGTGGTACCGAGCGTCGTCACGAGATCGCGCGGCAGATCCTCCGGCTGCAGCAGCCCGGCGCGCGTCGCATCGTCGATGTCGTGGTTGACGTAGGCGATGAGGTCGGCGACGCGCATGATCTGCCCTTCGATCGTGCTCGCGCGCAGCGCCGGCGTCATCCCGACCGGCGCGCCCGACTTCCCTTTCGAGTGCTTGGCGATGCCGTCGCGCACTTCCCACGTGAGGTTCAGGCCCAGGCCGTTGTTCTCCAGCATGTCGACGATGCGGAGGCTCTGCTCGTAGTGGTTGAAGCCGCCGGGCATCAGCGAGCCGATGACGCGCTCGCCGGCGTGGCCGAACGGCGTGTGGCCGAGGTCGTGGCCGAGCGCGATCGCTTCGGTCAGCTCCTCGTGCAGCCGCAGCACCTTCGCGATCGTGCGCGCGATCTGCGACACCTCGAGCGTGTGCGTCAGCCGCGTGCGGTAGTGGTCGCCCGTCGGCGCGAAGAACACCTGCGTCTTGTGCTTCAGCCGGCGGAACGCCTTGCAGTGGATGATGCGGTCGCGATCGCGCTGGAACGCCGGGCGGACGTCGTCTTCCTGCTCGGCGCGGAGACGGCCGCGCGAGTCGGCGCTCTTTGCCGCCTGCGGCGCGAGGATCTCGCGCTCGCGCGCTTCGAGTTGCTGCCGGACGGTCGTCATGCTGGTCGAACGCATTGGCTGCCGGAACCGTGGAGAATGCTCGGGAAAATCATACCCTGCGGAGTCCGCATCACGCTCGGCTAAAGCCTTCGCGCTATGGATGTGTCGCTGAAGCCTTCGCGCTACGGGACGATCTGCTTCAGGAAGCTCGTGCCGTGCGCGAGCGGGCCGACGCCGAACAGCTCGGCGAGCGTCTGGCCGAGGTCGGCGAACGTCCGGCGCGTGCCGAGGTCGACGCCGGCGCGGACGCGTCGCCCGGCCACGAGCAGCGGCACGTATTCGCGCGCGTGATCGGTGCTCGGCGTGGTCGGATCGTTGCCGTGGTCGGCGGTGACGATCAGCAGATCGTCGTCTCGAAGACGCGGGAGCAGGGCCGCGAGACGCGCGTCGAAGCGCTCGAGGTTCGCCGCGTAGCCGGCGACGTCGTTGCGGTGGCCGTACTGTGTGTCGAAATCGACGAGGTTGGTGAAGACGAACCCGCGCTCGAGCGAATCCACCTGCTCGGCCACCCGGTCCATCCCTTCATCGTCGCTCGCCGTGTGAACGGCGTGGGTGACGCCGCGACCGGCGAAGAGATCCTCGATCTTGCCGATGGCAACCACCGGGTGCGACGCAGCCTTCAACCGATCGAGCAGCGTCTCGTTCGTGGGCGGCATCGCGTAATCGTGGCGGTTGGCGGTCCTGCGAAAGCTGCCCGGCGCGCCGACAAACGGGCGCGCGATCACGCGGCCGACGCCGAGCCCATCGACCACCAGCTTGTAGGCCATCTCGCACGCGCGATAGAGCTCGGCAACCGGCACGATCTCTTCGTGGGCCGCGATCTGAAACACGCTGTCGGCCGAGGTGTAGACGATCAGCGCGCCGGTGCGCATGTGTTCGGGGCCGAGCTCGTCGATGATCTGCGTCCCCGAGGCGGTGCGGTTGCCGAGGACGGCGCGGCCGGTCAGCCGCGAGAACTCGGCGATCACATCCGGCGGGAAACCGTTGGGAAACGTCGGAAACGCGCGGTCGAGGACGATGCCCATCATCTCCCAGTGGCCGGTCACCGAGTCCTTGCCGGCGGAGGCTTCGGCCATGCGGCCGTAGGCTCGCTCGGCTAAAGCCTTCCCGCCTTCGCTCGCCGCGAATTCTGGCGAGCTTCGGCGCGGCTGCGCCGCGCTACCGATGTTGGCGACACGCGCAAGCCCGAGGCTGCGGAGTGTCGGCAGTTGCAGCGGCACCTGCTTGGCGATGTTGCCGAGCGTGTCGCTGCCCTGATCGCCGTACGTTCCGGCATCCGGCAACTCGCCGGCGCCGACGCTGTCCATGACGATGACGATTGCGCGGCGGAATGGTGACGTCACTGGTGCGGCGCCGCGAGGCACCCGTGAAGGGGCGCCCTTGTCAGGCACCCCTGAAGGGGCGCCCTACTGGTGCGAGAAGTAATTCGACACGGCCTTCGGCGTCTTGATCGCCGCAATCGCGTGCTTGAAGATCATGTGATCGGTCCCGGCTTGATCGAGCACCAGCGCGAACCGATCGAAGTTCTTGATGCGCCCTTCGATCTCGCTGCCATCCATCATGCGGATGGTGACGGTCAGCTTTTCACGACGCACGTAGTTGAGAAAAACGTCCTGGATGTTGGGCTGGGTGGTCCTGCTGGTGTCAGGGGCGGGCGACATAGTGGTCAATCAGACGCTGTACGGCGGCGACGGTTCCCGCGAACTCGCCCGGTCCGTCAAACCAGCTTAGATTAGGCTCTTTGCGGAACCAGATCAACTGCCGTCGAGCGTAGCGGCGGTTCTCCTGCGCAATCAGCGCGCGCGTCGCGGTTTCGTCGCGAACGCCGTGCAGGTGCTCGAGCGCCTGGCGATACACGAGGCCGCCGAACGGCCGCGCCGATTCGGGCACGCCGCGCGCGAGCAGGCCGCGAATCTCATCCAGCAGCCCGCGCTCGAACTGCTCGTCGACACGCCGCGTCACCCGCTCGGAGATCTGCGACGCCGGCAATCGCAGCGCGACGCCGACGACGTCGAAGTCGGGCAGCGGCGACACCGTGTCGGCAAAGTGCGTGGTCAACGGCCGCCCGGTGAGGAAGAACACTTCGAGCGCACGGACCAGGCGTTTGAGATCGCGCGGCTGGATTCGCAACGCCGACGGCGGATCGACGCGCTGCAGCATGCGGTGGAGAAAAGCGACGCCCCGGCGCCCGGCGATCGTCTCGAGCCGCTGCCGCAACTCGACATCGCGGCCGGGCCCGGGAAACAGGCCGCGCGTCAACGCGCGGAAATAGAAGCCGGTGCCGCCGGCGAGAATCGGCAGCCGGCCGCGCGCGTGGATGTCGCGAACGACAGCCGCGGCGTCGCGCGCATATTGCGCGGCGGTGTACTCCTCGGTCGGATCGACGATGTCGATGAGGTGATGCGGGATGCCTCGGCGATCGGCCGACGGCGATCTTGTCGGTGCCGATGTCGAAGCCGCGATACACGGCCGTCGAGTCGCAGTTGATGATCTCGCCGTCGTAGCGCTCGGCCACGGCCAGCGCCAGCGCGCTCTTCCCGGTGGCGGTTGGCCCGAGGATCGCGACGACCGCCGGCTTCATCCGACGCGTGCGACGACGTAGACGATGAAACCGAAGAGGATGATCAGGAGACCGAGCTGTTGCGCGCGGGTCACCGGGGCGGGGTTTCGTTGTAGAAGAAGGTGACGGTGAAGAACGCCTTGTCGGACGGGATACTCGGGCGGCAGCGGCTGCGTCGGGTTCGATCCCGAGAGCGCGCCGAACGCCGCATTGTTGAATGCGTCCACCGCCGACGGCCCGACCACCGTCAGGTCGGTAATCGATCCGTCCTTGTGCACGTTGAACTGGATCACGACGTGCCCCTTCATCGACATCGCCGCGTAGGGGATGAACCAGTTGCGCTTCACCTGCGCGATGAAGCGGCGAATCCACGGGCCGAACTCGACGCCCTTGGTATCGAACTGAATCTCGGGGCCGAACTGCCCGCCGGCGCCGCCCTGGTTGTCGAAGGTCTCGTTCTGCACGTAGCGCTGCAGGTTGCGCAGCGCGTCGCCAAGCGATCCGCCGCTTGTCGCCGATCGCCCGCTCGCGCCGTTCTGCGGCGCCGGCGGCCGCGCTGACGGCAACTGCAGCGACGATGTCGACTCGTCAACCTTCGGCGTGTTCTGATTCGGGCGGCGTTTCTCGTCGGGCGTCCCGCCGCCGGATCCGGATCGGGGCCGCGGCCGCGTGCCACCTCGCGCGGGAGCTCCTCGACGCGCTCGGGACTGTTGCCGCGCGCGTACGGCAGCGGGTTGGTCGGCTGTTGCGCGCGCTCGCGCGCACGCGCCATACGGTCGAGGTCTGAGGCGTCGGCGCGATCCGGCGGCTTCGGCACCGGCCGCTCGATGCGCGGCTGCACGAAGACGAATCGCGTCTTGTCGGCGGGATCCTGCGGCACGACCACCGCGGCGCGGCGCGGCGGTGCGGTGAGGAACGGGAACCACTTCGGCGCGACGAGGATCAGAATGACGGCGCAGAGGTGCGCGATGATCGAGAGCAGTACACCCTTCGCGCCATGAGATCGCGCTGCCGACCGGAGTGATGTCCGGGTGGTAGTCCTCGAAATCGAAATACATCAGGTACTTACAGCAGTATACAGAATGACGCTGCCGAAGGTCAGACCGTTCGCGGAAATCGACGAAAAGCCTGCGTCCCGGAGGATTTTGACGAACTCATCGGGGCTCGAAAACGCGCCGATCGAGGCCGGGAGGTAGCCGTACGCCGCGTTGTGACGCGACACGGCGCGGCCGATACGCGGCAGGACGTGATGCAGGTAGCCGAGGTACAGCCTGCTGAGGCCGGGAACGGTGGGGACGGCAAACTCGAGGATGGCCAGGCGACCGCCGCTGCGCAGCACGCGGCGCATCTCGCGGCAGGCGGCCGCGACCTCGTCGACGTTGCGGATGCCGAACGCGATCGTCACGGCATCGACGGATCGATCGGCGAGCGGTATCCGCGTGGCGTCGCCGCGGACGAGCGCGACGCGGTCGCGTAGAGGTCGATCGCGCTCGAGCTTTTTCTTGCCGACGCCGCAGCATCGCGCCGGCGAAATCGACGCCGACCACGCGCGCCGCCCCCGGCTGCGCCCGCGCCGCGGCAATCGCAAGGTCGGCGGTTCCCGTGCACAGATCGAGCACGCGCTCGCTGCCGGTCAGCTGCAGCGACTGGATGGCGCGCCGCCGCCAGCGCCGATCGATGCCGGCGCTGAGCAGGTGATTGAGCAGATCGTAGCGCCCCGCGATCGCGTCGAACATCCCGGCGATGCGCTCGGGCGATTTGGAGATATCAGTCAACAGCTACCCGACCTGCCCCGTCCACGGCGGGTAGAGATCGTGTTCGAAGCCGAGCGCCGAGAGGATCTTTCCGGCCATGAAGTCGGCGAGATCGTCGAGTGTCTTCGGCAGCTGGTAGAACGCCGGCATCGCCGGCAGGATCATCGCGCCGGCTTCGGCGCAGAGCACCATGTTGCGCAGCTGCGGCAGGCTCATCGGCGTCTCGCGCGGGACGATGACGAGGCGCCGCCGCTCCTTGAGCATCACGTCGGCCGCGCGCTCGATCAGGTTGCGCGACAGCCCGTGCGCGACCGCGGCCAGCGTCTTCATCGAGCACGGGACGATCGCCATCCCGCTGCAGCCGTGGCTGCCGCTGGCGATGGTCGCGCCGAGATCGCGGTTGCTGTGCACCGTGATCGTGCCGGCGCCGACGCCGGCGCCGTACTTGCTCGGCCAGGAACGCGGTGAAGCGGTCGATCGACGCCTCCTCGCCGAGCTCGTCGCGCAGCAGGCGGCGGCCGTAGTCGGAGACGATCAGCTCGACGTGGACGCCGCGCTCGAGCAGCGCCGCGACCGTGCGGGTGGCGTAGATCGCGCCGCTCGCGCCGGTGATCGCGATGGCGATCGCCTGGCTCAGGCATAGAGCGCCACGACCAGCACGAGCAGATACAGGATGCCGACGTAGCCGTTGAGATCGAAGGCGCGCTTCACCTGCGACAGATCGTCGGCGCGGACCAGCGACTGCTCGTAGACGAGCATCGCCGCGACGGCGGCGACGCCGGCGAGATAGACGCGCCCGAGCGGCGCGACGAACGCGAGCGCGACCAGGCACGCCACCGCGATGACGTGCATGCCGCGCGAGATCGCCAGCGACGCGGGGACGCCGAAGCGCACCGGAATCGAGCGCAGCCCGTGCGCGCGATCGAAGTCGAGATCCTGGCAGGCGTAGAGCACGTCGAAGCCGCCGACCCACGTGCCGATTGCCGCCGCCAGCAGCCACGGCTCCCACCCGCCGCGGCCGCCGGCCGCGAGCCAGCCGCCGACCGGCGCGACCGCCATCGCCAGGCCGAGGAACAGCTGCGTCCAGGTGGTGTAGCGCTTGGCGAGCGAGTACCAGAACACGATCGCGAGCGCGACCGGCGACAGCGCGAAGCAGATCGGGTTCAGCTGCCACGCCGCGAAGATGAACGCCGCCGACGCGACGGCGATGAAGATCGCGGCTTCGCGCGTGCTCATCGCGCCGCGCGGCAGCTCGCGGTTCGCCGTGCGCGGGTTCAGCGCGTCCATCCGCGCGTCGGCCAGGCGGTTGAACCCCATCGCCGCGCTGCGCGCCGCGACCATCGCGACGAGAATCCAGATCAGGCGCCTGACGCCGTCGCCGAGGAGCCAGCCCGCCGGGTTCGCGCCGTGCAGCCGCTGCACGGCGAGCAGCGCTCCCGGCGAGCGCAAACGGCAGCGCGAACACCGAGTGGCTGAAGCGGACGAACGAGCCATACACCGCAACGCGTTTCAACATGAGCAGTCAGCAGTCGCAGTCCTGAACCAGTCGTCAGTCGCAGTCCCGTAGCGGTCGGCAGTGGCACTCATCTCACGGTCAGCAGCAGCACCTGGCACGATGCACGACCCGTCATTGGCGCCTGCACCTCGCGGTTCGTGACGTGTGCACCTCGCGATTTCTGACGCCTGCACCCTGCACCTCAGAGTTCGTCGAGCCAGCGTATGTCGCTCCGGTTCGATCCCGCCCACCAGATATTCTTCCACATCGTCGGTGCGTGCCGGAATGTCGACGACCAGCAGCCGCGCCAGCTTTCCGGGCTCGATCGTGCCGTAATCGGCGTCGAACCCGAGCGCGCGCGCGCCCTGTCGCGTCGCGCTGTCGAGCAGCGCGGCCGCCGACACGGTCGGCGCCAGCGCGCGCAGCGTCGCGAGCTCGGCGAAGACGTTGAGGTCGGGCGCGCTCGCCAGGCTGTCGGTGCCGACGGCGACGTTGACGCCGTAGTTGTAGAAGTCCTCGATCGGCGGCGCGCCGGCGCCGGTGTGGCCGTTGCTGCGGGGACAGGTGACGAGCGTCGAGCCTCGCGCGACCAGCCGATCGAGATCCTCGGTGGTCATCTGCACGCCGTGGACCGCGAGCACGCGCGCGTCGAGGAAGCCGCTCTCGTCGAGAAACTGCACCGGCGAGCCGCCCGGCGGCAGCCAGCCCGGATCCCACGCGCCAATCTCCTCGAGCAGCGCCCGCCACGGCCCTCGGCCGCTGCGGATGAACTCGATCTCCTCCTCCGACTCCGAGAGGTGGACGCTGCACGGCGCGAACGGGCGGCGATCGATCTCGCGGCGGATGGCGCGCAGGACCAGCGGCGCCACCGAGTACGGCGCATGCGCGGCGAGGCTGACGCGCACCCGGTCGGTCGGCTCGAGCGCGTCGATCTCGCGGGTCGCGTGCTCGACGAAACCGGCGGGATCGGGCGCGTTGAACCGAATCAGTTCGTAGAACACGATCGCCGCCAGCCGGCTGCGCGTCAGCGGGTCGAAGGTCACGAGCGTATTGCTGATGTCGCCGACGATCGCGGTCCCGCAGGCGACCGCTTCGGCGAGCGCGCGGTCGACCGCGTCGAGGATTTCTGGGCTGCGTGGATCGGGCTGGCGCCGCCGTGCGGCGATGACGCCGCGTATCCAGGTGACGAACTCGGAGGCCGGCGGCACCTCGTCGCGCAGATAGGAGAGCTCGAGGTGCGTGTGCGCGTTGACGAGGCCGGGCAGAATCGCGACCTGGCCCAGATCGACGACGCGCGCGCCGTCGCGGAGGACCCGCTTCCCGGCCGCGCCGAGCGCGACGACGCGGCCGCCGTCGATCGCAATCCAGCCGTCGCGGACCGGAGGCTCGGCGATCGGCAGAATCCATTTGGCGTGATATCTGATCATCGCAAGGCCGGAAGGCGGGAAGGCGGAAAGGCTGAAAGGCGCAAGGCTGAAGGTGCGAAGACTGAAGGGACTAAGGCTGCAAGGTGGACGGCTACGGCGTCCGCGCCTCTTTGCCTGATCGACTTCGCGCCGGATAGAAGCGCAGCTCCTCGGGCACGCTGGTGTCGCCCGTCCGCGCGCGCGGTGGCGAGCTCCAGCATCCGCGGCACCTCGCGCTCGCGGAACATCGGGTCGCCGAGGATGTCGTAGTGCATGTTGCGCCGCTTCGCGGCGAAGCCGGCGTCCTCGATGTTGCGCACGATCTCGACCTCGTCCATGCAGTAGCTGGCGCCGGCCGCGCGGACGACGTTCTCCTCGATCATCACGCTGCCCATGTCGTTGGCGCCGTAGGCCAGGCTCAGCTGCCCGACCTTGCCGCCCTGCGTCACCCACGACGCCTGCAGGTTGTCGAAGTTGTCGAGGACGATCCGCGCAATCGCCAGCGTGCGCAGGTAATCGATGCCGGTCGCCTCCGAGCCAGCCAGCTCCGTGTGATCCGGCTGGTAGCTCCAGGTGATGAAGGCGGTGAACCCGCCGGTCTCGTCCTGCAGCGCGCGCAGACGGAACAGGTGCTCGAGCCGCTCTTCGTCGGTCTCGACCGTGCCGTACATCATCGTCGCGGTGGTGCGCAGGCCGGCGCGGTGCGCGTGCCGCATGACGTCGAGCCATTCGTCGGCCGTGGCCTTGCCGTAGCAGTGCAGCAGCCGGCGCACGCGGTCGACGAGAATTTCGGCGCCGCCGCCGGGAATGCTGTCGAGGCCGGCGGCAATCAGCCGATCGATCACGGCCGGCACCGGCAGCTGCGACAGCCGCGAGAGATGAATCACTTCGGGCGGCGACAGCGCGTGCAGCTTGAACGACGGGTAGCGCTCCTTGATCGCCCGGAACAGATCTTCGTACCAGGTCAGCGGCAGGTCGGGATTGTGGCCGCCCTGCAGGAGGAGCTGCACGCCGCCGACCGCAATCGTCTGGTCGATCTTCTGGAAGATCTCGTCGAAGCCGAGCACGTACCCTTCCGTGGAGCCGACCGGCCGGTAGAACGCGCAGAAGTTGCACTTCGCGACGCAGACGTTCGTGTAGTTGACGTTGCGGTCGATGATGTAGGTGACGACGCGCTCGGGATGTTTGCGCGCGCGCACGTGATCGGCAAGCTGGCCGAGCAGCGCCGTCGGCGCGTGGGTATAGAGCTCGAGCGCCTCGGCCGCATCGAGGCGGCTGCCTGCCCGGACCTTGTCAGCGAGCGCCGTGATGTTCGGCATGGTAGAAGCGAAGCGCGCCGTCGAACGAGACCAGCCCGAGTTCCGCGGCGTAGCCATAGAAGGTCCGCAGCCCCTCGAGCTCCTCGTCGCCGAACGTGTAGCGGATATTATCGCGCAGGTAGCGCAGCGCCACCGCCTCGCGCTCCGGATCGCCGGGATAATACGCCCGCGCGACCTCGGCGGCGTGGGCGACGCCGGCGTCGCGCGCCTGCGAGCAGCGCCTCGGCGTCGGCCGGCGTCAGCGCTTCGGGCCAGCCGGCCCAGAACGCGTAGACAAACGGCAGGCCGGTCATCGCCGTCCACAACTCGCCGAGATCGATCTTCTGTGTCGCCGTGTCGCGGCCGGTGTGGTCCAGCATCAACGCGATGTCGCCGATGATCAGCGCCGCATCGGCGCTCGCCAGCATCGCGTCGAGGTCGGGCGCCATCGACACCGCCTCCGCCGTCACGCCAAAGCGGCGGCGCAGCATGACGGTCGCGAGCGCGACCGAGGTCCTCGAGCTGCTGTCCATCGCGATCGTCCGGATGTCGTGCGGATCGCGTCGCGTGTAGATCGCGACCGAGGCGACAGGACCGCGCGACGTGACCGCCGCGCCCGGCACGAGCGCATACGGCACGTCGCCGCGCAGGTATTCGATCGAGGGGATCAACCCGATGTCGATCGCGCCGGCATGAAGCAGGCGCGCGCATTCGGCCGGGATGTCGTAGCGCAGGTCGAAGCGTGGATCGCGCTCGAGCCCGTAGACGAGCGGGCGCGCGTTGAGATAGCCGACGGCGCCCAGCCGCACGCGCTTCGGGCCGCTCACCGCGCGCGCTCGTCGCGGCGCACGACGTCGAAGCGGCCGTTGCGCTCCACCGGCTCCTGCCCTGCGGCGCGGATGTTGCGCCGAATCTCTTCGAGCGGCGCCCGCCGCCGCCCCTCCGTCGTCTCGTCCTCGGGCGACACGCCGTCCACGTCGTCGGCGCCGACGGTCAGCGCCACCTGCGCGAGCTTCGGGCCGTAGAGCGACCAGTCCACCTGAATCGACGCCACATTGTCGACGACGACGCGCGCGAGCGCGACGTGCTTGACGTCGTCGTAGCCGGTGGTTGGCGCGGCCGCGCTGGTGCGGCGCGGCAGCGGCGCGAAGCTCCGGATCACCGCAACGGCGCGCTGGAGATCGGTCACCGACTTCAAGAGCGGCAGCGGATCGGGAGACGAGGCCTGGTGCACGGTCAGGCGCGCGAGCGCGAGGCCGGCGATGTTGACCTCCTCGATCGAGCGCCGCGCGTTCTGCAGCCGGTCGAGCGGCGCTTCGGCGACGAGCTCGAGCCCGGCGGCGCGAAGCTCCTCGAGCAGGGCGCGCAGCGTGACGCTTTCGCGCGCGGCGAGCTGCTCGAGATCCGCGAGCGAGAACGCCGACACCGCGGCGCCGTCGGCCACGGCCGCCACTTCCCTGACGCGCGCGACCGCGGCAGCTCGACTCGGCGCGATGCCGGAAATCCGCAGCTCTCCCGCGGCGGCCGGGTGCGCAACCGGCGCGCCGACATCGGCGGCAAGATCGGCGACGCGCACGAACGTGGTCCGCGTGCCGTGGCGCTGCCGGCGAAGATCGTCGGCCACCATGCCGAGGCTGATGATGTCGTGGGTTCCGGCGAGGGTCGACAACTCGGCTTCGGTCACGAATGGAGCACGGTCAGCGTGTAGGTCACCGGTTCCGGGATATTGTTCGAGTCGAACACCTGCACGCAGAAATTGCCCGGCGCGGTGATGGTTCCGACCAGCTGCGCGGTGGCGCCGCCAGGTGCGCGCGTCAGCTGCTGCAGCACCGTGCAACCGACCAGGCTCTGGGCGCCGATGGCGAAGCTCAGCGTCGAATCCGGGTTGATGTCGGAGATGGTGATCGTCAAGCCGCCAACCTGTTGCACCGAAAACAGATGAATATTCGTACCGAGCAGGCCGAGCGTGCCGTTGAACGTTTCGGTAATCGTCGGGGTGACCGGCGTCGGCGCGGGCGGCGCAACCGGGTCGGAGCAGGCCGGCGCCAGGAGCGCCAGGCCCAGAATCATCCAGAGAGTCCGCTGCATCTTCCTAATGATACCTGTCCGAGGGCGCGGGAGTCTTTCCCGCAGGCCAGGGCGGCTCGCAGCGCGGGGCGCTGCCCCTCTGGTCTAAGACGCCCCTAGGACACGGTTGGTCCGAACATCAGCTGCAGCGCGACGGCGATCCCGATCGACAGCCCCCAGCCCAGGGCGCACACCGCGACCGCCCGCGCGGTGCTCTGGTAGTCCAGCGCCTGGCGGACCGCCACGACCATGGCGACGAGCATCCACACGGCGGTGATCGTGAACGCCGGCCACGTCGCCCCCGGCACGACGCCGAAGATGCGCAGGATTCCGGGCGCCGCGGAGAAACCGATGGTGCGCATCAACTGCCCGACATCCGCGCGCGTGCTGCTCTCCGGCATCAACCGCGTGCCGATTTCGAACGTGATGAGCGCCCACGTTGCCCAGGTCAGGAGCGCCAGCCCGCTCATGAAGAGGATGCCGCGGACCGAGCCGGTGCCCCACCCGAACGCACCGATGCCGGTCGCCGCGCTCGACATGAGGACGACGAGCAGCGCCTGCCAGGTGGCGGTGCGATCGTTTTCCACTTCCTCGTAGGTCAGCGGGTCGACTGATACGGCACCGATGAGCCGCATGGTGAAGGGCGTGGGTATGGTTCGGGTAGCCATGCTGAACCTCTTGCAAGGAGTCTGCTAGACCTGATGCCTTCCTTCTGGACCACAGTATGCAGCACGGCCGTGGAGGTTCAAACATGGCTTCTGTTGGATCGCTCCGCGAACATCTCGTTGAAGAACTGAACGATCTCCTGAACGCCGAGGAGCAACTCGTCGACGCGCTGCCGAAGATGGCCGAGCGTGCAACCAGCCGCGAGCTGCGCACGGCGTTCCGCGGCCATCTCGCCGAGACCAGACAGCACGCGAAGCGCGTGACCCAGGCGCTGAAACAGCTGGGGGAAAAGGCGTCGGGCAAGACCTGTGAGGCGATGAAAGGACTGCTGGCCGAAGGACAGGAACTGATGGACGGCAGCGACGCCGGCGCGCTGCGCGACGCGATGATGATCACCGCGGCGCAGAAAGTCGAGCACTACGAGATCGCCACCTATGGCACCGTGCGCACCTACGCGCGGGTGATCGGCGAGCGCGGCGTGGCGAAACTGCTTCAGCAGACGCTGAAAGAAGAACACGCAGCGGACAGGAAGCTGACGAAGATCGCCGAAGGATCGGTCAACCGCCGAGCTTCGGAAGAATGGCACGAGCAGACCAGCGTGCTCCAGAAGGGAGCGCAGTGGGTCGGATCAACGGTCGGCGGCGCGCTGAAACGCGTGATGCCGCGCGGCGAGGCGGCGGACCGGCGCAGCGCACGCAGCCGCACGTCGTCGAAGGCGAAGGGCACTCGTGGACGCAAGCGCGCTCGGTCGAGCTCGCGCTGAGCTCGAGCGCCTGATCGACGGCATCACCGTCGCCATGCTGACGACGGTGGCCGCCGACGGCGTGCTTCGAAGCCGACCGTTGCTGCTCGAGCGGCTCCAGCCGGACGGCTCGCTGACGTTTCTCACGCACCTCTCGTCGCAGAAGGTTTCCGAGCTCGCCGGCGATGCGCGCGTGAACGTCGCGTTTGTCGGCGCCGACGGCGACCGATACGTTTCGGTCTCGGGTACCGGCGCGATCGTGCACGATCCGTCGCGGATGCATGCGATGTGGAACCCGACCTACCGCGCGTGGTTTCCGAAAGGCCCCGACGATCCCGACAGCGCGATCCTCACGGTGACAATCGATCGCGTCGAGTACTGGGACGTGCCGTCGAGCCGGCTGGTGCGGCTGTGGGGCGTGGTGCGCGCGGTCGCCACCGGCGAGGTGGCTGAAGCTGGGCGAGCACGGCACGATCGAGTTCGGTGACTGAGCGATCGATCGAACGCTCGGCTGAAGCCTTCGCGCGACACTGCACACGCGCTAGGGCGAAGGCGTATGGTCGGGCGAAGGCTTCAGCCGAGCCTCACTGCGCGACGCGCGTGGCGTGCGACGCCACCACCTGCCACTTGCCGCCGCGCCGCACGAACACGTCGGTGAATCGCAGGACCACCGTCTGCCCGCCGGCCGCCGCGGTCGTGCGGCCGGTGACGACCGCCGCGTCGCCGAAAGCACGGACGACGATGCTGTCGCTGGCGAGCGAATCGATTCGAGTGTCCGGCGACTTGCACGTTCGAATCGCGTCCGCTTTCTTGATCTCGGCGCCGGTGATGTGGATCACCGACCACTCGGGGGCGAGCAAGGCGCCCCATCCGTCGCAGTCGCCGGATTTGTAGGTCGTTGCCAGGCGCGCCTCGATCTCGGTCAGCTCGCGCGTAGTCGCCGCAGGATCCGCTGGCTGGCCCGCCAGCAACGACGCGACGAGCGCAAATGGCAGCATCGCCGCGGAGTGTAGCGCCGCCCAGCAACACGTTCAATGACGGCTTCGACGTCGGTCCGAATACGATCAGTCGCCATGTCCGTCCTCGTCGACCGGTCCGACATCGAACGCGTCCACGCCGCCATCGCACCGTATATCCGCGTCACCCCCATCGTTCAGACGAGCGGCGCCGACTTCGGCCTGCCGCCGTTCGCGCTGACCCTGAAGCTCGAACAGCTCCAGCACGCGGGCTCGTTCAAGACCCGCGGCGCCTTTGCCAACCTGCTGCTTCGGCACCCGCCGGCCGCCGGCGTCGTCGCCGCATCGGGCGGCAACCACGGCGCCGCGGTCGCCTACGCCGCGATGCGGCTGGACACGCCGGCCCGCATCTTCGTCCCGACCGTGTCGTCGCCGGCGAAGATCGCGCGCATCCGCTCGTACGGCGCCGAGCTCACCGTCACCGGCGAGCGTTACGCCGAGGCGCTCGCGGCGAGCGTGGAGTGGGCCGAGACGTCCGGGGCGCTCCAGGTGCACGCCTTCGATCAGATGGAGACTATCGCCGGCCAGGGCACACTCGGCCTCGAGCTCTCGAAGCAGGCGCCGGAGCTCGACACGGTGCTCGTCGCGGTTGGCGGCGGCGGGCTTGTTGGCGGCCTGGCGGCGTGGTACGCGTCGGCGACGCGAATCATCGCCGTCGAACCCGAAGGCGCACCGACGCTGGCGGCGGCGATGCAAGCCGGCCAGCCGGTCGACGCGCCCGCGGGGAGCGTTGCCGCCGATTCGCTCGCGCCGCGGCAGGTCGGCCAGCTGATGTTTCCGCTCGCGCAGGCGCACGTCGAGCGCGTCGTGCTGGTCACCGACGCGGCGATTCTCGCGGCGCAGAAGGCGTTGTGGGAGGCGTTGCGGATCGTGGTCGAGCCGGGAGGATGTGCGGCGTTCTCGGCGTTGCTGTCGGGCGCGTATCAACCGGCTGCAGGTGAGCGCATCGGCGTCGTCGTCAGCGGTGCGAACACGACGGCGGTGAACTTCTGAGTCGATCGTAGGGCGGCGCTTGCAGCGCCGTCCGGTCGGCGCGGCTAAAGCCGCGCCCGACGCACGATCTCCGCCGCGCGGCGGCCGGCGGCCTCGGTGGTTGCGACGCGCTCGGGCCAGTTGCGCGTGTATCCCTCCGACGCCCACTTCTTCGTCGCGTCGATCCCCATCTTGCCGCCATACGCCGGCAGATCCGCCGCATCGTCGAGATCGTCCACCGGCCCCTTGGTCATCTGGATGTCGCGGAGCGGATCGTAGTGGGTGCCGACGATCCACGCGACCTGGCTGAGGTCGTGCACGTTCACGTCCTTGTCGACGACGATGATCGTCTTCGAGAACATCAGCTGCCCGAGCCCCCAGAACGCGTTCATGATCTTGCGCGCGTGCCCGGGATAGCGCTTGTCGATCGACACCAGCACGAGGTTGTGGAAGATGCCCTCGGCCGGAAAGTGCATGTCGACGATCTCGGGCAGCGTCTTGCGAATCATCGGCAGGAAGATCCGCTCGCTGGCGAGCCCGAGGTAGTAGTCCTCCATCGGCGGCACGCCGACGACGGTGGTGAGGTAAGTCGGCCGCTTCCGCCGGGTGATGCAAGTGAGGTGGAAAATCGGGAAGTCGTCCGGCTGCGAATACAGGCCGGTGTGGTCGCCGAACGGACCTTCCCGCCGCCGCTCGCCCGGCTCGACGTAGCCTTCGAGCACGATGTGCGAGCTCGCCGGCACTTCGAGGTCGACCGTGACGCAGCGGACCATCTCGATCCGCTTGCGCGCGAGGAAGCCGCCGAGCAGCAGTTCGTCGAGCCCCTCCGGCATCGGCGCGGTCGCGCAATACGGCAGCACCGGTTCGGCGCTGAGCGCGACGGCGACCTCGAGCCGCTTGCCGAGGCGCTCGGCGACGCGGTGGTGCTGCGCGCCGCCCTTGTGCCGCTGCCAGTGCATGCCGGTCGTGCGCCCGTCGAACACCTGCATCCGGTAGGTGCCGATGTTGCGCATGCCGGTTTCGGGATCCTTGGTGAAGACGAGCGGGAAGGTGATGTAGCGGCCGCCGTCATCGGGCCAGCATTTCAGGATCGGCAGCGAGTCGAGGGTGCCGTCGCGATCGACGATTTCCTGGCACGGCGCGTCCTTCACCGTCTTCGGCATCAGGTCGCGCAGCCGGCCGACCATCGGCAGCATCTTCAGCGCGTCCATGATGCCGGCCGGCATCTGCGGCGTCATCAGCTCGTCGATCTCCTTCGCCAGGTCGTCGAGCGTCTTGACGCCGAGCGCCAGGCACATGCGCTCGTTCGAGCCGTAGACGTTCGACGCCACCGGGATGTCGAAGCCGGTCGGCTTCTCGAACAGGAGCGCCGGGCCGCCGTTCGGCAGCTTGCAGACGCGATCGGTGACGGCCGCGATCTCGAGGTCGGGGCTCACCGGTTCGCGAATCCGCGCCAGCAGCTTGCGCTTGTCCAGGTCGGCGATGAAGTGGTCGAGGTCTGAGTACATGTCGCTCGGCTGAAGCCTGCGCGCTACGTGCGCGTGTCGGCCGCCATTTTATCGACAATCTGCTGCGCCACTTCGAGCGCGCGGCGGCCGGCTTCGCCGGTGACGACCGGCGCGCGGCCGGAAGTAATGGCGCCGACGAAGTCCGCGAGCTCGCGTTTCAGCGGTTCCTCGCTCGCCACTTCCAGCTCGCCGCCCTGGATCGAAGGCCTGCCCTGAGCCCCGTCGAAGGGAGCGGGGCCGCCTTCGGTGACCAGCCGCCACATCTCCACCTTCTGGGCGGCGTAGTCGATCGACACATACGACGCCGGCTGGAAGAAGCGGATCTTCCGCACCTGCTCGCGGCTGATGCGGCTGGCCGTGAGGTTGACGATGCAGCCGTTGGCGAAGCGGAGGCGCGCGTTGGCGATGTCGACGCGGTTGGTGACGACCGGCACGCCGACGGCTTCGAGCGACTCGACGTCGGAGTTGACGATCGACAAGACCACGTCGAGATCGTGAATCATCAGGTCGAAGACGACGTCGATGTCGAGGCTGCGCTCCGGGAAGGTGCCGAGGCGGTGCACCTCGATGAAGCGCGGATCGGTGAGGTGGGGCCGCGCGACCGCGAGCGCCGGATTGAACCGCTCGGTGTGGCCGACGGCCAGAATCGCGCCGTTGTCGCCGCCGGCATCGATCATCTCGTCCGCTTCCTCGAGCGATCGCGCGATCGGCTTCTCGACCAGCACGGGGATCCCGGCGCTGCAGAAACGGCAGCGCGACGGCGCGGTGGATCTCGGTCGGCACGGCAACCGTCACCGCATCGACGCTGCCGAGGACGTCGCGCGCATCGAACACCGGCCGGGTGCCGTTCGCCGCCGCGATTTCCTCAGCGCGCGCGCGATTGGTGTCGACCACCGCCACGAGCTCCACGCCAGGCAGCGACGCGAGGATGCGCGCGTGATGTTTGCCGAGGTGGCCGACGCCGATGACGGCTATCCGCAAGCTCATAGCGGCACCGAGCAAGACCACGAAGGCCACGAAGACACGAAGATCACGAAGAATGACAAAGAATACAGGATGTTTTCTTCGTGGCCTTCGTGTTCTTCGTCGCCTTCGTGGTTGCTCACAGGCGTCGCAACTCCCGGCCGACAATCACAATCCCTGCCTCGTCGGCCGCGCGGACGATCGCGTCGCCGTCGATCATCAGCGTTTTTCCGGCATCCACCGACAGCGTGTCCGCGCCGGCGGCTTTCATCGCCTCGATCGTCGAGACGCCGACCACCGGCACGTCGAACCGCATGTCCTGGTTCGGCTTCGCGACCTTGACGACGCGGACTCCGTGTCCGGCGAGCTGGCCGGCGCGGGCGATCACCGCGTCGGTGCCCTCCATCGCCTCGATGGCGACGACGGCCGCGGACTTCACCGCGATTGTCTGGCCGATGTCGAGGCCCGCAATCGTGTCGGCGATGCCGTAGCCGAACGTCAGGTCGCGCTGCTGCTCCTCGGTCGGCGCGCGCCGGGTCAGCACCCCTTCGCGCGCCAGCAGCGGCTCGAGAAACGCGGTCGAGTCGAGCAGCTCGATCCCCTTGTCGCGCAGCACGTCGGCCACGCCGGCGATCAACGCGTCGGTGTTGCGCGCCTTGAGGCGCATCAGCACTCCGGTGAGCGTCAGGTCGGGCACGATGTCGGCGAAGAGCTTGGTGTGCTTGACCTGCCCGGCCATCACCGCCTGGCTGACGCCGGCGTCCTTCAGCAGGCTGATCAGCTTGCCCAGTTGTCCGAGGGAGATCCAATGAAAGGCCGCCGCCGGCGGCCGCGCCGCCAGGTCGGCCAGCTCGGGAAAGGTTTCGTCCTTGAGGCCGACGACGGTGACGTCGTGCCCGGCGCCACGGGCCGCGTCGAGGACCAGGAATGGAAAACGGCCATTTCCTGCGATGAGGCCTAGGCGCATGTCATGGCTGTCTCTACTCGTCCGTGAGCACTTCTTCCGCGCGCCGCGACGCCCGCCTGAGGATCACACCGCGCTGCGAGGTGCGGATGAAGTCGACGAGATACTGCACTTCTGCGCAGGCCAGTGACTGGTCCTCTTCGATCTGCTGCAGCGCACGGGTGGTGTTCAGCTTCGACTGCAGCAGGTAGCGGAACGACCGCTTGATCTTCGTCGACCACGTCCTGGGTGAAGCCGCGCCGCATCAGGCCGATCGTGTTCGCGCCGTAGATGCGCGCCGGCCGGCTGCCGACGGTGCGCGCGTACGGCAGCGCGTCCTTGGTGACGACCGAATAGCCGCCGATGAACGCGTGGCGGCCGAGGCGGCAGAACTGGTGGACGCCGGAGCCGGCGCTGATGTTGACGAAGTCTTCCACCGTGACGTGGCCGCCGAGCGTCGCCATGTTGCCGAAAATGGTGTCGTGGCCAACGTGGCAGTCGTGCGCGACGTGGACGTAGGCCATGAAGACGTTGCGATCGCCGATCGTGGTCACGCCGCCGCCGCCGCGGGTGCCGCGATGGATGGTGACGAACTCGCGGAAGATGTTGCGCTGGCCGATCTCGAGGCGGGTCTGCTCGCCGCGGAACTTGAGGTCCTGCGGAATCTGGCCGATCGAGGCGAACGGGTAGATCTCGCAGTCGTCGCCAATCTCGGTCCAGCCGTCGACCACCGCCGACGCGCCGATGCGGCAGTTCGCGCCGATCCTGACGTTGGCGCCAATCGTCGCGTGCGGCCCGATCGTCGTCCCCTCGCCGATCTGCGCCCGTGCGTCGACGATCGCCGACGGGTCGATGTCGGTGCGATCCGGCACCAGCCCGAGGAGCAGCTCTGCCTCGGCGACGATCTGATCGCCGACATATGCGGCGGCCTGCGCGCGCGCGAGGGCGCTGCGCTTCTGGCCGAGGGTGATCTCCAGCCGCAGCCGATCGCCCGGCACCACCTGCCGGCGGAACTTGGCGCCGGTGACGCCGCGCAGATAGACGCGCGCGTTCGGCGGCGCGTCGCCGCGCTGCAGCAGCAGGATCGCCGCGACCTGCGACAGCGACTCCAGCATCAGCACGCCGGGCATCAGCGGCAGCCCGGGAAAATGTCCCTGGAAAAATTCCTCGTTGACGGTGACGTTCTTGAGCGCGACGAGGCGCCGGCCGGGTTCGTGTTCAACGATGGTGTCGACGAGGAGCGACGGAAACCGGTAGCAGAGCCGGTCGAGCGCGATGGGGATGTTGATGGCTGTCACTGCACGGGATGGCGACGCTGGGGGCTGAGGGCGATGGTCGAGTGATTGCCATGCGCCTCGCCGCACGCCGATCAGCCATTCGCCATCCCTGGGCCCTGTCTACTTCGGCGTCGCGGCGGGCTTCGCCGCGTCGAGCTTCTTGACGACATCAGCGGTGAGGTCGAGGCCGGGCGCGGCCCACGCAATCCCCGACTCGACCGCGTTGAACACCATGTGCAGACCCTTTTCGTTCGCGAGCTGCTCGATGATCGGCGACAGCTTCTTGACGAACTCGTTCTGCACTTCCTGCTGCAGCTCGTTGATCTCGGCCTGCGCGTCCTGCTGGAACCGCTCGGCGTCCTTGGTCTGCCGCTCGATTTCCTTCTCGAGCTGCGTCCGCGCCGCCTCGTTCATCACGCTGCCGCTGGTCTGCAGCTTCTGCTGGTTGCCCTGGAGCAGCTTGGCCTTGTCGGCGTTCTCAGTCTGTTTCTTTTGAATAAGGGCGTTGACCCGGCTCACGGCCGCCTTGCCGTCGGCCGAGTTCTGGAACACGGCCTGTGGGTTGAAATACGCGACCTTCGCCCCCGCCGGGAACGGCGCCGGCGGCTGAACGGGCGGCGGCGCTTGCGTGGCCGGCGGCTGCGCAGGCGTGGCGGGCGCTGGCTGAGCGGGCGCCGGCTGCGCGGGCCGGGTCGGTGCCGGTGCCGGCTGCGCGAAGACGGGGACGGCGCTCATCGCCGTCAACGACAGCGCGAGCGACGCGGCAATAGCAGAACCTCTCATTGCTCTGATTCCTTTCGTGAGTCGGAAGCCCTTGATTTTATACCAGATGCGCTGGATTCACCACCGGAGACACCCCGACGCCATCGAAGACCTGAACGGCGCGGTTCTCGCCAAGTCCCGAATGTCATCACGGCGGCGGCGGTCGCTAGAAGGTCGAACCGACGGCAAACCTGAACTGGAACGCCTTCTGGAGCTGGAAGTTGTTGTCGCGCACTCCCTCGCGCTGCGGGTTGTAGGCGAAAATCAACCGGAACGGCACGTTCAGCACCGGCATGAAGAAGCGCACTTCGAGGCCGGTCGACGTCTTCCAGTCCGTCCAGTTGAAGTTCTTGCCAGGGTCGATCCTGGCGGCCAGCGATCCGCCGACGGGCACGAAGACCGGCGGCACGACCAGGGTTGGCCCGGCCTGCACCTGGCCCGCATCGTAGAACGCAATCAGGCGGACCGGGCCGGCAATGGTGATCTGCTCCTCGATGTTGAACAGCAGGCTCTTGTTGCCGCCGAGCACGAGGCCGGTCACCGGATCCTGCGGCCCGACGGTCCGGATGTCGAAGCCGCGGATGCTGTACTCGCCGCCGAGGAACAGCTTCTCGAAGATCGGCAGCTCCTTCGATCCGCTGAAGGAATGGATGTATTCGGCCTGCCCGCGCATGCCGAGGGTCAGCCGGGGGCCCTGCCTCAGAAACCACACGGCTTCGACCATCGGCTTGTAGAAGTTGGTGTTGCCGCCGAGGCCGGCGAGGTCGATCGAGGACGTGAAGCGCTTGCCGCTGGTCGGAAAGATCGGCTGGTCGACCGTGTTGTAGACGTAGGAGGGGACGACCTTGCTGATGATGCGCTCGCCGTCCTGGCCGATGAGCAGCGAATCGCGCAGGAACGGGTTGCGCTGCAGCACTTCCGGCGTCTGGTAGATCTCGTTGATCTCGGTGACGCGGACGCGCTCGTAGCTGTAGTTGGTGAACATCCGCGAGAAGCCGCTCAACGGGAAGCCCATCGTCGCGACCGCGCCCGCCGACTTCTGCGTGAACTGGCCGATGTAGCGGACGTCGGCCTTGAACAGGTTGAAGCCGCCGGTGATGTTGCGGTCGAACAGGAACGGCTCGCTGAAGGCGAGCGAGTAGTTCTGCGCGCGCGAGCCGGCGGACATCGAGAGCGTCAGGCTCTCGCCGCGGCCCATGAAGTTCGCGGTCTGGAACGAGAGCTGGCCGAAGAACCCCTCGAACTCCGACACGCCGGCGCCGAAGGTGAGCTGGTTGCGGTTCTGCTCCTCGAGCTTCAGCTTGACGTCGACCTGGTTGGTCGTATTCGGCGTTTTCTGGACGTCGACATCCTTGCCGCCCTCGAGCGGCTTGAAGTAGCCGAGCTGATTCAACCGCTTGACGCTGAACTTCAGCGCTTCGGTGTTGAAGGGGGCGCTCTCGACCAGGCGCATCTCGCGGCGGATGACGTTGTCCCGCGTCGTCGTGTTGCCGACGAAGGTGATGCGGTTGACGAAGAACTGCTCCCCTTCCTGCATCCGCATCGTCACGTCGACGACCGGGTCGCCGTGGTTCTCGGGCGAATCGGGCGCCGCCAGCGCCGCCGGCGCCTCGGGCAGGTTCGGGTTCGGATCGTCGTGGAACTTGTAGTCGGGGAAGCCGGTGAACTCGAAGTAGCCGCCGGCGCCGTAGACCTCGCGCGCTTTCTCCAGCCCCTTGCGGATCCGCTTCTCGCCGTAGTACTCGCCCGGCACCATCTTGAAGAGCGGCTTGAGGAACTCGGACTTCACGACCGTGTTGCCGGCGACGTCGAAGGCGCCGACCTTGTAGCGCCGCCCCTCGGTGATCGGAATCTTCAGCTCGATCCAGCGCGTTTTCTTGTCCTCGGAATCCTCGAGCACCTTCAGTTCGGGGACGCCGACGTTCGCCCGCAGGTAGCCCTGGTCGCGGTAGTAGGCGACCACTTTCTCGGCGTCTTCGTCGAACTTCGTTTCCTGGTAGGTGCCCTTCTCGCCGATGAGCGAGAGGAACCAGGTCGGGAAGTGGATGAAGTCCTGGAACGGGCCGCGCTCCTTGTTCTCCTTCAGCTGCCGCTTGATCGCGCCGTCGCTGATCGCCTTGTTGCCGACCAGATCGATCTTGCGGATCTTCACCTTCGGCCCCTCGTCCATGTTGAAGGTGATGTGAACCAGCTTCGGGCCGCCCTCAATCTGCTTGATGTCGTGGGTGACGTTGGCGAACTGGAACCCCTTCTCGCGCAGCATGTCCCGGACGATGCCCTCGACCTTGCGGACCAGGCCCGGATCGATGAACGAGTCGAGGCGGATCACCGCTTCGGCTTCCTTCAGCTTCTCGTCGATCTTCGAGACCTCGACCTTCTTGGAGCCAACGTAGTCGACAATCTTGACCCGCTGCCGCTCCTCCATGTTGTAGGTGATGATCTTGCCGATGGTGCCGTTGGGGAACTTGTAGTCGGTGGCGTCGACCCAGAGGTTGTCGAGGAAGTTGGTGTTCCACAGGCGGTGGAAGTCCTCGACGGCCATCTTCTCGGCCGCGTCGTCGTACGGCAGCCAGACTCCTTCGGACGGACGGCTCTGCTTCAGCTGGATGTAATAGAGATAGGTCTGCGGCTCGATGACCGACGCGTTGCCCTGCGCCTCGAAGCACGGCGCGATGAACAGGACGACGGGGCCAGAGCCTGCCGGCGGCTGGGCGCGGGGGGCGGTTTCGGTACCGCACACCGTGACGCTGGGGAGGGCGGCGGCCTGGGCTGGCTGCCCGGCGGCCGCCGGCGCTTGCGCCGCGCTGGGGGACAAGTCCTGCGCCAGCAGCGGCGCCGCGACCAGCGACAGCGCCGCCGCCGCGAGCGAACGGAAAATGGCCATTACGCCTATTTTAGACTGAGGACTGACGGTTTCGGTCGTTAAGAGGTTGTGATCCGGCCGTTAAGAGGTTGGGACCGGCCCGGCCACCCGGGTTCTTGGATTGCCGGATCTGAGGCGATCCGGCAACCCATCCCCAGTTTTGGCCTCCCGAGGCGCGGATCAGGCCAGCTTGCGGCCCGCTTCGAGCTCGCCGGCCGGACGATACGAGAGCTGGCCGGCTTCGAGATAGACCTCGATCTCGCCACCGCGCAGGTGCCCGCGAATCAGCTCTTCCGAGAGCGGGTCTTCCACGTAGCGCTGGATGGCGCGGCGCAGCGGCCGCGCGCCATACGAGCGGTCCTTGCAGGTGACCTCGATGATCCAGTCGATCACCTCGGGCGAGAGCGCGATCTTCAGCTTCCGGTCGACCAGATTTTCGTTCAGCTGGGTGACCAGCAGCCCCATGATCCGCCGCAGGTCGTCGTCGCCGAGCGCCTCGAAGACGATGATCTCGTCGATGCGGTTGATGAACTCCGGGTTGAACGTGCGCCGGACCTCGCCAAGGACCATGTCCGAAACGCTCTTGTCGATGGTGATCGTGTCGGCCGACTGGAAGCCCATCGAGCTCTTCTTCTGGATGAAGCGAGCGCCGATGTTCGAGGTCATGATGATGATCGTGTTCTTGAAGTTCACCCGGTTGCCGAGGCCGTCGGTCAGGTGGCCGTCTTCGAACACCTGCAGCAGGATGTTGAAGATGTCCGGGTGCGCCTTCTCGATCTCGTCGAGCAGCACGACCGAATAAGGATTCCGTTTCACCTTCTCGGTGAGCTGGCCCCCTTCTTCGTGGCCGACGTATCCGGGCGGCGAGCCAATCAGCTTCGACACCGAGTGCTTCTCCATGTACTCGGACATGTCGAAGCGAATCAGCGCGTGGTCGCTGCCAAAGAGGAAGTTGGCCAGCGCCCGGGCCAGTTCGGTCTTGCCGACGCCGGTCGGGCCGAGGAACACGAAGCTGCCGACCGGACGATTCGGGTTCTTCAGGCCGGCGCGGGAGCGGCGGATCGCCCGCGAGATCGCCGAGGTCGCCTTCTCCTGGCTGATGACGCGGCGGTGCAGCTCGGCTTCCATCCGCAGCAGCTTGTCGCCCTCGTCCTGGTTGATCGAGGCCATCGGCACGCCGGTCCACTTCGACACGACCTCGTCGATCTCGGCCTTGCCGACCACGACCTTGCGCGCGTTCGACTTGACGTCGAACTGCTGACGGACGAACTGCAGGTTCTCGCGCGCCGTCACTTCCTGCTCGCGATAGAACTGCGCCTTCTCGAAATCCTTCTGCGAGACCGCGCTCTCCATCTGCTCGACCGCGACGCGGATGCTCTTGTTGATTTCGCCGAACTCTTCGCTGTAGCCCGCTTCTTTCAGCTTGGCGCGCGCGCCGGCCTCGTCGACAAGGTCAATCGCCTTGTCGGGCAGGAAGCGGTCGGTGATGTAGCGGTTCGACTGGTAGACCGCTGCCTCGATCGCTTCGCGCGTGTACTCGACGTGGTGGAAGTTCTCGTAGCGATCCTTGACGCCGAGCAGGATGTCGATCGTCTCGCGCTCGCCCGGCGGGTCGACCTTGATCGCCTGGAAGCGCCGTTCCAGCGAGCGGTCCTTCTCGATGTACTTGCGATACTCGGCCGGGGTCGTTGCGCCGATGCAGCGGATCTCGCCGCGCGACAGCGCCGGCTTGAGGATATTCGCGGCGTCGAGCGATCCTTCCGCCGATCCCGCGCCCACCAGCGTGTGCAGCTCGTCGATGAACACGATGATGTTCGGGTTGTCGGTCAGTTCTTTCATGATCGCCTTGAGGCGCTCTTCGAACTGACCGCGGTACTTGGTGCCGGCGACAATCAGCGAGATGTCGAGGGCGAGGATCCGCTTGTCCGCGAGGAAATGCGGGACGTCGCCGTAGACGATCTTCTGGGCCAGCCCTTCGACGATCGCCGTCTTGCCGACGCCCGGCTCGCCGATGAGCACGGCGTTGTTCTTGGTGCGGCGGCAAAGCACCTGCTGGACGCGTTCGAGCTCGTGCTCGCGGCCGACCAGCGGATCGAGCTGGTTCTTCATCGCCGACTCGGTGAGGTCGCGGCTGAACTCGGCGAGCAGCGGCGTTTCCTTCACACGCGTCAGCGTCGTCTTCTCGTTGAGCAGCTGGACGATATCCTCGCGCACCGTGTTCAGCCGCATCCCCTTTTCCATCAGGATCGAGGCGGCGACGGAACGTTCCTCGCGCAGGATGCCCAGCAGCAGGTGCTCGGTGCCGATGTAGTTGTGCAGCAGGCGATCGGCCTCTTCGGCCGCGAACTGCAGCACGCGCTTGGTTTCGGCGCTGAACGGAATTTCGACCGAGGTCGACACCTTCTCGCGGAATACCGTGCGACCTTCGATTTCCTTGCGAATGTTTTCGAGGGAGAGGTGCGATCGGGCGAAGATGCGGCTGGTCAGCCCTTTGCCTTCCCGAATCAGGCCAAGCAGGAGGTGCTCGGTCTCGATCGAGATGCTGCCCAGCTGGCTGGCTTCGTAGCGTGCGAAGAAAAGGACTCGCCGGGCCCTTTCCGTGTACCGTTCGAACATCCGGGGTACCTACGTGAAAGCAGATGGTGTTGGGGTCATTGAAACGATGACCACATTATACGGCATGGGTCGCCTCTGCCCAACGCCTATTCTGCGTTAACTTCCTGCAATGCTTAGGGTTCCCGCCCCACCTGATTAGACGCTCGATCGAAGCCGAAGTACCCCGATGCCACCGGGGCGCTGAAATGTGTTGTCCTCGATTCGTGACTGCTGCAGTTTCCTCAAACTGATCACCTGCACAGGCTGTTCCGCGCGGTCGTCGCGCGGGATCACGCGGAACGGCCGGCCGACGATATCCCGTGCCTTGTTTATCGGACGGTCACACCGCCCTGAGGAGCGGATTTCGCCGAATAAATTCGCCTGTCAGGGCGCGATCAGCCGACCCGATTCGAGGCGCAGTGTGCGGTCGCATGCAGCCGCAAGCCGCGGGTTGTGCGTCGCAATTACGGACGTCAGCCCGTACACCTGATGCATTTCCCGCAGCAGGGCGTGCAGTGAATCGGCGGTGTGCTCGTCGAGATCGCCGGTCGGCTCGTCGGCGAGCAGGAGCGAGGGGCGCATCACCAGGGCACGCGCCACGGCGACACGTTGCTGTTCGCCGCCGGACAGAGTCCCTGGCCGATGGGTAAGGCGCTCGCCAAGGCCGACGCGGGTCAGCAGCTCCTCGGCGCGGGGACGCGCATCGGCCATCGCCATCCGCGCGATGCGCATCGGCATCTCGGCGTTTTCGACCGCGTTGAACTCGGGCAGCAGGTGATGGAACTGGAACACGAAGCCGACGTTGCGGTTACGGAAAGCGACGATCTCGGCATCGGGCATCGTGGTCAGCTCGCGCCCGTCGATCGCAATCCGCCCCTGGTCGACACGGTCCAGCCCGCCCAGGACGTGCAGAAGCGTGCTCTTTCCAACGCCAGACGCGCCGACAATCGCCACCATCTCACCGGCCTCGACCTGCAGATCGAGATCGCGCAGCACCGTCAGCGGCTGCCCGCCGACGGGGTAGCTTTTGACGAGGGCGGACGCTTCGAGGAAGGACATCGTTGAACGTCGCGCAGCCCTTAGGGCTGCCCGCGGCGGCCGTTGGCCTGCGCCACGCGAGGCCGCCGCTGACCTTGAGACTCGCTGTTACTCATATCGCAGCGCCTGCACCGGATCGAGCTTTGCGGCCTGACGCGACGGGTACAGCGTCGCGATGAAGCAGATCAGGATCGCGCCGACAATGACGACGAAGATGTCGAGCGGCAGGACCCGGAAGGGCACGTACGACATCTGGTAGACGTCCGCCGGCACACGGATCAGCTTGTAGCGCGTCAGGATGAACGTCAGCACGTAGCCGGCCGATGCGCCCACTGTCGTGCCGACGACGCCGATGATCAGCCCCTGCATCATGAAGATGCGCGTGATGCTGCGGGCGCTCGCCCCCATCGTCTTCAGGATGGCGATGTCGCGGTGCTTTTCCATCACCAGCAGGATCAGCGACGCGACGATGTTCAGCGCCGCGACCATCACGATGAGGCCGATGGTCAGCGAGATCGCCATCTTCTCGAGGCCAAGCGCCGAGAAGAGCGACTTGTTCATGTCGGCCCAGTCGGTGGTGACATAGTGGGCGCCGAGCGTGTCCGGGATTGACTGGGCGATCCTGGGCGCCGCATAGATGTCGTCGACGCGCAGTTGAATCAGGTCGACCTGATCCTTCGCCAGCACGCGCTTGGCGACGTCGAGCGACAGGTAGCCGAACGCGGAGTCGAACTCGAAGAGGCCGAGGCTGAACAGGCCGGCGACTTTCATCCGCCGCGTCCGCGGCAGCAGCCCCGCGGGCGACAGCGTCACCCCCAGCGTCAGCGACACATCGTCGCCGGTGACGACGCCGAGCTTGGCCGCGAGATCCTTGCCGAGGAGGATGCCGTCGATCTGGCCCTCTGCCGGGTTGAGCGCTTCCAGGCTGCCGGCAGTGACCGCCGACTTGAGGTTGGTCACCTCTTGTTCCATCACCGGGTCGATGCCCTTGACCTGCAGCGGCTGCGTCTCGCCGCGCGCGGTGATCAACCCTTCGCCCATGATCGCCGGCGCCGCGCCGAGCACGTGCGGCACCTTGCGAAGCGTCGCCGCCTCCGCGTGGTAGTCCTGGATGCCGCGCGAGTTCCAGACGTAGATGTGCGGGTTCGAGCCGACGATGCGGTCGCGAAGCTCCTGCTGGAGGCCGGTCATCAGCGCCAGCGCGATGACCAGCGCCATCACGCCCACCGTGACGCCGAGCGTCGAGATGGCGGAGATCACCGAGATGAACGCCTGCTTCCGTTTGGCGAGCAGGTAGCGCAAGGCGACGTGCACTTCGAACGGTAATTCCATCATCGCCTTGGAACGCAGAGGTCGCAGAGAACGCAGAGGCTCGTTTTTCTCTACGGAATCGGCGAGGGCTGAATTCGACCTCATTTTCGTGTTCTCAAGAGAAGTGTTCTTTTCTCTGCGGACTCGGCGAGCTCTGCGTTCATTCCCGCTTGCGCATCAACGGGAACAGAATAACATCGCGGATCGACGGGCTGTTGGTCAGCAGCATCACCAGCCGATCGATGCCCACCCCTTCCCCGCCGGTCGGCGGCAGCCCGTATTCCAGGGCGCGGATGTAGTCCTCGTCCATCTCGTGCGCCTCGAGGTCGCCGCGCGCGCGGTTGGTCAGCTGGGCCTCGAAGCGGCGGCGCTGCTCAGCTGGATCGTTGAGCTCGCTGAAGGCGTTCGCCACCTCGAACCCGCCGATATAGAGCTCGAACCGCTCGACCGTGTCGGGATCGTCCGGCTTCTGCTTCGACAGCGGCGACACCTCGGTCGGGTGGTCGTAGACGAAGGTCGGCTGGATGAGCCGGTCCTCGCAGAAGCGCTCGAAGATCTCGGTGGCGATTTTTCCGGCGCCGTAGCCCGGATCGATCTCGATGTGCAGCTGCGCCGCGATCGCCGCGACGGCATCGCGATCGCGCATCTCGGCGTCGGTGACCTCGCGGTGGAGCCGCTGCGACGCCGCCTCCCGCGCCGCCTCGCGAAGCGAGAGACGGACAAACGGCGGCTCGAGCGAAATCTGATGCTCGCCGAAGGTGACCTGGCGCGTGCCGATCGCCTTATCGGCGACGGTCGCGATCATCTCCTCGGTCATCCGCATCAGCGCCTGGTAGTCGGCGTACGCCTCGTAGAACTCCATCATCGTGAACTCGGGGTTGTGCTGGGTCGAGATCCCCTCGTTCCGGAAGTTGCGGTTGATTTCGAACACCTTCTCGAGCCCGCCGACGGTCAACCGCTTGAGGTAGAGCTCCGGGGCAATCCGCAGGTAGAGATCCATGTCGAGCGTGTTGTGATGCGTGATGAACGGGCGCGCGATCGCGCCGCCCGCAATCGGCTGCATCATCGGCGTCTCGACCTCGAGGTAGCCGCGCGCGGTCATGAACTCGCGGATCGCCGACACGACGCGGCTGCGGGTCTCGAACACGCGCCTCGAATCGGGGTTGACCGCGAGATCGAGATAGCGCTGGCGGTAGCGGATCTCGACGTCGGTCAGGCCGTGCCATTTCTCCGGCAGCGGCAGCAGGCACTTCGCGAGGAAGTGGACCCGCGACGCATGAATCGTGAACTCGTTCGTCCGGGTGCGGAACAGGTGCCCCTCGACGCCGACCCAGTCGCCGAAATCGAGCAGCTTGAAGGTCTTGAAATCGAGCTCCGGCATCGAATCCTGCCGGATGTAGACCTGCAGCTTCGCGTGCCCGTCCGAGAGGACGAGGAAGTTCGCCTTGCCGAAGGAGCGGATCGCCAGGATCCGGCCGGCGGTGATCGTCTCGACGCGATCGGCCTCCAGCTCGTCGTGGCTCCGCTGTCCGTAGGTGTCGACCAGCTCGGTGATGGTGTGGCGCCGCTCGAAGGTGCGTGGATACACCTCCACGCCAAGCTTCGCGAGCTCGGCCAGGTTCGACTTGCGTTGCTGGATCTGTTCGTCTTCAGCGCTCATATTGCGGCATCAATCTCAATCACCGTTGTCTCAACTATCAGCTTGGTCCTTCGAGGTCGTCCTTGTGTTGAATACAACGCCTCAAATTAGATCAGGGCCAATGATCTTCTTCCGGATCGCATCGAGCATCCCGTTGATGAACTTGACCGACTCCTCGGTCGTGAACGTGCGGGCGAGCTCGAGCGCCTCGTTGATCACCACCGCCGGCGGCGTGCCCGGGTCGCGCTGCATCTCGCAGATCGCCATCCGCAGAATCAGCCGATCGAGCAGCGCCATCCGCTCGGGCCGCCAGCGCTCGCTGGTCTCGGCGATCAGCGGGTCGATCTGCTCGATCCGCTGCACGGTGTCGCGCGCCAGCGACGAGGCGAACGCGCGCAGCTCGGGATCGGGCGGATCGGCGTCGGGCCACTGCAGCGTGAAGAAGGTGTTCGCCGCGCTGGTGACGTCGCCGCGGCCGACTTCCCATTGATAGAGAATCTGCAGCGCCATCTCGCGGGCCCGGTGGCGGGGGTCCTTTCGGGCGCGCGCCATGAGACTAGGCCCTGGGCGTGGCTGAGCGCGTCAGCTGCGCGACGACCTCCGCCATCTCGATCGCGGCGACGGCCGCTTCGTGCCCCTTGTTGCCGCTGCCGTCAACGGCGCGGGCGAGCGCTTCCTCGACGGAGTTCGTCGTCAGGACGCCGAAGGCCATCGGCACCCCGGTTGCGGCCGCCGCCATCGTCAACCCCTGCGAGACGGCGGACGAGATGTACTCGAAGTGCGGCGTCTCGCCGCGAATCAGGCAGCCGAGGCAGACGATCGCGTCGAAATGCGCGCTCTCGGCGGCGTGCTGCGCGGCCAGCGGGATCTCGAAGGCGCCGGGCACGCGCACCACGGTGATGTCGTCGCTCGCGACGCCGGCCGAGGCGAGCGCCGCCAGCGCGCCCGCCTGCAGGCGGTCGGTCACGAAGTCGTTGTATTTCGCCACCACGAGCGCGAACCGAAACCCCGTCGCGCGCCCTGTGCCTTGAATCGTCTGCATTTATCGGATCAAGCCTTAACCGCGCTCCTGCGCGACCACCGACCCGCCCTACCTGCCCTTGAATTCCGCCTTGCGCTTCTCGAGGAACGCGCGCGTTCCCTCGCGCATGTCCTCGGTCGACGCGACGAGGCCGAAGAGCGTCGCTTCGTACTGGCACGCTTCGGCAAACGGCATCTCCACGCCCTTGTTCACCGCGTTGATGATGTATCGCATCGCGATCGGCGCGCTCTTCGCAAGCTGGGCGGCCAATTCCTTCGCCGCCTTCATCAGGTCGGCCGCGGGCACCACGCGATTCACCAGCCCGATGCGCTGCGCTTCGTCGGCGGCGATCGGCGTGCCGGTGAGAATCAGCTCCATCGCCTTGCCCTTCCCGACCAGGCGGGGCAGGCGCTGCGTGCCCGCATAGCCGGGAATCAGCCCCAGCGAGATCTCCGGCTGTCCGAGCCTGGCCGTGTCGGCGGCGAGGCGCAGCGTGCAGGCCATCGCCAGCTCGCAGCCGCCGCCGAGCGCGAAGCCGTTGATCGCGGCAATGACCGGCTTGCCCATGTTCTCCAGCAGATCGAACACGTGCTGGCCGCTAAGCGCGTGCTCACGGCCGGTCACCGGCGTCTGCACCGCGAGCTCGTTGATATCGGCGCCGGCGACGAACGACTTCTCGCCCGAGCCGGTGAGCACGATCGCCCGAATCTCGTCGTCCGCCTTCAGCTCGAGAATCGCCCGCCGCAGCTCGTCGATGGTCTGGCTGTTGAGCGCGTTCAGCACCTTCGGACGGTTGATCGTGACGATGGCGACTGCGCCGTCGCGCTCGAGGAGGAGGTTGTCGAAAGCCATTGGATCTGCTGCGACGTTACAGGGGAAACGGATACATCAGCCAGCCGAGCACGAGGGCCGAGGCGAGGAAGCCGCCGAACATCATGCCGCCGAAGCGCACCTGCTCGCGCAGGTCGTCTTTCGCGATCACCGCGAACACCAGCGAGACGAAGAACGCAAAGATCACCAGCAGCACCAGGTGGCTCCGCATTACTTGCGCCCCATGGCGACGTCGAACGCGTCGATCACGACCAGCAGGTTGAGCAGCCCGGCGACGATCAGGTACGCGTTGCCGTATTCGTAGGTCACCGCGCGCACTTCTCCGCCGCCGTAGCCGAGCGTGCTGGCGATGAAGTACGGGATGCCGATGCCCAGGTCAGCGATGGCGGCAAGCCCGACGAGCGGCTCGTTGAGATCGAATGGGAACAGCCGCCCCTGGAGCGCGAGGCCGAGGGCAAACATCAACGGCAGCGCGACGAGAAAGATCAGCCCCTTGGTTCGCCGCCCCAGCCAGAGATGACCCGCGCCCGGAATGGCCCAGGACGCGAGGCACAGCAGCACCAGCGTCCCTGACTGTGTTTCTTCGGCGGCGGTAGCGCGCACGGCCGTTAGTTTACCTGATCCTCCGCGCGTGTCCGGGGCGCTGTCGCCCACAGGACCATCCACGCGACGATCGCGCCCAGCGGGAGACCGGTGGCTGCACGGACCCAGTTCGAGGGCATGTGACCGGTGGTCCATTCGTAAAGAAGCGAGATCAAAGCGGGCGTCGCGGCGATGCCGAGGACGGCGCGCCAGAAAGCGGCGCTGAAGCGCCGTCCCCCGACAGCATCCGTGCAGCGGCGTTCTTCATCGAGCGGCGCGGCCTCGCCGAGCGCGAAGCGCGAAGCGGCATCGACATGTTGCGACGATCACCGCGATCGCAGCGCCGAAATAGATGCCGGCACACCGGGCGCAGACCGGCATCTGGTGCCCCGAGAGGTGAAACGACCGTTCCGGGAGCTGATGGCAAATGCCGCTGCCGGCGAGGTAGACGGCATACAGGAACGCGACGACTGCCGGCGCCGGGTGCGGCTGCGCCGCGATGAACGGCGAAAGCGGCAGAAGCAGCGCCCACACGATCGTCGACGCGACGAAGGCCGGACGGAGCACGGACGCGAGCACGCCGGATGGTACACTCTCGCGCATGTCCCTCGACTCGGCGCGGACGTTTGAGCGGCGCCCCGCTCAGGACAGGTCCTCGCGCCCCGCGCGTCACCTGGCAGGCGTCGCGCTGGTGTCGGCCACGCTCCTGATGACCGAGCTGGCACTGACCCGCATCTTCTCGGTCGTCATGTACTACCACTTCGCATTCCTGGCGATCTCGATCGCGCTGTTCGGCCTGAGCGCCAGCGGCGTGTTCGCCTACGTCGCACGGCGCCGGCTCGACCGGTATTCGACCGACGCGCTGCTGTCGATCGAGTCGCTCGTTTACGCGGCGACGCTGATCGTCGCGCTGTTCTTTCTGGTGCGCCTGCGCGTCGGCCTGAACTATTCGCCCACGAACCTCGCGCTGATGCTGACGATCTACGCGCTCGCCGCGCTGCCGTTCTTCACCGGCGGCCTGGTCGTGACGCTGGCGATCTCGCGGCTGTCGGCGCAGGTGAACGCGGTCTACGCCGCCGATCTCATCGGCGCCGCCGGCGGCTGCCTGATCCTCATCCCGCTGCTCGATCGGCTCGGCGCCCCCGGCGTCGTCCTCTCCGCCGCCGCGCTCGCGCTCGCCGCGGCCGCATTGTTCGCGCCGCCTGCGCTGCGGGCGCGCGTTGGCGGCGCCGGCGCGTTCGTGCTGCTCATACCGCTCGCCGGCCAGCTCTCCGGCGTCGCCGGCTTCGACGTCGTCGACACCAAGGGCCACCAGGGCGACCGCATCCTCTTCAGCAAGTGGAATTCGTTCTCGCGCATCGGCGTCTACGAGCGGACGCACGGCGACTGGTCGCTGAGCTCCGCGTACAAGGGTCCGCTGCCGGACACGCGCTTCATGGACATCGATTCGGCGGCGTCGACGCCGATCCTCGGCCTGAAGCCGGATCTCTCGAACGCGCAGTACCTGCACTACGAGCTCACCGCGCTGGCGTATCACCTCGTCGGGGCCAGGGGCTCGGGACAAGGGGCTGGAGGGACTGGGGTTGGAGGGGCTCGGCTCGACGCGACGTCGGCGCGCGAACTGATCGAGGCCAGCTCCCAAGCCCGAGCCAGCCCCGAGCCCCACCCAGCCCCAGCCCCCAGCCCCAGCACGCGAGCGCCATCCGGGTTCACGGCGCTCGTCATCGGCCCCGGCGGCGGGCGCGATCTCGCGTCGGCGCTGGTATTCGGCGCGTCACGCGTCGATGGCGTCGAGATCAACCCGATCATCGCCAACGAGGTGATGCGCGAGCAGTTCCTCGACTTCTCCGGCGGCATCTACGCGCACCCACGTGTGCGGATCGCCGTGGACGATGGACGCAGCTTCGTGCGGCGGACGCCGGAGCGTTACGACGTCATCCAGGCGTCGCTCGTCGACACCTGGGCGGCGACGGCGGCCGGCGCGTACACGCTGACCGAGAACACGCTCTACACCGTCGAGGCGTTCAACGACTACCTCGATCACCTGAACGACGACGGGATGCTGACGATCACGCGCTGGGTTGCGGATGGCCTGCGGCTGGTATCGCTCGCGCAGGAGGCGTGCGCAGCGCGCGGATGGTCGGCGGCCGAACGTCTGGCGATCGTGCGACAGGATCAGGTCGCGACGTTTCTCTTGAAGAAGTCGCCGTTCACGGCAGCGGAGACTGCGCGTCTGCGGTCGGTCGCGGGTGAGCTCGGGTTCGACGTCCTGTATGCGCCGGATGCGATCGGCGCGGATGCCGCGGGTGGGGCGGCGGCCAGCGAAGCACAATTCACCGTGCCGGCGACGGACGTCTTCGTCGACGGTGCGTCGACGGGCGACTATGCGCGGCTGATCCTTGCTGCCGATCGGGAGCAGTTCTACGACAGCTATCGCTCCGACATCCGCCCGACGACCGACGACCGGCCGTTCTTCTTCCACACGACGAAGCTCGAACACCAGTTCGAGGTCGCGTTCGGGAAATCGATGCTGTTCGGGAACGGCCTCAGCGCGCTCCTGACCCTGCTCGGCATCTCCGCCGCGCTGGTGGCACTGTTCGTCATCGGCCCGCTGCTGCTGACCTCGCGCGGAACTGCGGCCAGCGGCGGCTCGCTCGCGTGGCTGGCGTATTTCGGCGCCCTCGGCGCCGGCTTCATGCTGATCGAGGTGTCGGTGCTGCAGCGCTTCGTGCTGCTGCTCGGGCACCCGGTGTACTCGCTGACGGTGACGTTGTTTTCCTTGCTGCTCGGCACCGGGCTCGGCGCGGCGTGGAGCCGGCGCTTCGATGCCGACCGGCTGCCGCGCACGGGAGCGATCGCCATCGCCACGGTCGCGGTTCTCGCGCTCGCGGTGATTGCCGTGATGACACCGATCGTGTCGTGGGCGATTCCGCTGTCGCGCGCGGCGCGGATGGGGATCGCGGTCGCGATGCTGGTGCCGCTCGGCGTCGCCCTCGGCGTCCCGATGCCCACCGGCCTGCGCATGCTCGCGAAGGAGACGCCGCAGATGATCCCCTGGGCGTGGGGGATGAACGGCGCGCTGTCCGTCCTCGGCGCGACGCTGGCGATTTTCATCGCCATGAACTGGGGCTTCCGCGTCACCCTCCTGGCGGCGTCAGCAACCTACCTCGTCGGCCTCGCCGCGTTCCTTTCGGCGACAAAGCGCCGCGCTTCTCTCCGCGCCACGGTAGGGGACGGTCTTTTAGACCGGTCCCGCTGGAACGCCCTGAAGGGCGTTCCCCTACCGGCGTTCCCGTGCGCCGGGCGCCCTAAAAGGCGTCCTACAGCGCGTCCATAACGGGAAATGGGCGTTTATCTCAGCCGTTACAACAATTTACACACCAGTTGCAACCATAACGATGTTCCTCCGTCTAACGATGTTAGTATCGTGAACACTGTTCACATACTTCTGACCCCAAAGCGCAATCAGGGGCCAGACCGGGGGACGAGGGCCGATGGGAATCAAAGAACGACAGGAGAGAGACCGCGAAGCTGTGCGGCGCGCCATTCTTGACGCCGCGCGCGAGTTGTTCGTCGCCGAGGGCTTCCAGAACGTCTCGATTCGAAAGATCGCGGAGCGCATCGAATACAGCCCCGCTGCTATCTACGGCTACTTCCCCAGCAAGGACGACATCTTCTTCGCGCTCGCCGAGGAGGGCTTCCGCCTGCTCGGCGACCCGGCGTCGGTCCGCGACGACCCGGCGCTCAAGGACGCGCCGCCGATCGAGCGCGTGCGCGCTTCGTTCTGGCGGCTCTACGAGTTCAGCCGCGAGCAGCCGCAGTACTTCGCGCTGATGTTCGTCGAGCGGTCGGTGCCGCGCATCAGCCGCGAGTACGAACGGTTTGCGTTCGCGCGCGAGGGAAAGCAGCAAATCCTCGAACAGCTTCGCGCCTGCATCGACGCCGGCGATCTGCCGCCGAGCGTCGACCCGATGATCGCGATGCGCGCGCTGATGGTCGGCGTGCTCGGCGTCGCGCTGGTCAACCTCTCGGAACGCCTGCTGCCCGGCGAGAACGCGGATCTCCTCGCCGCTGACGTTCTGAACCTGACCCTCGCCGGCCTTCGGTCCGGCGTCGTCCTGCAATCGCCGCGCGGTATCGGCTCCTGTCCGGTCGATGCCGCGGCCCCTGAAGTCGACGCTCGAGCTTCGTAACTCCGAGGAGTTTGTTCATGAATCGCGGAACCGTCCCCACCCTCCTGGTCGCTCTGCTTGTGACCGCGCCGCTCGCCATCGGCGCGTGCAGCGCCGGCGACGCCAAGGGCAAAGATCAACCCAGCACGGCGCCAGTCGTCGCCGTCTCGGCGGCCGCTGCCCTCGAGCAGCCGATCGCGCGCTTCATCCGTGCCACCGGCACGCTGATGGCCGAAGAGCAGGCCGACGTCGCCGCCGAAACCGCCGGCCGCGTGATCTCGGCGCCGGTCGAGCGCGGCACGCAGGTCTCCGCCGGCGCCGAGCTCGTGCGCGTGTCGTCGATCGAAACCGACGCGCAGCTGAAGGAAGCGGAGGCGAACGCGGCGCAGATCGAAGCCCGGCTCGGGATCACCCAGGGCGCCGCCTTCGACGTCAACGCGGTGCCCGAGGTGCAGAACGCCAAGGCGGGCTTCGAGCTGGCGCAGAGCGAGTTCGCCCGCATCAAGTCGCTGCTCGATCAGCGCGTCGTCTCGCAGTCGGAATACGACCAGCGGCGGACGCAGATGGAGGCGGCGCGCCAGCAGTACGAGTCGGCGAAGAACGGCGCGGCGCAGCAGTACCAGTCGCTGCAGGCCGCGGGCGCTCGCGTCTCGCTCGCCCGCAAGGCCAGCTCGGACACGTCGGTCCGCGCGCCGTTTACCGGCCAGGTTGGCGAGCGCCTCGTTGCGGTCGGCGACTACGTGACCAAGGGCATGAAAGTCGCCACCGTCGTCCGCGTCAACCCGCTGCGCGTGCAGCTGACGATTCCGGAGCAGTTCGTGTCGGCAGTCGCCGTCGGGCAGCCGGTGACCTTCGAGGTCGATGCGTATGCCGGGCGGCAGTTCGAGGGCCAGATCAAGTACGTGTCGCCGTCGCTCGAGGCGGCGCAGCGCGCGCTGACGGTTGAAGCGATTGTGCCGAACCCGAATGGCGTCCTCAAGCCGGGCCTGTTCGCCACCGCGCGCATCCAGCAGCCGCAGCGCACGCCGGGCGTGCTCGTGCCGGCCGCCGCCGTGCAGACCAGCGCCGGCACCAGCCGCCTCTACGTCGTCAACGGCGACCACGTCGAGGAACGCATCGTCACGACCGGCGAGACGATCGGCGAGCTGGTCGAGATCACCAAAGGGTTGAAGAGCGGCGAGCGGGTGGCGACCAAGAACGTCAACCAGCTGGCCGACGGAATCAAAGTTTCGTAATCGCGTAGGTGCATCATGCAGTGGCTCGCAGCGCTGTGCGTCAAACGGCCGGTCTTCGCGACCGTGCTCATCCTCTCGCTGACCGTGGTCGGCGCGTTCTCCTTCACGAAGCTGGGCGTCGACCGCTTCCCGAAGATCGACATCCCGACGATCGTGATCACGACCGTGCAGCCGGGCGCGGCGCCCGAGCAGATCGAGACTGAGGTCACCGACAAGATCGAAGAGGCGGTCAACACGATCAGCGGCATCGACGAGCTGCGCTCGGTCTCCTCCGAGGGCATCTCGCAGGTGATGATCGGGTTCCTGCTCGACAAGAACGTCGACGTGGCAGCACAGGAAGTGCGCGACAAGGTCAACGGCGTGCTGCCGCAGCTGCCGCGAACCATCGAGCAGCCGCGCGTCGACCGCTTCGATCCGGACGCGGCGCCGGTGCTCAGCCTGGCGCTGACAGCCAACAAGCCGGTCCGCGACATCACCGAGTACGCCGATAAGGTGCTGCGGCGCCAGCTCGAAAGCGTCAACGGCGTCGGCCAGGTGCTCGTGCTCGGCGGCCGCCAGCGCCAGATCAACGTCTGGCTCGACGCCAATCGCCTGCGCGGCTACAACCTGACGGTCAACGACGTCGCGCGCGCGCTGCAGTCGCAGAACATCGAGATCCCGGGCGGCCGCGTTGACCAGGGGCCGCAGTCGGTCACGCTGCGCACGCGCGGGCGAATCCAGACCATCGCCGAATTCAACGACATCGTCGTCCGCGAGGTGAACGGACATCCCGTTCGCATCTCGGAGGTGGCGAACGTCGAGGACGGCGAGGCGGAGCCGCAGACGGTCGCCAACGTCAACGGCACCGGCACCGTCCTGCTGCAAGTCCGGCGGCAGTCGGGCACGAACACCGTCGAGGTCGTCGACGAGGTCAAGACACGGCTCGCGGATGTCACCAAGGCGCTGCCCGCCGGCTACAACCTGCGCATCGTCCGCGACACCTCCGAGTTCATCGAGGCGGCGATTCACAACGTCGAGGAGCATCTGCTGGTCGGCTCGATCCTGGCGGCCCTCGTCGTCCTGCTCTTCCTCAACAACCTGCGGTCGACGATTATCGCGGCGGTCGCGATCCCGACCTCGATCATCGCCACCTTCGGCCTCATCTGGTACATGGGCTTCACGCTCAACCTGATGACGATGCTGGCGCTGACGCTCTCGGTCGGCATCGTCATCGACGACGCGATCGTCGTGCTGGAGAACATCTACCGCTTCATCGAGGAGAAGCACGACGACCCGTTCCACGCCGCGGTCGAGGCGACGCAGGAGATCGGCCTCGCGGTGCTGGCGACGACGATGTCGCTGGTGGCGATCTTCGTGCCGGTCGGCTTCATGGGCGGCATCGTCGGCCGGTTCATGAAGAGCTTCGGCCTGACGATGGCATTCGCGATCATGGTGTCGCTGCTCGTCAGCTTCACGCTGACGCCGATGTTGTCGGCGCGCTGGCTCAAGGTGAAGAAGCACGGCAAGGACCAGCACGGCTCGAAGGAATCGAGGATCTTCAACGCCGTCGATCGCTTCTACACCGGCATCCTCGAATGGTCGATGGCGCACCGCTGGATCGTGTCGGCGGTGGCGGTGCTGGTGCTGCTCTCGAGCGTGCCGCTCTTCATGGCGGCGAACAAGAATTTCATGCCGCAGGACGACCAGGCCGAGTTCGAGGTCAACCTGCGCGCCGACGAAGGCACGAGCCTCGAGTCGACGGAAGTGCTGGCCAACCGGATCGCGAACGCGATCCGCGCCCGGATCCCGGAGGTCAACTACACGCTGGTGACGATCGCCGGCGACCCGGCGCAGACGCGCAACCTCGCTGTCGTCTACGTCCGGCTGACGCCGATCGAGGCGCGCCAGCGCGATCAGTTCGCGATCATGGACGAGATCCGCAAGGGCATCCTGCCGTCGGCCGCGCCCGGCATCCGGACGTCGGTGCAGCAGGTTGCGGTCATCGGCGGCGGCGGCTCACAGGCGGCCGACGTGCAGTTCGTGATCAACGGGCCCGACCTGCGCAAGCTCGAGGTGATCAGCAAGCAGCTGGTCGAGCGGGTCAAGGCGGTGCCAGGCGCAGTCGACATCGACACGTCGATGAACACCGGCAAGCCCGAGCTGTCGGTCGAGATCGATCGGCCCAAGGCGGCGGACCTCGGCGTGCAGGTCGGCGACGCGGCGGAAGCGCTGCGCCTGCTGGTCGGCGGCGACCAGGTGACGACCTACAACGAAGGCGGCGAGCAGTACGAAGTGCACCTGCGCGCACTGGCCGCGAACCGGTCGACCGAAGCGGCGATCGCCAGCCTGACCGTGCCCTCGTCCCGGCTCGGCAGCGTCGCGCTCGACAACGTCGCGAACTTCGCCCCCGGCACCGCGCCGTCCGACATCAACCGGCTGTCGCGGCAGCGCCAGGTCACCGTCTTCTGCAACCTGCTGCCGACGGCGTCGCAGGCGCAGGTGCAGAACGCGATCCTCGAGGAGTTCAACACGCTGAAGCCGGGCAGCGACTATCGCGGCGCGTTCACGGGACGTTCGCGCGAGCTTGGACGCGCGGCGCAGAACTTCCTGCTCGCGTTCCTGCTGTCGCTGGTCTTCATGTATCTGATCCTGGCGGCGCAGTTCGAGTCGTGGCTGCACCCGATCACGATTCTGCTGTCGCTGCCGCTGACGCTGCCGTTCGCGCTGTTGTCGATCATCATCTTCCAGCAGTCGCTGAACATCTTCTCGGCTCTCGGCCTGCTGGTGCTGTTCGGCGTCGTCAAGAAGAACTCGATTCTGCAGATCGACCACGCCAACCAGCTGAAGGCCGAAGGGCTGTCGACGCACGACGCGGTCGTGCAGGCGAGCCGCAACCGCCTCCGGCCGATTCTGATGACGACCTTCGCGTTCGTCGCCGGCATGATCCCGCTGATCGTCTCGCAGGGCATCGGCGCCGGCACCAACCACGCCATCGGCTTCGTCATCTTCGGCGGCCAGTCGCTGGCGCTGCTGCTGACGCTGGTGGTCACGCCGGTCGCCTACTCGCTGTTCGACGATGCGTCGAAGCTGCGGCTGTTCGGCACGCGGCGCGCGCGCAGCGAGGGCGATGCGGGCGTGCCGTCGACCTCTCCGGCGCCGGCCACCGGCGCGGCGCTCGGACGCACGGCGCTCGTCGCGCTGCTCGCCATCGGTCTCGGGGCGTCGGCATCGGCGCAGACGACCTCCTCGTCCGCCCGGGCGGCGCAGGCCGCACCCGAGACGCTCCGCCTCACGGTCGACGAGGCGGTGAAGATGGCGCTCGAGCACAACGTCGATCTCATCGCCGATCGGCTCGATCCGCAGATCAGCGACACGCGCGTCGCGGCAGCGGCAGGGGCATTCCAGCCGGCGTTCAACGCCAGCGCGCTCTCGAACAACCAGCTGCAGCCGCCATCGAGCTTCCTGATTCCGACGCCGACGCGGACCGACGTCACCAGCACCAACGCCGGCATCGGCCAGCGTCTGCCCTGGTTCGGCACCACCTACAACGTCGGCTGGACGACGACGCACACGAGCAGCAACAGCTTCCTGAACAGCTTCGACCCGCTGCTGCAGTCGGGGCTGTCGATCAACCTCTCGCAGCCGCTGCTGCGCGACTTCAAGATCGACCCGGCGCGTGAGCAGCTGCTCGTGAGCCGGACGAATCGCGACATCGCCGATACGCGGCTGCGCGAGAGCCTGGTCCACACCGCCGCAAACGTGAAGAGCGCCTACTGGAACCTGGTGGCGGCGCGCGCCAACGTCGACGCGCGCAAAGCGACGCTGGAGCTGTCGCAGGAGCTCGGGCGCGTGAACAAGGCGAAGGTGGATGTCGGCACGTCGCCGCCGCTCGATCTCGTGTCGGCCCAGGCCGAGGTGACGTCGAACCAGGAACAGCTGATCATCGCCGAGACGGCGGTCAAGCTGGCCGAGGATCGCCTGCGGACGCTGATCCTCGATCCGACCGTGCGCGACAACTGGAACGTGCAGATCGACACCGCCGATTCGCCGCCGGTCGGCACCGCGGCGATCGATCTCGACGGCGCGATCACGCGGGCGCTCTCCGGGCGCGCCGACCTGTTGCGCGCGCGCAAGGACATCCAGAACGCGCAGACGAACGAGAAGTTCCTCGGTAACCAGAAGCTGCCCGATGTGCGGTTGAACGCGAGCTACCAGGCGAGCGGGCTCGGCGGCACCCAGGTGCTCCGCACCGGCGGCTTCCCCGGCACCATCGTCGGCCCGGGCGACGACACGCCGTTCGGATCGGTGCTGGGCCAGCTGTTCGGCAGCGACTTCCCCACCTGGAGCGTCGGCCTCGCCGTCTCGTATCCGATCGGGCCGTCGACCGACCAGGCGAACCATGCGCGGGCACGGCTCGAGCGGTCGCAGTCCGAGCAGCATCTGAAGAGCGCGGAAGCGCGCGCGATTCAGCAGGTGCGCGAAGCGGCGTGGAAGATCGACATGAACGCCAAGCGGATCGAGACGACCAAAGCGTCGCGCGAGCTGGCGGAGCAGCGGCTCGATGCCGAGCGTAAGCGCTTCGAAGTCGGCATGTCGACCAGCTTCCTCGTCATTCAAGCGCAGCGCGATCTCGCCCAGGCACGAACGAACGAGCTCGGCGCGGTGCTGGCGTACGACCTGTCGCTGGTCGACTTCGAAGCGCTGCAGGAGGCGAGCCCGGCGCAGTCGGCGACGGCGATAGCGTCGGGCCCGGCCGCGGCCGCGGTCCAGACGGGGTCGGCGCCCACGGTTGCCCTGCCTGCCACCGCGGCAGGCGCCGGCGCGGCATCGCGGATCGCGAACCTGCCCGGCTTCCCGCAGCAGTAGGCGATGGTCCCGGGTGACCTGGCCGAGCGCGTGTGGCGCGTCCGCAAGAACCACACGTGGATCGACGCGCAGGTCCGCGACTGCGTCGAACCAGCCGGCGTCGAGGTGCGGTTCTTCTACGACGGCTCGCTGGTGTTCGCGCAACGGTGGACGACGCGCGAGGAGGCGCTCAGCTGCGCGGCCGGCCACCTGCGTGACCTGCAACGGGCCGGCTGGGTCACGCATTGGTGATTCTGCTGTAGGGCGGGGCTTCAAGCCCCGCCGCGCTGGCGCCGCTAAAGCGGCGCCCTACACGAGGCCGCCGCGATCGTAGAATCGACGCGGATGCCAGCGCCCGCCGACGGCAGCACACTCGGATCGCGCTTCGTACGCACGGCCAAGCGCCGCTGGTCGGCGTTCGCGATGGCCGATTCGACCGGCCGCGAGCTGACCTTCGGCCGCGCCCTGGTCGGCAGCCTCCTCCTCGCACGCGCCATTCGCCGCCTTGCCCCTGACGACGAAAACATCGGTCTCCTGCTGCCGGCCTCGGTTGGCGGCGCGCTCGCGAACATCGCCGTCATCTTCGCCGGCAAGGTCGTCGTCAACCTGAACTTCACCGCCGGCCGGGAGTCGATGGACGCGGCGATCGAGCGCTGCGCCATCTCGCGCATCCTCACCTCGCAGAGTTTCCTCAAGAAGGCGGGCCTCGAGCCGATGCCCGGCATGGTGTTTCTCGAAGATCTGCTCCGGGAGACCTCGGCCGTCTCGCGGGCGGCGATGCTCGCCGCGGCGCGGCTGCTTCCCGCGTCGCTCATCGAGCGGTTCTTCGTCTCGCCGGCCGGACCGGATGCGTTGGCCGCGATCATCTTCTCGAGCGGCAGCACCGGCGTGCCCAAGGGCGTGATGCTCTCGCATCGCAACGTGCTCTCGAACATCGACGCTGCCACCGAGCTGTTCCGGCTGACACCGGACGACGTCGTGCTCGGGGTATTGCCGTTCTTTCACTCCTTCGGGTTCACCGTGACGCTCTGGCTGCCGCTGGCCGTCGGCTTCGGCGCCGCCTACCATCCGAACCCCACCGACGCCAAGACGATCGGCGAGCTCGCCGCGCGCTACGGCGCCACCGTGCTCATCAGCACGCCGACCTTCTGCAGCGCCTACGTGCGCAAGATCCTGCCCGAGCAGTTCTCGAAGCTGCGGCTCGCCGTCGTCGGCGCCGAACGGCTGCGCGAACCCGTCGCCGCGGCGTTCAAGGAGCGGTTTGGCGTCGAGCTGACCGAAGGCTACGGCTGCACCGAGATGGCGCCGGTCGTGGCGGTGAATGTGCCCGACGCCAGCAGGGCCGCTCCTGCGCATGGGGATGTGTCAGGCGTCCAGCGCGGGTCGGTCGGGCGCCCGATGCCCGGCATCTCCGCGATGGTCGTCGATCCGGACACGGGCGAAGGACCGTTGATCGGCAAGGAGGGATTGCTGCTCGTCAACGGCCCGAACCGGATGGCCGGGTATCTCGGCGAGCCCGAGCTGACGAAGCAGGCGTTCCGCGACGGCTGGTACGTCACCGGCGACATCGCCACGATCGACGGCTCTGGCTTCATCACGATCACCGATCGGCTGTCGCGATTCAGCAAGATTGCCGGCGAGATGGTGCCGCACATGAAGGTCGAGGAGGAGTTGCAGGCACTGCTCAGCGATCCGCACACCGCCGTGGTCACCGCGGTACCGGACGCGGCGAAGGGCGAGCGCCTCGTGGCGCTCCATACCGATCCCGATCTCACCGCCCAGCAAATCTGGGAGCGGCTGTCGGAGTCGGACCTGCCGAAGCTCTGGGTGCCGAAGCGCGAGGACATCCGCTTCGTCGAATCGATCCCGACGCTCGGCACCGGCAAGATCGACCTGCGCGCGGTCCGGGCGCTCGCGATGGGCGCGATGAGCCTCACTTCATCCGCACGCGGCTCTCGAGATACGTGATCGAGCCGTCGATCGCGTTGAACCAGTGCGCCGTGCCGGGAGGCACGACGATCACGTCCCCCTTGGCGACCGGGCGGGTCACGCCGTTCTTGATCGCCTTGCTCCTGACGATGTCGGGATCGGCCGGAGCGGGCGGTGGCGGATCGAGCACACCGCCGGTCACCAGCGACCCGGCGCCCTCGATGATGTAGTAGGTCTCCATGCTGAACGGATGGACGATCGCGTATTGCGGTTCGCCTCCGCCGCTTCGGCGGCGCACGACGATACCAGGCGTGACCGTCACCGCCGCGCCGGCGGCGGCATCCGCGGCGACTGCGGTCGAGAGCCCGTTGGCAACGTCCGCCGCGCTCATGTACACGGCGGACGGGGTGGCCGCCTGCTGCGCCAGCAGCGCCACGCTCAACGCCGCCACGATGCCGATCGCTATCCGCAGAGTCCACATGCTCAGTCGCATCCTTCCTCCTCCCGACATCACCAGCCGACCGCGCTGCAGCAGCAGCCGCTGCCACGCCGGCGCCAGCAGGGCCTTCAACACGATATCGACGATCAGGCCAGCGCCCGCCCACAGGAGCAGACGCCTCGACGTGGCCCAGTCGACGCGGAACGTCGCCAGCCGTGACAGCAGCGGCGCGGAGAGCACGACGCCAATCACCACGAAGCTGATCACGCGGATCACCGCCCACGGGTGCCACGCGAGCGCCATCGTTCGGGCCGGATGCGCGGAGGTCTCCGCGAGCGTGCCGACATAGTGCCCCATGTAGTTCATCAGCACCGCCCCCATCGGCATCCCGAGCGCGCCGGCACTGGCGACGGTCAGCGTGGCGAAGAGCGCCGCGTGACCGAGCTGCTGCGGGATGAACTCGGACGGCGTGCTCTCCGCGCCCCTGCCGGTGAGCACCCAGTTGAACATCTCGGCGCGATACGCCGATGCGCGGATGAACAGCTGACCGGTCTCCGCCGGCCTGGCATACGACAGCCACGTCGCGGCGACGCCCATCGTCAGGGCCCAGAGGAGCATGCGCGCGACCGCCAGGCGCAGCTCGCCACGTCTGAGCGCCGCGACCATGAACGGGTAGCTCGCGAGCGTGTTGAGAATCGGTACGAGGATGGGAATACCCAACACCCATCCGGCGGCATAGGACAGAAGCGTGCCGATGACGATGAGGATGCCGGTCACGGAATGAGGGAACACCGCGCCGGGGAACGCAGTAGCACTTGCCGCGGTCATGGTCGGGACGTCAGTTTCCCACTACCGGATCCTCGACACAATCTGGCTGGACAAATATGTGGTCCGGTTCGCCGACGGGGTGGGCAGCCGTGGGAGCGGGCCTCAAAAATTACGCGCGGCTCTCGTAGGGCGGGCCTTGAGGCCCGCCAACCGCCGCGCGGGCAGCCCTAAAGGACTGCCCTACGATATTTTGAACGCACTTTAAATTAAAGGGCTGCGCTGCGAGAGGCCGCGGGTAATTTTGAAACCCGCTCTTCGCGCCTGGAGAGGCAGAGAGGGTCACCATGCAGATCAACCCGTATTTGAGCTTCAGGGGAGAGTGCGAGGCGGCGTTCCGGTTCTACGAGCGGTGTCTCGGCGGTGAGCTCGGACCGATCTTCCATTACGGCGGGACGCCGCTTGCCAGTGATGTTCCGGCCGGCTGGTCGGACAAGGTCATGCACGGCAGCGTGAGACTCGGCGACCAGGTGCTGATGGGCGGCGACGTGGCTCCCGATCGCTATGAGGAACCCAGAGGCTTTTCCCTGTCGATCCACATCAAGAGCGCGGCGGATGCGGATCGCATCTTTCACGAACTGGCCAGTGGCGGTAAGGTCGTCGTGCCGCTGGAGAAAACATTCTGGGCCGAGCGTTTCGGCACGCTCGTCGATCGCTTCGGCATCCCCTGGCTGATCAACTGCGAGTGAAAGCGCCGACGAATTCTTAATTCCAAATTCCGAATTCTTAATTCAGCGCGAGCGTCACGCCGGCAGCGCGAGCGCGCCAAAATGCGCTTCGTACCGCCGCTTGAATTCCTCCCAGCTGTAAGCGTGGCTCTGGCCGCCGAGGTGCTCGAGCGCATAGGTCGCCGCCACGCTCCCCATGCGCGCGCAGATCTCGTACGGCAGGCGCAGTGCCATCCCCTTCATCAGCCCGCCCCGGAACGCGTCGCCGACGCCGGTCGGATCGACGATGCGGTCGCGGGGTGACGGCGCTGACGTCGACGCGGCCGTCACGCGTCAGGACCGATGAGCCGTTCTCGCCGCGGGTCACGATCAGCGTCTTCGCCACCTTCAGCAGATCGGATTCGTCGAGCCCGGTCTTCTGGCGCAGCAGCTCGAGCTCGTAGTCGTTGACGATCACCATCGTCGCGCCGGTGACGCCGTCGCGCAGTTCCTCGCCCGCCATCCGCGCGCACTGCTGGCCGGGGTCGAAGATGAACGGGATGTTGAGCGTGCGGCATTCCTCGGCATACTGGACCATCGCTCCGGGATCGTTGGGCGAGATGATCGCCAGGCCGCAGTCGCGCGCGGTCCAGAACGACAACTGCCCGGCGTCGGCCATCGCGCCGGTGTAGAACGAGGCGATCTGGTTGTTGTCGACATCGGTGCTGCAGAAGAACGACGCGCAGAACTTGCCGTCGATCTGCTTCGCCAGCGAGGTGTCGACGCCGGCCGCCTCGAGCCAGGCGCGGTACTCGCCGAAATCCTCGCCGGCCGTCGCCATCAGCTGCGGCTTCTCCCCGAGCAGCGCCAGCGTGTAGGCGATATTCGGCGCGCAGCCGCCGCGCCGCTTGTCCATCGTGTCGACCAGAAAGCTCAGGCTCACCCGGTTCATGTGCTCGGGGAGAAAGTGCTCGGTGAACTTGCCCGGGAACGACATCAGGTAGTCGTAGGCAATCGAACCGGTGACGACAATTCTCATTTCATGTACTTCCCGATGATGGGCTCCAGATCTTTCTTGGTCTGCGCCGGCACCAGCGCCGGCTGCGTGATCATCGCGGTCGCCAGCGCATCCTTGCAGGCACAGGTGCGGGCGCCGTCGATGCGGCCGACCGCTTCGGCAATCGTCCGCTGCGCCGTCGCCGCATTCTGCATCAGGTTGGCGATGATGAGGTCGACGGTGACCGAGTCGTGGTCGGGGTGCCAGCAGTCGTAGTCGGTCACCAGCGCGAGCGTCGCGTAGCAGATCTCCGCCTCGCGCGCGAGCTTCGCCTCCTGGAGGTTGGTCATCCCGATGACGTCCATCCCCCAGCTGCGATACAGATTCGACTCCGCCAGCGTCGAGAACTGCGGCCCTTCCATGTTGACGTAGGTGCCGCCGCGGTGGACCGTCGCGCCGACCTGCTGCGCCGAGTCGGCGGCAATCTTCGACAGATCGGCGCACAGCGGGTGGGCGAAGGCGATGTGCGCCACCAGCCCGCGGCCGAAGAACGTGCTGATGCGCCCCTTCGTCCGGTCGAAGAACTGGTCGGGCACGACGATGTCGAGCGGGCGATATTCGTGCTTGAGGCTGCCGACCGCGCTCGCGGAAATCAGGCGCTCGACGCCCAGCACCTTGAAGCCGTAGATGTTGGCGCGGAAGTTCAGCTCGGACGGCAGGATTCGGTGGCCGACCCCGTGCCGCGCCAGAAACGCCACGCGCTTGCCGCGCAACGTGCCGATGACGTACGGCCCGGACGGATCGCCAAACGGCGTCGCGATTGTTTTCTCTTCACGATCGGTGAGCTCGGCCATGTCGTACAGGCCGCTGCCGCCGATGATTCCGATCTCGATACTCATAGGTTATTCGAACGTGTATTCGACACTGAGGACACAAAGGCCACAGAGGTTAAAACCTTTATTCACGTTGTGTCCATGGTGTCCTCTGTGGTGAATCCAGGGCGGGATGAGCCTGCAGCGCCGGCCGCTTGCTTCAACTCGACGAGGACGCCGTGGGCGCTGGCGGGGTGGACGAACGCGACCAGGCTGCCTTCGGCGCCGGGCCGCGGCTTCTCGTCGATCAGCTTCGCGCCGTGCGCCTTCAGCTGCGCCAGCGCCGCCTCGATGTCGTCGACGCGCAGCGTGATGTGGTGCAGGCCGGGGCCGCGCTTGTCGACGTACTTCGCGATTGGCGAATCGGCCGCCGTGGCCTCGAGGAGCTCGAGCTTCGCTTCGCCGACCGGCACGAAATGCGCGCGCACGCGCTGGCTCGCCACCTCCTCGGGCGCCTCGATCTCGAGGCCGAGCGCGTCGCGGTAGAACGCGAGCGCGGCGCTGAGGTCCTTGACGGCGATGCCGATGTGGTCGAGGACAGCTTTCATGGCTTATCGGATCGGGTAATCGGGTGATCGGGTAATTGATTGGGGGATTGATTGGGGGATTGGATTGGGGGATTGATCGCCGGTTTGGCCGAGCGCGCGCGCGAGCAGCGCGTTCGCGGCGGTGTAGGGATCGAGCTCGCGCGCCGCGATTCTGTCGACCATCGAGCCGAGCTCGCCCGCGCCGAGGACCTCTGCGTTCGAGATGATCCATGAAGCGGTGCGAGATCAGCTCGCGCAGGCGGAACTCGCTGCGGGTGCGGCGCCGCGTCGCCTGGACCCCGGCGGAGTGGGCGCGAAACTGCGCGATCGCCGCGACCAGCTCGCTGACGCCAGCGCCGGTCGTCGCCACCGTCTTCAGCACCGGCGGCCGCCACTCGCCGGTGGCGTAGCTGTGCAGCGCCAGGTTCGACTCAACCGAGGACATCAACCGGTCCGCGCCTTCACGATCGGCCTTGTTGATGACGAAGATGTCGGCAATCTCCATGATCCCGGCCTTCAGCGCCTGCACATCGTCTCCCGTACCGGGCACCAGCGTGACAATCGAGACGTCGGCCGTCCGGATGATATCCACCTCGTCCTGGCCAACGCCCACCGTCTCGATGATGATCGCGTCCTTGCCGGCGGCGTCGAGCACCAGCGCCGCGTCGCCGGTCGACCGCGACAGGCCGCCGAGGTGGCCCCGCGTCGCCATGCTGCGGATGAACACGTCCTCGTCCGCGGCATGGGCCTGCATCCGCAGGCGGTCGCCGAGGACCGCGCCGCCGCTGAACGGGCTGGTGGGATCGACGGCGATCACGCCGACCGAGTGGAACGCAGCGGGCGCAGGGACCGCAGAGAATTCTTTGCTCTGACTCTGCGTGCTCTGCTCACTCGGCGTGCTCTGCGACGTCGGCGTTCTGATGGCCGTCACCAGTCGATCGACCAGCGTGCTCTTCCCCGCTCCGGGCGGGCCGGTGACGCCGATGAGATAGGCGCGGCCGGTGCGGCTGAAGATCTGGGCGATGAGGTCGGCGCTCGCCGGGTCTTCGTCCTCGATGAGCGAGATCGCGCGGGCGATGGCGCGCGGCTCGCCGGCGAGGACACGCTCGGCCAGCGTCGCCATCACGCCGCGACGTCGAACGCAGAGCACGCAGAGGCCGCAGAGTGTTCTTGTTCTGCGTATTCCCCGAGTTCTGCGGCGAATAGGGCGCCACCGAACCCCAGAGCAAAGTCGTGCTCTGCGGGCTCCGCGGTCTCTGCGTTCGATGTTGTCGGCAGGCTCATCGAGACAGGAGCTGGCGCGCGATGACCAGCCGCTGGATCTCGCTCGTCCCCTCGCCGATGGTCGTCAGCTTGACGTCGCGGAAGTACTTCTCGGCCGGGTAGTCCTTCACGAACCCGTAGCCGCCGTGAATCTGGACGCAATCGTCGGCGACCCTCACCGCGATCTCGCTCGCGTACAGCTTCGCCATCGACGACTCGAGCGTCGTCCGGCGGCCGCGCTCCTTGAGGTAGGCCGCCTGATAGGTCAGCAGGCGTGCGGCTTCGATCTTCGTCGCCGCGTCGGCGAGCTTCCACTGAATCGCCTGGAAGCCGGCAATCGGCTTTCCGAACGCCCGCCGCTCGCGCGCGTAGCTCAGCGCCGCTTCGTAGGCGCCCTGCGCCAGGCCGACGGCGAGCGCCGCGATGCCGATGCGCCCGGCATCGAGCACCTGCATCGTGTTGACGAACCCCTGCCCTTCCTCGCCCGAGCAGCTGATCGTCCGGGATGCGGCAGTTCTCGAACAGCACCTCGCTCGTGTCGCTGGCGCGCATCCCGAGCTTGTCTTCCTTCTTGCCCGGCGACATCCCCGGCGTGCCGTGCTCGACGATGAAGGCGGAGATGCCTTTGGTGCCGGCGGCGCGATCGGTGACCGCCATGACGACCATCACGTTGCCGACGCGCCCGTGCGTGGTGAACGTCTTCGATCCGTTGAGCACCCAGCAGTTGCCGGCGCGCGCCGCGGTCGTCCGCATGCCGGCGGCGTCGCTGCCGGAGGTGGACTCGGTCAGGCCCCACGCGCCGATCTTCTCGCCGCGCGCCAGCGGCACGAGGAACTTCTGCTTCTGCTCTTCGTTACCGAACAGCGAGATGTGCGACGAGCAGAGGCCGTTGTGCGCGGCCACCGACAGCGAGATGGCGGGATCGACGCGCGCGAGCTCCTCGATGCAGATGCAGTAGTCGATCGCCGACATCGCCGGCGCCGCCGTACTTCTCGTGGAACTGGATGCCGAGCAGCCCGAGCGCCGCCAGCTTCGTCCGCAGCTCGGCCGGAAAGTGCTGTTCCTGATCCCACTCGCGGACGTGCGGCCGAATCTCGGTTTCCGCGAACTCGCGGACGCTGCGGCGGAGCAGCACCTGCTCCTCGGACGGACGGAAGTCCATGAATCTTAAACTCTAACATGCGCGAGGACGGGTCGAGCGCAGCGCGGGCTGGTGGGGCAGGTGGGTCGGGTGGGACAGGTAGGTCTTAACGATCGGCGCCGTCTTGCTCTACAAGCGACCGTGATAACCCGCGGTGTCGGTGTAACCGCGGAGTGCGCAGAGATCGCAGAGCGTGGTTGCTTCGGTATTGTTTCGCAGCGAGAGGCTGTCACCGCTGAAAGCGGCCACACCGCGCTATCGAAGCCTACCCGCTACTGGCCAGCTCAGAGGCGCCGCGCGGACGCCGCTACGCGCGCACGCGCGCGGCCCGACCGCGGCGTCGCCACGCGGCGCGGCCCAGTTCGTGTGCGGCGCGCGGTTCTCGACGAGCCAGCCGTAGAGCAAGCCCCGAGTAGGTCTGCCACCGCATGCCGTGCCGCCCGTAGAACGGCACCAGCGCGCGCTGCAGCGCCGGCAGCCGGTAGAACGGCACGCCGGCGAAGTAGTGATGCTCGAGGTGATAGTTCGAGTTGAGGAACGCGAAATCCCAGAACCAGTGGCCGCGCATCAGCGTCCCCCACTTCGCCAGGTCGTCCGGGTCGATGTCGTAGTGCTGCCCGAGGCGGTTCAAGGTGAACGCGATCGGGAAGACGAAGAAGACCGGCACGATGTAGGCGCGCGCCGCCGCGCCGGCGCCGAAGATCGTCCAGATCAGCGCCAGCACCGCGAGGTGCGCCGCGATCGACACCTTGCGCTCGAACGCGATCCGCCGCTGCAGCTCCGGCGGATAGGTCGCGCTCTCCTTCCGCGCGGCGCGGAAGTAAATCGGGAAGAGCGCCGGCGACGCATAGAGCAGCTTGAACCACCGCGCGTTGATCTTCGGCGACAGGTGATGCCGCTTCGGATCGTCTTCGTCCGAGCCGAGCTCGGCGTGGTGATCGAGGTGCCAGCGCGTGAACTGGCTCGCCGAGATGCCGCTCGGCACCGCGTAGAGCCAGCCGAGCAGCCGCTCGGCCGCCGGGCGGCGGCGCTCGAAGATGGTGTGGTGCACCACTTCGTGCAGCAGCACGGTGAAGTTGAAGACGGTGAACCCCTGGACGAACGCCAGCGGCACCCAGACGAGCGGGTTGGCGATGGAGATCAGCGCCCACGTGGCGAGGCCCAGGATCGCGAACTGCCGCGCGGCGATGGCCAGATGGCGCCAGGCGGTACGCGTGTGGAACGCACGCATCTGGTCGCGGGTCAACGCGCCGCCGAGCTCGGTGCGGAGAGCCGCCGCTTGCTGGCTGTAATGATGTGACTTCACTGGGCTTATTGCATTGTAATGGATGCTGGTTACTGGATGCTAGGTGCTGGGTGCCAGATGCTAGCTGCTGGTCACGAGGGCCGGGTCGTCTCGCTGGCAGCCAGCAACTGCTGAGGAGCCATAGATGAGACCACTGCGCGCGATGGGGATCGCGCTCGTGCTGCTGAGCATCGCCGCGCCGGCGCGCGCCGACATCACCGCCTTCATCGGCGCCAATACGACGCCAGCCAACCGCCAGGTGCGCGGCGGCGCGCTCGGCTTCGGCGTGCTGATCATCGGGTTCGAGGGCGAGTATGCGTTCACGCCGGACGATCCGCGCGCGGCGGCGCCGTCGCTGAAGACCGGGATCGCCAACGTCGTGCTGCAGACGCCGGTGCCGTTCTTCGGCATCCAGCCGTACTTCACGACCGGCGGCGGCTTCTATCAGGAGGAGCTCGGGCTCGCACAGCGACACGGGCTTCGCCCTGAACACCGGCGGCGGCGTGAAGGTGACGCTGGCCGGACCGATTCGGCTCCGCGTCGACTATCGAATCTTCAAGCTGGGAAGCGGTGCGCTGTATTCGCCAGCGCACCGCATCTACGCAGGATTGAATCTGAAGTTGTGAGACCGTCCGAGCAGTCGTCAGTCTCAGTCCTGATCGGTCATCAATCGCAGTCAGGACTGCGACCGACGACTGATCAAGGTTTGCTCAGGTCCGAGACGAGCGACAGGTTGACGAAGTTCTGGCCCGACGCGTACGCCTCGGCGTACTGCTTGTACAGGTCGTTGACTTCCTGCGGAAAGGCTTCCGCGAGGATCGTCGAGACCGTGTAGTCCGCGCCCTTGACCGACGGATCGATCACGAAGACGTAGAGCACGTTGCCGCCGGCCGCCGGGTCGGGCGACTTGAACACCTTCCAGCTCGCCGCCTGCTGCTTGCGCTCCGGCTTCTCGCTCTTCTTGAGCGCTTCCTTCAGCTTGCCCACGACCGCTTCGAAGTCGGCGGTCTTGTCCGGCTTGATGAAGTTCAGCACCATGCCGCCGTCATTGGCAAACGTGCGCGTCGTCGGCGCCGCCGCCGCCGCCGCGGGCGGCTGTGCGGGCGGCTGCTGCGCGGGCGCCGCTTGAGCGAATACCGTGCCTGCCGACAGCGCGCCGGCGAAAACTCCAAACACAATCCTGCGAAGCATCGCGCCTCCTCTGCGAAAGGGCGTTACTTTAGCGTACTCGTCGCGCAAACGCCCATAAACTTGTCGGCCGCCGCAACGCTGTCGAAATCGACAGGCCCCGCGGCCGATTGGAACTGATGCGCACGGCTCCTGCGCCGAACCGCTCCGTGCGCTACACGAACACCGTCATGATCTCGTGAGCAACGAGCATTCCCTGGCGGGTCAGGCTGAGGCGAGCTCCGTCGCGCCGCAGGCAGCCGGCCTCGATGAACGGTTCGAGGTCCGCGCCGTAGCGGCGCCAGACGTCAACCCCGTAGCGAGTTTGTATGGCATTTCCATCGATTCCGTCAACCAGCCGGAGCGCGGTGAACAGCGCGTCGCCGAGCTGCTCCTCCGGCGTCAGGCGGCGAACGTCGACGGCCAGCGCGGCGCCGCGCGCCGACGCGATCGACGTACTCCTCGGTGGACGAAATGTTCTTCCAGCGGACACCGCCGCGTGTCGAGTGCGCGCCGCAGCCGAACCCGAGCCACTCGCCGTCGGTCCAGTATTTGAGGTTGTGGCGCGAGCGGCGGCCGCGGCGCGCGACGTTCGAGATCTCGTACTGCTCGAGCCCCGCCGCCTCGAGCCGCTCCATCGCCTCGACTGTACATCGCCGCCGCGTCGTCGTCGGGCGCCTGCGACCAGCGGGCGCGCGCCATTTCGTCCTTGAGCGGCGCGTTCGGATACACCTCGAGCATGTAGAGCGACAGGTGCTCGGGCGCGAGCGCGATCGCGTGCATCGACCGACTCGAGCCACTCGCCGACGCTCTGCCCCGGCAGCCACATCATCAGGTCGAGGCTGACGTTGTCGAAGCCGGCCGCGCGCGCCTCGCCGAGCGCGGCGCGGGCGCGATCGGCGCTGTGCAGGCGCGACAGGCGCCGCAGCTCGTCCTCGCGGAACGACTGGACGCCGAAGCTCAGTCGGTTGACGCCGGCGTCGCGGAACGCCGCGAGCCGTGATTCGCTGACCGATTCCGGGTTCGCCTCCAGCGTGACCTCGCGGTCGGCCGCGACGTCGAAGCTCGATTCGCAGGCGCGCGATGATGCGCGCGATCTCGTCGGGCTCGAGCAGCGACGGCGTGCCGCCGCCGAAGTAGATCGTGTCGGCGCGTCGGCGGCAGCCCTGAAGGGCTGCGCTACGATCGTCGGAGCGCCGTCGCAGCCGATGCCTGGCTGCCTCAGGGCGGCCTCAGTCGAGTCGTCGCAGCCTGCTGCCTCGTCGCTGCCTCGCCGGCGCGCGATCTCGGTGATCAGCGCCTCGACGTAGCGCGCCTTCAGCGCCGCGTCGAACAGCCCGCGGTTGAAGTTGCAGTAGTTGCAGATGGCCGAGCAGAAGGGAACGTGGACGTAGAGACCTAGCATGGCTGATGGCTAATGGCTGATGGAATGGTCAATGGCTCATCGTGATCATTCGACCATACCATCAGCCATCGGCCCTCAGCCATTTCACGAGCCGGCGCGCCCGCCCGGCCATTTGAGATCGGCGCGGCCGTCGCGCACGGCCGGCTCGCGCAGCTGCGCGCGCGCCTGGCGGCCGCCGCGCGGCGAGGGCAGGCGCCTCTTCTTGCGCATCTTCCACATCGTGATCAGGTCGTCGACGCCGCCGTTGGCCGGCATCTCGCGGTAGTCGGCGCCGTCCAGCACGAGGAACTCGCACATCTCGTGCAGCCGCGAGCGCATGCGGAAGCCGATGCGGAAGAGCAGCGAGTTCGGATCGGTGTCGTCCGGGATGTCCTGGTAGTTCGACGTGAAGATCGTCAGCCGGCGCTCGTTGTAGCGCGTGTTGACGATGAGGTTCATCGTCTCTTCGACCCACTCCGAGGTCTTCTCCGCGCCGAGATCGTCGAGCACGAGCAGATCGGCGGTCATCACCGGGCGCAGCACTTCGAGCTCGGTGGTGCGGATCGACGGATCGTAGGTGCTGCGGATGACGCGCAGCAGCTCGCGCGTGTCGTAGAACAGGCCGCGCGCGCCCGGCGTCTGCATCGACCTGCTTCAGCACGGCGACCGCCAGATGCGTCTTGCCGACGCCCGGCTGTCCCTCGAGCAGCAGCCCCTGGCTGACCACCGGGAACGCTTCCGCGACGCGTCGCGCGCTGCGCCACCGCGTTCTCCAGCGATTCGTTGTAGGCGGTGAAGTTGGCGAGCGTGCAGTGCTGATAGCGCTTGCGGGATGTTCGCGTCGGCGAGGCGCTTCTGCCCGACGCTGTCGCGCCAGCAGTCGCAGCGGACCACGCGCCGGACGCCGTGTTCGTCGACCGGCTTCCAGCCGGTGTCGTCGCACAGTGGACAAGGCATCGGTGAACGTATTGTAGCGCGAAGGCTTCAACGGAAGCGCGAAGGCTGCAGCTGTAGCGAGAAGTCTTCAGCCGAGCGCGACGTCGGACGCCCTGAAGGCGTCCGCTACTTCTGTGATTTGACCTTGAGCGTGTCGGCTTGCGCGGGCGGGTGCGCGCGGACGAGATCGGTCGGCGTCGACTTGACGAGCGCGGTCGAGAGGCGCTGCTCCCAGTCGTCGATGCCGCGCGCCATCTCCTTCTTGACGTACTCCATGAACTCGTTGACCTCGCGCTGCATCGCCTCGATCTTGCGGCGCATGTTCAGGATGATCTCGACGCCGGCGAGGTTGACGCCGAGATCTCGGGTAAGTGACAGAATCGTTTCGAGCTGCTCGAGATCCTCTTCCGAGTACAGCCGCGTGTTGCCGTCGGTGCGCGACGGCTTCAGCAGCCCTTCACGCTCGTACAGGCGCAGCGTCTGCGGGTGGATGTTGTACTTCTGCGCCACCGCGCTGATCATGTAGTACGCCTTGCCGCTCGGCTTCTTCGTGGCCATGACGACGGTTCACCGTTCGCTCAGCGACGCGCCGCACGTCGTCGCTGTTGATCCGCCCGAACTCCCGCAGCAGCTCCTTCGAGCGCTCGTCGAGCAGCCTCGGCAGCACCAGCCGCACCTCGACCACCAGATCGCCGCGCCGGCCGTCGCGCGCCGACGGCACGCCGCGCTCGCGCAGGCGGAAGCGCTGGCCCGACTGCGTGCCCGGCGGCACGCGCAGCCGCGCCGGGCCGTCGAGCGACGGCACCTCGATCTTCGCGCCGAGCGCCGCTTCGTGGATCGCGATCGGCACGGTCACGTGCAGATCGTCGCCGTCGCGCGCGAACAGCGGATGCGGCTCGACGCGGACGGTGATGTAGAGATCGCCGTTCTCGCCGCCGTTGCGGCCGGCGTGCCCCTTGCCGGGCACGCGGATGCGCGCGCCGTCGGCCAGGCCCGGCGGCACGTTGATCGTCAGCGACTCGGTCGCGCATCTCGACCTGCTGGCCGCCGCACGCCGGGCAGCGCGTCTGCGCGCTGCCGGCCCGTGCCGCCGCAGTAGCGCGCACGGCTTCGAGAACACCATGTGGCCGCGCGCCGACTTCACGGCGCCGGTGCCGTGGCAATGCAGGCACCGCGTCTCGTCGACGTGCAGCCGCCCCGCGCCGCTGGCAGGTCGCGGCAGTGCTCCTGCCGCGTCACGGTGATCGCGCGCTGGCCGCCGCGCATCGCGTCTTCGAACTCGATGCGTGATCGTCTGATGCAGATCGACGCCGCGCTCGGGCGTCCCGTCGCCGCGCCGCGTCTCCCGCTGCTGGAAGACGTCGGCGAACAGATCGCCGAAGGTCGGCGCCTCCGTGCCGTTGACGCTGATCGAGAAGTCGAACCCCTCGAAGCCGAACGTCGGCCTCCCGCCCGCATCGGCCGAGGCCCCGGTGGTGTCGTAGCGGCTGCCGCCGATCGGGATCGCTCAGCGTTTCGTAGGCCTCCGCGATCTGCCGGAACTGCGCCGCCGCCATGCGGTCGCCGGGGTTGATGTCCGGATGAAACTTGCGCGCGAGGCGCTTGTAAGCCCGCTTGACGTCGGCAAGCGTCGCGCCCCGCTCGACCCCGAGGATGACGTAGAAATCCATTCGAGATTCGGAATTGCGGATTGCAGATTGCGGATTGCGGATTCAATGCGGATTAGCAATCGATCGCAATCCGCAATTCTGCAATCTCGTCACCGTCACGTCACGCTTTCCCTTCGTCCACCACTTCGGCGTCGATGACGTCGCCCTTCGGCTCGCCGCCGCCGGCTGGCGATCCGCGCGCCGCCGCCCGGCTGCGCCAGCGTCGCCCGCGCCCGGTCCGCCGGCGCCGCCGGCACGCCGCCGCCTGCTGCTTGTAGAGCGACTCGGCCGCCTTGTGCTGCGCCGCGGTCAGCTGCGTCGAGCGCCGTGCTGAATCGCGGCGGCGTCGTTCGCCTCGCTCGCCTTCTTCACCGCCTTCGATCGCCGTTTCGATCGCCTGCTTGTCGGACGCGCTCAGCTTGTCGCCCGTGTCCTTGATCAGCCGCTCGGCGCCGTAGACCGCCTGATCGGCGCTGGTTGCGGACCTCGATCTCCTCGCGCCGCTTCTTGTCCTCTTCGGCGTGCGACTCGGCCTCCTTCATCATCCGGTCGACTTCGTCCTTGGCGAGGCCGCTCGACGCGGTGATGGTGATCTTCTGCTCCTTGCCGGTGCCGAGATCCTTCGCCGAGACGTTGACGATGCCGTTGGCGTCGATGTCGAAGGTGACCTCGATCTGCGGCACGCCGCGCGGCGCCGGCGGCAGGCCGACGAGATGGAACTTGCCGAGCGTCCGGTTGTCGCGCGCCAGCGAGCGCTCGCCCTGGAGCACGTGCACTTCGACGCTGGTCTGGTTGTCGGACGCGGTCGAGAAGATCTCGCTCTTGCGCGTCGGGATCGTCGTGTTGCGCGGGATCAGCGTCGTCATCACGCCGCCCATCGTCTCGATGCCGAGCGAGAGCGGCGTGACGTCGAGCAGCAGCAGGTCCTTGACGTCGCCGGCGAGCACGCCGGCCTGAACCGCGGCGCCGATGGCGACGACTTCGTCGGGGTTGACGCCCTTGTGCGGCTCGCGCTGGAACAGCTCCTTGACGATCGCCTGCACCTTCGGGATGCGCGTCGAGCCGCCGACCAGCACGACCTCGTCGATCTTCGACGGGTCGAGGCCGGCATCGGCGAGCGCCTGCTTGGTCGGGCCGACGGTCTTCTGCAGCAGGTCGTCGACCAGCTGCTCGAACTTCGCCCGCGTCAGCTTCATCTGCAGGTGCTTCGGCCCGGTCGCGTCGGCGGTGATGAACGGCAGGTTGATGTCGGTCTCCATCACCGTGGAGAGCTCCATCTTCGCCTTCTCCGCCGCCTCGCTGCAGGCGCTGCAGCGCCATGCGGTCCTTGCTCGAGATCGATGCCTTCGCTCTTCTTGAACTCGGCTGGTGATCCAGTCGATGATCCGCTGATCGAGGTTGTCGCCGCCGAGGTGCGTGTCGCCGTTGGTCGCCTTGACCTCGACGACGCCTTCGCCGACTTCGAGGATCGAGATGTCGAAGGTGCCGCCGCCGAAGTCGTAGACGGCGATGGTCTCGTCCTTCTTCTTGTCGAGGCCGTAGGCGAGCGCCGCGGCGGTCGGCTCGTTGACGATGCGCATCACCTCGAGGCCGGCGATCTGGCCGGCGTCCTTGGTCGCCTGGCGCTGCGCGTCGTTGAAGTAGGCGGGCACGGTGATGACCGCCTTGCTGACCGGCTGCCCGAGGTACTCCTCGGCCGCCTGCTTCAGCTTCTGCAGAATCATCGCGGAGATTTCCGGCGGCGAATATTCCTTGCCGGCGGCGTTGACGCGCGCGTCGCCGTTGCTCGCGCGGACGACCTGGTACGGCACCATCTTCATCTCTTCGTTGACCTCGTCGAACTTGCGGCCCATGAAGCGCTTGATCGAGAAGACGGTGTTCTCGGGGTTGGTGACCGCCTGCCGCTTCGCCACCTGGCCGACCAGGCGCTCGCCGGTCTTGGTGAAGGCGACCACCGACGGCGTCAGCCGTCCGCCTTCGGGGTTGGTGATGACGACCGGCTCGCCGCCTTCCATGACGGCGACGACCGAGTTGGTGGTGCCCAGGTCGATTCCGATGATTTTGCTCATCTACTACCTCGCGTAGATCAAATGGATGGGCCCTGATCCTGGTTGAAGTATAAAAGTTGAGTGTGTTCATGTAAACCTCGAGCAATCGGGATCGCCGTAACTCCCGTGCTATACTGCAGTTGCCAGCCAGTCCTGCTTCAGTGTCCGAGAGGCCCGGTATGCCTCGTCTTGCCTTCTCCACGCCCGGATCGATGTGCCGATCGGCGTTGGTTATCGCTTTCTGCCTCGCTCTGAGCAGCGCTGCGCGCGCTCAGGAACCGCCGCCACCCGCGTACCTCGCCGTCGTCGAAGGCGTCGCCACGCTCGAACGCAATGGCGAGAGCGAACCGGCGATGCGCGACATGCCGTTTGTCGAAGGCGATCGGCTTCGCACCGAGAACGGCCGCGTCGAGATCCAGTTCCCGGATGGCACGGCGATCGAAGTCGGCGAGTACTCGCTCGTCGAAGCGGTGACGCCGACGCGCGTCCGGCTGCTCGCCGGCACGATGGAGCACTTGCAGCGGCCGGCGATGGAGGAACCGGAACCGGCCGGCGCCGCGCCGCCGATCTCCGCGCCGTACCTGCCGCAGGATCTGCAGACGTACGGGTCGACCTTCGATCGCTACGGCTCGTGGCAATACGCGGCGCCGTATGGCTACGTGTGGTATCCGACGGTCGCGGCCGGCTGGCGGCCGTACTACAACGGCCGTGGTCAGCGGTGCCGTCGTACGGGTGGACGTGGCTCGGCATCGACGCCTGGTCGTGCCCGACGCATCACTACGGGCGCTGGGGCTACGCGCGCAACGCCTGGTTCTGGATTCCGGGGCGCACGTGGGGCGCGGCGTGGGTTTCGTGGGGCGCGGCGCCCGATTACGTCAGCTGGTGCCCGCTCGGATTCGACAACCGTCCGGTCTTCGCGCTGTCGGTGAATTCGTACGACTCGTGGCGTCGCGGCGGCGGCGGATGGTTTGGCTGGACGGTGATGTCGCGCTCGCATTTCGGCGGCCGCGGCTATTACGCGAACCGCTATGCCGTCGAGCCGCGATCGCTGCCGTCGGAGACGCCGTTCATCTTTTCGTCGCGGCCGCCGGTCAACCTGCCGCATCAGCGAAGTCGCCAGGCGCAGGCCGCAGGTCGCCAGCCGTCCGGCGACGGTCGTGCGCTGGCAGTCGAACGGCGCCCGCCGTCGGCAAACGATCGTTTGCCGGCCGTCGGCGGTCGTCAGGCGGTGATCGAACGCGGCGCGGCGGCTGGCGGCAGCGCGCAGCGCGCAATCCCGCGACGTGAATACGGCAGCGGTCAGCCTGTCGCCGGGAGCCGCGAGTCTGCGTTCGACAACCAGACTGTCGACGGCGGCCAGATCGCGCGCCCGCGCACCGACTATGGCGTGCCACGGCGATATCGGCCATCGAACGAATCTGCCGCGCCGGACAACGTGCGTCAGCCGGCGACGGGCTTCGGCGTACCTCGTCGCGCGTATCCGCTCGAGGCGCCGCGGGCCGCGGCGCCGGAGCAGCAGCGGATTTACCCGCACGCCGTTCCCCGCAGCGCGCCAGCCTCACCGGTCGTCGCGCCGTCGTCACCGATCACGGTGCCGAGTACCGGTCGCATGGCGCGCGAGTTCCCGACGCGCAGCCCCAGCGGTGGCGTCCGTCGTACGGCGCGCCAGCCGCCGGCGGTGCGCCGGCTCAACGGGCGCCGTCGCCCGCCGCCAGCGGTGCGCCGGTGCGGACGCAACCCTCGCCCCAGGCCCCGCCGCCTCAGGCCGCGCCGCCGCCAGCGTCCGACTCCGGCCGGCGGAACGCGCCTGCCGGGAGCGCGCGCGAGGGCACCGCACAGCCGCGTTCTAGCGCCGAGCGTCCCCGGCGGCGCTAGAATGGCTGACGGCTGATGGCTAATGGCTAATGGCTGATGGGATGGTTGATGGCCCATGAGCCATTGACCATTCCATCAGCCATCAGCCTCAGCCATTGTCAGCGAAGTCTCCATGGCCCATGTCGTCGTAAAAGTTGCCCGCAACGCCGGCATCGTCGCGCTCTTCATCGTCGCGGCGATGCTCGGCGTCCTCAGCGGCGTGCTGTTCGCGTACGCGGGCGACCTGCCGCAGGTCTCGGCGCTCGACAACTACATGCCGAGCACGATCACCCGCATCTCGGCCAGTTCCGGCCAGGTCATCGGCGAGTTCGCGACCCAGCGCCGCGTGGTCGTCGGCAACGACGACATCAACCCGCTCCTGCGCCAGGCGATCGTCGCCACCGAGGACGCGGAGTTCGATCGCCACTTCGGCGTCAACATCTGGCGCATCGCGGCCGCGGCGTTCACCGACATCGTCGAGCGCCGGCGCGCGCAGGGCGCGAGCACGCTGACGCAGCAGCTGGCGCGCAACCTCAAAGAGCAGTTCGGGCTGACCAACGAGAAGTCGTTCGAGCGGAAGATCCGCGAGGCGATCCTCGCCATCCAGATCGAAAAGCGCTACACGAAGCGCGAGATCTTCACCATCTACTGCAACCAGATGTACCTCGGCCACGGCGCCTACGGCGTCGAGGCGGCGTCGCGCCTCTACTTCAACAAGTCGAACAAGGAGCTGACCCTCGAGGAGGCCGCGCTCATCGCCGGCATCTTCCAGATACCGGAGCGGCAGAGCCCGTTCGTCGACGTCAAGCGTGCCACCAACCGGCGCAACGTCGTGCTGCAGCGGATGGCCGACGAGCACTACATCACCCAGGCGGAGGCCGACACGGCGAAGCAGAAGCCGATCGTCACGCGCGGCCAGCCGACGCAGCCGCCGGGCATCGCGCCGTTCTTCGTCGAGGAAGTTCGCAAGCACCTCGAGCGGCAGTACGGCGCAAAGGTGCTGTACGAGAACGGCCTCGCGGTGCGGACGACGCTCGACGCGGCGATGCAGGAAGCGGCGAACAAGGCGATCGAGCGCGGGCTGCGCCGCGTCGACAAGCGCCACGGCTACCGCAAGCCGAAGCGCAACGTGCTCGCCGAGCGCCACACGATCGACGCGCTTCAAGGACGAGCGGTGGAACCGGCCGATTGCCGTCGGCGATGTCGTTCCCGCGGTGGTCGTCACGGCGCCGAAGACCGGGCCGGCGCGCATCCGCTTCGGCCGCTATCACGCCGACATGGCGAAGGAAGGCTACGCCTGGACGCGGCGCGTGTCGGCGGCTGATCTCTTCAAGCCGGGCGATCTCATCGAAGTCGCGGTCACCAAGCTCGACGAGGCGACCGGCGTCGCGACGATCACGCTCGATCAGACGCCGACGGTCGAAGGCGCGATGGTCGCGATCGACAACCGCACCGGGCAAATCAAGGCGATGGTCGGCGGCTGGAATTTCAACCGCAGCAAGTTCAACCGCGCCGTGCAGGCGTATCGGCAGCTCGGATCGACCTTCAAGCCGATCGTCTACACCGCCGCGATCGATCGCGGCTTCACGCCGACTTCGATCCTGATCGACGCGCCGGTCAGCTATCGCGACCGGCAACGGCCAGGTCTACAGCCCCGCCAACTACGATCACAAGTTCGAGGGGCCGATCACGCTGCGCTGGGCGCTCGAGGAGTCGCGCAACATCCCGGCGATCAAGATGATGGAGACGCTCGGACCGAAGAACGTGCTCGCGTATGCGAAGCGCTTCGGGTTCGAGGAGGACTTCCCGCCCTACCTGCCGATCGCGCTCGGCGCGGGCGACGCGACGCTGCTCGAGGTGACGAGCGCCTACACGACCTTCCCGAACCAGGGCGTGCGGATGAAGCCGTTCTCGGTGCTGTCGGTGAAGGATCGCGACGGCAACCTGCTCGAGGAGAATCGTCCCGAGCCGAGCGACGTCATCCGCGCCGACACGGCGTACGTGATGACGAGCCTGCTGCGCGGCGTCTTCCTGCGCGGCACCGCGATCTCGGCCGCCAGCCTCGCGAGCCAGTGGCCGCTCGCCGGCAAGACGGGCACGGTGGACGAGAACACCGACGCCTGGTTCATCGGCTTCGACCCGTACATCACCGTCGGCGTCTGGGTGGGCAACGACGAGAAGAAGTCGATGGGCAGCCAGGAGCAGGGTGCGCTCGCTGCGCTGCCGATCTGGGTCGACTTCATGAAGGCCTACATCGACAGCCGGCCGGACAAGGACGAGCCGCCGCAGTTCGAAGCGCCCGGCAACATCGTGTTCCTCGCCGTCGACAAGGGCAACGGCGCGGTGCTGTCTCGTCGGACGCGCCCGGTTCGATCACCGAAGCGTTCATCTCCGGCACCCAGCCCGGCGCGAACTCGTTCACGCGTCAGCCGCAGTAAGCGCGGAGACCACGAATGTCGGACGACCACGTAGCACCCGACGGTCGAAGAATCACGCCGCAGAACAAGCTCATTGGTCTCGGACCTCACGGGCTTCCTGCCTTCGTGGTCTCCGTCCGCCGTGCGCTACTGAGTCCCGCCGCCAGTCTTGATCGTCACGCGCGAGATCTTGCCGACGCCGCTCTCCGCCAGCCAGAGATTCCCCTGCTTGTCGATCTCCATGTTGCGCACGGTGCCGCCGCCGCCGGGGATCGGCCAGGTCAGGAACTTCTTCGTCTCCGGGTTGAAGCGGACGAGCACGTTTTTGGTGTCGTCGCCCGTCTCGACGTACCACACCGCGCCGTCAGCGGTGACGTCGATCGCGTAGGGCTTCGACTCCGGCCCGCCCGGCGACGGGAACTCCTCCACCTTCTTCGTCTTCGGATCGAGGTGGCCGAGAAAGCCGCGCGCGTAGTCGCCGTACCACACCGTGTCGTCCTTGCCGACCGCGATCCGGCGCGGCCGCGCCTTCGGATCCGGCAGCGGGTATTCGGTGATCACCAGCGTCTTCGGATCGGCGCTGGCGATCTTGTTGGAGTTGAACTCGTCGAAGTACGGAATCCCCTTCGAGTCGAGGCGCACGCCGTAGGGTCGCGAGTTCACCGTCGGCGATTCGACCAGCCTGATTGCGCCGTCGGCGGCTTTCGGATCGAGCGTGCCGATGAAGTTCCCCGCCTGCACGGTGAAGAAGATCCGTCCGTCCGGCAGCATCGCAATCGTGTGCGGATCGCGCGCCTTCGGGTTCGGCATCTTGTATTCGGTCACCTTGCCGGTTTTCGGATCGACCTTGCCGATGAGGCCGGCGGCGTTGCCGGTGTACCAGATGTTGCCGGCCTTGTCCGCCTGCAGCCCGTGCGGGCCGGAGTTGGCGGTCGGCAGCGCGAACTCCTTGAACTGCTGCGTCGCCGGATCGAAGCGGCCGATGACGTTGGCGCGCTGGCCGGTGTACCAGACCGAGCCGTCCGGCGCGACCGCCGGATCGTGCGGGTACGCCGGCGTGCTCGGGGTCATCCACTGATCGAACTTCACGTCGACGGAATCAGAGATGGCAGGGTACGCACCGGCAAACGCGCCGGCGGCGATGACGAGGGCGCACAGGGTGAGAGCCTTCCCGCGCATAATGTCCTCCTGATGCTGCGGATTTTAGTCCCAGCCGCGCTCGTTGCGATCGGCGTTCCGCTGGCCGCGGCGGCATTCAAGGAAGGGCCGTATCCGAACGTCACCGGCGGATTCGGCGAGCAGTCGTGCCACCTCTGCCATCTCGACAACCCCATCAACGATCGGGAGGGCGAGGTCACGCTCAGCGGTGTGCCGCCGACCTATCTGCCCGGCGAGCGCTACCAGATCACCGTCGGCCTGCGCCGCGAGGGGTTGCGGCGCGGCGGGTTCGAGATCGCGGCGCGGTTTGCGTCCGGCAAGAACAAGGGGCGGCAGGCGGGCAGCTGGAAGCCGCAGGACACGCGCGTCCAACTCATCCCCGGCGCGGTCGACAAGGCGCTCACCTTCGTGCAGCACAACCTCATGGGCTCGCGCGTTTCGTCCACCGGCGCGAACACCTGGACGGTGGAGTGGACCGCCCCCGCCGCGCCGTCCGGCCCGGTGCAGTTCAACGTCGCCGCCAACGCGTCGAACAACGACGACTCCCCGCTCGGCGATTACATCTACCTGGCGCGATGACGCGATCAGCGATTGCCTAACGACGACCGTAGAGGCTCTACGCGCCAGTGCGCACGAGGGCGACGGGTAGTGCGTGAGACGCCGCACGGTCGAATACCTCGACGTGTCACGCGGGTCCGGCTAGCTGCTGAGTCGATGACCCAGCGTCGCCTTCTATCCGGCTCGCGCGCGAAGCGCGGCCCCTGAGACGGTGCAGTCTCGATCCGGACACCGAGCGGCGGTACCTTCTTCGTGACGGTCGCTGATCGCGACCCTCCTCAAACCGTACGCGCCGCACGCGTGACGACGTGGCCGTGCCCGCTCCTACGCGCGCGGTTTCACGAGCGCGCCCGGCGGGACTACACCGTCGGTGACATAGCGCCACAAGGCAATCACCAGCTTCCGGGCCAGCGCGACGATCCCGATCCGGCGCGCCCGTTTTCGCGGCCCGAAGTGCTCGTGGTACCACCGCGTCAAGGCACTGAGTGGCTGCCACCGTACCCAATTCCACGCGAGCTGAATGCTGACCGCCTGCAGGCGCGCATTGCCCGCTCGGCTGATGCCCTGGTCCCGACTGGAGTCGCCTGTGCGTTGACCAGATGGTAATCGAAGATTTCCTCGAGCGACTGGAGCGCGTCCCACGTCTGCTCCTTGAACGCTTGATAGCGCCGCCGCGCCAGCGTCTCGTCATGGTCGGTGGCCGATCGTCGTGCAATCGCCCGACGCCCGTTTGCCGCACTTCTCTTTGTGGGCCAGCGTTTCGCGGCCTCGTTTCAGCTGCGCCGATCGACTCCTCTCCTCGACGACAGCACCATGATATGGACGTCAGTGCCCGACCTGCAGCTCAGCCGCGTGTTCCCTAACTCGCGCCGCATACCTGCATCTGATGCGCTCACCGCCGCCGCAGAACCCGAGCGGCGGCGGCCGACGCTTCGCCGACGCCGAGCGCGAGCGTCGCGCCGAAGAACACGACGCCGTACGGCGTCGAGCACGACGATCGCGGTGACGATCGGGTGGACCGGCGGCAGCGCCAGCTTGGCGACCCACGCCGCCGCGGCGGCGGCGACGGCCGACGCCCACAGCTTTGCCACGAAAGGCAGCCGGCAGCCCGGTGCGTCCGATGCGCGCGTTGAGCCTGGCGCGCAGCAGCAGCATCTCCACCCAGCCCGCGATTCCGGCCGACGCCGTCAGCCCCGCCGCGCCCCAGAGCGCGGGCACGACCGAGCGATCGCCGGCAGCGGAATCGCGAACAGATAGCCGAGCACCGTCGTCAGCACGACGCGGACGAGCGCGTAGCGCAGCGGCGTCCTCGTGTCGCGCAGCGCGTAGTAGGTCGACGAGTAGAGGCGCCCGAGCGTCGAGGCGAGCAGCCCGACCGCCGACCCGGCGAGGATGCCCCACACGTACACCGCGTCCTCGTGACGGAAGCGCCCGGTCTGCAGCAGCGCGGCGGCGATGACGTCGCCGAGCGCGAGGAACGCCACCGCCGACGGGACGACGAAGAACGCGATCTGCCGCAGGCCGCGATTCGAGCCGGCCGCGCAGCGCCTCGGCGCTCGCGTCGCATCGCCGGCCATCGCCGGCAGTTCCGCCGCGGCGATCGACATGCCGAACAGGCTGACCGGCAGCGTGTAGAGCAGCTGCGCGTTCGCCAGCCCGGTGACCGCGCCGGTCGGCAGCAGGCTCGCGAGCAGCGCGTCGATGTAGGCGCTCACCTGGACGACGCCGCGGCTGATGAACACCGGCACGAAGTTGCGCGTGACCGATGCGCACGTGCTCGGACGCGACGTCGAGCGCGAAACGCAGCGTCCGGGCGCGACGCTGCAAGACGACCGGGACCTGCACGACGAACTGCAGCGCGCTGCCGGCCACCGATCCCCACGCGAGCAGCACCGCGAGCCGCGGCAGCGTGCGTCGCGCCGCCGAACACCACCAGCGTGCGCGATCATCGCCGCGTTCCACATCGACCGGCGCCGCGTAGGAGAGCAGGAAGCGGTGGTGGCTGTTCAGGACGCCGAGGCACCAGGCCGACAGCACGAGCAGCCCGGCGCCCGGGAACAGGATGCGGACGATCTCGATCGTCAGCTGCGCGCTTGTCGCCGGTGAAGCCCGGCGCGATCACGGCGATCAGCAGCGGCGTCGCGACGCACGCCGGCGAGGACGAGCACCGACGACGACCAGCGCCAGCAGCGACGCCGACCGCGCCGGCGACGCGATCGGCCTCGCGGCGCTCGCCGCGCGCGACCAGCGCCGCGTAGACCGGAATGAACGACGCCGACAGCGCGCCTTCGCCGAACAGGTTCTGCAGGAAATTGGGGATGCGGAAGGCGGCGTTGAACGCGTCGGCCGCGTCCGACTGCGAGGCCGAAGTAGTGCGCGAACACCCGCAGGCGGACCAGGCCGGCGAGCCGGCTGCACAGGATGCCGGCGGCGACGAGCAGGCGCGCCCGATCGTGCCGGCGCGCGCACGGCCGCCGGCGTCGAGCCTCGGACCGCGCCTCGGCTCAGTCAAGATCGTCGTCGGGCGCGGCCTGACCGAGCGTGCCGGACGACTTCTTCATCAGGTAGCTCTTGATGAACACGTCGATGTCGCCGTCGAGCACGCGGTTGACGTCGCCGACCTGTTCCTTCGTCCGGTGATCCTTCGCCAGCTGGTACGGGTGCAGGACGTAGCTGCGGATCTGGCTGCCGAAGCCGATCTCCTTCTTCGCGCCGCTGATCTGTTCGAGCTTCGCCTGGTTGCTCCTTCATCTTGATGTCGAAGAGCCGCGCCTTCAGCACCTTCATCGCCGAGTCGCGGTTGCGATGCTGCGAGCGCTCGTTCTGGCACGACACGACCAGGCCGGTCGGCAGGTGGGTGATGCGGATCGCCGAGTCGGTGACGTTGACGTGCTGGCCGCCGGCGCCGCTCGATCGGAAGGTGTCGATGCGAAGGTCCTTCTCGTCGATCTCGATGTCGACGTCCTCGGGCAGCTCGGGCCAGACATACAGCGACGCGAACGAGGTGTGGCGGCGCGCCGCCTGATCGAACGGCGAGATGCGGACCAGCCGATGGACGCCGGCTTCGGCGGCGAGCAGGCCGTAGGCGTACTCGCCGGTCACCGTCACCGTCGCGCTCTTGAGCCCGGCCTCTTCGCCGGGCTGATAGTCGATGATCTCGCGCTTGAAGCCGCGGCGCTCGGTCCAGCGCATGTACATCCGCAGCAGCATCTCGGCCCAGTCCTGCGACTCGGTGCCGCCGGCGCCGGGATGGATCGTCATGATCGCGTTCTTGCGATCGTGCTCGCCGCCGAGCATCTTCTTGATCTCGCCGGCCTGCACCTCCTGACGTCGAGCGTCTCGAGCGCCTGCGAGAACTCGGCGTCCACCGCTTCGCCGGCCTCGGCCCACTCGATCAGCACGGCGAGGTCGTCGCTCTTCTTCTTCAGCGAGGCGATGAGGTCGCGATCCTGTTCGAGCCGGCGGCGGCGCTGCATGACGCTTCTGCGCATCGGCCTGGTCCTTCCAGAAATCGGGCGCGGCGGCGCGCGATTCGAGGCGGGTCAGCTCTTCGTCGGGGCGGGCGGCCTCAAAGATAGCTCCGCAGATCGGCAGCGCGCTTGCTGAGATCCTCGTAGCGGCGCATCAACTCGTCGACAGTAGGCATGCGGCTATTTTAGCTCAACGCCGGAAACGGTTCCCGACCGCGATCAGCAACAGCAGCGCGGTCACGACGGTCGACGCATAGGCGATGACGTCGCCGTGTCGCGCGTAGAACGTCGACGTCCGCAGGAAGCGCGCCTCGCCGACGAGCACCGCAGGCTGGAAGATGCCGCTCCGCTCGAGCACGCGGCCGTACGGATCGACGATGCCGCTGATGCCGGTGTTGGCCGAGCGCACGAGGTAGCGCCCCTCCTCGATCGCGCGCATCGAGGCCTGTTCGAAATGCTGGTACGGCGCCGACGTCGGCCCGAACCACGCATCGTTGGTGATCGTCGTCAGCATCTCGCTGCCGCCGACGACGAACTGCCGCACCAGATCGGGATAGACGACTTCGTAGCAGATGGCGGTGCTGACCAGGTGGCCGCTCGACCGGCAGCAGCACCGCGTCCTCGCCGGCGGAGAAATCGGACGACCGCCTCGACCAGCGGCGCGGCGAAGAACAGCAGCCGCTTGAGCGGCACGTATTCGCCGAACGGCACCAGATGCATCTTGCGATACGCCGCGCCGCTCGTGCCGTCGGCGCGCACGAGGAAGGCGGAGTTGTAGTACTTGAAGCTCGCGCCGGGGCCGCGCTCGACCTGATCGCTGCCGACGAGGATCGGAACCTTTGCCTGCCGCGCCAGCATGCGAATCTGGCTCGACGCGTCCGCGTCCTCTTCGAACATGAACGGCGTGGACGACTCCGGCCAGATGACGAATTCCGCGCCCTCGCTGCAGCGCCTCGCGCGTCTTGCTGATGTAGCCCTGGAAGATGGCGTTGGCGCGCGACTCGTTCCGCTTGATCGCCTGATCGATGTTCCCCTGAATCAGCCCGACGCGGATGGCTTCGCCCTCGCGCGTCCACGCGGCGGCCGAGGCGCGGCGTGCGCCCCACGCGGCGATGCCGGCGAGGACGACGAGGACAATCACGATCGGGGCAAATCGGATCGCAGTGGCGGCCCTGAAGGGCCGCCCTGCGTCCGATCGCTCCGGCTCGCTCGTACGCGGGGCGGCCCTTCAGGGCCGCCGTCCACCATCGCCATCGCCAACGCGGCACTCACCGACGCCACCAGCATCGACACGCCGTAGACGCCGAAGATGCTCGCGAACTGTGCCACCGGCAGCACCGTCGTCTGGCTGTAGCCGAGCAGCACCCACGGAAAGCCGGTGAAGACATGCGTGCGCCCGAGCTCGGTCGCGACCCACACCGCCGGCGCCGCGAGCGAGCGCGCGCGGCCCGTACGCGAGAACCAGCCGGCGCATGACGATGGCGAAGACCGCCGGGAAGAGCGCGAGGTAGGCGATGAGCGCGGCGTTGACGAGCACCGCGACCCACTGCTGCAAGCCGCCGTAGACCGCCATGACCAGCGTGATCCAGTAGAGCGTGCCGGTGAAGTAGATGATGCCGGTGAACAGCCCGAGCAGAAGCGCGCGCCGCAGCGAGCGGTCGCGGCTCGACAGCCGCGCGGCAGGCGTCAACGCGACGAGCAGCGGCGCGAGGGCGACCCAGGCCAGCGACGGGTGACCGAATTTCGGAAAGCTCAGCGCGAGGAGAACGCCCGACGCCGCGGCGAGCGCGAAGTCATAGACACGCGAAGACAACTCGCGTTCAGTGTACTACTCGGACGCGGGCAGCCTTCCATAGAGGAGCAGCGACACCGCCTCGAGCAGGCCGCGTGGCGTAAACGGCTTGTCGAGAAACGCCTCGCCCTCCCAGAGCGTCGAGCGGGCGTCGAGCAGGCGATCGATGTGGCCGGTGACGTAGAGCACTTTCAGATCGGGCCGCGCCACGCGAATCCGCCGCACGACCTCCTCGCCGGCGAGCTCGGGCATCTCGAGGTCGGCAATCAGCAGGTCGAGGTCCTGTGTGCCCTCGAGCACGGTCAGCGCCTCGACGCCGCCGGCGGCTTCGATGACACGGTAGCCGGCCTTCTCGAGGATGCGCCGCTGGATCTGGCGAATCGGCGCTTCGTCGTCCAGGACGAGGACGAGGGGGTGATCGGTGTTGGGCATCATTCGGACCAAGTCAGCGCCAGCCCGGGCGTTGACAGCGTCAACTTCCCCCGGGCATGCGCCTCGAGCATCCCGGCACCGGCCGCCGCCGGGCGCCACGTGTGTACACACGTGTAGCGACGGCGAATGGAGGCTCAACAGTTGCGCGGCCGACTAAGTGTCTACGGTCAAGGGTCGTTTTGTATGTCCGCGATCGTCCGACAAAAGTAGCGTCGAAACGTCGGCGTTTGTCCCACACTTGTTACTTCTCGCCTGAGTTGCGCCCGTATACTTCCCACTGTCCATGCGAGTTCGTAAGCGCGTCGAACGTGCCGAGGCAACGCCGGCGGGCGATCTGCTCCGCTTTCAACGGCTCGTCGACAACGGGCAGGACCTCTTCTACCGCTATCGCATCAACCCGCTCTCGATCGAATACCTCAGCACCGCGGCGCTCGCCATCACCGGCCGCGACGCACAGGAGTTCTACGACGATCCCGAGCTCGGGCTCAGCATCGTGCACCCCGACGACCGTGCCCTGCTCGCCGGGGCGATCGATGCCGCCGGGGGCAGCGATCCGTCGAAGCTCCGTCGCACGATGCTACTGCGCTGGATTCACCGCGACGGGCGGATCGTGTGGGCCGAGCACCAGCGTGTGCCGGTGTTCGACCAGCACGGGCGCTGGGTGGCGGTCGAGGGGGTGGCGCGCGACGTCACCGATCGCGTCGAAGCGAACCGCCGTCTTGCGGACAGCGAATCGCTGCTGCGACTGCTCGCGGAAAACGCGCGCGACATGATTTACCGCCTGGCGGTCGTGCCGCACGGACTGCAGTACGTCAGCCCCGCGGCCAAGCGCCTCACCGGGCGCACGCCGCAGGAATTCCTCGCCGATCCTGAAGCGGCGTGGTCGGCGGTCCACCCCGAGGATCGCGAGAAGGCGCGCGCGATGCGCACCCACCCCGAGGCCTCGGGCGATCCGGTCGTGCTGCGCTGGGTCCACCCCGATGGCTCCGATCGTCTGCGTCGAGCACCGCAACAGCCCCGTCTACGATGCCAGCCGCCAGCTGATCGCGTTCGAAGGGATCGGGCGCGACATCACCGAGCCGCTGGCGATCCAGACTCGCCTGCGCGATTCAGAGAGCCAGTTGCGCCGGCTCGCCGCCAGCTTGAACTCGGCGCGCGAAGCGGAGCGGGCCGACGTCGCACGCGAGCTCCACGACGAGCTCGGGCAGACGCTGACCGGCCTCAAGCTCGAGATGACGCGCACGGTTCGCGACCTGATGCGCCGCGGCCTCGAACCGCAGATGATCGATCGCATGCAGTCGATGGTCGGCAGCATCGAGGTCGCCACCGAAACGGTGCGGCGACTGGCCTCGACGCTGCGTCCGCCGGCGCTCGACCATCTCGGTCTCGGCGCGGCGATCGAGCTCGAGGCGGCCGCGATCGCGCGGCGCACCGGCGTCAGGTGCCGCATCGCCGGCAGCGTCGGCGACGATGCGCTGACATCGGAGCAGAGCACGGCGGTCTTCCGTATCGTGCAGGAGGCGCTGACCAACGTGGTGCGCCACGCCAACGCGAGCGCGGTGAAGATCTCGATGCGCCAGACGACCCGCAGCACGTCGCTGACGATCGCCGACAACGGCCGCGGCATCAACCCGAGGGAGGTCGCCGATCCGGTCTCGATCGGCCTGCTCGGGATGCGCGAGCGTGCGCAGTTGATTGGCGCGAAGCTGTCGATCAGCGGACGGCCCGGCAAGGGCACCGCGGTGGTCGTCACGGTTCCGGCAAGTGTGGCGCGAGGACGCGAATAAGACGATGGTGCGCATTTTACTGGTCGACGATCACCCCGTTGTCCGACACGGCATCCGGCAGATTCTGGTGGAAGGGCTCAAGTCAGTCAGCGTCGGCGAAGCCAGCGACGTGGCGAGCGCGTCGGCGAGCATCCGCGCCTCGGCCTGGGACGTCGTCGTCCTCGACGTGACGCTGCCGGGCGCGAGCGGCCTCGATCTGCTCAAGGAGATCCGGCAGATGCGGCCGGCCCTGCCGGTGCTCGTGTTGAGCATGCATCCCGCATCGCAGTTCGCGCGCCGCGTGCTCGCGGCCGGCGCCTGGGGATACCTGACCAAAGACAGCGCGGCCACCGAGCTGGTGCACGCGATCGATCAGATTCGGCGCGGCCGCCTCTATCTCGGGAGCCGCGTCCCCGACTGGGCGCGCACGCCGACCGCAGAGAACGCGGCGCCGCACGACAAGCTCTCCGATCGCGAGTATCAGGTGCTGCGGATGATCGCGTCGGGCCTGACGGTGTCGGGCATCGCGGTCGCGCTCGGCTTGAGTGTCAAGACGGTGAGCACCTACCGCTCGCGGCTGCTCGAGAAGCTGCAGATGCGCAGCAACGCCGAGGTGATGCGCTACGCGATCGAGAACCGGCTGATGGACTCGTAAGCGCCCACTGCTCTTGGCGGCCTCGCGCGTCCGCTTGCCCCGTATAATCCACGCCAGGCGTGGCTCTCGTCTCAGGCGCCCGCCTCGGTTCCTATCAGATCGTGTCGGCCCTGGGAGCGGGCGGCATGGGCGAGGTGTATCGCGCGCGCGACACGAAGCTCAACCGCGACGTTTGCCGATCAACGTCGTCCTCAACTGGACCACGGGGCTCAGATGAGCGCCAGCATCGCTGGTTCGCGCATCAGCGGTTTTCGACGATCTGACGAACGACCCGGCAGGGATTGCCTGCGGCAAAGACACCTTCTGGAACATCCCGTGTGACCACGCTACCGGCGCCGATGACGGCGCGCGATCCGATCGTGACGCCCGGCAGGATGATGGCGCCGCCGCCCACCCACACGTCCGCGCCAATCTCGACCGGCTTTCCAAACTCCTGACGCCGGCGCAATTCGGCATCGAGCGGATGCATCGGCGTGTAGATCTGCACCGCCGGACCGAAGAGGGAGTAGCTGCCGATCCTCACGGCGCAGACGTCGAGGACGACGCAGTTGAAGTTGAAGAAGACGCGCTCGCCGAGCTCGATGTGCGAACCGTAGTCGCAGAAGAACGGCGGCTGCATCCAGACCGTCTCGCCGCCGCGCCCGAACAGATCGCAGAGGATCCGGCGGCGCTCGTCCTGCTGTCCTTCGCGGGTCGCATTCAGCGTTTGGCAGAGGTCGCGGGCGCGCTCGCGCGCTCGGACGAGCTCAGGGTCGAGCGGGTCGTACAGCTCGCCGGCGAGCATCTTCTGACGCTCAGTGATCAATCACTGCTCCTCTGGACCGGCCGACAACATTACACGGAACGACGACATTCCGACGATCTGTGTTGGACGCGATCGGAAGAGGCCGACCACTGCGACGCCACTGGAGATCTCGGCGTGAGTTCGTGCGTAACAGGGCGTGTCCGGACACTACGTACAAAAGGCCGAAGCCCAACAGCAGAAATGTTCGAGCCGGAACAAAATCGAGGCCGCCACTCGCCCGATCACGGCGGGATCTGGGGAAAGTCGGCCAAAAAGCGGTGGCATTCTGGTTGCGTCGGCGGTCCTTTTGTGCCGTCCAACATCTCCGTTGTCATCGCCACCACGGTGCGGATGCCGGCCATCCAGAGCGTGTCGCTGTTCTCAGGCCGCGTCATCCGGTTCACCGACAACAAGCTCGCCGCGGCGCTGGAGAGCATCCAGCTGAATCACCCGAGGCTCATCGCGATCGAGGCGCTGCTCGCCCAGACGCCGGCCGGCAAGGGCTTCATCGAGCGCGTCGAGCGGCTGGGACTGCGCGGCTCCGCGATTCACCTCATCGTCCAGAGCAACGGCAAGTGGACGACAACGCCCTACAATGTCGAGCCCGCGGCCGGCGCCGCGGATGCCGGCGCTCACGCCGACCGCAAGGCCGTCATCATCACGACGCCGGCGGCCGCGGCGGCGGCGCTCAAAGGGGCGAACACCCGGCGCGCGCACCGATTCAAGGTGCTCGAGTCGCTGAACGCGGTGGTCGAAAACAAGCAGGCGAACCTGGTCAACATCTCCATCCTCGGCGCGCAGGTGGTCTCACAGCCGTCGCTGCGGCCGAACGACAACGTCAAGATCGCGCTGCCCGACGGCGTCGAGACGGTGCGGCTGACGGCGCACGTCGCATGGTCGGTCTTCGAGCAGGCGCGGATGGGATCGGAAACCTACTATCGGGCGGGGATGGAGTTCACCGACGCGGCGAAGGAGATCCTCGAGGACTACTGCCGCCGGCACTGCGAGGATCTGCCGCTGCCGTCGTACTGAGCGAGGATGGTTCGAGCGCCCGCCGTCAGCGCGTGACCCAGGGCTTGAACTGCTCTTCCTTCTGCAGTCTCGCCGCTATGGTCTCCGCCTCGCGGCGGGTCGGGAACTTGCCCACGCGCACGCGGTAGACCGACGGCGTGCCATCGGCCGGTGACAGGACGTAGGCCGCGTACCCTTTCGAACTGAGGCGCTTCGCGATCGCGTCGGCCTCGCTGCGGACGTTGAGCGCGGCAATCTGCACCGCAAAGCCCTGGCCTCCCGGCTCGGCGCGAGCGGACTCGGCGGGCTTCGGCGCGGGTTCGCTCGGCGCTGGCGCCGCAGCGCAGCTGGCGGCGCGGCTGGCGCGGGCGCGGCGCGCGCCACCGGCGGTGCGGGCCGCGCGTTCGCGGCGCTGCGTTCGGACGCAGGCGTGGGCTTCAGCGTCTCGGCCGGCGCGTTCTTCTTTTCGAGGCGATTGAAGTAGGTGAGGTCGTCGGCCGGCGCGGGCGGCGGCGCCGCCGCGGTTGGATCGGATCCGGCCGGGGTCGGCTGCGGCGGCGAAGGCGCCTGCTGGGGCGACGTTTCACCCGGGGTGGAAGCGGCCGACGCTTCGGCCGAGGCCACCTGATTCGCGCGCACGCCCCGGCCCACCAGCACGCCGCAGAGGAAAATCACGACCGACACGACCGTCGCGGCCATGAAGAGGAACACCAGCTGCTTGCCGTTCAGCTGGATCTCGTGAAAGCCCTCGTCCTGAATCTGGTGCGCCACAACTGCTGTGATTTTAACACGTTAGATTCTTCAGTACAAGGGCCCAAAAGCTCTAGCGTGCGTCGAGCCGTGCGAGCAGCTCTTTGGCGTCCACCGATTCCGGATCCATGGCGAGCGCGCGCTCCGCTTCGGCACGCGCGGCATCGAGCTCCTTCGCCTGGCGGTAGGCCTCGCCGAGCGCGGCGTGCGCCTCCGCGGTCTCGGTGCTCCACAACGCGATCTTGAAGGCGTCGATGGCTTCGTGCAGGCGGCCGTTGCGCAGGTGAATGCGGCCGACGAGGACGTGTGCGTCGGCGAGGTAAGGCGAGAGATACAGCGCGTGATTCAGCTCGCTGACCGCCTCGCGATCGTTCTCCTGCTGATACAAGCGACGGCCGCGATCGAGATAGAACGCCGCGAGCTCGGCCTGCTCGCGCTGCTCCGACGTCGCCAGGCGCGAGACGATGTTGCTGACGTGCGGCAGCTCGACGTGATTCTTGACCCGCTCGAGCCCTCGTGGCACGGTCTCGCCCGCCGGCCGCGCGCCCGGCTCGTACGCCGACGACAAGCGCCGCGCCAGCTCGCGCTCGCGCGAAGCCTCCATCGTGTTGCCGGCGGCGGCGAGCGCGGCGCCGAGGACGAAATGCGCATCGCCGTCGGCCGGGTTGCGCCGCACCGATTCGCGCAGCCAGTAGATCGACGCCTGCGGATCGCGATCGAGCAGGTAGGCGTAGCCGAGGTTGAAGACGTAGTCCTGATCGTCGGGATCCGCCTGCGACGCTTTGTTGAAGTAGAAGGTCGGCGAGCCGGACTGCGGCGGGACGCCGCGACCGAGCTGCACGACGCCAAGGTTGTTGAGCACCGCCGCCGCCGGTTCTTCGTCGGCCAGCGCCGTGAACGTCGCATAGGCGTCGTCGTACTTCTTCAGATTGAGCTGCGACAGCCCGGCAAGAAAGCGCGCCTGCCGCGCCCACGACGATGTTGCCGGCACCGGCGTGACCGCCGCGAGCGCGCGCTGATGATCGCCCTCGTCGGCGTAGACATCCCACATCGCGATCCGCGCGCGATCGAACGAGGGCTGCCGCGTCAACGCGGCGTTGAGGTAGTTGATGGCGGTCGCCGGCGTTTCGGCGACCACGCCCTTGATGAAGTCCTCGAACACCGCGATCGGCGGATGCATCCGCTCGATCTCCTCGGAGGTCTTCGCCGATGGCGGTGCGAGACGCCGGGCGATGCGCTCGAGCGTGCCGATAGAGCGCCGGCAGCGGACCGCGATCGGTGACGTCGACCTGGATGCGTCCGGTGTCGAGCGCGATGCTGCGCGCGCGGACGACGAGCACGTCGGCTTCGAGCTGCAGCGAGCCGACGACGACCTGCGTCGCGCCCACCAGTTGTCCGATGCGGATCACCGTCGCATCGGTGAGCGCGGCCGCGGGCGGAACCTGCAGCTGCTCGAACGCCTGCATCCGTTCCTGACGCGTGATGGCGTTGGCGCCGAGCGCGTTGAGGTCGTCGGTCAGCAGGACCGCCGACGCCTCGCTGATCCAGAAGATCTTCGCGTCGCGCTTGACGTTCTCGAACGGCATCACCAGGATTCGTGCTCCAGGCTGGTGCACCGGCATCTGGGCCGCTGCGGTCCCGCACGCGCCAGCCAGTGCGAGCACGACCAGAAGCCCAGCCTTCATGACACCTCTGAAGCACCCACCGGCTGGCCGTTGGCGAGCGCGACTTTCAGGACGCAGGTCGGCTCGCCGGTGCCGCGGCACGCCACGACCTCGGTGCGGGCGCCGATATCGAAGAGCGCCAGCAGCCGCGTGAACGCCGCGGCGTAGAAGCCGCACAGCGCGTGCGGCGCCGGCTCGCGCACCGAGCAGAAGACCGAGGCGCGCAGGTCGATGCTGGCGGCGCCGCGCCGGATCCGCGAAAACGCACGGCTGCCGCTGTAGCTTTCGTGCACCAGCCGCCTGGCCAGGCGCAGCAGCATGCGGCTGCGCAGCCAGACTGGCAGCGTCTTCAGGAACGTCCGCTGCGTCGGCGTCATCGACTGGACCGTCCACTCGGCGGCGTATTCGCCCGCGCGCGTCGTGATCAGCCGGTAGGCCTCCCCTTCCTGCCGCAGGAAGCTGAGCACCGCGTAGAGCGGCGCGAGCCCGATCGTGCCCTCGCGCAGTCCTTCCGCGTTGAGCCAGTTCTCGTAGAAGGTCAGGCGTGTCGGCAGGATGTCAGCGATGCCCTGATGCAGGCTCGCGACGAGGACACGCCCGATGCCGGCTTCTCGCATGTCAGAGTAAGATGACAGGTACGCCGAGCTCGAGGCGCTTCAAGGTCACAAACATTAATCGTAGCACGAGCTTACCGGCAGACCTTTGAGCCGGCACGACCACGATCCCGGTGCCGGCCGCGAGCGGGCCAACACATAAATTATCCGTCCATGATTCTGAGTGTTCAGCGACAGGTCCAGCACGCGATCGCCGACGCGATCCGCCGCTACGCCGGCATCACCGATGTGCCGCCGTTCGCGGTCGAGGTGCCGCCGACGCGCGCGCTCGGGGATCTGGCGGTCGCCGTCGCGTTCCAGCTGGCGCGGACGCTGCGCAAGCCGCCGCGCGCGATCGCGCAGGAACTGGCGCAGGCGGTTGGCTCGATCCCGGGCGTCGAGCGCATCGTCGCGACGCCGAACGGCTACCTGAACCTGTATCTCGATCGGGCGGCGTTTCTCATCCCGCGCATCCGGCAACAGGTGGCGCCCGACGCGGCGACGCTCGAGAAAACCGTCGTCGAGCACACGGCGATCAACCCGAACAAGGCGGCGCACATCGGCCACCTGCGCAACGCGGCGCTCGGCGACACGCTGGTGCGCGCGCTGCGCTTTCGCGGCACGCCGTTCGAGATCCAGAACTACATCGACGACATGGGCGTCCAGGTCGCCGACATCATCGTCGGCTTTCGTGAGCTCGAACAGAAGAGCCTGGACGAGGTGAAGGCGATCGCGGATTCGACGCGCTTCGACTACTACTGCTGGGACCTCTACTCGCGCGTCACCGAGTGGTACGACGGCGATCGCGTGCGGCTCGGCGTCCGCACGGCGGCGCTGCACGATCTCGAGCGCGGCGGCAACGACGTCGCCGCCATGGGCGCCTTCATCGTCGATCGCATCGTGCGGGCGCACCTGAAGACGATGGCGCGGCTCGGGATCGGCTACGACCTGCTGACCTACGAGGGCGACATCATCCGGCTCCATTTCTGGGCGCACGCGTTCGAGGTGCTCAAGACGCAAGGTGCCGTCTTCCTGCAGACGGAGGGCAAGCTCGCCGGCTGCTGGGTGATGCGGATCGAAGACGACGCCGGGCAGAGCGACGGGGCCGAGCCGGACAATGCCGAAGGCGCGGAGGGGGCCGAGGAATCGCGCGAGAAAGTGATCGTGCGTTCGAACGGCGTCGTCACCTACATCGGCAAGGACCTGGCGAACCAGTTCTGGAAGCTCGGGCTCCTCGGGCTCGACTTCAACTACCGCCGCTTTGCGACGCAGGAGAACGGCCGCCAGCTCTGGTCGACCACGTCAGGCGCAGGCGAGCCGGGCGCGCCGGAGTTCGGCCACGCGAAGCGGATCTACAACGTGATCGATTCGCGGCAGATGTACCTGCAGGCGCTGCTCAGCCAGGCGCTGCGCACGCTCGGCCACGTCGAGGAAGCCGAGAACTCGATTCACTTCTCGTACGAGATGGTGGCGCTGTCGCACGCGACGGCGAAGGAGCTGGGCTACAACACGCCGCAGGAGGGCGACGAGGCGGCGAAGCCGTTTGTCGAGGTCTCGGGGCGCAAGGGTCTCGGGGTGAAGATTGACGACCTGCTCGACCTGTTGGGCGGGAAAGCGACCGCAGAAGTCGCCAAGCGGAACCCGGACGTTTCACAGGAAGAATGCGAGCGGGTCGGCGCCCAGATCGCGGTCGCGGCGATCCGCTATTTCATGCTGAAGTATTCCCGCGGCAAGCTGATCGTGTTCGACATCGAGGAGGCCCTGAGCTTCGAGGGCGAAACCGGTCCGTACCTGCAGTACGCGGTGGTGCGCGCCAACAACATCTTCCGCAAGTTGCAGGAACGCGAGGGGTTGAGCGAAGCCGACGTGCTCGGCGACCTCGACACGACCCCGGCCACCGAACTGCTGGAAGCGCCCGAGGCGGGGGCCGGCGGCGACCATGCCCTGTGGGCGGTCGTGTTCGAGGCGTCCAGGCTGGACGAAATCGTCGAACAGGTCGTGCGATCGCTCGAATTCTCCGGCCTGGCGAAATATACGTTCGGGCTGGCGCAGACCTTCAACGCGTTCTACCATCGGTATCCGATCCTGAACGAAGAGCAGGCGGATCGAAAACGCTGGCGGGCCGCCGGCGTGGCCTACGTGCGCACGCAGCTCACGAAGGCACTGGACCTGATGGGCATCGAAGTGCCGAGCCGGATGTAAGGACCCCTGACCATATGGCCGTCATTGGCATCACACCCTGCCGCAAGATCGAGGATTACCGGCAGGCCATTCTCCACGTCGGCGGCGAGCCGCTCGTGCTCGACGTCTCGACGCCGGTCGACGAGGCGCTGAAGAGCATCGACGGCCTGTTGTTGACCGGCGGCAACGACGTCGAGCCGTCGCGCTACGGCGAGCCGGCGCATCCGACGACGGTCGAAGCCGAGCCCGGACGCGACGAGTTCGAGATCGGGATGGTCGACCGCGGCACGCGCGCGCAAGGTGCCGATCTTCGCGATCTGCCGCGGCGTCCAGGTGCTCAACGTCGCCTTCGGCGGCACGCTCGTGCAGGACATCCCGACGCAGCTGCCCGGGGCGCTCGAGCACAGCCTGCCGTGCCCGCCGCACCAGGCGTTCTCGTTCGCGCACGAGGTGTGGATCGAGAAAGACTCGCTGCTCGCGACGCTGATGCGCGAGCGGCTGACCGACGACACCTGCGAGGTGAACAGCCGCCATCACCAGGCGGTCAAGGACGTCGCCAGCGGCTTCAAGGTGGCGGCGACGGCGCCGGACGGCGTCATCGAGGCGATCGAGGATCCGGCCGCGCTCTTCTGCCTCGGCGTGCAATGGCACCCGGAGAACTTCTTCCGCACCGGTGAGTTCCGGGCGCTCTTCGAGGGATTCCTAGAGGCGTCGCAGAAAAAATAGCGGCGACAGCCCCAGCCCAGCTTCTGCAGCTGGGTGCTTTCAGAGGCGTACGGGTTATTTGTACCGCCGGTAAAGACACAGGAGATCAGACGATCAGGAGGCTCATCTTTCGTCTACGGGGTATCGCATGGCGTCCGGCTGCTTCGACAGGCAATCGGGCGGCTCGCGACGCCGCCCGGCTACGCCGCGAGCTGTCTGAAAAGAGAAAAATTCCTCCTGATCTCCTGGTCCTCCTGATCTTCTGTTCGCACAGGCGTTGCGAGTTACACCGGTCGCCGCAAGTTCAGCGGGGCGCTGCAACGTCGGCCTGATCTCACCGTCCGAAGACGACAACCGTTTCGACGTGCGGCGTGTTCGGGAACAGATCGAACGCGTCGGCGCGCTCGAGCGTGTAGCCGTGATCGACGATGCGGCGCGCGTCGCGCGCGAGGGTGGCGACGTCGCACGACACGTAGACCAGCCGCGGCGCGTTGACCTTCAGCGCGTTGTCCAGCGCCTCTCGCGACATCCCGGTCCTTGGCGGATCGACAATCACCGCATCGAACTTCCGGTTGGCGCCGGCGAGTCCCGGGCCGATGCTTTCGACCGACGCGCGCACGGTAGTGATCGCGCCGCCGAACGCGGCGGCGTTCGCCTGAAGATCGGCGGCGGCGAAGAAGTCGCCCTCGACCGCGACGACGCTGGCGCCGCGCGCGCCGGCCGCAGCGAGCGAGAACAGGCCGACGCCGGCGTAGAGATCGAGCACGGCGCCGCCCTCGGGCAGCAGGCCCGCAACGTGGGCCACGAGATCCCGCAAGCAGATAACGGTTTCCCTGGAAGAACGCCTGCACGTGGCGGCGAAGCGTCAGGCGCTTCTCGCCGATCGCCAGCGTGTCGCCGACGTGCGGGCTGCCGAAGGCGCCCCACGCGGACCCGAGACCGGTCAGGCCGTCGGTGTCGGCGAGCCGCGCCAGCGTCGCCTCGTCGATCGCGCCGGCGTCGAGGAACACGGCGCGCTCGGACGCCTCGATGTTCTCCGACAGCTCGATCTCGCGCACCGCGTCGAGCCCGAGCGATCGCATCGCCGCCATCAGGCGATCGAGCGTGTCGGCGGTCGCCGGCAGCAGCTGCCGCGTCGCGCGCGCGTCGCACACCTCGTGGCTGTTCTCGCGGAAGAACCCGAGCCGGTGGCCGCGCACGTGGAAGCGGGCGCGCATCCGGTAGCCCTCCTCGGGCGAACCGGCCACGGCCAGCGGCGCCGGCAGCTCGAGGCGGCCGATGCGCCTGAACGCGTCGGCGATCACCTGCGCCTTGAGCGCGAGCTGCCGCGGATAGGCGATGTGGCTGTAGAGGCAGCCGCCGCACAACGGATCGGCGAAACGGATCGCGCCGATCGCGCGGACGGCTCGTCGACCGACAGCGTCTGCGCATAGACGACGCCCTTGCCGATCCGCTCGACGCGCGCCTGCACGCGCTCGCCGGGAATCGCGTCGGCGACCAGCACGACCTGGCCGTCGACGCGCGCGATCATCCGCCCGCCGGCGGCTGGCTTCTCGATCGCGACCGGAACGGTCTGGCCCGGTGACAGCATCTTCGTGTGTAGTGTGCGCCTTCAGGCGGGCCGTGACGAACGACTATTCGAACGCGATCGTCGGCAGCGCGAAGCGCTCGCGCACCAGGCGATCGGTCGCCGCTTCGCGCGCGCGCGCGAATGCGTCCGGCGCCATGCCGGATCGGAACGCGGCGAGCTCGTCCTCGGCGTCGCGCGCCAGCGATGCGGCGTCCGCCGCGTCGAGACCGCTGCGCGCCTGGCGCATCAGCTCGGCGTCCAGGGTCGACAGCCGCTCGACCAGCTCACGTCGCGCCGCGCCCCGCAGTCCGCCGGCCTTGCTGCGCGCGGCGTCGAGCTCCGCCGACACGCGGTCGATCAGCGAGTCGAACGCGTCGCCCAGCGAACCGCGTGCGCGCGCCGAGGACAGCCGCAGCACGACGCGCTCGAGATGCGCCGGCAGCGACTGACGACTGACCACGGCGGACTGATCGCCGTGCGACTGCCGACTGATGACCCTCGGCTGCCGCCTGCGTCACACCCAGCGCCTTGCGCCACTCGTCGAACACGTCGAGGACGTCGGCCTCGCAGAAGTCGATCTTCACCGGCCGCCGCCGCGGGCCCTTGCGGTAGTAGCGCTCGAAATACCGATCGATGCCGGCGTACGCGATCTTCAGCGGCACGCCGCTGCGCCGCCCACGCCGACACGAGCTCGAACGACGGGCCGACGACACGGATCAGGTGGCCGTCGTTCTTCCGGCACAGATAGGTTTCGATCTCGCGGCAGTACTCTGCGATGTCCAATCTACGCGCGTTTCTTGAGGTTCCGTTCCCAGACGATCCGCAGCCCGTCGAGCGTCAGATCGGGGTCGACGTGCTGGATGAACGTGCGTCTCGGGCGCGATCACGTCGGCCAGGCCGCCGGTCGCGACGCAGATGACGTCTGGCCGCCGAGCTCGTCGCGTCATCCGCCGCACGAGCCCCTCGACCATCCCGACGTAGCCGTAGAACAACCCCGACTCCATCGCGCCGACCGTCGTCTGGCCGATGACCGTCGGCGGCTTGCGCACGTCGATGCGCGGCAGGCGCGCCGCGCGCTGAAACAGCGCATCGGCCGAGATCTGGACGCCCGGGCAGATCGCGCCGCCCAGGTATTCGCCCTTCGCGCTCACCGCATCGAGCGTCGTCGCCGTGCCGAAGTCGACGACGACCATCGGCAGCGGCGCGCCGTGCGCCTTGCCGAACTTCTCGTATGCCGCCACCGCGTTGACGATGCGATCGGCGCCGACTTCCGCCGGGTTCTTGTAGAGAATCGGCATCCCGGTCTTGAGGTCCGGCTCGATCGACCATCGCCGTGACGCCGAAATAACGTTCCACCATCTGGCGGATCGTGCCGGTCAGCGGCGGCACGACCGAGCCGAGGATGACGCCGCCAATCTGCACGCGGTCGATGTGGCTGTGCGCGAACAGGCCGTCGACCAGGAGGCCCGAGCTCGTCGGAGGTCCGCTCGCGCAGCGTCTGCAGGCGCCAGCTCTGGACCAGCGTCGAGCCGTCGAAGACGCCGAGCACGATGTTCGTATTGCCGACGTCGATGGCTAACAGCATGACGACGTCGGCACAGAGGACACAGGCTCAGAGGACACAGAGGATGACCGCAAACCTATAGCCACGAGAGTTCCCCGGAAACAATCCGCTCCACGCGATCGCTCGATCCGCACGAGCAAGGCGCCGCGGTCGTCGATGCCGGCGGTGATGCCCGAGCGCGTGCCCTCGATCGTCGTCCACGTCACGCGCGCGCCCGACGCGCGCGGCGCACGCCGGCGCCAGGCGTCGAGGATAGCATCGAACCGTCCGTCGACGAGATCCTCGTAGCGGCGCGACAACGCGGCGAGCGTCTCGTCGAGCACCGCATCGCGCTCGACGACGCGCCCGAGCTCGGACTGCAGCGAGGTCGCGCGGTCGCGCAGTTCCGGCGGAAACGCGGTCTCGAGGACGTTGATGCCGTAGCCGAGGACGACGCGTCGCGCCGCCGCCCTCCGCGAGGATCCCGCCGAGCTTCTTCGCCGCGCGACCAGCAGATCGTTCGGCCACTTCAGGTCGACGCGGCCAGGCCGGTCGCTGCCTCGACGCCTTCGGCGATCGCCACGCCCGCCGCCAGCGTCAGCAGCATCGTCGCGCGCGGGGGATCGACGCGCGCGGTCGCCGGCGCGAGGACGACGGAGACGTAGAGGCCGGAGCCGGGCGGCGAGAACCACGTATGCCCGCGGCGGCCGCGGCCGGCGCTCTGGTCGTCGGCGACGACAACCGAGCCCACGCGGCAGCGCAGGCGGCAACGTCGTTGGTCGAGCCGACCGAGGCAAAAAACTGCGGCGGCTTAAATCGGTTCGATTTCAAAGCTGATGTCGATGGCCGGCGCGGAGTGCGTCAGCGCGCCGACCGAGACGAAGTCGGCGCCGGTTGCGGCCAGCTCGGGGATTCGCTCGAGCGTCACGCCGCCGGAGATTTCGATCTTCGCGCGGCCGCGGGCCCGCGCGACCGCTTCGCGAATCTGCTCGCTCGACATGTTGTCGACGAGGATCGTCTCGGCGCGCGCTTCCAGCGCCTCGTCAACCTGGTCGAGCGTCTCGGCTTCGATCTCGACCGGCAAGCCTGGACGATGCGATCGCGCGCGCTCCACGGCCGCGCTGACGCCGCCCGCCAGCCGGATGTGGTTGTCCTTGATGAGAATCGCGTCGTAGAGGCCGACGCGATGGTTCGTCGCCCCGCCGGCGCGCACCGCGTATTTCTCGAGCATCCGCAGCGTCGGCGTCGTCTTGCGGGTATCGAGGATGGTGATGCGGCCGCCGGATGCGTCCACGAACCCGCGCGCCCGCGTGGCGATGCCGGAGAGGCGCTGGAGAAAATTGAGCGCCGTTCGCTCGCCGACGAGAAGCGCGCGAGCGGAACCGAACACGGTCGCGATCTCCTCGCCCGCCGCGCACGCGTCGCCGTCGCCCTTCCGCGCCTCGACGCGCACGGACGGTTCGAGCAGCCGGAACGTCTCGAACGCGACGTCGAGCCCGGCGAGGACGCAGTCGCCTTGACGAGAAACACGCCGCGCGCCTGCACCGTGGCCGCGACAGTCGCGTCGGTCGTGATGTCGCCGTCGCGCACGTCTTCGTCGAGCGCGCGCCGGACGATGTCGCGATAGTCAGCAGGGTCGATGGCGCATGTCACGGGTCCGCCTGAAGGCGGACACTACGACAGAGCTTCATACCCGGTAACGACGATCTCGCGCGGTTCGCCGACCGTGGTCTCGAATGCCTGCACGCGCAGCGCCGCCTTCAGGTCGGCATCGACGATTGGCATCAGCGCCGCCGCGTCGGCGTCGGTCTTCACCGTCACCTTCGAGATCGGCACCTTGAGCGGCTGCTTGGCTTCCGACCGCTGCTTGCGGACTTCGAAGAGCACCTCGGTCGCCCACTTGTAGGTGCGCTGGTCGGCCTGCTTCGTCTCGGTCGAGTTGTCGGCGATGAGCGCATCGAGCTCGGACGCGGCTGGCCAGGCGGCGGTGTGGATCGACCCGTCGCGCCACCACGACCAGACTTCCTCGGTGACGAACGGCAGGAACGGCGCGAACAGCCGCAGCATCACCGACAACGCCGCCGTGAGCGCCGCGTTCGCGGAACCGGCGGCCGCGGCGCCCTGCTCACCGTAGCGCCGCCCCTTCACCAGCTCCAGGTAGTCGTCGCAGAAGCCCCAGAAGAACGCCTCGGTGCGCTGCAGCACGCGGGCGTAGTCGTATTCCTCGAAGGCGCGCGTGGCCTCGTTGACCAGCGCGGCGAGGTTCCGCAGCATCGCGCGATCGACCGGATAGGTGATCTCGCCTTGCGGCTCCGCCGACATCAGCGCGAACTTCGACGCGTTCAGGATCTTGATCGCCAGCCGCCGCCCGACCTTCATCTGGTTCGGGTCGAACGCGGTGTCGGTGCCGGGGCGCCCGCTCGCCGCCCAGTAGCGCACGCCGTCCGAGCCGTGCTCCTCGAGCAGCGCCATCGGCGTGATCGACGTTGCCCTTCGACTTCGACATCTTCTTGCGGTCGGGATCGAGCACCCAGCCCGAGATCGCGGCGTTCGCCCACGGCAGCGAGTCGTGCTCGAGGTGCGCGCGCAGCACCGAGTCGAAGAGCCAGGTGCGGATGATGTCGTGCGCCTGCGGCCGCAGGTCCATCGGAAACGTCTGCGTGAAGAGCTCCGGATCGTCCGGCCAGCCGCAGACGATCTGCGGCGAGACCGACGAGGTCGCCCACGTGTCCATCACGTCCGGATCGCCGACGAACCCGCCCGGCGCGCCGCGCTGCCCGGCGGTGTAGCCGGGCGGCACGTCGGTCGACGGATCGATCGGCAGCTGCTCTTCCCGCGCGGCGATCGGGCGCTCGTACTCGACGCGGCCGAGATCGCTGATCGGGTACCAGACCGGGAAACGGCACGCCGAAGAAGCGCTGCCGGCTGACGCACCAGTCGCCGTTGAGGCCGGCGGTCCAGTTCTCGTAGCGCGTCTGCATGTATTCGGGGTGCCACTTCAGCTCGCGGCCGCGGCCGAAGAGCGCCTCGCGGAAGTCGATCGCCTTGATGAACCACTGGCGGCTGGTGATGATCTCGAGCGGACGATCGCCCTTCTCGTAGAACTTCACCGCGTGCGTGATCGGGCGAGGGTCGCCGACCAGGTCGCCGCTGGCACGCAGCTGCTCGACGATCTTCGCCCGCGCCTTCGACGCCGACAGGCCCTTGAGCTCGGCATAGTAGCGCTGCGCGCGATCGGAATCGACCGACTCCCAGCCGGGGACGCCCCAGCTGACATCGCGCAGAGTGCCATCCGGCTGGATGACGGCGCGCACCGGCAGGTTCAGCTCGCGCCACCACGTCACGTCGGTGATGTCGCCGAAGGTGCAGATCATCGCGATGCCGCTCCCCTTTTCGGGATCGGCCAGCGTGTGCGCCTTCACCGGCACGCGCGCGCCGAAGAGCGGCGTCACCACCTCTTTGCCGAACAGCGGCTTGTAGCGCTCGTCATCCGGGTGCGCGACCAGCGCGACGCAGGCGGGGATGAGCTCGGGGCGAGTCGTTTCGATTTCTACCGCGTCGGCACCGCTCGAGGAGTGCCCTGCATCTGGCGGGATCGCGAACTTGATCCGGTGGTAGGCGCCCGGCATGTCGCGATCTTCGAGCTCCGCCTGCGCCACCGCGGTCTTGAAGTCGATATCCCAGAGCGTCGGCGCTTCCACCTGATACGCGAGGCCGCGCTCGAGCAGGTGCAGGAACGCGACCTGCGACACGCGCTGCGCGCGCCTGCCGATCGTCGCGTAGGTCATCGACCAGTCCACCGAGAGCCCGAGCGTCTTCCAGAGCTGCTCGAACGCCTTTTCGTCCTCGCCGGTCAGCTGCTCGCAGAGCGCGATGAAATTCGGGCGCGACACCGAGACCGGCGGCTTCGGCGGCTGCGGCGGCGGCGTGAACGACGGATCGTACGGCAGCGACGGATCGCAGCGGACGCCGTAGTAGTTCTGCACGCGGCGCTCGGTCGGCAGGCCGTTGTCGTCCCATCCCATCGGATAGAAGACGTCCTTGCCGCGCATCCGCTGGAAGCGCGCGACGACGTCGGTGTGGGTGTAGGAGAAGACGTGGCCGACGTGGAGCGAGCCGCTGACGGTCGGCGGCGGCGTATCGATCGAATAGACCTCGGCGCGCGGGCGCGACCGGTCGAAGCGGTAGACGCCCGATTCTTCCCAGCGCGGCAGCCACCTGGCTTCGAGGCCTTCGAGCGCGGGTTTCTCGGGCAGCCGCAGGCGAGCGGGATCGAGGCTCGTCAGCGACGGATGCGGCACAGGCATCCGGAGATCGTATACAGAAACTGGCGAGTTGGCGAATTGGTGACTTGGCGAATTGGCGAATTCAATTCACCAAGTCAACCAATTCCCGAACTCACCAACCGCTATCGGAGCTGCGCCTTGATGCGGTCGATCTCCTGCCGCACGAGTTCTTCCGCGACGCGCGAGACGATGTCGCCGACCGTTTCGCGCACCACCTGATCGGAGAGGCGCTCCAGCACGCGGCGCGTGACTTCTTCGATGAGCGCGTCGTTCGCGCCGGCAGCAGGCGGCGCCGTGGGCCAGAGCTGCATGTGCGCCGGCACGGGCTCGTCTTCTTCGGCGGCCAGCAGCGCAGCGAATGCGTCCGCCAGCGGCGGCAACCCTGCAGGTTGAGCCGACGCGGATGATGCGGGCGGCGGCGCGACCGCGATTCCCGCCGGCGACGGCGGCGACGCGAGGGCGGCTTGCGCGTCGGCAAGCGACGGCGGGGGCGGCGGCACGTCGGCCGGTGCCGGCGGCGCGACCGGCGGGGCATCCCCGGCAAACGAATGCGGAACCGCCGCTTCAGCCGACGGTGCCGGCGCAACGGCGTCCGGCGGCTCGAACGCAGGGAATGCCTGCGCCGGCGGCGCTGGCGACGCGTAGGTCGGCGGCGCATCGGCCGGCGCGGCGAAGTCCCACAGTTCAGCCGAGGGCGCGGCTGCCGCCGCCTGCGCGTCGAACCAGTCGACGTCGGGTGCCGGCGGCTTGGGTGCTGCGGCTGGCGGTGGCGCACTCGGCGTCAGGTTCGAGAACGCCGCGTCGAGGCGATCGAAATAGTCGTGGAGGTCCACCGGCGTCTGGGCTGCGGGCGCAGGCGCGGCGGCCTGTGGCGTCGGCGCCTCTGGCGCCGCGGGCGGCCAGCCGCCCATCGTCGGCTCGGACCATGGCGGCGCGGTTTCGACGGCGGACCCGTCCGCCTTGCCATGCGATTTCGCCAGCAGCTCCTTGACGCGCCCGATCACCAGCTGCGGCTCGAATGGCTTGGCCAGCACGCTGTCGCAACCGGCTTCGGCCGCGCGCGCCTGATCGACCGGCTCGAACGCACCGGTGAGCAGCACCACCGGGATGTGCGCAAGCCTGGGCGACTGGCGGATGTGCTGCGCCACCTCGTAGCCGTTCTTGCCCGGCATGCCGATGTCGGCAAGGACGATATCGGGCGGCGCGGCTTCGATGCGCTGGATGGCCTGATCGCCATCGCTGACGGCGACGACGTCGACGTCCTCGTCGGCAAACGTGAGCTCGATCACGCGCTGGATGGTGACGCTGTCGTCGGCGAGAAGAAGGGTATGCGGCACGATCGCCTTATCGGTCGAATCGAAGAGCTTCCGTAGGGCACCGCCTTTGACGGGGTCCCGAGCTGGACAACGGCCTCATACCCGGGCCCGCGCGTTCTGCTGGATGAAGTCGATGATCTCCTGCATCGGCGTGCCGGGGAGAAAAATGCCCCTGACACCGATGTCCTTCAGCCTGGGGATGTCGACGTCCGGGATGATCCCGCCGATCACCACCAGCACATCGTCCAGGCCGCTGCGCCTTGAGCAGCTCCATCAGCCGCGGCGCGATGTGATTGTGGGCGCCGGAGAGGATCGACAGGCCGATCACGTCGGCGTCTTCCTGGAGCGCGGCCGAGGCGATCATTTCGGGCGTCTGCCGGAGGCCGGTATAGATGACCTCCATGCCCGCGTCGCGCAGCGCGCGGGCGATGACCTTGGCGCCGCGATCGTGCCCGTCGAGGCCCGGTTTGGCGATGACAACTCTGAGCTTACGCATAGTCAGTTGCTGAGTAGCTGGTGACTGCGTGGCTAGCCGTCAGGAGCCGCGAATCCGACGCCTCAGCAACTAGCATCCAGCCCCCTAGCAACTAGATCACCGGCACTTCCTCGTACTCGCCCCACACCTCGCGGAGCGCGTCGCACATCTCGCCGACGGTCGCGTAGGTGCGCACGGCATCGAGGATCCGCGGCATCAGGTTCGCGGTGGTCCGCGCCGCGGCGCGAAGCTGGTCGAGCGATCGCTTGACGGCGTCGTTGTCGCGCGTCCGGCGCAGCGCCTCGAGCTTGGCGATCTGCGTTTCCGCCGCCGACTCGTCGATGTAGAGAATCGCGAGCGGCGGCTCGTTCTCCTGCACGAACGCGTTGACGCCGACCATGATCTTCTCTTTGCGCTCGAACGCCTGCTGGAAGCGATACGAGCTTTCCGCGATCTCCTTCTGCGGGAAGCCGCGCTCGATCGCTTCGACCATGCCGCCCATCTTGTCGATGGCCTCGAAGTAGGCGAGCGCGCCGTCCTCCATGTCCCTGGTCAGCTTCTCGATGAAGTAGGAGCCGCCGAGCGGATCGACCACGTTGGTGACCCCGCTCTCGTGGGCGATGATCTGCTGCGTCCGCAGCGCCAGGGTCGCGGCTTCCTCGGTCGGCAGCGCCAGCGCCTCGTCGAGCGAGTTGGTGTGCAGCGAGTTGGTGCCGCCGAGCACCGCGGACAACGCCTGCAGCGCGGTCCGCACGACGTTGTTGTACGGCTGCTGCGCGGTCAGCGAGACGCCGGCCGTCTGGCTGTGGAAGCGCAGCTTCCACGAGCGCTCGTTCTTCGCGCCGAAGCGGTCGCGCATCGCGTCGGCCCACAGCTTGCGCGCGGCGCGGTACTTGGCGATCTCCTCGAAGAAATCGCTGTGGGCGTTGAAGAAGAAGGAGATCTGCGGCACGAACGCGTCGACGTCGAGACCGGCGTCGACGCCCCACTGCACGTACTCGAGCCCGTCGCGCAGCGTGAACGCCAGCTCCTGCACCGCCGTCGAACCGGCCTCGCGGATGTGGTAGCCGCTCACCGAGATCGTGTTCCACTTGGGCACGTTGGCCGAGCAGAACGCGAAGATGTCGGTGATCAGGCGCATCGACGGGCGCGGCGGGAAGATGTATTCCTTCTGCGCGATGAACTCTTTCAGGATGTCGTTCTGGATCGTGCCGGAGATCCGGCTCCAGTCGGCGCCCTGCTTCTCCGCAACCACGAGGTACATCGCGAAGATGATCGCCGCCGGCGAGTTGATCGTCATCGACGTCGTGATGTCGCCGAGCCGGATGCCGTCGAACAGCGTTTCCATGTCGGCCAGCGAGGTGACGTTGACGCCGCACTTGCCGGTCTCGCCGAGCGACAACTCGTGGTCGGGGTCGCGCCCCATCAGCGTCGGCAGATCGAAGGCGACGCTCAGCCCGGTGCCGCCCGCCCGCAGCAGCGCCTTGTAGCGCTCGTTGGTTTCCTCCGGCGTCCCGAAGCCGGCGAACTGCCGCATCGTCCAGAGCTTGCCGCGATAACCGGTCGGGTGGATGCCGCGGGTGTATGGAAAGGCCCCCGGGTTGTTGATGTCGCGGTCGTAGTCGATGCCGTCGAGATCCTCAGCGGTGTAGAGGCGCTCGATCGGCCGGCCGGAAATTGTCGTGAAGGAGGCGGCGCGCTCGGGCGACTTCTTGAGCGCCGGCTCGAGCGTGTCCTGCTGCCAGCGTTCTTTCCCGGTTTCCGCGACCGACTTCATACAAACGCCATTATAGGGCGCATATCCGATCGGCGGCATGAGCCGTATCCGGTCGGAATCCCCAGCAGATCTCGGGAATTTCGAAGTGGACTGGCGTGTGGACTCACTCGAGCCAGTGCCACGCGCGTGCGTGCGCTCGGCACCTTGATCGGTGGACGAAGGCGGGCGTGATGATCCGCGACGTGCTGTCGGCCGACTCACGCCATGCGGACGCGATTGTGCCGCGGTCGAACCGCACCGATTTTCCTGGCGCCTCCGACTATTGAAAGACCCTCGATCGGCCGATGCTCTTCCACACCAGCTGATCGATAGACGGCGTGGATGGCCTTGCCCGCTCTTCTATTCAACGTGCGTCGATCCCGATGAAAGAACCTCATCTATATCCAAAATCGCGGTCACCGAGCCAGACGCTGAGTGGGCACCCCAACCGCCATAGACGACTCTCGCATTGAACCATAACAGACTCGGCATGACTTCCGCATCTAAGAGCGACGCAGTCCCCAGCTGCGCCCAATTTCCTCGGAGATCTTCACATCATGGAACGGCTGAGCTGTCGTAATCTAGTACTGTCTCTTTTTTCCGTCTCGGTAATGGCTGGGCTTGGCACCCTCGTAGTCGAGGCTCAGGGCGGTTCCTCTCCTCCCCCACGATTCGTCTCCGACGCTTCGTCATCTCCCAGAACGTCTGGCCGGGCGATTTCAACGGCGACGGCCTCACCGATCTCGCCGGCAGCGAAGAGCCGGCGAACCGCGGCGGCACCGGACGCGTGATCGCTCTCATCGGCAACGGCGCCGGCAACTTCACGGCGACCCACGTGACCAGCTATGTCGGACACGTCCTCGGCGTCGGCGACTTCAACGGTGACGGCCGCACCGATCTCGTCGTCGCCGACGGCCTCAACGCCAACCCGGCGATTCTGCCGGGCAACGGCAACGGCACCTTCGGCGCCCCGCGGCAGGTCGCTGCGACCGACGAGGTGACATTCGCGTCGAGCGGCGACCTCGACGGCGACGGCAAGCGCGACCTGGTCGTCGGCGCCGAGGGCTTCACCGTCGACGTCTACCCGGGCAACGGCGACTTCACCTTTGGACCGCCGGCGACGCTCGCCGTCAACGCCTCGCCGCACGACGGCATCATCTCGGACCTGAATGCCGACGGGAAGAGAGACCTCGTCGTCGCCAACCACTACGCGCAGAGCGTGACGGTGCTGGTGAACCAGGGCGCGATGCAGTTCGCGGGCGCGGACGTGCCCCTGTTGACGGGCTACGGCAACGACGTCACCGTCGGCGACGTCAACCACGATGGCAAGCCGGATATCGTCGTCGCCACTTCGGACGGTGGCGACGGCGACTTCTGGTTTACCGCCGGACACGCCGAGGTGCTGCTGGGCAGCGGCAACGGCACCTTCGCGGCGGGACCCAGTTACGAGGTGCCGCGCGGCGCGTGGCAGGTGGTCGTCGGCGACTTCACCCGCGACGGCAACATCGACATCGCGACCGCAAGCCGCTCGTCCATCACCAACGACGACTTGTGCGGGACGTTCTGGAAGACGTGGGACAGCGTCGCGATCCTCCCCGGGCGGGCCGACGGCACCTTCGGCACCCCGTCGTCGTTCTCGCTGGGCAACCAGAGCGACCTCGAGGACGACACGTTCAAGAATCAGGTGCGCACGCTGAACACCTCCGACGTCAATGGCGACGGCGCCACTGACCTGATCGTGTCGTGGGGCATCGTGCTCTTCAACGTCGAGGCCGATGCCAACTGGCCGGCAACCGTAAACGCGGGTCCCGACCAACAGTTCGAGAACGTCTACGAAACGATTCTGACCGCGCGCGCGGTGGACGACGATCAGGACATGCTCAGCTGGACCTGGCGCGATGCGGCGGGCAACGCCGTCGCGTACTGGCCGCAACTCTGTGCCAGCGGCCTGCACGAGGGCGACAACGTGTTCACCGTCACGGTCGACGACGGACAGGGACATGTGACATCGGATTCGGTCACCGTCACGGTCGGCAGCGGCACATCGGGCATCGACGGGCCGACGATCACGCTTCTGGCCCCGGTCGAAGGCGCCACCATCGCGGGCGGAGAGCCGTACTGGATCAAGTTCCACATCGACGATCCGTCCATGCAGCTGTACGAATGGTCGGTGACCTACACGACGAACGACGGAACCTCCCAATACATCTGCCGTAACAACGGCCGGTCGTCCGGACCGGGAATCCCCACGTCGCGGGACGATGCGTGTCTCTGGCAAAATCCGGGACCGGCTCCGACGCAAGGAACGATCAACGTCTTCGCCCAAAGCGACGACGATGCGCCGATCGGCACGCAGGCGGTGGCACAGGTCACGATCGCGTCGCAGCCGGGCGGCGTGGTGTATCCGTGGCAGCAGGTCGACGTCGGCGCGGTCGCGAGTGCCGGCAGCACCACCTACAGCAACGGCGTCTACACCGTGAATGCCAGCGGCGCCGACATCTGGGGCAACGCGGATGAATTCCGCTTCACGTACCAGACCGCCGGCGACAGCGAGATCGTCGTCACGGCTCGCGTGGACAGCGTGCAGAACGTGAACGCGTGGACCAAGGCCGGCGTGATGATCCGCGCCGGCCAGGGCGCCACGGCGCCGCACGCGGCGCTGTTCGTCACCCCCGGCAAAGGGATCGCGTTCCAGCGGCGGCTCACCAAGGGCGGCACGAGCCTCAGCACCCAGGTTCCGAGCGTGACGGCGCCAGTCTGGCTGAGGCTGGTAGCCGAAGTGAGCTACCCGACCGAGACGGTTCGCGCCTACTATCGGAAGAACGCCTCGGACCCGTGGATCTTCGCTGGTGAAGACACGTTCCCGACCGTTATCTGGTCACCGTCCGCCGGTCTTGCCCTCTCGAGCCACGCAGACGGAACGCTGGCGAACGCCGTGTTCTCGGCGGTGAGCATCAGCCCGTCGCGGACTGGAACGCCGTGAGCGTCGGCACCACCGGCGGCAGCGCTATCTGGAACGATCTTCAGGTGACGCTCAAGGATTCCGGCACCGACATCTGGGGCACGTCCGACCAGTTCGAGTACGCGCATGAGGACTGCTTCCGCGACTGCACCATCACGGCGCGCGTCGCCAGCCTGCAGAACACGAATACAGCGGGCGAAAGCCGGGGTGATGATTCGCGAGTGACGATCGCGCAACCGTAGTCGGCTCAGCCACTTCTGCAGTCCGTTCGCTTGACTAGTCGACTCGGGCCACGATAGTCTGGCCCGTTTCGACTAGCCCGCGTCCTCCACGAACGCTGCGCGTTCGTTCAGGCTAGTCCGGGCTAGGAGCGTCATGGCGGCTACTGCGAACGGCTCGATCTTCGACGCGATGCTCCAGGAATTCGACGGAGCCGCGCGGATCCTCAATCTCGAACCGGGCATCTGGAAGATCCTCACCCACCCCAAGCGCCAGATCACGGTCTCGTGCCCGATCCAGATGGACAACGGCGAGATCGAGGTCTTCACCGGCTATCGCGTCCAGTACAACATCACGCTCGGCCCGGCCAAGGGCGGCATCCGCTATCACCCGGGCGTGACGCTCGATGAAGTGACCGCGCTCGCCGCGTGGATGACCTGGAAATGCGCCGTCGCGCACATCCCGTTCGGCGGCGGCAAAGGCGGGGTCGTCTGCGATCCGACCAAGATGTCGAAGCGCGAGATCGAAGCGCTGACCCGCCGCTACGTGGCTGAAATCGTCGACGCCATCGGCCCCGAGAAGGACGTCCCGGCGCCGGACGTCAACACCAACGAACAGATCATGGCGTGGGTGATGGACACCTACTCCATGCACGTCGGCCACACGACCACGTCGGTGGTCACCGGCAAGCCGGTCGAGCTCGGCGGATTGCTGGGTCGCCGCGAGGCCACGGGCCGCGGCGTGATGATCGCCGCGCGGGAATCGGCGAAGCACCTCGGATTCAACATCAAGGGCGCGAAGGTCGCGGTGCAGGGCTTTGGCAACGTCGGCTCGGTGTCGGCCGATCTGCTGGCGAAGGAAGGCGCGGTGATTGTCGGCGTCACCGACTGGAAGGGCGGCGTCCACAACGCCAAGGGCCTCGACATCACCAAGCTGCTCGAGTACGTGCAGCAGAACAAGAGCGTCGACGGCTTCTCCGGCGCCGAGACGTTGAAGCGCGAGGATCTGTTCAAGCTCGACGCCGACATCCTCATCCCAGCCGCGCTCGAAAACCAGATCACGATCGAGAACGCGCCGTCGATCAAAGCCAAGGTCGTCGTCGAGGGCGCCAACGGGCCGACGACACCCGAGGCGAACAAGCACCTCCACGAGCGGGGTGTCTTCATCGTCCCGGACATCCTCGCCAACAGCTCGGGCGTGACGACGCTCGTACTTCGAGTGGGTGCAGGACCGCTACGGCTACTTCTGGACCGAGAAGGAAGTGAACGAGCGCCTCGAGGCGAAGATGTGCGAGGCGTTCGCCGCCGTGCTGCAGACCTCGCTGCGCTACAAGGTCGATATGCGCACCGCCGCCTACATCGTCGCCATCAGCCGCGTCGCGACCGTGACGCGCATGCGCGGCATGTACGCCTGACCTGCGTCTTTGGCAAGCCGGCTTAAAAGCTCGCCGTCAGGCCGACCCTCACCGCGCGCGGAAATCCCGGCGAGATGTTGGTGTTGCTGTCGGCGTTGATGAAGTAGTCCTCGTTGAAGAGGTTCTCGACGTTCAGCTGCAGACGCAGCTGCGGCGTCAGCGTCACGAAGCCGGCGGCGTCGACGCGTAGGTATCCCGGCAACCGCACGGTGTTGTCGATGGTCGCGAACATGTCCGAGCGGCTCAGGATTCCGAGCCCGGCCGCGACACGCGGGTGCAGCTGGTAGTTGTTCCACAGCGACACCATGTGATGCGGCACCTGGGCGACCACCGCGCCAGCGGCGGCGGCTGTGGTGGCGCTGGTCACGAAGGCGTCCTGATAGGTGTAGCCGCCGGCGATGCTCCACTGCGGCGTCACGCGTCCATTGGCCCCGAGCTCGTAGCCGTTGGTGCGCTGGCTGCCGGTCTGCACGATTCGCGTCGGATCGTTGGGATCGGTCGAGCGGGTGTTGGTGCGGTTCAGGCGATAGACGGCGGTCGATGACCGACAGGTTGGCAACGACGTCCCACTTCGCGCCCACCTCGTAGTTCTGGAACTGCTCCGGCTTCACCTGCTCGGTGATCGTCGTCAGCGAGGAGAACTGATCGCCCGAGCTGGGCAGATACGAGACGCTGTAGCTGCTGTAGATCGACATCGGCGCGATCGGCTTGTAGACGATGCCCGCACGGGGCGACACGAGATTGTCGGGGCGGTTCAAGGTGTCGCCGTTGCGGTTGTTGTGATACGTCAGGTCGAAGCGATCGAAGCGGAGGCCAGCGACCACCTGCAGCTGCTTGAACAACTCGATTTGATCCTGCGCGTAGACGGCCGCCACGTTCGTGGTCAGGTGGTTGTCGGCATCGGTGGCGTTCTGGCGGAACGTGACCGGGGTCGAGATCGTCGGGTTCGAGAACGGCACCAGGATCGACGTCGCCGTGTTGTTGAAGAATCCGGTGTTCCGGAAGTTGTCGGTCAGCTGACGGCCGAACTCGGCGCCGGCGAGCAGCGTGTGGCGCATCCGGCCGGTCGAGACCACGGAGGTGACGTCGGTCTGGTTGAAGACGTTGGTCCGGTTGGTCGCGTTGTTATAGGTCGTCAGCGCCACCAGCGACTGATTGGCGGTGGCCGCCCCGGGCACGAAATTCTGATAGAAGCGGTCGTAGTTCGCGGCCACGGTGCGATTGCGAATCGTGATCCGGCCGGCGCGGTGCTCGACCAGGCCCGACGCGACGTTGACGGTCGCCTGCACGTCGCTCAGGTCGGGGTTGCCGTAAAACGTCTCGGGATCGACGTTGGCCGGCGCACCCTGAAACGACGTGATGCCGCGGTCCGCGGTCCGCGAGTCCTTGAGGTACTCGTAGCGAAGCGTCACCTTGGTGTTCGGTCCGGCGGAGATCGTCGCGGTCGGCGTCACCCCGTACCGCTCGAGATCGACGGCGTTGCGGAAGCTGTCGGAGTTCTCGAACATGCCGTCGAGCCGGAACGCCACCTTGTCGTTCAGCGGCTCGTTGAGGCCGGCGGTCAGCCGCTTGTTGCCGAACATGCCCGCCTGGAGGGAGACCTCGTGCGCGGCGCGGAAGCCGGCCTCGCGTGAGACGCGGTTGACGACGCCGCCGGCGCCGCCGCGGCCGAAGATCATCGCGTTGGGTCCCTTCAGCGTTTCGACCCGCTCCAGGTTGTAGAGATCCCGGTAGTACTGCACGTCGTCGCGGACGCCATCGACGAAGAAGTCGGCCGACGAGCTGTTGCCGCGGATGATGACCTGGTCGCGGTTGTTCTCGCCCTGGTGCACCATCACGCCCGGCACGTAGCGCATGACGTCGCCGACGCTCATCATCATCTGGTCTTTGATCAGCTCGGAGGTGACAACGGTCACCGATTGCGGCACGTCGAGCAGCGGCGTCGGGGTCTTGGTCGCGGAGGTGATCGCCGGCACCTGATAGCCGCGAGCGGCGGTGACGGTCACCGCCTCGCGCACTCCCGCCACCTGCAGCACGAACCTGGCGGGGACCGCGGATGCCGGCCCGGAGGCGAGTCGCTGCTCGGCGTCGCGGAAACCATCGACGTGGACGCGGACGCTGTACTGGCCGCTCTTCAGCGGCAGGCTGAACTCGCCGCGCGCGTCGGTGGTGGCGGACACCGGACCCGGCTCCCCGTCTGAGGTGGCGGTCACGAGCGCGCCGGGAATCGGCGCCTGGGACGAGTCGACCACCGTGCCGTGGATGACGAGCTCGGTCGGCTGGGATTGCGCGCCGGATGCGCCCGCAGCAGACACGAGAAACCCTAAGAGCAGGACCATCCACGATGCACGACGCATGATGACTCTCCGGAAGAACGGTTCAGGCAACTCTGAGACTGAGTCTCAATTTCGGTTTCCAAAGGATATACCCGACCAATTTGGTCGGTCAAGGGGACTTGGTCTTGTCGGTCAAGGGGGCGCACGATCACGACGAACCCGCAGCATACGCAGAACCACTGGATTGGTTCTGCGGTCTCAGCGGGTTCTGCGTTGACCGTCGTTACGAGGTGACGCGGAAGCCGATGCGGTCTCTGGCGTTGTTGCCGCTGCCCGACGCGGTCACTTCGACGCTGTACTCACCGGCCGCCAGACCGGCGAGCGGGAGGTCGATCGTGTTGTCGCCGATCGTCGACGAAGCCACGGTCAGCTCGCGCACCGCCTGTCCCGCGCGATTGAGCAGCCTGGCGGTGAGGAGTGGCGCCGCGCCGGCCGGACCGTACGCCTGGAAGCGGATCAGCAGGCGCTCGGTGCGGCTGAACTCGCGCGACGCGACCGGCACGGCCGCCTCGACCTCGAGCGCGCGGAACTCGCGCGCGTTGCGCGCGCGCAGCACCTGCGGCGTGCCGATCGCCACCTCGCCGCGCAGATCGCGCACCGAGAGTTCGCGCACGTCCTGATCGAGCTGCTGCGAGGCGGCGTCCTGAATCGACATCCGCAGGCGAAGGCGGCCCGGCGGCATCTCGAAGACCGCGCGCGACGGCGTCGCGCCCGGCTCGTCGATCGTGCCGGCGCCGGTCGGCGCGACCGGCCCTTCGAAGAGGATCGTGCCGTCGGATGATTTCGCCGTCAGGATGAGGCGCGACACCTGGCGGCGGACGCGTTCGCCGGGCACCCGCGCCGCCGGCTCCCACACGAACGTCACCCGTGAAGCGCCACCCGCTCCGCGCGAGATCCCGAACCACGGCCGGATGAGCGTGCTGACGTGCGGCGCCGGCTCCAGCGGCACGACTTTCTTCGGCTCGTTCATCCGGGTCAGCAGCGCCGTGCGCAGCGCTTCATCCGGCGGCGCGGCCCAGTACCCTTTCGGCGCGCGCAACCGGATCCCCGGCCGCGTCACCCGCGCCTCCAGCGCACGGAACCGGCCATCGTCGGGGTGCACGGCGTTGAACGAGATGACGTAATACAGGCTCGAGTCGTTGACGGCGCGCTTCAGGCCGGCCGCCGGATCGGCGTCAATCGCCGAGCCGTCGGTTTCGGTCGCGAGCCGGCGCAGCGCCTCTCGCGCCGCCTCGTCGCCGCTGCCGCCGGGGTCGAACGGGTAGATCGCGACGTTCGCGCGATTCGCCGATCGAATGACCGTATCGAGCGTTGGCAGGTACTCCCCACGCCGCCGCTCGGCGCGGCCGATCCCTTCGGTCACGACCACCAGCGCCTTGCGCCGATCGGCGAGGCTCCCGAGGTGGACGGCCAGTGCATTCATCGCCGACAGCGCCACCTGATTGCGGACGACCTCGATCCGCGTCCGGCGTGCCGGCGATGTAGTCGCGCTCGTAGGCGTTGCGCGGCTCGTACTGCCCCTTCCGCCCCTCGAAGCTCTCGATCGCGCTCCGGACCGCGGCGCGATCGCGCGTCAGCCGGATCGCGAACAGCGAGTCGAGCGGCTTCATCACCACGACCAGGTCGCGGGGCGTCAGGTCGCGATCGACAAACTGCAGCAGCGCCTCGCGGACGCGCGCCGTGGCGTCGACGCCGACGTGATATTCGTCGAGGAAAATCGCGAACAGCCGCGCATCGTCCTTGCTGCGCGGCCTGGCGTTCATCCGCCGCGGTTTCGATCGCGCCAGCGGCGTCACCCGACGGCCCGCCGGCGCGGACAAGACGCACCGATGCGAGCGGCACGACCGCGCCCTCAGCCCGCAGCTCGAAATCGGCCGGCTTGAGGTCCTCGATGATGCGGCCCCGAGCGTCGGCGGCGCTGACGTCGATTGTGAACAGCCGGGTGACTGGCGGACTGCGATTGCGGATTGCGGATTGCGGATTGCGGATCGCGGCTGGCCGGCTGCGGATCGCCAGCAGCGGGTTGTGGATTTTCGACGGCGGCTTGCGGCGCGCTTGCCGATTGGCCGGCGGCACAGGGCGCACCCCAGATCGCCAGCGCGATCGAAGCTGCCGCCACCACGCCGCCGGGGCGCATCAGCCGGTCACGCGGAAAGCGAAGAGCTCCTTCGCGTCCCCGTCCTGCTCGCCGGTCCGGATCTCGACGACATACTCGCCCGGTGGCATCGACGCGAGCGGCAGATCGATCTGCTGCTCCCCTGCCACCGGCGAAGGCTCGACCTGCAGGTCGTTCATCGGCTGGCCGGCGCGGTTGAGGACACGCGCCTTCAGCGTCGGCGTGGTGCCGCCGGGACCGTAGGTCGGCACGCGGATCAGCAGATGCTCGATGCGGCTGAACTCGCGCCCGGCCACCGGGACGACATCGGTGGCGGTACGGAGCTGCTGGAACTCGCGTGCCGTCCGCGCGCGGAACACCGCCGGCGTCCCCATCAGCAGCTGCGTCGCCGGTCAGATCGGGAAGGGTGATCTCGCGCGTCTCGGTGTCGAGCACCTGCGAATCGACGCCCTCGACCGAGAGCCGCAACTGGACCTTGCCGGGCGGCGCTTCGAACGTGACGCGCTGCGGCAGTGCCTTCGCGGCAGCTGTCGCCGCCGTCGTCGCGGATGCCGCGGCGCCGCCTGGCGCGGCGCCGCCGCCGGTCCCGCTCGATCCGATCACCGTCGCCGGCACCTTGCCGCGGAAATACGGCGAGCCGTCGGGCGCGATTGCCATCAGCGACACACGCGCCGGCTCTTCACGCGGGCGATCGCCCGGCGCCTTCGGCAGCGGCTCCCAGACAAAGGTCACCTTCGTCTTGCCGTTCTCGCCGCGCGAGGTGCCGATCCACGTGCGGACGACGCTCGCGCGCGACGGTCGGGCGACGGCGGCGTTGATCGCGTTCTCGACCGGCTTCGGCGGCCCCGGCTTGGGCGGCGCCAACGCGCGCGCCGCATCCTGCTGGGTGAACGCCCAGTATCCCTTGCGGGCGCGCACCTGGACGCCGGGGCGCTTGACGCGGACGCGGATGTTGTGGAACTTGCCGTCGGTCGGCGCCTCCGACGAGTTGTAGCCGATCAGGTAGTAGGCGCTCGAGTCGCGCGTGATCTGCTCCATGCCGGTCGCGATGTCGTTGCGGTTGACGATCGCGCGGCCGTCGGTCTGCTCCGCCAGCAGCCGCAGCGTGTCCATCGTCGAGTTCAGGTACTTCTGGATCGGCCTGCAGGCCGATCCCCTCGTTGATGTCGAACTCGAAGCCGGGAAGGCCGCGCGGATCGACGGCGTAGATCGCGACGTTGTTGCGGTTGGCGGCGTCGTAGACCTCGCGCAGATCGGAGTCCATGTCGAGGCTGGCGAGCCAGGACGCGCGATCCTCGTTCGGATCGTTCTGGCCGGCGAGCGGGTTGCCGTACGGCCGGGTTGCCCGAGCCAGGCATCGTCGCGTCGGCGTTGCGCATCTGCGGCGGCAGGATGCTGGTGTATCCCTCGCTGACGAGGATGAGCGCCTTGCGCCCTTCCTTCAGCGAGCCCATGTGAACGACCAGCGCCTTGATCGCCGAGAGCGACACCTGGTTGCGGACCTTCTCGACGATCTCCGCCGGGTAGTGCGCGTAGGTCTGCTCGTACTCGTTCCGCGGCTCGTAATCGTACTTGCGCCCCTTGAACTGCTGCAGCCCGCGCATCACCGCCGAGTGGTTGCGCGTCATCCGCACCGACGCGGTCGACTGCAGCGGATACATGACGCCGATCATGTCCGAGGGGCCGAGGTTGTTCTCGATGAAGGTGCTGAGCGGATTTCTGACCGAGAGGCTGGCGCCGCGCCGCACGTGGTAGTCGTCGAGAAAGATCGCGAACAACCGGACGTCGTCCCGCGCCCGCCTCCATCTCCTCGTCGTAGTCGGTCCGGATCTCGCGCGGCGCTTCCTTGATCGAGTCGGTGATGCCGCCATCGAGCTTGACCAGCTTGAAGGTTTCGATCTTCTGCGGCTTGCCGTCTTCGGTGACATCGAAGTCGTTCTGCGTGAGGTCGGCGACCGGCGTTGCCTTTGTTGTCGGAGATGATGACGTCGACGCGAACGAAATTGATGCCGGCGCGGAAGGTCGGCGGCGGCGGCGGTTGCTGTTGATCCGCGGCTGGTTGCTGTGCCGGAGGCTGCTGCTCCGCCGGCTGCTGGCCGCGTTGCGGCTGGGACGGCGCGGGCGCGGCCTGCTGTGGCTGTTGACCGCGCTGCGGCTGGGTCTGAGGCTGCTGAGCGTGGCCCGCGATTTCCAGGCCAAGCAGCAGGGCGGCTCCGGCGGTGACGACGGTTCGCATCCGACTAGCCATACCTAATCTTAGACGCTTTTCGGCAACCGGCGGCCCTGAAGGGCCGCCCTACGATCGCCGGCCGTCGTCGAGTCCGTTCGGCGGCCCTCAGGAGTGCGGAGAGCGGCCCTTTAGGGCCGCCGGCGCAGTGATAACATCGCGATGGAGACAAACCGTGACGACCCAGCACAGCGAACTGACCCCGCAGGCCCTGACCACGCTCTCCGAAGACGAACGGCTGTTTCGCGACAGCGTCTACGAGTTCGCCGACCGCGAGATCCGGCCGCTGGTCCGCGAAATGGACGAGCAGGCGAAGATTGCCCCCGGGCTCATCGACAAGCTGTTCGATCTCGGCGTGATGGGGATCGAGATCCCCGAGAGCTACGGCGGCGGCGGCGCCAGCTTCTTCCACTCCGTGCTCGCGGTCGAGGCGCTGTCGCGGGTCGATCCGTCGATCGGCGTCCTCGTCGACGTGCAGAACACGCTCGTCATCAACGCGCTGCTGCAATGGGGCAACGAGGAGATCAAGCAGCGCTACCTGCCGAAGATGGCGGCGAACACCATCGGCGCCTACGCGCTGTCCGAAGCCGGCTCCGGCAGCGACGCGTTCGCGATGGCGACGCGCGCCACCGAGCGCGACGGCGAATGGCTGATCAGCGGACGCAAGCTCTGGATCACCAACGGCAACGAGGCCAACCTCTTCATCGTCTTCGCCAACGTCAACCCGGCCGAGGGCTACCGCGGCATCACCGCGTTCCTCGTCGAGCGCGGGTTTCCCGGATTCACCGTCGGCAAGAAGGAAGACAAGCTCGGGATCCGCGCGAGCAGCACCTGCGAGCTGCTGTTCGACGGCTGCCGCGTGCCGCGCGCCAACGTCCTGGGCGAAGTCGGCAAGGGCTACAAGGTCGCGATCGAGACGCTCAACGAAGGGCGCATCGGCATCGGCGCGCAGATGATCGGCCTCGCGCAGGGCGCGCTCGATCACGCGATCGCCTACACGCGCGAGCGCAAGCAGTTCGGCAAGGCGATCGCGGAGTTCCAGGCGGTGCAGCACCAGCTCGCGCGCGCCGCCACCGAGCTCGAGGCGGCGCGGCTGCTCGTCTACAATTCGGCGCGGCTGCGCGACGCAGAAGCAGCCGTTCCTCACCGAAGCGGCGATGTGCAAGATCTTCTCGTCGGAGGTCGCCGAGCGCGTGGCGTCGCTCGCGGTCAACCTGTTCGGCGGCTACGGCTTCGTCAAGGACTACCCGGTCGAGAAGCTGTATCGCGACGCGAAGATCGGCCAGATCTACGAAGGCACGTCGAACCTGCAGCTGCAGACCATCGCCAAGCAGCTGCTGGGATAGTTGGTGAATCAGGGAATTGGTGAATGGACGACGTTCGAGCCACCTACATCCGCGACCTGGCGTTCACGTTCCGCTACCACAAGTCGGTCGCCGACCGCGCGCTGGCGCAAGTCGCTGACGAAGACCTGCACACGCTGGTCGACGGCGAGGCGAACAGCATCGCGATCATCATCAAGCACGTCGCCGGCAACCTGCGGTCGCGCTATACCGACTTCCTGACCAGCGACGGCGAGAAGCCCGATCGCAACCGCGACGGCGAGTTCGAGATGCCGGAGCGCGCCTCGCGCACCGAGCTCCTCGCGGCGTGGGACCGCGCGTTCGGCCTGGTGCTCGACACCATCGCCGCGCTGCAGCCCGATGATCTGGCACGGACGGTTCAGTGCGGAAGGAACCGTTCACGGTCGTCGAAGCGCTGAACCGCTCGGTGACGCACACGGCCTATCACGTCGGCCAGATCGTGCTGCTTGCGAAGCATTTCTGCGGGACGGGGTGGAAGACGCTGACGATTCCGAAGGGCAAGTCGGCCGAGCACGAGATCCCTTACAAGGCGCGGCTGCAGATGCGACCAGGAGGTTAGGAGGTTGGAATTCCGGGAGGCCCGCGGCCGGACTTAACCCGGACGCTTGATTGCCCGGACCCACGTCCGGAAAAACCGACGTTTGCCGCTCAAACGCGCCGGCAGTAATCCTTGGCGGGCGTTTACGCTCATTCGCCGCGTCAGTCTTGGGGTCGTCGCGCCCCGGATCGGTGTCGTCCCGGAGCGCGGAATCGCTACCCTCTCGAACGGGTACCGCGGCGTTTCCGCCGGGTTCGTCCCATCGTCCGACTTCGGGTCATAGCGGTCGAGCAGTTCGTCGATATCGGTCGCGCTCAGGCCCATGCGCGCAAGGTCGTTGCGGTCGTATGACGCCCCCGGCCGCCGCGCCATGTCGAGCCATCGCGACCAGGTCGCGAACGACGTCGCGTACCACCGTTCATACCGCTTCCGATCCTGGGCAACCGAGGTGGACACGTAGGACGCCAGGTAGGATCCGATGCCCGCCGCCGTCCACCACAGGCGACCGGAATCGCGGGCATACCAGGCGTACCCGTACTCGGTCGGATACTTCTGCCGCAGAAATGCCTCGAGGCCCTTGCCGGTCATCTTGCGATGTCCGTATACCGGTGTCGCGTGGTGAATCAACTCGTCCACGAAAGTGACCACGCCATTGGCCGGGATCGTCGACGCGCCGATCTCGGTCGGCGTCGGCAATCCCGCGCGAGCCTTGCTCAGATGTTTGCGAAACGTTGCCGGCAGCGCCGCCGACGTTTTTTGGTCATGCTCCGGAACGACGGGAGGGTTGATCACATATTCCGGGCCCAGGAAATCCTGATCGGTATCGGACACGAAATTCAGGTTGACGAAAACCGTATCGCCATGAAGGGTGTCCTTGTGGAAGCCCGACTGGTTCATATCGCGGTCGCGGTAGTAGTGGATTTCCACCCAGACGTCGCACTCGCGAGTCAAGCCGCTCTGTCTGAGGTATTCGATCTGGCCCGCGACGAACATGGTCGTGATGGTGTTTCTGACGATCTTCCGCTTCAGCGCGTCCAGATCTTTGATGTCGCGATACCGGCTGGCCACTCCGAAGCGGGGGACCTCCGTCAGCGCGACGCTTCGGATCAGGATTTCTTTGGCATCCGCGCCAGTCGGCAGGTCCTCGGGCAGCTTGATCCCGCCGACGCAGAATACCGTCAACCCCGCGAACTCCCGTACCGCGATTCTCTCGAGTTCAACGGCGATTTCGTTTTGAATGTCGACCTCGGGGCCCTTGAAAATCTGCGGCTGCGCCAGCTGCTGCAACAGCTTGCCCCCCTTCCGCTGGACCGTTCCCGAGGTCTGCGGCGTCCGCTGTTGTGGTCCGTTGCCCGCGCCGGCAGCAGTGAAGGCGGCTGGGGCCGCGCGGGCGCCTTCGGCTGAAGTGCGCCGCCAGGGGGCTTCGCCTGAACTGCGGCGGCCTGCGCCTTGCGATATACGGGCGGCGTACTCACGCCCGTTCTGGTTCCTGCAGCGGCCTGTTGTTGCACCGCACCCAGCGGAATCTGCGGCGGAGTCACCAACGGCCTGCGAGGCGCTCCGGGCCCGTCAAGGGGCGGCAGTTGCGGCGGCGTGCGAGCCGGCAGGATTTTGGTCGGGGTTGCGACCGGCGCACCGCCGGCAATCTTCGGCTGAGCGGCCGGGCCCATGGACGGACGATAGACCGGCGGTACTTGGGGCGCCCGGGGCGCAGTCGGTCGCGGGACCTTGATCCCTGCCGGTGGCGGAGGACACGTCGAGCAGGAACGAACCGACGTTGCAGGCTTGTTGCGAGCCATGACGTCGCGATCGTACGCCCAAGCGCCTGTCCTCCTCAGCACGAAATCTCAGCGCGCGCACAAAGTGTGAAGAGCCGTTTCACAAATGTCGATGTGACCTTGTGAAACAAGTGTGGGAACCGGCACGGCGTCGGAGGGGCAGACGGGATCTGGACGACAGGAAAGGCACGGGACGCACAAGGCGCCGGGCGGAGGAGTCCGCGCCGGCGCCCATGCGCTCGTCGTTCGTGACCGGGTCGCGTCTGTCTAGTCCGTCGCCTCGCCCGTCGAAGAGCGCGTCGGTCTTGAGCGACTGCGGCCCGTTCTCGGTGCAGACCGCGTAGTTCGACTCGTACATCGCGACGCCGGCGTACTCGCCCTTCGCGTTCAGGCAGTAGAAGCTCAGGCCGAAGTTCGGCTGCCCCTTGGAATTCAGCAGCCGCTTCTCGATCGTGTTCTTCGCCACCCGCCGCAGCGCCGTCATCGCCGCGTCCTTCGGGTGCGCGCCGCGGCGCATCTCCTCGACGATCAGGAACGACGAGAGGTTGTAGAGGTTGGCCTCGCCGCGTCCGGTGGAACCGGCAGCGCCGACTTCGCCATCGACATACAGGCCCGCGCCGAGAATCGGCGAGTCGCCGGCGCGCCCCGGAATCTTCCACGCCAGGCCGCTGGTCGTCGTCACGCCGCAGATTTCGCCCTTCGGGCTGATGCCGTCGCAGTTGATCGTGCCCCAGAACGTCTCGGCGCTGATCAGCCCCTCGCGCACCATCTGCAGGCCGGCGTCATTCCACGCCTGCGCGCGTTTCTTCGGATCGAGATAGTGCAGCGGGTCGGTGCGGCGCTTCCACTCCAGCCAGAGGCCGCGCGCTTTCTCGTTGATCAGTCCGTCTTCGATCTTGATCCCCATCGCGCGCGCGAAGTCCTGCGCGCCTTTCCCGACGAGGAGGTGATGATCGGTTTCCTGCGAGACGAGCTGGGCAACCTTGGCCGGCGCGCGAACGCCCTCGATGCCCGCCACCGCGCCGGCCTGCTTCTTCGGCCCGTGCATGCACGACGCATCGAGCTGCACGACGCCGTCCGCGTTCGGCAGGCCGCTCCAGCCGACGCCGGTCTGGTTCGGATCGAGCTCGACGATGGTGACGCCGGCGACCAGGGCATCGAGCACGTCGGCGCCCTGGGTGATCATCCCGAACGCCTTCGCCACGCAGGTGATGCCGTCCGCGTCCTTCGACGTGTTGCCGTTGCCGGACGCGACGACAACCGGCTTGACGCTCTTTGGCGTCATCACGGTCGGCGCTTGTCCGAAGAGCGTCTTCGGCACGGCAGCCGCAGCCACGCCTGCGGCGGTGGTGGTCTGGACAAACTCGCGGCGGTTCAGCTTTTTCATGATGCCGTCCTCCTGGCGGGGCAATCATACGACAGCGAGCAATTTAAGAATTAAGAATTAAGAATTTGGAATTTAGAATTCGTGGCACGAATTCTAAATTCTTAATTCCGAATTCTTAATTTTCAGCGGCCGAACGCTATCCGGCGCACGTTCGGCATGTAATTCGTGCAGGAGGCGCATCACGTTATAGGCCGACAGCTCCACGAGAACCGTCGTGACCTTGGCGTGCAGGTCGTCGCTCAGGCCGGGCTCGAGCGCCTTCATGGCGGCCACGAGGCGCGCTTCCTGGCCACCGAGCTCGGTCTGCGAGACGATGCCGTCGGCCATCGCGCTGGTGAACGAGTCGAGGTTGTTGATGCGTTCCTGGATGACGGGATGTTCGGCTTTGTCGTCGAACCAGCTGATACGAGCCACGGAAGCCTCCTCTGCCGGCGCCGCTGAAGCCGCCCTACGTACTGCGATCGAAATCACAGCTCACTGACTAACTGCTTGATTGCCGTCAGACGCGCCTGCAGCGCGCCGCGGCCCCCTTCTTTTTCCATCTTCTCGAGAATCGACGGCGGCAGGAACTGACGGTCGGTGCACTCCAGCGTCGCCGCCGTCTCCTGCAGCTCGCGCTCGAGCCCCTGCGTGGACGGCATGAACGTGGCCACCACTTCGGCCAGCGCTTCGCGCGTCACGTGGTCGGCGCCGGCGAGCAGTGACGTCCGCCACGCGCGCCCGACCATGCCCTCGATGTCGGCGCCGGACAGCTGCCCCCGCTGCGGAATCGGCGGCACATCTTCGGCCGACAGCTTCGACCCGAGCTTGCCGGCGAGGATGACGAACATCTGCCGGATCTCCGCTTCCTCTGTCGGGTAGAAGAGCGGGATGTGCACTTCGGCGCGTCCCTGGCGCTTGAGATCGATCGGCAGCAGATCGGGACGCGCGGTGAGCAGCATCCAGACGATCCTGCCGCGATATTTCGTATCGCCCATCTGCGCGGCGATCATCGCGAACACGCGGCTCGACGTGCCGGAGTCGCCGTCCGACTCGCGGCTGCCGAGCGCGGCATCTGCTTCGTCGACGACAACCACCACCGGTCCCATCGCACGCAGCACCGACAGCACGCGCTCGAGGTTGCCTTCGGTCTCGCCGACGTACTTGGATCTGAAGTTCTTGAGGATCACGCACGGCACGCCGATCTCGCCGCTGACGCACTGCGCGAGAAACGATTTTCCCGTTCCGACCGGACCGCAGAGCAGATACCCCATCGGCAGCGTGTCGAGCGCGCCGCGCTTGAGCAGCGCCGCGTCCTCGCGCAGCCGCGTCTTCGCCGCCTCGTGCCCGACGACGGTGTCGAGGGTCCACTTCGGCTCGATGAACTCGAGCAGCCCGCGGCACTGACGCTCGAGCAGGCGCTTCTTGAGACCGCGGAACACCGCCGCGTCGAGCCGCTTGCCGGTTTCGCGCGCCGATTGAATCAGCACGTTCAGATCGGTGAGCGCGATGCCGGCGGTCAGCGTCGCCAGCTCCGTCGCCTTGAAGTCCGAGAACCCGGCGATCGACGCCGCGTCGCCCGACGCGTCGATGAACGCCGCGCGCGCCGGCTCGTCCGGCAGCGGCACCTCGATCGTCGCCACGTGCGGGTTGCTGACGAGGCGCGCGTTCATGTCCGCGAGCTTCTCGTCGACCAGCACGAACGCCATGTTGAGCCGTTTGACGTGCGGGCTCGTCGCCCAGTTCATCATCGTCACCAGCTCGGACGAGGCCTGGAGGCTGAGCCGCCCCGGCTCGCCGGACGGAAACACGTAGGACGCCTGGTCCATGATCACGGCGACGCTGAGGCGATCGTCCTCGGCGGCCATGATGTTGTGGCGGACGAAGCGATCGAGGATCGCGAAGGTCGCCGGCGGATCCTTGGGCAGCTTGCTCAGATCGCCGACCTTCTTGTTCGCCAGCGTCACCATCTCTTTCAGCCGCTTCTCGTCGCGGCCGGCGAACGCGCGCAGCCCGTGGCCCAGGTCGTAGTGCAGCACCAGCGACCAGCGGCCGAACAGCTGCTCGGCGAGGAACTCGGCGAGCACGCCGTAGCGGGGCTCGCCGTTGCCGCCGATGCGAAAGAGGTCGTAGGTGTTGCCGTGGAGGACGAACGCCGCGGTCGTTCCCGAGAAATAGAGGTCGGCGAGCTGCGCCGCCCAGGGCGGAAACCAGTCGGGCAGCTTCTCGGCGTTGCGCACCGGGTCGTGGTCAGCCGTCATGCCGCAGCACCTGCCGCAGATCGGTCTCGAGAATGGCCGGCGGCTCTTCGAGCTGGTCCGCCATGCCGGTGAGGTGCTGCAGCTCGCTGACCGCCTTCTCCGTCTGCCGCATGCTCTCGGCCGCCGAGTCGACCTGGCTGCTGAGGAAGTCGGGATCCTGACGGTTGACCGCCATCTCGGCGAGCGCCTGAATCTTGCCTTCGATGCGATCGAGCTCCACCGAGACGAAGTCGGCGTTCTTCTTCGCGCGTGCGTAGTTGTCGAGGCGCAGCTCCGCCATCGCGATGCTGTCCTGGAGCGAGCGCAGGATGCGGTCGTCGCCGCCGGTCTGCCCCGGCTGCGGGCTCTGGGCCGCGACGCTCTTCCGCAGCTCTACGAGGCGGGTCGAGATCTCCTGCTCGTTCATCGACTGCAGGAACCGATCGAGCGCGGTCTTCGACATCAACAGTCGGAGGAACAGCCACAACAGCCGATCGAGCCCCGGCGTCCGGATCTCCTCGGCGCTGCCGTGATCTTCGCCGGCCGCGCCGCGGACGCCGGCCGCGATGCCGCGCATCTCGAGGCAGCGCGCGTGCAGCCGCTCGAAGCGCGTGCGCGCCGCGGTCGGCAGGCCGCCGAGCATCGACACCAGCGAGACCGGCGGCGCCGCCGCAACGGTGTCAGCGCCGCTGGCCTTGCCGGCGGCGTGCACTTTCGCGTCGATCGCCGCGCGGAAGCGCGGAATCGAGACCAGGCCGGCGAGATAGGTCAGCTCGCCCGCTGCCACCAGCGGCAGCAGCACCGGCGCGAGCGGCGTCATCGCGGCGGCGGTGGCGCCGCCGAGCAGGAAGAGCAGGTTCCACCGGAAGAGGAATGCCTCCTTCAGGTAGTCCGACATCCCGGCGCCCTGCGGCGGGCGCGATGGCGGCGGCACTATCTTCGGCGGATCGTTGCGAGTCGGCATAGACATCAAACGAACGTAGGGCACGGCTTCAGCCGTGCCACGAGGCGCCGCTGAAGCGGCGCCCTACTGGCCGGGCCGCGTCGGCGACGCCAGCGTGTCCATCACGTCGCGGATCTCGCTGACGCGCTCGACGAACGCCGGCTCGCGCAGCGCATCCTTCGGCGGCAGCGTCGGCGGCGGCACCTTCATCTCGCGGATGATCGTGCCCGGCGCCGACGAGAAGACATAGACACGATCGCCCAGGTAGATGGCCTCCTCGATCGAGTGCGTGACGAAGAACACCGTCGCCTGCGCTTCCTTCCACAGATCCACCAGCAGCTCCTGCATGTGCAGCCGGGTCGTCGGGTCGAGCGCCCCGAACGGCTCGTCCATCAGGATGATGCGGGGGGAGAGTATCAGAGTCCGCGCGATCGCCACGCGCTGGCGCATGCCGCCCGACAGCTCGCTGGGATACTTGGCGGCGTCGCGCGTGACGTTGAGGCCGACCTTGCCGATCCACAGCCGCGCCAGCTCGCGGCGCTCGGCCGCCGCCATGCCGCGGCACTCGAGGCCGAACGCGACGTTGTCCTCGACCGTGCGGTTGTCGAACGAGGTGTAATCCTGGAACACCATGCTGCGATCCGAGCCGGGCGTGTCGACCGGCTTTCCGCCGACCAGCACGGTGCCCTCGCTCGCGGGGTGATGCGGACGCAAGCCGGCGATCAGCCGCAGCACCGTCGACTTGCCGCACCCTGACGGCCCGAGGATCGCGATGAACTCACCCTTGTTCGGCAGATCCTCGACCGAGAAGGTGACGTCGCGGATGACCGTCAGCGCGCCGAACCGTTTGGTGACGTTGCGGAAGTCGACGACGTTGGGGACCGCGGCGGCCGCGTCCGGCGACTCGGCCAACGTCACTCCTCGAAGACGCGATGCGGGAACAGCCCGCGCTGAAAGAAGAAGAGGAGGCGGTCGATGCCGTAGGCGAGCAGCCCGATGATGATCAGGATGAGGATGATGTGCTCCGACAGCCCGCGCCGCTGGCTCGTCATCAGCAGGTAGCCGAGGCCATGCTCGGCGTTGATCAGTTCAGCGAGCATGATGTAGCCGAACGCGAGGCCGAACAGGTGCCGCAGGCTGTTGTAGATCTGCGGCAGCGCCAGCGCGACCAGCACCTTGGTGACGATCTGGAACGAGCTTGCCCCGAGCGTCTGCGCGGTCTCGATGTAGCGGTCGGGCACGCTCGCGATCGCGGCGGCGGCATCCGAGTAGACGAACGGCACCGTCGCGATGAAGATGAACATCGTCTTCTGCGTCTCGTCGATGCCGAACCAGAGAATCGTCAGCGGGATCAGCGCCGCCACCGGCAGGTTGCGGCCGAAGAGCGCAATCGGCGCCGCGCCGGCCTCGACCACGCGCCACGAGCCGGCGATGATGCCGAGCGGCACGCCGACGAGCGTCGCCAGGCCGAAGCCGATGACGACGCGCTTCAGCGTCGCGGCGATGCTCTGCACGAGCGCCCGCTCGTTCAGCAGGCTCGGGAAGCTGCGGATCACCTCCGCCGGGCTCGGCAGGATGATCGGTGAGACCAGCCGGTTCTCGACGGCGCCGGCGGTGATCAGCCACCAGATCAGCACGACCACGCCGACGGCCGCCGCGCCGACCAGGCGGCGCGTCATCGGCGGCGGCGCGATCCGGAGCGCGAACAGCGCCGGGCGCGAGTCGGACGGCATCTACTTCGGCGCGGCCGTGGTCGCCTCCGCCGGGTAGACCTTCACTTCCACCCGCCGGTTCTTCGCGCTGTTCTCCGGGTCGGCCGGATCGCCGGGCCGATCCCATCCGAGCCCGGCGGTCGCGAACTGATTCGGCTGGAGCGACGGGAACTTCTTGACGATCGCCTCCTTCACCGAGTTCGCGCGGTTCAGCGACAGCTCCTGCACCAGGCTCTTCGGCACCTGCCCGCGCATCGAGCCGTCGGTGTGCCCTTCGATCACGACCCGCGCCGCGCCGAACTGGCCGGCGAGCTTGCCGACTTCCTCGACGACGAAGCTGACGCTCGGATCGTAGAGCTCCTCGACATCCTTGCCGTCCACCTGGCGCGTGACCTTCTTGCTCAGGTCCCACGAGTTCGGGAAGAAGTGGATGACGACCGTCTTGGTGAGGATCTCGTCCTTCTCGCCCTGGATCGATCCGGCGCTCGCCGGCGCGAAGCGGAAGTCGTACTCGTTCTTCTGGGTGGAGTACTTCTGCTCGGCGCCCAGCTTCTGGATGACAGAGAAATCCATCACCTGGTCGAAGGGCGTCTGCTCGGTGACCGCGTTGATCTTCTTGTAGAGGAAGTAGGCGGTGCTCCACGTCCGCTCGAAGTTGGTCGGGCTGTTCTGGTTGAGGAAGAAGTCGCGGTTCTCGGCGTAGTTGGTCGAGTGCGCGTCGCCGAGCATGCCGAGCGCGTCCTGCTCGGGAATCGAGTAGCCGGCGGCCATCAGCTTCGCCACCTTCTGCTTGGCGTCCTGCCCCTTCAGCTCCACCATCGCATCGAAGATGCCGCGAGCGAGCCCTTCCATGATGTCGGCGTTGTCGGTGGCGAAGTCGGCGCGGGCGAACCAGACGTCGGCAATCAGCTTGTTCGCCGTCGCCGTCGTCACCAGCATGTGGTTGCCCTTCACCTTCTCGAGGTTGTAGATGTCGGGCGCCCAGCTGACCACTGCGGCGATGCGCTTGTCGGCGTTGAAGGCGGCCGCCGCCTGGAAGGCGTCCTGGGTGAACTTGAAGTCGACTTCGGCGGGCTGCACGCCGGCGTTGATCAGCGCGTTGAGCACGAAGAAGTGGGACGGCGAGTTCTGCGCCAGCACGACGGTCTTGCCGCGCAGATCGGCGATCGACTTGATCGCGTCGCGGACGACGATGCCGTCGCCGCCGTTCGACCAGTCGATCTGCTGGTAGACGCGCGGCATGACGCGCGTGTCCTTGCGCAGCCCCTCGAGGAAGAGCGGCAGCATGTCGAGCGTCGCCCAGCCGACGTGGACGTTGCCGGCGGCGTAGGCGTCGCGCATCGCGACCGGGTCGTCGATCAGCACCAGCTCGATCTTGAAGTCCTTGCCGCCGGGAGACTTCCACACCTTGCCCGGCTTGAAGCCGTTGTTGGCGTAGATGATCGGGCTCCAGCCAGCCCAGACGTTGATTGCGAAGCGGACCGTGCGATCCGCCATCGGCTTGTAGCTGGAGATGCCTTTGACCGCCGGCAGCTTCGCGCTGGCGACGTACTTGTATTCCTTGACGGTCGTGATGCCGGAGCTGTCGGGCGCCTCGGCGCCGGTCTTCATCTGCTTCAGCTCTTCTTCGGTGAACCGTCCGGCCTGCGAGCCCGGCCCGCCGGTCGAGATCGCGCCGTAGCGCCAGAGCGCGAGGCCGACGAGGCCCATCACCACGATCAGAACCGCGACGTAGAATGCCGGTCGAGGCTTGCCGTCTGCCATATGTTCCTTGCTCTCTGTGGCGGCCCTGAAGGGCCGCCCTACGCGTGCCCTCGGCGGCCCGTCGGGCGCCGACATCTGCTTCAGGGCCGCCGACCTTAACTCGTCTGCTTCTCCGTCGCCGGACCGAGATCCTTCGCCGTCTGTGACACGGGCGTCGTTTCAGGTGAGCGCATCCCGAGCTCGACCTCGAAGTCCTGCAGCGCCTGCTCGGCGAGTTGCCCCTGCATCCGCTCTTCGGCCTTGATCTCGGCGATGCCCTGCTCCGAGAGGTCTGCGGCAACCCGGACCTTGCCGCGATTCTGGTCGATGCGCTGCTGGATGACGTTTTCGATCTCGCCGAAGTCGGTGGTCAGGTTGACGTTGAAGGTTTCCGAGAGCTTGGCGATCTCCGCCTCGGCGGCGCTCATTTTCAGCTCGGCGTCGTACTTCGTGATCTTCTCGCGCAGCTCGATCAGTTTCGTGTTCGCGTGCTGGATCTTTTTCAGGCTGTTGCCGTAAGCGGTCTCGTGCATGTTGAGCTGCTGCTCGTTGGTTCCGAGCTCGGCTTTCGCCTTCTGCAGCTCCAGCGCGAACTTCGACGCGGTCGTGCGATCGCCGGCTTTCAGGTAGGCCTTGGTTTCCGCCTCGAGCTTCTGCACGTGCGAGCGGTTCGCCGCCACCTGGCGGGTGACGCGCTCGACCAGGCCGCGGTACTGCTCGAGCCCGCCGCGTCCTTCCTTCAGCTGCTCGACCGCGCGGTCGTACTCGTAGCGCATCTGCGCGATCGGATCGGCTTCCCAGAACAGGTTGGCCACCTTGTTGATCTGCGCGACGAACGCCGACCAGAACTTGTTCAGGATCACAGCGACTCCTTTGACATCTCTATCTCCGACGTAGTTACTTCCTGAGCGGTTCCCGCTCGCCGGCGTCCGGCGCCTCGGCGAGAATCTTCCCCTGGTAGATGCCGTCGAGCGCGCGGTGCAGCTCCGCGCCGGTGCCGGCGCCGATGACGTCGCCGCCCGCCTCCTTCAGAAACGCGAACTTCTCCGGGCTGGTGTCGAACGCGACGAAGTAGACCTGCACGGCGCCTTCGCTCTTGCGGAAGATCTCGCGCGCGATCTCGTCCGGCGCACGGCCGGTCGTGTTCTCGCCGTCGGTGACGACCAGCAGATACTTGCGGAAGACGCCGGCGCGATAGAGATCCGGCCGCGCCTCGCGCAGCGCTTCGCCGATCGCGGTGCCGCCGCCGGGGCGCGGCACGCGCGCCAGCGCGGCGCGGATCGCGGCGCGATCGTAGGGCTGGATGGGCAGCAGCTGCCGGACGTGGCTCGAGAAGCTGTAGATGCCGACCTTGATCGGGAAGTCGGGGCGCCGGGCGATGAACGCCTCGGTGGCGTCGAGCGTCTGCTCGAGCGCTTCCTGCGCGACGACATACTTCGGCCGCGAGTCGCCTTCCGCGTCGTCTTTCATCGAGCCGGAGGTGTCGATCAGGATGGCGACCGCCGCGCCGAGCCCTTCTTCCACTTCCGACTGGTAGGAGGCGGCGGACTCGACGTCGCCGCCTCCGCGCCGTTCAGCAGACCGATCGCGCCGGTTGGTGACCCGGCACGAAACGGCCGTCAGCAGTACCACGGAAACCAGAACGGCCATCGCCAGCGGGGCCGGCGCGGTCCGAAGCGGCATTACAGAGACACTAATGAACCGCAGCCGGACGGTCAAGCGAAGCGATTTCGCTTATTTGGCCGGTGTCGGCAAATTCTTCAGCAGCAACGGGTAAACGTAGCCCGACGGCAGCACGCGATCGGGATCCGGCCGGACGCTGAGGTAGGTCACGTGATCGGTGATCTGGCTCCAGCCGTGGCCGACGCCGGTCGGGATGATGATGATGTCGCCGGTCTGCACGCGGCGGCTGTACGCGCCCTGACCCGCGGTGCCGTTGCCGCTCGGCCCGTTCATCACGTTGGCGGGCCCGGTGCTCGCCTTCTTGTTGTCGATGACGCCGCCGGTTGTGAGGATGCCCGACCCCGACGTGATGATGTAGGTCTCCGCCGTGTAGTCGTGGTAAATCATCGAAATCGGATCGCCCGGCTTGTCATTGGTCGGCCCGCGGTGGATGACGCCGACACCGAGGTTGTACTTGCCCATGTCGACGACGCGCAGCTGGCGATCGGGCGGAGAGGGCGGCGCGTTTTTCAGCACCAGATCGATGTCGGTCTTGGTGATGTCGAAGGCGATGTTCGGCGGCGCGCCCGCTTGCGCGTGCGGGACGACGCGCCACACTCCGAGCGAGACCAGGACCAGGAGAACCCCGACGGCGACTCTCTTCATGGCTGCCTCCTTCGGCACTCAAGTCTCAGCTCGTAGTGTCCGCCGTCAGGCGGACCGTCACGGGCCCGGCTGAAGCCGGACACTTCGAACGCGAAGATGGTGGGCCGACGGAGGATTTATATACGAAGATTCCTGCAGGGGACGGGCTAGATCCGTCCTGCCGACTCGAACCAGCCGACCAGCCCCTACACGTTCGCGAGAACGTTCGCGGCGATGATCATGCGCTGCGCTTCGGAGGTGCCCTGGTAGATCTCCGTCGCGCGCACGTCGCGGAACAGCCGCTCGACGACCGAGCCGCGGCGATAGCCGGCTGACGCGAGAATCTGCATCGCCTTGTCGGCCGCCTTGTGCGCCGCTTCCGACGCGGAGAGCTTGGCCATCGACGCTTCGAGGGTGCTTTTCTCCTGGCGATCCTTCGCCGTCGCGGCCTTCAGCGTCAGCATCCGCGCCGCCGCCAGTTCGGTCGCCATGTCGGCGAGCATCCACTGCACCGCCTGGTAGTTCGCGATCGGCTGGCCGAACTGCTTGCGCTCTTTCGCGTAGGCGATCGCCTCGTCGAGCGCCGCCTGACCGATGCCGAGCGCCTGCGCCGCGATGGCGACGCGTCCGCCCTGCAGCGCCCACATCGCGAGACGAAACCCCTGGTCGACGTGCCCGAGCACCTGATCGTCGCCGACGGTGATGTCGAGGTCGAGGTCCATGCAGCCGAGGCCGCGGACACCGAGCGAATCGGCGCGCGCGGTGCGCCTGATGCCCGGCGTGTCCATCCCGACGAGGAACGCGGTGATCCCCTGGCCGCGCAGCCCTGGCCGCGTGCGGGCGAACACGATCGCGACCGAGGCCTCCTCGGCGTTGGCCACCCAGACCTTGCGGCCGGTGACGCGGTAGCCGTCGCCCGACTTCACCGCCTTGGTCAGCTGGTTCGCGGCATCGGTGCCGGCGTCCGGCTCCGACAGCGCGAAAGCGCCGATTGCCTCACCGGTCGCCAGCTTGCGCAGCCAGCGCTCGCGCTGCTGGTCGCGCCCGGCGTGAGCGATCACTTCGGCGACGAGGGAATTGGTGACCGACAGCGAGACCGCCACCGTCGCGCTCGCGCGCGCGATCGCCTCGATCGCCAGCGCGTAGCTGACGTAGTCGCGCCCGGCGCCGCCCCACGCCTTCGGGATGGTGACGCCGAGCAGCCCCTCGCCCGCCGCCGCGTGCATCACGTCGGTCGGGAACTCGCCCGACTTGTCGATACCGGCGGCGCGCTGCGCGACGATCTCGCGCGCGAAGCGCTCGGCCTGCTGCTTGAAGGCTCTCCTGTTCGGGCGTGAGTTCTAGAAACATCGGATCAATGTAGCACCGACAGCCACGACGAAACGAGACGGAGCCGTCTGGCGACCACACTCGACTGGCAGAATCCGCAGCAACAAGCTTAGTCGGACCTACGAACTCCCGCGCTCTTCGTGGTTTTCACTCGTCTCGGGCCAGGCGCTCGAAGATCGGCCGCAGCTTCGCCGCCGTCGCGCTGAGATCCTCCGGCAGCACCCGCACGTTGCCGACCACGGTCATGAAGTTGGTGTCGCCGTTCCAGCGCGGCACGAGGTGGACGTGCAGATGATCGAGCACGCCGGCGCCGGCCGGGCGCCCGAGGTTGATCCCGACGTTGATCCCCTGCGGCGTGTAGGCCTCGGTGATCGCCATCTCCGCGTGGCGCGTCAACCGCATCAGCTCGACCTGCTCATCGCCAGTCATCGTCGCGAGATTTGCGACGTGGCGGGCCGGCGCCACCATCACGTGGCCGTTGTTGTAGGGATACTTGTTGAGGATGACGTAACAAAGCCGGCCCCGAACGAGGATGAGCTCGTCCCGGCCGGCTTCAGAGGTCGAACAGAAGATGCAGTCGGTGTTTGCGCCGCTGGAGCCGGTCACGTATGCGCTTCTCCACGGCGCCCACAGTCGTTCCACGTCAGCTGCTAGATGCTAGTTGCTAGTGACGCTAGCAGTCGCCAGCTGCCCTGTCGCCCCGTCCTCCTAGCAACCAGCAACCAGCCACCAGCATCTTCTTCACACAGCCATCGCGTCGGGCGGCATCGACGCCTGGCCAGGCGCGGCAGGGGCCGGCGTCGGCTCCTTATTGATCAGCTCTTTCAGCTCTTTGCCAGGCTTGAAGTAGGGGACCTTCTTCGGCGGCACATCCACCTTGTCACCGGTCTTCGGGTTGCGTCCCTTGCGCGGCTCGCGCTTCCGGAGCCGGAAACTGCCGAACCCCCGCAGCTCGATCTTCTCGCCGCGGTGCAGCGCCTCGATGATGCTGCGGAACACGGTGTCGACGATGACTTCCGAGTGCTTCTTCGTCAAATCCGACACGCGCGAGACTTCCTCGACCAGTTCCGCCTTCGTCATGCTGCCGTTCGTCATGGTGTATCCCCGTAGATACTGGTTGCTCGTTGCTGGTTGCTAGCCGTCACCCAACGGCGGCCTGGCTTTCGACTTCTGGCAACCAGCCTCCAGCCACCCAGCAACTACCGATTCCTGAAGTGATCCCCGAGCGTCGCGCTGCCGTCGCCCGCCGATTCCTGATAGCTCTCCCAATCCGCCCGGAACTCATCGGACTTGAGCGCGCGAATCGACAGCCCGATCTTCCGCTCGGCAGGAGCGAGCTTGATGATCTTCATCGGATAGCTTTCGCCTACCGTCAGCTCGATCTTGCCGTCCTTGCCCGCGTGCTGCGAGTCGTCGAACTCGGAGACGTGAATCAGCCCCTCGATCCCCTCGTCCAGCTCCACGAACGCGCCGAAGTTGGTCATGCGCACGACCTTGCCCTCGATCGTGTCGCCGACGTGGCGGTGCGAGAAGAAGTCGTCCCAGATGTCGGTCGCCAGCTGCTTGAGACCCAGCGACAGCCGCTGGTTCTCGGCGTCGATGTTCAGCACCATCGCCTCGACGACGTCCCCCTTCTTCAGCACTTCGGAGGGGTGCTTGATCCGCTTGCTCCACGACATGTCGGAGATGTGGATCAGGCCGTCGATCTCCTCCTCGACCTCGACGAACGCGCCGAACTCGGTGAGGTTGCGAACCTTGCCGGTGATCTTCGAGCCGACCGGGTACTTGTCGGCCAGGTCGTGCCACGGGTTGGTCTCGACCTGCTTGAGGCCGAGCGAGATGCGCCGTGCGGTCGGGTCGACGCCAAGGACCATCGCGTCGACCGGATCGCCGACGTTGAGGATCTTCGACGGGTGCTTCACGCGCTTGCTCCACGACATCTCGCTGACGTGGATGAGGCCTTCGACACCGGCCTCGAGCTCGACGAACGCGCCGTAGTCGGTGAGGCTGACGACCTTGCCGCCCATGCGCGCGCCCACCGGGTAGCGCTCCATCACGTTCGCCCACGGGTCGGTGATGAGCTGCTTGTGCCCGAGCGAGACGCGCTCGGTCGCCGGGTCGTACTTCAGCACGATCACGTCGATCTCGTCGTTCACCTTGAAGAGCTCGGACGGATGGCCGACGCGGCCCCACGACATGTCGGTGATGTGGAGCAGGCCGTCGATGCCGCCCAGATCGATGAACGCGCCGTAGTCGGTGATGTTCTTGACCACGCCCTTGAGGACCTTGCCCTCGGCGAGCGTCTCGAGCGTGTGCTTCTTCTTCTCGGCGTTCTCTTCCTCGAGCAGCGCCTTGCGGGAGAGCACGATGTTGCCGCGCTTCTTGTTGACCTTGATGACCCGCATGCGCAGCTCCTGGCCGCGCAGCGCGTCGAGGTTCCGCACCGGCCGGACGTCGATCTGCGAGCCCGGGAGGAACGCGCGGACGCCGATGTCCACCGCAAGCCCGCCCTTGATCCGTTCGATGACGCGGCCGATGACGACCTTGCGCTCGGCATAGGCCTTCTCGACTTCGTCCCAGATCTTCATCTTCTCGGCTTTTTCGCGCGAGAGAACGACGTAGCCTTCGCGGTCTTCGGTCCGCTCGAGCAGCACGTCGACGATGTCGCCGGGCTGAACGGTGACTTCGCCGGCCTCGTCGAGGAACTCGTCGACCGAGATGATGCCTTCGGATTTGTAGCCGACGTCGACGATGACTTCGGAGGCAGTGACTTTGAGAACCGTTCCCTTGACGACTTCACCTTCCGCGATATTGCGGAAGCTGTTATCGTAGGAATCGAGCAGCCGGGCATACTCGGCCGGGTCGATCTGTTCGTCGTCTTCGCGCGGCCGCGCTTTCAATGTGCCCTTGTCCGTGCGGTCGCTTCGTTCGGCGCGTTCGCTGGTCGCGACGCCGCCGCCGCCCGCACCGGGAGTGTTCTCGTCTTCTACGTTCGCCATGCCTTGCGCGTCCTCCTATGCCAATCGTTGTCGTGATAGGCGTGTTGCCGGTGGTTGTTTCAGCGGGTACCGGCCCCCGCGAGCTATAGCCTGAATTCCGATAAGCAACAGAGAGTACGACACTTATCGCCAAACTGTCAAGGTTCGGAAAGGACTCAAGCCATGGCCAAACGGAAGGCCAAGAAAGCTGCCCGGGCCGCAAAACCGGCCCGAAAAGCGGCCGCAACGCGCCGCTCGTCGGCTAAACGCCCGAGCGTCCGCAAGGCCGCAGGCCGCAAGAAAGCTTCAGCCAGAAAAGCGGCGCCGAAGGCCAAGGCTTCGAAGGGCCGCGCAGCGCCGGCCAGAAAAACGGCGAAGAAAGCTTCAGCTTCCGCCCGAACCACCCAGAAGATGCCGGGGAAAACCCCGCGTCTCGATCGCGCCCGGCGGACCCTGGACGACGTCGTACCGACCCCGCCGTCCACCCTCGACCTCGACCGTAACGCCTCAGCCGCGCGAAGCGGCCGCGCCGAGCTTGCCGAAAAACAGCGCGAGCACCGCGGCATGAACGACCTGGACGGCGGCGATCCCGACGTCGACGTCGAGGACGCGTACTTCACCGGCGAGGAAGCCCCCGGCGGCGACAACCCCACCCCGGATCAGGACATCGTCGACGACATCGGCAAGGCGTTGGGCCTGGAGTACGAGGACAACGAAGAGCTGAAGGCGGCCGACAAGGTCGTCGAGCGCGACAAGCACCGCTGGGAACTCGATCCCGCGTCGGCGGAGGATTACAAGGACAGGAAGTAGTTGCTGGGGCTAGTTGCCAGTTGCTAGCTGTCAGGAGACTTAGGCTGGTCGCCTTTGATCCGTCAGCTAGCAACCAGCAACTAGCATCCAGCAACTAGAAACTAGCATCTAGTCGCGAGCCCCGAGTCCCTGTTTCGGCGCCACCACTTCCAACACTTCTCTCACGACTTCATCGATGCTCTTGCCCGTGGTGTCGACGATCACGGCGTCAGCAGCCGCGTAGAGCGGCGACGCTTTGCGCGTCCGATCGATCTCGTCGCGCTGAATCAGCGCGCTGGCGACATCCGAGACCGCGGCGGGCCCGCCGGTGTGTGCCGGATCGATCGCGCGGCGGCGGGCGCGTTCCTCCGGCGAGGCATCGAGGTAAACCTTGACGTCGGCATTCGGGAACACGACCGTGCCGATGTCGCGTCCCTCCATGACGATGCCGCCGCTGGCGCCCATCTGGCGCTGGCGATCGACGAGGATGGCACGCACGCTTGGCAGGCGGGCCACCGCGGTCGCCGCTCGATCAATCTCCGGCGTTCTGATCGCGCGGGTGACGTCGTGCTCGTCGATCGTGACCCGCGTCCCGGTGACTTCGATTCGCGAGCGCTCGGCCAACGCCGCGACCTGCGCTTCGTCTTCGAGCGGCACGCCGTCGTGCAGCGCCTTCCAGCCGACCGCGCGATACATCGCGCCGCTGTCGATGTGGCGGTAGCCGAGCGCGGCGGCGACCGCCCGCGCCACGGTCCCCTTCCCTGCGCCCGAGGGACCGTCGATAGCGATGATCAGCGGATCCATCCTGTCCTACCGCCAAGAGTAACATCGGTCTGTGCGCTTCCTGAGGTGGATTGCGTTTCTCGTGATGCTCGCGGCGATCGCGTTCCTCGCGCGACCCTATCTGCGCGGCCTCTCGTTCGTGGTGCGCGCCGCCGGTATCCAGGGCACCCCGGGACGTCTCGCAGAGATGGACGCCAGCGCGGCCGCAGAGCGCGAGTTCGAGATCCCGCTCGCCGGCGGCGCGCTGCGCGCGCGCGTCTACGAGCCGTCGCCGCGTCGCGGGCGCGCCGCGCTCTTGGTGCCGCCGGTTGGCGCGGCGGGCATCGACGACACCAGGCTCGTGGCGATGGCCCGGCAGCTCGCCGCGAGCGGACTCACGATCATTACCCCGGCTGTTCCCGAGCTGGCGCGCTTCGAAATCGTGCCCGCGGCGACGACGGCGATCGAGCGGACGGCGCTCTGGCTGGCTTCGGAGACGGCTCTCGTTCCCGACGGCAAGGTCGGCCTGATCGGCGTCGGCTTCAGCGGCGGCCTCGCGGTCGTCGCCGCCGGCCGGCCGGCGTTGTCGAACCGGTTGGCGTACGTGCTGACGGTCGGCGGGCATCACGATCTGCCGCGCGTACTCAAGTACCTGTGCACCGGCACCGAACCGCGACCGGGAAACCAGATCCAGCTGAGGGCGAACACGACCGAACAGGATCCCGCCGCGTTCGTGCGGCCGCCGGCCGACTACGGTCTTGGCATGCTGCTGGTCGGCATCGCACCTCGCGTGGTGCCGGCCGCGCAGGTGCAGCCGCTGCGAGATTCGGCCTTGCGCGTCCTCGAGACCATGCGGCGCGGGCGCACCGGCGAGACAGGACGTGGCGGTGACGTGCCGGCGGCAAGCGACGAATCGAACCAGCTGCCCGAGCCCTCGGCGACGCTGTTGCGCTATCTGGTTGCACGTGACGTCGTCCACCTCGGCGTCAGGCTGCTGCCTCACGTGGCTGCCTACGGCGGCGATGCCGCGCTGTCGCCATCGCGTTCGCCGAAGCCAACCGCGCCGGTGTTCCTCCTTCACCGCGGTGACGACGACATCGTCCCCGAGGTTGAAGCCGAGTATCTGGCCGAGGAACTGCGCGGACGTTCGCCCGTCAGGATGCTGATCAGCGACGTCGTACCCGGGACCGTTTCCGGTAGAGCCATCGGTACGGGAGACGCGCTCATGCTCGCCGGGTTCTGGGGCGACCTCTTGTCTCGTTAGGACGGGTTTCGAAATAGCGCGCTACGATAGCTTTGAACGCTGTCGCTTTTTTTCGAGGTTCGATGTAGACGTGGAGCGGTTGCAGAAAATCCTGTCGCAGGCGGGCGTGGCGTCGCGGCGCGCATCGGAGCAACTGATGCTCGAGGGTCGCGTCACGGTGAACGGCGTCACCATTTCCGAGCTCGGGACGAAAGCCGATCCGGCAACGGACGACATCCGCGTCGACGGACGGCGGGTCAAGATCGCCGTGCGGCATCGCTACCTGCTGCTGAACAAGCCGCGCGGCTACGTGACGACACGGTCCGATCCGGAGCGGCGGTCAACCGTGCTCGATCTGCTGCGGGGCGTGAAGGAATACGTGTACCCGGTCGGACGCCTCGATTACGAGACGGAAGGCCTGCTGCTCCTCACCAACGACGGCGATCTGGCTGCGCGCCTGACCCACCCGAGCCACGAGGTGCCGCGCGTCTACGAGGCGCGCGTGCTCGGCATCCCCGACGAACACGACATGCAGCGCCTGTCGCGAGGCCTCGTCATCGACGGGCGGCGCACCGCGCCGGCGGAAGTGCGGCTGCTGCCGCAGCGGCGCGATCAATCGGACGCGACGCTGGTGATCACCTTACGCGAGGGGCGCAACCGCCAGGTGCGCGACATGTGCGACGCGATCGGGCACCCGGTGGAGCACTTGAAGCGGGTCGCGATCGGGGCGCTGCGCGATCCCAAACTCAAGGTCGGCCACTGGCGCGAACTCGATCAGGACGAAGTGAATCGCCTCAAAAAAGCAGCCGGGTCTGGTGACCCTGCCAGCTCGCGCCACAAAGGACAGACACGGGAAAGAGGACGCAGAGGTTCAAAGCCACGCTGAATTGCGGCGCGCTGACGCTCAATGTATTTGGCTGGGGTCAGCGTCGGGCTCTTCGAGCGGCAGCATGTCTTCGCTCGGCGTCTGCTCGATCAGGATCGGCGCCTCGAGTCCGAGCGCCTCAGCCATGTCCTCGACCTTCGGCAGATCGGTCAGATCGTTCAGGCCGAAGCGGATCAGGAATTCCTTCGTCGTCGCGTACATGAACGGCCGGCCGACCACCTGCTTGCGGCCGACGATCTTGATCAGGTGCCGCTCGAGCAGCGTGTTGAGGACGCCTGACGTGTTGACGCCGCGCACCTCGGTGATCTCGGCGGCCGTGATCGGCTGCCGATACGCGATCACCGCCAGCGTCTCCAGCGCCTGCACCGTCAGCTTCTGCGTCGTCCGCTCGTGGAAGAGGCGGCGCACCCACTCGTGCAGGTCCGATCGGGTGACGATCTGGAAGCCGCCGGCCACTTCGACCAGCTGCAGCCCGCCCGGCCGCTCGTAGTCTCTCTTCAACTGGTCGAGCGCCGCCGTCACGTCTTCCTTCGGCTCGGAATCGAGCAGCTTGAAGATCGCTTTCGGCGTCAGCGGTTCGGGCGACGCGAAGATCAGCGCCTCGAGGATCGGTTTGAGCTCCGCCGCCGTCGCTTTGGCGCGTTCGGGCTCCTCGAGCTCGGACTCGGCAGCCCTGAAGGGCTGCGCTACTTCGGCAGCCTCAGCGCCTTCAACCTTGTCGCCTTCGCCGTCCGACCCTTCGACCTTGAGACCTTCGCCTTCCGACCCTTCGACCTTCAGACCTTCACCTTCCAGCCCTTCGGCCTTCCCGCCTTCCAGCCTTTCGTCTTTGTCCTCAACCATGCTGCCCTTCTGGATCCCCAATCGGATGCGGCGCGTCGGCCGGCCGCGCGCGCTTGTAGACGCGGATCGGGCCGAAGCTGCCGGACTGAAACACCCTCACGAGCTTCAAACGAATCATCTCGAGCAGCGCCAGGAAGGTGACGATCAGGCCGCTGCGGTCGTTGACGTCGGCGAACAGATCGTCGAAGCCGCACGCCTCGGTTTCCGAGAGCCGCGCGAGCAGCTGCTCGATCCGGACCTCGACCGGCAGCTGCTCCGGCGGCAGCAGCACCTTCGGCCGCAGCTTCGCGCGCTGCACGACCGCCTGGAAGGCCGACAGCAGGCTGAAGAGATCGACTTCGAGCTCCGGCTCGTACTCGTTGCCGGCGATCTCCGCGACGCGGCCGTCGGGCCGCAGCCACTGCGCGGCGCGCAGCTGCTCGCGCTCGTGCAGCAGGCCGGCCGCCGCCTTGAATTTCTGGTGCTCGAGCAGCCGGCGGACGAGCGCATCGCGCGGATCCTCCTGCTCTTCCTCGACGCCGGCGGCGGTCTCGGGCCGCGGCAGCAGCATCTTCGACTTGATGTGGATCAGCGTCGCCGCCATCACGATGTACTCGCCGGCGATGTCGAGATCGAGCTCCTGCATCAGCGCGATCGCCGACAAGGTACTGCGCCGTGATCAGCGCAATCGGGATGTCGTGGATGTTCAGCTCGTGCTTCCTGATCAGGTGCAGGAGCAGATCCAGCGGCCCCTCGAAGTTGGACAGCTTGACCGGAAAGGCGTCGGGCGCGGACTCGAACTCTGCGGCGTGATCCACCGGGTCCCTGTTGACCATGTTCACCGATACGAAATCTTCATCGCGTCGCGGACCCGCTCCATCGTCCCGGCGGCGACCTTCTGCGCGCGCTTCGATCCCTCGAACAGGATCTCGCGCAGGCGGTCCGGCTTCGACAGCACCGCCGCGCGCCGCTCGCGGATCGGCGCCAGGTGTGCGTTGAGCGCGTTGGCGAGCTTGGTCTTGACCTCGACGTCGCCGACCTTGCCGGCGCGGTATCGCGCCTTCAGATCGTCGACCTCGTCCTTGTTCGGGTTGAAGGCGTCGTGGTAGATGAACACCGGGTTGCCTTCGACGGTGCCGGGGATGTCGGCGCGCACGCGCTTCGGGTCCGTGTACATCTGCCGGACCTTCTTCACCACTTCCTCGGGGGTGTCCGAGAGGTGAATCGTGTTGCCGAGGCTCTTGCTCATCTTCTTGTCGCCGTCGAGGCCGGGCAGGCGGCCGAACGGCGTCAGCAGCGGCTTCGGCTCGACGAGCACCTCGTTGCCGGCGCCGAACACGTTGTTGAAGCGGCGCACCACCTCGCGCGCCGAGCTCGAGGTGCGCGACCTGATCCTCGCCCACCGGCACCCAGCGTGCGTCGTAGATCGCGACGTCGGCGGTCTGCAGCAGCGGGTAGCCGAGGAAGCCGATCGACGAGAGATCGCTTGTCCTTCAGGTTCTCCTGCTGCTCCTTGTAGGTCGGCACGCGTTCGAGCCACGGCACCGGCACCACCATCGAAAGCAGCAGGTAGAGCTCGGCGTGCTCGGGCACGAGCGACTGGACGAAGAAGGTGCTCTTCTCGGGGTCGAGCCCGGCGCCGATCCAGTCGGCGACGTTCTCGTAGGTGTACGCAGGTCAGCTGGCTGGTGTCGGCGAAGTCGCTCGTCAGCGCGTGCCAGTCGGCGACGAAGTAGAAGCAGTCGTACTTGTCCTGCAGCGGCACCCAGTTGCCGAGCGCGCCGACGAGATGGCCGAGGTGCAGGCGGCCGGTCGGCCGCATGCCTGAAACGACGCGTTCCTTGGAGGTCACTGTGTCGGCAGCCACGAGAGGATGAAACGATACGGCGGAATCGACGATGTAGCGATACCCGTCGGAGAGGATGAGCGCGTAGAGCAACAGGAAGCCGTACGGGCGCAGACGATTGAACGTCGCCGCCAGCGACACCGGCAGCAGCCCGGCCAGCACGTTGCCGCCGTCGAGCGGCGGAATCGGAATCATGTTGAACACCGCGAGCAGCACGTTGAGCCGAATCAGCTGGCTGAGGATCGCCGCGAGCGGCACGGTGACCGTTCGGCTCGTCGAGCGTCTGCGGCGACACCGGCATGATCGCCAGCACGATCGCGGCGCTCACCGCGAGCACGAGATTGCTGGCCGGTCCGGCCGCCGCCACGAGCATGTAGTCGCGCCGCGGGTGACGCAGATAGCGCATGTTGACCGGCACCGGCTTCGCCCAGCCGAGCAGCGGCGCACCGCTGACCATCGCGATCAGCGGAAACACGATCGTGCCGATCGAGATCGGCGTGCACAATCGGGATTCAACGACACCCGGCCGAGCAGCCGCGCCGTCGGATCGCCCAGACGATCGGCCGTCCACGCATGCGCCATCTCGTGCACTGTCAGCGAGAACAGCAGCACGATCATGGCGATGAAAATTTCGGCTGAGGCTATATCCGGCAACAGTAAAGGTTACGGCCGACTCGCGAAAAACGCAAGGACGGCGTCCGCGGTTTTCGCGCCGACCGCCGCCGCGCAACTCCTCGCGCGTCGCGCGCCGCACGCCCGCCAGGCTGCCGAACGTCGTCAGCAATGTCTTGCGCCGCCGCGGTCCGATGCCGGGAACGTGGTCGAGCTCCGATCGCAGATCGCGCATCGTGCGCGCGCGGCGGTGGAAAGTGACGGCGAAGCGATGCGCTTCGTCGCGGATCCGCTGAATCAGCAGCAGCGCCGGATCGTTGCGTGCCGAGCGCGATCGGGTTCTCGGAGTCGCGCGTGTAGAGCAGCTCCTCTTTCTTCGCGATCCCGACCGCGACCAGGTTCGCGAGCCCGAGCTCCTCGAGCGCCGCGTAGGCCGCCGACAGCTGACCCTTGCCGCCGTCGATGAGCAACGAGATCCGGAAACGGTCCGCCCTGCTCCAGCATCTTGCGATAGCGGCGGAGCACGACCTCGTGCATCGCCGCGAAGTCGTCGTGACTGGACCGAGGCTCGGGGCTGGGGGCTGCGGGGCTGCGGGCTGGAGCGCAGCTCTCCGGCAGCATCGCCTGCTCGCCGAGTCCCGTCCCAGGCCACTGCCCCAGCGCCCCTGATCCGGAACTTGCGATACTCGCCGCGCCTCATCCGGCCGTCTTCGCACACCACCATCGACGCCACGGTCTCGCTGCCCTGGATCGTCGAGATGTCGAAGCACTCGATCCGCCGCGGCAGCGCCGGCAGAGCCGAGCACGTGCTGCAGCGTTTCGAGCGCGTCGTACTGCGCGGTCTTCGCCTGGTTGAACCGCGTCTGGTAGGCGAGCGCCGCGTTGCGGTTGGCGAGATCGACGAAGCCGCGCTTCTCGCCGCGCTGCGGCACGACGATGCGCACACGCCGGCCGGCGCGTTCCGACAGCCAGCTCTCGAGCGCTTCGCGCTCGTTGGGCTCGGCCGGCACGTGGATCTCCGGCGGCGCGCCGCGCAGCTCGTAGAACTGCTGGATCGCCGCCTCGAGCACTTCCGCCTCGTTCGTGCCGACGACGGCCTCGTCGGTGCCGAGCTCGATGCGCTCGACGACGCGGCCGCTGCGCACCTGGAAGACCTGAATCGCGACGCCGGCCGGACCGAGCTTGAGGCCGAAGACGTCGCGGTGCCCGAGCTCCACGGTCGCCATCTTCTGCTGGCGATCGTGCAGCGTCTGCACGGTGCGCATCGCATCGCGCACCTGCGCCGCCTCCTCGAACCGCTCGCCTTCGGCCGCGGCGAGCATCCGCGCCTTCAGCGTCTTCACGCAGCTCGTCGTTCTTGCCCTTCGAGGAACAGCTGGGTGACGTTGACGGCGCGCGCGTAGTCCTCGGCGCGAGCAGATCGTGTCGACGCACGGCGCGATGCAGCGCTTGATGTCGTATTCGAGGCACGGCCGCCCGCGCTTGCCGGTGATCACTTCGTTGCACGAGCGCATCCCGAACAGCCGGTGCGTCAGCGACATCGTCTTGCGCGCGAAATGCGCCGGCATGAACGGGCCGGCGTAGAAGCTGCCGTCGCGCTCGACGCGGCGCGCGACCAGCACGCGCGGGAACGGCTCGTTGGTCGTCAGCTGCAGGAACGGATAGTTCTTGTCGTCGCGCAGCAGGATGTTGTATTTCGGGCGTCCGCTGCTTGATGAGGTTGTTCTCGAGCGCGAGCGCCTCGACGACCGAGTCGGTGACGATCACCTCGAGCCGGACGACCTCGTCGAGGAGCGCGTCGGTCTTCGCATCCGAGCCGTAGGCGCCGAGATAGTTGCGGACGCGGTCGCGCAGGGCGCGCGCCTTGCCGACGTAAATCGTGTCGCCATCCCCGTTGAAGTACAGATACACCCCGGGCTGCTCGGGCAACCGGGCGATCTGCTCCTTGAGTTCGTGGATGGCCATACGTTACTATGCAGCGGTTCCTTGCCGGGCCTGAACCCTCCATTATACAGTGCACATTACAGTTGACCCCAACACCCGCGACTCCCATGTGCGCGATCCCCACATGCGGAAGCGGATGACCTTCACCGGCCTGATCGGCGCGGTCGTGCATGCTTCCGCTGCGCGCGATCATCAACCTCTGCGTCAGGCTGCGGATCCACCCGAACACGCTGACGCTCATCGGCGTCATCATCAACGTCGGCGCGGCATGGGCGCTCGGCTTCGGCCGCTTCCGGCTGGCGTTCGTCGATCATGCTCGTCGCCAACATCTTCGACTTCATCGACGGCAAGGTCGCGCACATCACTCGGCTGCAGTCGGAGTTCGGCGCGTTCTGGGACTCGACGCTCGATCGCTTCTCCGATCTCGCGCTGCTCACCGGCCTGATCTTCCTCTACTCGAAGCTCGGTCGCAGCGACTACGTGCATGGTGGCGGCGCTGGCGCTGATCTTCTCGATCATGACCAGCTACGCGCGCGCGCGCGCCGAGTCGCTGGTCGAGAGATGCAAGGTCGGCTTCATGGAGCGGCCGGAGCGGATCGTGCTCTTCATGATCGGCGCGATCACCAACCGGATGGCGGGCGTGCTGTGGGTGATCCTGGTGCTGTCGATCCTCGCGGTCGCGAACCGGATCTACTACACCTACCTCGCGCTGAACCGCCTGCCGATGCCGTCGCAAGGAAGGCGTCGCCGGCATCTTCAACCGCGCCTTCTTCTGGACCGACGAGCGCGCGACGCTGCCCTACGACCTCTGGGTGGTCGCGATCCTCGCGTTCGTCTGGCTGGTCGCCGCCGGACTGGCTCGGCGACCCGATGGCTCACGACGCGGGCCTGGTCGCGTGGGTCGGCTCGAGCAGATCAGGAATTAGGGATTAGGAATTCGTGACGATTCCGAGTCCTCGAATCTCGACTAAGCCCGCTTCGCGCTTCGGCCGCGGCCGGCTTCGCGACGGCCGCTTTCGCCGGCTTCTTCTTCCTCGCGCTCACCGCGTCGAGGCTCTTCCTGAGCGCGTCCATCAGGTTGACGACCTTCGGCGGCGCCTCGGCCGTCGGTCGCGACGACTTCCTCGCCGGCGATCTTCGCGTCGATGATCTGCTGCAGCCCTTCGCGGTACTCGTCCTTGTAGTCGGCGAGGTTGAGCGGCTGCTCGAAGGTCTCGATCACCTGCCGCGCCAGCTTCATCTCCTCCGGCTTCACCTTCGCCGGCACCGAGTTCAGCTCCTCGACCGAGTCGATGCTGCGGATTTCCGCCGCGTGATGCAGCGTGTGCATGACGATGCCGCGCTGGTGCGGGCGGACGGCGACCAGATACTCGCGGCCGTAGAGCGCCAGCTTGCCGACGCCGACCTTCCCCTGCATGCCGTCGCGCATCACCGCGAACGCGTCGGCCGCCATGCCGCCGTCGGGCGCGAGGTAGTAGGTGCGGTCGACGTACATCGGATCGATCGACGCGGCGTCGGCGAACTGCACGAGGTCGATGACGCGCGTCGACTCGGGGCGGACCTTGTCGAGGTCCTCCTCGGACATGACGACGTAGCGGCCCTTCTCGAACTCGTAGCCCTTCACGATCTCCGAGTTCGGCACCTCGCGCTTGCAGTGCGGGCACCAGCTCTTCTGCTGGATGCGCGTCTGGCACTCGCCGTGGAGCTGGTTGAACGAGATCGAGCCGCTCGACTCGGTCGCCGGGAACACCTTGATCGGGATGTTCACCAGGCTGATCTTCAGGAAGCCTTTCCAGGTCGCTCGTGCAGCCATAGTTGCCCATCTATCGGTCGGTACTCGGCAGGCCTGCAGACCTGCACTACCGCCTGACGGCTACCTGCCGACTACCGACCTACCTGCCTACCGCTCCGACCTGCGCTACGCCTCGTCCCGCTCGTCGTGCGCGCCGAGGTCGAGGCCGGTGCCGGTGAAATGGATCGCGTGCTCGCCGATCTTGTCGCGCAGCAGGCGCCGCGCCGCGCCGTACTTGTCGCCCGGCACGTGAGACGGCGTGCAAGATTGCGCAACCGCGAGATCACGATCAGCGTGACCTGGTGCTCCCCTTCCCGCCAGCTGATCCCGCCGACCTCGTTGTACGGGATGAAGGCCGTGTCGGCCCAGATGCCGTCCTCGTAGAAGCCGCGGCCGATCGTCAGGCTCAGCGGCAAGAAGTAGGCGTAGTAGAGGAACATCATCGTCTCGCCGAACGCCTGCCGGCGCAGAACGACGAGCTTGGCGAACACCAGCAGCCCGAGCGCGACGCCGAGGCCGAGGCGCGAACGTGTAGTGCGGCGGCTTCGGCGCCGCGCCAGGTCAGCAGCGCGCCGCGCCGGCGGCGTCAGGAAGCGGACGTAGTCGAACGCGAGCTTGGCGTTGGCGACGAGGAACCCGACGCCGAGCAGCAGCAGGATGCCGGTGACGAGGTCCACGCGTCACGATCTGACGAGGCTGACACGCAGCCGACAGCTGATGCTAGGTCTTCTCCGACCGCCGCCAGCGTGCGGATCGAAACAGTGCCGGCAGCGCGCCTCGTACAGGCCGGTGGCGCCGACCAGCACGCGGTCGCTGCTCGCGACCAGCCGCTGGGTGTGGTTCGCCGGGTCGCCGCAGACGACGCAGATCGCCAGCGTCTTGGTGATGTATTCGGCGATCGCCAGCAGCTGCGGCATCGGCTCGAACGGGCGGCCGAGGTAGTCCTGATCGAGGCCGGCGACGATCACGCGCTTGCCGCGGTCCGCCAGCGTGTTGCAGGCGGCCGGCAGGTTGGCGTCGAAGAACTGCCCCTCGTCGATGCCGACGACCTCGGTGTCGTCGTGCACCTGCTCGACCAGCTCGTCGGAGCTCCTGCACGTTCTGCGACGCGATCCGCATGTCGCTGTGCGAGACGATGTGGTCGTCGCTGAAGCGGTCGTCGATGAGCGGCTTGAAGATCTGGACCTTCTGGCGGGCGATCTGCGCGCGGCGCAGCCGGCGGATCAGCTCTTCGCTCTTGCCGCTGAACATGCTGCCGGTGATGACTTCGATCCAGCCGTGGTGCGGCTGCCTTGCGGACGACGTCCATGGCTGGCGTCACGACCCGCGACTGATATTCGCCGGTCTCGGTGTTGACGCGGACCTTGTCGCCTTCGTTGACGAACGGCGGCACCTGGATGACCAGGCCGGTTTCGAGCGTCGCCGGCTTGACCTGCGCGCTGGCCGTCGCGCCCTTGATGCCGGGCACCGTCTCCTTGACCACCAGATCGACGGTCGGCGGCAGCTCGATGCCGACCGGCTCGACGTCGTAGAACTCGACGCGGATGAGTCATCTCGGCAATCAGGTAGTCCTTCGAGTCGCCGAGCGCCTCGGCCGAGATGTGGATCTGCTCGTAGGTCGACGTGTCCATGAAGTAGTAGATGGTCGCCGTCGTTGTAGAGATACTGCATCTCGCGCTCGTCGAGCGTCGCGCGCTCGACGTCTTCTTCCGCGCGGAACTTGTGGTCGGCGAGCGTCAGCGTGCGGATGTTGCGCATCCGCACCTGGATGTGCGCGCGCTTGTTGCCCGGCGTCAGATGGTGCAGCTCGAGGATGCGGAACAGGTCGTTGCCGACCTTGATGAGCATCCCTTTCCGGAGCCGCGTCGCTTGTAGGAGATGGCCATGGTCGATGACTGTATATCCTTGCAATCGTAGCACATATGGTCCGAGCCGACCAACCGTGCTACGATGCGAACGTGGCCTTCACGCGCTGGGATCCGCTGCGCGATCTGCTCGCGCTGCACGAACAGCTCGGACAGCTCGTCGGCACCGACGCGCCCGGCTGGACGCCGCCGGTCGATCTCTACGAAACCGCCAGCGAGTTCGTGCTGACCGCGGAACTGCCCGGCCTCGCGCGCGATCAGATCGACATTCACGCCGAAGACAGCCGCATCGTCATCCGCGGCGCGCGCGCCGCCGGCGCCCGGCCGCGACATTCCGTGCGAGCAGTTCCATCGCGTCGAGCGCGGCCACGGCCGGTTCTCGCGCGCGTTCTCGCTGCCGGAGCCGATCGACGTCGAACGCGTCACCGCCGATCTGAAGGACGGCGTCCTGACGGTCACGATTCCCGAAGGCGCGCCGATCGCGGCGCGCGCCGCATCGACGTCAGCTGACGTCGCGAACGCCATGATGCGACGCTTGACGCTGTCCCTCGTGCTCGTCGTCGCCGGGTTCGTCGCCGGCCTGGTGGTCACCGGCCGGATGCGCACCGCCGCCGACTCGCGCGCCGCCGAGCCGCCGCCGGCCAGACCGAGCGCCGCCGCCGAGCAGCGCGGCGCGCCGCTGCCCGGCTCCGCGCGCGAGCGTCGCCGTCAGCGGCGGCGGCCCCGACTTCACGCGCGTCGCCGGCCAGGCGGTCAAGGGCGTCGCGAACATCTCGTCGCTGCAGGTCGTCCGCACGCGCAACTCGCCGTTCGCCAACGATCCGTTCTTCCGCTACTTCTTCGGCGACGACGAGCAGTTCGGCTCGCGCGATCGCCGCTCGCTCAGCCTCGGCTCCGGCGTCATCATCTCGGCCGACGGCTACGTCGTCACCAACAACCACGTCGTCGGCGAGAACGTCCGCGAGATCACCATCGCGCTGCCCGACAAGCGCGAGATCAAGGGCAAGGTCATCGGCACCGATCCGGCCACCGACATCGCGCTGCTGAAGATCCCCGTCACCGGCCTGCCGGTCGTGCCGTGGGGCGACTCGAGCGCAGCTGAAGGTCGGCGAATGGGTGCTGGCGATCGGCAGCCCGTTTCAGCTGAGCCAGACGGTCACCGCCGGCATCGTCAGCGCGACCGGCCGCGCCAACATCGGCTTCGCCGACTACGAGGACTTCATCCAGACCGACGCCGCGATCAACCCGGGCAACTCGGGCGGCGCGCTGATCAACACCCGCGGCGAGCTGGTCGGCATCAACACCGGCATCTTCAGCGAGAGCGGCGGCTATCAGGGGATCGGCTTCGCCGTCCCGAGCAATCTCGCGCAGCGCATCGTCGACGACCTGATGAAGTACGGCGAGGTGCGGCGCGGCATCGATCGGCTACCTCGGCATCGAGAAGCTGACGCCGCAGCTCGCCGAGGAGGTCGGCGTCGACGAACACGAACGGCGCGCTCGTGTCGCGCATGAGCCGCGCGTCGGAGGCCTACGACGCCGGGCTCCGGCCCGGCGACGTCATCGTCGGCGTTCAACGGCCAGGCGATCGACGACCCGTCGCAGTTCCTCGCGGCTCGTCGCCGACGCGAAGATCGGCACGACCGTCACCGTCAAGGTGCTGCGCGCCGGCCGGACGATGGAGTTCAAGCTGCCGATCGTCTCGAGCTCGCGACGCACGGTGCGCAACCGCAGGGCGCTGAGCGCGCCGCGCTGCAGCTCGCGACGCAGCGCGTCGCGCGACTGCCTGCCACGCCTCGAATTCCTTGAACGCGCGGCTGAGACGCACCGGCTCGGTCAGCCGTCCGGCCACCACTTCCGCGGTCTTGTAGCCGTTGCCGGTCACGCAGACGACGACCGATTCGTCGCGCGGGATGACGCCGCGCTCGATCAGATCGATCGTCGCCGCCAGCGTCGTGCCGCCGGCCGGCTCGGTGAAGATCCCTTCGGTTTCGGCCAGCAGCTGGATCGCGTCGACGATCTGCTTGTCGGTGACCGCCGCGCCGGTGCCGCCGGTCGCCTTGCACGCGTCTGAATCACCTGATAGCCGTCGGCCGGATTGCCGATCGCGATCGACTTGGCGATGGTGTTCGGGCCGCACCGGCTCCGGATGCTCGAGCCCGGCTTCGAGCGCGTGCACGACCGGCGCGCAGCCGGCGGCCTGCGCCGCATGGACGCGCGGCAGCTCGCCGTCGACCAGGCCGATCTCGCGCAGCTCGCGCAAGCCGCGGACGATGCGCGGCAGCAGCGTGCCGCCGGCGACCGGCGACACCAGGTGCTTCGGATAGCGCCAGCCCGAGCTGCTCGACGATCTCGAAGCCCATCGTCTTCGCGCCTTCGGCGTAGTACGACGCGCAGGTTGATGTTGACGAAGCCCCAGCCGTAGCGATCGCGCCACCTGCGTGCACAGCCGGTTCACATCGTCGTAGTTGCCGGCGATGGCGAGGATCGTCGGGTTGAAGATCGCCGAGCCGAGCAGCTTGCCCGCCTCGAGGTTGTCGGGAATGAAGACGCAGCACTCGATGCCGAGGCGCGCGGCGTGCGCGGCGACGCTGTTGGCGAGGTTGCCGGTCGACGCGCAGGCGAGCACCTTGAACCCGAGCTCGACGGCGCGCGTCGCCGCGACCGACACGACGCGGTCCTTGTACGACAGCGTCGGATGGTTCACCGAGTCGTCCTTGATGTAGAGCTCGCTCGACGCCGAGCCGCTCGGCCAGGCGATCGCAGCGCACCAGCGGCGTGAAGCCGGAGTTGAAGCCGGTGCGCGGCTCGCCGGTGATCGGCAGCAGCTCGCGGTAGCGCCACAGGTTCTTCGGCCGCTGCTCGATCTCCTCGCGCGTCAGGTGGATCGCGCTGTAGTCGTAGACCGGCTCGAGCGGGCCGAGGCACTTGTCGCAGACGTAGGTCGCCTCGGCCGGGAACGGCGTCTTGCAGAGATGACACTGCAGTCCGATCAGCGCGCTCACACGGCCTCCGCCAGGGAAAGAGATGACCACGCAGGTTCGAAATGAGAAGGAGCAACTTCAAAGTCGGTGCTCAGGATCGGCGCCGGAACAATCGCCGACCGATCGCGCGCGATGGCGTTGAGGTCGCTGATGATGGCGACCGCCGTCGCGTCGCCGCCGGCGCCGGTGCCAGCGATGACGGTCTCGCCGGAGTGCTCGGCGGTGACCAGCGCCGCGTTCTGCGGCCCGGTCGTGCCCGCGAAGATCGAGTCGCGCGGCACGGCGACCGGCGCCACCCAGGCGGTCAGCGTCGAGGTCGCATGGTCGTAGTCGGCGTGCGCGATCTGGCGGATGGTGCCGCCGGCGGCGCGCGCCCGGGCGAGGTCGTGCGCCGTGATCGTTCGCCGTCGACCGGACGTCGATCTGCGCCGGCTCGACGCGCAGGCCGAACGCGAGCGCGCACAGAATCGCCAGCTTCGCGCGCGGCATCGTCGCCGTCGAGATCGGCCGACGGATCCGCTTCGGCGTAGCCGCGCGCGCACGCGTCGGCGAGCGCGTCGTCGATCGAGCAGCCGGTCGCCTCCATGCGCGACAGCACGGCGTTGGTCGTGCCGTTCAGGATGGCGTCGATGCGCGTGATGCGATCGCCGGCCAGCCCGTCGCCGATGGCGCGGACGATCGGCATCGCGCCGCCGACCGCCGCCTCGAACCGCAGCTGGCGCCCCTGGCGCGCGGCCAGCGTCAGCAGCGCGGCGCCATGGCGGGCGATCACCTGCTTGTTCGCGGTGACCACCGACTTGCCGGCGAGCAGCGCGGCGCGAATCTAGTCGGCTGCCGGCTCGACGCCGCCGATCAGTCTCGACGACGACGTCGACGTCGCTCGAGGACGTCGTCGATGCGCGTCGTCCAGATCGACGTCCGCGGCCGGCAGCGAGTCGCGCTTGCACGCCGGCGCGGCGGTCGAAGATGTGGGTGAGCTGAAAAAGACTGGGGCCGGAGGTGAGGCGGCGGGCGACGGCCGAACCGACGGTGCCGAAACCGAGAAGGGCAATACGACAGCGGACGTTCACGAGTCTCTTCATCTCCCCCCGCATCGTGCAGGGCAGGAATTAGCACCTGAACCGCGACGGGATGCCGTCGCGTGGTTGCCGTGGCGTCACAGGGCCTGTCCCTCAGCCACTCTTGATAAAGAAGCGATATTCAGTTGTCCTGCGGACTATACCAGCGGCGCCGGCCAAATGCAAATCAGCGTATGCAGATACGTCGATTCGTGAATTGGATAATTGGGTAATCGGGTAATTGGATTGACGATCGGGGATTGGATTGGCATGGCCATCAGATCGGCAATCAATCTTCAATCCCGCAATGCAAATTACCCGATTACCCGATTACCCGATCTGCCTCGTCACGCCGAGCACTCGCCGTCCATGACCTCCGGCGCGAACTCGTCGGTCTCGGCCAGGTCGACGAAGTCGGCCGGCACGGCGTCGCCGCGGCAGCAGCTGCTCGAGGTCGTGCGAGCAGCGTCTTGACGACGTCGAGGTCGACGCGCTGGAAGAAGGCGGCCGCCGACTCGCCCGCCTGGTGCTCGCGCGCGTAGAGGTCGATCAGCCGCTCCACGCGTCTGCGGGATGCGGCGCGCCGGAATCTTCGCCGCGAGCGCGGCCGAACGCCGCGCCGCGCTCGGTCGCGCCGCCGCCGACCATCACGAAGTACTGCGGCACGGCGCGCGACCCGAGCCGGCGCACGCTGCCCTGGAACCCGATCGTCGCGATGTGGTGCTGGCCGCAGCCGTTCGGGCAGCCGCTGATCTTGATGCGCGCGCCGTCGGCGGCGGCGATGAGATCGGGCCGCGCGCGCAGGTGATCCTCGAGCAGCCGGCCGAGGCCGCGCGACTGCGTCACCGCCAGGCGGCACGACTCCGCGCCCGGGCAGCTCGCGACGTCGGCGATCGTGCCCGCCTCGGCCAGCCCGAGGCCCGCGGCCGCCAGCCGGCGATACAGCTCGCGCACGTCGCTCGACGTTCACCCAGCGGAACACCAGATCCTGATCCGGCGTCACGCGCACCGTGCCGTCGCCGTAGGCGCGCGCCAGCTCGCCGAGCACGCGCATCTGCTCGCTGGTGAGATCGCCGAGCGGCACGGTCGCCATCGCCATCACGTAGCCGAACTGCTTCTGCGGCCGCACGTTGGTCGCGCGCCACCGCGCGTAGGCCTCGTCGCCGGCCTGATACACCGGCACGACCGTCGGCGTGATGCCGGGCCCGACGACGCGTCCGGCGGCGACGCGCGAGGCGATCAGCCCGGCGGACGGCGACGAGTCCTTCGTCCATTCCGGCTTCGCTTCGACCGCCGGCGGATCGATCTCGAGCGTCGGCACCTGGCCGCGCAGCGCGGCACGCCGTCAGCTCGCGCTCGTACTCCTCGCGCCAGCGCGTCCAGCCGAGCGTCTTGATCATGAACTTCATGCGGTTGCGCTGCTTGTGCTGGTAGTCGCCGAGCCGCTTGAACACGCGCAGCACCGCCTCGGCGACGCGCAGGATCTCGGACGCCGGCAGGAACTCGTGCAGCAGGCCGGCCGACGTGCACATGATCGCCGTGCCGCCGCCGGCGGTGACGCGGAAGCCGCGGCCGCCGTCCGGGCCGAGCACCGCGCGGAAGCCGAGGTCGTTGACGCCGGTGACGACGTGATCGTCGGGCAGCCTTCGAAGCGCGATCTTGAACTTGCGCGGCAGCGTCGAGCTGAGCGGATGGCGCAGCAGATACCGGGTCAGCGCCTCGGCGTACGGCGTGACGTCGAACCGCTCGTCGGCGGCGACGCCGGCGTACGGGCAGGCGGTGATGTTGCGCACCGAGTTGCCGCACGCCTCGCGCGTCGTCAGCCCGGCGTCGGCCAGCCGGCGCATCGCCGGCTCGACGTCGTGCAGCTTGACGAAATGGAACTGGATGTTCTGGCGCGTGGTGATGTGGCCGAAGCCGCGCGAGTAGCGCTCGCCGACCTCGGCCAGCGCCTCGAGCTGATCGCTGGTGAGGATGCCCTGCGGGATCTTCACGCGCAGCATCTGCGCGTCGGCGGCCTGGCGCTGGCCGTAGGTGCCGCGCACGAGCCGGAACGCGCGCCACTGATCGGGCGTCAGCTCGCCGCGCTCGTAGCGCTCGAGCGTCGCCACGAACTCGTCGATGTCGGCCTCGCTGGCGAACGACAGCCGCGCGCGGCCGAAGGTCTTGGGATCGTCAACTACAGACATGAAGCCTCGCTCAATGGCACGCGCCCTGAAGGGCCGCGCTACGCCGGCGCCTGAAGCGGCCAGCGCCTACAGTGCCGCCCTACGGTCGTGCGCTGCGCGCGAATCTGCGTCTCACCGCACTCTGCAAGCCCACCGTCACGACGTCGCCGATGACAATCGTGCCCGCGCCGCAGCCCTCGATCTCGACCGCGTCCGACGCGAGCTGGTCGAGCGTGCCGCGCCAGACCTGCTGCTCCGGCCTCGACGCGTCGACGACGATCGCCGCCGGCGTCCCGCGCGACCAGCCGCGATCGATCAGCAGGCACGCGATCGCGGCCGAGCGGCCAAGCCCCATCAGCACGACGAGGGTGACGCCGTTCGGCTGAAGCTGCGCGATCGCCGACGCGAACGCCTGCTTCCTCGTGGCCGGTGACGACGAAGAACGCCGACGCCAGCGCCGCGGTGCGTCACCGGAATGCCGGCCGCCGCCGGCGCGGCGATCGCGCTCGTGACGCCCGGCACGACGTCGAACGGGACGCCCGCCTGCTGCAGCGCCAGCGCCTCTTCGCCGCCGCGGCCGAACACGAACGGGTCGCCGCCCTTCAGCCGGACGACCCGCCGGCCGCGCCGCGCGGCGCGAATCATCAGCGTGTGAATCGCCTCCTGCGTCATCGCGTGGCGGCCGGCGCGCTTGCCGACGAAGAAGCGCTGCGCCCGCCGCGCGTAGCGCAGGATGCGCTCGTCGATCAGCGCGTCGTACAGCACCAGGTCGGCGGCGCGCAGCCGCGCGATCGCCTTGCGCGTCAGCAGCCCCGGATCGCCGGGGCCGGCGCCGACGAGCGAGACATGTCCTACAGCCACGAATCCTCCGGTCCACTGAGCCACGGCACCCGAGGGCCGCGTTCCACCGCGCCGCCCGCGGCCTCGCTCGACGCGCGAGACGAATTGATCACGACATCGCCGAACGACGGCCGCTCGACGCTCGCCGCGTACAGCGCGTTCAGCGCCCGCAGCAGCCGCGGCTTGCGCTCCTGCCATCGGCACGCCGTTCGCGCCGCCACTCGGCGCGCTCCGCGCGCGCCTCCTCGATCCACGCGCCCAGCTCGCGCGGCAGCACCGCGTCGAGCGCCTCGCGCAGCAGCGCGGTCAGCGCCGGCGCGTCGCCGCTCGTCGAGATCGCGAGCGTCACGCCGTCGCGCCGGACCACGCCGCTCAGGAAGGCGCTGGCGTTCGCCGGATCGTCCACGGCGTTGACGAACAGGCGCCGCGTCTCGGCGGCTGCGGCGACCTCGCGGTTGACCTCGGGCGTCGCGGCCGCCACGACCAGCCACGCCCCGTCGAGGTCGGCCGGCGCGAACGCGCGTCGTGCGATGGTGATTGTCGGAAGGTGGGCGTTACCGGGGTGCTGCCGTCTGGCTCGAGGCTGCGCGCCAGTCCGGCGATCTCATCGCGGACCTCAGGCGCGACCACCCGCACCGCGGCGCCGGCGGCGAGCAGCTGCCCCAGCTTGGAGGCAGCGACCGGCCCGCCGCCGACGAGCAGGACGGTCCGGCCGGTCAGATTCAGGAACAGTGGCAGCAAATCAGCCATAAAAAACAAAAAGGCCCGGGAAGCTGTGAGCCTCCCGGGCCTGGGGTCGTCGCCTTGCTGGGACCTAGATCACGGTGTGATCGTCGACTCGCACGCGGCTAAACCACTGGCGCAGGGGCTCGTGGAGAGCCCGCGACAACAACAGCAGCTACACATGCAGGTCGATTGACCGCTCAAGATGTCTTCTTTTACCCCGCCCCTGCCCGCCGCGTCAAGCACCGGAGCTACACTGAGTGAATGCGATTCCGCGCCCTCATCCTGTCCGCCGCGGTCTTCCTGACCGCGTTACCGGCGTCGGCTCAACGGCTTCCGACCATCGTCACCCCCGACCACTACGACCTGGCGTTCGTCGTCGACCTGGCGCGCGAGCGGTTCGACGGCACCGAGACCATCAAGGTCAAGGTCGCGGAACCGACGTCGCAAATCGTGCTGCACGCCGCCGAGATCGACTTCCAGGAGGTGACCATCGGCACCGGCGCGGCGGCGCAGACCGCCACGGTGACGCTGGACGAGCCGAGCCAGACGGCCACCCTGACCGTCGCCAAGCCGATCGACCGAGGGCCAGACCGAGATCCACATCCGTTACGGCGGCATCCTGAACAACCAGCTGCGCGGCTTCTACATCAGCAAGACGCAACGCTCCGGAAGTACGCCGTCACGCAGTTCGAGGCGACCGACGCGCGGCGCGCGTTTCCGTCGCTTCGACGAGCCGGCGTTCAAGGCGACCTTCGCGGTCACGCTGACCATCGATCGCGGCGACACCGCGATCTCCAACGGCAGGGTGCTGTCCGACACGCCGGGGCCCGGCGCCGACCCAGCACACGCTGAAGTTCGCGACGACGCCGAAGATGTCGTCGTACCTGGTCGCGATGGCGGTCGGCGACTTCAAGTGCCTCGACGGCGCGGCGGAAGGCATCGCCGATCCGCATCTGCGCGACGCCGGACAAAAGCGACCTCGGGCGCATCGCGCTCGAGTCGGCGCAGCAGATCCTCACCTTCTACAACGGCTACTACACGATCAAATACCCGTTCGGGAAGCTCGACGTCGTCGCCGTGCCGGATTTCGCCGCCGGCGCGATGGAGAACACCGCGGCGATCTTCTACCGCGAGACCGATCTGCTCGCCGACGCGCAGTCGGCGTCGGTCGACACACGCAAGAAGATCTGGTCGATGCTCGCGCACGAGATGGCGCACCAGTGGTTCGGCGATCTGGTGACGATGCAGTGGTGGGACGACCTCTGGCTGAACGAGGGGTTCGCGACCTGGATGGCAGAACAAGCCGCTGGCGGCGGCGCAGCCGGAATGGAACATCGGCGTCGACGAAGCGATCGACAACCAGACGGCGCTCGAGCCTCGACTCGCTCAGGATCGACGCGGCCGATTCACGCCGACGTGCGAGACGCCGGCGCAGATCGACGAGGCGTTCGACGCCATCGCCTACCAGAAGGGCGCCGCGGTGCTGCGCATGGTCGAGGGCTACGTCGGCGCCGAGACGTTCCGCAAGGGCGTCAACGCCTACCTCGAGGCGCACGCCTACGGAACGCGACGTCCGAGGACTTCTGGAAGGCGCTGGCGGCGACCTCGGGCAAGCCGGTCGAGCGCATCCTCCCGACCTTCGTCAACCAGCCGGGCGTGCCGCTGCTCGACGTCTCGCTGACGTGCGCCGGCGGCGCGACAGCGGTGACGCTGAAGCAGCAGCGGTTCTTCGTCGATCCGTCGCAGAGCGTCGCCGGCCGCTGGCAGATTCCCGTCTGCCTGAAGACGCCGTCACAGCAGTCGCCGACCTGCGAGCTGCTCAGCGACGAAACCCGCACGATCAACATCGCCGGCGGCGCCTGCGCGCCGTGGGTCGTTCGCCAACGCCGGCGCCGATGGCTACTACCGCACCGCCTACTCGTCGGAGATGCTGCGCGCGATGGCGCCGCGCGTCGGCACCGACCTGACCGCGGCGGAGCGGCTCTCGCTCCTCGACGACGAGTGGGCGCTGGTGCGCACCGGCGCGCCATGCAATCGGCGACTACCTGACCCTCGTCACCGGGCTCGGCCGCGAGCACTCGAGCGGCGTGCTCGAGGAAGTCGGCAACCGGCTCAGCTTCATCAGCGACTACCTGACCAGCGGCGCGAGCCGGACCATTCGAGGCGTTCGTCCGCTCGCTGCTGCGCCCGCTGTTCGACGAGGTCGGCTTCGCCAGCTCGGCGACCGAGGGCGACGATCGGCGAGCGCTGCGCGCCGCGGTGATCGGCGCGCTGGGGACGATCGCGCGACGATCCGGAGGTCGTCGCCCTGGCGCGCACCGCGCTCGAGCGCTCGCTCGCCGGCCAACATCGCCGCTCGAGCCGACCCTGGCGGGCGCGGTCGTGCAGACGGCGGCGATGCACGGCGACGCGGCGCTGTTCGACGCGCTGGTGGCGGCGGCGGAGCGCGCCACCGATCCGGACCAGCACTACCGCTATCTCTACGCGCTCGGCAGCTTCCGCGACCCGGCGCTCGATCGATCGCGGGCCTGCAGCTCGCGCTGTCGCCGACAAGCTGCGCAGCCAGGACACCGCGATCTACCTCGCACAGTTCCTCGGCAACCCGCGACGCGCGCGAGCGCGCGTGGGCGTTCGTCAGCGACAACTGGAACGCGCTCGCGCCGAAGCTCACCATCTTCGGCGGCGACACCTACCTGATTCGCTCGATGACCAACTTCTGCGACGCCGCAGTGCGCGCGACAAGATCGTCGGCGTTCTTCACCGCAGCACAAGCTCCCGGCCGCGGCGCGCGCGCTCGACCAGACGCTCGAGCGATCAACAACTGCATCGCGCTGCGCGAGAAGCAGACGCCAAGCGTCGAGGCGTGGCTCGCCGCGCGATGAGACCACGAGCCGAAGGTCACGAAGGGCACGAACGAAGATTAGGCGCCTGATACCGCGCGGTGGTCGCGTACCCACGCGCGCCACGGTGAGTCGGTGCCGACCCTGATGCCGATGCGCGGACCCCAGCCGATCTCGCCGATCTCGATGCCGCGATCTTCGACGTACAGCCGATCGCCGAGCAGATCGAGCCGGTTCTCCGCCAGCGTGATCCCCATCGCCATCGTCAGGTTCCCGGGGCCGCGGCAGAGGTCGTGGTGCGGCAGCGCGCCGGCGTCCGGCAGCGCTCGCCGCCCTTTGGCCGCGCGCGCGCGGCGGCGGCGCATCACGTCAACGCCCTCGAGCGGATCGAGCGCGCGGATCAGCACCGCCGCCGGCGAGCCGTGCGCTTCGGTGACGACGTTCACCAGGCAGTGGATGCCGTAGTTCAGGTAGACGTAGGCGTGGCCGGGCGTGCCGTAGAGCGGCTCGTTGCGCCGCGTCGGGCCGGGCGCCGCGTGGCACGCGGGATCGGACTCGCCGATGTAGGCCTCGACCTCGACGATGACGCCGCTGGTCAGCGACGCCGCGGCGTCGTGCACCAGCACCTTGCCGAGCAGATCGCGGGCGACGTCGAGCGTCGGTCGGTCGTAGAACGCCCGCGGCAGCTTCACCGGTTTCTGAGACGGGCGACGGCGCGCTCGGCGGCGCGGGCGACCTGCGGCTCGCGATCCTTCAGCAGCGGCTCGACGAGCGGCAGCGCCGCGGCATCGCCGCTGACGCCGAGCAGTTCGACGACGTCCTGACGCAGCCGCGCGTCGGGATCCTGAAGCTGGCGAGGTGACCGACGCCGGCGCGGCCGGGCAGCAGTTCGAGCAGGTACTGCCGCGCCTGGACGCGCAGCCGGGACTTGGTGAGCGCGTCGGCGATCCGATCGATGCGCTCGTTCGCGAGCCGCGCGGAGGCGTAGAGGCCCGCCAGCGCAACCGCCTCGTTCTTGTCCGCATCGACCGCCGCCTGGATGGCCGGCAGCCTGGTTGCGTCGCCGATACGCGCGAGCCCTTCGATCGCGAGCAGGCGCAGCGTGCTGTTCTTCCCCGACAAGCTGCGGCGACAAACGGCGGCGACGCTCGACGGGTGCGCGATCCGCGCCAGCGCATCGAGCGCGGCTTCGGCCGACTCACTCGTGCCGTAGTACGCGAAGAGGTCGGTCAGCGCCTGGACGCTGCGCTCGTAGCGCATCGCTGCCGAGCGCCTGCATCGCCGCCGCCTTGACCGCGCGGTCTTCGTCGTTCAGCGCCGTGATCAGCGCGTCGCCGACTGGCTCGTCGATCGGCTCGTCCTGCGGACGCTTCGCGAAGACGCGGCCGATGACGCGGACCGCCGCGTACCGCATGCGCCGGATCGGAGGCGCCGATGAGCGGCGCGATCTCGGGACCGGTCGACGCGCAGCAGCTCGCGGCGCGCATCGCCCGACGGCAGCGCAGCCAGCGCGCCGAAGGCATACAGCGCTTCGAGCGCGACCCGCGGGTCGTCGTCGCGCGCCGCGAGGCGCAGCGCGGTCAGCACCTCCAGCGGCACCGGCCGCGTGCCGAGCGCGAACGGGCCCGTCGGTGAACGCCGTCTCGGCGGGCACCGAATTGCGCACCTCGACGACGAACCCGACACGCCGGCGAGGAACGACCGGCTCGGCGAGGAAGATATTCATCTCCGCGGCGATCGCCGCGAGCTGCACTTCGTCCTTCGGATCGTTGAGCAGCGGCGCGAGCGGCACCGCCGCTTCGGCGGATGCCAGCTCCTGAAGCCGCTGCACCGCGCGCAGCACGCGTCGACGTGCTCGGTGCTCGTCAGATCGCGCAGCGCCTCGTCGAAAGAGAGCTGGCCGCCGGAAACGGCAGGTAAGGCAAGAGGGACGGGTCGGGAAAGACCCGCGATCAGAAGAAGAACGAAACCCGCCTGCCCCACCAGCCCCACCGAACTCACCTGCCCTTCACCGTCCCGCCGCGTAGGCATGCGAACGGCCTTCCGCGAGGACCGGGCGCAGGTACTGGCCGGTGTACGACGCTTCGACCTGCGCGACCTGCTCCGGCGTGCCGGTGGCGACGACGACGCCGCCGTCCTCGCCGCCTTCGGGACCGAGATCGATGATGTAGTCGGCGGTCTTGATCACGTCGAGGTTGTGCTCGATGACGAGCAGCGTGTGCCCCGCCTCGAGCAGCTTCCTGAACGCGGTCAGCAGCTTCGCGATGTCGTCGAAATGCAGCCCGGTGGTCGGCTCGTCGAGGATGTAGAGCAGGCGCTCGCCGCTGTGCGACGACAGGTGCGCGGCGATCTTGATCCGCTGCGCCTCGCCGCCCGACAGCGTCGTCGCCGGCTGGCCGAGGCGCAGGTAGCCGAGGCCGATTTCGTCGAGCACCTGCAGGCGGCGCAGCACCTTCGGCGAGCTGCTGAAGAAGGTGAGCGCTTCGCGGACCGTCAGGTCGAGCACCTGATGGATCGAGCGGCCGCTGTACCGGACCTCGAGCACCTGCGGCTTGAAGCGCTTGCCGTCGCACTGATCGCAGGGCACGAAGACGTCGGCGAGAAACTGCATCTCGACGCGCACTTCGCCTTCGCCCTGGCACGCCTCGCAGCGGCCGCCCGGCACGTTGAACGAGAAGTGGCTGGCGGTCAGCCCGCGCGAGCGCGCGTCCTTGGTCGCCGCGAACAGCTCGCGGATCGGATCGAACGCCTTGAGATAGGTGACCGGATTCGATCGCGGCGTCCGGCCGATCGGCGCCTGGTCGACCAGCACCACGTCGGTGATGAACTCGGCGCCCTCGAGCTTCCTGAACGTGCCGACGCGCTTGTCCCAGCCGCCCTTGGCGCGCTTGATCGCCGCGTAGAGCACGTCGTGGACCAGCGTCGACTTGCCCGATCCGCTGACGCCGGTGACGCAGGTCAGCGTGTTCAGCGGGATGCGTGATGTCGACGTCCTTCAGGTTGTGCTCGGTCGCGCCGAGCAGCCGGATCTTCTGCCCGGTGCCGCGCCGCCGCGTCGTCGGCACCGGAATCGCCAGCTCCTGGCGCAGGTACTTCGAGGTCAGCGAGCGCGGCTCCTGCATCAGGCCGTCGAGCGTGCCCGAGAAGACGACGCGGCCGCCCTGCTCGCCGGCGCCGAGCCCCAGATCGACGATGTGATCGGCGACCTTGATCATGTCGGCGTCGTGCTCGACGACGAGCACGGTGTTGCCCTGATCGCGCAGCTGCCGCAGGATGGCGATCAGCCGCAGGTTGTCGCGCGAGTGCAGGCCGATCGACGGCTCGTCGAGCACGTACAGCGTGCCGACCAGCGCCGAGCCGAGCGAGGTCGCCAGGTTGATGCGCTGCGCTTCGCCGCCCGACAGCGTCGACGACAGCCGATCGAGCGTCAGGTAGTCGAGGCCGACGTCGCTCAGGAACGACAGCCGGCGCTGGATCTCCTTCAGCACCTTCTCGGCGATCGCCTGTTCCTTCTCGCTGAGCTCCAGCGTGCCGAAGAAGGCCTGCGCCTCGCGCACCGTGAGCGCCGACACCGGTCGATCGTCCGGCCCGACACCTGCACGTCGCGCGCTTCGCGCCGCAGCCGCGCGCCGCCGCAGTCGGGGCAGGTCAGGTAGCCGCGATAGCGGCTCAGGAACACGCGGACGTGCACCTTGTATTTCTTCCGCTCGAGCCAGCGGAAGAAGCCGCGGATGCCCTCGAATGCGTCGCCGTCGCCCTCGACGACGAAGCGCTTCTCCTCGTCGGTCAGCTCGGACCACGGCACGTCGAGCGGAAGCTTCGCTTTCTTCGCCGCCCGCTTCAGCTCGGCGAGCTGCGCGCGGTAGTGCGGCTTGCTCCACGGCTCGATCGCGCCTTCCTGGATCGACTTGCGTCGGATCCGGCACGACCAGATCCATGTCGAGCTCGATGATGTTGCCGAAGCCGTGGCAGGTCGGGCAGGCGCCGAACGGGTTGTTGAACGAGAACAGCCGCGGCTGCGGATCCTCGTACGGAATGCCGCACTGCCGGCACTCGAACCGCTCGGAGAACAGGATGAATCGAGAATCTGGCACCTGGATCTGGCATTGCCGACAATTCTGAATTCCTGGTTCCAGCTTCCGAATTCTGGTAAGCCCACGCGGCGCCGCCGCCCTCGAGATACGCCGTCTCGATCGAATCGGTCAGCCGCTGGCGGAGGTCCTCGCCGCTGATCTGCACGCGATCGACCACCACCTGCAGCACCGGCCGGCCGCGCAGCGTCGCCGGGCGCGACGTCGTCGATCGTGACGGCGGCGCCGTCGATCAGCAGCCGCGCAAACCCTTTCTTGCGCAGTCCGGCCAGCGTCGCGGCGACTGCCTGATCGCTTTGCGCGTCGGCTTTCGCCGCACGGTTCCCGTTCTGCTCGCGCTCCGGCGGCGGCACGCCGGCCAGGAGATCGCGATCGGTCTGGGCCGCTCCGCCACCGTTCTCGTCCTCGGACTGCTCGGCCAGCTCGTCGATCTCGATGGTCTCGACGATCGGCACCGAGACGTCGACGACCGGCAGATCGAAGCCGATCAGCAGCCGCGTGCCTGGCGGGCAGCTCGCCCAGCTGCCGCGCGACGACTTCCGCCGTTTCGCGCACGACCTCGCGTGCCGCAGTTGCCGGCAGAACGTGCGGCCGACGCGCGCGAACAGCAGCCGCATGTAGTCGTGGATCTCGGTCGTCGTGCCGACGGTCGACCGCGGGTTGCGGATGCTGTTCTTCTGGCGGATGGCGATCGCCGGCGAGATGCCGTCGATGCGATCGACGTCGGGCTTCTCCATCCGCTCGAGAAACTGGCGCGCGTAGGCGGACAGCGATTCGACGTAGCGGCGCTGCCCCTCGGCGTAGATCGTGTCGAAGGCGAGCGAGGATTTCCCCGAGCCGCTGACGCCGGTGACGATGATCAGCTTGCCGACCGGCAGCGTCAGGTCGATGTTCTTGAGGTTGTGCGTGCGCGCGCCGCGCACGACGAGATCGGCGGCTTCAGAAGCGCCGGAAACGACGGGCTCGGACATCACTCGGACTGCGACCCCACAGCTAGGTTTTCAGGAGTGAACTGAACCTCCTATCGTAACCGCAGCGTGCGGTAGTCGCAAGCCGAGCTCATCGCTTTTATCAGGCGGATTGGTGACGCGGTGCCCGCCTTCAGGCGGAGCACGCCGCAGTGTCCGCCTTCAGGCGGACCGTGATCCGTCATCCACTCAAATTCAAGCCGCGGGCCGCCGCAGGTACGCGATCGTGGCCGTCACCACGAGCAACACGCTGCGGGCGCAGGACTGCCGCCGACGACGAACAGATGCGTGATCACCGCGCCAATCATCGTGACGAAGAGCGCCGCGGCGCCAAAGAACGCCAGCGACGGAACGAGCAGCATCACCGCGCTGCCCACTTCGATGATGCCGGTGAGGTAGCGGAACCATTGACCGAGGCCGATCTGCGCCGAACGTGTCGACCATCGCCTGCTGCCCGGCGAGCTTGCTGCCGCCCGCGAAGAGAAACATGGCGGCACAGAGAATCTGAAGAACCCAGGCAATCGTGATCGCTGCGCCCGCTCGTGTTCTCGTCAACGTTGTTGTCGTCATGATCTGCTCCTTCGCGAGAGTGTGGACTGTCGATACATGAACTTTCGACGCAAAAAAAGAGCTACCCGTTGAGCTTCGCGAGCAGCGTGTGCAGCGTCGCGGATTCCTCCGCCGTCAGCGCACCGAACAACGCTTCCTCCGCGTCGAGCTGAATGCGCCTGCCCTTCTCGTACGCCGATCGGCCGGCATCGGTCAGCACCGCGAGCCGCGATCGGCGATCGTTCGGATCCGCCGCGCGGGCCACGAGACCGTCGGCCTCCAGGCGATCGACCAGCTGCGTGACGTTCGACTTCACGCACGACAGGCGCTCGGCGAGCTGTCCGAGCGGCAGCGACTCGCCCGCTTCGCTCAGGCGATGGAGCGCCGCGAGCTTCGCGAGCGACAGCCCGATTTCGGAGAGTTTTGCTTCGACACGGCTCTCCAGCACGCTTGACGTGTGGAGCACCGCGAACAGGCCGGTTCGCTCAGATGGACATCTAGTTCAGATATGTAGCATACCATAGTGTCCTGTAGAATATCGGCATGCACAACGATCCGCGCTCGCGGCGCTGGTTTCTTGGCCTTGGCGCCGCCTGGAGCGCAGCCGTGGTCGCGTGCCGATCGCGGACAACGGCACCTGCAGCGGAGCCGAGCATGCTCGGCGCGACCGTCAGCCCGTACGGATCGCGGTCGAAGATTCGAAAAAGCGGTCCGGCACGTCAACCAGAACACGAAAGTGCCGCTGCAGGAGGCGTCGAGCCGGACGCCGCTTCACGACACCTACGGCATCATCACCCCCTCGTCGCTGCACTTCGAACGGCATCACGGCGGCGTTCCCGAAATCGATCCCGCGACGCATACGCTGACCATTCACGGCATGGTCGACCGGCCGCTGGTCTTCACGGTCGACGATCTGAAGCGGATGCCGTCGGTCTCGCGCATCCATTTCCTCGAGTGCTCGGGCAACAGCGGCGGCGAATGGCGCGGCGGCTCGGGCGAGACCGAGACCGACGTGCAGCGGATTCACGGGCTCACCAGTTGCAGCGAGTGGACCGGCGTGCCGGTGTCGACGCTGCTGCGCGAATGCGGCGCCGACGCGAACGCCACCTGGGTGCTCGCCGAAGGCGCCGACGCGTGCAAGCTCGATCGCAGCATCCCGATGAAGAAGATGCTCGACGATGCGATGGTGGTGTACGCGCAGAACGGCGAGCCGCTGCGCCCCGAGCAGGGCTATCCGATGCGGCTGCTGCTGCCCGGCTTCGAGGGCAACTCCAACGTGAAGTGGCTGCGGCGGCTGAAGGTGATGAACCAGCCGGCGATGAGCCGCGAGGAAACGTCGAAGTACACGGACCTGATGCCCGACGGCACCGCGCGTCAGTTCACGTTCGATCTCGAGGCCAAGTCGATCATCACGCGGCCGTCCGCGGGCGAGACGCTCCGCGGACCGGGCATCTACGAGCTGACCGGCCTGGCGTGGACCGGCCGCGGCACGATCACGCGCGTCGAGATCACGACCGACGGCGGCGCGACGTGGACTGACGCAGAGCTGCAGACGCCGGTGCTGCGGCGCGCCCACACGCGCTTCCGCTGGACGTGGAAATGGGACGGCAAGCGAAGCGATGCTCGCGTCACGCTGTACCGACGACACCGGCTACACGCAGCCTCCGCTCATGGACCTCATCAAGATTCGCGGCACCAATTCCCAGTATCACAACAACGGCATCCAGACCTGGAAGGTCGCGTCGGACGGAAAGATCACCAATGGCAACCGCGCGTAGCCGTCTCGCCATCGTCGCGCTGGCCGGCGCGGTGACACTCGGCGGCGCGCGCGCCGGCTGCGGAGCAGTCGCCGACGTTCGGCGTCGGCCGGGCGCCAAAGCCCGGTGAACTGCAGGCGATCGACATCGACGTGACGCCCGACGGCCACGGCCTGCTTCCGGGCGCGGGCACGGCGGCCGCTGGCAAGGACGTCTACACGCGCCGGTGCGAGACGTGCCACGGGCCGACCGGCAAAGAAGGCCCGCAGGACGTGCTCGTCGGCGGCCAGGGATCGCTGGCGACATCGACGGCCGCAGAAAACGATCGGCAGCTACTGGCCGTACGCGACGACGCTCTGGGACTACATCCGGCGCGCGATGCCGTTCGATCATCCGGGCACGCTGACGCCGGACGAGATCTACGGCGCGACTGCCTACCTGCTCTTCCTCAACGGCATCGTCGGCGAGCGCGACGTGATCGATCAGACGACGCTGCCGAAGGTGCAGATGCCGAACCGCAACGGCTTCACCGCCGATCCACGGCCCGATATCGGACAGCGGCCGAAGAAGTAGACATCCGCGTTTTATGAGATAGTCTCGCCTTGCCCGGAGGAGGGCCGATGCAGTCAGAAACCGTTGTCCACCATCGCTGGACCGACATCGCAGCCGAGCAGCTCAACGAGAGCGTCGCGCGCCAGTACATCACCGCCGATCGCGTCACGATCGCCCGGTTCGAGTTGAAGCGCGGCGGCGTCGTGCCGCGGCACGCGCACGAGAACGAGCAAGTGAGCATGGTGTTGAGCGGCGCGCTGCTGTTCAGGATCGACGGCCGCGAGGTGACGATTCGCAGCGGCGACGTGATGCAGATCCCCGGCAACGTGCCGCACGAAGTCGAAGTGCTCGAGGACGCACTGGTCATCGACGTGTTCAGCCCGATTCGTCAGGATTGGATCGACAAGACCGACACGTATTTCCGCCGTACGTAGTGTCCGGCTTCAGCCGGACTCCCTGCTCGTCGTTGTGTTCGGCGTCAGCCGGACCGTGATCGGATGACACTTCCATGGCCGACATCCGCTTTCAGAGTCTCGAAGACGGCCCGCTGGCCGATATCTGGTATGCACTCGGCGGCGCCGCGGTGCGCCACCCCGAACATTTCAAGGAGCTGATGGACGACTGCTTCGAGGAGCTGGTCGCGCGCCGCGGCGACGGGTTGAAGGCGTGGCTCGAAGAGCGGTTCCGTCCGTTCCGGCTCGCCGATTCGAAGGAAGACGCGGAGATGAACATGAAGATCTCTCCCGAGGCACGGTCGTGATCGCGCGATCGATCGCCGTGGCGCTCGCGATGGTCGCGCTGGTAGCAGCCATCGAGCCGGCTCGCGCGCAGACGCCGACCGGAACGGGCAGCGCCGTGTTCGTCGCCTACTACTGGCGTGCAAAGCCCGGCCAGCTCGACGCCTATAACGAGTACATCCGGAAGGTCGCCGAGCTGATCGACGAGGACGCGCGCAAGGCCGGCGTGTTCGAGGAGGTGCGAACGGTGAATCCGGCGCCGGGCACCACGGCCGACTGGACGCACCTGCGAATCTTCCGGCTGAAGGACGCCGCTGCGGAAAAGGCGCTGGCCGCCGGCCTGGACGCGGCGACGGCGCGCGTCGTGCCGAGCGAGGCGCAGCGGAAGGCGAACAGCGAGCGGTCGGCCACGCCTGCGCGATCTCGTCCGCCGCGAGGTGTGGGTCGAGCTCCGGTAGCGTGGAGGCTTCAGCCAAGCGGGCGCGCCGTCGTAGCGCGAAGGCTTAGCCGAGCGCCCGGCGGCGCATGGTAGAATTGGCGTCCCCGCCTGGCCGGCGTAGCTCAGTTGGTAGAGCAGCTGATTCGTAATCAGCAGGTCACCAGTTCAAGTCTGGTCGCCGGCTCCAAAATCCTCGAACAAATCGCTCGATTCGATCGAGCGCCGCAAGGCGAAGCGCCATCTGACACCCAAACTGACACCGCTCAGCGTCGCTGAAGCATCGCGTCCATGTGCTGCGCGGCCTTTGCGGCCGTTTGCTTCTGACCACGTGGCTTGTAGAGATCGGCGGTGACGCGAAGCTCGGAATGCCCGAGGAGCATGCTGACCTCAGCGAGTTGGACCCCTTCGGCGATTAGCAGGCTGGCGCCGCTGTGCCGCAGGTCGTGGAACCGCAGCCGGGGCATGTTGGCGGCCGCCAGGATGCGCGTGCAGCATGCGCAGGATGTTCCGCGGGTGCAGGCTGTTCCGAGGCTGCGGCCCGTCGCCACGGCGCAACGTTGTGAACACCAGGCCCGTATCAACCCAGTCGCGCTCCCGCCTTCAGCGCTGCTCGAGTTGGCGCGTCCGATAGGTGCGCAACGCGTCGACGCAGACCTGGGGCAGTGCGAGCGTCCGCCGGCTCTTCTCGGTTTTCAGCTCCTGCAACACGGGACGCTTGTTGACGCCTTGTAATTGCTGTCGGATGCGCAGCTCCCCTGTCGTCAAGTCGACGTCATCCCATTTCAGCCCGTTCGCTTCCCGAGGCGCAGCCCGCAGGCCAGCGCGACGCTGAACAGCGCGCCGAGGCGATGCTTGTCCGCGGCCGCCAGGAACGTGACCGCCTGGTCGACGTTTAGCGGCGCGATCGTGCGGGTCGTCGGTTGCGGCACTTTCACCAGCGTCGCGGCGTTGATCGAGACGAGTTGCAACCGCTGCGCGTCCGCTAATGCCGAATCGGCCTGACGATGCGTTTGCCTTTTGATCCCAAGCCATCGGATCGCCCAACCTCGCCTCGGGTTCTCTGCCGCTCTGAGTCGTTCCGTCACCGCGGCCACTCGTTCCTTTTCTTCCGCTGCGCTCAACCGACGAGGGCATGCGAGGTGTCTCAGATGGCCTCTATCGTCCCTCGTGAAATCGGTGCCTGGTTCCGGCGCGCCCACGCAACGGCGATTCTGCGACCGCTCACCGGTGGGCTCGCTGGCGCGTTGTTGCTCTCGGCCGTCGCCTGCGGCGGGAAGGTTAGTCCAGTTGCCCCGACACCGACGCCCACACCGACGCCAACGGCGACGACGTTCACCCTAAGCGGGACGGTGACGTCTACGACTGGCACGGCCATCAACGGCGCCACGGTGCGCATCAACGACGGCGCCAATGCGGGCCGGTCCACGACCACGGCTGGTGGCGGCGTGTTCAATCTGACCGGCCTATCCGTCTCAGGTTTCACGTTGAACGTGACCGCGACCAACTACGTCGCCACCGGGTCGCCCGTCACGCTGACGAGCAACCAGAACGTTAGGGTGCAGCTCGCGCCGACGCCGCTGTTCTCTCGGTCTGGCGTCGGGGACGCCGTGTTCGATATTCCCACCAGCGCGGCACGGCTTAGGATCGAGGCGGCGCCGAGCACATCCTGCCAAAACTTCGCAGTACAGATTGCGGGACGACTGGTGGTGAACGTGTTGCTCGGCACCAGTTCGGTCGCAGATTCCCGGACTCATGACGGCACCTATTGGACATCTGGCGGCGTGGCACAGGTCACGCTGTCGAGCGGGGTGCGGGGGACGTTTTCGGAGGTGCGCTGAACCTGGTGATCGCGGCCGAGCGTCACCTGTGTAAGCGCGAACACCCGGGCGAGTCGTCGCCGATCCTATCCATTCGCCGATCCTATCCCTTCGGATATAGCCGAGTAACCGTTCGGATAGCTAAAGCGATACTGCTCTTGTAGCAATCCGTCGCCTTTGCACGGTTCGCGACGGATTTAGTCATCTAGGTGTACGCGGTACGACGCTTGCCCAAGCGTTAACCGCTCGCGGGCCGCAGTTGCAGCCGCGGGTTCCCGTTTTCACCGAAACCTTCCATTCAGCTGAGCTTCGAGGATTGCGATATGATGCCGCTCCCCTATCGACGATTCGCACGCAGGGCCGTCCACATGTCGCCGGAGGCCGGTCAGCCGCTTATTCACCGCAGCGTTCGCACGACCACCGTAACAGGGAAGCAGATGTCTACCCACCACGCCACCGACGTACACCGCTTCAGCGCTCCCCGCGCAGCTTTGCTCGTTCCTACTCATGAGTACATTTGTCGTCGGGTTTGCGACTCAAGCCGCGGCGCAAATACGCCCGATCGATCTCGGGACGCTCGGCGGCACCTTCAGCTCCGCTATCGCGGTGAATGACCGCGGCCAGGTCGTCGGCGAGCAGCGCGACAGCAGGGATGCAACACTCACGCGTTCTCGTGGACCGCGGCGGGCGGGATGATCGATCTCGGTACGCTCGGCGGCAACTTCAGCTCGGCATCGCGGTGAATGCAAGCGGCCAGGTCGTCGGCGACAGCGACACAGCAGACGATGCCGAATCTCACGCGTTCTCGTGGACCGCGGCGGGCGGGATGATCGATCTCGGCACGCTCGGCGGTGACTTCAGTGCGGCCACGCGCGTGAACGCCAGCGGCCAGGTCGTGGGTCTGAGCCGAACGGCAGACGGTGCCACTCACGCGTTCTCGTGGACAGCGGCGGGCGGGATGATTGATCTCGGTACGCTCGGGGGTGATTTCAGCATTCGTGGCGGTGAACGCGAGCGGACAAGTTGTCGGTAACAGCCTACACAGCAGACGGGCGCCACACGCATTCTCGTGGACCATGGCGGGAGGGATGATCGATCTCGGCACGCTCGGGGGTGCTTCGAGCTTCGCCTTGCGGTGAACGCGACGCGGCCAGGTCGTCGGCGACAGCACGACAGCAGACGAGGCCTTCATGCGTTCTCGTGGACAGCGGCGGGCGGGATGGTTGATCTCGGCACGCTCGGCGATACTGAGCTTCGCTCAGGCGGTGAATGCGAGCGGACAGGTCGTCGGTGTACAGCTTTGACGCAGCGGCGACAGTCAGCGCATTCTCGTGGACCGTGGGGCAGGGATGATCGACCTTGGCATCGTTGCTAATGACGGTGGCTCCAGCGTCGCTTTAGCGGTGAACGCGAGCGGACAGGTTGTCGGCTATTCACTTCGAGTCTGACGAAGGGATGATGCCCCCGTTATGCACGCGTTTTCGTGGACAGCCAAAGGCGGAATGATTCGTCTTGGCCTTCGGCGGCAAAGAGAGCCTCGCCCTGCGGTGAACGCTAGGGGGCAAGTCGTCGGTGTGAGTCGCTGTCCAACGGTGAATTCCATGCCGCATTGTGGCAGGCCAGCTGCGGACACCCTTCCGCCCATTGCGGATACCTTTGTTCGCGCCAGCATGTCGTCGGCGAACTTTGGTCATGCCCAGACGTTGCGCGTGAAGAAGGGAACCACTCGCCGTCCGTACCTGAAATTCGACATCAGTCAGATCACGGATGGTGATCGCGTGACGCTGCGCCTTCACGGGAACGCGTCGGACGCGACTGGCCCCGTCAGCGCGACGGTTTATGCGGTCAACGATACGTCATGGAACGAGCACACATTGACGTGGAACACGCGGCCGGCCCTCGGAAAGGTACTCGGGTCAGTGACCGTCGACGGGACGGCGGCCCAGTGGGTCTACGTTGATGTGACGAAGTTCGTGCGGTCGGAACGGCGCGCGGGGCGAAACGTGATCAGCCTGGCGCTCAGAAGCGTGGTTCCGAGCAGCGCGTTTGCCGAGTTTCAATCTCGAGAGGCCGGCGATACGGGGCCGCGACTCGTGATTACACGCTGAATTTGTCGCCAAGGCCAATAACCGCTTCGCCTGCCACCACTATCCGATCACGGATAAAAAGGAAGAACATGTCTACCCACGTCGATACCGATCCACGTCGTCGTCAACGCGCCCAGCGGCCTGTGCCCTCTCATACTCATCGGTTGCGTTCGTCGCCGCGTTCGCGACTCAAGCCGCGGCGCAAATACGCCCGTCGATCTCGGCACCCTCGGTGGGGCTGTCAGCTCGCGAAGGCGATGAACGCCAGCGGCCAGGTGGTCGGCCAGAGCACAACGCCGGACGGTGTGTTCCACGCGTTCTCGTGGACAGCGGCCGACGGGATGATCGATCTCGGCGTTGTGGGCGTCTCAGCCACGCCATTGCGGTGAACGCGAGCGGCCAGGTCGTCGGCTCGAGGTGGGACGGTTCCCCGCATGCCTTCTCGTGGACGGCGGCTGGCGGAATGATCGATCTGCCACTGCGCGGCTTTGGTTATAGTGTCGCCGCAGCGGTGAATGATAACGGCCAAGTCGTCGGTTACGGCTCCACGGATGACGGAACGCATCGTGCGTTCTCGTGGACGGCAGCCGCTGGGATGATCGACTTCGGCGCGCTGTCCGGTTGTTTGGAAGCTTCGCGGTGGCGGTGAACGCCAGCGGTCAGGTCGTCGGCTACAGCTTCACGGCCGACAACGGATGCATGCGTTCTCGTGGACGGCGGCCGGCGGGATGGTTGATCTCGGCACCCTCGGCGGCGTCGTTCAGCGAAGCCGTCGCGGTGAACGCGAGTGGCCAAGTGGTCGGCAACAGCGACACTGGGAATGGGGTGCTCATGCGTTCTCGTGGACGGCGGAGGGTGGCATGGTCGATCTCGGCACGCTCGGTGGCCTTGCAAGCTACGCCAGCGCGGTGAACGACAGCGGTCAGGTTGTCGGCTCCCGCTTTGCCGGCGATGCCGTGGCCCATGCGTTCTTGTGGACGGCGGCCGGCGGCATGGTTGATCTCGGCACGCTGGGCGGCACCAGCAGCCACGCCCGCGCGGTGAACGCCAGCGGGCAAGTGGTCGGCGACAGCCAGATTGCCGGCGATGCGACGCAGCATGCGTTCTCGTGGACGGCGGCCGGCGGCATGGTTGATCTCGGCACGCTGGGCGGCACTTTCAGCTCCGCCGTCGCGATCAACAACAGCGGAATCGTGGTGGGCCAAAGCCAACTTGCCGACGGCGCGCTGCATGCGACGTTATGGCAGTTGTCCAGACCGCCCGAAACCATTCGGCCATCTGCCGATACATTTGTTCGCGCCGGCGCATCGTCCGCCAGGAACTTTGGAACGGCGACGACGCTGCGGGTCAAGAAGGGACTCACGGCTGATTATACCCGTCGCGGCTACCTGAAGTTCGACATCAGCGACGTGCAGACGATTGGCAAGGCGACGCTGCGCCTCCACGGCCGCGTGTCCGATGCAAGAAACAGACAGGTCCGTGCGGGCGTCTTCCGCGTTGGCAACCAGTCATGGGATGAGCAGACAGTGACGTGGAGCACGAAGCCGGCATATGGTCCGCTGCTGGGAATCGCCAAGGTGAGGGGGACTGCGCCTCATTGGGTCGAGATCGATCTGACGGCGTTTGTCCAGGCGGAGCAACAGGCAGGCCGACACACCATCAGCGTGGCGCTGCGAGCGCTGGAACATACGAGCGCCTTCGCCAGTTTTGATTCCCGCGAAGCGGGGTCGGGTCCCCAGCTCGTAATCACGCCGAAATGATGGGATGTGTCTCGTCCGCAGGCGACTTCCGTCAAGTGAGGAGTCTCGGATCGCGAACGCGGCAGCGCTTTGACCGCGGCTGTCCAACCGCTCTGCGTGCAAAACGCTCGGCGCTGACCTCGCCTGTCACGGCTGGCGATACGATCCGCGGATGGCAGCCGACCCGCCTGACGAAGATCCCTTGGTATGCGCCTGGGCATCATCGTGTGGGATCCCCCGTCAGCGCCAGCCCGGCGAGGAGGTGTGGCGGCTGCGCAGTCCGGATGGGACGCGGGTCCAGTCCTGCGAACTGCGTGACGATTCGAAGGCCGGTGCCGGTTGGGACGTGATGATGCTGCAGGATGGCGAGCCACTCTTCTCGCGGCGGTGCGTGGACGAGCGTGGCGCGCGCTACGTGGCGCAGTCGTTCTAGCAGGACACGGTGCGGGCGGGGTGGGTGGAGTAGGTTCTCCAACCCGCTGGAGCCGGCTGAGGCTCCGAGCCCTAATTCGACACCTGGACGAGGGCGGGTTGATTCAGAGCGATAGGTGGCACCTCAACGCACGTTCGAAACCTGACACCCAACACACCCACGCGCTGGACGTTGGTAGACGCGGCCGGACGCATAGACTGATTTTCTCAATGAATTGTCTATCCGCGTCCGCCAACGTCCATCGCCGGGCTCACACTCCACTACTTTTCAAGCGGCTGGCATTTCAAGCGGCTGGTTGCGGATGGTCGCGCTCAGCGGCCCCTTAAGTCGCGCCGGGTGGCGAATTTCCAGGCCAAAAATCATAGCTCGACAGTTTTTACTCTTGACTTCGCTGCGGGTTGCAAGGCTGAGCCAGCGCTGGTTCCTTCGTTGCTGCACCCCGCAGCGCTACCGCTGAACCCACGTCGCGGTTTCATCGACCCATGCGGTTGCTGGTGATGTTCCATTCGCGTCCCGGCGCAATCCGGACTGAATCGAGGATGCCGTGAAAAAGCTGATGAGTTTGATGTGCGCAGCTAACTCTGCCGAGATGGTCCAGAGAACGACTCGTGCCGTCGCCGCCCTCGCGCTGCTGACGATTCCTGCCTTCGTCGACGCGGCGCCGCCCGATCGGCGCGGTCACCGCAATTCGGGAAATAGCGGCCCGGGCAAACGCATCGAGCGGTCGGTCCCCGAGCCAGCCACCCTCCTGCTGCTCGGCGCGGCGGCAGGTGTCGCCTACGGCGTTCGGAGACTCAGGTCGAAGGGGCGATAACGAGGCGCGCGTCCCGTTATCGCCTCCACGCTCCGCGTTGATGCAGACGTTTGACACGGCACCATCCATCATGACCAGCGGCGGTGTTTTCGGTCGAAGTCGTCGCGTGCTCGCCACCGCGATCGCCGTCGTCGGGCGGGATCGCTCGTGGCGGAACGCGCTCGTCGCGCTCGCGGCCTGCCTGACGATGCTGATCTGGGCGTATCGATCCACCGTGGTTTCGATGCTCTACACGTGGTCCGAAGACCCGTTCGGCCATGGGTATTTCGTCGTTCCCGCGGTCCTTTGCCTGGCGTTCATGCGGCGGTCGGCGCTCGACTCCATCACGCCGCGAGCCGCCGCGTCGGCGCTGCCGGCGGTCGTCGCGTCATCGCTGCTGTGGCTGCTCGCCACCCTCGCCGGCCACGAGGCCATACGGCAGGCGGCAGTGGTCGCGATCGCCGTTTCACTGACGTGGGCTGTTCTGGGAACGGCGGCCCTCAGGACGCTGGCCTTTCCGCTCGGACTGCTGCTCTTTGCGCTGCCGGTCGGCCACGTCGTGGCGCCAGAGCTCCAGGACTTCACCGGGCGCGTGGCAGCGGCGATGCTCCGCTACAGTCGCGTGTCAGTCGCGCTCGCAGACGACGTGATTTCCACGGCTGGAACGCGGTGGCATGTGTCGGAGGCGTGCGGCGGCATCCACTACCTGATCGCGTCGGCCGCGATCGGATACGTGTATGCGGGCCTGGTCTACGAGCGATGGAGTCGTCGAGCCGCATTCATGGCGGCGGCGCTTGTCGTCCCGATCGTCGGCAATCTCGTCCGGGTATACACGACGATTGTCCTCGACGAGATCGGCGCCACGCGCCTGGTCGCGGGGATGGGCCATTATCTGTACGGCGTTTTCGTGTTTTTGGTGATGATGACCGTATTGTTCATGACGTGCGGACAATGGAGCGACGCCCGCCGTTCCGATGGCAATGCTCCGCGTCGCAGGCCAGACGACTCAGCGGTCCCGCCGTGGCGGTCGGCCGCGCTTGTGGCCCTCGCACTGTTGTTCGCTGTCGCGCCGCCGCTGGTCACGGCAGCGTTCACCGATTCGCCGAACGTCGTACGCCGGCGCTCGACGTTGAAGGAGCACCCGAGCCGTCTGATAGGTGCGGTGGCACACGCACGGGACAGGCGAGCTGACGCAACCTTTTGACTCGTTGGCTGAAACGATCGGCCGGCTCAGGCCCCGTCGGGACCGTCGTACGAAGCGATCATGAGGACCTTTGCGGCGGCTGCAAGCGACTTCCTGCTGAACGTGAGAGTGCCCGCCTGACCCTGCGCCCCGCCGGGCAACTGCGGCACGATGTCCGACACCAGCTTGGTCTGGTAGACATCGGCACGATTGCCGACGACGGTATGTTTCAAGTTGAAGGTGTAGGGCTTCCCGGGCGTCGGATAGGCGGTCAGCGCGAGGCGACCGGGGAGATCAGGGTCTTCTCCGAAGCCGGATATCTGGGTTTCTTTACCCACATTCACCTGATCCCGCGCGATACGGCGGCCAACTCGTCGACACAATTCTCACGTCACAACTGGCTCTCGTTCTCCCGATCGCCCTCGGCGAACTTCCCCGCCGGGACACCTGCGCCGTGGGATCCCGATTGGAATCCCGCCTTCGGTCCGACCTTCTCGAGCATCGTCTTCTCGCCTGACGCCGCGCGGCAGTGCCTGCTGGTGCAGGCCGGCGACGTCGTGGTCTCGCTGTTCCCCATCCCGGTTGGTGCGGCGAACAACCTGTCCTGGAAGGGCGCGTTGACGGCAGGGGTTTCGCTCGCCTCGTCCACGGGCCTGCAGGACTCGTTGAGCAGCGTTAGCGACCGCCTCGGGCAGGGCGCGCCACAATTGACGTTCGGGGGCGGCGCCAGCGACTTCTCGACTTGGGGCAGCACGACCGGCCTGTCCGACATGGACGCCAAGGATCACTACCTGGGCATCATCCCGCAGGACCAGATGATGAGCCTGTTTGAAGCCGCCAAATCGCTTGTTTGAGAGAAAGACACTTCAGGAGGATCGGGCGTCGCGCATGTTCACCGTTTGCGTGCGCCGGTCCTCTTTTTCTTCGCGGTCGTGTTTTTCTTCGCGGCCGCTGCCGGCTTGGCCGGCTTCCTCCTGGCCGCCGTCACTTTTTTCTTCGTTCCCGATTTGCGTGGCGTCGACGTCGCGGCCGCACCGCGTGTCGCAGGTCTACGGGGCGGCGTGCCTGACGAGGAACTGCCGCCGTCGCTGGTGGCGGAGAGCCAGAAACGCAGCTCCGGGGATTTCGCGTCGGCGCCGAGAATGTAGCGCTCCTGCCATTTGTCGTCCGGCTCCAGCGGCTTGCCGAAGATCTCGGGGTGTTCCTTCAGCAGGAAGCGCCAGGCGTAATGATCGTACAGGTCGAGCACGTGGCAGGCATAGGCTTCGGCAAGCCCGCGATGCCCCCGGATAATCAGCATGTTTTCGTCGTTGTTATGGGACGCACGATAGCCGAGATTGTGTGAGCCTGTGACCACGACGCAGTCGTCGCTGAAGGGATCGATCACCACGATCTTGTTGTGGATGATCGCAAAGCCGAATTTCGCGAGCTCGGCCTCCCACTTGCCAAACGCGTCGTTCGGGGTGATGGCGCCGGCCGGCACCACGCGGAAGTCTGGCGTGATTCGCGCCGCTTTCTCGCCTTTCTTCCGCGGCGCGCCAGGTTCGCCGACAACGGTGACCGTGGCCTGGGCCGCCCCGCCGCCGCCGTCGTGCCCGTCGGCCCCTGTCCCTTGATGCAGCGCTTCAGAAAAGTTGGTGGCACGCTGCGGGCTGGTGAGCGCACCGCGCACGAACAGGTCGGGATTCTTGGCGAGCGCATGGCCGGCGGCGTCGAGAATCGAGTTGTTCCCCGGATCGAAGGCGAGGAACAGCACCGCTCGTTTGGCGCCGGCGATCAGGTCGAACACCCGTTTCATGTCGTTGGGCACTTCCGCCGGCGGAGTCCTCAATGGGTGATTCGTGTTCGGAGAGAACATCGCTTCGATGGTGACGCCGCCCCCGAGATCGATTGGCTTGGCGATTGACTGCGCGTTGCTCTTGTTGGTGAAGCCGCGTAGCGCCGGCGACTGGAGTTTTTTCTCGTCGCCGCCGGCGGCCTGGACGTCGGCCTGCAGCGCGTTCCAGAAGTCGAGATAGCGCCGTCCGAGATCGGCAGATTCGATGACCAGCGCATTGTTGGTCTGAGTGCACAGGCCGGTGCTGGTCCAGTTGGTCGATCCCGAGAGCACGGCGACCGGCGCCCCCTTCTCGCTCAACACCATGAACTTGTTGTGCGGAATGCTCCCCTTGCCGAGGATGCGGTCGACGACGGTCACCTTTGCCGCTTTCAACGCGGCGCGGTTGTCGGCGTCCGCGTCTTCAATCGCTTTTTGTGTCTTGGGATCGACGGTCTGTTCGTTGCCCAGGATCACGCTGCGGCTCTTCGGGTTGCCCCGATCCGCGGCCTGCAGGCGCGGCTCGAGCCCCTTCGGGTCGTTGAGCTCGTAGAGAGCGGCGTTGATCGTGCCGCCGTTCTTGTCGGCGCGATCGAGCAGCGACGTCACGCCTTCGAACAGCTGCCCCATCAGCCTGATGCGAATCGGATCGGCCGGATCGAGAATGTGCGGCTGCAGCGCATCGATGCTGGGCTTGTCATTCAACTGGCGGCTGAGGGCCTGCGTCGCCACGATCCCGCGGTTGAAGTACGCCTTGAACGGGGGACGGTTCTCGGTGAGCGTGACGTCGTTGCTGATGATCGGGGCGACCCCGGCCAGCGGCGTCAGCGTGCCGCCCGGTGTTCCGGCCATCGGGACGATCTTGTACTTGTAGGTGCCGCCGCGTTTCGCGAACACGTCCTTCCACCAGAATTTCTGAACCGGAGCCTGTTCGGTGGTCAGCGTCGCGTCCTTGTTCTGCACGGCGAAGCGTGCCAGCGCCGGGAGCACGGTCTCCTGGCCCGCGGCATCGATCTGGTGAATGGCAAAACCCAGACAGCCATCGAGATGGCGATCGTAGGTCCAGGCGACCAGAGCGATGTCGTTGTTCGAAAACGCGATCGCACGCATACGTCCTCTTTCGCAGGCGCGATCGACGGACACCGCCGAGGGCGGCGAGTGGAGTGCCCGCGTACCACGCGTTACCGACCGACAGAAAAGGATTGGAGCCGCGCCATTCTCTGTCGGACGCGCGGAAATGCCAAGGAGAAATGACCGTTCGGCGCGCGAACGTGCTCACCTCGCGTCGCGGTTTTTCTGTCCCTGCATGCCGAGACTGCGATCGACGACGTTCGATCACTCAGACGCCCGGGCGTCCTCGTACGCGTCGTGCCAGTTCCACCACTTGTACGGCGGCGTCTGCGGGTAGCCCTCCGGCGAGTCCTCCCACTCCTCCTGTCGCCCGAGCGCCGTGATGTCGAGGAAATTCCACGTGCTCCCCATCTGCTCGTCGCCGCGGTTGTTGATGAAGTAGGTGCGGAACACGTCCTCGCCGCCGCGGATGAACGCGTTCGTGCCGTGCCACTCGTCCACGCCGAAGTCGGCGTCGAAGCTGTCCGTGATCGTGTACCACGGCATCGTCCAGTCCATGCGTCGCTTCAGACGCTCGATGTCCGCCTGCGGCGCGCGAGAAGCGAACGCGAGCGTGGTGTCGCGTGCGTTCAGATGGGCGAGATGGGCGACCTGATCGGCGACGAAGGAGCAGCCTTGGCACCCATGCTCAGGCCAGCCGTGCACGCCGGGTTCGAAGAACGCCCGGTAGACGATCAACTGGCGTCGTCCCTCGAAGAGGTCGAGCAGGCTCGCCTTGCCCCGAGGCCCGTCGAACTCGTACTTCTTCTCCACTGCGACCCAGGGCATCCGCCGACGCTCAGCGGCGAGGGCGTCACGAGCGCGGGTCAAGGCTTTCTCCTTCGTGAGCAGTTGCTGCCGCGCAGCTTCCCACTCCTGCGCCGACACGACAGGTGGGGTGTTCATTGGAAGATCCGCCTTCAGCTTTTCCATCTCTCTCTCCTTGGTTTCGATCTTTCGTGCTGCCGAGTCTGCTCGCGACCATCGCGGCAATGCCGTCCGTCGAGGTCACGGCCGCGGTGACCAGGCCCAGGGTCGTCCATACACGCAGGACACATCGGCCGCCTCTTGGTTTCATTCATCGTCCGTTCCGTTCTCGACGCGGCTTGCCGGGTGATCGTCACGAGAAGGTTGTAACGCCGGGGACGGAAACGGTGGGAGTGACAAGTGTGGCGGGATTCCAGTGGACTCGACGGTAAGCCGGTCGCGGTGCGGGCACCGGTCTTGTTCTGTGGTGATTCTGAAGACCATGCGAAAACGAGCGGCGGTCGCCGTACTACCGTGGCCGCCACCGCGGGCAGCATCAAAAAGGCTGCAGATCACACCCTCTGGTAAGAGCGGAGAACTGTCGCTATCATTGCCCCTTGCCGACACCTCCGCGATTCAGCAGCGCACCGCCTGTGTACCGGCCCCAGCGATCGCCCATCGCCGCACCACCAGCCTACCGGCCCCAGCCAGCCCATGCGCCGGCAGGTGTCATCAATCGGAAAGCGGCTGTTGCGCCTGTCGTTTACCGCCCGGCGCCGCCCGGCGCTTACCGTCCCGCGCCCGCTGCGCACCGTCCGCCGCCCGCCGCCGCAGTGCAGATGACCCCGCGCCCGGCCGTCATTCAAAGAAACCATCTCGATACGGGGCTCAAGAAAGACGCGGCTGTGGGTCGTTTCGCGGGCAAGGCGAGCGCACGTTTCACCGGCGCCAAGAACCCGATGAGCGGAAACAAGCAATGGGCCACGCTGACCAATCAGCAGCGCGGCGACAAATTGCTGAAATACGCCAATGCCGAGCTGACCAACACGCATGTGCCGGCGCTGAAATCGGTCACGCTGAACATCGCTGCGGCACAGCCCTCGTTCCAGCTCACCACCTGGACGATGGAACTGGTCGGCGATATGTCGCGAACCGACGACGCGTATCTGTCGTGGCTGGTGGATGCTGTCTATCACGAGTCGCGGCACTGTGAGCAGTGGTTCCGGATCGCGCGCAAGCTCGCCGGAGACGGACAGACCGCGGTCCAGATCCAGGCAACGATGGCGATTCCGCTGGATATCGCGCAGGCGGCGGTCAAGCGCCCGCTATCGGCGCAATCCGACGCGTCGAAGTTTTTCCATTCGAAGGAATACAATGCCCGCCACGCGGTGAAACTGCAGGAAGCGACCGCCTGGCATGCGAGTATCTACGGCGCCGGGGCTGCGCATCGAACCGGTGTGCTCACTGCGGTTCCCATGAATGTGGCGGCGTACCACGCGCTCCCGGAAGAAGTGGACGCCTATATCGTGGGTCCGAAAGCCGCCGCGGCCTACAACGCGCTGTAATTTCGACGCGCCTATTCGTCCAGCCGCTCACAACAGAAGACTCCGCCGTCACACGACGACGTTCGACTTCGTCGGGCGTCCGGAACGATTGAGGTGTCAGGGGCTATAGAGGTGGAACGATCCATCGTGCCCGATCTCGTTCAGCCGCAACGTTGACACGATCAACGCCTGCAGTTCCGGGCTCGCTCTCGAGTGATCGACCACCACGTACCCGACGCTGTTGGCTGCCGCGAATTCGTCCCATTGCGCGCGCGTGATCGGCGGGATCGCTCGCGCCAGCGAATTGCCCTCGCTGAGATACATCAACACCCGCAGCACCGGATGACGACGCGTTTGCGCGATACGGCGCTGTGAGACGCGCGACAGGTAGCCGCCCAGGATCGGCTTGTGGTGGGCGGTCTGAAAGTACTGCGTGCGGGCGGTGAAGTTTCCGACCGACCTGGTGCCGTCGCGAACGCCAAACGGCAGCTCGAGGACCGCCGCTTCGGGGCGCGGATCGTTCGCGATCGTCTGGTAGATCGACGGGATCGCCGCCGAGTGCAGCGGCACGGCCGGCACCAGTTCGATGAGCAGCAGCACGGTAACGGCAGCAAGAATCGGGCGTCGCGCCGCGGGCCGGCGGCTGACAATCGCGCTCAACGCACTCGCGAGCAGGAGTGCGATGCCGAGCATCACCAGGATCGAGAAACGGCTGGGCGACCGCGCCAGCTCGACGATCGGCACGTAGCGCAGCACGGCCCACGGGCCCGGCACGTGCGTGTCGATGCCGGCAAGCCGCACGAATGGACCGATGGCCATCAGCCCGAACGCGATCGTGATCGCGAGCGGCACTCGCGGCGGCCGCCATCGGGCGATCAACGCGATGGCGATGACGCCGAGAGCGACCAACGGAATCGACGCGACGTTCTCGAGGTAACCATCACGAGTCAGCTGCGATATCCAGCTCCGGAGCGATGCCGGCGCAAGCGGATGGTTCGGGTTGGGAACGATCCAGGCCAGCAGATCGATGCCGGGCGGGCTGTTCCGCCAGAAAATCTTCGGCCGCACGAAGTGGCCGGAGTTCAGCTGCTCGCCCACGGCCAGCAGCAGCGGCCCCATCAACACGCTCGTCACGACGCCCGCGACGGCGGCGGCGCGCAGCACCGCGATCGCGCGCGCCCGCGTGCCCGGCGACAGGCTCGTGCGATAGTGAAGGCCGACGCGGATCGCGGCCAGGATGGTCAAGATCAGCAGCGGCGTGTAGACCGTCCTCACCCGGACAACGCGGCCGAGAAAAGCAAATTGCCAACCGTGGCGCAACACCAGCGCCGCGACCAGCCCGGCGAGGCACAGCATCAGCACATCCAGCGCGCGCAGGTATGACTTCCTGACGGTCGTGGATGGCACGCGGTGGAGCTGGACGTTAGTCGCGAGGACGTAGCCGACCGCCAGCATCAGGCAGTAGATGCCGAAGTACACGTCGCAGGCTGTCGCCCAGGCCTCGGTCACGCCGAGGCCGATTGCATTGCTGAGTCAATGGTGTTCGTGCAGCCGGATCAGCAGTAACACGAAGATCGCCAGCGGGGCGGCGGCCGCCAGGCTATGGTGGCCCATGCCCCGGGTCACGAGCACCGGCGACCAACCGAAGGCGGCGCCGGCGAGCCACGAGATCCAGGGATCGCCGCTGCAGAACCTGCGCGCGAGCAGGAACATCGCGTATGCCGAGAAGACCGTCATCGCGAGGTACACGAGGTTGAACGTCGCCACGATGCCGAGCGGCCGCACGAACGGCAGCGCGATCAGGTTGGCGAACGCGGTGTAGTTGTGCAGGCTCAGGTTGGTGCGGCCGCTGGCTCGAAAGATCCGATCGGTGAAGTACGGCAGCGTCCGGTGCTCGAGGACCTCGTACTTGAACACCCACAGATTCCAGACGTAGACGCCGGTGTCGCTATCGGGAGCACCGGTCAACCGGGTCTGCAGGTGCGCGGGCAGCGGCCACGAAAAAGCAATCGCCAGGAGAACGTACGCGCCTACGGCGACGACGTGCGCTCGCCATCGCGGCGCACGCGATCGGAGGAGCTCGCCTCCAGCGCTGTGGCTGTTCGCCTGGTACCCGCCGTCAGCCGTGAAGGTCGTTGAATCTGACACGGGCGGCGCACAGCCTAGCGGATGCGGCCGCGCCGGTCAAACAGTTTGTGGCCATGCCACGGAAAAATCAGGGTCGCTGCGGCTATCGCGACACCGCGATCGACGCGTCGCGTCACTCCTGGTGATGCAGGTCGTGCACGTAATGCGCGCGCGCCCGGATCTCGGCGAGCCGCCCGGCGGCATATACCGACGCCGCCTCGAGCAGCTGCCGTCGCTGATCCGCCGGCAGCGCCGAGACCTCGTGCGGTGAATGGCCGTGTGAGAGCAGGAACTCCTCGATCAGGGCGCGTTCGAGCTGGCCCTCAGGATCTTCCATCGGGTGAACTTCGGAATTGAGCACTGTCATCGCGTCCCCTTGCGGAATCTCATGCTGATCAGGCCGACGCCGATACCTAACATGATACCCGCACTGCCGTAGCTGCGCGGCGCTGTGGGGGTTGGCGCGCCGGTCGCGCGCCTGAGGATCGCGTCGTACTTCGCCTCGGCTTCGCTGACCCGCGGCCGCAGCTGCTGCCGCTGCCGCTCCCACTGGCGCGACAGCACGTCCACGGTCTCCCACGCCTCCAGATCGCCCATCGGATCGACAGGCGCCGTCAGCAGATCCTGCAGGTGCTGCCGCTGCTCCTTCACCAGCTGCGCAACCGCCGACGTCTTGTAGAACGGCTGGCCGTCGACGACGACGTAGATCGGCGCGCTGTGCGCGACCGGCCCCATCGCCTGCACCGCGCCCTGCGCCGGTGTTTCGCGCGTGCCGAACGCCCTCACCGCAATCCACATGCTGCGCTCGGCTACCAGCGTCTTGCGGATCGCGACGTGGTCGAGCCCCTTCGCCGGCTGCGTGGCGACGACGTCACCCTGGACGACGATCTCGAGCCTGCCGAGCTGATCGATGTCGGGATTGAGCTGCGCCGCGGCGGCGATATCGAGCTTGGTCCCCTTCGCGACCCGCACCTCTTCGCCCATCGGCTCGCCGTTGACGGTGAAGTCGAGCATCGGCCCGTTGGTGACGAACACGTGCCCGGCCTTGAACGACGCGTACCACGCATCCGCGTCGAAGCCGCGATCGAGCTTGACGTAGTAGCGCTCGGCGCCGGGCAGCGACGGGCCGAAGTACGGATAATCCGATCCCGCCGCGGGGCTGACCTTGTATCCGAGGTTGAGGAACGGATACCACGCCGCGGTGTCGAGCCGCCCGCCCTGCAGCACTTCGATGAAATCAACCAGTCCGAACGGCACGTCGAGCGCGAGCCCGCGCCGGCCGTTGAACAACTGACCATGGTGCGCGTAGCCCGACACGCCGCCCTGCGCGTGCGACGCCTCGAAGACCTTGTGATACGCGAAGAATTGGTCCGTCGCGAGGTGGAACGGCTTCTCGAGATTGTGATGAATCGTGTGCCCGCGCTGCGTCGTCCGCGGATCCTCCTGCCCCGACGCGATCATGTGGCCGTCGCGCACGAAACGCCCCGCCTTGCCCCACGCCGGCTGGCGGAAATGCGTGGTGACGATGTTGCCCATCTCGAGCAGGTTGCCGACCGAGACGTCCTCGGCGGCGACCTGCCCCCAGACATCGAGGTCGTCGGTGGTGTCGCGCATCAAGTGCAGATGCGTGTCGCCCGAGAACCAGCCGCGCATCGGTTGATTGAGATAGCGCTGCAGCGAGACAGTCAGCGCGCCGGTCTGTCCGGCCCTGACGGTGATCGCCGCCTTGTGCGCGCGGTACTCGGGTCCTTTGGTGACGACGAGCTGATACGCGCCCTCCGGCACCTGCGCTTCGTAGGTGCCGCGAACGTAGAAGGCCTGCCGATTGGTGGACGGCCACGCGAGTTGCGGCGCCACCCAGAACAGCCGCGTCTCGTCGGCGTAGCGATGTACGAGGATTGCCTGCTCGGACGGCAGCGGCGTGCGGCCGGTCGCGTCGTACAACCCGACGCGCGCGGGCACCTCGCGGCCGGTCTCCGAGTCGACCACCTGGATGCGCACGCCGCCGGCGGCCGCCGGCGGTTTCGTCATGCCGGTACGCGCGACGGCAACGTCGCAGAGCGCGATGCCGCCGCGCGCGGCCACGGCAAAATCCGTCTTCAGGATCCCGAGACCGGCGAACCGCGCCCGCTCCAGCCTGATGGTTGTCTGGCGGAGGATCATCCCGCGCTCGGGTTGCATCTCGTTCGAGCGGCCGAACCCATCGCCGCCATTGCGATCCCACGCGACGGTGAACGGCTGCGTGAGATCCGGCGCGTAGGTGAGCGTCACATCGACGCCTTCGTCGATGTCGAACGCGTAGTGGTCGGCGACGTCGAAGGCGAACAAATCACCGAACAGGCACGACCTGCCGGCGATGGTTTTCGTCTCGGTCGCAACCTTGCTGCCGTTGAGTCCAAGCTCCGATCGGTTGGCGCCGATGACGCGGACGATCCGATCGCGCGACCAGGAGAGCAGTTCGACGCGCCTGGCTTCGGTGCCGTGCGCGTGCAGGGGAAGGGATGCGCCAGCGATCCACAGGCTACCGGCAACCGCCACCGCGCCTGCGTAAATCCGACCGCGGCTGATTCGCATGGAGGTACCTCGATCGACCCCCCGTGGGGAGGTCGTGTTACCCGCGGCCCATTTACGCCGCGGTACACGCGCGGCCCCGAAGGGCCGCGCGCATTAGCGCCCGACCGACGCAACCGGCACTAGCGAAATCGTTCTCGACCAGATGCGACGCTCCGCCTGAAGGCGGACACGACGCGAGCAGCAACCAAGGACAAGCACCGACAGAACCTAGAACGACAAGCGGAACGCGAGCTGACCCGTGCGCGTTCCGACGAGATTCGCGACCTGCAGGTAGGTCCGCGAGTTCTCGCGCAAATCGATGATCGCCTGCTGGTCGCTGAGCAGGTTGAACACCTCCCCGATTGCCGACAGCTTCACGCCGCGCCCGAGCGGGATGTCCTTCGACAACCGCAAGTCGAGCGAATTCGAGCCCTCGGCGTCGAAGGTGCCCTTGGGGATGAAGCTCAGGTCGGCACGCAGGCGGTTGCGGCCGTAGCCGCCGAGCGGGTCGAGGCCGGAGCTGAACGTCTGCGCGCCGGCCGACTGGTAGCGATACAGGCCGGAGAAGTTCAGGCCCCACGGCAGGTTCCAGATGCCGTTGGCTCGCAGCGTATGCCGCGCGAAGTCCGCCGATCGTCCGAAGTTGAACTCGACGTCGAACGGGTTGAGCAGGTCGTTGCCGTATCCGGAGCCGCCGATGCCCGCGTCGTCGCGGAAGAACATCAGCGTGTAGACCAGCGTCGCCTGGAAGTTGTTCCGGTAACGCCGCGTGATCGTCGCCGGCAAGATCAAGTATTCGGAGTGGCCTTGCGTGCCGATCAACCGGATCGGCCCGTAGTCGGGCCGCGGGCGGCCGGAGGTCACCGGGTTCTTCGGCCAGCCGGTGGCCGGGTTGTAGAAGACGTTCGGATCGCGAACGGTCTCTTCGTTGTAGCCGCGCTGGTAGACCAGGTTCACGTCGACGCCCATCACCGGGCTGAGCTGCTTCTGGAACCCGATCGACGTCTGCCAGCTGCGCGGCGTCGCCACCTCGGGATCGATCACCGAGACCGCCTGCGGCGCCAGCGGCACGTTCCCGTTGAGGATGTCGTCGTCCGACACGCCGCGCGTCGGATCGGCGATGAAGCCAGGCCTGCCGTCGTTGACGTAGGAGTTGAAGATGACGCGCTGGCCGTTCCACAGCTGCATGTCGAAGGCCGGGTTGGCGCCGATGCCGCTGTAGAAGATCCCGGTGCCGCCGCGGATGACCAGATCGCTCTTGCCGCCGACGTTCCACGCGAAGCCGACGCGCGGGCCGATGTTGTTCAGGTCGCGGATATTGGTGCGATAGCCGACGTCCTCGGTGAACAGGCCGTTGTTGATCACGACCGAGGTCTCATTCACGTCGGGCGGCGCGAAGTCGCCCCACGCCATGTCGTAGCGGACGCCGAGGTTCAACGTCAGCCGCGAGCTCACCGTCCAGGTGTCGGCGAACCAGCCGGAGTAGGTCTTGCGCGGGACGTTGTATTGATAATCGGTGGCGTAGGTGCGATCGAAGCGGATCGCGGTCGGATCGAGACCGGTGAAGTTCCAGGACGCGGGGTCGTTGATCGGGAAGCGCGCGTTGGCGTTCGCCGGCAGCGACGAGAAGAACCACTGCCCGCGCTCCCGCGCCGGCCAGTCGCCGTCGTCGAGGCCGATGCTCACCTCGCCGCCCATCTTCAGGTCGTGCGCGCCGCGGTGCTGCGTCACGTCGTAGCGCACCGGCAGCCGCGCCTGCCGGATGAACTCGGGGTAGTTCCAGTTCAGGCCGATTGTCAGCCCGGGGAAGTTGTATTCCGGCGTCAGGAAGAGGCCCTCCGCCGGCCCGTAGGTCCAGTAGTAGCGGTAGTAGCCGACGCGCAGTTCCTGCAGCGTGCCGGAGCTCCCGGCGTGCGACCAGTTGCCGGTGACGAAGTAGGACGTGATGTCCTTCCTGGTCGCGCGGCTCGGACTGGCCGTCGTCCCACCCGCATTCGCCGGCAGGCCGACGTCGTTCGGCTGCAGCCGGTTGAAGTAGTTGCCGCGGACGACGAAGTGATCGCGGTTGGAGAGCTGGTGATCGATGCGCCCGAGGAAGGTGTACTTGTCGTCCTTGACGTCGACGTCGACGTTCTGCGGCGCCAGCGCCGCCGGGTGCAGGTTGATGGTGTTCGGATTCGCCTCGCGCTCGTAGGCAGCGAAGAAGTGCGTCTTGTCGCGGACGATCGGCCCGCCGAGGGTGCCGCCGATCTGCTGGTTCTGGTACGGCTGGACGACGTGCGTGAACGGATCGGCGCTGTTCAACTTGTCGTCGCGGAAATAACCGTAGAAGCTGCCGGCGGGCGTGTTGTTGCCCGACTTCGAGATCGCCTGCACCTCGAGGCCGACCGACTTGCCCATGCTGACGTCGTAGGGGTTGGTCACCACCTGATACTCGGCGATCGCATCGCGGCTGATCCCGGGCTGGCCGAAGCCGGTTACCGAGGTTTCCTGCGTGATCTGCTGGCCGTCGAGGTTCAGGTTGAACCGGCCGAACTGCGAGATCCCGGTCGTGGTCACGCCGGCCACCATCGTCGTCAGCTGCAGCCAGTCGCGGCCCGAGATCGGCAGATCCTCCATCTGCCGCCGATCGACGTTGCCCGAGATCTGCGCCGAGCGCAGGTCGATGAGCGGCGACTCACTCGTCACCGTCACGCTCTCCTCGAGCGTCGCCACCTTCATCGTGATCGGCACCGTCGCGTTCTGGCCGACGAGGAACTCGAGGTTCGAAAGCGTGACGGTCGCAAAACCGCTCAGCTCGGCCTTGATTTCGTAGGTGCCGGGGCCGAGACCGAGCAGCCGGTACTCGCCGCGCTCGTTGGTCACGTAGGTATAGGTCCGGCCGGACGAGACGTGGGTTGCGGTCAGCGTGACGCCTGGCAATACGGACTTCGACTCGTCGGCGACGGTGCCGACAACAGAGGCGTCCTGTGCGAACGCGGGCGCAAGGGATGCCAGCACGAGGCTGGCGGTAAGAATGATGTGTCGGAACATCGCAGCGCTCTCCTTCCCGGGGCTCACGGCCGGCCTGCCTGAGGTGACGTGGAGGTGGTTGTGGTCGTCGGCGGCGGAATCGGCGCGTCGGCGCTGAACCGCCGCAGCACGTTCTCGGTGATCCGAGAGACGTTGTTCGTGTAGTTGTTGTACGAGAGGCTGCCCGACCACGCGATCGAGCCGGTCGAGAACACGGCGCCGCCGTTCGGGTACTCGAGGAACGCAAGGTCGGCGTGCACCAGCGGGTTGACCGTGCCGCCCTGTCGCGAGTCCGACGTATTCACTTCTTCGACCACCTGCTGGTAGGCGTCGGAGTGTCCGTACGACTGCGCCAGGAGGAGGGTGTGCGGCGGCGTTCCGAGCACGTAATCGACGCGATCGAGCTCCGACCCGGCCGCGCCCTCCTCGAGCACCAGCGACGGGAAGTCGCCGATGATCTCGTTCGCGCCGATCCCTTCGAAGATGAAGGCGGCGCGGCGATCGAAGCTGCCCGGCATCCGCTTGTACGGCGAGTTCTTGTCGAAGCCCTGCGCGGTGAAGCCGACGCCGAAATACTTCTGCGGCGGCAGCCCGCGGAAGCGCCACAGCCCGCCGGGCTCGCCGGTGAGGGTGTGGTACGACTCGCCCGGCGCACCCTGCCAGTGCTCGGTGCCGTCGCGGCGCCGCAGCTCGATGTAGCGGCCGGTCGGATCCATCGGCGTCACCCAGTAGAAGCCGTTGCCGCCCATGTACATCACGCGGCCCCCCTTCTCGAGGTACATCCGCATGCCTTCCATCATCTGCCACGAGTAGTACTCGGGGTGGGTGCCGGTGACGACGGCCTTGTAGGGCGCCAGCAACGCCGCGCCTTCGAAGTGCAGATCCTGGTCGGTGATGATGTCGACGGTGAACCCCTTCACCTCGAGCCAGTCGACGATGTGCGTATCGGGCATGAACTGCCACGGGTTGCGCGTGTTCGCCTTCGGCCGCATGTTGGTGATCGGGCGCAGCCGCGACGAGTAGCCGATGCCGCTGCCGTCGGTGTGGTGCGAGTAGTTGCTCAGGATGTTCATCCCGGCGCTGCCGGTGCTGCCGTAGGCGAGATAGCTGAAGGTCGGGACGAGGAACGCGATCTTTGCCGTCGTCGTCCCCTTCTTCGGCCGGACGAAGAACGGCACGTAGTCTTCCGACGTTTCGGTGCGCAGCCGCGCGGCGTAGATGCCGCTCTTGAGCGTCGCCGGAATCTTGAACTCGAAGCCGGCCTCCCAGCGCGCATCCTCGAGGTCGTCGTCGTGGAAGTAGATCGCGCCGTACTGGTCGCGGGCGCGCTTGTAGTCCATCTCCGCGCCGGTCCAGTTGTGGCCGGTGACGGCGCGCGTCGGCAGGTTCACGACCGTGCCGTGCAGCTTCTTCGCCGAGGTGTCGCTGATCTTGCTGGTCTGGATGTCGAGCGAGAAGTCCCACGACGCCAACGCGTCGGCCGGCGCACGGCCCGCCTGGATCGCATCGATCTCCTGGCGGGTCAGCGCCCGGGCGTACACGCGCGGGTTGTCGATCTTGCCGTTGTAGGTGCCGGCGGCCTTCGTGCTGCCCGACGGCGGCGCCTGCGCGGCCGCAATCAGCAACGGGGCGGTGTTGGTCGCAAGCGCCTTGACCGTGGTCGTGCGATCGGTGACCGCGCGCGTCGAATCGAAGGAAAACGAACTCTCCGGCTGCTGGACAATCGTCACCTTGCCGCTCGCGGCATCGTACGACGCGGCGACGAAGTACCAGTTCGTGGTCACGTGCTGCGGCCGCGGGTTTCGGGTGCCGGGAATCGACGGCACCCAGGGTCGAAGCGCCGTCTCGGCTCGCACCTTCTCGACGCGTCCGCCTTTCTCGCCGAGCCAGACGGCCAGCCGCCCGTCCTCTTCGATGAAGAGGCCGTAGCCGCTCTTGTCGGCCTCGGACCATTTGGTGACGATGCCCTGATCGAGGTTTGGCGCGGTGCCCCCCGGCGCCTCCGGATCATGTCGCGTCGGCGCGATCCACGCGGTGATCGTGAAGCTGCCACCGAGGCGAAGCGCCGCGTTGTCGGGCACGGTCGCATACGAACCGAGCGGCAGCGCCTGACGCTTGCCGGGATAGTCGGCGTTGGCGGGCGTCTCGACGACGGTTTCCTTGACGCCGGGGCCCTTGGGGTTGGCGTCGCCGTGAATCAGCCGGATGATGTCGGCGCGATAGCGCGGCGCGTTGCTGCTGACCATGAACTTCACGGTGTCGCCCGGCTGCGCGGTCATGTGGTCCGCATAGCCGACGATCCCCATGCGATCGAGCCCTTCCTGAGCCGACGGCTGGGTTTGCCGCCCTTGTCCGCGGCCCTCGGGCGCCGGCGGCTGCGCGCCGCGGCCGGTCTGCGCCGCGGGGGTGGCCTGCGCGGCGCTGGCGCCGCCAGGTTCCCGAGTGGTGCCGACGAGCGCGGCTACGCCGAGTAGAAGGCCGGACACTATGAACGTTCTCACGCGTGTCATCGCCATTGGATCCCCCGACTGGAAGTGAATGCTGTCTGGAACTCGTGCGCTGATTGCGCGCGATTATGCAGGAGGGCTCTACAACTTTGCAGAATTTTTGCGAAAGATACGCGAATGTAGGACACGCTTCAGCACCACTGCAGCGTGGACCTGAGCCTGAGTGACTGCTGGCGCACTCTCACGATCTGTTCATGACACGAGCGCCGCGGCCAGGCTGGCGACCGCTATCGGACGACGACGGGCGATTCAGCCTGCGGCAAAAAAATCCGTGAAGCATCGGCGCCATCGATCGGCGCCACCCACACATCGGCCATCGCCGTCGTTCGCCGCGCAATCGCGTAGAGCAGCCGGCGATCGTCGAGCCACTCGACCTGATCGTCGATGTAGCGCGTTTCCGCGGCGACGATGCGCTCGGTGTTCGTCTGCAGATCGAGGACGTGCAGGCGCCAGGAGTCGGGGCTCGGGCCGACCCGCTTCTTGTAGGCGAGCAGCCGGTTGTCGGGCGAGATCGCCGGGCACTCCACGTTCTCGCGCATCACGGTCAGCTTTCGGAGCCCGAGCTCGCCGCGGACGAGGAAGGTCTTCCCGCCGGTGCGAAGCGCCGCGTAGAAGGTGTTGCCGTCCTTCGCGAACGTCACGCCCCAGAAGTTGAAGTCGACCTCCTTGAACCGCGCGCCATCGCGCCAGGTCGAGAACTGCTCGAGCTCTCCGATCTCGTCGCCGCTGGCGAGATCGACAAGGATCGTCCGGGTCGAGAACGCGGCCGCGTAGTCGTCGCCGAGCACGAACACGGTGACCGCGCCGACGCGCCCATCCGCCGAGGCGCGGGTGCGGCTGGGAAGGCCTTCGAGCTTGATCGACGCGCCCTGCTTCAGGTTCCGATCGAGGAGCAGCGCCGTGTAGCTGTTGAACACGCCACGCTGCAGATGCAGGCACAGGCCGCGGCCGCCCGCGAACGACAGTCGCTCGCAGGTCAGCGCGACCGATCGCCGCTCGCCGGCCGGCGCATCGGCCGACACCATGCTGAGCCGTCCGAAGGTGGCGCCCGACGTCGTGTCGCGAAACAGGATGTGCGGGTGCGCGGCCATCGCCGCCAGATCCTCCGGCCGTGACGCCGCCGCCATCTGCGGCGGCCGCGCGTCGCTCTGCTGCATGCCCATGAACAGGCACGACGAGAGCGCGATCGCCGCGGCGGCGCGCTGGTGCGTCACGAGCGGGCCGCCGGAATCGGCAACGCCAAGACGCGCGCGGATCGTGCTCCACGCAGCGGCCGCGACCGGAACGAGGACGAGCAGGTCGCTGAAATGAAGGCCGTAGGCGCCGTCCGGCCCGTACGGTTCGGAGGCGGCGTGAAGGATCTCGCTCCATGGAAGCAGCCGCGCTTCCGCAGATTCGTGAAACGCGTAGACCACGCCCTGCACGACAAACAGCACGACGAACGCCCACACCGCGTCACGCATCACCGGTTGATGCAACCTGCGCGCGGCTGCCGCGCAGAACCACGCGACCGCGACCGACGCGGCGACGCCGGCCGTGAGTGAAAACGTGGCGTCGAGCGACCGTAGCTCCACCGTCGCAGTGTGAAGCAGCGACAGCTGCTCCATCGTCTGCCGCACGACGACGAGACAGGCAGCGGCGGAGATCGCCCAGAGCGCCAGCCTTCCCGGTTCGTGGACAAGACCGTGGCCGGCAAATGAGCGCGAGGGCCGCAGCAATCGTGTGAACCAGATCGCGATCGCGACCGCCGATGCCGCGAGCAGCGCCTCGGTCAGCGCCTGATTCGTCATCGCGCGGAACGCCCACGCGCCCGCAAACGACACCGGAATCGCCAGCCACAACCCGCGCTGGACAGCCGCGGCGCAGCGGCGCTGCCCCGACACGTGGCACCAGGCGAGCGCGACAGCGATCGGCATGAACGCCTGCAGGCCCTGCGAGAATGTGCGCAGGAAAAGATTCACTGGCGGCGATGATATCGTAACGGCTCATTTCCATGATTGGATCCCTTCTGACAAACGCCGGGTTGTCACTCACCGCAGCCGCGCTCGCAGCACAGCCGGTGCTGATCGCAGCACAGCAGCACGGCTCGGCTCCGGATGCGGGTTGCCGCGTCGCCGTCGAACGGCGGATTGCCGAGTGGGGCGCGGGAGCCGATCGCTATCGCGACCCCGACGGTCCGTTGGGCGCTCGACAGTGGCGGCTGCCGACGCGCGAGATTGGTACGTGGGTCCTCGTTCAGGAAGCCGCGGGTGAACCGCCGTCGCTCGCACGCGTCGACGCGCGCTCGACGACGCGCGTGAGCTTCGACGCGCAATGCCGCGAGCTGTCCACGGCCGCTGCCGCCCAGCCAGGCGCATCGCCGGCCGGCGCCGCGTTCACCGACGACGACGTCCGCGCAATGCTCGATGCAGCGCCGCAAGGCGTGGTCTATCTCTGGTCGCCGCACATGCCGTTGTCGGTGGATGGGTATCGGACGGTGTCCGACGTTGCACAGCGGATGGGGATGTCGTTCACCGCTCTTCGCGACCCGATGTCCGATGCGGGCTACGCGGCCGCGGTCGCCAAGGAAGCCGGCCTGCCGGCGAGCGCGCTGCGGACGTTCACGTCGATCGAGCTGAGCTTCCGGCAGCTGAACCTCCATGCGCCAGCGGTTCTCGTGTTCTCGGGCGGGCATTTCGACGGTCTTGCCGTGCCCGGCTACCGCGAAGCCGCCGGCTTCGAGGCGGCGATCACCGGACGGATGTCGGGTCGTTGAGAACGGCTTCAAGCGCATTCATAAGGGAGCACGATGTTGAAACAGCACGTCGTTCTTGGCAGCCTGGCCGTCGTCGCGGCGCCGATCCTCCTGCTCGCGCAGGCGCCGGCGAGCGCCCCGCCATACTGCGCCGTCGAGACTGCCGGCACCAAGGTGGAGGTGATGCGTCCGCAGCCGGGCGAGGCGGCACCGCTCGATGACGTGAACTGGTTCGCGCGTCCGGTGCCGAACCCGCAGCGCCACTGGATCGTCGGCTTCGCCAGCCACAACCTGAACTACCTCTACGACCTCACCTCCGGTGTGCGCGTGCGGATTCCCGACAAGTCGGATGCGGTCGCGACGCCGGACGGCCGCTTCATCACCGTGCCATCGCACTACACCGCGACCGCGACGGTGAATTTCTACGATCTGCCGACGCTGCTCGATCGGCTCGCGGCGGGCAAGGACGCCTCGGACGTGCCGCCGGTGTTCGCCCACAAACACGCGGATGTCAGCGATGCCTACTACCAGTCGGTGGGCGTCGTCTCGCACACGGTGGAGCGCGGCGCCGACACGACCGTCTACCGCATGATGTTCTCGGGCGCGCGCCACCCGCAGCCGCCGGGCTTCCGCATCGTCGACTACCGCGTCACCCGCAGCGCCGCCGGTGCGGTGGCCGTTGAGCCGACCGAGCCGATGCGCCTCTGTCCCGAGATCGTGAAGGACATGGCGACACCCTTCATCTCGAAAGACGGCCGCTACGTCGTCGCCCACGACGACAGCAAGCCCGGCACGCCTGCATCGCTCAAGCTCTTCGAGATCACCGGGACCAATCCCGCCGGCGGCACGACCACCTGCGCGCAGCGGCTCGACTTCGGCTTCGCCGCCGGCAAGGCCGACTTCAGCTACGACGGATCGCAGCTCACCTTCCACATCAGCAAGCACGATTACCTGACGGTCTTCGTCGACGGCGGCATCAAGCGGCCCGCGATCACCGACATCGTCGTCGTCGATCTGGTTCGGAAGGCGTCTGGCGAGTACGTCGGCGTCAAGGGCATGGCGCGCGTGACCACGTCGCAGAAGGAAGGCGTCGGCAACTACTTCCCGGCGTTCTTCCCGGACGGCAAGCTGTTCTACGTCGCCAACGAGGTGCCGAAGGACGCGACCGACGCCAAGCGATTCAAGCTGGTCGTGGTCGATCCATCGCGCGACGTCCGGATGGCGAATTTCTTCAAGGACGATCAGCGCCGGCAGCTGGCGGGCGACATCGGCGAGCTGTGGCGCGCGAGCTGTGCGCCGGAGCTGAAGGAGTTCAAGCCGGGCGAGGCGCCGTGGGCGTTCATGAGCCTGAAGCCGGACAGCTGCCGCAAGCTGGTCGACGCGAAATGGTCGCCGTCGCTGCCGGCGAAGGCCGACATGCTGGCCGCGTGCAATCTGGAAAGCAAATCGTCGTCGCGATAAGTCGCCTGAAGGCGGACAGTCCATGAGTCCGCCCTGCGCGGACCCGATGGGTTCACGATCGGTTCGCAAGCCGACTGAGATAGGCTCAGGCCGTCGATGAAGGACACCGCGCGAACCGACACGGGAATCACCGGGCCAGTCTGCCCGGTGTGCGCGCACCCCGTCCCGGGCTCCGCGTCGCGCTGCCCGCATTGCGGCGCGCCGATCCTCGACACCGACACGGTCACACACATCGAGGCGTTCGACTCGCGCCTGCCGCGACACTCCTCGCTCGAGGACGCGCGCTTTCCTCCCGGCCGCATCTTCGCCGCGCGCTACCGCATCGTCAGCCTCCTCGGCCGCGGCGGCATGGGCGAGGTTTACCGCGCTGACGATCTCAAGCTCGGACAGCGCGTCGCGCTGAAGCTGCTGGCGGTGCGTGCCGACGCGCAGTCGGAGATTCTGCACCGCTTCGTCGCCGAAGTCCGTCTCGCCCGAGACATCTCGCACCCGAACGTCTGCCGCGTCTACGACATCGGCGAAGCCGAGGGGTGGCACTACCTGTCGATGGAATACGTCGACGGCGAGACGCTGGCGTCGCTGCTGCGGCGGATCGGAAATTTGCCGGGCGAGAAAGCGCTCGACGTCGCGCGACAGCTGTGCGCCGGGCTGGCGGCGGCGCACGAGCGCGGCGTGCTCCACCGCGATCTCAAGCCGGCGAACATCATGGTCGACGGCCGCGGCCAGATCCGCATCGTCGATCTCGGGCTGGCGACGCCGGCCGGCGACCCGGTGCGCGAAGTCGCCGGCACGCCGGCGTACATGGCGCCCGAACAGTTGTCGGGCGGGCGGATCAGCGAACGTACCGATGTCTACGCGCTCGGCCTGGTGCTCTACGAACTGTTCACCGGCCGGATGGTGTTTCCGGTCAGCACGCTCGAAGAGCGTGTCGTCGCCGGCAGCGCCGGGCCGGTGGCAATCGGGCGGATGTCGGGCGTCGATCCCGATCTCGAGGATGCGATCCGCAGCTGCCTCGAAGTCGACCCGTTCGATCGCCCCTCGTCGGCCTGGGCGGTGGCGGCCGCGCTCCCAGGTGGCGACCCGCTTGCCGCGGCGCTCGCCGAAGGACGGATGCCGTCGCCGGAGATGATCGCGGCGGCCGGACAGAAAGGCGCGCTGCGCCGGCGCGCGGCGTGGTCGCTGGCCGGCGCGATTGCAGTGGGGACACTGGCGGTCGCGGCACGAGTCGGCGTGGTGACGCAGACCGGACCCGCGCACCTGCCGAAGCCGCTCGAAGTTCTGGCCGAGCGCGCACGCAACGAGCTGACAGCGATCGGCCACACCGCGCCGGTCAAAGACGATGAGTTCTGGTTCGAACCGGTGCCGGCGGGTTCGATCGCAGACACGCCGTCGATCCGGTTCGTCTACCGGCAAAGTCCCGAGTACCTGATCTCGCAGAACTCGCTGCACGTCGTCATCGAACACGATCCGCCGGCGGATACGCCGGGGATGGCCACCGTCGTGCTCGACGCCGACGGCCGCTTGCGTCGCGTGAGCGTGGTGCCGCAAGCCCGCGGCGCCGACGCGACAGCGGCAACGCGCAGCTGGCCGGATCTTTTTGCCGATGCCGGGCTCGACTTCCAGCGGTTCGTGCCCGCCGCCGCGACGCCATCGCCACTGGTCGCGCACGACAGCCACGTCGCATGGGAAGGGCCGGCCGCCTCCGGCGCGACGCGGCTGCGCGTGACCGGCGCCAGCCTCAACCAGCAGATCGTCTTCTTCGACGTCGCCGCCGTCGGCGCGCCACCGCCCGCACGCCAGACCTGGTACTCGCGCGGCGCGCGCTCGCCGGGCAACGAGGCGCTCCTGGTCGCCGCAACCGTGCTCCTGTTCATCGGCGGCGGCATCCTCGCGCAGCGAAACCTGCGGCTCGGCTACGGCGACACGCGCGGGGCGCGCCGCCTGTGCCGGCTGATCGCCGTCGGCGGCATCCTCTGGGGCGTGCTGCGCGCCCACCACGTCCCGCAGCCTGTCGACGAGTGGATGTTCCTGCTGATCATCGCCGGCTGGTCGCTCGTGTGGGCGGGCTTCGCGTGGGTGATCTACATCAGCCTCGAGCCCTACATGCGCAAGTGGTGGCCGCACACGCTGATCTCGTGGGCGCGGCTCCTCGCGGGACGCGGGCGAGACCCGCTGGTCGGACGCGACGTGCTGGTCGGGCTGCTCGCCGGCGTCGTGTTCGTGGCGCTGCTCATCCTCAGGGTCGAGATCTACAGCCGCTTCGGCGTTCCCGTGAGGCCTCTGGATCAGTGGTACTCGCTCGAGGCGGTCCGGTCGATTCGCTACTTCCTCGGCCTGGTCATCTACTTCTCGCTCGACACGCTCAACTTCGCGCTCGGCGCGCTCGGCACGCTGCTGCTCCTGCGCGTCGCGGTCCGCAGCACGTGGCTGAGCGCCGCGATCTGGATGGTGATCGTCGCCTCGCTGAATCTCGGCGGCGGCGGGCTGGCGTGGGATCTGCCGTTCGGGCTCGCGCTCGCCGGACTCGTCCTGGCGGTGCTGCTGCGCTCCGGGCTGGTCTCGGCCGCGGTGATGCTGCTCTACATCGATTTCATGACGCGCCTGCCGGTGACGCTCGACGCCGGCTCGTGGTACATCGCGATGTCGGTGCTGACGCTCGTCCTGGTCGGGGCGATGACGATGTATGGCTTCGTGGTCGCGCTGGCGGGACAGCGCGCATTCGTCAGTTCGTAGTGTCGGTCAACGTGAAAACGCTTTAGCGCCCCCCCAGCTGGAATGTCCTCACAATCAAATCCAGCACGTCCGGCAAGTCGCCGGTCGGCCGCGGCTTGGCGATCTCGGTGCGGACCACTCGTTTCTGCTCCGGCGTCAGCATCCGGAACGCGGTCCACATCGAGTTGCCCTTGATGGCCACCATCTGCCAGACCAGCTCGCGCATCTCGTTGTCGAGCGAGACGCGGAGCGCCTCGTTCGGCGCGTCCGAGAGGTTGTTCTCGTAAATCTTCTGGACGACGCCGGCGAGCTGCGTCGCCGTCTGCGTCGTCTTCTGTTCGCTCTCGCCTTGCAGGGCGCGGATGGCGCTCTTCTGCGCGTCGTTGAGCGCCGGCACCTCCTGTGGCCGGGCTTCGGGCTGTTGCGCACCGGCGGACGTCGCGCACAGCAGCACGCAGCCGATCACGAGGCAGAAAGACTTCATCACGACCTCCCTCGACCAATTTACCACCGCGGGCGAGGGCGGGCGCCGAAGGTTACCGGGCGTCGTGAAAGATGATGCCGAGCGTGGCCCGGTGGCCGGAGCGGACGCGGCTGACGCCGTGCCGCAGGTTGACCCGGTAGACGCCGCGGGTGCCCCGCACCGGTCGGTGATGCACCGGGAAGATGACGCCGTCGCCGCGGCTGAGCGGCACGACCTCGACGCGCGACTGCATGCGCGGGCGCTGCTCGGTCAGGACGAACTCGCCGCCGGTGAACGCGACGCCGGGCTCGGCGAGCAGGATGGCCACCTGCAGCGGGAACGCCAGATCGCCGTACAGGTCCTGGTGGAGGCAGTTGTAGTCGCCCACGCCGTACTGCAGCAGCAGCGGCGTCGGGCGCGCCTGCCCTGCTTCGCGGCACCGTTCGAGAAACGCCGCATGCTCGGCGGGATACCGGTTCTCGATGCCCATCGCCTCGTGCCACCGGTTCGCGACCGCCGCCAGCGGCGGGTAGAGCGCGGTGCGCAGCGAGGCGACGGGCTCGGGCAGCGGGTAGGCGAAGTACTTGTACTCGCCGCGGCCGAAGCCGTGGCGGCTCATCACCACCCGGCTCCGAAACTGTCCATCGTCCGCGTAGCGGCGCGCCAGCTCGACGCACTCGTCGGGCGTGAGCAGCCCGGCGAGCATGGCGCAGCCGTGCGCATCGAGATCCGTGCCGATGGCATTCCAGTCGAGGGCGGTCACACGCGACGCTGCCGGCTCGACGACGCTCGTCAGGCTGTGGTGCTGCATGCCCGCCAATCTATCGCGTCTGCCGGCGCGCGGCACTCCGGGTCTTGCTGTGGATATCTCGACCGACGGGACGCGCAGCCCTTCAGGGCTGCCGAGCGGCCGTTGGCAGGCCTGAAGGCCTGCGCGACGAGAGGCCGCGCGCAGTCTTGAAACCCGCTCTAAGGTTCTAGAACTCCCAGCCGGCAGCGGCCAGCAGCTTCCTCGCGGGTGCGCCGGCAACCGCGCGGACGAACGCGCGCGCGGCGTCGGGCGACGCCGCGCTGGTCATCACCACCGCATCGTAGCTGGTCCGCGTCTGGATCGCGGACGGCAGCGGCCCGACCAGCATCGCGCCGCTGGATTCTCCGAACTTGATCTCGCTGATCATCGTGAAGCCGAGCTCGTTGGTTTTCGCCGCGCCGAGCCGCTCCATCACCGCGGCGCCGGTCGGCACGCGCACGACCTTCGTCTTGATCTGGTCGGCAATGCCCATGTCGGCAAACATCTTGTCGACAAAAACCGCGGACGCGCCCTGCGTCATCACCAGCGCGTCGGCCTGGAGAATCGACGCCTTCAGCGTGTCGGCGCTCGTGAGGTCCGGCCGTTTCCCGCCGCGCGGCATGCCGACGCCGATGCCGATCTTGCCGACTGCCTGCCGCGTCGCGGCCACCGCCTTGCCGTCCTTGATCGCCTGATCGACGCCGGCGACAGACGCGATGAGGACGTCAGGGCGCTCGCCGCCGGCGAGCCGGCGCGCGATGTTCTGCGAAGTGTCGAACTGGATCGTGACTTGATGCCCGCTCTCCTGCTGAAACGCCTTCGCGACCTGATCGAGCGGCCCCTGGGTGGCTCCGGTGGCGAGGGTCGTGATGCGGTCGGCCGACAGCGGCACGCCGGCGGCGACGATGGCAAGGAGACATAATGCGGACATTGCGGATGCGCCTGAGCATTGCGGATTGCGGATTCATTGCGGAGTGCGGAGTGCGCTTTCATATGCGGATTGTTGATTGGCGGCGGTCACGCCGCAAGCCCAATCGCCCTCCTTCAATCAACCAATCTCCGCAATCCGCAATCCGCAATCCGCAATGTCGGATAATTGACCGATGATCGGCGAGACGCTGGCGCACTACCGCGTCCTCGAGCGGCTCGGGTCCGGCGGGATGGGCGACGTCTACCGCGCGGAAGATCTGCGCCTGCATCGCGACGTGGCGCTCAAGATGCTGCGTGCGGACGCCGTGGAGCACGACACCACCCACCGGCTGCTCGCCGAGGCGCGCGCCGCGTCCGCCTTCAACCACCCCAATATCGCGGTCGTCTACGACGCCGGCGAGGTCGACTATGGCGGCCGGCGCATCGGCTACATCGCGATGGAGTACGTCGACGGGATGACGGTTGCCGCGCTGGCCGAGCTCGGGCCGCTCGATCTCGATCGGATCCTCGACATCGCCGAGCCGATTGCCGACGCGCTGAGCGAAGCCCACGAGCGCGGCCTCGTCCACCGCGACCTCAAGCCGTCGAACGTGATGGTGACGCCGTCGGGCCGCGTCAAGGTGCTCGACTTCGGCGTGGCGCAGCGGCGCGACAGCCGCGTCGCCGCCCCGAACGATGCGACGCGCACGATCGACCTGACCTCGGGCCTCGCCGTCTTCGTCGGCACGCTTCCCTATGTGGCGCCGGAACAGGCGACCGGCCGCGAGGTCGATGGGCGTGCCGACATGTTTTCACTCGGCGTCATGCTCTACGAGCTCACCTGCGGCAGGCGGCCGTTTACCGGCAGCAACGCGGCACAGCTCCTCGAAGCGATCCTCCGTGAGGACGTGCCGCCATTTCCTGACGTGCAGCGCGATGCCCGGTTGCCGCAGATCGAGCTGCTCGTCCGTCGGATGCTCGCGCGCGATCCGCAGAACCGCCTGGCCAACCTGGCCGAGGTCCGCGACGCCTTGGCGACCATCCGGAGCGGAGGACGCCTGGCGGCGCTCGAATCCGGGCGCGAGCGAAACAGCCTCGCCGTTGCCGGGTTCGTCAACATCTCGGGCAACCCCGAAGACGACTGGCTCGGCGCCGGCATCTCGGAGACGCTGACGGCCGACGCCGGCCGGCTCGAGGGCGTGACCGTCATTGCCCGCGATCGGGTGTCTGAAATCATCAAGACGCTGAGCCAGAACAGCAGTGAGCGCGGCGAAGCGCTGATGCTCCAGGCCGGCCGCGAGCTCCGCGCGCGCTGGATTGTGAGCGGCGCGTTCCAGCGCTCCGGCGACGCGGTTCGCGTCACCGCCTCGGTGACGGAAGTCGCGACCGGAAAACTGCTGGGCACTGCCCGCGTCGATGGCCAGCTGCACGCGGTCTTCGAGCTCCAGGATCGGCTCGTCCGCGAGCTCGCCGCAATCGCCCGTACCGTCCGCGCGGCGGCGGCGCCGGCACAAACCGGCGCGTCGGAGACCGCGGTCGTCGAAGCGTACGAGGCGTTCTCCCGAGGGCTGCTCAACCGGAGGGCCGAGACGTTCGAGTCGCTCGATCGCGCGGTCTGGCTGTTCGAACGCGCCGTCACCATCGATCCGTCGTACGCACGGGCGCACATCGAGCTCGGGGTCTCGTATGGCACCAAAGCCAGCTATCTTTCGCTGCCGGAGCTGCGGCAGCGCGCGGTGGCGAGCCTCAGGCGCGCGCTCGAGCTCCAGCCCGGATCCGCGCGCGCCTGGCGCGAGCTCGGCGCCACGCTGGTCGACATGGGCGAGGACGCCGAGGGGATGGCCGCAATCCGGCGTGCGCTCGCCATCGATCCCGAGGAAGCCAGCGCCTGCGCGGCGATGGGTCGCGCGCTGTTCATCGTCCGCGCGCGGTTCGACGAGGCGATCCCGTGGTACCGGCGCGCGCTCGAGCGCAATCCCAAGGGCGGCTGGTACGCGCTCCAGCTGGCGCACTGCGCGGCGTTGACGCGCGATTTCGCGTTGGGTGAGCGCGTTGCCGGCGAGGCCATGCAGCTCCAGGAAGCGTTCCTCTCCGGGCGCGAGGGGCTCTTCATCGCCGGCGCCTACATCCGCGCCGGTCACCTCGCCGCGCTGCAGGGGCGGCACGAGCAGGCGATTATCTACTTCGATCAGGAGATCGACTTCCTCGTGCGCACCGAGCACGCGCTGCGAAGCCGCATCCTCGTCGAGCTGAACGCGCGGCTCGGCGCGGCCTACCTGCAGATCGGCGACACCCGCAAAGCGAAAGCGGTGTTCGATGTCGCGCTCGAAAGCTTCGACCGCCGCGTGCGCCTCGGCGCCGACGACGGGTTCACGCGTTACTACGCGGCCGCGATCCATGCGCTGCGCGGCGACGCGGAGCCGGCGCTGGCGTTTCTCGAGCGCGCGCTCGTCCAGCAGCGCGCCTTCACCGCGGCGCGTGCCCGCATCGAGCCCGAGTTCGATCTGATTCGCGACGACCCGCGATTCCAGCGCCTGCTCGAGACCTGAGGGAAGTTCCTCGCCGAATGGCATTTTCCAATTGGTGCTTTATTGATGAGCTTTGAACTTTCGCGAAACGTTGGCGGGCGAATGCAGTCTTGAAGACCGGCGGCGAGAAGTTTGAGGCGTAAAGGTTGGAGGTTCGAAGCGGAAAGCAGGCTGCTGACGTTCAGCAACCTGCGGTGAGGTCGAGTTGATGCTTACAGGAAATGCTAATTGATGGTGACAGGAAAGATTGAGCTGACGCGTGTACCGGACGGCCAGTCGAGCGGATCCACGACCGTCGCTGCAGCCGATGCCGGAATGACGGGCGCCGGCGAGAGGCCGCCATCGTCCGCAGACGAGAAGCTCGACCAGCGCGTCGCGATGATACTCGGCGAGTTGCTTCGCGCCTTCACCGTAAAACGCGACAACGCAGCGGCCATCCACGGCCACTCTCCATACGTCGTCGTCGTGCGTCGGTTTCATGATTTCCACGATGGCTGCCATTGGTTCCCCCCAGGACTCGCTCGTCACTGCCTGCACGTTGCGATCTCACTTGTTATGAGGGTGGTAGAACAGCGCGAAAAAATATAGGAGAGGGCAAAAACCGCGCGCAATCAGCGAGATGCGCGCTCACGCGACACTCGGATCAGCATACGCGCTTCGGAAGCGCATTACGCTTCACGAAAACGCGACGACGAACTTCGTTCGGTCGCGATCGATCCGGCGTTGACGCTTTCCGCAATTCGCGCAGACATTTCCTGCGAATGTCGATGAGAGATCGAACGCGCGATCGAAACGGCAGGTGTCTTGCTCCGGCGACGTGCAACCAACTCCAGTGCGCCGCCAGTAACACCGGAACGTCAGCCCCCCAGCGTTTCTCGCCCGTCGAGAGAGGGGTAAATGCTCAAGCCCAACCGAGCATTTACCCCTGACCCTCCCCTTCAGGATTCGCCACGAAGCGATAACCGACGCCGCGGATCGTCTGCAGATGCCGCGGATTTGTTGGCTCGTCCTCGATGTAGCGACGCAGGCGCACGATGAAGTTGTCGATAGCGCGCGTGTCTGTGTCTTCGTGTACGCTCCACACCTTCTCGAGGATCGCTTTGCGCGCCACCGGTTGCCCTTCGTGCGCCACCAGATAACGCAGGAGCGCGGCCTCCATCAGCGTCAGCGGCATCTTCTTCTCGCCGACGCGCACTTCCAGTTGTTCGAAATCGATGCTCCTGTCGCGAAACGAAAACTGCGATGCGACAGAAGCTGACTGTTGCGCCGCTTCCTGCCGGAACCACTCGTGCCGGCGCAGCAGGCCGTTCACGCGCGAGAGGAGAATCGGCAGCTCGAACGGCTTAGCCAGATAATCGTCTGCCCCGGCGCCGAATCCGCGCAGCACATCTTCAGATCGTCCGCGAGCGGTCAGCATCAGCACCGGGACGAAACGCTTCGTGCTCCGCAGTTCGGCGACGACGCCGAAGCCATCGATCCCCGGCAGCATGACGTCCAGAATCACCAGGTTGTAGCGGGCGGGTTCCGCGTTCAGGCGCTTCAGCGCATCCTCGCCGTTGTCGACGACGTCGACATCGTGCTGCTCGGCCTCGAGGTTGTAGCGGAGGCCGTCGGCGAGGTGCTGCTCGTCTTCGACAACGAGGATGCGGCTCATTGCTGCGCCAGGACCGGCAGGTGCACGGTGAAGGTGGCGCCGTGGCCCGGCCCCTCGCTTTCCGCGAACACCTTCCCGCCGTGCCGGGCGACGACCGAGCGGACGATGAACAGGCCGAGGCCGGTGCCCTTGATGCGCATGGTGCCCGGCACGCGGTAGAAGCGCCTGAAGATCCGCTTCCGCTCGGACGGCGAGATGCCGACGCCCTGGTCGCGAACCCGCAGCGTGGCGCGCTGCGCGTCGGTCTGTTCGAGCTCGACGTGCACGCGTACCTCGGGGCCGGAATACTTGACGGCGTTGTCGACCAGGTTGGCGACCACCGCTTTCAGCTCGTCCTCGTCGCCGAGCACGTAGGTGCCCTTGCCGTTCGACGCCGCTTCGCGATAGGTCAGCGCGTCGGGGGCGAGCCGGTAGCGCGTGCGCGCAATCGCCAGGCACTCCTTGGTCAGCGCCGACATGTCCACGGCGGTGTAGCCCGCGCGCCGCACGCGAGCGCCAAGCTGGCCGGCGCGGAGCACCTGCTCGATCGTGCCGAGCAGCCGATCGCTGTCCTCGAGCATCGCGCTGTAGAACTCCTGCCGCCGCGCATCGTCGACCGGCCGGTTCTGGAGCGTCTGCAGGTACAGCTTCATCGACGCCACGGGCGTCTTCAGCTCGTGGGTCACGGCGTTGATGAAGGCTTCGTGCTGCTCGTTGCGCCGGATCTCGCGCACGAGAAAGATGGTGTTGAGGACGACGCCGGTGATGATGAGGGGGAAGACGAGCAGGCCCGCGACGAGCAGGCCTGCCTGACGCCAGCTGACGATGACCCAGCCGACGTTGAGCGCGAGGGCGCCGCCGACAAGGGCGACGCCGAGGACGATGAAGGCGATCGACTTCCGGCGGCCGCCAGACCTCATGCCTTCAGCTTAGACCACTCCGCCGGTACGTCGTGTCCGCCTTTAGGCGGAGTCGGTCAGGCCGCGATTTCCTGCGCCGGCTCGGTGTTGACCTTCGCGATGCGGACGTCCCACACCAGGCCAACGGCGCGCAGCAGCTTCAGCGAGATCCAGGTCACGTCGAACTCGTACCACGCCAGCCCGTGCCGCGCCGACGTCGGGTGCGCGTGATGGTTGTTGTGCCACCCTTCGCCGAAGGTCAGCATCGCCACCCACCACACGTTGCGCGAGTCGTCCTTGGTCGAGAAGCGGCGCTTGCCCCACAGGTGCGTCGCCGAGTTCACCAGCCAGGTCGAGTGCAGGCCGACGACGACGCGCAGGAAGATGGCCCAGTTGACGAGCGGCCAGCCGCCGACGGCGAGAAGCGCCAGGCCGAGCACGGTGAGCGGCACCCAGTGATACGTGGTCAGCCAGCGGTAGAACGGGTCCTTGGCGAGATCGGGCGCGTAGCGCGACATCCGCGCGGTGTCGTTGTGCGCCGCCTCGCCGAACAGAATCCAGCCCATGTGCGCCCAGAACGCGCCGACCCGCGGCGTATGCGGATCCTCGGGCTGGTCGGAGTGCTGATGGTGGACGCGGTGCGTGGCGACCCAGAAAATCGGTCCCCCTTCGAGCGTCAGCGTGCCGCAGACCGCGAGAAAATACTCGAACAGCTTGTAGGTCTTGAAGCCGCGGTGGGTGTGCAGCCGGTGATACCCCATGCTGATGCCGAGGCCGATCGCAACCCAGTAGAGCGCCGCGGCGACGAACAGGTTCGTCCAGCTGAACGACCAGAAGGCGGCCACCGCCTGAATGTGAAACCAGACCAGGACGATGCATGTCACGATACTCAACTTGCTGTACCGCGACCGGGACGAATGAAGGACGACGCTGCTCATCTACGCTCCTGAATTTGCGCGCGGGGGGTGTGCCAGTACGTTATCGAACAACAAGTCAGCCGACTGTAAGAGTTCCGTAATAGTTGGAGAGACAATGGAAGACAAGTGGGCGAGCTTCAAGGTGGCGGTCGTGCAGGCGGCGCCGGTCGCGTTCGATCGTGACCGGACTCTCGCAAAAGTGCACAGTCTGGCAGGCGAGGCTGCCCATCAGGGTGCACGCCTGGTGCTGTTTCCAGAAGCGTTCGTGTCGGCGTACCCGCGCGGCCTCGATTTCGGCGCCGTGGTCGGATCGCGGACCGATGAGGGGCGCGAGGATTTCCGGCGCTACTGGGAAAGCAGCGTCGACATCCCGGGGCCGGCGATCGATGCGCTGGCGCGGACCGCACGCTCCCACGCCATCTACCTCGTGGTCGGGGTGGTCGAGCGCGACCGCGGCACGCTCTACTGCACGGTCGTCTTCTTCGCGCCAGACGGCGAGTACCTCGGCAAGCACCGGAAGGTGATGCCGACCGCGTCGGAGCGCCTGGTCTGGGGATTCGGCGACGGCTCGACGCTGCCGGTGTTCGAGACGCCGCTCGGCCGGCTCGGCGCGGTGATCTGCTGGGAGAACTACCTGCCGCTGATGCGCGCGGCGATGTACGCGAAGGGGATCGAGCTGTACTGCGCGCCGACCGCGGATCCGCGCGACTCGTGGGTGGCGTCGATGCGGCACATCGCGGTCGAAGGACGCTGCTTCGTGCTGTCGTGCAACCAGTTCAATCGCCGGCGCGACTTCCCCGCCGACTACCGCACGCAGTTTGGCAGCGACCCCGACACGATCGTCACGCGCGGCGGCAGCTGCATCGTCGATCCGTTCGGCAACTTCCTCGCCGGGCCGAACACGGACGGCGAAGCGATCCTGGTGGCCGAGATCGATCGAGCCCAGATCGTCCGCGGCAAGTTCGACCTCGATGTGGTCGGACACTACGCGCGGCCGGACATCTTCCAGTTGCACGTGGACGAGCGGCCGAAACAGCCGGTCACGCGTCGCAACGGGAAGCGGAAATCCGGTCGAGCGCACCTAGTGGCCCCTTCAGGGCTGCCCACGGAATCTCACGCCGGCCCCGCCCCTTTCCGCGTAAAATTCCAAGGAAAGCGAGGTCTCAACATGCGCGCACGCGTCGTCACGCTGGTGGCCGGCGCCGCCGTGGTCACCGCCGGGCTATACATCGCAACCGCTGACATCTCGGGCCAGGCCGCCGCGCCCGCGAAACGTCCGGCCGCCGCCGGCGGGATCCCGCGGATGCCCGATGGCAAGCCCGATCTCCAGGGCACCTACGACATCGGCACCATTACCCCGCTGCAGCGCCCGGCCGGCACGCCGCTCGTCATCACCGAAGACGAAGCCGCCAAACGCGAGCAGCAGGTGGCGGACCGCAGCGAGAACCTGAACCGGCCGATCGACGCGAACCGCGCCGCGCCGCCCAGCGGCGGCGACGGCTCGCCGGGGCCGTACGGCAACGTCGGCGGCTACAACAATTTCTGGCTCGATCCCGGCACGCGCTACACCGTCGTGGACGGCCAGAAGCGCGCGTCGCTGCTCATCGATCCGCCCGACGGCCGCCTCCCGGCCTTGACGCCCGAGGCGCAGCAGCGTCCGACCCGCGGCGGCTACAACAGCCGGCCGACGTCGGACCAGTCCGCTCGCGAAGACGATCCGGGGTTCGAAGGGGCGGAGGCGTACAACGATCCGGAGATGCGCCCGCTGGCGGAGCGGTGCCTGATTGGATTCGCCTCGACGTCGGGTCCGCCGATGCTGCCGACCTACTTCTACAACAACCTGCACCAGATCGTGCAGACGCCCGATCGGGTGATGATCCTCACCGAGATGGTGCACGACGCGCGCGTCGTCCGCATTGGCGGCACGCACCTGCCGAAGACGATCAGGAAATGGCTCGGCGACTCGATCGGCCACTGGGAAGGCGACACGCTGGTCGTCGAGACGACCAACTTCAGCGATAACACGCGCTTCATGGGCTCGACCGGGGACCTGCGCGTGGTCGAGCGCTTCACCCGCGTCGATGCGAAAACGTTGCGTTACCAGTTCACGGTGGAAGATCCCAAGACATGGACACGGCCGTGGACGGCCGATACACCTGGCCGCTGACCAACGACCTGCTCTACGAATACGCCTGCCACGAGGGTAACTACGCGATGGGCAACATCCTGCGCGGCGCGCGGCTCAAGGAGAAAAACGAAGCCAGCAAGTCGCGACAGCAGTAGCGGCGTACGCTTTGCAGCCGGCTTGGCCGTCACCTACAAGGAGGTTGAATGGCTAAGCTGGCTCGCGATGTGATGACGGTCAACCCTGCCTGCTGCACCCCGCAGACTCCGCTCGACCAGGTCGCCAAGCTCATGGTTCAGCACGACTGTGGCGAGATTCCGGTTATCGATCCCGCCGAACATGTCGTCGGCGTCGTCACCGACCGCGACATCGTCACGCGCGTGATCGCCAGGGACAAAAACCCGCTCGCCTATACGGCGGAGACCGCGATGTCCGACCCGGCGGTCACCGTGCAGGCGGATGCGCCGCTCAACGAAGTGCTGGCGACGATGGAGAAGCACCAGATTCGGCGGGTGCCGGTCGTCAACGAGCAGGGATGCTGCGCCGGGATGATCTCGCAGAGCGACGTGGCGTGGTCGGCGAAGGAGAAAGACGTCGCCGAGCTGGTGCGCGAGGTGTCGCGCGAAACCGGCGTACCGTCGAAGTAAGCCGCGCGTGCCGCGGGTAGGTCGCGTCGACGCCTCAGCGTCGACGCACTTACGCGATGATGTCGTGAATCACGTTGCCGGACACGTCGGTGAGACGGAAGTCGCGGCCGCTGTATCGGTACGTCAGCTTGGTGTGATCGATCCCCAACAGATGCAGGATGGTCGCGTGCAGGTCGTGGACGTGCACCGGCTTGTCCACCGCCTTGAAGCCGAAGTCGTCGGTCGCACCGTAGACCATCCCGCCCTTGATGCCGCCGCCGGCCAGCCACATCGTGAAGCCGAACGGATTGTGGTCGCGCCCGTTCTGCGACATGCCGGCGCCGCCGCCGACTTCCATCACCGGCGTGCGGCCGAACTCTGAGCCGCAGACGACGATCGTGTCCTTGAAGAGGCCGCGCGACTTGAGATCCTTGATCACCGCCGCGAACGGCTGATCGGAGTCCTTCGCGTTCTTGCGGTGCGCCTGGATGTCGGAATGGGCGTCCCAGGGATCGCCCTTCGCGTAGTAGACCTGCACCATGCGGACGCCGCGCTCCGCGAGCCGCACCGCCATCAGGCAGCCGCGCGCCGTGCTGCCTGCTCCGTAGAGCTTCAGCGTCGCCTCGCTCTCCTTGCGGATGTCGAACACGTCGGGCGCCTCGGTCTGCATCCGATAGGCGGTCTCCATCGACTGAATCGCCGCCTCGAGCTTCGGATCGCGGATCGTCTCGCGCTCCATCTGCCCGCGGTTCAGCGCGGTGAGCAGATCGAGCTCACGCCGCTGCTCGGTGAGCGTGAACTTGTCGTTGTGGATGTAGGAGATGAGCGTCTTCGGATCGAAGTCCTTGCCGACCAGCGCCGTGTCGCTCTGCTTCTCGACCTTGTCGGCGATGAAGGTGCCCTGGTGCACCGCCGGCAGGAACGCGCTGTTCCAGAGCGGCGGGCCGACCGTGGTCGGCACGTCCGGGCACAGCACGACGTAGCCGGGCAGGTTCTGGTTGTCGGTGCCGAGACCGTAGGTGAGCCACGACCCGAGCGACGGCCGGCCGACCTGCGTGTGGCCGGTGTTCATCATCAGCATCGACGGCTCGTGGTTCGGGATGTCGGTGTGCATCGAGCGGATGAAGCAGATGTCGTCGACGCACTCGCCGACGTGCGGGAACAGCTCGCTGACCTCCATCCCCGACTTGCCGTACTTCTTGAAGGTGAACGGCGAACGCATCAGCGCGCCGGTCTTGCGTTCGGTCGCAATCGAGCCGCCCGGCAGCGGCTGGCCGTGGTACTTGTCGAGCATCGGCTTCGGATCGAAGCTGTCCACCTGCGACAGGCCGCCATTCATGAACAGGAAGATCACGCGCTTGGCACGCGCGGGATGATCGAGCTTGCGCGGATCGAGCGCAGCGTCCTGCGCGAACGGGCCGGCCGCTCTGGCGATCGACTCGCCGACCAGCCCGGCAAACGCGAGCATGCCGAAGCCGTTGCCGATGCGGCAGAGCGCGTCGCGGCGCGTGATCGGCTGCCGGGATTTATGAGGCGCCATGTGATGGTTATTCCACGAACAGGAACTCGTTCGAGCTCAGGAGAATCTTCATGTAGCGGCCGAGCGTGGTCGGCGGCAGGAGCTTCTTTTCGTCGTCTTTCTTCGCCGCGCCGGGGATGACGCCGGCCATCATCCCGAGTTCCTCTTTGTCGGGCGCGTCCGCCTTCTCGTCATCGTCGCCGCGCGACGCTTTTTTCTTCGTTTCCTCGCTGTCCTTCGAGCCCTTGGCGTCCTTTGACTCCTTTGTCGCCTTGCGTTCCTCGTAGGCCTTCATCGGCTCGGTCGTGAGGAACGTCAGGCCGGCCTTGACCTCGGGCTCGGTCGGAGCGCGCCCCAGAATCAGGCGGTAGGCCTTCCGGATCCGCGCGGCGTTGTCCGGCTCGCTCTCGACCAGCCGCGCCAGCCGCTCTCCCTGCTGCTGCATGAAGTCGCTGTTCATGAAGAACAGCCGCTGCAGCGGCACGCTGGTGGTGAAGCGTTTCTCGGCCGAGAGATTCGGGCTCGGGAAGTCGAACAGCTGCAGGTAGTCGTCCAGCTTGTAGCGGCTCACCTTGCCGTAGACCGTGCGGCGGTCGACGAGCGGCGTCAGCGGAATCGACGGCCCGCCCTGTTTCGTGTCGAGCGCGCCGGCCACGAACAGCACCGAGTCGCGAACCTGCTCCGCGGTCATGCGGCGCCGGTCGACCCGCCAATACAGCCGGTTGCCCGAGTCTTTTTCGAAGTTCGCGGTGTTGTTCTCGGCGCTCGACTGGTAGACGGCGCTGAGCATGATGTCTCTGTGCAGCGCCTTGATCGACAGCTTCTGGTCGATGAACCGCTGAGCCAGGTAGTCGAGCAGCTCAGGATGCGTCGGCCGCTCGCCGGCGACGCCGAAGTTGCTCGGCGTATCCACCAGCCCGGTTCCGAAGTGCTGCTTCCAGATCCGGTTGACGATGACGCGCGTGGCGAGCGGCGTGCGGAGGATCGCGTCGGCGAGCTCGAGGCGGCCGCTGCCCTGCGTGAACGCCACCGGCTCGCTCTCGGACAGGATGCTGAGGAAATGGCGCGGCGTCTCGGCGCCCAGGTTGTACGGGCTGCCGCGGCGGCTCACCTTCAGGTTCACCGGCTTGTCGACGTCGCCGACGCCGTGGACGAACGGATACTTCGGCGGCTGGGCCTTGCGCAGGGTTTCGACCTCGGTGCGCAGCGCCTCGACGTAGCGGCGGCGATCGGCGCTCAGCTGCCGCTCGAGCCCCCACTTGCGGAACACGAGCAGCCCGGGCTTGAGGCTGTCGAAGGCCTGCGCCGGGTCGTAGCCCTCCTGCAGGTCGCGCACGAAGACATCGGTCCACAGGCTGTTGCGATCGACCGGCAGGCTCTTCAGCTCGAGGCCGCAGTTCGGGCAGAAGTCGTCGTTGGTGACGAAGTCGCTCGGCAGCTTTCCCGGCTCCTTCTTCTTGGTGCCGGCCAGCGCCTTGGCGATGATGATGTCGTTCTCGTCCTTGATCTCCTTCTTCTCGAACATCACGTCGAGGAGGAGCGCCTGGAACTCGTCGGCGAGCGTCTTCGCTTCGGCGGCGCTGCCGCCGGCCTTGATCATCGCCTGCCACTTGGTCAGGTAGGGATAGAAGCGCGGCGGCTTGGCGAGGAACTTGATCCAGCGATCGAGCAGCTCGTAATCGAGCTTCTCCGCGTCGACGACCTTGGCAATCTCTTCCTTCGGCTCGCCGGTCACCTTCCACGCCGCGGCCATGTATTTCGCCGCCTGCAGCGCGAGCGTCTCGGCCAGCTGCGTCGACTCGATTTTCGTGAACTCCTCGAGCAGCTTCTCTTTCTTCTCGATCTTCTTGTCGTTCTGGTCGTACTCTGCGACCACGTCCTTCGGCGCGAGCGGATACTCACGGTAGGACGTATTCAGGAACACGCCGGCCAGCGAGTAGTAGTCGGATGTCGGAATGGCGTCGTACTTGTGGTCGTGGCAGCGGGCGCAGCCGACCGTCAGGCCGAGAAAGCCGCGCGAGACGACGTCGACGCGATCGTGGCGCTCGTCGGCGCGGGTCACTTCCACGGCGCCGTTGTCGTAGTACCACGGCCCCAGCCCCATGAACCCGAGCGCCGGCAGCGTCCGCGCGCGCGCCGACTCGTCTTTCAGGAGATCGCCGGCGAGCTGGGCGCGCACGAACTGGTCGTACGGCATGTCGTCGTTGAACGCCTTGATCACCCAGTCGCGATAGAGGTACGCGTTCGGGTACGGGTTGAGGCCGCGGCCCTTGGGATCGAGCGAGCGGTAATCGTCCTCGCCGTAGCGGGCGACGTCGAGCCACATGCGTCCCCACGCTTCGCCGTAGCGCGGCGACGCGAGCAACCGGTCGACGACCTTCGCAAACGCATCAGGCGTGGCGTCGTGCTCGAACGCCTCGATCTCCTCCGGCGTCGGCGGGAGGCCGGTGAGATCGAGCGTCGCGCGCCTGAGCAGCGTCCGCTTGTCGGCGGCGCCCACCGGCGCCAGCCCCTCTTTCTCGAGGCGCGCGAGGATGAAGCGATCGATGTCGCTCTTCGCCCACGAGGCGTGCGACACGGCGGGCGCCGGCGTGTGACCGAGCGGCTGAAACGACCAGAACGCGCGCTGCTCCGGCTTGATGACGTAGGCAGGCGCGGCCGGCGCCGCGCTCGCGGCCACGGCCGGATCCGCGGCCGTCGTCGTCGCCGTCGGCGCGGCGGTGTTGAACCATGGCGCGCCCGCTTGCACCCATTCGGTCAACGCCGCGATCTCGTCGGGCCGCAGGCGCCCGCCCTTCGGCATCTTCAGCTTGTCGCTGGTCTGCAGCACGGCCTGGATGATCAGGCTCTTGTCGGGATCGCCCGGGACCAGCGCGGCGCCGGAGCGGCCGCCCTTGAGCAGCGCCTCGCGCGAGTCGAGGCGCAGGCCGCCCATGCGCTCGTCGGCGTGGCAGTCGTAGCAGTTCGCCGCCAGCACGGGGCGGACGCGCGCTTCGAAAAATTCTGACGTATTGGCTGCCGGCGCGGATTGTGCGGACGGCGCTGCAGTGGCCGGGCGCGAGGCAGGTCGAAGGGCCTGACCTGAGACCTCACTCCCGACCTGAAACGCCAGCGGCAGCGCGGCCAGCAGCATCCAGGGGCGCCGGATGCTACGTCGAACACCCATCAAGAGATATTATGCACGGTCGAGATGGTGAAAATCTGTTCCGCGCTCTTGCTTGCGGCGTTGGCAGTCCAGGACAAGCCGGCGCCCCGGCCGGGCGTCAAGACCCCCGGAATCAGGGTCCCAATCGAGCGGCTGAAGCCCGAGGCGGTCTTCCCCGTCCCGGGCACGCCTGACTGGCTGGCGATAGACGAGGCCGTCTGGGTCTCGAACAAGCCGAAAGACAGCGTCTCCCGCCTCGACCCCAAGACCAACACGGTCACCGAAACGGTTCAGGTCGGCAGCCGCCCGTGCTCCGGCGTCGCTGCCGGCTTCGGCAGCCTCTGGGTGCCGAACTGCGGCGACAACACGGTGACGCGGGTCGATCTGAAGACGAGCAAGGTGACCGCGACGATCAAGACCACCATCGGCAACTCCGAAGGATCGATCGTCGCCGGCGCCGGCAGCATCTGGCTGATGACCGACGCAAAGGGCACGCTCGCGCGCTTCGATCCCGCGACCAACGCGGTGGTGGCGGAGATCTACGTCGCGTCTGGATCGTACGGGCTCGCCTTCGGCGAGGACGCGGTCTGGGTGACCAGCACCGAGCACAGCAGCGTCGCGCGCGTCGATCCGCGCACCAACCTCGTCGCCGAGACGATTCCCGTCGGCAAGTCGCCGCGGTTCATCGCTGCCGGCGGCGGCGCGGTGTGGACGCTCAACCAGGGCGACGGCAGCGTCTCGCGCATCGATCCCAAGACGAACAAGGTCGTCGCGACGATCGAGGTCGGCGTCCCGGGCCCCGGCGGCGAGATCGCGGTCGGCGAAGGATCGGTCTGGGTGACGGCGTTCGAGTTCCCGCTCTCGCGCATCGATCCGTCGCGCAACGCCGTGGTGCAGCAGTTCGCCGGCAAGGGCGGCGACGCGGTGCGCGTCGGCCTTGGCTCGGTCTGGCTCTCGAACCTCGAGGCCGGCAACGTCTGGCGGCTCGATCCACGGCGCGTCGAAGCGACCCTTCCGGAGTAGGTGACCCATGCCCATGTACGACTTCCACTGCCGCACGTGCGGCAACGAGTTCGAGGCGCTGGTGCGGCCGCAGGATCAGGAGCCGACCAAGTGCCCCGCCTGCCAGAGCGTCGATCTCGAGCGGCAGCTCGGGAACTTCGCGGTCAGCACCGCGGAAAAGACGGCGGCCGCCGCGAAGCAGTCGCGGCAGCGGCAGGTCAAGGCGAACAAGGAAAAGCTCGTCGCCGACGAGGAATATCGCAAGGAACACGAAGGACACTGACGCATTGCGGATTCGTCGCGATTCGTCGGATTGCGGACGTTGCGAGATGCGATGAGGACCGTCGAACCGATGGCCGAGATGCACGAGATCGACTACAAGATCTTCGGCGACGACATGCAGTTCGTCGAAGTGGAGCTGGATCCGAACGAAGCGACCGTCGCCGAAGCCGGCGGCATGATGTACATGGACGACGGCGTCGAGATGGAGACGATATTCGGCGACGGCTCGAAGCCGCAAGGCGGGTTCATGGGCGCGCTGATGGGCGCGGGCAAGCGGCTGTTGACCGGCGAGTCGCTGTTCATGACCGTGTTCCTGAACCGCAGCAGCCAGAAGAAGCGCGTCGCCTTCGGCGCGCCCTACCCGGGAAAGATCATCGCCATCCATCTCGCCGAGATCGGCGGCGAGCTGATCGCGCAGAAGGACTCGTTCCTCGCCGCGGCCAAGGGCGTCTCGATCGGCATCGCGTTCCAGAAGCGGCTCGGCGTCGGGCTGTTCGGCGGCGAGGGGTTCATCATGCAGCGGCTGCAGGGTGACGGCTGGGCGTTCGTGCACGCCGGCGGCACGCTCTACGAGCGGACGCTGGCCGCGGGCGAAATGGTCCGCGTCGACACCGGCTGCATCGTCGGCTTCCAGCCGTCGGTGAACTACGAGATCGAGTACGTCGGCAAGATCAAGTCGGCGCTCTTCGGCGGCGAGGGATTGTTCTTCGCGACGCTGCGCGGGCCGGGGCGCGTCTGGCTGCAGTCGCTGCCGCTCAGCCGCCTGGCGAACCGGATCATCGCCGCGGTCCCCGGCGTCGCGCGCGGCGGGCGCGAAGAGGGATCGATCCTCGGCGGCCTCGGGTCGCTTGCTGGACGGCGACAACAGCTGACGACGACATCAGCGCAGAACCCCGGCCTTCGCTCACCTTGAATCCGCGAGCTTCGGCCGGCAAGCGCGGAACCCGCCGAGCCATCACGTAGACGCGCTGATTGCTTTTCAGAGGCGCTTGCTCGCCACGAAATGCACGAAGGACACGAAGAGCACGAAAAAGATCTTTTTTCTCCCTGCCACGCCGCTGCACTCCGGCTGAGCAGACAGCCGGTCGATTTCGAGCGACGACGCTGCTGAGAGCACCCCGATTGCAAGAAGGTCTTCTTCGTGTCCTTCGTGCTTTCGTGTCCTTCGTGGTTGGCTATCGCGGCGGTGATGATGGGACGCGGCCGGGAGGCAGCGACGTGACGAACGCATCGATCGCGGCCCAGTAGGCGTTCGGATCCGGCGGCGCGGCATCGTTGTGGTCGCCGCCCTTGATGACGACGAACTGCTTCGGGCCGGCGATGCGCTCGAACAGCGTGCGGCCGGCGGCGAACGGGATCACGCCGTCGCGGTCGCCGTGCAGCACGAGCGCCGGGCTGCGGACGGTCTCGAGCCAGCCGGCGGTCGGAAACCGGTACGACGAGAACAGGCTGAGGAACGCCATCGGCGGCGAGTCGCGCAGGAGCGACCGCGCGTCGGCGAATCCCGACTCGAGGATCAGCCCGTCCGGCTGGACGCCGCGTCGCCGCGTACGCCGCCATCGTCGTGCCCAGCGAGCGTCCCCAGTAGATCAGCGGCGCTGCCCGTCGCTTCCGTTTCCCACGGCCAGGCGGCCGCCGCCTCGACATCGCGATACAGCCCCTGTTCGCTCGGCCGCCCCGTGCTGGCGCCGTAGCCGCGGTAGTCGAACGCGTGGACGGCGTAGCCGCGGCGATGGATGCCGGCGAGGATCGGCGCCCACACCGACAGGTTCCCGCCGTTGCCGTGGAAGTAGAGGATGCGCGCGCGGGGCGCTGGGTGCGGCATCGACCAGCCGCGCAGCGTGGCGCCGCCATCCGCGCTCGAGCGACACGCGCTCGAACCGGATGCCGAAGTCGCCTGGTGTGGTGGTTTCGCCGGGAGAGGGAAAGAACGCGAAGCGCGATTCGATCGCGCGCACCGCCACCGCCAGAACGGCGATGACGGCGAGCGAGATCAGCAGGATCTTGAGCAAGAGCTCAGGGGATCAGGAGAAGGCTGCGGCTTTCTCCTGATCTCTTGACCCTCCTGATCTCCTGCCTAGCAGGAAACGCACTTGTGGTTGTTCTTCGAGCCGAGCTTCTCGAGCAGCGCCACCGCTTCGGGGAACGGCTGGGTGCGCTGCACCGGGCCGTTGGCCATGTCGGCGGTCGTCCGCCCCTCGCGCGAGATGGCCTGGACGTTGGCGCCCTTCGAGACCAGGTACTCGATCATCTCGACGTCGCCGCGCGCCGCGGCGTGGTGCAGGGCGGTGTTGCCCTCGTGGTCGTACTCGTTGACGTCGACGTGGAGCTCCTCGACGAGGTACTTGACCGCGGCGAGCATCCCGGTCGGCGCGAAGCGATGCGAGTTGGCGGCGAAGCCCTCGCCGTAACCGACGCCGGCCGCGGCCTGGAGCGCCGTCACGCCGGGCCCGCCGACCGGTACCGGCGGCAGCCCTGACACGTCCTTCACTTCACGGTCGACGTCGCCGAAGCGTCCGCGGCCCGCGTTCTTCTTGGTGCGGATGTTCGGGTCGGCGCCGTAGGCGACGAGCATCTTCATCGCCTCGACGTCGCTGGCGTAGGCGGCGCGCCAGAACGGCGTCGCGCCGGTTTCGTCAACGCCCGAGAGATCGAAGCTGTAGCCGGAGTACCAGACCTTCTTGTTCAGGCGGGCGTTCGGGTCGGCGCCCTTGTCGAGCAGCGCCTTCATCAGCTCGAGGTAGGTCGCCTTCTGGTTCAGCTGCGCCTTCGGCTGCGGATACAGCGACTTCGGCGCCCACTCGACGTTGAGCGCGCCGTAGAGCGGCGTCGCGTTGTTCTCGGAGGCCGCCTCCGCGTCGGCGCCCTTCTCGAGCAGCATCAGCGCGAGATCGAAGTGGCCGTTGATGGTGGCGATCAGGAGCGGGCTCGTTCGATCGCCGGCGCTCACCTGGTTGACGTCAGCGTGCGCATCGAGCAGGACCTTGACCGCGTCGACGTGTCCTTCGCGCGCGGCGAGGAGCAGCGGCGTGAGGCCGCCCTGCGCGGCGACGAGCTCGTTCAGCTGGTAGTTGCGATCGACGCCGGGCGTCTGCGGACCGCGTCCGCGTCCGCCGCCGGCAGCCGGCGCGGGGCCGCTGCGTCCGCCGGCCGGCGGCTCGCCGGGCGGCTGCGGGTTGCCGGTCGTGAACTCGCGCAGCGCCGCCGGGTCCTTGCTCAGCGCCGCCAGATCGGTGACCTTCGACGTCGCTGTGAGGTCGGCGCCGCGGCTGGCCAGCAGCTGCAGCACCGCGGCGCGATTCGACGCCGCGGCGAACATCGCCGGCGTCAGGTCGCGCACCGATTCCTTCGCGTTCACGTCCGCGCCGCCGTCGATGAGCGCGGTGACCGCGTCGAGGTTGCCCGACGCGGCGGCGAACATCAGCGGCGTGGTGCCGTTGGCGGTCGGCGCGTTGACGTCGGCGCCCGACTTGAGCAGCGGCGCAATCACCGTCGCGCTGCCGTTTTTCGCCGCCAGCAGCAGCGCGGTGTAGGCGCCGATCCGGGTCGTCGCGCGCACGTTGGCGCCGGCGTAGAGCAGCGTCTGGGTCAGTTCGGCGTCGTTCTTCATCGCCGCCCAGTGCAGCGCGGTCATGCCGTCGCCCTGCGCGCCGTTGACGTCGGCCGCCTGCTTGAGCAGCGCCTTGACGGCGTCGCGGTTGCCCTGCATCGCGGCGTCGGCCACCGGCGAGCCTGGCGCCGCCTGGAGCAGCGCCGAGAGTGCCAGCGCCACCAGCCCGCCCCGCATCACGTTTCTCCGCAGCATCTCGTCAGCTCCTCTGCGCCATGCCCGTGGCACCCTGCACGGACGGCGTCAGTTCTTGCACCTAGCACCTGAGCGTCAGTTCCTATGCCTTGTCCGTAATGACCGGCGCGGTCGCGTTCAGATCGAGCTCGGCGGTGCTGTCGCCAAACGTGGCGACATCGTCGAGGCCCAGCTTGTGCGCGACGGTCAGCATCGCGTTCGCCATCGGCGTGCCTTCGGCCGCCTTGACGTGCATGTTGCCGCGCACCGCGCCGCCCGCGTGGCCGGCAATGAACAGCGGCACGCGCTTGTGGTTGTGCACGTTCGAGTCGCCCATCGGCGAGCCGTAGACGACCAGCGAGTTGTCGAGCAGCGTGCCGTCGCCGTCCGGCGTGTTCTTCAGCTTCTCGAGGAAGTACGGAACCATGCTGACGTGGTACTGTTGATCTTGGCGAAGTCGAGAATCTTCTCGTCCTTCTCCTGGTGGTGCGACGCCGAGTGGAACGCGCCCTTGAAGCCGCTCTCCGGGAAGACGCGGTTGCTGGCGTCGCGACCGAGCTTGAACGCGAACACGCGGGTGATGTCCGACGCGAACGCCAGCGCCTGCAGGTCGAACATCAGCTTGACGTGTTCGGAGAACGAGTCGGGCACGCCGATCGGCGCCCCCGGCAGCTCGCGCTGCTCGCCGCTGCTGTTGAACGCCTCGACCTTCTGAATCCGGCGCTCGATCTCGCGCACGTCGTCGAGGTAGTCGGCCAGGCGCGCGCGGTCCGCGGTGCCGAGATCCTTCTTCAACCGGTTGATCGAGGTGCCCAGCCAGTCGAGGATGCTGCGATCTTCCTCGCGCCGCTCCTTGCGCTCGGCCGGCGTCGCGCCGACGCCGAACAACTGGTCGAAGATGACGCGCGGGTCGCGCACCATCGGCAGCGGATCCTCCGGCGACGCCCAGCTGATCGAGTCGGTGTAGGCGCAGGAGTAGCCGTAGGAGCAGCCGCCGGCCTGGTCGACGTTCTCGATGCACACCTGCATCGAGGGAATCGGCGTGTCCTGCCCGTATTTCTTCGCGAAGATCTGGTCGATCGAGATGCCGGCGTGCAGGTCGGATCCCTGCGTCTGCTTCGGGTGCGACTGGGTGAGGAACACCGCGCTCGACCGGAAGTGATCGCCGCCGATTTCAGGCGCGGTGAACGCTTCGGCGTTGCGCACGTCGGTGTTGCTGACGATGGTGAGCGCGTCGCGGAAGGGTTCGAGCGGGCTGAGGATCGTCTGCGACAGATCGAACGCTGCTGCCGGTGCCTTCGGGCGCCCACAGGTTCTTCTTCAAGCCGAACGGCGTGCTCCCCGCCGAGCCGTGCACCATCTCGATGGCGACGAAGCGGATCTTCTTCTCCGCCGCCGCGGCCGCAAACGCCTTCCGGGCCGGGACCATCGCTTCGAGGAGCGGCAGCGCCACTGTGGCGCCGACGCCCTTGAGGACCGCCCGGCGGGACACGTGCTTGTTGGTGATGTACATTCCGCTCTCCTCTACCGTGCGCTCGAGTTCGTCCGCTTCGCCTCGGGGGCGGCGGCGACATCCGTGTTCAAGGGCTGTGGCGCTTCGACGTTCGCCATGCGGAACGCCGCGCTGTTCACGACGCCGAGCATGAAGGACGACATCTTGTTGTTGTTCTTCGCGGCGTCGCGGATGATTTGCGCGAATCGCCGGCATGTCGGAGTACTCGACCCGGCGGCCGAGCGCGTAGGTCATCAGGTTCTCGGTGTAGCTCAGAAGGAACACGTCGCTGTGCTTCACGATCGCCTGCCGCAGCCCCGCGGGGCCGTCCATCTTGGTGCCGTCGTAGAGATCGCCGACCGAATCGACCGGCACCTCGTTGTCCTTGATCCGCCACGCGCCGGTGGCGTCGAAGTTCTCGAGCGCCAGGCCGAGCGGATCGATCACGCGGTGGCACGAGGTGCACGCCGGGTTCTTGCGATGCTCCTCCATCCGCTCGCGCGTCGTCAGCATCTTGCCGCCGATTGCCGCCTTCACGTCGTCGAGCAACGGGACGTTCGGCGGCGGCGGCGGCGGCGGCGACCCGAGCAGCACCTCCATCACCCACTTGCCGCGCTGCACCGGCGAGGTGCGATCGGCCACCGAGGTGAGGGTCAGGATGCTGCCGTGGCCGAAGATGCCGCGGCGATAGTCAGGCGTCTCGACACGGCGGAACGTATTGCCGGTGACGTTCGGGATGTTGTAGTGCTTCGCCAGCCGCTCGTTCACGAACGTGTAGTCGGCGGTCAGAAGGTCCAGGACTGACCGATCCTCCCGCACCAGGCTGTCGAAGAAGAGCTCCGTCTCGCGCTGCATCGCCTGCGCGAGCGTGTCGTCGTATTGCGGAAACAGCAGGTAGTCGGGGTGGATCTTCTCGAGATCCTGCAGCCGCAGCCACTGGCCGGCGAAGCGCGTCGACAGCGCCTCGGAACGGCGATCGGCGAGCATGCGGCGGACCTGCTTCTCGAGGCCGCCAGGCGTCCGGAGCGTGCCGGCATTGGCGGCCTTGATCAGGTCGCCATCGGGCACCGTGCCCCAGAGGAAGAACGACAGCCGCGAGGCGAGCTCCTGATCGCTGATGCGATAAGTCCGCGCGGCCTTCACGAGCTTGGTCTGCGGCGGCGCCTGCTCGAGGCGGAACAGGAAGCGCGGGCTGACGAGAATCGACTGCAGCGCCATCCGGATGCCGCTCTCGAAATCGCCCTTCTTGCGTCCCTGCTCGTAGAACAGCATCGCGTCCTGCATGTCGTCCGGCGTCGCCACGCCGCGGTAGGCCTGCGTCGCCAGGCGCTTGACGATCTCGGCGGCGCAGGTTTCTTCTTCCTTCGAGCTGGTCGGCCGGCAGGTGAAGATCATCCGGCGGCTGACCGTGTCGGACACGCCGGTGACCGACGACGGCCCGAGCACCGTCATGTCGCGCATGTGCGGCAGCGCGGTGACGCCGAAGCTGATGTTCACGTCCGCCAGCGTGTTCTCGAGCGGAATCAGGAGGTCGTCGAGCGGGCCGTCGAAGCGCTGGATGAACGCGGCGGTGACGCGCTGCGCGCCGGCGGCGATATGAATCGGCGGTGTCTTGATCTCGAGGCTGTTCTTCGTGTCGGTCTCGCTCATCCGCACGTTGAGGTCGAGCAGCGCCGCGCGCTCGCCGTTGATCGACACCTCGACCTGCTCCTTGATGCCCATCGTGGCCATCGAGGTGCGGCCGTAGATGCCGCCGAGCGGCTCGTTGTGCATCGACATCTTGATGACGTACTCGCCATCAGCCGGGAAATTGTGAACGACCGAGATGCCGCCGCGGGTGCCCATCGGCGCGCCTTCGACCTGGCGCATCTGCGAGAGCGTGCGGCCGATCTTGTAGGTGACCGACGTCGCGGTCGCGCTGCGATCGCCAACCGCCAGGCGGCTGATCTGGCTGGCCGCGCGCAGGTAGCTCTCCATCAAGGTCGGCGAGAAGTTCTGCACGTCGGCGACGTTGTCGTAGCCCTTGCTGATCGTGTCCGGCGGCAGGTAGGCGGTGACGTCGACGTCGATGCCGACCAGATCGCGAACCGCGCGCTGGTACTCGGCGCGGTTGAGGCGCTGGAACGGACGCCAGCCCGGGTTCGGGTTCAGCGCCGCCGCCGTATCAATCTTGGTTTCCAGCGTGTCGACGAAAGACTTGATGAGCTCTGGCTCCGGACGCCGCGCGTTGGGCGGCGGCATCATGCCGGTGCGCAGCTTGCGGATCATCTTTTCCGCGATCTCGCCGTGCTCGTCGATCTTCGCCGCGTCGAAGCTGGCGAGCGTGAGGCCGCCGGCTTTCCCGCGATCGCTGTGGCAGCTGGCGCAGTACTGCTTGACGAGTTGATTCTGCGCGTCGGCGGAGAGGCCCGCGGTTGCGTTCGATCTGGTCGCCGGAGACGACGCCGGCTTGCGCGCCGCGGTGGATTCAGGTTGTGCAGAGGAGTGCGAAGGCGACAGTTTTGGCGCGTTTGCGGGTGCCTGCGCGCCGCTCGTTCGTGCCGCCTGCTCAGCCGCTGGACCGACTCCCATGAGTGCCGCCGCCGCGACTGCAACTGCCAGCTTTTTCATGCTTTATGCCCCGCTTCGGGATCCTGATGGCGCGTGAAATCCGCCTCCCAAAGTATAGGGCCGTCCGCCCTTTATGTGATGCACTTTGTCGTCGTCATTTGTCAGTGGTTGTCATCACGTTTTGGGGGTCAGCCGTAGCTCCGGCTCGGGGCGCGGCGCCCCGCCGGTTACCGTTGAGGGCGCCTGGCCGGCCTTCGACGCCAGCCCAACGAGCGCCTGATTCGTCTCGAGGGCGAAAGTCGCCTGACGTTGGCTCGACCATGGGTAACTGGGCGGTTCCGGCGCGCTTTCGTCGCCGTGGATCGTGGCCCAGATGGCTTCGTCCTCGGGCGCCGGGTGCTCGTAGGCCTGGCGGAACTGGCCGAGGTTCACCTCGAGCGCGGCAAGGTAGGAGCGGTATCGCACCCAGGCGTGGTTGTCCCAGTTGAACTCGTCGCACAGCCGGGTGCCGGCGCGTCTCCCCCGATCAGCCAGGCGCTCGATGACCTCCGCTTCCATGTCGAGGTTGAGCCCGCCCTCGTCCGGCCGCTGCGAGATGTGGACGATCCGGTTGCGGTAGCCGGGCATGCGCGACTCCATGTTGTCGCGCCAGTTCTGCATCGTGTCGACGACCGCGGTGAAGAAGCCGACCAGCCGCTTCGCGCTCGAGCCGTCGTCGAATCGGTTCCACGACGGCTGGAGTCCCTGACCGTTGCTGCTCGGCAGCCAGACGAACTCCGCTTCGTCGAGGTGATCCGGGTGCGGCGATTTCAGGTTCATCCCAAAGGTCGGCCAGCGCGGCAGCGGGCTGTCGAAGAAGCGCAGCGGGAAGTTGCTCGAGATGCCGCCGTCGGAAAACCAGCAGCGTTCGGCGGTCGGCCGCTCGCCCGTACGCCGCGCGTTGATCGTGCGCGAGAAATCGACCGACCACAGCGGCACGGCAGAGAACAGAATCGGGAAGCTCAGGCTCATGCGTGCGGCGACGACGACCGGCAGATCTTCCATCGGCGGCAGCGGACAGAGCGTGGCGCCATCTGCGGTGATGGGAACGACGGCGGGCATCCACGCGTGTGCCTTCAGGTGATCGATGACCGCGGCCGGGAAGAAACGCGCCCATTCGTCCGGCGAGAAGAAAAACTGCCGCGACTCGCCTTCAGGAAACGGCAGCGAGTACGGGCGGCCGTGCGTCAGGTTCGTCGTCAGCATCTCGAGGTTGACCGCGCGCTCGGTCCGAACCGGATCGTCGTCCTGCGGCGCGTTCCAGAGATCGCCGAAGGTCAGCGGCGAACCGGCGGGCTTTCCGGCGAGGGCATTGAGGTAGCCGGAGAGCCAGTTGGTTAACGGCGGTTTGCCGTGCGCTGCCCCCTCGTCGAACCCGGAACACATCCCGAAGAAGTTGCGGCGCAGGAGCGTCGGCACGTCGAGGGCGGCAGCGATTGCCGCTGCCACGATCGCGAAGCCGAGGATCCAGAGCGATCCGAGCGCAGCCGCCACTCCGGCTGACGTGAAGCCAAGGAGCCACGCGAGCGCCGGGACCGCGGCGCCTAACGCGGCCCCCGCCACGAGCGGACCGGGATAGCCGGTGACAAGCCCGCGCAGCAACTGCCACACGATCGCGGGCGCGCCGCGCGCTTTGAGCAGGCTGAGTGCGAGGCCGAAAAGCGGGCGCGTGGTGCGATCGGGCTGGAAGAGCGAGAAGAGGAAGTCGTCGCGTCCGAGCAGCTCCGGCAGACGGCCGAGCTCTTCGAAGCCCTCCGCCGATCCGTGCCGGCGCCGATACTCCGCCGCGGCGGTTGCGGCCGCGGCGATCGCGCCGGCTGAGGTGCCGCCGATGTTCTTGAAGCGATATTTGCGCGCAAGTTCGGCGACGGCGCGCGGGTAGATCACGCCGCTCGTGATGCCACCCTTCATCACGAGGTCGCAATACTTCAATGGCGCCTCCGAAGAAATTAAGAATTAAGAATTAAGAATTAAGAATTCGTGATTGGGGTCGAGCGGATGAACTCGGCTTGTGGCGTTGAAGAGATCCGAATTCTTAATTCCAAATTCTTAATTCTTAATTCCCCCGCGCGGCCGGGCCGAGCAGGATCTTGCCGGGCCGCGCGGGGGTCATGCTGCCGTTCTCGAACGCCACCTGGCCGTTGACGATCACGTGCGACACGCCCTCGGCGTACTGATGCGGCTTCTCGAACGTCGCGAGGTCGCGAATCGTCGCGGGGTCGAAGATCGCGATGTCGGCCTTCATCCCCTCGCGCAGCACACCGCGATCGGCAAGGCCGATGCGCTGCGCCGGAAACGCCGACATCTTGCGCACCGCGTCCTCGAGCGTGATCGTCTTCAGCTCGCGCACGTAGCGCCCGAGCACGCGCACGAAGGTGCCGTAGCTGCGCGGGTGCGGGCTCGCCTCGCCGAAGATCGGCACTTCCCCATCCGATCCGATCATCGTCGCCGGGTGCTTGAGGATGCGCTGCAGATCCTCCTCGTCGATCGCGTGGAAGATCCCGGAGCAACCGCCCTTCTCGACGATCCACAACGCCGTCTCCGCCGCGTTCTCCACCGTCGGCTCGAGGCCGCGCCCCTTGGTCACCTCGCCGAGCCGCTTGCCGGCGAGCGACTGATCCCACTCGCAGCGGGCGAGCTGGACGTTGTTCGGATCGCCGCCGCCGCGCTCCTCGAGGATGCAGGCGGGCGGTCTCCTTCTGCAGCTCCGAGCGCATCGACGCCGTGCGCAGCCGCTTCAGGATCTCGTCGCGTCCGCCCTCGAGCGCCCAGGCCGGCATCAGCGCCGCCTGGATGCTCGTCGACGATGCGGTGTAGGGATACTGATCGATGGTCGCGTCGACGCCGCGGGCGCGGGCCTCGTCCACCAGCCTGCAGCGTGTCGACGCTCCGGCCCCAGTTCTTCTTGCCGATGATCTTGTGATGCGTCATCTGCGTCGGCAGGCCGCCCTTCTCGCCGATCTCGATCGTCTCGCGCACGCTGTCGAGGATGCCGGCGGCTTCGTCGCGCATGTGCGAGATGTAGATGCCGCCCATCGAGCCGGCGACCTTCGCCAGCTCGATCACCTCGGCGGTCGGCGTGAAGGTGCCGGGGACGTAGAACAGGCCGGAGCTGAGGCCGAACGCGCCCTGCTCCATGCCCTGCCGCACCAGGCCGCGCATCTTCTCGATCTCTTCCGGCGTCGCCTTGCGATTCACCGGGCCGATCACCTGATCGCGAATCGTGCCCTGGCCGACGAACAGCCCGAAGTTCGGCGTGACGCGAGTCGCGGCGACGCGATCGAGAAACGGCTTGATCGGCAGCGGCGACGATCCGTCGGGCCCTTCCATCAGCGTCGTCACGCCCTGCCGCACGTAGTTCTCCGCCGTCGGCACCTGGAAGATGCCGCGGCGCGCGTGGGTGTGCGGGTCGATGAACCCCGGCGAGACCACCTGTCCCGCCGCGTCGACGACGCGCGCGGCAGGCGCGTCGATTTGCGGCGCGATGCGCGCGATGGTGTCGCCGCGCACGGCGAGATCGGCGCGATACCACGGGCTGCCGGTGCCGTCGACGATGCGGCCGTTTCGGATCACCAGGTCGAATGGCGGCGTTTGGGCGGAGGGGGCAACGATGAATGAGAGCGCGGCCGCCATGACGATGGCGGACGGGATAAAAGCGTCGGTGGCGCGCATGTGCGCAGTCTAGCCGAATCGCGTAATGAAGAATTTGGAATTAAGAATTTCAGAATTCGCGCTCTCGGACCAGCGACGGACGCGAGACCACGAATTCTAAATTCCTAATTCCGAATTCTTAATTGCACCGCGTTGCCGGCGGGATCGTGCACTAACAACCCGCCGTCAACGCGCTCCACTGGAACCCCTGCTGCGCGCGCGCGTGCGGCGACATCCTCGACCGCGGCGGCATTCGGGAACCGCAGCTCGAAATGGCGCAGGCCGATCGCTCCGGCGGGCGGCGGCGGGCTGCCGGCGCTTTCCCAGATGTTCAGGCCGAGGTGATGGTGATAGCCGCCGGCGGCGACGAAAATCGCGCCCGGGCCGAAGCGCTGCGTCAGCTCGAAGCCGAGCACGCCGACATAGAACTGTTCCGATTCCTGGATGCTGGCGACTCGAAGGTGCACGTGGCCGATCGTCGTGCCGCGGGCCAGCGCGCCGCTGTCACCCGAGTGGGAGGGCTCGGACAGGACGCCGCCGAAGTCGAACGGGTCGGTGGTCATGCGGAGCCGGCCACGCTCGTAAGGCCATTGCTCTCGCGGGCGATCGCGGTAGATCTCGATGCCGTTGCCGTCCGGGTCGGCGAGGTACAGCGATTCGCTGACGCCGTGATCGGCCGCGCCCTGCAGCACCGTCCTCGTCGCGGTCAGGTGGCGGAGCGAGCGCGCCAGGTCGGCGCGCGACGGGACGAGGATCGCGAAGTGATAGAGCCCGGTCGTGCCGCGGACGCGCGGCGCGGCTTCTGACTGCGTCAGGATGAGGAGATCCGGACCGCCCGCCCCGAGCCAGGCGGTCCGATCGTCACGGCGATGAACGGTGAAGCCGATTTGCGCCTCGTAGAACTCGACCGATCGCGACAGATCTGCAATCGTCAGCTGAACGCCGCCGACCGACGTCGACGGGTCGATGACGCCGGCCACGACCCTACTTGGACGCGGACGTTCTGACCGGCTCCGCCAGCAGGCGCTCGACGAGCGCCGTAATCTCCGCCTTCGCCTCGTCGTGGAACTTGCCGGTCGACTTGCCCGGGAAGCCGGCGTGGACGCTCTTCACCCGCCCATCGCGCCCGATATAGAACGAGGTCGGAAACGCGTTCAGGTTCTCGCCCTGCGGCACCTTGTCGTTCAGCTCTTTCGGCTCGCCCGGGATGAGCACCGTGTAGTCGATGCCGTATTTCTTGATGAACGCGCGCAGGCGAACCGGATCCTTCTGCTGCGCTTCCTCCTCGAACGACAGCGCCACGATCTCGAGACCCTTGTTGTGGTACTTGCGGTACAGCTCGGTGAAGAACGGCGCCTCGTCGTGGCAGTTCGGGCACCAGCTGCCGGCGATGCTGACGATGATCACCTTGCCGCGGAATTGCGGATCGGTGTTCGACACCAGCTTGCCGGAGATATCCGGGAAGGCAAAACGGAACGGCTCGGTCGGGTCCTTCACGCTGGTGAAGCGCGACGGATCGCTTGGCTCCGGCAGCCCCTTCGCTTTCGCGACCTCCATGCGGGTCGCGACGAGCGGGTTGTCCTGGTTCTGCACGACCGACAGCGTGCCGTCCGCTCCCGGCGTCAGCTCGAGGCGAAGCGGACGCGCGCCGGAGAAGTGGCTCAGCACGAACTTGCCGTCGTGATAGGTGCCGGTGAGCGCGCCGGTGTCGCCGTCGATGCGCAGGATCGAGGCCGAGGCCTCGGCGCCGGCCTGCCGCACGATCAGCTGCCATGCCGACTCGCCCTTCGAGCTCTTCACCTGCACGTTCCAGAGCCCGGCGATCTGCGGGATCTTCGCATCGCCCACCGGCACCGGCGCGAACTTCTTCGCCTGGAACGGATAGGGCGCGCCGCGCGTGCCGCGCGTGTACTGCCCCTCGAGGCGTCCGTCCTTGAGCGTCGCTTCCAGCTTCGTGCCGTACTCATCGAAGCTGAGCGTCAGCGCCCCGTTCTCGAATCTCCCGGTGGTCGACGTCACCTTCTCGTCGCCGTTGAAGAAGGAGCCTTTGGCGGCGGCGCCGGAACCGGACAACTCGATGCGGAACGGGATCTCAATCCCGTTGTTGACGACGACGGTGGCGTCCCAGAGGCCGTTGACCGACTGGGCGGCGGCGGGCGCCGGCATGCGCGGCAAGCGCCAGGAGCGCGGCGGCGAACACAACCGACAGCTTCGTTCTCATTGAAAAACTCTCCTGAAACGCAAAAAGGCCCGAGAGGCGTGTGCCTCTCGGGCCTGCTTGCGGCTGGACTGGTTCGTCCTGCGATCTCGTTTACGAGGCCACCGACGTGATGAACCGAGCGCCGCGGTGCAGGCCGGAGAGGACTCCGGCCGGACAACACGAGCAACGGCAACAGCGGATCACGTTCATGCCTGCACCATCATGGGCGCGAACGTCGCGCCTTGTCAACGGGCTTGCGGGTCTCGCGCGGCTCGGCCTGCCCTGAGCGAGGCCAGCGTCAGTCGGGCCGAGTCGAAGGGGGTTACCATAGCGGCGTGCGCGTGCTCGTCCCCGGCGCCGTCCTGCTCCTCGCGACGATCGCCGTCGCGGCGCGCGCCGGCGCAGCAGCCGCCGATCAAGGACGACCGGCTGTTTCAGTCGGGGATCGAGATCACGAGCGTCACCGCGACGGTCACCGACCACGACGGGACGCTGGTGACCGGGCTCGACCGCGAGGCCTTCGAAGTCTTCGAAGACGGCGTCCGCCAGAACGTGACGCAGTTCACCCGCGACCGCGTGCCGATTGGCCTCGGCGTGCTCCTCGACAACAGCGACAGCATGTTCGGCCGCCGCATCCAGGACGCGCGCGCGGCGGTCAACCGCTTCCTGTTCGAGCTGCTCGAGCCGGTTGACGAGTTCTTCGTGATGGCGTTCAACCACAAGCCGAAGCCGCTCACCGGCTGGACGCGCGCGCAGCCGGACGTGCAGCGCGCGCTCGACGGCCTGAAGCCGAACGGCGGCACCGCGATCTACGACACCATCGTCGAGGCGCTGCCGATGCTCGACGTGCGCACCAAGCCGCGCGGCGCGCTGTCGTCATCTCCGACGGCGCGGACACGGCCAGCAACATCGGCCTGCGCGAGCTGCGATCGGCGCTGCTGCGCACCGATGGCTTCGTCTACGCGATCGCGATCGACCCGCCGGAGCGCCAGGCGATCAACACCCGCGTCAACGCGCAGACGCTGCGCGAGATCACGTCGGAAACCGGCGGCCGTACCGAGGTGGTCCAGAACACCTCGGAACTGCTCGACGCGACGACGCGGATCGCCGAGGAGCTGAACAGCCAGTACGTGCTCGGCTACAGCTCGCCGCGCGGCGCCGACGGCCAGTACCACAGCATCCGCGTCCGCGTCGCCGGGACCGATTACCGCGTCCGCGCGCGCCGCGGCTACGTCGCCACGCCGCTGGCGCGGCGACGGCCGTCGATCGAGTAGCGCGCGCCGCACGCTCGCTCGAGCTTCGCGCTACGGCCTTCGCGCTACGGAGCTTCTCGGCTCAGCTCGGCGACTCACTTCGCTCATGATCGCCAGCAGGTGCTGATCGGGATCGCGGAAAAATCCCATCCACAAATCCGCGTGCGGCAGCCGGGCGACGACGTGCGGCGCCTGTTCGAAGACCACGCCGCGCCCGCCGAGCACCGCTGCCGCCTGCTGGATGTCGGGCACGCTGTAGTAGATGACCGAGGCGAACTGCTGGCCGGCGGCGCTGCCCGCCTGTCTCGGGCAGCGACATCATCAGCCGCACGCCGCCGCAGTCGAAGAACGCCATCGCCGGCGGCGCCTCGAACAGGAACTTCATCCCGAGCGCGTCGCGGTAGAACGCCACCGCGCGCGGCAGATCCCCGACCGTGATCGCAATCTGGCCGATTTTCGCCAAGCCGAAGCCGTCCGACACTGACGTCATCGCACGCCTCCAAAAGAAGGGTTCTGGGTTCAGGGTGCTGGGTTCTGGGTGCTGGTTCTTGGTTCGTGGTTCGCGGTTCTGGGTTCGGGTTCTTGGTTCTGGGGTTCTGGGTTCTGGGTTCGCTGTATTATTAGATTAGCCACGCTAAATAGATACTTAGCATATGCAACTATCGTGAGGCAACCATCAAAAGAGAAGAATGACGCCGCCCCCGGCGGCGACCGCGTCGCCGAGCGGCTGCATGCCGCCGCCATCCACCTGCTGCGGCGGCTGCGCCGTCAGGACGGGGCGATGGGGCTGACGCCGGCGCGCGCCTCGGCCCTGTCGATCATGGTCTTCGGCGGGCGCGTCACCATCGGTCAGCTCGCCCAGGCCGAGCAGGTCAGCGCGCCGACGATGACCCGGCTCGTCGTCGGCATGGAGCGCGACGGGCTCGTCCGCCGCGACAACGATCCGAACGACGGCCGCATCGTCTGGCTGGAGGCAACGGCCAGGGGACGCCGCATCCTGCACGCCGGCCGCGAGCGGCGGGTCGCGGCGCTGGCCGAGGACCTCTCCGGCCTCGACGCCGCGGAGCGCGACACGCTGGCCTCCGCGGTGGCGATCCTCGAGCGGCTGGTCGGGAGGCCTGGAGCGCAGGGCGGCGCGGATAACGATGCCGATCGAGCCCGAACCGCCACCAATCGAAGCGCGCGGAAACGACGCAAGGGAGGATGAGCCGGCGTCTCGGAATCGGGCGGCCGCCGGCTCGGCCGTTTCAAGTCCAAACACTGACTTCGCAGGAAATTACGTCATGCCGTGGGTTTCCTGCGAATACTGATGTGGTACCCAACTTGCGAAAGGCGGTTCCACCTATGTCCACCCGCGCCACCGCCGCCTGCCGCACGCTCGACCCCGCCGAACGCACCGCCCGTTTGCTGCGCTGGACCTTCCGCCGACAAGACGAAGCCGTGGTGTGCGAGCTCGGATTGAACGGCGACGACTCGGCGTACGAGCTGCGGGTCAGTCCCGCATTGAATCCCGCAGGCGTCTCCATCGAACTGTTCGACGACGCGATGTCCGCCTTCGAGCGGCACGCGGCCATCGAACGGATTCTCGTAGAGGATGGGTGGATGCTCGAAGCGTTCGAGTCGGAGCAGATTCTTCGCCCTGCGTGAGCGGCGCATCGCCGCTTTCATCGCGCCGCCGCTGGCGCGGCGATTGCTAATCCCTTCTCAGGAGGGGTGATGCGCTATATCGTCGCGTGGCTGCTCGGCGTTCCGCTGTCAGTGATCGTGCTCTGGTACCTCGTGGGTCACGCCGCGTGCGGCTGACGCTGCAGGCTCGAGCTCAGAGCTTCTGGCGCCGTGGGCGGCCAGTGGGAGCCGCACGACGAAAGTCGCGCCGGTTCCTTCGCCCGCGCTGCGCGCTTCGATCGAGCCGCCGTGCAGCTCGATCAGATGACGGGCGATAGCCAACCCCAGGCCCAGCCCGCCATGCTGGCGCGTGAACGAGGCGTCGGCCTGCCGGAACTTGTCGAAGACGAACGGCAGGAACGCCTCGGGAATGCCCATGCCGGTGTCGGTCACCTGCAGTTCGGCCTGGCCGTCCTCCGCACGCACCGTCACGGTGACGCGGCCGCCGGCGGGCGTGAACTTCACGCGCATTCGACAGCAGGTTCCACACCACCTGCCGCAGCCGCCCCTGATCGCCCATCACCATCACCGGCCTGGCGGCGCGCACGTCGAGCACGATCTTCTTGCCGGCGGCGGTCGGCGCAATCGCCTCGACGCCGCCGTGCGCCACTGCCGCCAGATCGAGCGGCAGCATCTCGAGCTTGACGTTGCCGGCGATGCCGCGCGCGACGTCGAGGATGTCGTCGACGATCCGCGCCTGCGCCTGCGCGTTGCGCTCGATGGCGTCGATCGCCTGTTTCGAGCGGCTCGAATCGAGCTGGCCGTTGGACAGCATGCGCGCCCAGCCGAGCACGGCGGCGAGCGGCGTCCGCAGCTCGTGGGACACGGTGGCGAGGAACTCGTCCTTCAACCGGTTCAGCTCGTCGGCCTGCCGGAACAGGCGCGCGTTCTCGATCGCAAGCGAGACGCGTCGCGCGAAGTCCTCGACCATCATCACGTCGGAATCGCCGTACTCACGACGTGAATGATTGGCGGTCGTGCCCAGCGACATGACGCCAACGGTCTTTCCGCGCACGAACAACGGCACGGCCATGTAGGAATACGGGCCAAGCTTGGTGAGCAGCTCCGCCTGCGCCGGGTTGGCGCGGGCGATCCCCGCGACGGCGGCGGCCAGCGCCTCGCACGACATCAGCATCGTCGAGCCGCGCTTCATCACCGTGGCCGAGAAGGCAAACTCGCCAGGCGGCGGCGACTCCATCAGGCTGATCGCGAGATCGCGCAGCACCGCCTCCTGCTCCGGATCGACGTGCGCCCACGCGAGGTGGCGCATCCGTCCGTGTTCGTCCTGGATCAACACGTTGCAGTAGTCGCCGAGGCGCGGGATCGCGAGGCGCACGGCGCGATCGACCGTCTGCGAGTAGTCGAGCGTCGCGGTCAGTCTCTCGCTGACGCTGGCGAGAAACGCCAGCCGGTCGCGCGCCTTGACCGCCTCGAGCCGCGCCGCCCGCTCGCGCTCGTTCAATTCCTCGAGCATGCGCTCCGAGCGGCGCCGCTCGGAGATGTCGCGCGCGATCTTCGACGCGCCGACGACCACGCCGGCGGCGTTGCGGATCGGCGAGACGGTCACCTGGACGTCGATCTCGACTCCGTCCTTGCGCCGGCGCACGGTTTCGAGCGGCTCGACCCGCAAGCCCGATCGAATCTGGCGGAGCACCTGCTCTTCCTCCGGCAGGCGATCGGGCGGGATGAGCATCGCGATCGGCTGGCCGATCGCCTCCGCCGCCGTGTAGAGGAAGAGCCGCTCGGCGCCGGGGTTCCACGACTGGATGACGCCGTTCAGATCCTTGCCGACGATCGCGTCGTCGCTCGATTGGACGATCGCGGCGAGCCGGTGCTGATTGACGGTGGCCGCACTGGCGATGCCGCTCAACCGCGAGATCAGCACGCCGTTGAGGAGAAAGATCACGAGGGCGACGAGCTCGCCCGTTTCCTCGACGAGGAGGCTGCCGATCGGCTGGAGGTAGACGAGCATGCTGTACAGGCCCGAGCAGCCGGCGGCAAACACTCCAGCGGCAAACCCACCGAAGGTGGCGGCGACGATGATCGCGGGATAGAAGAACAGGTACGGGACCGAGCGGCCAAGCCACGGATCCGCGGACGCTCGCAGCAAGGCGGCGACGACCACGACGCTGGCGGCAAAGACGAACGGCTGCAAGCTCCGGAGCGCAGGCGCGGCCAAGCGGTATTAATGTGCCACAGGCGGCGGCGGCGCGTCAGCAGGCCGAACACCGACAATGACGAGCCCGAGCAGCGGATAGTGATCGGACCCGAACTGGCTCGACAGTCGCTTCAGCTGGACGCCTTCGAACGGGCCGCGGATGAACATGTAGTCGAGCTGGGCGTGGATCCCGAGTGGACCCGACCAGGTTTTTGCGTTCGCGGTACGCGGCGTCTGCGGAAACGCGCTCCGCAGGATGTTCAACGCCGGCTCGCTCGCGCCCCACCAGGTGTTGAAGTCTCCAGCCAGAACCGTGGCCAGCTCTTCCGGCGTCCGCAGCGCGTCGATGAGCGCATGCGCCTGCCGCCGCCTCGCGGCGAACGGACCGCCGCGCGTAAGCGCGAGCGCGGTGTCGAGATGGACGTCAGCGACGCGCAGCTTCCAGGGCGACCCGTCGCTCGCGTGCCCCTCCACGACCGCGACCGCGGCGGTCCGCCGCTGGCGCTCCATCGGCAGCTCGACGACGACGAGATCGTGGAGATCGAGTGTCGACAGGATCGCGTTGCCGCGATCCTCGGCGTCGACGGCTGCGATGCCGTTACGCATCGCCGGAACGTAGAAGACGCTGACGCCGAGCGCCTTCGCGACGTTGGCGATGTCGGGCGCACGGCCGACTGCGGCCGCAATCCGGCTCGGCGTCGGAAAGCCGCGCGGCACGCGCGACGGCACCGCTGGATCGCGCCGATACGCCTCCTGCAGCAGCAGGACGAAATGTTCGATCGGCGTGCCGCCCGTGAACTCGCCGCGGCGAAGCCGGGCTACGAGATCGGCGATGTCGCCGCTGCCGACGTGTACGTTCCAGGTGACGATGGCGAGGCGATCGATTGGCGCGGCGGGCGGCTGAACCGCCAGCGGCTGGATGAGGATCGGGCCGATCGTGTCGCACCAGCGTGACAGCGCCTCGCGATCGCGGCGCGCTTCAGGCTCGACCCAGCGGACCACGGCGTCAGCCGGGACGATCTGGCGGCACGAGTGAACGGTCGGCTGATCGGAGACTTCGGCGCGCGCAGGTTCGCGCGCGCACGCCGTGCTGAGGAGAAGTACAGAAAGCGCGAGCGCATGCGCGCGCCGGGCAGCCCGGCGCAACGACGCGCTAGCGGCGCCGGCGGGTGGATTCGCGGGCGGTGTGCCGACGGGCGCTGCCGGCATCGGACTGGGACCGTTCTCTCGACTCGTGAGCTGTCTCCGACTGCGTTTTCGGCGTCGGCGAGTAAGGCCGGAAATCGCGGACCTCGTTCAATGGACTCCGACGGATGGCCTCGCGGTGCCGCGCCAGCTCGTCGTTCAGCTCAGCGGCGTGATCAGTCGCCCGCGACATCCGTTCCGTCATCTCGCGAATGCGTCTGAGTTGATCCTCCAGGAATGATTCAGCCATAACCCTGCTCCTGCCCTCTTTATCAGCGAATCCCGTGCCAGCGATTCATCTCGTGGATATGAGGCGCGGTTGCGCCGAAAATTGCGCGCCCGACCGCAAGGTTGAGCTCCGACAGCGGGACTGAGGTGGAGGGCCGCCACACATCAAAGGAAGCGCAAACGCTCACACGCGGACGAGGACGCCGCGCGCCGGCTGAGCTGTGGCCTGCGCGATCGCCGATGCGTACAAGCGCGATCTGCCGCCGGTATCGATCCTCTCCGAGCGCGGCCAGCTCGCGATCGGTCTTGTAATCAACCACGGTCCAGCTCCCGGCTTCCTCGAACGCGAGGTCGACGATGCCTTCGATCATCGTGCCGTCAGCCAAGCGTGCAGGTGACCGGCGTTTCCCGCCGGCAGGCCTGGCGTGCATCAGCGGCGCGGGCCCGGGCGAGCAGCTCATGTCCCAGCACTTTCTGCACCGCCTCGATCGCCGCGGCGATCTCCTCGTCTGGCGCCGAGAGAATCCGCCCGTGGACGTCAGCGATCGCTTCGATCGCCGCGCGCTCCGCGTCGAGCGGCGCGGCCGCCAGGATCGCATGCACCAGCTCGCCGAACCTCGCGCCGCCGGGGCGCTCGCGGCCGCGCGCGTCGACGACCGTCACGTCGCGCTCACCTGAATCGGATGCCGGCGCGGGCTGCGGCGCCGCGGCGCGGCTCTCCGGTTCCTCGTCGAACAGCCCGCGCTGCACCGACGCGGGCCGCGCGCTGGACGCCGCGTCGGTCGAATCGCCGGCCGACGGCGTCGGCCGACGCCCATTCAGTCGCCGTCCGCACGTTCAGCGATGCCATCGAGCCTTTGGCGATCGCCTCCTCGCGCAGCGTTCGCCACTGTTCGTACTCGCGCAGCCCTTCGGCGACGACCGCGTCGGGGACGTCCTTGACGATCAGCGACTCGCGGCGGATGCCGATGGCCGGCTCGACGCCGAGATCGAGCGCGTGCGGATCCCACCAGACCACCGGGTACGGCTCGCCGCCGCCGAACACATGCTCGCCCGGGCAGACCGTTGCCGAATTCGAGGGCTCGTTGTCCGGCCGCCGCCAGACCGAGTCCTTCTTGAACTGGCGGACATCCCGCCGCTGGCGCCGGCGTCGCGGCGCACGGCAGGCGCGGGATAGACGGCACCGTTGAGCGGGCTCGTCCAGCCGCCGTCCCACATCGCGTCGCCGACCGCCGGGACGACCAGCAGATCCCGCGCGCGCGTCGCCGCGACGTAGGCGACGCGGACGCCTTCCGCTTCGTCGCGCGCGATCTCGCGCTCCTCGTGGGTCGCCAGCTCGATCGGCGTCCAGCGCCCGAGCCGCAGGTAGCAGGCGTTCCGCTCCCGATCGATCAGCCGGTCGGCGCGGTCGCTGCGAAGCTTCGCGGTCATGTCGGCGAGGATCGACGACCGGGAACTCGAGCCCCTTCGCCTTGTGCACGGTCATCAGCCGCACGCCGTCGCTGCCCTCCTCGAGAATCGGCGCTTCGGCCGCCTGTCCGCCGTCGGCCTGCTCGCGCAGCTCCTCGACGAAGCCGCGGAACGACATGCCGCCGTTGATCTCGGTACTGCCGCGCGAGCTCGGCGACGTGCAGGACGTTGGCGAGCGCCTGCTCGCCGGCCGGCCGCAGGACGAAGCCGACGTGGGCGCGGGTCGCGCTCAGCAGCTGCGTGATCGTGTCGGCGACCGGGCGATAGTTGCGGCTGGCGTGCAGCCGCGCGCAGCAGCTGCAGCGCCTCGGCCGACCGGGCGGAGCGTCGGCGACAGCTCCTCGGGGACGCGAAACGGATGGAAACGCTTGTGCGCGATGGCGATAGGCGAGCAGCGTCTCGTCGTCGATCGCGAACAGCGCGCCGCGCAGCGTCGCGAAGACCGACAGCTCGTCGTCGGGCCACTCGATCGCCGCCAGCGCGGCGCGAATCGTCTCGACTTCCTCGCGGTCGTGGAACGACTTGCCGCCGACGAGCAGATGCGGCACGCCGCGCGCCTCGAGCGCGTCGACGTAGTCGCCGCGTGACGTCCTCGCCGAAGTGCATGAAACGCCGGAACAGGATGCAGACGTGCCGCGGCTGGATCGGCATCGGCGATCGGCAGCTCGTCGCGCGTCGTCCGCTCGGTGATCGTCCAGCCGCTCTTCGTCAGCAGCCAGTGCACGAACGCGCCGACGCCGTCGGGCAGCGACTTCTCGATCGCGTAGCCGGCGATGCGGCGCTGTGCCGTACGGCTCCGGAACCGGCAGCGCCACGACCGACGGCTGCCCCGGCCGATCCGGCACGGTTGGGCGACAGCGCGACGTACTGCGCCTGCAGCGTCGCGCGATCGCCGGTCATCATCGGCGCGAACGCCGCGTTGACCGCGCGCTGGATCGCCGGCGTCGCGCGGAAGCTGGTGTGCAGGAAGGCGCGGCTGCGCACCGCGCGACTCGAGCAGCTCGCACACCTCGCGGTAGGTCTCGACGTCGGCGCGCCGGAAGCGGTAGATCGCCTGCTTCGGATCGCCGACGATGAACAGCTTGCCGGGAACGGGCGTGACGCGGCGCCAGTCGTTCTCCGCCGGATCGTCGGCCGCGAGCAGCAGCAGGATCTCGGCCTGCAGCGGATCGGTGTCCTGGAACTCGTCGACGAAGATGTGCGTGAAGCGCGACTGGAACGCCCGGCGGACGCGCGGGTGGCGCGTCGAGCAGGTCGCGCGCGCGCAGCAGCAGGTCGACGAAGTCGAGCGCGCCGGCGCGCTGCTTCAGCTGCTCGTAGCCGCGCGACGCACCTCGCGCAGCTCCTCGTGCAGCAGCGCGGCGAGATCGCAGTCGGCGGCGCGCTGGAACGCGTCGAGCTCGTTCGATCAGCGATTCGTACGCGGCCCAGACGACGTCGCGCGCTGACGCTGGCGCCGTAGGCGCGCTCGCGGCCGCGGCGGGCGCGCCGGAGGTTCCGGTTCTGCGCGAGGTCGATGACGCGCGCTTCCCAGCCGTCGGGATCGGCGGCGTCGAAGCGCGTCGCCGTCTGCGACGTCGTGGCTCAGCTCGCGGACCGGCGCGGTGTCCAGATACAGCGGATCGCGCAGTCGAGAGCGGCGCCGCGGTCAGCGCGGCCAGCTCGTGGATCGCGCGCGAGCACGCGCTGCAGCATCCGCGTCGCGATCGAACGGATCGCGGCGCCAGGCGCCGTCGAAGTCGCGCCACTCGGCCAGCTCGCGCCCCGCCCGGCGAAGGCGATCGACCGGCCCGTCGTCGTTGTCGCGGCCGTCGCGCGACCAGACGCTGCGGCGCAGCGCCCGGCGGACGCCCTCGGGCGGATCCTCCAGCTGCTCGTGCAGCCAGCCGCGGAACGCCTCGTCGAAGATCCGGCTCGGCGCGCGGCTTCGGTGAGCACCTCGAACAGCGGATCGATGCCCGCCTCGACCGGACGTTCGCGCAGCAGGTCGGCGCAGAAGCCGTGAATCGTGCTGACGTGGGCCTCCTCGAGCCGCTGGATCGCATCGGTGAGGTTCGCCTGCACGTCCGCGGTCCGCTCGCGCGCTGGCGCGACGCTCTCCAGCTCCTTCCTGATGCGCAGCTTCAGCTCGCCCGCCGCCTTTTCGGTGAAGGTGACGGCGACGATCTGATCGATCCGCGCGCGGCCGCGCGCCGAGCACGTTGAGAATCCGCGCCGACCAGCTCGGTCGTCTTGCCGGTGCCGGCGGCGGCTTCGACGATGACCGTGTCGTCGAGGCCCTCGCGGATCAGCCGGCGGTCGTCGCGATCGCGAAGCGGCGGCGCGGTCATGGCTTCCTCCGCAGCTCGAGGAGATCGGCCAGCGGCTCGTGCGACTTGAAGCGGCTGACGCGCCGCTCGGCGGTCGGGCCGCACACGGGGCGGAAGTCGCACCACGCGCACGCCTTCTCCGCCGGTGCGGGCGCGAGGAATCCGGTTTCGATCGCGCGGTCGACGATCTCGAGCACCTCGACGCCCCATGCGGCGCGCCTGCGGCGTCAGCGGAATGCGGACGTCGCGATAGCCGCCGGCGGTGGTCGCGTAGTAGAGCCGCCCTTCCGACGACCGGCTTGCCCAGCGCCTGCTTCGAGCGCGAGCGAGTACAGCACCGGCTGGAGCGCGCGCGCCGCCGTCGACGACCATGTGATCCTTGCCGCGGTACTTCCCCGTCTTGTGATCGGTCACGCGCAGCTCGCCCGTCGTCGCGTGCTCCTCGATCAGATCGATCGAGCCGTGCAGCTGGAAGCGCCCGTCGATGACGACCGGCTCGGCCTGGCTCGTCGGATCGCGGCCGACGGCGAGCGCGCCGCCGTCGGAGTAGCCGAACGCCCACTCGAAGCGCTGTCGGAATCCAGTCGCCGCCCGCGTGCGCGATCTCGTCGACCCACAGGCGCAGGTCGCGCCGGATCGCGCGCGATCTCGTCGTGCCAGACGCGGTCGATCGCCGGCGCGAGCTGCTCGTACTGCGACTCCGCAATCGTCCTCGATCGCGGCGTCGAGCACGGCGAGCGCGTGATCGATCTGCGCCGGCGTCACCGGCAGCGCGCCCTTCGTTCTGAAGCTGGCGGTAGAAGCTGCCGTCTGCACTTCGTGGAACAGGCTGCCGCGCGTCAGCGGATCCATCCGCTGCAGCGGCTCGAGATCCTCGGCCGGCCGCATTCGGAAGATCGCGGCCAGCAGGAACTGATACGGGCACACCGCGTACTTCTGCAGCGCCGACAGCGAGTAGCGGCGCGCGCCAAGACGCTGCGCGCCAGCAGGATCGGCGTATGCCGCTCGCTTGCCGAGGTGATGCCGTCCCAGTGCGACCAGGCTTTCTTGCCGCGCATGTAGCGTTCGCGAACGGAGCGCTGCAGGCAGTCGTTCAACTGCAGGATGTAGTGCGCGCGGCCGCGCGCCCGGTGATCCGGCTCGTCGACCAGGGCGCGCAGCGTCGCCAGGTCGTGTTCGAGCGCGTCGATCGCCTCGCTGCGATCCGCCGGCGCCGGCCACGCCAGCGTCGCCTGCGAGGTGCGCGCGGCGGCCTGCTGCAGCTCGTCGGCGCTCGGCACCCGCCCGGTCATCGCGCGCCAGACTTCGAGCGCGTAGAGCGACGGCACGCGCGGCCGCCCTTCGCCAACTTCCACGGTCGGGAACGACACGTAGAGCCGCGATTCGGCCGCGCCGACGGCGAGCCGCAGCTTGCAGCTTCTCCAGCTCCGCGCGCTCCGCTCTGCGTCGTCAGCGCCGCGTCGAGCTGGGTGCGCGCTTCGTCGAGCAGCAGCGGATCCTCGCGCGGCTTCTGCGGAAACATCCGCTCGGCCAGCGCCGGGACGAAGACGACGTCGAAGGAGCGGCCGCGCAGCTGCGCCGGGCTGGCGACGAGCACGCGGCCGTAGCGCCGTGCGCGGCGGCTCGGCCTCGATGCTGGCGAGGCGATCGGCCAGCACGCGCGCCGCCTCGTGCAGCGTGACCGGCCCGATCGCGCCCATCGGTCGAAGGTCGGCGAGCACCCGCAGGACGCGGTCGGGGCGGCGCAGGACGCGCGGCGCGAGCGCGGCGAAATGATCCAGCCATTCGGCCCACGACGCCTGGACCGGCCACGCGGCCATCAGCCGCATGATCGGCAACGCGAACGCGGCCAGCTGGCGCACGTCGTCGATCTTCCGGGTGAGGTAGTCGAGGCGCGCCGAACCGGGCTCGGTCCGCGCCAGCTCGCGGCGCTGGAGCTCGGTTTCGTGAACCAGCCCGTTCAGCCGCCGCGACCAGCGATCGCCGGTCGCCACCACGCGCGATTCCGCCAGCAGCCGCTCCCACTTCCAGGGCGAGCGGAAGGCGCGCGGCTCGACGGCATTTCGCTCGGCGTCGTCTGACTCGGCAGCGACCGCATCGGTGGCGGCGCGGTCGGCGAGCGCGCCAAACACCTCGTCGCTCGAGGTCGGAAAGGCGTCCGCGGGCGGCGCGGCGTCGGGATCCGGCACCTGGCCGAGCGAGAGGTACTCGGCGAAGCGGCGCGCCGAGAGGTTGTCGAGCGCGCAGGCCACGAGCGACAGGAAGGCGCGTCCTGCCGGATGCGGACGCCGCGTGCCGCGCTCGAAATAGACGGGGACGCCGGCGCGCTCGAGCGCGTGCTCGAGCAGGCCGCGCGTAGTGCTGCGGCGCCCGCAGCGCGATCGCCATCCGATCGAACGGCACGCCGCGGCGCGCTTCGCGCAGGACCCGGCGCGCGATCTCGACCGACTCTCGCCCTTCGCCGGGAGCCGAGAACAACTCCACCTCCGGCGCCGGCTCGTTGCGCGGCGGCACCGTCTCGGAGAACAGATACCGGCGAATTCGCGCGAGCCCGGCCTTGCCCTCGTCGTCGGCGTCCAGGTCGGTGACCGAGTCCGGCGAAGCCAGCGGGAGGAGCGCGGTCCGGGTGCGCGAGTCGCCCACCGGGATGGTCGCGAACGCGTCGGGCGCGCGCGCCGCCATCGCGGCGACGAAATCGCGCTCGGTCGCGTTGGTCACCGGCACATCGAGCAGGAGGAGTCGTGCGCGCGCCGTAGGGACCGGCCACATCGCCCGCGGCCTCGGTCGCGGTCTTGAGAAACGCCGCTCGATCGACCGCCGACGTCGGACTGGAACTGCTCGTCGAACCGCTCGTAGAGCTGCGCGAGGTCGCCGCCGATGTCGGCGAGCGGGCGCAGAGCAGGCGGCGCGACCATCGCCAGCGCCAGTTCCTCGAGCGTCCGGGCGAGGGCGCGCGGGAAACCGGGCATGCCCGAGACCGGCGCGAAATACGACAGCGACTTGTCGGTCGCCGCATCGAAGAGCGCCCGCGCCGCCACGGCCTGCGCGCCGAGCGCGGTGGTCGGCGACAGCCGATCGCGCGCCAGCAACGGCGCTGCCAGGCGGGCGGCCAGCTGCGTCAGGCTGAAGCGGTAGAGGCCAAAGGTGGCGCCGCGGATGCGGCCGATCTCGCGCGCCAAATCGTCGGCGGCGCCGCGCGAGGCGGACACGATCAGGATTTCAGCCGCCGGCGAGGACTCGAGGATGAACCGGCGCGCGGCTTCGAGGCGTGCGGCGGCGGATGTGGAGGTGACGATCCGCATTCAGGACTCCTTCCGGACGCCATGCCGGACACTCGGATAACGCGGCGCCCGCCGCGTTGAGGCTTCAACGGTAGAACGAGAGGACGACGAACTTCAAGCGGGAACGAGATCGGCCGGCGACAACCTCAATGCCGGGAGCAGCGGCGACTCGACGCGCGTCGAACCGGTCGCGACGCTGGCGACGACGAACCCGTTTTCCCGCAGCGAGTGGACCTCAATCGAGATGGGCTCCGGATCGACCAGCCAGTACTCGCGAACGCCGTGTTGCGCCAGCAGCTGCTTCTTCCGGCCTCGATCGTTCCGGACTGTGCCCGGCGACAGGATCTCAATCGCCAGGTCCGGTGGCACGCGCGTCACCTGCCGGAGGTTCAGCAAAGTGGCTGCCGCTCCTCGACGAACAGCAGCAGATCCGGCTGCACGACGTCATACTCCGTCAGCACGATGTCGAGCGGCGCGAACAACACGATGCCGCCGTGTTCGCAAACGTAGTCGTTCAAGGCCAGGTGCAACCGCCCGGCGACAATCTGGTGAAGCAGGATTGGTGACGGAATGACGAAGACCTCGCCGTCGTACAGACTCGTACCGGCGGCCGTCGTCAGGCCATCGCTCCAGATCCGCGTAGCTGACGCGCGGATTCGCAGCCCTCACGCCGCCCATTTTACATCGTCTATGCCAGGATGATGCCGCGCGGATTCCTTCGGAAAACGGGCGAACGGGCGTCAAGAGTTTGCGTGTTCTTCAACGCGCGAGAGGCGTGTCGATCGCAGAGGCTGCGACGTACGCGCAGCGTCGAACCACGGAGACACGGAGGGCCCGGAGCTGCACGCGTCGCAGCGTGACTCTGGGTTAGGCGCCGCGGGCAGCGATCGCGAGGTCACGGTCCGGCTGAACCGGACGCTACGTTTTACCGGCAGTCGACGCGCACGTGGTAGTAACCGCCCGCCTGCTCGACGGCGAGCGTTGCGTCGAAGGTTCGACCGAGCTCCGCCGCCGTCAGCACCGCCGCCTTGGCGCCGTCCGCGGCAACGCGCCCGTGCCGCAGCAGGATGACGCGACCAATCTCGGGGATGATCTCATCGACATGATGCGTGACCAGCAGGATCGTCGTGCCCTGCTGCGCGACGGCGCGAATCCGTTCGAGGAACTCGTGCCGGGCCACGAGGTCGAGGCCGCGGGTCGGCTCGTCGAGGACGAGCGCGCGCGGCTTGTGGACGAGGGCGCGGGCAATCAGCACCCTCCGAGCCTCGCCGGTCGACATCGTGTCGAGGGTCGCGGCGCCGAGGTGCGTCGCCCCGACCCGCGCCAGCGCGTCGGCCGCCGCCTGCCGCATCGCGCCGGTGACCTGCTGATGCGCGAAGACGCCCTGGCTCGCGAAAAAGCCGGACACGACCGCTTCGAGCCCGCTGATCGTGCCGCTGGAGTTGCCGTGCACGAAGCGATCGTGGAGATCGGGTGAGACGATCCCCATCTGCGCGCGCAGCGCGAACACGTCCCACAGTTCGCGTCCCATCACCCGAATCGGCGGCGTGCCGTTGACCGCCGGCAGCGGGTACTGCTGCAGCGTCAGCAGCTTGATGAACGTCGACTTCCCCGCGCCGTTCGGGCCGAGGATGGCGGTGTGCTCCCCTGCGGCGATCCTCAGCGTCAGCCCGTCGAGGATGCGCGTGCCGCCCAGCACCACGGTGGCGCCGTGCAGCTCCAGCAGGGGCTGCTCAGTGGCCACGTCCACCGACGTTGGTCCGGTTGGCGAGCTCGCGATCGAGGTCGAGGAGCGCCGCCGGGTCGTTCTTGACCAGCCGGAACTTGGCGACGATCTCGCGAGCGGTCTTTTCCTCCTCGACCTGCTCGGTCAGGAACCACTGCAGTTCGGTCATCTCGGCGAAGGCCTTCTCCTGGAAGCACAGCTCGTAGAGGGCGTTGATCTGCTGCGTGACTCGCTTCTCGTGCGCCAGCGCCTGCTCGAACACTTCCGCCAGCGAGTCGAATTTCGCCTTCGGCTTGTCGATGGTCTTCAGGTCGACGGCGCCGTCGCGGGCGAGGGCGAAGTCGAACAGCTTGAGCGCGTGCATCCGCTCCTCGTCGCTCTGCATCCGCAGCCACTTGGCGGCCCCGAGGAAGCGCTGCTGCTCGCAGAAACTGGCCATCGCGAGATAGGTGTAGGACGCCTCGAACTCGGAGTTGATCTGTTCGTTGATGGCGTTGAGAACCGTCGTGTTCATGTCGAATCGAGCCTCCGTTCCTAGTCTACCGGTTATCCGCGGCGTGTTCGCGCGAGATGGCAGCGTGATTGCCGGAGGGCATGGGCATGAAGCGCCTATCCGTGAGCTCGCTCGTGTTCTTCACTGCGATTCTCAGTTTTGCCGTTACTCCCACACTCGGGCTGAAGCCGGCCGGTACCGCGGCCGCGCTTCAATCCGATCCCGCGCAGCCGTCGGCGCCGACAAAAGTCGGCGCCGAGAGCGCCGGCTCCTTCGCCGACGCTACCGGTCACTCGGCACAGTCGCACCTGGTGTACGCCGCGAACGCCGGCGTGTGGTGGCTCTTCACGCTGACGTCGGACGCCGATTCGGCGGGCGGCGCGAGTCATATCGTCCAGGCCTACCGCTCATCGGGGGCCGATTCTGGCGACCGCGGTGTGGACCGCCGCCAGCGACAGCCCCGGGGCGTCCGCGTCTGCCGGCTTCGCGCCGAACGGCGTCATGGGCAGCGGCCGCGCGCTCGGAATCGCCTACGTGAACAACGCGCCGGATGACGTCATCCATGCGGAGGTCGCGCTCGCCGCCGACGGCCAGGACGGCATCACCGGCCACATCCGCGCTCGGCTGACAGCCACCAGCATCACGTGGGAGCGATGGAACTACCACGTCGAAGGTGCGGCCACCTGGACCCTGCCACGCGCCGTCTCGCTCGGCCTCTCGAACGGCAAGTTCATTCACTCCGGCGGCCCGACGCTGCAGCAGGAAGTCGACGCGAATGCCCGCCGGTCGACGAACGCCGACACAAGTTCCGCCTGGACGCCAGGCTTCTCATCCGTGGTCGTCATCGACAACAGCATGCTCCACCAGTGCAACGCGCTCGCGTTCGCCCCGCTTTCAGGCGAGACGATGCTCGCGGTCTACGACAACGGCCGCGGCACCGAGCCGGCCCAAACGAACCTGCGCTACAGGCGTTCGAACGCGAACGGCAGCTGGGCCGGCGTCGTCGTCGGCAGCCAACTCGGAGGCGATGGCGACGTCTTCGGCACAACCGCATCGATCGATCAGAACGACTGGACGCTGGTGTCGCTGAGTCCGGAAACGATTCGCGCCTACCGCCGAAACGCCGCCGGCACCGGCGTCGACGCGGCCGCGTACGACGCGTCGACGAATGCCTGGTCGGATGCGCCGGCACCACCCCCCTTCGGCGCCGGACAGGCATTCAAGAGGGGTGCCGGGCTGTTCAGTGCGAACGACGGAAAGGCGACCTGGCTTTTCGCCGTCAACACGGACGCCGCGAACACGATCCTCTATACGAAGCATGACGGCGCGTCGTGGTCGAAGTGGGCGCCGGTGCCCGGCACCGACAGCGGCTCACACGCGCGCCGGTTCCTGTCGGGCCAGCCGGTCGCTGCCGAGGGTCAGATCGGCCTGATCTGGACCGAGGGGACGACCTCGTTCGATATCTTCGCGGCCGCGCTCCTGACGGGGCCCGATACGGCCGCGCCAACCATCTCGCTGGTGGCTCCGGCCGACGGGTCGATCGTCTTCGGCGACGTTGCGATCAGCGCGCGCGCGTCGGATAACCGCAGCCTGACCGTGCAGTTCCAGCTCGACGGCGCCGACCTCGGCGCGCCGCAGACGACGGCGCCGTTCGGCGTGAGCTGGGACTCGCGGACGGTGCCGAACGGCACCCACTCGATTACGGCGATCGCCACCGACACCTCCGGCAACGCGGCGACGGCGTCGGCGTCGGTCTCGGTGGACAACCGGCCGGTGATCTCCGCCGTCTCCGCGACGAGACTCAGCCGGTCGAGCGCAGCGATCACATGGACCACCGACGTCGCCGCCACCAGCGTGGTCGACTTCGGCGAGACGACGGACTACGGGACATCCGCCTCGGACGCGGCGCTGGTGACGAATCACCTGATGACGCTGTCGGGCCTCGCGGCCGGGACGACCTATCACTATCGCGTGACGAGCGCCGATGCGGACGGAAACCCGGCATCGGCCGGCGATTTCACGTTCGTGACCGAGGTCCCCGATACGACCGTCCCGACCGTGGCAATCATTGCACCGGCCGACGGCGCCACCGTTTCGGGCACCGACCTGACGTTCTCGGCGTCCGCGGACGACAATATCGGAGTCGTCGGCGTCCAGTTCCAGCTCGATGGAGCCACCCTCGGCGCCGAGGACACGACCAGCCCCTATTCCATCTCCTGGAGCAGTACGACCGCTGCCAATGGCGTCCATGCCGTGTCGGCGACTGCGCGGGACGCCGCGGGCAACACCGCAACGGCGGCGATTTCGGTCACGGTGAGCAACATCACCGACATCACCTCGCCGACGATCACGGCGAGAACGCCCGAAGCCGACGCCATCGGCGTCGCCACGGCAACAACTGTCACCGCCATGTTCAGCGAGGCGATGAACCCGGTGACGATCACCGGCACGACGTTCTCCCTCCGCACCGCGGCGGACACGCTCGTCGACGCGACTGTCGGCTACGACTCGACGACACAGGTGGCGACGCTGACGCCGTCGGCCGCGCTCGCGGCGGGTCAGACCTACACCGCCACCATGGCCGGCGGACCGAGCGGCGTGAACGACGCGGCCGGCAACGCGCTGGCAGCGGATTGGGTCTGGTCGTTCACGACCGCGGAGGCATTACCAGCGGCATCGTCGATCACGATCTGGAATGCGGCGGCGAAGCCCGACGCCTTTGCGACCCACGACAACAGTGCGGTGGAGCTTGGGCTGAAATTCAACGCCGATGTGCCCGGAAGGATCACCGGCGTGCGGTTCTACAAGGGCACCAGCACGACCGGCACGCATACGGCGACGCTCTGGACCAGCGAGGGCACGCCGCTCGCCACCGCGACCTTCACCGGCGAGACGGCGTCGGGGTGGCAGCAGGTGAACTTCGCCACGCCGGTGGCCATCGCGGCCGACACCGTCTACGTGGTGTCGTACCACACCGCCGTCGGCAACTACGCCTACACGTGGAACTACTTCTCGTCCGCAGGCAGGGACAACGGTCCGCTGCATGCGCTGCGCAGCAGCGACAGCGGCGGCAACGGAGTCTACCAATACGATTCGAAGAACGTTTTCCCGGACTCGACGTTCAGGTCGACCAACTACTGGGTGGACGTCGTCTTCGTCCCCCAACAGTGATCGGCGTGGGGGATCAATAGCACCGTGTACTCAGCACAGAGGTCACAGAGGTCACAAAGGAATCGGATGTAGCGCAGCCCTTCAGGGCCGCCCGCGCGCATTTTGAAAACGCGTCGTATTCCTCAGTGTCCTCTGTGTCCTTTGTGTTGAATATGCGCCGATAGTTACCCAGCCGCCACACTCAGCGGATTCGCCACCCGTTGACCGGGCCGCCGTGGAAGAAGGCGGCGGGCGTCATCACGCCGTCGCGCTTGAAGACCAGGCCATCCTTCATCACGAAGCGCACCTGCTTCAGCGCGTCGACGTCGTCGAGCGGGTTGCCGGGGACGGCGATCAGGTCGGCGATGAAGCCCGCCTTGATCGGGCCGCGCGTCTTCTCCGTCTCGCTCACCTTGTAGCCGTTGATCGTCATCGCCCGCAGGATGTCGGCGTTGGGGATGCCGGCGTCCTTCCACGTCTTCAGGAACTCGAGACACAGCTCGCCCCGCGTCTTGCCCTCGACGTAATAGTCGGCGTCGGTCGAAAAGGTCAGCGGCACTTTGTTGGCGTAGGCGTTCTTCAGGCCAGCGACCGTCCGCTGGTACGCCTCCGGCGACACCGGGTGTCCGGCTATCCCCTCGGGCGTCTCCGTGCCGGCGCGCCAGATACCCTTCTGCGCCATCAGCTTGTGCATCTCTTCGTTGAGGCGCGCCGGAGTGCGCGATCGACCAGATGCCGGCCTCGATCGCGTTCTTCGCGCCCTGCAGCGTCTGCACGTGCCCCTCGACCTTGAGCCCCGACTTCGCGGCCTCGCCGATGACGAGCCGGATTTCCTCCGCGGTGTAGCCGTAGGGCTTGCAGTCGACGCAGATCTTGATCACCTTGGCGCCGAACAGGATGTTCTGGCGGATCGCCTTGACGATCTCGTCGGGCGTGTCGGCGTCGAGGTACTCCGGGTAGACGATGTTGTGGTCCTTCGCCATCTCGGGCGTCGGAAAGAACTGCCCGCCCATGCCGCCGATGATGATGCCGGAGTTGATGATCGTCGGCCCGGGGATCCATCCCTGCTCGATCGCCTGCCGCAGCGCCGTGTCCGCGTAGTTGCCGTTGTTGCCCATGTCGCGGACGATGGTGAAGCCGGAGGCGAGCATCTGCATGCCGTTCGACGCCGCCTGGATCGCGCGCAGCGCCGTCGATTCCTGCACGTAGGTGTAGTAGTAGATGTTGTTCTCGGGGACCGGCTTGTAGGTCAGCGCGAGATGGTTGTGCGCTTCGACCAGACCCGGAAGCACCGTCATCTGCGAGAGATCGATCACCTGCGCGCCAGCCGGCACCTGCACGTTCGGGCCGACGTCGCGGATCTTGTTCCCCTCGACGACGATCACCTGGTTGGTGAGGATGCTGCCCCGCTTCAGGATCGAGCAGCCGCCCGGCGCGGATCGCGGTCAGCGTGGCGGCGGGCTGCGCCGCGGGCACAGCGGCCGCAAGAACGCACAGTGCGAACGAGAACAGCAGGCGGCGCATTGGCGACTCCAGAAGCGGGGTTGGACCCGTTTTGTGGGTCCGACCCCTATGAGCGTGTTGGTGCGGAGAGATCTCTTCAACCGGCCGGCTGATAAGGGTCGGACCAAAAAGCGGGTCCAACCCCGCATATCAGGGCTGGGCGGTCGTCGTGACTCTTCCGCCGGCGGCGCGCGTGTACTTGTTGAACCAGCTCATCATGTAGAGCTGCGTGCGGATGTAGTTCGACGGCTTCGAGCCGGTGCCGTGGTACTCCTCGTTGAACTGCAGCAGCTTCACCGGCACGCCTTTGACCTTCAGCGCCGTGTAGTACTCCTCGGTCTGCGGCATCGGCGTCCGCTTGTCGAGCATCCCCGTCATCAGCAGCGTCGGCGTCGTCACCTTGCCGACCGTCATCAGCGACGAGTGCGCCAGCCAGTCGGTCGGGTCTTCCCAGAACGGCTTCTTGAAGAAGCTGTAGGTGAAGAGCGGCACGTCGGTCTGGCCAGCCATGCTGATCCAGTCGATGACCGGGCAGCGCACCGCCGCCGCGGCGAACCGATCGGTCTTGCCGATCACCCAGCTCGAAAGCACGCCGCCGCCGCTGCAGCCCGACACGTACATCCGCGACGTGTCGACGTAGCCCTTGGCGACGACCGCATCGACGCCCGCCATCAGATCGTCGTAGTCGGGCCCCGGATAGTCGTGATCGATTCCGTTGATGAACTCGCTGCCGTAGCCGGTGCTGCCGCGCGGGTTCGTGTAGAGGACCACGAAGCCGTTGGCCGCGAAGTTCTGGAACATGTAGTTGAAGGCCGACGTTGTAGCTCGCGAACGGCCCGCCGTGAATCTCGAGGATCAGCGGGTACTTCTTCGACGCGTCGAAGGACGGCGGCTTGACGACCCAGCCCTGCACCTTGGCGTTGCCCGACGAGGTGTAGTTCAGCTCTTCGACCGGGGCGATCTGTTTCCCCTGCAGCACGTCGCCGTTGACGTCGGTCAGCTTGGTGACCTGGCCCGGCGTCCTCAGGCTGTAGCGGACGATGTCCTGCGGGTGCGACGGATCGGCCGATGTGCCGGCGGCGACCAGGTCCTTCGACACCGAGTCGAAGGTCAGGATGTGCCGGCCGTTGGTGATCGGCTTGACGCCGCCGGTGATCGAGGCCAGCGAGCATGTTGCGCGTGCCGTGATCGTCGGCGTCGAAGTAGACGCCGGTGCCATCGGGCGCCCAGCGCAGGTTGATCGGCTCGCGATCGAAGTCGCCGCTGATCTTCCGCATGCCGTCGCTCGCGCCGGAGGGGCTGAGCGGGATGACGAAGAGATCGCTGACGGTGTGCGAGCGGCCCGTGGTCGCAAAGCCGGTGAACGCGACGGTTCTCCCGTCGGGCGATACGACCGGCTTGCCCCATGAGCCCGGCTTCGTGACCAGGTCGCGGATCGAACCGGAGGCGACGTCGACGACCAGCAGGTGCGACAGGTCTGGTACTGCATGTCGGCGTTCTCCGCCCGGTTGGCGTCGAACACGATCGACTTGCTGTCGGGCGTCCAGTCGATCTGGACGCCGCTGCGAAGCTCGCCGGCGCCGGCGCTCCACTTGCCGTTGGTCAGCTGACGCGGCGTGCCGCCTTCGGACGGCACGACGAAGAGATGCGTGAACCCGTCCTCGAGGAACCCGACCTGATCCTGCCGGTAGTGAATCGTGCCGACCACGCGCGGCGCCGGCGTCCACTTCGCGCCCTTCGGCTCGGGCGGCATGCTGATCGTCCACTTCTCCTGATCGGGCACGAACATGGAGAAGGCGATCGACTTGCCGTCCGGCGACCACCGCGCGTTGCGCGGCTGCTCGACGACGTGGGTGACCTGCGTGGCCGGGCCGTCGGCGTCGACCCAGCGGACGAAGAGCTGCGGCCCCTTCGGTTCGCCCTCCGCCACGTAGAGCAGGCGCTTGCCGTCCGGCGACCAGCGGGCGGCCGAGCCTTTGACGAGGAAGCGGTGCTGCGAGCCGTCAGCGTTGATGATCCACAGCGCCGACTCCCACTTGTCGTCGGCTTGATTGACGGCCTGCCGCGTGTAGACGATGCGCGAGCCGTCGGGTGAGATCTGCGCGTCGTTGACGCGCTCCCAGTTCAGGTAGTGCTCGGTGGTCAGGAGGGTCGTCGACCGCGTTTCCTGCGCCACCAGCGCCGTGCCGCACAGAGCCGCTACTAAGAAAGCGCCAACAAGCCGCCTCATGAGACCTCCCTCGTCATTGCGGATCGCGGATTGCGGATTGCGGATTGATTGCGGATTGGGCAATCTGCAATTTCAATCCGCAATCCGCAATCCGCAATCCGCAATGTCGAGCCGCGCTTAGCGCTGCGGCTTGTGACGAGCGCGTGGGCGCGGCCTTCCGCAGCCCTTCGAGCGCGGCGCGACGATTCGGCATCCGCTCGAGCGACTGCTGGAACTGCTTCGCCGCTTCCTCGCGGCCGTCCGAGCTCCGACAGCAGCTCGCCGTAGGCCTCGAACGACGGCTTGATCGGCTCGGCCGGCCCCGACGGCGCATCGAGCGTCAACTCGATCGCGACCGCTTCCTTCAGGAGCTTCTCGGCGCCCGCCGTGTCCTTCTGCGCCACCGCGAGCGCCGCCTGGACTTCCTTCTCCATGATCGCGAACGGCTTCGCGCGGTAGGCGTTCGAGCCCGATTCGGCCTGCGTGCGCATCGCCTTCAGCTTGTCGACCGCGACCTGCGCCGTCGCCGTGTCGCCGAGCTTGGCCGCGCTCAGCCCGGCGGCAAGCACGTACGCCGCGCTGCCGTCGTAGCCCGGCGCGCCGCCGTCCTTCACCGCACCGGTCGGCAGCCCGAGCTTCTCCCACTTCGCGGTTTCGACGACCTGGCGCGCCTTCATCGACGCGTATCCGTCGCGGACGTTCGGCGCCGTGTCCTTGTCGGCCACGGCCTTCGCCTGATCCACGCACTTCTGCGCCTCGGCGAACTTGCCTTCCTGCAGGTAGCCGTACTGCAGCCACGACAGCGTGTGGAAGTCTTCGCGCCCGCGCGGCAGGTTCTTCGCCTCGGCGAGATCGACCGCCGCCTTGTAGGCCACGGTGTTAGACGCGATCACGTCGTCCCACATGCCGAGCTGGACGAAGATGTGCGACGGCATGTGCAGCGCGTGCGCCGCCGACGGCGCGATCTTCGAGTAGGCGCGCGCGGCGGTCAGGCTGAGGATGGCGTGGTCGGGATCGTCGAACGAATGGATGATGTAGTGCGCCGCGCCCGGATGCTGCGGGTTGCGCTGGAAGATCGCCTGCGAGATCGCCGCCGCCTGCATCGCGTTGCGGGTATTGGGGACGCCGGGACGTCCGGTGCCGAGCAGCGCCAGCGCGTAGAGGCAGGCAATCTCGTCGTCGGCCGGATATTTCTCGTGGAGCTTCTTCAGCGTGTCGGCGTAGGCGATGTCGCGCGCCAGCTTGTCGCCCGGCCCGAACAGGATTTCGAGCGACTCGACGAGCTCGCGCTCCTTGCCCGCCGGCGCCTTCGCCGCGCGGGCCGCTGCGGTCGGCGCCAGCCGCTCCATCGCCTTGCGCGCGGCGGCGATGTCCTGCTGGGCCCAGAGCGGGTGGTTGTAGCTCAGCGCTTCGCCCCAGTAAGCGAGGGCGAAGTCCGGGTCGGCCTTCTGCGATTCGCGGAAGGCCTCGGCCGCGAGGTCGAACTCGAAGTTGTAGTTCGCCTTCACGCCGGTGAGGAACGGACCCTGTGCGGCCGGTTTGGCCGACGTCGGAAAATTGATCGTGCCGAGCTGGCTCCCGGCCGCCGCCTGCGCCGAGACGTTCCGGACCGGCCCGGTGACCACCGCGAACGCAGCCGTCAGGACGAGGACGAAACCAAATCTGAGCAACTGGGAAACTCTCATCTGAACCCTCCAACAAGTGCGGGCGGAAAAGGGGCGCACCCCTTTTCGGGGCCGTGGCCATTCTAGCCCGCATTATTCACGTTTCAGCCGCGAAACTCGCCGGATGCGGTCGCGGTCCGGGCCGCGACGGCGGCCGGCGTGGAAGCCATCTGCCGCATCCACAATCCGGGAATCCCCGGCCGGATCGCGACGCTTCGACGCCAGCCAGCGGACGACGGACGAGATAAGACATTGGCTGATCGATCGCGGGCAACTCTATGGACGCTGGGTAACCGATCATGGAAAAAATTCTGCGCGCAGATTAGGAGAAAGGCGTTCAGGAGGGCCGAAAAGGTCGGGAGGGCGAAGGCACGTTGGTTGCACCACGAAATTGTGCCCGGCTATGTACCCGCAGCCCCTGGAAAAACCCCGAACCGCGGAAGACGTTCAAATCCCCGTCGGCAGCGGCACGCTGGCCGGCGAACTCGCCATCCCTGCACAGGCGCGCGGCCTGGTGATCTTCGCGCACGGCAGCGGCAGCAACCACACGAGCCCGCGGAATCGCCAGATCGCCGACGTCCTCGACCGCGCCGATCTCGCGACGCTGCTCGTCGATCTGCTCACCGAGGAGGAAGAGGAGACAGATGCGCGGACCGGACGCCTCCGCTACGACATGACGCTGCTCGCCTCGCGCCTGGTGGCGTTCTGGGGATGGGCGCAGCGGCGGCCGAAGCTGCAGCGGCAGCCGGTCGGTCTGTTCGGCGCGAGCACCGGCGCCGGCGCCGCTCTGCTGGCGGCGGCGCAGCAGCCGCGAAACTTCCGGGCCGTCGTCGCGCGCGGCGGCAGGCCGGATCTCGCCGGGGCGGCCCTGCGTCGCGTGCTGTCGCCGACGCTGCTGATTGTCGGCGAGCGCGACGAGCAGGCGCTGACATCAACATGCGCGCGGCCGAGCGGATGCTGACGGAGGTTCGGCTGGAAATCGTCGCCGGCGCAACCCATTTCTTCGAGGAGCCGGGGACGCTTGCCCAGGTCGCGCAGCTGACCCGCGACTGGTTCCGCGCGCACCTCGTCACCGCGGTCTGACACTCGTCTGACCCGGCGTCTGAGGTCAGCTCGCCGCGCTCGTAGCGCTCGCGCGTCGCGGCACGCTGCACCTTGCCGCTCGTCGTCCGGCTGACCGTTCCATTCCGGACGACGACCACATCGTCCACGAACAAGCCGAACAGATCGGCGACCTCGCGCCGAACGCCGTCGACGAGTGCGTTCGCCGCGACCGTGCCGTCCGGCTCGAGGACGACGACGACACGATCGGCGCCGCCGCCCGCGGACGCAAACGCAACCGCCCGCCCCGGCCGCACGCCGCCGACGCGCTCCACCGCCCACTCGAGATCCTCGGAGTGAAACTTGCGGCCGTTGACGATGACGATGTCCTTCGCGCGGCCGCACACGAACAGCTCGCCTTCGGACAGATACCCGAGGTCGCCGGTGCGCAGCCACCCGTCGCGAATCGTCTCGGCGGTCAGCGCCGGCTCGTTGTGATACCCGGCCATCACCGACGGTCCCGCCAGGTGAATTTCTCCGACGTGCCGCTCTTCAACGACTCGGCCGTCGTCGGCTGACGATGCGAAGTTGATGTCCAGGAAGAGACGGCCCGCAGCTGACCAGCGCGACCACCCGATCGCCCTCGGCTTGCTCCATCGCGATGCGTCCGCTCGTCAGCCCCTCAGCGGACACGTGCTCGACGCGCGGGGGGCGTCCGCGCGGCGACACCGTCGCGGCCAGGACGTGCTCCGCGAGGCCGTAGCACGGCACGTACGACGTCTCGCGAAATCCCGCGGCGGCAAACTTCGCAGAAAAAGCCGAGAGCGTCGGCGGCATGAACCGGCTCGGCGCCGCACCCGGCGACGCGCCAGCTCGAGAGGTCGAGCCCCGCGGTATCGGTGACGCGGCGGACGCAGAGGTCGTAGGCGAAGTTCGGCGCGAAGCTGACCGTCGCGCGATGCCGCGTGATCGCGCGCAGCCACTCCGCCGGCTGCTTGACGAACTCCTGCGGCGGGAGGAGCACGCACGGCCGCGCCGCATAGAGCGGCCCGAGCGCCATACCGACCAGGCCCATGTCGTGACTGAGCGGCAGCCAGCTGACGCCGACATCGTCGCGCGAGATCGTCAATGCCGTGCGGTCCGCCGAACGCGTCGATGTTCGCCGCGAGGTTGGCGTGCGTCAGCGTCACCCCTTTCGGCGACGCCGTCGACCCGGACGTGAACTGCACGAGCGCGACGTCGTCGAGCGCCGGCGCGAAATCCGGCTCGAGCGGCGCGGCGTCGAGGCCGTCGAGGATGAGCACCGTCGGCTGCGGGTTGATCGCCGGCCGTGCGGCGGCGAGCGCGGCCGTCAGCGGCGCGGCGAGGCGCCTGGCGGTGACGATCGCGCGAGCGCCGGACGCGCGGAGGATTGCCTGCGTTCGCTCGAGATAGCGCGGCAGGCCGACGGTTGTCGCCGGCGGCGCGAGCGACGCGGGCGTGACGCCGCCGAGCGAGGCGCCGAGGAGCGCGATCAGAAACTGCTCGGCGTCCGGAAGGATGAGGGCGACCAGATCGCCGCGCCGCAGGCCGGCCTCGCGCAGCGCTCGCGCCACTTGCAGCGAAGCGTCGCGCAGCGTCCGCGTAAGTCTGCCAGCGCTCGGTGTCGCCCGACGCGAAGCAGTAGCCGCTCTCGCTGGCGGCTGCGTCGTCGAGCGCCTGGTGCAGCGTGCGCAGCAACGCCATCAGGCACGCGGCGCGCGCTCGCCGACGAGGCGAGCGACATGCGCAATCACCTGTGCAACCGTGCGCACCGATGGCACGTCGTCGACCGGCACGGTGATGTCGAAGCGATCCTCGAGTTCGGCGACGAGCTCGAGCACCTCGAGCGAATCGAAGCCGAGATCGGCGACGAGATCGCTCGTCGAGCGACGGCTCGATCGGCCTGCGGCTGACGCGCTTCAACGCCTCGATCACGCCCGCTTCGATGTGAGTGGTCCCGGGCCCGGACATGGTTGGGAGCGCAAGAATAGCATGCGAGAATAAGAAAACCGGATGGAACGGCTTCCCTTTCAACGCATGCTCGCCGCGCTGGTGTTGACGATCGCCGCGGTCGCCGGGCCGGCGGCGCAGATCGATCCGCGGACGGCGCTGCTCGAGCGCGGCGCGTGGGAGGCGCTGAACGCCGGACGAGTGCACGAGGCGGCCGAGGCGTTCCGCGAGGCGATTGCGCTCGACCCGAAGAACGCGCGGCTGCACCTCGGCGCCGGGATGGCGGCGACGCTCGAACGGCGCGACGCCGACGCGCGGGACGAGTTCGAGCGCGCGCTCGCGCTCGACCCGAAGCTGACGCAGGCGCGCGCGCTGCTCGGACAGGTTCAGCGCCGGCTCGGCGACTTCAACGGCGCGATTCGCACCTACGAAGCGCTGGTCGTGCAGGCGCCCGACGACCGCGAGGCGCAGGCGACGCTCGAACGCTGGCGGCGCGAGGCCGAGCTGCACGATCGGATGCAGCAGGCGATCGGCTCGCATTTCACCGTGTCGTTCGAGGGGCCGGCGGAAGCGGCGCTGGCCGCGCAGGCGCTCGAGGTGCTCGACCGCGCCTACTGGCGCATCGGACTGCGTGCTCGGCGGCACCTATCCGAACGAGCCGGTGCCGGTCGTGCTGTACACCGGCGAGCAGTTCCGCGACGTCACGCGGTCGCCGTCGTGGGCGGCGGGCGCGTACGACGGCATCATCCGCGTGCCGATGCGCGGCGCGCTCGACAACCCGACCGAGCTCGATCGCGTGCTCTCGCACGAGTTCGCGCACGCGCTGATTCGCAACCTGGCGCCGCGCGGCGTGCCGACGTGGCTGAACGAAGGGCTCGCGACCGCGCTCGAAACCGGCGATCTCGAGTGGGCCGAAAAGCAGGTCGGCGCGCAGCCGAAGCCGGTGCCGCTGCGCGCGCTGCAGTCCGGGTTCGGCAGGCTCACCGGCGATCAGGCGCAGCTCGCCTATGCGACCAGCGCCCTCGCCGCGCGCCGCCTGATCGAAGAAGCCGGCGGCTTCGCGATCGCGAACCTGCTGCGCGATCTCGGCGACGGCGTCGACTTCGAGACCGCGTTCCTCCACCGCATCCAGCGGCCGTTCGCCGAGTTCGCCACGCCGACCCGTAATCTCTTCCTACGTGTACTCAACACGGAGGACACCAAGGACACGTAAGGATTAAAGAACATCTCATTCGCAAGACAGGCGAGCTGTCTTCACCGTGTACGAGAACGATCTTCTTTCCTCTGTGTCCTTTGTGTCCTCTGTGTGAGTCCACGGTCGAATGAGGCTCGTTGGCTATACTGAGTTCGTGTCGGGTCTGACGCAGCTCATCTCCCGCATCGACGACGCGGTGAGGCTGGGGAATCCCGCGGCGACGACCACGCGCATCAAGCATGAGCTCGAAGACGCGATCCGCGCACGCACGGTCGAGCTTCCCGAACGCTTTCACCACGTCCGCCCCGACCGCTACGCACGCCGGCTGCTGCACCGGAACGACGCGCTCGGCTATACCGCCGTGGTGATGACGTGGGGACCGGGGCAGCGCACGCCGCTGCACGATCACGCCGGCATCTGGTGCGTCGAGGGCGTCGTGCAAGGCCGCATGGACGTGACGCAGTTCGATCTGGTGGAAGACCAGGAAACCACCGGCGGCCACGAGTACCGCTTCGAAACCAGGGGCTGCGTCCACGCCGCCGTCGGGTCGACCGGCTGCCTGATCCCGCCGTTCGAGTATCACGTGCTCGCGAACCCGCTCGACGAGCCGTCGATCACGCTCCACATCTACGGCGGCGAGATGTCGAGCTGTCATGTCTTCGAGCCGGCCGGCGGCGGGCGCTACGTCCGCCGCGACCGCGCGCTGGCCTACCACGACTGACGCGGCGCCGCGAGGCCAGATAACGTGTCCAAAGCCGCAATCGCCACGCTGACGGCGGCCGTGCTGCTGGGGCTGTCGGCGATCCGCCAGAGCGACCTGTGGTGGTTGCGCACGCAGACGCTGAGCGCGGCAGAGACGCGCGCCGCGAACCTCTCGTCGATCCTGTCCGAATACATGCGCGAGACGTTTGGCGCCGCGCGACGCGTCGCTGCGCCAGCTCGCCCTGCACAGCCGCCGCGTCGGCGGGCCGTCGGCGCCGGCGGCCACGTGGCTGCCGTCGCTCACCTCGGCCCGCGCCGGGCTGACCGGCATCGGCTCGATCACGGTCACCGATGCGACCGGCATCATCCGCCACTCCACTCAGCCGCGGATCGTCGGCCAGTCGCGGCGCGACGACTACGCGTTCAAGCTGCTCTCGCCGGGAGGCGAGCGACGATCTCGTGGTCAGCACGCCGTTTCTCTCGGTCGCCGAGCCGCGACAGTTCCTCATCCCGATCGCGCGGCGGCTGACGACCGAGCACGGCGAGTTCGACGGCCTCATCGTCGCGTCGTTCATCCCCGCGGCGCCGCGCCGGTTTTTCCGGACCGTCGACGTCGGGAAGTCCGGCGTCGTCTGGGTGTTTCATCCCGACGGCGTCGTGCTTTACGCGAGCCGTCGACGACCGATCCGCTCGGCGAAGCCGCCGACCGACAACCCGATCTTCGCCGCCGCGAAGAGCGGCAGTCGCATCAGGAACGCTGCGTCGGGCCGCTGCACGCCGGCGGCCCGACAGCTGATCAGCGCGTTTCACAGCACGACGCCGCCGCCGCTCATCGTCGCCGTCTCGCTCGACCGGAACGAGGTGCTTGACCGAGTGGCGCCACCAGGTCGCGCTCGTCGGCGCTGTTCTTCCTCGGACTCGCCGTGCTCGTTGGCCGGCGACGCTGGTCGTCCTGTTCCGCCAGATGGACGCCAAGCGGATCGCGGAGCAGGCGCTGACCGAGGCGCGCAACTACGAGGCCGGTCAGGCTGCGCGAAGTCAACGAGCGGCTCGCCGAGGCGCTCGAGGGCGAGCGGCGCGCCAGGGGCGAGGCCGAAGCGGCGAGCACGCTGAAGGACGAGTTCCTGATGACGCTCTCGCACGAGCTGCGCACGCCGCTGACCGCGATCCAGGGCTGGGCGCACATGCTCGCCGCCGGCGAGCTCGACGATCGGCGCCGTCAGACCGCGATCGAGACCATCGATCGCAACGCGCGCGCGCAGACGCGTCTGGTCAACGACCTGCTCGACGTCTCGCAGGCGATCACCGGCAAGCTGCGGCTCGAGGTCCGCGACGTCGATCTGGTGGCGCTGGTGCGCGCCGGCGTCGAGACGCTGCGGCCGGCGGCAGATGCCAAGCGCATCCGCGTCGAGGCCGACATCGCGCCGGGCCGCTTCGTCGTGCGCGGCGATCCCGATCGGCTGCAGCAGGTCGTCTGGAACCTGCTCTCGAACGCGATCAAGTTCACGCCGTCAGGCGGCTCGGTGGCGGTGCGGCTGCGACGCGTCGAGGGCGACGGCGTCGTCGATTTGATCGTCTCCGACACCGGGATCGGGATCTCGCCCGGGTTCCTGCCGCACGTGTTCGAGCGGTTCCGCCAGGCCGAATCGGGCACGACGCGGCCGTACGGCGGCCTCGGCCTCGGCCTCGCGATCGTGCGTCACATCGTCGAGCTGCATGGCGGGTCGGTGCTGGCGGAGAGCGCTGGCGAGGCACGGGGCGTCGACCTTCCGCGTGCGGCTGCCGATGAAACCGATAGGATAATCAATGACGCGTGGCAGCCCTGAAGGGCTGCCCTACGAAACGCGTCTGGGATTTGACGGAGGTAGCGCAGCCCTTCAAGGCTGCCTCCGCGCACGATTGATATGGCCACACCCTCAACCGCTTCCTCGATGCAGCAGGCGATCGCCGAGCTCAAAGCAGCAGCTCGGCGCGCGCGCGATCGACAGCGACGCCGTCCGCGATCATCACAGCCACGGCGAGTCGTACCACGCGCCCGCGCGCCCCGACGTCGTCTGCTTTCCGCACACGACCGACGAAGTCGCGGAGATCGTGCGCGATCAGCGCGCGCCATCAGCCTGCCGGTCGTCGCCGTTCGGCGCCGGCACCTCGCTCGAAGGCCACGTCAACGCGATCCACGGCGGCATCACGCATCGATCTGCGCGAGATGAACCGGGTCGTGCGCGTCAGCGTCGAGGATCTCGACGCGACGGTCGAAGCGGGCGTGACGCGCCTGCAGTTGAACAAGGCGCTGAGCAACACCGGGCTCATCTTCCCGGTCGATCCCGGCGCCGACGCGACGATCGGCGGCATGGCGGCGACGCGCGCGTCCGGCACGACCGCGGTCCGCTACGGCACGATGCGCGAGAACGTGCTCGGCCTGACGGTCGTGCTCGCCGACGGCACGGTGATCCGCACCGGCACGCGCGCGCGCAAGTCGTCGGCCGGCTACGACCTGACGCGCCTGTTCGTCGGCTCGGAAGGCACGCTCGGCGTCATCACCGAGGTGACGCTGCGGCTGCATCCGCTGCCCGAGGCGGTGTCGGCCGCGGTCTGCGCGTTCGACTCGATCCAGGGCGCGGTCGAAACGGTGATCGCGACGATTCAGCTCGGCGTGCCGGTCGCGCGGATCGAGCTGCTCGACGAGGTGCAGCTCGACGCGGTGAACCGCTACTCGAAGACCAGCTATCCGGTCGCGCCGACGCTGTTCTTCGAGTTCCACGGCGACAGCGAGCGCCACGTCGCCGAGCAGGCGGAAACGGTGCAGGCGCTCGCCGCCGAGCGCGGCGGCCGCGCGTTCCAGTGGGCGACGCGCCTCGAGGATCGCGAGCGGCTCTGGCAGGCGCGCCACGACGCGCTCTACGCGGCGCTGGCGCTGCGGCCGGGCGCTCGCGGCTGGACGACCGACGTCTGCGTGCCGATCTCCCGCCTCGCCGAATGCGTGGTCGAGACCAAGCAGGACAACGCACGGCGCGCCGTTTCCCGATCTGCCTGGTCGGCCACGCCGGCGACGGCAACTTCCACCTGATCTACGTGCTCGATCCGGCGAGCGCCGCCGAGCTCGCCGAGGCGCAGCCGCCTGAACGAGCGGATGGTGATGCGCGCGCTGGCGATGGGCGGCACCTGCAGCGGCGAGCACGGCGTCGGCTTCGGCAAGATGAAGTATCCTCGAGGCCGAGCACGGCCCGGCGCTCGAGGTGATGCGCACGATCAAGCGCGCGCTCGATCCCGACAACCGGATGAATCCCGGAAAGATGGTGGAGATCTAATGCCTCAGAGCCGCGGCTCTTTCGTCTCGCGCATCCTTCCCGTCCGCACGCTGGCCGTTGCCGTCGCTCTCTGCGCGGTCGCTGCACGCGGCGGAGGCCAAGACGTTCGCGTGGAAAGCGACCAAGGGCAGCGGCGTCGTCTACCTGATCGGCTCGATTCACGTCCTGACGCCGGACTTCTACCCGCTCGACCCGGCGCTCGAAGCGGCGTTCAAGGATTCCGATCTGCTGGTCGAAGAAGTGGACCTGGCGGAGATGCTGGATCCGACGGCGCAGCTGCGCGTGCTGTCGCGCGGCATGCTGCCGGGCGATCAATCGCTCGACAAGCTGATCTCGCCGGCGACGCTCGCGCTCGTCAAGAAGGTCACCGGCGATCTCGGCGCCGGCCGGCCAGCCGCTGATGCGCTTCAAGCCGTGGATGCTGGCGATCGCGCTGCAGGGCCTCGAGCTGCAGAAGGCGGGCTTCGATCCGGAGCTCGGCCTCGACAAGCATTTCTACGATCAGGCGAAGACCGCCGGCAAATCCGTCCAGGGCCTGGAGACCGCCGACTATCAGATCTCGGTCTTCGACGGGATGACGATGGAGCAGCAGGATCGGATGCTGGCGCAGACGCTGAAGGAGCTCGAGACCGAGCTGGCCAGCGTGGGCAAGCTCGCCGAGGCGTGGAAGAGCGGCGACGTGCCGACGGTCGAGCGGATCGTGCAGTCGGAGCTGAAGTCGGAGCCGCAGATGTATCAGCGGCTGCTGGTCGATCGGAACAAGGCCTGGCTGCCGAAGATCGAGGCGCTCTTCGACCGCAGCGGCCACGCGCTGGTCGTCGTCGGCGCCGCGCACCTGGTCGGCGCCGACGGCATCGTCGCGATGCTCAAGGCAAAGGGCTACACGGTCGAGCAGTTGTAGCCAGGTACTCCGCAACCACCTTGATGAGCGGGCTGCCGCTCTCGTGCGCGACCGCGAGCTGACGCTGCGCCTCGCGGATGGCCGTGGCGCCGTCGCTGCCCGACGCCGACTCGAGCTCGCCGGCGCAGAGCCGCCGGTGCCCCGCAATCAGGTGGAGATACGGCGCCAGCCACGGGTATCGGCAGATCGCTGAGCAGCTGGTTGATGAACGCCGCCTCGCGCCGCGGCAGATCCGCCGCGCCTTCCCACGCCAGCGAGACGTCGACGTCCAGCGCGTAGAGCGAGGCGATGCGCGCGCTGTCGCGCCCCGGAAACAGGCAGAAGACGACGCGCTCGATGCCGACGCGCTGCTGGAACACGCGCCTTCTCTTCCGGCGTCGCGCCCGGCGGCGGTGTCAGGCCGCTCTTGAACTCTTCTTCGCGCCGGCGATATTCCAACAGGCTGCGCTGGACGCCCCCGGGCAGCTTCGCCGTCGCCTCGGGCGGCGGCATCGAGTGTCCCCACAAGAGCGCGTCGGCGACGGCGGCGGCGCCGGACGAGTCGGCGGCGGCCTGCGCGCGAACGGAGGTCCAGACAACGAAGAGCGTCAACGAGCGCCGCGGCGGCGGCTACGACTTGGGTGCGGCGGCCGGGAAATGCTTCTCGTACCAACGGATGCTCCGATCGATGAAGTCCACGACGTGCTTCGATTCGCGGATCCCGTGCCCTTCACGCGGATAGCGCACCATCACCGCTTCCGTGCCCACGTCGTGCAGCCCGATGTAGAACTGCTCCGCCTCTTCGATCGGCACGTCGTTGTCGGTCTCGCCGTGGACCATCATCGTCGGGGTATGCGCCTTCGCCACGTGGCGGATCGACGAGCGCTGCAGGAGCGTGTCCATCAGGTCGCCCTGATGCGGATACACACCCCACGTCATCGCTTCGTACTGATTGTAATAGGTCGTGTAGTTGTAGCTGATGAGGTTGGTGATCGCGGCAGTCGGAATCGCCGCCTTGAAGATGTTGGTTTGCGTGATCAGCCAGGTCGACAGCTGACCGCCGTAGCTCGTGCCCTCGACGCCCATCCGATCGCGATCGATCCACGGGTAGCGGCGGATCGCGGCGCTGACGCCGTAGAGCACGTCCTGCGCCTCGTTGCCGTTCTGATCGGCAAACACCGCGTCGGCGAATCCCTGGCCGTAGCCGGTCGAGCCGCGGTAGTTCACCATCAGCGATGCCCAGCCGCGCGCGGCGTAGACCTGGTTCTTGAATACGAACCCCGGCCCCTGCTGCCCGTGCGGCCCGCCGTGGATGTTGACGATCAGCGGGTACTTCGCTGACGGCTGCATGTCCGACCGGCTTGGTGAGAAACGCCTCGACCTCGAACTTGTTGTCGTTGGAGACGAAGGTGAACGCTTCGACTTCCGCGATGCGCTTGCCGCCGAGCACCGCGGTGTTGAGATCGGTCAGCTTGCGTGCGTTCCCCGCGTTCGCCGCGCTGGCGACGTAGAGCTCGGCCAGATCCGACGGGCTCGTGAACGTATACGCCACGACGTCCTTCGCCGTCGAGACGCTGCCGACGCTGCCGCGCTCGGTGACGATCGCCTCCGGCTTACCGCCGGCGATCGGCGCACGATACAGCCGCACTTGCCCACGATCCTGCACGGTGAAGAGCAGCGCGGCTCCGTCCGAGGTCCACTCGGGCGCCCCCTGGCGATTGTCGATGGTGCCGACCTCGCGGCGGCCGGTGCCGTCGGCCTTCATCACCCACACGTGGGTGTCCTCCATCGTCGTCTCGCGATCGGTGAGGCCGCGTTTGGTCGCCTCGAAGGCGACCATCGAACCGTCCGGCGACCAGCGCGGATGGTATTCGTTGCTCTCGGTCGCGCTCAGCCGGCGGATCGACTTGTCGGCCATCTTCATCGCGAACAGGTCGTAGTTGAAGAACTTGTCGTCGTCGGCGTCGCGGTTCGAGAGAAAGAGCAGCTCGCCGGTCGTCGACCAGTCGATCGAGTGCTCGTAGAAATTGCCGTCGGTCAGCTGTTCGATCCTGCCCGCTCGGGAGATCGGCCACGAAGAGGTGGAGGCGGCGGTTGTCGTTGAAACGCGTCATCCCCTCGGCCGCGTCAGGCTTGTACAGGTAGCGGGTGATCACCATCGGATCGCCGCTGGCATCGGCGGTCTCGGGGCCGGGCGTCGACGAGACGAACGCGATCCGCTTGCCGTCCGGCGACCACGCCACGGTCCGGCCGCTGCCCGGCAGCGGCGCGTTGGTGCCGGACATCTCGGCGACGAACCGCGCGCCGCCGCCGTCCGCGCGGGCCACGACCAGCCCGGTTTTGTCGCCAACCTTGCCGCGAAAGGCGATCGACTGGCCGTCCGGCGACCAGACCGGGTTGCCCGATGCTTCCTTGTCCGCGCCGTAACGATTGCTCTTGCCGTCGGCGAGCGTCATCAGCCAGAGCTGGCCGTACGGACGGCCGGTGCCGTCGTTGTTCTCGACGACATATGCGACACGCGAGCCGTCGGGTGAAACCTGAACGGCGGTCACCGAGCGCAGCTTGAGCAGATCGGCGCTCTGCAGCCCGCACCTGCGCCGCGGCGCTGGTGGCAACGAGAAGGATGACGGAGGCGAGACGAAGGGCCGTTCGTGTCATCTTTTTGGACTTTCGTGATGCCCGCGGCGTGGACGACTGCCGGGGCGAGTATTCTACCCCCGTGAATTGGTGTCTGGCGCTGATCGTTGCAGGAGGCCTCGCGGCCGCGTCCGGCGCGCAGACCAGGCTGCGTCCGCCCGACGTCAAGTACGTGCCGACACCGCAGAGCGCCGTGGACGCGATGCTGGAGATGGCGCACGTCACCGCCAGCGACGTCGTCTACGACCTCGGCTCGGGCGACGGCCGCATCCCCATCACCGCCGCGCAGAGGTACGGCGCGCGCGGCGTCGGGATCGAGATCGATTCGTATCTATCTGCGCTTCGCCTTCGACAACCTCGCGAAGGCAGGCGTGGCCGATCGCGTGGTCTTCCTGAATCAGGATTTGTTCGAGTCGGACATCAGCCCGGCGACCGTCGTCACGCTGTTCCTGCTGCCTCGCCTGAACCAGCAGCTGATGCCGAAACTGAAGCGCGAGCTGCGCCGCGGCGCGCGCGTCGTCTCACACCAGTTCGACATGGGCGAGCAGTGGCCCGCAGACGAGACGCGCGACGTCAACGGCCTGACGATCTATCTGTGGACGATTCGCTGACGACGGAGGCTGGTGGGCAGGTCGAGGCTGGTCGGTACCCGCCCCACCCGCCTACTTCGTCGCCAGCGGCAGGTCGTCGCGATTGCCCCACTCTTCCCAGGCGCCGTAGTAGTTGCGCAGCTTGTCGTAGCCGAGCAGGTGCAGCGCGAAGAGATCGACCGACGCGCGCATGCCGACCTGGCAGTAGGCGATCACTTCCTGCGCCGGCACGATGCCACGATCGTCGTAAATCTTCTTCAGCTCGTCGGCCGGCTTGAACGTCTTCTTCTGCGGGTCGAGCAGATCTTCCCAGTAGACCGGAACCGACGACGGCACGAAGCCGCCGCGCTTGATGTTGCGCAGATCCTTGCCCTCGATCTCCGCGGCCGTGCGCGCGTCGATGATCTTCACGCCCGGCTTGTTGATCGCGCCGACGACGTCGCTCGCGGTCGCGAGCCATTTCGGCTGCGGCTTGGCGGTGAACTTGGCGCTTCGGGAGGGCGCCGCGTCGGCCGGCGCCGGCCGATTCTCGGCCGTCCACTTGATCCAGCCGCCGTTCATCAGCGCGACGTTCGAGTGGCCGTAGTAGTTCAGGATCCACCACAGGCGCGCCGCGTAGATGCCGCCGCGCTCGTCGTAGACGACGACGCGCGTCGAGTCGGAGATGCCGAGGCCGGCCATCATCGCCTCGAACGCCGCCGGCGTCGGCAGGAACGTCGGCGGGCTGTTGGCGTCGCGGATGGCGACCGGCGACAGGTAGACGGCGCCGGGCACGTGGCCGGCGGCATACCCGTTCTGGCGCATGTCCACGACGCGGACGTTGGCGTCGTTCGCGTGTGCGGCGACCCAGTCGGTTTCGACGAGCTGTTCGGGGTGCGCGTAAGCCGCGGCCAGGAGCGCCAGTATTAGGAGCATCCGTAAAGTTTACCGTAAGCGGCGCGCGTTTCCATTTAGAGTGTTGTCCGTGACGATGCTCAACGGCGTGTCGGTGCTGGTCGCGGGCGCGGGGCTCGCCGGGCTCGCGGCGGCGCGCGATCTGATCGCGCTCGGCGCACGGGTGACCATCGTCGACGCGCGCGATCGCGTCGGCGGCCGCGTCTGGACGGTGCGCGACGGCTTCGCCGACGGCCAGCACGCCGAGGCCGGCGGCGACCTGATCGACGAGGACCAGCAGGAGATCCGCGAGCTCGCCGAGCAGCTCGGGCTGAAGCTCGCGCGGATCCTCCGCAGCGGCTTCGGCTACGTGCGGGCCGACGGCGCGGGGCAGCCGAAGATCGCCGCGCGCAGCGCCCGGCGCGGCTGGGAGCGGATGGCCAAGGAGCTGTGGCCGCTGACCAAGCCGTACAACGCTCGCCGAGCACCGATGGGACTCGCCGATCACCGCCGACCTCGCGCGGCGATCGGTCGCGGCGTGGCTCGACGAGGTGCAAGCGCCGACGCGGAGCTGCGCGCGACGGCGACCGGGCTGCGCGGGTTCTTTCTCGCCGACCCCGAGGAGCTGTCGCTCGTCGCGCTGGTCGATCAGTTCTCCGCCGGCGACGCGCCGGCGCCGGGCGGGCTGTATCGCATCGAGGGCGGCAACGATCGGCTGACGAGCGCGCTGGCCGCGCCGCTCGGCGACCGCCTGCATCTGAACACCGAGGTCGTCGCGCTGTCGCACCGCGGCCGAGCCGTGCGCGTCAGCGTCAAGAACGGCCGCGCGCTGTCGCAGATCACCTGCGACTACGCGATCCTCGCCGTTCCCGCGACGCTGCTCCGGCGGATGCCGATTACGCCGGCGCTGCCGGCGCAGCAGCACGACGCGATCGCGCGTCTGCAAGTACGGGCGCGCGACCAAGACGCTGCTCCAGTTCTCGAGCCGGTTCTGGCGTGCGACGGGACGGCCGCGCGCGTTCGGCTCGCCGCTGCCCTTCGGCGCCGTCTGGGAGGCGAACGAAGAGCAGCGCGGGCGCGCCGGCATCCTCAGCCTGCTCGCCGGCGGCAGCGCCAGCGACGCGACGCAGGCGATTGTCGCCAAGCACGGCGTGCGCGGCCTGGCCGGTGCGCTCGACTGGCTCGGCTCACAATCGAGCGAGTTGACGGCGTCGCGGCAGATCGTCTGGGAACAGGATCCTTACGCGCGCGGCGGCTACGCGTATTTCGATCCGGGGTTCGATCCGGCGCTGCGGGCGTGGCTGGCCCGGCCGGCCGGGCGATTGTTCTTCGCCGGCGAGCACACCAGCCTCAAGTGGCAGGGCTACATGAACGGCGCGGTGGAAAGCGGCCGCCGTGCCGCGGCCGAGGTCGCCGCGGCTCACACGCTCGCGTGATCGGCGTGGTGCGCCACTGGCCGCCGGATCGACAGCGTCGCGACGCCACCGAGGACGATCGCGCAGCCCAGCCACTGCAACGCTGACAGCCGCTCGTCGAACAGCAACACGCCCCAGAGCACGGTGAAGATCGGCTGTCCGAGGAGCAGAATCGACATCTCCACCGCCGGCAGCGCCGGCAGCGCCTGACCGATCAGCAGCCAGCCGACGACCTGCGAGCCGATCGCCAGCAGCGCGAGCCAGAGATGCGCCGCGCGGCCCGGCGTGAGCGAGAAGTGGCGGTCGAACACGGCGCACGCGATCGCGCCCGCGATCATGCCGATGGTCGAATCCAGCAAGGGCCCCGACGCCGGACCCGGCGTGCGGTTCGCTTCCCGGTAGACGAGGATGTAGGCCGAGTAGCACATCCCGGCGACGAGGCCGATGATGACGCCGGCGACGGGGTTGGAGCCGTACGCGTCGTGCCGCGCGAGCCCGGAGGTGAGGGCGACGCCGCCGAGCACCACGACGATCGTCGCCACGCGGCTTCGCGTCAGCCGTTCGTCGAACAGCAGCCACGCCGTCACCGCGACGAACACCACCTGCACGTTCGCGACGACGGTGCCGAGGCCGGCGCCGACAAGCGCGATCGACTCGTGCCAGAGCGCGAGATCCACCGCCAGGATCAGGCCGCTGATGACCGCGAGCCGGCGCTCGCGCGCGGTGCGTCGATCGCCGCGGCGCTGCACGGCCCAGATGATCGCGAGAACCGGCAGCGCGTACGCCGCGCGGAAGAACGTCGCCGTGACCGGCGAGACCGCGGCGAGGCGGACGAAGATCGCCGAGAACGAGATGATGACGACGCCGAGGATGGCGAGAAGGTGGATCATCGAGCGGCTTTCGATCTTACGGTCGATCGCCGCTGATGTGATCGCGTAAGTTCAACGTCTGAGGTTCGAAGTAGTGTAACTTCGAACCCCGAACGTCGAACGTCGAACGTCGAACGTCGAACGTCGAACGCAGAACGGAGAACGTCGAACGGCGCCGGTTCCCTACCGCAGTTTGTCCCCCTGCGGCGGCGTCGGGCTCTCGTCCGGCGTCCACGGACCGTCCGAGTCGCGATCGCGCGCGACCAGCCGCTCGGAAGCGAGCGGCACGTCTTCGCCGTGGATCGGAACGAACTCGTTGACGAAGCTGCGCGCTTCGGCCGGCAGCTGCTCGGCGCGATGCGGCGGCACCGTGATCCAGGTGCCGCTCAGCAGCCAGTCGGGCAGCGACGGCGCCTCCGGTTCGCGCGGCACGCCGTTGTCGGGCGGGAAGAACTGCAGCAGCCGCGTCTCGTAGCCGACGCCGATCTTCCTCGCTCATCGTCTGGAACTCGTCGCGATCGAAATCCGGGTAGCGATTGGCGACGTCCTTGTCGATGCTTGACGCGCAGGACGCGGGCGCGCTCGTCGAACCGCAGCAGGCTCAGCGGCAGGAGATACCGGCGGCGTTTGAGCAGGCCGCCGGCGTCGACCACCGCGTAGCGCGCCGCGCCAAGCTCGCGCTCGGCGACGAGGCCGTCGAGGGTGCCGAGATCCTCCTCGTCGTTTCTGATCGGCAGCGGCGCGTGGTCTTTCCGGCCCTGGGCGATCACGTCCATCGGCACGTAGCGGAGCCGCCCGACCGGCGGCTCCGCCTGCAGATCCGCCTCGAGCCGTGCATCGTCGTTGACGTGCGCTTCGGCAATTTCGGACAGGCGGTGGTCGATGCGGCCTTCCTCGTCGAGCGTCTCCTGCAACAGCCGCGCTTCGTCGAGCCGGTTGAGCCGGCGCGCGTAGGTGCGAGCGCAGCCGTACGCCGCCATCTCGTAATGCTCGATCCGCTGGGCCGCGCCGATAATTGCTGCATCGCGCGCGTCGTCTGTCGCTTCTTGATTCAGACGATCGTCGGCTTCTTGAACGATGCCGGCCAGGCCGGCGCAGCTCTTGGCCCGCCGCCGCTCGCCCCAGTGCGTGAAGATCAGCTCGAGGCGCTCGAGATGCAGGCGCGACTCGTCGCAGTGCTTTTTCAGCGCTTCGCGGAGTTCCGGCGCCCGTGCCGCTTCGGCGAGACGGGGCAGCATGCGGATCATCTGTGTTTCGGCGTCGTACAGATCTCCGAGCTCGTCGAAGTACAAATCCTTCAGGGACGCAATGGCCATACTGGGTTTCTCCTGGGTCTTGGGCACGTTTACATTCGTTTACGCAAGCGCTGTGCCCCAAGGGTCGGCAGAGGTCGCGGACCGTGCGCAGACCGTGCAGCCGCACGTGCCGGGGTGGGTGCCGGAGCCGGTGCGCCGGCAGCCCAGGCGGCGCCGACAGGCGGCGATGAGGTACAGTCGCGCCGCATGGCTGCTCCCTCAGAAGCCGGGCTGGTTCGCGCCATCGGCGCCCGTCAGCTGACGGCCAGCATCATCAACGTCACCATCGGCGCCGGCATCTTCGTCCTCCCGGCCGCAGCCGCCGCCGGCCTCGGTCCCGCCGCGCCCATGGCCTATATCGTCTGCGCCGTGCTGATGGCACTGATTGTCTGCTGCTTCGCGTCGGCGGGCAGCCGCGTGTCGCTGACCGGCGGCCTCTACGCCTACGTCGGCGTCGCCTTCGGGCCGTTTGTCGGGTTCCTCGCCGGCGTGCTCTATTTCCTGATGGCGACCTTCGCGGTGGCCTCGGTCGCGAGCGCCTTTGCCGGCTCAGTCAGCGTCCTCTGGCCGGCGTTCGCCGCGCCGGGCGTCCGCACGGCGCTGATCGCGTCGCTCTTTGCCGTCCTCGCCGCCGTGAACATCCGCGGCGTCAAGCCGGGCGTCCGCCTCGTCGAGGCGGTGACCGTCGCCAAGCTGCTGCCGCTCCTTGTCCTTGTCACCGTCGGCGTCTGGTTCGTCAACGGCGACTACCTCCGCTGGCCGGGGATGCCGGCGGCGTCGGCGGTCGGCAGCACCGCGATCGTGCTGATCTTCGCGTTCGTCGGCCTGGAGATCGCGCTGGTCCCGAGCGGCGAGCTCCGCGACCCGACGCGAACGGTGCCGCGGGCGCTCTTCTCCGCGCTCGCGATCACGACGACGCTGTACCTGCTGATTCAGACGGTTGCGCAGGGACTTCTCGGGCCGGCGATCGCCGCCCATGCCGACGCGCCGCTCGCCGAGGCCGCGAGCCGCGTTCTTGGCGCCGGCGGACGCCTGCTCGTCCTCGCCGGCGCGGCGATCTCGATGTTCGGCTACGCCTCGGGCGATATGCTCGGCAGCCCGCGCGCGCTCTTCGCGTTCGCGCGCGACGGCGTGCTGCCGGCGGCGATGGCGCGCATCCACCCGCGCTTCCACACCCCGTACGTCGCCATCGCGGTGTACGCCGTCATGGTCGCGATCATCGCCGCGAGCAGCAGCTTCACGAAGCTCGCGATCCTCGCGAACGTCGCCGCGCTGACGCTGTATCTGATGTGCGTCGCCGCCTCGGTCGAGCTGCAGCGCCGCGATGTCCGCACCGACGGTGTGCCGTTCGCGCTTCCGGGCGGCCCGGTGATTGCCGTGCTGGCGGCGGGCGTCATCCTCTGGATGCTGTCGCACGCCACGCGCCGCGAGTTCGTCGTCGAAGGGATTGTGCTGACGGTGGCGGCGGTGTTTTATCTGGTGCGGAAGCGAGGCGCGCTCGGGCCGGTGCAGCGTGAGCCGAGCGTTACGGCATAAGATCTGGGGATGGCCCACCAGAATCCTTCCGATCAGGAACTGAAGCAGATCCTGACCGACGCCACGACGATTGCGATGGTCGGCGCGTCTTCCAATCCCGAGAAAGCCTCGTACGGCATCATGCAGAAGTTGCAGAAGGCGGGCTATCGCGTGATTCCGGTCAACCCACGCGAGACCGAGATCCTCGGCGAGCGGTCGTATCCCTCGCTCGTCGACGTCCCCGAACGCATCGATATCGTCGACGTCTTCCGCCGCGCCGAGGATGCGCCGGGGATCGCCGACGAAGCGGCGACGATCGGCGCGAAGGTGCTATGGCTTCAGAGCGGGATTCGCAGCGAAGAAGCAGCCGAGCGCGCCGCCAAAGGCGGCATGGTCGCGGTGATGGACACCTGCATCGGCGCCACGCATAGCCTCCTGAGGGTTCCCAAAAGAGTAACAACGTAGTGTCCGGCTTCAGCCGGACCGTGACAGGCCGCCGCCAGCCTTCGCGCTCCGCGCTAGGCTCGTCTCGCGAGCTCCGCGTCAAACAAGCCGAGCGGAGCGGAAAGGCGGACACTACGGATGCTTGGCGAGCGCAGCGATCGCGTCCTCGAGCTGCGTGACCAGCCGATCGAGCTGATCGACCACGGCGCGGACCGTGGCCGGCTTGCTCAGGTCGACGCCGGCACGCTGCAGCAGCGTCATCGGATGATCGCTGCCGCCAGACTTGAGGAGCGTGAGGTAGCGCTCGATCGCGGCGGCGCGATCGGCGCTCGAGCCGCTCGTCAGCTGGTTCATCAGCTGCGCGCTGGAGGCAAAGCAGGTCGCGTACTGGTAGACGTAGTACGGCGTGCTGTAGAAATGCGGGATCCTCGACCAGGTGACGCGCGACAGCTCGTCGTAGTCGAGCGCATCGCCGTGATACGCCTTCATCAGGTTGAAGTAGATCTCGCCGAGCCCCTCCGCGGTCACCGGGCGGCCCTCCTCGACGAGGCGATGCGCCTGCAGCTCGTAGTCGGCAAACAGCACCTGCGTGTAGAAGGTGCCGACGATCCCGTCGATCGCGTGCTGGAGCAGGATGATGCGCTCGCGCTCGTCGGTGGCGCGCGCCAGCATGTACTCGAGGAACAGCATCTCGCTGAGCGTCGAGGGCACTTCGGCGACGAAGATCGTGTACGCCGAGTAGACGAACGGCTGATGGGCGTTCGACAGCAGCGTGTGCATCGAGTGCCCCATCTCGTGCGAGAGGGTGAACACAGCGTCGAGCGTGTCGTTGTAGTTGAGCAGCATGTACGGGTGGACGCCGTACACCGGCGCCGAGTACGCGCCGCTCCGTTTGCCGGGATTCTCGTAGACGTCGATCCAGCCGCCCGATAACGCGTCGCGCATCAGCCGCTGGTATTCGGCGCCGAGCGGACCGACCGATTCCGGCAGCCACTCCAGCACTGCCTCGTAGGGGTATTTCTGATCGAGGTCGACGAGCGGGATCACCGCGTCGTAGGTGTGATAGCTCTCGAGCCCGAGGACGCGCTTGCGCAGGCGATGATACCGGCGCAGCGGCTCGGTGCCCGCCTTCGTGCTCTCAATCAGGTTCTCGACCACCGTCGTCGGGATGTTGTTGCCGTGCAGCGCCGCCTCGAGCGTCGAGCGGTAGTCGCGCGCCTGCGAGAAGAACCAGTCGCGCTGCAGGACGCCGTTGTAGAGCGACGCGTAAGTATTGAGGTTCGCCTCGAACAGCCGGTGGAACGCGGTGAACGAGTTGGCGCGGTCCTGCTGGTGGTGATTGGTGGCGAGAATCGCGCGGTACTGCCCGTAGGTCAGCGTCACCTCGGCGCCGGACGACAGCTTCAACGTCGGATACTTGATGTCGGCGGTGGACAGGGATGCGTAGGCGTCGTGCGGCGCCGACGAGAACCGGCTCGACAGCGAGAGGAGGTGCTCCCCTTTCTCGTCGAGGACATGTTCCTGCTGGCGATAGAGATCTTCGAGCGCAAAGCGGTAGAGGGCGAGCTCCGAGGATTCCTTCATCCACTGCTGGATGGTCGGCAGCGGAATCGCGAGCAGTTCCGGGTTGAACCACGCGCTCGCCTGGCTCGCCTTCGCGAACAGGATCTGCACCTGCTGGCGGCGCGCGTTGATCTGGTTGTCGCGCTGATCCTCGTCGTGTTTGAGCGAGGCGAAGTACCACACCTTGTACGTGAGCTGCCCGATGTCGTCTGACAGCTTCATCGCCGCAAGCAAGTAATCGGCGCCCTTGTCGAGCGTGCCCTGGAGCGCGGCATACGCGCCGATCTTGGCCTCGAGCTCCGAGTAGGCGCGCTGCCAGTCGTCCCAGGCGGTGAAGATGTGCGTCAGGTCCCACTTGAAGCGGTCGGGAATACTGTCGCGGTCGCGCAGCTCGGGTGCAGCAGGCGCAGGTGCCGAAGCAGTGAGCGGATCCATCAGCGGATCATATCAGGCGTGCTTCTTGCTCAGTGGGTCTTTGCTCGTGCGTGCGGCACGACCTACAAGGAGGCATTCATGGACCATCCGCGTCCGAATCTTCGATATGTCGATGCGAAAGATCTCGACGACACGGCAACCCGGCTGCGAGGGCTGCGGGTAGACAGCATCGGGAACGAGCAGTTGGGAAAACTCGAAGGATTCATCATCGACGGCAACACCGGGCGTCCTTATCACGTCGTTGTCGGCTCAGGCGGCTGGCTGAAGCATAAGCATTTCCTGTTGCCGATTGGCCACGTCTCGCTCTCCTCCACGAGCGACCGGCTCATCGCAGACGTCGCCAAGGATCGGGTCGAGCGATTCCCCGGCTTCGACAAGGATGAGTTCAAGACGATGTCCGAAGCCGACCTGAAAAGGGTCGACGAGCCGACCATCGCGGTGTGCTGTCCCGATGTGAGCGCCGTCGAAGTCGCCGGCTGGGAAGCGACGCACTATGCCTACCCGACCTGGTGGCAGGCGGATTACTACCGGCCGGATCGTGCCGACCGGGCGGCAATCAACGTCGCCGGCGCCAATCTCAACAGCGCGAATCCGCGTGCAACAGCGCCGACGACCAACGAGCGGGCGCGCGAGCGCGTCATGGCCAGCGAGCGTACCGACGACAACAGCCCACATTTCGACGGCCGCGCGCAGCCGGGCGATGTGTTGGGAGTTGAGACGGGCGGCGAGCGTACTTACGTCGGCGACACGAGCGAGGACGAGAACAAGCGGCGCAAAGACGCGGAAGAAGCGGCAACCAAGCGTAAGTAGCCGACCGGGCGAGGTGCACGGTGCAGGTGCACCGGGTGCATCGTCGTCAGGTGCGACATGGGGGTCGGGCGGGAGCCCGACCCCGTTCGTTTTCAATGTGACGGGTTCGAGGCGGCGTAGACGACGCGGGTGATGTCGGCGGCGAGCGTCGAGGCTTTTTTCGTATCGTCCAATCCGCGAATCAGCACCACGAGCACGAACGGGCGCGGGGCGTAGACGATCGCCGCGTCGTGCCGGATCCTCGTGATCTCCCCTGTCTTGTGCGCGACAGCGACGTCCGCGGGCAGCCCGGCGGGGATGCGATCGTTCACCGTCTGACGCCGCAGAATCGCAACCATCTCCTCGCTCGACGTCTTGTCTACCGCCTGCCCTTTCGCGATCGCTTCCATCAACGTCATCAGCGCGCGCGCGGTCGTCGCGTTGTTCAAGCCCCTTCTCGAACGCCTTGTTGTCTTCGACGCCGCGCAGGACGCGCAAGCCGTTCGCGCCCATCGCGACCATCGTCGCCTGCACGTTCTTCGCGCCGACGCGCTCGATGACGAGATTGGTGGCGAAGTTGCTGCTGACGGTGATCATCGCCTCGGCCAGCGCGCGATAGGACATCCGGCCGCCGAGATTCCTCACCACCGCGGCGTCCGATGCGTCGCTGGTGTCGAGCGTGAACGGGCTGCCGTCGACGATGCTGTGGAACTGGTTGACGACCGGAATCTCGTCGTCGAGGCTCAGCGTGCCGGCGCGCGCCTGCCGGAACAACTCGATGAGCACCGCGACCTTCATCGTGCTCGCGGCGTGATACTCGACGTCCGGCTGAATCAACAGTCGATTCGCGGCCGTCGAGGGTGCGGTAGGCGACGGCGACGTCGGCGCCGCTCTTCCTGATCAGCGACTCGACCCGCGCCCTGGTGTTTTGCAGCGACTTGTCGGGAGGATCGGCAGCGCCGACAACCGGCCACTGCCAGCGCGCGCCGCGACTGCGGCCGGAAGGCACCTCTGCAGCATGCGCGATGATTCTAGCCCGGAGGCGCGCCGTTCTGTGTCATCTTGTCCCGATGCGATTCCTTCTCCGGCTGTGCATACTCGCCGCGGCGGTGTGGTCGAGCGCGTGTTTCCAGATGACGACGGTGCTGAAGGTGAACGGCCGATGGCAGCGGCACCATCGAGCACCGGATGCTGTACACGACCGCCGCGCTCGCGCAGCTGCGTCAGTTCGCCTCGCTCGGCGGCGGCGGGCAAGTCGGTCGATCCGCTCTCCGAGCAGCAGGCGCGCGAGATGACGGCCAGCATCGGGCCGGGCGTCACCTACGTGTCGTCCGAGCCGGTCACATCGCCGGTCGGCCAGGGGCGCGCGTCGACCTACGCGTTCACCGACGTCAGCCAGCTCCGGATCTCGACGCAGCCGGCGGCGCCGGGCGGCATCACGATCCGCACGCCGGGCTTCAGCACCGAGGCCGGAATCGGTCACCTTCTCGATGACGCGCGAACCCGGGCGGCAACGCCGTGCTGCAGATCAACGTGCCGGAGCCGAACTTTCTCGACGCGTTCGGGCTCGCCGAACGCCACCGCCCAGATCGGCATGATCAAGACGCTGCTGGCCGGCGCGCGCGTGCTGCTGGCGGCGGAGCCGGCCGGCACGGTCGTCCGCACCAGCAGCCCGTACGTCGAAGGACCGCGCGTCACGCTGCTCGAAGTCGATCTGGACGAGGTGCTGAAAGACGAGACGCTGCTGCCGCGGCTTCAGGCGGCGGCCACGCCGGACGAAGCGAAGGCGATCGTCAAGGGCGCCGCCGGCCTCAAGATCAACCTCGATCGCGCGATCACGATCGAGTTCACGCCAAAGGAATAATCTCGACCGACGGTTTCCGCCGGCGCGCCCTCGCCGCCGCCGTGATCGTCAGCCGCGCGACGCTCGGCTGCAGGTCGAACCGCCGCGGTCCGGCCGCGCCCGGGTTCATCGCGATGCGGCCCGCGCTGTCGCGCACGACGATCGACCGGTGCGTGTGCCCGAAGATCGACGACGTCGCCGCGATAGCGCGCCAGCGCCAGCTGCGGCGTCGGGCTCCCGAGCTCGTGGCCGTGGCTGACGTGAATCGTCACGCCGCCGAGCGTGACGACGCGCTCTCGCGCGAGCGACGGATCGTGCGCGATCGTCGACGTTGCCGAAGACCGCGTCGACCGGCGCCAGCTTCGACAGCGCCTCGAGCACCGCGGCGCCGCCGACGTCGCCGGCGTGGAGAATCCGCTGCACGCCGGCCAGGGCCGCGGCGATCCCGGGACGCAGCAGGCCGTGCGTGTCGGCGACGACGCCCACCACGTATACTTCACGGTTCATGTCCGATCGATTGTTCACGCCGCGCTTCTTCGTCATGTGCGGCTTCACCTTTACCGTCTTCCTGTCGGCGTTTCAGCTGCTGCCGACCGCGCCGTTCCGGATCCAGGAGCTTGGCGGCTCGACGTTCGCGTCGGGCCTGTTCCTCGGCTTCCTGACCTACGCGTCGGCGCTGTCGGCGCCGCTCACCGGCGCGATCGCCGATCGCATCGGCCGGCGGCGCACGCTGATCATCGCCAGCGCCGTGATCCTGCTCTGCGCGATCGGCTACGGCGACGACGACCAGCTATCGGGTGATGCTCGCGCTCGTCATCGTCCACGGCGTGTTCTGGTCGGGCCTGCTCTCCGCGTCGGCGGCGTACCTCACCAGCCTGCTGCCCGAGCGCCGCCGCGCCGAGGGCATCAGCTACTGGGGCCTGTCGAGCGTCGCGCGCCGATTGCCGTCGCGCCGCCGATCGCCTTCTGGATCATGCAGCACGGCGGCTGGCGATGGATCTGCATTTCCTGCGGCGCGCTCAACGTCATGATGGGCGTCGATCGCCTTCTGCCTCGAGGAGTCGCCGGCGCCGAGCGCGCAGCTCCCGCTGCCGTTCGGGCCCGACGCGCCGGCGCCGATCATCGAGTGGCGCGTGCTCGCGCTCTCGCTGACGCTGTTCCTCTACTCGTTCGGCTACGGCGCGATCACCAGCTTCAGCGCGATGTATGCCGACGCGATCGGCGTGACGCCGAAGAGCCTCTACCTGACCGTCGCTCGGCGATCGTGATCCTGATGACGCGGCCGCTGTCGGGCAAGCTTGCCGACCGCATCGGCTACCGGCGGGTGTTCATGCCGTGCCTGGTCCTGATCGCGGTCGGCCTCGCCCTGCTCGCGATCGGATCGACCCGGCTCGTCGCTGATCGCCTCGGCGGTGTTCTTCGGCGTTGGCTTCGGCACCGCCTACCCGGTCTTCGTCGCCTACGTGATGCGCGACGTCTACGCCGCGCGGCGCGGCGCCGCCTTCGGCGCGATCCTGGCGGCCTTCGACACCGGCATCGGCACCGGATCGACGACGGTCGGCTGGCTGATTCAACGCTTCGGCTTCTCGACCGCGTTCGGCGTCGCCGCCGCGCTCTCCGCGGTCTCGCTGCCGTACTTCCTCCTCGCCGACCGCAAACTCAGATAGCGGCAACGGGGATCAATCGCGGCGTGTCCGACACAAAGGACACAGAGGACACAAAGCCCATTTTCTTAGCGCGCGCTACAAACCTCCGGGAACCGATCTGTGTAGCAGGTCGCTTGTCACCTTTCCTGCCGGTGTACTGAAATTGCGAGCGGCTGCGCTTTGGCGGACCGCCGCCGGTCCATAGCCTCGAGAACAACGGCGAAGTACGACCATCGCGGCCGCCACGAACACGAATCCTTCGACCCGTGCCGAGGCGATGGCGTTGCCACGTTGCTGTAATCAGCTCGGCATCAGTCACGCCTGCACTGAGACTTGCCAGCGGATTGGTTGGACGGACGCCGAGCACGCGGATCAGCTGTCCCGTCACGAGCTGACCAGCGAGGTAGACCCCGAGCACTTCAAGTAACGCGGCCGTACGTTGTCGCGCGTTCATCGATTTCCGCAGTCTGGGTATCTGGCTGCAATGAACGAGAGACCTGGCGACTCAAGACACGAACCACGCCGTCAGGAAAATACCGACCATCGCAAAGGCCAGGCCGATTTTTACGATCGTGCCGATGAGAAAGCCGATCCAGGCTGCAATTCCAGCCCGGCCGGCGCGACCGAAATCGCGGTGCGCGGTCAGCTCGCCGAGGATGGCGCCGACAAACGGTCCAATGAGCAGCCCCGGCAGCCCGAAGAACAAGCCGGCGAGGGTTCCGATGGCGGCCCCTGCCATGGCGCGTCTTGTCGTGCCCAGGCGTTTCATGCCGAGCGCCATGGTGGCCACGTCCACGAAGTAGGTGGCGACGGTCAGGATGCCGAGTCCGATGATCGTGCCGATGCCGACCCGCACGAATCCATCCGCCCAAGCCGCCAGCAAGAGTCCGGCGAATATCAGAACAGTTCCAGGAAGGGCCGGGAGGACAACCCCCGCCAGACCGACGACAACGAGGACGACAGCGAGCGCCCAGATCACCCGAACATGATGAGGGTTGTACCAAGCAGTTGCCAAGGCCTGGATTAGCGTCCGTCGGCCTTCGTAGTTCGTGCGCCCGTTGGATCCGAAAGCCCGCGTGCCGCCGCTGATCTCAGCTGGTCTCACGTCCTCGACGTCGCCGTCAACTCTTCGCTGCAAAGACCGTCGAGGCACCCTCTATCGCAGCGGTCGATATCGCCCGAGTTCACGTGCCGTTCGCCTGACCGGCGCATGAACTCACCCGCCAAACGCCCAGGCGACCATCAACGGAAACTCTTCTCGCCACATCGCGTCGTCGTGCCCCGCGACCCTCTCGCTCATCACGACGTCCGCAGCTGCATCGCGCAGCGCGGCCGCCCACCGAGCCGCGTTGTCGAGGAAAAACGGTTCCAGCGTGCCGGCCACGAGGTACGTGCGCGGCAACGGAGTCGGCATCACGTCAGGCGGCCGGTACCCCGCGCCGGGCGAGCCTGAGAAGATCGCGCCGTAGAGGTCCGGATGTCGAAGCCCAATGGCGAGCGCGAGCTCCCCACCCGCCGAAACACCAAACACCGCCGTGCGCTCGGCGGACAGCGTTACCCCGAAACGCGACCGCACCCACGCACCGACGTCCTCGACGAAAAACCTCTCGTGTGCGGCAAACCGTTCCGGATCGAAGCCCGGCGAATACTCGTGGAGCCGCAGCGTCTCGTCGGCCACGCGGTGCGCGCCGACGATCATGGTCGACGGCACGTCCGCTGCTTCAAGAAACCCGCCCCACTGCGAGATCATCTGACCGTCACCGGCGAATACGATCGCCTCGGGCGGATCCGGCGGGACGTACACCGTGACCTGCCGACCACCGTCGTAATCGAATATCTCGGTGACAAATTCGCCCGCGATCGCGTCGGCCCGCGGCGGTTCCGGCGGTGCCTCAGAGAATTCGTTCACGCGTTCACCCTCACGGCGCCAGTTTCGCCGCCTAACGGGTGGCGATTGAGCCGCGGCGCTCACGGTTCAGATTCGCCGTCGGCTCCAATCGCGGTTACGTTGCGCGGTCGGGTTCGCAACTCGCCAGCAGATCGATCAATTCGTCGAGGGTCGCGTGGCCAGCGAGAACAGCCTCCTGCGGCAATCGTCCAGTTGCTTCCACTACCGTGATTGCCTCCACCGGGGATACGCCTCGCGCGGCTACGAGCCAGGCGGCGAGCACGTGGCCTGTTCGGCCGTTGCCGCCCCAGCAATGGATCACCGCGCGTTCGCTGGCGCTGTCTGCGGTCCTCAAGAAAGGAAGAATACTTCCCCTGAGCGCTTGCCGTGAGCAGAGGTGGTGGTCAGCGATGGGCTCCATCAGCACGCAGGTTGCGCCGAACAGCCTCTTGTACTCGGCCTCGAGGTTGACGGGAAAAGCAGCCAACTGCCCGGCGTCGAGGAGGCAACACACTCGGGTGACACCCTGAGTGCGCATGAAGTCCGCCCATTCCAAGATGCGGGGCACAGACGCGTCGGGCGTCCGTGCGCCGTATGCTGTCGCCTCGCCGCTCCGCGCCGGCCCGAAGTGGAAGTTCGAGTCCATTACCCTCCCGCGAAATCGGCCGTCAACCTGCGTCGTGCCGCTCAGCCCGCGAGCGGCGCTCATTGTGCGATCTCGCTGACGCCTCCGCCGCGAGACGCTCAGCCGTCGCGCTGCGGTCGTGGCTGGTCAGGTACGCGGAGAAGGCTCGTGGCGCCCGAGGACCTGCGAACTGTCGGATCCAAATCCGCCGCTCGCGGGACGTGAGTTCCCGTGTACGAGCCAGGTGTACGAGCATCGCCACTGGAGCGACGAGCATGAGGATGAATGAGGTCAGCAACAGCGCGTTGTTCGGCTCCTCAAAGCCGATGACCGCTGTCACAGCCAATCCGACCATCCCCACGGCGCTCACCGCGGCGAACGCGCCGAACACCCGGTTCGTCAACGACGGCTGCCTCGTCAGCGATGTCGACATCTCTCGCCTCCTTACTGACAACCTCAGGTTTCGGCAGGTGCAGTGCCTGTCAGGCGTTCATAAATTGTCTACCAGACGCCAGGAATAAGACGCGCCGTTCGCGCCGAGTACGCCGCGTATTCGTCGCCAAACTTCTCTAACATCATCCTCTCCTCCGCGCGGACACGAAGCGCGAGGACGATCGCGAACGCGATCAGGTTCGCCGGACCCGCCACCCAATTCGGGATGACGAGCGCCTGGCCGACGGAATACAGCACCAGTGCCAAATACATCGGGTGGCGGATACGTCGATAAACGCCTTGCGTAATGAGTTGATGCTGTTCGCGTACCTCCAGGGTGACCGACCAATTCGTACCAAGGTCAGCGTGCGAGCGGTAGAAAAGCCAGAGGCCGATGACCAAGCACGTCGCACCGCCGACGAGCGGGCCGCTCCTCAGCGGGTACTCAGCGAACGAGAACGCCGGCGACACGACCCAGATCAGAGGGACGAAGAATCCCACCCAGGCGAGAACCAAGAGCCCGGTCTCCAGCGGCGTTTTGTGGCTCGCGGCGACCTTGACACTTCGGCTCCGGCGGCCGTGCGGCGCGCGAATGACGACCATCACCAGGGTAGCTGCGAGCACCAGCGCCTTCGCGACCCATGGATTCATGGCTGAGCACCGTCATGTCAGGCAGCCGCAGGTTTGCGGAATTTGAGGACCAGAATTGCTGTCGTGCGCAAGAACAAGCCGACCGCCACACCCAACAACAGCGCACCTCCACCATACGCAATCACATAGGGAGGTGCTTCAGCCGGCCGCGTCACAATTCCAGGCGCAAGGTACAGGAGCGCTGGAATCACGCCGCAGGCTCCAGCCTCCGCCACTGCCCGCCAGCCGCGATCCTGTTGGTCGCACCAACGTTTTGCATACACCCATGTCCGCCAGCCGGCGAGCAATGCGAAAGGGAGCAACACCAAGGATATAGGAATCAGAATCCCAATCGTTGCCCACATGCGTGGCGCGCCTGGCACATCCGCCGTGACCGACGCATCGAAATTATCCAGGTTGCTATTGCTTCCGGCCACAAAGACCGCAAGTGGTAACAACATCACCAGCAGACCGTTCACGACCGCGGCCACGCTCTCAGAACGTCGCTGCACTGGAACTCCCAGAAATTTGCCTGCCTAGCGATCGCGTCGAGCCTCGCCGCGCGGCGTCAACATCGTATCGCCGCGCGGACGTCGGCTCCAGCGCGATGTTCGACGGCGGACCACCTATTCAATCGTGGAGAATTCTTCACGATACTGGACCCGGCCCCGCAAGCTGCCTCCGGCCTGCGGATTCAAAATGTTCACCATGAACGCCTCGGCCGGCACATCCCATTCGCACGTCAACCCCTGTGCCCCAGCCGATCGGAACCCGAACCGCGGATAGAACTCCGGGTGTCCGATGACAACGATGAACGGACAGCCCCTCTCCCGAAGGCGCTCGACACCACGCGTCACGAGCTGGCCGCCAATGCCTTGTCGTTGGTGCGCCGGGACGACCGCCATCGGCCCGAGCGCCGCGCCCACGACAGGCCCCACAGTCAGTGGGCTGAATATGATGTGGCCGACGACCACACCATCGGCAACCGCGACAAGGGACAGTATCGCCGCCCCTCGTTCGCGAAGGGCATCGACGATTCGGCCTTCCTGTTCCTGATCGAAAGCCTGTCGATTTACCTCGCGAACCGCGTCGACATCACCCGGTTGCTCTTCTCGTATCTCAATCACGTTGTTCTTCGTTTGCCCGCCGACGAGCAACCGCACGAGCCAGCGGGTTCCACCGTCTCCAATCCATCGATGGGATAGCCGTCATACCGCCAACAATCGAGGCCGCCGATCTGATCCGCAGGGCGCTCCGCGCATTCCACACCTGCCTGTCGGCTCCAGCGCGTTGCTGGTGGCCTGTATCGGCTGAACGAGGACCAGATCGCGGAGCGCGGCGCCCGGATGGCAAGGCGCGACGACCGAGCATACCGGGAGTATTTGAGGAAGGAGCAACGCAGCCAGCCGGGATGCCCCGCCCGCGAGGTGGTCCTTGATCAGCCGATACAGGCCACTAGGCCGGCCAGATGGCCCCGAGCACCCGGACCGCATTGCCACCGAGGATCTGCGCGATCTGCGCGTCCGTATACCCGCGACGAATCAGGCCTTCGGTCAGATCGAAGACGCGTTGAGAGTGATTGAGGCCCCTGATTGTGATGGCGCCGTCCGCGTCCTCGTGGTACTGGTACCGCGCGAAATTTGGCTGGGTCCGCGGATCGAATCCGCCGCCGTTCACAGCGTTCGGATTGCCGACCAGGTCCAGGTCGCTCCCGATCGCCACGTGTTCCACACCGACGAGCTTCGTGACGTAGTCCACATGATCAAGGACATGCTCGAGCGTTACCGGCTCGCTGTTGCGCACCATAAACCGGATCATGGCGACGCCCATCACCCCTCCGCTCTTGGCCATCCTCTGAATCGCTTCGTCGGTTTTGCAGCGCAGGTGGCCCGGCAGAAGCGCACGCGCCGTCGCGTGCGTGAAGATCACCGGCTTCTTGGCCGCGTCGAGTACGTCGAGCGTCGTCTGGTCGCCGCAGTGCGACACGTCTACGGCCATCCCAACCTGCTCCATGCGCTGCAGGATCGACAGTCCGAACACAGACAGGCCGCCGTCACGTTGCTCGAGAAAGCCGCTCCCGATCCGGTTGTTGAAGTTGTAGGTGAGCTGTGAGATCCGCTGGCCAAGCCCGAAAAACGTCTGCACATCGTCCGGCGTCCGAAAGTGACTGGAGTCCTGGAGCGTGAGCATCACGCCCACCTTCTTCTGCGCTTTCGCGCGCGTGACATCCGACACATCATCGATGCGCGTGAACCAGTCACTGTACGCCGCGAGAAAGCCGTTCCATCGGGCGTAGAACAGCAGGCCTTCCTCGTAGCTGCGCGCGCCCAAGCCGAGTGCAAACACGGTGATGCCGGACTGCTGGTATCGCCTGGCGTCGTCTGCGGTGAATGTGCCGGGAAGCGACAGCCACTGGTCAATTCTGGGCGGCTGTACCGAGAAGTCCTGGAATTGGAATTGATTGAGCAGATCGATGACGACTGATGATTCGAGGAGCCTGACGGCGCGCGCGGAGTACTGCGCGTTCGATTGCGCGAACAGCTGATAACGTCCGCGCAGGACAGCCGGAGCGAAAAGGCCGGCGGCCATCGCACCTATCGCCGTGCGTCTCGTCATCACGGCCATCTCTCCTCCCCGACGACGCAGCGATCCTGATTACGAAGCGGATTCTGCGCGTTGGGTGTTCTCGGACGAATCGGCATCAGCGCGAGTAGTCCGCTACGTCCCCGGTTGTGTACGGCCTAACGTCTCGCCGATAACCTGCGGGACGCAAGCGGCCGTCAGGTTCATCGGCAGGTCAGACAGTGCGTCCTACCGAAGCGCGCGTGATCCGCGCAGAAATCTCGGGGGTGGCACGAAGCGTCTGGAGAACGACACAGTATCGCTCGGTCAGCTTTAGGAGTGTCGCTGTCTGTTCTTCGGACGCGTCCGTGTCGACCTCGAATCGCAGGCGTATCGTTACAAACCCAACCGGCGCGTCCTTCGACACTCCAAGCGTCCCACGGAAATCCAGATCGCCCTCCGCCACGACCTTGGCATCGCGGAGATCGATGCCAATCGAAGTGGCGACCGCCCGAAGAGTCACCCCGGCACAGGCGACCAAAGCTTCCAAGAGCATGTCGCCGGAACACGCCGCGGTCCCGTCACCACCTGTCGCGGGATGAAGTCCGGCTTCGATCAACGCCTTCCCGGTTTCGACCTTGCACGACAATCCTGACGCGCGCCCTTCTGCACGCAAGGTGATCAGCGCCGACCCAGGATCCTTGCCGATACTTTTCCTTGAGAGGCTCCTGAACCGCTTTCAGCTGCGTTCCGTCCACTAGCGTCTCCTTTGCGGCCGTCTGGCTCACGGATAGGTTTTAGCCGCGGCGGCTGATGATGACACCAGCCGCCGTCGGCTGCAAACCATGCGAGGCCTCGCCTGCATCGACATGCTTCGCTCTGATCGCACTAGTACTACTTTGTTAGATCCGCAGGTGGAAATCCTTGAGTTTCATCATGGTTTCCAAGTAGTGCGGATGCGTCACGAACAAGTGTGCCGTCAACACCTCGGTGATGACGGCCCGCGCAATCGGCAGTGTTGGCAATCGTGCCCCGGCCCGGCGCCGTTCCTGTTGCAGCCAGGTGTAGGCCAGAGCGGTCAGCAGCACATGACGGTTCCACCCCGGCCACGAACGGCCTTCGAAATGATCGAGCCCCAGTTCGTCCTTGAGTTCCTGATATTGCTGTTCGATCGCCCAGCGGTGATGGGCGAGGCGGACGAGGGCGCGCAGCGAGGTGGTCGGCGGCAGCGCGACGAAGTAGGTTTTGACGCGAGGGGTCGTTCCAAGATCGCGCTCGAAGAGGACCCAGACTTCTGGCGACTGCCGGTGAGGCCAACGAGCGGTGGGGGTCGCGCGGACGGCGGCAAAGTGCGCCTTCCAGGGCCGGTTGGCGCCGTTGCGCCACGAGATGACGCGCCAGGCGCGGCGCGGCAGCTGCGCGGCCAGGGCCCGCACCGATTCGACCGGCGCCGCGCCGGCGCGCGACACCGTCACCGTCGACGACACGCCCAACGCGTAGGCGAGCCCGCTGCGATCCAGGTATTGGCGCAGGGTGCGATTGTCGCCAAACTCGGCATCGCCCAGCACGGCGGTGATCTGAAAGCCGGCGGCGCGCGCTTGCCGCAGCAGGGTCAGCGCCAAACGCCATTTCTCTTGAAACCGCACGGTCGTCGGGATCTTGGCGCGGGCGCGCGCCTCGGACGTCAACCACGTCTCGGGCACATACAGGGCCGCACCCAGCATCCAGGCCCGCACGCCAGTCCACAGCGCCGCCGTCACCGCGACTTGGCAGTTGGCCACCTTGCCCAACGTGCCGCAGTACTGGCGTGCGACGCCCACCGACTGGGTGCCCTGTTTGGGAAAGCTGGTGCCGTCGAGAATCACCATGCCGCTGCGATCGGGAATCGTCGCGCGCAGCTGCCGCCAGATGCGCGTGTGGTCCCAGGGAGCATGACTGAGGAAATGCTGAAAGGCTTGGTACGTGCCGGGGTCGTGAACGCGCTCCCACATGGCGCTCATCGACTTGCGCCGACTGTCGCTCAGCAACCCGGCCAGGTACCGACGAAACGCGCCGCGCTGAGCGACGTGTCCGAACGAGCGCTCGAACGGCTCGAGCCAGGTGCTCAAACGATCGAGCCAAGCCGGTGCATTGCGCGGCAGCACCACCGCGCGTCAGCGTACAGGAATGGCGATCGCCGTACAAGACGGTTAACCTCGATTTCCATTAGATCCGGAACGAATCTGCGAATCTGACAAAGTAGTACTAGTGGCCTGTATCGGCTGGACGAGGACCAGATCGCGGAGCGCGGCGCCCGGATGGCAAGGCGCGACGACCGAGAATACCGGGAGTATTTGAGGAAGGAGCAACGCAGCCAGCCGGGATGCCCCGCCCGCGAGGTGGTCCTTGATCAGCCGATACAGGCCACTAGCCTTGGCGATGCCGTTACGCGAGTACGGTCAGCGCGTGGCGACCAAAGAAGGCAGCCACGGCCTCGGCCAGACCCTGGGGATTCTCCACCTGCAGCAGGTGCGTCGCATTCGGAAGCACAAACGGCTCGACGTTGGGCAACCAGTCGAGCAACAGCTGTTGCCGCTCATCCCAAATCGGATCCAGCTCCAGACTTCGCGCGCCGACAACCGCCAGGACCGGTTGAACGACGCGGCTGGCCTCCTCTTGCCGGAACGACCACTGCTGCAGCGCCGGCAACTCCTGTTCGAAGAACGTATCGGCGTCGGTCACATGCTGGTCGAATGCGCTGGGAAGTACCTGATCCAACGTTGCACGGTAGCCGGGCCCGCAGGTTCCGCGTAAAA
>CAVTHG010000014.1:0-273617 GCA_963734375.1 uncultured Acidobacteriota bacterium | reverse complement strand
CGCCACAGTCGTAGTGTCCGGCTTTAGCCGGACCCCCTCATCTTGGGGGCGCATGGCTTCAGCTTGGACGTATTCCCGCGCTATAATCAAGGGTCCGCTTCAAGCGTTTTCCCTCAACGGAGAGGTACCGAAGTGGTCGTAACGGGCGCGCCTCGAAAGCGTGTTGTCGGGTAACCGGCACGTGGGTTCGAATCCCACCCTCTCCGCCACTCCCTCGCTCTCGCTCGGCCGTGTCGGTTCGGGTCGTTTTCAGGCTTCGCGCGACTCGCGTCGCGCTCGGCACGAATCCCACCCTCTCCGCCAACTTGAGCTTCTGTGTTTTCAATAGTCTTAACTGGCTGCGTGGTTCTCTGCGGGCCATGCGCTTTCTTCGCCGTCAGGTTCAGCCTCTGACTCATTGAAAAGTAGCGCGATCCTGGCAGCAACGTGGTGCTATCGAAAAATGGCAGAACCCTCCTGGCCAACAGTCCATGGGTGGGCAGGCTGCCGGTGCCGGGTCCGGCTTGACGCGGCCGCCTGTCCTGAGTTCGGTGACGTGAGCTTTATGTCCAGACGTCGACGCCGCAATCTGCAGCACTACCAAAAATCGAGCAGCGCTCGCGTTCAACGTGGTCATCGACTTGGTGGAATGAGTCATTAGTACGCCGTGCGGCGTAACGGCATTTCTGCACTTCGCCGCGACATCGAATGTGCCGCGTTCAACGAGGTGCTCTACGGTCCAGAATGCCAGCTGGGAATAATCTGACAGCGTTCCGCGCCGCGTGTGTTGCGCTTTCCAGTTCGGCCGAAAATCCCGGATCTCACATTGCTCTCGTCTGCGGTCACGCGGCGTGAGACCTTCTGACGTGTTGCCGAGAACATTACCAATCGCCAGTCCGAGCCACATGCCCTCGACTCGGTCCCACGAGGCAGAGATCGGCTCCGGCGAGACTGTCAGAAGTGGCGCATTGCGGATCGACATCTCGCCACGGCGACTCTTCCACGTCCAGAACAGGCCAAATCCCTTGCGATGCCAGGCGACGACTCTCTCCGGCTTCACGATGACGAGTGCCGTTCGCGAGTTGCTGCGCCGTGACGACCAGGCCCAGAGCCAGCGGTCCGCTCTCGCAGACGCAGACGTCGCGGTTGCGACCGTTGGAGCACCTGCTGTTGATGACGTAGCGCGAGCAGCTTCGAAGTGCAGCGCAACACGCGACCGTCCCACCCCGTTGAAGCGTCGCCCGAACGCGCGATTCACATCGCGCTTCACCAGGCGTGCGCTGCAGCCTCGGAGTTCCTGCGCGTGCCCGCGCGTTGAGCCAGATTTCGCTTTACTTTATTGGTTTCGGATGTAAATTCTCGTTCGCGCAACTCCGGTTGCAAACGCCCGTCGCCCAGTTGGAATCACGGCCGCTAACAAGGAAGGGTGTGATGATCCGACGAATCCTCGCGACACCGTGTCTTGTGCTGCTGCTCGCAGCTCCCGCCGTCGCGCAAACCGGCCAGATCAACGGCGTGATTAGCGACAACACCGGCGCCATCGTGCCCGGCGCGACCGTCAAGGCGGTCGAGGTGGCCACCGGTCTGGCGAGAGACACCGTGGCCGGGGCCGATGGCCGCTACAGCTTCACGTCGCTGCGGCCGACGACCTACGACATCAGCGCCGAGTTGAGCGGGTTCCGGCCCTCTGCAGCGCAAAGGCGTGCTGCTGCAGGCGAACCAGAACCTCACGGTGAACTTCGCGCTCGAGCTCGGCACCCTCGCGGAAACGCTCACGGTGTCCGGCCAATCGCCCACCGTCGACGTCACCTCCGCGACCCTCAGCGAAGTCGTCGACTCGAAACGCATCGTCGAACTGCCGCTCAACGGGCGCGACGCCGCCACGCTGAGCACGCTCGTCCCCGGCATGGTGCTGACACACGGTCGATCGCGAGTCGGGGAAAACGATCCCGGGCGCGCTGCGCATGTCGACCAACGGGACCGAGTCGCGGCAGGTCTCGTTCCGGCTCGACGGCACGAGCCACTCCGATCCGTATTACCAGCAGAACCAGCCGTTCCCGTTTCCCGACGCGCTGCAGGAGTTCAGCATTCAGACCAGCAACTACAGCGCCGCGCAGGGCAACAGCGCCGGCGCCGTCGTCAACGCGGTGACGCGCTCGGGCACGAACAGCTTTCATGGCGGCGTGTTCGGCTACCTGCGCGACCGGGAGTTCACGGCGCAAGAACTACTTCAATCCCGAGAAGGACTTCCTGAAGCGCAAGCAGTACGGCGGCTTTGCCGGCGGGCCGATCCGCAGCAACAGGATGTTCTTCTTCGGCGGCTGGCAGGGCACGACGATCGCCAACCGCGGCACGAACCTCGTGCAGTTTGCGCCGACGACCGACGAACGCAACGGCAACTTCGCGACCTGCGGCGCCGCCTGCAACCGCGCCGCTCACCGATCCGCTGACCGGCCTGCCGTTCCCCGGCAACCAGATCCCGGTGTCGCGCTTCGATCCGGCCGTCGGTGAACGTGCTGAAGTTCATGCCCGCAGGTGACCGGCGACGGCCGCGATGCAGGTGCCGCGCCTCATCGGCCAGGACGACAATCAGGCGGTCGGCAAGGTCGATCATCAGCTCGGCGAGTCCAATCAGATCGGCGTGCGGTATTTCTTCGATCACTTCACCAACGACCCGACCTACACGGAAGGCAATCTGCTGACGCTATCGCAATCCCGACGCTGCAGTCGCGCGTGCGCGCGCAGAACATCGTCGGATCGTGGACGCGCACGCTGACGAACACGTCGCTCAACGAGCTGCGCGTCGGCTACAACCGCATGCACGCGCGCCGGTTCCCGCCGACCAACAACGTGCCGAGCATGCAGGAGCTGGGCGTTCGGCTGCCGATCTATCCCGACCAGCCGTCGATTTCGGAGATCAACGCCAGCGGCTACTTCAACATCGGCGACAACCTCGAAGCCTCGTTCGTCCGCAATGGTCTCGAGCTGAACGACCGGTTCACGCTGGTGCAAGGGGAAGCACAACATCCAGGTCGGCGGCGAAGCGCAGAACTACACGGTCGAGATTCGACAACCAGTTCCGGCGCGCGGGACACTTCATCTTCGACGGCAGCCGCACCGGCCACCCGATCGCCGACTTCCTGCTTGGCTACGTGCAGACCTTCGACCAGGGCACCGGCGAGTACAAGGACTACAACGTCTGGTACGGATCGCTCTTCGTTCAGGACGATTTCAAAGTCGTCGCCGCGGTTCACGTTGAATCTCGGCCTGCGCTACGAGAACACGCCGCCGTGGCACGAGATCGAACGGCCGCATCGAGTATTTCTCGCTCGAGAATTTCAACAACAACGTGCGCTCGACCGTGTTCCCGCAGGCGCCGAGGGGCGAGACTCTTCCGCGGCGACCCTGGCGTCCCGTACGACGGCACCAACGCGCAAGTCGAATAACTTCGGGCCGCGTGCCGGCTTTGCGTGGGACCTGACCGGCGACGGCAAGACCAGCCTTCGCGGCGGCGGCGGCATGTTCTACGACCAGCACCGCGACGGCGAATCCGGGAACGGCGCGGTCAATGCGGCGCCGTGGAGCATTCGGTTGTGCGTGACCAGACCGGCGGGGCCCTTCTCGGATCCGTATCGCGGCCGCACCGATTTCAACCTCATCAACGACGACAACGATCGGGACCGACAAGGCCCCGTTCCCGACGCCGGTGCTGATTGAAACGCTCGACTCGCGAGTACAAGACACCGCTCACCTACAACTACAACCTCACGTTCGAGCGCGAGCTGATGCAGGGGCTGACGGCGCGTGCCGCCTATGTCGGCTCGCGATCGGTCGAACGGACGCCGCACGGTGCAGTTGAACCCGGCGGTCTACACGCCGGGCGACACGCGCGGCACCGACGCGCGACGGCTGTTCGCGGCCGCCGGCATCGGCCAGCGTCAACCAGCAGCGTCAGGATCGGGAGTCGGTCTACAACGGGATGCAGCTCACGCTGAGCAAGCGCTACTCGCGCGGCTTCACCGTCACCGCGCAACTACACGCTGTCGAGAGTCGAAGGCAACTTCGGCGACGAGGTGATCCCCTACAACGAGTTCAACGCTCGACAAGAAGGATCCGCTCGTGTGGGGTCCCCTGACGCAGGACCGCACGCATCGCTTCACGACGTCATGGGTGTGGGACCTGCCAGGCGCCAACATGACCGGGCCGATGAAATGGGTCGCTCGGCGGCTGGCAGTGGTCCGGTTTGATGGAGTTCGAGAGCGGACGGCCGTTCAACATCATCAGCGGATCCGACCGATCGCAGCGGGGACTTGGCAGCAACAACGATCGCGCCAAGCTCACGGGACAACCATTCGACGCCGCCGGCCGGGTCGGATCCGACGCTGTGGTTCAACCCGGCGGCGTTCGCGGTCGCCGACGTCGGCACGTTCGGCAACGTCCCGAAGGGATTTCTGCGCGGACCGTCGTTCCACAGCTGGAATATGGGGGCTGTTCAAGAACTTCCGCTTCAACAACGGTCGAACGTGCAGTTCCGCATCGAGGTCTTCAACCTCTTCAACCAGGTGAACTTCGACATCCCGGGCACGACGCCGGCCGACAACCGGATCGCCGTCAACAGCGCCAACTTCGGGACGATCACGAGGACGGTCCCGGTCACGGGCGATCCCCGGCTGGTGCAGTTCGGGTTGAAGTTCAGCTTCTAAGGCGGTTGCGGTGCGCGACATCGTCAGCTGAGCGCGAGTCCAAAGGCTCTGTGCAACCGCCCGAGGGCCAGCCGCGACAAAGACCGTTCGAATCGAGTCGCGTTGAGCGTAATATTGCTCGAGTCAGAGGACTCGGCTATGCCGATGCGACGCGCGCGCGGGCTGGGGCTCGCCGCGATGCTTTGCGTTTCCAGCCTTGGCGCCGCCGGCACGGATGCACCGCTCGCCGACGCAGTGCAGCGCCGCGACAATCAGGCCGTGCTGTCGCTGCTGAAAAAGCGGGCCGATGTCAACGCCCCCCAGAGCTGATGGCGCGACGGCGCTGCACTGGGCGGCCTACCTGGATGACGCCGAAACGACGGCGCTGCTGATCCGCGCCGGAGCCAAAGTCGACACCCCCAACAACTACGGCGTCACTCCCCTTGCGCTTGCCGCCGGAAACGGCAACGCCGCGATCATCGATCAGTTGTTGAAGGCCGGCGCCGACCCGAACGGCGCCGTGCGTGCCGCGGAGACGCCGCTGATGCTCGCGGCGCGCGCCGGACGGGCCGATGCGGTGAAGGCCCTGCTCAACAGCGGCGCGAACGTCGACGCGAAAGAGGCCTGGAACGGGCAGACGGCGCTGATGTGGGCGGCCGCCGCGGGCCATGGGCCGGTCGTGCAGGCGCTGATCGAGCGCGGAGCCGACATCCACGCACGTTCCAACGCTGGCACGACGCCGCTCCTGTTCGCGGTGCGACGAGGCGATATGCCAGCCGTCCGCGCGATGCTCGCGGCGGGAGCGGACGTGAAGGAACGGCGACCCGATGGCGCGACGCCGTTGCTCGTGGCGGTGATCAACGGGCACGAAGATCTCGTCGATCTCCTGCTCGACAAGGGCGCCGATCCGAACGTCGAGGGCGGCTCGACCGAGCTGACCGTGCAGGGCGTGCGCGCCCGGCCGATGGAGCTCAAACACCGTAAGCTGACCAACAACGAGCGCGACTCCGAGGGCGTGACGAGGGGGAATATCTTCGGGAGGCCGCTGCACGCCGCGGTGCACGTCGCCAACTGGCACATCAGCGACCAGTTCATCGCCGTGCACCTCGACCGGCTGCGGGTCATCACATCGCTGCTGGCTCACGGCGTGGATGTGAACGGGCGAATCAGCATGGAGGAGCCCCGGTGGTCGGGCGCGCGGTATCGCCGGCACCTCGCCGGAGCCACCGCGTTTCTGCTGGCGGCCAAGTCGGCCGACGTCGAGGTGATGCGCCTGCTGCTCGGTCACGGCGCCGATCCGATGATCAGCACCGAAGAACACATCACGCCGCTGATGGCGGCCGCGGGCATCGCATGGGCCTCGAACCAGGATCGCGCGTCCGAGGCGCAGGTGCTCGAAGCCGTCAAGCTGCTGGTCGATGAGCTGGGCGCCGATGTCAACACGGTCAGCGACCTCGGCGAGACGGCGATGCACGCGGCGGCCTATCGCGGTGCGAACAGCGTCGTGCAGTATCTCTTCGACAAGGGCGCGAAGCTCGACGTGGTCGCCAAAGATGGACGGACGCCGTTGATCGTCGCCGATGGCGTCGAGTACGGCAATTCGTTCGCGGCCCAACCGCACACCGCGGTGCTGCTGCGAAAGCTGGGCGCCAAGGAAATGAAGTGTCCGGCTCCATGTGCGGCCGCGATCCCGGAAAAGGAGCCGCGATGAGACGCGTGCGCGATCCTCGTGGCGTTGTGTGTCGCCGCGGCGCCAGCGGCTCCAACTGGTGTGCAGCAAAGCATCCTCGCCGGAGGTTGCGCCAGCTATCGCGGCGCCGCGCGCCGTGCTCGACCAATACTGTGTCACCTGCCACAACCAGAGATTGAAGACCGCCGGGCTCGCGCTCGACGCGTTGGATCTCGCGGAGCTCGCCGATCACGCGGAGGTGTGGGAAAAAGTCGTGCGCAAGATTCGGACCGGGGCGATGCCTCCGGTTGGACGGCCGCGGCCGGACAAGGCGGTGTCCGCGAGCATCGCGTCGTGGCTCGAGAACGGTCTCGACCGCGCCGCCCTCGAGCACCCCAACCCGGGCCGGCCCACGCTCCATCGTCTCAACCGCGTCGAATATCGCAATGCTATCCGCGACCTGCTGGCGCTCGAGATCGACGCGGCGTCGCTGTTGCCGGCAGACAACGCGGCCTACGGGTTCGACAACAATGCCGACTCGCTGTCGCTGTCGCCCGCGCTGACGGAGCGATACCTGGGCGCGGCGGCGAAAATCAGCCAGATGGCGCTGGGACGCGTGCGCGGATCCCCGTCGCCGGAGACGATTTTCGTCCCGACCGATCGCAACCAGGGGATCCGCTTCAGCGACGATCTGCCGTGGGGATCGCGCGGCGGGCTGGCGGTTCGCTACTACTTCCCGTCGACGGCGAGTACCTGTTCCAACTGCGACTGAACGAGAGCGGCGCGGACGGCGGCATCATGGGGCTGACCGCCGAACCGCATCAACTTGATGTGAGCATCGACCAGGCCAGGGTCTGGAGCACAAAGGTCGGCGGGCCGGACGTTGCCAAGCAGAGCGGAGAAGAGCGCACGAAGAAGACCCTGGAGGCGCTGCAGTTCCGCGTGCCGGTCAAGGCCGGCTCGTCATCTGGTGCAGGTCGTACTTCGTCCAGAAGACCGCGGCGTTCCTCGAAGACTTGTTCGATCCGTATTTGCGCCGGGATCCCTATCGCGCCGGCAACGGCGAGCCCGGCATTTCGAGCGTGACGATTACCGGGCCGGACGCGCCCGCCGCGGCAGCGACGAACGATTCGCCGAGCCGAGCCCGCCTGCTCGTCTGCCGCCCTGCGTCCGCCGCTGACGAGGCGCCCTGCGCCAGGCCGATTATCGAAACGCTCGCGCGGCGCGCCTATCGGCGCGCGGTCACCGACGACGATCTACAGATCCCGCTGACTCGATATCGATCAGGGCGCCGAGGCGGCTTCGAATCAGGCCTCGAGCTCGCGATTCGCAGCATCCTCATGAGTCCCGAGGTTCCTGTTCCGATTCGAGGACCAGCCAGAGAGCGTCGCGCCGAATACGCCGTATCGCATCGGCGATGTGGAGCTGGCGTCGCGCCTGTCGTTCTTCCTGTGGAGCAGCATTCCCGACGACGAGCTGCTGACGATCGCGGAGAAGAAGACGCTCAGCACGCCAGCGGTGCTCGGCCAGCAGGTGAAGCGGATGCTCGCGGACCCGCGTTCGGACGCGCTGGTCAGCAACTTCGCCGGCCAGTGGCTTCACATCGCGCAACGTGTCCGCGTTCAGACCCAGCCCGGAACTGCTCTTTCACTTCGACGACAATCTGCGGCGGGCCTTCGAGCGCGAGACGTCGATGTTCTTCGAGAGCATCGTCCGCGAGAATCGCAGCGTGCTCGATCTCCTGGACGCCGACTACACGTTCCTGAACGAGCGTCTGGCCAAGCACTACGGGATTCCCGGCGTATACGGCGAGCGATTCAGGCGCGTGTCGCTTCCCGCCGACAGCGTGCGCCGCGGGCTGTTGGGGCAGGGCTCGATTCTGACCGATACCTCACGTGCGAACCGCACGTCCCCGGTGATCCGCGGCAAATGGATCCTGGAGAATATTTTCGGCACGCCGCCACCGCCGCCGCTTCCGAACGTGCCCGAGCTCAAGGAAGAACGGGACCCGGCGAAGGTGCTGCCAATGCGCGAGCAGATGGCGCAACACCGCGCCAATCCGGTGTGCGCGAGCTGCCACGCGCAGATGGACGAGCTGGGCTTCGCGCTCGAGAATTTCGATGCGATCGGCGAGTGGCGGGACATCGACCCAGCCGGCACGCCGATTGACGCGTCCGCGAAGCTTCCCGACGGCACAACCTTCGCGGGCCCGGTGGAGCTTCGGAAGGTGCTGCTGAATCACTCCGACGACTTCCTGACGACGCTCACCGAGAAGCTGTTGACCTACGCCCTCGGGCGAGGGCTCGAGGCGACCGATGCGCCGGCGATCCGTCAGATCAAGCGGAACGCCGCCCGCGCGAATTACCGCATCGTGCCGCTGATCCAGGCCATCGTCACGAGCACGCCGTTTCAGATGCGGATGGCGCAGGCGCGAGCGAACTGAGGCTGGACAGGAAAGGTGTTGAATGGTGATCACAAAGATGGCGCTGCCCCGCCGGACGTTCATTCGCGGCATCGGCGCAACCCTGGCCTTGCCGCTGCTTGACGCGATGGTGCCGGCGATGTCGGCCCAGGCCAAGGCGGCGCCTCGATTCGCGGCGATCTATTGCGGCAACGGCGCCAACATGAACGACTGGACCCCTGCCAGCGACGGCGCTGATTTCGCGTTGTCGCCGATCCTGAAGCCGCTCGAGCCCTTCCGCGATCGGACGCTCGTCTTCACCGGGCTGGACAACTTCCCGGCGACGGACCAGGGCGACTCCGGGGGCAGCATCCGCGGGCCGCGCCGGCGTTCATGAGCTGCGTGCACCCGAAGCAGACCGAAGGCGTTGATGTGCAAGCCGGGACGACGATCGATCAGCTAATCGCCCACCAGATCGGCCGCGACTCGAAGCTCTCGTCGCTCGAAGTGGCCGTCGATCGAAATGATGTCGTCGGCGCCTGCGATCACGGCTATGCCTGCGCCTACATGAATTCGATGTCGTGGAAGACCCCGACCATGCCGCTGCCGGCGGAAACCAACCCGCGCTTCGTCTTCGAACGGCTGTTCGGCAGCGGCGACACCGAGGAGGGGCGCATCGCGAGAAGCCGGGAAGACCGCAGCATTCTGGATGGTGTGACGCAGGAGATCGAGCAGCTTCGCCGGAAACTGGGCCGCCGCGACGGCACCAAGCTGAGTGAGTATCTCGAGGGCATTCGCGACGTGGAGCGGCGCATCAGCAGGAACGAATCGTCCAGCCGCGAGTTTGCCGTGCCGCCGCGGCCAGCCGGCGAGCCGGAGACGTTCAAGGAACACGCGGAGCTGATGTTCGACCTGCAGGCACTGGCGTTCCAGGCGGACATCACCCGCGTCAGCTCGTTTCTGATGGCGCGCGAGAACGTCAACCGCTCGTATGGCGAGATTGGCCTGCCCGAGGCCCACCATTCCATGTCGCACCACGGCAACAATCCGGACAAGATGGCGGTGTTCTCGAAGCTGAATACCTATCATGTCGAAACGCTCGCCTACTTCCTGAAGAAGCTGCACGCCATCCCTGACGGCGATGGGACGTTGCTGGACCATGCGATCGTGCTCTATGGCAGCGGCATGAGCGACGGCAACACGCACAACAACTTCAACGTCCCGGTGGTGGTCATCGGCGGTCGCGACCTGCAGATGAAGGGCAATCGTCACCTGACGTATCCGAAGGGCACGCCGCTGGCGAACCTGTCGCTGAACCTGATGGACAAGTTCGGTGTAAATCTGGAGAGGTTCGGCGACAGCACCGGCAAGCTCGATCTGTTATCCGGCGTTTGACCGTTGCGGGCATCTCGTCATCGTTGAGTCGACGGTGCACGGTCGGCAAACCACGACGAGATGTGGTCCACACCTCCTCGGTCATCGCACGCGCGGGAGAGCTGTGGTTCGCCAACGGACGCCCAGTGATCGAGTACACGAAGGCGCAGATCGGCGGCGGCAGCGTGTCGACCTTCGATCCCGCCATCAAGGTCCGATCCCGCCATCAAGGTCGACGGCGCGCCGATGACGTCCGGCTACATCTCCATCCAGGCAGAAACGGCGCCGACCGACCTCCGGAAAATCGAGCTCCTCAATCTCGAGGGGTGCATGGATCCGAAAGCCTCGAACTACAAGCAGTACTTCGTCAAAGCGAACCCGCAGGCGTGCAAGTACCTGATCTAGCCCGCGCGTTTACGAGCGACTGATCTGCAGCGACTCGGGGTCGCCGACCGTGACGACCGCCCGAACGGCACCGCTGACGGCAATGGACGTGAATCCGTTGACCGGACGCTCCTCCGTGATCAGGCGTCCGGATCCGACCAGGATCGCGGACGGACCGGTGGACGACGCCGCGTCGTGGTAGAGGCTGCATGCCGCGCCCGCGGCGGCGAGGCACAGCTCGCGATCAGTCGATGCATACCCCTTCAACACCGAAGGCCCTCGCGAGTGTCACCGCGGAGCCGCTGACGGATTTCCGTGGTGGAAGGGGAACGTGTTTTGCCGGTGACACCGGCCGATCGTGACTTTCCGGTCAATCGCGACGCCAGTCGGTGACACTCTGACCTCTCAGAAGTGTTCAAAGGACAGCGTGAGTGACGCGCTCGACGTCGAAGCACTCTGCCAGCGCTATGGCCCGATGGTGCTCCGGCGCTGCCGGCGGCTCCTGCGCGACGACGATGAAGCGCTCGATGCATGCCAGGACGTCTTCGTGCGGCTGCTCGAACGGCGCGAAAGGCTCAACGATCGGTATCCCTCGAGCCTGCTGTATCGCATGGCGACAAACGTCTGCTTGAACCGGATTCGAGACGGCGCGCGGCGGCCCACGATCCACGACGAGGAACAGCTCGCCGCGATCGCCACCGCCGAGCCGGAGGGCGCGCTCGACGCACGGCTGCTTCTCGATCGACTGTTCGGGCGCGAGCCCGTTTCCACGCGGACGATGGCCGTCCTGCATTACGTGGACGGCCTCACCTACGAGGAAGTGGCGCGCGAAACGCGCCTGTCGGTGTCCGGCGTTCGCAAACGGCTGCGCCGGCTGCGCCAGCGTATGAAGGAGATGCTCCGATGACCGCGGCGCGTGAACGACGCGTGCCTGATGTGACGCTGGAGCGGTTCCGCCTCCGCGAGCTGCCGCCCGAGGAGATGGAATCAATCGCACGGCAGCTGCGCACCGATCCGGAGCTGCGCGACAGGGTCGACTCGCTCGCGGCCTCCGACCGGGCAATCGCAGCCGACCATCTGCCAGCCCGGCTCGCCGAGCAGGTGCTGCAGCGACGATCGGCCGCTCGCCGCGTGGCGGGCACCACGCGGCCGCTGCGCCTGGTGCTTGCGTCAGCGCTCGGCGCGGGACTCATCGTCGTCGCGATCGCACAGCCCTGGAGCTGGCCGCAGGCCCCGGCCGCAGGCGGCGATGCGATCAAAGGCCTCGAACCGTCCCTGACGATCTATCGCCGGACGGCGAACGGCAGCGAGACGCTGGCCGACGGGGCGCCGGCCCATGCCGGCGATCTGCTGCGCGTCGGTTACGTCTCGGCGGGACAGCGCTACGGCGTCATCCTCTCGATCGACGGCCGCGGCGTCGTCACCCTTCACCTGCCGACGACCGGCGGCGTCGCGGCCAGCCTGCAGGCGGGCGAGGCCGTGCTGCTCGACCAGGCGTACGAGCTCGACGATGCGCCGGCGTGGGAAGGGTTCTACTTCGTGACGGCGGACCAGCCGTTCGCGGTCGAGACGATCCGCGACGCGGCGCGCCGCGCTGGCACACACGACCTGCGTTCGCCGCCGCAGTCGTTGCCGCTGCCGGCCGGTTTCACCCAGACGCGCTTCTCGATCCAGAAAGAGGTCAGGCCGTGACGAACTCGATGCTGCTCGCGCTCACTTGCTCGCGTTGCTGCCGACGAACGCGGTCGCCCAATCACGCGTCCAGCGGTTCACGCTGATCATCGGCGCCAACCTGGGCGGGGCCGACCGGCCGCGCCTCCAATACGCGATCACCGACGCCGAGCGGGTGGCGCGCGTGATGGTGGAGCTCGGCGGCGTGGATCCGGCGAACGAGATCGTGTTGAAGCAGCCGCGGCCGTCGGAGATGGCGGAGGCGCTCGGCCGCTTGCAGCGCCGTGTCAGCGACGCGCGTCGAATGGGGGGCGGCGGCCGCACCGAGGTGCTGCTCTACTATTCCGGGCACGCCGACGAACAGGGCTTGCTGCTCGGCGACGATCGCTATTCCTATCGGACGCTTCGCGACCGGTTGGACGAAATTCCCGCCGACGTGCGGATTGCGGTGCTCGACGCGTGCGCATCGGGCGCCTTCACCCGGATCAAGAGCGGCAAGCCGCGTCCTGCGTTTCTCGTCGACGAATCGTCGGCGATGCGCGGCCACGCGTTCCTGACGTCGAGTGCCGCGACCGAGGCGGCGCAGGAATCGGATCGGATTCGCGCCTCGTACTTCACGCACTACCTCGTTTCCGGATTCCGCGGCGCAGCCGATCTGTCGGGCGACGGCCGGGTCACGCTGAACGAGGCGTACCAGTTCGCGTTCACGGAAACGCTGGGCCGTACAGTGGATACCAGGGGCGGCGCGCAGCATCCTTCCTACGACATCAGCCTCTCGGGCACCGGCGACGTCGTCATGACCGACCTCCGCCAGACGACCGCGACGCTGGTGCTGGTCGAGGAGTTGGACGGCCGGTTCTTCATCCGCAATGACCGCAGCGAGCTGGTCGTGGAGCTGTATAAGCCGCGCGGCCGGCGCGTCGAGCTGGGCGTCGAACCAGGTGTCTACGAGGTTCGCCTCGAGATCCAGAAGCGATCGCTGCTGGCGAAGACCGACCTCACCGCCGGCGGAACGATCGCGCTCGATGAGAAGCAATTTGGTACGGTGGCGGTGGAGAGCGCGCGAAAGCGTGGAGACGAAGCGGCGCCGCGCCTCGGCGTCAATGGCCGAAACCGGATCGCCCTCAAGTGGGGCATGTGGAACACGCCCGGACACGACGTGACCGTGGGCGTCGGCACGGCCGACCTCTTCGGGGGCATCGAGTACGCGCGCTACATCCGCGAGGATCTGTCGATCGCGATCAGCGTCACCGGGGTCGAAGAGATCGTCGGCGTCGCGACGAGCAGCGAAGGCACGTTCTCCGGCACCGCCTCGATCGGCGCGGTGCAAGTGCTCGCGCGATGGAACCCGTTTGCGAAGGGGCGCGAGCAGGAAGCGGTCAAACCGTTCGTCGCGGCGGGCCTCGGTCCAGTGATCGGCTCGAGTGTCGGCACGTTCTCGGGGCGTGGTGCGCGCATGACCGGCGTCAATGACCAGGTGACGATCGGCGGCCACGTGGGCGGCGGCGTCGATTTCCACCTGGCGCGATGGTTCTCGGTCGGCGTCTCCGGCGGCTACAACTGGATGGCGGATTTCTCGACGCCGGTTGGCGCGCACTCGAATTACAGCGGCGCCGAGTTTGGCATCACGTTCGGCTGGCTGTTCGGCGAAGGGCATACGCAAGATTGACGCGGGCTCCGCGTGCGCAATACGTGCGTCTACCTGAATCGTTGAGCGTTTCCAGCGGATCATGAGGAAGGTGAATTCCTGTAAATTCCTTGTTTCATCCTCCAACATATTGAGAACTGGTCGGCCAAATGCCACGTAGGTGCACCCACGCAGCGTGGCTCGGTGGGGTCGAATTGGGCCGCTTAAATAAGGGGTGATGTTGGCTGATTTGCGACGCTCTACCGAGCCGGTCGTCACCGCTGCGGTCTGACGCTAATTAGCAGGTGGACGCAGACTCCGGCGATACAATGCAATGACCTCGACAACCTCCGTCCTGCGGTTCATCCGACTGAGAGGAGATGTCATGTCGAAACTCACCGCGAAAAGCCTTTCGGGAGCAGAGACGCGAATCGACCGCCAGGCGATCGACGAGTTCGCCGGGACTCTGACCCGTCCGCCGATTTTGCCCGATGCGCCCGATTACGACGAGGCGCGAAGCGTCTTCAACCGGATGATCGACAAGAGGCCGGCGCTCATTGTCCGCTGCGGCGGCGTGGCCGATGTGACCCGGTCCGTCCGCTTCGCGGCGGAACACGACCTCCTGGTGGCGGTTCGCGGAGGAGGGCACAACGTCGCCGGATTCGCGACCTGCGACGGCGGCATCGTGATCGACCTGTCGCCGATGAAGGGCGTCCGTGTCGACGTCGAGAGTCGGCGTGTTCGAGCGGAGGGCGGTGCGACGTGGGGAGACGTCGATCGCGAGACGCAACTCTTCGGCCTCGCGGCCGTCGGCGGTGCCGTCTCCACGACCGGGATTGGCGGGTTGACGCTCGGAGGAGGACAGGGGTGGCTCCGCCGCACCTACGGCATGACCTGCGACAACCTCGTGTCCGCGGACGTGGTGACCGCCGACGGCGGATTCTTGAACGTCAGCCAGACCGCGCACCCCGACTTGTTCTGGGCGCTCAAAGGCGGCGGCGGCAATTTCGGCATCGTCACGTCGTTCGAATATCGCCTTCATCCCGTCGGGCCGATGGTGGCATTCGCGGGACCTGTGTACCCGATCGAAAAGGCGCGGACCGTCCTGGCTCGGTTCCGCGATTTCGTTTCGGATGCGCCAGACGAGGTGAACGCCCTCGCCGCGCTCTGGAGCATCCCCGAACATCCCGGTTTTCCCGCCCACCTCCACGGGCGCAACGTGCTGATTGTCGGAGGCACCTACGCCGGTCCGGCCGAGCGCGGTGAAGCCGTCCTGCGGCGCCTTCGGGAAATCGACGAGCCGATCCTCGACATGTCGTCGCCGATCCCCTATTGCGCGCTGCAACAGCTCTTCGACCCGTTCTTTCGCAAAGGCGAGCATCTGCACTACTGGAAAGCGATCTATTTCGACAGCCTGAACGACGACGTCATCGAGGCGATTGTCGGCGGCTGCGCGAGCCGGCCCTCCGCCAGATCGATGCTGGCCGTCTGGGCGCTCGGCGGAGCGATGGCCCGCGTCGGGGCGGATGAGACGCCGATCGGAAGTCGAACCGCACCGTTCCTCCTCGAGATCATCGGCAGCTGGAGCGATTGGGAGGACAACGATCGGAACATCGCCTGGACACGCCAGGTCTTCGACGCGATGCACCAGTTCTCATCGGGGCAAACGAACCCAAATTTTTCAGGAGCCGGTGAGGACAACGAACGGCTTGTCCATGCGGCCTTTGGCAACCATTACGAACGACTCGCCACTGTGAAGCACACCTACGATCCTACGAACATGTTTAGGCTCAATCAGAACATCGTGACCGTGGCCACGTGACGCATCCGATGCAATCGGGACTGAGCGCATTCACTCGGCGGTGGGTCTAATCCATTCTGAGATTCTATCGCTCGGGTTTCGCGCGGTTTCTGCAGCATGTCGACGTTGGCGCTTGCCACCGTGTCTTCTCCTCAGCAGTAGAACCGCCGTACGCGATGAGTTAAGACATATGAACGAAGTAGTACCAGAATGAACGTTCAATCGGAGTGCTCGGAGGATGGGGCTCCGCTAAGAGCGACTTCATGACACGCGTCGAGGAGCGAGTCGCCGCGCCTGTTCGAACGAGCGGGCCTGGCGGACCCGACCTGGGGACATCGCGCAGGTCCGGTTCAACGCAAAAGGGGAGTCCACTCTTGTTGCGACTCATCATGGTTGTGCTCGTTGCGGCAGTGAGTGCTGACGTCTTCGCTCAGGATCGACCGCTGCCGATCATTGACATGCACTTGCACGCCAACCGCGCTGACGACAACGGGCCGCCCCCAACCTATCTCTGCCCTGGTTTCGAGAGCTACGCACACGACCCGGGGCAGCCATGGGCGGATCGGTTCATGGCGATCATGAAGAAACCTGGATGCGCCAACCCCTTGGTGGGTGCCGAGACCGATGAGATGTTGATGAAGACGACTTTCGAAATTCTCGAGCGTCGCAACATCATCGGCGTGACGAGCGGACCGCTTGTGGATCGTTGGCGCGAATTAGGGGGAGATCGAATCATCCCTGCGGCCGCGTTTGGGTTCGGCTCCGGTGCACCGTCAACAGCGACGCTGGGCGAATGGTTCGCGGCCAAGCGCTACCTGGTGTTCGGCGAGGTGGGCATCCAGTACCAAGGCGTTTCTCCCAGTGACCCTCGCTTCGAGCCGTACCTTGCTGTTGCGGAAGCGGCGGACGTACCGCTTGGTATTCACATCGGCACAGGACCGCCTGGCGCACCCTACCTCCCCGGTTTAGGCGGTTATCGCGCTCGGTTGCATAGCGCGCTCGGGCTTGAAGACGCACTCGTTCGCCACCCGAAGTTGCGCGTGTACATCATGCACGCCGGTTGGCCCATGCTCGATGATCTACTGGCCGTTCTCTGGGCACATCCGCAGGTACACGTCGACGTCGCCGTCATTTGCTACGCTCTGCCGCGCAAGGAATTCCACCGTTACCTCGAGCGGATCGTTGAGGCCGGCTTTGGCAGTCGCGTCATGTTCGGGTCGGACCAGATGAATTGGCCGGCCGCGATCGAGCATGGGATCGAGGCGATCGAATCGGCCACGTTCCTCGCTCCGAAACAGAAGCGCGATATTCTGTACGACAACGCCGCCCGCTTCCTCCGGCTCACGCCGGAACAGATCGCCAAGCATCACGGTCGATAGTCAGATTGCCACGCGCGAGTCGAGCCGTCGATCGAGGCTCCGGCGTTTATCGCGCGTTTACCACATTGAATTTTCTCTCTGCGTAGACGATCCAATGCCGTCGGCGCCAAATAGCCGCGGCCTGAAGCCGCTCCGGTTAGGCAACCATTCCCAGCACAACACGCGGAGCATGGCGATGCTGAAGGTGTGGAAACCAATCGTGACGGTCCTTCGTGGAGCCAGACGAGGCGCTGGCGCCGCGGACTGAGACGTCGAGTGGAGCCGGTTCTTCGAGCTACCGACCGGGCAGAGGCGGCGCCCCTACGGCAATCCCCGGTCCTGCGACCATGGCGGCGATGACCGGTGCCGCCAGCGATCCGCCCTCGTTCTCCACGAAATAGAGAATCTGCGAGCCGATCGCGTGGATCATCAGGTCGTGATCGCCGTCGCCGTCGGCGTCGTAGGCATCGATCCCGCTTTGGCCCTCCACGAAGGCCGCCGGGGCGGCCGGCGCACTGAACCCGCCGCTGCCATTGTTGGCGTAGATCAGGATGCGACCCGCACCGTCGCCAACGGCCAGGTCCAGATCGCCATCGCCCTCGAGATCGAACGCGGCCAGTCCGGTCGCGTGGAGGTTCACGCCGAACGCGTCTTCGATGTCGAAGAGCAAATCGGGATCGCCAAACCGGCCTTTGCCGTTGCCCCGGTATAGGCGTACTTCACCGCCGCCCTCACCTTCCTCGCCCAGAAGCACGATATCTGAGTGGTCGTCGCCGTCGATGTCACCGATGGCAATGCCGAACAGTATCGGACTGTCGTCGCTCCCGGTGTTGCTCGGGCCGTCATGCCATTCCAGGTTGAGACGATCGCCCCGTCGGAACCGTCCGGCCGGATTTTGCAGCAACACTTGGACTCCGCCAGTGACGAACGCATCTCCGATCACGAGGTCGGGACGTCCGTCGTCGTTGAAGTCCGCGATCCGTAGACTGGTCGTCCCGAACACGGTGACGTTCACCACGGCAACGCGTCGTGGAGCAAAGGTGCCGTCTCCCAGATTCTTGTACAGGTAAACGGCGCCAGAGAGACCGTCCGCAGCGAGGAAATCGAGGTCTCCATCGCCGTCACTGTCGGCGACGTCAACGCCGAGGACCCGCGAGAGCCCCGGCACGTCCGTCGGTGCGCCGAACGTTCCATCTCCATTTGCGGGGACGTACTGGACGCCCACGCCTTCCTGGGTGCCAACAATGACGAACTCGGGGGAGAACGGAGACGCGGTAAATCCCGGAGGAACTGTCTGGGCAGCAACCGCGGATGACCCGGCAACGAGCGACAACGCGGTCAGCGAGCAGGTGACGACACGGTGGGAATTGACCAGCCAGTCCATGAGAACCTCCCGTGGGATGTGAGGATGTGAGAGCGCGGGCACTCTAATGGACCGGATCTGGACGGTCAAGCTCGAGGGCGTAACCGCCGTCCTTCGTCATCACGCTCGACGGGTTCACCGCGCGCGCCTCGCACTCGCTAACTCGTGGGAAGGCCAATCCGTTTCACGAGATCCTGCCAGCGTGGGTCGGCACGCAGCCCATCGAACATGGGCAGCGTGAGCTCGACGATTCGGAACACTCGCTGCTGATAGGCCTCTCCGAGCCAGTGGAATGCGGATGTCAGATCGCCGAGCCCATAATGGATGACCGCGAAGTCAAAGGGAGAAACGTATTGCCGCCGCGACAGCGTGTGCAGATCCTCCAGGATGCGTTGCGCTTTCAGCCGGTCACCGCCGAGCGCATGGGCGCGCGCGAGCAAGGCGCGGAAATAGGGAGCCGGCGCGAGGTTGACGGCCTTTTCGAGTTACTCCGATCGATGCCGTGATCTGGCCTTTTTGCTCCAGCGATAGCGACAGGAACCACAAGGCGTTCGGATAGTAGGGGTCGATTTCGATGGCCTTCAGACACTGCGCGATCGATTCGTCGTACTGTCGCGGCACATACCCGCCCCCAACGGCTTTGAAAGAGGTACCGCTTCTTTCTAGTGGTTGTGGTCGTCGTCGGTCGGCCGGAACTCGTTCAGGAGGATGTAGTGGCCGATGGCGTAGCCGGCGGCCTTTCCGTCCTCGCGCGAGAACCGGTAGTGGAAGCCCCCCCAGATGCGCGAGGTGGAAGCCTCCTCGACCTGGTGATCGAAGCTGCGGTAGGTGCGGGTCGAGCCGGCCGGGTTGGCGGTCGAGGTGGTGATGGTGAAACCGGTGCGAGAGCCGTAGACGGCGGTCAGCCCGACCGAGCCCGCGGCCGACAACTCGCAGTGGGCGCAGGGGTACTCCGGGTGCCCAGGGGTGGCGTTAAGCGGCAGCCAGGTCGGATCGAGCGGGGTGTCCGCGCGGCCGTCGTCGACGCTGCCGCCATCGGGGCCGCGGATGGCGGTGTAGGGGCGCCAGAAACTGAAGTGGTACTTGGCGTCCCAGGTCGCGATCGAGGCGTCCATGATGCCGACATTGACCAGCGCGAAGGCGCGGGCAGTGGCCCAAAGCCCCTTGTCGTTGGCGGTCGCGACGGTGCGGGCGATGGTGTTGGTGGCGAACTGGGGGTTCTCGATCCAGAAGTGGGCGGCGTGGGTCTGGTCGGCGGTGCGCACTGTGCTGTCAATCCGGCCGAACTCCCTGACCTCGTTGTAGTCGCGGGCCCAAGTCCGCCTGGATAGCCTGACCGGACCAGCCTGGCGGAACTGACTGCCGGACGTCATGACGAAGGGGGTGACGTCCGGCCAGTGCGGGAAGGCGACGTTGGTGCCGGCCGGCGGGACCGGCTGGTAGACGCCCGGCTCGACCGGGCCGAAGGTGTAGGTCACCCTTGCGTTCGAGCCGTCGTCGGCGCGGCGCGCGAGGATCGCGTTGGCGGCGGCCGCGCCGACCGTGAGCGAGCGGGGCGAGCTTGTCCGCGTCGATGACCCGGGCGAGGTCGGTCTGGAACATGGCGTCGATCTCGGCGACCCTGGCCGGCTTCAGCGCCACGAGAGCGTCGTGCGCGGCGGCGGCGGCCGCGAGCGCCGGGTCGGCGCGGCGATCCCTTGCGATGCGCGAGTACGTCTCGTAGTGCCGTTCGACGGCATTCGCCGCGTCGTGCATCGCGATGTGTACGATCGCGAGCTCGCGCATCATCGGCAGCGCGGGGCCGTTCGCGATGGTCACGGCGTTCTGGTTCCAGCGGACGATCGTCTCGCCGCTTACAGACCGGCCGGCATGCGTCTTCTTCTCGAGATGGACCTCGTCGGCCTCGATCGCACATCCGCCTCCACCCAGCGCGAGCGTTGCCACCATCAACAGACGCTTGATATCCGTCATGCTTGTTCTCACTCTCTGGTTCACCGGTCGAACTCCTCGGCTACGTGCGATGTCGCAGGCGGTCCAGGACTGACCGTCTGGCTCCCTTGTCCGACCGTCCGGAGGTCGCTTGCTCGTGCGATCGGGCCGGGTCGGACGACGCGAGGGCTGCACTCGCGATCCCATCGTCAGACAACGAACCGATGGACGTGTTGTTGGACGTGCTGACCGCGGTCCAATTGACCGGCGCCGTGTTCTTCCACGTGCGCGTGGGGTGGAGCGAGACAGGAAATGTTGCGATCGGACCGGGCGTCATCTGGCGCCACTTTCGCAGCATCCAGTAACCCCTCCAAAGTAGCGATGGCCGCCATCGGCGCAGCCGATGGCGCTGGCCGCGGCCATTGGCTTCGGGTCGGTTCTAGAGGAGCCGCTTGTGCTTCAGCGGACCGGCTGCGGACGGGGTCCGACGCCGCGTACGCGGATGTCCGCGGCGAAGATGCGCTGTATATCCGCGAGCAGATCGTCCGTGCTGGGGTGACGCGCACGCGATCGAGACAGCAGGGCCTCGAGCCGCAGCTCCCGGGGCGGTGGCCGGAAGGAAAGTCGCACGACCCGCCCCGTTCGAAGTTCCTCGGCGATCGCGTATGAAGGCAGGATGCCCAGTGCTCGCGTGTCGGCGAGCACGCCCCTCTTGACGCCCTCGACGCTGCCGATCACCTGCAGGCGCGGTCCGGGCACTCCCTCGCTCTTGAAGAACCGTTCGACGAGCGTATGGAAGTCGCCATCCGCATCGCTCAACAACACAGTGAAGGCCGCCAGCTCGCTCTTGCGCACGGGCGCGGGAGCTGCGAGGCTGACCAGGGAGTTCATGTGGGCGCCGAAGACGATGAGCGACACATTGGGCGCAACAACGCGTCGATCCGCATAAGGCGTTGCGCTGGTCGCCGGATGATCGGCCGACGTCCGTCGATTCGAGGTCTCCAACAGCAATCCCACGTCGAAGGCGCCGTCGGCCAGGCCTTGTCGGATGCCAGGACACGTCGATACCGCGACGGAGAACCGCGTGTTCGGCCAACGGTCGCGCATCCGCGCCAGCACGTCAGGTAGCACGTACGTGTTCACCGACTCGTTGGCCACGATTTCGACCGTCGCACGTCCGGTGTTCGTCGCAGCGGCAATCGCGACATGCGTCTCTTCGACGTCCGCGAGCACACGGCGGGCTTGCGGCAAGAGTGCGTGGCCGGCGGGTGTCAGCAGGGCATGGTCGGCTCGACGCCGGCGCTGCAGCACGGTTGTACCGAGCGCGCGTTCCAGCGCGGCCAGCGCTTCCGACACCGTCGACTGCGCGAGACCGAGCGTCCGCGACGCCGCGGTCACGCTGCCTTGTTCAACGAGCGCGACGAACGCGCGCAGCTGCCGGACCTCCAGGCCGGAAGGTGGTGTGCCCGGTTGTGCGAACCGACGACGGGTCTTGTCGCGCATCGAGTTGTGTCGGCGCCAACACGACAGCCTGGCCACATCGAGCCACGCTCAACCGAGCGAGTGACCTGCCTGCCGCAGGATGCTGTATCTCACAGAAAACTCTAGCCTCGATACGACGTACTGTCCACACAGAGCGCTTAGCCACTCCCAACGCAGCTAGGGTCACAGCCGCGCCGATTTCTGCGTCGGCACGCGCGCAAAGTCGGTACTAGCTCGGCGTCCAGATGCGCGACGCCGCGCGCCGGCCAGCGCCAGCATCAGCTCGTTCAGGCGCTTCACGAACGCGGCCGGATCCTCGAGTTGGCCGCCCTCGGCCAGCGTCGCCTGGTCGAACAGGATATGGCTCCAGTCGGCGAACCGCGCTCGTCGGTTTCGTCGCTTCAGCCGCTGCACGATCGGATGGCTCGGGTTGATTTCGAGAACCGGCTTCGCGACCGGCACCTCCTGGCCCGGCGGCCTTGAGCATCCGCTCGAGATGCGTGCTCATGCCGTGCTCGTCACTGACCAGGCACGCCGGCGAGTCGGTGAGCCGGTGCGTGACGCGCACGCCGCTGGCGCGATCCTGCAAGCGCCGCCTGCATCCGCTCGACCAGCCGCGCCGACTCGTCTGCCGGCGGTGCCTCCTCGGCTTCCGTCGCCGCCTCGCCGCCGATCTTGCTCAGATCGAGGCCGCCCTTGGCGACCGACTGCAGCGGCTTGCCCTCGAACTCGGTCAGCAACGACACCACCCATTCGTCGATGCGGTCGTGCAGCAGCAGCACTTCGACGCCGAGCTTCCGGAAGATCTCCAGGTGCGGGCTGTTGCTTCGCGGCCGGGAGCTGTCGGCGGTGATGTAGTAGATCGCGTCCTGCCCGTCCTTCATGCGCCCGACGTAGTCGGCGAGCGACACGGTCTGCGCGTCGCCGTCGCTCGCGCGTCGACGCGAACCGCAGCAGCTTCGCGATCCGCTCGCGGTTCGCGGATCCTCGGGGATCGCCTTCCTTGAACACGCGGCCGAACGCCGTCCAGAACGTCGCGTACCTCTCGGCCTGCTTCTCCGCCAGTTCCTCGAGCAGCGTCAGGACGCGCTTCACTGACGCGGCGCGAATGGCCTGCACGTCGCGCGACTGCTGCAGGATCTCGCGCGAGACGTTGAGCGGCAGATCGTTCGAGTCGATGACGCCGCGCACGAAGCGCAGGTACGCCGGCATCAGCTGCTCCGCGTCGTCCATGATGAACACGCGACGGACATAGAGCTTGATGCCGCGGCGGTGGTCGCGGTCCCACAGATCGAACGGCGCGCGCTGCGGGATGAACAGCAGCAGCGTGTACTCCTGCCGCCCCTCGACCTTCGCGTGCGTGAACGCCAGCGGCGGCTCGACGTCGTGCGCCACGTGCTTGTAGCACTCGTGGTACTGCTCTTCGGTGATCTCGGACTTCGGCCGCGCCCACAGCGCCGACGCCTGGTTGACCTGCTCGTCCTCGTCGGTGACCACCTGCGCGCGCGCGGCCGGCGTCCCACTGCTCCTTCTTCATCAGGATCGGGACGGCGATGTGGTCCGAGTACTTGCGCAGGATCTCGCGCAGCTCGGCGCCCGACAGCAGCTCGTCCTCCTCGGCGCGCAGGTGCAGCACGACGTCGGTGCCGCGCGTCGTCCTGCTCGACGGTCTCGATGGTGTACTCGCCTTCGCCGCGGCTCTCCCACCGCACGCCGTGCTCGGCCGCCAGCCCGGCGCGCCGCGTGATCAGCGTCACGCGGTCGGCGACGATGAAGGAGGAGTAGAAGCCGACGCCGAACTGGCCGATGAGCTGCGCGTCCTTCGACGCGTCCGACGGTCAGCTGCTGCGAGGAACTCGCGCGTACCCGACTTGGCGATCGTGCCGATGTGCTCGATCACCTCCTGCCGCGACATGCCGATGCCGTTGTCCGACACGGTGATGGTCCGCGCGGTCTTGTCGTAGCTCACGCGGATCTTCGGGTCCGGATCGTCCTCGAACAGCGCGGCGTCGGCCATCGCCTCGAAGCGCAGCTTGTCGGCGGCGTCCGAGGCGTTCGACACCAGCTCGCGCAGGAAGATCTCCTTGTTGCCGTACAGCGAGTGCACCATCAAGTGAAGCAGCTGACTCACTTCCGTCTCGAATCCGCGGGTCTCGCGCGTCGTCGTCTCGCTCATGGGATGGTTGCCATTCTCCGGCGCACTCGAGTGCGGCCGCCGGACGTCGATCATGATCGCCGTGGCGATGCCGCCGCTGTCAAGTCCCACCGGGTCAGTGGCGACGCGCGGCCGGCACCCCGCAGGCTTTGTGCCACGGTGCCAAGACACACGACTATCGACCCGCGGCCGAGTGCCCACGATCATGGGGCACGTGCACCTCCGTCTTTCCCGACCCGAGATTCCCTGCTTCGTCTCTCGCGCTCACCGTGATGGTGTACGTTCGACCATTCCGATCGGAGCCTTCGCGTGAAGCCGTCAGCGAAACTTGAACGCGATAGCTGCCGTCATCGTTCACGGCGATCGAGCCCGATGGGTGGACGACATCGTATTCGTCCGAGACCTGGAACGTCGCGCTACTCGGATCGACGCCGGATCCCATGTCCGCGATCGTCCCCGAGATGGTCACCGACACCATGCGGCCGTTGGGCGGCCACAGAGTCGACGGGTTTGCCGACGCGGTCACGACGGGCGGCGTCGTATCCGGGCTCGTCGTGTTCAGAAAGACCGAGAACGCGTTGGTCGGCGGGAGGTACACGATGACGACGTCAGGCTTGCCGTCAAGGTTGAAGTCGGCCACCGCGAGATTCTGAGCCGACGTGACTGCCGCGAAGCTGTTGACCGGTCCCATCGTGCCGTCGCCATTGCCGAGCACAACCGCAAGTGAAGGCGCTTCACCGCCGATGGCGATGTCTGGTCTGCCGTCGCCATTAAAATCGGCCGCGCCGATGCCAACGGGGAACGGTCCGTCGAGCGCGTCGAGTTTCGGCGCGAAGGTTCCGTCACCGTTCCCAAGCAGGACGGAGACCGACGCGGACATGTAGTTGGCGACGGCGAGGTCGAGGTCGCGGTTCTGGTCGAAGTCCGCCGTCACGATCGCGAACGGATCGGTTCCGACGGTGAAGTCCGTCGGCAGACCGAACGTCCCATCACCGTTTCCGAGCAGGACGCTGACCGCCGTTCCTGTGAAATTGGGCGGACCGGGATTCGACGCCGCAATATCCAGGACGCCGTCGCCGTTGAAGTCACCTGCCACGATTGCGTTCGCCCGCGCGCCACCGCCGATCCGAAAGTTACTGGCTGTTGCGAACGTGCCATCGCCATTTCCAAGCGATATCGATACGCCGCCGTCCTGGTCGGCGATCGCGAGATCGAGCTTACGATCGCCGTTGAAATCGAGAACGAGTGGTGCACGTGGGCTCGCCGGTGCGGAAGACCGTTGCTGGTCGCCGAAGGTGCCGTCGCCCTTGCCGAGCAGGACCAACTCTTCGCCGCCGAAGCCGAAGACGAGATCGAGCTTTCCGTCGCCGTTGACATCACCGTTCGCAACGCTCGTGCAGCATCCGGAGAACACCTGAATCGGCGCTGCGAACGTGGCGTCGCCTTGTCCGCGCAGGAAGTAGAGACCGAGCGGTTCGGTGCTCGTGCGGGTTTCAAGCACGAGGTCCGGGAATCCGTCCGCGTTGAAATCGCCGACCGTCACGCCGCCCGACAAAGACAACGACGGTGCGTGATCGATACGCGCGAATGTGGGCGGTTGGGCGAAACCAGGGCGATCGACAAAGACGATGAGGGACAAGAGCACGACCGCAGACCGTGTGGTGTTCATAGGTTTCCTCTGCCTCGCGGTGACTGTCTGCATGGATGTTTGCGTGGAATCGGCGGGACGCGCGTTCATTGTGGCATGGGATCGCGAGAGACGGCTTGTCAAGTGTCGGGTGTCGTCCGCGGTTGAGCCCGTCGCCGACTCCGGCGCGCGGATGTCACATCGGTCCGGCTACGTGGCAGCGGTGAGGGACTTCAGCGCCGCGTCGTGCGTTACCTGGTGAGAGGCCGTCGTTCGCATCGGCTCTCGCAGACCGATCGCCGGTGCGGACCTCGGCAACGATATTCACGAAACGGCTTCAAGCGGGAGAAAGACGTTATGCACCCCAGTGGGTTGATGAGCGGCAGGCGGTGTCATGCTGGCATGGCGCCAGTCGTTGCTTCGGTTGTTCTGTTGCTGACCGCGTGCGCTCCGACGCCGATGTCGCTGACCGTCAAGGACGACGGGGTCTTCACGCCGGCCGAGGTCGGTGGCGCGATGAGATTGAGCGGCCTCCTGCGCGCCGATCTCGCTGGCTCGCGCGTTGCCGACGGTGTGTCAAGAATGCCGGGCGCGAGCCGCGTCGTGGTCCCGTCAACCCACACCATCACGGTCTTCCCCAACGGCATGTTCACGCCGTCGGCGCTGACGATCAACGAAGGCGACTCGGTCCACTTCGTCGGCCCATCGGGCACTGCCGGCATCATTCCGCTGCGCACGACCGATGCCATCGTCCGCGTGAACCAAGCCGACATCGACGCGGCGGCGCTGAGCGGCACTGCATGCATGACGTCCACGCTGCCGTACACGACGGACAGCATGATGCCCGGCGATGACAACGAGCTCACCGGGCCTCTCCGACGCGGCACGTCCGGCATTTATGCGCTCGGTCCAGAGCGCAGCGACAGCTACTTCGAGGGTCCCTCGGCGGACACGTGCGAGACGATCTTCGCGGCGGCCGGCTCGCCGCTCGCCGAGGGCGAGACGGCCCGTATGGTCGAATTCCCCGGATACGAGGACATCGTCGCGGGCGCAGCGACGAAGCTTTGCTACAAGGAATTCAGGGGGGAGAAGTCGAGCAGAACGAACTCGCCCTACGTGCTGCAGAGCACCTGGGACAACCCCGACGTCACCGGCGCGGTCATCCGCATCAACTGGGAGGACCTCTACACGATGACGTTGGTCGGCGATATGGAGACGTACACCAAGAACTGGTCGAAGCTCGACACCGAGTTGGAGAACGCCGCAAAGCGCGGCAAGCTCGTGTTGCTCGAACTCCTCGCGGGCGACGGCATCCCGCCGTGGATTTTCAACGACTACGTGCCGCTCGTCGACGCCACCGCCACCGGTCTCGCGGCCAAGAGCGTCATCCCGATCGAGACGAGCGACTTCGGCACGAGCAGCGACACGAACATGCCGACCAACCGCAGCTGCGGCTACGACAAGACGATGGGGTCGCCCGCGGACGACGCCTACAAGACGGCGCTGCTCACGATGCTGCGCGACGTGGCCGCGCGTATCCGCGGCAACGCGCGCCACTACCAGGCGCTGGGGAGCCTCAAGGTTACGGGTCTGAACTTCCTCACCGGAGAGATGCGGTTGCCCAAACGCTGCCTCGATCCACGCGAGGTGAACGCGAACGGCAGTTCGCAGAGCACGTGCTTCTGCAACACGCGTATCTGGGCGACGTCGCTCGGCACGCAAGTCGCGGCCTACGACGACCCGAACCTCGCCGATGATGTGCTCCCGCCAACGGTCTTCGGCGGCGGATACACGTCGGAGATCGCGCAGAACTTCATCAACGCGGTCGAGAACACGATTTACGTCGAGCTCGGGCGCCGCAAGACGATGCACTACATGCTCATCCAGGACGGCTTCCCCAAGGTCTTCGACGGCGACCACTACGACATGGACTCAGGCGCGGAACCGCCGAACTTCGGTTACGTCGACGCGATGGGCCGCATCCCGTTCGATCAGCAGACGGTGGACGCGCTCAACGGCGGCCAGGCCGGCAACTTCCGCAAGGTCAATGCGGATGGCAGCCCGGACCTGGCAGGCGGTCTGGATCCTGACGCGCCGGCGCTGTTCTCGCCGATGCACGCGGCGCTCGGGCCGATCCGCGGCGGCGTCAACGCCTGCGTCCCGACGCTCACGACCGCCCTTGTCGACGGCAAGACCGAAGCCGTCGTCGTCGACCCGGCCGACCCGATAGCCCTCACGAACTTCAACGACTACAGCAGCGGCGGCTGCCCGAACAAATGGGCCGCGCGCGAAGGATTCGAGGGGCAGATCCTCGGCTACCAGACGCAGAACCAGCTCACCGGCCCCGATGATTTGTCGTCCGCGCTGTGGAACGCGACGTTGAACTCGAACGCGGTGTTCGTCGAGGTCTACGAAAAGGTTCTGTGGATCGCCGAGCAGCATCGTCTCGCCGGCAACGCAGTCCTCAGCACGACCAGCGCGGGCTTCGCCGATGTCCCCGAGCGGCAGAAGAGCCTCGCGCAATGGACGAGCGAGCTGCACAAGCGCCGCCGGACCATCGCCGATTTCGCGGTCCACGCGAACAACCGGCACATGAAGGATCCATTTCCGGATCGCTACGCGTTCACGTTCAAGAAGAACCTCGCGCCAGGGGACCTCGAGTCGCATTTCTTCATCAATCCCGGCGCGCGCTGCACTGCGGGGACGTTATCGTTCGGGCGCATCGACGTGAGGGGGAAGTAAACCTCGAGCGTGCGCAAACACCGTGTCACACGGCGATGCTACGGGGTGGTGGTGTTGGCGTCCTCTCCGGCTGGGCGAACTGACGGCCGCGGTGGACAGGATCGCAGGGCGGGTAGCAGTGCGGCGCCCATCTCATGCGCGCGAGTGAACCGCTGCTGGCGGTCCCTGGCAATGCAGCGCTGTAGCACCGCATCGAGAGCAGCGGTGGCGGGATCAGCGCTGCCGAGACCTGCGCGCTCGTGAAGCGTGGCGGCGATCGTCGCCTGCGGATCACGCCGGTGAAAGGGATTGTGGCCAGTCAGGGCTTCAAGGACGATGACGCCGATGGCATAGAGGTCGCTGCGCGCGTCGACCGGCATCCCGAGGAGTTGTTCCGGCGACATGTAGGCGAGCGTGCCCAGGGCGCGTCCTGGCGCAGTCAGATTGCGCGACGCCTCGCTGTCTGTGAGATGCAGTTTCGCCAGCCCAAAATCCAACAGCGTGATCGACGGCGTGCTGACGTCGCGACGCTGTGTGAGGAAGACGTTTTCCGGCTTCAGATCGCGGTGGACGATCCCGGCATCGTGCGCGCAGCCGATGCCGTCGAGCATCTGCGCTAGCCAATCGGCCACCAGTGAAGGCGCCAGACATCCGGAGCGCTGCAGGACCGCACGCAGCGTCGTGCCGACGAGCCGCTCCATGACCAGATACGCGACGTCGTGTCCGGTCGTGCCGTAATCGTAGACGGCAACGATGTGCTCGTGCCGCAGCTGCGCGCAGGCTCTCGCTTCGCGGTGAAATCGCCGTCGTGACTCTTCGCTGGCGAGCAGCGCGTCGCGCATCACCTTGACGGCCACACCGCGACCGAGCCGCACGTCGGTTGCGGCATACACCGTTCCCATACCGCCTTGACCGAGCCGTTGATCCAGTCGATAGCGGCCGTCGATCGCGCGGTCGACTGGCACAGAGAGGGACAACGCACGCCCGTCTTTGGCGCAGGTCTCGGCGCTGTAGTCGTAGCACGCACCACAGCCGGGGCACTCCTTGAGCAAATTGAACGTGGCCGCGTCGATGCGGGCCAGCACTTCCTGCTTCACACGCGCGTCGTCCGCCGCGCTGCGCCTCAGGACCGCGTTCTCGCGCACCACGGCAATCTGCGCAGCCACGGCCTCGAGCAGGTGGCGGTCTTCACGCGAGTACGGCTCCTCAGATCTCTTGTCACCCAGCAGGAGCCACCCGACCACCCGCTGGCCGCCGCTCTCGATTGGCACACGGAAGTACGAGCCGAGCGCCTCCGCGGATACCGCGTCTTCGTCCGCCGCGAACTCACGATCGTCGTCGAGCACCAGCCGCACATCCTGCGCGTGAAGAGCGCGCTCGATGCCGCTGACGACCAGCGCGCTGAGGCCCTGCACATCGTCGCGCCGCGCGAGTTCATGCACCAGATCGATCAACAGGCGATCGCGCTCGGAGGCATCGCGAAAGAAGCGGCGATCGAGCGCGCGTTCAAGACGGTCGCGAGTGGCAAGACCCAGCATCGCTGCGACTGCCAGTCCGGCAAAGAACGGATTCTGAAAGAGAATCTCCGCGACCGTGCGATTGGGATCGAGCAGCACGCTGATGACGATCGCCAGCAGCGGCAGGAACACCGCTGCTCGCAGGACGTTCCTGGCCAGGACGTAGCGCAGCCCGCGGCGGACGAGAACCTCGATGCCAACGACCCGGTGCGCAAGCACCGCGTAGGTGAACGTCAGAGGGAGCACGACGAGGAACAGCTGGGCAATCGTCTGCAGACGCAACCAGGCAAAGTACCTCGAGTTCGGCGCCGACCAGCGATGCGATGATGTCGCTGACAAAGAGCACGGCGAAGGGCGTGCCCGCCGCGGCCCATCCGAGGACGATCCATTTCAGCCGCACTCGCTGTGCCCGATCATCCACCGCGGTGTAGTTGCGAACGATGACCCCGAGGATCGCGAGGACCGCACTCGCCAGAAACAAGGGCCTCATGACTTCGGCGATCGCAAAGAGCGTCGGATGAGACACGATCGAGGCGACCGCTTCCGGACTACCGCGCGCGGCCGCAACGTTGACGAGCGCGTTGACGGGCAGGAACAAGGCGGCCCAGACAAACAGCATGAATCTGACGCGACGCCACAAGTGGGCCTGTGGAACGCCCGGCGGAAACTCGGCGAAGAACTGGTAGATGATTGGATAGACAAACGGGACCACGCTTGCCACCGCGAGCAGCACGAGCCGATCGCGGCCGTGCAGCAGATCGCCGAGAAAGACACCGCCGGGAATGAGTTGCGCGGCGACGGCCAGGGCCGCGATCGCGTATAGCCGCGCCACACGTGCGCGAGCGGCGATCGACGCCACCCCCACACCCGTCGCAAAGAAGCAGAACGAGATCGCCAGCAACGGAACTTGAATCAGCCACACTCTCTGCGGATTGGGGCGGGCCGCGGCGGGCAACTCGTGTTCGATCGGCGCGCCGTCGTGTTCGACGCGAATGCGGTAGCGGTCGCCCGGCCGCAGATCCATGAACTGCACCCAGCCGAGCCCGCGCGGCATATTCGCCTGGCCGTTGACGGTGAGCACGATATCGCCGACGCTGAGCCGCCCATCGGCCGGCCCACCCGCGTCGACGTGCGCCACCCGCAGCCGGCCGTCGCCGTCGCGCATCGCCGTCCAGCCCACACTCGTTTCAAGTCCGCCTTGTCGAAGCAAGACAGAGACGGCAAATGGGTAGAGCGCGAAGATCGCGGTTGCCACCGCGAGCGCGACCCAGAAGAACAGGGGTTGCTGGCGCAGCCGGTCGGTGAACGACACGACCAGCGCAGAGTACTACTCCTCGCCCGCGGCGCACTCGAGCCCGCTTCGAACCGAGAGAGCCTTCGCACGCGAGCACGCCAGGACGACGGCACTGGCAAGTGCTTTCGTTTCAACGCGTTGTGATACTATTTTCCGGCTCCGTGCTGCACGCGTTGGAACCGGCGAGCGGGTGACACGGCCATACCAGCGCATAGACGGCAGAGATAACCGGATCGGGTCGCTTTTCACGAGCAAGTTCACGACTGGAGGATGGATTAATGGACGTCAGGCATCACCTTTCTCGCCGTCGATTCTTTGCAGGAGTCGCCGCGGCCATGGGTGCCGTAGGGCTTCGGCCGACGGCGGGGTTGTTCGCGCAGGGCGGCACGGCACAGTTCAAGGGCAGCGACGCGGAGTACGACGCCTTCGCGAAGCTCGCGAGCAACGAGAACAACTGGGGACCGCCCGAGGCGGTCATGAAGGCGATGACCAACGCGTGGAAGTACGCGAACCGGTACGGCTACCCGGATGGCAACATCGTGCAGGCCATCGCCGACCATCATCGCGTCAAGCCCGAGAACATCCTGCTCACCGCCGGGTCGAGCGAGGTGCTGCAGGTCGTCGGGACGACGTTCCTGCAAGGCGGCAAGAAGGTGCTCGGCGTCGACCCGTCGTATGCGTCGGTGTACCAGCACGCGTCGAACATCAAGGCCGAGGCGATCAAGCTGCCGCTCACCAAGGACTACCGCCAGGACATCGGCATGATGATCGAAGCCGCCAACAAGCACGCCAGTGAGCTTGGCTTCGTCTACCTCTGCAACCCGAACAACCCCACCGGCGTCGTGGTGACGGCCAAGGAAGTGAAGCAGCTGCTCGACGGCATCCCGAAGGACATGCCGGTCCTCATCGACGAGGCCTACCATCATTTCGTCGACGATCCGGCCTACGGCACCTCGGTGCCCTACGTGCTCGAAGGGCGGCCGGTCGTCATCGCGCGGACCTTCTCGAAGATCGCGGCCCTCGCCGCCATGCGTCTCGGCTACGCCGTGGCGACGCCCGAGATTGTCCAGCGGATGCGCCCCTATTCGATGGGCAGCGTCAATGCGCTCGCGAAGTGGGGCGGCGTCGCGTCGATCAAGGACGCGCAGGGGCAGGCCGACGTGAAGGCGAAGGTCGATCGCGCTCCGCAACAAGACGACGCGCGAGCTCGAGGCGCACGGCTATCCGGTCATTCCGTCGCAGACCAACTTCTTCATGGTGAGCCTCGAGGGCCGCAACGTGCAGCCGGTGATCGAAGAGTTCCGCACCAAGGGCATCCTCGTCGGCCGTCCGTTCCCGCCGATGGTGCAGCACCTGCGCGTGTCGGTCGGCGTCCCCGAAGAGATGGACCGCTTCCTCAAGGCGTTCAAGGAGATCTTCCCCAGGAAGGCCGCGACGACGATGGCTCGCGGATGAACTTCGGAAGGGGTCGGACACCCATCCGACCCCCCACACCAGGTGCGCGGGGGTCGGATGGGTGTCCGACCCCGTACTAAAGGCTCCCGCGCTTGACCGCGAAAACGGCGCGCGCGCCTGCACGCTCGGTGACGCACCACAGATTGTCGCTTCGCGGCGAGTAGGTCAGCCCTTCCGGCTGATCGGCCCAGGGCTCGCGCGTCGAGCCGTTGCCGCCTTCGACCGGCCGCTCGTAGAGCGCGTCGCGCCCGGAGGAGCGCGACAGCCACACTGGCGATGTTCGCGGTGTTCCGCTATCTGGAGGCGATCGCGCCGTCACCGCAGCCGGTGCTGATCACCGGAGAGACCGGAACCGGCAAGGAACATCTGGCGCGGGCCCTGCACCGGCTGTCCGGAAGGCCGGGTGAGCTCGTCACGGTGAACACCGCCGGCCTCGACGACACGATGTTCAGCGACACGCTCTTCGGGCACACCCGCGGCGCATTCACCGGAGCCGACCGCGCGCGCGAGGGGCTGGTCAGCGTCGCCGCCGACGGTACGTTGTTCCTCGACGAGATCGGCGATCTGGCGATGGCCTCACAAGTGAAGCTGCTGCGCCTGCTGCAGGACGGCGGCTACTATGCGCTGGGCGCAGATCGTCCCCGGCAATCGCGAGCCCGCGTCATCGTCGCCACCAACCGCGATGTCGCACGTGCGGTGGCGGAAGGGACGTTCCGGAACGATCTGTACTACCGGCTCCGGATCCATCACTTCGCGCTGCCGCCGCTGCGCGCGCGTCTCGACGATCTGCCGCTGCTCGTGAATCACTTCGTCGAGCGCGCGGCGAACACGCTCGGCAAGCCGGCGCCTGCGGTTCCACCGGCCCTCAACACGCTGCTGCGGACGCATCCATTCCCGGGCAACGTGCGCGAGCTCGAAGCGATGGTGTTCGACGCGGTGGCCAGACAGAAGGGAAGCGTGCTCGGCCTCCAGAGCTTCAAGGACGCCATCGGCGCGACGTCTCCACTGGTCGATACGCAGGATGCGGCGCCGGCACCGATGGACGAGATGCGGCGCGCCCGTCTGCCGACGCTCGACGAGGCCCAAGATGCGCTGGTTTCTGAGGCGTTGCGACGCGCTGAGGGAAATCAGGGGATTGCCGCAACGCTGCTGGGACTGTCCAGACAGGCGCTGAACAAGCGGCTTTCACGACGCAAGGCGGGGGACAAAACGTCCTGAGGCAGGCGCGGGTGCCGGACTGCAGATACGGCGCGGGAGAAAGCCGCGATCGGCCCCGGAAGTCGAGGAGCCGATCGCGCTCGTGCTTACTGCGGACTGGTAGTCCCGGACCGCGGTTCGGCCTTGCCCGCGTCCAGATCGTTCCAGTTCATGATCGCGTTGAAGCCGAGCGAGTAGGTGCCCTGCGTCTGCCAGCGCCAGAACGGGCGAATCGCGAACATCACGACGTGGCCCTTGCCGAGCGGCACGTCGACGCAGCGCGGCGCGGTTCGACAGGAACTGGCCGTTGGCGAGCGTGCCCGACAGCAGCATGTCGTTCGGGTTCTGCGGGAACGACAGCACCACGCGCGGGCGCGATTCGTCGAAGCTGATGCCGAACTGCCGCGCCATCTGCCGGAACTCGCGCCGCGGCATCGACCTGCGGCCGGCTTCGGCGGCGCGGCCGCGTCTTCGGCGTCGAACGGCGAGATGCGCAGCGGCTGCGCGTTCGGCGTGATGTTCTGGCCGAGGCCGGCGTTGGCGGCGCCGCCGCCGCCGAAGAACGCGGCGAACTCGGCGGGATGCCGCCGCCGCCCGCGTTCAGCACCGGCGACTGGTTGAAGTAGACCGGCAGGTCGGCGTTCTCGTAGCCGTAGGCGAGCGGGCTCTTCGGCGTCGCTCCACTTGCCGCGCAGGATCGAGCCGCGCACGAACAGCTGCGCCGGCGTCTCGACCGTCACGCCGCTGGTCACCGCGTACGCCGGGAAGATCGTCGTCGTCGATCCTTCGGTGATCAGCGTGCCGCCCTCCTGGACGAACTTCGCGAGGTTCGTCAGGCCCTCGAGGCCCATGCCGCCGCGGATGTCGTCGGTCTGATCGACGAAGCCGAGGTTCGGCGTCTTGTCGGTCTTCTTGTACGGCAGCGGCGCCTGGCCGGTCATCGCCATGCCGTTGACCTGCGACTGCGCGGTGCCGCCGACGTGCGGGAAGATGATCACGTCGTACTTCGAGCGCAGGTTGGTCTCGCCCTTCAGTTTCTGATCGGCGAAGTAGGTGTAGGGGACGCCGTAGGTGTCGAGCGCGGCGCGCACCCAGCCTTCGTCCTGCGTGCGCGTCCAGCTGTGGACGTAGCCGATGCGCGGAATGTCGAGGTCGTGCGTCTTGCACCGCCGGCGCGGCCGCCACCGCCCACGCCGACAGACCGAGGTCCCGCAGCATCGGCTCGAGCTTGGCGCGATCGGCGTTCGGCACGATGACCGCGCCGGCGCGGAACTTCTTGCCGTTCAGCTCGAAGTCCTCTTCGGCCGCCACCATCTTCACGTCGGCGTTCTTGAAGCGGAACGTGACCAGGTTGTTGTCGGCGGTGTGCTCGACGACCAGCGTCGCGCCCGTGCCTTCGATGCCGCCGGTCGCCTTCACCGGCCCGGTCGACCTTCGTCATCGGCTGCGTGAAGATCGCACTTGTCGGTGACCGTCGTGCAGCTTGACGTTGCGCATGAACTGGAACGTCCAGCCGGTGTCGTCGTACGGGCTGCGGGTTCTGCGGCGGATAGTTCTGCACCGAGAAGTACATCTCGGCGAGCGTGCGGAACGGCTGATCGCCGCGGATCGACGTAGTCGCCGGCGGCGACGTCGACGTTGCCGGCCTTGAAGGCGCTGGTGGCGCGGTGGACCTCGAGGCCCTGGCGCATCAGCTCGTTGATCGCGTCGGCGGCGTCGGCCTTGCGGCGCTGGCCGGCGGGAATCACCCACGCGTTGATCGGGCCGTCGACGCCCTCGGCGATCGAGCGCTTGTTCTTCAGCCAGTAGTTCTCGAGATAGGTCTCCTTGTTCTTCGCGACGTGGCTGAGCGAGAACAGCACCGCCGACTGCTGGATGTTGGTGTTGTTGCGCGGGCCCCACTTGATGAACGGCAGCGGCGGATTCGGACGGAACCATTCCTTGCTGGTGGTGGTCGCGCCCGGACGCACCTCGTAGTTGATCGGGGCCGTAGCTCTGCACTTCGTAGAAGCGGCCGATCGCGTTGTGCGAGTGCGCGATGAAGAACATGTAGTTCGGCACCCAGCCGTCGTAGAAGCCGTAGGTCCAGACGCCGGGCACGCCGCGCTTGGTCATCTCCATCACGTCGTTCTGCGCCAGCTGCCACCACTCGCTGATCACGATCGGATCGAGCGCGTCGTTGTAGGGGCCGGTGCCGGTCGACGAGTAGAGATAGGTCTGCGCCTCGTGCAGGTCGTGCATGATGGTCGGGTACCACTGCAGCTGCGTGCGCGTCACCGCCTTGGTGAGCTCGAGGAACTGGCCCATGCCGTCGCGGTTGTTGTCGTGCTGCACGTACTTGCCCCAGTACATCAGCGGCAGCCGCGCGTCGCCTGGCGCGCGCGTCTTGTTGAAGTAGTAGGTGTCGACCTGCTTCTCGCGGCCGTCCACTTCGATCACCGGCGTGATCAGCGTGATCACGTTGTTGCGGATGTTCTGGATGAACGGCGTCTCTTCGACGATCAGGCGGTAGGCCAGCTCGATCAGCATTTCGGGGCCGCCGTTTTCCGGCGAGTGCATGCCGCTGGTCAGGTAGTAGATCGGCTTGGCGGTCTTCAGCAGCGCCTGCGCCTGCGCGTCGGTGGTCTTGCGCGGATCGGTCAGCGCCGCCAGCTGATCGCGGTACTTCTCGAGCGACTTGATCGTCGCCTCGTCGGCGATCGCCAGCGCGACGATGTCGCGGCCTTCCTCGGTCGTGCCGATCTTCCAGTAGCGCGCGCGCGGCGACACCTTCGCGAGCTGCTCGTAGTAGCGATGAATGTCCTTCGCGTAGGTCAGCTCGCCCGGCTGGCCGACGTAGCGGCCGAGAAACTTGAGCGGCGTCGGCACGGTGTCGGACGCCGGCAGGTGATCGACCAGCTCGGTGGTGATCCGCGGATCCTGCAGCGACTCCTTGATCTTGGCGGTGTACTCGGCGTCGATCTTCTGCGTCTGCGGGGCAGGCTGGGCATCGATTCCGATGGTTCCGGCCAGGCTGGCAATGGCCACGATCGCAATCGCGATCACCTTCTTCATATTCCTCCTTGGGTCACACGCGCCGCTATCAAGAAGACGGATAACCAGCATAGCCCAGGCTGACCGCACGGCCGGAAGTCCAGAAGGGTGGCCCTGATTCAATCGCATCTGCGTCGCCCGCCAGCAGGCAAGTACCAGCCGGCACGTCAAGTTGTGCAGCTGGCGACGGCGATTCGCGTCGTCGCGCTCGGGCAATCCCAGATGCGGCCGTCATGTCATCCGGAGACGATCGCGTTGGCGCTGGCGAAATGCCTGAGGTGTTTCTTTGTTCCATCGCCTGAATGCTCTGGTGAAGGCGGCCGGCTCCGAATAGCCAAGCAGGTATCCGACCTCGCCGATCGACAGCGGCGATTCAGTCAGATAGCGCTCGGCCGCATCCTTGCGCGCCAGGTCGAGCAGCTGCTGGTACGAGATACCTGCAGCTGCCAGACGGCGCTGGAGTGACCGCGCTGACGTCGCAAGGGTCCGAGCAATCGTCCTGATGCGTGTATCGCCCCCTCCGACCCGCGACGCGAGCGCCTGTCGTATTTCAAGATCCACACCGTCGATGGGCGGAAGGCGTGCGAGTGCGGCGTCAGCCTGTTTCTGAAGCAAGCTCCCTAAGGCGGGGTCGCGCCGCCGGAGCGGAAGTTGATACATTTCGCGCGATAGCGCCCAACCATTCCAGGACGCGGCTGTGTACACCGGACAACCGAGCACCCGTTCTATCTCTACGACATCATCCGGCGTGTGGCAGAAGCTCACGTAGGTGGCTCGAAATCGGCCTTCAGTTTCCTCACGAAACTGCAGCAGGTTGAGTGTCACGGTGAACTCGGCCGACAGGGGAGTGTCACAGCCCACGAGTAAGACCCGAATCGGGTCCTCATCCTCGCGAAGACAGGGAACTGATCGAGCCTCGGCGAGACGCAGATAGCGCGCAAAACGCGAGAGCCCCTCGCCAACGTTCCGGGACGTCGCGATCAAGTAGTCAATCAGCGGGAAAGCCCCGAACGGCGTCACGGTCGCCAGCCGCACGCCCGCGTTGTTCATCGGCCGCTGTTCCAGTGCCTGGCGAAACACCGTGGCCCAGACCGTACACTGGGATGCGCGCGTCCGGATCATCCAGATTCGCGCGACAAATGCCGACGTCAGCCAGACGGGGCTCCAAACAATAGCCCAACCGTTCGAGCGCATCGACGAACACGCGTACATTGCTCGCCGGGTAGGTCGACCGATCGGAACCGGCCGGCTCCGGCGTGTTGGCGCGCTTTGTCAAGCGATCGGCGCGTGCGGTCATAGTCGGCGCGAGTCTCCGGTGGGACGATTGTGACATGCAGTTCCGGCGCCCTCAATTCAAACGGGGAAGGCGCGAACCAGGCACGCCGAGCGGTTGCAGCGTCCCATGACGACACCGTCCGGTCATGATGTCGTCATTGTCGGTGCTCGATGTGCGGGTGCTACGCTCGCGACGCTCCTCGCGCGAGCCGGGGCTTCTGTCTTACTTCTGGACAAGGATCGACTTCCGAGCGATCAGATTCTGTCGACTCATACCATCCATCCGCCAGGTCTCGACGTTCTCGACGAGGTGGGAGTCGGTGAGGCCGTCCGCGCCGTAGCGCCGGCGATGCACATTGTGCGCCTGCGAAAGAACGATGCCGTCGTTGACTACCGATTCTCCGGCGGCAGAGCAGAGTACCTGTCCTCGCCGAAAACGGCTCGATGGTCTCTTGCAAGATGCGGCGGCGTCGGCTGGCGTCGAGGTCCTTGACCAAACACAGGTGACCTCACTCGTGCGAAATCGTAGACCGCGTGGTCGGAGTGCGAGCCGCCGGATCGGCAGGTCAGGAGCATGTGTTCCGGGCGAGCCTCGTTGTGGGAGCCGACGGCCGGCATTCCACGATCGCGCGTCAGGTCGAGGCGGAGGAGTACCTCGGATACGATGCCCCGCGAGCGATGTTCTGGGGATACTGGAACGCTCCCGCGTTCTGGCGAACCGATCCGGCCTATCGATTCGGAATGTACCTCGCGAATACCGATGGTCATATCCGTGTCATCTTTCATACTGATCACGACCAACTTCTGATCGGCAGCCTGCCCCCGGTTGAGGAAGCCGTGACGTGGCGCACCGATGCTGACGCGGCTCTGACGACCGATCTGGCCTCCGATTCCACAACCGGTCCGCTGATCGCCGGCCGAGCGCCAGATGGACGTATCCGCGGCACCCTGAAGGAACGGTATTTTTTCCGAAGGTCAGCCGGAAACGGGTGGGCCCTGGTCGGAGACGCTGGACACCACAAAGAGTTCGTCATTGGAGATGGCATCACCGAAGCCCTCCTCCAGGCACGCGGCCTGGCCTCGGCGATCGCGCAGGGCACCGACGCGGCACTCTCTCGCTGGTGGCGGGCTCGGGACGTGGAGGCTCTACCGTACTTCTTCCTCGGGCGTGACGAGGGAGCGCTGGGGCCTCCGATGGAGCTTCAGCAAGTCGTCTTTTCGCACGTGGCCAAGACGCCGAGTCTGCAGGCGCGGATGGCGGCTACGATGGAGCACCAGCTCTCACCGTTGGAGACTTTCCCCGTTCAACAGGTGCTGAGGTGGACACTTGGCGCCGCCTTCCGGGGATCCCTGGGCGTGGTACGGGAGTTCATCGCGATGGGCAGACGCGGGTCGGCAATCAACCGGGAGCTGAGTCTGCGTCGACGGCTTCTCGCTGAGGCGGAGGCGTCCGACGCAGAGGCCACGAAGATCGCACGACAGCTCGGAGAGGCTAACGCGTAAACGGACGAAGACGTTGTCGAGCACGGAGGCCTGCGCCTTCACGCATCCTGAAGCTGGCGGCGGAATCGCGGGTCAGCGTTTCATGATTGGCGGATCCACCGGCCGTCAGGCCGACGCCAGCTCGTGGAACTTCAAAATCGCGCCCCACACGCCCAGGCCGATGCCGCTGGCCATCTGGTGCAACTCGACCATGTTGTGGGCCAGAAAGATCAGGACCGACTCGTCGCCGGGGTCCGCCTGCCACCAGCCGCCCCAGGCGCCCGGCCATCCCACGGCGCCCACACCGCCGCCGCACCTGAGAGGATCGGCCTGTTCGGGTTCCGTCACGACGGCCACGCCCATCCCGTATCCGTGACCAACAGCGAACAGCGGCCTGCCAAACATCCGGGACGCCGCCCGCTGATGCGGGGTGAGCTGATTGGAAGCCATTCGCGTCAGCGTCTCCGGACGCAACAGGCGCACACCGTCGACGGCGCCGCCGGCGACGAACAGGCGCGCGAAGGCCAGATAGTCATCGAGCGTCGACCACAATCCCTGACCTCCCGACTCGAACGCCATGTCGTCCGGCCGCTCCGCGCGTGCGTGGCCACCAGGTGTCGCGGCCAGCGCAGTCAGATGGCCCTCGTCGTTGAACCCGCAGAGGCCCGCGCGGCGGACTCGTTTGTCCACGGGTACGACAAAACCCGTGTCGTTCATCCCTAACGGCGCGAAGATTCGGCGCGCGAGGACTGCTCCGAGCGGCGCGTCCTCGATGCGCGCGATGAGGAAGCCGAGTAGATCCGTCGAGTGGCCGTAGTGGAACCCGGCGCCCGGCTGATCGATCAGGGGCAAGGTGGCGAGTCGCTCGATCCACTCGTCCGGAGTCAGGGGATTGTCGACATGGCCTCCAAGCGCGCCGCTGTACGCGGCAGCGATGGGACCACGATGGAAGTCCCCGTACGTCAGGCCCGAACGGTGCGTCAGGAGATCGTCGAAGGTGACGGGTCGAACAGCCGGAGCGGTCTCGTCGAGAGGTCCATCGGGATCTCGCAAGACCCGCATCTCGGCCAGCTCTGGAGCGTAACCACGGATCGGGTCGTCCAGCGCGAAGCGGCCTTCCTCGAGCAGCATGAGCGCGGCGACAGTCGTCACAGGCTTCGTCATCGACGCGATCCGGAAGATCGTGTCGCGTTCAACAGGCAGTCCGGTGACCAGGTCCCGCCGTCCGAGGCTCGAGGTCTGTACGACGCGGCCGCGGCGCCAGACCAGCGTCGCCGCGCCGGCGAGCGCTCCCGCGTCCACGTAGCCTTGAACAGCGGCGCCAATGGGGTCTCCGACGGTCATCGCGTCTTCTGTTTTGTATACTGCCCCCGGAACTCTGTCCAGACGAGGTGTCCTCGTCGGCGTTGACGAATCAACGCATGGACGTGCGCGGCGCCCGCGATCAATAGTGGCGGCGGACGGAACTGAGGAACGCGATGCAGCGTGAATCGCACGGGGTGCGCCGGTTGGCGATCGTACTGGCGGCCTGGGGTTGTCTCGCGCTCGCGCTGCCGGTCGATGGCGGTCGCGCGGCCGGGCAGCAGCGCGATGTTCCCGTCGCTGACATCGTGTTCCGCGGCGGTCCCGTGATCACCGTCGATCCGCAGGATCGCGTCGCGTCCGCCGTCGCCATCGCCGGCAACCGGATCGCCGCGGTCGGCAGCGAGCAGGAGATCAACCGCTTCGTCGGTCCGCGCACGCGCGTCGTCGATCTCAACGGCCGGGCGCTCCTGCCCGGGTTCATCGACTCGCATTCGCACGTCGAGGGCCTGGCGATTTCGGAACAGCTCTACGTGCCGATTCAGGCGCCGCCGCTCAAGGATGCGAACGAAATCATCGCGAGACTGAAGGCGCGGGCCGCCCAGCTGCCACCCGGCACCTGGATCGTCGGGCAGGGTACCTACAACCAGGTGATGCCGACGCGCGAGCAGCTCGATCGCGAGCTGCCGCAGCACCCGGTCGTCCTGCGGTGGAGCGCGCACGACCTGCTGATCAACCACATGGCCAACGAGATGGCCGGACTGGGCCGCGGCACACCCAATCCGACCGGGATGGGGCGGATCGAGCGCGCGCCGAACGGCGAGCCCGCGATCCTGCGCGACGCGGGGATCGAGCCGCCGCTGCCTCGCCCGAGTGTCGAGCAACTCCGGCAGTGGCTGCCGTCGACCCTGCGCGACTTCTATCTCGCACGCGGCGTGACGAGCGTCTACGACATGTCGTCACCCGATGTGGCGCACAAGATCTACCAGGAGCTGAACGCCAAACGGCAGCTCCCCGTCCGTCTCCGCCTCAACTACATCGTCGGCGCCGCCGACTTGAACGGCGGCAAGAGCGACACGCTCACGGCGCTGCTGCGCGACCGCGTGCGGCCGGAATCGGGCGACGACTGGATCCGGATCGGCGCGTTGAAGATCATCCTCGATGGTGTCTGGGGGACGACCGCCGCGGTGTACCGCCCGGCATGGGAAGGATCCGGGACCACCTGGACTGCAAACAACGTCGGCGGCGTCAGCCGCACACAGGACGTCCTCAACAAGCAGGTCGTCGAGGGCCACAAAGCCGGATGGCAGATGTGGATCCACGCCAACGGCGATCGCGCGCAGGACATGGTGCTGACGGCGTACGAAGCGGCGCAGCAGGCGATGCCCCGGCCCGATGCCCGGCACCGGATTGAGCATTTCGCGCACTTCCTGACCCAGGACGCCTCGAGAACCGACGAGCGGCTGACGCGGATGCTCCGCGGAAAGATCATCCCGGCCCCGCAGGTGGCGTTTCTCTGGCGGCTGACGGATCAGAATCTCAAGGAACCCGACGTCAAGTTCTTCGCGTTGGCGACGCTGCTCGAGCGCGGGTTCCATCCCTCGGGTGGGTCGGACACGCTCGGCACGCAGAACTTCGCGACCAACCCGTGGTTCTCGATTGCGACCGCCGTCAACCGGAAGACGAAGTACGGGGCGACGGTGCAGCCGAAAGAAGCGATCGCCGTGATGGACGCGATTCGCATGCAGACGATCTGGGCCGCGTTTGCCGGCTTCCAGGAAAAAGACAAAGGCAGCATCGAGGTCGGTAAGCTCGCCGATCTCGTCGTCGTCTCCGAGAATCCGTTGAAGATCGCCGCCGAGCGCCTGGGTCAGGTTCAGACCGACATCACCGTGATCGATGGCCGGATCGCCTACCAGCGCACCGGCGGCGGCGCCACACCCTGAATCGCCGGAGGCAGACGCTCGCTGCACCCGGCGGAGGAGAACCGATGCGACTCCTGCTGATGGTCCTCGTCACGATCGCCGCCGGCCTCCCTCCAGCGCTCGCGCGCGCGCAGCCCACGCCGCAACCCGCCACCGCGGCGCCGCCCGCGCGGGGCCCGGTCGTCGTCAGGAAAACCGATGTGATCTATGGACGCGTTCAGGGCTCGGCCCTGCTCGCCGACCTGGCGTACGTGGAAACCCCGGCGCGGAAGCCGGCGGTGGTGATGATCTTCGGCGGCCGATGGCGTGCGAACTCGCGGCTCGACAACAACGAAGGGTGGGAGCGCCTTTCGAGGTGGGCCCGCGACGGCTTCGTCACGATGACCATCGACCATCGTCTGGTCGAGGCCACGCCGGCGCCGGCGCCGTACCAGGATGTGCTCTGCGCGATCCGCTGGCTCCACGCGCATGCGGCCGAGTACGGCGTCGACGAAGATCGGATCTACGTCATCGGCAACTCGTCGGGCGGACATCTCGCGGCGTTGACGGCGATCCTCGGCGACAACAAGGCGTATCCGCGAACCGGCGGCTGGGAAGCCGCGCGCAGCGACGTCCGGGCGGGCATTGCCGTCGCCGCGCCGTACGATCTGAACACGCTCTCCTGGGGCAATCTCTGGACCCCGCTGTCCGGCGATGTTCAGGCCGCGCGCCGGCAGGCGTCGCCGCTGGCGCAACTCTCCGCGAACAGCAAGCCAATCCTGGTCATTCATTCCGACGACGACCAGTCGGTGCCGATTCAGCAGGCGCTGGACATGGTCAAGGCGCTCGAGGCGGCGAAGATTCCGCACAAGTTCGTGCGCTACAAGGATCGCGGGCACGTCGGGCTCACCGACGAAGTGCTTCAGGAGGCGAGAGCGTTCATCGGACAACTCGTGGCAGGGACGAAGTGAGACGCGGACATCCGGGAATTGTTCGTCGACAGGAGAGACTCATGAAGCGACTGGCCGCCTGCGTGACTCCCGTTCTCGTCCTGCTCGCCGGCGCGCTTGTCGACGTCTCCAGTCAGAGCGCGGTCAAGCTCGATTTCGACAAGGTCGACCCCAGGCGCATGCTGATCGATCCCTACAGCTACTGGAATCAGCCGCACAGCTTCTATTACTTCCGTCATATGGACGAAGTGCCGCGGCAGCGCATCGACTGGGTCCGCCGATCCGGCCGTGCCGTGCCGCTGAAGAAATCGGCCGCCGTGCTTCAACCGACCTACATCGTCGAGGGACGCAGCTGGAAGCTCGACGACTATCTCGAGCAGGGCAGCGTGATGGCATTCCTGGTCCTCAAAGACGGCGAGATCGTCCTCGAGCGTTATCGCCAGGGCGCCGGGCCGGAGGATCGCTTCATCTCTTTCTCTGTCGGGAAGTCGGTGACCTCCGTGCTCTTCGGCATTGCCATGGACGAGGGGAAGGTCGCCAGCGTCGACGACCCGGTGACCAAGTACTTGCCGGAGCTGGCGAACACGAGCTACAGCGCGGTCAGCGTCCGCAACGCGCTCAACATGGCGACCGGTGTGCGCTATGACGAGGAGTACCTCAATCCCGAGTCGGACGTTCATCGTCTGCTGACCGCGCTGATGCGGGGCGACGAACGCTTCACCGCCATGGCGGCCGCGTTCGGCGCGCGCGAGCCGGAACGGAAACCGGGCACGGCATTCGACTACCAGAGCATTGACACACAGATCCTGACCGAGATCCTGGAGAAGGTCACCGGGACCCGGCTCGCCGCCTACGCCGAGCAAAAACTCTGGAAGAAGCTGGGCGCCGAAAGCGACGCCTTCATCTTCCAGAGCGACAAGCTGCCGCAGTCGTGCGGGTTCGCGTGCTTCAACGCCAGGCCGCGCGACTATGCGCGGTTTGCGTTGATGGCGATGAACTACGGCACGCTCGGCGGCACCCGCATCGTCAGCGAGAAATGGATGCGCGACTCGACGACCGCGCCGCCGTTTGCGAACAACTACGGCTACCAATGGTGGCTGAACGCCAACAGCAAGGACGGCGCATTCCGCGCGGTCGGCATCTACGGCCAGACGCTGTACGTCAATCCGGCGAAGCGTGTGGTGGTGGTGCAGTTCAGCGCGAGGCCGCGGCCGAGCGGCAGGAGTGCCCCCGATGCGCCGCCGGCGCCGTTCGATGCCATTGCCGAGGCGCTGTCGCGGCCGCAAGCGTCGCAGGACTGACGGTCGAAAAGAATTTCTCGTGCGAGCGATGCGGGCGTCAGCGTTGGGCAGCTGGTGCTGACTGCTCGATAGTTCGCTTGATGGAGGCGAGCACGCTTTCGAGCGCCCCGCGGGTCTTGTCCACGACAACCTGGCGCACGATCGACCCTTTGACGCCCGTGAGCCCGTCCTGCTCCGACCCTTTGAGTGTCAGGAGATAGAAACCACCGGGCGCCGACGGGTCCGCCACGCAGACGGAGAGATCCAGTGCGGTGTGGAAATAGTGGCTCGCGTAGAGTTGCTTGATCGCCACGACGCTGATCGTCCCTGCCCTGCGCCTTGACGTTGTAGATGACCGCATGATTGACGCGGATCGTGGGTTTCATCCCGAAGTCGACCTTCTCCCAGTACATGAAGCTGTCGGCGCCGGGCAGATCCGCATCGGGGTACCGCAGGAGGTACTGCTTCAGTTGGGGCATCACGTCGGGTAGCGCCGTCGCGCGGCCGACCATCTTCTCGAATTGCTCCGATACGCGCGACGGATTCTTCTTGTCGCGATATTCGCCGAGCGTCGCGTTCCCGCCTTTCCGGTACTCGCCGGATCGAGTCCGCGACCATCTCTCGCGCGAGCCGATTGACCTGGTCGGCGGCGTCCGCCTGGCCCCAGTTCACGGATTCGCGGAATGCCTGGATCGAGGCGCTGGGGAGCTGGACGTCACAGTCACCCTCTTTACAGTCCTTGAGGGACTCTGATGTCGTCGGGGTCGAGCGCAAGCCCGCTGAGATCGGCCGTGGAGACGGGAGTCGCCGGAAGCTCGCCAATCCCGAGGTATCCCTCAGTGGCAGCGAGTCGCTTGAGGTCGCGCGCCCTCTTCAGGTAAGTGGCCGGCGAGCCGGTGATGTGCACGGCGCCAAACACGTACACCTCGGAGCGTTCACCCCAGGACAGCACTTTTGCAACCGGGCGGCCTCCGTCAACGGCAGCGACCTCCTGCGGTGTCAGCCCCAGTCGCGTCAGGACCGGCAGCGGCTGCTTTTGAGCGGCTTGGTCGAACGCCGCGAGGACGATCGGGCATGCAAGCGTCAATGACGCCACCAATCTCATCATCGAGGCACTCCTTGCATCGCCTGGAACCTCACACGAAACGGAAGGCGGCGATGAGCGGTTCGGTCCGCTCATCGCTTTCAAGCCTTGATGGTTTGGCGCAATCCCGAGCCGTGATCGGAGGGCGCCGGCTCGAGCATAGGCGTTGAATGGGAAGCGAACCGGGCACGCTCAGGCCGCTATCTCATTCACCAGGCAACGTGACGGCCACGCATCAGCCGCACCTCGACCGGATCCGCCGCATCGACTGGCGCGGGCCCGAGGGCTGCACCGAACGCGGCGGAGAGAACGAGTGCCGCGCTCATCGATGTCGCAGTGATTGACTTGCGAGTCATCACGTCGACGTCTTCGATGCTACACCCCGGCCGGCCACGGCAAGGTCGTTTTTCCCGAAAACATCCCGTGCCGGAATCGCATAGGCGCGTCACGGAGGCTGGTGTAGGTTCCCGTGGAGGCGTTCTTCGCGAAATAGCGCGATCGGCGGTGAACGCGATCGAACAGCCTCCCGATGCATCCGTTCGCACCGGCGGCCGGCGCGCTGCGCGCCGCGTCTACGCACGTGCCCCCAACCTCCCGGCCCCAGCTCTCTGGCCGCTGCGTGAACGACTCGGCCGGGCCGATGCGGTCGACCGCCGCCGCGCGTTGCAGCATCTGCTCCGTATTGGGTATGCTCGGTTTTTCCGAGCGGCGACGCTCGCATGAGGGTGGAATCGATGCGTTTGCGAAATCTGTTCGTCTGCACTGCCGTCGTCACGGCCGCGCTGTTCTCCGCGAGCCCGAGCTGGGCCCAGCCTGAGGCGCGCTTCGGAGTCTGGGACAACTCGACCAACCCGAACAACGTGATGACCTACGAGCCGTTCGAGAAGGGCGGCAGCAAGCTCACGGTGAGCAATCCGAGCGATCACTCGAAGGATTGGAGCTACGTGACGTTCTTCGACGGCAAGTTCCGTCCCGTCACCGGCCAGCCGGGCTCCGAGACGGCGGTCGAGCTCATCAACCCGAAGAGCATCCGCATCTACAACAAGCGTGACGGCGTGGTGTACCAGGTCGTGATCAACACGTTGTCCGAGGACAACAACACGATCAACAACGAGTACATCCGCATGGACAAGGACGGGAAGATCACCGGCGTCACGCACGTCACCTACAACCGCCGCAAGAAATAGCGCCGCTGCTCGCGTGAGTTGGTCGACGGCCGCCGGTTCGCCGGCGGCCGTTTTCGTTTTTCGGAACGCGTGCCGGCAGGAATCGGCGAACGTGACGGTCGAGCTTCAGCACGTTCGGATTGTGCGCGCAAGGTCGAATGCGTACACTCCCGCGGGTGGCGCTGCGCGACCTGCTGAAAAACACGGACATCATCAGCGACAAGCTCGTCGGCGAAGAGCGCGAGTTCGCCAAGAACTTCGTGCGCCGGCGGGTGCGCCTGTTGATCGATGCGAACCCGTCGTTCAACGACCCCAGCCGCCCTGGTGACCTCACCCCGATCGCGACCAAGGGCGTCGCGATTGCGCTGATCAAGGAGATGGCCGACGTCAGGACCGCGCTCGCCGCGATTCGTGTGCGCGTGCAGGCCGATGTGAAGAAAGGGCTCCACCTGCCGGTCGATCGGACCGCGACGGCGCGGGTTCTCGATCAGCCGCCGAGCGGGGATGCCGCGTCGATGCGGGAGCGGCTGATCCTGAGTGTCGTCTACCAGGCGACCGCATGGGACATCCGGTTCGCCGAGCCGGCCAACCTCGATCGCCTGCACCGGCTCTGCGATCGCCGCCTGCGACTGGTCGAGCGCATGCTCTACGAGGTTGGGCGCGGTGCGGCGCGCGCGTGGAAGGCGAAGCCGCCCGCGGCCGGCCCCTGGCCGGACGGGTTGGCGCGCGCGTTCGAGTACCCACGCGTTCCGCGCAGCGTATTCCAGACGACCTGCCAGCCGGACGCCAAGGATTTCTGCACGGCGCCGATGGATGCCTGGCACCTCGGCGACGACAACACGATCGTCGGCCCGATCCAGACCAATCCGGGAACGACGGCGCGCTGGCGGCCCGGTACCGCAGACCCTTACGCCCTCGAGTTCACGCCGCTGGACCCCGCCAAGCCGAAGGCCGTCGACGCAATCGCGGGTCTGTTCTCGCGCTCTTCCGACTTCCTGCAGCGCAACCTGATGTACTGCGACCACACGATTCACGCGCTGCACCTCGAGGCGCTCGTCTTCGCCGAGAGCAAGCGGCGCGCGGCGGGCGACACGGCGTGGCTCGACGGGGTCGTCGCGACCAAGCCGGCCGGCTGGCTGCGCCTCTACCACCCGCTCGTCAGCCCGGGGGCGCTGCAGCCGACGCAGGGAAAGTTCCTCGCCGGCAGCGGCGAGCCCGATTTCTTTCAGCACATGCCGGTGCGACCGCAGGAACTGCAGGTCGGCGATCACCTGATCGTCTACAACCACCCGGCCTACGAGCACACCACGCTGCACGGCGCCTGGAGGCTCGAGAACGCGGTGGTGGTTCAGACCACGCCCGAACTGCTGGTGCAGGGTCATGGCAGCCCGATCATGAGCATCGCCAGCGCGAAGGCGCACATGCTCGACCTGTTCGTGAAGGCGCTCAAGATCTGCCGCGAGGCGCTGCGCCCGCTGGCGAAGGTCACGGCCAGCGCGGGATCGACCGCGGTGAAGGTCGATTCGACATCGGCGGTGCGGGTCGGGATGAAGATCGACGTGATCGAGGCCGCGACCGAAACGCCGATTGCGCAGCAGCGCAAGGTCACCCGCGTCGATGCGCGCGCGAAGACGGTTGAATTCGACGGCGCGGCCGTGGCCGCGACCGCGAAGCACGCGCTGCGCCGCGCCCATCGCCCGCAGTTCGGGGGAAAGTTCGACAGCTTGTTCCTCGCCTCGCCGACCAGCGCCAACGAGATCTTCCTGCTGCGCCGCGTCGACCGCGCGGCGTCCACGTTTGCCCCCGGCAGCCAGGATGGCGACTGGCACGTCGCCTGGGTGGCCCACCCGCGAGAGGAGAAGATCCGGCTCGACGCCAAGCGGGCCGAGTTCGTCAAGAAGCAGCACTTCGTCGACTACACGGTGGAGAAGGACGGCGCCGACTCGACGACCGTCGGCTGGTTCCCGCTCTACGAACCGGTGAAAGTGGGCCGCAAGCCGGTGCTGAAAGGCGGAAAGATTGTCGGCATCCAACCGATCTCGATCGGCGTCGACAACATCTCCGCGTGGACCTGGTTCGCCGATCCCGATGCCAACGCGGCGAACGTGCCGGTGATCCGTCCGAGTGTCTGACGCGTGGCGCTCGTCGATCTCGTCAAGGACGCTCGCCTGGTTTCGAAATCGCCGGACGCCGACGTGCGCGGGCTGACAGCCGACTTCGTGCTGCGGCGCGTCCGGCGGCTGGTGGAGCTGAATCCGGCGGATGCCGATCCGGCCCGCCGCGGCGACATCACCGCCGCCGCGACCCGCACGCTCGCGGATTTCATCGCCCGCGACCTGCCGAAAGTGCAGGCCGCCGCCGAGGAGATGTGGCGCCGCGTCTCCGCGGACGCCGCGCACCTGCCGATCGATCCCGTGACGCAGCGCAAGCGCGGAACGAAGCGGCCGACGTCAACCTTGAAGGCGGCCCGCGCGCAGCGACGGCGGCTGGTCCGGTCGATTGCCTTCCAGGCGGCCGCGCACGACATCACGCTGGCGGACCCAGGCGGGTTCGATCGGCTGCACCGGATTTGCGACCGGCGGCTGCGGGTCGTCGAACGCATGGTCTACGACGTCGGCCGCCCGGGGCGGAGGGCCTGGAACCTCGCGCAGATCGAGAGCCACCGCGGCGGCCCGTGGCCCGATGGCTACGAGCGCCTGTTCGAGTACCCGCGCATCCCGGCGTCGCTGTTCGTCGCGCACGTGCCGGCCGGATTCGACGTTTCGATGCAGTGCGCCGATGCAGGAATGGGGATACCCGCCAGGCGACATCTATCTTCACGCGGCGGTCCGGGCGAACCCGCCGGCCCGCGCGTCATGGCGCCGCCAGGAGTACGAGCTCGACTTCGTCGCCGGCGCGGGCATGAACGCCGTCACCGCGGTCCAGAAGCTGTTCGAGCCATCCTCCGACTTCCTGGCGCGGAACCTGATGATGTGCGACCACACCATCCACGCGCTGCATCTCGAAGCGCTCGTCTTCGCGATGACCAAGCGCGGCCGCGGCAGCGCGTGGCTGGATGCCGAGGTCGCGGCGAACGGCGCGCGCTGGCTGCGGGTTCACGTCCCATTCGGCAAGCCGGAGCGTTACCTGGCCGGACCCGGCGAGTCGCTGTTCTTCGAGCACGTCAGCGTGCGGCAGGCCGATCTGCAGGTCGGCGATCACCTCATCGTCTACAACCACCCGGCGTACGCGGCCACGACTGCCGGCGTCTGGCGGCTGGAGAACGCGGTGGTCGTCCAGACCTTCCCCGAGCTGCTGATGCAGGGCCACGGGTCTGCGGTGCTCAACCAGGGTGCGATGTGGAAGGCGATGATCAAGTACTTCCGCGACGAGCTCACGGAGCACCGGGCGGCCGTGGACGGGCTCGCCCGCATCGAACGCTTCGGGCCGAACACGCTGGTCGTCAACCAGACGCAGTTCCTCGGGTCGGGGATGCGCGTGGACATCGTCCGGGACGATGCCGGTGAGGCCGTACTGGCCGCCGACCGGCAGATCGTGTCGGTGTCGGGACGCACCGTCCGGTACAGCGGCGCCAGCGTGTCGGCGCAGGCGCGCCACCGGCTGCGGCGCGCCCGCGGAACGCTCTTCGACGATCGGAAGGAAGCGATCGACGGCAACACGTTCCGCCTCGCGCGCCGAACGCCGCCGGCAACGTCGCAATACGACGGGGGCCACCAGCGAGCCGACTGGTTCCTCATCTGGAGGGCGCAGGAGGAAGAAGAGGCGATTCGCAAGGACGCCGCACGGGCGGCGTTCGTCAAGGCGCATCATCTCGTCGAGTACACGCGCGAGCAGGAATCCGGCAAGGCGACGACGATCGGCTGGTTCCCGCTGTGGCTTCCCGCGACGAAAGGCGGGAGCCCGGTGCGCCGCAACGGGCGGATCGTGAGCACCGACCCGGTCGAGGTTCAACTCCGCAACGTCGCGGGCTGGACCTGGTTCTTCGATCCCAATCCCGCCAAGCGCGACCTGGTGCCGGTGATCCGGCCGCGGGAGCTGTGACGTGAACGATCAGTTCTCGACCGTCGACCGGGTGGCCTGGCACATCGCCGCGGCCCTGGAGCCGCTGCGCGTCATGCTCACCTCCGAGGACGCCCAGCGCGAGTTCGTGCGCGAGGAGCTCGGCATCGACGCACCTGAGGCGTTCCGCTCGATGGGCGTCGATCTCGCGGCGGTCGACGCCGTCATCACCGCGCTCGACGATCTCGGCGACGCGCTCGGAGCGGAGGAGCCGGATCGCGTGGCGGTCGCCCGCCGATCGGGCGAGCTCGCGGCGGCCGTGGCGCTGGTCGCCAGCAGCCTGGCTGCCGCGGGCACGCGAGCGTCTGAGGGGCTCGACCCGGCGTTCGTCGCCGCGAGCCGGATCGTCGAGGAGCTGCCGCGGCGGCTGCTCGACTGGATCGTCGTGTGCCATCTCGAAGACACGAGCCTGGCGTCGCTCGAAGCGTTGCGCGTCCTCGGGATCGTCGAGGTGGAGGAGGTCGAAGCCGATCCCGATACGTTCACGACCCAGCACGTTCGCCGGTCCCTTCAGCTCGATCGCCTCACGGTGCTGTTCACGGATCCGCAGCGGTGGATCGAGGTGGCGTACGGCTGGGGCACGGACCACGCAACCCTGGAGCGGCTCCTGGAGCGGCTGTTCATGCTGGCGGTCGCGCTCGGTGTTCCGGCGCGGCTCGAATGGGCCGACCTGCAGCGGGCCGAGGCGCTGTCGTCGGTTCCCTTCGATCCGGAAAACGACAGCGCGCCGCCGCAGCTGCGGCTGCCGCTGCTCAGCGCCGAGACGACTGGTGCCGAGGCGGACGCCGGCCTTGCCTTGATCGTGCTGCCCGCGAAAGGCGAGCGCCGGCAGGGTCTGGCGCTGCTGCCGTTTGCGGAAGGCGCGCTCGCGGAAGAGATCGAGCTCGATCTCCTCGGCATCTGGCGGCTCGCGATCAAGGGGACGTTCGATCTCCAGGCTGGCGTCGGGATCGTCGCGCGGCCTGGCGACGGCCCGCGCGTGGTCGCGGACATCGACGGCGAAGGCGCGGCGGCGAGCGGGACGCTGGAGGTTGGCGTCGCGCGCGATCCGTCGGCCGAACCGCTGACGCTCGTCAGCTTCGCCGGCGACTCAGGGTTGTTCGTCACCGGCATCGGCGTGCGCGCGGCGGCGCTGCTCGACGCCGGCAAGGCGCCCGAGCTGCTGCTCGAAGCCGGGGTGAAGAGCGCGCTGCTGCGCGTGCGCATCGGAGAGGCCGACGGCTTCCTGCGATCGGTTGTTCCCGATCTCGATCTCACCTTCGACGCCGGCGTTGGCTTCTCGAGCGTCCACGGCGCGTACTTCGTCGGCGGCTCCTCGCTCGAGATCAGCCGCGCGGCGGATCGGCGGATTGGCCCGATCCACATCCGTCGCGTGGCGCTGGCGCTGCGGCCGCCGGCGGACGGCGAGCCGCCGGGGATGGACGCGGACATCGGCCTCGGGGTCGCGCTGTCGATCGGCCCGGTGACCGCCGTCGTCGACGGGATCGGCGCGCGCGTCAGCGTGCGCCAGCGCCCGGGTGGCAACATCGGGCCGCTCGATCTCGACGTCTCGTTCAAGCCGCCGAACGGCCTCGGGCTCGAGATCGCGTCGGGGCCGCTCACCGGCGGCGGGTTCCTGTTCTTCGACCCGGCGCAGTCCCAGTACGCGGGCGCGCTGGAGCTGAGCGGCCTCGGCATCGCGGTGAAAGCGGCGGGGGTCCTGACGACCCGACTCCCCGGCGGCAGGCCGGGGTATTCGCTGCTGATCGTCATCTCGAGCGAGTTCACGCCGGTGCAGCTCGGACTCGGGTTCAGCCTGGTCGGCGTCGGCGGGATCATCGGCATCAACCGGACGGTCGCGATCGAGGCGCTGCGCAGCGGCCTCAAGACGGGCGCGCTCTCGGCCGTGCTGTCGCCTCCCGATCCGATTGCGAACGCAGGAACGTTGATCGCGACGCTATCCAGCCTGTTCCCTCCTGCCGCCGGCCGTCACATCTTCGGACCCTCCGCGCGCATCACCTGGGGCTCGCCGGCGCTGATCACGATCGATCTGTGTCTTGCGCTCGAACTGCCGTCGCCGGTGCGGCTGATCGTCCTCGGGCGCCTGCGTGCGCTGCTGCCGGATCAGCGCGCGCCGGTCGTGCGCCTGCAGATGGACATGCTCGGCGTGATCGACTTCGGGAAGAACGAGGCGTCCGTCGACGCCACGCTGGTCGACTCGCGCCTGGCGGAGTTTGCGCTCACCGGCGACATGGCGCTGCGGATGAAGTGGGGACCGCAGTCGACGTTCCTGCTCGCCGTCGGCGGGTTCCATCCGCGGTTCATCGCGCCGCCCGGTTTCCCGGCGCTGAAGCGCGTGGCGGTGGCGTTGTCGTCGGGAGACAACCCGAAGCTGCGGCTCGAGGCCTACCTGGCCCTCACCTCCAACACGGTGCAGCTCGGCGCGCGGATCGATCTGGCGGTGAAGTCGGGCAAGTTCACCGTCGCCGGCTTCCTCTCGTTCGACGCGCTGGTGACGCTGTCGCCGCTGTCGTTCACGGTGGACATCGCCGGCAAGCTCGCGGTGCGTGCCGGCGGCCACACCATCCTCTCGGTGTCGCTGGCGCTGTCGCTGAGCGGGCCGAAGCCGTGGCACGCGCGCGGCAAGGCGTCGTTCTCGATCCTCTTCTTCGACATCACCTTCCGCTTCGACGTCACGATCGGCGAACGTGCGCCGGCGGCGGGTCCCGCGGGGATCGACGTCGCGCCGCTCATCCGGGCGGCGCTCGCCGACCGGCGGTCGTGGAGCGCGCAGCTGCCGCACGGCGGCGACGCGATCGTCACGCTGCGCGCGATCCAGACCACCGACGTGCTCGCGCATCCGCTCGGCACGCTGCAGGTGCGGCAGCGGGTCGCGCCGTTCGAGCGCACGCTCGAACGGTTCGGCGAGAACGTGCCGACCGGCGCGCGCCTGTTCCGCGTCACCGGCGCCGCCGTCGGTCGCAACACCACCGCCGCCGTCGATGGGCTCGACGATCTGTTCGCGCCGGCCCAGTTCCGCGCGCTCACCGACGAGCAGAAGCTGTCGTCGCCATCGTTCGAATCGATGCGCGCCGGCGCGACGATTGGCACGACCGACGCTCGGGCACGGCAGGGCCGTGAGCGTCGACCTCGCCTACGAGCAGCGGATCGTGACCGCCGACGGCGTCACGCTTCCCGAGCCGGAGCCGTCCGGGCTGCCGAACGACATTTTCCAGGCGCTCACCGCACTGCCGATCGAGGTGCGCGCGGCCGCCTTTGCGATGCGAGGGTTGTCGTGAGCGACGAGCGCGGCGCCGGCTTCACCTTCCTCACATGGGCACAGCGCGGCCTCGCGCGCAGCGTCGATGCGAAGGACGATCCCGCTGCGGCACTCGCCGCGCGCGTGTCGCTGGATGTGACCCTCCGCGTCGAGGGCGTCGGCGACGTGCCGACGACCGTTCGGCTCTACGGTCCGGGCGACATCACCGGCCTCGAGCGCGGCCAGGTCACGCGGATGGAGCCGCGGCCCGGCACCACGAGCTTCGAGGCCGGCTACATGGCGGCAATCGAGTTCGCGCGCGCTGAGCTCCCGTGGCTCTTCACGCCCGCGGTGGCGAAGGGAGAGCGTCTGCGTCCCTGGCTCGTGCTCGTGGTGGTGCGCCGCCGCGACGGGGTACGGCTCGATCGCCAGGCGAGCGGTCCGCTGCCGGTGCTCGAGATCGGCGGCCCGGCGCGAGGCGCCGACGAACTACCCGACCTGGCGCAATCGTGGGCGTGGGCGCATGCGCAGATCTCGGGCATTCCAGCGGGGCAGAGCCCGGCGCAGATCATCGACGGCTCGCCCGGCTTCGCCCGCTCGCGCCTCGTCTGCCCGCGGCGGCTCGAACCGGGCACCGCGTATCTCGCGTGCGTCGTGCCCGCGTTCGCCATCGGCGTCAAGTCGGGGCTCGGCGACCCGGTGGACGACTGCCGACGAAGCCAGCCTTGCCCCGGCGTGGACAGCCGATGCCGGTGCGGTGAGGCTGCCGGTCTACCACTCGTGGGAGTTCGCGACCGGGCCGGCCGGCAGCTTCGAAACACTGGTGCGGCGGCTGCAGCCGCGTCCGCTCGACCCGGCGTCGACCAAGCCGCCGGCGCTGGACATCAGCAACGCCGGGAGCGGCCTGCCGACGTTCGCGCCGGAGGCCGAAGGCGCGGCGATCGGCATGCAGAGCGCGCTGCGCGCGCCCGGCGCCGACGCGCTGCCGCCGTGGCCCGACGCAGACGCGGGTGCCATTCCAGCGCGCGCTCGAGCGCGTGCTCACGGCTGCTCCGGACGACACGATCACCGCGCCGGTCTACGGTCAGGCGCAGTCGGGGAGCGAGACGCTGCCGCCGGAGTCGGCGGACCCGGTGTGGCTGCGCGAGCTGAACCTCGATCCGCGGCTGCGCGTCGCGGCCGCGACCGGCGCGCGCGTGATCCGCGCGCGGCAGGAACAGCTGATGGCGCGCGCGTGGACGCAGGCCGGCGCGATCCGCGATGCCAACGCGCTGCTGCGGCGCTCGCAGATGGCGCGCGAGCTTGGCGGCGTCCTCATGACCCGGCACCTGGAGCGGATGACGCCGTCGGAACTGCTGGCGGTCACGCAGCCGGTGCACGCGCGCGCGGAGATCTCGACGCAGACCGTTGACGGCGAACTGCGCGCGAGCCGCCTTCCCGAAGCGGTCGTGTCCGGCGCCATGCGGCGGATCGCCAGCCCGCAGGGTCTGCTCGCGCGGCGCACCGGGCCGAGCGCGACACAGCGCGGCCCAATCGACCTGCTGCCGGCGGCCGATCGGATTGCGGTGGCGCGGCCGGTCGCCGCGCCGATCGGGATGGTGGCGATGACGTTGGCAGTGGCCGCGCAGCCGCAGGAAGCGGAGCGTCCCGCGGTGTCGGCGCAGTCCATCCAGGCGCGGCTGCTGGTGCGGCTCGACCCGGATACCACTGTGCTGGAGCGCACGAAGCTGCGGGTGGCGGCGCCGGCAGGCACGTGGACGCGCCCGGATCCGCTCGCGCCGGTGGCCACCGGCCTCGAGTTCCCGGATCCGATGTACGACGGCCTGCGCGAGGTGGCGCCGGAGCTGCTGCTGCCGGGCCTGCAGAACGTGGAGGCGGACAGCGTCGCGCTGCTGGAGACGTCGCCGCGCGTGATCGAAGCGTACATGGTCGGCCTCAACCACGAGATGAACCGCGAGCTGCTGTGGCGCGAGTTCCCGGCCGATCTCGCCGGCACGCCGTTCCGCCAGTTCTGGGACGTGCGCGGCCAGCGCGGCGCGCCCGAGACGCTGCGCGACATCCCGCCCATCTCGACCTGGGGCGCAACCGGCCTTGGCACGCACGTCCGCGGCTCGAACGCGGGCGGTCAGCTCGTGCTGCTCGTGCGTGGCGAACTGCTGCGCCGCTATCCGACGACGACGATCTATGCCGTGCGCGCCAACGCCGACGGCACGCTCGCGGCCTCGACGCGCCTCGCACCGATGTTCCGCGGGTTCGTCGCACCGGATGTGGTGTTTGCCGGCTTCGCGCTGACGGAGGAAGCCGCGCTCGGCACCGATCCGGCCGGGCCCGGCTGGTATTTCGCGTTCGAGGAACACCCCGGCGAGCCGCGCTTCGGATTCGACGAGCAGGCCGAGACCGACACGCCGCAATCGCCGAACGATCTCGCCTGGCCCCATGTGCCGCTCTCTTCGTCGGGCCACGTGGACGTGCTGCGTCCGCTGGCTGGCGCCGGAGCAAATCTGCAGGCGAGCTGGGGACGCGATTCGGCAGGGATGGCTGCGCTCACATTGCAGCGGCCGTTCCGGGTCGCGATCCACGCGTCCCGGCTGATTCGAGTGGAGCCGCCGCGATGATCGATCGCAACGCAATCGCGGCCGCGCGCGTGGCGGCGCAGGCGGTCGAGGCCGAAGCGCGGGCGCTGGCCGATCGACTGGTCGCAGCGAAAGCCGATCGCCGGCGGCTTCGCCGCGATCTCGTGCTGCTGCCGGAGAGGCTGGCGGGACACCAGCAGACGCTCGTAGCCGCGCAAGCGCGCCTGACCGCCGCGCGACAGGCGCACGACGCGGCCGCAAGCCACCTGGCGGATGCGCAGGCGCAGGCCGCGTCCGCCGAAGACCAGGCATCGTCGCTCGACGATCAGCTGACGAGCACGCAGGAGCTGCTGGCCGAGCTCATGAGCGAAGGCGGACCTGGCGGCCGTCCGCCGGCGGCGCAGCTCGCGCAGCTGCGGGCGGCGATCACGCGCCTTCGAACGCAGCAGCAACAGGCTCGATTGCGCGCGACCGCTGCGGCGCGAGCGGTCGCCTCCGCCGCCGCGCAGGAGCGAACCACGGCCGCCGAGCTCACCGCGGCGCAGAGCGCAGTGTCGGCTCTCACCACCAGCATCGCCGAGGTGCGGGCCGCGCTCGACGAAGCGAACCGGCGACGCGAAGCGGTTGAAGCGCTGCCCGGGCGTTTGAGCGCCGAGATCGCCGCCGCCAGGATTCGTGTCGTCGCGGCCTGGCAGCCCTGGACGACGCTGGTCGCGAACGCGCATGCGGAGATCGCGGCGGCGGGCGACGGCCTCGATCGCGTGCGTGCGGACCTCGCGGGCGGCGACCGTCCCGACGATCATGCGGCGCTCGTCGCCGCCGATGTGCCGCTGCTCCTCCTGCCGGTCCGCCTCGAAACGCGGTTCGATCGCCGCGACGGGCGCACCGAGCTGCTCGTGCGCGTCTACCCGGACACGGTTCACGTCGACACGCACGAGCCGGGCCTGACCGAGGAGGAGTTGCTCTTCGGACGCCGGTTCCTCGAGGAGGAGCGCGCGGCTGCGGGAAACGACGACGCCAAGCGCGCGGCGTGGCGCCGCCTTGCCGACCAGTTCGGTCCCCAGCGCGCCGCGTGGATTGCACACGCCGCGGCGCTGGCCGATCCGCCGCGGCGGGCCGAAAGCTGGACCCGCGCCGCGGAGACCAACGTCCTGCCCGACCGGTGGATCGCGCTCGGCTACCGCGACGGCGTTCGCCGGTTCGCTGCGCTCGGCGGCCCGATTGCCGACCGCCTGAAGGTCGGGCCCGACCCGCAGGAACTTGCGAACACCGATCCGGCGGCGCCGCTCGGAGAGGGCGCACGGTGGCTGGTCGACTTCGAGCGCGCCGTGCAGGCGGGCATGGCTCTGCGCATTCCGCTCACCGGCGACCGTCACCGCCGGATTGGACCGGCTCGTCGTCCTCGGCGTGCGTCCGACGAGCGACGCCGCGGAAGGAGCGCGACGCCTGGCGCGGTTGCTCGACGCGCACCACTACACGGGCGGCGTCGCGCTGGTCGCCGCGGGAACGCCCACGAACAACACGTCCACGGCGCGTTCCGGGTGGGGTGCCGTTGACGAAGGCTACGACGCGAGCTGGCGCTGGGAACGTGGCGTGCCCTCAGTTGCCGCCGGCGACGCGTCGGACGCGAGCCGCATGGCGCGTTCGCTCGGGGTGCCGAATGACGCGCTCGCCCATGCCGTCCACGCCAGCGGCACGACCGGCGTCGACGCACGGCACATGCGCACGGCGCTGTGGCCGGCGACATGGGGCTACATGCTCGAACACCTCGTGGGCGGCCTCGGCGACGAAGCCATCGCCGAAGCCCGCGCTCACTTCATCGAGCACGTCACCGATGCGGGCCCGGTGCCGACACTGCGGCTGGGCCGTCAGCCATATGGCGTGCTGCCGGTGACGTCCCTCGAGCGCTGGAAGCTGCTCGATCCCGCGGGCGTCGACGCCGAGGTGCCGACGCTGCTCCGTGCGCTGGCGCCGGCATGGCGCGCGGCGGCGGCGGCGCTGCCGCGCGTACGCGAAGGCGCCGCGATCGAAGACCTGCTGCCGGAAGCGCTCGGCATGAGCCCGGTGTCGGTCGGGTTCGACGCCCGCGGCCTGGCGCTGCCATCGCCCAATGCGTTCACCTTCGATCGTCAGCAGGCCGCGCTCGCGGTGATTCGCGCTCTGAATCTCGGGATCGAGCCGGTGCTCTCGCGCGCCGGTTACGCCGGCATCGCATCACCGCTCACCGGGCCGCTCGTGACGGCGACGCCCTCCGAGACCGAACCGCTCGCGAGCGGGGAGAACTACGTCGCGTGGCTGGCCGCCGCCACGCTCGACCAGATTCGCGCGGCGACGCCGCCCGCCGGCGGCGACACGCTGCTCTTTGCGCTGCTGCGGCACTCGCTGCTTCGCGTCTACGCGTCGACGGCCGTGCGCATCGCGCGCGCGCGCGGCGTGGCGTCGCCGGGCGAGGGAAAAGAGCCTGGGCTGGGCGCCGATGGCCTCTCCGCATGGGAACGCCTGTCGGCGCCGCTGCCGGCGGTCACCGGCCAGGCCACGCTCGCCGAGCATCTCGACGCGGTTCGCGCCGCCGCCGCGCCGGCGTCACCAGCCGCGGAGCAGATAGGCGAGCTGATCGCGCTGCAGGCAAGCCTCCGCCATCTCGCACGCGTGCCATCGGCGGCGCTGGCGAGGCTCGCCGCCGGAGCGCTCGACCTCGCCTCGCACCGGCTCGACGCGTGGATGAGCGCGCATGCCTCCCGGCGGCTCGCGGCGCTGCGCGAGGCGCGGCCGGACGGCGCGCGTCTCGGAGGGTACGGCGTGCTCGAGGACGTGCGTCCGTCGCCGCTCGCCGAGCCGCTGTCGCACGGCTACATTCACGCGCCCTCGCTCGGTCAGGCGGCCACCGCCGCGGTGCTGCGTTCCGGCTATCTGGCCCATCGCCGTGAACAGGATTCCCCGCTCGCGGTGGATCTCTCGTCGCGTCGCGTGCGCCTGGCGTTGGGCCTGCTCGAGGGTGTCCGCGCCGGGCAGCCGCTCGCCGCGATCCTCGGCTACCGCTTCGAGCGCGGCCTTCACGATCACCATCCGGCGTTGATCCTCGATCGCTTCATCGCGCCGCTGCGCGGCATCGCGCCGCTCGATCCGCTGACGGAAGCCGAGCACGCGCTCGGCGTCGCCGAGGCGCACGAGAGCGATCTGGCGGACCAGATCGGATTGCTGGAGCAGCAGCTGGCGGCATTGCGCGATGCCGATCGCGCGACGAAGAATCAACTCCGCGCCGCCCTCGCGGCCGCCCAGGCCGATCTCACCGCCGCACAGACGGCCGCCGAGGCGGCCAGCAACCGGCTCGAGGCGCGTCAGACGGAATTGCAGGCGCTGCTCGACGAGGCCGCCACCGGCGCTCCTCGTCTCCCGCCGTGGAAGATTGGCGGCGACACGATTCCCGAGGCGGGGATGACGCCGGCGATGCGCGCCCGCTTGAACACGCTGACGCGCGAAGTGCGGACGCTGGCCGGGTCGGTCGACTCGGCCAACGGCCAGGCGGCCGCGATTTTCGCACGCGTCACGACCCTGAACGCGCAGCTCTCCACCGCCAATCCGGAGATCAGCCGCCTCGAGCAGGCGATCACGGAGCTGCAGCCGGAGCTCGAAGCGGCGCGCGCCGCCGTTGCCGCCGCCCGCGCACGCGCCGAAGAACTGCGCGGCCAGGCGCCTGAAGTCTCGGAAGCGGTTCGTGCCAACAACGTGGTCGACGGCCTGGCACTGCGACAGCGCTGGCGCACGGGCGTCGCCAACGCACGGTGGGACGTGACCACGATTCCGTTCGGCGACGCAGCAACCGGCCTGCCGGCCCTGGGCACGGCCGAGCAGAAGGCGATCGATCTCGAGTTGCGCGCGCTCGACGCTGCGGTGGATGCGCTGGGGGATATGCTGCTCGCCGAAGGCGTGCACCAGATCGTGCACGGCAACCCCGCGAGAGCCGGCGCCAGCGTCGACGCGCTCTCGCGCGGCGATGCGCCGCCGCCCGACGTCGACGTCGTCCGCACGCCCCGCGCCGGCACCGGCGTGACACACCGGCTGCTCGTGCTGATCGATCCCTCATCGCACGCGGAGGGTTGGCCGACCGATGCCACGCAGGTGCGCGCCGCGGTGGAGCCGGCGCTGGAGGCGTGGGTCGCGCGCGTGCTCGGCCCGGCGTCGCGGGTGCGCGCGAGAGCGCGTTACACCTGGTCCGACGGAGACGCGACCGCAGAGACCGACATCAGCGTCCTCCGTCTGTCTGCGCTCGACGTCGTCGCGATGGCGCCAGCCGGAGATCCGGACGGCGCAAGCGAGCTCGAGCAGCGGCTGATCGAGCACTTCGCCCGTAAGCGGCCCGAACGCGTGCCGGCGACTGCGTCGGTGGCGCTCGATTCCGCGCGCGATCCCGCGTGGACCGCCGAGGTGATCGATCTCACGGATCTCTCGGAGCTGGCGCGGTCGGTCCGTGCGCTGCTCGACGGTGCGCGGCCGGTCGAGCCGCGCGACCTCACGCTGCCGGGCGATGCGGCGCCGGCGACGGTCGATGCGGCCGATCTCGCGGCGCGCGCCGGCATTGCGGTGGCCGCGCTGAAAAGAGCGCGAGCGACGCTTGCCGCTGCGATCGCAGCCACGACGTCTGCCGACGAAGGGCTGCGGCAGGCGTCGCAGCTTGGCGTCGCTCGAGGCGCGCCTGGCGCCGTGCTCGCCGAACTCGACCGCCGGCTGGGCGCTGTCACGGATGCCGAGGATGATCGGGCCCGCGTGGTCGCAGCGCTCGGCAACGGATTCCATCTACTGCCCCGGCTGTCGCTGCCAGCGGACGTGGCCGCATCGTTCGCGGCCAGCGTCGCGTTGCAGGGCGGCGACGCGATGGCGTCGGTGACGTGGCTCCAGCGAGCGGCGCACGTGCGAGAGGGCGCGTCCCGTTTTGAGCAGGCGCTACTCTGCGCCGAGGCGGCCGGAAGCCCTGAAGCGCTGTCGCTCCACGTCGGTCAGCTGCCGCACACCAAGAGCGACCGCTGGGCCGCGCTGCCCGGACCGGTGGTTGGCGGTCGTCTGTCGATTGTCGCGCAGGCGATCGCCGGCTGCAGTAGCGGCGGCGCGGATCGCGGGGCTCGTCGTCGACGAGTGGACGGAAGTGATTCCGGCGCGGACGCAGGTGACCGGCGTGAGCTTTCACGTCGATCAGCCGAACTCGCGCGCGCCGCAGGCGATCCTCCTCGCGGTGCCGCCGACCGAGGAGCACGTGTGGAGCCTCGACGCGCTCGAGGCGACCGTGCTGGAGACGCTCGAGCTCGCGCGCCTGCGCCTCGTGGATCTCGACGCTTTGAGCGCCGACGGCGCGTCAACGATGGGAACGGGTGCTGGGTCGCTGGTGATTCCTCGCCCCGGCCATTTCCTGCCGGCTACATACCTCGCGGCGGCGCCGTCCGATCGCACCGTCACGACCGACCTGGGGCGCGTCGCCGCTCCCGAGAGGCCCGCTTAGCATGCCGCCCGAAATCGAGTCCGTACGCTGGGCGCGGCTGGAGCCGCGCTCGCGCGACAAGAGCCTGGCGCCGGGCCTCGAAGCCCGCGTGCACGATCCGCTCTGGCTGCTTGGACGTCAGTGGCAGTTCGGCGAGCTCAATGCCGACGGCGATCTCGGCAGCGCCATCGTCGCCGAAATCAGCGCGCAGGTCGTGCCGGTCGCGCGCTATCGGCCGGGACGAGCCGACGCCGGCGCGGCGGCGAGCGCGTACGACGCCGGCGCGCAGCCGCTGGAGACGCTGGTCGAAGCCGAGGAGGTGCGTCCCGCCGACTCGGTTCGCGCGAGAGCGCGCGCGGGCCAGCATTTCGAGCGGCTGCTGGCGGCGCACGGTGCGGGTGCGTACGCGGGCGCGTTCCGGGCGGCGTTCCCGCTTTCGGCGGAGCCGTCGTCGCTCGACGCCTCCAGCCGGCGCTTTGCCGGTTTCCTCGCCGGCCGCGCGATCGATGGCGCGCGCCTGCACGCGGCGCTGGCGGCGTCGCTGCGTCCAGCCGGCGGCAGGCCGCCCGCGCTGCCTGCGACGCCGGCGGTGAAGGACGCCGATGTCGAACGGGTCCGCGCGGCGGCAACGGCGTGGCTGGCCTGGTCCGATTCGCTCGTGCGTGCGCCGCGAGCGGCCAACGCCGCCTGGATCCGCGAGCGAATGGAATACGCGTTCGCGATCGACGCGCCCGCGGCCGATGGCTCCGGCATGCTGCTCGAGGCGGAGGAGTACACCGACGGCACGCTGGACTGGCACACCTTCAGCGCCGCGGCATCGACCACGCAGCGCGGCCGGCAACGCGGTGGAGGTGATCGGCCCGCGCGCCGTGATTCCAAGCACCGTCACGTATCCCGGCATGCCGGCGTCGCGGCTGTGGGAATTCGAAGACGCCCGCGTGGACTTCGGCGGCGTCGAAGCGAACCCGGAGGACCTCGGGCGGATGCTGCTCACCGAGTTCGCGCTGGTGTACGGCGGCGACTGGCTGCTGGTCCCCCTCGAGGCGCCAGCCGGATCGCTGGTGCGGATCGTCGCCCTCGACGTGCGCGACACGTTCGGCCGCGTCGTCCGCGTCGGCCCGACCACGTCGATCGAGCCGCCGAGTGCCGGCTGGCGCATGTTCGGGATCTCGCCCGGCGTCGCGTTCGACGCCGCGGCAGCAGGCACCAACGCGCCGCAGGACGTGCTCTTCGTCGCGCCGGCGCTGGCGTCGAGCCTTCAGGGACGCGCGATCGAAGAGGTCCTGCTGCTGCGCGACGAGATGGCCAACATGGCCTGGGCGGTCGAACGCAGCGTCGAGGGCGCGCACGGCCTGCCGATGGATCGCGCCGCCGCCGAGTACGCACGCCGCCCCGATCCGGCGCCGCCGTCGGCTGCCGCCGACACGCTCACGTATCGGCTTCGGACCGACGTCCCGCAGCACTGGTTACCGCTGCTGCCGCAGCGGCTGGAGCCGAACGATCCGTCGATGACGCTGCGCCTGGCTGCGCTGCCGTCGATTCAGCCCGACGGCAGCCTCGTTCCCATACGGCCGCTGGGCCAGTTGCTTGCAGCCGCGCCGCAACGAACCCGTCGTCCTGCGCGAAGAGGAAGTGCCGCGAGAAGGCGCGCGCGTGACGCGCGCCTATCAGCTCGCGCGGTGGTTCGACGGCACGACGTTCCTCTGGCTCGGGCGGCGCAAGTCGGTCGGCCGGGGCGAGGGATCGAGCGGGCTTCGCTTCGACGTCGCCGACCAGCCGTAGCCGTCCAGCTGTCCGCCCCAGCATCGCGCGCCCGGGGGTGCGTTTCCTGCTTTAAATAGCGGTTTGAAATTGTGCGGGCTGCCCTGAAGGGCTACGACAATTTGAGACCAAATTGAACTTGATCACGGCCTACTATCGTGTCTGCTGATTGGAGTCGTGCATGAACCTGAAAAGATCACTCGTGTTTGCTGGGCTGGCGGCTGCGGCGGCGACGCTGGCGGCGGCGCTCGTGCTGCCCTCGTCGTCCTCGACCCTCTCGCCCATTCCAGTACTGTTCGCCGATTCGCTGAACTGCAACCTGTCGCAGTACAAGGCGGCGCAGGGCCTGACGGCCGCCGTCGAGCAGGACACGCTCCTGGTGTCGTGGGCGGGGCAGAACGGCGCCGAGCTGCGCGCGCGGTATGCGATCGACAGCGGCCAGCCGGTGGTGCGCGATCTGGCGGTCAAGAAGTCCGGCGGGCAATGGACCTCGCTCGGCAAGAACCTCACGCCGGAATACCACGTCGTCAGCGGCATTCGCCGGATGGCGGACGATCAGGGCAATACGCTGAAGGCCGCCGGCATCGAGCTGACCGAAGAGGTGATCAACAAGAACCGCTGGTACGCGTTCTGGGATTCGCCGCTGGTGATGCCGGGCTCGCAGGAAATGCAGGACGAAGCGGCCTGGCGGCGCCCACAGGCCGCGGCGGCCGCAATCAGGCTGCCGCCGGCCGACGCCGCTGATCCCGAACCGGACGCTGGGCACGCCGCGCACGCCGTCCGAGATCCGGCGCGCCGACTCGTCGTTCACAGACCACGTCGTGCAGCGTGAAGACCGACGGCGCGAGCCTGGTGGTGACGTTCCCCGGGCTGTCGATGGGCATCTTCGCCGGCGACCTGCAGTTCACCGTCTACAAGGGCACCAACCTGCTGCGGATGGACGCGGCGGCCAAGACCGACGAACCGTGGGTCGCCTACAAGTACGACGGCGGGCTGAAGGGATTCTCGACCGACCTGACGCCGCGCGTCACCTGGCGCGACACCGGCGGCCATCCGCAGCATCACCTGTTCGGCGGCGTCGTCAACACGACGCTGGCGCGCGTGCGGGCGCAGAACCGGCTGATCGTCGCCGAGGCCAGCGGCGGCGCGCTGGCGGCGTTTCCGCCGCCGCACACCTTCTTCTTCACGCGCGAGAAGGACACCAACCTCGGCTACGTGTGGTACCGGAAGGACGCCGAAGGCAAGTTCGGCATCGGCGTCGGCTTCCCCGAGCGCGAGGACGAGCCGCGCTACGTGCAGAACTTCGCGCTCTACAACGCGCCGCCGGGAACCGTGCAGAAGATGGGCGTGTATTTCTACGCCAGCCCCGACGCCGGCGAACCGGCGCGCAGGCCGTCCTGGCCTTCACGCACGGCGACGCGTTCAAGCCGCTGCCCGGCTACAAGACGTTCGTGAACCACTTCCATCTCGACTTCACCGGGCGTCAGCGCGCCTCCGGATCGCTCGACACGACGTTCCAGGATCTGGTGGCGATGCGCTCGCTCGGCCTGAACATCATCGGCCTGAGCGACTTCCATTTCGAGCTGCACGGCAGCGACCCGGGCCCGCTGCGGCTTCCCGAGCAGAAGGACTACTTCGAGGCCTCGCGCCGCGCGTCGGACAAGGATTTCCTGGTCGTGCCATGGGAAGAGCCGAGCGCGTACTTCGGCGGCCACTACAACATCCTCTGGCCGAAGGACGTGTACTGGACCAAGGTGCGGCAGCCAGGGCAGCCGTTCGTCGAGGAGGTCGCGGGCTACGGCAAGGTCTATCACACCGGCAACGCCGAAGACGTGCAGAAGATGATGGACGCCGAGGGCGCGTATTGGTATCACGCGCACCCGCGCACGAAGAGCACGACCGGCTATCCGGACCTGATCTGGGACAAGCCGTACGTGAAGAACGATCGGTATCTCGGCGTGGCCTTCAAGCCGGGATGGGGCAGGACAACTCGGAAGTGCGCATGTGCGACTGGCGCTGCTTCGACGCGATCGACACGATGAACAACATGTACGCGGGCCTCGGCATCAAGCCCAAGTACATCATCGCCGACATCGACACCTATCGGAAAGGGCCGGAAGACGACCTCTACGCCAACTTCCCGGTGAACTACCTGAAGATCGACAAGACGCCCGGGCCGGACGAGGACTACAGCCCGATCCTGAAATCGCTGCGCGACGGCAACTTCTTCGCGACCACCGGCGAGATCCTGATCACGAACTACAGCGTCGCCGGCACGGGCAACCAGCGGACGATTACCGCGGACGTCGAGTGGACGTTCCCGCTGAACATTCGTCGAAGTGGTGTGGAGCGACGGCAAGAAAGTCGATCGCCAGGTGATTTCAGCCACCGACCCGGCGCCGTTCGGCACCCAGCACTTCGCGATTCCGTTCGATGCCACCGGAAAGGCGTGGGTGCGGTTCGCGGTGTGGGACTCGGCCGGCAACGGCGCGTTCGTGCAGCCCGTCTGGCTGAATGGGGCAAAGACCACGAACGAATGATGGCGCCCGGACGCGCGTGGCGTGGACCGCCTGGTCCCCGCCACGCGCGCCGCCGGCGTTACTTCACGGAGTACTTGGTGAACGCGCCGCCCGCCTGGGTCAGCGAGTTCGGCCCTTCCGCCGCGTAGACGTTGCCGTCCGCGTCGACGGCGATGCCTTCGCCCGGCCGTGCCCTGATACACGCGGTCCTCGCGCTCGAACGGCGGGATGAACGCGGTGATGCGATCTTCATCGAGCGGACCGATGCGCACGCCGTCGCGCCAGTTCGGATGGTTCAGCGGACCCGATTCCGAGTCGATCGCGTAGACCTGGTTGCCCTTGATGAAGAACCCGCTGACGCGTCCGATACAGGTAGCGCGACTCGAGGTACTTGCCATCCTGATCGAAAATCTCGAGGCGGTGGTTGCCGCGATCCGCCACCCACAGACGGCCCTTCGCGTCGAACATCAGCGCGTGCGGCGTGCGGAACTCACCGTGCTTCACGCCGATCTTGCCCCACGACTTGACGAACTTGCCGTCGGCGCGTGAACTTGCTGATGCGCGACGTGGCGCCGCGCTTGAGTCCTTCGGCGATCGCCGCGTGGGTGGTCATGCCCTGGGCGTCGTGGCCGTCGGAGACGTAGATGCTGCCGTCGGGCCCGACGACGACGTCGTTGGGCTGATTGAACTGGCCGTCGGCGTTGCCCGGCTTGCCGGCGATGCCCAGGCTCAGGAGCTTCTCGCCCTTCGGGCTGAACTTGTGGACCTGGTGCCCCTTGGTGCCCTCCTTGTTGTTGGCGAAGTCGGCAATCCACACGTTGCCGTCCTTGTCGACGTGGATGCCGTGCGGCGTCACCATCACGCCCTTGCCGATGTTGGCGAGCACCTTGCCGGTGTGGCGATCGAACTTGAACACCGGATCGACCAGGGTTGTTGTCGCAATCGACCGGACCGCCGCCGGCCGTGCCCGCGCCGCAGCGTTCGTAGCCCCAGATGTTGCCGTCCTTCGGATCGACGTCGAGGCCGGCCGACGTGCCCCACTTCCGTCCCGCGGGAAGCTCGCCCCAGTTTCTGGTCACCTTCGGCGCCGGATTCGGCAGCCCCTCGCCGGTGATCGGATTGGCCACCTTCGCGGCGGACTGCGCCGACAAGGCCGAGCGTGAATCGGTACTGCTGTACGCCGCCAGCAGCAAGAGCGCGCAGACGCCGAACGTGAGAGCAGGATTCGCGACGTAGTCATGAGACCTCCTCTGAGTTTCAGTGACCGTATCAGTGTTCCTGGACCGGCGGCTTCACGCTCGACGCCGGCCTGGTCCCCTTGAGAATCCAACGCTGCATGCGCCGGCCGTTGCCGGCCTCGCCGGTGTACATCCGGTTCTTCGAGTCGATCGCGATCATGTGCGCGCGGATGAACTCGCCGGCCTGGCGTCCCGGCTTGCCGAAGCGGTCGAGGATCGCCAGATCCTTGCGGCGGAGGATCCACACGCGCTGGTTGGTGCCGTCGATCAGATAGAGCAGGCTCTGCTCCGGGTCGCGCGAGAACTGCAGGCTGAAGCCGCTTCCCGAACCGCCGGTTTCCGGACGGACGAACCGCTCCATCAGGTACTCGCCGTTCTGACGGAACACCTGGATGCGGTTGCCGCGGCGATCCGAGACATAGATGAGGCCGTCCTTGGAGCCGACCAGGCCGTGCAGCGTTGAGTACTGCTGCGGCGGCTTCGCGGGATTCACCGGATACGTGTACTTCTCCGTGTCGTCCGGACGCTTGCCGTAGGCGCCCCAGTGCCGCTTGTATTTGCCGGTGGCGGCGTCGTAGACCACGACGCGCTTGTTGATGTAGCCGTCGGCGATGAAGAGCTCGTTGGTCTTCGGCTCGACGTAGAAGTTGGCCGGCCCGCCCAGGTGATCGGGATCGTTGCTGCCCTTGTTGACGCCCGGCTCGCCGATGGTCAGCACGTGCTTGCCGTCCTGCGTGAACTTCATCACGTGCATGCCGTTGCTCGTGCCCGTCCACACGAAGCCGTTGTGGTCGATGTAGATGCCGTGCTCCTGGTCGAACCAGGTGTAGCCGTCGCCGGGCCCGCCCCAGGCTCGCAGCACCTTGCCCTCGGGATCCAGCTCCAGCACCGGCGGCGCGGGAATGCAGCAGTCGGCGATCGGCGGCTTGACCGCCGCGCCGATCTCCTGCGGCGGTGAGGCTCGATGGCATGTGGATCACCCAGAGGTGATCGCGATCGTCGACGAACAGCCCGCGGATGTCGCCCAGGATCCAGTCGTTCGGCAGCGTCGGCGGCCACGTCGGATCGATCTCGTAGATCGGCAGCCGGTCGGCGGTCGGCGACCCGGGGGCGGCCTTGGCGTTCGCCCCTTGAGCGTCGGCGACCAGCGGCGCAGCAGCAAGCCGGCCACCAGTGCCGCGACGATGCGCGCAGACGTCATGACCGGGGATTATGTCTCATCGCTGGCGTGCCGGGATCCAATCGCCCGACGCCCGTTTTTCATACGCCGCGAAGACCTTCTCGATAATCCAGGGATTGTCGCGCGCGACCCGGCCGGTGCAGCGCAGGACCACGAGCCGCGGGTCGGCGTCGATCTGGCTCGAGACGCCGGGCCGGGCCCGCCACGCCTCCTCCGCCGCCTCGGCGAGCGCTCGTTCGTCGGTGCGCGTGTCGGCGAGCAGGACGATTCTCGACAGTTCGACGCGCTGAACCGCCATTTTCAACTCGAAGAGCGCGCCGCGGTTGCCCGCGCCCATGCCGCGCAGATCCATCACGACGACGTCGGCCCGATCGGCGAGCGCGGTGACCGCGGCCTGCCAGACCGCCGGGTCGCAGTACACCTCGTTGAGGGGAAAGCGTCCGTCGAGCGCCGCCTGGTGCGGCAACCGGGCGAGGCAGTCATCGACCTCCTCGACCCTGTGGAGGAAGTGCCGGTGTACGGTGCCGAGCAACATGCTCTCCAGGACTGGTCCGCTGACCGTGCGCACCGCGAGGTCTCCACCGACGACGAGATCGAGCGTGCCGATGCGCCGCCAGGAGTTGTCGAGCGCATCCAGCAGGTTCGACCGGAGGCGGCCATCGTTGAATGGGCGCAGCAGCAGCAAGCGTCCAGGAACGCGCGTCGCTGCCCGTCGTCGCAGGCGCCGCAGCAGTGGCAGCAGCGTCACGCCGAACGCGACGAAAGGAAGCACAATCCATGGCCCGGCGAGTGCGCCCAGGTATTGAGACAGCAGAATCGCCAGCCCAAGCCATCCGAACGCGTAGTGGAAGACTTCGTCCGGCAGGTGGCCGTTCGCGCGGAAGCGGACGAAGCGCGCGAACAGCCACCACGTCGCCATCGTCACCAGACCGTTGAAGCCCACGCCCGATCACCAGCCCGCTCGCCAGGCCGAAGCCGGCGAAGCGTCCGAGTGCAGCACCCAGCGAGCAGCAAGCCAATCAGGAGGACCAGCGAGCCCTTCCGGAGTCCGCGGCGAATCTGCCAGATCGGCGAGTGCGGTGCCGAGGACCGTGGCCGCGAGGCCGAGAACGTACGCACGTAGGCTGATGCCCGCGTCGATCGTGATGCCGACGGCATCGAACACGGCGGCCATGACCAGAGCCGTGATCAGCCAGACGAGGACGATGGGGACCAGGCTGACGAGGACAGGACGTGTTGCGCGAAGAGCCAGGAGCCCGGCTGTCAGCGTTGGCGGCCCGACAAAACCCATCGCGCTCAGGAAAAGCGGCAAGGTGTCGCTTACCGATATGCGCAGCCACACCTGATGGACGAGAAAGCCGACAGCCAGCCAAATCATCAGCCAACCGATCGCGACCGTCCATGAACGGCGAACGAACACGACGATCAGCAGGATCCCCGGCAGCGTGCACCAGTAGGCGATAGAAACAGCGGCGCGAGTCCCCTGACACCTGTTGGCCCCGCCAGATCAGGAGTGCGGCCACGGCCACGAACGCCAGTCCTGAAAGAGCCAACGCGGTTCGGTACGCCGCTTCTTCTCGCCGAGCCATCACAAGTGCCGGGCCCGGCCGGGATCCTCGCCTCTACCGGGTGCTCTTGCTGACCAGCATCAGCGGTTGGTGCGGCAGACGCCGGCTGGCGACGGTTCGCTGCTGAAGCTCCGTGCAGGCGCGTCGGCGTGGATCGCCCGTTCCACTGCTCGCAGGTAACGCCACCTGAACATGCTGAAAAGCGCCAGCAGCACGAGCGGTATGCGCTGCGGCGATGAGGTAAAGCGCGACGTCGGCGAAGCGCAGTGGCATGGACGCCTCCTCCCTGGTGGAGAATACGCCTCCGGCCCGCTCCGTCAACCTTCGCTCGACAACTTGCGTGAAAGGGTCCGCCGCCCGCGATGCCGTGTGGCACTGCGGTCCATTGCTCCAATGGACCGGTGGCGGCATGCGTGGTCGATGACAGGATGACGGCATGACCAGCGCCGTTGCTCGATCTGACATCGCGCGCGTGCACGACCTCATCGGCCCGCACATCCGCCGGACGCCGGTTCTGCACGCGAACGGTTCTGACGTCGGCCTCGAGCCGTTTCCTCTCACCCTCAAGCTTGAATTCATGCAGCATGCGGGCTCGTTCAAGGCGCGCGGCGCCTTTGCCAACCTGCTGACGAGAGCGATTCCGGAGTCCGGCGTGGTCGCCGCCTCTGGCGGCAATCATGGCGTTGCCGTGGCCTACGCGGCGATGCAGCTGGGCATTGCGGCGAAGATCTTCGTGCCGACGGTGGCGTCGCCGGAGAAAATCGCGCGGATTCGATCCTACGGTGCCGACGTCGAGGTCACGGGTGAGCGTTATGCCGACGCCCTCGAGGCAAGCGAGCGATACATGGCGCGTTCACACGCGCTGCCGATACACGCATTCGACCAGCCCGAGACGCTGCTTGGACAAGGCACGCTGGCGCGCGAAATCAACGACCAGGCTCCGAGAGCCGCCACCGTGCTGGTTGCCGTCGGCGGCGGCGGCTTAATCGGCGGTGTCGCCTCGTGGTACGCCAACCAGACGCCGCGCGTTATCGGCGTCGAGCCTGTCGGGGCGCCCACACTGACCGACGCGCTGAGGGCGGGAAGACCGGTTGACGCGCCCGCCGGCAGCGTCGCGGCCGATTCGCTGGCGCCGCGGCGCGTTGGGACGCTGACGTTTCCGATCGCACAGCAGCACGTCGACCGCGTCCTTCTCGTCGAGGACGCGGAGATCGTTCGCGCACAGGACGTGTTGTGGGACGTCTTTCGTCTCCTGGTCGAGCCCGGCGGAGCCGCCGCATTCGCCGCCATCCTCTCCAGGCGCTACACGCCGGCACGCGATGAGCACGTGGTGGTCGTGCTCTGCGGCGCGAATACCGAGCGCTGATCCGCCGGGTTACTTCGGCGCGGCCTGGTAGAAGTACTCGGTGAAGGCGCGCAGCGACCGCTCGCGATAGACGTCCAGCTTCGGCACCGCCGCCGCCTTGTCTGGCTCGGGACGCTCCTGGAACAGCTTGAACTTTCCTTCGAGCGCTTCGATTTCGATCGAAAACGGCTGGATGCCTTTGGCGCGGGCGAACACCTCGTCCTTCGGCAGCGCCGCGAAGTCGTAGGCGGTGCCGCCGATCGCCGTCTCGTATTTCCTGATCAGCGAGGAGAGCAGCGCATATTTCTGCTCCGGCTCGTCGATCGCCTTCAGCCGTCCGGTCGCGTGGACGACGGCGAAGTTCCACGTCGGCACGCCGTTGCGCCCCGCAGGCGTGGTGAGCCAGCCGGGCGAGACGTAGCCGTGCGGACCACGGAAGACGACGACGGCGCGGGCCCCCGAGCGGATCGCCTTGACCTGATCGTTCTGTGCCGAGATGTGGCCGACGATCGTCCCGTAAGCGCCGGTCGCGCGATCGAGCACGGACGGAATGTGCGTGATGCGCAGCGTCGGCGTCGTCGTCACCAGGTCGACGAAGCTGAACTCGTCCATGAACGCGTGCAGGAACGCGCGGTCCTGCACCAGATGGGCCTTCGGGATGTAGACCGACGGATCGGGCGGTTCGCTCTGGACTGCGGCATCCGCGGACGCGGCGTCGGGCCCGAGCAGAGCGATGCCACCCAGCATGGCGGTGAGGAGCGAGCGGCGATCCGGATCCATCGAAACCCCCTTGCGCCAACGCGCGGCGTGGCCGGAAGCGTAGCAGAAGGGCCGCGTCAACGTCGACGCGCGGGGTCTCGATCCGCGGTCGGCAGTCAGACGTCGTCGGCGTCGAGGAAGCCTGGTGCGATCAGCCGCGCCATCCGCGCGGGATTCCTGATCGCCTGGCCCTCCATCCATGCATCCGCCTCGTCCACCAGCGCCCGGCCGCATTCGCCGCCTTGCACCTCCCCGAGGCGACGCCGGGCGACCGCCGCGTGGAACGTCATGTCCGCGCGCTCGAATGCCATCGCCGCGGCGGCCAGCATCGCGCGGGCATCGTCGCGCCGGTGCTCGAGGTATGCCTCGGCGGCGCCGAGCAGCATCGCAATTGCATCCGACCAGCCCATCCCGAACCCGCCGATACGCCGGGCGTCCTTGCGGGCGATCGACAGAGAGCGCGCAACGTCTCGTCCGCGGGCCGCGTTGAGCAGCGCGGCTCGCGCCCGCAGATACGAGGTTTCGATCCGCAGGTACCTCACGCGCAAGAGCGGCGTGTACTCGAATGCCGTCCGGTGGCGCGCCACGTGGTGCCACGCTGCTTCGGCATTGCCGCGATACAGTTCGGTCTGGATGTGTGCCAGCGCATGGCTGTAGTGCTGGCGGTGAAACCCTTCGTGCGACCACCCGGCCATCGCCGCGTTCGACTGCCGCAAGCCCTCGTCGGGCTGGTCCGCCGCGAGCCACACGACGTTCATGCGCGTGCACAGCTCGGTCTCGACATAGCGGTTGCCGCGATCCCTGGCGGCGGTCAGCAGCCCCGGCAGGCGTCGCGAGACCTCGCCAATCTGTCCCTGAAAGAGCTGCGCGTACAGTCGGAAACTCTCGGCGCAATTTTTCTCCCAGACCGCACCGGGGCACTCCCGCAGGCCGTCCAGCGCGCGCTCGCACAGCCGTGACGCCTTTCGCCATTCTCCGACCAGGAACGCCGACATGCCGGCGGTGAGCGCCGACAGCGCCGCTGCGTGCGGGCTGCCCGATTGCGTCGCGAGACAGGCGGCTCGAGCCGCGCACTCGGCGGCCGTCTCGCCGCCGATGCCGCCACTGGTCAGGAATGCGGCCTCGAGTGCGAGGGCTCGCGCTGCCCGGTACGGTTCGCCGGTATCGAGCGCCAGCAGCAGATGCCGGGTGTTGAACTCCGCGGCTCGAATGTTGTCGACCATCAGGAGGCCGGTGGTCACCGACCAGCATGTATCGACGCGGAGCAGACGGTCCGCCGGAATCTCGTCCGGGTCGCGCGCCACGAACGCGAGGCCGCGCCGGCGGATCCGCGCGCGCCGCCCGGCGAGCGCGGCGAGCGCCAGCAGCGGGCTCGGCGCCAGCCGCATGCGCAAGGACCGGAGGACCGTCCGGATGACGTCCATGCCCCGGTCAATGTGTCCACCGATGAGGAATTGCTCGGCGGCGCGGCGTTGCAGCTCGACCTGCCGCCAGCCGTCGACGCCAGTCGCTGCCTCGAGATAGACATCACCCGCCTCCGGCGATCGGCCGGCATTGGTCAACGCCTCCGCCAGCCCCTGCCTCCACTCGCCGGCAGCCGGCGCGCCCGGCGTGAGTTCGAGAGCGCTGCGATAAAAGAACGCCGCGCGGTCGAACGCGAGCACGGCGTGCGCCTTGATTGCAGCGCGCACTGCGTGCCGCGACGCGCTTTCGTGATCGCCCGCTCCCCGGCAGTGCTCGAAGAGCGCTTCCGGATCATCCATGCCTCGCGCCGTCAAGGTTCGCACCAGCAGACCATGAATGCGGCGTGTCTCTTCCGGCGACAGCTGGTTCGCCAGCGTCTCGCGCATGCGCTCGTGGTACATCTCGATGCGCGACGCGGACCCGCTGTGTCGCAGCAGATGGTCCGAACGGAGAATGGCGACCAGCGGACGTTCGTCGCCCGCAAGCTCCGCCGCCTCGTGCACCACGTCCGGCGGCATCGGCCTGGCGCAGACGGCAAGCACTTCCAGGAAGCGCTGCGCTCCGTCCGGAGAATCCCGCAGGCGCTGCGTCACCATGGCGGCGAGCGTCGTTGCCCGGCTGGCGCGCGCGTCGTGCGCGGTGGCGTGGCGCGCCAGTTGCTCCAGCAGGAAGGGATTGCCCCCTGCCTCGCGCGCCAGCGCCACCCGCCCGGCGTCGTCGATTCGGGCCGCGGCGGGGATCAACGAGGCCAGGACGTCCCTCATCTCGTCTTCCGTCATCGCCTCGAGCCCCAGCGTGGTGCGGCACGTTCCACCGCCCTGCAGAAAGGCCTGCAGGAGCGGCTTCGATGCGATCTCTTCCGTCCTGAGGCAGGCCAACAACAGCAAGGGCGGCGAATCCGGAGGGCGGAGGAGGTCGTCGAGCAGCAGCAGGCTGTCAACGTCGCCCCAGTGCAGATCGTCGATGAGCAGCACGAGCGCGTGACGCGTGGCGATCCGTGTCAGCAGCTCGCGCAGAGCCGAGAATGCCAGCCGGCGCTGCGTGGATGGCTCCGGACTCTCCGCCCCGGGCCGCGCCGTCCGCGCGACCGCCTCGACCTGCAGCATCGCGGGAAACGCGCGTGCCAGCGCGTCTGCCTCCGGAGGCACGAGCGCCGTTGCCTGATCCGGCGGGAGAGTGCGCAGGTATGTCGTCAGGCCGTCGATGATTCCATCGACGCCTCCGTATGCCACCGACTCGTGCTGGTAGCATCTGCCGCGAAGCACCACCGCATCGTCGGCGTTCGGCAGCTGTTCGAGGAACCGTTCGACCAACGCGGTCTTGCCGATCCCGGACGCGCCGTGAACGCAGACGGCTGTCGGGCGTCCCTCTCTGATCGCGGCGAGCGACGCGTTGAGGATCGCCAGCTCCCGCGCGCGGCCGGCGAAAAAAGGCCTCGGCTTGCGGGGGTCGCAGCGGAATATTTCCTGCGGCCGGGGTTCGCTGTCGGCCAGCTTGTCCACAGCCTCGCGTCCGGACAAGCGCCGCCCGGGATCGCGGCACAGCAATCCCAGACAAATCTCGTTGAGATCCTCGGGAACCTCAGGGTCGATCTGCGCTGGCGGTGGTGGATCGCTCTGGCTCTGGCGCGAGCACAGCTGCTGCCATGAATCGCCGAACGGCAGGCGCCCGGTCAACGCTTCGTACAGCGTGACGCCAACGGCGTACCAGTCGCTCGCCTCCGAAGGGTCTGTGCCGGCGTACTGCTCGGGAGCGAGGTAGGCCGGCGTGCCCGCCATGCGGTCGTCCGTGACGCCAGTGCCCGGCAGCGACGTCGGTGATCAGGCCGAAATCAAGGATGGCGACGCGGCCGTCGCGCCCGACCATGATGTTCGAAGGCTTGATGTCGCGATGGAGCTTGCCCTTCTGGTGCAGCGCAGACAGTCCCGCCACCAATTGCCGGAGGACGTTCCTCACCAGGGCGGGATCGACGCGTTGGCTCGACGCAGTTGAGCCGTCTGCGCCGGCCGTGGCTCCTCGCACGTACTCCGAGAGGCCCACGCCTTCCACCAGCTCCATCGTGAAGAAGCAATGTGCCGGGTCCACCACGAGCTCATACAGGGACACGACGTTCGGGTGAGCGATATCCGAGAGGCTGCGGAACTCCCGCTTGAGGCGAGCGACGTCGGCCGGGCGCGCGCGCAACAGGGTCTTGAGCGCAATCGTTTCGTCGCGGACGACATCGTGCGCGGCGTAGACGACGCCCATGCCGCCCGCACCGAGCCGGCGAAGGATCCTGAATCGCTCCGTGCCTCGAAACTCCGCCGTGAGCTGACGACGCCGCGACGCTCGCGCACGGCCGGCCGCGTGAGAAAGCCGGCCGCGCGTTCGTGAGCCCGCACCAGGCGCTCGACGTTGTCACGCAGCTCCGCATCACCCTCGCAGGCGCGGACCAGCAACGGATGGCGCGCGGCCGTGGTGCGTTCGACGATGTCTTGAAAGATGTCGTTGATCCGCCGCCAGCGAACCTGATCCATCGCGCGGCTCGGTGCGCTCAGGCGCCGCCAGCGAGCACGTCGTAGAGCCAGGCGCGCGAGAAGCTCCACTCGCGTTCGATGGTTGCCGGCGACAGCTGCATGAGCTCGGCGATCTCCGCGATCGTCAAGCCGCCGAAGAACTTGAGCTCGACGATGCGGCTCTTGCGTCCATCGATCGTCTCGAGCGCGTCGAGTGCATCGTGCACGGCGATCAGATCGACGGAGGGAGCAGCACCGATGCCCTCCACCAGGCTGAGCGACACCCGTGTCGGCCTCGCCGCCGCGCTTGTCGGCGACGCGGTCGCGCGCGTGATTGACCAGGATCCGCCGCATCATCACCGCGGCGACGCCGACAAACTGCGCGCGGTTCGTCCAATCCACCTGCCGCTGGTCGATCAACCTGAGATACGCCTCGTGGACGAGCGCCGTGGGCTGCAGCGTGTGGTCCGCAGCGCTCACGGAACAGAAAGGCGCGCGCCAGGCGCCGCAGCTCGTCATAGACGAGCTGCAGCATCTGGTCGCGGGTCTGCTCGCCGCCCCGGCTCCGGGGAGGTGCGACCGGGTCTGCGGAACAGCAGGTGGATGAAACGCTCATCAACCTAGCTGGTGTTGCTTCGCCGTCAATCGTTACACGCCAGCTGCGATGAGGGATTCCGGATGCCCGCGGTGCGTTACCAGCATGAGGAAACGCAACCGTCAACAGGAATCGCCAGAGGAGCGTGTCATGAAAGCCGCAGATGTGAAACCAGCGTCGTTACCCGTTCGAAACAGCTTGCTCCGGAATCTCGCCGTCGTTGTGCTGTCGGCAGCCGCCGTCGTCGCGCAGTCGTCACCGGCTCATGCTCAGGCCGCCGGACCGTTCGGCGTTCCCTGCAACAGCGTGGGCGTCAACGGCACGCCGTATGTGCCTGGCGTCAACTGCCGTCTCATGGCCGTCGACGGCTATACCCGCCGATTCATCGTGTGGGTACCGCCGGGTGGCGTGCCCGCCGGTGCACCAGCGGTGTTCATGCTCCACGGAGCGAGTGGCAACGCCGAACTGTTCCTGCGCATCTCCGGCTGGCGGGAGAAGGCGACCCAGGAAAACTTCGTCGCCATTTTCCCAACCGCGGTTGAACACTTCGTTCTCGAGACGCAGCGTTTCACGACCCGCTGGAACAACTATGACCTTCCGATCGAGATCGACCCCAACCGGCGGCCGGCAGGTTATCCGGCGAATTCGCCCTGGCCCGCCGATGACGTGAAGTTCATCCGTCAGATCGGTGGCGACGTCATCCAGCAGCTCGCGACCGATCCCCATCGCGTGTTCGTGGCCGGATTCTCGAGCGGCGGCGGCATGTGCGCGCGTCTGGGCGTCGAGGCCTCGGATCTCATCGCCGCGGTGGCGTGCCACACATCCGGCTTGCACCAGCTGCACGAAACACTGGTCGGCTCCCGCAACCTGTCGGCGTTCTTCACCATTGGCACCCTGGACGGCAACGCGCTGGACGCCGTCAACAGCTACCTCCTCGCCATCGGACAGCCGCGCGATTGCGGAGTTACCGCTCGACCCGTCCGACCTCGATCAGATCCCGCAAATCAAGACGCAGGTGCTGCTCAACCTTGATTCGTTCAATCTCGAAGCGACGCCGCTCACCACCGTGACCGCGTCCGACCTGGACGCAGCTTCACGCACAGACCGGGACAACCCGGAAACACCGATGGCAACGAGTTGTTCTTCAGCTTCCTCGACGATGTGACGCATCAGTATCCCAATGGGACGAACAATCCCGTCGGGTTCAACCTGCCCGATTTGGCCTGGCCTTTCTTCGTTCAGCATCCGCGCCCGTAAGGCAGCAGAACCATCACGCAAACCATCAGCTACCAAGGAGATTGATCATGACCTCTCAACAGATCTCAACGCGGCCCCCGGTCCGCCGCATCGTCTTGCTTCACGCCATCCTGTCGGCTGCGTTGCTCGCGCTCGGCGCAGTGCCCGCGCTCGCGGCGAATCAGAGGGTTGAAGTCGGGCAGTTCACCTCGTCGGGAACGATTGCGTTGCAGCTGCCGAAGTTCCACGAGCAGTTCGCCGATGGGACCAAGATCGCCGAGATCACGGTCGCCGACTTCAACGGCTACCGCGTCGTCAGCCGCAAGGGGTATGCGGCGTCCGGCGCATGCCGGATCGAGACCGCCCCGATCACGACTGGCGACGGCCAGCCGATCCCGAGCCATTTCGTCGCAGCAGCCGGCACGCGAGTCTTTCTTCCCACGCTCATCAGCGTGACGCTGAGCGGCTGCGTGGACAACCGGTGCGGAGATCTGGCCGGGGTCGACGGCCTGGGCGGCCACGAAACGCTGCGCGCCTGGTGCGATCGGACTGAACTGAGCGACAACGTCTGCCGGTGCCACGTGGTCACGACTGAAGCGGTCGGCATCCAGCTCGCCGACAACGCCCTCGGCCTCTGCACATCATGGTTGGACCGTCTCACCTCGGCGCAGGTGAGCGAGTGGATCCGGTTCCGCTATGTCGGCTGACGCCACCATCGAAGGCTCGCGATCAAGACCCGCAACCAACTTGAAGGAGAACGATCATGGCATGTGAAGACATCGCGAAGCGTCTCGCCACCCTTCGCAGCGAAAAGAAAGAGCTCGAGCAGCTGCTCCCGAACCTGCAGGGCGCCGGGTTCCAGGCCGTCCAGGCGAACATCGCCAACAAGACGGAGGAGATCGAGGTCGAGCAGGACAGGCTCGATGAGTGCCGGGCGCTGGCGGAGGCCGCGGCAAATCCGCCGCCGCGACGGCCGTTCACCGCTCGCGTCAAGCAGATCCGCTGCGCGGCCGCCGGCGCAGAGATCGGTGATCAGGAGCCCTACCTGCTGATCGCCAGCGTCGACAGGGCGCCGGGATTCTTGAGTGTCCCGGCACTCCACTGCGTGCTCGTCGGTCCGTGGGCGGATATCCGCGCCGGCTATACCCGCTTCGCGGACGCAGGCAGCCCGGCGTTCTGGGACCTCGACGAGGATCGGAAGATCGTCGCCGACCCGCAGCACGTGATCTTCCTGATCGGGGTCGTGGAGAACGACGGCGCGAGTCCCAACGCGATCCGCAGCCTGGTGCAGACGTCGCTGCTCGCGAGCCTGGCGCAGAACTTCCAGCGTGACTACGACACGCTCGCCAACACGCTCGCCAGTGCGATGACGGGGGCGATCGACTCCTTCCGAGGCGCCGGTATCGGGCCGGGAAACGCGAATTTCGACGATCGCGTCGGCGTCGCTCGCCTGAATCTCACCGACTACGATCTCGACCGGATCGACGCCCTTCGCGCCCACGAGAAGGCGCTTACGATAACGGGTCGGAATGGTTCCGGCGACATCACGGACCAGTACACCGTCACCGTCTCGTTCGCGGCCTGATCGCGGATGGTGTATCGGGTTCGAAGGTCGGCTCACTCTGGCGCAAGGTTCGACGGCCTTGCGCCAGAGGGTGGCGGTCCTGAACGTTCGAACACGATGATCGTCTGATCGTCGACCGGGTCGCTGCCGCCACGAAAAGCCCGGAGCGCCGTGGTGAGCTGAGTGCCGAATGCCTCGGTGGAGCTGACGTCGAGTGCGGCCGCCATCGTCAACAGCCCGTCACGGCCGAGCTCGTCTCCAGCCGGATTGAGTGCCTCGGATGCGCCGTCGCTGTAGAGCACGACCAGATCGCCGGGTTGCAGCCTGACGAGCGTGTGGTCGTAGTCGGTGTTGGCGAGCAGTCCGAGCGGGACGCCGGCCGGCCGCTGCCGCTCGCTCGCGCGCTGCGTTTCGAGCCAGCTCCAATCCTGCCGCGCGGCGTGATACCAGAGCGGTGGCGGATGGCCGGCATTGGTCATCACCAGCAGTCCCCGGCGCTTGTGCCACCCGGCCGCGACCATCGTGGCGTAATGCACGGTGTCGAGCTCCTCCCGAACCGCCTGATTCAGCTCCCGCATCAGCTCGACCTGTTTCACCTCGCGCAGGTACCGCTCCATCAGCGTTCGCAGCTTGGCGCCGAGCGCCGCCACTGCCGGCCCGTGACCACTCACATCGGCCAGCGCGATCCGCGAGACGATGCAGCTTGGGCACAACGAGACGTAGTGGACATCGCCGCCGGCATCACCCGGCCCGGCCGGGATCGAGTGCACCCACACGGTCAGACCCGGCAGTTCGACGAGGCTCGCGGTGCGCTCGTTGCTGGCCCAGGTGTCCGCGCACCCGAGGCGGATGGAGACGGACGGCTCGAGCCCGCCGTCAGCCTCGGAGAGAGACGTCATGGTCGATCACGAAAACGACTGGTGTAGACACTCGTTGAACCAGCGCGGTCTGCACTGAAGTCCTTTTGTGGCAGTCGCCGTGACAGGAGCATGCGCCACGTTGCCGAGGGGCGTCCATCATACGTTGGTGTCGGGTAGCCGATCGATACCTTGTGTCCCTCGGTCTTCGCGGCTTCGTGGTCTCCGGCGATCGATACCTCGTCCCATAGATCTCGTTCAACGGTTCTGGTGAGATCGTCGGTGATGAGAGCCATCCTGCCATTCCTGATTCTCGGTGTCGTCGCCGGTTCGGGCCTCGCCAGCGCGGCCACGATGCTGCCCGCTTTCAAGGTGGAGCGTTGGGTGAACTCGCCGCCGCTCACCCCCGAGGCGCTGCGCGGCAAAGTCGTACTCGTCGACTTCTGGGAGTACACCTGCGTGAACTGGATCCGCACCGCACCCTACGTGAAGGCGTGGCACCGCGACTATGCGAACCTCGGCCTGGTCGTGGTCGGCGTGCACGCGCCCGAATTCGAGTTCGGCAAGCGCGCCGAGAACATCGACCGTGGGATTCGCGAGCATGAGCTCACCTATCCAATCGCGCTCGACAACGACTTCGCCACCTGGCGGGCGCTCGGCAACGACGCCTGGCCGGCGAAGTACCTGTTCGACGCGCAGGGGAAACTGGTGAAGCGCTGGGTGGGAGAAGGACGCTACGGCGAGGTCGAGGCGGAGATCCGTCGTCTGCTCGTCGCAGCCAGGCCAGGGACCGCGCTGCCGGCGATCAGTCCCGAGGCGAACGCGTTCGCCAAAACAGGCGAGCCCTCCTATGGCGGCATCACCAACGAGACCTACGTCGGTGGCGACCGGCGTGAGCCGGGCACGGTCACCTTCCAGGGCGATTGGCAGAGCGCACGCCAGTACGTCGAACTCCGGAAAGGCACCGGCAAGATCGTCCTCCCGTTCACGGCCGGCGAGGTGAACCTGGTCATGCAGCCGGGAACGTCGGGAACCGCGGCGATCACGGTGCTGCTCGACGGGAAGCCGGTCGGCGAGGCACGCGGCGCCGACGTCGGCCCCGACGGAGTGGCGCGCTTCGATCGGTCGGGCATGATTCGCCTCGTCGCACGCGCGCCCAGAGGGAAGCACGTGCTGACGCTCGTCGCGAACGATCCCGGCGTACGGGCGTTCGTCTTTACCTTTGGACCTTGATGAGCCCAAACTTCAGCGCACCTATCGGCGGACTGACCCGCCGCTGTAAAAAGGAGTGTCGGTTGAAGGCGGCGCGACGAATGTGACCACGCGAGGAGAGACATGGCGGCGATCGTTCCCGATCCCAGGAAGATCAAGAGCTTTCGTACGGAGGCGGCGTTCGCGGCGTGGATGAAGGCGACACCATGCGCGCGAGACCGAGCTCTGGCTGAAGATTCACAAGAAGGGATCGGGCCTGCCGACGGTGACCAACGCGCAGGCGCTCGACGTCGCCCTGTGCTGGGGATGGATCGACGGCATCCGCAAGTCGTTCGACGAGCAGTCGTTTCTGCAGCGCTATACGCCGCGGCGTGCGCGAAGCGTCTGGAGCCAGATCAATCGCGACCACGTGGCGCGGCTGACCGCCGCCGGCCGCATGACGCCTCACGGCCAGCGGCAGGTGGATGCCGCCAAGGCCGATGGCCGCTGGGACGCGGCCTACGCACCGATGCGCAGCGCGAGCCGAACGACCATTCCCGAGGATCTGCGCGCCGCCATCGAGGCCAACCCGCGGGCGCGCAAAACGTTCCGCACGCTCGGCCGTCAGAACCTGTTCGCGCTGGCGTTCCGGACCAACAACATGAAGACGCCGGCCGGGCGCGCGAAGAAGATCGCGGCGCTGGTCGCCATGCTCGCGCGCGGCGAGACCATCTTTCCAGAACGGCCGCGAGCCCGCACGACCGTTTAGAGCCGGTTCAAGATCACGCGCGGCCTGCGCTACCGTACTCTTGATTTTCCCGTCAGAACCTGAACAACGGCCTTCCGTTGGTGAGCCCCGGCCACGGCACGCCGGCGACGATCGCGACGAGCGCAATCGCGAAGCAGAGGCAGCGTCCGTTCCGCCGCGCGGCGGATGTCTTCTCGCCCATCGCGAACACCCGCCCGGCGCGCACCGCGACCAGCGCAACCAGCATCGTCGCCCCGTGGGTGATCGCCCAGAAGCGCAGGTTGGGATCGCGCAGCGCCATCCCGACGTTGTTCATCGCCTCGCGGGTGAACGGGCTGTAGCCGAAGTAGAGCAGCAGGCCGAACAGCACCTGAAGGTCGAGCGCCAGCATGAACGACCAGTCCCATCGCAGGCCGCGCGGCCGGCCGGCGGTGTCGCCGCGATGCCAGAACGCGTTGAGCGTCGCCGCGATGCCGAGCAGCAGCGCCGCCCAGCGCAGCCAGGAATGGATAGTCAAGACCGTTGGATACACGTGATCCTTTCGAAAATCGGGCGTGCGCACGCCGAGCCCGCCGCCAACGCGCGCGTCGTCACAGCGCGCCGCCTCCGCCGCCGCCGACGCGCACCTGCGACCAGCGCCACCATCGCACGACCGGCGCGACCACGATCCAGACGCAGCGCCAGGCGAAGAGCACCGCCGCGAACAGCATCATCAGCAGCGACACGATCAGCGCGTCGATCGCGACGGTCCACCGCCGGATGGTCGAGAACAGCGGTGCGCATCCGATCGCCCCGGCCGCGAGCACCAGCCAGACGTCGAGGCCGACCACCGGCCGGTTCTCGGGCGCAAACACGTTCAGCCCGGCCAGTGCCTTGAAGTAGAGCAGCGCGCCGCCGAGCGTCTGGCTGCGCAGCAGCACCCAGCCCGCGATCACGACGACGATGAGATAGACGTGGCGAAGCGGCGCGGGCAGCCGCCTGAGGAGCGCTTCGCCACCGAACCATTCCCACGCGATCAGCGCGGCGTGATACACGCCCCAGGCCACGAACGTCCAGCCGACCCCGTACCAGATCGCGCACAGGAAGACGACGAGCGCTTCGCGGCCGGCCGAGGGTGGGGGGACGCGGTCGGCATCCAGCGAGACGTCGGCATACTCGCGAAACCAGGCGGACAGCCCGATGTGCCAGCGCCGCCAGAAATCACGGACACTGTCGCCGACATAGGGCCAGCGGAAATTCTCGGGCAGCCGGATGCCGACCATGCGCGCGAGGCCGATCCCCATGTCGGAATAGCCGGAGAAGCCGTAATACATCTGCAGCGTGAAACCGACCAGGCCCAGCCACGCCTGGAACGCGTTCAGCCCGCGCGGCCCGAGCGCAAACGCCGTGTCGGCCTGCCGGCCGGCAAGCGCCGCCATGACGAACACCTTCCAGACCCCGATGAGCAAACGCCGCACGCCATACGAGTAGTCGCTGATGCTCGGCCACTGGCGCGCGAGCTGCCGCGCCACGCCCTGATAGGCGAGCGGTGCGCCGACGATCTGGGGCAGGAGCAGCAGGTGCACCGCCAGCTGCAATCGGCTGCGCTCCGCGGCGGCGCGGCGGCGGTAGACGTCGACGAGATACGAGATGCCGTGGAACGCGAAGTAGGAAACGCCGAACGGCACCAGCGTCTTGTCGATGCCGCGCAGCGGCCCGGCGATGATGCCCCCTCGCGAGATCGCCGACCACCGCTGCGATCTGCACGCCCACCCCGACGACGAGCCACGTCCGCGCGGGCCGTGAGCCACGCGCGCTGTCACGGTTGCCGGGATCGGCCGAACGCTCGATCGCGAGCGCCATCCAGTGCGTGAACAACACGAACCCGGCGAGGACGGCGGCGAACAGCGGTCCACCGGTGACGTAGGCGAGCGCGAGGCCCGCGGCCGCCAGAAAGAACGCCTTGTCGAAGGCGACGCGCCGCCAGTAGCGGACCGCGAGCGACGCCATCAGCAGGACCAGCGCGAAGAAAATCGGGATGAGGATCGAGAGCCAGATCGGCTCGATGAAGAGCACGCCGTCCGGGATGCTATCGCGCGGGTTCCCGCGGCGGCAAGGAACTTCGGCGGGCGTTCATCGGCGGCGGCTGCGATGAGCTTGAGAATTCAACGCGCCGCGATCCATCCTGCCTTGACCGAGGACTGCCGGAGCCTGAAACCAGACTGCGGCAGATTCAGCGCCGACGATGTAATGCGCGCGCGCCGGAGCATGCGATGACCACATCGAAGACGACGCGTTCGGGGCCGTTCTGGGATGGGGTCGAGGGACGAGCGCCGGTGCCTCGCGCGGCGGCGACGCTCGGCTTTCATTTCATCAGCGCCGACGTCGACAAGGGCACGATCGAGCTCGCCTTCGACGCGACGGAGGCCTTCACCAATCCGGCCGGCAACGTGCTCGGCGCGTTCCTGGCCGCGATGCTGTACGACACGGTCGGACCGGCGCTTCTCGCCACCCTCGAGGCGGACCAGTTTCAGTCGACGCTGGACCTCAACGTCCGATTCCTGCGTCCGGTCAAACCCGGCCGCATCGCCGCCCACGGCCGCGTCGTCCAGCGCAACGGCGAGATCGCCTCGCTCGAAGCGTCGCTCAGCGACTCGAGCGGCACGACCATCGCTACCGCGACGGCGACCGCACGCGTGATCCCGCTCGCGGGCGCCGCGACCGCCGTGTGACGGAGCGCGGCGCGCCCTCGACGAGCTGACGAAAGAGGGGCGCAAGAAGCTTCGCCAGGACGTCGGGCGAGGCGTCGGCCAGTGCCGACAGCCCCATCATCTGCCGCATCACCTGGACGCCGGCCACGAGCGACAGCACCAGCGCGGCGCGCTCGGCCGCGTGCGCACCGCTCAACGCGGAGGTCAGCAGCCGGTGATAGTGACGCTCGATCTGTTCGCGCCCGATCGCGGCCGCGCGGGCGCTCGAGGCGGAGTGGAACATGATGCGGAAGCCGTCGAGCGGCGTCGCGCCGGCGGCCGTGATCCTGACGAGCGCCGCGGCCATGTCCTGCCCGGGGGTGGACGACTTCAGCGTGTCCTGCGTCAGGATGAACGGCGTGTCCATGATGCCCGCGACGACTTCGGCGAACAGCCCCTCCTTCGATCCGAAATAGCGGTTGACGAGCATGGCGGTGACCCCGGCCCCCTCGGCGATTTCGCGCACGCCGGCGCCGTCGTAGCCCGCCCTCGCAAACGCCTGCCGCGCCGAGGCGAGAATCGCCGCCCGGGTCGCGGCGGCGTCCCGCGGTCGTCCCCCTGCTTCACGTGTTCGCGCTGATTTGGCGGGTTTAATTCTACGACTGTAGACATCGCTCATGATCTGAAGTATACATGTGTAGACATGTCACCGGGAAAGCGATCACGGAAAGAGAGAAGAAGCTCGATGGCTGAAGTGGTTCTCGTCACCGGCGGCACCGGCTTCGTCGCCGGCTGGTGCATCGTCGATCTCCTCGAACGCGGCTACGCGGTTCGTACCACGGTCCGCGACCTGGCGAGCGAACCTGCGGTGCGGCAGGCGATTGCGTCCGCCACGAGTGCTGGCAGCCGCCTGACGCTCGTTCAGGCAGACCTCACGAAAGACGATGGCTGGGACGACGCGGTCGCGGGATGCGATTACGTGCTGCACGTCGCCTCGCCGCTCGGCCGCGAGACGGCGCGCGATCGCCTTGCGCTCGTCGATCCCGCACGGGAAGGGACCTTGAGGGTGCTCCGCGCCGCGACGACGAACGGCGTCAAGCGCGTCGTCTTCACGTCGGCGGCGGCCGCCGCCCGGCCGCCCCGGTCGTCGGCCGTGGTCAGTGACGAGACGGTCTGGGCCGATCCGGACGACCCGAGGTTCGACGCCTATCGCGTGTCCAAGATCCTCGCGGAGCGCGCGGCCTGGAACTTCATGGCCGAACATGCGGGCGCGAACCGCGTTGACGACGATCCTGCCGGGCGCGGTTTTCGGCCCGCTGCTGAGGCACGACAATCTCGGATCGGTTCAGGTCATTCAGCGCCTGCTCGATGGGCGGCTCGCCGGCCTCCCGCGCTTCGGATTCTCGATTGTCGACGTGCGCGATCTCGCCGACCTGCACGTGCGCGCGATGATCTCGCCCGAGGCGGCGGGGCAGCGGTTCATCGCTGCCGGCGACTTCATGTGGATGGAGGAGATTGCGGCGACGCTGAAGTCGCGGCTCGGCGCTCGCGCCGCCAAGGTGCCGACTCGCCGTCTGCCGGACTTCGTCGTCCGCTCCCTCGCGTTGTTCATGCCGCCGCTGCGGATGCTCACGCCTGATCTCGGCCGGAGGAACGCGCTCACGTCAGACAAGGCGCGGCGCGTGCTCGGTTTCTCACCTCGCCCGGCGGCTGAGACGATCGTGGACTGCGCGACCAGCCTGATCGATCGCCGCGTCGTTCAACCGGTGTAGCGATCAGGCATCGGGCGTGAAAATGGTCTCCCGACGAAACCTGGCGCCGGGCTTGAAGACGGAGAGCCCGGTCGCGAGGGCAAGCGCGATCACGTCGTACGCGGCGGCGGCGATGAGCTGATCGAACGCGTGTCCGCCGCGCTCGAGGATCAGCGCTTGCGCCGGACCGATGAACAGGCCGCCGACGAGCATCACCGACAGAATCAGGAGCAGCTTGAGCGTCACCCATGGGTAGCGGAAGATTCCCCACTTGGTCCCGAGGCCAAGGATGACGCCGGTGACGATGGCGCCGATGCTCAGCGGGATGCCAAACACGATGCTGAACATGTTCAGGACTTTCACCTGCTCGATGGCGGCCGGCGGATCGTGAGTTCGCGCCGCGCGGATCGCCACCGCGAGGAAACCCGCCGAGTCGCCGAGCAGCCCGACCGAGATCATGATGTGCGCGGTGAGGACCGCCAGGCGTAGGCGCTGCGGAAGAAACCTGCGCCGGGTGGTTGTCGGTTCTGGCATCAGTCGTCCCAGGAACATGCATCCGCCACGCTGCGGCGGATGCTCCAAGAACTTGAGACGACTAAAGCATTATGAAAGTTTCGGCGGCGACAACTTCGCCAGCACGCGGCCGAGCGCCTCGAGGTCGGCGCGTTCGAGCTGGCTGAATTCCGGCGGCGGCTGGTGGAACTCCTGCATCAGCTCGGTCCTCGTCTTCTGCCCTTTGCGCGTCAGCATGACCAGCTTGATCCGCCGGTCGTGCGACACCACCTGCCGCTGCGCCAGGCCGAGCTGCTCGAGGCGATCGACGATCCAGGTGGCGTACGAGGGGTCGCATTTCCATTCATCCGCCAGCGAGCGCATCGAGCGGCCGGTCTGCGCGTCGAGGCTGAACAGCGCGCGCGAATCGTTGGGTGTCAGGCCGCGTTGCGCCAGGCTCTTCGTGCGCGCGGGCGCCGAACGAGTCAGCAGGCCGAACATCGCGCGCCACACCTCGCGTGCCAGCGCATCGGTGGCGACTTTTGACGGAGCCATCGCCTCAAGCATACGACACCCCGCTGCGCCAGAGAACGGCCGTCCTTGACGGCGGCGGCGAATAGTTGATAGGTCTTAAGAATCAAGAAGGCCGAGCCGTTTAACCGATCTTGTCAGCGTGAGCTGGCCTGCAGCTGCGCCACCCTGACGACCTCCTGGCGAGCGGCCGGCCATTCGCTCGCTGGCACTCTGAATGGCTGGAGTCCTGGCGCGATCAGGTCGTCTGCCGAATACTCCGGACGCAGCAGTCCCGACCTGGCGTGTTCTCGTGTATGAAGGAGGTAGTGTCCGAGCTCGTGCGCCGCAACCCGCCCGATCGCCTTCGCGATGAGATAGTCGCGCAGCGCCCGTGGACGCTGGCGTCAGCGGACGGCCCCGGACCATCGTTTTCGACAACAGTTCGGACACGGCCGGCATCGAGACGAACAGCGCCGGCGTTGGAGCCCCGCCCGGACTGAGGCTGGCCCACGCGAGCACCAGCGACTGGTCCGATTTCCTGGCCGGCGTTCCGAGCATCCGCAGCGAGATGACCATCTCGCCCGGTTTTGCCGGCTCAGCGTAGCGGCCCGACGTCACCCCGATGCCGGCAGGTTTCCAGATTTTCCGCACCTGATCGACCGCCTCCGTCAGCTGGGTCGCGGAAAGGCCGCCGCTTTGATCGATGCTGAGATGGATCGTCAGCCGTGCCGTTCCTGCCCCATCGCTCGCCCCCAGCGACTCCGCGAGACACACTGCCAGTATCAGCGCCGCTCCACACATGTCCCGTTGTCGTCGCGGCGCCACGATTGGCGGCTGCGATCCTGACCCCCTATTGACACGGGCGGAACTTCCGGGCGGGAAGTGCAACGGGCTAACATTCACGCCGTGCCGCAGGATTCGGACCTGACCGGCCTGCTCCAGGCCTGGAGCCGCGGCGACGGCGAGGCGCTGGCGCAGCTGGCCCCTCTCGTTCAGCGTGAGCTGCGGGAGATGGCGCGACGCCTGCTCGCCGCCGAACGGCGGGACGGGCGGTGGCAGCCGACCGAGCTCGTCCAGGAATCGTATTTACGACTGCTCGACTGGCGCGCCGTGCAGTGGCAGAGCCGCGCACACTTCTTTGCGACGACGGCAGGCATGATGCGCCGCGTGCTCGTCGATGCCATCCGCGAGCGCCGCGCACAGAAACGCGGCGGCGGCGTCGAGGCCGAGGTGCTGTCGGACGTCGCCTCGAGCCTCGCCGCGCCCGAGCCGCACGCCGACATCATCGCGCTCGACGACGCCCTCGAAGCGCTCGCGGCCCTCAGCCCCCGGCCGAGCAAGGTGATCGAGCTGCGATTCTTTGGCGGATTCTCCGTTGAAGAGACCGCCGAGGCGCTCGGCGTGTCGGTGCGCACGGTGATCAACGACTGGAACACCGCGCGCGCGTGGCTGCACCGCGAGCTCGCACGCCGTTCGCACCATGACGACTGATCGCTGGGATCGCCTTTCGGCGTGGCACAACGCGTGGCTGACGGGCGACGACGAGCAACGCCTGCGGCTGCGTGCGGCGCTCGCGGCGGAATCGCCCGAGCTGGTAGCAGACGCCGACGAGCTCGTCGCAGCCGGAGCGTCGCCCCAGGGATTTCTCGAGACCCCCGCCTTCATCGTCGCGGCGCAGGATCTCGCACGCGAGGCGACCGAGCTGCCGGCCGGGATGGCGGTCGGCCCTTATCGGATCGTCGGCCTGCTGGCGCGCGGCGGGATGGGCGACGTCTACCGCGCGACCGACGTGCGGCTGCAGCGCGACGTCGCGCTCAAGATCATGGCGCAGCGCCTCGCTGCCGACTCCCATCACATCGAACGCTTCCTGCAGGAAGCTCGGGTCACGGCGTCGCTCGACCATCCGAACATCGTCAAGCTTCACGACGTCGGCGTTCTCGACGAACGGTCCTATTTCGTCGTCGAGCTGCTCGACGGTGAAACGCTCCGCGCGCGGCTGGCGCGCGGGCCAATGCCGCTCGCGGAGGTCCAGAAGATCGCCATCGAGATCACGCGCGGGCTCGTTGCGGCGCACGCCGCCGGGCTCGTCCACCGCGACATGAAGCCCGAGAACATTTTCCTGACGCGGTCGGGCGGCGCCAAGATCCTCGACTTCGGCGTCGCCAAGCTGGTGCGGGACAAGACGGTGGCGGCAGGCATGGCGACGCTGCCGGGCGTTCTGCTCGGGACGGCCGGCTACCTGGCGCCCGAGCAGACCACGGGCGAGACCGTCGATCGTCGCGCGGACCTCTTCGCGCTCGGCGCGATTATCTTCGAGATGCTGACGGGTGAGCGCGCGTTCATGCGCGAGCACACCATCGACACGCTCTACGCCATCCGTCACGATCCGGTGGCGGACGTGCGCAGCCGCCGAATGGATGCGCCGCCGGCACTCGCCGACATCGTCGCCCGCCTGCTCCAGAAGGAGCCTGATGCCCGGTTCCAGACGTCGGCGGATCTCCTGTGGGCGCTCGAGCATGTCGCCATCGGAACGTCGATCGAGCGCGTCGCCGCCGCACGCGACTCGGGCCCGCGCGCGATCGAGGCGCCGCCGTCGAGCGTGCTGCCGCTGCGACGTTGGCTGGTTGCGGCGGCTGTGGCTGCCATCATCCTCGCTGCCATCGTTGCGCTCTGGCCATCTGCCGCACCGGCCCAACCCCAATACGAGCGCCTGACCTACCGCCTCGGCATCGTCGAGAACGCACGCTTCGTCCCGGGCAGTGATGACATTGCGTATTCAGCAGCCTGGTCGGGCGATGCCCTGCACGTGTTCACGACGCGATCGGGGGCGCTCGACTCACGTCCCCTTCTCGACGAGGATGCGGTCCTGCGAGACGTCGGTGGTGATGGGCGGCTGCTGCTCGGCGTCGGCGACGACTTGACGACGCTGGCGGTTGCGCCGCCGACCGGGCGCGGGCATCGCGAGCTCGAAGATGGCGTCGACGAGGCCAGTTGGGCGCCGGACGGTTCGATGGCGCTGTCGCGGCGCGTCAACGGGCGGAGCGCAATCGAGTATCCGACGGGACAGCGGATCTACGACAGCGACGGTGTCGTGATGTCGATGCGTGTCTCGCCCGACGGCACGCGCATCGGCTTGGTCGAGCATCCCGGACCCGGCGACTCCCGGGGCGCGATCGTTGTCGTCGGCCGCGATGGAGCGCGCCGGGTCCTGTCCGAAGGGTGGGGCGACGTGAACGGGCTCGCGTGGGCTCGCGACGGGCGGGAGCTGTATTTCTCCGCCGCGCCGGCCGGCGCAGGCACGTCCGTGCGAGCGGTGTCGCTCGAGGGCCGAGTCCGCGAGGTGTTGACCGCGCCTGGCGCGATCGCGCTGCACGACGTGAATGCAGCCGGGCAGCTGTTGATCAGCCGCGACAATCCACGGACCTCAATCTGGATGCAGGACGAGGAACGGCCCGCGGAAGACATGTCGTGGTTCGACTGGGGCATCCTGTCGGCGCTATCGCGGGACGGCCGGTTCATGCTCGTCAACGAGATCGGCAGCGGCGGTGGAGTCGCCGGGGCGTTGTTCCTTCGGCCGACCAACGGCGATGCCGCCGTCCGGCTCGGCACGGGTTCTGGACGCGACATCTCGCCCGACGGCAAATGGGTGGTCGTCGTCAGCCCCGAAAAGCTGTCGTTGATGCCGACCGGCGCCGGCCAGACCGTCGAGTTGCCGAACCGCCAGGGTCTCGTCTATCGCGATTCGCAGTGGCTGCCGGACGGCGAGCACATCAGCGAATCGGTTGCGTCGCCCGAGGAGAAGCGAGGCCTGTACATCCGCACGCTCGCCGATCAGACCGAGCGCTTCGTCACCGCCGATATCGCGACCCGCCCCATCTTCTCGCCGGTGGACGACACCGCGGCGTTCAGGGATTCCTCCGGATCGCTGGTGCTGCATTCGCTGTCGTCGGGCGCGCGCCGTTCCATCGAAGCGGCTGACGACAGCGATCAGCCGATCGCCTGGAGTGACGACGGCCGCTACCTCTTCGCGCACACGCCGCGGGTGCAACGAGGCGCGACGCCCGACGGCCGCGCGTCCTCGGTGTGTCAGAGCGAAGAGTCGCCGGTGTCGCTCGTCCGGATCGACGTGCGGGCATCGCGGCGTGAAGTCGTCCGGACCGTGCGCAGCGCGGCGTCGGCCTCGGCGTGCATGGGCCCGCTGAAGGTCGCCCGCGACGGGGCGATCGTGGCCTATCAGACAACCGAGTTGTTCTCGGACTTGTATCTGGTCCGCGGTGTGCGCTGATCGGCGCGGACCCCTGGAACGACCGCGGCAACTGGTCCAACCGGATTTCGCAAACCGGTCCTTCTGCCAGGAGCCGCCCCGGCTCATCATCCTGTTCGATAGTGTCTCGAACGATTCGCCTCAGCCTTCGCGCGCTCAGGAAGACGCCGGCCTTCACCGCCGGCGCGATCGTCACGATCGCGCTGACGGTGGGCACGACCACGGCGATCTTCAGCGTCGTCTACGCCGTCCTGCTGCGGCAACTCCCATATCGGGACATCGAGCGCGTGTTCTGGATGTGGTCCGATCAGGCGGGCCGCGACCGGTCGCCGTTCAACGTCCCTGATTTCATCGACTACCGCGACGGCGTGCGGACGCTCGACGGCATGGCGGGCTTCTTCTCGTACGGCGCCAGCCTCACCGACGAGGCGGCGGGCGAGCGCGTCCAGGGGATGCGGGCCACCGGTAACTTCTTCGACGTGCTCGGCGCGCGAGCACGGCTTGGACGCCTGCTGCAGCCGCGCGACCAGCAGCCAGGCCAGGATCACGTCGTCGTCCTCACCGAGCGGTTCTGGTCGCGGCGCTTCGGCAGCGACACCGCCATCGTCGGCCGGCCGATCCGGCTCAACGGCGACGCGTATACGGTGATCGGCGTCCTCGCCGCCGGCTTCGTGACGCCGGTCCGCGACGTCGAGTTCGTGATCCCATTCGACCCCGACAGCGACGCGCGCCGCGGCGCCCGCAATTCCCTCAACTTCATCATCGGCGTCGGCCGCCTCGACGACGGCATCTCCGAGAGCCAGGCGGCGAGTGAACTGACGTCGATTGCGCGCCGGCTGCAGGAACAATTTCCGGTCGAGAACGCCCGGAAGCGCGGCGTCCACATGGTGAGGGTCATCGACGGCATCGTCGGGACGTTCCGCGCCGCGCTGTGGACGATTTTCGCCGCGGTCGGCGCCGTCCTGCTCATCGCCTGCGCGAACCTCGCGAACCTGATGCTGACGCGCGCGACCGGCCGTCGAAAAGAAATCGCGGTGCAGCTCGCGCTGGGCGCGTCGCGATGGCAGGTGGCCTGGCAGTGCCTGATCGAGGCGGTGCTCGTCGGCGTTGCCGGCGGAGCGCTCGGCGTGCTGGTCGCCCAGTGGGGCGTCGTTGGCCTGCTCACGCTGGCGCCGACCGAGTTGCCTCGTGTCGGCGAGGTGCGGATCGACTTCGCCATCCTGCTGTTCTCGTTGTTCGTATCGCTCTCGACCAGCGTCCTCTTCGGCGTCATCCCCGCCCTGGTCTCCGCGCGGGTGGACGTGAGGGACGCGCTGCACGGCAGCGGCCGCGGGACGACCGCAGGCGGCCGCCAGCTTCGCGGCGCACTCGTCAGCTGCGAGGTTGCGCTCGCCGTCGTCCTCCTGATCGCGATGACGATGCTGGCGAAGAGCTTTGCCAACGTGCAGGCGGTCGTTCCTGGATTCGAGCCGGCAGGCGTGCTGTCCGCGCGCCTGACGCTCCCGCCCAAGCGGTTCACCAACCGTGACGCGATCGTCACGTTCCAGCGCGCGCTTGGCGAGCGGATTGCGGCGCTGCCGGGTGTCGTGCATACGGGCGCGATCACCTTGCCGCCGCTCATCGGCCTGTTGTCGCGGGTGCCGTTCATCGTCGAAGGACGTGTCATCGAACGGGAACGGGTGCCGATCGCGCAGTTCCGAACCGTCTCGACCGGCTACTTCGAGACGATGCGAATTCCGTTGAGACGCGGCCGAACGTTTTCCGAGCGCGACACAGAAGACACGCGGCCGGTGGCGGTGGTCAACGAAGCGCTGGCCGGTCGCTGGCTCGACGGGCTCGATCCGATTGGCGCGCGGCTGCTGGTTGACGACAGCGACGGCGCGCCGCGGCCGGTCGAAATCGTCGGCGTCGTCGGCAACGTGCAGCAGATCGCGCTCGACGGCACCGAGCCGACGTGGGATCTCTACGTGACCTATCCCCAGATCCACGCCGACACGCTCGGCGGCGCGCTGGCGAACATGTTCTGGCTGACGCGAACGAGCGGCGATCCGATGACGCTCGCGACCGATTTCGTGCGCGAGCTTCGCCGCACCGATCCCGACGTGGTTGCCTCGCAAATCAGGCCGGCGGAGCAGGCGCTGCTCGATGCCGTCGCGCCGCGCCGCTTCAGCGTCTCGTTGATGGCGGCGTTCGGCGTGGCGGCGCTGGTGCTGGCGGTAACCGGAATCTACGCGGTGATTCTCTACTCGGTCAGCCAGCGGGCGCGCGAGATCGGCATCCGGATCGCGCTCGGCGCACGCAGCGCGAACATCATGCAGCTGGTCGTCGGCGAGGGCGCGCGCTTCATCGCCGTCGGCCTCGCGGCCGGCGTCGTGCTGGCGGCCGGCCTGATGCGGCTGGTGTCGACGATGCTGTTCGGCCTGACCGCGGGCGACGCGGCCACCTTCGCGCAGGTGACCGCAGCGGTCGCGGTGATGTCGCTGCTCGCGTGCGCGGTGCCGACGATCCGAGCGCTGCGATTGGCCAACGCAGCGCTCAGCTCCGAGTAGCCGCCTGGCAACTCGATTGAACTGGACAGACGACGAGCCGTGCATACACTCCTATCTATGTAGAATCCCCCTTCGGCGGACCTTGCGACTCGTGTAGTGTCCGCCTTCAGGCGGACCTTGCGAACTCCGGCTGAAGCCGGATACTCGAATGACACAGAAGTGGACGTCGCTTCAGCCATCAGAGGAGCCTCACTGTGACCACGCTGCTGGCGGCGCTCGCCGTCTCGGGAATCCTGGCGACCGACGGATCCGCGCCGGACGACGCGACGCGCCGGACGCTGAGCGAGATGAAGGCCGAAGTCGTGAAGGCATTCGTCGCCAGAGACCGGGCCGCGCTCGAGCGCATCTACTCCGACGACTACGTCGCCACCGACGCGAACGGTGAGACGCGAACGAAGGCAGTCGAGCTCTCCCGGCTCGGCGGCGGCAACGACACGCTCGAGAGCGGGCGCTACGACATCGTCTCGATTCGCATGTATGCAAACGGCACCGTGGCGGTGATGAACGGCCACGGCCACCTGGTATGGCGCACGCCGAATGGCGCCACTCGGAACTCGGACTACTACTCGTTCAACGTCTTCGAGAAGCGCAACGGCGAGTGGAAGTACGTCGCCGCGTTCCTGCCATAGCTCGCCGATCAAAGGCGAGAACGGCGCGGACCTGACGGTCCAGCGCCGTGAGCTGGGGGATGCTGGCGCCGCCGCACGGCAAGGCTTGCCGGCGGGTGAGCGCCAGGGCGGGGTGGATCGGAGGGCGTCGTTCGGTCGTTCGTTGCTCCGGTTACGCGGTCAGCTCGCCGATGAGGATCTCGATCGCGTCGTCGACGTGCTGTTCACTGTTCGTCATCGCGTCCTCTCGCCGATGACAAAGGCAAGGCGCGCGCCGATCGTGGCCCGCGCACGAGCGACGGACGGCAATCTCCTGTAGGTCAGCAAGTTAGCTGGGCGAGCTGGCGATCGTACGAGTGCGACGGCTGCGTGGACGGGTGTCCAGCTTCGTACGAAGTGCGCATCCGCGCACAACTTGTCTGTGTGCGCTCCGGTAGAATGCAGCCGCGAGGGGCAGGGTTGGGAGCGGTCGGCGCAGCGCGGAGTGAAACCAGCGTTCAGTACCGAGGGATGGCGAGTCGCCGCTGCGGCTGGGGCCGGGGTCTTTGCCGGCACACTCGTCTTTTTCTCGTTTCCGCTGCTGCTCAAGCCGCTCGCGGAAGAGTTCGGCTGGTCGCGGACCTCGGTGTCGTCGGCCTTCGGCATCCTGACGCTGGGTGCAGGGCTGTCGGCTCCGCTCATCGGCGCATTGGCCGATCGGGTTGACGCCAAGTGGGTGTGCGGCCCCAGCCTGATCGTGCTTGCCTGCGCGTTTGCCTCGCTGGCCGGGCTGACGCCGCACCTCTGGCACCTCTACCTCGTCTTCGCGCTCAGCGGCATCGCGTCCACCGGCACGTCCGCCGTCGTCTACGCGCCAGTCGTCTCGAGTTGGTTCGATCGGTGCCGCGGCCGCGCGCTGGCGCTGGTCATGTCGGCCAGCGCGTTCGGCGCTCTCGCGCACCCGCCGTCGACCAGCGTCCTCATCCGGCTCGCCGGCTGGCGTGCGGCCTGCGTCGTGCTCGGCGTCGCGATCCTGCTCGCCGGCCTGCCCGGTGTGCTGTTGTTCCTGCGGCGACGTCATCCAGCTGATGCCCCCACTCCGGCTGCGGCGTTGATTCCGGCCACCACGGTCGCAGACGCTCTGCAATCGCGCGTGTTCCTGATCATCGTGGCGGTGATATTCGTGAGCACGCTGTCGTTGAACGGCGCGATCGTTCACCTTGCGGCGCTGCTCACCGACCGGGGTGTCTCGGTCGGAGGCGCGGCGCTGGCGGTCTCAGCGCTGGGCGCGGCGAGCCTCGTCGGGCGGATCGTGACGGGATGGCTGCTCGACCGGTATGCGGCGCCCCGCGTGCTGATGCTGCTGCTGTCAGCGGCCTCGCTGGGCACGTTCCTCCTCGCCGGCGCCGGCTCGATGGCAACCGGCATGCTGGCCGCGGCATTGCTCGGGTTCGGCACGGGCGGAGAAGCGGACGTACTGCCGTACCTGCTGTCGCGTCACTTCGGGCTTCGCTCGTTGTCGTCGCTCCTTGGCATCAACTGGATGGCGTGGGGCGCGGCCGGTGCAGCGGGCCCTATCCTGATGGGACGCGCGTACGACCTGACCGGCTCCTACGACCACGTGTTGATCGGGTTTGCCGCCGGCACGCTCGGCGCCGCGCTGCTGTTGCTGGCGGTGCCCGCTCACAGCCCCCGCGCGGTGGCGGAAATCGCCTGACCGAGCCGGCGGTATACGCTCCCACCTTCACACCGCGGCGGGCGCGAGCGCCGGTCGGCTCGCGGCCTCCTCTGCAACCTCGTCCTCGACCTTCTGATGCCGCCGCGCCACGACGACGTAGATCGACGGCACGACGAGCAGCGTGAACAGCGTGCCGATGATCATGCCGCTGACCAGCATGATGCCGATGCTGTTTCGCGCGCCCGCGCCCGGACCGGTGGCGTAGACGAGCGGCGTGTGGCCGACCACCGTCGCGGCGGTGGTCATCAGGATCGGCCGAAGCCGCGTCGCCGACGCCTCGATCACCGCGCGCAGCTTGTCCATCCCCGTCTCCTGCAGGTGGTTGGCGAACTGGACGATCAGGATCCCGTTCTTCGCCACCAGGCCGACCAGCGTGATCAACCCGACCTGGCTGTAGATGTTCAGCGTCGTCGCGCCCAGGAACGAGAAGAGCAGCGCGCCGGAGATCGCCAGCGGCACCGAGCCGGCGAGGACGATGAACGGATCGCGGAAGCTCTCGAACTGCGCCGCGAGCACCAGGTAGATGAGGACGGCCGACAGCAGGAACACGCCGAGGAACCTGCTCCCTTCCGTCCGCAGCTGGCGCGACTCGCCGGCGTAGTCGACGGTGAAGCCCTGCGGCAGGATCTTCCGCGCCTCCTCCTCCAGAAAGGTGAGCGCCTGGTCGAGCGGCACCGGCGGCGGCAGCACGCCCTGAATGCGCACCGCGTTCAGCTGCTGAAACTTCTTCAGCTCGCGCGGCTGCGCGCTGGTGCGCAGCGTCGCGAACGTGGAGAGCGGCACCAGCGCGCGGTCGGAGCCGGTGACGTAGACGCCGGCGAGCTGGTCGGGCGTCAGCCGCTCGACGCGCTTGACCTGCGGGATCACCTTGTAGCTGCGTCCCTGGATGCTGAACCGGTTGACGTAGTCGCCGCCGAGCAGCGTCGAGAGGTCGCGGCCGGCCTGGCTCAGGTCGACGCCCTGCGAGCGGACCTTGTCGCGATCGAAGACCACCTCGGTCTGCGGCTGATCGAACTTGAGATCGGCGTCGGCGAAGATGAACATGCCGCTGGCCATCGCCTTCTGGACAAGCTGATGCGCGAGATCGACGAGCTGCTCCGGCTCGGCGGCCGACGCGATCACGAAGTCGACCGGAAAGTCGCCACCGCCCGGGTAGCGGTGGAGGCGTCAGCGGGATGACGCGGATGCCGGGGATCTGCGCCAGCGCGCCCGACGACTCGATCATCAGCTGCTGCGTCGTCTTCGTGCGCTGGCTCCACGGTTTCGCGACCATGCCGCCGAAGCCGAAGGTTGGCGACGTGATCTGGAAGATGCTCGCCGTCTCCGGGATCGAGTGGTAGACGTCGTAGATCTTCTGCGTGAACAGCTTCGTCTGATCGACGGTCGCGTTCGCGGACGCCTGGACGATTCCGAACACGACGCCCTGATCCTCCGCCGGCGCCAGTTCCTTCTGCGACAGCAGGTAGAAAGGCACCATCAGCCCGCCGACAATCGCCCACAGCACGAGCACGACCGGCCGGTAGTTGAGCGTCGACGCGAGCACGCGGGTGTAGCCCTCGCGCAGACGATCGAAGCGCCGGTTGATCCAGCCGGCGAGGCCGCGCTCGGCGTCGCCGGTGCGCAGCAGCTTCGACCCCATCATCGGCGACAGCGTCAGCGCGACGACGCCGGAGACGACGACCGCGGAGGCGAGCGTGAAGGCGAACTCGCGGAACAGCGCGCCGGTGAGGCCGCCCTGGATCCCGACCGGCGCGTAGACCGCGGCCAGCGTGATCGTCATCGCGACAATCGGACCGACCAGCTCACGCGCGGCATCGATCGAGGCCTGCAGCGGACGCTTGCCACCCTGCAGGTGCCGTTCGACGTTCTCCACCATCACGATTGCGTCGTCGACCACGAGGCCGACCGACAGCACGATGGCGAGCAGCGTCAGCAGGTTGATGGTGAAGCCGAACAGGAGCATCAGGAACACCGAGCCGACCAGCGAGATCGGGATCGCGACGACCGGGATGATCAGCGCCCGGACCGAGCCGAGGAACAGGAAGATGACGAGGACGACGATCAGCAGCGTCTCGGTCAGCGTCGTGAGCACTTCGTCGATGGCGTCCTGGATGTACTCGGTCGAGTCGTACGGGATGCCGAGCTTGATGTCGCCCGGCAACTGGGCCTGGATGTCAGGGATTGCCTCCCGCACCTGCCGTGCCACCTCGAGCGCGTTGGCGGTCGGCAGCGCCCAGACGCCGATGAAGGTGGCCGTCTGCCCGTTGAAGCGCACTTCGTCGTCGTAGTTCTCGGCGCCGAGCACGACGTCGGCAATTTCACCGAGGCGCACGACGACGCCGTTTTCCTCTTTCACGACCAGCTGGCGAAACTCCTCGGGCGTCCGGAGGTCGGTGTTCGCGACCAGGTTCACCGACACCATCGAGCCCTTCGTCCTGCCGAGCGCCGAGAGATAGTTGTTGCGCGCCAGCGCGTCGTGGACGGCGGACGGCGCGATGCCGAGCGCCGCCATCTTGTCGGGCTTGAGCCAGATCCGCATCGCGAAGGTGCGGTTGCCGAGGATGTCGGCCCGCTGCACGCCGCTCACCGCGCTCAGCCGCGGCTGGACCACGCGCGTCAGGTAGTCGGTGATCTGGTTCTCCTCGAGCGTCTCGGACGAGAACCCGATGTACATCGCGGCGAACTGCGTGTCCGCGTTCTCCAGCTCGATGATCGGCGCTTCCGCCTCCGGCGGCAGATCGTTGCGAACCTGCGCCACCTTCGCCTGAATCTGCGTCAGCGCCGCGTTGGTGTCGTAGTTCAGCTTCAGGTGGACGGTGATCGTGCTCACCGCCTGCGCGCTCGACGATTCCATGTAGTCGATGCCGTCGGCGCTGGCGATGACACGCTCGAGCGGGGTGGTGATGAAGCCGCGCACCAGGTCGGCGTTGGCGCCGACATACAGGGTGCTCACCTTGACGACGGCGATGTCGCTGCGCGGATACTGGCGCACGCTCAGTGCGCGAATCGATTGCAGCCCGGCGATCAGAATCACCAGGTTGACGACGATCGCGAGCACCGGCCGCTTGACGAACAGGTCCGTGATCTTCATTAGCTGTCCTCTGGCTTGGGCGCCCGGTTGTTCGCCGGCCGCACGCTGTTGTTCACCTGCACGGCGACGCCGTTGCGCAGCTTGAACGCGCCGGAGGTCACGACTTCGACTCCCGGCGTCGAGGCCGGACACGATCGCCACCTGATCGCCGCGCGAGCCCCCGAGCTTCACGACCTGCTGACGAACGCCGCGATAGCTGACGCCCTTGTCGTTCTTCATGTCGGCGACGACGAACACCGAATCGCCGTACGGGGCGTAGCTGATTGCGGAGCCGGGGACGACGACCATCGAGCGGCTCGGGCCGAGCGCAATCTGCGCCCGGACGAACATCCCGGGCTGGAGTGCAGCGCCGCGGTTGGCGAGCGTCGCCTGCACCTGCACGTTTCTGGTGGTCTGGTCGACGACCGAATCGATTGCCGTCACGCGTCCCGCGAACGCGGCATCCGGATGCTCGGCGAGCACCACGCGCACCTTGCGGCCGATGCGCATCTGCCCGGTATCCTGCTGCGGCACGCCGAAGTTGACGTAGATCGGATCGAGCTTCTGAAGCGGGACGACCGGATCGCCGCCGTTCAGGTACTGCCCGAGGTTCGCCTGGCGAATGCCGAGGACGCCCGAGAACGGCGCCCGGATCGTCTTCCGCTCGATGGTGGCGCGGATTTCGTTGACGCGCGCCACGCCCTGCTTGTGCGCTGCCGCCGCCGTGTCGTACTCGGCGCGGGCGACGGCATCCTGCTCGACCAGCCCGGTCATCCGCTCGAAGTTCACGCGCGCGAGCTCGAGCTGCGCTTCGGCGGCGGCGAGCTGTGCCTGCTCCTGCTTGGTATCGAGCTGCACCAGCAGATCGCCTTGCTGAACGGTCTTGCCCGACTCGAAGGCGATCCGATCGACGATGCCTGGCAGATCGGCGCTGACGACGACGCCCTGGACTGCGGCGACGGTGCCGATGGCGTCGATCGTCATCGGCCATTCCTCCTGCTGCACGGTGGTGGTCGTCACCGCTTCGGGCGGGGGCTGCATGGCCGCGAACTGCGCCGCCATCGCCCTGAACTGCCTCACCTTCACAAACGCCAGCGCCGAGATCGCGAGGACCACCAGCGCGAGCATCACCATCATCCGTTTGGCCATTGCGTCACTTCTCCTCTCGCGTCGTTGCGGCGGTTCCATTCGAAGGCGTCGTCTGCGTGCGCGGCCAGCCGCCGCCGAGCGCGCGATACAGCTGGACGATCGCGGTCAGTTCCTGCTGCCGCAGGCGGGTGAGGTCGAGCTCACCGCTGAACAGGTTGCGCTGCGCGTCGAGCACCGGCAGGTAGCTGTCGAGCCCGCTCTCGTAGCGCTGGGTGGACAGCCGCGTCGACTCGCGCAACGCCCCAACCAGCCGCTCCTGCTCGGTGCGCTGATCGCGCGTTTTCCCGTAGCTGGCGAGCGAGTCCGAGACGTCGCGGAACGCGCTGAAGATCACCCGCTCGTAGTTGATCGCCGCCTCGCGCTGCACCGCTTCGGCCAGCTGGACGTTGCCGCGGACGCGACCGCGATTGATGACCGGCACCGCCGCGCCGATGCTTGCCGTCGCCACCCGCGCCGGGCTGCTGAGAAGATCGGTGAGCGCGCGGCTCTCGGCGCCAAGGAAGCCGGTGAGGCTGAGGCGCGGGAAGTAGTCGGCCTTGGCGGCGCCGATCTGCGCGGTTGCGGCGACGAGCTGCTGCTCCGCCTCGCGAATGTCGGGGCGGCGCTCGAGCAGCGCCGAGGGCAGGCCCGCGGGTACCGCGGGCGGCGCCTGGAACGCTTCGAGCGACCCGCCGCGCGGCGACGTCGCCCGGCAGTTGACCGAGGAGCAGCCGCAGCGCGTTTTCGGCCAGCGCGATCTCGCGTTCGAGGCTGGCGATCTGGCCGGTCGCCGTGTAGAGCAGCTGCTCGGCCTGGCGCACGTCGAGCCCGCTCGACAGGCCGCGGCCGCGACGCGCCTCGGTCAGCCGCAGGCCGTCGCTCGCGATCTCGCGCGTCCGGGTCGCGATCTCGAGCTCGAGATCGAAGGCGCGCAGCGCGAGGTAGTTCTGGGCGACGTCGGCGACGAGCGTGGTGAGAACTCCGCGCCGCGCTTCGTCGCTCGCCAGGTACTGCGCGCGCGCCGCCTCATTCAGCCGGCGGACGCGTCCCCAGACATCGAGTTCCCACCCCAGGCTGAACCCGGCCTCGGTGAAGGCCACGTCGTTGTCCACACCGGAAGGCAGAGGCGTGCCGCCGCGCCGCGACAGGTGCGTGGCGGTCTGCGCTGGCGACCGCGTCCACGGTGGGGAACCGATCGGCGCGCGAGATGCCGTAGACGGCACGCGCCTGCAGCACACGCTCGGCCGCGATGCGCAGCTCGAAGTTCTGCTTCAGCGCCGTCGTCACCAGCGCGGTGAGCGTGTCGTCGCGGAAGAGATCGAACCACTCCCGATCGGCCAGCGATTCGCCGGTTTCCGCCCCGGCGCCGCGATACGACGAGGGTATTTCAACGTTCGGGCGCTTGTAGTTCGGACCGACGGTGCACGACACCGTCAGCAGCGCGATGATCGACGCAGCGACAACACGTATTCGTCGCGAGCGATCGAAACGGGAAGAGTTCATGGCGTTCATGGCTGTTACTCGTGGCGGCAAGGACAGTGCCGACCGACAGCTCGAAGCCACAGGTCGAAACGCAAGGTTTTTCGTGAGCCCGGCGACGGTGACATCGCGGTGATGCGGAAGTTGCGCAGCGATACGCAGTCAGTGTGCGCGGTGGAGCAAAGTGTATTTTGAAGAGCTGAGAGCTGAGAGCTGAGAGCTGAGAGCTGAGAGCTGAGAGCTGATGGCTGATGGCTGATGGCTGATAGCTGAGAGCTACCCTACGCGATCTGATATTTGCGCAAGCGGACGTACAACTGCGTGCGCGTAATGCCGAGCCGCACCGCGGCGCTCGACTTGTTGCCGCCGCAGTCGGCGAGCGCCTGCGCGATCAGGTCGCGCTCGACGGCATTGAGATCGGTGCTGGCGGCAGACGTCCCCGCAGCGGGCGCTGACGGCCGTGCGGCGTCGACGCGCATCGCCAGATGCTCTGCTTTGATCAGCCCGCCTTCGCAGAGGATCGCCGCGCGCTCGAGCGAGTTGCGCAGCTCGCGGACGTTGCCCGGCCAGTGATAGCGGAGCAGCGCGTCCTTCGCATCGCGCGTGAGGCCGGCCGGCGGCCGGCCGAACAGCTGGCCGATCTCCTGCAGAAACGATTCGCTGAGCGGCAGGATGTCCCTCGGGCGCTCGCGCAGCGGCGGCAGCTTGATGTCGAAGACGTGCAGCCGGTAGAAGAGATCCTCGCGGAAGTCGCCGCGCTCCATCGACTTCGCCAGATCGCGATTGGTCGCGGCGATGACGCGGATGTTCGCCTTCAGCGTGCGCGTGCCGCCCAGCCGCTGGAACTCCCGCTCCTGCAGCACGCGCAGGAACTTCGCCTGCGCCGGCGGGCTCATCTCGGAGACTTCGTCGAGGAAGAGGACGCCGCCGGACGCCAGCTCGATCTGTCCCGGCTTGGACTGCTGCGCGCCGGTGAACGCGCCGCGTTCGTATCCGAACAGCTCCGACTCGAGCAGCTGCTCCGGCAGCGCCGCGCAGTTCAGCGCGACAAACGGCCCGCTCGATCGCGCCGACGCGGCATGGATGAAGCGGGCGACCACTTCCTTGCCGGTTCCCGACTCGCCGGTCAGCATCACCGTCGATTCGGTGGCGGCGACCTGTGTCGCGGCCTTCAGCACCGCCTGCCATTCGCCCGACGCGGCGACCATCCGGCCGTGCCCCGACTTCATCGCGAGCTCGTCGGCGAGCGACCTGACCCGTGCCTCGAGCTGCTCCGCCCGCACGGTGGCTTCGGTCGCCTGCCGCGCCATCTCGACCAGCTGCTCGTGCGACACCGCGAGCGCGACGTGGTCGGCGACGCGGCGGGCGACGGGAACATGGTGCGCCTCGAACGCTCCGGGCCGCTTCGACCAGAACTGCAGGCCGAGCAGCTGATCGCGCGCCGTCAGCCGGACGTCGAGGCAGGATCGGTAGCCGGCCGCGTGGACGCGCTCCCAGAACCCCGCCGGCTCGACCACCGGGCACTTTTCGGGGCAGAGGTCGTTCACGATCGCGAACCCCTCGTCGAGCGCCGTTGAGGGCGCGAGCTTCAGCCGCGTCGGCAGCGGCTCCCAGTCGGCCGACGCCGCCTGCAGCACCACCTCGCCGCCGCGGTTGTGAAACGTGAAGGTCAGGAGATCGTGCGGCACGATCGCCGCGGCGATGCTCGAGACCTGCGGAAATACCTGACGGATGTCGAGCACCGTCGACAACGCCCGCAGCAGTTCGTCCGACGCCTCGAGGTTCCGCTGCCGCTCGCGCTCGAGCGCCAGCGCGTCCTGCAGGTCGCCGTAGTTCATCGCGTCGTCGATCGCGAGCGCGACCTGGTTGGCGACCAGCGACAGGAACGCGACGTCCTCCGAACCATAGGCGTCCGGCTCGGTGCTCGCCGCCAGCAGCATCCCGATGCGCCGCTGTCTGCGTCGTCAGCGGCAGCGAGCAGGTCGAACGCATGTGCTGCTGGCGCATGTAGCCCATCGCCTGCGGAAAACGCGTTTCGAGCTCGACATCGGGAATCAGCAGAGGCTTCTGCTGCGTGACCACGAAGTAGGTCAGCGATTCGTCGGCCGTCAGGTCGTGGCGGCGCGAGCGGCTCGCCGGTCGCTTCGAGTACGGAACCTATCGACCGTGTGTGTCCGCGGGTCATACAGCCCGATGCTGAGAAACGAGAAGCCCAGCACCGGCCGAAGCTCGCGCGCGAGAGAACTGAAGAGCGAGTCGCGATCGCGGTACGCGCGCAGCGCCTCGGACACGCGGACGAGCGCGTCGTAGCGCGGGACGACCGTGGCGGCGGCGTCGCAGTGATTCCGGGCTGTAGCGGCTTCGCGATTCGAGTGCATGTGTTCCGCACCACGCCTGGCGCCAGCGCGTACGTCCGGGCAACACCATGCGCGCGACGCGAGCTTCGCGTCGAAAGCCCGGCCGTTTTGGGACGTCTGCGTTGGATTGGTATCGACCGGAGGTGCGAAAGCTATGCCACCCATGGCCGCGTGCCTCGACGGTTCCAGGGTCGTCGGTATCGCTACTTGTCGCGAAGGCTGCAGCGCTGCAGGTCTGCGTGAATCATGCGCGACGCGGCCGGCCACAATCGGCGGTCGGTCCGGATCAGCGCGTCGATCTCCGAACCCGTCAGTTCAAAACCCTGCTCGCGCAGATCGGCCAGGGTGCCGCGCCGATCGTTGAGGAATCTCAGGCGAAATTCCTCGTCGGTCAGCACGCGTCCGATGAAGAGCTGCACGTGTTTCTGGGACATGTCGATTCGGGGTTTCTGCCAGGGTCGGCCGCGTCGCTCTCTGAAAGAGGCAAGGACAGTGCCGCGACCGATTCAGCAAATCACGCCGTGTTCGTGCGCGTCCTGCGACGCGTGCGTGGATCCACACACCCGGACCGCTCAATTCTGCGCAGCGCACACGACGGGCCGCTCACGAGGACCTCCGCCATCGATCGCGGAAAACGTGGGATGGCGATCGGCATCCTGCTGCCCGAACTATTCGCAGACCGCAGCGTCAAAATCCATGTAGTCGGCGCCGCGGAATGTGTCGCCTCGTCGGCAGAGCACCGATGAGCTTCACGCCGGCGCGGTGCTAACATCCGGCGCTTCAACAGGAATCCCCCAGATGACAGGAGTGTTCGGCCAGCGGGCGATGCTCGGCCAGGGCCGTGGCCCCGACGTCGAACTCGTTGTCGACGGCAACGAGTGGTACGCCAACTACGAAACGCCCGCCGGCTACTCGGTCATCTACGACGAGGACCTCGGTCTCTTCTGCTACGCGCGCGTGCGGGCGGGCCGTTTCGAGTCGACCAAGGTGCCGGCGACCGATCCGCCTCCGCCCGACGTCGAGCCGCACGCTCGTGAGTCGGACGAGGTCCGCGTCACAAAGGTCGGCGAACGCGAGCGAGCGCGGGGCCGACAACGAGAAAGGGAGCAGCCATGAGTGCCATCTTCGGCGAGGTGCTGACCTTCGGCCAGAAGAACGGACCCGACGTCCGCCTGAAAGTCTACGGCGACGAGCACTACGCCCGGCATGAAGACCTCGACGGCTTCACCGTCGTCTACGACTTCGAGCGCGGGCTGTTCTGCTACGCGCGCCTCGCGGCGGACAGGTTCCGATCGACCGGGGTCGCCATCTCCGACCCGCCGCCGCCGGGCATCGTCCGGCACCTGCAGGAGCCGGACGTCGTCCGCAACGCCAAGGCGGAGGCGCGGCGCATCGCGAAGACGCCGGTCGGCATTCAGGCGGAAGAACGGGTGGTCCGGACGTTCGGACCGAACCAGGGACTGCTCGAGGGGCGGCAGCTCAGTGTCGGAACGGTGAAGGGCCTCACCATCCTGGTTAATTTCCAGGACGTTCGCAGCACGGTGACGCGCGCCGACGTCGAGGCGATGCTGAACGGCGACAACTACACGACCAACGGGAACATCTGCTCGGTGCGCGAGTACTTCAAGCGGATGTCGAGCGGCAAGCTCGATTACACCAACGTCGTCGCCGGCCCGTACACGCTCAGCCGCGATCGCCAGTTCTACGTCAACAACCTGCTGATCGAGGAAGCGCTGAACCTCGCGGTCGCCGACGGCGTCAACCTCGCGCAGTTCGATTCACGGCACGACGGCATCATCGATGCGCTGAACGTGCTCTACGCGGGGCAGACGCAGTATCTCGGCGAGCTGTGGCCGCACAACTACTCCATCAACCTGCAGCACGGCGCCGTCCGCACCAACCTGTATCTGCTCACCAGCCTCGGGCGCACGCCGCTCGACCTGAGCATCGGGACGTTCTGCCACGAAAACGGCCATCTGCTCTGCCGCTTCCCCGACATGTACGACTACGGCGAACGCGATGGCGACTCGGTGCGCAGCGCGGGCATCGGCTCGTATTGCCTCATGGGCTCGGGTAACCACCTGAACTCCGGGCGGAGCCCGTCGCCGGTCTGCTCCTACCTGCGCGATCTCGCGGGATGGTGCGACAACGAGGTCAACCTGAACGTCAACGGCTCGTACGAAGCGAAGCACGGCGACTACAACACCGTGCTGAAGTTCCACACGAGCAGCAAGCCGAACGAGTACTTCCTGATCGAGAACCGCACCCGCATGGCGATGGATCAGGCGCTGCCCGCCAGCGGCCTGGCGGTCTATCACTGCGACATCTTCGGCTCGAACGAGCGCCAGCAGGGGACGGCGGCGATGCACTATCAGTGTGCGCTGCTCCAGGCCGACGGGCACCGCGACCTCGAGCTGAACGTCAACACCGGCGACGGCAGCGACCTGTTCGGCCAGACGGCCGGCCTCGTGCTGTCGAGCCAATCGTCGCCGCACACGCGCGAGTGGGACGGGCGCGACTCGACGCTGAGCGTGTCGAACATTTCCAGTCCAGGCGCCGCGATCACGTTCGAGGTCGGGCAGCCGGCGATCGTGGCGGCGTCGGCCGGGGAGGCGCAGCCGATGGCGGCGATTCCGGACAACCGTACCGCCGGCGTCGCCAGCGTGATCCCGATTGCGGCCTCCGGCATCGTCAGGCACATCAAGGTGTCGATCGACATCGAGCATCCTTACATCGGCGACCTGCTTGTCGAGCTGCTCTCGCCGACCGGGCGGCGCGCGACGCTGCACGCGCAGACCGGCGGCAGCGGCGATAACGTGGTCGCGACCTACGAGTCGACGCCATTCGGCGCGCTGAGCCCGATGATCGGGCAGCCGATGCAGGGCGACTGGATGTTGCGGGTTTCGGATCGAGCTTCGCAGGATACCGGCACGCTGCGGAGCTGGAAGCTGGAGCTCAGCTCGAGCCTCGCGGGCGTGAGCGCCGGCCACGTGGTCGTGGGCTGACCCGTCAATGCGGAGGCGGCTGCGCGGCCCGACGCCGGCGCCGCCGCCTTCGCGCGCAGCCCCGTCTCACAGTCGTTCGTACTGACCGCGTCTGAGGAAGATCGGATCGAAGATCTTCCGGTGAATCCACATCGGCATGAACAAGAGCGCTGTGAGGACGCCGAGCGTGCCGCGCTCGACCAGTTCGCCGGCGCGGCCGTAGCTCCTGAGCGCCCAGCGAATGCCCACCAGCGCGGCGATCGCCGCCCCGGCTCCCAGCACCGCACCGATTGGCGTGAGCCTGGCCGTCGCCTGGAGCCATCCCATCTGGATGGCGACGCCGGCGAGGAGGTAGATACCAGCCAGCCCCAACGCGAGCAGCACGACGGTGCTGATGGTTGCGAGCACGGGCGACAGGCGCCAGACCTTGAACGGCAGCTGTTCGCCGACCCGCAGCGCGCGCGGCACGCCGGCGCGGAACGCTTCGGGCGATTTCAGGTGCGGTTCCACTTTCATGAAGCGCCAGGCCGACGGTCGATCGGTGCGGCCGAGAAACGGCCCATCGTCCTGCGACAGCGCCGAGCGGGTCATCAGATAGGCGCTGCACATCAGCGCGTGCGCTTCGGAGTCGGAGAAGCTGTCGAGATCGGTGCGCAGCCGCGCGAGCGCATCCTGGATCTCGCGGTGCACGCCGTATCCGGTGAGCGGCTCCTCTTCCTTCTCCGGCAGCCCTTCGTCTTCGCGCGAGAAGCGATCGAGGCAGTCGGTCCAGTCAATCGCGTCGGGCTCGAGCTCCTCGCGCAGGTGCACCCACATCAGCCCGCGCAGCGCGCCGCTGCGCCTGCGCGCGTCGAGCTCGCGGTACTGCGCCAGGCGCACCCGCGCCTGCAGCACTGAGTTCGCGCGTGCCGGACCACCGAACACACCGCCCGGCGGGTTCGCGGCGCTGCGCATCTGGCCGCTGGCATCGCTGACGAGGATGACGCTGCAATCCTGATCGAGCAGCGCCGCAATCCCCTGGTTGTCGTGCACGCCGCCGTCGACCAGCCGCACGACCGGGTGTTGCTCGTAGAGCTTCGGGAGCTTGAGTGCCGGGAAGAGGCCGGGCACGCACGCCGAGGCGGCGACAGCGTGTCCCAGCCGGACGCCTTTCTTGTAGGCGGCCGGCGCCTCGCTGTAATACATCCGTCGCAGGTAGTCGTTGCTGTCGATGCGGTTGTCGATCGTCGTCGCCGCCTCGCCCATCCACGTCGCGGTGAACTGCCAGTTGTGCCCGGTGTTGAGCGTGGTGGCGTTCAGCACCAGCATCGGCACCTTGGAGCCACGCGTCCAGTTGTGCGATTTCGGGTTGAACTGCTTCTCGCTGCTGCCTTTGGGTACGAACGGCAGGTCGCTGATCCATTCGGGCCTGGCCGGCGCCGGATGACCGGGCGCGGTGGAAGGCAGCGGCACCTTGTCGAACAATCGCGACTGGTACAGATCGCCGATGCGCGTCGACCGCGAATAGCGCGGGTCGAAGATCATCCGGAGGTCCGACCACAGGTCGGTTGCGATCGAGCTGCGCAGGTTGGTCTGCACCCCCTCGAGAAACCGCTTCTCGACCCGCTTGACGATGGCGATGTACTCGTCCTGGGTCATCTCGAGGTCGGTCAGCTCCAGCATCCGGCTGCGGAGCTCGAGGTAGTAGTAGGCGCCGATGATCGAGCCGCCCGACACGCACGAGATCACCTCGACGTGACGCAGGAGATCGAGCTCGGCGAGGCGCGCGAGCACGCCGATGTGGAACAGCGCCGCGCGGAACCCGCCGCCCGAGAGCGCGAGGCCGATGCGGCCGAGGCAGATCGCTTCGCGCGCTTCGCTCGAGAGTGAGAAGCCTTTCTGGATCACTTCGAAGGCCGGCTGCGAGTCGGCTGCGTTGCGCGCCGCGATGACGTGTGCCAGGTAGGCGAGCTGGCGCGCGGTCGACTCGCGCTGCCACGCGTACACGTTCGGCAGCTCCAGCGCCTTCTTCAGCGCCTCGGTCGCGGCGTCGTAGTGCAGCAGGCCGAGGTGCGCCTCGGCGATCGTGACCCACAGCCACCAGGCCGACTCGGGATCGGCGGTCAAGGCTTTCGACGGCAGCAGCGTGACGATCTGGCTGCGCAGCTCGTTCGCGTTCAGCTCATACTCGGCGACCGCGGGCGCCTTCGGGCCGCTGGTCTTCGCCTCTTCGAGCGCGATCAGGTCGGAGACGAACGCCGCGTTGATCGCGCCGTAGCCGTCGAACACGAGCGAGGTTGGCCCGGCCGCTTCGTGTCCGCGGCGATAGAAGGCGAGCGACTGCTTGAGGCTCGCGATCTGGCCGCTCGTTTCCCACTGGCGCTTGAAGATCGCACCAGCCAGGCAGAGGCTCTCCTGATCCTTCAACTCGTCGAGCGTCGCGATCTCCTGCAGCCAGTCGAGCGCGCGCTTGAAGCGTCGCTCCGCCGGCAGGTCGTCGTCCTTGTAGGTGCAGAGGGCGAGCTGCTGCAGGATCTTGTGCCGCCTCCGCTCGTCCTGCTTCTTGTAGTCGTCGTGCCGCCGCGCCCGCACCAGCAGCCGGCGGGCGTGGGTGAAACGCTTGTCGTTGTCCTTCAGCGCCGCCGCCAGGTCGCGCAGATCGGCAAACGACGGCTTGGTGCCGCGGAGAAATTCCTGCGCCGCGGCGAGGCGGTCGGCGGGCGTCCGGTCCTTCCAGGGCAGCGAGGATGAAGGATGATCCGAGAGCGAGACCGGGGAGACGTTGGTGCTCGTCATGGCGGTGTCCCGTCTGCTGAAGGGCGCCGGCCGGGGGAGCCGGGCGTCGATGTGCTTGAAGCGCTACATTATGCACCCGGCCCCGGACGCCCGGGTGCACGCCGGGTGACGCCTTTTCACTTGGGGAGCCGATTCTCGTGAAGAAATGTCCTGGCGTGCGAGTTGCTCTCGAGATCTCGATGCCTAAAGAACGACCTCGACTGCTGAGCCTTTTCGGGTGGTGTCTCGCCGTCCTGCCGGCGCTGGCTCAAGCGCCCGCCTCCGAGCTCCCCGCGACCGCAGCGGCGCAGCTGGTCGAGAGCCTTGCCGCATCGAAGAGCCACGCCAGACACATCTGGCGCGATACGCCGCCGCTCAACGACGACGGCACCGTCAACGGCTACGTCGAGATCGCACGCGGCGATCGGCGCAAGTGGGAATTCAACATGGCCGCGAACGAGCGCGCCATCGACCGCACGATCCCGGAGCAGGTCGGCGGCTATCCGGTGAACTACGGCTTCGTGCCGCAGACGGTATCGTATGACGGCGATCCGTTCGACATCCTGGTGCTCGGCCCGCCGATCGAGGGCGGACGCGTCGTGCGCGGCGCGATCGTCGGCCTGATGCTGATGGAAGACGAGAAGGGGCCGGACGCCAAGGTCGTCGTGTCGACGCTCGACGCCGCGGGCCGGCCGCAGCATCAGCTGACCGACAACGATCGCCGCGAGATGACCGACTACTTCCGGCGCTACAAGCTGCACGAGCCCGGCAAGTTCTCGAAGGTGCCCGGATGGGGATCGACCGCCGATGGTCTGGCGTGGGTCAGGACCACGCACCGCTTTTTCAACGAATGCCGCGGCGCGTCGGGCGCGCCGTGCCGGCTGTCATCACGCTGATGTGAAGCCGGTTCCACGATCTACGTGGAGCCGTAGTTGACAACACCTCGGGCTGATCAAAGAATCAGCACACGTGAGCGACAAGCCCACCGGGATACCCGATCGTCCGCTCGTCGTTCGCGGCACCGAGATCAGCGCCGCCGACACCCGCCAGCGATACCGCGAGAAAATCGCGCGCATCACCCTCGACTCGATGGTCCAGTTCGTCGGGCTGCTCGACGCGCAGGGCACCGTGCTCGAAATCAACAAGGTCGCGCTCGACGCGGTCGGCGTCAAGCTGTCCGAGGTCGAGGGGAAGCCGTTCTGGACGACGTTCTGGTGGCAGGTGTCGGACGAGATCAACCAGGGCATCCGCGACTCGATCGCGCGCGCGGCGAAGGGCGAGTTCGTGCGCTGGGATACCGCGATCTACGGGCGCGCCGGCGGCAAGGAAACGATCATCATCGACGCCTCGCTCATGCCGGTGATGGACGACGACGGGACGGTCGTGTTCATCGCCGCCGAGGGGCGCGACATCACCGAGAAGAAGGCGCAGGAGCGCGAGATCGCGCAGAAGAACATCGAGCTGCAGGGTCTGCTCGAGCGCATCCGCGAGCTCGACGAGATCAAGACCCAGTTCTTCGCCAACGTCAGCCACGAGCTGCGGACGCCGCTCGCCCTCATCCTCGGCCCGGCGCAGCGCCTGATCGACGACGGGGCGATGACGCTCGGCCAGCGGCGCGATGCCGGCGAGGTCGTCGCGCGCAACGCACGGATGCTGCTCAAGCACGTCAACGATCTCCTCGACATGTCGAAGATCGAGGCGCGCAAGCTGAAGATCGAGCTGCAGGACACCGACGTCGCCGCGCTGGTGCGGCTCCTGGCGTCGCATTTCGTCGTGCTCGCCGCCGATCGGCAGATCGCCTACACCGTCGACGCCGACGAGGCGTGCGTCGCCGCGGTGGATCCCGACAAGCTCCAGCGCGTAGTGATGAACCTGCTCGGCAACGCCTTCAAGTTCGTCCCGCCGGGAGGGCGCGTCCGCTGCTCCCTGCGGCAGTCGCCGCAGGAGATTACGATCGCGGTGGACGACTCCGGCCCCGGCGTCCGGCCGGAGCTGCGGCAGGCGATCTTCGAACGTTTCCGCCAGGGTGACGGCGGCATCAACCGCACCGCCGGCGGCACCGGTCTCGGGCTGGCGATCGCGAAGGAGTTCGTCGAGATGCACAAGGGGCGGATCGAGGTGCTCGACTCCGACCTGGGCGGCGCGCGCTTCGAGATCGCGATCCCGCTCAACCGCGTCGCGCCGGACGTGCAGCCGGCCCCGCTCGAGACGAGCCTCGATCGCAACCTGCTCGATGGCGTCATCGGCGAGCTGCGGTCGGTGGGAACGCCACCGCCCGACGCACCCCGGCACGATCTGGAAGCGCGCTCGATCGACAACGAGCGGGCGAAGTCCGAACCGCTCATCCTCGTGGTCGAGGACAACGCCGACATGAACCGCTTCGTCAGCGAGTGCCTCGGCCGGTACTACGAGGTCGTCTCCGCGTTCGACGGCCGTGACGGACTCGACAAGGCGATGCGCTTCCGCCCGACGCTCGTCGTCTCGGACATCATGATGCCGAATGTGAGCGGCGTCGAGATGATCGCCGAGATGCGCCGGCTGCCGGAGCTCCACTCGACGCCGGTGCTGCTCCTGTCGGCGAAGGCGGATGAAGAGCTGATGGTCAAGCTGCTCGACGAGAGCGCCCAGGACTTCATCGTCAAGCCGTTTGCCGAACGCGAGCTGATCGTCCGGGTTCGCAACCTCGTTCTGGCGCAGCAGGCGCGCGAGGCGACGATTCAGTCACTCGCGCGGGAACACGACGCGCGCGAGGAAGCCGAGCTGCAGAAGCGCCTGGCCGAGAACGCCAATCGCGCGAAGGACGAGTTCCTGGCCATGCTCGGCCACGAGCTGCGCAATCCGCTCTCGCCGATCCTGACGGCGCTGCAGCTGATGAAGCTGCGCGGCGAAGCCGGATCGGAGCGCGAGCGTACCGTCATCGAGCGTCAGGTCAACCACCTCACGCGGCTGGTCGACGACCTGCTGGACGTCTCGCGCATTGCGCGCGGCCGGGTCGAGCTGAAGACCGAGATCGTCGAGATGTCCGAGGTGGTGGCGAAGGCGATCGAGATGGCGAGCCCGCTGCTGGAGCAGCGGACCCACACCTTGACGGTGGACGTGCTGCGGCGCGGCCTGCAGGTGGACGGCGACATGACCAGGCTCGCCCAGATCGTGTCGAATCTCCTGACCAATGCCGCCAAGTACACGCCGGCGGGCGGCGCGATCTCGATTCGCGCCAGCCAGGCGGACGACGAGGTGGTGTTGACCGTGCGCGATACCGGCATCGGCATCGCGCCCGAGGTGCTGCCGCACATCTTCGATCTGTTCGTGCAGGAGCGGCAGGCGCTCGATCGGTCGCAGGGCGGCCTCGGCATCGGCCTGACGATCGTCCGCAACCTGATCGAGCGGCACGGCGGATCGGTGTCCGCGCGCAGCGACGGGGTGGGCAAGGGCAGCGAGTTCACCGTCCGGCTCCCGGCGGTGGGACGTCGCGCCAGTACCGCCGAGCCGCGGACGGCCGCCGCAACGCCGCCGCGCGCGCCGGTCACGGCGGCACGAATCCTGGTCGTCGACGACAACGAGGACGGCGCGGAGATGCTCGCCGAAACGCTGGCCGGCAGAGGGCACGACACGCGCGTCGCCCACGACGCGCCGACGGCGCTGCGCGTGGCGGCGGAGTTCACGCCGGACATTGCCTTCCTCGATCTCGGGCTGCCGGTGATGGACGGCTACGAGCTGGCGTCGCACCTGCGCGAAATTCCCGGGCTCGCTGGCTTGCGGCTGGTCGCGGTCACCGGTTACGGACAGGAATCCGATCGGCAGCGGACGCGTGAAGCAGGCTTCCACCATCACCTGGTCAAGCCGGTGGACATCGACGCGATCGAAGCGACGCTGTCATTGCAGCAGCCGCCTGGCTCCGACTGAGCCTTCCCCCTCGGCCGGCCAGCAGTCGGTGAGCGATCCAATCTGCCGTTCCGCGCCACGCCGGAGTCCAGATGCAATCGATTTCCACGCCATGATCCTTGACTTGCGTCAGGTGCGGGCGTAGCCTTCCGCATTCCGCTGCGCTCAGCGCAGCGCCCTCGTCATTCATTCATTCCGCGCGCGTCTGGCTTTTATATCGCCGCCGGTCCCCTGGTCGTCAGTTTCGTCTCGCGCCAAAGGCCTTTTACTCGAAAGGAGCCTCCGTTATGCGCCGGACCCTGTCGGTGGGATTGACCTTGTTGTTGCTCAGCGTGCCAGCCTTCGCGCAGACCCTCGGGACGATTACCGGGGAAGTGAAAGATTCCACCGGCGGCAGTGGTGCCCGGCGCCACCGTGACCGTCGTCAACAAGGCGACCAACGCCACCCGGACCACTCAGAGCAATGCCGTCGGGTTGTACGACTTTCCGGCGCTGCCGCCGGGGACCTACACCGTGAGCAGCGAGCTCCAGGGTTTCAAAACCGCGACCCGCGACCTTGAGCTGCAGGTGCAGCAGACGCTGCGCGTCAACTTCACGCTCGAGTTGGGAACGGTGACCGAAACGGCGACCGTGACAGGGGTCTCGCCTCTGGTCGAAACCTCGAATGCGACCGTCGGCACCGTGATCGAGAACCGGCGCATCGTCGAGCTGCCCTTGAACGGCAGGAACTACCTGTCGCTCATCGCCCTGAGCCCGAACGTCAGCGCGGAGTTCGCCGGCGCCGGGCAGGCCGGCGACCGCCAGGGAGGCACGCGCGCCAACCAGCAGCTGTCGATCTCCGGCCAGCGGCGCGAGTTCAACTACTACACGCTCGACGGCGCAGACAACACGGACGTCAACTTCAACACCTACATCTTCCTGCCGTCGGTCGACGCGCTCGAGGAGTTCAAGGTCCAGACCGGCATCTACTCGGCGGAGTTCGGGCGCGGGGCCAGCCAGGTGAACGTCGTCACCAAGTCCGGCACCAACCAGCTGCACGGCACCGTCTTCGAGTTCCACCGCGACGACGCGTTCGATGCGAGGCCGTACGCGTTCAACGCCCAGCAGGCGGCGGCGCCGAAGGCGCCGTTCAAGTGGGATCAGGTACGGCTACACGGCCGGCGGCCCGGTGTGGCGCAACAAGTTCTTCTTCATGTCGAACTTCGAGGGCTACAAGGACGACAAGCAGTTCCAGACGCTCTACAGCGTGCCGTCGGCGGCGATGCGGGACGGCAACTTCTCCGAGCTGCTCGGCAGCCTCGGGGCGATCAACCCGCAGACCGGGCAGCCGGCCGGTGTGGTCGTCGATCCGACGCAGTGCACGGTGGTCGGCACGGCGCGCACGTGCCTGCCGTTTGCCGGCAACATCATCCCGGCCTCCCGCCTCAACGCCACCTCGAAGCAGCTGCTCGAGTTCTTTCCCGAGCCGAACAACGGCACCGGCGGGTTGGCCAACAACTATCTCTCGTTCCGCGATCGCGAGATCGACAAGTACCAGTACACGCAGCGGATGGACTTCGTGCAAAGCTCCGCCTCGACGTGGATGGGACGCTACAGCTACGGCAACGAGAGCGAAGTGTTCCCGGCGCTCAAGTTGAACGGCACCAAGCTGAAAACGAACGTGCACCAGGTCGCGGTCGGCAACACCTGGGCGATATCGTCGTCGACGGTCAACGAGTTCCGGTTCGGCTTCAATTACTTCTTCAACACCTTCGGACGCGAGCTGGCGTTCGAACGTGACGTGGTGAAGGAGCTGGGCATCCCGGGGATCTCATTGAATCCGCCGGAGGCGTGGGGCATTCCGAATATCGGGATCACCGGCTTCAGCAACTTCGGCGACAACACTGAAGGGCCGTATACCCCCGACAACCGGGCCTTCGAGTTCACCGACAACGTGTCGTTCATCCGCGGCCGGCACTCGTTCAAGGCCGGCGGCGGCGTCCGCTACGACAGGTACAACCAGGTCGGCAACCAGTTCGCGCGCGGCAGCTTCCAGTTCCAGAACATCGCCACCGGCTACGCCTTCGCCGACTACATGCTCGGCTACCCCCAGCAGACCGAGTCGGCGGTGGCGCTGGCGGTGACCAAGTTCCGCGCCCTCAGCCACACCTACTACTTCACCGACACCTGGAAGGTCCGCTCCGACATGACCTTCGACCTCGGGCTGCGCTACGAATACACGCCGCCGTGGCTCGACAAGAACGGCACGCTGATGAACGCCGAAATCCCGTGCCACGACACGACGCCGAACGTGCAGAACCGCGCCTGCCATCCGACGCTGGTCCGCATCGGCAGCGGCGACGTCTACGAGGGCACGGTGCTGCGCTTTGCGCCGAACATCCAGGTGGCGCGCGACGGGCGGCTCGGCGATCGGCTGGTCTTCGACGACAAGACCAACTTCGCGCCGCGGTTCGGCTGGGCGTTCACCCCGAGCGAGAAATGGTCGCTGCGCGCCGGCACCGGCATCTTCTACATGCAGGACACCGGCAACCCGCGCTTCGACATGGCCCGCAACCTGTCAGGCCGGCGCCGCGACAACACGCTGCTGCAGACGCCGGATCTCACCTTCCAACAGCCGTTCCGCGGCGTCGGCACGGCGAACGACTGCGGCGTCGCGCCGCCGCTGGTGTGCCTGACCAACGTCTACGTGCTCGGCAACGTGCCCGACCGCAAGACGCCCTACATGTGGCAGTACCTGTTCAACGTCCAGCGCGAGCTCGGCGGCTCGACGGCGCTCGAAGTCGGCTATCTCGGCTCGCGCAGCTATCGCCTCGAGCGCATGTTCGACTGGAACGAGACGATCCCCGGCGTCACCGGGTCGGTGCAGAGCCGCAAACCCTACCCCGAGTTCACCAAGGTGCAGGAGATCGGCAACGTTGCCGAAGCCCGGTACAACTCGCTCGCGGTCAAGTTGACGCGCCGGCTGCACGACGGCCTGTCGCTGCTGGGCGGCTACACCTTCTCGAAGTCGACCGACAGCGGCAGCGGCATCCGCACGCTGAACGGCGATACGCTGTTCCCGCAGGACAGCTTCTGCCTTGACTGCGAGTGGGGCCTGTCGGTGTTCGACGTGCGGCACCGGTTCGTCGCCTCCGTCCTCTACGAGCTGCCCTTCGGCGCCGGCAAGCCGTTCCTCGAGAGCGGCGTCGGCGCGGCCATCCTCGGCGGGTGGCAGGTGAGCACGATCTTCAACGCGTCGAGCGGCTTCCCGCGCACGGCCTACGTCGGCACCGATCGCTCGAACACCGGCGGCGGACAGGATCGCCCGAACGTCGTCCCCGGACAGGATCCGGACCTGCCGAGCGACGAGCGTTCGCCGGCGCGGTGGTTCAACACCGGCGCGTTCGCGCTGAACAACGTCGGCACCTGGGGCAACGCCGGCCGCAACACGTTCTTTGGCCCGGGGATCACCAACGTCGACATGTCGATCATCCGCAACTTCCGGCTGCCGGCCGGAAAATCGCTGCAATTCCGGCTCGAGGCGTTCAACGCCCTGAACATTCCGGTCTGGCAGGATCCGAACACGACGCTGACGAGCCCGCTCTACGGGACGATTACTGAAACGAGGAAGCCGATGCGCGAAATACAGATCGGCGTGAAGTTCGTGTTCTAAGAGCGGGTTTCAAAATTTCGCGCGGCCCCTCGTACGGCGGGCCTTCAGGCCCGCCAACGGCCGCGGGGGCGGCCCTAAAGGACCGCCCTACGACGATTTGAAACGCACTCTAACGGCAGGCTGGAGAAGAGGCAGCGCGTTCTCGAGTTCGCGCGCGGGTGGGCGCTGTAGCGCGTTCACAACCCCCGCGCGAAGGTGGGGCCGGCGATCGATCGCGCGTTCAGCGGGATCGGCCGCCGGCCTTGATCTGTGTGCGGTGCATCACGCGGCGCGCGGAGCGTGACGTGTAGATTCCGTCGCGAAACACCTGCGCAAGGGGCGAAGCCCATACCGTGATTGGACGCATCGTCTCGCGTTACAAAGTTCTGTCGAAGCTCGGCGGCGGGGGAATGGGTGTCGTCTATGAGGCCGAAGACACCGAGCTGGGCCGCCGCGTGGCGCTCAAGTTCCTGCCCGAGGACACAGCCGAATCTCCCGAAGCGCTGGATCGCTTCAAGCGCGAAGCGCGCGCAGCCTCGATCCTGAACCATCCACACATCTGCATCATCCACGACATCGGTGTCTATGACGGGAGGCCCTTCCTCGTCATGGAGCGGATGCAGGGCCGCACGCTCAAGCACCTGATCAACGGCGAACCGATGCCGATCGAGCAAGTGGTGGCCCTTGGTCATCAGATCGCCGATGCGCTCGACGTCGCTCATGCTGCCGGTATCGTGCATCGCGACTTGAAACCGGCGAACCTCTTTGTCACCGAGCGCGGCGATGCCAAGGTCCTCGATTTCGGCCTGGCGAAGATCGGAGTCAGCGGGAACTGGGCGCTGCCGGCGGACGCGCTGACACAAGCCGCAGGAACTGACTTCTCCCGGGACGACGCTCGGCACGGTGGCGTATATGTCGCCGGAGCAGGCCCGCGGTGAGCCAGTCGATGCGCGAAGCGATCTCTTCTCGTTGGGCGTCGTGCTGTACGAAATGGCGACCGGGCGGCCGCCATTCACGGGATCGACCTCGGCGATGATTTTCGATGGAATCCTCCACGGCGAGGTGCAGCCGCCCTCGCGCATGAATCCGAACGTGCCGCACGAGCTCGACACGGTGATCCTCAGGTCGCTCGAGAAGGACCCGGCCCGGCGACCGCAGAGCGCTGCGGAATTAAGGGACGCGCTCGCGGGCCCGGCGCCGGGTTCCGCCGCGTTCTCACGCGCTTCATTCGCCAGGAGCTTCCGATCGGCGCGCAGACCACGGCGACATTTGGTCGCGGCAATCAGCGTCGCGCTCGTTGCCGAGCATCATCGGTGCCTGGATTCTGGTTGCGCGACAAAGCGCGGCCCCGACGGCTGCGAGCGCATCGATCGCCGTGCTCCCTTTCAGCGATCTGAGCCAGGCCAGAGACCAGGAGTACTTCTCCGACGGGCTCTCCGAGGAGCTCCTCGACGTGCTCGTGAAGAGCTCACAGCTGCGGGTCATCGGGCGAACCTCGTCATTCCAGTTCAAGGGGAAGAGCGAAGACCTTCGCGTGATCGCCAGGAAACTTGGCGTCGACCATCTCCTCGACGGCAGCGTCCGCAAGGAAGGCAATCGAGTGCGGATTACCGCTCAGCTGATCAGAGCGTCTGATGGCTCACAACTGTGGTCTGAGACCTATGACCGAACGCTGGATGACGTCTTCAAGGTCCAGGACGAAATCGCGCACGCTGCGGCGCAGGCGATGAAGGTGACGCTGCTCGGCGGCAGGTCAGTGGAGAGCGCTGGCCCGGTCAGCAGCGAGGCACACAACCTCTACTTCGCAGGGAAGTTCTTCTTCAACCGTGGGACGGCCGACGATTACGCAGAGAGCGATCGTGTCGTTCAAGGAAGCGCTCGCCGCCGATCCGGGCTTCGCGCCGGCCTGGGCCGGTCTCGCCTGGGTGTATGCCCGCCAGGCCGGACTCGGCGTCATTCCAGCCGAGTCGGGCAGCAAACAGGCACGCGATGCGGCACAGCGAGCTCTCGGCCTCAACTCGACGCTCGTCGAGGCGCACACGGCGATGGTGTACATCCTGGCCGGTTACGACTGGGACTGGGCGGGGGCGGACGCCGAGGTGCAGCAGGTCCTCAAGCTCGATCCCGGCAGCGCGGATGCAATGTATAGCGCCGGCATCCTGGCGCGCACGCTGGGGCGCTTCGACGAGGCGGTCGGATTCTATCAGCGGGCGTTGACGAGAGATCCGCTGAATGTTCGCGTGCACAACAATCTTGGCCTCGCTCTGTTCTACGCCGGGAGATTGCAGGAGGCCGAAGCGGCACTGCTCAAGCTTCTCGAGCTGAGGCCGGGTCTCGCATCTGGGCACGCGCATCTGGGCCAGGTCCTCCTGGCGCGCGGACAGCACGAGGCCGCTCTCGCGGCGATCGAGCAGGAGCCTTCCGAGGTTTGGCGGACGATCGGCCTTGCGCTCGCCTACCACGCGTTGCATCGCCGGGGCGATGGCGACGCGGCGCTCCGCGAGCTCACGCGAAAATTCGCCAACGAGTGGGCCTATAACATCGCCCAGGTTCACGCGTTCCGCGGCGAGATCGACGAGGCCTTCGACTGGCTCGACCGCGCTTACGCGCAGCGCGACGGCGGCCTCTCGGAACTGATAGGCGATCCCCTGCTGAAGAACCTCGAGGGCGATCCGCGCTACGTCGCCTTCCTGCAGAAGATGAAGCTGCCAATCCAGGCTCGGTAGCGCCGGCGCATCACGGTTCGCGATCGCCGGCCGTCAGGCGGCGCGACTTCAGGCCGGGCCGGTGTGGATCCTGCCGCGCGTCAGCGCGATCGGCCGCCGGCCTTGATCTGTGTGCGATGCATCACGCGCCTGGCCGACGGATCGAACGCGTCGCGGCGATGCATCGTGCAGCGGTTGTCCCAGAGCACCAGATCACCGACCCGCCACTGGTGCTGCCAGGTCAGCTCGTCGCGCGTCGCGTGCGCCCAGATCTCGTCGAGCAGCGCGTTCGATTCATCGAGCTCCAGCCCCTCGATGCAGGCGTTGCGACGGCGGCCGAGATAGAGGGCCTGGCGCCCGGTTTCCGGGTGCGCGTAGACCAGCGGGTGAAACGTGCCTGGCGAGGTGCGCGGATCGTCGGTCGGCGTCACGCCCTGGCGCACGTAGCCGCCGCTGTTGTAGGTGCCGTCGTGCTTCACACGCAACCCGGCGGCGCGCTGCTGAAGCGCTCCCGGCAGCTGTTCCCAGGCGGCATACATCGAACAGAAGCTGGTGTCGCCGCCGGCCTGCGGCACTTCCAGCGCGTAGAGCACGCTCGCTTTCGGCGGCGCCGGGAGATACGACATGTCGGTGTGCCACACCGCCTCGCCGGCGCCGAGGCTGCCGATCGGCACGCCGTCCTGCACCACGTTCGAGACGACGTAGATCTCCGGGTGCCCTTCGACGAACCGCTGGCCGGTCTCCTGCACCGGCGCCTCGTCGAGGTCGCCGAACCAGCGGCTGAAGGCGACGAGGTGATCGTCGCTCAGTTCCTGATCGCGGAACAGCAGCACCTGGTGATCGAGCCACGCCTGGTGGATCGCCGCGAAGGCGCTGTCGTCGATCGCCCGCAAATCGAAGTTGTAGATCTCCGCCCCGAGCGCGGCGGCCATCGGCTGCACGGTCAAGGAATATTCGTCGCTCATACTTGTATCCCTGAATCAACCATCTGAACGTCCTCGACGCGCGCGGTCGGATCGATTGCGAGCGAGCACAGCGCTCCGACCAGCAGCAGGACGGCGGAGATCGTCAGCGGCAGTTCGTACCGTCCGGTGCGCTGGATGAGGATGCCGAATACGACCGGGGAGATCATCCCGGCGACGCCGAAGCCGGTGTTCATCATCCCGCCGGCGGTGCCCGCGTACTCGCCGGCGATGTCGATCGGCAGCGTCCACAACACGGCGTTGGTCAGCTCGAGAAAGAAGAACGCTGCGGCCAGCAACGAGACGGCACCGACGGCGCTGCCGGTGACGATGGCCGGAAGCAGAAATGCGAACGCGCCCGCGAGGCCGACGACCAGCGGCGCGCGCCGCGCCAGCCTGAGGTTCCCGGTGCGGCGGAAAATGGCGTCCGAGATCACGCCGCCGAGCGTGTCGCCGACCACACCGGCGAGCAAGGGCAGCGTCGTCATCACCGCCATCTCTCGAAGCTTGAACCCGCGCGCGTCGGACAGATACGACGGCAGCCAGGTGAGGAAGACCCACAGCGACCAGCCGTAGCAGAAGTCAACCAGGGTGACGAGCCACATGCGGCTGGCGATCTGCCGCCACGGCGTCGGCCCGCGCGCCCCGCGCCGCGCTCCGCCGCCGGCGTGGATGACGGCGAGCTCCTCGCCGGTGACCCACGGGTGCTGCTCCGGCGAGTCCCTGAACGACACGAGCCAGACCGCCGTCCACGCGAGGCTCACTGCGCCGAGGACATAGAACGCTTCACGCCATCCATAGCGCGCGACGATGGCGAGGACGATCGGCGGGGTGACGGCGCCGCCGAGCCGCGCGAAGCTGTGGGTGATGCCCTGCGCGAACGCGCGCTCGCGCACCGGCAGCCAGCAGGTGAGCGCACGCGTCGCGGTGGGAAAGGCGCCGCCTTCGCCGACGCCGACGAGCAGGCGGAACCAGACGAGCGAGGCGACGCTCCACGCGAGCCCGGTGAGCATCGTCGCCGCGGCCCACAGCAGGCTGAGGATCGCGAGCACCCGCCGCGGCCCGAAGCGGTCGGCCGCCCAGCCGCCGGCGATCTGCATCGCCGCGTAGGGATAGGCGAAGGCGGAGAAGATGAAACCTAGCTCGGTCGGCGTCAACCCGAGCTCTTGCCGCATCGTCGGGCCGGCGACCGAGATGTTGACGCGGTCGACGTAGGCGACGAAGTACATCAGGCAGAGGACGAACAGGACGACGCCGCGGATTCTCACCGCCCGCGATGTTACAGCAGCTTGCTTCGGAGACAGCCGTGACGGCAGTCGTAGTGTCCGGCTTCAGCCGGACCGTGTTCTCGTCTCGGACGACTCTGAGATCGCGTCGGCGCATCGCGTCCTCCGTCCGTTGGACGGCCCCCCGGCCGTTCTAGTCGCATGTCGCGCATTTGCTGTTGACTTGCCTTCGTGTTCCGCGATACTTACGCCTCTGTTGGGCGCCGATGTGTTCGCGTCTTCCGGATCAATCATCCAGTCTCTTCTGCGCCTCACAGGCCGGCCTCGGCGATCGCAGGACTTCGCCCGGTAACTGGCGCCGCAAGGCGTCTTTGTAGCAGCACCCTTATGGCAAATGGCGACCGACCGGCACACGAGCGGCACGTCGATAGCAGCACTGTTGTGCCCGTTGGCGAAGGAAATTCGGCCACAGCTTCTCTCAACTGGTACTGGGTTGGAGCAACTGTAATAAGCGCATTGGCGTTATTTGTCGTTCCGTTTCCGAAGCGCCTGACCGTTCTACTCCCGCAACACGGCTCCGATCCGGCCCATCCCCCGGTGGGTCTGTGGAGCGATTTCATGTCTCTGCTGTCGCAGCAGGGGTTTCTTGAAGGATTGTGGTCTGGCCTGATCGCACTTGGGCTCTTTGCGTTGGTGCCGGTGCTGTCGGCTCGGCTCCTCTACAGAATGCCAGGAGATAAATCGTCACGCCGCATCGTCTTGGCCATCGTTGTCGCTGCAAATGTGTGTTATCTCCTGTATTTTCAACTCACGTACCACCCCGGGATCCTGGCACTGACCCTAATTGCGATTGCCTTGGCGGCGGTCCACATGCACGAGTTGAAGACGACGCTTTTCAACATCGGCAGAATGTCGTCGAAGTTGGCGGACGTCAACGCACAAGTCGACATCCTGAATGCTAAGACCATTGAAGCAAGGTACTCGGCGCGTGGACGAGTTTTATCATCGCTTCTACAAGAAAGTGAAAGGCGCGTATCGAGTCGCTCTCAGTGTGGAACGAGATTGGACGATGGAAGACACCGTCTGGTCGACGCTGCCGAATCGAGCGCTGAGCCATGATGACGATGGCTTCTCGATGACGATTGCGCATGTTTGTGAAAAGTCACCTCTGTTTGAGGCGCTGCGTGACACGACGGCGCCGGAAGTGCTGCTGATTGGGCCCATGCCGAAACGTATGAATGGACTCGCGTACGACAACAGGGAGTTCGCTCAGCTGATGGCATTGGTCTATACCGTCTGTGTCATGGAGCTGGCCAGAGCGCATCGTTCACTTGCTTCTGCGGAGCTCGAATCTGCGGTGGGAACCACGCCTCGGTTTCATAGCACCATCGCCGACGTCCCCTTTTGGGTCAAGGTCGTTGACGATGACTACTGTCGAATGAGCGGCGACAACAGGGAAAATTACGCAGATGAATGGCGGTCCGGCGAACCCGAAGCCAGGCGCGCCCGCGAGTTCCATCACCTCCTCCATCGCTACGATTGGAATGCCAGGCGGGCATACGAGCACATTTGCGCGAAGCTTTTGGAAGTGTCCGCCGAAAAACTCATTCCGTTCAAGGCAGAGTTCCGGTCTAGTGCGAAGAAGATCATCGAGGCGATGGTGTCCGTCGACGATTTCCTCGCTTATTACAACGCGCTTCACAAGCGCGCCGATAGTGCGCAGCCGTTCAGCCGCGATCATGTCGTCCATCTGTTTCAACTGTTCGTCGCGCTCCACCTGCGACCGGAGTCAGCTATTTCCGGTGATGGACTCGCACGGTCTGTACGTCGATGCTACGGTTGTGGACCTTTGGGAGCGCAGCGCATGAACGAGAGCGATCGCCGAGCGTTGATTGCCGCTTTGGCTGAGCCGCTGCGAAAGGCCGAAAGCTATCTTGCTGAGCTTCGCGCGGCGGTGGCAGGCGAACCGTTAGAACCGGTGAGCGAAAAACTTCGAGCCGAGGATCCTGAAGTTCGCAAGCAGACTCTCGTCGACCTGGTCGCTCGCCTCAGGGTCATCGAAAGAAGTGTCGATCAAAGCCTGCAACGCGGTAGCCACGGAGCAATCGACATCGCTGAAGATCAGGTTGTGGAATTGCTGGCGATCTGGTGTGGCCTGTACTTCAATGGGACGCCAAAACCGAACATCTGGCAATCGATTCTGAACAATGTTGACCGGTACGGCAGTTGGCCCACTTCGGCTTTGACGTTCAAACTGTACGGTGATACGTATCGAATCGAGCGCAGACACTGGGCGGAGCAACTACGAAACAGCCGCGGCCCAGGTAATGGCGACGCCGGGATTGTGTCTGTCGCTGAATATCCAATGGTCGCGCTAGATGACGAGTCTGAAAAGCTTTCGGATGAAACCAGCCTTGCGGCGGGACCAGCGGATGGCACCTGGCTGAATGCGGCCACTCTGAACGATGTGCTGAACGCGATTCCGATCAACGACAAAACAGGTGTGAGGGCATTGCTTTATGCAGTGGCCGAACGCCTTGCTCGTCTTTATAGCGCGCTGGAAGTGACGGCCTACCTCCGTTCGGGCGGGCCTATGAAAATGATCTGGCGCGATGCAATTGGCCCACTCATGGATGATCAGGTTCGGTCGCGGCTCGAAGCACGGTTAGAGCCTTCACAAGGTTTGATCAAGGCATCCGGTGACGATCATCCCAACTTGAAAAGGCTGCCGTTTTGCGTCTTGAGCAGTGTGAACTTCGGCGTCGTGCGAGATCCTGGACAATTGCTATGGAGTTCGACGGGACGAAGCGAGTTGTCGGGGCGGCACGTTCGCTACAGAAAAGCCGTTGTGGAATGCTTCGCCGAGCTCAGCGACCAGTGGGCCCACAAAGTTGTTCGTGTTGTAGGCAGAGCCTCTCACGCCAGAACATGACTTCTGGTATTTGCTCAAGTCGTGCTCGCGTTGTGCGCTACCGATCAGTCGATGTGCGCTTCTCGACCCGTCCCGACATGTGGCCGCCGACCGTGCCGTGCTGCCAGGTGCCGGCGTAGCGGTCGCCGTAGAAGAACAGGCGGACGGTGAACGTCCCCAGCCCGGGCAGGCTGGTGTCGGTCATCATGATCACCGGCGTGTCGCCGCTCCAGCGCATCGGCACGACGATCGGAATCGCGCTGTTGACGCCGCAGCAGTCCATCTTCGCGTTGAAGCGCCACAGATCGGTGCCGACCTTTTCGACGCTGGAGATGTCGTAGCGATCGGCCTTCGGTGCGCGATCTTCGCGGCCGGCGACGGTGAACGAGCCGACCAGGCTGACGTCGCGCATCTGGTCGACGAACCGGCGCTCGGCGTCGGTCAACGACGCCGGATCGACGACCGCGCCGATGCCGAGGCGTCCCACCAGCCAGCCGCCGCTGAAGAGGACCAGCACGAAGACGGCCGCTGCCGCGATCGTGACTCCGCGTCGCACGAGCGTCATGAGATCTCCTTCCGAAGCGGACATGATAGCAAGGTGAGCCGCCGGTTTGCGCCGGTTCGTGCAAAGCCGGTCTAATATCCAGGCGTGACCGCGCTGGCGCTCGTACGAGGCACGATGATCGCGGCGACTGTCGCCTGGGCAGCCGGCGAGGCGCTGATGCGGCAGCCGTCCGCGTCCGATCGGCTCGCGCGTGCGGTCTGGACGCTGGGCATCGCGCTCGCCCTCGTCCACGTCGTGCTGGCGTTCCAGCTGGTGTACGCGTGGGACCACGAAGCGGCCGTGGTCGCGACGGTGCGGCAGACGGCCGATCGCTTCGGGCAGGGCTGGCGCGGCGGCATCTATGTCAACTACGTGTTCCTGGCGATCTGGCTCGCCGACGTCTGCTGGTGGTGGCTCGCGCCCGCCTCGCGCGCGTCGCGGTCGCCGAGGCTCGAAGCGGCGCGGTTCGCGTTGTTCGTGTTCATGTTCTTCAACGGCGCGGTCGTTTTCGCCTCCGGCATCGGCCGCCTGATCGGCATTGCCTCGGTGAGCGTCGCCCTCCTCGCCCCGCTCGTGCGGCGGCAGCGGCTCGTTTCCACATGACCCACGCAACCGTCGAAGCCCGTCGTCTTGGCTGGACGTTCTATTACGGCTGGGTGGTGCTCGGCGTCGCCGCGCTGGCGATGGTCGGCACGCTGCCTGGGCGCACGCAGGGCCTCGGGCTCATCACCGAGCCGCTGCTGCGCGACCTGGCGGTCGACCGCGTCCGCTTCGCGCAGATCAACCTCGTCGCCACGCTGGTTGGCTCGCTCTTCTGCTTCGGCATCGGCGGGCTCGTCGATCGCCACGGCAGCCGCGTCGTCCTCGCCGCTCTGGCCCTCCTGCTCGGCGGCGTCGTGCTGGCGATGAGCAGCGTGCACAGCGCGGCGATGCTGCTGGTGTTGATCACGTTGACGCGCGGGCTCGGCCAGAGCGCCTTGTCTGTCGTCAGCCTCGCGATGCCGGGCAAGTGGTTCCGCCGGCGGCTGACGTGGGCGATGGGCGTCTACGCGCTGGTGATGAGCATCGGCTTCATGATCGCGTTCCCGATCGTGGGCGCCGTCGTGCTGTCGCGTGGGTGGCGAGTGGCGTGGGCAGGGATCGGCGTGGCGCTGATTGTCGGACTGGCCCCGATCGCATGGCTCTTCGTGCGTCCCGATCCCGAGGCGAATTTCGAGCTCGAGGCGCCGGCGGCGGATGCGCCCGGCGGTGCCGCGACCGACGCCACACTCGCAACCGCGCTGCGATCGCCGGCCTTCTGGGTCTTCGGCCTCGCCAGCTCGCTGTACGGCCTCGTCGCCTCGGGCATCGGGCTGTTCAACGAGTCGATTCTCGCCGAGCGCGGGTTCACGCCCGACATCTATTACAACGCGCTGGCGGTGACGGCGATCACCGGGCTCGCCGGCAACTTCGTCGCCGGCGCCTGGGCGGATCGCGGCTCGCTGCGCCGGGTGCTCCTCGTCGCGCTGCTGCTCCTGACCGGGTCGCTGATCGCGCTGCCGCACGTGACGACGACCGCGCACGTGATGGCGCAGGCGGTGGCGATGGGCGTCGCGGGCGGGTTCGTGATGGTCGTGTTCTTCAGCTTCTGGGGCAAGGCCTACGGCCGCACGCATCTCGGCCGCATTCAAGGAGTGGCGCAGGCGCTGACCGTGTTCGCGTCAGCGATCGGCCCGCTGCTGCTCGCCTGGTGCGTCGACACGACCGGCTCATATGCCGCCGCGTTCTACGCGCTGGCCGCGGTCCTGACCGCGCTCGCGCTCGCGGCGATGGTCGTGCCGGTGCCCGCGGGGGCGGAGGCGATCGCGTCCTGAGCGCGTTCAGCGGCGGCCCTGAAGGACCGCCCTACGCTGTCACTTCGCGGCGGCCCTGAAGGGCCGCCCTACGGGAACCTGAAACGCGCGCTGACCCACGCGCGCAGCCGGCGCGCCGGGTGCGACGAACGTCGACTGCTGCACCGGAAACTCGCCGCCGACCGGGGGGAAGGGCCGGGCGATGAACGCACCGGTATCGGTGAAGCCGAGCGGCCCGAGCTGCGCCGACGTGGAGTAGCGGCGGTCGAAGAGGTTCGCCACCTGCGCAACGATCGTGACCCACGGCCTGAGGCGATAGCTGGCGCCGAGGTTGACGACCGCGTAGCCGGGAATCGATCCGGCGCCCAGGTAGTAGACGCCGTCGGCCTCGTGCTGATTGTTCTCGTTGCCGCGCGCGAACGAGCTCGACGCTGCCAAGACGTCGACGTCCAGCGACGCGCGTGAGCCGATCTGCACGTCGCCGTAGGCCTTGAACACGTGCCGCGGCATCAGCGGAATGTGGTCGCCCGGCACGATCTCAATCGCGCCCTCGAGCCCGCGTCCTCCCGCCTCGGCGGTGTCGTTGGTGCTGTTGCTCTCGCCGTTGACGCTCTCCTCGCTTTCGTAGGTCGCGGCGAGGAATGTGTATCCGCTGCCGAGGCTGAAGCGTCCGAACCGGCGGTTCGCGCTCAGCTCGATCCCCTTGCGGCGCGTCTCGCCGAAATTCCTGAAGTAGCCGAAGCCGCTCTGTTCGGACAGGACGAAGAGGATGTCGTCGTGGTTGGCGGCGCGGAAGAGACCGGCGCTCCAGTTCGTGCCGCGATACGAGCCGCGCGCGCCGGCCTCGGCCGTCCGCGTGACGACCTGGGCGAGCGGCGGATCGCCGGCCATCGCGTTCGGCAGCTTGCACGGCTCGTCCGGGTTTGCGCAGCCAAGCTCGATTGACGTCGCCGCGCGGCTCCCCTCGCTGTAGCCGCCGTAGAAATTGACCGCCGGCGAGGGACTGAACGTCACGCCAACCGCGGGGTTGAAGCGGCTGAAGCGGTGGTCGCCGTCGAGCGAGCCCGGCCCGCCGCCAGGATCGATGAGGTCGCGATTGCGCACCGTCGTGCGGTTGTAGCGCCCCGCCAGCGTGATGTTCCACGCGCTCGCGATCGACACGGTGTCGGTGGCGTAGAGGCTGAAGGTCTGCACCAGGCCGTCGAGATCGACACGGGTGTCGAACGGCTCGCCGTCGACCTCGCCGCCGGTTTCACCGTCGCCGAATGCGCCGGTGCCGGTGACGCTGCGATCGGGATTGAGGTAGCCGAGCTCGGACGACTGGACGAAGCCGACGCTGCTGCGATCGTAGCCGCCGCCGGCGGTGAACTGGTGCTCGCCGCGCGCGAACGAATCGCGGCGCGTGAGCTGCGCAAAGGCGCCGCCGTTGTGCTGTGACGTCGCCGTGCGGTTGATCAGCCCGTTGCACTTTTCTGCCGGCTCGTCGTTGAGCAGCACGTTGCCGATGCAGCGCCAGAAGGGGAACGGCGTGTTGGCCGCGGTGGCGCCGCTGGTGGGGAAGCCGGTGTAGCCGGCTGCGGCAAGAGCCGCCTGCTCGGCGGCGGTGGGCTGATAGATCGCCTGGTCGAGCGAGTCCTCGTTGAGGTCGCCGTTGATCGTGTCGGTCTTGATGCGCCGGTAGTACGCGTTCGCCGACAACCCCATCTTCGCGTTCAGGCTGTGTCGGGTCGTCGCGTTGAGGAAGGTCGTGTTGTTCTCGGTCGTGTCCGGCTTGGTGTAGACGCTGGCATAGTCGCGATCGAGAAAGCCCTGCTCCTGAAGGCCGTTGCCGTTCAGCGAGTTGTCAACCTGTCCGACGCTCAGCGACAGATCGTGCTTCGCGCGCTGCCAGCCAAGCTTGCCGAACAGCTGCCGCACGTCCGACGGTGACTCGTCGCGCCAGCCGTCCTCAGCGAACAGGTTTCCGGTCAGGTACCAGTGCACGCCGTTCGCCTTGCGGCCGCCGTGCTCGGCCTCGATCGACCGGCGGCAGATCGCTGCCGTAAGTCGCCTGCACCGAGGTGCCGCGCGTGGTCGCTCCGTCTTTCGTCTGGATCGCCAGCGCCCCGCCCAACGTGTTCAGCCCGAAGAGCGGATTCGATCCCGGCATCACCGTCGTCGTCGCAATCGCGAGCCGCGGAATCAGGTCCCAGTTGACGACGTCGCCGAATGGCTGGTTGAGGCGGACGCCGTCCATGTAGACCGAGAGTCCCTGCGGCGTGCCGAGCAGCGGCGACGCGGTGTAGCCCCGATAGTTGATGTCGGCCTGGAACGGATTGTTCTGAATCTCGTTGGCGAAGACGCCGTTGAAGCGCCGGTTCAGGAACGACGAGAGATCGAGCGCGCCGCTGGCCTCGAGCTCCTGGCTGCCGGCGGTTTGCACCGGCGACGGAATCTTCTGGAGCGGCAGGTCGAGCCCTGGCAGCGGCGCCGCCTCGATCACGGTGACGGTCGTCGCGAATGCCGGCGGCTGGCCCGGCGTCGTTTGACTGCTGGGCGGCGGCGCGGCGGCGGGCGGCGGCGCCTGCGCGCTCAATTGCGCGGAAGTCGTGAGCGCGACGGCCACCATGGCCAGCCATCTCATCTGCCGCCCGATTGAGTCCATGTCCACCTGTCAGGCTACACGCGAACGCAGCCCGTCTACTCAAGTATTCCCCGTGGCCTCGATTTGTTGACGCGTGCTCTGCAAGCAGCCGGCTCGCGACGCAGGCCGCCGGCGCGTGTAGAATCGCGGCGGTTCCGACGGCTTGCCGGTGCACGGCCGGACGAAGACGCGATCACCGATCCGGTCTGGCGGCGCACGGACCAACCGGCGCTCGAGCTGATCTCGTTTGCTGCGTCGCGGTAGCGCCGCGACGGCGAGGTGCACGATGGCTTGGACACTCCTGCTGCTTGCGGCGATCAGTCGCGCTTGCGCAGACGCCGCCGCCAGCCGCGGCGGATCTGGTCGGTGAACCGTGGCGGCTCGTCCAGTTCCAGGGCGGCGACGGCACCCTGCTGAAGCCGGACGATCCGGCGAAGTACACCATCCAGTTCAACGCCGACCTCAGCGTCTCCGCGCGTATCGACTGCAATCGCGGCCGGGCAACCTGGAAGTCGGCCGGCGCGCAACCAGGTCGAGCTCGGGCCGCTGGCGCTGACGCGGATGATGTGCCCGCCCGGATCGCTGCACGATCAGATCGTCAAGCAGTGGGGCTTTGTCCGCTCGTATGTGATCAAGGATGGGCGTCTCGTGCTGTCGCTGATGGCCGACGGCGGCACCTATACGTTCGAGCGCGCCGGCGAAGCGGCAGTGATCTGGAGCGGCGGCGAGCCTGGTGCCACCGGCGGCGCGGGCAGCGTACGATAGTGGTTGAGGAGCGTCCCATGATGTCGCGTTCGAAGCGTCTCGTCCCGTTCGCCCTGTTTGCCGCCTGCCTGGCCGCAGTGTGGGCGCCGAAGCTCACCGGCGCCGCGCCCGCCTGCGACCCCGATAACGGCGGCATCACGCTGCCGGCAGGTTTCTGCGCCCTCGTCGTCGCCGACGGCCTCGGCGAAGCGCGCCACCTCGCGGTGGCGCCAAACGGCGACGTTTACGTCGCGCTGATGCGCGGCCCCGGCGGCCGCGGCCAGGCAGGCCCCGGCGGGGTCGTCGCCCTGCACGACGGCGACGGCGACGGGCGCTTCGAAACGAAGGAGATGATTCCCAGCGAGAGCACGACCGGCATCGCGCTCAGGAACGGCTACCTGTACGTTGCGCACCCGCTCAGCGTGCAGCGCTACAAGATGACGTCCGGCCAGCTCAAGCCTGCCGGCGAGCCGGAGACGATTGTCGGCGACCTGACGCCCGATCGCCAGCACGGCGACAAGGGCATTGCCTTCGACGGCCGCGGCTCGCTCTATATCAATATCGGCGCCCCCTCCAATGCCTGCCAGCAGCCGGACCGCCGCCCCGGCGTCAAGGGCGTCGATCCGTGCCCGCTGCTCGAGAAGAACGCCGGCATCTGGAAGTTCGACGAGAACAAGATCAATCAGAAGCAGGCGGACGGCAGCCGGTTCGCCACCGGCCTGCGTCAGATGCCGGCGCTCGCATGGCACGACAACGCGCTCTTCATCGTGATGAACAGCCGCGATCAGCTCAATTCGTTCTGGCCCGATAAGTTCACCGCCCAGGACAATGCCGAGCGTCCGGCCGAGCCGATGTACCGCGCCGTGCAGGGCTCCGACTTCGGCTGGCCGTATTGCTACTTCGACTACGGCAGCAAGAAGCTGGTGCTCAATCCCGAGTACGGCGGCGACGGCAAGGAAGTCGGCCGCTGTTCGCAGTTCACCAATCCGGTGGCGGCGTATCCGGCGCACTGGGCGCCGGTGGACGTCATGTTCTACAGCGGCACGCAGTTCCCGCAGAAGTACCGCGACGGTGCGTTCATCGCCTTCCACGGTTCGTGGAACCGCGCGCCGATGCCGCAGGACGGCTACAACGTCACCTTCCAGCCGTTCGCCGGCGGCAAGCCGTCGGGCGACTTCGAAGTGTTCGCGAAAGGCTTCGCCGGCAAGGAGCCGCTGATGAACCCGAACGACGCGGTCGCGCGCCCCGACGGCGTGGCGCAGGCGCCGGACGGGTCGCTCTACATCACCGACAGCCAGAAAGGCCGTGTCTGGCGCGTGCTCTACACCGGCGCAAAGTAGCGAGTCGTGATCGGCGAATCACGACGAACGGCGCAGACGTGAGAGTCGCTAGCGGCGGCGCCGGCGCTTCGGGAGCGCGACGGGCGCGTCGCCCTCGCGCGCGATCATCACCTCGGTCGACTTGATCAGCGCGATCGCGTCGTCGCCGCGACTGAGCTTCAGCTCGGCGAGCGCGTCGGCGGTGACGACCGCGGTCAGCAGCTGATCGCCAATCCGCAGGCGGACCTGGCCGAGCAAGCCATCGGCGCGCACTTCTTCGACGTACCCGTGCAGGCGGTTGCGGCAGCTGAGCGCGACGATCAGGCCGCTCGATTTCGTGCCGCGCCGCGCCGCCGGCTTGTCGGGCGCCTGCCGCGCGAGCATGCGATCGACTTCCGCATCCGAGAGGCGATGGTGCCCGCCCGCGGTCGTGGTCGTCCGCACCTTGCCTTGAAAGATCCACTGCTTGAGCGTCGAATAGCCGATTCCCATCCGATCGGCGGCGGCACGCACGGTCAGGAGCCCCATGGTCGTTTGAACCCTCCGAAATCGACTCGAATCATACCGCGTGGCCGGCGCCGCGAACGTTTCAGTGGGGAGATGTCGCGAAACGGCATCGCTCGGGTCGTTTCGACGCGACATTGCGTGCTTTTCAGTCGCGGTTCCAGCCGCTTCGCCTGGTGTAGAATCCTGCGGATGATGCACCAGCTGGCCATCGCCGCGGCAGCCTGTTTCCTCGCCCTGAACCTCACCGCGGCGCCGGGACTCACTCAGGAAGCGGCACCGTCTGCCGCGGACGCGATCCTCGTTGTCGGCGGCGACGTCGCGCAGCCGCTCACGCTGAAGCCCGCGGATCTCAAGAGCATGCCGAGGACGAAGGTCACGGTCAGCGAGGCGGGGAAGGACACTCCCTACGAGGGGGTTCTGGTTGGCGAGTTGTTGAAGCGCGCCGGCGCGCCGGTCGGCCGCGACCTGTCGGGCAAGGCGGTGGCGACCTATGTTCGCGCCACCGCGAAGGACGGTTACCAGGTGGTGTTCTCGCTCGCCGAGCTCGACCCCGGGTTCACCTCGAACGACATCATCGTCGCCGACACGATCGACGGCAAGCCGCTGTTCGACTATCAGGGTCCGCTGCGGATTGTCGCGCCGCACGACAAGCGCGGGGCGCGATCGATTCGCATGCTGCAGCGGATCGAGGTCGTCCGCCTCGTCAAGTAGCGATGAGCACCGGCAAGTCGCTCTGCGTCGTGTTCGTGTGGCTGGCGAGCCTCGTGCTCGCCGGCGCGCAGAGCGATCCCTCGACGCCGTATTCCTGGAACCTGCCGAAGAACTTCCCACGACCGCCCGTGCCGGCCGCCAACCCGATGTCTGACGCGAAAGCCGAGCTCGGACGCTACCTTTTCTACGACACACGTCTGTCCGAGAACGGCACGCAGGCGTGCGCCACCTGCCACGAGCAGGCGCGTGCGTTTACCGACGGCCGCCCGCGTGCCGTCGGCTCGACCGGCGAGGTGCACCCGCGCGGCAGCATGAGCCTGGTCAACATCGCCTATGCCGCGTCGCTCACCTGGGGCAACCCGTCGATGGCGCAGCTCGAGGACCAGGTGCTGGTGCCGATGTTCGGCACCCATCCGGTGGAGCTGGGCCTGACGCAGCCGGGAACCGCGCTGCTGGCGCGCCTGAACGCCGAGCCTCGCTACGGTCCGCTCGTCGAGCGTGCGTTCGGGCCCGGAGAGAAGCTCTCGATCGAGCGCGTCGCGCAGGCGCTCGCGTCGTTCGAGCGGACGATCATCTCGGCCCGCTCGCCCTACGACCGCTATCACAACGACCGCGACGATGCGGCGATCCCGCCGGCGGCGCGGCGCGGCGAGACGCTGTTCTTCAGCCAGCCGCTGTCGTGCTTCCGCTGCCACGGCGGCTTCAACTTCTCCGGCGCGGTGACCTTCGAGGGGCGCGGTCCTTCGACAGGCTCAGGACAAGCGGGGGGAGAGGTCGAGTTTCACAACACCGGCCTCTACAACCTCGCCGGCGCGTTCTCGTATCCGCCGCCGAATACCGGGATCTACGAGTTCACGAAGAAACCGGCGGACGTCGGCAAGTTCAAGGCGCCGACGCTGCGGAACATCGCCGTGACCGCGCCGTACATGCACGACGGCAGCGTCGCCACGCTCGAAGACGCGATTGCCCACTACGCGGCCGGCGGCCGCACCGTTGCCGACGGTTCCCTGCGCGGCGTCGGCCACGACAACCCGAACAAGAGCCCGACGGTGCGCGGATTCACCCTCACACCCGAACAGCGCGACGACCTGCTCGCGTTTCTCCGCTCGCTGACCGACGAGGCGCTGCTGCACGACCCGCGCTTCGCGAGCCCGTGGAGAGCGGCGGCGTCCTTCCAGGAGAACTCTCAATGGCATTGAGTGCGCGGAACCATCTGCCAGGCATCATCGATGAAATCGTGATGGGCGACGTCCTCGCCCACATCACCGTCCGTGTCGGCGAGCATGTGATCGAGTCGGTGATCACCCGGCGCAGCGCCGAGGAGATGGGCCTGAAGAAAGGCGACACGGTCACCGCCGTCGTCAAGGCGACCGAGGTGATGCTCGCGAAAGGGTGAGCCGACGGTTCGAAGAATCCTCACAACGCGCGCGCGATGCGGACGACGGTCCGGCTGAAGCTCGACGCAAGGACCATGGATAAGCCGATTCGAATCGATTAGAAGCGATTTGAATCTGGTTTACATCCGATATACAGTGATGCGCATTCCTGTCGCTCCGGAGGCTGAATGCGTGTTCGCTTGACGTCGGCTGTGCGTCTCTTGTTCCTCCTCGTCCTTTGCCTGTCAGCGAATCTCCGGCCGCTGCATGCGCAGGTGGCGGCGGGCGGGATCACCGGCATCGTCAACGATCAGGCCGGGGCGGCCGTTCCCGGCGCGACCATCACTGTCACTGAGACACGGACCAACCTGCAGCGGATAGCCGTTTCCACCGGCGATGGCATCTACACCGCCGCGAGCCTGGCGCCCGGCGAATACCGCCTCGATGTCGAGCTCGCCGGTTTCAAACCGGTGCGCCGGGAGGGCATTCGTCTGTCAACCGGTGAGAAAGCGCGCATCGATTTCGAGCTCGCCGTCGGAGACATTCGAGAACAGGTGACGGTCGTCGGAGACGCACCGGTCGTGCGAATCGAGACCGCGAGCCTCGGGACCGTTGTCGAGAACGAACAGGTCGTGCAGCTGCCGCTGAACGGCCGGCTCTTCATCATGCTCGCCGCCATCGCGCCTGGCGTCGCGCTGCCGCCGAACTCGGTCCTGCCTCGCATCAACGGCGGGAGACCGCGAACCAACGAGTATCTCTTCGACGGCATCTCCGTACTGCAGCCCGAGCCGGGGCAGCTCGCGTACTACCCGATCATCGACGCCATCCAGGAGTTCAAGATCGAAAGCAACAGCCCGGCGGCCGAGTTCGGGCGGTTCAATGGCGGCGTGGTCAATCTCACGACGAAGTCGGGCACGAATGCCTTTCACGGCAACGTGTTCGAATTTTTTCGCAACGAGAACCTGAACGCCAGGAACTACTTCCAGGCGAGCAATCCGGTGAAACCGGACTACCGGCGGAATCAGTACGGCGGCATGTTCGGCGGCCCGATTGTGAAGGACCGGACGTTCGTCTTTGCCGATTACCAGGGCCAGCGACAGAGCATCGGCCGCACGGTGACCTCGAACGTGCCGACGCTCGCCGAGCGTTCAGGTGTCTTCCGGCAGAACATCTACAATCCAGCGACGACGGTCGGGAATACCCGTCAGCCGTTTCCGAACAACACGATTCCCGGGAGCGCGATGGATCCCGTCGCGCTCTCGCTTCTCGAGCGCTACCCGCTCCCGACCAACAGCGCCATTGCGAACAACTACAGCCGGACGGCCAACGAAATCGACGATCAGGATCAGGGCGATGTGCGCATCGATCACAAGTTTGCGACCGGCCGTGATCAGGTGTTCGGACGGCTGACCTACTTCACTGGTCATGCCGAACCGGTGACCGCCTTTCCGGATGGGAGCGGGACCATCGTGGCCGGCAGCGTGGCCGTCGGCCCGCAGGATACGACGTCGTGGGCGTTTGCGTCGAACTATCAACACACCTTCTCGGCCAACCTGCTGAACGAGCTGCGCCTTGGCGATACCCGGCGAGCGGTCCAGCGGAGCGCGGTGTCGTTGTCTTCGCCTGCGGGAGCCGCGCTCAACATTCCCGGCATCCCGTCGAGTGCGCAATTTCCCAACACGCTGCCGACCTTCGCGCCGAACGGCTACCAGCAGCTCGGATCCCCGAATAACACGGCTTCGGACTTCAGCACCAGCGTCAACCAGATCGCCGATTCGCTCACGTGGCTGAAGGGCCGACACACCCTGAAGATGGGGCTCGACTGGCGATGGGAGCGGCTCAACGTCGTCCAACCCCCCTCGCCGACGGGATTGTTTGCCTTCAGTACCGTCGGCAGCGATCTCCCCGGGGTCGCGAACACCGGCAACGCGTTTGCGAGCTTCCTGCTGGGACAGGTGCAGACCTTTGCCATCGACCAGCAGCAGACCGATATCCAGGAACGCGCGCACTTTCAGGAATACTTCATCCAGGACGACTGGAAGGTGTCCGATCGGCTCACGATCAACGTCGGGCTGCGGTACACGCTCAATTTCCCGTCCACTGAGATCAACGGTCAAACCGCTGTATTCAATGTACAGACGCGGCAGCTCGAGTATCCGGGTACGGAGCCTGTACGGCCGCTCAAGAAGGACAACTTCGGCCCGCGCATTGGCGCCGTCTACCGCCTGACGGACAAGACCATCGTCAGCTCTGGGTACGGGAAGATCTGGATCGAGATGGCGGGGATCACGACGCCGTTCACGACGCCAAACTTTCCGTTTCTGCAGACGGTGTCGCAGCGCACGCTCGACAACATCGCACCGGCATTCGTGCTGAAAAACGGGCCGACCGTCACACCGGTCGGTGCGACACCCAATGCCGGCCTCGGACAGGGCGTGTTCACCGTGGACGGGGCGCTCGGGTCGGGCTACGCGCAACAGTGGAACGTGTCGGTCCAGCGTGAGTTGACGGCGAACACGGCCATCGAAGTCTCCTACCTCGGTTCGAAGATTACGAACATCGGGATCCCGGACAGCAACATCAATCAGTTGACGGAGGACCAACTGAGACTCGGGCCCACGCTCCTCGAGCGGGTCCCCAACCCGTTTTTCGGGATCATTCCCCGCTCGTCCTCGATCGGCGACCCGACGATCACGAGGGCCCAGCTCCTGAAACCCTATCCGGACTACACCGCGGTCAGCTTTTATCGGAACAATGTCGGCACGACGAACTACCAGGGGCTCGCGGTCAGCATTCGTCAGCGACTGTCGGGGGGCCTGACCTACTCGGCCGCCTACACCCGCTCGAAGCTGACCGACATCGCCTCGTCGGTGTTCGATGCGTCCATTCTGACGGGACCGCTGACGAACGCCGCCGTCGCCGACAGTCACAATCTTGAGCGCGACCGCGACTACTCGACCGGAGACATTCCGCACTACTTTGCCGCCTCGCTCGTGTGGGACCTTCCGGTGGGCGAGGGCCGTGCCAGGCACCCCACTGGCGTGGTCGGCGCGCTCGTGAACGATTGGAGCGTCGCGACCTTCATGACCATGCAGTCCGGAGTGCCGGTCGCGGTGACGCAGGCGAACGCGCTCGGGTACGCCGGCTTCACGACCCAGCGCCCGAATCTCGTCGGCGATCCGACGCTGCCCTCTGACGAGCGGACGCCCGCTCGCTGGTTCAACACGGCCGCGTTCACCGCAGCCAATCAGTTCACCATCGGATCCGCCTCTCGAAATCCGGTCCGGGGGCCGTCGTACAACGACGTCGATCTCGCCGTGATGCGTCGCCTCGGGGTCGGCGGCGAGCGCGCCTTCGAGCTGCGACTGGAAGTGTTCAACCTGCTGAATACCGCGAATTTCGGCGCACCGGCGGCGGGGTTCGGACCGGCCAGCTTCGGGACGATCACGACGGCTCTCGATCCAAGGGTCGTGCAACTCGCCGCAAAGTTCTGGTTCTGAGGAAGGAGATCAGGAGAACGCAGAGCTCAGGAGGGGGTTCGGGAGGTCCGAACTCCAGCGCACAGGTTCCGCTCTCTCACCCCATGACGATTTACGCCAACATCGTGAACGTGCGCCCGGCGGGCAGGAACGTCGTGCTCGAGTTCAGCAGCTACTTCGGCGAGCGCGGGCAGCGGTTCCCGCCCGAGGGCCAGCAGCCGGAAGTGCGGGTCGTGCTCTCGAGCGATCTCGTCGCATCGCTGATCGAGATCCTCCAGCAACAGACAGAGCCGCCGTTGCTCGCTCCGCCGCCGTCGAGCCGCGTCAGCTGACGGTCGGATCCGTCGCCGACGTGCCGTCGTAAGCGACACTGACGCAATCTGCGAACAGAATAGTGCGATGTAAGCCGATTTTGAACACAGTTTGATGTGGTTCAACGGTTGACGATAGAATCGACAGCCTGTGCCACGGATCCTCAGGTCTGCCGCCGCTTGTCTCACCGCGCTGTGGCTGCTCGCGTCCAATCCTCCAATCGTCTCCGCGCAGCGTCCGCCGACAATCGCCGCCGCCGCAAACCTCAACTTCGCGCTGAGAGAGGTTGCCGATCGGTTCGCCCGTGCGGCGGGGAACCGCGTCGAGCTCGTGTTCGGCGCCTCCGGAACGCTGACGCGGCAGATTCAGGACGGCGCGCCGTTCGAGATGTTTCTCGCGGCAGACGAGGAGTTCCCGAATCAGCTGGCGAAGGCGGGGCTCACGCGCGACGCCGGTGAGATCTACGCCGTCGGGCGCCTTGCGCTCTTCGCCCCGCGCGGCTCGCCGCTGCAGGTCGACGAACGGCTCGACGGCCTCGCGCGGTTGCTGAAGGGCGGCGGCGTCACCCGCTTCGCGATCGCCAACCCCGAGGTGGCGCCGTACGGGCGCGCGGCCGAGGCCGTGCTGAGAAAACACGGCGTGTGGGACGGCATTCGGCCGCGGCTCGTGCTCGGCGACACCATCGCCCAGGCGGCGCAGTTTGCCACCACCGGCAACGCGGTCGGCGGCCTGGTCGCGTACTCGCTGGTGCTGGCGGAGTTGAAGGACCGCGGCACGCACGCCGTGATTCCCGCGGCCGACCATCCACCGCTTCGGCAGCGCATGGTCCTGCTCAAGAACGCCGGCCCCATCGTCGAGCGCTTCTACCGCTATGTGCAGGAAGCGGACGCGCGAGCGATTCTCGAAAAGCACGGCTTCGCAGTGCCACAATAGCCGGCCATGGACTGGGACGCGCTGCGTGTCTCGCTGTGGCTGGGCGCAGGCACCATCGCGCTGCTGCTGCCGTGGGGGATCTGGTTCGGCCGGCTGCTGGCCGTTCGCGAGTTCCGCGGCAAGCTGCTCGTCGAGGCGCTCGTCACCGTGCCGCTGGTGCTGCCGCCGACGGTGCTCGGCTTCTACCTGCTCGTCGCCTTCGGCGTGCGCTCGCCGCTTGGCAAAGCGTTTCAGGCCGTCGCCGGCCAGCCGCTGCCGTTCTCCTTCGAGGGGCTGCTCGTCGCCTCCGCGATCGCCAACATCCCGTTCGTCGTCCAGCCGATTCAGCGCGGCTTCGAAGCGATCCCGCTCGACGTCCGCGATGCCGCGGCGTGCTGCGGCCTGACGCCGTGGCAGCGCTTCGTCCGGATCGAGGCGCCCCTCGCCTGGCCCGGCATCCTGACCGCTGCGATCCTCACCTTTGCGCACACGCTCGGCGAGTTCGGCGTCGTCCTGATGGTCGGCGGCAACCTGCCGGGCGAGACGCGCACGCTCAGCGTCGCCATCTACGATCGCATGCAGGCGTTCGACGACCGGAGCGCCGGGGTCATGGCGGCGGCGCTGCTGGCGATCGCCGTCGCGACGCTGATGGCGACGACGACGCTCGCACGCCGCGTGGGCCGACGACGTGGGTGATCGCCGGCTCTCGGTCAGCCTGCGGCAGCCGGCGCCGATTCCACTCGAGGTCGACTTCACCTGTGACGCCGGCGACGTCCTCGCCATCTTCGGGCCGTCGGGCAGCGGCAAGACGACCATCCTGCGCAGCATCGCCGGGTTGTATCAGCCCGATCATGCGCTGGTGCGCGCCGGCGGCGAGACCTGGAGCGACACGGGCGGCCGGGTCTTCGCGCCGCCGCATCGCCGGGCGGTCGGGTTCGTGTTCCAGGAGTACGCGCTCTTTCCACACCTGAGCGCCGCCGGCAACGTCATCACCGCGCTCGGCCATCGCCCTCGCAGCGAGCGGCGCGCGCGCGCCAGCGAGCTGCTGTCGCTCGTGCACCTGCCGGATCAGCAGGACCGGCGTCCGCGGGAGCTCTCGGGCGGCGAGCGTCAACGCGTCGCGCTGGCGAGGGCGCTGGCGCGCGAGCCGGCGGTGCTGCTCCTCGACGAACCGTTCGCGGCTGTCGATCGCCTCGTCCGGCGCCGGCTGCAGGACGAGATCGACCAGCTGCGGCGGACGCTCGACATTCCGCTGGTGCTCGTCACCCACGATTTCGACGACGTGATCCGCCTGGCGACGCACCTGTTGCTGCTCGATCGCGGCCGCGCCGTCGCGTGCGGCGCGCTGCCTGAGCTGATGAGCCGTCCCGATCTCCCGTGGTTACGCGAAGCGATCGGCCTCGGCAGCGTCTTCGATGCGGTCGTCGCGCGCAAGCATCCCGAGCGCGGGCTGGTCGAGCTGACATTCGACGGCGGCGTGCTGCTCGCGCCCGATCGCGCGCTCGCGGCGGGGACAACCATCCGCGTGCGGATTCCCGCGCGAGAAGTCATCCTCGCTGCCAGCGAGCCGTCCGGTCTCAGCCTGCACAACGCCCTGCCGGGCGCGGTGTCCGCGGTTCACGCCGACGATGGCGTCGACACCGTCATCGTCCAGATCGCGGTCGGCGGCGTGCTGCTGCTGGCCGAGGTGACGCGCGACGCCATCGAACGGCTGCGGATTGGTGTCGGGACGCGTTTGTACGCACTGATCAAGTCGGTATCGATCGAGGTGATGTAGCGCGAAGGCGAGTGATGTAGCGCGAAGGCTTCAGCCAAGCGTCACCGGGTCGGCTTGAAGGCGGCGGTCACGTGTGCGGGGTCTGCCTGCTGGCTGGCCCTGAACTCGACGACCCGGAACTCGGCGAGTCCTTTCTCGACGAACGGGTCTTCCCTGACGATTGACTCGATCTCCTGACGGCTTCCGCCGGTGGCGAGGATGATGCCGCCGTCGCGCGGGATCTTCCGGCCCGACACCAGGAAGTTGCCCGAGGCGTAGGTACTTCTTCAGGAACTTCATGTGCGCCGCCATGTGCGCGTCGATCTTCGCGAGATCGACCTTGTAGATCAGCTCGATGACGAACATGCCTCAGCTTGTATCAGAACCGCGGCTGGCGTAAATGAAGGACATGCCAGACGCCCCAGCGCACGACCATGAACTGCTGAACCTCGAACGCCAGTTCTGGAAGGGCGATGCCGATTTCTACCGGCGCAACCTCACCGACAGGGCGGTGATGGTGTTTCCGGAGCCGGCCGGCGTGCTGACCAGGGACAAGATCCTGGAGACCATCGCCTCGAGCCCGCGATGGGCCGACGTCCGGATGGACGACGCGCGGGTCGTGGAGCTGATTCGCGAGACCGCGCTCGTCACCTACAAGGCAACCGCACGCCGTGAAGGCGATGAGAAGGATTACGTCGCGCTGGTCAGCAGCGTCTATGTCAAACGCGACGGTGCGTGGAAGCTCGCCTTCCACCAGCACACGCCAGGTGGAAACGGGTGACCGGCTACGAGACGGCGAGTGGATTCTCGCTCGAAAGGAGAGCGGCACGGTCGTATGATTGCGCCGATGTCGTCCCGTCAGTTCGGAGTCGCAGCGGCCGCGCTCTTCATGGTCGCGATCGGTGCATCGCGCGTCCGCGCCCAGGAACTGCCGCGCGGCGTCGTCATCGACGACGTGAAGTGCGCTGACGATGCGGCGCAGAGCTATTCCCTTTTTCTCCCGTCGGCCTACCGCCCGGATCGTGTGTGGAGCCTGCTGATCGGGTTTCATCCCGGCGCACGCGGCCGCGCGATTGTCGAAACCTACCAGGCGGCGGCGGAGCAGTATGGCTACATCGTCGCGGCATCGAACACGTCGCGGAACGGACCCTGGGCGATCTCGATGGCCAGCGTGCGCGCCATGTCGGCGGATCTCGGCCAGCGTTTCGCGGTTGACGTCAACCGGTTGTACCTGACCGGCCTCTCGGGCGGCGCGCGCGTGGCGCTGCAGGTCGCGCTGACCAACAACAGCAGCATCGCCGGCGTCATCGCGTCGAGCGCCGGCTATCCGGACACCAAGCCGCGCGCCTCGGTTCCGTTCGCGCTGTTCGGCACCGCCGGTTCCGACGATTTCAACTACATCGAGATGCGTCAGCTCGACCGGAAGCTGACGTCGCCGCATCGTCTGGCCGTGTTCAGCGGCGGCCACACGCTGCCGCCGCTGCCGGTTGCGCTCGAGGCGATCGAATGGATGGAGCTGCAGGCGATGAAGTCGGGCCGGCGTCCGAAAGACGCTGCGCTCATCGAACGACTGTTTGCGAAGCGGCAGCAGCTGGTCGAGTCGTCGGCCAGCCAGCCGGCGGCGGTGCACCTGCTCGAAGCGGCAGCCGAGGATTTCAGCGGGCTCCGCGACGTCTCGGCCGAGACGGCGCGTGCCGCGGATCTGTCACGGCAGCCGGAGGTGAAGAAGGCGCTCGCGCGCGAGCGCGCGGACGACGATGCCGAGGTGCGGCTGCTGAACGACATCTTCGAGCTGGAAGCGGGCCTGCGAGACGAGCAGCGCCGCGCCGCGAGCCTGGGGCGGCTGCGCGATCAGCTGCTCAGATACGCGCGTGCCGCCGACGCGGACGCCGAGTCGGACGAACGGAGCCGGGCGCGACGCGTGCTGCGGCTGGTGACGATGGGCGCGGACGAGCGCGTCGACGATCCGCAGTATTTGCGACTGCTCCAGGAAATCCGGCCACGGACCCGCCAGTGACGCACCGGAGAAGTCAGGGCCCAGCTCATAAATAGCCGGCGGCAATGCCGCCCTGTCATTCCTGCTTCACGAACAGGATCGCGTTGAGACTCGTCGCCTGTCGCCCTCATTGCGGTTCAAACGCGAGCAGCACGTTCCCCGGTAGGCCTGAAAGGATCGCATATCCCGATCCGGTGAAGAGCATGCCGCCGGCGACAGTCGGTCCCGGCCCGCCGATCCCGCCGCCGTTCCCAGGGACACCGTTGACCGTGTCGAACGGGCGGCTGGTCTTGAACTCCCAGATGATCTTTCCATCTTTCGACGAGAAGGCGCGCAGCGTGCCGTCTCGCGAGCCCGTGAACACGGCGCCGGGAATTGCGGTCGCCCCCGCCCAATTCCCGGAGTGGCAGGTCTGGCGCGCGTTGGGATCCGGGCAGTCGGTCGGCTTCGGCAACTTCGTGTACCAGGCGCGCTCACCGGTCGCCGCCTTGATCGCGGCGATGGCGCCCGTCTGATCCGCGAACGGAAGCGGTTTGAAGTAGAGCTCACCGTCGAACGCGCCGCCGAACCCGCCATTGGATGCCGCGAGCTCGTCACCGGCCTGAGCGACCCACAACACCTTGCCGCGGTTGTCGGGATCCACCGCGGTAATCCTGCCGCTTTCCTGCCCCTCGATGAGTATTCGACGCCCATCGGGCGCGGTGTACAGGACCGGCGCCCCCGAGGCGTCGTCGTCGCGGCCGTTGATGTAACCCGGGCAGTTGATCCGGCGGTCTTCACCGGTGCCACACCCTCCGGGGTGAGGATCGGGGCCACCCATGTGGGTCCACCAGAGCTTCTGACCGGTCTTCATGTCGAACGCCATGATCGCATCGTCGGCGTCCGCGTTCGGCGAGACGATATATACGTTGCCAGTGCCGACGTAAATCGCGTTGCGCTTCACGTCGATCGTCGCGGGGTTCCAGACTCCGGCGCCCGCCGGGCCATAGAGCACCGTGCCGGCCGAATTCTTCCTGCCGATCGGCCGGGCCGGTTCCGGCAGCGTGCTGGTCTTCCAGATCTGCTTTCCGGTCGCCGCTTCCAGGGCCACGACGCTGCCCTGGAAGGTGCAGCACTTGTACGTCAGGTTCGGTGCGGGTATTTCCTCCCAGGATGTGACGGGGACGAACAAGCGGCCGCTCGCCGGATCGAACACCAGCGAAGCCGTGATCTTCGCACCCTCGTGTTGGTCGACGCGCCTCACCCAGATCTGCTTGCCGGACTCCGCGTCCAAGGCATAAATGTTTCCCCGATAGTCCCCGAAGAACGCACCGTAGCGGACACCCGCGGTCCCTTTCACGTCGCCGATCGTGATCGGCGAGCGGACCTGGCCCTGGGCCTCGAAGGACCAGTGCACGCAGCCGGAGCGGGCATCGAGCGCATACACGAAGCCGTTGTCGCCACCGATGAACACCTTGCCGCCGACCACCGTCGGCTGCGACCAGGCCATCGATGCAGAGCCCGGCACCGCAAAGGCCCACTTCAACTTCAACTGGGGCACCTGCTCGGCCGTGAGGCCGCCCTTCTGGGCCGACTGGAATCGCCAGCCGGTCTGGGAATCGGGATTCCCGCCGTTCCAGGAAGACTGGGTCCACGGGTTGGTCAACGTCAGAGGGCTTTCGCAGCGGTTCTTCATGGCCGATGCCGCCCGCTCCGCCGATCCGCCGAAAGGCTTGCCCGTCACCAATTCGGCCATCGCCCGCTTCTCCGCGTCGCTCATGCCCGTGGCGTTGCTCGTCATGGATGCCGGTCGTCAGCGCGGCCAGCACCCGTTCCGGCGCGAGCGCCCGAAGCGCCTCACGACTCAGCGCTCGGCTGTCGGGCCCGGGATTGTCGTGACAGGTGGCGCAGCGCCGCTCGAAGACGAGCACCTGTTCCGCTGGTGACGATGGTCCGGCCGGTTGTGCGGGCGCGGGCGGCTGCGCCCAGGCAGCACTCGGATGAAGCGCCAGGAAAGCGGTCACGATCGGAATGAAGCGGTTCAACATGACGGTGTTCCTCGCGCCGCTAGTCTACTCACAGTGACACCCGTTGGTGATTGAATCACTAGTTGCGGTGCCGTAGAATCGCGACCGTTATGAGCAAGAAACTGAATCGGCGCGAATTCGCCCGGACATCCGCTGCAATGGGTGCGGCCGCGGCCGCGGTTGCCCTTCCCAAGGCTCTTTTCGGTGAAACCGAGGCCGTCGCCGCGCCTTCTACGAGCGAGCCTGTGACCACGGCGGCGGTCAAGGGCGCGGAAGTTGCGAGAAGGCGGCTGGTGTCGCTGCCGCCACAGGGGTTCGCCTACGGAGGCGACCCGGCGAGCTCGGTCGCGGAGTTCCGCGACAGCATCGTCTTCGCCAATTCCAGCTCGATGGCCGTGCAGGCGGTTCCGCGCGACGGTTCGTGGGGCGAGGGGCTGACCATCCCGTCGGAGTACTACGTCGACCAGAAGCACTTCGCGACCGATGAGCGCTTTCTCGCCGAGCACCTCTGGTTCATGGTCGATCACGAGAACCGCATCCCGAAGCCCGGTGACTACTTCGTCTTCGAGTACGGGAGCGGAGACAGCGTCATCATCCTTCGCGACAAGGCGGGGGCCGTCGCGGCATTCCACAATGTCTGCCGGCATCGCGGCTCTCGCCTCTGCCGACACGACGATGATCCGGCGCCGAAAGATGTCCGCCTCTCGGTCAAGCAACTCGGGTCGAACGGCAACACGCCCGTCTTCCGCTGTCCGTACCATGCGTGGACCTACGATCTGAGCGGGTCGCTCATCTCGGCGCCCAACGGCATGCCCGCCGATTTCAAGATGGCGGAGAACGGCCTGAAGCCCTGCCACGTCAAGACGAGCGAGGGATTCATCTTCGTCAATCTCGCTCACGGCGAGGCGCCGGATTTCGATTCCGTCGTCAAGAGCTTCGCGGCGGTGGCGAAGGAGTACGGCACGGCCGATCTGAAAGTCGTCGCCCGCGCCAGCGCGCCGACGAAAGCCAACTGGAAGCTCGTGCTCGAGAACTTCCAGGAGTGTTATCACTGCGGGCCGGCGCATCGAGCGCTGGTCACCGCGCATCCGTTCTGGGACGGTCAGATGGCCCAGAATCAGCGCACCAGGCTCGCGAAAGAGCTGGAGCGGTTTGCAACCGCTTCCGAACAGGGCGTTCAGGGCAGCGGGCAGGCAGCAGGGATGGCACAGACAGCGCCGGGCGTCGCGTACGGAGGCAACGTCCTCGGCGCCGGCATGGTATCCGGCACGCTCGACGGCAAGCCGGCGGCGACGCTCCTGCCCACCCGTAAGGAATGGACGCACCGGTCACGGTTGGTGAGCACGTCGTGGTCGACCGGGTATCTGCAGTGCTACGACGACCATGTCGCCGCGGTGCGCTTTACGCCCCGCGCCGTCAACCTGACCGACGCCGAGCTATTCTGGCTGGTGCGCGCTGACGCGAAACCCAAGGACTACAGTGTGGAGAAGCTGAAGGGCCTCTGGGAAGTCACCTATCTCGAGGATCGCTGGATCACGGAAAACAACCACAAAGGCATCGAGTCCGGCCACTATTCTTCGGGCCGCTACGCGGCGGTGGAAACAGGGCCGTCGCGATTCGTCAAGTGGTACATGACCGAAGTCGTGCCTGCCGCGGCAAAAGCCAGGCGCACCGACTGACCCTTCGACTCGATTCGCGGTCCTCTCGCTCAGGGCAGGCTACCGCTTCTTCGAGGTCTCGATGCGGATCATGCGGAGCGCCGCGTAATCGTCTGGAAGCGGTGTACGTCCGGCGGGGAACTTGTTCTTGTTGAAGATGAGCGCGACGATGTCGGCGTACTGCTGAGGGCTCAGGCTTCCTGGACTGTCTTGCGGCATCGTGTTGCGGATCTGCTCGAACAGCTCGCCGGCCGTCGCTCCCGTCCATTTGCCGAGAAAATCCGGGCCCACCAGCGCCGGCACGACGTCCGCTCCGGTCAATGCCGCCGCGTGGCAGCTCGCGCATGCGTCGGCGTAGACGACCTGACCGCGCTTTCGCTGTTCCTCGGTGTAGACGCCCTGCAGGACCGAACGGTCCGGCTCGGGATCGTCGGTCGCTGCCCGCTGCTCGTCGGGTGCGAGCAGGGTCGCCGCCCGAACCGGCAACCGGAACGATGCGACGGCGACGACAACGAAGATCGGGAGCGCGGTCATCAGCAGGTGCGTCGGGCGCACGTTCATGGCCATGATTAGCGAGAGGCCCTCGGCGCGTCGGCCTCGAGCAGATCCGTCAGAATTTTCACGGCGAGCTCTCCTTCAGAGACGGCCTCGCCACGAAACAGAAATCGCAGCTGCCCGCCCAGAATCGTCAGACCGACCGGTGCCTGATCCGTGATGCAACTACCGAAGTTCGTGCATCCTGTGGTCATCGCCACGGACACGTGCCTCCCGGTTCGGTCAAGCTGAAAAAACGCCTCCGCGCCGTCAGTCGTCAACCTCACCATCAGTCCTGCATCAATCCTCTCGACCAACAGCTGGTGAGCGCCCATCTCCTGGTTGAACCCCTGGGCGAAGTGGCGGCACTCGTTCGTCAGGCGGTCCCACAGGGGGTCAATCTGTTGATCGAAGACGTCGAATGCTCGCTGCGCCGCTGTCATCCGTTCTTTCAAGGCCTGGGTTGCCGCTCGACCCTTCCGCGCTGCCGGTCTTCCTTTCGGTGATGGCGTGCGGCCCTTCCGTCGTGCGATACCACGCTTCTGTTGTGCCATCCCGCGCTCCTCTGTCTGACCTGTGCGGCAGCTTGGCCGAATCCATCATCACAAGCCGGGGTGCTCGAGCCTCCTTGCCGCCTCGACCTCGCGCCGGGCATCGGCGGCCCGCCCCTGTCGTTCGTAGACATCCGCGAGCACGTAGTGGCCGAGCGGTACGAGCCGCGGCTCGGGTTTGTTCGTCAGACCGGCGCGCGCCCACTGCTCGGCGCCGCCGAGATCGCCCGCGTCCAGCAACGCCTTGGCGAGATAGAGCTGGCCGGTGCCGAACGTCGGTTCGATCTCGACGACCTTGCGGAAATGGAGGACCGCCTCTCTGGCGCGGCCGCTTTTCTGCAGAAGCTTCGCGGCGTTGAACGCGGCGCGATACGCCTTGGGGTTCGCCACAAGCTCCGCCTCGTAGGCGTGGATCGCCTTTTCGAACTGCCCCTTCCCTTCGTAGACGAGGCCGAGGTCGAAGTGCGCGAGCGCCAGCCCTGGTTTCTTCTCGAGCGCAGCGACGAGCGCGCGCTCGGCCTCGTCGAAGCGCTTCGCCTCGATCCGGCTCTCGCCGAGCTTCTGCAGCAGCCGGGGCTCGTCGACTTTTCGCTCGAGGCCGTCCGCGATGATCGCCTCGACGCGTGCGAAATCGCCCTTGCGCATCCACAGGTCGGCAAGCTGCCAGAGCACTTTCCCATTCCTCGGGTCGAGCTCGCGCGCGCGTTCGAAGCCGACCTGCGCTTCGTCGAGGCGGCCCTCGTCTTTGTAAGCCAGAGCCAGGCTGAAGAGCGCGTTCTGATGCTCGTTGTCGAGCGCGAGCGCGTCGCGATACGCGGCGATCGCATCCTGCGGCCGCTTCAGCTTCTTGTAGAAGTTGCCGAGGAGCATGTGGCCCTCGACGATCTCCGGGTCCTGGGCGAGCGCCTGGCGCACCGCCGCGATCGCGTCGTCGACTCTGTTCTCGCTCGAGAGCGCGCCCGCCTCCTTCATCAGGTTGTAGAGGCCGATCTTGTCTTTCGGGTCGCCGCGCGCCGCGCCTTCCATCTTCTTCAGGCTGATGCTGCCGCGCGACATACCCGAGCGCGGCGAGCCGCTCTTCGGTCTCGGAATCGATCGCGCGCGGTCCCTGCGGCGCCCCGGCTCTCGCGGTCTTCGATTCGAACTCCTCGAGCGCGCGGCCGAAGAGATCGACGCGCGGCGCCGACGCCTGCGCCTGGTCGCGCTCCTCGCGCGGATCGGTCGCCAGGTCGTAGAGCTCCGGCCGCGGCGCTCGAATCAGCTTGAAGCGGCCGTCCTGAATCGCGCGCAGCTCGCTCCAGCCGTAGTGGTAGCGCGGATACCAGCTCTCGCTGTGCGCCACCAGCCCGAGGTGCTGCCCGCGCGCCAGCGGCGTCAGGTCGGTGCCCTGCATGGCCTTCGGCACCGGCACCCCGAGCAGCGCCAGCGCTGTCGGCGCGACGTCGACGATGCGGACCTGGTCGGAGATGACGGCGGCGGGCACGCCCGGGCCGCTGATGATCAGGGGGATGCGGGTGGCGCCTTCGTAGATGAAGAAGCCGTGCGTCAGCTCGCCGTGCTCGCCCAGCATCTCGCCGTGATCGCCGGCGACCATGACGAGCGTGTCGTCGAGACGGCCGTCGTCGCGCAGCGCGTCGAGGAGACGCCCGACCTGCGCGTCGGCGCTGGCAATCTCGGCGTCGTAGGCGCCGTCGCGGGTGCGCGGGAATTGCGACCGGTACGGCTCGGGCGCTTCGTACGGCGCGTGGGCGTCGTAGAGATGCACCCAGCCGAAGAACGGCTGCTTCGCGTCCGCCTGAAGCCACTGGATCGCGCGATCGACGACCTCGCGGCCCGGCCTCTGGATCATGTCCATCGCCGACGCGTCGGCGTACTTGTCGAGATCGAAATCGTCGAAGTAGCGGTCGAATCCCTGCGAGATCCCCCACCGGCGATCGAGCACGAACGCGCCGACGAAGCCGCCGGTGCGGAAACCGCGGTCGCGCAGGATCTCGGCCAGCGTCAGCTGGTCGTCGTCGAGGTAGAAGCCGCCGTTGTCGCGGACGCCGTGCCACGCCGGAAACGTGCCGGTCATCAGCGACGAGTGCGCCGGCAACGTCAGCGGCACCACCGTCGACGCCTGCTCGAACCGCAGGCCGGAAGCGGCCAGCGCGTCGAGCCGCGGCGTCTGCGCCAGCTTGTAGTGATAGCTGCCGAGGCGATCGGCGCGGACGGTGTCGAGCGTCACGATCAGCAGGTTGCGCGGGCGCGCCGGCTTCAGCAGGCGCAGCCCCGGTATCGGTCCGACCAGCAGCGTCCAGGCCACCCGCCAGCAGCGCCAGGCCGAGGAGGGCCAGGCCGGCGCGGCGCAGCCAGGCCCTGACGCTCATTGCCCCGGCCGATCCGCAGCCAGTTTCCGCAGCTCTTCGCGCGCCGCCGCGAAGCCGGGCTGCAGCTGCAGCGTGCGCTCGAAGTACGGCCGCGCCTCGCGGCCACGTCCCTGGCGCACGAGCGCGAGCCCGAGGTTGAAGTGGTAGCGATGATCGGTCGGATCGCGCTCGATCGCGTTGCGGAAGGCGCGCTCGGCTTCGTCGAGGCGGCCGTTGCCGCCGAGCGTCATGCCGAGCGCGTTCCATGCCGACGCGCTGGACGCATCGACGGCGACCGCGTCGCGGAAGCTGGCCAGCGCGGCGTCGACCTGTCCCAGATCGCGCTGGAGCGCGCCGAGCCGCTCGCGGATCGCGGCGTCGTGGGGCATCAGCGGCAGCGCCGCCGAGAGCGCCGCGATCGCTTCTTCCGGCCGGCGCAACCGGAGCGAGAGATCCGCCTCGAGCAGCGCGAGCTGCGCGCCGCGCGGGTTTTTCGTCCGCCCTTCACGAACGATCCGCAGCGCCGGTCCGGCGCCGTCGATGGCGAAACGCGCTTCGGCCCAGCCGACCCAGGCTTCCTCGAGCAACGGCGCGCGCCGCGCCGCCTGCTCGAAGTGCGGCGCCGCCCGATCCGGCTGCCGCAACCCGGTGAGCGCGCGCGCGAGGTAGAGGTGCGCCTCGAAGCTCTCGATGCCGGCGGCCGAGCAGCTCCTCGAACCCCCCCGCCGCGGCGGCGAACTCGCGCCGGTTCAGCGCCAGGATGCCGCTGCGCATCACCTCGTTGGCGTGGCGGAACTCGCGGATCTTGTCCTTCGGGTCGGCGCCCGGCGTCGAGGTCGTCGCACCGCCGCTGGCGTAGCCCAGCGCGCCGAGGCGCTCGAGCTGATCGGCCGGCACGGCGGCCTCGCCTGGCGCAGCCCGGCCGCGCCGCTCCTCGTCGAGCATCTTCGCCAGCGACGCGCGCAGCGCGGCGGCTTCGGTCGGCCGCTCCTCCGCCAGGTTGCGCGTTTCGTGCGGGTCGGCCGCGAGATCGTAGAGCTCGGGCCGCGGCGCCAGCACGTACTTCATCGATCCGCGGCGCAGCACGCGCAGGTCGCTCCAGCCGAAATGGAGCAGCGGCACCAGCGACTCCGCGTACTGCGGGCTCGCCGAGGTCGGTGCGGCGCCGCCGCGCAGCGCTCCGGCCAGGCTGTTGCCCGCCGGCTGCCAGTCGCGCGGCGGCGTGATGCCCAGAAGATCCAGCGAGGTCGGCAGCAGATCGACCAGGCCGACATTGGCCTCGATCTTCCCGCCGGCGACGATGCCCGGTCCGCGCAGGATCAGCGGCACCGCCAGCGTCGTCTCGTAGACGAAGAACCCATGGAGCGTCTCTTCGTGCTCGCCGAGCCCCTCGCCGTGATCCGAGGCGACCGCCAGGAGCGTTTGCGATGCCAGCCCGAGCCGCTGCAGCGCATCGTCCAGCTGCCCGGCGAGCGCGTCGGCATAGGCGACTTCGCCGTCGTAGGGGCGATCGCGGTACCGCGTCGCATACGGCTCCGGCGGCTCATATGGATCGTGCGGCTCGTAGAGGTGGACCCAGAGAAACAGCCGATCGGCCGCGCGCTGCTCGTCGAGCCAGGCGATGGCCGCGCGCACGATTTCAGCGCCGGGCTTCTGCAGCGTGGCCGCCAGGTCTACGTTGTCCGTTTTCGGGAAGCTGTCCTCGTAGCGGTCGAATCCACGCGCGAAGCCGCCGCGGCGATCCAGGACGATGGATGAGACGAAGGCCGCTGTCTGGAACCCGGCGCCCTTCAGCATTTCGGCGAGGAGCGGCGTCGGCGGCAGCTCCGCCGGCGAAAGGTTGTCGCGAACGCCGATCTCCCACGGCAACCGCCCGGCGAAGATCGTTGCGTGCGACGGCCGCGTCAGCGGCACGTGCGCCGTCGCGTGGGCCGCGTACGCACCCTCCCGTGCGATCCGGTCGATCCGCGGCGTCAGGTCCGTCGCGCCGTAGACGCCAACCCGGTCGGCCCGCAGTGTATCGATGGTGACGAGCACGAAATGCCGGGCCGTGACCGGAGGAGGAGTCTTCGAGCAGGAGATCGACGCGCCGGCGGCCGCGGCCAGCACCCACGCGACAAGACGGCGAATGTGGGGGCGGGGCAGGCGTGGCGCCGGGATCCCGCCATCGAGCATGGCCGGCATCCTATGCGGTGGCGTCGGCAGGCGCAAGACGGCTTGGGAATGCCTTGACAGCGTGGCTCAGCCTTGCTACAAATCCGCAGCACTTCCGCATCGCAGGCACAAGCGCGCGTTCTTCGTTCGGGCGTCTCCGTCACGTTACGGATTGATTCGGCCACTGCAAGCGAGGGAGCAGTCGGACCATGCCCTACCTGAATTCCCGCGGTCGAGCGATTCTTGTCTTCGCGATCCTGATCCTCACACCCGGTTTCTTGACGACCGGCGTCCACGCGCAGCGGACGACCGGCGATCTCCTGGGTGTCGTGAGGGATGCCTCCGGCGCGGTCCTGCCGGGCGTGAGCGTCAGCGTGACCGGCCCGAATATCGTCGGCGCGCAGAGCACGACGACGACGGAGAACGGCAGTTACCGGATCGGCAATCTGCCGCCGGGGACGTATACGGTGACCTACGAGCTGTCCGGGTTCAAGACGATCGTGATGCAGGGGCTGCGTGTCGCCGTTGGCGGATCGCTCGAGCAGAACGTCGGGCTCGAGATCGGTGCGCTGGCTGAGAGCGTCACCGTCACCGGCGAGACTCCTGTCGTCGACACGACCTCGAGCGAGGTCGGCACGACGTTCGACAAGGACTGGGTCTCGAACGCACCGTCGCGCCGCTTCGGCTTCTACGATCTGCTGGCGCAGGCGCCGGGATCGGTCAAGGGCGGCGACGGAGCGGCGGCGAGCGAGCGGCGGACGATGAGCTTCGGCAGCTCGTTCGACGAGAACGCGTTCCAGCTCGACGGCGTGAACGTGACCGACAACTACTTCAGCGAGGGGTTCTCGGAGCCGAATCCCGATGCGATCGACGAAGTGGAAGTGCTGGCGCTCGGCGCCCCGGCCGAGTACGGCAACCTGATGGGCGCGGTCTACAACATCGTGACCAAGCAGGGCACCAACCAGTTTCACGGCGACGCCAGCGGGTTCTTCCAGTCGGACGGCCTGTCGTCCAACAACACGAAGGACATATTGTTGCCGAACGGCAAGTTCGCCGATGCCTGCTCTGACGATCCGAACGCCCGCTGCCCGTGGACGCGCGGCGACTATTACGAGGCGACGGCGCAGCTGGGCGGCCCGATTGTCACGAGACAGCCTCTGGTTCTTCGGCTCGTACGGACACCAGAAGGACGTGTGGACGAGCTTCGGCGTGAACGCCAACCTTCCGGGCAGCGCGAGCGACACGACGAAAGATCGAATTCTCGTGAAGGGGACCTGGCAGATGACGCCGAGCTCAGCGGCTCGTCGGCAACTTCCATCGCGACAAGTCGCCCAGGGACGGGGGCTACAGCTTCAACGAGACGCCGTCGACGGCGTGGACGCGGACCCAGACGGCGCCGACGCCCGGCCTGGGGTACACGGCAACGCTCTCGAACCGGACGCTGCTGGACATCCGTTACTCCGGGTTCTACGGTGGCGTGACCGGCTATCCCTCTGATCCGAGCCAGCCGCTCAGTCAGCCCCGCATCAACAACGGCGACACGGGCAAGATCAGCGGGGGCAACTACTACTGGTACTTCTACGACGCCAGCCGCACGACGGTCACCGGGAAACTCTCCCACCATGCCGACAGCTTCCTGGGCGCCGAGCAGGACTTTCACTTCGGCGTGCAGTACAACCAGGCGGGTGTTTCCGGCGTGTACGGCTACAACGATTTCATCTACACGTATCTCTCGGGCGGCATCCAGTATGGTTACGGCAAGGTGCGTCAGACGTTCAGCTATGGCGCCACGGCACGGAACGTCGGTGCGTTCGTCGACGACAGCTATCCGGCTGGGCAACCGGCTGACGCTGAACCTGGGCGTGCGGGTCGATCACAGCAGCGCCTTTGCGCCGCCGCAGGACGAATTGGACGACAACGCGCAGCCGACGGGTAAGACATTTCCGAAGGCGGATTTCTTCACATGGGACAGCGTGTCGCCGCGGCTCGGCTTGAACTTCAAGCTCACCGGCGACGGCAAGACGATCCTCAAGTCCCATTGGGGCCGCTACCATCCGCAGATCACCACCGGCGAGTTCGGCAACATCATCGGCCCCAACGTCAAGCCGTACTTCATCGGGACCTACAACCCTGCGACCGGCCAGATCGAGGATCTGGTCCTCGAGAGCAGCAGCGAGAACCTGAGCATGGCGGCCGATTACCATCCGCCGCGGACCGATCAGTTCATCATCGGGTTCGAGCGCGAGCTGAACACGAAGATGGGACTGCAGGTCAATTACGTGCGCAAGTGGGGGCGCGACTTCGGCGCATGGCGCGACACTGTAGGCACGTATGTCCAGGTGCCGGTCGTCGACGACGCAGGGCAGGACCCCACCGGCACCACGAGCAACATCTTCCGGTTGACGAGCAACCCGAACTTGCGGAAATACGAGCTGGGGAACTCCGACGACTTGCGCACCGACATCCATGCCGTGACCGTCAACCTCACCAAGCGCATGACCCGCTGGTATGCGAACGCGGGCGTGACGTATCTGCGATCGACCGGCGCGCTCGGCGGAAGCTTGCGCAGCACATCCATCCAGCAACGGAGTGCCCTGGAGTTCAGCATCTTCGGCCGCAACCCCAACGATTACGTCAACCTGGATGGGCGGCTCGTCGGCGACGTCGGCTGGCAGGGCAAGTTCCAGGGCGTTGTAAGGCTTCCGTGGGGCCTCCAGGCGTCGGCGAGTCTCGACGCGCGCGAGGGCGCCAATCGGATCCGGACCAGGAGCATCCCGTCGTCGATCGCGGGGCAGGGTTCGACCACGATTCTGCTGCAGCCTCGCGGAGAGTTCGGCCGCCTTTCGGCGGTCACCATCATCGATGCCCGGCTGCAGAAGGACTTTACGTTTGGTCGCGGCTCCCGGCTCGGCCTGTTCCTGGACGCACTGAACCTGAACAACGAGAACGCGCCGCAAGCGGTGCAATCGGCCAACGTGACCTCGAGCGTCTATCAATATCCGAATACCTTCGTCTTCCCGCGCCGGTACATGCTGAGCGCCAAGTTCAGCTTCTAGACGAACGTGGCTCTTCAGGCGGACCTTGGCGGTCCGCCTGAAGCCGACCTCCCCATCCCGCGGTCCCCCGATCGGCTGGAACCAATGCCGCGATTGGATGTCTAATCGCGCCGGGTGACCTTCGGCTCCGCCGCGGCAATTCAATGCCGCTCGGCTCGCTCAGGACATCGCTCCGAGTACCGATCGCCGGGGACTGTGACTTACATCGATTCGGTCTTACTCAACCTGACCGAGCGAACCTGCCGCAGGTTTCAGCTGCTGACGGGCCGGACCAACGTGTGGCTGGCGATCCAGTTCACTAACCTCAGCATCGTCGTCTACTTCGTGTGGGCGGGCGTCGTCTACGTCCTCAGCGGCGATGCGCAGATGCGCACCATCCTCGGGCTGTTCTGCGGCGTCCTCTTCTACGCGCTGACGCAGACGATCTTCAAGGTGCCGATCGAGAGTTACGAAAACAACGCCTATCAACGGGTGGCGAAAGGCTATCGGAACCCGAGGCGCGTCCGTGACGCGCGCCTGCGCATCTCGTTTCTGACCTTCGCGCTGATGATCGTGGCGATGGCGCCGTCGCTCGTGCTCGCACCTCCCAACCTGCAGGCGTACATGGCGCTGCACTGGAACGTGGCGGTCCTCGGCATCTCGCTCATCGTCCTGACGATTGTCGTGCTCTACCTGCTGGCGTGCGATCCGCTCCCTCCCTGCCCGGGCAAGGTCAAGCAGTGGATCCAGAATCTGGTCCCCTCGCGCGTCGCAGCATCGGAATCGAATCCTCAGTAGCGGCGCTCCACTGGCCGCGCAAGCCGGCCCGGCCAATTCCCGATTCGCGGTGTCTAAGGGTAGTCGGAGCGTGCGATGCCAGGATGGCAGGACATCCGTTACGCGGCTCGAAGCATCCGCAAGAGTCCCGGCTTTGCCGCCGTGGCGGTGGTCACGCTCGCCCTCGGCATCGGCGCGACGACGATCATCTTCAGCGTCGTCGACGGCATCCTGATCAACCCCTTTCCCTACAAGGACCCGGATCGGCTGACCAGCTTCTTCATCCACGATCCGGCGCGGCCGAAGGAAAACGGGATCGGGTTTTTCTCGATGGCCGACTTCATCGCCTTTCGCGACGGCAACCACGTCTTCGAAGACGTGATGGGCAACAGCTTCGTCGACGTGCTCTACACCGCGAACGGCGAGACGCAGTTGTTCACCGGCGCGCTGGTGACGCCGAACATGATGGAGTTCCTCGGCGTGGCCCCGCTCGTCGGCCGCTGGATGACGGCGGAAGACGGCAAGCCGGAGGCGCCGCCGACCGTCGTGATGAGCTACCGGATCTGGAACGAGCGCTTCAACCGCGATCCGACACTCGTCGGCCAGACGCTGATGCTCAACAACGTGGCGCGGACGCTCACCGCCGTGATGCCGCCGCGCTTCCTGCCCGCCAACGCCGACATGTGGTTCCCGCTCGAGGCGACGCAGGGCGACGTTCGAATCGATGGCGTGCCCGTGTACATGGCGCCGCGCGGCCGCCTCAAACCAGGCATCACGCTGGCGGCGGCCGCGGCGGACCTGACGCCGATTGCCACGCGGCTCGCCCAGGATCATCCGCGCGAATTCCCGAAGCAGTTCACCGTCCTGACGCGCACCTTCGCCGACAACGTCGTCGGCGACTTCAAGGGCATGCTCTACGCGCTGATGGCCGCGGTCGCGCTCGTGCTGCTCATCGCCTGCAGCAACGTGGCGAACCTGCTGCTGGCGCGAGCGACGACGCGCGAGCGCGAGATCGCCATACGCGCCTCGCTTGGCGCCGGCCGCGCGCGGCTGATTTCCCAGCTGGTGATCGAAAGCCTGCTGCTTTCGCTGCTCGGCTGCGCCCTTGGCTGCCTGTTCGCGCTCGCGGGCTTGAAGGGTGTGGTGGCGATGATCCCGCCCAACCGCATCTCGGCGACCTCGGTGATCGCGTTCAGCCCGATGGCGCTCACTTTCGCCGTGGCGGTCAGCCTGGTGACGACGATCCTGTGCGGCTGGGCGCCGGCGCTGCACGCGGTGCGCGGCGAGCTCAGCTCGCGGCTCGCCGGCAGCGGCAAGGGCACCGGCGCCGGCTTCAGACATGGGCGGCTTCGCGCGGGGCTGGTCGTGTTCGAAGTCGCGCTCTCGATTCTGCTGCTCGTCGGCGCCGGCCTGATGATGCGGACGCTCTTCGCGCTGCAGAATGTCGACCTTGGCTTCAACCCGCGAAACATCCTGTCGATCCGTCTGCCGTTCCCGAAAGGGCGCTACCAGACGGCGGAGCAGAAACGCGTCTTCTTCAACCAGCTGATCGATCGGATCAACGGCCTCCCAGGCGTGGTCGCCTCGACGACGACGAGCACGTTGCCGCCGTATGGCGGCATCCGGAGCGACGTCACCGTTCCGGGCAAGACGCAGGAGGGACGATGGCTGGCCCTTGTGCAATTGTCGAGCGAGGGCTGGGTGAACACGCTTGGCCTGCGCCTCACGCGCGGCCGCATGTTCTCGCGTGGCGATATCGACAGCGGCCGCCGCGTTGCGGTCGTCAACGAGCTGCTGGCGCGCAGCTTCTTTGGCGGCGAGGATCCGATCGGACGCAACGTCAAGTTCGATTTCTTCGATCGATTTCCTGAAACGCCGCACGACGCCTACTTCGAGGTGGTCGGCGTCGTCGCCGACGCCAAGAATCAGGGGCTGCAGGAGCCGCCGATGCCGGAGGCGTTCGTGCCGTTCAACGTCACCGGCATGTTCAACCGCGGCGTGCTGATCCGGACGGCGGTGTCGCCGGCCTCGCTGATTTCGAGCGTCCGCCGCGAGATCTTCGCCATCGACAGCGGCGTCGCGCTGGCGCCGCCAACAGGCGCGCTGGAAGATTCGCTCAGGCAGATCTCCTACTCCGGCCCGGCGTTCGGCCTGACGACGTTCGCCGCGTTTGCCGGCATCGGCCTGGTGCTCGTGATCGTCGGCGTGTTCAGCGTCATGGCGTATGCGGTGTCTCTGCAGACGCATGAGATTGGCGTCCGCATGGCGCTCGGCGCGCAGCGGTCCGACATCCTGCGCATGGTGCTGAGGAACGGCCTCACGCTGGTGGCGATCGGATCTGTAATCGGCGTGGCTGCGAGCGCCGCGCTGGCGCGCGTGATGGCCAGCCAGATCTGGGGAGTGTCGCCGACCGACCCGGCAACCCTGGGTGCGGTCATCGTCATCGTCCTCGTGGTCGGGCTGGCGGCCTGTGTGTTCCCGGCCAGAAGCGCGACGCGCGTGGACCCGCTGATCGCGCTTCGCTACGACTAGAGCGACAGTACTCCTCTTGCGTGGTGGAGCTCATCCACGACCGTGCGAGGCGAGCGGATACAATCGCTCGAACTCGGTGTCTAAACGATTAGCTTTGGCGATCGTTTGGTTCCTGCGCCATCAGCGTCTGGCCTTCGCGGCGGCTTTCGCTCTCCTGTCGATCCCCGGATTCCTCGTCTGGGAAGCGCGGCGCGCCGTGAGCCATGCTCGCGACACCACGACCGCATCGGCCGGCATCCGCGCCACCATCGCTCCGCTCGATCGTTCCCTGCCCGTTGACGTCGACACCATCGCTTCGCCCTCGGGCTTTCGCGATGGCGCACGGTTCCACGATCACCTTTTTGTCGCCGGGCCGCACGGCCTGGCCGAGTACGACGCCAACGGAACGGTGATCCGCCGTTTCCGCACCGGCCTCGAGCTGCCGGCGTCGCCCGTGGTCGGCCTCGCGGTTGGCGTGCTCGCGGGCGCGTCGGAGCCGCAGTTGCTGATCGCGACCGCGTCGGAGGGGCTCCTGACCTTCGACGGACGTCGGATGATCCATGTCCGCGCCCGATCGCCCCGAGCTGCGAAAGCTGACGGCGCTGCTCGCGCTCGACTCGGGACGCGTCCTGCTCGGGAGCGATTCGCTGGGGGTGCTGGCGTTCGACGGCCGCCGTCTCGCGCCGGCGCATTCGGAGCTCGCGGCGGTTGGTGTCACGGCGCTCGCCGGCACCGACGGCGACGTCTGGATCGGCACGCGCGACGACGGCGTTTTGCACTGGCGCGCGGGCGGCGTCGACCGTTTCGACGAAACCCACGGCCTGCCCGACCGGCGCGTCCTGTCGATGACGGTCGACGGGCAGCGCGCCTTCGTCGGCACGGCGCTCGGCGTCGCCGAGTTCGTGGCCGGCCGCTTCACTCGAACGCTCGGCCCGGGGCTGTTCGCGAGCGCGATCGCGGTGCGCGAGCAGACGCTGCTCGTCGGCACGCTCGACGGAGCGCTGGCCGAGATTCCGCTCGGCACGCGATCGTCCCGTGGCGCCCGTCCCATCATGCACGAAGCGCCGGCGCCGGTTCAGCGCTTCGTCAACGCCGACGGCGGGTTGTACGCACTGTCTGAAGACGGGTTGTACGCGATCGACGATCGAACCCGTGCGCTGCGGCGCATCGTTGAAGCCGACGGCGGCCGGCTGACCGACGGCAACATCTCCGCGCTGGCGCTCGATGCCACGGGCCGTCTCTGGGTCGGCTATTTCGATCGCGGCCTCGACATCCTCGGCTCGCATGGCGAGCGCACGGTGCACGTTGAGAACGATTGCGTCTTCTGCGTCAACCGCATCGTCCACGATCCGGCCGGCGGCGCGACCGCGGTCGCCACCGCCAACGGGCTGGTGATGCTCGATTCGAGCGGCCGTCCGAAGCAGGTGCTCGGCCGCGCCGAGGGGCTGATCGCCGACCACGTCACCGACCTGGTGATGAACGCCGGCGGCATGACCGTCGCAACGCCCGCGGGGCTCACCTTCATCGATGGCGAAGGGAGCCGCAGCCTCTACGCGTTTCACGGCCTCGTCAACAACCACGTGTACGCGCTTGGCGCTGTCGGCTCAGAGGTCGTCGCCGGCACGCTCGGCGGCGTCTCGGTGCTCGACGGCGGCAGCATCCACGCGAGCTACACCACTGCCAATTCCGCGCTCACCCACAACTGGATCACCGCGGTGGCGCGCGTCGACGACGAATGGTTCGTCGGCACCTATGGCGGCGGCATCTTCCGCCTCGACGCCGGCGGACGCTGGCAGCGCTTCAACGATCTGCAGCGGCCCGATTGAAATCAACCCCAACGCGATGGCGGTCACCGCGACCCACGTCTTCGCCGGCACGCTCTCGAAAGGGTTGCTGGCGTTCGACCGCCAGAGCCGGCGCTGGACCGCGATGGCAAGCGGCCTGCCATCGATGAACGTCACCGCGCTCGTTCCCGACGGCGACCGTCTGTATGTCGGCACCGACAACGGGCTCGTACGGATTCGGCCGTGAAGCGCTTCCGCTGGCTCGCGCTGCTCGCCGCGCTCGCGGCGCCGATTCCGCTCCTCGGCGACGTCGGCGTGCTGATCCCCTCCGGCAGCGACGGGCCCGATCCGACGATCCTCTCGCTCGACGAGATGGCCGCCGACATCCGCATCGACAACGGCGACGCGCGCGTCTCGGTCCGGCAGATCTTCGGGAGCCACCGGCCCGGCGTGCTGGAGGGCGAGTACCGCTTCTCGATGCCGGGCCGCGCGACCGTGTCCGACTTCGCGGTGTGGGACGGGGTGACGCGCATCCCCGGCGTGATCCTCGAACGGCGTCGAGCCGAGGAAATCTACGAGAACCTCAAGCAGCAGGCAATTGATCCCGGCTTGCTCCAGCAGGGCGAGCAGGGCAGCGAGGGCGCCGCCGAAGCGGCGCGAACCTCGGCGTTCAGCGCGCGCATCGTGCCGATTCCCGGCTTCGGCACCAAGCGGCTCGAGATCGAATACCACGAGGTCGTGCCGGTCGAGAACCTGCGGTCGGCGTTCGTGCTGCCGCTCAGGCCCGACGCCTACAACGCGCAGACGGCGGGCCGCCTGACGATCTCGTTCAGCCTCGCCTCGGCGCACGCCGTTCGCGACTTTCGCGTCGTCAGCCGCGCGTATCCGCTGCAAATCCGCGAGCAGACGGCGAACCGCGTCACCGCGTCCTTCACCGGCCGCAACGTCGCCTTCTCGGAGGACTTCAGCGTCGAATACGCGCTCGACGCGGCGAAGAGCGACACGCTCGAGGTCACGACGTATCGCAGCCCCAGGCCGGCGGCGCAGAATCCCGACCGATGCGGCGCCGCGCCCGCGCGGCGTGGAGCCAGGATTCTTCCAGGCGTCGGCGCTGGTCGCACAGGCGCGCCCGGCGGATGCCGCAGGGACAGCTGCTCCGGCGCGCACGGTGATCGCGCTCTTCGACACCTCGCTCTCCATGCAATGGGACAAGCTCGAACGCAGCTTCCAGGCGCTCGAGGCCGTCCTCCGATCGCTGCGGCCGTCGGACCGGTTCAACCTGCTGCTCTTCAACACCCAAACGACGCTGTTCGCGCCGGCGCCGGTGGCCGCCGACCAGGCCGCGGTCGAGCGTTCGCTCGAGTTCGTGCGCGCAGGCCGGCTGCGCGGCGGCACCGATCTGGAGCGCGCGCTTGGTGCGGCCCTCGATCAGAGCCAGCTGGGAACGGGCGATCGCTATCTCGTCCTGCTTGGGGACGCGAGCGCCACCGACGGCTCGATTGCGAACGCGCAGCTGGCGGCGTGGTACGCGAAGCGACGCACGGCGATCGCGGCGGCGGTGCGCCCGCGCACCTATCTGCTCGGCATCGGCGAGGACGCCAACGTGCCGCTGCTGAAGATGCTCAGCCGCGACGACGGTCTGATGGACACGGTGCGTTCGACGGAACCAATCGAGTTCAAGACGCGCGCGTTCGTGTCGAAGATCGGCGCGCCGCCCGCTCGACAACCTGCAGCTGACGGTCGACCCGGCGGCCACTGTCGACTTTGTCTATCCGCTCGAGCCGGTGTCGTTTGCCGGCTCGATGTCGTCGTGGATCGGGCGCTATACGCAACCGACCGGCCGCGCCACGTTCACTGCTCGCGCCGTGCGCGACAACCGCGCCTGTGGAGATGCGAGCGACGGTGCCGCTGCCGGAGGAAAGCCTCGAGCACCCAAGCCTGCCGAGGACCTGGGCACGAGCGCGCGTCGACGCGCTGCTCGACAAGATCGCGCGCGACGGCGAGGATCGCGCCAGCGTCGACGAAATCATCCAGCTCGCGCGCGAGTACAAGTTCGTCACGCCGTACACGTCGTTTCTCGCCGCGCCGCGCGCGCTCCTGAGGCCGCGCGTGATCAAGCCCGGGGATCCGGTGCTGCGCGTCGCCACCGACGAGTCGATCACCTCGGTGATCGCGATGTTCCCGTTCGGCCTGGTGAAGCCGCTGCGCTACCTGCCCGACGAGCGCATCTGGCAGACGCGATTCCTCGCGCCGGCCGACATGAACGACGGCACCTACGACGTCCGCCTGATCATGCGCGACCGCGCCGGCCGTGCGTATCGCGAAGCGAAGACCTTCGTGATCGCGAGCAAGCCGCCGGTGCTGCGCGTGTCCGCTGACAAGGCGACCGCGCGCGCCGGCGATACCGTGCAGCTGCGCGCCGACGCGTCGCCGTCGACGCGCACGATCGTCGCCCGCTTCTACGGCGCCTCGCCCATCAGCCTGCGATGGGATGCGCGCGCGGCCGCGAGCACCGGCACGCTGACGATTCCCGACGGCCTGCCCGCCGGACGCTACGTCGTCCGCGTGACTGCCGAAGACATCGCCCACAACATCGCGAGCCAGGAGATCGCGCTTCGATGTCGTCCCCTGAGCACCCGGCGCAAACGGCGTCGGTCCGCGCATGCGCTTTCGGTCGCTCGCCGCGCAGCGGCGATCTTCGCGCGTCGGCCTTCGGCCTGCGTGCCGAGCTGCCCGAGTGGGTGAGGAATGTCGAGACCGCGCGGGCGCTGGCACGATGCGATCTTCAAGTCGGTCGCAACGCCGGACGGGCCAATCGAGGTGCGGCGCTCGCCGGCCGAGGCGCACGAGGCGCTGGCACGCATCGCCGGCGCCGCCGCCGATCGCGATGTGCTGGCGCTGCGCGCGCGCGTCGCGGAAGAGAAGCTCGATTTCGGCGCGGCGGAGGCCGACTGGAAGGCGTATGCGAGCGCGCCTCGCGGACGCCGGCGCCGGTCAGCTGTGGCTTGCCGACTTCTACCATCGGCGCCTGCAGCCACAGCCGGAGGCCGACGCATTGGCGGCCGCTGCGAGAGCGCCCGATTCGCCGACCGATCGTCTCCTGCCGGCGTCGAGACAGCGATCGTGGCGGACCTTCGAGCGGCTGTTCGCGCTCGTCGACGCGCAGCAGCTGCCCGAGGCGTTCGCCGAGGCGCAGTATCGCGCCTGGATCGCGCGGTATCCGGACGAGAGCGGCAGCCCGTACGACCGCCTCTTTCGCTTCCTCCTCGTCGCAACCGCGCCGCCGACGCCGAAGCGCTCCTGGCCGACTATCACGCGCGCATTTCCCGACGATGCGGCGTTCGTGTTGAACGGGCGAGCCGCGCTGGCGACCGCCGCGGCGCAGTGGCCGATGCCCTCGCGGTGTACGAGCAGGCCTTCCGCCCGCTGTGGGACGCGGGGAACCTGCAGGGCTATTTCGAGCTGCTCGAGCGGACCCACAACCTGCGCGCGTTCCTCGATCGGGCGCGCGCCGACATCGCCGCCCGCCCCGCCGACCTGACGGCGGCCGCGCGCCTCTTCTACTACTATCAGCGCGCCGGCAACGTCGGCGCCGCCGAGCAGGCGCTCGCCGATTTCGAGACTCGCCGCGAGAGCGCCACGCGGACCGCGGACGAGCTGTTCACGCTCGCGCGCCTGTACGAGAGGACCCGGAACTACAACGAGGCGCTCCGCTATCACGCGTCGATCTACAGCCTGCCGGGCGCATCCGCCGCCGACGTCGAGCAGGCGCTGGCGAGCGTCATCGAGATGCTGTTCACCGCGCCTGAGCAGCCGTTGCGCTTCGGCAGCGGCGATCTGTCCTTCTATCGCGACATCGCCACGCTCGATCGGTCCCCGGGGTTTCTGAACGGCGTGCTGTCGCTGCTGTTCAATTCCGCGTCGCCCGGTTGATCCAGTATTCCGCCGGCAGCAGGGGTCAGCGCGTCGTATTTCCATCGCGCCCGCGCCGCCGACCTGGTCGGGTTGTTCGAGACGCGCTTTCCGGCGTCGCCGCGCCGGGCCCGCCTGAACGCCACGCTCGATCGATACCTACGCGGCCTACGGCGTGTCCGATGCGGTCATCGAACGCGGGCAGCGCTTCCTGGCCTCGTTCGCCGATGCGCCGCGAGCGGACCGCGGTCGCGCTCGCGATGGCCGACGCCTTCGCGCGGAAGGACCAGGTCGCCGAGGAATTCGCGACCTACGATCGCCTGCTCGCAGGAGCTCGCGGTGCGGGCCGATCGCGTGCCGCTCGGCGCCGGCACGTCGCAGGGCGCGGACGACGGACGAGCAGGCGCGGCGCCGGCGGGCGCGCGCTCGCAGGACTACGCGCGGGTGCTCGATCGCTACATCGCCCGTCTCGTCGCGCGCCGAGCAGCTCCCCGCCGCGCTGGCGGTCTATCGACGGGAGATCGAACGCAATCCGGGCGACCCGGGCCTGTACGCGGCGGCCGCGCAGTTCCTCGATCAGAACAGCTTCACGGCCGAAGTCGAACAGGTCTACCGCCTGGCGATCCAGCAGTTCCCGGATCGCTCGCTGGCATCACCGGCTGGCGCGCTGGTATTTCCGGCAGCGGCCAGTCGGCCGCGTTCGAACAGCTGACGCGCGACGTCACCCGCACCTTCGACGGCACCGACCTGGCGCGCTACTTCCAAGCGGTGGTCGGTCGCGGGCCCGGCCGTCAACGCGCAGGCTGTATCTGCAGCTGAACCTGTACGCGCACGATCGCTTTCCGCATCACCTCGTCTTCGTCCGCAATCTTCTCTCGGCCTACAGGGCCACGGCGACACTCGATCCGGCGGCGCGCGAAGCGCTGCTGCGGCGGCACTGGGTCGAAGACGAGGCCCTCGCCGTCGGAGTTCTTTGCGACGCTCTCGCACACCGAACCGGCTCGATGCCGAGGTCGCCGGCGATGCGCAGCGTCAGCGCGGCGGCGGGCGAGGCGAACTGGGCGCGGCTGGCGAAGGATCATCCGCTCGCGGCGCGCTTTCTCGCCGAGGCCGACATCTGGCGTTCGCGTTTCGAGGCGGCGACGCCGGTCCTTGACCGCGCTGGCGATCGAGTTCCCGGCCGACGTCGAGCTGAATCAGCGAGCCGGCTCGCTGCACCGCTCGTTGTCGTAGCCGACGCGCGCGAGACCGACGCGGCCGCCGCAGACGCAGGATCGCCTCCACCGCTACGACCGCGCAGTCAGGCCGACGCTGACGACGCTCGGCGAGATCTACGCCGATCGCGAACGCTTCGACCGCGCGCGCGCGTACTGGGATCGCCTGCCGGACATCGAGCCGGGCAACGCCGGCCGGGTATCTCGAGGCGGCCACGATCTTCTGGGACTACTACCAGTTCGACGACGCGCTGCGGATCATCGCGCTGGGCCGAACGAGGCTGCGGCGAGCCGGCGCTCTACGCGTACGAAGCCGGCGCGATCCACGAAGGCCTGCGGCAGCCCGAGCGGGCGATCGACGAATACGTCCGCGGCGCGCTGGCGGCGCCGGGCGACTCGCCGGCGCGGAGCCGGCTGCTGACGCTCGCGAGGCGGCCGGCCTATCGCGCGCTGGCGGATCGCGCCTCTGCGGCAGCGGTTGACGGAGACGCGCCGTCGGCCGCCGCCGTGTCGCTTCGGATCGCGGTGCTGGAGGCGCAGGGCCGCCGCGACGATCTCGAGCGTTTCCTTGCTGACGCTGCTCGATCGCACCTCCTCGCTCGAGCTGATGGTCGAGGTCGGCACGCATGCCGCCGGCTCGGGTTCGATGCGGTGCGCACGCGCGCGCTGGCGCGGCAGATCGAGCTGATGCGCGATCCGATCGACAAGCTGCAGCTGCGCTACGCGCTGGTGCGCCTCTACGAGTCGCGCGGCGAGCTCGACGCGGCGCGCACAGACGCTGGACGCGGTGTACGCCGAGAACCCGCGGATCCTCGGCGTCGTCCGGCAGACCGTCGACTACTACTGGCGGCACAAGCTGGGCCGCGAGGCCATCGCCGTCCTGACGCGCGCCGCGTCGCAGTCGTATCCGGCGCTGAAGAAGCAGTTCACGTTCGAGGCGCGCGACAAGTCGACGCAGATCGGCGACTACGTCGCAGGCGCGAGAGCTGCTCGCGCCGCTCCTTGCCGACGATCCGTTCAATGCCGACTACCTCGCGGCCGTTGCCGACAGCTACGCGCTCGCCAAAGACGATGCGATCGCTGCGCGATTTCTACACGACGTCGACGCATCGAGCGCGATGCGCGGCGGCGCCGATCTCGGCCGAGGAACGGACGCGGCGCATCGCCGGCCTGCGTCGCGGCCTCATCCCGGCGCTCGCGCGCCTGAACGACCACGCCGGCGCGGTCGATCAGTACATCGAGATCATCAACCGGTATCCGGACGACGAGGCGCTGCTGCAGGAGGCCGGGCGCTACGCGCGCCAGCACGCGCGAACGAACCAGCTGCTCGCGTACTACACGAAGACCGCCGCCGACTCGCCGCGCGACTACCGCTGGCCGATGCTGCTGGCGAAGCTCGCAGACGCAGTTCGAGGATTTCCCGGCGGCCATCGCCGCCTATGCGAAGGCGGCCGCCATCCGCCCGGATCGCGCCGACTTCCAGACCGCGCGCGGCGGCCTCGAAGAGCGGTTGATGCGGTTCGACGATGCGGTCGCCAGCTACACGAAAACCTACGAGCTGACCTATCACGACCCGCAATGGATGGAGAAGATTGCCGAGCTTCGGGCGCGCCAGGGACGGGTCGACGATGCGGCGAAGGCGCTGCGGACCGCGCTCGTCGAGGGGCGCCCGGAGCGGGCCGAGACTTTCTTCGCCGTCGCCGCGCGGCTCGAGCAGTGGCGGATGCTCGAGGCGGCGAGGTCGTTCGCCGACGAGGGCGTGCGGCTCGCCGGGCCCGCGGCCTGCTCGAGAGCGGCAGCACGTACGTCAGCGTCTACACCCGGCTTCGCCAGTCGACGGCCGTCTTCGACCGGCTGTTGGCGGCGCGGACGCGAGGCGGTGGCGGCCCTCGGGCCGACGCGAGACGAGTCGTCGATGGCGAACGCGCTGTCGGCGCGGCTCGAACGAGATGGGCGAGCTCGTCGCCCGCGGATTCTCGCCGGAGGAGAAGATGGCCTTCGCGGCGTTTCTCGAGCAGAAGAGGGCCGCGCTGCCGCAGCGGCGACTTCGCCGCGGTTCCTCGTGCCGCTCGCCGAGCGCGCCGGCCTGCTCGAGCTCGCCGTGCGCTGGCGCACCGAGCTGATGGACGCGCAGCCGCGCAGAATCGAGTCGAACGTGCATCTCGCGCGGCTCGTGCGATCTCCAGACCAGCCGGTTGCGCTTTCGCGGAGCTGGCGAGCGAGCTCGAGCGGTTCGCGGATTCTCGGCGCACGTCCGGCGTTCGACGCCCGCGTCGAGCGCGGCCGACGCGTACCGAAAGGCGGGCGATCCGGCGGGCGAGCTGCGGGTGCTGGCGAAGATCCCGGTGACCGAGCCTTCCGGCGCGCTGCTCGACGCGCTATTTCGAGCTGCTGCTCGAGCGCGATCCGCAGCGGCTCGTCGCGCTGGCCGGCGACCGGCCACGCCGCGCATCCGCGACGCCGTCGCGAATTTCGTCGTCGGCCACGGCACCTTCGATCAGGCGCTGGCGGTCGTGCGCGCGCGCGGGCAGGGGCTGCCGCCGGTCTGGACCAACGCGTATACGGCGCTGGTCGGCCTGCACTTCGCGCGATTCGACGCCGCCACGACCGACGCGTTCACGACCGCGCTCGGCGCCGCGCACCGTCGGCGAGCGGCTGAAGCCGGTCGACCGGTCGCTGCGGCTGGCGGGCGACACCTGGTTCGCCTACGGCTCGCGGTTCGGCGAGTACCTGACGTTCGCGAAGCAGCCGGGCGCCGCCGACTATCTGCCGGCGCCGGTCGAGCGGACGCCGGCGCGATCGGATGCGTATGTGACGCTGGCCGATTTCTACCGGGACCAAGGCGCCGGCCCGAGCGCGCTGGCCGAATACGACCATGCGGCGACGCTCAACGCGCGCCGGAGCGACGTCCACCTTCGCGCCGCCGCCATCCTCTGGCGGCAGGGCCGCCGCGCGGCCGCGATCGCCGCTGGAAGCAGGCGCTGGAGGTGCTCGCGGCGCAGGCCGGACGCGGCCGCGGTCGATACGGTGCCGCTCGTCGCCGCGCTCGACTCGATCGGCAGCCGCAAGCTGCTGCCGGAGCTGCGCGAGCCGGCCGACAAGATGGTGCGCGCCTACATCGCGAGAAACGGCACCTATCGCGCCGATGCGCTGCTGCGGGCCGCGTTCCGCGCCGCCGAACGACGCGGTCGCGGGCACCGACTGGTTGATCGACCTCGGCCGCGCCGCCCGAATCAGATCGACATGCTCGCGGCGATCGCGAAGGCGGCCTGGCTGCCCGATCTTCAGCGCGACCGCGTCTACGAGCGGATCGTCGCGGTCAGCGAGGAAACGGTCGCGCGCGAGCACGGCGCCGCGCAGGCGGCGGCGCAGGCCGCAGCTCGATGGCTGGCGCCTGCAGCGGATCCGGTCGCTCGTCGACACGAAGCAGACGATGCGCGCCGACGAGCTGCTGCGGGCGCTGCCCGAAGCGACGCGGCTCGCGCACGACGCCGAGGTGACGGCGCTCGAGACGCGCATCGCGGCGGCGGCTCGCGACGCTCGAGGCGCTGCTCGATCGCTATGCGCGCGAGGAGAGCCGGCCGGTGGACCTCGGCGCGCTGCGGAACGCCGCCACCGCGCTGCGCCAGGCGGGCGATCAGGCGTCGGCCCGCCGCATCATGGAGTTCGTCTACACGCGCCAGCTCGATCGCGAGGAGCTGGCGCGGCCCGTCTTCCTCGGCCTCGCCGAGATTCGCGTGCAGCAGGGGAATGTGCCCGCCGCGCTCGAGCTCCTGCACCGGCTGACGCTCGTGGTCGGCGAGCCGTTCGACAATCTGGCCGGCGTCCGCGCGCGCTGCTCGAGCGGCTGAATCATCCGGCCGAGGCGCTCGAGTTCCGCCGCGCCCGCGTGCAGGCGGTGCCGTGGGACGCCGAGGCGCAGCATTGCGCTCGCACGAGCCGAGATTGCCGCCGGCGCAGGAGCGCGCCGGCGCGCTCGACCGCCTCGCACGGATTGCCGAGTCGCCGAAGGAGCGCTACGCCGTCCGCGTCGAAGCGGCGCGCGCGTTTGCGTCGGCGGGCGGACGCCTCGGCCGCCGGACGCGCAGACGCGAGATCGATCTGGCTGCGCGCGATGCCCGACGCTGACGCCGGCCGCCGCCGATCGGCCGATGTTCGTCGCGGCGAGGCTTGCCGCCGCGGAGCGGGCGACGGAGCCGTCGGCCCGCGTCAACCTGCTGCTCGCGGCGCGTCGCGGTCGATCCCGGCGGCGCCGGCACTGCAGAGTGCCGCTGTTCCGCGCGGAGCTGGCGGCGGGCAAGCCGGCGGAGGCGATCGAAGCCATCCAGCCGATTCTGGCGCCGCAGTCGATCGCTGACGAACGTCGGCCTGACCGCGCGGCCCGCGCGCGTCTCGCGCGCGAGCTCGGCGAGGCGCATCAGCAGGTCGATCGCCTGCCGGAGGCGGTCGCGCTTCTTCACGATCGCGCTCGAAGGACAGCCGCCGCCGCGCGCGCGCCGATCCGGCAGCGGATCACGGCGATCAACGAGGAGATCGGCCGCCGCGCCAGAAACGCGGCGCGGCAGCCGCACGATCGGCGAGGCGCTCGATCAGCCGCAGCTCGTGCGTCCGCGGATTCCGGCCGCAGGACCGTCGTCGCGCCAGGGAGGCAGCTCGCGATGAGAGCGGACGACGCAGCGGATCGTGGCGTGGACCGGGATCGGCGTCGTGCTCGCGACGGTCGGCGCGCTGCTGCAGACGCCGGCGCAGCCGCCGCGGCAGACGCGGCATCACGGCGCTGCTGCCGGCGGGCGCCGCGCTGGTGCTGCAGGCGAAGGACTTGGCGTCGCTCGTCGGCGACTGGAACAGCATCGAGCCGAGAAAACGAAGTGGCTGGCGAGCGCCAACTACGAGGCGTTCTCGCGCTCGCGGCTGTTCCTGCGCCTCAAGGACGCGTACGACGAGTTCTCGACCGCCGCCGGCGTGCCGCCCGACATGGCGCTGGTGTCCGACGTGGCGGGCGCCGAGTCGGCGCTCGCGCTCTACGACATCGGCAAGCTCGAGTTCCTCTACGTGACGCGGCTGCCGTCGGCGAGAGCGATGGAGAACGCGCTGTGGCGGACGCGTGGCACCTACGAGCCGCGCGCAGGCCGCCGGCACGCCGTTCTACGTCCGCGTCGATCCGGAATCGAAGCGGGTCGTCGCGTTCGGCGTCCGCGATCAGTATCTCGTGCTCGCGACGAGAGAAGATCTGCTGGCCGGCGCGCTGACGCTCATCGGCGGTCAGAGCGGACGCCGTCGGTCGAGGCCGAGGCTGGTTCGCGCAAGCGGTGAAGGCGGCGGGCGCGCGCCGGGCGATCGTGCGGCTCGTCGCGAATCTGGAGACGCTCGTCAAGGCAGCCGCATTTCCGCTCGTACTGGGTGCAGGATAACGTCACCGAGCTGAGGCAGTACGTCGTCCGCCGTCTCGGATCTGCATCCGCATCGCCGGCGTGAAATCCGGAGGAGCGCGTGCTGCTGCGGGCGGAGGAGAAGCCGGCCGCCGGGACGGCCGCGGGCTTGGCGAGATCGTGCGGCTCGTGCCCGACACTGCGGGCCTCTATCGGGCCTGGACGGCGCCGACGGCGCGAGCAGGCGACGACGCTGATTTTCGAAAAGGTGATTGCGACGAGCGACGCCTCGGCGCAGCGCGATCGCACGGCGCCGCGTCTCGGGTCGACAGGAGCAGCGCACCGGCGACGCCGGCGATCTCGAGATCGCGCATCGACGAGGAGCCGCGCGGCCGCGCGCGGCCGACGACGTATCAGTTCGAGCGCGCTCGCGCAGCTGGTCGGCAGCGGACGCGCTCAGCGCGATGCTCCACGTCGAGGCGACGCGAGCCGGCCAGCGACGGCGTGTTCGTCGATCGCGGCGCGGTCATCGTGCTCGCCAGGGCGGACCGACTGGCCGCCGGGCGCCGCGCGCGACGCGGTCCGGGCGGCTCGTCGATCCGGTGTGGACGAAGGCGCATCTCGGCATGCGCTGGATCGATGCGCGGATCGGGGCGCAGACGTTTTCGCAGCTCGAAGGGCTGGAGCCGCTTGCGGTCGCCGAGCGCGGCGCCTGCTGTTCGTCGCCAACGATCCGGCGCTGCTGGCCGCGGTGCTCGACGCGGACGTCGAAGACGCCGCTGCTGCCCTGGAAGGCACGTTCGCCGCCGGCTTCCGCCATGCGCTCGAGCGCGGATCGGTTCGTCAGCGTGATGCGGTTCGTCGAGAACGCGGCGCGCCGGCGACGGAGAATCGGGAGCCGCTGTTCTTCTCGGAGAACCTCGCCAGCCTCAGCGACACGCTTGTCACGCGTCGACTCGAGCGTCCATCGTCGTGCGCGACCGCGGCGCCACGGTCGTCGCAGACGGTGACCTATACCGGTTGGTCGCGATGAGAACACCCGCCTGGCCGTGCCGCTCGGCGTTCATCGTTGCCGCCGTATTGACGGTCGCCAGCCCTTGCGCGATACGGCGGCGATGCCGTCGTCGCGCCGTCGTACCTGCTCGTCGATGCCGACGACCGAACGCGTGCTCGATGCCCGCTGGGACGATCTCGAGCGGCCGCTGCCGTTCGGATCGCTGATCAAACCGTTCACCGCGCTGGCGTATGCCGACGCGCACCGATTCACCTATCCGACCTTCACCTGCCGCGGCAGCGCGGATGGCTGCTGGCTGCCCGCCGGGCACGGGCGCGTCGGCATCGTCGATGCGGTCGCCGGCTCGTGCAACGCCTACTTTCGGACAGCTCGCGCGAGGCGACCTCGCCCGACGCGCTGGTCGACACGCCTGCGCTGGTTCGGCATGCGGACGGAGTCTGGCGACGGCGACGCCGGCGGCGATGGTCGGCTTCGGCGATGCGCTCAAGCTCGCGCCTGCAGCCGATCGTCCGCGGGTACCTCGAGCTCGTGCTCGCGCGCGGCGCAGCCGGGCGTGCTCGCCGATCGTGCAGGGCATGCTGGCGTTCGGCGCGGACAGGAACCGGGCGGGCGGTCGGCGCGGCGATCGGCCGCGCGGAGGCGCTGGTGAAGACCGGCACCGCGCCGTGCAGCCACTCGCCGCGGGCGACCGCCGACGGCTACACGATCGTCGATCTATCCGGCCGATCGTCCGCGCGTCGCGCTGCTGATGCAGGCGCACGGCCGGACCGGCGCCGAGACCGCGGCGCTTGCGGCCGCCGGCTGCTCCTCCGCGCGCTGGGAGGCCATTGATGCGAGGCGCGCTCGTTCTGCTCGCGCTCGCGGCGGCATCGGCGTCTGCGCGCCCGCCGGGTGGGGTTCAGGTCGCCGTCTTCGGTCTGTTCCATCCGAACGCGCTGGTGGTTGCGGCGGTTGGCGAGGCGATCAGCCATGCGGCGGCGACCGCGACAGCTGCGTGCTGCGCGGCAGCGAGCAGGCGACGCTGCAGTGGAACGGCCGTGCGATCGAGGTCAGCTGCGCTGGCGGCGGCGCGTTCACCTCGGGCGCCGTTCGTGTGACCGGACCGACCGGGCGGCGACGCCGATCTCGATCTGAGCGTGCCTGACCGGATCGCACGGCGATTCCACGGCCGGCTCGACGTTGCCGCGACCGGCGGCGAACTGGTGCCGGTGGTGTCGATGCCATCTCGAAACGGCGGTGGCGTCGGTTGTCGCGGCCGAGCAGGTCGATGTCGGCGCCGCCCGAAGCGCTGAAGGCGCAGGCAGTGGCGGCGCGGTCGTTTTTCACCGCCGCTGGGCGGCGGCATCGCGGCTTCGATTTCTGCGATACGACGCACTGCCAGTTCCTGCGCGAGCCGCCGCGCCGACGATCACCCGGCGGCGCGCGCGGCTCGCGAGACCGCCGGGCTCGTGCCTGACGTTTCGGGACGTTCCGATCACCGCGTTCTATTCGGCCAGCTGCGGCGGCTCGGACCCGGCCGCGCGCCGAGGCGGGGCTGCAGGCGGCGGATGGCTACCCGTATTTCAGCGTCGCCTGCCCGCTCAGGGGCGGGGAGGGCGTCAGCGAACGCCGCGGGCACGGCGTCGGCCTGTGCCAGGAGGGCGCGGCAGCGATGGCGGCAGGACAAGGCGCCTCATTCGCGGAGGTGCTGCAGCACTACTACCCCGGGACCACCCTGACGGCGCGGCCGCGCTGAACGCCGCTTTTCTCCAGCAAACCTTCGCCGTCAGACATATCGTCTAACGACATGTCATGACCCCGCGCAAGCGGACCGAGCTCCGCCATCCCCTGTCCCTGTCGGTCACCCACATCCTGCTCGCTCTCGCCGACGGCACGCTGCATGGCTACGCCATCAAGCAGGCGGTCGAGGAGCGATCGGGCGGCGAAATCCGGCTCGGCCCCGGCACCCTCTACGAGGCGATTCAGCGCCTCGAGGACGCCGGCTACATCGAAGAGGAGAGCGCCCGCGACGACCCGCGCGACGGGCAGGAGGCGCAGCGCCGCTACTACCGGCTGACGCCCGACGGCTGGTCGGTGCTGCGGACGGAAATCCGCCACCTCGCCCGCATGGTCGATCACGCGCGTGCGCATGCGCGGCTGCGCAAGGCGAGCCTCACATGAGGTGGCTGTGGCGCCTGCTGCTGTTCGCGTACGGCGATGAGTTCCGGCGCCGCCACGGCGCCGAGATCCTCGAGGCGATTGCCGCCGAGCGGGCACAGCCGCGGTACCGCGGCGCGCTCGGCGCGGTGCGCCACGCCGGCCGAACCACTGCTGATCTCGCTGCCAGCGCGGTTCGGCAGCGCCTGGCGCCGCGTTCCGGTCACCGTTCCAGGAGCCGCCCGATGGACACATTTCGACAGGACTTGCGCTACGCGTGCCGCCAATTGGCGCGGCGTCCAGGCTTTGCCGCCGTCGCGATTCTCTCGCTCGCGCTCGGCATCGGCGGCAACACCGCCGTCTTCGGCATCGTCGACAGCTTCGTCCTGCATCCCTTCGCGTTTCCGGATGCCGACCGGCTGCTGATCGTCGGACCGTCGTTTCCGAAGCTGTCGAGCGAGACGCGGTTCGTCGAGGTGCTGTCTCCGGCCGAATACGAGGACATCCGCCAGGCGCGATCGTTCGCGGGAACGGCGGCGTTCGATCTGGGCAACCGGAACATCTCCGGCGGCGACGTGCCCGACCGCGTGTTCACCGCGTTCATGATCGACGATGCGTTTCCAGTGGTCGGGCTGCGGCCGTTTCTCGGCCGCGGCTTCACCGCAGAGGAGCTCGCAGCCAAGGGCCCGCCGGCGGCGATCATCAGCCATCGGCTGTGGACCTCGCGCTTCCACGCCGACCGCTCGCTGGTCGGCACGACGATTCGCGTCAACGGCAACGCGGCGACGCTGGTCGGCGTGATGCCGCCGGAACTGCTGCTCATCGGCACCGATCTCTGGATCCCGTGGGGCGCGACCGCCGACGCGGTGCCGCGCAACATGCGCAACTTCTCGGTGATCGGCCGGCTGGCGCCCGGCGCATCGCGACGGTCGGCCGAAACCGAGCTTGCCGCGATCGCGTCACGCATCGCGGCCGATCATGCGGCGCAGTTCCCGGAGTACGCCGGCTGGCGGCTGTCGCCGCAGCCGTTCGCGAACGGCGTGCTCGAGAACATGCGGCCGGCCGGGATGCTCGTGCTCGGCGCGGTTGCGCTCGTGCTGTTCATCGCCTGCGCGAACCTGGCCAGCCTGATGCTGGCGCGTGCGAGCGGCCGGCAGCGCGAATTTGCCGTGCGCGCCGCCCTTGGCGCCGGGCGGCGGCGGCTGGCGCAGCAGCTGGTCACCGAGGTCGCGGTGCTCGCGGCCGCCGGCGGCCTCGCGGGTTTCGCGCTGGCGAGCGTCGCGATCCGCGCGTCGAACGCGCTGGTGCCGCCGCAGCTGACGATGTTCGGTCTCGGCGCCACACTCAACCCGCGCGTCGCCCTCTGGTGCGCGCTGTCGACGATGGCGGCGGTGTTCCTTGTTGGTGTGCTGCCAGCGGTTCAAAGCGGACGCGCCGAGCCGAACGAGTCGCTGAAACAGGACGCGCGATCGACGACCGGTGGACGCGGCGCACGGCGCGCGCGCCATGGGCTGATCGTCGCCGAGGTGGCGCTGGCGGTGATGCTCGCGCTCGGCGCCGGGCTGCTGCTCAGGAGCTTCGTCAACCTGCAGCGCGTCGATCCCGGCGTGGATCCCGGCTCCGTCGTCACCATGCGCCTGACGCTGCCGCAGGAGAAGTACCGCAGCGGCGAAGCGATCACGACGTTCTTCGAGGAGCTCGCGCGGCGCGTGGAGACGCTGCAGGGCGTCGAGCGCGCGGGGCTGGCGTCGCAGTTTCCGCCGCAAGCGTTTTTCCGCACCCGGCTGCTCGTCGACGGCGCGCCGCCGCCGGGCGGTCAGACGCTGCCAACGGCGTACGCGACGATTGCCAGCCGCGGCTACTTCCCGGCACTGGGGATGCGGCTGCGGGCCGGCCGCCTCTTCGACGAACGCGATCGAAACGGCGCGCAGGCGGTGGTCGTCGTCAACGAGGCGTTCGTCACCCGCTTCCTCGGCGGCAGCGCGCCGCTCGGCACGCGGATCCGGATCGGCGAGAAGCCGGAGCAGTCGGCTCCGGCGGAACTGGTCGGCGTCGTCGCCAATACGGTCAACGCCGGCGCGGCGTCGGTGCCGATGCCGGAGATGTTCGTGCCGATGGAGCAGGGGCGGGATCGCTGGAACCAGTTGTTCCTCGTCGCCCGGATCAACGGCGAACCGGCGCAGGCGGTCGCGCAGATCCGGCAGGCGGTCGCCTCGATCGATCCGGATCAGCCCGTCTACGCGATTCAGACGCTCAACCAGGCATTCGAGGCGAGCATCGTGATGCAGCAGGTGTCGGCCGCGCTGCTGACGATCTTCGCCGTGGTCGCACTGGCGCTGGCGGCGGTCGGCATCTACGGCGTCACCGCCTACGGCGTGCGCACGCGGACACAGGAGATCGGCATCCGCATGGCGATGGGCGCGGAGCGCTCGGCCGTGGTGTGGATGGTGCTGCGGCAGGTGTTCGCGCTGGTGGCCGCGGGCCTGACCCTCGGCGTCGGCGCGGTGGTCGCGCTCAGCCCGGCGCTTGCGTCGCTGCTGTTCGGCGTCAGCGCCATCGATCCGCTGACGGTGCTGGCGACGGCGTCGCTGCTCGGCGCGGTAGCGCTTGCGGCGGCGTGGTGGCCGGCGTGGGTGGCCAGCCGCGTCGATCCCGTCGTCGCCCTCAGGTACGAATGATCGTAGGCACCGTTCTGGAGGGGACGGCTTTCAAGCCGTCCCGCCGTCCCGCCGGCCTGCATTCGCTTCCTCTCGATCGCTGAACTCGCCGCCACGGTGAGAGTCAATTTCATTCCGGCGTACGCGGCGGGGACCTGTCGAGCACGGGCCGGGCGCCGGACTGAGCCGCAGAACCGATGGTTCGCGCATCCATCGGCGTGAGCGAACCCAAGAGCTCGCAGAGCAGGCAGAGAAACCCTTGTTACAAGTTTTCTCTGCGGTCTCCGCGGCCTCTGCGTTCCAGATGCCACGCAGCCAATAGTCGATCGATGCCGCTCATCGGCATCTAACGGGATGAGGCTTCCAGTGAATCGCTTGATACCGCACATGCTCGCGACCATGGCAACGATTGCCGTGCTGGGCCTGGCGCGCCCGGGATCGGCTCAGGAACGACCGGCTCCCGTCGCCGAGGTCCATGGCGGCACGCTATTGTTTGCCGACGACAGCGTCGTCAAAGAGAACTTCATCGGCGGAGCCGGCCGCTTCTATGTCCTGCCTCGCATCAGCATCGGCCCTGAGATCGCCTACATCAGCGGCAGCCGGCACAGCCACCTGATGCTCACCGGCAACCTGACCTTCGACCTGCTCGGTTCAACCAGCGGCCGCCCGCCGCGCGTGACGCCGTTCCTCGTCGCGGGTGCAGGGTTGTTTCAGACCCGCGAGCAGTTTCCGAATGAGATCTTCACGCATACCGAGGGCGCGTTCACCGCCGGCGGCGGCGTCCGCGCGCGGGTGGGAGATGCGGTGACCGTCGGCGGGGAAGTGCGGGTCGGGTGGGAGTTGCACCTGCGCTTCAGCGCGCTGGTTGGCGTGCGCCTCGGAAGGTGACGACGACGGACGGTCCGGCTGAAGCCGGACACTACCCTCTACACCACGCGCGAGACTCAGGCTGGGCATTCTGAGACCGGGTGACAGAAGAATTCTGCGAGTTCCGCGAGTTCCGCGTTGACCGTCGTTCTTTGCGAGTTCAGCGTGTTCTGCGTTGATCGTCGTGATCACGGGCTGTCGCATTTGAACATGATCACGGGCTGTCGCATTTAGCAGGAGACGCTGCCCTCGATCTGGTTCGGGAAGAGCTGCCAGTGCCGGCTCGGCTGGCGCTCCATCTCCTCCTGCATCGCCAGCAGGTTCCGCCGGAACCCGCGCATGATCTCCGCCGCCCCCGAGTCGAGCGCCAGGTGCGACGCATCATCCACCAGATACGTCGTCGGCGCCGTGATCAGCAGCTGGAAGTTGACGATGTTCTGGATCTCGCCGACCGAGGGCTGGACGCCGTCGCGCCGGACGGTCGTCGGCATGAACACCGCGTGGTTCAGCAGCGAATTCTCGGTGTGGCCGATGGTCAGCGAATAGATCAGCAGCGTGCAGAGCTTGATGACGTTCTCGCGCGTCGGTTCGGGAACGTACGAGCGGATGCCGCGCACGATGCGCTGGTCGAGCGCGTCGAACCAGGCGCGGATGTCGGCGTCGGTGCGGACGCTCTCGTCGGTGAAATGGTGGTCGACGTACTGCCTGACGTAGCTCTCCATCAGGCGGTAGTAGCGCAGCGCCTGCGGCAGGTAGGGATAGTCGATTGCGTCGGTGATGCCGCGGTGCTTCGCATCCTGCTCGACGTCGAGCCGGTTGATGTCGAACCCCGCCGCGCCGTCGTCGTAGTAGCGCAGGATGGTCTTGAACGGAAACGTGAAGCCGGTGACGTCGAAGCCCGAGCGCCGCAGCGTCAGGTGGGTGTGAAAGTTCGTCGTCATCGTCTGGTTGATGTGCGGCGCCAGGAGACGCCGGAGCGGATGCGACACCGGCAGCAGGTTGTGCGTCAGCACCGGCACCGGCGCCAGCCCGCCGACGTGATACTCCATCCCCTGCCGCCAGACGGTGACATGCGTCATCAGCGCGGCGATCGCAATCCGCTCGGCGAAATTCCAGTTGCGGCTGCCTGGGGTGGCGCTGTCGCCGTCGTATTCGATGCCGGTCACCTCCAGATTCCCGCCGGGCGCCGCGAACCGAATCAGGCAGCCCAGGCGCACGAGCCCATCGCGCACTTCGTAGTTCGCGAAGTGGCGCAGATCGATGACGTAGTCGGCGCCGTTCGCGCCGGTGCGCTCCAGCAGCTTCGCGAACGGCCCGCCCGACGCCAGCGCGCCGAGGAGATTTCCCGCGCCCGACGCCGCGACCAGGTCGGGATGCCAGACCGGCGCATCGCGCAGCAGGCGGTAGGGAAACGTGTATGCGTCCTCGAACGCCTTTTGACGATCCGGGTTCGAGGTCGGCTGATTGGTGTTGACCAGTGGATAGACATCCTGCAGCAGATGGACCGTCTGCACGGTCATCTGGTTCGGCAGCGACTTCTCCGCCCACGGCACCGTTTCCGGCACGACCAGCGTTGGCGACTGGAAGTCGGCGTAGGTTTCGGGCGCCGAGAGCAGCCGAATCGGGGGCTCGCGGCGCGGCCACGGCGCGCGGCGTGGCCAGCCCTGGAAGAGGACCATCCCGCACCACAGCGCGGTCCAGAACAGCTTGCGCAGCTGCCAGTCGAGCGACTGCAACAGCGAACTGCCGGGCAGGGTCGCCTCGCGAATCGGCGTCAACGGGTTGATGCGGCGGATGGTGCGGGCCAGCGACGTCGTATCGACGACGAGGGCGCGGGTGATCGACGCGCCAAGCTCGGGGGAAAGAAACGGCCAGCGCTCGGGGGTCATCAGCGTCGCGAGCAGGTGGATCGGCGTCATGATCCAGGGATTCCGCCTCTGGAACGAATTGAGACTCATGCGTCAGCTCTCGGTTGCGGTCGGTGGTGGTGGGTGCGGCCGCAACTATATCAACGCTGGTCGTCTCAACCTGCACAGTACGCAACGGAGGATCGGTAGGGACACGCGGTTGCGTGCGTCGCCAGAAATCAGGTAGGTATGCTCGCATGCAGGCCCGGCCTTTGCTAATCGCCGTTGGGCTGATCGCTGCGGCACCGGCGTGCGGTTCCTCGACGGCGCCCTCAACCGAGGCGACGGTGCGGGTGGTGTTCATGGGCCCGACCGCACGCCGGGCGGACCTGCCGCCGTCGGCGCAGGCCTGCGTGAGCGGCGTCGGGACAACGCACATTCATCCGAGCTGGCGCAACTTTGCCGCCAGCCCGCTGCAGGCGTTCCCGCCGGATCGCTACGAGATCACGCTGGACGATGCCCCGGTCAACACGCGCCTGTCGTTTCGCGTCAACGATCAGAACTCGTGCGACGAGAACCCGACCGGCGCGGTAACCCGCAACATCTTCGTCAACAACGTCCGCCTGGTTCAGAACACGACGACGCCCGGCACCGGCGACGAGCCGGGGTATGCGTTCGTGATTGCAGCGGACGGCAGGATCAGCCAGCCGTAGCTCCCCGACGATCGGCTGCGCGGCACTTTGGAGCGCAGAGGCCGCGGAGACCGCAGAAAAACTTGTACAACCCACGGAGCCTGGCTGAGCGGCCGCGCTACCGGAGCGTCGCCTTCATCGCCGTGCATCCCTTGTCCATCATGCCGCCGATGAACTCAGCGATCTCATTCGGCAGCAGGTCGGTGATCCAGACGATCCGGCTGCGGCCGCCCGGCTCCGGAAAGACCTGGATCGACGCGTTGTGATGCGTCGGCTGTCCTTCGACGACCGAGTACGCGAGCCTGCGTCTGCCATTGTCCACGTCGACGATGCGCTCGCGCACCACGACGCCGCCGGCGAAGGTGACCAGCCGCGTGTCGCCTTCGAGCCTGGTGTCGAGCACGAACTCCCGTGCGAGCCGGGTGTGGATGGCGCCGACATCGCGCACCGCGTCCCACACCGCCTCGGGCGCCGCGTCGACGACGATCTCCTTGTGAATCGAGGCCATGTCCTACTCCACGTGCAGACGTTTGATCAGTTGAATCTGCCCCGCATGGTAGATCGCGTGGCAGGTGATGCCGAGCTCGAGGTTGAAGCGGTCGGCGTCGGCCAGCGGCGACGAAACGCCGCCCTCGATCTGCGCGACCAGGGCCGCAAGCCGGCTCTGCTCGGATTCGACCGTCGATTGCACTTCCGCCCACCTCATCGCCTGTTCATTCTCCAGCTCGAACCAGTCGTCGCCCTCGCGGACGAACGGCTCGGGTGCGACGCCCGAGATCTGCGACCGGACCGCGCGGATGCAGTAGGCGTGGTGCAGTGCAATCTCGGCGATATTGTGGCGGCCGGGCGCCGGGCGCCAGAAGGCGAGCGCCGGCGTCACCTCAGTGAGCGCAGCCTTGAGATCGGCGCCGTGCCACGCGCCTGGTCCATAGCCCTCCTGCAACACGCGCGATTCGAGACCCGCGGGAACCTTGACCGTTGTCGTGACCATGCTGCCCTCCGTGGCAAACTCGTTTGGATATCGAACGTGGTGCAGCCCTTCAGGTCGTCAGCGCGGACCGGCACGGTCGCAGGCCTGAAGGCCTGCGCTACCTGGCCGCCGCTAACGTTCGTGGCAACTACTGTTATAGGACGCAGCCGGGAACTGGTCTTGGCAAAAATTGCGGTCGAACTGGAGCGCGCGCTGGCGCGCCGCGCCGAGCACGGGACCGAAGGCGCGGCGTCGGCGCGCATGATCGCGTCCGGCGACGGCTGGACCGTCGCCGATGTGGTCTGCACCTCGGGCCCGCAGGATCGGCCGTTCGAAGAGCGGCACACGCGGTACTCGATCGCGATGGTCGTCGCCGGCAGCTTCGAATACCGGACGCCGCGCGGCCACGCGCTGATGACGCCGGGCTCGCTGCTGCTCGGCAACGAGGGGCAATGCTACGAGTGCGGCCACCAGCACGCGCGCGGGCGATCGCTGCGTGTCGTTCTGGTACGCCCCGGAGTATTTCGAGCAGATGGCGGCAGACTCAGGCGCGCGCGGCCGGTTGGGTTTCAGGAACGCACGTCTGCCGGCGATTGCCGCGGTGTCGCCGCTCGTCGCCCGCGCGGCGGCCGGCGCGGTCGGATCCGCCGACGTGGCGTGGGAAGAGATTGCGGTCAAGCTGGCGGCGTCGGCGCTCGACGCCGACAGAGGGGGGCGTGCGGACGTGAACGTCCTGCCGTTGAATGCCGTCGCGCGCGTCACCCGCACGATTCGCGCGATTGAGCGGCACCCGGACGCCGGCCTGTCGCTGCAATCGCTGGCGCGCGGCGCCGGCCTGAGCCCGTATCACTTCCTGCGTACGTTCGAACGCCTCACCGGCGTGACGCCACATCAGTACGTGCGGCGCGCCCGCCTGCGCGACGCGGCGCTTCGTCTGACTGATTCGCCGGCAAAGATCGTCGACGTCGCGCTCGACTCAGGCTTTGGCGACGTCTCGAACTTCAACCGAGCGTTTCGCGCCGAGTTCGGGGTCAGCCCATCGCGGTGGGAACGCAGAGACCGCAGAGAAGCAGAGACCGCAGAGAAATCTGATCGGCAGGGACGGCCTTCAGGCCGTCCCGCGTCGGACCGGTCTGAAGACCATCCCTACCAAAACCCCGGCGTCTACGCGAAGCTGGCCCGCACGGTCGCCTGGGCAGGACACGACACCGTCTTCGTCACCCACGACTCGATCGTCGGCAGCGCCGCCAGCGCCGCCGCTTCGCCCGCCTTCAGCAGCTCCGGTCCGCTCTCGAACCCGTTCCACTCGATCGACTTGAGATCCGGCGCGATGATCAGGTCGCTCGCGCGGCGCCAGCCGTCCTCGCTGCGCCCCTGCATGATCTGGAAGCAGCGGCGGATCACCTGGAAGACATCCTTCGGCGGCCGCCGGCACGCCGGCGCGGGCAGCGCCACCGAAATCACGTGCGTCGCCCCGAGCTCGCGCGCGACGACCGCCGGGATCTCCATGCTCATCGCGCCGTCCACCAGCAGGCGATCGTCGCAGGCGACCGGCTGGAAGAGCCCCGGGTAGGCGCAGCTCGCGCGAATCGGCAGGAACACGTCGCCGGTGTCGCGGAACGAGACCGCCTTGCCCGTACACAGATCCGTCGCCACCACACCGAGCGGGATCCGCATGTCTTCGAACTTGTAGGTCTTGAGCAGGCCCTCGAGGAAGCGCTTCATCCGCTCGCTGCCCATCACCCCCATCCGGCAGATGCTCCATTTCGCGACGTCGCGGAACCGCATCGAACAGCCGACGCGGGCGATCTCGTCGGCTTCGGCGCCGCTGGCATAGGCTGCGGCGACAATCGCGCCGGCGCTCACGCCGGTGATGCAGTGCAGGGGGATGCCGTGTTGCTCGAAGACGCGCAGGACGCCGGCGTGGGCAATTCCTCGGGCGAAACCGCCGCCGAGCGCCAGGCCGATGCGCGGCTCGGCCGGCGACCCCGCCCTCATGGTCTCGAAGGGGGTCAGACGATGTACCGCCGCGGAAGAAGCGCGTCGTCGTCTCATATCATCACGGCTGACGGTCGCTAACTGGGTATACGGATTAGAGAGTCACTGTGGCTCAACCTCAGCAATCGCCGGGCCAGAACGGCGCGTCGAGATTGCACAGCGGGGCTTACCGAATGACGAAGTTGGTGTCTGTGAATGGAGGCGATATGGACTTTAGTCTCCCCGTGGCGACGCCGTTTAGCCTCGACACTGGAAACTCCGGCTGGCCGCCAGCGTCCAACCAGACAGGAGGCGAGTCCAATGACGACTGGTTGGAACCGTCGAACGGTGCAGGTGCTGTTGCCAGCCATGTTGCTGGCGATGGCGTGGATAGGAACGGCCCGTCCCGCGGCGCAGTCCGTGGCGGCGAAAGAAACGGTGTTCAACGTCGAGCGCGCGCTCGAGCGGCTGCCATATTACGGAGTCTTCGATTTCCTGGCGTTTGGCGTCGAACGGGGCACGGTGACGCTGCAGGGGTATGCCTACCAGGGCGGGCTCAAGTCGGCGGCGACGCAGGCGGTCAAGCGTGTGTCGGGCGTGGACGACGTCGAGAACAGCATCGCGGTGCTGCCGGCATCGCAGAACGACGACCGCATCCGGTGGGCGACCTTCTACCGGATCTATACCGACGACTTCCTGTCGCGCTACGCGCCAGGCGGAGCGATTGGCGCACGCTACGATGCGCGGCAGTTCGCGCGCTTTCCCGGGATGCAGCCCTACGGCACCTATCCGATTCACATCATCGTGAAGGGCGGCCGCACGACGCTGCTCGGCGTCGTCGACAACGAGTCGGACAAGACCGTCGCCGGCTTGAGGGCGCGCGAGATCGATGGGGTCTTCGGCGTCGAGAACGAGCTGGTGGTCAACAAGAAGTGATGCGGTTCAACGGCCGTGTGGGGGTTGCCGCCGCGCTGGTGCTGGCGTTGGCGGTGGCCTTCCCGCGGCCCGCGGCCGCGCAGGACCAGGCGGCCGAGCTCGCTCGTGAGCTCGCGGCGCTGCGCGCAGAAGTCCAGCAGCTGCGCGCCCGAATCGACGCACTCACCGCCCCGCCCGCCGCCGAGGCTCCGGCGGCGCCGTCGCTCGAGATCGTGCAGGCGCAGGTCGCCGAGCTCGCGCAGACCAAGGTCGAGTCGACGACGCGGTTTCCGGTGAGGCTGTTCGGCACCGTGCACGCCGGCGTCTTCGCGAACTCGGCCAACGCCAACTGGCTCGACAATCCCAACATCATCAACGCGACGCCGGCCGACGGCGAGGCCGGGACGATGAGCGCGAGCATGCGCCAGACGCGCATCGGCTTTGCCGCCGATGGCCCGACGCTCGGCAGCGCGCGCACCAACGCGGTTGTCGCGATGGATTTCTTCGGCGGCATCCCCGGCTTCCAGACCGGGCAGGTGATGGGGCTGCCGCGCCTGCTCGTCGCCTACGCCCGCATCGAGGGCGCGAAGACGGCGCTCGAAGTGGGCCAGGACCACGTCATCCTTGCGCCGCGCGATCCGACATCGCTCGCGGCGTACTCGTTCCCGCTGCTGTTCCGTTCGGGCAATCTCTACCTGCGCGCGCCGCAGGTGCGCGTCGAGCGCACGTTCGCGTCGCGGCTGCGTGCGGCGGCGGGCATCGTCGCGCCGATTGGCGGCGACCTCGTCGGCGACGCCTACCTCTTCGTGCCGCCGGCGCTCGGCGGCGAGCGGTCGCAGCGTCCCGGCGTGCAGGCGCGCTTTGCTTACACGGCCGGCGAGGCGACCGACAGACGGATGGTGGACATCGGCGTGTCCGGGCACACGGGCTGGGAGCGCCGCGGCACCGCGCTGGTCAACGGCTGGGCGGCGGCACTCGACTTCGCGGCGCGGCGCGACGTGGTCGGCGTCGCCGGCGAGCTGTTCGTCGGCGACAACGCCGATGCGTTTGGCGGCGCCACCGGCCTCGACGCGCGAAGCGCCGGCGGCTGGAGCGAGCTGCAGCTGTTCCCGTCGAGCCGGGTGGCGTTCACCGCCGGTGCGGGCGTCGACCGCGTGCGCGGCGACCGCCGGCTGACGCTGGTGCGCGGCGAGAACCGCTCGGCGTACGGCAACGTGATCTTCTCGCTGACCCCCGAGGTGCAGGCGTCATTCGAGTACCGCTGGCTGAAGACGTTCGCCGGCACCGCCGAACGGCCCAACCATCACTTCGACTGGGTCCTGGTGCACAAGTTCTGATTGGCCGTAGGGCGCGGCTTCAGCCGCGCCGACCTGGAGGCGGCGCTGAAGCGCCGCCCTACATACGAATTGATGTAGGCTGCCGACGATGCGCTGCCGACTGACGGCGACAATCATCGACGGCGTGCGCGCTGGCGGCGTCCCACGCCGCGGCCGGCCCGGTCAACGGCACGGTGCGCACCGTCGCCCGCCCCGGCGTTGCCCCGTCCACCATCGTCGTCTACGCCGAACCGGTGGACGCGCCGGCGGCGCGGGTGGCCCGCAAGGTTACGCTGTCGCAGAAGAACAAGACGTTCCAGCCGCGCGTCCTCGCGGTGCCCGTGGGTTCGAGCGTCGAGTTTCCGAACAACGACGGCATCTTCCACAACGTCTTCTCGCTGTCGACGCCGCAGCCGTTCGACCTCGGTCTCTACCGCGCCGGCGAGACGCGTCAGCGGACGTTCACCTCGCCCGGCATCTACCGCGTCTTCTGCAACATCCACCCGCAGATGACGGCGATGATCGTCGTCACGCCGAGCGCCTTCACGACCGTCGCCGGCGCGGACGGCCGCTTCACGCTCGATCTGCCGCCGGGCCGCTACAAGATCACCGCGCTGTCGGAGCGCGCCACCGCGGTCTCGGTCGACGCGACGAGCACCGCGGGCGTCTCGACCGTCGCGGACGTGACGCTCGACGAGACCTCGTGGACCTTCGCGCAGCACAAGAACAAGTTCGGTCAGGAATATCCCGCCGCCGCCTACCAGAAGTAGAGCGGCCCTTTAGGGCCGCCTGAGGGCACGGCGCCGCTGTTCGGCGGGCCTGAAGGCCCGCCCTACGAAAGAGGCCGACGTAGGGCGGCCCTTCGAGGGCGCGCCGTCGAGCGCGTCCGTCAGGACTGCCTGTCGGCTGAGCGCGGCGACGATCGTGCGTGCGATCCAGATGCTGCCGGCCGCCGCGATCGCCGCGGTCAGCAGGCCGATGATCAGGATCCCCTGCTGGATGCGCCGGAACGGCTCGATCGCTTCGTCGCGCGACTTGAGGATCACGGCCGACAGCGACGGCCGCTCGGCGAGCACGACCTCGCGGGCGGTGTAGCGCTGCACGCCGATGTCGACGACGGTCGACCGATCGGTGCGCCCGCCGGCGCGCTGCCACTCGTCGCGCGAGCGCCACGGCGTCTGCCCTTCGCGCAGCGTCGACGCGAGCACGCTGCGATCCGACAGCAGCACCACTTCGTCCTGCGTCGCGTCCCTGAGCGTCGCGGCGAACGACCCGTCAATCGGCAGCGCGCCGACGACCTGTCCGAACACCTGGCCGCCGGCATCGGCAGTCGCCGCGGCGGCGTGGAACGGACGGTCGCGCATCTCGACGACCGTCGGCGTCGTCTGCCGCGCACCAGCGCCGCGATCCAGTCGTCGCTCGTCCCCGCGGCGGCGTCGTCTGTACGCGCGAGCGGCTTCCCCTGGACGTCGAGCGCCACCAGCATCGGCGCGCCGGGATTGCGCTGCTGGTAGGACACGAGGAAGTCGTGAATCGTCGGCCCGTCGGTCGTGGCGAAGAGCGCCTTCAGCTCGGGAAACGACGCGACCAGCCGCGCGGTCAGCGACAGGTTGGCGAGCCGGTCGCGCTGCACGCGCCGCACGAGCGCTTCGGCCCGCGTCAGGTCCGCGTCGATCGCGGCGGTGACCGCGCGATCGGCCATCACCCGCACGAAGCCCCAGATCGACATCGAGAGCAGCATCAGCAGCGCGCAGGAGATCGCGAGGATGCGATTCCGCACGCGGTGCAGATCGCTCGTGGCCACGGCGCGTCCGGCGATCGCCATCTCGCCCGAGCCGCCGGCTTCGAGGAAGAGCGCCAGGTCGCGCGCCGATGCCGGGCGATCGGCCGGGTGCTTGTCGAGGCAGCGCTCGATGATCCCGGTGATGCCGGCCGCCACCGAAGGCACCGCGGGGCCGAGCGGCGGCGGATCGTCGCGGAGAATCGCCGTCACCGTGTCGATCGCGCGTGCCGCCGCAGGAACGGATGCGACCCGGTCAGCATCTCGTAGACGACGACGCCGAAGGCGAAGAGATCGGTGCGGGCGGTGGCCGGCTCGCCGAGAATCTGCTCCGGCGACGTGTACCCGGGCGTGCCCGACGAGCAGTGCCCGGCTCGGTCCTGAAGCGCGTCGACCTGGCGTCGCCCGCGGCCGCATCCTCAGCCGGTCTCGTGCTGCGCGAGGCCGAAGTCGAGAATCTTGACCCGCCCCTCGCGGGTGATGAACAGGTTCTCCGGTTTCAGGTCGCGGTGAACGATGCCGCGCTCGTGCGCCGCCGCCAGCCCGCGCGCGATCTGAATCGCGTAGTCGATCGCCTTGGTCGGGGTGACGCGCTTCTGCTGCTGGAGGCGATCGCGGAGCGTCTCGCCCTCGAGCAGCTCCATCACCGCGTAGACGATGCCCCCCTCGTTGCCGATGTCGTGCAGCGCGAGGATGTTCGGATGGTTGAGGGCGGCAACCGCGCGCGCCTCGCGCTCGAAGCGCGCGAGGCGATCGGGGCTGCGCTCGGTTTCGGCGGAGAGGACTTTCACCGCGACGTCGCGGCCGAGCCGCGAGTCGCGCGCGCGGTAGACCTCGCCCATCCCGCCGCGGCCGATCGGGCCGAGGACTTCGTATGGCCCGAGCCGCGTGCCGATCGCTACGGCATCGAGAGGGCGCACCCGCCGCCTTCCATCAGCTGGCTGCGCAGCGCGCGGTGCGCGCGCAGCAGGCGCAGCTTGACTGCGTTGGCGGTGATCTGCAGCCGGGCGGCGATCTCCGCGATGTGATGGTCTTCGTAGTGGCGCATGATTACCACCGTCCGGTAGTCGGTCGGCAGCCGGTCGATCGCGGCGCGCAGGATCGACCCGACCTCGCGGCGCAGCAGCGTCTGCTCCTGGCTCGGCCCGCCGCTGACGAGCGCGGCGCGTGTCTGCCGGCGCCGCTCGCCGGCGGCGTCGCGCTCGACGATGGCGTCGAGCGATTCCTCGGGCCGGCGCCGCAGCGACCGCCGCCGCGACAACGCCGCGTTGACGACGATCCGTCCCAGCCACGTCGACAGCTGGCTTTCGCCGCGGAACCGCTGCAGGTTCCTCGCCGCCGAGAGCATCGCGTCCTGCACCGCGTCCTGGGCCGACGCCGGGTCGCCCAGCACCCGCCGCGCCGCCGCCAGGAACTGACGGCGCTGCGTCACCGCGCAGGTGTTCAGTGTATCGATCTTCGTTGGTTCCAACATCTTTACCTCGCCAGCACAGTGCTGTTGGCGGGTTTCACGATTCCGCGGCCGTTCGTCGCGCAGGCCTTCCGCCTTCGCTGAAGCGACGGCGGACCGCCGAAGCCTTGGCGGAGGCTGGTCAGGCCTGCCGAACGGGCGCGCGGACAGCCCACAGGGCTGCGCGACGATCATTTTGAAACCCGCGTTATGAGTGCGTCCGACGGGAGAAACGTGTTGCTCAATCCACGAACCGCCCGACCGACCTCACCCCCGAGTCGATTCGGCGGGCCGGACGTTCGGGCGTGCCGGATGAGCCTGCGCGGTCGCAGTACCATCCGATCAGACCGAGCAGGAACAGGCCGAGGTAACCGGCGCATCGATCGATCGCTTTGGTGGTCAGGGACTTCAGGCTCATGACCCCAAGAGCGTATTCGGCGGCCCGGGGGCCGATCATGAGCGTGCGGTGAGCAAGCGGTAAGAATGTGGTGAGCGCGGGCCGGCGCGAAACTTACCGAAATCGAACCACTCTGTCATGTCTTGCCCGCCGGGCGGGCACGTATACTCGCCAAAGTTTGCCGTCCGGGACCGCTGGTGCGGGCCGCCGGCGTCTATTGATGCGGGGCGCGGCTTCGGCCGCCGCCTCTGAAGCCCAGGGTCGACATGGCGCCTATCCTCGATCAACATAGTCTGGTCAGCCGCAGCTTCCTGGTGCACCTCCGCACCGATGCCGACCTCCCCAAGGGACGCGTCGTCGGCCGCGTCGAACATGTGCACTCCGGCGACGCGATGCATTTTCAGTCGATCGAAGAGCTGATATCGTTCATGGCAGACCTGCTCCATCCAGATCGCGATGCATGAACCGCAGCCCCGGCAGGCCGGCGCGCCGGCGCTCCTGTTCGGGAACTTCCGTCTCGAGATTGCCGACGCGACGCTGTGGAACGGATCGCAGTCGCTGCCGCTGACGCCGAAAGCGTTTTCGGTGCTGCAGTGCCTGGCCCAGCGCCCCGGCAAGCTGGTGACGAAAGACGAGCTCTACAACACCGTGTGGCCCGGCGTCTTCGTCGGCGACGCGGCGCTGAAGGTGTGCGTGCTCGAGATCCGCCGCGTGTTGTCGGACGACGCGAAGGCGCCGCGCTTCATCGAGACGGTTCACCGCCGCGGCTACCGCTTCATCGCGCCGGTCGTGCCGGAGCACGAGTCGCCGCCCGCGTCCGCATTGGCGTCGCCGGCGCCGCCAGCCGTCGAGATCCCGTCGCCGGTCGAAGCGTTCGCTGCGCCGGAAACGCACTACGCCAGGAGCGGCGACGTCAACATCGCGTATCAGGTCGTCGGCGACGGGCCGCTCGACCTCGTATTCGTGATGGGGTGGGTCTCGCACCTCGAGTACTTCTGGAAGGAGCCGTCGTTCGCGCGCTTCCTCAGCCGCCTCGCGTCGTTCTCGCGCCTGATCCTCTTCGACAAGCGCGGCACCGGCCTCTCCGATCGCGTGACCGCGCTGCCGACGCTCGAAGAACGCATGGACGACGTGCGCGCGGTGATGGAAGCGGTGGGCTCGGAGCGGGCGGCGCTGCTCGGCGTCTCCGAGGGCGGACCGATGTGCTCGCTGTTTGCCGCGACCTACCCGGAGAAGACGCGCGCGCTGGTGATGATCGGCACCTACGCGAAGCGGATCTGGGATCCGGAGTACCCGTGGGCGCCGACGCTGGAGACGCGGGGACGCTTCTTCGACGAGATCCGCGACCACTGGGGCGGGCCGGTCGGCCTCGAGGTACGCGCGCCGAGCATGGCCACCGACCTGGCGTTCCGCGCGTGGTGGAGCACCTACCTGCGCATGGGGGCGAGCCCCGGCGCGGCGCTGCGCCTCACGCAGATGAACTCGGAGATCGACGTCTGCCGCGTCCTGCCGCTGGTGCGGGTGCCGACGCTCGTCCTCCATCGGACCGACGATCGCTGCCTGCCGGTCGAGGGCGGCCGCTACGTCGCCGAGCGGATCCCGGGCGCGAAATTCGTCGAGCTCCCCGGCGACGATCACCTGCCGTTTGTCGGCGACCAGGACGCGATGCTCGACGAGATCGAGGAGTTCCTGACCGGCTCGCGCCACAGCATCGAGCTGGATCGCGTGCTTGCCACCGTGATGAGCGGCTACGTCGTTGCGCCCGCCGGCGGCGACGGCGCGGAGCGGCTCGATCGGTTCTACGCCCACGCGCGCAAGGAGCACGAATGGTTCCGCGGACGCGGGTTCGACATGCAGCCCGGCGGCTTCATCAGCACCTTTGACGGCCCGGCGCGCGCCATCCGCTGCGCGTGCGGCATCAGCGCGGCGGCGCCGCGCTTTGGCGTCGACGTTCGCATCGGCCTGCACACCGGCGAATGCGACATCCGGCACGACATGGTGGCCGGGATCGCGGTCGGGACCGCCGCGCAGGTGGCGATGCACGCGTCGATCGGCGAGGTGCTGGTGTCGCGGACGGTGAAGGATCTGGTCGCCGGCTCCGGCGTGCGCTTCGAGGATCGCGGCGAGCACGCGCTGCGAGGCGTGCCCGGCGACTGGCGCCTCTACGCGGTCGAACGGACGGCCGCGGCGCCGTCCGCTCCGCACGTATCCCTCATCCGGGCGCCTGAAATAACAGGAGATCAAGAGGCCAGGAGTTCAGGAGAAAATCTGTTTCTCGGATTTCTAGATCTCGGACTTTGGATTGATAGACCTGTCGATCTTCTGCCTGCTGATCTCCTGGTCAGCTCCGCCTGACGTGCGAAGAGACTGCGATCACGGTCTCTAGATCCCGACCTGGAAAGTCGCCGCGTAGCCGCTGGCCGGATTGCCGGTCGGCGTCACGATCTCCGACGACAGGCTGTCGGAGAAGATCCCATCCGACGAGTTCGACATCGGGTTGTTACCGCGCGACGAGTAGACGCCGCTGGTGTGCACCGTGTTGTTCACGGTTTCCGGAAACGCCATCTGCGTCACCTTGCGCGACACGCCGTTGATCGTCACCTCGACGTGGATGTGCGTCGCCCGCCCCTGATACCAGCCCGGATAAATCGTCACGAACGTGACCTCGCCGTTGCTGTTGGTCGTCTGGATGCCGCGCAGATAGGTCTGCGTCGTCTGCGTGCCGTACTGCGAGTAGTTGCCGGCCGCGTCGACGTGCCAGATTTCGACGTTGGCGCCCGAGACCGGCGCGCAGCCGCCGCTGACGTTCACGACCTTGATCGTCAGGGTCAGCTGCGTGCCCTGCTTGGTCTCGCGGATGTCGCTGCGGAACAGATCGGTCAGCGACGGGTACGGGCCAACGGTTTCGGTCGGCGTCACCGCGCAGGCGGCGTTGGTCGAGGTCGTCGTCGTCGAGCCCGACGAGGTCGTGGCCGACGGGCTGGCCGGCGAATCGCCGCAGCCCAACGCAATCGCGGCGCTCGCCGCGCCCATCGCCGCAAGCGCTTCGCGGCGTCCCATCTTCCTGCTCTTCATTTCGCTCTTCCGCTCCTCAAAATCCCGTATTGGCTGACTGTCCTATTCGACCCGACAAATGTGCGGAAAGTGTGGCGCGCCGATGATCTTTTGTTGTGAAACCGCAGACATGTCTGTGTTGCGGCTGGGTATGATGCGCGCGCCTGAGGTCGAGGTTCGCTCTCCTCGACATGGCCGTCGCGGTGATTTCAGAGAGCACAGCGAGGAGTGAATATGAGAGCCGATGTCAACGATCTCCGCTCGAAGTTCAGGACGCTTCTCGAGAAGATGCCGGCGCGGCCCGGACACCCTGCCGGCCCGGTCAGCCGGCGCGCCTTCCTCCAGCTCGGCGCGGTTGCCGGCGCCGGCGCGTCGCTGTCGGGCACGACGCTGCGGCCGCAGCAGGGGCAGCAGCCGGATGATGCCTCGCGCGGCGGCGACAAGGCCGACGCGCCCGACGAGTTCAACGAGGCGACAATCGCGCAGCTCCAGGCGGCGATGGCCAGAGGCCGCACGAGCGCGGTCGAGCTGACCGCGTTCTATCTCCGGCGCATCCGGGCGATCGACGAGAAGGGGCCGCACCTGAACTCGGTGATCGAGATCAACCCCGACGCGCTGGCGATCGCGCAGCACGCCGATATGCTGCGCCGGCAGGGCCGCGTGCTCGGGCCGCTCCACGGCATCCCGATCATCCTCAAGGACAACATCGACACCGGCGATCGGATGCAGACGACGGCGGGATCCTTCGCGCTGGCCGGGCGTCCGGCTCTGCGACGATTCGACCGTCGCCGCCAAGTTGCGCGCGGGCGGCGCCGTCATCCTCGCCAAGGCCAACCTGAGCGAGTGGGCGAACTTCCGATCGGTCGCCTCGACGAGCGGCTGGAGCGGGCGCGGCGGGCAGACGAACAACCCCTACGCGCTCGATCGAAACCCGTGCGGCTCGAGCTCGGGATCGGCCGCAGCCGTGTCGGCAAACCTCAGCACCGTGGCGCTCGGCACCGAAACCGACGGCAGCATCGTCTGCCCGTCGAACGCCAGCGGCGTCGTCGGGCTGAAGCCGACGGTGGGGCTGACGAGCCGCGCCGGCGTCGTGCCGATCGCGCACACGCAGGACACCGTGGGGCCGCACGCGCGTACGGTTGCGGACGCCGCGGCGGTCTTGACCGTGATCGCCAGCCAGACCTCCGACGGTCGCGATGCGGCGACGGGCGGCGTTCCGCTGGGTTGGCAGGGGCGCTTCGCGCGGCCGGCGCTGCCCACCAACTACACGCAGTTCGTCAGCCGCAACGGCCTGATGGGCGCGCGCATCGGCATCACGCGGCAGGGGATCGACGACATCAGCGCGTTCACCGCCGACGTGTTCGACGACGCGCTCGAGGCGATGGAGGCCGCTGGCGCGACGTTGGTCGATCTCGACGAAGCCGGCTTCACGTTCCCGCCGGGAGACGGCGAGTTCCTCGTGCTGCTGTTCGAATTCGTCGAGGACGTGCGGCGGCTACCTGGCGACACGGGTGGGCGTGCCGGCGGCGGGCGGAACGCTGGCCGATCTGATCGCGTTCAACGAAGCGAACGAGGCGCGCGAGATGCCGTTCTTCGCGCAGGAGCTGTTCGATCTCGCCAACGCGCTCGAGCCCGGGCCGAACACGCCGCAGCCGCTCTTTGGCGGCGACACCTACAACCAGGCGCTCGAAATCGATCGGCTCGCCGGCGTCAACGGCATCGACGAGGCGCTGACGACCTTCAACATCCAGGCGATCGCGACGCCGACCGGGACGCCGGTGTGGCCGACCGATCTCATCAACGGCGATCGCTTCGAGTTCGGGACGTCCGGCTTCGCTGCGATTGTCGGCTACCCGATCGTCAACGTGCCGATGGGGAACGTCTTCGGTGTGCCGGTCGGCATCAGCTTCATCGGCACGGCGTTCAGCGAACCGGTGCTGATCCGCCTGGCCGCCGGGTTCGAGCACGCGACCCGCGCGCGAATCGTGCCGCGGTTCTTCGCGACGCTGCCGCAGAACAACATCAGCGGCGTGCCGTTGAGGCGCCGGCGTCCGCGCGCGGGCCATGGCGGGCACGGCCGGCGCCACGCGCATTGTCTGTAAGCGTTGCGTACGTAGGGCACCGCTTCAGCGGTGGCCTCGCGGCGCGGCTAAAGCCGGCGCCCTACGTACGGAATTGGGAAGCGGAAACTTACAATGCGTTCATGCATTCATTGCGGCTGACAATTGCGGCGGCGGCGCTGGCCGCCGTCGCGTGCGGATCTGCGGATCAGAAGCAGCCTGACGGCAAGACAGGCGGCTCGTTCGAGTCGCTGGCGAAGGAGTCGCTGGCGACGATCGATGGCAGCGTCGAGGTGCACGGCCTTGCATCCGACGTCGAGGTGCTGCGCGACCGCTGGGGCGTGCCGCACATCTACGCGAAGAGCGCCGACGACCTCTTCTTCGCCCAGGGCTACGTCATCGCCCAGGATCGGCTGTGGCACATGGAGATGAACCGGCGCGTCGCGCAGGGGCGGACGGCCGAGATCGTCGGGCCCGCCGGCGTGCCGCACGATCGCCTGGTGCGGATGCTCCAGTTCCGCGGCCCGTTCGACGAAAAAGAATGGACCGCGTACCACCCGGACGCACGCCAGCTGCTCGAGGCCTACGTGCGCGGCGTCAACGCGTTCATCACCGCCGCCGGCGACAACCTGCCGGTCGAATTCAAGCTGACCGGCATCAAGCCGGCGCCGTGGAAGGCCGAGGACATTCTCTATCGCGCGCGCGTCACCGCGGCGATCGGCAGCGCGCGCAGCGAGCTCCGGCTGGCGCAGTCGGTCGCCAAGTACGGCGCGGCCGAAGCCAACCGGCGCGCCCGGCCCGATCCCTATGCCGATCTGCGCGTGCCCGCCGGCCTCGACGTCGCCATCGTCGGCGACGACGTGCTGAAGGCGCTCGACGGCGTGATGTCGGAGGATTTTCCGCACCCGGATCTGCTGCCGCAGTACGCGAACTGGCCCGGCGCGCGTCCCGGCGCAGGAGAAGGCGCGCCCGAGCGTTCGCCCGGCAGCAACAACTGGGCAATCGGCGCGCGCGATGTCCTCCACCGGCGTGCCGCTGATGGTCGACGATCCGCACCGTCAGGTGACGCTGCCGGCGTGGCGCTACCTCGTGCATCTCGACGCCCCCGGCTGGGCGGTCGCCGGCGCCACCGAGCCGGGGCTGCCCGGCGTGATCCGCGGGCACAACGGCAAGGTGGCGTGGGGCCGCACCGCTACCGGCACCGACGAAGCCGACGTGTTCGTCGAGGAGGTCAACCCGGCAAACGCGAACGAGGTGAAGTGGAACGGCGCCTGGGAGGCGCTGCGTTCGGCGACCGAGACGATCGACGTCAAGGGCGAGGCGCCGCGCACGATCACCGTAAAGTTCAGCCGCCACGGGCCGATCTTCTATGAAGATGCGGCTCACCACCGGGCGTACGCGCTGCGATCGTCGCTGATGGAGCAGGGGACAGCCGAGTACATCGGCGGGCTGCGGATGGATCAGGCGGCGAGCGCGCGCGATTGCCTGACGAACGCCGACTTCATGCGCAGCCCGCCGACCAATCTGGTGTGCGCCTCCGCCGACGGCGCGATCGCGTTTCGCGTCAGCGCCGCGGCGCCGAAGCGGCGCGGCTTCGACGGCCGGCTGCCGGTGCCCGGCACCGGCGCCTACGACTGGGAAGGGCTCCGCGACGACCTGCCGAGCGAGCTGAACCCGGCGCGCGGCTGGATCGCGACCGCCAACAACAACATCCATCCGCCCGGGTTCAAGAACCCGCTCTTCTACACCGGCCGGCCGCCGTACCGCCGCTACGAGCGGCTCGCGCACCTGCTGGGCGAGGCGAGCAAGGCGGGAAAGAAATTCACCGTCGAGGATTTGCGCGTGATGCTTCGCGATTCGTACAAGACCGAAGCCGGTGAGCTGAAGCCGTGGTTCCAGGGCTGGACCGCGTCGGCGCCAGAGGCCGAGCGCGCGCGTGCGCTCGTCGCCGGGTGGGACAACCAGATGTTGAAGGGCAGCGCCGCCGCTGCTGTTTATGAAACCTGGCGCGACCAAATCGATCTCGATGCGCTGAAGCGCGCAACCGCCGACGAACGCAAGCGGCTCGTCGAGGCGGGGCTCGCCGCTGCCGTCAAGTCGCTGTCAGGCTCGCAGGGAGCCGACACCGCCGCCTGGCGATGGGGACGCATCCACGCCAGCGTCTTCAAGCACCCGCTGCTGTCGGCGTTCGATCTGCCAACGGTCGAGCGCGACGGCGGCGCCGAAACCGTAAACGCGACCGGCGCGGTCTACCGCCTGATTACGAATTTCGCAGACCCCGACAGTTCGCTGGTGACGATCGGCCCTGGAATCTCCGGGCAACCGGGCAGCCCGTTCTACGGTAATCTGCTGCAAGCGTGGGCGGGCGGGGAGTTCTTTCCGCTGGCCTACACGCGCCCGGCGGTCGACAAGGTGACGGCGCACACGCTGGTGCTGAAGCCGGCCGTGCGACGCTAGATGCAGGGCGACGCGCTCGGATCACGACGATGGCGATCCCGAACAGTTACGACATCCTGCAGGCGGTGATCGAGGCGACCCCCGACGAGATCTTCGTCAAAGATCTCGACGGCCGGTACGTCCTCGTCAACGAGTCGTTCGCCCGCTTCATCGGCAAGACCTCGGCCGACATCGTCGGCCGCAACGACTTCGAGCTCTACCCTGAAAAGGATGCGCGCAGCTTCGTCGATGCCGATCGCCAGGTGCTGGCCACCGGCAAGCCGATGGCGTTCGAAGGCGTCGCCACCGGCCAGGCCGGCGAGCGGAAGTACCTGGTGACCAAGGGCGTCTACCGCGACAAGGACGGGCAGATTCTCGGCGTCTACGGCATCTCCCACGACATCACCGAGCTGCAGCAGGCGCACTCGACGCTCGAGCAGACGCGCGAGGCGCTGTTCCGATCGCAGAAGATGGAGGCGGTCGGCCAGCTCACCGGCGGCATCGCCCACGACTTCAACAACATCCTCGCGATCATCCTCGGCAACGTCGAGCTGCTGCGGCTGCACTTCCCGAACGATCCGGACGCCGGCGAGATCATCGAGGCGGTGATGCGCGCGACGCTGCACGGCAAGGATCTCACCGGCCACCTGCTCGCGTTCTCGCGGCGGCGGCTGCTCAACCCGCAGGCGGTCGACGTCAACACGCTGGTGGCCAGCGTCGTGCGGCTGCTCGGCCGCACGCTCGGCGCGAACATCCGCGTCGTCACCGAGACGAGCCGCGGCGCCGGGATCGCGTTCGCGGATCCGGCGGCGCTCGAGGCGGCGATTCTGAACGTCGCGTTGAACGCGCGCGACGCGATGCCGGACGGCGGGTGCGCTCACCGTCCGCACGTCGACGGTCGAAGTCACCAAGACGCCGACGACCGACGAGGATCTGAAGCCGGGCGCCTACGCCCTGCTCGAGATCGACCGACACCGGCAGCGGGATGCCGGCCGATGTGGTCGCGCGGGTGTTCGAACCGTTCTTCACCACGAAGACCGGCGGCGCACGGCACCGGCCTCGGGCTGAGCATGGTTTACGGGTTCGCGCGGCAATCGGGCGGCACGGTGGCGATCGAGTCGACCGTCGGCCAGGGGACGATCGTGCGGCTCTACCTGCCGCTGGTCGAGAACGCCGAGGCGCATCCGATCATCGTCGACGCGCCGTCGCCGGTGCCGGCGGTCGCGCGCACGGTGCTGGTGGTCGAGGACGAGACCGACGTGAGGAATATCGTGCGGCGTCAGCTCGAGAGCCTCGGGCACAAGGTGCTGGTCGCCGAGGCCGATACCGAGGCGCTGCTGCTGATTCAGGGGCCGGGGGCGCCGGATCTGCTGCTCACCGACATCGTGCTCGCGAGCGGGAAGAACGGCATCGATCTCGCCGAGGCCGCGCGCAAGTTCCGTCCCGGCCTGCCGGTCGATCTTCATGTCGGGATACACCGCGGTGCCGGATGCGCTGCAGCGCATTCGAGAGACCGGCGCGCCGCTGCTGTCGAAGCCGTTCACGACGCCGCAGCTCGAACGCGCGGTGAATACCGTCTGCGCACCCGCGCCGCGGTGAGATTGGCAGCCCTGAAGGGCTGCGCTACTTCTTCTTCGCGGCCTCGTCCCTTTCCTTCTGCCGCTCGCCGCGCAGCATCCCGCCGAGCGAGTAATTGCCTTCGTGGCAGGCGTACTCGTAGAGGTTCTCATCGCTCGCGTTCCACGGGTACTCGCCGGTCCAACTGCGATCCCACGTCGTCGGATCGTCGACGGTGAAGCGGTAGAGGATCGTGCCTGGCCCGGTGCGGGTGAAGCGCTCGACGACATGCAGGTTTTCACCCGAGCCGCGGAACTGCGTCTTGCTGGTGAAGTTGGTCGTGTCGACGACCAGCGTGTCGCCCTCCCACTTGCCGATCGAGTCGCCCATCCACTTGCGGATGTTCGACGGCAGGTGCTCGGCGTTCATCCGGATGATGCGCGCGTCGTGCACCATCTCGTTGAGGATGAGGATCCGATCCTTCGTCTGCACGATCTGCTTCATGTTGTTGTAGAAGTAGTTCGGCAGCGTCGGCGGACCTGAGGTCGATCCGAATCCGAGCAGGCAGCGCTCGGCCAGCGGCCGCAGCTCCGGGCCATCGAATGCTCCGGGAGGTCCGGCCGCCGCGCCTTCGTTCGCATCCGGGGCCACAGCGCCGCCCGCCGTGAACGCGGCATTGCGCTTCTTCGCTTCCTCCTTCATCGGCGGCACCTTGCCGTCCGGCGGATCGATCACCAGCGAGCTGCGCTTCTGGCCGTCGACGATGATCATCTTGGTGCCGCCGGCGAGCCAGAAGTTGTTGTAGCCGCCGACCACGCCGCCGCCGAACTTCTCGAGGAATTCGAGGTACGACTTCGGGGTGGTGTTCTCGCCGCCGACCGGCGGCGCGGCGCGGTCGCCGCTCAACGGCGCGTCGTTCTTGACCTGCCGCTCTTCCTCGTACTTCTCCAGCGCCGCCGCTTCTTCCGGCGTCAGCACCAGCCGCGTCACGCCGGCCGGCCGCTCCACCGGCGTCATCGTCGCGACGTCGTAGAAGCCGCTCAAGTCCGGTTTGCCGTCCGGCGTGCGCGGCATCGTCGCCGCCTTCGCCGCCGGCTTGGCGACGGGCCGCGCCGCCTGTTGCGCCGCGAGCGGGCCTTCGGCGAGCCACGCGGCGATCGTGGTCGCCGCTGCGAGACATCCGAGGAAGTTCAGGCTTCGGTCGCGCATATCAGCAGTCTCCGCCTCATAGCGTGGAGATAGTCCCGGCCGGTGTCAAGCGAGGGCGTTACGGCGCGGGGAACTCGCGTTCGGCATTCGTAAAGTGATTTCCCGGATTGCGGCGACTTCTGCCTGGCGCGAACCTTCCGATCTCGAGTTGACCCGCATGATTACGGCGCGATGTTCGCGCGCGCGTCCGCGATCGCCCTCCGGCCGTAATGGCACTCTGATTGCTCCTTTACGAACTCGGGCGCCCCCCATGATCCCGTCTACCGCTCCCTATCCAGACGTTCCCGACGACGGCGCGGCCGACGCGATCCTTGTGCGCGCGTGCCTCGACGGCGACGGCGAAGCGTGGGCCACCGTGATGGGGAAATACAAGCGCCTGATCTACTCGATCCCGATCAAGTTCGGCGCCCAGCCGGACGACGCGGCGGAGATCTTCCAGGCGGTGTGCGCCGACCTGGTCGCGGAGCTGCCGCGCCTGCGGCGGCACGAAGCGCTCAAGCCGTGGCTGATGCGCGTGACGCGCCACAAGACGCTGCACTGGAAGACGCGCTCGCGCCGCGAATCGCTGTGGACGCAACCCGACGACGCCCCGGAACACCTGGTCATTTCGGACGGACCGGGCACGCGGCTGCTCGAAGAGGTCGAGCGTGAACAGGCCGTGCGCCAGGCGGTCGACAACCTGCCACCGCGCTGCCGCGAGATGGTCCGCCTGCTCTTCTACGAACAGCCGCCGCTGCCCTACAACGAGGTGGCGCGCCGCCTCGGGCTCGCCACCGGCTCGATCGGGTTCATCCGCGGGCGCTGCCTGAAGAAGCTCCGCGCACAGCTCAAAGCCTCGGGGTTCTGAATCCGGGGGTCGCAACCCCTATATTTTTCCGCCCCGTCGTGGCCCTATGCTCTTGTTCGGGGATCGCAATCCTTCGCGCCGGAGGCGGGAATGGGCCACTTCGACGTCGCCTTCTGCGCAGACTTTGTTCGGGGCATTGTGGGTACCGACGACCGCCTGGCGCTCGAGCGGCACATCGAGATCTGCCGCCCGTGTGCGACGACCCTGGAGTGGGTGGTTGAACTGGCGGCATTGACCGCCGCCGAACGGCAGTACGAGCCGCCGGCCGAGCTGCTGGTCCGTGCCGGCGCAATGTTCGCGACCGGGAAGCCGCGGGGGGCATCGAAACGCCGGATCGGACAGACCTCGTGAGCTCGAAGTCAGACGTCAAGGGCGCAGGCGATATCCCGCCCGAACGTAACGACGTCTGACGTCGACCTTCTGATTTTCGTTTGCAGGCGGCGTTCCCGAGCAGCCTGCCAGGGCCGGTTCCCGCAGGAACCGGGTGCAGATTGGAGGGCGCCGTGCTCCAGCCCACGCCGCAAGCCGTCCCGCCGATCGACGAGCGCTTGCCGCTGCTGTTCTACTGCCACGACTCGTTGCGATTTGGCCAGAGCGCCCGCGCGGCGCTGGTGGCCAGCCTGTCGTCCCATTTCCGCATCACCATCGTCGCCGAGGGCGAGCGAACGCCGTCGCTGGAGCAGGTGCCGCAGATCGAGATCGTCGGCCTGCCGTCGCCCGCATCGTTCAGCGCCCGCAGCGTCCGGCGGCACATCTTGATGGACACCTATCGGCGCGTCGATCCCGCGGTGGTCGTGATCGAGCAGTATCCGTTCGGCTGCCGCGAGCTGTCGGACGATGTCGTCGCGCTGCTCGAGGCGGCGGCGGCGAACCCGCGCACGCGGCTGGTCGCGTGCAGCGTGGTCGAGACGCTGGTCGATCTGCCGTTCGAGGCGCCGCGCGCCGACGATCCGGTGCAGCGGCTGGCCGATCGCTATTTCGACGTCGTGCTCGTGCACGCCGACGCCCGGCTCGGACGGCTCGAGGACGCCTTCGATCCGCAGTCGCTGCGCGTGCCGATTCTCTACACCGGCTTCATCGGCACCGGCGCGCTCGGGAGACACGCCCGACCCGCTCGTCTCGCGGCCGGCGATCGTGATCTCGTGCGACGGCGCGCGGCCGGACGTGGCGCTGTTTCGTGCGGCGCTGTCCGCGTGCGATCAGTGGCTGCCGCGCGAGCGGTTGCCGCTGCGGATCATCGCCGGCCCCGCGCTGCCGGATCGCGATCTCGCCGCACTGCAGGCGGAAGCCATCCGCCGCGTCGACGTCGTCGTCGAGCGCGGCGCCGACGACCTCGTCGCCAGCGCGCACACGGTTGCCGTGTCGGTCAACGACGGCGCCTGCGACACGGTGTTCGAGATGCTGCGCGCCGGCGTGCCATCGCTGGTCGTGGTCGGCGGGTGGGGCGACGATGAACGCGCCGAGTGGGCGCATCGGCTGGCGGCGCTCGGAATCGTGGCGCTGCTGGAGCGCGATCACCTGAGCGGCGCCGCATTGGCCGCCGAGATCACCGCGACGATGGCGAAGGCGCCGCCCCATGTCGACATCAACCGCTCGGGCGCCGAGGAGACGCTGCGTCTCATCGCCAGGCTCGCGGACCCGGCCGGGATGTACGTGCACGCGGCGGTCCGCGCCGAGGCCGTCTGAGGACGGGGACTCGGCGCTTGATGCTAGATGCTGGGCGCTAGATGCTAGATGCTGGGGCCTAGATGCTAGATGCTGGATGCTAGCTGCGCCACGAAGTGCGGGCTGGCTGCCGGCTAACGTGCGTCGAGAAAGCGCCCGATCGTGTCGTTCAGGAACTTGCGATCCGAGGGATTGCCGCCCGCGCCCGCGGGATGGCCCCACAGCGAGGGAATCGGCGTCAGCGTCACGCGCGGGATGAACGATGCCTCGTGGCGCGCGTCGCCAATCGGAAAATACAAATCGGTTTCCGACGGCATGTAGAGCACCGGCACGGCAATCGACCCGAGCGCGCGCTGCACGTCGCCGTTGAAGCCCGGCGTCGTGCCGACGTCGTGACGCTGCCAGGTGCGCGCCTGGAGGATCAGATCGTTGGCGTCGTTGTTGGCGAAGAACGTGCGCCGCCGGCTCTCCATCTCCTGTTCGAGCGTCGCATCCGGCGTGCGCCCCTTCCACATCTCGCGGCGCCACCACTCCTGCGAATAGAGCCACCCGAGCCACACCATCCCGTACGCCTCGATCCCCTTGCGCGGCGGCGAGGTGTAGTCGCCGCCGTTGAAGGTGGGATCCGCGGTCAGCGCCGCGATCTGCCCCTCGAGCCTGACGATGCCGTGCGGCCACGTCTTCGCGGTGCCGGCGGTGGCGACGATGCGGTCGGCGAAACGCGGGTGGCTGACCGCCCATTGGAACGCCTGCTGCGCGCCCATCGAGAAGCCGATCACGGCGCGCACGTGCGTCACCTTCAGTTCCTCGGTCAGCAGGCGATGCACCGCCTCGACGTTGTCGCGGATCGTCGTCACCGGAAAGCGCGGGCCGTGGAACGGCTCCGGCGTGTTGCTCGGCGACGACGACTGGCCGTTGCCGAACAGTTCCGTGGCGACGAGGAACAGCGTCGAAGGGTCGAGTGCCTGGCCAGGCCCGATCAGCCAGTCGTAGCCGTGGTGGTTCGCCATGTAGTGCGACGGGAGCAGGACGGCGTTGTCGCGCGCCGCGTTCAGCCGGCCGTAGGTGCCGTAGACGACGCGCGCCTGCGGGAGCGTCGTGCCGCTCTCGGTCTTGAAGTTGTCGATGGCGAAGACGTGGTGCTCGGCGGTGTGCGGCGGCGGGGCGGGCGGCGGGGCCTGGGCCGCGGCGGCCAGCGCACCGACCGTTAAAAGAGCGGCGACCAGCTTCACGCCCGCATTATCAATTAAGAATTGGGAATTAAGAATTTAGAATTCGTGCACTGGTTCGAGCACAGACGCCGCTCTATCCTTCACCTCGGAGCCGCGCTGCCGCTCACGAATTCTAAATTCCAAATCTCCAAATTCCTAATTTCGCGTGGCGGCGGCGGTAGAATGCCGGGGTGAAGAAGATTGCTGTCGCCACCGCCTATGTTGTGGCTGTCGTTCTCATGGCCGCCCTCGGATCCGCGCGGCCGGGAGCCGCGGCCGACCCGGTCGGCTGGAACCCGAAGGCCGCCGCCGCCTACCTCGACCAGCGGCAGGACTGGTGGCAGAAATGGCCCGGCGCCGCGCGCGACCACGGCACCTACTGCGTGTCGTGTCACACGGTCGCGACCTACGCCCTCGCGCGTCCCGCCCTGCGCGGCGCGCTCGGCGAGACGACGGCGTCGGCGGGCGAGCGGAGCCTGCACGAGAACATCAGCAAGCGCGTGATGATGTGGAGGGAGGTCGAGCCCTTCTATCCGGATCAGACCCGCGGCCTGCCGAAGACGAGCGAATCGCGCGGCACCGAGTCGATCCTCAACGCGCTGGTACTTGCGAGCCGCGACGCGCGCGGCGGCGGCGCGCTGGCCGACGACACCCGCCGCGCGTTCGAGAACATGTGGGCGCTGCAGTTCACGCGCGGCGACCAGACGGGATCGTGGGCGTGGCTGAACTTCCACCTGGAGCCGTGGGAAGCCGACGGCTCCAGCGTACTACGGCGCCGCGCTGGCGGCGATCGCGGTCGGGATGGCGCCGGGCGGTTACGCCACGACGGCGGACATCCAGGACCCCAAGAAGCTGCTGCGTGAGTACCTCGCGAAAGCCGCCGACCAGCAGCACCTGTTCAATCGCCTGACGGTGCTGTGGGCGTCGACGACATGGGCAGGCAAGGCAAGCGGGCCAAGCGGGGCGGGTGAGGCAATCCTGAGCGCGGAGCAGCAGCGCGCGATCGTCGACGAGGCGCTCAAGCTGCAGCAGGCGGACGGCGGCTGGAGCATGGCGTCGCTCGCATCGTGGAAGCGCGTCGACAATTCGGCGCTCGACACGCGCACCGACGGCTACGCCACCGGCCTCATCGCCTACGTGCTGCAAGCCACCGGCGATTCGCGCGCGAAGGCGGCGGTCGACAAAGCGCTCACCTGGCTGCAGAAAAATCAGGACCCGAGCGGCCTTTGGTACGCGGCGTCGATCAACAAGCAGCGCGATCCGGCATCGGACGCCGCCCGCTTCATGAGCGACGCCGCCACCGCCTACGCGGTCCTGGCGCTGACCAGCGGCCGCTGACGCGGGAAGGTCACGCTAACCTCGGCCGCGCCACTGTCGGCAGCGTGACACACACGCAGCAGGCGCCGACAGTCGATCGGCGTTGCCGAAGCCGAGCTGCGGTCCGGTCCAGCGATTTTCCTGTAATTTTCTTAGGGTTCTACCAACCAGGACAGCTCGACTAGTTGAGGTACGAGCCTTGCTCCGTAGTGCAGGTGCTTCCTCGTTCCGCGTTCCGCGGAACGGACTGAACAGCCCACCTCAACGCCGGGAGGCCGCACATTGCCTCCCGACCGTCTCCAAAGAAAGGTTCTGGGTTCAGGGTTCTCGGGTTCTGGGTTCGCCTACGGTTCTGGGTTCGCAGGAACCTCGAACTAGAACCCCGAACCAAGAACCCCGAACCAAGAACCCCGGAACCAACCTCGAACCAGAACCTCGAACCCGGAACCGGGGCGAACCCAGCACCCAGAACCCTGAACCCAGAACCCTGTTAGAACGGTATGCGTATGCCGACCTGGACGACGATCGGCGGCTGGATGGCCGACGTCTGGCGCGACGTGCGGGCCGGTGACCGCGATCTCCTCGATCTGCAGGAACTGGTTGAACACGTTGTAGGCGTCGACGATCGCCGTCAGCTTGCGGTCGCCGACCGTGAAGCCTTTCTGCAGCCGCGCGTCCACCGTCATCGTGAACGTGAAGCGCGTGCGGCCGTTGCGGAACGCGCGCACGGCCTCGGCGCCCTGGTTCAGCCCGTCGGAAGCACGACCAGCCGCGCGAAATGCTGGCCGTCCTGATAGCGCCCGATCAGGCCGAACGTCGTGTCGCGCGGGAACTGGTAGCTCGACGCGAGCTTGATCGTGTAGCCGCGCTCGGTGAAGACGCGCCCCTGCGCGTAGGCGCGCGCGTTCGGGTTGACGAACACCTCGCCGAGCACGCGCGGTGTCGTTCTCGATCGGCCCGAAGCCGCGGTTGGCCGCGAGCCCTTCCGAGCGCCCGGCCGTCAGCCCCCACAAGAAGAAATAGCGCTGCCGCGCGGACCGTGCCGATCATGTCGGCGCCGACGAACGATCCCTACGTGCGTCCGCCGGGTTGGTCAGCAGGTAGCGGTCGGCGCCGAAGGTCGACGGCGAGCGGTTGTAGAAGAGCAGGATCTGATCGTCGCCGGCGCCGACGATGTCGATGCCCATGTCGGGCACGCCGATCGTCGAGTAGGTCGACTCCGGCACGCCGACGTTCGGCGACGCCGACGAAGTTGTGATCGCGCCGCCCGATCGCGGCGATGCGCAGGAACGTGTTCTGCCGCGGCCGCGCCTCGAAGCCGAGCACCATTTCGTCCATCGTCGGGCGCTTGAGTCGCCGGATCGATGGTCGAGAAGCCGGCGACGCCGCCGGAGCCCGGGCCCGAGGCGCTGCACCAGCGGCACCGCGCGGAACGCCGAGCAGCGCCGGCAGGGTCGGCGGCGGCCGCGTCCAGCGAGACATGTTGGCGGTCGGCGCGGTCGGATCGCCGTACGCGAGATCGCGCGAGCGGCAGCCGGTGGCGCGTAGCGGCCGTACTGGCCGAACGCCGACAGCTGCCAGAAGTTCAGCATCGTCCAGTGGATGCCGGCGCGCGGCAGCAGGCTGCTCCAGCCGATCGTCGCGTCGTGCGCGTCGGCGGAGCCGCCGATGTTCTCGAACCGCAGGCCGCCGTTGATCGTCACGCGCGGCAGCGACCGCGAAGCGTGTCGCCGGCGAACAGCGCGAAGCGATCGCTGGCGCCAGATCGAGGCGGCCGGCCGGATCGGTGAAGTCCCAGACGCGCGCGGGCAGCCCGTTGACCAGCTCGCCGACGCGGCCGGCGAACACGGACTGCACCGTCGAGCTGCCGCCGCCGAGATCGACGCCGGCGAGAAGTCTGTGCGCGCTCGTCGTCCGGTTGAAGCGCGCGCCGGCCGACCACGTGCGATCGGTGCCGACGCCGGGCTCGAGCAGCGCGGCGACCGGACCGTCGTTCAGCCGCTCGACGATGATGGACGGCGGCGCCACGAGATCGCTGGTGCGCTGGCCGCGCGTGTACGACGCCGAACGCGCGCACGCCGCCGTCGTCCGCCGAGCCGGTGCTGCCACGCGCGCCTGCAGGTGCAGGCCGATGTTCCGCTGCGCCGGCTGCCGGCTGGTTGAACACGAAATGATTCGGCGCCGCGTCGCGCGTGCCGCTGGCCCCAGCCGATCAGCGCGGATCTCGTCGGCGATGGTCGGCGTGGCGGTGATGTTGACGAACGCGGAGCCGAGGCTGGCCTGTCGAGCGCGTCGGGGTTGTTGCGCTCGTAGTAGGAGGAGCGGATCCAGTTCGCCGACAGCAGCGCGCTGAGCCTTCTCGGCGAGCGAGCGGGCCGCTCGACGAAGAGGTTGGCGCGGCCGTAGGAGTCCGAGCCGCGTGATCGCCGGCGGCGAAGCGGTGGCGCTGCCGCCGGTGAACGCACGGCGGCGCGCCGATGAGCTCGAGCGATCGCGTCCACGACGCGTCGGGACGCCGCGGCATCAGCGTCACCGCCATGCCCGGCGCGCTGACGTCGATCGGCATCAGGCCGGTCGCGACGTCGACGCGACTCCCAGACGTCGACGCCGCGGCATCAGCAGCGGCGTGCCGGTGCCGCTCAGGCTGGTGATGTCGGCGTCGCCGACGCGGATAGATCGTCTGCGTCCAGGTGCTGCCGTGCGCGCCGACGCGCGCCGGCGATCCGGCGCCGACGCCGCCGGCGTCGATGCGATCGGCAATCACGTCGGGGACGAGCGTGTCGAGCAGCGAGAAGAGATTGCGCGTCGGCCGGCAGGAGGCCGAGCGGTCCGACGGTGACCGACGGCGCCGAGCGGCGGCCGTTCCCGCGGTGGCTGGCGGTGTCTGAGCGGCGGCTGCGGCAGCGAGTCGCGAAAAAGACGACGAGCACGACACCGGGATAGAATCGGGGCATGCCGGAAACCACTTCCAGTAGCGCCGCCTTCATTGACGCGATCAAGGCCGGAGAATTCGAGCGCGTGAAGGCGATGGTGTCGGCCGAGCCGACGCTCATCGACGCGCGCAGCCGCACCGGCGACAGCGCCATCCTAACCGCTGTCTATCATCGCCAGAAGGAAATTGTGAACCTGCTGGTGGCGCGCGGCGCGTCGCTGTCGCTGTTCGAGGCGTGCGCGGCGGGCGAGACTCGAGCGCGTCGAGCGCACGCTCGAACGCGTCGACGATCAACGCCTACAGCGCCGACGGGTGGACGCCGCTGCACCTGGCGGCGTTCTTCGGCCATCCGAAGATCGCCGAGCTGCTGCTCGCGCACGACGCCGACGTGACGGCGCGCTCGCGCAACTCCGAACGGCAACACGCCGCTGCACGCGGCGCTCGCCGGCAACCACAAGCTGGTCGCCGGGCTGCTGATCGGACGCGGCGCCGACGTCAACGCCGCCGACGCGCAACGGCTGGCGCCCGCTGCACCTCGCCGCCGCCAACAACAACCTCGACGCGATCAACGCGCTGATCGCGCAGGGCGCCGACGTCGCCGCGGGCAACGGCGAAGGGCTGACGCCGCTCTCGATCGCGCAGGAAAAGAACCACCGCGAAGCCGCCGCGCTCCTGCGCAAGTACGGCGCATGACGAATTCAGAATTCCACGTTCTGAATTCAGAATTACTTCTTCTCGATCGTCACCGACTCGACCGTGATCGGCTTGACCGGCCGATCGCCCGGCTTGCTCGTCGCCGTGCCGCCGATCTTCTTCACCACGTCCATCCCCTCGACGACCTCGCCGAAGACGCTGTGCTTGTCGTCGAGCCACGGCGTCGCCGCCAGCGTGATGAAGAACTGACCGCCGTTGGTGTTCGGGCCGCGGTTGGCCATCGACAGGATGCCGGCCTTGGAGTGCCGCAGCTTCGGGTGGAACTCGTCGGCGAAGTTGTAGCCCGGCCCGCCGGTGCCCTGGCCGAGCGGATCGCCGCCCTGGATCATGAACCCGTCGATCACGCGGTGGAAGACGGTGCCGTTGAAGTAGGGCTGGCTGACCTTGCGGCCGTTGCGCGGATCGGTCCACTCCTTCGTTCCGTCCGCCAGGCCGGTGAAGTTCGCCACCGTGTTCGGCGCCTCTGCATCGAACAGCCGCACGGTGAAGTTGCCTTCGCTCGTCGTAAAATGCGCAAGCAACATTGATACCTCGACTTTTCGGCTGTCAGCTCTCAGCGATCGGCTCTCAGCTCCCGGAGCGTGCTGACAGCTGAACGCTGACAGCTGAGAGCTTCACAGCCAGCCCGACAACATGCGATCATACCGCTACCTTCACTTCGACGTCTTCACCGACCACCTCTTCGGCGGCAACCAGCTCGCAGTCTTCCTCGACGGCCGCGGGCTCTCCGCCGAGACGATGCAGGCGATCGCCAAGGAGATGAACTTCTCGGAGACGACCTTCGTGCTGCCGCCCGAAGCCGGCGGCACCGACGTGCGCATGCGGATCTTCACGCCGGGCGAGGAGCTGCCGATGGCGGGGCATCCGACCATCGGCACGACGTTCGCGCTCGCGCGCAGCGGCGTCATCGAGCGCGGCCGCCAGCACTTCGTCTTCGGCTGCAACATCGGCCCGGTGCCGGTGACGATGACGTGGAACGGCGACGATCTCGACTTCGTCTGGATGACGCAGTCGCTGCCGACCTTCGGCGCGGTGATTCCGGACCCGGCGCGCACGGCGGCGGCGCTGTCGCTCTCGCCGGCGGCGGTCGCCGGCGACCGGACTGCCGGTGCAGGTCGTGTCGTGCGGCGTCCCGTTTCTGCTCGTCCCGCTGACGACGCGCAGCGCCGTGGACAGCGCGGTGGTCAACCCGGGCGTGCTCGACATGCTGTTCACGCAGGTGAACACGAAGGCGCACGGCCTGATGGTCTTCACCACGCAGCCGGGCGACGCGCGCGCCACCGTCTACAGCCGGATGTTCGCGCCCGAGATGGGCATCACCGAGGATCCGGCGACCGGCATCGCCAGCGGGCCGCTCGGCTGCTATCTCGTCCGTCACAAGATCGTCCGGCCCGAGCAGGCCGGCGCGATGATCAGCCTGCAGGGGGTGAAGATGGGCCGGCCGAGCCACGTGCACATGTCGATCGGCTCGAGCAACGGCGAGATCGCGAGCGTGCGTGTCGGCGGCGAATCGGTACTGGCGGGCGAAGGCACGCTGTACCTGTAAACTTGGGGATCTGGCATTGACGTTGGCGATGGTCGAGCCAACGCACAAAGGAGATCGACATGATTCGTAGTTTCATTGTGACCGCGCTGGCCGATTGGCGCTCTGGCGATGACGGTGTACGCTGGTCAGTCTGCAGATGAGAAGGCGCCGGCGACCTTCAAGGTGAAGTTCGATACGAGCGCCGGCCCGTTCGTCGTCGAGGTGAACCGCGCCTGGGCGCCGATCGCCGCGGACCACTTCTACACCCTCGTCAAGAACGGCTTCTACGACGACGCCCGGTTCTTCCGCGTCGTCCCGGGCTTCATGGTGCAGTTCGGCATCAACGCCGATCCGGCGGTGCAGGCCAAGTTCAAGAACAGCATCCAGGACGATCCGGTCAAGGAGAGCAACAAGAAGGGCTACGTCACCTTCGCGCAGACCTCGGCGCCGAACTCGCGCACGACGCAGATCTTCATCAACTACAAGGACAACGCCTTCCTCGACGGCCAGCGCTTCGCGCCGTTCGGCCAGGTCATCTCAGGCATGGAAGCGGTCGAGAAGATCAATTCGGAGGCGGGCGAGAAACCCAATCAGGGCGCGATTCAGTCGCAGGGGAATGCGTACCTGAAGAAGGAGTTCCCGAAGCTGGACTACGTCAAGAAGGCGACGATCGAGAAGTAGAGGATCAGAAGGTCAGAAGGGCTGGAAGGTCATAGGCGCGGCCTTTCCGCCTTCTGACCTTTCCGCCTTTTGACCTTGCAAGGATCCCCCATGCCCTCGCCGTCCGCGAGCCCCAGCACGCCACTCGACACGGCGATTGCCGCGCTGATTCGCGGCACCCACCGCGATCCGTTCGCGGTGCTCGGCCCGCACCGCGAGAACGCCGGCATCGTCGTCCGCGCGTTTCAGCCGGCGGCGCGGGCGATCGACCTGCGCATCGTCGCGACCGGCGCGCTGGTGCCGATGACGAAGCGCGACGCCGTCGGTCTCTTCGAGCTTCGAATCGACGACGCCGGCGACGCGGGCGCGTTTCCCGACTACCGGCTGCGCATCACGTATCCCGGCGACCAGGTCGTCGAGATCGACGATCCGTACCGCTACGGCCGCGTGCTGACCGACTTCGATCTGCACCTGCTCGGCGAGGGCACGCACCACCGCGCGTTCGAGAAGCTCGGCGCGCACCGCATCACCGTCGGCACGACCACCGGCGTGCACTTCGCGGTGTGGGCGCCGAACGCCGATCGCGTCAGCGTCATCGGCGACTTCAACGGCTGGGACGGCCGCGTCCACCCGATGCGCCTGCTGGTGCCCGACGGCGATCTGGGAGATCTTCATCCCCGATCTGGCCGAACGGCGAGAAGTACAAGTTCGAGATCCGCACGCGCGACGGCGCGATCCTGAAGAAGACCGATCCGTTCGCGCGCGCCTTCGAGGCGCCGCCGCAGTCGGCCGCCGTCGTCCGCGACATCTCGCGCTACGAGTGGAGCGACGCCGCGTGGATCGCCGCGCGCGCCGGCGAGAACGCCTGGCTCGATCGGCCGATGTGCACCTACGAAGTGCACCTCGGGTCGTGGGCGCGCGTGCCGGAGGAGGGCAACCGCTTCCTGACCTACCGCGAGATGGCGCACCGGCTCGTGCCCTACGTGAAGGAGATGGGCTTCACGCACATCGAGCTGCTGCCGGTGATGGAGCATCCGTTCTCGGGATCGTGGGGCTATCAGGTGCTCGGGTTCTTCGCGCCGACCGCGCGCTTCGGTCCGCCCGAGGATTTCAAGCTGTTCGTCGACGCCTGCCATCAGGCCGGCCTCGGCGTCATCCTCGACTGGGTGCCGGGTCATTTTCCGAAGGACGCGCACGGCCTCGCGCGCTTCGACGGCACCGCGCTCTACGAGCACGAGGACCCGCGGCAGGGCGAGCACCAGGACTGGGGCACGCTGATCTTCAACTACGGCCGCAACGAGGTCCGCAACTTCCTGCTGTCGAACGCGCTGTTCTGGCTCGAGGAGTATCACGTCGACGGCCTGCGCGTGGACGCGGTCGCGTCGATGCTGTATCTCGACTACTCGCGCCAGGCAGGGCAGTGGATCCCGAACCGGTACGGCGGCCGCGAGAACCTCGAGGCGATCAGCTTCCTGCAGCAGCTGAACAGCCTGACGCACGGCGAGCATCCGGGGACGATGACCGCGGCGGAAGAGTCGACGTCGTTTCCCGGCGTCAGCCGGCCGGTGCACCTCGGCGGCCTCGGGTTCACCTACAAGTGGAACATGGGCTGGATGCACGACATCCTCCAGTACATGCAGGAAGACCCGATTCACCGCCGCTGGCACCACAACCTGGTGACCTTCTCGGCGCTCTACATGCACAGCGAGAACTTCATCCTGCCGTTCTCGCACGACGAGGTGGTGCACGGCAAAGGCGCGATGCTCGACAAGATGCCGGGCGACGTGTGGCAGAAGTACGCGTCGCTGCGCGCGCTCTACGGCTACATGTTCGGGCACCCGGGCAAGAAGCTGCTGTTCATGGGATCGGAGTTCGGCCAGTGGCGCGAGTGGAACCACGATCGCAGCCTCGACTGGCACCTGCTCGACGATCCGGCCGCACGCGGCGCTGCGGCGCTACGTGCAGGACCTGAATGCGCTCTATCGCGCCGAGCCGGCGCTGCACCAGGTGGACTTCGATCCGGCGCGGCTTCCGCTGGATCGACTGCAACGACAACGAGAACAGCGTCGTCTCGATCGTGCGCTACGCGCGCGAGCGCAGCGACTGCGGTGATCGTCGTCCAACTTCACGCCGGTGCCGCGGCAGCGAGTACCGGATCGGCGTGCCCGAAGCCGGGTGCTACGCCGAGCTGCTGAACAGCGACGCGGCGTCTACGGCGGCAGCAACGTCGGCAACGGCGGCGGCGTCGCGACCGAGCCGGTCGCCGCGCACGGCTTCGACCACTCGCTGCGCCTCACCATCCCGCCGCTCGGCGTGCTTGATCCTCAAGACGCACGTAGCGCACGGCGTTCAAGCCGGGCCACGACAGACCCGCGCGAGCCCTCGCTTCGTGGTAAACGTTCCCAGGCAGATGTCGCTCCGCAACTCTCGCTCGCTCGCGGTCGCGTTCGTCACCTTCGCGACCTTCACCGACATCATCGCCTACTCGGTCGCGGTGCCGGTGCTGCCCGACCTGAGCGCGCCGGCTCGGCGCCTCGCCGACGTGATCGGCCTGCTGTTCGCGTCCTTCGGCGTGACGCTGCTGACCGTGTCGATGCCGATGGGCGCCATCTCCGATCGCATCGGCCGCAAGCCGCCGATCGTCGGCGGCCTGCTCGCGCTCGCGGCGGCGTCGGTCCTGTTCGCCTACGCGGACAGCCTGCCGTGGCTGTTCGCCGCGCGGCTGGTGCAGGGCGCCGCCGACGCCGTCACCTGGGTCGTCGGCTTCGCGCTGATCGCCGATCTCTACCGCCCCGAAGAGCGCGGCCGCGTGATGGGCCTCGTGATGTCGGGCACGAGCCTCGCGTTCATGGTCGGGCCGACGATCGGCGGCTGGCTCTACGAAACCGGCGGCATCCGCCTGCCGTTCCTGTTCGTGGCGGCGCTGGCGCTGGTCGGCGCCGCGGCGTTCGTCTGGCTCGACGTGCCCGACAAGCAGAGCGTGCGCGAGACCGTGCCGGTCAAAACGGTGATGAGGGTGCCCGCGGTCGCCGCGTGTTTCGCCGCCGTCGATCATCTCGTCGGCGACCGTGTCGATGCTCGAGCCGGTGCTGCCGCTGTACCTGACGGCGACGCTCGGCATCGGCCCGGCGCGAGTCGGGCTATCTGTTCGGCGTCGGCGCGGTCGCGTCGACGGTGCTCAACCCGGTCTACGGCCGGCTGGTGAACCGCGTCGGCAGCCGGCAGATGATGATGATCGGTCTGCGTGCTGGTGGCGGGCCTGCTGCCGCTCCTCAGCCTGGCGAAGAGCTATCCCTCCGCGATCGGCTTCTACGTGGTGTGCGCCGCGGCGATCGCGCTGATCATCACGCCGTCGCTCGCCTACATGGCCGAAGCGACGTCGAGCGCCGGCGCCGAGGTCGTTCGGCGTCGGCTACGGCCTGTACAACATGGCGTGGGGCGCTGGGCTGCTCGGCGGGCCGGCGCTCAGCGGCTTCCTCTTCGAACGCATGGGCTTCGGCTGGCTGATGCTCATCTGGGCGCCGCCGCTCCTCAGCGTGGCGTGGCTGCTGAGGAGAGTACAATCGCCGCTCCCCCCATCGAGGAGCACGCATGAAACCGATTCGCGCCGTCGCGGTCCTGACCCTTGCCGGCTTCGTCCTCTCAGCATCTGCACTCCGCGCCGACGTCCGGGCCGACGAAAAGTCCCGCGTCGAATTCGCCGGCATGCTCGGGCGGATGGTCAACCTGTTCGGCGGCAAGGCCGCGCGCGAAGGCGTCACGTCCACGGTCGCGGTGAAGGGCGACCGCAAGGCGGTCGCTGGGCGACGCCAACGGGCAGATCATCGACTTGAACGAGGAAAAGATCTACGACCTCGACCTCAAGAAGAAGACCTACAAGGTCATGACCTTCGCCGAGCTGCGGCGCCAGATGGAAGAGGCGCGCAAGAAGGCGGAGGAAGAAGCGCAAGAAAGCAGCCGGAGGCGGAGAAGCCGGCCGAGCGCGATCCCGAACCAGAAAGAGGTCGAGGTCGACTTCGACGTCAAGGACACCGGCGAGAAGAAGGCGATCAACGGCTTCGACACGCACCAGGTGATCATGACCATCACCGTGCGCGAAAAAGGCAAGACGCTCGAGCAGAGCGGCGGCCTGGTGCTCACCTCCGACATGTGGCTGGCGCCGAAGATCGCGGCGATGAAGGAAGTCGCCGACTTCGACCTGAAGTACGCGCAGAAGCTGTACGGCCCGATGGTGACCGGCGTCTCGGCCTCGCAGATGGCGGCGGCGCTGGCGATGTATCCGATGCTGAAGGACGCGATGGCGAAGATGAGCGCCGAGGGCGCCAAGCTCGAAGGCACCGCCATCCAGACGACGGTGACGATCGAGGCGGTGAAGTCGGCGGAGCAGCTGGCGCAGGAGTCGAAGACGGCGGCGGAGAGCAAGCCGTCGGGCGGCGGCGGGCTGAGCGGCCGGCTCGGCGGCATGATCGCGAAGAAGATCGGCCCGAAGACCGACGACGCCGGCGAAGCCGCGCGCCACGTTCATGACCATGAACACGGAAGTGCTGAAGATCGCGACCACCGTGGCGCCTGAGGACGTGGCGGTGCCGGCGGGGTTCAAAGAGAACAAGTAGGGCGGCTTTGGCGCGCGAGTGTGTCAGCGCGAAGGCTTAGCCGAGCGTCTGCGCCGATGGGGAAGAACATGCTGAACAGGTTGGCGGCCGCATCGCTGGTCGCGCTCTCCATCGTCTCGCTCGGGGCGCAGCAGCCGGCGCCGCGGCCGGCGGCGGACTCGGTGGACGCGCGTGCCGCGCGCATTCACAAGGAGGCGATCGTCGTCGACACCCACATCGACACGACGCTGATGCTCGACAAGCCCGGCTGGGACTTCATGGTCCGCCACGTGCCGGGCCCGGAGCCGGACGAGAACCACGTCGATCTGCCGCGGCTGCGCGAGGGCGGGCTCGATGCGGCGTTCTTCTCGATCTACATGGCCGGCACGGTCACCGGCCCCGAGGCGGTGAAGCGGGCGCTGATCCTCATCGATCACGTGCGGTCGCTCGTCGAGCAGCATCCGAACGAGATGGTGCTCGCCACCACGGCGGCGGAGGTGCGCGCGGCGCATCAAGGCCGGCAAGTTCGCGGCGCTGATGGGGATGGAAGGCGGGCACATGATCGACGACAGCCTGGCCGTCCTGCGCGAGTACCACCGGCTCGGCGTCCGCTACCTGACGCTGTCGCACAGCGTCAACACCCACTGGGCCGATTCGTCCGGCGACAAGCCGGCGCACAACGGCCTCACCGATTTCGGCAAGGACGTCGTCCGCGAGCTGAACCGTCTCGGCGTGATGGTGGACATCTCGCACGTCGCCGACAAGACGTTCTGGGACGCGCTCGAGACCAGCAAGGCGCCGCTGGTCGCGTCGCACTCGTCGATGCGCGCGATCTCGGGCCACGCGCGCAACATGACCGACGACATGGTCCGCGCGCTCGGCGCCAAGGGCGGCGTGGTGATGATCAACTACTCGGTCGGCTTCCTCTCCAACGAGCGCTTCGAGGCGCAGCAGAAGAACGTCCCGGCGGCGGAGCTGCCGCGCGTGTCGTGGGAGAAGATCGTCGAGCACATCGACCACGCGGTGAAGCTGGTCGGCGCGACCCATGTCGGCCTCGGCTCGGATTTCGACGGCACGACGGTGCCGGACGGGATGGAGGACGTGTCGAAGCTGCCGAAGATCACCGCGGCGCTGCTCGCGAAGGGCTACTCGGAGCAGGACGTGAAGAACATCCTGGGGGAGAACATCCTCCGGCTCCTCGAGCGTGTCGACGCGGTGGGAAAGGAGCTCCGCGCGACACGCGGCGCGTCGCAGTAGGCGGGTGGAAGGCGTGGCAGGTGGGCAAGGCTGGTGGGACAGGCCAGAGCGGCCGCAACAGCCCGACCTGCCCCGACCAACGCTCGACGCCAGCCCTGCAGCGCTCACGGCGTCTTCTCGTCCAGCGCCTCGATGCGCGCCCACTCCGCGTCGCTGACCGGCATCACCGACAGCCGCGAGATCCGCACCAGCGCGAAATCCTTGAACGCCGCATCCGCCTTGATCTCCGACAGCGCGACCGGGCGCGGCAGCTTCTTCACCGGGCCGACGTCGACGACCGATGCCTTGCCGGTCTTGTCGCCGGGATCCGCGTACGCGTCGCCGAGCGCCTTGGCGATGCCGACGACCGACTTCTCGTCGCCGGTGTGGTAATAGAAGATGCGGTCGCCTTTCTTGACCGACCGGAGATGCTTCTGCGCGAGCGGGTTCTTGACGCCGCTCCAGACCGTCTTCTTGTCCTTCGCGAGCGCGTCGAAGCTGTAGTTCGACGGCTCTTCTTTGAATAACCAGTTCATGGCCGCCATTCTACCGCCGCTGCGCGACTGCATCCGCCCGCCGCTGCGGGCGCTGTTCGTCGGCATCAACCCGGGCATCCGCTCGTCGCAGACCGGCCATCATTTCGCCGGCGCGTCCAACCGCTTCTGGAAGCTGCTGCACGGGTCGAAGCTCGTGCCCGAGCCGATCGGCTACCTCGACGATCGCCGGCTGCCCGAATGGGGCTTCGGGATCACGAACCTCGTGCCGCGGCCGACACCTGGCATCGACACGCTGCGGCCGGCCGAGTTCGCGGCCGGCGAGGCGGCGCTGCGGCGCAAGATCCGGCGGGCGAAGCCGCCGGTCGTCGCGCTCGTCGGCGTCACGCTGTACCGCGCGGTCTTCAGGAAGCGGCCGGGTGAGCCGGTTGCGCTCGGGTTGCAGAAGGAGCTGCTGGAGGGCGCGCGCGTGTTCGTGCTGCCGAACCCGAGCGGCCGCAACGCGAATTTTTCCTACGACGAGATGCTGGCGGCGTTCAGGGCGCTGCGACGGCTCTTGCGAGCACGCCGCAATCTTCGGCCTGAGGGAACCACGAAGGCCACGAAGGCCACGAAGAAAACCTGGTACAAATCTTTCTTCTTCGTGTCCTTCGTGTGCTTCGTGTTCTTCGTGGTCCTCGACCCCGTTGCTATCTCAGAAATTCAACTGCATCCCGAACCGCACGAAGCGTCCATCCAGGATCTGCAGCGGCCGCATCCAGGCGTTGGTCGCCGGGACGCTGCCGTAGGTCTCGTTGACGCGGATCACCGTGCCGGCGTTGAGCACGTTGAAGATGTCGGCGAAGCCCTGCATGCGGTACGGTCTGAACCGGAACGTCCGCCCGACCCGCATGTCGAGCTGCTTCCGGTAGTCGAGGAACACCGTGTTCGGCTGAATCAGGTTGACGTTCAGCGTCGTGGCGCCGGCGGTCGACGCGATCACCGTCCGGCCGGCGATCGCCGCGTTGACGGCGTAGTTGGCGTTGATCGAGTCGCCCGGGATGGCGAGGAACGTGCCGCTCAGCTGAAAGTCGTAGGGCAGCGTGTACGCACCCGACACCTTGACGGTGGTCCGGAACGGCGGGATGGCGTCGCAGAAGCGGAGCGCGTTCGGGTTGTCGCGCGCCGAGGTGCCGGCGGTGACGTTCGGCAGCCCGTTGCTGTTGGTGTTGCCGTCGCAGCTCGTCGTCGCCCGCCGATCGGTCGTGAGGCCGCCGAACATCAGCAGCTTGCTGAACCGCGCGTTCGCGCTGACCTCGAAGCCGTTGTAGGTGGTGGAATTTGCGTTCGTGAACGTATACAGCGTGTCGGTTGCCGTGCCGACCTTGTTGGCGTTCAGGTTGAACATCTGAATCGGCTGACCGGAGGTCGGCAGCCGCGTGTCGGTCGGCGTCGCGATCGTGTACGGGTTCCACTCGGACGCCGCCACATTCTGGTTGTCGATGACCTGGAGGTTGTAGAACTGGCGCCGGTAATACCCGGCGGTGACCGACAGGCGCGGCACCAGCTCGTGCTGCACCGACGCGCTGTACTCCCAGTTGTAGCCGCGGGCGAGATCCGGGTCCGGCCGGCTGGTGATCTGGCCGAAGTTGGACGTGCCGCCGATCACCTCGGCGAACTGGATGTTGCCGTTCGCGTCGAAAATCGATCCGTTGCGGTCGGCATCGAGCCAGCCGCGCGTCTGCGTCGAGTAGGTCATGCCGTTGAAGTTGGCGGCGAAGCCGGCGGCCTGCGACGCGACGTACTTGCCGGCGTTCAGCTTGAGCGCGGTCCTGCCGGTGCCGAACAGGTCGTAGGCGCCGGCGAGGCGCACCGACCAGTCGTTCCAGTTCGGCACGTCCTTGATCGCCGGGAAGTTCCGCGCGGCGATCCACGGGCCCGCGGCCGCCGATATGCGCCGGCACCTCGGCGTTGAAGTGGTCGAAGCGGCCGCCGTAGTTGAGCGTCAGGCGCTTGCGCGTCCACGCGTCCTGGATGTAGAGGCCGAAGTCGGCGTTCACCTTCTGCCGCGCGTCCGCGGGCGTGTTGGCGACGGCCACCGCGATCGGCGCGCCCTGGGCGAAGACCAGCGAGTTGATCTCCGCGTGCGAGGTGAACGCCCGCGAGTTCGTGCCCCAGCCCATCGTCATGCCGGTCTTGATCGCGTGCGTGCCGGTGACGTAGCTGGCGGACGCGGCGGTGCTGTAGTTCTTCGTCATGCTCGTATACGGCGGAATCGTGTTGCCGGCGGCGACGGAGAGGAAGTTGGTCGTCGTCTCGAGGTGCGCGAGGTCGCGCGGCCCGACCGTCTCGCGGTAATTCTGCTCGTAGGGCTGGTGGTAATAGGAGATGCCGGCGTCGAACAGCAGCCTGTTGGACTGCGCCCGCGTCCACTTGACCTGCGGCACCCAGCCGTCGCCGAAGGCATCGGTGGACGCTTCGGGCGTGGTCGTCGGCAGGGTGTTGAAGCCGTTGTAGAACTCGCCGTTGAACTGCTTCTCGAGATAGAACCGCACCTTGTCCTTGCTCGAGGCCGCCCACGTCAACCGGCCGACGGCGCTGTAGTTGCCCATCGAGTTGCGGAACGCCTGGCTGCCATCGGCGAACTTCGAGCTCGGGACGAAGATCTTGTTGTTCGCGTATTTGTAGGTGAAGTAGAACCAGAGCACGTCCTTCTTCAGCGGACCGCCGAACGACGGGTTGAACTGATAGTCGTAGGCGGTCTTGGCGGTGGTGATGAACGGCTTGACCGCGTCCGAGCGGTTGTCGGCCTGCAGCGAGCTGCCCTGGCCGTAGGCGAAGAAGGTGCCCGAGAAGGTGTTGCCGCCGTCTTTCGGGATGCTGTTGATCCGCAGGCCGCCGGCCTGCATCTCCGCCGACTCGGCGCCGGTGGTGTAGGTGACTTCCTGCACGCTCGCGTCGTTCATGTAGAAGCCGCTGAACTGGCCGCTGCCGCACAGGTTGTTGACGCGCATGCCGTCGATCGCAATCTGCAGGTCGCCGGTATCCGACCCGTGCACCCGCATGTTGTATTGCCCGAGCACGTTTGGCACCACCGTCGTCCCGGGGATGAGCAGCGCGCGCGCCGGCGTGTTGCGGATCGCCACCGGGATCGAATCGAGCACATCGCGGTTGGCGACAAACGCCGCCATGTTGTTGACGACGTCGACGACTGGCGATTCGGCGGTGACGGTCAGCGTCTCCTCGACCAAGCCGACCTGCAGCTCGGTGTTCACCGACGCCGTGAAGCTGCCCTCGAGCACGATGTTGCCGCGGCGCACCGACTTGAATCCGGCCAGCGTGAAGGCGACCTCGTAGGTGCCCGGGCTCAAGTCGACGATGCGGTACTGGCCCGAGCTGTCGGTGACCACCGACCGCGTCCTCTCGATCAGCGCCGGGCTCGATGCCTCGACGAGCACGCCGGGGATCACGGCGCCCGACGTGTCCCTGACGACTCCGGTGATTGCCGCTTGAGCACTGCTGGTTGCTGGAACCAGAAGCACTGCAGCTCCGAGCACCGCTAGACACAGCACGACTCGACGCATATGGTTTCCCCTTCTTGTCTTCGATTTGGTCAGCGCAACCTGGTCATTCGGCTCGGCGACAGACTCTTTGGTCAACGATGCAGAGCCGCACATTACGGGCGGCCTGCTCCACTGTCAAGACAGAAGAGTTACCGACCGGCCGGTCGGTCAACCGATGATCCAGCAATTTGGGCGTGAGCCGCGAAGTCGCCGCCGGCCGCAGCTGCGCGCGCATTTCTAGTTTGTCGGTTCCGTGGTGCGCGGGCATGAGCGCGACGCAACGAGAGCCGCGCATCGAGACGCGAGAACAACCGTGCGTCGCTGTGCAGATGTGTGCGGCGCTGTGGCCGCGTGGAACACTCGATGCGCGCCACTCACGGCAGACAAACGACTGCGCCGAACGAGAGAAAAGTCTGCCTCCCGGAAGAACTCTCCGCCGGTATTCGCCGGATCGTGGCAATTTGCTGTTTGTTTGCCGGGCATATGTTTGGCAGTTTGTGTTCCTGCGTGTCGTCTTCAGTCTTAACAAAACCGAGTCGCGTCGCCCAGGCGCCGGCCATCCGTCCGGCGCCGATCGTGATCGGCGCCTCACATCGTCCCGCGCCGCTTCGCCTCGTCAGCGGCTTGACGCGTTACCCGGAGCTCGACATCGCGCGCGGCGTGTTTCTGGCGCTGATGATTTCGAGCCACGCGATCGGCCTCGCCAACGTGCCCGCGGACGGCTTCCTGCGATCGAGCTTCTGGCTGCCGCGCGGCTGGTCGACGGTCGGCTTCCAGGTGCTCGCCGGCTTCACGATCGGCCTGATGTTCACCGCCGCCGATCGGAGCCGGCAGCGCCGCATGTGGGTGCGCGCCGCGCGGCTGGCCGCGGTGATGGTCGGGTCGAACATCATCCTGCTCGCGTGCAAGTACGCGCTGTGGGGGCAGTTCTGGCGGTTCAAGGATCCGGCGTGGTGGATTGGCGCGGCGACGTTTACGGCCGACTCGTCGATCTCGATCTTCCTCGCGCCGACGATCGTGCTGCTTGCGGCGACGCCATGGCTGCTCGCGCTCGAGCGGCAGGTATCGAACGAGCTGTTCGCGGCGTTCGCGATCACGCTCTTCGTTGGCGGCTGGGCGCTCTTCGGCGCCACCACGTCGTCGTCCTATCAGCTGAGCGCGGGTTGGGTCGTCCTGCCGCTGGCGGGGAACGGACTCGTCGGGCTGGTGCTCGGGTCGTGGTGGTCGCGCAACGAGGCGGCGCGCCGGTCGGTGCGGCCGCGCGCGGCGTCGGTCGCGTTCGTCTGCCTCGCGGCCATCGTCGCGTCGCTGTCACCAGCGCCGCTGGTGCAGATGACGGTCGGGACCGTGCTGCGCTTTGCGGCGATTGTCACGCTGGCGATGACCGTTGCTGCGAGATCGGGGCAGCCGGTCGTGCGCGCGATCTCGAAGCTGGGGCGGCACAGCATCGCCGTGTTCATCCTGCACCGGCCCGTGATCCAGGCGTTCCAGTTCGCGATCGCGCGAGTGGAGCTGCCCGCGTCGGCGCGCTACGTGTTTCTCTATCCGGCGACGATCGCCTGCATGGTGATGATGTGCATGCTGCGCGATCGGCATCAGGCCGTTGATCGCATGCTGCGCGCGATTCACCTGTAGTCGACAGGTTCATTGACGTGCGCGAGCGCCCGGCCGGCGGCCGTAGTTACTTTGTTCACCGCGCCGGCAGGGCCGATGCCCGGCCACGAACCTCGGATACCCATCTTTACCGTCAAGCGGAACCCGATTTCCGTCCTCTCCCGCCGCGAGCGGAATCGCGCCTGAATTCGAGCCTCTGTTGAGGGTACGCCGGTTGCACCGCTGCGCTTCCGCCGGTCTGGAGGTAGCTGCTGATGGTGAGTGCGTCGCGCCGCGGGCTTTTGAGCGTAGTGATTCCGGCTTTCAACGAGGCGGCCCGAATCGGCCCGAATCTCCAGCGCGTGTTCGCCTACCTCGACAGCAACGGCTGCCGCGCTGAAATCCTCGTTGTTTCCGACGGTAGTGCGGACGGGACGGAGCAGCAGGTCCTGCAACTCGCGGAGGGGCGGCACGACGTCTCGGTCATCGAGAACGGCGTCAACAGAGGCAAGGGTTTTTCGGTCCGTCGCGGCGTTCTCGAGGCCTCCGGTTCCCTCATCCTGTTCTGCGACGCCGACGGCTCGACACCGATTGAGGAACTGGACAAGCTCCTCGCGGCGATCGACGCCGGGTGCGACGTGGCCATCGGGTCTCGAGCGCTGCCGCAGTCCGACATCCGCCAGGCACAGCCGTTGTGGCGCGAGACGATGGGGCGCATCTTCAACGGTTTTGTTCAGGTGACGGCGCTGCCAGGGATTCGCGATACGCAGTGTGGCTTCAAGTGCTTTACCCGCGAGGCGGCACGCCTGATTTTTCCCCGTCAACGCATCGATCGGTTCGGCTTCGATGTGGAAGTCCTCTGGCTCGCGCGCAAGCTCGGCCTTCGAATTGCCGAGGTACCTGTCGCCTGGATCGACCACCCCGGCAGTACCGTCCACCCGGTTCGCGACTCGAGCCGGATGCTTGTCGACGTTGTGCGCGTGCGCCTGCACGACATGCGCGGCGATTATGGCCCTCCCGGTGCGGTGGTCGAGGCCGCCCGGAACGCGTTGGCCACGGCCGGATCGACGGCGTCGGCGAGGCCAATCGTCCGGCGCGTATGAAATCCTGCTGCCCGGAACTGCCTGAGCCCGACTGAACACAACCCCCGTGACAGGGCAATTGCTTGCACTCCTGGCGACCGCCGCCGCCGTCGCAGGCGGCGCGGCGATCACCTACCTCGAAGGGCGCAGGGCGCCCATTTCCGAACGCCTCGCCATCGGCGCATGTCTTGGGTCAGCGCTGTTTCCACTGGTCGCTCTGCCGGTGGCTTCGGTCGCCGGCTTGTCCGGGTGGACGGTCGCGATCGGCGCGTTCCTCTCGGCGCTGCCGCTGCTGGTGTTCACCCGGCCGCGCGCCCGCGCCGCGCTGCGAGAGGAATGGCTGGACGCGCGGTTGCGCCTCCGCGGAGCCCTTGCCGGCCGCGATCGAACGACGCTGGTGGCCGGTCTCCTGCTCGCTGCGCTGGCGATTCTGCTGATCGCCGCATGGCGGCAGGCGCTGCTCATTACCCCGGACGGCATCCAGACCCGTTCGCTGGCGAACCGCCGCGATCTGGCGTTTCACATCGGCATGATCGCGAGGACTCTCGCGGGCGGCAGCTACCCGCCCGAGCATCCCGAGTTTGCGAACGCGCCGCTGACGTATCCGTTCCTCGTGAATTTTGGCGCCGCGCTCCTCGTGCGCGCCGGCGCGGCGCTCGATCGAGCGTTCCTGCTGCAGAACACGGTGCTCGTTCTCGGCATCGTCGTGCTCGCCTACCACTGGGCGCGCGAGCTCACGGGCAGCCGCTTCGCGGCCATCTGTTCGCCGCTGCTGGTGCTGCTCGGCAGCGGCGTTGGATGGCTGGTGATGCTTCGCGACTTCAGCACCGCGCACACCGGGCCGATCGAGTTCCTGATGGCGCTGCCGAGCTCCTACACGCTCAACACCGCGAACCTTCAATGGGGCAACATCGCCACGATCATGATGCTGCCCGGCCGCAGCCTGCTGCTCGGCCTGCCACTCATCCTGATCGTGGTGATGCTCTGGTGGCGCGCGATTGGGCAACCCGGAGAGGGCACACCTTCCTCCGATCGCACTGCCGCGGACGCGCGGAGCATGGTGCTCGCGGGCGTCGTCACTGGCCTTCTGCCGCTGGCGCACACGCACAGTTTTGGCGTCGCGCTCGCCGCCGGGGGAGCGCTGGCGCTGCTGTTCCCTTACTGGCGGCTCTGGGCGCGCTTCTTTGCGGCTGCCGCGATCGTCGCGTTGCCGCAACTCGTGTGGATCGCGCGCGGCAGCCCGGTGCACGCGGCGGCATTCTTCGGCTGGGCGCCGGGCTGGGTCCACGCGCCCGAGCCGCTCGTCTGGTTCTGGTTCAAGAACACGGGTCTCTTCATCCCGCTGCTCGTCGCCGCGCTGCTCGCCCCGGCGCCCCTCATCTCACCGAGGCTGCGCCGCTTCTACCTGCCGTTCCTGGCGTTCTTCATCGTTCCGAACCTGGTACGCCTGGCGCCGCGGCTGTGGGATAACAACAAGGTCCTGATCTACTGGTACATCGCCTCGGTTCCGCTCGTGGCTCTCCTCCTGGCCCGGTTGTGGGGACGAGGCACGTGGCTGCCGCGGCTGGCGGCGGTCGGATTGGTGCTCTCCCTCAGCGTCTCGGGCGTGCTCGACGCGTGGAGAGTCGCGTCGGGCGTCTCCCTCGAAACCGTCTTCGATCGCGACGGCGTGGCATTTGCCGATCAGCTGCAACGCCGGATTCATTCAGACGCGCTGATCGTGCGGGCCACGACCGTGAATCATCCGGTCCTGCTCGCCGGCCGCCGCTCGTTCCTTGGCTACCCGCGGCGCCTCTGGTCGCATGGCTTCGATTCCAGCGAGCGCGAGGCCGAGATCGCCTGTGTCTATTCCGGGTGTGGCGACGCGCGTCACATTCTCGATCGGCATGCGATCGACTACATCGTCGTCGGGCCGCCGGAGCGCGAGAGCCTCCAGCTGAACGAACAGTTCCTCGGGCAGTTCCCGGTGGAACTCGACACCGGCGGCTACCGGCTGCTCCACGTGAGGCGGGAGTAAGAGCGCGCTACGAGCCGGAGTCGAACGCGGCTGCGTGTGCGAAGAGCGCCGGCACCCCGCCGGTGTGCAGGAACACGATCGTCTCGTCGGGCCGGATGGCGCCCGAGCGAACGTCAGCAATCAACGCCGCCATCGCCTTGGCGGTGTAGGTCGGATCGAGCAGGACGCCGTCGCACGTCGCCAGCAGCCGGATGGCTTCGAGCCCTCCCGGTGTGGGGATGCCATAGCCGTCGCCGATGTGATCCTGGCTGGTCGAGAGCTCGCTCGGGGACACGACGACATCGGCGCCGAGCAGCCGTGCCGCTTCGGTGGCCACGCGGGCGGCACGCACGCGTTTCTCTTCTTCGCCGCCGCTCACCGCAATGCCGTGCAGCCTGTACGACGGCGACAGCAGGCGCCACCCCAGCTCCAGCCCGGCCTGCGTGCCACGCGATCCGCTGGCGTAGTACAGGCGCGTCGCCGGGATCGACGCGGCTGCGAGCTGCTCCACGAGCTCGCGCGTGCCGGCAACGTAGCCGAGCGCGCCGACGCCGCTCGACCCGCCAACCGGAATCAGGTACGGACGTTCGCCTCGCGCCTGCAGGGCGCCGGTCACTTCCGCGACGCGCGCTTCCTCATCGGGCGCAACCGCCAGTTTAGGGTCCGGTCCCGCGGGAATCAGGTGAATGTCAGCGCCGAACAGATGGTCGAGCAGATAGTTGCCCTGCTTCGGCGGATCGTGTTCCTGCGTTGTCAGGACCAGCGACACGCCGAGGCCGGTCGCGCGTGCGGCGGCCGCGGTCATGCGCGCGTGGTTCGACTGGACGGCGCCGGTGGTGATGACGACGGTGGCGCGCTGCTGCAGGGCGTCGCCAATCAGGAATTCGAGCTTGCGCGCCTTGTTGCCGCCGAGCGCGAGCCCGGTGAGATCGTCGCGCTTCAGCAGGATCCGCGGGCATCGCGCCGCGCCGCCGAGCGCGCCGCGCAGGCCGCGCGCTTCGGTGAGCGGCGTGGGGAGCGTGGCGAGCGGCACGCGAGGGAGGCGATCGAAGTCGGACGTCACGGCTCCGATAACATACCTCAGCGTGCCGCTCGCTCAGCGTCAGCGGTTGCGCGGCGTGGCCTTGACGACCAGCGTGCGGACTTCGAAGGTCTCCGGATCCTCGCTCTGGACGATCATCGCGATTTGCCCGAGGTTGCTCAGCCCCTCCGCGCAGGTGCGGACGCTCGTCACCGGAATGCCCCTGAGCTGATCGCCGACCTGGATGACCTTGTCAGCCACCGGGTCGGGACCGGTGAACACCCCCTGAACCGTGACGAAGACATTCGGATCCGGTTGCACGTCCGCGGTGAACGCGACCTGATTGAGATCGTTCAGCGACGGCTCCTGGAAGGATGCGAACCCGCCGGGGCGACTCTCGGCAACCGTCGTGACCGCCCCGCCGCGGCTCGTGTTGACGCTGAAGATCTGGTTGAAGTCAGCGTCGAAACGATCGCCGAGGAACGCGACGCGGCCGAGAAGGTTCAACGATGGGTCGGCAACCGACGACAAGGCGCCGGTGTTGTCGACGATCGTCCTGAAGGTGCCGTCGGGATTGGAGAGGAAGATGCCGCCGACCGAAGAATTATTGAGGCCGCTTTCGAAGGCGATCTGTCCGAGCTCGTTCATCGACACGCGTGACGAGAGGTTGTTGAAGTTGAAGCCGTCGGGCGTCGGTGTATCGGCCAGGAACCGCTGGTCGTAGGTGCCGTTCTTCGAGCCGACGAAGAGCCCCTGATCGAAGGTGAGATCGAGCTCGGGCACGAACGCCACTCTGCCAAGCGTGTTCACCGACTGATCGGCGACGAGAAACTCCGAGATGAAGTCGCCGCCAGGAAGATTGATGCTGTGAGCGATGGTGGTGAGCGGACCGCCGTTGCCGAGGAAGACTCCCTGCCGGGTTCCGCCCGCGCACCGTGGTAGACGCGACGGAGGTTCCCCTGGAACGCCACCTCGCCCTTTTCGTTGATCGAGGGATCGGAGGGGAGGCTGCTGAACCCGTTGTCGCAGATGGTCGGGAAGTTCGCGACGGTCTGAGTGTCGGCGATCGTCACCGGCGTATCGTTGGCGTTCCGCTTGGTGATGATGCTGGTGCGGCCCAGCGTGTCCACGACCGTCACCGCGATCGTTCCCAGCGTATTGATCGCCGGGCAGCGTGTGGCCGCGAGCCCGTCCCGCTCGCTGTCCACGACGATCGTGAACGTGTGCGACGGGCCGTCGGCGCCGCCGGCCTGACCTGCGCCGCCGGCCTGCACGGCCGCGCTTCCGCCGAGAAGAACGGCGCATATCCCGAGCGCGGCTACCTGGTGAACAGTCGAGCGTTTCTGTCCGAACGTCTCTGTCATGCTTCCTCCTCTACGACACGGGTGGACTCCTTTGCCTCACGGTGAGCGATCGATCGAACGGAGATTGCGCGCGCGCGCGAATGCCGCGGTGCGCGAGTCGACGACTTCGGTGCGTCGGGTGGAGATGGATTGGCCGTGCTGCGAGCAACGGCGGTGCCGGGCGGCAACGACTCAGTTCGCTGGCGAATGAGTCGGAGAGGCGATCGGCGATCGCCGAGAATTTCTCTCACCGTAAGCGGCGGACGACTTTGCGTAACCGGCGCGCGCCAACCTCAGCGTTAGTGGTAGTGACAAAGGTGACTATTCTTGCGATACTCCTTCACCGTGCCGGAGCCGCCGTCGATCAATGAGGCCGAACGTCTCGAGCTGACCGCACGGATCGAACGGATCCGCCGCCTCTGCGAGCATCTCGACACCGCCCTGAACGGAGCGAACGAACAGCGCGAGCTGATCGCGAAAATGAAGCTCGAAGCCGACGCGCTGCGCACGTCGCTGCACATCCACAAGAATCGTTTCGAAAACAGCTGAGCCGCGGCATAGACGGGCTTCGAGCGCCCGGCTTTCCTTCGAGCCAATCTCATCCGCAATGGTTCGGCGAAGGTGTCGATCGGCTCCGCACCCGTTCGACTATTCAGCGACGATGAGGGGCGCACACCTCAGCGGTGCATTCATCATAGGAGGCAGCAGATGGCGTTATACGTCGATGGGTTCGTCATTCCTGTTCCGAAGAAGAACATGAAGAGTTATCTGAAGATGGCGCGAATGGGCGGCAGGATTTGGAAGGAACACGGCGCGCTGGAAGTCTTCGAGTGCTTCGGCGACGACCTCAAGCCCAAGTTCGGCATGCCGTTCCCGCGCGGGATCAAGGTCAAGCCCGGCGAGACGGTCGTGTTCTCGTGGATCCTCTTCAAGTCGCGCGCGAGCCGCGACCGCGTCAACGCGAAGGTGATGAAGGACAAGCGGATGGCGATGGCGCCGACGCCGATGCCGTTCGACTTCAAGCGGATGATCTACGGCGGGTTCACGGTCGCGGTCAAGGCCTGATGCCTCGCACGTATTCTCCGCCTTGCCGGCGCATAAAATGACGGGATGCAGAAGCTGTCCTCGCTCAGCGGCTCGCTGATCCTCTCAATGCTGATTCTGCGGCCGTCCGCGACGGCGACGCAGACGACGCAGACACCGCCGCTCACGCCCGACATTCCGGCGAAGTTCGAGGCGCCGCCCGGCACGGCTACGACTACGTCAAGCGCGACGTGATGATCCCGATGCGCGACGGCGTGAAGCTGTACACCGTCATCGTCGTGCCGAAGGGCGCGAAGCCGCGCGCCGATCCTGCTCACGCGCACGCCGTACAACGCCGCGGGCCGGGCCGAGCGTAACCAGTCGCCGCGCATGCTGGCGATGCTGCCGCAGGGCGACGAGGTGTTCGTCGCCGACGGCTACATCCGCGTCTTCCAGGATGTGCGCGGCAAGTACGGCTCGGAAGGCGAGTACGTGATGACGCGGCCGCTGCAGGGACCGCTCAACACGAGCACCGTCGATCACTCCACCGATGCCTACGACACCATCGACTGGCTCGTGAAGAACGTGCCCGAGTCGAACGGCCAGGTCGGCATGCTCGGCAGCTCGTACGAGGGCTTCACCGTCGTGATGGCGCTGGTCAATCCGCATCCGGCGCTTGAAGGTGGCGGCGCCGATGAGCCCGATGGTCGACGGCTGGATGGGCGACGACTGGTTCCACTACGGCGCCTTCCGCCAGACGAACCTCGACTACTTCGCCGGCCAGACGACGGCGCGCGGCTCGGGCGCGACGATCGCGCGCGCAGGGCTACGACGACTACGAGAACTTCCGGCGGGCCGGATCGGCCGGCGACTTCGCGAAGGCCGCCGGGCTCGATCAGCTGCCGTGGTGGCGCAAGATCGCCGAACATCCCGCCTACGACGCGTTCTGGCAGCGAGCAGGCGCTCGACAAGACGATGGCGGCGCAGCCGCTGACCGTGCCGACGATGTGGATTCAGGGGCTGTGGGACCAGGAAGACATGTGGGGCGCGATCCACAGCTACCTGGCGGTCGAGCCGAAGGACACGGCGCAACGACAAGAACTTTCTCGTCATGGGGCCGTGGCGGCACAGCCAGGTGAACTACGACGGCTCGTCGCTCGGCCCGCTGAAGTTGGACGGCGACACCGCGCTGCAGTTCCGCCGCGACGTGCTGAAGCCGTTCTTCGATCAGTACCTGAAGGACGGCGCGCCGAAGGCCGACACGCCGCCGGTGTTCATCTACAACACCGGCGAGAACCACTGGGACCGCGCTCAAGTCGTGGCCGCTCGCCTGCGCCAACGGCTGCGCCGCGACGTCGACGCCGCTCTATCTGCACGTCGGGCTTCGGCCTGTCGTTCACCGCGCCGGCCGCAGCGAACCGGTCGCCGCCGGCGCCTACGACGAGTACGTCTCCGATCCGGCCAAGCCGGTGCCGTACCTGCCGCGGCCGGTGCGCTTCGCCGACGGCGACGCCTGGCGGACGCTGGCTGCTGACGCGATCAGCGCTTCGTCGCCGATCGCCCCGACGTGCTGACCTATGTCACCGCCGCCGCTGACCGAGCCGCTGCGCATCAGCGGCGCGCCGGTGGTGAACCTGGTCGCGTCGACCAGCGGCACGGACAGCGACTGGGTCGTGAAGCTGATCGACGTCTATCCGGACGAAGTGCCGAGCCAGCCGGAGATGGGCGGCTATCAGCTCGGCGATCGCGATGGACATCTTCCGCGGCCGCTATCGCGAGAGCTTCGAGACGCCGAAGGCGATCGCGTCGAACACGCCGCTGGCGTACCGCTTCGATGCTGCCGACCGCGAACCACGTCTTCCTGCCCGGGCATCGGTCATGGTGCAGGTGCAGTCGAGCTGGTTCCCGCTCTACGACCGCAACCCGCAGACCTTCGTGCCGAACATCTTCTTCGCGAAACCGGGGGACTACGTGAAGGCGACGCAGCGCGTCTATCACGCGGCCGGCGCGGCCAGCTTCATCGAGCTGCCGGTGGTGAAGTCGCGCGATCAGGGCACGCGCGACAACGGCGTTCGCGATCGTTGACAACCCGTAGTGTCCGCCTTTAGCAGGCTGTTGAAAAAGTGACTCGTCCATTCAGGTTCGTACTACACTGCGCGCGACCTTCAGGAGGGGCGCGCCACGATGCGAGGAGCTGACGAGCGATCTGACTTCCTGTTTAGCTACGTGTCGCCCGAGCAGCGAGTGCCGGCCGAACACCCGCTGCGGCCGATCCGCCAGATGACAGACGCCGCGCTGGCGCACCTGTCGAGCGATTCGAAGGGATGTACTCGGAGATGGGGCGACCGTCGATCCCGCCCGAGCAGCTGCTGCGCGCGTTGCTGCTGCAGGCGCTCTATAGCATCCGAAGTGAGCGGCTGCTCATTGAGCAGCTCGATTACAACCTGCTGTTTCGTTGGTTCATCGGTCTCGGGATGGACGAAGCGATCTGGGACCATTCGACATTTTCGAAGAATCGCGATCGACTGCTCGCGGGTGAGATCGCGACCGAATTCTTTGACGCGGTCTTGGCGGACGCGCGCCAGCACCGACTCCTGTCGGACGAGCACTTCACCGTCGATGGCACGCTGCTCGAGGCCTGGGCCAGTCACAAGAGCTTTCGGCCAAAGGGCACGGGTTCGAGTACGCCGCCCGACGATCCAGGGAATCCCACCGTCAATTTCCGTGGCGAGCCTCGGAAGAATGACACCCATCAATCGGCCACGGATCCCGATGCGCGCTTGTACAAGAAGGGCGTGGGTCGGCCAGCGCAGCTCGCGTATCTGGGACACCTGCTGATGGAGAATCGCTCGGGTTTGATCGTCGATACACGCGTCACGCCTGCGGACGGCTACGGCGAACGCGACGCCGCGTTGCTGATGGTCGCGGATTTGCCAGGTGGCCGGGTGACGCTGGGCGGCGACAAGGGCTACGACTATCCGGAATTCGTCGCGGAGCTGCGACACCTGCAGGTCACGCCGCATGTGGCCCAAAACACGACGAATCGACGCAGTGCGATCGACTCGCGCACGACCCGGCATCCTGGCTACGCCGTGAGTCAATTGAAGCGCAAGCGCGTCGAGGAAGCCTTCGGTTGGATGAAGACCATCGGTTTGCTGCGGAAGCTGCGCCATCGTGGTGGGCCGACGGTAGACTGGATTTTCCGATTCACCGCGGCCGCGTACAACTTGATCCGTATTCGGAATCTGATTTATGCGAACGCCTGACGGCCGACGCTCGTCGTGCGGGTTCGATACCGACATCGGAACTGGCCCACAGGAAGGTCGCGCGTCGACAGGAAATACGGCTTTCGAAGTCACTTTTTCAACAGCCTGTTAGGCGGACCCGTGAGTCCGGCTGAAGCCGGACGCTACGCTAGCCGATGATCTTTTCGAACCAGTGGTGCGCGTAGGGCTCGGCGTTGAACGCCGCGACCTCGACGTACCCTGACCGCCGGTAGAGCGCGATCGCCTCGGTCAGCGCGCGGTTGGTTTCGAGCCGTACCATCGCCGCGCCGGCTTCGCGCGCGTGCTGTTCCAGCGCACGAAGCAGGCGCCTTCCCAGGCCGAGGCTGCGTGCCGAGGGCGCGATCCACATCCGCTTCAGTTCGGCCGGTGCGCTGCCGTGCAGCTTCAGCGCGCCGCAGCCGACCGGCTGTCCGCGCAGGCGGGCGATGAAGAGCGCGCCGGCCGGCGGCGTCAACTCGTGCGCGTCGGCGGGGATGCTGCGTGCCGGGTTGAAGCCGGTCTCGAAGCGGGCCTGCAGCTCGGCGAAGTATTGCGCGACACACCATCGCGCGTCGGCCGACGCCGGATCCTCGATCGCGAAGCGCACCATCGACGCGTGCAGCAGCCGCTCGACTTCGGCCACCGCGGCGACGAATGCCTGGCGCTGATGATCGCTGAGCGGGTCGAGCATGCGCAGCGCGACCGCGTCGGAGCGTCGATCCAGTTCCGCCCGCTCGGACAGGCCGGCCCTGGTCAGCACGGCGCGGCGCGTCCTGCGATCGGCGGCGACGACGCGAACCAGCCGCTGCCGCTCGAGCGATCGCAGGATGCGGGCGAGGGCGGCCGAGTCGAGGCCCAGCCGCGTCCGCAGCCCGTGGAGATCGGCGCCGGCCGTGCCGATCTCCCAGAGCACGCGCGCCTCGGCCATCGGTCGCGCCCGGCCGAGAAAGCGGTCGTCGAGCGCGCCGATCCCCTCGACAACGGTTCGGTTGAAGCTCCGAATCTGTTTGATGGCCATCGCGTCCATGACGCTACAGCCTATCGCACGTCCCGCCTTCGCGCGTGTCCGCCGCTGGCCTACGGCGCCGGCACCGCCGTCCGATTCGCCGGCACGATCTGCCAGCTCGTAGGTGAACACCTCACGCGAGCGCGGCGACGACCGTCACCATCAGCCACTGGACGTCGTTGTTGCCGTTCTGCTGGTTGTCGGCGAAGGTCTCGACCCGCGTGAAGTTCTCGAGCCGGCGGCCGAGGATGTCGAGAAACGGCTTGTCGACGCGGAAGTAGTGCGAGTCGCCGTGCACGTAGGCGACCGGCTTGCGGAACGCGGTCACTTCCTCCCTGAGCGCGGTCAGGAAATCGACGAACCCGTCCGGCTGCCCGTTGGTTTGCGCCAGCGTCGTCGGGTTGCGGGTTGGCGCGCGCGTCGGTCCGAGAGGTCCCAGCCGGGATTGCCCTGCGTGAGCAGCATCACCGCCGCCGAGCGCCGCCGCGCCGCTTCCTCGAAGGTCTCGCGCAGCCAGCGGATGTTGGCGTCGTTTCGCGCCATGTATTCAGCCGGATCGGGCATCGTGTCGCAGAGGTTGTTGCACGATCCCTGCACGTTCAGCGTCGCGTAGACGACGCCGCCGACCGACCAGCGGCGATTTTCGACGCAGGGCGACCCGGCCGCCGACGCCCAGGCACAGCCGCTCGATCTGCACCTGCTGGCGGATGCGGTCGCGGCCGAGCGTGAACGGCGTGTTGAAGAACAGCCGGCGCTCGAAATCGAGCCGCTCGCGCGACGAGAACGCGGGGTTGTCGATCGCAGTCGACCCAGTCGTTGTCGCCCGGCGTGAAGATCGCCGGCGACTCGAGCGACTGGAAGTAGGCGAGCGCCTGGAATTGAGCGGCACATCGCAGCGTGGCGTCCTCGCGCTGCTCGCGGGAAGCCGCGCCGCCTTCTCGGGCGGCGACGGCGCCGGGCTCGACGACTATCTTGCGCAGGTCGCGCCGGCGACCGCTCGCCGGATCGAAGAGCGGTTCGCTCGCGTGATTGCGGCGGTGGAGGCGATCGAGCGGCCGCTCGAATCGCGATCGAAAGGTCAGGCTGCCGCCGTCGAGCGGGCGCAGGTGGAGTGCCGAGCGCTCGAGATTCTGCTCAAGACCGAGGTCGCGAGCGCGCTCGGTGTGACGCTCACCTTCAAGGCGACGACGGCGACTGAGGGTTCCCGCGGTTCCCGCGGCGCCGCTACTTCAGCTCGACGGCGATTCTGTCGGCAGCTCGATCGGACGCATTCTCCTCCGCGTGTGTCGCCGCGCCGGACACGCGCACGTCGTCTGCCTTCGCGTTGGTCTGGTCGTTCAGGTAGACGACGACGCGGTTGAGGATGTGCTCGTGGGTCGCGCCTTTCTCGCGCGGTCCGTAGTGGACGCGGAGGACGCGCACATGCTCGTTCTCGAGCTCGACCTTGTAGTGCTTGGCGTCCACGGTGACCGGATCAAGTTTGGTCACCGGCGCCGGCCCCGCGGGCGGCCCCTTCAGATCGATCTCGAGGATGCGAATCGGGTGGTCGCTGATGTTCTCGGCGGTGTAGGCGCCGCTCGCCGGACGCCAGCGCACGTCGCCGCGGCGGAATTCGATTTTGGTCGACTGGTCGCCTTCCTTGCGCGTCATCACGCCGTCGTCGAGATAGATGAGCACCCGGTTGGTGGCATGTCCGTCCTTGGCGATGGCCGGCGTTCGCGGCTGGAGCGTCGCGACGAAGACGCGCGCCTGCGGCGTATCGAGCCGCGGCGTGATCGTCGCGGGAGCGGGAGGATTCTGGGCCCCCAGAGCGGAGGGAACCACGAGCGCGAACGAGACGATGAGTCGTGTGATCCGCATGAGAGTTCACCCACACGCTTTAGTAGGGCGGCCCTTTAGGGGCTGCCATCCCGAGCCATCCCGAGGCTGTCGCGACATCCTACATGAACTATCATGCCGCCACACGCAGGCCGCCACCGGGCGGCATTTGCCGGGAGCAGCGACGATGGCGCGATTGGTCTCGAGGCTGGCGTTGAGCGTGGCCGTTGCTTCTCTTGCCGCGGCCTCCAGCGCCGTGAAGACTGCCGTCGCGCAAGGCGCAACCGACTGGCCGATCACCAACTATTCGCTGAGCGCGAACCGCTACAGCCCGCTGACCCAGATCACGGCAAAGAACGTCGCCACGCTTCAGCAGGTCTGGAGCTTTCATATCAAGCCTGACGGCTTCAGCGGGCCGATGAAGGAAGACGAAGGCATTCCGATCGTGATCGGCGGCACGATGTACCTCGGCTCGCCGTACGGCGACGTCTTCGCGCTGGACGCGACCACCGGCGTGGAGAAATGGAAGTTTCACCTGCCCAACAACGAGATTCCGTCGAAGCGCGGCGTGTCGTACTGGCCGGGCGGCGGCGATCTCCGCCTGCCGCCGTCCATCGTCTTCGGGTCGATGTCGGGGCGGCTCTACTCGGTCAAGGCCTCGGACGGCACGCTCAACGAGTGGTTCGGCGAGAACGGCGTCGTCTCGCTCAAGACGCCCGAGGTGATGCAGACGGGCATGGATGCGGCCTACTTGCTGCTGACCGCGCCGACCATCTACAAGAATCTGATCATCACCGGTGCAGGCACCGGCGAGGGGCCGGGCGGCTCCAAGGCCGGAACCGGGCCTGCGGGCGACACGCGCGCGTGGGATGCGCGAACCGGCAAGCTGGTGTGGACGTTCCGTACCGTGCCGCGGCCCGGCGAGTTCGGCTACGACACCTGGGGCGGAGACAGCGCCAGGAACCGATCCGGCGTCAACGTCTGGGGCTACATGTCGCTCGACGCGGAGCGCGGCATCCTCTATATGCCGCTCGGCGCGCCGAACAACGATCGCGTCGGCATCGATCGTCCCGGCGACAATCTCTTCTCGTCGTCGGTCGTGGCCGTCGACGCGAACACCGGCAAGTATCTCTGGCACTTCCAGGTCGTGCACCACGACATCTGGGACTACGACACGCAGTCGGCGCCGCTGCTCGTCGACCTGCAGCGCGACGGCACGACGGTTCCGGCTGTCATCATCGCCAGCAAGACCGGGATGATCTACACGCTCAACCGCGTCACCGGCAAACCGATTTTCGACATCGAAGAGCGGCCGGTGCCGAAGAGCGACGTGCCCGGCGAGCAGGCATCGCCGACGCAGCCGTTCCCGGTCAAGCCCCCGCCGCTGACGCAGAACACGGTCTCGCGCAACAACCTTTACAAGGGCGAGCCGCAGCATCAGTCCTATTGCGAGCATCTGGTCGACGACAACGACATGAAGCTGGGCGGGCCGTTCATGCCGATCGCGCTCAACCGCTACAGCATCTCGCCTCCGGGCCCGGCGGGCGGCATCAACTTCTGGGGACCGTCGTACGATCCCGAGCTTCACCTGTTCATTTCGAACACGAGCAATATCTTCCAGCCGATGCGCCTCGTCCTGCGGGAAGACGGCAGCTATGCCAACTCCGGCCCGCTCGCCGGCACGCGCCGCTTCGGCGATCCCGATCGGAAACTGCTCTGCGGGCCGACGCCTTGGGGCGAGCTGGTCGCGGTCAACATGGATACGGGCGACATCGCCTATCGCAAGACGCTCGGCGTCTCGGACGCGCTGCCGCCGGGAATGCAGGACACCGGCCGCCCCAGTTCGGGCGGCGTCATCCTCACCGCCAGCGGCCTCACCTTCGTCGGCGGCACGGATGATTTCCGCTTCCGCGCCTTCGCGACCGCGACCGGCGAGAAGCTGTGGGAGATCAAGCTGCCCTCGTCCATCGAGACGACGCCGATCACCTATATGGGCGCCGATGGCCGGCAGTTCGTCACCGTGGTGAGCACCGGCGGCGGGCTCACCGGATCGCAGGTGACCAACGACGAGATCATCGCCTTCGCGTTGCCGAAGCAATGACGCCGGTTGAACACGCCATTCATGCCCGATGACTGACAGGAAGGCAGCATGAACAAGCCCAAGGTCTTTGTCACACGTCTCATCCCCGCCGCTGGACTGGACGCAGTGCGCCAGTTTTGCGATGCCGATATCTGGACCGAACCGCTGCCGCCATCCGCCGACGTCCTGAGGCGGAAGGTGTCCGATTGCGAGGGATTGCTCTCGCTCCTGACCGAGCGGATCGACGGGACCCTGCTGGACGCCGCACCCCGTTTACGGGTGGTCAGCAACTATGCGGTCGGGTTCAACAACATCGATGTTCCGGCGGCCACCGAGCGGGGGATTGCCGTCGGCAATACTCCGGGTGTGCTGACCGACGCCACCGCCGACATGGCCTTTGCTCTCTTGATTTCGGCCGGCCGGCGCATCGTCGAGTCGGAGAAGTACGGCGTCGCGGGGCAGTGGAAGACCTGGGAGCCGATGGGGCACATCGGACAGGACATGGTCGGCCGCACGGTCGGTATCGTCGGCATGGGCCGCATCGGCTTTGCGATGGCGCGCCGGTGTCACGGGGGCTGGGGCATGCGCGTCCTGTATCACGATCAGCGGGCCAACGAGCAGGCCGAGCGCGAGTTGGCCGCCGAGCGCGTCTCATTCGATCGGTTGCTGGCCGACTCGGACTTCATCTCCGTGCATGCTGACCTGAACGACACCACCCGAGGCATGTTCAACGCCGCAGCGTTTGCCAGGATGAAGCCGACGGCCGTGTTCGTGAACACGGCCCGAGGGCCGCTCGTGGTCGAAGCCGATCTGGCGGCGGCCCTGGTCAAGGGCACCATCTTCGCCGCCGGGCTCGACGTCACCGATCCCGAACCGCCGCTGCCCGGCAATCCGCTGGTGGGGCTGCGCAACTGCATCGTCGCCCCGCACATTGCCAGCGCGACGGTCAGCAGCCGCAATGCGATGGCCGAGATCGCCGCCGACAATCTGATCGCCGGACTCAAAGGCGAGCCGCTGCGGGCCTGGGTGAATCCGGAAGTGGCGGCGAACCGCAGGAAAGCAGCCGACCTCGGCGCCTAGTCCGACATCCACGTAGTGTCCGCCTTCAGGCGGACCACGGTGAGCCCGCGCCGGGACGGCCTCAAAGGCCGTCCGCCTACCGACATTTGTGAGCAGAACTATTCGTCGAGCGCGAACACAAACAGCGAGAGCCCGGACACGATCGAAACGTACTGCCGGGTGCCGACACGATAGGTGATCGGACCGCTGTTGATCGCGGCTCCGAGATTCGTTTTCCACAGCAGGGCGCCGGTTCGCGCGTCCAGCGCCTGAAAGAAGCCTTCCCGTCCGCCCGTAAACAGCAGGTCCGACCCTGTCGTCAAGATGCCGCTATCGGTGACGTCGGTCATCTTGAACTTCCACTTCTCGCCTCCCGTCGCGGGATCGAGCGCGATCACCGCGCCATGGCCGGCCGTCTCGGTCCATGTATTGATCGGCGACCGGCCGAGACCCGGCGCGCCAGGCACCGGCGACAAGTTCCGCGGGCCCCCGCCGACGAAGTTCTTCCCTTCCTTGTACTCCGACGGCGCAGGAGCATAGATGCTCGCGTAGTCTTCCCAGGCCGAGACGTAGAACAGCCCGGTGCGCGGGCTGAACGACGGCGAGTACCAGTTCGTCCCGCCCTGATTGCCCGGATAGGTCGGCTGTCCGTCCGGCTGCGGCGTCTGCATCGGGCGCCCGCGCTCGTCGAACTGGCTCATCCAGTTGACCTTCACGAACGGTTGTCCCTTGAGAAAACGTCCCGTCGCGCGATCGAGCACGTAGAAGTTGCCGTTGCGGTTGGCCCAGGTGACGACGTTGACGCCGGCTGCCAGCCCAGTTGTCGACGAGCACCGGGATCTGCACCGAGTCGTAGTCGTAGACATCGTGCGGTGTGAATTGGTAGTGCCACTTCAACTTGCCGGTGTCGACGTCGAGCGCGACGACGGAGTCGGTATAAAGGTTGTCGCCGGGCCGCTGCGCCCCGTTGTAATCGGGGCCGACGTTGCCAGTCCCCCAATACGTCAGGTTGAGCTCGGGATCGTAAGAGCCGGTGAGCCAAATCGAGCCGCCGCCATGTTTCCAGGCGTCGGGATCGCAGAAGGCACTGCCGCCCTTGGGACACGCCTGCCACGTCTCCGAACCAGCCTCACCAGGCGCGGGGATCGTATAAAAGCGCCACGCCTCGCGCCCGGTCGCCGCGTTGTAGGCGGCGATGAATCCGCGGATGCCGTACTCGCCGCCGCCGACGCCCACGATCACCTTGTCCTTGACGACGAGCGGTGCGTGCGTGATCGAGTACCCCGACCGGGTGGTGGCGACTTCGGTCTTCCAGAGCGGGCGCCCGGTCCTGGCATCGAGGGCGATGAGCTGCGCGTCGAGCGTGCCCATGAACAGCGTGTTGCCGAGGATCGCCAACCCGCGGTTGTTGGCGCCGCAGCAGACGATGCGATCCTGGGCCGGCGTGTAGCGATAGATCCAGAACGCACGGCCGGTGATTGCATCGAGCGCGACGACATCATTCAGGCGTTGCGTGAGGTACATGACGCCGTCGACCACCAGCGGCGTCGTCTGCCAGTTGCCGGCGACCGGTGCCTGGTAGGCCCACTGCAGCTTCAGGTTCTTGACGTTGGCCGGCGTGATCTGATCGAGCGGGCTGAAGCGCGTGCTGGAGTAGTTGCCGGAGTAGGTCAACCAGTTCTGCGGCTCGTTCGGCGCCGCCGCCAGGCGCTGCGGCGTCACCTGCGCACGCAGGCTCGAGGACAGCAGGCCGACCAGCGCGACGAAAGAACACGCGAGGAGCCGTCTTGTCCCGCTCATGGCAACTGTCCTTTCAGGGAAAGCAGATACGCGAGCATGTCGGCAATCTCGTCGCCGGAGAGCGTGGTCCCGTACGACGGCATCGATGAGGTTGTGGAAATCGTGTACTCCCGGAGGTCGGCCTTCACGAACGCGCGAAGATGCCCGCCGTCGTCCATGATCTGAAGACTGTAGGTGTCCTCATTGAGCCGCCGGCCGTTGACGATCGTGCCGTCCTTGGCCACCACGCGCACCGGACGGTTGATCGGCATCGTCTGGCTGGCCGGGTCGAGGAGGGAGCGCTGAAGAGACCCGGCGCTGCGCACGGCGCCGATGTCGCTCAAGTCCGGGGCCACGACCAATCCGCCAGCCCCGACCCGATGGCAACCGGTGCAGGCGCCTTTGCCGTTGAAGATGGCGCGCCCGCGACCCGCATCGCCGGTCTTCACCGCCGCCGTATCGAACGCATTCATGTTGCGAAGGTAGGCGATGATGCCGGCCATCTCGGCGTTGTCCAGGACGAACGGCGGCATGCCCGCCGGCGAGCCAGCTCTGATGAAGCGTTCGAGATCCCGGTCGATGACGGCGTTTCGAAACGTGCCGCTGCGGAGGTTGACCGTGCCAATCGCGTCGCCTTGCGTACCGTGACACGTGACGCACTTGGACGCATAGAGCGCAGCCCCGTACGCAATGTCCGCGTCGGCGTACTGGCTGCCGTGCAGAGGGACCTGGGCGTCGGGCACGGCCGCCGCCAGAGCGATCCACATCACCGCACTCACGACTGTCGCGCAGGCACTGCGCATGCGTCGCCTTCCTTGGATGGCTTCAGCCGGTCATAGCCGGAGCCGACACACTATCCGACGCGCCGGTTGGGAGTGTCAATCTCCGGGAGCTTCTCGCTCTACCGGCGTCAGCGAGCCGGGTTGGGGATGCCGCATGGCGTTCCGGCGATTGTGCCCCGATCGATCCGGGCGCGGCGGTAGAATCCAGTCAGTCATCGAGGTCCTACGCAAGCCGCATCCATGGCAGCCGACGATATCAGCCAGCTCCTCCGCGCCTGGAGTGACGGAGACCAGCTCGCCCTCGACGAGCTGACGCCGATTGTGTATGCGGAGCTCCGCCGGCTGGCGCACCGCTATATGCGAGGCGAGCGCAGCAGCCACAGCCTGCAGACGACCGCTCTGGTGAATGAAGCGTATATGCGTCTGGTCGATTACAAGCGGATGCAGTGGCAGAACCGGGCCCATTTCTTCGCGGTCTCCGCGCAGTTGATGCGCCGTATTCTGGTCGACCATGCACGGCGTCGTAACCTCAAACGCGGACGCGGCGTGCAGCATGTCTCGCTGGATGAGGCTGTTCTCGTGAGCAGAGATCCCGGCGCCGACCTGGTGGCCCTCGACGACGCCCTGACCGCCCTCGCGCGCGTCGACCCTCGAAAAGTGCAGGTCGTCGAAATGCGTTTTTTCGCCGGCCTCAGCGTCGAAGAGACAGCCGTGGTGCTCAAGGTCTCGCCGGTCACCGTGAGACGCGACTGGAGCAGCGCCAAGATCTGGCTGTATCGTGCGCTCACCGGTGAGACCGACGATGGACTTGGATCGCTGGAAGCAGCTCGATAGCCTCCTCCAGTCCGTGCTCGAGCGACCGCCCGAGGAGCGCGACGCGTTTCTCCGGCACGCGTGCGCGGACAATGAGCCGCTCGAACGGCAAGTCCGCGCACTGCTGAGTGCGGAGCGTGACGCGAAGCACTTCCTGGAACGCCCTGCGATCGAGGTCGCCGCACTATCGCTCGCCCACGACCAGAACGACAACACGCCAGAGCGCGCCGACTCCTTGATCGGCCAGACCCTCTCCCACTACCGCATCGTCGAGAAGCTCGGCGGCGGCGGAATGGGCGTGGTCTACAAAGCGGAGGACACGCGCCTCCATCGCTTCGTCGCGCTGAAGTTCTTGACCGACGATCTGGCTCGCGACCGGGAGGCGTTGAGCCGATTCCAGCGCGAGGCTCGCACCGCTTCCGCTCTGAATCACCCCAACATCTGCACCATTCATGACGTCGGCGAGCAGGACGGCCGCTCCTTCATCACGATGGAGTACCTGGAGGGCTCGACGCTGAAGGAGACACTCGCCGGGCATCGCGGCCTGGAGATGGACACGGTGCTGGCCCTCGGCATCGAGATCGCCGATGCATTGGATGCCGCGCACAGCGCGGGCATCATCCACCGCGATATCAAGCCCGCCAACATTTTCATCAGCCCGCGCGGCCACGCCAAGATCCTGGACTTCGGACTGGCCAAGATGGGAAGCCTGATCGCGCACGCCGCAGATTCGCCGACGCTGAGCTCCGCCGCGACGCAGGGCGGCATGGTCCTCGGGACGGCGGCGTACATGGCGCCGGAACAGGCTCGCGGCGAGATGGTCGATCACCGCGCCGACCTCTGGGCGCTGGGTCTGGTGCTCTATGAGATGGCGACGGGAACGCGGCCGATGGCGGCCGTCCGGCTCCGGGTCGAGCAGTCGCCCGACCTGGAGCGCATCATCTCGAAATGTCTGGAGGCAGACCGGGAGCTTCGCTACCAGCACGCGTCGGACATTCGCACCGACCTCCAGCGGCTGAAGCGAGACAGCGGCTCGGTGCCCGTGACCAGCGGCGTGACGGCCGCACTCGCCACCGCGATCGTCACGCGCTGGAAGATGCTTCTTCCTGCTGCCGCGGCGGTGCTGGCGCTCCCGGTCGCCGGGTACGTCTATCTTCACCGGGCGCCGGCTCTCACGGAGAAGGACACGATCGTCCTCGCCGATTTCGAGAACAGGACGGGCGATCCGGTATTTGACGACACGCTGCGCCAGGGACTGTCCGTGGAGCTTCAACAATCACCGTTCCTCGACCTGATTTCGGACCAGCAGGTACAGCAAACGCTGGCTCTGATGGGACAGCCCAAAGACGCGCGGCTCACGCCCGACATCGCTCAGCAGATCTGCGAGCGCACCGCAAGTGCAGCCGTTCTGGAAGGCTCGATCGCGAGCGTTGGAAGCCAGTACGTATTGGGCTTCCGCGCAAAGAACTGCAACACGGGAAACACTCTCGATCAGGCGCAGGCGGTGGCGGCGAGGAGAGAAGATGTACTGAACTCTCTCAGTCAGATCGCGCGCACATTCCGAACCCGGGTGGGCGAGTCGCTGGCGACGGTGGAAAAGTACTCGGCGCCGCTCGCCGAGGCCACGACACCGTCACTCGAAGCCCTGAAGGCTTACAGCAGCGGAATGAGAGTGGTCACTGTCCTCCGGGAATTCCGCCGCCATACCTTTCTTCCGGCGCGCGGTCGAACTCGATCCGAATTTCGCAATGGCGTACGCCAATTTGGGGCTCTCGTACAGTTCTGTCGGAGAGTCGGTCTTGTCGGCCGAGAGCACGACAAAAGCGTGGCAACTGCGGGATCGGGTCAGCGATCGAGAGAAGTTTTTCATCGACTTCAGCTACGACCGGCAAGTGACTGGAAACCTTGAAAAGGCGTACCAAACCCTCGAGTTGTGGCTTCAGACCTATCCTCGGGGAGGGCCCCTCGAGCCCCGGGGGTTGCTCGGGGGCCTTTCCACACACGGGACCGGCCGATTCGAAAGAGTCATCGAGACCGCCCAGGAAAGAATCGCGGCCGATCCCGGTGCTGTCTTTGGGTACTCCAATCTCGCGACCGCCCATTTTTACCTGGGCCGTTTCGAAGAAGCCGAGCGTGTGCTTCAACGAGCCTCCGAACGCGGAATGGAGGACCGCTCTCTCCTGTTGGCCGGATACAACATCGCGGTCTTGAAGGGTGACACGGGCCGGATGGATGGAATCGTGGCTCTGGCCAAGGGCATTCGTGGAGCGGAACACCCGGTGGCGAATGTGGAGGCTCTCGCGCTAGCTCGATCCGGCCGGCTCACATCGGCCCGACAGTCATCCAGCCGCGCCATCGATCTGGCCCGGCAAGCGGGGGAACGTGAGGTGGCTGTGAGCTACCAGGCCGCGCGAGCGATGTGGGAAGCCGTGTGCGGGAATGCTACCGAAGGAAAAAGGAACGCCACAGCGGCCCTGGCGGTTTCGAACGGCCGGGACGTCGAATATGCCGCCGGTCTTGCCCTGGCTCTTTCGGGAGACTCCTCTCGATCGCAATCGCTTGCCGATGATCTGGAAAAGCGCTTCCCGGAAGATACTTCGCCAAATTTACTTATGTGCCGGTTCTTCGCGCCTTGTCGGCACTGGAGAGCGGGAAGCCCACAGACAGCGTGGAGCTGCTGCAAATCACCCTCCGCTACGAGCTGGCGGTGAACGGCCTCAACTTCGGTCATTTCTATCTTGGCGGTCTGCACTCGGCTTATGTGCGCGGCGAGGCGTTGATTGCCGCGCATCGGTATCCGGAAGCGGCCGCCGAGTTTCAGAAGATCCTCGATCATCGCGGGATCGTCGGCGCGGATCCGATTGGCGCGCTGGCACACCTGCAATTGGGAGAACATTCGCTCTCTCGGGGGACATGGTCAAGGCCAAGCTTGCGTACGGGGATTTTTTCACCCTCTGGAAAGACGCCGACCCCGACGTTCCGATTCTGGTGCAAGCGAAGGCGGAATACGCCCGGCTGCCATAGCGGAAGCTTCCGTACAGCCGCTTCGCTTGCGCGTCCGATCACCCGACGCGATCCTCGTCCTATTCCCTGCGACCTCGTGAGAACTGCTTCCGGTATACACGGCTCTCAACAGCTCCTGCGCCGGTGACGATGGCTCGAAGCTCTGCCCCGTCGTCGTCGATCACAAAGTCCAGGTTGACCGTCGCACCAAATGGGCAATATGAAGAGTGTCATCGAGCCTGTACAGTCCGGATTCACCACATACGTGCCTTGAACGGTCACCATTGCGATGTTGCCGTTTGCGCTCAACGTCGCGGTTCCGTCAGTCGTTACCTCTCCCGTCGAAGGTCTGCCGACCGATTTCAGCGAAAGGGCCGGCGAAAGGGGCGGGAGAGCGAGAAGAGTTCCTGTGGTGGTGAATCCGAAGCTGCCGCGCAGGCTGGCGTTGGAGCATCCTCTGTGCTCATCAGCCTGAGCCACTGGGCGCGACGCCCAGAACGAACACTGCGGCGAACGCAATGACGAGAGTCGTCGGGGCAATGGTGCGTTTCATAACGAGCCTCCTTGTTTTTCCTCACCTCCTATAGGCGCAGGCTGAGGCCTGCAGCGCTCATTCGAGGAATTGTCGCTGAGAAACGTGGGTTCGACGCGAACGCGGGGACGCTGGCACCTACTTGAGGAGCGCCCGCCACCCGATCACGACACGGATGTCGCTCGGCCTCGGCGCAGGCGTCCGGTCGATGAAGTACACGTTGTGCCCGTCTGGCGATACGTCGTACTGGGTACCCCAGTGTCCCGATCCGATGAGCGGCACGGGCAGCGCGTTGGCGACACCGAGTGTTAGTTCGCCGCCCGGTTGGCGCTGCACCGATCGGCCACGCAGACGGCCTTCAAGATCGACGTAAAGAAGCTCCTGCCCATCGCGGCGCCAGACGGGTTGGCTGCCGCCGTCGCTGGACACCACGAGACGCCTCGGTGGGCCCGACATCGCGCGGACGGAGACGACCGCTCGGCCAGCCTCCTCCGAAACGTAAGCCAGCCATTGCCCGTTCGGTGAGATCCGCGCGTCGTATTCGGGAAACGGCCCGGAAAGAATCGCCCGGGCCGACTCGCCGGTCTCGAGAGGCACGCTCCACACCTCTCCATGAAACGCACCAGTGTTGGCCAGGCGTGTGTTGACGATGAGATGACGGCCGTCGGGCGACCAGTCGGTCGGCTCGCAATAAACGCCCGGGCACGGTAGTTCCTGCGCCACGCCGGTGCCGTCGGCTGCCGCAATGCTCAACTGCCGCTCGTTCGACGTGCCGGATCCGTATGCCAACCGCAGCCCATCCGGAGACCACACCGGGAAGAGGTCAGACCCCGGGGCCGTGGTGACGCGGACGAGGCTGCCGTCCTGGAGGTCCTCGACCCAGATGTCGGGATTGCCGCGTGCCGGATCGACCACCTGCAAGGCGATCCGCTTCCCGTCCGGGGACAGCCGCGGCCAGTTTTGTGGCCGGCGTTCGGACATTCGCACGGCCGTCCCATCGCGCGCGACGGTGCCCAGCTTCACGCCGTACGGCATCGGCATCGCGACCGCAGCGAGCAGATCGGCCGATGCACTGAGCATCGCCGAGTGGTACGGCGTGTTCGCACCCGCGGCCACCGGCAGCGTGCGCGGATCCCCGACGAGCCTGAGCGCCGCGGCGTCGAAGGGCCGTGCCTGCAACTGACCGTCGGCCGCGGAGAGCAGCACACCACGCTGTCGGCCGGATGTCGCGATGAACACCGCCTCCGATTCCGATCGGAAAAGCGGCGTGCCTGGCGTGGACGCCGGCCGGTCGATGCTCGCGACGTACACACCGCGCCGCTCGTCGATGCTGGCCCTCACGTGGAAGAGAAAGTGGATGCCGTCCGGCAGGAAGACGGGCCATCGATGCGAATTCTCGCCGCGGTCGAAGTCGACCAGCGTGGCGGGCTGCACGGGACCGCCGTCCGCCGACACCCTGGCGAGTCCCTCGAAGATCATGTCAGGGCCGAACACGATCGTCCCCGTGGGACTCCACGCGCCGCCCTTTCCGTCCGGCGCATCGCAGATGACGACCGGCACGCCGCCCGCGACCGCCACTTTCATCAGCTTGCCGCCGGCAAAAAACCCGATCGACGTGCCGTCGGGCGACCAGAACGGCTGCTTCGCTCCATCGGTTCCATCGATGGCCGTGGCATCGGGCGAGTCGAGCGACCGCACGAACAGGCGTGGCGTCGAGCCGCCGCTGACGGCCGTGACGGCGATGCGGCGTCCGTCCGGAGAGACGATCGGTGCGGAGTCGAGCGCGATGCCCGCTGGAAGTGACCACGTCAACTGCGTAAGCGCTGGTGCAGCCGACGGGCTCTGCGCCGGTTCGCGGAGCCGCCCACCGATGAGCGCCACCAGGAAAATCACCAACGCGGCGCCGGCGATGGCAAAGCCTCGTCCGGCGTGGAAGAATCGGCGGCCCGTCGTCACATGCGGCGATGCCGCCCGCACCTCGGTCGAGTCGATCTGCTCCAGGGCCCACAGCAGGTCGGCGGCTGACTGAAACCGGGCATCCGGGGCCTTGGCGAGCAGGCGGTGCACGATGGCGGTCAGCGCGGTGGTGCCGCGGGGGAGGAGGTCGGGCGGATCGTCGTGCACGATCGCATGGAGCGTATCGATCGTGTGCTCGCGTACGAAGGCACGCTGTCCCGTCATCAACTCGAAGAGAATCGAGCCGAGCGCGAACAAATCTGTCCGCGCATCGACCGGATCGCCTTTGACCTGCTCGGGTGCCAGATAACCGGCCGTGCCAAGGACCACGCCGGTGAGCGTCGCGAGGGCGCGTGGCAATGCGGGATCCTGCGCGAGCTTCGCGATGCCGAAGTCCAGGATCTTCGCGGTTCCGGATTTGGTCAGGAAGATGTTCTCAGGCTTGAGATCGCGATGGACCAACCCTCGCCCGTGCGCGGCCACCAGGCCACTCGCCACCGCGGAGGCGATGCCACGGGCGCGCTGCGGCGAGACCGGCCCCCTCTCGATGGGCGCTCGCAAGGTCTCGCCGTCGAGTAGTTCCGAGACCAGGAACGGGCGGCCGTTCGACATTCCCACGTCGAACACTTTGACGATGTTGGGGTGGTCGAGCGATGCGGTGATGCGCGCTTCCTGCAGGAAGCGCTCGACCGCGTGCCCATCGCCGCGCTCGGTGTTGGGCAGGGTCTTCAGCGCGACGTCTCGATCGAGGCGCGCGTCGGTGGCCCGGTAGACGTCTCCCATGCCGCCACGGGCAATCAACCCCACGATCCGGTACGGTCCCACGGCGGTGCCTTCAGGGAGCGGGTGCTCGTCCCGGGCCAGGTCCCGCGCGGCGAGGATCAGGGCCGGAGTTTCGAGAAACCCGTCGACCGCTGCGCTGGAGGCGGCGAGTTGGTCGGCCACCTGGAGCAGCTCCGGGTGCGCCGTGGCGAAGAAGGTTCGCAGCTCCGCGCGCTCGTCAGTGCGCGCTGCCAGCCACGCGTTGTGCCAGTCCGAGAGGATGCGCCAGCCTTCGGTGTTCATGGCCGCTGTCGTGTCGCGAGCTCGTGATGCAACCACGCGCGCGCCGTATTCCAGTCGTTGATGACGGTGCGCGCCGACACACCGAGCGTTTCAGCGGTTTCCTCAACCGAGAACCCGCCAAAGAACCGCAGCTCGACGACCTGGCTGGGTCGCGGGTCGAGCGTCGCCAGTTGAGCCAGGGCGTCGTTCAAGGCCACGACGTCCACGGCGGGTGTCGGCGCCGCGACCTCCGCGGCCTCGAGCGACATGCCCTCTACACCTTGACCGCGCTTGGCCGCCTGTCGTGCGCGCGCGGCGTCCACCAACACCCGCCGCATCATCCGGGCGGTCGTCGCAAAGAAGTGCGCCCGGTTCTGCCAGTGAACCGCGTGCCAGTCGAGCAGGCGGACGTAGGACTCCTGCACGAGATCCGTCGGCTGCCACCCGACGGCGAGGCGCTCGCCCGAGAGCATCCGGCGAGCCATTTCCCGAAGCTCGCGCTGGACCAGCGGAGCGAGCTGGTCCAGAGCCTCCGCGTCACCGCCGCTCCACGCCTGCAGCAATTCGGTTACATCGGCGATCACTGCTCAGGAGTCTATCCCCTCACCGCCGGCTGAAGACGTCCTCTCTTGAACCACCTGAGGAGGGTCCCGGCCGGATTGCACGTCCGGCCGCTGAATTCCGCCTGTACAAGTGAGCACTGAACCGAGTCGGTCAGTGCTGAGTCGTCAACCAACCTTGAAGAGGGGCAGAAACATGAAAACGACAACGTGGCACGTCTTCATCTGTGCGGCAATGGTCCTGGGCGCGTGCGGCTTGGCGGGAGCGGACGAGCGCGACAACGGTTGCACGTTGAAAACGCTGCGAGGCACCTACGTCTTCTCCGCCACAGGGTTCAACATCGTCGCTGGCATCGCGCAACCGAAAGCCATCGTCGAAGTGATCCAGTTCAACGGTGACGGCACGCTGACGGTCCCCGCAGCGACGCTCAGCGCCAATGGCGTGATTATCCGGAGCCTCCCCGGCGGGTTCGGCACCTATACAGCGGAGGACGACTGCACGGGAACGATCACATTCAACGGCCCGACCTTCGATGCCTTCATTTCGCGCAATGGCGACACCGTGTCGATGATCCAGACGAACCCCAACACGGTGTTCCAGGGGACGGCGTCACGCCGGCCGCGCGAGCGCAATCGTGACTGACTCCCGGACGGCGACAACGCACGAATCGATCACGGGCAGCCAGTTGTTTGGCTTGGGTTCGATCTCACGACTTCGGCTGCGGCTGGAACGCGATCTGGGCGTAGTGGGTCAGGAAATCGCGCCAGAGAAACCAGTAATGCCGGCCAGGGATCTCGCGATATGACGTGTCGAACCCTTCTTTCTTCACCAGTTGCGACAGGTTCACGGTCCGCTCGCGCGCCGTGTCGGTCGCTCCTGCGCCGAGCCAGTAGAACCTCACGCCGCCGGCCTTGACCGCCTGAATCTGCTTCTGGACGGTTTCGTCGATCGCTTGCGGTCCGGAGCTGAACACGCCGATGTAGGCAAATGTGCCCGGGTTGTTGTTGGTGGCGGCCAGCGTGTGTCCGCCTCCCATCGACAGGCCGGCAATCGCGCGGTCGTCTTTCGCCGTGAGCACGCGGAAGCGTTTCTCGACAAACGGCATCACGTCCTTGACGAGGCTCTCCGGGTACGACCCGGCATAAGGCTGCGGCGCACCGCCGCGGCCGCCGCCCGGCTGCCCGCCCTGGGCCGCCTGTGCGGCCTGGATCGGCGGCGGCGCCGGCGCCTGCACCGATTGCGGCGCCGGAGTCGGGCCGAAGCCGAAGCCCTGTGACACGGACTGCGTCGCGTTGCCGTTGGGCATCACGATCACCATCGGCTTCGCCTTACCGGCAGCGATCAGGTTGTCGATGATGATGTTCGCGCGCCCCATCGTCAGCCACGCGTCCTCGTCGCCGCCGCCGCCGTGCAGCAGGTAGAGCACCGGATACTTCTCGGTGCCGCCCTCGTAGCCGGGCGGCGTGTAGATCATCATCCGGCGGCTCGCCATCTTCAGCGTCGGAGACGGATACCAGACGGCCTGGACGGTGCCATGCGCCACGTCCTTGAAGTCCCACCATTCGGACTCAGGCCCCGAGATCATCAGCAGGTTGTCGTAGCGGGATCCGTCGCGCTGGGTCTCGCCGTTGCTCGGATCGAGCGCCTTGACGCCGTCGACCAGGAACCAGTAACCCCACAGCTGCGGCGCGAGCGGGCCAATCGTCGTCGACCAGACGCCGGCTGCGTCTTTCGTCATCGTGAGGTTCGTGCCCGCGTCCCAGCTGCCGTTCAGCGTGACCTCGGTCGCCTTCGGCGCGAGGAGCCGGAAGGTCACAGTGCGATCGGGGTGAATTTCCGGTGACTTGGGCAACGCCGGGCGGACCGCTTGCGCCGGTGCGGCGGGCGGCGGTTGTTGCCCGGCGATCACCCCCGTGCCGACGACGGCGGCGACAGAGACTGCGGCGACAACAGGCGCGAGATAGCTCTTCATGGACGACCTCCTGCGCGCGGAACCAATCCACCCTTTTGAATCAAGTGCAGCACATCGCCCCCGGCCTGCAACAAACCCTTGCCTTCCGGGCCGCCGCCAGTGTAAACGATTACCACCCAATGGATCCGGTCGAAACCCGATTCAGCGGAGAGATGGCCATGCATCTCAGCGATACGCGGTCCCGCCGCCTTATTCCACTCTTCCCGTCTTCATTTGCTGGATGCCTGATGGTGCGCGACGCACTTGGCGTCATCGTCAGGAACGCTCTAATCGGATCGCAATGTTCCATCGCGTTTCCCAGGGTATCGCTCCCGTCGAACGGACAAGGAGGAGGAGAGATGGCGGCTAGCAGATCCAGGATTGCGGCAGGGCTGCTCATCGCGCTCGCGCTGATCCCGTGCGTGGCGCTGGCGCAGATCACAACCGGCACCGTGACCGGGAACGTGAAAGACCCGACCGGGGCCGTGATTCCCGGCGCGACGGTCGTCCTCACCAGCGAGGCGCGCGGCACCCAGTCCGCACCGACCGTCACCAACGAGAATGGTGATTACGTGTTCCCGAACGTCACCGCGGACACCTACACCGTCGAAGTCACGCTCGAAGGGTTCAAGACCGTCAAGCGCAGCGGCATCGCCGTGAGCGGCGGCGACCGCGTCGGCATCCCGGCGTTGGTCCTCGAGCCGGGCGCGCTCGCGGAAACGATTACCGTCGTCGCCTCGTCGCCGCTGGTGCAGACGCAGAGCGGCGAGCGGTCGTACGCCGTCTCCTCCAAACAGATCGAAACCCTGCCGTTCGCCCGGAACAACTTCACGAGCCTGACCGCCTTCACGCCGGGCGTGGTGCAGACCGGCGCGTCGGCCGGCGGCACGCGGCTCGGGGGCGCCAGTCAGAACAACATCATGATGGACGGCATCTCGGCGATGGACACCGGGAACAACGGCCAGATGCTGAACATGAACGTCGACGCGATCGGCGAGGTCAAGATCCTCACGCAGGGCTACCAGGCCGAATTCGGCCGGTCGAGCGGGCTGCAGATCACCGCCGTCACCAAGAGCGGGACGAACCGGTTCCGCGGGTCGGGCTACGACATCCAGACCAACTCGGACTGGGACTCGAACAGCTGGGTGAACCTCAAGAACGGCGATCCGAAGCTGAAGACCAGCACCAAGACGCTCGGCTACACGATCGGCGGACCGGTGGGCAAGCCGGGCGGCGACAACAAGCTGTTCTTCTTCTACTCGCATGAATATCGGCCGGTGACGGCGGCGATCAACGGCGGCAACCCGGTCCGCATCCGCGTGCCGACGGCGCTCGAGCGCGCCGGCGACTTCTCGCAGACGCGCGACAACACCGGCGCGCTGTTCAACCTGATCAAGGATCCGCTGTCGACGTTGCCGTGCGTGGCCGGGAATACCGGCGGCTGCTTCCAGGACGGCGGCGTGCTCGGCAAGATTCCCGCGAACCGTCTCTATCCGATCGGCCAGACCATCCTCGGCCGCTATCCGCTGCCCAACGTCAACCAGAGCGCGGGGCAGAACTACAACTACGAAGTCGCGCCGGGAACCACCGAAAACCTGACGCAGCAGCCGTCGATTCGCGTCGACTACCAGCTGTCGCAGAAGCTGCGCTTCACCGGCAAGTACTCCGGCCAGCGCGCGCGCAAGCTGATCACGCCGGGCACCATCCAGGGGTTCAACGACATGCAGAACCCGTATCCGTTCATCACCAACTACGGCGCGACCGTCGACTATCAGATCAACAACTCGACCTTCCTCGAGGGCACCTACGGGTTCATCCGCAACCAGCTCGCCGGCGGCGGATCGATCGGGTCGCCGGGCGGTTCGCCCGCGCTGCCAGGCGGCATTTTCGTCAACGAGTCGGCGAACCGGCTGAGCAGCATTCCCGGCTTCCCGCTGCTCTACCCGGGTGCGGGCGATGTCGACCCGCGCTCGTACGCCTACGGCGTGCTGACGGAACTCGGCCCCGTCTGGTTCGACGGGTCGAGGATCAACCTGCCGCCCGCGTTCGCCTGGGGCAGCCGCATCGTGCCGACGCAGACCGGCACCGGCGGCACCGGCGACCTGCCGGGGCCGCCGAACCAGCTGTATCCCGGGTTCCTCAACATCAACCGGACGCAGGACGTGGCGATCAGCCTGACCAAGGTGTGGGGCTCGCACACGAGCAAGGCCGGGCTTCTACAACAACCACAGCTTCAAGGCGCAGAACACCGGCGCCGGCGGCGTGCCGAACCTGGGGTTCCAGGGCTACGTGAACTTCGGCAACGACACCAACAACGCCCTCGACACCGGCTTCGGCTTCGCGAACGCGGCGGTCGGCGTGTTCACGCAGTACCTCCAGCAGTCGAAGCTGATCGAAGGCAGCATGATCTACAACAACACCGAGTTCTACCTGCAGGACAACTGGAAGGTGAACCCCCGGCTGACGCTCGACTACGGCCTGCGCTTCACGCACCAGCAGCCGCAGCACGACCAGTTCCTGCAGATGTCGAACTTCTTCGCGGACGAGTGGCGGCTCGGCTCGGCGCCGCTCCTCTACCTCGCCGGGCTGCAGCAACGGCGCGACCGTGTGCTCGGGCAACGCCCGCAACGCCGTCGATCCGCGCGACGGGGCAGATCGTGACCGCGCCCGGCGCCGCCAACAGCGCCGCGCTCATCGGCACGGTCGTCCCGAACACCGGCAACGTGACCAACGGCGTGCACCAGGCCGGCGACGGCATCGCCGACACGTCGTACGTCTGGCCGGCGCTGGTGGTCGCGCCGCGCTTCGGCGCCGCCTACGACCTGACCGGCGACGCGCGGTTCGTGCTGCGCGGCGGCGGCGGCCTGTTCTTCGACCGTCCCGACGGCAACACGGTCTTCTCGATTCCTGGCAACCCGCCGATCTCGACCGCGCAGGACCTGCGCAACGGCCAGCTCTCGACGCTCGGCACCGGCCTCTCGAGCGTCGGCGTGCCGTCGATGATCACCTTCCAGTACGACGCCGGAATTCCCTCGTCGTGGCAGTGGCAGGGTGGCGTCCAGATGGCGCTGCCGTGGTCGGCGATGATCGACATCTCCTATGTCGGCAACCACGGCTTCAACCGGCTGCGCGCGTTCCAGGGCGGCGCGAACGGCGCCGTCGACCTCAACGCGGTCGACTTCGGCGCGGCCTACCTGCCGCAGAACCAGGATCCGACGCTCGGCGCCGAGCGCGGTTCCGGGCGCGAGCGCGTACACGGCGAACCTGCTCCGCGCGTTCCGCGGCTTCAGCAACATCAACGAGCAGCAGACCCGGTTCTGGGACGAGTACCACGGCCTGCAGTTCTCGCTGAATCGCCGCTTCTGCCAACGGCCTGGGGTTCGGCACCAACTACAACCTCGGCCTGTCGTTCAAGGGCAATACCGGGCTGCAGTTCCGCCTGCAGCACGCGGCGGACGGCACGATCTCGGTCCGCTCCGATCAGGCGCAGTACCGAGCAGTTGAACGAAAACCTCGCGATGCAGCGCCATGTCATCAAGAGCTTCGCGGTGTGGGACATTCCCGCCGCGCCGGCGAAATGGGGATCGGTCGTGAAGGCGATCCTCAGCGACTGGCAGTTGTCGGGCGTGCTCACCGCGGGTTCCGCGTATCGGCCCGGGGCGATCCAGGCCAACGGCGCGACGCAGACCAACCCCACCAACGCGGACGAACGGCCGCTACGACATCACCTACACGTATCAGAACGCCGGCACGAACACGAACCTGACCGGCTCGCCGGACTACGCGGCCAGGATCGTCTACCTCGGCGATCCGGGATCGGGCTGCTCGAGCGACCAGTACCGGCAGTTCAACACGGCGGCGGTCACCGGGCCGACGCTACGGCAGCGTCGGCCTCGAGTCGGGGCGGTATCTCCTCGGCGGCTGCCCGGACCACACGATCGACATGTCGATCGCCCGGAACATCCGGCTCGGCGGCCAGCGCACGCTCCAGTTCCGGTTCGACGTGTTCAACGTGTTCAACGCCGTCATCTACAACGACCGGAACAACAACGTGATCTATCGAAGCCCGACGGACTAGACGATCGTCAACTCGCAGTTCCTGCCGGACGGCTCGCTCGATCCGAACCGCCTGCAGCCGCGCAACGCCGGGTTCGGCGCGGCCACCAGGGCGCAGCCGCTGCGGAACTCGCAGCTGCAGATCCGGTTCGGGTTCTAACGGCGCGGCAGCCCTGAAGGGCTGCGCTACGATGTTTTGAAGCGGCACTCTGAGCACGACCGCACGAAAACGCACAGGCTTTCGCCTTGGCGTTTTCGTGCTTTCGTGGTGTCGTGGAATTGAACAGGGGTCGGACACCCGTCTGACCCCTCACGAACGCCGGCCGGGGTCAGACGGGTGTCCGACCCCGGCCTTCAGTCGGAGGGGGTCAGACAGGTGTCCGACCCCGAACAATGAACCGTCATGATCGCATGCGCGCCTCCATGGTAGGGCTCGTCGCCGCGGCGCTCGTCGTCGGCGCCGCGGCGTCGCTCACGTCTCAGTCGGCTCCTGTGCCGACCGACGCCGGTATTCGTCCGCACTGTACTGCGTCGGCTGCCACAACGATCGGGCGAAGACGGCCGGTCTCTCGCTTCAGAACCTCGATCTCTCCGACGTGCCCGCGCAGGCAGAGATCTGGGAGAAGGTCGCGCGGAAGGTGCGCTCGGGCGAGATGCCGCCGTCGACGGTGCGGAATCGGCCCGATGCGCCAACCGCCGACGGCGTTCGCGTCGTTTCTCGAGGAGACCATCGACCGCGCCGCGGCGTCGCATCCGAACCCGGGTCGCGCGACCGTGCATCGCCTCAACCGCGCCGAGTACAGCAACGCCATCCGCGATCTGCTGGCGCGTCGACGTCCGGCCGGGCGAATGGCTGCCGGTCGACGATTCCGGCTACGGCTTCGACAACATCGCGGCGGTGCTGTCGACCTCGCCCGCGCTGCTCGACCGCTACATGTCGGCGGCGCGCAAAGTGAGCCGGCTCGCGGTCGGCGACCTGGCGCTGAAGCCGGTCGAGGAAATCTACGACGCGAAACGCGATCCGTTGAAGGGCAGCCGCAACGAACAGTTGAACGACGATCTGCCGTTCGACTCGCGCGCCGGCATGACGGTGCGAGCACTACTTTCCGCTCGACGCCGAGTACGTGTTCAAGGTTCGCGTTGCTCGGCGTGCAGCCCGGACGGCGAACAGGCCGAGGCCGATCCCTATCAGGTGCGCGTGCCGGTGAAGGCGGGCCTCCACACCGTCGGCGTCACGTCGCCGCGCGAGAACCTGAAGGCCGAACGCGACGCGCCAGGCGGCAGCCTGGTGCCGGCGGACGCGGCGGCGCGACCGCAGATCCCCTGGCCCGTCGACCTGCGGCTCGACGGCGCCCGCGTGAAGCGATTCGACGTGTCGCGGCGACCGCCGCCGGAGATCAACAAGCTGTCGTCGGCGGTCCGTACACGCCGACCGGACGCGGCGACACGCTCGAGCCGGCGGGCGATCTTCGTGTGCCGCGCCGTCGCGACCGGCGCAGGAGCCGGCCTGCGCGCGCACCATCCTCACCGCGCTCGCGCGTCGCGCGTTCCGCCGGCCGGTGACGAGCGCCGACATCGAGCCGCTGTACGCGTTCTACCAGCAGCGTCGGGCGGACGCCGACTTCGAGAGCGGCATCCAGGCGGCCATCGAGGCGATGCTCGTGTCGCCGGAATTCCTGTTCCGCGTCGAGCGGGATCCCGCGGCCGCGAAGCCGGGCGAGCCGCATCGCATCAGCGACGTCGAGCTCGCGTCGCGGCTCTCGTTCTTCCTGTGGAGCAGCATTCCCGGACGAGGAGCTGCTCGACGCTCGCCGAGCGCGGCAGGCTGAAGGACCCGGCGGTGCTGGAGCGGCAGGTGCGGCGCATGCTCGACGATCCGCGCGCCGATGCGCTGGTCTCCAACTTCGCCGGGCCAGTGGCTCCACCTGCGAAACGTCGACACGGTCAAGCCGGATCCGGTCATCTTCCCGTTCGACGAAGCGCTGCGCCAGGCATTCCTCACCGAAACGACGCTGTTCGTCTCGAGCATCTTGCGCGAGGACCGCAGCCTGCTCGATCTGCTCTCGGCCGACTACACGTTCGTCAACCAGCGCCTGGCCGAGCACTACGGCATTCCGCGCGTCTACGGCTCGCAGTTCCGGCGCGTCGACGCTCGACCGACGTGAACCGGCGCGGCCTGCTCGGCCAGGGCAGCGTCCTCACGGTCACGTCGTATCCGAACCGCACGTCGGTGGTGCAGCGCGGCAAGTGGATTCTCGAGAACCTGCTCGGGACGCCGCCGCCGCCGCCGCCGGCCGATGTGCCGGAGCTGAAGGCGGCGCCGCACGGCAAGGTGCTGACGATGCGCGAGCAGATGCAGGTGCACCGGGCCAACCCCGTCTGCGCCGCCTGCCACGCCCGGATGGACCCGATCGGGTTCGCGCTGGAGAACTACGACGCGCGTCGGCCAGTGGCGCGACCGAGGACGCCGGCGCGGCCATCGACGCGAGCGGCAAGCTGCCCGACGGCACCGAGTTCGAGGGCCCGGCCGGGCTGAGCCAGCTGCTGCTGACCAAATACCGCGACGATTTCGTGCGCACCGCCACCGAAAAACTGCTCACCTACGCGCTCGGCCGCGGCGTCGAGTACTTACGACTACGCCGACGATTCGCTCGATCAGCCGCGAGGCGGCGCGCGATAATTATCGAATCTCGTCGCTCGATTCTCGCGATCGTGAAGAGCACGCCGTTTCAGATGAGGAAGGCGTCGGACTGATGAACATCTTCAACCACCCGCTGCCCCGGCGGACATTTCTGCGCGGCCTCGGCGCGACGCTGGCGCTGCCGATGCTCGACTCGATGACGCCGCCGCTGTCGGCGCTCGGTCCGTCGAACGCCGCCGATCCGTCTGGGCTACGTCTACACGCCCGAACGGCATCATCGGCGCGTGCGACAAGAGCCCGCGCCCCTTCATGTGGACGCCGAAGACAGTCGGCGCGAACTTCGAGTTCAGCCCGACGATGAAGGCGCTCGAGCCGTTCCGCGAGCAGATCAACGTGTTCAGCGGGCTGGCGCAGGTGAACGGGCGGGCGCTCGGCGACGGCCCCGGCGACCACGCGCGCGCGACCGCGACGTTCCTCACCGGCGTGCATCCGCTACAAGACCGGCGGCGCCGACTTCCAGCTCGGCATCTCCGCCGACCAGATCGCGGCGAAGGAGCTCGGCAAGTACACGCAGCTGGCGTCGCTCGAGCTCGGGCTCGAGCCGCAGCCGCTCGCCGGCAACTGCGACTCCGGCTACACCTGCGCCTACATGTCGATGTCGTGGCGCGGACCGACCAGCCCGCTGCCGGCCGAAATCAATCCGCGCGCGGTGTTCGAGCGCCTGTTCGGCGACGGCGACAGCACGGATCCGAAAGCCCGCATGTCCAGGCTCGAGCAGCAGAAGAGCGTGCTCGACTACGTCACCGGCAGCCTGTCGCGGCTGCAGCGGACGGCTCGGCACCGGCGACAAGCGCAAGCTCGAGGAGTACCTCGAAGCGGTCCGCGACATCGAGCGGCGCATCCAGCTGGCCGAAGAGCAGAACGCGCACGCTGGAGCTGCCGCACATGGAGCGGCCGAGCGCGATTCCCGACGACTACGAGCAGTACACGCAAGCTGATGATCGACATGCAGGTGGTCGCGTGGCAGACCGACATGACGCGCGTCGCGTCGTTCATGCTCGGCCGCGACGGCAGCAACCGGGCGTATCGCGAGATCGGCATCTCGGACGGCCACCACTCGATCTCGCACCATCAGGGCGATCCGCGAACGCCTCGAGAAGCTGATCAAGATCGACGAGCTCCACGTCGTCGATGTTCGCGTATCTGCTCAGAAGCTGAAGGACGACGCCCGACGGCGACGGCACGCTGCTCGACCACTCGCTGGTGGCTGTTCGGCAGCAGCATCAGCGAGTCGAACATCCACACCCACGACGATCTGCCGATCGTGCTCGCCGGCAGCGGCGAACGGACAGCTGAAGGGCAACCGGCATCTCGTCTACGCGAAGGAAACGCCGCTGAACAACCTGTTCCTGAACATGTTCGATCTCGCGGGCCTGCCGCACGTCGACGGGTTCGGCGACAGCACCGGCCGGCTCACGAACCTGTAGGCGATGTCACGACCGTCTGATCCGGCGCACGCGGGCGATCTGCAGCGCTGTGCCTCTGGACGTTGGTCGCTGCTGCTGCCCGTCTACGCGCAGCAGCGCGACGTGCGCCTGCTCGACGCGGTCAAGCGCCGCGACCAGAAGGCGTTCGCCGCGCTGCTGCGCGCGAAGGCGGACGTGAACGCCGCGCAGCCCGACGGCGCGACCGCGCTGGCGTGGGCGGTCCATCTCGGCGAGCGCCGCATGGCGGAGGCGCTGCTCGACGCCGGCGCCAAGGCCAACACCGCCGACGAATACGGCGAAACGCCGGTGACCCTGGCGGCGGCCAACGGCGACGCGGCGCTGGTGCAGCGGCTGCTCGCCGCGGGCGGCAACGCCGCGCGCGGCGCGCTGGAACGGCGAGACGGCGGTGATGATCTGCGGCCGGCGCGGGCAGTCTCGAGACCGTGCGGGCAGCTGGTCGCAGCACGGCGCCGATGTGAACGCGGCGGAACCGCGCGGCGGTCAGACCGCGCTGATGTGGGCCGCCGCCGAAGGCCACGAGCGATGTCGTGGCCGGGCTTGATCGAGATGGGCGCGAACGTCAACGCCGCGTCGAGAGACCGGCTTCACGCCGCTCGTCTTCGCCGCGATCAAGGACGACGTGCCGTCGATCAAGACGCTGCTCGACGGCCGGCGCCAATCCGAACGTCGCGCTGCTGTCCGGCGCCAAACCGATGATCGTCGCGCATGCAGTACAAGCACACCGCGGCGGCGCTGGCGCTGCTCGAGGGCGGCGCCGACATCAACGTGCGCGATCGCGCCGGGAACACCGCGCTGCATCTCGCGGCGCAGGTCGGCGACATGAAGCTCGTGCGCGCGCTCCTCGCCAAAGGCGCGGATCCGAACGCGCGCACGCCGAAGTCGACGACGCCGGCGGGCGCTCGCGGCGGCGGCGGTGGTGGACGCGGCGGGCCGGCGGGCGAGCAGACGCCGTTGATGATGGCGGCGCGCGGCGACCACGAGGACGTCATGCGCGCGCTGGTCGCCGCCGGCGCCGACCCGGCGCTGCGGGCGCAGGACGGCACCAGCCTGCTGATGGCCGCTGCATCCGGCGCGCGGCTCAAGACGTTCAAGTACGCCTTCGAGATCGATCCGCACGTCGACGTCGTCACGACCACGGGCAACACGCGTGATGCACGTCGCCGTCGCGCATGAACGGCCGGACGCAGCCCGAAGTGTGCGAGGTGATCCAGTTCCTGGCCGACCACGGCGCCAGGCTGGACGAGCTGAACGGCGCCGGGCGCACGCCGATTGCGATCGCCGACAACCTGCCGGTCGATCTCGCGGTCGATCTGCTGACCAAGCTGATTACCGAGCGCGGCGGTAAGCCGAAGATCCCCTCGAAGCGATGAGACACGCGAGCCGCCGTACGTCCTCTTCTGGCGCGACGCGTCTGGCTCGGCACGCAGGCGCCGGCCGTGTCGCCGCCGCCCAGCGGATTGCCGCCCGCCGACTACTCGCTCGGGCCGGACTCGCAGCCGCAGCCGGGCGTCCCGAAGGGCACCGTGACGCGCCACGTGCTCGCGCCCGGAAAGTTCTTCCCGGGCACGCCGCACAACTATCAGGTGTACGTGCCGGCGCAGCACGACGCGGGCCGTCCGATGCCGTTCATGATCTTCCTCGACGGCAGCGGCTACGCGGGCGACAACGTCCGCGTGCCGGTCGTCCTCGACAACCTGATCGCCAGGCGCGACGCTGCCGCCGATGATCGCGATCTTCATCGATCCCGGCGTGATGCCGGCGCTGTCCGATGCAGGCGCAGAATCGCTACGAGCGCATCTTCGAGTACGACTCGCTGACGCCGCGGTTCGCGAACTTCCTGATCGAAGAGCTGATTCCCGAGGTCGCCGAAGACCTACAACCTGTCGAAGGATCCGAACGATCACGGCATCGCCGGCATCAGCACCGGCGGCGTCGGCGCGTTCGTCGCGGCGTGGAACCGTCCGGACCAGTTCCGCCGCGTGATCACCTGGATCGGCAGCTTCGGCAATTTCAGGGGCGCCGATCGCCTGCCGGGCCTGATCCGCCGGACCGAGCCGCGGCCGATCCGCGTCTTCATGCAGACCGGCCGGCAGGATCTGGTGAACTACGCCGGCAGCTGGTATCTCGAGAATCCCCGGATGGCCGCGGCGCTCGAGTTTGCCGGCAACGACGTGAAGATCGAGCTGGGCGAGGACGGCCACAGCAACCGCCACGGCGCGTCGATGCTGCCCGACACGCTGCGATGGTTGTGGCGCGGACTATCCGCAGCCGATCACGCGTCGGCGGAGCCGCGCGCCCGGCGCGGGACGCGGCATCTTTGCGCAGCTCGTGCCGCGTCGCGAGGTCGTGCCGCCGCCGCCGAATCCGTCGGCACCGGCGCCGGCACAGGGCCGCAGGCGCACCAGCCGCGGGACGCGGCAGCGGTCCGCGCGGCGCGGTCTACGCGCTGATCTCGCGCGACAAACTGTGGGAGCAGGTCGGCGACACCTACAAGTCGGCGGCCAGTCCGGCGGTGGACAAGGACGGCAACGTCTTCTTCGCCGATCCGGAGAGCAACAGAATCTACAAGTCGGACGCCGCGCGGCAGCGTGACGGTGTTCAAGGAGAATACCGGCGGCGCGCGGGCGCTTCGTGTCGGCGCCGACGGACGCCTGTACGCCACACAGCCGGCGGCGAAGCGCCTCGTGTCCTACGGACCTGGCGGCGACGAGAAGATCGGTCGCGCAGAATATCTCGAGGCCAACGATCTGGCGCTGACCAGGAGCGGCGCGATCTACTTCGTCGACACGGCGCAGCAAGACGGTCGGCTACATCGACGCCAAGGGCGAGCGGCGCGTCGTCTACGACGCGGCGAGATCATGAGCCCGACGGCGCTCACGCTCACGCCCGGATCAGGCGATGCTGCTCGTCGGCGACGGCATGGATCGCTTTCAGTGGTCGTTTCAAATCGCCGCCGACGGATCGCTCGTCAACGGCGAGCCGTTCCAGCGGTCTGGAAATGCCCGAAGAAGGGCTGTTCAGCGGCGTCGCCGGGCTCACGGTCGACTACGCTCGGCTACATGTGGGCGACGAGCGCGATGGGCATTCAGGTGTGCGAGCAGCCGGGCCGCTGCACGAACATCCTGAACAAGCCGGAGTTCAACGCCAGGCCGATCGCCAGCATCGCGTTCGGCGGACCGGGCCGCGCGTGGCTGTACGTCACGCAGGGCGGACGACTGTTCCGCCGGGAAACGAAGCGCACTGGTGCCGTGGCATGGGAACCGGTCAAGCCGCCGCAGCCAGGATTGTGAACCGGTCGTGAAGCCGATGCTCACGGCAGCTCTTCTCGGCGCGTGGCTTGCCGCCGTCGCCGGCGCGCAGACAGACCACGATCACGGTCGCCGACGGCGTCTACACCGACGCGCAGGCGAATCGTGGCGCGGCGGCCTACGACGCCGCCTGCGCCGGCTGTCATCGCGCCGATCTCGAGCGGCAACAGCGGTCCCGCGCTGAAGGAAGAGCGCTTCGCGCGCGTCTTTGCCGGCAAGGATTTGAAGACGCTGTTCACGAAGGTCGCCGATACGATGCCGCGCAATGCGCCGGGGAGCCTTGGCGACAGACGTGTATCTCGATGTCGTCGCGCACATGTTGAAGGAGAACGGATTCAAGCCCGGGGCGCGGGAGTTGACGGCGGATGCGCTCGAGGCGATCCGCGTCGTGCCCGGACAGCCCAAGCCGCCTCCGCCGGTCGGCGATTTCTCGTATGTCGAAGTGGTCGGCTGCCTCACCGCCGGTCCCGGGCACACGTGGATGCTGACCCGCGCGAGCGAGCCGGTGGCGGCGGCCCCTTCCGCGCCGGCGCCGGCCGCGCCGAAGGACGGGCCGCCCGGCACGCAGACGTTTCACTTGCTGGATGCGATGGCGTACGCGCCGGACGATCGCAAAGGCCAGACGATCTACGTCCGCGGGTTGTTGATCAAGCTGCCGGGTGAGCAGCGGATGACGATCAGCACGTTCGAGACGGTCTCGCCGACCTGTCGCGACTAGCGCGGTTTCTCTTTTTCGTAGGGCAGCCCTTTAAGGGCCGCCGGCGACCCCGAGGCAGCCCTGAAGGGCTGCCCTACGGCAACCTCGACACGAACGTCGCGATCGCGTCATCGGCCAGCGCCGGCTGGTCGTCGAGGATCAGGGCCCTCGCGTCTGGAATCGTCGGCAGCTCGACCCGCGGATTGCGCGGGTATCCGCTCCACCCGTCCTGGAACGACGCCTTGAACCAGCCGAGCGCCGGGTTGGTGAGCACCGTCTCGTTGAAGCCGGGCTTCAGCACGAGAACGGGGACGCTGATCGCACCGAAGGCGCGCCGATGATCCGAGGCCATGAACTCGACGAGATAGCGGATCTTCACCGGCAGCGGAACCTCTTCGATCTCCTTCCGGACGCGCTCCGCCCTCACCGCGTCGTTCGTGAACATCTCGGCTGGATAGTTGTTGCTCTCCCACGTTTCGGGAGTCACGTACTTGAACCACTGCTGCGCCCAGCTGTCGTCGACAATGGCGACGCGTTCCTCGGGCGTGGCCTCGCGGCCCGAACTCGTGGGATACGGCTGCACCGCCATGCTCGCGATCTCGACGACCCCGCCAATCAGTGATGGATGGCTGAGCGCAACTTCTTCGGCGGCCAGCGAGCCGGGAAACCCATGCGCGACGATGATCGGCTTCTCGAGGTGCTGACCTTCGATCAGCTCGCGGATGTCTTGCGCGAGCCGCCGTGTCCAGGTGAACGCGCCGTAGCTGGTGGTTGCCGGAGGCATCTCACGCGGCTGCGTGCCGGCCAGGCCAGGCGGCGTGATGAGGTGAAACGTATACCGCGAGCCGTTTCGTGAAACGAACCCGTCGAACACGTCTTTGCTCGAGTACAGACCCGGAATCAGGATCATCGCAGTCCGGCCGTGCCCGCTCCGGGCAACCCTCGCCGACGCGGTCTCGCGGAGGACTCTGTATCCGGCGGGGAACGTCAGGTTGTTGCGGCTGACATCGATCTCCCGCAGGCCTCGGGCCGGACGCGGTGCGCCCAAGTCGATCTCGGCCGAGCGTGCGTTGGGGATGTCATCGTTCCATGCGTCGTTCGATCCGACGGCCGCGATCGCCTTCATCGCCATCCGGTCGGTGAGCTCATCGCGCCGCACGCCGATGAGGATGGCGTCGCCCTCGACGCGAACCTCGACATTGTCGCGGCGCAGGTTTGCGAACTCTTTGCGCATCGCGCCGGCCGCATCGCTGATGCCGAGGGTGCCGGCGTAGCGGCCGCCGGTTCTGGTCACCGACGCCGTGATCAGACGATCGAAGGTGAACTCCTTGTTGGCGCCCCACCAGTTCGCCTTTTCGCTCTGCGTCGCGCCCGTGTCGACCGCGATGGTGACGCCGAACGCATCCGCATTCAGCCCGCCGAACATGCTCACGCGGAACCACAGCATCCCGGCCGGCTCGTCGTAGCGATAGGAGAGCTGCGCCGCGTCGGCCAGAGACGAGTCACGAGCGTCGCCCTTCGGATCCACCGCGACAACGGTCCACACGCGCGATCCGGGTCCGGGACCGGGCGCAGCGGCCAGCAGTGCCGACGACAGAAGCACCACGCCGAATGTCATTCGTGTCATGCCGCGATGGTAGGGACGCACATCGAGGCGATCCATCGGCATTCGGCGAACCGACAGGATCGGTCGGCGGGCGGTCATCAACCGGCGGGATAGTTGGGGTACGCTCAGCCCACCATGAGCCGCGGACTGATTCGCCAGTGCGCAATCGGCGTTGCCGCATGGCTTCCGTTCTTCGTGCTGTGGACCGCGGTCGCGCTGTCGTCGGGGCTGATGACGCTTCGGGCAGCTCTCCTCAGCGCGTCGATCGCGATGGGGAGCGCCGGCGTGCTCGGCGTCCTGGTCTGGCTCGCGTGCCGGCGGTGGCCGTGGCCGCTGGGATTCAGGCTGTGGTTCTACGCCCTCCAGATCGGGCTGGCCATCGTTTACGGCGTGGTCTGGACCGGGGTGGTCTTCGTCCTGGAATCCTGGCTCGACCCGAGCGCGACCGGAAGACTCTGGTCCCTGGGATCGTGGGTGCGCCAGACGCTCCTCGGCATCTGGTTCTACGCGGTCTTCGCCGGCTTGTCGCATACCGTGCAGACGCGGCAGCGGCTGCATGAGAAAGAGACGCTGGCGGCACGCGCCGAGGCGCTCGCATCCGCGGCCCGGCTCGAGGCGCTGCGCGCGCGGCTGAACCCGCACTTCCTGTTCAACGCGCTGCACACGCTGGCGGCGGTCGTGAAGTTCCGGCCGGCGCTCGCCGAAAGCGCGATCGAGCGGCTCGGCGACATGCTGCGCTACACGTTGAAGGAAGACAGCCGCGGCCTCGTCGAGTTCTCCGAGGAATACGACTTCACGCGGCAGTATCTGGCGTTCGAGCAGCTGCGCTACGAAGAACGGCTGGCGGTGAGCCTCGACGTCGATCCGGGCTCGTTCGACTTCGATGTGCCGCCCTTCTCCATCCAGACGCTGGCCGAGAATGCCGTCCACCACGCGATCGCCATCCGCCCCGAGGGGGGATCGATCTGGATCACGTCCCGATGCGACGATGGCGGACTGCGCGTCAGCGTGCGCGACGATGGACCCGGGATCGGCGCCGAGCTGGCCGACTCGCATCAGATCGGCCTGCGGTCGGTTCGAGAGCGTCTCGTTGCTGCATTCGGTCCCGCCGCCGAGCTCAGGATCGAGCCGCAGCCGAACGGCTTTCAGGCCAGCTTCATCGTCCCATCGCTCAACGGCGATGCGCCGGCAGGCGGCAGCGGAGCGAGATGAACGAAACCATTCTCGTCGCCGATGATGAGCCGCTGGCGCGGCGGACGCTGTGCACTCAGCTGCGCGATCTGGGATGCCGCGGCACGATTCACGAGGCCGGCGACGGCCAGACCGCGATCGCGGTCGCGAACCGCGAGCGGCCCGAGCTCATTTTCCTCGACATCGTGATGCCCGGCGCCACCGGCCTGGAAGTGCTGGAGCGGCTGGAGTACGAGCCAAGCGTGATCTTCACCACCGCGCACGATCAATACGCGGTGACGGCGTTCGAGCTCGGGGCACTCGACTACGTCCTCAAGCCGTTCGGACGGGATCGGCTCGAGCGCGTCATCACCCGCGCCAGGAGCATCTCGCCCGGCGCGCCCGAGCGCCTCCTCGATCGCGCGCAGGCGGCGCTGCAGCCGTCGCGGCGGCTGCTGTCGAAGATCTTCGTCCGCGACGCGAACCGGATTCTGCCGCTGGCGATTTCGGAGATCGAACGCGTCCAGGCCGCCGACGACTACGTGACTATTTTCACGCCGGCGAAGGAATATCTCGTCAGTGTTCGCTTGTCCGATCTCGAGCGACACCTGGGCGCCGACCGTTTCCTGCGGATCCACCGCTCCCATCTCGTCAACCTCGAATACGTGACGTCGATTCAACGCTGCGATGCCGCCCGTCTCGAGGTAGTGATGAAGAGCGGCGTCCGAATCATGGCCAGCCGCACGGGCTCGAAACGCCTGCGTGAGCTGGCGCTGTAAGAGAGTTCTCGTAGCGCAGCCCTTTAGAGCGGGTTTCAAAATTGCGGTAATTTTGAAACCCAGCTCTAGTAGGGCTGCCAACGCCCGCGCGGGCAGCGGAGGGGCAGCGCATGGAACTGCAGGGTCGAGTCGCGGTCGTGACCGGGGCGACCAGAGGTGTCGGCCGCGGTGTCGGCGCCGAGCTCGCGCGGCTGGGCGCGCGCGTGTTCGTCACCGGCCGGTCCGTCACCGGTCTCGAATCACGTGACGACGGGATCACGAGAATTCGCTGCGATCACCGGCAGGATGCCGACGTTGACGCGTCATTCACCGAGATCCTCAACCACGCGGGCGCGATCGACATCCTGGTCAACAATGTCTGGGGCGGATACGAGCGCATGATGGAGGACGGCGCGTTCACCTGGCCGAGGCCGTTCTGGGAGCAGCCGCTGTGGCGCTGGGATGCGATGTTCGACGCCGGTGTTCGCGCGCACTATCACGCGAGCCGGCTGGCTGCGCCGTCGATGATTGCCCGGCGTCGAGGCCTGATCGTCAACATCTCGTCGTTCGCCGCGCAGGCGCACGCGGGCAATGTGGCGTATGGCGTTTCCAAGGCGGCGACGGACAAGCTGACGGCTGACATGGCCGCCGAGTTACGGCCCTACGGCGTCGCCGTCGTCTCGCTCTATCCCGGGTTGGTGCGGACGGAAAAGGTGATGGAGGCGGCGCAGTTCCTCGACTTGAGCAATTCCGAATCGCCCGAGTTCATCGGCCGGGCGGTTGCGGCGCTCGCAGCGGATGCGGAGGTGCTCAGGCACACCGGGAAGGTGCTGATCGCCGCCAGCCTCGGCGCCGACTACGGCTTTACCGACATCGACGGGGCGACGCCGCGGCCGCTGAATGTTGCGGATGCTCGCTGAACCGTGTGGTGATGAAGCGCCCGTCGCGAATGCGTCACGCAGGGACGGAAGGACGCCAGACGTGAAACCGATCATGCTGCGGCTCGTCCTGGGACTGCTCGTGTCGTTCGGCTGCCGATCGATCCCTGGACAGGACGTTCGCTACGAGCCAACGCCGATGCCCGTCGTGCGCGCACTGCTGGAGTTGGCGGAGGTGGGCCCGCAGGACGTCGTCTACGATCTCGGATCGGGTGACGGGCGCATCCCGATCACCGCGGCGAAAGAGTTTGGCGCGCGTGGCGTGGGAATTGACATCGATCCCGCACTGGTGACGCAGGCGCAGGCGAACGCGCGCGAGGCGGGTGTCGAGGACAGAGTGGAGTTCAGGCTCGGCGACATGTATGCCGCGGACGTCCGGCCCGCAACCGTCGTGACCCTGTTCCTGCACCCTGGACCGAACCTGAAGCTGCGGGAGAAGCTGCGCTCCGAGCTGCCGGCGGGTTCGCGGGTCGTTTCTTACGTCTGGGACATGGGCGGCTGGACGCCGGCGGAGGTTCGCCGGATCAACGAGCATCGGATTTTCCTCTGGCGGATCCCGTCGCGTGAGGACGGCCCGATCGCCGCGCTGGGCGCCACGCCACCGGCGTCCGCTGACTGGGCCGCGCGTCTCACCGGACGATGACGACGGCCTGGCCTTTCCTGGCGACGAGCTCGTCGACGGCCGCAGCCATCCGATTCCGGCGCTCGATGATCGCGCCGATCGCCTCGTCGTCGATCCAGGGTTGAAGCGCACGGGTCAGATCCTCGCGCGTCAGCGTCTTCATGCGATCCCATAACTCGCCGTCGACGCGTTCAACCTTCGAGAGCAGCTTCTTGTCGGTGATGAACGCCCGGGAATGGTCGATGAGGATCAGCTCGCCAGGCGGGCCGACCAGGATGTTGCCGGCATTCCGATCGGGGTTGCCGATGAGGTTGTCGAACATCAGCATCTTCCGGATTGGCTGTCCCCAGACCGCGCCGGTCGGCACTTTGCCGCCCATCTCCTTCACGCTTCGGATCCCCTGCAGCCACATCACGGCTGCACCGGTGTCGGCGTCGATGCGCCGTTCGACGGCGGGCGGGACCATCTTCATGTTCAGCAGCTTGTCGAGCTCGTACGCCGCGATCTCCGACTTGTAACTCTCCCAGTATCCGCCGCGCTTGCCTGGCGGCAGCACCTTCCAGACGAGGCTCTCGACCGGTTCAGCCGGCTTGAGGTACGCGCGCCGGGGGTGCGTGACGCCGGTGCCGATGTGTTCGATGATGGTGACGTCGGCGCTTTTCAGCTGCTCTTCGATCGGCCCTTCGCGTCCGAGCCACGTCCTGGCGGAGGCAGTTGGAGTCGCTTGGGGAGGCTGCGCCAGTGGCGCGGCTGTGAGCCACAGGAGCGCGCAGAGCGTCAGCGCGCGGCTCGAGACTCGCAAGCGCCGGTTGATGCTGAATGTCGCGCGATCGTTCGCTGGCATATTGCCCTCGCGTGCAACGCGGCCGCCTGGAACGTTTTACCTCTGAGGGAACCGATGCCGTCTGTTCGAGCAGGACTCGCGCGCCCGGTTCGAGATCTGGTCGCAAACGCGTATTCAGAATAGCCTAAGCCGGCGGTGGCTGACGCGGTCGCGTGATCCGCACCGCCACTGCCTATGCAACTGATGACGGCGCGTATTTCACCGGATCCCGCTCAGACTGTCCCTTCGAGATCCTCGCGCATCCGCGACCCGTGATCGAAGACGCGGGCAAGCACGAACAGCAGCAGCACCGCGAGCCAGCGGTAGACGGAGAAGCTCCAGTCGAGATCGAGCGGTTGGGATTCGGAGGACGCTGCGGCGGCGATGGCGCCGACGGCCAGATGCAGCAGCTCCAGCCCGAGGAGCGCCCACGCCGTCGTCTGCAGGCGCGCGGCGTTGCAAGCCACGAACGGGTCGCCGCGTCGCACGGTCTCGACGATTGCGAGCAGGCGCGTCAGCAGGATGTGCGTCAGCGGCGTCGAGGCGATCCCGATCGCCATGAGGAGACGCCCCCCAACGATCAACCTGGCATTCGTGGCGTCCACCCCGAGCGCGGTGAACACCCAGTCTCTTGCGACGAGGCTGGCCACGAACAGGGCACAGATCGCCAGGCCGAGGACCAGGTTCAGGACGATCAATGCCCGCACCGCCGTCCGGGCTGTCGGCAGGGCCGAGGGAAATGAGCGAGCCATTCTGTTCGGTTTCATGTGTTCAGTACCCTCTCAGGCATATCGAATATCAATAAATACGTGGAGGGTACTCAGAATGTTCAGGCGCGCCGACCTGAGCGTCAGTCGTGAGGGCGTCGGGGAGGGAGTGTCGAACGCGTCAGTCGCGTCTTAGAGTGAAATCACTCGCCGGAGTGGACGCGCTCGGGCGGGAATGATCGCGCCGTCGTTCGCGTGTGATTCACACGAGCAAAGCGATGGCGGGGAGAGAGAGGGAGTCGATTCGAACTCTCCCTGACCCTTTAGATACAGGAATATACAGGGATTCGATTCCCGCGCATGCCATATGTGCCAGGGTTGCCGTGGCGCATTGCACCGATGCACCCGGCGGGGAGATCAAGGCGCCGGTCATGCCCTCCGCGATCGCGATCCGGCGCTCCACGCCTGGGCGACAACGGCAACGGTGATTGGCAACGACGAAATCGTGACAGCCGTTCGATCACCTTGGCAGCCTCGCAATGAACAACGGCTGCCTCACTTAATCGTCATCAACCAGATGTCTGCCTGCTGCGACGCGCGCGCGAAATACAACGTTCGATAGTCGGCGGTCAGTGCGATGCTGTCGATCGCGTCAGACGGAATTGACATGATCTGACGCGTCGTTCTGGACATCGTATCGACGACGAGCAGCTTGTTGTCGACCGGGATCAACAAGCGGCGGCTGTCATTCAGCCATGCCGGCCAATCGCCGCGTTCCGTGACGCGGGTAAATCGCTGCTCGGCAAACGAATACACCGCAGTGTAATTTCCAATACCGGACCCGACATATCCCGCGAGCCGCTCGCCATTCGGCGACCACGCGATGGGCGTGAACACCAATCCCGGGCTGACGGTGCGCGGAACGATCGACGGTGTCTGGTCGTTCCACGGACGTCGCGGATCGAACACGTACAAATGAGGCTCCAGGGCGCCGCCGTCCTCGCTCACCATCTGCGTACCGTTCGGCGACCAGACACTCATCATCAGCCCGTCTGGGGCGTTGGTGATCCGTGTCAGGGCACTGCCGTCCGGTTTGATAGACCAGATCTGATAGTTGCCACTGCGGTTCGACGAGAACGTGATCAGTTGACCGTCAGGTGACCAGCGCGGCTGCCGGTCATACGCCGCGTCGTTCGTGAGTTGACGCAGGCCGGTGCCATCGCCATGCGCGATGAAAATGTCCCTCTGACGATCGTCGGAGTAGAACGTCAGCCGGGTGCCGTCCGGCGACGGCACGACCCCTCTAAAGACACGCGACCCCGCGAGCACCGTGTCGGGCGACCCCAGGACCTTGACGGCGACCGGATCGAAGGCCACTCGGGCGATGCTCCCGGCCTCCGCAGACGACGCGAACGCGAGGCGGCGTCCGTCTGCGGAGACGCTCATCTGCCCTGCGAAGAGCGACGGTGTCGTCAGCGACTCCGGGTTGCCGATCACGCGCCCGGTCTGTTCATCGATCGCGACCCGCCACAGGTTCATACTGCCGGCTCGATCGCTGGAGAAATACAGAAATCGGCCGTCCGGCGACCACACGGGATTCCAGTCGAGCGCCGCGTCCGAGGTGACAGGCATGACCCCGCCTCCCCCGTCGACGGCGATGGTCCAGATATCACGCTGCGTACGCCCGGCAGGCAACCCCCAGTAAGCGATTCTCTGGCCATCCGGCGACCAGCTGGGTTGCACGGCATCCGGGACCGCGAGTTGTCGTTTCTCCCCAGTGGCCAGTGTCACGATCCAGAGTTGGCTGTTAGGGTTACGTCCCAACGGGTTCGCCAAGACATCGGTCGTGAATGCGAGACGTGTCCCGTCTAGAGACCACGCGGGGTTATAGCCGGTGTCGGTGATTCGTCGCACCGATTCCCCGGTGCGACCCATGATGAAGATGCCACCGCCTTGCCGCTCCGATCGAAACGCGATGCTCTCGCCATCGGGTGAGAACATCGGTTGACGGTCGTCCTCCGCTTCGTCCCTGGTCAGGTTGATCGCGTTCTGCCCGCCGATGCTCTGCAAGTAGATGTCTGCGTTGCCCGTTTCGTCGCCTTGGTACACGACCCACTTCCCATCGGGAGATACGCTAGGAAACTGCTCCAGCCCAGGTCGCGTCGTGAGTTGCATGAATGACGTTTCCAGGCGGCTCGCGGGCGCATCCAGCTTCGCGGGTTGCTTCGCCCAGAGATACAGGGCGGCGGCGGTCGAGACGATGGCGACCATATAGGCCGCAACCAGCGGCCAGCGCAGCGGCGCGATCTTCTGATCCGCCAGCGCTCGACTCGTGTGAACGACAACCGCGCCGGAATCCAAGTCCTGCTTGAGTTCCTCGAGTTCGTTTCGAAGATCGGCTGCTGTCTGATAGCGTCGCTCGCGGTCTTTGACGAGGGCGTGTCGAATGATTCGACCCAGCTCGCTCGGGATCATCGCTTTGATATCGCCTACAGGCGGTGGGGTGTGCGTCAAGATCGACGAGAGGAGCGACGCTCCGGAATCACCTTTGAACGGCCGCTCGCCAGTCGCCATCTCATACAGGATGACGCCGAGCGAGAAGATGTCGGAGCGGTGATCGCGGATCTTGCCTTCCACCTGTTCCGGCGACATGTAGGCGACGGTACCGAGCACGACTCCTTCGGCGGTGATGGTCTCCGTTGGCAGCCCTGTCAGTGTCTCAGGCGCATTCGCATCGTCGGCCAGCTTCGCCAGGCCGAAGTCGAGGATCTTCGGACGTCGGTCCGCTGTGACCATGACGTTGGCGGGCTTCAGATCACGATGGGTGATCCCTCGCTTGTGAGCGGCGCTGACGCCGTCAACCAGCGGGATCGCGAGCTTGAGCAACTGATCAAGAGGCAGGCCGTCACGAGGGATGACGGTGGCGAGGGTTCCGCCATCTACGAGTTCCATCGTCAAACATGTCACGTCGTCGAATCGATCGACCGCGTACACGGTGACGATGTTCGGATGGTTCAACGCGGCTGCGGCGAGCGCTTCCTGCTCGAATCGACGAACGCGATCCGGATGGCTCACGAACCGGTCAGAGAGAGTCTTCAGTGCGACATCGCGCCTGAGTTTGGCATCTCGCGCGCGATACACCTCCCCCATGCCACCGCGGCCCAGGAGGGACACGATTTCGTACGGACCGAGTCGCGTGCCTGGAACGAGCGGCATGCAGATCCAGGCGGATTATACAAGGCGATGTGGCTCTCGGAGGGGCGGATCGCCTTCGCATCAAAGCTCGTCGGCCGCGGCAGCTGTTAGGGACGTGCGGTCTCGGTGGAACCACTCCCCGCGGTTGTGCGAAACGTGAGCTCGAACACGC
>CAVTHG010000013.1:0-499361 GCA_963734375.1 uncultured Acidobacteriota bacterium | reverse complement strand
GGACGCCATCGCTGTTGCAAGCACAATCCCCTTAAAAAGGGGCCGAATAGGTAGTCTGCCCAACGATCATGATCCGGCCGGCCGCGACGGACACTCGCCGGCATGATCGAACACCATCCGAACCGCGCGCTCGCGCAACTCTGGAGAGTACCTGCCGGGTCGTGCCATGGGCCTCATCCGCCGCACGATCGAACAGATCAATCCTGAGAGGTGCTCGGTAAAAGCGAGAAGGCTGCCATCCAGCAGAAAGAATGTCGAGAAAACGGAGACTAATCTCCCTGTGAATCGCTCCCTCCGTGCCGCGTGCACCGTCCTGCGGCCACGATAACCACCTGCAGAACGAAGTAGTTACTGCACCGGAGCCAGCCCACCAGCCACGCCGCCTCATTGGTCCCCCCTCTCTGGAGCCGGAATTGCCAAAGCGCGCAGCAACCAGCTGCAGCCCCTCGCTCGGGCCGGAGTTCAGATGCGTACTGCGAAGACCGCGTGGACTGGTGGTTCGCTCGTTGCCGTTCTACTACTCGCCCTACTACTCGCCCTGGGCTTCGGCCCATCGACGACAGAACCGGTGCTCGCACAGGCTGGCACGCAAGGCAGCTGGCGAACGCTGAGCAACCAGGTGCCGATCAACCCGGTACATGCCGCGCTGCTGCGGAATGGCCAGGTGCTCATGGTCGCCGGCTCGGGCAATGTGGCGACGGAGAAGAACTTTCAAGCCACCGTCTGGGATCCGGCGACCGAGACGTTCGTGACGCAATCCCTCGCCTGGGACATGTTCTGCAACGGCATGGTAACGCTGCACGACGGCCGCGTCCTCATCAACGGTGGCAATCTCCAATACGACCCGTTCTTCGGCCAGCCACGCAACGCCGTGTTCGATCCCGCGACGGGTCTCTTCACCGACATCGAGAACATGGCGCATGGCCGCTGGTATCCGACGGTGACGACGCTTGGTGACGGGCGGGTCATGGCCTTCTCCGGACTGCTCGAAGTCGGGGGCACGAATACGTCGGTCGAAATCTATACCGCGGGCACCGGCTGGAGTCAGCAGTACCCGGCCGGCTGGACGCCACCTCTCTACCCGCGCCTGCACCTGAACACCGACGGTCGTGTGTTCTATTCAGGGTCGACGCGCAGCTCTCGCTTCTTCAATCCTTCAAACGGCACGTGGTCAGCGATTATCGCGACCACTAATTACAGCGCGTCGCGCACGTACGGCTCGTCCGTGCTTCTGCCTTTGACACCCGCCAATGGCTACCGTCCACGGGTGATGATTTTCGGCGGAGGCAATCCGGCGACGGCGACGACAGAAATCATCGATCTCTCAGCCCCGACGCCGGTGTGGCAGTTCGGGCCGCCGATGAGTCAACCGCGGATAAAGATGAACGCGACGATTCTGCCGAACGGAACGGTGCTCGCCACCGGCGGATCGATCAATGACGAGGACGCCCTGACGGCGAGCCTCAACGCGGACCTCTACGATCCCGTCGCGAACAGGTTCAGCGCGGCTGGCGCGAACGCGTTCCCGCGGCTCTATCATTCGAATGCGCTCCTGCTGCCTGACGCGACCGTGCTGCTGATGGGCGGCAACCCGCAGCGCGGCAGCTACCAGGGTCGACTGGAGATCTATTCGCCGGCCTACCTGTTCAACGGCAACGGCACTCCTGCGTTGCGGCCTTCGATTACGGGCGTCACGGCGGAAACGGTGAGTTACAACTCTCCATTCGTTGTGCAGACGCCGGATGCGGCCGACATCGCTTCAGTCGTTCTCGTGCGGCCCGGCGCACCCACGCATGCGTTCGACATGGAGCAGAGGCTCGTGGGGCTGTCGTTCACCGCGGGCAGCGGCGTGTTGAACGTCACGGCGCCGCCGAATGGCAACATCGCCCCGCCCGGGTATTACATGTTGTTCGTGCTCAACGGTGCCGGCGTTCCGTCGGTAGCGCGATTCGTGAGACTTGTCTCCACGCCACCCAATCAGGCACCGGTTGCGACCATCACGACTCCCGCGGGCAACGTCACGGTCAATCCTGGACAAACCGTCTCTTTCTCCGGCGCGGGAACGGATTCGGACGGCAGCATCAGCGCGTACAGCTGGACGTTTCCCGGCGGCGTTCCGGGCTCGAGCTCGGTCGCCACGCCCGGCAGGGTGAGCTACTCCACGCCCGGAAGCTATGCGGCGTCGTTCACTGTCAGCGACGACAAACGCCTCGTCAGCAAGCCCGCAACCCGGGCGATCACGGTGTCGAACTTCACGCTGTCAGCGACGCCGGCCTCCCAGGGGGTGCCGGCGGGACAGAACGCGAGGTACACCGCAACGGTGACCCCGGTTTCGGGCTTCACTGGCACGGTGGCTTTCACGGTGACAGGCCTGCCGGCGGGTGCGGTCGGGACGTTTACGCCTCCGTCTGTTGCCGGCTCGGGATCGACGTCGCTGCTGATTACCACGACCGGCCCGACGCCATCAGGAACCTATCCATTGGTCATCAGCGGGACCAGCGGATCCATCAGACGAACGGCCAATGTCACGCTGATCGTCAACGGCGATTTCGCGCTCGCCGCGAGCCCATCGTCCAGGACGGTGAACCGGGGCCGTTCCACGACCTATACCGTCACGATCAGCGCGGGGGCGGGATTCTCCGGGCCCGTGAACCTGACGGTCACCGGGCTGTCATCGCGTACGACGGCGACCTTCAACCCCGCGTCGCTTGCAGGTTCGGGCACGTCCAGCTTGACGGTGAATGTATCGAGACGTGCTCAAAGGGGAACGCGTGCCTTGACGATCACCGGTACCGGAGCCGGCCGTACCCACTCCGCGAACGTGACGCTGTCGGTCCAATAGCCATGGCCATCACACGCAGAACGCTCCTCGAACGTCTCGGCGTCGGGGCGCTGAGTGCCGCCGCGACCCGCCAGATCGCATTTGCGGAGAGCAGCGCTCCAGGCCCATTGTCGTCGAAAGATTTCATACGCCTGCACCGCAACGAGAGCGCGCATGGACCGTCGCGCCACGTGCAGGCGGCCATGCGGCACGCCGCGTCACAGTCGGCACGGTACCCGGACGCGGCCGCGGCATCCCTCAGGCGAAAGCTCGCCGTCGTTCATGGCGTGCCGGTCGACCGTGTCGTCCTGGGTTGCGGGTCGACGGAAGTCCTGCAACTGGCCCTCGACGCGTTCGCGAGTCGAGGCAGGACGATACTGACGGCTCGCCCGACCTTCGAAACCGTCGCGCAACTCGTGCGCCGAGCCGGATCGGAGATAGTGGAGGTGCCCCTCGCGAAGGACCACTCGCACGATCTCCAAACGATGCGCGACCGGGTGGATGCCCGCACTGGGCTCGTCTACATCTGCAACCCCCACAACCCGACAGGAAGCCTCACGAAGCGGCAGGACATCGACGCCTTGCTTCACAGTCTCCCTGCCGGCGTCCAGGTCGTCATCGACGAGGCGTATCACGATTTCGTGGGACATTCGGCGGACTATCGATCGCTGATCGACCGGACCGACGATCCTCGAGTGATCGTGACGCGCACGTTTTCGAAGATCCACGGGTTGGCGGGCCTGCGCATCGGCTACGGGATCGCGGCCGCGCCGACCGCCGCGATCATGAGAGCACACGCGTCGTCGAACGACATCAACGTCATCGCCGCGCGTGCGGCGGAAGCGGCGCTCGGAGATCCGGAGTACGTGCGCACGCGCGTGAACACGATCGCAGACGAGCGCCAGGAGTTGCTGAACCAGGCAAACGCGCGAATGCTGCAGTCGATTGACTCGTTGACCAACTTCGTCATGCTGAACACCGACCGGCCTTCGATGCAGGTCGTGGACCATTTCGCGCAGCACCGCATTCTCGTCGCCGGACCGGTTTCGGGTTTCGACAAGTACATCCGTGTCTCTCTCGGCACGCCGGCCGAGATGCGGGAGTTCTGGCGGGTCTGGGACCTCATGCCAGGCGGCCATATGCACATGTAGGTAAACCGCCGCCGTCTTCAAACGTGATGATATGAGTTCAATCCCGACCGCCGCCGCTGACCGTCGCGCAACCCGCCTGCTGTGTCTCTTAACCGCGGCGGTCGGCGCGCTCCTGCTTTCTGGTCACATCACGCTTCGGGCCCAAAGCGGATGCACGCCACCCCTCGGCAATCCGATCGTGTGCGAAAACCAACTCCCAGGAGCGCCCGCGAGCGAATGGGACATCTCGGGGTCTGGAGACGACAGCATCCAGGGGTTTGCCACCGACATCAGCGTGAATCGGGGCGGCACCGTCCGTTTCAAAGTGAACACGCGTGCCGCTGCCTATCGGATCGACATCTATCGGCTCGGATACTACTCGGGCTTTGGCGCCCGGAAGGTCGCCACCGTCACCCCGTCGGTTTCTCTTCCTCAAGGCCAGCCGGCCTGCATCACCGATTCAACAACCGGACTGGTGGATTGCGGCAATTGGGCCGTGTCCGCGTCCTGGGCGGTCCCGGCCACGGCCACATCGGGGATCTACATTGGAAAGCTGGTCCGGCCGGACACGGGAGGCGCCAGCCACATCGTCTTCATCGTCCGGGACGATACCGGCCAGTCTGACATCTTGCTGCAGACGTCGGACACGACGTGGCAAGCCTACAACGACTACGGAGGCAATAGCCTGTACTCGGGTGCGCCAGCCGGTCGCGCGTACAAAGTGAGCTACAACCGGCCGTTCACGACCCGCGGCAATCAATACAAACGCACCTGGTTGTTCGCCGACGAGTATCCGATGCTGCGCTGGCTCGAAGCCAATGGCTATTCGGTGAGCTATACCACCGGCGTCGACACCGATCGACGCGGCGCGGAGCTGCTGGAACACCGGATCTTCATGTCGTCGGGACATGACGAGGTACCTGGTCTGGCCCGCAGCGCACGAACGTCGAAGCGGCCCGTGCGGCGGGCGTTCATTTGGCGTTTTTCAGCGGGAACACGGTGTTCTGGAAGACTCGCTGGGAGAACAGCAAGGACGCCGCGAACGTCCCCTACCGCACGCTCGTCACCTACAAGAACACGCTCGCGAATGCGTGGATCGATCCTTTGCCCAATGTCTGGACGGGCACCTGGCGCGACGCGCGGTTCAGCCCCCCTGGAGATGGCGGACGGCCGGAAAATGCCCTGACCGGCACGATCTTCATGGGCAACTGCTGTGGCGCACTGCCACTCACCGTGTCTTCCGATGAGGGTCGACTCCGTTTCTGGCGGAACACGCCTCTCGCGTCGCTGGCCGCCGGGACGTCGGCGACAATTGCGCCAGGCATTGTCGGGTATGAATTCGATGCCGATCTCGATAACGGATTCCGCCCATCCGGACTCATGCGGCTGTCGACGAGCCACTTCAGTTATGCCAGCGTACTGCTGGACGAAGGGGGCGTTTACGGTCCTGGTCAGATCACTCATGCTCTGACGTTGTATCGACATGGCAGCGGCGCCCTTGTCTTCAGTTCCGGTACGAACCGCTGGTCCTGGGCGCTCGACAACAACCACGACGAGGACAGCGCGACGCCAGGCATCTTGCTGAGTGTTGACCCAACCCTCCAGCAGGCGACGGTCAATCTCCTCGCCGACATGAGCGTTCAGCCTCTGACGCTGCAAGCCGGGCTCTCTTCGTCCGCGACGTCGAGTGACACGCTCGCGCCCACATCCACAATCACTGCTCCCCAGCCTGGGACGGTTCCGCCGTCGTCTGCCGTCGTCATTGCTGGGACCGCCGCTGATACCGGCGGGGGCCGGGTGAGCGCTGTCGAGGTGTCGGTGGACGGTGGAATCACCTGGAAGCGCGCCAACGGACTTTCGAACTGGACGTTCAACTGGGGGACAGGACCAGCGCACACGGCCAGCCTGCTCAGTCGCGCCGTCGACGACAGTGGAAATGTCGGACAGCCGAGTCCGAGTGTGACCGTCACGGTCGGGGGGACGGTAACGTGTCCTTGCTCGATCTGGCCGTCGTACCAGGTCCCCGGCGTAGCCGCTCACCAGGAGGCGGCCGCTCTCGAGCTTGGCGTGAAGTTCACGACGGACACGTCCGGGTCTATCAGAGGGATCCGGTATTTCAAGAGCGGTCAGAACATTGGGGTTCACACCGGCAGTCTGTGGACCTCGTCCGGCACACTGCTGCGATCGGCCACATTTACATCGGAAACAGCGAGCGGTTGGCAGCAGGTGTATTTCGATAGCCCTGTGCCAGTCACCGCGAACACCACCTACGTCGCGTCATATCACACGAATGCCGGCTACTATTCGGCCGATGTCAACTACTTTGCGAGTGGGGGTTTTGACAATGGGCCGCTCCACGCCTTGTCGCAGGGCGCCAGCGGCGGAAACGGGGTTTTCCGTTACGGTGCGACTGCGTTTCCGAACCAAAGCTTCAGTGCGACCAACTATTGGGTTGATGTCGTGTTCGAAAACTCCACGGTCGTCGATACGACGCCGCCCACCGTGGTCAGTACCATCCCGGCGACCGGCAGGACCGACGTCGGTCGTTCGCTGCCCCTCTCCGTCACCTTCAGCGAGGCCATGGGGGCCGGCACGGTGTCGAACAGCACCTTCCAGCTCCGGGACTCCACGAACGTGCTGGTCCCCGCGGTCGTCACACACGTTACGGGCAGCAATACAGCCACCCTGCAACCGAGTGTGATCCTCGCGCCGGCGGCAGCCTATACGGCAACAATCAAAGGTGGCCAGAACGGCGTCAAGGATCGTTCGGGTAACCCGCTGGGCGCCGACTATACCTGGTCGTTCACCACGACGACACAGGGTTACTCGATCTGGCCACCGACGGCTGCTCCGACCATTCTGAACACCAATGATGCCACTCCTGTCGAGCTCGGGCTGAAGTTCCGAACGGCTGTCAATGGGTACATCGGTGGCATCCGCTTCTATAAGGGCACCGCAAATACCGGTGTGCACACCGGGAGCCTGTGGACGCTGACGGGCACGCTGCTGAGCACCGTGACCTTCACCAACGAAACGGCGTCGGGTTGGCAGCAGGCGACGCTCCCCGCTCCCGTCGCTGTGACGGCGAACACGACTTATGTGGTGTCGTACCGCAGCCCGCTCGGGGTGTACTCGGCAACGAGCGGGGCCTTTGCGAGCGCTGGCGTCATCAACGGTCCGCTCGAAGCCCTGAGTAATAGCGCGGCCGCGGGCAACGGTGTGTACCGATATGGGCCGACCGGATTCCCGACCGACACGTTCAACAGCACGAACTATTGGGTCGATGTCGTGTTCGACACCTCGACGCCGTCAATCATCATCAGCAACCTCAGCGTTCCGGAAGGCAACTCCGGGACGAGAAGTGGCTCGCTGGTCGCTACGCTGTCAGCGCCCAGCAGTTCAACCGTCACGGTGAACTACGCGACGGCGAACGGCACAGCGACCTCCGGATCGGACTACGTCGCCGCGTCAGGCGTGCTGACGTTCGCGCCGGGCACAACGTCGGCCGCCATCCCGATCACCGTCATCGGCGACACAACCTCCGAGGCCGACGAGACTGTGCTCGTGAATCTGAGCGGCGCGAATGTGACGATCGCTGACTCACAGGGCGTGCTCACGATCACGAACGACGACCTGCCGCAGCTGACGATCAACAACAGTTCGGTGACCGAGCCATCGTCCGGATCAGCGACCGCCACGTTCACCGTCACCCTGACGGCGCCGAACGCGCAGACGGTAACCGTCGGCTATGCGACGGCCAACGGAACCGCCACGTCGGGCACCGACTACACCGCCACGTCGGGGACGCTCACGTTCTCGCCCGGCACGACGACCCGGTCGATCAACGTCACCGCGCTTGGCGACTTGCTCGACGAAGCCAACGAGACGTTCGTGGTGAACTTGAGCAACCCTGTCAACGCGGCGATCGCGACAGCCCAGGGAACCGGAACCATCGTCGACGACGACAGCCCGCCATCGATTTCGATCGGCGATGTCAGCGTGACGGAAGGCAACACCGCGACAAAGACGGCCTCGCTGAACGTGACACTTTCCGCCGCCAGCGGTCGGACCGTGACGGTGAACTACGCGACCGCCAACGGCACGGCGACCGTGGGTTCGGACTATCTGGCCAAGACGGGCACCCTGACGTTCGCCCCAGGCGTCACGTCCCAGCCGGTGGTTGTGACGGTGAACGGCGATGCCTTGAGCGAGGCGAACGAGACGGTGCTCGTCGCGTTGAGCGGCGCGACCAACGCCAGCATCAGCGACTCACAAGGCGTACTCTCCATCACCAATGATGATGCCGTGCCGTCGATCACCATCGGCGACGCCAGTATCACGGAAGGGAACTCCGGCACGAAGACGGTCACGCTCACTCTGACGCTGTCCGCACTGAGCGGCCGGATTGTGACCGTGAACTACGCGACGGCCAATGGAACCGCCTCGTCTGGCAGCGACTACGCCAGCAAGTCTGGCACCGTGACGTTTTCCGCCGGCACTGCCTCGATTACGGTGACGATCAACGGAGATAATACGCGCGAGTCCAACGAAACATTCTTGGTCAACCTGAGCGTGCCTTCGAATGCCACCCTGGCACGAACAGCGGCAACGGTCACGATCCTGAACGACGACTGAACGACGTCATTCTTGATGCGGGTAGCGCGGGCGGTCGCCGAAGCTGCCTTACGATGAGCGCTAACGGCCGTGAACATCTCGAAGGTGCGCCGCTCTCTCGCAGACAAAAGCGCGTGTGCGCGGGTGCTGTGCGTCGTCTCCGCGGCGGATGAAGGCGCTCGCGGAGGCGTTGGCGCCGTTAGCTCGCGATCGGTCACCGGCGTCATCGCGAACCGCCTGCGTCTCGTCACGCGGCCAGCGTTGGGACAGAGAATCGATGGACGGCCGCTCATGGTTGCCTCCGCTCGGGTGCAGCCGTTGCTGCGACGCTCAACGTGAACGCACGTTGTAGTGAACCTCGTCGAGAGTGAGCTCGATGTACGCGTATTCGCCGTCGGCCTCGTGCCATCGCCCTTCACCGCCGGAGGCAAGCCGTAATCCTTCGAATAAACGATACTCGCGTAGCGGTGTCGACCATCGCACCCGCCTGGGCGTGGCGCCGTCAGGCGAGATCTGATACCGATCATCCGACCAGAAGTTCGACAGCTCCCCTGCTTCGTTGAACGACAGCTCGGCGTGAATCGTCTGTCCCGCATTCGTGAACGTCGCCCGGGCGGTCCGCTCATCAACCGGCTCCCAGACGATCGCCTGGTCGACAAGCGTCGCGGGCGCCATCACGCACATGTCATTGAATAACGTCACCGTTTCGCCCTGGTTCATCTCGTGACCCGAGACATCGACAAGACGCACGAGGCCCGCTGCCGTGACGCGCATCGTCGCCGACGGTCCGACGTAGCGGTGGTACCCCTGGACCGGAATCATGAACATCGAGCCGTTCAGGTAGAAGTGGCGCGCCGCGGGATCGACGAAGTTGTACTGCTCGGCGGTGAGCGGCAGCCAACGCGCGTCAGGGCCGCTTCGGATCCGGCCATGCATTCGGACGCGAAAATTGTGAACGCGGGGCCGGTCGACGACGCCGCTGACGCGGAGGTAACGCCGCACCGGATCGGGCAGCCGTGCGAGGTCCGCATCGGTGATCGGCGCCGCCGGTGCGGCACGCTCCAGCGCGCGACCGACATCGTCCTCGTACTCGGCCCGCAGGCTGAGCGGACCGTGGAGGAGGAAGCCGACGACGACGGCGCCGAGGACGAGAACGTTGGCCAGCATCCCGAACTTTGCATCCGACCACGCGGACACAATCACCAGCGTCGACACCATCACCGCGCCGGCGGCAATCGCCCACCAGCCGCGTGGCCACACGAACAGCGCCGCCGCGGCAACCAGAAAGAGACACGCCGCGGCGAGCCACAAACTGCCGAAGAAAGGCGAAATTGGCTGCAGCTGTGGCACGTCGGCGACGCCGAACGCCCGGGCGAACCCGAGCAGGTGAAGCAAGCCGTGTGCGGCGAGAAGGAACGCCAGTGTCAGCGCCATCGGCTCTCCTGTAGATGACGGTTCAGAGGCATCAGACTTTGTCGCCAACACCGGTCAATTGCGCAACCGGTATGCCAGCGAGACCAATAGCAAACCCGCTGAATCGCCGGACATTCCCGAGAGTCAGCGATCTCGGTGGGAATTAATCCCCGTCTGCCGGGGAAAAGCCCCCGGCGCCGACTGACGCGTCGTCAGCGCTGGCAGCGGTTTCATCGGTTTGCGCGGGCGGCACACGCCGTGCTCTGGCGACAGGCGGAGGTACCGATGATCCTTCTCAAGAGAGTGCTCGTGGCGACCGATTTCAGCCCCCCATCCGACGCGGCGCTGACCTACGGGCGCGCGCTCGCGCGCACCTTCGGCGCGTCGCTGCACGTTCTCCACGTCGTCGAGAACTACTTCATGCGCCCGACGACGGCGGCTCCATACATGGTCCAGGAGGCCAAGACGCGGATGCTCGACGATCAATTGACCGACGAGGATCGGCAGCAGCTCGGCGCACGCACGACGCTCGAAATCTCGGACGAGCCCGCCGACGCGATCGCCGGTTATGCGAAAGCACAGAAGATCGATCTGATCGTCATGGGCACGCACGGCCGCAGCGGCCTGGAGCGTCTGCTGGTCGGAAGCGTCGCCGAACACGTGATTCGCACCGCGCCGTGTCCGGTCCTCACGGTCAGGCATCCGGAGCACGAGTTCATCGTTCCTGATTTAGCGGAAAAGGCAGGCCATCATGATTCTGCTGAAGACGATTCTGGTCGCCACTGACTTCAGCCCGGCGTCGACCGCCGCGCTGACCTACGGGCGCGAGCTGGCGTCGAATTTCGGCGCACAGCTGATCGTGGCGCACGTCGCCGGCAATCTGCTGACGCGGCCCTACGCAGGCGGCGACGGCATCTCATTCGTCGACCCCGGCCTCCAACTGGAGCTCGAAGCGAGGGCGCATGACCAGCTCGAGGCCGTGATCTCGGCCGAAGATCGGAGAGAGCGGCGCGCGCGGGGGATCGTGCTCGCGTCAAACGCACCGGCCACGGCCATTGTCGAATATGCAGAATCGGAAGGTGTCGATCTGATTGAGCGCGAGTTCGTCGTTGCCGAAACACGTGCCCCGGACGCGGCGGCATGAACGGGTGGCGGGCTCACCGCCTGCCACCATCACCGCAGGCGCCTATGTCTTCAACGTCGCCAGGTACGCCACCAACCCGTCGACGTCCGGTTTCGGCAGCGTGTAGTTCTTCATCTCCGGCTTCCGTGTCGCCTTGGCTTTGACCGTCATGGGGCTTTCCGATACCAAAGGTGAGCTTGCCGAAAGGCAGCATGGATCTGGTCACGACCGTGAAATTGCGCATGTTGCAGTCGACAGCCGACACCGTGGTCGCGTGCATGGCGATACAGAGGCAACGCACTCGGGCTCCGATAACAGCCCGGCACAACCGTGAAATGTCCGCCCCGCCGCGCGGTGGCCTCCGGGTTACGCGGCGGCAAACGCCGCGACGTGAACCCCGGGCAGGACTGCGGCCACGGCGGCGGCGTGAACCGCGAGGCCGTCGCCGGCGTGAGTGGTGATTGTCGTCGTCCCCTCGTAAGGTCGATTGGCCAGAACCGCCCGCCACAGTTCGTTGGCTCCCTCGCGCCGGCCGACTCCGTCGTTCAACACGGAGGTCGTCAGCAGCTCGGGGCGCGAGTAACCGGTCAGCAACGTCGCACCTTCGCTTGCCGCGATGCACTGCCCGGTTTCATCGACGGCCAGCATCGCGACCTGCAGCCGGTCGATCAGGTGCCGCAGACGATCCTGGCCCTCTGCATCCGGAAGGTAGTACTGGGCGAGTTCCTGGAGTGCGGTCAATCGCCGTTTCAGGACGCGCTGCGTGTGCGGTGCGCCGATAAACAGCGTATCGGCTTCCGCGACCAACGCCGGCACGTCCGTCAGGTAGGGGAGAATGATGACCGGACCGCGTCGATGCACGTCGATCGACTGGAGCTTCGACGTGAGCACTACGACCGGAATGTTCGACGCGTTTCCTTCGGCCAGCGCGGCTGGAACGTCTAACCTGTCTGGGACCTCTGCGCGCAACACGACGACATCCGGCAGCAGTCTCGTCGAGACCTTCAGAGCCTCCTGCTGATCGGCTGCGGAATAAACCGTGTAGCCGGCCTCTTCGAACATGTAGCCGGCGAGCAGATTCCAGCCGGCGTCTGACCCCGCGACGAGAACGCGGCGCTGGACGGGGCCATGCGACAACTGGTCACGCTGCCGCCGTCCCACGCGTTCACGACGATCGCGTCGTCGACGCTCCGCGGTTCCTCGATCGCCTCGCTGATCAGGAACGTGCGAGGTGCTGGACGCGTCGTCGCGCGCTGATTGAACGGGCGAGGTCTCAATCTGTGTGTTCGTGAGCGCGCTTGGCGCACGCACCCACTGTCCGGGGCGGTTGCGTTCGACGAAGCACTTGACACGGCCGAGCAGGAGGCGCGCAGCCGCCACAGCCGGCTGATGGATACGTGAGGTAGTCGTCATGGATCGCGGACCCCAGGGCGCAGGTGAGACGTTTCGGAACTGCCGCCAGCCTACCTGTTTGATCGCACTGCTGCAATGGAATCCGGGCAAGCGTGGCTGCGCAAAAGCCCGAGTCGGTCAATTGACAACTCAGCAATAACAGAGTCGGCCTGCGAGCCGATCAAAGACAACGCGCTGGTTTCCGCTGTCAGCGGACCTCTTCAACGTGCTCCTGAACCGCGACACGCATCGCCGCCGGCTGCGACGGACCTCCATCCACGACGGCCCGAGGACAGCGAAATGAGGCGCTGCTAAAATCCTCGCGGAATGGCCCGCTCGGTCATCTTGCTGGTGCCGTTGCTGCTGGTTGGCTGCGCCTCGAGTCGGTCGACCGCTCTCCTCGACGCGCCTCCACTCGAGGCAGAAGTCTGGCTGGCGATCGGCCAATCCAACATGGAAGTCTTCGCCGACAAGGTACCGCGGGGCGCCGAGCATGTCGAGGTGCAGCAATTCGGCCACGACCCTCAATTCAACATCCCGCTGTGGACTTCCCTGAAGCGCGCCGGCAAGTTCTCCGCGGTCGCGGGCGAGTTCGCCGCCACGCTTTCGAGACTGCGGCGGCGTCCCGTGCGCGTCATCGCGGCGGCCGTGGGCGGCACTGACTTATCGTGTTGGGAGCGGGGAGGAGACTGTTACGAGAATCAATTGGGACGGTTACGCGCCGCGAGCGTCCCAATTGCTGGGGTCATCTGGTGGCAAGGCGAGACCGAGGCGATCATCCAGGATCCGGCCGTCATCGCGACCTACGCGACGCGTCTGAGATGTTTTTTTCAATTGCTGCGATCGGACTTCCACGCTCCGGGAATGCCGGTTGTGCTGGTGGGTTTGCAACGCTATTGCGGGGAGAGGTCCGAGGGCGGATCGCCCGCCCACTGCGACGAGCCGCCAGACTGGCAAACGATCCGGGCGGCCCAACATGCCGCTGCCGCCAACCTGCCGCGGGTCGCCCTTGTCGATGTCAGTGATTTCACATCGGGTGATTTACATCCGATAGCGCAGTATCCCCTGATCGGCCGACTGCTGGCCCAGCAGGCCGCCATGTTTCACTAACTCAGAGACCTCGCCTCGGACGTTCGCCAATGTCGCGTCGGTCGACATTGATCCTACAATCGCGACGACACCGTGGCCTGCGCGATCGTTCTCACGCAGGCGACGCTGGCGCGAATTGTGGCTCGATTGAGGAGTTCACGGCCCGTACGCGTTCAGCGCCTCCGCCGTCAAAGGTAATAGGCGCAATCGCGAACGCGGCTCCGAAATGTCGTGGGCGAGTCGGCGATCTCGGAGGAGCGCGAGACCCATGATCCTTCGTCACCCTGCGCCAATAGCTGATTGTGGCAGACGGTAGACAACGAACACTCGCGGCAAGGCATGTGCTGGCTCACCACGCGTTGGATCGGGCCGAGCGGCACGGCGCCCAGGTGAGACTTCTGCGCCGGTTCGGCGACAGCGGCTTCGGCTTCCCGGTGTCACGAGTATTACTGGTTCCGCTAAAGGATGAATTGCAGTGGCAAAACAGACTCTTCGATACGTGACGTGCGTGGTCCTGCTGATGTCAGCGACGTCCATCGCGGCAGCACAACCCCGAGAGGCGGAGAGCCATGTCACGGTCATTGGCACCGTCGAAGCTGTCGATTACACGGCACGCACGGTGACGATTCGCACGCAGCAGGGGAACGTGGTGACCGTTGACGTGCCGGTCAATGCCCCGCGCTTCGAAGAGGTGAAGGTTGGCTCCACTGTGACGGCTAACTACTACGATCGCGTCAGCGTGCGATTGAAGCCCGCGGGTGAGCCCGCGGTCGAGCGGATTGAGGAGCCGACGACGATGGCGACAGTTGGGGCATTGCCGGGCGCCACGAGAACCAGGCAACGGGTGACGACTGTCACCATCACCGGTTGGTCTGCCGCCGACAAGGTCGTGACGTTCACCGGGCCGAACGGGACGAGCTATTCGCGCAGACTCTTGGACACCACCGACCCCGGGATCGTCGAAGGCCTCAAAGCTGGCGATCGCGTAGACGTCACCAGGACGGAGGCAGTGTCTGTCTCGGTCCAGCCGCCCGCGGCAGCCACCGACAGCCTCAGGAACCGTCTCACCGTCTCGTTCATGTTCGGGTGGGACAACCAGTTCAGCGGCAAGATGATCAAGGAAGCCACGGGCCGGACCGCGGGCGGCGCTTCAATCAACCTGGACGAGACGACCTTCGACGAGGTGTACGGTCGGATGGGGATGCTCAAGTTCGGCGTCGGCTATCGCACCACCCCGCGCACCGAGGGAATCTTCAACTTCGTGTGGTCCAGCAGTTCTGCGTTGGAGGCGAATGCAACCGAGATCGGCACCGTGGGCACGAACGTGCAGGTCCCGCTCACTGTGGACTTCACCGATTACAAATACTGGGGCATCGAGGGCGGCCAGCGGTGGTACTTCGCGCGCACGCGCTTCACGCCCTTCGTGGGCTACCTGGTCGGCGTCAACCGGCATCAGGACATCAGAGGCACGTTCGTCCGCGTCCCTCCGAATCTCACGCCCGGGCTTGCCGCGCAGGACGGCAAGTTCTTCGAAAAGTCGTGGGCGCTCAGCCTGGGCCCGACCGGTGGCCTGCTCATCGGCATTGGTCCCATCGAGTTCATGGCCGAGACGCAGTGGCGTTTCATGGGCGGCCTGTCGGACGTGGACTGGCTGGTCGAAGAAGGCCTGCGCGACATCAATAGCGAGAGCTCGCGCTGGTCGTTCCCGATTCTCATCGGCGCGCGCCTCCGGCTCTGAGCGATGGAAGATCGCAGCACCGGATACATCGACCGGTGATGCACCCGCTTCAGAGCGTCTTCAGAGCGGCGACGACGGATGCGCGAACCGCGTGAACCCACACGCCGCCGCTGTACCCCAACAACCGGCTGGTGCCGGTCGACGCCCGATTGTGAATCCTTTAGCGGGATGCTGAGACGCGGTTCAGGATTTCCTTCTTCATAGATGGTCAGCGGTCATCCCGAGGATTCGCACCAGTCGGTCGTCGTCACGGTCACACGGGTTGCGCCACGAGACTGCGCCGATACTGCGGCAGTCTGCTATGGGCGACTGATGATACAAAAACAGTATTCGACGAAGGTACCATCAGCTAACTGATGCAGACTATCCACCATCAGGTTATGACCACTGAGAAAAGGCTGGTAAATCCCAGCCGCCTCAACGATGTCCAGTTCGATGGTTCCCACAAAGAAAAAGCCGCCATGCCCGTCCGGGACAGTCGTAGTGTGGTCGGCCGTGAAAGCCATCGCCAACGCACCCCCGGGAAGGTCGTAGACGGCGAATCTCCCTCCGAGTTGCACGTAGAAATTGCCGATCGGCTTCTCCGCCTTGTGGTCGCGATCGCCGTGGCGATCTTCACGATCGCCGTGATCCCTGTCTTCTTCCGAAAGCCCGCTCACTGGGAAAATCTTTACAGTGCTATACGAGCCGTCACAGACGTCCACCTGTGACAGACCAAGATCACGACAACGGACGACTTGTTTATAGGTGCCCTGGAGCAGAATGACGAAAGGGTTGCCCGGTGCAGCACCTTTTTTTAGCGGTGAACGCGCAAACGCTGGTCCTGTCATGACGTCAGCGAGACCGGGAAGAGACACCAACGTTGCTGATCCGATGCCAACCTTTTTGACAAAATCTCTTCGTTTCATTTTCTGCCTCCCTCGGAACAAATCGCGGTAGCCACGGAGTTCTTCGGTTATCAACCCGGAGTTGCGATCATCGAGGAGCCGTTGATACAGAGACCATTTCCCGATTGTGCCGCCGTATCGCGCCAACGCATGAGAGCGGTGTTTGGTTCAGTCGGAAGATGAGCGCCGAAGCCTGACGGCCGCCGCTCGCGATAGGTACAGGTGGCGAGAATCGCCACGACGAGCCGAAAGCTACGCCTGTTCGCGCCTACTGTCAACGATCGCCGGCTGCTAAGCATTACGTCCGTACTTCAGCGTGTTGTGCGCAAATCGACGACATTTGATTGACAGGTATCCAACAGAACTGGCAACGCTCAAGCGAATGAAAGCGCGTGCCTTGCACCCGCCGGAAATCCGAATAGCGATCTCTGTCATGCCTTGCCCAACCGATCCTGCATGAAGATCGTCTGCTGAGCCCGGATCGCCTCGCTTCCACCTTGACTCTACTCGTCGACAGGTACAGACTGCGCCCCGCAGTCGTCTCTCTTCGACGCACCGCTCTTCGCGGTGGGCACGCACCCATCGAAACGACGCTTCGATCGTCCGACACCACGTCCGTCCTCTTCGACAGGAACGTCGTCCGACCGTTTCGTTCGCGACCTCGTGCTGCCGACGGCTTCGCCGATTTGTCGACGTCTTCCGTTTAGAGGAGGTGGCTGTGCGTACCCTCGCTCTCACGCTGCTGCTGCTCGCAGTGCCGGCGCGTGGTCTCGCGCAGTCCGGATCGCTTCTGATTTCCACCTCGTCAGACAACAACGGACCGGCGATTCGCGAGATCTCGCTCGCCGGCCAGGATCTGGGGATCTTCTCGTCAACGGGTTTGAGCAACGCGCTGGGCCTGGCGCTCGATCGCTCGGGCAACGTGTATGCGGCCAACGCCGGTGACGGGACGATTCATCGGTTTTCCCAGACCGGAGCGGATCGCGGCGTCTTCGCGTCCCTGCACGAACCGATCGCCTTGACGTTCGACGCGCCGGGAAACTTGTTCGTGTCCGACATCTTCGACAACACGATTCACAAGTTCTCCAGCACCGGCGAGGATCTCGGCGTCGTGGCATCGCTGTTGGGGGTAGGCTGTCCCGGCGATCTGGTTGTCGCCCGTTCCGGGCACCTGCTCGTCGCCGATCTGTGTCTCAGCGTCGTCCGCGAGTTCTCGCCCACTGGCGAGGCCATTGGCGTCTTCGCGTCCGCGGGCCTGAGCCATCCGCTGGGCATCGCCCTGGACGCGGCGGGACACGTGTTCGTCTCCAACAGCACGGGCGCGTTCGAGAACACCATCCACGAATTCTCGGCGACCGGCGACGACCTTGGCGTCTTTGCCTCGACCGGCCTGGCCTTTCCCGCGCGGCTCGCGGTCGATCGCAGCGGCAACCTCTTTGTCGCGAACATGGGTCAACTGCCTGGCGCCGGCGTGGGCGAGTTCGCGATCCGCAAGTTTTCGCCGGCAGGGGACGATCTCGGGACCTTTGCGACCGTGGCGACCGTGCCGCTCGCGCTCGTCGTCAGTGTGTCAGGGTACGCCGGCAGGCCCGGCATGCGCGACTGCTATGCCGCGAGTGTGGCTGCACTCGTGCACGAGTTCGGCAGCCTGCGAGCGGCGGCTTCGGTGCTGCAATTCGACCACGTCACAGCGCTGCGGCAATCGATTCGATCGTTTTGCGAGGTGCTGGTTGTCGACCTCGAGCCATTACCCGGCGGGAGTTTCAGCTCGGCGATCGCGATCAACGAACATGGGCAAGTGGCGGGCACCAGCGGCAACGCCGACGGGTTCACCCGCGCCGTTCTCTGGGATCGCGGCACGGTCACCGATCTGGGGATCTTGCCAGGCGGAACGCATACCGTGGCCACCGCCATCAACAACCGTGGGCAGGTTGCCGGGTACGGCGACACCGCGTCGGGGCAGCAGCACGCGTTTCTCTGGGACGACGGCACCTTGATCGATCTCGGGGCGCTCGAGCCTGGAGGCTCGGGCGTCGCCAGAGATCTCAACGACAACGGACAGGTTGTGGGGGAAGGTGAGACGGCGGCCACGGGGACAACGCACGGCACGATTTGGCAGCACGGATCGGTGACCGACCTCGGCGCTGGAGTCGCCTTCACCAACAACAAGCGTGGACAGGTGGTCGGCTACACGGTCACCGGCGGCGCGTTCGTCTGGAGCCGGGGCACGACGACCAGGCTCGGATTCCTGCCGGGTGGAACGTTCAGCATCGCGAACGACATCAACAATCGCGGAGAAATCGTCGGCTGGAGCACCGTCGCCTCGGGCTCCTCGCACGCATTCATCTGGAGACGCCGCACGATGACGGACGTGGGAACGCTGCCAGGCGGCACCAACAGCGTTGCGAATGCTGTGAACGACCACGCCCAGGTTGTCGGCGTGTCGAGCAGTGCGCCGGGCCAAGGTCGCGGGTTCATCTGGGAGAATGGCGAGATGACGGCGATCGAGCCGTTGCCTGGCGACATCGGCAGCGAAGCGGTCGCGATCAACAGGCGCGCCCAGGTGCTGGCCTTCAGCTACTCGTCGAGCGGCGGCGCGCTGCTGCTCTGGCAGGACGGCGCGACGATCGATTTGACCATCGGCGCGAACCCGCGGCCCGACGCCATGCGTCACGCCCTCAACAATCGCGGCGAAGTGGTCGGACAACACCTGACCGCGTCGGGGGCGATTCATGCCGCCCTGTGGACGACGAGGCGATTTCGCGACGAGCGCTAGGACTACTGTGTCAGATCCGTAGCTGAACCGACCTCAGCCTCTCGCTGCGCGTCAGGTAGTGCGGCCGCTGCCCAACGGGTCGAACGCGTATTTTGGCGGTCGGCTCAATCCCGGCCGACGCCGGAAACATGCGGACGCGCAACGGGACCAACACTTGACCCGAGCTGGTCGGTATCGCGCTCGCTCACACGTTCTCGCTCCCTGTCGACCTCAAGCTGTCACAATAGCCGTCAGCGACGTTGCGCAGTTGCCGCGACGGCGTGAACTCGAATCGCGCGTAGAGCGGCAACTCCGCTCGCACGCGAGCCCGTCGCATCCAGGAGTCTTTTTGCACGATCGCACGAAACCCAACCCAAAGGTGATCTAATGCGTGTTCTCGTTTCCCTCTGTGCTGCGATCTTTCTCTTCCCAGCGTGGTCCCGGGCGGCCGAGACGTTCTGCGAGCCGGCCGGAACTGATTGCCGCGCGCGGCTTCTGCCCTTCATCCGCAACGAGCAAATGCGGCTGGATCTCGCCACCGAAGAAATCACCGACCCGTTGATTGTCGATGCCATCATCGCGAGATTCCGCGCCGGCGTGCCGGTGCGTATGCTCGTCGAGCCGCGCCGGAACCGTGACGAACCGCTGAACGGGCCGGCTCTCGCGAAGTTGAAAGCGGCCGGCATCCCGATGCGCTACAAGTCGGTCGGCGACGTCCTGCACTGGAAGATGATGATCTTCGCCGGGCAGCACACGGTCGAATTCGGGGCCGCGCAGTTCACGCAGAAATACCTGGTCCCGGTCCAGCCGTTCGTGAACTTTACCCAGGACCCCATTGTCTTTTCGAACACGACCGCAATCGTCCAGTCGTTCGAGCGGAAGTTCGACGACGCCTGGACCGACGTCGTGAATTTCTCGAACTACGGCAACGCCGCGGTCGTGTCGCCGGCGTACGGCGCCTTTCCGATCCATCCGTCGCTCAATTTCGTGCCGGCCGAGAATTTCGGCGCTCGCGCGAAGCTGCTCTACGACGCTGAAACGCAAGCGATCGACGTAATCATCTACAAGATCACCGACACGGTCGCTCCGGACGCCATGATCCGCGCGGTCAAGCGGGGAGTGCCGGTCCGGATCATCGTCGAGCCGGACCGCTACCGGAATCCCGACAACACCTGGCAGGCCTATTTCCTGGACAAGATGTGGGCGGCCGGCGTGCAGATCCGCAACCGCAAGCATCTCGGGTTCCTGCACCAGAAAACCGCGCTGCTCTACTCGCAGACGCGGACCATCTTCGGCTCGTCGAACTGGTCGACGGCGTCGAGCAAGACGCAGTACGAGCACAACTACTTCGCGACCGATTCGGTGTTCTTCAACTGGTTCCGGAAGGTCTTTGTGCGGAAATGGGCGAGTACGACGGAGACGACCGCGTTCGTGCCGCTGCCGCCCGATGCGCCGGTCTACGTCGCGCCAGCGAACACTGCGGGCGGGCAGACGGCCACGGTCGTGTTGTCATGGAAACCCGGGCTCTGGGCGCGCACGGCCGACGTCTATCTCGGCACGTCGTCATCGCCGGCGCTGTATCTCAAAAACGTCAGTGTCACGCCTGGCACGACCAAGAAGTTGACCGTGACCGGCCTCCAGCCCGGCGCATCGTATTACTGGAAGATCGTGTCGAAGACCGCCGCCAACAAGTCCAAGAGCGGGCCGGTGTGGAGTTTTGGGACGTAAGACGGGAGTTGCGGCGCTCGCTCCTTCGACCGCTGGGCTCCGTCAGGATGAGCAGAGCGTTCGACCGGGGCGGAGGTGCTGACGACGGGCGCGAGATCGCACGACGGGGCGCCCTGGGGCTGGGGCGCCGATCGCCCCGGTCCACCTTGTCAGGGCGTATCTGCGGATGACACCCACACGGCCCGGACGACCGCAGATGGCCTGAAGGGTGCGAACACCCAGTCAACCGGCTCGGACGTGCTCGTAACGACATCGAGACGATCGCGGCGCCGAGACGAGCGTCACGGAGTGTCGACGGCGACGCGTCTGCGCGGCTCAGCTCAGGTGGTGCCAGCGACAACGCTCGATGCGGCCCGATTCGAAATGTTTGTGGTGCCGACGAATCAAATGCTTGGCCGTCTGACTGTTACTTTCTAGCAGAAGACGATCGATTTCGCGGGCCCGCACGACGCGCGCGCGACACGTCTGCAAGCCACTCCCCTCTAACAACTTAGAACCGGTGTCGATTTGAGCGCCAGTCGTTCGACGATGAGACAGCGGCGGTCATTCGCGACCGCGCAAGGAGTATGAACAATGCGATTCCTGTCGATGATTCGGATCGAAGAAAAGGAAGGCCAGGCCCCGAGCGAGCGGCTCATGAACGACATGGGCAAGCTCATCGAAGAGATGACACGCAACGGCTCGCTGGTTCGCACCGCGGGACTTCGGCCAACCAAGGAAGGCAAGCGGATGCGCTGGAACAGGGGCACGCTGTCTACTGTCGACGGCCCATTCGTTGAAACCAAGGAAGTGATCGGTGGCTTTGCGATCCTCGAAGCGAAGTCGATGACCGACGCGCTCGCCCTCACGAAGCGATTCCTCGAGATTCACGGCGACGAATGGGACCTCGAGTGCGAAGTGCGCCAGATCGAGGGGCCGGAGTTCGGCGGCGGGGGCTAGGTGAATCAGAACCTTGGACGACGGCAGCTTCATCCGAGCGTTTCAGGTGATCGATCGCGTCATCCAGCATAATCAACCAGTGTTCATGTCTGTGTGGGTCGGTTCCGTGCTGTGCTTGCTAGCCGCGTCTGTGTTTGGTCTTTGGGCTTTGGGCGGAGCCAATCGCCTGCTCTTGATCGCTGCTGCCCTCGTCTACCTATTGTGTGTACAGCTACCGACTGCGACCATCAACATCCCCTTGAACAACGCGCTTCAGACGCTGGCCCCCAGCACGATGAGCGAGACCATGCGAAAGCATGCGCGCGACGACTTCGAGCCGCGCTGGAATCGATGGAACGCGATCAGGACAGCGTGCGCGAGCCTGACGGCCATTCTCCTTCTGATTCTGATCTTCAGAATGTGAAGCGTCACCGCGCTGCTCAACCTGCCCCGCTTCGCCGTGGAGAATCAGTTGAGCGATCGACGGTATGAGCTGTCGCCAATCGGCTGGGTCGAGTCTCCGCTGCTCGATCCAGAAGCCGCGCCGAAACAAGGAAACGAAGGTTCTCCAGAGGCCTGGCTGATCCTTGACGAGCGCTTCAGCGAGGGACTGCGCAATCTTGAAGTGGGCGCCGAGGTCCTCGTGCTCACATGGCTGGACCGTGCGCGGCGCGACGTGCTGGTCGTGCATCCCAGGGACAATCCGTCCAACCCGCTGACGGGCGTGTTCAGCACACGCTCTGCGGATCGGCCAAATCCAATCGGTCTCCATCGTGTGCAGGTTCTCGTCATACAGGGCTCTCGAATCCGTGTCCGAGATCTGGAGGCGATCGACCGAACACCGATCCTCGACCTGAAGCCAGTGCTCGATCGAAGGTTCGAGCGTTGAAGCGGCCGGGGAAAAATGCTTCGGGCCGAGGGCACTTCTCGGCAAAGGTCGGGTGGAGCTAGCCGTCTACCTCTTGACTGCCGATACTGATTACGTCATTGCCCCAGCACGTGAATGAAAGCGTGTGCAATTGTGTGCGATATGGCTGCGCCTACCGAGCTGAGCCGATCGTCTGACGCGTCGTTTCTGCGCCGGCTCCTCGAGCGGCAGGCGGCGTGCCTGGTACGGGTGCGCCTCGACGGTGTTCTGCTCGCGTGCAACCAGGCCGCGCTCGGTCTCTTCGGCGTCGGCGAGCAGCGCGCCGTCCTGAACAGCAACCTGAACGATCGACTGGTCCCGGCCGAACGCACGCAGTGGCACGAGTTCGTGGCGCAATGCTCGGCGAACGGCGCGGCATCGTTCGAGTGTCATCTCGTCATCCGCGATAACAACGCTCGCCCTGTGCTGCTTCAGGGGGTACCGCTCACGGACCACCCGGACGGTGTCGAGTCGCTGCTGCTACTCCTCCGCGACCAATCGCAGACGCAGCGGCTCGACCACTCGATCGAGAGCGCCCGATCGACCATTTCGAGAACGAAGAGCGTCGGCGAGCCGGTGATCAGATCGAAGCGGCGATCGCTGAACGGCTGAAGCTCGCGGTGCTGGCCGACGAGGACCAGGCCGAATGTCTGCGGCTGGTCGAGGCGCTCGAAGCGCAAACGGCAGATCGCCGAGGCCGAGAGGCACGAGTCGTCGAGCTCGAGAAGAAGGTCGAGCAGAGCCGCCTGGTGTTGCTGCAGAAGGAACGTGAGTATGGCCGCGACGTCGCGATGCTGAAGAGCGCGCTCGCGGCTGCGCATGCGGCAAGAGCCGCCGTCCGGTGATGAGAAACAGGAGCTGGAGGCGACCAGGCTGCGCCTTCAGGCGGCGACGGCCGAACAGGAAAGACTCCAGGCTCTGGTTGCCGATCACGAGGTCGACCGCGAACGCATCGCCGCCGATCGTCAGGCGGCCGTCGACACGCTGCAGCAGTCGCTGGCCCGTACGCGCGAGGACGCGGCGCTCGACATCGAGCAGTCGGGCCAGGCGTTGGCCGCATCGCGATTGGAGCTGGCGCAGGCCCTCGCCGAACAGACCCGCATCGCCGCGCGTGTCGAGGAGCAGACGCGCGAACAGGATCTGATGCGCGTCGAGCATCAAAGCGCCCTGCTCGACCTTGAAGACAGCAAGCGCGCGGCGCTGGCGGAGCTGCGCTCGCAGCTCGCACAGACGTCGGCCGAACACGGCAGTCTGGTCGCGCGGGTTGAGGCGGCCGAGGGCGAGCTGGCGCTGCAGCGCACCGAGCACGAGCGTGCACACGACGGTCTACTCGCCGATCATCAGCGGGCCCTCGCCGACGTCCAAGCCGGCACGCGCGACGAACTCGAGGCCCTCGAGCGGCGCCTGCAGGCCGCGACCGCCGAACACTCGCGCCTCCAGGCTCTCGTCGAGGAAGGCGCCGTCAACCGCGAGCGCCTCGCCGCCGACCATCGGGCGGCCGTCGACACGCTGCAGCAGTCGCTGGTCCGTGCGGGCGAGGACGCGGCGCTCGAAGTCGAGCAGTCGCGCCAAGAGTGGGCCGCATCGCGATTGGAGCTGGTGCAGGCTCTCGCCGAACAGAGCCGCATCGCCGCGCGCGTCGAGGAGCAGACGCGCGAACAGGAATTGATGCGCGCCGAGCACGAGCGTGCACACGATCACCTAATCGCTGAGCATCACCGGGCCCTCGCCGACCTCCAGGCCGGCAAGCGCGACGAACTGGAGGCGCTCGAGCAGCGCCTGCAGGCCGCGGCCGCCGAACACGGGCGCCTTCAGGCTTTGGTTGCCGAACACGAGGGCGACCGCGAGCGCCTCGCCGCCGACCATCGGGCGGCCGTCGACATGCTGCAGCAGTCGCTGGCCCGTGCGCGCGAGGACGCGGCGCTCGAAGTCGAGCAGTCGCGCCAAGAGTGGGCCGCATCGCGGTTGGAGCTGGTGCAGGCTCTCGCCGAACAGAGCCGCATCGCCGCGCGTATCGACGAGCAGACGCGCGAACAGGAATTGATGCGCGCCGAGCACGAGCGCGCACTCGATCGTTTGGTCGCCGAGCATCAGCGGGCTCTTGCCGACCTCCAGACCAACAAGCGCGACGAGCTGGAGGCGCTCGAGCGGCGCCTGCAGGCCGCCGCCGCCGAATACGGGCGCCTCGAGGCTCTCGCTAAGGAAGACGCCGTCACCCGCGAACGTATCGCCGCCGACCATCGGGCGGCGGTTGACACGCTCCAACAGGCATTGGCCGAATCGCGATCGGCGCTGGCGCAGGCTCTCGCCGAACAAGGCCGCATCGCCGCGCGTGTCGAGGAGCAGACGCGCGAACAGGAATTGATGCGCGCCGAGCACGAGCGTGCACACGACGGTCTACTCGCCGAGCATCAGCGGGTCCTCGCCGACCTCCAGGCCGGCAAGCGCGACGAACTGGAGGCCCTCGAGCAGCGCCTACAAACCGCGGCCGCCGAACACGCGCGCCTTCAGGCTCTGGTTGCCGAACACGAGGGCGACCGCGAGCGCCTCGCCGCCGACCATCGAGCGGCCGTCGACATGCTGGAGCAGTCGCTGGCCCGTGCGCGCGAGGACGCGGCGCTCCAAGTCGAGCAGTCGCGCCAAGAGTGGGCTGCATCGCGATTGGAGCTGGTGCAGGCTCTCGCCGAACAGAGCCGCATCGCCGCGCGTGTCGACGAGCAGACCCGCGAACAGGAATTGATGCGCGCCGAGCACGAGCGCGCACTCGATCGGCTCGTCGCCGAGCATCAGCGGGCTCTTGCCGACCTCCAGACCAGCAAGCGCGACGAGCTGGAGGCGCTCGAGCGGCGCCTGCAGGCCGCGGCCGCCGAACACGGGCGCCTCGAGGCTGTCGCCAAGGAAGACGCGGTCAACCGCGAACGTACCGACGCCGACCATCGGGCGGCGGTCGACACGCTGCAGCAGTCGCTAGCCCGTACGCGCGAGGAAGCGGCGCTCGACATCGAGCAGTCGCGCCAGGCGTTGGCCGAATCGCGATTGGAGCTGGCGCAGGCTCTCGCCGAACAGACCCGCATCGCCGCGCGTGTCGAGGAGCAGACCCGCGAACAGGATCTGATGCGCGGGGAGCATCAAAGCGCCCTACTCGACCTCGAGTTCAGCAAACACGCGGCGCTGACGGAGCTGCGCGCGCAGCTCGTACAGACCTCGGCCGAACAAGCGCGTCTGGCCGCGCAGGTTGAGGCGGCCGAGAGCGAGCTGGCGCAGCAGCGCGCCGAGCACGAGCGTGCACACGGCGGCCTCATCGCCGAGCATCACCGGGCCCTCGCCGACCTCCAGACTTGCAAGCGCGATGAACAGGAGGCCCTCGAGCGGCGCCTTCAGGCCGCGGCCGCCGAACACGGGCGCCTCCAGGCTCTCGTTGAAGACGACGCGGTCAATCGCGAGCGGATCGCCGCCGACCATCGAGTGGCCGTCGACACGCTGGAGCAGTCGCTGGCCCGTACGCGCGAGGAAGCGGCGATCGACATCGAGCAGTCGCGCCAGGCGTTGGCCGAATCGCGATTGGCGCTGGCGCAGAGTCTCGCCGAACAGACCCGCATCGCCGCGCGTGTCGAGGAGCAGGCGCGCGACCAGCAAGTGATGCGCGCCGAGCACGAGCGTGCACTCGCCGACGTGGAGACCGGCAAGCGCGAGGCGCTGGACGAGCTGCGATCGCAGCTGTCGCAAACGCTCGCCGACCAACGTCGTCTTGCTGCGCTCCTTGAACAGCATGAGCGCGACCGCGACAATTTGATCGTCGAGCATCACCGCGTGCTCGCCGACATGGAGAGCGGCAAGCGCGAGGCGCTGGCCGAGCTGCGATCGCAGCTGTCGCAGGCGTTCGTCGATCAACGCCGTCTCGCCTCGCACGCCGACGAGCAGGAGCTGGAAGTGAACCGTCTGCGAGCCGAACACCAGGCGGCCCTCGCGGAGACGGAGACGAGGCACCGCGACGCGCTGGCCCAGTTGCGCAGAGAACTGGCCCAAACCGCCGAACGCGCCTCGCAGCACGAACGCGAACACATCAGCGCTGAGCACGCCCTCGCCATCGCCGACCTCCAGGCCAGCAACGAAAACGCGGCGGCGGAGTTGCGCTCACAACTGTCTGACGCGGTCGCCGAACGACATCGTCTGACCGCGCTGATCGAGGAGCACGCCCGCGAACGGGAACGCGTGGCCGCCGAACACCGCCGTGCCATCGCCGACCTGCAGGCCAGCAAACAGGAGGCGGTGGCGGAGTGCGAGCGGGTGTTGACGGAGGTTCAGCAAGCGTTGCTTGTCAGAGATACCTCGCGCCGCCTCGAGATTGAGCGCCGTCTCATCGACGGGATCGACGAAGGTCCGCAAATAAAAGTTGACGGACAACGCCTCGCCGCTCTCCAGCGCGGGTTGACCACGGCGTTTTCCCAGATGCACGCGGTGCTCAAAGACGGACCGGCGCCGAAGCGGCCGCTCGAGGCGGAACACGAGCCTGCCGAGGATGCCGACCTCCTGCATGAACCCTTCGATGACGCGGACGACGCCTTCGTCCATCAGCTTCTCGAGGGGATCCACGCGAATCGAGTCCCCGAGACTCATGCCGATCCCAAGACCGTCGGACCCGCGCAACCTGTCTCCGAGACGCTGGCCCTGAAGACTGACGACCAGCCCGCGGACGATATTTTCGACGCGAAAGACGCCACATTCGCGCGCCGCCTCATGGACACGCTAGGTCCGGTGCCACAATCTTCCGCCGCCGAGGACTCATAGGCGATAACCGCCTGCCGACAAATCGACCGCCCCCAGCGCGCTTCGGCCGCTCACCAAACACATACGCCTACTAGGCCGGCCGATGCGACAGCAGGAAGCTGCGCACGTGGCGCACCGCCAGCGGAATCTTCTCCGGCGTGTCTTTCCAGGGATACATGCTCAGCTGACCTTTCGGCGCGAGCATTGCGCTCTCGATCGCGACGGTCAATGAATGCCCCGCGGTGTCGTCCGGCAGGACCAGCACCGGCGTCTGACAACTCTTCACGAAATCACGCGTCACCGTGAACAGGAAGTCAGGGTTGTTGCGGAACATTCTGGTCAGGAACTGGTCAGCCATGGCGTTGGTGATCTCGGGACGCCGCTTGACCAGTGGCTGGGCCCAGCCGGTCGTCTGACTTTCGTAGAGGGCGTTCGGCAGTTCCGGCCGGAACCCCACTGGCTGTGCCGGCACCGCCGCGGCGACGCGGTTCGGCGCCCGCTTCATCAAGTTCCAGATGAAGGGCCCGGCAATGCAGAAACCGAGCACCATGAACTTGTCGACCCTGAGATGATCCATCAGCCCGAGATGGTCGTCGGCGTAGGAATCCCACGGGCGATCGGCCTCGAGCGGGCCGGTGGACTCACCCGCTGAATTCCGCAGGTCCGCGTAGATGCACCGGAACTCTCCCTTCAATGCCTCGACCGCGTTGAAGGGATTGCCGCCGCGGATGCCCGCGATCGTCGAGCCGTTCAATCCCCCGCCCGGGATGAGCAACAGCGGGAAGCCCGAACCGCTCTCCTCATAGCGGATGCGGACATTCCCTCGCTGGTAGACGCGTCCGCTTTCTGGATTCCCGCTCTGCTGCGCGAGTACCGACGGCGTGGCGGCCATCGCCGCCGCCGCCGCGCCACTCTTGAGAAGCTTTCGTCTGGTCGGATCCACCATAGTCCCCTCCTCTCGGCCGGTGTTACGCTCGACGCGCAGCCAGCTCACGTCATCGGGATTGCGCCGTTCTGCTGCTGACTGCACCCGGACTATAGCGCAACCCTCGGCACCTTCCGCTTTTACGGATTTGCTCGATTCATCGAGAGTCGCGCCGCTGTGCAGAGCGAACGCCCGTCAGCGCTCCGGTGCATGGCAGCGCCGCGCATGGGTAACGGAGTACAACGTCGACCCTCGGAGCGCGTTCGTCTTTACGTTCGACCGCGAGGCCTTGCGCGTCTACCGAGCCGGCGCATTTGGTGAACAGGTCGATCACGCGACGGGCGGCTGCGTCGATTCGTCGATTCCACCAGAAGCGGTGATCCCCTGGCGCGACGTTCGCGAGATCGAAGCCGGCAACTGGGTCTTGTGGTTCAGGCTGCGGGAGCCGGTGACATCTGACCTTCTACTACAACCTCCGGCACGAAGGGCGAATCCCGTTCTGGACCGTCGATGTGTACGAGGTCGACAATCTTCGCGGGATCGCAGTTGGGCCAACCGACTTCCAGCGCCGCCTGCAGTTCGTGATCGCGCAGGCGGTCGATCCGGACCAGCGCATCGGCATGAAGCGCAAGGGACGCGGCGCCGGCTGGTAGCCGTCGGCTTCGCGTCTTCACAACCGTTCAGCGCCCGTCAGGACGCCAGTCGTTCAAATCGGAGAGAGCACCAACAAACCCTCACGCCAACCGGACCAGGTTTTCGGTTTGCGATTCGCCAGAATGGTCTTTCGTGCAAGCCCGCCGCGACAGCCGCAGCGATATTGATGAGTTCCGTCGTGCGATACGGATGAGATCTGAAGCGATAGTAGCTTCGTTGAAGAGTTCTCGTGCTATAACGGCTGAGTTATTCTCAGAGCAATACAGATGAGATCGAGTACGATACGGCTGAGATTTTACGGGAGGCCGGCCGAGAATGTCGTGCAACAACGGACGAGAAGTGCTGCCCCCCTATATTTCCTGTCCTCGTCGGAGCCCTATCAGACAGGACTACTGCTGCGCCTTCGTGTGGTCCCCGCGCGCAAAACGGCGGCGGTCCGAATCGGTACGCGAACAGCAAGCAGACTGGCGCACACACTCACAAAGACAAAGGGAGGTCGATCATGTGGGCACCATGTCGCATGACGCGGTTGGCGCTTCTGGCGATGGTCATTTCGTCTCTGGCCTCCCCGGCGTACGCCCAGCGGGTGACGTTCTCGAAAATCACCGACGCCGTGGGAAAAAAGTTTTTCAATCCGGCGACGACCGCACCGGACCCGCTCAACCCTAACCGGCTGATCATCCGGGTGCATTCGGGCATGGACTGGACGGTCTCGAAAGGGACCGAATTCAGGGCGTCATCGACGGCGTTCAGCTACGCGTCGGCCATGGACACGATCCGATTCAAGGTCACGGCGCCAGCCGGCTACTACATTGCAAAGATTACGTATACACAGCGCGGCGTCGGAACGGCCGTGCGAACCGGCAAGGTGTCTGGTGCAGCCCACTGGGTTGTCGCAGATGTCGTATCCAATATCGGCACGTTCAGCACGACACCAGGCCTGTCACGGACCATTGACCTGACTGGCCGCAATCTGACGTCAGTGCCGGTCTCGATCACGGCGAGCTTGTTCGCATTTGCCACGCCGCAGGGTGGTGCGGCGACGCTCCAACTGATTGGCGCCGACGTGCACGTCCAGTTGCTGAAACTGGTCAAGTAACGCACCCGAACGAAGACGCCGCGGTTTACCCTCAGCTCACTCCCTCAATAAACCGGGAGTGAGCTGACGATCCGGATTGGTCCAGAGCGCAGGCGATCCCCGTCTGAACGAGAGACGCGCACGCCATTGCTGTTCGGCGACGCGGTCACGCGGTGTCGGTGTTTTCGCTCCCCTCCGGAATGCGGATCAGCACCGTGCGCAACGTCGTGCCGGCGTAGGTGAGCACTGCGTAGAGGAAGAGCGCGATGCTCGCCATCTCGAGCGTCTCTTCAATCGTGACCAGGACCATGAAGCCGGGCTTGTAGCGGCCGCCGGCCGCTGAGTAACTGGCCCCGACCATCTCCATCCCCACCGCTGCGGTGACGAATGCGACGCCCGAGGCGACGAACAGCGCTCGAGTGCGCGACGGCAGATGCACCAGGAAGCGGAGGTAGCTCAGTCCCACCACGAGCGCGATGAGACCCGCCGGAATCACCCAGAGATTTCGAAAGACGCCCCCCATCACGCCGGCGCTCCTCAAGTGGCCCAAAGGCTGTTGCAGGAGTGCGCCCCACTTCTCATGGATCCGCGTGAGCTCGTCGAGCGAGAGATACACGAAGATGATGGCCAGCATAGCCCAGTGCCGCGCGAAGGGCGCGCCGGCCTGGCGCCGGGCGGCTGCGATCACCGCGAGCGCCGCAGCCGTTGCGAGGAACACCGCGACCGAATACCAGGTCGGCACGTTGGTTTCGCGGTTCATGTCGAGGAGCGCCGTCAAGCCGAGGAGATTGTCGTGGCCAAATCCAAAGTATGCGACCTGGACGAACACGTGCATCGCCGTCAACAGCAGAATCGCTGCGGTGAGGACGCGCGCGACCGCACGTGGCGAGATGGTGATTTCGCAGCCTGTATGAGGGGTTTTGACTGGCACCGGCACTCCCGCTGACCGAGGTCGGTCCAGTTCAACGTGCGCCGGCTTTGGCCAATCGCGTTGAATCGAGACGAATCTCAGTGACGATTTTTCGCGAGTCTATGGTCGAGCAACTGGATCGTCAAGCGGAATGGCTGTGAAGATGAATCGTTTTGTATTCTCGGTCGCCGCGCCTTGCCCGCGGGGCGCCGCGCCCGTCTCGATGCGACGCCGGACTTTCACCACGGCCTGCTAGACTCGGATGCAGAGGCGTGCATGCATCGGCGATGTCGATCCCTCAGACCGTCCAGCCTGGCACAGACCGCCGGAATCGTGTTGATGACGGCAGTGCCACTGTTCGCGCAGGGCCAAAGCCAGACCGAAGCCGGCATTCCCGTCACCGATCCCGTGGTGCGGGCCAAATGTGGAACCTGCCACGCCGCCGACGCGCAGGGAAATCTGCAGCGCATCTCCTGGTCGCGCGCCACGCCTGAAGGCTGGCAAGACACCCTCAAACGCAAGCTCCGCGAGAACACGGTCTCGATGACGCCGCCGGAGGCCCGTGCGATCGTCAAGTATCTGAGCACGCGGCATGGGCTGGCGCCCGAGGAATCGAAGCCGGTGATGTACTACGCAGAGCGCCGGGTTCGCGACGAAGCCGGGCTGAATGCCACGCTGCTCGAGGCTTGCGCGAAGTGCCACGCCGCCGCCCGCGCGCTCTCATGGCGGCGCACCGCCGACGGCTGGAAGCAGTTCGCCGACACGCACGGCGTCCGATTTCGGTTCACGCCGGACCAGGAAGCCGTCGCTCGCCTGGCACAGGCCGCGCCCTTCTCCGCTCGCGAATGGACCTCGTGGAGTGCGCGTGCTCGTGCGCCGGAACCAACCGGACGCTGGCTGATGACGGCTCGTGTTCGGGGCCGCGGCGCATTCCACGGAGAGATGGACGTCGAGGCGGCCGGCGGCGGCGACGAGTTTCTGACGCGTGTGCGTCTGCAGTCGGTCAACGATGGAGCTGACGTCGTTCGCACCGGGCGCAGTGTCGTGTACGGCGGGACCGCGTGGCGCGGGCGATCGCAAGGCGTCAGTGCCGCCAATGCCACTCCTGACGATCTCTCGACCGAAGCGCGGGAAGTCATGTGGGTGGCGCCCGATGGGTCAAAAGCCGATGGACGCTGGTTCTGGGGACAGTACGACGAACTGGGGTTCGATGTGACGATGCAGCGGGCGTCGTCCGATCCGACGCTGCTGCTCGTCGATCCGCCGTCGTTCAAGGCAGGATCGAGCGCCAATCGAATTCGGCTCATCGGTGATCGTTTCCCCACGCCGGTGACGCCAGCCGACGTCACCGTCGGCTCGGGGATGACGGTGCGCCGCATCATTTCGTCCGCGCCAGGCGAGATCGTCGCTGAAGTGGACATCGCTGCCGACGCGCAGTCCGGTACGCGCAACGTGTCCTTCCGATCCTCGACGCTCGAGCGCGCGGTGGCGATTTACGATCGGGTCGACTACGTGAAGGTCACGCCCGAGTCGTCGCTCGCGACGTTCGGCAACCAGACCTACGCGCGAGGCTTCCAGCCGTTCGAGGCCACCGGCTACCAGCGTGGTGCGGACGGCAGGCCGCGCACGGCCGACGATCTCGAGCTCGGCCCGGTGCAGGTGACCTGGTCGATGGAAGTGTTTTACGACACCGATCCGGGCAAGCAGGATCGGGTAGGCGCGGTGAGCCCCGCCGGCTTCTTCACGCCCGCGGCGGCAAATCCCGGCAACAACTACGACGTCTGGATCATCGCCACCGCGAAGACCGAGAAAGGCCAGGACGGCAGACCGCTGGTTGGCAAGGGCTACCTGGTGGTGACCGTTCCCACCTATACGTTCGAGGGCCGCACGTTCGTTCGAGAGTTGGACCGGTGGATCGAGGAGGGGAGCAGCGCACGATGAGGACATTCACAGCCGCGCTCGTGCTTTTTCTGGCAGCAGGAGCTCTGGCGATTGCGCATCACGGGCTCGAAGCGTTCGACCAGACCAGGAAGTTGACCCTCAAGGGAACGGTCACCGCGTTTCATTTCGTCAATCCACACTCCGTGGTGGAGTTCGAGGTCACGGACGACAAAGGGAACCTTCAGGAATGGAAAGCCGAGATGACCAATCCGGCACATCTGAAGGGATGGACGGCGACGTCGCTCGAACCGGGCAACGTCGTGACGGTCACCGGCTTATCGCGCGAAAAGCGGCGCCCCCTATCTGTGGGTCACGAGTCTGAGCTCGTCGAACGGCGTTGAGCTGAACGCACCCAAGTAGGTTCGGGTTCTCGTGCCCGCGAGGCAGCGGGCGCGAGATATCACCGGCCTGTCAACGCGCGCAGGTGCACACGCGCCACCATGTGCATGTAGCCGCCACCTGATTCAAATCGATCGGCAGCGGCAATCCTGATGTGCTGCAGCGCGCGGTCCTTCATCCCCAACGCTTCGAAGTACAAACCCAGGTAAAGATGTCCGTAGAACTGGGCATCAGGCTGAGACCCCGCGGCTGAGAGGACCTGCTCCGGCGTGAGCGTTCCCCGGAACATCTGATAGACCTCGCGCATTGGAACGCGCGCGTCGGGACCGACTGGCAGCAGCGCCGCCCTGGCCTTCGCCGGCGATTCGGCGCGCGCGACGCAGAGAAAATGCCACGCGGCATTCTCCACATCGTCCGGATTGACGGTTCGATGCGACTCGAACTGGCGGCGGCAGTCGTCGTAGCGGCCCGCGTAATACAGCGCGATGCCACGCTGCCAGAGGTAAGGCGCCTGAGCGGGAGCGGCCTTCGCCAGGCTGTCGAACGCGGCGGCGGATTCCGCGAAGCGCCCGTTCTCGAAATCGACCACGGCGCGATTCAGGCTCGCTTGCGGACTCTGCGCCAACAACAGCAGAAGCAGCAGCCTCGTCACTTGCGTAAATCGAGACAGACCAGCGTGTCGTCGTTGCGGACGTACAGCAGTCCGTCGGCGATCGCTGGGAAGGCCCGCACGGTTGCCGGAAGGATCTGCGCGCGCGCGATCGGCTTGAACCCATCCGGGGCCGCGGCAGCGAGGACCATCTCGCCATTCTCGCGGAGGATCAACAGTCGATTGCCGGCGAGCGTGACGCTTCCGGCGCCGAATCGATCCTGGCTCCAGCGAACCTTGCCGGTCTGAAACTCCACCGCGCGGAAGCTCTGGCCGAACTCCTGCCGGCCATGAAAGCCGTAAAGATGTCCGCCAAACAACACGCTGGTCGCGTAGTGATTCGAGAGCACTTCGTCTGACGACCAGACGTCGGTCAGCTTCGATCCGTCGAATCGCAGCACGCCAGCGCCGGGCCCGTATTCAGCCGAGATGAAAATCGAATCGCCGCTCACGACCGGCGTCGCCGCATTCACCGACGCGGCCTGCCTGGCCCGCCATTGCCGCTCGAATCGCACCTGACCGGTCGTGGGGTCCAACCCGACAAGCCCGTTGCGCGTCAGAAACACCGCGTAGCGGCGCCCGGCGATCGTGGCGCCAATCCCTGACGAGTAACTCGCGCCATCGTCGGTGACCGTCCAGAGCACTTTCCCGGTCTTCGCGTCGAACGCGACGATGCCGGCATTTTTGCCGCCGATATTTGCGACGACCCTTCCGTCCTCGACGAGCGGCGAACCGGACGCGCCGAAAAAGCCCTTCGGCACGCCGAAGCGGCGCATCGTGTCCTCGCTCCAGATCTTCGCGCCGCTCGCGAGATCCACGACGTGGAGCTGCCCCTCCGCCCCAAACGTATGAACGGCGCCATTGGCAACGACCGGCACTGCACGCGGCCCCTCGTCGAAGCCGAAATCGTCCCGGTAGGACGTCGGATACGCGTACTGCCACAGCGTCTTGCCGCTGGCAGCATCGATGGCTTCGACGACCTCGTTGTTGGCGACGCGGTGGAAGAGGATGACGCGATTCTGAACGACGACCGGCCCGCTCAGGCCCTTGCCGATTTGCCGACGCCAGACCACGCGTGGGCCGGTTCCTCCCCATGTTTCACTCAATGCAGGTCCGCTGTAGACGCCGTTGCGGCCGGGACCGAGGAGCTGGGGCCAGTCCGCCGCCATCGCACGCAGCCCAAGTGCAACCGAGAGCACCGCTGATCCGATGAGGAGGCGTCGCATTGAAAAAGGGTGGGTTATGTTAGCGCGCTTAGTGTACTCTTCGCGCAGAGGAGTCTTTACATGTCCATTACGTGCGTCGGTGGTCGCCTCGGCGGTCCCGGCCTGGGCGCGATTGCAATCCTTCTCCTCCACGCAGGTGGCCAGCCACTGCTGGCCCAGCAGCCCAACACCGCCGCGACGCCGGCAGTCACCTTCGCCAGAGACGTCGCTCCCATCCTCCAGAAGAACTGCCAGGAGTGCCACAGACCTGGCGCGGTTGGCCCCATGTCGCTCAGGACGTACGAAGAAGTGCGTCCCTGGGCCCGCGCGATCAAGCTGCGCGTGGTCGAGCGGGAGATGCCGCCCTACCGCTACGACAAGGTTGGTATTCAGCACCTCAAGGGCGATCTGCGCCTGAGCGAGGCGGACATCCAGACGATTGCGCGCTGGGTGGATACCGGGCTCGACCCTCGGCAACGTCGCCGACCTTCCGGCGCCCGTGCAATTCCCGGATGGGTCGAAGTGGGCGTACGAAGACGAGTTCGGTCCGCCGGATCTCATCGTGCCGACCAAGCCCTACACGCTTCCGGCCAAGGGACAGGATCGCTGGTGGCGCCCGATCGTCCCCGTCGGTACGACCGTCGACCGCTGCATCAAAGCTCTCGCGGCCAAGCCGTCATTGAAAGGGCGCGCCGGCGCGCACCACGCCAACAGCGACCTGATGGTCCCCGATCCGAAGACCGGGCAGTACGCCGTGCTCGAGCGCGTCTCCGAATACGCGTCCGGCAAGGTGGGAGAGATCGTGCCGCCGGATGGCTGCCGGACGCTGCCGGCGAACGCGATGATCAAGTGGGACGTCCACTACTGGCCGTTTGGTGAAGAGGTCAAGGACGACGTCGTCGAGCTCGGCATCTGGCTCTACCCGGAGGATCACAAGGCCAAGGCGAAGTACAAGCAGGATCTGAAGCTGTACTCGCTGCTGATGAAGGGCAAGGAGCTCGAGATTGCGCCGCACGGCACGGCGATGACGCAGGGGTTCCATTCCTTCAAGACGCCGGTGCGCATCGACAGCTTCCAGCCGCACGGCCATGCGCGCCTCGTCGGGATGACCGCCGAGATCTTCTACCCGGAAACGGGCAAGCTGGAGATGGTCAGCTCGGTCTCCAACTGGACCAACCAGTGGCACACCAGCCACGTGTACGAAGACGACTACGCGCCGCTCCTGCCCAAGGGAGCGGTCCTCGTGCTCACGGGCTATTACGACAACACGGCGAAGAACAAAGGAAATCCCGATCCGGACCAGTGGGTGGGCGGCGGAAGCCGCACGTCCGACGAGATGTCGCACGCGTGGATTACGGTGACGCACCTCGACGACGAGGGCTACAAGCAGATACTCGCCGATCGGGAGCGCCGCCTGAAGGCGAAGACCACGACCGACAACCCGCAACAATAGGTCTGCATCGGAACCTTCGTGCGAGTTTGACAGAGCCTCTCGACAGATCGAGAGGCTCTTTCGTTTTCGTGCATTGCCGGTGATTCGAGAAAGGGCAGCTGAAGGGCTGCGCTACGGAGGCATCAGGTGCCAGGACGATTCATCGTCGGCAGTCTCATGATTGCCATGGTCGTCAGCTTTGCACAGGCGGAAGGACAACATCCGCGGCCGCTGAGTCCGCTGCCGGATGAAGGGAACCGGGTCGCTCCCTTCTTCGATGGCTGGTACTCGAACCCGGATGGGACGATCAGCTTGTCGTTCGGCTACTCCAATCTGAACAAATCGACTGTCGAGATCCCGCTCGGGCCGGACAACTTCATCGTGCCGAAAGAATTCGACGGGCGGCAGCCGACATCCTTTCCCGTCGTCGTGCCCGACCGCCGCGGCCGGGGCCGCGGCGCGAATGCGGATGCGGCCGCTACGACCGACCCCGCGGCTGCTGTCGCCGCCGGTGGTGGCGGGGCCGGCGGTGGAGGTGGCGGCAACTACCCGCGGGAGCGCGGGGTCTTCACGGTGAAGGTTGCGGCCGATCACAAGAGCGATGTCGTGTGGACGTTGCGCTACCGGGGCCAGACGTGGGCGGTGCCGGGGCGCGCGAAGTCCAGTGCCTATCAACTCAGTTGGCCGATGGCCATGGGCTCGGTTCCTCCGCTCCTCCGCTTCCAACCGGCCGGCGCGTCCGCACGCGGTCCCGAGGGAATCCAGGGGCCTCCTCTACAAGCCAAGGTTGGAACACCGCTCGAGTTGACGGTCTGGCTGACCGACGACGCCGTCCACGAAAAAGAACCGATCCCGGTCAAGCGCGAGGCAGTCCCCAGCATGAACGCGACCTGGTTCAAGCACACGGGTCCAGCGGCGGCGTCTGTCGCCTTCAGCCCGCCGAAACAGCCGGTTACGGATGCCCAGGGCAAAGCGACGACGACCGCGAGCTTCAACGAACCGGGCGAGTACGTCATCCGCGTGCGGGGCGACAGCTTCGGGAATATCGACAGCACGCCTGAAGATCAGTGCTGCTGGACGAACGGCTACTGGAAAGTTGTGGTGACGCGATAGCAGTCAGATCCGTTCTTCTTTTTCTGCTGGCGGTCTCCGCCGCACTGCCAAACGCCAGCCACGCACAGCAGGCGGCTGACGGCGAGCGCCTGATCGCCTCGTTCAGGACCGAGTGGCCCGAGCTATACGCGCGGCTCATCGGCTTGGAGCGCGCCCACGGCGTGTTCTACGGCGCCCTCGCACAGAAAGGGAAGATAAACGAGCCTGAAGTATTCCGGCTGATGACCGGGCGCATGGCTCAGAGCGCCGCGAGCGTGCGTCCCGATCCCGAAGCCGACAAGGGCTACGCCGCGCTCGGCCCTCGCGCAGTCGAGATCATCCGGCGGACCCACGAGTTCCATCGCGAAGTGCTGGCGATCTTCGCGGGCCTGGACGCTTCTAGCCGCGCGCCTGCGCTCGACGCGGCCGTCGATCGCTACTTGAGCCGTCGCGACGCGGCGCTGCCGGACGTGCCGAAGGACATGACGATCCTCTACGACCACAAGTACACGTCGTTCGTCGACGAAGACTTCACGCCACGCCGCAAGCAGACCTACCCGAGCCTGACCGGCTTCGTCTGGGCCTCTCACTGGTTTCAGCTGGCGGTGGAGGAACCCCTGGAGCTGCTCGACGATTCCAGGGAACGCCTCGACGGCGTGAAGGTGGTGACCGAGCGCTTCCAGCGCAAGCTCTCCGCGGGACAACTGCCCGACGCCTTCCCCACCGAGCTTCCGCTCGCGCCCTGCATTTCACCCGGGCTGGTCTCGGCGCACGTGCGCGCGGCCGCGATCATCGACAACCTGAACATGATGCACGACGTGCTCGCCGACGTCCTGATGCATCCGAAGGTCGCTGATGTCCGCGCCGCAATCGACGAGGTGATCGTGCAGTTCACCGATCCGCGTTATCGCATCGTGGAAGTGGACGACTGGATCACGATGGCGCTCCGCCACAGCATTTTCCAGCAGGGCGGGCCGGCGCTCGGGACGATGACGGCGAACGAGCGGAACAGCTCCGGGCACGCCCAGCACTCGCGCGGCGCGAGGGCGATGCCGCCGCGGGGGATGCACTAGCGTCGGGAACCGTTACGGGGCGACGACACCCTTGAATTCGATCCGGATCTGCGGCCCCACCTTCAGCATCCCCAGCATGACGACCGGCGGATCGACGCGGAACTTCGTCATGTCGATGCGGGTGTTCCCCGCCACCTGCAGTCCTCCGCCGGACGATACGACGGTCAGCGGCAGGCTGAGCGGCGCCGTCACGCCGTTGATCGTGACCGCTCCCGTTGCCTCCGCCTGCCCGCCGTTCACGACATAACGCTCCAGCCGATAGGTAATCTCGGCGTGCTGTTCCGGCTTCATCGCCTCCATGAGATGTTGCGTCATCTCGTCGTTGGGGCACTTGAAGTCCTTGACCGGCACCGTCAGCGTGGCGTCCTGGACTCCACCGGCCATTCCGGGCAGGGGCGGCGCGCCGGTGCCCGGAGTCACCTTGAGCACGCCCTTCGCGGTGCAGGTCCAACTCCTGACGGTCGACGTTCCGGACACGGAGAAGTCGACGTTGGGCTGCTGCGCGGCCGCCGCAGCGGGCTGCAGGACAGCGAGTGCGGTACCGAAGACGAACGCCATGGACGGCACGATCCGCGGTCGTGGTGACATTCGGCAATCCCCTTGTCGCTGCTGATCCCTGCGTCCGCTCAGAGGCCGAAGCCCAGACTGTTGCTGCGCATCATGATTGGCGTGCGTCCTTCCATCACGAAGGACGACACGATCTGATCGATCGCGGTGGTGCGAGTCTGCCTCATGGTCATCCTGAACTCGTCGAGGATCAGCTCGATCACCTTGTCGACGCCTTGCTGGCCGAATGCGCCCAGGCCCCACACGTAAGGCCGGCCAATCCCCACCGCGTCCGCGCCGAGGGCCAGGGCCTTGAAGATGTCGGCCCCGCGTCGGACGCCGCTGTCGATGAGCACCGGAACCCGCCCGCGGACGCCGGCCACCACTTCCGGTAAGGACTCGATCGTCGAGCGGAGGCTGTTCTCGGCGCGGCCTCCGTGGTTGGACACGAAGACGCCGTCCACACCATGTTCAACCGCCAGCTCCGCCTCCTCACGCGTGACGATGCCCTTGAGAAGCAGCTTCATGCTCGTGGTGTCCTTGAGCCGCTTGACGTAGTCCCACGTGTACGGCGGACGAGGTCCCGGGGGGCCGTCGAGCCCGCGGCGCATCGGCCGCTGGTAGCCCGGCTTGTGGTTGTGGCAATTCTGACAAAGCGGCCGGTCGTACTCCTGGCTGCCGAGGGAGCGCCGCGAGAGCTCCCGGTTGCTCCCGCCGAGCAGATCGATCGTCCAGACGAGCGCGGGGCAGCCCGCAGCCGCGACGTGGTCGATCAGCTTCTTGTTCATGTTCCAGTCGGGGACCGTGTAGATCTGGAACCAGTGCGGCTCGCCCCTCGCCTCGGCGATGGCTTCGTACGACTGCGAACTGCTGTTCGACTGGATCTGGAGGATCTTTCGCGCGCGCGCCGCCCTGGCGGCGCCGCTCTCGCCCTCGGTGTGATACGCCTCGAGCGCCGCGACCGGGCACAGGAACAACGGCGTGTCCCAGCGGCGACCGAACAACTGGACCGATGTATCGAGCTTGGTCGCATCCTGACCGAGTCGCCGGGGGCGAAGCATGAGCCGCTGGAAGCCCTCGCGGTTCGCCTTCCGCGTCTCGAAGTCGTCGACACCCATGTGAATGTAGGCCCAGTGCTCGGGCAGGTTGTTGGCGTGCGCCACCCGCTCGAAGTCCCACACGTTGATCGCTTGTTCGGGTGATTCGACCAGCTGCCCGGTCAGGTGTTCATCCAGGGCGCCGGGCGGCTGGGCGGCAGCGCCAGGCGTCTGCTCTGCGTAGCCGGGGGCCGGGTACACCATCGGCTGCCCGCACTCGGGACAGGCCACTCCTGCCGGACGCGGACCGGCGGCGGCGCCGCGCTGCAGTTCCCGCGACACCGCTCGCTGCCAGCTTGGTGGCAGGCCCGGGTATGCGAGCGCGAGCATCGGGCTTCCCGCAAGCAGCTTGAAGAAGTGTCGACGACTAGTCCGGTGGTCTGACGCGCGCGTGTCCGCTCGCCCTCCAGCCATGCTCGGCCCTCCTCGTTCGGTCATGCGATCGATCGTCCGCCCGACGCTGTGGGAGTCGACGTTCGCAGTCGCCGGCTCCGGGAGGACGACGCGCTCGTCCGGCAGAGTCTAGACGAATAGTTGCCAAATGCAACCGGAAGGCTAGTCGGGCGATCCAAAAACGATGAACGTATCCACGTCGGTGCGCGTCCCGGTCGCGGCCGTGTTCTTGGTCGCGAGCACTTTCAGCCCGATCGTGTGGGTGCCTGGCGGCACTGTCCGCACGAACATCACCCGGCGGGCCAGCGATCCGGGGTTGTAGTTGTCGATGCTCGGCGTGGCGACCCCGTCGATCGACACGATCGTCTGGCCGTGCGACGGATCCTTCTCGGTGACCCACGCCACGTAGCTGCCACTGAAGGTCAACGTGGCCGTGCTGCCAGCGACGCTGTTCGAGCTCGTCGATCCGCCGAACGCATTGGCCCGCGCCGCAATCGGCCACGCGCCCGCGTAAGCGATATTCGGATCCGACTCCTGGGCCGCGAAGACGGTGAAGGGCGCGCTCGCCGCGAATGCGCCGGCGTTGCCGGCTCCATCGGTCGCACGCACCCGGAACACATACGACGCCGTGCGGCTGGGGACGATGTTGCGCACGATACTGGTCGTCAGCGCCGTCGGGAGCGTGATCGGCGTCCATGTCGTGCCGCGGTCGGTGGACTGCTGCAACTCGTAGGCCTTGACTGCGCTGCCGCCCGCGCCCGCGGTCGCCGACCACGCCAGCGTCACCGGCACCGTCGTCGTCGTCAACGTCGAATGGTTCACGATGCTCGGCACCGGCGCCGTCGCCGTCGGGCCTGGCGATTCGCCACCCTCGCCAAAGACGATGAACGAGTCGACGTCGGTGCGCGTCCCGGTCGCGGCCGGGTTTTTGGTTGCCAGCACTTTCAGCGCGATCGTGTGGGTGCCTGGCGGCACGCTCCGCACGAACATCACCCGACGGGTCTTCGATGCGGCGTTGTAGTTGTCGATGCTCGGCGTGGCGACGCCGTCGATCGACACGATCGTCTGACCGTGCGACGGATCCTTCTCGGTGACCCACGCCACGTAGCTGCCGCGGAAGGTCAACGTGGCGGTGCTGCCGGCGACGCTGTTCGAGCTCGTCGATCCGCCGAACGCATTCGCCCGCGCCGCAATCGGCCACGCCCCCGCGTAGGCGATATTCGGATCCGATTCCTGCGCCGCGAAGACGGTGAACGCCGCGCCCGCCGCGAACGCGCCGACGCGGCCGGCTCCATCGGTCGCACGCACGCGGAACCGGTACGACGTCGTCCGGCTCGGCACGACATTCCGCACGATACTGGTCGTCAGCGCCGTCGGGAGCGTGATCGGCGTCCATGTCGTGCCGCGGTCGGTCGACTGCTGCAGCTCGTAAGCCTTGACTGCGCTGCCGCCCGCGCCCGCGGTCGCCGACCACGTCAGCGTCACCGGCACGGTCGTCGTCGTCAACGTCGAATGGTCCACGATGCTCGGCACCGGCGCCGTTGCCGCCGGACCTTGCGTCGACGTCGCGATCGTGTACAGCAGCGATCCGCTGGACGAATTCCCCGCCGCATCGACGGCGAGATAGCGGATCGTTTTCGTCGCCGCAATCGCGATCGGTGTCCCGTAACGCGCGCTGGCAGCCGTCGGTGCGGTGCCGTCCAAGGTGTAGTAGATAGTGGCCGGCTCCGACGCGACGAGCGTCACCGACTGCGCAGAGGTGAACGTCCCCGGCGCCGGCGCGGCGGTGACCGTCGGCGCGACGGTGTCGCTCGGCGCCGGCGTCGGTCTCGAGCGCCGCGGCCACGACGTTGAAATTCGTCGTCCCCTCGGTCCAGATCAACCCGACCTGCCCGCCGGCCACACGCGGATAACCTGAGATGAAGTTGCGTGCCTGCGTGCCGCTCCCGGTGCCGGGCACTGTCGCCCACGACGTCCACGCCGTGCCGCTGAACCTGGTGTACAGGATTGAGCCGGCACTGTCGCCGTTGATGCAGAACAGCCACAGGCTCGTGCCATTGCTCGCGCCAAACAGGCCGGCGCCGTTCTTGAACGATTGGCCCGGGCCGAACGCCGGCGGCGCAGGGGCCATCGCGGTCCACGCGTTGGAGGCGGGCACGTACTGCGCGCCGTCAACGCCGGTGCCCGACGCCTTGCGCCGGAACGCGTAGATGGTCGACGTGCTGACCGGCACCAGCGCCCAGTCGTTGGCATTGACGGTCGCGTCGGTCGAAAAGACCTCGCCATTGCCGCCGCCCGACGTCGCGATGTTCGTCCAGGTTCCGTTCGCGCCCGACTTCTGGAAACGCAGGTTGGTGAGGGATGGCTGCGCCACGGCTCCGTTGCTGTAGACGGCCAGCATGACGTTGGACGCCAGCGGCGCGAATGCCATTGACTTGCACTGGAAGAGCATCGACTTGTCGATGACGGCGGTGGTGTTGGGCGGCGAGGCGCCGACGGCGTTGGTACCAAACCCATTGGTCCACGTCGCGCCGACGTCGGCATTCGTCGATCGTCCGATGTTGCAATCGACCTCCTGATCCATCGTCACGCTCGAATGATGGATGAACCCGCCGGTCGAAATGCCGATCACGTTGCCCCACGACGAGTGGCTGGACGCGGCGCTCGGCGGATGCCCGGAATTGGCCGGCCCTTGCCACTCCGACGCGGTGTTGGGTGAACCCGGGTTGTTCCACGTGCCCCAGGTGATCGCATTCGCGCCGAGCCGCGCACGGATGTGTCCGTTGGAGGCTACCTGGCCGTCGAACGCGGCCGACGCGAACACGTGCGCATAGTCCGCGCCCGCAATGCTCAGCACGGCTGCGCCAAGCGAGCGTCCGCCGGCGAAGACCGAGTCGGATGCAAACCCGGCGTTGGCGAGATGCGGACTTGGCGCCGCCGCGGTCCAGGTCGCCGTCGTCAGGTTCGGGCCGTTGCTGAAGTAACTGCGGACCGTGTGATCGCCGAACGAGTCGTGCGCCGATGAGAGTGTGAACAGCCACCACACGCCGGCATTGGGAGCGTAGACGAGGTGCGATTGCGCCGAATGGCCAGTGGCGTCCTTGAACGTCCCGGCGATTGAACTGCCGACCGTCGCCGGCGCCGCGGATATCTCCTCCGCCGTGGATTTCACGCCTGCCGCGGTGCCGGCGGCGACCAGATAGCTGGTGTCGGTGAACAACCATCCGTCGTTCACGAGCGACGACAGCCGCACCCAGATTCTGCCGCCGTTGGCGCGCAAGCCGCCGACCGACGCAGACACATTCGTGGTCTCCGGGCCCGAGTAGAGATCGTTGGCGCCCTGCGCCGTGCCGACTGTGATCTGATACCGGGAGACGCCGACGCCGCTGTTCCAGGTGAAGATCTGGTGATCGGAGGAGAGGATCGATCCCGGCTCCGGGCTCGTGATTTGCGCGGAAGCAGGCGTCAGCGTCGTCGTCGACGGAACATCCAACGCCCAGCCCGATCGGCACGTCAGCTCTGGCAGGACCGCTCCTCCCAGCGTCATGCACCCAGCCGGTATGGCGGCGAGCTGCGGCCACAGGTAATCGTACGCAGCCTGCGCTCCGGGCCAGCCACTCCGGATGCCGTAGATCAGATTCAATCGCGCTTCGGTGCCGTAGTAGCCGGCGAACGGCCGTTCCTGCCCCCGCGTGCCCGACCAGATCTCCGCCATGGTGCTGAAGAAGGTGCCGCCGAATCGCTCAGGCGTCGACGCGTCCGCCGGACCAACCGCAATCAGGTAGGCGCCCGCGTGCGCGCGCGGGTAGTCCGGCTCGCTCGTGAACAGCTCGAGCTGGAATCGTGCGATCGCATCGCGGTGTGTCAGTCCCCCTTCGAAGCCGTGCTGGTTCGCGCGATCGATCGCGTGGGCCAGGTAGGTCTGCTCCCACAATGCGATGTACTGGCCGCCATCGGGCCGGCGGTTGACCCACAGAATCTGGAATGGGTTCGCGACCGGGTCCTGCGCGCGGGCGTAGGTGTCGAGCCACTGAAGGTTGTTCATCACCTTCTGCGACAAGTACGCCTTCACCGGTGACGCGTCGGGGTAATACGCAGCGGCGTCGGCCAGGTTGCGCAGCGCCCATCCGAACCCGCGCACTTCGTTGTTCGCGAGAATGCCCTGCGAGTTGCGAGTCCCGTCGCCCGGGTAGGTCCGGGCCATGCCGTAATTCGCCCAGAACGCCATCTCCTCGGCGTAGTAGCGATCGCCCGTCAACAGGTACGGGACGAAGGCGATCGAGGGCTGGTGCGCGTTGTCGGGCAGCAGCGGGCTCTGGCCGGCGGCCGGAATGTCGCTGCCGTACTCGCGCATCGGCAGCGGCGACCCGGCGATGTAATCCCAGCCACCGCTCTGCGCGCGCTCGTCGAGCCACAGTGTCGGGCGCTCGTCGAGCGAGAGGAGCCGCTCGCTGCCAACCCCTCGGCTGCTGCCAGCCTCCGCCTCGCGGACATGAATCGGCCACGAGCCTGAGAGATCGCCGTTCGCGAGGACGAATGCGCGCTGCGCCGGATCCGTGTGGACCAGATAACGCGCCGTCCAGTCGGGCAGCGGCGCCAGTTCGGCGCGAGCGCCCTCGTCGGACATGATCGGGTCGAGCGCGCCGGATTTGAGGATGCCGAAATTGGCGGCGATCGGCGTGCTGACCACGTTCGTCACCGCCGAGCGGACGAACGCGGGCACCGCTTCCGCCCGGTTGAACGCCCCCACGTCCGGCGTGATCGACGCGAACATCGTCGCACCGATCGCAAACGTCTTGCGCCAACGCGTCAGATAGAAATGCTCGACCGCCGCCTGCGTGAAGACCGGCGCGCCGTCGACCGTGATCGCAACGTCGTAGGCGGTCGTCGCGGCCCCGGCGATGTCGAGCGTGTTCTCGACCGAGACGTCGACGCGCCCTCCACCGTCGTTGTACACGCGGGTGTCGAAGATCACGCGCAGAAACGGATGCGCGCCGCGGCCCGCCAACACAGGGGCGACAATCGATCGGCCTTCGTAGGCCAACGGCCCTGACAGCCACCGATCGCTTGCGGGCGCCGGCGGCAGCGTTGCGGTGTAGGCAGCGCCGTCGATGGTCAGTACGACGGCCGCGGTCGGAACCACAGGAGCGAGAGCGCCCCCGGAAGGCGTGGCCGGCGTCACAGGAAAAGTTCCGGCCGTGGTCGCTTTGACCGTGACGATCGCGAATCGAATCGAACCGTCCGGCCAGGTGTTCTTGACGTCTGTCTGCGTCGCGAGATTTCCTACTTGAAGACCGTTTGTAGCTGCGCCCTGCGGCAGCGCCTGTCCGAACGTCGCCCAGCCCGGAGTCAGACCCACGGTTGCGACCTGTGGGGGCTGCGCGTCGAGCATCGCCACGCACACCGGGAGCGCGAGCGTCACAAGAAGCGGCCATAACCGAGTGAGCCGCGCCCGGCCGCCGGCCTGGAGCAAGAGCGTGAACGCTTCAAAGCGTGGGTAGGTCATGGTGAATGCGTCAAACGTCGTGTGAAACGGAAATGCTCGTCGCCGCACCATTCGCAATGGCGAAACCAACCGCAGCAATAGCGAAATTGGCGACCATTCGGTGATTGCGCGGCCGTGGCTCCAGCGAGTCGCCGCCGGGGCAGACTTGTGTCGTCTGAAGCGGCGTTTTCTGAAGCTCTACTGTTACGGCAGGGAGACTTCTACGCCAGGATCGTCGAACCGGCCTCTGTGATATAAGGGCCGCCTCCAGCTCCAGCAGACATTCCGCGGAATCTCGGCAGCCTTGAGGTGACGCCATGAGCATGAAACGACGCGAATTCCTGGCGGCCGGTCTCGCACTGAATTTCAGCTCGGCGGCGGTTGCGCTGGCGCAGCAAGGCGGCGCGGCTCCAGATCGGGCGGGTCGCAGCGCCCCCGGCGGACGCGGCTCAATCCCGACCCGGTCGGCGAAAACGACCAGGATGTTCAAGTCGCCCGGCATGTATCCCAACGCGCTGGCCGTGATGACCGACGACCCGGGCGGGCTGTGGATCGGGCAGCAGAAGGTCACGGCTCAAAACGCCCAGACCTATAACCTGCCCCTGGACCCGGATCGCGACGAGGTGGCGTGGCTGGTCGATTGGAACGGCAAACTGCTCAAGACGGTCAAAACGCATTCGCGCAATACGTCAGGGATGGCATACGGCAACGGCTGCGTGTGGATGGGGGCGAACGCCGACCCGTACGGCATCTTTCAGGTCGACCTGAATTCCAATCAGATCAGCCACCGGCAGATTCCGCTCAGCATCGACGGCAACGGCGGCGGTTGCCATGGTGTGAAGTGGCACAACGGCAAGCTCTGGATTGCCGCCCTGCGCCTCGGCGGCATCCTGCGTGTCGACCCGGCGACGTGGGTTCCCGAAGTCCTGATCCGCGTGAGCTCCGAGGAGAAGCCTCGGCTCCACGACGCCGCATTCGACAACGACGGCAATATCTGGGTCGTCACCGGCAACAACAGCACCAGCTATACCGAGGGGAAAGCCGGCCTGAACAAGTACGACGGCAAGACCGGCCAGCTCCTGATGACGGTCGATTTCCAGCCCGGATCGTGTGACCCGCACGGGCTCGCGTGGCATGACGGACGCTTGATCAGCTGCGACGCCGGCATCCATCCGGGATGGAAGGGCAACGAGAGCCCGTCCACCGGTTACATCTTCAGCATCGAGGTCGTTTAGAGAGCTAGAGCCCATCTCGGGGACGAACTCGCTGTGCGGACTAGAGGCGACAGCCCGCGCGTTCATCGAGACCCTCGGCTGGCATTTGCGACCGACGGGCGATTCCTCCGCCAGCGGAAGACAGGAGGTCAGGAGGTCACGAGAGCAGGAGGCTCCTGGTCTGACGCCGGCTACGAGCGCCCTGCAGTTCGGCGGACGCCGCTTCGCGGCGCGCACGGCCGGACTCGGATCGATACACGAACCGACTCGCGTCCTCCTGGTCGGCTCGTGTATCGATCCGATCCGGTCGTGCCGTGGCCTGCGTAGCAGGCCGGCCCGCCGAACCATCCAAGCGCGGACAAGCCTCTTGATCTCCTGGTCTCCTGCTCTCTGTTCGTTCCACCGGCGGTGGACTCCGCCCATCGGCTGCTGAAGCCGCCCTCCCCCGCACCTTAAAGAAGTGACTGTCGCCACAAGCGAAGGACGGTGAGCGCCTAGAACTTCGTCACGAGTTTGAACAGGCGCGTGCCCGCGCTCAGAAACGATGACGACGGAGCGGGTGTCGCAGCGGGACGAGTCAGCGGAAGAAACAATTCGCCGGCCGCATCGAGCTTCAATCGCGGGCGAGTGATCACGGGCGCGCTCAAGCCGAGTTTCGCGTCCCACTGCAGGCGATAAGTACCGGGGCCAGTAACCGAGGTGTGAGCAGGTTGCACGAAGACTTCCGACAGATACAGCGGAAGAGGATCGCCCCGTCGTCCGAAGAGACCAGCCGACAATCCGACGCCGCCAGGCACCTTCACCCGCACGGTGTGGCCAATCGCCCAGCGTGGAATGTCGCTGCCGCTGGCAGGAGGCTCCCACCAGTTGGGGCTCTTGATCGACCCGAACCATTCGCGCGTGGGCTCGGGTGGTACGTCCTTGAAGAGCCGGAATGGCGAGGGGGTCTCGAGCGGTGGCGCGGGAAGGACGACGGTCTGCGCGCTGCCGCTCGCGGGAATGACGAGGCATGCGACGACGAACAGTGTCGCGGAGTTCTGCACCGTCATTTTGACGCAGCACACTCGCTTCTGGCCGTTCACAGCAACCTCAAATCTGTTCGCTGAGCCGGATCAACGTCCTTCGTCGCAGGTGCCAGCAGGTGGATCTGCTGCCGTCGCGAAGGGAGGAGCCGTTGCGTGTCTGTTCACTAGCCCTCGGGCTCCTGCTCGCCGCTCAGCCGGCTGGCCAGGGCGCCAGCGCGGATCCCCTCTCACAAGCACTGGCACCGCCCGGTAAAGCCTCGCACGCCGCAGCCCTTCGCGCAAAGGCGCTCGAGCTTGGCTACAACCTCGATCACGAACAGGCCCTCGAAACATTCAAAGAGTCGATTGCGGCCGCGACCCTCGTCATCACGCTTGCGGCCGCCGTCTTCACCGCAGCGTTCACGCTCTCCCTGGCGCCCGGCGCCGCGCGTCCAGCGGTTGCACGCGACACGCTTGCCGCGTCGTTCGCGTCGGATTTGAAGAATGTCGTCTACGAGTGGGACCCTGCCGATCCGACACCCGAGAGCGTCCGCCGCCAGGCGCTGTTCGACTTCGTCTACGAAACCTACGACGCGTCGGCCTGGATTCCGCAGTCGCTGTTCGACGGCAACGCGATCACCCAGGCGATCGCCGGCGATGTTGACACGATCGTCGGCGAAAAGGTCGGGCTCGTGCTGTGGCGCGGCAACAAGGTGGTGCCGGCATTCGGCATGGCACCCAACACCGGGGTGTCGCACCGCGGGAGCACGCTGCGGTGGACCGTCAACTGCCTCGTCTGCCACACGGCGGAAATCGATGGCGTTGCGTATCTTGGCGCCGGCACGAAGACGTTCGACGAGCTCTGGCTTGGCGAAGCGCTCAAGAAGATGACCAGCCGACCAGTGGCGGCGGATGCTCGCCCGCGGTTCAGACGATGCGGCGATCGCCGCCGATGCCCACCGTATCCTGAACAGCCATCATCACGACAAGATCGACTCGCTCACGCGCGCGCGATCGACGGCATTCGCCGCATCGCATGTCGAGCTCTACATGCGGCCCCATCGCGGCGAGATGCCGCCGGTCGAAGACGTCGGCCGCGGCGACGTCAAGACGCCGCCGCTGTGGCACACCGTGGCGAAGATGCCGGCCGGCCGTTGGTACGTGGACGGCAGCTTCCACGGCCCCTTCCCGCTGATGGCGTCGTCGATGGAGCTGGAGAAGGACAGGCCGTTCGATGCGCTCGTGCAGGTCGTCGTCCCGCGCATCAAGAGCGAGTTCGAGTCGGTCGTGCGCCACCTGCGGCCGCCTCGATATCCTTACGAGATCGACCCTGTTCTCGCCGCACGCGGGCGTGAGCTCTTCTACTCGAGCGAGATCGGCTGTGCCCGCTGCCACGGCGATGTACGACGGACGCGGCCACCTCCGATGGCCTGGCATCTTCACCGATGTCGGCACCGATCGGTCGCGCCTCGATGTCGTCTCCGACGGGTTCACCGCCGCCTTCAACGACAGCCCGCTGGCGGCGGAAGGCGCGCTGATGAAAAGCGACGGCTATGCCGCCACGCCGCTCACCGGCGTCTGGGCCAACTTCCCATATCTCCACAACGGCAGCGTGCCGACGTTGCACCATCTGCTCGGCCCGGTTTCCGAACGTCCCCGCATCTTCGAGGTGATGGCAGCCAGACGGCTGGATCGCACTCGTGCTGGACAACTTCTTTATGCCAATCCAGCAGCGGCGGGACGCGGCGAGCCTGATCTGGTAAAAAGATTCGGCGACGATCGCAACTGGTTCAACGTCGCGCGGCCGGGATGCGGCAACGGCGGCCATGATGTCTGGCCGCGAATCCGGACCGACGCGAATCGCCGGGCGCTGATCGAGTACCTTAAAACGTTGTGAGCACACCGGCTGCCGCCCGAGACGTCCTCGTGATCGGCGCCGGCCCCGCTGGTCTCGCGACGTCAGCTGCGCTTGCGCGGCGCGGCATTCCGCACCGCGTGCTGGAGCGCGGCGATGCGGTCGGTCACACATGGGCGCATCTCTACGACAGCCTGGTGCTGCACACCACCAAGCATCTCTCGTCGCTCCCAGGCCTCCCGTTCCCCGCGTCCACCCCGCGCTTCCCGACGCGGCGTGATCTTCTCGACTACCTCGCTCGCTACGCCGACTCGTTCCGGCTGCCGGTGGAAACGCGCAGTGACGTCAGCAGCGCCACGCGCGACGCCAGCGGTTGGATCGTCCGCACGTCAGCCGGCACCGAACTGCGCGCCAGGGCGCTTGTCGTCGCCACCGGCATCGTCGCGAACCCGTACGAGCCGTCGATCCCCGAACGCAAGCGCTTTCGCGGCCGGGTGCTCCACAGCGTGAGCTACATGCGGCCGGAGACGTTCACCGGTGAGCGGGTGCTGGTTGTCGGCGCCGGCAATTCCGCCGGCGAAATTTCAGTGGAGCTCGCGCGCGCCGGCGCGCAGGTGACGCTGGCGGTTCGCAGCGGCGCAACCGTTGTCCCGCTCGAAATCGCCGGCATTCCGATTCAGTACTTCGGTCTCGCGCTCGGCTCGCTTCCCCCGTCGGCCCAGCGGCTCGCCGCGATGGCCGTCGGCCGCGTAACGACGCTGATGCGCGGCCCCACCGTGCTGCCGCCGCCGCCGGCGCCGGGCGGCTGCGCGAAAGTTCCGCTCATCGGTCTCCAGCTCGCTGACGCGCTGCGCGCCGGAACTATTGCGTTGAAGGGAGGGGTCATCGGATTCACCGGCCTCGGCGTCCGCTTCGACGATGGTCGGGAGCTGCCGTTCGATTCCGTGATTCTCGCAACCGGCTATCGCGCGGCCGTCGGGATGCTGGGGCCGCTCGTCCAGCTCGATCGCTGCGGCTTCGCGCGCCGCCACCACCGTGTCGTCAGCGACGAGCAGCGCGACCTGTACTTCGTCGGGCACAACTACGGCATCCAGGGCGGCCTCTACAACATTGGCCGCGACGCGCGGATCGTCGCCTCGCGACTCAGCGCGGGGTGAGGTGGTAGATCGCGAACGTCCACTGGAACGCGGCGACCACGGTATGGAAGACGATCGGAATCGTGCCGCCCAGCCATCGCTGGTCGGGCCGCCGCTTCATGCGAACGACGTAGCGCGCCGCCATCGCGCCAGCGTAGAGAGAGCTCCACCAGAGAACGACCAACCCCAATCTCGGATGCGGTTCGAACCAGTATCCCGCGCGGCGAGAAACGTCGATCGAAATCCAGATCATCAACGAGACAACGACGGCCTGCACCGCCAACAGCACGGGATACGGCACGAGACCCGACTGCCACTGCGCCATCGGCGGCAGCCAGCGCGGCGCACACTGCACGACGATGAGTTGTCCGAGGACTCTGCTGATAAGAAGTGCGGTGAACAGCCAGAGTGCGCGCGCCGGGAGATCGATCATCAATAGCAATGGCGAGGAAACGCGGCGAGGCCGCTCACCCCGGCACGCGGCTTTACACCGCTTCCAAAAGGCTGCACGACAGTTTTGTGATCCGCCACCATTCGACGCCCGCATGATGGCAAAAAACCTTGCGTCGTGACGTACTTTAGATGACAATAACAGCTCAAATATGACACCAAGGCACGAACGTGGGTTCACGCTGGTCGAGCTTCTCGTAGTCGTGGCGATCGTCGGCATCGTCACGGCGATTGCGGCGCCGCAACTGGTTCGTGCCAGAGCGGCGGGCAACGAGGCGTCAGCGATTGCGTCGCTGCGTGCGATTCACAGCGGCCAGGCTACCTACGCGTCCAGCTGCGCGAGAGGCGGCTACGCGCAGTCGCTCGACGATCTGGGACGCTTCCCGAGCGGCGGCAACATCGGGTTCGTCAGCCCGGACATCGCGGCCAACGGCGTCATCAAGAGCGGCTTCATCCTCAACGTCGGACCCGGCCTTGCCGCGGCGTCGGTCATCTCGAGTTCCAATACCTGCAACGGAGCGGTCGACGATCCGATCACCACCTACTTCGCCGAGGCGCATCCGCAGACGATTGGCTCGACCGGAAACCGATCGTTCGGCATGGACCAGCGCGGCGGGATTTTCCAGGACACCACGGCCACGACGTTCACGAACGCGTTCCCGGCGTCCGCGACGGCGGTGACACCGGTCCAGTAGCAGCGTCGCTGCCAGGCGTCGTTCAATCCACACCCGCTCAGCACGTTGAGCATGCCGCGCCTGCGTTCAGGCGAAGACGGCGGGATCGATCGGTCGCGTCACGTAGCCGTAGCGCACGTTCGACCGCTCGGCCCCCTGCGCCTCGTAGGCAAGCTTGAGCGCCGTGAAGCGATCGCCAGCGAGATCGGCCGCGGCCTGCTGCGGGTTCACGTTGTAGAGGCGCGCGTTGTTGCCGCCGAAGATCGCCGTCTTCACCGGGCCGGTGGCGTCGCCGAGCGGCTTGAAGCCGTGCTGCTTCTGCAACGCCTCCGGAATCTCGAGCCGGCGCAGTCCTTCGATCTGCCACTGCGGCGAGCCGGTCCAGACCGCGTCGGTGCCCCAGCAGACGTGATCGACGCCGAGGCCGCGGATGAGAATCCCCATCAGCGCCGCGCAGACATTCGGCTCGGCCACGAGCGTGGTCGCGAACAACTGGCCGACGTCGCCGTAGACGTTGCTGACGCCGTACTGCTCGGGGATGTCGGCGAGATCGCTGGTCCAGCCGATGCGGCCGGTGCGGTTGAACTCGGCGAGCGCAACCTTCGGATCGCCGCCGACATGGCGGTAGGCGGCGTGATAGATGACGAAGTTCAGCTGCGGCCAGTCCTTGGCCGCCTGGCCGACGTCGGCCGCGTCGGCGTAGCCGCGCAGGTTCGGAAACTGCTTCTCGACGCCGGGCGAGAACAGCCCCTTGTGCACGCAGACGTTCTTGATCCCGGCCTTCACCATCCGCTCGTAGCCCTTGTAGACCACCTTCTCGTCGTCCATGCGCCAGGGGTAGCGGCTCAGGTCTTTGTGCGTGTTGTCGCCGACGGTGTAGCCCTTCACCGATTCCGGCTTGAGCGCGAGCCCCGCGTCCAGCTTCTCCAGCCAGCCGGGCTGGCCGGGCGTGAAGATCATGTGCGCGAACAGGCGCCGCGTCTTCGCCGCTCTGTTCACCTTCTCACGCGCCGCCGCCATCTGCTCGTTGGTGAGGAACCAGTCCTGCGGCACGTCCGAGGGCGCCGACGAGATCAGCGCGATCTTCGTGTCGCTGTCGAGGAACATCTCCTTGACGTAGTTGTCGTACTTCAGGTCCTCGAGCGTCTGCTCCTTGCCGACCAGGTCCTTGTTCCATCCGGACTTCCCCACCGACGCGCGCATGTTGACGAAGCTCGTGAGCCGCGTGTCGTCGCGCAGGAAGTGCGTGTGCATGTCCATGATGAACTGGCCCTTGAGGCCATCGGCGCGTGCCTGGGCCATCTCGGGGATCCGCGCTTCGTCCGCGCTGGCGGCGAAGAGCGGCCCATACACCTGGTTCATCGCCACGAACGACGCCGCCATGCCGGCGGCGGTCTGGAAGAAGCGCCGCCGATCCATGCCTTGCGTGCCGCCGAGGTCGTCGGCCATCGCGAGCAGCCGCGCTTCCACCTCGCGCTGCCGCGGGTTCTGCGGATCGGGATAGAACTCATCGCTCGACACCACCTGCGTCGGGATGGGCGTCTGGTGATGGAGAAATTCAGAAGGGACCAGCTCGGCGATCTCGTCGTCGGTCAGCATGCCGCTCATCGTGGGCTCCTCAACCGGCGCATTCTACCTCTCGCGCCATCGCCGCCTCGACCACGGAACCCGATCGGTCATTCGGCAGCGTCGGTTCAGTTGGCTGGTAGGCGCCGCCTCGCCCGTCGGTCAGGGCCTCACCCTGACGTACTTGCGAAGCTGCTTTGGCCGCGGCTCGCCGCCGTAGACGTTGCCATCGCGATCGACGGCGACGAACTCGGCGCCGTTGCCTGCCGTCTCGCGCGGGTCGCCCCATTGGAACTGGATGAACTCGGTCACCCAGCCGGTCTTCGCCTCGCCGATGCGAATGCCCATCTCCCACCCGGGGTTCTGGACATCGTCTGATTCCGAGTCGGCGACGAAGATGCGATCGCGGCTGTCGAAGAAGATGCCGCTCGGCCGCCCGAACTGCGTCCACTGCGTCAGGAACTTTCCGTCCTGATCGAACAGCTGCAGCCGGTTGTTCGATCGGTCGCCAACGAAGATGCGGCCGCGCGAATCCATCGCGATTGCGTGCAGCGCGCGGAACTCTCCCGGGGCGTAGCCGGTCTTGCCCCACTCCTTGACGTATTTGCCGTCCTTCGAGAACTTGACGACGCGGTTGTTGCCGGCCTCGTTGTGGCCGTCGGCGACGAACACCTCGCCGTTCGGCGCGACGACGACGTCGCTCGGCGAGTTGAAGTGATCGGCGCCGCTTCCGGAAACGCCTGGCGTGCCGAGCGTGATCAGCACCTTGCCGTCGCCGCTGAACTTGACGACCTGCTGCCCGCGCATGTCGCCCTTGGGCGTCCGGTTGGCGGCCACCGCATCGGTCACCCAGACGCCGCCGTCCGGATCGATCGCGAGGCCGTGCGGCCAGATGAAGAGGCCGCCGCCGAAACTCGCCACCACCTTGCCGTCAGGCCCGAACTTGTAGACCGAGTCGGTCTTCGAGTCGCGGCACTCGTCGCCGAATCGAGCCGGGTCGGCCAGCGGCTCACACCGCACGACCGCCCAGACATGCCGGCCGTCTCGATCGATGACGGCCTTGCCGACCGCGCCGAGCGGCTTGCCGCCGGGAAGCTGCGCCCAGCCATCAACGATGCGATAGGGGTTCGGGAGCGATTGTCCGGAGAGGATGCCTTCCCCGCCGGTCAGAAGGGCAAGGAGCAGGGCTGCTGCGCATCCGGCAGCGGGCGGGAACACGCGTGCGAATCGTCGTGCGTCTGCCATGGTGCCTCCCTCGACGAGCAGGTGTGGTCGATGGAGGGATTCTCATGGAAGGCGCGGCCTGACGCAACGCCGCGCCGTGCTCGGCCACTTCGAAAATGGAAAAACTCTCCGATTTTCGGTATGTCGCTCGGGCACCTGCACCGGCATCGTGCCAGGACCAACGAGCGTGCTCCCCGATGGGCTTGCCCGAGCGGCGCAATGCGGCAGGGCAGGAGCGAACGTGATGGTCGCGTGCGCGCCGCTATGGCGGCAGTTCGCCGCGTTGTCGGCGCTCAGCAACAATTCTGTATGCGGCACAAAGCGACGCTCTAACAGCGGACTCCCGCCGCCGCATCGCTCTCGAGCGCGGCGCATCATTTGCAGCGGCCTCGACCGATGCGCAAGTTGATCCTGCGCAACTTCCAGTCGGCGGGCGACATCGTCATGCTCACCGCCGCGGTGCGCGACCTGCACCGGTCGTATCCCGGCGAGTTCCTGACCGACGTGCGTACGCCGTTTCCCGACCTGTGGGCGCACAACCCGCACCTCACACCGCTCCACGAGGACGATCGCGGCGTCGAGACGATCGACTGCCACTACCCGCTCATTCACGAGGCGAACACGACGCCGTGTCACTTCCTTCACGCGTTTCCCTCGTATCTCAACGATCGCCTCGGCCTGCGGATCCGCGTCACCGACTTCAAGGGCGACATCTACGTTTCCGATGAAGAGAACGCCTGGTTCGCAGCGGTCGAAGGATCGGAAGGGCCGGCGTTCCCCTACTGGCTGCTCGTGTCGGGAGGAAAGCCCGACTTCACGATCAAGTGGTGGGATCACGAGCGCTACCAGCAGGTCGTCGATCACTTCGCCGGCCGCATCCAGTTCGTGCAGGTTGGCGAAGCGTCGCATCATCACCCGCCGCTTCGCGGCGTGATCGATCTGCGCGGGCAGACCAGCCTGCGCCGGCTGGTGCTGCTGATGTATCACGCGCAGGGCGCGGTCAGCCCGGTCAGCCTGCTGATGCACCTGGCCGCGGCCGTGCCGACGCCGCCCGGCGCGGCGCGCAACCGGCCGTGCGTGGTGGTCGCGGGCGGCCGCGAGCCGCCGCACTTCACCGCGTATCCGCACCACCAGTTCATTCACACCGTCGGCGCGTTGAAGTGCTGTGACAACGGCGGCTGCTGGAAGTCGAGAACCAGTGCCGCTTGGCGACGGTGACGAAAAGGACCGCCCGGAGGCGCTCTGTGTCGACGTCGTCGGACGGCTGCCGCGCTGCATGGACATGATTACCGCGGCCGAGGTCATTCGACGCGTGGAACTGTACTTCGAGGGCAACCTGCTTCGATTCCTGCCGCCGGCGGCAGCCGTGCCAATAGAGGATGGGGAGTATGAGCGAACAGCGCAAACCTGGTGACAAGCCGAACGATCACGATCACGACCAGCGCGAAGCCACGCTGCAGGCGCGCCGCGATTTCCTGATGCTCCTGTCGCAGGGGACCCTCATCGCCGCCGCCGGGTTGACGGCCGCATGCGACGACTTGCCCGCCGCGCCGACGACAGGATCGGGCGGATCGAGCTCCAGCAGCTCGTCGCTCGTCTTCGTCTTCCTCGTCTTCGTCGTCCTCTTCCTCTTCTTCGTCGTCTTTCGTCATCGAGCTCGTCTTCGAGTTCCTCCTCGTCGTCGGGCTCGTCGAGCTCGAGCGGTTCCTCGAGCTCCAGCAGTTCCGGATCGCTGACGCCAAGCCGGAGCACGCTGCGCGCACAGCGCGATGGAGAAGAAGGACCGCTGCCCGGACTCCTGGTGTGAGCGGAGATGCCCGCTACGGCGTGCGCGTGGTTTCCGCGAGGAACCCGAGCACGTCGTCGCGCCAGAGATCGACGCCAAACGGACCGAACAGGGCGTGGCCGGGAGGATTGCCCGGCCGCTCCCGGCCGCTGTTGAAGGCCGGATAGATCTTCAGCACGGTCTTCGCCCACGTGTGCGCCGACCCTCCACTCGATACAGACGAGATTCGGCGTTCCGGCGGTTCAGTGGCTGCGGCGCAGTACTATTGGGAGGTGCTGGATCTCGACGACCTCGAGAAAACGCCCGAGCCGCTGCCGCCCGAGCCGCCGAAACGTCCGATCGGCCTCTGGCTCGTCGCTGCCGGTCTGGTCGTGGCCATGGCGATTGCCGCCTACATCGCATTCTTCAATCGCCCGAAGACCGAACCCGCAGCCGCACCGGCGCGGCAGGCCGCGGCCCCGCCCTCCGATCGGCCGCTCGGCGGGGACGCCGGATCGATCGTCCTCCCGCCGCTCGAGCAGACCGACCCGCTCGTTCGCGAGCTGGTGAGGCAGCTCAGCTCGAATCCGCGCGTGGCCGCCTGGCTGACAACCAACGGTCTGGTGCGGAACTTCACCGTGTCGGTCACCAACGTCGCCGAGGGCGCAACGCCCGCACGACAGCTCGGCGTGCTGCGCCCGTCGGCCGCCTTTGCCGTCACCGAGCGCGGCGGCAGCTTCACCATCGATCCGCGCGGCTACGAACGGTACGATTCGCTGGCCGCAGCCGCGGCATCGATCGATGCCGCCGGCGCCGCGCGCCTCTACACGACGCTCAAGCCGCGCATCGAAGACGCGTACCGCGAGCTCGGCATCAGCGGGTCGTTCGATCGGACGCTCGAGCGGGCGATCGTGTCGCTGCTGGAGGTGCCGATCCTCCCTGAGACCGGCGTGCGCGTCCGCACCGAGGAGCAGGGGATCGGGTACGCCTACGTCGATTCGCGCCTGGAAGGGCTGACCAGCGCGCAGAAACAGCTGCTGCGGATGGGGCCGCGCAACGTCGCGACCGTGCAGTCGGCGCTGCGTGCGATCGCGCTGGCGCTCGGGATTCCGGCCGAACGGCTGCCGCCGCCGCGAACCTCGCCGCGGACGCCCTGATCGTCCGATCGATTGCGGACCGCCGGCCTACACCGGCAGCCGGAACAGCCGGCGGGCGTTGTCCGCGAAAATCTTCCGGCGACTGACCTCATCGATCGGCATGGCCTGAACACCCTCGATCGTCTCGCGGGTCACGCGCTCACCGAGCTGGTTGTCGTAGGGCGTGTCGCTGGCAAAGACCATGTGATCGGCGCCGAAGAATTCGTAGGCGCACATCAGCGCCGGCGTGTTTCCCTGAATCGCCGTGTCGCAGTAGAACATCCGGTAGTAGTCGACCGGCGACTTCGTCAACACCTGCCCGTCGAAGCGGTATCCCATCCGCATCTCGTTGAAATCCCACGACAGCTGCACGCGCTTGTGGAAATACGGAATCATGCCGCCGGCGTGGTGGGTCACGATCTTCAGGGTCGGGTACTTTTCGAGCGGACCGCCGAACGCCAACCGCGCCATCGCGACCGAGCTCTCGTATGGCCAGCCGAAGTTGGTGTAGACGAGATACTTCGAGGTCTGTTCTCCGTCGTAGTCGGCGGTCGTGTTGGTGCGCCGCGGGTGCAGCAGGATCGGCAGGTTGTAGGCCGCCATCTTCTCGTACAACGGCATCAGCTCCGGCGCATCGACCGGCTTGCCGTTCAGGTCGGTGAAGATCTCGACGCCGCGGAAGCGCAGGTCGCGGATCGCGCGATCGGCCTCGGCGAGCGCGGCGTCGATGTCGTTCATCGGCAGCGATGCGCAGGCGCCGACGAACCGATCGGGATGCTTTGCGATCAGCTCGGCCATCTCGTCGTTCGCGATCCGCGCGCACTCGGCGGCATCCGCCGGATCGAGCACGCTTTCCAGGTTCGGCCCGGCGATCGTCAGCAGGTGCACGACGTCGGGGAACTTGTCCATCGCACGGAACCGGATGTCGAGATCGGTGAGCCCGGGGTTGGCGTGGAAGTACTTGCCGTATTGGCTGGCGAGCCGCTTGCCGGCGCGCTTGTTGCGCTCCTCGAGATACCGCGGCGGCAACACATGGCTGAACACGTCGATGATCATCGCCGGCGATTCTACCTTCGACCTTTGCGTTTCGACTTCCGACTTTCGACTTGGTAGGATGCCGGCATCATGGCCGACCTGGGATTGACCCGTTCGATGCGGCTGCCGCACGCGACCGCGCTGGTCATCGGCACGATTGTCGGTTCGGCGGTGTTCGTCCAGGCGTCGGAAGTCACCGAGCACGCGCCGCGGTTCTGGGCGGTCCTGCTGGTGTGGGCCGTGTCCGGCGTGCTCACGCTCTTTGGCGCGCTGGCCTGTGCGGAGCTCGCCACCGCGTTTCCGCGAACCGGCGGCGTCTACGTCTTCCTGAAGGAAACCTATTCGCCGGTGGTCGGCTTCCTCTGGGGCTGGGCGATGTTCTGGGTGATGCACTCGGGCATCATCGCCGCCATGGCCACCGTGTTCGCACGCTACGCCGGCTACTTCGTGCCTTTGGGTGTCGGCGGCACGCGCGGTGTTGCGGTCGCGGTGATCCTCGGTATCTCCGCGCTCAACTACGCCGGCGTCAAGCGCGGCAGCACCGTGCAGACGATCTTCACGCTGGGCAAGCTCGTCGCCGTGGCGATCGTGGTCGTCATCGGCTTCGCCGTCGGCTCGAGCCTCCCCGAACATTTTGTGTTGGGAGCCGCCGAGGCGCACGCGACCGTCGGGGCGCACAACTTCCTGCTCGCGGTGATCGCCGGGCTCTTCGCCTTCGGCGGCTGGCACGTCGTCACCTACACCGCGGAAGAGACGGTCGATCCAGGCCGGACGATTCCCAGGGCGCTCGCGATCGGCATCGTCGTCGTCACCTCGGTTTACGTCGCGCTCAACGCGGTCTACTTCTACGTCATGCCGCTCGACCAGGTGATGAAATCAACCCGGATCGCGGCCGACACCTTCACCGTGCTGCTCGGCGCGCCGGGCGGCGCGGCAATCTCGGCGCTGGTGATGTTCTCCGTGTTCGGCGCCATGACCGGCAGCATCCTCGCCGCGCCGCGGGTCTACTACGCGATGGCGAAGGACGGGCTGCTGTTCCGCTGGGTGAGCGAGGTCCACCCGCGCTTCCGCACCCCGCATCGCGCGATCGTGCTGCAGGCGATCTGGGCGTCGGTGCTCGCGGGAACCGGCACCTACCGCCAGCTGTTCACGCGCGTGATCTTCACCGAGTGGATTTTCTTCGCGCTGATGGCCGGCGGCATCTTCCTGCTCCGCCGCCGTCCGGACTACGCGCCGAGCTATCGCGTGTGGGGCTATCCGTGGGTGCCGGCCACGTTCGTGATCGCGTCGATGACGATCGTCGTCAACCGCCTCTTCGCCGAACCGGTCGACAGCGCCGCAGGCCTCGCGCTGGTTGCGCTCGGCGTGCCGGCCTACTACGCGTGGCGCTACGCGACCCGGCGGCAGGCCGCGAATGCGGAACCCGCCCTCGCCAGGAACGTGTCGTAAGGCATCACGGTCCGGCTAAAGCCGGACACTACGACTCTAATGCACGGCTCAGCGGCCGTACTTGGACATCGCGGCCTTCAGGCGGTCGTACGGCAGCGCATGAACCTTGTTGCCGTTGATGCCGGTCATCGTTTCCGCCTTCATCAGCGCGTTGAGCACCGATTCCTCCGTCGCCTCGACAACCGCCTGAAACAGCGGGTTCAACGTCGCCGTCGACTCCGGCGACACGAACGTCGCCGACAGCGTGCGCGAGTCGGACGACTGCGGCACCGTGTTGCCGGTCGAGAAGGCTATGAAGATGTCGCCGCTCGTGTTGCCCGAGGTCGAGCCGGTTCGCGCCAGACCCAGCGCGGCGCGCTGCGCCAGGCGTTCGAGCTGTCGCGACGACAGCGGCGCGTCGGTGGCGACGACGACGATCACCGAGCCTTCGTGATCGACGTTGATGTCGCCGGCGGCGCCGCCCTCGCGGTTGATCTCCGGTGTCAGGTCGGCGATTTCCCGGCCGACCGGAACGCCTGCCACCGTGAGCTCGGGCCGCCGCCCGAAGTTGGCCTGGACGAGGACGCCGACGGTGTAGCTTCCCGCGCTCTCCGGCACGCGGCGCGACGAAGTGCCGATGCCGCCTTTGAAGCCGTAGCAGATCATCCCGGTGCCGCCGCCGACGTTGCCTTCGACCACCGCGCCGTCTTTCGCCGCGTCGATCGCCGCGAACACGTGCTCCTTCTTGACGTGCTGTCCGCGGACGTCGTTCAGCGTGCCGTCCCAGGTTTCACCGACCACCGGCAGAAACGCCCAGTCGCGCGACGGGTGGCGTTCGTTCATGAACGCGATCTCCGCCTCGTGCACGGTGCCGACGCTGCCGGTGTTGGTGATGAGCACCGGATGCATCAGCGTCTCGCGGTCGCGGATCCAGTGCGTCCCGGTCATCTCGCCGTCGCCGTTCAGCGTGTGGGTCGCGGCGTAGACGCCGTTGAACCAGATGTCACGCCGCGGCAGCACCGCGGTGACGCCGGTGCGCACCGGCCCCTCGCCCACCTTCAGCCGGCCGTCGCCCCTGACGATCGTCGCGTGCCCGACGAGCACGCCGGCGACGTCGGTGATCGCGTTGAGCCGGCCGGTCGGGAGCGTCCCGACGACGACGTTCAGATCGCGCGCGCGGACGCGCGCCGCCTGCGCGGCCGGCAACGAGACCGCCGCGACGAGCAGCGCGGCGGCGGCAAACAATCGCGTCATCTGGACCTCGAACGCCTCACGTCAACGTCAGCCGAACCTGAACATCGAACGAAGAACCGCGAACGGAGAACGGCTAGAACGGAGAACGGAGAACGAAGAACGAACGAACGTCGAACGAGCAGCGTCAGTTCCTACTTCCCCGGCAACGTGAACGCGACGTACTCGCCTGAGTAGTTGCCGCCGCCAATCGCGACGACGATGTACTGCTTGCCGTCCGCGAGGTAGGTCATCGGCGAACCACTCTGCGGCGCGGCCATCCACACCGCACCCACCTGCTCGCCCTTGACCTTCTCGTAACCCCGCAGCATCGCCCCGCGAGGATGATCCGGTGTCGTCGTGATCTGCGGGTCGCCCATCACGACCAGCGTCTTGGTCACCATCAGCCCGACGCCGGAGGTGCCGGCCTGTCCGGTCTTCGGGATGTTGAGCCCTTTCAGCATCGGATGGTTGCGCACGTTGTCCGGCGTGTCGCCGTGCGGCACCTGCCAGAGGATCTCGCCGCGATCGAGGTTGATCGCCGAGATCGTGCCGTACGGCGGCTTGAGGATCGAGAGCCCCTCGACCAGCAGTCCGCCGCCGCCGCCACCGCCGCCACCCGCAGCGGGAGGAGCGGCAGGCGCCGCGCCTCGTCCGGCCGGTGCGGCCGCCGCGGCCTCCGCGGCGGCTCGAGCCTGCGCCTGCGCGATCGCGCGCGGCGAGTCGGCCGCGCAGCAGTCGCCCGGCCCGATCACTTCCTGGAACGGCCGGCCGGCGACGCCCGAGACATACCGGATGTCCGAGAAGCCGGCCGGCGGCGTCACGAGCGACGTCGCCGTGATGCCGGCGTTGTTCGCATTGGCGATGATGTTGTGGGTTTCCGGATCGTAGGCGACGCCCGGCCAGTTGGTGCCGCCGACGGCGTTGTTCATGTTGATCGCGCCGAGGATGCCGTTGACGTCGCCGAGCACCGCCGGGTTGTACATCCACGGCCCGACCTTGTAACGCTCGATCTGCTTCAGCGCCTGCGCCCGCAGCTCCGGCGTGAAGTCGACGAGATCGTCCGGCACCTTGAGCACGTTGCGCGCGTACGGCGGTGGCTTGGTCGGGAACGGCTGCGTCGGGCTGGTCTTCTCGCCGGGCACGTCCGACTGCGGCACGGGACGTTCTTCAATCGGCCAGATCGGCTGGCCGGTCACGCGGTCGAACACGAACAGGAACGCCTGCTTGCCCGGCAGCGCGACGGCTTTGACCGGGCGGCCGTTGACGTTGATGTCGGCGAGGATCGCGGCCGACGACATGTCGTAGTTCCAGAGCGGATGGTGCACCACCTGGAAGTGCCACTTCCGCTGTCCGGTCTTCAGATCGACGCAGACCAGGCTCTCGGCGAACAGGTTATTCCCGGCCGGTGGCCGCCGTAGAAGTCAGAGGTCGGCGTCTCGACCGGCAGGTACACCAGACCGAGCTCTTCATCGACGGTGATCTGCGTCCAGACACCCGTGTTGCCGTTGACCGCCCACGAGTCGCGCTCCCACGTGTCGTTGCCGAATTCGCCCGGCAGCGGGATGGTCTTGAACGTCCAGAGGAGCTTTCCGGTGCGCACATCGAACGCACGCACCAGCCCCTTGGTGTTGTTGTGGGTGCTGACGGTCGCGCCCTCTCGCATCGACGACCCGATGATGACGACGTCCTTGACCACGGCTGGCGTCGCGTGCAGACCGATCTCGCCGGTTTCCAGATCGATCGGCTGGCCGGCGCCGAACACGGCGCCCTGCTTCAGATCGACGATGCCGTCCTTGCCGAACGAGCTGATTGGCGCGCCGGTCTTCGCGTTGAGCGACACCAGGCGATAGCCGGTGGTGACGTAGATGATGCGATCGTCGCCGCGCCCGTCGCTCCAGTACCAGAGCCCGCGGCCCGACAGCTGGCGCGGCGAGACGCCGGCGCGCCGCCCTTCGCGGAGGCTGTGCGCCCACATCAGCTCGCCGGTCTTGCCGTCGAGGGCGACCACCGAGCGTCGCGTGCCGCCGGTCGTATAGAGCACGCCGTTGATCGCGAGCGGCGTCCCTTCGAGCTTGTACTCGGGGCGCGGGCCCAGGACGTCGGTCTTGAAGCGCCACGCCACTTCGAGCTGGCCGAAGTTACTGGCGTTGATCTGATCGAGCGGCGAGTACTTCGTGCCGCGCAGATCCGCCGTGTAGTGCGGCCAGTCGCCGCCGGCGGTCGAAGGCGGACGCGACGAGCCGGCGCGATCCTGCCCCGCCAGCACCGCACAGAGCCCGAACACCACCATGGACAGCGACACGAACTTGAAGCGGCGCGTCACGTTTCCCTCCTTTGCCGGGCAGCCCTGAAGGGCTGCGCTGCTACTGGCCCTTTAACTGCGCGTAGACCATGCTGACGAACCGATCGGCGCTCGTGCCGGCCGTGCCCGCCGGCAGAAGACCGCCCGGCACCTTTGCGTCGTAGGGCGAGGTGACCTTGGCGGCGAGGACTTCCTGCAGCGTCTTCCCCTGCGCGATGAGCTGCTGCACACGGCTCTGCACGCCGAGGATCATGTCGCGATACGGGATGATGTCGGTCTTGTTGATGTAGGTGCCGTGGCCCGGGATGAGCCTGGTATTCGGTCCCGCCGCCTTCATCGTCAGCTCGAGCCCTTCGAGCGCGCCCTTCAGCGACCCGCCGTTGTTGGTATCGATGAACGGGTAGCCGAAGTTGCGATAGAAGTCGCCGATCATGATCACGTCGGCGTTCACGAAGCGGACGATCGTATCGCCGCCGGTATGCGCGGCGCGGACGGGAATCAGTTCCACTGTTTCGCCGTTCATCCGGAGCCGCACCGGATCGCCCATGCCATAGGTGACGACCGGCAGCCGCGCCGGATCTCTCGGCGGCGCTCCGGCCGCCGGCGGCGGCTGGCGCACCATCCCTTCGCGCAGTTCCTCGCGTGCGAGCAGCACCGCGCCCTGCTTGGCGAACGTCGCGTTGCCGGCGGTGTGATCGCCGTGGATGTGCGTGTTGACGAGGAAGCGAATCGGTCCCTGATCGATGCGCCTGACGGCGGCGAGCACCCGGTCGCCGATCTGCTGGTACTGCGAATCGACCATGAAGATGCCGTCGGGGCCGGCGAGCACGCCGATGCGGCCGCCGGCGCCGTCGGGATGGCCGGGATCGACGCCTTCAGAGCCCGAGAGCATGTACAGATTCGGCGCGAGCTTGTCGGTCTTGATCTCGATCTTGTCGTATTGGATCCCGCCCTGGGCCCACGCGCCGGCAGGCAGCGCCGCGACGAACAGCGCGACGAAGAACGGCGTAGTTCGTGTCATCGATCGTGCGCTCCTTCTCGTGTGGCAGATGATACACGCGCTGGTGATCGCTCGGCTAAAGCCTTCGCGCGACAAGGTCGGTCGATGATGCTCCATCGCGCGAAGGCTTCAGCCGAGCGCACCCACGTGAGGTTGCGCCCGTCTCTAATACGAGATAGCATCTCTTAACAGAGATGCCGCCCGCCAGCGCCGACACCGCGGCCGATGCCGATCGCGACGTCGATCGCCGCATCGCGCAGCGCCTCGCCCGCCTGCGCGCCGACAGCGGCTGGTCGCTCGACGTGCTGGCCGAGCGCACCGGCATCAGCCGCGCCACCCTGTCGAGGCTCGAGCGATCCGAACTCAGTCCGACCGCCGCAATGCTCGGCAGGCTCTGCTCCATCTACGGGTGGACGCTCTCCCGGCTCATGGCCGAGGCCGAGACGCGGCCGGCCAATCTCGTGCCGGCGTCCGAGCAACCCGAGTGGAAGGATCCGGAGAGCGGCTACCGCCGCCGCGCCGTATCGCCGCCGACGCCCGGACTCCGTGGCGAGGTCGTCGAGGTGCACATGCCCGCCGGCGCATCGGTGTCCTTCGACGCCTCGCCGATTGCAGGGCTGGAGCATCACCTCTGGATGCTCGAGGGCGCGCTCTCGCTCGACGTCGGCGGTTCACTGTTCAGGCTCCGCGCCGGCGACTGCCTCCGTTACGTGCTGACCGGCTCCAGCCGCTTCCAGAACCCGGGTAAACGCGAAGCGCGATACGTGATCGCAATGGTGCGCCCATGACCGAGGTCTCACACACGCTGGCTGGCGTTCACATCGAGGAGTGGCGGCCCGATCGTCCGGAAACCACGGTCGAACACGACCTCGACGCGCTCGCCGAGATCCTTCACGCCGTCGTCCACACCGGTGCGGGCGTCAGCTTCGTCGTCCCCTTCTCGCTCGACGACGCGCGGGCGTTCTGGGTCGACAAGGTGCTGCCCGGCACGCGCGCGCGGACGCGGCGGGTCGTCGTCGCGCGGCTCGAGGCGCGGATCGTCGGGACGGCGCAGATCGATCTGGGGACGCCGCCCAACCAGCAGCACCGCGCCGAGGTGGTCAAGCTCCTGGTGCACCCGTCGGCGCGCCGGCGCGGCATCGCGCGGGCGCTCATGGTCGCGCTCGAGTCGATCGCGCTCTCGCAGGGACGGACGCTGCTGACGCTCGACACCTGGACCGGCAGTTACGCCGAGCGCCTCTATCAATCGTTGGGCTACACCACCGTCGGCGTCATCCCGCGGTACGCGCGCGGCTCGCTGACGCCGGGGCTCGAGCCGGCAACCTTGATGTACAAGGAGCTTGCGCCGGAGGGCGCCCCTCCTGGGGTATGATCGCCCGCACCGGGCGCCACCTCAGGCGGTACACTCGCGGTGTCCCCCGGTCGTAGCTCATGTTCAAGGGTCGTCCGCTGCTGCGGCTCACGATGGCGCTCTCGTTGTCGGCTGGTGCGCTCGTGCACGCCGCCGACGACTTCCTGCTGTCTCGGTTCGGCGAGTATGTCGACGCGCTGCGGATGCAGGCCGATGTCCCGGGCCTGGCGGTCGCGGTTGTCGGCGCCACCGACGTGACCTGGGAAGGGATGTTCGGCCACCAGGACGTCGAGCGCAACCTCCCAGTCCGTTTCGACACGCCCTTCCACCTCGACGACACGACGCAGGCGATCGTCGGATCGCTCGCCATGCGGTGCGCGTCCGAGGGCAAGATCTCGCTCGAGGATCCGGTCAGCAAGTTCATGCCCGCGAGCGCGGAAGGCAACGCGACGATCGGCCAGTTGCTCACCCACACGAGCGGCAACGCGAGCAACCGCAGCTTCTCGTATCGTCCGGAGCGGCTCGAGCCGATTGCGGCAGCCGTCGCCGCGTGCTCGGAGTCGACGTTCCGGGCCGGCGTCGCCGAGATGCTGGATGTGATGTCGATGTCCGACTCGGTCCCCGGCTCCGACGTCGTGCGGCTGGTCCCGCCGGCCGAGGGGTTTACCGCGCAGGATCTGGACGACTACGCTCGCGCTCTGCAGCGCCTGGCGACGCCCTACTCGGTCGACAAGCGAGGGCGCGCGACGCCGTCGTCCTACGTCGCCTCGACGCTGACCCCCGCCTCGGGCCTGATCTCATCCATCCGCGATCTCGAAAAATTCGATCTTCGGCTGAAGAACGGCGACTTCATCAAGTCTGCCAGCTGGCTGACGCTGATGTTCACGCCGCCGACCGGCGCAAACGGCCAGCCGCTGCCGCATGCCTTTGGCTGGTTCGCCCAGGACTACAACGGGGAGCGCCTCGTCTGGCAGTTTGGCGTCAGCGACAACGCGTCCTCGTCGATGATCATCATGGTGCCGCGGCGCGGCGTGACGCTGATCATGCTGGCCAACAGCCAGGGGCTGGCGCGGCCCTTCTCGCTCGCCGCGGGGGACGTGACGGTCTCGCCGTTCGCGCGGCTCTTCCTCTCGATTTTCGTGCGATGAGGTTCAGGACCACAGCGTGGGGCGCGGTGCTCGCGATGGCGGGTCTGCTGCTGGCGTCTCACCCTGCGCACGCCGGCGATCGACAGGTGCGCCCGTTTGTCGGCGCCACCTTCGGCGCCGGGACGAGTTTCTTCACGCCGAACGACTCCGTGGGCAAGAACCTGGTCATCGGCGCCAGCGCGGTGTTCATCGGCGAGATCTTCGGCGTCGAGGCTGACGTCGGCGACGTCCCCGGATTCTTCGAGTCGGACAAGAGCGCGCTGGTGATCGGCAGCCGGGTGACGACGGTCACCGGCAACTTCGTGATTGCGGCGCCGCACAAGATGACGGAGTATTCGCTGCGCCCCTACGTTGTTGCGGGCGGCGGGTTGATGCGCGTCAGGACGACAACGTCGCTGAACCTCTTCGACGTCTCGAGCTTTCTGCCGGCATTCGACGTCGGGGCCGGCGTCGTCGGCTTCCTGACGAACCGGGTCGGCGTCTGCTGGGACGTCCGCCGGTTTCAGAACATCGGCGGCAAGTCCAATACCGCCGGGCTCACCTTCGGGCCCGAAGATCTCTCCTTCTGGCGCGCGACGATGTCCGTCGCGTTTCGGGTACTGACACATGAGCCTACTGCGACGATCGACAGTCTGGGCGGTGTTGCTGCTTCTCACCGGGGCGACCGTCCTGGCGCAGGGAGCGCTTCGAATCAGCACGCTGACCTACAACAACCGCGTGGTCGTGTCGTTCGAGCTGAACGATGCCTACGACGAGGCGGTGCGCGACGCGATTGCCAGCGGCCTGCGGACCTCGTTCACCTATACGCTCGAGCTGCGGACGCCGGCGTGGATCGATCGCACGATCGGCACGACCATCGTCACGACGACCGACCAGTACGACAACCTGACGCGCCGACACACGCTGACGCGCACGGTTGACGGCCGCGTGGATGAGGTGCTCGTCACCGAAGACAACGCGGCGGTGAAGACGTGGCTGACGAAGTTGAGCCGCGTGCCGGTGGCCGACGTGGCGCAGCTCGACGCGGCGCGCGACTACTACGTCCGGGTGACGACGAAGTCGCGACCGCTCGGCGGGTCGCTGCTTGGCCTGACCAAGACCATCACCGGCCAGGTCAAGTTCACCTTCATCCCCTGACGCCGACGATCAACGCGGAACCCGCAGAACTCGCACTCTTTCAGAGCGACTTCACTTCTGTCAGTTCGTCGTGTCCGGCTTTAGCCGCCCTTCGACGGTGCTCAGGGCGGCCCTGAGGTTCTCGAAGGGCCGGACTTTCACGAGGCCCGCCCGAACGCGGACACTACACAGGAATCCCGCCCGGGCGAGCAATCAAAAGAGATAAGAGTCCTGCGGACTCGGCGGGTTCTGCGTTGAACGTCGTGGCTACGGCTGCGGCGTGGTGGCGGGCCGCGCCAGCCGCGGCGGCACGACGTAGAAGGTGCCGTACATCATGTCTTCGGGCAGCGTGATCGTTCGGAGGTACTTGAACCCCGCGGGATCGTAGAGATCGATCGTGTTGCCTGCCTCGTAGAGGTAAATCAGCTTGCCGTTCGAGCTGGTCCTCACCGCCATCCGCGGCCGGCCCTGGAACTCGGCACGGCTCTCGAGCCGCTTGCGGGTAATGTCGATCGTCCACATCTCGTGGTGGCCGATCTCCTCGATCATCATGTAGCCGCGCTTGCGGTCGGGCGTCATCGCAAAGCTGACGTCGCCGCGATCGGGTGACGGCCCGATCGGGAAGTAGTCGAGCTTTTTCTGCTGAAGGTCGACGCGCCCGACACCGAGCAGCCGCCGTTTCTGAACGGCATCCTCCATCGCGAACAGACCGGTGAAGAAGCCCGGCTCGTCGTTGACGTCGTCCATCGCGTTCAAATCGAAGCGGCCGAGGCCCGGCTCGTTCGGCAGCGAGAGGTTCCACGAGTCGAGCTGCTTCAGCGTGGTCGCGTCGTAGGCGATGATCTCGTTCGAGAACGCGTAGAGCAGCTTCCCGTCCGGCGAGTAGCGCACGCTCAGGTAGTAGTACTGCGGCTCGGGGTCGGTCGCCCACGGAACCGTCTGGACGACGCGATGCTCCTTCATGTCGTACTGGATGAAGACCGGGGTGCCGATCTCGAAGCGGTCCGACAGCTTCGTCACCGTCCGCGCCACCAGCATCATGATGCGATTGGCCGGATCGACGTCGAAGGCGAGCGCGCGCACCTTCTTGTTGCCCTCGCTCAGCGTGAAGGTGTCGAGCGACTGCCGGTTGGCGACGTCGATCACCTCGAAGTGCTCCTGATCGGCGCTCTGGACGTAGAAGCGGCTGCCGTCGCGCGCGATGCGCACCGACCAGGGCAAGCCGACCTTGAGCGGGATCTCCCCCGTCACCTTCTCGGTCGCCTCGTCGATCGCGACGATCCGCTTGCCGTAGGACGCCAGGTAGATGGTGCCGGTGCCGCCGGTCAGCTTCGGCGTTGGAGGCGGCGCCGCGGCGGTGAGCGCGACGGCGCAGACGAGCAGAGCGAGGGATTTCATGGAGGCCTCAGTCTACTACTACGTCAGCGACGGGGCCCTATCCAGCAGTCAGTCGGTCGTGGATTCGGGGAACGGCCGCACGCGAAGCTTCTGCGTCTCGTGATCGACGACCAGCTCGAGACGGCAGATGTGGCAGCGATAGATCACACCGACGCGCGGCGTGGCTTCGGTCTCGCTGTGACGAATGTGGGTCTGGCAGGCTGGGCAGCGCCACGGCATGGGAGCGGTAGTTTAGGGCAGGAACGAATTCGGAGGCAAGCGCTCCGAACCAACCTGAACCCTGACCTTGACCCTGCCCCCGGCCATTCGCGATAAGCTGACGCGAGCAGGTGTGCTATCAGCATCGCAGTGATCACCGACATCCACGGCAACCTTCCGGCGCTCGAGGCGGTGCTCGAGGAGATCAAGTCCGCTGGCGTCGAGCGCATCATCGTCGGCGGCGACGTCCTCCCCGGGCCGATGCCGCACGAAACCATCGCCCGGCTTCTGGCGCTCGATGTGCCGGTGCAGTTCATCCACGGCAACGGCGATCGCGTCGTCCGCGCGCAGATGAACGGCCAGGAACCGACCGAGGTGCCGGAGCCGTTTCGCGACATCATCCGCTGGACCGCCGCGCAGCTCAGTCGCGAGGATGAGCAGCTGCTTGCGAGCTGGCCGCTGACGCTGCGGGTCCAGGTTCAGGGGCTGGGGGACGTGTTCGTCTGCCATGCCACACCGCGCAACGACCTCGAGATTTTCACGCGGCTGACGCCGGAGGAGCGGCTGCTGCCGGTCTTTGCCGGCGTGGACGCGCCGCTGGTCGTGTGCGGGCACACGCACATGCAGTTCGATCGAAAGGTCGGCGCGACGCGCGTCGTGAACGCCGGCAGCGTCGGGATGCCGTTCCAGGACCCGGGCGCGTACTGGCTGCTGCTCGGGCCCGACGTGCAACTGAGAAAGACGACTTACGATTTGGAGAAGGCGGCGAGCGCTGGTCCGGCAGACGACGTATCCGCGCGCGGACGAGTTCGCGGCGCGCAACATCCTGCAGCCGCCGACCGAGGCGGCCACGCTCGAAGCGTTCAAGAACGCGGAGTTGAAGTAGGGGCTGCCGCGGTCAGCGGCGTGTGCGGGATGACGTGCGGCGGGCCTTCGACTTGCGGGCGGAGGCTGCCTTGCGCTTCCGCTTCTGGCGCGAGGCCGTCTTTTTCTTTTTGGCCACGCGCTCGGGCAGCTTCGCGCTGCCGGTCTCGCGATTCCACTCTTCGAACGTCTCCGGCGAAATCTCGCCCTTGACGAGCAGTTCCGCGAACTTGCGACGCTGAGCCTGGCTTTTGAACGGCATCCGGGACCTCGACGGTCCGCATGATGCCACGGCTCGACGTGCGTGAGGAACGGTCCGAATCAGCTCCGGCGGCCGAGGCCTCCCACCACCAGCCCGAGCACGGCGCGAGCGGTTCCAAGCGAGACGGCGAACGACAGGGTGAGCACGGCGACGCCTGCGATCTGATTCACGGTCGACAACTCCTCTAGCCGCTTCTATCGGAGCAGCGCCCTCCGAACTTCAGAGCGCGCAACGACGCACCGCTCTCGTTCACCAGCTATTTGCAGCGGCCACGTAAAGCCGTTTTCGGCGTTCAAGAACCGTGTACCACAACGGCACTGATGTATCTCTTCGAGACATTTCCCTGTAACCACACACATCCACAGGACTCTACAGTCCGTTTGTGTCCTAATGATTTCAGGTCGTGTGCCATCTTGAAACGTTCTTGCTTGATTCAAATTTCAGCCTGTTATGTAACTCGTTGATTTCAGGCCATTTATTCAATGGGCCCTGATGGATGAGGTTGGGCAGGCGACTTGCACGCCGTCCAGCACAACAGCCATGAGCAACCGCTTCGAAATCGTGGTCGAAGGAATCGAGGACACCGCGCTCGTCAGCGCCATCGATACGGCGATCCGCGATGCGTTCCGCGAGATGTCGCTGCCGGGCTCATGGCGCGTCGTCGTCAAGCCATCGGGGCAACCGACGCAGGCCGGCGGCCGCTGGGACTTCACCGTCTACGGCCTCGATGTCCGGCACGCCTTGTCGATCGCCGTCCCTCCCGACCTGCTCCCGAATCTCATCCCGCAGCGTCTCCGGGAATCGCTCAATCGCCCGGTGAGCCGCTGCATCGAAGAGGCTGCACAACGAACGCTCGATCTGGCGCGGGCGGTCTGATTCCCATGTGCTCGAACTACTTCGCCACAGCGAGCGATCCGGCAAGCGGGCAGGACTGAAAGGAGTTTATGAGCGTCTTTCAACATCCGCATCTCACCCGAGGCATCGTCAAAACGGCCAAGGGGTCGTTCATCGTCAAGCGGGGCCTCGTCGACGTGCCCGAAGAAATCGGCGAGGAGCTCGGCTGGCAGCTGGTCGACGCCGACAGCGACGACCAGAGAGCACTGTCGACACTGAGCTCGCCCGACTACGACGAGACACCCGTGCGGCGCGGGTCCCGAGGGTCGTCGATGCTGAAGTCCGACCGCGAGGCGCGAGCGCGGATGATTCGAGCGAAAGCGGCATCGCGCCGGGCGCGGCTCGATGCGCAGTCGGCCGATTGACCGCCGATGACCGGACGAGCACCAGGAGGGCACATGAGAACCGCCCCTGTCGTTGACACCGAGCATCCCGGGCCCTGCCCGTGGTGCGGGCAGAATCGCCTCCGCGGCACCGGCCCGTCGCCTGACGGAAACCGCTGGTACCGCTGCGGTGGCTGCGCGACGACGTTCTACATCCACCACACGGCGCGGATGCGCGCCCGTGAGGAAGACCGGCTCGTCGAAGCGAGAAGTTAGAAGCTCGAAGGAAGACGCAGTGAGCAGGTAGAAGTACGGAGGTTGGAGCGCGAGGTGTGGGGTTCGAATGCGCGGGGGCGCCTCGGACTTCGTGCTTCGCGCTTCAGCCTCCGTACTTCATACTTCCCTCTGACGTCTCTTTCTCACTTCTCACTTCCAACTTCACGATGCCCTCTCCGCCCCGTCCCCGCATCATCCGGAAACGCTCGAACGTCCACGGCATGGGCGTCTTCGCGCTCGAGCCGATCTCCAAGAACACCCGCATCATCGACTACGCCGGCGAGCTCGTGCGCAACAGCGAGAGCGAGGCGCGCGAAGAGCGCTACCTGGCGGAGGGGTGCATCTGGGTCTTCCGCGTCAACCGCAACTGGAGCCGCGATGCCGCGGTCGGCGGCAACCTGGCGCGGTTCATCAACCACTCGTGCAAGCCGAATTGCTGGATTGAGATCGTCGACCGGACGATCTGGATCCGCGCCTCGAGGACGATTCGCGCGGGTGAAGAGCTGACCTACGACTACCGCACCGACGGCGAGCAGACCATCCCCTGCCGTTGCCGGCCGGGGTGTCCGAACAAATTGTGATGGGGTTCGCGGGCTGGATGGAACGCAGAGACCGCAGAGGACGGCCTCAGAGACGTCGAATTTGTCTCTGCGGTCTGCCGCGGCCTCCGCGTTCGATGTCGCTGGCCGCTGCCTAGGTCGTCTTCAGAGCCCGCGCCAGGTTATTGAGCGCCAGCTCCAGCGTCTTGCGCGACGTGGCGATGTTCATGCGCATGTGGTTCTGGCCGCCGGAGCCGTACGAATTGCCGGCGTTCATCTGCACCTTCGCGACCTTGACGAAATGACGCTCGACCATCTGCTCGGGTGACAGCGGCTTCGCCCCCGCCTTCAGGCCCTTGCTGGCCTCCTCGGCGAGCTGCTTCGCGTTGATCTTCTCGGCCACCGCGCTGACGTCCAGCCACGCCAGGTACGTGCCCTGGGGCTTGACCACCTTGATCATCGGGATGTTGGCCTTGACGAACTGCTCGACGAAGTCGTGGTTGCCGTCGATGTACTCGTTGCAGGCGTTGAGCCACTCCTCGCCGCCCTCGTACGCGCCCTTGCTGGCAATCATGCCGAGCGTCGTCAGGTCGGCGCGGTTGTTCGCCTTGACCCGCGCGACATAGTCGGCGTTGTCGGAGTAGAACCACGCGCACTTCATCGCCGCGAGGCCGAACGACTTGCTGGCAGCCTTGAACGTGAGGCTGTTGTTGACGATTTCCTTGTTACCGATGCTCGCGTACGGCGTGTACTTGTTGCCCTTGGTGACGAAGTCGCAGTGGATTTCGTCGGCGAGGACGACGACGCGCCGCCGGGTGCAGATTTCGCCGAGCCGCAGGAGGTCTTCCTTCGACCAGCAGTTGCCGGTCGGGTTCTGCGGGTTGCAGAGGATGAGCGCATTGGTGTCGTGGCTGATGCGCCGTTCGAGGTCCTCGAAGTCCATCGAGTAGCGGCCGTTGACGAGCTTCAACGGGTTCGCTTCTTCGATCGTCCCGCTCGCGGTCAGGTCGCTGTAGAAGCCGTTGTAGGTCGGCGTCTGCAGGATGACCTTGCTGCCCGGGAGGCGAGAAGGTTTTCAGCGCCGCAATCAGGCCGGGGTGAACGCCGGTCGTGATGACGAGGTTGTCGGGATTGATGTCGACGCCGTAGCGGCGCTTGTTCCAGCTGACGATGCCGTCGGTGAACGACTTCATCGCCGAACCCTGCATGTCGAGATAGCCCCAGTTCTCGTGCTGCAGGCGCTCCATCAGCGCCTTGGTGATCGACGGCGCGGCGCGGAAGTCCATGTCGGCGATGCCCATGCCGACCTGGACGCTGTCCTTGCCGTAGACGCGAATCTGCTGGTCGTATTTGACCGAGTCGGTCCCGAACCGGTTATACGGGGTGTCGAAATCGAACTTGCCATTCCCAGCGAGCGCCGCGGTGGCGGCGGCTGCCGCTACGGAGCTGCCCGATCCGACCGCGCCCACGAGTGCTGTCATCCCGGCGTTGCGGAGAAACGCCCTGCGATTCAGCCCATCATTCTGTGACATGCGCTGCTCCCTCGTAAGATTTGCCCGCGTGAAACCGGCGTAAACAGGACACATCCTACACCTGAGAGGCTCAATCTGCTCAGTCTTTTATCCCCCTTTACGCCTCGCTTACGCGCCCGGCGGGAGCGTCAGGGGACGTATCATTCCTGCACTCGCGGGGCTACCCGCCGTTGCCCTGGGGCGGGGAATTTTCCGATCCGTCGTCAGGCGTTTTCTCGCCTCCGACATTGCGCTTCAACATCCACGCGGCCGCGCTGACCGCGGCGAGGCCGAAGGCGCCGCGCTTCAGCCAGCGCGACGTGCCCTGCTGGTTGGGCTCAGGCGAGAGCAGGCGGCGGTAGGTTTCGGCCTCAGGCGGCTCGACTGCCGGCCGCGGCTTCGCACGCCGCTCAGGCGCAGGAATCCAGCGGCTGATGTAGGCGAACGACTCGGAGCCGCAAATCGGACACGTTTGCCCTTCGTGGACTTCCGAGCAATCGAGGCATAGTCGAGCTGTATGCAGCTGCATGCGATCAGTGTAGACCCCAGCAGGCGGGCGTGGAATATCGGTTGCAACGTCTCTGCAGCGGTTGTGCTTTCGAATGCGGGAGGAGCAACGAGATGCAGAATCTCTTCTTTGCGATTGCGTTCGTGCTGCTGATTGCGTGGATCGTCGGCCTCACCGGCGTGGTGGCCGTGGGGCCAGCGATCCACTTATGCCTGGTCGGCGCGATCGTGCTGTTCGCGCTGAGCTTCGTGAGGGATCGGTCGAGCGTGATCTGACGGTTGCTGGATGCTGGTTGCTCAGGTGCTAGCTGTCTGCTGATAGCCAGGCATCTAGCAACCAGCATCTCAGTAACTAGCAACTTTCTTCGCCTGAACGAGCTCGACCCGTTCGGTGTCGGCCGTCTTCGCGACCTCGAGCAGCTTCTTCGAATAGGCCGCCGCCTTGGTCTTGTCGCCCGACTGCTCCGCCGCGCGGGCCGCGCCGGCGATGCCGCGGAAGCGGTTCGGTTCCTTCTTCATCGTCAGCTCGAAGGCGGCGAGGGCGTCCTTGGATTTCCCTGCCTCGAGCAGCATTTCCCCGTACAGCTCGCGCGCCGGCGCGAGCGGTCCCGGCGAGATCGCCGACTTGTCGGTCGCATCCTCGGCGTCGGCCGCCGCGCTCATCTGCGTCAGCCCCTCTTCCTTTTTGCCCGACGCGAAGGTCTGCCACGCAAGCGCCACCCGGCGCTGGATGTCGATCTGCTCGGTCCAGTACGGGTCCTTCAGCTCTCTCTCCTTGTCGCGCAGCGCCGCGAGGCGCTCGATGTCGGCCGTCGCGGCCTCGGGCTTGCCGCTGCGCGCCGCGCCGAGCGCACGCGCGAAGTGGGTGATCGCTTCGGTAAACGGCGTCGGCGCCGGGCTCGGCGTCAGCGCCGCCGCGTCCTCCCACTTGCCGCGTTCGAGCGCATAGCGCGCCGGGATCGCCGCCACCGCGAAGGCGTTGACCGGAGCGCCGGCGCCGCCGACCGCCACCTCGCGCGCGTGATCGACGACGCTCTTCGCCGCGGCGTCCTGCGCGATCTGGAGATAGGCGTAGGTCTGGTAGTCGAGCGCGTGCAGCTCCTCGCCGGCGCCGTTGCTCCGGCGCGCCGCGTCCGCCGAGCGCTTGTTGGTGTCGATCGATTCCTGCCACGAGCCGACGCGCGTGAAGGTGTGCGACGGCATGTGCAGCGCGTGCGGCATCGGCCGGCGCGAGCGACGCGTACTTGCGCGCCGCGACCAGCGCCTTGTCGGCCAGCGGCGGCGCGTCGTAGGCGTGGATGATGTAGTGCGCCAGCCCCGGGTGCGTCGGCATCTGCTCGAACAGCGGCTCGAGGATGCCGGCGGCCTTCAGGTTCTTCGCGTAGGTCTTGTCGGTCGGCGGCGCGGTCTGGTTCGACCGCCAGCGCGTAGAAGATCTTCGCTTCTGTGTCGTTCGGGTTGTCGCGCGAGACTTTCTCCATCGCGCTCTCGTAGGCGGTGATGCGCGCGACGTGGCGTGCCCGGATCGCTCGCGGTCACCAGCATGGCGACGGCGTCGATGTACGCCGCGCTCGCGCGGCGTCGGCGAGCCGGTGGTCTTCGCCTTCTCGATCGCGGCCTTGGTGAGCTCGACGGTCCGCGCCTGCTTGATGCCGGCAAACGGGTTGCCCCACTGGCTCATCGCGATGCCCCAGTGCGCCATCGCGCAGTTGCCGTCGGCGGCGAGGATCCCCTCGAAGGCCTTGATCGCTTCGGGGAACCAGAACGAATGCAGCATCGCTACGGCCTTGTTGAACTCGGGCTGCAGCGGCGGGACGCACGAGGTCTCGAACTTCACGCTCGCGCTGCCGACGGCGTCGGGCGAGGCGGCGCCGTGGCCTTCGTGCTGTGCGAACGCGAGCGCGGGGACCGACAGCATGCAGGAGACGACGAGGGCAATCAGGCGCGTCATGAAGCGGCTCCTTGATTCGGCCATGGCAGCCCTGAAGGGCCGCCCTACAACTCGGCCCCGACCGGCAGCCCGAAGCACGCCATATATTGACGGTATCACGGCACGGCGGTCTGGAGCGCCCCGGCGAGCAGCTTCAGATACTCCGCCCGGGTGACGTCGATCGCGCCGAGCGACTGCAGGTGATCGGTCCGCCACTGGACGTCGAGCAGCGTCATTTCGGACCGCCGCATCACGTCCACGAGCGCCATCAGCGCCACCTTCGACGCGTCGCGCTGGCAGGTAGAACATCGATTCGCCGGCGAACAGCCCGTTGATACGCACCCCGTAGAGGCCGCCGGCCAGCGTCCCCTCGCGATCGAACACCTCGACGCTGTGCGCCCATCCGAGCCTGTGCATCGCCGTGTAGGCGTTGATGAAGTCGTCGGTGATCCAACCGCTCTCGCGCGACGGGTCGCCGCAGGCGCGGATCACCTTCTCGAAGCAGGTGTCGATGCGAACCTCGAAGCGCTTCGCGCTCTGCCGCATCGACCTGGTGACGCGCAGGCCGTCGAGCGGCACGATGCCGCGCGGATCCGGCGACCACCAGCCGAGCATGCGATCGCGCCCTTCGATCGACATCGGGAAGAGGCCCTGCCGGTAGGCGGCGACGAGCGTCGCCGGCTCGAGATCGCCGCCGGCCGCGATGACGTCGCCGTCCGGCCAGTCCGACGCCGGCGGAAACCGCCAGCGGTTCTCGCCCACCGGCTGCGGTCGCGTCGACCACTCGGTCACCGGAGCCTCACGCCAGCGTCGAGACGTCGGGCATCGGGAACGGCTGCGCCATCTCGAACGCGCGCGCCGCGCGGAGCACCCGCCAGTCGTCGTAGCGCGGGCCGACCATCTGCAGGCCGACCGGAAGGCCGGCCGCGGTCAGGCCGCACGGAACCGACGCCGCCGGCTGCTGCGTGAGGTTGAACGGGTAGGAAAACGGCGTCCACTCGGTCCACCGCTTCTCCTTCATCACGTCCGCCACTTCCCGGCCCGCCTCGAACGCCGGCAGCGGCAGCGACGGCGTCAGCAGCAGATCGTACTTCTCGTGGAACCGGTTCATCGCGATGCCGAGCGCGCCGCGCTGCTGCACCGCGTCGAGCAACTCCATCAGCGTGATCCGCGATCCCAGCTCGGCCACGTCGACGAGGCCGCGATCCATCAGCGCCTTTTGCGCCGGCGTGAAGTTGCGGAGCAGGTAGGCGGCGCCGCTGAACCAGTGGCGGCGGAACACTTCCTCCGCGTTCGGAAGCACCGGGTCGACTTCTTCGACCTCTGCGCCGAGATCCGCGAAGCGTTTCACCGCGCGCGCGACGATCGCGGCGACCTCGGGATCGACGCGGGCCTGGCCGAGCGCCGGCGAGTACGCGACCCGCCAGCCGCGCACGCCGCCGTCGAGGCCATCACGAAAATCGCGCGCGTCGGCGGGCAGCGCAAACCAGTCGCGCAGGTCGGGGCGCGAGATGACGTTCATCAAGAGCGCGCTGTCGGCCACCGTCCGCGTCATCGGCCCGATGTGCGCGACGGTGCCGAACGGCGACAGCGGCCACGCCGGCACGCGGCCGAACGCCGGCTTGAGCCCGAACAGCCCCGTGAACGCGCACGGGATTCGGATCGACCCGCCGCCGTCGGTGCCGAGCGTCAGCGGCACCATGCCCGCGGCGACCGCCGCCGCGCCGCCGCCCGACGATCCGCCCGGGGTCTTCGCCGGATCCCACGGATTGCGCGTGACGCCGGTCAGCGGGCTGTCGGTGACGCCTTTCCACCCGAACTCCGGCGTCGTGTTCTTGCCGACGAACACCGCGCCGCTCTCGCGCATCCGCGCCACCGCCGGCGCATCGTCGGTCCACGGCCCGGCGGGATCGACCGTCTTCGACCCACGCAGCGTCGGCCAGCCTTTCGTCAGCAGGATGTCCTTGATCGACACCGGCACGCCATCGAGCGCGCCCATCGGTTCGCCCTTCAACCAGCGCGCTTCCGAAGCCGCGGCCATCGACAGCGCTTCGTCGGGCGCGAGGAAGCAGAAGGCGTTCAGCACCGGGTCGACCGTCTCGATCCGCTGCAGGACGGCGCGGACCACTTCGACGGGGGAGGCGCGGCGCGATCGATAGAGATCGAGCAAATCAACGGCGGAGAGGTTCAGGAGATCTGAAGACATCGTCGTCGGTAGGGGACGGCCTTCAGGCCGTCCGAAGTCGCGCCATCATGGCTCAATTGTGACTTGGACATCCCGGTTCGCGATCGCTTCGTTGCCGCGAATGTCGGCCGCGCGCACGCGCAGGGTGTAGTTGCCGGGCGTGAGCGCGCTCGTGTCCCAGACACCCGGCGCGGCGACGCCGTCGCGAAATGTGTTGGTGACGGCGTAGAGAAACTTCGTCCGCCGCCGCCCGTAGAACGGGATGCCGCTGCCAGACGCGTAAACGATGCCGCGCCGCGTCCGGGGCGGCGTCGAGCCGGTTGAACACGATCGTGTCGCGCATGGTCTCGAACCCGGCCGCCGGCGTCCCGTCGGCGAGCAGCACCTGATAGCCGAGACGATAGAGGCCGAGCCGGCGCCGGGCCGCATTGCCGTCCACCTGATCCCACGCGTCGACGACCGTCTGCACGCGCCCGCGAACCAGCAGCCGTCCCTTGACGCGCCGCTTGAACGGCTGCCCCTGCTCGTCGTACAGGCGCACGCCGCCTCGCTCGATCGTCGGCGGCACGCTGTCCTCGAAATGCGCGAGCCGCATCAGCAGCGGGTTGAATTCCTCGCCCGGCCATCCGACGTTGAGGTGCACGTGGTTGAACGGGTTCACCGTGCCGATCTCCTCGCCCGTGTCGAAGCGCGCGCCGCGCTTCACGCGGATGCCGGTGAGCTTGCCCTCGGCGCTGTACGCGCCGGCGAACCGCGACGTATCGAACAGCGGCCCTCCCCTCTCGCGTCCGACGCGGATGTGGACGTAGGCGAGCGGGCCGATGCGCAGCGACTCGCTCAGCGTGCCGAATTCAGACGCCGCCATCGGCGCCGAGACGACGCCGTCGCGGACTGCGACAACCGGTGTACCCTCCTCGATGCGCACGTCGATGCCGGCATGAAACCGCTCGCCGCCTTCGCCGCCCCTCGCCTCGCCGAGCGTGCCGGCAATCTCGTGCGGGCCGTCGAGCGGATCGACCGGCCACAGCAGCGGCCGCATCGCGAACTGTTCGAAATCGAAGTGCGGGTTGATGCCCGGCAACGGTGGAATGCGCCATTCGATCTGCGACGGCGCGCCGACCAGCCGCACCAGCGCGTTTCCCGCGTCGGCGACGATCAACCGCCCTGGTCCGGCGATCGCCAGGCTGCCGAGCCGCCGGAAGCGTGCTTCGAGTCCCGGGCCGTCCTGGAAACCCGGGCGCGATCCGGCGATCGTCCTCGCGGCGCCGGCAGTCGACAGCTCCACGATCAGGCCGACGTCGTCGGCGACGTAGATCTCGCCGCTGCCGCCGGTGGCGACGCCAACCGGGCGATGCAGGCCGTCGACGATCGGCGACGAGATGGTGGTGACGATGCCGGACGGAGAGATCGACCTGATGACGCGGTTGCCGGTGTCGGCAACCAGCAGGGCGCCGGTGCGATCGACCGCAACGCCGCATGGCGTGTTGAACTGCGCGTCGGCGGCGGCACCGTCCGCGAGGCCCGTGACGGCGCTGCCGGCGAGCGTCGTGACCGTCCCGTCCGGATTGATGGCGCGGATGCGATCGTTGTAGGTGTCCGCGACCAGCACGCGTCCGGATACGTCGACGGCGACGCCGATCGGCCCGTTGAACTGCGCCTGCGCGCCCGGGCCGTCACGATAACCGTGGCCGCCGTCGCCCGCGATCGTCGACACCGTGCCGTCCGGCGTCATTCGCCTGATCGCGTTGTTGCCGGTGTCGGCAACGAACAGCGTCCCGCCGGCGTCCATCGCCAGGCCTGACGGCGCGTTGAAGCGCGCGGCGCCGCCGACGCCGTCCGCGAAGCCGCGTTCGCCGCCTGCGACCGTCAACACGATGCCGTCGGGTGAAATCCGCCTGATACGCGGCGAGTCGCCAGCGTCGGCGACGTAGATGGTGCCGTCCGCGGCGATGGCGACGCCGAACGGATCCGCGAAGCGCGCGTCGCGGACATCGCCGTCGCGCGTCGCCGCGAGGCCGTCGCCGGCGATCGTGACGACAGTCGCCTGCCAGGCCGGATCGAGCGCTCGCGGCCTGGAGCCCGCCCGCCAGTTCCACCACGCTGCCCCACCCGCGGCTGCCGCAACGAGGGCGGCCACGGCTGCGACGCCCGCACGCCCGCTCACGGCGTGCCGGCGCCGTACGCCTCAGCCGCAGGCAGACCGGCGGCCTCTTTTTCGCAGGCGATGATGCAGCGGACGGACAGCCCGCGCCCTATCAGCTCGACGGCACAATCGGGATCGACGCCGGCCCGCCCCGACAGCCGACGTTCGGCCCGACACTGCTGTTTCGTGGATCGTGGCAGGGGACGGCCTTCAGGACGTCCCGACCCAGGCCGGTCTAAAGACCGGCCTCTACCGGAGCGGCCCCTACCAGGCCGGCTACCGACCCGCCGCGGATGCCGTGCCACCGAGCAGCGGACGAATCTGCGCGTCGAGATCGGCTTCGGTCATCTGTCCAGGGTGGTACAGGCGCACGGCGCCCTGCCGATCGACGATCACGATGGTTGGCGTCGTGCTGACGCCGTAGCGATCGTGGTTCGCGGTGGTCGTCAGGACCGGCAGCGTCTTGAGGAACGGATAGAGCTCGTCCCTGATCTGGACGATGTAGCGCAGCTCCTCTTCCGGCGTCGCCGTCGCGCCGCGCGCGACGTAGCCGTAGCGCTGTGTCGGCGCCAGGATCGTGAACCCCTGCGACTGGTACTTGTCGAGCAGCTTGGCGAGAATCGGGCTCTGCCACTTGCAGTCGCCGCACCAGTGGGCCCAGAAGAACAGCAAGACGACCTTGCCCTTCAAATCCTGAGAGCTTGGCGGCGTCGGGCCGATGAACTCCGACCGATCGAGCGCCGGCGCCGGCTGCCCCTCCATCGTCAGCAGGTTGATGTTCTTCTGGATGCGCTTCAGCATCGAGGTGGTGCGATAGCGCTCCATCTCCTTCTGGAGGTAGATGACCGCCTCGCTCCGGGCGCCGCGCGCGGCGGTGGCCTGCGCCTGCACCTCGATGGTCGCTCCGAGCGCCGTCGCGAACTTCGGATCGACGTCCACGGGCCGGTTGCCCAGCGTCGCGAGGATCTGCTTCTGCACGTCGACGGCGTATTTTTCCGCCTGGTCGAGCTTCCCTTCGGCGAGCGCGCCGCGGCCCAGCCACGATGCGGCCTCGAGCACCTCGGCGGTGTTGCCCTGCTCGGCGCGGCGCTTGGCGACGATCTCCTCGGCGCGGGTCAGATCGTGCGCGTTCAGCGCGGCACGCACCTCGCCGACGAGGGTGACGGGACGGGCCGTCTGGCCGACGGCCAGCAGTGAAGTCAGCGCGACTGCGAGAAGATTCATAGCCACCCCAATGGTTTTGTAGCTTACCACCAAGGCGTCAGGCCGAAACCTCGAGATCCAGGGCGAGCACCAGCCGGTCGCTCACCGTGTGGAGCTCGAGGCCGCGGATGTAGCCGAGGAACTGCGCCGCCGGCGTCGCTGCCGCCGCCTGCGGGATGTCGACCAGGATCCGATCGCCGTCGAGCCGGACGCCCGGCGGCAGCTTCTGCTGCGGGCTGACGATCTTGGAGATCAACTGCCCGAGCCCTCCGAGAAGCGACCAGCGGAGCACCAGGACCGGCGACGCCGGGAACTGCGGCTGACGTTCGATGACAAGCGCCACCTTCAGCGGCGGCACGAACGGCAGCGTCACCGTCACGATCGCGTCGAGCTTGTCGCCATCGAGCGGGCGGATGTCCACCTGCCGCACCGGCGGCGGCGGCTGCTGCGCCTGGAGTGCGCGCGCCACGAACTGGTTCACGAGCGCGCGCGACACCGGAACGCGCGCCGAAACGCGCGTGCCGGCGAGGTCGGCGAAGCCGATTCGACTGAAGCTGTGTGAGAAGATCCGATAAGAAGTCGTCCAAGGCGTTTATCATGTTGCCATGAATCATTCGCTGCGCGCGCGATCCGCACACGATGTCGGCGAGGGCTGGACCGCGGCCGACGCCACCGAGCTGTACGAGATCGCGCGCTGGGGCCAGGGCTACTTCGCAATCGGCGACAACGGCCAGGTAAAGATCCACCCGACCAAGGACGCGAGCCGCTCCATCGATCTCAAGCAGCTGGTCGACGACCTCGAGCGGCGCGGCATCAGCCTGCCGACGCTGATCCGGTTCAGCGACATCCTGCAGCACCGGCTCCAGGACATCTCCGAGGCCTTTCAGCGGGCGATGGCGCAGCACGAGTACGCCGGCCGCTACATCTGCGTCTACCCGATCAAGGTCAACCAGCAGCGCCAGGTGGTCGAAGAGGTGCTGAATTTCGGCCGCCGCTACGGCTTCGGCCTCGAGGCGGGCTCCAAGCCGGAGCTGCTGGCAGTGGCGGCGGTCGCCGACAACGAGACGCCGATCATCTGCAACGGCTTCAAGGACGCCGAGTTCATCGAGATGGCGATGCTGGCGCAGAAGATCGGCCGCAACATCATCCCGGTGGTCGAGAAATACACCGAGCTCGACCTGATCCTCGAATATGCCGAGAAAATCGGCGTCCGGCCGAAGATCGGCATGCGGGTCAAGCTGGCGGCGCGCGGCGGCGGACGCTGGCAGTCCTCGGGCGGCTACCGGTCGAAGTTCGGGCTGACGGTGGGCGAAATCCTGCGCGGTCTCGAAGAGCTCAAGACGCGCGGCATGGAAGACTGCTTCGAGCTGCTGCACTTTCACCTCGGCAGCCAGATCCCCAACATCCGCATCGTCAAGGCGGCGCTCAACGAGGCGGCGCGCGTCTACGTGGAGCTGGTCGAAGGCCGGCGCCGGCCTGAAGTACATGGACGTCGGCGGCGGCCTCGGCATCGACTACGACGGCTCGCAGACCAACTTCGAGTCGAGCGTCAACTACACGCTGCAGGAATACGCCAACGACGTCGTCTACCACCTGCAGACCGTCTGCGACGAAGCGAAGGTGCCGCACCCGACGATCATCTCGGAGAGCGGGCGCGCGATCGTCGCCCAGCACAGCGTGCTCGTGTTCAACGTGCTCGGCGTCTCCGAGTTCGGCGACGAGACGCTGCCGAAGACGCCCGACGCCGAGATGGAGCAGCCGCTCATCGATCTGATCGAGACCTACGACAGCCTGACGTCGCGCAACGCGCTCGAGAGCTACCACGACGCGCAGCAGGCGCTCGACATGGCGATGAACCTGTTCTCGGGCGGCTACCTGCCGCTCGATCAGCGATCGCTGGCCGAGAACCTCTACTGGGCGATCTGCCGCAAGCTGCAGAAGCTGGTGCAGGCGATGGACGATGTGCCCGAGGATCTGCAGAACCTGGACGAATCGCTCTCCGACACCTACTTCTGCAACTTCTCGCTGTTCCAGTCGATTCCCGACAGCTGGGCGATCAAGCAGCTGTTCCCGATCATGCCGATCCACCGGCTGAACGAGCCGCCGATGCGGCACGCGGTCCTCGGCGACATCACCTGCGATTCCGACGGCAAGATCGATCAGTTCATCGATCGCCGCGACGTCAAGCGCACGCTGCCGCTGCACCACTTCAACGGCTCACCCTACTATCTCGGCGTGTTCCTGGTCGGGGCCTATCAGGAGATCCTCGGCGACCTGCACAACCTGCTCGGCGACACGCACGCCGTCCACGTCAGCCTCGACGAGCACGGCGCGGTGGTGCTCGACGCGGTCATCAAGGGCGACACCGTCCGCGAGGTGCTCGACTACGTCGAGTTCGACGGCGAGCGACTGGTCGCGAAGCTGCGGTCGGACGTCGAAGCGGCGGTGCGCGGCGGGCGGCTCGACTACGAGGAGTCGGGCCGGCTGCTCCGCTTCTACGAAGACGGGCTGAACGGCTACACGTACCTTGAAGAGCATAAGCAAGGCCGAAGTAGCGCAGCCCTTCACGCTGCCCGAGCCTGGCGCGGACATCCCGCGCCAGGCGCTGATGCCTTCTACGGCCGTGCGATAACCACGACGTTCGCTCGCGGATCGGTGGCTGGTCCCGGCCAGCGTTCGAAGTGCGCCGGGTTGCGCGGATCGCCGAGCGCTTTCAGAATCGACACGTCCAACGTGTAGGCCCCGTTCGGGACTGCGCGAGCAGTCCCCCCTGCCCTCTTGACGACCGTTCCATCCCACGCGAATGCGAAGAACGTGTTCGTGGCGCTGTTGCGCGGCAGGAAGTTTTCGCGATCGGCAAAGCCTACCGATCTGCCAGTGGTGGCGTCGAACACCTCGATCTTCAGGTTTGCGACCTGGTGATTCAGGTGCAGCAGGATGTACGGCACCTCGTCGTCTCCCTGAAGCGTGAAGGTTCCGCCGAGAGGGAGCGCGGCGAACCCGTTCGCGGTCAACCTCGCGAGCAGCGGGAACCCGGCGAGCGTGAACACCGGGATCGCCTGGTAGTCGCCGTTGTAGCCGAGGTAGGGAACGCGCAGCACCTCGCTGCCGTCGTCCGGCGTCAGCGTGATGTAGCCGCCGAACTCGCGCGCGCCGGAAGCCCGCGGCGGCGGTGACACGGTCACGGCGAACGCGCCGCTATCGTCGTCGCCACGCCCACGGTGATCGTCGCCGACGACGACCGTCGACCGGCTGAACGTGACGGTCGCTGGAGCGTTGAAGAACGTTGGAATCAGAGACGCTGCGTTCGGCGATGACTGCCGACCGGTCGACAACGCCGGCTGGTGTCCGAGCGTGTAAACCACCGCCTCGTCGTCGTCATCGGACCCATGACCACGGCCACGGCCGCGGCCGTGACCGCGGCCGCGACGGCGGCCGCGATGGCGGCGGTCGTCGTCGCTCAGCCTGATCCGCAGGACGCGTGTCGCCGACCCGCTCTCAATCTCGCCGAGCGCGAGGCTGCTCGGCGACACCACCGCATCCGCCAGGATCGCGGCGTCCACCTGCAGCATGCCGGCGCCCTGGCGATGGACAACGTCGAGAAAGCCGAGACCAGGATTGCCGGACCAGCGGTGAGGCCGGGCGGTGTTCTGCAGCCGTTCCTGCACTTCACGCGGCGAGGTCTGCGGGCGCGCTTCGAGCATCAGCGCGACGGCGCCCGCCACATGCGGCGCGGCCATGGATGTGCCGCTCAGCGGACCGTAGCCACCCTGCTCGAGCGGCAGTGTCGACCGGATGATTCCGCCCGGCGCGCCGATGTCGGGCTTGAAGCTCAGGTCGGCCCCAGGGCCGTAGGACGAGAAGCTCGAAATCAAGTTGCCGGTCGGGTTCGGTTCGCTCCCGAGCTGGTTCGTCCACGTCAGGGTGACGTTGCCGGTGGCGAGCCGCGCGTCGATGATCGCGCCCTTGCCCTGCGTGATCATCACGACCGGAATCGTAATCGGCGGCGACGGTGGTTCGGGAGGCGCCGGTGGCGCAACGGTCGGTGAGGCGAACCCTGCGGCGTTGTTGTAGAGCACGACGCCGGCCGCGCCGGCGTTCTGAGCGTTGAACGCCTTCAGATAGAAGCTGCAGGTGCCGCGGCGAATCAGCACGGCCCTGCCTGCAAGGCTCCCGGCGGGGCGCGGACTGCATCCGTCGTCGGCCGTCGTCGTCGTTCCGGTCCGAGCCATCGGCAGCGAGCCGGTGGTCGGCGGCGGCGGCGCGCCCGTTGCCGGCGTATAGCCAATCAGCGCACCGTCGGGCGAGATCGAGAACGCGACCAGGTTGGCGAACGTGTTGTCGAACGAGGCGACGCCGATGACGTTCCTGCCGATGCCGGGCGCCGACGACGCGTACAGGCCGAGGTCCCCTTCGTTGCCGGCCGACGAGACGACGACGATGCCGCGGCGGACGAGGCGGTTGGCCGCCTGCCCGGTCGGATACTGCGGCCACTGCAGCGCCGCGCCGATGCTCATGTTGACCACGTCGGCGCCGTCGCGGTGCGCGCGCTCCATGGCTTCGAGCATGATGTCGGTGGTCGTCGTGCCCTCGCAGCCGAACACGCGATAGGCGTGGAACGTCACGCCGGGCGCCACGCCCGTGAGGCCGCCGTTCGCGCCGATGATGCCGGCGACGTGGGTGCCGTGGCCGTTGCAGTCGTCCGGATCCGGATCGGGCGTCACGATCGGTTCCTCGTCGTCCGCGTTGAACGCATCGCCGACGAAGTCGAAACCTTCGGTTACGCGTGTACCGGGCCCGAACCCGCCGCCGAGATCGGGGTGGTCGTAGTCGACGCCGGTGTCGATGACCGCGACGCGCACGCCGCGGCCGGTCAAGCGGAGCGCGCTCTGCGCCACGTCAGCGCCGGTCTGCGCGAGCGCCGTCACCAGGTCAGCGACGTTGCCCGGCGGCATCTCCTGCTGGCTGACGCTGAACTTCACGTCGGGATAGACCGCACGAACGCCTGGCAGCGCGCGCAGCCTGGCAACGTCGCGGCCGGTTGCGCGGACGGTGAGGCCGTTGAACAAATCCCGGAAATGCTTGCTCTCGCGATATGTGATCCCCGCGGCCGCCGCGGCCGCGTGGAAACTGGCTTCCTCCTGCTCGAGCGCGGCGACGTCGGTGCCATCGATGGTCGGCGCGCTCGACAGCTCCACGAGCCATCGATCTGCTGTCTCGTTATCGGTATTCGAAATCGACGTCACCGACTGCGCGTGCGTCATCATCGATGCGCTGAGAACGGCCGCGACGATCGCGGCAGAAAACTTCGGCATGGAATCTCCTCGGTTGATCGACTGTCTCGCCGAAGGATTCTAGGGCCGCCCACCGGACACCGCAAGACAGAAGGCCTCAAAAGCGCGCGTGACCGCCACGCTGAATGCAAAGAGCGCGACTTTGTCCTACACGAAGTCGCGCTCTCGTCGTTTCAGATCACAGATCTGTTCAACGCGACTTCGTTCGTCCACCGATGGTGACGCGTCGGAGCGACTGGTTACCGATTTCGTCAGTGGCGACAATCGTCAGCGAGAGCCGCCGCCCTTCGTCATCATCATCGTCGTCACCGTGCCCCCTTTTGACGAGGACATGATGCGCATCGACCACCTGGGCGCGATCGTGCGAACCGCCGGAAATCGACAACGCGGTCGTCACGGCGCCGCAGTTGTCGACAGCCGTGTAGTCGATGGTGACGAGCGTCATCCCGTGGCGCTGCGACGCCTGCTCTTCGCGGCTCACCTCGACGTCATCAATCGAAGGCCCGCTCTCGTCCGACACGGTCACGAACGCCGACGCCGACGCGGATGCGCCGTGGCTGTCGGTACCGGCGAGCGCAACCTGGTGCTGGCCAAGACCAAAAGGTCCGGCCGGCAGCACGGCCAGGGAGAGCGCATCGCCGGGGTCGGGATCGAAGGAGCCGTTGTTCAGATCGGTGGCGCCTACCGTGGCAGTGCAAGCGGCGCCAGCGGCGAGCGCGGCATTCCTCGCGACAACGACGGGCCGGTGATTGATCAGGCCGGCGGCGGCCAGGTCGTCGAACGTGCCGCCAAAGTAACTGCTGTTCCAGTACGCGCGCTTGGCAATTTCTGCGGCGACGACTTTCGCCTGCTGGGTGGTGCTGCCGAAGACGACGACGCGCGTACCCTTGTCCTGAAGCGGCAGCCGGCCGTCGTCGTTGGCCGCGACCGCCTCTCCTTTCTGCACGTTCACGGCGCCGGGGATTGAGGCGGCCAGGAACTCTGACGGGGTGCGCGCATCGACCCAGACCGCCGTGCGGTCGCCTCCGTGGATGTAGAGCACGCCTGGCATGTCGGTCTGCACCGTTTCGCTGAGCGCGCGCCAGACCGGCAGGCCGAGCTGATAGCGCCGGACGCCCGTGTATCCCAGCGCCACGAGCTGCTCGGACGTCCGCTTGCTCTTGCCGCACGACGGACCGTTGCAATACAGGATCATCGGCGTCGATCGATCCGGGTAGAGCTCGGTGATGCGTTCGACCTCCTTCTCGAAGACGTTGATCGTCCCCGGGATGTGGGCAATGGCGTACTCCTTCGCGAAGCGGACGTCGAACACCGGCTCGCTGTTCGAGGCGAGGATCGCCCGCAGCTGCTCGGTGGTGATTTCCGGAGTGGCCTGGCCAGTCTCCTCGAGCGTGGTCTGAAACACGCTCGGCCTCGGCGTCGTCTGGGCGAAGACGTACGTGCGGCGGCTGTAAAGCGATGGCGCTGAAGAAGATCCCGAAGAGAACCTGGCGTGTGAGGCAGCTGGACGTCATGATGCGCTCCTTCCGGGCCGTAGGCCCGATTGAGGTTGTCGGGCGCCAATCTGGACGTCGGCCGCCGGGACCTCAATGCACGCGGCGGTGGATTGCGGGTGGAGCGCAGGTGAACAGGTAACACGCTGCACGGCGAAGGGTTGCGGCCGCAGATGAACGCTTTGACGCCGCGCGCGACCGCCGGTAGACTCGCCCGACACCCATGGCCGATCGCTCGCCGGTCGCCTCGCGCGTACGCTTCGGGACCTTCGAAGTCGATCTCGAGTCCGGCGAGCTCCGGCGCAGCGGCGTCAGGCTCAAGCTGCAGGGACAGCCGTTTCAGCTGCTGGCGATGTTCCTCGAGCGCCCCGGTGAGGTGGTCACCCGCGAAGCCGTGCGCGAACGGCTCTGGCCGGCGGATACCTTCGTCGACTTCGACCATTCCCTGAACACCGCGATCAAGAAGCTGCGGCAGGCGCTGGGCGACTCCGCCGAAAACCCACGATTCGTCGAGACGCTGGCCCGGCGCGGCTACCGTTTCATCGCGCCGGTCAGCGCCTTGCCGCTCAGCCGCCGGAGAGGCGAGCGTCGAGGCGCCTGCCGCGCCGACGGCTCTCGTGGGCAACGAGATCCCTCCCCCGCGGCCTGCCGCGGCGCCGGCAATGTCCGCGCGGCGCGTCCGCGTGGCGATGCTGGCGCTTGCGTGCGTGAGCCTGCTGGTCCTCATCGCCGTGGTCTGGAACACCCGCCAATACAGCTCGGCCCGTCCGCCGTCCCAGCCCGCCGCGGCGCCCGCGGTGCAGCTCGCGGTGTTGCCGTTGAAGGTGATGACCGCGGGCGAAACGGAGAAATATCTCGGCCTCGGCATCGCCGATGCGGTGATCACGCAGCTCGCGAACGTGCGCACGCTGCGCATCCGGCCGACCGCGGCGGTCCTCAAGTACGAGTCCGGCGCTCCCGATCCGCGCGTAGCCGGAGAAGAGCTCGGCGCCGAACATGTCCTGTCGGGCACGCTGCAGAAGTACGACGAGACCTACCGCGTCTCGCTGCAATTGGTCCGGACCGCGGACGGCGTGCCGGTCTGGGGCCGCAGCTTCCACGTCCCTCGCGCCGACCTGCTGACGATTGAGGAAGAGGTCTCGCGGCAGGTCGCCGACGCGCTCCGCGTCCAGCTGCGGGCGGCCGGCACGGGCCGGACGCGCCCGGCGCCGAGAAACGCGGCGGCGTACGAATCGTACCTGCAGGGCCGTGCGCTGCTCGTGAACTATTCCGAGGCGAAGATGCGGGCGGCGATCGAAAGCTTCGAGCGGGCGATCCAGCTGGAACCGGAGTACGCGCTGGCGCGCGCCGGCCTCGCGACCGCGCTCGCGTGGTTCAGCGTCCGCTACGCCTACCAGAAGGACGCACTCTCCTGGGGCAAGCGGGCCGAGGAAGAAGCGTTGCGCACTCTCGCGATCGATCACGACATGGCGGAGGCGCATTTCGCGATCGCCGCCGCCGCGGGGACTGTCTACGGACGGTTCGACTGGGGCAAGCTGCTGGCGGAGGTGGACGAGGCGCTCAGGCTCGACCCGACGCTCGACATCGCATACGCGTCGCGCGCGCGCGGCCTGTATCATCTCGGCCTCTTCGACGCGGCGCAGGTCGCGGCGTCGAAGGCGATCGCGCTCAACCCCGACGGCAACGTCGAGACCAATCGCCTGCTCGTCGTGATGTCGTTGTTCAGCGGCCGTTTCGCGGAGGCAGCGAAGGGCGCCGAGGATCTGATGCGCCGATCCGACGCGCCCGTGATCCGGATGTATCTGGGCCAGGCAACGTTCTACCTGGGCAAGACGCAGGAGGCGGCCGACCTGCTGGCCGGCGTGCGCCGCGGCGCCGAGCCCGACATCCGTTCGCAGGCGGCGCTGGCCGCCGTGCTCGCCGCCACCCGCCAGACCGACGCGGCGCAGAGACTCGTCGCCGAGATCCAGCGCAGCGCGTCGATCGATCACCATGTCGCCTACAGCCTCGGCACCGCGCATGCCCAGCTTGGCCGCCCGCGCGAAGCGGTGACGTGGCTGCGGACCGCCGCCGACGGCGGCTTCCCCTGCTATCCCTGGTTCGCGACGGACCCGCTGCTCGAGCCGATCCGCCGCGATCCCGGATACCAGCAATTCATCACGGAATTGCAGGCCCGGTTCGAAACCACGCGAGCCCGGTACGCACCGTCGTAAAGACGTACGGTGCAGGGTGCACGGTGCACGGGTGCACGGTGCACGAGCACGGTGCAGCGTGCACGCTGCACCGTGCACTCTGCAGTGCAGCGGCAATGCACGTTCCGCCCTGTCCGCCTGCACCGCTGCACGATGCTTGTGCACCGCCCGCCTGTCGTGTAGCGCTCAGGTGTCGACGCGAAGACCGTCCTGCCGCGAGCATGCCGCGCTCGCCCGATGAGTTGATGGACGCTTCCGGGATAGTGAGGAACGGGGTGGCCACCAGCGACCCATCCTTTACTACTCTTAGCCGGCCGCCTGCTCACAAATGAAGAGGCGACCGTCGGGCGCGAACTGCATCGCGGTCGGGGCGTTCAGCCCCGCGATGACGGTTTCGACGAAACCCGAGGGAAGTGCGGCGGAAAAAGCGGGCACAGGCAGCACGAGCACGAATGAGCGCGCAAAACGGACCAGTTTCATGAGGAGGCGGGCGAGAAACGTTCATGCCGCTTGCATTGGATCCGAGGCGGAGGCGACATGAGGAACGGACTGATAACAGCTGTGTTCGTGGTGAGTGCCGGACTCGCCGGCGTCACTGCTCAGCAGAACACCGAATCGAAGATCGAGCTGAACAACGGGAAGGGTGAGCCGGTCGGAACGGCAACGCTGTCGGCCGCGCGCAGCGGCGGCGTGTCGATCGGGCTGAACCTGAAGAACCTGCCGCCGGGGCGGCACGCGATTCACTTCCACGAGGCGGCGAAGTGCGAAGGACCCTCCTTCGAATCGGCCGGCTCGCACTACAACCCGGAGTCGAAGAAGCACGGCCTCTTCAACCCCGAGGGTCCGCATGCCGGCGACGTCAACAACTTCACGGTCCGCAAGGACGGCACTGCGAAAGCGAACATCGTCGCCGCGAGGATGTCGATGGACGTCGCATCGTCGCTCGTCATCCACGCGCAGGCTGACGACCTGAAGACCGATCCGTCGGGCAACTCCGGCGACCGTATCGCCTGCGGCGTGGTGCGCACCGGCGTCGTTACGCAGTAGCCCAGTCGCAACGCCTGAGTCACAGCGAGCTCAGGAGACTCAGCTGAGCTCGGCGGAGACTCTCAACCTTCGAACTTCTACGTTCCCTGCCGGCCTTTCCTTCCACCCTTCGCGCCTTCCACCCTGTCCGCCAGCCTTCCAGCCTTCCCCTTGATTCCCTGCCTCGGGCGCGTTAGCGTTCACTGTTCCCGGAGGAGTGGAATCATGAGAAGGATCCCGTCCCTGTTTTTCTTCGCATTCGTGCTGACCGCCGTGCTCGGCGCCCAGCAGCCGGGCACCGCTCCGGCCCAGGGCCGCGGCCAGCGGCCGGTCGACCCGCGCACCGCCGGCGGCGGCCAGTGCTCCGAGAATCCCTACAACTGCATCGATACGCCCAACCCGCTGACGCCGCCCGACACGGTCTGGCTCGAAGAGATGACCTGGATGGACGTGCGCGACGCGATGAAGGCGGGCAAGACCACCATCATCATCTCGACCGGCGGCATCGAGCCGAACGGGCCGTGGCTGGCGCTCGGCAAGCACAACTACGTGCTGAAGGCGAACTGCGACGCGATCGCCCGCAAGCTCGGCAACGCGCTGTGCGCGCCGATCGTGCCGTTCGTCCCCGAAGGCGGCGTCGAGCCGAAGAGCGGCCACATGACTGACCGCCGGCACGATCAGCATGCGCGAGGAAACCTTTCGAGGCGATGCTCACCGACATCGCGCAGAGCTTCAAGATGCACGGCTTCCAGAACATCATCCTCATCGGCGACAGCGGCGGCAACGTCACCGGCATGAAGAACGTCGCCGAGAAGCTGAACGCGCAGTGGAACGGCAGCCCGGTCGTCGCCCACATCCCCGAGCACTACGCCTACAACACGGTGGCGAAGCTGCTGGACGAGATGGGCGTGACCAAGCCGGACATGAAAGGCGACAACCTCCACGACGACCCGGGCATCACGATGAACATGATGGTCACCGACCCGGAGAGCGTCCGGTGGGAAGGGCGCGTGAAGGCCGGCAAGGCGACGATCAACGGCGTCTCGATCGCCGACAAGGCCAAGGCCGTGGACATCGGAAAGAAGATCGTCGAGATGCGCGCCACCAACACCGTCGCCGCCATTCGCAAGGCGATCGCGAACAAGGGGAAGGCGACGACCCAGCAGTGAGAACCACTCTCGCTGGCTCTGGCGGCGGTCGTCCTGCTCGGCGCGGGCGCCGCCGCCGACTCGCCCGACCCCGAAGGCTGGTCGCGTTTCCGCGGGCCGAACGGCTCCGGCATCTCGACCAGCACGCACCTGCCGACCGAGTTCGGGCCCGACCAGAACGTCATCTGGAAAACCGAGCTGCCGTTCGGCCACTCGTCGCCGGCGCTGACGCGCGAGCGCATCTTCCTGACCGCCGCGCGCGGCGAGACGCCTCGTCACCATCTGCCTCGATCGCGGCACCGGCAGGATCGTGTGGGAGCGCGACGCGCCGCGCACGCGGACCGAGAAGCTCGACTCGCGCAATGGTCCCGCCGGGCCGACGCCGGCGACCGACGGCACCAACGTCTACGTGTTCTTCGCCGACTTCGGCCTGATCTCCTACGACATGAGCGGGCGCGAGCGGTGGCGCCTGCCGCTCGGGCCGTTCAACAACCTCTACGGCATGGGCGCGTCGCCGGTGCTGGTCGACGACATGGTCGTCCTCGTCTGCGACCAGAACACCGACTCGTATCATCGTCGCGCTCGACCAGCGAGACGGGCGGGTCCGCTGGAAGACGGCGCGGCCCGAGGCGCACAGCGGGCACTCGACGCCGATCCTCTACAAGCCGGCGGGCGGCGCGACGCAGATCATCATCCCGGGCTCGTTCCTGCTCACCGCCTACGCGGTCGAACAACGGCGAGAAGCTGTGGTGGGTCGGCGGGCTCTCCTTCGAGCTGAAGTCGACGCCGGTCGTGCAGCGGCGACACGCTCTACATCAACGGCTTCGGCACGCCGCAGAACCAGCCGGGCGCGCACCCGGCGATCCCCGAGTTCGACGAGATCGCTGAAGCAGTACGGCGACGCCGACTGGCAAAGTCACGCTCGCGAAGCTGCCGAACGGCAACGCCCGCTCGTGGGTCGATCTCGACGCGAACGCGGCGGTGTCGCGCAGCGAATGGGACTACTACCGCGCGGCGATGGCGAGCGAGAACGGCATGCTCGCGATCCAGCTCGGCGGACGCGGCGACATGACCGCGACCAACGTGCGCTGGAAGTATCACAAGTCGGTGCCGCAGCTGCCCTCGCCGCTCGTCTACCAGAACGTGCTCTACATGGTGAACGACGGCGGCATCGTCACGACGCTGCACCCGGAGACCGGCGCCGAGATGGGCCAGGGCCGGCTGAAGGGCGCGATCGCGCCGTACTACGCGTCGCCGGTCGCGGCCGACGGCAAGATCTTCATGGCGAGCGAGACCGGCAAGGTCGTCGTGCTCGCGCCGGGCGGCGGGCTCGAGCCGGTCGTGGTCAACGATCTGCACGACGACATCTACGCGACGCCGGCGATCTCCGACGGCAAGATCTACGTGCGCACGCGCGGCTGGCTCTATTGTTTCGGGTTGCGCGAAGTAGGGCGGTCCTTCAGGGCTGCCTCGAGCGCGGTTGGCAGGCCTGAAGGCCCGCGCCATCGAGAGCGCGCGTTTGTAGGGCGGTCCTTTAGGGCCGCCACGTATGCTGATGGAGCTCAAGCCGGCGCCGTGACCGCGAATCAGTTCCGCCGCATCGCGCTCGGGATGAGCGGCGCGGTCGAAGGGTCGCACATGGATCACCCGGACTTCCGCGCCAACGGGAGGATCTTCGCGACCCTCCATCCCGACAACGTCCGCGGCATGGTCAAGCTGACGCCGGAGCAACAGGACGAATTCATGCGCAACGACCCCGGCACCTTCGAGCCGGCGAGCGGCGCGTGGGGGCGCCAGGGATGCACGATGGTCCGGCTGGCGAAGGCCGATGAGGCGACGGTCGGCGAAGCGATGACGCTGGCGTGGCAGGCCGTGGCCACTCAGGCCGCGCCGCGAAAGCGCAAGGCCGCGACGGCGGCGCCGGCGCGCAAGAGGAAAAAGGCAACCCGATGAGCGATCCCGATCACAACCACACGCCCGAGGAAGAACGGCAAATCCGCGAAGCGGCGCTCGACGAAACGATCGCGGAGTCGTTCCCCGCCAGCGATCCGCCGTCGACGATCCCGAACCCGGATGATGATGAGTTGTTAGAGGATCAGCCAACGGACGACGACCAACGCAGAACGCGCTGAACTCGCGGTTCGGCGGCCTCAATCGCGCGGCAGCCTCCGTCTTCGCTCGACTGGCAACCGGGCAATCAGCAGCGCCGGAAGGAAAACAGGAGATCAGAAGGTCAGGAGATCAGGAGGCCTGGCGGCGGGTTCGGCGCGCATCGGCCGGCGATGCCGACGAGCGACGCTGCGGCGAAGCGGCGTCCGCCGAACCGCAGCGCGCTCGCTGTTCCCGTCGGGGGACGAGCCAGGAGCCTCCTGATCTCCTTATCTCCTGTGCCCCGCGAGCGGTGCAGTTGCCCGTCGAGCGCAAACAGCGAACGAACGCCGCAAGTCGACTCTGCGGCTGTCGCCATGTTAGAGCGGAGCGTACGGATTCTGCGGGTTCTGCGAGTTCTGCGTTGACCGTCGTGGATCAGTGAACGTCGCCGCTAACAGGATACGCAGCGGTGGCTGTTCTTCGAGCCGAGCTTCTCGAGCAGCGCGACCGTCGCCGGAATCGGCGACACGCGCTGCACCGGGCCGTTCGCCATGTCCGCCGTCGTCTGGCCGCTGCGCGCGACGGCGGTGACGTCGGCGCCCTTCGACACCAGATACATGATCAGCTCGTTGTCGCCGCGCGCGGCGGCGTGGTGCAGCGGCGTGTAGCCGTCGTTGTCGCGCGCGTTGACGTCGGCGCCGAGCTCCTCGACGAGATACTTCATCGACGCCATCCACCATCGGGCGCGTGGCGATGGGCGTTGCCGGCGAAGCCTTCGCCGTATTCGACGCCGGCGGCGGCGTGGATCGCGCCCGCGCCCGGGCCGCCGTACGGCACCGCGGGCGCACTGAACCGCTCCTGCGTCGCGGTCGGCGTCGGCGCGACCGGGCCGCCGGCGCCGGGCACTGACGCGGCGGTGCCGGCCGGCGTTCCCGGCGGCGGACCGCGGCGCACCGCCTGCTGCGGCGCGATCGTCGGGATGTTCGGGTCGGCGCCGTACTCCACCAGCAGGCGCATCGCCTCGAGGTCGGTCGCGTACGCGGCGCGCCAGAACGCGGTCGAGCCCGAGGTATCGGCGAGGCCGCAGTTGCGGTTGCCGCAGCCGCTGTAGACCAGGTACCACGGGTGCGAGATCAGGCGGGCGTTCGGGTTCGCGCCCTTCTCGAGCAGCGCGCTGCATCGACGTCGAGATAGGTCGCCTTCTGCTGCTCCATCTGCTGCGGCTGCGGGAAGCGGGTGCGCGGCTGCCACTGCGTGTTGATCGCGGCCCACAGCGGCGCGACGCCGTTGCCCGAGGCCGCGAGGTTCGAGTTCGCGCCGCGCTCGATCAGGAACATCGCCATGTCGAACTGGCCGTTGATCACCGCCATCAGCAGCGGGCTGTCGTCGCGTCGCCGGCGCCGGGCTGATCGATGTCGGCGCCGCCGTCGAGCGAGCGCGCGCGCCGCCTCGAGGTTGCCCTGACGCGCGGCGTGCAGCAGCGCCGTCATGCCGCCCTTGCTCTGCACCGGCGGGTTGATCTCTTCCGGATCGAAGTTGTTCGCGGCGTTGGCCGCGTTCCCGTCTTCTTTCTTCTCCGCCGGCGGGATCTTGCCGGACGAGATACAGCTCGCGCGCGGCGTGGACCGCCGACTGCACCTGGCTCGGCGTCGGCTCCTGCCCCTTCGGCACCGCGGCCTCGATGCATCTTCTTCTGGCGGTCGGCGGCGGCGCGATCCATCTGCAGCTGGAAGGCGACGTCGATCGTCTTGGTCGTGACGGTCGGATCGGCGCCGCCGCGCGAGCAGCGCCGTGATCGCGTCGGCGCGGTTCAGCGCCGCGGCGAACATCAGCGGCGTCTGGCCCCACTCGGATTCCCTCGCGTTGGCGTCGGCGCCGCGCTCGAGCAGCAGCTTGACCACCTCGGCGTTGCCGGAGGCGGCCGCCAGGTGCAGCGCGGTGACGCCGGTGTTGGTCGTCTTCGCCGCCGGGCTCGCGCCGGCCTTGAGCAGCGCCTGGACGACCGCCACGCTGCCCGCTCTTGCTCGCGAGGTGCAGCGGCGTGTACTGGCCGATGCGCGTCACCGCCGCGACGTTCGCGCCGGCGTAGAGCAGCATGTCGGCCAGCGTCGGCGTCGCCGCGCTCGGCCGCCCAGTGCAGCGCGGTCATCCCGTCGCCCTGCGCGGCGCCGACGTCGGCGCCCTGCTTGAGCAGCGTGCGCACGCGTCTCGTTGTCGGCGCGCATCGCGGCATCGGCCACCGGCGAGGTGGACGGCGCCGCGCCGGCGAGCGCGGTCAGGTAGAGCGCAAAGGCGCCAGACTGCAATCACGACGTGTTCATACGCTGTCTCCTGCGAAGTGGTCTGCTCGTTGCTAGGTGCGCGGACTGGCACGAGCCTTCACCTGGCACCTGCGCCTAGCAACTAGCCTCCAGCAACTACGCCGGCGCGACGTCCGTGGACACCGGCGCGGTCAGCGAGAACTCGCCGGTGCTGTCGCCGAAGCTGGTCATGTCGTCGAGCCCGAGGTTGTGCATCAGCGTCAGCATCACGTTCGCCATCGGCGTGCCGTCGGCGGCCTTGAGGTGCACGTTGCCCTTCAGCATGCCGTTGCCGTGGCCGAGCAGCACCAGCGGGCAGCGGCGGTGGTTGTGGATGTTCGGATCGGCCATCGGCGAGCCCCAGATGACCAGCGACTTGTCGAGCAGGCTGGCGTCGCCGTCCATCGTGTTCTTCATCTTGTCGAGGAAGTAGGCGAGCTGGCCGACGCGGAACTTGCAGATCTTGTTGAACTCCATGATCCGCTCCTCCCGGTTGCCGTGGTGCGACGCCGGGTGGAACGGCTGGTTCGACTCGCATTCCGGGAAGACGCGGTTCTGCGCGTCGCGGCCGGTCTTGAACGAGATGATGCGGGTCATGTCGGTCTGCAGCGCCAGCACCTGGATGTCGAACATCAGCTTCATGTGCTCGGTGAACGAGTCGGGCACGCCGGCCGGCGCGTCGGGCAGCTCGCGCGCCTCGCCGCTGTTGTTGTGCGCCTCGACCGCCTGGATGCGGCGCTCGAGCTCGCGGACGTTCTCGAGGTAGCGTTCGAGCCGGTTGCGGTCGCCGGCGCCGAGCGTCCGGCGCACGCGCTCGACTTCGCCGCCGATGAAGTCGAGGATGCTGCGGCGCGTCGTCGCGCCGCGTCGGCGCGCTCTTCCGCCGTCCCGCCCGAGCCGAACAGCATGTCGAAGGCGACGCGCGGGTCGCGGATCATCGGCAGCGGTTCGTTCGGCGACGCCCAGCTGATCGTGTCGGTGTAGGCGCACGAGTAGTTGTAGGTGCAGCCGCCGGCCTGGTCGAGGTTCTCGATGCAGAACTGCATCGACGGCATCGGCGTCCCCTGCCCGAAGCTGCTTGGCGTAGAGCTGATCGAGCGAGGTGCCGGCCCACAGGTCGGAGCCGTTGGTCTGCTTCGGATGCGACTGGGTCAGGAACACCGCGCTCGAGCGGAAGTGGTCGCCGCCGATCTCCGGCAGCGCGAACGCCTCGGCGTTGCGCACGTCGGTGTTGCTGACGATCGTCATGTAGTCGCGGTAGGCCTCGAGCGACTTCAGCGGGTTGTCGGCGACGAACGTGAAGTCGGCGCCGGTCGTCGCCGGCGCGAACAGGAGCTTGCTCGCGCCCCAGTTGTTGCAGCCGGCCAGGCCGTGGACCTCCTCGATGCAGATCAGCCGCGTCCGCTCGGCCGCGGCGGCGTGCGCGCCGCTCCGGCCGGCCGGCACCATCGCGTCGAGGAACGGCAATGCCACCGTCGCACCCACGCCGCGGAGGAAGGTCCGGCGGGGCATCTGCTTTCCAGTGATGAAGTTCACGTCTGTCGCTCCTGTGGCGCCCCTGAAGGCGGCGCCCTACCGTTGTGCGATCGCCTTCGAGTCGTCTGTCGTGATCGCTTCCGCGCGCTTCATCTGAAACGCGTCGCTCTTGATCACGCCGAGGATGAACGACGACATCCGGTACTCGTTCGCCTCGGCCGCCTTCGCAATCGCCCGGATCGCCGGCTGATCGAAGGCCTCGGCCCGCCGGCCCAGCGCGTAGGCCAGCAGGTTCTCGGTGAAGGTCCGCACCAGCGGCACCGGCCGCTTCATCAGCGCGTGCAGCAGCTCCGCCGGGCTGGTGACCGGCGTGCCGTCGTAGTAGTCGCCCTTGGTGTCGAGCGGCATGCCGTTCTCGCGCGTGCGCCACTTCGCGGTGACGTCGAAGTTGTCGAGCGCGAGGCCGATCGGATCCATGAAGCGGTGGCAGGCGTTGCACGTCGGGTTCGCCCGGTGCATCTCCATCCGCTCGCGCGTCGTCAGCATCTTGCCGTTCTTCGACTCCGCGGTCTCTTCGAGCGCCGGGATGTCGGGCGGCGGCGGCGGCGGCGGCGTGCCCATCAGCACTTCCATCACCCACTTGCCGCGCAGCACCGGCGAGGTGCGGTTGGCGAGCGAGGTCTGCACCAGCACGCTGCCCTGCCCGAGCAGGCCGCGGCGCGTGTCGTCCGGATACTGCGACGCGGCGGAACTCGCTGCCCGACGACGCTCGGGGATGCCGTAGTGCCGCGCCAGCCGCTCGTTCACGAAGGTGTAGTCGGCGCGTGAACAGCTCGCAGCAGGCTGCGGTCCTCGCGCACCAGGTTGTTGAAGAACAGCTCGGTCTCGCGGCGCATCGCGGCGGCGAGGTTGTCGTCGAAGTTCGGGATAGAAGTTCGGATCCGGGATGGACCTTGTCGACGTCCTGCAGCCGCAGCCACTGCGCGGCGAAGCGCGAGCCGAGCGCCTCGGCGCGCGGATCGGCGAGCATCCGGCGCGCCTGCTTCTCGAGCGCGCCCGGCGCCGACGAGCCGGTTCTGCGTCGGCCAGCGTCAGCAGTTCCTGATCCGGCAGCGCGCCCCAGAGGAAGAACGAGAGGCGCGACGCGAGGTCGACGTCGGCGACGCGGTAGGTGCCGCCCGGCCGCGCGCCTTCCGGCTCCTTCTCGAGGCGGAAGATGAAGTGCGGGCTGGCGAGGATCGCCTCGAGCGCGCCGCGGACGCCGCCCTCGAAGCCGCCCTTCGCCGCGCCCTTCTCGTAGAAGCGGCATCAGCCGATCGATCTCGCCGCCGCTCAGCGGACGGCGGTAGGCCTCGCCGCCGAGGCGGGTGACGATCTGCCGCGCGCACGGCCGCTCTTCGGCCGCGCTCGTCGGCCGGCAGCTGAAGATCTTCTGGCGGCTCGCCGTCTCGGAGATGCCGGTCGCCTTGTACGGTCCCTTGATGATCAGGTCGCGCACGTGCGGCAGCGTGGTGATGCCGGGGCCGCCCGACCCGCCGCCGGCGTACGACCAGTCGTGCGGCCGGATCAGATCCTCGTACGGCCCTTCGAGCTTGCGCACGAACGCGGCGGCGACGCGATGCTGCCCGGCGCGGATCAGCACCGGCTCGGTGCGGACGATGCGCGCGCCGCGGCCGTCGGCGCCGCCGGCAGGGCCGGTCTCGTACTCGATCAGCGCGACGCGCTCGCCGTTGATCGAGACGTCGATGTCCTCGAAGCGCGCGTTGCTGCCCGAGTTGATCGCGACCTCGAAGACGTACTCGGCGTCGGCCGGGAACACGTGGTTGACGACCATGCCGCCGCGCGTGCCGTACGGCGCGCCCTCGACGTGATCCCACGGGTGCTGCGAGAGGTAGCCGGCGTTGGTGTAGGTGGAGTCGATCGACGGCGCGTTGCGATCGCCGACCGCCATCCGGCTGATCGCCGCGGCGGCGTTGAGGTAGGCCTCGAGCAGCGTCGGCGACAGCGCCTGCGACGTCGGCGATGTTGTCGAAGTTCGCGCTCTTCTGATCGAGCGGCAGCCAGTTGCCGGCGTCGACGTCGAGGTCGAGCAGATCGCGCACGGCGCGCGCGTACTCGGGACGATTGAGGCGCTGGAACGTGCGCGCCGCCGGGATTCGGCTTGCCGAGCGCCGCGGCGTCAACGGTGGTTTCGAGCGCGGTGATGAGCGCGGCTTGCGTCGCCGCGTCCGGACGCGGCGAAAGCGGCGGCGGCATCATCCCCGCCTGCAGCTTGCGGATCACCTTCTCGGCGACTTCGGCGTTCTGCGCCGCGTGGCTGACGTCGAACGACGCGAGCGACAGGCCGCCGGTCTTGCGCGCGTCGCTGTGGCAGCTGACGCAATAGCGGCGGATGACGCCGTTGTGATCCGGAGCTGATGCGTTTGCGGCCGGAGTGGCCGGTGCGGTTTTGGCCGGGCCTTTCGGCGTACGCGGCGCGGCTGCGGGCGCCTGCACCGGCTTGGCCGGCGCCGGAGCGGCCTGCTGCGCGATGCCCGCGGTTGTCGCCACGCCGAGCCACATGAGACCGGCGACGAACAGGATCGAGTTGACGCTCTTCATCCCTGAGGTTCTGCCACCGTAAAGGGTTCAGCCGGGCACACTTGTGCCCCTCGGTTCGGTGTCAATTTTACCAGCCGGCGGTGTAGCCCAGTTGTGAAAAGATGTCTCGCCCGAGCCGCTGCCCCCCTAGTCCCCAGCTTTGATCTTGTTGCTGATCTGCAGGTCCCAGCCGTCGGGGTCGAACACGTGGAAGCTCTTGAAGTTGTCGCCGACCATGTCCGGCCGCGGTTTCAGGCCGCGCCGCTCCAGCTCGGCCTTCACCTTTTCGGTATCCCAGGGGTCGATGCCGTAGGAGATGTGGTTGATGACGCCGGTCAGCGGCGGGCGTGGCGGCTGCCCCGGCTGCGAGGGCGCGGCGGCAGGCGGCGCTTGGGCGGCGCCCTCGGGCCGGCGGGCGTTGCGGATGATGATGCCGCCGACGTTGCCGATGTCGAGCGTCGCCTGGTTGGTGCCGTTGTCGTTGCGAATCGTCCACCCCATCAGGTTCGAGTAGAACGCCGCGCTCTTCTTGTAGTCGGTGACCGCGTACGAGATGTGATCGAGATAGACGGTTTTCCACGGCGCGGGCGTGCTCGCAGCCGCGGCGGTGGCGGAGGCTGCCGGCGTCTGGGCTGCCGCCGCGGCGGCCGCCGCCGGCGCGGTCGCGCAGAGCGCGAGGGTTTGAATCAACTGCCGCCGGCTCAACTTCCCCGCTTCGAAGTCTCCGAGCAGCTTCGCGATCAGGTTTTCCATGTGAGTGTCTCCCAGACGTAACCACGGTCCGCCCTGAAGGACGGACCCTACAAGATGCGACTGCCGACTGCGCGCCGGACTCGACTGCGGCCTGAATCTATGGCGCGCTCGCATAAGGTGTCAATCAGGAGAGACGCAGGTAGAATGGCGCCGTCATGGGCAAGCGTCAGAGAGCTCAGAAAGCACAGAAACAGAGCCGCGGCTCGAAACAGCTGAAGAAGCTGGCCGTCTGGGCGGCCGTCATTGCGCTCGCAGCCGGATTCGTTTACGTCGTCGTCGAAAACTCGGGCGTACCCTACGACGAGCACGCGATTGCGGTGGTCGACTTCTCGTCGCTCGATTCGAAGGCGAAGAAGACGGCGCTGCAGGCGGCCAACCGCGCACGCTGCACCTGCACGTGCGGCATGCAACTCGCCCAGTGCGTCGCCACCGACAGCACCTGCCCGATCCGCAACGAGAACATCGAGAAGATCAAGACGATGGTCCGCGAGGCGGCGCCGCAGTCGTCGAGTCGCTACTTCTAATCTCAGCCCTCCGCTTGGCACCGCAAACGTAGGGCAGCCCTTCAGGGCTGCCGCGACGGCAGATGGCGGGCCTGAAGGCCCGCCCTACAGCGTTACTGCACGCTTGACGGGTAGCCACTATACATAGTATAGTCACTGCATGTCAGTCAGACCAGTCAAGCGCATCGTCCAGGCCGCGCCCCACGTCGAGGGCGCCGGCGTCAAGCTGCGCCGCGGCTTCGGCTTCGGCGACACCACCGAGTTCGATCCGTTTCTCCTCTTCGACGATTTCCGCAACGAGAACCCGAACGATTACCTCGCCGGGTTCCCGTGGCACCCGCACCGCGGCATCGAGACGATCACCTACGTGCTCGCAGGTAACGTCGAGCATGGCGACAGCCTCGGCAACTCCGGCAACCTCGGCGCCGGCGACGTGCAGTGGATGACCGCCGGCCGCGGCATCATGCATCGCGAGATGCCGCACGGCGACCCGCAGGGCCGGATGCATGGCTTCCAGCTCTGGGCCAACCTGCCGTCGTCGCTCAAGATGACCGCGCCGCGCTACCAGGACATCGCCGCCAGCGACATCCCCGAGGTCGTGGACGACGATGGGACGCGCGTGCGAGTGATTGTCGGCGACTTCTGGGGCAGGAAAGGCCCGGTCGAAGGCGTCGCCGCCGACCCGCAGTACATCGACGTGTCGGTGCCGCCCGGCCGAAAGAAGCGGCTCGCGGTCGAAACCTCACGCCACGCGTTTGCCTACGTGTTCGCCGGTTCGGGCACGTTCCGCGACGCGTCCGATCCTCAGGGCGTGCTGACCGAGGCGACCGATGGCACCGACGCGGTCACCCGCGAGCGCACCGGCAACCGCTCGCTCGTGCTGTTCGACCGCGGCGACGAAGTCGTCGTTCAGGCGGGCGACGAAGGGATCCGCTTCCTGCTCGTGTCGGGCAAGCCGATCGAGGAGCCGGTGGCGTGGTACGGACCGATCGTCATGAACACCAAGCAGGAGTTGCAGCAGGCGCTCACCGAACTGCGCGACGGCACGTTCATCCGATAGGGCCGGTAGGGCTGGTGGGCGGGTAGGGCGGGTGGGTAGGCAGGTTGGGGCTCCTACTCTCTACCCCTCCCCACCTGCCCCACCTGCCCCACCCGACCCATAATCAACAAGTGACTACGAAGAAAAGCGAGCCGCCGGCCGGCTTCAACGGTCTCGGTCTCATCGACGAACTGTCTGCCGCGGTCGCGGCGCTCGGCTACGAAGAGCCGACGCCTGTCCAGCGCGAGACGATTCCGCTGCTTGATCGCGGGACGCGACCTGCTCGGCCAGGCGGCGACCGGCACCGGCAAGACCGCCGCCTTCGCGCTGCCGATGCTCCAGCGTCTCAGCCGCGAGGCCGATGCGCGCAAGCAGACCGGCGGCCTCGTGCTGGTGCCGACGCGCGAGCTGGCGATGCAGGTGGCCGAGGCGATTCACAAATACGCGCAGGCGCCTCGGCGTCACCGTGCTGCCGGTCTACGGCGGCGCGCCGATGCTCGCAGCAGATTCGCACCCTCGAACGCGGCGCCGGCGTCGTCGTGGCCACGCCGGGCCGCGCGCTCGATCACATCAAGCGCGGGACGCTGAAGCTCGATCACCTGCGCGTGCTGGTGCTCGACGAAGCCGACGAGATGCTCGACATGGGCTTCGCCGAGGACCTCGACGCGATCCTCGAGGCGACGCCGAAGACGCGGCAGACGGCGCTGTTCTCGGCGACGATGCCGGCGCGGATCCTGTCGATTGCCGAGCGCCACCTGAGGAACCCGGCGCGGGTGACGATCGCGCGCGAAAAAACCGCCGCCGGCAAGCTGCCCCGCGTCCGGCAGATCGCCTACATCGTGCCGCGCGCGCACAAGCCGGCGGCGCTCGATCGCGTGCTCGAGATGGAAGACCCGACCTCGGCGCTGGTCTTCTGCCGGACGCGCCTCGAAGTCGAGACGCTCGTCGAGACGCTGAACGCGCACGGCCACCGCGCCGAAGCGCTGCACGGCGGCATGGAGCAGCGGCAGCGCGATCGCGTGATGCAGATGTTCCGCGCCGCCAAAGTGGAGCTGCTCGTCGCCACCGACGTCGCCGCGCGCGGGCTCGACATCGAGCATCTCTCGCACGTCGTCAACTACGACGTCCCGGCGTCGGCGGAAGCCTACGTCCACCGCATCGGCCGGACCGGGCGCGCCGGCCGCGCCGGCACCGCGATCACGCTCGCCGAGCCGCGCGAGCACCGGCTGCTGCGCGCCATCGAAAGCTTCACCAAGCAGAAGATCGACGTCGCCACGGTGCCGACCGTCGCCGACCTGCGCGCGCGACGGCTGGACATCACCCGGGCGTCGCTGCGCGAGCAACTGCTCGCCGGCGAGCTCGACGACGTGCGTGTGGTCGTCGAATCGCTGGCACAGGAGTTCGACATCGTCGACATCGCGGCGGCGGCGGTGAAGCTGGCGCACGCGGCGGAAGCGGGCGCAGCGGCTGACGAGGACATTCCTGCCGCACTCCCCCACCAGGAGCGGCCCCACCGCGCAGCCGGATCGCCGAAGCGCTTTTCAGGCGGGGCCGTGATCGGTGCTGCCGGGGAGGGGCGGCCGGAACGCGCACGCCAGCAGCGGCCGGCGATGGAGAATGCCGTGCGGTTGTTCATCGGCGCGGGACGCGAGGCCGGCATCCGGCCGGGCGACCTGGTCGGCGCCATCACCGGCGAGGCCGGCATCGACTCGCGCGATCTGGGCGCGATCGAGATCGCCGATCGCTTTTCCCTGATTGAAGTGCCCGAGTCGCGCGCCGACGAGATCATGGCGGCGCTGCGCGCGACGACGCTGCGGGGAAGAAAGGTGAGCGTCAGGCCCGACCGCGACGCGCCGGGTCGCGGCCGCCGGTAGAGAGGCGGCCCTAAAGGGCCGCCCTACATCCGGCAGCCCTGAAGGGCTGCCCTACGTACTGCACCTGCACCTCACCCGTCCTCGCGCGCCTGGCGTTTTCGTGTGTCCTGCTCCCAGGCCACTGGATCGAGCCCTCACGTGCTGGTGTTCAGCATCATCAGGCCGATCCAGCAGTCGCGCATCGCGCGGAAGAATCGCCGCAGCAGATCGATGGCGCCGCTCATGGCGTGGTCTTCGGCCGCTCCTCGCCATGGTGGCACGTGAAGCACGTGACCTTGCCGAGCCGCGACTCGTCCCCAACCGCACCCGACGGCTTGTAGTCCGGGAAGTATTGCTTGTTCAAGCCCTTCACCATCTCGAGCATCCTGCGCGCCGTGGCCTTGCGCGGGTTGGTCTCGGCCGCGAAGTTGCCGCGAGCGTGACAAAACCCGCACGAGACGCCGAGCGCCATGTTCATCTGCTGCATCTCGGCTTCGAATTCCGGCACGGTCAGACCGGTCAGCACCGTGACCCCCGGCGTATCGACCATGGCCGGCGGGTTCGGCGGTTGCGCGCGCGCAGATGCAGCTGCCGACAACAGACAGACACACACACACACCATGACGACGGGACGCATCAACACCTTCCGAGTATAGCCGCACAGACTCTGGTGCCAGGCACCGTCCCCGCCACGGCGCCTGGCATCTCGAAGTGTTCGACGCGTCGATGAGATCCGCCGCGTCAGTCGCGGCGCCGCCGTTCCTGCGTGATCATCACGGCGAGGTCACGGGTATCGGGTCCCCCTCGGTGCAGCACGTGCGCGAACAGCACCTTTCCTGTGAGGTCGAAGTAGATGCCGCTCGGCTCCCCGCCGCAATCGGTCAGGCTGGCGAACCGGACGGTCGTCGACGCCATCCAGGTGTGACGCGAGGCCGGCGACGCCATCCAGATATCCATTCCGGGCGGCGTGCCCGTGTCCTCGGTGATGAAGAGGTTCCCGCCTTTGTCGAGCGCGAGGTTGTCGGGATTGGTGAAGTCGTCGGGGGCGTTCACGCCCCGGCGGACGTAGTCGGACACAAAGACCGTTTGACGGCCGCCGCGCATTCGCGCCGCGTCGTCGTGCCCTTCGCCGTCATCATCGTCATCGTCGTCGTGACGCCGCGGGCCGAGCTCGATCCGCAGGACGCGATGTTCGTCGGTCACCGCCACGTACAGATTCTCGCCCGGGTTGCGGTCGTTGCCAGTGCTGGTCGCCGTCTCGACGTCCTCGGGCCGAGCGTAGCCCGTTGCGCCCGCCGCGGTCGCGGCGGCGTCGGCGTCCACCTGCACGGCCTGCCGATCCAGCGGCACCCAGATCGCCTCGCCGGTCCGATCGCCGAAATCGTTGACGATTTTCAGCGCGAACAGCTGTCCGCTGGACAGATTGCCGCGACGATCCGGCGTGAACTTGAAAATATAGCCGCCGGGTCGCGGCCGCGGCGGCGTGCCGACCTGCGTCGTCGGCGCGGTCTCCGAGATGCCGTAGACATTGCCCGCCCGGTCGAACCGGATCCCCTCGTGAGCCTTCGCGCCGAGCGCTGGGCGCGCGACCGTCGCGCCGCTCAGCGGGTCCACCTCGTAGAGCAGGCCGGCGAGCGCCTGTGGGACGGTGGGATCGGGCAGCGATGGCAGTCGTTCGGGACGCATCTCTTCGGCGGTAAGGATGGTCCGCCACGGCGTCCATACCATGCCGTCCATCCGGTTCCAGTCGGCGCGTTGCACCAGCACGCGCGTCGTGCCCGTGAGCAGATCGGTCACGCTGATGGCGCCGTTCCCGGGCGTCTCATGCGAGCGGTAGAGAAAACGGCCCGCCTGGCGGCCGGTTTCGTTCAGCGTATTCATGTCGAAGTTATCGGGGGCGCCGCCATCGCCTTCTCTGGCGATCACGGTCTGCACGAACCCCGGCGGCAGCAAGAACGGCTGTTCGTTCGGCGCGGTCCCTACGCCGCCCGGCACGCAGGCGGCCGATGCGGGAACCGGCTCGAACCTGAATGCGCCATGGCGGCCGGCCGAATCGGACTGCGCGACCACGACAGTCACGCCGGCAGCTAGCGACGAAGCGGCGACGAGCGACACGAGTAGACGGTGAATGGACACTGTTCTCCTCCTTCGGATGACGGGTGAGCCGCAGACGCCTCGGGAGGGCGGCCGCATCACGCGCGATGCTCTGCCCGGTGCCTCCGGGTGGCGCAAGACGCCGACCATCGGGGTCGATGCCGCATTTCGTTTGATTTGGCTGATGTCGTCGCGCTGCCAGCCGCTGGCGCTATCCGATTGGATAGGGTGACAATCCTGCGGGATAGCTCAAGCTCGTCGGCACGGGAGCGGGCAGCCGTCGGCGTGAACGGGGGCCAGTGGCATGCATCGGCGCGATGTCCGGCACCTGGCCGAGTCCCGGTGGCGTCGCCGCCCGCCCGAATGTCGGAAGTTCAGAGTCTGAAGTTCGAACCGGATAATATTCGCCAGTGACCATGCGAGCCCCGAGTCGCCTGGCCGCCGTTGCGGCTTTGCTGGTTCTCGTCTCACGCTCGTTCGACGCCGGTTCGACGGCGACACCGACGCGTTTTGCCAGCTACGCAGAACTGCTCGCGGCGGTCGTCCACGGCGCGCGCGTCGACTACCAGGCGCTCGCCGACGGCCGCGCCGGCCTCGACGACATCGCCGGCGAGCTTGCCGCCGTCTCGTCCGAGGCCGAGCAGGCGATGCCGCCGCACGACCGGATGGCGTTCTGGATCAACGCCTACAACCTCTTCACGCTGCGCGCCATCGTCGACCACTATCCGATCCGCGGATCGTGGTTCTCGCTGGCGCCGCGCAACAGCATCCGGCAGATCGACGGCGTGTGGACCAAGCTCGAGTGGCGCGCGGCCGGCCGCAGCGTCACCCTCGACGGCATCGAGCACAGCATCCTGCGCCCGGAGTTCGGCGACGCGCGCGTGCACATGGCCATCAACTGCGCGTCGAAGAGCTGCCCGCCGCTGCGCGGCGAGCCGTACGTCGGCGCCGACCTCGATCACCAGCTCGACGACGCCGCGCGCGGGTACCTCGCGAGCGCGGAAGGCACCCGCCTCACCAACGGGCGGCTGTATGTGTCGAAGATTTTCGAGTGGTACGGCACCGACTTCGTGAAGCAGTACGCGTCGGCGCAGCCCGAGTCCGAGACGGCTACCGATCGCGCGATCCGCGGCTTCGTCGAGCGCTACGGTCCGCCCGAAGCGGCAGCCGCGGCCAAAGCCGGCGCGGCGATTCGGTTCCTCGACTACGACTGGTCGCTCAACGACCTGCAGTGATCCGCCGGAGCAGGTCGGGCTTGAAGCTCGCGGCGGCGTCGTAGCAGTACTCGACCGACGGCACCGAGGCGCCAAACTCACGCGAGACGAGCAGGTACGGCTTGCGCGCGACCGTCGTCCCCTGCACCCGCTCTTCGGTCGCATCGTCGGCGAGCACGTCGATGCGCGCCGGCAGCGTCTCGCACGTCAGCTGTGACGGCGAGGTGATGCGGGCGACCGCGAGCGTGTCGAACGGGTTGAAGCCGTCGACGCCGAAGGTTCGCGTCCACAGCGCCAGCCATCGGCGCGCCGGGGCGACAATCCAGTCCGACTTCGGATCGTCGCGGGCGATCGCATCGAGCTCCGGCGCCCTGAGCCACACCTTCGACGAGATCTCGAACGGCGCGAGCGTCAGCGGAACACCCGACGCGAGCAGCACGCGGAAGGCCTCGGGGTCTTCCTCGAAGTTGAAGTCGCGGTGGCCACGCGGGTTGGTCGTGCCGGTGGTGAAGCGTTGCCCCGGACGCCGGCCGGCGACGGCGACGACGCGGACGATGCGGCTGCGGAGTGCCGGCTGGTTCCGAACCACAGTGGCGACGTTGGTCGCGGGACCGAGCACGAGGATCACGAGCGGCTCGCGACGCAATGCCGCCGTCAGGGCGCGGGTCGCGGCGTTGTCGACGCCGAGATCCGCCGCCTTCGCGGCGCCGCGGTAGGCGCGCACGCCGCGCGGTCCGAAGCCGCCGACAATCCGCAGGCCGATCGGCCATGCCTGCGCGAGCGGCGCGTTGCCGAACACGACCGAAACACCCCGCAGCGCGAGCTCAGGCGAGTGGAAGGCCTGCAGCAGCGCGAAGCCATCGTCGACATCGCGATCGGCGACGCCGACCGCCGGATCGGTGTCGATCCACACCGGGATGGCGGCGCCTTGAGCGGAAACGCCCGGCACGGCGCAGCCCGAAGCGGCGATCGCTGCGGCGACAGTGGCGATGCTGGCAAACCAGGCCCACCGCCTCATGCCGCCAGCACCATCTGCCGCGCGCGATCGAGCAGTTCCTGCTTGCGTCCGAGCGATGCCTCGAGCGGAAGCTGGGCGACGCCGATCAACCGGCGCATGATCTCGACGCCGGCAAGCTGCCCCGTCAGCGTCCAATCAACCCTGTCGCCGGCGGCCGCGCGCTCGACCGCGTCGATCCGGCCACTCTCTTCGCCGCCCATCATCAGGTGCGCCAGCATCACGCCCACGTCAACCTCCGCGATGCCAAGAAAGCAGAACTCCGGGTCGATGACGGCGACGCCGCGGCCGGTCTTCACCCAGCTGCCCGGAAAGTAATCGCCGTGCACCAGCACCTGGCCGTCGGCGAGATAGCGCGCGCCCAGTTCCGCGACGCGCTCGACGAACGGCACATCCCGCTTCAGCGCGTCGGCCGCCGCCTGCAGGCCGGGAGTGATCCCATCGAGCGCGAGGCCATTGGCCTCGACCAGCGGGAAATGAAAGATGTGCTCGTGGTTGAGCGCGCGCATCTCGCGGTTGCGCAGCAGATGCCGCAGGTGCGCCGGAACCTCGACGCGACGCAGGCGCACCAGATAGTCGGTGAGCACGTCAGCGTCCGCGTCTGCCAGCCGCTCGCCCCGGTACATCGACGTCAGATCGCCGCCGTCGCCAAGGTCCTCGAACACGAGCGCCCGGTTCTCGGCATCCACGTGCAGCAGGCCGGGCATCCGATCGCCGACCCCGGACACGCCGACGACGCTCTCGTAGAACGCGGCCTCGACGTGCGAACGGTCCCACGGCGCCGCGATGTGGTCGTACTTCTCCACCCAGGGACGCGCCTGCTTGACGATCAGCCGCCGCCGCGGCGTCACCACTCGCAGCGTGCAGTTCATGTTGCCGTCGCCGGCGCGCGTCACGCGGAGCGGCAAATCTTCGGGCGCGATCAGCCCTCGCTCGACCAGGTACTTGCGCAGCTCGTCGGGCTCAGACGGCCGGAACAGCACCAGGCCCGGATGATCGCGAAGAAATTGGGCTTTTTTGGACGTGCCCGCCGTCACATCGACCTCATCCGTACAGATCGTATGCGATTCCGGCCACCGCCTCGTCCCCGGCGCGCCGATCACTCACAGCGCAGCGTCAGGAGCGGGTCGACGCGGGCTGCGCGGCGGGCCGGAAAATAGGACGCGCCGATCACCACGAGCGAGATCAGCACCGTCACCGACAGGTAGGTCCACGCGTCCAGCGGCTCGATGCCGAAGAGCATGCTGCGCAGGACGCCGGACGCCGCCGCCGAAACGAGCAGGCCGAACGCCAGGCCGGCGAGCAGGCGCCTGGTCGCCGGGACCAGGACCGACTGCAGGATGTCGCGCCGCTGCGCGCCGAGCGCGACGCGCACCGCGAGCTCGCGGCGCCGGCGGGCGACATCGAGGCTGACGATGCTGAACAGGCCGCCGCTCGCGAGGACGACGGCGAGCGCGGCGAACACGCCGAACACCCAGACACTGAAACGCCACGGCGCCAGCGCCCGCGCGACGATGCCCTCCATCGTCGTCGACCCCGAGATAAGCACGCGCGGGTCGAGCTCGCGCGCCACCGCCTGTACCGCCGCGGCCAGGCGGAGCGGATCGCCGGAGGTGCGCACGACCAGATCGCCCGCCTCCAGCGGAGACTGCGTCGCCGGATCGTAGACGTCGAGCCGCACGTCGTCGACGCCGCGGTAGCGAACGTCGGCGACGACGCCCACGATCTGCCGCCAGGCGCGCCTGCCGGTGCCGCGCTCGAAGGTCGGCAGCAGCAGCTGCTTCCCGACCGCGTTCTCTCCCGGCCACAAGCGTCGCGCCGCGCTCTCGCCCACGAGCGCGACCCGCGGCGACTGCGCCGTATCGTCCGCGGTGAACAAGCGTCCGCGTTTCACCTCGATCCGCATCGCCGTGAAATAGCCCGGGGTGGCGACCTGATAGTTGAGCGCGGGGTTCCGCCGTTCGGTCTCCTCCGAGTCCGCCTGCCCTTCCAGCACGAACGACGTCTCCTGTCCGATCGGCCCGAGCGCAAGCGGACGCAGATAGATCGCGCCAGCCGACTCGACGCCCGGCAGTGCCGTGATGCGCGGCAGCAGCTCCGCGATCCACTCGTTCACCGGCCGTGTCGTCCGCGGGCTCGCCGTCATCGTCAGAACGCCTGCGGGCTCGAAGCCAAGATGAATCTGGCGCAGGTTGACGAAGCTGCGCACGACCAGTCCAGCGGCAATCATCAGCGCCACCGCCAGCCCGATCTCCAGCGCCACCAGCGCTGACCGCGAGCGCTGCGCGCTGCGCGTCGCCGTCGCCTGGCCGAACGCCTGCAGCCCCTCGAGCGGGCTGGAGGCGAGCGCGTGGCGGAGCGGCCCGGCGCCGCAGACGAGCGTGGCGATCGCGACCACGGCGCAGGTGAACGCGGCGACCGGCGCATCAATCGTCACCGACGCGAGGCGCGGCAGGTTCTCGGGCGCCACCGCGATCATCACCTGCGCCATCCAGCGCGCGTTGAGCAGACCGAGACAGCCGCCGGCCACGCAAAGGACGACCGTCTCGGCAATCCACAGACGACCGATCGCGGCTGGCGTGGCGCCGAGCGCGAGCCGGATGGCGTGATCGCGGCGGCGAACCGAGGCACGCGTCAGCATCAACCCCGACACGTTCGCGCAGCCAATCAGGAGCAGTACGCCGACCGCGCCAAAGAGCGCCCAGAGCGCACGTCGAACCGGCCCGAGCGCGAAGTCGAGGAACGGGGTGGTCACCACGGCCGATGCGAAGCGGCGCGTGCCGCCTTCGCGCTCGATCCGCGCGGCGATCGCGTCGAGCTCGTCGCGCGCGGTGTCGGAGGTCACGCCGTCGCGAAGGCGTCCGATCGCGAACAGCACGGCGACCGAATCCAATGTCTTCGGCTGCCAGCCCTCCGGCGATGCGGCGAGCACCGGCACGACCGGCGTCCAGACGTCGGTGCCTCGGGGAAAGTCGAAACCCTGCGGCATCACGCCAGCGACCGTGAACGGTTCCTCGTCGAGCATGATCGTGCGGCCGACAACCTCGCGATCGCTGCCGAAGCGCGCCGCCCACATGCCGTAGCTCATGATGACGACGCGCGGCGCGTTCGGCAGATCGTCGTCCTCCTCGAAATCGCGGCCGACCAGCGGCCTGACGCCGAGCGTGTCGAGGAAGGACACCGATACCCCGGCGAGCGAGAGGCGCTCCGGATCGCCGCGGCCATCGAGGATCGCCGGCCAGGTCGACGAGCCGATCGCGGCGAGGCTGGCGAAGCTGCGCGTGTTCTTCGCCCAGTCTTCGACGTTTCGATACGAGAGCTCGACGACGCCGAGCTGTCGCGCGGTGTCGCGCGACCACGCCATCACCAGCGACTGCGGATCGGTGATACCGGCGGTGTCGAGAAGGACTTTGTGAACGCCGCTGAAGATGGCGGTGGTCGCGCCGATGGTCAGCGCGAGGGTGAGCGTAGCCGCCGCCGCGTAACCCGGCTCGTGGCGAAGGTTGCGCAGCGCGGCCCGGACGTCAGCCAGCATGATGGTGGATGCCCTTCTTCAGTGGGTCAGGCCGTAGACGATGTAGTTGACGCCGAGCTTGTAGGCTTCGTTGGTGTCGTCGATCGGGCGCAGGCCGGTGCCCGACCATTCCCAGTACTGCGAGACGTCGGTGTTGTAGTTGACGATCATCATCAGCCGCTTCGACGGATCGTTGTCCTCGTAGACGCCGCGGAAGATCGGCTGCCCGGCGTTGTAGGCCTGCGGGATGATGTTGAGGTCGTTGATTTCGAAGAACGAGTGGAAGATCGGGTGCGTCGCGTCCATGTCGAAGAAGCGCGCCTCGGGCAGCACGCGCCGCATGTTCTGCTCGAACACCTCCCAGCCCGGGCTGCCGAAGTCGCCGTAGGCCTTGAAGTCGTCGACGATGACGAAGCCGCCCTTCTGCATGTAGGTCCGCAGCGCCGCGGCCTCCGCGTCGGTCAGCGTCCACCAGCTGACCTCGATGATGTAGGCCACCGGATACTTGAAGAGCTCGGGATCGTCGAGCGACAGCGTGTTGATCTCGGCGTCGTGCGCGCCGAGATAGCTGACCTCGTTCATGATCTTCATCAGGTTGCGCTCGGCGATCGGGTAGCCGTGCGACCACGACGGCTGGCCGCGCCACCAGTAGCCGCCCGGCGCGCGTCTCGTAGCTGACGCGCACGAAGGTGAAGCGGCCGTCGTAGGCCACGTTCGGCTGCGGGTTGAAGGCGCGGCGGCGGCCCGCCGAAGCGGCCGAAGTCGCCCAGCTGCACCTGCGCCATCGCCGCGGCCGCGGCCGCGATAACGACCAGCACGACGGCGCCAACTGCCGCACGCGGAGCGATCCGGCCCTTGCCCATCAGTATCCCAGCCGCAGCGTGCCGTCCTTCGTGCCGTTCACGGTTCCTTGCGTGAGCCAGTCGAGCGAGGCGCGGAACAGCAGCAGGCGGTTCTTCTCCCACATCGCGTTGTGCGACGAGCATGCCAGGTCGACGAACATCTTCTGCGGCGTGCCGATGTCGGTGAAGAGCTCGCGCACGCGGTCGGGCTGGCACCTGCTTGTCGTGCTGTCCGACGACCATCAGCGTCGGCGCCTGCACCTTCGCCACCATCGCCGCGTTCCAGCCCCAGGTCGCCGTCTGCGGCGCGCGCCGCACGCCCGGGCCCCACGTCGCGCCAACCGGATCCGACGCCAGCATCTCCGACCACACCGCGTCGGCGACCGCGGGTTCGTACTGAGCCGGGCAGCCGACCTGGCGATCCCAGTTGGCCGAGAAGTCTTCGCGCGACTGCGTGTTCATCGCGGTGCCGTCCGGCGGATTCTTCGCCGGCGCGGCCGCCGCCGCGGCGCGGTTGTAGGCGGGCGCGAGCAGCACGAGCTTGCTGCACCTTCTCCGGATGCTGCGCCGCGTAGCCGCCGGCGCGCGGGCCGCCGAGCGACCACGCCAGCAGGCTGACCTTCTCCACGCGGCGCAGCGCGCGGATGTAGTCGACCACGGCGCCGATGTCGTTCCAGTCGGAGGCGATTGTCGTCATCGCGTGCGGGTAGCTCGGCGCGCAGCGCCGGGATCAGCTTGGCACGAACGGCGCCTGCCGATCCTTGGCGAGGTTGCAGGGATCGTTCATCGCCGCCGGCCGGATCGATCGGCCGTAGCCGGTCGTGTCCATCGCGAAGATGTCGAAGCCGGCGCGCGCGAGATACGCCATCCAGCTGTAGTCGGGCTGCGGCACGTCGAAGGCCACTTCGGCCGGCGTGCCGGCGCCGTGGACGAAGAGCGCGATCCGATCGGCGCCCGCCGCGCCGCGCAGCGCCGTGCCCGCCTGCACGCGCTCGCGCACGTAGATCGGCACCTCCTGGCCGGCCAGCGCCGGGACGGTGGACTTGACGCGCACGTAGTGATCGATGGTGAGCAGCCGCTCGCTGTCGTCGCCGAACACCAGCTGGCCGAGGGCCAGGACGAGCGACCGCAAAAGTAAGTCTTCGCATGCCGCGTATCTTATAATGCGCTCGCCTGACGGCTTCGCGCTACGTACCCGGAGCATGTCAGCGGAACCGCATAAAAGGAGCATTCATGCGTTACCCACGCCCGATGCAGCTGGCACTGCTCATCCCGGCGCTCGCCGCGGCCGCGTTCTCCGGACCGGTGGCCGCACAGAGCGCGACCAAGCCGACCAACGACGCGCCGAACCCGTACAACACCGTCAGCGACTACTTCAAGCTTCCCGCCGGACGGACCTGGGGATCGACGAGCGCGGTCGAGATCGACAAGGACGGCAAGTCGATCTGGGTCGCTGAGCGCTGCGGCGCCAACAGCTGCCTCGATCGCGCGACCGGCAAGATGTCGGCCGACCCGACCATCCTCAAATTCGATTCGACCGGCAAGCTGGTCAAGAGCTTCGGCGCCGGCCTGCTCGTCTTCCCGCACGGCATCTACGTCGATCGCGACGGCAACGTCTGGGTGACCGACGGCCAGGACAACGCGCCGCAACCGGCGCGCGGCGCGGCTCCGCGCCGGTGGCGCGGCGCCAGCCGCCGGGGCGGCACCCGCGGCCGGCGGCGGCGCCGGCGGCCGCATGGGTCCGTTGCCGGGCTCCACGCTCGGACATCAGGTCTACAAGTTCAGCCCCGATGGCAAGGTGCTGCTGACGCTCGGCAAGCCGGGCGGCGCCGCCGATCCCGACTACTTCTACCAGCCGAATGACGTCGTCGTCGCGCCGAACGGCGACATCTTCGTCGCGGAGGGACATGGCGGCGCCAACGACCGCATCCTGAAGTTCTCGAAGGACGGCAAGTTCATCAAGGTGATTGGCAAGAAGGGCGCCGGCCCCGGCGAGTTCAACGGGCCTCACGCGCTCGCGTTCGACTCGAAGGGGCGCCTGGTTGTCGGCGACCGCAGCAACAACCGCATCCAGATTCTCGATCAGGACGGCAAGTTCATCTCGGAGACGGCGGAGTTCGGACGCCCGAGCGGGATCTGGATCGACAAGAACGACGTGCTCTACGTCGCCGATTCGGAGTCGGGCTCGGTCAACCCGAACCGTCCGGAGTGGCGTCGCGGCATCCGCATCGGCAAGCTGAGCGACAGCAAGGTCACCGCCTTCATCCCCGATCCGGAAGCGCGCAACGCGCCGGAGTTCCGCGGCACCAGCGCGGCGGAAGGCGTGGCGGTCGACGCCGCCGGCAACATCTACGGCGCCGAAGTCGGGCCGAAGGCAGTGAAGAAGTACACGAAGAAGTAGGGGCTGGAGGCTGGTTGCTCGGGGCTGGTTGCTAGATGCTAGGAGGCCGGTATGCGCTTTGTGATCTTCGCGGCGGCGGCGCTTCTCGCGTTCCCGCAGGCCGGAGGGCCGGTGAACGAGCGCCCCAATCCGTACCAGACGATCTCGGACCACTTCAAGCTGCCTCAGGGGCGAAGCTGGGGCTCGACGAGCGCCGTGGACATCGACAAGGATGGCCGCTCGATCTGGGTCGGTGAGCGCTGCGGCGTGAACAGCTGCGCCGATCCGGCGACCGGCGCGATGTCGCCGCTCGATCCGGTGCTGAAGTTCGATTCCACGGGCAAGCTCGTGAAGAGCTTCGGCGCCGGGATGGTCGTCTTCGCGCACGGCATCCACGTCGACAAGGACGGCAACATCTGGGTGACGGATGCGAACGACAACCGGCCGCGGCCGGCGCGCGGCGCGGCGCCCGGCACACCGGCGCCGCCGGCCGCCGGCGAAACTCGTCGGGCAGCAGGTGATCAAGTTCAGCCCGGAAGGAAAAGTGCTGATGACGCTCGGCAAGGCAGGCGTCGCCGGCAACCCGCCCGAAGCGCTGACCGAACCGAACGACGTCATCACCAACGCCGCCGGCGACATCTTCGTCGCCGAAGGCCACAGCGGCCAGAACGCGAACGCCGCGCCGGGAACGGTGGCGCGGATCTCGAAGTTCACCAAGGATGGCAAGTTCGTGAAGAGCTGGGGCCAGCTCGGCTCCGGCCCGGGTCAATTCAAGACGCCGCACGGCCTGGCGTTCGATTCGCAGGGACGACTGTTCGTCGCCGATCGCGGCAACGTCCGCCTGCAGCTCTTCGATCAGGACGGCAAGTTCCTCACCGAGACGAAGGTGTTCAGCCGCCTGAGCGGGATCTTCATCGACAAGAACGACATGCTGTACGGCGCCGATTCGGAGTCGAGCTCAACGTCGAACCCGGGCTGGAAGCGCGGCATGCGCGTCGGCAGCGCGAAGGATCTGACGGTCCAGTACTTCATCCCCGATCCGGAGACGCAAGCGACCGGCACCAGCGCCGCCGAAGGCGTGGCCGTCGACGCGCAGGGCAACATCTACGGCGCGGAGGTCGGGCCGAAAGCGGTGAAGAAATACGTCAGGAAGACGGGGACCTAGTTGCTGGCAGCTAGTTGCTAGTTGCTAGCTGTCCGGACTGCCGGGCTGGGGACTGAAAGCATCAGAGCTCCCCAGCCTGCACCTAGCATCCAGCATCTCGCATCCAGCATCTAGCGCTGCACGAGCTCGATCTTCGCTCCCGACGGTCCTTCCAGATACGAGATGTTCACGACGATGCCGCTCGCGAGCGTGAGCGGTCTTGGCTCGGTCGTGAACTTCACCGATTGCGCTTTCAGCTCGCTCGCTTTCGCCGCCAGATTCGGCGTGCGCCAGCCGATGTGATCGATCGCGTGCCCGTCGCTCGGGGTCGCCTCGCCCTTCGCCACCAGCAGCCACACGCCGCCATACGTCAGCCCGTCAATGCGGTCCTTCAGCTTGCCGGTGTCGCCGCCGAACTTCTGTTTGTACCAGGCGAGCGCGGCCACCGGATCCGGGTCGCGCAGGTGCAGATGGTGCAGCCCCAGCTTCGCCGGGTCCTGGACGACTTCGATCTTCGTGCCCCACGGGTCCTCGATGAATCCCAGCTTGAAGAGCCCGGCGACGTCGCGAACCGGCGTAACGATCTTGACGCCGCCGGCTTCGAACTCCTTCATCTTCGCGTCGAGATCGGCGAACGAGAAGCCGATGTGATCGACCACGCTGCCGGCGCTCGGCTGAGCCTTGTCGTTCTTCGTGAAGTTCAGGCGCGTCTCGCCGAACATCAGGCGATCCGGCCCCTCCTTCATCGGCTGGCCGCCGAAGAATTTCTGATACCACTCGACGCCCTTCGCCACGTCGGGCACGTTCAGGTGGATGTGATCGACGACCGGCTCGGTCGGCGTCTGGGCCGACACGATCGCCAATGCCGACGCGAGCGCGCCGAGGCACGCGACGTACTTGAACGAACGTCTGACGATGCGCATGGACGATCTACCTCCTGCAGTTGTAGGGCGCCGCTTCACGGTGCCACCTTGGCACGGCTAAAGCCGTGCCCAACGGACGTTCCTCACGGGCACACGTTCTGCTGGATCGGGGCGGCCGGCGCCGGGCGGACATCCAGGTACTGCACCCGCGGCGGCATCGTCGGCGCGAGGGTGATCGCGACCTGCAGCTTGCCGCGCTCGCAGTTGAGCGTCCACTGCCCGCGCAGCGCATTCTCGATCGAGTCGAAGCCGCTGCCGGGCGTGCAGGCGCCGACCTTGGCGCGCAGCGCCTCGATCTCGGCGCGCCGCCGATCGCTGGTCTGATCGAGGAAGAGGTTGTCGGCCGCAAGCCGCTTCGCGGCGGCTTCGTCCCACTGCACGACGAGCTTCGACACCGCGTCGCGCGCCTCGGTCAGCGCCGGCGACGGCTTCGGCGACCGCGGCTTCAGCTCCCCTTTTTTCACCAGCGTGTCGAAGACGGTCGCGGTGATGCGCCCCCACCCGGTATAGGTGAGGTTGCCGAAGGCGATGAAGCCGACGCCGTACTCCGGCAGCCAGGTCATCACCGATCCGAAGCCGGGCAGGCCGCCGCTGTGCGCGACGACATGGCGGAAGGCGCAGCTCTGAGAGACGCGCAGCCCGAAGCCGTAGCCGCCGGCGTTGAACTGGACCGCGCCCGACGAGTCGCGCGAGACCGACGCCGGCGCCGGCCGCCAGACCTGCTGCATCTCGCGCAGCGACGATCGCTTGATCGGCGCCTCCTCCGCCCCGTCGCGCGGCGGCCACGCCGACAGGAGGGCGCCGACGTAGCGCCCGAGATCGCTGACCGACGTCAGCATCCCGCCCATCGATCCGAACGAGCCGTTCGACAGGAGCGGCTCGTCTTTCCAGCGCGCGTCCTCCCACCGATAGCCGTGCGCCAGCTTCTGAGCCGGCACCTCCGCCTGCTCGAGCGTCGTCGACACCATGCCCAGCGGCTTCAGGATGTTGGCGGCGACATAGTCGCCGTACTTCATCTGCGAGACGTTGGCGACGATTCGCCCGAGGATGGCGAAGCCGTAGTTCGAGTACTCGTAGGCGATGCCGGGCGCGTTCGAGAACGGGATGCCGCCGCGCAGCATCGCCGACAGCTCGTCCTCGCTGTCGGCCAGGTGGCGATCGCCCCACGGGTTGTCTTCGGGAAATCCTTCGGCGTGCGACAGCAGATGCCGGACCGTGATCCGCGGCGAGTCGCTGGTCGGATACGCGAGTCCTTTCAGCTCCGGCACGTAGCGCTCGGCCGGATCGTCGAGCGAGAGCTTCCCTTCGTCGCGCAGCTTCAGGATCGACATCGCCGTGAAGCTCTTGGTCATCGAGGCGATGCGGAACACGCTGTCGGCGGCGACCGGCGATTTCGAATCGAGATCGCGGAAGCCCGCCGTGCCGGTATGCGCGAGCTTGCCGTCGACGATAACGCCCCAGGCGGCGCCGGGGACGTGGTTCTGCGCCATGAAGCCGTTCACCAGGCGATCGACCTCGGCAAATGCGGCGGTCAGCGGCGCGCCGTCGCGCTGCTGCGCGTGGGACGGCGTTGCCAGCACGCCCACGACAACGGCGAAAATGATGGTGCAGGTTCGAATCATGGCGGGTAGTATCGTCGATCATGTCGCCGGAGCGTGAAGTACGTAGGGCGCCGCTTTCGCGAAGCCTCGTGGCCTCGCCTCACGGCTGAAGCCGTGCCCTACGTACGAAATCGAGAGGGAGGATCCCGATGAGAATTCGCGGATGGCTGGTTGGCGCGGTGGCGTTCATCGCGTTTGTGGCGCAACCGTCGGCCCAATCGACGACGAGCTGGCGCCCCACGGTCGTCGCCAGGCACGGCATGGTGGCGGCGGGACATCCGCTTGCCGCGGAAGCCGGCCTGCGGATCCTCAAGGCGGGCGGCAACGCCGTCGACGCCGCGATCGCGACCTGGGCGGTGCAGGGCGAAGTCGAGCCCGGCATGACCGGCCTCGGCTCCGACATGTTCGCGCTCATCTATCTCGCCAAGACCGGCGAGGTGAAGTTCATCAACGGCACCGGCTTCGCGCCGCAGGCGGCGACGATCGACTTCTACAAGTCGAAGGGCGGCCTGCCCGATCAGGGGCCGCTGTCGATTGCCGTGCCGGGCGCGGTCGGCGGCGCGGCGTTCGCGCTGAAGAAGTACGGCACCAAGCCGCTCGCCGACGTCCTCGCGCCGGCGATCGAGATCGCCGAGCAGGGCTTCCCGATCACCGAGACGCTCGCCGGCCAGCTGGCGAGCGGCCGCGACAAGCTCGAGAAATGGCCCTCGACGACGAAGATCTGGTTCAAGGACGGCAAGCCGCTGCAGACCGGCGACATCCTGGTGAACCCGGCGCTGGCGAAGACGCTGCGCGCGATCGCGACGCAGGGCCCGGATGTCTTCTACAAGGGTGAGGTGGCGAAGAACACGGCCGACTTCCTCAAGAAGTCGGGCGGCATCATCACCGAGGCCGACCTGCGCAGCTACGAGCCGTTCGAGGACACGCCGGTGCGCACCAACTACCGCGGCACCGACGTCTACGAGTGCCCGCCGAACTCGCAGGGCTTCCTGATGCTCGAGGCGCTCAACATCCTCGAGGGCTTCGACCTGCAAGGCGATGGGGCACAACAGCGCGCCCTACCTGCACGCGGTGACCGAGGCGCTCAAGCTGTCGTTCGCCGACCGCAACAAGTTCGTCGGCGATCCGAAGTTCGTGCCGAACATCCCGATGAAGGCGCTGCTGTCGAAGGAATACGCGGCGACGCGGCGGGCGCAGATCGATCCCGATCGCGCGATCGAGGGCGAGCCGGCGCCGGGCGACCCGTTCAAGTTCACGAGCTCGGCGGCGCAGGCCTACGCCGCGCCGCAGCCGTCGCCGTCGCAGGTCGGCGTCTTCAACCCGGACGAGATCCTCAACCTGACGACCTACCTCACCGTCGTCGACAAGGATCACAACATGGTGTCGCTGACGTCGAGCCTGTTGAGCGGCTTCGGCAGCGGGCTGGTGGTCGAGAACGGCGGCTTCTTCCTCAACGATCGGATGCGCTACTACTACCTCGACCCGGCGGACGTGAACTCGCTGCAGCCGGGCAAGCGCGTGCGGCAGACGATCAACCCGGCGATGGCGCTGCGCGACGGCAAGCCGTTCCTCACCTTCGGCACGCCGGGCGCCGACACGCAGCCGCAGACCCAGCTCCAGTTCTTCCTCAACGTCGTCGAGTTCGGGATGCCGGTGCAGCGCGCGCTCGAGCAGCCGTCGGTGATCAGCAACAGCTTCCGCGACTCGTACTCGCCGCATGCCGTGCTCGGCAAGCTGCTGACGCCGGCGATGCTGCCGCAGGCGGTGCGCGACGCGCTCGCGGCGAAGGGGCACAAGCTCGATATCCGCGACGTGAAGGGCGTGGGCTCGGTGAAGGGGATCATGATCGACCCGCGCACCGGCGTCCTGCACGGCGGAGTCAGCCCGACGGGCGACAGCTACGTGATGGCGTGGTGAGTCGTCTGTCGCTCGAGGGCGGGTCGGGCAGTGGGCAGGTGGGGAAAGCCTTGTCTTTAGTGTCTCGGCGTGACTTTCTTGGATCAGCGGCGGGTGCCGCGGTGCTCGCTGGCGCGCGGCGTGCCCGCGCGGCGGAACCGCCGCGCTTCGGCGAGAACCCGCTCCGGCTCGGAAGCGATCGCGACGGGATCCTCTATATCCCGAAAGGCTACAAGGACGGCATGCCGATGCCGCTGGTGCTGATGTTCCACGGCGCCGGCGGCACCGGGCGCGGCGTCAGCTACACCTTCGAGATCGCCGACCAGTCTGGGCGTCATCGTCCTCGCGCCCGACTCGCGCGACGAGGCGACGTGGGACATGCTCGTCAGCGGATTCGGCGACGGATGTCGAGTTCATCGGCGCGGCGCTGAAGGACACCTACGCGCGCTGTTCGGTGGATCGCAAGCGGATGGCGGTCGCCGGCCACTCCGACGGCGCGTCGTACTCGCTGTCGCTGGGCATCGGCACCGGCGAAACCTTCGGCCGCGATCATGGCCTTCTCGCCCGGCGTGATGCAGCCGATCGAAGTGCACGGCAAGCCGCGCATCTTCATCTCGCACGGGATCAGCGATCAGGTGATGCCGATCGACGTCACCAGCCGCACCTTCGTGCCGCGGCTGAAGAAGCTGGGGTACGACGTGACGTATCGCGAATACGAGGGACGTCACGGCGTACCGCCGGCAGGTCGTCCGCGAGGGATTCAACTGGTTCGTGACGTAGCGACTCAGCCAGACCCGTAATCCCTGAAGCCCCGAACCCTACTTCTTGATCGACGGGTGTGTGTAGCCCGCGGCCGAGCACGCGCGCCGACGGACGGAAGCTCAGATAGTCGACGTGGTCGCCGATATCGGTCCAGCCGTGCGGCACGCCGGCCGGGATGATGATGATGTCGCCGGTCTTGACCACCTTCTGCACGATGTCGGCGCCGACCGTCGGTGCCGCTGCACGACGGACCATTCAGCTCCTTGGTGACGGTGCTCTCCGGGGCCGACTTGCGGCCGTTGACGATCTTGCCGCCGGTGACGAGCGTGCCGCCGCCGGAGATGATCAGGTAGCCCTCGGTCTGCTGATCGTGCGCGATCATGCCGGGGGCGCCGCCGGTCGCCGGCGCCGTCGACTGCTCGCCGCACGGCTCCGGCGGCGCCGCTGCCGCCGCGCCGCGCCGCCGCCGCGCCGCGCCGCCCGCCGCGCCCGCGCCGCCGGCCGGGGCCGCGCCGCGCGCGCCGCCGCCGCCGGTCGCGCCGCGGTGGATGACGCCGACCGCAAAGTTCTCGGGGCCGATGTCGACGACCTTGATCGTGCGGTCGACGCCGGGCGTCGCGTTCACCGCCTTCACTTCCTCGTCGGTGATGTAGGTCGCCGACTTGGGCGCCTGGGCAAGACCGATCGCCGGCGTCAGCGCCGCCGCGAGCGCCAATCCTTTCAGGACCGTCTTCGTCATGTGTCCCCTCCCCTTTCGCCGCATACTATAGGCCAAATTCAGCCGACCTCATTCGTCAGTGCACCGGCGTTCAGGCATCGTGATGTCAGTGTCCGGCTTCAGCCATCGATGTAGTGTCCGGCTTCAGCCGGACCGTGACGGAGTGACGGAGCAGATCATGACTTCACGCATCGTGACGGCGATCCTCGCCGCGTGCCTCATCGCCCCGCTCTTCGCGTTCGCCGGCGGACGAGCCGCGCGCGCCGCGCAACGCCGCCGAGTTCGACGCGCTCTTCCAGCAGGTGAAGAACTGGGGCCGCTGGGGCGCCGACGACGAGCTCGGCTCGGTCAACCTCGTGACCGCCGCGAAGCGCAAGCAGGCGGCGGCGCTGGTGAAGACCGGCGAGACGGTGTCGCTCGCGCACAACCCGCTGACCGATGCGGCCCCGGACAACGCGAGGCCGTTCGAGCACACGATGCTGCCGCGGCAACAACATGGATCGCTACGCCGTCGCGTACCACGGCTACGCGCACAGCCACATCGACGCGCTCTGCCACATCCTCTACAAGGAGCAGACCTACAACGGCTACGCGCGCGCCGACGTCAACACCGACAAGGGCTGCACGAAGCTCGGCATCCAGAACCTCAAGAACGGCATCGTCACGCGCGGCGTCCTCGTCGACATCCCGCGGCTGCGCAACCTGCCGTATCTCGAGCCGGGCACGCCGATCTACGTCGAGGATCTCGAAGCGTGGGAGAAGAAATCCGGCGTGAAGATCGCGTCCGGCGACGCGGTGCTGGTGCGCACCGGACGCTGGGCGACGGCGCGACAAGCTCGGCCCGTGGAACGTCGGCCAGAGCGCGGCCGGGCTGCACGCGTCGGTCGCGCCGTGGATCAAGGCGCGCGGCGTGGCGCTGCTCGGCGGCGACGTCGCGTCGGACGTCGTCCCGTCGATGGTCGAAGGGATCGCGCTGCCGATTCACACGCTGATGATCACCGGCGCTCGGCGTCAACCTGCTCGACAACCAGGATCTGGAAGCGCTCGGCGAGACCGCCGCACGGCTGAACCGGTGGGAGTTCATGCTGACGATCAATCCGGTGCCGGTCACCGGCGGCACCGGGTTCCCGCTGAACGCGATCGCGATGTTCTGAGTAGATGCTAGTGGCTGGATGCTCGTTGCTAGATGTCTCGTGCCAGGCTTTTGCGCCTAGCAACCAGCAACTAGCAACTGACAGGAGTTTCACCATGATGATGACCCGCCGAGATGCCGTCGCCGCCTTCGCGCTGTTCGCCGAGTTGCTCGCATCCAACACCGACCTCGCCGCCGACACGCAGACCGCGCCCGGAACGGCTCCAGCCGCGCCGCGGCCGCCGGTCTTCAAGCAGGATCTCCCGAACGTGTCGCTGGACGGCTGGGAAGTGACGGTCAGCCACGTCGACTACCCGCCCGGGCGCGTCGGCGCCGTGCATCATCACGCCGGGTTCGTGCTCGCCTACGTGCTCGAAGGCGCGGTGATCACGAAGATCTCCGGGCAGGGCGAGGAAAAGACCTACAACGACCGGACAGATGTTCTACGAGCAGCCCGGCGCGACGCACGAGGTGTCGAAGAACGCGAGCCAGACGCAGCCGGCGCGCCTGCTCGCGATGATCTTCGCGAAGAAAGGCTCGACGCTGACGACGCCCGGCAAAGCGAGCGCTTGAGTCGTGGGCTGGTTGCTAGATGCTAGTTGCTAGATGTCAGAGTGCCAGGCTCTTCTGCGCCTAGCAACCAGCATCTAGCAACCAGCAACTGTCTATTGGCTGGAGTTGGGACCGTCGACGGTGACGGTCACGTCGGCCGGCGTGCGCAGCAGGCCGTCGTGGCGCGAAGGCGCGCAGCGTGTAGGTGCCGGGACGGCTGAACGTCGCCTTCACTTCCGACCTTGCCGTCGGCCACCTTCACGTACCCCTCCGGATCGAAGGTCGCGCCGCCCGGTCCGCGATAGACCAGCCACAGCACGGACAGCGACTGCGGCGGCCGCGGCCGCTGCGGCAGCGGCACGTTGACCGGCGACGGCGGCGCGCCGCGCAGCGACGGCTCGAGCGGCCGCGGCGTGCGCGGCTTCTGATTCCCCGGGAATCCCGTCGTCGGTCACCGATGCGACGATCGACGACCGGCGTGCCGGCGCGCACGCGCGCGACCGGCGCGATGGTGACGACCGGCGGCTGATCCTTGGCGATCAGCTCGTTGCTGGTTTGGACGCCGCCGCCGTTGTTCGAGACCTCGACCTTGCGATCGATCTCCCAGATGTCGAGCAGCGTCGCGCGGGCCGGTTTCCGTCTTGCCGTTCGCGGTGACGGTCCAGACCAGCTCCTTCTTCCGGTCCCAGTCCTTCGGGACGTTGACCCTGAAGAGGAAGTGGTTCTCGCGCGGGTAGAAGTACGTCGGCTGACCCCGATCCGCCGGACCGGGGTCGAAGCCGTTCTGCGCGCTGACCGGGATCGACGAGCTCCTGCACGTGGTTGCGGTTCAAGTAGCCGAACACCATGTTGAAGCTGCCGTCCGGGACGCGTTCCCATCCTTCGTAGACGGGAACGACGCCCTGGCCCGACTTGAACTTGATGTGCAGCTCGGTGGATTGCGACTGCGCGAGCGAGCGGCGCGGCGGCGAGCGCGAGCCACACGGCAGCCCTGAAGGGCTGCGCTACGAACGCGTCAGACGCCGATCCGCAATCCGCGTCCGCAATCCGCAATCCGCAATCCGCAATCCGCAATGTCATTGCGGCTGCTGTCCCTGGCTGCTGGTCGTCGTCTTCTTCGCGCCTTTGCGCGCTTCGAGCTCCGCCTTGTATTCGTCGTCGGTGTAGTCGTACCAGGTGATCCAGGCGAAGCCCATCTCGTCGATCGTCCGGTTGCCGCTGCCGACCCAGTTGCGCGGTCGGGATTGGCCTTGGACGGCGAGTTGTCGTGCCAGCTGATCACGTGCAGCACCGTGCCCGCCGGATAGATCGGCGCGACGTCATCGGCATAGACGCTGACCAGGTGCCAGTTGAAGCTCCAGTCGGCGCAGCTGATCTGCTCGGTCTTGTTGTCCGGATAGATCAGCTCGATGCACTGCCGCTTGCCGCGCGTGTGCATGTGCGGCTGGAACGCGGTGATGCGACCCGCCTTGTTGAAGCGCGTGTAGCCGTCGCTGCGGACGTAGGTGGATCCGCCGGGGATGTCGAGCGGCTCGGTCGGCTGGCCCAGCTGCTTCGAGTAGACGATGTGCTTCGGCGTGTAGCCCTTCGGATAGAGGACGATGCCGAGCTGCGACTGGTCGGTGATTTCCTGGCCGACCGAGTGATAGTGGAAGTCGAACTTGATCTTCGAGCCGGCGCGCAGCAGGCGGCCGGTGCCCTCGGGGAAGAGGTCGCCGTTCTTGCCGACGGCGAACTCGTTGAGGAACTCGCCGGCGTCGCCGCTGCTGTCGTCGCCGTTGCTGTCGCCGCTGGCGTCCGCGTCGACGGCGTAGGTGAGCAGGTGATGCACGACGGCGGTCTTGCCCGGCTTGCTCTCGATCGCCTTGATGTAGCGATCCTCGGTGAGGCCGGTGTCGACGTAGTAGCTGCCCCACCAGTCGGCGGCTTCGGCCGGCACCTTGTGCGGCGGCGAGGTGACGATGAGGTCGGGCTTGCCGATGTGCCAGCGATCCGAGTCGTCCCACTCGCGCGGCTTCGGCATGTCGGCGAGGTTGCCCATGCGGCGCGCCGGCGTCGACCCACTTCGCGATCTTCTCGATCTCGTCCTCGCGCAGCGACGGATCGTTCTTGAAGCTCTGGATGCCGACGTGCGGATCGATGCCCCACGGCGGCATCTGCCGCTCGACGACGCGCTGCTTGATCGACTTGCGCCCACGGACGCACGTCCTGATACGTCATCAGCGACATCGGCGCCATCTGATCCGGGCCGATGACAGCCCTGACATGACTTCTGGAGAATCGGCGCGATGTCTTTCGCGAAGGTGACCGAAGGTGCGGCTGTCTTTGCCGCCTGTGCGTTCGCCGAAATGGGCGCGAGGGCCACGCCGGCGATCGCGATCGCCAGCACGCCGGCCGATCTGAGCACGCTTGCCATACATCCTCCTCAGAAACCGTCCGACCCGGGGGCACGAAATTGCAGCGCGTCAGTTTAGCATAAGGATGCAGTATATTCGCCGCATCTCCGTGAGCCGTTCGCACTTAATTCTCGCGGCGCTCGTCACCGCCGCGGCCGGGCTCGGCGTCGCTCGGCTGGCCCGAACCGACGGCGCTGTCGAGGAATCGCGCGTCGCCGGACGCCCGGTTCAGGTGCCGGACGAAGGCTTCGTTTCGTCGCAGACCTGCCGCGCCTGCCACCCCAGCCAATACCAGTCGTGGCACCGCTCCTACCACCGGACGATGACGCAAGTCGCGACGCCCGAAACCGTTGCCGCGAGCTTCGACGGCGTCGCGGTCGACGCCGCGTCTGGCGGCGCCGATGGTGCTCGAGCAGCGCGGCCGTGAGCTGTGGGCCGAGTTCGACGACCCCGACGACGCCGATCAGACCGGGGTCGGAGGGGTGTCCGACCCCTGAGCGACGAGCCGCGGGGTCAGACAGGTGTCCGACCCCGTCGCATAAAACGCCAGGTGGTGATGACGACCGGATCGCACCATCAGCAGATCTACTGGTATGCGACCGGCAGCAGCCGCATGCTCGGTCAGCTGCCGGCGATCTGGCTGACCGCCGACCGGCGCTGGATCCCGCGCCGCGCGGCGGTGATGCGTCCGCCCGGCGGCGCGCACGTCTCGGAGACCGGCGGCTGGAACGGCATCTGCGTCGCCTGCCACACGACCAACGGCCAGCCGCAGCTCGACACGCCGCTCGGATCGCAGCCGATCCTCACGCAGACCGCCGACACGCGCGCCACGGAATTCGGCATCGCCTGCGAGTCGTGCCACGGCCCGAGCGACGCACACGCGCGCGCGAACCGCAATCCGCTGCGGCGCTACGCCTCGCACCTCACCGGCGCGCGGCGACGCGACGATCGTCCAGCCGGCGAAGCTGCCGCCGGCGCGCTCGTCGCAGGTCTGCGGCCAGTGCCACTCGTTCTGGGAGTTCGCCGATCAGGCAGAGCGAGCGCCACGCGAACGCGCACGGCCTGCCCTATCGCCCGGGCGACGAGCTCGCGGCGACGCGCTTCATCGTCCAGCCGACCAGGAACCTCGACTCGCCGGACGATGCAGCGCGTTCCTCGAAGCCGACGCCGGCTTCATCCGCGACATCTTCTGGTCCGACGGCATGGTGCGCGCCACCGGCCGCGAATACAACGGCCTCGTCGAGTCGCCCTGCTTCAAGAACGCGACCGATCCGGCGCGGACGATGTCGTGCTTCTCGTGCCACACGATGCACCAGACGGCAGACGACCCGCGGCCGGTCGAGCGAGTGGGCCGACGATCAGCTCGCGCCGCACGCGCACGGGCAACGGCGCGTGCGTGCAATGCCACGAGCGGTTGTCGCCGACTCACACGTCATCACGGCCAGGACTCGTCGGGCAGCTCCTGCTACAACTGCCACATGCCGTTCACGACCTACGGCCTGCTGAAGACGATCCGCAGCCATCAGATCAGCAGCCCGTCGGTGCAGTCGACGCTCGGCGACCGGCCGGCCGAACGCGTGCAACCTGTGTCACCTCGACAAGACGCTCGCGTGGACGGCGCAGTACCTCGAACGACTGGTACGGCGTGGCGAAGCCGTCGCTCGACAGCGGACGAAAGCTCGGTGGCGGCGTCGGTGCTGTGCTGCTCAAGGGCGACGCCGGGCAGCGCGCGATCGTCGCGCAGAGCATGGGATGGCCGGCGGCGCAGCAGGCGTCGGGCACGCGCGTGGCTGGCGCCGTACCTGGCGCTGACCGCGAAAGATTCATACGATGCGGTCCGCTACATCGCGTCGCGTTCGCAGCGCACGCTGCCGCCGTTCCGGCGAGAGGAGCTGCCGCGCAACAGCCCGCAGCTGCTGATCAAGGCGGACGGCACGTTCAACGCGGACGTCGTCAATCGCCTCGTCCGCGCCCGCGACAATCGCCGCGTCGTTTATCGCGAATAGTTGCTGGATGCTGGATGCTAGGTGCTAGATGTCAGCGCGACTGGCCTCGTGACTGCGACTGACGACTGATTCATGGATTACGCGCGTCGGCATATTCGCTTCGGATGGTGGTCGCTGCTCGTGTTCGCGAGCGCGGGGCTGGTGCTCGAGTCGCTGCATGGGTTCAAGGTGCGCGCCTACCTCGACACCTCCAACGAGACGCGCCGGTTGATGTGGACGCTCGCCCACGCGCACGGGACGCTGCTCGCGCTCGTCAACGTCGCCGCTCGGCGCTGACGTGGCGCGCGGCGCCGTCGATGCCGGCGAATCCGCGCCTCATCTCGACTTCGCTGATCGCCGCGAGCGTGCTGCTGCCGGGCGGCTTCTTCCTTGGCGGCGTCGCCTTCTACGGCGGCGATCCGGGCGTCGGCACGCTGCTGGTCCCGATCGGCGCGGTGCTGCTGCTCTTTGCGCTCTTCTCCATCGCCCGCGCCGCGTCGGCATCGCGATGACGCGCCGATCTCGCGCCGTCCTGGCGGCGATGCTCTTCGTCTCCGCCTGCACGGCCAACGCCCCGCCGCCGCCACCGCAGGACGTCGTCGTCTGGAAGGAAGTCGGCAACTGGTCGGGCCGCGGCGACGTGCAGACCGGCATCTTCACCAGCGATACCGGCGGGTTCCGCGTGCACTGGGCGATGAAGAACGAGACCAGGAAGGATGCCGGGCGGCTGCGCGTCGTGCTGCGCAGCATGGACAGCGGGCGCGAAATCGTCGAGGCGGTCGATGTGCGGGGCGCCGGCGACGGCATCGAGGAGATCGCCGCCGAACGCCCGCGCTGGTATTACCTGACGATCGAGTCTGCGGATGCGGACTGGACCGTGAGCGTCGACGAGCGGATCGATGCGCAAACGAGCCGGGACTAGGGGCTGGCGGCTGGTTACTGGGGACTGGGAGGGGCTGGGGAGTAGGGACTGGGTTCGTTGCTGATTCCAGCCACCAGCCGAGGCCCCACTCCCCAGCCCCTCCCAGTCCCTAGCCCCCAGCCCCCAGTCCCTACTCTCCTACCAGCGCGCTTGCATGCCGAAGCGGAACAGGCGCCCCTGAAGAATCGTCGCCGGCCGATCGAGCGCGCTGCCGAAGGTCTGCACGGCGGAGAGGACGACACCGGTATTCAGCGCGTTGTAGGCGTCGGCCTGCGCCTCGAGCGACAGCCCGCGCACCTTGAACAGCCTCTTGAGACGGATGTCGAGCTGGTTCTGGCGGCCGAGGAACTTGGTCCCCGGGGGGTTGAGCGGCACGTTGATCGACGACTGCGTCAGCGTCTGGCCGGTCAGCGTCCGGAACAGGTTGCGGTCGACGCTCCACACCGTGCGCAGCGACGGATCCTCGGCGAGGATCGTGCCGTTGTTCAGCGCCGTCGATCCGTCCACCGTGCTGTTGCGCGCATCGCCCGGGTAGCTCTGGAGCGAGCCGCTGATCGAGATCGCCCACGGCAGCTGGTAGTTGCCGTTGATCTTCACCTGCGTGTAGTAGGGGATGCCGAGTCCGCCCTGATCGCAGTAGCGGAGGAAGTTCGGATCCTCCACCTCGCAGGTATTCGCCACCTGGTGCCCCATGCTCACGCCGCCGAACAGCGTCAGCTTGCTCTTGCGCGCAGTTGAAACCGACGTCGTAGCCGGTGTACTTGCGATAGTTGGCGTCCGAGTTCTGGTCGAGGAGGTTGAGCGCGCTCGCCTTTGCCGGGTTGAGGTTGTAGAGCGTCACCGGATCGCCGCCGATCGGGTTCGGCACGGTGAAGGGCGTGTAATCCGACGGGTCGATGAGAAGGTTGTCGCTCCAGATCAGGTTCTTGTAGTCGCGGCGGAAGTAGCTGACCGTTACCGAGGCGCCGGGGACGATCTCGCGCTGGACGCTGATGTTGGTCTCGATCTGATACGGGCGGCCGAGGTCGGCGGTCGAAATCCTGGCTCGGCCTGACTCCGAAGCTGGCCGGCAGGGTCGAGAAATCGATCTCGCATCCGGCGCTGAGGTAGACGCAGCCGCGCGCCCCCTGCGCGAGGTCGTCGCGGTTGACGTCGTTCCAGGTGAGCGTCGCGCTGCTGTAGAAGTTCGGGTCGTAGGCTTCGGCGAAGCCGGTGCTGTAGGCGCGAACGTACTTGCCGGTGCCCACCTTGACCGCGGTCTTGCCGTCACCCTGGACGTCCCACGTGAAGCCGAAACGCGGTGCGATGTCGTTCCAGTTCGGCACGTCCGCGCGCCGGTCGAAATGCCGCCCCGGCACGAAGCGCCCGGCGCCGAGGTCGCGCCCCTCGATCGAGCTGTTGAAGTGCTCGAACCGCACGCCCGGGTTGATGGTGAAGCGCCCGACCGTCCACGAGTCCTGCACGTAGATGCCCTGGTCGGCGTTCATCGCCGCGTACGAATCCTGCGGCGTGTTGTGGATGATCACCTGGGCCGGGACGCCGGTGCGATAGAGCTGAATCAGGTCCGCGACTTCACGGCGCTGCCGCCAGAAGTAGCCCCACCCGTACTGCAGCCCCGCCTTGAACGCGTGCGAGCCGGTGACATACGACGCGGAGGTGACGAAGGTGCGGCGGATCGGCTCGCGGTAGTAGAAGCCGCCGTCGTAGGCGCCGTACGCGGTCTGCAGAATCGTGTCGCGGCGCGGGATCTGGCCGACGCCCTCGGGCACCGGCTCGAGGGTGTAGCTCTCGTTGTTGATGGCGATGCCGGCTTCGAGCAGCAGCTTGCTGCTGACCGTGCTCGTCCACTTCGCCTCGGTCGTGTAGTACTGCTTCGGCGCGCGGATGTCGGTCGCTTCCTCGGCCACCGCGTAGCCGGCAGGCGACGAGTTCTCGTGGCCGCGGAACTTGCGGATGCGATCGAGGTAGGCCGCCACCTTGTTCTTCGAGTTCAGCTGCGCGGTGAGCCGCACCACCCCGCTGCGGATGCTCGCGTCGTCGATCGTCTGGTCGCCGTTCTTGTAGAAGCTGTTGGCGATGTACTGATAGACGCCCCAGTCACGGTAGGAGGCGAAGAACCACAGCTTGTCCTTCTTGATCGGGCCGCCCTCGGAGGCGTTGAAGTCCCACACCTTGTTCAGGGCGTCCGGCGCCGCGAGCCCCTTCGCTTTCGCGTCCTCGCTGTTGTCGCTCTGCAGGCTCTGGTTGGCCCCGGAGAGGAACATCGTGCCCTTGAACTGGTTGCCGCCGTCGCGCGGGATCATGTTGGCGCGGACGCCGCCGGCCGAGACTTCGGCGTTGATTGCGCTCGTCTGATAGCTGATCTCCTCGAACATCGCCTCGTTGAAATAGCTCTGGACGCTGCCGTCGCCCTCGATGCCGTTCAGCGTCATGCCGTCGACCTGGAAGGTGGTGTCGCGGCCGTCGGAGCCATGCACGGTGAGGTCGCGGTTCTGCATGCCGGAGGTGCCGCCGACGTCGGGCAGCGCGAGTCGCGCGCCTGGCAGCAGCGCGCCGAGCGTCGGGATGCTGCGCCCGGTCGGCACCGCGTCGAGCACCTGCCGGCTGAGCACGACCTGCTGCACCGCGTTCTGCACGTCGACGACCGGCGAGGCGCCGGAGACGGTGACGGTTTCCTCGAGCGCGCCCACGCGCAGGTCGGCGTTGATGGTGGCGGTGAAGTTGGCCGGCAGTTCGACGCCGTCGCGTTTCACAGTATTAAAGCCGGGGAGCGTAAACGTAATCGAGTACACGCCTGGGCGCAGATCCACGACCTTGTAGAGGCCCTGACCGTCGCTGATGACCGAGCGGACCTTCTCGATCAGTGCCGGGCTGGCGACTTCGATGGTCACACCGGGCATCACCGCCCCGGTCGTGTCCTTGACGACCCCGGCAATCGCGCTCTGGGCCAATGCCGTTGCCGGCATCAGGGCCAGACCTATCGCTGCGAGAAGAACCCGCGCCGCAAGTCTACCTGTCTGCATGGTCGCTCCTTGGAGTGAGAGAACGAGTGCGGATCGAAGACGAGTGCAGCCGACGCGTATAAGGAAGCGTTTATCAGTAGGGAAATCTACGTGCCGCCGGGAGTGGTGTCAACGCCGATCTGGGGCTCGAAGATGCGGCTGTTGCGGCACTCCGGACATTTGGATGGCCGGGTCAGTCGCTCCTCGCCGAAGGTGAAGCCGCACGACCGGCAGCGCGCGGGGACGACGACGATCCGGTGGCCGGCGGCGCGGGCGGACGTGATCATGTGCTGGAGCGCGTCCTCGACATCGGCCCTGGGAAGGCCGAGTTCGCGCGCGAGGCTGGACACCGACCGCGGCTCGCGCGACAGCACGTCCATCAGCTGTTTTCGCAGCGTCATGACAGATCTTTGGAACGGCCTAAAGACCGTTCCCTACCGATATCGGTCGATTGTAGGGGACGGTCTTCAGACCGTCCCTACCGCGCCAGCAGGTAATTCATCTTGACGACGAGCTGGCGATCCGACGGCGTGAAGAGACCGTGCGGCAGGCCGGTCAGCTGCAGGTCGTTGTAGACGACGTAGAGATCGCTGCCCGGACGATAGATGAAGTTGAAGCGGATGCTGTTGGTCACCTCGTGCGTCAGCGAGTTGTATTGGGTCAGGCTGCGCACCGTCGCACGCGGCGACACCGCGTAGTCGACGCGCAGGATCGCCAGGTTCGCCAGGAAGGCGCCATACGGCAGGTCGACGTCGTTCCGGCTGAACTGGAGCTCGCTCGAGAGGTGGCTGCTCGCGCGAACGCCGACCGCGCCGGTGACCGTCTTCTTGGTTCCGCCGTAGAACTCCATCGGCTGGTAGGTGAAGCGTTCGTAGAAGCGGCGCGCCGGGTTGGTGTTGTAGGTCAGCTGCAGCTCGTCGAACTTGTAGGTGCCGATCGGGATGACGACGCCCGGCTGGATCCGGAACGGCACGTCGAGCACGTCGAGGTTCCTCTGGTAGATGACGTTGATGAACGAGCCGTCCTCCATGTAGAACCCGTTCATGAAGTGCTGCGTCCGCGTCACCATCCGGTTCTGCTGATCGGTGATGTAGGTGAGCACCGCCATCGGCTCGAGCATGCGGATCTTCGCCTTGCCGGGACGCGGCGTCGGGCTGAAGTAGGCCTTGGTCGTCTTCACCCCGGTGCGCTGCACGAAGCCGACCTCGTCGTTGAAGTTGTCCTGGACGTCGAGGTAGTTGAGCCAGACGTTCCAGGCCGGATCGCGATAGGCGACGCGGCCGAAGAACGCCATGTCCTGGCCGTTCAGGCCCGGCGTCTCGGTCTTCGCGATGTACGAGTTCACCTGCAGGTTGCGGCCGAGCACGAGGTTCGCGTCCGCGCCCATCGTGCGGTTGTAGTGCTCCTCGCCGCCGAGCGTCTCCTTGTTGATGAAGATGGCGCCGACCCGCGACCGCTTGAGCACGTCGGCGCCATAGCGCGCGACCAGGAAGTTGTCGCCCGGCCGATTGAACGCGCGATCGGTCTGGATGTCGAGGACGCCGATGTTGTGCCGCCCGGTCTTCCCCGCCAGGCGCGCGCCGCCGATGATCGGGATCACCTGGCCGGTGTCGGACAAGCCGATTCGGCGGCTGAAGAACAGGTCGGTCTCGACGGTGGTCGACGTGAAGGTGCCGCCGGTGCCCATCTTGAACTGGCCGGCGTTCTCGAGGAAGAAGTCGCGCTTCTCCGGGAAGAACAGGCTGAAGCGCGTCAGGTTCACCTGCTGCTCGTCGGCCTCGACCTGCGCGAAGTCGGTGTTGTAGGTGAGATCGAGGTTCAGCCCGCCGGTGACGCCGTACTTCATGTCGGCGCCGACGTCGCGCAGCCCGTTCGTCGTGTGGATCGTCGGCCGCCGGCCGTGCGTCGCGCACGCCGGCGACGACATACGGCTTCAGCTTGAGATCGAGCCCGTGGCTGAGCGATCGGAGGCCGACGAGCTCGCCCGCCATGCTGACGCGGGTCAGCGTGTACGCCTTCGGGATCGGCGCCCAGAACACCTGCTCGTTCTTGCGCCGGATGTTCCGCATGAAGTTGACGCCCCACGACTGCTCCGAGTCGTCCGAGAAGCGAATCGTCGTCAGCGGAATCGCGATCTCCGCCGTCCACCCGTCGTCGGTGACGCGGCTGACGACCTCCCAGATGCCGTCCCAGTTGCGGTTGATGTTCGAGTTCACCAGGCCGGAGCGGTTGTTGCCCTCGCCCTCTTCCGAGATCTGCTGTTCGAGCTTCGCGCCGAGCGGCGTGGTGACGAACATGTAGCCGTTGCGCGAGTCGTTGAAGGTGTCGAGGATCAGCGCGAAGCTGTCTTCATCGAGCAGCCGATCGGAATCGCGCCGCATCTCGGTGGCGACGAGCCCGGCCGGATCGTCGTCGTAGGCGTGGACGCCGATGAGCAGGTTGCGGCTGTCGTACATGACGCGCACTTCGGTGCGCTCGCTGGCCGGCGATCCCTCGCGCGGCTCCTGCTGGACGAAGTCCTCGACGACGGCGGCTTTCTTCCAGACCGCGTCGTCTAAAACGCCATCGAGCCGCGGCGTCTCGTCGACTCTGATCGCGGGCACGGTGTAGCGTTCGCGGCGGCTTCGCCGCCGGGATGAATATGGGTTTGGGCGCTCGCGATCGAACCGGAGACGGCCGCCGCGCACACGACCGCCGACGCCAGGACGAATGTCTTCATGGAGTGAGATTGGAAACCGAACCGATGTCGACCAACAGGGAGCTACTGAGTATACACTGTAAGGCTATGAAACGACTCACCTTACTAGTCGCTTTGCTCGCTGTGGCGGGCTGCGGCGGCGACTCCGACATCGCCAACCCCGGCGCCGCCGACGACGAGCGCGCCATATTCGCAGACCGATCTGGTCGTCGGCACCGGTGCGCTCGCCAGTCTCGGCAACACCGTCAATGTCGCGTATACGGGTGGCTGCACAATTCGGCACGGCCGGACGCGAAGGGCACGCAGTTCGATTCGGGCACGATCCCATTTCATGATCGGCACGCCGGACATCATCCGGGTTGGAATCAGGGCATCCAGCGGCATGCGCGTTGGTGGACAACGCCGCCTGGTGATCCCGCCGGAGCTCGCGTACGGCAACCACAGCCCTGATGTTACGATCATCCCGCAGAACGCCACGCTGGTGTTCGACGTTCAGTTGAACGCGGTCCAATAGGTCCGGCTGAAGCCGGACACGACATCGCGGAACCAACATTGACGCGCCGCCAGTTGATTCTCACGGCGCTTGGCCGCGGCCTTCGCAAGCGGTGCCCGCACTGCGGCGAAGGCCGAATCTTCTCGGGCTTCGCCCACCATCTCGAGCGCTGCAGCGTCTGCGGCCTCGTCTACGAGCGCAACCCCGGCGACACGTGGGCGTTCACGATCATCGGCGACCGCCTGCCGATCGCCGTGATCATCGCCCTCATTTATTTCGGCGTCGCGCGATCGCACCCGCTGCTCGGCGTGGCGATGATTCTGGCGTTAGGCGGGCTGATCGTGTGGACCGCGCCGAACCGCTGGGGCGCCGGCATCGCGCTGCATTATCTGTCGCGCGTGTTCTGGCCCGACCCGGCGGATCCGGTTCCACCGCGTACGCCGTAGGGCACGGCTTCAGCCGTGCCCTGAGGTCGCCGCGGAAGCGGCGCCATAGGCCTCGATGGGTCCGACCGTACTCGATGGCGACGCCCTGAAAGGACGGTCCCCTGCGAGCCGTCCCTACACGCGCGATCAGAAGGTGAACTGAGCGCCCATCGCGAACAGGCGTCCCTGCAGGATCGACGTCGGACGATCCAGCGACGACCCGAACGTTTCGGTGACGCTGAGCACCGAGCTCGAGTTCAGGATGTTGAAGATGTCGAGCTGCGCCTGCATCCGCACCTGCCGCAGCTGGAACTTCTTCGCCAGGCGCATGTCGACCTGATTCCAACGCGGCAGGTACTTGGTGCCCGGCTTGATCAACGGCACCGTCACGCTCGTCTGGTTGAGGGTGGGGATGACGGTGCGATCGACGACGTAGTTCACGTTGAGCGACGTGTCGATGACGCGGCTGATCGCCGGATCGTAGGTCGCATCCTGACGCGCGGTGCCCGACGGCTGTCCCGGATAGCCCTGCCAGTTGCCGCTGACCTGCACGCCGTACGGCAGCGGATACGACGCCGAGATCTTGAACTGCGTCAGGTATGGCATGTCGAGCTCGCGCTGATCGCAATAGCGCAGGCTGTTCGGATCGTCGACGTCGCAGTTGGCGGTCAGCTGGCGGCCGATGCTGGTGCCGCCGAAGATATTGCCGCCGCCGCGGACCCGCGCCGAGAAGCCGACGTCGTAGCCGTTGTACCAGCGCTTGTTGATGTCGGAGTTCATGTCGACCTGGCTCACCTGGCCGAGCTTGTTGCGGTTCAGGTTGTAGATCGTGATCGTTTCCGACGGGTTCAGCGGGTTCGGGATCGGCACCGGGGTGTAATCGTCGAAACGTCACCAGCATGTTGTCGGTCCAGAACAGCCGGCTGAAATCGCGCCGCACCCAGTTGAACGACACGGAAACGCCGCTGACCAGTTCGCGCTGGATGCCGAGGCTGTACTCCCACTGATACGGCCGCAGGATGTCGGGGTCGGGCACGCGGTTCAGCGCGCCGCTGGTATTGAACGGCGTGACCACCGGCCCGATCTCGCTGTCCTGCGCGATGTCGTCGCCGTTGCGATCGGCCCACGTCCGGCGATCGGTTTCCTGCCGGAGCGGGTTGTAGACCTGCGCGAAGCCGACGGTCGAGAACGCGCGCATGTATTTCCCGGCGTGCGCCTTCAGCGCCGTCTTGCCGTCGCCCGAGACGTCGTAGACGCCGCCGATCCGCGGCGCGACGTCCTTCCAGTTCGGCAGGTTCGTCGATCGGCCGTACTCGCGCATCGGCACGAACCGCCCGGCCGGCGACACTTCCTTCGGGATGTAGGTATTGAACAGCTCGAAGCGGATCCCCGGGTTCAGCGTCAGCCGGTTCAGCGTCCACGAGTCCTGCAGATAGAGGCCGAGGTCGTACTTGATCCGCTCCGCCGACCACTGCGACGTGTTGTAGACGTTCACCGACACCGGCACCTTGTTGCGGTATTCCTGCACCAAATCGACGCCGTTCTGCATCGATCGCTGATGCCGGTTGCCGCCAGTGCCCCACTGCATCCCGGTCTTCACGGCGTGCGTGCCGGTCACATATGAGACGGAGCCGCTGTAGGTGTAGCGGTCCGGCACCCTGAAGTAGTACGGGCCGTTCGGCGAGCCCCAGCACTTCCGTGGTCGTGCGGTCGGATCGCGAGATCGCATCCGGCCCGACGCTCGCCTGCGCTTCGTTGGTCGAATAGGTCTCGTCGTTCTCCGAGAAGCCCGCTTCGACCAGCAGACGGCTGCTCAGCGTCGCGGTGTACTTGCCCTGGGTCGTGAAATAGCGCTTCGGGCTGCGGATGCCGCACGCTTCCTCCATCGTCAGCGCGGGGCATTCATGGCCGCGGAACTTGACGATGCGATCGAGATAGGCCGAGAACTTGTGCTTCGACGCCATCTGCCACGTCAGCCGCACGACGCCGCTCTTGATGATGTTGTCGTCCACCGTCGGCTTCAGCTCGCGGCCGTTCAGGCCGTTGGCCGGGACGTAGGTCTTGTGCGTCGGATCCAGGTTGTAGAAGGAATCGGTGATCGTCTGGTCGACGCCCCAGCGGCGGAACGAACTGAAGAACCACAGCTTGTTTCGCTTGATCGGCCCGCCGAACCCCGGGTTGAAGTCCTGGATCTTTTCGACCCGGTTCGGCGCCTGCAGCCCCTGCAGCCGGAGCTCGTCGGTGAAGTTGTTGGTCTGCCAGCTGCCGGGAGTTCGCGACATGAACAGCGACCCGTGGAACTGGTTGCCGCCTTCCTTCGGAATCATGTTCAGGCGCACGCCGGAGGTCTGGATCTCGGCGGTGAGGGCGCTGGTCTGATAGCTCATCTCCTGGAACATGCCGTCGTTGAAATAATTCTGAATCGCGCCGTCGCCCTCGATGCCGTTGACGCTCATCCCGTCCACCTGGATGGCGTTGTCGCGGCGGTCCGAGCCGTGCACGGCCATGTAGGTCTGCTGCATGCCGGCGGTGCCGCCGACATCGGGCGCGCTCAGCGAGATGCCGCTCAGCGTCGATCCGACCGCCCAGATGTTCCGGCCGGTCGGCAGCGCGTCGAGCAGATCGCGCGACAGCACCTGCTGCTGCGTCGCGCTCTTCACGTCGACGATCGGCGACGCGCCGGTCACGGTCACCGTTTCCTCGAGCGCGCCGACGCGAAGGTCGGCGTTGATCGTGGCCGTGAAGCTCGCGGGCAGCTCGACGCCCTCGCGTTTGATGATGCTGAAGCCTGGCAGGGTGAAGGTCACCGTGTAGAGCCCGGGGCGCAGATCGATGATGCGGTACAGCCCGTTCACGTCAGTCGTGACGGTCCTCGCGCCTTCGATCAGGGCCGGGCTGCTCGCCTCCACGCTGACGCCGGGCAGCACCGCACCGGTAGCGTCTTTGACAATCCCCGCAATCGCACTTTGCGCGCTGGCCCGACCCGGTGAGAACGCCAGCAGGGTAAACCCGGCCAGCACGACCGCCGCTACTCTCCTGCAGACCATATGTCGCCTCCCCCAAAAGCAGCCAGAACGACCCATGAGTGCGAGTCGCCGCATGTGGCGGCCATGACGTAACCGGGATGAAGGCAGCGATCGACGCGAGAACGGGCGTACGGACGAACGGAGCGGCGACGACGCGAGGAAGAACGGCCGGCGCGTCTGGCGCGCGAAACGGGAGGGCCTGGGCGCGCGTCAAGACAGAAGGTGTCGAACTGCGGGCAAACCTACGCCCGCCGGACGGGCAAGTCAACAGAGGCGAGCGAAGATTCGGCCGAATCGGCGGCGTTTGCCGCCTGCAATATGGATTTTTGGATTGACCAGACAGCTCCGCCGCGCCGGACCCGCGTTAGAATTCACCTTGTGACGCGCGTCTTGATGACGATCGCTCTTGTCGCCGCCGTCGCGGCGGCCGCCTGCGCGCGCCGGCCGGCTCCTTCGCCGCTCATCGCCGCGTCGACGACGATGGTGACGGCGTGGGAAGTGCCGCAGGACCCGCACAAGGATCCGGCGCTGAGCGACCCGCGGCTCGGCGAGCAGATCAAGTGGGGCTATCGGATCTTCACCGATACGCCGCGTGAGGCGCCGCAGGCTGACCGGCGGCCGCGTCTCGTGCGTCAACTGCCACCTCAACGCCGGCCAGCGCGACCGCGCGCTGCCGCTCGTCGGCATCGCCGGCATGTTCCCCGAGTACAACAACCGCGCCGCCCGTCTCATCAGCCTGCCCGACCGCATCGTCGACTGTTTCCTGCGCAGCGAGAACGGCGCGATCGCACGATCCGTCGCAGCACGCGACGACCTCGTCCAAGGAAGTGCTGGCGGTGGCCGCCTACGTGTCGTGGCTGGCGCGCGGGTATGCGGTCGGCTCGAACCCGGCGTGGCGCAACAAGAACACGATCCCGGCCGACAAGCTGATCCCGGTCGACAAGATCGACGCGCGCAAAGGCGAGGCGATCTACACCGAGCGGTGCGTCTCGTGCCACGGCGCCGATGGGCAGGGCGTGCAGATCGGCGACAAGAAAGCCGGGCCGCTGTGGGGCCCGGATTCGTGGAACGACGGCGCCGGCGCCGGGCGCGTCTACACGCTGGCGGGGATCGTCCGCTACACGATGCCGTACCTCAACCCGGGCAGCCTGACCGACGAGGAGGCCCAGGAAGTATCGGCCTACATCAACTCCAAGCCGCGGCCGAAGTATCCCTACAAAGATCGCGACTACGTCGGCTCGAAAGTTCCGGTCGACGCCGTCTACTACCGCATCAGCGAGTAGACTAGAACGTGTTACCGGCACAAGGTTCCGGGATCGAGCCGTGCACACCCGCCGTCTCCGCGCGCCCGTCGTCGTCCTCGCCATCGCCGGCGTCCTGCTGATCGCGTCGGTTGGCGCGGCACAGTTCCGCCGCGGCGGGCGCTTCGGCTACGGGCAGATGCGCGAGAACCCGCCCTACGACGGCGCGTTTCAGTTCTGCCGCATCATGTTCCGCAACGCCATGGACGGCGACGGCGGCGGCTGGGACGTCGACTAGCCGCGCGCCGATCAGAACCTCTCCTTCCGCTTCTCCGAGCTGACGACGACCTCGGTCAGCAGCGACGGCAAGGGCACCTTCAACAGCATCCTCATCCGGCTCACCGACGAAGAGACGCTCGCCCACTGCCCGTTCATCATGATCACGGAGCCGGGCGGCACCTACCTCGACGAGGCCGAAGCGACCGCGCTGCGCACCTACCTGCAGAAGGGCGGATTTCTCTGGGCCGACGACTTCTGGGGCGAGTACGCGTGGGAGCACTGGATGAACGAGATCCGGAAGGCGCTGCCGTCGGCTCGAGTACCCGGTCGCCGACGTGCCGCTCGACGACGCGCTGTTCCACATGCTCTACGACGTGCGCGAGATCCCGCAGATCCCGTCGATCGGCGCCTGGGGCGGGCCGGGCGGCCGCACCTCGGAGCGGCGCGACAGCCAGACGCCGCACGTGCGCGCGATCACCGATCGCGACGGGCACGTGCTCGTCATCATGACCCACAACACCGACTTCGGCGATGCCTTCGAGCGCGAAGGATTCAGCCGCGACTACTTCGACACCTTCGCCGGCCCCGGCTACGCGTTCGGCGTCAACACGCTGCTCTACGCGATGACGCACTGAACCGTCGCTGGGCGAGCTGACTCGCAGCCTGGCTAACACGACGCAGAGACACAGAGCGATCGCTGTCAGAGATCAGCGAAGTGCTCTTCGATCTCGTGTTCGTGCCTTCGTGGTCTCGCGACTGCCGCGGTTGCACGGACTAGCGAATGATGCGCAGGCCGGTCGGCACCGGCGGGGCTGCGGGCGGGCCGATGATCTTGAGGACGCGGCCCGAGCTGTAGCCGGTCATGTACAGCTCGCCGTCGGCATCGACGCCGAACGAGCTGATGTTGCCGAGCGAGCCGGTATTCGACAGGTCGGCTGTGTGTTCGGTGACGTTCACGACGCGCGGGCTTCGCCGTTGCCGTCGAGCGCGAGCGCGAGCGACCAGACGCGGCCGGTGATGAAATCGGCGAAGAAGTAGCGGCCGCGGAACGACGCCGGCAGCGTGCTGCCGCGGTAGACGAAGCCGCCGGTGATCGACTGGCCGACACTGTGCGTGTACTCGTGGATCGGCTCGGACAGCGGCCGGTAGGCCGGCGGCAGCGACATGCACGTTGTCGTGCGCCCCTTCGCGGTTGCGCCAGCCGTAGTTGCGGCCGCCGCGGTTTGCCGGCTCGTAGTCGATCTTCTTCGAACGTGTTCTGCCCGACATCGCCGATGATGAGCGCGCCGGTGCCCGCCGCGCGACCGGATCGTCGAATGAATAGCGCCACGGGTTGCGCAGACCGAAGGCCCAGATCTCCGGGCGCACGCCAGGCGGACCGCTGCGCACGAACGGGTTGTCCGCCGGTACCTGATATCCCGCCGGATGCGTGTCGGCAACGCTGACGTCGATCCGCAGCATCTTGCCGAGCAGCGTCGACGGATTCTGCGCGCGGTGCCCGGGATCGTTGCCCGATCCGCCGTCGCCGAGGCCGACGTAGAGGAAGCCGTCCGGACCGAACGACGAGATGGCCGCCGTTGTGGTTCGCGAACGGCTGCGCGATGAAGGCCGTCCGCTGAGGCGCCCCAGCGCAGATCGAAACGCGACGACGGGATCGGCGATGAACGCGTCCGCCGAGCGCCGCAGCCGCGCGACGACGGTATCGCCGGAGCGGTTGGTGAAGTTGACGAAGAAGCGGCCGCTCGCCGCGCTGTCGGGAGGAAACGCCATCCCGAGCAGTCCCTGCTCGCCGCCGGCGACCAGCGTCGCCGACAGATCGATGAACGGCGTGGGCAGCACGACGCCGCCGTCGCGGACGACGCGGATCCGCCCGTCCTGCTGGACGACGAACTGCACGGCCCGATCGTCTGGATCCTGCACGAAGGCGATCGGGCCGCTGAACCCCGAGGCGTAGACGCGCGTCCGCAGCTGCGCGTGCACGTCGGCGACGATCGCGCTGGCGAGTACGCTCGCGAACACGACGGCGCGAAGTGCGCGCGCCGATTTCCGGCGAGCTCGCCGTGCGGGTGTCGGACGATTCCTACACATCACGTCGGCCGGTCGCATCAAGGTATCCTAAACCACGTGTCCCGGCTCTCGATGCTCGTCTGCTGCGTCGCGATCGCCGCGGCCGCGTGCGATTCGCGAACGTCGCCGCCGCCGCCGGTCGTCACCCCGCCAGACGGCAACGAGACGATCACCGGCGTCGAGCGGATCGGGTGGGATCAGCGCGCCGGCGAATGCGGCCGAGCTGGCGGCGATCGGGTACGTCCTCTACGTCGACGGCAATCGCGCATCGCTCACCGATGTCACCTGTGGCACAGCGTCGACCGCGTCCGGCTTTGCGTGCAGCGGCCGCCTGCCGGCGCTGGCGCCGGGCGCACACACCCTTCAAATCGCGTCGACCGTGAACGATGGCAGGCGTGCTCGAGAGCGAACGTTCGGCGTCGTTGAGCGTGACGGTCGTGCGGCAGGTTGCCGGCGACGTGCGTCCGCCGGAGGCGGTCGAGCGGAGCGCGCCGCGAATCACGCCCGGGCCTATCGTGACCGCCGACGGCACCCGCCTGCACCTCGACCTCGTCCTCGACGGCTTGCAGCGGCCGACCGATCTTGCCTTCACGCCAGACGGCCGGATGCTCGTCGCCGAACGCGGCGGCACCGTTCGCATCGTGCCGAGCCAGCCGCGCCGCGTCGGCGAGCCGTTGAACACCGACACGGAGCCGGCGCTCTCACTCGCCGACGGTCAATCCGAGGCGACGACATTGCTCGCGCTCGCCGTCGATCCCGCAATTCGAGCGCACCCGGTTCGTGTTCGCGCTGTATGCCGCGCCAGACCGTTCCGGCGAACCGATGTTCACGCTGGCGCGCTTTCGCGAGTCGGGCGGGACGCTGGCCGATCGCGCCGTGCTCCTCGACGGCGTCCGCGCCGGATCCGCGTTGCCTGCCGGCGCGCTTCGATTCGGGCCAGACGGCATGCTCTATGCGGCGTTCGACGACGGCGGCGATCCGCGGAGCCAGAACGATCGTGCGTCGCTGAACGGCAAGGTCGTGCGGCTCACCCCCGACGGCACCACCCCGCGCGATCAGGCGGGCGCGACGCCGGTGTACGCAGAAGGCTACCGCGCGCCCGCAGGCATCGCCTGGGACCTGTCGCGCCAGCCGCCGACGCTGTGGGTGGCCGACCGCGACCGCGACGCCGGCACGCTGCGGGCCGTGGTCGCCGACGTCGCGACGCGTGCCGGCGAAAAGCGCGGCGCCGTACGCGATGCGCTCGCGCTGCCGCGCGCGAGCGTGCCCGCGTCGGTCGCGTTCTACAACGACGCGCTGATCCCCTCGCTGACCGGCAGCCTGCTCGTCGCCTCGCCCGAGGGCCGGCATCTCCTGAAGATCGCCGCCGACCGCGTGACGGCACTCCTCCAGGATCAGGCGGGCGCGATCACCGCTGTTGCCGTGGCGCCGGACGGCGCAATCTACTTTGCGAACGCGAGCGCTGTTGGCCGTCTCATGCCAGACGCGCGATAGCTCGCGATCACCGAGGCTTGTAGCTGACTGTCGCTCCGGTTCGGCCGTTGGTGACGGTGAACGATCCATCGTCGCTGGCGATGGCCTTGATCCAGTGCCCGGTTGACTCGTCGAGGTTCGCGATCCGCTCGTCGCCGAAATTCTGCGCCCCCGGCAGCGCCGACCGATGCAGTTGCCAGACGTCGACGCCCGGCACGGCGCGCAGCGCCGCGAACACTTCCACCGACGCGCCTTTCGTCGCGCCGTTGTTGATCAGCGCAACCCGCGGCTGGACGGCCGCGAAGGCCGCCGCGTACGCCGTGTCCGCGCCGCCGTGGTGCGGCACCAGGTACAGGTCGATCGGCCCGAGCAGGCTCGCCGGGCACACGAGCGCGAAGAACGGCGCACCGCTCAGATCGCCGAGATCGACGAAGCGGAATTTCCCGAACCGCAGGTGGAAGCCGGTCGATCGCGGGTTCTCGAGCTTCTCCGCGGCGGGAGGAGCGGCAGCCGGGCAGGCCGCGTTCGCCTGGCCCGCGCCGGCGATCGGCGACTTGATCGTCGCAGCCGCCGAGCTCACCCAGACGGCATCCACACCCTTGAGCGGCAGTTTCTCACCTGGTTTCGGCTCGGCATGCTTCCCCTTGGCGCGCGCCGACGCGTAGGCGGCGTAGGCCGCCGCCGTCGGCTCCCACCGCGACTCGGCCAGCGCCTCCGGACTGCGCACCAGATCGCCGTGATCGAAGAAAGTCCTGATCGGCATCTGACGCGAGAGCTCGACGATGCCGCCGTCGTGGTCCTGGTGAAAGTGCGTCATCAGCAGAAAGTCGATCTGCCGGACGCCCGCGTCGCGTGCGGCGGCGAGGATGCGCTTCGCGTCGCGTCCCTCGAAGCCGTCGTAGCCGGTGTCGACCAGGAGCGACTCGCCCGCCGGCGTGACGATCAGCGTCGACTGCCCGCCCTCGACGTCGATGAAGTACATCGTCAAGGTCTGCGCTGCCGACCCGCGCGCGGCCGCGAGCGCGACAAGCGCGATCACCAGCATGCCGGCTGACCGCCAACCGATTCTGAGCGACGAACTTTTGGCGTCCGTTCGACTTGCCACCTCGTTCACCTCCCCGTGAGATGCTGATGCGCATGCGCATCGGTCTGGTCGTGACCGGCGGCGTCGATCGCTCCGGCCGCGAACGCGTCGTGCCGAGCCTGCTGTGGCTGGTCGAGCGGCTGGCGCGCCGCCACGACGTCCATGTGTTCGCGCTGCATTATTACCCCGAAGCGTGCGTCTACCCGCTGCGCGGCGCGACCGTCCACGACCTCGGGCGCGTCGAGGGGCCGCCCGGGCTGCGGCTCTTCCGCATTCAGCGCCGGCTTGCCGCCGCCGTCGAGTCGCTGACGACCAGCGGGCGCATCGACGTCCTGCACGCCTACTGGGCGATGCCTGCCGGGGCGGCGGCTGCCGGCGTCGGCCGGCGCGCCGGCATTCCGGTGGTCGCGACATTCGACAGCGGCGAGCTCGTCGCGCTCGACGACATCGGCTACGGCCTGCAGCGGCGGTGGATCGACCGCCGCACGGTCGCCGGCATCGTGCAACGCGCCGCGCGGGTGACGGTCACCACCAGTTTCATGAAACAGATGGCGTCGGCGATCGCGCCGGCCGCGCGCGTCGACGTCGTGCCGATTGGCATCGAGCTCGCGGAATTTCCGCTGAGCCAGCGGCCCGAAGGCCCGCCATGGCGGCTGCTGCGCGTCGCCTCCCTGAACCGCGTGAAGGACTACCCGATGCTGCTGCGCGCGCTGGCGCGGCTCATCCCGATCCTTCCCGGCATCCACCTCGACATCGTCGGCGAAGACACGGTCGACGGATCGGTGCAGGAGCTGGCGAGAACACTCGGCGTCGGCGCGCACGTGACGTTCCACGGGTTTCAACCGACCGATGCGCTGGCGTCGTTTTACGCGCGCGCCCATCTCCACGTCGTCTCCTCGCGCCACGAGGCGGCGGGCATCGTCGTCCTCGAGGCAGCGGCGTCCGGTGTGCCGACGGTTGGAACACGGGTCGGGTTCCTCGCGGACTGGGCGCAGGAGAGCGTTGAGCGCGGTGTCGCGGTTCCGGTTGGCGACGATGAGGCTTTGGCGCGGGTGGTGATCGATCTCGTCAGCGATCGACCGCGGCGCGAGCAAATAGCCGCAAACGCGCGCGAGTGGGCGGTGGCGCACGACGCGGAGTGGACCGCGCGGCAGTTCGAGAGGATCTACGCCGAAGTCAGTTGCTAGTTGCTAGTGGCCTGTATCGGCTGAACGAGGACCAGATCGCGGAGCGCGGCGCCCGGATGGCAAGGCGCGACGACCGAGAATACCGGGAGTATTTGAGGAAGGAGCAACGCAGCCAGCCGGGATGCCCCGCCCGCGAGGTGGTCCTTGATCAGCCGATACAGGCCACTAGATACGCCACGCGCCGCTGAGGAATCGCATCACCGTGCTCGTGAACTGCGCCGCGGCATCGCCGAACACCGGGCCGTGGCCGCCGTTCGGCACCACCCACAGATACGATTTCGGGATCGCGCGGTAGAGCTCGAACGCGAGCGCGACCGGGTAGAGGGGATCGCGGTCGCCGAACACGATCAGCGTTTCGGCGCTGATCGTCGACAGGCGCGGCTGCGTGAAGCTGACGTCGTCGTAGCTGTCGGCGAAGCCGCGCGCCATCTCGAACAGCTGCTGAATCTGCGCGTCTCCGTGTTTGTGGCGCTCGCGCATCCGATCCATCTCCGCGGCGCCAATGGTCGACTCGGAGAACTGCTTCATGAAGCCGCGCGCTTCGGCCGGAAAGTACGGCGGCGCGCTGATCACCGCCATCGATTCGATCGTCGCCGGCGACATCGTCGCCATGTGGAGAAGCGTGATGCCGCCGCCGCTCAGCCCGATCGCCTTGACCTTCGGGATGTCGAGGTGCCGGAGCAGCGCGAGGACATCAGTGGCCGCCTGCCTGAACGTGAACGCGCCAGACGGGTTGGTCGATGCGCCGTGGCCGCGGAGGTCCGGCGCGATCACGCGATACCCGGCAGGGGGCTGGTTGAAAAGATGTCGCCAGTCGGGTCCGCTGCCCATGGCGCCGTGCAGCCACAGCAGCGGCTCTCCTTCGCCTGCAATTTCCCACGACTGTTCGATCCCGTTGATCTCGATCTTCATCAGACTCCTTCGTGCGTAGTGTCCGGCTTCAGCCGGACCGTGAGGGTCCGGCTGAAGCCGGACACTACGTACGATTCGGCTCCCACGCGCCGCAGCGGCAGCCAGATCGCGGCCTCGCCGATGAAGACACCGACGGCGGCGCCGGTGCTGCCAAGCACCGGAATCAACAGCGCGGCTGCGGCCGCCTGCACGACGAGCGCAACCGCGCTCCAGCGCACGACCGCCGATTCGCCGCCGGCGGCGTAGAGCGCAATTTTACGGCCGGAGTTGCTGAGCGCCGGGATCAGGCCGACGCCAATCCACATCAGCGCCGGCGCGGCGGCGGCGAACGTCGGGCCATAAGCGAGGCGAAGCAGCAGCGGCGCGAGCGCGACGCAGGCGGCGGCGGCCAGCGCGCCGAAGCCGAGCAGCGCCAGATCGAGCTTGTGAAACACGCGGCTCGTCGCCTGGCGATCGCGCTCGAACTCGTGAGACAGCACGGGCAGCGCGCCCCCGAACACCGCCTGCGGCGCGAGCGCGGCGAAGCGCCCGAAGCGCGACGCCGCCGCATACAGGCCGACGGCGGACGACGTCGACAGCGCGCCGAGCAGCAACGGCGCAACGCGCAGGTCGAGGTTCGCGACGATGCCGGCGCCGGCAAACGGCAGCGCGCGCCGCAGCAGCGACGGCAGCCCCTCGCGCGGCTGATCAGCGGTCGAGCGTTCCACGAAGACGCGTCGCCACAACACGAGCGCCGTCGCAATCTGTGCGAACTGCACGACGGCCGCAAGCACCAGAAGCGCGACCACTGCCCCACCTGCGCCGTCAACCCAACCGGCCGCACCACCTGCCCCACCTGCCCAGACGATCAACGACGACGCCGCGACTTGCACGGCAAGCCAGGCGGTCTCGAGGCCGAGCACGATCGGCAACCATCGCGGCTGCGAGATCAGGATCGCGCTGAAGCATCCATATGCCGCGCTGACGACGCCGAGGAGCGCAGCGACGCGCAGACCCGCAATCGATCCGGCGTCGGTGGCAATCCACCCAGCGCCGACGTACAGGAGCGCGCTCAGCGGCAGGACGAGCGCGAGCCGCGCGGCGAGGGCGCCGGCAACGAGGCGTTCGACCGGTGCGTTGGCGCGCGCGCCGTCGCGCGTCAGCAGCACACCGAAGCCGAGATCGGCGACGACCGTCAAGAGCGATGCCCAGGCCGTGCACAACACCCACTGCCCGAACCGCTCGGCGCCGAGGCCGCGGCCGATCACCAGCGCCAGGAGGAAGCCGAGCGCCGCGCGCGCGAAGCTCGATCCGAGAAATGCCGCGCTCGACCGAACGATGCGCCGCAGCGGCGTCATGGCGCGGTCACCCCGGGCTCGGCAATCGGGCAGCCGGCAAGCCGGCGCACCAGCCCCGACTCGGCGAGCTTCGGCGCCTGATCGACGCGAAGCGGCCGCAGCCTGGTGAGGCGCGCGCGAAAGACCGACGCCAGATCGGGATCGCTGACGAGCGGCCTGCCGCCAACCATCACCAGCCGCACGTCACGGCGCGTTGTCTTCAGCAGCGCGGCGGCGGGATCCGGTTCGAACGGCGGGATGACCATGAGATCCGCCGGCGCGCCAACGGTGAGATGTCCCGACTTCGGCTGGCGAAGCAGGGCCGCGGGACCGGTCGTCACCATGCGCAGGAGTTCGGTTGGCGACACCGGCGCCGCGGCGCGGGCGACACGAAGCTCGTCGAGCAGGTCGCGGGAGCCGGTGATCCGGGCGTCGGTGCCGAGGGCGATGTTGACGTGTGCCGCGGCCAGCTGCCCGGCGGCGCGATCGGTCGTCGAGTCGAGGAGATCGCGCACCGGCACGCTGCGGCCGAACAGAAAGTCGTTGGAGCCGGGGCACCACACCAGCCCGGCGCCGGCGTCGGCGACGCGGCGCCAGCCGTCGACGTCGATCGCGACGCCGTGCACGATCACCGTGTTCGGCTTCAGGCACCCGAGCGCTTCGAGCCGCGGCAGCTCGTCGCGCGCCGCGTCGTCCACGCCTTCCGCGAGATGCAGCACGAACGGCGCATCGGCCGGCGTCGCCTGCCATCGTCTCGCCACATCACCGCCGGGCTCGCCGCGCGCCCCGGCCGGCTGCCGCTCGAGCAGGAACGAGTGCGCCCAGCCGTACCGCCGCACCACGCGCACCGGCATCGTCCGGCGCATCTCCGGATAGAACGGGTTGTGGTGCGCGACCGTAGTGACGCCGGCGAGCAGGTTCTTCAACCCGCCGATGAACAGCCGCTCGACGAGCGGCTGCGACCGCCCGTCGCGAATCGCTGGATCGGCGGCGAGCCGCGGCCGCATGTCGTCGATCCACGCCGACGCATTTTCGTAGCGTTCGCGCCCCTTGAGCCGGCCGTAATGATTCAGCTCGAGGTGATCGTGCGCGTTGATCAGCCCGGGCAGGACGATCGCGCCGCGCAGATCGACGACCGTGTCGTGCGGTTTCGGGCGCTCGCCGATCGAGAGGATGCGCGACGAGAACGCGGATCGACTCCGCCGGCACGCCGCCGGGCGCCGGCGGCAGCACGCGCGCGTTGACGAACGAGACCGCGTTCGCCCAGATCACGGCGCCTTCACCGCGTGGAAGACGACGACCACCGGCGGGTTGCCCCAGCGTTTGCGGAAGGCCTTGATCGACGGGTCGGCCTCGTCGCGGAATCGCGGCTCGCGGACCGTCGCGCACCCGCAGGCCCGCCTGCTCGAGCGCCATCAGGTGATCGTCGAGCGAGTGCGGGTTGAACGACACGTCGTGTTCCGCCCCATCGGCGGCGCGGAAGGTGCGGCTCCAGCCGCGCTGCGCCCATGAGGGGTGGAAGTCGGAGTAGACGAGGTGCCCGCCGGCGGCGAGCACGCGCGCCATCTCGCGCGTCCAGCCGCGCGAGGTCGGCGACGTCGCCGACCATCAGCGAGGCGTTGACCAGATCGAACGACGCGCTGCGGAACGGCAGGCGGCAGGCGTCGCCGCAGACGCTGGCGCGGCCGGCGCTGCGGGTCAGCATCGCGAGCGAGAAGTCGAGGCCCGGCACGATCGACGCGCCGGTCGATTCGAGCAGCGGCAGGTAGCGGCCGGAGCCCGAGCCGACGTCGAGCGCGCGCGTCGCGCGAGAGATGCGCGAGCAGCGGCTCGACGCTCTCCTGCTCGATCCGCATCAGCGGGTTGTGCGCCACCGCCGGATAGGTGTCGGCCCAGAGCTCGTAGGCGGCGTGCGGGGACAGCACCACGGTCAGAACCCGGTCGTTTCCGGCCGCTGGTAGTGCATCAGGCGCTGCAGCGCGCGCAGCTCGTAGGGCGCGCCGTACCACTTCAGGCCGTAGCGCCACGCGCTCGCCGCGCGGAGCGCGGCACGGTGCCAGCGGGTGAGCTTCGCAGTCGGTCACCGTCGGGTAGTAGGCGTTGATCACACGCTCGAAGTTGCGGACGCGGCGGCGGATGCCGCCGCCGGGGGCGTTCATCCACGGGATGCCGTCGCCGCGGCGCATCGACAGCTGCTCCCACGCCGGCGACGCCCACTGCTCGAGCGTCTCGGGAAACGCGAAGCCGAGCCGCTTCGCTTCCGTGTAGAGGCTGCCGTCGAGCGGCACCGGCGTATAGGTGTAGAGCACGATCTCGGTCGCCGGGTTGATCTGCTTGATGCGGCGAATGAAGTCGAAGGTCCGCGCGACGTCGTTCTCCGGATCGGGCGGGCAGCCGAGCACGAACGAAAACTCGGGAACGATGCCGTAGTGGCGCATCCGGCGCGCGAGCTCGAGCGTCAGCGCCGCCGACGACTTGCCGCCCTTGTTCATCAGCGCCAGCGTCGTCGTCGGTTCCCGACTCGGCGCCGGAGAACACCATCGTCAGGCCGGAGCGCGCCATCTTGTCCCAGGTCGCGTCGCTGTACTGCATCAGCGTATCGACGCGGCCGAGCGCCCACCACCGCAGCCCGAGGTCGGCGATGCGTTCGGCGAATTCCGCCGTCCGCGCCTCGGAGATGAAGAAGTCCATGTCGTGCATCTGCACCGCGTCGACGCGATAGGTCGTCGCGAGGTGACCCATCACCGTCGCCATGCGCGCGGGCGACTGCGCGAGCCAGCGGCGGTTCGACATCGCCACCACCGCGCAGAAGCTGCACGCGAACGGACAGCCGAACGACGAGTTGTGCGCAACCGTGCGCCGTCCCAGGTAATTGGGATGGAGGTACCGTTCCATGTCGACGCGGTGATACGGCAGCTCGGGCAGCTCGTCGAGCCCGGTCAGCGGCTGCACCGGGTTGTTCACGACCTGGGACGTCTTCGGCCGCCCCGCTCCCCTTCCACGAGAGCCCGCCGACGCTGTTCAGGATGCCGCCGGATCGCAGCACGTCCACCAGCTGCAGCAGCGACCGCTCGCCCTGCGACCGGATCACGAAGTCGACGTACGGCGCGCGCAGCACCGTCTCGGTGTGCTGCGTCGGGAAATAGCCGCCCCACACGATCGGCACCGCCGGCAGCTCGCGCCTGACGCGCCGGCACACTTCGACCGCCTGCGTCAGCTGCGGGCCCGGCATCACCGTCACGGCAAGCAGCGAGACCTGCGTCCGCGGCACGATGCGGAGCTGCGCGATGATCTCGGCCGCGGCATCCGCCGCGAGGTTGCCGTCGACGAGCGTCCAGGCGTCGCCGCGCGCCTCGAGCATCGCCGCGAGCGACATCAGCGACAGCGGCAGCGGCTGCTTTCCCGGGCTGGTCGACAGCGGGTTGAAGAGGACGATCACCGCGCCACCCACAGGCCGAACGCGGCCGGCGCGCGCCCCAGCCTCACCCGCGACAGCTGCCGGCGCAGCCGCCAGCGCAGCGGGCCGCGCGACGGCACGAACTCGGGCCGCAGCTCCAGCCGCGCAGCGATCGCGGCAAGGCGCGAGAACGTCAGGTAGCCCGTGCCCGGGCATGACCACCTCGCTGAGGCCGCAATCGACGACCAGGCGGCGCACCGTGTCCTCGACCATCGCGGCGCCGTCGCGATCGGCGCGAAACATCGGCGAGTCCATCACCGCGATCGCACCGCCCGGTGCGAGCAGGCGGTGCGCGCTGGCGAGCGTCGCGGCGACGTCGGTCGCGTAGTGGAGCGATCCGTTGAACACGATCAAGCTCGAACTGACCCGGCGCGAACGGCAGCGCATCGAAGTCGGCCTGCACGATCGGGAACGGGGTCGGGTAATGGCGCGCCGCGCCCAGGCCGTCGACCTCGTCGTCGATTGCGTCAACCGCGACGGTGTGGTGGCCGAGGGCAGCGAGACGATGGCACAGCCACGCGCTGCCGGCGCCGACATCGAGCACGTGCAGCGGCAGCGGACCGCCGGCGAGCACGTGACGCAACAGGTGGTGATAGCTCTCGCGCCGGATCGACCAGTCGCCGGCGTGCGGATCGTCGGCGGCGACCGTCGGCAGCCGCTGGTAGTACTCGGGCGACGATGGCCGGCGTCCCTCACGCTCGCGGACGGCGCGGAACTGCTGCACGAACGGATCGAGACGCTGCGCCGCGTGCCGGCGTCAGGAAGCGCCAGACGCCGGCGCGGCGCTCGAACGCGCGACGGCACGCCGGAGCAGGAGATGTGGTCGTCGGCCGGGATGCCGAGCTCCGCTCGACATTCCGGACAGGCGAGGCGCGGCATCCACGTCGTCTCGACAACCGTCATGGCTTTCTGAGCACGATCAGGAAGTGATCGCCCCACGCGCGCACGCCCGGCCAGGCGCCGGCGCGATCTTCGAGGCGCTGCAGCGCGCCAACCAGGCGCGGGTGGCGGCCGGCAAAGGCCTCGAGGTACGGCGGCGGCACGAACAGGCCGAGCGTGCGGAGCGACACCGGCGTGAAGCCGGCGGTCGACGAAGATGCGGGTGAACGCGGCCGGCGTGTAGTAGCGCGTCCACACGGTGCGGCCCTCGAGCGGCACCGGCACCGCGTCGCGCCGGAAGCGGATCGCCGCGCGCCACCAGCGTCCGCGCGCAAGGTAGAGCGCGATCTCCCACGGGCAGACGCGGCCGATTACCGAGGCGATGAGGACGCCGCCGGGCCGCAGGCGCCGGCCGATGAGATGCGCCGCCGCGGCCAGATCGTCGACGCAGTTGAGCGGGCCGAAGTTCGAATAGGCGGCGTCGAACTGCACCGGCGCCAGTTGTTCGATCTCGTGAATGCCGGCGTGCAGCACGTCGACGCGGTCGCCCAAGCCGACGCCGGCGAGGCGGCGGCGCGCCTCGTCGACCATCGCGCGCGACCAGTCGATGGCGGTCACGCGATAGCCGTTCTGCGCCAGGTACTCGGCATCGGTGCCGGGGCCGCAGCCGAGATCGATCACGTGCGACCCGCGCGGCACCAGCTTCTGCACCGCCTCGCGCGCATGCGCCCGCATGTGGCAGAGCGTCGGGTTGGCCGCGTTCGACTGGTCGTAGCCCGCGGCAACACCGTCGAACGCCCGCTGCGTATCGAACAGCATCATTGACGCCACGGCGATCGCCTCCACGACGTCTTCAGCGAGCAGACGCAGCGCACGCAGACCGGGTTCGCGCCGACGTCCAGCGACTGCCGGAACGCCGGCAGGTTGCGTGTGACGATGGTCTCGAACGGCGTCCGCCGCAGGTTGCCGATCGGCGCGCTGGAAGAAGCAGGGGCGCACCGAGCCGTCGGCCTCGATGACCGCCGACACCCACGGCGCGTTGCACGAGACGCGCGGAAACGGCTCGTCGCCCGCCGCGGCCGCGTAGTAGCGCGGCAGCCGCCGCAGCTTGTCGGGCGCCTCGGCGATGAAGCCGGAGGCGAAGTCGCGCGCGTAGCGCTCGATCGTGTACTCGACGATGGCCTCGAACTCGCGGATCTCGTCGCGGTCGAGTGCCAGCTCGGCGAGCTCGTGGTTCGGCCGGCCGTCGCGCACCGGCGCGCGACCGAACCCGGACGAGGACATGTCCGCCGGCAGGAACGAGATGCCGTCGAGCGCCATCGACTTCGCATGGTCGACCAGCCGCGGCAGCTCGCGGAAGTTCAGCCGGTGCAGCGTCGCGCGCGCGGTCACCGGCACGTCGGGCGCCAGGTCGCGCAGCTTCGCGACGCCGCGCCTGACGACCTCCAGCGCATCGACGCCGCGGATGTCCTCGTAGAGACGCTCGTCCGCCGCATCGAGCGACACGATGACGCGCGAAAACTGCTGCGCGACGCGTCCGGCGAAGCGTTCGAGCAGCACGCCGCTGGTCAGCAGGTGCAGCGTCATCCCCTGCTCGCGGAACATCGCCGCCGCGTCGAATACCTCCGGCCGCAGCAGCGGCTCGCCGCCCGAGAACACGACGACGCGCGTGCCGAGCGCCGGCAGCGCCGACGCCAGCTCGCGCAATCTCCTCGAGGCGTCAGATCGTCGGCGCCGCTGTGCTTCCACCAGTCGCACGACACGCAGCGGCTGTTGCACCGGCCGGTCGGGTAGAAGATCAGCAGCGGCAGGACGAACGTTCGGTTCGTCGCCGCGCCGGCCGGACCAGCGCGTCGGTCGCCGCCATGGCGAGCACACCACGCCTCATGCGTCCACCCCGGCGCGCTCGACGATTCCAGACAACTCAGCGTGTACATGCGTCCTTACTTCAGCGACGTCTGATCGGTCGGCACCGCGGCGGCGTGCGGCGTCAGCAGCGGGATGAGCGGCGTCGGCGGCGCGCGGCGCCGTCAGCCGCTCGAGGCGGCTCAGGCGCCGGTGCAGCAGCGAGCCGAGCACGCTTTTGATACGTCACGTTGAACGCCGCCCGCGCATGGCGCGGCCGCAGCGTCCACGGCCGCCGGGCGGCGCGCGACATCGCGACGCTCGAGCGGCGCGCGCGGAACTCGGCGTGCACCAGCCCGTGCAGCGCGCGGTAGAAGTCGGGCACGTAGGTCGCGTGGTACATCATCGCCAGGTCGTTCGAGTCGACCCAGTTCTGCTTCTGCCCGAGCTGCGCCTGCACCCGCTGATAGAACGTCGTCCCCGGCAGCGGATACGAGACCGACACGCCGATGTCGTCCGGCGCGCAGTCGCGCACCATCTGCAGCGTCCGCTCGATGTCCTCGCGCGTCTCGCCCGGATAGCCGAACTGCAGGAAGAAGCCGACGTCGATGCCCGCGCCGTGCAGCAGGCCGCGTCGCGTTGGCGATCTGCTCGACCCGCGTGCCCTTCTCCATCGCGTCGAGGATGCGCTGCGATCCCGACTCGGCGCCGATCCACGCGGTGCGGCACTGCGCGGCGTGCAGCGCCCGGGCGACCGCCGGCGTCACCTGATCGGCGCGCAGCAGGCACTTGAACGGAATCGCGGCGTCGCGCTCGCTGCACCAGCGTCGCGAAGCGCTCGATCCATCCCGGCTTCAGCCCGAAGATGTCGTCGGCGATCCAGAGGTGGTCGGGGCGGTAGGTCCGCTTCAGCCACGCCATCTCCTCGACCACGTGCTCGGGCGATCGCGCGGTGTAGCGCTGGCCGTAGATCGGCTTCGCGCACCAGTTGCAGTGGTACGGGCAGCCGCGCGTCGTCACCACGTTCATCGAGAAGTAGCCGTGGCGCGCGCGCCACATCGCGCGGTAGCGGTCGACGTCGACGAGATCCCACGCCGGCAGCGGCAGCGCGTCGAGGTCGCGGATGATCTCGCGCGGCGGCGTGCGGACGTTGCGGCCGTCGGGGCTGCGCAGCCAGAGGCCTTTGACCTGCTTCAGCGCCGCCAGCCGTTCCTCGTCGTTTCCGCCGCGCCGGGAGGCCAGGGTGTCGAGCAGCTCGACCAGCGTCACCTCGCCTTCGCCGGCGACGACCACGGCGGCGCCGCGATCGAGGTAGGTGGCCGGGTGATCGGTGGCGTCCGAGCCGGCGACGATCGTCGTGATGCCGCGCGCCCGCGCCAGGTCGATCATCGTCAGCGCGGCCTGCGCGCATGCGCAGCAGGCACATCTTGCTCAGGTAGTTGAAGTTGTCCTCGTAGATCACCGCGAAGCGCGGACGGTGCGCGTCGAGCGCGTCCGCCCACTCGTCCTCGGACGCGGCGAGCATCGCGTCGAACAGCGCGACGCGTAGCCGCGCGTCGCGGACGCAGGCCGCCGCATAGAGCGCGCCGAGCGGCGCGTACGGCTGGCGCGCCTCCCACAGCTTCGGATCGAAGCGCAGGAAGTACGCCTGGCCGAAGAGCACGTCGGTCGACGACGTCGCGGCACGCGTGCGTCGAGCCGGCGAGCGCCGTCCGCGGCCGCGTTGCCTCGACGGGACGCGGAGCAGCCGCACGCCCGCGGCCATGCGCCGCGTCGCGATAGATCTCCAGCCTCTCACGCGCGGCGCGCTCCCACGAGAACGTCGCGGACCGCGCGAGGCCGGTGGCCGGCAAGCTCCTCGCCGCCGGTCGCGGCTGCGCGGCGAGCGCGACCAGCGCGCTGCCCAGCGCGTCCGGCTCGATCTCGTCGACGTGCTGCGACGGCGCCGCCGCCGACCTCCGACAAGCGCCGCGGCGCGGCCGGTGATGACCGGCGCGCCGCACGCCATCGCCTCGATGACCGGCAGGCCGAAGCCCTCGTACATCGACGGGTAGACGAACATCTCCGCGAGGCGTGTAGAGCGCCGGGAGATCCTCGAACGGCACGTAGCCGGTGAAATTGATCGCGTGCGCGACGTGCGATCGCGCGATGCGGTCCTCGAGACCGCGCGACAGCCATCCGTACGGGCCGACGCACACCAGTTGATGCGACAGCTCGCCGCTGCGGCGGCGCGCGGCGAACGCGTCGATCAGCGTCGGCAGGTTCTTGCGCGGCTCGATCGTGCCGACGTAGAGGATGATGCGCTCGTCGAGGCCGTAGCGCTTGCGCACGCGGTCGAGCTCCGCCGGATCGCTCGACCGCGCTTGAACGACGGCGCGGCGGCTTCGTAGACGACGTGCACGCGCTTCGGGTCGAGGCGGTAGTAGGAGACGATGTCGCGCTTGGCGCTCTCCGACACGGTGATGATCGCGTCGGCGCGCCGCGCCGCAAGATCGACCAGCGGACGATTGAGCAACACGCGGCGCGCCGGGTGGTAGCGCGGATACAGCCGCAGGCTCATGTCGTGGATGGTCACGACGGTCGGCACCGGCGAGAACAGCGGCACCATGCCGTTGGTGAAATGCACGACGTCGGCTTCCACCTCGCGCAGCGCGGTGACCGCCATCGTCTGCATCCAGACCATGCGCGGCACGCGGCGCGACGGGGTCGCGATGCGCACTCGCGGCGGCAGCGGCGAGGTCGTGTCGATGGCGCGATTCGACACGACGATGAGCTCGTCGTTCGAGGCGACCTGCGCCAGGTGATGCAGCAGGTGCTCGGTGTAGTACCCGACCCCTGTGCGTCCCGGGCCGCAGCACCGTGCCGTCGAAGGCGATGCGCATCTAATCGGCCTCCATGCCGCGCCCGGATGCGACGGCATAACCAAGGGTCAGCGAGAACAAGACGTAGATCGGCGCGAAGCTGAGGAATGAGTCGACCGCCGCGTGCAGCGCGATCGCCAGCCCCGCCGCGGCGATGCCGAGCGCCACCGCCTGATCCCGCGGCGCGGCCTCGCGCACGAGTCGCGCGAAGCTGACGGCCGCGCGCCAGACCAGCCACAGGAACGCGGCGCCGACCACCACTCCGCCACCGGCAAACATCTCGAGATACATGTTATTGCTGTGCGTGCGCTCGTCTGCGCCTGGCAGCCCGGCGTAGGCGCCGTAGGCCAGACGGAAGTTGTCGGGCCCGACGCCGAGCAGCGGATGCGCCGCTACCATTTTCACCCCGGCGCGCCACAGCGTGAAACGTCCGGGTCGGACCGTCGGCCGCGGCGGCGGCAGCAGCGTGCCGCCGCGGGCATTCGCCGCGGCATCACCGAGCACGGCCACGCGAGACATCACCCGCGCCGCGCCCGGCTCGGTGCTGAACCAGAGGTGTCCCTCCTGCACGAGATCCCACTCGAGGCGGTAGTCGCCCGGCCGCGCCGGCGCCCGCACGTCGACGTCGAGCGCCACGGTCGCGCCCGGCGCGATCGGCGACGGAAACGGCGTGCGCCCGCCTTCGAACGCGACGAAGCCATCGCCGCCGGCCGGCAGCCAGTGGTACGACATCAGAATCGGCGGCGACGCGGCAGAGTCCCACGGCAGGCGCCCGGTGTTGGTGACGCTGATCGGAATCTTCAGCGTGTGATCGTTCTGCAGCTCGAGCCGGAGCGGCGCGTTGATCTCGGCGCGGTACCACCACTCCTGCCCTTCGGTCGTGAAGCGCAGCCACATCGACTCCCGCGATCGCGAGAAGCTGAAGAGCGTCGCGATTGCCACGGCCAGCGCGATGACGAGCCAGGCGCCGCGGTCGAGGCCGCGCCGCGCCACCCGGATCGCACCAACCAGCAGCAGGCTCGTCGTCATCGTGATCAACCCGGCGCGCGTGAAGGTCAGGGTGATCGCGTCACCGATGATCACCAGCGCGAGAAACCATCCGGCCACCCGCAGCGCTCGCCTGCCGCGCGATTCGTCGTCGTGCTCGCTGAGCAGGACGCCGAGGCCGAAGGCGAACACGATCTCCAGATACATCGACGCGATCGTCGGGTACTGCAGCGGCCCGCCGGCGCGGACCTGTGCGCCGACGGTCGCGACGCCCGGACGGAAAGCCTGCAGCGCGGTGAGGACCGACGGCCATCCGAGATACTCGAGGATCGCAAGCACACCGACGACGACGCCGACGGCCACCGCGAGACGCAGCGCCGCGGCGAGCCGCGACCGCGTCGTCAGGCCGTTGACGGCGAGCAGATAGATCCCCAGCGCCGCGGTCAGCCGGCCGGTCATGTGTAAGGCGTTGACGCGCGACACGGGCGAGGCGACCGAGGCGACGATCATGGCGGCGATCAATGCGAGCCACGGCAGCGTCAGCGGCGTCTGCCACTGCGGGAGCCGCCGCGAGGCCACCACAACGGTGCCCCACGCGGCAAACGCGACGAGGATCGCGGCTTCGAGCGATGTGATCGACTGGCGCGGCAAGCGGACGAGCGGCTCCGTCAGTTCGAACGGCGCGGCAAAAGTCAGCAGGGCCACGCCACCGAATAAGAAGATGCCGGGGGTACCCATTGGAACCTGGATTTAGAGCAGGAGTTCCAAGAACCTTGCCACCGGGATTTCCTGCCCGAAGCAAGGCACGCCTGCTGCATAGTAACCGTACGCACCCTTTGATGCAGGTAAAAGAGACGAGAGTGCTTACGGTGGACGAAAGATCGTTTCGGAACCCGAAACTACGGGAAGCTTTCCTGATTTCTTACAAAACCGTTGCGGATCTGGTAGGCAAGGGCGCGCTGTTCGCGATCACGATTTTCGCAGCACGCCGGCTCGCGCCTGAGGCGTTCGGCGTGTTCTCGCTCGGCACGACGCTGGGATGGATAGTCGCCGTGGCGAGCGACTTCGGCATCCAGCTGCATCTCGCCCGCGAAGTTGCACGGAGTCCGCAGGCTGCACCGCAGCTGCTCGCCACCTGGCTGCGCGTACGGTTGTGGCTCGCCACCGCGGCGATGCTGACCGTGTCCGCTGTTCTCGCCGTGTTCGGCTGGTCCGCATCGTTCGCGGTGCCGGTCGCGGTCCTCGCGCTCGTCTATACCATCAGCGGTCTCATCGAGCTGCTGCACTATTTCTATCGCGGGCTCGCGCGCAGCGACATCGAGTCGACGCTGACGATGTGGCAGCGCACCACGACGCTGGTGTGTGGCGTGGTCGCGCTCGCCTTGTGGCCGAATGTCACCGCGCTCGCGTGCGCGATGCTCGTGCCGGCCGCTTTCACACTCGCTGCGAGCATGCGCATCGCGCGGCGCTTATCGCTGGCTGGCAGCGCGCGTTTGCGAGACACTACAGATAGCGCCGGCGCGGACGGCTCCGCGGGCGCCACTCACAGCCTCCGCGTCGCCGACCTCACCGCGTGGCCGACCTTCGCGCGCGAGATCTGGCCGATCGGAGCAGGCATCGTGCTATCGGCGCTCTATTTCCGGATCGACGTGTTTCTCGTGCAGTGGTGGTCAGGTACCGAGCTGGTGGCGCTGTACAACGCCGTCTTCAGGCTGGTCGAGGCACTGCGGCTGTTTCCGGCGGCGGTCATCGCGGTGGCGCTGCCCTCACTGTGCCGCGCGGTGGATCTGCGGCCGCTCGTCCGCGTCGCCGCGCCGATGACCGTCTGCGCGGTTCTGGCGGCGGCGGTGCTCTGGGTGGCGGCCGGCGTGCTCGTGCCGTTCATCTACGGCGAGCCGTACGCAGGCGCGGTCGCGTCGTTCCGGATCCTGCTGCTCTCGTTTCCGCTGATGGCGCTCAACCTCGCGTTGACGCATCAGCTGATTGGCTGGCACGGCGAACGGGCCTACGCCGCCATCTGCGCAATCGCGCTCGCCGTCAACCTCGGGATCAACGCGCGGCTGATTCCGGCCTGGTCGATCGAAGGCGCCGCGTGGGCGACCTTCGCGACCGAACTGCTGCTGACGGCGGCCTGCGTCGCGGTGCTGTGGAGCATGACGACAAAACTGACCGGCACGGTGGCCGAAGACGTGGTGATGGGGTAACGCGATGACGTCCAGGGAGCTCGCCATCGCACGCAGCGTCATCTACGCCTCGCTGTTCGACTACCCGCTGACGCTGGCGCAGCTGCACCACTCGCTGATCGAATCGGATCAGTCGCAGGAAGAAATTCTCGCCGTCTACGACGGCAGCGCGCGGCTGCAGACGATCGTGCACCACCGCGACGGCTTCTTCTTCCCGGCCGGGCGCCCCGATCTCGTCGCCGAGCGGCGCCGGCGCGAGGCGCGAAGCCACCGCTTCCTGCACCAGCACGACGCGCTGCTGCGCCTGCTGTGCGCGATCCCGTACACGCGGCTGGTGGCGCTGTCGGGCAGCGTCGCGCACCTGAACCTCGAGCCGGATGGCGATCTCGACCTCTTCATCGTCACGCACGGCAAGCGCGTGTGGACGGTGACGGTGGCGCTGCTGCTCCTGACCAAGCTTCTGCGGCGCCGCCGTATCATCTGCGCGAACTTCGTCCTCGCCGACTCGCATCTCGTGCTGGAGCCGCAGGATCTGTTCACCGCCAATCAACTGCTGCACCTGAAGCCGCTCATCGGCGCCGAGATGCTGCATGCGTTTCTGGCGGCCAACCCGTTCGTCGCCCGCTTCTACCCGAACGCGCAGGCGCAGCGGCGCGAAGCCTCGCGGTTTCGCGGGTTGCCGCGCAGCTTTGTCGCCGTCAAGTCGCTGCTCGAGATCGTGCTGCGGCTGCCGGCGCCGCTGATTGAGGTGGCCTGCCGCCGCCTTTACGCGTGGCACCTGCGACGCCGCTCGAGCTCGTGGCGATCGCCCGATCAGGTGCGGCTGCAATCGGACTACCTCAAGCTCCACACGCAAAGCCACCGGCTCTCGGTCCTCGACCGATTCGACGCCGCCGTCGAGCAGGCCGTGCAGCACGCCGACTACGAGACCGTGCCGCGCCCGATCGCGGTCGGCCAGCGTCGAGCCGGCCGGTAGAGCGACCATCGCGCGACTTCCACCGGCGGACTTTCGACTACCGCCTTGCAACTGCCGACGATAGACTGACGATGAGAATGGCGAGACGCACGAAACTGCGCCAGGGCAACGATCTCTTCGAGATTTTTCCTGATTTGCCGTGGCACCGGCGCCGCAACGCGGCGGAGCAGGTCGAGAGGGTGCGGCGTCAGGTGCGGGTGACGCAGGCGCGCGCGGGCGAGAACATCAGGCGGCAGCGCGCGGCGACGGAACAAATGCGGGCGATGATCGAGACGCAAATGCTGCAGCGCCGTCGACGATAGCGCGGCATCGCGAAGCGGTTCGGGGTTCAGGGTGCTGGGTGCTGGGTTCGCTTGCGGTTCAAGGTTCTTGGGTTCTGGGTTCAGGGTGTTCTGGGTTCAGGGTTCTGGGCTCGGCGAACCGCGAACCGGAACCCCGAACCCAGAACCGCAAGCGAACGCAGAACCTAGAACCCTGAACCTTGAACCCGGTTCTTAGTTCGTCGCCGATCCCGCGCTGCAAGCGCGGGGATCCCCACTTTCCATCCCCCGCCGGAACCACTCGACACGCTGCGCCGACGACCCGTGCGTGAAGCGATCGGGCATCACGCGGCCGGTGCTCATCTTCTGCAAGCGGTCGTCGCCGATCGCCGCCGCCGCGCGCATCGCCGTTTCGACGTCGCCCGGATCCAGCTTGATCACGCTGGAACCGCCGGACGCCGCGTGATTCCCCCAGACACCGGCGAAGCAGTCGGCCTGCAGTTCGAGCGCAACCGACGCGCTGCTGGCGCCCGCGCGCCGATCGACAGCCGCACGCTCGCTGAGGCCGGTGAGGTTCTGCACATGGTGCCCGAACTCGTGGGCGATCACGTACGCCTGCGCGAAGTCGCCCGGCGCGCCGAAGCGCCGCGAGAGCTCGTCGAAGAATCCGAGATCGAGATAGACCTTGCGATCCGCCGGGCAGTAGAACGGCCCGGTCGCCGACTGCGCGAAACCGCAGCCGGAGTCGATCGCGTCTCTGAACAGCACCACCGAGGTCCGCTGGTAGCGAGGGCCGAGCACTTCGGCCCAGACATCTTGAGTGTCCTTCGCGACCGCGCCGACCATGTCGACCTTGCGCTCTTCAGCCGGCGTGCTCTGAACCTCGCCGGACGTGCCGACCGTCTCGGACGGTGATTGTGTGCCGAGCAGCTGGAACAGGTTCGTGCCGCTCAGCCAACTGAGTACGAGGACGACGAGGAAGCCGCCGATCCCGAGCGGGATCGCCGTGCCGCCCGAGCGTCCGCGCATGTCCTGGATGTCGCCGCGATTGCCTGATGACCACTGCATGGCAGCAAGGCTGAGCAAGAAGAAGGCCAGACGGGGCGCCGAACAAAACTTGAGGAGTCGACAGCCGCACCTGCCTGCGTATACTTCAGTCTGATGCTGAAGTTTACACACGTGGTGGGTGTTTCCGCCCTTCTTCTATGCCTTCTGCTCCCTACACTCGCCAACGCCCAGACGCGGGTCTACGTGACCGGCGAGTTCTTCGCCGAGGCGATGCAGCTGTCGCGAACCTCGGTTTCGCCAGAGCTGGCCAACGGCCTCTCTGATCTCGTCAACCCGGACGACGGTGTCACGGTCGGCGGCGGCGGGCGCATCGGGGCGTTTTTCACGCCGGTGTGGAGCCTCGAGTTCGGCTTCGATGCCGGCAAAGCGGTCGGCGACGAGCGCACGCGTTCGCTCGGCAATTCGATCGGCCTGCCGCTGCCGCTTCCTTCTCTCCAGTACGTCGCGCGCACCAGCCAGCAGTTCACTGCCGCGAGCGTCCTCGTCGGCTACCACCCGGTCGTCCGCGGCCGCATCCAGCCGGGATTTCGCGGCGGCGTCAGCTTCATGCGCGCCGAACGTCAATACACCGTGGCCAGCATCTCGCTCGAGACGTTGACGCCGACCCGGCCGGGCGGCGGTGGCGTCATCGTTCCCATTCTCCCGACGATCGCGATCGCGACCAGCCAGTACACCGCGGTCAACAACGGGCTGACCGCGACGCTGGCGGCCGAGGTGGCGATCGACTTCACGGAGCATTTCGGCGTCGTGCCTGAAATCCGAGCGCACGCGGGCGGCATCGGCGCAATCCTGCTGCGTCCGGGCGTGGCCGTTCGATGGCGCTGGTAGCACAGGGGTTGATCCCGAGCTGAGCCGCGGGCCGGGCCGGTGGCCGTCTCAGTTGGCCAGACTCTTGGATAGAACCGGGGGATGAGCGCCCGCCTCCTCATTGCCATGGTCTTGGCGCTGTCTGCGCTTGCGACCTCGCCAACGCCGGCCGGCGCGCAATCGTCCTCCCCGCTCTTCTCCACCTACGACGTCCTGCCGCTCAAGCTCGAGGCGCCGTTCAACGATCTCTTCGCGCGCGCGCGGACCAACGACGAATACGGCGTCACCGGGAAGCTGAGCTACACCCACGACGGACGCGAGGTCGTCGTGGAAGGCGTCAAGCTCACGCTGCGCGGCAACACCAGCCGCCGAGAGGCGGAGTGCGCGTTCCCGAAATTGAAGGTGCAGTTGCCCGCCAATGCGGCCGCCGGCCCGCTCGGCGCGGGCGGCACGTCGCTCAAGCTCGGCACGCATTGCGGCGAAGCCGCGGACGACAAGCTGACCGTCAAGTACGGACGCCTGCCGAACGAGCGATCGCCGCTGCGCGAAGCGTTCGTCTACCGGCTGCTCGAATCGATTGGTGTGCCGACGTTGAAGGCGCGGCCGGCGCGCGTGCTCGTACGTCTACACCGACGCGCGAGCGGGCCAGACGCCACCGCAGGATCAGCCCATCGTGCGCCACGCCTTCGTGCTCGAGGATACCGACGACGCCGTGAAGCGGTTTGGCGGCGTGCGCGAGGTTGGCGAGAAGGAGTTCAGCGACGCGCAGTCGGCCTTCCAGGCGGCCGATACCGCGCGCCTGGCCTTTGCCGAAGCGATGATCGGCAACTACGACTGGTGCCTGCGGATGAAACCGGGCGACACCTTCCGCTGCAACGCGGAACACCCGCTCTGGAACGTCGTGGCGGCGGTCGCGGCCGACGGCAAGGCGACGCCGATCATCTACGACTTCGACGTGTCGGGCATCGTCGCCGGCAAGCATCCCTGGCTCGAGACGCATTTCAACGAGAACTTCGTCTCGTCGCGCTCGCCGATCGAGGTGGCGGTGCTGGCGCAGGTCCAGCGCACGCGCGCGCTGTTCCCGAAAGCGCAGCTCGACGCGACGCGTGCCGAGTTCGTCAAGCGGAAGGCGAACGCATACGAGACGCTGCACGATGGCGCGCTCGATCCGGCGGGTAAACGGCAGGCGCAGTCGTATCTCGACGCGTTTTTTGCCGCCATCGAATCCGACGGGGCGTTCTACCGGCCGGTCGTCGCGACCGGCGGCGGCACGCTGTACGCGAACGAAAACCGCGCGGTGGCGTGCACCGGCCCGATTCCTGCCGGGACGCCGGTCAGCGACCCGATGCAGACCAAGGGTGACCTGGTCCAGGTCGTGATCCTCGATGCGCTGTGGAAATGGACGCCGCCGGCGAAGTGTGCGGTGGTCAAGGATCAGCCGGTCTGGATCGAAGCCGCATCGATCAGCCGCGATTTTCCAAGGTGACGGGACGTAGCGGACGGTCTTTAGACCGTCCGTGATGGGACGGTCTGAAGACCGTCCGCTACCCCTCGCGGATGGCGTCCATCGGATCGAGCCTCGACGCACGCCACGCCGGAACCCATGACGCGCCGGCGGCAATCACCACGAACAGCAGCGCGATCGCCGCAAACGTCATCGGGTCGGTCGGCTCGACGCCGACCAGCATGCTCGCCATGACGCGCGTCACCGCGAGCGCGCCGGCGAGGCCGAGCACCATGCCCGCCACGCTCAGGCGCAGCCCCTCGCCCACGACCAGCTGAAGGATGCTGGCGCGCGGCGCGCCGAAGACCATCCGCATGCCGATCTCCGCCGTCCGCTGGCGCACGATCGTCGACAGCACGCCGTAGAGTCCGACGGCGGCGAGCACCACCGCCACCGCGGCGAAGATGCCGATCAGCGTCGTCGTGAAGCGTACCGGCGCCATCGCCCGGTCGACGAACGCCTGCATCGGCTGCACTTCGGCCAGCGCCGCGCGTGGATCGATCTGAGGCCACGGCGGCGCGCACCGCCTGTGCGGCCTGTCGCGGATCGCCGGTGGTCCGCACCGCCCACCGCCCGGCGAAGCCGTGGCCGAAATGACCGTCGAGGATGAAGATCGCCTCGGGGCCCGGCAGCGCCAGCGACGAGTGGCGCTGGTGCGCGACGACGCCGATGATGTCGTACCACGCGGGCTCCGGCGTGGTGATGCGCAGGAACAGACGCTTGCCGACCGCCGGCTCGCCGCGAAACGCGCGCGCCGCGAGGTCCTCGTCGATGATGATCTGCCGCGGCAGGTCGGTTCGCTGATCGATGTTGTTGTCGGCATCGGTGAAGGTACGCCCGGCGACGAGCCGCGTGCGCATCGTCTCGAAGTATCCCGGCAGCACGCCGTGGAAGTTTGCCTGGCGGAACGTGCTCGGATCGGTCACCGCGGCCTCGGTGCCCCAGCGCCCGGCGATCAGCAGGCCGTCGAGCGGCAGCGGCGTCGCGGCGGTGACGCCCTGCACACCGGGGATCGCGTTCACCCGCGCGCGCACCTCCTGCTTGAACGCGGCGCGCTGCGCCGCTTGCTCCTGCTGTGCCGGCAGGAGGAACGTCAAGAGGTTGCGCGGGATCGTAGCCAGGGTCGATGCGCCCCAGCGCCACGACGCTGCGAAGCATCAGCCCGGCGCCGACCAGCAGGATGAACGACAGGGCAACCTCCGTCACCACGACGCCGCCGCGCAGCGCGCGGCCGCCGCGGAGGCCGCCTGAACGCCCGCCCGCTGCGCGCAGCACCTCCATCACGTCGGTGCGCGACGCGCGAAGCGCCGGCACCACGCCGCACAGAACCGCCGTGGCCAGTCCCGCCGCGACGGCGAACGCCGAGCACGACCGGGTCGACGGCGACCGCGTCGAGGCGCGGCAGGTCTCTCGGGCCGAGCGCCATCAGCAGCCGCACGCCGGCGCGCGCGAGCAGCAGGCCGATCACGGTGCCGGCGAACGCGATCGCCAGGCTCTCGGCGAGCATCTGCCGCACCAGCTGCGCACGGCTGGCGCCAATCGCCGCGCGGACGGCGAGCTCGCGGCTGCGCGCCGAGGCGCGGACGACGAGCAGGTTGGCGACGTTGGCGCACGCGATCAGCAGCACGAAGGCAACCGCGCCCATCAGCGACAGGATCGCCGGACGCACGCCGCTGACGAGATCGTCGAACATCGGCACGACGTGGAAGTAGAGGCCTGAGCTGCTCTTGATCGTGAACTGCTGCCGGAGGTCGGCCGCGACCCGATCGGCCTGCACCTGCGCCTGCTCGAGCGTCACCCCGGGCTTCAAGCGTCCGATGATCCGGAACGCGACATTGTTCCGGTTCGCGGTTTCGAAGTTGAAGCGGGCGACCGTCCACATGTCGGGCACGCGCTCGACGTTGACGCGCGGCGGAAACAGCAGCTCGAAGCCGGGCGCGAGCACGCCGACGATCTGCGCGCGGTTGTTGCCGAGATCGACCGTCCGCCCGACGACTGCCGGATCGCCGCCGTAGCGGCGCTGCCACAGGCCGTGGCTGAGGATCGCGATCGCCGGCAGCTGCTGGGCCGGCGGGATGATCGCCTGCGCGCCGTCGGCCGGCTGCGGCACCTCCGGCTGCGGCGTCGCATCGTCGTCGATGAAATCGCGGCCGATGAGCACGCGCGCGCCGAGGAGGCGGAAGACATTGGGCGTCGTCGCGCTGACGCGGATCTGCTCGGGATCGCCGCCGCCGTCGGCGAGCGGCGTCCGGAAGGCCGGGATGATGCCGGCGAGGTCGTCGAAAAGCGCCGTCGACTGCAGCCGCAGATCGCGGAAGTCGGGCGGCGAGAACGGCCAGTCGCTGACGTTCCGCGCCCGGAGCTCGCCCCAGATGTACACCAGGCGGTCAGCGTTCGAATATGGGAGCGGCCGCAGGAGCACGGCGTTGACGACGCTGAAGATCGACGTGCACGCGCCGATGCCGAGCGCGATTGTCGCGGTGGCGACCGCCGCGAAGCCGGGGTTCTTCCGGAGACCCCGGCCCGCGTACAGGAGGTCCTTGATGAAGGTATCCATGTGGCTGTAACGCTTTGACCGCGACCGGCTCGATTTGGTTGGGCCGCGCGTCAGCCCTGGCCGCCGGCCGGGTCGGGCGACACTCGGACGAGCATCTTACCGAAGTTCTTCCCCTCGAAGAGACCAATCAGTGCCGACGGCGCGGCGTCGAGCCCGTCGACGATGTCCTCGCGATACTTGATACGTCCCTCGCGCACCAGCGGCGTCATCTCTTTCAGGAAGGCCGGCAAGCGATCGTTGTGGTCGCTGACGATGAATCCCTTGATCAGCGCGCGGTGCACGAGCAGCGGCCGCAGGTTCGGACCTCCCGGATCGCTCGTGGCGTTGTACTCGGCAATCATCCCGCACAGCGGGATGCGGGCGTTGCGGTTGAGCACGCGCAACACCGCCGCGAACACCTTGCCGCCCACGTTCTCGAAATAGATGTCGATCCCCTGCGGACAGGCGGCGCGCAACGCCGGCACGAGATCGTCGGTCTTGTAGTTGATGCAGGCGTCGAAGCCGAGCTCCTCGACGACGTAGCGGCACTTCTCCGCGCGAGCCGGCGACGCCGACGGCGCGGCATCCTTTGACCTTGGCGAGCTGCCCGACAATCGATCCGACCGCGCCGGAGGCCGCCGAGACGACGACCGTCTCGCCAGGTTTCGGCTGTCCGATATCGAGCAGCCCCACGATACGCGGTGGCGCCCGGCATGCCGAGGACGCCGATCGCCGTCGAGATCGGCGCACCGGCCGGATCGAGCTTGCGCAGGTCCTTGCCGTTCGACGCGGCGTACTCCTGCCAGCCGTCATAGCCGGCGACGACGTCGCCAGGCTGGAAGCCCGGGTTGCGCGACTCGACGACTTGGCTGACGGTGTGGCCGCACATCACATCGTTGATGTTCGACGGGCGCGGCGTAGGACGGGGCGGCGCTCATCCGGCCGCGCATGTAGGGATCGAGCGACAGGTAGGTCGTGCGCCGGAGGACGTCGCCGTCGCTGAGCGGCCGGCATCGGCGCGTCGACGATCTCGAAGTTATCCGGCGGAGGGCATGCCGTCCGGGCGCGATTTCAGGCGAATCTGGCGGTTCATGGCGGTCATCCTATAATACTTGACATGTCAACTATTCACTGGTAATCTATCCGGCGTCGCATGGGAACCAGCGCACTGCAGCAGGAGATTCGCCAGCGTCGGCCGTTCCAGTCGGTCGGCCCACGAAGCCGTGGTCGCCCTCATGCGCACCGCCGATCTGGTGCGGCGGCAGATGACCGCGCTGGTGGAGCCGCACGGCATCACCCTCCAGCAATACAACGTCCTGCGGATCCTCCGCGGTGCCGGCGACGAAGGCGTGCCGACGCTGGAGGTCTCGGAGCGGATGATCGAGCAGGCGCCCGGAGTCACGCGGCTGCTCGATCGGCTCGAAGCCAAGGAACTCATCCGGCGCCAGCGGTGCGAGAAGGATCGCCGCCAGCACCTCTGCTGGATCGCGCCGAAGGGACTCGCCCTGCTGGAGAAGATCGACGCGACCACCTCGCGGGCGCACGAAGACTCGCTGAAGGGGCTGCGGCCGAAAGAGCGCGCGGCGTTCATCCGGATGCTGGATGCAATCCGTGCGGCGCATCAGTAGCGGTTTTTTTTGTTCACGATCGTTCACCCATTCACTATCGAGGTATCAAATGACTGCGACGACCACCACTGCCCCCGCCACCGCCACCCGCACCTACGCGATCGACAAGACCCACTCCGAGCTCAACTTTCAGGTGCGCCACCTCGTCACCAGGGTGCGCGGCCGCTTCACCGACTTCGACGGCACGGTCTCGATCGACGCCGCCAGCCCGGAGCGATCGTCGGTGAACGTCAGCATCAAGGCGGCAACGATCGACACCAGCACCGCCGACCGCGACACGCACCTGCGCTCCGACGATTTCTTCGCGGTCGAGAAGTACCCGGCACTCACCTTCACCAGCACGCGGGTGACGAAGAAGACCGAGGAACTCTACGAGGTCACCGGCACGCTGACCATCCGCGGCGTGGCGAAGGAAGTGACGCTGCCGGTCACCTTCCTCGGCGCGGCGAAGGATCCCTGGGGCAACGAGCGGGTCGGGTTCGAGACCGAGATCGCGATCAACCGGAAGGACTTCGGCCTGACGTGGAACGCGGCGCTCGAAACCGGCGGCTTCCTCGTCGGCGACGAGGTGAAGATCAGCGCTTCGGTCCAGGCGATCGCTCAGTAACGAGGAGATCCCACTCGTCGGTCGCGCGCTGCAGGATCCGCGGTCCATCGTCGTAGACCAGGTAGCCCTTGATCACGAGGTCGTCGAGTACCTTCTGCACCTGCTCGAGGTACTCGTCCTGCGACCGGTACCGCTCTTCGATCGACCGCCGCGGGTCCTTCGTCTTCTCGCGCTCGGCGCGCGTCGCCGGGAACGGGATCGTCGAACCGAGCAGCGACACGAGCTCACCGGGCGAACCGTTCGCCGGCTGGCGGAAGTTCCAGCCGGTGTAGGTGGCGAGCGGCACGGCAATCTGCGGCAACCGGATCCCCGAGCGCTCGTTGCCGTCCTCGTTCACCTCCGGCACGAACAGCGGCAGCTTCGTGCCGGCGCCGGCGCCGCCGGGCAGGAACCGGTTCGCGGAGCGGCTGCCGCCATCGAGTGCACGCGGCGAGGGAACGCCGGGAATGGCCGGCAGCGCGACCGACGCCGCGGGGACCAGGGTGCGATCCTGCAGCCGCGGATACTGGCTCGGCGGCGGCTCGACGCCTTCCTTCACCCACTTGTGCATCGCCAGCAGCAGCGCGCGCAGCGTCCACCAGTAGTCCACCGCGTTGTCTTGCTGCTGCCCGGCGGTGATTTGCGGCGGGAAGCGGCTCGGTGAGTGCTGGGTGCCGGCGATGAAATAGACGCGCACGTTCGCCGCCAGCGGCAGATCTGCCGTGCCGGCCGGATCGGTGTGGACGAGCGCCGCCGCTTTGCCGCCACCCCAGTACTCGACCGGCGTGTTGGTGTAGAACACCTTCGGGGCGTGCGCGCCGACCCGCGCGTTCGCGAGCGTTCCCTCGCGCGCGCCGCTCACCGGATCCTGCAGGGCCGCGTCGGCGAACGGGAATGCGGTGACGTCGTAGCCCGAGGCCACCGGCTTCGACCAGCGCTCGTTCAGGTTGATTCGCGCCGCGCCGGCGATGTGCGCGAAGACGGCGTCGAACACCTGCCGATCCTTTTCGTCGGTGTTGAACCCTTCATACAGGAAGCTGCGCAGAAATCGTCCGCTTTGCGACGAGCCGAAGCCGTAGGCGTAACGCACCGGCGCGGCGGCATCCGGCTGATGCTTCAACCACGAGGCGGTATCGCGAATCGCGGCGAAGCCGAGGCCGGCGACTGGCGGGTTCGCCGCGCGGTACGAGACCTCGTAAGTCGTCCCCGGCTCGAAGCCGCCGTCGAGCGTCACGGTGTGACCGGCGAGGCGCCAGCCGCGCGCGCGGAATCTCGCGGCATGCCGTCGCCAGGAACTGCGGACAGGTGGCAAGGCGGCTGTCAGGGCCGGCCGGATCGACGGCGTCGTAGCTCGCCAGATCGTTGACGGCGAATTCAGTCGCGCGTGCGTTTGCCGTCCACTTCGCGCGGACGATGCCGGTGATCGCGGCGCCACGATCGGTCGCCACCGGCACGCGGATGCGCATCGCCAGCGGCCGCTCGGGCACATCGAACTCCCACCCGACCCAGACCAGCGTGTAGCCGAACCGCATCAGGAACCGATCGCCAAGATCGTTGTCGGTCGCCGGGTCTGGCGACCCGCCGCGATTGAAGCCGTTCAACGCAACCTTGTTACCGCGATTGAGGATGTCGACGAGAGCTGCGCCGTTTCCTCGCGGCGCCTTCGGCCGCAGGATGTAGAGATCGGACGAGAACTCGACGCGGCCCGAGGCGTTGACCGGCGCCTTGTCGAGGTCGGCGATGATCTTGTTGTGGGGATCCTTCGGGTCGACGGCGAAGTGGATCGTGCCGACGATCTTCTCGTAGCCCGACAGGCCGAGGTCGGTGCGGCGCGCGATCTCGACGCGCGTCACCTCCGCGCCGAGCGTGGCCGGCACGAGGAGCGCCGCGACGAGGCAGATGGTCGGCAGCCCGCGCATGACACGGGCATCCTAGCAAAAAAACGGGCAGGAGCGGCGAAAGCGCCGTCCTGCCCGTGGTCGTCTGACGAGCCGTGATTAGTGAACGAGCCGCTTGTTCACCGCGGCATAGCTCGCCCGCGGCTTCCACTCGTCGTTGAGGATCGTCCAGAGCGCCTGATCCAGATACTCGCCGTTCTTCAGGAACGACTTCCGGAGCAGGCCTTCCTGCACAGCGCCAACCTTCTGCAGCGCGCCGTTGCCGCGTCCGTTCTTCACCGCGGCGCGGGCCTCGAGACGATGCACGCCGACCGTCTCGAACGCGAAGTTGATCATCAGGTCCGCGCCGTCCTGAAACACGCCCGTGCCCCAGTAGGCCGACCCGATGGCGAAACCCCACTCCGCGGTCCCGAAACCGGGTTCGAGCTCGCGAAGCTGGAAGATGCCGATCGCGGTATCCGTGCTGTCGAGCGTCACCGCGAAGCAGACATAGGAACCCGCCCGGCGCTGGCGCAGCGTCCAGGCGATGAAGCGCTCGAAGCCTTCGACCGTGGTCGGGGGCGGCGAGATGAAGCGCGCCACTTCTTCCGTGGTCAGGAGCGCACAAAGCGACGCCGCATCCGACGGGCGCAGCTCGCGAAGCGTGACCATCGAACCGGTGAGCACCGGCAAGCCTTCACGCCAATCGGTGCTGATCGTCGTTACGACCGGGTCGACCGTCCGCTTCGGGAAGTGAACGTCCAGTTCCTGTCGGTAAGGCATTTTCTCCATGATTAGAACCCCCCGAGGGAAACCGGGATGACCGAGAGGACCGAGCCCACGACCGGTTCGAGCGACGGCAGCACCAGCGGCACTTCGACGCCGAACGGATTGACCGGCAACGGTTCGCTGCTGCTTTCCGGGTAGACCACCTGGTCGTCGCCGCTGCTGCCCCAGGTCGTGTCGTCTTCACTCGACGTCGACCAGATGACGTTCGGGTCGGTCGAGGTGCCCCACACGACGTTGTCGCCGTCGTTGGCCGTGCCCCAGATGATGTTGTCGCCGTCCGACGCCGTGCCCCACACCGCGTTGTCGCAATCGGCGCCGCCGCAGTCGGTGCCCCACACGACGTTGTCGCCGCCGTAGGCCGTGCCCCAGACCACGTTGTCGCCGCTGAACGAGGTGCCCCAGACGACGTTGTCGCCGCCGGCCGTGCCCCAGACGACGTTGTCGCCCGCCGACGTGCCCCAGACCACGTTGTCGCCGGCGTAGGCCGTGCCCCACACGACGTTATCGCCCGTCATGCCCTGCGTCTTCGCCACGCCCCACACGACGTTGTTGCCCCAGGCGTTGGCGGTCGGCGAAATCACGCCGCCCTTCAGCCGATGGTTGCCCCAGATGATCTGGCGGCTCCACACCGACTGCACCGGCAGGTGGTCGCCCGGCTTGCCGTACTTGTAGAACAGCGCCAGGCGCACGGCGCCGAGCGTGTTGAGGAAGCCGCCGCCCTGGCGCAGCGGGCTGTAGCCCGGATACTTCTGCGCGGTGTACTGCAGGATCGCCTTGATCAGGTTCGGCGTCAGGGTCGGGTTCGCCTGCAGCATCAGCGCGACCGTGCCCGCGACGACCGGCGCCGCCATGCTGGTGCCGCTCAGCGTCAGATACGGCTTGGTGCCGAGGTTGAGCCCGAGCTTGCCGGTCAGCAGGTAGGCGGTCTTGGTGATGTAGAACGTGCTGCCCGGCGCGGCCAGCGAGATCGTGCCCTGCCCCGGCGCGACCAGGTCCGGCTTCGAGTCGAAGTCGATGAAGGTCGGCCCCGACGAGCTGAAGCCCGCCATCCGTGTCGTCGCTGCGCGTCAGCGTGCCGTTGGTGCTCGAGGCGCCGACGGTCAGCACCCAGGGCGCGTTGCCCGGCGCCGTGATCGCGCCGTACTGCAGTTCGCCCTGCGCGTTCTTGCCCATGTTGCCGGCCGCGGTCACCACGGTGATGCCCTGGTCGGTCACCGCTTTCACCGCGAGGGTCAGCGGGTCGGTCCAGTAGGATTCGCGGATCGCCGCGCCGACCGACATGTTGACGACGCGGATGTTGTAGGTCTTCGCGTTGGTCTTGACCCAGCCGAGCGCCGCGATGATGTTGCTGATCGTGCCCTGGCCGTTCTGGTCGAGCACCTTCAGCGAGATGATCGACGCCCCCGGCGCGACGCCCTGCTTCTCGCTGTTCGGCGAGTCCTGGCCGTTGCCGGCGATGATGCCCGAGACGTGCGTGCCATGGCCGTTGTCGTCATAGGGCAGCGAGCGGCCGTTGACGAAGTCGACGAACTTGGCCACGCGCTGGTTGCCATACGGGAACAGCTTCGAGGTCTTGTTGGTGAAGTCGTCGTGCCAGCTCGAGATGCCCGAGTCGATCACCGCGACGCCGATGCCGGCGCCGTTGTAGCCGTACACTCCTGCACGCTGCGCGAGCCGACGGTGACCGTGGTGCGGTAGTTGTGGGTCGCGATCGGCCGGTCGTACTGGATGCGGGCCACCGCGGGGCTCGCCGCCAGCTGCTTGACCAGCCCGTTCGGCAGGTCGAGCACCAGCGCGTTGATCAGGTCGAGCGTCTCGACCGGGCCGACGCGCCGCAGGTAGCGCTTCACGTCGGTCGGCAGCTTGCCGCCCGGCACGAGCGTCACGATGACGCGCGTCGTGGCGGTGCTGCGGTAGCGATCGTTCGACCGCTTCGAGAGCTCGTCGTCGATGCGATAGTCCTTGACGCGCGCGCTGCGCACGCCCGACTGCTTTCGAGCTCCTTCGCGGTTATGCGGCTTGGCGAACGTCGTCGACGGCGCCCAGCACGCGAGGGTCACAAGGAGCGCCGACGCAATGCGTTTGGGCCCCCAGACGGCCTTCCGTCTGCTGAGAGAATGGCAGGGTAGTGGATTCATTGAGGATAAGGCAGAGCAAGGGAGCGGCCAAACACAGCCATTGGCCGACCGTCACGCAACTGGCTTATCGACAATAAGTTACGACCGTATTTCAAAATTACGATGTCGTAATAGTCCTATAGAGTCTGTCTTATTTTGCGCCGAACGATGACGGCTGCGTGCCGAATCCATGAACTAAACAACAGCGAAATAGCCAGTTATAGCGGTGTGTTCAGTTTTGTGCAGGCCGAACACTCAACACGAACACAATGTCATATTATGACGTATAAAGTCTGCCAATTCTGTAACTGGCGCGCCGCCGGCAGTCCGGAGATAATCACTTCCTCTCAGTTTCGCAGCGAGGGTTTCATGCCCGCTATCCGTCGCGTTTTCGTTGCCGGTCTCCTCGCCGCCTCGCTCTATCCGGCGATCGGCCTTACCTTCCAGGCAGAACCGGTCCACACGGAGCGCGACTTCCTGAGCCGGGTCCGGCGCCTGACGGTCGAGGGGCGTCGCGCGGGCGAAGGCTACTGGTCGCCGGACGGCACCCGTCTCGTCTTCCAGAGCGAGCGCGAACCGGGGAACCCCTTCTACCAGATTTACGTGGTCGACCTGACCAGCGGTGACACCAAACGGATCTCGAACGGCGTCGGCAAGACGACCTGCGCGTTCTTCCGCCCGGGCAGCGACGAAATCGAGTTCGCCTCGACCCACGCCGATCCGAAATCGAAGCAGTTCCAGGACGACGAGCTCGCCTTCCGCGCGTCGGGCAAGGAACGGCGCTACTCGTGGGACTACGACCCCGAGATGGACATCTACGCCTACAGCGAGAAGACCGGCGCGATGAAGCGCCTGACGACCGCACGCGGCTACGATGCCGAGGGCAGCTACTCCCCCGACGGCCAGCTGATCGTCTTCTCCTCGATGCGGAGCGCGTACGATCACCCGCTCAACGACGCCGAGAACAAGTCGCTGCAGGAGAACCCGAGCAACTTCGCCGAGATCTACACGATGCGCGCCGACGGCTCGGAGCAGAAGCGGCTGACCACCGTCTTCGGCTACGACGGCGGCCCCTTCTTCACCCCGGACGGCAAGAAGATCGTGTGGCGCCGCTTCGACGAGCAGGGGCTCATCGCCGACATCTGGACGATGAACGTCGACGGCTCCGACCAGAAACAGATCACGACGTTCGGTTCGATGAGCTGGGCGCCCTACATGCACGCGTCGGGTCAGTACTTCATCTTCGCGTCGAACAAGCTCGGGTTCGAGAACTTCGAGCTGTTCATCGTCGACGCGGCCGGCGCCAAGGAGCCGGTCAGGGTGACCTACACCGACGGCTTCGACGGCCTGCCGGTGCCCTCACCCGATGGGAAGACGCTGGCGTGGACATCGAGCCGCGGCGGCGGATCGGCCGGCCAGCTGTTCCTCGCGCAGTGGAACCACGACAGCGCGATGGCCGCGCTCAAGAGCGCGCCGCCGAGAAAGCCAGCGAAAAAGTCATGAGCAGCAGGAGACACGACATTCGAACGCAGAACACGCCGAACACGCAGAGACTGTTTTTCTCTGCGATCTCTGCGCTTCGCGATCGTCGCCCTCGCGGTCGCATTGCCCGGCCTGGACGCGCAGGCCTCGAAGACGCGCGCGCACGTCGAAGCGCTGGCGTCGCCGCGGCTCGAAGGACGCCTGGCGGGTACCAACGGCGAACGGCTGGCAAGCGACTATCTCGCCGGCGAGCTGCAGAAGATCGGCGCCAAGCCGCTGCCCGGGCAGCAGGACTTCCGGCTGCCGTTCGAGTTCACCGCGGGCACGAAGGATGGCGGCTCGACGGTCCAGTTCGACTCGGCCAGCAGGAAGGCACGGGCGCTCTCCTTCTCCGACAACGGCGACGTGGATGGCGCGGTCGTCTTCGCCGGCTACGGGATTGTCGTCCCCGACGGCCAGGGTTTCGGCTACGACAGCTACGCGACGCTCGACGTCAAGGACAAGATCGTCCTCGTGCTGCGCTACTTCCCCGAGGACGCCGAGCAGAAAACCAAGAGCATCCTCGCGCGCTACGCCGACCTGCGCTACAAGGCGATGGCCGCGCGCCAGCACGGCGCCAAGGCGGTGATGGTCGTCGCCGGCCCGCGCTCGCCGAACGCCGGCGAGCTGGTGCCGATGACCTTCGACACGGCGCTCGCCGGCTCCGGCATCCTCGCCGTCAGCATCACCGGCGACGATGCGAAGGCGATGTTCGCGCGCGCGGAGAAAACGCTCGAAGACGCGCAGAAAGCCCTCGACGACGCCAACCCGCACGCGACCGGCTTCGCGCTGCCGGGTGTCACCGCGCGCATCCACGCCGCGGTCGAGCGCGAACGGCGCACCGGGCAGAACGTGGTCGCTTACCTGCCGGCGACCACACCGGCCGACGGCGTCGCCAAGCCGTGGGTCGCGCTCGGCGCGCACTACGACCATCTCGGCCACGGCGAGGCCGGCAACACGCTCGCCGGCAAGGACGATGCGAACAAGGTCCACTTCGGCGCCGACGACAACGCGTCGGGCTCCGCCGCGGTGCTGGCGATCGGCGCGTCGCTCGCCAAACAGCCGCGCCGCCGCAACATCGTCCTCGGCTTCTGGTCGGGTGAGGAGCTGGGCCTGATTGGCTCGAACGCGTTTGCGACCAAGCCGCCCGTGCCGCTCGACTCGGTCGCCGCGTATCTGAACTTCGACATGGTCGGCCGCATGCAGGACAACAAGCTGACCGTGCAGGCGGCCGGAACCAGCCCCGCGTGGGGGCGCCTCATCGAGCAGGCGAACGTCGCCGCCGGCTTCGATCTCGCGGTGCAGGAGGATCCGTATCAGCCGACCGATGTGGCGACCTTCAACCTGGCGAGCGTGCCGAGCCTGAGCTTCTTCACCGGCACGCACGCCGACTACCACAAGCCCTCCGACACCGCCGACAAGATCGACTACGAGGATCTCGATCGCGTCGTCGACTTCGCGGCGTCGATCGTGCGCCGGCTGTCCGACGCGCCCGAGGCGCCCGCGTTCACGAAGGTCGACCAGAAGATGCAGACCGGCGGCGGCCGCGCCGGCGTGCGGCTCTACACCGGCACGATCCCCGACTACTCCACCGAGGTGAAAGGGCTGCTGCTCGGCGGCGTCGTGGGCGGAGGGCCGGCGGAAGCGGCGGGCCTCAAGAAGGGCGATGTCATCGTCGAGATCGCCGGGCAGACGATCGCGAACATCTACGACTACACCTACGCGCTCGACGTGCTGAAGATCGGCCAGCCGGCCAAGGTCGTGTTTCTGCGCGAGGGCAAGAAGCAGGAGACGACGCTGACGCCGGCCGCGCGTAAATGAACGCAGGGGCGCGAGGACGCAGAGACCGCCAGTCGCAGAGACAGGAACGGTACAAGAATTTCTCTGCGGGCTCTGCGAGCCTCTGCGTTCAGTCCCGGTGGACGTCCCGCGCCCGCTTATCCTCCCGCAACCCGAGGAACGACGCGTGACGCAGGCTGCCGTCGCGCGTCCACTCGGCAAACGAGACCTCGACCACCTGCTTCGGCTTCACCCAGATCAGCGTCTTCATCTCGTCGGCGGTGATCCCCTCGCCCCAGTGGCCGCTCCTCGTCGAAGGCAGGTTCGCGAACGGACAACGCGTCGTCTCCAAGCCCTGAAGCTCCTCGAACACCTGCGCGCGCAAGTGCGGCGTGAAGCCGCTGCGCACCTTGCCGGCGGCCAGCAGCTTCGTCTTGTCGTAGTAGCCGACCAGCAGCGAGTCGAAGTTCGTCGCGCTCGGCTTGTAGCCGCCGACGACGAACTCCTGGTGCTGCGCGAACCGCACTTTCACCCACGAGTCGCTGCGCCGTCCGGCGATGTACGCCGACCGGCGGCGCTTGGCGACAACGCCCTCCAACCCGAGAGTCGCGGACCGCGCGCGCGATCTCGTCGGCGGTGCCCGGCAGCGGATCGGATAACAGCACGTCGGACCCGCCGACCACGCCCGCCAGCGCCCGGCGCCGGTCGTCGAGCGGCATCCGCGTCAGATCGCGTCCGTTCAGGTGAAGCAGATCGAAAGCGTAGAAGACGACCGAGAGTCCGCTGAAATCGGCATGGTGCAGCGCCTGAAACGACGGGCGCCCGTCGGCGTCGAGCACGACGATCTCGCCGTCGAGCAGCGCGGCGTTCGCGTCAACCCCGGACGCGGCGGCGGCAATCGCCGGATACTGGCGGGTGATGTTCTTGAGGTTTCGCGAGGCCAGCGAGACGTGGCTGCCGTCCTTGATCGCCTGCGCTCGATACCCGTCCCACTTCACCTCGTAGGTCCAGTCGGCGCCGACCGGCAGCGTCTTCGCGGACACCGCCATCATCGGCGGAACGGTCTTCAGACGGCACGAGCAGGATAGCACCAGGGTACGGCGGACGCGAAGCCTTCAGGCGAGCGGTTCGCGCTCGGCTGAAGCCTTCGCGCTACGAATCGTGTTAACGCCGATTCAGCGTCGCGAGCAGCGCGTCGAGCTGCTGCCGCAGCTGCAGCAGCCGCGCGCGCTCGACGCGGACGGTGCTCGGCTCGACCGAGTCGGCCGACCCGCTGGTGCCGACCGGCGCCGGCGTCGTGTCGGCGAGCAGGCGATCGACGGTCTGCTGGATGTCGACCACCCGCGCGCGCAGATCGTCGTCGGTCGTCACCGGCGCGCCGCGTTGCGTGGCCGGGGCGGTTGAGGCGGCCGCGCCGGCCGCCGGCGCGGCCGTGTTGGCCGGCGCGGCCACGCGGCTCAACGCGCGCAGGAACCCCGCCGCTTCAGGCGGCGCCGAGATTTCGGAGTTCGCGAGGATGGTTCGCGGCGTCGCGCCGGCGCCGAAGATGCCGACGTTGACCTCGTCGTCGGGCCGCAGCACCCCGCCCGACACGTCGATGCCGGCAAAGAGCCCTTTCGATTGCGAGTAGGCGAGCAGCTCCGCCGTCAGCGCCGCGTCGGTCCCCGCGCCCGCGCGGCGGCCGATCGGCCCGGCGGCGATCGTCGCATCGGCGCCGAGCGTCACCTTGTTCTGCAGCAGCTTCTGGACGCCCTTCTCGTTCATCACGAGCAGCACCAGATCCGCCTGCTCGACGCCGGCCTGGAAGCCCCAGCTCCCCTTTGCCAGCTGCACGAACACCGGCGCGCTCCACTGCTCGCCGGCGCGGCAGCTCATCACGCCCTTGCCGTACTCGCCGCCGATGATGAACGCGGCTTTCTTCAGATCGGGCAACGCGACGGCACACCGCGCGCGCGCCCACACATCGTCGGGGATCTCGCCGCGCAGCTGCTGGATCGTGCGTGCGGCGGCAGCCAGCCGCTCGGTCTCCGCGGGCCGGATGGCTGCGCCGGCGATGACTTGCAGTGGTCAACACAATCGTCGCCGCCACGATGAGCTTTTTCATGTCGACACACCTCCGCAGAAGTATGTGCAACGCGATTGCCACCCGTCGGCCGTAGCTTTCCTTTCGACCTTTCCTGTTTGGCCTTTCCCTTTCGCCTTGTGTCCTTTGAAGCCTTTCCGCCTTCGGCCTTTGGGCATTCCCGCCTTGTGCCGAGCTTGTTACGCTCTCCTCCGAGCTCTACCGTTATCGACCTGGCGTATCATCGGCGCAGATGCCGCCACGAAAAAAGCCGGTTCGACGGAAGAAGGTTGCGCCCGCCTCGGTCGGGCTGTCGGCTCCCGAAACACAGGCCGCCGACGGGGCCGAGCTCGATCGGCTTGCGGGCCAGGTCGAAGAGGACGGCGGCGCCGTCATCGGCCGCTACCGCGATCCGTTCGGCGGCACGCCGCTGCTGCTCGCGGCGCTGCCGGTGGATCGCGTCGAGCCGACGCCCTATCAGCGCGATCCGTCGGATGCGCACGTCAAGCGCCTGATGGGCGTGATCGAGACCATCGGCCGCTTCCTCGATCCGATCGTCGCCGTGCGGGAAGACGGCCAGTACCTGACGCCCAACGGCAACCATCGGCTGCAGGCGCTGAAGAAGCTGGGCGTGAAGACGATCATGGCGCTGCTGGTGCCGGACGCCAGCGTCGCGTTCAAGATCCTCGCGCTCAACACCGAGAAGGCGCACAACCTGCGCGAGAAGTCGCTCGAAACGATTCGCATGGCTCGCGCCCTCGCCAAGCTGGGCAACGACAGCGAAAGCTCGTTCGCATTCGAATTCGAGCAGCCCGCGTTTCTCACCCTCGGCATCTGCTACGAGGAGCGGCCGCGGCTGAGCGGCGGCGCGTATCAATCGATCCTGCGGCGCGTCGACGCCTTCCTCGACGAGCCGATCGGCAAAGCGGTCAAGGAGCGCGAGCGGCGCGGCAAGAAGATCCTCAAGCTGGACGATGCGGTGAGCGCCGCGGTCGAGAAGCTGAAGGCGAAGGGGCTCACCAGCCCGTATCTCAAGCCGTTCGTCGTCTCGCGCGTCAACTACACGCGCTTCTCGAAGGCGACGTCGTTCGACTTCGACGAGGCGCTCGACAAGATCATCGCCAGCGCCGCGAAGTTCAACGTCGACCGCATCAAGCAGGAAGACGTCGCCAAGTCGGGCGGCGGCAGCGCCGCCGCCGACGAAGAATGAGCCACCCGACCCGGCGTGAATTTCTCGCAAGCCTGTCGGCCACGGCCATCGGCGCCTCGCGCTTCCCGCTGCGCGCGCAGACAAAGGACGTGCGCATCGACGCCGCCAAGCTCCGCCAGCGGATCGAGAAGCTGAGTGTCTTCGGCCGTCCCGCCGGCGGCACCTTCGCCGACGGCGTCAGCCGCACGGCATATTCCGACGCCGACATCGAAGGACGCCGCTTCGTGATGGCGGAAATGACCGCCGCCGGGCTGCAGCCGCGAATCGATCCGGCCGGCAACATCTTCGCGCGGCGCGCGAGCAGCGGCACGGCAGGTGCTCCGATTGTCTTCGGCTCGCACATCGACTCGGTGCCGAACGGCGGCAACTTCGACGGCGATCTCGGGTCGTTGAGCGCGCTGGCGGCCATCGAGGCGCTCGACGCAGCCGGCGTCGCGACGCGCCATCCGCTCGAGATGGTCGTCTGGGCGCACGAAGAAGGCTTCGCGTTCGGCCGCGGCATCGCCTGCAGCCGCATCGTCGCCGGCCTGATCGCGGACGGCGACATGGACGTGGTCTGGAACGGGATGACGCGCGGTGACGCGATCCGCAGGATCGGCGGCGACCCCGGCCGCATCCTCGACGCGCGGCGTCCCAAGGGAGCGCATCACTGCTATCTCGAGCTGCACATCGAGCAGGGCGGCACGCTGGAGCGCTCGAACACCGCCATCGGCGTCGTCGAAGGCATCGTCGCCATCGATCGCCACGAGGCTCTGATTACTGGATTTGCCAACCACGCCGGAACGACGCCGATCGCGGAACGGCAGGATGCGATGCTCGCGGCGGCGCACCTCACTATCGCGGTGCGCGACGCGGTGACGAAGGTTCCGGGACGGCAGGTCGGAACCGTCGGGCAAATCGAGCTGACGCCGAACTCGCCCAACGTGATCCCCGGCCGTGCGCGGCTCTCGATCGAGCTGCGCGATCTGTCGTCTCAGAAGCTCGTCCGCGATCATGAACGACATCCGCGCGCGGGCGCGCGAAATCGCGGCGTCGACGCGAACGACGATCGAGTTCACCACCGCGATGGCGGCCGAGGCAGCGGTCGCCACGCCGGAAGTGCAGCAGGCGATCGAGCGGGCCGCGGGGTCGTTGGGGCTCAGCGCCGCCAGGCTGCCGAGCGGGGCCGGACACGACGCGCAGAACATGGCGCTCATCGGGCCGATGGGGATGATTTTCGTGCCCAGCGTCGGCGGCGTCAGCCATTCGCCGAAAGAGCTGACCCATTGGGACGACTGCGCGCGTGGCGCCGACGTGCTGCTGCGGACGATTCTCGAGATGGATCGCCTGTAGGGACGGCTGAAGGCGACGGCCTTGAAGGTCGTCCTTGACCGACCGTGAGACGGCCTGAAGCCGTCCCCTACCGATTCAGCATCACGTATAGATTCAGCGCGCCCATGACGAGGAAGAACGGGGCGACGTAGAGCCACTCCTGCCCTTCGCCCGAAAGCGCCGCAATCGCGGCCAGGCTTCCCGAAGCGATCCAGCCAATGCGGTCACCAGCAGAAAACGGTGCATGCGGCGGACCGGATCGTCGTTCACCGGCACCGACAGCGGCCGCTTCAGCACCGAGCGATAGACGCGCGAGACGAAGAACGCGGCGAACGCGGCTGCCGTCCACGGCTCGCCGCCGCGCCACCCCATCACCAGCACCGCCACTGCGCCGATCGCGAACAGCGTCAGCCAGAACGATCGAAGCGCGCCGTCCGCCGGCAACCGCTATGCCCGCGTCCGGTAGAAAGCAATCATGTCCATCGGCTTCGCCGGCGCCGCGCCGAGCTGGCGGAGCATCGTCGTCACCTGGCCGCGGTGGTAGCTGGCGTGGTTGACGACGTGCTGCAGCATCTGCCAGAAGGGCGTCGCGCCCGCCTGACCGCTGAGCAGCTTGTACTCGAAGACACGCTCGATGCCGCTCTCGCCCAGTCCATCGACAAACGCGCGCAGCTTCGCCTCGAGCTCGATCCATGCAGCTCGGACCGCCGCCAGATCCGGAAACTGATCGGCCGGCAGCAGCGCGGTCGGCGACGTGCCCTGCCACCGCGAGTGCCACGCCCACTCAGCCGAATAGGTGTGCACGATCGTCTCGTGGATCGATTTGAAGCTGCTGCCCAGATCGCGTTTGAGCTGCTCGGGCGCGACCGTCTGCAGCGCGTCGAGCAGCCGGTCGCGGGCCCAGTAGTGGTAGTCGAGCATCGTGCGCAGGTCCTGAAGCGTCATGGCATCACCGCAGCTGTAAGAAGTCGATCGAGACGCGGATACTCGCGATCGAGATAGGCGTTGCCGCCGTCGAACATCGGCTGCTGCCGTCCGGCGCGGATGCCGCCTCCCGAGTTCTCGCCGTATTCGCTGTTGAGCGCGTCGGCGACGTCCATCCCCTCGACGACCTCGCCGAACGGCACGAACCCCTGCGCGTCCTGATACGAATTGTCGCGCAGGCTGATGTAAATCTGGGTCGTCCGCGCGTTCGGGTCCTTGAATGCGAACGCGACGCGGCCCCGCACGTTCGATTGCGCAGGCGGATCGTCGGGGATGGTACGCGTCCGCCACTGCGTCGCCAGCGCCGGATTGCCGGCGATGCCGAACTGCGCCCACTGCCCCTTGACGACGCGGAAGAAGCGCGAGTCGTCGAAGTAGCGCGACACGACCAGCTCGTGGAACCGATCGGCGCCGCGCGGCGCCCAGTCGCGATGCACGGCGATCAGGATCGCGCCTTTGGTGGTATCGAGGCGGACGCGGTAGTCGCGCGGCGTGGCGCGCGTGCCCGGTTGGGCGCCGCGCACCACACCCGCAATCAGTCCGAACGCGATCAGACCCGCCGCAACGCCGCGCATCGTCCGGGCATTCTACCGCTAGCCGCGATCGCGCTCGCGGTAGAGCGCCCGCTGCGCCTGGTGAATCTGCTTCCACCGGCGCTTCTCCTCGGAGGCGGCAGCCTTGTTGCGCTTGCGTTCCTCGAACGCCACCTCGCGCCCCAACCGCCGGTAGTTCTCGAGACGATCGGCGTCGAGCCGGCCGGCGCCGACCGCGTCGAGCACCGCGCAGCCGGGTTCGCCGTCGTGGGCGCAGTCGGCGAAACGGCACTCTGCCGCCAGCGCCGCGATGTCGGCGAACGACGCGTCGACCGCCGCGCGATCCGCCCACGGCTGCAGCTCCCGCATCCCTGGCGTGTCGATCAGCAGCGCGCCGCCGGGCAGTTCCACGAGCTGCCGCGAGGTCGTCGTGTGCTGCCCCTTGCCGTCGGTCTCGCTGATCGCGCCGACGCGAAGCGCCTCGCGGCCGATCAGCCGGTTGACGAGCGTCGACTTGCCGACGCCGGACGAGCCGACGAGCGCCACGGTCTGCGCCGGCCGCAGGTACGGCGCCAGCCGGTGCAGATGCCCATCGTCGGCCTCCTCGACCGCGCTGACGACGATGACGTCGACGAGCGGAAGGCGCGCGGACACCGCCGCCTGCTCCGCATCAGGATTGTTCGAGAGATCGGCCTTGTTCAGGACGATCACCGGCACGGCGCCGCCGTCCCACACCATCGTGAGGTAGCGTTCGAGCCGCCGTGGATTCAAGTCCTGGCCGATTGCGGTGACGAGAAACACCGTGTCGAGGTTCGCGGCCACGACCTGCTCGCTCACCGCGCGGCCGGCCGCGGCGCGCGACATCGCGCTGCGCCGTTCGAGCAGGCGATGGATGATCCCGCGGTCGACGCCGACCCAGTCGCCGACCGCCGGGAAATCACCCGGATGCGCCGCCTCGTGGCGGAAGCGGCCGCTGACCTCGGCCCAGCCGTCGGCGTCGCCGGCGATGCGGTACAACCCGCGCTGTTCCTCCACGACGCGCGCCCACTGCAGGTGCGCGAACTCCTGTCCGCCGATCTGATTTTCGAAGAAATTGTTCCAGCCAAGTCGCTCGCGTTGAGACACGACGACGCTCCCTTCCAGAAACGATTGAAGATGTTGGGGAAGTGAAGGAAGGTCCGCCGCGAGGCTACCGAAACGTGCGCAGCCCTTCGGGCTGCCAAGTAGCGCAGCGCTCAGGGCTGCGACACGAAAAGGGCGGACCTGTCCCCCGCACGATCGTCGACGACTCTCATGTGGACAGGCCCTCCTTTCGGACGGAATAGTAACACGCGGTTCAGGGTTCAGGGTTCGGGGTTCTGGGTTCGCGTTCGGTTCTGGGTTCTGGGTTCGAGGTTCTGGGTCGGGTTCGGGGTTCGAACCAACCCAGAACCCAGAACCCTAGAACCGCAAGCGAACGTAGAACCTAGCACCCTGAACCCAGAACCTCTCGCGCAGCGGTCAGTTCGTCGCGAAGCAGTAAATTCGCCCTGCGCCGCCCCGCGGCGCGGTGTTCGAGCAACTTCCGTTCAGGTGAGCGGAATTCCAGTTCGCATTCGTGCCCGACGTGTCGCGGTTGGCGCCGAAGCCGTCGGAGTGGCCGACCTGCGTCTGCAGCGTCGCCGAGTCCGATGTCCAGTCGTTACAGGTCAATCCGGGCAGCAGCGTCCCGTCGGGCGCCGATCCGGTCATGATGTCGTGTTCGACCGGCGACGGCGATCCAATCCATTGCCCGTTGATCGGATTCCCTCGCTCGTCGACGAACATCGTCGCGTTCCCTTTCAGCGCGTGGAGTTCCGTCGTGTTGTTCGCGACCAGCACCAGCTTCGCGTTGATCCACGGGCCGGTGCCAATCCGATCGCGCGCGTTGGTGGCACGGCCGCCATTGCTGGCGTCGCGCTCGGCGCTCAGATAGGCGCGCCACGTCTTCCCGGTGACGCCCGCGGCGGACGCCAGGCTCGAACACATGGCATCGGCGCCGGCGAGACCGCCGATGTTGCCGGTGGGGTTGCGCTGGCTGGTGACGAAAAAACTCATGACCGGTCCACCAGACGGCGAGTTGCTGTTGGAGCAGGCGGCCGCTAGCGCCGCCGCGAACCCGAGCGCGACCATGCGATGCATCACTCACCTTCCCTTTCGCGTTATTTCTTTGCCGGCACCGCCTCCATCAGGAGGGTGAGTGCCTTGTTGAATCCCGACGAGCCCGCGGCGTTGCCCTTGAAATGGCCCAGGCGCACGACGACGAGATCGTGGGACGGAATGATGAGCGTGGTCTGACCGCCCGCGCCCGCCATGTAGTAGGCCTCCCGCGGTACCGGGAGCGTGCCGTCGCCGTTGATCCAGAAGAAGCCGCCGTAGATCGGCCGCTTGTCCGCGCTCCATCCCGGCGCCACGGTGCTGACGAACTTGGTGTAGCCCTCTGGAAGGATGCGCTCGCCGTTCCAGACACCGTCCTGCAGATAGAGGTTGCCGAGCCGTGCCCAGTCGCGCCCCGACATGAAGTCGGAGCCCTGCCCCAGGAAATTCCCGAACGGATCGGTGTCGATCACCATCGTCCGGATGCCGACCTTGTCGAACAGCGCGCGCTGCGGGAACGAGTGGTAGTCCTCGCCACGCTTCTCGACCGCCAGGCGAATGAGATAGTTGGTGAGCACCGGATCGGTGTTGCGGTAGCGGCCGACCGTTCCCGGCGGCCACTGCTGCGGACGCGTCGCGGCGTACTGGAACGAGTTGACGCGGCCCGTATACAGATACAGGTGATCGGGATAGCTACCCTTCGGATCGAAGTCGGGATCGCTCGGCGACTTGATCCTGAGACCGCTCGACATCTGCAGGATGTCGACGATCCGGATTTTGGCGCGCGGATCGCCTGGCGACTGCCATTCAGGAATCGGCGCGGGCTGCGTCAGCGTGTACGCACCCTGCTTGATCAGCACCCCCATCATCGTCGCCGTCACGCTCTTGGCCATCGACCAGCTTTCGAGCGGGGTGTGCATCGTGATGTTCTCGCCGTAGCGCTCGCCGATGAGACGCCCTTTCCAGGTCACGACGAACGCCGCGGTTTCTTCCGCCGGCTTCTCGAACGCCGCGTCGACGGCCTGCTTGATCTTTGCCGCGTCGAGCGGGGCCGGCAGCGGATCCTTCGGCAGGATGTCGCCCATCGGCCACGGCTGCGTCGACGGATCGGGCAGCTTGCTCTTGACCTGCGTCGGCGTGAAGTTCACGTCCTTCTTCCCGGCCGGGAGCGTGACGCAGCCCTGGCTGCCCAGATACTTCGCCGTCAGCGTGACGCCGTTCGGCATCGACACGCTGACCGTCTTCGCGGCGCGATCGACGACCGGCTTGCCGACCTTCGCGCGCTCGGAGTACGCGCTGGTGAAGTAGCCGACATGTTCGGCCGCGAATGCCGGATCGAGGCCGGTGACGAACACCGCGGAACACATGATCCTGGCGAAGCCGGAGGTGTTGTGCTCGAGCGGATCGCCCGGCGGGGGGACGTATTTCGTGTCGAGCTCGAGCGTCTTGGCGCGCGCGATCAACGCCGCGTTCGACGATGACGGCGCCTGCGATGCGGCATCACCGGCGGCAGCAACTGCCGCCAGCACGACGAATGATGAGAGCCATCCAGTTCGGAGAGGCATCGTTCTGTGAATCTCCCTCGCAAGCCACGAGCGCTCGCCATCGCCGTGATGGTCAGGCCCGCGGCGCTGATGTTATCCCGCACGCCACACGTCTGCTGCACGAAAGCGATCAAGATTCGTCAGGTGAACTGGATTTTTGGATCGCGGGAGGGGGCCGGTCTTCAGACCGGTTTCAACATCTGACGATCCTCCGGCGTCGTGGGGCGGCCTGAAGGCCGTCCCTACTCGGCGCGCAGTGCGACGGACGGATCGACGCCGGCGGCGCGGCGGGCCGGCAGCCCGCATGCCGCGAGCGCGACGCCGAAGAGCACCGCGGTGGCGAGCGAGAAGCTGACGAGGTCGAGCGCGTTGACCTGGAAGAGCATGCTGCCGAACACGCGCGCGCTGGCGGCCGCGGCGGTGAGGCCGATCGCAGCGCCCGCCGCGAAGAGCACGGCGCCCCGCCGCATCACCAGCGCGACAATTTCGCCGCGGCGCGCGCCGAGCGCGAGCCGGATGCCGAACTCGCGGCTGCGCTGCCCCACCGCGTACGCAATCACCCCGTAGACGCCGATGCTCGCGAGGACGACAGCGATCGTGGCGAACGCGCCGAGCACGGTCGCCTGCAGCCAGCGCTGGGCGAGCGAGCGGTCGACCACCGCTTCGAGCGTGCGCGCGTCGTAGACGGGCTGTTCCGGATCGACCGCACGGATGGCCGCGACGAGCGACGCGGCCATCGCCGACGGATCGCCGTGCGTCCGCACCGCGAGCGCCATCCGATCCTGCGCGCGCTGCTTGTAGTTGAAATAGATCTGCGGCCGGACGTCCTCGTCGACCCGATCGTGGCGGATGTGGCCGACGACGCCGACGATGGTCAGCCACGGCAGGTCGCCGATGGAATCCGGACGCGCCGCCCGACCGGATCGACGCCGGCAAACGCCGTCTTCGCCAGCCGCTCGTCGATGATCGCCACCGGCGGCGCATCCTCCCTGATCGCGCTCGGTGAAGGTGCGGCCGCCGAGCAGCGGGATACGCAAGCGTCGAGAAGTAGTCGGGCGTGACCGTGCGGAAGTCGACGTTCCCGCGCGGTGACGCGCGGATCGATCCCCTCGAACTCGATCGGGCCGGTCTGCGCGCCGCCGGCCAGCGGCAGGCGGTTGACGAGGCCGGCGGAGACGACGCCCGGCACCGCGCGGACCCGCTCGAGCATGCGGTCGCAGAACGCCGCGACGTCGCGATCCTTCGGGTACTTCGCGCGCGGAATCGCGAGGTGCATCGTGTAGACGCCGTCTGCCTTGAAGCCCGGGATTCACCTGCTTCAGCTCGCCGAAGCTGCGCGCGAGCAGCGTGGCGCCGACGACCAGCCACAGCGTCGCGGCAATCTGCGCGACGACGAGCAGTGTCGCGCAGCCGCGTGCGCCGCGCCGATCCGGTGCCGCCGCGCGAGAGATCGGCGACCGACGCCGCGAGGCCGCCGCGCGCCGCCTCGAGCGCCGGCCAGACGCCGGCGAACAGCGGCGATCAGCGCCAGCGTCGCGGCGCTGAACGCGCAGCACCGGCAGATGCAGGCCGACGTTCTCGACCCGCGGGAGGTCGGCCGGCAGCAACGGCACGACGCGCGTCGATCGTCCACGCGGCCGCGAGAACACCGAGCGCGCCGCCGGCGGCGAGCATCGGCACGAGCTCGGTGATCGACTGCCGGATCAGCCGGCCGCGGGCGGCGCCGAGCGCGGCGCGAACGGCCAGCTCGCGCTGCCGCACCAGCGCGCGCGCCAGCAGCAGGTTCGCGAGGTTGGCGCAGCCGATCAGCAGCATCGCCGCCACCGCGGCGAGCAGCACGTAGAGCGGCGTCCGCACGGCCGCGACGGTATCGGCGAGCATCGGCGCGACCTCGGCGCCGATCCCTTCGTTCTCCTTCGGGTGCTCGCGCTCGATCTGCAGCGCGAGCGCTCGACAGCTCCGCCTGCGCCTGCTCGACGCTGATGCCGGGCCGCAGCCGCGCCACCGCGAGGTACGAGTAGTTCATGCGGTTGACGAGCTCTTCGGGATCGAAGGTGAGCGGCGTGTAGATCTCGAACTCGCGCGTCGGAAACGCGAAGTCGCGCCGCATCACGCCGACGACTTCGTGCGGCTCGCCATTCAGCGAGATCGTGCGGCCGACAATCGACGGATCGCCGCCGAAGCGGCGCTGCCACAGCCCGTAGCCGAGCAGCGCGACATGCTCGTGGCCGATCTCGTCCTCGTCCTCGGTGAACGTTCGGCCGATGAGCGGCGTCACGCGCAGGACGCGGAAACAGGTTCGCCGACACGCGCGATGCCGTTCAGCCGCTCGGGCTCGCCCTGCCCGGTGAGGTTGAAGTTGGCGACGGCGCGCAGCGCCGCGATGTCCTCGAAGACGTGATTGCGCGCCTTGAAGTCGTAGACGTTGGCCATGCCCGACAAACGCGCGCGGCAGGCCGCGTTTCGGCGCGGTGGTCCAGATGTTGACGAGCCGGTCGGCGTCGCCGTACGGCAGCGGCTTCAGCACCACCCCGTAGACGACGCTGAACATCGCCGTCGTCGCGCCGATGCCGAGCGCGATGGTCAGCGCCGCGGCGGCGGCGAATCCCGGCGTGCGCCGCATCAGGCGGACGCCGTAGCCGAGATCCTGCGCGAGCGTGCTGAAGATCGCGACGCCGCGGGCCTCGCGCGACTCCTCCATCAGGCGGGTCAGCGACCCGAACTCGCGGCGCGCCGCCTCGAGCGCGGCCTCCGGCGTCATCCCGCGCTCGACGTATTCGGCGGTGAGCTGTTCCAGGTGCTCGTCCATCTCGGCGCGCAGCTCGTGGTCGACGGCGTCGGACCGGGTCAACGCGCGCGCGCGCAGGCGGAGCATCTGGAGGAAGCGCATGTCAGGTGGTCCTTACGACGAGCGTGACGGCAGCGGCGAGCCGCTCCCACAACGCGGTTTCTTTTTCGAGCTGAAGGCGCCCGGCCTTGGTGAGCGCGTAGAAGCGAGCGCGCCGGTTCTGCTCCGACACGCCCCATTTCGCCTTGACCCATCCCTGGTGCTCGAGGCGCTGCAGCGCGGGATAGAGCGATCCCTGCTGCACCAGCAGCACGTCGTTCGACAGCTGCTTGATCCGCCGCGCGATCGCCCATCCGTGGAGCGGCTCGAGCACCAGGCTCTTCAGAATCAGCAGATCGAGCGTGCCCTGGACGAGGTCGATTGGCTTCATGACGATTATCTACACCAGCTTGTGTAGATAATCAAGTGGACGGGAGCGGCGCGCGAAAAGTTCACTGGGCGCCGGAGCTGGGGTGCTAGGTGCTGGGGGCTGGGGGCTGGGGTGCTGGGTGCTGGGGTGCTGGGGTGCTGGGTGCTGGGGGCTGGGGGCTGGGTGCTAGGGTTTGGGGTTTGGAAGGCGGCGGGTTGGGTATTGCGCTACCCTCTCGGGTAGCAAGTCACGCGGTTCCGGGCACCGCTTTTCGAATTCCTTCGAGTTCTCGCGTGGCAGTGTTTCTGCTCTATGCGCGTGCATGAACGAGATACGCGCGTACAAGAAGCTCGAACCGTGGCAACAAGCCATGAACCTCGTCGAGGATTGCTACAAGGTGACGGCGGACTTTCCGAGCCAGGAACTGTATGGGCTCACCAGTCAATTGCGGCGTGCCGCCGTCTCTATTCCGTCAAACGTTGCCGAGGGATCACTGCCGCCGCAAGACGAAAGTGTACGCGCAACCACGTGTCGCATCGCTCTCGGCTCGCATGGAGAGCTGGAGACGTGCATCGAGCTGGCGCGGCCGGCTTGGGCTTCGTGAATGCGAAGCGAGCGAGACGGAGGCACTCGAAGGAAGGGCTGAGGGTACCGCTCGGTCGGGAAGTCGCTCACACGAGCGGCCTGCAGCCGATGCGCTCGAAGAAAACAGATCGAGCGAGAGGAAGCACTGCTGAGCGCGACGTCGATCAGCCTAGCACCTAGCAGTCTACGACCTAGCCCTGACGCATCTAGCCCCCAGCCCCTCCCACCTAGCAACCAGCAACCAGCCACCGTCACACGCAGCAGATTCTTGACGACGAACCACACGTTCGCAGGGCGTTCGGCGAGCCGGCGCATGTACCACGCGAACCAGGTACTCGCCGTAGGCGATGAGCACTCTCAGCGGGCGTCGAGCGGCGAGCAGGCGCTGCTGCAGCGTCCGTTGAATGCCATAGAGCATCGCGAATTCGTAGGCGGACGCAGGGACGTTGTTGGCGTCGATGAACGCCGTCAGCCGATCGACGAGCACCGGATCGTGCGTCGCCATGTGCAGCAGGCCGCCGGCGCGGCGCGCTTCGTCGCTGAGCAGCCGGCAGCGAAAGCTTGTAGAAGTTCTCGTCGACGTCCGCCTTCTTCGGGAACGCCACGTCGGGCGGCTCGAGATACGCACCCTTCACCATCCGGATCGCGGCGCCGAGCGGCAGCAGCGATTCGATGTCCTTCTCGGTGCGATACAGATACGCCTGGATCGCGATGCCGATGCGCGCGGTGCGCGCGCGCGTGCGGCGATAGAGATCGAGCGTCGGATCGACATAGGGCGAGCCCTCCATGTCGATCCAGATGAAGTTCTGGCGCTCTTCGGCCCGGTCGACGAGGCGCTGCAGGTTGCGGAAGCAGAGCTCCTTGTCGAGATCGAGCCCGAGCTGCGTCGGCTTCACCGAGATGTGCGCATCGAGCCCGGCCGCCTGCACCTTGTCGAGGACCTCGAGGTAGTGCTGCGTCACCTCTTCGGCGTCTTCGACGCGCGTCAGGTTCTCACCCAGCTTGGTGAAGATGGTGCGGATGCCCTGGCGCTCCTGCGCCGCGGCCGCGGTCATCGCATCTTCGAGCCGCTCGCCTGGCATGAACGCCGAGACCGAGCGCCGGACAAACGCGGTGCGCGTCGCGCGTTCGCGCAGCCAGGCGTTGGTGGACATGGCAAGGAGCGCTTTGCGAGCGATCGACATCCTGGCGATTGTAGATGGAATTCCCCGTCCGGCGCGCCCGTGCGGGGCGCGCCGGAGAGGAGCGCGAACGGGACTTACGGGTTCGTGCAGACGACGTTGGTGATCGACTGACCATCGCCGTGACTCGAAAGCAGCGACTCATCGCTGTAGTACATCGCGACGCCGATGCCGCGGCCACCGAGGTTCGGCACCTGCGTGCCGATGCCCGGGCAGGTGAAGCCGGCTGCGTCCTGCACCATGCCGAGCGAGAACGACGTCGCCACGGATAACGGATTCCCCGTCTTCAGCTTGCAGAACAGATCCGCGTCCGGCTGATCGCAGCCGCCCGCGCCGACCACCGAGCACGCGCGGTTGCAGTACAGCTGCGGCGCCTGGCTGAAGTCGAACTTGCAGCTCGACGCATTGACCGGTGCCGTCGTGAACGGACCCGGCGCCGGGTCGAACTCCTCGCCGGCGTCGAGCGTGCCATTACCGCAGGTGACGACCGGCGGCGGCCCGTTCAGCCCGCAGACCAGACGGCCCGCGGCGTCGAATCCGCGCAGCGGCTGTCCGGGCGGGCACGACTGCCCCGCCAGCGCCAGGTTGCCCGGCAACCCGGGCGCGCCGGGATCGCCCTTGTCGCCCTTCTCACCTCGTTCGCCGTTGAGACCGGGCTCGCCCTGTGGGCCAGCCGCGCCGACGGCGACGACAAAACGCGCCGGCCGGAATTCGCCTTCCCACCAATAGCCACGCTCCACTTCCAGGCGATAGGTGCCGGGCGGAAGCGCCGGCATGTTGGCGGTCAGCTGCGTTTCCGATCGGTTGACGACAACGCCGCCCAGCAGGACGCCATTGAGCCGGACTTTCGGCGCACGTCCAAAGTTGCTGCCGGACACGAACAGCGTGGCTCCTGAAACAGCAACCTCGGCACTCAGAATGACCGGCGGGCGCCGGTTGTCCGCGGACACGCCGGCCACCATGGAAAAGACCGCCAGCGCGCACACACCTGATCTGAGGATGCGCATAGGAACCTCCTGAATGAATTCGTCTTACGTGAGTGGCTGGGCGGCCGAGGGGGTGACTGCAGGGTAGGTCTTACGGATGAGCTCCGTCAAGCCCCCCGTGCAATTCCGATCAAATCAGAGCAGTCCTTTGATCAGACCTCCATCGACCTGCACCGAGGCGCCAGTGATGTACGACGCCGCGTCCGACAGCAGGAACGCGCCGACGCGGCCGAAATCGTCGGGGGCGCCGTAACGGCCGAGCGGAATCGTCGCGGCGTTGCGCTTCTCCTGATCCTCGAGCGAGAGGCCGGCGCTTTTGGCGTTGATCTCGTCGAGATGACGGAGCCGGTCGGTGGCGATGCGTCCGGGGAGCAGTGTGTTGACGCGGATGCGGTCGCGCGCGAGCTCGGAGGACAGCGTCTTGGCGAGCGCGGTAACACCCGAGCGCATGACGTTGGAGAGCGCCAGGATCGACACCGGCTCCTTCACCGTCGAGGAGGTGCCGATGAGGATCGCGCCGCCGCCGCGCGCGCGCATCGACGGCACCACCAGGCGCACCGTGCGGACGACGCTCATCAGCAGCAGGTCGAAGGCGGCGTACCAGGCCTTGTCGTCGAAGCTGAGCGCAGCGCCCGCGGGCGGACCGCCGGTGTTGGCGAAGAGCAGGTCGACGCCGCCGAACCGCTCGATCGTCGCCGCGTGCCAGCGCTCGATGCCGTCGGCGCTGCTCAAATCCGCAGCGACATCCGAGCGCGGTGCCGCCGGTGCCCTGCTCGATCGCGGACGCCGCACGCGCAATCGACGCCGCATCACGCGACGCGATCGACACCAGCGCGCCTTCGGCCGCGAGGTTATAGGCGACGGCGTACCCCAGCCCTTTGCTGGCGCCGCCGATCATCGCAATCTTGTTGGTCAGGCCAAGGTTCATCTCGGCCCGGTATGGTAGCTCAGGACGGAGGGTTGAGCAGCGCCTGGATCTCCCACGACAACACCTCGAGGAGACAGGGCTTGGCGAGGAAGCCGTCGCAGCCGGCAGCCCGCGCTTCTTCACGCGCCGTCGACCGGCCGGACAACGCGATGATCGGAATGTGCGCCGTGGCCGGCGACTCCTTCAGCCATCGCGACGCCGTCAAGCCGTCGAACCCCGGCATCGTCAGGTCCATGATGATCACGTCCGGCGTCCACCGGTGCGCCTGGTCGATGGCGACGCCGCCATCGGCCGCGGTGTGCACCGTGTAGCCCTGGTGTGTCAGGAACATGCGATACATCGTGCGGGCGGCGCGATCGTCTTCAACGACCAGCACCGTGATATCCGAGGCCTGTTTCGCCATGCATTCCGGGTGTGCATCAACGATGCCGGGCAAAACACTGCAGAATCACGCAATCCAGGGCCGGCCTGTGACAAAAGCGTCGCGCGAATTACAAAAACGCAGAGGACGCAGAGGGGGCAGAGGACGCAGAACCGCAGAGGACACGGAGGAAGGAACACAGAGGAGAGCCTCTGCGTCCTCTGCGACCTCCGCGTCCTCTGCGCCGTTCGGCTTACCCGTTGGCCGGCCGGACGGTGATGAAGAGATCGCTCCCCTGTCGATTGATCAGGAGGAGCGTCGGCTTCTCGCCAGACTTGCTGGACCGCCGACCGCAGATCGTCGACCGACGTGACGGCCTGGCGGTTGACTTCCTGGATGATGTCGCCCGGCTGGATGCCGGCCGCGGCCGCGCGGCCGTCCGGATCGACATCCTCCACGAACAAGCCCTTCGCGTCCTTCGGCGCCTTCACCCGCGCGGCGAGCTCCGGCGTCAGCGGCGCCACCGAGACGCCCAGCGCCGTCTTGTCGTCGGCGCTGGGCTCGTCGGCGTTCATCCGCGCCGACTTCTCGGGGTTCGCTTCGTCGAGCTTCACGCTCAGGCGCTTCTCGCTGCCGTCGCGCACGATGACCAGCTCGCTGCGTCGTCCCCGGGCCCGCTTCCGCCACGCGGTTGCGCAGCGTGTTGGTGTCGTGGACCGGCGACGCCGTTGAACGACTGGATCACGTCGCCGCGCTTCACGCCGGCGCGCTCCGCCGCGCTGCCCGGCGCGACCGAGCTGACGATCGCGCCGGTCGACGTCCTTCAGCCCGAGGCTCTCGGCCAGATCGGACGTGACGCCCTGCACCGTGACGCCGAGCTGCGCCCGCGTGACCTTGCCCTTCGTCCGCAGCTGCTCCATCACGTTCTTCGCCATGTTCGCCGGAATGGCGAAGCCGATGCCGATGTTGCCGCCCGACTCGCGACAGGATCTGCGAGTTGATGCCGACCAGCTCGCCCTTCGTGTTGACGAGCGCGCCGCCGGAGTTGCCGTGGTTGATCGGCGCGTCGGTCTGGAGGAAGTCCTCGTAGCCGCCGTCGCCGACGCCGGTCGAGCGCCCCTTCGCGCTGATGATGCCCATCGTCACGGTCTGGCCGACGCCGAGCGGGTTGCCGACCGCGAGCACGACGTCGCCGACCTTGACGCCTTCGGAGTTGCCGAGCGCGATCGGCGTGCAGGTCCGACGCCGTCGACCTTCAGCAGCGCCAGGTCGCTCGCCTTGTCGGTGCCGACGAGCTTGGCGGTGAACGACCGGTCGTCGGTCGTCTCGACCTTGATTTCGTCCGCGTCGTCGACCACGTGGTTGTTGGTCAGGATGTAGCCGTCGGTGGTGACGATCACGCCGGAGCCGAGCGCGCGCTGCTGCCGCGGCGCGAACTGCCGCGGCCCGCGCTGGCCGCGCTGACCGAACTGCTCGCCGAAGAAGCGGCGGAACAAGTCGTCCTGGTCGTTCTGGTCGCCCTGGTCGAACTGCGTCGGCGACACGCGAGCCTTGCCCTGCGTGCGAATGGTGACGACGGCCGGCGCGACTGCGCCGACGACGTCGGCGTAGGAGTCGCGTCCGCCGGCGATGGCGTGGGTAATCGGCGTCGCGACCGTCTGCATCGTCGTGGTCGCCGCCTTGTTGCTGGTCTGCGCATCGACGCTGTGCCACGCGGCGCCGGTCACCAGCGTCGCGGCCGCCGCGAGCGCCAGCCCGGTGCGCGACTGCGCGCTGCGAGAAGTTGATGTGCGGTCATTTATGCGTCTTCGTCCTTTCTGGTTGTTCGAGATCCAGTCTAAGGAGTTAGACGCAGGGTGGCCTTGCCGGGCCGTTACAGGAGGATTACAACGGTGATAGGGTAGCGGGCGGGTGAGGGCAGGTCGGGCGAGGCATGGGCGTGTCGCGGCAGCCGTGAGCCTGCGCCTGCGTCCAGCCGAGCGGCAGCGAGACCGTGAACATCGAGCCCGTGCCCGGCTCGCTTTCGACGCTGACGGTTCCGCCGTGCGCCTCGACGATCGCCTTGACCAGGCTCAGCCCCAGGCCGAGGCCGCGTTCGGTGCGGCTCGTGTCGCCGCGAAACAGCCGGTCCAAGATCCGCGGCAGCTCGTCCGGCGGGATGCCGGCGCCGGTGTCGCGCACGCGCAGGATCGCGGCGCTCGCCGTCGCGGCGCGACCTCGACGTCGACGCGGCCGCCCGGCGGCGTGTACTTGACGGCGTTGTCGATCAGGTTGGCCGCCACCTGCTCCAGGCGCGTGCGATCGGCAACCACCGACGACCTCCGTCGGACGCATCGGCCGCGAGCGTCACGCCCTTGGCCTCGGCGACGTCGCGATACAGATCGACGGCGCGCGCCGACGACTCGGCCAGCCTGACCGGCTCGCGCTGCAGCTGCATCGCGCCGCTCTCGGCCTCCGAGATGTCCATCAGCGTGTTGAGCATCACCAGCACGCGGTCGGACTCCTCGACGCAGTCGGCCAGCGCCTCGCGATAGCGATCGAGATCCGGCGGCGACGCCAGCGCCATCTCCGCCGTGCCGCGCAGCCGCGTCAGCGGCGTGCGCAGATCGTGCGAGACGTTGTCGAGCGCGCCGCGCATCGCGGTGACCAGCCCTTCGATCTTGTCGAGCATGGCGTTGAACAGCGACGTCAGCTCGTCGATCGCGTCGCCGGTGCCGTCCGAGCGGCACGCGCGCGTCGGTGCGGCCGGTGCGGATGATCCGCTGCACCGCCTGCGTCAGCCGGCGGATCGGCAGCAGCGCCGACTGCGTCGCCAGCCAGCCGCCGGTCAGCGCGATGACGACGATCGAACAGCGTGACGAGGCCGAGCGTGGCGCGAAAGCGCGCCAGCAGATCGTCGCGCGCCTCGGTGCTCTTCCCCACCTGCACCAGCGTGCCGTCGGTCAGCGCGCGCCGACGCGGTCTCGAGCTTCGACGGATCCCAGCCTTCGGGGTTGCTGAGGACGACCGCTTCGACGCCGCGATCGACGACGCGGACGAACAGCCGCTCCGGCGCCGCCTGCTGCTCGGCCCGCACCGTCGTCGGCCAGCGCGCGGACGCCGCCGCGCTGATACGCGGCCGCGTAGTCGCCGAGCTTGCCGCGGATGATCTGCTGGTCGCGCTGCGCCAGCGAGGTGGCGGTCAGGTAGTAGGTGACGAAGACGATCGCGATCGAGCCGGACGACGAACAGCGTCGCGTACCACAGCGCCAGGCGCAGGCCGAAGATCAGCGGCCTGGGCCGCTCACTCGCCGTAGCACATAGCCGACGCCGCGCACCGTCTGCAGCAGCTTCTTCTCGAACGGCCGGTCGATCTTCTCGCGCAGCCGGCTGACCAGCACGTCGACGATGTTGGTCTGCGGGTCGAAGTTGTACTCCCAGACGTGCGACAGGATCATCGTCTTCGAGACGACCTTGCCGGCGTTGCGCATCAGGTATTCGAGCAGCGCGAACTCGCGCGGCCGCAGATCGATCGGCTTGCCGCCGCGCGTCACCTTGCGCGACAGCAGGTCGAGCGTCAGATCCTCGACCGTCAGCGTCGTCGGCTCGGGCGCGCGCGTGGCGCGGCGCACCAGCGCCTGCACGCGGGCGAGCAGCTCGGCGAACGCGAACGGCTTGGTCAGGTAGTCGTCGCCGCCGGCCTGCAGGCCGCGGACGCGGTCGTCCACCGAGCGCCGCGCGCTCAGGATCAGCACCGGCGTCGTCGACGGCCGCGCCGCCGCAGCTCCTCGATGAGCGACAGGCCGTCGCGCTTCGGCAGCATCAGGTCGACGATCGCGACGTCGTACGGCTGGCCGCGGCGCCGCGGTCAGCCCGGCCTCGCCGTCGGCGCGCGTGATCGACCGCGAACCCCGCCTCGCGCAGACCGCGCGACGACGAACTCCGCGATCGTCGCGTCGTCTTCGACCAGCAGAGCGCGCACGACGTCATGATATCGGACGAGCGCCCGACGCTCGTAGGCGCGGCTCACGACGCTCACGTCGAGAGCCGGGCTTCAGCTCCGCGCAGGCGGCGCTAAAGCGCCGCCCTACGTTACCGCGCGACCGTCGTCCGATGCGCCGCTCGCAGATACTGCGCCGGCCACGGCGTGTTGTGTCCGAGCGTGTCGGCGGCGTGCAGCGGCCAGTACGGATCGCGCAGCAGCTCGCGGGCCAGCAGGACGACATCGGCCTGCCCGTTGCGGATGATGTCGTCGGCCTGCTCCGCCTGGGTGATCAGGCCGACGGCGCCGGTGGCGATGCCGGCGTCGCGGCGGATTCGCTCGGCGAACGGCACCTGGTACCCGGGCCCGACCGTGATCTGCTGATCGTGCACCGCGCCGCCCGACGAGCAGTCGACGAGATCGACGCCGCGCTCGCGCAGCCGCCGCGCCAGCTCCACCGCCTGATCGAGATCCCAGCCGCCTTCCTTCCAGTCGGTCGACGAAATCCGGACGAACAGCGGCAGGCGCTCCGGCCACACCGCGCGCACCGCGTCGACGACTTCGAGGCACAGGCGGACGCGCCGGTCGAACGTCCCGCCATAGTCGTCGCGTCCGCGTGTTCACGAGCGGCGAGTAGAACTCGTGCAGGAGATAGCCGTGCGCGGCGTGGATCTCGACGACGTCGAAGCCGGCATCGAGCGCGCGCGTCGCGGCCTCGCGAAAGCTGCGGACGATTCCCGGAATCTCGTCGAGCGCCAGCGGCCGCGGGACCGGATAGCCCTCGACGAACGGCTCATCCGTCGGACCGACAGGCTCCCAGCCGCCGTCCTCCGGTCGAATCGCGCCCGGCGGCTCCCAGGGCCGGCGCGTGCTCGCCTTCCGGCCGGCATGCGCGAGTTGGATACCGGCCAGCGTCTTCTGCGAGTGGATGAAGCGAACGATGCGCGCGAGGCCGGCGACGTGGCCGTCGTCGTAGATGCCGAGATCCTGCGGGCTGATGCGCCCATCGGCGGTGACGGCCGTCGCTTCGGTCATCACCAGCGCGGCGCCGCCGACGGCGCGCGAGGCGAGATGCACGAAGTGCCAGTCGTTCGAGAACCCGTCAACGCTCGAGTACTGGCACATCGGCGAAACGACGATGCGGTTGGCCAGGGTCAGCGAACGCAGGGGCAGCGGATCGAAGAGATGCGGCATCCAGCTAGATTACGTGGACCGGTGGAACCCGTTGGCCGAGTTATTTCGCCCGCGTGCCGAACGCTTTTCTTATCAAGGCGTAGTACGCTATGAGATTGCGGTCGACTCGATCGCGACGTCCGTGCCTCCGCTTCTCGACCGGCGCCTGCCACCGCTGTCTTTCCAGTCGAGCCTGAACGGACGAGAAAGGGATTCCGTGAGACGTGCCTCCGTGGTCGCGCTGCTGATAGCCATCGGTCCCGGCGCCGGCGCAACCTCGTCACTCGCGGCGCAGGAGCAGAACGCCGCGCCGCCCGCGCCGCCGACTCTGCAGCGACCCGTTACCGGCCCGTTTCTGGGCGGCGTGCCGTTCGGCGACGTCACCCACGGACGTCGAGACCGTCACGGTCGTGCAGGCGCTGACGCGCTCGCTCGAGCACAACCTCGGCGTCCTCAGCGCGCAGAACAACCTCGGCCGCGCGCAGGGCACGCGGTGGCGCGCCTTGAGCGACCTGCTGCCGAACCTCAACGCGCGCGTGTCCGAGACGCGACAGCAGATCAACCTGCAGGCGTTCGGATTCGGCAGCGGCTCGGGGTCGCCGTTCGGCGAAGTCCCGCCGATCGTCGGCCCCTTCAACGTGTTCGATGCGCGAATCTTCCTGAGCCAGACGGTCCTCGACTTCGGCGCGCTGAACGATGCGCATGCCGAGGCGCACAACGTCGAGGCGGCGCGCCACCTCAACCAGGGCGCGCGTGATTTCGTGCTCTATGTGACCGGCACCGTCTACGTCCAGGCGCTGGCGATGTCGGCGCGCGCCGACGCGGCGAAGGCGCAGCAGCAGACCGCCGAGACGCTGTACAACCAGGCGGTCGACCTCAAGCGCAGCGGTGTCATCGCCGGAATCGACGTGCTGCGCTCCGAGGTCCAGCTCAACACCCAGACGCAGCGAACGACCATCGCGACCAACGAGTTCGAGAAAGCGAAGCTTCAGCTGGCGCGCATCATCGGCCTCCCGCTCGGCCAGAAGTTCAACCTCGATCCGAACCTGCCCGGGTTGCCCGAGCCCGACATCTCGCTCGACGAGGCGGTCGACCCGCGCGCACCAGACGCGGCGGGACTACCTGGCGGCGCTCGAGCGCGTCCGCGCGGCGGAGTCGGCGCGCCAGGCGGTGATCGGGGACGCGCTGCCGTCGTTGCGCGTCAATGCAGACTACGGCGCCATCGGCCTGTCACCCAGCGATTCGCTGATGACCTATTCGGTCAGCGGCGCGCGTGACGATACCGATCTTCCAGGGGGGACGCATCAAGGGACGGCTCCTCGAGGCGGACGCGGATCTGCGCAACCGCCGCGCCGAGGCAGAGGATCTGAAAGGGTCGATCTACTACGAAGTGCGCACCGCGATGCTCGACCTCGACGCGACGTCGCAGCAGCTGACCGTCGCCGGCAAGGCGCGCGACCTCGCGGCGCAGCAGCTGACGCAGTCGCGCGATCGCTTCGCCGCCGGCGTCGCCAGCAACATCGAGGTCGTCCAGGCGCAGGATGCGGTGGCGGTCGCTACCGAACAGTTCATTGCCGCACAATACGGCCAGACGCTGGCCCGTGCCGCGCTCAGCCGCGGCATCGGCTCGGTCGAGCAGATGCTGCGTCAACTTCTCGGAGGCCCGCGCTGATGGCGCTCTTGGAGCAAGGTCGCGTTCGCATCGTCATCCTGCGTCGTCGTCGTGCTGGCCGCCGGCGCCGGCATCTGGTTCTGGGCCACCTCCGGCCGCGAGTCGACCGACGATGCGCAGGTCGACGCGCGCGTGACGCAGATCGCGGCGCGGGTCAGCGGCACGGTCGCCAAGGTCGCAGTCAACGACAATCAGCTGGTCGAAGCCGGCACCGTGCTCATCGAGCTCGATCCGCGCGACTACCAGGTGGCGCTCGACAAGTCGCGCGCTGAACTGGCGGACGCGGAGGCAAACGCGCTGGCCGCGCACAGCTCCGTTCCGATCGCGTCGACCACCGCGACCAGCGGCGTCACCACCGCGCGCGGCGGCGTGGTGCAGGCGCAAAGCGGCATCGTCGCCGCGGAAAAGGAAATCGAGGCGGCGCAAGGCGCGCCTGGTCACCTCGCAGGCGCGACTGCGCGAAGCCGAGGCCAACGCCGCCAAGTCGGCGCGCGACGTGGAGCGGCTGCGCGGGCTGCTCGCGAAGGACGAAATCTCGCAGCAGCAGTTCGATGCGACCAGCGCCGCCGCCGACGCGCAGAAAGCCGCGGTCGACTCGGCGCGCTCGCAGACGTCGGAGGCCGAAGCGGGCATCCGCGTCGCGGAGAGCCGCCTGGCACAGGCGCGTGCCGGCGAGGATCAGGCGCGCGCCGATCTGGAGACGGCGCAGACCGGGCCGTCGCAGGTTGCCGCCACGCGCGCGCGGGCAGCCGCCGCCGAAGCCCGCGTCATGCAGGCGCGCGCGAACCTCGCGCAGGCGGAGCTGAACCTGCAGTACGCGACCGTGAAGGCGCCCGCTCGCGGCATCGTGTCGAAGAAAGGGGTCAACACCGGCCAGGTCGTGCAGGCCGGGCCAGCCGCTGCTCGCGCTCGTCCAGATCGACGACGTCTGGGTGACCGCGAACTTCAAGGAGACGCAGCTGAAGGACATGCGCCCCGGCCAGCCCGCGACGATCGACGTCGACGCGTTCGGCGGCCGTGAGTTCAAGGGCAAGGTCGACAGCCTGGCGGGCGCGACCGGCGCGCGCTTCAGCCTGCTGCCGCCCGAGAATGCGACCGGCAACTTCGTCAAGGTCGTTCAGCGCATTCCAGTGAAGATCGTCCTCGAGCCCGGTCAGGATCCGGAGCACCTGCTCCGCCCCGGCATGTCGGTGACCCCGACCGTCCGCGTCAGGTGAGGGGACGATGAGCGAGCCCGCGACACATCAACCCATGGCTCATCGCCGTGTCCGTGATGTTCGCCACCTTCATGGAGGTGCTGGACACCACGGTGGTGAACGTGTCGCTGCCGCACATCGCCGGGAGCTTGTCGGTGTCGATCGACGAGGCGACCTGGGCGCTGACGTCGTATCTGGTCGCCAACGCGATCATCCTGCCGATGACCGGCTGGCTCGCCAGCGTGTTCGGCCGCAAGCGGCTGCTGATGCTCTCGGTGGTCGGCTTCACCGCGGCGTCGTTTCTCTGCGGGCTCGCGCCGACGCTCGGGTCGTTGATCCTGTTCCGGATCATCCAGGGGGCAACCGGCGGCGCGCTCCAGCCGCTGTCGCAGGCGGTGCTGCTCGAAGCCTTCCCGCCACAGGACCGCGGCAAGGCGATGGGCTTCTGGGCGCTCGGCATCGTCGTCGCGCCGATCATGGGGCCGGTGCTCGGCGGCTGGCTGACCGACAACTACAGCTGGCGCTGGGTCTTCTACATCAACATCCCGGTCGGCATCGCCTCGATCGTGATGACCAAGCTGTACATCTTCGATCCGTCGTATCTGCGCATCGAATCGAGGAAGATCGACTACTGGGGCATCGGCATGCTCGCCGTCGGCATCGGCGCACTGCAGATCGTCCTCGACAAGGGGCAGGAGGAAGACTGGTTCTCTTCGAGCCTGATCACCACGCTCGCGATCATCAGCGCCGTCACGCTCGTTGCGCTGATCATCCACCTGCTGACGACGAAGGAACCGGTCGTCGATCTCCGCGTCTTCAAGGCACGCAGCTATGCCGTCGGCGTGTTCCTGATGACGATCGTCGGATTCGTGCTCTACGGCAGCATGGTGCTGCTGCCGATCATGCTGCAGACGCTGCTCGGCTACCCGCCGCTGCAGGCGGGCATCGCGATGGCGCCGCGCGGCATCGGCTCGTTTTTCATGATGCCGATCACCGGGCTCATGACCGGGAGGTTCGATCCGCGCAAGCTGCTCACCGTCGGGCTGTTCGTCGGCGGGATGACGCTGGTGTGGCTGTCGCGGCTGAACCTGCAGGCGGGCTACTGGGACATCTTCTGGCCGCAGCTGATTCAGGGCGTCGGCATGTCGCTGCTGTTCGTGCCGCTGACGACGGTGGCGATGGACCCGATTCCGCTCGAGAAGATGGGCAACGCGACCAGCCTCTTCAACCTGATGCGCAACATCGGCGGCAGCATCGGCATCGCGACCACCGGCACGATGCTCGCCCGCCACAGCCAGGCGACGACGGTGACGCTCAGCGCCAACGTGACGGCTTACGACGCCGCGTCGCAGACGATGCTGGCGCAGCTGCAGGCGGCGTTCATGGCCGCGGGCGCCGACGCGACGACGGCGAGCAGCCGCGCGTATGTGGCCCTCGCCGGGATGGTGCGCCGGCAGGCGACGATGGTGTCGTTTGTCGGCATCTTCGAGCTGATGGGGATCATGTTCGTGGCGCTGGTGCCGCTGGTGCTGCTGATGAAGCGCCCGTCACACCGGGCACCGGCTGGTGCTGCGCACTAGGGAATTAAGAATTAGGAAGTAAGAATTAAGAATTCGTGGACGCAATTGATCCGACTGTCGGGCGATCCGTCACGAATTCCTAATTCCTAATTCTTAATTCTTAATTCTCTTCCCGTTGCTCGATCTCCTTGTGCTCCTTCACCGTCTCGTCGCCCAGCTTCTCGCGCAGCCAGATTTCTTCGATCGCCGGATAGATTGCGGCGATCGGCAGCGCGATCAGCGCGCCGATGACGCCGGCGATCTCGGCGCCGACGACGAACGCGAGAATCACCGAGAGGTTCGACAGCCGCAGGCGGCCGCCGTACGCCCACGGGCCGATGAAGTAGTTCTCGACCGTGTTGTAGGCGATGTAGAACGCCGTCACCAGCAGCGCGGTGGTGCCCGAGACGGTGAGCGCCAGCAGAACCGCCGGCACCATGGTGACGAAGAACCCGATCACCGGGACGAAGTCCGAGATCCCCGCCATGACCGCCAGCAGCAACGCTGCCGGCACCTTCAGCGCCCAGAGGGCGACGAGCGTGCAGACGAAGGCGATGATCGAGGTGATCGCGTTGCCGGTGACGTAGCCGAAGACGACGCGCTCGCACTCGGCGAGCGTCCGCTCGGTGCGGCCGCGATGCTTCAGCGGCACGAACGCGACCAGCCAGTCGCGGGTGGTGCGCCCTTCGATCAGCAGGTAGATGGTGAGGACGAAGCCAAGCAGCGAGATGGTCAGCGCCGACATCGTCGACTGGACGAAACGGAGCGCATAGGGCGCGACGTAGGACTGGATCTCCCCGGCGCTCTTCACACCGATCGCATCACGCATCCAGGGCGGCATTCGACGCGTCGCCTCCTGCTCGAACTCGCTGAGGTGCTCGATCGCGTACCGCGCCTGCACCGCCAGCGACGACCACGTCATCCAGAGGAAGCCGACGACCAGTGCCAGGAAGGCGAAAGCGACGAGGCACGACGCCTTCCCGCGCGAGACGCCGCGCTGCTCGAGCCAGACGACCACCGGGTCGAAGGTGACCGCGAGCAGCACCGCCACGATCATCACGAGGATCAGATCGACGAGCTGCAGCCAGAGCCAGATGAGCGCGGCGAAGGCGGCGAGTTTGAGAAGGGTGCGCCAGGGGATTTCGAGCGAGACGCGGCGGCGAGTGAGATCTGGCATTCGGCCTGCTAAGTTTGACAGCATGGCGCGTGCCGCAACTCGTCCAAATGTGGCCGGCGTCGGCATTTCGCATCCCGAACGGATCGTCTTTCCGGCACTGGGGGCGACCAAGCTCGACCTGGCGCGCTACTACGAAGCCATCGCCCCGTGGCTGCTGCCGCACCTGGCCGACCGGCCGCTGACGCTGGTGCGCTGCCCGAATGGCGTCACCGCCGGCGCCGCCAAACGCGGTCCAGACTGCTTCTACATGAAGCATTCGAACGTCTGGGCCGTGCCGAAGGGGATCCGCCGCGTGCGCATCCGCGAGAAAACGAAAATCGGCGACTACGTGATCGCGGACTCGCTGACGGCCGTGATTGGGCTGGTGCAGATGAACGTGCTCGAGATGCACACCTGGAACTCCCGCGCGGCAGACGTCGAGCGCCCCGACCGGATCGTCATCGACCTCGATCCGGGCGAGGCGGTCGGCTGGCGTGCGGTCGTGGCCGCCGCGAAGCAGGTCCGCGATCTGTTTGCGGCGCTGGATCTCGAAAGTTTTGTGAAGACGACGGGCGGTCGCGGCCTGCACGTGGTGGTGCCGATCGTGCCCCGCGCCGACTGGGCCGAATGCCTGGCTGTTGCGCGCGCGTTCGCGCTGGCGCTGGTGCGGCGGCGGCCCGATACGTTCACCGAGCGGTTCGCCAAGACGGGCCGGTCCGGGAAGATTCTCGTCGACTACCTGCGCAACAACCGGACAAACACGTCGATCGCCGCCTACTCGACCCGCGCCCGCCCCGGCGCGCCGGTATCGGTGCCGATCGCGTGGAGTGAACTGTCGCGCCTCGCGTCGCCCGATCGCTTCACGATCGCGACCGTCCCGGCGCGCGTCGCGCGGATGCGAATCGATCCGTGGAAGACCTACAACTCCACCCGGCAGCGTCTCCCGCGCGGCGCGGTCGACGCGCTCGAAGCCATGTAAACTGGTTGCGTGCGCGCACGGCATTTTGGCGCGACCGCGTTGGCTCTCGCTCTTGCCGCTGCACCAGCGGCGGCGCAGGAGCCCGAGACGGCTCCGCGCCCGACGTTCACCGAGTGGCTGGCGGGCGTGCGCGCCGAGGCGCTGACGCGCGGCATCCGTGAGGACGTCGTCGACGCCGCGCTCGCCGACGTCGTCGAGCCGCAGCCGGTCATCATCGAGCGCGATCGCGCGCAGGCGGAAGTCGTCTTCTCGCTGGAGAAATACGTCTCGCGGCGGCTGACGCCAAAGCTCATCAGAAGCGGCCGCGACGCCTACGCCGCCAATCGGGCGCTGCTCGATCAGGTCGCCGAGCGTTATGGCGTCCCGCCGCGAATCATCGTCGCCATCTGGGGAATCGAGTCGAACTACGGCCGCTTCAGCGGCGTACGTCCCGCCGTTCCCGCGCTCGCGACGCTCGCCTGGGACCCGCGGCGCGCCACCTTCTTCCGCGGCGAGCTGTTCAACGCGCTGGAGATCGTGAACCGCGGCGACATCGACCTCCCACGCCTGCGCGGCTCCTGGGCCGGCGCGATGGGCCAGGTGCAGTTCATGCCGTCGAGCTATCTGAAGTTCGCGGAAGATTTCGACGGCGACGGGCATCGCGACATCTGGTCGACCTCCGCCGACGTGTTCGCGTCGATTGCGAACTACCTGCACGGCCACGGCTGGACCGGCGGATGGAACATGGGGACGCGAGGTCAAGGTGACGCCGGCGGTGCGGAGCCGCATCACCGAGGACGTTCCGCAACGCAGCGGCACGTGCGCCGCGATGCGTAACATGGCCGGGCCGCTGCCGCTGGCTCGATGGCAGGCGCTCGGCGTCAGACTGCCGGGCGGTGCGGCGCTGCCGAAGCGCGATCTCGACGCCGCGCTCGTCTCCGGCGACACGCGACACTTCCTCGTCTACTCGAACTACGACGCGCTGCTCGAGTACAACTGCGCACACTCGTACGCGATCAGCGTCGCGTTGCTGGGCGACGCGATTGCCTCGACGGCGCCGGCGAAGAGTCCCGCACCGAAAAAGAAGAGTCGGTAAACGCTCGCTGCGCTCGCTCGCGGATACTGCTGAGCGGCGCACACCGCCTCAGCTTGAACGCCGCCCGCGCTCGTCCGCATACTGCTGCGTCAGCCATTCACACTCGGCCTTTCCGGCTGCGCGATTTTCATACCCCGGTTGGAGGACGTCCGCCGATGGTCCGCTGGTCTCTCGCGACCCTCTTGATCGCCGCGATCGCGGTGTCGCTCGGCTCCGCACCGCCCGACGTCGTCCTGTACGCCGGCAACGCCACGGTCCGAGTCGGCGCGTGGAACGTGGTGAGCGATTCGACCGCGGCGGGAGGGTCGGCGTTGAGAAACCCCGACCTCGGCGCCGCGAAGCGGACGACACCGCTGGCGTCGCCGCCGACCTATTTCGAGCTCACCTTCGAGGCGGTCGCGGGACAGCCGTATCACCTGTGGATTCGCGGCAAGGCCGACAAGAACGCGTGGGCCAACGACTCGGTCTATGTCCAGTTCGCCGACGACACCGGCGCGCCGACGCGAACGTACGGAATCGGCACCAGTTCCGGCGCGGCAGTGAGCATCGAAGACTGCAGCGGCTGCAACGTCGCCGGCTGGGGCTGGAACGATCAGACGTACGGCGGGTTTGCTCCCCACCTCACGTTCGATCGCACCGGCACGCACACGCTCCGTATTCAGCCGCGAGAGGACGGGCTGACGATCGATCAGATCGTGCTCAGCGCGTCAACCTATCTGACGAGCGCGCCTGGCGCGCTGAAGAACGACACAACGATCCTGGCAGACGATGGCAATCCGCCGCCGCCACCTCCGCCAGCCACGCTCGTCCGGCAGCCGTTCCTGCAACAGATGACGAGCACGAGCGTGAAGATCGTCTGGACCACACGAGAGCTGATGAGCGGAGCGGTTCAAGTGCGAGCCGGCGCCGCAGCGCCGACGACATATCACGCCACGTCGACGCTGTTCACAGCCGCGGCAACCGGGACGGCAGCTGATTTTTACCAGTACGTGGCTGACGTCGACGGCCTGCAGCCGTCGACGACCTACACCTACACGCTGCAGATGAACGGCGCGGACGTGACAAACGGCGCCGATCGGTTCGTCACCGCGCCGATCCCGGGCAGCGGCACGACGCGCTTCATCGCGTTCGGCGATAGTGGAACCGGATCCGCGGAGCAGCGTGCCCTGGCACAGGTGATGGCCGCCGATCGATTCGATCTGACAATGCTGCTCGGCGACATCGTCTACGGCAACAGCGGCGGAACGGGCGCGGCGACGCACACCCGCTATCAGGCGTGGTTCTTCGACATCTACCGCGACATCCTGCGCGCAACGCCGCTCTTCCCCACCATCGGCAACCACGACAACGCTGTCGGCAACGGCCGGGCGTATCGCGACGTGTACGTGCTGTCCGAGGAAGGCGCCTCGGCAACGTATCCCGATCACGCGGAGCGCTTTTACAGCTTCGATTACGGCCGCGTACACTTCGTGTCGCTCGATACCGAAACCTCGTTCCTCGACACGGCCCGCCGCCAGGTGCAGGTCGACTGGCTCAAGGCCGATCTCGCCAGCACCACGCAGGATTGGAAGGTCGTCTACTTCCACCGGCCTCCGTACAGCAGCGGCTTCGAGCACGGCTCGGACCTCACGATCCGCAGCGTCTTCGCGCCGATCTTCGAGCAGAACGGCGTGCAGCTCGTGCTGAGCGGCCACGATCACGATTACGAGCGCACCCTGCCGATGAAGACGAGCACGGATCCGTCCGCCACCCCCGTCACCTACATCGTCAGCGGCGGTGGCGGCGCGCCGACCTACACGGTGAACCCCGCCAGCTTCACCGCGTTCGCGCGGTCGGCTCACCACTACGTCCGAGGCGAAGCGACCGAGTGTCAGCTGACGGTGCAGCCAATCGGCCTCGACGGAGCGCCGTTCGACACGCTCACGCTCGATCGCTGCGCCGCGCCGGTGCCGCCGCCGGGCGAGATCGTCATCTACGCGCAGGATGTGCCCGCTGGCAACATCGTCGGCGCCGACTGGTCGCTGGTGGCCGACAGCACGGCCCCAACCGGGTTCGCGCTCAAGGAGGTCGATCGCAATCGCCCCAAGGTCACGACCCCGCTGGCGACGCCATCGACCTACGTCGAGATCCCGTTCACGGCGGAAGCCGGCGTCCCTTACCAGTTCTGGTTCCACATGAAGGCGGCGAAGAACCAGTACACCAGCGATTCCGTCTACGTGCAGTTCAGCACTGCCACCGACGCGAGCCGACAGGCGGTCTATCGCATCGGGTCGACCACGGCCGCGTCGGTGATTCTCGAGGACAGATCCGGCGCGGGCGTCTCGGGGTGGGGATGGACCGACAGCTCATATGGATCGCTGGCGGCGCCGATCTTCTTCGCGACGCCGGGGCCGCAGACGCTGCGCATCCAGTCGCGCGAAGACGGCGTGTCGATCGACCAGATAGTCATCAGCGGCGGCACCTATCTGACGACCGCGCCGGGCGCGACGAAAAACGACGCGACGAAGGTTCCGAAACCGTGACGGTTGCGCTCGGCTGAAGCCCTTCGCGCTACGGTCCACGCCTCGCGGGACCAGGGCACGGAACTTGGATGTAACATGGCTCGAGAGGGACCATGGCTCACGTTGACCTCGACGATCGCGGCATCCTCGTCGCCTGCACGAACTGCGGAAAGAAGAACCGGCTCGCATTCGACAAGCTCGGCGTCGCCGTGCGATGCGGCCAGTGCAAACAACCGCTCGCGATGGTGAACACGCCGGTCGAGCTGCACTCCACCGCGGATTTCGATCGCATCGTCGCGCAGTCGTCGCTGCCGGTGCTGGTCGATTACTGGGCGCCGTGGTGCGGCCCGTGCCGGATGGTGGCGCCTGAGCTCGAAAAAGTTGCGGCGCGGCAGAGCGGCAAGCTGCTGGTCGTCAAGGTGAACACCGACGAGCTGGCCGATCTGGGTCAGCGCTACAACATCCGCTCGATCCCGACGATCGCGCTGTTCGCGAACGGTCGCGAAGCCGCGCGCGTGGCGGGTGCGAGACAGGCGAGCGACATCGAGGCGTGGGCGCAGCAGACGGCGCAGGCGGCGCATCAGGCCGCGCATTGATCTCGATCGTGACGCCCTGGGACGCCCTGAAGGGCGGCGTCCGCCGTTGAGCGCGTACCGCCTCTCTGAGGGCGCCCTACGCTCCCGCACTATCATCTCTGCATGCGCAGACTCGTCCTGTTCGCTGTGTTGTTGTTCACGGCGGCCGCCGCGGCGCAGCCGCCGGCGCGCCCGCCGTTCGAGCTCGAAGAGGCCACCATCGCCGACCTTCAGCAGCGCATGCAGTCGGGCCGGGCAACGGCGCGCTCACTTGCCGAGCAGTATCTGGCGCGGATCGAGGCGATCGATCGGAATGGCCCGGCGCTGCGCAGCGTCCTCGAGCTGAACCCGGAGGCGCTCGCGATCGCCGACCAACTCGATGCCGAGCGCAAGAGCCGCGGCCCTCGCGGCCCGCTCCACGGCGTCCCGATCCTGCTCAAGGACAACATCGCCACCGCCGATCGCATGATGACGACGGCTGGATCCCTCGCGCTTGCCGGCGTCAAGCCGCCGAAAGACGCGTTTCATCGTCGACCGCCTGCGCAAGGCGGGCGCGGTGATCCTCGGCAAGACCAACCTCAGCGAGTGGGCGAACTTCCGTTCGACCAAGTCGACGAGCGGCTGGAGCGGGCGCGGCGGGCAGACGAGGAATCCGTACGCGCTCGATCGCAACCCCTCCGGCTCCAGCTCCGGCTCCGGCGCCGCGATTGCCGCCAACCTGAGCGCCGCCGCCATCGGCACCGAAACCGACGGCTCGATCGTCTCGCCGTCGAGCAGCAACGGCCTCGTCGGCATCAAGCCGACGCTCGGGCTCGTCAGCCGCAGCGGCATCGTGCCGATCTCGCACAGCCAGGACACGGCCGGGCCGATGACGCGCACGGTTGCCGACGCGGCCGCGCTCCTCGGCGCGATCGCCGGCAGCGACCCCGAAGACGCGGCGACCAGGGACGCCGACACGAAGGGACGCCGCGACTACGCCGCGTCGCTCGACGCGGCCGGCCTCAAGGGCGCGCGCCTCGGCGTCGTGCGCAACCGGCTGTTTGGCGGTAACCCCGCCGCGGATCACATAGCGGAAGCGGCGATCGCCGCGATGAAGGCGCAGGGCGCGACGATTGTCGACCCGGCGAACATCCCGACGCTCGGCAAGTTCGACGACACCGAGTTCGACGTGCTGCTCTTCGAGTTCAAGGCCGACCTGAACAAGTACCTCACCTGGCTTGGCGCGGCATCGCCGGTCCACTCGTTGAAGGATGTCATCGCCTTCAACGACGCGCACAAGGATCAGGAGATGCCGTACTTCGGCCAGGAAATCATGGAGATGGCCGAGAAGAAGGGGCCGCTGACGAGCGCGGACTACAAGGCGGCGCTGGCGAAGAACCGCCAGCAGTCGCGCGCGCTGGGCATCGACGCGGTGATGACGAAGTTCAAGCTCGATGCGCTGGTCGCGCCGACCGGCGGGCCCGCGTGGCTCATCGATCTGGTCAACGGCGACGGCGGCACCGCCACGCTGCCCGGACCGTCAACCGTCACCTCGGTCGCCGGCTATCCGCACATCACCGTGCCGGCGGGCTCTCACCACGGGCTGCCGGTTGGCGTTTCGTTCTTCGGCGCGCGCGTGGAGTGAGCCGACGCTGATCAAGCTCGCCTACGCCTACGAACAGGCGACCAAACATCGCCGCCCGCCCGAGTTCCGCCCCACCGCAGATCTGGCGCGCTGATCACACTTCTGCGGTCTCGAACCGTCACGAGCGACGCCGCTGCGCGTGCCGCGGCGTGCACATCCACGAAACAGACGCGCACCAGCCCCGTCGACCGGGATGGCACCTCCGTTGCGAACTCATCCATTGGGAGGTGACGCCATGCTGATGTTCAATCGCTCGCAGTTGTACCTGGGGCTCGCGCTTGCCGGGCTTTTCGAAATCATCGTCCGCGTCGTCGTCCACTAGTCGTCGGTGGTGTCCGGCGTCAGCCGGATCGTGATCTCGCACGTGGTGTCCGGCTTCAGCCGGACACCGCCTGCCACAACGCGCGGCCGACGAAAAACGGGCCGAGCCGCTCGAGATACAGCGACGTCTGCTGCGTCTTGCGCATCGTCTGGACGAGCGCGGACAGCGGGAAGAGCTCTTTCCCGATCAGCCCGATGACGAAATCGTTGTCGTCCTTGTCCAGCCCGTGGCACGCGAGCCGGATGTCGTGCGCGTAGTCGCCGGCGCCGAACGACATCCCGATCGTGCCGTGCTCGGCGAGGATGACGCGCTGCTCTTCGGCCGGCAGCTGCGCGAATCGGCCGCTCCGGCGCAGCGGATACCACACCGCCCATTTCCACAACGGGTTCAGCACCGTCCGCTGCGGCCGGTGCAGCAGCACTTCCGGCAGATCCGGTTCGTAGCCAATCGAATAGGTGCGGCCGAGCATCGTGTAGTGCGGCTTCTGGACGAGCACGGCAAAGCCCGCGCTCGTTCAGCACCGGGCGCACGCGATCGAGAAAGAAGTCGGGATCCTCGCTGAAGGTGAGGAGGCCGATCCCGCGCGGATCGTTGAGATCCTCGTACAGGACGCCGGTGATCTTCGCGCGCGCGAGCACGTCGGCGAGCGGCGCCGCGTCGGCGCAGCCGCCGAAGGCGAGAAACTGCATGAACAGCCGTTCGTTCGACCGCTGCGGCTGGCCGTTCTTGATTCCGCCTTTTTCGCTGAGATCGGGAGGCTCCGGCCCTCGCCGGGCTTCTGTGGGTTGCGACATGTGCTGAGTATAATTCGCGGGCCTTGCCGTCCGATTACCGCATCCGCCCCGCGACCCTCGACGACGCCGACGTGCTCGTGCGGCACCGCGTCGGCATGTTCACCGACATGGGGCTGACGATGGACGTCGCCCGGCTCGAGACGACGTTCCGCGCCTGGCTGGGCGCGCTGATGCCGGCGGGCACTTACCGCGCGTGGCTGGTCGAAACCGCCGACGGCCGGATCGTCGGCGGCGGCGGCATCACGATCCTGCCGTGGCCGCCCGGCCCGAGCTACGCCGGCGACCGCCTGGCGTTCGTCTACAACGTCTACGTCGAGCCGCGCACCGGCGGCGCGGCCTCGCGCGCCTCATCATGGACGCCATCCACGCGTTCTGCCGCGCCGAGGGCATCTCGTCGGTGGCGCTGAACGCCAGCCGCGACGGGCTGCCGCTCTACGAGTCGATGGGGTATGCCGAGTCGCCGAACCCGATGATGTTCCTGTCGCTGGCACCGCGATAGGCAGCGCGTCGGCGGCCGCCGGGCTCACCCCGGCCGCTTGCCCGTGCTGTATCTCGCGGTATAATCCGTCGGCTCAGGCCTTGAAAAGCCGACCAATCTGGTCCTGTCTGCGGACTGGACACGACACTCTCGATCCAACATGACCGAAACCACGGAGACACGCGAGCATGCCATTCATCATCACTGACCCGTGTATCGAAACGAAGGACACTGCCTGCGTGGACGTGTGTCCGGTGGACTGCATCCATCCTCGCAAGGACGAACCCGAGTTCGCCCAGGCGACGATGCTCTACATCCATCCGGAAGAGTGCATCGACTGCGGCGCCTGCGTGCCGGCGTGCCCCGTGGCGGCGATCTACGAGAGCATCGACGCGACGCCGTCGCACCAGAAAGATCTGATCGAAGCCAACGCGGTCTACCGCAACGGCGACGCCGACGCGATGGCGCAGGCCGAAGCGATCGTGGCGGCGCACGTCGCGGCGCACGCCGACATCATGGCGGTGCCGGCGGCCGAGCGGCAGGCAGCGCACGCGCGGTTCTAGCGCAGAAGCTTTCAGCTGTCAGCTGATAGCTGATAGCTGATTGCCGATGAAGCTCGCCACCTGGAACGTCAACGGCATCCGGGCGCGTCAGGCGCAGGTCCAGGAATGGATCGCGCGGGAGCGCCCGGACGTCGTCTGCCTGCAGGAAATCAAAGCCACGTCCGAGCAGGTCCCGGCCGCCCTCTGCGAGATGGAGGGCTACTGGTGCTACTGGCACGGCGGCAAGGGTTACTCCGGCGTCGCGCTGCACGTCAGCAAGACGTTCGCGCCCGAGCGGCCCGCCTTTTCGCACCCCGCCTTCGACTACGAAAACCGCATCGTCACCGTCGATCTCGGCGACCTGACCGTCGCGTCGCATCTACGTGCCGAACGGCGGCAAGGACTTCCCGGCGAAGATGAAGTTCCTCGAGGCGATGGACGCCTACGCGGCGTCGTTTCAGGGCAGCGGCCGCTCGCTGGCGATGATGGGCGACATGAACGTCGCGCGGACCGACCGCGACGTCCACCCGAAGGAACGGAAGCCGCGCGCGATCGGCCAGCTGCCGGAGGAGCGCGCGGTCATCGAGCGGATCCTCGAGCCGCGGCCTCGTCGACGTCGGGCGCGCGCTCGATCCCGACAACGACGGCCTGTTCACCTGGTGGGCGCCGTGGCGCAACATGCGGCAGCGCAACATCGGCTGGCGCCTCGACTACGTGTTGGCCAGCGAGGCGCTGGCGGCAACGGCCACCGCGTGCCCGGTGCAGAAGGATGTCGGCACCAGCGATCATGCGCCCGTCGTCGCGACGTTCGACGCTGTGAGCCACGAGACTTGAAGTTCGCTGCAGAATCGGCCGCCGGTGCTCGGAGCCTCGGAGGTTTGCTGATGTCGATCGTCGTCCAGAAATACGGCGGCTCGAGCGTCGCGGACGCGACGCGCATGAAGCAGGTCGCGGAGCGCGTCATGCGGCACGCGGCGCGCAGGGCCACGACGTGGTGGTCGTCGTCTCCGCGATGGGCGACACCACCGACGAGCTGCTCGGCCTCGCCAAGCAGGTGTCGCCGAATCCCGATCGGCGCGAGCTCGACATGCTGCTCACCGCCGGCGAGCGGATCTCGATGGCGCTGCTGTCGATGGCCATCCGCGAGCTGGGCGGCGACGCGATCAGCTTCACCGGCAGCCAGTCGGGCATCATCACCAACGATCGGCACGTGGACGCGCGGATCATCGAGGTGCGGCCGTTCCGCGTCCAGGACGAGCTCGCGCGCGGCAAGATCGTCGTCATCGCCGGCTACCAGGGCGTCTCGTACCGCCGCGAGGTGACGACGCTCGGCCGCGGCGGCAGCGATACGACCGCGGTCGCCATGGCCGCGGCGCTCGGCGCCGAGTACTGCGAGATCTGCTCCGACGTCGACGGCGTCTACACCGCCGACCCGCGGGTCGTGCCGCAGGCGACGCGGATCGGCACGCTCTCGTACGAAGAGACGCAGGAGCTCGCCGAGTCGGGCGCGAAGGTGCTGAACGCGCAGGCGGTGGAGTTCGCCAAGGAGAAAGGCGATCGCGATCTACGCGCGCGCGACGCGCTCGCCGCTGCCGGGCGCCGATCCGTCGGCCGACGGCACGGTCGTCCGCCGGCATCCGCCGCGCACGCCGGGGACGGTGGTCGGCGTCGCCAGCGAACGCGAGGTGCTGGTGCTCGAGGCGGATTCGGATGGCGCGGCGAAAGACGTGCTCGAGCTGCTCGACGAGCACCACGTCGCCGGCAAGCAGCTGCACGTCGCCGGCGATCGCCTGACGCTGGTCGTCTCGCGCGAGAACCTGCACGAAGAGGCGCGCGTGCGCGACGCGCTCGACCGCGCGCTTCGGCGAGCGCGTGCGCATCCAGCGACGCCCTCGGCGCGCTGAGCGTCGTCGGCGCCGGCATCAACGCGTCGTTCGACAACGTCCGCCGCGGCTCCGCCGCGCTGTCGGCGAACGGCATGCGCGGTGCGCGGCGATCGCGACCTCGTCGTTCCGCATCACCTGGATGATCGACCGCGCCCGGCTCGACGACGGCGTGCGGCTGCTGCATCGGACGTTCATCGAGGAGCAGCAAGCCCTGCTTCCGTGATAGCTATGCCCTGATCGCTAATCCCTGCCAATCCCTGATCCCTAATCCGATCCCTGACATGACAACAGTCCTCGACCGCTTCCTCCGCTACGTCCGCTACGACACGCAGTCGGACGAGCAGTCGACGACCTACCCGAGCACCGACAAGCAGCTCGTGCTGCTGCGCGATCTCGTCGCCGAGCTGAAGGCAGCTCGGGCTCGCCGACGCGGCGATGGACGAGCACGGCTACGTCACGGCGACGATCCCGGCGACGACCACGCAGCGCGGGCGTGCCGACCATCGGCTTCATCGCCCACGTCGACACGTCGCCCGAGATGCCGGGCGCCGGCGTGAAGCCGATCGTCCACCGCGGCTACGACGGCCGCGATCTCGTGCTGCCCGACGATCCCGCCGCGGTGCTGCGGCGCGGCGGACATCCCGACGCTCGCCGAGCAGATCGGCCACGACATCGTCACCGCGTCGGGCACGACGCTGCTCGGCGCCGACAACAAGGCCGGCGTCGCCGAGATCGTGACCGCGGCGGCCTATCTCGTCGCGCACCCGGAGATCCCGCACGGGCCGATCCGCATCGCCTTCACGCCGGACGAGGAGGTCGGCCGCGGCACGAAGCATTTCGACGTCGCGGCGTTCGGCGCGCAGTGCGCCTACACGATGGACGGCGGCAGCCGCGGCGAGATCGAGATCGAGAGCTTTTCCGCCGACGCGATGACCGTGACGTTTCACGGCTTCAACACGCACCCGGGCTACGCCAAGGGCCGGATGGTCAACGCGATCAAGGTGGCGGCGGCGTTCATCGACGCGCTGCCGCACGATCGCCTGTCGCCGGAGACGACCGACGGCTACGAGGGATTCGTGCACCCGTACGTCGTCCAGGCGAGCGTCGAGCGGACCTCGGTCGAGCTGCTGGTCCGCGACTTCGTGACCGCGGGCCTGAAGGAGAAGGAGGCGCTGGTCGAGCGGCTGGCGCGACGAGGCGGTGGCGCGCTATCCCGGCGCGCGCGTGGAGTTCAGCGTCGAGGAGTCGTACCGCAACATGCGGGAGGTGCTCGACGGCCATCCCGAGATCGCCGACCACGCGCGCGAGGCGATCCGGCGCGCCGGCCTCGAGCCGCACTCACGGCCGATCCGCGGCGGCACCGACGGCTCGCGGCTGTCGTTCATGGGGCTGCCGACGCCGAACCTCTTCGCCGGCGAGCACAACTTCCACTCGCGGCTCGAGTGGGTGTCGGTGCAGGACATGGAGAAGGCGGTCGAGGTGATCGTCCACCTCTGCCAGGTGTGGGAGGAACGGAGTCGGGACTAGGGGCTGGGGGCTGGGACTGGGTTCACGCGCGAGACGGCGCCTGCCGCTGCTACCGGCACTCCGGCGACACGGATCTCGGCTTCCGCGTATTCCACATCTCGACGAGGCGGCGCAGCTCCTTGATCGGCTCGGGGTTGTCGTCGACCTGCAGCCGCATGATCGTGTCGTTGTGCAGCCAGACGCCGCAGTTCTTCTTCACGATGACGAGCGCCGCCGACTGCTGGCCGCGCTTGTCGCCGCCGGCCGCCTGCCCGCCTTCGAGCGCGGCCACCAGACGCTGCGAGAGGTGGCCGGTCGTCTTCTCGAACGCCTCGATCATGTTGTTGACGACATCGGGCCCCGCAAGGATGTTGCCCTGCGCGGTCGCGAACTTGCCGCTCTTGTGGCCGGCCCACTCGGTGGCCTTCGGGCCGGTGAACGCCGCGTACTCGCCGCGCAGGTTCATCACCGCGAACTGACGCCCCTGCTTGGTCCAGTCGGCCGGCAGCGGATCGGGATCCTTCTCCCAGATCTGCTTGACGATCGCGCTCGGCGCCGCGCCCTTGCGCAGCAGATCAAGCGCCTGCGCGCCGTAGCTGACGTCGACAATCGCCTGCGTCGCGGCGATGCCGGCGTTCGCGTCGGCCCACAGCACGCCGTTGCCGACCGAGAAGACGCGCGACTGCACGGCGCCGCCGACCTCGCCGGTCGCCGGGTCGTAGCCGAGAATCGAGAAGGTGCCGGTCTCCCACCGCAGCGGCGGCTCGTCAGCCGTACGGCTCGGTGAACAACGCGCTCCCGCCGGCGGCGGCGGCGAGCAAAGCCACGACGCAAAGAAACGGCTTAGTCATAGAGGCTGATGGCTTTCGACGCTCGACTCTTGCTCGAGCCCGACGTGCACGTCCGGCTTTCGACTGACGACTGACCGCGGGAGTATACTCCCGCGGGGCATCGGAGCTTCGGCGGGAGGAGGCTGTCGTGGCGGTCATCGAGCGAGCCGAGCTCAAGGCTATCGGGGAACGATTTCTCGACGCGTGGCAGCGGCGCGATGCGGCGGCACTCTCGCTTAACCATGCGCCGCAGGGCGTCGTCGAGAGCCCGATGTACGCGACGCTGCGCGGGCGCAAGGCGATCGAGGAATCCTACCGCGCGTTCTTCACCTCGTTTCCCGACGCGACGATGGATATCGAGAACATCCTGGCGGATCCGCCGTACATCGTGATGTTCGCGACCGTCAACGCCACGCATCAGAACGACTTCTTCGGACTGCCAGGCACCAACCGCCACATCGACTTCCGCACCGCCCGGCTGATGAAGGTGAACGAGGAAGGGCTGATCGAGCACGAGCGCCGCATCTACGACTTCACCGGCCTGCTGCTGCAGGTAGGCCTGCTGCGCGCGAAGCCGGCGAAGCCTTAGCGTCGCGGCGCCGCACGCAGACGCCGCGTGTCTGGGGCTGGGGGCTGGGGGCTGGTTGCCAGGGCTTGCGGGCGGTTGCCAGCTCTTGCAAGAAACGAAAAAAGGGCCCAGAGGCGTTCGCCCCTGGGCCCATGACGAATTCCTAATTCCTAATTCTTAATTCTTAATTCTTAATTCTGCCGCGGTCCCGCGGTGGTCGGCGTGGGCGCCGCGTCGATGCTGAACGTCATCCCGGTGTACATCATCTCTTCCCAGGTCTGATCGCCCCAGGCCACGTCCTTGGTCGGGTCGGGGTTCGACTTGTTGCCCTTCGAGTTGTCGTACCACGCCGTCGCATGGATCTTCGTGCCCTTCGGCAGCTTCAGCGGCTGCTTGAAGACGTAATCGGTCTGCCAGTTGAAGTCGTACTTCGGCACCGACAGAATCGTTTCCGTGCGGCCGTCGGGATAGGTCGCTTCGTAGGTCCAGCGAATGCCGCGCACGTGCGTATGCGGCAGCATGCTCCACAGCGTGACGTCCTGGCCGATGGTCATCTCGGCGTCGACGCGGTGATCGGCCGCGCCGGCCGGAATCACGAACGTGCCGTTGATGAGCGGGGCGAATCGGACTTCGGTCTGCGGCTTGGCGCTCGCGAACTTGACGCCGATCCGGGTCCGATCCTTGGTCGCCTTGCCGCTGGTCGTGTAGTGCGACTGCAGCACCAGCGTGGAGCCGGCCGGCAGTCTCATCGCCGTTCCGTCCTGATAGATGCGCGTCCACTGGCCCGGCGCGAAGGCGCCGACCGTCGGTCCCATTCGCCGCGGCGCCGGCCGATCGTTCGGGTTCACCGGCTTCGGCTCCGCGGGTTCCGGCCCGCCCGACTCACCCGCCGGAATCGCCGACGTCGCGCGGTCGAAGATGAACACCGGCGACGGACGCGGCCCGGCCGCGGCTGCCGGTGCGGCCGGCTGGAGCTGCGGGCGGCGCCGCCGGTTGCGGCGCGCGCGCGTAGACGAGCACGTGGTGGAGCACAGCCGGATCGCCGGCACGCACTTCCATCGCCTGGATCCACTTGTCCTCGGTGAACGTGGTCGGCACCTCGAAGTACTGGTAATTGATCTCGCCCTGGGCCGGAATCGGGTAGTCCTCCTGCATGCTGAACACCGCGTCGGGCTTCCCGATCAACCATTCGGTCGCGTACGTCGGGGCGGCGGGCATGTCGGCCGCGTTGCCTTCCGGCGCGCCCGCGTTGGCCCACTTCACGATCGTGTCCCGTCTCGGCATCGGTCAGGCGGCGGTCGTTGAGGAACGCCCCATGCGACGGGTCGGCGTGCCACGGCGGCATCGTGCCCTTCGACACCTGGGTCGCAATCGACTTCGCCCACGGGCGCGCATCCTTGAACGTCAGCAGAGACATCGGGGCGATCTCGCCCGGGCGGTGGCAGTTCGTGCAGTTCTTGAAGAAGATCGGCGCGACGTCCTTGGAGAAGGTCGGTGCGCTCGGCGACGCCGTCGTCGTCTGCGCGGGTCTGGCGGCCTGAGCCCCCAGTTGCGCCGACGCGACTCCAGCCATGACCGACAGCGCGGCTGCGGCTACAGTCGTTCGGGTGATCATGCGTGAAGCTCCTCTGCTGAAAGACCGGTGGGGAGAGACCTCGAATGGTACGAAGCTCGTCCAGTCAGGTCAAGACCTTTGAAAGGTAGACGTCAGCGATTGTAAAAGGTTTCGGAAAGGGCTGATGGCTAAAGGCTAACGCGGCCCTGGGACAGGTTCCGGCAGGCGTTCAGCCATCAGCGGCGGGCAGGGATCTCGGGCGCTACTTCTTGCGTGCGCCGGCCTTGCGGCGCCCGCCCGTTTTCTTCTTCCGCCCGCCAGCCTTCTTGCGCGGCACCTTGCCGCCGGCCCGACGCGCTTCGCTCAAGCCGATGGCGATGGCCTGCTTCCGGCTGGTCACCTTCTTCCCAGAGCGTCCCGACTTGAGCGTGCCGCGCTTGCGCTCGTGCATCGCGCGTTCGACCTTGTCCTGCGCTTTCTTCCCGTACTTCGCCATCGGATCACCTCCACGGCAGGCGTCGCCTGCCTGGTTCAGAGCTTTCGCTTGCAAGGCGAATGCCCTGCCTCTTCGCGGAGGGTTGAGCCTGAGTCGTCGTGGAAATTTACCGGAGATCCGAAGCCGAAACGACGATCTCGACAAACGCGTCGACCAGCGCCCGGTCGCGCCATCCTTTCGACGCTTCGTCGGCCAGCACCTGAAACGCTTCCTCGCACGGTCGCGCGTGGCGGTACGGGCGCTCGGTCGTCAGCGCGTCGAACACGTCGACGATGCTGATGATCTGCGCGAGCAGCGGAACCTCGCCATTCCGCAGGCCGTCCGGATAGCCCGTGCCGTCCAGGCGCTCGTGATGATGGCGCACGATCGGCCGCACCTTGTTCAAGCGATCGCAGGCCGGCGCACAGCGAGTCGCCGACGATCGGGTGCTTGCGCATCACGCGCGATTCCTGGGGGTCGAGTTTGCCGTCTTTCAAGAGGACCGAGTCGGGCACCGCGATCTTGCCGATGTCGTGCAGGAACCCGCCGCGCTCGAGCGCGCCGAGATCGGCGGCGTCGAGGCCGAGCGAGATCCCAAGCTTGGTCGCGTAATGCGCCAGCCGCTGGCAATGCCCGTTGGTCGACGGGTCGCGCGCTTCGATGGTGGCGCCAAGGCCGAGAATCACCGACTCCGCCGATTCGAGTTCGTCGGTGTAGCGCTTCAGGCGCACGAGCGACTGGATGCGCGCGTGCAACTCCACTGGATCGAACGGCTTGTTGAGAAATTCGTCGCACCCGGCTTCGATCCCGCGCAGACGATCGGCGCGGTCCGACTGTGTCGTCACGATCACGACCGGGATGAACCGCGTGGTCGTCTGCTCTTTGAGCTGGCGGCACACTTCGAAACCATGGCCGCGCGGCGCGACGAGATCGATCAGCACGAGGTCCGGCGCGTCGGCGGCGCAAACCTCGAGCACCCCTTCCGCCGTCTGAACAACTGAGACGTGATGACCTTCGCGCGTGAGCAGACGTTTCAGGAAGCGGGCGCTGATCTCGTCGTCGTCCGCAACCAGAATAGATGCGCCTCGAATCACTACGTTCGGAGTTTGCAAGATGGAGGCCGCGAGGTCAACGGTACAAGAGTGTGGTAGGCCGTTTGCTGTGATCCGCCACGAAGTGGCTCGATGTAACGGAGGTTTAGTTTGATGAGGACTTTGACAGCCGCGATGGTCTTGGCGCTGACAGCGGCGACAGCGCACGGGGCCGATCTTTCCGCGAAAGAAGCGAGCAGGATCCAGGAAGCCGCCACAGTGCTTGAAGAGATTCATAGCGTTCCTGACAAGGACATCCCGGATGAGCTGTGGGAGCGCGCCGAGTGCGTGATCGTTGTTCCGTCGCTGAAGAAAGCCGCGTTCGTGTTCGGCGGCGAGTACGGCAAGGGACTGATGAGCTGCAAGCACGCCGGGCAGTGGGGCGCACCGATTTTCATGCAGGTTGGCAAGGGCAGCTGGGGTCTTCAGATCGGCGCGCAGTCGATCGACCTCGTGCTGCTGGTGATGAACAAGAGCGGCATGGAGAAGATGCTTCGCAACAAGGTGACGCTCGGCGCCGAAGCCTCGGTCGCGGGCGGCCCGGTTGGCCGAGATGCGCGCGCCGCGACGGACGCGCAGATGAAAGCCGAGATCCTGTCGTACTCGCGCACGCAGGGACTCTTCGCGGGCGTCAATCTCTCCGGCGGCGTGGTCAAGCCGGATGAAGACGAGAACCAGATGCTTTACGGTGCCGACGTCGCGACACGCGATGTCGTGATGGCCGGCACGGTGCAGGCGCCTGCGGTCACCGAGCCGTTCATGGCGCAGTTGAAGCGCAAATAGAGATGCCGCAGGTGGAGCGCAAATAGAGACTGGGAGGCTGGGATTACACCGTCCCAGTCCTCTCCTTTCTCCCGCACGCCGATCACCTGCTGCATTTCCCCGATCTTCGCGCCGCGCGGCCGCAACTCGCGCTGACCACTGATTGCCTCCGTTCGACCTTCTGCAAGAAATTCGTGAGATTCCTTAGCGATCCGCCGCGCGTGTCATACGCCAGAGGTGCGCGCTCGTGTCGGGAACGGCTGTGCTGAGAAGGGCACATAACGTGCACCTTATCTCTCGAGAGAAAAGGAGGCACCTCATGCGTGTCCTGAAAGCTGTGATTTGCGCGACCGCGATGACCGTTGCGCTCGCGCCGAGCGCGCGGGCGGACGAGTGGAACAAGAAAACGATTCTCACCTTCAGCGGCCCGGTGCAGATTCCGGGCGCCACGCTGCCGGCAGGCAGCTACGTGTTCAAGCTCGCCGACATCCCGGGCAATCGCCACGTCGTCCAGGTGTTCGACAAGGACGAGAAAAAGATCTACACGACGATGCTCGCGATTCCGAATGAGCGGCTCGAGCCGTCCGACGAACCCGTCATCCTGTTCGCCGAGCGGACGAAGGGTTCGCCGCAGGCAGTGAAGGTCTGGTTCTATCCGGGCGATCGGGTCGGCAACGAGTTCGTGTATCCGAAGAGCCAGGCGATGCGGATCGCGAAAGCGTCGGGCGAGTCCGTTCTTGCGAGAAACGACGACAGCGGCAACACGCCAGGAACGGCGGGCGAGATTCCGAACTCGATGAAGACCGCCCAGCTCGGCCGCTTCGACGAGAACGGCAACTGGCAGAGCGACAATCAGACAGTCAGGGTGAACGGCAACTCCGCGACCGCCGCGCAGGCGACGACCGCGCGCGCCACGACGGCGGAGCCGACCACCGCTGACCGTGAGGCGGCGCGTCCGACCACCGCGCGCCCGACGACGGCTCCGGCGCCGACCACGGCTCGCGCGGCCACCACGCCGCAGTCGACGACCGCCGATCGCACGGCCGGGACGGCGGGCCGCCGCAGCCTGCCGCGTACGGCCGGCAGCCTGGCGCTGTTCGAACTGATCAGCGGTCTGGCGATCGCCGGCGCGTATGGCGTTCGGCGGCTGAGGAAGTAACGCACAAGGCTGGAAGGCTGAAAGGTGGGAAGGCTGGAAGGCTCAAGGTCGAAAAGGTTCGAGGCGGTCAAAGGAAAGGTGGGCGGAGTCGGAATGACAGCAAGGCATCGAATTAACGGTGCGCTCGCAGCGGGCCTTGTTGTCGTTCTGCCTTTCTGCCTTCCTTCCAGCCTTACCCTTTCGACCTTTTCACCTTCCGCTCTTGGCCCTTTGCGCCTTTCAGCCTTTCAGACTTCCAGCCTTCCTCCAGACACCACTCAGGAGCCCAGCTTCCGGACCGGCTCCAGCGAGCTCGTCGTTCTTCCCGTCGTCGTCACCGACAAACAGGGACGCTACGTGTCCGACCTGGAGCGCGACCGCTTCACCGTCTTCGACAACGGACGCCGCGTTCCGATCGAGATTTTCAGCAACGAAGACACGCCGCTCACCATCGGCCTGATCATCGACGCGAGCGGCAGCATGGGATCGAAGCTCGGCGAGGTGATCACGGCGTCGCTCGCCTTCGCGCGCTCGAGCAACCCGGAGGACGAGCTCTTCGTCGTCCGCTTCAACGACGACGTGCAGCAAGTGATTCGCGACCGCCCGTTTCTTCTGGCCGAAGACATCGGCGCGCTGAACGTGGCGCTGCGATCGATGCGTCCAGAGGGCCGCACTGCTCTCTACGACGCGCTCGTCGAAGGCATCGACCACCTCGCCCGCGGCTCCCGTGCCCGCAAGGTGCTGGTCGTCGTCAGCGACGGCGGCGACAACGCGAGCGAGGCCACGCTCGACAGCGTCCTGGGGCGTGCGCGCGAATCGAACGCCATGATCTACACGCTCGGCATTTTCGACCCCGAGGACATCGATCGGAACCCCGGCGTCCTCAAGTCGCTGGCGCGCGCCACCGGCGGCGAACGGTTCCTGCCGCGCACGCCAGGCGAGATGATGCAGGTCTGTGAGCGGATTGCGCGGGAGATTCGGAGCGGCTACACGATTGGCTACGTGCCGCCCGATCGCGACGGCAACTATCACCGGGTGCGGGTCGAAGTGCAGCCCTCACCTTCCCAGAAGATGACGGTGCGCACGCGTCCCGGCTATTTCGCCGCCGGCCGCGCGACGCAGCCCGAATAGGGCACACCTTTATATATGACCAGAAACGAGCTGCTTCGCTGGCTGGAACGTGGACTCTTCGCCGTCGGCATCGGCCTGGCGGCCTGGTGCGCCGCCGTGCTGGTGGAGGCACGGTTCCACAGACCAGCTGCCAATCCCGCCGGCCAGCAAGAAGCTGAAGGTGACGCAGACGGTGATCTTGCCGGGCGACAAGGGCGGCCCTGCCCCGGCTCCCGCGCCGTCGGCCGGAACTCTCATCGGACGGCTGGAGGCGCCGACCGTGAAGATGTCGGCCACCGTGCTCGAAGGCAGCGACGACGGGACGCTGAGCCGCGGCGCCGGCCACATCGAAGACACGCCCTTTCCCGGCCAGCCCGGGAACGTCGGCATCGCCGGCCACCGCGATACGGTCTTCCGCCCGCTCCGCAACATCAAGGTCGGCGACCCGATGCAGCTCACGACCAGCGACCGGCTCTATCGCTACAAGATCAGCAAGACCGTGATCGTCGGACCCGACGACGTCTATGTCCTCGATCCAACCAAGGAGCCGACGCTGACGCTGGTCACCTGCTATCCGTTCGACTTCGTGGGGCACGCGCCGAAACGATTCATCGTTCAGGCGCAGCTGGTAGGCGACGAACCACGGACCGCGAAGGCCACTCGCTAGAACTGTTGTAGTCGGAGTGTCCGCTTTCGCCGGACGTTGCGAGGTCCGCTGAACGCGGACATTTCGTCGAATTCAAACAAAAAAAAGGCCAGGATTGCTCCTGGCCTCCTCGCCCGGGCGGCCCTCAAGCGCCGCCCTACGTTTTGCGCTACTGCTTTGCGACGATGACGGTGAACGCGCCGCTGTTGTCGCCGCGCTCGTTGTCGTTCACGCCGAGGAACAGCCGTCCCGAGGCCGGCATGCCCAGTGCCTGGCGCTGACTGCCGATGCCGAACGGCGTGCCGTTGTTCCCCACCTTGGCGATCAGCGCGCCAACCGGGGCGCTGGGATCAGGATAGTTGGAGCGGCGCTCGGGGCCGCCGTCCGGCGTCGCGCTCTGGCCGGCGCTCTGCCCGTAGTTGATCGAGCCGCTGGCCTGGAACATCACTTTGTCGCCCGCATTGACGGTGATGCCGGTGTCTGTCCACGCCATGTTGGCCGGCACGTTAATCGTCGTCCCGGCCAGCGTGCCCGAGGTGCCGGTGCCGACGCCAACCGGAGCGCCTCCGCGCTCGCGCTCGACGTTGTACACGCTTCGCGCGCTCACCGGGTTCAGGTATACGCGGCTGACGTCGCGGAGCGGATACTGCTCCTGGTTGCCGGCGTGATCCCACAGCAGCGTATCGCCGCGGATGATGTTGATGAACCTGCCGGCCTGCGCGTGGCCGCTGCGCATGATGGCGGTCTGGCCGTTCGCATCCGGCGAGACGCGACTCAGTTCGAGCGGCGACGGCGTGCCGCCGGTGAAGTCGATGACAGCCACCTGCTCGATCGGAATCGACTGCTCCTGGCCGTTCTCGATCAGTTTGAGCTGGCCGTCGATAAAGGCGGCGGAATTCGGCCCGGACGTCACCACTTCGCCGCTCCGGCGCTCGCCGTTGGTGAGAACCACCGTGGCGCGCTCGGCGGCGGTCAGGGCGTACAGCCCTGCTGTCGCTACGAGAACGACGGTTGAGATTGCACGACGCATTGAAGCCTCCTGTTCCATAACCCTACTTCGGGCACCTCTTCCTCAGTGAGCAAGACACAGACCAGTGTGTAATTGCGGTTCCTGAGGGAAAAACCGTAGGAAAACGGGCAAGAGCAGGGGGATCAGCCCGGCGGCGTGGTATTCTGAATCCGCTCTGCACCGATGAGTGAACACGCTGACACGGCCGACATCACCTTCGAAGCGCTGCCAGACGACCTGGCGGCCACTCCACTCGTGCCGGACTCGCCGGTCGCGATGGCTGAATCAGCGGCCGTTTTCGCGCCGGTGCTGCCGCCGTCGCCGGACGTCGCCGTCGTCCCGCCGGAGTCGGTGGGGGCATGGCGGAGGATGGGTCAGGAAGTCGTCGCCGGCCTGCAGACGCTGCTGTCGGCCGCGGTCTACGCCACCCTGATTGTCACGTTCGGTTTTCAGGTCGCGCGGGTCGATGGCCTGAGCATGGCGCCGACGCTCGAAGATCACGATCGCCTGATCGTCAACAAGCTCGTCTACGAAATCGGCGAGCCGCGGCCCGGCGACATCGTGATGCTCTACTACCCGCTCAACCCGGAAAAGATGTTCGTGAAGCGCGTCATCGCCCGGGAGGGCGATTCGGTGCGGATTGTAGACGGCCGCGTCTACGTCAACGACGTGCCCCTCCACGACGATTACGTTCCCGCCGAATTTCGGAGCCACGACGACTGGGGCCCGCAGGTGATCCAGCAGGGCTACTACTTCGTCATGGGCGACCACCGGAACAACAGCTCCGACAGCCGCCACTGGGGCCCCGTGCCGAAGAAGTACATCGTCGGCAAGGTGAAGGTCCGCTGGTGGCCCCTCCAGGAAGCCCGGATTTTCTAGGCCTAATTCTTAATTCTTAATTCTTAATTCCTAATTCAGAAGCTGCTGGTGCGCCTCGCGAAGCTTGTACTTCTGCACCTTCCCTGACGCCGTCATCGGAAAATCGCTGACGAACCGCACGTAGCGCGGCACCTTGAACTTCGCCAGCTCCGCCGCGCACCACTCGATCAACTCCTCCGGGACCACGTCCGGGGCACCGGGCTTGAGGCGCACCGCCGCCGCTACGGCCTCGCCGAAGAACGAGTCTGGCATGCCGTAGACGTAGGCGTCGGCCACCGCGTCGTGTTCGCGCAGCCGATCCTCGATCTCCTTCGGGGCGATGTTCTCGCCGCCACGGATGATGATGTCCTTGATCCGGCCGGTGATCCGGAAACAGCCGTCCGCGTCCACGCTCGCTTCGTCGCCGGTGTGCAGCCAGCCGTCGGCGTCGATCGCCGCGCGCGTCGCGTCCGGGTTGTTGTAATAGCCCTTCATCACGTTGTAGCCGCGGCAGCACAATTCGCCACGCTCGCCGGCGGCACGCTCGTCGCCGGTCGCGGGATCGACGATCTTCACCTCCAGCTCCGGCAGCACCGGACCGACCGTCTGCGAACGCTGGGCAACGGACGAATCGCGCGGCGTCATCGTGATCCCGGGCGACGACTCGGTCATCCCGTACGCAATCGTGATCTCGGGCAGGTGCATGTCGGTCATCACCCGCCGCATCAGCGGCTCGGGACAGAGCGCGCCGGCCATCACGCCGGTGCGCAGCGAGGTCAGGTCGTAGCGCTGGAAGTCGGCGCACTCGAGCTCGGCGATGAACATCGTCGGTACGCCGTAGAGCGCGGTGCAGCGCTCGCGGTGCACGGTTTCGAGCACGCGCTTCGGGTCGAACGCCTCGACCGGGCACAGGCATGCGCCGTGGGTGAACGCGCCGAGCACGCCGATGACGCAGCCGAAGCAGTGGAACAGCGGCACGCACAGGCAGAGCCGATCGGCCGGCGTGTAGCCGAGCACGAGGCCAAGCGCGTGGCCGTTGTTGACGATGTTGCGGCTGGAGAGCATCACGCCCTTGGGAAACCCGGTCGTGCCCGACGTGTACTGCATGTTGATCACGTCGTCGACGCCGACGCGGGCGGCGCGTTCGTCGAGTGCCGTGTCGGGCACCTGCGCCGCGCGTGTGCGCAGCTCCTCGTAGTTGACGAACCCGGACGGCGTGTCGCTGCCGATGAAAATCCGCCGCGCCAGCGCCGGGATGTTGCCGGAGCTGGCACCGGCGGCCTCGAGCTCGGCGATGTAGTCGACGCCCTTGAAGCCGCGGATCGCGATGAGCGTCGCGGCCTCGCTCTGGCGCAGCAGATATTCGATGTCGCGCGCGCGCAGCGAGGTGTTGGCCGTGACCAGGACCGCGCCGATCTTCGCGAGCGCAAACTGCAGGACGACCCATTCGGGCACGTTGGTCGCCCAGAGGACGACCCGCTCCCCCTGCTCGACGCCGAGCGCCATCAGCCCGCGGGCGATGGTGCGCGCCTCCTGGTCGAGCGCGGCGAAGGTGTAGCGCGGCTGCCCCTCGTAGACGAGCGCCTCGTGCGCGGGCAGGGCGGCCGCCAGTCGTGTCAGCAGCTCGCCGACGGTCACGTCACGGTAGGGCGGCGATGGTGCATTCATGGTGCGGCCGGGATTGTGTCACAAGAGCGGGTTCTGTGATTTACTGACGGCCTGTGACCGAGCCCTGCATCGTGCTGATCGCGGCGTCCGATCTGCTTCCCGCCCTGCGGGAGCGGGCCGGCGCCATCAACGGCGACGTGCTGACGTTTACCGACGCGGAAGCGCTCCCGGCACTCGAGGCGATTACCAAGCGGCGGCCGGCGGTCGTCACCTTCGAGCGGCTGTTCGCGGTGACGCCGCGCGGCGTCGCGATGATCAACCGCATCAAGGCCGACCCGGCGCTGCGCGACTCCGAAATCCGGGTGCTCGCGCACGACAGCGACTACCAGCGGGTCGTCCCCCGCGCGGCGCCCGCCAAGGTGCCGGCGCTCGACCAGCGCGGCACCCGCCGGGCGCCACGCTTCAAGATGGCGCCGAACGTCACCGCCCAGGTCGGCGGCAAGACCGCGATGCTCATCGACCTGTCAATCGTCGGCGCCCAGGTCGTGTCGCCCGCCGCCCTGAAACCGAATCAACAGGTCGCGGTGGCGCTCCACCACGAGGCCGACAGCTTCATGGCGTCGGTGGTCTGGACATCGTTCGAGATTCCGCCCAACAGCGGCCCGCGCTATCGTGCCGGCCTCGACTTTCCCAACGCCGATGCCGATCTGGTCGGCAGCTTCTGCGAGCGGCACAAGGCGTAGCCAATGCCGCTCACCGGGAACCGCCTTCACTTTCAGAGGTACGTGCGATCGTGACAACTGTGCTCAATCAACTCGTCGACGCGCTGGTGCGCGGCGACGTGACAGTCGTGGACCTCACCCAGCCGCTCGGGCCGTCGACGCCGGTCATCGGGCTGCCGCCAATCTTCGCCGCGTCGCCCGGCGTCACCATCGACGTCATCTCGAAGTACGACGAGAAAGGGCCGGCGTGGTACTGGAACACGCTGCGGTTCGGCGAGCACACCGGGACGCACTTCGATGCGCCAATCCACTGGGTGACCGGGCGGGATCTGAAAGAGAACGCCTGCGACACCATCCCGGCGAGGCGGTTCGTCGGGCCGGCGTCGGTGATCGACATCACGGAGGATGTGGCGCAGAACCCCGACTTCCTCGTGACCACCGAGCGGATCGAATCGTGGGAGCGCGAGCACGGCCGGATTCCCGCGGGCGCGTGGGTGCTGCTGCGTACCGGCTGGAGCCGGCGCACCGGCGCCGAGTTCATCAACGTCTCCGAAGACGGCCCGCACAGCCCTGGCTTCGATGCGAAGGCGTCGCGAATGCTGGCCACCGAGCGCGACGTTCTGGGCGTCGGCGTGGAGACAATCGGCACCGACGCCGGGCAGGCCGGCGGCTTCGATCCGCCGTTCCCCAACCACACAATCATGCACGGCGCCGGCAAGTTCGGCCTCGCCAGCCTGTGCAACCTCGATCAACTGCCGGCGACCGGCGCGGTGGTGATCGCGGCGCCGCTGAAGATCGTCCACGGCAGCGGCAGCCCGCTGCGGGTCCTCGCGCTCGTCCCCGCGTGACGACGATCGAACGCAGAGCCCGCTGAGCACGCAGAGCGGCGTCACGCAGCAATCGCGATCCGGAAAGAACCTCGGAGACTCTGAACCTCGGAGACTCCGAACCTCGGAGAACCGCCATGTCGCTGCTTGGGCGTGGCATGCAACGCGCCGCACGCCGCCGCTTCGCGGCGGCGTCAGTCGGTCGGCGTAGCCGGCCGACGTGCGGCGCGTTCGCAGACCAGGAGCATCAACCCCCGTGGGGCCTCCTAACCTCCTGATCTCCTGACCTCTTGTTAGGATTCCCGGGCGCAGCGAATCAGATCTTCAACCCGAACTCGGCAATGCGCATCACGTCCTCGCGCAGGATCGTGTCGTTGCGCTCGGAGCCGGTCGAGACGATCGCGGAACGGACGCCTGATACTTCCTCGAGCCGCGCGATGTATTTGCGTGCGGTCTCCGGCAGCCGATCGAACTCGCGCACGCCGGCGGTCGGCGTCGTCCAGCCGGGCATCGTTTCGTAGACCGGCTCGCACGTCGCCAGTTGCCGGACGTCGGACGGGAAGTCGGTCAGCGTCTTGTCGCCGCAGCGGTACGACGTGCAGATCGAGATCTCCCCGAGGCCATCGAGGACGTCGAGCTTGGTCAGCGCCAGGCCGTCGAGGCCGTTGATGCGCGCGGCGTAGCGGACCGCAACCGCATCGAACCAGCCGCAGCGCCGCGGGCGGCCGGTCACCGCGCCGTACTCGCTGCCGCTCTCGCGCAGGCGGTTCCCCATCTCGCCGGACAGTTCGGTCGGAAACGGGCCCTCGCCAACGCGAGTCGTGTACGCCTTCACGACCCCGAGGACCTGCCCGATGGCTTTCGGCGGGATGCCGAGGCCGGTGCAGACGCCGCCAACCGACGCGTTCGACGAGGTGACAAACGGGTAGGTGCCGTGATCGATGTCGAGCAGCGTCCCCTGCGCACCCTCGAAGAGGATCGACTTCCCCGCTTTCATCTCCGAGGTGAGCAGCACCGAAACGTCGCGGACCATCGGCCGCATCCGCGCCGCGTGCTTCAGCAGCTCTCCGAGCACCGGGCGCCAGTCCATCGTGTTGTCCTGGACCAGGCGGTTGCGCGCGGTGACGTTGTCGCGGATGTTCTGCTCGAGCCCCTGCGGGTCCGCGAGATCGCCGACACGGATACCGCGGCGCGCGATCTTGTCCTCATACGCCGGCCCGATGCCGCGCGAGGTCGTGCCGATCTTGCGCTCGCCGCGACGCGCCTCCGACAGCAGGTCGAGGTCGCGGTGATACGGAAGGATGAGGTGCGCCTTGTCGCTGATGAGAATCCGATCGCCGACATCGACCCCGGCGCGCGTCAGCTCGTCGATTTCGGCGAACAGCGCCTGCGGGTCGATCACCACGCCGTTGCCGATGACGCAGGTGACGCCGGCATGCAGGATGCCTGATGGGATGAGGCGCAGGATGAACTTCTTGCCGTTGACATACACGGTGTGCCCGGCATTGTGCCCACCCTGGTAACGGCCGACGATCGAGAAATGCGGCGTCAGCAGATCGACGATCTTGCCCTTGCCTTCATCGCCCCACTGCGCGCCGAGCACGACGAGATTCATAGAGGAGTAAGATTCTACTCGTAACGCACCCTCCGGACCAGCAAGCGCGAGGCGCTCGCACGCCGAACGTGTAACGACCGAGCGAAGACCGAACCGAACACGCGAGCGTCGAACTTGAAGAAGCCTGTTCCCTTGATCCCGAATCCCTACCGATCCCTAATCGCTACTCCCTACTCCCTGACAACGCGATGGTAGTGCTCGACGGCTCATCCCTCTCGATCGATCAACTGCTCGCGATCGCCGACCGCGGCGAACCGGTCGCGCTCGGCGATGCCGCCGCCGACCGCGTCCGCGCCTCACGCGCCGTCGTCGATCGCCGCGCGCGCGGCGTCGAGCCGGCCTACGGCATCAACACCGGCTTCGGCTCGTTCGCGGAAGTGAAGATCGCGCCCGACGCGCTCGAAGAGCTGCAGCTCAACCTGCTGCGCAGCCACGCGGCCGGCCTCGGCGAGCCGCTGCCGCCGCGTACGGTGCGCGCGACGATGGCGCTGCGGGCGAACGTGCTGGCGAAAGGGTTCTCGGGCATCAAGGTCGAGACGCTCGAGGCGCTCATCGCCCTGCTCAACAGCGGCGTCACGCCGCTCGTGCCCTCGCGCGGCTCGGTCGGCGCCAGCGGCGACCTCGCGCCGCTCGCGCACCTGGCGCTCGTGCTCATCGGCGAGGGCGAGGCGCTGGAGGACGACGACGATCAACGCAGCACCCGCAGAACACGCGGGAGCGGCCCGGAACAGCAACCACAAGAAAAAATGACGCAGCGAGCGCTGCGAGCGCTGCGTTCGATGTCGTCGGTCCGGGCGCCGAGGCGCTGCGCCGCGCGGGCCTCCACCCCATTCGCCTCGGGGCGAAAGAAGGGCTCGCGCTCATCAACGGCACGCAGCCGTCCACCGCGGTCCTGGCGCTGGCGCTGGCGGCGGCCGAACAGGTGGCGCGCGCGGCCGATATCGCCGCGGCGATGTCGATCGATGCACTGCGCGGTTCGATTCATCCGTTCGACGCGCGCATCCATGAAGCCCGACCATTCGCCGGCCAGCGGCAGTCGGCTGCGAACATCGAGACGCTGATGCGCGATAGCGGCATCAACTACTCACATGAGCACTGCGGCAAGGTGCAGGATGCGTACTCGATGCGCTGCGCCGCCCAGGTGCACGGCGCCGTGCGCGACGCGTTACGCTTCGTCCGCGACACGGTGGCCATCGAAGCCAACAGCGCGACCGACAACCCGATGGTCTTCGCCGACACCGGCGACATCGTCTCGGGCGGAAACTTTCACGGCGCGCCGATTGCAATAGCCGCAGACCTTCTGGCGGCCGCGATCGTGCCGCTCGCGACGATCAGCGAGCGGCGCATCGATCGCCTCGTCGATCCGACGCTCAGCGGCCTGCCGGCGTTTCTCACCCGCGACGGCGGACTCAAGTCGGGCTTCATGATGGCGCAGGTGACGGCCGCGGCCGTCGCCTCCGAGCTGAAGTCGCTCGCGCACCCGGCCGGCGTCGATACCATTCCGACCTCGGCGAACAAGGAGGACCACGTCAGTATGAGCATGACCGCGGCACTGAAGGCCGAGCGTGCCATCGGCCGCGCGCGCGAAGTCATCGCGATTGAAATTCTCTGCGCATCTCAGGCGATTGACCTGCTCGCGCCGCTCGCAACCTCCGCGCCACTGAAAACTGTGCATCAACTCGTGCGATCGCGCGTGCCGATGCTCGAGAACGACCGTATGCTTGCGCCAGACATCGTCGCGATCACGGAGTTGATCGCGTCGAGCGCGCTCGAAGACGCGGTGCGCGAACTAGTCAAGTGAAAAATTTTTCATTTTCAAATTGACAACACTCGCCGCGCTTCTTAAGGTCTAACTTTCCGTCACACATCCTTCATGGCCACTGCGATCCGCACCATCCGAGCGCCGCGAGGCACGTCGCTGACCTGCAAAGGCTGGCCGCAGGAAGCCGCGCTGCGGATGTTGATGAACAATCTCGATCCGGATGTCGCCGAGCGGCCCGAGGATCTGATTGTCTACGGCGGATCGGGCAAGGCCGCGCGCAACTGGCCGGCGTTCGACGCGATCGTTCGCACGCTGACGTCGCTCGAACATGATGAGACGCTGCTCGTGCAGTCCGGCAAGCCGGTTGGCGTCTTCCAGACCCATCCCGGCGCGCCGCGTGTCCTGATTGCGAACGCGCTGCTCGTGCCCGCATGGGCGACGTGGGAAAATTTCCGCGACCTCGAACAGCGCGGCTTGACCATGTACGGGCAGATGACCGCCGGCAGCTGGATCTACATCGGCAGTCAGGGCATCGTGCAGGGCACCTACGAAACGCTCGCCGCGGTCGGCCGTCGTCACTTCGGCGGCAGCCTCGCCGGCAAGCTCGTCGTTACGGCCGGGCTCGGCGGGATGGGTGGCGCCCAGCCGCTCGCCGCGTCGATGAACGGCGCGGCGACGCTCGTGGTCGAAGTCGACGAGCGGCGCATCGCGCGCCGCCTCGCGACGCGGTATCTCGACGAAGCGACCGACAGCCTCGACGAAGCGCTCGACAAAGTGCGGCACTGGACCGACCAGAAGGTCGCGCGCTCGATTGCCCTGCGTGGCAACGCCGCGGATGTCCTGCCGGCGCTCGTCGCGCGCGGCGTCACACCCGATGTCCTGACCGATCAGACATCGGCGCACGACGCGCTGAACGGTTACGTACCCAACGGCATCGGCTTCGAGGAAGCCAACCGCCTGCGCGATCGGAACCCGGACCAGTACATCGCCCGGTCGATGGCCGCGATGGCCGAGCACGTGCGGGCGATGCTGGCGCTGCAGCAGCGTGGCGCGATCGCGTTCGACTACGGCAACAACATCCGCGCGCAGGCGCGCCAGGCCGGCGTCGTCAACGCGTTCGACATCCCCGGCTTCGTGCCCGAGTACATCCGGCCGCTCTTCTGCGAAGGACGCGGACCGTTCCGCTGGGCCGCACTCTCTGGCGACCCCGAGGACATCCGCGTCACCGACGAAGCGGCGCTCGAGATGTTCGGGCACAACGAGTCGCTGGTCCGCTGGATCCACCTCGCGCGCGAGCGCGTCGCGTTCCAGGGGCTCCCGGCGCGCATCCTCTGGCTCGGCTACGGCGAGCGGGCGCGGTTCGGCCTGCGCATCAACGAGCTGGTGCGCGAAGGACGGCTCAAGGCGCCGATCGTCATCGGCCGCGATCATCTCGACACCGGATCGGTCGCCTCTCCCAATCGTGAAACCGAAGGGATGATGGACGGCAGCGACGCGATCGCCGACTGGCCGATCCTGAATGCCCTCTTGAACGCGTCGAGCGGCGCCACGTGGGTCTCGATTCACCACGGCGGCGGCGTCGGCATCGGCTACTCGATTCACGCCGGCATGGTGATCGTCGCCGACGGGACCGCCGATGCGGACGAAAAGCTCGAGCGTGTGCTGACCTGTGATCCCGGTATCGGCGTCGTTCGCCACGCCGATGCGGGATATCCCGCCGCGATCGCCGCCGCCGACCGCGAAGGCCTGCGAATCCCCATGCGCGAGGAACGCGAATGCTGACTCCCCGTACCACTCTGGCGCGCCGTGTGACCGCGGCGCTCGACGCGTCACCGTCACGGATCCCGGTTCTTGTCGGCGGCTGCGGCAGCGGCCGCACGACGCTCCTGCGCCAGATGCGCGAGCGCGTCGGGCGGCAGGCGGTCCAGTACGTCGACGTGGAGCGCACGGCCACAACGCCGGAGCGTTTCCTCCGGGCGGTGACCTCCGTGTCGCCGTTCCCGGTCGCCGACACCTCCGCGGCCGAGCCGATGGGCGCGCGCGGCGCGTTCGACGCGACGCTGGCGCTGGTGGCCAACGCGCGCACGGCGGCCGGCGAGCCGGCCACCTATTTCCTCGACGAGTTCCTCGAGCTGCGCACCTTCGAGAGCTTCCCGGGGCTGCGCCGCGTGCTGCACGACGCGATCGACGGCCTGGCGTCGAGCGGCAACCGGTTCGTGCTCACGAGCCGCTACGTCGCCAGGGCGCTGCGGCTGCTGCGCGATCGATCGGCGCGCTTCGAAGTGATCCACATGCCGCCGCTCGGCGTCGAGGACACGCTCGACATCCTCGGCCCGGCCCCGGCGTCCAACGACGCCGGCCGCGATGCGGCGCACGACGCCGACTATCTCGCGCGTACCGTCCACGCGCTCGCCGACGGCCGGCCGGCGTACGTCCGCGCGCTCGCCGACGAGCTGACGCTGATGCGCGAGCACGGCGGCCCGGGCAGCGCCGACGCGATCAGTGCGCTCGCGGCACTGCTCGGCGTCGACGGCAACCTCACCAGGGAGGTCGGCTTCTGCTACGAGCTGCGGCTGCACCGCGCGCGCGGCTACGGCGCGCTCAAGGCGATTCTCGAGATCCTCGGCGAAGAGGAAGGGCTGACGCTCACCGAGATCTCGCACCGGCTGCAGCGCACGCCGGGGTCGACGAAGGACTATCTGTCCTGGCTCGAAGACGTCGACCTCGTCACCTCGCGGCAGAAGCGCTACACCTATACGGATCCGCTGATGCGCGTCTGGGTGCGGCTGCACTGCCGCCCGTCGGCGCCCACCGAAGACGACCTCGCGCGCGAAGTGCACCGCTACGCGCTGCCCCGGCTGCCGCAGCCGGACCCGGCGCCCCCAACCCGCGTCGAGCCCGCCTTCGCAATGGCCGGCGGCTCCGGAATCATCGAAATCGATTGAGGGCGCCTGACGATCGTTCGCGGCGTCCGAGGTGACTTGCAGCAACCGGGGCTTGAACAGGAGATCAGGAGATCAATAAGGTCAGGAGCAATTCTTTTTTGAAAGAAAACCTCTTGATCTCCTGATCTCCTGATCTTCTGTTCAACTGCCAGGCGGTGGTACCAGCCACGCCGCCCCAAATACCACCCCGCGGCCGCCACCCTGGCTGTGGCTGCCGCCCCATTGAAACCTCCTTGCCTCCGAAGTCTCCCGTTACGCCGAAGTCTCCCCCGAGGCAGACTAAAGGCGACGCGGCCGCCGATTAGCCGCTGGCCGCGGCCCGCCACACCCCGGAACCCGCGACTTTCCGGGGCATATCTCTTGCTCCGTCGAGAGGAATCACCCGTGAGGAGGTTTCCGCTTTGACGTCCCGCGCGCGGCTGGCCCGCGTTCTTCCTACCCTGACCCTCGCTGCCGTGATCGGATCGAGCCAGGCGGGTGCCGCCGCCGATCAGCCGCTCGCCACCTATACCTTGAGCCCCGGCTGGGCGACCTTCGGCCTCGCGCTGCCGCAGGGCGCCGCGCCGAAGGCGGTGCAGGTCGGAACCGTGCCGACGCAGACAGACGTGAAGGTGCGCTGGCCCGACGACTCGATTCGATTCGCCGTCGTCTCGGCCAATCTCGGTGCGAAGAGCGGCAGCTACGCCATCACACCTTCGCAGCCGACGCCGGGGACCTTCGTGCCGGTGCTGCCGAAGGTCACCGTCAACTTCAAGATCGGCAACATGCCGCTGACCGCGACGCTCCCCGCTGCACTGAATGACGCCTGGCTGCGCGGCCCGCTCGTCTCCGAAGGGCGCGCGGTGGTCGCGCCGTCGAACCATCCCTTCCTGCGCGTGATCTTCGACGTCCGCTCCTATGCGAGCGGCGGCCACCGGATCGACATCACCGTCGAGAACTGCCTCGACGTCGCGAACGCAGATGAACTGACCTACGACGTGGCGATCAGCGTCGCCGGCGCGAACGTGTTCACCAAGGCCGGCGTCAACCACAAGTACCTCGCGCGCTGGCGCAAGGTCTTCGTCACCGGCGGGCTGCAGGAGTCGTCGGTCACGCCCGACTTCGCGCCGTTTGTCGCCGCGCGCGCGCTGCCCGCCTACCTGCCGACGGTGGCCAGCCCGGCGCGCTCGATCAAGACGCCGGAGTTCGGGCTGCTTGGCTTCGGCACGCTGATGCGGCCGATGAACGCGCACGGCGGCCGTCCCGAGATCGCGCCGTATCCCGACTGGACCGCGCAGTATCTCGTCAACCGGAAGCCCGATCAGCGCGCCTACATGCTGCGCCACGGCGAGCTTGCCGGCAGCTGGGGCGTGCACGTCCGCGATGCCGACGGGACGATGCCGACGATCGACAAGTATCCGTACTACTGGCTCGATCCGCGGTGGCGCAACGAGACGCCGCTGCAGGGGCCGCGCAGCGTGCGGCGCGATCCGCGAGGGCAACTACGTCATCCCGGGGATGGCCGAGCCGGGCGACAACGCGCACCAGCCGTCGCTTGCGTTCGTGCCGTATCTCGTCACCGGCGATCGCTTCTTCGCCGACGAGACCGCCTTCTGGGCGAACTTCTCCCTGATCGGCTCCTACGCCAACGACTACAACCGCAAGGGCCAGCAGGGTCTGCTCATCGGCAACGAGGTGCGCGGCATCGGCTGGGCGCTCCGCAACCTCGGCGACGCCGCCGCGTACCTGCCCGACAACGATCCGATGAAGCGGTATCTCGCCGACAAGGTGGTGAACAACCTGAACGACCTCGAGGTCTACGCGCAGACGTTCAAGTCGGGCCCGCTGCAGACGCTGTTTCCCGGCCGCCGGCCGGAGGACGAGACCGGGCGGTATCAGCCCTACATGTGGATCTCGCTGTGGGAGCAGACCTACGTTGCGTGGGCCGTCGACCGCGTGATGCAGCACGGCCAGGTCTCGCCGGTGCACAACTTCGGCAGCGCGGGCAAGACGCTCCGCAACCGCATCGCCCGCCTGCAGCTGAGTCTCTTCACCAGCCCGCAGTGGTCGCGCGATCACGAACGGCAGGCGCCGTATCTGCTCGCCGCCGGCACGTGGAGCAAGGGGCCGCGCAGCACCGTCACGCTACTTCCAGACCCTCGCGGAGATGAGCAAGGCGACCTTCGCTGCGGCCGAGCCCGGCAAGTCGCCGGACTTCGTCCGGCCGTTCGCGGGCTATCTCGGTCCGGAAGCGCGCCTGCTGCTGCTCATCTGCGAGAAGCTCGGCGATGCGGGCGCGTCGCAGAGCCTCAAGGCGCTGATGGCCGACGTCAACGACGGCGTGTCGATGGTCGACGATCTCAACAAGCGATCGGGCTGGGCGATTGCGCCGGGCAGCGTCAACCCGGGCATCGGCGAGGCGCGCCTGTCGCAACCGCCGTCGCAGCCGCAGCAGGCGCAGGCCAGGAAGCCTGCCTCGCGCTGAACGTCCGCCGATGCTGCGCAGCCTCCTCGTCCTCGCCGTCCTCGTCCCGGGCTTCTTCGCCGCCCTGATGGACGGCTACGCCGGCCTGCTGATGTACCTGTGGTTTGCCTTGTTCCGGCCGCAGGACTGGCTGTGGATCGACATCACCAGCCTTCGCGTCTCGATGGTCCTCGGCATCGTCATGCTGGGGCGGTCGCTCCTCTCGGGCTTCGTGCCGAACATCACGCACCCGCTCACCGTCGGCATCGCGCTGATGGTCTGCTCGAGCGTCATCACGCAGACGAGCGCCGTCTCTCCGGACATCGGCTGGATCTGGATCGACTTCTTCGTCCGCCTCGCCCTGTCGTGCACGATGCTGGTCGCGCTCGCGCGCGATGCGAGGCGGCTCTACGGCGTCCTCGCCGTGATTTGCCTGTCGCTCGGCTTCCACGCAACGAAGGCCGGCCTCGCGTTCCTCCTGACCGGCGGCGGCACCCGGTTCGACGATGGGCTGTCGGGCGCGTTCGTGGACAACAACGGCTACGCGCTCGGCACGGTGATGATCCTGCCGATGCTGCTGGTGACGGCGCAGAACATCGAGCTGGTCTACAACGGCAGGTATCTGAACTGGGTGCGCCGCGGCCTCTACGCGACCGTGCCGCTCTGCGTCTTCACGGTGCTCGGCACCTACTCGCGCGGCGGCTTCCTGGCGTTTTCGGCGGCGCTGCTCACCTTCATCATGCTGCAGCGGCGCCGCTTCACCGCGCTCGCCGGCCTGATCGCGTTCTTCACGCTGCTGCTCGCGGTCGTGCCGCTTCCGCAGCAGTACGTCGACCGCCTGTCGACGATTCGCACCTTCAACGAGAAGACCAGCGACGACGATCCGGAAGGCGCGAAGGAGTCGGCGAAGAGCCGCACGCACTTCTGGCAGGTCGGCATCGTGATGGCGATGAACAAGCCGCTCGGCGTCGGCATCAAGCAGTACGAGGCCGCCTACGACCGGTTCGACTTCCTGCACGGGCGCTACGGCCACAAGCGCGCGATCCACAGCGCGCACCTGCAGGTGCTGGCCGAGCTCGGCTTCTTCGGGGCGTTCCTGTGGGTGCTGATGTTCGCCTGGGCGTACTTCTCGTGCATGCGCGTGCGCGGGCGCGCCGCGGACGAGCGGCTGCGCCCTGAGCAGCGCCGGTTCCTTCTCACCGCGGCCAACGGGCTGATGGCGTCGATGGCCGGCTTCATCATCGGCGGGTCGTTCTTGAGCCTCGCCTACAACGAGCTGACCTGGCTGACCTTCGCGATGGTCGCGGCACTCGACCGGCTCTCGGTGCAGCTCCGGCACGAGCCGGTCTCCGAGCCGGTCACGGTCGCCGTCCCTGAAGTCCCCCTCGCCTTCCGCGCCGTGCCCTCGTACGCGCGGCGATAGAGTGGCGCCCCTGAAGGGGCGCCCTACGTACGCGGGGCGGCCCTTCAGGGCCGCCGCTCTCTATCGCGGCACGAAGACGACGTCCACCCAGTAGTTGCTCGAGTTGAAGCTCTGGTCCGGGAACACCGCGCCGCCGTAGCGGAACACGCCGTTCCCGCCGCTGACGCCGGCCTGTAGCGCGTGCAGCGGCCCGTTGTCGACGCCGGCGTTCGCAAACGTGTTGTGGGTGTAGGCATAGTTCCCGATGTCGCTGTGGTACGACACCACGTAGACCGTATTCGCCGTGATCGACACCGGCGTCGAGAAGGTCACCTGCTGCCAGCCCGACGCGGTTTCGCCGGTGAAGGTGGCCGTCGCCAGCCTGGTGCCGGTGCTGCTCCACAGCGTCCCCGTGTGTGTGCCTGTCGTGCGCGTCCCCTTGTAGAAGCGCACGCCGGTGACGGTGCCGGCGACGTCGGATCGGAACTTCAGACCGAGTTCCACCGCACTGCCGTCGGTCGTGGCATACGTCGTCGGCGCGGACGAGGCGCTGAAGATGGTCAGCGCGCCCGGCGTCGTCGGCGCCGCGGCGGTATTGAACGACCAGACGCGATTGGCCGCCATCGCGTTACCCGCCGAGTCCTTCACGCCCGCGCTTCCGCCGGTGATCGTCGCGGTGTAGCTCGCCGAGCTTGCCAGCGCCTGCGACGGCGTCAACGTCGCGACGCGCGTGCTCGCGTTGTAGCTGAGCGTCGCGGCCACGACCGTGTTCGCCGCGTTGCGCAACTGGAACGTTGTCGTGGTCACCGATGTCGCCGTCATCGCCTCGCTGAACGTCGCGCTCACCCTGGCTGAGGTCGCGACGCCGGTCGCGCCCGACGCCGGCGTCGTGCTCGTGACCGTCGGCGGCGTCGTATCGGTCGGCGCCGGCGGCGGAGACGGCGGGACGCTGTCGACGACGAGCGCCTTGATCTCCTTCATCTTCTGGACGCCGAGCCAGCCCTTGAGACCGTAGCCGTTGAACGTCAGCGCCGATCCGGTGGTGTGCGTCGCCGGGTCGCCGCCGTTCGCGTACGGGTCGCTGGTCGCCGGGAACTGCGTTGTGCCGCGCGTGTAGTGCACGCCGTCAGCGAGGAACCGTCCCGGCCACTGTGAGAACGGCAGGCGCGCGAGCATCTCCTTGTTGAAGTCGATCAGCGGCAGCTTCTTGTCGCGCGCGTACTGCACCAGCGCCGTGTTGTAGCGATCGACCAGCGTGTTGAAGGTCGCGTCGGTGCGGTAGGTATACGTGATGATGATCGGCACGATGTGGTTGGCGATCATCATGTCGACCATCCGCTGGAGATCGGTGAAGACCTCGGGCCGCGCGGCGTCGAGGTTGACCGCCGGAATTGCGAATTGTGCCTTTGGCAGCGCCGCCAGCATCGTCGTCAGGTTGAGCGCGTTGGGATACGCCGAGCAGTTGAGCAGCTTCTGCCGCGCGGTCGCCGGGTTGCTGTCCGCCGGCATGCTGCCGCCCATGAAGTCCCAGGCGCCGAGGCCGTCGCCGACGGTGTAGCTGCGCGCCGGACAGAAGTACGGGCGTCGCCAGCGCAAAGCCGTCGATGCTGTCGATCCCCTGCGGCGACACGCCGGCGTGCATCCAGCTGGTAATCGCCTGGTCCGACGCCGTCTTGCCGGCGCCGTTCTGCGCCCACGCGCCAAGCGCCCGGTCGCGGGTCAGCGAATCGCCGATCCACAGCACGAGGCCCGCCTGCCCGGAGCCGCCGGCCAGAATCGCTTTCGCGTTGGCCACCCAGCCGGTGGATCCGTTCTGCCATGCATCGTCGTACGAATTCGCCCGCGCCGCGTTGTGCGCGGTCGGCGTGCCGTTGACGGTGATTGCCACCGTCTTGGTGGCGGTGTTGTAGTTGGCCGTCGAGGCCGGCGTGAAGGTCGTCGAGAGCTGTTGCCCGGCGCCGACAGAGAGCACCGTGCCGCTCGGCGGCGAGTAGGCAAACGAGCCGCCGACGCTGGTCGTCGCGTTCAGCTGCGTCGAGCTGAGCGGCGTGCCCGAGTTGATGTCGGCAGGGTTTGCCCAGGTGATGACCGGCGTCGACTTCAGGACGGTGATCGAGACCGCCCTCGTCGCCGAGTTGTAGGTCGCCGTGTTGGTCGGCGTGAAGGTGACCGTCAGCGGCTGACCTGCGCCTGCTGACAGCACCGTCCCCGATACCGGCGAGTAGGTGAACGACCCGGGCACCGACGCCGTCGCGTTCAACTGCGTGCCGCTCAACGCCGTGCCGTAGATGATGCTGGCCGGATTGTTCCAGGTGATGGTCGGCGTGATCTTGCTGCTGCCGACGGTGACCGTGGTCGTCGCGGTGGTCGATCCGGTGGAGTTGGTCGCCGTCAGCGTGTAGGTGGTCGTCGCGGCCGGCGACACGCTGCGGGTGCCTGATACCGCGACGGTTCCAATCCCCTGGTTGATGCTCACCGTCGTCGCGTTGGTCGCGCTCCAGCTCAAGGTCGAGGACTGCCCCGCGGCAATCGACGTCGGCGACGCCGTGAACGTCGCGGTCGGCGGCACCGGACCCTGCGCCGCAATCGGGCAGGTCGGGCCGTTGATGCCGGGCCGGGTCGTCGGCGTGCAGCCGGACGGCGGACGCGGCGTCACCGAGGTGTTCGGGTGATACACCTGGAAGTTGTCGTTCGGGTTGCCGTTGAAGGCGTAGACCCGCATCTCGCTGAGCTTGTTGAGACACTCTGGCGCGCTGGCGACGTCGCGCACCATCGCGACCGCGTTGAGCGATCGTCCCGGCGGCGCTTCGAAGCGGGTGTTTCTCGCCACCACCAGCTTGTTCTGCATCCAGCAGCCGTTCACCGAGCCGTTGGTCGGCACGTTGATGTTGGCGAAGTTGCGCAGGAACGAGTTTTCGACGAGGAGGTTCGGCTCGGGGCCGAAGCCGGCTTCCGGCGCCGTGATGCCCTCCTCCATGCCCTGGATGTCGGAGTTGCGGATGATGATGCCCTTCGACGAGTAGTCCGCGAAAAAGATGCCGTTGCCGCAGCAGCGGCTGGCGGAGCTGAAGCTGCCGCGGATCTTCAGGCCGTCGAAGGTGATCTTCTGGCTCGGATACATGTAGACGGTCTTGTTGTAGATGTTCCAGAGCTTCAGATTCTTGATGACGCTTTCCTGCGCGTTGGCGCCGGGCTGCGGATCCTGCGAGCTCACCCACCAGAGCGTGAAGCCGCCCTGCATCGCGCCGTAGGCCTCGTTGTTCTCGAACTGCAGGACCGGCATGTTGTTGCCGTTCCGGGTCGTGAACTGCGATGCGCTCATCGCGCCCTTCGAGTTCGGCACCGAGATGTTGCCGAGGAAGCGCAGCTGGATGACAAAGCCGTAGGCGGCCTCGGTGGTCGGGTTCTGAAAGTTCGCGGCGACGTTGTTGCGGACGTAGTTGTTCGGCCCCCGGAACCAGAAGCCGACGCCCTCGGTGCCCATCGCCATGCGCGCCTCGGAGACCGAGTCGTTCGGCTCGCCCATGCCGCGCAGCGCGAAGTTGTGATCGAAGACGTTGAAGCTCTCCGAGCCGTCCTCGGTCGCGATCGAGGCGCCGTTGTAGTTGTAGACGACGTTGTCCTGGACCAGGCCGTAGTGCGTCCCGTGAACCGCGAGGCCCCATTTGAACTTGGTCTCGACCGAGCCGCCGTCAATCGCGTTGCCGACGAACGAGAACTGGTAGCCGTTGCCCGGCGTCGGCAGCGGGCCGCTGAGGTGATGCATGTGAACCGGATAGCGGCCGATGCGATTGGTCGTCGTGTTCAGCGGCAGATAGGTGGTGCGTCCGAGATCCTTGAAGAGCACGTTGCGGACGTCGATGGTCGCCATGTGCGTGGCGATGGTGTGGCCGCGCGTCCCCGTGGCGCTCTCGGACCTGACGATGACATTGCGCGTGAGGTTGCCGACGTGCGGGAGGAAATCGAGGACGCCGTTCAGGTCGCGGGCGCCGAGATGATTGTACTGCAGCGCGCTCGTCAGCGTGATCGTCCGGCCGTCGGCGGAGATCGACTGGATCGTCCGCTCTTCCCATTGGTTGACGGCGTTGAGCCATCCGCCGCCGGTCGTCTCGCTCTCTTTCATGTGCCGCGTGTCAGGCATCACCAGCCGATCGCCCGGCTGCCAGCCCGAGACCGCCTGCGACAGCGCCAGGGTCGTGTTGCCGGCGCGCGGCTCGGTCGCCAGCCGCAGGAAGGTCGGCGTCCTGAGCGTGCCGTGCGCCGTCCACCGGCCCAACACCATCAGGCCGTTGCCAAACTGCTCCGGGTCGGAGACGCTGCCGCCGAGCGCCGTGTTGGCGATGACGATTTCCGCGGTGACGTTTGCGGCGACTGGTGCCGTGGCGGTGCCGATCTCGAGCACGCCGGGCGTCCCCATGCCCATCTCGCCTGCCATCACCTGCAGGTTGGTCACCCGCACGCGGGTGTTGACGGTGTTCGCAAACGCGAGCTTGCCGTCGCACCGCAATCGTGTAGGCGACCGCGGACGTGTTGTTGATGGTGACGGTGTGCCCGGCGGCGATGCGCACGACGTGATTCGCGGTGGGAATCTGCCCTCCCTGCCATGTCGACGCACTCGACCAGCTGCCGCTGGCGACGCTCTGCACCGACGGCCGCGACGTGTCCTGCGAGAAGTCGGGAATGTTTTCCGGAAGGGTGAGGGCGGCCGCGGGTTGCACGCGCGCGATCGAACCAAGCGTCGCGACGAGGACGAACAGCGCCGAACGGCATCTGCCGCCGGCGCTTCGTCGCCTCATCCGTTCGTCGATTTTTGTAAGTGGTGTCGGCTTTGCCTTGGATTCATGGGAGATGGAGAGTTTCATCATTGAACTCTCCGTGTAGAAAGAACGCGGCCGCTCCAGCACGGCCGATGGCTGGCATGACTCGAAGCGTCACGTCGTGATCCGTAATTTTCAGGATGAGTGGGCGAAGTGTCGTCGAGCGTCCGCTCCAGACGGTTGCGGAACGTGCGTGATGCACGCTTTACGCTGTAGCGCTTCTTTGCACCGTGACCGAAGAGCTCCGTGGGAAACGAACAAAGCACCGTGTAACGCGGTTGTCGCTAATCGATGCACGGCATGCGAGTACAAGGAAGGTAAGTGAGGCGATGTCAACATTTTGCCGACGAGTTCCCTGTCATGTTGATTGCGTAGATGGGCTCGCATGAAATCCAAACGACTCCGGCTGGTGATTTTTCCGCTCGCGCCCGGCGTATGGATTGCTCGAGGGCTGGAACACGATCTCGGTGCAGAAGCGCGCACAGTTGGCGAGGCGGTGAAAGCGGCGATGCGGTTCGTGCAGGCGCACACGGCGTTTGATATCCGCCACGACCACTCGCCGTTGTCGGCGTTTCCACCCTCACCCCAGAAGTACTGGAACGCGTTCGCGACCGGCAGCACGGTGCCGCTCGATCAACTCGGGATCAACGGCCTGGCGGAGTGGGACATCCAGCTCGCGTTTGCGAATCACGGGTTGGTCGAGCCGCACGCGCGGCAGATGAGCGTGCGCACGCATGCGGTCAGTCCGCAAGCAAAAGCTTCATAACTCAGCGTGTTCTGCGTTCTCCGCGGTTAAGGCGAGTCTCTCAACTTATCGAGGGTGGCGCGAGCGGCGTCCTGCTCCGCTTCCTTCTTGCTCGGCCCGCTGCCGGACGCCACGCGCTCGCCTCGCACCATCACGTCGATCTCGAACAGCTTGCGGTGATCGGGGCCGAGGCTGCCGGCCAACCGGTACTCGGGCAGCGGCAGGTCGCGCGACTGCAGCCACTCCTGCAGCGCCGACTTGTAGTCCTGCGCGGAGACGCCGTGCCGGTGCACCTCGTCCAGCTGCGGCGAGAACTCCCGCATGATGAACGCGCGCGCCGGCTCGATGCCGCCGTCGAGATAAATCGCGGCGATGAGCGCCTCGTAGCCGTCCGCGAGCAGCGCCTGCTTGCGGCGTCCGCCGGTCTTCTCTTCGCCGCGCCCGAGCAGCAGGTGATCGCCGAGCCCGAGCCGCTCCGCCTGCCGCGCCAGCGCCGTCGTCGAAACCAGCGACGCCTTGGTCTTCGACTTTTCCCCTTCGTCGAATTCGGGGAAGTCGCGGAACAGCATGTCGGCGATCACGAACCCGAGCAGCGCGTCGCCGAGAAACTCCATCGACTCGTTGTCTCTGACGCCGCCGCTGACATCCTCGTTGGCGCGCGACGTGTGGGTCATCGCATGCTCGAGCAGCCCGCGATCGCGGAAGCGATAGCCGAGCGCCTGCTGCAGCGGGCCGAACTCGTCGCGCAGCCGCACCACCTCGCCGTTCTTCAGCTCGGTGCGGTGGCCGTCGATGATCCGCTGCGCGTCGGCGGCCTCGGCGGCGTGCACCGCAATCCTCACCTCGGTCAGGCCGTCCACCGACATCGGAAACACCGAGTGCAGCACGTCCGAGGAGACGACCGACATCACGCCGTGCGCCTCGAGCAGGCCGCGGACAATCTGGGCTTCGATGTCGGAATGCGTGCGGAAAATGACCACCAGATCGGACGTCACCGGACCTGCGCGCCCTCGGCCAGCTCGGCGTCGACCGGGTGGCCGCCGCTCGCCGCCTCGTCGACCTTCACCAGGATCATCGTCATGTCATCGTGCTGCGGCGCGTCGCCGACAAAGGCGCTGATTTCGCGCAACACCCGTTCGCGCAGCTCCTCCGACGGCAGGTGGGCGTGCGCCGCGACCAGCTGGCCGAGGCGGTTCTCGCCGAACAGATCGTCGCGGGAGTTCATCGCTTCGCTGATCCCGTCGGTGAAGAGCAGATAGAGATCGGAGGGTCGCAGCTCGATGGTCTCCTCGACGAGGTGCCGCGTGAACATCTCGCCGTTATCCAGCTTGAGGCCGACGACCATCCCGTCCGGGACGAGAATCTGCGCCTCGCGCGCCGAGCCTTCGGCACAGACGCCGGGCACGTAGATGAGCGGCGTGTGTCCCGCGCGGGCGTAGGTCATCGTGCGGGCGCGCAGGTCGAGCACCGCGTAGGTCATGGTGATGAAGCTGCGCGCGTCGAGATGGTGCGAGATGATCCGGTTGGCCGCGATCAGCAGGTCGCGCGGCGAGCTGTGGATCTCGCTGAGCGAGAGGACCAACCCTTTCAGCTCGGCCATGTAGAGCGCGGCCGAGGTGCCCTTGCCCGACACGTCGGCAATCAGCACGCCGACCCGCTCGTCGCCGAGCGGCAGGAAGTCGTAGTAGTCGCCCCCGACCTCGCGCGCCGGCACGCACAGCGCGGTCACCGACAACCCCGGCATCAGCAGCGGTCCCTGCGGCAGCAGCGACATCTGGATCTCGTGGGCGATGCGCAGCTCCTCTTCGAGCCGCCGCTTCTCCGCCGCCTGCCGCAGCAAATCCTCGATGCTGGCGGTCATCGAGTTGAACGACCCGGCGAGCTCGCCGAGCTGGTCCTCGGTGTTGACCTCGATCTTGTGGGTGAAGTCGCCCTGGCGGACGCGCTCCGTGCCGGTGAACAGCTGGTGCACCGACCCGGTCAGCGACTTGGCGAGCGCGAAGCCGGCCAGCAGCGCCATCACCTCGATGATGAGGAACAGCGCGCCGATGACGAACAGCACGAGCAGCAGCCCTTGCCCGAACGTGCGGCCGACGCTCCCCTGCGCCGCCGAGATGTTGTCGTACAGCTCGGCGACGCTGAGCGCTGTCGTCACCGTCATCGGCCCGGTGGCGCCGGTCTTCCAGTCGCGATATTCCATCAGGCTCGGCAGCGCGTTCAGAATTCCCGGCGTCAGCACGACGCGGCGGTGCTCGTCGCCGCCGTCGCGCGCGACCAGCGGCTGCGCCGCGTTGGCGTCGCGCGGCGGTGCGGCCCGCACGCTCTTCAGCTCGACGCCGGTCTCGCGGCGCAGCTGCTCGCGAACGGTGTCGTCGACGAGCAGATCGACGACCACGCCGTAACCGGGATGCGGCGAATCGGGAAAGGCGACGCCGCGCACGACCAGGTGCGTGTCCGCGTCGTCGGCGGCGGCGTCGGGATCGTGCGAGTAGGCCAGGATGCCGGAGAAGCCGGGACAGTCGATCCAGCCGGGGATCGTGCCCGGCGGGTCGACGTGCTTCCACGGACCCGAGGTCAGCGTTCGTCCCGACAGCGCGGTCGCGCCGCCGGCTGGCGGCGGCCCTCCCGCCGGCGTTCCGCCGCACGCGCGATCGACCGGGATGACGGCGATTGACATGTCCTGGAACTGCGCGCCGCCGTTGGCCTGGCGGCGCGCGAGGATGCTCGCGACATCGCGTCCGCCTCCGCGCTGGATTTCGAGCGCCGTGCTCTGGGCGAAGAAGCGCGCCTGCTCGCCGAGCGCGCGCAGGCGGCTCTGCACCAGGTAGGAGCTGAAGTTGTAGAACAGCAGGAACCCGCACAGCAGCGAGAACGCGACCAGCAGCAGCGCCGGAACGAAGCCGATGAAGACGTAGGAAAGGATCAGCTTGCGTCGCACGCGCCACAGCAGGCGCCGCTTCGCGAGCACGATCAGACGAGCGGCGAAGTAGGTCAGCCCGACGGCGGCGGCAAGGCCCGCAACCGTTTCGATCACGCTGACGAAGCTCGGGACCATTCCTCCCGGCGTGGCCGTGCGGAGGAGCAGCACACCGATCTTCACCGCGAGGCCGATGACGATCGCGCGGCCGGGGAACGTATGAAGCAGCGCACCGCGAATGCCCGCGCGCCGTTCGACTGCGCCCGGCGGCAGCGGCGGCAGTGCACGCCTGCTAGTGGGTCTCATCGTGGACTTCGCGCTATTAAAACATGTATCGTGAATGGATCGTGAAGCTTACAGACCGCGCACGGTTCAGCACCATCTGCCTCCACGCCGGCCAGGAACCCGATCCGACCACGGGCGCCATCATCACGCCGATCTACCAGACCTCCACCTACGTGCAGGAAGAGTTGGGCCGGCACAAGGGCTTCGAGTACGGCCGGACGCAGAATCCGACGCGCATCGCGCTCGAGCGGAACCTCGCCGCGATCGAGCGCGGCAAGGCGGGCTTCGCGTTCGCCTCGGGCATGGCCGCGATCGGCGCGATCGCGACGATGCTCAAGTCCGGCGATCACGTGGTCGTCTCCGACAACACCTACGGCGGCACGTTTCGCCTCTTCGACAAGGTGCTGACGCGCTACGAGTTGACGTTCAGCTATGTCGACACCTCGCGGCTCGACGAGGTCGAGCGGGCGATGACGCCGGCGACGCGGATGCTGTTCGTCGAAACGCCGACCAACCCGGTGATGCGCATCACCGACCTGCGCGCCGCCGCCGACCTCGCGCACCATCACAACGCGCGGCTGGTGGTCGACAACACCTTCGCCAGCCCGTACATCCAGCGGCCGATCGAGTTCGGCGCCGACCTGGTCACCCACAGCACCACCAAGTACCTCAACGGCCACAGCGACAGCATCGGCGGCATCGTCATCGCCGTTCGCGAGGACGACATCGACTGGCTGCGCTTCGTCCAGAACGCCGAGGGCGCGATCCTGAGCCCGTTCGACTCGTTTCTCGTGCTGCGCGGCACCAAGACGCTCGCCTTGCGCATGCAGCAGCACAACGCGAACGGCATGGCCCTCGCGGAGTTCGTCGCCGCGCACCCCAAGGTGAAGCGCGTCTACTACCCCGGGCTGCCGACGCACCCGCAGCACGCGCTGGCGAAGAAGCAGATGAACGGCTTCGGCGGGATGCTGGCCTTCGATCTCGGGTCGCTCGAAGCGGCCCGGCGGCTGCTGAATGCGGTGCGCCTGCACGCGCTCGCCGAGAGCCTTGGCGGCGTGGAAACCTTGATCTCACACCCGGCGACGATGACCCACGCGTCGGTGCCGGCCGAGCGCCGTGCCGCCATCGGCATCACCGACGGCCTCGTCCGCATCTCGGCGGGCGTCGAGGATATCGACGACCTCAAAGAAGACCTGACCCAGGCGCTCGACGCGGTCTAAATGGCGCTGTTCGACTTCCTGCTCCATTTCGATCGGCATCTCCTCGACTTTGTCGGCGCCTATGGCCCGTGGGTCTACGCGATTCTCTTCGCGATCATCTTCGTCGAGACCGGGGTCGTCATCTGGCCGTTCCTGCCTGGCGACTCGCTGCTGTTCGCCGCGGGCGCGCTCTGCGCGACCGGCAGCCTGAGCACACCGGTGACGGCGGCGCTCCTGGTTGCGGCAGCGTTCCTCGGCGACGCGGTCAACTACTCGATCGGCCGCTTCATCGGGCCGAAAGTGTTTTCCGCCGACGGCGCGGACACGGCGCAGCACCGCTGGCTGAATCGCGACCACCTGAAGCGCGCGCACGAGTTCTTCGAGAAGTACGGCGGCAAGGCGGTGATCATGGGGCGCTTCGTGCCGATCGTCCGTACCTTCGTGCCCTTCGTCGCCGGCGCCGCGGAGATGACGCGCCAGACCTTCGTCCTCTACAACATCGTCGGCGCGATCCTCTGGGTCTTCCTGTGCCTCGGCGCGGGGATCCTTTTCGGCAACATCCCGGTCGTGAAGAACAACTTCTCGCTGGTCACCATCGGCATCGTCGCGGTGTCGCTCCTGCCAATGGTCTTCGAGTACATCTCGCACCGGCGCCAGCGCTCAGCCTGACATCTCTATCACCCATTGGCCGTAGGCCGCGCTTGCCTCGGCGCCAAGGACGATCCACTCCGGCAGCTCGTACGGATGCAGTGTCTTCAGCCGTGCTTCGAGCGCCGGCAGGCGTGCGCGCGTCGTCTTGATCACGATCTGACGTTCCGTCTCCCGTTCGACCGCGCCCTTCCACCGATAGGTCGACACCATCGGGCCGTGGACGTTGACGCACGCGGCCAGCTTCTCCCCGACCAGCGCCTCCGCCAGCTCATCGGCCCGCGAGTCGTCTGGCATCGTCGTCAAAATAAGGATGAGTTCGTCCATGATCGTTGTTGTACTTTGCCTGCAAGTTGTTGTACTGTGGCGCCTGCGTGTCGAATACCGATGAGAAGCGGGCGTCGCGGCGGCCGCCGTGCCAGCAAGGGATCTCCGGGACGGACGAGGCGGCTCGTCCACGTGCTGCTCCTGTTTGTCGCCTCCGTCATCGTCGTCGACGGCCTCGTCGGCGACCGCGGCCTCGTCGCCATGCTGCGCGCACGCCAGGACAACGATGCGATGACCGCCGCGATCGCGCGGCAGCGGGCCGAGAACGAGCGCCTGCGTGAGGTCGTGCGCCGCCTGCGCGAGGACCCGAGCGCGATTGAAGAAATCGCGCGGCGAGAGCTCGGCCTGATCAAGCCCGGCGAGCGCCTCTTCATCGTCAAGGACGTCCTTCCTCCGAAGCCCTGAACACCCCGGTCTTCAGCAGTGCCGCGGCCGCGAACGTCACCACCGCGCTGCCGATGCTGAGCAGCGCTCCGAGCTTCGCCTGGTCGAGGTGCGGACCAGGGGGAAACGCCGCGGTGGCAAAAAACAGCGCGACCGTGAATCCAATCCCCGCGGCGCAGCCGACGACGATGACGTCGCGCCAGGTGAAGTGAAGCGGGAGACGGAAGCCGGCAGCGGTCGCCAGCGCCACCGACACGGCGATGCCGATCGGCTTTCCCGCGAGGATGGCGACGAGCACGGCCCATGTGGCGGTACCCTGCGCCGACACCTGCACGCCCGCATTCACCAGTCCGAACAGGAAGAGCACCGCCTGCACCGGTAGCTTCCACCAGCGCTCGAACCGGCTCAGTGTGTCGCGTGCGTCGGCCGGCGCGTCGACGAAGAGGCCGCGATCGCGCTCGGCGCGCGGAAAGAACGGCACGATCGGCACCAGCGCGAGTGCCGGGTGGAGTCCACCCCAGAAGAGCGCGCACCACGAGATCGCACCACCGCCAAGGACGTAGGGCCAGAAGCTGCGCGTGCGAGCCACCCGCAGCGTGAACGCGAGCGCGAGCGCCGTCGCCATCAGCAGCGCGCCGCCCGCCAGGTGCAACTCGCCCACCGGAAAGAACGCCGCCAGGAGTACGAGCCCGAGCGCGTCGTCAGCGATTGCGAGCAGCAGGAGAAATGGAATCGCTGGATGGCGCCGGAACACCGCCGTGGCGACGAGATAGCTGAAGGCGACGTCGGTGGCGCACGGAATCGCCCAGCCGCGCAAGAGCGCGGGCTCATTCGCGGCGAGGACGTAGGCGACGTAGAGGGCCGCGGGAGCTGCCATGCCGCCGGCGGCGGCGATGACCGGCAGCGCGGCGCGCCGCCACGTGTGCAGTGCGCCCCCCGGTGACGTCGCCTCAACGACCTCCTTCGCCGCGAGCGCGAAGAAGAAGACCATCCCGACATCGTTGACCGGGAACGCCATCGCCTGGGCGAAGCGTGCGTAGCTGGCGTGCGAGGTGTTCGCCCAGATGAGGGCGATGATCGCGCCGGCAGGAAGCACGAGCGAGTATTTGACTGCGATTGAAAGCAAGGGGTGTCAGGCACCGTGATCGCACGGTGCCTGAGCGCGATGTTACATCGGGCCCCACGGCGGCGCAGGCGCGGAAGCTCAGACCGCGGTCGAGGTCGATCCGATCGCAGCCGGCTTGTAGGTGCTGAATCCCCAGATGAAGCCGTCGAGATCGTAGGCGTAGTAGCCGCGCGCCCACGGCGTGTCGTGCGGCGGGCGGATGATGCGTGCGCCCGCGGCGGCCGCGCGAGCGTAGTGAGCGTCGGGGTCCGGCAGGTAGACGTAGGTCGCCTGGGCGGTGTCGCCCCACACCGCCGGATCCTTCGGGCCCGAATCGATCATGAGCAGGCCGTCGCCGAGTCGCGTCTCGGCATGCATCACCGCGCCGTCGGGGCCGGGCACCTCGAACGTCTTGGTGAAACCGAATGCGCGCTCGAGCCACGCCAGCGCGGCGCCGCCATCGCGGTAGTGCAGGCCGACGAAGATCGCCGGCTCCCCTTCGCCGCCCGCCATCTCGTAGGTGCCGAAACTCCAGAGGTGGCCTTCGAGATCGCGCACTGAGAAATCACGCGCTCCGTAGTCCTGGTCCTTCGGCGGCAGCGCGATGGCGGCGCCCGCGGCCTTGGCGCGATCGTGCAGGCCATCGACGTCGTCGACGCGCACGTAGATGCCCTGGCGCACGTGCGTCCACGGGTTCTCGTTCGGCGGCTGGTTGCCGGAGCTCAGGCCGAATGCGCTGATGCCGAGCCGGAGCTCGGCGTGCGCGACGTCGCCGCCAGGGGTGTCGAAGACCACGTGCTTCTCGAACCCGAACGCCTTCCCCAGCCAGTCGATCGCCGCATGGCCGTCCTTGTAGCGAAGCGCGGGAAAAATATTGGGTTTCATCAACCTTACCTCCACGTCGCAGAGTAGGCGAGGCGGCGGCGCGGCGTCTTGGACGAATCTTACCTGTCGACGGCGAAGCCGGCGCCGTCGGGCAGCTGGCTTCGCACGAGCTCGGTGGGGGTGACGCCGGCGAAGGCGTGGAAGTCGCGCGAGAAGTGCGCCTGGTCGTAGTAGCCGCAGTCCTGCGCGATCTCGGCCAGGCGTGCGCCGCCGCCCTGCTTGATGATCTCGACCGCGCGGCCGAAGCGCAGCACGCGCGCGAGCGTCTTCGGCGACAGCCCGATCTCCTCGCGGAACTGCGCAATCAGGTGCTTCTGGCTGAACCCGACCTCGTCGACAATCGACTGGATCCGCGCCTGGCCGCCGCTCTCGACGAGCCGCCGCCAGGTCCACGACACCGCAGCCGACGGCGCGCGCGCCGCCTGCATCCGCGTCGTCAGCTCGCGATCGAGGATCGTGAAGCGCGCTTCCCAGGTTGGCGCGTCGTAGAGCGCCGACACCAGGCGCGAGCCGGCGGCGCCGAACAGATCGTCGAGGGCGATCGCGCGGTTCCTCAGCTCCTTCAACGGCTGGCCGAGGAACAGGCGCGCGCCGAGGATCGACAGGTTCACCTGCAGCCCGCCCGACGGCCCGTTGGTGCCGACCAGCACGTAGGTGTCGTAGGCGCCGGTCGTGAAGCTGCCGAAGTCGTCCCACCGCGACGGGTCGCGCACGTCGAACAGGCGCACCGGCGCGCCGAAGTTGATAATCAGCGGCACGATCTCGGTCGGCACTTCACGCCGGCAGATCGGCACCGCAAAATGCTCGAACCAGCCGACGTACTCGCCGACGTAGGCGCGCAGCGACGGATGCGGTGACGCGCGCACCATCTCCCACTGCCCCTGCTCCGATTCGTGCCGAATCCTTCGTGCGCCCATTTTGCGGGAAGGGCAATTATCGCATCGACGACGCTCGTAGTGTCCGCCTTCAGGCAGACCGTGACTCCTGACCTCCTCTCTACTCCCCCTTGAAAGCCAGGAAAATGAACTGACGCCGCGTTCGATCTGCAGCACCACCGCTGCCGTCCAGCGCGTCGAGCGCGGCCCGCAGCTCCGTCACCGGGATCGACGAGATCCGTCAGCCGATCGAAGTCGTGCGGCCGCTCCGCGGCGGTGACGTCGGCCGTGTAGAGGTCGGCGAGAACCCAGAACCTAGAACCCAGAACCCAGAACCTCAGAACCTAGAACCTGAACCCAGAACCAAGAACCCTGAACCCAGAACCCTTTTCCGTCGTGGCGTGTCGCTTGCACCGTGCCGAGCAATTCAAGGGCCTGGCCCGAGTGCACGCCATCGCCTCGCTGATCTACCGATTAGGACGTGAAAAACGTTGCAGGATCGTGGCAGACGCATAACATGAGCACATCAACCTTGTCCTGAGACTGCGGCAACGTGTCACAGGGAGGCGACAGCGATCCGATGACAGAGGCTTCTGCCACGACGACGGCGCCGGCACGCCGCGTCCTCCTGGTCGAGGACGAAGCGGCGATCCGCGAACTGCTACGTCTCCATTTGTCGCTGGCGGGCTTTGCGATCGAGGAGATCGGCGACGGCCAGGCGGCGCTCGAGCGCTTGCGGAGCACCCCGTTCGATTTGATCGTCCTCGACGTGATGCTCCCCGGCCTCGATGGCATCACGCTCTGCCGCACCATCCGCGCGCAGAGCGTCAACGCGGCGACGCCGATCCTGATGCTGACCGCGCTCGATACCGAATCGGATACGGTGCTCGGCCTCGAGAGCGGCGCCGACGACTACCTCACCAAGCCGTTCGGCATCCGCGAGCTGATGGCGCGGGTCGGCGCGATCCTGCGCCGCAATCAGCACGGCGCGGAGCAGCCGGCGGCGGGCGCCTCGGCCAAGCGCGTGCAGTCGCGCGACGTGACGCTCGACGCCGAGCGGCGCGTCGCCGTCGTGCGCGGCGAGCCGGTCGAGCTCACCAAGCAGGAATTCGATCTGCTGTATCTGCTCGCCGCACGCCCCGGCATCGTCTTCAGCCGCGCGGCGCTGCTGTCGAAAGTGTGGAACGGCGACACCTACGTCACCGAGCGCACCGTCGACACGGTGGTCAGCCGGCTGCGGCGCAAGATCGAGCGCGACGCGCAGGATCCGTCGCTCATCCTCACCGCGTGGGGCGTCGGCTACAAGTTCGCCGATGTGCCGTGACGAGATCAAGAGACGGGCGAACAGGAGGGCAGGAGGTCAGGAGGTCAGGAGATTTCAAACCATTTCCAACAGTGCTTTCAGTACTTCCGTTCTCCTGCTCTCCTAGCCTCTTGTTCTCCAGGTCTCCTGATCTCCCGGCGGCCCGTCCGCTTCTCCTGATCTCCACTGCGGCAGCGAGATCGTGAACGCGGTGCGGCCGGGAACGCTGGTCACCGCGATCGAGCCGTGGTGCCGCTCGACAATCGCCTTCGAGATCGAGAGCCCGAGGCCGCTGCCGTTCTTGTCGCGCACGCGCGACGAATCCGCCTTGTAAAAGCGATCGAAGACGTGCGCCAGGTGCGGCGCGCGCGATCCCCTCGCCCGAATCGACCACCGACAGGACCACCGCATCGCCGTCGAGGCGCGACGACAGCTCGATGGCGCCGCCCGACGGCGTGAACCGCAGCGCGTTGGCGACCAGGTTCTCGACCACCTGCTCGATGCGATCCGGATCGGCGACGATCTGGTCGGCCCCCTCGTTCACCGCGACGCGCAGCGCGACGCCGCGGCGCTCCGCGCTCGGCCTCATGCCGGGCGACGACGTGCTCGAAGACGCGGTCGATGGCGAACACCCGCACGTCCATCGCGCCGACGCCGTTTTCCAGCCGCGCCAGATCGACCAGGTCCTGGACGATGCGATCGAGTCGAAGCGTTTCGCGCTCGATCGTCTGGAAGTAGCGCTCGCGTGTGATCGGATCGAGATCGACGTCCTTCATCCGCAGCGTTTCGAGGTAGCCGCGCATCGCCGTCAGCGGCGTCTTCAGCTCGTGCGAGACGTCCGCGAGCATCTGCCGCCGCAGCCGATCGACGGTGCGCAGCGCCTCGTCACGCGCGGCCAGTTCCAGCGCCATGCGGTTGAACGCGCCGGCGACGTGCGCGATCTCGTCGCCGCCCTGCTCCGGCGCACGGGCCGAGAGGTCGCCGGCGCCAAGTCGGACGGTCGCCGCTTCGAGCGCCTGCAGCCGCCGCCGCGCCGGCGCGAAGATGAACGCCGCCGCGATCGTCGTGCCGAGGATCAACAGCAGCGTGCCCGGCAGCGACAGCATCCGCGCGAGGTCGCGCACCAGCGGGCTCGGCGGCTGCCGCGGCGGCAGCACCACCATGCCGCGCAGTTCCCCGCCGACCTGCACCGGCGCGGTGACGACCGGCGGCCCATCGATCCGCGGCTCGCCGCCATGGCCGAAGTTCTTGCCGGCGAGCACCGCGTCGACCGATCGGCGCACGCCGTCGGCAAGCGGCTCCCGGCGATTGCTGGCGACGGTCCCGTCCTTCATCACCAGCGCCACCGTCTGCGCCTGCCCGTACTCACGCGCCACGTATTCCTGCAGGTCCAGATCGCTGTTCTGCGCCAGCGCCGCGCCGATGTCGGCGGCAACGATGGCGGCGAGGATATTCGGCGGGCGCGGCCCGAGCCCGCCGCCGCTTCGCACCCGGTAGCTGAAGATCGCGCTCTGCGCGACGACGACAGCGACGACGAAGACGACGAAGCTCGCGCCGATGCGGAAGTAGAAGCTGCGATACCAGCGGGCAGCGGGGAATCCGGCGGTCGGCGACATCGACTTCATTATCGCCGCCCGACCCGGCGCGGATCCGGCGTCACCGACTTTTCACCTGGCCGCCACGCTTTTGCAACATCACCCCCCTTTGAGGGCATCATTGTCGCGTGAAGCGCTGGGCTCTCATCCTCGTCGCGCTCTTCTTCTTCCGGCTCCTCTTCGGGCTGTCGAGCGAGTTCTACTTCGAAGACGAGACGCAGATCTTCCTGCTGGGGCTGCGTCACTACACGACCGGACACTGGCCGTATTTCGGCCCGGACGTCGTCTGGACCAAGAGCGAGATTCCGGGGGCGCTGCAGGGGCTGCTGGTCGGGGTGCCGCTGAAGATCGCGCCGGTCCCCGAGGCGCCGTTCGTGCTGCTCAACCTGCTGTCGTTTGCCGCGCTCGGCGCGCTGGCGTGGTACGCGTGCCGGCATCTGCCGCGGGTGCCGCGCTGGCTCATCTGGGGATGGTTCCTGACCGTGCCGTGGACGCTGCAGTTCTCCACCCACGTCAACAACCCGTCGTATGTGCTGCCGGCCGCCTGCATCTTCTTCATCGGCTTCTTCGAGGCGCTGCCGTCGCTGAGCCTGCGGATCGTCGCGCCGCCGATCGCGCACGCGATGATGGGCGCGGCGGTGACGTGGATGATGCAGATCCACATGTCGTGGCCGCTGCTCGGACCGTTCGTGGCGGTCGCCTGGTTCAGCCGGCGAGGCGACGGCATCGGCGCGCTTGCGCTGAACGCCGCCGCCGGCCTGGCCGGCGCGCTCGTGCCGGCGCTCGTGCTGATCCCGACGCTCGTGCAGTTCGGCGCCTCGGAAGGGTCGGGCGGCGTGCTGCGAAACCTCCACGCGCACTGGGTCAGCCCGGGCGTCATCCTCACCACGCTCGCGCGCTTCTTCTCGTTTGCGAGCCTCGAGATCAGCCGCTTCATCGGCACCGACGGCGCCAAGCGGCTCGAGTTCTTCCAGCGTCATTTGTGGCTGGCGCCGCTCGCCGTCGCGGTCGCGCTGGTCGGCTTCATCCACCCGTTGTGGATGCTCGTCGACGCGTGCCGGCCATCGCGGCAGTGGCCGGCGTCGCTGCCGGGCGCGCGCTGGCGCACGCTGCGCCGCACGGCGGCCCTGGCGGTGCTGCTCGTCTACACCAGCTACTGGTTCGTGATGGAGCCGCCACAGGCGCACGCGTTTTACCTGCTGGCGCCGCTGGCGCTGATGTTCTGCGCCTACTGGTGGTCGTTCGTCGATTCACCGCGCGGGCGGCAGGTCGCGGCGGTGATCCTGACCCTCAACATCGTGTTCCATGCCGGGCTGGCGTGGGCGCAGGCGCCGGAGCTCTCGCTCTACCGGCGGCGCGACGTCGTCGTCGCCGCGATCCGGCTGAAGGAGCCGCAGATGTTCGCGCACCGGCGCGAGTTCGCGGTGGATGGCGGGCCGGCGGTGCTCGACGCCCGCGAGCGGCCCGTACAATCCGCCGGCCGATTTCGAGGTCGTCGAGGCGCGGTACAGCCCCGGCCCGCGGCGGTCGCTGCACTGGACGATCACGATTCGCAATCGCAACCCGCTGGTCGCCTATCGCGATCCGCTGTACTTCACCACCTACTTCGACGCGAACAACCAGGTCGTCGACAACCGCCACGAGCGCGTGAAGGACATCTTCCAGCCCGGCGCGCTGCGCACGATCGAGTTGAACGACGGCTTCGCCGGGCCGGCGTTCGCGAAGGCGGAGTTCAAGATCGTCGCCGCCGAAGCGCTGCTGCCGGTGCCGCCTGCGCTGCTGAAGCCGTCGATGGCCCGTATTGACCCCAGATAGGCGGCAGCCACCGTCCACGACGGGGGAACGCAGAGCCGCAGAGCCCGCAGAGCGTGCCGCGACACGTTCGGCGGCTCGGCCTGCTACGCAGGCCGCGCGCGCAGCGGATCGGCGAATGCGCGAGCCGCTCGATCGATGGCGGTTCCCATCGTCCCATTCCGCCTGCGCCGCCGCAGGCGGCGGCGCCGGACGCGTCAGCGGCCTCTTCTTCGTGTCCTTCGTGTCCTTCGTGTCCTTCGTGTATTTCGTGGTTCGTCGAGCGCAGCGGCGTCCGCTCGCGCGTTTCTGAAAGCACGCGAGACGTTGTTATCATGCGGCCCTGATGACCCCAGAAGAATTCCGCGTTCAGGGCCACCGCATCATCGACTGGATTGCCGACTACCGCGCGCGCGTCGAGAGCTTGCCGGTGATGGCGCGCACCGAACCCGGCGACGTCAAGAAGCAGCTGCCGGCAACGCCTCCCGACACACCCGAAAGCTTCGACGCCATCGTCGCCGACCTCGAGCGCATCATCGTGCCGGGGCTCTCCCACTGGCAGCACCCGAGCTTCTTCGGCTACTTCCCGTGCAACGGATCGCTCGCGAGCGTGCTCGGCGACTACGTCAGCACCGGCCTTGGCGTCCTCGGGCTCTCGTGGCAGTCGAGCCCGGCGCTGACCGAGCTCGAAGAAGTCGTCACCGACTGGGTGCGCTCGATGACCGGCCTGTCCGCCGAATGGAGCGGCGTCATCCAGGACACGGCTTCGACCAGCACGCTGATCGCCCTCATCTGCGCGCGCGAGCGAACCACCGATTACGGCCTGGCGCGCGGCGGGCTCCAGGCGGAGCCGCAACCGCTCGTCGTCTACACGTCGGCGCAAAGCCACAGCTCGGTCGACAAGGCGGCGCTGCTCGCCGGCTTTGGGCGGCAGAACATCCGCGTCGTACCACACGATGGCAACCACGCGATGCGTCCCGACGCCCTCGCCTCGGCCATCGATGCCGATCGCCGCAGTGGCGCAGTGCCCTGCGCGGTCGTCGCCACGACCGGCAGCACCAGCTGCACCGCGCTTCGATCCGATCGACGCCATCGCGGCGGTCGACGCAGCCGCATCGCATCTGGCTGCACGTCGATTCGGCGATGGCCGGCTCGGCGATGATCCTGCCCGAGTGCCGCTGGATGTGGCAGGGGATCGACCGCGCGGACACGCTGGTGATCAACCCGCACAAATGGCTCGGCGCGGCGTTCGACTGCTCGCTCTACTACGTGCGCGACGCCGAGCATCTCCTGCGCGTCATGTCCACCAACCCGAGCTACCTGCAGTCGGCGGCCGACGGCCGGGTGAAGAACCTGCGCGACTGGGGGATTCCGCTCGGCCGGCGGTTCCGCGCGCTGAAGCTCTGGTTCCTCATTCGCGAGCAGGGTGTCGCGGCGCTGCAGCTCCGGCTGCGCCGCGACATGGCGAATGCGACCTACCTCGCCGATCAGGTCTCATCCACACCCGGCTGGCGAGTGCTCGCACCCGTCGCGCTGCAAACGCTGTGCGTCCGGCACGAGCCGGCCGGCCTCGAGGCCGAGGCACTCGACCGCCACACGCTGGGATGGTGCGACCGCCTCAACCGCTCGGGCGCCACCTACCTGACGCCGGCGGTGCTCGACGGGCGGTGGATGGTACGTATCTCGGTGGGCGCGGAAACGACCGAGCGCATGCACGTCGAACAGCTGTGGACCGCCATGCGTGCCGAGGCCGAACGATGAGTCTCCAGCCAGTGCGTCTCAACATTCGGTAGCGCCGCCTTCAGGGCTGCCCGCGCGGCCCGTTGGCAGCCCTAAAAGGGCTGCGCTACGAGAGGCCGCGCGCAATTTTGAAACCCACTCTGAGCAGAGGACGTCGCCTTGCGGCTATCGCGGAAGTCTGAGGCGCGCACGTCCGTGCGCTGCGAGCGCAGCGATGCCAGCCGCGTACGCCCGCCGATGTTCCTGTGTCCACGGCGGGCCGGCCGGACGGCCGGTACGAGTAACGAATTCCTCGATTTCGCCAGGTGTGACGCCGAGGATCTCCGCTGCCCGCGATGTTTCATCGCCGCGGCGATATAACTGCACGTCGAGCCCAAGCTGCCTGGCCGCGCGGCAGATGGCCAGCTGATACAGCATCCCGTCCGCGGCGCACAACAGCGGATACGACGCCCTGACCGCGGCGACGCTCTTGGGAAGCCGGGGAAACGGAGGCTTCCGGATCGCGAGGGCGACGACAGTGCACGTCGAGGCGAGCTCAGTCACGACTCGATGCAGCGCGCCTTCGGTGTGGGTCGCGATTGACCCCCGGACGCGGGCGATGAGCGCGTGCGCCTCGTCCTCGCGCATCGCCGTCGATCCGTGTTCATAAGGTTGAGTCGGCAGACCCCGCTCGATCAGCGCCACACGGCGGCGCTCGATAACGGAGGGCACCCCGTCGCCCGCCGACACGCAGATCAAATGAGCCCACCCGGTATGGTCGGCCACGCTGACGACACACGGTGTGCGCCTCATGGCGTGTGGTTATAAGGCATTTCCACAGCCTTACCCCTATAATGTCCCCGGTTCTTTTTCGCGAGGAGGCTCCATGACGCTCGGTCGCCGCGAGTTCCTGGCAGGCGCAGGTGCGCTTGCCGTGTCGGCTCGCTCCGTTCTTGCCGCCCAGGCGTCGAAGCCGGGCGCCATCTTCCCCGCTTCGGTCCGCGCCGACTTCCCGTCGGTCGCGAACGAAACCTACATGAATTCGGCGGCGATGCACCCGCTCGGCACCTTTGCCGCGCGCGGCGTCGAGCAGGCGACGAACTACCGGCTGTACGGGCCCGGCCCAGGCCGCGTCGATTTCGGCGCCGACAAGCAGCAGGATCTGAAGAAGCGGTACGGGCAGCTGATCAACGCCACCGCAAACGAGATCGCCTACACCGCCAACACCTCCGACGGCGAGAACATCGTCGTCATGGGCATGGACCTGCCGAAGCGCGGCGGCAACATCGTCATCGACGAGCTGCACTTCACGACCTCCCTCTACATGTACAAGGAGATCGAGAAGAAGGGAGTCGAGCTGCGGATCGTCAAGCACAAGAACTGGGCGATCGACGTCAACGACATGGACAAGGCGATCGACCGGAACACGCGGCTCGTGTCGCTGGCGCTGGTGTCGAACGTCAACGGCTTCATGCACGATGCCAAAGCGGTCAGCGCCCTGGCTCATGCGCGCGGCGCGTATCTCTTCGCCGACATCATCCAGGCGGTCGGCGCGGTGCCGCTCGACGTCAAGGCGCTCGGCATCGACTTCGCCTCCGCCGGCACCTACAAGTGGCTGATGGGCGAACGCGGCATCGGCTTCCTCTACGTCCGCGAGGAACTGCAGGGAACGGTACTGCCGACGACGAGGTACGGGCACCGGCAGGTGACGAACTTCAACCGCGCGGAGATGACCTGGGAGCCGCTGCCCGGCGCGGCCAGGTACGAGACCGGCGGCATCGGCGTGCTGCTCGCGGCGTGCGTCTCGGAAGGCATCAACTACGTGCAGCAGCTCGGCCTCGACAAGATCCGCGCGCACGCGCGCCAGCTGACCGATCGGCTGCAGACCGAGCTGCCGCCGCTCGGCTACAAGCCGCTGACGCCGCGCGGCACCGAAACGCCGACGCTCGCCTTCGAGCTGAAGGACGCGGCCGCAACCGCCAAGGCGCTGCAGGCCGGCAAGGTCAACGCGACGGTCATCGGCAACGAGAACAGGCTGCGCCTGTCGGTGTCGGTCTTCAACACTCACGAGGACATCGACCGCGTCGTCGAAGTCCTCGGCGGCCGCCGCTCGTCCTCGTCTTCGCAGGGTAAGGCGCCGCGCTGAGAAGTCTGCCGGTATGCCGAGAGACTTCGGCTGCCTGCTTGCGCTCGCACTCGCGACAGCCCCGGCCATCGGCGCCGGGGCTGCGCAGCCTTCCGCTCTCCCCGCCAATCAGCCAGCGACGGTAACCTTCACCAGGGACATCGCGCCACTCCTCCACGAGCGCTGCGGCACCTGCCATCACCCGGGTGGACCCGCACCGTTCGGCCTGCTCACGTTTCAGGACGCCAGGCAGCGCGCAAGGCAAATCGCGGCCGTCACGCGAGATCGCGTGATGCCACCCTGGAAGTCCGAGCCCGGCTACGGCGAGTTCGTCGGCCACCGGCCGCTCAGCGACGCCGAGATTGCGCGGATTCAGCAATGGGTGTCGGACGGGACGGTCGAAGGCGATGCCCGCGATCTTCCGCCGCCGCCAACCTGGACCGACGGCTGGCAACTCGGTCAACCGGATCTCGTCGCGACGCTGCCAGAACCGTACGTGCTCACGGCGGAGGGCACCGACGTCTCGCGCGTGTTTGTGTTCCGGCTTCCGGTTCGGACCCTGCGCTACGTCAGAGGGCTCGAGTTCCGGCCCGGCAACGCGCGCGTCGTCCACCACGCGAACATCAGGATCGATCGCACCACCGCATCCCGGCTGCTCGACGATCAGGACGCCGCGCCCGGCTACGAAGGGCTGCTCTCGCACTCGGCGGTGTACCCCGATGGCCATTTCCTTGGCTGGACGCCCGGCCAGAGTGCCCCGCTGCTGCCGAAGGGACTGGCGTGGCGGCTTCCGCCGGAAACCGACCTCGTGGTCGAAGTCCACATGACGCCGAGCGGCAAGCGCGAGGTCGTCGAGCCGTCGATCGGGCTGTACTTCACCACCGAGGCACCCGATCGAACACCCGCGATGCTGAGGCTGGGGCGGCAGACGATCGACATCGCGGCTGGCGACGCCAATTACGCGATCGAAGATTCATTCGTGCTGCCGGTCGATGTCGTCGTTCAGGCGGTACAGCCGCACGCGCACTACCGCGCTCGCACGGTTGAAGCGCGGGCGACGCTGCCGGACGGCAAGGAGATCTGGCTGCTCTACATCCGGAACTGGGATTTCAGGTGGCAGCACGTCTACCGCTACGTGACGCCGCCGGTGCTGCCGAAGGGGACGACGCTATCGGTGCGGTACACCTACGACAACTCGGCGGCGAACCCGCGCAACCCGCAGCAGCCGCCGCGGCGCGTGCACTGGGGCCAGTGGACGAACGACGAGATGGGCGACCTCTGGATTCAGGTGCTGCCGCGAGACGATCGCGATCTGCGCGTGCTGAACGCCGCGTTTCGACCGAAGGCGATGGCCGAGGAGATCGCCGGCTACGAGACGATGATCGCGCAGGATCCGACGCGGCCGCAGCTCCACGACGACGTCGCCCTGCTCTATCTGGATCTGGGCCGGGGCCGGGAAGCGGCGACACACCTCGAAATCTCGGTGAAGCTGAAGCCCGATTCTGCCGCGGCGCATTTCAACCTCGGCACCGCGCTGACCGTGTCGGGACGGCTCGACGAGGCGATCGGCGAGTATCGTCTGGCGCTCGGGCTCCAGCCGGACTACGGCGTCGCGCACAACAACCTGGGCAGCGTGCTCGTGAGGCTCGGACGTCCCGGCGAGGCGCTCGATCACTTTCGCGAGGCGCTGCGCCTCGACCCATCGAACGCCGAGGCGCATTACAACGCCGGCAGCGTCCTGCGGTCGCGCGGCGAGCTCGCGGAAGCGGCCGATCAGTTCCGACGAGCCGCGCAGCTCGCGCCCGATTGGATTCCGGCACTGGCCAGCCTGGCCTGGCTGCAGGCGACGGCGCCGGACGCCGCGCTCCGAGACGCCACTCGAGCGATCGCGCTCGCCGAGCGCGTCGCGGATCTCACGGCCCGGCGAGACGCGAGCGCCCTGGACGTGCTCGCCACGGCCTACGCTGCTGCCGGCCAATTCGAGCGTGCCGTCGACACCGAGCAAACGGCGCTGACCCTGAACCCCGACCCCGCCCTCGCCGCCGCGATCCAACATCGTCTCGAGCTATACCGCCGGCGCCAACCATACCGCTCGACGACCGGCCCGGCCTCCTAGCACGAGCACGAGCACGAGCACGCTGCACGCTGCACGCTGCACGCTGCACGTTGCACGTTGCACGTTGCACGTTGCACCAACGCCCCGTCCGCGTGCACCCTGCACGAGCGCCCCGTCCGCCTGCACCGTCTTAGAATTCGAAGTTCACGCCCAGCTTGATCAGCCGCCCTCGCTGGATGCTGCTCACTCGCCCGTAGGTCGGTCCGAGCTGCGTGATTCGGCCAAGGATCGTGGCCGAGTTGGTCAGGTTGTAGAAATCGATCCGTGGCTCGAACGACATCCCATTCAGCCTCCAGCTTTTCCGGACGCTGACGTCCAGCGAGCTGACCGCCGGCAACCGCGTCGTGCCGCGCGGTTCGACCGTCAAGACCTGCGTCCCCTGCGTGAGCGCGACCGTGTTGTTGCCCACCGAGACGGTCGTCGTGTCCGGAAAACCCTTGTAGTACTGGGCCGTCGCGCTGACCGAGATGCTGGTACTGGAATTCGTACAGGCCCGACATCCGGTACGACCACGGCACGTCGTTCCCCACCAGCCCGCGGCGGAACGTGTTGTTGGGATTGTTGAGATCGACGGTCGCAAGCGTGGCGTAGATGTCGCCGGTGGTCTTGCCGAAGCTGGCGCCGCCGGCCATCGACCAGCGGTTGCTCAGTCGCTTGTTGACGGTGATGTCGGCGCCATTGAAATTGCTATCCAGCTCGGAGAAGTTGTCCCAGAGGTTGTCGACCCTGCCCCGCAGCGCCGGCGCCTGGTTATAGACCGTGACCTGCCGGCCGCTGTTCGCCTCGGTCACCTGGAGCGGGATGTAGCTCTCGAATGGAACGGCAACGTTCCTGGAGCCGATGTTCCGGCGGGTTTCGCGGCGGATGTAGCCGGCCGAGACGACCACGTTGCCGGGCAGCTGGTGCTGGAACTCGATGTTGTACTCGTTCGACGTCGGCCACTCCAGATCGTCGCTGTAGCGGTTGTTGACGCCGAACGGGAAGCCGTTCGATGCGCCGAGCTCGTTGAGCTGCGGCGTCAGATCGCCGTTGAGATCGCAGGCGGAGGTCTGCCCGGCGGCGCACACCGTCCAGTTGCGCGTGTCGTTCGACGATGCCGAGCGGGTTGACGCGCTGCACGTTGCTGAGCGTGATCGGCTGGTCGTAGCGGCTGGCGGAAAACTTCACGGCGGTCTTGCCGTCGCCAAAGAGGTCGTAGACCGCGGACATGCGGGGAACGAGGCCCTTGAAATCGGGCGCGCCCTTGCACCTCATCGAAGCACTGCTCGGGCACGAAGGTGGTGGCCGGGCGGCATGTGGCCGGCAGCCACGCCGTAGGTCGTCTCGAACCGCAACCCGAGGTTGAGCGTCAGCCTTCGGGTTGGCGTCCATTTGTCCTGGACGAAGACGCCGTGGTCGCGCGCCCAGGGCTCGAATGCCACCGGAATCCGCGACGAGGTCGATGTAATCGGCACATTGTAGGTGTTGACCGAATCGGGACGGCCGCTGCGGTAGACCGCGCGCATGCCGGAGGTCGACCAGTTCGACGACTTCTCGCCGCCGTCGACGAACTGATAGCCGAACCGGATATCGTGGCGGCCGGTGTAGTAGCCGATGCTCGTCAGCACCTGATCCCTGAACATCGCGTTGTCCCGATAGGTCGGCAACGCGACCACGTAGGTATTGGTCACCGCATCGAAGCGCGAGATGTCGCCGGCCTGGACTTCCGGCTCCTGGCCGAACTTGTCGTCGGCGCGGAAACGGTTATACGAGACGTCGACCACGATGCGGTTGCCGACCGGCGAGGTGAATTTCACCTGGTGCACGTCCGGATACTTGTCGTTGAGATTCCGCGCGCGGCTCTCGGCGAACGTGCCGCCGCCGTTGCGGTGGCCGATCAACTTGTATTGCAGGTTGTTGAAGTACGAGAGCTGCGCGCTGTGCGTCACCTGCCACGCGACCTTGGCCGCGGTCGTCCACATCAGGTTGTCGTCGAGCACCTGCGAGCCGTCGGGGTTGTAGTTGCCGAGCAGGTACTGATCGAGCGCCTGGTCGTGCGCCGAGAACGAGAACCACAGCTTGTCGCGCACGATTGGCCCGGCGAGCCAGGCGCCGACGTCGTAGATCTTCAGGATGTCCGCGCCCGGGACGATATTGGGGTTGGCGGCGAGCGCAACCGGCGGCACGGCGGCCAGCAACTGCGCACGCAGCTCGTCCGAGTAGTTCGCCGATCCCATGCCGTGATTCGCGCCGTTGAACATCGCGCCGCCGTGGAACCGGTTGGTGCCCGTGCGCGTGACCATGTTGAACAGCAGCCCGCCCTTCGAGGAGATTGCCGTGCCGCCGCCGCTCGTCTGGTAGTTGGTTTCCTGGAAGGCGTACGGATCGAGATACATCACCGCCCCGGTGCCGTTGCCGTCGAGATTGGACACGTCCATCCCGTCGATGAGGAATCCGTTCTCGTTGTTGCTGCCGTGCACGGTGGCCGTCGACTGCAGGAACGATTCCGATCCGCCGACGTCGACCTTGTTCAGGACCACGCTCGGGATCACGCGCGCGACGGCCCAGACGTCGATGCGGTTCGGCAGGCTGTCGAGGACTTCGCGCGACAGCACCGTCTGCTTCAACGCCGACGTCGTGTCGAGCAGCGGCGATTCGCCCTTCACCGTGATCCCTTCCGACAGCGTGCCGATCTCCAGCTTCAAGTCGACGCGTGCCGTCGCATCGGCGTTGACGACGATGTTCTCCTGGACGGCCGGGCGGAAGCCGGCGAGGTCGGCCTTGACGGTGTAGACGCCCGGCACGAGCCGGATGAACTGGAACGTGCCGCGCGCGTCGCTGACCGTTTCCTGATTGCCGCCGATGCTGCCGCGGGGATTGGAAAGCGCGACGGTGACGCCCGGCATCACCGCTCCGGATGCATCCGTGACCGTGCCGCCGATCGCTCCGACACCCTGCGCCGCCGCGGGCGCGGCGAGCATCCAGAACGACCACACGAGGACGCCGCTGCGGACGAAGTCTCTCACGCTCATCGTCACCCCCCTCTCCGGCGATTGGCAAAGCGGGAACAGCCATCAGGCCCGTTCAGATGCGCGGAGCATACACCCGCGGTTTCGAGCGGACGCGAGCGGTGACGAAAGAGTTGCGCAACATCAGCGAGCAGGATCAGCGCGATCCAAGATGCCGAGCGCCCGTGAGCTCGGCCCTGATACACTCGCGCGCATGCGCACGCCGAAGCACCTCCTCGTCTGCTCGTCCGTGGTGTGCCTCGCAACGGTCGCGGTTCAGGGCCAGGATCAGCGTCCGCCGCCAACTGCCGTCTGGGCGCCGAAGCCGGTGCACACGCCTTCGTACACGCCGCCGCAGAAGCCGTGGGTGAAACTGTCGGATCTCAAGGCGCGCCACAAAGGCGACGCCAACTGGCGCGAGCTCGTCGTCGACGATGGCCGCCTGACCGGCGAGTACATTTCGGCCGCGCCTGGTTCGAAGGTGAGCCGGCGTCTCCATCCCGACACGCGCGAATGGTTCGCCGTCGTCGAGGGCCAGGTCCGGGTCGAGATCGAGGGGCAGGCGCCGTTCACGGCGACACGCGGATCGCTGGTGAACATCCCGCGGCAGACGTTCTACTCACTCGAAACGATCGGCGACGCGCCGAGCCTGCGCTGGATCGTCAACGTGGCGCGCGCGAAGACGCTCTACCCGCGCGAGTCGGCGGAGCCGCCGGCGGCCGCGCCGCCTCCGGGCATGAGCTGGGTGCCGGTGATGGTGAACCGCACGCCCGGTCAGTACGACCAGTTCAACCAGCCGCACATCAACATCCACGAGGCCGCGGCGAAGAACGAGAAGTACACTGGCGGACGCTGGGTGCGCGACGACAAGTCGGAGCTCCTGATCATCTACGGCCACGAGAAGAACCTGCCGCCGCTCGACCCGGCCGACAAGGGGCACTACCACCCCGAGAGCGCCGAGTTCTGGCTGATCTTCACCGGCCAGATCCGCCACGCGATCGAGGGACAGCCGCCTTTCATCGCCAGCGAAGGCGACATCGTCTACGCGCCGGCGAACGCGTGGCACGCGACGAGGTTCTACGGCCCCGAGCCCGCCTGCCGCCTCTCGATCACTGAGTACGTCGGCAACACGCTGCTGCTCGAGCCGCGTACTGAGACGCCGCGTCGCTGAGACTTGCGGTCGCAGGAATTTCCACCATCGCGGGATGCTGATGGTGTCGCGGTCGATTCTATCGGTTGACCGCCCGCTTCTCCAGCACCCTGCCCGGCGTTTCGACGGGATCGGTGTAGATGTAAGTGCGCAGGATGCCGATCGCGGTGGCCATCAGCGTCGGACCGATCACCAGGCCGAGCGATCCGAACACCTGCACACCGCCGAGCAGGCTGATCAGCACCAGCAGCCCGTTCATCTGCGCGCGGCCGCTGAGTAGCCACGGCCGCAGCACGTTGTCGACCATGCTGACCACCCCGACGCCGAAGCCGGCGAGGATGGCGCCGCGCGTCCAGTCGCCGCTGGCGAAGAAAAGGATTGCGGCCGGCAGCCAGATCACCCACGCGCCGAACGGCAGCAGGCAGAAGAAGAACATGACGACGCCCCAGAACACCGGCGCCTGGATGCCGAGCGCGGCGAACAGCATGCCGCCGAGCACTCCCTGCACGCCGGCGACGATCCCGGCCGCCGTGACCGTCGCCGACACCAGTTCGCGCGTCTGCCGGATGAACCGGTCGCGCTGCGGCCGATCGACCGGCAGCGTGCGGCGGATGGCGTGAATCAGCTTGTCGCCGTCGCGGAACAGGAAGAACGCGGCGAACAGCACGATCACCAGATCGAACAGGAACACCGCCACGTTCTGCAGCAAGTTGCCGGCCTGGGCCGCGAGGAATGCGCCGACCCGCTTCGCGACATCCACCAGCGTCGACGCGATGTCGAACAGCGGCGCGCCGCCGGCGCGGCGCTGCACCCAGCCCCAGCGCGCGCTCGATCCACGCCAGCCGCCCTTCTTCGAACGCGCGCTGGACGTCGCCGGTGGCCTGCACCGCCTCGCGCACGAATGCGGTCGTGATCAGGATGAGCGGCGCAACGACGATGACCGCGACAGTCGCGGTGCTCAGCGCCGCGGCGCGCGTCGGGCCGTAGCGCGCCTCGAAGCGCGCATGAACGGGGTGGAAGACGATCACCAGCACCGCGGCCCAGCCGAGCGGCACGAAGAACGGCTGGACCATCAGGAACACGAGGTAGACGAAGATCGCCAGCGCGACGTAGAAGAGAACCGCGGTGACGTGTTCCCGGTCGGTGAACGGCATTACGCGTACTGTAACAGCGAAGGGCGCAGGTCGCTCAGCGGCGCACGCGCCCGGACGCGTCGCCGCCGGCGAGCGCGTCGACCTCAGCCACCGACACGTGATTGAAGTCGCCAGGGATGGTCTGCTTCAGGGCGCTGGCGGCAACCGCGAACCGGAGCGCGGCATCGAGCGGCCGGCCGGCGACGATCGCGTAGATCAGGCCGGCGGCAAAGCTGTCGCCGCCGCCGATGCGATCGACGAGCCGGACGAGGTAGCGCTGGCTCTGGAGCATCGTGGCGCTGGCCGAGTCCCACAGCACCGCGCTCCAGCCGTTGTCGCTCGCCGACAGGCTCTCGCGCAGCGTCACCGCGACGATCGACGGCCCGAACTCGCGCGTCACGCGCTCGGCGGCCGCACGATACCCGGCGACGTCGAGCGCGCCGGCCTGCACATCGGCGCCGGCGACCTGGACGCCGAGCACGGCCTGCAGGTCCTCTTCGTTCGCGATCACGACGTCGACGTTGCGCATCAGCGGCCGCATCGTCGCCTGCGCCTGCGATTCGCTCCAGAGTTTCTTCCGGTAGTTGAGATCGACGCTGACGCGTGCGCCGGCGCGCTTCGCCGCCGCGATCGCCGCTTCGGTCGCGGCCGCGGCCTTTGCGCCCAGCGCCGGCGTGATGCCGGTGACGTGGAACCAGGTGGCGCCCGACATCACCTCGTCCCACTTCACCGCGTCCGGGGCGATCTCGCTGATCGCCGACTGCGCGCGATCGTAGATGACCGTGCCCGCGCGCTGGCTGGCGCCGGTCTCGGCGAAATAGATTCCGAGTCGCGACCCGGAGCGCACGACGTACGACGTGTCGATCCCCTCGGCGCGCAGCGCGCGCATGGCGCCATCGCCGATCGCATGCGGCCGGCAGGCAGGTGACGTAGCAGCTGCGCAGCCCGAACTGCGCCAGGCTCGCCGCGACGTTGGCTTCGCCGCCGCCGAAGGTCGCCGAGAGCAGCGGCGATTGAAAGAGGCGCTCGAATCCCGGCGGGCTGAGGCGCAGCATCAGCTCGCCGAAGGTGACAACCTTATGCGTCACGCGCGCGCACCGCCGACGTTGCGCGACCACCAGGCGCGCGTTCGCGGTGATGACGTCCCAGCGGTCGCCCTCGATCGCCCGCGCGTCGACCAGCGCCGAGCCGAGACCGACAGCTACCGCGCCGGCGCGGATCCAGTCGCCGGCGTTCTCGAGCGTCACGCCGCCGGTCGGCATCAGCTTCACCTGCGGCAGCGGACCGCGGACGTCCTTGATGAACTGCGGGCCGAGCGCAGTCGCCGGAAAGACCTTGACGATATCGGCGCCGCTCTCGTAGGCCGCGAGAATTTCCGTCGGGGAAAAACAGCCGGGCATCGCCGCGACGTCGCGCTCGTGGCACGCCGCGACGACATCGGGCTTGAAGACGGGGCTGACGACGAACGACGCACCGGCGTCGATGACCGCGCGCGCCGTGGCGACATCGGTGACGGTGCCGGCGCCGAGCAGAAACCCGTCGGGCAGCGTGGGCGCGAGCTCCCGAATCAGCCCCACCGCACCCGGCACGGTCATCGTCACCTCGAGCGCGCGCACGCCGCCGGCGGCGATCGCGTCGACCACCGCGCGCAGCTTCGCCGGGTCCTTGAGCCGGATCACGGCGACGATGCCGAGCGCTTCGACCTGAGCGGTCACCCTCGCCCGTCGAGAAGCGGTCACGGCGCTCATCGTTGCGTCCAGTCGCGATGCATACGGTTACGAGACGCTTAACTATATATCGCGGCCGCGACGGTCGCAGCGCCAGCGGCGGCCCGCACCCAGTGGCCCGGCTATTCGAACAACACCGGCTGGCCGGTGCGCGACGACCGATAGATCGCCTCGATCAAGGCAACGCTCTGCCGCCCTTCGCGGCCGTCGCAGCAGGGCCGTCCGCCGGTCTCGATGGCGCGAATGAAATCCTCGATGACCCGTTGATGCGCTGAGGCGTCTGCGACGATCGGCGACGAGCTGGCGACCGGCCGCTCGGCTGAAGCTTTCGCGCTATCGGGTTGCTCGGCTGAGGCCTTCGCGCTGCACCCCCCGGCCCCGTGAGGTCTATGGCCGCGAGGCGATCGCCGTCAATGACGAGCGTCCCCTGCGAGCCGGTCAGCTCGAGCCGGCGCGGATAGCCAGGATAAGCGGAAGTTGCGGCCTCGAGCGTGCCGAGTGCGCCGTTCTCGAACTCGAGAACCGCGACCGCCGTGTCCTCGACTTCGATCTGGTGCCGAAGCGTCGCGGTTCTGCCGAAGACGCGACGCACCGGACCGAACAGCCACAGCAGCAGATCGACCGTGTGCACGCCCTGGTTCATCAGCGCGCCGCCGCCATCGAGCGACTGCGTCCCGCGCCATTGCGAGCCGCGGTAGTACTCCGGCGGCCGGTACCACTTCACCTGCGCGGTCGCGAGCATCGGCCGGCCCAGGCTGCCGTCGGTGATGAGCGCGCGGGCGCGCTCGACGTCGGGCTTCAGCCGATCCTGAAAGATAACCCCGAGCCGCACGCCGGCGCGGTCCGCTTCGGCGACGAGCGCATCGGCGCGCGCCGCAGAGACGTCGATCGGCTTCTCGACCAGCACGTGGATGCCGCGCCGGGCCGCGGCGACGCCGTGCTCGGCGTGCAGCCCGGACGGACTGCCGATGATGACCGAGATCGAGCGGCCGGCGATCGAGGAGCGCGTCGAGCGTGTCGCAGGCGACGCCGCCGTGCGCGGCGGCCAGGCGTTGCGCGTGCTCACGGGTCGGCGCGTAGACGCCGGCGATCGCGACGCCCGGGATCGCGGCCGCGGCGCGCGCGTGCGTGTCGCTGATGTTGCCGGCGCCAATCAGCCCGACGTGAATCGCCAACGCGCTGTCAGGCAGTCCCGGCTTTGTCGAGCAGCGCCTTCATGCCGGCCAGGCTCTGGCGGCTCGATTCCTCCGGCGTGCCGGCGCCGCGCCAGTGTGTCTCGAGCGTGCACGCGTGGCGGTAGCCATCGTGCTTCAGCGCGCGGAACTGTCCCGCCCAATCGATGGTGCCGCGCCCCATCGCCATCCACTCCCACTTTCCGCCGGCGCTGCGCACCGCGTCCTTGCAGTGGACGTGGCCGATGCGCTCCTTCGGCAGCGCCGCGTAGCCGCCGGGGAACGGCACCTCGTCGCGGAACTGCGCGTTGCCCGGATCCCAGGTGAGCTGCAGCGCCTTCTCCGGGATGGCGGTGAGGAGCCGCGCCGCTTCGGCGCCGGTTGCGGTGTTGCAGGCGTACTCGTTCTCGAGCACGAGCGTCAGCCCGCGCGCACCCGCCTTCACCGCCGCCGCGCGCACCACCTCGTCTATCGCCTTGCGGTGCGGCTTCTGGTCCTCGAGCCGCCAGAAATCGAAGATGCGAATCCGATCGGTCTTGAACGTTTTCGCCAGCTCGAACGCGCGCTCGAGGAGCTCGGGCTGGTGCGCGTAGGTGAAGCTGGCGCCGAACTCGTCGCGCTTCGGGCTGAAGGGCGATTTCGGCGCCTCGGGCCAGTCCACCTTGAAGACCGGCGTCGCGAGGCATGCGACCCGCAGCGAGAAGCGATCGAGGACCTTCTGGACGTCCGCGATCTGCGCGGCGTCCCAGTTCATCAGGTTCTTGCCGCCGGCCTCGCGCAGGTCGACGAGCCCGAGGCCGAACTCGCGCGACGCGACCTCGCACGCGTGGCCGAAGTCCTGGGAGATCTCGTCGGTGAGAATCGAGAGATTGAACGGAGCCGCAGCCGCCGCGGTGCGCCAGGCCGAGGACGCAGCCGCCGCGCCCAGCCCGGCGAGGAGCGCACGTCGTGAGAGCGTCATGGGCTTAGCTTATCCGAGCGGCGCCTGCTGTCCACAACGATCAACGCAGAGCTCGCGGAACCCGCAGAGCCTTTTCTTCCAGGGTGGACGGAACCCTTGGGAAAACTCTGCGTTCTCGGCGCTCTCCGCGGTTAAGGCAGGCGCGCGAGTCGAGGGTGCGATCTCGTCGGGCCGCGGACCCAGTAGAATGCCGCCGTGCCAGGACTCTTCAATCTCACCGGGCGAACCGCGGTCGTCGTCGGCGGCACCACGGGCATCGGCCGGGCGCTCGCCCTCGGGCTCGCCGACGCCGGCGCCGACGTCGTCGCCACCGGCCGCCGCCCCCACGCCGTGGACGAGGTGGCCGCGGCGATTGAAACGCGCGGGCGCCGGACGCTCCGGCATCCGGCCGACGTCGGCGAGCTCGCCGCGCTGCAGCGCCTGCGCGACGCGTGCCTCCAGGCGTTTGGCCGCGTCGACATCCTCGTCTGCGCCGCCGGCATCACCAAGCGGGTCGCCACGCTCGAGATGAGCGAGGCCGACTGGAACGCGATCCTCGACACCAACGTCACCGGGATGTTCCGCGCCTATCAGGTCTTCGCGCCGTCGATGATCGAGCGCGGCGCGGGCCGGCTGATTGGCGTCGCCTCGCTGGCGTCGTTCGTCGGCCTGCAGGAAGTCGCGGCCTATACGGCCAGTAAATCGGCCGTCGCCGGGCTGACGCGGGCGCTCGCCGTCGAGTGGTCGCGCCACGGGATCACGGTGAACGCGATCGCGCCGGGTGTCTTCGAGACCGACTTGAACCGGCAGATCCTGAAGGGCGCGCGCGGCCAGGAGTTCCTGATGCGCACGCCGATGGGACGCTTCGGCCGCGTCGAGGAACTGGTCGGCGCCGCGGTGTACCTCGCCTCCGATGCGGCGACCTTCGTCACCGGGCAGATGATCGCGGTGGACGGCGGCTTCCTCGCGAGCGGAGTCAACCAGTGAACGCCGCGATCGTGATCAGCGGCGCCGACAACGTCGCGACCGCGCTCGAGCCGCTCGATTCCGGGCAGACTCTCCGCATCGGCGAGATCACGCTGACGATCGCGGAGACCATCCCGCGCGGGCACAAGGTCGCGCTGCGCGCGATTCGCGCCGGCGAGCGCGTGATCAAGTACGGCAGCCCGATCGGGCTGCGCCTCGTCGGACATCGCGCCGGGCGCACACGTCCACATCCACAACGTCGCGAGCACCCGCGGGCGCGGCGATCTGACGCCAGCCGCCGTGTCGAGGGAAGAATGACCGCAGGCCCGTCGTTCCTCGGCTATGCGCGCGCCGACGGCCGCGTCGGCGTCCGCAATCACGTGCTGGTCGTGCCGACGGTGATCTGCGCGGCGGTCGTCGCCGAGCGGATCGCGGCGGCCATCGCGCCGATCGGCGCGGCGCTGCCCCACCTGGCGGGATGCGGCCAGCTCGGCCCCGACATGACCATGACGCACGACACGCTTGCCGCCTATACGCGGCATCCAAATGTCGGCGCCGTCATCGTCGTCGCGCTCGGGTGCGAGCAGGTGGTCGCGCAGCAGCTCGCCGAGAGCGCGCGCCAGGCCGGCAAGCCGGCGCAGATCGTCTCGATTCAGGGCGAGGGCGGCACCGTGCGCGCCACCGCGCACGGGATCGAGATCGCGCGCGCGATGGCGGAGGAAGCCGGCCGCGCCGAGCGCGGGCGGTTCCCGGCCTCCGTCGCTCGTGCTCTCGGTGAAGTGCGGCGGCTCGGACTACACCTCCGGGCTGGCGTCGAACCCGGTCGTCGGCCGCGTCGCCGATCGACTGGTCGATCTCGGCGGTTCGGTGGTGCTCGGCGAGATTGCGGAGATCATGGGCGCCGAACATCTGCTGGCGGAGCGCGCGACGAATCCGGCGGCCGCAACGCAGCTGCTCCGCGTCGTCAGCCGGGTCGAAGCCGAGGCGATGGCGCTCGGCCTCGACATCCGCGGCACGCAGCCGGCGCCCGGCAACATCCGCGGCGGCTTGACGACCATCGAGGAGAAGTCGCTCGGCGCGACGCACAAGGCCGGCGAACGCACGCGGCTGGTGGACGTGGTCGCCTACGCCGCGCCGATCAGCAAACCCGGCCTGACGGTGATGGACACGCCAGGGCTCGACGTCGAATCGGTGACCGGCATGGTTGGCGGCGGCGCGCAGGTCGTGCTGTTCACGACCGGGCTCGGCACGCCGACCGGCAACCCGATCGCGCCGGTGATCAAGATCACGGGCAACGCACGGACCGCGACGAGCATGGCCGACAACACCGACATCGACGTCAGCGGCGTGCTCGCCGACGCCGAATCGTTCGAGTCCGCCGCCGCGCGCGTGTTCAGTGATCTCATCGAGGTGTCGTCGGGCCGGCCGACGGCCGCCGAGCGCCTCGGCCATCGCGAGTTCGCCATCCATCGCCGCAACCCGACGTTCTGAGCTGGGGCATCCATGGAAACTGCCGTCGCAACGACTCGGGTCGGCCGCTACCGGTGGACGATCTGCGGCCTGCTGTTCCTCGCCGCGACGATCAACTACGTCGACCGGCAGGTGATCGGCATCCTCAAGCCGACGCTGCAAGCCGAGTTCGGCTGGTCGGAGATCGACTACGGCGACATCGTCTTCGCGTTCCAGTTCGCCTATGCGATCGGCTTCCTCTTCGCCGGCCGGATCATCGATCGCCTCGGCACGCGCAAGGGGTTCTCGCTCGCGCTGATCATCTGGTCGCTCGCAGCCATGGCCACGGCGGAGGCGACGCGGTTCGGACCGGGCGTCGCGTTCGTTCTCGGCGGCTTCGGGCTGTCGTATTCCTCGTCGGTCGCCGGCTTCATGTTCGTCCGCTTCCTGCTCGGCCTCGGCGAGTCGGGCAATTTCCCGGCGGCGATCAAGACGGTGGCGGAATGGTTTCCGCGGCGCGAGCGCGCGTTCGCGACCGGGCTGTTCAACGCCGGCACCAACATCGGCGCGGTGATCACGCCGATGACCGTGCCGTTCATCACCGCGAGCCTCGGCTGGTACTGGGCGTTCGTGCTCACCGGCCTGCTCGGGTTCGCCTGGCTGGTGCTGTGGTGGACGATGTACGGCCATCCGGCCGGGCACCCGCGGGTGAACAAGAGCGAGCTTGCGCTACATCACCAGCGATCCGCCGGAGAGCACCGTTCGCGTGCCGCTGGCTGAAGCTGATCGGATACCGGCAGACATGGACGTTCGCGGCCGCGAAGTTCATGACCGATCCGATCTGGTGGCTGTACCTGTTCTGGATGCCCGACTTCTTCAGCCGGACCTACGGGCTGTCGCTGCTCGAGCTCGGGCCGCCGCTGATCATCATCTACCTGCTCGCCGACGTGGGCAGCGTCGGCGGCGGCTGGCTGTCGTCGACGCTGATCCGACGCGGCTGGTCGGTGAACGCGGCGCGGAAGACGGCGATGCTCGTCTGCGCCGCCGGCGTCGTGCCGATCGTGTTCGCCTCGCAGGCGCGGAGCATGTGGAGCGCCGTCGCGCTGCTCAGCCTGGCGACCGCGGCGCACCAGGGATGGTCGGCGAACGCGTTCACGCTGGCGTCGGACATGTTCCCGCGGCAGGCGGTCGCATCGGTCGTCGGCCTGGGCGGGTTTGCCGGCGCGGTCGGCGGGATGCTGATCGCGAAGCTGACCGGGTATCTGCTCGAGGTGACCGGCACCTACGTGACGGTGTTCATGCTGGCCGCGGCCGCGTACCTCTCGGCGCTGCTGATCGTGCACCTGCTGTCGCCGAGGCTCGAGCCGGTGCGGCTGGAATGAGGATTGGCGCCCGCGACAACGACGTCAACGCAGAACTCGCTGAACCCGTGGATGAATACCTTTTAACAAAAACATTCTGCGAGCTCCGCGGGTTCCGCGTTGATCGTCGTCCGTCGTAGGACGGCCCTTCAGGGCCGTCGCATCACATCGTCTGATGCACCTTCTCGACCAGATACCGCTTGTTGATCTCGGCTGACGCCTTCGGCGTGCCGCCCGGATCGGGAACGCGATCGAGCTCGACGATGCCCCAGCCCGAAAAATTGATCTCGCCGAGCGCCGCGAACACACCTGGCAGATCGACCCGTCCCCGACCGAGTTCGACGAACTGATAGGCAGCACCCGGCCCACGCCGCCCTACGCAGGCGCCGCCTGCCCTGACGTCCTTGAGGTGCAGCAGCTCAATCCAGTCGCGGTACTTGCGAATCGCCGCGACCGGATCGCCGCCGCCCTGCTGGTAGTGCGCCGTGTCGAACAGGACGCGCACGTACTTGCGATCGGCAGCCGCCAGCACCGCCTCGACTTCGTCCGGCTTCTCGCCGAGGCTGTTCATGTGGTGGTGGTAGACGACCGGGATGCCAAGGTCGGCGGTCCGCTTGCCGAGCTCGGTCAGCAGCGTCCCCAGACGCCGATAGTCGGCCGCGACGATTGCGCGCCCTTTCGGACGCTCGTCGATGATCTGCAGGAACTGCCCCCCGCATTCGCGCACGAACTGCGCGTGGCGCACGTGGGTCGCCCGCTCTTCCTGCTCGCGTGCCGGATCGATCGAGAGGTTGCCGCTCGAAAGCGCGACAAACGTCAGTTTGTGCGCGGCCAGCGCCTCCTTCAGCACGGCCGGCCGGTCGCCGTACTGCTGGACCGCTTCGCCGCGCAGCTGGATGCCGCGGAAGCCCACGGCCGCGATGTCGTCCATCGCCTGCGTCAGCGCGCTTCCCCAGGTGATCGCTGCGTAACCGAATCGAATCGTCGAGGCCTCGACGGTCCGCCTGAAGGCGGACACTACAGACGGGAGCGGATCGTTCGTCGTGTCCGGCTTTAGCCGGACCGTGACAGCGACCGAAGCAAGCGACGTCAGGAGTTCTCGGCGGGTCACCATGAGTGCACCGTCCCATCCAGTTTGCGGTTGACCGGCAAATACGCAGGGTCGTACGGATAGCTGGCCGCCAGCGCTTCGTCGATGTCGACGCCAAGCCCCGGCGTGTCGCCCGGGTGCATGGCGCCGCTCTCGAACACATAGGAATGCGGGAACACCGCGTCGGTCTCGTCGGTGTGCCGCATGTATTCCTGGATGCCGAAGTTGTGGACGCTGAGGTCGAAGTGCAGCGCCGCCGCCATCGCCACCGGGCTCAGGTCGGTGGCGCCGTGCGATCCGGTGCGCACGTGGTGCAGCTCCGCGAGCGCCGCGATCTTCCGCATGTGGCTGATGCCGCCGCCGTGCACGACGGTCATGCGGATGTAGTCGATCAGCTCCTCTTCGATGAGCTGCGCGCAGTCGTGGATCGTGTTGAACACCTCGCCGACCGCAATCGGGGTGGTCGTGTGCTGGCGGATGGTGCGAAACGACGCCTGGTTCTCTGCCGGCACCGGATCCTCCAGCCAGAACAGCCGCGACGGCTCGAGGCTCTTGCCGAGGCGCGCGGCTTCGATCGGCGTCAGGCGATGGTGCACGTCGTGGAGCAGGTGCACGTCGAAGCCGACCTCGCGCCGCAGCCGTTCGAAGAGCGGCGGCACGAAGTCGAGATACCGCTCCGTGCTCCACACGCTCTCGAGCGGCTTGCCCTTCTGCGCCGGCTCGTAATACAGCTCGCCGCGGCCGACGCCGTACGCGTGCAGCACGCCCGGGATCGCGCACTGCGCGCGGATCGCGCGGTAGCCGAGTCCCATGTAGTGCTGCACCGCCTGAACGGTGTCTTCCTCCGTCTGGCCGTTCGCGTGGCCGTAGACGAGCACCGAGTCGCGCGACGCGCCGCCGAGCAGTTGATAGACCGGCACCCCGAGCGTCTTGCCGCGAATGTCCCAGAGCGCCGTATCCACCGCGGCAATCGCGGTCATCGTCACCGGCCCGCGGCGCCAGTACGCGCCCTTGTACGAGGTACTGCCAGATGTCCTCGATACGCCGCGCGTCGCGGCCGATGAGCAGCGGCAGCACGTGATCGCTCAGGTAGCTGGCAACCGCCAGCTCGCGGCCGTTGAGCGTCGCGTCGCCGACGCCGTAGACGCCGTCCTCGGTGACGAGCTTCAGGGTGACGAAGTTGCGGCCCGGGCTGCAGACATTGACCTTGCCGTCGACGATGCGCATGGTTACGACACCTGGGGACTGGTTGCTGGGGACTGGGGGCTCGGAACGGCCATCGGTTCGCGACGACCGGGCAACAAGCCGATCGCGATCGCGCCGGCCAGCGCGGCGCAGACGAGCAGGGTGAAGCCGGCGTCGTAGCTGCCGGTGCGGTCGCGCAGGTAGCCGACCAGCATCGGCGCCGTCGCCTCGGCGACGCCGTCCGCGGTCAGCACGATGCCCATGACGCGCCCGAGCGCGGCGATGCCGAAGAGCTCGCCCGCCATCAGCGGGATGATCAGGTACTCACCGCCGAGGCCGAGGCCGAAGATCGCCGCGAACACGTACATCGTCGACGATGACGGCCGCAGCAGGAGCAGCGGGATCGCCGTCGCCACCAGCAGGTAGATGATCAGCATGACGTGCTTGCGCGGCATCCGATCCGCGAGCCATCCCATGAGCAGGCGGCCGGCAATGCTGATCGCCAGCACCAGCGAGATGATGCTGGCTGCCTCGCCTTGCGAGTAGGCGCGATCGATGCTCAGGAACAGCTTGAGGTGCTGGTTCGTGCCGCCGACCGCGGCGATCGAGCACATGCTGCCGAAAGCGAGCAGGTAGAACGCGGGACTGCGAAGGATCACCCGGAGGGCGGGGCTTTCCGCCCGGCCTCGCGGCGCCGAAAGGTCCGCGGTCCTTTTCTCCGTCGGGTCTGGGGCTTCGCGAACGAAGTACGCCAACGGCAGCGCGATCAGCACGATCAACACGCCCAGCGCCTGTAGCGATCCACGCCAGCCGAACTGGTCGTTCATCCACTTCGCCAGCAGCGGCACCAGCGCGCCGCCGAGCCCGATGCCGAGGTAGGCGATCCCCATCGCCCTGCCCCGCGTGCGATCGAACCATCGCGACAGCAGCACCTGGCTTGGCAGCGGCCCGCCGCAGACGTAGCCGAGCGCGTTGAAGAAGTAGAAGAAATAGAACATCCCCGCCGCGGAGACGGTACCCAGTCCGACGAGTGCGCCGCCCGCCATCACGATGCCGGCCATCATCAGCCGGCGCGGCCCGAAGCGATCGACGATCCAGCCGGCGGCGAAGCCGAAGAGCGGGCCGACAATCAGCTTGCTGATCGCGTTGCCGGAGGTGACCATCGTCCGCGACCACCCCAGCTCGCGGACCATGAAGTCGTAGTAGAGCGGCAGCCCGTAGAGCGAGAGGCCGACGACCGAGAAGAGCGCGGCGAACGCGGTGGCAGTGGCCCTCGTGCCGCCGGCGCGGCTCCGTTCGTTGTCGATCACCAGTCCCCCATCTACGTAGTATCCGGCTTCAGCCGGACCGTCACCTTCGTCGTGTCCGCCTTCAGGGCGGACCGTCCGCCAACGCGCGATTTCGCGCTAAAGTAGCGTGATTCTACTGTGAGGACACCATGACACTTCAGCAGATCGCCAAGGATACCTGCATCGTCCGCAACACGGCCGGGAAGAAAGGACGCACCGTTTCGATCGTGCCCGGATCGGCGGCGTCCCGCTACCTCCACCACGGCCGCATCATCCTCGACGAGGGCGATCCGGCGGTCCGCTTCGACAACGAGTCGCTGGAGACCGGGCTCGTCTGCCTCAACGGCTCCGCGCAGGTAAAGGCCGCCGGTCAGTCGTTCACGCTGGGACGGCTCGATTCGCTGTACGTCCCGCGCGGCGAGTCGATCGAGGTCACGGCCGGAAAAGGCGGCTGCGACCTGGCCGAAATCGGCGCGCCGGTCGACCGGAAGTATCCGGTGCAGTTCGTGCCGATCGCGGAGGTTCAAAAGGATCCGACGCTGCGCTTCAACGCCGGCAAGGAGACCAACCAGCGCGAGGTCAACGTGCTGATCGGCAAAAACGTCGACGCCGGGCGAATCATGGCCGGCGTCACTTTCAGCGCCCCGGGCAACTGGACGTCGTGGCCGCCGCACGAGCACGCGGCGATGCTCGAGGAAGCGTACCTCTACATCGACATGCCGGCGCCGTCGTTCGGGCTGCAGCTGGTGTACACCGACGCACAGGAGCCGGAGCTGGCGACGATTGTCCGCGAGGGCGACGTGGTGCTGATGCCGCAGGGCTATCACCCGAACGTCGCGGCGCCGGGCGGCTCGATCAACTTCCTCTGGATGATGGCGGCGAACCGCGAGCGCGAGGATCGCAAGTACGGCGTCTTCAATGTGCAGCCCGAGTTCGCGCCGCGGCCGTAATTGTTTGCCTTCTCCCACATGTTGCCTGGAGGTTCCATGTCCCGCGTCCGCCTGATCGCCGCGGCGATCGTCCTGTCCAGCATGGCCACGCCGCTCGCGCAAGCGCCGGCGGCGAAGTGGTGGGCGCACGTCAGCTACCTCGCCGACGATCGGATGAAAGGGCGCGAGACCGGCAGCCCCGAGCACCGCGAGGCCGCCGAGTACATCGCGCGACACTTCAAGGAAGCGGGGCTGAAGCCGGCCGGAACCAACGGCTACTTCCAGCCGGTGCCGTTCCGCTCGCGCAAGATCGTCGAGGAGAAGTCGAGCCTGGCGCTGGTGCGCGACGGCAAGACGACGCCGGTGGTGCTCGGCGATGAGGCGACCTTCAGCATGCGCATCGAGCCGGCGCCGAAGGTCGACGCGCCGATGGTCTTCGCCGGCTACGGGCTGCAGGTGCCGGAGTCGAAGCACGACGATCTCGCCGGCCTCGACCTCAACGGCAAAGTCGTAGTGCTGCTCACCGGCGGGCCGTCGAGCATCCCCGGGCCGCTGCTCGCGCACTATCAGAACGTGCGCTGGTCGTACCTGAAGCGGGCGGGCGCGATCGGCGTCATCTCGATTCAGAACCCGAAGGGCCAGGACATCCCGTGGGATCGTTCGAAGCTCGCGCGCTTCCTGCCGTCGATGGCGATTGCCGATCCTGAGCTGGACGAGACTGCCGGCCAGCAGCTGGCGGTCACGGTGAACCCGGCGACGGCGGAGAAGTTCTTCGAGGGCAGCGGCCACACGTTCAAGGAACTGCTCGATCTCTCCAACGCGGGTCAGGTGCTGCCGCGCTTCGCCATCCCGGCATCGATCCGCGCCGTGTGCACGATCGAGGCGCAGGCGCTCAGCTCCGACAACGTCATCGGCGTCCTGCCCGGCACCGACCCGGTGCTGAAGAACGAGTACATCGTCGTCTCGTCGCATCTCGATCACATCGGCGTCGGCACGCAGACAGGCGATGCGATCTACAACGGCGCGATGGACAACGCGTCCGGGATCGCGACGCTGATCGAAGCGGCGCACGCGGCGGCGGCCAAGAAGGGGTTCAAGCGGTCGGTGATCTTCGCGGCGGTGACCGCGGAGGAAAAGGGACTGCTCGGCTCGCGGTACTACGCCAACCGTCCAACCGTGCCGGGCACGAGCCTGGTCGCCAACCTCAACACCGACATGTTCCTGCCGCTCTTCCCGCTGCACAGCCTGGTCGTGCAGGGGCTGGAGGAATCGGACCTTGCCGGCGACCTGCGATCGATTGCGCGGCCGATGGGGATCGAGGTGTATTCAGACCCGGAGCCGGAGCGCAACGCCTTCACGCGCAGCGATCAATACAGCTTCATCCGCACCGGCGTGCCGGCGATCTCGCTGAAGGTGGGGTTCACGAAAGGGTCGCCCGAGCACGAGATGATCAAGAAGTGGCGGACCGAGCGCTACCACGCGCCGGCCGACGATCTCGCGCAGCCGATCGATCGCAAGGCGGCCGAGGACTTCAACCGCGTCTACGTCGCCGCGCTCGAAGCCATCGCCAACCGCCCGACGCGGCCGGCGTGGAACAGCGACAGCTTCTTCAAGCGCTTCGAGCGGAAATAGGGAAGGCGGGGCTGAAGCCCCGCCCTACGTATGCGACCCATGCAGGCCGCCCCTTCAGGGGCGGCTCGCGGTATGCGACCCTGTAGGCCGCCCCTTCAGGGGCGGCTCGCGCGTCTCTCAGAACATTCGGGGGTAGTCCGCATCGTTCACGGGGACGGCGATGACGAGGCTCCGGCGCTCTTTGACCGCGCGCGCGGCGGCGGCCGCGAGCTCGTCGGGGTTGCTGGTGCGCACGCCAGCGACGCCGCATGCTTCCGCCATCTTCACCGTGTCGATCGGGTTGAACTCGGTGCGGTAGCGTTCGAGCTTCTTTCCGGCCTGCGAGATCTTGATCAGCGAGTAGCTGCCGTCTTCGAGAACGACGGTGATGAACGGCGCGCCGACGCGTTCGGCGGTCTCGAGCTCCTGCGCGTTCATCGAGAAGCCGCCGTCGCCGACCGCCGCCAGCACCGGCGCATCGGGGCGCGCCAGCTTGGCGCCGATCGCGGCGCTCAGCCCGTACGCCATCCCCGACAACCCGTTCGACATCCAGAAGGTCTCCGGCTGACGGCTCGGCCAGTACTGGCCGAAGAGGTATTTGTGCGAACCGACGTCGGTCGTCACGATTGTCTCGGGCGGCATCACCTCGGCCAGCGCCCGGACGATGTCGCCTGGCCACATCGTGCCGGTTGAGTCGGTGCGGTCGTTCAGCATCTTCAGCCGCTGCTCCTGAAACGACTTGAACGGCGCCGGCCAGGTTGCAGGCGGCCTCTGCGCGACGAGCGCATCGAGGAACTCCGCGTGGTCGACGAGCGCCACGCCCGGCGGCACGATGCCGCCGGCGTTCGGCGTTTCGAGCACCCAGTGAATCGGCCGCTCGGCGTGCCACAGCTTGTCGATCTCGACCGGATCGAGGCCGAGCCCGACGACGCAGATCGGCTGCGGCGATCGCGTCGCACATGACGCCATCGGCCGCCATCCCGCCGGCGACGCCGACGAAATTCGGCAGCGTTTCGTCGACGATCCCCTTGACCTTCGGCGTCACGGCGACCGGCAGATCCCAGTCGGTCACCCACCGCCGAATCCGCGCCGCGTTGGCCGGATCGATGCTCAGCCCGATCACGACCAGCGGCCGCTTCGCGCCCGCGAGCGCCGCGGCGAGAGCGTCTCGCCTGCTCGCGAACCGAACCCGGAACCCCGACCCCTGAACCCCGAACCGCCTCCGAACCCTGAACCCAGAACCCAGAACCCGGAACCGCCGGCGCGCCCACCAAAGGCTTCAGCGCCTCCTTCGCCGAGAGCGTGAGGTACGCCGCGCCGTACGGCCGCTCCATGCACTGCGCCAGCGCGCGCGGCACGACGTCGAACACGTTGTCGCCGGTGATCTTGTCCACGTACCGCGCCACCGGCCGATAGGCGTCGTGAAGCGGCAGCAGTTGATGAGTGTGGCTGGCGGGAAACCCGTCAGGAATCTGCGCCGAGATCGCGAGCAGCGGCTCCTGATCCAGGTACGCGCTGCACAACGGCAGCATCAGGTTCGCCGCGCCCGGCCCCAGCGTCGTCAACACCACGCCCGGCTGGCCGCGCAGCTTGCCGTACACCGCAGCCGCGATGCCGGCGTTCGATTCGTGGCGCATCAGCACGAAGTCGACGCCGGCGCGTCGAAGCTCGTCGATCAAAACGAGCACTTCGCCGCCCGGAAGTCCGAACACGCGTTCGATCCCGGCATCGGCAAGAACTTTGGCGGTCGCAGCTGCGGTAGACGTCATTGCCGCATATATTAGCGAACCATGAGAATGCGGATCGCGGACTGCGGATTGCAGGCCATTCGTCGATCGACCTGACTCCGCGATCCGCATCCGCAATCCGCATGTCGCGATGAACAGCCTCGTCCGCCTGATCGGACCGGGGCTGCTCGTCGCCGCCGCCGGCATCGGCGCCGGCGATATCGTCTCCTCGACGATGGCGGCGTCGGCGCACGGGCTGCAGCTGCTGTGGGTGGTGGCGCTCGCCGCGTTCCTCAAGTGCTTCCTGAACGAAGGCATCGCGCGGTGGCAGCTGGCCACCGATACGACCGCGATCGAAGGCTGGTCGATGCACCTGCCCTGGTGGGTGCGCGTCTACTTCGCGTTCTATCTGGTCATCTGGACAATCTCGGTCAGCGCGGCGCTGACCAGCGCGTCGGGTCTGGGCATCGCAACGCTGACGAGCGGCGCCGTCCCGCGCGCCTGGGGCGCGGTCGCGCACTCGCTGATTGGCGGCGCGGTGGTCGTCGCCGGCGGCTTCAAGGGCTTCGAGAAGGTGATGAAGGTGCTGATCGCGACGATGTTCTTCTCGATCATCGCCTGCGCGGCGCTCACCTTTTCCAATCCGGGGCTGTTTCTCCGCGGCCTGTTCGTGCCCTCGATCCCGGCAGGCGGCGGCTCGTCGGTGCTCTCGGTGCTCGGCGGCATCGGCGGCTCGATTGCGATGCTCGCCTACAACTACTGGTTGCGCGAAGAGAAGATGGTTGGCCCGGGCTGGCTGCGCTTCGTGCGCGCCGACGTCGCGATCGCGTACGCCTTCACGGCAATCTTCGGGATGGCGATCATGACCGTCGCCAACCAGGCGTTTTACGTCGCCGGGGTGCAGATCACCAACGCGCAGGCGGTGACGAAGATGGCCGAGACGCTCGGCGCGATCATCGGCCCGATCGGGTTCTACGCCTACGCGATCGGGTTCTGGGCGGCGGTGTTCGCGTCGCTGCTCGGGATCTGGCAGAGCCTGCCGTACCTGTTTGCCGACTACTACGGCCTGATGCGGCGGTATTCGCGGAGCGAGCGCGAGCAGCTGACGTCGGTGACGAGCACGCCATATCGCGTCGCGCTCCTGTTCGTTACCGCTCGTGCCGCTTCCCTTCGCGTTCATCGATCAGCCGCTCATCATCATCCGCACCTTCACCATCGTCGGCAGCCTGTTCATCCCGTTCCTCGCCGCCACGCTCATCTATCTGAACAACTTCAAGATTCCAGCGGACAGCGGCGTGCCGAAGAACTCGGTGCTGACGAACGTGGTGCTCGTCTTCGCGCTCGTGCTCTTCGCCGTCGTCGGCGCTTCTGAGGCCGGCCTCTTTCGATGACCGGCCGCGTAGGGCTGGGGGCTGGATGCTAGTTGCTAGTTGCTAGACTGCTGGTTGCGGGTTGCCTGCGAGGCTCCCGCTGCACATCACCCAGCCGCTAGCATCGCAGCCGCTAGCAACTTCCCGTTACTTCGCCTCATACGCGATCATGATCACGAGGTCTTCGTTGCCGACCTGTTTCAGTCCATGCGAGCTGCCGGGTCGCGTGAGCACGGCGGTGCCGGGGCCGACGTCGACCGGCTTGTCGTCGAGCGTCATCACGCCCTTGCCGCTCAGCACGTAGTAGACCTCGTCCTCCTTCTGCTCGTGGTAGCCGATGCCGGAGCCCGGCTTCAGCGCGCGCTTGCGGAAGACGAACGGCATGTTCGGCGTCTTGGCGAAGAACGAGTAGCCGATCGTCTCGCCGCCGCCGTTATGGGTGCCGGGTTCCTTCTTCGCCACCTCGGCGTCGCGCTCGATGATGTAGCCGCCTTTGGCGGCGTGCTGCGCGCCGACGACGCCGGCGGCGCCGATGAGGATGCCGACAAGAACGCAGATGGTGCTCTTCATCAAATCACTCCTCGCCGGCAGTCCTGACGACTGCGAACCGTCTCCGCGGCAGCCCTAAAGGGCCGCCCTACACGCTCAGGCAGCCCTCAAGGGCTGCCCTACCTTCGATCTTGTTCTCTGCGATCTCTGCGGCCTCTGCGTTCCATCTGGCTGCGCCGTCACTACTGGTCGCCCGACGCCGCACGTGATTCGGTGCGCACATCCCTGATCTTCACCGCTTCCGGCCGCGCCGCATAGAACGGATCGAGCGGGAAGCAGCCCGACACCAGACCCATACGCGGCCCGGTCGTGCAGTCGCTGAACGTCCGGCAGAACGCGTTGCGCCGCAGCGGCGCGCCGGCCAGCACGTCGGCCGGCAGGTCCGGGTACGACAGCACGATGCGTCCCAGCCCGACCAGATCGCACAGCCCTTCGCGCAGGTTGTGCTGCCCGACGTGCGGCAGCCACTCCTGCAGGTAACTGTACGCCGACCCGACGAAAGTGAGTCCCGGGAAATCGCGCTTCAGCAACGCCGTCGCCTGGATCTGCCGCGCGACGCCGCGCAGCGGATCTTCCGGCGGCTCGTAGCCGTCGAGCGGTGGAAACATCGCCGGCCGCTGGATGTGCGGGTTGTAGTACGGGCTACCGGCGGTGGCGCAAATCCAACGGACCCCGAGCCCTTCGAGCATGCGCAGGACGCCGCGGCTCTCCTCGAGCGCGCTCTCCAGCCCGTCGTCGCTCGCGAGGACAGAGAAGCCCGGCGCGGGCTCGCGAGGCTCGGGCTCGGGTTCGCCGACGCCATCCGGCGCGCTTGCGATACGGCACCATGTCGAACACCGACAGCCGCACGACGACCTGGAGGCCCGGCACCTCCGCGCGGATGCGCTCGATCACCTGGCGCATGAATCGCGTCCGGTTCTCGAGCGAGCCGCCATACCGTCCGGACCGGGTGCGTGCGCCGAGCAGCTCGTGGCCGAGATAGCCGTGGCACGCCTTGATGTCGACGAACGCGAAGCCGGCGTCGTGAGCGAGGCGGGCCGCGGCCGTGAAATTCTCCTCGAGCCGCGCCAGCTCGTCGTCTTCGATGACGCGCACGCCGTTCGGGAAGCGGCGATCGAGCACGGGATGCGCTGAAGCGGCCAGCGGCGCAGGGCGATCGTAGATGTCGGGCCGCGCGTAGCGTCCCGAGTGCGTCAGCTGCAGACCAACGAAGAGATCGCCGTCGGCGTTCGCGCCGAATCTCTCGCGATGCGCCGCGACCAGCTCCTCGCGCATCGACGCGATGGCCGGCTGCGTCCGCGTGGTCATCACCAGCTGGTTCGGGTTGGCGCGGCCGTCGTGGCGGACAGCAACCGCTTCCCCACCCCAGATCAACTTCGCGCCGCTGACGCCGAAGTTGCGCCAGCGCCGGCGCGTCAGATCGCTCGGTTCGCCCTCGCTCGTGCCGTCCCACCCTTCCATCGGCAGGATGCAGAAGCGGTTGCCGACGCGCACGCCGTCGACCTCGATCGACCGCGCGAACGGCGTGCGCCGACGGCGCCGCCAGCTGATCGTCGAACGCCAGCGGGATGCTGCTGCGCTCCAGGTGCGCCCGAAACGCGGCGGCGGTCTTGAGCGTCGCGATGCGCGGGAACTGGCTGCGGCTCACGTGCGGGCCATCGCTCCCTGGCGCCAGCGATCGAGCCCGACCGCGAACACGATGATCGCGCCGGTGACGATCTGCTGCACCCAGTTCGGCAGCCCCTGCTGCGAGCAGCCGATCTGGATCACGGCCATGATCGCGGCGCCGGCAACCGTGCCGACGACGCTGCCACGTCCGCCGAGAAGGCTGCCGCCGCCGATGATCACCGCCGCGATCACGTCCAGCTCGAGCCCCTGCGCCACCGTAGGATCGCCGACTGAAAGCTTGGAGAACTGCAGCACACCGGACAGCGCCGCAAGCGCGGCGCCCGCGGTGTAGACCGCCACCTTCGTGCGGTCGATTCGCACCCCGCACAGCCGCGCGGTGCGCTCGCTCGATCCGATGGCGAAGAGGTGCCGCCCGAACCGGGTGTACTCCAGCGTGAAGCCGACGACGATGGCGAGCGCCACCGTGAGCCAGATGCCCGAGGGAAGCAGCCAGCCGCTGCCGACCTGCGCCGTGCGCAGCAGATCGTTGAGCCACGTGGCCGGCGCCTCGATGCGCCGCTCGTCGGCCAGGCCCTTCGCGGCGCCTCGAATCAGCAGCATCGTTCCCAGCGTGACGATGAACGGGACGACGCGCAGGCGGGTAATCAGGAGACCGTTCAGCGCACCGCACAACGCGCCGGCGGCGACGGCGCCGAGCGCCGCGGCAAGCGGGCCGGCGTGCCGCAGCAGTATCGCGGTGACGACCGTGCTGAGCGCCACGATCGAGCCGACCGACAGGTCGATCCCGCCCGAGACGATGATCATCGTCATCCCGAGCGCGGCGACGCAGACGATGACCGTCTGCCGCGCCATCAGCTCGAGGTTCGCCGCGGCGAAGAACTGCGGGCCGACGAGCGCGCCGAAGGCCAGCGTGACGATCGCGAGGCCGACGAGCACCCCGCGTTCGTTCGCGAGCCGCCGCGCGCCTACGAAGCGCTGGCGCCCGACGCGTCCATCAACAGCGAGTGCTCTGTCCATGCCTCAACCGGCCGCGCCGGGCCGAGCCGGCCGCGCGCCATCACCGCAATCCGATCGCAGACGCCGAGCAGTTCCGGCAGATAGCTGCTGACGAGGAGGACCGCCTTCTGGCGACCCTGGAAGGGTCGCCCTGCATCTGGGCGCCGTGACGTAGGGCGGCCCTTTCAGGGCCGCCGGAAACCAGTTGATCGATCATCTCGTAGATCTGCGCCTTGCTGGCGACGTCGATTCCGCGCGTCGGCTCGTCGAGGATGAGGACGTCAACGTCGTGGTGCAGCAGGCGCGCGACCGCCACCTTCTGCTGGTTGCCGCCCGAGAGCTCGGCGATCGTCTGGCGCGGGTGCGCGCAGCGAATCGCGAGCCGATCGATCCAGCCGGCCGCAGCGCGATCCTGGCGCCCGGGCCAGACGGTGAACGAGGGCCCGAACGGCGACAGGCGCGTCAGCGTCATGTTGTCGGCGATGCTCAATCCGGCCGCGAGCCCTTCCCCCGCGCGATCCTCGCTGAGCAGACCCATCCCCTGCTGCCAGCGATCGTGCGGTTCGGCTGCGCCGGTGTAGGCGCCGACGGCGATCCGGCCCGCCTTCACCGGTTCGAGGCCGAAGATCCGCGGAGCAGCCGCGTGCGCCCGGCGCCGAGGAGCCCGGCGATGCCGACGATCTCACCGCGATGCAGCGTCAGCGGCGCCGAGCCTGGCGCGACGCCATCGAGCTCCAGCACCGCTTCACCTTGCGCGCGCGCGCCCCGCGGGTAGAGGCCATCGAGCATTCGCCCCACCATCATGGCGACGATGTCCCGCGACGCGGTGTCGGCGGTCGCGCCGTCGCCGGCGTTTCTGCCGTCGCGCAGGACGACGAACCGATCGGACACCGCCTTCACTTCTTCGATGAAGTGCGAGATGTAGACGACCGCGATGCCCTGCGCCTTCAGCTGTCTGATTCGCTCGAAGAGCGACGTGACGTCGCCGTGTCCGAGGCTGCTCGTCGGCTCGTCGAGGACGAGCACGCGGCAGCCGGAGGCGAGCGCGCGCGCGATCTCGACCAGCTGCTGCGACGCCGGCGTCAGCTCGCCGACCGGTCGATCCGGCGCGATGTCGCGATGCCCGAGCAGCGCGAGCGCCGCGAGCGCCGTCTCGCGCATCCGGTCGCGATCGACGATCGCCAGCGGCCGGACCGCGCCGCCGCGGACCGGCTCGACGCCGAGGACGATGTTCTCCATCACCGTGAGGTGCGGGCGCGAGCGACAGCTCCTGGTGGATCATCGCGACGCCGGCGCGGCGCGCCGCGAGCGGATCGCGCGGCGCGTAGCGGACACCATCGATGCGCATCTCGCCCGCATCGGGTGTCAGCGCACCGGCGAGAATCGCCATCAGCGTGCTCTTGCCGGCGCCGTTCTGGCCGACGAGCGCGCACACCTCGCCGCCGCGCACCGAGAAATCGACGCCGTCGAGCGCGACGGTCGCGCCGAACCGCTTTGCGCGACGCCGCGCATCTCGAAGCGCGCGGCGATCACGGCGTCAGCCATTTCGACAGATCCGGGTGCAGCAGCTCCTTCGCGTCGGGCTCGTTCATCTGCGCGCGCGTGATCAGGCGCACGCCGGTGTCGATGCGGCGCTCGACCGTCTCGCCTTTGAGATGCGCGACCATCGTCTTCACGCCGAGATAGCCCATGTTCACCGGATCCTGCAGCACGAGCCCTTCGAGGTGCCCGTCCGCCAGTCCTTTGACCAGCGATTCGGACGCGTCGAAGCCGATGAACTTCACCTTGCCGGCCCACCCGTTGTCTTCCAGCACACGCAGCATCGCCATCGTCGTCGACTCGTTCGGGCAGAAGATGCCGTCGATGCCGAGGCTGCCGTCGGGATTCTTGAAGCGGCTGAGCAGCGCCTCGCCTTTTTTGTACGCGCCCTCGACATCCGCGCCGCCGTACTGGTTCGCGCTCGCCAGCTCGATTCCTTTCGCCTGCGCGAGCGCCTCGAGAAATCCCTCCTCGCGCTGAATCGTGCTCTCCGAGCCCTCGGCATAGCGCAGCAGGACGACCTTGCCGCGACCGCCGAGCGACGCCGCCAGATGCTCGCCGGCGAGGCGGCCGCCCTTGCGGTTGTCGGTCGCCACGAAGCTGACGTAGTCGTCGCCCTTCAACCCGGAGTCGATGACGACGACCGGGATGCCGCGCCGCTTCGCGTCGGCGACCGGCTGCGCCAGCGCGCTGTCGTCGAGCGGCGCGAGCACGATGCCCGAGACGCCGCGGCTGACGAAGCCCTGGACCTCGGACACCTGCGAGTCGCGATCGTCTTCGCGCAGCGGGCCGCGCCAGATGATCCGCACGCCGAGCTCGCGCGCGGCCTTCTCGGCGCCGGCGTGAATGCTCTGCCAGAACACGTGCGAGGTGCCCTTGGGAATCACGGCAATCGTCGGCGTGCCGCTGGTGTCGGGCCGGTTGCACGCGGCTGAGGCGAATGCCGCTGCGAATACTGCCGTGATGAGCAGGAGGCGGCGGGTCATGCCGGGAGGATCCTACCCTACGCGTTGTTCGTCGTGTCCGCCTCCAGGCGGACCGTTTGTACGTAGGGTCCGCCTGTAGGCGGACCGTGACGGTCCGGCTACGCCCGCGGTGTGGCGGCCCTGAAGGGCCGCCCTACGTGGGGCGGGGCTTCAGCCGCCGCCGCGCTCAGACTGGGGCGGGGCTTCAGCCCCGCCGTCGATCGGCGCTTCAGCCCCGCCCTCGATCGGCGCTTCAGCCCCGCCGACGCGCTCTGCGCGCTGTGCTAGCATTCGCCGCAGGAGGCCCAGCGATGTCCGAGGTCCCGACGAGTACCCGCCGCGAGTTCGTCAAAGTAGCTGGCGCCGCCGCCCTGGGCGCCTCGCTCCTGCCGGGTGACGCCCTCGGCCAGACGCCCGCCCGCCGCCGGTACGCGATTGTCGGCACCGGCGATCGCGCCAGCGGCATGTGGGGCCGCGACCTGGTGCAGCGCTATCCCGACGTGCTCGAGTTCGTCGGCCTCTGCGATCCGAACCCGAAACGCGCGCAGGCCGCCAAGGACTTCATCGGCGTCACCTGCCCCACCTTACGAACTTCGGCGAGATGCTCGAGAAGGCGAAGCCGGACCTGCTGATGGTCACGACCGTCGACGGCTTCCACCACGAGTACATCGTCAAGGGGCTCGACCGCGGCATCGACGTGATGACCGAGAAGCCGATGACGACCGACGAGGCCAAGTGCCAGGCAGGTGCTCGACGCCGAGAAGCGCAACAACCGCAAGATCGTCGTCACCTTCAACTACCGCTACGCGCCGGCGCACCAGAAGATGAAAGAGATCCTGATGTCCGGCGAGATCGGCCGGATCGTCTCGGTCGACTTCAGCTGGTATCTCGACGTCGTCCACGGCGCCGACTACTTCCGCCGCTGGCACCGGCTGCGCGAGAGCAGCGGCTCGCTCCTGGTCCACAAGGCGAGCCATCACTTCGACCTGATGAACTGGTGGCTGGCGGCCGATCCGGTTGAAGTCTCCGGCTCGGGCGGCCTGCAGATCTACGGCAAGAACGGCACCTTCCGCGGCACCAACTGCCGCACCTGCCCGCACAAGTCGGAATGCCGCTTCTACTACGACATGACCAAGGACAAGAAGCGGATGGACCTCTACGCAAAGTGCGAGGACGTCGACGGCTACTACCGTGACGGGTGCGTCTTCCGCGAGGACATCGACATCTTCGACACGATGTCGGCGGTCGTGAAGTATTCGAACGGCACGACGATGAACTACGCGCTGAACGCGTTCACGCCGTACGAAGGCTACCGGGTGGCGTTCAACGGCGAGAAGGGGCGCCTCGACGTGCAGTCGTTCGAGCGGCAGCCGTGGCCGGTCGAGAACGAACACGAGATCTACGTCACCAAGAGCTTCGGCAAGCGGACGCAGCGTGCCGGTGGCCAAGGCGGTCGGCGGCCACGGCGGCGGCGACGATCGGATGCGCGATCTGATCTTCCGCAAGGCGGACGCACCCGATCACATGAAGCTGCCCGACTCGCGCGCCGGCGCGATGTCGTGCCTCACCGGGATCGCCGTCCGGAACAGCATCGACCAGAAGAAAATCATCAGGATCGCCGACCTCGTCAAGCTCTGATGGCCTCGTTCGGCCGGCTGGCCGACGGCACCGAGATCGGCCTCTTCACGCTGACCAACGGGCGCGGGTTCGAGGTCCGCGCCATCACCTACGGCGCCATCATCGTCTCGGTGCGCGTGCCGGATCGCCGCGGCGCGGCCGCCGACGTCGTCCTCGGCTTCGACGATCTGCAGGGCTACATCGAGCGCTCGCGTTACTTCGGCGCCGTCGTCGGCCGTTACGGCAACCGGATCGCGAACGGCCGCTTCACGCTCGACGGCCGGAGCTATCAGCTCGCCACCAACAACGGGCCCAATCACCTGCACGGCGGCGTCAAGGGATTCGACAAGGTGGTGTGGCAGGCACAGGCCGAGCGGCCCGACGGCGGGACGCGGGTGGCGTTCAGCTACACGAGCCGCGATGGCGAGGAGTCGTATCCGGGCACGCTGAACGCAACCGTGTCGTACGCGGTGACCGATCGGAACGAGCTCGTCGTCGAGTACGAAGCGACCGCCGACAAGCCAACGCCGGTCAACCTCACCCAGCACAGCTACTTCAACCTCGCGGGTGAAGGCCACGGCGACATCCTCGGGCACGTGCTCGCGCTCGACGCCGATCAGTTTCTGCCGGTGGACGCGTCGATGATCCCGACCGGCGAGCTCGCCCCGGTCAGCGGCACGCCGTTCGACTTCCGGCAGGCCGACCTCGATTGGCTCGCGCATCGACGCTGCGCACGAGCAACTGCAGCGCGGCTCGGGCTACGACCACAACTTCGTCCTGCAGGGCGCTCCCGGCCTGCGCCGCGCGGCGCACGTCGTCGAGCCATCGAGCGGGCGGACGCTCGAGATCGCGACGACCGAGCCCGGCGTGCAGTTCTATTCAGGCAACCACTTGAGCGGCCAGCTGGGCAAAGGCGGCCACGCCTACGGCAAGCGCAGCGGCTTCTGCCTCGAGACGCAGCACTTCCCCGACTCGCCGAACCACTCGCACTTCCCATCGGCGATCCTCCGTCCCGGAGCGACCTATCGATCGAAGACGGTGTTCACGTTTGGTGTCCTGCCATGAAGCGAACGCTCATCCTGGCCGTGGTCGTGCTGCTCTTCGCGGCCGGCCGGCACGCGCAGCGCGCCGCCGCAGCGTCCGATCCATCCGCGACCAACTACGTCGCCGCGACGCTCGTCCAGCTGAACGACAACGGCGCGTGGTCGTGGTTCATGGATCCGCGCGTGATCGTGAACGAAGGAAAGCTGATCATCGGGTCGGTCCGCGCCGTCGGCAGCAACGAGGCCAACTCGAGCGATCCGCGGTGGGGCAACGTCGAGATCTCCGTCTACGACCTCGAGAACGGGACCATCAGGAACGTCGTGCTCCATCCGCACCTCGAACAGGACGACCACAACGCGCCGGCGTTCTTCGTCAGGCCCGACGGGCGCTACCTCGCCGTCTACAGCAAGCACGCGAAAGAGCGGCGGATGTACTACCGCATCTCCGAGCCGCACAACCCGCTCGCGTGGGGCCCGGCGATGGCGGTCGAAACACCCGGAGACGAAGCGGCGTGGGCCGGCAACAACGCCACCTACGCGAACCTGTTCCGGATGCCGAACGGCCGGCTCTACAACTTCATCCGCGCGTTCCACCACGATCCGAACTACATGTTCTCGGACGACGACGGCCAGACGTGGAAGTACGGCGGCCGCTGGCTCTACGGCAAGGGCGGCTACAGTCCGTACCTGAAGTTTGCCGACGACGGCAAGGGGACGATTCATTTCGTCGCCACCGAGGACCACCCGCGCAACTTCGACAACAGCCTCTACCACGGCTATGTCCGCGACGGCGCGATGTTCAAGACCGACGGCACGCGTGTCGGCGCGCTCAGCACCTCCACCGAAACGTCATTCGCGACCTGGGACTTCACAAAATTCTTTCAGGGCACGCCCGACGCCGTTGCCTGGATGGTGGACGTCGAGCTCGATTCGAGCGACCGGCCCTACGTCCTCTTCTCGACGCAGCGCGACGGGCGCGGGCTGCCACCGCGTCAGGGCGGCATGGATCTGCGGTATCACTACGCGCGGCTCGACGCGAGCGGGGCGTGGCACCACGAGGAGATCGCCTACGCGGGCAGGCGTCTTTATTCGTTCGAAGACGACTACTCGGGCCTCGGCGCGCTCGATCCGAACAACCCCGACGTGCTCTACATCTCGACTGACGCCGATCCGGCCACCGGAACGCCGCTGGTCAGCGCGGCGGATCAGAAGCGGCACTACGAGCTCTTTCGCGGCGAACGCGGCGCCGGCGGCAAGTGGACGTGGACGCCGTTCACGCGCAACTCGACGGTCGACAATCTCCGGCCGGTGATTCCGAAGTGGCGCGACCCGCGCACCGCGATCGCGTGGATGCGCGGCGCCTACGTCCACAATCAGGGCGAGTGGTATTCGGCGGTCGTGGCCGCGATCGTACCGCCGCGGAGCTGACGGATTGGAGCGGCGCGACTTCGTCAAGACCGCGGCAGCCGGCGGCATCGTCTCCGCGCTGACGGGTGCGGCGTTGACGGCGCAGGATGCGGCGCCACCGGAAGGCGGGCGCGGCGCCTGGGTCGCGACATTGCGGCGGCTTGCCGATCCGGTATTGAACAACCTTGCGAACGGCACGCTGAAGGCACGCATGCCGGTCGAACAGGCGCCCAATACCGACCGCCGATCCGTCAGCCATCTCGAGGCGCTCGGACGCCTGGTTGCCGGCCTCGCGCCCTGGATCGAACTGCCACCAGACTCTTCGACAAGCTCAGCGCAGGCCAAAGACGAGGAGCGGCTGCGCGCGCAGTATGCCGACCTCACCCGCCGCGCCATCGCTCGCGCCGTCGATCCCTCGTCGCCCGACTATCTGAACTTCACCACCGATCGACAGCCGCTGGTCGACGCCGCGTTCCTCGCTCATGGCCTGCTGCGGGCGCCACGCGCGCTGCGCGACGCGCTCGACCCCACCGTGAAGCGTCAGCTCGTGGTCGCGTTCGAGTCGACGCGGCCGATCCTTCCCGGCTTCAACAACTGGCTGCTGTTCTCGGCCACGGTCGAAGCCGGGCTGAAGAGCCTCGGCGCCAACTGGGATCGCATGCGCGTCGACTACGCGCTGCGGCAGCACGAGGACTGGTACAAGGGCGACGGCGCCTACGCCGACGGCCCGTCGTTCCACTGGGACTACTACAACAGCTTTGTCATCCACCCGATGCTGCTGGCGGTTATCGACACCTTCGGTGACGAGCAGCCGGGCTGGAAGGCGATGCGCCCGCGGATTGTCGATCGCGCCCGCCGCTACGCGGCGGTGCAGGAGCGCCTGATCGGTGCCGACGGCAGCTTCCCCGCAGTCGGTCGATCGCTGACATACCGCTGCGGCGCGTTTCATCTTCTCGCCGATATGGCGCTGCGGCGTGGGCTGCCGGATGATGTGGCGCCAGCGCAAGTCCGCGGCGCGCTGAGCGCGGTGATCCGGCGGACGCTCGATGCTCCGGAGACGTTCGACGCCGACGGCTGGCTACGCATCGGCCTGTCGGGGCACCAGCCCGGCATCGGTGAAACCTACATCTCCACCGGCAGCCTTTACTTGTGCGCCGTCGCATTCCTACCGCTCGGCTTGCCCGCGTCCGATCCGTTTTGGGCGTCGCCGTCTCAGCCGTGGACGTCGGTCAAGGCATGGTCGGGACGACCCTTTCCGATCGATCACGCGCTCACGCCGGATCCATGAAACCAAATTCGTTTCGTTCCCATAAGCGATTTAATCGTCCGCGATTGGGAAACGTGCTGGACTTTTGATCCCGCGACGTTGAAGAATCTCCCCCGCTTCAGTGGAGTTTTCGACCAATCGGATCCATCTACCAAGGAGAGCCTCTCTATGACAACCAGACGCGTGCGCCTTGCGATGCTCGGGATCGGGCTTGCGGGCGCGATGATGTTCATGCGATCGGGCGACGTGCCCGTGAACGCGCAGGAATCAAATCGCGGTGAAGACGCGGCCGTCCAGCTGGCGGGCCGGAAAGTGCGTTTCGACAAGAAGTCGGGCAAGCTCCGCGACCTCTCGCAGCAGGAAGCGCGCGAACTGGTCTCGACGCTCACGGCGATGACGACGCGGACCGAGCAGCCCGTTGCCGCCACATCCACGGGCGGCACGCTCGTTCAGCACAACGGCTTCGATCATGTTCTCGTCGGCAGGCCGAACGAGAACGGCACCACCGATGTGAAGTGCGTCAGCTCGCTCGAGGAAGCCGTCTCCTTCCTCTCTCAGCAGCCGACCTCGAGCGGCAAGGAGTAACGCCATGAAGTTGTTCATCGCGCGCATCCTTCCGCTCTCGCTTGCAGGCGCCTTCCTCGCGATGCCTGCGCCCGCCGCCGCCGATGCGCGCATCACGATCGTCAACGCCGACGGGCTCAACGAGGGCTTCAACGATCCGACGCCGGCGGCGCCGGTGGGCGGCAACCCCGGCACGACCAAGGGGCAGCAGCGACTGATCGCGTTCCAGTTCGCCGCCGATCTTTGGGGAGCGTCGCTCGACAGCAACGTCGACATACAGATACGCGCCGCGTTCAATCCTCTGGGGCCGAACGTGCTTGGCTCGGCCGGGCCGACTTTCTCCGACGCAAACTTTCCGACGGCCGCCGGTTTTCCGGGCGGCAAAGTGAACACGAACTATCACATCGCGCTGGCCGACAAGCGCTCCGGTCTCGACCTGCTGGTGGTGGAAACCGGTGGAGCATTTCCTCCGGAGACGCCGGAAGTCCGCGCCCAATTCAGCAGCGATTTCGACTTTTACCTCGGGCTCGACAACAACCACGGCTTGCAGATCGATCTCGTGGTCGTTCTCCTGCACGAGCTGGGACATGGCCTCGGTTTCTCGAGCTTTCTGAATCTCAGCGACAGCGCTCCTGGTGCGAACGACGCTGGTACAACCACGGGCGGCTTCAGCGATCCCTATCTCGACAACACGCTCGACGCGTCCACGAACATGCCGTTCCCGGCGCTCCTGGGTAATCCGGCGGCTACGTTGGCTGCGGTCCAGAAGGTGGATCAGATCGTGTGGATAGGAGCGAACGTTGCCGCAGCCGTCCCGACCACGCTCCTGTTTGGGCGTCCTCAACTCGACGTTCCCACGCTTCCCGGCATCGACGGCAGTCGCGTCGGTACTGCGTCGTTCGGGCCGCCGATTCCTGCAGCCGGCGTCACCGGCACGGTGGTTGTGGCCCAGGATGGTGTCGGGGTCTCGACCGACGGGTGCCAGCCAATCACCTCTGATCTGCGCGGCAAGGTCGCACTCGTCGATCGTGGCACCTGCACCTTCAACGTCAAAGTGAAGAACGCGCAGGACGCCGGGGCGGCCGCGGTGCTGGTCGCGGACAACGTGCCCGACAATCCTCCACCCGGCCTCGGTGGTTCGGATCCGACGATCACGATCCCGTCGGCGCGAGTGCTGCAGGCCACCGGCAATACGCTCAAGGCGGCTACCAGCCCGGTGACGGTCACACTTGTGCTCAACCAGGCCCGTCGGGCGGGGACGGATCTCTCGGACCGGCCGCAGCTGTACGCGAGCACGCCGATCGCGCCAGGATCGACGCTCAACCACTGGGATCCGATCGCGTTCAGGAACCTGCTGATGGAGCCGGCGATCAACCCGGACCTCACCCACAGCCTGATCGCACCGTTCGATATGACGCTCGCCGAGATGCACGACATGGGCTGGTTCACCGACGCCGACCTCGACGGCGAGGAAGACCGGACCGTGATCGTCAACGGTTGCGACACGCGGGTCGACAACGACTTCATCGGCAACGGCGCGCTGCTGGCCGATCAGGCGCGCGTCTGGTTCGCGCAGTGTGAAGCGACGACGCGCGGCGCGCGGGCGTTCGAAGACTGCGTCGACCGGATCGCGAAGCAGGCGCACAAGGACGACATCCTCACCGGCAAACAGAGCAGCCACCTGCGCCAGTGCGCGCAGACACGCGGCAAGAAGGGCACGAACTAGCCGTTGGAGAGCACGTGAAGTTCGCGGCGATTGCTGCGGCCATCGTTCTATTGATGGCCGCAGCAGGTCTCGGTTACGTCGTCTCGACCGGGCTCAGCGCGCGGCCGGCGCCGGGCGCGCTCGAAACGCGCGTGGCGCGGGCGGTGCGGCGGTGGGCCGTGCCGCGCGAGATTCGTAATCGCCCATCACCGTTTCCCTCCACCAGAGAAACGATCGCCGAAGGGCTGCACCACTACGCCCGCAACTGCGCGTCGTGCCACGCCAACGACGGCAGCGGCAACACCACCGTCGGCAAGGGCCTCTTCCCGAAGGCGCCGGACATGCGGCTGCCGGCGACGCAGCAGCTGACCGACGGCGAGCTGTTCTACTTCATCGAGTACGGCATCCGCTTCACCGGGATGCCGGCGTGGGGCGACGGCTCGCCGAAGGGCGAGGAGCTCGGATGGAAGCTCGTGCACTTCATCCGGCATCTGCCGCAGCTGACGCCGGATGAAGTCGGCGAAATGGAAGGCCTGAACCCGCAGTGACGCTCGGCTGAAGCCTTCGCGCCAGGTCAACGGTGGCGATCAACCCGAATGCGCAGTCGGTACTGCTACTCGTACCTGCGACGGCTTGGCGATCTGTACGTCGTCGACGGGCTCAAAATGATGTCTTTGCGGCGGTTTCCCGCGCGTTTCTGACCATGCGCTGAGACCCGGTCCAGCGCGGCCTCCCGGGCCGTGCTGATGCCGCCCTGCGCAATTCCGACACGACCCTGGCGGGGACGGAACAAGGTGTAGACGCTCTACGTCCAAGGCTGTAGATTGCCTACTACCATGGCCAAACACCGCGACGACCAGCGCCTGGATCTCCTCCAGGGCACCCTCGACATGCTGATCCTCCGGACCTTGCAGTGGGGAGCGCAACACGGCCACGGCATCGGCCAGGCGATCCGCTCGCAGTCCGACGACCTGCTCAAAGTCGAAACCGGTTCCCTCTACCCCGCCCTGCACCGTCTCGAGAAGCGCGGCTGGCTGAAGGCCGAATGGGGCGTCAGCGAGGCCAACCAGCGAGCCAAGTACTACCGTCTGACAGCGGCGGGGAAGGCGCAGCTGGTGCGTGAACAGGATCGGTGGTCGCAGCTGGTGGACGCGATCGGACGCGTGATGAACCCGGCGCCGGCAGGCAAGGAGTAGCGCCCATGCGGCCCCATATCCCCGACAGCGACGAGCTCGACGACGAGATTCGCGGCCACCTGGCGATCAGCATCAAGCAACGGATCGAGCGCGGCGAGGATCCTGAGGCCGCCCGCCTGGCGGCGCTGAAGGAATTCGGCAACGTCACGCTGACGCGCGATTCGATCCGAAGCGTCTGGCGCCCTCGGTGGATCGACTCGGCCGAGGGCCTGGCGCGCGACATCAAGTTCGCCCTGCGCGCCCTCATGCGCGTCAAGGGGATGGCCGCCACCGTTGTCGTGACGCTGGCGCTCGGCATCGGCGCCAACGCCGCGATCTTCAGCGTCGTCCGCGGCGTGCTCCTCCGGCCGCTGGTCAATCGCGACGAAGATCGACTCCTCTACATTCGGCAGAGCGCGCCGGGCATCGGCGCCGAGAACACCACCTTTTCGGTGCCGGAAATCGACGACATCAAGTCGCGGGTCACCACCATCAATGCGTTCGGCGACTTCTCGACCGTCGACTTCACGATGATCGGCCTCGGCGGTGAGCCGCGCGTCGTGAAGGCGGGCGTGGTCAGCGGATCGTTTTTCGCGGTGATGGGGCTTCGCCCGGTCCTGGGCCGACTGCTGAATGCGCAGGACGATGGCCCGAACGCGCCGGGCGCGGCCGTTCTCACCCACCGGTTCTGGACAACTTCGCTCGGGAGCGACCCGGGCGTGATCGGCAAGGCGATCCGCCTCGGCCCGCGCAGTGCGACGGTGGTCGGCGTCCTCGAGCCATCGGTGCCCTACCCGGCAGCCACCGAGATCATCGCGAACGTCGTGACCAGCCCGCACCACCTCGGCGCGACGATGGTCACGAACCGCACGCACCGCATGACCGAGCTCTTCGGCCGCCTTGCTCCGGGAGCGACGATCGAAGCGGCCCGCGCCGAGCTGACCTCGGTGCACGCCGCCCTGATGCGCGAGCACCCCGAGGCGTATTCGCCGAAGGGCGACGTTCAGCTGCACGTCTCGACGCTGCGCGATCAGATCGCCGCGCCGGCGCGCACGATCCTCCTCGTGCTGCTCGCCGCGGCAGCGGTCGTGTTCGTCATCGCCTGCTCGAACGTCGCCAACCTGATCCTCGCGCGCTCGGTGCGCCGCGAAGGCGAGCTCGCCGTGCGCGCTGCGCTCGGCGCCGGCTCCGGAGCGCTCCGGCGCACGCTGCTCGCCGAGAGCCTCGTGCTCTGCGGCGCCGGTGCCGCGCTGGGCCTGCTGCTGGCGCGCCCGTTCGTCGCGATGGTGTCCAGCTACGCTGCCCGCTTCTCCATCCGCGCGCTCGAGGTCAGCGTCGATACGAGCGTGCTCTGGGTTGGCGCCGGCCTGGCGATCGCCGCGGCTGTCCTGCTCGCGTACGTCCCGCGCCTGCCGTCGCCGCATGCGCCCGCGGGCCTCGGGCTGGCGACCGGCGGCGTCCGGATTACGCCGGGCACGAACCGCCGCCTGCGCCTGTTCGCGACGACGCAGATTGCGTTCTCGTTCGTGCTGCTCGCCGGCGCGGGCATGCTCCTCGCGACGCTCGTCGCGCTGCAGTCGGCGCGGACCGGCTACGACATGCGGCAGGTGCTCGCCGTCGACATCCCGGTGTCGGCGACGGGCCTCGGCGATCCAACGGCGATCACGTTCTATCAGGAAGCGACGCGCCGCATCAGCACGCTGCCCGGCGTCGAGGGCGCCGCGGTCGGAAGTTTCGTCCCCTGGCGCGATGCCGGCAGCCTCGGACCAGGCTTCCTGTTCACCGTCGAGGGCTACACGCCGGCGGACGGAGAAGAAAACCCGCGCGGGCGGATGCGCATGGTCGCTCCCCGCTTCTTCGACGTGCTCGGCGTCCCGCTGCTCGCCGGCCGCGACTTCACCGACGACGATCGCCGCGGCACCGAGCCGGTGGTGATCGTCAGCCAGAGCGTCGCCCAGCGGCTGTTCCCGAACGGCGAGGCGGTGAACCGGCACCTGACGTGGACCGATCCGGTCTTCAGCATCTACGGGAAGCCGGTGCCATCCCGCATCGTCGGCATCGTCGCCGACGTCGACGACGAGAACGTGGTGCCCGAACCGGCGATGACCATCTATCGGCCGGTCTGGCAGATGGGCGTCGCCGGCCGCCTGTTCGTGCGCACGGCGGGCGATCCGTACGCGCTCGTGCCGGCGGTGACGCGCGTCGTCCGCGACATGTCCGCGGAGCAGCCGGTGGAGCGCGCCGCCACGCTCGAGGACGTGCGCGCGGAGGTGCTGTCCCCCGAGCGGGTGAACGCGTTCGTGTTTTCCGGATTCGCCGGCATCGCGCTGCTGATCGCGGTCGTCGGTGTCGCGGGCGTGCTGGCGTTCTCGGTGAGCGCGCGCACGCGCGAGTTCGGCGTGCGGCTGGCGGTCGGGTCCGCGCCGCGGCACCTGCTGACGATGGTGCTGTCCGAGGGCGCGGCGATCGCGGCGATCGGCATCGTCGCCGGCGCCGTCGGCGGCTTCGCGCTCGCAAGCGTGGCGGCGAGATTCGTCGCCGGTGTGCAGCTGCCGGGCGCGCTGACCGTGGCCGGCGCCGCGGTCGTGCTCGTCGCCGCCGCCATCGTCGCGTCGCTGATGCCGGCCGCGCGCGCGTCGCGCGTGGACGTGCTGCAGGCGCTGCGGTCGGAGTAGACGCGATGCCCACTGACGGACTCGTGTCAACGATCCTGCCGGCGCACATCCTCGCAGGCGTGCTGGCACTCGTGTTCGGCTATGTCGCGCTCTACGCGACGAAGGGCGCGACGCTGCATCGCAGGAGCGGCATGCTCTTCGTCTACGCGATGGTCACGATGTCGCTCAGTGGTGCGGTGATGGACGCCTGGAAGACCCGGAGCATCACCGTCAATGTCGTGGCGGGTCTGATGACGTTCTATTTCGTGGCGACCGGGCTGCTCACGGTCCGCCCACGTGCACAGGCGTCTCTCTGGATCGATCGCGCCGCGGTGGCGTTCGCGCTGACCGTCAGCGTGCTGGCGTTCGTCGCCGGTCTCGACATGATGCGCCGCGGCCGGCCCGAGGCCGCTCCCAGCTTCATCTTCGGCATCGTCGGACTGCTGGCAGCGGCAGGCGACATCCGCGTGCTGCGTGGACGCGTCATGCAGGGGACTCGCCGGATCGCACGGCATCTGTGGCGGTTGTGTTTTGCGATGTGGGTGGCGGCCGCTTCGTTCTTCTGGGGCCCGCCACGCCGAGTCCCCGAGGCGATCCGGATCCCTGCGCTGCAAGCGGTGGCGGTGCTGCTGCCGATCGCCGTCATGCTGTATTGGCTGTGGCGTCTACGCGGCAGAACAACCCTTCATGGCGTCGTCACCCTCAGCGCGCCTCACGCTGGCCCGATCGAACAGTTCTGAATCATGCGAATGATCCTGCTCGTACACATCCTCACGGCCAGCCTGGGACTTCTGTCGGGCTATATCGCGCTCTCGGTCGCGAAAGGGGCGCCGCTGCATCGCAAGATCGGAATGCTCTTCGTCTGCGTGATGCTGACGATGTCGTTGACCGGGATGCTCATTTCGGCCGTCGAGGGAGTGGCGCCGGCGATCAATATCCCGACGGCGCTGCTGACGTTCTACCTGGTGATCACCTCGCTGACCACGGTCCGTCCTGCTGCGTCGCGTCGGATCGACATTGCCGCCATGGTAATGGGGCTCGTCGTCGGTCTGGTCTGCATCACGCTCGCGCTGGCCGCGATCGGCAAGGGCGGACGCGAGGTCGGGATGGCGTATCCGCTGGTCCTGTTTGGCGCCGTCGCATTCCTGGCGAGCGGCGGCGATCGTCGGGTGATACGGGCCGGAGGTCTTCGAGGCGCGCCTCGACTGGCGAGGCATCTCTGGCGCATGTGCTTCGCGCTGTTCATCGCGTCGATCGCATTCTTTCTCGGCCCCGACAGAGTCCCCGCGATGATCCGCACGCCTGCGCTTCGCGCGGCTGGCGTGCTGCTGCCGATCCTCGCCATGATGTACTGGCTGTGGCGCATCCGCGCCAGACGCGCCGTTCGCGGCATGGCTGGCGTCAGCACAACTCAGGCAACGGCGTTAGCGATGCGGGCTTCCCTATGACCATGAATCACACCAACGAACTGAGTCCACGAAAACCGCTGCGGCTGTGGCCCGCTGTGGCCATCGCCGTCGTCCAGTTGCTCGTCATGTTCGGCGCCCCTGTTGTCGCGCCCGATGCCGAAATACCCATCGGAATGCTTGGCGGCGTCGTCGGCGCGTTGGCGATCCTCGTGTGGTGGCTGTTGTTCAGCCGCGCGCGCTGGATCGAGCGCGTCGGTGCGATCGTCGTGATGATCGTCGCGGTGCTGGCGACCAGGGCCGTCGTCCACGAATCGATGGCCGGGGCTGGGCAGGGGTATGCTGATCTACATCCTGCCGGCGCCGTACCTCGCCCTTGCTCTCGTCGCATGGGCGGTGGCCACACGTCATCTCCATGACGGAGTTCGGCGTGCGACGCTTGGTTGCGGCGATCCTGCTCGCGTGCGCGCCGTTTGCGCTCATCCGAACGGATGGTGTGAGCGACACCGTTTCGCAGTTTCATCTGGCGGTGGACGCCGACTGCCGAGCAACTGCTGCTGGCCGCAGGCCAACGACGAGCCCAAGCCGCTCGCCACCGTCGACGCGACGCCAGCGGAGACTCCCAGGGAGACACCGGCGGTCACACCCGCGTGTGACGCCGGCACCAGCTCCCGCGGCTCCAATCGCAGCGAAGGTCGAAGCTGTCGCTCCGGCGGCAACGGAGACGCCAGCTGAATGGCCGGGCTTTCGCGGGCCCGGGCGCGACAGCGTCATTCGCGGCGTGCGGATCGAGACGGACTGGTCGAAGTCGCCTCCGGTCGCGATCTGGCGCCGGCCGATCGGACCAGGATGGTCATCCTTCGCGGTGCACGGCGATCTCCTCTACACCCAGGAGCAGCGTGGTGATGACGAGATCGTCTCCTGTTACAGAGTGAGCACCGGCGAGCCGGTGTGGCGGCACCGCGACGCGGTCCGCTTCTATGAATCGAATGGCGGCGCCGGTCCGCGCGCGACGCCGACGCTCAGCCACGGCCGCGTCTACACACTTGGCGCGACCGCAGTTCTGAATGCCCTCGACGCCGGTAACGGCAAGGTCGTGTGGTCGCGCAATGCGGCGTCCGACACCGGCAGGAAGATCCCGGAGTGGGGCATCGCGAGCTCGCCGCTGGTGGTCGACGACATCGTGATCGTCGCCGTGTCCGGCACGCTCGCCGCGTACGACCTCGCCACCGGCAAGCCGCGCTGGATCGGTCCTCAGCACGGCGGGATCGTACAGCTCACCGCAGCTCGTGACGATCGACGGCGTCGCCGCAGGTCCTGCTGCTGAGCGCACCCGGCGTGGTCAGTGTTTCGCCGGCGGACGGCAAGCTGCTGTGGGAGCACACGTGGGAAGGCGGTGCGATCGTGCAGCCGGCGGCTCACGGCGGATGGCGGCGTCCTGATCAACGCGATGAGCATGATGGGCGGATTGGGCACGCGCCGCCTTGCGGTCGCGCACGGAGCGGGCGGATGGACCGTCGAAGAGCGCTGGACGTCGAATGGGCTGAAGCCGTACTACAACGATTTCGTCGTGCACGAGGGCCATGCCTACGGCTTCGACGGCAACATCCTCGCGTGCATCGATCTCGAGGACGGCAAGCGCAAGTGGAAGGGCGGACGCTACGGCAACGGCCAGCTCGTCCTGTTGGCCGATCAGGACCTGCTGCTGGTGTCGTCGGAGGACGGCGAGCTGGCGCTGGTCTCGGCGACCCCCGATCAGTTCACGGAGCTCGCGCGATTTCCGGCGCTCGACGCCAAGACCTGGAACCACCCGGTGCTGGTCGGCGACGTCCTGCTGGTTCGCAACGGCGAGGAGATGGCGGCGTTCCGGCTGTCGCTCGCGGGAGCTGAGGGCGATCAACCGCGATAGATGGCGTCCTGCACGGCGGCGACCGCGCGACCGGCGTCACCGTCGACGGCCGGCATGCGGCCGGTGCGCACGGCGTCGACGAAATCGTCGATCAGCGGCTGGTGCAGGTTCGCGGCCGGCGGATGCGACTCGACGCGATCACGGCCCCCCGCGCGAATGGCGATCTCGCCGCGGTTCAGCGACGCGATTCTCACCGATCCCTTCGTGCCGAACAGATCGAACGTGTCCTGGCGGTCGGCGGCGGCGTGTGTGACCGCCACCATCCCCGTGGCACCGCGCTCGAACTGCAGGAGCGCCACGGCCGTGTCCTCCACCTCGCGATGGAGCGCAACCGTCGAGACAATGCTGGAGACGCGCCGAACCGGGCCGAATAGATTCAGGAGCACCTCGAGCCGATGGCAGCCGTAATCGGCCATCGGCCCGCCGCCAGCCTGGGAGCGATCGAGCAGCCACGAGCGCGGCTCGCCCGGCTTGGGGTCGAACCGCTCGAACGCCGTCATCTGCGCGAACACCGGCGTGCCGATCTCGCCGGAGGCGAGGATCTCCTTCACCCGGATCACCGCAGGATAGAAGCGGCGATAGTAGGCGATGCCGAGCGCCACGCCGGCGCGGCGGGACGCCTCGATCATCTGGTCGCACTCGGCCACGTTCATCGCCATTGGCTTCTCGCAGAGAACGTGCTTCCCTGCTTCGGCCGCGGCGATGGTCTGCTGCGCATGGAGGCGGACCGGCGTGGCGATATACACGGCGTCGATGCCGGGATCGGCGACGAGCTCCTGCCACGTGGGATACGCGCGCGCGGCGCCGATTTCCTGCGCGAATGATTCCGCGAGATCGGCGCGCGCGCGGCTTACGCTCACGAGCGCGCAGCCGCGGGCAGTCGCGCAGCGATTCGGCCACGCGCTTCCGGACGATGTCGCCGGCGCCAATCAGACCCCAGCGGAGGGGAGGCTGCGCGAGAGGTTCCAGGTTCTGGGTGCTGGGTTCTGCGTTCGCCCGCGGTTCAGGGTTCACGGGTTCGGGGTTCCGGGTTGGTTCAGGGTTCTGGGTTGGTTCGAGGTTCGGGTTGGTTCGAGGTTCGGGTTCGGTTCGAGGTTCCGGGTTCGAGGTTCGGGTTCGAGGTTCCGGGTTCGAGGTTCGGGTTCGGGTTCCAAGTTCGGCTCCGCACTCAGAACCATAGAACCCGGAACCCGGAACCCAGAACCGCCCGCGAACGCAGAACCTAGAACCCTGAACCCAGAACCCCTCGCGCGAGCGGCTCCTTCAAAACTTCAGCTTCACCGCGAGCTGAATCTGCCGCTCGGTTGTGCCGCACGTGGCGCACGACGGGCTCGCGAGCATCGTCGAAATCGTGCCGAACGCCGCGTTGCCGAGCTGCCCGTTCGGGTTCGCGAACTGCGGGTTGTTCAGCACGTTGAACACCTCGAGCCGCAGCTCCGAGCCGATGCGGCCGAAGGTTGTCGACTTGATCAGCGAGAAGTCGATGTTGAACTGGCCGGGGCCGCGCACCGTGTTGCGCCCGGTGTTGCCGAACGTGCCGGTCGTGTCCGCCACCTGCTGGAAACAGGCGGTGTTGAAATACAGGTCGATCGTCGGGTTGTCCAGGGTCGGGTCGCAGATCGTGTTCGGCCGGTTGTTGGTGATGCCGGTCGACAGCATGCTCTGCGACTGCGTGATGCCGCCGTTCGGGCTGATCGGCAGCCCGCTGCGCAGATAGAGGATGCCGCCCAGCTGCCAGCCGCCGTACCACTCGGTGACGCCCCACGGGAGCTCGTAGATCCAGTTCGAGCTGAGGGTGTGCCGGACGTCGTAATCCGCCGGCCCGCGGTTGTATTCCGGGTTGAAGATGTCGGTCAGCGTCACCGTGCCGTCATTGTCCGAGTTCAGGTCGATCGCGCGGCCGAACGTGTAGGAGTTGAGGAACGAGAAGTGGTTCGCCGACCGGCGCTGGAACTTGATCAGCAGGCCGTTGTACTCGACGTAGCCCATGCTGGCCAGCGCGCCGACGGTGCGCAGCGCAGGCGATTGCACGGCGAACGGCCGGTTGATGTTCTGGTCGGTGACGCCGACGCGCGGCGGCGCCTGGTTGAGATCGACCTTGAGCGCCGCGTTGTTCGTCCGCGCCCCCGAATAGGCCGTCTCGATCATGTAGTTCGCGCCGAACTGCCGCTGCACGTTGATGTTGAAGTTGTGCGCGTGCGCGTCGCGGAAGTCGGTGAGGAACGCCGATCGCGTGCTGCCCCCCGGCGGGACGTTCGGATTCACTCCCGGCGGCGCCGGCAGGCCGTTCGACAGGATGATGTTGGTGCCGAAGTTGGTCGTCTGCGCCTGCGCCTGCAGGAACGGCTGGTTCTGCGCTTTCGACGAGGAGGTGCCGCCGGGCGTGAAGTTCCAGAACAGCCCGTAGCCGCCGCGGATGATGGTCTTGCCGGTGCCGTTCAGGTCGTAGGCAAAGCCGAGGCGCGGGCCGAAATCGGTCTTCGAGTAGGTCTGCAGGTAGCGGCCGACCTCGACGCCGTTGATCACCGCGTTCTCCGAGGCGACGACGAAGCGGCCGGTCGAGACGTCGAAGTTCGACTGCTTGTCGTCCTTCTCCACCCACGGCACGTACACGTCATAACGCAGGCCGGCGTTCAGCGTCAGGCGGTTGGTCAACCGGATGTCGTCCTGGAGGTAGAGCGCGTACTCCGGACGCGTTTCGGTATACGTGCCCGGGTCGAAGAACGTCCGGCTGGCGTTGCTGGCGTAGCCGAGCAGGAAGCTGGCCACGTCGAAGCCGGTGTTCGACTGCACGGTGCAGCCGGCGGTGATGCCGGCGCAGTTCGACGTCAGATTCTGGTTGAAGTCGAAACGGCCGACGATGGTGTCGGCGTTGAGAATCTCGCGCGACCGCAGCGTCAGGCTGCCGCCGGCCTTCATCGTGTGCTTGCCGGCGACGCGGGTGACGTTGTCGAAGAACTGAAAGTCGTTCTGGTTGGTGATGAGCGGCTGGTTGGCGTTGGCGCCGAGGTTGCGCATGCCGCCGTTGTTGAACATCAGCTGGCTCATCGCCGACGTCGTCTCGCCGAGGTTGACGCCCGGGATGCCGACGGCCTGCGCGATGTTGGTGCCGTAGTCGATCGGCGTCATGAAGAACTTGATCGAGCTCCAGCCGAAGCGGAACTCGTTCAGCCAGTTCGCGCTGAAGGTGTGCGTGTCGTTGAACGCCAGGCCCTGCGCCTTGATGTTGCCGTCGCCGGCGCCGAAGGTGAATCCGGCGTCGCCATGCGGCAGCGTCGCCGGCAGCACGCGATGCGTCTTCTGGTAGCTGTAGCGGGTGAAGAAGCGGTTGCTCGTCGCCAGCATGTGATCGACCTTGACGTCGAACTGGTTGTCCTGCCGCGTGATCGTCGGATTGATCAGGTAGTTGTTGATCGTCTGCCCGGTGGCGCTGCGCGTGCCGGCGGTGTTCGGCTCGGGAATCAGGTCGTTGAGGATGTTCCTGGACGCCGGATCGAAGCGCGCGACCGGGATCTGATTGTTGGCGAACGGCTGACCGGTGCGCGGATCGTAGATGATGCGGTTCAGCTCGGAGAAGTCACCGGCTCGCATACGCGCCGAGGGCACCGTCGAGAGGTACGTGGCGCCCTGGTTGACGTGGTAGCCCTGATAGTCGAAGAAATAGAACGTATGGTCCTTCACGACTGGACCGCCGATCGTGCCGCCGTACTGGTGCTGGCTGAACTCCGGCTTCGGGCGGCCGGCGCGGTTGTTGAAGAAGTTGTTGGCATCGAGCGCGTCGTTGCGCATGAACTCGAAGCCGCTGCCGTGCATCACGTTGCTGCCCGACTTGATCTGCAGGTTCACCACGCCGCCGAGCGAGCGCCCGAACTCCGCCGAGTAGGTGCTGGTCTGCAGCTTGAACTCGTCGAGCGCGTCGACGCTCGGGAAGAGCACCACCGTCTGCAGCCAGGTCTCGTTGTTGTCGACGCCGTCGAGCATGTAGTTGTTGTCGCGCGGCCGTTGTCCGTTCGCCGAGAACGACGACGAGGCGCGCCAGGCAAGGCTGCCGGCGCCGTCGATGTTCGCGCCGGGGATGCCGCGGACCACGCCCGGCACGGTGCGGGTGAGGTTGACGAAGTTGCGGCCGTTCAGCGGCAGCATCTTGATCTGCTCTTCCTGCACCGTCGTGCCAAGCTCGGAGGATGCGGTCTGCACGAGCGGCGACGTGCCGGTGACGGTGATCGACTCCTCCACCGCGCCGAGCTCGAGCCGCACGTTGATGCGCATGCGCTGATCGACGCCGAGGTCGACATCGGCAACCGTGACCGTCTTGAAGCCCGTCAGCTCGGCCTTCACCGCGTAGCGGCCGGTCGGCAGCGACGGCACCGTGTACTCGCCCGCCGCGTCGGTCACGACCGACCGCACCAGTCCGGTGCCGGCGTGGGTCAACGTCACGGTCGTGCCCGGCATCACGGCGCCGGTTGAATCGGTGATTATTCCGAGGATCGTTCCCGTCACGGCCTGCGCCGACGACGTGGACGGAAACAGGCACACGCACACAGCCACGAGGAGACCCAGCACGGCTCTCTTCACCTTCGTCCTCCATGCGCCGGCCACGCGGCGCGGTACTCTTCGATGGATCCGACTTGCTCCACCGCCCCGAGATCGATCGAGATGCTGCGGGCGGCCGCGACGACAGCCGCCACGATGTCGCTGCCGACCAGCTCACGCGGCATGCGCTCGGTCGGCCCGGCAACGCTGATCGCGGCCACCACGTCGCCGGTATGGTTGAAGATCGGCGCCGCAATACAGGTAACGCCTCTCTCCCGCTCCTCCAGATCGAGGCCGTAGCCGCGCTCGCGGATCGCCGCCAGCTCCTTCATCAGCCGCCTGGCGGTGGTAATCGTGCGCGGCGTCAGCGCCGTGAACTTCTGCGTCGCCGCCCAGGCCGCGACTTCCGCCTCGGGCCGGAAGGCGAGCAGCGCCTTGCCGAGGCCGGTGCAATAGGCCGGCAGGATCGCGCCGGCGCGGGAGCGCATGTAGCCCACCGACAGCGGCGACAGCATGCGCTCGAGGTAGACGACCTGCCAGTGATCGAGGATCGCGATCTGCGTCGTCTCGCGCGTCGCCTCGCGCAGCGCCGCGAGGTGCGGCCGCGCCGTCTCGCGCAGGTCGAGGCCGCCGGCGACGATATTGCCGAGAACGAAGCACTTGATCCCGAGCTGGTAGGCGCCATGCACCTTGTCGAGAAACCCCGACTGCTCGAGCGTCGAGAGCAGCCGGAAGGCGGTCGCCCGCGGGATTCCGGTACGGCTCGCCAGGTCAGCGAGCGAGAGCCGCGGCTCGCGGAATGAAAAGACGCTGAGCAGCTCGAGCGCCTTGGCGGCGGCGTCGACCGTGTAGCGCGCGGCCGGAACGACCTTGGCGGCGTTTCATTGGGTGAAACGATATATCGTACGGTGGAACTGCTGTCAATCCTCGTCAGGGCGGTCAGGTTCGGCGAACTGGTAATCGGGTGATCGGGTAATCGGGTAATTGGATTGACGATCGGTTAATTGGATTGGACGGGCCAATCGCCAATCCCAATTACCCGATTACCCGATTACCCGATTCTGCGCGTTCGCGCTATTGATGCAGCGCGAACGCGTAGAGCGCGTCGCCGGCGCCGACGACGATGAACTGGCGGCCGTCGACGAGATAGGTCTGCGGGCCGTTGGTTGTATTGGTGCCGAGGCCGGCGTGCCATAGCGGCTTGCCGGTTGCCGCATCGTAGGCGACGAAGTTGCCGCCGCCGTCGTTGCCGAAGAGCAGGCCGCCGGCCGTGCTGAGCAGTCCCATCGCGCCGCCGAGGCTGCCAGCCGGGCCCATCGCGAGCGGCCGCGACCACTTCACCCGGCCGGTCTTGTAGTCGATCGCCTTCAGCGCGTTGCCGATCGTGCCGACGTTGCGCTCGGCCGCCGCCCAACCCTGCGGGCGGCCGTCGGTGTCGGTCAGGTACATGACGCTGAAGGTCTGGCGCGTGCCGAAATACAGGAGGCCGGTGTCGGGGCTGAAGCTCGGCGGCGGCCAGTTGGTCGCGCCCGTCGTGTCGGGCGAGACGAGCGTGCCCGGCACCGTCGCGTCCTTCGACGGGTTGCGGATCGGCTGCCCCTTCGCGTTGATCTCCTTCGCCCAGTTCAACGAATCGGTGTGCTTGCTCGTGACGAGGTGCTCGCCGGTCGCGCGATCGAGCAGGAAGTAGTGGCCGTTGCGGCTCGCCTGCGCGACCATCTTGCGCGGCCGGCCGCCGAACTCGCCGTCGATGAGCACCGGCGTCTGTGCCGCGTCCCAGTCGTGGGTATCGTGCGGCGTCACCTGGTAGTACCAGGCCATCTTCCCGGTCTCGGGATTGATCGCGACGATCGAGCAGGTGTAGAGGTTGTCGCCCTCGCGGCTCTGCCCGGCAAGCACCGGTTGCGGGTTGCCGGTGCCGAAGTAGTACAGGTTCAGCTCCGCGTCGTAGGTGCCGGGCAGCCACGGCATGCCGCCGCCGTGCGCCATCGAGTACTCGTCGGGCCACGAGTCGGCGCCGGCCTCGCCGGCGCGCGGCGTCGTGTTCCAGCGCCACACGAGGTTGCCGGTCTCCGGATCGCGCGACTCGAGGTAGCCGGGGACGTCGAGCGCGTCGCCGCCGACGCCGATGACGACCTGCTTGCCGATGATCATCGGCGCGTTGGTCGAGAAATACTCGCGCTTCATGTTCGCGACCTCGTGGTGCCACCGCTCCTTGCCGGTGGCCACGTCGAGCGACACGAAGTAGTTGTCGGGCGTCAGGAAGTAGAGCCACTTGTCGAGGATGCCGACGCCGCGGTTGCCGATGTGATCGCCGCCGCGCGTCTTCCAGGCGTAGTGCCAGATCTCGCGGCCGCTCCTGGCGTCGAGCGCCCAGACGTGATCCGGCGCCGAGAAATAGAGCGTGCCGTTGATCATCAGCGGCGTCGACTTGATCGAGGGCGGCGTCCCCGGCGGCGGCGTGTCCGGTCCTTCGCCGCCGACGATCGCGCCGGCGCGCGACGTGTTGAGCCGGTAGATCCACGCCAGCGTCAGGTTCTTCACGTTGGCGGTGCTGACCTGCTTGAGCGTGCTGTAGCGGCGGCCGGAGTAGTCGCCGTGGTAGGTCGGCCACGAGTCGGTGGGAATCTGCGCGAGGAGGGTGATCGGCGCCGCGATCGCCGCCAGCACGATCGCCGCCCACCGCCCGGCTGCCGCGTTCTTCGTCTTCATTTGAGGGTCGCGAGAAACGCCGTCATGTTGTGCATGTCGGCATCGGTCCACTTCGTCAGCTGATCGACGTGCGCCTGCAGCGGATCGGTGAGCACGACTTTCGGGACGTCCCCATTTCGCAGCCACGACCGTGTGGCGCCGGTCGCGGTGTCGTAGATCGTGATGTCGAAGTCGGTCATCCGGACGAGGCCGCCGGTGGCCGACTCGCCGGCGGGCGTCGTCACCGTCGCGCGGATAGCGGTCGGCTGCGCGTACAGCGGCACCGGCGGCGCGCCGGGCGGGACGACGCGGCCGCGCGGCAGCAGCAGGCGCCCCTGGAGTGCGACCGGCTCGTACTTCGCGCCGACGCCCTTGAGGTCGCCGGCCGGCGAATGGCAGGAGCCGCACCGCCCCGTGCCGGCGAAGTACGCCTCGCCCGCCTTCGCGTCGCCGACGAGGATGTCGAGGATCTTGTAGAGCCGGCGGTTCGAATTCAGGTAGATCGCCGCGTGCAGGAACGCGGCGAGGTCGGAAACCTGCGCCGCCGGCATGTCGAACTGCGGCATGCCGCGATCCGGCCGCCCCACCTGCAGGAACTCGCCGAGCTGGCGGCCGTTCTCGTCGTTCTGGACGAGGGCCGATCGCGTGAGGTCGGGGCCGCTCGAGCCGCCGCGGGCGTTGGCGCCGTGGCAGAAGCCGCACTCCTGCACGTGGAGACGCTGCCCCCGCTCGACCGCGGCGGGATCGCCCGGCGGCGTCAGCGCCTGCTGCTGGGCGCCAACTGCGACGGCGGCGCCGAGGACGACGATCAACGCAGAACACGCTGAACCCGCGGCACTTTTTTTCAAAGAAAACCGGATTCTGGGACGTCTCGGCACTCTGCCTCTCGAGAGACCGAGCGAAACGTTTTGTAAAAGGAGGATTCTGCGGTTTCCGCGAGTTCTGCGTTGACCGTCGTCGGCTTTCATCCGGCACACCTTACCAAAAACGACAACCTGGCGTACCCTGTCGGCCCATGGCTCGAACGATCTCGAAGACGACGCGCCGCCAGTTGTTCAGGAGCGCGGTTGGCGCCGCGTTCGCGGATGGTTTGATCAAGAACGGCCGCCTCAAGCAATGAGTGTCGCGATGGCCGTATCAGAAGATTCCGCTGCCCGAGTTCTGCCGCGCGGTCGGCGAGATGGGGCTGACGGCGGTCGACCTGCTCGAGGAGCCCGAGTGGGCGGTCGCGCGCCAGCACGGCCTCGTCTGCTCGATGGGCTATGCCGGCGGCGGCTCGATCCGCGACGGGCGACGTGTGAGGGGCGGAGACGTGTTACTTCTTCCCCGCCGCAACTTCTACGTAGCGATTGTAGACTTCGTCCTTCATATAAGCGGCCAATTCAGGATGCCGCTGCGAGCTGGCAATCCACTCCGGGTGATTGTGCACTTTGTCGTACACGTCGCCCCCCGGCCACGACGACTCCCATAGATATGCGAAAGCGCCTGCCTGCTTGCCGACCACTTTGTACAACCGGTATCGAATGTTCGGGTAGCCGGCGGTTGCGACCGCCTTGTTCATGTCAGCAATCGCGACCTGTACGGCCGTGACGTCGGCGGGGGATTTCAGGTTCATCAGGTGAACCGCCTTGAACGCCTCCTTCGGTGGCGCGTCCTGCGCCAGCACCGGCGTTCCGAAAGCCGCGATGACGACGAGATGGAGTATCAGCGAAGTCACGTGCCGCATGAGGCCTCCTTGCCAACGTTTCGAAGGGGCGATAGGCCGAGTTGAAGTCCGGGGTTGGCGGCATCCTACACCCATGCGCGGGTAGTCGGAGACCGTTCATGCTTCGGTGACCCCTTCGTGTCTTCGCCTCTTCGTGGTCTCCGGTTCACAGGCGCGGGATGGCAAGACCGCCGTCGACGTGTATGACGGTGCCGGTCGCGTACGGGGCATCGCCGCGCAGCAGTGCTGCCACCACGCTGCCGACATCCGCGGGCTGGCCCCAGCGGCGGTCGGGGACCAGGCCGTCGGCGATCCGCTGTTCGTACGCCTCGCGAACTGGCGCGGTCATGTCGGTGGCGATGATCCCGGGGCGGACTTCGTAGACCGGGATGCCCTCTTCCGCGAGGCGGACGGCGAAGAGCCGCGCCGCCATCGCGAGGCCCGCCTTGCTGACGCAGTACTCGCCGCGATTGGGTGACGCCATCTCCGCCGACACCGAGGTTACGAACACGATCCGCGCGTCGAATGACGGGTCAGCGCGCCGGCGCTCGATTTGGTCGCGCGCAATCGCCTGGGTCAGGAAGTACGGCCCCTGCAGGTTCGCGCGCAGCAGCTCCTCGAAGCTCTCTTCCGACGCCGCGAGCAGGTCGGCGCGCACCCGCGGCGCGCGGCCGGCGTTGTTGACCAGCGCGGTGACCACGCCGAAACGCTCGCGGAGCGCAGCCAGAATGCGCGCGCGATCGGCGACCGACGCGATGTCGCCGCGCAGGTAGACGACCGTGCGCCCGTCGCGCCCCAGCTCGTCGAGCACCTCGGCGACTTCCTCGGCCGGTCTGACACCGCCGAGCGCGAGGTCCCACCCCTCGCGCGCGAGCGCACGGGCGATACCGAGGCCGATGCCGCGCGTGCCGCCGGTGACGAGCGCCGTGCGATCAGGCATCGTGCCCTGTCGCTCGGCTGAATCCTTCGCGCTCCGAAAAGAGCGTCGACGCGCCGCGCTCCGAAGATGGCGGCCCGAAGAATGCGAGGTACGCCCCGTGCTCCGCCAATCGCTTGACGTAAAGTGCGACCTCGCGGAGGTGATAGTCGCCCCACTGGCTCGATTCGCCGCGCGGAATCTTCGACCCCGATGGCACGTGGTCCCAGCGGTTCGGCCAGTGATAAACGGAGTGCAGCAGCAGGCCCTGATGATTCGGGTCGGCGCTGATGTACGGATCGCCGAGCAGCGTATCGAGCACCCGCAGTCCCGCCTGCTCGTAACGATCGCCGTCGGCCGCCTCGCCGCTGGCCGACAGCATGCGTCCGAGCCGTAGCAGACCCTGCGCCGCGATCGCCGCGGCGGAACTGTCCACCGGCTCGTAGTCGTTGAACGGATCCGCGGGGCGCGAGCCCCAATCGCGCATCTGCGCCAATCCTGGGGCACCGTCATCCCAATACGGCACGCCATCGGCGGCGGCGATGTCGATGTAGTGATCGCAGGTCGCGCGTGCCGTCATCGCGCATCATCGCCGCGACCGCGGCCTTCTCGCCGGCCTGAGCGAATGCATCCTCCGGCAGCGTGTCGATGAACTCGATCTCTTCGGCAAAGCCGAGCATCGCCCAGGCCAGCCCACGCGTCCAGGTCGTGAACGGCGAATATCCTTGCTGCGTGCTCGGGCCGCGATACGTGCCGCTGGCGACGTTGAACAGGCTCTCGTGCGCCGTGCGCCCGCGATTGCCGGCGTCGTCGTAGCGATCGCGACCCTCGCCGAAGTAGACGCTCCACTGCGCCGTCGATCGCGCATGCTGGACGAGCCGGTCGAGCAGGCTGACGCTGCGGTCCTGCTCTTCGACGAGCCGCTGCCCGAGCAGGTGACCGAGCGCCAGCGCGCGCAGCGATCGAATCGTATCGACGAACAGCGAGTGCGCGCCGTTGAACGAATGGATGAATCCGCCCGACGGCAGCGTCGTCCAGCGCCGCGCCTGCACCGCGCCGCTGACCTTGAGCGCCAGCTCGTAGAAGCGCCGCTCCCAGTCGCTGGCGTCGATGCGTCCTTCGCGCGCGAGCCGCCACAGGTTGCCGTAGGTGCTGACGTTGTTGAACCCGTGGTCGTGGACGCCCATGTGGGTCAGGTGCGGCGCCATCCGATGAATCGTGCGCGAGCGACCCAGTTCGAGGAAGGCGCGCGTCGCCGTCGGCATCGAACTGCAGCAGCGCCGAGCCGAAGACGAACCCCTCGGTCCACTCGGTCCACCCGCGCGCCTGGTATCGCCCGTCGACGGTGAAGACCGGGGCGCCATTCTCCGGCCGCCAGGTCGCGTCAATTGACGCAATCTTCTGCGCCGAGAGCGAGAAGAGCCGCGCGATTTTCGGCAGAAGATCGGCCGGCGTCCGCCGCGTGTCGAGCCGAATCATCGGCGCGAGCTCGCCCGCTCGCCGCTCGTCTGAAGCACGCAGCCGCGCATCTGCGGCAGAAGCCTAACACGCCTTGCGACGCCAGCCCGCCCTTCATCAGCGTGATGAGAAACATTCACTTGCCGCCCGGGCTGGAAACCGACGATCGTACGGCGTGGTCGATCTGCTGCTGTTGATCCTGCCGGGCGTCATCTGGGGCGCGTCGTTCCTGTTCATCGCCGAAGGGCTCGAGGCGATGGCGCCAAACGGCGTCACCTTCGTGCGCATCTTCGTCGGCTTCCTCACGCTCTCGATGATCCCCGCGGCCCGCCGCCCGATCGTCCGATCCGATCGCGTCAAGACCGCCGCGCTTGGCGTGCTGTGGCTCGCCTTCCCGCTCAGCATGTTTCCCTTCGCGGAACAGCACGTGTCGTCGGCGCTGACCGGGATGCTCAACGGCGCGACGCCGCTCTTCGCTGCCGCCGTCGCCAGCATCCTCGCGCGGCGGGTGCCGTCGCGAGCGGTGCTCGTCGGGCTCGCCGTCGGCGTGCTGGGCGCCGTACTGATTGCCTTCCCCGGGCTGTCGGCGGGCGGCGGCTCCGACCAGCAGCGCTGGGGCATCCTGCTCATCGTCTTCGCGCTCACCTCGTACGGCGTGGCCGTGAACCTCGCGCGGCCGCTACAGCAGCGCAACGGCGCCCTGCCCGTGATCTGGCGCGCGCTCGCCTTCTCGGTGCTGCTGACCGCGCCGCTCGGCGTGCCCGCCGTGCTTCGCGCGCATTGGACGCCGCGCGCGGTCGCGTCGCTGCTCACGCTCGGCGCGTTCGGCACCGCGATCGCGAACGTGCTGACGGCGACTGCCGCCGGCCGGATGGGCGCGACCACGGCGTCGGCGACCGCGTTCCTCATCCCGGTCGTCGCGCTGGCGCTCGGCGTCGGCGTGCGCCACGAGCGTGTGGCGTGGCTGTCAATCGTGGGGGCGGGAATCTGCCTCACCGGCGCGTGGATCATCCGGCAGGCGCGGATTGCGGAAGAGCGCGCGGTGGCGGTTCAGGCGAACGCCGCCTCGCAGAGCGTTCGCACGCAGGCGATCAGGTATTCAGGTCGATCGGCTTGCGCAGGATCGCCAGCGATCCCGCGCTGACGTTCGCCGACGAGCTTTCTCGCCGCGACACTCCAAAAAGATGAGATCGATTAGCGGCCCGGCTTCGATGGCGCCGATGCGCTGCGCGGCTTCGGCAGCTTCGGCGGCGAATCGAGCGCCTGCAGCAGTTCCGAGAGATACGCGAGGCTCTCGAGGCGCTCCTCGCCGAGCACGTAAATCTCGTACAGCACGCCTTTGAAGGTCGCGATCAGCGCCTTGAGCGCATCGCCGCGCAGCGGGTCGTCGCCGGCGCCGAGCACGCCCATCACCTGGAACAGCGTTGGCGCGACCGCAGGATGCTTCTGGCCGAGCGCCGTGAGGCTCGCCGCGAAGTCGTCGCTCTCGACCCCCTCGATCTCGAACGCCTTGTGGATGGCGCGGCGCACGCAGGCGCTGCCGCCCACGGCGAATGACATGTTCAGGCAGCCGTCGGCCTCGTCGAGCAGTTGACGGATCGCGTCGGGGACGCGCCGATCGACGACGAGAAACCGGGGCGCGGGTGCAGTGTCGTTATCGATGACAATCGGTTCTGGCATAGGAGAAGTCCGCTCACGGCTGCGTTACAAGAATCCGGCCCGCAAAGACGCGCCAGTTCCGGCCTGTTTGCGTCAGGCGCCCTTCCGGCGCTTTCAAGACGCGTCGCCGGACGACAAAAATGTCAGCCGGCAGCTGTCCGCGCGCGCTACAATTGCCGCCGCCGGGCCGTCCGCGCCGCCTGGCAGCGCCGGCATCCCGCGCACACGCTCGCTCCGCAGATCGGCTGAATGTTGCAGATCGCAGGACACCACCTGCAGGAGGAGTCGCCATGTCCGGATTCCGCCTCGCCCCCGGCTCCCGCCGCGTCCGCCTGTTCCTGAAAATCGTGATGTTCGGCGCCGCCGCGCTCGCCTTCGGCGCATGTTCCGGCGGCGCGCCGGTGCAGGCCCAGGACGGCAACGCCGTCATCGGCATCCAGACCTCGCAGCTGTCGATCGTGATCGAGAACAAGGTCGGCATGCCGCTGACCGACGTCGACGTGGCGATCGTGCCGATCAACGGCGCCACCGAGTTCAAGAAGTTCGTCGGCCGGATTGAGAACGCGGAGAAGAAGGACCTCGCGCTCGGCGGCTTCTACGGCCGCGACGGCACGACGTTCAACCTCCGGATCGTCAAACCGCGGCTGGTGCGCGTGACCGGCAAGGACCTGAACGCCAAGACCTACAACGTCGAAACGCGCTGGCAGTAGCGCCCGCGGCGCCGCGGCTTGCGAGTCGCGGCACCTTGCCGCTTGGCAGCCGTTGCCCCGGGCCGGTAATCTCGTTCGATGGATCGGTGCATCCTCTTCTGCTTTGCGCATCCAGACGACGAGAGCTTTTCCGGCGCGGGCACGGTGATGAAATATGCCGCCGCCGGCGTGCGGAGCGTGCTCGTCACGGCGACGCGTGGCGAGCGCGGCAAGGCCGGCGACCCGCCGATCTGCGCACCCGACGATCTGCCCGCGTGCCGCGAGCGCGAGCTGAGGGAGGCCGCGCGCATCATCGGCTTCGACGAGCTGCACATCCTCGACTATCGCGACCGCGAGCTCGCCGAGGCGCCTTCGGACGACATCCGGCGCTCGCTCGTCTCAATCGTGCGGCGCGTCCGGCCGTCAGTGGTTGCGACGTTCGATCCGAACGGGTTCAATCGCCATCCCGATCACATCGCCATCAGCCGCTTCGTATCCGATGCGATCACCGCATCGGCCGATCCCCGCTGGCATCCCGACGCCGGCGAATCTCACACCGTTCCCCGCCTTGTCTGGACGCCGCCGATTGCGGCGTGGGACGCCGGCACGGTCGATCGACTCGAGGAGCGCGGCGGCGCCGATTTCGTGCTCGACGTGTCGTCGTGGCGGGATCGGCGCAGGGCGGCACTGAAGGCTCACCGCAGCCAGCACCTCTCGATCGACCGGCTGTTCTTCAGCCAGTCGGATCTCGACCGTGTGCTCGGCGTTGAGGTCTGGCGCCAGGCCTGGGGCCCACCGCTCGCGCGGCGTCCGTCGACCGATCTATTTGAGGGAATCGACAGCTAGGGGACGGCCTTGAGCAGAATCGAACACCGGTAGGGGACGGCCTTCACGCCGTCCCTCGAGGGCGGACGCTACGCCTGACCACTCGCCACGCCAGCACCACCGACGTCACCGACAGCGCAGTGCCTCCCAGCATGAACGCGATCATCACGATGTCCCACACAGGCCGATGGTTGTAGAGCCAGGGGAAATCGAGCGAGTGGAGGCCGTGATACAGCCAGCGGCTGCTCCAGTCGGCCGCGTTATAGCTGCCGACGATGAGCGCGGTTCGCGGGTCGATGTAGAACCTGCTCCGATCCGAATCGTTCAGCCGTGCCAGCAGCACCGGCAGCGGCAGATTTCCTCGCCGATCGAGATAGTAGCGGTCGTATTCGCCGGTGGTACGAAGTTCCGCCACGCCGGGCTCCCCCACCGCCGTCCGCACGATCGCACCCAGCGCCGACTTCGTCGAACGCGCGCTGAACGTGGCCATCGAGTCTGACGATGCGCGAGTCGCCCGGTCCGATCGTCGCCAGATACATCGGTTCCTCACCGATTGACAGCAGCTCGAGCTCCTTGATGCCGGTTGGTGCGAGCGCAGCGAGGACCTCGTGCGGATGCCGGCGACCGAACGCGCGCATCGCGAGCGGGCCGCGCAGCGCGCGCCGAACCGCGTCGCGCGCGCTCTCTGCGTCGGCTGCGCTTCGCGGCGGGGCGAACGGCTCCATCGACAGCATGCCGCTGTACGCCCACGTGATCGCGCCGGCGCCGACGACGAGGCCGACGAGCAGATGCCAGCGCTTGTAGCCGCTGTAGGGGAAGAAGGTCGGCCGCCCCGCGTGGCGATGACGCTTCGACGGCGAGAGCACGATCAGGCCGACGACGAGGCCGAAGACCGCCGCGATGGTGCCGATGCCGGACGTGTAGACAACGACGGCGTCCCATCGCGCCTGGTGCTTGCGAAGCGGCGTGAAGTAGAACCAGTGTGGAATCGGCCCCAGATACGCGCCGATCCGTGACGATGTCGTCGTGTACTGAACGACCTCGCCCGACTGTGGCGAGACGTAGACGTGCTCGCCGTTCGGCCACGAGTACTTCCAGAGCGGCCGGAGGCTGCGAAACGATCCGAGCACCGTCCACTGGTCGGCGTCGTCGAGCGTCTCGACGCTCGCTTCGCTCGCCGATTGACCGGTCCACGCCGACGCAATCCGGCCGGCCATGTCGGCAGAGACGGTGAGCCGCGGCTCGCCGCTGTCGGCGTAGACCTGCCGCTCGCCGCCACGTGTTTGAAAGCGATAAAGAGGACGGCCGTCGAGGATGTGCAGCCGCGCACGCAGCGGTTCGCCTGGCTCACCCAGCGCCGCCCACGCCTCCGCGGGCGATCGCTTCACTGCGCCCGCGTGCAGGTGCACCGCGCGCTCCAATCGCGCCTCGGGCGTGACGCTCGGAAATTCCCAGTACATCATCCCGATGCCGGTGGGAAACCAGACGAGGAACAGCAGGCAGAGCGAAACCCCCAGCCACCGGTGCAGGAAGATCAGCGACCGCTTGAGCATGCCGCCCGAAGCGTGGCTGAATTCCGCGCCGCGATCAAGCCGCGCGCGGATGGCGTTTTCAATCCCACGTAGTGTCGGCCTTCAGGCGCACCTCGCACAGTCCGGCTAAAGTCTGACACGACGAACGACGCTGAGAGCTGATAGCTGACCGCTTTTCGATCTATCGTTGAAGCGCGATGAAAGCGGGAGGAAACGTATGCGGACGTTTACGATTTCATTAGCGCTCGGAGTGTTCTCGATCGCCGCCGCCGCTCAGGCGCCGCAGCGGCCGGCGGCGCCCGCGGCGGCGAAGCCCGCCGCAAAGCCGGCAGGATCGCTGGCGCAGGTGATGCGCGGCATCTTCTTCCCGAACTCCAACATCATCTTCGACGTGCAGCAGAACGATCCGGCGGCGCCGAAGAAGAAGAGCGAGGGCGGCGCCTCTGCGACCGACACCTACGCGGGCGCGTACTCGGGCTGGGAACTGGTCGAGAACGCGGCGATCGCCGTGACCGACGGCGTCGATCTGATCATGACGCCGGGCCGGCTCTGCCAGAACGGCAAGCCGGTGCCGACGAGAAACGCGGATTTCCAGCGCTTCGCGCAGAACATGCGCAAGGCGGGCCTTGCCGTGCTGCAGGCCGCGCACACGAAGAACCAGGAGAAGGTGTCGGACGCGACCAACGACCTCGCGGACGCCTGCTCGGCCTGCCACGAGGTCTATCGCGACAAGGGGCCCGCAGACAGCGCCGCGCGATGCACTGCGCCGGCGAAGTAGCGCTTACGGCTGCGCGGCCTGCGACCGACGTCCTGACGACGATCGGCGAGTCGGCCTCTGGCACGAAGACCCGCGCCGGCGTCGTGCCGTCGACCGCCGCGACCCACACGTCGCTCAGCGCCGACTGCGACGACCGCCGCATCCCGTAGAGCACGTGCTCGTCGTCCAGCCATTCGAGCTGGTCGTCGACCGATCGCGTCTCGCCTTCGATGGGGTGTTCAACCATCGTCGTGAGATCGAGCACGTAGATGCGCCACGGTGCGAGGTCCGGCCCCGTCCGCTTCTTGAACGCAATCAGCCGATTGTTCGGCGACAGCGACGGGCACTCGAGGTTTTCGTGCAGGATCGTGAGCTTGCGAAGCCCCAGATCACCTTGGACCAGATACGTTTTGCCATCTGTTTTCAGCGTTGCGTAGAAGGTGTTGCTGTCTCTGGCGAACGTCACTCCCCAGAAGTTGAAGTCCGCCGCGTGCACCTTGACGCCGTTGCGCCAGGTCGTGAACTGCTCGAGGTCGGTGATTTCCTCGCCGCTCGCCATGTCGATGAGCGACGTCCGCGTCGAGAACGAGCCGCTGCTGTAGCCGTGGGCCTGGCCGGTGACGAAGACGGTGACGGCGCCGAGCCGGCCGTCGGAGGAGATGCGCGTGCGGCTCGGCGATCCTTCGAGCGTGATCGTGTGCCGCGGCTGCATGCGCTCGTCGAAGAGCACCGCCTTGTAGGTCGTGAACATCCCGCGCTCGGTCTGCAGGCAGATGCCGTTGCCCGCCGCGAACGACACGCGATCGCAGACGAACGGCACCGACAGGAGATTGGACGCAGGCGTTTCCAGCGCCGCGATCGCCAGCGAGCTCGCCGCCGCATCGCCCGCGGTGTGCCGATACAGCAGCCGCGACCCCGCCATCGCCGCCGGCAGGTGAATCCCGGCTGACACCGCGTTGGTCGCCGACGCCGCGGCCGGCGTCGCCTGGCCGAACGACAGCGCGCCGGCGCCGCTGTTCTGCGCCCGCAGCACGATGACGCCGGCAGCCAGCACCAGCGCCACGACACCGATCGCCTGGAGCGGACGGGCAAACACCCATCCGCTCAACCGGGCCCTCGAGGCTTCGGCCTGCGGGCGCGTACCCGCCGTTGCCGCGGCAACGATCGGCACAATCAGCAGCAGGTAGGTGAGGTATTGACCGTAGACGCCGTCCGGCCCGTACGGCTCGGACGCGGCGTGCAGCATCTCGCTGAACGGCAGGAAGCCGGCCTCGGCCGATTCGTGAAACGCGTAGACGAGGCACTGGAGGAAGAACACGCCGGCGAACGCCGCGGTCGCGCGCGTGCAGACGAGCGCCGACGCACGACGATTGGCGTAGACGTAGGCGTAGGCGAGGGCCAGCGATGCCGCGATCGCGCCGACGATCGCGATGAACGCATCGCGCGAGCGCATGTCGAGCACCGCCTTGAACACGACGGCGATTTCCATCGTCTGGCGGTTGACGATCAGCAGGGTCGCGACGGCCAGCGCAATCAGCCAGCCGGTGCCAGCCTGCGAAGGCTCGGCGCCCGCGACGCCGCGCCGCACCGAACGCCCGAAGTACAGCGCCAGGCCCGCCGGCAAATGCCGCGAGACACGCTTCCCAGCGCGCCTGCAGCGCCGACTGCTGAAAGAGGTAGCCGGCGGCGGGGGTGAAGACGAACCCGGCGACGAGCCCCCAGCGCAACGCGGCGAGCGGTTTGACCCGGCCGGTGCAACGAGCCCACGAAAAGGCGGCGGCGACGGGGATGAAGGCCTGGAGTCCCTGAGAGAGCGTTCGGAAGAAGAGTTCAGACATAGATATACGGGGGGCCGGGCAGGACGCTCCAAGCCGTGTGCCAGGCCGCGGGCGGGAGACAGGCTGGTTTTGGCGTGATTTCCCTCAGGTTTCTGCCGGACCGGGAAAAAGTCCTCTATTAGGCAGACTAAAGTCCGCGGTTCCGCATCCGGGGAGACAAAGAGGCTCGAATTCGCCGCCGCGGGTCGAATCTCGTAACTCAACTGGTAGCGGACGGATTCGGTAGCGGACGGCCTGAGGGCCGTCCCCTACAAGCCGTCCCCTACCGGAGCGCGGCCTCGACCGCGGGCGGGATGATTTCGGTGACGTCACCATCGAGGCGCAGTGTCACCGCCGGGTGGTCGTCGTGCTCGGTCATGCCGCGGTTGACGACGACGTACGGCGTGCCGCGCTCGGCAGCGAGCAGCGGAATCGACGCCGCGGGATACACCGACAGCGTCGATCCCAACGCGAGCACCAGATCCGCCTTCATCGCCGCGGCGGCCGCGCGCTCGAGATCGGAGGCGCGCAGCGACTGGCCAAAGCTGATCGTGGCCGACTTGAGGACGCCGCCGCAGCCGCACATCGGCGGACGCCGCGTCGCCTGAAAGCTGGCAAAGTGCGCCGCAGGCTCGCTCGTCGCGTGACAGCTCTGGCACTCGACCAGGAGATCGGTGCCGTGCAGTTCGACGAGCATCGCGGGCGAAGTGCCCGCGCGCCGGTGCAGCCCGTCCACGTTCTGCGTGACGACCGCCGCAATCTTCCCTGCCCTTTCGAGCGCGACGATTGCGTCGTGCACGGCATTCGGGCGTGCGCGCTGATAAACGTCCCAGCTCTCGAGCTTGTAGTCCCAGTACTCGACGCGCGCGTCGTCTGACGCCAGAAACTCCGCGTACTGCACCGGGCGGCGCCGTGTCCAGACACCGTTCGGCCCGCGGAAGTCGGGGATGCCGCTCGCGGTGGAGACCCCCGCGCCGCAGAACATCAGGATGCTCTTCGCAGCGCGCAGCCGCTCGACGAGGCGTGGGTCGGGCACGCGCTCAATCTATCATCCTCGCCAGTCTGCTATGAGTGAGGTCGGGGTAATCCGCGGGTCACGGGAACACAAAGGACACTAAGGACACAAGCTGAATCAGGTTTTTTCTTTCTCTGTGTCCTTTGTGTCCTCTGTGTCAAGTACACGTCGATATTGAGCTCACGGCAGCCGCAGCTGCAGCGAGATGGTGCCGGTCGCGCCGTTCAGGCGATCGTCGAGGTTGTCGACGAACCCGGCGAACCGATAACCGGCGCCGATGTTCAGCCCGAGATGATCGGTCAGCCTGGCGCCGAAGGTCACCTCGGGCTCGGCCACGAAGAAATCCTCCTCCACGCCGAACGCGCCTGGTGCGCTGGGTGGCGGCGACGCGCGGGTCGACGCGGCCGCGGTCATTGCGGCCTCGAACGCGTCAGCCCGTTGACGTCGGTTCCGAGCGTCGCCCGGCCGAAGCCGAGAAGACCCCGCGCGCCGAACTGCACCCGGTGCTCGGGTCGGAAGTTCCACCCCAGCGTCAGGCCGCCGTACATCATCTCGAAGTCGTTCTCCGATCCGTTGGCGAGCCAGTAGCCGGCGCCGCCAACGAAGAACGTGTCCTGCTGGAGCATGCCGACCGAAACGCCGACGAGGTTACCGGTCCGGCCGTCGACGTCGGTGATCTTGAAATCGGGTGCGACGACGAAGTCGTTGTGGATCCGTTCGAGCGTCAGGCCGGACGCCGGCGGCGGCGTGCGATCCTGCGCGATTGCGAGCGTGGGAAGAGCGAGAAGCATCACGAGCGCGGCACACGTTCTCATCCGGTTACTCCTGTGTAAGGCTGACGTTGAGCGTGGCCGTTTCGCCGCGCCGGACCTGGATCACGGTGGTGTAGGCCTGGAAGCGGGGCTTGCGGATCTCGACCCGATGCGATCCCTCCGGCAGCTGAATCGTCAGACGATTCCCGGCGCCCGAGCCATCCCACCGTTCGCCGTCGACAAGAACCTCGGCATCGGAGGGCTGGACGCGAACGGCGATCGCGCCGAAGCCAGACTCCCCTGCGCTCCGGTCGTTACCACCAGGTGCGCGTTCACCGGGCGACGGCATCGGCGGGCCGGCCGGACGACGGCCGCTGCCCGGACCCGGATCGACGCCAGGCGGGGGCGCCGGCGCGACCGGCCGCGGCTCCTGTGCGTCACCCGATGCGAGCGCCTGCATCGTGTGGCGGATGCGGAAGGTTTCGTCGGGCTGCAGGTAGATCTTCTGGTGAACGCTCTTGTACCCCTGCAGATAGAGCTCGATGTCGTGCTCGCCGGATTCGAGTCGCAGCCGCTCGAACAGGCCGTCGAACTCTTTGGACGGTCCGGCGTAGTAACCGTCGACGAAGACCTCAGTCTGTGCCGGCTGCACCTGCAGGCGCAGCGCGGACAACGGGCCGTAGACCTCGGCCGGTGGGTAGTCGTACACCTGTGCGTGCATGGCGCCGGACGACAGCAGCTGCGCGGCCGACGCGACGATCACGATCACGATGACTTTCCGGGTTCTGTGCAGGGGCAATCTTTTCTCCATGGCAGGCGTGCCCGGCCAACGCAATGCCCGTGCCTCGATCGATCGAAACACCGGCATCCGCACAAGCCGCTGAGCGAGCACCGCTTGCGCAGGGTCACGCGCTCACGCGTGTGCGAACGGTGTCGCCGTCAGACGACAGCGTCGTTGTCCGGCGACGGTGACGCTCCGCGCGCGCGCGCCGTACTTTCGCAACATTCCCTTCATATCTCCGCCACAATTTGCGGAACAATCACGGCGCGTCATCGTCTTTTTGTCGTAAAGCCTCCGATGGCGCTCGAGCCTCTGCTCACCGTGCGCGCGCTGCGGCCTCTCCTCTCCGGCCTCGAGGCGATGGGGCACGATCCTGCCGTCTTCCTCAACCGCATCGGCATCCGCCGTCTTCCGCTCGACGATCCCGACGCGCAGGTGCCGATGCGGCTCGCCGTTGGCCTGCTCGCGCGCGCGTGCGCCGACATCGGCGACGAGAACCTGGGCCTGCACCTCGCGCAGCGCGCCGCGCTGACGTCGGTGGACGTCCATTTCTACGCGATGGCGTCGAGCCGCTCCCTCGGCGCCGCCTACGAACGGCTGTGCCGTTATCAGCGGTTGATCAACGACACGTCGCTGGTCGAGTTGAGCTGCCGGCATGGCCGCGCGATCCTCCGGCACCGGCTCCCGAACGGCGTCGCGCCGCGGCAGTCAGCGGAATTCATCCTCGCCAGCTGGGTCCGGGCCGGGCGCGTCGTCACCGGCGTCGACTGGCGGCCCGCGGAAGTCCGCTTTGCGCATCCCGCGCCGGTGGCACCGCGCGAGCACCGCGAGTTCTTCGGCGCGCCGGTGCTGTTCGCGACCGGTGAGAACGCGATCGAGTTCGACGAAGTGCTGATGGATCTGCCGTGTGTGCGATCCGATGCTGCGCTGGTGGAGGTGCTCGATCGATTCGCCGGCGATCGGCTGAACCGGATGCCGACCGGTGAAAGCCTCGCGGCGCGTGTGCGCGCGTGGCTCGAGATGGAGTTCCGCGGCGGCGAGCCGACCGCGAACCAGTGTGCCAGGTTCCTGAGGATGAGCGTGCGAACGCTGAACCGCCAGCTGGCGGCGGAGCAGACGACGTTTCGCGACGTGGCCGATCGGCTGCGGCACGAGCTCGCGGCTCAGTACCTGACCGGACGCGACGTGGCGATCGCCGAGATTGCGTTCCTGCTTGGCTTCTCCGAATTGAGCTCCTTCCACCGCGCGTTCAAGCGCTGGACCGGCGCGACGCCGGCGCAGTATCGCCAGCGCCAGCACGCCAGCCGGCTCTCCTGATCCGCCCGTCGTCCTGATTCTGCGCGCCTGGCGCGTCCGGACACCTTTTCTGTCGCGCCAGGTCAATGCGATCCGGCGCCGCGCATCGTCTCTTCGATCGAACGGAGGGACGCGATGAGCGCAACTGAGTGGATTTTAGAAAACGGCGAAAGCCTTCAGGTCGCGGGATTCTTTTCGATCCTTGCGGTCCTCGCGGCCGCGGAGCGGCTGGCGCCGCGGCGAACCGGCGCGATGAATCGGAGGACGAGGTGGCCGGTGAACTTCTTCCTGACGCTGGTGAACCTGACGGCGATGAGCGCGCTGCCGGTCTCGTTCATCGGCGCGGCAGTGTGGGCGCAGTCGCACGGCGTGGGACTGCTGCATCGCCTCGCGCTGCCGCCGATCGCGGCCGTCGCGATCACGCTGCTGGTGCGTGCCTTCATCTCGTTCTTCACGCACTACCTGAATCACATGATCCCGCTCTTCTGGCGCGTGCACCGCATCCACCATCTCGATACCGAGCTGGACGTCAGCACCACGGTCCGTTTTCACCCGCTGGAGTTTGTCATCGGCGTCGTTCCCGGCGTGCCGATCGTGGTCGCCTTCGGGCTGGCGCCGTGGGCGCTGATGCTCTACGAGCTGCTCGACGTGGCGGTGACGCTGTGGTCGCACTCAAACGTACGCCTGCCTGCCGCCGCGAACCGCGTGCTTCGCTACCTCATCGTCACGCCCGACACGCACCGCGTGCACCACTCGGCGTGGCGGCCGGAGACCAACAGCAACTTCGGCGCGGTGTTCCCGATCTGGGATGTCGTCTTCGGGACGTTTCGCGCCGAGCCGCGCGACGGGCACGAGCGGATGCGGCTCGGACTGGATGAGGTGCGCGGCGGCGACGCACAGCGTCCGCTGTGGCTGCTCGGCCGCGCGCTGATCGAACGCCGAGACAGCGTCGAACGCGATGAGATTGTCTGACCGCGGGGGAGCCAGCGAAGGGTTGATGCGGGAGAGCGACCGGCGCGGCTCGGTGCCGCGCCGGTCATGAGGTGACGTGTTTACGGAGCCGGGCAGGTCGCCGCCAGCATCTTCACCGATTCGACGCGCAGCGTTCCCGCGTTGGGGTGCGCTTCGCGGCTGGCGGGGGCCGGCGGTGTCGCCGTCGATCCTGTGGCCGGCGTGCCGGTCGCGGCGGCGGCGGGGGCAAGCCTTCCCTTGATCTCCACCTGGTGGTTCACGTGCCGCCGCAGTTCGCTCGCGTCGCCGTCGAGCACGTAGGATGAGCCGGTTGCATTCGAGCTCGATGCCGCACCCGCGCGCGGTGTGCCCGGGGTTGTGCCCGCCGTCGATCCGGACGTCCCGGGCGTGCCGGGCGTGCCGGCGCTCGGGGTCGTCGCGGCGCCCGCCGTCGCGTTCGCGAGCATGAAGCGGTCGCTGCTCGAGCCGGCGGTCGAGCCGGCCGTTGTCGAGCCCGACGTGCCTGTCGCGCCGCCCATCGGATCAGCCGGCTTCAGGCAGCCCGTCACCGTGACCGTGTCCTGACTTGCCTGATTCGAGCTCGGCGCCGGCGAAGCGGTCGTCTGTGCCCCGATTCCCACGGTGCACGCCAGCGCCAATGCCGCCACGCTTCCAATCCACACATTCCTCATTCGAGCCTCCCTCATGAGTCGTATGACGCACGCGAAGGGTCCAATATCCGTTCCACGCGTGGGCACGCGATGGTCTGAGATCGATTGGGAAATCACGGGATCGCGGCGTGGGAATGACGGCGGCGCTGCGGACGAGTTGTGTCGAAGTGCGAAGAGCGTTTCAGATTCAGTCGCCGTGCTGATGGGCTCTATCGCTGCCGGCCGATCGCGAACAACGAACGCGCGGATCGCACGTACATCACGCCGTCGGACAATGCCGGCGTCGCCATGATCGGCTCGCCCATCGAGTTGGTGGCGATGTGCGTGAACGACGAGCCTGCGGCGACAACCAGCATCTCGCCGTCTTCGTTCGACAGGTAGATTCTGCCGTCGGCCGCGACCGGAGAGGCGCTGTAGCCGCTGCCGATCTCAGGCAGGCGCTGCCGGTAGATCTCAGGGCCGCGGCGCACGTTACGCGCCCTTGCGCACGCCGGCAAACACCAGCGCGACACCGGCGGCAACCGCCACGATCCCGACAACCGGAGGCAGCGGCACGGTGCGCTCGCGCTCGGCAGTCGCCTGGATCGGACCGAGGTCGATGACCTTCTCGCGCCGCGTGTAAGTGAAGCCCTGGTAGGCGAGCGCGACCAGGCCGACGACGATCAGCAGCACGCCGAGAATCGCAACAGGTTTCATGGCTCCTTCAATCCTGCGCCGTTCGTGGCGTCCGAGCAGTATACCGGCGCCACCGCGAACTCATCATTTTCATGCAAACCTGCGCGTGACTCTGCGGCTCGGTTACGTAGAATTATGAAGTGACTGGACCTGCCCCTGCCGCGCGCGTAGAGGGATACGAAGGCTTCTTCGGCCTGAACGAGCCACCGTTCAGCCTGGCGCCCGATCCTCGATTCCTGTTCGACAGCAAATCCCACTCGGATGCGCTGGCGCAGGTCGCCTACGCGCTCGACCGGCGCGAACCGCTGGTCGTCATCACCGGCGAAATCGGTACCGGCAAGACGCTCTTGTGCCGGACGGTCCTGCAGCAGCTCCGGCGCAAGACGTTCCTGTCGGTCATCGGCGATCCGCTGCTCGAGCGCGACGAGCTGCTCAAGCAGCTGCTCGAGGATTTCGGCGTCATCTCGAAGGATCGATCGCGGATCGGCCCCACGACGCGCCACGACCTCTTCCATGCGCTCGAGGCCTTCCTCTCCTCACTCGCGCCGATTCAGGCGCATGCGGTCGTGATCATCGACGAGGCGCAGCACCTGCAACCGGACGTGCTGGAGGAAATCCGCCTGCTCTCGAACGTGGACGACGAGCGCGGGACGCTGCTGCAGATCATCCTCGTCGGCCAGCCGGATCTGGATGCGCTGCTCGCGCGGCCGGAGCTGCGCCAGCTCGAACAGCGCGTGACGCGGCGGCTGCGGCTGGAGCCGTTGAACCGCGACGAGGTCAACCGCTACATCACCCACCGCCTCGCGCTCGCCCGCAGGAGCGCGAAAGGCGATCTCGCGAACCAGCCGGCGTTCCCCACCGGGCCCGTTGAGTTCGCGCCCAATGCGGTGCAGGCGGTGTCGGAACTCTCCGGCGGCCTGCCGCGCGTCATCAACCTGTTGTGCGATCGCGCGCTCGAGGACGCCTTCACCGGACGGCGGCGCACGATCGACGGCCCCTCGATTCACGCGGCTGCGACCGCGCTCGGGATCAGCGGCGCCGTCGCGCCGCCGATCGCGCCGCCGCAGCAGACGCCCGACGCCGCGGTGACACCGTCAGTGGTCGAAGTGGTCGAAGCGCCGCCGCCAGTCGCGACCGTGGCGCCGGTGCCGGTGCCGGCGCCCATGCCGCCGCCGATCACATCCGCATCCGAACTGCTCGCGGAGATCCAGGCGTCGGTGCCGCCCGAGATCGACACGTCGTTCTGGAATGCGACGCGCGGCGGCCACGATGCCGCCACGGCCAAACGTGGTCAGCACGAAGAAGAACCGGCAGCGATCGAGCCGGCGATCGTGCCGCCACCCGCAGCGAGGCCTCGCTTCGTGATGGCGCTCATCATCGCCGCAGCCGTCGCGTTTGGCGCGGTCGCCATCTGGCTGGCGCTGCGCGCGTCACGGCCGCCCGAAGCGGCGGCACCACAGAGCCCGGCGCCGCAAGCATCCGCACCGCTCGTGATCACCCCGCGGCCCGATTCGCCGCCGCCCGCCACGCCCACGCCGGCGTCGGGCGCGGGAGCCCCCACCAGCGCACCGCCCTCGCAAACCGCCCCTCCGGGCGCGCCTTCGACTCCACCGGCCGCGTCCGTCGATTCCGTCCCGGCTGCGGCCGGAGCCACCTCCGACCGCTTCGACATCATCGTCGCCTCGTTCCGAACGGAACTGCGCGCCTCGTCTGTCGCGAACGAGGTCGCGACGCTCGGCCTGCCGATCCGGCGCCGACTGTCCGACGGGTGGCACCAGGTGCTGTCCGGACCGTTCTCGACCCGGCTCGACGCGGAAGACGCGCAGCGGCGCCTCGATCGCGCCGGGTTGAGCGGCACGCAGATCGTTCCGTCCGGAAGATAGCCGGCTAGTACTACTTTGTTAGATCCGCAGGTGGAAATCCTTGAGTTTCATCATGGTTTCCAAGTAGTGCGGATGCGTCACGAACAAGTGTGCCGTCAACACCTCGGTGATGACGGCCCGCGCAATCGGCAGTGTTGGCAATCGTGCCCCGGCCCGGCGCCGTTCCTGTTGCAGCCAGGTGTAGGCCAGAGCGGTCAGCAGCACATGACGGTTCCACCCCGGCCACGAACGGCCTTCGAAATGATCGAGCCCCAGTTCGTCCTTGAGTTCCTGATATTGCTGTTCGATCGCCCAGCGGTGATGGGCGAGGCGGACGAGGGCGCGCAGCGAGGTGGTCGGCGGCAGCGCGACGAAGTAGGTTTTGACGCGAGGGGTCGTTCCAAGATCGCGCTCGAAGAGGACCCAGACTTCTGGCGACTGCCGGTGAGGCCAACGAGCGGTGGGGGTCGCGCGGACGGCGGCAAAGTGCGCCTTCCAGGGCCGGTTGGCGCCGTTGCGCCACGAGATGACGCGCCAGGCGCGGCGCGGCAGCTGCGCGGCCAGGGCCCGCACCGATTCGACCGGCGCCGCGCCGGCGCGCGACACCGTCACCGTCGACGACACGCCCAACGCGTAGGCGAGCCCGCTGCGATCCAGGTATTGGCGCAGGGTGCGATTGTCGCCAAACTCGGCATCGCCCAGCACGGCGGTGATCTGAAAGCCGGCGGCGCGCGCTTGCCGCAGCAGGGTCAGCGCCAAACGCCATTTCTCTTGAAACCGCACGGTCGTCGGGATCTTGGCGCGGGCGCGCGCCTCGGACGTCAACCACGTCTCGGGCACATACAGGGCCGCACCCAGCATCCAGGCCCGCACGCCAGTCCACAGCGCCGCCGTCACCGCGACTTGGCAGTTGGCCACCTTGCCCAACGTGCCGCAGGTACTGGCGTGCGACGCCCACCGACTGGGTGCCCTGTTTGGGAAAGCTGGTGCCGTCGAGAATCACCATGCCGCTGCGATCGGGAATCGTCGCGCGCAGCTGCCGCCAGATGCGCGTGTGGTCCCAGGGAGCATGACTGAGGAAATGCTGAAAGGCTTGGTACGTGCCGGGGTCGTGAACGCGCTCCCACATGGCGCTCATCGACTTGCGCCGACTGTCGCTCAGCAACCCGGCCAGGTACCGACGAAACGCGCCGCGCTGAGCGACGTGTCCGAACGAGCGCTCGAACGGCTCGAGCCAGGTGCTCAAACGATCGAGCCAAGCCGGTGCATTGCGCGGCAGCACCACCGCGCGTCAGCGTACAGGAATGGCGATCGCCGTACAAGACGGTTAACCTCGATTTCCTTTAGATCCGGAACGAATCTGCGAATCTGACAAAGTAGTACTAGTGGCCTGTATCGGCTGATCAAGGACCACCTCGCGGGCGGGGCATCCCGGCTGGCTGCGTTGCTCCTTCCTCAAATACTCCCGGTATTCTCGGTCGTCGCGCCTTGCCATCCGGGCGCCGCGCTCCGCGATCTGGTCCTCGTTCAGCCGATACAGGCCACTAGTTCGTCGCCGGCCGCTGGATCCACTTCGTCAATTCGTCCATCGTCACGACGCGATTGTCCGCCGGATAGTGAATCGGCACGATCCGCTGCGCGTCGAGTTTCAGGCGGCGGATGTTGTCCACCAGGCTGACGGTATACGGGCTCGGCGGATTCGGCGCCGTCGCCGTCGTCGGCTGCGGATTGTAGCCGTCGGCCTCGATGACGATTTTCTCCTTCGGCAGATAGGCGATCAGCATCGCGTCGTGGTGCCCGAAGTTCTGCAGCCGGTAGAGCTCCACCGTGTGCGTGCCGTCGGTCAGCACGCGCTTGTCGCCCACCCCTTCGACGATCGGCTTCTTCGACGCCTGCTGCGCTTTGTCCGGGTTGAGCGTGTGTGGCAGCGCCAGCGTCTTTTCGAGATACGCCTTGTTCACCTGGTGCGTCAGGATCGTCGCGCCCTCGGCGACCGCCGCGCGCAGCCCGCTCGAATGGTCGATGTGGCTGTGCGTGTTGACGACGTACTTGACCGGCTTGCCGGGAATCAGTTTCTTCGCTTCGGCAATCACCGCGAGGCCGCGCGCCTCGCTCTGCCCCGCCTCGATGACGGTGATGTGATCCTTGAAGTCGATCGCAACGCCCACGTAGCCGCCGGTGAGCAGGTAGACGCCGTCGCCGAGCTTCTCCGACGGCACGCTGTTCGCGGCGGCCGCGGCTGCCGGTGCGGCGCCGCGTCCCGGCCCGGGCGGCTGGATGTTGACCGGGGCGTTGGCCTTCACGTCCTGAAGCGTGAGGTCGAAGATCGGATAGCCGCCCTGCTTCTGGACGATGTGCATCGGGAACTGCGCGCCGCCCACGTCCTTGTAGTCGGCGTAGGTCGCTTCGAACGGCATGTCGCCGAAGAACGCATTGTCGATCGTCGTCTCGACGCGCTCGACCAGGTTCTGCGCGTTGATGTAGCCGCTGACCCTGGCCTTGTTGTCGCCGGTGAAGCTGACCACCGTGTACTTCTTGCCGCCGACGGTCCGTGCTTCCGCGGTCGCGCTCCGCGCCGCCGCCGCCCGCAGGAATCCGTGCGGCATCATCCAGATCTCGAGCTGCTGCGCCCACGGCGTATCGGCCGCGACGATGATCGTCTGCGACACCGGCTGGTCGCCGACCACCGGCTGCTGGCCGCCGCCGCGTGGCGGGTTCTCGCCCTGCGCGCGAATGCGATCGACCTTCGAGGCTGGTTTCTCGAAGTCGATCGCGCGCGTGTACTTCTTGTTGACGAACTTCGGCCACGGCGAGGTGCCGTTCGGCGCCTGGCCAAGCGCGAAGTCGTAGCCCGTTGCCGAGAACTCGACCGTCTTCAGGGTATCGACGCCGATCGCCTTGGACGCGTTGGCCACGACCGAGCCGGCGTCCTGCGCCGACGGGGTCGAGGATAAGAGAGCGGCCAGCGCGAGCGCGGTCAGGGAGAAGGTCCGCATGGTGCACCGCCTTTCAGGGGCGGAGCATACACCCAGTTGTCCGGCGGGTGTAACGGAAGCGCCTCCAGCATCACCACTCAATTTGAGGCGCAGACACAATGACAATCTCCCGACACAGAACGATCGCGGCCGCGCTGGTTGCCGTATTCATCGGCCAGGCGGCGGCGCCCGTTTTCGCCCACAACGAGCGCATCCATCAGCAGATGACCGACTACGCCTACCACCTCGCACTCGCGATGGCCGCCGTGTCAGCCGGCGACACCACCAGCAATCCGCTGGTCGCCGAGCTGGCCGCGATGCTCAACGAGGATCCCGATCTGCCTTCGTTCTTCGACGCCGCCGGGCTCGCTGTGCCGAAGCTGCGGGCGCTGCGGAGTGGGCTCCCGGACGATCCGTGGCCGTGCGTCGACCCCGATGTGACGGCGCTTGTCGACGACGACAGCGACAGCCTGCCGGACTGGCAGCTGCCGTCCGGCACGCTGCTGGAACAGCCGATGAGTGGCATCGTCTATCCGATCACCACCAGATACGCCAACAAGAACCAGGTCTGCGAGATCGACAAGACCTACACGCCGATTGGCGCCACCGGGCTGGTCAATCCGGCGTCGGGCCTGACGCCAAAGGAAAAGTTCCGCTCGCGCGACTACACCGGCGTCACGCTCGGCTACTGGGCCGGCGGACCCGATCGCGCGCTGCAAGACTGGATCTTCCGCTCGACGACGATGGAGACGCTCCAGATTCCGGCAGTCTCGATCGGAGTCGGGGTCGGTGTCTCCGGCCTGGCGATGGCGGCGTGCGCGATTGCGTGCGGGATGATGCCGATCCTCTGCGGCCTCTGTCCGGCGATCGCGATCGGCGCCGGCATCTACGTCGTCGACGCGATCAACGACTTCGACGCCTCGTCGATGGAGCACGACGACTTCACCGGCCTCGGCCACCACATCGACATGAAACCGCTGCAGCCGGGCGATTCGACGTTCGACGACCGCCGCGGCAAGTCGATGGAGAAAGCCGGACCGGCCGGCAATCCCGACCTGCTCGAGGAACTGGTCGTCGCCCTGTACGATTTGCTCGGCTGGCACGTGCGCCACGACCTGAGCAGCGGGCCGCAGAACTATCAGACGGCCGTGGCCGGCACGCCGGACGACGACTTGCACCCCGATTCGGTTCCTCGATCCGCGGCCGAGTGGGAGACGGCGACCGGCGCCCATATCGACTACACGCCGGTGGACAACCTCGCGCTCTGGGGATGGAACGAGTTCAAGAAGAGGCAGCCGGACGCCGATCCCGAGGCGGCCGCGCTGGCCGCACCGCGGCTCGGCTGGCCGCTTCACGCTCTGGGCGACGCGACGGTACCGATGCACGTCGTCGGCGCCACCGGGTTCGGCCACCGGCCGTACGAGGAATCGTTCGACAACCGGTGGGAAGAGCTGGTCATCGCCGACGTGGCGAAGCCGGCGGCCACGGCAATGTCCGCGCGACAGGCGCGACAGATCGTGAAGCGGGCCCTGGTATGGCGCCAGTTCATCCTGCAATGGCGGGCCGGAAATGGCGGCACCACGGATGTGCCGGTCCGCGACCTCGTGACGCTGCTGGCGGCACAGACCCGCACCGACGCCGCCGGCGTCGCGGGCATCTACAACGCCGGCGCCTCGCTCGAATGGCAGTTCGGCACCGAAAGCACCGCGAACGCCCAATACAACGCGTCGGCGTTGGTGGCGTTTCAGCGCGACAAGGCGCTCGAGGCCGTCGCCGTCAGCCTCGCGTTCATCATCTCGGGAATGGAGGCGGTCCAATGAGACGCCGACTCACCGTCGCCCTTTCGATCGCCGTCCTGATTGGCTTCCGTACATCCACTCGCGGCCGCCGCGGCCGACGCGGATGCGTGCATCGCCGACGCCCGCAAGCGCGCGGCGGCCGCGATCGAAAAGGGGGCGGGGCCCTACGATGCCCGCCGGCAACTGGAGATCGACGTCCTCCGCTGCCAGGACCCGGCGATGGACGAAGCGACGGCGCAATTCGTCGGCACGATCAACGCCGACCTGGCCGAGTTCGCGCAGCAGTTCATGCTCGGGCAGATCGATGCGCTCGCCTACCGGAACGCGCGGCTCGATCGGTCGCGAAAGCTACGCCAGTTCGGCGGCGATCGGACGCTGCACGCCGAGCTCGGACGCGGTGACGCGGACGGCGATCTCGTCCCCGACACTCGCGATCGCTGCCGCATGACCCCGCGCGGCACGCCGACCAACGACGCGGGTTGTCCGGTGCCGGGCACGGGCCGGCCTCCGGCGGGTGACGGGGGCGATTTGGGCCGGCTGCTGCGGCGCGTCACGCTGCTGAAGAATGAAGCCTGCGACGGTGCGCCTGAGCCGCGCACATCGAGGCCGTTCAGGTACGGACGCTCGCCGACCAACGTGCCAATTCCGGCCGGTTCGCTGAAGTTCGTCGTGGCGCAGGTCGACGGGATGCCGGCCGGCTGTGAGCTGTTCTATGAATTCCGGCTGCTCTTCCTCGATCCCGTGGATGCGAGCGCGCCGCCGACCAAGGAAGTGAGCGTGGTCTTCAGCGCGGCGAGGACATCAACGCCGACCCGCAGGTCGCCACCTTCGGATTCCCGGTCGGACAGGTGCTGTCGCCCGGCCGCACGGCGGCCTTCGATGCGTTCAAGATCTATCAGCGGATGAAATGGCGCGTGAGGACGGCCATCGGCGGGCCGGTGACGTCGCCGTGGAGCGCCCCGATGACGCAACGGCCAGAACCCGGCGGCATTCCGTAAGCGCTCGCGGCGCTTCACGTCGGCCCCCGCACAGGCTGTGGTAGCTTTGATCCTTTGCCGCAGCCTCCGGGGGGACTGACGCCGATGAGCGAAGACCGACATGCGCAACCGTCCGGCGGCGCGGCGGAGCCGCTGTACGACCTGAATATTCCGACACCCACGCACGCCGAGCGAGCACGCACCCTGGTGGCGCGAATCCCGACGGGGACCTTGTGCACGCTGGCCCTGGAGCCGGAAGGCTACCCCTACGGCTCGTTCGTGACCGTCGCGTTCGACCAGGGAAACCCGATTTTCCTGATCAGCGCCTTGGCCGAACACACGAGGAACCTCGAGCGGGATCCTCGTGCGTCGCTGCTGGTGGCCGAGAGCGGCGCCTCCGATCCGCTCGCGAACGGCCGCGTCACCATGCTCGGGCCGTGCACGCGCGTCGAAGGAGATGGGGGCAGCGCGCGAGCCGCCTTCCTGGCCGTGCATCCGAATGCCGCCTACTACGCGGACTTCCGCGACTTCGGGTTCTGGTCCCTGCGCGTCGACGCCATCCGGTACATCGGCGGCTACGGACGGATGTCCTGGATCGCCAAGGATGACTGGCACGCCGCAGAACCGGATCCGCTCGCGCCGCACGCGGCCGGCGCGATTGCACATATGAACGCCGACCACGCCGACGCGATGGTGCTCTACTGCAAAGCGTTTTCGAAGGCGACCGATGTCACCGAGGCCACGATGACCGGGCTGGACCGGTATGGCTTCGAGATGTCGGCGAAGACGCCCGAGGGCCCGCGCCCCGTCCGCGTCGCCTTCGCCGGGCCAATCGAAACGCCCGGCGAAGCGCGCGCGGCGCTGGTCGCCATGGTGAAAGACGCCAGGTCCAAACTGGGCTGAGGAAGGCGCCGCTACGGGATCGTTCGGGTACTTCTCGAACAGCTGCTTCTGGCGTGTGTCCATCGACATCTCACGGCCGGCAATGAACACGTGCTCGGCGCGCGTCGTCAGCTCGAACGGATCGCCCGACCAGACGACCACGTCTGCATCCTTGCCCGTTTCGAGCGAACCGAGCCGAGCGCCGACGCCCCAGGCTCGCGCCGGTTCGAGTGTGACCGCCCGAAGCGCCGCGTCGCGATCCATTCCATACGCGATCGCGTTGCCTGCCTCCTGGCGCAGGTTGCGGGCGTTGTAGGTGTCGAAGGACGAGAGGACGAGTGTGACTCCCGCCCTCGACAGGCGAGCCGCGTTCTCGAGCGTCGCGCCGAGCGCGTCGAAGCTCGGGATGTCGGTGAGCGGCTTGATCACCACCGGCACCTTTCGCGACGCCAGCTCGGTAGCCACGCGCCAGCCCTCGACCGCGCCCATCAGGATCAGCTTCAGGTGGAACTCGTCGGCGAGCCGCATCGCCGCGAGCAGATCGCTCGAGCGGTTGGCGCTGACCGCGAGCGGCACCTCGCCGCGGACGACCGGACGCAGCGCTTCGAGATCGAGCCGGCCGCGCGAGTACGGACGGCGCTGCGCGCTCAACCACGCCGGCCCGTTGCGGTCGAAGTCGATCGCATCCTGCAGCGCCTCGCGCAGTCGCAGGATCGCAGACGCCCGCGACCCGCCTTCCGCTGCCGCGCCCGCCTCGCCAAGCGCCGCGAACATCGCCACCGGCGCCTTGACGACAGCGGCCGGCACCTGCGCGCCGGACAGATCGAACATCGCACCCTTGCCGATCAGGACGTGGCCCGCCACGGCCGGGAACACGACGGCGCGGGTGATCCCTTCGACCCGCGTCACCGGGATGACCGCCGACTCACCATTGAAACCGTCGACGACGTCGAATGCAGCGCTCAGCTCCTTGTCGGTCGTCGATTGATCGTCGGTCCCCTCCGCACCGCCCTGGATCTCGACGATGCCGATCTGCGTCGCCGACTCGATCCAGCCGGGCGTCACGATCTTCCCGGTCGCGTCGACAACGCGCGCCCCCGCCGGCACCTGGACGGCGGCGCCGACCGCGGCGATCTTGCCGGCCTGGATGACGACCGTTCCACGCTCGATCGCCGGGCCCGACACCGGCAACACGCGGGCGTTGGTGATGGCGATCGTTTCTCCCGCCGCCACCGGCGGCTGGTGCGGCGCGCCGCGGCGCCGGCCGTGGCGCTGGCCGCGTGGTCTGCCCCGCTATCGACACCGTAATGCACACCGAGAGCGCGAGGACCGGCGGCGCTCCTCATCGGCCACCTCCCGTCGTCGTGAGGCCGGTGATGAAGTCGCGGCGCGGCTGCCGGGCAGGATCGTTGCGGTCGTACATCAGCGCGCCGTCGATGAACACCTGCTCGGCGCGGCTGTAGACGCTGAACGGATCGCCGGACCAGACCACCACGTCCGCGTTCTTGCCGGCTTCGAGCGATCCCGTGACCTTGTCGATGCCGAGCGCCTTCGCCGGGTTGAGCGTCAGCCACTTGACCGCCTGAGCGCGGTCGATCGTCAGGCCGGCCTCCGCTGCCGCGCGCAGCGCCTTGGCCGCTTCCTGGTTGAGCCGCTGCTCGCCGTTTGGATCGTCCGAGTGCACGATCGCGCAGGCGTTGGCGCGGTCGACCAGCGGGATGTTCTCGCGGATGCCGTCGTACGCCTCGAGCTTGAACCCCCACCAGTCGGCCCACATGCTCGCGCAGATGCCGTTCTCGGCGAGGAGATCGCGAACCTTGTAGGCTTCGACGGCGTGGTGGAACGAGGCGATCTTGAAGCCGAACTCCCTGGCGATGTTGATCATCGTCGCCATCTCGTCGGCGCGATAGCAATGGTTGTGCACCAGGATCTCGCCGTCGAGGACGCCGGCGAGCGTCTCGAGCTGCAGGTTACGGGCCGGGCGCTTTTCCGGATCCGAGCCGGACGACTTCCACCGCCGCATGCTCTCGCGGTATTCGACCGCCGCCTGCCAGGCGCGGCGGAAACCCGCGACGTTGCCCATGCGTGTCTGCGGCGACGAGTTCCTGGTTCCGTAGACGCGCTTCGGATTTTCGCCGCATGCCATCTTCAGCCCGTAGGGCGCACCGGGAAACTTCATGCCCTCGGCGGTACGCGATGGCACGTTCTTCACCGTGACGCCGCGGCCGCCAAACAGGTTCGCCGAGCCGGGCAGAATCTGCATCGTCGTCACGCCGCCGGCCAGCGACAGATCGAACTGCGGATCCTGCGGCCAGATCGAATGCTCGGCCGAGACTTCCGCCGTGTTCGGGCTCGTCATCTCGTTGCCGTCCTGCAGCGATTCGATGCCGGGAGCCGCGTAGACGCCAAGATGCGAGTGCGTGTCGATCACGCCCGGCGTCACCCACTTGTTGCTCGCGTCGATCGTCACCGCGTCGGCCGGCGCGTTCACGCTCTGGCCGACAGCGGCGATCTTGCCGTCCTGCAGCAGCACCGAGCCGCGTTCGATCAGGGGGCCGGCGGCGGTCAGGATGGTGGCGTTCCTGATCACCGTCGTGCGCGACGGAAACGGCTTGTAGGTCGACGCGTAGGCGTTCGGATTCGCGGCCGCCGATGATGCCTGCGCCGCTTGCGGTTGTGCCTGTTGCGCATCGACGGCGGTCAGCGCAGACCACGCCATCGCAACGGCGAGCGCCGCAGCCATCAGATGTCCTGTTCGCATGTGTGGGGTTACCTCGCCGCACATCCTTCCAGAAAAGTTGTCGTGCCGTCCACTCGGCGCGCAGCCCCGCGGCGAGCGTCCGCCCAGCGAGGTGACGTCGTTCTGAAGATTTGGCCTGGAGGAATGGAATGGAGGAACGAAATGTCGAGGCTGGAGGGGACGGCTCCGAGCGCCGTCCCCTGCCAATCAAATCGAGGCTGCTACTTGCGCGCGTCCACGTGCAGCTCGCCGAGCTTCGCGGCCATGTCTTCGGCCGACGACGCCGGCTTCACGGCCTTGTCGATCGCTTCGATCTTGCCGTCCTTGCCGATATAGAAAGTCCACCGGTTGGCGAACCCGCGCTCCTCGTTCAGGACGCCGTACGCCTTCGCCGTGTCCTTGGTCGGATCGCTGAGCAGCGGGAAGTCGGCCTTGTGGGTCTCGGCAAACGCCTTGTTGCCCTTCTCGCCGTCGAGCGGATCGACGCTCGCCATGAAGTAGGTGACGTTGTACTTCATCGCGCCTCCTGAAAGAGCCGCGATTGTACCTGCGCTGCCCCATCTACTACTTCAACTCGAACCTGCGCGTCGACGACCACGGTCCGGCGTTCCCGGCCGTGCCGTTCGCGCGGACACGCCACCAGAGCCGCTGCGCCGGCAGCGAACCGACCGTGAGCTGCGAGACGGTGGTCACCTGCGTGAAGGTGAGCGGCGCCGAGAACGACTCGGAGTTGTCGATCTCGATGGTGTACGAAGCGGCGCCCGCGACGTCGCTCCAGTTGAACGCGACACTCGCGCCGCGCGGGAGCCTCGCGTCGCTGGCCGGACTCGACAGCGTCGGCGCGGTCAACGTCGACGGCGACGCCGGCACGACGAAGCGGCGGGTTGCCGAGAACGGTCCGAAGCTTCCATCCGCGTTGCGCGCGCGGACGCGCCACCACAGCGCCTGCGCCGGCAGGCTGCCGACACTGGCTTGCGATGCGGCGACGATCTGGCTCGCCCGGAACGGCGCCGACATCGTCGACGAGTCGTCGACCTGCAGCTCGTAGCCGGTCGCGCCGGTGACGTCACTCCAGTCGAACGCCACCGGCTGCGCGACCGTGGCATCAGCGGCGGGAGCAATCAGCGCCGGCGCCGTCGGCGCGGGCGGCGGTGGTGGGGGCGGGGGCGGCGTCGAACCTCCCGGCACTGTGAACTGCCCGAGCTGGTTCCCGTCCTTGAGCGTGATCCACATCGTGTCGTTGGCGCCGCGCGCGATGCTCCACGGGCCGCCGGCGACCTGGAGCACCTCGGTGATCACACCATCGGTCGAGATGCGCGCCACCCGGTTGACGTCGTGTTCGGTGAACCAGAGGTTGCCGTCCGGGCCGGCGACGATGTCACGCGGAAACGCGCCTGCCCTCGGCACCGGAAAGATCGTGATCGCGCCCGACGGCGTGATGCGGCCAATCGAGTTGTCGATCGGCTGGGTGAACCACAGGTTGCCGTCCGGCCCCGCGGTGATTTCCAGCGGATCGGCGACCGGACCGAACTCGGTGATGTTGCCGAGCGTGTCGATGCGGCCGATCTTGTGCGTGTTGTTGATCGTGAACCAGAGCGCGCCGTCGGGACCGACCGTGATGCCCGCCGGCGGGAAGCCGTGGTTGAACACTGAAAAGAACGTGAATGCGCCGGTCGCCGGGTCGGTTCTGATGACCGCGTTCTTCGCCCATTCGGTGAACCAGATGTTGTTGTCGGGGCCGGTGACGATGCCGTAGGACACCAGGCTGCAGGGGCCGCAGGTGGCGAGGTCGAGGCCGAATTCAGTGATCGTCCCATCGGGCGTCACCCGGCCGATCGCAAACGGGAATCCCGACGGCTCGGTGAACCACATCGCGCCGTCCGGACCCGGACTGATCGAGCCGGTGAAGGTGCGCGACGGCACCAGGAATTCGCGAATCCTTCCGGCCGCATCGATGCGGCCAATGCGGTTGGCGCCGAACGCCCCTTCGGTGAACCACATGTTGCCGTCCGGGCCGAGGCTGATGTCCCACGGTTGGCTGCCGGGGAACGGCAAAGTGAAGAGCTTGACGGTCTGGGTTTGGACGGCGATCGGAGCGAGCAGGAACAGGGCGAGCACGGGTACGACGCGAACGAGTCGATGCATGAGGGCCTCGGTTGTGCCGCCCGATTCGACGCACCTGATGAGTTCGGTTGACGTCGGGGACCCGTGCCGATGGCTCTCGGCACGGTGGAGCGAGCGGGTCTCGCACGATCGCGAGCAAAGCGCGTGCTCGCTGCCGCTGGCGGACGCGATGGATCAACGCCGCACGCCATGTCACATCGGCGGCGCGATCGGCTTTCAGAGATCGAATGAACTTACGGAACGCGGCGCGCGCGCGAGGAGAAGACCGTGAGCGCGACACGCTATCGCGCCGCGCTTTGGGGGAGTTGGTCGGGGGGAGATGGCGACGACGCGACACCATCCGATCGTCGCCGGCGTCGAAACACTTCCGCGACGCCGGCGCGATGGTTACACCGCGATCTTGCCCGTGCCGAAATCTCTGGACGCCGCGTAATGATCGTTGACGTCCGGCTGCTGCACCGGCTTCGGTCCTAGCGGCTGGTTCGCCACCAGCATCTCCTCAACCGCCTTGCTCGACAGCGGACGCGCGAAGAGGAAGCCCTGCGCGTGCGTGCAGCCGAGGCGCTCCAGCTCGCGCGCCTGATCGTCGCTTTCGATCCCTTCGGCGACCACGCTGGTGTTGAGCGTGCGCGCCAGCGCCAGGATGCTCTCGACGATCGCCGGGCGGTCGGAGATGACCAGGCTGCGCACGAACGACCGATCGATCTTGAGCGCGTCGACCGGCAGCTTGTGCAGGTGGCTCAGCGACGAGTAGCCGGTGCCGAAGTCGTCGAGATAGATCTTGACGCCGAAATCGCGCAGCTCGCGCAGCAGTTCCGCGGCCAGATGCGGACTGTCCATGAGGGCGGTCTCGGTGATCTCGAGCCGCAGGTCGCACGGCTTCAGCCGCGCCGCCGCCACCGCCTGCTCGACCAGCAGCATGAAGTTCTGCTGCACCAGCTGGCGGCTCGACACGTTGACGGTGATGCAATCGAGCTTCGAGTCGGGGAAGCGCCGCTGCCAGTCCGCGAACGTCTTGCACGCCTGCTGCAGCACCCACGTGCCCACCGGCTCGATCAGCCCGAGCTCCTCCGCCATCGGGATGAACACCGCCGGCGAGACCGCCACGCCGTTGCGGTTCCACCGGATCAGCGATTCGAACCCGACGCACCGCCGCGTCGTCAGCGAGACGATCGGCTGGTAGTGCACCTCGAAGTCGTTGTTGTTGATCGCGTGCCGCAGATCGTTCTCGAGGCCCAGGCGATCGCGGGCGCGCGCGTGCATGTCGGCGTCGAACAGCTCGTGCCGGGCCTTGCCGCGCGACTTGGCGTGGTACATCGCCGCGTCGGCGTCGCGCATGATCTCGTCCGGGTTCTCGTAGTGGCCGAGGCCGAAGGCGATGCCGATGCTGGCGGAGGTGAAGACTTCGCGTCCGCCGATCGAGAACGGATCGGCCAGCGCCTTCTGGATCCGGAACGCGACCGCGTTCGCCTGCTGCGGGTCGCTGACCGTGTTCAAGAGGATTGCGAACTCGTCGCCGCCGAGCCGCGCCAGCGCGTCCCCTTCGCGGATGCACGCTTCCAGGCGGCGCGACACCGCGCGCAGCAGCTCGTCGCCCACCAGGTGGCCGAGGCTGTCGTTGACGATCTTGAACCGATCGAGGTCGAGATAGAGCGCCGCGAACCAGTCGCCGCCCTTCTGCTGCTTGAACTGCGCCAGCCGCCGGCCGAGACGCTCGACGAAGTCGGCGCGGTTGCACAGCCCGGTCAGCGGATCGCGGAAGCCGACGTTGCGCAGCTGCTCCTGCGCGCTTTCCTGCTCGGTGGTATCGGTCAGCGATCCGGCGATTCGGCCAGCGTGACGCCCGGCCCGCCGGGCGGCGACGGCTCGGCAGAGGAAGCGGCGATAGGACCCGTCCTCGTGACGGATCCGGTGCTCGACTTCGAGGCGCTCGGTCGTGCCGACCAGGTGGGCATCGAGCGCCGCCTTCAGCGCGCCGAGGTCCTCGACGTGCACACGTGCGAGCCATTCCTCGGCATTCGAGACGCTGACGGTCTCGGGCAGGCCGAGCAGTTCCTTCCAGCGGGCGGAGACGTAGAGAGCCTGCGTACGCAGATCCCATTCCCACAGCCCGTCGTTCGCGCCTTCGGCGGCGAGCGTGAGCCGTTCTTCGTTGCGTTTGAGCTCGTGCTCGGCGTGCGCGCGCTCGGTGATGTCGTGCCAGAGGAGCGCCACGCCGCCAGCGACCGGCAGGACCTTCACCTCGAGCAATCGCGGGCCCGACGCCGACGGCACGGCGACGTGGGTGAGCGTGCGGGGCGTGCGAGTGTTGAGGACATCCTGCACGACTTTCGGCAGCTGCGTCTGGTTGAGCGCGGGCACCGCGCTCGCAAGCGGCCGCCCCAACGCGCGATCGCGCGGGCAACTCAGGATGCGCTCGACCGCGTCGTTCCACAGCGTCACCACGCCGTCGCTGGCGAGGACCGACATCCCTTCGTTGAGCGAGCCGGCGACCTCGCGCTCCCGGCATTCCTGCTCGACGCGGTTCAGCCCTTCGCAATAGGCGCGGTAGACGGAGTACAGGGGGACTGCCGCCACCGGCAGCAGCTGCCACATCCCGCGATCGACGATCTCCACCAGCCCCGCCGCGAAGGTGGCGCCGATGAAGTAGTGCGGTCCGTTGCGCAGCAGCGACGCCGGCCACGATTTGTCGACCGTTTCCTTGCCCAGGCGCGGCGCGATCGCTTCCGACGCGACGATCTGCAGCACGCCGTAGACCGCGACCGCCGTCGCAATCGGCACCGCCTGCCACGGCCACGTTAAATGTCCGGGCACGCCGCCGAGCGCACTGTAAGCGAGCCAGGCGAGCTCGATGGCGACGATCGGCACGGCGGCGTTGAACAGCGTTTTCTGAAGAGGACGCGCGAGCCGCGGCTCCGCGAGCTGTCGCATTACCACGCCCGCCGCCGCCGCCGCGAGCGCCGGGTTGCCACCAAGCAGCAGCAGTGCGCTGAAGTCGACGACGAAGGACGGGCGGATCATGCCGCGCGCTTCGGCGGCCGGCGAGCGCCGCGCGAACGCCGCGACCAGGACCGCCGCCAGCATCACGCAGGGAAACTCCGCAATCCGGGCAGACTGCGGCCAACCGGTCATGCCGACGAAGAGGCTCGCGCCTGTCAATACCGCTGCGGCGATAGCGAGGCGTGTGTACTGGACGGTCCGCATCTTTTGAGGAGCCCTCACCCGGGCGTTTGGACAGATCGGTTCAACCACCCGCCTGAGCAATGGCCGCTCCAGCTTGGCGAGCGAACCGTAAGCCACTGTTCCAACGGCTGTTAGGAGAACCGCGGCGGTTTCACGGTTTGCGGCGTGTGTGCCGGAACAGCGCACGAAAACCGAAATTCGTCAAACGCCACGCTCCAATGGCTGCCCATTTTGCGACCAGGCAGGCGCCGTATGTCGCTGTGGCCTGACGCGCGTGACTATTCGGCGTCTGCATCCGAATTTACGCACGCGACAAGCCGTCGAGACGTCGTCTTCACCCTCGAGCGCGATCATGCTGGCGACCGATGATGCCTGACGATCAGCGCCCGCCGAAGAGCGTCTATCCGACAGAAGACGAGATTGCGCAGCGGGCCTACGAGATGCTCCAGGAACGAACCACCGCTCCCTGCATCGTCAACTACTGGAAGCTCGCCGAAGCCGAACTGCTGGAACGCGCCGCCGCCCGAGCCGTCCGCCCCGTCCCCGCCCCTCAGCGGCGCCGCAAGAATTAGCCCATCTCGCAAACAGCTGGCGTTGAGGTCGGGGCCGCGGCCGCCGGCGGCAGTCACCAGACGGCGGGGAGTGTCGTTATCGAGATGGGCTGCAGTCTCGCCGCGGTCGCGCTTCACACTGCGCTCATCGATCGAGGTGTCACACGCTTGTGACCCTCGCGCGCTAGCCTCGGTCCATGACTGCTGATGATTTTGTTTCTGCGATCGACGGCGTGACCTTCGACGACCGCGGCCGCACGTGGACGCTTGAAGTCGAGGACGTCGAGAACACCGGGCCGGACGCGTTCGTGATCACGGTGTGCGTGCCCGAGGCCGAGGTCGAGATGTATTTCGACGCCTCGCGCAAGCGCCGGATGGCAGCGGCAACGCTGCGCGACGAGGTCGTGCGCATGGCGCGCGACGTCGTCAACGGGCGGCAGCGATCCGGCCTGCGGATGCACATCTAGACCGGGGGTCGAAAGTGCCCTGCCGCACATGAGCACTCTGCGGCCCCTCAGCTGCGGATGAACGCCAGCAGATCGGTGTTGATCTGATCCTTGTTGACCGTGCACATGCCGTGCGAGAGGCCCGGATACACCTTCAGCGTCGCGCCCTTCACCAGCTTGGCCGAGAGCATCGCCGAGGCGCCGATCGGCACGATCTGGTCGTCGTCGCCGTGCATGATCAGCGTCGGCACGTCGATCTTCTTCAGGTCTTCGGTGAAGTCGGTCTCCGAGAAGGCCTTGATGCAGTCGATCATGCTTTGAAGCCGGCCTGCATTCCCTGCAGCCAGAACGCATCGCGCACGCCCTGCGAGACGTTGGCGCCGGGGCGGTTGGCGCCGTAGAACGGCGTCGTCAGATCCTTGAAGAACTGCGAGCGGTCGGCGAGGACGCCGGCGCGGATGCCGTCGAACACCTCGATCGGCAGCCCGCCCGGGTTCGCCGCGGTCTTCAGCATCAGCGGCGGCACCGCGCCGATGAGCACCGCCTTCGCCACCCGCGTGGTGCCGTGGCGTCCGATGATAGCGCGCCACCTCGCCGCCGCCGGTGGAGTGGCCGACGTGAATCGCGTTCCGCAGGTCGAGCGCTTCGATCAGCGCCGCGAGGTCGTCGGCGTAGGTGTCCATGTCGTTGCCGTCCCACGGCTGGCTCGACCGGCCGTGGCCGCGACGATCGTGCGCGATGCAGCGGTAGCCGTGGCTGCCGAGAAACACCATCTGGTCGTCCCAGGCGTCGGCGCTGAGCGGCCATCCGTGGCTGAAGACGATCGGCTGGCCGCTGCCCCAGTCCTTGTAGTAGATGCTCGTGCCGTCGCGCACCACGATGGTGTTCCGCGTGCCGCCGCCGGTGGTGGTCGTCGTCATGCATCTCCTCTTTGGCCCTGGCCTTCGCCGGCGCCGGAGCCTGTTGCACTATTAGAGGGTGGGGATCGCGTTCACTCGAGCGTTACAGCGATCGGATAAAGAACTGCCCCCGAGGTGGCGATGACTCCTCATCACGTGCTGTTCCTGTGCACCGGGAATTCCGCCCGCAGCATCATCGCCGAGGCGCTGCTGAACGACCGCGGCCAGGGCCGGTTCCAGGCGTACAGCGCCGGCAGCCATCCGAAGGGCGAGGTCCATCCGCTCGCGATCAAGGTGCTCGAGCAGAACCGCGTGCCGACCGGCGCGCTTCGCAGCAAGAGCTGGAACGAGTTTGCCACAGCCGGCGCGCCGCCGATCGAGTTCATCTTGACGGTCTGCGATCACGCCGCGCAGGAAACGTGTCCGATCTGGCCAGGGCACCCGATGACCGCGCACTGGGGCCTCGCCGATCCGGCCGCCGCCGAAGGATCGCCCGAGGATCGCGAACGTGCCTTCGTCCGCGCCTTCCAAGAGCTCGAAGCGAGAATCAAGAATCTCGTCAGCCTGCCGCTCGAGACGCTCGACGCGGTTACCCTGCGCGAGCGGCTGAACGCGATCGGCGCCACGACGCCGCATCCGTGAGCGACCGCGACCAACGACTGACGCCCCACGCGCCCGTTCTCCATCACGCAGAACGCCTCCACGCTGACGCAGTTCGACGTCGGCGTCGATTTCAACCGCGCAGCGTTCAGCGCGATCTCGATCAGCCGACGACTTTCAACGGCGAAGAGGTCGGGGCGGTTCCGGCCGGCTTCGTCCTGCTGCCCGGCGTCCGCCATGCCTACCGCGCCTCGGCCAGCGATCTTCGGGGCTACAAGCCGCCCTCAGACGATCGCAATCACGGGCACGGCCACAGCGGCGGCCGCCGCGAACGGTAGGTTGCCGTCAGCGCACGGCGCGAGCGGGGCGACGGCCGCCGGCGAGCGTGGCCTGAGGGGGGCGGACGCCACGGCGTGACGGCCGCAGCTCGTCGAGCATCCAGCCGGCACGCGCGGCTGCCTTGGCGGACAGCGTGACCTGCGGCGGCTCGAAGAACTTGTTCGCGCAGAGATGCCCGTTGTGCACCGCTTCGGGGTGCGTGCGCAGCACGCGTTCCAGTAGTTCGGGCGGAAAGGCGCGGAGTGAATAGAGACACAGGCCGACGGCCGCGTTCCTCGGGTAGAACTGGTTCATCATCGCCTCATAGGCGATGAAGGAGTTGATGTCGACCGTCTTGCCCAGAGCCCACTTCATCTCCCCCGCCGCGCGCAGCCCGCGGAACCCATCGTCGAGCGCGCGCTGCACCTCCTGTCCGAGCCTGTGCACCATCTGCTCCGGCTCGAACCGTCCGTCGGACAGGTAGGCATCGTCGGTCTTGAGGATGAAGCGGCCGTCGCGTTCGGCGTCGTCGATGTCGACGCCGGCCGCGCGCAGCGCCGTGCGCAGCCGGGCGATCCGCGGCTGATCGAAGACGCACAGGCACCGTTCGCGCCGCCGCAGGCCGATGGCGAAGAAGGTCGCGGTCATCGCGAGCTCGTCATGGGTATTGCGATAGAACAAGCAGGCGTGGTCGCCGAGCGTCAACCGCGCCAGGTTCTGCTGCGCCGTGAGCGCAGAGACACCTTGAGAACCTCGAGCTGAAGAAACGGGCACGCGCCCTCCGTCGTGGGTGAAGAGTGCTGAAGTTTATACACCGCAGCACATCTCGAGTGTGCGGCCGTAAGTCGCGCCTCATCAAATGAGATTTTTCGACGACTAGAAGGATGCCGCGGCTCTCGCCGATGGAGGTGCCGAAGCTGGCGCGATCATTCATCGGCCCGGCTGTCCTGATCGGTGGCCGCCGTTCGAGTGGTCCTGGCGGTAGAACACGTAGTCGGCCTCGTAGGGGACAAGCTGGCGTTGATTCAGGATCGCGGCGGTGCACGCCAGCAGCGGTTCCTTGCCGCCGACCGTGTTGACGCGCTGGATGTAGTCGGCCGCCAGCATCTTGTCGCCACCGGTCGGCCCGGCGACGCCACCGGTCACCTCGAGCAGCAGCCACTCGATTGCATCCGGCGAGACGTAGTTGATATCGGTCGAGCCGAACTGCTTGCGTCCCCACACCATGCTCGAGTCGCGGGAGTGCTCCCACGTGGCCTGGATGGCGTCGGCCTGCAGCGCGTTCGTGCTCTGGAAGTGCGTGAGCTTGTGCTCACCGTCGGCGTCGAACACGTCGCCTGCGGTCCGATGAACAGCCATTTCGGTCCGGTCGGCGAGGGGGCGCAGATGTAGTTCTGGGTTCCGACGGCGTGCGCGATGAGGAACGGCTTGTAGCCCGCCGGCGCCTCGATGATCGTGGGAACCTCCGGCGGCACAATCCGATCGGCCGCGGGCAAGGCGAGCGCGGCCTCGACTTCAAGGCCAATTACGAGGGCAATCACGTTGACTATGTTCATGAACTCTCCTTTGCTGCAGCGATCGCTGCGCACTAGGAGTGCTCGAACGGCGTGAAATGTGTCGCTTACTCCTTCCAGTCGCCTTGCAGGACGAAGCCGGCCCAGAAGTACGGCGACGACCATCGCGGATCCTTCGCCATCTCGAGCTGCGCGCTGCGCAGCGCCGCCGGCGCCGGCAGGCGGCGCTGCAGCATGCCGGCGTAGAACTTCTTCATCAGCTCGGCGGTCGCCACGTCGCTCACCTGCCACAGGCTCGCGATCACGCGCCTCGTGCCGGCATACATGAACCCTCGGGTGAGGCCGACGAGTCCCTCACCCGCCACTTCCTTGCCGAGCGCGGTCTGGCAGGCGCTGAGGACGACCAGGTCGGCGGACAGACGGAGGTTGTAGATCGTGTTCAACCGAAGGAAGCCGTCGCGGCTGCGGCCGTCGCGATCGACGAGCGACAGCGCCAGGCCCGAGAGTTCCGGACGGCTGGTGTTGATGAGCCCGTGGGTCGCGAAGTGGACGATCCGGTAGCCGTTCAGCCGGCCGCTGGTCGCGAGCGCGAGCGTCGCGTCGAAATCGGTCGCCTGGAGCAGCGACGCCGGCGGCACCTGCGACGCCACCGCCTGCGCTTCCGCGCGCGAAAACGGCAGCCGGTCGAGCGACGCGCGCACGCCGTCCTCGAGGAGCGGCTCGAGCGCGCGCGTCTCGAGCGAGCGCACTAGCGACTCATCGCCTTCCGCGCCGCCGCCGCGGGTGGCATCGGCCGCAACTGACGCCCTGGCGCTCGTCTTCGTCACCCGCGGATCGTCGACCGCGAACACCGGATCGGCGAACACCGCAATCATCTTCTGCGCCGCGGGACGACGAGCGCCTTCGCGACGGAGCATGGCCAGGGTCGAGGCCGACGGCAGTGCGACGATTTCGTGCGCGGCGACGAGCGGCGTGCCACCGCGCGGCGAACGGCCGGGCATCGGCAGCGCAGCGAACGGCACGTACTCGAGCGCCCCGCTGGCGACGATCGCCAGGCGGCGGCCGCGCCACTCGCCGGCGAGCTTGCCGGCGATCGGACCGAGGACGATATCGCTCAGCGCGCGGGCGCGCGCGGCAAGATCGGCATCGGCGCGGCCGATGCGAGCCTGTCGATCGGCGACCGCTTCGCCCCGCACCGGCTGACGCGAGGTCAGCAGCCGGTGCACGTCGCGCGCGGCGTCCTCAATCTTCTGCCGCGGTGGCAGTTCGAAGCTCTCCAGGCCGGCATCGGTGATCGCGAACAGCCAGTTGTGCGTCTCGCCCTGGCGAACTCGAGCAGTACGGTATCGGCGTCGAGCATCTTGCCGACGTCGGCTGCGGTCAGCGGCTCCGGCTCGGTCAGCGACGCGTACGCCGGGCTTTGCTGCCGGATCAGCGTCGTGGTCTCGCGCCAGGTGCGCGAGAGATCGGCGATCTCCTTCTCCAGCGCCGCGAGCCTGCGCGCGTCGCGCTTCCCGGCGAGCAGCGTCGTCTGGATCGCCGCCTTGCGATTGAGGTTCCAGCGCAGCGATCGCTCGCGCTCGACCAGCGCCTTGTCGACCCCCTCGTGGATGTCGATGCCGGAGGTGGCCAGCATCTCGAGCAGCCCGCGCGCGCGCGCGCGCTCGTTGGTGTGAAATGCCTCGGCGGCGAACCCCGCGCCCGGCGACCGGCGCTCCATCTCCATCAGCACGTCGACGTAGAGCTGATAGGGGCCGAGCGACCTGCTGCCGTAGCTCATTCGCAGATCCGGATCGACGATCAGCCCGCGCAGCGTTTCGTGAATGGCGAGCCCCTGCTTGACCAGATCGCGCGCCTCCTCATAGCGGCCCTGGCTGGCCTGGAAGCGGCCGTAGCGCGTCAGCGCCAGCGATTCGGCGTTGCGCGCGCGAATCTCACGGAAGCGGCCGAGCGCCTCGTCGTAGTACGCCTGGGCCTTCGACGCGTCGCCGAGCGCCGCGTAAACGTTGGCCAGCGTCAGCGAGGCGGTGTAGATGAGGCCGCTCGCGTTCGGCGATACCTCGAGGCTCTTGTTGATCGACGCCAGCGCGTCCTGCGGCGCGCCCAGATCGAGCTGCACCGCCGCCAGCTGACGCATCGTCGTCGCCTGGCCGCGCACGTCCTTGATCGAGGTCTGGATCGCGATCGCCTGCTGCAGGTAGTCGCGGCTGCGCGCCGGCTCGCCGTTCAGCGATGCGCCGACGCCGAGCCACAGCAGCGCGTAGGCTTCGGCGCCGCGGAAATCAATCGAGCGCGCGCGCGCCAGCGCCGGCTCGAGATAGCGGACGCCCTCGCTGGTGTCGCCGAACGTGAGGTAGGCGCTGCCGAGGTTCACGAGCGTCGTGATCTCCGAGCGCGTGTCGTGCGCGCTCTGCGCCAGCGCCCGCGCGCGCTGCAGCACGTCGAGCGCGCGCTGCCACTCCGCCACCGCCAGGTAGACGAGGCCCATCCGGATCAGCACGTTGGCCGCGCCGCGCGGATAACGATCCTCGGGACGCAGTGTCAGCGCCTGCTGAAACGAGTCGAGCGCGGAGGACACCTCGCCCATGTCGAGATACGCGCGGCCGAGATCGTTGAACGAGATCGACTCGCCGCCCGCATCGCCCATCCGCCGGTATAGCGGCAACGCCTGCTGGTTGGTTTCGACGACCTCTGGCAACTCCGCGGCCGCGTACTGCACCCAGCCGAGGCGTGTCAGCGTGCGCGCTTCGGCGAGCACGTCACCGGCCGCGCGATGTTTGCTCAACGCCTGTTCGTAGCTGCGCCTCGCGGCCGGATGGTCGTAGGCCAGGTAGGCAAGAAGGCCGATGTCGCTCAGCGCGATCGCTTCCTCACGCTCGCGGCCAAGCTGTTTCCAGATCTCGAGCGCGCGCGTCGCCGCGGCGGTGCCGCGGGGCGCGTCGGACAACCGGTAGCGTGCCGCCGAAATCGCGCCGAGCGTGATCGCTTCGCCCTCGCGATCCTCGATCGCGCCTAGCACCGTCAGCGCCTGCTCGAACTTTTCAACCGACGCGCGCAGTTCGTCGGGCGACCCTGCGCCGTACCAATGCATCCCCGCCCGCCAGAGGCGGTGGGCATCGAGCCGCGCCGGTCCTGCTCGACGGCTGGGCGGTGCTGGTCGAGGCGCAGACGGTAGCGCACCGGCGATGCGCGCGCGGCGACGCGAAGGCGGTAGGAGCCGGCGCGATCGCTCACGAAGGACACGACCGTCACTGCCCAGCCGTCGATGCTCGGTGCCATGGTCGGCTCGTTGTCTTCGTACACCGTCTCGCCCCCGGGTGCGATCAGCGCCACCGACGGCCATTCGTCTGCATCCGCCGGGGCCGCCGGCTCGACGCTGACTGCGAGATACTCCGCCGACCCCAGATCGATCTGCCACTCGTGCGACTCGCCACGCGCGAGCGATTGCTCGACCGCCGCGCCGAGCGTCGGCACGGCGCGCGCGACGCCGGCCTGTTGCATCGCCGCGGTGGATCCGGACGCCGCGACGATGACCGCGCCCAGCGACACGGCCAGCGCGATGGCTCGGGCGCAAGTCCGAGCGATCGGCGCCACACTGCATGCTCATCTATCCCGGATGCGCAGGAAGTACCTGCGCCCACTCCGTTTCGACCCCTCGTTGATCGGTTCCGAACAGCGTGATCAGGTAGTCCTCCGCCGGGATGGCCGCGGCCGGGACGTCGATGCGCGCCACCGTGCCCGGTGACGGTTCGGTCGCGGCCGCGACCGCACCCTGCCAGGCGTCGCGTCCACCGACAGTACTAATTGACGCCCGACTGGCCGTAAGGTTTCGGTTCTCGCCGTCGCTCTCGAGCCGGATGCCGACCACGTCGGTCCCAGCCGGGATCACGACAGCCGGTGTGTCCGATCCGCCTCGAACAGCGACCGGCGAGACGGCCAGGGCAAACACACGAGGCGCGCTCGAAGGCGCATTCGTCACCGCTACCCGCTGTTACCGGTCGGCGCCGGCTGCGACGCAGGGTTGCCGGCAACCTCCGTCGGCCGTTCGCCGAAGGGCAGGAACATCCACAGCGCCACCGACGCGACAACGAGGATCGAGGCCGCCAGCGCAAGCCACGGTCCGCTGCGCGTGATGCGTGTCGACCACGCGGCTGGCCTTTTCTGTGGCGACGCGAGAGACGCTCGCGATCCCTGCTCGATCAGCCGGCGGACCGTTTCTACGCGGACGCGGTGTTCTGGCGAGGACAGATAGCCGCGCTCGAAGCGGTCGCGATCGGCGGCGGTGAGCTGGCCGGCGAGGTAATCCTCGATCAGATCGTCCTCGGCGGCCTCGATGCGCTCCAGCGCCTCCTGGCGCTCGAAGTATTCCTGCTCGAGCGACGCGCACTCCTCCTCGCTCGCCTCGCCGAGGAGATAGCGGCGCGCGCGCGCGGTTTCAGAAATGGCCCTCATGCCGTGTGCACCCACCGGCTGCGATGAGCACGCGTGCACACAGTGCTCGAGTCGATCGCGCAGCCGTTGCACGCGGCTGCGAAGCGCGTTGTCGGTCAGGCCAAAGCATCGAGGCGAGCCGGCGGCGGTTTGAAATCTTCGCCGTCCGCTCCCCTTCGTAATAGCGCAACAGCAGGACTCGACTCTCCTCCGGCAACTCGGCCAGGCAGCGGTCGAAGCAGTCGTGCAGGCGATCGCCGTCCTGATCGGCGGCCGGTGCGGGCGCTGCCAGCGGCAATTGCGGCGCTTCGTCGAGCGACGAGAACGCCGGCCCGCGCCGACGCTCGAGCGCCACCAGCCGCGCGATCCCATGTGCGTACTTCGTCACGTCCTTCACCATCGTCGTCTCTTCGAGCTTGTGCGCCAGGCGATCGAGCACCTCGTCGGCGCACTCCTCCGGAGGCGTCACCCCGCGCCAGTCGAAGAACCTCACCAGCGCCCGGTGCAGCCGCTCGTATGCCTGCGCGGCCGCGCTCGAGTCGGGGTGCAGCCGCTCCAGCAGGAGCGCGAGCCCCTGCGCGCTCATCGAACGGTCGTTGCCAGCTGGAAAGGTCATCCGGATCGCGTCGAACGCTCCGGATTCTACCAACGCGATGCTCACTTCAATGCTCCCTGGGCCGCGCCGCGCGACCACCCCTGTGGTGGTCGCTCCCGCTACTGGTAAGTGGCACGCGGGCCCAAAATGTGTCGCGGCCGGCATATCTCCATCGCCGCAAACAACTTAGCGGTGCGATCGGCAAACCGGCGCCGCGCGTGCCGATAGTGCATAGCCGCTGCTGCTCGGGGACGTAAACAATCGGAAATCCGCCAGAGAACCACGTCGCCCGACAGGAGAAGAAGCCATGAACCTCATACACGCACTCTTCGCTGCGGCGGTTGTCATCCCGTGGCCCGCGATTGCGGCCGACCGGCTCACCGACCGCGACGTGAAAGAGCTCGTCAGCCGTATCGAACAGCAGCGCGACCGGTTCGACGACGCGCTCGACGACAAGGTGAAGCACGACGTGCTGCGCGGCGAGGCCGGCGAGGTGAATGTCGACAAGTTCCTCAACGACTTCCAGGAGAACATCGACCGTCTCGAGCAGCGGCTGAAGCCGGACTACGCGGCGAGTGCCGAGGCCGGTACGCTGCTGCGCCAGGCCACGGCCATCGATCGATTCTTCCGGCAGCAGCCGTCTGGCACCAAGGGTGAGAGCGAGTGGAACCGTCTCGCCACCGATCTGAAGGCGCTGGCTGGCGCATACGGCACCGACTTTCCGCTGGCCGACAACGCCACGGTCCGCCGCATCGGCGACGGCGAGGTGGTGGCCGCGGTCGAGGGGACCGAGAAGGCCGGCGAGCGGCTGAAAAAATCACTCGAAACGGATCTGAAGACGAATACCAGCGTCGATCAGCCGACGCGCGAGGCGATCCTGCAGGAGGCCGAAGACCTGTCGAAGGATGCGAAGACGCTGCGTTCCCGGCTGAAGGACGGCAAGCCGAGCTCCGCCGAAGCCGATCAGCTGATCGCGCGCGCCGGCAAACTGCAGAAGTTCATCGAGGGGCACCAGGTGCCGGCGTCAGCGAGCGCGTGGCCCGCCGTCAGCACCAGCCTGCAGACGGTCGCCGACGCGTACCGCGTGGGGTGGGCTGCCGGGAAATGACGCCGCATCGTGCAGCCGCGGGGGCCAATTCTGCGGCTTCTTCGTGCATGATGATGCGGTGGGCGCCACGAACGAAGCCAACCTGACCGAGCTCATTCATCGCGCGCAGAACGGCGACGCGGGCGCCGCCGATTCGCTCTTCGCGGCCACCTACAGCGATCTCCGCAAGCTCGCTCGCGGGCGCCTGCGCGCCAACAGCCGCAACACGCTCCTTGATACGTCGTCGCTCGTCCACGAGTCCTACCTCCGCTTCGCCGGCGCCGGCCGCCTGCGGCTGGAGGATCGCGTCCATTTCATGCGCTGGGCCGGCCGCGTCATGCGATCGGTGATCGTCGACTTCGCCCGGCGTAGCCACGCGGAACGGCGCGGCGGCGACGCCGCGCACATCACCCTGACGACGCAGATCGACGAGCGGATCCCGAACGGCGCGACCGAGATCCTGCGCGTGCACGAGGCGCTCGACGAGATCGCGTCGCTCAACCCGCGCATGGCGCAGGTCGTGGAGATGCGCTACTTCGGCGGGATGACCGAGCCGGAGATCGCCGAAGCGCTCGGCGTCACCGGTCGCACCGTCCGCCGCGACTGGGAGAAAGCGCGGCTGCTGCTGCGCGAGGCGCTGAAGTAGCGCCGCGAGCGCCGGCCGCACGCCTCCGCCCGCCGGACCCGGGCAAAGACGCGCGGCCTGAACCCTCGCCCTGGAGTACGCCGCCTCAGTTCCCCACCACTTCGTGGATGTAGTTCACCGTCGGATAGGCAGTGCCGTTGCTATAGCCGTCAAGCAGGCGGCGCAAGCTCCCGTTCCACTGCGAGATATTGGCGCTGACCAGCAGCGCCGCCGGATCGACCACCCGCGTCGGCTTGAAATAGAACGTGGCGCTTTCCTGGGAGCCGTCGCCGTTCACGGTCAACGAGCCGGCGTTGAACTCGCCCACCCATGCGCCCGACGAGGTCTGCCGCACCAGCGTGTCCTGCTCGCCCTTGATGCGCAGTTGCACGTTCTCGAGCGTCAGCGGCCCGTTGTTGGTAATCCGAATCTTGAACTGCACCTGTTCGTCCTTGTTGATTGCCGTGCCCGGCGCGATCACCTGAACGAAGTCGAGATTCACGTGGTCCCTGAGATACACACCCATCGCGTCGCCGAACTGCGTGAAGAAATCACTCATATCTAACCTCCACCTGTGATTACGCAGGAGCGGGCGAGAACCGGACATGTCACGCCTGCGGGCAATCGATCACCAATCTGGTGCGCAAATGCCCGACGCCGGCGGCAGTAAAATCGACCGCCCCGGAGTTGCCATGGACGCCGCCGACTGGGTGCAGCTCAGCCGCCTGCTGGATGAGGTTCTCGACCTCCCGCCGGCGGAGCGTACAAAGTGGCTTGCTGCGTTGACGTCGCAGGATGCGGCGTTCAAGCCGCGGCTGCTCTCGCTCCTCGCTCAGCCGGCGTCGATTCACGACGGCGCCTTCCTCGACACGATCCCGAAGCTCGATTTCGCCGCCACCGAGGCGTTCGAGGAGACGCTCGACCGGGGTGGCGCGACCGTCGGTCCGTATCGCCTGCTGCGCCACATTGGCGAAGGCGGGATGGGCACCGTGTGGCTCGCGGAACGTGCCGACGGCATGGTCCGCCGCCCGGTGGCGTTGAAGCTGCCGCGCCGCGCGTGGCTGCACGCGTCGCTGGCGGAACGGATGGCGCGCGAACGCGACATCCTCGCGGCACTCGCACATCCGCACATCGCGCGCCTCTACGACGCCGGCGTGACCGCGACCGGGCGGCCGTATCTCGCGCTGGAGTACATAGAGGGGCGGCCGCTCGACGTCTACTGCCGTGACCAACGCCTCGACGTGCCAGCTCGCCTCGGCATCTTCCTGCAGGTCGTGGATGCCGTCGCTTACGCGCACGGCAAGCTGGTCGTGCATCGCGACCTCAAGCCGTCGAACATCCTCGTCACCGCCGAGGGTCAGGTGCACCTGCTCGACTTCGGCATCGCCAAGCTGCTCGACGATGGCGCCGCAGACCAGACGATGTTGACCGAGATTGCCGGAAGGCCGCACACACCGGCCTACGCGTCCCCGGAGCAGATCGCGGGCGAGCCGCTCAGCGTCGCGACCGACGTCTACTCGCTCGGCGTCGTGTTGTACGAGCTGCTCGCCGGCACGCGACCCGGTCAGGTCGAGCGCGATGCGCCGCGTCCGCTGCGATCCACGCTCGCGCGCACCGATGTGATCCCGCCCAGCGACGCGGCCGGCGAACCCGCGCTCCGGAAAGCCCTGCGCGGCGATCTCGACACCATCGTCCTCAAAGCCCTGAAAGAGAGCCCGGAGGAACGCTATCCGACCGCCAATGCATTCGGCGACGATTTGCGTCGCTGCCTGAGCGGCCGGCCGGTCGCCGCGCGGCCGGACGGCACCTGGTATCGGCTGTCGAAATTCGCGCGCCGCCACGCCCTCGCGGTCGGTGCGGCAGTGGTCGCGCTGCTCGCTGTGCTCACGGGCGCCGGCGTCGCGGTGTGGCAGTGGCGCGTCGCGCTCGGGGAGCAGCGGCGTGCGGAGGAAGTGAAGGAATTCGTGGCGTCGATTTTCCGCGACGCCGATCTGGATGCGACCGAGAGCCGATCGATGTCGGTCCTCGAGTTGCTCAAGCAGGCCACCGGGCGCATCGCGACGCTCGAAGCGCCGCCGCGCGTGCGGGTCGAGCTGCTCAATCTTCTTGGAACCGGGCTCCTGAGCCTCGGCGACACCGACGCGTTGGAGGCGGTGGCAGCGCGGGCCGTCGATGAAGCAGCGCGTGGGCTGGAGCCCGCCGATCCGCTCACCCTGCGCGCGCGCATCCTGATGGCGTGGACCCACAACTATCGCGGCAAATCAAAGGAGATGCTCGACGAGCTCGAGCAGACCTCGGCGCTGATGCAGCGCGACCCGGACACCTTTGCCGGAGATCTGGCGACGATCTGGCGGATGCGCGCCGACCATGCGATCGACGCCGCCGACTATCCGAAAGCCGAACAGGCCGCGAAGGAAGCCGTGGCGCGAGCGGAAGCCGCGTACGGCAGCCGCGATCAGCACACGCTGCTCGCCGTATCGACGCTGACCGCTGCCTACCGGTTCAACGACAAGCCGGCCGAAGCGCTGCAGAACGCCGAGCGCGCGCAGCAGCTGGCCGCCGACCTGTTCCGCAACAACCCGCGGCATCCGTACGCGCTGCACGCCCGCGCCGAGTACGCCCGCGCGCTCGCCGACAATGGCCGGTTGAGCGTCGCGATCGATCAGTTGAAACGGGCGCTCGAGGATGCGATTCAGCTCTATGGGCCGAACGGGCGAACCGTCGGCTTCCACCTCCAGAACCTGGCCGGTTACGAGTTGAAGCTCGGACAGATCCACGAGGCCGAGTCGACCAGCGCCAGGGCGCTGGCGATCCTGGTGCAGCATGCGCAACCGGGATCGATGACCGCGGCGGCCGCTGAAAACGTGAACGGCAAGGCCCAGGTGGCGGCGCGCCGCGGCGCGGAGGCGCTGCCGGTGTTGACCTCGGTGCAAGGGGCGGCGGCGAAGATCTTCGGGCCCACCCACGAACACGCGCTCGGCGTCCGCGCGAACCGCGCGCTCGTGCTCGGCTACGCCGGACGCCTCGCCGAGGCGACGCGGGAGACGCAGGCCACCATCGCTGCCATGCGCGGCGCCGGCGGCTCGTTCTTGATGCCGCTCTACGCCGCTGGACTGCTGCAGCGTGTCCTCGGCAACCATGCGGCCGCGCTCGAGCTCCAGCGCGAGGCGTTGACGCGGGTGACGGACAAGCCACAGTTGAAGCTCGAGCGCGCGCAGGTCGAGACCGCGATCGGCCTCGCGCTGCTGGAGATCGATCCCGAGCACGCGATGGCGCCGCTGGAGCGCGCGCGTCCGATCTTCCGTGAGCTGGAGCAGCCGATCACGCCGCCGCATGCCGATGCGCTCGTCGGCGGAGGCCGCCTGCACCTGCGTGCCGGACGGCCGGCCGACGCCCTGCCGCTCCTCGAGGAAGCCGATCGCTTCTGGCGCGGCTTCGACGCGGAGAGCCGGTGGGCCGGCGAAGCGGCGCTCTGGCTGGGACAGTGTTATGCGGCGCTCAATCGCGCCGGCGACGCGCGAGTCACGTTGACGCGCGCGTCGCGTGTGCTCGCGCGCTCGCCGTTACCGGAGGACGCCCGCCTTTCGCGACTCGCCATGAGCCGAACGCCGCGGTCCTGATCGACGCGGCAGACCGTCGATCTCATGCGAAGGAAATCGATCTCATCAGCGGCGCTCTTCTCTTCCGTTCCAGCCGATTGCCGGAAATGCACAGCGGCGATGCTCGCTCGTCGGCGACGATCACGCCTGCTGTGTCCCTTCAGCAGTTCTCCTCCGCGCTGACGATTGTCATCGTCGAGCTCGCGCTGGCCGCGATCGTGTGCGGCGTCCTGTATCTCTTCGCGCTCCTCGCGCTTCGAGCCGCGCCGATTCCGACACGCTATGCCGAATGGCGCGGCGTGGCGACGCTGCGGCTCCGCAAACTTCTGATCGCGCTCGGCGTCACGCTGGTCGCGGTGGTGCTGGCGGCGAACGCCTACCTCGTTCTTGGCGGCCTCGATCCGCGCGAGCAGACGCTGCGGCTCGTCCGCTCGATCCCGCCGGCGCGATGGATCGCGATCGGGATCGGGCTCGCGAAGCTGGCGCTGGCGGTCGGCGGATTTCTCATCGCTAGGCGCGTCCTGCGCCGACTGCTGCGCCGCGCCGAGCAGGCGGCCAACCGCTGGCATCACCTGAAGGACAGCGATCGCAGCACCGCCGGCCTGTTCCGGGGCTTCAACCTGGCAATCGTCAACGTCGGCTGGCTGCTGCTGGCCGTCTATGCGTCGGTGGTGCTGCATCTGCCACGGAGCGTCACCGATCTGCTGCTGCTTGTCACCCGGGTCTACCTGGTCGTCGCGATCGGCCTGATCGTGATCCGGTCGACGGCGGTGATCGTCATGACGCTCGACGGGCTCAGCCACCAATACGCACAGCGGCGCAACTGGCAGCGCTACTACGACCACCTGCGTTCGCTGTTGCCGACCTTCCGCGCCTGCCTCGAGTACGCCCTGTGGGTTGGTGTCGCGTCGCTGGTGATGATCCAGCTGGCGTGGCTGAAGGCGGTCGCCGCGTGGGGGCCGCGGCTGATTCAGTCGATCGTCATCTTCTTCGCCGGCCGCGTCCTGATCGAGCTCGGCCACCTCGAGATCGAGCACCGCATGCTGCCGCCTGAGGGGCTCGAGGACACCGAGCGCCGGCGCCGCGCGACGATGGTGCCGCTGGTGCGCAGCGGCTTCGCCTATGCGGTCTACTTCGGCACCGCGGCGCTGATGCTCGGCGCACTCGGCTTCAACCCGATGCCGTTCCTCGCCGGCGCCGGCATCCTCGGGCTCGTCGTCGGCTTTGGCGCGCAGTCGTTGATCAACGACGTCGTCTCCGGCTTCTTCATCCTGGTCGAGAACATCTATCTGGTCGGCGACATGGTCGAGGTCGGCGCCGCCCGCGGCGTCGTCGAGAGCATCGACTTCCGGACGACGAAGATCCGCGACGGCGACGGCCGCGTCCACACCATCCGCAACGGCGACATGAAGCCGGTCGTCAACTACTCGAAGGGCTACTCGATGGCCGTCGTCACGATGGAGGTCGCCTACGATGCCGATCTCGCAGCGGTCTTCGCCGGCCTGCGCCACGCCGGCACGCGCCTGCGCGCCGAGAGCCGCGAGGTGCTCGACGAGATGCGGATCGACGGCATCACCGCGTTCGGCGCGTCGACAATGACGGTGCGGACGTCCACGCGGGTCGTGCCCGGGCGGCACGAATCGGTCGCGGCGGCGCTGCGATTGTTGATCAAGGAAACGACCCATCGGCAGGCGGCCGACACGTCCGTCCAGGCACGCGAGAGCGCGGCGCGCGGGCAGCTGAATGTCGAGCGCGTCTGAAGACGCGGCCCGCGATTCTGGAACGCACCCTCAGGTCAACGCCTGATCGGCCGCCTCGACGTTGTCGGCGGTGGCGATAGGCAGGGAGATGACGAAGGTCGAGCCCAGATGAGGGCCGCCGCTCTGCGCTTCGATCGTACCGCCGTGCATCTCGATCACCTGCCGCGCGATCGCCAGGCCGAGCCCGAGACCCGCTCCCTCGTCGCCCTGCCGGAAATGCTCGAACACGTGCGGCAGCAGCGACTCCGAAATGCCGACGCCGGTGTCGCTGATCGTCAGCTTGACGTCGTCGCCGGCGGCCACCATCGCCAGCAACACATGGCCGTCGCGCGGCGTGAACTTGATCGCATTGCCGAGCACGTTCCACAGCACCTGCTTCAGCCGCTCGCGATCGCCGCGAACCGGCGGCACCGCTGCGATGTCGAGGTCGAGCACGACCCCCTTGTTCTCGGCGCCGAGACGCACGGAGTCGACTGCATCGAGCGCAACCTCGTGCAAATCGACCGCGTCGCGCGCAATTCGCACCTTGCCGGTCAGGAGCCGCGACGATTCCAGCAGATCCTCGATCAGCTTTCCGAGGTCGCGTGCACTGCGATCGAGCGACGCGATCGCGCCGCCGATCCGGGCGGCGCTCACCGTGCCTTGCCGCAACATCGCCGACCAGCCCATGATCGCGTTGATCGGCGTCCGCAGCTCGTGCGAGACGGCGGCCAGGAACTGGTTCTTGATCTGCAGCGCCTCCTCGAGGTCCTGCTGACGCGTCTCGGCGGTGGCCTTGCTCTCTCCGGCCTCCTCTAGCGCGCGGTGCAGCCGCTTCTCGTCGGCACGCCGCGCCGACACATCGCGGAACACCAGCACGGCGCCGACCAGATCGCCGCTCGCGTCGCGCAGCGGCGCGGCGGAATCGTCGATCGGGCGCTCGACGCCGTCCCTGGCGATGAGCAGCGTGTGGTTGGCCAGCCCCTGCGTCGCGCCGGTCTCGAGCACGACGGCGATCGGATTGTGGACCTCGCGCCGCGTCTCTTCGTTGACGATGCGAAACACGGAGCCGATCGGCTTGTCGATCGCGTCCGCCATCGTCCACCCGGTGATCGCTTCGGCCACCGGGTTCATCAGCGTCACGTGGCTGAACCGATCGACCACGATCACGGCGTCGCCGATGCCGAGCAGCGTGACGCGCAGCTGCTCCCGTTCCCTCGCGACGACCGCCGCCGCCCGCGCGCGCTCGGTGGCATAGCGTCGATAGCCCATCAAAGTCAGCGCCACGGCGCCAATCGCCAACCCGGTCGCGGCGACCGACGTCCACCGCGCTGTCTGCGAGCTGCGCCGGGCCATTTCGAGCCGCGCCGCCAGCAACTGCTCCTCCCGGGCGCGCATGCGCGCGGCGATCGCGCGCAGCGCGTCCATCGCGTCCTTGCCGCGATCGGTCGCGACGATCCGCTGGGCCGCGGCGAGCCCGTCCTGTCGGCGGACGGCGATCGTGAGCTCGAGCTCGGCGAGCTTTTCCGCCGAGAACCGGCGCGCATCCGCGATCTCCGCCTGCTGATCGCGGTTGTCGGTGGTCAGATCCGCGAGGCGCTGGAGGTGACTGTTAACTTCGGCGGTGGCGGCGCGATACGGCGCCAGGTAGCGCTCCTCGCCGGTAATCAGGAAGCCGCGCTGCCCCGTCTCGGCATCGATGAGCGACGCCAGCGTCTGCGATAACTCCGCGGCGACCTCGTGGGTGTGTGCGACCGCCTCCCGCGCCTGCTCGACGCGGGTGATGTGACTGCGGTTGAGAAGGCCGATTCCGATCAGGAGGACGGTGAATACGGCAGCGACGAGCAGCCCGCCCCACGGACGCTCGGTCGTGCGATCGTCAAGAACGGCACCGGTCGTGAGGTCAGCTCGGGGAATCGAAGACTCCGCATGCCACGGCTCGCGAAGCCACCGGGCTGCGAGCAGTATAGGTGACGTGGAACAAACCTGCAGTCGAAGAGTGGATGTTCCGGCGAACCCTTTCTTGATGCCAGCGGAAAATGAAGTGTGCGGCAGGGCACCACTGACGAGGAACCCAACTATTCAAACGGTCGAGCCGGGCGCGAATGAGCCGGCCGAGAGAAAACGCAGTGCGGTGATGCTCGGCATGAACAGATACGCGCCGCCGCGAACCGTGACGAAGCGCGGCAGCGGAGCGGTCCGCAACATGCCATCGGCGATTGGGATCGCCATTCGTGTCGGCGTATCTCCTACGCGCGCATGATCGCCAACGATCGGATCCTTGTTGGCCGACAGCCCGCCGAAGCTCGGGTTGTTGCACCAGGTCTGCTGGACGAACTCGAATTGGCTGCGGATGCTGGCGTTGATGCAGAAGAAATGGATGCCGCGCGGCTGCCCGTCATCCGCGATCGAAAGGATGGCGTCGCGGTCGCCCGGCGCCGCGGCCGTGAGCACGTCCGCGTCGAACAGTGGCGGTCCGAAGACACGCGCGCGCCTGAGGAGCCGGTGGGCCGCGGCCATGTGGCGCGACTGCTCGGCTGGATACGGCTTTAAATCGTCGCGCGGATTGGTGCGCCGGATGTGCGCGCCGATCGGGCACGCGCGGCCGTCCGGATCGGCGCCAAACGCGAACGCGTCGCGATCGCCGAGGCTCGCCTGATCGCGCTCCGGCGCGTCAACCAGCGGCGCCCCGCTCGGCCACCGGCCGACCATCTTCGACGCCAGCCAGATCATGTAGCCGGCATCGGCGGCGCCGCGCTGCCGCACGCTCTCGTCGCGCAGCGCCCGCCAGAAGCCGGCGACGTCCTGCTGCAGCTTCCGGTAGACGACAAACGATCCGTGGCGGCCGAGATCGCGGCGCCGCTCCGAACCGTGATACGGGTTATCGAGCGACGGCAGAATGTGCGACGGATCGAGCGCGGCCCGGACGGCGGGCGACGGCGGGATGACGTCGTAATGATTCGTGTAGCCGAGGATGAACTCGCCGGTCGGCAGGCCCTCATCGTCGAGGCCCGCAATGGCGGGCTGCGCGACGCCGTCGCGGAAGCCAAACGGTTCGGTTCCGGTGCCCGGCCGGTAGCCGCGCTGGACCGCCCCTGCATGCGCGACGACGCCGCCTTTCGTCAGGTCGATGGCCAGCAGCGCCGATGCGCAGAGCGCATCGAGCGCGACATCGTCGCGCGCGTGGATGATCACGATCGCATGAACCGGGTCGGTACCGGGTCCGCCAAGTTCCCAGGCCGCCGGCGCGCTCTCCTCGGTGTCGCCGAGAATCTTCGACCGTGCCGGCGTCGCGATGCCTTCCTGGAACTCGATCGGGAACGTGCACAGCACATCGGCCGGAAGGCCGCACGCGCGCAGCCCCTCAGCGGTGAACGCAATGTTCACGGTGCTGTCCGGCTTGATCGTCACACCGGCGGAGTCGCGCGGCCACGGGGCCGCGGTCGCAACCGTATCGACGATCCCGTCGATCCAGTGCCTGGCTGCCGGTGGATTGGCGAAGCGGACGAACAGATACGCCGCGACCGTCAAGTGGCCGTAGCCGGTTGTGATGAACCCCTGGATGTCGCGCCGCACATCGTCGGCAACGCGCGGCGGTGAGGCGCCGGGGCCACGCCCGTCCGTCATGCACCCGCCGATCGCACGCGTGTGCCGTTGACGATGTTGAGAACCGTTTCGCTCGGATAGGCGCTGAAGAACACTTCGGCCGGCACCTGGTGACTGCGGAGGAACCACTTGAACGCCGGGAGATCCCGCGCGCCGTCCGGAGGATAGGCCAGCGAGGTTTCCCAGATGGCGTCGAGGCCCGACAGGATCATCTCGGCGAACTCGTCGATGTAGCTTTCCCACGAGCCGTCGTAGTCGCTCACCATCATCAGCCGCCGTCCGTCGTCGATCACCAGCCAGCGCACGAAGTGGATCGTGCTGATGCCGATGAGCGAACCGGGCGGCGCGAGCCGCCTGGCAAACGAATCGATCGCGGCCATCACCGCGCGCACGCGGTTGGGGCCCTCGGCGCCGATGACCGTCACCAGCGTCAACTGGTTCTGCGAGACGGCATCCTCGCGAAAGCCGGCGGGGAGCGCCGAGGGAATCGAGGGAATCTCGTCGCCGTCGGCGAGCGGCGCCGGCGCGGCGCAGGTATCGATCGGCACGCAGCTGTACGGCGAACGCCGCGGCGGCAGCGCATTGCCGGTGAGCTGGTTCGCGAAGCGGAACAGCGGATACCGGCCGAGCGACGCAACGATGCGCCGGGTGCCTCGCGTGACGTCGGTGAACCCGAAGCTCGCCAACGCCGCCACGGCATCGACCACGATGGGCGCGGCCCGAACGATCCGCGCGAGGGCGGCACCCGCCCGCGCAAAAAGATCGGGGGACGAACCCAGCGGCGCGGGCTTGCCGGCATCGAGCGCCGCCGCGGCCGCCTCGCGAACGGCGATTGCCTCGCGAATCGAAACCACCGTGTGGTCGCGAAACGCGATGTAGTACGCGGCCGGCTGGTGGGCATGCGCCTTCAGGAACGCGGCGAAGCTGTCGCGCCCCGCGTAACCCTCCAGCTTTCCCCAGATCGCCTCGAACCCGGTCGAGAGATCGGCGAGCTCGGCGACGTGCGCCTCGAGGCTGCCATCGAAGACCGACGCATACAACAGCCGCGCCCGGCCCGGCCCGCGATCGGGATCGGTCAGGATGGCGAAGCGCGCAAAGTGAATGTCGCGGCTGTTCGGGAACGCGACGTGCGGCCGGCCGCCAGGCGGCATGTGTGTCCCGTTGATGTCGTCGCCAATCGGGCGAAGCACCGCCCGCAGGGCGTCAACTTCGCCCGGCTTGATCGGCGCGAGGACAGTGAGGCATTCGGGCGGCACTCACGCCATCCGACGTGCAGACGCCAGTAACGGAACCTTCGGCGCCGGTGGACGCGCGAGGGCGGCGATTGGTCCCGGATGGTGGACGGGCGGCGGCACCGGCGCATTGTGGCACAGCGCCGAGCGCCTGCTTTCACCTGAATGCCACGTTGGCACGCGCGGGCAGCGCTGATGAACGCACTGTGGGGCCAGACACCAAAACCGTCGAACACGTGCTGATTTTGAACAGCCGGAAGGACGGCGTCACGCGATCCGCACGTTTCACGGGCGAATCGTTTCTTTCTCGGTCGCTGCGGACGGAACGAGGTATGCCTTATCCCGAGGAGAACCCGGGACGAGGAGGCGCCTTTGGCGGAGTTGGAAACAGTCTGGCGCAGGAAGACCGACGACACGTTGCTCGAAGCCGCCGCCAGGCTTCACGAGTTCAGCGACGACGCGCAGCGCGCGATCACGACGGAGATCGAACGTCGGAAGTCCCCGGAGTATCTCCGCGAACAACACGCGCGCACCGCAGCTGCGCCGGCGCGCCCAGGGAGTATGCCCGCCAGCGTCCCGGCATACACCGCCTCACCCGCGTGGCTGGCGAAGCGCGCGATGCTGGCCGTGGTGCTGATGGTTGGCTTCTACCTGTTCGCCACGACGATCGCGCTCGTCCTGTTGTGGCTGCCGTACGGCGAGTGGGTCTACATCGGCCGCCTGCACATCAAGCTCGCCGCGTTCTCCGTCATCGGCGGGCTGACGATCATGTGGTCGCTGGTTCCGCGCGTCGATCGTTTTACGCCGCCAGGGCCTCGTCTCGACCGCGCGACGCACCCGCGCCTGTTCGACCTCATCCAGCGCGTCGCCGCCGCAACCAGGCAGGAGATGCCGGCGGAGGTCTACCTGCTGAACGAGGTCAACGCCTGGGTGACCGAGCGCGGCGGCGTCATGGGCTTCGGCAGCCGCCGTGTCATGGGCATCGGCCTGCCGTTGATGCAGTCGGTGTCGGTCGCGGAGTTCGAGGCGATCATCGCCCACGAGTTCGGCCACTACTGTGCCGGCGACGTCAAGCTCGGCCCGTGGATCTACAAAACGCGCGCCGCGATCGGCAGGACGATCACCGGCGTCGGAGACACGCTCATCGCCGCACCGTTCCTGTGGTACGGCGGTCATTTTCTCCGGCTGACCCACGCGATTTCGCGGCAGCAGGAGTTCATCGCCGATCGAATGGCGGCCGGCGTGGCCGGGGCCGCCGCGATGAGCAGCGCGCTCAAGCGTGTGTCGGCCGCGGGGCAGTTGTTCCCGGCTTATCTCGACCAGGAAGTGGGACCGGTGCTGAACGCCGGCTTCCTGCCGCCGGTGGCAGCGGGCTTCCAGGAGTTCCTCGGCAGCGAGCGGATCGGGGTGGTGTCGGCCCAGCTCGTTGCCAATGCCGAAGAAGCGGAAACGACGGACCCATTCGACACGCACCCGTGCCTTCGCGACCGGCTGGCGGCGCTCGACACCGTCGGTGGGCCCAATCGGACCAATGCCAGCACCGAGCCCGCGGCGGCACTCGTCGGCAATGCCGACGCGCACGCCCGGGCGCTGCTTGAAGCCGTGGCGGGCGCCGACGCGATTCGAAAGCTGAAGCCGATCGAGTGGGACGCGGTCGGCACGGCCGTGTACGCGAACCGCTGGCGCGAACTGGTGCAGCAGCACTGGGGGTGGCTGGGCCGGTTCACGACCCATACCCTGCCAGCCGGCAAGGACGGATTCATCACCGCCGGCACCGATCTGCCGGGGACGGATCAGGAGAGCCTGAACGGCGACGAGCGCGCCGCGCGCGCCTCGCAGCTGCTCGCCGTGTCAGTCGCCGTGATGCTGGTGGACGACGGCTGGCGCGTGCACACGCGCCCGGGACTGCCGCTCACCCTGGAACGTGATGCACGCAGCTTCGATCCCTTTGCCGCGATTGACGCGCTCGCGAATGGCCGCCTGTCCCACGAGGGCTGGCTGGCTGAATGCGAAGCGCTCGGGATCGCCGGGCGCGCGCTGGGAAAAGCGGCACCGGTGTTCGTCCCGAAACACGACGCGCTGCAACCACTGCCCGCGTAGCACGGCCGGGCCGCGGGCCCGCCTATGGCAGCCGCGTCGATTCGCCGAAGTCGAGCGTCCTGAAACTCGCAGAGGCGACGTCGCGCGCGCGGCGCGCCTCCTCTAACGCTCGTAGCGGATCGTCGATCCCCTCGGTGGTCAGCTGAAAGGTGCCGAAGTGCATCCCGATGCTTTGCGAGGCCTCGAGATCGAGATGCGCCTGCACCGCTTCCGCCGGATTCATGTGAACCGCCTGCATGAACCACCGCGGCTCGTAGGCGCCGATCGGAAGCAGCGCCAGGTCAATCGGACCGAGCCTCTGCCGGATGTCGCGGAACGATGGCGTGTACGCCGAATCGCCGGCGAAGAAGATCCGGGCCTGTCCCACGGCGACGATGAAGCCGCCCCACAACGCGCGATTGCGATCGAACGGCGTGCGCGCGGAAAAGTGCCGCGCCGGCGTCAGCGTGATCGGGAACGGCGCGCTGCCGGCCTGCTGCCACCAGTCCAGCGCCTCGACCCGTTTGATGCCCGTCGACGTGACGAGGCGCTCGTTGCCGAGTGGGGTGACCACAATCGGATCGAACCGCTTCGCGAGCATCCCGAGCGTCCACCGGTCGCAATGGTCGTAGTGGTTGTGGCTGAGCAGCACGGTTGAAATCGGCGGCAGATCCTCGAACCGCACCGCCGGCTGCCGGACCCGTCGCGGGCCGAGCAGGTTGAGCGGGCCGGCGCGCTGCGAGAACATCGGATCGGTGAGGATGTTCCCCGCTGCCGTCTGAATCAGAAAGGTCGAGTGGCCGATGAAGGTGATGACGGCCAGCGCGCCATCGAGCGCCGGCGGCCGCTGCGGCACGACGTCGACGCGAGCCGGCCACCGCGTCCGCGGCTCGCGCAGCATGCGTGGCACCGCCGTGAACGGCTGCCCGGCCGGGCCGACAGGGTTGAAGAATTGCCTGCCATCGAAGTGATCGCTCTTTGGTCGCATTCGAGAGAGCCGACGCTAACCGGCCCGGCGCAGCCCTTTAGAGTGCGTTTTCACGATCATCGTAGGGCCGCGCGGAATTTTGAGACCCGCTCTTAGGTCTGCCCGCGCAACGTAGGGCGGCCCTTCAGGGCCGCCTGGCGCCATTATTCAAGTATGCGTCAGTTCTCCCGTTCGTCGCGGCCAGCCGGCCGCTCGATGCCGACCACGTCGACTGCACCATTGCGCTCGCGAACCGTCACGAGCACCGGGCTTGCCCACTGCGGGAAGTTCGCGTGCACCGTGGCAATCGACGCGACCGCGTAGCGGCTGCCAGCCTCGTCGCGCGGTCCCCACGCCGCTCCGGGGATGGCGATGCGCGCATCGGCCAGATCGATGTCGCCGCCGACAGTCGTCTCGCTCCCCTTCACGTTGTCGAGCGCCATCCAACGCGCCTTGTAGCTGGCCGCTGGCCCGGCGACGCCAAGCCGCACCGCGGCGTTGTCGAACGTCAGCTCGGTGCCGGCGGCCGAACGGCTCACCGTGAACGCGTCCAGCGGGTTGGTCTGGGCGATCCAGTACGCCACCACCTTGTCGCGGCGGCGCTTGATGACATCGGTGAGGTAGCTCGCGGCCGCAGGATCCGACAGGCGCCCCTCGTCGACGATCGCGCGGATCATCTCGTCGTTGAAGCGCGAGACGATGCTCGCAGCCCAGAACGCGTCGGCGGCATCCATCTGGCCGAAGGCCGGCTGCGGATACTCGGTCTTCCACTTCCGCGGCTCGAAGAAGTCGGCCTCGATGTTGCCGAGCGACGGGTTGTCCGGATACCGCACCTTCGCCCAGTCCCTGGAAAACAGCCCGAACGAGAACAGGCCCTTCGCGATCTTGTCCCCTTCGATCAAATACTCGTTCCCGCCGCGCGGCTGCTGCGCCGACGTGCTGCCGCTGCCGAGATTGGAGCCGAAATCCTGCATGTAGTGCCTGATGTAGCGCCGCCCGCCGTCTTCCACATAGGTATCGATGCTGTTGATCGATCGCGCATCGTCGTGGTTCAGCCACGCGGCGAAGACGCGCATCCCGCGCAGCTCGCGCCGGCGCTCGTGCGGGTAGATGTCGTTGGGATCGTCGGGCCGCGTCCCGGTGTAGCGGAACTGGCCGACGACCTTGCCCGGCACGTAGCGGCTGGCGAGCGCGCGGATCGTACCGTCGGCCGTTCTTCGGCGTCTTCTTCAGCCACTCCTCCACGTCCGCCATCTTGATCGGGCGCTTGTCACCCGAATTGGTTCGGATCTTCGCCCCCGGCGCCACGTCGAGCCGCGAGACATCGAAGCTGACGATGAAGTCCTCGGGGACGTGGTAGCCGATCGCGTGAAAGATCTTGGTCGAGATCACTTCGACCGACGACGGGAGCTCCGGGAATGCCGCCGGGTCGAGCTTGATGAGATACGTATCGCCGCGCGCATCGCGGATCGTGAACTTCGGCGTGATCCCGGAGTCGGGCCGCCCGGTCACCTGCCAGGTGCCCGGCGCCGGGCCGTCGACCTGGTTCGGCCCGCGGACAATTTCGTCGATCGTCAGGTCGCGGCGGCCAAGGCGATTGGTGAACCAGCTGGAGTCGGGCACCTCGTCGAGCGTGTTGACGTTGAGCGCACGGCCGCGCGATTTCACCGACTCGCCGAAGGTCTCGTGCACGAACTCGTAGCTCTTCGAGAGGTCGAACCCGGCGACCGGCGGGATGTCGCGCATGTCGCCATCGCGCCACACCGGGTCGTCCGAGTAGAACCGCCGTCCTTCGCCCTGGTCCGCGCGCTCGAGCCGCTGGGCGGTTGCGCGGGGAGCGGTGGCGACGGCGAAGCCGATCGCGAGAAGCGAGCCTGCGACCGCGAGGCGGCAGGCGTGAGCACGGTCGAATCGCTTAGAAGACATGTTCAAACCTCAGCAGGGGGATGAAGCCCTCGCGGCTGAATGCCAGATCGAGGCGCGCGGTGAACGCGCTGTTGCTGTGGATGCGGAAGCCGATGCCGTAGGACACGTCGAGATCGCGCAGCGTCAGGTCGCTCCGGTCGGCGGTGACCTTGCCGGCGTCGACGAACAGCGCGCCGTCGAGCAGCCAGGACGCTTCCCAGCGGTACTCGGCGGTCAGCGCCAGGCTGTTGCGATCCTGGAAGCGGAACTCGCGGAAGCCGCGCAGCTGACGGGCGCCGCCGAGCGTCGGCTGATAGAAGAACGGCACGTCGTTCCCGGAGCGTGGGTCGGTAATCACCGCCGCCGCCCGCAGGGCGATCGTGCGATACCGGTTTGGTAGCGGCACGTACTGCTGCAGCTCGATCGCCATGCGACGGAAGCTGTACGCAGTTCAAGTCCTGATCGCGGAAGTCCGACAGCTCGACGCCGTAGCGGCCGCCGGCGTGCGGGATGCAGCGGGTTGTCGCGCCAGTCGAAGGCCACGCCCGCGTCGCTGCGCAGGAAGTCGGGCTGTGCCGCCAGCCCCGGGGTCGTCGACGGATCGAAGACCTGCTCGGTCGACTGGAACCGGCTGTCGGTGCCCGAGCCGACCTTCGGACTCATGTAGGCCATGCCACCGGACAGTTCGATGTGCTTCCACGGCTTCCACTGCAGTTCCGCGCCCGCCTCGTTGCTCTCGAGCAGGTAGTTGGTGCGGTTCTCTTCGCTGCTGTCGGCGCCGAGGCCGAAGAAGTCTTCCTGCGGAAACTTGTAGTGCTGGCCGCGCACGCGCAGGTCGAGCGGCGCGCCGCCGATGCGCTCGAGGCTGAAGGCGCCGCCCACGCGGCTGTAGCCGCGGGTGCTGTACGCCGCGACCGTATCGAAGCCGGGGCGATTCGCGCGCACACCGCTGGTTGTTGACAACGCCGAGGCGCCGCGCGAAAAGCCGACGCCGATCTTCGTGCCGGCGCCGGCCGGGAAGTCGCCGCCGGCGAGGCGCAGGCCGTTCCAGCCGCCGAAGACCTTCGACAGCACGTACTGGTTGTCGTACCAGTAGAGTGCGCGCTCGACCACTCCGCGCTCGGGCGCCGAGACTTCAGTCGCCTTCTTCTCACGTTCGCCGGCGAGGATCGAGCCGCGGCTCGAATCCTGCGGCGGCGGTTCATCGGCTGATGCCGGGGCCGGCATCGCCGCGAGCAGGAGCGACGCCAGCACCAGCGGCGTCGTCCATCGTCCAGCAATCGGTGAAGCGGTCAGGATACCCATCGATCACTCCTCGCGTCTCGAAGTTCGTTGTTACGACTTGTCGATTCGTGATCACCCAAGGCAACGGCGATGCCCGCCATTCGCACGGCGTAACCGGCGAGGTCTGGTGCGGCGCTTTCTGTCACTCACTCAGGCAGTTACGAGCGGCTGGCGGCGGATCGGACGCGCCGGGCGGCGCGGGTGGCTTCTGGCTGGTTTCGTTCAACCTGCTCGAAAAGCTACAACTTGCTCATTCACAATCGGCGCGGGGTCGCGCGATATCCGCAAGCAAGACGCAGAATCACGCGAGCAGCAAGGAAACTCAACTGCGCGGAAGGCGGCGAGCGTGCCGGCGCTCACCTTGTCGCTAGCGGGACGCCGGTTCGCCGCCGCCCGAGGTGCGCTTCGATTTCTCCAAATCACGCATCGACTTCGCCGGCGGCAGCGACGCGAACGCGGTCTTGATCGGCTCGAACTCCCCCTGGTCGGCGGCGCTGGCGATCGCCAGGCTCTCGGCTTCCCGGGTGATGTACTGCGTCCGGTTGCCGGGATCCGGATGGCTGCTCATCCACTGCGGGCCGCTGCCGCCGCTCGCTTTCGAGTCGCGCTCGATCGTCTCGAACATGCGGGCCAGCTCGCGCGGGTCGTAACCGGCACGTGCCATCGTCTGGGCGCCGAGGAGGTCGGCCTGCTTCTCGTAGTCGCGGCTGTAGCGCAGGAGCAGCGTCCCCAGGCCGAACTGGCTGCCCTGCGAGATGACCGAGCCGGCCGCGCCACCGACGACCGCGCCGCCGACGACGCCGGCGATCTGGCCCAGTTGCAGCCACGGGTTCTGGGCCTTCGACATATTGGCGGTGCCGTGCCGCAGCAGCACGTGCGAGAGCTCGTGTGCCATCACCCCGACGACCTCGCCCTCCGACGCCGCCGCGGCGAACATGCCGCGGTTGACGAACATCGGCCCGCCGGGCAGCGCGAAAGCGTTGATCTCTTTCAGGTTGACCGGCGTGAACGAGTATTCGTAGACCGGCTCCTTGAGCGACGCTGGCGCGGCGGCAACGAGCCGATCGCCGAGCCGTGAGAGGTAGCGGGTGATCCGCTGATCTTCGATCACCGGATACTGCTCGCGCACTTCGGCGGCGGCTTGCTTGCCAAGCTGCACGTCCTGCTTCGGCGTGTACTTGTTCTTCGGCGGCTTGACGACCGTTTGCGCCAGCAGGCCTGCGGCGGAAACCGAGACGAGAACAATCAGAGACAGCGCGCGCCGCGGCGCGGGTGCGATCGCCATGACAATCTCCTGTGTGGCGTGTCGAGTCTTCATTCTAACGCGGCACGCCCCAGGGCTGTTCAACGAGTCGGCAGGCTACGTGCAGACGCCGGCGGCGGGCAGGTTGCGAATCGCCTCTTCTTCCGTCGCAAACGTCGGCAGGAACTGCTCGAGCCGCGCGATCGACAGCAGCTGCCGAATCCTCGGCGGCGTCTGCAGCAGGTGGACCGCCCCGCCCCGCCGATGGAACTTCACGTAGGCGGTGATGAAGACGCCCAGGCACATCGAGTCGATGTGCGTCACGTCACGCAGATTGATCACCAGCCTGGTGCAGCCGCGGTTGATGAGCTCGGTGATGCTCGCCTCGAACTCCCGGTCGCCGTCGCCGCAGTGGATGGCGCCCTTCACCTCGAGGACTGCCACATCTTCGACCTGACGTTGAATGGCCTGCATGCTGCCTCCGTTCCCGACCTACGCCAGATATCTGGCGACGAGCACGCTCATGTCATCGCGCCGGCGCCCGGTCGTAAAATCGCGCGCGCCGCCCATGAGCCGTTCGACGATTGCTGCCACGGTTCCGCCGCTGTGCGCGGTCACGATCTGCTGGATACGTGCTTCGCCGAACTCCTGATCACAGTTGGTCGCCTCTGGAATGCCGTCGCTGAAAACGACGAGCGTGTCGCCGGGGTCGAGATCCAGCGATTCCTCCTGATACTGCGCCTGGCCAAACAAACCCGGCGGCAGACCGCCGACCGACAGCCGCCGCACCGACGACTGTGTGACCAGCATCGGCCGGCAGTGCCCGGCGTTGCAGTAGGTAAAGCGGTCATCGCGGGTCATCACCCCGTAAAAGAGGGTGACGAAGCGTTCGGCGGTCCCGCGGCGGCACAGGGTGCGATTCAGCTGCGCAACAACCGTCGCGGGCCCGGCACCGGTTTCGAGCTCGGCGGCCAGGACGCCCTGCACCAGCGCCGCCTGCAGCGCGGCGGCGGTCCCTTTCCCGCAGACGTCGCCGAGCAGGACATGAAACTCCCACCCGGTGTCGAAGTAGTCGAAGAAGTCGCCGCCGATGCGATGGCACGGGTATGTCGCCGCGGCGGCGTGCACGAACGTGCCGACGTACTCAGCCGGCGGCATGAACGAGCGCTGCGTTTCGGCCGCCTCGCGCCGCCGTCCAGCCTTCGCCACGTGGACCGCCCCTTCACCGGACTCGACCTGCTCCCAATCGCGCGCGTCCATGTCCGCACCTCTTGCCGCACCGCCTTCGGGCCCGCTCACCCGTATATGCGTAAGCGCCCGAATTCATTTCTGAGCCATTGCGGGTGGAGGTGCAGGGGACTAGACTCAGCACCTTCCGGCTTCCACAAGACCGTGTGAAATGAATCGGCAGCGATTGCCATTCATTGACGAGACCCGGCGCGGCGCGCGCAGGCGCCTTCGTCGTGTGTTCGCGGGGTTCCTCATGGGACGAGGCCCGCCGGCAACCTGTCTGATTTGCAAGGAGCGGACGCGATGACAGCACTCCCCCGTAGTTCGGAACCACCTGGGATCCGGAGCCAGATGACCAGCGCCCGTGGCTCGTCATGCTCTACCTGGCCGGCGACAACAATCTTCAAGAGGAGATGATCGCCGCGCTGCAGCAAGCTAAAGGACTGGAGACGGGCCTCGCGACCTCAGGGCGACCGCATCGTCGCCCAGCTCGATCCGAGTGCCACGGGTTCGCAACGCACCGCTACGACTTCAGCCGGCGCAGGCCCGACAGCGACGGCACGAAAATCGCCGACTTCCGGTCAGTGCCGAGGCGGAGACCAACACCGGCACCGTCGACGCGCTGGTCAGATTCATGGAGTGGGCGCACAGAACGAGCCGGCAGAGAAGCCGAACGGGTACCGTCACCTCCTGATCCTTTCCGGGCACGGCAGCGGTACGACGGACGACTTCCTCCTGCGCGATGACAGCCCGTCGGACTCCTTTCCATCGACGAGCTCGCCGAGGCAATGCAGCGCGCGGCAGAGGTGATCGGCAAGAACGATCGACATTCTCGGGATGGACGCCTGCTTCATGAGCATGTTCGAAGTCGCCTACGAGATTCGTGACCATGTCGACGTGCTCATCGGCGCCGAAGGTCTCGAGCCAGAGTTCGGTGGCCTTACCGCCGGATCCTGGCCAGCGCGCGGCCACCGGGAGGCCCCCAGAACACGCCGATGGCGACCCGCGCTCTGGCCGATCTCGATCGTCCATCAGTACGTCGAGTACTACGCGGACTACGACCTGCGCCGCCGGCCGCTCCGCCGATCTCGCCGCCATCGATCTGCAGCGGATGGAAGATCTTGGCGATGCCGTCAATGACCTGGGCCTCAGTCTGATTGCTGCAAATGACGAGCGGATCGCCGCTCGGAAGCCTGACCGCGTCACCTTGGCGCACTACGATGCCCAGACCTACAAGGCGGAGCAGTTCGTCGATCTCCACGATTTCTGCATCCAGATTTACCAGAGGTTCGAGGGTGACGACGACGTCCAGGAAGCATGCCGGAAGGTGGTGCGCATTCTGAACGGCAATGCCACGGTCTTCGAGACAATTGGCCAGGACTGCCCTCGGCACCGTTGAAAGCCGCGAACGCTGCGTCATCCGTTCGGGCTGCTGTGGCTTCGCCCATCAGCACTCGGTACGGGCTGTCGATCTATTTCCCCTGGTCTGACGTGTCCGCGGAGTATGAGAACCTCGCGTTCAACGGCGGCCCTGACCCTGAGAGTCCCCGTAATGGTTGGCTCGAGTTCTTGACGCAGCACGTGGCAGGGACTCGCCGGAAGCCGAGGTTTCCCGACGGCGAACGCGAGCTCGCGCTTCCCAGCGCCAAACTGCCGAAATGTCTCGCCAGAATCGAAATGCGGCGCATCGAGCAGTTGCTCTCGCCGTATCCGGATAGGAAGTCGGCAAAGGGAGCGACTCGTCATCCCAGCCTGGTTGGACTCGAAGAGCAACTCGAAGAAGCGTTCAAACGCAAGATTGATCGAACGTGCGAACGCGTAGCGAGAGGGGCATGGGGGACGCAGACGCTCTCAGCGAGGTCGCGACCGTCAACATCCTCAACCGACGGAGGACGAGTCGTCGACGCGACGTTCTCGGTATCGGTACCCGCTTCGGTGAACTGACGAAGTTCGGTGAGCTCACGAAGTTCGGTGAACTCACGAAGTTCTCCGACAGGCAGGACACGGGGATCAAGAATCTGCCACGGGCGGTTGGAACGGCGTACTGGCCGCAGACACCGCAGCAGTCGCAACCGATCTCGCCGGACCCGGTCAACGACCCCACGAAGGAGAACGAAACCGTCTTGTCGTAAGCTGGACGCCAGCTGGACTCGGGCACAGTGGAGACCTCCGTGAGGAAGCGTTCGACGTTCCTCGCCGGCGTGATTCTGATTCTGGCCGCGTACTCGGGCTGGAGCGGCTGCCGCTCCAGCCCGGATCCGCGGACGCTGTTCGCCGAAGCCGACGATCTCCGGCGTGTCTATGAGGCGGCGGCAAGCCGGCAGGCGATCGCGAAATACCAGGCTGCACTGACCGTCTGGGAACGCCAGGGCCGTAGCCGCGAGGCCGCCGAGACTGGGCTGCGTATTGGCGCGACATTCGAGCAACTGGGATCGTTGAACGATTCCCTGCGGGCGTACTTCCGGTCGTTGCCGCACGCGCAGACATCCGGAGACCGTCTGCTCGAAAGCGCGATCCACAGCGCGGTCGGGTTTGCCCAGTCGCTCGCGAGCAGCAGCGAAAAAGATCTCGACGAGGCACTGTCGCACTGCGACACCGGCCTGGCACTCGCCAGGCAAATGCAGGGCGTGAGCGAGGAAGCGGAAGCCCTGACTTGTCTAGGTGAGGTCGACTACTACCGCGGTAATCTCCAGCGCGCCCTCTCGTTCTACGAACGCGCGGAGTCGCTGCGGAACCAGACCGGAGATCGGAAAGGCCAGGCCGAGAGCCTGCTCTCCCGCGGCTACGTCTACTCGGACCTCAGCGACCTGACACGCGCCGGTGACTGTTACGACGCCGCCTTGCGGCTCTGGGACGCGCTCGGCGACCAGCGGGGACTGGCCATCACGCTTGTCGCACAAGCCCGTCTCCGGCAGCGGCGCGGCGAGTATCAGGAGGCGTTGAATCGATTCCTGGCGGCGCAAGGGCTGCTCGAACGGATCGGCGACACGATTTGGGAAGTCGGCAGTCTCACCGGCCTCGCCGCTGTTTACTACCAGCTGGCCGAAATCGACCAAGCGCTAAAGCACTGGGAGCGCGCCTTGCCGCTACTCGAGACGGCCGGCATGAAGAACACGCTCGTGGATGCGCTCATGTCGGTCGGCAACACCTACGTCGCTGCTGGCGACGACCAGAAAGCCCTCGAGCGGTTCGAACGCGCCCTCACGCTCGCAGACGCGCTTGGCAATCCTCGTTTCCAGTCGTTCGCGCTTCGCAGCATCGGCGGCGTCTACGTGCGCCGTCGCCAGGCCGAACCGGCGCGTTCCTACCTCGAACGGTCGCTGCACGCCCAGATGGGGCTCGGAGATCGCCGAATCGAAGCGCAGATCCGCATCGATCTCGGCGACGTCCAGGAACTCATGGGCGAACATCGTCTTGCAATCGCGTCGTTCGACCACGCCCTCAGCCTCAGCCGCGCGGCGACAGACCGGGTGCGACAAGCGAGGGCGCTGTTCGGTCTGGCCCACGCCTCGATAGGGCTGGCGGATCTCGAGGGCGCGCGACGATACAGCTCGGAATCGCTGGCCGTCATCGAGTCGCTCAGGACCGCAACCGATCGATCCGATCTGCGCACCTCGTACCTGGCGTCCGTCCATCGCCACTACGAGCAGCAAGTCGAGATCCTGATGCGCCTGCACGAGGCGCGGCCCCGCGCCGGCTTCGCCGCCGACGCCTTCGAGGCGGCGGAGCGCGCGCGGGCGCGATCGTTGCTCGATAACCTGAGCCAGGCCCGCATCGAGCTGCGCGCAGACGTCGATCCCGATCTGCTGAAACGCGAGGAAGCCGTCAACAAGGCCTTCGACGCGTGGGCCGACGGCCAGCGTCGCAGCGCCGGCGCCGCTCGCGACGCCGACGCCGCCGCGTACCGCGATCTCGAAGATCGCTACCAGCAGGTCCAGGCGGAGATCCGCGGCCGGAGCCCGCGCTACGCGGCCCTGACGCAGCCGCGGCCGCTCACGCTCGCCGCCGTTCAAAAGCAGCTGCTCGCCGGCGATACGGTGCTGCTGGAGTACGCGCTGGGCGAGCGGCGGAGTTTCCTGTGGGCCGTGTCCAATAGCAGCTATGCCATCTACCTGCTGCCGCCTCAGCCGGAGATCGAGGCGCTGTCGCAGCGCGTCTACGAGCGGTTGACCGCACGGCTGCAGGCGAGCGGGAACGCACGGGATCGCCGGCGTCAAATCGAACAGGCAGACGACGAGTACTGGCAGGAGGCCGGGCGCCTCAGCGCAGTCCTGCTCGGCCCGGTCGCCAACACCATCAAGGGCAAGAGAATCCTCATCGTCGCCGACGGCGCGCTTCAGCATCTGCCCTTCGCCGCGCTGCCCGCCCCAGGGGGCAGCGGCGCCCGCATTCCGATGCTGATGGACCACGAAATCGTCGGGTTGCCCTCGGCCTCCGTGCTTGGGGCACTGCGAGACGAGACCAGGCATCGCGAGCCGGCGGCGGGAGGGGTCGCGGTGATCGCCGATCCGGTCTTCGAAGCGGACGACCCTCGCCTGCGTGGCGCGGCAGAGCGCCGGGGCGTGCAGCAGGCCGGCCTCCGTGGCCGGGATGGCAGTACAACGAGCGTTCCACGACTGGCCGCGACGCGACAGGAAGCCGACGCCATCGTCGCGGCGGCTCCGCCGGGAACAGTGATGAAGGCGATCGACTTCGATGCCAGCCGCACCACGGCCATGAACGGCAGCCTCTCCAGGTATAGAATCCTGCACTTCGCGACGCATGGCGTGTTCAACAACGATCAGCCCGGGCTGAGCGGCATCATGCTCTCGATGTTCGACGGGCGCGGCGAGGCGCAGGACGGCTTCCTGCGGCTCCACGACATCTACAACCTGAACCTGCCCGCGGAGCTCGTCGTCCTCAGCGCGTGCAACACCGCGCTCGGCAAGTCAATCAAGGGCGAAGGGCTGGTCGGCATCGTGAGAGGCTTCATGTACGCGGGCGCGAAGCGGGTCGTCGCCAGCCACTGGAAAGTGGACGACGAGGCGACGGGTGAATTGATGGCGCGGTTCTACCAGGCGATGTTCAGGGAGAATCAATCGCCGGCCGCGGCGCTGCGCCAGGCGCAGTTGTCCATCCGGCAGCACGAGCGGTGGCAATCGCCTTTTTACTGGGCGGCCTTCGTCCTCCAGGGTGAGTGGCGGTAAACGATCATGGCAGCCCCACGCCGCCGCCCCTCGTTGACCCCGGAATCATGGGAAGCCCTCTTCGACTTCCTCGATCCGACACGTCCGCACAAACAGGGGCCGAACCGCGACGCCGATGCGGAAGACAGGTTCCAGGACATCGAGCGCAAGCTCGTGTACTTTTTTGCCGGACGCGGCTGCAGCGACGCCGACGACCTGGCAATGGAAACGATGCTGCGCGTGGCTGGCCGTTGCGCCGGGCTGTCGGGTACCGCCTTTACCGACTGCATCGCGTATTTCTATGGCGTTGCCCGCAACGTCGATCACGAGCGGTTGCGCGAGGCGCAGCGCGAAATGACCAACCGCGCGGCAGTCGCAAACGATCCCACCCTCCTCCACCCCGCGGCCCCGCCTGGCGTCACGGATGACGACAACGATCATCGTTGCCTCGATCAGTGCATGGCCACGCTGCCGGGCGAGGCAAGGCGCCTGATCCTCAGCTACTACGGCGGAGAGACAGCAGCCATCGCCGGACATCGCGAGCTGGCCAGGCAGCTGGGCAAGTCGGCCAATGCCCTGCGGATCGAGATCCATCGGATCAAGAGAACGCTCCGGCGTTGCGTCACGGCGTGCGTGCAGCGGGGCGTGATCCGGGCTGTCACTTCATGAGGAGCGAGCCATGAACACCGATCGATCCGTCGACGGCGTTCTGCGCCGCTACCTTCTGGGCACGATCGAGCCGGCGGTTCGTGAGGACGTCGAGAAACGTCTGTTCTCCGAGGACCAGATCTTTTCGCAACAGCTGTCCCTCGCCGAAGACGAGCTGATCGACGCCTACGTCAGCGAGCACCTCGACGGAGAAGAACGACGAAGTTTTGAACAGCGCTTCCTGATCACGGAAGAGCGGCGCGAAAAGCTCGGCTTCGCGCGGGAGCTGAGGGCATACGCCGTCCGTGAGCGGGAGGGCGGCTCGCGGTCGGGAGCGCGATTCGCGCTGCCGTCGTGGGCGTCGGCGGCGGCGGCCGCGGTTCTGGTCGTTGTTCTCCCGGCTGCGACGTGGCAGATTGCCCGGTCCGGCGCCGGGCGCGACGATGTCAGCGCATGGCTCTCGGCCGGTCAGCTTCGCGGCGTGGGCAGCCCGCTGGATCGGCTGCGCGTACCCCCCGAGGCGAGGCTCGTCCGTCTGCGCCTGGAACTAGACGCCGCGAAGTACCCGGCGTATCGCGCCACGCTGCACCTGGTGGCCGGCGACGAACTGTGGTCGCAGAGCAACCTGCGCCCGACGACAATCGATGACAGGCTCGGCGTCGAGTTGACGCTCCCGGCGCCGATGCTGACCGGCGACGACTATTTCATACGACTGGATGGGTTGGCGCCGGGGAACGACCCCGTCCCGATCGGTCGCTTCGACCTGCGAGTGCTGCGCGACCGCGACTGAACGGTACCGCCGCCCGGCGATACCGCCCGATTCCCGTCGATCTCCGGTATTCACCGGATTCAGCTGCCAGCCTCGTCTCGGTACCATCGAGGCATGGACACTCTGAGAGCGTTCGACCTCACCCCTCCTTCCGGCACACCCGGCACGCACTCTTCCCTGCCCGATCGGCGCGCAGCCGATGCGCTCGCGGCGGCGATCCGCAGGCCCCTCGGGGCGCTCGAGAGCGCGGCCGAGGAAGCCGAGGCCGGCATGCTCGGCGCCGCGAAGCTCGGCCTCCTCGTCGCCACCAATGAGCTCATCGACGCGCTCGAAGCGGTCGACGCGGAATTCGCGCGGCGCGCCGCCAGCGGGCATGCCGAAGGTCCACAGCCGCCGGGTGGCAGTCACGGAGTCGATGCGCGCGGTGTTTGACCGGTATCAGTCGATCAACGTCCTGACCCGATCGCGATTCGGCCCCTCCCCGCTGGTGTTCGCCGTGGCGGTCGCGGCCTTCATCGGCGGGCTCGCGGTCGTCGGCCGCTGCAGTCTCCAGTAGCGCCGGCGACGCCTGATGCACAACCTTGATCTGATCCTCACCCTGACCGGAGGCCTCGGCGCGGCTTTCCTGCTCGGCTATCTGACGCAGCGCCTCGGCCTGTCTCCGCTCGTCGGCTACCTGGTTGCCGGCACGCTGGTCGGACCGTACACGCCAGGGTTCGTCGCCAACGCGGAGATCGCCGAGCAGTTCGCCGAGGTCGGCGTCATCCTGCTGATGTTCGGCGTCGGCCTGCAGTTTCACGTCGAGGAGTTGCTCGCCGTCGGCCGCGTGGCGATCCCGGGCGCGATCGTCCAGAGCGCGATCGCCACGCTGCTGGGCGCGGCGATCGCGGTGGCGTTCGGGTGGGGCTGGCCGGCGGGCATCGTCTTCGGCATGGCGCTGGCCGTGGCCAGCACCGTCGTGCTGATTCGAATCCTCGCCGACAACCGCGACCTGCACACGCCGACCGGTCATATCGCGGTCGGCTGGCTCGTCGTCGAGGATCTGTTCACCGTCGTCGCGCTCGTTCTGCTGCCGGCGCTTTTCGCTCCGACACCCTCGAGCCTGGCGTTCGGCCTGGCGATGACGGCCGCGAAGATCGCGGCGCTGGTCGCGTTCACGATCGGGATCGGCAACCGGGTGATTCCGTGGATGCTCGATCACGTCGCCCGGACCGGCTCGCGAGAGCTGTTCACGCTCACCGTTCTCGTGCTGGCGCTGGGCATCGCCGTCGGCTCGGCCACCGTCTTCGGCGTGTCGATGGCGCTCGGCGCATTCCTCGCCGGCCTGGTGGTCGGCCGGTCCGACTACAGCCTCCGTGCGGCGTCGGACGCGCTGCCGATGCGCGACGCGTTTGCCGTGCTGTTCTTCGTCGCGGTCGGGATGCTGCTCGAACCGAGCTACCTGATCGAAGCGCCCGGCCTGATCCTGGCGACGCTGGCCGTTGTGCTCGTCGGCAAGCCGCTGGCGGCGTTCCTGATCGTGCGGCTGCTGCGCTTACCCGTTTCGCGTCGCGCTGGCGATCGCGATTGCGCTCGCGCAGGTCGGCGAGTTCTCGTTCATCCTGGCCAACATCGGCAGGGACCTGGGCATCCTGACGCGCGACGCGACGAACACGCTGGTCGCGGTCTCGATTGTGTCGATCGTTCTCAACCCGTTGCTGTATCGGCTGGTCACGCCAATTGAACGGTGGGCGGCCGCGCGGCCGCGCCTCTGGCGTCTGCTGAATCCGCCGGTCGTGAACGAGCGAGCGGACAGTGCCCGTGGCCACCGGCACGATCGACGCTCGCAACCGCGCCGTGGTCGTCGGATACGGGCCGACGGGACGCACCGTCACACGCCTGCTTCGCGACAACGGCATCGAACCCACGGTCATCGAGCTGAATGTGAACACGGTGCGCGCGCTTCGGGAGCAGGGCGTGTCTGCGATGTACGGCGATGCCACGCACCGCGGCGTCCTCGAGGCCGCCGGAGTGTCGGCCTCCGGAAGCCTCGTGCTCACCTCGGCAGGCATGGGCAGCGCCGCCGACGTCATCCGCGCAGCTCGCGAGCTCAATCCGGCGATCCGCGTCCTCGCCCGCGCGACCTATCTTCGCGACCTGCCGGATCTCCGCAAGGCAGGCGCCGACGCCGTCTACACGGGTGAAGGTGAAGTCGCGCTGGCCTTCACCGAGGCCATTCTGAATCGCCTCGGCGCGACGCCGGAACAAGTCGATCGGGAGCGAAGCCGGGCGCACGCCGAGTTGTTCGGCGAGTCGGCGGCGTGAAGAGAGGAGCTCTGCTGCGCTACGCGATGATGCGCTTGCGCACCGCGTAGAGCACGATCTCCGCGGTGTTGTGGAGATTCAGCTTCTGCATCAGGTTGCTGCGATGGGTCTCGACCGTCGACAGGCCGACATCGAGGAGCGTCGCGACTTCCTTGTTCGATCGACCTTCAGCCAGGAGCTGCAGGACTTCCTTTTCGCGGTCCGTCAGCAGCTCGTACGAGTCGGTCAATCCCTTCGACTGGAGCCGGCGCACGTAGTCCTCGACGAGAACCGCGGTCACCGCCGGGCTGAAAAATGGTTTGCCGCCCGCGACGGCGCGGACCGCCGGGATCAAGTCCTCGTCGGTGGCGTCCTTCAACAGGTAGGCGCGGGCGCCGGCAGCGAGCGCGCGGATGATGTACGACTCGTCGGCGTGCATGCTCAGGATGATCACACCCGGCGGCCGGGCGAGTTTCTGCGCGCGCGCCGCCACCTCGATGCCATTCAGCTTCGGCATGCCGATGTCGAGAATCACGACGTCAGGCTGATGCTCATCGATGAAGCGCACCGCCTCCAACCCGTCTGCCGCCTCCGCCACGACCGAGACCCCGGCTTCCTCCAACAGGCTTCGCAGGCCGCGGCGGACGATCGCGTGATCGTCAGCCAGCAGCACGCGCAAGCGGGACCTCCGCGGTCGCCGACGGGAACGGCAGCCGGATCGCCAGCGTCGTGCCCGCCGCGGGCGCACTCTGAATCGTCATCGTGCCGCCCAGCTCCTTGACCCGTTCGCCAATCCCACGCAGCCCCAGGCCCTGGCCGCGACGCGCCGCATCCATGCCGACACCGTCGTCGTTCACGGACACGTCGAGCCAGTCTCGCTCGGCCTTGATGGTGATCTGAATCGAGCGCGCGGATGCATGGCGAATGCAGTTGGTGAGCGCTTCCTGCACGACACGGTAGACGCAGGTGGCGTGCCGGTCTGGCAGCGCATCCAGGTTTCCCTCGACGTCGAGCTCGACCTGCACGCCGTAGCGGCGCGTGAAGTCGCGGACGTGCCACGCCAGCGCCGGCTGGAGCCCGAGGTCGTCGAGCATGCTGGGGCGCAGTCCCAGCGCCAGGTCGCGAACCACGCGGACCATGCTGTCGACCAGCCGCCGGCACTCCGCGACGGCCGGACCGGCGCCGATGCCGGACGCGCTGGTGCGCTCGACGCGCCCCAGCTCCATGCGCAACGCCGTGAGCACCTGGCCAACGTGATCGTGCAGCTCGCGCGACAGGCTCTTTCGCTCCTCCTCCTGCGTGTCCACGAGCCGCTGCGAGAGCTCGCGCATCTGCCGCTCGGCGCCCTCAGCCGCCGAGCGCTGCTGCGCCGATCGGCGTTCGAGCACCCGCAGGCGGACGACGACGACGAGCGCGACGGCGAGGCCGAGCAGCAGGCTGCGCCACTGCAGGCGATGCAGGTCGGCGCGGAAGGCGGCGTGCCGCCGTGCCACTTCGTCGCGCTGCTCGGCGACGTTGAAGTTGTTCAGCGCCTCGACTTCCTCCGCGATCGCCAGCACCGCATCGCGGCGCGGCACGACTTCCTTGCGGAGAAAGGCGGCGCTCTGGAAGATTTTTTCGGCCGGCGTCCAGTCGAAGAGAGGATCGAAGGTCTGCCAGTAGTCTTCGAGCTTCGCCTGCAGCGCGACGAGCTGATCGTCGTGGCCTTCGATGAGCCCGGTCAGCTCGCTCAGGGTGGCCATGCTGGAGTGACGGAATTCTTCGAGGCGCTGGCGATACTCCGGGGCGCGCTCGCGGGCGATGTCGAGCAGGTAGTCGCGGACGAAGATGCTCGACAGGTTCACGTCCGACCGCAGGCGGCGGAGCTTGGTGTCGACGTTGTCGTAGCGGGTGTTGAGCTGGTCGAGCTGGGTGTAGATCTCCTGCGCCTTGCGCGAGGACGCGGTCATCGACAGCGCGATCAGCAGCAGCAGGCTGATGAACCCGAGCGCCGCCACCGGCCAGGTCTTGAGTCGCATCCCCCTAAGGTTACCTTGGCCGCCTCCTCCGGAGACATCCCCCGGACAGGGGAGAACGGAGACGATTGGTCACAACCCGCTCGAGCCCCGCCTTGGATCTTTTGGATAATGGTGGCGATGAGCGCGATCGGGTGAGTAGACGATGAGTCTCTACGTTGCAAACTTATGGCGGTATCCGGTGAAAACGCTCGCCGGTGAACCGCTCTCGAGCGTGGCGATCGGCGCCGACGGGGTCGCTGGCGATCGTCTGGTCCGCGTGCGCGGCCCGGAGGGCGTCCGTACCGCGCGCCGGCACTACCGGCTGCTCGGCCTGCACGGCACGTTGAGTGCCGACGGCACTCCGCTCGTCAACGGCTACCGCTGGGACAGTGCCGAAGCTGCCGGCCTGGTGAAGTCGGCCGGCGGCCAGGATGCGTGGCTTGAACTGGCCGACGAGGCAGAGCGATTCGACGTGCTGCCGCTGCTGGTGGCGACCGACGGCGCCGTCGCGGCGTTCGGCCGCGACGTCCGGCGGCTGCGGCCGAACATTGTCGTCGGCGGCGTGCCAGGCCTTGGCGAGACCGGATGGCCCGGCGCCACGCTGCAGATCGGCCGGGCGATCGTTCGTCTTGATTCGCTGCGCGGCCGGTGCCCGATGACCACGGTCGATCCCGACACGCTGGAGCGGGATCCCGAGGTGCTGCGCGACATCGGCCGCCGTTTCGGCGGCCGCCTCGCGCTGAACGCCGAGGTCGTGCGCGACGGTACGATCAGCGTCGGCGATCCGGTCACGATCACATGGGACCGATGACGTCGGAGTATTCGGACAACAGGAGTTGCGATGGCACAAGTCACCTACACGTCCAACGTCCGCATCGAGCGCGTGAAGGGACCGCTCCGGATCGCTTACCTCCCTGGCGAAGCGCAGCCGGTGACCTTCAGCGTGCACGGCGCGATTGCCGAACACTACAAGGTCGATCCCGCGGCCTTGACTGAATCTCACGCCGCGACGATCGACTACGTCATCGCCGCAACCGCCGGTTGAATGCTCGGCACCTTTGGAGGCGCGCTGGAGGCGCGTCAAATCGATGCCAGCGGCGGCCGGCTCGTGGCAGACGTCACCGGCGAGGTGGAGACCGACGAGGGCGTCCTCGTCATTCGCCGCATTCATGTCGCGATGCGGCTGGTTGCGGCGGAGAGTGCGCGGCCAACCGTGGACCGCGTCCACGGCGTCTACGCGATGCGCTGCCCGCTCTATCGCACGCTCCACGGCGCGATCGCGTTGTCGTCGTCCGTCGAGCTGATCGCGTGAGCGAAGCGCCGTGACGTCTCGCAGCGTCTCGGCGCAGAATGAAGGCATGTTCCCTCGGGCCGCAGGAGACCCAGCCATGCGCACAACCCTCATATCTACGTTCGTCCTCTGCGTCGCAATCGCGGCGCCGCCGGCAAGCGCGCAGGACGTTCCGGCCGACTATCAACAGGTGCTCACGACGCTTGGCAGGCAGGGCGACTTCAAGGACAACGTCCTCAAGGTCAACATCCCGCGCAACGACGTCAAGGTGACGGTTGCCGGCGTCGCGACGCCGACGCCGTTCGGCTTTGGCGGCTGGGTGGCGATGACGAAGGGAGACGGCGGCCACCAGGTGTTGATGGGCGATCTCGTGCTGCTGCAGGACGAAGTGAACCCGGTGATGTCGGCGCTGCTCGACAACGGCCTCGAGGTCACCGCGCTGCACAACCATTTCTTCTGGGACGAGCCGCGCATGTTCTACATGCACGTGCATGGACACGGCAGCGCGGCGGAGCTCGCGCGGAAGTTGAAGCCGGCGATCGATCTGATTGGCAAGGCGGCGCCAGGATCCGCTGGCACAGCCCCGTCCGCCGCTCCAGCCCCCGCCGCGAATGCGCTCACGACCGCGAAGCTGGTCGAGATCGTCGGCACGCCGGGTGAACAGACCGGCGCGGTCTATAAATTCACCTTGGGGCGGAACGACGTCAAGGTGACGGAGATGGGCGCGGCGATCAACGCGCGCATGGGGCTGAACACATGGGCCGCGTTCACGGGCACTGACGACAAGGCCGCGATCGCCGGCGACGTGGCGATGCTCGAGAGCGAGGTCACGCCCGTGCTCAAGGTGCTTCGCAAGAACGGCCTCGACGTGGTCGCGATTCACCATCACATGACCAGCGACCGGCCGATGATCATCTTCCTGCACTACTGGGGCACGGGGCCGGCCGACAAGCTGGCGACGGCGTTCAAGGCGGCCGTGAACGAGCTGGGCAAGCACGGCGGCACGCCGTCGCGGTGACCGCCGCGGCACAAACGTAGGGCGGTCCTTCAGGGCTGTCCGCGGGCCGAGAGTAGGGCGGCCCTTCCCGCCTCCGCTCGCGAACCGGACGCGCGAGCTACGGCGAGGCTCGCCGAAGCGCAATAGCGCGAAGGCGGCAGGGCCGCCGCCGGCCCGCTAGATGTACGGCGTCAACACGTCGTGCGCCCGGTGCCCGGCCTCGAGCGACGCCAGAATCACGTCCGGCGTCACCGGAATCCGCCGGAACACGTCGTCGCCAACCGCGTCGATGATCGCGGCGAGGACCGCACCGACGCCGGCGCCGACCGGCGGCTCGCCGACGCCGCGCGCGCCGACCGGCGTTTCCGGATCGGGAAGGTCGACGCGCGGCGTGACGCATGCCGTCCGGCGGCACGTCGAGGATGGTCAGCGGCTTGTTGTAGTGGAAGCGCACCGCGAGCGGCACGCCGTACTGCTGGTCGTAGACCGTCTTCTGCGTCAGCGCGTGGCCGATCCCGAGGCAGCTGCCGCCGAGCACTTGCCCGCCGAGGCCGCGAGGATTCACGACGGTGCCGACGTCCGCGACCGCCGCGTAGTCGAGGAGCTTTACCGTCCCGGTCTCGACGTCGACTTCTACTTCGGCAAACCCGATGACGTAGGAGTGCGTCTCGCCGTCGTGCGGATAGTTGTCCTTCGCGACACCCATCACGCCCTGGCCGGCGAGCGCCGCCGCCGAGGCACGCGTCGACCGCGTGGATGTCGGACGGCAGCTCGTGGCCGTCGAACTTGCCTCCCAGCTTGATCGCGCGCTGCGCCGCCTGCTCGAACGTGAGGTGCCGCGAGCGATCGCCGTTGTGGTAGACGCGCGCGCCGCCGACGCCGTAGTCCTCCGGCCGGCCGCCGAGTTCCTTCGCCGCGATCTCCTGCAGCTTCCGCTTCGCGTCCATCGCGCCGGCATGATTCGAGCGCGACATCGCGTGCACGGTCTGGCTGCCGTCGGACGTGCACGTCCACGGCAGGTTCCTGCTGGTGTCGCCCCAGACCACCTCGACTCTGTCCCACGGCATGTCGAGCACCTCGGCGGCGACGCGCGCCGTGTCGATCACCGAGTGCGTGCCGAGGTTGCCGATGCCCGACTGCACGTACAGCTTGCCGTCGGGCCGGATGATCATCAGGCCGTCGTAGCCGATCGAGTAGCCGCCGATGAACGGGCTGACCGAGATGCCGATGCCGCGCGCCTTCGCGCCGGATCGCTTGCCGCTGCGCGCCTTGCGCCCGTTCCAGTCGAAGAGCTCGACGCCACGATCGATCGCCTCGCGGACGAACGCGCTGGTGACGTAGCTGCGCTTCCCTTCCTTGCCTGGCGGGCCGAACAGCGCCTTGCCTGCGGGCGCGTTGATCCGGTGCAGCGCCACCGCATCGATGCCGAGCTGACGCGCCGCCTTCGCCAGCAGCGGCTCCATGATCGCGTTCTGCTGCATCCCGCCCGGCGCCCGTTGCGAGGTCGGCGGCGGCGTGTTGGTGAGCACCGACAAACCGCGGAAGCGCATCGCGATCGGCTGATACGCCAGCGAGCACATCGCCGGCGCCGCTTCGAGGTCGAACTGATCCTCGTAGGGCCCCGCGTCCTGCAGCACGAACATGTCCACGGCCGTGAGGCGGCCGTCCTTGCGGAAGCCGGCCTTCACCCGCGCCAGCAGCGACGGCCGGCAGCGGCCGACGAAGTGCTCCTCCTCGCGGCTGATGCGCATCATCACCGGCGTGCCGGTCTTCTTCGCGAGCAGCGCCGGCACGGCGAGCGTGTGCGTCCCCGGAATCTTGCTGCCGAAGCCGCCGCCGGTGTACTCGCTGATCACGACGACCTGCTGCGCGTCGATGCCGACCCACTTCGCCACCGACGCCACCGTCTGCACCACGCTCTGCGTCGAGCAGCGCAGGTACAGCTTGCCGTTCTCCCAATGCGCCATCGCGGTGCGCGTCTCGAGCGGCTGGTGGCTCGTCGCCTGCGTGTGAAATGTCTCGTCGAGGACGAGATCGGCCTGCTTGAAGCCGGCGTCGAGATCGCCGTACGCCCAGCTGGTGCCCGGCTCCCCCATCGGCATCGCGCCGTCGGGCGCGCTGCCGAAGTCGTTCGCCGTCCACTTGTGCGTCGCGAGCTTGCCGCCGACAAACGCGTTGCCTTCCCGCCGCGCGTTCGGGCTCTCGGGACGCAGGCTCTCGAGCGGATCGACGACGAACGGCAGCGGCTCCAGATCGAGCGTGATCTTCTCGATCGCCTCGGCCGCCGTCAGCTCGTCGACCGCGGCGATGGCGAGAATCGGCTCGCCCCGATAGACCGGCTCGTTGGTCAGTGCCGCTTCGGGTGCGAGCGACGGCCCCGCCGCCGCCGCCGGCTGGCGCGGCCGGCTTGGGCAGATCGTCCGCCGTCAGGATCGCCTTGACGCCGGGCATCGCCAGCGCTTCGCGCGCGTCGATGCCGCGCACGCGGCAGTGCGGCATCGGGCTCAGGAGCAGCTTGCAGAAGAGCATGCCGTCGGCGCGGAAGTCCTCGGCATATCTCGCACGGCCGGTGACCTTGGCGACAAGATCCGGTGTCGTGTAGTTCTGACCGATCAGTTTGTAGCCAGGCATGAACCCCTCCGGGCAGGCCGCAATAAATGAGCGTGCGCGTCGCGCTAATCGTAGCGCAGCCCTTCAGGGCTGCCTGGGCGGCCGTTGGCAGCCCTGAAGGCCCGCGCGACCAGGGGCCGCGGCGAGCGTGCGTGCGCGAACACATTATCCGCCACTGACCGCCGGTTCGACGCCGGTTGTGATCGCGAGCATCCCTCCGATCCGCAGGGCGGTCTCGTAGGACCACTCGTCGCGCTTCGCCTCGATGACGAGGGGCGTCAGATCGTCGGCGTAGATGAGCGCCAGCGTGGCCTCGGGCCGGATTTCGCCGGGAAGGATCGGAAGGCCGGATGCCTGGTCGCGCCCGACGAGCGTCGCCCACCGGTTGACGACGTCGAGGGCGGCGCCGCGGTCCCGCCCACGAGAGAGCACGCAGCCGAACCAGCTTTGATGCCGCTGATCCTCGCGTCGGGGATCTGGATCATGGCGACGATACGATACGCCGGCCACTCCCGGCACGCCAGACGCGGATCAGCGTCTTCGTGCAACCGGCGGCATGACGAGATGCATCACGTTCAGCCGGTAATACAGATCGGGATTGAAGGTCCCGGCTTCGACCTGCTCGAAGAGACGATGGTCGGCGGCTGAAATCACGCGGACGTCGACGGCGGCGTGCGCGGTGTCGGCGCCGACGCGGCGGATCTCGCCGCGCTTGAGAAAGTGCAGCAGGCGAGCCTGCAGCGCGTGACCGATCTGTCCGATGTTGGCGAGGAAGATCGTCCCGCCGTCCGCCTGCTCGAGCAGACCGCGCGAGCTCGATGCGCCGCCGTCGAAGCTGTGGCGCGCGCGCCCGAACAGCCGCGACTCGAGGACGAGATCCGACCGTCGCGCGCAATTGAGCTTCAGGAACGGGCTGTGTGCCCGCTGGCCGTGCCGATGGATTATCTGTGCCACCGCCGTGGTGCCGGTCGCGCTCGTTCCCGTGATCAGGATCCGCGCGTCGCATTGCATCGCGCACATTATTTCCTGCCGGATGCTGCGGAACCTGTCTCGCGGCAGCCGCCGGCCGATCGATGCTGATGCCGATCACCGCGTGAGCTCCCCGGAACGCAGGTCGAACTGCACCGCGCCGAGCCGGTGGTACAGCCCTTCCAGGAACGCGCCGCGCGCGACCAGCTCCGCGAGCGACGAGGTGGCGATGGAGATGACCCGCAGGTTGGTCGCGCCGGAGCCCAGCCAGTCGTAGAGCCCGATCTGATCCGGGAGCGAGAGCGCGTCGACGTCGTTCAGCAAGAGCGTGCCCTTCTTGTCCGGCGGCAGGACGAGATTGCCCGGATAGCGCCGCAGCCGGACGGGCGGTGTGCCGAACATCGTCGCCTGCTCGGCGACCGAGTCGAAGCGGCCCCGGTCGCATCGCAGCAGGAAGTGCTGCTGTGGCCGCTGCGATGATAGCCAGAGGATTAGAAGCGGATGCGTGTCGACTTCGTTACAGGTTGCCTGCAGCATGTTCACCCTCGTCGGACCCGGTTTTCCTGCTGGTGCCGCGGTATGCCGATCCGTTTCACCGGCCGGGCCGGAGGGGGCGTGAAACGAAATGCGAGGGTGCCGCACCAGCTATCCGATGGCGGCAAATGCAAGCTCCGTGGCCGCAATCCCCCGGGCTTTTCACGGAGATGGACATGAACGGTTGCGTGGCAGCAGGGCGAAGACTACGATTTTTCCGTTGCCCCTGCGCCCGCGCTTCAGCTTCGACGGCGAGTACGTCCGGCGGCTGATCGCCGAAGATCCCGAAACCGAGCGGCATTTCACCGAATATTTCGGCGATTTGCTGTCGTTGAAGCTGCGCTCACGGCTGCGGTCCCCGGCGCTGGTCGAGGACGCACGCCAGGAGACGTTCGTCCGGGTGCTGACCGCGCTGAAGAAGAAAGGGAGCCTGGCGAGCCCGGAAAGTCTGGGCGCCTTCGTCAACGCGGTCTGCAACAACGTCCTGCTCGAGACTTACCGCTCGAACGGGCGAACGACAGCGCTCGACGAGGAAACGGATGAGCCACCGGCGGCCGAGCCGAGCGTTGAGTGGCAGGTGTTGAAGCTCGAGGAACGTGTCAAGGTGCGGGAGGCACTCGCGGCGCTGCCGCCAAAAGACAAGGACCTGATCCGATGGCTCTTCTTCGAAGAACGAGACAAAGACGACATCTGCCGCGAGTTGCACGTCGATCGCGAGTACCTGCGTGTCCTGCTTCACAGGGCCAAGCAGCGCTTTCGCGAGCGGTTTGCCAGCGGAGAACAGCAGACGTGACGCCGTGACGCACCAGGAAGCTGTCGAGTCGCTCGCCACCGAGCGCTACCTGCTCGATGACATGCCGAATTCCGACCGCCAGGCGTTCGAGGATCACTTCTTCTCCTGCGACCTGTGCGCCGACGACATGCGAGTCGCGGCCGCGATGTTCAAGGGCGCGAAGGCCGGGTTTGCCGGCGGCGCGGCGACGGCGCAGGTCGTGCCGATGGTCCCCAGGCCCACGGTGAAGCAGCCGGTCTGGTATCGATCCGCCGCGCTGCCCTGGGCCGCGGCCGCCGCGCTCGGGTTCGTCACCACCTACCAGTCGTTCTGGGTGGTTCCGTCGCTCCGCCGTGACGTGTCGGCGGTGGCCATCGTCCCCGTGTCGCTGCGGCCGGCGAGCCGCGGAGCCGAGGTGGTGGTGCCGCAGCCCTCCGCCGGGGCCCCGATCACGCTCGCGATCGAAATCAACGAGCCGGCGGACAACGGCCAGCTCATCTACGACCTCAAGGCCGCTGATGGCCGGACGATTGTCTCGGGCCGCGCCGCCGCGCCCGCCCCGGGGGCGCCGCTGTTACTGCTGATTCCCTCGACACTGGCAGGGCCGTCGCACTACATTCTGTCGGTCCACGAGGCAGGGCCATCGAACCGCACGCTTGGTGAGTACCGGTTTGCCGTCTCGGCGCAGTAATCACGCCTCTTCGAGGTTGCACCGATGGAATTAAGACGCCACTTCATCTTCAGGGGCAATGCGGCCGCGATCGGCGGGCGCATCGTTCGTCCAACCGACGTCGTCATCGACTCGAGCACGGCCAGTTCGCTGACGGTGGCCGGCGGCCGCTCGACATCCAAGGCGGGCACGACGCGGTTCGGTCAATTTGTCAGCTTCGGGTCGGCCGCGACGTCGGCCGAGGGCTTGTTCGACGACGTCAAGCAGCAGGTCGCGCTGACGCTCGGCACCGTCGCCGAGGACGCGCTGACGATGACCACGAGAGTGAGCACGGACGTCACGACGCTGGTCGTCGGCGACAGCCCGAAGCTGACGGTGAAGCACATCCGCGCATCGCTCGTCTCGAAGAGTCCGGCGGCCAGCGGCGAAGCGGCGATCGGCGTCGGCAGCGACACGGCGATCGAGGGCGTCGCGATTGGGGAGTTCGGCCTGACCGTGACGCTGGCGGTGCCGCTGTTCCAGCGGTTCGACACGCAGTCGAAGCTGCTCGCCGCCGCCGACGATCCGCAATTCGTGAAGAAGTCGGGCGGCCACTTGCTGATGAAGCCGGCCGGTCGAGGTAAGGCCGTTGTCGCGCCCAGCCGTGTGGTCCAGAGCTACGGCACGACCTACGCCACCATCGTCAGAGTCGATAAAATGGACGGCGAAACCGTATCCCGGCGCGACCATCGACCAGCACCTGGTCACCGTCCCCGGCTTCGGCCGCATCTTCTTCGGTGAGCTCCTGATCACCGACGTGTCACGGCGGCTGACAATGGTGCGGATCGAGCTCGGCTCGAGCGCGCGCAAGCGCGCGACGCGTGGGATCTCGCTCGGCGGCGCCGTCGCGTGCGCAGAAGTCGACAGCAACGGGACGTGGTCGAATTGAACATCGCGTGAATGAAGCGTGCTGTCCTGCTCGTCGCGCTGCTCGCAGCGTCGGGCTGCGGGGGCAATCGTGACCGCCAGCTGGCCTCGACCTTCGAGGAGGCAAGGCTCGCCGCGCGTCGCGGCGAACTGAGCGAAGCCCGGACGCTTGCCGAACGCGGGCTCGCGCGCGCGCAGCCCGAGTCGGAATGGGATTGGACGTTCCGACTTCCTGCGCGGCGAGATCCTCCTGCTCCAACACCAGACCGGCCGAGGTCGCGCCGCTGGTCAGCGCGGCTGTGCCTGCCGGCCCCGGCTTCGACCGGATTCGGGCGCGGCAGAAGTTTCTCGAGGCGCTCGTTCAGCGGAGCCAGAACCGTTTTGCCGACGCGCTGGCGACGCTTGAGAAGGCGCGCCAACTGGCGCCGGACGCGCGCGACGTGCAGTTCGACATCGACTGGCTCGACGGGCAGCTGCGGATGCGCCTCGGCCGGTGGGCGGAGGCGGAGACGCGGTTGAACGCCTTTATCGCGCGCGCCGAAGCCGCCGGCGATCGCTTTCAACAGGCGCGGGCGCTGAACGATCTCGGCATGGGCGGCGTCGCACGAGGCCGCTGGGACGAAGCGCTGTCACGATTCGAGCGGGTGCTCTCGTTCGAGGATCTCGAGTCGCTCTCGATCTATTCGGCCGCCCTCAGCAATGCCGGCATCTGCTACTTCCGGCTGGGAGAGTACGAGCGCGCGCTGGAGACGCAGCGTCGCAGCGTCGCGCTCCACACCAACCGTGGCACCAAGGCCGACTTCGCTCAGGCGCGTCGGCGGCCTCGGCATCACCTACATGATGCAGGGCGACGCCAAAGCGGGCATGCCTTTCCTGCGACAGGCGTTGACGATCGCGAAAGAATCGAACCTCCAGCGGGATGCAGGCGTGTGGGCCGGCAACGTCGCCGCGGCTAACATTGAACTGCGCGAGTGGGACGACGCCGCGCGCTTCAACGACGAGGCGCGGGCGCTCCGGATCGCCACCAGCACCGGCAACCTGTTCCACAACACGCTGAACGCGGCGCAGATCGCGCAAGGCCGCGGCGAACTGGACGACGCGACGCGCCTCTTCGACGAGGTCCTGGCCGACACCTTGGCTGATTCGATGGCGCGCTGGTCGGCGCACTCCGGGCTTGCCGGCGTCGCCTTGGCAAGGTCGAAGGCCGATACGGCCGCGACGCATTTCGAAGCCGCGCTCGAGACGATCGAGAAGACCCGCGCCGAAGTGCTCAGGACCGACTACCGACTCAGTTTCATGACGCGCCTGATCGAGTTCTACCACGCGTACGTGGACATGCTCGTCGATCAGGGGCGCGCGGAGCGCGCGCTCGAAGTGTCGGAGTCGAGCCGCGGCCGCGTGCTCGGCGAACGCAACAGCCTGGCGCCGCCCGCCAGGGCCAGCGCCGCGGCCTTGCAGCAGGTTGCGGCGCGCTCCCGCTCGGTCCTGCTGTCGTACTGGCTCGGCACGAGCCGATCGTATGTCTGGGCCGTCACCGGAACCGGCGTGCACATGGTGCCGCTGCCGCCGGCGGCCGAGATCGAATCGCTGGTGCGCCAGCATCAGGCGACGATCGACAACACCATGGCCGATCCGCTGGCTTCGTCCGCGACCGCGGGCGACCAGCTGTACAAGATCCTCGTCGAACCGGTGCTGCCCTGGATCCCGCCAGGCTCGCGCGTGGTCATCGTTCCCGATCGCAGCCTGCACGCGATCAACTTCGAAACGCTTCCCGTCCCCGGTGCGAAGCGCCACTACTTCATCGAGGATGTCGAGCTCCAGACCGCCCCGTCGCTGTCGCTGCTGTCGGTCGCGCCGGCGGCGCCGCGGCGCGCGCCGACGCTGCTGTTGATGGGCGACCCCGCGCCGCGCGCGCCGGAGTTCCCGGCGCTCAAGTACGCATCCGCCGAGATCGACAGCGTCTCGAAGTACTTCCCCGCCGGCGGCGTGACCGCCTACAAGGCCGAGCGCGCGTCGCCCGCCGCCTATCGCACGGCGACGCCCGAACGTTTCTCGTACGTGCATTTCACCGCCCACGCCGCGGCCAACCTGCAAAGCCCGCTCGACTCGGCCGTCATCCTCTCCGGCACCGACGATGCGTACAAGCTGTACGCGCGCGATGTCGCCCAGGTGCCGCTGCGCGCGGAGCTGGTCACCGTGTCGGCGTGCCGCAGCGCCGGCGAGCGGTCGTATTCCGGCGAGGGGCTGATCGGGTTCTCGTGGGCGTTCCTGCGTGCCGGCGCGAGCCGCGTCATCGCCGGGCTGTGGGACGTCGACGATCGATCCACGGTTCAGTTGATGGACGATCTCTACGCGAAGATCGCCGCCGGCGAAACCGCCGCGCACGCGCTGCGCGAGGCCAAGCTGGCGCTCATCGCCAGGGGCGGCAACTACGCCAAGCCGTACTACTGGGGCCCCTTCCAGGTTTTCACCCTCGTCCCTTAGTGCGTCGTGTCCGGCTTCAGCCGGACTGAAACGCATTTCTCCTTCCGTTCACCAGTTGACGTTGGCGGTCGCACGCACTTCGCGTCACCCCGATGGGCCAACGAAGAACGGAGAGTCCGATGACTGGCTTTCGCTCGCGCGCACTTCGATCCCTTTCCGCTCTCTTTTTTGCCGGCGTCACGCTGGCGCCGAACGTGGCGCTGGCGCAGCAGCCCGATCTCGTGAGTGCCGGGAACCGGTGGACGATCACCGCGTTCAACGACGAATCGCCGAACCACGATCAGTGGGCGACGCAGGGGCTCTGCTTCCGCTCGATCGGCTTCTTCGGCACGCACCAGCGCTACGAGTGGTGGTCGGATACGTTCCCCGACTGGAACGGCATCGCCTCGCAGGAAGGCAATGAAGTGATACTGCACGGCGACTACGGCAACGACGTCGGCCACGACGCGGTGTTCTTCAACGTCGTCAGCTCGACGCTGCCGAAGTAACGCACAGACCACAAGCGGCAGAGGACAACGGGGGATCGTCCTCGGCGGCGAGTCCGCGCGCATGTCGCGGCCTCGCCGTTCTTTTTTTGTGCTCGCGATGGCGATGCGCTCTCCGCCGTCTCCTCGCCGGTAGTGTCCGCCTTCAGGCGGACCCTGCAGCGCGAGACATGAAACGGATGCGCTCCGGCGTTCACCAGACAGCGTTGAAGGTCGCACGCAATGAGGCGTTCCGCACCCTGTCAATGACGCAAGGAGATGTTGTATGACCGTATGTCACTCGCTCGCAACCCTGGTATCCCGGAGTGATGCCCGTCGCCACGCGACGCGGCTCGTCGTCGCCGCCAGCGCCACCCTGATGCTGATGCTGCCCTCGCCTGCGCATGCGCAGACCGCCTCGGTGTGCGGACCGGAAGTGAAAGCGGAAGTCGCGAAGGCGTTGTCGGCGGTCGCCGGCGCGTCGGACACCGAGAAGCTGTCGCTCGAAGCGGAGCTCTACGCGAAGTACCAGTTCTGCGCTCAGGATTCGCAGGTGGTGTCGTCGACCTTCGTCGCCGCCGCGCGCCAGTGCGGCGCCACGGTCTCCAACCTGGGGAGCACCTTCTACGAGGAGATGTCGTGCGCCGGCTACGATCCGCAGCGCCGCCAGTTCGCCGCGCCGATCAAGATCAAGCAGACCTTCGGCTTCGGCGGGGCGCCGCTGCCGGGCAGCCGCGAGCACGTGCTGCACTGCGTCGCCGACCCGGCCGGCGTCCTGCGCCCGGTCGGACACGACAGCGTCCACCTTGCCGATGCGATCGCCAACCAGCTCCCGACCTGGCAGTTTGCGGTGATCACCAACGCGAACATCAACCTGCAGTTGATTCAGCCGATGAACAACACGACGCGCAAGGCTCGCTCGATCCTGTCGTGGGCGTTCACGCCGACCAGCTGCGCCTTCGTCCCGATCTGGGGCAACGCGCTGAACTACCGCATCCGCCTCGATCAGTAAGCCAGTGCGGCAGAGGGAGCCACCCGACGGCTCCCTCTGCTCACCGGTCCTGCGGCGACACCGTACGAAGTTTGTCGAGCAGCTGCTGATACTTCCGGTCGGCTTCCTCGACGCGCGGCTTCAAATCCGGGAGCTGCCGCCGCCACTGCTCGACCAGCGCTTCCTTCGTTTCCCACGTTTCCAGATCCTGCAGCGGATCCACCGGCACCGTCAGCATGTCCTGCAGCTGCGCGCGGTGATAGGCGACGAGACTGCCGACCGCGTCGCGCTTCCACGTCGGCTGATCGTCGACGACGACGTAGATCGGTGCGGAGTGGGCGATGGTGTTGAACTGGGCCTCCTGGTGACGGCCGATCGCGCGCACCGCGACCCACATGCTGCGGTCGGCGACGAGCTCCTTCTTCAGCTGAATGCGGTCCTGACCGCGCGCCGGCTCCTGCGCGTTGACGTCGCCGAGCACGACCAGCTCGAGCCGATCGAGCGCATCGACGTCCGGGTTGAGCTGCGCCGCGGCGGCGATCTGAAGCCGCGTGCCACGCGCCACCCGCAGTTCGTCCCCCATCTGCCTGCCGTTGATGCTGAACTCGATGAACGGTCCGTTGGTCACGTAGACGTGTCCCTGCCGAACCGCCGCGAACCACGACGCCGGCGTGAACGCCCCATCGACCTTCGCATACGTCCGCTCGACGCCAGGCAGCGTCGGTCCGAAGTACGGGAAGTCGGCGCCGCCGACCGGAAAGATCTTGAAGCCGAGATTCAGGAACCGGTACCAGATCTCGCTGTTCAACCGGCCGCCCTGCAGCACCTCGATGAAATCGATCAGGCCGAACGGCACGTCGAGCGCGAGGCCGCGCTGGCCGTTGAACAGCTCGCCGAGGTGCGCGTAGCCGGTGGTGGCGCCGAGCGCGCGCGTGCGCTCGAAGATGTAGTGGTACTGAAAGAAGACTTCCTGCGCGTGCGTGTGCTGTGCCACGTTCCAGTGAATCGTGTGGCCGCGTTGACCGGTTCTCGGATCTTCCTGGCCGGCGACGAGGAAATAGCCGTCGCGTCCGTACTGGCCGGCGCTGCCCCACGCCGACTGCTTGAAATGGGTGCCGCTGATGTTCCCCATCTCCAGGATGTTGCTGAGGTGAAGATCTTCGGCCGCCAGCTGCCCCCACACGTTCGCATCGTCACGGCGCTCGCGCATCAGGTGCACGTGCGACTCGCCGGAGAACCAGCCGGCCGCCGGCAGGTCCGCGTAGCGATCGAGCGTCACGCTCGCCGTGGCCGTCTCGTCGGCCTTGACCTCGACCTTGCCGCGATAGACGCGATACTCCGGTCCGCGGGTGACGACGAGATCGTAGACGCCGGCCGGCACGCGGGCGTCGTAGCTGCCGCTGACGTAGAACGCCTGCCGGTGATCGGAAGGCCACGGCGTGCGCCGGTTCACCCACAGCAGCTGGACTTCGTCGGCGAACCGGTGGATCGACAGCGCGCGATCCGACGGGAGCGGCGTGCGGCCGCGCGCGTCGTAGAGGCCGACGCGAGCCGGGACGGCGCGTCCTGAGCCGTCCTTCACCTCGAGCCGCAGCTGCCCGAAGCTTGCCGGCGCCGCGGTCGTGTTCGTGCGGGCAAGCTGGATGTCGCAGAGCGCGATGGTGCCGCCGCGCGCGCCGACGGCCAGGTCGGTCTTGAGGATGCCCTGCCCGGCGAACCGGGCCCGGTCGAGCCGCAGCGTCACCGTGTGCGGACCCGCGCCGGGCGACGGTGTGATCTCGGTGGACACGCCGTAGCCGTCGCCGCCGTTGCGATCCCACGCGACCGTGAACGGCGTCGTCATCGGCGTCGCGTAGGTGAGCGTCACGTCAACCGCTTCGTCGATGTCGAACGCGAACTGGTCGTCCACGTCGAGTGCGACCAGCGGGCCCACCACGCATGGCTGGCCGGCGATCGTCTGCACCTCGGCCGGGACCTTCGAGCCGGAAAGCCCCAGCTCCGAGCGGTTGACGGCGAGCGCTCTCGCGATCCGCGGCTTCTTCCAGGCCAGTTCGCGCACCAGGCGGGCTTCGCTGCCGTGCGCGGCCAGCGATGCAGACGCCAGGAACATGGCGGCCGCCGAGGCCGCGACGACGGCGCCGGCGAGGAGATTCCGGTTGTGCACACATCCTCCTGGTGTGGTGACGACAAAAAACAGCAGCGTGGACGCGCGCAAAGTGTAGAGAATTGCTGCTGGGAGCGCTACCGCGCGGCGCGATGAGTGTGCAGCGCCGATCGGCCGTTCCCCAGGAGTGCGACATGGCCGGCAGTGACATCCAGCGTTTCAGGATCTCGATCGCGCGCTACGAAGCCTGGCTCAGGAAGCAGCTCGATCAAACCTGGCAGAAGGATCTGGACGCGAAGCACGCGAAGATGCGCGAGAGCGCGTTCGTCTTCCTGCGCGCGACCTACTGGCGCTGGGCCGAAACCATCCTGATCCTGTGCGACGACCTGGCGGACGCGCCGGCCGTGATCGGCGTCGGCGACATCCACCTCGAGAACTACGGCGTCTGGCGCGACGGCGAGGGGCGGCTGGTCTGGGGCGTGAACGATTTCGACGAGGCGGCGGAGATGCCTTACGCGGTCGACGTCGTGCGGCTCGCCGCGAGCGCCATCCTGTCCCAGGCCGCGAAGCGCTCGGCGCGCAAGACCATCTGCGCCGACATCCTCGAGGGCTACCGCCGCGGATTGGCGAAGCCGCGGCCGTTCACCCTCGACGAGAAGCACCTGTGGCTGCGGACGCTGTTCGCGGTGAAAGAGAACGAGCGACGGCGCTTCTGGAAGAAGATGAACAGGCTCAAAAAGGACACGCGGGTTCCCGCACCGTACAGCAAGCGGCTCGAGGCGCAGATGCCCGGCGACGACGCGACGATCGACAAGTTCGCGCGGCGCGCGGCCGGCACCGGAAGCCTGGGGCGGCCGCGCTACGTCGCCGTGGCAACATGGCGCGGCGGACGGCTGGTGCGCGAGGCCAAGGCTCTCGTCCCGTCAGCGTGGCTCCTGAGCCATCGCCAGCGCTCGCCACGGCCCTCAGGCGCGCTCATCGCCAACGGACGCTATCGCGCGCCGGATCCCTGGTATCAGGTGGACCGCCACATCGTCGTCCGGCGGCTGTCGCCGAACGCGCGCAAGATCGAGGTCGTCGAGCATCGCCATTGAGCTTGCCGAGCCCGACATGCTGCAGGCGATGGGATACGAGCTGGCGAACGTGCACCTCGGAACCGGAGACCGCAAGCAGGCGATCGAGAAAGATCTCGACCGCCGCAAGGCCAAGTGGCTGGTGCGAGCGGCCGAGACGGCGGCCGAGTTCGTGATCCGGGACTTCGAGGAATGGAAGCGGTGATTACGTCGGCGTTGCGAGAACTTCGCAAACACCAGGTACCGTTCACCGAACACGAATATCGCTATGAGGAGCGCGGCGGCACGCGCGTCGCGTCGCGGCAGCTCTCGCTCGACGAGCACGCCATCGTCAAGACGCTGGTGATGGAGGATGAGGCGCGCAGCCCGCTGCTGGTGTTGATGCACGGCGATCGCGAGGTGTCGACCAGACAGCTGGCGCGCCAGACCGGCCGCAAGACGATCAGCCCCTGCGAGCCGGACGCAGCGCAGCGGTACACCGGCTACATGGTCGGCGGCACGTCGCCGTTCGGGACGAGAAGAGCGTTGCCCGTATTCGTGGAGCGATCGATCCTCGAGTTACCGGCGATCTACATCAACGGCGGACGCCGCGGCCTGCTCGTCCGGATCGATCCGGCCGAGCTCACACGCGTGCTCGGCGCAGTCGCGGTCGATGCCGCAGTCGCGGAGCAACCGGGCTGAGCTTGTGGACTCTCTGGCCGACGGATCACCCGCCGGAGGTGCCGCGCGAGCGCACGTACTTGCCGTCGAACACCGTCTTCCACGTTTTGCCGCCGTCAGTTGACGAATCCCACTGTTGGCGGACGGTTCCGTCTGCGTTGCGGGTGAAGCGGATGCGGTTGCCGGCGCTTTCGAGCGTCATCACGTTGCCGGCGAAGGCGCCTGCGAGCTGCAGCACCGTGCCGTCGCCGCCGACCCAGAACTGACGCCATTTGCGATCGGCGGCATCGTAGGTGTTCAGGCTGCGGCCGGTGCCACCGCCGGCGCCGGTCCACTGCTCCTCGAGACCGCAGCCGCCGGCGATCGCAACGATATGGTTGCGTCCGGCGGGCTTGCCGTCCGGCAGAACCACGTCCCAGTCGCCGATCCAGAAATCGAATTGCCGGTACGCGGCCTCCGTGCACGCCTTCTTCGGCTGCTGCGCAATCGTGACCGTTGCGCCACAAAACAGCAGGGCGGTTGCTAGAATGCCAAGAATTGGGATTCGGATGGACACGGCATTACCTCCGGCGTGCAGCGTAGACGACCGCCTCGGCACGGCGCTATCAACCGATTGCGCGGTGATCAGCCGGTTGTTGCCAACCGAGCGGCTGCTGTTCGCCAGCAGCAGCACGTGCATCGGCACGTTCGCGTGCGGCCCCGACAACCCGTCGTTCCACGCCGAAGCGGCGTCGACATCGCACTGCCTCGTCTTCTCGCGAACGCCGGTCTGGATCCGCCACGAACGCGGGCGACGCTACGTGGCCGATCCGACGGTCGCCACGTTTCACAACCGCGGCCGCGTCTACCAGCGCTGGCGGATTGATGCCGCCGGCGATCGCTGCGACTGGATCGCGTACGCCGACGACCTCGTGGCCGACGCGGTTGAACGGTTTCGCCGCGCCGGTGATGGTCGCGACCCGCTGTGGTTCCCGGCTGAGTTCGCGCCGATCTCACCGCGCCTCTACGCGCGCCAGCGGCGCCTCTTCGATCGGCTTCACGGGCGCGTAGACTCCAGACTGGCGGTCGAAGAAGAGGCGCTGCGGCTCCTCGACCGGGTGCTGTCGACGGTGTCGCCTCAGCGTGAGGCGCGGCCACGCCGTCGAGAGTTCGATGCCGTCCAGCAGGTTCGCGCCGCGATCGCCGCGGCGCCGGCGGCGCCGCACTCGCTGCGTTCACTCGCGCGCCAGTCGGCGATGACGCCGTTTCAGCTCTGTCGTGCCTTCAGCCGCGTGTTCGGCGAGACGATGACCGCCTACCGCCTGCGGCTGCGGCTGCAGGCGTCGCTCGCGCGCGTGCGCGCCGGCGACCCGCTCGTCGACGTCGCGCTCGCGCACGGCTTCAACAGCCACAGCCATTTCAGCGCCGCGTTCCGCGCCACGTTCGGATTGACGCCGACGGCGTGGCGGACTCGCGCCGAGTGACGACGCAGTCGGACCGTAACAGGCGCGTCGCATCGCGATTGGAGCGGGACGACCTCGGCGTTGCGACTCACGAGAGCGAACCAACTGCGGAGGCGAGTGACAATCGCGTTCAGCAGCGCACGAACGCCAGCTCGGACACGCCGCCGCTGACCTTCGCGGAGACGACGCGGCCGACGTGCTGCAGCAGCCGGCGAATCGGGACGTTGTCGGTGTGCATGTGGACGACGAAGCGGTGGAAGCCCCGGCTCTCGGCCGCGGCAAGCACGCGGCGGGCGAGCTCGAGGCCGACGCGCTGGCGCTGCCAGTCGTCGCGCACGAGCAGCGCCACCTCGGCGGCGCCATCGTCAACGGCGCCGAAGCTGCCGAGGCCAACGATCTCTCGCGCGTCGGTCTCCCCTTCCACGACCAGCGCCAGCGTGCGGCGATAGTCGACGCATGCCAGCAGCCGTACCAGCGAATCGGGCAACTGCGGCAGCGGCGACAGGAAACGGAGGTAGCGGCTCTGGACGCTCAGGTGCGAGTCGAGCTCACGGATGGGTTCTTCTTCGCAGCGGTGCAGGGCGCGAACGTGCAGGCGGCGCAGGTCCGGCAGGATCAGGCGATCGTCGAATTCGCTCGGGTATTCGGCCGGTTCACCAGGCATGGCGTGACGCTCTCTAGCTTTGACGCCGTGTCCCGGCCGATTGGTTCCCGCCCCTCTCGAGCGGCGGTAAGATGCCGGGGATGCTGGGCGGGCGCGATCGTGATCGTGCTGCTCGTGGTCGTGGTCATCCACGACCTGACCCAGCGGCAGCACGCCATCCTGCGAACCTTGCGATCGCCGGATGCCTGCAGAGCACCGGAGAAGGCGGCGTTTCATCGCACCATCTGAAGGGCGGCGATCTCGTCTGGCAGGTCGGACCGGGTACTTCGGATGCCGTGAGCCCGATGGCCGCTTCAGTATGGCGAGGCTGAAGGACACGATCGCGCGCTCGCCTCAGATCCGTGCGATCGAGGTGAAGCTCAGTCAGGGGGCGAAGCCTGGCGTCGGCGGGCTGCTGCCGCGCGCGAAGATCACCCGCGAGATTGCGGAGATCAGAGGGATCCCCACCGATCGCGATTGCATCAGCCCCGCCGCGCACAGCGCGTTCGGCACCGCCGACGAGATGCTCGATTTCGTCGAGTCGATCGCCAGCGAAACCGGGCTGCCAGTCGGCATCAAGTCCGCCGTGGGCGACGCGACATTCTGGGAGGACCTGGCGTCGCTGATGGCGGACGGCGCGCGCGGCGTCGACTTCATCACCATCGACGGCGGTGAGGGCGGGACCGGTGCCGGCCCGCTGGTCTTCACCGATCATGTCGCGCTGCCGTTCAAGGTCGGCTTCAGCCGCGTGCAGAAGATCTTCACCGCGCACGGCCTGCATCAGCACTCTCAAGTCGAACGGCTTGCTGACCACCGTGAACGGGCCGAGTTGTCGCGCGCGAGCGCAGATTTCGGGCGGGGCGACCGTCATTGTTCGCGGCCTCAGGTGGCGGCGCGTTTTTCGAGCTTGAATTTCTCGATCCGGTAGCGGATCTGATCGCGGTTCAATCCCAGCATGGCGGCGGCGTGGGTCTGGTTCCAGCCGCTCCGCTCGAGCGCCTGCACGACCAGCGACCGTTCGAGCTGCTCGAGATCGATGCCGGTCGGCCGGCAGTTCGACGCCCTCGGTCAGACGCGCGCCGGCGCCGGCCGCGACCGGAAACTGATCGGCGGTCAGCTCGTCGCCGTCGACGAGCAGCATCGCCCGCTCGACGGCGTTTCGCAGCTCGCGGATGTTGCCCGGCCACCCGTATGCCTTCAGCCGGCGCATCGCCTCGTCGCTGACGCCGCGCACGCGCTTGCGGAACTCGGTGTTGTAGGCGTCGACGAAGTAGTGCACCAGCGCCGGGATGTCGTCCGCCCGGCTGCGCAGCGGCGGCAGCACGATCGGCAGCACGTTGAGGCGATAGTAGAGATCCTCGCGGAAGCGCCCCTTCTTCACCTCGTCTTCCAGGTGCCGGTTGGTCGCCGCCACCACGCGCACGTCGACGTGGATGTCGGCGACGCCGCCGACCCGCTTGAAGGTCTTGTCTTCGAGGAAGCGCAGCAGCTTGGCCTGCAGCGACGGCGCCATTTCGCCGATTTCGTCGAGGAACACCGTGCCGCCGTCGGCCGATTCGAGCAGCCCGCGCTTCTGCGTGCGCGCGTCGGTGAAGGCGCCGCGCTCGTGGCCGAACAGCTCGCTCTCGAGGATCGTGTCCGGCAGCGCCGAGCAGGTGATGTTCATGAACGGACGCGCGGCGCGGGCGCTCGCGTAGTGCAGCACCTTCGCCGCCAGGTCCTTGCCGGTGCCGCTCTCGCCCGTCAGCAGGACCGTCGACGCCGGGCTCGCCGCCACCTTCTGCAGCATCGCCTTGGCGTCGGTCATCGCGCGGCTCTCGCCGACGATCCGGTCGATGCCGAACGGCTGCGCCTGCGAGGCGCGCAGCGCCCGCACTTCCCGCCGCAGCCGCGTCGTCTCGAGCGCCTTCTCGACCAGCAGCGCGATCTCGTCGAGGTTGAACGGCTTGTTGGCGTAGTGATACGCGCCGCCCTTCATCGCCGCCACCGCCATGTCGACGCTCGAGTGCGCGGTGAGCAGGATGACCAGCGTGTCGCTGTCGGCCTCCTTGATCTGTCTTGAGCACCGTCAGCCCGTCGCCGTCGGGCAGCTTGTAGTCGAGCAGCACGAGGTCGACGCCCTCGGCATGCCGCTCCACGGCGGCCGCGGCGGTGTCCGCCTCGACGACGCGATAGCCTTCCTGCTTGAGCCGCTCGGTCAACGACCAGCGAATCAGCTGCTCGTCGTCGACGACGAGGATCGCAGGCGTCTGCATCGACTCGATATCTTAGTCGCGGCGTCAACAACGCAGCCCCCTTTTTGGCTCCTCTACATCAACGTCCGGCGCCTCCTGAACGACCCGTCGGCGCCTCGGACGATCAGCCCCATGCCCACCAGGATCCGCATTGCCGCCTCACACGTGCAGACATCGATCGCGAACAATCGGCACAGCTGCGGACATGTCAGGACAAGCCCCGGCATCTCGTCGTACTCGGCGCGGATCATCACGAGCAGGTCGCCGATGGACTCGTCTGGCGAACGATCGTGGTCGAGTGGTGATGTGGCTGGCGCGGGGAACATCGGACACCTCCGGATCTCAGGAGAGCAGGAATCGGGCCGGACGTTGTCCGGCGCCACGCCGCGGGTTCCCGCACCGCCCGCCGCCTCGAGCTCGCAGATTCACGTGAATCCGCAGGCAATTGCGTCCACGCCGGCCCCTTCGGGAACCAGGACGGATGCCTGCCGGGGAATTTTTCCCGCGGGTGCGGAAAATCCCGCGAACTGGCCGCCCTCGTCGCCACGAGGTGGTTGTCGGAGCACCGCCGAGATGCCGCGTGGCCGATCTCGACGCGCGATGTCGGCGACCACCTTCCGCGCACGCACCTTGCACTCAGTCACCGGCACACACCGGTCGCGGCGCCGTGTCACACTTGCTGATGGGCAGTGTCGCCGAGCGCGTCGTCCGAAGCGCGCCGTGCCCGGTGTTGACCGTCCGGTATCCCGAACGTGAGCGCGCCATCTCCACCGCCGTCGTGGCGTACGCCAAGGCCTGAAATGCATCCGATCGCGCCGGCGCCGCCGGCGGTCGATGATGCGGCGGCCCCGCGGCTGGTGCTGCGCGACGGCACGGTCGCCAGCGTTCGCCGCTCGACGCCGGCCGATCGCGAGGCGATGCGGCGGTTCTTCCACGAGCTGTCGCCTGAATCGCGCCGCAAACGCTTCTTCACTGCCGGCGAACCGCCGGACGTGCTCGTGGATCGGATGTGCGATTCGGCGGACCAGCAACGCAGCGTCACGCTGGTCGCGGAGCGCCAGGTCGGCAACGACGTCCGGCTGATCGCGGTCGGCTCGTACTTCGCGACCGGGCCGGGAATCGCCGAAGCGGCGTTCGCGGTCGACGATCGCTTTCACGGCAAGGGCCTCGCCACCGACCTGCTCGAGCGGCTCGCCGCGATCGCGGCCGGAGACGGCTTCCGCCGCTTCGAGGCCACCGCGCTCACCGACAACCTCGCGATGCTCGAGGTGTTCCGCGACTCGGGCTTCGAAGTCCGATCGAAATCGCCTGGGCGGCATCGTCGAGTTGACCCTCGACCTCACGCCCGTCGGCGGAAGGCGTCGTCTCGGCCGAAGACGCGGCACCGCCGGGCGACGGCGGCCTCGCTGCGGCCGATGCTCGAACCGCGCGCCGTGGCCATGGTTGGCGCGTCGCGCGATCCGGACAGCATCGGGCGGCGCATCCTCGACGCCATCGTCGATGCCGGGTTTCAGGGACCGGTCTATCCGGTCAATCCGGCCGCCGGCGGAAGTCGCCGGCCTGCGCGCTTACGCCAGCGTGCGAGAGGTTCCGGCCGGCGTCGACCTCGCCATCGTCGCGGTGCCGCACGAGCGGGTGCTGGGCGTGGTGGACGACTGCGCCGCGGCCGGCGTCAAGTCGCTCGTCGTCATCACCGCGGGCTACGCCGAGAGCCGGCGACGAAGGACGAGCGCGGCAGCAGGCAGCTGGTCGAGCGAGTCCGCGGCTACGGGATGCGGATGGTCGGTCCCAACTGCATGGGCCTGCTCAATGCGAACGCCGCCGTGCGCCTGAACGCGTCGTTCTCCCCGATCTTCCCGCTGACCGGACGTGTCGGCCTCTCGTCGCAGAGTGGCGCGCTCGGGCTGGCGATCCTCGCGCTCGCGTCCGGCCGCGGCGTCGGCCTCTCGACCTTCGTCAGCGTCGGCAACAAAGCGGACGTCTCGAGCAACGATCTGCTCGAGTACTGGGAAGAAGACGACGCGACACGGATCGTCCTGCTCTACCTCGAGTCGTTCGGCAACCCGCGCCGGTTCGCCCGCCTGGCGCGCCGCATCGGCCGGACCAAGCCGATCGTCGCGGTGAAAGCCGGCCGTTCGCACGCCGGCTCGCGCGCCGCCGGCAGCCACACCGCAGCGCTCGCGGCCAACGACACCGCGGTTGAAGCCCTGTTCCACCAGACCGGCGTCATCCGCGCAGACACGATCGACGAGATGTTCGATATCGCCGCGTGTCTCGACGCGCAACCGCTGCCGCCAGGACGCCGGGTCGCGATCGTGACCAACGCCGGCGGACCCGGCATCCTCGCGGTCGACGCCTGCGAAGCCGTCGGGCCTGTCCGTGCCGCCGTTCTCGGCGGAGACGCGCGCAGCGGTTTGCGCGCCTTTCTGCCCGGCGGCCGCCAGCACCGGCAACCCAGTCGACATGGTCGCGTCCGCCGGGCCGGACTGAATATCGCCAGGCGATCGAGGTCGCCCTCGCCGACCCGGACACCGACGCGCTGATCGTCATCTTCGCGCCGGTCGATGTCCGGCAGTCGGCGGCGACGATGGCGGCGATCGGCGAGGGCATCGCGCGCGCGCGCCGCGCCGGCTCCACCGGCAAAGCCGATTCTTGCGTGCGTGATGGCCGACACGGGGCGGCCGCAGCCGCTCGACGCCGGCGGCGAGCGCATCCCCGCCTACACGTTCCCGGAGAACGCCGTGCGCGCGCTCGCGAAGATCGCCGCTACGCCGACTGGCGTCGTCAACCGCCGGGGCTGCTGTGGGGATTCGACGATGTGCATCCCGAGGAGGCGCGATCGGTCTGCCGCGGCGTCGTGGTCGAACGCGGCGAGGACTGGCTGACCGACGCGGAAGTGCGTCGCGTGCTGAGCGCCTATCGCCTGCCGATCGCGGCCGGCGCGGTCGCGCACACCGCCGACGACGCGGCCGCGATGGCGGCGGCGCTGGGATTTCCGGTGGCCGCCAAGCTCGTCTCGTCACCGCGTGCAGCACAAGACCGAGATCGGCGGCGTGCATTCTGAACCTGCAGAACGACGACGCCGTCAGCAGCGCGTTCGACCAGCATCGCTGGCCCGCGCGGCGAACGCCGGCGTCGGCGACGCGATCGATGGCGTGCTCATCCAGCCGATGATCGCCGGCGGCGTCGAGACGATGATCGGCGTCACCGCCGATCGGCTGTTCGGCCCGCTCATCGCGCTTCGGCCTTGGCGGCATCCACGTCGAGTTGCTGGGCGACGTGCGATTCCGGATCGCGCCGCTGACCGATCGCGACGCCGACGAACTGCTGCACGAGATTCGCGGGCTGCCGCTGCTGCAGGGTTACCGCGGCCATCCGGCGGCGGACCTCGATGCGCTGCGCGACCTGCTGCTGCGGGTGTCGCGGCTGGCCGACGACGTGCCGGAGATCGTCGAGCTCGATCTCAATCCGGTGATCGCCCTGCCCGACGGCCACGGCTGCCGCGTCGTCGACGCGCGGATCAAAGTGCGGCCGGCGTCACGGACCTGACCCTCATCGTCGGCGACCGCCAGCGAGATCGTCCTCTCACGGAACACCGAGCGGCAGGCGAACGATCACCGTGGTACCGCCTGCCGGCGGGCACTCGATCGAGACCTCGCCCTGGTGGGCTTCGACCAGCCGCTTCACCGTCGGCAGCCCCAGGCCTGAGCCGCGCGACTTGGTAGTGAAGAACGGTGTGAAAATCTTGTCGCGAACATCTGGCGGGATTCCGGGGCCGGAATCGCTGAACACGATCTGGCAACTCGCATCCACCGCCGTCACGGCGACCCGGATCGTGCCGCGGCCGTGCATCGCGTGAGCGCCGTTGAGCAGCAGGTTCTGAAAGACCACCCGCAGCATCTCGGCGTCGGCGAGCACGGGCGGCGCCCCGCCTTCGACCTCGACCTCGATGCCCTTCAGCGCCGGGTCCTGGCTCAGGAGGTTCACCGTGTTGGTGACAAGCGGCGCGATGTCGGTTGGCGCGCAGCGCGGCGTCGGCGGCCGCGCGAAGAGCAGCATGTCCATCATCATCTGGTCGAGCGAATCGATGCGGTCGATGATCTCGGTCACCACCGGGTGTGCGGCGCCGCCCTCCGACAAGCGCTGGCCGAGGACCTGAACGGCGCCGCGGATGCCGGCGAGCGGGTTCTTCACCTCGTGGGCGACGACCGCGGCCATCTCGCCGAGCCTGGCGAGTGACGCCTGTTCGCGCAGCTGCTCCTCCATCCGCACCCGCGCGCTCAGATCGTGGAGGATGCCGGTGAACTTGCGCTGTCCGTGCACGACCATCTCGCCCACCGACAAGTGCAGTGGAAACACCGACCCGTCGCGGCGGCGGCCGCTCACTTCGCGGCCCTTGCCGATGATCTTCGCCTGCCCGGTCGTCAGGTACCGCTGCAGGTAGCCGTCGTGCTCCTCCTGATACGGCGACGGCATCAGCAGGCTGACGTCGCGTCCGAGCACTTCCGACTCGGGATAGCCGAACAGTCGCTCCGCGCCTCGATTGAAGGCTTCGATCAGACCTTCACTCGAGATCACGATGATGCCGTCGACGGTGGTGTCGATGATCGCGTCGAGCCGCTCGGCGCGTGCGGCCGATGTGGCAGCGGCGGTGCGCAGCTGGTTGTTGATCCAGGAAATGCCCAGCCCGGTCGCCACGAACAACGCGAGCGACACGAGGTCGGCGCCCGCAGCGACGGCAAACCCGTCGGGCGGCAGGAAGACAGACATGGCAGCCAGCGCCGACAGCGCGGTTGCCAGCACGCCCGGGCCGAGGCCGCCGAACCACGCGGCGATGAGAACCGCCGGGAAGAACAGGAGGTAAGGGTGCTCGTCGAACCTGGGATGCAGGCTCGATCGCGCAATCAACGCGCCGGCAATGAGGACAACGGCGGTCGCGTACGACCAGCGTCCGGTTGAAGTGGGTCGCGCCATCCGCGGCAGACGGCTACCGCCGGCGCGGGTGTCCTGCGCAGACATGAAGATGTCGCGGTCGCCCGAACGGGCTCCCGTAGCCGGCGCTCAGGTTACACCCGATCAAGCTCGCCCTCGGATGCAATCGGCAGGCTTCGTGCGTGCCTGCATGTGGCATGACCTTGCCTGTCGATGCGGAGCGGCGCGCCCGTCGCAGCCAGCTTGCGATCCGCTGATCCTCGCCCTCAGCGGAATCGTCTTTGCACCTCGCCCTGTCGGGAGCCGATCATGAAACCACCCGACGACGCGGTCGCAGATCTCGCGCTCGACCTCACGCTCGCCGCGCACACGTCATTGCCCGTCTTGATCAGCGCCCGCCAGGACCACGCCATGAGGCTGGCGGCGGAGATTGCTGGCAACGGCGCCAACGGCAGCCGCCTGCACGTCGTCGACGCCGCTGACCTCGCCGAATTCATCCACCTGTTGACCTGCGAGGAACCAGCACCGTCCCACCGCCGCCGGACCGTGGTGCTGCGCGACGTCGACACGCTCGATTGCCGGCAGCAGGATACGCTGACCGCAGCCGTGATCGCGCGATGCCGTGCCGCGGCACCGTGCGGCTGGCGTCTCATCACGACCACGTCGGTGACGCTCACCGATCTGGTGATCGCCGCGCGCTTCGCTCCCCGCCTGTTCTACCTCCTGAACGCCATTCACATCGTCGCCTGACGGCACGCCCCGGCTGGCAAACAGCTTCCTGATCACATTCGTCCATCCCGATTGAGGCACCAGAGCGGACCTGCGGAGAAATTCGCAGTGGTGGGGAAAAATCCGCGGGCGGGATCCCGGTTAAGCGCGGCGGCGCCGGGATGCGGGCGCTGGCGCAAGGGATGCAAACGCTCCGGAGATGACCCACGCGTCTGCGCTCGACCCGGGCCGGAAGCCGTCGGCCGAGGAATTGACCGCCGCCGCACGCGCAATGGCCGAATCGCTCCGCGGCCTCGATGAACTGCGCTATGCCCTCGACCAGGCCGCCATCGTCGCCACCACGGACCAGCGCGGCATCATCACCTACGTCAACGACAAGTTCTGCCAGATCTCGAAGTATTCGCGGCAGGAGCTGGTCGGACAGGACCATCGCATCGTCAACTCTGGCTACCACTCGCAGGAATTCATGCGGGATCTGTGGCGGACGATTGCCCGCGGCCAGGTGTGGAGGGGCGAGATCCGTAACAAAGCGAAGGACGGATCGTGTTACTGGGTCGACACGACCATCGTCCCCTTCCTCGACGGCTTCGGCAAGCCGCGGCAGTACCTCGCCATCCGCAGCGACATCACCGCGCGCAAGCAGGCCGAGGCGCAGCTGCGCGAGCAGGCTGCGCTAAACCATCTCGGCCAGATCGCAGCCGTGGTCGCGCACGAAGTCCGCAATCCACTGGCGGGCTTGCGGGCGTCGCTGCAGGTGTTCGAACGCCGCCTGTCCGATTCGCCGGATCGCGCGATCATCGGCGCGATGATCGGCCGGATCGACAGCCTCAACGACAAGGTCGAGGACCTGCTGCTGTATGCCCGCCCGAAGCCTCCGCGTCCGCAGGCCGTGCCGGTGTGCGGGCTGAGCCGGGAGATCGCCGCCGGCGCCAGGGCGGCAACCGGCAACGCCGGTCCACCAATCGAGGTGATCGGTGACGAGGCGCTGCGCGCGCACGCCGACGCGGACATGCTGCGGGCGGCGCTGCTGAACCTCGCGATCAACGCCTGTCAGGCAGCCGGCACGGCGCCGGTCGACATCCACATCACCGGCGCAGGCGGCGTCTGCCGGATCGCGGTGCGCGATCGCGGCCCGGGCATCACGCCCGACGTCCGCGAGCGGATGTTCGAGCCGTTCTTCACCACCCGGCCCGGGGGCACGGGTCTCGGTCTCTCGATCGTGAACCGGCTGATCGGCATCCAGGAAGGATCGGTCGCGCTGAGGGATCGGCCGGGCGGCGGCACGATCGCGGAAGTGACGCTGCCGCTGGCGCGCTGATCCGCGCGGCAGGCAGCCGCGCGGGGGTCAGACGGCGGAGGCCTTGAACTCGGCGGCGCCGCGCCCCGCCACAAGATCGTGCAGCTGCGGCGGCAGCGCCAGCACCAGCGTCGGGCAGAGACACAACAACCGATATGTGACCGACCCCATCCGCAGACCGTGCACCGGCGACCCGTGCACGCCGACGACGATGAGGCCGGCCTGGCGATCGCGCGCAACCTTGGCGAGCTCCTCCGCCGGATCGCCGTAGGCAACGAGCGCCTCGGCCTGGAGGCCCGACGGCATCGTCTTCATCAGCGCGCTCATCGCGTCGTCTGCGATCGATCGCCGGTCGGCTTCGACGCGGGCGAGATTCACCCGTGAAGCGAGGCGACTGGTCACCGGTTCGATGACGTGGGCGAGGATCACGCGCACACCCAGCGCCTCGGCCAACCCGCACGCGATCTGCACCTGTCCCTCCGAGGCCGGCGACAGATCGACCGGTACGAGGATGCGGCGGATCAGCCGTCTGCCGTCCTCGACCTGCACCGATCCGGGATCGTGTGGCGGCGTGATCAGTACCGGCCTCGTCGTCTCACGAAGCACGCGCTCGGTCGTCGAGCCGAAGAACAGCTTGCGGATGCCGGTGAGGCCATGCGTGCTGATCACGATGAGGTCGCACGAGCGCTCGCGCGCGACGCGAAGGATTTCCGGCGCCGGCTTGCCAACGGCCGCTTCGTACTCCAGCATCGCGAGCTTCGGCGAGTCCGAGCCGAACGTTCGGGTCGCGAACTGCTCGATCTCGTGCTTCGACTCCTCGGGTGTCCACATCGTGCCGGTGCCAAGATCGGCGGCCTGCGTCAGCAGCGGATCCTCGACCGACAGCACGATCAGCCGCGTCGCAAAGTGATCGGCAACCGCCGCCGCGTAGCGCAGCGCACCCGCCGATGCCTCGGAGAAATCGACCGGGCAGAGGATTGATGGACGGACGTTCATCGGAAGCCTCCCTTGCAGCTTCCGCTGCAACGCCAGTGCCTCCGGTGGCTCGCCCTCAAAGAGGCGCGATGGCCGCCATTGACGGGGCAACTCGCCATGCGAGGACCGGCCGCGCTAATCCTGCCCTTCTGCCGACCGGGGGAATTTCCGCAGCCCCGGGGAAAAACCCGCGGGACCGACACCCCGTTACCGGACGACGACCCAGCCCGGCCCGTGTTCCGCGGCGGCGCGCGCGGGCGCCGCCCAGTTCTCGTCGAGAGTAGACTGACGGGGTGAGCGAAGAGTTCGGGCTGCGCCTGCTGGCCGTCGGCCTCGTCGCGGCCGCTCTGGCCGGGTCCGCCTGCGGCCCGCGCGCCGACGCAAAGCCACAGGCACCCGCGAAGCAAAGCGTGCTGTGGCGGCCGCTGGGCTCGTGGTCCGGCCGCGGCAGCCTGCAGACCGAATCGTTCACCAGCGAAACCGGCGCGCTGCGCGTGCGCTGGCAGACCACCCCGGAAAAAGCCGAGCCTGCAGCAGCCGTCCGGCGTGTTCCGCCTGAATGCCCACAGCGCCATCAGCGGCCGCCTGCTGCAGCCGGTCGTCGACCAGGCCGGCGTCGGCAGCGGCGTCGGCTACGTGCAGCAGGACCCCCACGTTTTTTACGTTGTGGTCGAGTCGAACCAGCTGAATTGGACGTTTACGGTGGAGGAAGCATCGGCTATCCTTAGCGGATTAGCGACCTTCCGTAAGCCGTCTCGCAAACGTCGGTCACAAGGAGCCGAGACGATGACCGAAGACACTGCCCAGGGAACCTCGCGGCGCACCTTCATCAAAGGGGTCGTCGCCGCCGGCGCGGTCGCCTCCTCGTCCGCGTACCTGTTCCGCATCGACGGCCGTCCACGGGCAGCCGGGCGGCGCCGGCACCGTCGAGCGCCTGGTGACGCTCAACATCAACGGCCAGGATCGCCGCGTCGACATCATGCCGCAGGAAACGCTGGCGATGACGCTGCGCTACAAGCTCGGTCTCACCGGGACCAAGCTCGGATGCGACCGCGCCGAGTGCGGCGCCTGCACGGTGCTCGTCGACGATGTGCCGCACTACTCGTGTTCGGTGCTGACGCACCGGGTGCGCGGCAAGAAGGTCGTCACCATCGAAGGGCTGGCCGATTCGGCGACCGGCAAGCTGAGCGCCGTCCAGCAGGGCGTCGTCGACGAACAGGGCTTCCAGTGCGCGTTCTGCATGCCCGGCTTCGTGATGGCCGCCACCGGCTATCTCAAGACCAACCCGAACCCGACGCGCGCAGAGCTGGCGCACGGCGTCTCGGGCAACCTGTGCCGCTGTCAGGACTACGACAAGATTCTCACGGCGCTGATGCGCGGCGCCGAGTTGCAGCGAGGCTGACACCATGGCAAACAAACTCGTCGGCGAGAACTACGTCACGCCGGACCTTGTCGCGAAGGTGACCGGCCAGGCCAAGTACGCGGAAGACTTCCGCGTCGACGGCATGCTGTTCTGCAAGCTGCTGCTCAGCCCGCTGCCGCACGGCCGCGTCAAGAGCATCGATGCGAGCAAGGCGCTGGCGATGCCGGGCGTCAAAGGCATCCTCACCGCCGACGAGCTTCCCGCGCCGGCTGACATCGTCACCGACCTCGGGCAGCGCATCCCCGCCAACACCAAGGGCGAGAAGGCGCTGACCAACGAGCCGGTGTATCAGGGCGAACCGGTGCTCGCCATCGCCGCGGTCGACGAGCTCACCGCCGCCAACGCGATCGAGCTAGATCGAGATCGAATGGGAGCACCTGCCGTTTGTCGTCGATCCGCTGGTGAGCCTGCGGCACCGGCGGGCCGAACGCGCGGCTCGAAGGCAACGTCTGGGGACGGCCGAAGCCGGGCGCGGCCGGACAGCCACCGACGCCGCCGGCGATCGAAGAGTTGAAGTGGACGGCGGCCGATTTCGCCGACTACGAAAACGGGCGGCTGCCGATGGGCAAGACGCCCGATGAATGGACCTACGGCGACGTCGAGGCCGGCTTCAAGAACGCCGCGCTCGTCCTCGACGAGACGTTCCTGACGCCGAACACGAGCCATCAGACGCTCGAGCCGCGCACGGCGATGGCGTACTGGCAGAACGGGAAGCTCTACATCCACTGCTCGACGCAGAGCGTCGTGCAGACGGTCGGATCGATGTCGCGCTGGCTGCACCTCGATCAGAAGGACGTCGTCGTCATCAGCCAGTACACCGGCGGCGGTTTCGGCAGCAAGGCGACCGGCACGATCACCTCGATGATTCCGGCGCTGCTGTCGAAAAAGCTGAACGCGCCGGTGATGATGCGCATCGATCGCGAGACCGAGCACTTCATCGGCGGCGCGCGGCCGGCGGTCTACGGCCGCATCAAGGCCGGCTTCGCGAAAGACGGCCGCATCACCGCGCTCGACATGTTCGTCGTCAACGAGAACGGCCCGTACGAGCCGCAGGGCGACACCGGCATGACCGGCCGCACCGTCTCGCTGCTCTATCAGCCGCCGGCGATGCGGTGGCGCGGCGTCTCGGTCCTCACCAACACGCCGCCGCGGCGCGCGCAGAGCCAGCCGGGCGGCATGCAGGGCATCGTGGTGATCGAGCCGATTCTGGCCAAGGCGGCGCGCAAGCTCGGCGTCGATCGAGGTGGCGATCCACTACGTCAACGCGCCGGAAGGCAAGGCGAAGTTCGGTCCGGTCAACCCGCGCGGGCGAGCGCGCGTACGCGACCAGCGCATTCGTCAAGGAAACGCTCGATCGGGGCAAGGATTTGTTCCGATGGGACGAGCGCAAACGCGCAGGGCGGCAAGCGGCAGGGATCGAAGGTGCGGGGCTACGGCGTCGCGACCAGTTCGTTTGTCGCCGGCTCGACCGGCTACGACGGCTTGTTCGTGATCAAACCCGACGGCCGGCTGTCGATTCAGTCCGGCATCGGCAACCTCGGCACCGAGTCGATGAGCGACTGCCACCGCGTGTCGGCGGAGATGCTCGGCATCCCGTGGGAGAAAGTCGACCTCACGTGGGGGCACACCGGCAAGAACCTGCCGTGGAGCTGCGTCTCCGGCGGCAGCCAGACCACGCACGCGCACACGCGCGCGGCGCATGCGGCGGCCACCGACGCGATCGACAAGCTGAAGGAGATCGCGGCGAAGGCGCACGGCGGCAGGCCCGAGCAGTACACCGTCGCCAACGAGCGCGTCTCCGGCCCCGGCGGCAGCATGACGCTCGCGCAGGCGGCGCAGAAAGCCATCGAGCTTGGCGGCAAGTTCGACGGCCACGAAGTGCCCGAGGACATCAACGCGTTCACGAAGACGTCGGCGGCGGCGCTTGCGGGACAGGGACTGATGGGCGTCGCCCGCGACACGTATAAGCGCGACGGCGCGACCCACTCCTTCGTCGCCGGATTCGCCGAAGTCGAGGTCGACCTCGAGACCGGCAAGTTCCACATCGTCGACTACCTCGCGGTCGCCGACGTCGGCACCGTCATCCACCCGCGCTCGCTCGGCGGGCAGGTGCTCGGCCGATCGATGCTCGGCATCGCACACGCCATCGGCCAGCACTGGGTGTACGACCAGCAGTACGGGCTGCCGGTCGCGAAGCGGTTCTACCAGAACAAGCCGCCGACGATTCTGGACGCGCCGCAGAAGATGGCCTGGGATGCGCTGAACATCGCCGATCCGGAAACACCGGTCGGCGCGCGCGGCATCGGCGAACCGCCGGTCGCCGCGGGATGCTGCGCGGTGCTGAACGCGCTCGCCGACGCGGTCGGCGACGACGTGTTCAAGCGCGCGCCGGTGCTCGTGGGGTCGCTGCTCGCCGCGCTCGACGCCGGCAGGCCCGTTCAGGAACCCTTGACGGCACACATCTGAGAGATGACATTGCGGATTGCGGATTGCGGATTGCGGACATTGCGGATCGAGTCAATCGAAATCCGCAATCCGCAATCCGCAATCCGCAATCAATCCGCAATCCGCAATCCGCATTCCGCAATGGTGGGAGGCTTGTTATGGCGGTGATTCGCGATGTGATGCCGGTCTTCGAGTTGTATCAGCCGGGGACCGTCGACGATGCGCTCCAGCTGCTCGACCGGCACGGCGCCGACGCCCTGGTGCTCGCCGGCGGCCTCGACAGCATGGACTGGTTGAAGGATCGGCTGCGCAAGCCGCGGGTGGTCGTCGATCTGAGCCAGGTGAAGGAGCTGCACGGCATCAAGGAAGCCGGCGGCGGCCTCGAGATCGGCGCGATGACGACGCTCACCGAGGTGGTGAAGCATCCGGTCGTGCGCGAGAAGTACTCGATCCTGATGCAGGCGGCGGAGCTGGTGGCGTCGCCGCAGATTCGCAATCAGGGGACCATCGGCGGCAACGTGTCGCAGGACACGCGCTGCTGGTACTACCGCGGCGGCTGGAACTGCTACCGCGCCGGCGGCAACATCTGCTACGCCGACACGCCCACCGCCATCAACCGCGAGCACGCGATCTTCGACGCCGACCGCTGCGTCGCCGTCAACCCGTCGGACACGGCGCCGGCGCTGGTCGCGCTCGATGCGCAGATGGTCATCCGCGGGGCGAAGGGCGAGCGGGTGGTGAACGCCGAGGACTACTGGATCGGCCCCGGCATCGACATCACCCGGATGAACGTGCTGGCGCCGGGCGAACTGCTGGTCGCGATCCGCATCCCGGCCACGATGGCCGGCGCGCAGTTCTACTTCGAGAAGGTCCGCGATCGCCAGGTGTGGGACTTCCCGCTGGTCAACGTCGCGTCGGCGATCAAGGCCAACGGCGACACCATCGGCGAGATGCGACTGGTCGTCAACGCGGTGGCGGCGACGCCGCGGCGCCTCAAGCAGGTCGAGGCGGCGGTGGCCGGCAAGCCGCGCAACGAGGAGACGGCCAAAATGGCGGGCGATCTCGCCGTTCAGGGCGCGGCGGTGCTGAAGCACAACGGCTACAAGGTGCCGCTGATGCGCAATCTGGTGAAGCGCGCGATCCGCGGTGTCCCGGGCGCAGCCACGACGTAACCTTCCGAATTGGAACGCAGAGGCCGCAGAGCTCGCAGAGAATTCTTGGACAAAGAACTTCTTCTCTGCGGTCTCTGCGGTCTCTGCGTTGTAGTCGCATCCTCGCCCCAACCTGAGGAGCCAACCCCATGAAAACGGCACTGTGCGTGTCTCGCGTTGTCGCTGGTCACCGTCCAGGCGCAGCCGCCCGACTTCAGCAAGGTCGAGATCAAGACGAACAAGATCGCAGGGAACTTCTACACGCTCGAAGGCCAGGGTGGGACGATCGGCGTCCTCTCAGGGCCGGATGGCGTGCTGATGGTCGATGCGCAGTTCGCGCCGCTCGGCGACAAGATCGTCGCCGCGATCAAGCAGATCTCCGACGGGCGCATCCGCTTCCTGGTCAACACGCACGTCCACGGCGACCACACCGGCGGCAACGAGAACATCGGCAAGCTCGGCGCGACGATCCTGGCGCGCGAAAACCTGCGCGCGCGGCTGGTGAAGCCGGCACCCGGGGCCAACGGCCAGCCCGGCACACCGGCGCCGCCCGCCGCGCTGCCGGTCCTCACCTACGACGCGCCGCTGACGATCCACATGAACGGCGAGGACGTGCAGCTCATCCCGGTCCCCACCGCGCACACCGACGGCGACACGATGGTCTACTTCCCCACCGCCAACGTGATCATGACCGGTGATTTCTATCGCTCGACCGGCTATCCCGAACATCGATCGCGGCAACGGCGGGACGATGAACGGCATGCTCGCGGGGTTCGACGCGATCATCAAGACCGGCCGGGCCGACACGAAGATCATCCCGGGCCATGGCGCCACGGTCGACAAGGCGGCGGTCGCCGCGCACAAGGCGATGATGGAAGGCGTGCGCGACAAGGTCGCCGCGCTGGTCAAACAGAACAAGACGCAGGACGAAGTCGTCGCCGCGAAGCCGGCCGCCGACTTCGACAGCAAGGTCACCGGCGCCACGCCACAGACCGCCGATCGTTTCGTCACGCAGCTGTATCAGGAGCTCAAGTCGGGCCGCTGACTAGGGCACCTTGTTCAGACCTTCCGTCAGCTCAATGTAGGTGCCCCACGGATCGGTGAAAAACGCGATGGCGATGCCGAGCGCTGGCACCGTCCGGTAGGGCACGGCCAGCTTGATGCCGTCGGCTTCGAGCTTCTTGCAGAACGCTTCTAGGTTCTTCACCTCGAAGCCGATGTGATCGAGCGGCGCGCCCCTGCGTGCCGACCACCGGGTCGGTCGAGGGCGAGAAGTTGAGCGCCACGCCCGGCAGCGCCGCCGACGGGAACGCGCCGCCGCTGCGTGGCTCAGCGCCGAACGTCTTCGCGTACCACGCCTGCATGTCCGTGTTCTTCGGGTTGAAGAAGTGCACGTGGTGCATCGTGATCGGAATCGTCTGCTGTTTGGCCTCGACCAGCTCCACCTTCACATCGTCGGGCGCCAGGGCAAACGCGATTGATGCACCGCCCGGCTGCAGCGGCCCACCGATGTCGTCCTTGACCTCGCGGCCCACCGCTTCGGTGGCCGTGATCATCTGGAAACCGTTGGCCTTGACCTTGTCGACGGCCTGACGCAGGTTGGGCACCGCGAACCCGATGTGGTTGACCGTGGTGCCGCGCGTGCCGCCGGTCGGCGCCTGCGTCGCCCGGAAGAAGATCAGCACGTTCGGGAACTCGACGATCTCGGCGTTGTTCGTGCCGATCTTGATCAGCTTGCCGCCGAGCGTATCGACGAAGAACTTCTTGTGCGCCTCGATGTTGGTCGTGTTCAGGTGATGATGGCCGTAGACGATCGGCCCGTCCTTGGCGGCGGCGAGCTGGGCGGCGGCCTTCGATGCCGGCGCCAGAAGCAGCAGTGGCAGCAGCAGCACCAACGCAAGCGTTCGCGTCATTCGAGTCCTCCTGTCACGCAGTTGTGTGGAGGGAGTCTACAACGCTTCCGGATCCGCCGCCGGTCGGCGAGTGGCGCCGCCGCGATCAGCGGGAGGGGCGTGCGGGAATCACGGCTGGCGGTGAATCCCGTAGACGTGCACCGGCTCGCCGTTTGCCGGATCGACGTCGGCACGCTCGAACTGTTCGCCGATTTTCGTCGCAATCCGGATCGACCGCCGATCGTCAGGCGCGATCAGGCTGATGACATGGTCGATCGACGTGTGCTGCCAGGCCCAGTGCAGCGCGGCGGCAGCCGCCTCGGTGGCCAGTCCCCTGCCCCACCGCGAGCGGTGCAGCAGCCAGCCGAGATCGACGCCGGGCCAGCCAGCCTGCGGATGATAGAAGCCGACGCAGCCGACGACCTGTCCGGTCGCCTTCTCGACGACCGACCACTGCCCGTAGCCGCGCAGCTCCCATTGCCGGACCATGTCGCTGGTGTTTCGGGTCGCGAGGTCGAGACCGGCGGGCGGCTCGCGCAGCGTGACCTGCTTGCGCGCGACCACCTCGGGATCCCAGAAGATGCTCATCAGCGCCTCGGCGTCCGCGAGCTGCGGCAGCCGCAACACGAGCCTCCCGGTTTCGACCGCGGCAGGAAGCTTGTCCATCCCGGCGTCAATTTACCCGATGTCGAAGCGCGCGATTCCCTGATCTACGATCGCAGGATGCAGCTACTCACCTATCTCAACTACGGCGGCAACTGCGCCGAGGCGTTTCGCTTCTACGAGCAGCATCTGGGCGGGCGGATCACGATGATGATGAAGCACGGCGAGGGGCCTGATAAGAGCCAGGTGCCGCCGGGGCTGAAAGACGCCGTCCTCCACGCGCGGATGACGATCGGCGGGACCGACCTTCTGGGCGCCGACGTTCCGCCCGATCGCTTTCAACCGATGCGCAGCGCATATCTGACCCTCACGCTCGACAGCACGGCAGAGGCCGAACGCATCTACGCGCTGCTCTCCGACAACGGCGAGGTCTTCATGCCGATACAGGAAACCTTCTTCGCGTTCCGCTTCGCGATGTTGAGGGACAAATTCGGCACCTCGTGGATGCTGCTCCACGAGCGCCCGCGCCCGAATTCGTAGGGCACGCACCTACGACGGCCGCACGCTCGCGGTCAGCAGCGTGAGATCGTCAGGCTGCGGCTGGCTGCCAATCTCCTGATGCACGTCGGCGAGAATCGCGTCGACCAGCGCCGCGCCGCCGCCAGGCGCCCGCTCGATCGCGCGGGCGAAGCGCTCTTCAGCGCGGCCCTCCTCGTCGGCGAGCGTCTCCGAGACGCCGTCGGTGTACAGCAGCACGTGTTCGCCCTCGTCGATCGGCACGACCGGGGCATCCCATGTCGACCCGACGAGGACCGGCGACACCAGCGGTCCGGTGCTCGGCAGCCACAACGGCGCCCTCGACGGTCCCCAGACGACGATCGGCGGATGGCCGGCGCTCACGTAGCGCAGGCGGCGCTCGTCTGGTGAGATCAGCGCCGCGACCAGCGTGACGAACCGCTCGGGGCTGAAGGCGGCCAGGCCCTGCGACACGCGCTGGACGACCGCCTGCGGCTCGAACCCGTCGACGTGCGAGGCGTGGAAGGCGCTCTTGACGATGCCGGTCAGCATCGCCGCCGAGACGCCATGCCCGGACACGTCCGCGATCAGCAGCGCCGTCTGCCCCGCCGGCGCGGCGGCATAGTCGAAGAGGTCGCCGCCGAGCGCCGAGCACGGCGTGTAGCGGCAGCAGACCGCGACGCGATGCAGCGATCGCTCGCGCTCCGGCAGCAGGCTCTGCTGGAAGGCGCGCGCCTCGGCCAGCTCCGCTTCCAGCCGCTTCAGGTTCTGCCGATGATCCTCGCGCCGCCGGCGCAGCTCGACGCAGCGATCCACGAGCGTCCTCAGCACCTCGCGATCGAACGGCTTCTGGATGAAGTAGAACGCCTGGCTGCGGATCGCCCGCACCAGTTTCTCGTCGAGATCGTCGACGCTGCCGGTCATCAGGATGACGTCGAGCGCCGGAAAACGCCCCTTCAACCGAGTCATCAGCTCGAAGCCGTCGAGATCCGGCATCCGGATGTCGACAATCGCGAGCTCCGGCTGGAACTCGTCGGCGATCGCCAGCGCCTCACGCGCGAGCCGCGTCGCGACGACCTGATGGTCGTCGCTCAGCACGCGCTCCACCGCCCGCAGCATGCCCGGCTCGTCGTCGACGACGAGGATGCGAGCCGGCCTCATGACCACTGCGGCTGCGGCTGCGACACGGCTTCCGGAACGAGCACGCGGACGTCGGTGCCCTGCCCGGGCTCGCTGCGGATGGTGAGCGAGCCGTCGACCTCCCAGAGCACCGAACGGCAAATCGAGAGCCCGAGGCCGCTGCCGTGCTGCTTGGTGGTGAAGAACGGCTCGAGCACGCGCGCCAGGTTCTCCGCCGGGATGCCGCAGCCGCTGTCGGCGATCGAGATTTCGACGCGGGCGTCGGCCGAGCGCACCGAGACGATGATCCGGCCGCCGTGCGGCGTCGCATCGCGGGCGTTGGTCAGGAGGTTGAGGAACACCTGCTCGAGATCGCTCTGGCTGCACGCCACCTCCGGCGTCTCGTCCGGCACGATCACCTGCAGCTCGATCGCGCTGCGGCTCATGCCGTACTTCAGGATCGCGGAGGCGGTGTCGAGGGCGCGCCGGACGTGCCCGTAGCCGCTCCGCCGCGCCGCATTGCGCGAGAAGGTCAGCATGCCGCCGAAGATGCGGCGGCAGACCTGCAGCGCCTTCTGCACGTGCTCGAGATCCTCGGCCAGCACCGCCGGCGCGAGCACGCCCTGGCGAAGGTCCGCCTGCATCTGCTGGATGAGCGGCAGCATCGAGCCGAGCGCGTTGTTCAGGTCGTGCGACACGCTGCGCGCCAGATCGGCCATCGCGTGCTTGCGCTCCGCCGTCACGACGCGGGCTCGGAGCGACTCGGTGCGGTGCAGGTTCTGGATCGCGATCGCCGCCTGCGATCGAAAGTGCTCGACCAGCTCGGCGTCGAACGGCTTCAGCTGTTCCGGGTGCCGGGCCGCGATCTTGAGCACGCCGACCAGGCTGTCGCGGGTCACCAGCGGCGCGCACAGCATCGACCCTTCCCGGAGGGTCTCGCCGTCGGCGCCATCGCCGGCGTTGTAGTCGAGCATCGCCGCCAGCGCGCCGGCAGGCCGATCGCTCCACTCCTTCCAGCTGCCGCCGTGCCGATCGAAGCCGTAGACCTGTTCCGACTGCAGCAGCGCGTCGGCGTCGGCGGTGATCGGGATGCGCAGCCCGATCCGCTCGCTCTTCGCCTTGGTCCAGGCGATCTGCTCGGCGACCACCCGCAGCGAGGCATCGTCTTCCTCGCGGATGAGCAGCGCCGACGAATGATCGTAGAGGGTGAGCGAGCGGATGCCGTCGAGGATCTGGTAGAAGAGGTCCTTCGGCTCGAGCTGCTCCATGATCTTGCGATCGATCCGATCGCGCACGCCGAGCAGCCGATCGCGGTCGATGCGATGGACCGCGGCGGACAGGACGGCGGCGATGCGCGCCATCAGGCGGCGGTCGTCCCGTTCGAACGCGCGCCCCGACGCGACCAGCGCAATCGCGCCCCAGGCGCCGCCGCGCCGCCGGATCGAGCCGATCAGCATGTCGCGCTGCACCGGCGGATGGGTGTGGCGGATGTAGCGGGTCAGCATGCCCAGGTCCCAGGCGGATTCCTTCGGCAGCGTGAAGAGCAGATCCGCTTCGGCACGACCGGCCCGCAGCGTCGCGATGCAGCCGTCGGTCGCGCCGAAGAACTCGCGCGTGTCACGGAGCGCATGGCGCAGCGCCTTGTGCGGCTCGCGCACATCCTTCAGATGGGTCGACAGACCGTCGAGAAACTTCAGCGCGGCGAGTTCCCGGTGGACCGGCAGCATGGCGTCAGGATGGTTCCCGGACCGACCCGCGGTCAAGCGGGGGCGTCAGCAAGTCTGTTTTCGAGGGGTTGTCGCGAACCGCGCCGGGAGGATTCGTCTTTCCTGTATTTATTGTCCCTCACCTGCCGGCACTGTTCAAGACTGTTTGTCGCGCGCGTGCGCCTGTATCATCGCCCCTCCCATGCCGAAATCCGAACGACGTGTTCGTCGCCGCCCTGCGAATGCTATGCATGGCAGACCGCGCCCCGATGGCGACAGCCGGCCGGCCGAACAGGAGCTGCAGCGCGTCACCCGCGCCCAGCAAGGGCTGCTCGGGCGCATCCTGGACATCCCGCAGCTCGCGCGCGTCGTTCCCCGGCTTCAACCCGAGGTGCTTCACCGGGTCATTCAAACCTGCGGACTCGAGGATTGCGCCGAGCTCGTCGCGCTGGCAACGCCGGATCAGCTGCTGCGTGTGTTCGATCTGGATCTGTGGCACGGGGACCGGCCCGGCCTCGACGACCAGCTCGACGCCGATCGTTTCGGCGTGTGGCTCGAGGTGCTGATGGAATCCGGTGCCGAGGCCGCGGCGCAGAAGCTCGCGAGGATGGACGTCGATCTGGTGATCGCGGCGCTCGCGCAGCACGTGCTCGTGTTCGATGGCGCGTCGGTGTCGCGCTTCACGACGCTGGACGGCGAAGAGGTGCCGGCGAGCCGCCGCGGCGACGGGCTCGGCTGCGAGATCGGCGGCTACCTGATCGAGCCGAGGCGTACGGGCCCGTGGGACGCGATCGTCGCCCTGCTGCTTTCGCTCGACGAGGCGCATCGCGACTACTTCGACCGCCTGATGCGTGGCTGCAGAACTCTCTCCAATTCCGGCTTCGAGCTCGACGGCCTCGACGATCTGTTGAGCGATCGGGAGCAGGACATGTTCGATCTGGCGTGCGATCGCGAACGGCGCCGGGAGAAGCAGGGATACGTCACGCCGGCGCAGGCGCGCGCGTTTCTGCAGATGGCGCGACAGTTTCACGTCGGGGACGCGGCGCCGCCGCGCAATCCGATCGCCGGCGCCTATTTCCGGGCGATCGAATGGGCGGCGCCGGTCAACGATGCGAACGAGCCATCCGGGCGCCTGCCCGCCTCCTCGGACTCGGCGTTCGAACCGCCCGAAACCATCGATGCGATCGCCGCCGTCGTCGACCTCCTGGTCGAGGCCGGCGTCGTTCCACCGCCGCCTCGAGCGCTGCTCGACGATCCTCGAGCCGCATCGCGTCTCGCGCTGATCCAGGCGCACCTGCAGGCCGCGGCCGATGCCGACCACGCGGCCTATTCGCTGCGCACCGAGGAGCTGGGCTTCCTCGCGAACACGATCGTGGCCGGCTGCTCCGTCCAGGCGCGGGCGTTTACCGTGCGCGAGGCGTCGGACGCGGCCGCGGCGGTCTGCAACCTCGGTCTGGAGAACTGGCCGTCGACGCTCGCGGAAGACTTTCTCTCCGGTCACGACCTGATCAGCGTGTTCCAGGCCGGCTGGACGGTGCTTCACCGCGGCGTCTGCATGTACGCCGCCGAGCGGCTGATCGACGTGCTGACCGAGTTGCGGTGCGGCGACCGCGAGATTCAAGCCGGGCTCGATGCGCTTCGGATCGAGCTGGCGAGGCAGTGGCGCGACGGCACGCCGTGGCGCGCTCGCGAGGCGCTGGATGTCATCATGCCGCTCGACATGCCCGCGTGGGCGGCGCTCGTCGGGCTGCTCGACGAGTGTCCGGTGATCCACGCGGGCATGGACACCTCGCGCGGTGACTCGGCCACGCGCGGTCAGCGCCACGGACTTCGAGTTCATCTCGGAGAACAGCCAGATCGCGTCCGTGCACCGCTTCTTCGACACGCTGCCGAAGACATTGCGACATTCAGCGTGACGCGCCGCGTCATCATGCCGACGTTGATGCTCCAACCCTCTTGAGCACATCGATGGCTGGTGCGGAGGCAATCACGCCTCGCTGATGCGGTGTCAGCGTTCGATCCGCAGTCGCGCTGACGCTCGCCCTCACGGATGCGTGGATTGTCGGCGGAGCCGCGGCGCTAATCGATCGCGAGCTCCACTGGCGCAGCCACGAACCGCGCGTATCGGTCGGCGGCTTTGCCGACGCCGCGCCGCTCGGCGCCGGTCAGGCGCCGCAACGGGACCACGTGGATGAGATTGAGGCGCGGCTGTCGCTGGACCCGCCACGTCCCGGCGACCTGGCCGTCGACGAGCAAGGCGTGCTGGAAAATCACCTGGCCGCGGGCGCTCGAGGTGACGAAGGATGCCGACCCGTGCGGCACCGCTTCTCGATCGCGATACGCGACGAGATACTCGTCGTAGATCGGCAGCAGGTGTACCGCCGCTGCGCGGCGTGCACCGCGCGGGACCCGGCCAGCGGTCCAATACGCGCGACCTCCAACCTCTTCGCGCCCGGCGCCGATGATGTCCACCGCACGCCGGGCGTCCGCCGTGCTGAGCCCGGACCACCAGACGAAATCGCGAATGGTCGCGGGAGCATGGCTGCTGAAGAAACGCCGGCCCAGCGCCGCCAGCGCCTCGTCGCGCGAGAGGCGCACGGCGTCCGGCGCGCGCTCCGCGATGAGCGCATAGGTGAACTGTTTCCCCCGGCGAGGTCCGCTGCAGATCACGCCTTCGAGCTCCGCGTGCATGGCGACGTGCGCGAGCCGCTGCCCCGCCATCGGCATCCCGGCACGCTGCAGGCAATCGGCCAGCTCGGTCCTCGTCAGATAGCAGCGATCGCGCAGGGCGCGCTCGAAGACGCGGATCGTGCGCGTCAGCGTTCGGGCGTCGAGCTCCAGCCGGCGGTTGTACGACGCCATCAGCCGCTGCACCCGCGGCGCGGTCAGCTCCAGCAGCCAGCGGATATCGGCTGGCGTGACGAAATGCCACGTCGGCCGCATGACGTGTGTCCGGAGAATCCGTCCTTCGTCAAAGGCGCGCTGGATGTCGGCGTCGACGGTGCCCTCCGCCATGCGAAGACCGAGCGCCCACTTCGCGGCCTCGTACTCCTGCGCCTGCATCGCCCCGAACCAGGCGACTACGTCCGCCGCTCGTCGAAGTCCGCCTCTGACAATCGCCTGATTCCAGAGCCGCCGTCCGGCAATCGCGTTCATGAGCGAGCGCGCGACGGACTCGCCGGTCGGCGACGAACCTCTCGTCGCCCCGATCGTGGCGGAATCGCCTTCCAACCCATCAGTTCTTCGCCCGCCGCCGCACGGCCGCTCAGCCAAAACTTCCCACCAGTCGGCGCAGCCCTTCATCGACCTTCGACGTCGGTATCGCGCCGTATCCGATCACGAGGCCCGGCTGTGCCGGCGCTTCGCTGCAGAAGCGTCGCAATTCATCGACGGCGATGCCTGATGTGCCGGCGCGCCGCACAACTTTATCGAAGTTCACCGAGGCTCCGCGGGCAACTCTTGCCGCGAAATGCAGGCCGGCGACAGGCGGAAGCGGTCGCGCAGGTCACGGCCAGCCACGTGTCAGACGCGGTGTACGCCGACGTCCGCCCGCACTTCAACGACCGGGAGCTCTCGGATCTGACGTTGGCGGTCGCGGCGATCGACGCGTGGAATCGCCTGTCGATTGCGGCGCGCCTGGTTCCGGGCAACTACCAGCCCGCCACCAGCGCCGTCTGACACATCCAGGAGCGTCATCGGCTTCGTGCCTTCGAGGGCGAGCAGATACGCCTTGGCGTCGAGCCCGCCGGCAAACCCGGTGAGTCTGCCGTTGGTGCCGACGACGCGATGGCAGGGCACGATGATCGACACGGGGTTCCTGCCGTTTGCCGCACCAACGGCGCGGACGGCGTCTGGATGGCCAATCTGGCGTGGCGATCTGCCGGTACGATCGGGTTTCTCCGAACGGGATCGTGAGCAGCGCGTTCCACACCTTGCGTTGAAACGCCGTCCCGGCAAAATCCAGCACCACGGCAAACGCCTTCCGCTGTCCGGCAAAGTACTCCGCGAGCTGTCGCTCGGTCTCGACCAGCACAGGATGGCTGGCGTCTTCGACCTCGACGTTGAGCCGCACACGTCCAGGGCGCTCGTTCTCCCAGAGGATCCCGGCCAACCCTTCGGCGGTCGCAACCAGCGTGAGTGTCCCGACCGGGGAATTCACGATCTTGCAGGAACAACGCTTCCCTCTTCCGTAACCAGTCCTGGCCATGGCGCCTTCCTTTTGTTGACGAACGACTCCTCTGACGATAGGCCTCGCGGTCCATGCCGGCTCGCCGTTTTCGGACGTCTGCAGCTGACGACGATGATGTCCGAAAATGGCTGGAACGCTCGTGCCTCGTGACGTATGGTGGATTGATGGATCGCCACAGGCTCTACCGGGCATTGACGTCTCGTGATTCGCGATTCGATGGCGTGTTCTTCGTCGGCGTCACCTCGACCGCTATCTACTGCCGGCCGGTCTGCCCGGCGAAGACACCGAAGGCGGCCAACTGCCGCTTCTTCGACACGCCGCAGGAGGCCGAACACGCGGGCTTTCGGCCCTGCCTTCGCTGCCGCCCGGAACTGGCGCCGGGGAGTGCGCCGGTGGACGACGCACAGCGAATCGCCCAGCTGATCGTTCAACGGCTCGAGGAAGGGCACCTCGACGAGAAGACGGGGCTCGAGGAGATCGCCGACCAGTTCGAGCTGAGCTCGCGCCAGATTCGCCGCATCGTCCACAAGGAGCTGGGCGTGCCGCCGATTCAGCTGTTGCTCACGCGCCGGTTGTTGCTGGCCAAGCAGCTGCTGACCGAAACGACGCTGCCGATCACCGACGTCGCCTTCGCCAGCGGCTTCTCGAGCCTGCGCCGGTTCAACGACGCGTTCAATCGACGGTATGGAATGCCGCCGACGCGCCTCCGCCGGAAAGCGACCGACGGCGCGGCACTGATCACCGAGAGCCCTGCGCCAACCCTGTTGCTCTCGTTCCGCCCGCCGTACGACTGGACGGGCGTGCTCGCGTTTCTTGCCGCGCGTGCGCTCAAGGGCGTCGAGCACGTCACGGACACGCTCGTACGCGCGGACCGTTCATCTGGGAGAGGCACGAGGCTGGATCCGGGTGACGCAGTCGAAGAAATCACACGCGCTGGTCGTGGAGTTCACCCACAGCCTGACGCCAGTGCTGCCGGCGCTGCTCCGCCGTGTCAGGGCGTTGTTCGACCTCGACGCGCGACCGGATCTGATCGCCAAGCACCTGCGCCGGGACGCGCGCCTCGCCGCGGCGGTCAAGGCACGGCCCGGGATGCGAGTGCCTGGCGCGTTCAACGGATTCGAGCTGGGACTGCGCGCGATCCTCGGACAGCAGGTGACGGTGAAAGCCGCGACGACCATCGCCTGCCGATTCGTCGAGGCGTTTGGCGAGCCGATCGTGACGCCGTTCGCGGAGCTGAATCGCCTGACGCCAGTGCCGGCCCGCATTGCCGCCGCCAGCGTCGATGACATCGCGCGGCACGGCATCATCGCCGCCCGCGCCCGGAGCATCATCGCCCTGGCGCGCGCGCAGGAAACGGGCGCGCTGTGTCTCGATGCCGGCGCCCATCACCGCCCCGACGAGTCGATCAAGCGGCTCGCCGAGTTGCCGGGGATCGGCCAATGGACGGCGCATTACATCGCGATGCGCGCCCTGCACTGGCCCGACGCCTTCCCGAAGGAAGATATTGCCATCCGGAACAACCTCGGTGGCGTCACGGCGAAAGAGGCTGAAGCGCTGTCGCAAGCCTGGCGCCCCTGGCGAAGCTACGCCGTGATGCACACGTGGGCGATGGCCAAGCCGCTCAATTGAAGGGCGGCGCGGCGAGCGCGATCCTATTGCCTGACGAACTTCTGGACGATGCCGCTGAGTTGCGCGAGGTAGACCTCGCCGGCATCCGTCGCCGCCACGCCGTGCGCTCCAGTCGTTCCGGGTCCGGACAACCGTCCCACCACTGTGCCGTCCAGATCGCGCAGCACTCCGCCGGTCCAGATCCGCTGATCTTTCGTCATGAAGAGGCCGGAGATCCCATCGGTGGTGGCCCACTGGTTCAGGAACTTCCCGTTGGCGTCGAACACCTCGACGCGCTGGTTGTCGCGATCGGTGACGTAGACCCTGCCCTGAGCGTCGGTGACCACGTTGTGTGGCAGCCCGAACTCGCCGGGCGCCTTTCCTCTCGTGCCCCACTGCAACAGGTACTTCCCCTCGCGTGAGTACTTCACCACGCGCGCGCTGCCGTACCCGTCGCTGACGTAGACATCGCCGTTCGGGGCGAAGGCGACGTCGGTCGGGAGATTGAACGCGTCGGCGCCCGGTGCCGGAGACGCCCTTCTTCCCGAGGCGCATGATCTCCTTCCCCTCGGAGTTCAGCTTGTAGACGACGTGGCCGGGCGCGTCGACGAGCCAGATGTTCCCTTGCGGATCGACCCGCACCGAATGCGCGCCGCACGACGCGCATCCCGCCGGCCCATAGACCGCCGAATAGTGCGACTTGTCCTCGGTCCAATGCGATTGAGGAATGGCCGCGACTTTTCCTTCGCTGAACATCCCATCGCCCCACGAGCGGACGAACTTCCCGTCGCGGTCGAACTCCATGATCGGGTGCGCGCCGCGATGAAGCACCAGAACCGTGCCGCGCGCGGTGATGGCGACCGACGACACCTGGATGAAGCTCCAGGCGCCGGGCGCTCCGGCGGCACTGATTGGCGGCGCCGGCCACTCGACGAGTTTGTATGGCAGGCCGGGAATCGCGGCGGCCGCGTCGCCGCGGCCGGCTTGATCGCCGCTGGCGCGATGTCCCGTCGCGATAGCGATCGAACAAACGACGAGTACGCCAAGGCGACTGATCGTCATAGGTGGCTCCGGACACTATCGTGGCTCGAATTCCTGCCTTCCAGCCAAGCTCTTCCTATATCGGCTCTCATTTCGGCCCAGAGCGTAGCCTGTGAACAAGCACCGTTCATTTCCTGACGTATTTCCTGAGCCGTTGAGGACCGACGTCCGCCGCGTAGATCGTCCCCTCCTCGTCCGCCGCAATGCCTGACGCGCCGGTGATGTTCAACTGCTCCTGCCTGGCGAGATCGGGATCCGGGATGAACTCGGAGACCGCGCCGGTGTCGCGCTGCCGATGTAGATGCCCCTCTTGAAGCCGGGGTTGATCCGGGCATTCGAGTACGAGTCGCTCACATACAGCACGTCGTCGCGGCTGACGAAGACCGCGCTCGGGCGGCCGAATTGTCTCCACTCGGCGATGAACTGGCCGTCCGGATCGAAAACCTGGACGCGATTGTTGTTGCGGTCGGCGATGAAGACTCGCCCCTTCGAATCGAGCGCGATATCGTGCGGCTGGTCGAACTCACCAGGACCGACGCCGTGATGTCCCCATTCCCTGATGAAGCGGCCGTCTTTTGAAAACTTGACCACGCGATTGTTGCGGCCGTGGCCATCGGACACGAAGATGTCGCCGTTGCGGCGCGACGGCGACGCCGGTCGGGGCGTCGAAGGTGTCGGGACCATTGCCCCTGATGCCGGCCTTGCCGAGCGTCATCAGCACCTTCCCTTGCGGGCTGAGCTTGAAGACCTGGTGCCCCCTTCGCGAACCTTTGAACGGGCCGGCGGTCGCGAGGGTCGACATGCCGAGAACGGTGTCGTTGGCGTTCGCATCGCTGGCCCAGACGTTGCCGTCGTCGTCGACCGTGAAGCCGTGCGGAAATGCGAAGATCCCCTGGCCGAAGCTCGCCAGCAAGCTGGCCCGAGCGATCGAATTTCAGGATCGGCGGATCGCTGTCGCGTCCGACGCAGGTCGCGTTTCCGGCGGGCACGTTGTTGAAACATCGGTGAAAGACCCAGATGTCTCCCTGACGATCGATCTGCGCCCTGATCAGCTCACCCCATTTTCCGCCGTTCATCGATCGAGGAAGCGTCGGCCAGTCCTCGACCAGCCGATGGCCATCCGAGACCTGGACCGCCGGTCTCGCCGCGGGCGCAAAGCAATAGAACAATCCGGCGCTGCCGGCGCGCGAGAACTCGGCTTGACTGCAGCCAGCGGTGGAGTCGGACGAGTTCCACGAAGCGGAGCCGTTCGCCGCATCGCCGGCGTGGCCGACCTGCGCCCGCGCGCCGGCATTGCTTCGTCCAGTTGCCGCAGGTCAAATCGTCGCGGGCCGGGAACGGCGTGCCGTCCGGTCGTGAGCCGGTGAGGATGCTGCGCTCGTTCGCGCTGATCTCCCGCCCCTTTCTCGTCGATTGCCGCCGCCCGCGCCAGAGCGCTCGATTCGGCATGAAGCTCCGTCAGGTCCTTCGCGATCGGCTCGCCCCGTGCGTTGACCCATGGACCGTCACCGATGCGGTATCGCGCGAAGGCCGCCTGGGTGCCGCCGGCTGCCGCGCGTGCGACGGCGTCGGTTCCCGCCGTCGCGTTGCCGGACGATTCCGTGTGGGCGCTGAGATAGGCGCGCCAGGTGCGGTCGCCGGCGCCGACGGCGGCAGCGAGTGCCTGGCAATGCTTGTCGGCGCCGATCAAGCCGCCCAGATTGCCACCGTCGCCGATGCCGACGCTGGTGACGAAGAAACTCATATTCGCGCGCCGGTGCCGTGGTGTCCGTTGCGGACGGACGGCAACCTGCTCCGGCGCAGGTCAGAGCGGCGATACCTCCGGCTAGAAGCGGTCGAATCAACATCGTGTCGCTCAGCGCTGGCTGATTATCACGCAAGCGACCGTGATTGCACGCGTCGGGGGTCGCCTCGTTGAGTCATACTGCGCAGCATCAAATCTCGTCAACGGAGGTGCGGCGGTGAAACCAAGACAGACTGCTCTCGCGGCGCTCATCTGCATCGTCGGAGGTCTGGCCTACGCGCAGCAGCCGGCGCCCGCGCCCCCGCCTGCGGCTGCGCCCGGTCCGGCGAAGACCGCCGTCCTCATCATCACCGGCCAGAGCAACCACAACTGGCGCGGCACCACGCCGCTGCTGCGTAAGGCGCTCGAAGATACGGGAAAATTCGACGTGCACGTCACCGAAGAATTCCGCGGCGCCGGCCCTGAGACGCTCGCGCCCTACGACCTGGTGGTGCTGAACTATTTCGATCGCAACCTGCCCGAGTTGCGCTGGGGCGACCGAGCGGACGCGGCGCTGCTGGATTTCGTGCGCTCGGGCAAGGGCATGGTCGTCTACCACTTCTCGGTGGCCGCGTTCAACGGCTGGACGGAGTACGAGAAGCTGTCGGCCGGGAACTGGAGACCCGACAAGGGCCATCATTCTGCACCGCACAACTTCGTTGTCGAGATCAAGGATCAGGAGCATCCGATCACGAAGGGGCTGAAGCTGTCATTCCCGCAGGCGAACGACGAGCTCTATGCAAACCTGCGCTGGCAGCCGGCAGGTTCGTACCACCTGCTGGCGACCGCCAATGACGATCATGCGCTCTACGCAGCCAGACGGACGGATTCGCGGGCGCCACAGCCACTCGTGGGTGACAGCGCGGACGAGCCGATGCTGTGGACGACGGAGTACGGCAAGGGCCGCGTCTTCGTCACGGCGCTTGGCCACGACGTCGAGCAAGTGCAGACGCCGGCGTTCGTGACGACATTCGCGCGTGGAGCCGAATGGGCCGCCACCGGGAAGGTGACGCTGCCGATTCCGGGCACGATGGGAATCGCTGCGCCGTCAGGCGCGGCGGCGGCGGCGGCGGCCCCGCCACCGATCTACGAGGGATACGTCCCGAGAGGCACCCGTCCCGGGAAAGGTCTCGCGCCCGGCATGACGGTCACCGACCTGGGCAAGGGCGGGAGAACCTACAAGCTGCACATGGTGAAGGGCGACGAGATGATGTCGGGCCTGACCGATTTTGCGGAGAAGTACAAGATCAAGAACGGCCACTTCACGGCGCTCGGAGCGATCAACAAGGGCCTGTTCGGATGGTCAGATGTTGAAAGCGGGAAGGGTCAGAAAAAAATCGAGCTCAATCAGGAAGCGGAAATCGTGTCGCTGATGGGCAGCATGACGACCGATGCCCAGGGACGGGGAGCCGTTCACGGACACGGCACCGTGGCACTGTCGGATGGCTCGGTCAGAGGCGGCCATTTCTGGGAGGCCTACGTCAGCATCATCGCCGACGTGTTCATCACGGAGGAGGAAGCCGCTGCTGAACCGCCGAAGCAGCACTAGGGCCGTCCGTGATCCTGATGTTGGCGGATGGTGAATCTGTACTCGACGATCGAAACGGCGATCCCCTGCTACCTCGACTACATCAACCGTGGCGACGCCGGTTTCTCGCCAGCCGTTGAGCAACTCCGCCCGCGGTATTGCGGTCGACGCCCACCGTCCTGACACCCACGATGGAAGCCCGCGTGCTGGAGAAGACTCGACAAGCGCCGCCTCACTGCAGCACCCATTGCAGTACCCGAAAGCTGGGGCACTTCTTGAAGATTCACCACAATCTCGTCCGCAAAGCCTGGGAGCGCGCTGGCCTGCAGCCGCATCGATTCTAGCGCTACATGCAATCTTACGATCCCGATTTCGAACCGAAAACCTCTGACGTGATCTGCTTGTACGTCAATCCGCCTGCCCACGCCGCTGTGTTCGCCTTCCACGAGAAAACTGCCATTCAGGCGCTTGATCACCTTGATCCCGTGTTGCCGCTGTCGCCTGCACGTACTACGGGCGATTGCGCGCGCTGAGCACGGCCGGCGGTCGTGCCCAGCGCGACAGATACGCTGCCAGCGCCGGCCTGCGCGGCGATTAAGACGGCGCAGAACGCACAGCCGCAACACAGCGAGTTCCTCTACTCAACATTCGAGGCTCCGGCAAGTGTGGTCGACGGATGGAAGCGGCCCGGCAGGGTTACTTCGCCGCCAGTCCCTCCTTGAGATAGGCGACGAGCGGCGGCAGCACCTTGTCCGGCGCCTCGAGGTGCGGCACGTGGCCGAGGCCCGGCAGCAGCAGGACGCGGCCGTTGCCGTTGGGGATGGTCTTGGCGAGGACCTGCATCCGCTCCTGGAAGCGCGCCGCCGGGCCGAGCAGCATGTCCTCGGCGCCGCCGAACGCGAGCGTCGGCACCTGGATGTGCGCCCAGTCGTAGACGACCGGGTCGGCGTAGAGCATCTGGCCGATCAGCGCCTGCACCATCGCCAGCCTCGGCCAGTCGGCGCTGAGCGTCCACGAGTAGCGGATCCGCGTGTAGCTCTCGAACTCCGCATTCCACGCTTTCGGGTTGTGCGCGACGTAGCGGGCCAGGCCGGCCCGGGTGCTCTGGTAGTCGTTCTTGAGCGTCTGCTGATACGAGTCGTCGATGAACGTGCATCGGCCGATCGAAGCGGCCGTCGGTGAGGCCGATCGGGTTGTAGATCACCACCCGCTCGATCGCCTTCGGATACTGCGTCGCCAGGCGCGCCGCGAGCATCCCGCCCATCGAGTGGCCGACGACCATCGCCCGTTCGATCCGTTCCTTCTGCAGGATCAGGAAGGTGTTGCGCGCCTGCGAGTTGAAGTTGTACGGCGCAATCGGCTTCGACGACTTGCCGTAGCCGATCTGATCCGGGACGATGACGCGGAACCCTTCCTTGGTCAGCGCGTCGATGATCGACTTGAAATAGAAGCCGCCGAAGTTGTTGCCGTGCAGCAGCACGACGGTATGGCCGTTGGCCGCGCCCTGCGGCGCCACGTCCATGTAGGCGATGCGGACGTCCTGCGAGTAGACCCTGATGTCGAGGTACTTGCTGGGGTAGGGATAGGGACACTCGTCGCAGGTGATGCTGCCCGGCTTGACGTCGGTGGGCGTCGGCGCCGGCGGCAGGATGCTGCCCTCCTGCGCGGCCAGCCTGGCCGCGCCGTGGATCAGCAGCAGAGCGAGGGTGAGCGAAGGGAAGCGTGTATGCATGGCAGGCTGAATCTAGCACACCGGTGCACGCGGTTGGCTAGGCCTGGTGAGAAATCGTCCCACCGACCACCGTGCGCACGATCGCGATGTCCTTGATCTTTTCCGCATCCACCGTATGCGGATCCTCGGCGAGCACGACGTAATCGGCCAGCTTGCCGGCGGCGATCGAGCCCTTGAGCGCTTCCTCACCCGAGGCCCACGCGCCGTTGTAGGTGTTCACCGCGATGGCCTCGCTGACGGTGAGGCGCTGGTTGGCGCCCCACACCACGCCGTCCCATCCCTTGCGCGTAACCATGCCCTGGATCCCCATCAGCGGCGCGAACGGCCCCGGGCTGAAATCCGAGCCGGCCGCGGCGTAGACGCCCGCATCGACGAGCGAGCGGAACGCCATGCAGTTCTTCATCATCTCCTCGCCGTAGTAGACGAACTTGTCCGGGTTGTAGAAGGCGTAGGTCGTGAAGAGCGCCGGTACCGCGCCGATCGCCTTGATGCGCTGGATCAACCCGGGATTCAGCAGCGTGCAGTGCGTGATCTTCGGCCGCGCGTTGGCCCGGGGCACCAGCTTCAGCGCGCGCTCGGCGGCGGTGAGGTACATGTCGATTGCCACGTCGCCGTTGGCGTGGCAGTTCACCTGGATGCCGGCGCGGTGTACGCGCTCCACCCACTCGTTCAACGTCTGCTGCGTCTCGGTGATGTTGCCTTTGTAAGGCGGCGTGACGCCCTTGTACGGCGTGCTCAGCGCCATCGTCCGTTCCGAGAACGAGCCGTCGACGGTGTGCTCGGAGGTGGCGCCGAACTTGATCCACTCGTCGCCGAAGCCGGATTGAATACCGGCGGCGATCAGCGACTCGAGCACGCGGCCGCTGGCCTCGTAGCTGATGCGATGCCGCAGCTCGCCACGCGCGCGCACGTCCTGCATCGCCTGCAGGTTGCCGCCCTCGTGGTGCACGGTGGTGAGGCCGTAGCGCGCGAACTGTTTGGAAATGTGCGCCACGCCATCGCGCGCGCGCTGCTCGGCCTGCGCCGGCGTATACGTCCGCCTGGTGCCGATCTTGTTGAAAGGAGCGGAGGCCAGGTCGGTCACGCGCCCGTTCAACTGGCCCTGTTCGTCCTTGTCGAAGGTGCCGCCCATCGGATTGGGCGTGTCCTTGGTGATGCCGGCCATCGCGAAGGCCTTGCTGTTATAGAAATAGGTATGCCCGCCGCGATGGCGGACGATCACCGGGTGCTCGCTGGACACCTCGTCGAGGTCGCGGACCGTCAGCGCGCGCTTGTCGCTCAGCTTGGTGTCGTCGAAGAAGTAGCCTTCCACCCACATGCCGGCCGGCGTCTGCTGCGCCCGCTCGCGCAGCTTGCCGATGATGCTGCGGATGCTCACGAACTCGACCTCGAAGGGGTTGCCGACCAGCACCTCGTTCAGCAGCACTTCGCCGCCGGCGTGGTTGTGGCAATCGATGAAGCCGGGCACGACGGTCATGCCCTTCGCGTCGAAGGTCTGCACGTTCCTGGCGGCGAGGCCCTTGATGGCGTCGGTCGAGCCAACCGCCGTGAAGCGCCCGCCGGAGACGGCGAACGCCTCCGCTCGAGGCGCGCGCGGGTCCATCGTATAGACCTTGGCATTGACAACGATGAGATCTGAATCCGGCGCGGCGGCTCCGGTCGTTTGAGCCGCGGCTGGTGCGGTCTGGGCGATGGCCAGCGCCGGTGCGCCCGCCAGAGCGGCGACGGCCGTGCCCGTTAGGTTGATGAACTCGCGACGGTTGTGGCGTGAATGCGGCATCGCAGGATCCTTCCGAAGACAGTCCTCGACATGGGTTCAGTGCGCAGGGTTTCGCCGCCAATCCTACACGCGATCCGCGGTTGTGCGATCATGCGGACGCCGCAGGAGCTTCAGCGATCGCGATGCGCAAAAGGCCATCGGGGCAATCGGGTATAACCGCCTGGCGGACCGTGCCGGGCGGGCTTGGGCTGCTGTTCCTCTGCCTGGTGTGGGCAGCACGCCTCACCAGTGTCGGTGCCGCCGCCGATCGAGCGGCGCTCGTGACCCTGTCGATTGTCGGCACCAGCGATCTCCACGGGGCGGCCCTGCCGAGAAATGGCCTCGGCGGCCTGCCTCTGCTCGCCGGCTACGTGAACAACCTGCGCGCGGCCCGGTCGGCCGACGGCGGCGCGGTCCTGCTGCTCGACTCCGGCGATACATTTCAGGGCAACACCGAATCGAATCTCAGCGAAGGCGCCCTCGTCGTCGACGCCTACAACGCGATGGGATACACCGCGGAGGCCGTCGGCAACCACGATTTCGATTTCGGGTCGGTCGACTCGGCGGCGGCGCGACAGTTGCCGGGCGACCCGCGTGGCGCGCTCAAGGCGCGCGCCGCCCACGCGCGCTATCCGTTCCTCGCCGCGAATCTGATCGACGCCGCGACCGGGCAGCCGGTCGAGTGGCCGAACGTCCGGCCGTCGGTACTCGTGGAGGCCGCCGGCGTCAAAGTCGGCATCGTCGGCGTGATGACGATCGATGCGCTGCGGCTGACCCTCGCGGCCAACGTGCAGGGGCTGCGGATCGCGCCGCTTGCACCCACGATCGCCGCCGAGGCGGCGAAGCTCCGGGCGGCGGGCGCCGAAGTGGTCGTCGTCGCGGCGCATGCGGGCGGGCGCTGCGATCGATTCGAAGCGCCGGCGGATCTTTCGTCGTGCGACGCCGAGTCGGAGATCTTTCAGGTCGCGCGAAGCCTGCCCGCGAACCTGGTGGACGTCATCGCTGCAGGGCACACGCACGGCGCGCTCGCCCATCAGGTGAACGGGATCGCGATCATGCAGCCGCTGTCGCGCGGTCAGGCGCTCGGCCGCGTCGACCTCGCGTTCGATCGGCGGACCAGGCGGATCGCGCGCGTCCAGCTCTTCGCGCCGCGCGGCATCTGCGAGCGGCAGATTCCAGCCACGGAACGCTGCATCGCCGCGACCGAACCGGGTGTGCCGGCGACGTACGAAGGAAAAATCGTCACCCCGGACCGAGCGATCGATCGAGCGATGGCGGCAGCACGGCAACGCGTTCACACGCTGCAGGCGACGGCGCTCGGCGTCTCGCTCGAGGCCCCCGTCAGTCGCGTCGGCGATCGCGGATCGCCGCTCGGAAACCTCTTCGCCGATGCGCTGCGCGCCGCGGTGCCGGGCGCCGACGTTGCCGTCCTCAACAACGCCGCGCGCGGGTTATGGGCGGACCTCCCGGATGGCCCGCTCACCTTCGGGCGGCTCTATGACGTGTTTCCGTTCGATAACCGCGTCGTCCGGATCGAACTGAGCGGCGCCGAACTTGGACGCTGGCTGACCGGCGAGATTCAGGAAGGCCGTCGAGGCTGGCTGGGCATTTCAGGGATCGACTTGCGACCGAGTTGTGTGGCGGATCGCCTTCACGTGGATCTCGTTCGCGCGGCAGGACCGATTCACGATGACGATCGGTTGGTCGCCGTCACGATCGCCGGGCCGACACTCAGCGGCAGCCTTGCGTCCGCCGTTCTATCAGGCAGCCTCGGCCCGGCGAATTCCGTCGGGGCAGGCCCCTCGACGTCGCTCGGCGCACGCGAAACCCGAAACGCGCCGGTCGTGCGCGAAGTGGTCGAGGATTGGTTTCGGCGCATGGGCCGTCGGGCACATGGTCAACTCGGCGAGGCCGCGCTCCGGCATCCGGACGATGCCGGCGCGCGCATCGACTGTGTCTCGCCGGACGCCTCTTCGCAGCGAGATTGATCCTGGACTGTCTGCCGCCGGTGACAGCTATCGCGAAAAGGGAGACCGACTTGTCGCGATGCTAGGCCTAGGTCCGCGCCTGCCGGCGTGACGCAAAAAACCAGATCGCGGCTATCACCACGATACCCAGCGCGATCACCACGATCATGCCCATCCCGCTGGCGTTCTCCGTTTTCGCGGCTACTGGCGGGGTGGCCTGAGCCGCGTTCGATGCTGCAGCCGCCGTCGGAGCCGCAGCCGGCGGGACGGCCGCCTCAGTCGGCACGGGGGCCGGCACGGCGGGCGGCAGCGCTGGTGCCGGGGATGACAGCACCGCCTGGACCTGCGTTTCGGTCAGGGTTTTCGGCGGCCCCTCGGTGACGATCGTAGCCGTGAGGCGATCGCCCTTGTGCAGGTCAGAGAATTCGACCGCACGGCCGTTCTTCATGATCGTGATCCCTCGCTTCTCGACGTCGCCGGGCGAGTACATGCGGAAGCCGTCACGTCCGCGGACGAGCAGCGAGCTCCCCGATGCCTGCACCACCTCGGCCTCGCGCACTTCGGTGACGTACACCGGCGTCGACGTCGTGATCGTGGTGAAGGTCGCCTCCCCCTTCATGCCGGGCTTCAACGCCGCCACCGCCACCTTCTTGCCCTCGACGTCGAACCTGAAGTCGTCCGGAACGGTGTATTCCCTCGTGCCCGATTGTTCCTTCACCACCAGCTTGTTGCCAGCCACGGCCACCACCTCGAACGACCGGACGTCAGTGCTCGTCGTTCTCTGCGCCGACGCGATCTGTGCGGCGGCCGCGACCAGCGCAACCACGATCACAACAGCAAGTCGGTTTACGGCGTTCGCCATAGAAGCTCCCTCTCTGCACGCGGTTGTTGTCGGCCGGCTCTATGGCCGTCCGAAAGTTCGAGCGACACGACCACGAATTGGCAACGGCGTTCAAGGACGCTATGAGGAGAAGCATACTCTTCCGGGCGCGTGGCGCGGCGCGCTTCGCGATCGGCGCCCGGGCGCCGGAAACGCTCGACAAGACGCTCGATGCGCTGGCTATCGCGTCGTCGTGACGTGATCTGCCCTCAATCGTGCCGAAGCGCCGCCAGCGGATCCATCCTGGCGGCGCGTCGTGCCGGCACGTACGCGGCCACCACGCCCACCATCGCCATGAAGGCGGCGATCGAGAGCAGTGCCACCGGATCGGCCGTCGGCCGGTACAGGGAGATGCCCGGGGTCGAGACGGAGACGGCCCGGAGGGCCAGTATCGCCATCAGCGTCAGCGTCAGCCCCGCGCCGTGCCAACCCCGACGAGCATGGCGACTTCCCGCGCCACGGTCCAGACGACCTGCTGGCTTCGCGCGCCGAGCGCCATGCGGATCCCGATCTCGCGCGACCGCCGCGACACGGCGAAGGCGACGACGGCATAGAGGCCGATGCCGGCCAGGCACAGGCCGAGCATCCCGAGTCCACCGAGAAACGTCGCGATCGCCTTCGGGGCGACGAGCGACTCCTCGAGATACTGCGCCATCGTCTTGGCCGAGATGACCGGCAGCGTGACGTTCACCGCGCGCAGTTCGCGCTGCATCGCGCCGACGAGGCCGGCCGCGTCGAGCGACGTGCGCGCGAGCACGGTCGTTGGCGGAAGGCCCCACTGCGCAAACGATCGATAGAACAGCTGCGGAGTTGGATCGATGAGGTCGCCCTGCAGATCGGCCGTCCCGGTGTCGCGCGCCACGCCAACGACCTCAATCCAGGCGTTCGCGTTCGTGTCCCGTTCGAGCCGGAAACGGCGCCCGACGGCGCTCGCCGTATCGTCGGCGCCGAAATACTGCCGCGCCATCGTCTCGCTGATCACGGCGACGCGCGGCGTGTCGCGGCGATCGCGCTCGTCGACGGCGCGGCCGAACAGGATCGGAATACGCAGCATGTCGAAGTAGCCCGGCCCCGCCCAGATCGCGCCGGCGACCGCTGTGGCCCCGTCCGGTCCGGCTGCCGCGGCACCCTCGACGATCACCGGCACGCCATCGGTCTGCATCGGCAGGCCTCGGGTGAGCACGGCAGATTGCACGCCGGGAATCGCACCGACCCGCCGCCGAATCTCCTCGTACACGTTGCCGGCAGCCGCCGTGGAATAACCGGCGTAGCGCGCATCGGTTTCGAGCATCGCGATGCCGTCGATCGCAAAGCCGGCGCGCCCGGTCTGGGAAGCGCTCAGCATCTGGAGGAAGAGGCTGGTTCCGCCCAGCAGCACGACCGACACCGTCACCTGGAACACGACCAGCGCGTTCTTGAGCGTCAGCCACCGGTGCTCCGGCGATCGCGTCTCGCCATCGCCGCGCAGCGTTGGCACCAATTCGATCCGCGTCGCCTTGAGCGCCGGCGCGAGGCCGAATGCGACGCCGGTGACGAACGAGATCGCGACCGCGAAGATCAGGACCCGGTAATCCAGGCCCAGGTCGACGACGATCGGCAGATCGAGCGCGCCGATCGATCGGATCGCCCACCACGCCAGGAGGCAGCCGGTGATGCATCCGGCCAGCGACAGCAGCAGGCTCTCGGTCAGCAGGTGACGCACGAGCTGTCCGCGCGTCGCGCCCAGGGCGAGCCGAACCGACACTTCCTTCGCGCGGGCGGTCCCGCGCACGAGCAACAGCGTCGCCAGGTTGCTGCACGCGATCGCCAGCACGAGGCCGACGACGACGAGCAGCAGCGACGCGACTGCCGCCAACAGCCCGTCCATCTGCGGGTGAATGCGCACGTCGCTCGACGCGAACACCGCAATGCCCTTGCCCGGATCTTCCTTCGGGTACTCGGCCGCCAGCCGCGTGCCCAGGATGCGCATCGCGGCCTGCGCCTGCGCGACGGTCACGCCATCGCGGAGACGAGCCTTCACGAAGAGCGCCGCCTCCTCCGGACGCCGCTCCAGCGCGCGCGGCGGCGCCCCGAGCGCCGGCAGCGACGAGATCGGCAGCCAGAAGTCGGTGACGATGCCGATGTTGATCGTGCCTCTGTGCCCCTGCGGGCCAACCCCGACGATCGTGACCGGCACGCCGTCGATCCGGATGGTGCGGCCGACGACCGACGGATCCGCGCGGAACTTCCTCGTCCAGGCCTGGTGTCCGACGACGGCCACCACCGCGGCGCCGGGCGTGTCCTCCGCCGCGTCGAACCAGCGCCCGAGCGACGGCCGAAGTCCCAGCACGGACAGATACGACGCCGTCGTGTGTTCGGCGACCGCCGGCCGCAAGGCGCCCTCGTCCAGGTAGTTCACGCCGTGAGGGACGAACGCGGCGGTCGTGCTCGCGAAGACGTCGGTGTACGCCGCCATGTCCAGGTAGGCCGGGTACGAATTCCCATCGATGCCGCCGGCGTTGGACGCGTTCTGGTAGATGTCGACGAGACGGTCGGGATCGGCAAACGACTGCTGGCGGAACAGCGTCGCGTTGATGAGGCTGAAGATGGCGGTGTTCGCGCCGATGCCCAGGCCGAGGATGAGGACGGCGGCGGCCGTGAAGCGCCAGTCGCGGGCGAGGCGCCGAAGTGCGTGACGGGTGTCGCGCACCAGCGCGTCAATCGTCGAGCCGCGAGCATCTCCGCGCGCTTCGGTGCTTCCCCCGACGTGTGGCATCGGCGGCGATTGTACGGTTCAGGGCCGCGCGGTCAAGGTTTTCCCGGCCGCCCCACGCGCGCGTCAGGCACTCACGCGCTCGCCTCCTCCGACTCAATCCCGTATCATGTCGAATCGATGCACGCGAGTCGCGCCGCCTGTTTGTGCATGTCCGCATCGCTCTTGGTCTGCGCCGCCTGTGCCAAGAGCACTGTGCAGTCGGTCCCCACGTCCGGACGGGTGACGGTCGGCGTCACCAGCCGCGGCCCCGGCGTCGAAGCGATGACGTTCACGGTGTCGATTGAGCCCGCCGGCGTCGAGGGCTCCGTCAAAGGCGACATCGGCATCTTCACGTCCGACGACACGCCCGCCGGCAGTCACGTCGTGAGCCTGAAGAACGTGCCTGGCAGGTGCCGTGTCGATGGCGACACGGAGCGGAAGATCACCGTCGCCGCCGGCCGTTCGACGACTGTGCGCTTCGTCGTCACGTGTACCTGACGAGCACGACTGCGTTCCTCGATTCCCGCCTGGTCGCGGAGCCTCAGCTCGTCGCCATCGCAACAGATGAGTCTCGCGCTCGCCGGACCGGACGAGCCTGATCGCGGCGCACTCTCGAAGTACCATGTTGCGGTCGCCGCGATGTCTGCTGTTGCAGCTCTGCGGCGATTGACGTTCGTTGCCAGCCTCGCGACGTGCACCCGACGCGGTCGGTTGTCAGCAGCGGTCCGGGGACTCGTTGACTCATGACCTTCCGCGATTTCACCCTCGCGACGATTCTGGTCTGGCTCATCCCTGCAGCGGCAGCGGCCCAGGATCCGGCAGCGGAGATCCTCGACCGCGAGCGCGCGCTCGTCGACGCGATGCAGTCGCGGGATCGCAATCGGCTCGACCAGCTTCTGGCGGCCGAATATTTCCTCAGGGGCGTGCCGGACATCAATCGTGCGACGTGGATCGACAACGCCGTGACCCTCTGCTGGGGCACGCGGGCGGACATCGAACACTTCCGCGCGCGGCCGATCGGCGACGTCATCGTCGCCTCCTTCGATCTCACATTTTTTGCCGATCCGATCTCGTGCCGGCCGGCGGTGCGGCGCAGCGTGATCACCGACGTCTGGGTGTCGGACGGCACGGTCTGGCGGCTCGAGATGCGGCACGCAGCCCCTCCGCCGCCTTCCGACGCCGGAATCGCGGCGCAGTACGGCGTCGTCCCGGAACCGCCGCCTACCTGGGACTTGAGCGGAGAGTTGTCATTCGTGGCGACCGGCGGGAATACGTCGACCACCACCGCAGGGGTTGCGAACACGCTCACGCACAGCAGCAACGGTCACATCACGCGGGCCGCGATGGCCTTCCTCACGAGCGATGCCGATGGCGTCACGCAGGCGCGATCCCTCCGCGTTCAGGGTCGCCACGGGTTCCGTCTCGGCACCCGGAGCGAGCTCTTTGCCGAGGCCGAATACGCGCGCGATCGATTTGCCGGCATTGATCACCGGCTGACGAGCGGGATCGGCGTCTCATACACGGCGCCGCTGGGGCGCAGGCACTCGCTCCGGGCCGAGGGCAGCGCCGGTTACAACACGGAGAATCGACTCGACCAGACTGAGGAACAGTTCGCCACCGCCGTTGCGGCGCTTCACTACACGTGGACGATGCGCCCGGGCGTGCGGCTGGCGGAGGATGCGGGGTTCATCGGCGACCTCGAAACCGCCGCCAATTGGCGAACCTCGAGCACCACGGCGATCACGGTGACGATCACCCGGCTGCTGTCCCTGAAGGCGTCTCACGTGTTCGAGTACCGCCACGCGCCCGTTCCCGGTTTCGGCCGGCTCGATCTCCGGACATCGGCCGCGCTCGTCTTTTCTCTGCAGCGGCGCCCCCCGATTCCGTAGCCACGCTCGGGAAGGCACAGACGCCATGTCCACCGACGCGAACAAGACGATTGTCGAACGGTTCGACGCCGGCGTGCTGACTGGGTACGACGAGACCTATGTTCGCTTCATGAAGCCGCCGATGATCGACGACACGTCGTCGATGATCGACCCGTCATGGTCGCGATCCAGCAGCGGCGTTAGCATCGCCGCGATGCCGCCTCCCGAGCTGCCGAGCCCCGCGCCAACCGAGGATACGCTGGCTGACTGCTTCGAGAAGGCGCCCATCATCAAGGTCGCTGCGAGCGGCAGCATCTGTTTGAGGACGTCGGGGCTCAGACCGGTCTGCGCCGACGCGCGGCTGGCGACCTCGCGGCTGACGTCCTTGCTGCCAAGCAGGTGCCCGAGGATGCCGTTGCCATCTGCCACCGCGGTCTCGTCGCCGAGACTCGTCGGGTTGTCGATGTACTGGCCGTGGTTGCCGGACGACAGCGCGGACATCAGGTTCTCCATGCCGCCCTGGCTCTGCAGGTTCCGCTGAAATCCGGCGGCCAGCGCCGGCACCAGCGCGGAGAGGGCCGCGGTCGCCTGGTCGGGCGCGAGGCCGACCTGCGAGCCGAGTTGGCGGACGGCGGCGCCGTCCTGCGCGTTGACGATGGCGTCAAGAATGTTCATGTGATCTCCTCATGCTGTCCGGGAGCGCAGGTCCGCCGTGTGTCGATCGGCGTCGGCTGGCGGTGCTGCCAGCCCCTGATCACCAAGCATCCTATCCGAGCGCTGGCTGGTGTCGTCGAAAATCGAGGTGGATCTTCACAGAGTCGGCGAACCATCGATCGCGTGCACAGGATGGTCGAGCTTCCGGCGACGCAGACGAGATAGGTGGCTCGAGTCAGCGGACGCGATACACGATCGACATCCCGAAGCTGGGCGCCATGAAGCGCTTGTCGGGATCGTTCGAGTCGCGCGTCTCCAGCCCGGCGAACCACCGCGCCGTCGCGCGATCGTTCAGCGGCCGCTCGTAGGCCGCGCCGCCGATGAACCGCCGATCCATGCGCAGCACCCGCTCGTCGGCTACCTTGATCAGACGCTCGTAGCGCTGCGGCCGGTATTCGGCCTCGATCGTAAACCGCTCATCCGGCCGCGACAGCGGGAACGAATAGTCGACCGCGTAGGCGGATCGCCGGTAGCGATCGCGCACCGACTGCGAGAGCCGGGTCTGGTACTTGTAGCCGACGGTCAGCCGCCGGCCGTCGGCGAACTTGCGATCGAGCTTCGCGGCGATGTACGGGCTCGGGCCGGTTGTTTCTGGCTCATCCGGATACTGCTTGTATCGATACGCGCCGGTCACGGCGACGCGGGTCGAGCTCGTGATCTTGAACGCCACGCGCTGCGACGCGCCGAACTCGTTGGCGAGCTCGCGATCCTCTGACGATCCCTTCCAGCTCGCGCTCCCCTGCGTCTCGAATCGCACGCGGCTGCCGAGCCGGTACGACCAGACGGAGTACATGCTGTGGCTGATCCGATCCCATTCGTCGGTGCCGGTATAGCGATTGGACGCGATCTCGTATCCAAACGCGAACGCCGGCTCGTTCGAGCTCTGGAACACCACCTCGGCGGCCGGCACGATGCCGTAGGACCGGATCGGTTCCACATCGTGATTGATGTTGCCGTCGAACACGTTGCTCAACGACATCGTCCCGTGCCAGCGGGGGCTGTCGCGCGTGGTGTCGGTCGATTGCGCCGACGCCGTCGTCGACGCCAGCAGAATGGCAGCGCAAAGAATGATGACTCGGGGATTCATGACATCTCCAACGCGGTTTTCATCGGCACGAGCCGGACGTTCTGGTGGCCGGCGACCGTGCGCAGCAGCGCCTCGCAGGCCTCGAACTCGTCGTCGTCCATCTCGGCGTGGTGCAGCATGATGCCGACTGGCGCGGTCGCCTCGGCCAGGCAGCCGGCGGCGAGCGACGACCAAACGGATCTCGGCAGCCGTCCGGCCCTGGTCTTCGCGAACCAGTCGACGTGAACCGGACACTCGACCAGGCCCGCGATACCCAGCCGACCGGCGGTGAGGTCGCGCGACATCGCGGTGATGCCGTGTTCGACCAGCGCGTACCCGGTCGCTTCGGTGCAGCGATTCCAGGGAGGCGTGAAGATCGGATCCAGGTGCTCGCCGAACAGCGCTCGCAGCGCCCGCTGTCCCTGGCCGATATCGCCGCTCTGGGCGTCCGCGGAGCGCGACGGCCCGAACTCGCAGGAGCGGCCGACCGCCTCGTGGTTGCGGTGAGTGAAGCCGTGCTGGTGAACACCGATCGCGGCGCCGCCGCGCTTTCGATCGAGCAGAGCGCCGGCCAGCCGATCGCCGACGGCGGCGGGAATGGCGGCCAGATCGATCGGGCTCGCGTGCGCGGCGAACAGATCGAGCAGCCGGAACAGTCGATCGTCCGCCCACCCGGTATCGTCGTCGCGGAAGAAGACGTCGACGCGAGTGCTGCGAGCGTCGAGCGCTCGATCGAACGCGGTCAGTCCAAGGGGTCATGCGATGCGCTCCAGCGGCATCGCCGCGGACACGGCTGGCGCGTCGTGATCGAGCATCGCCTCCAGAAGATCCGCCGTGCGTTCGGCGCCGTGCAGATTCAAGCTCGAAACGGTCGGCGTGAACGCAGCGAGCGAGGTGATTTCGGCAGCGAGCCGCGGCGGCGTCATCTCCGCGACCGGCAGCACGCGCAATGCGCCGAGCGCCTCGAGCCGGCGGGCGCGCTTCAGCTGCTCGTCTTCGTTCGCCTCGCCGTACGGAACGACCAGCGCCGGCACGCGGCTCTCGAGCAGATCCATGGCGGTGTTGTAGCCGCACTGGCTGACCGATGCCGCGGCATGCCGCAATTCATGGGCGAGGTCCGGCACCGCGTGCCTCATCGTCACATCCGGTGCGGATGTCGCGAGGCGACGCAGCCGCCGCCATCCGTCTTCGGGCAGAAACGGGCCGGCAACGAGCGCGAGAGGACGGCGCAGCCTGGCGGGGATGAGCGCCTGCGCTTCGATCGACGCCGAGAGCAGCGGCTCTCCAACCAGTCCGCCGCCGGCGGAGACGACGATCGACGACCGCGGCGTTAGGTGCCGCGCCGGTCGGGCTGCCCCGCTGCCGTGAACGAAGCCGGTGTGATGCACTGGCACAGGCACCCGTACGCCGGGAGCCAGTGATTCTTCGAGCGTCGCGAACGCCGGATCGCTGTGCACCAGGACCGCATCGAAGTACGCGTGCAGCAGCTGCATCGATTTGTCGTCGTGCTTCGCCTGCTTGTCGCGGCTGACCAGGATGTCGCGCAGGCTGCAGCAGACCACCGGCCTTGCGGCGGGAGCTCCTGCGCGAGCCGCCTGCAACATCGGCTCGAGCTCCGCCGCAAATTTCCGCCGTCCGAACGGAAAGAGCTCGACGATGATGGCGCGCGGCCGGGAAGCGCGATAGGCGTCGAGCAGCATCCGCCGCCTGATGTCGAGCGCTCGATCGAGCCGGCGGCGATGGTCGCGGCTGACCAGGGCGCCATGCTCGTCGAGGCCGACCGGCGGAAGCGCGACGACGCGCGCCCCGTGAGTTTCGGCAAACGGTGGCAGCGCTCCACCCGACACCAGCGTGACGTCGAAGCGGGTCGTCAGGGCGCGCAGCAGCGCGAGCGATCGCATCAGGTGGCCCATCCCCACCGAATGCTGGCAATAGAAGAGCAGCGCCGGGCGGGTCATCGTGCCCTCCCGGCTTTCTGTGCGAGCGCACGCGCATCGTCGATCAGGCGATCAAGGGTGCGAAGCGTCGGCACGCGAACGCGCGTGATTGCCCGAACCGCGCGTTCGGTCAGGAGCGACGCCGCCGTGTGCCATGCCAGCGACTCGGCCGGCGGCAGCCGCCGAACCTCCGCGTAGCCGGCCAGCAATGCGCTCTCGAGGCGTGCGCCTTCGCCGTGCAGTGCAGCCAGGAGGCTCCCGAGATCCGATGCCGCCGGACCGGGCGCGGCCTGATCGAAGTCGATCAGCGACACGCGCTCGCCGTCGACGAACGCGTTCTTCAAGTGGAGATCGCCGTGGAGGAACACGGCGTCTTCGTGCGTCCGGCGCGACCCGAGATCAGCTGCCAGTCCGAGGGCCGCGTGCTTCAGGCGAGGCTGCGCGTACCCGACGAGCTGCGCAGACTCATACAGCGTGTCCGGAGCGTGACCTCGCACGGCCACGGCCTCGACGCCAGGCAGCGCCGCGTGCACATGCGCGATCGCGCGGCCGACACGCCGCAGCGCATCGGGCAGGCAGTCGATCGTCAGATCGGCGACGCGGTTTCCCGATGCGGGCGCAAACCACAGCGTCCGCCGTTCGGGCAGCGCGGCGATCACGCCCGGCACGTCGAGGTCGTCGCGCCGCCCGACGCCAGACGCCAGCAGCGTGTACAGCCCGCGCACACGATCGGACGTCACCTGGTCGGCGAAGACCTTCGCGAACGCGAGCGGAAGGCCGTCAGCGTTCAGGCACGCGATGACGGCGCATTTCTCCGGGGCGTATCCGGCCAGCCTGCTCGCCACCCAGCCCGGGACGTGCGCGCGCAGTGCCGGATCCGGATCCACGAACTGCTCGAGATCGCGCAGCCGGCGGTCGCGGGGAAAAGTCCAGAATGCGGCGCCAAGCTCCGGCACCGTGAAATCTGCCTTCCCGCGTCGCGCCGCCGCGGCCAGCTCGAACGGCGCGAACGTGCGCGCGGTCAGAATCGCCCGGCCGTCGATCTGGTAGACAACGCGGAGGCTCTCGAATGGACGGTACTTGATGCGAAGCGCCTCGATCGCTTCGCCGCGTCCTCCCGACATGGCAGGCAGATGGCGGCGCACTTCGTCGATATCGAGCAGCCGATCGCGGTTCGGCACCGCGGCGTCATAGGCCAGCAATTGATCCATCACCGATTCCTTCGTTCGACCGCTGCCCAGCAGCTCCCGTCGCTTCCAATCCACCATTCGATGCGATCGACACAGTCGCCCAGGACACCGGCGCCTTCCACAATCGCGTCGCCTCCACCCTCAGACCAACGCACCGCCAGGCGCTGTGCCGTTGCGAAGTTGCAGCTCGTCACCGGCACGATCGCGGTCACGAACGCTGCCCGCTCGCAGCCGCTCGCCCGCTTCGACACGATCGGCGCGGCGGCCTTGACGCCGTAGTCCGCCGCAATCCACCCGGGCTCGATCACGATTGCTCCCGGGCCATCGAGCAGCAGCCGCACACCAGGGCGCGGACACCGCGTCGGCGCTGACCGAGATCGCGCCCAGCGCATCGGCGGCGAGGTGGTACCGGAGGTCGTAGTCGTGCGGGGTCGGCGGCCTCGAGCACGTCGATGACAAGCCAGTACTCGTTGGCGACGAAGAGCACATGGCGCCGGTGAACGGCGTCGTACTCCGGGCTCTTCACTTCGCCGCCGACGATGTCGACGAGCGGCGTCGACGCGCGATTGAGCAGGCGCACCTGCAGACGCTGCTTCGGCTTGCCCGGGCGATAGGCCACCTGATCGCGGCCGTCGACGCAGACCGTGTTGTGAGCCGCGGTTCCCTTGAACCACTGCCGCCACTCCGATCGATCCGTCGTAGGTGTAGCGGCCCGGATCGACGATCAGGTGCCGTCCGCACCACACGTCGATGCTGAGCACGTCGTAGTGGCCGTGGCCGCCGTCGCCGAGCTGGCCGCAGTCGAAGATCAAATGCCGCTCGGCGCTGCCGCCATCCGCGGCGTGGTCCGGCGCCCCGCGCTGGATGTAGTAGCCGGCGTCGTGAAAGCTGCTGATCGTCGCCGAACCGGGATGACTCAGCACGGCCGCGGATTGCGTCAGCAGGTCGGCGTAGCGGCCGATATCGCCGTCCGACAACGCCGGCATCGTGCCGTCGGGCCGATGGCAGGCGAGGCCGAATGCGAGCGCGCGCCGCAGCCGGTCGTCGTAGCCGCGCGGGATCGCGAAGCCGGCGAGGAGCGCGTTCTCGCGCGCGGCCACGAACGAGCGCAGGACGATCATGTGGTAGTGCGTCGAGTGCTCCCGGTGCACGCCATCGGCCCGGAAATCGGCCTCCATGTTTTCCTGCAGCGCGCGCCAGGCGAACTGCAGCCGCGCTTCCTCGCCGGCCGTCGACGGCAGCGCGAGGGCGACGATGAAGAGCGCGTAGAGCTCGAGCGTGCGGTGATTGCGCTCGGGTGTGAGGTGCGCCTCCAGGTAGTCGGCGTGCTGCCGGATGCCGGCGACGAGCCGATCGTCGAATCCGCCCGAGAAGCCCGCGAACGCCGGCGCCGCCGCGAAGAGGTTCGCGGCGTAGATCCAGTTCTGCAGCCGCCGCCCCAGCGCGTCGGTCGGCCCGAAATCGGGCGGCACTTGGTCGAGCCACGACGTCACCAGCCGTTCCCAGGTGCGCAGGAACCGGGCGTCACCGGTCTGGGCGAAGGCATGGGCGAGATCGAGGCCGTAGTAGAACTTGCTCCACTCGATCCAGCGCTCGCGATCGGCGTCGATGGCGACGTCGCGCCATCGCGGCGACTCGTCGACCGTCAACGTCGCGCCGGCGATGCTGAAGACCCCGCGGCAGACGTCGTGCGCGCGTGCGACATCCTGGTGCAGGTGCGCGATCGCGCAATAGACCGGCCGCAGCCTGGCGGTGGCGCTGGCCATCATCGCGACGCCACCCTCAGCGCCGCAACCGGTTCGGTCCGCTCCTCCACCAGCCGGCCCTCGACCAGCCGGTAGACGCGATCGGCGCGCGCGGCCAGCGACGCTTCGTGGCTGACGGCAAAGCACGTGCAGGTCTCACGCAGCTCGTCGATCGCGTCGAGGATGACGGCGGCGGACTCGGCGTCGACGTTCGCGAGCGGCTCGTCGAGCAGCAGGATCGGACGGCGCAGCAGGAAGGCGCGCGCCAGCGCCAGCCGGCGGCGCTGTCCGCCCGAGAGGTTCACGCCATCCTCGCCGAGCGGCGTGTCGAGTTGCTCCGGCGCTTCGCGCACGAAGCGGTCGAGCGCGACCAGCTCCAATGCCCGCCATAGCTCACCATCGTCGGCCGGCCGATCGCGCGGCCCGAGCACGCTGCGAACCGTGCCGGCGAACAGATGCGTGTCCTGAGACAGGATGGCGAACTGGTCGCGCAGCGAGCGCAGGCGAATCGATGGCAGCGGGTGGCCGTCGAGCAGGATCTCGCCGCGGCTCGGATCGAACAGCCGGACGAGAAGGCTGAAGAGCGTGCTCTTGCCGGCGCCGCTGACGCCGACGAGCACCGTCAGCTCGCCAGGCTGGAGACGGAGATTGACGCCGTTCAGCACCGGGCGCTTGCGATCTTCGTAGGCAAACCAGACGTCGCGCAGCACCACGACGCCGCGCGAGCCGGCGAGATCGACCGGCTGGCCGGCGTCGCGAACCGCCGGTGCGATCGTCAGCAGGCGCAGCAGCCGCTCGCCGCCGGCAAGGCCTCGGCCGGTCGTCTCGGTCAGGTCGTTCAGCTTCTCAATCGGCTTGACCAGTTGGCTGACGTAGGCCGTCAACAGCGTCAGGTCGCCGACGGTCATGCGATGGCGCAGCACCAGCCACGCGCCAGCGGCCGTCACCACCGCCATCGACACGCCCTGCAGTACCTGCAGCCGGCGCTCGAGATCGACCGCCACCGCGGTTTCGTGCCGCCCCGCGCGCACGCGCACTTCATTGACCCCGGCAAAGGCGTCGCGCGTCGGCCGTTCGTCGCCCGACGCCTGGATCACGGCCATGCCGCGGACGATCTCCTGCGCCAGGGCGCTGACCTGGCCTTCGCGCGCGCGCTTCTCCCTCGACGCCTTCCACAACCGGCGGCCGTCGCGCCGGACCAGCATCGCCGCCGGCACCAGCCAGATCGATCCGATCAGCGCGACACCGGGCTGCAGCCACACCATCGCCGCGAAGGTCGCCACCAGGGTCAACGAATGGTGAAAGACCTGGGGCAGCGTCTTGGTCAGCACGCGGGCGAACAGATCCGTATCGTCGACGACGCGCAGCACGAGCTCGCCGCTGCGATGGGTGGCGCGCAGCGTCGGCGACAGCGTCAGCAGGTGCGCGAGCACACGATCGCGAAGCTCGATGGTCAGGCGCTCGCGAATCGTCGCGCTGGCGTTCTTCTCGAGCGCGTTGGCGACCGCGGCGACAATCGTGATCGCGATGAATGCCAGCGTCAGCGTCGCGACCAGCCACACCGGCGACAGATCGGGGCGCAATGGCGCCGGCAGCGGCAGTGACCCGCGGACGATGACGTGATCGATCAGCAGCTTCAGCGGCCACGGCGCCAGGACCGCCGCCACCACTGCCAGCGTGCGGAACAGGTACGACGCCGCGATCAGGCGGCCGTGACGCCTGAAATCGGGCCAGAATGCCGCCGTCAGCCGCGAGACGAGACCGGGCGAGCGGGTCATGCGGCACCTGCCGTCAGCAGTGCCGACAGCGCGCGCGTCGAGACGTCGCCGTCGAAGCGCTCGCGGATCTGAAGCTGGGCGTTCGACGACAACCGCTCCGCCAGCGCCGGATTGCGATGCAGCGTCTCGATCGCATCCGCGACCTGGACTGGATCGTTTGGCGCCACCAGCAGGCCGTTGACGCCGTCGGCGAGCAGCTCGGGGATGCCCGAGACCGCGGTCGTCACCACCGGCAGGCCGCACGCCATCGCCTCGGCCATCACGTTCGGGATGCCGTCGCGGTCGCCGTTCTCCAGCACGCGGCACGGCAGGCAGAAGACGCTGGCGCGCGTGTACTCGTCGAACAGGCGCCGCTGCGTCAACGGCCCCGTAAACGCCACGGCGTCGTCCAGACCACGCGCCGACACCAGCGCGCGCAGCGCCGGCTCCTGGTCGCCGCTCTCGCCCGCGATCGTCGCCTCGATCGGCACGCCGCGGCCGCGCAGGATCGCGCACGCTTCGATCAGCACGTCGATCCCCTTCTTGGCGACCAGGCGGCCGACCGCCAGCACGCGCACGCGCGATTCGGGTTGACGCGGCCGCGCCTCCACGCCACACAGGCGCGCGAACTCGACGTCGAGGCCGTGGTAGATGCAGTGCACCGGCGTCGCCGTCAGCGACTGCAGGTAGACGCGGTTCGCGTCGGTGCAGGTCACGACAAAGCGCGCGGCGTTCAGCTTGCGCGCGAGCAGCCCGGCCGGGTTGAGGTCGGCGCAGTAGACATCCTTGGCATGCGCGGTGAACGACAGCGGCAAGCCGGTCACGATCGACGCCAGCCAGGCGACCGTCGTCGCGCTGTGGCAGAAGTGGGCGTGAATATGCCGCACGTCGCCCGCGGCGCCGATCGCGTCGGCGAGCGCCATCGCCTGGAGGAATTCCTTGAGCGGCGACTTGCGCGGCAGCGCCCACGTCCCCTTGCGCGCGCGAACCGCATGGCCGAATGCGATCGCGGCGGCGCGCATGGTCCCGGCCGGATGCCGGCGCAGCTGGCGTTCGAGCGGTCCGGCAAACCCGCGCCAGTGCCCCGCCAGCCAGCGCGCCGCCGAGATCGCCGAAATCGGCGCCGCCGGCGGCAGGTGCACGCGCGGCGCCCGGATCGCGTCGACCACCGGGTGCGCGAACGGCTCGTTCGATCGTTTGATGACGAACAGCCGCAGGTCGACGCCCTGCCGCTCGAGACGATAGATTTCGCTGGCGATGAAGGTTTCCGACAGCCTCGGAAACGATTTCAACACGTAGGCGATGGCGCCGCGCTCGCTAGGCATAGACCGCCTCGAGCACCTGGACGAATCGATCCGCGCAGCGATTGAGGTCGTACTGGCGCTCCGCTTCGCGCCGTGCGAGGTAGCCGAGCGCGAGCCGATGGTCGCGATCCAGCGGACAGCGCACGCACTGCATCGGCGATCGCCGCCGGGCAACGCGGCGGCACGAGTACGCCGGTTTGCCCGTCGTGAACCGCGGCGTCGATCGCGCCGACGCGGCTGGCAACCACCGGGCGGCCGCACGCCATCGCTTCGAGCACGACGTTGGGAAGGCCGTCGCGATCGCCGGAGGCGTCGACGACGCTCGGCACGACGACCACCTCCGCGGCCGCGTACTCGTCCGGCAGCTGCGCGTGCGTCTTCTCGCCGGTCAGGGTCACGCGCGACGACAGCTCGAGCGCGGCAATCTTCGCCATCAGCCGCTCCCGTTCGGGCCCCTCGCCGACAATGCGCAGCGTGACGTGCGGGTCCATCGCGGCGACGGCGTCCACCAGCACGTCGAAGCCTTTCTTCTCGACCAGCCGCCCGACCGCGAGCAGGCGAAACCCATGCCCTGGCACCGGCGGCGATGGCACGAATCGGGTCAGGCTGACGCCATGCGGAACCAGGTACACCGGCGCGCCGGCGTCGCACAGCTCGTGTGCGACGTCGTGGTTGCAGGCGACGACGCACGCCGCTCGGCGGGCCCGCTCGGCCAGCGCCTCGCGATTGACCTTGCGCGCGTCCTTCGCGTGGGTGCTGAAGCCAAAAGGCACGCCGAGCCTGGCGGCCGCATGCTCGGCGACCGCCGCCGGCATGTGCGCGAAGTACGCGTGGATGCCGGTGACATGCCGCGACGCCAGGCGCGCTGCCAGCGCCGCGCCCTGCCGCTCCTCGTCCGACCCCGGCAGCCGCTCGACCAGCGGGAGCAGGCGCGCCGAGTCGGGCTGCATGCTGCGGCCATCGCCCGCTTTGGTGGCGTAGATGCCGGCGAGCATGCCGCGATCGGCGAGCGCGGTGAGCTCGTTGATCGCGAACGTCTCGGACTGCCGCGGGAAGCCGCTGACGACGATGGCGACCTGTGGCATCACGACGAGCGCCCGGCCAACAGCCGCTCGACGCGCTGCCGGACGCGTGCGAGCCCCTCCATGTCAATCGACGAGGTATCGGGGACCGGCGCCGCCAGCGCCTCGTAGACCTCGGCGACAATTCGCGCCGGCGAGAGCTCGTGCGGCTCGATCATGCGGAAATGGCCGCGGGCCGACAGCCGGCGCGCGCGGATCAACTGCTCCTGCACCGGTTCGGCGCGCGGCACGAGCACGGCTCGCGCCCGCGCCGTCAGCAGCTCGCAGACGGTGTTGAACCCGGCCATCGACAGCACCACGTCGGCGTCCTCGTACCGCTTCGTCAGGTCGGGCTCGAAATCGACGCACTCGACGTCGGGACGCACCGACGCCAGCGCGTGCAGGGCGGCGGCCGTCTCGGGCGCCAGCTGGGGGCCGAGGACAATCACGCTGTCGAGCGCACCCAGCGGTAATTCGGCGAGTCCGGTGAGGTAGGCCACGATCAGCGCGTCGCCGTCGGCGCCGCCGCCGGCGGTGACCAGCACCCGTGGTGCGCCGGCATGAGGACGCCGCCATGCCGAGCGCCGCTGCAGGTAGCCGCAGTACCGCGTCCGCCGCGCGACCTCCGGCGGGAAGGCGTACTCGCGCACCGCATCGAACACGTCCGGCGAACCGTAGATCCAGACTTCGTCGTAGTAGCGCTCGATGACGTCGAAGCTGCCGTTCGCACGAAGCGCCGGACCGGTTTTTTCCGGCGCATCGAGGATGTCGCGCACGCCGAGGACGATAGCTGGGGGGCTTGTCGATTGGCGGAGCGCCCGCAACGCCGGCAGCAGCTCGTCGTCGATGCCGGCGGCGCGCTTGTCGACGATGAAGAGATCGGGCTGGAAGGCCACCGACGTCCGCTCGAGGATGTCGCTGCGCGTCTGCCGGATTTCGTCGGCGCACGACGCCAGGAACCGCGGCTCGTACTCGTCGGCGTGCACGCGGTTCACGCACGGCAGCTTGACGTAGTCCATCCGCTGCGGAATGCGGAACGCGTGGATCATCGGCGAGCCGGTCATCAGGAGGATCGCCGACTGCGGATACTCCGAGCCGAGCAGCTCGCCAAGCAGCAACGACCGCCGGATGTTTCCGAGGCCGAAGGTGTCGTGCGAATAGATCAGGATCTTCGGCCGTGCGGCTCGGCGGGGAACCGTCGTCAACGACGGGTCGGCCGGCGGCGCCAGCGCAGCTGCGAGGGGGCGATGGGTGTCCATTGGGTCCTTTGAAGCGATAGGACCCGGCGGACCCTTATTGCGGAACAGGTTTTTTTCGATGCCGCCGGCTGGCCACGATCAGGCCGGCGAGCACGACGACCAGCACGCCTCCGGTCACCATCCGCCAGCCGACCGCTCGCGGCACTGGACGCAGGCCGTCGCCGGTCAGCACGAACGCGGCCCAGTAGTGCGGATCGGCCACCGCTGAACCGCCGCCGAGGAAGCGTAACTTGGCCAGGCGCAGCGCCTTGTCGCGCGGTTCACCGCGATTGAGGTGGTGGTAGAAGAGCTCCATGAAGTCGGCGGTCGGCTGATCCGCCACCCGCCACATCGTCGTCACCGTCGCGCGCGCGCCGGCGGCGAGGAACGCGCGGCTGAAGCTCTGCACGCCCTCCGCACGGGTCACCCGCCCGCGCTCGGTTTCGCAGGCGCTGAGCACCGCGAGCTCGACGCCGTTGAGCTCGAGCGCGTACGCTTCCTTGAGAAAGAGATAGTCGGGATTCGATCCGGATCCGTCGGCGGCCGAGAAGACAATGCGCGATCGTTCCAGCGCGCTGGTGTCGGCGAGCGCGTGCGTCGCGAGATGCAGGATCGGCGCACGGGCTGAGGCATCGACGAGGTATCGCTTGCGATTCTCGGCGCCGACGTGCAGCACCGCACGGCCGCCCAGCTCGCCCGCCACGTCGCGCACTTCTTCTGACGATGCGGCGAGGCGGCCGGCGGTCGAGGCGCGGTCGAAGTCTCCCGAAGCCGTAACCGGATCGGCGAACCCGACCAGCTGCAGCTTCCACGGCGGCAGCCAGCGTGTCGCCGGAGCGGGGCGCAGCAGCGTCGCCGCGGTCGGCGAGTACGTCACCGCCGCACGTTCGACCAGCAGCTGCGTCCCTGACGGCAGGACGTCGAAGGGCACGAGCGCGACCGCGCCATCGGGCACGACGACGATGCGGTCGATGCCGGCGAGCCACTCGGGCGGCGGCAGGATCGCGGACGCGACGGCGTGCGCCTGTTCACGCCAGGCGGACGACGGGCCGGCGCCAAGCGCCTCGACCAGCGCGCGGATGGCCGTCTCGTCCACCTTGATCGGAAAGACCGCGGCGCGGGACCGTGTCGCGGCGACGACCGTGGCCGCCTGGGGTGCGTGCCAGTAGTCGAGGAGCAGCGTCCGCTCGGGCAGCGCGCGCTGCACCGATACGAGGTCGATCGGCTTGTCGAGATGAAGGCGCTCGCGCCAGACGCGCGTGTGGCTGCGCTCGAGCATCGCGAACAGCGCATCGGCGCTGGCATCCGGCAGGCTGGCGCTGATCAGCGCGTCGTAGACCTCGCGCTTGTCGTTGAGGAATTCGGCCCTGAGCGACGGGACCCGAATGTCCTCACGCACCTGTTCGATGGTGGCGATCGCCTGCTGCAAGTGGGCAATGCCGGCCGGCCGATCCGCGTCCAGCCGGCCGAGGCCGTAGAGCGCCTTCCACTCCTCCTCGGGGAGTTTCAACTCGCGCGAGAGCTCCAGCGCGGCGTCGAAGTCTTCGATCGCGGTGTCTCGATGGCCTTCCCGCAGCCGTGTTTCGCCGCGATACAGCCGGCTGTGCAGCATCTCGCGGCGGTTTCCGGTGCGCGTGGCGGCGTCGATCGCAGCCGAGAAGCTGCGCTCGGCTTCGTCGAGCCGCGCCAGATCGAGGGCGAGCACGATGCCGCGGTTCTTGACCGTGTTCAGCTCGCCGTCGGCGTCGTGGTCGCGCACGAATTCCGCCCGCGCCTGGTCGTAGGTCGCCAGGGCCTTGACCGGATCGCCGAGCCGCCGGTAGAGCACGCCGAGGTTGACCAGCAGCAGCGCGCGCTCACGCGGCCGAAGGTCCGTGCTGGCGCCCAGGTCCTGGTAGAGCGCCAGCGCTTCCTGGTCGCGCCCGAGCCGCTGGTAGAGCGCAGCCTGGTTGGCCATCAGCAGACGGCGGCGGCGCGGCGCCCATGGCTCGGCGGCACCCGGTCGCGGCGAGCGCGAGAGCTTCGTCGTAGAGACGGCTCGCGTCGGCATAGGCGCCGACGTAGAAGTAGACGTTGGCCAGGTTGCCAAGCTGCTCGGCGCGTCCCTCGAGAAACCCGGCACGCGCCGACCGATTGACCGCCGCGCTGAAGAACCGCTTCGCCTCGTCGTAGTCGCCGGCGGCGAGCGCCGCGAGCCCCTGCCGGTTCACCGCCAGCGATGCCTGGGCTCCGTCGCCGAGCGCATCGAAGAGCTCCGCGGCGGAGGCGGCATGCCGCCTGGCATCGGCGTAGTGCCCCTGACCGGTTTCGATCGTCGCCACCCCGAGCAGGGCGCGGGCACGGTCGAGCGATTGCGGCTGCGACGCGTCCAGGGCCCAGTGATAGGCCTCCAGCGCGGCTGCGGGTTTTCCGTCACTCTCGAGTTTTCTGGCCTCGGCGAGCGCGCTGCCGGGGTCGCGCGGCTGTGCGGCGAGCGAGCGTCCAGCGACGGTCAGGCACACGAGCGCCAGAACCAGCAGTGTGCGCACGGCCGAAATCGTACTACACAGCTCAGAACCAAATAATTGTTCCGCGCCGCGGCGGGCGTGCGTCTTAGTGGTGGAGCGCAACAATGCGAGTAATTCGCGGCCCATATAATCGATTGGATGACCTTAGCGGACCTCTCGGACGAGGACCTCGTCGACGCCGTGCGAACCGCGCGCGCCGATCGCGAGGCGATCGTCAACGAGTTGTTCGCGCGCCATTACGAACGGGTCGCGCGGTGGTGCCTGCGGTTCACGGGCGATCGCGAGAGCGCGGCCGACCTGGCACAGGACGTCTTCCTCAAGGCGCACCGCCATCTCGATTCGTTCAAGGGCCATTCGCGGTTCTCCACCTGGCTCTACACGATCGTCCGCAACGAGTCGATCAGCCGGCTGCAGCGGCAGAGCCCGCCGGCCGACGGCGAGGCGGTGCTCGAAGAGATTGCCGCGATCGAGCCGGCGCCCGACGAGCTCGCGCAGCGTTCGCAGCGCGCCGACCGGCTCAAGCGATTTCTCGCGACGACGCTCGATGCGCTCGAGCGGAGGGTGTTCGTGCTTCACTACGGTGACGGTATGCCGCTCGAAGCCATTTCGCGGCTGCTGCGCCTCGACAACGCCAGCGGCGCCAAGGCCTACATCGTCAGCGCCCGGCGCAAGGTCGCGCGAGCGACGGGTCGCCTGAAGGCGCGAGGACAGGAACTGTGAGCGATCGAACGACGAGCGATCTCGAACACGCGTTGAAGGCGACGCCGGAGTGCGTGCCGGTCGAGCGATTCGCGGAGCCGCTGAGCGCGCGCGAGCAGCAGCACGTCGACGGCTGCGCGCGGTGCCAGAGCGAGCTGGCGTTGTGGCGCGAGTTCGAGGAATCGAGTCCTGCGGCAGACGAGGGCGCGGCCGTTCAGTGGATCGTCGCCGAGCTTGGACGCCGGCGCGGCGGCGAGGCCGTGGCCGCGGCGCGTTCACCGTTCGCCTGGCTCACGCCGGGGATCCGCCGGTGGGCGGCCGCGGTCGGCGCCATTGCGGTCATCACGAGCGGGGCGTATCTGCTATCGGATCGCGAGCCGGCGGTGCGCGATCTCTCGAACCCGGCGGCGTCGTATCGGACCAACCGGCTGGACGTGCGCGCACCGGTCGGCGATCTCACGTCAGCTCCCTCCGCACTCGAGTGGGTGGCACCACCCGACGCCGTCAGCTACGATATAGAGGTCTTCGAGGTCGATCGCACGCCGCTGTGGCGTACGACCTCGTCTATTTCACGCGTCGAGCTTCCACCGTCGGTCGTCCGCCAGTTGCTTCCGGGCAAGGCGGTCCTCTGGGAAGTCCGCGCGCTCAACGGCGCGAGCCAGGTCATTGCCGAATCCGGAACGCAGCGGTTTCGCGTCGCCGTGACCGGCAGCACGCCGAAGGATTGAAATCATGAAATCGAAATTGACGGCGGGCATGCTCGCCGCGGCGGCGCTTTCGGTGTTCGTCGTTCAGGCCGGATTGCAAGCCGGCGTGGAACCGCCGTTTGCAGGCGTCTCGCTCGAGGTGAGCCGCGAGGTGGCGCCGCCGGGCGGCATCGCGCAAGTGAAGATGGAGGTCACCGAGCCGCGGCCGATTTCAACCGGCGGCCTGCGGTTCCGGTCCGCAGGCTGGGATGTCGAAGGCGTCGCGGCGATTAGCCCCGGAAACGACAGCTATGGCGTCGCCCAGATCGAGAACGGCCAGGTCCAGTTCGCGATCGAATCACCGACGGGAAGCTTCGGCACCGACTCCGACTATCCGGTGTTCACCGTCGCGCTGCGCGTGCCCGCCACCGCGCGGCTCGGGACCGTCACGCCGGTTGGGCTCGAGGGCGATGTCCCTCGCTTCATCAGCCCTGCTGGCACCGTGTATCCGACCCACATCAAGGACGGCTCGGTCACCGTGAACCGCGGCATCTCGATCGACGACGTGGTGCCGGGAAGCTCGGACCTCGCGGCCGGGAGCGTCATCACTATTTTCGGACGATGGATTCCGTCCGAAGACCCGGATCAGGTTCGGTGAAACGATCCTGTCCGCCGTGCGGCTATCTCGATTCAACGAGGATGCAGGTCGTCCTCGGCCAGGCGGCGCGGATGCACGGGATGCGGATTCGCGCCGAGAACAAGGACGGCGCGAAGACGACGTACTTCTCCTACCAGCGCACATCGCGCCAGGGAACGAGCGCGTTCCCGGCACTGCAGCACGCCGTCCCGCTGTTTCCGATCAGGCTCGCGACCCGCGCCCGCATCACCATCCCGGGAGTCTCCACAGGCATCGCGCTGCAGAACCTGAACGCGGCGCCGGCACGGGTGGCGCTCGAGCTCCTGTCGCCGCAGCGGCGCCGTGCTCGCCACGACGGCGACGACGGTTGATCCCAATCGCTTCCGGGTGCGAGAGGTGTCGGAGCTGTTCGGCATCAATTACGGAGCGTCGTACGCCGTGCGGGTGGTGTCGACCGTGCCGATCCAGGCGATGGGAATCTCCGTCGATCCGTCGGGGGACGCATTGCCGATCCTGCCGCAATAAAAGTGTACTGACGCCTGGTCGGCACACCGCCCGCGTGCATCGCCTACTGGGACTCGAGGGGCGTTTACCATTCGTGCTGAGCTCATCGCCGTCGCCCCGCGACTTTCGTGATCTCGCGCACCCATAAGACCGAGCTCGCAACCGCGGTGCAGAACAGCCAGTCGCCGGCGCTCAAGCCGACGGTGCCGAACGCGCGCTGAAGAAACGGCGCATGCACGACGAGCACCTGCAGCGCCACCGACCCGCCCATCGCGATCCACAGCCACTGATTGGTGAACAGGTGGACGAACGCGCTCCGCTCGTCCGACCGCGCGTTGAGCACGTTGAAGATCTGCAGCAGCATCAACGTCGTGAATGCCATCGTCTGCCCGTAGCGCAGGTCGCCAACGCCTGAAATGAAGCCGCCCGGCATCGAGGCGTCCAGCACGTACAAGGTGGCGACGGCCATGACCACACCGATCAACGCGATGCCGCGCCACATCTGAGGCGTGACGACCCCCTCGCCCGCCGGGCGCGGCGGTTGGCGCATCAACCCTTCGTCCGCGGGATCGACGCCAAGCGCGAGCGCCGGTGGACCGTCGGTGACCAGGTTGATCCACAGGATCTGCGTGGCGAGGAGCGGCAACACCACTGCCCCCTCCTCTGGATACAGGCCGATGCGCTCCGCCAGCACGACGCCGAAGAACATCGTCAGCACTTCCCCGATGTTCGACGACAGCAGGTAGCGCAGGAACTTGCGGATGTTCGCGAAGATCGCCCGGCCTTCCTCGACCGCGGCGACGATGGTGGCGAAGTTGTCGTCGGCGAGCACCATGTCGGCCGCCTGCTTCGACACATCGGTGCCGGTGATCCCCATCGCGATCCCGATGTCGGCCTTCTTCAACGCCGGGGCGTCGTTCACGCCGTCGCCGGTCATCGCGACGATGGCCCCTCGTTTCCGCAGCGCGTCGACGATGCGCAGCTTGTGTTCGGGGTTGACGCGGGCGTACACGGAAATCTCGGCAACGGTTCGGGCCAGCTCCTCCGCCGGCAGCGTCTCCAGCTGGCTGCCGGTGATCGCCCGGCCGTCGTCACTGATGCCGAGCTCCTGGGCAATGACCGCGGCCGTCCGCGGATGATCGCCGGTGATCATCAGCGGGCGGATGCCCGCGCCCCGGGCGCGCGCGACGGCCTGCTTCGCCTCGGCCCGCGGCGGATCGATCATGCCGATGAGGCCGGCGAACACGAGGTCCTGCTCGAGGTGATCGAGACCGCCGGCATGGTGCGGCAGCGCGATGGCGTCCTGTGGCAGCCAACGGACCGCGACTCCCAGGGTCCGGAGAGCGTCGCCGGCAAGTCCCTCGTTGACCTGCACCATCTCCGCGCGCCGCGCCGGCGTCAACGAGCGGCGGTCGTCGCCAACAACTTCGAAGCTGCACCGCGAGAGGAGCACGTCGGGCGCTCCCTTGGTGAAGACGACCCAGCGCTCCTGCTGCTCCGCGTCACGGTGAAGCGTGCTCATCAGCTTCCGTTCCGACGAGAACGGCACTTCGCTGATCCGCGGAAGCCTGCGGTCGAGAGTCTCCGATCGCAGGCCCGCCTTCCGCGCCGCCACCAGCAGCGCACCTTCGGTCGGGTCGCCTTGCACGGTCCAGCGACCGTCTTGCTCGTGCAGGCTCGCGTTGTTGGCCCGATCGGCCACGGCCAGCGCACATTCCAGCTCAGTCTTGAGCGCACCGGCGATCGACCCCGCTTCCGTGACGAGCGCACCGCCCGGCGCGTAGCCCGACCCCTCGAAGGTCACGCGTCCGCTCGCCGTGACGACGACGCGAACCGTCATCTCGTTTCGCGTCAGCGTACCGGTCTTGTCGGACGCGATCACGCTCGCGGAGCCCAGCGTCTCGACGGCGGCGAGGTGGCGGACGATCGCGTGCCGCCGCGCCATGCGCTGCACCCCAATCGAGAGGACTGCGGTGACAACCGCCGGCAAGCCTTCGGGCACTGCCGCGACGGCGAGCGCGACCCCGAGAATCAACACGTCGAGCAGCGCCGGAAGGCCGCGCACGTTCTCGACGAGGATGATGGTCGCGATCATCACGATGGCGATGATCACGACGACGATGCCGAGCATCTTGCCCGTGCGGTCGAGCTCGCGCTGCAGCGGCGTGGCGTCCTCGCGTGTCTCCTTCAGCAGCCCGGCGATGCGCCCCATTTCGGTGCGCATGCCGGTCGCCGTCACGACAGCGGTGGCGTGCCCGTAGGTGGCGGCTGTGCCGCTGAAGATCATGTTCAGGCGATCGCCGAGCGGAGCGTCCCCGGCAATCGCCTCGGTTTCCTTGGCGGCCGGCAGGCTCTCGCCGGTCAGCGCCGCTTCGGCGGTCTGCAGGGCGGCCGATTCGACCAGCCGCGCGTCCGCCGGAATCGTGTCGCCTTCCGCGACCAGGATGATGTCGCCGGGGACGATCTCGGTGGCCGGCACGCTGCGCCGCGTGCCGTCGCGAACGACCGTCGCCCCGGCCGCCGACATGGCGCGCAGCGCCGCGACGGCGGCTTCGGCGCGCGACTCCTGGACGTAGCCCATCGTCGCGTTGAGGAGGACGACGGCGAAGATGGCGATCGCCTCGTACGGCAGCGCGGCATCGCGCTCGTAGGCCCAGAGGCCGATTGAGATGGCGGTGGCGACGAGCAGCAGGATGACGAGCACATCCCGGAACTGCGCGAGAAACCGGCGCCACGCGGCAACCGGCGGCTCGGCGGTGAGCTCGTTGCGGCCGTAGCGCTCGAGCCGCGACGCCGCCTCGGTCTCGCTGAGACCGCGCTGGCGGTCCGTGCCGAGCGACGCGATCACGTCATCGACGTCCTGACGGTACGCGTGGTCCGGTTGTGGTGTTTCGTTCCTGGCGGCGATCACGCGGCCGCTCTCGGGGAAGCACGCATGGCTCCAGTGGATGGTATCGCACACGCCGAGAGCGGTTGAGTCGCGAACGACAGGTCGCGCGGGCTTTCGTCTACGTGCTGCTCGCGGCGCGATCCGCCAGGATGCCCGCCAGGGCCGCACCGTTGGCAGGCTTGGTCAGGTGCGCGTCGAATCCGGCGCGTGTCGCCTTCTCTTTGTCCTGTTCCTGGCCGAACCCGGTCAACGCGACGACAAGGACCCGGTTGCCCAGAACACGACGGATCCGCTGACAGGTCTCGTATCCGTCGAGCCCGCGCATCCCGATGTCGAGGAGGATCACCTCAGGTTCATACTCCTGGAGCATCGCGATCGCGCTTTCGCCATCGTAGGCGACTCTCGCATCCCCACCCATTTCCGCGATGAGCATCGCCGTCGCATTGGCCACATCCTGGTTGTCGTCCACGACCAGAATTCGCCCTTCGATCCGTTGTTCATCGCCGTGCGGCGCCGTGGCCGAGACCGATTGGGTCGTCGCCAACGGCAACTGGATGATGAACTCGCTGCCTCGCCCGAGTCCTTCACTTCGGGCCTCGAGACGTCCGGCGTGAAGTTCCACCAGTCGACGTGCGAGTGCGAGGCCGATGCCGAGTCCGGGTTGCGACGAGCGTGTCTCTCCCTGGGTGAACAGTTCGAACACACGCGGCAGCAACTCCGGCGACATCCCGATTCCTGAATCGCCCACCGAAATCAAGACGTGCCGGATGGCAGCGCCCGCCGGCGGCGTGATCGTGGCGGAGATACGCACCGAGCCGCCGGTGTTCGTGAATTTCGCCGCGTTGTTGAGCAGGTTTGACAGGATCTGGACGAAGCGCGTCGGATCGACATCGACGACGCACAGGTCCTGTGGCAGCTCGATGCTGAACGCGATCTGTTTGGCAGCCAGGGCGGCACGATTGCCTTCCACGGCGCTGTGGACCAGGCTCCGGAGCGGTGTCGGTTCGCGTTGGAGCGCAATCTTGCCCGACGTGATCCTCGACACGTCCAGAAGGTCGTCGATCAAGCGAACCATGTGACTCACTTGACGCTCCATCATCCCGCGCACCCGCTCGACCGCGCCGGCGGAGTCGCCGCCGAGCCGAATCAGTTCCAGGCCGGTTCGGATCGGCGCGAGCGGATTTCTCAGTTCGTGCGCCAGCATCGCCAGGAACTCGTCTTTGCGCGTGGCGGCGTCCCGCAGCTGCTCCTCGGCGCGGGCGCGTTCGATCGCCTCCCAGGTCCGCTCCGCGGTTTCCCTGACCAATTCGACTTCCTCTGGAGTCCAGACCCGCGATGAGAGGTCGCTCACGTGGAGCGCCGCGACCAGCCGCCCGTCCCTGATCAACGGCGCCGCGACGAACGCACCCACGTTGACCGCGGCGACCGCCGGACGATCCGCGTCGGGAATCAACGGCGAGGTTCGGGTGTCGCCCACGACGACCGGTCCGCCCATGCGCAATGTCGAAACCAGCCAGCTGAACGCGCTCAGCGAATATCGTCCGACGATGCTCGGGACACCGGCGCGAACAAAGTTTCGTTCGACCACGATGTCGCCCTGCGCTTCGTCTATTTCTACGTAGTAGGCACGGTCTGTCAGCAACCGCTCGCCGAGGAGGCGGCTGGCCTCGCCTTGAATCGCCAGCGGATCGACCAGCGGCCTCAGGGCATCGCCAAGCCTGAGGAGAAACGCGTGGCGGGATTCGCTCTCGAGCAGCGCCCCCTCGACGCGCTGGAGCTGATTGAGGGTTTCGCGAAGCCGCACACCGCCCTGGACCAGCTCGGCCTCGGACGTGTCGAGCAGCAAGTCCGCGAGCTCGCCGTAGCCGCGCAGGATCTCGGCCATGTCTGGTTCATACGTCAGCTCCGGGTGCATCTCCGTCCAGTAATGAGCCGTACGAATGAAGGCGAGATAGGCCACGAGAAGTTCGAACGTGCCGTCGCCAACCGCCGCGCGGACGGCAGCGCGTGCGCGGACACAGTCGCGCGGCGACAGGAACATGATGGTCAGTGCGTCGAAGAGATCCGCCTTCGCCCTCAGTGCGAGGCTCCGGCAACCGATCGCCCAGGGACCTCCGCTCGAGGCGTTCGAGGACCTTCGTGAGGTCGGGCCCCTCGAGAAGGGGCCGCCGCAACATCTCGATCACCTGCTCCACCGTCTCGGGTCCCGCGGCGGCGTCTCCGGCCGGCCGGCCGTGGCCGATGAGGAAGCCGACGTGCCGGACGATGCAGTAGCGGATCTCGCAGAATCGCGAGAGATGGACGAACAGCCGCTCCTTGAACAGCGAAGGCAGCGGGCTGTCCAGGTACGCCGACTTCGCGAACTTCCACAGCTCCTCGACCAGCCCCGGCGCCGCATCCGCGGAACAGAAGAAATTGGGAAGGACGCCGAAACGATCGGCGACCTCGCGCCTGAAGCGAAGCGTGCTCGACTGCAGCTGCGTTAATTCATCCATGACTCAACGCCTGACCTGTGCGCGCGCCGATTCGTTTTCGCTGTGGGCTTGCGTCCCCATGTACTGGTTGGGCTCGCGCAATGCTGAGCGCTGCGATGACCTGGCCGTGGCGGAACCTCGTGCACGGCAATCACGGGTGGAGACCCGATCCAACCACCTGTCCGGATGCCACGGCGTGCCGGCATCGGAGCGCGGCTCTCGGCGGTTCTATGGCGGAAAGAGGCCGTCTGGTGTTTCTCGAACGCAGCCTAAGTCTAGTCCTTCCGGGGTGGTGTGCAGCGAAACAAAGCAGTTGTGCTGCAGGGCTGGATTCAGCTTTACGAGGACTTCTTCAGCAGCGTCTTCAGATTGAGGTTCCGGATCAGCCGGTGCAGGTAGTTGGGGTGGAGGCCGAGGAGCCGCGCCGCGCCGCTGTAGCTGCCGCCGGCGGAGTCGAAGGCGTTCACGATCAGCTCTTTCTTCGTCTGCTTGATCGCGTCGTGAAACTGCGCGCGGACGCCGCCGGCAGTGATGCCGGACGAGGTCGTCGGCCCCGCCTCGATCAGCGTCTCCGGGAGGTCGTCCGGGCACGATCATGTCGCTCGAGCCCAGCACCACCGCCCGCTCAATCGCGTTGTCCAGCTCGCGCACGTTGCCGGGCCAGTCGTAGGCCACCAGACACGCCAACGCGTCGGCCGAGACGCCCGTGAGCCGCCGCTTGGCTTTGGCCGCATGGCGCCTGGTGAAGTGGTTGGCGAGCAGCGGGATGTCGTCCGGCCGCTCGCGCAGCGGCGGTACCGTCAGCGAGACGACGTTGAGGCGGTAATAGAGATCGCGGCGGAAGGCGCCCGCGGCAATCGATTGCTCCAGGTCGCAATTGGTCGCGGCCAGCAGGCGGAAGTCGACCGCGATCGAGCGCGTGCCGCCGACACGCTCGAACTCCCGTTCCTGCAGCACGCGCAGCAGCTTCGACTGCAGCGGCGGCGGCAGCTCGCCGATCTCGTCGAGCAGGACGGTGCCGCCGTGCGCGGCTTCCAGCTTCCCTTTCTTCTGCGCGATCGCGCCGGTGAACGCCCCCTTCTCGTGTCCGAAGAGCTCGCTCTCGAGCAGTGACTCCGGGATCGCGGCGCAATTGATCGCGACAAAGGGCCGATCGGCGCGCTGGCTGTTGCTGCGGATCGCACGGGCCACCAGTTCCTTGCCGGTCCCGCTCTCGCCGACGATGAGCACCGTCGAATCGCTTGGCGCCACGCGTCCGATGCGGCGGAAGAGCGACCGCATCACCGGGCTGTCGCCAATCATCTGGTGCTCGATCTCGAGCTCGGATTCCAGGCGGTGGTTCTCGTCGGCAAGCGCCTCCGCATGCTGCTCGTGCGCGAGCGCCGTCGCCGCCACCGCGGCGATCGACATCAGCAGCCGCAGCCGCCCTTCGTCGAACGGCTGGTCGGGCGCATCCGACTCCAGGTAGATCGCGCCCAGCCGCGTGTCGAAGGCCACCAGCGGCGCGGCCAGGATCGAGCCGGCCGACGCCGGCCCGGTCGTCATCACCCCGACGGCGTCGCGCAGCACGCGATCGAGCACCGCCCGGCTGATGCGCATGGGACCAGCGGCGCCCGTCCGATCGCAACCGTGAACCGACGCGATCGCCGTGTTCGGATCGCTGGAGAGAATCAGCGCGCCGCGATCCGCGGGCACGACCTCGGCGATGAGCTCGATGAGCGGCCGCTCCAGCGCCGCCAAACCCCGCACGGAGCTGATCGCCGCGCTCACCCGCATCAGCCCGGCGAGGTCGCCCTCCAACCGATCGGGCGGCATGCCGTCCGCCGACCGACCATCCGCGAACACGTCTTCGCGGCGCATCACGATCATCGGCCGCTCGCCGGCCGGCTCTTCGCCGATCGCCAGCGGCTCGCCGGCGATGACCGGCTCGGTGGTGAGCGCGAACGTCGAGCCCCCAATCCGGATGCGGTCGCCGTTCTCCACCCTCCGATCCGATGCGGGCAGGCCGTTGACGAAGCTGGGATTGGTGGGGTCGAGATCTCGAATGGTGACCTGGCCGCCGGCGCGCAGCAGGACGCAGTGCCGCGGCGACACCGACGCGTCCGCGAGCACGACGCTGTTCGCGGGATCGCGTCCGACGCTGGTTTCGGTCCGCTCCAGCGGAAACGCGGCGCCCCTCGAGGGCCCGGCAAGGGCGACGAGCGTCGGAACCATCGCCGCCCATTTATATACCCGGGCGATCCAGCGGCTTTCACGGAAGGTGTGTGCCGGCGCTATCCGAACGGATTGGCCTATCCGAACGGATAGCGTTTTCACGGCCAGGCGCTTGCGCCCGGTTCCGCCGCGCTCGCGACTGCTGCCGGGCGCAAAGCGCCGACGAATCAGCGCCTTGGCCGACGCGGAAGCCCGCGCGCTCGTGCCGATCGTCGCGCGGTACGGCAGTTGCTCGAACACGCTCCCAAACGTAACGGCCAGGTGACGCGCCGATTTGGGGGACTGTATGCCATCGAACAAGGTCACGTTGCTGATGCTGCTGATGCTCATCGCGGTGGCCTCTGGCAGCCACAAGTCCACCGTCGCCGCGGCCCAATCGTCCGGCTCTGGCGAGATCAACTTCCTCAGCATCATCGTCGACAAGGAGACCGCTGCGGCCGACACGCGGTTGAAGCGCTTCCTCGAGAAGGCGGTCAGCGCGGGATCGGCGGCGGACGCGTCTCACCGCCGGGTGCGCTTCCCGCTGCAGACGATGCCGTATGGCGACGTGATCCGGGCATTCGCGGAAGCCGGTTCCGAGCGGCCGTACCTCGCCCGCATCACGCCCTATGCGTATGTCGCCGCCGAGATGCTTGGCGCGAAGCTGAACATCCTCGCCGTCTACCGGAGCTCGGCGACCCGCGAAACGACGTACCACTCGTACTTCGTCGTGCGCAAAGACAGTTTTCGCGCGCAGGTGAACTGGAACCCGGCGAGCGGCGACGCCAGCGTCGAAGACATCGAGAAGTATCTGAGGAGCTTCAAGACGCCGCCGAAGTTCATGTATCACGACCGGTTCAGCACCTCGAGCTACTTCATGCCGTCGCTGTACTTCAAGGCGCGCGAAGTGTTCGCGTCGAACCAGACGCTCAACTCGCGCCTCACGCCGATCGAGGTCGAGCGGCTGGCGACGACGAGCAGCAGCGATCTGGTGCAGCGGGTCCTCGACCGCAAGGCCGATCTGGTGGCGGTATGGGACGGCACCAAGAAAAAGTGGGAGAGCCATCCCGAGCTGCTCTTCATCCAGATTCCGACCCCGGTGCCGAACGACTTTCTCGTCGCCTCCGGCATCGATGCGGCCACCGAGCGGCTGATTCTCGACGCGATCACCAAGCATCCCGAGGCCGACCGGGCGTGTACCGATCTGACTGTTCCTGCCAGGAGCGTCCCGATTGCCGGGGCCGAGGTCCGCAAGCCGTGCGAGGGAGAACCGAATCCGCCGACCGACGACTTCGATTCGTGGTACGCGTGGGACAGCATCGACAGCGAAGTGACCGATTCGGCGAGGGAGGCGCTCGCCAAGCTGCGCCAGGACGCGCGACGCCGGCCGACACCAGTGGTGGTGAAGGTTGAACGCGTCCCGAAAGACCGCCTCCCCGATCAGCGGATGGAAGACCTGCTGAACGCGTATGTCCATGCGGCCAGGGAAGCTGTCCGGCTGTCGGGCACCGAGTTCGTGCTCGAGGACCGCGACCTGCACAAACGCGCCGACATGACCTGGGCGCTGGAATCGACGCACGACGGCGCGCTCAAGCTCACGAGCCGGCTCAATTCGGGATTCGCAAAATCGGCCGAGGAGTTCAAGATCAGCTTTGTCGACACCAACGATCTGCCGCGGCGGATCGCCGATCTGGCCCGGTCGCGCCTGCGCCGCATCCGCTACGTGTGGCCGTACGAGCAGAAGTACCCGGTCGTCCTGCGCGACCTCGACTTCACGCCGGATCAACGCGTCATCGTCCAGAAGATCAGCTGGATGGATCCGGCGCGCAACGAATACGAGGAAGATACGCCGTTCGAGGCGCAGATCGAGAACAACACCGACCTCAGCAAGCTGCGGCTGACCGACGAGATCAAGTTCCCCAGGAACGCCGACGGCTCGTTCAACTTCGATCCGCTGAGCAACATCGCCTATCGCGTGGTGATCGCGCGCGCGCCGCAGGCCGGCCGGATCTGGGTCGTCCTCACCTACGGCTTCATCGGCTTGTTCGCGTTCGCCTGCGCCGGGGTGGCGATTGACCTGCGCCGGCGGCAGCCGCCAGCCAAAGGGTTCCAGCAGACGTATCAACGAATGGTGGAGGCCTATCACCGGCCGTGGCGCGAGCAGGAGATCGAGGAGGGGCAGATTCTCTGGTGCGATCCCGCCTGCCTGGACGTGTTCGTCCGGGAGCTCAAGACCGCCGGGTCCTTTGTCGACGTGGTCAAGGCCGGCGGCTTCGATTTCAACTTCGGTCCGCTGCCGATGCGGTTCTCGATCCTGATGAAGCTCGGGTCGAGCCTGTTCAAGCGACGCGATCTGGTCGAAGCGGCGGGGGGCGGCAACGTGATGGCGCTCGACACGCTGATTCAGTTCCTCGTCTGCCGGCGTCGGCTGTCGCCGTTCGTGGGATTGCCGGAGAGCGGCGCCAGCACCTCGAGATTGCCGGCGTGGCCGATCGAATGGGAGGCGCTGAACGAGATCGCGTCGCGCAACTTTCAGCGGCTCGGCATCTGCGACAAGCGGGTCGAGGCGAATCTCGGCACGCAGCACAGCGTGCTCTCGGGGGTGGTCTCCAACCACTTCCGCGGCGTGATCAAGAAGGCCACGCACGACGCCAGCCTCTTCTGCCAGACGTGGACCGTCCGCCAGTCGGAGACAGCAGCCGGCCTCGATTTCGAAGGACAGATGTCGACGGCGCTGCTGCTCAGGAACCAGGACGGTTCGGCGACGGCCAGCAAGGTGCGAGTCGAAGTACACCTGCCAGCCGGTTGCGCCCTGGCCGGTTCGGCCCCCGACGGGAAGCTGCGGGCCTGGGTGTTTGGAAAAATTCTCAACTGGTCGGTGGAGCACGCCACCGTCTCGCTGCACATCAAGCCGATTGCGATTCTGAGGGATTATGCTGACCAACACTAAGCCCGGGCTCCTCCTCCTGCTGCTGCTGGTCTTCACGGTGAACCTGGCCGAGACACGGTGGGAGACGTCGCTGCACAGCGGATCGCCGGTGTCGGCCGCCGACTATCGCGGCGCCTACGTGGTGCAGCAGCTCGAGCCCGCGTTCATCAATTTCGAGTTTCACGACCGGACCGCGCCGTGGGCGATGTATGCCTACTCGATCTCCTACTTCGGACTGTTTCCGGTGCTCGCGATCGGCATCCTGATCGCGCTCGCCCGGCGTCCCGAGCTGGCGCCGTTTCGCGTGCTCTGCCTCGCGGTCGCGGCCGACTACATCGTCAGCCTGCCGTGGTTCCTGCATGTTCCCGGTGCCGGAGCGCTGGGCGTACCCGGAGTCGAATGCCATCCTGCTGTCCGACAACTGGACCTCGTCGCTCATCGACTCGATCCGTCCGATCAGCGCCGTCAACAACTCGTTCCCGAGCACCCACGTCTCGCTGACCGTGATCATCATTGCCGTGTGCTGGCTGTTCCACGTCCGCCTGCGCCTCACCGTGACCGCACTTGGGTTGATGGTCATCTTCGCGACCTTCGTGCTCGGTATCCACTGGCTCGCCGACATCATGGCCGGCGTCGCGGTCGGGATGCTGAGCGTCGGGATTGCGTGGCGCTTCACCGATACGTCCGAGCGCCGGGAGCTTGCGCACGAGTCCGAGCTTGCGGTGATCCGCAGGCGGGCGCGCCCGGTGCGTCAGCTGGCGCGAGCCGGCGGGGTGCAGGTTTGAGCGCGTTGCCCTTCACGTCGGCTCGGTAGCTCTACTGTAAACGGCCGTCCCGGCTCGCATCGCGCCGTGGACGCAACTGAGCAGTAACCCGCGCATTGACGCATTGATTCGTCACCCTGCCTTGTGCGAAAAATACGTGCTCGCGAACGCGTGCACCCCGCACAGGAGAGCTCGACCCATGGCGCCAGTTGACGACCGCCCGGGGGCCGTCTCGCCCAAACGATCTGCAACGCCGACATTTGGATTGACATCGCTGGTGATGGCCACGATCGCCGTGGCGAGCGCAGTGGGCGCCTTCGGCGCGGTGCGCACGTGGTTTCCCGGACTGCGCGCCGCCGCTGCAGCGCCCTCGAGCGTCAAGCCAAGGGCCGCCGAGCCAGTGGTGCGCGACGTCGATCTACCGCAGAACATCGCGCCGCCTGCCGCCGCTGGCCGGCTGTCCATCGTGACCGATCCCGCGGGCGCCCGGGTCGAAGTCGATGGACGGTCGCATGGTGTGTCGCCAGTCGTGATCGAGGCGCTCGCGGCCGCAGACCATCGGATCACGGTGACGTCGGACCACGGTTCCGCCCAGCGGACGATCACCGTTGCCAACGGCGTCATGACCGAGGTGGTGTTCTCGCTGCCGAAGGCACCGGTTGCCGGCTGGGTTGCGGTGGCATCGCCATTCGCGGTCGATGTCGTCGAGGACGGCGAAGTCGTCGGCGCGAGCGGCGCCACGAAGATCATGCTCGCCGCCGGCAAGCACGACATCGTCTTGCGCAACGAGAAACTCGGCTTCGAGATGCCGCGGACGATCACCGTGGCGCCCGGTCGAATCGTGTCGCTCGTGATCGATGCGCCGACCGGGCTGCTCAACGTCAATGCCCGGCCCTGGGCCGACGTCCTGATTGACGGCGAGGCAGCGGGACAAACGCCGCTCTCGAACCTGGTGCTGCCGCTCGGTTCGCACCAGATCACGTTTCGTCATCCGCAGCTCGGCGAGCGGACCGAGCACATCGTGGTGACGAGCCGAGGTGTGAACCGCGTCGCGGTGGATCTCAACAAGTAACGGAGCGCGGCTGAAATGGGAGCCCTCGCACTCATCGTCGCGCTGGTGATGATGCCGTCGGTCGTCACGGCGCAGGACGATCCGCTTCGCACGGCGCGCGACCTCTATGCTTCGGCGGCATACGAAGAAGCGCTGGCCGAACTGGCCCGCGTCGAGTCGAGCCCCGAAACACCGGCGACGATGCGCGACAAGGACGCCTACCGCGTCTTCTGCCTCGTAGCACTCGGGCGCGCCGTCGAAGCGCAGGAGCGTGCCGAGTCGCTCGTCCGTTCCAACCCGTTGCTGTCGGTTGATCAATTCCCCGACGCTTCGCCGCGTATCGCGACGATCTTCACAGCCGTGCAGCGGCGGGTGCTGCCGCCACTGGTCAAAGAGGCGTATCGCACCGCGCGCGCACGGGCCCTCGAAAACGCGTCAGATGCGCGTTCTCGCCTCCTGGACGTCCGCAGTCTGCTGGCCATGGCCGAGCGGGTCGGCGCCTTCGACGAGACGCTCGCGGACATCCGGATGCTGGTCGACGGGTTTCTCGAGCTCGCCAGTGCTGGCGAGCCGCCGAACCGGCCGCCGGCGACGACGGCCGCCACGATGCCGTCCGACGCCGCGTCTCCGCCGGCCGCCACGGCACCGTCCGACGCCGCACCTCCACCGGCCGCAGTCGTTCCCGCGGCAGCAGACACAGGCATCACCGCCCCGATCGCCGTCTACCAACCGCAACCCAACGTACCGCCCGTACTGCTCGACCTGGTGCGCAGGCTGAACCGCCCCGCCGCGATCAACGTGGTGATCAACGAACGAGGTGCGGTCGACGACGTGATCGTCACCCAGTCGGTCACCGCGGCGTACGACGCGCTGATTGTCGCCGCCGCGCGTACATGGAGGTACAAGCCTGCCATGAAGGGCGGCGTTCCGGTTCGATTCGTCAGCCCGGTCGTGATCAATGTCAGCGCAAAATAAGACGGCTCTGATTCGAAACGCCGCGATTGCGGCGCTCATCGGCAGTACGGTCGGGGCGGCAACCGGACTCTGGTCGTTGCGCGCTCCGACGGCAACGACGACGACGACGACGACGACCGCTGCACCGGCCCCCGTGATCACCGCCGCAGCCCCCGTGGTCAGCCGCCCCCGTGTCACCGCCGCCCCGTGGTCACCGCCGCAACCGCGGCCGCGGATTCGCCGAAGGTGAGCGTAACCGCCCGCACGAACACCGCCGCCCCATCTCTTCCCCCGCCAGTTCAGGCGACAGTTCAGTCTGAGACCACGGCGCCGGCAGCGGACACGACGCGCGACGATGAGGATGTGCTGCAGCGTGCGGGAAGATTGGCGCGCCGTCCCGACGTGGCCGCGCTGCTGGCCCTTCGCGAAGATGTGATGCGGCGGGCGGCAGAACGCGGCCTTGCCGATTCCCAGCCGGTCAAAACCGAACTGGACGAACTCGATCGGCGCCTCAGCGAGGCGCGGATGCTGCAGTTGAAGCTCGATGCCGAGGAGCTCCGCAAAGCGGATTCAAAACGGCCGCGTTGAGATCGCGACTCGAGTGCCGAGTCGGCCGCTCCCCCTCGGCTTCAGTCACAAGTGCGCGCGGCCGCTACGACACCCACTCTGAGCGCTGCGACAAACGCAAAACGAGGCCGCCGGAAACCGGCGACCTCGAATGGCAGATAGCGTTGGTTGTCGGGTCGGTCCGCGGAAGCGGCCGACCGTCGAACTGCCTTACTGGACCAGGAACTCCGCAAGCACCGGTCGATGGTCTGAGGGCATGACGCCGTTCGCGTCACGGGTATCGACCACCTGCAGGCGCTTCAGCGTCAGATGCTGCTGTTGACGCGAATAGAAGATGTAGTCGATTCGCGAGTTGCGAGTGTTGCCGGCCGGGTTGTCGGGCGCCGTCACCGCGATCCCCGACTTCTTCGCTTCGACCCACGCGTCGTGATACGCCGCCGTCATCGTCGTGATCGGTGCGTTGGTCGACTGGTCGTTGAAGTCGCCGCAGATGATCCGGTCCTGAGCGAAGCCGTTGGCATACGACACCAGCTCCTTCGCCTGAGAGAGCCGCGCCGACGCGGTGTACGGGTCGAAGTGTGTCGTCATGAAGTTGATGTTGCGGCCGTTGAACGCGATCGTCGCGCCGCCGCCCGCTTTCAGCTTTCCGGCGGCGTAGGCGGTGCGGTAGGTCGAGATGAACGGGATCTTCGAGAAGACGGTGCTGCGCAGGCCTTTGCTGGTCCAGGAACCGTAGTCCTGAATGTCCCACGTGTACCACTTCGCGCCGGTCGCCGCTTCGAGCATGGATTGATAGAGCGCGACCCCGTCCTCGTTGAGGCTGTACTGGTTCCACTTCTCCATCTCATTGAAGGAGATGATGTCCGGGTTCATCTTGACGACCCAGGAGACGACGCGTTTCGGATCGTACTTGCCGTCGGTTCCCCATCCGTTCTTCGCGATATTCCAGTGCAGGACGCGTAACACCGCGCCGCCCGTGGTCGGCGGAGTCGCAGGCACGGGCGCAGGCGCCGGTGCGGGCGCAGGCGCGGGTGCGGGCTCGGGCGCAGGTGCAGGCGCGGGCGTCGCAGCGGCGGCGCCGTAGGTGACCGTCAGCGTCGGACGCAGCGCCGGATCGATCTCGTCGGCCGTGTAGTACGCGCGCCACGAAGCGCTCGTCGAGTTGCCGTTGTCGAGCAGCGCGACGCGCGTGTAGCGCGACGAGCCGAGGGCGCCGCGAACCGCCTGCTGCACGAGCGGCGTCACGTTGAACGAGACGCGCGTGCCGACGGTGTTGCTGACCGCAGATTCGGCGAGCTTGGTTCCATAGTCGCCGCCGGCGGTGAGCCAGGCCGCGCCGGTCTTGCGGCTGTTCCACGTAACCTGCGGCTCCTCCCACGAGTTGGTCACCTGGTAGACGCTCACCTTGCGGCTCAGATCGCCGCTCGCCTGCTTGACCGTCAGCGTCAATATCGCCGACGTCACAGTCGTTCCTGCGGCGATCAGGTTCTGGGTGTCGAACTTCAGCAGCGCCCGGCGACGATATTCTGCGGTGTCCGACGCGCGGGTCTCGAGGATCGTCGACAGATTCTGCTTGGCGTAAGTGCCACCGCGAACGGTAGCGGTCCACACCTGCGTATCCGGTTGATTGATCGTGATCGTCGTCTGCGCATCGGCGCTTGCGGCGAGTGCGACGGCGGCGGCGATCGGCCCAACACAGCGAATGAGCATAGCGGTCGTAAGGCGGCGTACATACGTCGGCATCGGAAACTCCCAGACTGTTTGATTTGAGTGGATGCTGACGCGCGGCCAGCTACGACGTGGAAAATAGCAAAGCGCAGGCCACGATCGGAACGCCGGCTTTGTGCCGGTCCGCTAACGCAGCCACGGCATTCACAGCGGCTTCTGACATGACAATTCGGTCAAGTTGTGCGCAGGAGATGACCAATTTTGGTCGCGTCGCGCGAGACAATGCGGGCGCGTGTTGGCACTCGTCAGAACGGCATGACGAGTTCGTCGCGCGACTTACAAAACGAGGATTGGAGCGGCTTCGAACGTTCGTGGCCCCGATCGTCTCTCGTGGCCGCTCGTCAGTGGGTTCGTCCAACAGCGACGAGCAAAAACGAATGCGCTGGTGCGTGAAGTGTCATCGGGCTGCCGTGATGACGCTGCGCGCGATCAACGTATATATGGGTGAGCCGAGTGCGGTCCCAGCTTGAATTTCGCACTGTCGAGGTTCGCGGCCGGCACGTCCGGAACTCATTGTCGAGCTCTGACGTCAGGACGCCGGCGCCAGCGCGAAAATATCGGCCCACCCAACCCAGTCGCGATATCGCCCGACTTTCGTTACGCCAGGCGTTCGCATGAGGCTCAGCAACATGTCCTGGTACTCCGACACTTTGTAATACGCCCCATGGATCACGATGTGGCGCACGCCGAGTGAGCGCAGCCGCTGGAGCGAACGCGCGTCCGGAAACGAGAGCATCACTCGTCGTGTTTCGGTGTAATCCGGCGGTATGTAGCCGCTGTAGCCGTTGATCAGCGGATGCCAGTGATAAATGGACCAGTACATGTAATCGACCGACAGGTCCAGGTCGGCCATCGGAAACTCGATCAGCGGTGACGGTTCCATTTGCCTGATGGTCTTGTAGAGGTCAGGCACGGCAGTCGGAACCTCGCCGAGAGTCATCGGTGCCGACCCGTACTCGAGGCCGACGACGACGAGGACCGCAACGAGCAGCGACTTCTGCGCCCGCGGTTGCACGACGAACCGGCGCAGTGACCTGGAAGCCGAAGCCGGCGAGAATCGCCAACGCGCAGCAGGCGAGAATCGCGAACCGCGCCGGCGCACGGAAACCCTGCAGCGCGCGGACGTGCGCGTACAGCCAGCCGTAAACCCACCCGGAGGGTCCCAACGACAGGACAACGGCGATCGCGAGCAGCGCGAGAGTAGACACGCGCGATGCGCGGACCCTTGACGAACCCGAGCACGGCAAGGGCGATGGCGGCGAGACCGGGAAAGAGGTGGAGTTCGTTACCCGGGTAGTCGATCGATGTCCATCCCCATATCCAGTTCTGCTCCGGTGCCGAGACGTAGCTCGCGAATCGGGCGCTGAAGGTCGCGACGTCGCCAGGATCGCGCGGCCCGAGCGCGCGTGTATTCAGCACGTACGGGATCGCGTACGGCGCGGTCAGGATTGCCGCCACGAACCCGGCGAGACAGAACGGACCGGCGACGGAGCGCGCGCGCCGTGGTCCGGTCGCCGCGAGCAGCAGCGCGAACGACGCGCCGATCAGGCCGAGAAACGCGCCGTAGTAGACCGACGACAGCATCTGCAGCCACAGCAGAACGCCCGCGAGCGCACCGAACCGCAAGCGAGGCCTCGCTGTATGCGCGGTGGATCGCCCACAAGGTCAGCGGCATCCACACCGTCCACTGCAGCTCCAGGTGCATGAAGTGCTCGACCCGGTACGGGACGAGCGTGAAGATCGCCGCCGATACGAGCGCGGCGTCGGCATCGTTCATCAGGTATCGCGCCAGCACGAACATGCCGAGGCCGGATACCACGATGCCGCCGAGAAGGAGCACGTTGTAGACAAGGACCGGGTTCACGCCCGCCCAGAGCCACGGCGCCGCAATCGCCGCTTCCAGCGGCATCGCGTCGGAAAACGCGAGCGTCAGCCGGCGCGGGTGGAAGATGTTGGCGTCGAAGAGATGCGCCGGGTCGTTCGGCAGCGCGTGCGCGACCCACGACAGCCGCCAGATGCTGAACAACGGGTCGTCGTGCCGCGCGGTGTGCGAGCTCAAGTGCAGCACCTGCGGCCAGGTGAGGATGATCGTCAGCGCGGTGAGCAGCGCAAACGCGCCGGCGACCTCGCGGCGGAATGCGCGGCTCAGATCAGGAGGCGGCACGAATAAAACAATACCGCGTGTGGACCACGGCACCGAAGCTCGCGGTGCAGCCGGTCCGTCGCGGCGCCTTATGAGTCCCTGTATCGCCTGGCCGCTGCGAGGTCGTTGCGGAGTTCCGCGGCTGTGCGTCGTGGACCGTAACCGGGCGTGTCGCGCTGAATGCGCCACCCTTCCTTCAGCGGGCCGGCGTCAACCGTGTCGAAGCCGAACTGGTCGAGGAGATGTGTCACCGTGGACTTCGCAGCCGCATCGTCGCCGGCGATGACCAGTCCACGGCGGTTCTTCGACCCGGACGGCTGTCCGTCGGTCGTCAACTGCGCGGCCTGGATATGATTGAACGCCTTCACGACCTTCGATGTCGGCAGGTGTGCCTGCAGGAGCTCGGCGGTCGTTGTCGACTCGTTGTCGAGTTCAGGAATCTGGCCGTCACGCTCCGGGTAGTAGTTGTTGGTGTCGATGACGATCTTGCCCGCGAGCGGCGCCACCGGCACCTGCCGGTAGTTCTTGAGCGGCACGGTGACGACAACGAGGTCTCCGGCCCGGGCGGCTTCCTCGGGGGTCGCGGCGCGGGCATTCGGCCCGAGCTCGGCGACGAGCGGGGCAAGCGTCTCCGGCGCGCGCGAGTTGCTGATCACGACAGCGTATCCGCGCGAAATCGCCAGACGTGCGAGCTGGCTCCCGATGTGCCCCGCGCCAATCAGTCCGATCGTCTTGGTCTCCATATCAATCCTCTCTGACGGAACTATACGACTGTTTCGCGACGTGGAGGGCCGGTCGCGAGACGAGCGTCGGCGCTGCTTGTTACACTCGTGTGATGCCGATGAAGTCGATCCGCGCCTGGCTGGGGATTGATGCCTCCGAGAACCAGGAGATCGCGCCGCTTCGCGACACCCTCGAGGCGCTGGATCACCTCGAGCCCGAGCGGGCGCGATATCTCGCCGCCTTCGCGTACTTGCTCGGCCGCGTCGCGCATGCCGACCAGCACGTGTCACCGGAGGAGACCGCGGCGATGGAAGCGCTGGTGCGGCGGCACGGACAGCTGTCGCCGGATCAGGCGATGGTCGTCGTGCAGTTGGCGAAGTCGAGCAACCTGCTGTTTGGAGGCACCGCCAACTTTCTTGTCGCACGGGAGTTCTCGCAGCTGGCCACCTACGAGCAGAAGCTCGCGCTGATGGATTGCCTGTTCGCGCTGTCAGCGGCGGACGCGGCCATTTCGTCGGCCGAAGAAGGCGAGATTCACCGGATCGCCAACGAGCTTCGCATCGATCGGCCGGATCTCACCGCGCTGCGCGTGGCGCACCAACGGCACCTGCCCGGCATGTCGCGCGAGTGATCCGCGTTCGACGCCGCTGGGCGACTGCTGAGCTGGCGCGCCACGGCTCGTGCTGCGGCGTTATTTTGCGTTCGTACCGCGGCGGCATTTTCCATTCATTGCGGCGGCGGCATTTCCATTCCTCGCACTCGAAGTTCCGAGCGCCCGCCGAATTTTGCATTGATGTAGCGGCTACACGGCGCCGTTTACCGGAAGCTCAAGTGGCACCCGGCTTGCTCTGAGCAATACAATGCCTACGGCATCGGCGCCGCGCTCCATGGTTTTCCCGACCCTCCACTCTGAATCATCTTCGGGCGGCAACCCGCATCTCGCATCGACGCTCGACATCGAATCGCCGGCGTTCGATCGGCCGCTACGCATTGGCGTGATGCTCGACTCGCTGACGGCGCCCCTCTGGGTCGCCAAGATCCTGCAGGACATCGCGGCGGCGCCGTTCCTGACGCTGTCACTCGTCGTGGTGGACGCCACCGAGCAGCAGTCCCCACCCGCCACATGGCGCGAGTGGTTCGGGCGCCAGCGCGCCGCGGCGCCCTACCGGCTGTGGGAGTGGTATCAGGCGGCCGACTACGAGCGTTTCCGCCGCGAGGGCGCCGACCCGTTCGAAACGACCGACGTGACACCGCTCGTGCGAGAGGCCGACCTGCTCCGTGTCGAGCCGCTGCGCGTGCGATTCGTCGATCGCTTCCGCCCGGAGGACGTGCAGCAGGTACGGGACGCGCACCTCGACGTCATGCTGCGCTTCGGCTTCCGCATCGTCAAAGGCGAGATTCTCGAAGCCGCGCCTTACGGGATGTGGTCGCTGCACCATGACGACAACCGCTCGTATCGCGGCGGCCCGGCGCTCTTCTGGGAGGTGTTCGAACGCAACCCGGAGTCGGGGACCGTGCTCCAGATCCTGACCGACGCGCTCGACGGCGGCAAGGTGCTCTACCGATCGATTGGCCCCACCAACTTTGCGTCCGTCTACAAGAACCGGCGTGCGACCTACTGGAAGAGCGCTGAGTTCATGATGCGGCGCCTGGCGGACCTGCACCGTGAGGGGTGGGCCGCTCTGCAGGCGCTCGACACCTACAGCGAACCGAATACGTACGCGCGCGGGATCTACCGGCGGCCGACCAACCGCCAGATGTTGCGCTTCCTGGCCAAGACCTACGCCTATCGTTTCCGGCAGAAGCTGGTCGGCAGCCTCGAGGAGCAGTGGGTGCTCGCGTTCCGGCGCCGTGGCTCGGACGATCGATTCACCATCATCGACCCGCCGGCGGACCGGTTCTACGCCGACCCTTTCCTCGCCGAGCATGAAGGCCGCACCTTCGTGTTCTTCGAGGACTACTCGTACGTCGACCGCAAGGGCACGCTCGCCTGCGCGGAGCTCCGCGCGAACGGCATCGGCGAGCCGCAGACGGTGCTCGCCGGCCCGGATCACTTGTCGTATCCCTCGCTCTTCCAGTGGCGCGGCGAGTGGTTCATGCTGCCGGAAACAGGCGCGCGACGGCGAGTGGAGATCTGGCGCGCGCGCCGGTTCCCCGACCAATGGGAGCTCGAGACCGTCGCCCTGGACGGGGTCGATGCCTGCGACGCGACGGTGTGGGAGCACGACGGGCGCTGGTGGATGTGGGTCACGCTCTGCGTCGCCGGCGGCCCGCGCGCCGATGAAGTGTCCTTGTTCCACGCCCAGACACCTCTCGGGCCGTGGCGTCCGCATCGCGCCAATCCGATCATCTCCGACGCCGCACACGCGCGGCCGGCGGGTGCGCTGTATCGCGACGGCGATGCGCTCATCCGGCCGTCGCAGGATGCACGCGGCGGCTACGGCCACGCGATCACCTTGAGCCGAATCGATCGCCTCACCACGAGCGAGTACCACGAGACACCGATCGGCTCGATCAAGCCGACATGGCACCCCCGCGTACGCGGCACGCACACGATCGCACGGTCGTCGGCGTTCGAGGTCGTCGACGGCCGCCTCTTGCGATTCCGCAGGCCTTACAAGAAATAGCGCCGGGCTGCGGCATGGACGTCGTCGATCAGGGCTCAGGACGCGGAAGCGTCTTGACCCGCGCAACTTCACGCCCTTCGAGACGCAGCATCACATACTCGCGCGTCCACGACACGGCGACGTGCAACGCGCTTCCACAGACCGGAATCTGCGCGCGGAGCTGGTAGGTACGCTGGTCGACCCCCACAAGCGTGACCTCGGCAGTGCCGTCCGGCAACGTCTCGAGGTCCACGTCAAACCACGTCCCGCGCACGGTCGGGAACCGTGTCTGGTGGTGGTTGAATGATGCCGGCGGTGTCACATGGAGGATGAACGCCATGATGCCGTTGGTTTGGTCGTTCATGAATCGCAGCGGGAGGCGTCTTGCGCCTGCCGTCGCTCGATCTGACGCCAGCTGCCGCACCGCGAATCACACGCGTGGCTGAATACTTCGCGGGCCAACGCATCAGCCGCGGCATGCGCCTCGGTCAACATCATGAACGACCGGTCATTGGACTCGCTGCGCTGGGGAACCGCGGTGTAGCGGGCACACGCACGCCACGCACCCATGCCCTCGACCGGAAGCACTTCGGCGACGATGTCGTTCGCGTGCTGGCGCCGCCAGACGCGTCCGGTCAATGGGCTGCCTCGGCGGTCGTGCCTATTGCGTGACATGTCCGTCGAATCCCTGGGAGTTGCGCAAAGTAGCTGACAGACGCGGTACCGCGTGGAAATCTGCGACCAGGCGGATTCTCGAACGACCACGAGAGGATTCTTGAGCGAGCTTTGCGGCGCCGAACATGTAAGCAGGTTACCGAAGGATGCGCCATTAGTCACTAGCAACAAACAGCCCGGCTGGCGCCTCCTCTGCCGTTTAGAAAAGCGGAGTCGGCAGTACATACAGACGAACTAGGCTCCACTGGGGGAAGGACGTGCTTCGCGGGCGGTCGTCACTACAGGTTTGAGATGACGAGGCTGGTAGTCACCGCACTTTTCTGTCTTGCGCCCGTGGCCTGCTCGCCGTCGACCGGGCCGTCGGCGACGGTCGCCTTTGAGAACGTCATGGTCATCGACGCGACCGGCGCTGCACCAGCATCGGCGATGACGGTGACCACGACCGACGGAAAGATCACGAGCATAGAACCGTCGGCTCGCGCCCGAGTCCCGGCCGCCGCTCAACGGATCGACGGCACTGGAAAATTCCTGATTCCCGGCCTGTGGGACCTGCATGTCCATCTGACCAGCACGACCGAGATCGCTGGTCCCGCACTGATCGCGAACGGCGTCACTGGCGTGCGAGACATGGGCGGTGACCTCGAGCACATCGACTGGATGCGCGGCCGCATCGAGCGCGGAGAAATCATTGGTCCCGCAATCTTCCGTGCCGGCCCGTTCGTCGATGGCTCGAAACCAGGTGTGCCGGATCGATTGGTCCTGTGGACCGCAGCGGACGGCAAGGCCGCAGCTCATTTCCTGAAGGACCGCGGCGTCGACTACATCAAGACGCACACGGCCACGCCGCGCGATGCGTATTTCGCATTGCTGTCGGAATCTCGTCCTGTCGGTCTGAAGGTGACGGGGCACGTCCCGTTCGCCGTCACGCCGGAAGAGGCGATCGACGCCGGGCAGCACAGCATCGAGCACCTCGTGAGCCTCTTCGAAGGACCGGTGGCCAGAATCGTTCAGGCAAAGGGTGTCTCCCAGGAGCAGGCACTCGCCGAGCTCTCCGATTCCCATTTCGAGGCCCTCGCCGGCCGGATGCTCGCGAAAGGGACCTGGTTCGACCCGACGCTCATCGCCTATTGGAGTCGGGCCCATCAGTGGGAGCTCACCAACGACACGCGACAGCGATACGTGAGTGCATCTGCCAAAGAAATCTGGAAGTCGTTTCGAGACCTTCCGGATACGCCAGAGATGCGCGCCCTGCAGGCAAGGGCCTTTGCGCGATTCATCGAGATCACGCGAGTCGTGAAGCGCCAGGGCGTGCGTTTCCTGGTGGGAACGGATCTCGGAGTCAAGTTCGTCTATCCAGGCTTCAGCGTCCACGATGAACTCGGGCTCTTGCAGAACGCCGGACTGACCTCTCTGGAGGCCTTGCAGGCGGCGACGCGAAATGCCGCGGAGTCTTTAGGGGCCCTGAATCGCACTGGCACCATCGAAGTCGGAAAGGCGGCAGACCTCGTGCTCCTCGGCGCCGATCCGCTGGTGGACATCGCGAACACGAAGAAGATCGTTGGCGTGATGCGCCACGGTCGATTCCATGATCGCGGCGCATTGGACGCGCTCCTGGCCCAGGTAGCAGCCGATGCGCCAGTTCGATAGCTTTCAGTCGAACCTCGCGCAGTCCGGCTGAAGCCGGACACTACGAACTACAGAAGTGAAGTCGCACTAGATTTCGAATCGTAGTCCTCAGCGCGCGCCGGAAGACGACTGAATCCGCGCGACGTCCATTCCGCGCCTTGGCGGAGCGTGTACACTGGGCCATCGATGAATCCAGTCCTGGCAGAAATGCTCGCGACTGGAACCGTGGTCGCGCCCGACGGTTCCACGGTGCCGCTGGACTACAACATCTCGCTCGATGAAGGCGCCGCGATTCAACGACTGATTCGCGAGATCAAGCCGCGCGTGACGCTCGAGATCGGGTGCGCCTACGGCGTGTCGACGCTGTTCATTTGCGACGTGCTGGCCGAAGTTGGCGGCGAACGTCACATCGTCATCGATCCCTTCCAGGAACGTGGCTGGAACGGCCTTGGGCTGTTCAACGCCAGGAGAGCCGGCTTCGGCGAGCTGATCGAGTTTCACGGAGAGCCTTCGCATTCGGCCTTGCCGTCGCTGGTCAAAATGCAGCGACGGGTCGATTTCGCGCTCATCGACGGCTGGCACACCTTCGACTATGTGATGGTCGATTTTTTCTATGTCGATCTGCTCCTGAAGGCAGGTGGAATCGTGATGCTCGACGACACCGGCGCCTATCCGGCGATCAGGAAGGTGGCCCGATACATCGCGACGCACCGTCGATACGCACCACTCGACAACGGCATCAAGCCCCTCACATCGACAAAAAGGCGGGTGCTCAACGCGGCGGCCGCTCTGCTGAGCGCTCCACCGCTCAGGGCGGTCACCAAGTACCTGCTGCGCCCGGACATGCTTCATCCCGATGCAGCGCTGGGCCTGCCGGGCGGCAACTTCATCGCCTTTCGAAAGCTCGCCGACGACTCGTTGGGTGATGGCTCGACTGACACCCGGAAATGGGATCAGCACGTGGACTTTTGATGGCCCGGACGAAGGGCCTATGTCGTTCGTCACTCAAGCGGATGAGGATGCCGGTGCGATTGAATGTGTCGGATCCCGTGCGTCGCGCGTCTGGGCATCGAGCGATGCGGTTGGCGCGCATGGAAGGATGACGGTGAAGGTCGCGCCGTGCCCGACGCCGGGACTGGCAGCTGACACCGTCCCGCCGTGCAATTCGACCAGCCGGCGAACGATCGACAGGCCGATCCCCAGGCCGCCATGAACGCGATTCGGCGACGAGTCTCCCTGTCGAAACATGTCGAACACGAACGGAACGAACGCCGCATCGATGCCCTCGCCGCTGTCGGTCACCATCAGCATCACGTGTCCTGCGCCAGTGCGGACATCGATGTGGATCTCGCCGCCGTGCGGGGTGAATTTGACCGCATTGGTCAGGAGGTTCCAGACGACCTGTTGCAGCCGCGTCTGGTCTCCCGAGATGCGAGGGATGGCGTGACCGACGTTGACGAGAAACCGGACGCCTTTGGCTTCCGCAGTTGGGCGGACGCCAGCCGCCGCAGCATCGACCAGCGCCGCAAAATTGACCGGTTGCCAATCGAGATGCACGTCGCCACGCGTGATCCGCGACACATCGAGCAGATCCTCGACCAGGCGTGTCAGCGCCTGGCCATTGCGCGCAATCGTCTCCGCCGTCTGCCTGACTTTGTCCGGATCGCCGGCCATTGCATGCAGCATCTGGGTTCGGCCGATGATCACGTTCAGTGGTGTGCGTAGTTCATGCGACAGCGTCGCGAGGAACTCGTCTTTGAGCCGGCTCGCGACCTCGGCATCGTAGCGCGCCCGTTGCTCTCGGGTGAGAAGCCGCGTGCGCTCATCGAACGCGGCCGCCGCGAGCGCGAGGGTCAGGATCAGCACCGTGCTCAGGATCACGGCGATCGCGAGGCCGCTCGACTGGAAGGTCAACGCGGTTGATTGAACCGCGGCAGGGCTTTCGCTGAAGCGCGCGGCTGCCATCCCCGTGTAGTGCATGCCCGAGATCGCGAAGCCCATGATGGTCGCGGACCAAAGCCGTCGCCAGCGAAACACTCCCCGGCCGGCATCACGCAGCCTGAACGCCAGCAACAACGACAGAAACGATGCCGCCACGGCGATGATCACCGATGCCGCCACGAGAAGCGGGCGCCAGGTCACGACCGCTGACAGGCGCATCGCCGCCATGCCGATGTAGTGCATCCCGTTGATCGCGCCGCCCATCAGCAGACTCGCCGCGACCACGACCGCGAAAGGCACGACCGAACGACTCGCGATGAAGAGCGCGAGCGCAGAAGCAATCACCGCGACGAACACCGACAGCAGTACGAGCCACGCGTCGTACTGGACCGGCGTCGGGAGATGGAATGCGAGCATGCCGATGAAATGCATGCTCCAGATACCCACGCCCATTGCGAACGAGCCGCAGAGCAGCCACACGTGCCTGGCGTACCCGCGAGCGCGGTTGAGGTGCTCCGACAGATCGAGCGCTACATACGATGCAAAGATTCCCACCGCGATCGAGACCAGTACCGAGGGAAGCATCGTAATGTGCGTGCATAAGGTGCTCTGGCCCGGTGTCTCATGAAATGCGGGAGGGTTCTAGGCGTTCGAACTTGACCGCACCGTCGAAGTCAGAATCACATCGCCGCACACCCCTGTCAAATCGCGACGACGATAATCGTGCAGAAACACATGAGCGTCGCGGATATTACCCCTGCTGATCGACGCGAAAAAGGTAGACGCCGCGCTCCGCTCGCGACGCTTCTCGACCCTCCCGGCAGCAAATCGGATAGAGTTTCACAAAACCCGTTGACGCAATTCGCGCCGCCAGGCGTCAGAAGGAGCACCTATGTGCGATCAGGACCATTTTGAGAACGATCGGCAGGAATTCGAAGCGCTCGGACAGGTGACGCGCAGGCAGTTCGGCGTGCTCGTCGGGGCGGGGATCGCGATGATGCTGCCGCAGGTCGCGAATGCAGTCGCGGTGACGGAGGCGGACGTAACGGTGACCACGCCCGACGGCACCGCCGACTGCTACTTCGTGCACCCGGCGAGCGGCACGGCGCCCGGCGTGCTCTTCTGGCCCGACATCTTCGGGCTGCGGCCCTCGATGCGCCAGATGGGCAAGCGGCTGGCCGAATCGGGATATTCCGTGCTGGTGGTGAATCCGTTCTATCGCGTGAAGAAGGCGCCGACCGCCGACAACGGCGCCGCGACGCCGATTCCGAGCCTGATGCCGCTGGCGCGTGCGCTGAACGAGACGACGCACACGACCGATGCGAAGGCGTTCATCGGCTGGCTCGATCAGCAGCCGTCGGTCGCCAAGAACAAGCGGATCGGCACGCAGGGCTACTGCATGGGCGGACCGATCGCGTTCCGCACCGCCGCGGCGATGCCCGACCGCGTCGGCGCGGTCGCGTCGTTCCACGGCGGCGGCCTCGTGACCGATCAACCGAACAGCCCGCACGTGCAGACCGCGAAGACGAAGGTGCAGTTGCTGATCGCGATCGCCGCAAACGACGACCAGCGCGCGCCGACCGAGAAGGACGTGCTGAAGGAGACGTTCGCGAAGGCGAATCTGCCCGCCGAGATCGAGGTCTACACCGGGGCCGCGCACGGCTGGTGCCCGCCGGACTCCGGCGTCTACAACGAGCCGCAGGCGGAGAAGGCCTGGAGCCGGCTGCTCGCGTTATACGGGAAAGCGCTGGCCTGAGGTCACGTGATCTGAGGCGGCCGCGAGGGGGCCACGGGGTCCTCTCGCCGGCTAACCCTTCGGTGGCTCCGCTTTCTCCGCCTCGCCCGTTTCGATCTCCGTTTTCGGGGCCGGCCTGTCCTTCGACGGTTGCTCGCCGCTCTTCTCGGAGGCTTCACCGTCGAGCGGACGACCATGAACTTGTTGAGCATGTCGAACCAGAACGGCGCGCCCTGGGAAATCGCGAAGCCTGTCACGAGAATCCCCACCAGCTTGAGAAAGAAGTCGCCAAACGTGTCCGGGACACGCCGCCGATCGTCTTCTGTTGTTGGCTGTCGCCCTGGTCCACCCAATCGGCAGCCCCAGCGCGTTCACCGCGTCATGGGCACTTTGAAGGTTCCTGGTCGCCTGGGCGTCGAGTTCCTGCTGGCGTGCCCGCTGCCGTTGTCGTGGGCAATGGGGTCCTGATGCGCTGTTCGGCCGCGGCCACCAGCGAGGACCGCAGCGCGCCGTCGCGCGCCAGCGTGTTGGCGATGTTGATGGTGTCGGCGTTCACGACGGCGGCCACCACGAACCCGAGCAGCAACATCAGCACGGTCGTGCGTCGCTTGTACCAGCCAGAAACCCGATCCATCATCCCGTCGTACCACTCCTCGATATTTCTGCGCGCCTTCTCGACGTCCCCCTGGGCTTCGTCGATGAGCGTCAACAGCGCCGTCCTCAACTCCCGATTCGGGAGATGGGTGGCCACGGCGGCGCGAACCGCTTTCAAGTCGGCCGTGACGCCGGCGGCGCCGCTGCCGCAGCGCCACCGGACGCGTCTCCGGCCGCCGCCGTCGACGCCATGTTCCACAAGGCCAGCGCGAATGTGCGAGAGGGGATATAGGAGGGAAGTTTGGTGCCGTCTCGATAGAACGGCCTCACCAGTCCGTGCGCGTAGAGTTGCGCGGCCAGGTCGACTCCGCCACCTGCGGTGTCGTTGAGAAGCAGCGTGATGCCTTCCTTCAGATACTTCGCGCGGTTGTTGAACTTGGCTTCGATGTATTCGCCGACCGCCGAGCACAACAAGCTCAAGAGCAGGTAGACGAACAGCAGTCCGATTGCCACTTCAAGGATGGTGGACCCGAACATCATGGCC
>CAVTHG010000012.1:0-212383 GCA_963734375.1 uncultured Acidobacteriota bacterium | reverse complement strand
ATCAGCCGGCGATGCGCCGGCTTTCCGCTTCGTTGAGCACGGCCGACTGCTCGTGCGCTTTCTGCAGCAGGTAGGCCAACGACGGCATCGGCTCGACGACGAAGAACATCTGGTAAGAGAAGACGCGGGGCAGGATGGCGATCAGCCACTGGTTCATGCGCAGGACGAACCGGCTGAGCGCGGCGTTCCTGATGGCGAGCGGGAACGGACCCGGGATGCCGCGGGTTGCGACGACGCGGAAGCCGCCCTGCTCGAAGAGGCGCCGGAACGAGGCGAAGGTGAACAGCCGCGTGTGCGTCAGATCGAGGATGCCGCGCTTGCCGTAATTGAACTGGCCGAGGAGCAGCATCGCCCGGTTGACGGCGAAGCCGATGTTCGCGGTGCTGACGAGCAGCATCGTCTTCGGAGAGAAGTTGAGCGCCATCCGCAGCTGCTCGATGAACGCCTCGGGCGCGGAGAGGTGCTCGATGACGTCGAGTATCAGCACGTAGTCGAACTCGGCGGCGTCGACCGGCGGGAAGCCGTCGTTGAGGTCGTGGAGGATGAACCGATCGAGCTCGACGCCAGGACCGAGCGGAAACTTGTCGACGCCAGTCACGCGGCAGCCGCGACGCCGGCGCAGCATCGCGCCGACGTAACCGCCGGCGCAGCCGAGATCGAGGACGCGCGCACCGGCAGGAACGAGCTCGAGCGCCGCTGAGTGCGGGCTCGGGTAATCGAGCTTCGGCTCGTACTGCGCGTTCCCCCCTGAGACGGCGACATCGAAGCGGCGGTCGTAGAGCAACCCGAGCTGCTGCGACCTCGCGACGACCACCGCCTTGGTGACATCCAGGGCGTACTTCATGCCGTTGACGCGGCAGATCTCGTCGCCGTAGTAGGTCGGGATCGGCAGCTCGACGATCTTCCGCCCCGCCAGCAGGAACTGGATGATGATTTCGGTGTCGAAGTGGAAGTCGTTGGTGTTCAGCTCGAACGGCACCGACGCGAGCGCCGCGACCGAATAGACGCGGTAGCCGGAGTGGAACTCGCTGAGCGCGGCGCCCAGCATCCGGTTCTGGAACCAGCTCAGGATGCGGTTGCCGGTGAACTTGTAGAGCGGCATGCCGCCGCGGCGCGCGCCGCCCTTCTCCAGCATCCGCGACCCGAAGACCGCGTCGGCGCGCCGCTCGCGCAGCGGGCGGACCAGATCCGGCAGGCATTCCGGTGCGTACTGCCCGTCGCCGTGGACCAGCGCGACGAAATCGAACCCGCGCTCGATCGCGAAGTGGTAGCCGATCTTCTGGTTGCCGCCGTAGCCCTGGTTGACCGGGTTGAAGAGGACGTGCAGCGGAAACGGCAGCGCCCCCTCGCGCTGCACCACGCTCGTCTGCTCGAAGGTGCCATCCTGCGACGAGTCGTCGAGCACCAGCACCTCGACGTCGTACTCCTCGCCGAGCACGTGCGGCACGCGGGCGAGGACCTGGCTGATGGTCTTCGCCGCGTTGTAGGCGACGATCAGGATGAGGAGCCGGGGCTTACTCAAGGCGAGACACCACGCCGCACTGTACCGCCAACTCGGCCGCCCGTGAAGCCCCTGACATCCAGAACCTAGAACCTAGAACCTAGAACCTGAACCTAGAACCTAGAACCCAGAACCTAGAACCCAGAATCTCGAACGTCGCCCGCAGGCGTCGCTGTCGGTCGCCTGCGTCGCTAATTTGCTTCGACGAGAGTCAGCGCGAATCCGCCGGCCTCGTCGGTCCACTGCATCATCAGGCGGAAGCCGGCACGCTCGAGCATCTGCGCGACGCCATCGGGGCGATATTTGTACGAGCTCTCGGTCCAGATCGTCTCGCCGGCGGTGAAGGTCAGCTCGACCGATGCCGCGCCGATGCGGACGCGCTGCTCGGTTCCGGCGACGAGGTGCATCTCGACGCGCGACTCCGCCTCGTTCCACAGCGCGCGGTGGTGGAACTGGGAGACGTCGAAGTTCCCGCCCAGATCGCGGTTGATCCGCACGAGGAGATTGCGGTTGAAGGCCGCGGTCACGCCGAGCGGATCGTCGTAGGCCAGCAGCAGATCCGCTTCCGGCTTGACGAGATCGGTGCCGATGAGCAGGGCGTCGCCGGTGTCGAGCGACCCGCGAAGGCTGCGCAGGAACGCGTCGGCGCCGGGCGGATCGAAGTTGCCGATGTTCGAGCCGAGGAACAGCGTCAGCCGCCGGCCGGCACCGCGCGGCTCGGCCACCGCTTCGACGAGGCCGGCTTCGTATTCCGCCTGGTGCGCCACCACGTTCACCTCGTCGAGGCTGCTGATCGCGCGCGCCGCGCGGGCGAGCGCCGTCGGCGAGACGTCGACGAGATGGACGTCCAGCCCGCGACGCGAACCGCGTCCGGCTTCGATGAGCGTCGCGAGCTTCTCGCCGCTTCCCGGCCCGAGCTCGACCAGCGTGCCGACCGGGTGCACGCGCGCGAAGATCTCGTGGCCGCGACGGGCGAGCAGGTTCATTTCCGTCTGGGTGATCCGGTACCAGGGCAGCTCGCAGATGGCGTCGAACAGCGCCGAGCCGAGCGCGTCGTAGAGATACTGCGACGGCAGCTGCTTCGGCGTCAGCGTGAGGTAGTACTCGATGTCGCTCGCAAACTGCTCGAGCTCGGCTCGTGAGGCGCCGCTAGCGGGCGCAGCGGAAGGTCGCATAGACATAGGGATACCGTCCCCGGAACCAGTTGCGGAACGTCGGGCGCAGCAGCTCGCGCGCGGTCGCCGTCGACGCTCCCTTCATGACAAAGTGTTCGCCGTCGAAGAAGTCGGCCGAGTACTCCGGATACGACGGCATCGGGCGGAACCCCGGAAACGGGCCGAACGTCGTGCTCGTCCATTCCCAGCCGTTGCCCACCAGATCTTCGACCCCCCAGGCACTGACACCCATAGGATGCGCGCCGACCGGATGCGGATCCCAGCTCGAGAAATCGAACACCCCGTGAGAGGCCGCGGGCGCGGCGCTGCCCCACGGGTGCGCCCGTTCGCCTTCCGCCGAACCGAAGGCCGCGCGCTGAAATTCCGCCTCGCTCGGCAGCCGCGCGCCGCGCCAGCGCGCGAACGCGGACGCCTCGGCGTGGCTGACGTAGACCGGCCATTGCATCGGCAACGCAATCATGCCGAACATGCCACGCCAGTGCCAGGCGTCGTCGTGGCGTTCCCAGAAGAGTGGATGGGCAACATGCTCCCGCTGCACCCACTCCCAATCCTCCGGCTTCCACAACGCCGCGTTGTTGTAGCCGCCGGCGTCGACGAACTCCAGAAATCGCTCGTTGGTCACGTTGTGGCGCTCGATCGAAAAGCCGTCCACCTGGACGCTGAGCGCCGAACGTTCGTTGTCCCACGTGAACGGCGCCGACTCGCGCGCCACACCGAGGGTTGCGCACCCGGCCGGCACGTCCATCCAGCCGGCCGCCAGCCGCGTGCCGTCGGTAAACGGTTCGTAGCCGGGAGGAATCCGCTTCTGGTCGAACGGCAGACGATGCCACATGTAGAGCAGCGTTTCCTGGTGCATCGCCTCGTGTTCGAGGATCGTGAATGCCGCTTCGGCGCGATCGAGCAGCGGATGGCCAGCCTGTTCGATGTCGCCGTGTTCCAGCGCGTCGAGCACCTGGCGATCGGCTTCGTCGGCGAACTCGTGAACGACATCACGCGACGGCCACCCTTCGACTCGGCGGTCGCGTGCCGGGGGCGCCTCGCTCAGGGCAGGGCCCACTGCCCCACCCGACCCTGGCGACCCACCCGGCTCGGGTGGCGTAGCCGCGGTCGCCTCGTGCGGGTCGATGCCGCGCGCGAACAGCGCTTCGAGCTTCGCGTCGATGCTCGGCCGGCCGAGTCCCTTCTTGACCAGCGTGTTGAAGCTGAAGCCGGGAAGGTGCCCCTCGTAGAAGACGATCGGATGGCGCAGCGCAATCGGCTGGCTGTAATAGGCTGCGTCGGAGATCAGATCGAACAGCGCGCGCGAGCGCGCGCGATTCTTGCGGTACCAGGCGGCGAGCCCTGAACGGTCAACAGTCACAATATGCATCTTCATCCGAAAGCCGCTAAAATGGGCTTTGGAAATTGCAGATAACCCTGAACGGCGACGCACATGAGGTCGCCGGCCCCCTCACGGTCAGCGAGCTCCTCGATCGGCTGAACATCGACGCGCGCCGGGTCGCGGTCGAGCGTAATCTCGTCGTGCTCAAGCGCGAGGCGTACGCGCAGACGGTGATCGCCGAAGGGGACGAGATCGAGATCGTCAACTTCGTCGGCGGCGGCGAGCACGTTTGACGTTCAACCTTCGACGTTCACCGGATTCGGAAATCGGATGAGCTCAACAACAGGAACAACGCCCGTGGATCTATTTACCATCGCGGATAAGACGTTCACATCACGATTGATTGTCGGCACCGGCAAGTACTCGTCGCCGGCGGTGATGGTGCAGGCGCACGACGCCTCGGGCGCCGAGATGATCACCGTCGCCGTCCGGCGCGTGAACATCTCCGACCGCACCAAGGAGTCGCTGCTCGACTACATCGATACGTCGAAATACTTCCTGCTGCCCAACACCGCCGGCTGCTATACCGCGGACGAAGCGGTGCGCACGGCCCGCCTCGGGCGCGAAGCCGGCCTGTCCAACTGGGTGAAGCTCGAGGTGATCGGCGACGAGCGCACGCTGTTCCCCGACAACGAGCAGCTGATCGAGGCGACGCGCATCCTCGTCCGCGAAGGGTTCGTCGTGCTGCCCTACACGAGCGATGATCCGATCGTCTGCCGCAAGCTCGAGGACGCCGGCGCCGCCGCGATCATGCCGCTCGGCGCGCCGATTGGATCGGGGCTCGGCATCCAGAACGTCAACAACCTGCGCATCATCCGCGAGTTCGCGCGCGTGCCGCTTATCGTCGACGCCGGCGTCGGCACGGCGTCGGACGCGGCGCTGGCGATGGAACTGGGCGCCGACGCGGTGCTGATGAACACGGCGATTGCCGGCGCGCAGGATGCGGTGGCGATGGCCGAGGCGATGAAGCTCGCGGTGCGGGCCGGGCGGCTGGCCTATCTGTCGGGAAGGATTCCGCGGAAGATGTACGCGAACGCCAGCAGCCCGATCGACGGCCTGATCAGCGCGCCGCCGGTCGTTCGCACCTGATCCTCACATCAATCGAACGCAGAGGCCGCGGAGACCGCAGAGGAACCATGATTCTCTCTGCGTGCTCCGCGAGCTCTGCGTTCACCCCAGCCACCCGTTCCACCAGTAGTAGCCGCGCGCCAGCCACTCGTAGATCGCATCGTTCGCCACGTCCAGCCACATCCCTGACGGCCACAGCAGCCGCCGCGCGGCTGCCCGTTCGGGCACGAGCGCGGCCGGCGATGCGATCGGGCGCAGGCCCTGCTGCTCGAACGCCATCATCGATCGGCGCATGTGCAGCGGCGACGTGATCAGGACAAACTGCGTGATGTTGCGCTCGGCCAGCATGCGCTTGACGATCACCGCTTCGTCGCGCGTGTTCTTCGACTCCGACTCGGGCACGATCCGCCCGGAGGGGACGCCGACTTCGACGAGCGCGCGCTGCAGCGCCGCCGACTCCGGCGCCGCGGCGGCCTCGCGCTCGGTGATGCCGCCGGAGGCGATCACCAGCGGACCTTCGTTGGCCGCCGATCCCTTCAGCAGCGCAAACAGCCTCGCCGCCTCGAGCACGCGCAGCCCGGCATCGGTCGCGACCGTTGACAGCTGTCGTCCGCCGGCGCGCAGGTTGAGGCTGCCGCCGCCGAGCAGCACGATCGCCTGCGCGCCGCGCGGCGTCCTCGATCGACTGAATCGGGCTGTAGTGCCCAGTCAGCGTCCGCGCCAGTAGCATCGCCCCGGCCTGCGTGCTGATCGCCGCGTAGCCCACTACCACCGCCGCCAGCCAGCGGCGTCCCCATCGCGCCAGCGACGGCACGAACAGCATCAACACACCTGGCGTCAGCAGCAGCAGGATGCAGGTGATGCCGGCCGGGGCCAGGTTCTCTTTCAGGAAGTCGAGCATGTCTCTCGTACGACGCGAACACGTTCAGCGTTGGCCCACCGTGTGACGCGACTCAATACCCGGGCGAACCAGGGGGCGCGCCGCCTCGATTCCAATTCCTCTCTGCGACACAATCGAGCGACAAAGTAGGGGCGGGAATGGGCCGAACGGGTTCACCGACATCCGGCTTCATCACCGGCACGGAGTACAGCCGGGACGATTGTGGGTACTTCGATCAGTGGTTCACTTTCAATTCTTTTGCGTGGTTGTTCAGCCAGAACCGCAGCACGCCCCCCCCTCCGGAACGCACCAGGGTATGCAGCAGCCGGGCGCGCACGTTCCAGGGATCGACGTCCAGGCCGCGTTTGAGGTACGGCAGCGCCTCCGAAAGCGAGGATGTTCGCAAGGTGAACTTGAAACGTTCCAGCTCGAGAATCGCCAACGTTCGGCGCTGAACCGGGACAGGTACCACCAGCGTCTTGAATAGGTTTTCCAGCACCATCTGCCAGAGGTCGATGCGCGCCATCACGCCCCGCGACATATTTGACCCGTGCAATCGATAGCGCGCAAGCACCTCGGGAATGAAGTGAAATGGGTGTCGGTACGCGATCCGCAGCCAGAGATCGTAATCTTCCGTCGCTCGATACGCCGGGCGTTCGTCAAACCCCCCCAGCGCCTGCAGAACATCGCGCCGAACCATCACAGTCGGAAGAGCCACAAAATTAAAGCGTAATAGCTGTTCAAACACATGTCCGGAGCGCGGTCGAGCTGGATCGATGGTCGTGTGCAGCCTCTTCTCGCCTTCGAAGGCTTCCGCCAGGCCGAAGTAAAGGCCCGCGGCAGGATCCGCCTGAGCCGACTGCGTCAGGCGGCTCAACGTGTGCGGGAGCCACAGGTCGTCGGAATCCAGGAAAGCGACAAACTCGCCCCGAGCAGCCCGGATACCCGCGTTCCGGGGACACGCCGGCAGCTCACAATAAGGCAACGGTACGCATCCAACCCGGTTCGGATACGTTGCCTGAACCCACTCCGCCGTCCCATCGGTCGAGCCATGATCCACCACGATCACTTCGTAGTCGGTGAACGTCTGCTTTAAAACCGATTCAATCGCTTCGGACAGGAGGTCCTTGCGATTGTAGGTCGGAATGATGACGCTGACTTTCGGTGAGCTCATACAGGGCGGATGGTCATGGAATCGACGTTTCGACAAACATTCAAGGTGGCCTCGATCTCGTTATCGACGGCGTTGTTCCATTGAAACCCCATCGCCTTCAGTCGTTCAACGCTGAACTGGAAATCTCCTGAAGCATTCGCGCCGGCGGTTTGAGGAGATTCGATCGGCGGGGCGTAGCCGAGAAGAGCTGATCAGTGCGGGCTGACACCATCTCTTGCGACGTCCTGAATGCTCCAATGCGCCGATGAACCGACGTGCACGCACGCCATCCTCCGGCCAGGCGCTTTCATGCTGGATGATGAACTCGATGGCCGCGTACGGTGTCTTCGAGCGTGATGAAGTTCCTCTTTTGCAGGCCGCTTGTCTTGAGCGTCAATTTTCGTTGAGAGACCGCTTGACGGCACAGATCGTTGAAAACCAGTGACCACCGAGGGACATCGGCCGAAACCGGAGCGCCGAACGCGTTGGAAAGCCGGAGGCACACGGCGTTCACGAGCTTCCGTTTCCGGAACGATTGAACGATCGCCTCTCCCAGGTATCGCCCTAACGCGTAGGGATGGACCGGCGAGGGCGTGGTGGTTTCATCAACGTTGCCCTGGACGTTCGGACCGTAGACGTGGAACGTCGACATGTAGACGAACAGCGGACGTTTGCCGGCAGCCCGGTCGGTGAGCGTCTCTAAAACCATCCAGGTCTGTTCTGCTCCCGCTTCCAGGGCGGCCAGCGGCTGCTGCGCAGAGACGACTTCGTCAGGCGCCGCCAAATCGACGACCGCATCGATCGCGTCGAGGGCCGGCGCCAATTCCGCTTTCGCACGGAGGTTGACGGTAACGACCTCATCCGCCGAAATCCAGCGGGGCACCTCTGGACGACTTCGCCGGGTGGTGACGCGAACGCCGTGACCCTGCGATTTCAAGTAGGCAGCGAGCCGACTCCCGATGTAGCCGGTGCCTCCCAGAAGCAACCACTTCATCGATGAACCAGCTCCCAATCGTAAGGGATGCGATCGTTGACCGGGCTCAACCGTTCGATCTCGGCCGGGTCATGCGGGATCGAGGAGCAATTGGCAACGATGGCCATCTCCGTTCCGATCCCTTTGAAGCCGTTCCAGATACGCGGTGCGATCGTGACCAGACAGTAATTGTCCGGCCCCATGTAGATCTCCTGGAGCTCCCCGTGGGTCGGGCTCTCCTCCCGGTCGTCGTAGAGCACCAGTTTGATCCGTCCCTGAGGCACCGCGTAGTTCAGCGTCATTTGTTTGTGGATATGCCATCCCTTCACGACGCCCGGATAGACGCACGAAAAGTAAATCTCGCCGAATCCGGCAAAATTCGGTGAATCGTTCCGCAGCATGTGCATGACTTTTCCGCGTTCGTCCACGATCTGCTTCAGCGGCGTAATCTTAATTCCTTGAATCATCCCGGCGCTCCATGAACGCTTGAATTTGCCGCCGACTGATCTGTGGCGCAGGCTGGCCGGCAAGGACGCTCTTGTACCACTCAGCGGTTCGCGACACGGCATCGTCGAATGCCCACCGCGGATTCCATCGAAGCAGGCGGTGTGCCTTGTCGCTGTTGAGTTGCAGAAGACCTGCTTCGTGGACCCTGCCGGCTCCTTTGCGGATTTGAATGCGCCCCTCACCCCATTGCGATATGAACGTTTCAGCCAGATCGTGAACCGTTCGGATTGCTTTCTGATCCGGCCCGAAATTCCAGGAGCCGCTGTAGCGATGCCCGGCTTCAGCGAGTCGGGCGGCGAGCAGCAGATATCCAGAGAGCGGGTCGAGCACGTGCTGCCAGGGACGAGTTGCCTGCGGAAAGCGGAGTTTAATCGGATCGCGCTTGCGTAACGCGCGCACGATGTCCGGTACGATGCGGTCCGCCGACCAATCGCCACCGCCAATGACATTGCCCGCGCGGACGCTCGCGATGCCAAAATTTCGCCGGGTTTTCAAGAACGACTCGAAGTAAGCGCCAAACGCCATTTCCGCTGCCGCTTTGGACGCGCTGTACGGATCGAAGCCGCCGAGTTCGTCGGTTTCCCGGTAGCCTCGACGGATTTCCTTATTGCGATAGCATTTATCCGATGTCACATAAATCGCCGCGCGCAGGGACGGCGTCGAGCGGATGACTTCCAGGATATTCACCGATCCGCCAACGTTGGTGTCGAAGGTCAGTTTCGGTTCCGCGTACGACCGTTTGACCAACGGCTGCGCCGCAAGGTGGAAGAAAAACTGGGGTCTGTGATCTTTGACGGCGCGGGACAACGATTTCAGATCCCGGATGTCCCCTGTGATGTGGTGAATCAACCGATCGAGCTTCAGCAGGTTGAAATGAGCATTCGGCTGCTCAGGCGGCAAGGCAAATCCAACCACATCGGCGCCCATACGATGGAGCCAGAGACAGAGCCAGGATCCTTTGAACCCGGTGTCCCCGGTGACAAAGATGCGTTTGCCTTTGAAGACGGTCCAAACGTTTCGCACTACCAGACTTTCCAGGGCGCCTGGTTTTTGTCCCACAGGCCCTGCAGATACAGATAATCACGGTAGGTGTCCATCGGCTGCCAGAAGCCGCCGTGCTCATACACCATCACCTGGCCGTCTTTCACCAGCCGCTTGAGCGGGGTTTCTTCGAACACCAGCCCTTCATCGGTATTCAGGTACTTGAACAGCTCTTTCCGGCAGACGAAATAGCCGCCCGAAATCAGGCCGGCGGTCGCCTGAGGTTTCTCGTTGAATTCGGTGACCCGGCCGCCTTTGTGTTGCAGTTCGCCGAAGCGTCCAGGTGGCCGGACGCCGCTCACCGTCAAGACCTTCCGATGCGACTTGTGAAACGCGACCAGCTTGTCCAGATCGATGTCTCCCAGGCCGTCGCCGTAGGTCAGCATGAAATTCGAGTCGTTCGAGAGGTACTTCTTGACGCGTGCGATCCTGGCCCCCGTCATCGAATCCAGGCCGGTCTCGGCAAACGTGATTTCCCAGTGCGCTTCCGGGTTGTTGTTGTGATAGCGAACGTTCGACCGTCCGAGCGTCAGCGTGAAATCTTCGGTCTGCGCCTTGTAATTGAGGAAAAAATCCTTGATCGATTCGCCTTTGAACCCGAGGCACAGAACAAAGCGGTCGTGTCCGTAGTTGGCGTAGTACTTCATGATGTGCCAGAGAATGGGCAGGCCGCCGATGGGAACCATGGGCTTTGGAATGTTGTCGGCCACATCGCGGATTCGCGTGCCGCGGCCGCCGCAGAGAATAACGGTTTTCAATTTCATGAAAGCTCCTCGTCGAGCCCGCCTGACAAAGGTATCGTCAGTCCCATGTAATCGGACGCAAGTCATGCCCCCAAGCGACATTTGATCAGGGTGTAGATGGCATCGACACCGTCGATCCACCGAATCTTCTTCCCTTCGTCCACGCGCCGCGGCTGGTAGCCGATCGGCACCTCGAGAATCCGGCGGCCGGCGCGGAGCAGCTTCGCCGTGATCTCGGGCTCGAAATCGAAGCCGACGCACCGCAGCCGGATCCCTTCGAGCGCCTCGCGACGGAACACTTTGTACGCGGTTTCCATGTCGGTCAGCCGCGAGCCGAAGAGGATGTTGGTCAACACTGTGAGGAACTGGTTGGCCACACGACGTCTGAAGGCGACGCGTCCGGTCGGCTTGAGAAAGCGCGAGCCGTAGACGACGTCGGTGCGCCGATCGAGGATTGGCGCGAGCAGCCGCCCGTATTCGTTCGGATCGAGCTCGAGGTCGGCATCCTGCACCAGCAGGATGTCGCCGGTCGCCATCCCGATGCCGAAACGGACCGCGGCGCCCTTCCCCAGGTTGATCGGACTGTTGTAGATGATCACCCGCGCGTCGTGGCTCCACCGGCTCGCGTCGATCGCCAGGCGCGTGCCGTCGCTCGACCCGTCGTTGGCGATGATCACCTCGCGTTCGAGGCCCTCGAGATCGACCTTCCAGACGCGCTCGATCACCTCGCCGATCGTCTGCTCCTCGTTGTAAACCGGGATGATGATGGACAGCTTCATGCGTCCAGAGGCTGGTGGGGAGCGTTCAGGAGGTTCGCGTGCGCCGGTCGTGTCCGCCGCCAAGCGGGCCGTGAGCGGCAGGCAATTCAGGACGCGACGTTGAACGGCTTGAGGTGCAGCTGGATCTTGACCAGGTCGACTTCGTGCGCGCGGCACATCGCCTCGAGCGCCTGCAGACGATCGACATCCGCCACGCGCGTGTTGACGACGACGCAGTCGACCGCGCCGGACTCGACCAGCGTCAGCAGCCGGACGAAGTCGCCGAGCACCGGGTAGCCCGCTACGCGCGAATTCGCGCGCATCGGGTCGTCGTCGGCGAACCCGACGATGATCGGCGGGTGGTCCTCGAACGCCTCGCTGATCGTGGCGACGCTCGCGCCGGTGGTGCCGTAGATGACGCAGCGCTGCCCGATCGCGCGCCGCCGGTTGATGAACTCGCCGACCAGCCTGAACGAGGCGCGCGTGCCCGCCAGCAGCAGCATCAGCAGGGCGGCGTAAATCACGAACACCGCCCGCGAATAGTTCACGAACTGATACGCGAACAGCAGCACCATCATCGCCGAGACGGTCCCCAGCGCCACGCCCTTGGCAAAGACGACGGCGTCCATGATGCCGAAGTACCGCCACGTGCCGCGGTAGCCGCCGACGATGAACAGCGCGATCAGCTGGCAGGCGAGGACAATCGGCAGCGACTCCAGGAAGAAGGGATAGTTCTGCCCGAGCACGCCGCCCCTGCCGAACCTGAGATGGTAGGCGCTGTAGTAGGCGACCGGGATCAGGCAGAAGTCGAGCAGCACCTCCGCCACCCGGCGCTTGTACATGAAGTTGGCGAACAGCGGCGTCAGGCCGGTCGCCGGCACCTTCTCCAGGTCCTCTTCCCCGTAGACCCGGATGCGCGCCAGGTAGACGGCGAAGATGATCATGGCGATGAAAAAGGTCGAGCGCGATGATCCAGGTCCAGTCGTGGTCCTGGAGCTGGAGCGACAGCGCAATCCCGCCGCCGAACATCGCCAGCGCCCACAGCACCGCCACCGCGGTCGGCTCGGGCAGCCCGATCGCGACCAGGCGATGGGAGCTGTGATCGCGGCCGCCCTGCGACGGGCGGCGTCCCGAGAGCAGCCGCATCACGGTGACGAAGCGTCGTGTCGAAGATCGGAATCAGCAGCAGCAGCACCGGACCGGCAACGACCGACGCGACATCGGATGGGCGCGCGCCGGATTGTCCCGACACCAGCGTCAGCGCCGCGAGGTTGAGGCCGAGAAACAGGCTGCCCGTGTCGCCCATGAAGATCGACGCCGGGTGGAAGTTGTAGACGAGGAAGCCGCTGGTGGCGCCGAGCAGGGCGGCGAGATACAGGGCCGGCGGACGTCGGCCCTCCCTGATGAAGCATGCCGAGCAGCAGGAAGAGCCCGGCGATGAGCGTGGTGCCGGCGCACAGGCCGTCCATGTTGTCGAGCAGGTTGAAGGCGTTGGTGATGCCGACGATCCAGAAGAGCGTGAGCATCGAATCGCCGACCAGCGATCCGGTCCAGTAAGGCCGAAGGCCGAAGAACAGCAGCGCCGAGGCCACGCGTGATCTGCGCGATCAGCTTGGTCGAGGGCTTGAGCGACAGCAGGTCGTCGACGAAGCCGAAGGCCGCGATCAGGAAGCCGCACAAGAGCAACGGCCACAGGCGAGGCATCCCAGGGCAACGACAGGCCGAGGCAGACCGTGGTGAGGACGATCGACAACGCCGCCGAACAGCGCCGTCGGACGCTTGTGCCAGCGATCGCCCTGGGGCCTGGCGACGAACCCGAAGCGCTGCGCGACCGACCGGCAGATCGGCGTAAGGGACGAGCGAGACGACGAGCGCGGCTAGAAAATAAGTCGCGAGCATAAGCCAACGTGGGGAAGCACTAATCCGCCGCGTGCCGGTCGGCACGGTCGGCTCAGCTATGGCCACGGCAGGCCACACGCTCAAGTCCAGATGGGCCGCGGGTTCTAGTCGGCGTGCCGAACTCCACCGTGGGCTTTCATTTCCTGAATTATCATCCTTACTGAATGCATATTCCAAACCCTCACTTCGACGAAGACAGAGTTGTCTGGCGCGACGAGTACTCGGGCTTATATCAGCCGCCGCCCAGCGGCTACGGTGAGCAGTTCGAGCTGCAATGGAAGCTGGCCCTCGACGGACGGCCGGGATACTTCGACAATCCCGGCGCCTCGACCGACGATGCCTACATCGACGACCGGGTCTACGAATGGACCGGCAAACATCCACGCGGCCTGAACGGATTTGCGAACGACACGATGGGCATTCGAAAGCTCGACGTCCCGGTGGATCCGACCTGATCGCCGGCAAGAAGGCGATCGATATCGCGTGCGGCCTCGGACGCTGGACCCGCACGATGCAGCGGTTGGGTGCGGCTTCCGTCCAGTCGATCGACATTTCAGAGTCGGCGCTGAAGAGCGTCGCCCAGTTCAACCCGAATGTCGCCCGTGTAAACATCGTCGAGATCCCTCAGCAACACCCCGAATGGGTTGGTGCATTCGACTTCGCCAACTGCTGGGGCGTCGCGATGTGCACGCACGATCCGCTCAAGGTGTTCCTCAGCGCCGCCTCGACGGTGAAGCCTGGTGGCGCGTGTACCTTTACGTCTACGGGCCGGAAGGCATTCACGCGAGCCCGACCTCGAACCGCCAGCGGCGGCACTTCCATCGCCTCTCTTCCGTCGACGAACGGCTGCGATATGTGGACGACGTCTACGAACGGAGATGGCAGGACGATCTCAGCCTGGGAGAGAACCTGAAGAACGTGGCGCGAAACCTGTTGAAACGTCCGAAGGGCTCGAAGCACGGCGTGCTCGATCTCCTCGAGCCGTTTTACAACTGGGTCATCCCGCTGGATGTCATCGAGGGATGGGCAGGAAAAGGCGGGTTTTCATCGCACACGCTGCTGAACACGGGCGGGCTGCCGCGCTGCGGTTTCCACGTCCTGTTCCAAAAGCTGCCTGATCGACTGTCGAGCGCCTCGGCACGGCGTCAGGCGGGCTTCGTCCCGTCGGCGATCCAGCCGAAACACGGCCGCACGGTGACGTTCACGAGACCGGCGCGCTCGAGCAGCGCGTGCACTTCATCGGCGTCGTACCGCTTCTCGATCGGCGCTGAAAAGCGATCGAACTGGTCGTTGTAGAGGACGGAAAAGGGGTACTTGGAGTAGACGAACAGCGGCCAGTCTTCGATGCCGCGGACGCCTGCGGCCGACAACGCCCGGTAAGGCAGGACCACCCCGCCGAAGAGGCCGACGCTGAGGACTCGGCAGAATCCGCGAAGCGCCGGGAAGGGCATGCGGGTTGTCGCCCGGCGCGCAGCGGTCACAACTCCGAGGACGCGTCCCTTCCAGCCGTGTCGCTTCCAATACAGGTAGACGCGCAGCGAGCCGCCTGGACGAAGCTTGCGTACCAGTGTGTGCGAGCGCCCGCTCGGTATCCGCGAGGTGGTGGAGCACCCCGAGTGAGTAGACGAAGTCGAAGGCCCCATCGGCCAGCGGCAGCGCCAGCAGGTCCGCCTGCACGCAATCGACGTTGCCGACATCGGCCGTGTTCCGGCGCGCCTGGTCGATGGCGGCACTGAAATCAACCGCGACCACCTGGCGCGCAAACCGCGCCGCCTGCCGCGCGTGACGTCCCATGCCACAGCCGCCGTCGAGGATGACGGCGTTACCGAGTGCCGCGAGATCGAGGCCCTGGAAATAGTCGTTGAAGTTGGTCTCGCCGGACTGCCGCCAGTCGTTGAAGTGCGTCCACTCGTAACCGAAACTCGCCTGGGTCCGGCGCGCCGTCTCGTCGTCGGGCACATCGACGAACCGGGGAACGCCGTCGACGATCGGCGCGCGTCGGCCGCAACCTGTCACAGGCGAGCGCATTCTCTACATCGGCCGCCGCTGCGAACGCGCCGCCACACGCAGGGCACCGCAGGAGACGCGAAAGCTCGGCGCGAATCATCACGCCCGGGCGGTCATCGCCGGGACCGCGGCCGTTCGAAATCGGCGTGCCCAGGCGACCAGCGTGAATATCTGCCAGAGAAGGTCGGTGCGGTGGTTCTGTCCTCGCTTGAACCCCTGCCACATCGCGCGCACCGGCTGCGGGTTGATGCCGAGATCCTCCAGTTCAGCGCCCGCGCAGTAGCTGTCCATGCGCTCGCGCAGCGGTCCCCTGAACCAGTCGCCGAGCGGCACGCCGAATCCCATCTTCGGCCGCTCGATCAGCTGGCGCGGCACGCGCTTGTACAGCAGCCGGCGCAGCAACCACTTCGTCGTCCGGCCGCGCCGCTTCAACGCGGGCGGCAGGCCCAGCGCGAACTCGACGACGCGATGGTCGAGCAGCGGCGCGCGCGTCTCGAGGCTGACGGCCATCGAGGCGCGGTCGACTTTCGTCAGGATGTCTTCGGGGAGATACGACACGAGATCGAGCAGGCCGGGGCGGTCCTTGCCCGACATCGACGCGGCCCTCGCCAGCGCGTCGGCGTAAAACGGCGACGCGTCCGGGCGGATCTCCGGTCAACTGCACGATCTCGGAAGGCGTCCACCATGAGATGAAGCGGGCGTAGTGGTCGAGCTCGTCGCTGCGCAGCACGCCGGCGATGCGGTGAAGCCGCCGAGCGGGCATCTGATCGGCCACGGCGGCGGCGGCGCGCCGCAGCGGCCGCGGAAGGCTGAGCACGGCCGCAGCAGTCGTGTGGTACCCGTATCGCGGATACCCGAGGAACAGCTCGTCGCCGCCGTCCCCCGACAAGGCGACGGTCACCAGCTCGCGCGCGATCTTCGACACCAGGTAGGTCGGAACCGCCGAGGAATCGGCAAACGGCTCGTCGAACATGTCCGGCAGGCGATCGACCACGCCGAGCATCTCCCGGTCGTCGCAGGTGGTTTCGTGATGCTCGGTGCCGAGGTGGCGCGCGACCGCTGCGGCATGGTCGGCCTCGTTGAACTCGGGGTTGTCGAACCTGATGGTGAAGGTGCGCACCGGCGTCGCGCTGTGTTCCTGCATCAGCGCGACCACAAGCGACGAGTCGATGCCGCCCGACAGGAACCCGCCAAGCGGCACGTCGGCAATCATGCGCTGCGACACGGCGGTGGCCAGTCGCGACTCCAGCTCGGCCTCGGCGTCCGCGTCGGCACGCGGCGGGTGCGCGAGGGCGAACGGCACCGGATCCCAGTACCGCGTCACCGACATGCGGCCGTTTTCGAACCGCAGCGAGTGGCCGGGCGGCAGCTTGCGCGCGTGCGCGTAAATCGTGTTCGGCGACGGGATGTAGCCGTATCGCAAGTAGAGGCCGATCGCCGCGGGGTCGATGTCGCGCGGAAACGTCTCGTCGGCGACGATCGCCTTCAGCTCCGATGCGAAGCGAAGCGTGCCGTTCACCTCCGCGTAGTACAGCGGCTTTTTCCCGAGCCGGTCGCGTACCAGCCACAGCCGGCGGCGCGGCTCGTCCCACAACGCAAACGCGAACATGCCGGCAAACCGCTGGACGCAGTCGAGCCCCCACTGGTCGTAGGCCGCGAGGATCACTTCCGTGTCGGTCTGCGAGCGAAACCGGTGACCGGCCGCTTCGAGCTCCTGCCGGAGCTCGAGAAAGTTGTAGACCTCGCCGTTGTAGGTCAGCCACAGGCGGCCGCCGTCCCACGGCATGGGGTTGTGACCAAGCGGGGAGAGGTCGATGATCGAAAGCCGCCGCTGCGCCAGCATCACCGCGCCGTCTTCCCGGGTCCAGACACCGGCATCGTCAGGACCGCGGTGCGTCATGGTCGCGCACATGCGATCGCCCAGCGCCTCGGCCGCTCGCCTGCCGCTGTCGGTGTTCCAACGTATCCAGCTATGCCGCACATTTCATCGCCGTCCCGATCGGCTTCGCGCCCCTCGCAACGAAGCCATCGTCTTCGATCGGCCGCCGCGTCGCGATGAGGCGGGCATCAGCGCCACGGCGCTCATCCACAGCGGCACCGCAAACATCAGACGGAGCCGCAGCAGTGTGCCCAGATTGGTGACCACAAACGCAATCAGGCCGGCGCTGACGATCATCGCCATCAGGACCGCGAAACAGAAGAACGGCAGATTCCGCCGGAGCTCGGCGCGTCCCGCGACGCACAACACCAGCAACATGACGATGCTCGCATCGATGAAGATCGTGTCGAGGTCCGCCAGGGCGAGTAGCCCTCGACCGCCTTCGAATCGCAGCCACGACATCGATTTCGCGATCATGACCGGCACGAACATCAGGATCAGGCCCTTCGGCAGGGTCCACCCGCCAACCGGCTGGATAGTCGCCCAGCGGCTTCCTCGCTGAGACCCGGATCGCTCGGGGGCGGCGCGGCGGCCGCATTCGTCCCGGACTGCAGTCCGCACAAAGCCCAGCTGCGCTTCGCGAAGAAGGGACGCGCTGTTCAAATAGAGCATCAGGGGATTGACGCTGGCGTCAAGCGTTCGCTGCATGATTTCGTCGGTAGTAGGTTCCGCCACCATAGGCCATCACGCCCCAGAGAGCCATGAGAGTGACTGCATGGATTCCAAATGTGCGCACACGTCGGCCGGCGGCGACGATGCATGAAACCAGCGTGGCGAGAAAGTAACAACCCCATTCAACGAAGGCGAAATACGGACGGATCATGGTGACGAGGTAGACCGACATCAGCACGCCGGCAATGGCGATCCAGAGCCGGTTGAGATCCAACGACGTGTCTTGATACCGGCGTGCACGCCCTTGAAGACGACGTATGCGCCGGCGCATCCAGCAGCCAGCGCCAGCGCCATGAACGTATCTTTCAGTGCCTGTGTCGCGTGCCCGACAAGCGTCGGGTTGAAGCTGAGCGCGGCAAGACACATCAGCAGTGGCGCATCGCCGTCGCCAGTCGTTTCTGGATGGCACCACGCGCAAGCACGACCATCGCCGTCGCGACGAACATCACCAGGTTGAGATACAGGGCGGCGGCGGGGCTCTGGCCCACTACGTTCAACCAAAGAGCGAGCGCGCGCACGTATCCGCGAGACGGACCGTAGATGGGTCCAAACCCCCAGTCCGGGGCTGCGAGTGCGGTCCTGTAGTACGCCGGCGCGTCGGAGGCGAGGACCCAGAACCCGTCGCCGGTGTGGAGCGACGTCGCGATTGGAAGATTAGCGTAGGAAATCCAGAAGAGCGTCAGCCCGACCGCGGCTCGCGCCAGCACGCCGAGCGCGACGATCGCGGCCCCCAGCCTGGGAACGGCGCGCCATCCATCGCAACATCGCCGACGATCGCCGCGCCGATCAATGCGGCGATCACCACACGCAGCGCGACGGCAATCATCACGCAGGCACCCGCGACGACAAGCGTATGCCTCGAGTGTTCCGGTCGACGACCGCCGAGTACACCTGCTCATAGGCGAGCGTCATCCGATCCATGCCGAACGACCGTTCGGCCCGTTGCCGCCCGGCGAGGCCGAACCGGCGGCGTTCGTCCGGCCGGCGCAGCAGGCGCTCGATGGCGACGGCGAGCGCGACCGGATCGCTCGGCGGCACCAGCAGTCCAGTGGTCCCTTCGATCACCGCTTCGACGTTCCCGCCGACGGCGGTGGCGACAACCGGACAGCCGGCAGCCATCGCCTCGAGGATGGCGTTCGAAAAACCCTCCTGCTGCGACGGATGCACCACCAGATCGACCGCCGGCAGGAGCACGCCGACATCGGTCCGACTGCCCAGGAAGCGCAGCGTGCTCGTCAGCCCCAACCGGCGGCGAGCGCTTCGATCTTCTGTCGCGTCGGCCCTTCGCCAATCAGCAGCGCGACCGCGCCAGGGACAACGTCCTGCACCTGTTTCCACGCGGTCAGAAAGCAGTCGTGGCCCTTGTAGGCGATGAAATTCGCGACCACCGCCACCATCACAACATCTGGTGGCACATTCAGCTCGCGCCGCACGGCAAGCGCGTCGGCAGGGCCGGGGATGTCGACGCCGTTGTGGATGACGATGACGCGCTCGGGCGCAAGCCCTTCCTGCGCGATGGCGTCCAACCGGACCGCTTCGGAATTCGCGACCACGACATCGGCCAGTCCGTTGGTCAACCGCTCGAGCATGAGCGCGGCACGACGGTTCGCCTTGAAATGCCCGAGGCTCCGGCGGCTCGAGACGAAGGCTTTCGGCCGCAGCAGAGGCGACAGCAAGGCGCCAATCGTGTAGGCGTGGAAGAGAAAGGGATGGAGGATATCGGGCTCCAACGCCTTCAAATCAGGGTAGATGCGGAGCAGCCGCCGGGTAAAGCGAAAAGGATGCGTCCACGGGCGGACTCCCCTGAGATGCGCCGACCGCACGTCGACGCCCCGCCGGCGCGCTTCGTCCGCCAGCGGACCGGGCGCGGCCAGGCAATAGATCACCGGATCGAACCGCCGACGATCGAGCCGGCTCGCGAGCTCGACCAGTTGCCGCTCGGTCCCGCCGACATCGAGCGTCCCGATCAGGAAGACGACCCGCAGCCGAGCATGATCGCCGGCCGATCCCGCGTCGGCAATCATGCCATGCCGATGGAAGACGAACTCGTTGCATCCGAGCCCGCCTGCACAGGTCTTCAAACGATCCATGACGAAGCCACGCGCCTTCAGGAACTCGAATATCTCCTCGGGCTTCGCGACCTCGAACGGGTATCCGCCAAGCCAGTCGCGCCAGTCGTGGAGCATCGACATCCCGCGAGTCTTGCGGTAGTCGCGGTAGCGGCGCAGCGGATTGCGCCCTTCCAGCGTATCGCGCGCCATACCGCGGAGGACGAAGACCGGCACGAAGATCGCCGTGATCGCCGCTCGCGCCGGAAGCCCCGTGTTGTAGCCGCGCTTGACGAGGGTCCAGAAGCGCGAGAGCAGCCCCTGGTCGTTGTAGATGCTGATGAAGAGTGTACCGCCTGACGCGACCGCGCCGGTGACATTGCCGATGGCGCGCCACATGGCGCCGGTGTGGTGCAGGACTCCCCACGAGTAGACCACGTCCCAGGCGCCGAGCCGGGAGACGTAGTCGGCATCCACCGCGCTTCCCTGCTCGATCGTCCACGCCAAGGTGCCCGCGAAAAAACGCTGCCGCAGCGATTCCGCGCAGGCCACGCTCATCGGATCGAAATCGAACGAGTGCACCCTCGCCGCGCCGAGGCGCATGGCCGCGAGCGAGAAGAGGCCGCTGCCGCAGCCGACGTCGAGGAACGTCAGCCCTTCGAGCGATTCGCGTCCGAGCATCGTCGACAGCGAGCGCTGCGCCTCGGCAATGCGCGACTCGTCCAGCGAGTTGAGGAAGCTCCACCAGTTCTCGCCGAACTGGAAACGGTCGGCAAGGGCGACCTCGCGCGGGCCGGCCGCCGTCATCGAGTCCGCCCGCTCGGTCGCGTCAGCGGCCATTGGACCAGCCCGGTACGGCCGCCCCTCTTACTCGTTGCCATCGCTTCTGCATCGTCAACTTCACCGTAACAAAGAGATCGAAAAGGTTCCACACGATGGCTCACGATTGCGACAGCAGCGCGCGCCAGCGCGGCAGAGCGTCGTCCAGCAGGAAGAAGTCGCGCCGGCAGGCCGCCGGCATCGGATCCCGCAGGAACTCGGCGAGCTCGGCCGCGGTGCCGACGACCGGAACGTTCAGGCCGAAGGCAGGGCTGAGGTTCATTTCGTCGGCGGGCGCACAGACGGCCACCGGGAGGCCGACGTAGCTGGCCTCGATAGCCGCGGTGGTCGAATTGGCGGCAAAGACGGCGTCCGCTTCGGGCCAGAGCGACGTCACCGGCGCAGTCGTGATCTGCGGAGGATCGCGAAACGATTCCAGGCGCAGCATCGAGTCGATCGGGCAAAACGGATGGGGCTTGATGACGATGCGTGGAAAGCGGTTGAGCCCGCCGAGCCGTGCCACCGCCGCCAGCAGCCGGAGTTGATAGGCCGTTTCCGATTGCTTGTAGCCGGTGACGACCAGCAGCGTCCGCGGCCGGCCGTTCGCGGCGCTCGTGTGAACGCGCTGCAGCTCGAGGTATCGCAGCGCTTCGACGATCTCAATCTTCTCAGCCGGCGGGTGCGTCTGGAGCAAATCGCGCGCTGCCCGATCCGTTCACGGCAAGAAGGTCCGGCGTCGGCCGGCGGATCGAAGAAGGCGCCAGCATGTCGCGCGGATCCGCGAACGACCGCAGGTCGAGTCCGCCGAGGGCGGAGTGTTGTGCGCCGATGATCCGCTCGGGATGGGTCCGCCGCCAGGCGGCGATGAGCGCGAGCTCCCAGGGCTGATTCTCCCAGACGAACAGCATCCAGCGTCCGCCGGGCAGCCGGCCGGCGATCTCATCGAACCCTGCAACCAGGAGAGCAGCGTCGGCGGCGGCGACGCCAAAGAACGACGAGCGCCACTCGTGCGCCAGCATGGGAAAGAAGTCGATACTCCGACCCGCTGAACCGGAACGCGCGCTTCGCCGGGCCGAGCCGAAGGGCTGCCGCCGCGACGCGGAGGTACAGGCGCACGGCTCTCGCGAACACCGCCGGCCGGAGGAACTGGTCGAACAGGAAGTAGCGGTATTGCCCGGCGCCTTTTCGGTTGCACCCGTCGAGCATCGTCAAGGTGTCGTCGAACGATGCCTGGGGGGAACCGGTATACAGCCACACCCAATCGACGGCGTCTCCCTGCTGATCGAGCAGATCGTGGAGGCGCTCCCAGTAGCGCGACCAGAATTGCCCCTGACGGGTCCGCTCGAGATCGACATTGGGGAAGAAGGTGACGATGGTCGCGCGCGGCGAACCGTGGCTCGGCGGCATCGCCGCGGTCCGCCGTGCACGCCTGACACGCGCCAGTCCACCTGCGCGACAGGTACCAGGCGGCCTGCATCACGTGCGGGAACCGCTCCGATATCCCGGCGATCGGACGACCCTCGACCGGGCTGCTTCTTCGGCTTCCGTCGTCGCTCGTGCCGATATGGATGACCGAGCGTCCGGCACCAGTTGCGCAGCGTGCGGGACAGGACGTCGTCGGCGCCGATGTAGACGACGCCACGGCAGCCGGAGCGCTGATACAGCAACTCCACCGCCCTCAGCTTCAACACCTTGTAGATCCCGGGGCTCCGCAGCGGCTCCTTCTCCGCAAGCAGCGTCATCCACCAGAACGACACTCCCGGTGTCAGGGCGAGCCGCGTGCGCAGGTCACGGCCACGCACCTTGAATGCGCCGAGATCGTGGGCCCACGCGACGTACTCATCCCTCAGGCGAGTGGCGTCTCGCTCCACGAGAACCGGAATCGACTGGACGTTCCCGGGCACCTCACGCTCGGACCATGCGGCGACGCAGCGGGCCGCGGGAAGCGTGTCGGGGATGGCGTCGAGGAGGACGAGCGCGTCGGCGGTCGCAGTCACGAGACGCCGATCGTGATGAGGCCTGGTGAGGCCTGGCGCGTCAGAGGGGAGATGAAGATTGCCGTTGTTCAGACTCGTAAATCTCTTCGAGGCACTCGATCAGGCCCTGCCCCAGATCGACATACGCGTGTGCGGCGATCTTGCGGCCGACCTTCGGCCGGAAGGTGTACGGGGTGAAGCTGTAGTGTCCGCGCGCGTCCGCCCCGTCCTGCGGCGGCGGTTCGAGGGTGATTTCCACGTCGAGGCCGACAATTTCGCGAATCATCTGCAGCAGGTCGCGAAACCGCATCGGCGAGTGGCCGGTCAGGATGACGCTCTGATTCCGGAACTCGTCGGCAAGGATCGCCACGCTGTTGTCCGCCGCATCCTTGACGTGGATGTATTCGCGAATCTCGTCCCCGGTCGCCTGCACGGAGATCCGGCGCGACACCAAGTGCCTGGCGCAGGTAGCGGTAGACGCTGTTGCGGCTGTCGGACCGGCCCTCCGTACAAGCGTGCCGTAGCGGAGGATGGTGTAGTCGAGCCCGTACTGCCGCTGGTACTCCTCGACCCAGAGCTCGCACGCCTGCTTGCTGGCGCGATAGAAGCCGCCCGACTCCGACGAGACGTAGATGGTGGAGGCCTGAACGAACCTCGAGACCCCCGACTGGCGCGCCGCTTCCAGCATGTGCGCGCAGCCGACGAGGTTGAGCTGCGCGGTCTCGACCGGCTTCGCCAGCGCCTCGTCGATGTCGGCCATGCCGGCGAAGTTGTAGACCACCTGGTGCCCCGCGACCGCCGCGGCCACCGCTTGCGGATCCAGGATGTCGCCGACCACCATCGTCTGCGAGCGCCGAGAGGTACGGCGAGCGACGGCGGTCGAAGACGGCGACCTCGTGCCCGGCGCGCGTCAGCGCATCGGCGACGTGGCTGCCGACAAATCCCGATCCGCCGAACACAATGGCCTTCATCGACTTGCTGTTCACGACACCGACGCGTATTCGCTTTCGGGACGACGTTCAGCAACGGCTCATCCCTGAGGAACCGGAGCGCCTCCTCGGTGGCTTCGAGCTCCATCCGCGCGCGGCAGTCTTCGGACATCGACCCCATGTGGCAGGTCAGGATGCAGCGGTCGATGGTCGCCAGCTCACCCGAATACGGCTCCCGCTCGAAGACGTCGATCGCGGCCCCGGCGATCCGCCCCTCGCGCAGCGCGAGCGCCAGATCCTGCTCGTGGACCATGTTGCCGCGCGACGTGTTCACCAGGACGGCGGTCGGCTTCATCAGGCTGATTTCCCGGGCGCCGACGAGGGCGCGCGTCTGCGGCGTCAGCGGCAAATGAAGCGAGATGACGTCGGCAGCGCCGTAGATCTCATCCTTCTCGGCCCATTCAACCTCATAACGGCTGCCGAATCCTCGATCGGGGTTGACGTCGTTCGCCAGAATACGCACGCCCTGAAAGCCGCCGCATAAGTGCCGGATCAGACGCTTGCCGATCCGCCCGACGCCAATCACGCCCACGGTCATGTTCGACAGCCGGCGCCCCATTGTCCGCCGCCACACGCCGTCGCGCATCACGCGGTCGGCGCCCGGGATGTCCCGCAGGAGGGCGAGCATGAGGCCGACGGCCAGCTCGGCGACCGCCGGCGACGGCGCTTCCGGCGTATAGCTGACCGTGATGCCGCGCGCGCGAGCCGCCGCGAGGTCGACGTTGTCGAGCCCGACGCCAACGCGCGAGATCAGCTTCAGCTGCGGCGCCGCGTCCATCACCCGCGCGGTAATCGGCTCGGTCCCCGCGATCAACACGCCGAAATCGGCAGCCAGCGTCGCGAGCTCCTCCTCCTTCAATCGCCGGCCGATCGGGTTGATGACGTACTCGACGCCGATCAGCCTCGAGAAGATCGAGCGGCTGCCGCTGCACGCCGAATGGCACGGTGGTGATGAGCACGCGGCGGCCGGCTGATGTTCGAGCTGCCGGTGTCTGCACCGGAGCCGCGACCGCGGCGGGACGAGGCTTGCAACAGGTCGTACGGTGTCTTCGCCTCGTCGAAGCCGTTGCGGCGCAGCCAGTCTTCGACGATCGGGATCTGCCAGGGATAGTCGACGTCGCCATACCCCTCGTGCACGAGCGGTGCGACGCTGCCCGACTCCATGTCGACCAGCCATCCCGAGGCGCTGCGGCCGACGAAGAGGGCGGAGGGCCGAACCACCCACAGCAGCGCGTCCGGAAAATAGACCGGCTCGGCGCGGTCCGGGCTGCTGGCCGCGGCATGCCGGCGCAGCCGGCCTTCTCCGTGATGCACAGCGCGTAGGAGGGGTGGAACTCATCGTGAGCCGACGCGGAGATCACCGCGGTGAGGGTGGCGTCTGCCCGCAGCATGTGGACGCCCTGATCGATCTGTTCGCTCGTGACGGTCGGCGCGTTCGCCAGCACGATGACGAGGGCCTCGAGATCCTCGCCGAGGACGTTCCTGATCTCGTTGTAGCCGTGCCGCACAACCTCCTCGAGCGGAACCGCCTCGCCGCTCAACGCCTCCGGCCGATCGATCGCGCGGATGCCGTGATGCCGTGCCACCCGCTTCATGCCTTCGTCATCGGAGGTCAGGAACACGTGCTCGACTTCCGACGCGTGCAGCGCCGCGAGCGACGCATAGAGCATCAGCGGACGCCCGAACAGGGGGAAGGTGTTCCTCGACGGGAACTTCGATCCGTCCGCGCGCCCGCAAATCAGCGCCGCGATCATCGTTCGACCATCGTCTCGACGCCGTGAGCGCGCAGCCAGTGCTCGACCAGCGGAATCTGCCATTCGTAGTCTACGTCGAGGCCGCCCCACTGCTTCAACGGATGAATCTTCTGTCCCATCCACTTCTGCGGCAGCAGACCGTCGTGCATGTTGTCGAGACACCGCGGCCGGACGATCGACAATCCCATGTCCGCGAACCAGACGTCTCCCTGCGAATCGCGATCGCAGTTGAGCGTTCTCGGGTCGCCGAAGGTCTCGAACGGCACGAACGGATGCAGCAGGCCGTCGTCGCCGATCTTGTCGGGCGCGCAGCGGGCTCCACATGTTGTAGCAGGAAACGGTCACCGCCGAATCGAGGTCGGGGTTCCGCCGCAGGACGTCGATCCCTTCGTCGATGGTCGCGGAGACAACGGTGGCCGCGTTCGCAAACAGCAGCACCATCAGCTCGACGTGCTCGCCCTCGGCGGCCAGTTGCTGCGCAATCGTCTGGTAGCCATGCACGTAGGCGTCCTCACCGAGCGCCTCCTTGGACGCGAGGTGCGCCGGCCGATCGATGATGCGGGCGCCATATTCGGTGCCAATCCGCTTCAACGTGGGCGAGTCGGTCGAGAGATACACCCGATCGACCGATGCGGCGCCGCCCGCCGCCAGCAGCGGGTAAGCGACCAGCGGCCGCCCAAGCACGGGGTAGACATTCTTGCCGGGGAACCCGCTGGATCCCTCGCGTCCCAGCAGCAGCGCACAGATCATCGACGCACCGGAATGAGCTCGTAGTATTGGAGCTTCGGGAAAAAGTTTGGGTACATCCAGCGCCCGAGCCACCAGCGCCAGAACGGGCCCTTCGGCTCGGGAAAGACCTGGATCCGGCTCTGATAGGTGACGCGCACCGGAGCGTGCGAGACGACCCGCGCGAAGTCGACCTCGGAGAACTCGAAAATGTGGCTCTCGACGTCCGGCCAGCCGGCGGGGCGCGCGTTGATGCGTGTCGCCGGCAGCCAGGGGATGGTGACGAACATGCGCCCGCGGCAGACGCGCGCCAGCTCGTTCAGCGCGCCGAGGGGGTTCGGCACGTGCTCCAGGGTTTCGCAGCAGATCACGATGTCGAACGCGCCGTCGGCAAACGGCAGGCGTTCGACGTCGGCGACGCAGGCAAGCTGCCCTTCGCTGGCAATTTTGCGCGCGCACGGCACGAGGAAATTGACGCCGACACCGTTGACCGCGCCGATCTCGTTGAGAAACAGGCCGTCGGACGCGCCGGCGTCGAGCACCCGTGCACCGGCGACACTGCCGATCCGCGCACGCAGGGTCCGGCAAATCTCGTAGAGCTGTGACCCCAGATGCAGCATGCCGAAGTCGTCGGTGACGGTTTCGTGTCCCCAGTGCTCCTCGAGACCGGCTCGCGACTGGAGCCAGGCACGATACGACTGGTCGTGCTCGATCTTCCGCCGGTGCTGGCGCGCCGCGAACGGCCGCCACAAAAAGGTGGACGATGTAATCCCGAACGGCGCGGCGAGCCGCTTCAGCATCGGACGAGCCATGTCAGCCATCCAGGTCGATGTCGAAGGTTGTCGCGGTCGACCCCGATACCTTCTCCGCCAGCACGAACGCCATCAGCACGTCGGGATTCTCGAGCTTCGCGTGCGCCGACGCATGGTGACGATACCCTTTGATCGACACTCGGGCCGGCGGCGGATCGAGCGCGCGAAACATCTCCGTCGCGTCGTCCACGGTCAGGACAACGTAGGGCAACGACGTCGACCGTGCTTCCCCGAACGGCGACTCCATCCGGCCAACTTCCGGCGCCGCGGTGGTCAGCCTGAGATCGCACAGCAAAAAGCGGCGCGTCTGCTGCCACATCGCCGCGATGATGTCGCGGTAACGCAGGTTCAAATGCAGCACCCCCGACGCATGCGCGAGATCGAACGAACCGGGCGGAGTGGCAAACCTCAGTCCGTCACCGAGCACGAACTCTGCGTGCGGATGCTCGGCGCGAGCGGTCTCGACAAACGCCGGCGCGATGTCGACGCCGACGTAACGCACTCGCGGGTTGAGCGCCCGCGCCACCTCGCTGAACCCACCGGCCGCGCAGCCGACGTCGAGCATTGAGTCGACCTGCCGCAGCACGTCCGGCAGGAAGTACCGCTCCGAGGGATACAGCTCCTCGGGACTCTGCCGGTGGCGGCGGTAGTAATCGAGGCTTTCCGGCGACGACCAGGCCTGCTGTTCGTCGACGACGCGCGGGTCGAGGTGTTCAGACTGCGGCACGAGCGCACACCTCGCGCAGCGCCTGCGTGAACAGCGCCATCACCTCCGGTCCCGCCAGCGTGACGCGGATGCATCGGGCGACGCTCGGGTGCGGGAAACCTCCCTTGACGAGGTATCCGCGTTGCTTCAGCGCGTCAACCACGGCTGACGGATTCAGCGCAGGCGGCAGCTCGATCAGCTGGAAGTTCGCCGGGCAGGGCGGAACGGCAAGCCCCAGATCGGCGGCGGCCGCCGTCAGCAGCGTTCGACCGGCTTCGAGGTCGCGCACGAACGCCTCGCCGATTTCCGGATGGTCGAGCACGAACGCGCCGGCGTGAATCGCGACCGCATTCACCTCATGAGCGCCGCGAACCTTGTCGACGACGTCGACGATCTCCGGCTGCGCCACGAGGTAGCCAAGCCGGAGGCCCGCAAGGCCGCCGACCTTTGAAAAGGTTCGAGTGATGACCACGTTGTCGAGCTCGGCAACCAGCGCGACCGCCGTCGCGGGGTGAAACGGATAGTACGCCTCGTCGATGATGACCAGCGTCCCCTGCAGGCGCGCTTCGGCGGCGATGCCACGAAGATCGCCGATGGAGAGCACGGCGCCAGTGGGCTGGTCGGGGCACGCGATGGCTGCAATCCGCGGCCGCGCCGCCAGTCGACGCCTGAACGCCGCGACGTCCAGCGTCCGATCGTCGCGGTAGGAGACGATGTCGGCATGGCCGCCGAACATCTGCGTGTAGATCGGATACATCGCGTAGGTCGGATCGGCAAGCAGCACCGCGTCGCCCGGCCGCACGAAGGCCTGGAACACCTTCCTGATTGCGGCGTCGGATCCGTTGGTCAGGTAGATCCAGCTCGCGGGCACCGACAATGCGCGCGACAGCCGATCGACGAGCGGCGACGGATCCGGATACGCGCAGAATTCCTCGGCGCGCAGGCTCCCGAGAATGGCCGCGAACTCGGCGTTGGAAAACGGTGTCACCCGCTCGTTTCGATCGAGGCGGACGTACCGCTCGCGGCCGCGCATGTCTTCGGCGGCGCGCTGCAGCCCGAGGATCGCCGGGTTTGGCTCGATGCTCATGCGCTTGTGGCAACCGCGAAGACCGTATCGCAGATCCAGCGGTCTTTCAGTGACTGGCTGTACTCGGCGGTAACCGCCGGGCCGAGCACGTCGGCGAATCGCCCGTGGCCGCCCGGACGTCCCTCCATCATCCACACCATGTGGTTCGACAGATCGTACCGCTGCACCGGGTATGTCTGGACGGTATAGCCGGCACGCTCGAGGACCGCCGTCAGCGTATCGCGAGAGAAATTGTGGTAGTGGGCACGCTGCCAATAGAAAGAGTCGAACGCCGCGAGGCGGTACAGGCTCAGCAGCGCGTCGTCGACGTTCGGCACCTCGATCAGCAGCCGCCCGCCCTGATTCAGCCTGCCGCGCAACGACGCGGCAAACGCAACCGGGTCGCGAAGGTGCTCGACGACGTAGTAGAGCGCGATGACGTCGAAGGTGCGGCCCTGGAGCTCGTCGAGCGTCTCGAAGGTTTCGATCCCGCGCGACTGCGCGTACGAACGATAGGCCTCGCTCGGCTCCACCCCGGTGATCGAGCCGACGTGGGGCAGCAGGGCATCCAGAAAGTACCCGGTCGAACTTCCGATCTCGAGCACCGCATCCCCCCTGCGAAGGTGCGGGGTCACCAATGGCAGCCGCCGCTCGGCTTCGCCGCGGTAAGAGGAGAAATGCGCCTCCGGCGATTTCCAGCCCGGACCGGATCGCCGTGACATGTACTCTTCGAACTGCCGGGCGTAGAAAGTCGCCTCCTCCTCTTCGCTCATGATCGGGAACACGTAGACGATGCCGCATCCCTGACAGGCATAGACGGCGGAGTCCGGCGCTTCAGAGACGTTAGCGGCTCACCAGTTGATGCTCCCGGGAGCCACACAGCCTGCACTGCGGCGCAACGGCAATGGTCACGTGAGAAACTCGAAGACGACCGCGTTGTTGAAGACGTGGATGCGCTTATCGATCGCCCGGGCCAGGCGGAAGAGCGGCGGCACCCGATCCAGATAGACGCGCGTCAACTCGACGCCGAATCCCGCATGGCGAACACGGCCCAGGCGAAAGCCGTGTCGCGCGGCAGCTGCGACGATCTCGTGAATCGACCGCCGATACCCGTGAGGCTTCAGCCTCCACCGGACGCCGGTGCGTCGCGCGGCGGCAGCGATCCGTGACAGCGAGCAACACAGAGGGATTCCGAAGCGATCGATCATCCAGGTGGCCAGGTTGTCGCGGTAGCGGAGCGTGAACACGAGGCGGCCGCCCGGCCGCAGCAACTCGCGGATGTTGGCGAGCAGCCTCGAAAACTGACTGTCGGGAAAGTAGAAGTCGAGTCCGCCGACAAGCACGTCGTCGAAATGGCCGATCGGAGTCGGATTCAATACATCGAACAGCTCGAAGCGGAGCGCCGGGAATAGCCGCACGGACTCGGTCGCCGACGCGACCACGTCGGTCGACAGGATATCGTAGCCGTCGAGCACGAACGGGATTTCATGCTCGCACTCGCCCGAGCCGATCGAGAGGACCGCGCGGGTGGGATCGAGCAGCTCGCGGAACACCGCGTGCAGTTCCCTCACCCAGTCGTGCGCATGCGCCTCGAGAAACTGCGCCGGGCTCTCGTAGGTGCGGCTGCCATATCCCATCGTCTGCGCGAACTCTTCGGCTGTCTGGTCGAGGTGCGCGGCCAAGCCATCGCTTGTCGGCTGGCATTTGGACGCGAGCCTCATGCGTTCTGCATCGACCGCGCCCACCGCGCCATGCCCTTCAAGCCATCAGCGAGATCGATGGTTGGACTCCAGCCGAAATCGCGTCGAGCACGGCTGATGTCCGCGTACAGGCCGAACTGATCGGACGGCGACCCGGCAAGCTCACGGATCGGGAAATCGCGCGGCAGGTCGGCGGCCGCGATCAGCGCATCGAGCAGCTGGCGAACGGTGGTCGGCCGGCCGCCGCCGACGTTGTACGCAGGCTCCGGCGTGGACTCGCGCTCGAGCACGTCTGCGCACAACCTGACGACATCGTCCACGTGGACCAGATCGCGGAAGCGCTCGAGCGAGCCGGTGACCGGCACGTGGTCGCCGCGCAGGAGATAGGCAAGATAGATACTGACAATGCCCTGCCGCACGTTGTCGAGATTCTGGCCCGGACCGTAGACGCTGAAGAACCGGACCGAGGTCGGGCGAAGCCCTTCCTGAGCCGCGACGCGGAGAAGGTGCTCCGACGTCAGCTTCGAAACGCCGTAGTAGGACAGCGGGATCTGCGGCGCATCCTCGGACACCGGCACGATTGGCGGATTCCCGTAGATGGCCATCGAGCTCGCATACACGAAACGGCGGATGCCGCGCCGAATGCACCAGCGCGACAACAGCAGCGTCGAGGCGGCGTTCGACTGGAGATCTTTGTACGGAACGTCGGCCGACACCGGTCCCGACGACTGAGCGGCGAAATGGATGACGCTGTCGACCGGAGGGAGCAGATTGACCGTGGCGGGGTCGCCCGCATCGGCTTCGATAAACGTGCAGCCGGCGGGCACGTTCTCCCTGCGCCCGTTTGAGAGGTCGTCGAGCACCACGACCTCGTGGCCGCGCCCGAGCAACCCCGCCGCGAGGTGAGAGCCAATGAACCCGGCGCCGCCAGTCAGCGAGGACCTTCATGAGATCGAGGCCGGGAATGGCGTCGTATACAAGGCCGTCAAGCGAGGATCCGGCCGCCCGAGGCGCCGCGATACGGCGCCCTCGTCAAGACGCACCTCGCGCCGATCTTCGGCGGACCGGTAGATCGCATTCAGCAGCCGGATGGCGCGGGTCCCCTCGTCCATGGAGACGGGATGCGGCGAGCCGCCGCCGAGGTCGGCGACCACGTCGCGGAAAAACGGCCAGTGGCCGAAGCCGTAGGCGTCGGGAAATTCTTCAGAGCTCGCGGCGCGCGCCTCCGGGTCGAGCGTGTAAGTCTCGAGCTGGTTGGCGGCGATGCCAGTGAGCACCGCGGCGCCGTTCTCGGCCAGCACCGAGATCGATGCCTCGAAGTCGCGCGGCCGGGCAGCGGTGGTCACTTCGATCACCCCGAGCGCACCGTTGGCGAACCGCACCGTGGCGACGGCAGTGTCTTCGACCTCGATGTCGACGAGGCGCGTGGCGGTGAGCGCAGTCACCGCTTCGATGTCTCCCATGAGGTACTGCAGCAGATCGATGTAGTGGATTCCCTGATTGGTCAACGCGCCACCGTCCATCGCCCACGTGCCCCGCCATGGATCTCGCGCGTAGTACGCGGCGCCACGGGACCATCGAACTCGTACCGTGCCGAGGACCGGCTTGCCCAGCGCGCCGCTGACCAGATCGTGACGGACCCGCTGCACCGCCTTGTTGTAGCGGTTCTGATAGACGGGAAAGACTTTCACCCCGGCGCGGGCCGCGGTTTCGCGAATCCGGGCGATGTCGTCGAAGGCGAGCGCCATCGGCTTCTCGATGACCACGTGCGTGCGATACCGCTCCATGATGTCGACCGCGTGGTCGGGGTGCATGCCGCTGGGGGTGAGGATGCTGACGACGTCGACACGCTCGCGCGCGAGCATCTCGTGATAGTTCGTGTAAGCAGGGACCTGAGCTGGGCGCGCCAGAGCCTCCGCGCGCTCGCGCTGCAGATCGCACACTGCGACCAGCGACAGTCCAGGAACCTCGGCAAGCGGTCCGACGTGGTTCTTGGCGATCCGGCCGCAGCCGACGATGGCGACCCGCAAGGGACCGTGACTCATCGCGCGATCTTTCGAAATACGTACGACCGGTAGAGTTGGTCTTGCAGAAAGTAATCGGTCGGATAGGTTAACTGCAGCTGATAGTCTGCTCCGAGTCCCTCGGAATAGTAGCGGTCGAGCACGGGATCGAGGGTGCCGCCCTCACCCGGCCGTCTCTCCCCCCAGTAGTTTCCGCCCGGCATGCTGTTGATATAGACCCACGTCGGGCGCATGCGAGAGACGACGGTCAGATAGTTCTTGACGACGCGTGGCTCCATTTCCTGGAATGACGCGCTGTTCCAGAACAGATCGATGGCACAGTCTGACCAGTCCGGGAGGCGCCAGGTCGGAAGGACCACGATTCGACCGCGCACGGCGTCAAGAGTGGCTGAATCCGGTGTAACCGCGACGGCATCGTCGTATCCGATCAGGCGGTCGCCGAAAACGCTGCGCAAGTACTGGTTCGCGACATATAGCTGCGGTGGGATGTCGAATAACAGCAGCGTGGCGCGAGGGAAAAGCCGGCCGATGATTTGGAGGTTGCGGCCGAGGCCCGCGCCAATCTCGCAAACCACGGCATGATCACCCAACGACACGTGTTCGAGAGCATCCGCCAGCATCGAGCAATACTGCAGGTGCATGTAGGACCATAGCGCGCCGTCGATCTCGACCAGGTCCTCGGGGTTACCGTGCGAGGTGGTCCCGCAAACCGACAGCGGCAGACCCAGGCGCTCGAACTTGTGTTTCACGTGCTGATAAAAGTATCGCGTCAACGAGTCGCCGTTGACTCCCCAGACGCCCAGCGAGACACCTGGCGTCAGCGACACCAACCGGGTCAACGCCGATCGGATCCGAGCCGACACTGGGACAGCGGGCGATACCTCGATGGTGCCCTGGGGCCGCAGGTCGGTGGCGCCAAAACTCGACAGCACGCTGTGACGGCGCCGACGGAAGTCTCTCAGCCCGCGGCGTCGCAGTTCAGGGACGAAATGACGTTGATAGTAGGCCCAGTAGTTGGTCGGCTGGTAGAGTTCGTCGCCTCGCGAAAGGTCCACCATCATCCGGTCAAGGAGCGCGGGATCATCTTCTACCTGCAGCGTCATCGAATCCATTGACCAACCAGTGTTTGCAGCTGCGGGCGGCTGAGGCCGATGATGTGCGGAAACCCGATTGCCAGCGCGGCCATCGACGTGAAGTAGACAATCGAGCCGGCAGCCATCGCCGCGATCGCGCCGGGGTCCCAATGCTGTTCAAGAATCTCACCGCCGAGGACGATCGACACGACGGCCACGGGGACAACGATCGCCGCCATTCTGAGATATGAGAACACGAGCCTGCGGTAGCTCAAGCCGAGATGACGCATCAGAGCGGCTTCGGTACACGCCGACGGTAATCAGCGCAAAGCCGGTCAACTTGATCGCAACCCCCAGAGCGCCGAGGCCCAGGCCTGGAACCCGCGCCGCGGCCGGTGCCACTAAAAAATACGTCAACGCCATGTCAGGCAAAGATAGGAGGAGCGCCCAGTTCCTGTACTGGGTGGTTTGGCCGGTCGCCTTCAAGCCCGCGGTGCTCAATTGACCGATGGTCTGCGCCAACGGGTAATACGCGGCCACTCGAAGCGCGGGAATCGCGCCGGCGTACTCGGTGCCGGCAAAAACATTCACGAGCGTTGGGCTCGCGCACGCCAGCCAGGTTGAGAGCACCAGTGACACGAACACCAGCAGCTGGCTGAATTGTCGATACAGCTGACCCGCGCCGACGAGATCGTGCCGCGCTGCCGCGGAGGCGACCTCCCGCCACAGGATCATCACGCCCGAACTGGTGAAGATGAGCACTACGGCGGACCAGCGGGTCGCCAGCGCCAGCTGGCCCTGTTCGACCGATCCGTACCAGAACTGAATGAAGTAGGTACTCAGAGACCGCGAGAAACGTCGTGTAGTACTCGACGAGGATCAGCGGACGTGAATATGCCCACCAGCGTCCCAGAGACTGTCGCACCGAACCGCGCACCGAGCCCGACCAGCATTGGTCGCGATGCCGCACCAGCAGCCAATACACCAGTGACCCGGCGGTGACGGCCGCCGCCACGATACTGAGCATCGCGTAGGAAAAAAATGTGAGGCGGCCGGTTACCGCGAGCGCGACGATTCCAACCAGCACGGTCACCGCCGAGACCGCGCCGATGAGCTGAGGCCGAACGGTGAGACCCTTGGCGTCGCCAAGCTGCTTGAGCGAAATGACCAGGAATCCGGCCCAATCGACCAGCGTGATCAGGAGGATGTCGTTCGGGCGTTGCCCTGGCCATATTCGGCCGGTCAAGCCTGTCGCCGCGGCTGTCGCGACCAATAGGAGGATGACAGCAAGCTGGAGGAGGACCCAGAGGCCATAGAGCCGCGTGAGTCGGCCGGTTCGCTCCTCCTGGGCCGAAAAGGTGAAAAACGCCTGTTGGACGCTCGGCTCGGTGAAACCGCGGACCGTCCCAGCCATGTTGAGGAGAAAGTTGTAGTTGCCGAACGCGGCGGCACCCAACGCACGAGGCACGATCCCTGCGCCGGCGACCGACGCGGCCAGCTGCACCAGCTGCGCCGCCAGAGTAGCGGCGTACCGCTGGCCGATACTCTCGCGTGGGGCGGAGATCCGGGCTTCCGCCGTACGAGCTTCAACCGCGATCCCTTCAGGCATCACGACACTGCGGCGGAGAGACTGTACTGCGGGCCCATGCGTCGGCGACAGGCACTGAGGTGAGCGCAGCCAGTGCGCGGTCAGCCGATTTACCGTCATCCAGGTACGTGCCGTACTCGCGCAGGAACAGGTCATCGATCGGCGCCGATGCTCGAAACCCGCCGTTGGCCAGGACCGCTCGAAACTGTTCGAGGAGCCGCACCGGAGAATCTGCCACGATCGCACGACGCTCGAGCGCCGCGCGCGCAACAGGGCGCATACTCACGAACCGCGGATCCACGAGCACGATCACCGGCTTGTCCGAGAGCAAGGCTTCCAGGAGGGCGGTCGAAGGAAAGAGCAGCACGATCAGGTCACACCGCGCGATCAGTGCGGGCAGCGATTTTTTCAGCTCGACGCGGCAGTTCGAACCGACGGCACCGGCACGCGCCACTGCCGGCGTATCACGCTGGTCCTGATATGGAAACGCCTTGAAAATGAAATCGTAAGCGGTAAATTCACGAGCGACGGCGACCACCGCCTCTTGCAGCTCCGATTCCAGTACGTCGGGGGTCGTGCCGGCGTCGAAATAGCGATTGTTTCTCGGTATCAGATTGGGCACGAGAAGGACCCGCGGCCGCTTCGCCACACGTCGCCCACGACGAATCGAACGCCGCAAGCGAATCAAGGCGGCTGGAGCCTACGGCGATCGGCGTTGCGAGGCTGCCGCCATGCCGCCGCGCTTCGGCGCATGAAATAATCGGCGGTGTCTGCCCCGTACAGTCAGCTCGTAATCGGCGAGCGCGAGATCGTTGCAGTCCCACGGCGGGCATTCGCACGCGCCGACGAAGCCGCCGTGCTGATAGATGTAAGTTCGGGCTCCGAGCGATCGCAGGGCCGCGAACGCTCCGCGGTCGACATGATCGGTCAACCCTGACACGGCGACCGCGGCAACCTGCGCGTCACCCCAGTGCTCACGGATACGCTCAAACGCGCACCATTGCTGAGGGACCAGCACTTCCCACCAGAATCGCACGCGCGTTTGCGCCGCGTGACGCAGATCACACCCATTCACCAGCGCAGGGCCGAGCAGGTCGGCCTCGGAACAAGCATCTGCCCACGCGTTGGCCATCGCGCGAGATACCTCGCCGCTCTGTGTCGACCGATTCCTGGCCTTGTCGACGAGTGTGCGCCACCGCTCGACAGCCATGCCGCTGCGAACCGCAGCCCGCCACACCGGTTGAAGGTCGTAGCCGTCGCCCAGTACTATCGCCTCACCAGACATCGGGCGCCACGTCCGGCGAGTGCTCTCCAAAGCCCGGCGGATCATTGTCCGCCGTCCCTTTAGCCATTCGATTGGGGTGGGCCGCCGCGTCCAGTGAGGCGTCGCCATCGGATCGTTCGGCAGCGTCACCGCCGCGGGAACCGAAACCTTCACCTCGATGTTCAAGTTCGCCGCGACGCGGTCGATGACGAGTGGATACAGCGAGTTCCTGAAAGTCAGGTCCCACCCGAATTCGGCGTCGGGTTTCGGTGTCCCCGGATGCCAGATCCAGGCAGGTTGCCACCGGTCCAGCGCCCACATGACTGGGTACGCCCGAATCGCGAGCGAATCGAACACGATCTTCAGCCAGTACAGATAGAGGTGCGCGGGCCGGAAGTCGTGCTCCGCAAACACCGGAATGCGGGACTGCAGCCAGCGGTCCACACGCGTGGCCCATGCCTGTTGATCGCGAAGGACCGGTTCGGCGAGATCGACGATCCTCCGCGGATCGTACGCGTCCTCGAGTGCCAGGTAAGGCCGGCCGGCAAGGCGCAACACTGGTGTCGCTTCTGGTTCGAGTGCGACCGCCGCATCGAGGGCGTGCGCGGCCCAGTTGTCGATCGCCTCGCGGGCGTCTGCCGCGGTTTCGACAAACGCCAGCCTGGCCCCGGCTGGAAGCTCCGGCACGGCACGCAGGCCTGAGGCACTTCGTGGCGGCAGGCGATCGATCAGCGGGCGAACTCCCCGATCAGGGCCGAAACGTTGGCAAGGTGCTGGTGCAGCGCGGCTTCATCGAACGCTCGAGACTGCTCCAGCAGGGAGCGCACACGGCTGTGGATCGAGCGAGCGACGAGTATCCGGTATGCGTTGATCTCGTGACCGCGTTCCCGCTCCAGTAGGTCGAGTCGTTCGCTGATGCGAGTGAGCGCGTCACCGAACTGGGTCACTGCCGGACCATCCTCGTAGGGTGACCCCTTTCGATCCGGCGGGTCGGGCAAGCGGTCGCGATCGCCCGCGGGCGCGGCGATCTTGCGGCAAAAATTACGGACATCGCCCTCTCCCATCAGCTGGCGTTCACGATCGGTCGCGCCCACTCGCCGTTCCGACGTGTCGTATGTCACACCACGGTCCAATACAGCGGTGTCACCAAACCCGAGCTCGTCGAGACGCTTCACGACATCGGTTCGCGTGTATCGACGGAGGTAGCCAGTGAACCAGTCGTCGATCCATTCGGCAATCCTCCCGACCGGCATTTCCATCAGCCGCAACTGCCAGATGCACTCGCGGACGTCCACGCCATGGAGCACCGCGCGGATCCAGTCGACGACATACCAGTAGACGCCGCCTGATCCGTACAGGTACAGCCACATCCGCCCGCCCGGCTTCAAGACGCGGGTGAGTTCCTTCAACCCTTGATCGGGATCCGCCGTGTGGTGCAGGACGCCGTTGCACCAGACAATGTCGAAGGTCGCGTCCGGAAAGGGCAGGCTGGCGAGGCTCTCGCGCTGAAACGTGACGTTCGACAACCCTTTCTGCGCCGCGCGTTTCGTCGAGCTGTCGACGTTAGTCGGGCTGAGATCGACGCCCACGACTTCGCTCGCGCCAGCCTCGGCCATCAGAATCGACCCGCGGCCGCCGCCACAGCCGGCGTCGAGGCACCGCTTCCCGAGGAACACTTCCGAGGCGATGCCATTGGCATCGAGCCGCCGCCGTAACGGAGCGAGGAATGCGTCGAACGCCTCCTCGTCGTAGAGCGCGAACGTGTCGCCATAGACGATGGCGGTCAACGCCTCGCGGTCGTTCATCACGATCCCTGACGTCATGATCTCTCCACTTGTCCGGCTGCGTCCGATCTGTGCGCTGCGAACAATCGCAGCGTGTACTTGCTGCTCGGCTCGCGCAACCGTTCGATCGCCAGCACCTCGAACCCAGCGCGCGCCGCCAGCAACGCCGCCGACGCATAGCTGAACACATGGTGATGCTCGATGAAGAACTCCTCGCGACCGAATCGATCGGGGTCGACAGCAGCCATTTCGGCATCCGGCACTTCGATGTAGACGAACCCGGACGGATTCAGCAGGGCGCGAGCTCGCGCCAGCATGCGAACCGGGTCCTTCACGTGTTCGAGCACCTTGTTGAACGTGACGACGTCGAATGTGCCCAGTCCATCGGCGTCCATGAAGTCTGCCCGCACCGCTGAAATCCCGGCGACGTCGCGCGCATGCTGGGCGGCACGTTGGTCCGGGTCAAGCGCCGTCGGCTGCCATTCGTGTCGTTTCATCGCGGCAACGAAGACCCCGAGCCCGCTCCCGACATCGAGCAGCGTGCGCCCACGGTGGCCTCCAAGCCGCTGATCAGCGAATGCGGTCACACGGGCGACACGGCCGCTGTTATCGGACTTCTCTGCCGGCAACGCCATGATCCGATCGAACTGCCGTCGCATGCCGTCAACGCCGCCGTAAGTCGCGTCGACGTAGTCACCTTCGTAGAACCGGGGGAGGTCCATCTCGTGGACGGAGATGACGTGCCGGCACACTCCGCACTCGAACAACTCACGGCGGTAGTCATTGGCCGCGTGAAGAGCAACCTCGCCCGAAGGACGCTCGAAGTACATGTGAACGGTGCGGAACCGGTCCGCACCACACATGCAATGAATGTCGTTGACGGGCCTGGCTGGTGCCGATCCGGCCGGAATCGCGTTCAGGCTCTCGTCGGTGTCGAGCCACCTCACAAGAACGTTGTCTTCCGCCGCGAGATACGCGAGACACGCCTCCTCGCGTCCTTCCTCGACGAGAAAGACGTAGAACTTGCCGATGAAATTCTTCACCAGTGCCGCCCGCAGGCCGAACTGCCGCAGCCGGCCGTTGAGCGATGGCGTCGCGTAGAATCCCCAGGCCTTGCGCGCGACGTCGTATTCCGCGCCCGACTCGGTGACGAAGGTGACCTGCTCGTCAGCCGCCAGCTGGATTCTGCCGCAGTCGTGCAGATCGATCGGCTGCGCGCGACCCGTCCGGAACACACGCGGCGGATTCTGTTCGGTGATCTTCATCGACGGATCGCGACTTCGGCCCATGGCCAGTCGGGCACCAGGAAGTCGGGGATCGTCCACACGCCGTTCTTCCGCGCCCACACGGCCGGATTCCTGAACCGTTCGGCGATCTGCCAGAACTGCTCTTCGTGAGATCCGCAGGAAACGCGCAGAGGCGGGCGATGTCGTCCAGCGGCGTCTCGTCGCCGCGCGCGGCGATGATGTCGCATGCGCCTCGCTCGCGCGTCATCCGGCCGTTGCGAATCTCGATCGACGAGGTTGTCGAACAGCCGCGTGAAGCCGAACTTGACCACTTGAAATAGTGGTGCATGGAGATGAAGTCGTCAGTCGATGTCGGCGTAGTCGTAGTAGCCAACCTTCGGACCTTCGGCGCGCGCCTCGAAGCCGTTCGCGCGAGCCACGCGCAGGCTCGTCCTCCGGATCCCAGGGCAGGTAGTAGCCGAGGAAGATCGCAACGGATCGCCCGCCGCGCTCGATCTCGGCATCGCCGGGGCAGACGGTACGGCGCCAGCTCCTTGCGCGGTCAGGTCGTCGTCGATCCAGTCGTCGACCGATGTGCCTTGGGGACGCCGTGCCGCGCCAGCCATGCGGCATCGAGCCGGTACGCTGCGCGGTCCTCGTCGGTGCCGCCGTACTCGATGTGCGGAGTTCTCGCCCCAGACGACCAGCGGCATGTTCGATCGCCACCGCGAGTCGCAGCGGGATGGCGAAGAGCGCCATGTGCATCGGCAGGCCGTGATCGCCGACGCGCGCAAGCGCCTTGTACATGAACCGGCGTTCGACCTCCGGGTTGATCGTGTAGTCGATGTGGTCGACGCCGAGCCGCACCAGGTTGTCGAGATTGCGCTGCCCGATCTGCGGTTCGCGCCGGCGTCTTCCACGTCACCGCCAGCGGATCGCAGGCCGTACTCGAGGCACTTGACCACCTGCCACGTGCTGTCCTTGCCGCCGCTGACCGGGATCGATGCAGTCGTAGCCGCCGCTGCGCGTCTGCGCCTCGCCGACGATCGTCTCGAAGCTGCCTGCGCCGCGCGGCCCAGTCGATCGACGCCGTTCTCTTCTCGTCGTGCGCTGCGCATGCCGAGCAGACGCCGGCGGCGTCGAGCACCAGCCCGGGCCGCGTGTCCGGGAGCACGCAGCGGACGCAGTACGTTCACGCCGCGAATTCCTCCAGGAACATCTTGCTGCTCACGAAAGTAGAACAGGAACTTGCTCTCGCTGTTGGGCAAGGTTGCCTTGTCGAGCAGCGGCTCGATCCGGTCGCGGCGCACGATGCTCGAAGATCGGGCTGTCGTCGAGCAGCTCGCGACCGCACCTCGGGGTCGCCGACGTCGAGAAACGAATGAATCGGCGGCGTTGAAGCCGACCTTGCGCCGGTTGTCGAGGATTGCATCGGGCACGATCCCGCGCATCGCCTCCCGCAGCACCGCCTTGGCCGCGCCATCGCGAATCAGGTGCCGGGTCGGGATCTGAAAGCAGAACTCGAACAGCGCGCGATCGAGAAATGGCGACCGGTTCTCGATCGAGAAGTACATCGCGTTCAGGTCGTCCTCGTGCAGGATGACCGGCACCGCCTCGTGGAACAAGCTCGTTCAGCATGCGGTTGCGCAGGAGATCCGGGTGTAAACGGATGCTCCGCGAACGGCTCGCTCCACGGGGTCGTCAGGTAGTCTGCGAAGCGATCCGCGTGAGGTAGATGTGATCCCGGAACGCGGGGTCGCGTCGGAACAGGTCCGGGTCGCTCAGGTAAGGGTTGCGGACAACCGGCTTGACGTGCCGGCTCCAGCCGTCGAGAGCGGCGGCGTGCAGCGCGGGGTAACGTCGCCACTTCCGCAGAGATACGCCAGGTGGTGATCGTAGTAGCCGGTGAACAGCTCGTCGGCCGCCGTCCGCTGACAGAAATGCGGTAACCGGCGCGCGCGATGCTCCTCCATCAGCAGCCAGTGCGCGTAGTAGGTGATCGTGTAGACAGGCGCGTCGTGCTGCGCGACCAGGCGTGCGCAACTGCGGCAGGAAGTCGTCGACGCGCGTCCGCACGGTCGTGTGCTTCACCGCCAAGTTTCGCGGCCGTTCGCGTGACGATCGCTTCCTCGTCGTAGCGGCCGTCGCTGTTGACAATCGTGAAGCCATGGACGTCGTAGCCGAAGAGGTTCCTGGCGATCGCGATCAGCGAGTTGGAATCGACGCCGCCGCTCATGCAAAACGCCATCGGCACGTCAGCACGCAGCCGGATCTCGAACGGCGTCGATGAGGCGGCGTCGCGTCTCCAACACCGCATCTTCAAAGCTGATGTTGTCGTCGGGCTCCGCCCGCGGCGCCCAATACCTCAGCGTGGTCGCGCGACCGTCGGCATCGATGCGCAGACTGGTGGCCGGCGGCAGCTCGGTGACGTCCTTGAAGAAGGAGCCGGGCCGCTTGTACAACGCCTTGTATCCGTTCACGAGGAAGCGGCGAATCTGATCGTGCGTCGACGGCGAGCGGCTGCCCGCGCAGCGCCGCAATGAACTTCACCTCTGAGCCAAAGTAGAGGCCGTGGTCGTCCCGGTACAAATGGAGCGGTTTTTCTCCGAAACGATCGCGCGAGAGGATCAGCTCTCGACTCGCACCGTCGTAGACCGCGAACGCCCACATCCCCTCACAACGATCGAGTGCGTCCATGCCCCAGCGGTCGATGGCGGCAAGCAGCACCTCAGTGTCGGACTCGGTGCGGAACTGAACGCCTTCACGAACGAGCTGTTCTCGAACCTCGACGAAGTTGTAGAGCTCACCGTTGTAGATCAGCGTTTTTGCGCCAGCGCGGAACGGCTGATTTGCGCGTTCGTCGAGATCGATGATGCTGAGGCGGGAGTGCAGCAGCGCGACGGAGCGGCCAGGGCCCTGCTCGTAAAGCGCGCAGGCCGCGTGGTCGGGGCCACGGCGTCTCATCAAACCGAGGCAGGCGTCGAGCCTGGCACGATCCGGCAGTTCGGAGCCGACGTATCCGGCGATCCCGCACATATCAGGGCGCTTCAGTCCGCATCGCCGACGCTCAAGGCATCGCCGCGGCTCAGGGCACGGGTGAGCCGCCTCCCGACAAACTGTGACTCGCCGCCGGGCGCGCACGCCGGTCGCCGGTCGCAACCACATGAGGTCGTTGTCGCTCAGGATATGGCCTGCTGGCAGATCTGTGGCGGCCACGATGGATCGGCGGATCGCCTCGCGCATCGGACCTTCGCACGTCTGGACCGTCTTCCCGGCGCGACCGAGCAGCGCCTGAACGTGCCGGACGCGCTCGACGAGAGTCTTCATCTCGTCGAAGTCGGCGGATAACTGGTGATCGCGGAACTCCGAATAGTGCTTGTCGAGCGTGAAGTGCTTCTCGATGACGCACGCGCCGAGCACCGCGGCATAGACGGCCGCATCGATCCCGAGTGTGTGATCCGAATACCCGATCGGCACGTCGAGTTGACGGCGAAGGAACGGTATGGCCGCCAGAGATGCCTCGTCGTCTGGTGCCGGATAGCAGCTGACACAGTGCAGGACGACGAGTTCCGGGCTCAACGCGCCATCGGCCTCGCCGCGAAGCAACACCATCGCCTGTCGTATCTCGGCGAGATCGCTGGCGCCGCTCGAGAGGACGACCGGCTTGCCGCTCTTCGTCACCTGTTCGATCAGTGGCAAGAACGTGATGTCGCCCGAGGCAATCTTGAAGGCGTCGACCAGTGGCTCCAGAACACTCACACTCGGTAGATCGAGCGGGGTGGAGATGAAGAGCAACCCTCGGCCGTGAGCGGTTTCGGCCAGGCGCGCGAAAGTGTCCGCCGACAACTCGAACCGCCTCAATCGTTCGTACCGCGCCGTGTCGGACGGCCGCACGAACAAGTCCGTCCGGAACGTCTGAAATTTGACTGCATCGACACCCGCGTCTGCGGCGCGGTGAACGAGCTCGAGCGCGACCGCGGCATCGCCCTCATGGTTGTTGCCGATTTCCGCGACAATCAAGGCCCGCTCGCGGCCGGTGAACAACGACGTCATTGACTCGACTCGGGCACGTGCATGTGGAGAACGTACTGCGCACGCTCGACTCGCATCGACGCGGTTTCGTACAACCGCATCGATGGCACATTGGCAACCTGGGTCCCGACACGGAAATGATCGCAGGCCTGCGCATACTGGCGAAAGAAGAAGCGCAGCACCTGCCGCCCAATCCCGCGGCCCTGAAATGCGGGCGCCACCGCGATGAGATCGATAGTTTTGTGCCGGACGCCGTTGTCGTCGCCGCCGGTCACGGCGAGGAATCCCGCAACCTCGCCGTCGCAGCGAACAGTCCAGAGGCATTCGCCGCGCTGCCCCGCCAGGTAGCTGGCAATCCATTCCCGCTTGATCCGGTTCGCCAGCGCGTCGGGCACAAGCGGGTCGAGATGGAAGCGGGAATAGCGAAATGATGTCGCCGCGACGGTTAGCAGCGCTTCGGCGTCGCTCGCGTGGGCCGCGCTGATGGCGACCGGCGCAGGGAGGTCGGCGTCCTGCCGGTGAGCGGCGGCAGGTACGCCAAACGTGACGTTGACCTCGACCACCGCCATGCCGGCGGAGGTCAACGCGGTGACAGTCGGCACGTCGATCGCGTCGACCTTTGCGTAATAGAAGGCATGGGAGCGCTGCTGGCGGTGCTGATCAACGAGCCGCGCCAACCGGCTGGAATCGCATGACGCCTCGATCCGGAAGACGTCGCGCTCGAACAGCGCTGCCAGCCACGGGTCCGAGCGAATCGCCTCGGCGGACACTCAGGCGACCGCCATCAGCTGCCGGTACCACTCCACGTACTTCGGGAAACCGATCTCGATCGGGTTTGCAGGGGCGAAGCCAAGCAAGCGCTCAGCCTTGGCGATGCTGAGCGTGCCACGAAACGGCATCAGTTGATCGCGTTCGACGTATTCAACCTGAAGGCCGCCGAACTCGCGGCGCAGAACGCCGATCAGCTCCTGCACGCTTCGCGCCGAACCGTAGGTGATATTGAAGATTTCGTTTCGCGCTTCAGGACGCTCGATCGTCAAGACGATACCGTCGACGAGATCGTCGATGTAGGTGAAGTCGAGCTTCTCGCCGCCGTCCCCGTCGACGCGCAGCGGCTCGCCGGCGAGCGCGCTCTCGATGAAGATCTGACCGACGCGCCGGCTCACGCACCGCTGGCCGTAGAGCGCCGACGGGCGGATGATCGTGTACGGCAGGTCGAACACCTGCTGGTAGGCAATCACCATCTTCTCGCCCGCCAGCTTCAGCGCGCCGTAGATGCCGATCGGGTTGAGCGGGTGGTCTTCGGACACCTCCGGCGTCTGGAAGTTGCCGTAGGCCATGCTCGACGACAGGAAGATGAACTGCTCGACCGACGCGCCGCGCGCGAAATCGAGCGCGTTCTCGAGCGTCCGCAGGCTGTGATCGAAGGTGCTGAACGGATCCTTGTTCGACTTGCCGGCGTGGGAGACGGCCGCCAGATGAATGATCACCTGCGGGTCGATCTGCGTCAGCACGCGCGAAAGCGCGTGGTAGTCGCGCGCGTCCTGCACGTGCAGCGGCACGTGGGCGGCGTTCATCAGCTCGAGCCGCTCGTGAATCATCCGCAGGTAGAGCTCGCGGTTCTTGGAACTGGCCAGCGCCGACGAGAACGCCAGCAGGTTGTTGACCTGCAGGCTGTCGACGACCGTGACCGACGCCCCGCGACGCGCGAGCGACAGCGCGAGGTTGTGTCCGATGAACCCGGCGCCGCCGACGATGGCGATGCGCCGCCCCTTCACCCCGTCGCTCATACGCGTGCTCCCTCGCAGATCAACGTCAACTGCCCGGCGATGTAGTCCATGTCGGCGCGCTCCAGGTGCGGACCAACCGGCAGGGCAATCGACCGGTCGCTCACCTCGGCGGCGTGCGGGAAACGTGATGCGTCATAGCCGTATTTCGTCCGGTAGTAGGTCATGCGCGGGACGGGTTGCGGATAGTACACGCTGGTGCCCACGCCTGCCTCGTTGAGCCTGGCAACCACCTCGACGCGCCGGTCCTTCAGGTGGTCGTCGAGCACCGCGACGAGGCAGTAGTGGCTGTTCACCGAATCGGTTTCGGGCGCGTCGAGCACGCGCACACCGGGCAGGCCGGCCAGCCCGTCGCGCAACGCGGTGAAGTTCGCGCGCCGCCGCGCCAGGTTCTCGTCGATGCGCGCGATCTGCACGCGACCGAGCGCCGCCTGCATCTCGCTCATCCGGTAGTTCAAGCCGAGCGTCGGCACGTCGTAGATGCCCGGCATCGCCCGCTCGGTGTGGGTCCGATCGACGCCGAACGCCCGCAGCTTGGCGACACCCTCGGCGACGTCGCGCCGCCGGGTGATCAGCATGCCGCCCTCGCCGGTGGTGATGTGTTTGACCGGATAGAACGAGAAGCAGCCCGCGTCGCCGAACATGCCGACGTGGGTGCCCGCGCGGCGCGCGCCGAGCGCGATCGCGCAGTCCTCGACGATGACGAGGTCGCGCGTCCGCGCCAGCGCCACGATCGGCAGCATGTCGCACGGGATGCCGATGAAGTGCACGACCGAGATGGCGCGCGTCCGCGCCGTGATCGCGGCGCTGATCGCGTCGGCGGTCACGTTCCCGGTGGCGGGATCGCAATCCACGAAGACCGGCGTCGCGCCGGTCCATTCCACCGCGTGCGCCGTCGCCGCGTGGGTCTGCGCCGGGACGATCACTTCATCGCCCGCGCCGATGCCGAAGTGCAGGTAGGCGAGGTGAAGCGCCGCCATGCAGGAGCTGACGCTCAGCGCGTGGCACCCTTCGCCGACGAAGGCGCCGAATTCCGACTCGAAGGCCTTGCCCTCGGGACCGTGCGTCAGGATGTGGCCCTCGAGCACCCGCTGCACGGCGGAACGCTCCCGGTCCGAGAACCAGGGGCGGCCGAACGGCACTTCACGGCGATCAGACATACAGAACCTCTCCCGGCGCGTCGGTCGCGACCGCACGATCGGCGGCCACGCACGCAGCGATGACGTCGAGCTCCGACTGGATCACGGGGGCGGCGTCGCGCCCCTCGACGATGGCTTCGATGAACTGCGGAATCAGCGCGCCCTTGGAGGCAGGACGCGCAGACAGCGTCAGCACCTCGGGCGTCGATTCAGGGTCGCGCGACCAGTGCACGCGCGCCCCGAGATCGTCGTAGATGAAGGTCCCGCGGGTTCCGAACAGGCGCACGACATGCTGGTGGCGGTGGACGCTGCCGAAATTCGCCGTGATGCGCCCGACCATTCCGGATTCGAATCCATACGTGGCAGCGACGAAGTCGTGGTAGCGGAATGCGGTGCCGGCGGTCGAGAGACGATTGCCTGATGCGGTGACCCGGGTCGGGCTCTGGCCCGTGATCCACATCATCAGGTCGATCATGTGCACGCCGCCGCCCAGCATCACCGAGTAGTCCTCGACGCGGCTGCGCCACTCCTCCGTGATCTTGTGCAGGCGGCCGTAGAGATAGTCGCCGTCGAAGGCGTAGACCTCCCCGAACGCGCCGGCCTGCACACGGTCGCGGAGCCACTGAAAGAGCGGCGCCGCGCGCAGGACCAGGTTCGAGGCCACGTGACGGCGGCCATCAGCCGCCCACGACGCCTTGATCGCGGCCAGCTCGGCGGCGGAGCGGCATAGCGGCTTCTCGACGAAGACGTGCTTGCCGCCAGCGATGGCCGCTATCAGCTGCGCCGGGTGGTCGTCGTCGTACGACGCGATCGAGACGACGTCGATTTCCGGATCCTGGAAGACGTCCCGTTCGGCCCGCGCCACGCGCGCCGACAGCTCCTGTGCGAGCCGCCCCGCACGATGCGCATCGAGATCGCACACCGAGACCAGCCGGCATGACGGCAGCGAGGCATACGTGCGTGCGTGCTGCTCGCCGACGCCGAGGCCGATCACCGACACGCCCAGCGGTCGCGACGGCGTCATCCGGTGTGCACGGCCGACAGCTTTTCGAGCCGCCGCAAATCGTCGAGGGTATCGACCGCAAGGCTTTCACCGGAAGCCGCCGGCTGACTGGACTCGATGTTGCGGATCGAGAAGCGGTCCGGATGCCGGTAGAAGAACGCGGTGACGTGCTCGCGATCCTCCGAGGTCAATTCGTCGTCGGGCAGCCGCGCGAGGCTGGCGGCGCGTATCAATTCGACATTCTGGCCGGCAGGAAACGTCCGCGGAAACACGGTGGTGATGAGGTCCGCCTGCGCATCGATGCGCGCGTCGAGCTACCCGGCGCACGACCCCCGGATCGAGCAGAGGGCTGTCGGCGTTGATCCGCCCAACCCACTGGCGCGGCCGCAGGCGGGCGCACATCCTGAACCGCTCCAGCACATCGTCCAGCGGGCCTCGCACGACGTCGACGCCGAGCGTTGGTGCGTAGGCGGCAATCGGGTCGTCGGAGGCGCTGATCGCTGGTCGCGACCAGAATCTCGGTCCTGGGAATCGCCGCCGAGAGCCGGTTCAGCACGTGCGCGAGGATCGGCATCCCGTTCAACGACGCGAGCACTTTACCCGGGAACCGCGCCGAGTTCATGCGAGCCTGGACGACGAAGAGGTAGTCGGCGCTCACGGTGTCGTCCCGCCGCCATCGTCGCTGCGAGGAGCGTTCGGCCTCAGCGTGATCATCTTGTCGCGCGGCACGCCGGAGTCGACGAGCGACTCCAGTATCTCGTCGGCTCGGACGATCGACGCCACGACGATGAGATCGTATTCAAACGCGGCGTGGTCGCGGATATCGACGAGGGGAATGCCCAGAAACACGCCGGTGCGATCGAACTCGAAGACGACCACCGGTTCCAGCCCGAGCTCTTTGAGACACAGGTACGCCAGTTCCGCCGCGTCGCCGGTGCCGTGGATGGCGATGCGGGTCGATGGATGCTGGGCGTACGGCTTGAGCACCGACTTCAGGTGTTTCCGCCCCTCGCGGTAGACGACCAGCGAGTACTCCATGAACTCGTAGGCCAGCCGCGACTTCTCCGCGATGCCCTTCGGCGTGATCAGATACAGCACGCGATTGGACTGGACGTTGACGCACTTGACGTAGCCCTTGCGCACCAACCGCTTCAGATAGAGGTTCGTGAGCCCGAGGGCGATGCCCAGCCGCGAGGCGAGGCCGCGCTGCGTCATCTGCTCGTCCTCGGCGATCGCCTCGAGGACTTTCAGTTCGCGATGAGCGCCCGTATCCACGCGAGTATCACCGTCAACCTACTGTGTATCAACGACTTGGCTTGAATTTTTGGAGTCGGAGGCGCGTAACGAGCGGGAGGGACCTTCGGCCCGTCACTTACAGGCGACAGGCGTTCACTGATTGAACGCTAAGCGAATCTTGGGTGTCAAGTTGTTTTCTGACTTGTACCTACATGGTCAACTGCCAAAAATGTACGTGATATCGTCGCCGCGATGCGCGTCGCTCGAATCATCACCCGCCTGAACGTCGGCGGCCCCGCCATCCACGCGGTGAACCTCTCCTCGCGCCTCACCGCGCACGGTGTCGAGACCCTGCTCGTGCACGGGACGATCGGCGCGGCGGAAGGCGACATGTCGTACCTGCTCGACGAGGCCACGCCACGGCCGCGAACGCTTCACGTTCGCGGTCTGCAGTCGCGCCCGACGCCGGCCGGCGAGCCGATCGCCTGGTGGCAGATCTATCGCGCGCTCTGCGCCTTTCGGCCCCACATCGTCCACACCCACATGGCGAAGGCGGGTGCGCTCGGACGCACGGCGGCGATCGCCTACAACCGCACCGCGGGACGCCGCGAGCCAGCGCGCATCGTGCACACTTATCACGGCCATGTCCTGGAGGGGTATTTCGGCCGCCTGGCAACGGCGACCTTTATCGGGATCGAGCGCAGGCTCGCGTCGGCGACCGATCGCATTGCCGTTGTCGCGCCGCGGATTCGCGACGACCTCGCCGGCAGATACCGGATCGGCGCATGCGGATCAGTATCGAGTGGTGCCGCTCGGCTTCGATCTGCATCGGTTCGCCGCGATCGATGAGCCGGCACGCGCCCGGGCGCGCGCCGCGCTCGACATCCCAACCGGCGCTCACGTGGTCACCACCGCCGGCCGCCTGACAGCTATCAAGGATCACGGCCTGTTTCTCGAGGCGGCGGCAGCAATCGCACGGCAGCATCCGCAAACTCTTTTTCTGATTGCCGGCGACGGTGAACTGCGCGCCACTCTCGAGGCTCGCGCACAGGCGGCGGGAATTCAGGAGCGCGTGCGTTTCCTCGGCTGGCGGCGCGACCTGGAGGTGTTGTACGGAGCCACCGACGTCTTCCTGCTGACCTCGCGCAACGAGGGGACGCCGGTCGCCTTGATTGAGAGTCTTGCCGCGGGCTGCGCCGTCGTCGGCACTGACGTCGGCGGCGTGGGCGACGTCATCCCGACGCCGGAGGTCGGTTTGCTCGCCGCCAGCGGTGATGCGGCGTCACTGGCAGCCCACGTCTGTGCGTTGCTCAGCGATGCCGCAAGACGGCGCGCGATGGGCGACGCCGGCCGCCGCGCAGCGCTGGCACGCTACGGAATCGATCGGCTGGTCGCCGACGTCGGCGCGCTCTACCAGGAGCTTCTCGGCTACACGCGAAGTGCGACCTGAAGGATCGGCGCCGTTACGCGCTCCGTTCAGTCTTCCCAAATTTCTCCGCCGGCGCAGACTTTATCCATCCGGGACGGCGACTTTGCGTGCGGGTGCGAGACAGCGGATCCATCCATCCGCGTGCGAGAACCGTCAGGCCAGTGCCAAAAAGCGGTGGATCACACGAAAGGGGCGCATGGCCGCGGGTCGAAAGCACTCACGTGAACTCTTTGACACGGTTCACCTTCCCTGATCGCGGCGGGAGCGGACCTTGCTGGCGGGCGCTTTGCGATTCCCAGCTGGTGACTAGACGACCCATTCAGATCGCAGGACGGGCAGCGTGTGCCAGCCGCCTGACGCGGGTCGCTGCGCTCGTCGTCGTGCTTGGCGTCGTGGCCGTCGCCTCGGCCGAAGCCGCGACGCTCCCGCACAACATTCCAGATTTTTCTCTCGACACCTCGCGCGCATCGATTCAGTCGGCGCGCACCGGCAGCTGGTCGGACCCTGCCACGTGGCAAGGAGGACAGATCCCGACGGCGAACCATGTGGTGCGCATCATGGCGGGCCATACGGTCACAATCACTGACACTTCGGCGGTCGCATACACGATCGCGATCGACGGCACGCTTGCGTTCGCGACGAACGTCAGCACGCGCCTGAAGGTGACGAACCTCATGGTGATGGCCGGCGAGACCGGCGATGGCACGCCGGGCGTCCTCGAGATGGGCACCACCGCGACGCCGATCGCGGCGAACGTCACGGCCGAACTCGTCATCGCCAACTCGCCGTTCGGCGGCGGCATATCGGACCCCGAGCAATTCGGCCACGGTCTGCTGGTCTTCGGCAGGATGTCGGCGCACGGCAGCCTGCGCACGCCAACGTTCCTGCGGCTCGCGACGGAGCCGCTCGCCGGCCAGACGACGCTGGCGCTCTCCGAGGCGGTGTCCGGCTGGCAGCCCGGCGACCGGCTCGTCCTGCCCGACACACGCCACATCAAGGAGAGCGAGGTATCGCCCTCCGATCCGCTGGATTAACGCCGTCAACCAGTGGGAAGAGCGCACGCTGCAGGCGGTCTCGGCCGATGGCCGGACGTTGACGCTGACGGGCGCGCTGCAGTACGACCACCTCGGCGCGCGCGATCTCGACGGCGTGCTCGATTTCCTGCCCCACGTCGGCAACCTCACGCGCAACGTCGTCATCCGGTCGGAGAGCTCGACCGGCACGCGCGGCCACGTGCTCGCGACGCACATGGCGGATGTCGACGTCCGCTACGCGCTGTTCAAGGACCTCGGGCGGACGACGTACCTGCCGCTGAACACGACGACGAACCTGATCGGCCGCTACCCGGTCCACATGCACCATCTCTCCGGCCCGATGACCACCCCGGCCAACGGCTTCCAGTTCACGCTGCGTCGGCAACGCGGTGGACGGCGGCTCGGTCGAGACGAAGTTCAAGTGGGGCATCGCCATCCACAACAGCCACTACGGCAGCATCCAGGACAACGTCGTCTACAACTACAACGGCGCCGCGGTGGCGACCGAGGACGGCTCGGAGAGCTTCAACGTCTTCGACCACAACTTCGCGCTGCGCGGGATGGGCGAGCCGAACAACGCGGTCTCCGAGGCGCGGATGGCGATGGGCACCGAGGGCGTCGGCTTCTGGTTTCGCGGGCCGAACAACTACGTCCGCAACAACGTCGCGGCGAACTACCAGAACCCGACGACGGAAGCGGCGTATGGATTCGTCTACCAGTTTCGTTTCCTCGGCAACATCTCGGTGCCGACCGTCAAGGGCGCGATGGACTCGACGCAGTTCACGACCAGGAACGGCAACAACATGCCGCTGCTGCAGTTCGAGAACAACGAGGCCTACGGCGCGATGCAGGGCGGCGCCACGTTCTGGTGGGTCGGATCGGCGGATCCGCAGCCGTTCGTGAACCAGGCGGAGAGCGTCGTCAAGGACCTGAAGCTCTGGCACATCTACAACAAGACCGTTTACATGTACCCGGCCCATCGAATGATCTTCGACGGCCTGACGATACGGGGCAATTACCGCGCCGAGGAGAGCCGGTGCTGCGGCAACGGCGTCTACTTCGCCGACTATTCGTCGAAAGGCATCGTCATCCGCAATTCCGACATCCAGGGGATGGACGAAGGCATCACCGCGCCCGAAGCGGGATTCGGGCCGGAAGCGAACCTGACGATCGAAAACACGTTTCTCCGCAACGATTGGAACCTGGACGTCCCGTGGAACGGCTCGGTCAACGGCTGCTGGATGGACAACAAGTTGATCGTCGCGACCAACACGCGGTTCGAGGCGCCGCCGGGGCGCAGCCTCCACGCGATCGGGATGGTCGACGACGTCGCCTCCGCACCCGAGTGCCTTGGCAAGCTGGACGAGTTGCGCGTCTACGCCTACAACGGCGTGGCGACCGACAACTTCCAGGTGTACCACTCGAGCCCGTCGGTCCTGCCACGCCCGCCGGCGGGTTGTAGCCCGCAGACGCGCCTGGGCATCGACGGCCTGGTCTGCCCGATCGCCGCGGCCGCGCCGACAGTGACGCCGGCCGCTTCGACAGTGCGCGCCGGCGCTCCGGTCGTCTTCACCGTCGTGAACGGCGGGACGCCCAGCCCAGGGGATTGGTTGGCCCTCTACCAGACGGCGGCGCCGGATGGCGCGTACATCACGTGGCAATACATGAACGGGCTGAAGGCACCGGCGCCGGTCACCGGGCTTGCCAGCGCGACGCTCGCCTTTTCAGCGCCCCTGACACCGGGCACCTACGAGGTGCGCTATTTCAGCAACAACACGTTCGCGCGCTTGGCGACGAGCAGCACGGTAACGGTTCCGGCCCCGACCATCACCGCAGCCGCCGCCACGGTCGCGGCCGGAGCGTCCATCGACTTCGTCGTGGTCGGAGGACCGGCCAATCCGGCGGACTGGGTCGGCTTGTTCGCGACGTCCGCAGCGGACACGGGGTATATCGCGTGGCAGCTCTTGAACGGCAGCACGACGGCGCCGACGACCGGGTTGAGCGGTGCGACCCTCCGGTTCAGGGCTCCCCTGATACCCGGCACCTACGAGGCGCGATTCTTCAGGAACAATACATACGCGCGCCTGGCGACGAGCGGCATGGTGACGGTCACCGGTGTTGTCCCGAGCGTCACGCTGACCTCGACGACCGTGTCGCCGGGCTCGCCGATCGGCTTCGTGGTTGCCGGCGGGCCAGCCAATCCGCTCGACTGGGTGGCGCTGTATCGGACGACGACGGGCGACGACGCGTATATCGCGTGGCAGTTCCTGAACGGCGCCAAGACGGCGCCGCCGACGGGAACGAGCGGAGCCACGCTGCAGTTTGTGGCGCCGATTACGCCGGGCACCTACGAGGTGCGGTTCTTCAGCAACAACACATACGTACGGCTGGCGACGAGCGGCGCGGTGACCGTAACCCGCCCGGCAGCGAGCGTGACGCTGGCCGCGGCAGCACTTCCGCTCGGCGCTCCAATCCGCTTCTCGATCGCGGGCGGGGCGAGCCCCACCGACTGGGTGGGACTGTATCCGTCATCGGCATCGGACACCGGCTATCTGGCCTGGCAGTTCCTGAACGGCACCACAACCGCACCGCCGACCGGCATCGCTGCCGCCACGCTGCAATTCTCGTCACCAACTGCAGCCAGGCACGTACGAACTGCGGTTCTTCAGCAGCAATACCTACACCCGTCTGGCGACGAGCAGGCACCGTGACGGTGACCGTGTGGTCCACCAGCGTGACGCCGATCTCGACGACCCGTGTCGCCGCGGCTCGCCGATCGGCTTCGTCGTTGCCGGCGGGCCGGCCAATGCGGGCATCGACTGGGTTGCGCTGTACTCGGACGACGACGGGCAGACGGCGCGTATATCGCCTGGCAGTACTATGAACGGCAGAACGATTCGCGCCGACGACGGGATCGGCGGGCGCGTCGCTGTCAGTTTCCGGCCCCGCGTACGCGGGCACCTACGAGATTCGGTTCTTCAGCAACAACTCATTCTTGAAGCTGGCCACAAGCAGTCCGGTGACCGTGGGGCCTTCTAACGCACCGGCAGGTGGGGGGCACCAAGCGCCTGAGGAGAGGATCGGTCATTCGAGGGCTGTCACGGTAAGGGCCGGGATCGCGCCAGTCGATTGGGGAGCCTGTTTGATCAGGACGAACGATTCCATCACCAGGACATCCATCCCGGTGTTCATGAAGCAGCGATACGCGTCTTCAGGCGTGCAGACGATCGGTTCGTCCTTGACGTTGAACGACGTGTTGACGATCACCGGGCAGCCGGTGAGCTCGCCGAAGGCGCGGATGATGTCGTAGTAGAGCGGGTTGTCCTCGCGGCGCACGGTCTGGATTCGCGCCGAGTCGTCGACATGGGTCACGGCCGGAATCGTCGACCGCGCCACCTTCAGCTTCTCGATCCCCCAGAGCGCTTCCGACCCCGGCGGCGGCGGCACGCGGTGCGGTTGCGCGACGTCGGCGACGAGCAGCATGTACGGGCTCTCGGTGTCGAGCTCGAACCAATCGGCGACGCGCTCGCGGAGCACCGCCGGCGCGAACGGCCGGAACGACTCGCGGAACTTGATCTTCAGGTTCAGCACCGACTGCATCGCCGTCGACCGCGCGTCGGCGATGATCGACCGGCAGCCGAGCGCGCGCGGCCCGAACTCCATGCGCCCCTGGAACAGGCCGATCACCTTGCCGGCGGCGATGAGCTCGGCGATCCGTCCCGGCAGCGCGGCGCGATCGATCCGCTGGCCTTCGACGTGGTTCGCCTCGAGCCACGCGCCGATGTCGGCATCCGAATAGGCGGGGCCGAGCAGCGAGCCCTGCATCGCGTCGGCGTAGCCGGGAAGCGCCCCGCCCCTGCTGCCGCTTCCCTGCGGCTGCCAGGTGCCGGCCGCTTCAGCGCTGACGCGCGGCTTGCCCAGATACCTGTGCCACAGCGCGTAGGCCACGCCCAGCGCGCCGCCGGCATCGCCCGCCGCGGGTTGAATCCAGATATCGCTGAAGGGCCCTTCGCGCAGCAGGCGGCCGTTGCCGACGCAGTTCAAGGCCACGCCGCCGGCCAGGCACAGCTTGCGCGAGCCGGTCTCGCGGTGCGCGGTCTTCGCCATCCGCAGCATCACCTCTTCGGTGATCTCCTGCACCGACCTGGCAAGGTCCATCTCGCGCTGCGTCACCGGCGCATCGGGGTCGCGCCGCGGGCCGCCGAACAGACGTTCGAACCCTCCCCCGGTCATCGTCAGGCCGTGGACGAACTCGAAGTACTCGAGGTTGAGCTCGATGCTGCCATCCTCGTGGATGTCGACGATGTTGTCGCGGATCGCTTTCAGGTAGGTGGGCTGGCCGTAGGGCGCCAGGCCCATGATCTTGTACTCGCCCTCGTTCACCTTGAAGCCGGTGAAATAAGTGAATGCCGAGTACAGCAGCCCGACCGAATGCGGGAACCGCATCTCGCGGATCATCGACAGCGCGGCGCCGTTGCCGTGAGCCACCGACGACGTCGTCCACTCGCCGACGCCGTCGATTGTGAGCACCGCCGCCTCTTCGAACGGTGACGGGTAGAACGCCGACGCGGCGTGCGACTCGTGGTGATCGCCGAACAGCACGTCCTTCTCGATCGCCAGCTCGCGCTTGATCTCGTCGGCCAGCCACAGCTTCTGCCCCAGCCAGATCGGCATCGCCATCAGGTAGGAGCGCAGGCCGCGCGGCGCGGTCGCGATGTAGCTCTCGAGCAGCCGGTCGAACTTGACCAGCGGCTTCTCGTAGAAGCCGACGAAATCGATCTCGCCTCGATCGATCCCCGCCTCTTTCAGGCAGTAGTCGACGGCCTGCGCCGGAAAGCGCTCGTCGTGCTTCTTTCGGCTGAAGCGCTCCTCCTGGGCCGCGGCGACGATGCGGCCGTCGACGAGCAGGCAGGCGGCCGAATCGTGATAGTAGGCCGAGAGTCCCAGGATCCTGGTTGGAGCCACGGATCTAGAACAGCGAATAGATGAACGGCGCCACCGCGCTGCTCTGGGCGAACACCAGCAGGAGACCGAAGAGCACCAGCACCATGATGATCGGCGCCAGCCAGAATTTCTTTTCCTGTTTCAGGAACGAAAAAAACTCGCGTAGAACCCTGAGGTTCGCCATAGATTGCCTGTCACGGTCCGGCTGAAGCCGAACGCTACGTACGACTAATAAAGATGCTCGTAGTGCCGCGGCTCGCGCCGCCGCTCGTTGTAATCGGTCCAGTTGGTGTCGGAGCGCGCCGTGCGGAGCGGGTTGCGGCCGAGCAGCCGCATCACCCAGCCGGCCGGCGTCAGCACGATCAGGAAAAATACGGTCAGCAGGATGCGCGAGTTGATCCACCCGAGGATGGTCGCGAATCGCCACCAGATGCGATTGGGCACTCGCAGCGCCGCGGGGGCGACGAGCGCCGCGACGATCAGCACGGCGCCGATGCCCCCAGCGACTGCGCCGGCTCGCGGATAGCCGCGCCACGCCAAGAGGGCGCCAAACGCGATGCTCGCGGGCCCCACAGATAGCCCGAACGAGCGCTCGCCTGGCATCCGCCCGGGCGCGGTCATCGTTCAGCCATCGTCTGCAGCAGAGCTTGGATCATCGCCGTCATCTATAGCGTATCGCGCCGGCTCTGTCCATGCAAGCCCCTGGGCTTCCGCGGGACGACGGGCGTGACCGCCGCGGTCACAGCCGGAAAATCGTCGCGTCCCGCCGGTCCTTGAGCGCGTTGCGCGTGTCGACGATCAGCGTGCCGCTGGCCACCAGCGCGTCGTAGTCGGTGCCGGTGTGATCGGTGCAGATGACGGCGCAGTCGGGCGGCTCGACCAGCGCCGCCGCCAGATCGACCGACGACATCGTGTCGCCGTGGTAGGTGAGCTCCGGCACCCACGGGTCGGTGTAGGTGAGCTCGGCGCCGCGCTTCCGGAGGATGTCGAGCACGTCGAGCGCCGGCGACTCGCGCATGTCGTTGACGTCGCGCTTGTAGGCGACGCCGACCAGATGAATGCGCGATCCGTTGATCGGCTTGCGGACGCTGTTCAGCGCCTCGGCCACGCGCTCGACGACGTACTCGGGCATCGAGGAGTTGATCTGGCCGGCGAGCTCGATGAAGCGGCATTCGAACCCGGTCTGCCGCGCCTTCCACGAGAGGTAGAACGGATCGATCGGGATGCAGTGCCCGCCGAGGCCGGGGCCCGGATAGAACGGCATGAAGCCGAACGGCTTGGTCTTGGCGGCGTCGATCACTTCCCAGACGTCGATGTCCATCTTGTGGCACATCAGCGCGATCTCGTTGACGAGGCCGATGTTCACGGCGCGGAACGTGTTCTCGAGCAGCTTCACCATCTCGGCGACCCGCGTCGAGCTGACCGGCACGACGTGCTGGACGGTCGCCGAGTAGAGCGCGCACGCCACCTCGGTGCTGTTCGGCCCGACGCCGCCGACGATCTTCGGGATGTTCTTGGTCGTGAACTGCTGGTTGCCCGGGTCGACGCGCTCGGGCGAGAAGGCGAGGAAGAAATCGACGTCCGCCGCCAGCCCGGTTTCCTCGAGCATCGGCTGCACGACCTCGTCGGTCGTGCCGGGGTAGGTCGTCGACTCGAGGATCACGAGCTGCCCGGCGCGCAGCGTGGCCGCGACCGCCTCCACCGCGAGCACGACGTACGAGAGATCGGGGTCCTTGGTCTTGCGCAGCGGCGTCGGCACGCAGATGTCGATCGCGTCCATCGCGCCGAGCTGCGTCATGTCGGTCGTGGCGGTGAGCTTGCCGCTCTTCACCGAGGCGGCGACATCCGCTTCCGACACGTCGGGGATGTAGCTCCTGCCGGCGTTGATCGCGTCGGCCTTGCTGCTGTCGACGTCGAAGCCGGTGACGGCGAAGCCGGCGCGCGCGAACTCGACGGCGAGCGGCAGGCCGACGTAGCCGAGGCCGATGACGCCGACGCGCGCCTCTTTCGCGCGGATCCGCGCGAGCAGCGTCTCTGCGACCCCGCCGCGCACGGCCGGCTCGGCGGTGGAACTGGGTTGCGAGAGAAGCGCTTCGCCGGTTTCGGAGCGCCCTGGTTTCATGACAGGCTGCGTCAAAGCGTCGACAGGCGGTCGAGCGCGCGCGGCGCCGCGGCGACCCGTTCGAGGTCCGCGTCGACCATCATCCGGACGAGGCCGCTGAAATCCACCGACGGCTGCCAGCCAAGCTGCGCGCGCGCCTTGTCGCTCGCGCCGATCAGATGTTCGACTTCCGCCGGCCGGATCAAGCCCGGATCGAGCTTCACGTGCTTGCGCCAGTCGAGGCCGACGTGCGCGAACGCCACCTCGACGAGCTCCTTCACCGAGTGGCTGATGCCGGTGGCGACGACGTAGTCGTCCGGCCGCTCCTGCTGGAGCATCAGCCACATCGCGCGCACGTAGTCGCCGGCGAAGCCCCAGTCGCGCTGCGCATCGAGGTTGCCGAGCGAGAGCGTGTCGGACACGCCGAGCTTGATCCGCGCGACGCCGTCGGTGACCTTTCGCGTCACGAACTCGAGGCCGCGCCGCGGCGACTCGTGGTTGAAGAGCATCCCCGAGACGGCGAACAGGTCGTAGCTCTCGCGGTAGTTGACCGTGATGTAGTGCGCGAAGACCTTCGAGACGCCGTACGGGCTGCGCGGGTAGAACGGCGTCAGCTCGGTCTGCGGCACCTCGCGCACCTTGCCGAACATCTCGCTCGACGAGGCCTGATAGAAGCGGATCGACGGGTCGACGTGCCGCACCGCCTCGAGCAGCCGGGTGACGCCCTGCGCGTTGAACTCGCCGGTCAGCATCGGCTGATCCCAGGACGCCGGCACGAAGGACATCGCCGCGAGGTTGTAGAGCTCGTGCGGGTGCACATCGTCGATGAGGCGGATGAGCGACAGCTGATCGAGGAGGTCGGCCGGCTTGATCGTGATGCGATCGAGCAGATGCTCGATGCGCCAGAAGTTCGGCGCGCTCGCCCGCCGTACCATGCCGACGACCTCGTACCCTTTCGCCAGCAGCAGCTCGGCGAGGTAGGATCCGTCCTGCCCGGTAATTCCGGTGATAATCGCCCGTTTGGACATATGAATCGCGCGATCTTACCACGCGCCCTCCCGCTTTCGGAGCTGAACCCTTGGAACGGATCGACGTGGCAGTCATCGGCGGCGGAGTCTCCGGACTCGCGTCCGCACGAGCCATTGCGCAGCGCGGCTTGTCGGTGTGCGTCCTCGAGCGCCATCCGCGGCCCGGCCTCGACACCAGCACGCACAACAGCGGCGTCATCCACGCCGGGCTCTACTATCCCGCCGGGACGCTGAAAGCGCGGCTGTGCGTCGAGGGGCGCCAGCTGATGTACGAGTTCTGCGCGCGCCACCACGTCCCGCACGTGCGCTGCGGCAAGCTCGTCGTCGCGCACGACGAGCACGAGATCCAGCAGCTCGAGGCGCTGCAGCAGCGCGGCACCGACAACGGCGTCACCGGGCTCGAGATCGTCGACCGCGCGTTCATCGTCGCGCGTGAGCCGGCGGTCAACACGCGCTTCGCGCTGTGGTCGCCCGACAGCGGCATCGTCAACGCCGAGGAACTGGTCAAGGCGCTGCTGCGGACCGGCGAAGAAGAAGGCGTCATCTTCCTGCCTGGCACCAAGCTCGCTCGGCGCCGATCGCCATCCGGAAGGGATCGCGCTTCGGACCGAGCGCGAAACGATCCTTGCGCGCACCGTCGTCAACGCCGCCGGGTCTGTACGCCGACGATGTGTCGCAGATGCTCGGCGGCGAGACGTTCACGATCTATCCGTGCCGCGGCGAATACGCGGAGTTCACGCCGGCAAAACGCTCGCTCGTCAACGCGCTGGTCTATCCGCTGCCGCACGCGTCGGGGCACGGCCTCGGCGTGCACCTGGTGCGCACGACCGGCGGGCAGGTCTGGCTCGGGCCGACGATCCGCTACCAGGAGCGCAAGGACGACTACGAGAACGATCGCCAGCCGCTCGAGCACTTCGCGGAGTCGGCGCGATTGCTGATCGACGGCGTCACGATCGACGACCTGCGGCTGTCGGGCAGCGGCATCCGCGCCAAGCTGCACCCGCCGAGCGAGTCGTTTGCCGATTTCATGATCCGCCGCGATCGCGAGAACCCCGCCGTCGTGCAGGCCGTCCGGCATCGATTCGCCGGGGCTGACCTCGTCGCTCGCGGTCGGGAAGACTGGTGAGCGAGATCGTCGCGGAGGGGTGAAACGCGTAGGCAGGTAGGGCGGATGGCGAAACCAGCAATCTCATTCGCCGCGTCAGTGAATGTCGCCGCATTGTCCCTCGGAGCATCGAACTTCCCGATGCTCCGACCTGCCGCACTCGCACCTGCGCCTCACGCCGGCGGACGCACGCCCGTCCAGGTACCGCGCCAGCGCGTCCTGCCAGGCCGGCATGTCGATGCCCGCCGCACGCAGCTTGTCGTTCGCCAGCGCACAGAACTGCGGCCGCTTCGCCTTGAGCGTCACCTCGCTCACCCGCACCGGCACCAGCCGCGCCTCGAGCTGCGGTTCGCCCAGCTGGCGCGCGATTTCCTGCGCCAGCTCGAACCAGGTGCAGCGGCCGGTGTTGACGCAGTGATAGAGGCCGGGCGCCGCCGTCGCTTCGAGCAGCTGCCGCGTCGCCCGCGCGGCGTCGAGGATGCAGGTCGGCGAAACCGTCCGATCCTCGAAGACCTTCGGCGAGCCGCCCGCGACCAGCGTCCTGACGATGTCCGCGACGCTGCCCTTCTCCGGACCCGCGCCGGGCGCGCGGCCGAACAGGCTCTCGACGCGCAGGACGTAGGCGCCGCGGCGCCTCGAGCGCGAACCACTCGCCGAGCAGCTTCGACGCAGCATAGACGCTCTGCGGGTTCGGGCGGTCCGTCTCCGAGTACGGCGTCGTCGCGCGTGCCGTCGAAGACGAAATCGGTGCTGTAGTGGACGAGCGTCGCGCCGAGCGACTGCGCCGCGCGCGCCAGCGCGCGAACCGCGAAGGCGTTGAGCGTTGAGCGCGTCGACCGGATGATCTTCCGCGGCGTCGACGTCGTTGTACGCCGCGCAGTTGACGATCGCGTCGGGACGCGCCCGCTGCATCGCCGCCGCCACCGCCGCATCGTCGGTGACGTCGAGGTCGACGTGGCTGAACGCGACGACCTCATGGGCCGGAGCGCATTCGTGTACGACCGCGGCCGCGAGCTGCCCGCGCGCGCCGACGACCGCAATCCGCATCAGGCGGCCTTGGACGAGCCTGAAGCCTCGAACGCCCGCATCCGCTCGTCGTCGAACACGCCCTCCCAGCGCGCGACGACGGCGGTGGCAATGCAGTTGCCCATGACGTTGACCGCGGTGCGGCCCATGTCCATCACCTGATCGATGCCGAGGAGGATCGCCGCGCCTTCGAGCGGCAGCCCGAACTGCGTGAGCGTCGCGGTGAGGACGACCAGCGCCGCCCGCGGCACGCCGGCGACGCCCTTGCTGGTGAGCATCAGCGTCAGCATCATCACCAGCTGCTGCCCGAAGGTCATCGGGACGCCGGCGAGCTGCGCGACGAAGACGCTGGCGAGCGAGAGATACAGCGTCGTGCCGTCGAGGTTGAAGCTGTAGCCGGTCGGCAGCACGAAGCCGACGATGTTCTTGGGAACGCCGAAGCGCTCCATCACCTCGAGCGCCTTGGGCAGCGCCGCTTCCGAGCTGGCGGTCGTGAACGCGATCAGGAACGGCTCGCGGATCGCCTTGACGAAGGTGAAGAACGGCACGCGGATCAGGTACGCAACGCCGCCGATCACGATCAGCACGAAGATCGCCAGGCCGAGATACATCAGCGCGATCAGCTTGCCGAGCGTGAAGAGGATGGCGAGCCCCTTGCCGCCGACCGTGGCGGCAATCGCGGCGAAGACGCCGATCGGCGCGAACGTCATCACGTAGCCGGTGAACTTGAACATCGCCTGCGCGGTGCTCTCGAGCACGTCGAGGACCGGCTGCCCTTTCGGGCCGATCGCGGCGACGCGCGATGCCGAAGAAGGTCGAGAACACGACCAGCTGCAGGATGTCGCCGCGCGCCATCGCGTCGATGACCGAGGTCGGGAAACAGGTGCAGGAAGATGTCCCACGCGTGCTGCTGGTTCTGCGCCATCGCCGCGGCCGCGCTGGTGTCGGCGCCGATCGGCATCGCCAGCCCGGCGCCCGGCTTGAAGATGTTGACGAGCGCGAGCCCGAGGAAGAGCGCAATCGTCGTCGCCACCTCGAAGTAGATGATCGCCTTGACGCCGATGCGGCCCATCGACTTCAGGTCGCCCGTGCCGGCGATGCCGACGACCAGCGTCGCGAAGACGAGCGGCGCGATGATCATCTTGATCATCCGCAGGAAGGCGTCGGCCAGCGGCTTGACCGCGACACCGAACGACGGCCAGAGGTAGCCGACGACGATGCCGAGCAGCAGGCCGATGAAAATCTGCGTCGTCAGCCCGGGGAGGCGGCTGCGCGAGCGGGCCGGCTCGATCGAACTCGAGCGGATCACCGGGTCACCCCGACCTTGCGATGCACGAACTGGGCAATCGACGACACCACGGTCTCCTGCTGCTCGGCGGTCAGCTCGCCGTAAATCGGAATCGCCAGCGACTCGTCGGCCGCGCGCTCCGCGTGCGGAAACGCGCCGCGGCGATAGCCGAGATCGGCGAAGCACGGCTGCAGGTGGAACGGCACCGGGTAATAGATCTCGTTGCCGATCCTCTGCTCGTCGAGGTGCCGCTTGAGCGCGTCGCGCTCGGGGGTGCGGATGACGAACTGGTTGAAGATGTGCCCGTAGCCGGCCGGCTCCTGCGGCAGCACGATCGCCGTCGTCCAGCCCGGCGTCCCTGAACAGGGTGCGGTAGCGCTCGGCGTTGCGGCGGCGCGCCTCGCGTCCACGCCGCCAGGTGCGGCGCCTTGACGCGCAGCACCGCGGCCTGCAGCGCATCCATCCGGAAGTTGCCGCCGACGACGTGGTGGTAGTACTTCGGCTGCATGCCGTGCGTGCGCAGCAGCCGCGCGCGCGTCGGCGAGCGCATCGTCGTTGGTCGTCAGCAGCCCGGCGTCGCCGAACGCGCCGAGGTTCTTGCTCGGGAAAAACGAAAAGCACCCGAACGCGCCGATGCCGCCGGCCGGCCGCGCCTTGTAGGTGGCGCCGATGGCCTGGGCCGCGTCTTCGATGACCGGGATGCCGGCGCGGCTGGCGACGTCCATGATCGGATCGAGATCGGCGCAGAGCCCGAACAGGTGCACCGGCATGATGGCCTTGGTTCGCGGCGTGATCGCGGCGGCAGTCTGCGCCGGATCGATGTTGAAGGTCGCCGGGTCGATGTCGACGAGCACCGGCCGCGCGCCGACGCGAACGACCGCGCCGGCGGTGGCGAAGAACGAGAAGGTCGGCGTCACGACCTCGTCGCCGGCCTTGATGTCGAGCGCCATCAGCGCGAGCAGAAGCGCATCGGTGCCGGACGAGACCGCGACCGCGTGGCGGACGCCGAGCATCGCCGCGAGCTCGTGCTCGAGCGCGTCGATCTCGGGGCCCATGATGAAACGCTGGCTGTCGGCGACGCGTGTCATCGCCGCGAGCAGGGCGTCGCGCAGCGGCCGGTATTGCGCGTCGAGGTCGAGGAGCGGAACGGGCATTGTCTGGTTATTCTACAGTTTGGCACCGCTGAAGCGGTGCCCGACGAGTCACCGCCGCGCCTTGACCGCCGCGCGCGTCTCGCGATCGGCCTCGCGCTTCTTCACCGTCTCGCGCTTGTCGTACTCCTGCTTGCCCTTCGCCAGGCTGACCGCCACCTTGACCCGGCCGTCCTTGAAGTAGACGCGGGTCGGCACGAGCGTCATCCCCTTCTCGACGGTCTTGCCGATCAACTTCCGGATCTCGCTCTTGTGCAGCAGCAGCTTGCGGCGGCGCAGCGGCTCGTGGTCGGCGTAGCCACGGTGGCTGTAGGGGCTGATGTTGACGTTGTAGAGAAAGACCTCGCCGTCCTCGACGCGCGCGTAGCTGTCGCGCAGGTTGACGCGCCCTTCGCGGATCGCCTTCACTTCGGTGCCGAGCAGCACCAGCCCTGCCTCGAAGGTCTCGATCAGGTGGTAGTCGTGGAACGCCTTGCGGTTCTCCGCGACGCTCGATTGCGCTTTCTCGCGCTCGGTCTTCAATGCGATCTCGAATCTGGTGATTGGGTAATCGGGTAATTGATCGGGTAATTGGGGAATCGGGTAATTGAATGAGTGATCGGGTCAATCAATCCCCAATCTCCAATCCAATTACCCAATTACCCGATTCCCCGATTCCCGGCCGCTCCCCGATTCCCGGCCGCGCGCCAGTCGCGCGGCCAGGAGCACTGCAGCGATCATACTCTCCGGGTCGGCTACGCCCTTGCCGGCGATGTCGAACGCGGTGCCGTGGTCGACCGAGGTGCGCACGATCGGCAGCCCCAGCGTGACGTTGACCGCCTGCCCGAACGCCACCAGCTTCACCGGAATCAGCCCCTGATCGTGATAGCAGGCGACGACGACGTCGAAGTCGCCGCGGCGGGCGCGCACGAAGACCGTGTCGCCCGGATACGGACCCGAGACCTCGATGCCGCGGGCGCGGCACGCGTCGATCGCGGGGCGGATGGCCGTCTCTTCTTCCTCGCCGAACAGCCCATGCTCGCCCGCGTGCGGATTCAGCCCGGCAACCGCGATGCGCGGCCGCGCGATGCCGAATCGCGGCAGCTCGCGCGCCGTCAGGTCGATGGTCGCCTCGAGCGACGCCTGGGTCAGCGCGCGCGGCACCTCCGCCAGCGCGATGTGCACCGTCGCGAGCACCACGCGCAGCGCCTCCGAGTAGAACATCATCGCGACGTGATTCGAGCCGGTGAGGTGCGCGAGCAGATCGGTGTGCCCGCTCCACGGCAGGCCGGCGAGGCGGAACGCTTCCTTGTTCACCGGCGCGGTCGCGACGGCGTGCACGACGCCGCGCTGGGCATCCTCAACCGCGCGGACGATGACGTCGTAGGCGGCACGGCCGGCGCCGGCGCTGAGCACGCCGGGCTCGAAGGTGGCGCCGTTCGGCGGACCGTAGACGACCGGCTCGCACGCCTCGAGCACGCGGGCGTCAGCCGCGGCGCGCGCCGCGACCTCCGGCCCGATGCCCGCCGGATCGCCCGACGTGATCGCGATGCGCGGTTTCATCGGATGTTGGCGGCCTGAAGGGCTGCCCATGTCGTAGGGTTGGCGCTGATCAGGCTCGCGGACAGGACTCAGGCCTGCCTCATGTGTGGGAGCCGCAGGAGCCGCAGCTGCCCGAGCCGCAGCCGCCGCTCCCGCAGCCCGACGGGTTGTCGCAGCCGCCCTCGCTGCCGCAGCCGCCATGCTGCACGCCCTTGGCGTTGGGCAGCTCGTATCGCAGGCAGCACTTCAAGCGGCCGCACAGCCCGGAGAGCTTCGACGGGTTCAGGCTCAGGTCCTGCTGCTTCGCCATCTTGATCGAGACCGGCTCGAACGACTGCAGGAAGGTCGTGCAGCAGAGCGGGCGGCCGCAGGTGCCGTAGCCGCCGTACATCTTCGCCTCGTCGCGGACGCCGATCTGGCGCATTTCGATCCGCGTCCGGAACTCGGCCGCCAGCTCGCGCACCAGCTCGCGGAAGTCGACGCGGCCGTCGGCGGTGAAATAGAAAATCAGCTTCGAGCCATCGAACGCCTGCTCGACCCGCGCCAGCTTCATGCCGAGGCTGCGCTCGCGGATCTTCAAGAGCGCGATGCGATATGCCTCCTGCTCGCGATGCTGATGCTTGAGGCGCGCGATCACATCATCGCGCGTCGCGAGACGGACGACGCGCTGATGCGAATCGTCGGGGGGGCGCCGCTTCGCCTCGAGCTGCGGGATGCCGTGCACGACCGTCCCGACCGCGGTGCCGTTGTCGGTCTGGACGATGACGCGGTCGCCGGATTTCGCCGCGACGGGCAAATCGCCGGCGAGATACGTCTGCGCCCGTCCGACCGGCGTCAGCTTGACGGCAACGAGCGGGATGCGGCCGGGCGCGCTCATAGCTGCAGCACCAGCCAGTCGGCGACGATTTTGACGCCGGCATTGCGATCGAGCGCGACCAGCGCCTCGTCGATCGCGCCGAACGCGCGCACGCCGCGCTCGCCGCCATAGCCCTTCGCCAGCTTCTCGAGCGCCGGACGCACGTCCGGGTTCGCCAGCGCGGCGGCGTCCGCTTCGGTGGCCAGCACTTCGACGTCGCGCAGCAGCGACGCCATCGCGCGCAGGTGCGTCGCCAGCTGATCGCGTTCGCTGCCGCCGCCGCTCTTGGTCAGGAGCTCCTTGGCGCCCTCGAGCCGGCTGCCGGCGTCGCGCGCCGACGCCGCGGCCGCGAGCACGCGCTGCGCGATGTCGCGCGCCTCGACCAGCTCGCCGGCGCTCGCCTGGAGCGCCTGGCCGACGCTGCCGTCGGCGGTCGCCGCAACCGCGCGTGCCTCGCTCTCGCTGTGCTTGCGCGCGACCAGTACGGTCGCGATATCGGTTGCCGCGAGCGGCCGGAAGCGGAGGTCGGGGCAACGCGAGCGAACCGTCGGCAGAAGCACGTCCGGCCGCGACGTGACGAGGATGAACACCGAGCTCGAGGGAGGCTCCTCGAGCGTCTTCAGCAGCGCGTTCTGCGCCGCGGCAACCAGCGCATCCGCCTGGTCGATGATGACGACGCGGCGTCGCCCCTCGAACGGGCGATACATCGCCCGATCGACGACGTCGCGCACCTGATCGATCTTGATCGCGCCGCTGTCGCCGGGTTCGACGATGACGACGTCAGGGTGGACCCCACGGGCAATGCGCGTGCAGGCCGCACAGCGCCCGCACGCGTCGAGCGGCAGTGCATCGTCGGCCAGCGGCCCGGCGGCCGCAGATTGATTGGTGATTGGGGCCTGGCAGTTGAGCGCCTGAGCGAGCGCGACCGCGGTGAGGCGTTTGCCAACGCCGGAAGGACCGGCGAAGAGAAGGCTCGGGGGCAGCGTCGCGCCCGCCGCCGACCGCGAGAGCAGCTTGATCAGGCGGAGGTGGCCGACAACGTCCCGAAATGGCATAAAGAAGCCTTCGGAACGAATCGTATCACTTTGTAAAGAAACGGACCGGCTGGCCTACGGCTTCTTCTTCGGCGGGACGGCGTCCTTGGTTTCCTTGCGCTCGTCGTCGCCACCCCGGCCAAAGATCCGGCCCCAGAAGCCGCGTTTCTTCTTCGGCGGTTCCGGCGCCATCTCGACCTGTTCGGTCGCCGGCGCGGGTTGGGCGCCGCTGGTCGCCACGGCCGCCGGCGGCAGGCCAGTCTGCTCAATCCGCGGCGGCAGAGGCTTTTCGTCGCCGGTGAACACGCTGGCGAGCTTGCCCATGATGCCGCGCGTCGGATGCAGATCGCAGTAACCCGCCGGTTCAGTGCCGCGATCGAAGTATTCCGTGTAAACCATCGACCGGCGCACCAGCTTGCCGTCCTTGGCGACGACCTCGACGTCCTCGCACCCTTCGGTCGCGAGCCTGCCGGACAGCCGGCAAACCGTGGCGGTCGTGACGTTCGCCGGCGCCTTGAACCATTCAGGCTTGTCGTCCTTGGTGGCGGTCTTCATGAAGTTCGCCCACATCGGCACGGCGACGTCGCCGGCGAACCCGTTCGGGAGAATCGTGCGCGGCTGATCGAACCCGACCCAGACGCCGGTCACCAGCTTCGGCGTGTAGCCGACGAACCACGCGTCGTTGAAGTCGTTGGTGGTGCCGGTCTTGCCTGCGGCCGGGAGCTTGAAGCCGACGGCCCGCGCCCGGTTGCCGGTGCCCGCGTTGATCACGTCGGCCAGCATCGTCGACATCAGGAACGCCGTCGTGTCGGTGATGGCGCGCGTCGAATACTCCTGCGCCGCATAGAGCAGGCGCCCGTCGCGGTCCTCGACGCGGCGAATCAACATCGGGCGCGGCACCATCCCGTGATTCGCGAACGCGGCATACGCCGCGGTCATCGACTGCAGCGTCACCTCGCCTGAGCCGAGCGCGAGCGACGGCACGCTCGGCACGTCGCCGACGCCCATCGTCTTCGCGTACTCAACCGCGCGAGGGATGCCGACCTGCTGCAGCAACTGCACCGCGGCGCGATTGCTGGAAGTGCGCAGCGCGGTCCGCAGGCTGATCGAGTCCGCTTCCAGATGCTCGTCTTCCGGCGTCCACGCGCCCTGCAGCGTCTGAATCGGCGCATCGAGGTTGTCGATCATCGACGCCGGCGTGAAGCCCGCTTCGAGCGCGGTCGCGTAGACGAACGGCTTGAACGCCGATCCCGGCTGGCGATGCGCCTGCACGGCGCGGTTGAAATGGCTCTTGTCGAACTGGCGCCCGCCGACCATGGCCCGGACGTGGCCGGTCGCGGGGTCGAGCGCGATGAGCGCCGCCTGCAGCACGTCGCCCGGTTCCGGCGTCGCGGCTTGACCGTCCTTCGCGCGCGCGGCGGCGCGGCGTGCCAGCCAGGCCTTTCGCTTCTCCTCGATCACCTGGATCTGCGCGGCGACAACCGACTCCGCCGACAGCTGCATCGGCATGTTGATCGTCGAGAAGACGCGCAGGCCGCCCTGGTAGACGCGCTGCCAGCCGAAGCGCTCGACGAGCTCGAGCCGCACCTGCTCCTGGAAGTACTGGCCGTGCGGGTCGTCGGCGCGAAGTGTGTCGCGGAGGACCGGCTTTGTCGCGCGCGCCGCCTGCAGCTGCGCCTTGTCGATCGCGCCGGTTTCGAGCATCGCCTGCAGCACGACGTTTCTGCGCGAGACGGCGCGTTCGAGGCTGACCGTCGGCGCGTAGCTCGATGGCGACTTCACCAGGCCGGCGAGCAGCGCCGCCTCCGGCACCGTCACTTCAGACGCGTGCTTGCCGAAGTAGCCGCGCGATGCCGCCTCGACGCCGTACAGCCCGTCGCCGAAATACACCTTGTTCAGATACAGCTCGAGGATTTCCGGCTTGCTGTACATCCGCTCGATGCGGGCGGCGAGAAACAGCTCCTGAAGCTTGCGGCGGTAGGACTTGTTCGGGGTGAGGAAGCTTTGCCGGGCGAGCTGCTGGGTGATGGTGCTGCCGCCCTGCGCTTTCCGCCCGTGCCGCAGGTTGGTCGCCGCCGCCGAGACGATACGGACGAGGTCGAACCCGCGGTGCTCGTTGAACCGCTGGTCTTCGATTGCAATCAGCGCCCGGGTCAGGTTCGGAGAGATTTCGGACAGCGGCACGTCGATGCGCTGTTCCTTGAAGATTGTGAACGCCAGCTTGTCGCTGTCGTCGAAGACCGCCGTCGCCTGGTCCATCTCGCCGATACGGCGGAGCGCCTCGAGGTTGGGCAGCCCGTCGCGCAGGCCGACGATGAACCAGGTCCCTCCCACCAGCGAGACAGACGCGATGAGGACGAACGCCGCGATGACGCCGGCGACGATGCGCGGGTGCTGGCGGCGAGCCGCGTCCCATTCGCGCTTGAGCTCGTCGTACCGGGGGAGGTGGGGGGCCATGAGTCTTAGACGGTGCAACAGAGAGGCCACGGTTCAGCCGCTCATCCGGGATCGTGAGTCAGTGGCATTTTGGTTGCAACTCAAGCGGACGGAGGCACTTGTTGAGAGCCGTCGAACGCGTCGCGCTCGCGGGGACATTTGCAATTTTATTCGGTGGGGTGTTTTTTACACCCCCGCTTGCAACGCGTGAAGACGCCGCCGCGGAGAGTGTGTGTACGCCGGCGCTCGCGGACCCCGAAATCCTCCCGGCTGCCGACCGAACGGCGGACGAGCGCGACCCCGATTCGAACGACGCGTTCACCGACTTGTACGGCAACGAGATCAACGACGCGCTCGCCACCTATACCTTCGACCAGTCCGGCAGCCTCTACGAGCTCCACTCGCCGCAGACCGAGCTTCCCCGCCTCGGAAGTCCCAAGAGTTAAGCCCCGCTTTCGCGCGCCCTGACTTTCGCGGCGCGCTTCGGCGCGGCAAGCCCGCCTTTAGCCTTTATTTACCAATCGAAACCGACCCACGCCACCCAATAGACCTGCGCGGCCGTTCGCGTATGATTGGCCGCACTACAGCCAGAGTGAGGGAGCGGCAACGCATGCGTCATCCGAAGTGGCTTTCGCTACCATTTGTGGCCCTCGTTGGAACTGTCGCCCTCGTCGCGCAGCAGCCGCGAACCTTCAAAGCGCGGTTGTCGCCCGTCCCCATCGACATCGCGATGCAGGCGAACGTCGCCGGAGCCGGGTCGATCACCGGCGTCCTCGCCGGCAACAAGCTGACGCTCAACGGGACGTTCGAAGGGCTGCGCGGCCCGGCGACGACGGCGCAGCTGCACAAATCGCCGACTCGAGGCATGCGCGGTCCGGTGGTCGCGGACCTGACGGTCGCCAAGGGTGCGGAGCCGACGGCCGGGACGATTGCCGGCACGCTCGATCTCACCGCGCTGCAGGTCACTGACCTCGAAAAAGGGCGGTTCTACGTGCAGCTTCACAGCGAGAAGGCGCCGGACGGCAACCTGTGGGGATGGCTCCTCGCCCCAGGAGAAAGGAAAATGAGGCGGCTCGCTCGGCATCGGTGCTCGGCGCTGCTACGGCACCTGGGTTCGCCCTGGTGCTTGGAATCGCGCTCGTCTCGGGGCAGCCGCCCGCCGCCGTTTACACCGCTGAACAGGCCGCAGCCGGACGCGCGGCCTACCAGACGAGCTGTGCCGGCTGTCATATGGCCGACCTCGGCGGACGGAACGAGGCGCCGCAGCTCGCCGGCAACAACTTCCTCAGCACGTGGCGCACGCGCAGCACGCGCGACCTGCTCGAGTTCACGCAGAGCACGATGCCGCCGACCGGCGAGAGCCTGCCGGTCGAACAGTACGTGAACATCATTTCCTACATCCTGCAATCGAACGGCGCCCCCGCCGGCAACCAGCCGTTCACGCCGGCCACCGCGGTGCCGATTGGCACGGCCGCGACCGGCGCCGCGCCGCAGACCGCGACGACAACGGCGGCTGCGCCGAGCACGGCGCCTGCGCCGGCGGCGCGCGGCGGCGGCGGGCGGGCTCAGCCGGGCGCGCCGGCCCAGGGACGCGGCGGCCGACAGTCAGGGCAGGCGGACGCGGTGCGCCGGCCAACGCCGGCCCGCTCGGCCTGACGGTCACCGGCACGGTGAAGAACTACACCGACGTGACCGACGAGATGCTGCGCAACCCGGATCCCGCGGACTGGCTGATGGCGCGCCGCAACTATCTCGGCTGGAGCCACACGCCGCTGACGCAGGTGACGCGCGAGAACGTCAAGGAGCTGCAGCTCGCCTGGGTGTGGGCGATGAACGAGAGCGGCGCCGCGAACGAGCCGACGCCGATCGTCCACAACGGGACGATGTTCCTCACCAACCCGGGCAACGTGCTGCAGGCGCTGGATGCGAAGACCGGCGACTTGATCTGGGAGCATCGCGTCGGCCCGAACGCGACCGTCGGCATCGCGGCGATGCGCAACATGGCGATCTACCAGGACAAGGTGTTCCTGGCGACCACCGATGCGCGGCTGACCGCGCTCGACGCGCGCACCGGCAAACTGGTCTGGGACACGCCGATCGCCGATCGCGCCAAGGGCTACGCGAACACCGCCGGCCCGATGGTCGTCAAGGGCGTGGTCGTCAACGGCCTGGTCGGCTGCGATCGCTACGGCAACGACGGCTGCTGGATCAGCGGCTACGACGCCGCCACCGGCAAGCAGCTGTGGAAGTTCAACACCGTGCGCCGCGGCAGCGAGACCGGCAGCGAGACGTGGGGCAAGCTCGCCGACAACCTGCGCGTCGGCGGCGAAACCTGGATCGCCGGCAGCTACGATCCCGATCTCGACCTGATGTACTGGGGCATCGCGCAGGCCAAGCCGTGGATGCGCGCGAGCCGCGGTTCATCCAACTTCGACAACGTCCTCTACACCAGTTCAACCGTCGCGCTCAGGCCGAAGGACGGCACGCTCGCGTGGCACTACCAGCACGCGCCGGGCGAGTCGCTCGACCTCGACGAAGTCTTCGAGCGCGTGCTGGTGGACATCGGCGATCAGAAGGTCGTCTTCACGATCGGCAAGCCGGGCATCCTGTGGAAGCTCGATCGCAGGACCGGCGCGTTCCTCGCGCACAAGGAGACGGTGTTCCAGAACGTCTTCGAGTCGATCGATCCGAAGACCGGCGTGCCGCAGTATCGCGGCGACATCCTCGAGCAGCAGACCGGCCAGTGGGTGCAGTCGTGCCCGAGCACCGAAGGCGGGCACAACTGGCAGGCGATGAGCTATCACCCGCGCGACGGCGACGCTGATCATCCCGCTCAGCCAGTCGTGCATGGAGATGTCGGGCCGCAAGCTCGAATTCACCAACGGCTCGGGCGGCACGGGCGCCGACCGGCGCTTCTTCGAGATGCCGGGCAGCGAGGGGAATGTCGGCAAGCTGGCGGCGTACGACGTGAAGACGATGAAGGAAGTATGGAGCCGCGAGCAGCGCGCGTCCTTCCTCACCTCGGTCTTGACGACCGCCAGCGGCGTCGGCTTCGTCGGCGATCTCGATCGCGTGTTCCGCGCCTTCGACGTGCGGACGGGCGAGACGCTGTGGCAGGCGCGGCTCGGCACCTCGGTGCAGGGCTACCCGGTGGCGTTCAGCGTCGGCGGCCGCGAGTACATCGCGGTGACGACCGGCCTCGGCGGCGGCAGCCCGCGGCAGGTGCCGAGAACGATCAGCCCCGACGTGAAGCACCCGCTGAACGGCAATGCGATCTACGTCTTCGCGCTGCCGGAGCGCGGGCGGTGACATTGCGGATTGCGGAATGCGGATTGCGGATTGATTGCGGAATGCGGAATGCGGATTGCGGATCATGCGGAATTGAATTGCTCGCACCGATCCTCAATTTCCGCAATCCGCAATCCGCAATCCGCAATGTCATTTGAGGGTCTCAGCCGCGACGCGTTTCCACCGCGGCCCAGACGCGCAACAGATTGCCGCTCCAGATCTTGCCGATCTGCTCCTCTGTGTAGCCGCGGCGCACCAGCTCCAGCGTCACGTTGAACGTCTCCGCCGCGCTGTTCCAGCCCTCGATCCCGCCGCCGCCGTCGAAGTCCGACGAGATGCCGACGTGGTCGACGCCGATCAGCTTCACCGCGTAGTCGATGTGATCGACGAAGTCCTTGACGGTCGCGCGTCCGGCCGCGGGCCACTTCTGATCGATCTCGGCGAGCCGGCGCTGGAACTCCGCGCGCCGATCCGGCGTCAGCGTGTCGAGACCAGCGGTCGCGCCGCGGCCGCCCGCGGGCGCGGCGGCCGCAGCCGTCGTTGGTCTCGCGCCTCCCGCCGGTTCCACCGGGCATGGCCGCGCCGCCGGTGCTGCCGCGCCGCGTCCGCCGCCGGGACCGCCGCCGCGTCCTGCAGGTAACGCGAACTCCCGCCGCAGCGCCGCGATCGCCGGCGCGCGTTCGGCTGGATCCGCCTTGACATAGCCCGAGAGCGCCACCATCTGCACGACGCCGCCGTTGGTCTTCATCGCCATCAGCATCTCGTCGTCCATGTTGCGGCTGTGGTTGGCGAGCTTCCGGACCGACGAGTGCGACGCGATCACCGGCGCCTTCGACAGCCCGATCGCCTGCATCATCGCGCCCTTCGACGGGTGCGAGACGTCGACCATGATTCCCCAGCGGTTCATCTCCTGGAGCACCTGGCGGCCGAGCGGCGACAGGCCGCCCCAGCGCCACTGGTTGTCGGCTTCGCCGGTGTTCGAGTCGGCGAGCTGGCTGTGGCCGTTGTGGGCGAGCGACATGTAGCGGCCGCCGCGCTGCCAGAACTCCTTGACGCGGTTGATGTCGGTGCCGATCGGGTAGCCGTTCTCGATCCCGATCACCGCCACCTTCTTGCCGCTCTTCGCGATCCGGGTGACGTCGGCGGCGGTGAGCGCCAGTTCGATCTCGTTCGGGGCAAGCTCCTCGGTGAGGTGGTGCACGGCGTCGAACTTCGCCGACGCCGCCTTGTAGGCGCGGTCGTAGCCTGACGGCTGAAATGCGTCGGCGACCTGCGGCGGGTTGGACTGGCCGACGTAGACGATCATGAACGAGACGTCGAGGCCGCCTTCCTTCATCTTCGGCAGGTTCACCTGGTTGGTCAGCCGCATCGTGTAGTTGCAGCCGCGGGTGAAGTTCTCCGGATCGATGTCGTTGTGCGTGTCGAGCGTGATCACGCGCTCGTGAATCGCGCGCGCCCGCGCGACCAGATCCTGCTCTCCCTGCGCCTGCGCTATCGCGCCCGCGCTCGCGAGTGCCGTCAAAAACAGTGTGGCCTTCAGCACCATCCGCCCCCTTCCGTGACGACGATCAACGCAGAACTCGCAGAAATCGCAGAGCTCTTTTTTTCTTCGATTCCAATCCGAGCGCCGGCGGCCGATGGAAGCCTCTTCCCCACTCCGCCCCACCTGCGCCTACGCGCCGCTTCTTAGAATCGCAGCAGCCGGTTCACCTTCACGACGAACGCGCGGTTCTTCAGCCCGCGCACCACCGGCAGCACGAGCGATCCTGGATCGGTCATGTCCCTCTCGTCCGTATAGACGACGAACAGTTCGCTGCCGGGCCGGTATTCCCAGCGGAAGCGCAGGTTCGTGCTGTAGGCGCGGTCGGCCGAACTGTACTGCAGCAGCGCGCTCGCGAACATGAGCGGCGAGAACCCGTAGTCGGCGCGCGTGCGGTACAGGCGCGTGGTCACCTCCGCCGTCGGCGTCTCGACGCGATTGATCGAGATGGTCGGCTCGAGCGAGAACTGCTTCAAGAGCGAGATCCGCGCCGCGCTGTAGCCGAGCGACAACAGCGTGCCGTCGTAGAAGCCGCCGGCCTGCAGCGCCAGGGTGCCCGACACCGGCCGCTGCGCGCCGAACGCGTACGACACCAGCGCGGTGGTGAACTGGTGGCCGCCCGCCGGCATCACCACGCCCAGAATCGTCGTCGGCCGCTCGAGCAGCTCGTAGTCGCGCGCGACCTCGAACGTGAAGTTGTCGCTGTTCTCGAACTCGGTGTTGAACCGTCCGGTCTCGATCCGCGTCTCCACCGCGCCGGCGCCGTTTTCGTAATAGTCGAAGTTGGCTTGATAGGTGAACTTCCGCACCGACTCGATCGACGCCGGCCGCGGGCTGAAGCGCGCGGTCGCGTAGCTGCGGCGGAAGTCGTCGCGCGCGACGAAGCCGACCTCGGGGTTGAAGTTGTCGCCGACCTTCAGGTACTCGGCGTGCGCACCGTAGCGGTCGCCGCCGTAGTCGAACTGCCCCTGGTAGCTGTCGTCGTCGCCGTCGAGGCCCGGCGTGCCGGTGCGGGCGTAGTAGGCGCCGAGCGCGACGTTCTCGAAGAACGACAGCGCCGCGTCGACGCCGTATCCCTGGTTCGACCCGTCGACCACGGCCGACTGCGATCGGTTGGTCACCATCGCGCCGATACTGCTGCGCCGCAGGATGTCGCGCTTCACGCGCACCACCGAGAAATTGGTCGGCTCGGTCAGCGACGCCGTTTCGTCGCCGGTCTGGATGTTCATGATGCCGACGCCGTACTTGCCGACCTTGCCGGTGAGGCGTCCGCCGGCGTCGATCGGGATGACGCGGCCGCGATTCAGGCCGATGCGCCGGCTGTAGAAGAGATACGGCTGGCTGGCGGTTGCCGACGGCGGCTGGCTGAACGCGCCGGCGACGCTGCCGCCGCGGCCGAAGTCGAAGAGGCCGCGTCCCTCGAGGAAGAACTCGCGCTTCTCCGGGAAGAACAGGTTGAACCGCGTCAGGTTCACCTGCTGCTCGTCGATCTCGACCTGCGCGAAGTCGGTGTTGTAGGTGAAGTCGGCGGTGAGGTTGGCGGTCAGCCCGTACTTCACGTCGCCGCCGAGATCGCCGGTGAGATCGTTGCGCAGCGCCGGCGTCTGGATCCGATCGGTCGTGAGCCGCGAGATCGCGTACGGCTTGAGCTCCAGGTTCTTGCCGGCTGGAGGCAGGTCGAGCCCGACCAGCGTGCCACCCGACGAAATCCGGTTCATCCCCTGCGGTCCCGCGAGGTTCTGCGGAATCCGCGTCAGGTAGCCCCACTCGTTCTTGCGGCGCACGGCGCGCCGCATCTGGAAGCCCCACATCTGGTCGGGTCCCGAACGATAGCGCAGCGACTTGAACGGGATCGCCATCTCCACCGTCCAGCCGCCTTCGAACCGGCCGGTCTTCACTTCCCAGACAGGATTCCAGTCGCTGTTGGGCGCTCCCTCATCGACGATCGAGTAGTCGGCGCGCGCGCCGAGCGGGTTGGTGTAGAAGGCGAAGCCGCTGCGCCGATCGTAGAAGGTGTCGAAGCTGACGCCGATCTGATCGTTCTGCCGCAGCTGCGCGGTGTCGCGCCGCAACTCGTTCGCGATCCACTTGTCCGCCGGTTCGGAGTCCCAGCAGCGGCACGACACGTACATGTACTCGCGGTCGAACATCACCCAGACGTCGGACCGCTCGGTCTGGGCCGCGCCGTAGCGCGGCGCCACCTGGATGAAGCCGCCGAACGGCAGCTCCCGCTGATAGACCTCCTCGTCCAGCTTGCCGTCGACGCGCAGCGGCGAGGTGAGCGGGATCGCCCGCACGGTCGCATGCCCGTCGTCGTCTCGCGCGATCACCTCGGGCGGCAGCGGCGGTGCCGGGTCGCCGCGCAACCCTTCGACTCGCCCCGGACTCCGAGGCTCGCTCACGGCAGGCGACTGCGCGGCGGTGACGCGTGCGAACAGCAGAATCGTGAGGAAAATTGCGGCGCAAGGGCGGCGCATTCGCCCCGTATCTTGTCATGGATCCCTCTATAATCCCCGTCATGGGCAGCCAATCCATGTGCCTGTTCGTGTCGATCGCTATCTTCGTCGCCACCTCGTTGCCAGGCGGCCTGCTTGCGCAGCAGCCTGCTACGAGCGAGCCGAAAAACGGAGGGCGAGTCGAAGGGACGGCCTCGCAGCTCGTCAACCTGCGCCACGCGTCCGGGCAGGGCGTCGCTCCCGTGTACGAAGGCTTCGACATCAACCCCGACGGCTCCTTCAACATGTGGTTCGGCTACATGAACCGCAACTACGAGGAGTCGATCGATCTGCCGGTCGGCGCGAGCAACACGTTCGAGCCGGGCGGCGACCGCGGCCAGCCGACGCATTTCACGCCGCGCCGGCACAAGGACGTGTTCAAGGTCACGGTGCCGAAAGATTTCGGCGAGCAGAAACTCGTCTGGAAGCTGACCGCGCACGGCCAGACCCAGCAGGTCGTCGGCACGCTGAAGCCGGTGTGGCAGATCGATCGCCTGCGCACGACGCGCGGCGGCAACAGCGAGAAGATCAGCTCGAACCTGCCGCCCGCGGTCACCGTCCGCGCCAGCGAACAATCGCCGACCGCTCCTGCATCGACGACGCTGACCCTCACCGCGACCGACGACGGGCTGCCGAAGCGGCAGGGCAAGACGGTCGGGATGACCGCGATGTGGGCGAAGTATCGCGGCCCCGGCGACGTGAACTTCTCCGCGCCGACCGCGAAGCTCGCCGACGGCAGCGCGACGACCTCCGCCAGCTTCACCGAGCCCGGTGAGTACATCCTGCAGGCGGTGGTGGACGACGGATCCGGCGAGTCGGCCGGGAACTTCGGCTACCACTGCTGCTGGACGAACACGCAGCTGAAGATCTCGGTGAAGGGCACGCAAGCCGCCAATCAATCCGCAATCAATCCGCCAATCAGGCCGCAATCCGCAATCCGCAATCCGCAATGTCAGCGGCGCCGACCTTCGCCCGCGACGTCGCGCCGATCTTCCAGGCGAAATGCCAGACCTGCCATCACCCGGGCACGTCGGCGCCGATGTCGCTCGTCACCTATGCGGATACGCGTCCGTGGGCGAAGTCGATTCAGCAGCGCGTGTCGAGCCGCGACATGCCGCCGTGGCATCTCGACAAGACCGTCGGCATCAAGCAGTACAAGAACGACCGATCGCTCAACGACAGCGAGATCGAGACGATCGTCCGCTGGGTGGACGCCGGCGCGCCGCAGGGCAACCCGGCCGACATGCCGCCGCCGCGCACCTTCCAGTCGGAGGCCGACTGGTTCATCGGCGAGCCCGATCTGCGGGTGACGACGCCGAACGACTTCGTGATGTACGACAAGGGGCCGGACTGGTGGATCGATCAGTTCGCGGAAGTGACCATCGACGAAGATCGCTGGATCAAGGCGATGGAGATCAAGCCGAGCAACCCGAAAATCGTCCACCACGTCGTCGTCTACGCGATCGAGCCGGACGCGCCGGAAGGGACGCCGGAAACCGGCGTGATGCTGCACGAGTATGCGGTCGGCAAGTACGGCGACATCTTCGGCGAGAGCACCGGCCGGCTGCTGAAGAAGGGCACGCGCCTGCGCTACGACATGCACTATTTCGCGATCGGCACCGAACAGCACAACAAGACGACGATCGCGTTCAAGTTCTACCCGAAGGGGGTCGTGCCGAAGTACCAGGTCCGCTCGGTCGCGATGCGCAACATCCCGAACGACGAGCTCGAGGTGCCGCCGAACACCGTGGTGCGCACCGACGGCTACTACCGTCTGCCGCGTAACGCCCGCATCGACGCGTTCCAGCCGCACATGCACATGCGCGGCCGCGGCATGACGCTCGAGGCGATCAACGTCGCCGACAACCGAACGCAGATCCTGAGCTCGGTCGATCACTTCGACTTCAACTGGCACATCAACTACGTGTATGCGGACGAGGCCGCGCCGCTGCTGCCGGCGGGCACCGTGCTGCACATGATCGGCGTCCACGACAACACCGCCGCGAACCGGCGTAACCCCGATCCGAACATGTGGGTCGGCTTCGGCGAACGGAGCGTCGACGACATGCTGCAGGTCTGGGTCAACATCGTCTACCTGGACGACGCCGAGTTCCAGCGGCTGGTGGACGAGCGCAAGGCAAAGCCGGCGCCGACTTCCAGCGTCCAGAACCGGTAACCGTGCCCCGGCCGGTCGCTCAGGCGGGCGGAATCGCCTATCGCGTCGACGCCCGGAAGGGAGGCGTGTCGGTGCTGCTCGTGTCGTCGAAGAAAGAGCCGGGCAACTGGATCTTTCCCAAGGGACACGTCGAGCCCGGCGAGACGGCGCGCGAGGCGGCGCTGCGGGAAACCGAGGAGGAAGCGGGCGTGTCGGGCGATCTATTGGGCCCGGCCGGCACGCAGGAATTCGACTGGCGCGGCAAACCGTTTCGCGTCGAGTACTTTCTGATCCGGGCGACCAGCGAGACGTCCGAGACCGACGGGCGGAAGAAAGTGTGGCTGCCGTTCGACGACGCGCTGAAGAAGCTGACCTACCCCGAGACGAAGAAAATGCTCCGCGACGCGCGGCCCAGGATGGTTTGATGGCGCCCGAGATTGAAATCTACGACACCACGCTGCGTGACGGCACGCAGGGACACGGCATTTCCCTCTCGGTCGCCGACAAGCTCCGCATCGCCGACCGGCTCGACGCCTTCGGCGTGCACTACATCGAAGGGGGCTGGCCGGGCTCGAACCCGAAGGACATCGAGTTCTTCGCCGAGGCGCGGCACAAGACGTTCCACAACGCGAGGCTCGCGGCCTTCGGCTCGACGCGCCGGAAAGATGTGGCCGCGTCCGCCGACGATCAGGTGCAGCTGCTGCTCGACGCATCGACGCCGGTCGTCACCATCTTCGGCAAGACGTCGCTGATGCACGTCCGCGAGGTGCTGCAGACGACGCCCGAAGAGAACCTGGCGATGATTGCGGATACCGTCCGCTTCCTGAAGCAGCACGGCCGGTTCGTGGTCTACGACGCCGAGCACGCCTTCGACGGATTCCGCGAGGATGCGGCGTACGCGTCCGCGACGTTGCAGGCCGCCGAAGAGGCCGGCGCCGACATCGTCACGCTGTGCGACACCAACGGCGGATCGCTGCCCGGCGAGGTTGCGGCGGTGACCCGCACCATGCGTGGCACGCTGCGCGGGCCGATCGGCATCCACACCCACGACGACATCGGCCTCGGCGTCGCCAACGCGCTCGCCGCGCTGGAGGTCGGGGCCACGCACGTCCAGGGCACGATCAACGGCTTCGGCGAGCGCACCGGCAACTGCAACCTGACGACGGTGATCCCCAACCTGCATTTCAAGCTGCGGAAGTCGTCGGTGCCGGCCGAGTCGCTGCCGCTCCTGACCGAGCTGTCGCAGTTTGTCGACGAGACCGCGAACCTGCGGCCGAACCCGCGCAACCCGTGGGTCGGATCGTCGGCGTTCTCGCACAAGGGCGGCACGCACGTGAACGCGGTGCAGAAGGTGCTGCGCAGCTACGAGCACGTCGACCCGGCGTCGGTCGGCAACTCGCGCCACGTCCTCATCAGCGATCTCGCCGGCCGCAGCAACATCATGATGAAGGCGCGCGAGCTCGGCTTCGAGCTGTCGAACGAGACGCCGCACCTGCGGACGATGCTGGCGAAGATCAAGGAGCTCGAGCACCGCGGCTACGAGTTCGAGGCCGCGGACGGATCGCTGATGCTGCTCATCCGCCGCGCCCTGGCCGAAGCGCCGCCGCCGTTCACGGTCGACGCGTATCACGTCTCGATGCGCGCCGAAGGAGGCGCGTCGGTGTGCGAGGCGACGGTGAAGGTGCGCGTCGGCACCGAGCGCGCCCACACGGTCGCCGACGGCGACGGCCCGGTCAACGCGCTCGACGCCGCGCTGCGCGCGGCGCTGGTCACCTTCTACCGCCAGCTCGGCGCCGTCCGGCTGACCGACTACAAGGTGCGCATCATCGACTCGGCGAGCGGCACCGCGGCGACGACGCGCGTGCTGATCCAGACGACCGACGGCGTGTCAGAGTGGGGCACGATCGGCGTCCACGAGAACATCATCGAGGCCAGCCTGCAGGCGCTCGCCGACAGCCTCGAGGTCGCGCTGATCAAGAGCGCGGCGATCGTGTAGCGCGAAGGCTTCAGCCGAGCGCCGCGTGCAGGGCGCTGAGTTCGCTGGTTGCTGGGCTGGCCCTGAAGGGCTGCGCTACCGACGAGGGCTCGAGCCATCTGTAGCGCAGCCCTTCAGGAGCTGCCGCATCGGGCTGCTCCCCTGTCATCTCCCAATGCACCAGCGACGCCGGGATCAGGCCGACGGCGTTGAACTCGTCCATGAACCGCTTGATCGTGAACGCGTCGCCGAGCTGCCGCTTCCTCGCCGCCAGCATCCCCTCGATCTGAATCTTGCCGATGATGTAGCTGGTGCCGTAGGCCGGCTGCTGCAGGTAGAGATGCTGCTCGCCGCGGACCGTGTTCGCGTCCAGCCGCAGCCACCCGCGCGGCGTGTTCGCCGACGCGAACCGCGCCGCCTCTTCGAGCGTCAGCTCGTTCGCGTGCATCTTCAGGTCGCCGAGCGCCCGCGCCGCTCGCTGCGCCAGCAGCACGTAGATCAGCTCGCGCGAGCGCGGCCGCGCGTCGAACATCCCCGCCTGCAGCATCATCTCTTCCCAGCCGGTGGCGTGCCCCTCGGTGCGGGTGATGAAGATGTTGTAGAGCAGCGGTTCGCGCCGGATCGGATCGCGGTGCGGCTCCTTCGCCATCTGCGCCAGGTCGAACCAGTGGTAGTCGTGCGTCAGCATGATCTGGCGGTCGCGGTAGACGACTTCGGAGAAGAACTCGCGCGGTCCTGGGTTGAACGTGCCGATGCGCGCCCGCAGCGCCGGCTCCATGTAGTCGCGGACCGTCATGATCTCCCGGTCGCGGAGAAACGTCATGTAGGCGTTGACCGCCTCGTTGAAGCGACGGTTGAAGTCGTCGGCGTTGGCGATCGGCGCCTGCGCCGGCAGCGCCGCGTTGCGCCGCTCCTCGAGCGCGAGGAACGCGTGCGCGCGCGCCAGCTCGCGCTGCATGATCGTGACCTCGTCCTGCCACGTGTACGGCACCAGCTGCACGTTCTTCAGATACCAGTTGTAGTTCTCGACGCCGACGCCGGACGGCGCGCGCTTGCCCGGCGCCTGCGCGTCGAGCCACTGCGCGAACGCGTCGGTCGCCTCCTTCGCCCGCGCGACGTCGGCCGCGAGCGTTCCCGGGGCGCCGGCCACTTTCGGCGCCAGGCTCGCCAGGTCGGCGCTCTGCTGCTTGATCTCGCGCGCCCCGAACGTCCAGAGATCCGCCTTGTCCCCGGTGAGGTTGCGCTTCGCCTGATCGAGCAGCTTCGGGATCGCGCGAACGCCGGCGGCGAGCCGGCCGGCACGCTCGGCGTTGAGCGGAAACTCGTACGTCCAGAGCTCCACCGAGGGGTACGCAAAATGCCCTTCGCGCGCCGGCTGGTCGCTCTGCGAGGTGAAGATGGTGACGTAGAAGGCCGGGTTGTTCGCCCACGGCCGGATCACCCGGTGATCGAAGTCGAGGCCATTCATCTCCGCGCGGACGATCTGCCAGTCGACCTGCTGCGGCACCGGCCACGCGCCCGGATCGATGGCGGCGAGGCGGCGCTGGTAGGCCGGCAGCTCGCGCTGCTGCGCCGACATCGCCTCGGCGGTGTAGTCGGGCACGCCGTCAGTCAGCTTCGGCTTCTGGAATACTCGCCACTCGGTGAACAGCGACACCAGATCCGCGTAGCCGCCGGCCTGCTCGGCCGCTGCCACCGGCGGATGGCGCGCGGCCGTCCCGGCCGTCCCACTTGCGAACAGGATCGCCGCCGCAATCGCGCACGCTGCTCTCATGCGCGGGATCATCACATGGCGCTCACGGCGCGCCAAGTGTATAAGGATGAAATGAAACGCCTGGCGTTCTTCATCGCTTTTCTTCTCGTCGCCGCCGCCGTGCGGCCGATCTCCTCGCAGTCATTCACCGCCGACACCCTGTCCGGGCTCCGCGCGCGATCGATTGGCCCCGCCGTCACCTCCGGCCGGGTCGTCACGATCGCGGTCGATCCCGCTAATACCAACACCTTCTACGTCGGCGCGGCGTCCGGCGGCGTGTGGAAGACCGTCAACGGCGGCGCGACCTGGCAGCCGGTATTCGACACGCAGGGATCGTTTTCGATCGGGTGGATCACCCTCGACCCGAAGCGGCCAAATGTCGTCTGGGTCGGCACCGGCGAGCGCAACTCGCAGCGCTCGGTCGGCTACGGCGACGGCGTCTACCGCAGTGACGATGGCGGCCGCTCGTGGACGAACGTCGGCCTCAAGAGCTCCGAGCATATCGGCCGCATTGTCATCGATCCGAAAAACAGCGACACCGTGTATGTCGCGGCGCAGGGTCCGCTGTGGGCACCGGGCGGCGACCGCGGCCTCTACAAGACCACCGATGGCGGCAGCACGTGGGCTCAGGTGCTCAAGATCTCCGAGCACACCGGCGTCAGCGACGTCGTCGTCGATCCGCGGAATCCGGATGTCGTGATCGCGTCCGCCTATCAGCGGCGCCGCCACTTCTTCACGATGATCAACGGCGGGCCCGAGAGCGCAATCCATCGCAGCACCGACGGCGGCAAGACGTGGAAGAAGGTGACGACCGGGCTGCCGGACGAGCAGCTGGGACGCATCGGCCTCGCCATCTCGCCGGTGAACCCCGACATCGTCTACGCCAATGTCGAGGCGGCCAACAGCAAGGGCGGCATCTATCGCTCGACCGACAACGGCGTGACGTGGGAGAAGCGCAGCGACTACAACCAGGGATCGATGTACTACGGCGACGTCTTCGCGGACCCGGTGAACGTCGAACGCATTTACGTGCCGGACGTCATCTTCCAGGTGTCGGACGACGGCGGCAAGACGCTGCGGTCGCTGGGCACGCGCAACATGCACGTCGACAACCACATCATCTGGGTCGACCCGGCCAACACCAGCCACCTGCTGGTCGGCAACGACGGCGGCCTGTATCGCTCGCACGATCGCGGCGCCCACTGGCTCTTCTTCGAGAACCTGCCGATCACGCAGTTCTACGACATCGACGTCGACAACGCCACGCCCTTCTACAACGTCTACGGCGGCACGCAGGACAACTACTCGCTCGGCGGCCCGGTGCGGACCCGCTCGGAGCACGGCATCCTCAACGAGGACTGGTTCGTGACGCAGGGCGGCGACGGCTTCGTCTCGCACGTCGATCCGGAGGATCCCAACACCATCTACGCCGAGTTGCAGCACGGCGTCATCGTCCGCTACGACAAGCGGACCGGCGAGCGCATCGGCGTCCAGCCGCAGGAGGACAAGGGCGGCGTGCCGCTGCGCTGGAACTGGGACTCGCCGTTCATCATCTCGCCGCACATGCACACGCGGCTGTACTTCGGCGCGCAGTTCGTCTACCGCTCCGACGACAGGGGCAACAGCTGGAAGGTCGTGTCGCCCGACCTCACCAGGCAGATCGATCGCAACACGCTGCCGGTGATGGGCAAGGTGTGGGGACCGGATGCGGTGGCGAAGAACACCTCGACGGCGCTGTACAGCAACATCTCGGCGATCGCTGAAAGCCCGAAGAAAGAAGGGCTGCTCTACGTCGGCACCGACGATGGGTTGATTCAGGTGAGCGAGGATGGCGGCGGCAAGTGGCGCAAGGTCGACAAGCTGCCGGGCGTGCCGTCCGACGCCTACATCGCGCGCATCCGCGCGTCGCAGCATGATGCGGCGACGGTCTACGTCGCGGCCGAGAACCACCAGAACGGCGACTTCGCGCCCTATCTGCTCAAGAGCACCGACAGCGGCCGCAACTGGAAAGCGATTAACGGCGACCTCCCGGCGCGCGGCTCGACCTACGCGATCGCGGAAGATCACGTCGACCCGAACCTGCTGTTCGCCGGCACCGAGTTCGCGGCCTACTTCAGCAAAGACGGCGGCCAGCACTGGAACAAGATTGCCGGCATCCCGACGATTGCCGTTCGCGAGATCGCGATCCAGAAGCGCGAGAACGACCTGCTGCTCGGCACCTTCGGCCGCGGCATCTACGTCGTCGACGACTACTCGCCCGTGCGCGCGTCGACGCCGGCGACGCTGACCAACGCCGCGACGCTGTTCCCGGTCAGGGACGCGGTGCTGTACGTGCCGACGCTGAGGTATGGGCTTCCGGGAAAAGCGTTCCAGGGGGAGATGCTCTACTCCGCCGCGAACCCGCCGTATGGCGCCACCATGACCTACTACCTCAAGGACGGCATCAAGACGTTGAAGGAGAAGCGGCTGGAGGCAGAGAAGGAAGCCGAAAAGGCGGGCCGGCCGATTCGCTACCCGACGGCGGACGAACTGCGCGCCGAGGCGGACGAAGAGGCGCCGGCGATGCTGCTCACCATCAGCGACACCACCAGCACCCCGGTGCGCATCGTCACCGGCCCGATTGCCAAAGGGCTACAGCGCGTGGCCTGGGACCTGCGGGCGCCGGCGCATCAGCTGCCGCCCAACCGTCCGAGAGGCGAGATCGAGGAGCTCTTCGGCGACGCGCTCGTCGGTCCTTTTGTGGTCCCTGGCAAATACAGCGTGACGTTGTCGCAGCGCGTGGGCGGGGTCGTGAGCCAGGTCGCGGGGCCGGTCGCCTTCAACGTCGCGATGGATCCATTGAGCCCGCACACCGCCGCAGACCAGACGGCGCGCTGGGAGTTCCAGCAGAAGCTGCAGTCGCTGCGCCGCGATGTCGCCGGCGCCCTCGAGCTGGCGACCAGCACCGACACCAGGCTGGAGGCGATCCGGAAGGCGCTGGACGCCACGCCGGCTGCGCCGCGCACGCTGCACGAACAGGCACGCGCGCTGTCGCGCCGTCTCGACGCCATCCTCGTCGAGCTGCAGGGCGATCGGCGGCTCGGGGCGCGCAGCGTGCCGACGCCGGTGGCGATCTCGGAGCGCGCGAACACGATCAGCAGCGAGTTGAACCGCACGCTCGGCCGGCAGACGACGACGCACGAGCAGCAGCTGCAGATCGCCTCCGAGCTGTTCGTGGCCCAGCGGACGGCGTTGAAGGCGCTGGTCGAGACCGACGTGCCGGCGATCGAGCGGGAGCTGGAGCGGATCGGCGCGCCCTACACGCCGGGGCGCGTCCCGCGCTAAGATTCCTCGATCCAATGGAGAAAGACGACACCGTCGACTATTACGAAGCGCTGCAAATCAGCCCCAACGCCGAGCCGGAGACGATCCATCGCGTCTACCGCATGCTGGCGCAGCGCTTTCACCCCGACAACAAGGAATCAGGCAGCGCCAAGCGCTTCCGCCTGGTGAGCGAGGCCTACGAGGTGCTGAGCGTGCCGGAAAAGCGCGCTCGCTACGACGTCGTCCACCACCAGAAACAGGCCGATCGGTGGCGGCTGGTGTCGAAAGGCGCCGAGGCCGAGAACGACTTCGTGTCGGAACAGGTGCTCCGCTTGACGGTCCTCGAGGTCCTCTACACGCAGCGCCGGGTCGACCCGGCAGTGCCGGGCATCTTCACCATCGATCTCGAGAAGCTGACCGGCCGGCCCCGCGAGCATCTCGAGTTCACGGTCTGGTATCTGGTGCAGAAGAAGCTGATCACCCGCGGCGACAGCTCGCTGCTGGTGATCACGGCTGAAGGGGTCGAGTACCTCGAGCAGAACTACCAGGCGGACATCCAGTCCCGTCGCCTGAAAGCGAAGAGCGACTAGGTGCTACGACGGTCGCTAGGTCGCTGGTGCAGCTGTCCGGCACCTCGCATCTAGCAGTTTAGCAGCTAGCCATTAGCATCTACTGTGCTCTCAGCAGCTTGATGCTGCCGTTGACCGTTTTGAGGTCCAGCTCTCGCCCGCCGCTGCCGATCCGCCCTTGCAGCCGGCGCCGCGACACTTCGCCCGTCATCGTCACGGGGAAATCGCTGGTGATGCTGCCGTTCAGCGTCTCGGCATGCAGGTCGGCGTCGAAGACGCCGGGCAGGGTCAGCGTGATCCCGCCGTTGACGGTCTTGAAGCTCGCGCCGCTGCCCCAGTCGGTGCGCCCCATCGAGACGTTCATCGAGCCGTTGACGGTGTTGGCGACCGCCGTGCCGGTGGTGTCGATCTTGACCGAGCCATTGACCGTCTTGACGTCGACGTCGCCCTGAAGCCCCTCGCCGTTGACCTCGCCGTTCACGGTGCGGCCGACGAAGGCGACGCCGTAGGGGACGCGGACTTCGAAGTGCACGACGGTGTCGTTGTCGCGCGTATTCATCTTGCCTTCGCCGCCCGGCCCGCAGCGGTTCGGCTCGCGGCCGGCGACGTCGGGATAGACGGCGCAGATGGTGACGCCGCCCGCATGCGGGACGACCTCGATGCGAACGTCAGCCGCGTTGCTGCGCCGAGACTCCTTGGTGGCGGTCACTTCGGCCTGGCCCGACCCCGACGCGCTCGCGCGGATGCTGCCGTTGACGCCCTTGATTTCGAGCTTCTGCCCGGAGCTGAGCGCGCCGGCCCAGTGAAAGTCGCCCTGCGCCGCGGCGGGCGAGCCGGCGAGCAGCAGCATCGGGACGACGGCGAAGAGCGGCGCAATCCACTTGGTCTGCATGGATCCTCCAGATTGCCCGGTTAGACGAGAAGGCGTCGTGAAACGTTGATGGAGCTGGAGGCTGGGGGCTCGGTGGGGCTGGGGACTGGGAACGTCGGGACTGCGACTGGAGACTGTGCCAGGACTGCGACTGCCGACTGCTCGCGCCCGCCGACGCGCCGGAGCACGTCGGACGGGCGCGAACCCGGGCTAATTCGTCATCCGCCGCTTCGACAGGCCCTTGTCCAGTTCCTTGGCCGTCGAGAGATGCGCCTGGACAGTCGGATACGCGTCGGCCGCCCACTGGTTGATCGCCATCGTGATCGGGTTGTCGCTGCGCTCCGGCATCACCGCGATCGCCTTGCCTTCAACCTTCGCCTTCTGGCCGGCGACGCGATCGGTGCTCTCGGTCTTCCACTTCGACAGCGTGTCCTTGTCGATCCGCGACTCGAGCTTGTTCGCGACCCCTTCGTGGCCCTCGACCATCGCGCTCATGTATTCGCGGTCGAATTCGGCACCCGTCAACTTCGCCAGCTTGTCGCGCAGGTCGCGGTGCTTATCGTCGAGCGCCGCGGGCCATTCGACGTTGTGCTGGGTGGCAATCGCCTTGAGCTGATTGCCGGCCGCCGTGTGATCCTCGACCATCATCTTCCCGAACTTTTTCACATTGGCGCTGGCGCCCTTCTCAGACGCCATCCTGCCGAGCTCGACCTCGGCCATTCCAGCAATCGCGGCGTCGTTCACGAAGTCCTTGTCGCCCAGGCCCGGCTTGTTACGGTCGGCCTCGCCTGCCGTTCCCACCGCAGCGGGATCGGCCGTTGTCGCCGCCGGAGTATCTCTTCGGTTGTTGTCACAGCCAACGGCGACCACCGCCGCCAGCGCGAGAGGCAGAAAACCAAAACGTCGCATGATGCACCTTCCTCCTTCAACGGGTCCGAGAGCGGGGTCAGACCCGCATTTCGGGTCTGACCCGCTTACACCTGACCCCTTAACATCCGGAAGAATCGATGCAATTGCGCTGACGTGAGCAGGGGTCAGACCCGAAGTTCGGGTCTGACCCCATCAGTGCGGCAGGTAATGGAGCAGCTTGAGGATGTCGGAGAACACGCCCATCGCCGTGACGTCGGCGCCGGCACCGGGTCCCTGGACGACCAGCGGCGTGCGCGAATAGCGCTTGGTGGTGAACGCGATCACGTTGTCGCTCCCCTTCGCCGACGCGACGGGATGGTTGCGCGGGAATTCCTTCAGCCCCGCGCGCGCCCGTCCCTTTTCGAGCGTGCCGACGTAGCGCAGCACCGCGCCGCGCGACGCCGCCCGTGCGACGCGCGCCTTCATGTCGTCGTCGTATCGCGCGAAGCCGGTCAGGAAGCGGCTCGTGTACTTGCCGCGGGCCAGCGGCTTCGGCACCAGGCTGTCGACCTGCACTTCGTCGAGGTCCATCTCGAGCCCGATCTGGCGTCCGAGGATCAGGAGCTTCCGCGCGACGTCCTGCCCCGACAGATCCTCACGTGGATCGGGCTCGGTGAACCCCATGCCGTGCGCGTCGCGCACCAGCGAGCTGAAGGGCACCGTGCCGTCGAAGGTGTTGAATAGATAGCTGAGCGTGCCGGACAGGATGCCTTCGATGCGGACGATCTCGTCGCCGCTGGCGATGAGGTCGCGCAGCGTGGAGACGATCGGCAGGCCGGCGCCGACGTTGGCCTCGAAGAGGAAATGCCGCTTGCGCGCCGCCAGCGCCTCCATCAGCTCCGCGTAGCGCGGCCACGGCAGCGCGTTGGCCCACTTGTTCGGCGTGATGATGTGCATGTTGGCGTCGATGAACGCCGGGTAGGCGTCGACGACGTCGGGACCGACGGTGCAGTCGACCAGCGCGGCGTTGGTCAGCTCCATGCCGGCGATGCGTTCGGCGAACGCCTCCGCATCCATCCGCGACGACGCGTCGCGCAGTTCGTCCTTCCAGTTGGCGAGGTTGATGCCGTTGGCGTCGGCGAGGAACCGCCGGCTGTTCGCCAGCCCCACCACCCTCACGTCGAAGCCCTTGGTGAGCAGATACGAGCGCTGCTGGTGCAGCTGCCGCAGCACCGCGCTGCCGACGTTGCCGACGCCGATCATCGCCAGCGCCAGGTGCTTCCGGGCCTCGAAGAAGCCCTGGTGGATCGCGTTCAGCGCCCGCACCTGCTGCGCCGCATCGATGACGCAGGAGATGTTGCGCTCCGAAGCGCCCTGTGCGATCGCGCTGATGTTGATGTTCTGCCGGCCGAGCGAATCGAACACCTTGCCGGCGACGCCGGGGCGCCCCTTCATCCCTTCGCCGACGACCGCGAGAATCGCCTGGTCGCGGCGGACGTCGACTTCCAGCAGCTGTTCGCTGAACTCGAACTGGAACTCTTTCTGGATCGCGTCCACCGCCGCCGCCGCGTCAGCGCTGCGGACGCCGAGGCAGATCGTGTGCTCGGAGGACGCCTGCGAGATCAGCACGACCGAGACCTTGCGCGCCGCCAGCGTCCCGAACACCCGCTCGGCGACACCGGGCACGCCGACCATCCCCGGCCCGCGCAGCGTCAGCAGCGCCAGGTCGCCGACCGACGTAATCCCCTTCGCCAGCCTGCCGTCGTCTTCCGCCGTCCGCGAGATGAGCGTGCCGGGCGCATCCGGGTTGAACGTGTTCTTGATCAGGATTGGGATGCGCTTTGCGACCGCGGGCGCAATCGTCGCCGAGTGCAGGACCTTGGCGCCGAAGTAGGACAGCTCCATCGCCTCTTCGTAGGTCATCTGCGGCAGCACGAACGCCGCCGGCACGACCCGCGGGTCGGCGCTCAGGACGCCGTCGACGTCGGTCCAGATTTCAATCACCGACGCACCCACCGCCGCGCCGACAATCGCCGCGCTGTAGTCGGAGCCGTTGCGGCCGATGGTGGTCGTCTGCCCGTCCTCGGTCGCGCCGATGAAGCCGGTGACGATCGGGATGACGTTGCGGGCGCGCTTGAAGAGCGTGTCGAAGTAGGCGCGCGTGCGGCGGTTCGTCTTGCGGAAGATGACGTTGGCGTGCGTGAACTGGTCGTCGGTGACGACGAGGTCGCGCGCGTCGACGAAGGCCGACGGGTTGGTCTTGCCGAGATACGCCGAGACGATCACCGCCGAAAGACGCTCGCCGAAGCTCGCCGTCATGTCGAGCGCGCGCAGCGGGCAGTGGCGCAGGAGGTGGATGCCTTGCAGCGTGCTCGCAAGCTCGGCGAGCAGCGCGTCCACCTGGGCGCGGACGCGCGCCGGCCGGCGTCCGACGAGGTGCGACACCGCCGCCCGATGACGCTTCGCGATCTGATCGAGGAGCTCGAGGTAGGCGACGTCGGCGCGCTCGGCCAGGCGCGCGCACTCGAGCAGCTGGTTGGTGATGCCTTGAAACGCGGAGACGACGCCGATCACCGGCTCGCGACGGCGAGCCTCCAGCAGGATCCGGCCGACACCGCGAATCGTCGCCGGCGTCGACAGCGACGACCCGCCAAATTTGAGAATTTTCACGGCGATAGGATAGCAGCACCGCCGGCGTGCCTTCGCGCGCGGTGCTGCGAGTCGTTGCTGGATGCTAGTTGCTAGTTGCTAGTTGCTAGTGTTGCTGGTAGTTGATCGGCGCGACCAGCCACCAGCAACGCTAGCAACCAGCAACCAGCTACCAGCAACTACTCGAGGCCGCCCGTCCCGGCCGCCGGCCTCACAGTGACGGCGACGTGGACGTTTGTCCAGCAGCACTGGAACCCTCCGCCGCCGACGCCGGTCGAGTCGTTCCCTTCGACGCGCAGGATGTATTCGCCCGGCGCGCTGAAGGTCGCGTTGACCGTCGCCTTGCCGCCTGCTTCCTTGTCGATATCCGGCTTCGCCTTGTCGAACTTCACCTCGCCCGCGGCGCGGAACGCCGACCAGGTGAGGGCAAGCGGCGGCGGCGGCGTAAACCCGGCCGGAGCATTGCTGCGGCCTGCGGCGGCGCCGCGCCCCCGTCCGCGCTCTTCGGGGATGTTGATTTTCGGGCCGGCGTCGGTCGCCCACACCGTGAGCGCCAGCGGCGTGCCGACCGTCGCCGTGAACGTCTCGGCGATCGTGTTCGGCGCGCCGGCGAACGTCTTGCCGTCGGCCTTGAACTTCAGCACCGGCGGCGTGTTCTTGTTCGCCGCGTCCTCGTACGGCTCGACGATGTAGTCGGCCTGCGTGTGGAGAGTGATGGTGTTGGTGAAGCCGTTGGCGACGATCGTCCAGGTCGCCTTCTTGCTGCCGAAGTCCTTCGGCAGCTTGATCGAGAAGAGGCCCCACTGGCGGCCGGGCAGGAAATGCGTCGGCTGTCCCTGATCGATGCCGCCTTCGATCCCCTCGACGCGGTTGTTCGGCCCGACCGGGATGTCGAATTCCTGTTTCGTGTTCCGGTTGAAGTAGCCGACGAGCACGCGCTGGCTGCCGTCCTTCTCGAAGTACCAGCCTTCGAACGCCGGCGACACGCTCGACCCGCGCTCGCGAATGGGCGACGTCAACGGCAGCGAGCTCGGCAGCTGGCCGACGCCCTGCTGGTTCTGGCCGGCGCGCAGAAGCGCACTACCGGACGCCGATACGATCAACAACCCGACACAGGCGATTTGCCGTCCGCGCATTCCTGCTCCTGAACTTTCCGCGTATGTAGGGCGCCGCTTCAGCGGCGCCTCACGGCACGGCTGAAGCCGTGCCCTACGTACGGGGTTGAATCGAAAAAAAGGCGCCGCCCGAATTCGGGCGGCGCCTTGGTCGCGGGCTTCGAATTCGTGCGCTTACTGCTGACGGTTCTCGTTCGTGTTGGACGTGCCGCGCTTCGCGACCTCGGCCTTGAACTCGTCGTCGTTGTAGTAGGTGATGTTGATCCACGCGTGGCCCATCTCGTCCACGGTGCGATCGCCCCAGCCCACCCACTGATCCGGATCGGGGTTCGCCTTGTTGTTCTTCGTGTTGTCGTAATGCGCCAGCAGGTGGAGGATCGTCCCCTTCGGCAGCAGCGGCGCCACGTCGTCGTCGTAGATGTACATGTTGTGCCAGTTGAAGTTGAAGTCGGTGACCTGGCTCAACATCTCGCGCTTGCCGTCCGGGTAGATCGCTTCCATCGACATGCCCTTGCCGCGCAGGTGCATGTGCGCCTGGAAGTTCTCGATGCGCGCGTTCTGCTTCAACGTCACGAAGCTCTCGGTCGTCGTCACCTGGTTCGGCGGGATGTCGAGCGCGCGGGCGCCGGGCACCGAGCCGGTGAAGGTGTTGAACAGGCCGAGCACCTCACGATGCTTCGGCTCCTGGCCCTTCGGGTAGAACCAGACGGCGAGCTCGGTGGCGGCGGTGATCTCTTCGCCGACCGCGTGGTAGTGCATTTCCCAGGTGATCTTCGAGTCGGGCAGCATCAGGCGGCCCGAGTCGGGACGCATCTCGTCGCCGTTCTTGCCGACCGCCCACTCCATGAAGAGGCCGTCGCCGGCGACGTTGGGATCGTTGGTGAAGAGCGCGGTGTCCATGTCTTCCGGCTGGACGAGGCGCGCAAGCGCGTGGTGCGTCACCTTACGGGCGTTCTTACCCACGGGACGGATGTCGATCGCGCGCACCCAGCGCGGTTCGGTGAGGCCGGTCGGCACGGTCGGCCGCCACCACGCGTCCTGCGCCACGGGCGGAACGGTGTAGTCGGGCGATTTCACGATCAGATCCGGCGCGCCATACTTCTCGGCCAGGTGCCAGCCCGAGTCGTCGGCCCACTTCTTCGCCGGCGGCATGTCCTTCAGATCGCCCTTCGGCGAGCCGGCTGCGACCCACGCGAGGATGGTCTCGATCTGCGAATCGCTCAGCGAGCGATCGTTCTTGAATTTCTGGATGCCGACCGTCTTATCGATATGCCACGGCGGCATCTGCCGCGCGCCGACGCGTGCAGCGATCGACTTCGCCCACGGCCGCGCCTCTTCGTAGGTCACCAGCGACATCGGCGCCATGTTGTTGGGCCGATGGCACGACTCGCACTTCTCCTGGAAGATCGGCGCGACGTCCTTGGTAAACGTCACTGCCTTGGGCGAATCGGCCGCTGCCGCCGGAATCGACGAGACGAGGAGGGCACTGCAGGCAAGCGCCATCGACACACGCACCATCACGGGCTCCTTTCGAACGTCCGCGGAGGCCGCCCCCACGACCGGGGCCGCCATACCAGTCTCTCTCTGGTATCGGACATTATACGAGGGCCCTCGGCCCGGCCGAATGTCTCCGTTTGTCTTTTCGGCCTTCTCGTAGGCGGCCCTTTTAGGACTTTTCCTAGCCGCGCGGCCCTTTAAAGGGCTTCCCTACAAGCGTGTCGCCCGTCCTCCCGTCGCGTCCAGGATGATCCGGTCGCCGGTCTTCAATATGCGCGTCGCATTTTTGACGTTGGCCAGCGCCGGGAGCCCGTATTCGCGCGCGATGGTCGAGGCGTGCGACAGCATCCCGCCGACCTCGACGATAACGCCCGACGCAATCGTGAACAGCGGCGTCCACGACGGGTCGGTCGCCGGCGCCACCAGGATCGCGCCGCGCTTCATCAAGGCGAACTCGGCCGGGTCGCGCATGACGACGACCTCCGCCTCCACCGTGCCGGGGCTGACGCACAGGCCGGTCAGCCCGCCCTGCGAGTCGGCCTCGGTCCGCCCCGCCCGCAGCAGCGCCGGCAGGTCGCGTTCGCGCATCAGCATCGGCATCGTCAGGCGGCGTTCCTCCTCGAGTTTCGCCGCGCTGCGCGCGGCAATCTCGCGCAGCGCGGGTCCGTGCGCGGGCGAGTCGATCGCACGGCCGACCTCGTCGAGCGGAAGGAGGAAGTAGTCGCTCGGGCGCTCGAGCCAGCCGCGCTCGACGAACCGCATCGCCAGCGTCAGGTGGTAGGCGCGTGCGTAGCGCAGGATCCGCGTCAGATCCGATCGCACCTGCTCGCGCCAGACGTACTGGTTTTTCAGCCGCTTCAGCATCGCGCGCACGCGCGGCGCCACCGTCCACCGCTGCCACAGCGTCAGCCGCGATTCGAACGCGCGCCACGCGCCGGCCGCGTCGGCTTCCTGCCGCTCGGCGACCGCCTTGAGATCCTGCGGCCGCTCCTGCAGCTGCTGCTGGATGGCGAAGAGCGCCGGGGTCGGATTCTCATGCAGGCGCGGCAGCGACCAGTCCGACTCGTAGCGGCCGCGATGGCCGTAAAGATCGAGGAACCGATCGAAGCGCTCGAGGAACGACGTGCCGGCGAGCGCGGTGCGGAAGTCGGCGAACGTGCCGTCGTTCTCGTTGAGATATTTCAGCGTGCGCGGCTCGTGGCGCGCGGAGCTCGCGAGCGCGACCAGCTCGATCGCCTGCTGCGTGCTCACCGACCGTTTGCCGGCGGCCAGGTGCGTGTAGACGAGCCGCTCGTAGGGAAATCCGGCGAGCTTGCAGGCTTTCCTGATCGCAACTTCCCTGAAGAGCACGCCGCTCATCAGGAACACGGCCTGGATCGCCTCGGGCGCGATGTCGACCCACCAGCGGACCATCTTCCAGATGTCCGCGTCCGACATCGAGCGCGGATCGGCGGCGGTGATGCGCGCGAGGGTCTGGCGCGTGCGCTCCTCGTGGCGCCGCAGGAGGGTCTCGATGCGCGGGTCGTAGCTGCCGAGGCGGATGAAATCCGGCAGGCAGCGCAGCAACTCGCCGAGGGGCGCGCGCCTGGGCCGCTCATCGTCCGGGTGAATCTCCTCCGGATGCCCGAGCGATCGCAGCATATCGGCCGCCGGCGCGCCAATCAGCGAGCAGACGCGGCGCATCTGCGAGAGGTTCATGTACATGCGGCCGTGGAACGCCTTGAACATCGGCCCGAGCTCTTCGTCGGGCGCAAGCAGGCGGCCCATGAACATCCGCTGCCCGCGATTGAGCATGTCCTCGTAGACCGCCAGTACCTGCGGCGACATCTGTTCGGGAAGCACCTCGGCAAGATTCGCGCGGGTCCACTCCGTATCAGGGTTCAGGGTTCTGGGTTCTGGGTTCTGGGTTCGTGGTTCTGGGTTCTGGGTTCGTGGTGCTGGGTTCGGGGTTCGGGGTTCGGCGTTCTCGGTTCCGGGTGCATGGTTCTGCGTTCTGCGTTCTGGGTTCACCTGGCGCGCAGCGTTCTGCGGCGGCAGCGTCGTCACCGGGCGGGACTGCACGATCCAGAAATCGTGGCCGTCGTGGCACCACTCGATATCCTGCGGCGAGCCGTAGTGGCGTTCGATCCGCGTCAACAGCGCACCGAGCGATGCGAGTTGCGTCGTCGACAACGTCGACGTGCCGATCGTCGCCTGCGTGGCCGAGCCGGGGTGCGACGACAGTACGGCGCCGTCTCGCTTGCTGATGTGAAACTCGTCCGGATCGATCAGCCCGCTGACCAGCGCCTCGCCGAGCCCGCGCGCCGCGTTGACGACGATCTCGTCGCCGCCGGTGATCGGGTTGATCGTGAACGCGACGCCGGAGGTTGCGGCGGGCACCATGCGCTGCACCAGCACGCCGATCTGCGCTTCTTCGCCGACCTGCCGCGCGTCCCGGTATGCGCGCGCGTGCGACGACGCGCCGGACAGGCGGCACGCGACGACCGCCTCGATCAGGCGAGGCCGATCGACGTTCAACTTCGTCTCGTGGATGCCCGCGAAGGAATGGCCGGCGCTGTCTTCGCCGAGACCCGACGAGCGCACGGCGTAGCGCGTGCCCGCTGGTTGTTGGTCGAGCCACGGATGGCTCGTGAGCAGGAGCAGATCGTCGTCGGTCGCGTCAGCCGGGATGACGATGCCGTCGGGAACCGGAAAGCCCGCTTGCTTCAGCCGTGCGCAGTTGTATGCCTTGCCGCCGGTTCGGCGCAGATCGTCCGGCGTAATTTGGTCGAGGGTCGCGAAAAGCTGCACGTTTTGCGATGTTGCCATGCCACCCAGCAAGGCAAGGCCGTCGCCACTCCGTTTCCTTGCACCAGGCGTTCGTCCAATGACTTGACCCGCATGATGTTACGTCGAGCGGCGTTCGCCGCTGCGGGCCGGCGAGGCGCGCAGCGCTTTGCGCAGGAATCGACAACTTGTCGATGCCGAGACAAATCGTTGCAACTGGACTCGGGGCTGGAGGCTGGGGGCTTGGGACTCGATGGGGCTGGGTGGTGTGGGGCTTGGCTCTCGCTGCCGCTCGGGCGGCACTCGCACGAGCACGATGCACGCGATCGCACGATGCACGAGCACGATGCACGCATGCACGATCGCGAATGCGCCTGCACGCTGCACGATCGGCGAAGCCGCCTGCACCCTGCACGATCGGCGAAGCCGCCTGCACCCTGCACGGCGCCGCGCGCGAATCGCGCGGCGCCTTATTCGAGCCCGTACCGCCTCATGCGCACGTAGAGTTGCGCGCGCGTGAGGCCGAGCGCCGCCGCTGCCTTCGATTTGTTGAAGCGAGCGTTCTGCAGCGCCTGCTCGATCATCGTCCGCTCCATCGCCGCGATGTCGCCGACCTCCGCCGGATCCGGCGGCGGCGGGGCGCTGCGATCGGCGCGTCTGCCGCCATCGGCGCCGCGACGGGCGCCGATGCAGGCGCGGGGCTGGCGAGCGCGAGATGCTCCGCCGTGATCAGCCCGCCGTCGCACAGAATCGCGGCGCGCTCGAGGATGTTGCGCAGCTCGCGGACATTGCCCGGCCAGTGATACTCCATCAGCTTCTTGCGCGCGTCGCGCGAGATGCCGGCCGGCGGCCGCCCGAGGCTGCGGCCGAACTCGGCGAGAAACGCGTCGGCAAGCGACGCGACGTCGTCGCGCCGATCGCGCAGCGGCGGCAGGCGGATCGCGAAGACGTTCAGCCGGTAGTACAGGTCCTCGCGGAACTGCCCCTGCTGCATCGCCTGCTGCAGATCGCGGTTGGTTGCGGCGACGACGCGCGCGTCGGTGCGGAGGACGCGCGTGCCGCCGAGGCGCTGGTACTCCCGCTCCTGCAGCACGCGCAGAAATTTCGCCTGCGCTGACAGCGCCATCTCGCCGACTTCGTCGAGGAACAACGTGCCGCCGCCGGCCTGTTCGAGCTGCCCCGGCTTGCTCTGCGTCGCGCCCGTGAACGCGCCGCGCTCGTAACCGAACAGCTCCGCCTCGAGCAGATGCTCCGGCAGCGCCGCGCAGTTGAGCGCGACGAACGGGCCGTTGGCGCGCGGCGAGGCGCGGTGCAGGAACCGCGCAACCACCTCCTTGCCGGTTCCCGACTCGCCGAGCAGCAGCACGGTCGTCTCGGTGGCAGCGACCTGCATCGCCTGCGTCAGCACCTCGCGCCACGCCGCCGACTCGCCGACCACGCGGCGGTAACCGGTGCGGGCATCGAGCTCGTCGGAGAGCGCGCGCACGCGCAGCTCGAGGTGGGCGGCGCGCGTCGAGGCTTCGCCGGCGCGCTTCCACGCCTCGACGCCGCGCTCGCGCATCAGGCTGAGGGCGAAGCGTTCGCCGATGCGGCGCGCGGTCAGGACGTCGGCGGTCTTGTAGACGCCGGGGGCGTGCGCCATGAACGCCAGCCCCGCGGCAAACCGTCCGTCGAGGCGGATCGGCACGCGCAGCACGGAGCGAAATCCCATCGTCGCGACGTGCTGGTTGTATTCCTCGGGCCGCTGCGAGGTGTCCTCGATCAGGTCGTATTCCCAGTCGTCGTCGCGGCGGAACCCGGGCGGCACCGGGATGACGTCGGGCAGCGCGCTGACGTCGAGGCCGGCGCTGGCGTAGCGCCTGGCGTTGACGCCGTCGGGCAGCATCACCGGCAGCGCCATCGCGTCGTGCGGGATGACGTTCTTGGCGACCGCGGAGATGCGCTCGAAGAGATCGCTGACGCGGCCGGCGTCGGTCAGCGTCGCGAGCAGCTCGTCGAGCAGCTCGAGGCTCGCGGTTCTCGCCTTCAGCTCGGCGTTGGACCGTGACTGCTCGGCGAGGCGCTGGTGCGAGAGCGCGAGCGCGACGTGATCCGCGATCCGCTTCCCGATCAGCACATCGTCGGGCGTGAATGCCGAGGTGGAGCGCGAATAGAAGTTGACGCCGTAGTGCAGGCGCCCCTCGAAGCGCACCGGCAGGCCGAGCACCGATCGCATTCCGGCGACGACGGTCGGTGATCCGGAGTAGCGCGGATCGGCCGTCAGGTCGTCGATGATCCGGTGGTCCCACGGCTCGGAGAGCAGCTCCGGCTCGGGCAGCGGCGCCTCGAAGAACGGCGGGAAGTCGGTGAAGCCGCTGAGCGCGTGGACGCGGATGACGTTCTCCCGCTCGAGCACCGTCGTCACCGCCATCGCATCGTGCGGCAGGATCTTGCCGGCGATCTGCGAGATGCGATCGAGCACCTCGCGCACGCCGAGCACGCCCGAGAGGGTGGCGATCAGATCTTCGAGCATCTGCAGGTTGTCGGCGCGCTCGCGCAGCGCCGCGGCGCTGCGCCCCTCGTCGGCCATCTGCTGGTGCGCGATCGCCAGCGTCACGTAGTCGGCGATGCGCCGGCCGACGTCGACGTCGGTCTCGCGATAGTTCGCGATCTTCGAGGAGCTGAACTCGAGCGCGCCGCCGAGGCGGCCGTTGAAACGCAGCGGCAGGCGCAGCGACGAGCGCATGCCCGCCTTCGCCGCCGGCCGATCGCGCTCCGCCGGGTTTGCGAGCAGGTCGTCGTGCAGCGAGAACTCGAAGTGCTCGTTGAAGAGCGAGGCGTAGTGGGTGCGGAACTCCTGCGGCACGCTCTCGCGCGGGATGCCGTCGAGCGCGTAGACGCGAGCCGTCGACCAGTCCGCCGACAGGATCTGGATCGTCGCCGCGTCGTGCGGCAGCACCGATCGCGCAACCTCAGACAGGCGGTGGAAGACGTCGCGCACGTCGAGGGCGCCGGCGACGAGCGTCAGCACCTGCTCGACCGCCTCGAGCCGTGCCAGCCGCCCCAGCCGAACCTCGCGCGGCTCGGGCGCGTGCAGCGAAGCGGCGACGCGCGCCGCGAGCTGCTCGAACGCCGCCACCTGGGCTTCGTCAAACTTCGAGGTGCCTTTTTTGCCGGCCCAGAACAACCCGGCGCCATCAGGCAGCGCCGTCACCAGCAGGCAGTCGATGCCGTAGCCGACCAGGCGCTGGACGGCGGGATGCGCTGCTTCCTCATGCGCCGGCAGCGGCGCGCAGACGGCCGTTCCCGGCGCCGACGGCACCAGCACCGCCGGCAACCGGTCGACCGGCAGCAGGTGCGCCGCGACGCCGACCGGGTGGCGCGTGACGAGCTGCGCCAGCCCCTCCGGGCGTGCGAGGACGACACCGAAGGCCTCGATGTCGGCGATGGCGCCGACCTCGGGCGAGAAGTCCGAGAGAACCATGAACAGGTAAAGTCTACATTCTGATGCCGCTGCCGATCACCGACACCCGCCACGAGTTCCGTCCGCTCTCGGTTGAGATCGTCCGCCTGCTGCGCCTCCTCGACCCGGCCGACTGGCAGCGGCCGACCATGGCCGGCGCATGGCGGGTGCACGATGTCGCCGCGCACCTGCTCGACACCGCGCTCCGCCGGCTGTCGTTCCACCGCGATCGCGCGACGCCGCCGGCGCCGGAGAAGCCGATCACCGGCGAGCGCGACTTCGTCGCCTTCATCAACGAGCTGAACGCGACCTGGGTCCGCGCGGCCCGGCGCCTGAGCTCGCGCGCGTTGACGGATCTTTACGCGACGGCGAGCACCGAGCTCGCCGATTTCGTCGAAGCGCAGGACCTGCACGACCCTGCGCTCTTTCCCGTCTCATGGGCGGGCGAATCGCGGTCGGCGCTGTGGCTCGACGTCGGCCGCGAGTTCACCGAGGTGTGGCACCACGGCTCGCAGATCCGCGAAGCGGTCGGCGCCGGTCCGTTCCTGGAGCCGCAGTGGCTGCGCCTGGTGCTCGAGATCGCGCTGCACGCGCTGCCGCACGCCTACCGCAGCGTCCCCGGCCGCCCCGGCGCGTCGATCGGGATTGCGATCACCGGCCGCTCGTCGGGCACGTGGACACTCCACTACCGCCACGGCGCCTGGGACATCGAGGAAGGTCTCCCGCCGAAGCCGGTCGCGACGGCGACGATGTCGTGCGAGGTGGCGTGGCGGCTGTTCTTCAACGCGCTGTCGCCGCGCGAGGCGCAGGCGCAGGTGCGGATTCGAGGGCGATGCGGCCTTCGCACTGCCGCTCCTGCGCACGCGCTCCGTCATCGTCTGAGCGCGTCCGGATGGGGCAGGTAGGGCTGGTGGGGCTGGTAGGGAAACCAGCGATCTCTTCGCCGAGGCCGTGCGGCCAGCGGCATCCGGCTGCCGCGGCAATCGCCTACCAGCCCACGTGCCCCACCTGCCCCACCTGCCCCACCTGCCCCACCCGCCCACGCCCGCCCACCGCGCGACCACCGTCCATCGCGCTCAGAAGGTCACTTTTACCGCCAGCTGCACCTGCCGCGGATCGCCGACGCCCTGCCGCAGGAAGCCGTCGAAGTTGAACAGCGCCGGCGTCGACAGCGGGTTGACGTTGTTGGCGTTGTTGAACGTGTTGAACATCTCGAGGCTCGGGATGATCTGCGTCGCCGCCGACGCGCGAACGGCGCGCTGCAGCCGCCAGTCGAGCGAGAAATACTCGTTGTCCTTGCGGTCCCAGTTGCGTCCGCGATCGGTGCCGTTCAGCACCCGCGGCGACGTGGTGATCGGCTGCGCCGTCCGCCCCTGCATGCGGACGTTGACCAGGAACTGCCGCGGCAGCTCGACGTAGGTGAAGAAGTTGAACTTGTGCCGGATGTCGCGATCCGACGGGCCGTAGTCCAGGTCGAGATCGTAGAAGTTGAACGAGCGATCGGTGAACGGATCGCGCTCGTTCGAGTCGTCGTCCTCGTCCTTCGACGAGGACGTAGTTCGCCTCGAGCTGGTAGCTGCTGCGAGAAGCGCTTGCGGACGCCGAGCGTCAGGCCGCGATAGAGGCCGTGGCCGCGGCTGTTGGTCACGAACACGTCGCCCAGCTGCGGGTCGAACGGGTTGGCGCCGGTGTAGGTCGTCGTGTCGCGCGTCGGCGGCTGCACCGCCGCCGCGGCCGTGCCGTGGACGTTGTAGTTGAGGAACCGCGTCAGGTGATCGCTCTTCGCAACCGTGAAGTCGACGTAGCCGGCGAGGCTCGGCGCCAGCTCGCGCTCGTAGCCGGCGTTGAAGGCGAAGATGCGCGGGTTGCTGTAGTCGCGGTCGAAGACGCGGACGCCGCTGAACGCCGGGAACGTGCCGGGCGGCGACGCGCTCGGCGCCAGCAGGTTCGGCCACACCGGCATGTCGGCGAACGCCGTGAACGTGCTGTCGCGGAAATCGCTCTTCTGCTGGATGCCGTTGGTCGTCACCGAGCCGACCTGGCTCAGCATGTTCTGGCGCGCGTAGTAGATCCCCGCGCTGCCGCGCAGCACCGACTTCCCGTCCTCGCGAAGTCCCACGCGAAGCCGACGCGCGGCTGGAACTGCGCCAGCTGATCCGGGATCGTGCCGTCGGAGGGGAACCGCGGATCGTTCAGGAACGCGCGCGAACACGGTGGTCGCCGGATCGACGGTCTCCGGCATCAGCTGGGCGTCCCAGCGGAAGCCGTAGTCGACGGTCAGGCCGCGGCCTGGCCTGCCACTTGTCCTGGATGAACAGCGCGAACTCCTCGTTGCTGATGTCCGACTCGCCGGCGGCGTCGCGCGCGATGCCGTCGGGGCTGCTGCTCTGGAGGTAGAAGAACAGCGGGCCGCCGGTCGTCGTCGTTCCGGCCGGGCAGCCGGCCGGCGCGGTCACGTAGATGCCGTTCGCAGCAGCCGACCGTGAACGGCCCGAAGCCGCCCGCCGCCGCCGGCGACGCGTAGCGCAGGAAGCCGGTGACGCTGTCGAACAGGTAGCGTCCCTCGAAGAAGCCGCGGAACACCTGGAAGTTGTTGGTGTGCATCCACTCGCCGCCGGCCTTGATGGTGTGCCGCGCCGAGACGATCGAGAAGTTGTTCTTCAGCTGAAACCGCTGCACCAGCTCGTCGACGTTCGGCGCCAGGAAGAACGGATTGCCGAAGCGGAAGACGGTGTCCGAATCCCATCGCCGTGTCGGCCGGAATGTTCGACGGCGTCGCCGAGCGCGGGCGGTTCTCGCGCGAGTAGGTGAGGTGGAACTCGTTCAGCCGGTTCGGCGTCAGCGTGCTGAACAGGTTGAGGTTGAAGACGTTGATCTTCGACGGCCCCTCGGTGCCGTTCGCCGACGTGCCGTAGGTCGGCGACGTCGAAGGTCTGGTTGTCGTTCTTCGAGTAGTTGAAGTTGTACGACGCCGACAGGTTGTTGGCCGGCGACAGCGTCGCATCGCCCTTCGCCGAGCAGCGCGGTGTTGCTGATCGTGTGCTTCACCGGCTGCCCTTCGTCCTGGCCGCGGTTGCGCCTGGAAGAATCGACAGCAGCGCCAGGCGCTGGCAGTCGACGCTGCCGTTGATCAGCGCTTCGTTGGCGCGCGATCGTCGGCGCCGGAACCGGGCACGGCGTGCCGATCGGTCTCCGACAGGTTGGGCCGCAGCAGGTTCTCGTGCACGCCTTCGACCGCGGCGAAGTAGAACAGCTTGTCCTTGCGCAGCGGGCCGCCGACGGTGCCGCCGGTCTGCTCGCGGTGGAAATCGGTGAGCGGCTTGCCGTCCGAGGTGTTCGACGTCAGCCCCTCGAGCCGCTGATAGTGGAAGAGCGACCCATGCACCTGGTTGGTGCCCGACTTGGTGATGACGTTCACCACCCCGCCGGCGGTGTGGCCGAACTCGGCGCTGGCGCCGGTCGCGATCACCTGGAACTCCTTCACCGCTTCGAGCGTGATGTCGATCGCCGCGCGCTGGCCGCCGACCTGCTCGCCGAAGAACCCGTTGGTGTAGTCGCCGCCGTCGAGGCTGATGTTGTTGAACACGCCGCGCTGCCCGGCAAACGTGATCTCGTCGCCGTCCGGCCCCTGCACGATGCTGACGCCCGGCGTCAGCGTCAGCAGGTCCTCGAACTTGCGGCCGAGAATCGGCGTCGTCTCGATCGTCCGCTCGTTCGAGCGTGCTCGCCGAGGCGCTGCGCGAGATCTCGACCGCCGGCGACGAGCTCGTCACCGTCACGGTTTCGGCCACGCCCGAGATCTTCATCTGCCGGCGACGAGCCGGACGACGTCGCCGACGCTGGCGAGGACGTTCTCCTGCACCAGGGTCGCGAATCCGGACAGCTTCAGCGTCACCGTGTAGCGGCCCGGCGGCAGCTGCAGCGCGATGAAGCGGCCGTCGCGGTCGGTCGTCAGCGACCGCGTGAGGTTGGTGTCGACGTTGCGAATCTCGACGTCGACGCCGGGCAGCACCGCGCCGCTCGCGTCGATGACGTCGCCTTCGATGACGGCAGTGGTGATCTGGGATTGGGCGGCAGCGCCCTTGATTGAAGCCAGCGTGATAGCGATCGCGGCGAAGAGCTGCAGGGTTCGCATCCGGAAACCCCTCCTTGTAGAGCTCGTGCGTTGTCGCGCGATCATCCACCATCCGCCATCAGGCGACAAGGACATTGGTGTTTTCTACGTGCAACACGCTGGCGCACTCACGCGCATGCAGCTGCGCCACGACAGTGGGCGCGCGACCGGACATGCTGGTCGACGGCCGATCGCGCACGAGAGCCTCCGCGTCGTCGTCGGCGGTGACCGCCTCAATTACTCACGGTCCGACGTGTAATAGTCATTGAGGCCGCTTCTGTTTCTGCACGGCCGCTCATTCCGGAGGACAGCTCATGGACAAGGTCGTGCACTTCGAGATTCCGTTCGAGGACAAGCAGCGGGCGATGAAGTTCTACACCGACAGCTTCGGCTGGCAGCTCGCCGACATGCCGCAGATGAACTACGTCATGGCCAGCACGGTAGACGTGGACGAGAACCACATGCCGAAGGAGGCGGGCGCGATCAACGGCGGGCTGTTCCCGCGCCCCAAGGAAGCGCCGAACCCGACCATCTACGTCGGCGTGCAGTCGGTGGAGAGCGCGATCAAGAAGGTCGAAGCCGCCGGCGGCAAGGTGGTCACGCCGAAGACGCCGATTCCCGGCATGGGCGCCTACGCCCGCATCGCCGACACCGAAGGCAACGTGCTCGGCTTGTTCGAAGGCCAGTAGCCGCTGCAGCGGGCAGCGCGTCCCCGCGCGCGGCGGACGCGCCGCCAATCCTTCTCGAAGAGCAGCGAGTCGCCGAACTCGTGCGTGCGATACCCCATCGCGTCGAGGGCCGCGCTGACCCTCGACAGCGTGGTGGCGTCGAGAAAGGCACGCAGCAGCTGATAGTGGCTGCTGCCCGGCTCGTGCGTGCCCGAGAGGATCGTGTCGACGACGCGCAGCCGGCTGAACGGGCCCAACCGCTGGTTCGCGACGCCTCGCCCGGCCGGCACGACACCGGTGCGCCGCGCGGCATGCTCCAGCGCCCGCACCACCGTGGTGCCGACGGCGATGATCCGGCCGCCTCGCGATCGCGCGCGGCGAATCGCGGCCGCCGTCGCATCGGGAATCTCGTAGGGCTCGTCCAACGGGAGCCGCCGATCGAGCGCCTCGTCGCCGGTCGAAGAGATGCCCGCGGCGTGAGTGATGGTCGCGAACTCGACGCCTCGCGCGCGCATCGCGCGTATCGCGGCCCAGTCGAGCGCAAAGCCCGCCGATGGCGGCTCGAAGGCAACGGGAGCTGACGCGATCGGCGTCCACACATCCCACAAGTCGAGCGCGCCTGGCAGGTGCGCGTACTGAATCGGGCGGCCGTGCCGCGCGATGCCGGCCCACACGCTCGATTCCGGCCCGTCGAAGCGCAGCGACACCAGCCGCGGATGATCGAGCAGCGCCTCGACGGTCGCGACGAGCGGCCCGAGCGCCAGTCGATCGCCAGGCGCGAGCATCGGCGGCAGCGGACGCTCCTCGGTCCGCGTGCGGAAGTCGCCCGCGCCGAACACGACTGCGGCAAACAGCGGCGGCAGCAGCCACCCCGCGAGGCGGACTTCGATCGCCTCGCCGGTCGGGAGGTGCACGCCGCGCAGGCTGGCCGGCAGCGTCGCGGCGTCGTTCGCGATCACGAGATCGCCGGGCCACAGGAACTCGACGAACCGCGACCGCGGCACATGGCTGATGCGACCGTCGGCGAGAACGACGAGCAGCTTCGCGTCGCGCGGCCGCTGCACCGGACGGCTGGCCGCGATCATTGGATGGCCTCCGCAACGCCGGCTTGCCCTGAGCGAGCCATTCAGTCATAGCGGCGAGTCGAAGGGCTTGCCCTGAGCGAGCCGCACGCTCTTCAGTCAGCGCGGCGAGTCGAAGGGCGAGCTCGCGCGCGGCGGCCTCGGGGCGCTTGAGCGCCGCCGGGTCGGCATCCGGCACCGCCAGCGCGTGCAGCGGCGTGTCCATGTCGCCGGGGTCGAACGAGAGCACGCGAACCCCTTCGGGCGCGAGCTCCTCGTCCCAGATGCGGCTCATGTGCAGCAGCGCCGCCTTGCTGGCGCCGTACGCGCCCCACGTGGGGTAGGCATTCACGGCCGCGTCACTCGAGATGTTGATCACCGCCGCTCCCCGCCCGGCACGCGCCGACGCCGCGAGCGCGCCGGCGAGCGCCTTGGTGAGGCGGAAGGGTCCGACGACGTTAGCTGCGAGCGCCGCTTCGAGATCTTCGCAATCGGTGTCAGCCAGAAGCGCAAGCGGCACCGGGCCGAGACTCGACGCGTTGTTCACGAGCACGTCGAGGCCGCCGAGGTTGCCTGTGATCTGCAGCGCGATCGGATAGATGTCGCCTTTCCGCGCGATGTCGCCGACGATGCCGATGGTGCCCGGGTGTTGGAGCGCGACCTCGTTGACGCGTTCAGCAGTGCGCGCGACAAACGCGATCCGTGCGCCGCGCTGATGAAGCTCGCGGACGAGCGCGAGGCCGAGACCGGACGTACCGCCGGTGATCGCGACCCGCACGCCGTCGAGGAGATTTGATTGGATGTCCATGACGCGATCGTAGAGGGTCGCGCCGCGCGGCGCCTTCGGCCAGAAGAACAGCGCGCGACCTGTCCGTTCGGGCAGGTAAGAGCCGTTCGACGTTCTGCCGTCTTCGCTCGTCGTTCGTCGTTCTTTTCTTCGTTCGGCGTTCGGCGTTCTTCGTTCGGCGTTCTTCGTTCGGCGTTCGGCGTGCGAGCCGCGAACGAACGATGAACCACGAACCTCGAACGAGAACGGAGAACGAAGAACGGCGAACGGCGAGCACCGCCCCGAACGACGGCGCCGCCGTGCGGGGGTGGTGTCCGGCGAGCGATCAGCGTCCGGACAACAGCCCACGCTCGGCGGCGATCGCTACCGCCTGCGCGCGGTTGTCGGCGCCGAGCTTGTTGAAGATCGCGGTGACGTGGAACTTCACCGTCCGCTCGGAGATCGACAGCGTCCCCGCGATCTGACGGTTCGACTGCCCGGCCGCGACGAGGCGCAGCACCCCACGCTCGCGCGCGCTCAAGAGCGCCCGGCCCGCGGGCTGAACGACGCCTTTGACCAGCTTGGCGGCAATACGCGGGCTCAGGTACGACTCGCCGGCGTGCACCTGCCGCACCGCCTCCGCGATCTCCGCCGCCGGCGATCCCTTGAGCAGGTAGCCTCGCGCCCCGCCGCGAATCGCGCCGAACACATCGTCGTCCGCGTCGTAGGCGGTGAAGACCAGGACAGCGCGGTTCCCGCGAACAAAGCGACCGACCGCGTCGACGCCGTCGGCGTCCGGCAGCTTCAGGTCCAGCATCACGACGTCGGGCACGAGCTTCGCCGCGAGGCGCAGCCCGTCGCCGACGGTGCCGGCGGCGCCGACCACCTCGATGTCGCGCTCGCGCTCGAGCACCGTCGTCACGCCTTCGCGGACGATGGGGTGATCCTCGACGATGAGGACCTTGATCATCGTGCGGCGTGCCCGCCCTCAGGAGGACTGTGAGGGTCTATCGGCACAGTCACCGTGATCGTCGTGCCCCGTCCAGGCGTGCTTCGAATCACGGCGCGACCGCCGATGGAGCGAGCGCGATCTTCGATCCCCGAGAGGCCGAACCCGGCGGCGCGCGCCCGCCTCACGCTGAACCCGCGGCCGTTGTCGCCGACCACGAGCCGCAGGCGTCCGCGAGCGGCGGCGAGACGGACCGACGCCTCGCGTGCCTGCGCGTGCTTGCGGGTGTTGGTCAGCGCTTCGCCGGCGATCCGGAACAGCTCCGATTCGATCTCCGACGACAGCGGCCCGACATCCGCGATGTCCAGACGGACACGGACGCCGGTGTCGGCGGTGAACCGCCGCGACAGCATCCCGAGGCCTTCGGCGAGCGAGTGGTGCTCGAGCGGCGAGCGCCGCAGCTGCGCGATCGACTGCCGCGCCTCGTCGAGCCCCTGCCGCGCCGCGTCGAGCGCGAGGCGCAGCGCCGGCCTGGCGCGGTTGCGCGCCTCGAGGTGCGGCAGCGCCGCTTCGATGTGCAGGCCGACGGCGGTGAACTCCTGCGCGAGCGTGTCGTGGACGTCGCGGGCGATGCGCGAGCGCTCGTCCGCGCGCGCGTGCTCGATCGAGGTTTCGGCCAGCCGCGCCCGCTCGACCGCGACGCTGACTTGATCGGCAATCGTCGTCAGCAGGTCGAGCTCGCGGCGCGAGAGACGCCGCCACCCGCGCATCGCGAGGTTCATCACGCCGAGCGGCCGGTCGCCGGCGTACAGCGGCACGCTCGCATGACAGCGGAGCCCGCCGGTCGACGCGTCGGTGCGCGACGACACCGCCGGCGCAAGGCGGCTGCACTCGACGACGTCGATGTTGCGCGCGTCGAGCTGCCCCTTTCGAAACAGCTCGAGGCACCAGCACGAGCGGCCGGTCATCCGCACCGGCTCCTGCAGATACGGCGGCAGGCTCTGCACCGCGGCGTTGTAGAAGTTGCCGGAGCCGGGGTCGCGCAGCCAGACCCAGCCGGTCTCGACGCCGAGCAGATCGGTCATGCGCTGGAGCGCTTCACCCGCGGCCTGCTGCTCGGTCGTGGCGCGGTTGAGCGCCTCGGCAACCTCCTTCAGCACCCGCAGGGCGCGCGTTTGTGAAAAGGCGCGGCGGGATCGTCTTTGACGAAACGACACAATCTGCGATTCTAGTCTCCTGTCTCTTTCGTCTAGGGCGCCCCTCGTAGGGCGCCCCTTCAGGGGCGCCTCGATTCAGAGGCGGGGCTGAAGCCCCGCCCTACGTGTTGGACCCACGTCCGATGACGAAATGAGAACGCTGACAGCGGCAACGACGCGCACGGTGTGGCCGGGTCGAGCTTTCGCACGATCAAGCGCGCGGCCTGCTCGCAATCGGCGAAGTCGTCGAGAGCCCGGAAACACGGCTCCGCTACAAGATCGAGCGCCTGCTCGGCGAGGGCGGCTTCGGCCAGGTCTACCTCGCCGCGCGCATCGGCCGCTCGACCACCGTCCCGCAGGTCGTCTGCATCAAGGCGAGCGCGCGAATTGACGGCTGGCTGCGCGAGGCGTACTTCGGGCAACTGCTGGACAGCCATCCGCGTGCGATTCGCGTCTTCGACGCGTTTCCGCTGATGCGCAGCGGCAACCAGGTGGTCTACTGCCTCGCGCTCGAGTATGCGCGGCACGGCGACCTCAGCGCGTTCCTCTCGGTCGCGAACAAGCGCTGGTCCGAGACAATGGCCCGCCGCGAGATCGCCGGCATCCTCGAGGTGCTCGGCAAGCTGCATCGCGGCCACACCCTGCACCGCGACCTCACGCCGCTCAACGTGTTCGTCTGCGACGATCGCCGTCTCAAGCTCGGCGACTTCGGCATCGTCCGCCAGCAGAGCGACCGGCGCGGCATCACGGCGCGAACGATGAACGCGCTGACGGCGCCGAGCGAGATCATCGACCGCGCGGTGCCGCGGTGGCAGGCGCGCGACGATGTCTACCAGGTCGGGCAGCTGCTGGGGATGCTGATCAAGGGCGACGCGCGGGTGCGCATCCGCACCGCGGAGATTCGCGGGTTGCCGTGCAGCGATCACCTGAAAGAGATCGTGCACCGCTGCCTGGGCGAGCGCCGCAAGCGCTACGACAGCGCCGACGAGATGATCGAGGCGCTGCGCAATCCCCCGGCGACGCTGAAGGCGGGCGTGCTGCGGGCGCTCAAGGGCGTGCACCTGGCGTTCACCGGCATCCTGAGCGTGCGCCGCAACGAAGCGGTGCGCGCCGCGAAGCGCGCCGGGGCGATCATCCACCGCGGCCCTTCGGCAAAGACGACGGTCGTGGTGCGGGGACGGCCCAACCCGCTCCAGGCGGCCGGCAAGGACGGCGGGATCAAGCTGATGGAGATCAAGCGGCTGCGCGAGAAAGGGCACCGCATCACGCTGCTCAACGAAACGCAGTTCTGGCGCCTGGCGAGGCGCTGAGCCGCGCGCGTCCCAAGTTCGAAGCTCGAAGTCGGACGTTCGAAGTTCGACGTACTTCTGACTTCGTACTTCGGACTTGCTGCCTCAAGCGTTAGACGCTATCGTAAGCGCTCTTACAATCAGTCGGCCTCGTCGGCGTCGTTCGGCGGACACCAGGGGCGGTTATCTGGCGATCCGCGTTTCGCGTTTCGATCGGAGGACCGTCGCATGTCGTCGACGTTGAGCGCACCGGTTCGGCTGACCGTGCGCCGGTTTGGTGAAACCGGCCGCCGCGACGCCTGGTGGATTCAGCCGCTCGTCGTGTTCGCCGGCTTGGCGACCTTCCTGATCTACGCGACGTGGGCGGCGTTTCAAGGCGCGCACTACACCCACGGCCCGTACCTCTCGCCGTTCTACTCGCCGGAGCTGTTCGGTTCGTCGCCGCATAGCTGGTTCGGCCCGAAGCCTGCCGCCTGGCCCGGCTGGCTGCCGTTCTCGCCGGCCCTCCTCATCCTGCCGATCCCGGCGTTCTTCAGGGTGACCTGCTATTACTACCGCGGCGCCTACTACAAGGCGTTCTGGGCGGATCCGCCGTCGTGCACGGTCGGCGAGCCGCGTTCGAGCTACTGGGGCGAGAACTCGTTCCCGCTCGTCCTGCAGAACATCCACCGCTACATGCTCTTCCTGTCGGTCGGGGTGCTGGCGATTCTCGCGTGGGACGTGTGGAAGGCGTTCTGGTTCACCGACGCCGCCACCGGCGCCGTGTCGTTCGGCATCGGCGTCGGCACGCTGCTGCTCACCACCAACGTCGTGCTGCTCGGCGGCTACCTGTTCGGCTGCCACTCGATGCGGCACGTGGTCGGCGGCTGCGTCGACGAGTTGTCGCGGGCGCCGCTCGGCGTCAGCGCGTACGCGTGCGTCAGCTGCCTCAACCGGCGACACATGGTGTGGGCGTGGTCGAGTCTTTTCACTGTGGGCTTCAGCGATCTCTACGTGCGCCTGTGCTCGATGGGCGTGTGGACCGATTTCCGCATCGTGTAGTTGCTGGGTGCTGGTTGCTAGATGCTGGTTGCTAGTTGCTAGTTGCTAGTTGCTAGTTGCTGAGCGTTGCTGGGTGGTGAGGGCCTAAACGATGGCGATTTTGCAGGCAGGTGCGGCAGCCCGGGGAGCTACCTCAGGGCATCGACGAGCAGCCAGTCACGAACCACCAGTAACAGCTAGCAACTAGCAACCAGCAACCAGCAACCAGCTACCAGCGACTGCTCGCAATGGACTACCAAACGCACGAATACGACGTGCTCGTGATCGGCGCGGGCGGCGCGGGGCTGAGGGCGGCGATCGAGGCATCCGCGAGCGGCGTGCGCGTCGGCCTCGTCTGCAAGTCGCTCCTGGGCAAGGCGCACACGGTGATGGCGGAAGGCGGCATCGCCGCCGCGCTCGCCAACGTCGACGACCGCGACAACTGGAAGGTCCACTTCGCCGACACGATGCGCGGCGGCCAGTACGTGAACAACTGGCGGATGGCGGAGCTGCACGCGAAGGAAGCGCCCGATCGCGTCCGCGAGCTCGAAGCGTGGGGCGCGGTATTCGACCGCACCAAAGACGGGCGCATCCTGCAGCGCAACTTCGGCGGGCATCGCTATCCGCGCCTGGCGCACGTCGGCGATCGCACCGGCCTCGAGCTGATTCGCACGCTGCAGGACCACGGCATCCACCAGGGCATCGACGTGCACATGGAGTGCACCGTCATCACGCTGCTGAAAGACGACGGGCGGATCGCCGGCGCGTTCGGCTACGAGCGCGAGCGCGGACGCTTCAAGCTGTTTCGCGCCAGGGCGGTGGTGCTCGCCACCGGCGGCATCGGCCGCGCCTACAAGATCACCAGCAACAGCTGGGAATACACCGGCGACGGCCACACGCTCGCCTACGACGCCGGCGCCGATCTGGTGGACATGGAGTTCGTGCAGTTCCACCCGACCGGCATGATCTGGCCGCCGAGCGTCTGCGGCATCCTCGTCACCGAGGCGGTGCGCGGCGAAGGCGGCGTCCTCAAGAACAGCGAGGGGCGCCGCTTCATGTTCGACGAGATCCCCGACAACTACCGCACGCAGACGGCGGACAACGACGAAGAGGGCTGGCGCTACACGCAGGGCGACAAGGCCGCGCGCCGTCCGCCCGAATTGCTGACGCGCGATCACGTCAGCCGCTGCATCATGCGCGAGGTCAAGGCCGGCCGCGGCAGCCCGCACGGCGGCGTCTTCCTCGACATCGCGTGGATCAAGTCGCGCATCCCCAGCGGCGCCGATCACATCAGGAAGAAGCTGCCGAGCATGTACCACCAGTTCAAGCAGCTCGCCGACCTCGACATCACCGAGGAGCCGATGGAGGTCGGGCCGACGACGCACTACGTGATGGGCGGCGTGCGGGTGGATGCGGAGACGCAGATGTCGAACGTGCCGGGGTTGTTCGCCGCCGGCGAATGCGCGGCGGGCATCAACGGCGCGAACCGGCTCGGCGGCAACTCGCTCTCCGACATCCTCGTCTTCGGCAAGCGCGCGGGCGAGCACGCCGCGACCTACGCCAAGGCGCAGCAGCCCGCGAGCGTCGACCGCGCGCAGATCGACGACGCGGCGAGCCGCGCGCTGGAGCCGTTCGAGCGCGGCGCATCGGGCGAAGGTGCGTATCAGGTGCAGTACGCGCTGCAGGACATGATGCAGGAGCTGGTCGGGATCGTGCGCAACGAACCGGAGATGACACGCGCGCTCGAGTGCCTCGGCCCGCTGCGCGAGCGCGCCAACCGCGTCGGCGTCGGCGGGCACCGCGAGTACAACCCCGGGTGGCACGCCGCGCTCGACCTGCACAGCCTGCTGACCGTATCCGAAGCGGTCACGCGGTCGGCGCTCCAGCGGCGCGAGAGCCGCGGCGGCCACTTCCGCGACGACTATCCCGACAAGGACAACGCGTTCGCATCGGTCAACTTCATCGTCCGCAAGCAGAGCGACGGCGGGATGGAAGTGGCGCCCGCGCCGATCCCGCCGATGCCCGACGAGCTGAAGCGAATCATCGAGGAGATGAAATGACGCGACGGGGGATCGGGTAATCGGGTAATCGGGTAATTGGTTGGAGATTGCAAGGATTGGGGATTGGATTGGCCAATCAATCCCCAAGTCTTTCAATCGCCAATCAATTACCCGATTACCCGATTACCCGATTCCACCGCCGGGAGGTTCGTATGCCATCGGCGACGTTCCGGATCTGGCGCGGCGATGCACACGACGGACACTTCGAGGACTACCAGACCGCGGTGACCGACGGCATGGTGGTGCTCGACGCGGTCCACCAGATCCAGGCCGAGAAGGCCAACGACCTCGCGGTGCGCTGGAACTGCAAGGCCGGCAAGTGCGGCTCGTGCTCGGCCGAAGTGAACGGCAACCCCCGCCTGATGTGCATGACCCGCCTCAACCAGCTCGACTTGACGCAGCCGGTCTCGCTCGAGCCGATGCGCGCGTTTCCGTTGATCAGGGATCTGGTCACCGACGTGTCGTGGAATTTCCAGGCGAAGAAGAGCATCAAGCGCTTCAAGCCGAGGCCGCCGGACGCGCCCGACGGCACCTGGCGGGTGAACCAGATCGACGTCGATCGGGTGCAGGAATTCCGCAAGTGCATCGAGTGTTTTCTCTGCCAGGACGTCTGTCACGTGCTGCGCGACCATCACATGTTCGGCGAGTTCGTCGGCCCGCGTCATCTCGTCTACACGGCGGCGCTCGAGATGCACCCGCTCGACACCGAGTCGCGCGCCCGCGACCTGAAGAACAGCCACGGCGTCGGCCTCTGCAACATCACGAAATGCTGCACCCGCGTCTGCCCCGAGCACATCACCATCACCGACAACGCGATCATCCCGCTGAAGGAGCGGGTGATCGATCAGCTCTACGATCCGGTCGCAAGACTGTTCCGGATGATGCGCGCCTGACCCGTTTCGTCCGTAGTGTCCGGCTTCAGCCGGACCCTGTCGCGGTCCGCCTGAAGGCGGACACTACGAAAGAGGATTCAGCACTGGAGGGTCCCATGGAGTTCCAACTCAAGACGCTGTCGCCGGAAGCCGTCGACCGCGCGCTCGCGCGAGCCGAGCGCTACCGCCTGCTGAACGAGCCGGGCGAAGCCGTCAGCATCTGCCTCGACGCGCTGCACGTGCAGCCCGACAACCAGGCGGCGCTGACCACGATGCTGCTCGCGCTCACCGAGCAGTTCGACCAGGATGCCTCGTGCGTCGCCGAAGCGTGGGAGATCGTCGCCAGGATGAAGGACGACTACGAGCGCACCTACTATTCGGGGCTCGTCCAGGAGCGGCGCGCCAAGGCGCAGTTGCGCAACGGCGTGCCCGGCTGCGGGCCGCGCGCCTACGAGTGGCTGCGCGAGGCGATGCACTGGTACGAGAAGGCCGAGGCGATCCGGCCGAAGGCGAACGACGATGCGCTGCTGCGGTGGAATGCGTGCGCGCGGCTGATCATGCGCGATCATCACCTGGTGCCGAGCGACGACACTCGCGCCGAGCCGATGTTCCTCGAGTGAACGCAGAGCTCGCGAGAACGCAGAGGAATTCAAAGTTTTTCTCTAACAGATTTTCTCTGCAATCTCCGCGGCCTCTGCGTTCCTACCGCCGAGTCGCTGCTCTCCCTGCGTTGGCGGCGACCAGCTCGAACCCCTTCGCCTTCGCGTCGCGCTCGAGCGTCGCGAGGCGCGCCGCCGCTCCGGCAGCGCCCGATCGCATCTCGATGCGACCGAGGACCAGACGGGCCTGCAGTTCGTAGGGGAGATACCCGTACTTGTTCGCCTCGGCGATCGTCGCCTCGAGCTGCGTGACCGCGTCGGCCACCTTGCCGGTCGCGCCGAGCACCCGCGCACGCGCGATCGTTGCCTCGAAGCGGGGACCGCGGCTCGCGCTCGTGCGCGCGAGCGCAACGGCGCGTTCGGCGGCAGTCGCAGCGTCGCCGGTTTTCCCCTGTTCCAGCAACGCCGCCGACAGCCATGCGTTCGCCACGGCGCCGCTTTCCACGCCTTTCAGCCGCTCGAACGCAGCGACCGCGTCGCGTGCCAGCCGCTCGGCATCGCCCGCACGCCGCTGCTCGATCGCAATCGATGCGAGCTGCAGGCGGCTCCAGGCGGTGTTGTTCTCGTCGCGCAGCTCGGTGCGCATCGCCAGCCCTTCTTCCGCGGCCGCGCGCGCCTGGTCGAGTTGTCCCTGCGCGGCGAGCGCCTCGGCAAGCCCGAACTTCGAATACGCCTCGCCGCGCTTGTACCCGGTCTCTCGCGTGATCGCGAGCGATTCTTCGTAGCGCGCTCGCGCGGCGGCCAGCTCGCCCAGCTCCATCAGCACGTTGCCGAGGTTGTTCAGCGTCGAGGCCGTCCCGCGCCGGTCGCCGACCTCGCGGAACGCCGCCAGCCCCTGTTCCTGCATCGTCCGCGCGCCGGCCAGATCGCCCATCGTGTCGAGCACGTTGGCCAGGTTGCCCAGCGCGCCGGCCGCGCCGCGGCGGTCGCCGATCTCGCGATCGATCCGCAGCACTTCTTCGTAGTGCTGCTTCGCTTCCTCGAGTTGAACCTGGTCGTAGAGCACGTTGCCGATGTTGTTCAGCGTCGCCGCGATGCGCTGCTGGGCGCCGAGCTGCCTGAACACGACCAGCGCGGCATCGTAGGTTCTTCGCGCGCCCGGGTAGTCCGCTTTGTCGAGCAGCACGGTGCCGCTCATCTGCAGGGCGACGGCGGCGCCGAGCCGATCGCCGGCAGCCGTGAAGAGCTCCTGCGCCTGCGCGAGCGCGGACATGGCGTCGTCGAGTCGACCGAGCCGCTCGAGCGCGAACCCTTCCGCCGACTTCGCCTGCGCCACCACCAGCCTCGCGCCGCGCGCCTCACCTTTCGCCGCGGCGCGCTGCGCTGCGTCGAGATCCCGCTTGAAGTCGCCGAGCGCCGCCGCCGCCAGCGCCTCGGCCAGGTCGACGCGCGCATCGTCGCCTGCGGGCGGCGGCAGCTGTCGCAGGTTCTCGATCGTTGTCAGTGCCTCCTTCGCCTGGCCGGCCGACACCAGGACCGACGCGAGGTGCAGTCCGTACTCGAGGCTGTCCGGGAAGAAGCCGGCCAGCGTGCGATAGCTGTCGATCGCCTTCGGCCAGTCGCGCGACAACTCGTGGTAGCGGGCCTCAATCGACAGCCGCTCCTCGCGCGCAAGATCGGCCGAGCGGTCGAATGCCTGTCGCGCCTGAGCCTGGGCGTTGGCGTCGTAGCCGAGCGCGGACCACGCCGCCGCAAGCGCGGAGTGGGCCGGCGCGTACGCGGGATCGGCCGCGACGGCTTTCTCCAGCAGATCGCGCGCCTGCAGCGCTTCGAACAGCCGCAGCTTCGCCAGCCCTTCGGCGTAGAGCCTGGCGCCGGCGGCGGTGGCGGGAAGCGACGCCCGAATCTCCAGTGCGCGCGGACCGGACGCTGGCTCGATCGCGAGCTTCTGCCGCAGCTCCGTGCCAATCCGCGTAATCAGATCGATCAACTCCCGTTCGGTCCCAATCGCCGACGCGGCGGCGACCGTTTCGCCGGCAGCCGTGTCCTGCAGCCGCAGGTCGAGCCGAATTCGGCCGCTTGCGTCTTTCACCGCGAGATACGAGCCGAGGAGGACGAGATCGGTGCCGAGATGGTTGCGGATTCTCGACAGCGTTTCCTTGCCAAAGCTGTCCGCGTCGCTCAGCGCGAGATCGAGCTTCATGCGGGCGACGTCCTCTCCAGGAATCGTGCGCAGGCGTTCGCCGGCTGCCATCTCGGTGGTCAGCATCTCCGACAGCGCCGTGGACATCCACGCTTCATCCGGCCTCCCGGAGAGATTTCGGAACCCGAGCACGGCCAGCGATCGGCGCGGCGCGATCGGGCGCGGCGGGACCCGCGAGCGATGCGCGCGGAAGCCATCGATCGCGAAGGCCGCCGACGTTGCTCGCCAAGAGCATCGCCACGACCAGCATCGCGGCGCCGATGGCGGCCGGCAGCCGCCACCGCCGCCACCCGTGTGCGTACGGCGCCACGCCGTCACCAAGCCGCTCCAGGTCGACCCGCAGCTCGCGCGCCGATTGATAGCGACGGTCCGGGTTCTTGTCGAGCGCCTTGAGGATGATGCTCTCGAGCGCCGGCGGCAGGAAGTGATTGCGCGACCGCGGAGACATCGGCGGCGTCTCCAGGATCGCGGTAATCAACTGTGGCCCGGTGGCGTCGCCGAAGGGCCGTCGGCCGGTCGCCATCTCGTAGAGCACAACGCCTGCCGAGTAGATGTCGCTTCGTGCATCGGCATTGCGCCCGCGCAGCTGCTCAGGCGCCATGTAGGGCAGCGTGCCGCTCACGTCCGACGATCGCGACGCGGTAATGGTCGGCGCCGCGTCGGTCTCGCGCTGCATCTGCGCCAGCCCGAAGTCGAGGATCTTCAAGCGGCCGTCAACCGTGAGGCGCAGGTTGCCCGGCTTCAGATCGCGGTGGATGATGCCTTCGGCGTGGGCCGCCTGCAGCCCGTCGGCGAGCTGGATGCCGAGGCGGATGATCTCCTCGATCGTCAGCAGGCCGGACCGCAGCCTCGCGTCGAGCGCCTCGCCGGCAACCAGTTCCATCGCCAGGAAGTCGACGCCCTCGTGGCCGCCGAATTCGTACACGGCGCCGACATTCGGATGGTTCAGCCTCGCAATGGCGAGCGCTTCACGATGAAAGCGGCGCCGCGCGCTGTCGTCGGCGAGCAGCCCCGGCGGCAGCACCTTGAGGGCGACGTCGCGATCGAGCTGCTCGTCGTGCGCGCGGTAGACGACGCCCATGCCGCCGGCGCCAATTTCCTCCAGTACGCGGAAGTGCGACAGCGTCTGCTGGATCAGGGACACGGCACCATCACTGCGACACATTATCCAACGAAGCGGCGCCCTGACCGACGGGCCGCTGCACGGAGCGCGGCGGCGCCGCGCGTGGGTTCGGCGGCTATCCGTCGGTGCGCAGCGCGACCATCGGGTCGACTCGCGTCGCCCGGCGCGCCGGCACGTACAACGCGAACGTGGCGACGAGCGCGAACGCGAGCGACACCGCTGCGAAGGTTCGCGCGTCGAGCGGGCTGACGCCGAACAACATCCCCTGGAGCAGGCGTGAACCGGCGGCGGCGCCGCCAAGGCCGAGCGCGATGCCGATCGCGGTGAGGATCAGGCCGCGCTTCAGCACCAGCGCCAGCACCTGCGCGCGCTGCGCGCCGAGCGCCATGCGGATGCCGATCTCCTGCGTGCGCCGCACCACCGCGTACGCGAGGACGCCGTAGATGCCAATCGCCGCCAGGAAGGCCGCGGTGCCGGCGAACGCGCCGAGCATCACCGCGTAGAAGCGCGGCCGCGCAACGGTGCCCGATTTGATCCGATCGATCGGCAGGATCGCGTCGACGACCGCGTTGGCGTCGATCGCGCGCACGATGCGGCTCACCACCGGCGCGGCAGCCTGAGGGTCGCCTCTCGTCCGCACGGCGAACGACAGGAACCCGAGCGCCGTCTCGTCGCGGCGGCCCGCGAAGTCGGCCCATCGTTGCGACAACTCGAGAAGTTGCTGATACGCGATGAAGATGTCCGGCTTCGCCTCCCGGTCCGGCGACTCGTTGCGCACGTCCTCGACGACTCCGATCACCTGAACGGGGATGGCGGCATCGGCGCCGACGTGCCAGTCGACGAATTGCCCGACCGCGCTGGCCGCGCCGAAAAACCGCCGCGCGACGCCGCGGCTGATCACGATTGACGGCGTTGACGTCGCCGTGTCGGCCGCGGTCAATTCCCGTCCCTCGATCAGTCGAGAGCCGATGGCGGTGAGATAGCCGGCGCTCACTGGCCGGAGAGCCGGCCGCACCGGATCGGCCGCCATCTCGTCGAGGCTCCGACCCGGCGGGACGAACGTGCCGATGACGATTTCTTCGGGGATGAGCACGCCGGCCCGGGTGAAGCCCGCGGCCTCGACGTTCGGCGCCGCTCGCAGCCTCGCGAGGACAGCCTCGACGGTGGTCGTCTTGCGGGCGTCGAGTAGTCGCCGGGCAACACCAGCTGGAAGGCGAGAACATTCGACGGGTTGAAGCCCATCTCGACGGTGGCCAGCCGCGCGAAGCTGTGTGCGAGCAGACCGGCGCCGACGAGCAGCACCGTCGCCATCGCGACCTGCCCGACCACCAGGGTCGCGCGGACGCGCGATTCCTCGCGGCCGGCGCCGCTCGTTCGACCCACTGCCGACAGGCCGGCGACGCGCGAGAGGTGCAAGCGCGGGCAGGACGCCGAAGATCAGGCTCGTCAACGCCGCGATGCTGAATGCGATCGCGAACATCCTCGGATCGACGCCGACTTCGTTGATGCGCGGCAGGATCGACGCGCCAAAGACCAGCCGGAAGATCCCTGGCGACTCGATCGACGCCAGGTTCTTCACCAGCGTCACGCCCGCGGCGCCAACCAGCGCGCCGAGTGCGCCGCCGGCTGCGGCCAGGAGAAGGCTTTCGGTCAGCAGCTGACGAACGACGCGCCCGCGGCTGGCGCCGATAGCAGACCGGACGGCGATCTCGCGCTGCCTGGCGGTGCCGCGCGCGAGCAGCAGGTTCGCGACGTTGGCGCAGACGATCAAGAGCAGCGCGGCCACCGCGGCGAGGAGCACGCGCAGAGCCGGCCGCAGCCCGCGCACCGTCTGCTCCTTCAGGAGCTGGACCTCGAAGCGCGGGCCAGTCAGGGGTGGCGCGCCCGCGGGTCGCGGCGGGCGAATCGCGCTGCCCAGCCCTTCGGCCTCGTCAAGTGCCTCGGCCATCGTCACGCCTGCGCGCAGCCGCCCGATCATCGTCACGCTCGGCGAGCGTCCCGAATCGCGGACGAACGGCGTGTAGAAGTCCGCCGGCTCCGCCCGGCATAACCACGCCTTCGGGCAGAACGCCGACGACCGTCACGACGCGCGAGCGCCACCGCGGCGCCGGCGAACATCGTCTCCGGAGGCTGGACTTCGAACGTCGTGCCGACAGCCGCGGCGCCGCCGAACAACCGGCGTGCGGCGTCGAAGCCGAGCACCGCGACATCCGGATCGGCCTCGTCCGAGGCTGACAGCGTCCGGCCGTAAAGCGCGCGGATGCCGAGGGCGCTGAAGACATCGGCCGTGGCCATGGCCGCCCACAGGCGCGCGTGTTCCCATCGCGAGTGCGCACCGTTCGCGGCCCGACCCAGGCGATGGCGACCGGATCCGACGAGCGTGCGCGTGCGCGCGCGCCATTCGAGAAAGTCGCGATAGGTCACCTCGCGCTTGAAAGGCGGGCGGCCGGCGCGCAGCAGGACGTTCTCGTGGATGCGGACGAGCCGATCGGAGCCGGCAAACGGCAGCGGCCGCAGCAGGATCGTGTCGACGACGCTGTAGATGGCGGTGGTCGCGCCGATGCCGACCGCGAGCGTGACGATGGCGACCGCAGCGAAACCGGGCGAGTGCCACAGCGTCCGGATCGCATAGCGGACATCTTGCCGCAGGTCTTCGAGCCATAGGAGGCCGCGCATGCGGCGCAGTGTAACGCGGGCAGCCCTGAAGGGCCGCCCTACGACGGGCCAGCGAGCACAGCCCTGAAGGGCCGCCCTACGACGGGGCCATCGGTAGGCCGCCCTACATCGGGTATAACCGAGACGGGAGTAAGCAATGGCGCAGCCGATCGGGCGTGCATCGCGACGTCGGTTCGTGAAGCTGGGCGCGACGGCGATCGGGATCGCGGCCGCCGATCGCAGCGGCGCCATCGCGCTGCGGCCTGATGCTCAGCAGCCGTCTGCCAGCCGGGCGCCGGCCGTTGACGGTGAGTTCCTGACGGATGCGGCGAGCCGCGAGATGGCGGCAGCCGACTACGGCGGCTCCGTGCATCGTATCCCGCGCGCCGTGCTGCGCCCTGCCTCCGTCGACGACGTGCGACGTATCGTCGACTACGCGGGCAGCAACGGCATCAAGCTGACGATGAGAGGCCGCGGGCACTCGTTGTATGGCCAGGCGCAGGCCGTCGATGGAATCGTCGTCGATTCGAGCAGCTTGCATGCGATTCGCTGGCCGAACGTGGCGATGGTGGACGTCGAAGCCGGCAGCTCGTGGAGCGACGTCGCCAAGGCGACGATCGCCCGCGGGCTGATTCCGCCCGTGATGCCCGACGCGCTGATGCTGTCCGTCGGCGGGACGCTCAGCGTCGGCGGCACCGGCGAGACGACGCACCGCTATGGCGCGCAGGTCGATCACGTGATCGAGCTCGACGTCGTGACTGGCACCGGCAGACTCGTGACCTGCTCGGCGACGCGCGATGCGGCGCTGTTCGAGATGACGCTCGCCGGCCTCGGCCAGTGCGGCATCCTCGTTCGCGCGCGCCTGCGTCTCATTCCGGCGCCCCCATCGATTACCGTGCAGCCCTTGAGATACGAAAACCTGATTGTGCTGCTCGAAGACCTGCGGCGTCTGGCGGCCGATGAATCGGTGGCAACGATCGCCGGCGAGATAACCAGAACCGCTGATGGCGGCTGGCGGCGGAGCGTGCTCGCCGGAACAACAGCGTCGAAAGAGTCGGATGCTCGCGTCGACTGGCGGTCGGCGTTGAGGTTCACGAACGCGGACGCACCAACGACGTCGTCGTATTGGGAGTACCTCGATCGCCGAACGGCGAGCGTCGCGGCGGGAAGGGCGCGGCGTGAAGCCAACCCGTCGCTCGCCGTCGCGGTGCCGTTCGACGGAGCGGCGCCGCTCTTGACGCATGTCTTGTCGGACACGGGTGCCGCGCAGGGTATCTGGCGGATTGAGGTGTTGCCGCTGGTGACGGCGCGTTTCACGCAGCCGCTCTTCAAGGTGCCGAACGGCATCTTCGCCTTCACGCTGCGATTCCAGCGCCGGCGGGCGACTGAGGACGTCGCCGGAGGCGCGGCCATGCTCGCAGCGAACCAGGAACTGGTGCGTCGCGCGATCGCCGCGGGCGGCAAGGTGTATCCGCCGTACGCGCCAGCCTTGCCGGCCGAGGGTTGGCGGGATCACTACGGGGCATCCACCTGGGAGCGTCTCGCCGCCGCCAAGCTCCGCTACGATCCGAACCACATCCTGACGCCGGGCGCCGGCGTCTTCACTTGATTCGATGAAGAGCCGCGATCGCGTCGCGTTCGTCCCGCGAAAAGAGAGCGCCCCATATCGAATCTGGGGCAGCGGCCTCGAGGCCGATGCAGTGCAGCAGTTGAAGAACGGCTGCCAGCTTCCGATTGCGGTGGCGGGCGCGCTCATGCCCGATGCGCACGTCGGCTACGGGCTGCCGATCGGCGGCGTTCTGGCGACCGACGAGGCGGTGATTCCGTACGCGGTCGGCGTCGACATCGCCTGCCGGATGAAGATGACGGTGCTCGAGCTGCCGGTGACCGCGCTCGCCGACGATCAGGAAAGGCTGACGCGCGCGCTCCAGCGCGAGACGCAGTTCGGCGTCGGCGCCTCGTTCAAGGCGCGGCGTCAGCACGCGGTGATGGATGCCGACTGGAACGTTTCGAAAGTCACCTCGGGGCTGAAGGACCGCGCGTGGGCGCAGCTGGGCACGAGCGGCAGCGGCAATCACTTCGTCGAGTTCGGCCAGCTCACAGTGCGTCGACGACGCGGTGGGGCTGGCGCGCGGCGAATATCTCGCGCTCCTGAGCCACTCCGGCAGCCGCGGCAGCGGCGCGCACATCGCGCAGCATTACAGCCGCCTTGCCCGCGACCTTCACACCGAGCTGCCGAAGGAACTGTCGCATCTCGCCTGGCTGGATCTGTCGAGTGAGGCAGGGCAAGAATACTGGGCGGCGATGGAGCTGATGGGGAAATACGCCGCCGCGAACCACGCGCTGATTCACCAGTACATCGCGCGTGCGCTCGGCCAGGAGGTGCTGCTCGACGTCGAGAACCACCACAACTTCGCCTGGCGGGAGCGGCACCGGCTGCCGGACGGATCCGAGCGCGACGTGATCGTGCACCGCAAGGGTGCGACGCCGGCTGGCGCTGGAACAGTCGGCATCATCCCCGGCTCGATGGGCGCGCCCGGCTACGTCGTGCGCGGCAAGGGCGTGGCGGCGTCGTTGAACTCCGCGGCGCACGGCGCCGGGCGCAGGATGAGCCGGACGAAAGCCAAGGCGACGTTCAACTGGGATGACACGCGGCGATTCCTGCGCGAGCGCGGCGTCACGCTGCTGTCGGCCGGGCTCGACGAGGCGCCGATGGCCTACAAGAACATCGACGAGGTGATGGCCGCGCAGCAGGACCTCGTCGAGCCGCTCGCGCGGTTCGACCCGAAGCTCGTGAAGATGGCGCCGGGCAACGAGCCGCCTGAAGACTGACACTGCGGTCGAGCGCTGATGAACGCTGCCATCGCCGCCGCGCGACTCGACAACCAGGGCATCACCTCGCCGCCCCGCCGTCGCCCTGAAGGAGTCGTCGCGTGGCTGGGCGCAGTGCAGGCGCAGGACTATCCGGCGGCGAAGTGGGCGCTGGCGCTGCGGATGCGCGAGGGGACGACCGGAGAGGCCGTCGATCGCGCGCTCGACGAGGGCCGCATCATCCGGACGCACGTGCTGCGCCCGACCTGGCATTTCGTCGCGCCGGCGGACGTGCACTGGATGCTGGAGCTGACCGCGCCGCGCGTGCGCCAGGCGCTGGCGTTTGCCAACCGGTACTACGAGCTCGACGCGGCGTTGCGGATCCGGGCCACCGGGATCTTCGAGCGCGCGCTCCGCCGAAATGAATGTCTCACCCGCGCCGAGCTCGGCCGCTGCCTCGCCCGCGCGGGCCTCGAGATCGCCGGCGTCAGGCTCGCGCTACTGACGATCCACGCGGAGCTCGACGCGGCCATCTGCAGCGGGCCGCTGCGCGGGAAGCAGACGACATACGCGCCCCTCTTCGCCCGCGTCCCAAAACCGCGGCGATTGCCGCGCGACGAAGCGCTCGGCGAGCTCGCGAAGCGGTACCTTCAGAGCCATGGGCCGGCGACGATCCGCGATTTCGCCTGGTGGTCGGGCCTCACGGTGAGCGATGTGCGGCGCAGCCTCGAGATCAGCCGCGCGCGGCAGCAGGTCGTCGACGGCCTCGCCTACTGGACCATCGGTGCCATGCCGGCGCGCAAGAAACCGCGGCCGGGCGTGCACCTGCTGCCGATCTACGACGAGTATCTGGTCGCGTACCGCGATCTCCTCGCCGTACCGCGAAGGGCCGGACGCGGCGGCGGTCTGCAACCGGCGGTCGTCGCCGCCGGCCAGGTCGCGGGCACGTGGAAGCCCGCTCGCACGACTGACGGCGTCGTCCTCGAGATCACCGCCGACAGGCGGCTGAGCGCGACCGAGCGGCGGAGCCTGCAGCTGGCAGCGGTGCGCTACGAGCAGTTTCTGGGCGCTCGAGTAACGGTCGCGATGGCCCACGATCCGGTCGCGTCAGCGCGGGACGTCGAGCGGATCGCCGGTGTGATGTTCCCTGATCTGATAGCGCAGGAACTCGTGCAGCCCGGCCAGCGCTTCCGTGTCGCCCGTCACGATCCGGACCTCCCCGCCGCCCGGCGTTTCGTGGAATGCGTACCGGATGGCCGACTTCCGCGCCTGCATGACCTCGACTCCGTCCGGCGCCTCCGCATGGGTCGCGAACGGCGCCTTGAAATCGCCGGCGGCGAACTCGGTCGCGATCTGGCGCAGGTGACCACGGATCGCATCGCGGGTCGCATCGTCCGACGGCTGTTTCGCCTCGACGCGGATGGTGCCGCCGTCTCGCGTCAGCAGGAAGTGATGGGCGACGCGGTCCTGATCGAATCCCATCGCCGCGGCGCCGCGCTGCTTCATCTCCGCCTCTCGCTGCATCTGTGCAAGGTGCTCCTGATGCGTCATGGTCGGCGGCATGGAGGGGTGTGATTGCCCGCGAGCCGGCGACGGCGCGAGGACGGTTGCGATCGTGACGACGCAGAGTGTGCTCTTCATGCTCCGATGCTAAAGCCTGGAGTCGACTCCAGGGTCAAGCGGCGGTTACGATCGGGGCTGATGGGCGAGCTCCTGACGATCGGAAAGGTCGCCGCGGCCGCGGCGACGACGGCGGATACGATCCGCTACTACGAGCGGCTGGGGCTGATCCCGAAGGCCACCCGCACCGCTGCCGGCTATCGCCTCTATCCAGCCGGTGTCGTCCACCGGCTCGCGGTCGTCCGCAACGCGCAGCGCTTCGGGTTTTCGCTGAAGGCGATCGCCGCGTTCCTCGGCGTCCGCGAACGCGGCGGCACGCCGTGCCGCGACGTGCGCACCGCCGCCCAGCGGATGCTCGACGCCGTCGATCGCGAGATCGCCGAGCTCATCGCGGCGCGCGAGCGGATGCACGACACCCTGCGGGTCTGGGATCGCATGCTCGCTGCCACCCCCGCCGATCGACCCGCGTATCTGCTCGAAGCGCTCCCGTCCGCACCCAGTGGGACGCGGCCTACAAAAACGCTCGTGCCACGACGATCCCCGTCCGCACCGCGGCCAGGCCGACGAACACGCTCGCGATCACGTTGACCGCCGCCGTCAGCCACAGGCCGCTGACGAGGAGCGCGTGCGTGTCGAGCTCGAAGGTCGAGAAGGTCGTGAACGCGCCGAGGAAGCCGACGCCGAGCGCCAGGCCCAGGGCCTCAGGATTTGCGACCGACTTGCTCCCGATGAGCGTCGCGAGCACGCCGAGCAGGAACGAGCCGCTGATGTTGATGACGAAGATGCCCAGCGGGAAGCGGGTATCGGCGTGCACGCCGACCCATCGGGCAACCAGCAATCGAGCGATGGCGCCGGCGAATCCACCGGCGCCGACAAGCAGGTACGGCATCGCACGCGACATGACGCCGAGTGTAGCCGTAACTCGATCACGCCAATGGAGCGGCTACTGCTTCTGCTGCGACTTGGTCCCGGCCTGCCGTTCTTCGTAGCGGTGGCCGCGCAGCATGTTCGGGATCGCCGAGTTCCCCTCGTGGCACGCGTACTGGTAGATCAGCTCGTTCTTCAGCTTCAGCGGGATCATCGCCGTCCACGGCGCCGTCCACGTCGTCGGGTCGTTGACGGTGAGCTGGTACTCGAGCACGTCCGGCGCGGTGCGCGTGAAGCGCTCGGTCAGCTGCAGGTTCTCGTGCGCGCCCATGAAGTCGCTCTTCGGCGAGAAGTTCGTGGTCTCGACGACGAGCGTGTCGCCTTCCCATCGGCCGCGCGAGTCGCCGTTCCACGGCCGGATGGTCGACGGGAGGCGAGGACGGCCGTCGGTGGGGATGATGCGGGCATCGTGCGCCATCTCCGCCATCACCATCACGTGGCCGGGAGCCTGGACGATCTGGAAGTAGCTGTTGTAGCCGGCCTGCAGCCGCGGGTGAGTGAAGTTCACGCAGCGCTCACCGAGCGGGAACACTTCCGGATCTTCGAACGCGTGCGCCTTGCGATGTTCGAGCTCCGCGGTGCGCCGCTTCTCCGCTTCGGGCGTGCGCGGCGGGATCTGGCCGTTCGGCGGATCGATGATGAGCGACGTGCGGCGGTCGTGCCAGTCGCGCTCGACCAGCCAGAACTGGTTGTAGTTGCCGGTGCCCGGGTCGTACGAACCCGGCTTTGCCACACGGTTCAGCACGGCGGTGATGAACCCGTCGCCAAACTGCGCATCGCCGTCGTTCTCGGTGATCTGCGCCGCAAATCTCTGCAGCTCGGCGATCTCGGCGTCGGTCAGCGTCTTCTTGCCTTCCCACTGCTTCGGGCGCTGCAGCGGCGTCACGGTGTTGTTCGCCCAGACACCGTGGAAATCCGGATGCCCGTCAGCCGTGCGCGGGACGACCCACTTGGCGCCGGCTTTCGCCTGCCCTGAGCTGGTCGAAGGGGCCTGCCCTGAGCTTGTCGAAGGGGCGTTCGATGCGCGAGTCTGCGCCTGCGGCGCCGGCGTCAGCCAGGCGGCCACGGCGACGAAGAACAGAAGGAAACCGACCGCGGGACGAATTCGCACTGCCATGCTGCAGTCTCCTCGGCAGACCTTATCACGGTCGCCCCGGGCGCCGGGGGAGGAAAACCAGCGGCGCTCCGGGCCCATTTGCCCGGTTTTTCACGTCATCCGCTGAAGGACGAGATAGCGCTTAACGCTCAGCCCGCGCGAGACCCGTCCGGCATCGGCCGTTCCGGCACCGCAAGCGCGGGCAGCAGGCCGTCAGCGTAGCCGATGTCGAGAATCATCCCCTCCGAGACGTCGCCAGCCATCTTTCTCGGCTCGAGGTTGACGACGAACAGCGTCTGCCGCCCGACCAGTTCCTGCGGGTTCGGGCGTTCCTGCTTCATCCCCGACAGGATGCGCCGGGTGTGATCGCCGAAGCTGACGATGAGGCGCAGCAGCTTGCGCGATCCGGGCACATCTTCGACCGCGGTGATCGTGCCGAGGCGGATGTCGAGTGCCTCTACCGCGGCAAACGGGATCGGCGGCTTGACCGGAGCGGGAGTGAATGAGGCCTCGGACATCAGATCACCAGAACACCTGCTGCAGGCCCGCACGCTTCTTCGGCCGCAGCAGGAAATAGATGATGAGGCCGGTCGAGACGAGCGTGACCAGCGCCAGCGCCCACGCCATCGCGAACACCAGCCCGCCGTCGCCGAACGCCTCGCCGCTGTGCAGCCGGTTGAGGAACGGCTTGTCCACGTAAGCGTCGGTCCGGATCAGCGAGCCGTTGCGCGCATCGACGACGAACCTGCGATCCTCGCCGCCGGTCGGCTTGCCGATGAAGAGCGACACCGTCGGCTGATTGCCCTTGAATTGGATGGTGATCGAATCAATCGGCGCCGTCCCTGCCTGCGACGCGACCGTCGCCACGGCGGCTGCGACCGGGCCCGACCACGCCGAGGCGGGAGACGAGGTGGTGACCGGGCTGACGAGGTCTCTCGTTGCCTCGCGCAGCGCCTCGGCCTCGCCGAAGAACTCGGTGAACGCTACGAGGAAGCCGGTCGTTGCTGCCCAGAGGAGGAAAATCGCGGCCGGGAAACCGACCCACCGATGCCACTTTCGCCAGAACAACAGCTTCACTACGATCGCTCCTGGTTGAATGAGCGGAGAGCCTATCACGACGCTCTGCTCGTTCCAGCGGCGCCCTGAACCTTGGTGTATGTTCTGGTCGAATACAATCGCCGGCTGTTTCAAAGCGCCGCTGAAAGAGATTCGATATGTCGCTTGCGCCTGTTGATACGCTCGCCGTCGTCCGCCGCTTCAACGAGGCGTTCAACCGCCACGATGTCGACGGCATCATGGAGATGATGACGGCGGACTGCGTCTTCGAGAACACGCGTCCGGCACCGGATGGCACGCGCGTCGAGGGCGCGGCGGCGGTGCGCGCGGTCCGATGTGAGCGCCTCGGCGCCAATCGCGATCGCCTGTCCGTATTTCATCGGCGGCGTGAAGGCATTGTTGAACGCGATGATCTCGCCGAGCGTGTGATTGGGCGCGCCCGGCGTGGCGGCCAGGTAGGTGTTCAGGTCGCGCTTGAAGCCGTAGCGACATGTTCGCGCCGTGCGATCGGCCGGATCGGGCCGCACCACGCACGTGCCGAGCTGCAGCTGGGATGTCCGCCACGGCCAGCGTGCGGACCGACGCCCCCTGTGCCCTCAACACCGCCACGGCGTTATCGATCACCGCCTGCCGATTCGCGGTCAGCGGCGTCGGCGGTGAGTAAACGGCGATGCGCGCGCCCTTCAACGCCTTGCGGTTGAGGAATCTCGTGTAGTCGTCGAAGCAGTTCCCTCGCGTCAGGCACGCGGCGGTGGCCGGAGTCGTTCGGGTCGTAGCCCGCCAGCACACCGAGCAGGATCGCGGCGTCGGTGACCGTGCGCGTGATCGGCCCGGCGGTGTCCTGGTCCGCGGTGATCGGGATGATGCCGTCGCGGCTGACGAGACCGACCGTCGGCTTGATGCCGACGACGCCGTTGGCGTTCGCCGGGCTCAGGATCGATCCGGACGTCTCGGTGCCGACCGCAATCGCGGCCAGGTTGGCGTTGACGCCGATGCCCGGGCCGGAGCTCGAGCCGCCGGTCTGCAGCACCGGCCGGCCGTCGTTGAACGGCGGAGTCGGGCGCGGATCGACGCGCGGGTCGTACGGGTTGAAGCCGAAGCCACCGAGCGAGCTGTACCCGGTGGGCATGCCGATGGCGATGAAGTTCGCATATTCGGTGAGCGTGCCCTTGCCGAGGATGACGGCGCCAGCCTCACGCAGCTTTCTGGTGATGAACGCATCGTTCGGCGGAATCGAGCCGGCCAGCGCGACGCTGCCGGCGGTGGTCGGCATGTCATCGGCGTCGATGTGTTCCGTGTGCAGCACGGGGATGCCGAGAAGCTGTCCTAGCGTGAAGGGCTAGGCAGGGTTCCCGCCTTTCCGCATCCCCGCGTTTCCGCCCTGTCGCCGGACAACGTCGCCCGGCAGGCGGGCGTCAGGCGTTTATCAAGTTACGGCTGGCGGATTCGCTCGAGCGGCGCGACCGCTCCGGGGCGAAGTAACGAGGTAGAGAGGGCCGACGATCGCGCCGGCCCCTCTGATCGCTACCGCTTCGGTACCCCGCGGCACCGGCTCTGATCCGGGATGAACGACGGGAACGGCTGGTTGGTGATCCCCTGGAACGCCAGGTTATCGAGCTGCCAGCCGATGTCGCTGAAGCCCTTCGTCGGTGGCGATGCGGAACCGGATCCGCACGGCCTGTCCGGCGAACGCCATCCCGAGGTTGAGCGTCAGCGGCTCGAAATTCGGGAACGCCGCGTTCCGGCTGACGAACGCGCGCCGGCCCGCCAGCGGGTTGCCCGAGCCGTCAAACAGCGTGCCGCCGTAGCCGGGCTCGGCGAATGCGGTGATGTCCACCCACGGTCCACCGTTGCGGCTGATCTCGATCACGCCGCCATCGAAGAACGGTTCGACGCCGCCGTTATCCTCGAACCCGAACCGGTGATCGAACGCGATCACGAACGGCGCGGTGGTGCCGACCTGCAGCATCGGCGACTCGAGCGCGGTGTCGGACACCGCGCCGAAATCGACGCCGAACCAGGCATGATTGAAGGGCCCCACTTCGACGCGGGACCAGATCTCGCTGGCGTTGGCACCAGTCGGCATCCACGCCGTCGTCGGGGTCTCCACGGTATCGGTGCGTGAGGACCGCACCTGCTCGTCGACGTTCACCAGCGCGAAGACGGGCTGTTCGACCGAATCTTCGCAGGCTTCCGCGCTCGAGACGGTGACGTTCAGCTCCAGCTGGCCGATGCCGGTGAACTCGCGGTCGAGCTCGATCTCGAACTCGGCTTCCCTGGTGCCGAACGGCGCGACCCGCGAGATGCGATCGGACATCCGCTTGATCGAGACGCCGCTCGTCGGCGACGAAATCGAGACGATCGTGTTCAGCATCTCGACCGGCCCGCCGTTCATCACCGGGACAACGATCCGGCCGCGCTCGCCGGCGTCGATGAAGCCGTCGCGATCGCACGAGCGATCTTCCTCGATCCGGATCTCGCCGATGCCAATCCGCGGCCGGACCTCGAAGCTCTCGACGACCCCGGCGAAGTTGATCGAATTGCGATCCGGCGCGACGGCGCAGGTGCCGGCGCCGCGGCGCGCGAACGCCGATGCGAGCGTCATCAGGTCGGCGTTGCCGTTCCGATCGCCGCGCCGTCGGTGACCGTTACCGTTACCGTTGCCGTCGCCGTCGCCGTCGCCGTCTTGCCGTTGCCGTTGCCGTTGCCGTTGCCGTGACCATTGCCGTGACCCCGACCGCGGTGGTCGTTGTCATCATCGTCGTCGCGTCCCGCCGCGGCGGCGACGAGGATCGCGTCGCGCTGCTCGACGAAGGTCGCATCACGCGGCGTGATCTTCAGGCCGGTCACGACGTAGTCGGCCATCCGCCGGCGGACGTCGTCGAACGAGTCGCGCGAGCCGCGCGCCTTCTGCAACGCGACATAACCCTCCCACAGCATCGAGGCCCAGATCTCTCCGGCGTTGTGCACCTCGGAGTTGGGAACGCCGTTTGGCAGCGTCGGCACCGCGGGAAGCGCGACGCCGTCGGCGATGTGCTTGAAGGTCAGCGCGTTCTTCGCGAAGTTCACCGAGTACGGCACGCGCCGGATGCCGAAGTAGGCGCTGTTCGGATCGAAGGCGCTGGTCGAGTAGGTGGCAAGGGCGAAGGTCCCGTTCAGGTTGTCGCCCGCGCGCGCGACCGTGTGCAGCGCGACGAAGTCGCCCCATCCTTCGCTCATCGCCGAGCACTGGAAGACGCCGCAGTCGGCGAGCCGGTGGTGCAGGTAGTGGCCCCACTCGTGCGCGATGATCGTGTTGTCGATCGCCGAGTCGCGCTCGGTGCCGGACCGCCGGAACATGTGGGCCGAGACCGGACCGGCCGCGAGCGAGGCCTTCACCGCGACGCCGTCGGCCAGGCTGAGCGAGAGGGCACCAATCGTCACCAGCGGATCGGCGCCGCCGAGGCCCGGCGCCGGGCCCGCGGCGTTGTTGGCGATGATGATCCCGATCGCGCCGGCGGCCTGCGCGTTGCGCGCCTTGACCGTGAAGTTGCAGTTGCCGCGATCGGCGAGCACGATTCTGCCGGCCAGCGCCGGAAGCGCCTCGCAGGCGTCGCTGGTCGAGGCGGCCGGCGCCGTCGTTGGCAAGCGTGACCAGCGCGGTGATGTCGAAGTTCGTCGGCCCGAAGCTGGCTGTGTTGGTGGCAACGCTGCCGCCTGGCGTGAACGTCAACGTCATGGTCTGCTCGCCGAACCACGTGAACAACTGCATCCGCGGCTGGATGCCGTCGGCCGGCGTCGCCATGTTCGCGTTGTTGCGCGAGCCGCCGAGGACGTTGTCCTGCACTTCGACGAGCATCCCGTCGCCGTCGACGCCGCCGCGGCCGTAGTTGTCGAACTGCGCGTTGCCGGCCGCCTCGTCGAAGCCCGAGTCGTACCAGTAGTCGTGCAGCCAGTTCACCGTGTAGAACGCGTTGGTGATCGCCGCCTTCTGCTGATCGATGGTCGCGACCGGTTCGATCGATGTGTCGTAGGTGCGATCGAAGGTGCGCGGACCGGTGAGATCGGCGCGGAAGTCGACGCCCGCCGTGAATCCGTCCGGCGCGAGAGATCAACGTAGGCATCCGCGTTGTTGCCGGTGGTCTCCATCGCATCGGGTGCGAGCCACGGATCGGCGGGGCCGGACGGCGGATGGTTGAAGCCGCCCATCGTCACCAGATTCGGCGCGACAAACGGCGGCATCGTGCCGTCGGGATTCCCGGTCGGGTGCGGGCTGACGTCGATCTGCGGACCATCGAGCGGCCGCTTGTTCCCGGGTTCCGCGAAGACGCGATAGTGGAACTCCGCCGGCGGCGTCGAGGAGTGCGAATGTCCCCGCCCATCGCTCACCGTCAGATCGCGCCGTTCGAGCACGCGCCCGCTGTTCGCATCGATGATGTAGCGATATGCCGCCGAGTCGTTGGCATCCACGGTGCCGGCGTAGAAGTCGGTGGAATACGCGGCGACCAGACGTCCGCCGACCGGGTAGAGCACCGGCCTGACGGGCGCAGCCTCGGGCATCTGCAGGCTCGTGCCGAATGCCACCTGGAAGCGGGCTTCTCCTCGTGCGGTCGCGACCGACGCAATGCTGAACGCCGACACGTCGGTGCCGAACTGCGCTGACAGCGCGGCGGCAAGCGCCTCCTGCGGCGAGCGCGCGAAACGCGTCTGCGCGCCGCTGGTCGAGCGCGGGCGTCCGGAAATGGCGACCAGCCGGTGATCGCCGCGCATCAGCACGCGGACGTCGCCGCCGACGACGTCGAGGCCGCCGAAGCGCTGCCGCATCTCGACAACGACATCGCCGGTCTGGAAGGTGTTGACGGCAAGCGTCGACGCGGCGGCCACATCAGCGGGCGTGACGTTGAGCGCACGCGCGAACCGGCCGACGTGCCAGCGCGCCGCGCCTTCGTGCGTCGCACCGAGCGGCCCGGAGCGCGAGTCGGTCGCGACGACGAATCGCGGAACGCCGTCGGCATCGACCGACGTGGCGATGCCGCCTGCAGCTTCGGCCGCCCGCGAGCGGCCTTGTGATCTGCCTTGCTGTGCAGACACGACGCCGACCGACGCGCTGACGACGAGGGCGCTCGCCACCAGACGATGACAGAGATTTTTCAAGGGTTCCTCCCTTCCAACGAGGTGTAGCGTGGGCAGGACTTCGTGGCGGCCGCAGAGTATACACTCGAGGTGAGAGAGGAGCGCCGCATGTTTTCACACTCAATCGCGGTGCTGGTGCTGCTGGCGGTGCATGCCGCCGGGGCGGCACCGGAGCTCGGACAGCCGTTCGATTTGAAACCCGCTGAGGTGGCGACGATCGACGGGCTGCAGATCACGTTCGAAGGCGTCAGCGACGACTCGCGCTGCCCGAGGGGGACGCAGTGCGCCTGGGCTGGCGATGCGGCGGCATCGTTCACGCTGCAGAAACCGCCGGCGGCGGCCGTGCGCCGGACGCTTCACACCAACGGCCGCTTCGAGCGCCAGGCCGAGACCGACGGGTTCGTCGTCCGGCTCGAGGACGTGAAGCCGTATCCGAAGGACGGCGCCGCGATCGCGCCGGACGATTACCGCGCGACGGTAGTGGTCACGCGGCGCTAGCTGCGTCGCCAGGCGGCATGGCTCGCGCCTGACACCTTCTGCTACACTCCCGCTCTTTCATCAACACCAAGGGAGGATCCCATGGCCCCTGCCCGGCGCATCTCGGCGTTGGCCGCGCTCACGATCGTCGCGTTGTCGCTGGTGACCTTCGCGGCCGGCAAGCCGCCTGCTGGCTCGCCCCTCGGAGTCGGCACGGTGTTCCAGCCGAATCCGGTCGCCGACCTCGGCGACCAAACGCTGACCGATCAGAAGGACGCCGACTATGCGGCGCTCACAGCCGCCTATCACGACGTGATCCTGACGAATCTGAATGGCAGCGGCTTCCTCGTCGGCGACTGGGCGCAGGTGGTCAGCGAAACCGGCGACCGCGCCTATTCGCCGTCCAACGAGTTCCGCTACCGCCGCGACGACGATCGCTTCGAGCAGGTGATGGCCTATTACTGGATTACCGAAGCGCAGAAGTACATCCAGAGCCTCGGCTTCGGCACCTCCAGGCGGCCGGTCAACCGGAAGTCGCAGAACGTCCGCATCAACCAATGGGGCGTCGACAACTCGTTCGCCACCACGCACAAGGACGAACTGCGCTTCGGCAAGGGCGGCGTGGACGATGCCGAGGACGCGGAGGTCATCCTCCATGAATACGGCCACGCGATTCACTTCTCGCAGGGCTTCGCATTCGCCTCCGCCGAGGCCAGCGCGATCAGCGAAGGCTTTGGCGACTACTGGGCGGTCACCGTCGGCAACGTGATCGCACCCACCGCCGATCCCGCGTGCGTCGCCGACTGGGACTCCGTGTTGTACACATCATCGGCGCCTCACTGTCTCCGGCGCGTCGACACGAACCTGCGCTATCCCGCGGATCTGAACGGCGAGGTGCACCACGACGGCCAGATCTGGTCGCGGGCACTCTGGGATATCAGGCAGGCGGTCGGCAACGTCAAGGCGGACACGCTGATTCTCGAGGCGCAATTCGGCTTTGCGGGCACGACCATGAGGGAGTTGGCGGCAACGACCGTGGCAGTCGCGAACAGCCTCTACGGGCGCGGTGTCGCATCACAGGTCCGTACAGCCTTCGCGAACCGCGGCCTGCAGTAAAAGCCGGCCCATCAGCACCGAGATTTCCTGTGTCGTTTCGCGCAGCCCTCCACTGGCAAACGAGGTGATCTGCGCGACAATTACGCTGAGGAGTAACGGTATGCGCAGCGTGAAGACAAGGCTGACCGTCGCTGCCAGCGCAGTGCTCATCGCCCTCTGCATCGAGGAGCGATTGGCGCAGGCCGGGCAGGCGCCGGGCAGGCGGCAGGATATCGATGCGCTGCGGATCGCCGCCGCGGCCGAGGTGGTGCCGGCCGTCACGTCGTCAGATAAGAGCATCCCGCGCGCGGTGCTCGACAAGGCTGAAGCGATGGCGGTGTTTCCCGAGATGCCGCGCGTCCCCGAGCGGAGCGGCCAGGGGCCGAACACGAAGCGCACGGCGCGGATGCAGGCGGTTGACGCCCGCGGGATCCTCAGCGTCCGCGGCAGCGGCGCCACCTGGTCGCCGCCGGCATTCATCAACGTCACCGGCGAGACCGTGCCGGAAAGCGGCGACCTGGTGTGGGTCATCGTCAGCAAGCGGGCGCTCGAGAGCCTGATGCGGCCGGAGCTCGCGATCGACGCGAACACCGCGATTGCACCCGGCCCGACGAGCGCCGACGCGCAGGCCTGGACCGACGCACAGCGCCGCGCAGAGATTTTCACCTACGCCCGAACCGGCGGCGCGTTGGGCGGCGTTGCGCTCACCGGCGGGCGCGTGAAGTCCGACCCGATCGCGAACCAGCGCTTCTACGGCACCCAGCAGGCGTTGACGACGAGCGCAGCGGTGGCGCTGGCGGACGGCCCGGCGTCGATGGCGCCGTGGCGCGACGCGCTGCAGAAGCACCTGCCGAAGCGATAGGTCGTCATCGGTCGTCGTGTCCGGCTTTCAGCCGGGCCCCCACTCTCAAGTCCCACCGGCCAGGCGCCGATAAGAGGAAGGCCTCCCCTCGACTGCCTGGAAGCGGTGTGATGCGTTCCATTTTCGTGATCTGCTGTGCTGCGGTCGCGGCCTCTGCCGTTGCCTGCGCGTCCGACAAGGCCAATCCGATGAGGCCGGACGGTGTCGGCCCGCGTTCGTCAACGAGCGCGATCACGCTCAGCGGTTCGGTCCGCGCCACCAACGGAGGTCAGCCGCTCGGCGGCGTGACGCTCGAGGCGCCCGGCCATCCCGTGATGACCGACGGGACCGGCGACTTCACGTTCGAGACAACGGCCACCGCAAAGCTGCAGCTGGCCTTCACGGGAACGGCCATCGTGCCGCGAACGGTCACGGTCGCCGCTGACGCGACGCGATCGGTCGGCGTCATCGACGCGATCAGCACCACCGGGTTCGATCTGGCCTTCTATCGTCAGCTGGTGCGGAACGGTTTCGAGACGCCGGCGAGCCTGCAGCGGCTGCGGCGCTGGACCAGCGCGCCGAACGTCTACCTGCGCACGGTGCGCGAGGACGGCGGCAACATCGACGCCGCGATGCTCGACACGACCGAGGCGGCGATCCGCGAGGCGATACCGCAGTGGAGCGGTTTCTCCCCCGCGTCGATCGTGCGCGGCACCGATACGCGAACCGGACAATCGGGCTGGCTGACGATCAAGTGGCCCGGCGTTGTCGGCAGCGACCGCGTGTGCGGCCGCGCCGACATCGGGCTGAGCGGCGGCCAGATCGAGCTCTTCGTGCCGACGGCAACGGCCTGCGGCTGCGATGGCGCCGCGCGCATCCGGCCGCGCACGGTGCGCCACGAGATCGGGCACGCCATGGGTTTCTGGCACACCGATTCGGTCTCGGACGTGATGTTCGGCACGTCGGCAACCTGCGATCTGCTGCCCTCCGCACGAGAGCGCGCCGCGGCGGCGATTGCCTATTCACGGCCGGTGGGCAACGGCGACCCCGATGTCGATCCGTCCAGTTCCACAAGCATCCATCCGATGCGCCTGGTGCCGTAGAACGTCGCGCGCGTCAGCCGGCATCGGCCAGTTCGCGGCCGGCCGCGGATATTTCGCCAGCCTGATGTTTTTCGCCTCGATCCGCAGTACGCTCCCCGTATATGTCTGACGCGGGAAAGCTGATCTTCAACCGGTATCAAACCCTCGCGATCGCGTCGGCCGCGATTGCGCTGGCCGTCGCATGCCGCTCGACGCCGTCGACGCCCGCCGCGGCGCCGGTCTCCGCCGACACGTGGGCCGTGGTCGATGGCCGGTCGATTGGACGCGCGGACGTCGAGAAGGCCTACCGCCGGACGCGCGATCAGTCGCAGCCGTTGTCGGACGAGGAGACGCTGACCGCCAAGCTGTCGCTCCTCAACGACCTGATCGTGCAGGACATCCTGATGGCGAAGGCGCGCGAGCTCAAGATCGAGCTCCCGGACACCGAGGTCGAAACCGCGTACACCGACGCGAAGAAGAACCTCGGCGACCAGGCCTACGAGCAGGAGCTGACCCGCCGCAACCTCACCGCCGCGGACATGCGCGACGGGCTGCGTCGCGAGCTGCTCGCGCAGAAGGTGATCGATCGCGAGGTCATCTCGAAGGTCAACGTGACCGCCGAGCAGGTCACCGAATTCTTCAACGCCAATCGCGCGCAGTTCAACATCGCCGAGGAGGCGTACCACATCGCGCAGATCGTGGTGACGCCGGCGCGCGACCCGCAGACCGGCAACGGGACGGGAGACGATGCGACGACGCCGCAGGCGGCGGCGGCGAAAATCCAGATGCTCACGGAGCGGCTGAAGGCGGGCGGATCGTTCAGCGAGCTGGCGATGGGCTATTCGGAAGATCCGGAATCGGCGCCGCGCGGCGGCGACCTCGGGTTCGTGCCGGTGTCGCGGCTGAAGCAGGCGCCGGCGCCGCTGCGCGACGCCGTGCTGAACAAGGCGCCCGGCAGCGTCAACGTCGTGACCGTCGGCGGCGTGCACACCATCGTGCTCGTCGCGGCACACGAGACGGCCGGACAGCGCGACCTGACCACCCCGGGCGTTCGCGAACGCATCACCGAGACGCTGCGCGGACGGAAGGCGCAGCTGCTGCGTGCCGCGTACCTGACCGACGTCCGGAGCAGCGCGAAGGTCGTGAACTACCTCGCGCGCCAGGTGGTCGAGTCGCAGGGCAAGGTGCCGGCTTCCTAGCCGGCTCGCCTTGATGGAGGGGCTGTGACGAAGAGAACTCAGGCCTCGCTCATCGCGTTCTCACTCTTCTGGCCGGTCTGTGTGTTCGGCCAGAGCAGCAATACCCTGACGGCCAGCGAGAAGGCACAGGGATGGCAGCTCCTCTTCGATGGCAGGACGTTGACGGGATGGCATCCCTCGGCGCCTGCGCAGGGCGGAGGACGCGCCGCGCCTGCGCCACAACCGCCGCCACCTGGTGCCCTCGCGCAGATCGGGTCCGCCCCGAAGCCATGTCGTGACGGCGCCTGCGCGTGCCGCGGCGCCGGCCGGCACCTCTCATTGGGAGGTCGTCGACGGCGCGCTGACACCGTGCGGCGAGCCCGTCGGCTACCTGACATCCGACCAGGGCTACAAGAACTTCGTGCTGTCGATCGAGTTCAAGTGCGGCGAGGACGCAAACAGCGGCGTGTTCGTCCGGTCACCGCAGGAAAGCGGTGGCTACGAGGTGCAGATCTGGAAGCTGCAACCCGCCGGCTACAACACCGGCGCCATCGTCGGAACCGCCAAGACCGATCGCGATTTCCGCTTCAAGCCGGATCAGTGGAATCAGTTTCAGATCACCGCCGAGGGGGATCACCTGGTGGTCGTCTTGAACGGCGAGACGACGCTCGACGTGCATGACGCACGATTCGCGGAAGGAAACCTCAGGCTCCAGTACCAGCAATTCCCGATCGCCTTCCGCAATATCAAGATTCGCGCGCTCCCTTAGGCCGCTGCGAAGCGAGTCCGGTGCGCGAGCCTCTCGCCCGCGCACCGGCTCGTGTAGGTCGTCGTGTCCGGCTTCAGCCGGACAATGCGGGGTCCGCCTGAAGGCGGACACTACATGGATTCAATCAGGCTCAATTATCGTCATCCCGCTTGACGATCCCGGCGGCGAACCACGCCCCTCCCGGGTTGCGAATGAGCAGGACCGGGTTCACGCACTCGAACGGCGGCGCCGGCGTGAGCACGTCGTCGATGCGGAAATCGCCGTTCGGGTCGAGCGGGACGCCTGCCGTCGGCGTGCTGTGCACCGTGAACGGCGCCGCCTGCCCGCAGATCAACGAGGCGAACACGCTCTGGTTGGCGTTGGTGCCGATATTGTTGCCGCCGCCGAGCAGCAGGCCCTCGCCTCGCACTCGGATCTCATCGCCACGAACCTCCGCCCTGAGCGCGTCGATGATCCAGATCTGGCCGGGAGGGTTCACCCCGCGGACGATGTTCCGGCTGACGGTGACGCTGCCGTCAGCGTTCACCGTGACGTTCGACACCGGGAGCACGCCGATCCCGCCGTCGAATCTGAGAGAGTTGTCGTCCTTCGCGAGGAGCGACGAGCTGAGTCCGACGCACAACACACACGCCAACACGAACCTGCTCTTGGTCATCGATGCATCTTCCTTTCACCCGAGTGAACGCTGGCTCACAGTGTTCGACGATCCGCGAGCGGAGAGGGTTTCTGCTGCCGTGTTCCGCTTGTCGAATGTGTGGGCCGGTATTGCGCTGATGTAAAGAGAGTATTAACGCGCGCTGACACACTAAGAGCATCGACGGTCATCATGCCGGTGTGATCGTTCGCGATCGCAATCGGCGTTCCGCAGAGCGATGCCCTCAGGCCGGCAGATGATCGAGTGGTCGTCGTTCCTCGCAAACTGAGATGTGGTTTGAGTTCTCAACTGAAGATCACATGTGGCGACAACGACGCATGACCTCCTGATGGACGTTCGACGCTTTCGACCGTCGTAAGCGGTACCCGAACGACGTAATCGCGACCGGCTCGATCGCGTGAGTGATTGCCACGTCAACAACGACGACGCGGAGTCCCCGATGACTCTCCAGACGAGCCAGTCGTTCGAAAGAAGACAAAGATAGGATGCTCGTGAGGTCCGGCTTGCCGGGCCTGACACCCTGACGGCTGCTGTGCGGGCAGCCCGGCAGGAGCGTCCCTCGTATTTACAGGGCCTTTTCACTCGAATTGCAGATTTTGCCGCTCAAGTCCCTCGCGCAGCGTATACTTCAATACTGCTTTATTGAGCCCTGCGGCCGTCCCGGCCACCCAGCCCTCACTCAAAGCTGTTTCCGGAGGGCCTGTGGCATATCCGAATTCGTTCCCCCCGACGTCAGTTCCCGCCAGCACGACACCCGTGGTCTGTCCGGCGTGCCAGTCATCGTCAATCGTGACGACGGCAAAGATTCCGGACGCCGATACGTATTGGCGGTGCACGAAATGCGGAGAAGTGTGGAACGTTTCGCGATCGCGAAACCACCACCCTGGCAGGGCGCCGATGGCGGTGAGACGCACAGCGGCGGTCACCGACCTGCAGGAACTGATTGCGGCACTCGACCGGCGCATTCCGCAAGGCGCCCGAACCGGGGAGACAGCAATCGCGAACGATGCAGCGGCGCTCAGGGCGCGGGCGCTGAAACGAATTGCGGAGCTCGAAGCGACACCGGCAGCAACCACAACCCCCTGACATGCGATCGACCGCCGAGTCTCGAGAACAGCGGCCGCTCGTCAATTCACCGACACGTTAGTCTCAACTCACGGAGGACACACCATGGCACCCATGACCGGCACGATCAAGCGACTCGTCAGCGACAAAGGCTTCGGTTTCATTCTCGCCAGCGATGGCAACGAGTATTTCTTCCATAACTCGGCCTGCTCCGACACGCGGTTCGACGATCTGCGTGAGGGACAGGAAGTCACCTTCGACCGCGGGCAGGGTCCGAAGGGGCCGAGGGGCGAGAACGTCAGGACGACGTCGTAGGCGCTTGACAGAAGCCGCGGCCTCCGGCGTGACAGGCCGGTGCAGAACGCAGCCGACCCCGTAGACATCGGGGCCGGCTGTTCCGCCTCATCGCGGGTGAGGTTCTAAAACATCCCCCCGCCCATTCCGCCGGCGGCCGTCGCGGCGCTCTGACCGGCTTCGGGAATCTGGGAGACGACGGCTTCGGTCGTCAGCAACAACGACGCGATCGACGCCGCGTTCTGGAGCGCCGAGCGGACGACCTTCGTCGGGTCGATCACACCAGCCTGGACGAGATCTTCATACTGCTCGGTCTGGGCATTGAAGCCTTCGTCGTCCTTCATCCCCTTCACGCGCTGCACGACGATCGATCCTTCGTGGCCGGCGTTGGTCGCGATCCAGCGCATCGGCTCCTCCACGGCGCGGATGACGATCTTGACGCCGATCTGTTCGTCGCCGCCGAGTTTGAGCGTCTCGAGCACGCGTGACGCGCGCAGCAGCGCGACGCCGCCGCCCGGCACAATCCCCTCTTCGACCGCCGCCTTGGTCGCGTGCATCGCATCCTCGACGCGCGCCTTTTTTTCTTTCATCTCGGTCTCGGTGGCCGCTCCGACCTTGATGATCGCGACGCCGCCGACCAGCTTGGCGAGCCGTTCCTGCAGCTTCTCGCGGTCGTAGTCGGAGGTCGTGTCCTCGATCTGCGCGCGCAGCTGCTTGACACGGCCTTCGATCGCCGCCGACGCCCCGGCGCCCTCGATGATGGTCGTGTTGTCCTTGTCGATCGTGACCTTCTTCGCCTGGCCGAGGTCCTCGAGCGTCATCGACTCGAGCCGGATGCCGAGATCCTCCGTCATCGCCTTGCCATTGGTCAGGACGGCGACGTCTTCGAGCATCGCCTTTCGACGGTCGCCATACCCGGGCGCCTTCACCGCGGCGACGTGAAGCGTGCCGCGCAGCTTGTTGACGACCAGCGTCGCGAGCGCCTCGCCCTCGATGTCCTCGGCGATGATCAGCAGCGGACGGCCGGCGCGCGCCACGAGCTCGAGCAGCGGCAGCAGGTCTTTCATCGAGGCGATTTTCTTTTCGTGGATGAGAATCACCGGGTTCTCGAGGACCACTTCCATGCGTTCGGGATCGGTGACGAAGTACGGCGAGATGTAGCCGCGATCGAACTGCATCCCCTCGACCACTTCGAGCGACGTCTCGAGCGTCTTCGCCTCCTCGACGGTGATGACGCCGTCCTTGCCGACCTTGTCCATGGCTTCGGCGATGATCCGGCCGATCGTCTCGTCGTGATTCGCCGAGATCGTGCCGACCTGGGCAATCATCTGGCCGGCGACCGGCCGCGATTGGGCCTTGAGCGCGACGACGATCGCCTCGACGGCCACGCCGATGCCGCGTTTGAGCGCCATCGGATTGGCGCCGGCGGTGACGTTCTTCGCGCCCTCGCGATAGATCGCCTGGGCCAGCACGGTGGCCGTGGTGGTGCCGTCGCCGGCGACATCGGACGTCTTGCTCGCGACTTCCTTGACCATCTGCGCGCCCATGTTCTCGAGCGCATCGCGCAGCTCGATTTCCTTGGCCACCGTGACCCCGTCCTTGGTGATGGTGGGGGCGCCGAAGCTGGTGCCGATGATGACGTTGCGGCCCCTCGGTCCGAGCGTGACCTTGACCGCGTTCGCGAGGCTGTTGACCCCGCGGAGAATTCCCTGGCGCGACGTGTCGCCGTAGACAATCTGCTTTGCCATTGTGTGCCCTTACTTCTTGTTCTTCGTCGCGCTGCCGTCGATGACGGCCAACACTTCGTCTTCGCGCATGATGAGGTACTCCTCACCATTCAACTTGACCTCCTGGCTGGTGTACTTGCCGAAGAGGATCCGGTCGCCTGCCTTGACGTCGAGCGGCACGCGCTTGCCTTCCTTGTTCAGCGCGCCGACGCCGGCGGCGATGACCTCACCCTGCTGCGGCTTTTCCTTGGCCGAGTCCGGGATGATGATCCCGCCGACTTTCTGCTCGCCTTCGTCAAGGCGTCGGACGATGAGGCGGTCGTGAAGTGGTCTGATGTCCATGGTGTCGACTCCAACTTTCGAATGACTGGGATGAATGACGGTCGAGCCGCGCTCACGCCTGGGCGCGCTCGAAGATTGCTGTCTGCGATCGGAGATTCGCCGTCACCGTCCGGCGCGCCTGGCTCCAGGTGCGCGACTGCGCCGATGGCGTGCCGCTGTCTGCCCACCACTCCTGCTGGAGGCGGGCGACGGCTGGCAGCGAAAACCCGAGCAGGCTTTCGATTTCCACGAAGGTCAAGACCACGGTGTTCGCATATCGGTCGCGCAGGTAGGTATGCAGCGGCAGATACTCGGCCGGCCCCGCGAAGGGTTTGTTCTCCGGCGCCAGCCGGAGTTCCGTCCAGACCGGATCGTCCCGGCGCTGCCGGAGCCTCCTCAACCACGCCATCATGAGCAGTACCGTTCCCGATCCGCGCGGCTGACCGGCCGAACGGACCGTGTTGATTGCGATCGCATCACTGTACGTCTGGCGCATTCGACCCTCCTGTCCCCTATTGCACACACGGCAAACGGCCGCACGTGCAGAATGCAGGGGAGCGCAGTCGGCTCCGACGCGCGAGAAGGACGTGAATGAAGACGCCCGCCTGGCTGGAATTGCCCGCGTTCGCTGCGATCCTGCTGGTTGGGATGATCCTGGTGATGTGGGCCCAGCGGCCCGGCGCGGGTTGCGCGCTGCGCCCTGAAGCGAACCGGCGTCTGATGCTCTCCCGGCAGGTCGATCGTGAACATCTCGAGGCCGATCTCGCCACCGTCGATCGCGTGGCCCGGCGGTACGTGGGCGCCTCGTCCGCCGATGCCGCGGAGCAGCAGACCCGATTCCTCCAGTGTGAAGCGACGCTCATCGAGCGTCTCGCGGCGATGCACGGCCTGTCGCCCGAGCAAATCCACCGCGCTCCAGCCGACATTCAATAGCCGCGCGGCAATTTCCTCGAGACCGTTCGCCGCATCAGTCGTGGAGGACGACGGTGAGCAGCGAGTTGTTGACCTTGAGGCCGTCCGCGTAATCGATGAATCCCAGCCGCTGAAATTTCTTCATGAAGAAATTGACCCGCGACCGCGTCGTTCCGACCATCTCCGCCAGTGTCGCCTGGGAGATCGGCGGGACGGCGCGCACCGGTTTGTCGTGCTTGCCGTAGCGCGCGAGCAGCAGCAGGGTGCGGGCGAGGCGCTTCTCGCTGGAGTTGAACAGCTGGTCGATCAGGTCCTCTTCGATCCGGATGTTGCGCGCCAGCATGTGGGCGATGAACCGATCGGAGAGCGCATGCTGCTTGTGCAGCAGCCGCACCATCTGGGTCTTGTCGATGAGCAGAATCGTGCTCTCCGTGGTCGCGGTCGCGGTGCCCATGCGGACCGGCTGACCCGCCAGGCATCCTTCGCCGAAGAACTCGCCCGGACCGAGCATCGCCACGACCGCCTCTCGGCCCGCCTTGGAGAGGACCGACAGCTTGATCGCGCCCTTCTGGATGTACATGACGTGGTCGCACGGATCGCCCTGCGTGAAGATCGCGTCGGCGCGCTCATAGTCGACGATCTTTCGTGCGATGCCGGACGACTCGAGAAAGGCGCGAGCATTGAATGCGCCGTTCCGCCTGGCGGTCATTGTCGAGATCTCCACGAACTGACTGTGACACGTCGCGAGCGCGCAAGGCTGTCCTGAATTGAACAGTGCGGAAAGGGCGGCGCGAAGTCAGTGCGCAATCCGTGAGCAGGCCGGAGGTGAAATGTAAGCTAGACTACAGTCGCCCGCTAGACTGGCGCCACGCCATCGTGACGTCGCCTCAGCCTCCGAGCTCCGGCGTTGGACCTATCTCGCTGAGGAGCGTGACGATGGCCCTTCGGTTCCCTTCCGAGCAGCTTGCATATCTCTGCGAGAACGCGCGAATCCTGGTTCAGCGCGCGGCCCATCACAAGAACGACCTTCAGGCGCTCGTGGCGGCTGCCGAAACCGAGGTACGACACACCGAAACGGCGCTGACCTACGCCCTCGGCGAGGCCGATGTCCCGGCCAGTCGTCTCCGGTCGCTGCTGTCCAGCCACTTGCAGCAAAGTGTGCACGGTGTGGACGTTGCCCGGCAGCTGCGCATCGGTGCCGGCGAGCAGCACGTGGTCGCGTCTCGATTGCTGGCGCTGCTCGAAGCTGATCCATGTCCGGATGCGCACCCCGACGAGCGCACCCGCCGCGATGCGGTGCTGGTCGTCGACGACTATCGGGCCGTGCGTGACGTGATCGCCAGCGTGCTGCAGAGCGCCGGGTTCGTCGTCAGGACGGCCAGCAACGGACTCGAGGCGCTGCTCACCGCCTACGAGATGCGGCCGGCGGTGATCGTCATGGACGTGACCATGCCGGTGCTCGATGGGATCGAGGCGACGCGACTCATCAAGGCGATCGATGCCACGCGTCACGCACGCGTGATTGCCTTCACCGGTGATGGCGGGCTCGATGACACGCCCCTACGGACGTTGTTCGCAGCCGTCGTGAAGAAACCGGCGCTCCCCGGCGTCGTGCTCGAAACGGTCCGGCGGGTGGCGAGCTCTTGATCGGACGCTCGCCGCGGTGGCGCGGCGATGAGCGAGAACTGAGGCGATATGCCGGTGCATCTGGTGAACCCGAGCCATCTGTCGTTCGGGGTCGGCGTGATAACCCCACGATGGCTGTTCGTCCTCGCGGCCGCCACACCGGCCTCACACGGCCAACCTCGCCTGACCGACGAGACGCTGGAGCCGTTCGATCTCGAGAGCGTGGCACCCGGTGACATCGTCGGCGTCGGCATTCACACCAGCAACGCCCTGCGCGGCTACGAAGTCGGCACGCTCGCGCGCGCCCGAGGCGCCGTCGTTGTCTTTGGCGGCATCCACGCGACGTTGTACCCGGAGGAGGCGCTGAGCCTCGGCGGCGCGCACGCGGTCGTCAGGGGCGACGGCGATGTCGTCTGGCCGCTGGTGCTCGACCATGCGGTGCGCGGCACCCTGCAGCCGATTTACGAGGCCGGCCGGATCGACGCCGACCAGTTCGTGTCAGCGCGTTGGGACCTGCTGCCCAATGGACGGTACATGTGGGGCTCGGTCCAGACGGTGCGCGGCTGCCCGAAGCACTGTTCCTTCTGCTCGGTGTGGCGCACGGACGGCCAGAAGCCGCGGCAGCGCGCCGTGGACGCGGTCGTCGACGAGATCATGGACCTCCGCCGGCGCGGCGTTCGATTCGTCGCGCTGGCCGACGACAACTTCTATCCGGTGACGCTCGCCGATCTGGCGCTGGCGGAGCGCCAGGCACAGGCGGGACGGTACGAACAGCTGCGGGCGCTTCGCGCGGAGCGGTTCGAGCTGATGGACCGGCTGGCCCAGCTGCCGTCGGACATGATCTTCTTCACCCAGATCACGATGGAGGCCGCCGAGGATGCGGCGTTCCTCGACGCGATGCGGCGCGCCCGCATCAAGGGAGCGCTGGTCGGCGTGGAGGCGGTCACGCCGGAAGGCCTGAAGGACGTGTTCAAGAGCTTCAACGACGTCGGCGACGCGCTGGTCGCCCGGCTGCGCGTCTTCAAGGATCACGGCGTGCACGTCCTCGGCTCGTTCATCTTCGGCCTCCCGAGCGATCGACCGGCCACCTTCGGCGCCACGGCGGATGTCGCCGAACGAGCGGGGGTCTCGTTCGCGCAGTTCGTCATGTTGACGCCCTATCCCGGCACCGTGGACTTCGAGGCCTGGGAGAAAAAGCTGGGCCGGGAGGTGGCGCAGATCGCCGGCGTGCCGATCACCCGTCACTGGCTGATCCCGCAGGCGCAGCGTCCGAGGGTCTTCGCACGGCATCCGGTGATGCCTCCCGACGAGATCCGGGCCAGGACCCAGGCCGTGTGGGATCGCTTCTACAGCCTGCGCCGGATCTGGGCGCGCTCGAAGTGCACGCCGACCCTCCGGGCGCGGCTGGCCTTCGTCCTGATTTCGAAGCTGTACCGCCAGATGTACGCGAACACCGGAATCGCGACCGACAGCGCGCGCGTCACGCGTGCCAACCGGTGGGCACGGCTGCTCGCCAAGCCGTGTCAGCGCTTGTTCGCCGCGGGGCCCCTGCCGTCGAATTGATTACCCGCGGAACCTGCGCCACAACCTCGCACCGATCGTCCCCAGACGCCCGCCGGCGCGCTCGGCGGGCGCGCCGCCGCCCTCGCGCTCGTGCTCGAGCCGTTCACGATCGGAGGCCACCGCTGCGGACGCATGGTCCGCGACCGGGATGGCTGGGCCCTGATTGGGTGGCGCCGCCCGAGCGCTGGCGCGTATCTCGAACGCACCAGGAATCATCACCGGCGAGCCAGACCGTTCAGCCGGGAGAACAGGCACAGCCACCTCGTTCGCGTCGCGGACACCGCGCGCGTTCATCGATCCTTGACAAAGTTACTTCGTGTGTCTTGGTGCCGTTCGTGTCTTCGCGGTTGGCGATTGCTGCTGACAGCGATGCCGCTCCGCATAGCAGTCACTGCTGCCCCCGCGAAGAGGTTTGCGAGGTACGGTGCTCGGCGAGCCATTGTTGGCTGACGATGCCGAGATCAGATCGCCCGCTGCGTCCGGCCTGCCACGTGATCCACTTGGCGAGGATGCCGAGAATTCCAATGCCGACGACGACGGCTACCATGCTCATCGACAGGCCTCGTGCGTGTGCGTTCGTGCCACGATCCGAGAGTAGTGGAAGTGCAGCGGAGAGGGTGTGCGAAACGGCACACTGGCGCTTCGACGCCGCTGCTATCGTCGCGTGATGTCAGCACAGCATGGCTTGAGCAGGGACCCCAATGGACCCATCTGAGATCCAGGCACGGGCGACCATCGCCGCCGCGTTGATCGTTTGCCGTGCGGTAGAAGTGCCGGCGATTCCGACCAGCGGCGACTGGTCGATGGATACGGCGGCCCTCCGCCTGCGCGATCTGACCGACTACGTCTACCAGGTGATCTCGAGCCCGAAAGGCGCGTGACGTCGCTCGCTAATGGTGCGACCAGACGGGACGCGGCGGCGGCTCGATCGGCGGCGGTGGGGCGGCCTCCGCCTGCACCGGAACGGGAACGTCGGCAGCCGCTGCGCACTCCCCTTCGTCGCGATCCAGGAGCTCGGCAAGCGCGGCGGTCGCGGCGTCATGGCTCTCGAACCACCGATCGATGACCACCGCGGGAAGCTGGTCGCCGTCGAGAAAGCCGCTGGGGAGCGCCAGGTGCGCGCATCGACGCGTGATCGGGTCTTCGTAGATGGTGTACTTCATGGTGTCAGGGCGGGCTTCAAATCCGGCTGGCGAAAACCATGTCTCGCACGTGCCGGACAATCCGCGGCGTCGGGATGGTGGCGAACGTCCGGTTGGTGACGAACCCGCCAGGGGTATCTGCCGGGCCGGCCCACCCTCGGATCTCCTTCGTCGGGTGCCGGTGTGTCACGTTGACGTGCAGCTTTTCGTCGGCGGCGATTTCGAAGAACGCCACCTGGCAATCGCCCGCGAGCGGGTGCTCGTCCTCGAAGCGCCACATTGCTGTTTCAATCGCGTCGACGTCTGCGGCCCATGAGGCACTGAGCAGCTTTCGCGTCGACGAGAGGCGGCTGGTGCGTTCCGGGTGTTCCATGCGTTTCATTCTGTCCTCCGTGTGCGCGTTCCGTGGCCGGTGTGTGCATCGCGTCGCTCCCAGGGGCCTGACCCGGCCTGCGTGCGACGGCGCTGACCGGTGGCAGACGAATCACAGATCCGATCGCTCGCTGCCCCACTGCGACCGCCCCACCGCGGTTCCGAGGATCACCGCCAACACCCCAAGTGACAGAAGCACCACTACGCCGCTCATGCACAAGCTCTTTTCTTGATCCGGCTCGATTCCAATTCGAGGATACCGGCTCCCGCATCTGGGTGGTGTGCGAAAAGGAACAGCGGGATTTCAGTCGTCTGGGCGACCAGGGTGTGCAAAACGTGACAGCTTTGTCCCTGACGAGCTGTCAAAGTCTCCGCGTGTTGCTCTCTTTTCCCCCTCGCGGAGAGCTCCCGAAAACCCTCACCGGCATCCGCGGCTTCGACGAAATCACTCGAGGGGCTGTTTGTCAGGCTCGGGTATGCGATCCGTACGGTGGGCGCCGATTCTTCGCTCGGAGCTGCGCCGGTTGTTCAGCTGGCTGAAGGAACAGGGACTCGATCTCGTGACTGTCCCGATCTCCAGGAAGTAGGACGATGACCACCAGCAGCCCGCACGGCTCCGAACCGTCGTCGACGCTCGAGATGCGCCTCGCCGAAGCCGAGGACGGATTGCCCGCGATCCGTCACGGCGAAATCGACGCGCTCGTCGTCGAGGCGGCCGGCGGCAACCAGGCCTACACGCTGCACAGTGCCGAGGAACCCTACCGCACCCTGGTCGAGCAGATGCAGGAGGGCGCCGTGGTCCTCACACCTGGCGGCGACATCGTCTACGCCAACGCCCGCTTTGCCGCGCTCGTCGGTGAACCACTGGAGTCCGTCATCGGCCGCCGGCTGGTTGACTTCGTGCACGCGTTCGACAGGCACGACCTGGAAGCGCTGCTCAGCCGTGGCAGCGGTCGGTGCCGAAGCCGCCTGGTGCCATCGGAATCACCGGCAGTCGAGGTGAGCCTGTCGCTCGCGACCACGAAATCGGTCGCCGGCGATCGCCTGAACCTGATCGTCACCGATCTGAGCGACATCCTCGAGGCGCACACCCTGCGCGACCGCGCGGAACGCGAGAGCCGCACCAAGGACGAATTCCTGGCCGAGTTCGCGCACGAGCTGCGGAACCCGCTCGGCGCGATCAGCAGCGCCGCCCGACTGCTCGAAGTTACGCGCAGCGCCGTGCAAACCCCGACCAGGGCGTATGAGGTGATCGCGCGACAGATCGATCACATTACCCACCTGATCAACGACTTGCTGGACGTTGAACGGGTCGCATCCGGAAAACTCAAGCTCAATTTGCAGCCAGTCGACATCGACGAGGTGATTCGCCAGATCGTGACCACCTTCATCGACGATGCGAAGGTCGATCGCCAGATCACCATCGCCACGGAGCCGGTCTGGGTTGACTGCGACGCGATGCGGCTGCAGCAGGTGCTGTCCAACATCATGACCAACGCGGTCAAATACACGCCGCCAGGCGGACAGATTCGCGTGGCGCTGCGCGCCGAAGACGGCGACGCCGTGATCAGTGTCGAGGACAGCGGCTTCGGCATCTCGCCGGCGCTGCTGCCCTTCGTCTTCGACATGTACGTGCAGGTCGACCGGACGCTGGACCATGCGCGGGATGGCCTCGGCATCGGCCTGGCGCTCGTCAGACGGCTGATCGAGCTGCACGGCGGCACGGTCGTCGCGTCGAGCGACGGACGAGGGCTCGGCAGCACGTTTACCGTGCGGTTGAAGCAGATTGCGGCGCCAGGCCAGGCGCAGGCGGTGGCGTCGTCATCTCAGCCAGAGCGCCGCCTCAAGCCCAGACGCGTGCTGCTGATCGAGAACAACCCGCCAGCGCGGGAGCAACTGCGGTTGATGCTCGAGCTCGCCGGGCACTCGGTCTACGACGCGGCCGACATCGAGCGTGGACTGGAACTGGTGAAGACGGTCAGTCCGGACGTGAGCATCATCGACATCAGCTCTCGAACTGTGGACCGCCGCCTTGTTGCCAGGCGGTTTCGCGAGTCACCGCACGGCCGCACGATGGTGCTGGTCGCCTTGAGTCTGCCCGCTCACCCGCGCGACGCGGACGGCCCGTCGGAGGATGGATTCGATTTTCATCTGCCCACACCGGTCGACGCGGCGCATCTCGCCCGCCTGCTCGGCGACGTGGCCATGGCGGCAGGGTAGCCGCTCCTGAACTGTCAGTCGTGCAGGACCACGCTCAGCAGCGAGCTGTCGATGGTGAGCGGCTTGTCGCCCTCGTAGTCGATGAATCCCTGCCGCTTGAACTTGTTCAGGAAGAAGTTGACGCGCGATCGAGTGGTGCCGACCATCTTCGCGAGCGTCGCCTGCGAGATCTTCGGCACGGTGCGCGTCGGCTTGTCCTGCTTCCCATAGCGGGCGAGCAGCAACAAGGTGCGCGCCAGGCGCTTTTCACTCGAGTTGAACAGCTGATCGAGCAGGTCCTCTTCGATCCGGATGTTGCGCGACAGCATGTGTGAGATGAAGCGGTCCGACATGGCGGGCTGCGTGCGCAGCAACCGGACCATTTTCTGTTTGCCGACGGAGAAGATCGCGCTCGGCGTGATCGCCGTCGCGCCACCCCTGCGGCTCGGCTGACCCGCAAGGCACTCCTCGCCGAAGAAGTCGCCGGGGCCGAGCAGCGCGACGACCGCCTCGCGTCCCGTCTTCGACTGCACCGACAGCTTGACGCCGCCGGCCCGGATGTAGAGGACATGCTCGCAGGCGTCACCCTGCGTAAAGATCGTCTCTCCCCGGCCATACTCGGCGATGGTCTTCACCGTGCCGGATGACGCGAGAAAGGCGTCGGTGTCGAACGGCGGACGGGCGCTTGCGCCGTCGCGGGACGCTCTCCTGGCTTTCATCGATGGAGCATGCCACTCAACCGCCGCCGGAGATGTGCACAAGTAGACACGTCGGCGATGGCGGCCCGGCCGCGTTCACGAACGCCATCCGCCCGGCAGCGGCTTCACGGCTTCGGCTGACTGCTCGACTTCCCGCTGACCACTTCCGATCGCATCCGCGACGTCGTCGCGGATCGTCTGTGCTCGCTCCGTGACGTTCTCGACCGCGTCGGCGACACGCGTGCTGACCCGCTGATACCCGCGGGACGCCGCCTGGCCGAGGTCGGTCGCCGACCTGGTCAACCGCTCGCGGATCTCCGACCCCGGCCGCGGCGCGAACGCGAGCGCGAGGCCCGCACCGATCGCAGTACCTGCCATGAGGCCGACCAGGAACAGGCTGCCATGGCCACTCTCTTCACGTGTGATCATCTGTTGTTCTCCTGGCCCGAACAGTACGTCGGGCGCGCCGATGCAGGTGTGCAGAAGGGGACAGCGCTACGGCCGGAAGGCTGCCTTGTTCGCGGCTCGGGCCTTCGCCTCTGCCTCGGCGCGCTCGTCCGCTTCTTTCTTCTGCCGGGCGATCTCGCGCTGCGGCGCCTCACGCTCGTCCTGGCGAGCGGCCTGCGCGACGGCGGTGCGTGCCAGCGCCTCGAGGCGCGGCGAGGTGACGATCAGCCGGAACCCCGACGCGTACGACGACCGGTAGAGCACGACGGCGTAGTCGGCATCGCCCCATCGAGCGATCCGCGTCCCCGATTCCTCGTCGATCGGCGGTGCCGCCGGCTGGCCGGCCTTCACGCCGGGCTTCAGGCGCGGTCCGAACTCGATCGAGATCGCGTCGACGAGGTCGGCGTCGGTCAGGCCTGCGGTCCGATCGCGATCGTAGTCGACCACTATCTTCGAGAGCTGATCGTTGTAGAAGCTGAAGGCGATCTCCTTCACCGGATCGCTCTCGGCCGCCGCCGTTCCGCTCGGCGTGTAGGGACGCCGCCAGACCAGTTCCTGCATCACCGCCGGGCGCTGCTGGATGGTCTTCGCCTCGGACGCTGCGACCCCGGTGAGGGCGCTGATCGACGCGAGATCTCCGCCGAGCCTGTAATCGCGGTAGCGCGCCTGGTCCTGACTCTCCAGCGCGTGCGTTGACACGACCAGGCCGACGGCGACGATGCCGAGCGTGCGGATACTGATCATCGCCTGATGTCCTTTGAGGGTCTGTTCACGAGCTGCAGCAGCGGCGCGGCTGGTGGATCGTCGCGCCGCAGCAGCAGGATGAGGGTCGGCGGCAGCAGGCATGCGATCAGCCACACCTCGCCGTTGGCGACCGTGAGGTTCACGCCCGCGACGATCGCGCATGCGCCGAGCACGATGACACCGGCACACCACGCACCGGCGAGCCCGATTTTGGAATTCTGATTCATCATCACCATTACGTGTCCCCTCGTCGCGGCGTCATCGCTCCCGCCATTCGACGAACGCCTGTGGAATCTCGTTGCGAACGATCATCACGCGCAGGACACGGTCCTCGCGCAGCAGCTCGCCCGCTCCGACCCGGGCGGCCTCAACCGAGGCGTATCGCGCCCAGGCCTGCGGCATGCCCGACGCCGAACCGCGTCGCATAGTGGTCACCAGCTTGAACATCTCAGCGCTCCTGACAACCTGCGCACCGGTGCGCAGCCGACGTCAACGGCCGCGACCGGTCAGCACGGGCACGAGCAGAACCTCCGACAGCGCCTCCGGGGTGGCGAATACCTGTCCCGTCCCGTTGTGCCGCAGCAGCAGCGGATCGCCGTCGCCGGCGAACGTCACGTCGAACCGATCCTCGCGGGGCGGAAGACCGTCGCTCAGCATGAAGCGGAAGTGGCAGACGATGGCGGCTGCGTCCAGATTCGGTGTGACCGTCAGCGAGGCGGCGGCGCGTGCGGGCTTGCTGACGACGAAGCCGCCATCGGGGCCGCTGGCGGTGACGACAACCTCGCGCGATGGATCGTCGGGAAATTCGGCCCGGAACGCCTCCACGTCGCGGATGACGACAGCCCGGAGCTCGTCGATCAGCCGCCGCCCGTTCCGCCGCACGAGGTCGGCGCGCCGGGACTCGGCTTCATCTTCCTGGCGGCGGATGGCGTCGCGCGTCCGCTCATCGTCGGCAAGGCGCTTGACCCAGGTGTCGATCGCTACAGTGGTGCTCATGCAGTGTCCCTTCGTGGAGATATGGAGCTGACGCCATCATCGGTCGCGATGACCTGCGACCGCTGTGTCAAATTGAACAGGTGGTTGAGTCGCGTGAGACGCGCGCTCGACACGGGGCCAAAGTCGGGCCGGTCGGCGCGCATCCTCAGTGAGTGCGAAGAGGATGCACTAGGCGAACGCTGGCTGGCTCAGTTCTGGACGACGAGATCCACTATACACGCGTTCGGCAGCGCCAGGCGTCGATCGGCCAGCTATATAATGGCGCTCTCGCTTTCCTGAGCCCTGCGGCCGCAGCTGGCCTTAGCCCTCACCAAAGCAATTCCCCGGAGGGCGCATGCTACCGACCACACCCATCGCGATCGCTTCCGCAGCTCTCGTAGCCATCCTGATGTCACGGTGAGCGGAGTGTTCCTGCTGCCGTGGCGCGCGTCCGCGCCCTCATCGGAGAAGCCGTTTCGAGACGAGCTGCTCAGCATCGAGCGGCTCGAAGAGCGTGCGCTGGCGCTCGCCGCCAGCTTCACCATCGACCCGCGCCCGCGCCGGCGTGCCCGGAACATCTTCCCCAGGTTCGACGACAACGCCCGCGTGCTGCGCGCCGCGTATCGCGCGCTGGCCGAGGATGTGCGGACGGGACAGCCGGTCACCGCCGCGGCGGAATGGCTGCTCGACAACTTCCACCTGGTGACGTCGGAGATCCGCGACATCCACCAGCACCTGCCCGGCGCCTACTACCGGCAACTGCCGTCGCTCGCATCGCGCGAGCACGCCGGTCACACGCGGATCTACGCGATGGCGGTGGAGCTGGTGCGCCACAGCGACAGCCGGCTCGACCGCCACCAGCTCGTGATGTTCGTCAACAGCTACCAGCGCGTGGCGCCGTTGACGATCGGCGAGCTGTGGGCCTGGCCGAGCATGCTGAAGCTGGCGCTGATCGAGAACCTCAGACGTCTGGCGGCGGAGACGCTCGAGGCGCGCCGCGCGCGGCTGGCCGCCGACGCCTACGTCGCCCAGGTCGAGCGCGAAGTCACGAATACCGCGCGACCGCTGCCGACGGCGCTGGACATCACCTCGGTCGTCCAGCTCCTGCATCGCGTCCGCGAATATGGCGTCCGGCTGTCGAAGATCAGCACGGCCATCGAGGAACGCCTGGCGCTGCAGGAAACGACCGCCGAGGTGACGATTCGCAGCGAACATCAGCACCAGGCGGCCAACCAGGTATCGGTGGCCAACGCCATCACCAGCCTGCGCCTCTGTTCCGCGATCGACTGGCGGCAGTATGTCGAGTCGGTCAGCCTCGTCGAGCAGGTGCTGCAGCGCGATCCCGCCGGGGCGTACGGCCGGATGGACTTCCTCAGCCGCGATCGCCAGCGGCGGGCGGTCGAGGAGCTCGCGGCGCCGAGCGGCGACGCGCAGGTGAGGGTGGCGCTGAAGGCGGTCGAAAATGCGCGCCAGGCGGCTGCCAACGGATCGTCCGCCGATCGGGCCGCCCACGTCGGCTATCACCTGATCGATCGCGGCCTGCGCGATCTCGAGGCCGACGTCGCGTATCGGCCGCGGCTCGCGAGCCGGGCCGGGCGGCTGATCCTGGGGCACGCGACCTTCCTCTATTTCGCGATGATCACGGTCACGTCGGCCGCGCTGCTGGCGCCGTGCGTGGCGTTGGGCAGGCTCCAAGGGCTTTCCGCCGGCGAGCTCACCGCTCTGACCGTGCTCCTCCTGTTCCCGGTATCCGACGTCGCCATCGCCATCGCGCAGCGCGTGACCGCCCGGGTGGTGCCGCCTCGCCGCCTGCCTCGCCTCGATTACGCCGGTCAGGTTCCGGACCACGCGCGCACGATGGTCGTGGTCCCGACCATGCTGACGAGCGTGCCGACGGTCGACGCCCTGCTGGAGCATATCGAGGTGCTGGCGCTGGGCAACCTCGATCCGCACATCCATTTCGCGATCCTCAGCGACTTTGCCGACGCCGATGCAAGCGAGCTGGCCGGCGATGCGCCGATACTTGCCGCCGCTCGCGCCGGCATCGAACAGCTCAACCAGCGCTTCGGTCCCGAGCACGCAAACCGGTTCTTTCTGTTCCATCGTGCGCGCCAGTGGAATGTTCGTGAGCGCGCGTGGATGGGATGGGAGCGCAAGCGCGGCAAGATCGAGGAGTTCAACCGGCTGCTGCGAGGCGCGGCGGACACCAGCTTCATCGCGCAGGTCGGCGCGCTGGACGTGCTGCCGTCGGTGCGCTATTGCATCACGCTCGATACCGACACCCGGTTGCCGCGCGACTCGGCGAAAGAGCTGATCGGCATCATCTCGCATCCGCTGAACCGCCCGTCGTTCGACGCGCGTGCCGGCCGCGTCACCGAAGGCTACGGCATTCTGCAGCCGCGGGTCAGCGTCACCATGGCGAGCGCCGCCGGATCGCTGTTCGCGCGCGCCTACGCCGGCCACACCGGCGTCGACCCGTATACGACCGCGGTTTCGGACGTCTACCAGGATCTGTTCGACGAGGGCATCTTCACCGGCAAAGGCCTCTACGACGTCGACGCCTTCGTGGCGGCGCTCGAAGGGCGCGTGCCGGAGAACGCGCTGCTGTCGCACGATCTGTTCGAGGGGCTGTACGCGCGCACGGCCCTCGTCACCGATGTCGAAGTGGTCGACGATTATCCCTCGAGCGTTCTGGCCCATGCGCGGCGCCAGCACCGCTGGGTGCGTGGCGACTGGCAGATTCTCTGGTGGCTGTTTCCGTTCGTGCCCACCCGCACGGGCCTGCAGCGCAATCGCCTGCCGCTCGTCTCGCGCTGGAAGATCCTCGACAACCTGCGCCGCAGCCTGATGGCGCCGGCGACTGTCGCGTTGCTCCTGCTTGGCTGGACGGTCCTGCCCGGCTCCCCGCTCGCGTGGACCGCGATCGCTCTTGCCCCCATCGCGCTGCCGGTCTTGATACGGCTGGTGCAGCTCGCTCGCGGGCCGACGGCCGTGGAATCGGCGGCGGCCTGCATGCGAGCGGCGCTCGAGGATCTCGAAACGGACGCGGTCCGCTCGGCACTGCAGCTGGTGTTTCTCGCCAATCATGCCTGCGAGATGCTGCATGCGATCACCGTGACGCTCGTGCGCCTCGGGATCACGAAGCGTCAACTGCTCGAGTGGGAAACGGCCGCGGCGAGCGCCAGCCGTGGCGGGACGCCGCGCCTCAGCGTGTTCGTCAGGGAGATGATCGCGAGCCCGCTGTTGGCATTCGCCTGCCTCGCGCTGGTCGTCCTGATCCGCCCGCAGGCGCTGCCGGAGTCGGTCCCGGTGCTCGCACTGTGGACGGCGGCGCCGCTCATCGCCTACGCGCTCAGCCGCCCGGTGCCGAATCGTCGCCCGGCGCTCGGCGCCGAGGATCGCGAGTATCTCCGATCGGTCGCGCGCAAGACGTGGGGGTACTTCGACACCTTCGTCCGGCCCGAGGATCACGCCCTGCCGCCGGACAACGTCCAGCTCGTACCGACACTGACCGTCGCGCACCGCACCTCGCCCACCAACATCGGGATGGGACTGCTCGCCACGCTGGCGGCGCACGACCTCGGCTTCATCGACGCGGAAGCGTTCGCCGAGCGAATTGATGCGACGCTCACGACGGTCGAGGGCCTGGAGCGGTTCGAAGGGCACCTGCTGAACTGGTACGACACCCGGACGCTGGCGCCGCTGCAGCCCGCCTACGTCTCGACCGTCGACAGCGGAAACATCGCCGGCGCGCTCGTGACCTTGTCGGTCGCGTTGCGGCGGCTGTCGGCCGACCAGGCCGCGGCCGGCGCGCTGCCGGAACGCGTGCGGCGGCTCGAGCAGCTGGCGATCCGCGCCGTTGGCTTGTTCGATGGCATGAACTTCCGCTTCCTCTACGACCCGCAGCGGCAGTTGTTCACCATCGGCTATCGTCTCGCCGACGCCGATGGGCCCGGCCGCCGCGATCCGTCGTACTACGACCTGCTCGCCTCCGAAGCGCGGCTGGCCGGCTTCCTGGCAATCGCCAAGGGCGACGTCGCCGAATCTCACTGGTTCCATCTCGGGCGGGGCGTCACCAGCGTCCGCGGCGTGCCGGTTCTGCTGTCGTGGAGCGGCACGATGTTCGAGTACCTGATGCCGCTGCTCGTCATGCGCAGCTATCCGGAGACGCTGCTCGACGAGTCGTGCCGGACGGTGGTGCGGCGTCAGCTGGAATACGGCGCCTCGCGCGACGTCCCCTGGGGCATCTCCGAGTCCGCCTACAACGTCGTCGATCGGCACGACACGTTTCAGTACAAGGCATTCGGCGTCCCGGGGCTCGGCCTCAAGCGCGGGCTCGGCGACGAGCTGGTCGTCGCGCCGTACGCGACCGCCCTCGCCGCGATGATCGACCCACCGCGGAGCGCGGCCAACCTGCGCCGGCTGTCGCAGGCGGGGCTCGAGGGCGAGTACGGGTTCTTCGACGCCATCGACTACACCCCGCGCAAGGCGACCGACGACGACGATGAGGGAGACGCGGACGAACCCGACGGCGGGACGGTGATTCGCGCCTACTTCGCGCACCACGCCGGCATGACCCTGGTGGCGCTCTCGAACACGCTGCTCGGCGATCGAATGGTGAACCGTTTTCACGCCGACCCGCGCGTGCAGGCCACCGAGCTGCTGCTGCAGGAGCGCGTGCCGCGCCGCACGGCGATGATTCAGCCGCGGCCGCTCGACGAGATGCGGGTCGCCGCGCCTGCGCCGGCGATGCCCACGCGGCGATTCAGGTCGCCGCACACGGTCGTGCCGCATGCGCAGTTTCTGTCCAATGGCAACTACCTGACGGTCGTGACCAACGCCGGCGGCGGCAGCAGCTTCTGCCGCGGCCTCGCCGTCACCAAGTCGCGCCGCGACGCCACGCGCGATCCGGGCACCCAATGTATCTACCTGCGCGACGTGCGCAGCGGATCCGTCTGGTCCGCGACCTATCACCCCACGGCCGCCGAGCCCGACGACTATGTGGTCGAGTTTCGCGCCGAGCGGGCGACGTTCCGGCGCCACGACGACGAGGTGTCGACACAACTCGACATCGCCGTCTCCACCGAAGACGATGTCGAAGTCCGGCGGGTGACGGTCGTCAATCAGAGCGCGCGGATCCGCGAGATCGACGTCACCAGCTACGCCGAAGTCGTGCTGGCGCGCCCCGCCGACGATCTCGCCCACCCCGCCTTCGGCAAGCTGTTTCTCGAAACCGAATACCTCGCCGGCAGCGCCGCGCTGCTCTGCCATCGACGCCCCCGTGATCCGAAAGAGCCGGGCGTCTGGGCGATGCACGTGGTGAGCCTCGAAGGGCGGCCGCAGGGGCCGATCGAGTGGGAGACCGATCGCGCACGGTTCGTCGGCCGCGGCCGCGACATCAACCGTCCGCATGCGCTCGATGGCGGACCGTTGTCGGGCACGACCGGGATCGTGCTCGATCCCATCCTCAGCCTCCGCCAGCGAATCCGGCTGGTTCCGGGCGCGTCGGTGCGCCTGTGTTTCGCGACCGGCATCGCGTCCGATCGCGAGACGGCCGAAGCGCTGGCCCAGAAGTACCGGAACCCGAGCGCGGCGTCACGCACCTTCGCACTCGCCTTCACCAACGCACAGAGCGGCCTGCGCCACCTGGGGATGACGAGCGACGAGGCGCTCCTCTTCGAGCGTCTCGCGTCGAGGCTGCTGTTCGCCGACGGCTCGCTCCGCGCGGGTCCGGCGACGATTGCGTCCAACGAGCTCGGCCAGTCTGGTTTGTGGCCTCATGGCATCTCCGGCGACCTGCCCATCCTGCTCGTGCGCGTCGTCGGCGACGCTGATGTGGCGCTGGCCGGCGAGATCCTGCAGGCGCAGGAATACTGGCGGCTGAAGGGGCTGAGCGCGGATGTCGTCATCCTGAACGAGGTGCCCTCGGCCTATCACGACGAGGTGCACGAGCAGCTCACCGCTGTACTCGATGACGGACCGTGGCGGACCTGGAAACACAAGATCGGGCGGCGCATACCTGCTGCGCGGCGATCGCATCGGCGTGGCGGAGCGCCGATTGCTCGACGCGGTCGCGCGGGTGGTGGTCGGTGGCGACCGCGGCGACCTGCGCGCGCACCTCGACAAACCGCATCCGGCGCAGGACGGCCGTCGTCCGGCGTTTGCGGCCGCCGGCCCGCCAGCCTCGATCCCGTCACCGCCGATTGAACCGGCGATCGCGCCGCCGTCGATGACCCTGGCGAACGGCCTCGGCGGGTTCACCGACGAGGGACGCACTTACACGATCGTCCTCGAAGGCGATCAGGAAACGCCGCTGCCCTGGTCGAACGTCATCGCCAATGCGCATTTCGGGACCGTCGTCACGGCGTCGGGGTCGGCGCATACCTGGTCGGAGAACAGCCGCGAGAACCGCCTGACCTCATTCGCCAACGACCCGATCGTCGACCCGACCGCCGAGGCGATCTTCATTCGCGACGACGAGTCGGGAGATGCCTGGTCGCCGACGCCGGGACCGATGTCGCGGAACGCGGCGAGCGGTCAGTTCGTCGTCCACCATGCGGCGGGTGTCACCCGCTTCTCCCGGGTGACGCGAGGGATATCCCACGAGCTCGCGGTGTTCGTGGAAGTCGACGATCCGGTGAAGTTCTCGCTGCTGACGCTGACCAACGACAACGGCGCGGCGAGGACCCTGAGTGTCTTCTCCTACAACGACTGGGTGCTCGGCCCGCCGGGCGACAACCACAGCGGGCACGTCACCACGACGTGCGATCCGGCGAGCGGCGCCATCCTCGCGCGCAACGCCTACAGCCCGGAGTTTGCCGCGCGCGTGGCGTTCGCGCACGCCAGCGAGACGCCGCGGTCGGCGACGGCCAGCGGCAGTTCGTTCATCGGCCGCAACGGTTCGATGCGCCGGCCGGCCGCCCTCAGGCACATGACGCTCGACCCGCAATTTGGCGCCGGGCTGGATCCGTGCGCGGCGCTGCACGTGCAGGTTCGCCTGAATCCAGGCGAGCGTCGTCAGGTGCTGTTCGTGCTGGGACAAGGCGCGGACACCAATCACGTCGACCAACTGATCGCACGCCATGCAACCGTCGCAAGCGCGGCGGTCGCGCTGGACAAAGTGCGGGCATCCTGGAACCGCACGCTCGAGACGATTCAGGTGCGGACGCCCGACGATTCATTCGACGTGCTGATCAATCGCTGGCTCGTGTATCAGGACGTGAGCTGCCGCCTCTGGACGCGCGCCGGTTATTACCAGCCGGGCGGCGCCTTCGGCTTCCGCGATCAATTGCAGGACGTGACGGCGGTGTTGCTGTCGCGGCCCGATCTGGCCAGAGCGCATCTGCTCCGGGCCGCCGGCCGGCAGTTCGTCGAAGGCGACGTCCAGCACTGGTGGCACGAGCCGAGCGGACGCGGGCTGCGTTCACGATGCTCGGACGATCTGCTGTGGCTGCCGTTCGTGGTCGCGGAGTACGTCCGCACGACAGGCGACACCGGGGCGCTGGACGAGCGCGTGCCGTTTCTCGAGGCGCCCCTGCTTGCGGCAGACGCGCAGGAGTCGTACGGGCAACCGCGCGTCTCAGCGGAGGACGGAACGCTCTTCGAACATTGTGTTCGCGCAATCGATCGAGGCCTGACTGCCGGCGCCCACGGCCTGCCGCTCATCGGCAGCGGCGACTGGAACGACGGGATGAACCACGTCGGCCCGGAAGGGCGCGGCGAGAGCACCTGGCTCGGGTTCTTCCTGCACACCATCCTCACCGACTTCGTGCCGCTCTGCCGCGGCCGGAAGGATGGCGTGCGCGCCGACCGCTACATGAACGAGGCGCGGCGGCTCGCGGCCCGGCTCGAACAATCCTGGGACGGCGAGTGGTACCGGCGCGGGTACTACGACGATGGCGCACCGTTGGGATCGGCGCAGAACGACGAATGCAGCATCGACTCGATTTCGCAGTCGTGGGCCGTGCTGTCGGGCACCGTGCCCATCCGTTTTGCCGAGCGCGCCATGGATGCGGTCCGCACCTTTCTGATTGCGCGCGGATCGCAGACGCTGCTGCTGCTCAATCCGCCGTTCGATCGATCGGCGCAGGAACCGGGCTACATCAAGGGCTACCCGCCGGGCGTCCGGGAAAATGGCGGCCAGTACACGCACGCGGCCGTGTGGATCGTGATGGCGCTGGCGCGGCTGGGCAGCGGCGACGAGGCGGCGGAGTTTTTTCACATGCTCAACCCGGTCAACCACGGCCGGACCGCCGCCGACGTGGCTCGATACAAGACGGAGCCATACGTCATGGCCGGCGACGTTTACGCGCAGGCGCCGCATGCCGGACGCGGGGGCTGGAGTTGGTACACGGGATCGGCCGGCTGGATGTATCGCGCCGGCCTGGAGAGCATCCTCGGTCTCCGCCGGCGCGGCGAGACGTTTATCATCGATCCGTGCATCCCGTCGTCGTGGTCCGAGTATGCGATCGCGTGGCAGTTTCTCGACAGCCGCTACGAGATCGCGGTATCCAACCCTGCGCGCCGGTGCCGGGGAGTCGCGACGGCGACGCTCGACGGTGTGGCGGTCGATGCGGGCGCGATCCCGCTGGTCAACGACGGCCTGACGCACGACGTGCGGATCGTGCTGGGGGACGTTGCGCAGCCGACGCTCGATCCGAGAAGCGGCCGCAGCCTGCGCACGATGTGAGAAATAGCGGCGATCTCGTGTCGGCGCGACGTATACTGAGTTTTCGATACCGCTTTACTGAGCCCTGCGGCCGTTCCGGCCACCAGCCCTCACCAAAGCACGTTCCTGGAGAGCAGGTGGCATCCCCGAACTCGATCCTCCCTGCAACACTCGCCACGATCCCGGCAGGCGCCGATGGCGACTATTCGCACGTCCGACCAACTCGTTTCAGCTTAGTGAGGGCAACACCATGGCGCATCTGAACGGCACGATCAAACGACTCGTCAGCGACAAAGGCTTCGGCTTCATCCTGGCCAGCGACGGCAACGAGTACTTCTTCCATAATTCGGCGTGCAGCGATGCCCGGTTCGACGATCTGCACGAAGGACAAGCCGTCAGCTTCGACCGCGGCCAGGGACCGAAGGGGCCGAGGGGCGAGAACGTGCGGACAACCTCGTAGCGCGTACGGGAGCCAACCGATGAATCCCACCGAAATGGAGGCCCTGGTGCGCAGCGTCGCCGTCCACTACGGCTTTCCACTCGGCGCCGTGGCGGTAGCCGAGATTGCCGACAGGTGGAGCATCGTCGTTCGCACCGCGACCGGAGAGACATTCTCATTCGCTATCGCCGCCGGCCGTCCGGCGGCGATGCGTGTCGCCGTTCAGGAGCACATCGAAGCGGCACGCTGAACGGCGTCGCGACAGCGAGATCAGCGCGCGTCTGCTCAGTGTGCTGATCGTGCTGATCTCGGACGCATGTCGAGACGATTCGCGGGAGCGAACTTCAACCGCCGCCCCTCGTCCACCGTCAGACCCACGAACTGCTCCGGCGCGAACGAGCGCTCGTGGGCGTAGAAGGAAAACAGCTCGACGTCGCGGCCGTCGTCGAGCGTCGCGATCACGCGGGGCGCCTGGTCGAACACGCCCCCGGGCAGGGGACTCGGGCCCGGCGTGATGATCGCGGAGACGATTCTCCGCTCCGCGTGTGGTACTTGCCTGTCGAGACCCTGGCCCTCCATCACTCGCGAGGCCTCGGTGATGCCAACGCCGCGGCTGCCCTTCCTGCCTGGGATGCAAGGGCGACCTTCAGTGCCTCCACGACATCGTCAAGCTGCGCCCGCGTCCCATCGATGTCGAGCAACGGATGTTCGGCGTTCGGTGAGAGGAACAAGGCAAACCCGTGTTGCCCGACCTCGATGTGAGCGTCGGAGTGCGCATCCGATCCCGCCATGTGCACGCGCGGGAGGTTGACTCTGGTTGTAGGCATGTTTGACGGCATGGAGACAGTCTGGCGCAGCGCGCCGGAAACGCACTGTCTCGGAATGCACACCGGCGCCGATCGCCCTTGCGGCTCAGTGGTCGGACGGCTGCGCATCATGGAGAACGACGCTCAGGAGGGCATGATGCACCTTGACCCCGCCGCCGTCGTAGTCGATGAACCCAAGCTTCCTGAACTTGTTCATGAAGAGATTGACGCGGGAGCGGGTCGTCCCGACCATTTCCGCGAGCACTTCCTGTGAGATTTTCGGCAGCGTGCGTCGCGGTCCATCGGGCTTGCCGTAGCGTGCGAGCAGCAGCAGCGTGCGCGCCAGCCGTTTTTCGCTGGCGTTGAACAGTTGATCGACCAGGTCTTCTTCGAGCCGCGTGTTGCGCGCGAGCATATGCGCGATGAGACGGTCGGACAGCGTGTGCTGCTGGTGCAGCAAGCGAACCATCTGCCGCTTGGGAACGACACGGATCCTGCTCGCGGTCATCGCAGTCGCGGTCGCCAGGCGAACCGGCTGGCCGGCAAGCGCTCCTTCACCGAAGAAATCGCCGACGCCCAACACGCCAACCACCGCCTCCCGGCCGGTCTGGGAGACCACCGAGAGCTTCACGCTTCCGTGCTGAACGTAGAGGACGGTCTCGCAGGGATCGCCCTGCACGAAGATCGCCGCGCCGGCTGGATAGTCCACCACCTTCCTTGCCACGCCCGGGGCGTTGAGGAACGCCTCGGCGTCGAACGCTCGTTTCGCTCTTGGTGCCATCCCGATTCAACGAATATTATCCTCCCGCAGGCGCCCGCCTCGGGGCTGACGATGCCTTGCCTCGACCTTCCTGACCTTTCCCGATTGCACAGCACAGGAAGGTGAATACGGCGATAGTTGGTGGTCCGTGGTCTCAGGCGGCGGTCGCCTGATGAGCGGGAGGAGCCGTATGGGCAACCTTGGACTACCCACGCATCCGGTCAACGCCGCGCATCCCGCGCGGCTCCCCAGATCATGACGGGCGACAACGGACGGCCCGAGGACACGATAAGGCTACCAACGATGACCGAACCGTCACACGACGCCGATCTCCACAAGGGAGCGATGGAGGACGAGCGTCCGCCCGCAACGACGAATGCGCCGGGGTTGGACGACGATGGGTTGCCGAACGACGAGACCGCGATCGCCGAGGACGCGTTGGGCGCGCGAGAAGACGGATCCCAGGGATGACTCCCGCGTGGCAGGCCGTGGCTTCGTGAGGCCGCCGGGCGTGTGCGAAACGGCACAGTCGGGGCCCGGCCGCCTCTGCTAGCGTCGGAGTCATGTCAGCACGAAATGGCGACCGAGCCCGATTTCACAAAGACCGAAAACGCAAGCTGCTCCATCGCCAGCGAGTTCAGGCGTTAGTGGCAGTGCCGCGGAAACCCGTGGACGAGGCCGCGTCCCTCCGCGTCGCATCGGCCGGCATGCAGGACGAGGGCGGACCCGCGCGCGCCGGAGATTGACCCGCGCGTGAGCCGGCGGCCGGCGCGTTGCGCGCAATCAGCCGTTAGCGCTTTCGCGCCGCGGTTGAGGCTCGATTCCCGTCCCGGCGAATGATCAGGGGACAGCGACGATGACTGAACCCACGACGCCCGCACAGGCCCAACGGGACCAGACGGTTCGGGAGTTACACGAGCTGATTGCGGCCCTTGACCGTCGGGTTCCGCACATGGAACGCGCCGGAGAGGTGTCGATCGCCCGCGCGGCCGCGGCGCTCAAGAGCGAGGCGTTGCGGAGGATTCATGAGCTCGAGCGCGACTCGCCTGCCGTCGATGCCCCCGACAAATCACACGGCGTGTGAGCGCTGGCCAACATATCCAGAGGTGTAGAATCGCCGCAGAGCCTTGGGCCGGAAAGGCGAGGGATATGATTTGCGCTCGACCCGCCGTCACCGCTTGCATCGCGGGTGTTGCCATCGCACTCTGCCTCGCCGCATTTGCCCACGCTCAAGAGACGGCCGCGCGACCAGCGACTGGTGCACCGCGCACCGCCTGGGGAACGCCGGATCTTCAGGGCACGTGGACCGGATCCACCATCACGCCGCTCGAACGACCGAAAGAGTACGCGAACAAGCCAATCCTCACGCCGCAGGAAGCGGCCGCTCTCGAGGCGCGAGCGCGCGCCCGCAACGCCGCGGAGCCGCCCGTGCCGGCGGGCGACCCTGGCACGTACAACCAGATCTGGTTCGACCCTTCGTCCGCAGTGGTTCCCGACCGCCGAACGTCGTTGATTGTCGATCCGCCGGACGGACAGATCCCGTTCACACCCAAGGGACGAGAACTGGCGACGCGCTCCTCCGACCATTACGGCACCGGCCCGCGGGACAGCCACGTCGATTTCGACACCGGCGAACGCTGTCTCACCGACGGCATACCGATTCCGTACTGGACCGGCTACAACAACAACTATCAAATCGTGCAGACGCGGGATCATCTCGTCATCTTTGGTGAGCTGTACCACAATCTCCGCGTGATTCCCCTGGATGGCCGTCCGCGAACGGGTATCCCGCGCTGGCTGGGCGAATCTCGAGGCCGATGGGACAAAGACACGCTCATCGTTGAAACGGACGGTTTCGTCGACAAGTCCGGATACTGGTGGGCGACGAGCTGGCGAGCGCCGCGGTCGACTCTGCGGATGGTGGAGCGTTTCACGCGGATCGATGCGGAGACGATCGACTACGAGTTCACGATGGAAGATCCGGAGATGTTCTCGCGTCCGTGGACCGCGAGACTTCCGCTCACCACGAACCAGGCGGCGCGAGGCGTCACCGAAGGCCGGTTGTACGAGTATGCGTGTCACGAAGCGAACTACAGCCTGGTGAACGTCCTCCGCGGCGCCCGCACGAAGGACGGGGCCGGCTCACCCAAATGACCTTACGCCGTCAATGACGCGAATTGATTTGGATTACTGCAAGGGGATGCGGTACAGGTTGCGCTGCGTCGTGCCGCGATAGAACGCGTAGACATCAGGTGATGGACCGGGCACCGTCACGCGCTTCGATCCTGCGCGCTCCCGGAAGTTGGGCGATTTCCTCCTCGGAACGAAATCCTTCCGCCGGTATCCGTGGCAATGCCTCGCCCGGCGTCAGTGGAATGATGTAACTCCGGTCGTACGGCAATCGGCCCGCCGGAAACGGCGACAGAATTTCCGCCAGGTGACCAATCCCACGCGGCATGAGCGGCGATTGTGACCGGAGGTCCTCCGCCCAGCGGAAAGGCCTGCAGTGCCATTCCTTCGCTATCAGGAAGCGCAGACCATCCGACGATCCACCGACCGTCCCGCGAAACAGCGAATAGTAGCGGCGATCGGTTGCTCGAGCGCCTTCCGCAGTCCCGACCCGTCCGGGCGAATGCGGTAAACAAAGTTAGAAGCTCCGTCTTCAGCCGCGGCGGAAGAAAATGTCGCCGTCCGGCCCAAATTTCGGCTGCCGGCCGCCTTCGCCATTCGGGATCTTCCGTGGTGGCGATTGCCGGTCAAGCGGCGCCAGCCACAGCCCTCGCTGATCCCGTCTGGGTCTGCAGCGTCCATCACGACCTGCTGGCCATCGGCGGAGATGTCATAGTCGCAGTGCCTGAAAGCCCGGGACCAGCGACTCGGAACGCCCGGATTCCAGGTCCGCGACCCAGACTTCACCTGGCTGCGAGGAAAATGGGGTGGGAGTTTGTTTGACGATCGCGTAGCACAGCTTTTTTCCATCCGGTGTGAATTTCGGATTGACGGCAATCCCTTCCAGCGGAGAAATCTGCCGCTCGCCCCTCGCATCGTGAAGCCATATCGACACGTTCTGCAGCGACGCCGCCGTGACAAAGGAGCGGCCGTCCGGCGCCATCGCGATGCCTTCCTCCGCGGTTGGCGCCGAAGGTTACTTGCTCCGGTTCCCCGTCGGGGAACTGCTGCCGCCAGATGTGATTGACTCCTCCGGCGTTCGAGGTGACATACATCCATTTGCCGTCGGGCGACCACGCCCCAGACGTACAGGCGGCGCCTGGCGGCCCCACCTGGCGGGCTGGCGAACTGCCGTCCAAGGGAAGCAGGCGGCAGGGTAGCCAGGCGTGATCCCCGTCCATTTCCACGAGCAGCACCCATTTTCCGTTGGGTGACGGGTAGGACAGGTGCGCCATGGCATGTTCGTGCGCGGGCAGGTAGACATCACGCTGTCCGATCCGGCTCTCGTCGGCCGTGACGATCCCCATGTGCGGAGTCTTCTTGATCTCCGAAAACAGCACCTGCTGCGGACCGGTCCAGACCAGTCCGGAGGCGTTGCGCAGCCATCGTTGCGGAGCGCCGCCCAGCACCGGGACGATCCAGGTGTCCCAGAGAAACTTCGGGGCAACCACGGTATACGCGATTCGTGCGCCGTCCGGAGAAAACACCGGCCTCATCTTCCCGAGGCTGTCGTTCGTGAGCTGCACCGGCTCGCCATCGGGAAGTCTCTTGACGTAAACCTGGCCAGGCCCGAAGAACGTCGCCGGCCCGCGAATGAACGTGACCATGCGCCCATCGGGAGAAAGTGCGGGCTGGCTGACCGAATCGGGTAGCTTGGTGATCTGGACCCACTGGGATCGGTTAGTGCGGAACAGCCTGGCCCCGGTACCAGACGGCACCGCCGATGGCCAAGCGTTGCCAGCGCGGCTGCCGCAATCGCAGCGATTTTCCACGGTTCCGGCCACGCTGTGCTTGCTCGATCGTTTTCCGGGCGTCCGCGATATTCTGCAGCCGGCGAGTCGCATCCTTGTGCAGACACTGCCGCAACAGTTCACGGATGCTCGTTGGAGTTGCGTCCGGGCAAGGCCGTCCAGTCGGGCTCGCGCTCCAGCGACCGCCGCGATCGTGTCTGAGCAAATCCCGGCCCGGAAATGCCCGCCTCCCGGTGAGCAACTCGTACAACAGGCAACCGAAAGCCCAGATATCGGTCCGCTCATCGACGGCTTTCCCGCGCGCCTGCTCCGGGCTCATGTACGGAGGCGAGCCGACGATGTGTCCAGCGACGGTCTCGAGTCCAGTCGCCGTCTTCAATTGCGAAAAGTCCCGGCTCTCTTCCGTGCCCCAGACAGCTTTCGCCAACCCGAAATCCAGTACCTTCACGCGGCCTTCGGGCGTGACCTTGACGTTGGCCGGCTTCAAATCGCGGTGGATGATGCCCTTGCCGTGCGCGGCTTCCAGCGCCTCGGCGACCTGACGCGCATAATCGAGCGCCTTGTCGACTGGAATTGGACCGCTGAGTATCTCGCCTTCTACCAGCTCCAGGACCAAATGGTCCACGTCGCCCGATTTCTCGAGGCCGTAGATTGCCGCGATATTGGGATGATTGAGCGACGCGAGCATGCGCGCTTCTCGCCGGAAGCGCGTCAGCCGCTCGGGGTCATCAGCAAATGCCGGCGGGAGGGTCTTGATGGCGACATCACGACTGAGGCGCGTATCGTGCGCCCGGTAAACCTCGCCCATCCCACCGGCGCCGATCGCCGCGATGATTTTGTACGGTCCAAGGCGAGCGCCGGGAGCCAACTGCATGACACGAGACGAGGAGTCCGGCTCGAGGGATGAGGCCGACTCGAAGAGTGGGTCCTCGCCAAATTGCCCAGCGAGATCGAGTCCGTTCAGCATGGCCTCGACTTCCCGCCTCAGCATCAGGTCCCCGCGGCACGCCTCTGCGACGAACGCACCGCGGTCCGCCGGATCGCGCTCGCGCGCGGCATGGTAGAGCTCGGTGATCTGATGCCAACGTTCGTGCGTCATGCCGAGACTTCAGACACGAAGCGTAGCCCAGAGTCGGGCCGCCGGCCGTGCCGCCTTCGACACGGCGTGACAGTGAGCTGAGCCCTGCTCGTTCCAGTCAGGCGCGCGTAGAGCCAGCGCCCGGGCCGCCTGCCATTCCCGCTCCACCGTGGCGACCGAAAGGCCAACGACGCGCCCGGTCTCTTCGAGCGACAAGCCGCCAAAGAAACGCAGCTCGGCGATCTGACTCTTCCGGGCATCGAACGTCGCCAGCTCGATGAGCGCGCGATCAAGGTCCAGCACATCGACCTCGCGGGCCTGCGCCTGGGCGGCTCCCTCGTCGAGCGTGACCCGCGCCCATCGGCCAGACCGTTTCGTCATGTTGCGGGCGCGGGCCCGGTCCACGAGAATGCGGCGCATCATCTGCGAGGCGACGCCAAAGAACTGCGCTCGATTCTGCCAGGCGGCACGGTCTTGCTTGACGAGACGCAGATAGGCTTCATGAACGAGCGCGGTCGGCTGCAACGTGTCTCCGACCCGCTCCCGCCGCAGATGGGCTGCCGCGCGGCGCCGCAGCTCTTGATACACCACCGCCAGCAACCGGTCCCGCGCCTCAACGTCCCCGTGGTTCCAAGCCTCCAGCAAACCGCTCACATCCGCGTCCGGGAGCTGCCTGGCGTCCATGACTCAGGTCTGCGGCGCATTCTGCCTCGCCGGGAACCCTCTGAGCAAGTTTGTCCCACGTTCTCGCGTCTGTAAGTAGAGCGAATGCGGCACGCGGTCGGAAGTAACAAGGAAATCGATCTCGGCCGTGCGCCTTAGGGGCAGACACCGTTTGAACCTTCCTGCCCTGGAAAGAGGACTGTATGAAAACCGTTGGCAGTTGTGGTCTCTTCGCCTCGCTAGTAAGCGTGGTCGTGCTCGTCCTCCATATCTCACCCGTCCAGGCGAACGGCAAAGCCCGATCCGCGCGCCCATTCGAAGTCGACTTCAACAAGTGTTTCGACCGTAACGGAGACGCCCCGTACCTGTTTACGTTCTCAGGCCCGGCGTCAGGAGATGTCTCCGGGTACTCTTGAAGCAAGGATCGGGGTGCTCATGCCCGACGTCCAGCCCAATCAGAATCACATTCAGGCCGATTATGTGGTGGCAGGCACGCTGGATTTCACTGCACGCGTTGGTGGCCGAGTGAACACGAAGACGAATCTGGCCGTCCTTCGCGGTTTTGTCAGCGAGGGGCCGGCATGGCTCATTGGGGCCGGTGTTCATGACGAGTTCCAGAACTACGTCCGGGCCGACGGCACGCCTTGCTCGAGGGGAACCCTCTACATCACGCCGCGTTGGAAGCAAACACGCAACGACGACAACGACTAGGTCGCGCTCTAGGGAAGAGGGCCCGGGAACGGGCCCTCTCTTTCTCTTGCGTCGTGATGACGCCGTCCGTCGATGTCAATCTGACGAATGCCCCTCACGCCGGAGGCCGCGGTTCAGACCCTGAGTTCGTGGCACACTTACGAAGCTGAGAAGCTAGGGTGACAAGCTCCTTCCGCCGACTAGGATGCTTTAGCAAAGTGGCTTTCACCGCCGGGACGCCGATCGCGACAAAACGGTCGGCGGACAACAGGTAGTCGTCGCGCTCCCGTCGATCACGCGAAGGTCACCAAAGGCGCAGCGATGTTACGCGACCGCCGCGCGGATCCGCTCGATGAGAGCCGCAATGTCGCCGGGCTGAAGAGCCGACCTTCAGCGCAGTGTAAGGAGGTGGCGATGTCCCGACGTGTCTCACCGGCAGGTTCGGTCGCGCAGCGGCCGCAGGCGCTCAACCCGTGAGTCCGCGCATCGTCATCGTCGCGACCGGCGGCACGATTGCCGGCAGTGCCGAGTCCGCGACCGCTGCCGGCTACCGCTCCGGCGCGGTCGCTGTCGATGTGCTGATCGCCGCCGTGCCGCAAATGAAGAAGTTTGCGGACGTCCGTGGCGTGCAGGCGTTGTCGGTCGGCAGTCAGGACATGAACGACGAGCTGTGGGTGATGCTGGCGACCGAAGTCAATCGTCTGCTGGCGGCAGCCGACGTCGACGGTGTCGCCATCACGCACGGCACCGATACGATGGAGGAAACCGCCTACTTCCTCAATCTCGTCGTCAAAAGCGACAAGCCGGTGGTCCTCACTGGCTCGATGCGACCGTCTACGTCGCTCGGCGCCGATGGCCCGTTGAACATCTACAACGCGGTCGGCGTGGCGTCCGATCCGAGGGCGAAAGGGCTTGGCGTGCTGGTGGTCGCGAACGACGACATCCACGATGCGCGCGCGATGACCAAGCGTCACACCACCGACGTCCAGACGTTCGTCTCACCGGAAGTCGGGCTGGTCGGCGTCTGCCTGTTCGACGATCGTGAGTTCGTGCGCTCGCCCGTGCGGGCGCACACGACGGCGACACCGTTCACGGTCGCCACCGGCCAGGTGCTGCCGCGCGTCGATGTGATTTACGCACACGCCGGGATGTCTCCCGACCTGATCGATGGCGCCGTGGCCAACGGCGCGAAGGGCCTGATTGTCGCCGGCGTCGGCGACGGCAACATGACGACGCCGGCGCTCGACGCCGTCAAGCGCGCAATCGGCAACGGCGTCGTCGTCGTGCGCTCGACGCGAGTCGGCGACGGCATCGTCCGCCGCAACATCGAGGTCGACGACGACACTGTCGGCACGGTCGCGTCGAAGGAGCTCAATCCGCCGAAGGCCCGCGTCCTGCTGAAGCTCGCACTGACCCAGACGTCGGACCCCAGGCGAGTGCAGGAGTTCTTCGACACCTACTGACGATCAAAATGGCTCGCGGGCCCTCTCACAGGCGAGAGGACCCGCGGGCAGCCGGTGAAAGAGCGGCGCTCTCCGTTCCGAGCGAGGTTACTTCGCTGCCGCTGGCGGGAAGTTCTTGAACAGCTTTTCGGAGGCTTTCTCGAGCTTTTTCGCGTTCTTCTCCGGCTTGTCCGAGAATCTCGTCCTCGGCGACGCCGCGGAACACGAGGTTCTTGGTTTTCGCGTCGAACATGTCGACGACCAGCGTGCCGACCGTGTATTCGGTCACCGTGGTGGACGCCGTGCCCATGCCCCCCATGCCGCCGTAGCGGTAACCGTAGCCGCCCATGCCGCCGCTGTAGAACGTGTTGACGTTGTGCTTGGTGTCGGTCGCGCCGTGGAGGACGACGTGAATATCCGCCGCGGCATCGTTGGCCTTCTTCCAGCCCTTGGCGGCGATGGCCTGATCGAACTCCTCGAGTACCCGGCGCTGCGAGAGGTCGTTGCCCCAGGCCGTGCCAATCCTGATCGAGTAGGTCTTGACCGGTGCGAAGTTGTAGGCCTTGTCGTAGTCGATTTTCACATCCTGTGCGATGGCCAACGCGGCGAGCGCGAGGAGGCAGCCGGTGAGCACTGCGGGAAGTAGTTTCATGACGTCTCTCCTGAGCGGCCCGACATGGGCCGACGTGTTGAGCGGAACAATCGAGCGGAGACGGCGACCGACGCGCCGCCAGGTCTCACGTGGAAGAAACAACGCCAGTTCAGCATGAATCACGGGACCGGTTGCCAGGATGCGTCCGGGTTGTAGACCGTCATCTTTCGAGCGATGGTGTCGGTCTGCGGGCCCAGGTCTCGTTGCCGCACGGTGCCGTCCTGATTGACGATGAACGTCATGATGCCGGTCGCGTCGTACTGAGCTGGCCAGGCGACGAGCGCGAATCCCCCAGACATCTCGCCTTTGACGATGTAGCTTTTGGCTCCGCCTGATCCCGCCGCTCCCTGACCGGTCAGGATCTTGAAATAGTAGCCATGAAAGCCCGTGGGCTGCGGCTGCTCCGCGCCGATCGGACGTCCTTCCTCCGCTGCCTGTGCCACCAGGTCACCAAGTGGACTCAGCTTCTGGCCGCGCGTGGTCGGCCAATACAGGCCGTTCTCTTTGCCGGGATCGCTCTTCAACTTCGTCGCGTGCAGGCCTGCGGGCTTGCCGTCGTGTCCCTGTTGCGCGTAGCGCTGCTGCGCGGTGACGTAGGCGCGGGAGGTCGCGATCGCTTCGCAGCTCGTTGCGTCCGATCCGCCGCGCCAGCACTTCTTCCTTGCCGGCCGCTGTGTCGAATCGCCATCCGTCCGCCCCTTTGACGAGCGGCACCGGGAAGGGCCAGTCCTCGTTGCCGACGACGAGCGTCTTTCGATTGGCCGACGCATCCTCGAGATGCCACTGCTCCCTGAACGCGACAGCGAACACCTGGCGATTCATCCGGGCGGCCGCGGGATCGGATGACGTCGCCAGCTCCCGTCCTTCGGGACCGAAGATTGCCAGCAGCTCGTCGACGTTCCCGGCCTTGACCGTGGCGGCGAGTGCCTTGACGGCGTCTTCAGGCGAGCCAAACGCTCGCTGCGTCGCGGTCTGTGCCGCGGCGCCCGCCGATGATGCGAGAAGCGCCAGCCACGCACACGCGAACACGCGAGCGCTGAGGCTGCGGCGCATGGGTCCGAGATCGTGGCCTATTCGATTCATACCGATCGTCCTGGTCATGTGAGTCGACCTCTTTCGAAGCCTCACCGGCGGCGGCCGCCGCCGCCCCCGCGCGAGCTGCCTCGGCTCTGCTGTCCACGAGCACTGGACGAGCGGGTCGATTTTCCGCTCGAATATCCGGAGAATGCGTCCGAGCTGCCGCTGTTCCGTTTAGGCGCCGCCTGACTCTTGCTGCCATCGCCGTATCCGCGGGCTTCGGCACTTCCTGTGCGACCCGAACCCTTTGCCTGTGACGTCGCGCTCTGGGTGGCAGCGCCTTGTGCCTGCGTGCTCCGCTCGGTTCGCTGCGCCTGCGTCGTCGACTCCGGTCGATTTTCCTGCCGCGTCTGTTGACGGTCGGTGCGCTGTTCCTGGGTGGTGCCGGCGCGATCGGTCCGCTGTTCCGATCGGTTCTCCGCGCGATCGGTGCGCTCCTCGGCGAGATCCTCGCGGTTATCCTGCCAGTCCTCGCGAGCGTCTTCGCGATGGTCGTAGTAGTCGTCCCAGGCGTCGTTGTACATGTAGCCGCCGCCGTGGAATCCGTACGGACCGTAGTAATAGTTGTTGTCCATCGCTGCGCCAATCGCGATCCCGGCGGTGAACCCGATGAGGCCAGCGGCAACTGCCTCGCCAGCGTCATCGTCTTCCTCGACGACGACCACCGTCGTCGGAGCCTGCGTGTACACCACCTCAGTGTTGTATTGCGGGACATAGACGACCTGCGGGTTGGTGGGCTCGATGACGATCACTTCCTGCCCAGATGACGTGGTCTTGGTTTCGACCGACTGCTGTGGCGAACTTTTCAGGGTTCCGACGTTCTTCGCCTGCGCCCGCAATTTCTGAATGCTGGCAAAGACCGCGCTTCGATCGGACGTGAAGGCCTGCCCGAGGACGCTCGTCCACGCGATCTGGTCCGCCATCTTCGCCACGACTTGAGGGAAGAGCACTAACGCCACGAAGCTCGCATCGAACCCGGCCTTGACCGCGGCGTCCTGAAGCGGCGTGCCTTTCAGCGTCTGGTTGGCCTTCAGCCACTTGTCGAGCTCGGTGATCTTGGCGGGATCGGTCGCGCTCATCAGCATCTGCGCGAGCAGTGAGTCCGGGTAGAGCGCAATCGGCGCGAGCAATTGGTCCAGCGTGCCGGTCGGTAGCGGTGAGGCCTGTGCGGCCGGCGCGGCCTGGGTGGCCGGTGCGGCCTGGGCGCCCGCGGCGATCTGGTCCCGCGGCGGACCGCACGCCACGAGCACCACGACGGTTGCGGCAATCAATCGTGTGGTCATAGTCCACCCTTCAGTCGTGACCTTGACAGCAGGGCATGCGCCGTGCCCGGACGCATCGCACCGGGCCTGGAACCGCAAGTGGTGGAATGAGAGGGAGTTGACGGACCTGAGAGCTACAAGCGCCCGGTCGCCGTCATGCTGATGCCCCCATCTCGATGGAGACGCTCCCAAATACCGGAGGCAGTCGACAACCTACGACCCACCAGCAACACAGGATGCCTCACCCTCGACGCACAGAGAGGCCCCGCAGAACCGATCCAAATGAAGCGTGAGGGCGGGTGCAGGATGGCTGGCGGAAGAGCACCGCCAACGCAGAGGTTCGTCAACGAACGAGCGTGAGCGAGGGGTTGCCCTTCGACTCGCTGCGCTCGCTCAGGGCATTCTCCTGAGCGCCTGGCTCGCCATGAGCGAGCCGTCCGGCTCGCCGTGAGGCGAGACGGAGGCGAGTCGAATGGCGGGGTCGACGGGACTCGAACCCGCGGCCTCCGGCGTGACAGGCCGGCGTTCTAACCAACTGAACTACGACCCCAATGGTGCGATCACACAGCTGGTGAAATGGGGAATTCGGGAATTGGTGGATTGCATTCACCAACTCACCAATTTTCCAAAAATCATCAACTGCCAGGCATCAGCCTGTGGTGGGCGGTACAGGACTCGAACCTGTGACAGCCGGCGTGTAAAGCCGGTGCTCTACCAACTGAGCTAACCGCCCTTACCCTTGCGAATTACGCGGCGAAATTCCCTGCGTGTTTCCTGCCGCCGCGTTGCCCCGCGCCCGTCACAGCGCGATTCGCAAGGCTCATGTTCCGGCTGTCCGCCAAAACGAGCCATTATACGCCGCCTTCCAGACGAGCAGCAATAGCGCGACCACGAAGCCCGCCACCGCGCGGTACTCGCGGTTCGCGATCGCCTGCGCCAGGCTGAACCGACGCCGTGAGGCACCGGGATCGCGCCGCTTCGCGGCGATGCCGCTGCGGTAGAGATCGTACTGCTCGCCGAAGGTCCGCCGCAGGAACGCCTCCTCGCTCTTGATCGCCGCCGTCAGCGTCGTCACGAGGTAGAGCGCGATCAGCACCGCGACCGGGATGCTCGCGCACGCGATCGCGAGCCCGACGCCCATCACCGTCGAGCCGACATAGAGCGGATGAGGCACGTAGCGGTACGGACCGGATGCGGTGACCTCGCGCGACTTGTGCAGGTGCCCGGCGGCCCAGATGCGAACCACTTCGCCGAGCGCGGCGATCGACATGCCGATGGCGAGCGATCGCGCGGTCGGCTGCGCCAGGATCAGCACCAGCACGCCGCTGACAAAACCGAGCGCAACGCGCCCGCGCGCGATCACGCCGATCACCGTGTCGCGTTTCGACTGCCGCGGTCGCGCCATCGTGCCGCAGGCTCAGGCCTGCCCCTCCCGGACGCGCGCGGCCACAGGGTGCAGGCGGCGTTCGACGGCGGCGAGCACTTCGGCCACGTCGATATCGAGCAGGCACATCCGCGCGAGCCTGCACTGGCGCTGGTGATGGCACTGGCAGACGCTGTCGCGCGAGACGGTGACATCATCCGGCGCGAACGGTCCGTTCCTCGCCGGACGCGTCGGCCCGTAGATGCCGACGATTGGCGTGCCGACGGCCGCGGCGATGTGCAGCGGGCCGGTATCGCCCGACACCATCAGCGCCGCACCGCGGGCGAGCGCAACGAGATCGGCGATGCCGGTCTTCGGCGACAGCAGCGCCGCCCCGCCCGCGCCGGCGACGACTTCCGCGGCCAGCGCTTCTTCGCCGGGGCCCCAGAGCACAACGGACATCAAGCCGTGCCTGACGCTCAACTCCGCCGCCACGGCCGCCAGCCGCGCCGGGGGCCAGCGTTTGTTCGGCCACGCCGCGCCAGGGTTGACGAGCGCGTAGCGGCCGCCGGTCTGGCGTTGCATCGTACGAGCCGCGTCGGATTCGATTGCCTTGATCGGGAATTCCACAACGGGTGCGTTGACGCCGGCGACGCTCAGCAGGCCGAGGTTGAGGGCGACGACATGCCGCGACTCGCCCGGATCGTACATCCCCCGGGCTCCGGGGTTCCACGTATCGGTATAGAGGAGCGGCGCGAAGCGCTCGCGCGCGTACGGCGCGGCGAAGCCAACAACCCGCGCGGCACCCGACGCCCGCGCCAGCAGCGCCGACTTGAGCAGCCCCTGCAGGTCGATGGCGACATCGTACTGCGCCCGCCGCATCTCGCGGACCGCCGCCGGCATCGACATCCCGCCCGAGGCGCCGCCGCGATCGTTGACGATCAGGCGTCGATCGATCGCGGTAACGAGATCGAGGATCGCGGCATGGCGCGCGCTGACCAGCCAGTCGATCCGCGCCGCGGGAAACGCACGGCGCAGGGCGGCGGCGGCCGGAATCGCGTGCACGATGTCGCCCAGCGCACCGAGCCGGACGATGAGCACGCGCGTCACGAGCCGGCGATCCTCTGCAGCAGCTCGCGGGTCGCGTGGTTCTTGGGATCGCCGACGATGGCGGTGCGGCCGCCGTAGCCGGCGACAACGGCGCGCTCCGGCACGGAGTCGACCGTGTAGTCGGTGCCCTTGCAGTGGACGTCAGGCTTCAGCAGGAGCAGCAGCCGTTCGACGTTCTCGTCGGCAAACACCACCACGTAGTCGACGCCGCGCAGCGCGGCGACCAGCTCGGCGCGGTCGGAGGCCGGCAGGATCGGACGTCCGGCACCTTTGAGGCGCTCGACCGATCGATCGTCGTTCACCGCCACGATCAACCGATCGCCTTCGGCGGCGGCGCCGGCGAGGTAACGCACGTGGCCGACGTGCAGCAGGTCGAAGCAGCCGTTGGCGAACGCAATCGTCCGCCCCGCGGCGCGTTCGCGCGCGATAGAGTCGATGAGTTCTGCTTCCGATATCACCACGTTGTCGTTGTCTTTTGGGACGCCCTGAACGGCGTCCCCAGCCGTCGGGCCCTCACGAATTCCAAATTCTAAATTCTTAATTCTTAATTCTTACTTGCCGCGACGCCCCTGCGCGGGCCCTTCCTGCGACCAGTTCTCCGTCGTCGTATCGTGATCGCTCGTCACCGCGTCGGCAAGCTCCTGCGGCGACACCGTCGCGGTGCCGCGTTTCATCACCACGAGCCCGCCGGCATAGTTCGCCAGGCGCGCCGCTTCGTAGAACGATGCGCCGGCGGCGAGCGCCAGGCTGAACGTCGCAATCACGGTGTCGCCGGCGCCGGTCACATCGGTCACTTGATCGGATCCGAAGATCGGCACGTGCACGGTCGGCTGGCGCGACTCGAAGAGCGCCATCCCCCGGCTGCCCCTCGTCACCAGCACCGCCTGCATCCCGGTGCGCCGCAACAGCGTGCGTCCCGCCTGCTCGAGCGCCTCCACATCATCGCCGATGCGCACGCCGAGCACTTGCTCGACCTCCGATTCGTTCGGCGTGCACGCCGTGAGGCCGCGGTAGTCGAGCAGCCGATAGCGCGAATCGAGCAGCACCGGGATCGGACGGCGGCGCGATCGGCGCGCAACCGCGCGCTGGATGGCGTCGGCCAGCACCGGCGTCACCAGACCGCCGCCGTAGTCGGAGAGCAGCACCGCGTCGCAGCCCTCCAGTGCCGGCACGATCTTCTTCGCCAGCGCGTTGCTGACCCCTTCGCCGAGCGGCCACCCAGTCTCGCGATCGATGCGCACGATCTGCTGCCGCGCCGCGTGAACACCGCCGGCGAGGATGCGCGTCTTCACCGGCGTCCGGTACTCACGCGAGCGCACGATGTGCCGGCGCTCCACTCCGGGATGAAAACTCGCCAGCAGACGGCGCCCTTCGGAATCGGCGCCGGTCAGGCCGACGAGGCGCGCGCGCCCGCCGAGCGCGGCGACGTTGTTGGCCGCGTTGCCGGCGCCGCCGCCGACGATCTCGGTCGCGTCGTACTTCAGGATCAGGACCGGCGCTTCGCGCGAGACCCTGGCGACTTCGCCGTAGATGAACTCGTCCGCGATCACGTCGCCGACGACGAGGACGCGGCGGCTCGAGAAGCTGTCGACGAGCGCGAGCAGCCGCTCGCGGCGCTCGGCTTCGCCGGGAAGAGGATGGACGGAGCGAGCGATCAACATTGCGGATCCCGGAATGCGGATTGCGGATTGCGGGTTGCGGATTCGTGCTGGCACAAGATCCAGCTCGCGGCAGCGGCGAGGTTATCCACGATTGCGTCGGCGGACAGTCCGGCCGGAGGCCGCCGCTCCTCGGCCGCGCCGCCACCGGTCCGCACCAGAATCGCGCGGGCGCCGACGGCACGTCCGAGCTGGACGTCGCTCCACTTGTCGCCGACCACGAACGAGCGTCCCGGGTCGATGCCGAGGTCCGTCGCCGCGCGATCGATCAGGCCGCGCGCCGGCTTGCGGCAGTCGCACTCGCGCGCGAACGGCGCCACCGTGCCGCGCGGATGATGCGGGCAATAGTAATAACCGTCGACGCGCGCGCCGCCAGCCTCGAGCGTCGCCGCGAGGTGCCGGTGCGTCGCGTCGACCAGCGCCTCGTCCAGGATGCCGCGCGCGACGCCTGATTGATTGGTCACCACGACAACGAGGAGACCGGCGCGATTCATCGCCCGGATCGAATCGATCGTCCACGGAAAGAACACAACCCGCGCGATCGCGTCGAGATAGCCGACGTCCTCGATCATCGTACCGTCGCGGTCGAGAAAGACGGCCGGCTTCATAGGGTGCGACGTGCCGCCTCGGCGACCCTCGCCGCGGGAATTCGGCGCAGGCAGCGATGGTCGATCGGGCACTCGCGCAACATGCAGGGGCGGCACCACACCGGGTTCGTCAGGACGACGTGCGCGTCGCCGATCGGCCGCGTCGCCGCTTCGTTGGTCGGGCCGAACACCGCGGTCACGCTCGTACCGGCAGCCGCCGCGAGATGCATCGCGCCTGAATCGTTGGTGACCAGCCCTCGACACAACGTCATCACGCCGGCCAACGCTGGCAGATCGGTCTGTCCGACGATATCGAGGACGCCGGAGAACAGGCTTTTGATCTCAATCGCCGTCGGCGCGTCGGCCGGGCTGCCGACGAGCACGCAGGTGACGCCGTCGACGGCGAGCGATGTCGCCAGCTCCGCGAAATATGCCGGCGGCCATCGCTTCGCCCCTCCGTAGGCCGCGCCGGGCGCGAGCGCGACGAGCGGCGCCGCGCCGTCCCAACCGGCGATCCCCAAGATGCGCGCCGCCGCTTCGCGCGCGGCGTCGGGCTACGACGATGCGCGGTTCCATCGATCCACTGGGAAAGCCGAGTGCCTCCACGAGATGCTGATAGTACGCGGCCTGATGCAGCTTCCCGGGGCGGCGCACCGCACGCGTCAGCAGCCGCCCACGCCAGCCGCTTCGGTATCCCCACCGTTCGGGAATGCCTGCGCGCGCCGCCACCAGCGCCGCATGCATCGAGTTGGGCAGCAGCAGCGCAGTGTCGAAATCCCGGCCCGCCAGCTCGGCGCCAATCGATCGCCAGCCGCCGACGCGCCCGACCGTCGCCGGTCGCCGCAGCACGATCGTCTCGTCGATGCCGGGCACGAGCGAAAAGAGCGGCGCAATCGCGCCACGCGCCGCCACCGCGATCGACGCGCCGGGCGAGGCGCGGCGCACGTCGGCGATCGCCGGCAGCGCCATGACGGCGTCGCCGAGCCAGTTGGGTGCGAGGATGACCAGACGCTTCATCGTATGTTACGGTCGAAAGATCGCGTCTCCGGAGCGTAACACGCATGAAGATCGCCCTGCTGCAAGTGAACCCGACCGTCGGCGACGTCACCGGCAACGCGCGCCGGATTCTCGATGCCCTCCGCGACGCGGCATCGAAAGGCGCCGATCTCGCCGCGACGCCGGAGCTGGCGCTGGTCGGCTACCTGCCGCGCGATCTTCTGCTCAATCCCGGCTTCGTGAGGCGGAGCTGGGACATCCTCGAGGGGCTCGCGCGCGACGCCGCCGATCTTCCGCCGGTGCTTGTCGGTCTACCCGAGCCGAACCCATCGGACACCGGCCGCCCGCTCTTCAACACCGCCGCACTTCTGCGCGGCGGCCGCATCGAGGAGCGCTTCCGCAAGGCGCTGCTGCCGACCTATGACGTCTTCGACGAGGATCGCTACTTCGAGCCGTTCCACGGACCGCAGGTGCTCGACATCGCCGGCCAGCGCGTCGGCATCAGCATCTGCGAGGACATCTGGAACGACCGCGATTTCTGGAAGCGGCGCCGCTACCATCACGATCCGATCGAGGAGCTCGTCCGCGCCGGCGCGAACATCGTCCTGAACCTCTCGGCCTCGCCCTTCACCGCCGGCAAGCACCGGCGGCGCGAAGAGATGCTGAGCAGCATGGCGGCCAAGCACCGCATGCCGATCGCCTACGTCAACCAGTTCGGCGGCAACGACGACCTCGTCTTCGACGGCCGCAGCTGCATGTTCAACGCGCAGGGGGCCGTCTTCGCGCGCGGCCGCGCGTTCGAAGCCGACGTGGTCGTCTGCGACATGGACGACGCGCGGCCGATGGCGCCGGCGTCGGACCTGGGCATCGAGTCGGAGATTTGGCGCGCGCTCGTCCTCGGCACCCGCGACTACGCGTGCAAATGCGGATTCACGTCGGTGGTGCTCGGCCTGTCCGGCGGCATCGACTCGGCGCTCACCGCCGCGATTGCCGCCGAGGCGCTCGGCGCCGATCAGGTGCTCGGCGTGCTGATGCCGTCGCCGTATTCGAGCCAGGGCAGCCTCGACGACGCGCACGAGCTGGCGCGCAACCTCTGCATTGAAACCATGACGCTGCCGATAGAAGAGTTGATGCGCGCCTTCGACGGCACGCTGCGTGCCCAACTCGGCGCGGATTTGCCCGGCGTGGCACAGGAGAACATACAGGCGCGGATCAGGGGGAACCTGCTGATGGCGCTCTCGAACACGCGCGGCGCCCTGCTCCTGACGACCGGCAACAAGTCCGAACTGTCGGTCGGCTACTGCACGTTGTATGGCGACATGTCGGGTGGTCTCGCGGTGATTGCCGACGTGCCGAAGACGATGGTTTACCGCGTGTCGCGGTGGCGGAACGAATCGGCGGGGCGGCCGATCATCCCCGACGCGACGCTGACGAAAGCACCGTCGGCGGAGCTGCGGCCGAACCAGACGGATCAGGATTCGCTGCCGCCGTACGAGGTGCTCGACGACATCCTGCAGCGCTACGTCGAGCGGCATCAGACGGCGGACGAGATCGTCGCCGCGGGATTCGAGCGCGCAACCGTCGAGCGGGTGCTGCGCCTCGTGCGTATTGCCGAGTTCAAACGGAAACAGGCCGCTCCCGGCCTCAAGGTCACCGATCGCGCCTTCGGAACCGGATGGCGCATGCCGATTGCAGCGAAAGAGTCATGACGCGAATTCTGGTTACCGGCGCCGGCGGATTCATCGGGCATCATCTGGTCACCGACCTCAAGCGCCAGGGGCATTGGGTCCGCGGCGTCGACATCAAGCGTCCGGAGTACACGGGCTCGGCGGCGGACGAGTTCCTGCTCCTCGATCTCCGCGAGCCGGCGAACGCGCGCGCCGCCACTGACGGCGTCGAGCACGTCTACGCGCTTGCCGCCGACATGGGCGGGATGGGCTACATCTCGGCGCACCACGGCCTGATCCTCCACAACAACTCGCTCATCAACCTCAACACGCTCGAGGCCGCGCGCGCGAACGGCGTCTCGCGCTACCTCTATTCGTCGTCGGCCTGCGTCTATCCGGAATACAAGCAGACCGAGGCCGCCGTTACCGCGCTGAAGGAAGACGACGCGTATCCGGCGCAGCCGCAGGACGCATACGGGTGGGAAAAGCTCGTCACCGAGCGGCTGTGCACGCACTACCGCGAGGACTACGGCATCGAGACGCGCATCGTCCGCTTCCACAACATCTACGGGCCGCTCGGCACGTGGGACGGCGGGCGCGAGAAGGCGCCGGCCGCGATGTGCCGCAAGGTGGCGACGGCGAAGCTCACCGGCCAGGGCGAGATCGATATCTGGGGCGACGGCGAGCAGACGCGATCGTTCTGCTACATCGGCGACTGCCTCGAAGGGGTCAAGCGGCTGATGGCGTCCGACCACGGCGAGCCGTTGAATCTGGGATCGGATCGGCTGGTCACGATCAACCAGCTCGCCGACATCGTCTGCGAGATCGCCGGCGTCTCGCTGCGCAAGCGGCACATCCCCGGCCCGCAGGGCGTGCGCGGACGCAACTCCGACAACACGCGGCTGCGCCGGGTGCTCGGATGGGAGCCGCGGATCACGCTCGAGGAAGGCGTCGGCCAGACCTACCGCTGGATCGAGCAGCAGGTGCAGCAGAAACTCAGCACGCCGGCGCGATAACGTCTGGCGCGGGTCGGCGAAGCCTCCGAAGAACGTTTATTCGTCGGTTTCCCTCGCCGCCGTTGGAAACAACCCCGGCACCGAATCGGCGCCCGCGCCGTTGTCGCGCCATCGCCGGTGCATCCACAGCCACAATTCCGGCCGCCGGCGCACGTGCATCTCGAGCACGTCGGTGCATCGCTGCGTGAACTCGCGCACCGGGTCGGCTGAATCGGAATCCGGCGGCTCGACCGGATGCTCGTACACCATCCGATAGCGCCCGCGGCCGAGCGGCAGCGCGAAAACTGGAACCACCGGCGCGCCGGTGCGCAGCGCCAGCGCCGCGACCGCTGAAGTCGTCGCCGCCGGCCGCTCGAAGAAGTCGACGTAGATCGCGTCGCGGCTCATGATGTGCTGATCGATCAGCACCGCCACGCCCTGCCCTGCCTGCAGCGTCCGCATCACCCGCCGGATCGTTTCGCGGCGATAGACGACCGTGTTCCCTGTGCGCTGGCGGATGCGCTCGAGCAGCCGGTCGAGGTAGGGGTTGTCGAGGGCGCGGGCGAGGATCGTGACCGGCTGGATGCGCAGCGCATGCACCATCGCCTGCAGCTCCCAGAACCCGAAGTGCCCGGTGATGAACAGCACACCCTTCCCCTGCGCGTAGGCGACCCGCGCGCGCTCCTCGCCGTCGAACTCGACGCGCTTCAGCATCTGCTTCGGCGACAGCGTGGCAAAGCGCAGCAGCTCGAGCGTCAGCCGCCCGAAGTGGGTGAACGCGCGGCGGGCGATCGCCCCGCGTTCCGCAGGCGATCGGGCGGGAAATGCCGCCGCGAGATTGCGCTGAGCGATCCGGCGATGCTGGCGGTCGAGCGTGTAGAACGCCAGGCCGAGCGTGCTGCCGCCGGCGCGAACCAGTGGACCCGGGGTGATCCGCACCAGCGCGATCAGAACGCGCACGAGCAGGTACTCGATGCGGTGCCTCATCGTCATTGCGGATTGCGGGTTGCGGATTGCGGATTGATTGGTGGAGTGGTCCGATTGCGGAGTCGGTCGATTGCGGATTGGTCGATTGCGGATTGGCCGATTCCGGATTCGATCGCCGTTCGACCGATCCTGGATGGGCGTGAAGCCGTTCGAGCAGCCAGCGGCGGAACGCACCGGCAGGCTCGATGCCGACCACGAGCGGCACCGACGCGATTGGCAGGTCGCCGAGATCGCAGGCCGCGAGCCGCACGGCATCCTTCTCCGTCGTCAGGATCAGCGCCGATCCGGCGGCTTCAGCTTCGGCGGAAATCCGGTTGACGTCGCCCGCCGAGAAGGGGTGGTGATCGCGGAACTCGATGATGCCGGACATTTCCCATCCGACCGACGAGATATCGGCGACGAACCGGTCGGGCCGGGCAATGCCGGTGACGACGAACACGCGCGAACCCGAGGGGACGACGACCGAATCGCGCGCGCCGGCGACATTCCGCGGCGCCCCGATGGCGCGGGTGACGCGAAAGACCGGCGAGACGCCGAACGCGCGGCCGATGCGCTCGGCTGCGGTGTCGTAGCCGGCGGTGATCAGGGCAGCGTCAGCGGCGGTCGCCGCGCTGATCCGCTCGCGCAGCCGGCCGGCGGGCAGCGGCTGGTCCTGCAGGTCGTCCTCGGCGACGAGCAGCAGATCGACGTCGCGCGCAAGCTCGAGGTGCTGAAAGCCATCGTCCAGCAGGTGGACGGTCGCATCGAGCCGCCGCTCGGCGAGCAGCCCGGACAGATATCGATCGGTGCCGACCAGCACGCGGACACCGGGCAACGCGCGGGCGAGCATCAGCGGCTCGTCGCCTGCCTGATCGAGATCGACCAGCACGCGCTCGCCGTCGGAGACGACGGTGACGCCGTCGCGCGGCTTGCGCCTGCCGTAGCCGCGGGTGAGGATCGCGGGCCGCTCCCCCTGCTCGAGCAGCAGCCGCGCGATGTATTCGACCATCGGCGTCTTGCCGCTGCCGCCGACGCGCAGGTTGCCGACGCTGACCACCGGCCGCGTGAGACGGCGCTGCCGCGACGGGTCGCGCGTGTACCACGCGCGCCGCATCGCCACCACGGCGCCGTACGCCGAGCTCAGGAACTGAATCAATGCACCCGGCGGAACGGCCGCACGACGGCGCGTCGTTCGACGTCGCTTGTTGGCAGCAGCTCGCCGATAACTTCGAGTGTCTTGGTCTTCGCGCCGCGGTTGGCCGCGACCAGGGCCCGCGCGGCCGCGCCAAGCCGCGCGCGGCGCACCGGATCGGTGACCAGCGCCAGCAGCGTCTCGTCGAGCTCACGCTCGGACGGCACCTGAATCGCCGCGTCGTTGCTGATGAACGCTTCGGCGATCTCCTTGAAGTTGTGCATGGAGGGGCCGAACACGATCGGCTTGCCGTAGATTGCCGGCTCGAGGATGTTGTGGCCGCCGTGGTCGACCAGGCTGCCGCCGACGAACACCGCCGTCGCGAGCTGATAGAGCTGCGCCAGCTCGCCGATCGTGTCGAGGACGACGACGTCGGCGCGCGGCTCGGCGTCGATCGGCAGGTCCGACCGGCGGACGGTGACGAAACCGGCGTCGCGCGCGAGTCGCTCGACTTCGGGGAAGCGCTCGGGCTGTCGCGGCGCGAGAATCGCCATCGCGCCGGGCATCGTCGCCTTGATCCGCGCGAACGCGCGCAGCACCGCGGCTTCCTCGCCGCGCAGCGTGCTGCCGGCGACGACGACCGTGCGCGACGGCGACAGCTGGAAGAAGCGCAGCACCCGCTCGCGCGGCCGGCCGTGCGCGGTCGCCGCGGGCAGCTCCAGCGAATCGAACTTGAGGCTGCCGGTCACCGTGACCTGGGTCGGGTTGGCGCCGAGGTCGATCAGCCGCCTCCCCGTTTCCTCGCTCTGCACGCAGAAGCGATCGACGTCGGCGAGCACGCGTCGGATGAACGGCCGGACCATCCGGTAGCGCGGATAGGAGCGGTTCGAGATGCGGCCGTTGATCATCACCGTCCGGATGCCGCGGCGGCGGCACTCGCGCAGCAGGTTCGGCCAGATCTCGGTCTCCATCATGATGAAGAGCCGCGGCCGGACCAGGCGCAGTGTACGCCGGACGATGAAGGTCCAGTCGAACGGGAAGTAGAACACCGCATCGACGTTGGAGAGGCTGCGCCGCGCCACCTGCTGCCCCGCAATCGTCGTCGTCGAAAGGAACAGGCGCAGGCGCGGGTAGCGGGCCTTGAGGTCGGTGGCGAGCGCGCGGGCGGTGAGTGCTTCGCCGACCGACACGGCGTGAATCCAGATCGATTCCTCGGCGTCGACGTTGAAGGTGATCGGGAGGAAGCCGAGGCGCTGCCGGAGGCTGCCGATGTACTTCTGGTAGCGTATCGCCTGGTAGAGGAAGTACGGCGAAACGAGCACGAAAAGAAGCAGCGTCAGCAGGCTGTAGGCCAGATACATTGCAGCGGCTTATTGTAGAATGAAACGTTTGCCCGGGAGGATTGCATGCCGGTGAGGGTAGGGATTAACGGTTTCGGCCGCATCGGCCGCAACATCATGCGGGCTGCGCTTGGCGACAAGAACATCGATTTTGTCGCCGTCAACGATCTGACCAGCGCCCATACGCTCGCGCATCTGCTGAAATACGACTCGGTGCTCGGCAACCTGCACGCGAAGGTCGAGGCCAAGCAGGACAGCATCTCGGTCGACGGCGACGAGTTCAAGGTGCTGTCGATGCGCGACCCGGCGCAGCTGCCGTGGAAGGATCTCGGCGTCGAGGTGGTGTTCGAGTCGACCGGACTCTTCACCGATCGCGACGCGGCGGCCAAGCACCTCACCGCCGGCGCGAAGAAGGTCGTGATCACCGCGCCCGCCAAGAAGCCCGACGTCAGCGTCGTCCTCGGCGTCAACGACGACACCTACGATCCGGCGAAGCACCACATCATTTCCAACGCGTCGTGCACGACCAACTGCCTGGCGCCGCTCGCCAAGGTGATCCACCAGACCTTCGGGATCAAGAAAGGGTGGATGACGACGATCCACTCCTACACCAACGACCAGCAGCTGCTCGACCTGCCGCACAAGGATCTGCGGCGCGCGCGCGCGGCGGCGCTGTCGATGATTCCGACGACCACCGGCGCGGCGGTCGCGGTCGGCGAAGTGCTGCCCGAGCTCAAGGGCAAGCTCGATGGCATCTCGATGCGGGTGCCGACGCCCAACGTATCGTGCGTCGACCTCGCGGCCGTGCTCAACCGCACGGTGACGGCGGAGGAAGTGAACGCCGCGTTTCAGAAGGCGGCGGACGGTCCGCTCAAGGGTATCCTCGCGTGTTCGGGCGAAGAGCTCGTGTCGATCGACTTCAAGGGCAACCCGCACTCGTCGATCGTCGACACGCCCTACACCAAGGTCATGGACGGCGATTTCCTGAAGGTGCTGTCCTGGTACGACAACGAGTGGGGCTACTCGAACCGCTGCGTTGACCTGCTGCGCAAACTGGTGGCGAAGGGCCTGTAACGCGAAGGCTCTAGCCGCGCGAACGCTTTAGCCGAGCGACGATGAAGCTCTCAATCAGAGATCTGGATCTCGAAGGACGACGCGTCTTTATCCGCGTCGACTTCAACGTGCCGTTGAAGGACGGCAAGGTCGGCGACGACACGCGCATCCGCGCCTCGCTGCCGACGATTCAGTACGCGCTCGATCATCGCGCCACCGTCGTGCTCGCCAGCCATCTCGGGCGGCCGAAAGGCAAGGTCAACCCGCAGATGAGCCTGCGGCCGATAGCCGACCACCTGGCCGACCTGCTGGGGACGACGGTCACCTTCGCCACCGACTGCATCGGCGACGAGGCGCGCGACGCGGTGCAGCAGGTGCACAACGCGCGCAAGGGGCTGGTGCTGCTGGAGAACCTCCGCTTCCACCCGGAAGAGGAGAAGAACGACGCGGGGTTCGCGAAGGAGCTGGCGTCGCTGGCGGATCGCTACGTCAACGATGCGTTCGGCGCCGCGCACCGCGCCCACGCCTCGGTCGAGGCGGTGACGCATCTCATCAAGCGGCCGGCAGCCGGGCTGCTGATGGAGCGCGAGCTGAAGTATCTTGGCCACGCCCTCGAGTCGCCCGAGCGGCCGTTCATCGTCATCCTCGGCGGCGCGAAGGTATCGGACAAGATCGACGTCATCAAGAACATGCTGGGCAAGGTCGACCGCCTGATCATCGGCGGCGCGATGGCCTACACGTTCTTCAAGTCGCGCGGCCTCCCGATCGGCAAGTCGCTGGTCGAGGACGACAAGCTCGACGAGGCGCGCGAGATTACGGAAGACGCGGCGAAACGTGGCGTGAAGCTCGAGCTGCCGGTCGATCACGTCGTCACCGATCGCGTCGAGATCGGCTCGGCGAACGAGGTTCTGGAGGTCGGCGATCCCAGGATCGGCGACCGCTACGGCGTCGACATCGGGCCGGCGACGATCAAGGCGTACGCGGCGGCCATCGCCGGCGCGAAGACCGTCGTCTGGAACGGGCCGATGGGCGTGTTCGAGATCGAGGCGTTCGCGGCCGGCACCAACGGCGTCGCGCGCGCGGTGGCCGGAGTCGACGGCACGACGATCATCGGCGGCGGCGATTCGATCGCGGCGGTGAACAAGGCCGGCGTGGCGGACACGATCACGCACATTTCAACCGGCGGCGGCGCGTCGCTCGAGTTCCTCGGCGGCGAGACGCTGCCCGGAGTCGCCGCGCTGGCGGAGAAATCATGAGCGCCCGCATACCGTTCATCGCCGGCAACTGGAAGATGTTCAAGACCGTCGTCGAGGCGGTGGTGTTCGTCAAGGAACTGAAGCTGGCGGTGAAGGATTTCGGCAAGGTCGAGATCGCAATCGCACCGCCGTTCACGGCGCTGCACGCCGTCGCCGAAGCGGCGCGCAACTCGAACATCGGCGTCGCGGCGCAGGATCTCTACTGGGAACGCGAGGGCGCGTTCACCGGTGAAATCTCGCCGCTGATGGTCAAGGAAGCGGGGGCTGAGTACGCGATTGTCGGCCACTCGGAGCGGCGGCGGCTGTTCGGCGAATCGGATGCGATCGTCAATCGCAAGGCGATGGCCGCGATCGGCGCCGGGCTGACGCCGATTGTCTGCATCGGCGAGACGCTCGAGGAACGCGAGCGCGACGAGACGCTGACGGTGCTCGACCGGCAGATCAAGGACGGCCTCGGCGAGATCTCCTCAGAGCAGCTGGGAGAGATCGTCCTGGCTTACGAGCCGGTCTGGGCGATCGGCACCGGCCGCACGGCGACCGCGGCGCAGGCCGGCGAGGCACATGCACACATTCGCAAGCGGCTGCGCCAGTGGTTCGGTGCCGATGCGGCCGACCGGAGCCACATCATCTACGGCGGCAGCGTGAAGCCGGACAATATCCGCGAGCTCATCGCCGAGGAGGACGTCGACGGCGCGCTCGTCGGCGGCGCCAGCCTCGACGTCCGCGGCTTTACCGAGATCATCGCCCGAAGCCGCCAAGCTGCGGTATAATCTTGGTTTCCCGCACTGAACACAGCCTAAAGCCATGATTCTGTATTACGTCTTCTCGACCTTTTACGTGTTGACCTGCCTGATCCTGCTGCTGGTCATCCTGCTGCAGCAGGGCAAGGGCGACATGGCGGCGGCGTTCGGCGGCGGGAGCAGCCAGTCGGCGTTCGGCGCGCGCGCCGGCGCGACGGTGCTGTCGAAGGCCACGGCGATTCTCGCGGTGCTCTTCATGGTTGGCGCGATGGTCCTGTCGGCAATCGGGCAGCGCGGCCCGGGCTCGCTCCTCAGGGGCACGCCGGGGCCCGCTCCAGCGCCAGCATCCGCACCGGCAACACCCGGGGCGACGACGACGGCACCGGCGGAAGCCACGCCGCCAGCCAGCACGACCCCGCCGGCCGCAACACCACCGGCGACCCCTCCGGCGACGCCGCCACCGGCGCAGCCGCCCAGGTAAGATACACAGCACGCCCACCCTCGCACGCGGAAGTGGCGGAATGGCAGACGCACCAGCTTGAGGGGCTGGCGGGGGCAACCCCGTGGAGGTTCGAATCCTCTCTTCCGCACCATTCGACTCGGCCTCGGCTCTCGCCGAGGCCTCGCTCATGGCAAGCCGAGTTCCTTCACGAGTCGATGGTGCCCGAGCGAGGCGTGTAGACCCGCCAGTCAAGGGCCTCTCTCCAATCGCAGGCCGAGTATCCATTCAGGGCCGAGTCGAATGGTGCCCTGAGCGAGGCGTCACCGTAAGACCCCGCCGAGTCGAAGGGCCTCTCTCCAATCGCAGGCCGAGTATCCATTCACGCCGAGTCGAATGGTGCCCTGAGCGAGGCGTCACCGTAAGACCCCGCCGAGTCGAAGGGCCTCTCTCCAATCGCAGGCCGAGTATCCATTCACGCCGAGTCGAATGGTGCCCTGAGCGAGGCGTCACCGTAAGACCCCGCCGAGTCGAAGGGCCTCTCTCCAATCGCAGGCCGAGTATCCATTCACGCCGAGTCGAATGGTGCCCTGAGCGAGGCGTCACCGTAAGACCCCGCCGAGTCGAAGGGCCTCTCTCCAATCGCAGGCCGAGTATCCATTCACGCCGAGTCGAATGGTGCCCTGAGCGAGGCGTCACCGTGAGACCCCGCCGAGTCGAAGGGCCTCTCTCCAATCGCAGGCCGAGTATTCCTTCACGCCGAGTCGAATGGTGCCTGAGCGAGGCGTCACCGTAGACCCCGCCGAGTCGAAGGGCCTCTCTCCAATCGCAGGCCGAGTATTCCTTCACGCCGAGTCGAATGGTGCCTGAGCGAGGCGTCACCGTAAGCACCCGCCGAGTCGAAGGGCCTCTCTCCAATCGCAAGCCGAGTATTCCTTCACGCCGAGTCGAATGGTGTCTGAGCGAGGCGTCACCGTAAGCACCCGCCGAGTCGAAGGGCCTCTCTCCAATCGCAGGCCGAGTATTCCTTCACGCCAAGTCGAATGGTGTGCCCAGAGCGAGGTGTCAGCGTAGGCGCCCGCCGAGTCGAGGGGCTACCGCGGCGCTATCGGACGATGGCATCGTCGTCTGATGTTCTACGTCTACATCCTTCGCTGTTCCGATTCATCGTTGTACGTAGGCATGACGAGCGATCTCGACATGCGATTGCTCCGACACAACGAAGGTGTTGCCTGTAACTACACAGCCAAGAGGCGTCCAGTGCACCTCGTGCACTCCGAAGGGTTTCCCTCGGCTGAGGCGGCCCGCGATCGGGAACGCCAACTGAAACGGTGGACGGCCAACAAGAAAGAAGCGCTTATCGCCGGAAACCTGAAGGCTCTGAAGCGCTTCAGCCGATGCCGTAACCCGTAGCTCACGCGGTCCGGCTGAAGCCGGACACTACGTAAGAATGCCGCCGCGATAGAATCGCCGCATGACGCGCTGGACGCTGGCGCTCGCGGCAACAATCGCCCTCTGCACGCCATCCGCTCGCGCCCACCATTCCATCTACAGCATCTACGACCGCAGCCGCCCAGGCGACCCTCGAAGGAACGGTCGCCGAATTCCAGCTGATCAACCCGCACCCGTTTCTCTTCATCGACGTCGCCGACGCCTCCGGCGCCGTGCAGCGCTGGCGCCTCGAGATGGACAACCGCACAGAGCTCGCCGATATCGGCGTCACCGCCACCACGTTCAAGCCCGGCGAGCGCGTCGTCGTCTCCGGCAGCCTGGCGCGATCGCAGCCGCGCAGCTTGTATCTCCTGAGGCTCGATCGGTCCGCTGACGGATTCTTCTACGAACAGGTCGGGGCGAGTCCGCGCATCGGCCGGGCGAGCGCCGCCGATCGGCGGCCCGCCCGCCCGAGGCCATAGATGACCATGTATCGCAGCGAGGGGATCGGCAGCCTCCTTCGGCCGCAGTATTTGAGCGAGGCGCGCGATAAATTCGAGCGCGGCGAGCTCGCCGCCGCCGACTTCAAGAAGATCGAGGATCGCGCGGTCGACGAAGCGATCGCGCTGCAGGAATCGGCCGGCCTCGACGTCGTCACCGACGGCGAGCAGCGCCGCTACGCGTTCTTCGGCCACCTGGTCGAGGCGTTCGATGGCTTCGACAAGTTCGGCGGCTGGGCGATCCCGTTTCGCGACGAGAGCGGCGCCGAGGAGACGATCAAGCGTCCCGTCATCGTCGAGAAGCTGCGATGGCGGCGCCATATGGCGGCGGAAGAGTTCACCTACCTTCGCGCACGCACGAAGCTGCCGGTCAAGGTGACGCTGATCAGCGCGCAGCAGGCGGCCGCGTACTACGACCCCGACAAATCGCGCGCTGCCTATCCGACCCGCGACGCGTATCTCGCCGATCTGGTCGACTTCACGCGGCGCGAAATCGAGGAGCTCCGGCGCCTGGGCTGCGACTACGTCCAGATCGACGCGCCGCAGTACGCTGCGCTCCTCGACGAGAAGATCCGCGACGGCTACCGCCAGCGTGGCAGCGATCCCGACAAGATGCTCGACGCGTGCATCGAGCTCGACAACGCGATCATCGACGGCCACGCCGGCCTCACCTTCGGCATCCACATCTGCCGCGGCAACTACCGCAGCATGTTCTACGCGTCCGGCGGCTACGACCGGATTGCGCAGCAGGTGTTCCAGCGCTCGCGCTTCCACCGCTTCCTGCTCGAATACGACGATGCCCGCTCGGGGACATTCGAGCCGCTGGCCTACGTCCCGGACGATCGCGTCGTCGTGCTCGGGCTGGTGAGCACGAAGAAAGCGCGGCTCGAAACCGTCGATGAGCTGCGCGCGCGCGTCGCCGACGCCGCCCGCGTCGTCCCGCTCGAGCGGCTCGCCGTCAGCCCGCAATGCGGCTTCGCGTCCACAGCCGAAGGCAACCGGCTGTCGGCCGACGATCAGCGGCAGAAGCTCGCGGTCGTCGCGGCCACCGCACGTGCCGTCTGGCCGCCTTCATAGCACCTTCACAATTCGTTCACGATTCCTTGCGACACTCGCCTCACGGTCAAGTTTTCCAGGAGAGTTGTCATGGAGAATCGATTCGGAACGCGCGTGTTGTTCGGGGTGCTGCTCGCCGCAGTGGTCGCCGCCGCTGTCGGCTTCTCGGCCTATAACGCCGGCGTGACGCGGGGTCTCGCCGAAAGCGGGCGGTTCGCCGTCGCAGCGCCGGCGGCGCCGGGCGCGACGGCGCCGGCTGTGCCATACGCCTACGCCTACCCGTACCCTTACATGTGGCACCGGCCGTGGGGCTTCGGGTTCGGGTTCTTCCCGTTCTTCTTCGTCCTGCTGTGCTTCTTCCTGCTGCGCCGCGCTTTCTGGGGCGGGCCGCGATGGGGATGGCACCATTACCGCGACGGGGTGCCGCCGCGATTCGAGGAATGGCATCGTCGCGCGCACGAACGCGACGGGTCGCCGGCGGCGCCGGGCACAGCCACCGATTGATGAAGCACATCCTGGTTGTGGACGATGAGCCGCGGATTGCGCAAATCGCGCGCGACTATCTCGAGCGCGCTGGTTATACCGTGACCACCGCGGGCAACGGCGCCGACGCGCTCGCGATTGCGCGGACGCGCCATCCGGATCTCATCGTCCTCGATCTGGGCCTCCCGCACGTGGACGGTCTCGACGTGACACGCGCGCTGCGCAAGCAGTCGAACGTCCCGATCATCATGCTGACGGCGCGGGTCGAAGAGAGCGACAAGCTGGTCGGTCTCGAGCTCGGTGCCGACGACTACATGACCAAACCGTTCAGCCCGCGCGAGCTGGTCGCGCGGGTTCGAGCGGTCTTCCGCCGCTCCGACGCAGCGTCCGATCGCGCGGAGGTGATTCGCGCCGGCGACGTGACGCTCGATCGGCCGCGCATGCGCGCCGAAGTCGCCGGCCGGCGCCTCGACCTCACCCCGACCGAGTTCGAACTGCTCGCCACCCTCGCCCGGCAGCCGGGCCGCATCTTCACGCGCGCGCAACTGCTCGACGTCATCGGCGGCATCGAGGCCGACTCGTTCGAGCGCGCCATCGACGCGCACGTCAAGAACCTGCGCCGGAAGCTCGAGCCCGATCCGCGAAATCCGCGCTACGTGCTGACCGTTTACGGCGTCGGCTACCGGTTTGCCGAGCCATGAGGCACTGGGAACGGCGGCGGGGGCAGCGCTGGAGCGAGGGCCAGGGTTGGCCGCCGCACGGCCCCGGCGACTGGGCGAACCGGCGGAGGTTCTTCCGTCGGCTTACCGCGATCGCGTTCGTGATCGTCGCCCTGGGGCTGTGGGGATTGTTCATGCTGCTGTGGTCGACGGCGGCCCGCTTCGGGGTCGTCGACGCGTCCGGGCCCGGCATCCCGTTCTTCCTCGTCGCCGCCTGGTTCGCGGGATTCGCGCTGCTGGCGTTCCTCCGCGTTGGCCGGGGGATCAGCCGCCCCCTTCGCGCGGTGATGGACGCGGCAGACCGCGTCGCCGGCGGCGACTACACGACTCGCGTCGGCGTCCACGGTCCGCCGCCGGTTCGCGCGCTCGCCCACGCGTTCAACACGATGACCGAGCGGCTGGAGAAGCACGACCAGCAGCGCCGCAACCTGATGGCCGATGTCGCGCACGAACTGCGAACGCCGCTGACCGTGATCCAGGGTCGCGTCGAAGGACTGCTCGACGGCGTCTACCCGCGCGACGACGCGGGGCTCGAGATCGTGCTCGACGAGACGCGCGTGCTCTCCCGGCTGATCGACGATCTGCGCACGCTGGCGCTGTCGGAGGCCGGCGCGCTGAAGCTCGAGAAGGAAACGACCGACATCGCCGCGCTCGCGCGCGATGTCGCCGCCGCGTTGTCGGGTGAAGCCGCTGCGAAGCAGATCACGATTCAGGTCGGCGACGACGGCCATCCGCCGATCGCGATCGATCCGGTGCGGATCCGCGAGGTGCTGACCAACCTGGTGTCGAACGCACTCAGGCACAGCACGGTTGGCGGCACGGTCACGATTGCCATCGCCCGTTCGACAGGCTCAGGGCAGGCCCATTCGACAGGCTCAGGCAGGCCCTTCGACAGGCTCAGGCAGGCCTTCGACAGGCTCAGGGCAGGCAGGCGGCGTGAACGGGGTAGCCGTGTCGGTCGCCGACACTGGCGCCGGGATGACGCCGGAGGAAGCGCAGCGCGCGTTCGCGCGTTTCTACAAGGGCCCGGGCTCCGGCGGATCGGGGCTGGGCCTCGCCATTGCGCGCGCGCTCGTCCTGGCCCACGGCGGAAGCATCGACCTCCACAGTGAGCCAGGACGCGGCACCACGATCAGGTTTACCCTGCCGGCAGACCCGACCACCGAGTAAGCGTGAGCACAATCGCGCAAAGTGCACCGTGCACCGCGCACCTTGCACTCTGCACCGCGCCCCCTTTCACCCTGCACCGCGTTCTGTCCGCCTGCACCTCGCCAGCGCTACTGCACGTTCGCGCTCACCGACACATTGGCGCTGATGGTGAACGTGCACGTCTTCCGCTTGCTCCCGCCGCTCGAACAAGCGCCCGACCAGATCGCGTCGCGGCCGCTCGACACCGACAGCGTGATCTGCGTGCCCGATGCGAACGGCGCCGATCCGCTGCTGCCGACGGCGACGTTGATCCCGGCCGGCGACGAAGTGATGCGCGACCCGCTTCGGCCAGTGGCCGACACCGTCAACGTGACCTGCGTACCGGGCGGCGGCGCAGGCGCCTGCGGCGTGAAGCTGCGGACGCTGGACCATGCACCCACGGTACCCGCCGAGTTCACTCCCCGCACGCGCCACCAGTGCTGGCGGATGGCCAGCGATGACACGCTGAGCTGCGACGCCGTGACCGTTTGGTCGACGACGCGCGGCGCGGAGAAGCTGTTCGAATCGTCCACCTGAACCTGATACGACGCCGCGCCGTTGACGTCGCTCCAGTCCAGCGTTGCAGGCAGCGTCACCGTCGCACCGTTCGCCGGGCTCACGAGCGTCGGCGCTGCCGGCGTCGTCGGCTGGCTCGCCGGAGTGACGGTCAGCGTCGCGCTCCGGCTCGTGCTGCCGTACGTCGCCGTGATTGTGACCGGCGTGGAAGTGGCGACCGTCGTGGTCGTGATCGAGAACGTCGCGCTCTGCGCGCCGGCTTGAACGGTCACCGTCGCCGGGATGCTCGCCGCGCTGACGTTGCGCGACAGGCTGACGACCGCGCCGCCGCCGGGAGCCGCCCCGCTCAGCGTCACCGTGCCGGTGGCTCCGCTGCCGCCGGCGACGCTCGCCGGGCTGACGGCGAGAGACGTCAAGGTCGCAGCCCCGGGCGCCGGCGTCACGATCAGCGAGGTGGCCGCGAAGGTGCCGTTGAACCTCGCGGTCAGCGTCACGCTGGTGTTGGTCGGCACCGGGTTGGTGGGAATCGGGAAGCTCACCCGATCCGATCCGGCGGGCACGGTCACGCTTGGCGGCACCGGCACCGCGGCGGTATTGGCGCTCGTGAAGGTCACCACGGCACCGCCGGCGGGCGCGGTGCCGTCGAGAACGACGAGACCGCTCGACGGCGTTCCCCCTGGGACGTCGAACGGATTCAGGAAGAACGACTTGACGCGCGTCGCGGGAGGCGTCGCCCGCACCGTCAGCGTACGGGTGAGCGTCGTCGTACCCACGGTCGCGGAAAGCGTGACGACCGTGTCAGCCGCGACCGCCTGCGTCTGGACGAAAACGCCGCGGTTGCTGCTGCCCTGAGTAAACGCCACCTCCGGCTGCGGGAACGACGCGACGGCAGGATGGCTGCTCGCGAGCGTCAGGGTTGCGGTTGCCACGGCAGGCTCCGGCGCCACCTGATTCATCTGCGCGATGAGAAGCGCGGACGCGCCGCCGGAGACGGACGTGAGCCCGGTCGGATCGAACTCGAAGGAGGTCAGGCGGAATGGAGGCGGCGTGCCCGGCACGAGCGCAAGCCAGGTCAGCCCCAGGCGACCGCCCACCGATCCGTCGGAGCGCGGCGTGTAGTAGCTGCCGTCAATCGGCGCGAACTGCGGCGCGATCACCCGCGCGGTCAGCACCTGCGCATTCGCGGTGGTGGCGCCGGCGGGAATCGGCGTGCTGATGTTCGGGAAGGTGTTCGCGAGCACGGTCGCCGACGACACGACACCCGAGGAATTTGCCGGCGCGGGCGCATTCAGCTGGAGCGACGCGACCGAACTGTTGCCGCCGACGACCAGCTTCGGATTGACGGCGATCGGGAACGGGCCGGTCGTCGCGCAGACGTCACTGAAGCGGAAACCGTCGGCCGGCGGCCGACGCTCGCAGCCAAGTGAGCATTCCTGCCTGAACGTGCAGGTGCCATCCTGGCCAACGGGACTCGACGGCGGCACGCAGTCGAACAGGTTTCCTGCCGATCCGAATTCGAGCGTGACCCCCTCCGGCGATTGCCTGACGCCGACGCCAAAGCACATCTGCCCCTGGTTCTGCACGTCGAAGCTGCTGAGCGGACCGGGACGCGCCTGCGCCGTGAGGCTCAGCACCGCGCTGCGTGTTGTCGTTCCGTGCGTCGCCGAGATCGTGGCCTCGAACGCCAGCCCGCTGTAGCGCCGGTAGTTCGCGTTCGTGCCGACAACGAAGGTGGCGGTGGTTGTGCCCTCCGGCACGGTGATGCTCGGCACCGACGCCGCCAATTCCAGATTCGAGCTGGCGAGTGTCACGACGACGCCGCCGGCCGGCGCCGGTGCATTCAGCGTGATGGTTGCGGTTGACGTGGCGCCGCTGCCGCCAGCGATGGTCGATGGATTCAGCGTCAGCGCGACGATGCCTTCGTAATCGCCGGCATCGGCGGCGGCCGATGGCGCCGGCTGCACAGCGGCCAGCGCCTGCGGAAGCGCAACGCTGCCGCCACGCGAGCTGGTATAGACGCGGGCCCCGGCGGGCGCGTCACCCATCACGACGAGGTCGGCGAGGCCGTCGCCGTCGATGTCGCTCGCAGCCAAGCCGTCTGACGCTGCCTTGATTCCCACGTCGAGCGACCGGCGGGCGTCGAAGTGGCCGCGCCCGTCGCCCAGGAGGACGGTCACGGCGCTGGAGCTGCCATCGGCGACGAACAGATCGATTGCGCCATCGCCGTCGAAATCGCCGCTCGCCAGGGCGACCGCGCTCCGGCCGAGTGCGCTGCGCGAAGGCCCAGCGCCGGCACCGCCACCCGGTTCGCCGAGGATGATCTGGAGGCTCGACGAGCCAGCTTCGACGGCGGCCACATCAACCGTGCCGTCGCCGTTGAAATCGGCAACGACAGCGCGGTGCATTGCCGCCTGCCCCACGGCCGGCGAGGCCGCCCGTCCGCGAACTCGAAGCGCGGTGGACGAAGCGACCGCGCTCGACGCCGCACTGTAAGCCGTTCCATCGATTGCGGTAATGGCGTCGACCGTGGCCCAGTCTGCCCGCGCCGCGGAGGCTGCTGATTGAAATCCTCCCACGCCGTCACCGCGGAACACGGTGACTTGCCCGGATCCGCCGCCGACCGCGATGTCGGCGTTCCCATCGCCATCGAAGTCGCCAATCGCGATCGTGCGGGCCGGAGCGCCGCCGATCGTCAGCGTCCGCGGAACACCGAGCCGCCCGCCGATCGTGCGCACGTGCTCCCAGTTGGGGGTCCCTGCCTGCGGCTCCGGCGTCTGCCCGGCCGCGGTGCTGGTGGTCATCGAGATAAATACGAATGCAATCGCCTGGATGATGAGACTGAGCCTGCCGAATGATCGAATCATCGCCACCTCGCTGACTGGGCGCCAGGTTGCGTCCCGCGTTGGCGGACGCCACGATCCTGCGCTGACGCGCAAACGCATCAGGGTATCGCGCGTGTGCGCTGAACGGGCTCGGCCGGAACAACGAAACTTTCCACCCGCCGGGAAAATTCGTTCGCTTGGATCGGCGCGCGCGAACATCATTTGCGACCGCTTGATACAAACAATTCGCTTGCCTCGCATTTGGCGCGCGCATAGTGTTTGGCTTTTCCTAATGGTTGAGTTTCGTCATCCGAGAAGACGCGGGGCTTTCCGCCATCGATCGAACAAGCCGCTACGCAGGCATGAGCGCGGGACGGTGTTGCGATAACGACGTTTGAGACGGCTGCACATTCGAAAAGGAGAGCATGCAGATGAAGACAGTGCGCTTGGTTCTGGCGGGGCTCATCACTCTCGCGGCGGTTTCGACCGCCGTACACCTCACTGCCGATGACCGCGATCGCGATCGCGGCAACCGACTCCGCACCTCGCTCATCGGGTTCAACGAAGTCCCCGTCGTTTCAACCGACGCCAAGGGCCGCTTCAAAGCCAAAATCTCGGACGACGAACAATCGATCGACTATGAGTTGTCGTTCGACGGTCTGCAGGGCATCGTCGCGCAGTCGCACATTCACGTCGCCCAGAAGGACGTGAACGGCGTGATCGTGCTGTGGCTCTGCCAGGGAACGAGTCGGGCGCCGGCCACTGTGGCTGCGCTGACGCCGGAATGCCCGCAAGAGGGAACAGTCTCGGGGACGCTGACCGCCGCCAATGTCGTTCAGCCGGTCACGCCGCCCCCGCCGCCGCAGCAGATCCTCGCGGGCGAGCTCGATGAGGTGATTACGGCCATCCGGGCCGGCAAGGCTTACGTCAACGTTCACTCGAGCCTCTCACCCGGCGGCGAGATCCGCGGGCAGCTCGACGTCGACGATGACCACAGCGGACACAAAGGAAAGTAGCAGCGGATTCTGGAAGTCAGTTCAGCCACGGCACGACGGTCGATGCAGCCGATCGTCGTGTCGTGGCTTCGGCCACCTCTCCACAAAACATCCTGCATTTCAATTTCGGCCGCGCTGTTCCCAAATTGAACAGTTTTTCGCTGCTCCGTAAGCCGATAGTCAAAATAAACCTAGTGGTACCAGCTGTTTAGCAGCCGCGTGGCGGTTGGCGACAATATTGAACGTCCGTATGACAGCATGGTTCTGTTCGACGTGTCCCTCCCCCGCCGCAAACAGGACGATGACGCTACTGCCGAGTCGAGCGCCATCACTACGATTAGCAAGGCCTTGTCAGCGCTTCCGGACCGCGAAGCGCGGATGCGCGTGCTTCGGTGGGCGAACGAACGATTCAACGCGTCCGCAGAGATCACCGGCGAGGCCCCTCTCGAGTCGCACGCGGCTGCCGCAGACCCGATGCTTTCACTCGACGGGCTGCTGGCGTTCTTCGAGCCGCCGTCGTCGCGGCAGGAGGCACACGACGAGCCGCGGCCGATCGAGCGCGAGGAGCGCGAAGAGATCGGCGACCTGTTCGACGAGCCGATCCACCGCTGCAAGCCCGAGCTGCGCGTGGTCGCGCGCAAGGAGACTCCAGCGCCGGCGCCGGCGCCGGCGTCACTCGCGCTCGAGGATCTGCACGATCTCTACGACGAGGCGCCAGTGTCGCAGCACCGCGCCGAACTGGAAGCCGCGATCGCCGACCTCTACGAGCAGCCGGTTGCGCACCACCACGCCGACGAAGTCGACGAACCGATGGGCGATCTCTACGAGGCGCCGGAAATCCCACAGCACCTCGACCTGGACGCGCCCGTCGCCATGCTGCTCGAGGAACCGGTAGAGGAGCCGATCGAGGAACCGCAAGTGGAGGTCCAGCCCGCTGCCGCGTGCGAGGATCAGTCGCTCGATACGCTCGTCGCCGACCTCGCGAACGCGCTCCAGAGCCTCACCCAGCAGCTCGAGGACGTCAGCGCGTAGGATCGGACAGCGCACAGCCCGCGCCGGCGGGAGCGCCCGTCCGCCATGCGCACACTTCCACCGTCGTCGGACATCGCCGTTGTCGGCGCCGGCGCCGCCGGCCTCGCAGCGGCAATCTTCATCCGGCGCTTCAACCAGGACCGTTCGGTCGTGCTGCTCGATGGCGCGCAGCGCCCGGGCGCGAAAATCCTCGTCAGCGGCGGCTCGCGCTGCAACGTCACCAACATCGTCGTCACCGAGCGAGATTTCTGGGGCGGTCGTCCGGCGATCATCCGCCGCGTGCTGCGCGCGTTTCCGGTCGCCGACACGGTCGCGTTCTTTCGCGAAATCGGCATCGCGCTGCACGAGGAAGCGAACGGCAAGCTCTTTCCCGACTCGAACCGCGCCCGCGACGTGCTCGACGCGCTCCTGCGCGAAAGCGATCGCGCCGGCGTCGACGCTGGCGCCGGGCCATCGCGTCCTCGGCGTCAACCAATCGAATGGACACATTCACGCGTCGTCACCTCGGCTGGCGAGCTGCGAGCGGACGCGGTCGTGCTCGCGACGGGCGGGAAATCGCTGCCGAAGAGCGGCAGTGACGGCGCCGGCTACGAGATGGCGAAGCGGCTCGGCCACACGATCGTTCCGACCACCCCGGCGCTCGCGCCGCTGGTCTTGTCCGAGCCGTCGATCCACGCCCAGCTGTCCGGCGTGTCGCAGGACGTCGAGCTCGCGGTCTGGGCCGACGGCGCCATCCTCGTGCGTCTGGCAGGCGCGCTGCTCTGGACCCATTTCGGCGTCAGCGGCCCGGTGGCGATGAACGCGTCGCGCCACTGGCTGCGCGCGAAGCTCGAGGGGCGGGAGGCGGCGATCAGCGTCAACTTCTGTCCCGGCCGGCAGTTCGAGAGCGTCGACGCCGAGCTGCAGCGTGTCGCCGGCGGCGAGTCCGAAGGCCATGCTGCGCACCGCAGTCGCAGCGATGCTGCCGGCCTCGGTTGCCGACGCGATGCTGCGCCAGCTGAAGATCGACGGCGAGCTCGCCCTCGCGCACTTCCCGCGTGCCGAGCGGCGGCGGCTGTCGCGGGCGCTGGTCGAATGGCCGCTGCCGGTCGTCGACTCGCGCGGCTACACCTTCGCCGAGGCGACGGCCGGCGGCGTCGCGCTCGGCGAGATCGATCCGGCGACGATGGCGTCGCGAGTCTGCCCGGGGCTGTACCTGCGTCGGCGAGATCCTCGACGTCGACGGCAGGATCGGCGGGTTCAATTTCCAGTGGGCGTGGTCGAGTGCCTTCGTGGCCGCGCGTGCGCTCGCGAGAAGAACCGCCGAGGCACGCTGATCACGTGCCTGCCGATTGCCTGCCTACCGTTGACACCTTATGTGGACACAACTACGCTGTTGGCCGATGAAACGGCCTTTCGTGTTCTGGGGTTTCAAGTCGCCGCACGAGGTTCTCGAGAACTGCCTCGGGACGCTCGAGCGCGAAGTGATGACGGTTGTGTGGAATCGAGGCGAGACCAACGTCAAGGATGCGAGTGCGCGTCTGAGCTCTCCGGTCGCGTACACGACCGTGATGACGACGATGGATCGGTTGTTCAAGAAGGGACTGCTCACCCGGCGCAAGGTCGGCCGCGCCTTCGTGTATTCGGCCGCGGCGACTCGTGACGAAATGGAAGAAGCCGTCGCCACCGAGCTCGTCCAGAGCCTCTTCGATCGTCCCGGCGGCGGTTCCCTGCCCATGCTGTCGTCGCTGGTGGATGCGGTGTCCGAGAAAGACCGGGCGCTGCTCGACGACCTGGAACGCCTGATTCACGAGAAAAGGCGCAAGGTGAACGATGAGGACAATCGATGAACGCGCTCTTCGTCCTGCACGCGTTCGTGCTCGCCCTCGTCTGGTTCGTGATCGTGAACGGAGTGGCGACAGTTGCGGTCGCCGCGGTCGCGCGTCAGCTGATTGACGAGGACCGGGCAAGGCCCGCGTCGCTCTGGATGGGGCTGCGTCTCCTGCCGGCGGCCGCCTCGAGCGTCGTGGTGATGACGATTTTCCTGCCGTCCTACTGGCTGTACGAGCCGCGCGAGTACACCGAAGGGTTCCAAGCGGCGCTGTCGACCGTGGCCCTGTTTGCGTCGGCGATCGTGATCGCGGCAATTGGCCGTGGGGCGGCCGCGTGGATGCGCGCGTCGCGGCGGGCGGCGTCGTGGGCCAGCGTGTCGCGACCGATCGCGCTCGCCGGCAGCTCGATTGCCCGCGTACCGGATCGATGTCGACGCGCCGGTGATGGCGCTGGTCGGCGTCTGCCAGCCGCGGCTGTTCATCTCACGCAGCGTCATCGCCGCGCTCAACGACGAGGAGCTCGCGGCGAGCGTCGCGCACGAGGTCGGTCACCGGCAGGCGCTCGACAACTTCAAGCGCCTGATGTTCCTGAGCGCGCCCGATTTTCTGCCGGCCGCGCTGGCCGCGTGTCCTCGAGCAGCGGTGGGCGTCTGCCGCGGAGCTGAATGCGGATCGCCGCGCGTCTGACGGCGCCCGTGACGAAAGCGCGGCGCTTGGCGCGCGCTGCGCGCTCGCATCGGCAATCGTCAAAGTCGCACGCATGATGCCCGTGCCGGCGAGCAACGGCCGAGCCGATCAGCACGCTCGTCGACGGCGGCGACATCGAGTCGCGCGTGCACAGCCTCCTCGCCTCCGGCGACAGGAACGATCGGCCAGATGCGCGGACGAACCGGATTTCGCTCGCCCTCGCGACGACGTTGACGCTCGCCTTGCTTGCGGGCGGCTATACACCGCTGCTGCGGGCCATGCACGAGGTCACCGAGGTGCTCGTGCAGACGCTGCCCTGACCCCTTCCGACTCGCCGCTGCACGCGGCCCCTTCGAACTTTTGACATTTCCCGCCGTCTAAGTGCACGATGTCCCCCTAAGCTGCTTATGGGAGAGAAGACATACGAGCCGGCGTTCATGCCCGGCACGCTCGACATGCTGGTGTTGAAAACGGTCAGCCGCGGGTCGATGCACGGCTACGCCATCGCCCAGCACATCCAGCAGGCGTCCCAGGACGTGCTGCGGGTGGAGGAAGGGGCGCTCTATCCGGCGCTGCATCGGCTCGAAGTGCGCGGATGGCTGAAGGCGGAGTGGGGGACGTCGGACAACAACCGCCGCGCGAAGTTCTACCAGCTGACGGCGCTCGGCCGCCGCGAGCTGGAGAACGAAGCGGAGTACTGGCATCGCGTCGCCGCCGCGGTCACGCGCGTCATGCAGACGGCATAGGCGAGTCACGATCGCTTCGCGCGGTTCGGCGTTCTGCGTTCGGCGTACTGCGTCTGCGTTCTGCGTTCTAGTCATGCAAAAGCTGATTGCGATTTGGCACCGGGCTCGCCGCGCTCTTCCGACGCCGGCGCCTCGAGCGCGACCTGGACGACGAGCTCGCGTTCCATCTCGCGATGCGCGAGGCGGAATACCGTCACGACGGCGTTCCGGCCGGTGGACGCGCGCGCCGCGGCGCGCCGGCGCTTCGGCAACGTCACCTCCTTCAAGGAGCAGTGCCGCGACATGTGGACGTTCCATCCGCTCGAAACGCTGTGGCAGGACGTGCGGTACGCCTTGCGCACGCTGCGCAAGTCGCCCGGCTTCACGATCGTCGCGGTGCTGGCGCTGGCGATCGGCATCGGCGGCGAACACCGCGATCTTCAGCCTGATCGACGCGATGCGGGCGCGAGCGCTGCCCTACCAGGAGCCGTCGCGGCTGGTGCAGCTCTGGGGCAACGTGATGCGCGCGAAGCTGGAGCGCCGCGGCAACTCGTATCCCGATTTTCTCGACTGGCGCGCGCAGTCGAAGAGCTTCGAGGACGTCGCCGCGTTCGACAGCCAGACGTTGACGCTCGCCGGCATCGACGAGCCGGAGCGCATGCTCGCCGAGTTCGTGTCGGCGCCGTACTTTTCGCTGCTCGGCGTCAGCCCGGCGCGCGGACGCACGTTTTCCGCGGACGGAGGATCTCGTCGCCACGCCGGCCTGGTGGTCGATCCTGAGCGACGGGTTGTGGAAGCGGCGCTTCGGCGCCGATCCCGGACATCGTCGGCACGCAGCGTGACGCTGAACTGCGCGCGCCTACACCATCGTCGGCGTCATGCCGCCCGGGTTCAAGGGCCTCACCGACATCGCCGAGCTGTGGGTGCCGTTCGCCGTCTACGCGCCGCCGCAGGCGATGGCCGGCCGCGGCAATCGCGGGTTCGGGGCGCTGGCGCGGCTCAAGCCGGGCGTGACGCTCGCGAGCGCGCAGGCCGAGCTGGACGGCATCTCGCGGCAGCTCGAACGCGCCTACCCGCAACACCAACGAGAAGCGCGGCGTCGAGGTCAGCCCGCTCGACGTCGAGCTGTTCGGCGCGCTGCGCCCGGCGCTGCTGACGCTGATGGCGGCGGTCGCGTTCGTCCTGCTCATCGCCTGCGCCAACGTCGCCAACCTGCTGATCGCGCGATCGGAAGCGCGCCGGCGCGAGATCGCCGTGCGCACCGCGGTCGGCGCCGGCCGCGGCCGGCTGCTGCGGCAGCTGATGACCGAAAGCTGCGTGCTGACGGCGCTCGGCGCGGCCGCCGGGCCTGCTGCTCGCGCGCGTCGCGGTCGCCGCTGCTGATCGCGCAGAGCCCGGTGACGTTTCCCAGCTTCGTCACGCCCGGATCTCGACCTGCGCGTCGCCGCGTTCACCATCGCCGTGTCGCTCGCCTGCGGCATCCTCGTCGGCCTCGCGCCGGGCCTGCAGGCGCGCACCGTCGATCTCAACGAGCGCGCTGAAGGAGACCGCGCGCGGCAGCGACGGCCGCCGCTCGCAGCGCGTCCGCAACGCGCTCGTCGTCGCGGAACTGTCGCTGGCCGTCGTGCTGCTGGTCGGCGCCGGCCTGATGATCCGATCGGTGCGAAACATCGCCGCGCTCGATCCCGGCTTCGATCCGCGATCGATGCTGACGCTGCGCGTCAGCGTTCCGCGCGCGCCGGCGCCGGCGGCCGCCGGCCACGCCAGGCGCGCCGCAACGCCGTCCCGGAGCCGGTCGTCCGCGGACGCGCGCTGCTCGAACGGCTGCGCGCCGTCCCCGGCGTCGAGGCGGTGGCGCTCGGCACCGATCTGCCGCTCGACGGCAACGCGTCGGCGGGCACCTATGCCGCCGAAGGCATGCCGCCGACGACTGCCGCAGAACGTGCCGCGCGCGTACACGCACCGCATCTCGCCCGAGTTCTTCAGCACGCTGCGCATTCCGATCGTCGCCGGCCGCACGTTCACCGACGCCGAGCTGACACCGGCGTCGCTCGCGGTCGTCGTCAGCGAGCGGGTCGTGAAGCGGTTCTGGCCCGGACAGGATCCGATTGGCAAGCGCATCAAGTTCGGGCAGCTGACGTCGTCTGCTGGCCCCTGGCTGTCGATTGTCGGCGTCGTCGGCGAGGTGAAGTATCGAGGCCTGCCCGACAACCCGACCGCCGACCCGGACATTTATCTGCCGTTCGTCGAGCGCAACTCGCAGTATGCGATCGCCGTGCGCACGACGGTCCCGCCCTCGTCGCTGGTCGCGCCGCTGCGCGCGGTCATCCGCAGCGCCGATCCGTCGATTCCGATCTACCAGGTCGCGACGATGGAGGAGCATGGTCGCGCAGCCAGACCTCGCAGTCGCGGTTCACGATGTGGCTGATGGGCGTGTTCGCCGCCGTGCGCCCTGACGCTGTCGGTGATCGGCATCTACGGCGTGATGTCGTATCTGGTGTCGCAGCGGACGCGCGAGATCGGCATCCGGCTCGCGCTCGGCGCCGGCGGCCGCGACATCCTGCGGCTGGTCGTCGGCAACGGCGCGCGGCTGATCGCCGGCGGCATCCTGATCGGGCTGGCGGCGTCGTTCGCGCTGCAGCGGCTGGTGTCGTCGCTGCTCTTCGGCGTGACCGCCGCCGACGCCGCGTCGGCGATCGCCGTCGCGGCTGCTCGCCGCGGTGGCGCTGCTGGCGTGCTACCTGCCCGCGCTGCGCGCGACGCGGGTCGATCCGCTGCACGCGCTGCGATACGAATAGCGCGCGGCGCCGAGGTGTTGGATCAGGGACGGGTTCTGGGTTCGCTTGCGGTTCTGGGTTCGCGTTCCGGTGCGGGTTCGGTTCGAGATTGGACGGTTCAGGTTCGAGGTTCGGAACCACTGCCGTCCGGAGTGAACCCGAATCCGAACCTCGAACCTAGAACGTCGGCGAACCCGTGAGCCGTTTTCGTTATGCTTCGGCGTTTTCTTCTTCTTGACCGCGCGCTTGCGGGTGGGCGTTTTGTGCGGCGCCGGCTCGTTCGAGGCCTGCAGCACGACGAGCCTCGTGGCGAAGACCTTACGACCGCCCTCGTCGAAGTCGATGACCGTGTGATGTTCGTTGACTTCGACGAGCGTGCCCGCCCCGTAGGTGGGCTGACTCACGCGATCGCCTTTCGACCAGTTTTTCATCGTTTTCCTATGCTAACGCACGCTTACCAGCGGGGCTCCCGCCGTCCGCCGCCGCCGCCGCCGCCGCCGCGGTTGCCGCCGAAGCCGCCGCCACCGCCGCCGCCGAATCCGCCTTCAGGCTTGGGACGCGCTTCGTTGACGGTCAGCGCGCGGCCGCCCATCTGAAACTGGTTCAGCTCGCTCGCCGCCTTCTGCGCTTCTTCGTCGGTCGCCATCTCGACGAACGCGAACCCGCGCGCCCGGCCGGTCGCGGCGTCGCGCATGACGCGCACCGATTCGACGGTGCCCGCCCGGCTGAACAGCTCCTGCAGCTCCGCCTCGCCGGTCGTGTAAGGAAGATTCCCGACGTAAAGCCTTCGACCCATCATTCACTCCTCGTTCGCACCGAAGGCCGCCACGCGCGCGCTCGATGCCAGGTCCCCGAACACGGTGGCTGCTGCACGTCGGCTGCGCGAAACACTATCACAGGGAGGGAGCGAGTCGGACTTGAGGCTCGATCGACTCTCGGCGCGGGCGAAGCAGGCGGGGCTGACCACCAAGGGCGGGTAGTCTATCAACGCGCGCAGATCAGAAGCAAGTGCGGTCACCCCTATAATCGTGAAATGGCGCTGATTGCTCGGATGCGACCGCCTGCTGGCCTCGGACCGCCTCGACGGCCGCCGGGTCGGGGTCGTCTGCAACCCGGCCTCGGTCGACGCCGGCCTGCGCCACATCGCCGACCGGCTGGCGGCGCACCCGAGCGCGCAGCTCGCCGCCATCTTCGGCCCGCAGCACGGGTTCCGGTCCGACGTGCAGGACAACATGATCGAGACGCGCGCACGCCCACGACGAGGTGCGCCGCGTGCCGGTCTACTCGCTCTACAGCGAGACGCGCGAGCCGACGCCGGAGATGCTGCGCGACCTCGACGTGCTGGTCATCGACCTGCAGGACGTCGGCGTCCGCATCTACACCTACATCTACACGATGGCGAACTGCCTGAAGGCGGCGCGCAAGCACGGCCTCAAGGTCATCGTCTGCGACCGGCCGAACCCGATCGGCGGCGCGCAGGTCGAGGGCATGGTGCTCGATGCCGGGCTTCGAGTCGTTCGTCGGGATGTATCCGATCCCGATGCGCCACGGCATGACGATCGGCGAGCTGGCGCGGCTGTTCAACGAGCATTTCGGCATCGGCGCCGACCTCGAGGTCGATTCCGATGGAGGGCTGGCGCCGCGACATGTATTTCGACGCGACCGGCCTCACCTGGATCATCTCGTCGCCGAACATCCCGACGCTCGACACGACGACCGTCTATCCGGGCGGCGGTGCTGTTCGAGGGGACGAACGTCTCGGAGGGCCGCGGGACGACGCGGCCGTTCGAGCTGCTCGGCGCGCCGTGGGTGGTCGCGGAACGGTTCGCCGACGCGATGAACCGGCGCGAGCTGCCGGGCGTGTTCTTCCGGCCGGCGCTCTTCGAGCCGACGTTCCACAAGCACGCCGGCAAGGGCTGCGGCGGCTGTCAGATTCACGTGCTCGATCGGCGGACGTTCCGGCCGGTCGAGGCCGGCGTCGCGCTGATCGACGCGTTCCGCGCCAGCGATCCGGACCAGTTCCGCTGGAAGGAGCCGCCGTACGAGTACGAGTTCGAGAAGCTGCCGATCGACTGCCTGGCGGGCTCCTCCGAGCTGCGGGAGCAGATCGACGCGGGAATGAGCGCGCAGGAGATCGCGCGGTCGTGGGAACCGCCGGTGGCGCGCGTTCATGAAGCTGCGCGAACGCTTCCTGCTGTACTGAAACGGCGAATTGGGTGATCGGGTAATCGGGTAATTGATTGCCGATCGACCATCCGTCAATCTAGTCAATCAATTACCCGATTACCCGATTACCAATTCCTGCTTCGTCGCCGCCTCTGTCGCGCGGCGTCGCGCGCGACCAGAATCTGCTCGGCGTGCCGCGTGGGCGTGGGCCGGCGTAGATCTCCAGCCACCGCTCGACGGTGTAGCGGCCGTGCTCGGTGTGCGTGCCGGCGCCCGCGCCCAGTCCGCCTCGGTCAGCCGCTCGAGGATCTCGCTGGTCGTAGCGGCGTGCCGCCTTGAACGCATCGAGCGACGCCTCGATCGGCCGGTCGTAGTACAGCCGGCGGCGAACTCGTCCTGGTCGTAGCCGAAGATCTGCGGGTTGTCGGTGCCGACGAGCAGCCGCAGCCGGATCGCCGCCGTCATCTCGCTGTCGGCGAGATGATGCACCACCTCGCGCGCCGACCACTTGCCCGGCGCCGGCCGCGCGTCGAGCTCCTCGTCGTTCGCGCCGACCAGCGCCTCGGCGACGACGCGGTAGCCGTCGTTGTACTGATCGATCAGCTCTTTGCGCTTTGCCGGCATCCATGCGTTCCCAGTCCCTAATCCCGAGCTCCCGAGCCCCTAGTCCCTCAGCTCCTAGCCCCGCGTCTTCGCGATGCCCGGCGCCGCCGCTCTCCTGCTCCGTCGCCGGCTCCAGATGGTGCGCGATCAGGTGGTCGCGCAGCTGCTCGAACGCGTCGATCGGCGTGTCGGCGTAGTGCAGCAGCTCGAGATCCTTCTCCGCGATCGCGCCCCACTCCGCCATCGGCTTGAGGTCGAGCACCTGCTCCCAGTACTCGCGGCCGTAGAGGATGACGCCGATCTTCTTCGACAGCTTGTCGGTCTGCACCAGCGTCAGGATCTCGAACAGCTCGTCGAGCGTGCCGAAGCCGCCGGGGAACATCACCAGCGCCTTCGCCAGGTACGCGAACCAGAACTTGCGCATGAAGAAGTAGTGGAACTCGAAGTGCAGCCCCTCGGTGATGTACGGGTTCGCGCCCTGCTCGAACGGCAGCCGGATGTTGAGGCCGATCGTCTTGCCGCCGGCCTCGCGCGCGCCGCGGTTGGCCGCCTCCATGATGCCCGGGCCGCCGCCCGAGGTGACGACGAAGCGGTGGTTCTCCGACTGCAGGCTCGAGCGTCCAGGCGGTGAGCAGCCGCGCCAGCTCGCGCGCGTCCTCGTAGTAGCGCGCCCACTCGACCGCCTTGCGGCTTCTTGCTCAGCTCGGCCTCGTACTGCGCGTCGGCGTCGTGCACGCCGCGCGCCCGCAGCGTCTGCAGCGCGCGCTCGGCGCGCTCGCGGCTGTCGACGCGCGCCGAGCCGAAGAACACGACCGTGTCCTGAATCTTCTGCTCCTTGAAGCGGCGCAGCGGCTCGAGGTACTCGGCGAGGATGCGGATCGGCCGCGCCTCGTCGCTTTCGAGAAACTCCGGATCGAGATACGCGAGCGGCTGCTGCGACATACAAGGCCAATTTACCATCAGAATGCTATGATTCCGCCTCTTCTACCAGGAGCTGCCGCCGCATGAGCGTCTGACCATCAGGATTTCCGGGGCCGTCGCGCTCGCCGCATTGCTGACCTTCGGCGTCACCGCCCAGCAGGCGCCGACCGACGCCGTCGCTTCACGCGAAGGCATCGCAGGCGGCTCGATCATCAAGAACGCGATGGTGATCTACGGCAACGCCAAGCCGCCGTACGGGCCGGTCGACATCGTCGTCCAGGACGGCCTGATCTCGTCTATCGGCGACGACGACGGAGACCGCGTCCGAACAGTCGCGCGACGCGGTGATCGACGCCACCGGCAAGTACGTCATGCCCGGCATCGTCAACACGCACATGCACTGGCACGAAGAGCGGCAGCCGGGCATCCCGCAGCCGATCCAGTACGAGCGCAATCTCTACCTCGCGGCCGGCGTCACCACCGCGCGCGAAGTCGGCGGCGACTTCGACAAGTCGAAGCGGTGGCAGGCCGAGAGCAACGCGCACACGATCATCTCGCCGCGCATCCTGGTCTACCCGTTCGTCAGCAAGGGGCGCACCGGATCGCCGGCCGAGATCCGCGCCTGGATCCGCGACATCAAGCAGAAGGGCGCCGACGGGCTGAAGATCATCGGCATGGATCGCGATCAGCTCGAAGCGATCATGGACGAGGCGCACAAGCTCGGGCTGCGCACGGCGACGCACATCGGCGTCGAAGAGACGACGGCGAAGGACTACGTCGAGCTCGGCGTCAACTCGATCGAGCACTTCTACGGCGTCGCCGACGCGGCGCTCGACGGCATCCAGAACTTCCCGCCCGACATGAACTACTCGAACGAGGTCCACCGCTTCGGCCGCGCCGGCGAGCTGTACGCGCAGGCCGATCCCGCGAAGCTGAGCAAGATGATCGACCTGATGGTCGAGAAGCACGTCGCCTGGAATCCGACGTTCTCGATCTACGAGGCCAGCCGCGACCTGTCCGCGCGCAGAACCAGCCGTGGTTCAAGGACTACCTGCACCCGTCGATGGAGGAGTACTTCAAGGGCGTCGCTCGACAACCACGGCTCGTACTTCCTCGGCTGGACCATCACGCAGGAAGCGCGCTGGAAGCAGCAGTACCGCATCTGGATGGACGCGGTGCGCGAGTTCGCGCGCAAGGGCGGCCTGATCACCACCGGCGACGATGCCGGCTACATCTACTCGATGTACGGCTTCGGCATCGCGCGCGAGCTGGAGCTGCACGAGGAGGCCGGCTTCCACCCGCTCGAGGTCATCGAGCACGCGACCTGGAACGGCGCGAAGCTGCTCGGGCATGGAGGATCGCCTCGGCAAGGTCCGCGAAGGCTTCATCGCCGACCTGCTGGTCGTCAACGGCAACCCGCTCGAGAACCTGAAGCTGCTGAACCCGTACGGCGCCGACGTGATGCTGCTCAACGGCAAGCCGGCGTCGAACTACTCGCCGCTCGGGCCGAACGACCGCGTGCAGAACGCGCACGGCGGCGGCATCGAGTGGACGATCAAGGACGGCATCCCGTATCACGTGCCGACGCTGATGCGCGAAGTGAAGGAGATGGTCGCCGAGCGCGCGGCCAACGCGTCAACACGACCGCCGGGCAGCCATAGACCGGCGGTCAGTGAAGCGTTCGCGCACGCAGCCTCGACGAGCCTCGACGTCACCGCCGTCATCGCCGCGCCGCCGGGCCGCGTGATGCACGCGTTCTTCGACGCCGACGCGCTGGATGGCGTGGTGGCAGGTGTCGCACTCGGTGACGACGCCGCGCGCGCTCGGCCCCTACGCGATCGAATGGCCGCCGACCGAGTTCCGCGACGACGTCCTCGGCCGGCTCGGCGGCGTGTTCCGCGGCACCGTGATGCAGTGTCGAGCCGGGCAGCGGCTTCTTCGTCGCCGACGCGTTCTGGCTGCCGCCCGACGGCGATCCGATCGGCCCGATGGCGCTCGAAGTGACGCTGCAGCCGAGCCGGACGGCGCGACGCGCGTCCGCGTCACGCAGACCGGCTTCGAGGAGAGCGCGCGCTGGCGGCGCTACTACGAGGTGATCGGCTTCGGCTGGGAGCGCGCGCTCGCGTCGCTGAAGGCGCTGCTCG
>CAVTHG010000011.1:0-172395 GCA_963734375.1 uncultured Acidobacteriota bacterium | reverse complement strand
CCGTCACCATGACCTTTGCCCAGTCTTCATCGAAGCAGATCATCACCACCGGCGGGAACGCCACGCTGCCGTTCAGCCCGGCGGTCAAGGCCGACGGCCTGATCTACGTCGCCGGCATGCTCGGCACCGGCGCCAACGGCGCGATCGCCAAGGGCGACATCAAAGCCCAGACCAAGCAGACGCTCGAGAACATCGGCGCGACGCTGAAAGCCGGCGGCTCGAGCATCGCCAACGCCGCGAGCGTGCTCGTCTACCTTCGCAGCGCCAGCGACTTCGCGGCGATGAACGAGGTCTACTCGACGTTCTGGACCAAGGATCCGCCGGCGCGCACGACGGTCGTCGTCACCCAGCCGCTCGCCAACCCCGACGGGCTGGTCGAGATCTCGATGGTGGCCGTCCCGAACGGCGGCGAGCGGGTGGTGATTCACCCGAGCGACTGGATCAAGTCTCCCAGCCCGTACAGCTACGGCATCAAGTCGGGCAACACGCTGTTCCTGGCCGGGCTGGTCAGCCGCAACGGCAAGGACAACACCAACGTCAAGGGCGACGTGCCGACGCAGACCAAGACCGTGCTCGACAACGGCGCGGCGATCCTGAAGGAAGCCGGCATGAGCTTCGCCGACGTCGTCTCGTCGCGCATCTACCTGACCGACGACACGAAGTTCCAGGACATGAACACGGCGTATCGCACCTACTTCCCGAACATGCCGCCGGCGCGCGCGACGGTGAAGGCCGGGCTCACCAATCCTGACTACCTGGTCGAGATCACGATGGTCGCGGTGAAGGACCCGGGCCGCAAAGCGATCACGACGCCCAACGCCGACGGCACGCCCGGGCGCGCGAACCCGAACCTGAGCGCGGGCATCCAGGTCGGCAAACGGCTCTACATCGCTGGCCTGACCGGCAACACCGACAGCAACAAGGGCGACGTGAAGGCGCAGACCAAGGAAGTGCTGGCGCGCACCGAGCGGACGCTGAAAGCCGCCGGCTACGACTGGTCGCACGTCGTCGACGGCGTTGTCTACCTCACCGACATGAGCAAGTTCCCGGACATGAACGCCGCGTATCGCGAGATCTTCAGCAAAGACTTCCCCGCGCGCGCGACCGTCGGCACCGGCCTGATGGGCGCCGACGCGAACGTCGAGATCATGTTCACTGCTGTGAAGTGACGGTTGCTGGAGGCTGGATGCCGGTTGCTAGGCGCCTGGCAACCAGCATCCAGCATCTATACGCGCGAAACGCTCGCGATCGCCTCCGCCGAGCGCAAGGTCAGCGCGACGAAGGTGAGCGTGCCGTTGGTGCAGCCTCCAGTCGGCAGCGTCGGCGCGCCGACGACGAACAGGTTCTCGTGATCGTGGGTCCGGCCGTGGCTGTCGCAGACGCTGGTCTTCGGATCGGTGCCCATGCGGCAGCCGCCGGCGGGATGATCGAGATAATCCCCTTCGCTGGTGTTGACGATGCGGCCGTTGCTCGCCTTGGCGAGCCGCTCGAACACGCCGCGGACGTGCGCCTCGGTCGCGGCCTTGCGCGACAGCGTCGCCTCGTCGAAGCGATGCTCGATCTTCGGCATCGGGTCGCCGTAGCGGTTCTTCTTCGCAGCGTCGAGCGTCAGCCGGCTGTCGGCTGACGGGTGGACGTCGACGTAGGCGCGCAGCCTCACTGAGCTCCCCTTCGTGCGCGAGCGCCAGTCTTCCAGCAGTTCCTCGCCGATCAGCAGCTTGCCGTCCGCCGCGCGCAGCCGCGGCTCGCGCCCCGCTGAGCTCTCCCAGACGCGCGTGTCGTGCCGCACGAACGGCTTGTCCGGCGGGCAGCGGAAAAACTCGCGCGAGATCAGGCTGTGCGTCATGTTCTGCCCGGGGAACGTCTGGTCGTCGATGTTCGCCGTCGCCTGCATGAACCGGTGCCCGTTCATGTAGCGGCCGACCAGCCCGGAGCTGTTCGCCAGACCGTTCGGAAAGCGCGAGCTCGTCGACAACAGCAGCAGGTGCGAGCTCCAGCAATATCCCGATGCGACGACAAACGTCTTCGCGCGGTACTCGATCGGATCGTCGGGGCGATCCTGGTGCACCGCCTGCGCCGCCGCGATGGTCGTCCGCTTCTCGTCGAGGACGAGCCGCCGGACGAGCGTGCGATCGTGCAGCGCGATCTTCTTCGGCGCCATCAGCTGCCGGAACGTGAAGTCGGGCGAATAGCGCGCGCCTGACGGGCAGACCTCGCCGCAGGTGTCGTAGACGCAGCAGCCGTCGCGGCCGCCGAACGGCGTCAGGTTGCGCGCCATCGGCAGCGGCGAGAACTTGAGCCCGCTCTTCTCGGCCCACCCTTTGAGGATCTGCAGGTTGTAGGACAGCGGGATCGGACCCTGCGGGTACGGCTGCGACCGTCGATCCTCGGGATGCGGGCTCGGCTCGCCGCTGACGTTCAGTCGTTTCTCCGCCTCGCAGTAATACCGCTCGAGCTCGGCCCATTCGATCGGCCAGTCGGTCGCCAGGCCATAGATCGACTTCAACCGCAGGTCTTCCTCGGAGAAGCGGTTGCACGCGCCGCCCCAGTGCAGCGCCAGGCCGCCGACCGCCATCGTCAGCGAGATGATGCCGTCGGCCTGTTGATCCTCGATGTAGTCCTCCGGCCACGGATGCTCGCCGTACTGCATCGCCCGCTCGCGATAGCGCCCGCGGTTGCGGGTGTCGAAGATCGATCGGCCGGCCTCGACGACGATGATTCGGATGCCGGGACGCAGTTCGGAGAGACGTTCCGCGAGCATCGCCGAGGTGATGCCGCCGCCGATGATACAAATGTCAGTTTCGTGGTCGCCATCGGCACAGGTGCCTCGCAAAGAGGCTGGATGCTCGGTGCCATGTGTCACAGCCAGCATCGCGGCATCTAGCCACCAGCAACGTCACTCAGCCGCGAAGCGGCTCCGGCTTGCGCGTCGTGATCGCAATCGGACGGCAGACCTCGCGGTTGATCAGCGCGTTGTAGGCGAGGTCGTTGGCCTCGCTGCTCCGGAAATAGAACGCCATCAGGTCGGCGACGACGTGCTGCCCCATCGGCCGCGGCGGCAGCGAGCGCACGCCCGCCTGCGCGAGCGCGGCGTCGAGGATCGCCGCGGCGCGTCTCGAGATCGAGTGCGGCCCAGCGACTGCCCTTCGCTCGCGCCCGCCCTGAGCTGCGTCGAAGGGCCTCGGCCTCGAGCGCTGCGAGCTGACGCACATAACCGGGCACCGGCGACGCGCCCGATTTCACCAGCCGCGGGTGGCCGTAGCCATGTGCGAGCGCGACACCTTCGCGGTAGCCGCGTGTCCAGGCGACAAACTTGTCGGAGACGTCGCGGATCGTCGCGCCCCCGATCGACGCGGGCAGCACGGTGGCGGCGACCGCGTGGAGCGTGGCGACGGCGTCAGGCGTCAGCTCGCGCGGCTGCGCGAACAGCCTTACGCGATCGAGCGGCAGGGCGGCGACGAGCGTCGCTAATCGCTGCAGCAGCGTGCGCCTTTTCATGTGCATCTCCCCGTCGGATTGCAGGAATCCCGGGCCGAGCCTGATATAGTGAAGCGATGCAAGCGCTGCATGTCGTCCTACCCGCGTGGGGACGCATCCTCACCGGCTACGTGCCCGCCCTGTCGATTGAAATCACCAAAGAGTGCCCGCTTCGCTGCCCTGGCTGCTACGCCTACGGCGACGATCATCTCGGCGGCGACGTGACGCTGCGCCAGGTCCGCGATTTCAAGGGCCAGGAGCTCATCGACAACGTCATCGCGCTCGTCGATCGCCTGCGTCCGCTGCACGTCTCGATCGTCGGCGGCGAGCCGCTGGTCCGCTACAAGGAGCTGAACACGCTGCTGCCGATTCTATCCGCGCGCGGCCTCCACGTGCAGCTGGTGACCAGCGCGGTGCGCGAAATCCCGGCCGCCTGGCGCACCATCGAGCGCCTCTCGATCGTGGTCTCGATCGACGGCCTGCAGCCGGAGCACGATGCGCGGCGGACACCGGCGACCTACGACCGTATCCTGAAGCATATTGCCGGGCACAGCATCACCGTCCACTGCACGATCACGCGCCAGCAGGTGAACCGTCCCGGCTATCTCGACGAGTTCCTCAAAATCTGGTCGGCGCAGACCGAGGTCGAGAAGATCTGGATGAGCCTGTACACGCCGCAGATCGGCGAGGTCTCCGACGAGCGACTCCGGCCGACCGACCGCGAGCAGGCCGTCAACGACCTGCTGGCACTGCGCCAGCGCTACCCGAAGCTGGCGCTGCCGAAAGGGCTGATCGAGGTCTACGCCAACCCGCCCGACTCGCCGAGCGACTGCATCTTCGCCCGCACGACGACGACGATCTCGGCCGACTTCAAGACGCCGATCTCGCCCTGCCAGTTCGGCGGCAACCCCGACTGCAGCAACTGCGGCTGCATTGCGTCCGCCGGTCTGGCGGCGGTCGCGCGCCATCAGCTGTTCGGGTTGATCCCGGTCGGCTCGATCTTCAACGGATCGCTGCAGGTGGGCCAGCAGCTGCAAGCGTCTGCGCCCGATCGAGCCGTCCGCGGCCTGATGCTATAATTTCAGGTCTTGTCCTTCTCGACAGTCAGCCGTAAAGCCCGCTCCCTGCGGGAGTTCGCCCGCGGGCTCGTCCATACGGCCCACCCGCTGCTCGTGCAGATCATCCCGATCCGCCGCTGCAACATCGACTGCGGCTACTGCAACGAGTACGACAAGGTGTCGCCGCCGGTGCCGACCGCGGTGATGAAATCGCGGATCGACAAGCTCGCCGAGCTCGGCACGTCGGTCGTCGCCTTCAGCGGCGGCGAGCCGATGCTGCACCCGGATCTGGACGCGCTCATCGCCCACATCCGTGCCCGCGGCATGATGGCCGGCCTGATCACCAACGGCTACTTCCTGGTGCCGACGCGGATCGAGGAGCTCAACGCCGCCGGCCTCGACTTCCTGCAAATCAGCATCGACAACGTCGAGCCCGACGAGGTGTCGAAGAAGAGCCTGCGGCTGCTCGACAAGAAGCTCCAGCACCTGCGCGATCACGCCGAGTTCGACGTCAACATCAACTCGGTGCTCGGCGGCGGGATCAAGAACCCCGAGGACGCGCGGACGATCAACAACCGCGCGCGGGCGCTCGGCTTCTCCACCTCGATCGGCATCATCCACGACGGCAAGGGACGGCTGAAGCCGCTCGGCGAGACGGAGCGGAAGGTCTTCGACGACGTCTCGACCGCGATCAGCGGCGCCGGACAGGTGCTGCAGAACCTGTATTCGGGCATCCGCAGCTTCCAGGACAACCTCGCCGACGGCAAGCCGAACGAGTGGCGCTGCCGCGCCGGCGCGCGCTACCTCTATGTCTGCGAGGACGGCCTGGTGCACTACTGCTCGCAGCAGCGCGGCTACCCCGCCGTCCCGCTCGCGAGCTACACGGTCGACGACATCCGCCGCGAGTTCTCGACGCCGAAATCGTGCGCGCCGTACTGCACGGTCGGCTGCGTGCACCGCGTGTCGACGATGGATTTCTGGCGCTCGCCGCAGGACGCGGAGCGCCGGCAGGTGGCCGCCGAACTGTAGGCGCTAGGACGCCTTCACCAGCTTCAGGTCCCGCCGCCCGGACTTCTCGCTCTTCGCTTTCCCGTTTCGCTCGGCCTTTTCCGCCTTCTCGGCTTTCTTCAGCTCCGCCTTCTCGGCCTTCTTGAGCTCTTTCCGGCCGATGTCGGTCTGCGCCCAGTCCTTCTCGAAGATGTCGAGCATCTCGTCGACGATGTTCTCATCGGTGACGATGACGCCGACCTCGCGGCGCTTCTCGAGCTCGAGCCGGCGCAGGCTCTGGCTGCCGACGAAGGCGCGCTCGCCGTCGCGGATGATCGCGCGGATGTGCAGCCGCTTGTTCGGGTGCTTCTCGCTGCGGACGTTCCACTTCGACTCGACACGCCCGATCACGCGCACGTCGACACCCGCCTTGATGCGGTCGGTGATCAGCCGCAGCATCGCATCGTCGCTGACCTGCGGATCGTAGATGAGCAGCTGGCGGCGCGCGCCGGAGATGAAGCGGCTCAGACGCTCACGTGCGTTCTCGGGGCTGACCACGAAGCGCTCGTAGCCGGGCGTGTACGGCAGCCGGTCGAAGTCGGCCATGAACAGCTTGGTCGACTCGTTCACCAGCCGATCGTTCTTGGTGATGATGCCGAAGCTGCGGCTCTTGAGCATGTCGAGGCCGGTGAAGTTGAAGCCGTAGACGTGCAGCACCTTGTTGTCGACGATCATCATCTTGCCGTGATAGCGGACCAGATCGTCGGCCGTCCTCGATACGGTGACACCGGCGGCGAGCAACTCCATTTCCAGCTTGCGCAGGCTCTTGGTGCCGCCCCGGTTGGCGTGAGCCGTCAGCGCGCGGACGCGGACGCCGCGGGCGACCGCGGCTTCGAGCGCGTGCGCGATCTCGGCCCGATCGAGCCTGAAGATCAGGATGTTGATGCTCTTCTTGGCCTGCTTGATGGCGCTGACCACCGGGGCGATGCCGGCGTCGGGCTGCACGATTAGCTTCATACGCCGCAAGAGTCCAGCAAGTTGATGGCCATCCGGCTCCAGCTCAGCCGGGGCTTTGCGCGGTGAGTCGTGATGCGGCGTTACAAGGATGGCGACGCTCTACGGAGAGACGCCGTAGGAGCGCGGCGCGCCCCACGCCTACGGCGTCGGGCGGCCGGAGAATCGCACGCGCAACCCGCCGTTGACCAGGCGCGGCGACCCAATCGTGGTCGGCAGCGTGCCGACGAAGTACTCCTCGTCGAAGAGATTCTGCACGCCGAAAAACACATCGAGGTTGCGGTGGAGGCCGCGCGACACCATGAAGTCGGCAAGCGCGTACTTCGGCAGCCCCGGCTCTGTGAACCCAGGCACCACGCGCACGTTCTGGTCGTCGTCGAACTGCCGGCCGAGCGACCTGCAGCGAGAAGGCGACGCTGAGGTACCGCGGGTTGGCGTAGGACGCCTGCAACGATCCGCGGTGCACCGGGACCTGCGGCAGGAAGTTGCCAACCAGCGCCGGGTTCGCGATGAACTCCTCCACCTTTGCCTGGTTATAGAGATAGGCGCCGCTGAAGCGGAACGACGGGCCGACGCGGTATTCGACGTCGGTCTGGATGCCCCAGATGCGAGTCCGGCCGAGGTTCTGCCGCTGCTGCGTCGTCTGCGCGGGAGTCACCGCGATGGTGACGTTGGCCACCGGGTTCTCGATCCGGTTGTCGTAAAAGGTCGTCCGCCAGGTGAGATCGCGCCGCGGCGCGATGTTGATGCCGACTTCGCCGCCCTTGAGCCGCTCGGGGCCGAGCTCGTTATTTGCCAACGTGAGCACGGTGCCGACGCGGAACTGGCGATACAGCTCGTTCAGTGTGGGCGCGCGGAACCCGGAGCTCAGGTCGCCCCAGATGTTGACGCGCTCGGTGACGTGGTACATCGCCGCCACGCGCGGGCTGAACACCGTGTCGTCCTTGTCGGGCAGCAGGCGGTTGTTCGGGGTCGGCGTGCCCGAAGGGACGTTGTTCTCCAGATTGTGCCCGTCGTAGTTGCGCCAGCTATCGACGCGGCCGCTCAGCGTCAGCGTCAGCTTCGGCAGCGGCGTCAGGATGTCCTGGAGGAAGAAGCCGGCGGTGCGTTGGGTTCCGCCCGAGATGCGACGCAGCGCCAGAACCGCGTTCTGCACCGGCGGCACGACAGGGCCGGGGGCGGCGTTGTAGCCATCTTCCTCGCTGTCGCCGTCCACCCAGTGCCAGTCGGTGCCGGCGCTGAAGTACTGCTTCGTGCCAAGCGCCTTCGCCCACTGGACGACGGTCGTGGCCGCCTTGGTCGGGACGACCTGATCGATTGTCAAGCGGACGATACTTCGCGGCGCCACCGTCGCTGACGGCGGAGTCACCGCGAAGAAGTTGCTGTGAAAGTCTTCGAAATCGCCGTGGGCGCTCGCCTGCAGCTCGCTCTCGTCCGGCAGCCGGAACCGCACGCCGCCGCTCACCGATGTCCACCGCGTGTCGTTGACCTCGAGGATCTTGCCGTTGCCGCGGTCCTCCCCGAAGTACCCGGTGCGGAAGAACGCCTGAACCCGGTCGGTCGGGCTGTAGTCGACCTTGGCGTTGAAGTTCCGGAACTTCACCGTGGCGTTGTTGTCGATGATGCCGCGCTCGTTTTCGACCACGATCGGGAAGCCGTCGGTGTTGAACAAGCTGCCGTCGACGACCACACCGACTTTGCCCCACACATCGGAGAGGCCGTAATCGAGCTTCCGGCTGTTGTGGTTGCCGTACTGCGGCTTCAGCTCCACCGTCCGGCGCACGGCGCGGCTGGTGACGATGTTGATGACGCCGCCCATCGCGTAATTGCCGTAGAGGCTGGAGCTCGATCCGTCGACGACCTCGATACGATCGAGGCTCTCGAGCGGGACGCGCGTCCAGTACACCCAGCCGCCGAACGGATCGTTGAACGGGGCGCCGTCGACGAGGACGAGCGTGCGGCTCACACCGCTCGGTCCGATGCCGCGCAGCGACACACCCTGCGTTGTCGGATGCGACGACAGGCTGCTGGTGCGGCGGAACAGGCTGAAGGTCGGAATCTTGCGCAGCACGTCGTCGGCGACGACGGCTGGCGACATCTCGATATCTTCGGAGTGCAGCACGTTGACGCTCGCCGGCGTGTCGCCGAGCCGCTGCTCGGTGCGCGACGCGGTGACGGTGACCTGCTCGAGCAGCTGCGCCGGAGCGAGCACGATCTGCAGCGGGCGGTCGACGTCGGTGACGCGTTCCGATTTTTCGGCGAAGCCGCCGGCGCGAACGATGACGGTGACGTCGCGCGCCTCGGCCACGTCCACCGAGAAACGGCCGTCCGGCCCCGTCGTCACGCGCTGCTCCGAGCCGGATTCGACGCGGACAATCACCGCGGCGCCGGAGACGGCTCCGCCGGTCGCATCGTGCACGACACCCGATATCGATGAGGCCGCCAGGGCCAGGACAAGTGCCGCAATCACAGGCTTCCCTCCCGCGTCAAACTCTTGTGAGTCGGAAGATTATAATGCGCGCCATGCGACTCCACGCCGCTTTGTTTGCCGTCCTTCTGGCCGCCCCGGCCCTGGTGGCGCAACAGGGTGCGGTCATCCGAATCCACGCGGCGACCGTCCTCGACGGCACGGGCCGGACGCTGCGGAACGCGACCGTGGTGGTGCAGGGATCCAAAATCACCGCGGTCGAAACCGGGACGCCGGCCAACGCCACATACAATCTCGGACAAGTCACGGTGCTGCCCGGGATGATCGACGTGCACTCGCACATCGGATGGCACTTCGATGGCAACGGGCGCTACGCCGCTCAACCGGGCACGCCGGCGCAAGAAATTCTTTACGCCGCCGAGAACGCGTACGTGACGCTGCTCGCGGGCTTCACCACCATCCAGAGCCCTGGGTCGGCCAACGACGTGGAGCTGCGCGAGGCAGTCGCCCGCGGCGTCCTGCCGGGGCCGCGCATCCTCACCTCCATCCGCCAGCTGAACGAGCGGAGCGGGACACCCGACGAGATCCGCCAGAAGGTGCGTCAGCTCAAGACCGACGGCGCCGACGTGGTGAAGATCTTTGCCTCGGCCAGCATCCGCGACGGCGGCAAGCAGACGATGACCGACGATCAGCTGAAGGCGGCGTGCGGCGAGGCGCGATCGATCGGCATCCGGACGATGGTGCACGCGCACAGCGCCGAGTCTGCGAAGGCGACGGTGAACGCGGGCTGCGACCAGGTCGAGCATGGCGTGCTGCTCGATCAGGAGGCGCTGACGCTGATGGCGGCCAAGGGCGTCTACTTCGACCCGAACGTCGGCGTCGTGCTGCAGAATTACCTGACCAACAAAGCGAAGTTCCTCGGCATCGGCAACTACAACGAGGAGGGCTTCGCCTACATGGAGAAGGGGCTGGCGCTCAACGCGGCGATGATCAAGAAGGCGGTGGCGACGCCGAACCTGAAGATGGTGCTCGGCACCGACGCGGTTGCCGGCGCGCACGGCCACAACGCCGACGAGATCATCGAGCGCGTCCGCCTCGGCAACCAGAAGCCGATGGACGCGATCGTCTCTGCGACGTCGATGGCGGCGAGATCGCTCGGCCTCGACAAGACCGTCGGCACGCTGGCGGCGGGCTACGAAGCCGACGTGATCGCGCTCGACGGCGACCCCCTGACCGACATCACCGCGGTCACACGGGTCGCGTTCGTCATGAAGGGCGGAAAAGTCTACAAGCTCAGTGGCGAAAGCGCTCGCGGCGCGCGAGCATCTCGGTGACGCCGACTTCGAGCGCGTGCACGAGCGCGATCACCTGCTTGTCGGGTGCAATCGTTTTCAGGTAGTCGACAATCGACGCCCGCTCGATCGAGAGCTCGTGAATCGTCAGCGAGGTGTCGAGCACTTCTACCTGCGTCTGGCGATCGGCGGTCTGAACGGAATCCTGCTCGTCGGCCAAGGTGATTCCTCCCAATCCGTCTTCCGCAATGGGAATGCCAGCGTGATCTGACCGCAAAGAGGGCCGGGGCGCTGCTCGCGTGTCGCAAAACGGCGCATGCGAATCACGTTATCCGGCAGTGCGCCGCAGGCGCGCAATCAGTGCGGCGAGGTCGGCCGGCAGCGGCGCCTCGAATCGCAGCTCGCGATCGTCGTCGGGGTGATGGAATGCCAGCCGGTAAGCGTGTAACGCCTGGCGGGGAAATGTAATCGTTCTCAGCGCGTCCGGCCCGTAGGTGTAGCGCTGCTCACCGACCAGCGTGTGTCCGCGCAGGCGCGCCTGGATGCGGATTTGATTTCGTTTCCCGGTGACGAGGCGCACTTCGACGAGCGACGCGGCGCCGAGCGGTTCGACGACGCGGTAATGGCAGATCGCTTCCTTCCCTCGCGGATCGCGCGGGTGCGTCTCTTTCTGAATCAGCGCCTTCAGATCCCAGACGAGATGATCCCGCCAGGTGCCCTCGGGCGGCGACGGCTGACCGTAGACGACGGCGCGATAGACGCGCTCCGGCTCGTGCCGGAGAAACTGCTGCTTCAGCGCGTCCTGCGCCGCTTCGCTCTTGGCGAACAGCACCAGCCCGGAGGTATCGCGATCGATGCGGTGGACGACGAACGGCCGCCGGCGGCGTTGGCGCAGGTAGGTCTTGAGGTTCTCGAACACCGACGGCGCATCGAAGCGCCGCTGCAGCGGCAGCGGCACGGCGAGCAGGCCCGGCGGCTTGTCGAGGACGATCAGCGCGTCGTCCTCGTAGACGATCGGCAGGTCGCGGGCGTCGCCGATGGCGTGCGAACGCCGCGCCGAGCCGGGGCGATCGGCCCACAGGCGCACCGTGTCGCCGGCGGAGAGCCGCGTGGCGGCATCGGCCAGCGTCGCCTCGCGATTGTTGAGGAAGATCTTGCCGCGCTCGAGCGCCGCGGCCGCGCGCGGGCGCGAACCGGCGCGCCCCTCGGCGGCAAGGTACTTGTCGAGCCTGACGCCGGCATCCGCGGGATCGACGATCCACTCCGGCACGGATCAGCCACGCCTCGACATGCGAGCCGAATTGTACGTGCTTGACACAGCTGAGCTTCGAGCCGCATACAATTGTTCGATGCAGCCAACACAAATGCTGCCGGCCGATCAGGCGCTGGTGGCCCGCGAGAACTTGATTGCCAACCTTCGCATGGAGCACCCGGTCACGCGACGCGTGATCGACGCGATCCCGCTCGACAAGGGCGACTACTCGCCCGACGCGGTCACCAAGAGCGCCGTCGATCTCGCCTGGCACATCGTCGCCGCCGAGCATCGCTTTCTCGACGCCGTCGTCACCGGCGTCTTCAACTACGGCAACAGCGGCCGGCCGGCGGAGATCGACGACCTCCGCCGATATCTCGAACTGGTATGCACGCACGTTCGCCGACGATCTCGCACGCGTGAGCGCGCTCGGCGCCGAGCAGCTGACGAAGCCGATCGATTTTCGCGGCATCATCACGCTGCCGGCCGTGTCGTTCCTCCTCATCGGGCTCAAGCACTCGATCCACCATCGCGGGCAGCTGTCGATGTACTTGCGGCCGATGGGCGCGAAGGTGCCGTCGATCTACGGTGAGAGCTACGACAGCGCGATGGCGAAGGAGTCGGATTGAGCCGATCGCGACTGATTGCATGGCTGGCCGCCGCGGCCCTCATCCCTGCCTGTTCCAAGCCTGAAGCGCCTCCTCCCGCAGCGACGACAACCGCGCCGGCCGCGGCGGCGTCAGCGTCGGGGGCCGGGCGCGTGGTCGGCCGGATTCAACCAGGCGCCACCGCCGTCGTCGTCCTGGCGCCGAAAGAGACGCGAACGTTTCCGCCGCAGGAGGAGAAGCCGATCATGGACCAGGCGAGCCTGACCTTCACGCCGGAACTGCTCTTCGTGCGTGCCGGGCAGCCGGCCGAGTTCAGGAACAGCGACGACACGCTGCACAACGTCAACGTCAAGCACGAGGAGACGCGCGAGCAGGCGTTCAACGTCGCCATCCCGACCGGCGGGAACTACGACCACACCTTCGCGCGCGAGGGGTTCTACCGCGTCGCCTGCGACATCCACCCGGCGATGGCGGCGTCGATTTTCGCCGCCTCGTCGCCGTACACGACGATGGCCGGCAGCGACGGCAGCTTTGCGTTCGAGGACGTGCCGCCGGGACCGTGGATGGTGACCGTCTACACCGGCGGCAAGCGGCTGCAGAAAGACGTCGACGTCACAAGCGGCGTGTCTGAAGTGACGATCGAATAGCCCCGCTACTGCGCGACGCGCGGCCGCTTGAACATCACGGTCGTCGTCTGCGTCGTCAGCGAGAGGATGCCGGCGGCTTCCCAGCCGTCGGCGCCGAGCGCGTTGAGCCGGGCGACGAGATTGTCGTTCGCCCCGAGCGTCAGCGTTTGGTACTCCCACAATGCGCGGACGGCGCGGACCGGCACCGGCCCGGTCTGGCCGAACTGCGGATCGTTGTTGACGACCTGCACGCGCAGCGCACGATCGGTGTTCATCGCGCGCAGGTCGACCGGGATCGCCTGCTCCGGGCCGCGGTTGTCGATCCAGACGTGCGCCTCCGTCATCTGGCCGGCGAACTGCGTTCCTTGCGGCACGGGGCTGCGCTGCGGTTCGGGAGACGCGGTCAGCGCGAAGCTCGTGACGACCAGCGCACCGACTACGGCCGCGGCCATCGATTTCAATCGCATGCCATCCTCCAGCATTCATTTTGACGCATCGAGCCTGCTTTGAGTCGCCTGGAGCAAGGTTAGCAGCGCCTCTTCAACCGCAGAGACCGCGAGAGATCGCAGAGACAAGATTCACATTGTTCTCTGAACTTCGTGAGTGTCGTCGTTGGTGACGCCTGCTGGAACCGCCGAGAGTCCAGGAAGCCCCATGAAATAAAGCGAGAAAAAGGAGGCTCTGCGAGCTCTGCGTGCTCCGCGGTGAGAGAGGCGGTGGAATGAGCGACATCAGTAGAAATCGTGCGCATCGAAGTCGACGTCGACGCCGCGCATCCCCTGCACCTGCTCGGCGCGGATTGAGGTGACGCCGTCCTGGCTCTGCAGGATGCCGTCGACGATCAGGAACGGCTCCTCGACGATAACGAGGCGGTCGCGGGCGAAGAGGTCCGGCCGGACGATGATGTTGGCAATGCCGGTTTCGTCTTCGAGCGTGAGGAAGACGAACCCCTTGGCGGTGCCGGGCCGCTGCCGCGTGATCACCATGCCGGCGACGCGCACGCGCCGCCCCTGCCGCGCGGAGCGCAGGTCGGACGCGCGCAGGATGCCGCGCATCGCCAGCTCCTCGCGCCGGAGCGCCATCGGATGGCGGCCGACGGTGAGGCCCATGCCGGCGTAGTCGGCAACCAGACGCTCGGATTCGGTCATCGGCTTCAGTGGGCACTCGGCTTCGCTGCCGGGGCTGGTTGCTGGGGGCTGGTTGCCAGTGGCTAGTGGCTGGCTGCCGTCAGCTGACCAACCTGCCTCGTCCAACCAACCCGCCCCCCCACCTGCCCCACCCGCCCCATCTGCCCCACTCGGCCCCTCCTCGAACAACTCGCCTGACGGCCGAACCGCGCGCTCGGCCTGCCACAGCGCCGAGCGGCGGTCGTAGCCGAAGGCGTTCAGTGCACCGATGTCGGCCAGCGTCACTACCTCGTCGCGGCGCAGGCCGGTGCGGGCGACGAGATCGTCGAGCGAGCGGAAGCGGACGACGTCGCGCCGCCGATTGGGATTCCAGTCGTGCGAGCAGTTGTTGCAGAACCAGCGCGCCGCATCCACCTGCTCGAGCATCGTCCCGTCGTCGCAGCCGCACTTCGGACAGAGACATTGCGGATCGCGGATTGCGGATTGCGGATTGATTGCGGATTGCGGATTGCGGATTGCGGATTGATCGTGCGGAGTCTGCGGATTGATTGCGGGTTGCGGATTGGGGATTCGCGACGATCGCCCGGCCGGCCTGCTCGCGCAGGCCGCTGACGTAGCGCAGGCCGAGACGGATCGCGCCGTCGGGTTCGACGCGGCAGTCCCAGTCGGAGATCTGCACGTCGATCGGATGAAAGCGGACGCCGCGCCGCTGCGCGTCCTTGACGAGCGTCGCCGGATGGTAGAAGCCCATCGGCTGGTTGTTGAGGAGCGCGGTGTAGAACGCCGCCGGGAAGTGCACCTTGAGATACGCGCTCGCGTAGGCGAGCAGCGCGAAGCTTGCGGCGTGCGACTCGGGAAAGCCGTAGAGCGCGAACGAGGTGATCGAGGTGATGATCTCGTCGGCGGCCTTGCCGCCGATCCCCTGCCGCGCCATCCCGTCGCGCAGCTGCACCTCGATCTGCTTCATCCGCCGCTCCGAGCGCTTGAAGCCGAACGCGCGCCGCAGTTCCTCGGCCTGGCCGCCGGTGAAACCGGCGGCGACCATTGCCATGCGCAGCAGCTGCTCCTGGAAGAGCGGCACGCCAAGCGTCCGCGCGAGGATCGGCTCGAGCGAAGGGTGCGCATAGACGACAGGCTCGCGCCCGGCCCGGCGATTCAGGTACGGATGCACCATCTGGCCGACGATCGGCCCGGGCCGGATGATCGCGACCTGCACGACGAGGTCGTAGAACTCCTTCGGCTGCAGGCGCGGCAGCGTCGCCATCTGCGCGCGCGATTCCACCTGGAACACGCCGATCGTGTCGGCCTCGCAGAGCATCTTGTAGACGGCGGGGTCTTTCTGTGGGAGATGCGCTAAATCGACCACCACACGACGCTGGAACGCAGAGGCCGCAGAGCTCGCAGAGTCCGCAGAGGAAATGTTTGCCAAAGAGTTTTCTGCGTGTTCCGCGGTTTCTGCGTTGATCGTCGTCGTCTCGCGTTGACGAGCGCCAGCGAGTCCTGGATCACCGCCATCATCCCGAGGCCGAGCAGATCGACTTTCACGATCCCCATGTCGGCGCAGTCGTCCTTGTCCCACTGGACGACGACGCGGCCGGGCATGGAGGCGTTTTCGAGCGGCACGCACGCGTCGAGGTGTCCCTGGCAGATCACCATCCCGCCGGAGTGCTGGCCGAGGTGCCGCGGCAGATCCTGCATCTCGCCCCAGAGCCGCGCGAACAGGCGGACCCGATCCGAGTTGAGGTCGAGGCCGACCGCGGCCATCTGGCGCGGCAGCGAATCGCCCGGGTCGATGAACTCGAAGTTGTTCATCACCTTCGCCAGCCGATCGACCTGCACCGGATCGAAGCCGAGCGTCTTGCCGACCTCGCGCGCTGCGCTGCGGCCGCGATAGGTGATGACGTTCGCCGTCATCGCCGCGCCGAGCCGGCCGTACTTCTCGTAGACGTGCTGGATCACCGACTCGCGCCGATCACCGCTCGGCAGATCGAGATCGATGTCGGGCCACTCGCCGCGCTCCTCCGAGAGAAAGCGCTCGAACAGCAGATCCATCCCCACCGGATCGACCGCGGTGATGCCCAGGCTGTAGCAGACGGCGCTGTTCGCCGCCGAGCCGCGCCCCTGCACGAGGACGTCGTGCTGACGGCAGAAATTGACGATGTCCCAGACGATCAGGAAGTAGCCGGCGAGCTCGAGCTTCTCGACGAGATCGAGCTCGCGCGCGATCTGCGCGCGCGCGCGGTCGTGATACGGGCGGTAGCGCTCGCGCGCGCCGACGTCGGTGATCTTGCGCAGGAACGAGATCTGCGTATCGCCGGGCGGCACGGGGTAGTCGGGAAAGCGATAGCCGAGGTCGGCCATCGTGTACTGCAGCCGATCGGCGAGATCACGCGTCCGCTCGGCGGCGCCGGGATGATCGCGGAACAACGCCGCCATGTCGGCCGGCGGCTTGAGAAACCGCTCCGCGTTCGGTGCGAGGCGGCGGCCGGCGGCGGCGAGATCGGTGCGATGGTGGATGCAGGTGAGGACGTCGAACAGCGGCCGATCGGCGGCAGTCGCGAAGCGGACGCCGTTGGTGGCGACCACCGGCACGCGAAACGCCGCGGCGAGGCTGACCAGCGCGTCGTTGTCGCGCTCTTCCTCGCGGCGCAGGTGGCGCTGCAGCTCGACGCAGACACGATCGCGGCTGAAGATGCCGACGAGGCGATCGAGCAGGCCGCCGACACCGTGCCGCCGGCCGTCGAGCGCGGCGCGTCCCGCGAGCGCGACGAGGCCGCCGGTCGCGCCGTCGAGCTCGTCGAGCGTCAGCACGCCCTCGCCCTTCGGCGCGCGCATCTTCATCCGCGTGATCAGGCGGCACAGGTTCCGGTACCCGTCCGCGCTTTCGCAGAGGACGGGGAGGACAAAGGGCGGGTGGGGCGGTGGGTGGGCAGGTGGGTTTCACGGGGCTGGTGGGAAACCCGCCCAGTCGCATCGATCCTTGCATCGTCCCGACCTGCCCCGTCGAACCGACCTGCCCCCCTACCTGCCCCACCTGCCCAACCTGCCCCACCCGCCGCGATCGTCAGCTCCGCGCCGATGAGCGGGCGGATGCCGGCGCGCAAGGCAGCCTTGTGAAAACGCGGCGCGCCGTAGACGCCGTCGCGATCGAGCAGCGCGACGGCGGAGTAACCGAGATCGGCCGCGCGATCGACGAGCGCTTCGGGGAGCGACGCGCCCTGGAGAAAACTGAAGGCGGACGCGGCGTGGAGTTCGACGTACACCGGCGCTCAACCGATTAATGGGCGCGCCGCGTGGGGCGGGTGAGGCGGGTGAGGCAGGTGGGGCGGGTCGGACGGGTGGGTGGGCAGGCAGGTCTTACGGGGCTGGTGGCGTCGAGACACAGCCGGCGCAGAGCTCTCACTACCTGCCCTGAAGCACGCAGAGTCCCTTCCCGCCCCGTAAAATCCACCCGCCCCCCCACCTGCCCTACCTGCCCCACCCGCCCACCAGCCCTTCGTCAGTCGACGATGGCATCGATGAACCAGCCTTCGGTTTCCCGATCCTGAAAAATCCGGTACATCGCCCCGTCGCTGAGCGAGACGTCCCACTCGTCGCGGCTCCACGCGCTCGCGCGATACGACAGCTCGCCGGATTGGGGCGGGGGGGGCGGGTAGGGCGGGTGGGTGGGCAGGTAGGTTTCACGGGGCTGGTGGGAAACCCGCCGAGCCGCATCGATCCCTGCACCGTCCCGACCTGCCCCGTCGAACCCACCTGCTCCCCCACCTGCCCCACCTGCCCTCCCCGGCCCACCCGCCCCTCCGCCCACCACTCGCCGGACGTCCTCCACGGGCCCGAGGCGCGCACGACGCTTCCGCCGGTGAAGCCGCGGCGATCAGTGGTGACGCGCACCGGGCGACCATCCGCGACGGCGACCCGCGCCGGCACCGGGTGGCGGCAGCGGCGAAGCGCCGAGAGCAGCGGCTCGGGGCTGGGGACGGAGAACGCAGAGACCGCAGAGATCGCAGAGCTTTGAGAAACGTCTTCGCTGCGGTCTCCGCGTGCTCTGCGTTCATCCATGTCGCGATGGTCGGTCGAGAACGCCGTCATCACGAACGCGCCCGGGCGGTACGAATCGACTTCCGCCGGCGCGCCGAAGCGGTCCTGCCCCATCAACGCGCCGAGGCGCGCGAGCAGGGTCGAGATCTGCTCGGGCGTCGGATGCGCGCGCGTGAAGAGCGTGTGCTGCAGCACGCGGCCTGGCGTCGGGTCGATCACGATGGTCACGCGATCGATCGCGGCGTCGGGCGGATGTGTTTCCAGATCGAGCAGCGCGAGGGTTCGCAGCGTGCGCACGTCGCGCATCGGCGACGGCAGCTCGAGCCGGCGCGCGTAGGTGACCCGCTCCCAGCCGGCCGATCCCGGACCGCCGCTGTCCGCGCCCTGCGGCGTGAACGCCGTCACCGGCACGCGGGTCACCAGCTGCAGCAGCACGTGGAGCACCGCGGCGCCGCGGTCGCGGCGCTCGAGCCGCGTCGACAACGGCTCGAGCAGCCGCGTCAGCACGAACGACAGCGGCTCGAGCTCCTCGATCGGCCATTCGAGCTCGATCGACGACTCGAAGCGCTCCTCGGCCAGCGTCGGCACCAGCGGGCGGATATCGTCGCCGCGCGCGATCGCCTGCCACTCGAGCGCGCGCCGGCCGAGCCGCGCGACCAGGTCGGCGGCGGGCAGCGCCGCGACCTCGCCGAGCGTCTTCAATCCCCAGCGCCTGAACGCAGAGAGCGCAGAGGACGCAGCGTCAGCAGAGGACGCAGAGCCGATGATTTTTTCGAACAGCGCGATTGGCAGCGAGGCGAGCGCGGCCGCCTCTTCACCGCGCGGGATGACCGTCAGACCCGGATGCGCGAGCGCCAGCGCGAGCGCGGCCATGCGCGTGCGCGCGACCGCCACGTGCACGCCGATCCCGCGCGCCGCCGCCTCGCGCCGCAGCTCCTCGCCGATGGCGCGCGGCGGACCGAGCAGCCGATCGAGGCCGCTGACATCGATCGTGACCAGATCGTCGTGGTGCCGCTCGTAGCGCGGCGAGAACTGCTCCGCGAGTGTTGTCAGCGTGCATGAGGGCGCCGCCGTCGGCTCCGCGAGCGGCGGGCGGTAGAGGCACGCGTGCAAGGGAGTCGGGAGGAGGGAGGAGGGAGTAGTTCCGCTCAGGGATGAGGGATTCGTTCCACTGAGGGACGAGGGATTCGTTGGGGCTGAGGGATAGGCCATGTCGCAAATCCCCCGATCAGGCGGTGGTGCTGAGGGCAACGCGCCCCTCCTCGCGCTCGCGCGCGCGGGCACGCGACGACGCGCGCTTCGAAATCGAGCCCATCGAACAGCAGGTTCCGAAATCGACGTCCTGCTCCTTGCCTGCACTCTGAACCTACTCCCTACTCCCTCCCCCCTACTCCCTGCCAGGCGCAGTGTCAGCCCGGCCGAGCTGCGCGCCATCGGCTCGCCGCCAACCAGCACGCACGCGGTCTGGCTGCCTTCGATGATCCGCTGCAGCCGCATCCAGGTCGTAAACGGGAGCCGGCGCACGGCGTCGGCCGGCGCCTCGGCGGCGTCGAAGACGACCAGCCCGAAATTGCCGGCCTGCAGCACCAGCGTCAGCGCGCGAATCGCCTGCTCGAGCGCGCGCTGGTTGAGATCGCGGCACATCCCCGGGTTCATCACCACGTGCCCGCGCACCCACAGCAGCTGCGGCAGCGCGATGCCGGCCGACGCGGCCGTCCCAACATCGAACATGTCGAGCGCGTCGACAAGCGCGACGAGCTCGCCGCGCGCGGTCGCCGCCGCCATCATCTGCATGACGACGCTGGTGCGGCCGGATGAGCGCGGGCCGACGAGCTCGGACAGCTGGCCGCGAGGAAACCCGCCCCCGAGCTTTGCGTCTAAGGCCGTGATGCCAGCGGGGGCCAGCGCCGATTCGTCCCGTGGATCGATCGGCGGCAGCGCCGTCGTCAGCGTGCGATCGAGCTGGCGGGTGCGGAGGAGCGATTCGAGGTCGGCGCGCGCGAGGGCCATGTGATTTTCGCCTTATCTTCGCCTTCTGGCGGAGTATACGGCAGGCCCGGGAGCCCGATCAAGTGATGTAAGATACGCGACGAGCTTCAGGGAGCTAAAGCCGTTCGCTGCATCTGTTTACATAGCTCCATATCCATTTAGAACTGACCGCCGTTTTGGCCGAACCCGTCACAGCTCGAACCACCGCCCCCGGCGAAACCGCCGGCGGTGCCGATCCGTCGCTGGGCGAGCGCACGCTGCGGCGGATGCTCGTCGCGTTCACCTACCGCGATTTCCGGGTCCAGTGGCTCGGCGCCTGCACCTCGAGCATCGGCACGTGGATGCAGATCGTCGCGCAGAACTGGCTCATCGTCCGGCTGACCAACTCCTCGCCGTTCTTCCTGGGCCTCGACGCGTTCCTGCAGCAGCTGCCGATCATCCTCTTCTCGCTCATCGGCGGCGTCTTCGCCGATCGCTACGATCGCCGCCGGATGCTGCTCGTCTCCCAGTGCGTCCAGATGGCGACGTCGGCCAGCCTGGCGCTGCTGATGTACCTGGAGATGGTCGAGATCTGGCATGTGCTGGCGCTGTCGTTCGTCACCGGCGTCGCGCAGTCGTTCGGCGGTCCGGCCTACCAATCGCTGATTCCGTCACTCGTCGACAAGAAGGATCTGCCGAACGCCGTCGCGCTGAACTCGATTCAGTTCAACGTCGCGCGCGTGCTCGGGCCGACGGCCTTCGGGCTGACGCTGTCGCTCTACCAGCGCTGGGGCTACAACGAAGCGCAGGCGATGAACGTCTGCTTCCTGCTCAACTCGTTGTCGTTTCTCGTCGTCATTGCGACGCTGATCATGCTGCGGGTGAAGCACATCCCGCCGCAGACCAGCGGCCGGATGCGCGAAGAGCTGAAGAGCGGCCTGTCATATGTGCGGCATCACAGCAGCCTGGCCACGCTGATCGTCCTCGCGGCGGCGACGACGTTCCTCGGCTTCGCGGTGCTCACTTTCCTGCCGCTGTTCGCGCAGCAGGTCTTCCACGAAGGCGCCGGCACCTACAGCCGGATGATGATCGCTTCGGGCGCCGGCTCGATCGTCGGCGCGCTGATCGTCGCGTGGCTCGGCAAGTTCCCGAAGATGGGATGGACGGCGTTGCTGGTGCAGGCGGTCTACGGCCTCCTGATCATCGCGTTCTCGATCTCGCGCATCGTCTGGCTGAGCGAGATCCTGCTGTTCTTCACCGGCGCGGCGCTGATGGTGGTGTTCTCGACGGTCACCTCGCTGGTCCAGATGATCGCGCCGAACGAGATGCGCGGCCGGGTGATGAGCATCTACATGCTCGCGTTTCGCGGCGGCATGCCGGTCGGCAGCCTGTTGAGCGGCTACCTCGCCGTCTATATCGGCGCGCCGCACGTCATCGCGATCAACGGCGCCCTGCTGGTCGTCGTCGCGATCTACTTTCTGACTCGAAATCACGGAGTGCTCGACGCATGACCATCACATTGCGGATCGCGGAATGCGGATTGCGGACTCCGGATTGCGGACCGGATTGCGGATTGGCCTCACGGTGCTGGCGGCGTCGGCGACGCTCGCTTGCCCAGGCGCCGCAGCCGCAGCCAGGCGTGCGGCTGCCGCTGCCGCAGGTCGAGTCGCAGATGTTCCACGTCAGCGCCGGCAAGCGCCTCAAGCCGACCGCGTGGCCCAACGGCGCGCGCGTCGCCGTCGGCCTCAGCTTCGACGTCGACAACGCGACGGCCGATCTCGCCACCGGCAACCTGATTTCGGAATCGATCTCGCGCGGCGAGTACGGCGCGGTCGACGGGCTGCCGCGCATCCTGCGGCTGCTCGACAAGCACCAGGTGCCGGCGTCGTTCTTCATCCCGGCGGTGAGCCACCTGCTCCACCCGGAGATGATCCCGTCGATTCTCAAGAGCGGCCGCCACGAGATCGGCGTGCACGGCTGGATTCACGAGCACCTGCCGTCGGTGAACGACGCCACGCTCGAGCAGGATCTGCTGACGCGCGCGATCGAGACGCTGACCAAGGCGATCGGCAAGAAGCCGGTCGGCTATCGCGCGCCCTCGTGGCAGTTCAGCCCGTGGACGATGAAGCAGGTGAAGGATGCCGGCTTCCTCTACGACAGCAGCCTGATGGCGAGCGACGACGCCTACGAGATCCTGCTCGACAAGCAGCCGTCGGGCGTCGTCGAGCTGCCGATCGAGCGCATCCTCGACGACTTCCCCTACTTCGGCGGCGCCACCAACGGCGGCATGCCGAACCCCGATCTCATCGAGCAGGTGTTCCGTTCGGAATTCGACGTCGCCTACGAGGAGGGCGGGCTCTACATCCTGACGATGCACCCGCACATCACCGGCCATCGTTCGCGCGTCGCCGGCCTCGAAAAACTGATTCAGCACATGAAGTCGAAGCCGGGCGTCTGGTTCGCGACGCACGAGCAGATCGCGCGCTACGTGAAGAGCAACAGCCGCTCGTGAGACAATAGCCGCCTCGATGCCCGTTCTCGAACTCATGGCCAGCTCGGGCCTCGGCTCGCTGCTCGGCATGCGGCACGCGCTCGAACCGGATCACCTCGCCGCGGTGTCGACGCTCGTCACCGGCGAACGCAGCAGCTACAAGGCGGCGTTTCTCGGCGCCTGCTGGGGACTGGGCCACACCTTCGCGCTGATCGCGGTCGGCACGGTCTTCGTCCTGCTGCGCGCGCAGATGCCGGCGGCGATGGCGGCGACGCTCGAATTCGGCGTCGCGGTGATGCTGGTCGGCCTCGGGCTGCGCGCGATCTACCTGGCGTCGCGGCAGGGCCCGGCCGGTCCGGCGCACGTGCATCATCACGGCTCGCGCGTTCACGTGCACGAGGGGACGCCGGCGCACGTGCACATCGGCGCGTGGACGCTGGCGCGGCGTCCGCTGGTTGTCGGCGCGGTTCACGGCCTCGCCGGCAGCGGCGCGCTCGCGGCGCTCGTGCTCGCGACGCTGCCGTCGACGGCGGCGCGGCTCGCCTACATGGCGCTCTTCGGGTTGGGTTCGACGCTCGGGATGGCGGCGTTGTCGGGGCTGCTCGGGTGGCCGCTCGCGCGGGTTGGCGGTGATGCGAGGGTCACGCGGCGGATCTCGCTCGCGGTTGGATGCCTCTCGACCGCGATCGGCATCTTCTATGGGTCGAGGATTCTGGGGTTTTAGTGTTCGGCGGCCCTGAAGGGCCGCCCTACGGCCGGCCTACGTACGTGGGGCGGCCCTTAGGGTCGTGGGGCGGCCCTTTTAGGGCCGCCGAGCTTACCGCACCATCACCGTCCAACTCACCGGCGCCGACTCGGGCGGGAAGCAGACCTTGTCGTCGCACGCCTGGTAGTTCACCGTGCCGGCGATGACGACGCTCGCGCCGGGCTTGAGCGAGGAATCGAGCGTCGCTTCCTGCGTCAGCCGGAACGGCTTCGCGAACACCGCCACCTTCTCGTCGGCAAACACCATCGACTCCGATTTCGGGTAGACCAGCTTCCCCGCCTTGATCTGCGCCTGAGGCGCGAGCTTCAAGGTGATCGGGATGTAGAACTCGCCCGAGCCCGGCGCATAGACGTGGATGTTCGGCTTCGGCTGAACGTCGATCCCGAGCGAAATCTTCGCGCCCGGCTTGCCTTCGATTTCCATCGGCGCCGCTGCCACGGCCGCATGACCGGGTTTGGGTGCCGGCGAGAGGATCTGCGTCAGCAGGCTGAGGATGATGGCGAATCGCATCTCGTGATCCTAGCGGGAGTCGCGGCTGGGGGCTAGTTGCTGGTTGCTAGTTGCTGGGTGCTGGTTGCTGGTGGCTCAGGCGGGGTTGCTGGGGGCTGGGTGCAGGCTGGGGGTTCGGTAGGGCTGGGGTTGCGGTTGTAGGGCTGGCGGCTTTGCAGGCCGTCCCGTTGCGGGCTGGTCTGGAGGGCGGCCCTGAGAGACCGCGGAGCGGGCACACGCCGACCGGCGCAACCCGGACACTCCGCCGAGCACGCCAGTCCCCTAGCCCCGAGCCACCAGCGCTCGCAGCGGCAGCTCTAGCGCTTCTTCACTTCGTAGACCGTCCCGGCGCCGCCGCCGATCGCCGCGCCGATGAGCGCGCCTTTCTTGCCGCCGAAGATCGCGCCCAGGCCCGCGCCGGCAGCCGTCGTGCCGCCGATCACCATCGCGCTCTTCTTCCAGTCGCGCGACGGTGCGCGTTCGACTCGCGTCACGGTGCGTGTCGCCTGCGGTTCCCGGTAGACGACGCGCTGCGGAGCGGGCGCGGGCGCCGTCTCATACACCGTCGGCACCGGGCGCACTTCATTCACCGGATACGCCATCGCCGGGCGGGCGGTGCTGTAAGCGGGCGCGTACGCCTGATAGGCCGGATACGTCACAAACTGCGACGACGGCGCAACCCCTTCGTCGACCAGCGCGACGCGTTCGCTCGCGAGCATCGGTCGCGCCATCTGCAGCTGACTGGCTCCGGCCGTTGCGACGCGAGGATTGAACAACCCGTAAGCGATCAACAGCACGCCAACCGCGATGACACTCAACACCGTTGCGAGGAACGCTCTCATCTCTGACCTCCGTGCCCTGGTCAGAGCGAGCGCGATGCCAATATGATTTTCGTAATTTCCTTATGCTTTCAGCGGTTTACAGCGACGCCTCGCGGACGAGCTGACCTCGTTTCAGGTCAGCCGTAGTCTTCACCGGTAAAATGTCGGCCATGCCCACTCGCATCCTGATCGTCGAGGACGATCCGGACATCGCCCAGCTCGTCGCCCGCTACCTGGACAAAGCGGGCTTCACCACCGAGCGTGTGGCATCGGGTCGCGAGGCGCTGCAGACAATCACCGAGCGGCCGCCCGACCTCGTCGTGCTCGACCTGATGCTGCCGCACATGGACGGCCTCGAAGTCTGCCGGCTTCTGCGCGCGCACGACGCGACCGCCGGCATCCCGGTGATCATGCTGACCGCGCGCGCCGAGGAGTCGGAGCGGATTGTCGGCCTCGAGCTCGGCGCCGACGACTACCTCGCCAAGCCGTTCAGCCCCAACGAACTGGTCGCGCGTGTGCGCGCGCTGCTCCGCCGCGCGCAGCGCGCCACCTCGGATCGCGCATCGTCGTCGAACTCGCGGCCGCTCGCCTACGGACCGATCGCGCTCGACACCGACCGGCACGTGGTCTCGTCCGGCGGCGAGGCGGTGACGCTGACGGCAAAAGAGTTCCTGCTCCTCGAGTACCTCATGCGCCACCGCGGACGTGTGCTGTCGCGCGACGTGCTGCTCACCGACGTCTGGGGCTATCGCTATACCGGCGGCACCCGCACGGTCGACGTGCACGTGCGCCGGCTGCGCGAAAAGCTGCCCGCGCTCGCAGAAGGTCTCGTCACCGTCAAGCAGTTCGGCTACAAGCTGGTCGATCCGCACCCGTGAAACGATGAGCCCGACCGCCTACCGTCCGAGCTTCCAGGTCCGATTTTTCGTCGCCGCGTTCTCGGCGGCCGTCCTCGCGCTCGCCGTCGCCGGCCTGCTGTTCGCGACGACGATGCGTCGCCAGACCGATGCGCGCATCGAGGCGACGCTTCGCGATCAGGTGCGGCTTGCCGCCGAGCTGATCGCGCGCAGCAGGCCGGCCGACGTGCCCGAAGTCGCCGAGCTCGACGACGAGGCCGACCGCCTCGGCCAGCTCACCGCCGCACGCGTCACCTTCATCGCCGCCGACGGCCGCGTTGTCGGCGATTCATCGGAGCCGCTCGCCGCGCTCGCGACGATGGAGAACCACGCGCTGCGGCCCGAAGTGATTGACGCCCGCGAAAAAGGGATCGGGCGCGCGCAGCGATACAGCGCCACGCTGCAGATCGACATGCTCTACATCGCCGTGCCGGTTGCGCATCCGGCGATGGCGTACGTGCGGATGGCGCTGCCGCTGACCGACGTGCGGCAGCAGCTGCGCCCGATCCTCACCGCGACGCTGGTGGCACTCAGCTTCGCGCTGGTCGGCGCCGGCGCGATCGCCTGGATGTTCTCCGCTCGGATCGGCCGGCGCGTCCGACTGATTGCGCAGCTCGCCGAGCGCTACCAGCAGGGCGACCTCACGCCGCCCCCGCTCGGGTTCGGCGACGACGAGCTCGGCACGGTCGCGCGGGCGCTCAACGACTCGGTGCAGGAGGTCGGGCGCAGGCTCGCCGAGCAGGCGCGCGATCGCGCGCGGATGGAAGCGCTGCTCGCCGGGATGGTCGAGGGGGTGATCGTCGTCGACTCGCAGGGACGGCTGCAGCTCGTCAACCGCGCCGCGCAGCACATGCTGCGGCTCGAGTCGGTGACGATTGGACGGCCGTACGTGGAGACGATTCGGCTGCCGGCGATTGCGGAGCTGGTCGCGGCAGTCTTGTTCGGTCGCGCGGCGAACCCGGTGCAGCTGTCGCCGCCGCGGGATCCATCGCGCACCATCATGGCGACGGCCGCGCCGGCAGCCGGCACCACGGCGTACGGCGTGGTGCTGGTGCTGCACGACATCACCGAGCTGCGGCGCGTCGACCAGATCCGCCGCGACTTCGTCGCCAACGTGTCGCACGAGCTCAGGACGCCGCTGACGGCGATCCGCGGCTACGTCGAAGCGCTGTCCGAGGACGATACCAGCTCCGAGGATCGAGGGCGATTCCTCGAGATCATCGGACGCCACACGCAGCGGATGGAACGCCTGGTCAAGGATCTGCTGCGGCTGGCGCGGCTCGACGCCGGGCAGGAGACCTTGGACGTGATCCCGTGCGATACGCACAACCTCACCGACACGGTGCTCTCGGATGTGGCGCAGGCCGCGGAGGAACGCAACCAGCGCGTCGAGGTGACCATCGGCCCGGGCGCCGACATCATCCGCGCCGATCCCGCGAAGCTGCACGATGCGCTGCGCAACCTGGTCGCCAACGCGATCACCTACTCGCCGGAGCGCTCGAGGATCGGCATCGACGTGACGTCGGACCACGGCCGCGTGACGATCGCCGTGTCAGACGAAGGGCCGGGCATTCCGGAAGAGGATCTGACGCGCGTGTTCGAGCGTTTCTACCGCGTCGACAAGGCGCGCGCGCGAGATCCCGGCGGCACGGGCCTCGGGCTGGCGATCGTCAAGCACCTCGTCGAGCTGCACGGCGGCGGCGTGCGCGTCGAAAATCGTCCCGAGGGCGGCGCCAGGTTTCTGATTACAATTCAATGAACATGAAGCCTTTTCTTGTCGCGGGCGCCCTCGGCACCGCCCTGCTGAGCGGCTGGGCGTGCTCGCGCGAACCTGTGGTTCCACCCATCCACTGGTCGCCGCAGCTGGCACGGCTGGAGTCGCCGGCCGGGCCGGCCAGCGCGCAGCCGCAGTTGTCCGCCTCCGAGCACGGCGTCGTGCTCAGCTGGCTCGAAAACGCCGGATCGATGACGACGTTCAAGTTCTCGCAGCGCACCGCCAGCGGATGGTCCGAAGCGCAGGCGATCGCGTCGCGGCGCGACTTCTTCGTGAACTGGGCGGATGTGCCGTCGGTGGTTCGATTGGCCGATCGCACGCTGGTCGCGCACTGGCTGCAGGAAACCGGTCCGGCGAGCTACGCCTACGACGTCCGCCTGACGCGTTCGACCGACGACGGGCGGACGTGGTCGCCGCCGTTTTCGCCGCACCATGACGGCACGCAGAACGAGCATGGGTTCGCGTCGCTGTTCGACGTGCGCGGCGCGGGGCTCGGGCTGGTCTGGCTCGACGGGCGCGCGATGAAACCGGGGGCAACGCCCGACGAGGACGGCGTCGGCGACATGTCACTGCGGGGCGCGGTGTTCGATCGCGAGGGCAAGCAGCTGTCCGAAGACGCGATCGATCTGCGCGTCTGCGAATGCTGCCCGACCGCCGCGGCCGCGACCTCGGACGGCGTCGTCGTGGCCTATCGCGACCGCAGCCCGGAGGAGATCCGCAACATCAGCGTCGCGCGACTGGTTGGCGGCAAGTGGACCGAGCCGACCGCGGTGCACGACGACAAGTGGGAAATCAACGGCTGCCCGGTGAACGGCCCGGCGCTGAGCGCGACGGGGCGCAAGGTCGCGATCGCCTGGTTCACGGCGCCGAACGACGAGGGGCGCGCGCTGCTCGCGTTTTCAGACGACGGCGGGCAACACTTCGGCGAACCGATCCGGGTCGACGATGCCGGATCGCTCGGGCGCGTGGACGTGGAGCTGCTGCCCGACGGTTCGGCAGTGGCCGCGTGGATGGAGCTGGCCAACGACCAGGCGGCGTTCAAGTTCCGGCGCATCGAACAGAACGGTCAACGCTCCGCGGCGGTCACCGTGGCCGACATGGGCGCCAACCGCAACAGCGGCCACCCGCGGATGGTGCTGCGCGGCGGCGAACTGGTCTTCGCGTGGACCGGAACCGACGACAGCCTGCGGGTTCAGACCGCCACCGCACGCATTCAATAAGGAAGTGATAAGTTGAAGCCGTGGATGCATTCCTGACGTCCGAGGGCCTGCTGGCCCTCGTCACCCTCACCTTCCTCGAAATCATCCTCGGCGTCGACAACGTCATCTTCATCTCGATCCTGTCGGGCAAGCTGCCGGCATCCGAGCAGTTGAAGGCGCGGCGGACCGGGCTCATCGCGGCGATGGTCATGCGCCTCGGGCTGCTGATGTCGATCGCGTGGATCGTGCGGCTCACGGCGCCGCTGTTCACGGTGGTCGGCCAGGAGATCTCGGGACGCGATCTGATTCTCATCGCCGGCGGCCTCTTCCTCCTCGGAAAGGCGACGCTCGAGATTCACGAGCGTCTCGAAGGCGAGGAGGAGCACGCCACCGCACGCGTCGCGCCGTCGTTCGGCGCGGTGATCGCGCAGATCATGCTGCTCGACATTGTCTTCTCGCTCGACTCGGTAATCACCGCGGTCGGCATGGCCGAGGAGCTGTCGGTGATGGTCGCCGCGGTCGTGATCTCGGTCGCGATCATGATGTTCGCCGCTGAGCCGATCAGCGCCTACGTCAGCCGGCACCCGACGCTGAAGGTGCTCGCGCTGTCGTTCCTGCTGCTGATTGGCATGTCGCTGGTGGGTGACGGCTTCGACATGCACGTGCGCAAGGGCTACATCTACTTCGCGATGGGCTTCTCGGTATTCGTGGAGATGATCAACCTGCGAGTACGGCGCCGGGGCGAGCCGGTGAAGCTGCATCAGCCCTACTGACGGACGGCAGTTTTCTCTGCGTGCTCCGCGTGCTCCTGCGTTCTAGCGGGCGGAGGCGAGCGGCGGCGTCTGCGCGACGGTGAAGACGTGCGAGTGCTGGGCGCAGATCTTCATGAACGCCGCGGCGTGGCCGTTGCCGAAGCCACGCATCGGGTAGGCGCAGCAGAGGCAGAACTCGGTACTCAGTGGCGAGCACATTCCACATCTGCTCGAGCCGAATCGCCGCCTCGGGCCGGCCGGCCGCCCACAGCAGCGCGACCATCTCGCCGAACGCCGAGATCTTCGGCCGCTCGCCGCGCGCGTGCAGCTTCGCCATCAGGCCGCCGACGACCTCGCGGAACAGCGCCTCGTCGGGGATGCCGTCGCGTGAGATCTTCTCGAGGGTTGCTGCCGCGTCGAGCGAGATGTAGCGGCCCTGCCGGCGGGCGACGTTGAGGTTGAAGCCACGCCCCTTCAGCCGCGCGGCGAGGCCGTCGCGGTGCTCCCTGGTCGCGACGACGATCGCGACATCGCCGGTGACGAGTGCCGTGCCGACAAAACGCGACAGCAGATCGAGCAGATGCCCGTCGGTCGGATAGAACTGGACGGCGTGCCCGGACGCACCGATCGACGACCAGTCGGGTGGCCGGACGCTGCCCTTCTTCTCCGCTGCTGCGGTTCTCACAACAGCTTAATTATAGCCATCATGAATTCGCAAAATTGGCGAAAACGGTGAGATTTCTCGAGGCAGTTGTGAGCGAACCCGCGGCCGTTGTGCGCAGCTAGTTCGCGCCGCCGAGGCGGAGGAGCGAGTAGACGCCGGCGGCGATCATGAAGGCCGCGGGGATCGTCAGGACCCATGCCCACACGATCTGCGTCGCGACCCCCCACCGCACCGCGGACAGCCGGCGGGTCGCGCCGACGCCGACGATGGCGCCGGTGATGGCGTGGGTCGTGCTCACCGGCACGCCAGTCTGCGTCGCAATCAGGATCGAGATCGCGGCGCTGGTTTCAGCGGCGAACCCGCCGACCGGTTGCAGCTTGGTGATCTTCGAGCCCATCGTGTGGATGATCCGCCAGCCGCCGGCCAGCGTGCCGAGCCCGATCGCGGCGTGCGCGGCCAGGACCACCCAGAACGGAATGTAGAAGGTATCGATGTATTTCGCGGCGTAGAGCACGCCGGCGATGATGCCCATCGTCTTCTGGGCATCGTTGGCGCCATGGTTGAGGCTGAATGCGGCGGCCGAGACAAGCTGCAACTTCCGAAACCAGCGATCGACGCGTGACGGCGGCATCCACCGGAAGATCCAGAAGATCGCCGACATGATCGCCCAGCCGAGCAGCATGCCGAGCAGCGGCGACAGAAAGATGAAGACGATGGTCTTCGTCCAGCCGCCCGAGACGATCGCGCCGAACCCCGCCTTGGCGACCGCCGCCCCGGCATAGCCGCCGATCAGCGCGTGCGATGAGCTCGTCGGCAAACCGTAGTACCAGGTGATCAGATCCCAGATGATCGCCCCGGAAAGCCCGCCGAAAATCACGGCGAACGTGACGACCTCGATGTCGACCATCCCCGCACCAACCGTTTTCGCCACGGCGGTGCCGAAGGTGAAGGCGGCGATGAAATTGAAGAACGCCGCCCAGATGACCGCCCGGCCGGGCGAGAGGACGCGCGTCGAGACGACGGTCGCAATCGAATTCGCGGCGTCGTGAAAGCCGTTGATGTAGTCGAAGATCAGCGCGACGAGGATTAGCGCGGCGACGGTCAGCAGCATCGCTAACCGTTTTTGACCATCACGCCCTCGAGCACGTTCGCCACGTCTTCACAGCGATCGGTGGCGTCCTCGAGGAAGTCGAGCGTCTCTTTCCATTTCATCACGACGAGCGGATCCCGCTCATCGTCGAACAGGCGGCTAACGGCCTGCTGATGCAGACGGTCGGCCTCGTTTTCGAGCCGGTTGATCTCGATCGAGTGGGTGCCGACGCCCTTGATTTTTTCAAGGCCGCCCAGTGCCAGGTGCACTTCGTGGGTGCAGGCGGTCACGATCTTCGCCAGCTCCCGGGCGCCGAACCTGACGCTTTCAAGGCGATAGAGACGGACCAGCGATGCCGAGGCATCAATCGCGTCCATCACGTCGTCGAGCGACCGCGCCAGGGCATGGATGTCTTCGCGGTCAATCGGTGTCACGAAGGTCCGGTTGAGGCGCTGAATGATTTCGTGCGTCAGGAAGTCGCACTTGTGCTCGACTTCCTTGATCTCGTCCGCCTTGTCCCAGGTGGGTCGGTCCGGCGCGAGCATCTCTTCGAGCAGGCGGGCGCCTTTTTTCAGCTCATCGGCGAGCGCCAGGAAGTCGCCGTAGAATTTCTCTTCCTTGGGAATCCACCGAAATCCCACGCACACTCCCCCAGTCGCTGCCGCAGCCGCGCCAAATCCCATGGATTGTAGCAGATCCGTTTACACGGCTGTTACAGTCCCCCTGTCCGGCACGGTGCCGTGCGGCGACTCGGTTGCACATCGGCGTGCGGCTGGTGCGTACTCATATGCCGATGAATAACGAAGTGCTCGCAATCATTCTGGGCGGCGGCCAAGGGAGCCGCCTCTTTCCGCTGACGCACCATCGCGCGAAGCCGGCGGTGCCGATCGGCGGCAGCTATCGCCTGATCGACATCCCGGTCAGCAACTGTCTGCACGCGGACATCCGACGCATTTTCGTGCTGACGCAGTTCAACTCGGCGTCGCTGAACCGGCACATCGCTCAGGCGTTCCGCATGGATCCGTTCAGCCAGGGCTTCGTCGACATCCTCGCCGCCGAGCAGACGCCCGACAACCCCGGCTGGTACCAGGGCACGGCGGACGCCGTGCGCCAGGCCGCGCGACACTTCATCCGCTTCGACGCCGACTACTACTTGATCCTCGCCGGCGATCACCTCTACCGCATGGACTATTCGGAACTGGTCGACGCCCACTGCGATCGGCGCGCCGACATCACCATCGCCACGCAGCCGGTCACGGCCGACGATGCGTCGGCGATGGGGATCTTCCGCTTCGATCGCAAGGGCCAGATCGTCGCCTTCGAGGAGAAGCCGACGCGTGAGCGGCTGGAGGAGATCGGCCACAGCATTCCGCCCGGCGCCGGCGCGATGATCGGGGCCGGGCCCTCGGCCGGCAAGCCGTTTGTCGCCTCGATGGGCGTGTACGTCTTCTCGCGTGATGTGCTGCTCGAGGCGATCGAGCAGGAGAACGCGGCCGACTTCGGCCGCCAGATCATCCCGGCGGCGCTCGGGCGCTACAAGGTCAACGCCTTCCTGTTCCGCGGCTTCTGGGCGGACGTCGGCACCGTCTCATCGTTCTACGAGGCGAACGTCATGCTCACGCAGGCGGGGTCGCCGTTCAAGTTCTACGATCCGCGCTCGCCGATCTACACCCACGCGCGCTTCCTGCCCGGCGCCCGCCTCAGCGACTGCACCGCGCGCGACGCGATCATCGCCGAGGGCTGCTACGTGGATCGCGCCACGATCGAGCAATCGGTGATCGGCATCCGCACCAATATCCAGTCGGGCGCGACGATTCGCCGATCGGTGCTGCTCGGCGCCGATTTCTACGAAGAGGATCACGGCGCGCCCGGGCGCGGTGGCAACCCGCGGCTCGGGATCGGGCGCGACGTCGTGCTCGATCGCGTGATCGTCGACAAGAACGCACGGATTGGCGACGGCGCGCAGCTGGTCAACGCCGCAGGGGTGAAAGAGGCGGACGGCAGCGGCTACTACATCCGCGACGGCGTGATCATCGTGCCCAAGGACGGCGTGATCCCGCCCGGGACGAGGATCTAACCGATCACGCCCTCGCCACGCCGCGCACAGCCCGACACGCCCACGATCTCGTGGCGGTCCGACCTGTTGTGCGTGATCGGCGAGCCGGGATCGGCGAGGCGCAGCCGGATCTAAACTACAGTTAACCTCCCCGAAACAGCTCCGTCACAACCCTCACACATCCCGATCCTACGCTTCGGTCAGGCAGGATCCGGCTGGAAGCTGGACCGTGGGAGGGATGATGAGGCTTTTCGTGTCGTTGGCTCTGGCTCTCGTGATGCTGTTGCCAGCCCCGACTTTTGGACAATCCGATCAGGGGCGCATTGCCGGCTCGGTCCGCGATCAGACCAACGCCTTCGTCGCCGGGACGACGGTTACGGTCAAAAACGAAAAAACCGGCGAGGAGCGCACCGCCGCGACCAACGGACAGGGGCTGTTCGTGGTGACAGGCCTCAGGCCGTCCACCTACACGATTCGGGTGGAGCGCTCCGGCTTCAACCCCATCGAATACACGGCCATGCCGCTGGCCGTCGGTCAGGAACTGACGCTCGACTTCGAGCTGAAACCGGCCGGCGTGGAGGAAGCCGTCACGGTTGTCGGCACCGCCCCGGTGCTCGACATCAGCTCGGCGAAGCTCGGCGTCAACGTCAGCGAGCGCGAGGTGCAGGAGCTGCCGGTCAACGGCCGGCAGATGTCGCAGCTGATGCTGCAGGCGCCGGGGGCGCAGAACGCCGGCACCGGCACCTGGCAGGACGTCCGGTTCAGCGGCCGCGCCAACGAGCAGAACGTCATCAAGTACGACGGCATCGAGGGCTCGGCGATCATCGACGCCTCGCCGGGCAACGTGAACGGCGAGACCAACACGCCGTTCAAGCTGCAGGCGAGCCTCGAGAACGTGCAGGAATTCCGGGTCGAGTCGAGCAGCTACCCGGCCGAGTTCGGCACCGGCACCGGCGGCCAGGTGAGCGTCATCACGAAGTCCGGCGGCAATGCCTTCCACGGCGCGATGTTCGAGTATTTCAGGAGCGACAAGCTCGACGCGCCGAACTATTTCGATTCAACCCGCAATCCGGATGGCAGCGTGATCTCGGAGCTGCCCAAGTCTCCGCTCAAGCAGAACCAGTTCGGCGGGTCGCTCGGCGGGCCGATTGCCCGGAACAAGGCGTTCTTCTTCGGCAGCTACGAGGGCTACCGGCTCGACGCCGGCAAAAACTTCGTGGAGGCGGTGCCGAGCAACGCCGCCTGGGCGCGCGCGGTGCCGGCCGTCGCCGGGCTTCGGCCCGGCTTCCTGTCGCCCAGCGCGGTGATTCTGCCGGGCGCGTCGACCAACGCCGACTTCGACATCGCGCAGCTGCAGGCCACGCAGCAGGTGCGCGAGAACTCGTTCAGCGGCCGCGTCGACCTGAAGCTGACCAACAACTGGTCGGCATACGTGCGCGTGTTCAAGGACATGGGGACGAGCGACGCGCCTGACGGCGTGTCCGGGCGGCGCCTGAAGATCACGGCCGATCCGGCCAACGCCGTGTTCAACATGCAGGGTGTCCTGAACGGCGGCATGATCAACGAGCTCAAGGTCGGCTACAACGCGGCGCCGAGCACCATCGGCGCGATCGCGGTGCCGGGCTTCGAGACATTCAATGTCAACCTGACCGGCTCGGTCGCCAACACCGGCATCGCCGGCCAGGGCGCCAGCTCGGGCATCACGGTGCCCGGCGGTCTGGTCCGCGTCAACAGCGCCGGCAACGGCCGCGGCGCCCCGTACGATCCGTACTCGATCACGATCGCCGATTCGGTGAGCAGGCTAGCCGGCAGCCACTTCATGAAGGTCGGCGGCGACGTGCGGTTGATCCGGATGGAGACCGACCAGCTGGGCGGCACAACCTACAGCTACGCCAACCTGAACGCGTTCCTCGCCAACACGCCGACGACCATTCAGTACTTCGGCGATCTGAGCGAGCCGAGCCCCTTCAGCAACGGCGCGAGCGGCCCCAAACACATCGAGCAGGAGTACTTCGTCCTCTACGCGCAGGACGAATGGCGCGTCAAGCCGAACTTCACGCTCAACCTCGGCCTGCGCTACGACTACTACCAGCCGCTCAGCGAGACGGACAACCGGATCGTGAAGTTCAACATCGACAACGGCGTCCTCGACCCCCAGGACACGCCGCTCCTGACGATGAAGAAAACGAACTTCCAGCCGCGGCTGTCCGCCGCCTACCTGCCGAGCGAGAACACTGTCGTCCGCGGCGGCTTCGGCGTCTTCGTCGGTCCGGGACAGACCGAGGACCAGATCCAGCCGATCGAGGCCGAGCGCATCAGCACGACGCTGACGAGCGGCCAGTTCCTCGCGTATCCGATCGACCCGGCACTGGTGCGGCCGAACTTCATCAACAACCCCAACAACCGCTCGTACCAGCCGCGCGCCTACGCGAACGAGTACACGCTGCCGGAGCGGGTGTACCAGTACACCCTCTCGGTTCAGCAGGAGCTGGGTGGCAGTATGGCCGCCACGGCGGCCTACATCGGCAGCCAGGGGCGCAACCTCTTCCTGCGCAGCATCGCCAACCGCACGATCGGCCTGCAGTCGAACGGCGCGGCCGCGGCGACGCAGATCCGCGAATTCGACATCGTCACCCGCAACGCGGACGGAACGATCGCGACCATCAACCGCCCCTACGCTGAAGTCGACTACAAGACCAGCGGCGGCCACGACACCTACAACGCGATGCAGCTCTCGCTGAGCCGCCGCGCGGCGCGCGGTCTCTCGATGAACGCGCAGTACGCGCTCGGCTCCAGCAAGGGGAACACCGGCGGGTCGAACGAAGCCACGACCGTGGGCAACAACGCGCGGGCGCTCGGCGACTTCGACTACGACGACGGCTACAACAACTTCGACGTTCGCCACACCTTCAACTTGAGCGTGCTCTACACCTTTCCGGGAGAGGGCGCGTGGAAGGGCGGCTGGACGCTGGGGGCGATTGGCAACGCCCGAAGCGGGCTGCCGGTGCCGGTGCTCGTCGGCCGCAACGACATCGTCTACGTGGACGGCGCGGGAGTCGTCTGGAACAACCCGGCAGCCGACCGCACCGCGGTGATCAACACGCCAGGCGGCGGCTCGTCACGCAACACCCGCCGCCCGGACCTGATTGCGGGCGTCAATCCGTTCATCGAGGAGGGCGGCCTGCTGTTCCTGAACCCGGCAGCGTTCGCGATCCCGGCGCCCGGGGCGTTCGGCAACCTCGAACGCAACTCGATCCACGGGCCGAACACCAGGCAGATCGACATGGTCGTCGTGAAGCGGATTCCGCTCGGTGGCCGCGGTCCGAACGCGGAGCTGCGGGCCGAGATCTTCAACCTGTTCAACAACAACAACTTCGCCAACCCGGTTGGAACGCTTCCCAACGCGCTGCCGACCGGCAACGCCGGAACCGCACCGGCGGCGAACACGGTTCAACCCGGCCAGCCGTTCTCCTCGTCGGCGGCGGGCACGTTCGGCAGGCTGACGCAGACGGTCGGAACGACCGTCGGACTGGGCACCAACCGGCAGGTGCAGTTCGCGTTCAGGCTGAACTTCTAACCGCGCATCGTCAGGAAAAGTACGAGGGCCCGCTGACCGCAGATGCGGTCGGCGGGCCCTTCGTGTTTCAGCGCTGGCGATCTGTGGTGAGGTCTATTCGGAATGGCCCGGCGAGGGCATGACCTTCACCATCTGCGTCGCCCTCGCCAGCCGGCCCGCCGAGCCGACCAGCGTCGCGGTGATCTCGTAAAGGCCGGGCGGGACGTCGTGGAGCTCGAGAAGGTTCATCCGCTGCGACTGCTTACCGTCGAGCGGCACCTCGCTGGTCCGTTCGTACCTGGCGGAGCTGACGACGATGCTGAGAAATCGGTTCGCCTCGTCCGGCTCGACGAAGGCGCGGACCGTCAGCGCCGCCGGCGCAACCGCGACCGTCGGAGACACGCGGACGGTCAGCCGTTGATTGCCGGCAACGAGGCCCTGAACCAGGCCGAGTGAAGACAGAAGACCAATCGCGGCTGCTTTCCTCATTGGCGAACCCGGAATTGTTCCGCCGGGCCTCCTGATCCAGCACTATCGGACCGCCCGTTACCTGGCTGTAGCACCGGCTTCGCAGCTTCTCAGAGAGGTGTCTCAGATTGACGCACGAAGCCTTTTTCGTCGGGCTTTCGTGTTCTAACTCGTGAACAGCAAGCCGACAGCCCATCGCGCGAAATGCAATCCGAGGATGACTCTTTAAGTGTGGCCGTGTTGTCAATCAGAACTGGGGAGTATTCGCGCCACTATCCGTTTTGTTCGCAATTTTCGGATCACGATGTAATTTCTGTAATACAGCCGAGTATTTTTGGACGTCGCATGACGGCCTCTCGGCGCGGCATGGAGCAGAACTGGCGTGTTTTCGTTTGAAACGCAGCTGGCCGCGAGCTTGCCCTTCACGCGGCCGATTCCACTACACAAAACAGGAGTGTCCTTTTGAAGCGCAATTTTCCAGTCGGGCTGTGTCTCGCTCTCGCTCTGTTCCTTCCGCGCCCGAGCGCGGCGGCCACGATCAGCGTCCCGGCCGGGGGGAATCTGCAGGCGGCGATCGACGCAGCAAAGCCGGGCGACGTGATCGAGCTGGCGGCGGGCGCAACCTTCGACGGCCCGTTCAAGCTGAGAGCGAAGGCGGGCATGTCGGCGACCAACCGCATCACCATCCGATCGGTGCTGTCGAGCGGCCTGCCGGCGGCTGGCGTGCGCATCACTCCTGCGGCGGCGCCGCTGCTGGCCAATATCCGCTCAACGACCGCCGGCGTGGCGATCCGGACCGAGGCGGGCGCGGCCTACTGGACGCTGATGTTCCTCGAGTTCCTGCCGACGAGCGCCGCCTCGAGCGCCAACCTGGTGGAATTCGGCGCCGCGGGCGCGAGCCAGAGCACGCTCTCGAACGTGCCGCACCACCTCGTCATGGACCGATGCTACCTTCACGGCGACCCGGGCTTCGGGCAACGCCGCGGTCTGGCGCTGAACAGCGGCGACGCGACCATCATCAACTCCCATTTTTCCGACTTCAAGCTCGTCGCGCAGGATACGCAGGCCATCATGGGGTGGAATGGGCCGGGCCCGTTCCTGATCGAGAACAACTACATCGAAGCCGCCGCCGAGAACATCATGTTCGGCGGCAACGATCCGTCCATCCCGCAGCTGACCCCGGCCGGCATCAAGATCCGGCGCAACTACATCACCAAGAAGACTCAGTGGATGACGCAGAAGCTGGACGGTCAAGAACCTGATCGAGTTCAAGAATGTGAAGGACGTCGTCATCGAGGGCAACATCATCGAGAACAACTGGTTGGCCGGCCAGCAGGGCTACTCGATCGTGTTCACGCCGCGAAACCAGAGCAATACCGCGCCGTGGTCGGTCGTCAGGAACATCGTCATCCAGAACAATGTGATCCGGCACGTCGCGGCCGTGTTCAACATCACCGGCTACGACGATATCCATTCCAGCCAGCAAACTCAGGACATCACGGTCCGGAACAACCTGATGTACGACATCAGCAAGGCGTGGCACACACCCAGGCCGGCGGGCTCGACCCCGCGAATCAGTGGCTCGGCCCCGGCCGCCTGGCGATCATCGGCGCCGGGCCGAAGAACATCACCTTCGATCACAACACGGTCGTCAACAACGGCAGCAGCACGATCTTCATCTACGGCGGCAAGACGCCAACCGGGGTCCAGATCACCGGCTTCGAGCTCACCAACAACCTGCTGTCGCAGCAAAGCTACGCCATCTACGGTGACACGAAAGGGCAGGGAACCGTCGGTCTGAACTACTACACGCCGGCCGCCATCGTGCAGCGCAACACGTTTGCCGGCGCGTCGGCCAAACTGTACCCGGTCGGCAACGACTTCCCGACGATGGCACAGTGGCTGGCCGATTTCGTCAATCCCAGCGTCGCCGTCGCCGACTACCACCTGAAGTCGACCAGCCTGTCGAACAACGCCGCCTCCGACGGCAAGGACATCGGCGTCGACTACGCCGAGTTGATGGCCGTACTCAACGTCAACGGCACGCAGGGATCGACGACCACGCCGGCCCCGGAACCGGATCCCGCGCCCGCGCCCCCGACCGGTGATACGAGGCCCTACAACGCCACCGTGCCTTCACTGCCAGGCAAGGTTCAATTCGAGAACTACGACCTCGGCGGCATGGACATCTCCTACTACGACACGACCGCCTCGAACGCCGGCGGCGTGTATCGCACCAACGGCGTCGACATCCAGGCGACCACGGATACCGGCGGCGGCTATAACCTCGGGTGGACGGCCGCGCGCGAGTGGCTCAAATACACCGTCAACGTGACCACCGCCGGCACCTATGCCATCGACGTCCGCGTCGCGTCAAAGGGGGCCGGCGGCACGTTCCACATCGAGGTGAACGGCGTCAACAAGACCGGGCCGATCTCGGTGGCCGACACTGGCGGCTGGCAGGTGTGGAAAACGGTGACGAAGACGGGCGTCTCGCTCGGCGCAGGAAAGCAGATCGTCCGCGTGGTCATGGACAGCGCCGGCGCGAGCGGCTATGTCGCCAACTTGAACTGGTTCGCGATCCGCTGAGCGCCGGAAGACCGGACGCTCACCACAGAGGAGCACAGAGGGACGGCGCTCAGGCCGCAGTCTTGAGCGCCGCGAGGAATTTCTCGATGCGTGCGGCGTTCGTCCCGACGTCGCTGAGCCCCACTCTCGATAGCGAACGCACATCGACGCGGCTGCCGCCCGGCGCCGCGGCCACCCTCACCACCACATCGTCTTTGAATCCGAACCAGAAGGTCGTATCGACCGCCTCGATCCGTCCCGACGTCGGATCGGACGCGATGATCTCCCAGCCCATCTCGCGCGCGGTCGCGACGGCGCGGTCGAACGCCTGGTTGGGCGGCACCGCGAGCGTCAGCGGCTGCACCGCCGGATAGGCGCTGCGCTGCTTCGCCGCGAGTTCGGCGCCGCCGTACGCGATCTGGTTCGGCGCGCCGGCGCGCAGCGGCACGATCGCGACAAACTCCGGCGGGCGCTCGGTGTCGGTGGTGATGTCGTGGATCTGCGGCACGCGCGTCGCCTGCCGCACCTTGGCGATCGGCGTCGCGAAGGCCGCCGCCACCAGCAGCAGCGTCACGATCGGCATCGCCAGGCCGCTTCCCCGCCGCAAGCCGACGAGCAGGCCGATCACCGCGAGGACGACCGATGCCGCCGCGGCGTACACCGCCCACCGCATGATGAGAAATGTCGTGGCCAGGCCGGCTGCGCCGGTTCGATACAGCGGCGCGGTCGACGCCAGCGCGGCGACGGCGGCAAGGCCCAGGACCAGCGCGAGCATCGCCGCCCGGCTCCTTCGTGGTTCGTCATAGCGATGGCGACGGTATAATTCACTCACCGTGACCATCATACGCTCGCCGTTCCTCGTCACCGCCCTCGTCTCGTTCCTTGGCGTTGCCGTCTGGGCGACCGCGCAGTCGCCGCCGGCCCGCGGCACGGCGAAACAACTCATCGGTCACCGCGGCGCGTCCGGCTATGCGCCCGAGCACACCGAGCCGGCTTACAAGCTGGCGATGGAGCAGAAAGTCGATTTCGTCGAGCCGGACCTGGCGGTGTCGAAAGACAACGTGCTGGTGTGCCTGCACGACGACACGCTCGAGCGGACCACCAACGTGGCCGAAGTGTTTCCGGATCGGACGTCGCCCGATGCGCCGAGCCGTCAACCGGGCAAGCACTGGCTCGCGAACGACTTCACGCTCGCCGAGCTCAAGCGTCTCGACGCCGGCAAGTGGTTCAAGCCGCAGTTCGCCGGCACCAGAATCCCGACTTTCCAGGAAATGATCGACCTGGTGCGCGGCAGCGGAAAGGGCATCTACCCCGAGTTGAAATCGCCGCCGCTCTACCGCTCGCGCGGCATCGATCAGACCAAGCTGTTCGTCGACATCGTCAAGAAGAACGGCCTCGATACGGCCGACTCGTTGAAGAAGATGCCGGTGATCATCCAGTCGTTCGACGAGGAAACCGTCCGCCGCGTCTCGAAGGAGCTGCCGACCATCCCGCGCGTCTTCCTGACCTCGCGCGACGAGGATGTCACTGAGGCGCGGATTCGCGAGCTGGCGAAGTTCGCGACCGGGATCGCACCGGAGAAATTCGTGATCGCTCGCCATCCCGAGATGGTGAAGGCAGCGCACGACGCCGGCCTCACCGTGACCTCATGGACGTTCAAGGCGGACGAGAAAACGCAGTACCCCTCGGTCCGCGACGAGATGGCGCATTTCCTCTACGACCTCGGCATCGACGCGCTGTTCACCAACCACCCCGACCAGTTCCCGCGCCGCTGAGCACGAACGACATACAACGCGGAACCCGCTGAACTCGCAGCATTCCTTTTTTCTCTTGAAGAGAGATTCGGGGTGCCGCGGGTTCTGCGTTGATCGTCGTGGTCAGCGCAGGCCTTCAAGCCTGCCAACAGCCGCGCCGGCAGCCTGAAGGGCTGCGCTACGTGATAAGAGAAATCTGGGGTTCTGCGGGTTCCGCGGGTTCTGCGTTGATCGTCGTCGTCAGCTGCGGGCGTGCATGCGCTCCAGGCGCCGGGTCGCGAAGCGCGCCAGCAACGAGCACACGAGGACGATGGTGACCAGCACGAGCGCGCCGGCCCAGGCCTGACGATGCCAGTCCTCGTAGGGTCCGGTCGCGTAGGTGAAGACCTGGACGGTCAGCGTTGAGATCGGCTGGTTCAGCTTGGTGGTGAAGAAGCGATTGTTGAACGAGGTGAAGAGCAGCGGCGCCGTCTCGCCCGCGATGCGCGCGAGCGCCAGCACGACACCGGTCACGATCCCCGGCAGCGCGGCCGGCAGCACGACGGAGAACACGGCCCGCGCGCGCGTCGCGCCGAGCGCCAGCGCCCCTTCGCGCATCGATCCCGGCACGAGCAGGAGCAGCTCCTCGGTGGTCCTCGCGATGATCGGGATCATCATCACGCCGAGCGCGAACCCGCCCGCCATCGCGCTGAACTGCTTGAACGGCAGCACCACGACGCCGTAGGCGAAGACGCCAATCACAATCGACGGCACGCCGTTCAGCGTGTCGGCGGCGAACCGCGCGGCTGAGGCGAAGCGCGTGCCGGCGTACTCCGACATGTAGATGCCGCTGACGATGCCGATCGGCACCGCCATCAGCGACGCGAGGCCGGTGACGATCAGCGTGCCGACGATCGCGTTCGCCATGCCGCCGCCCGGTTCACCCACCGGCCGCGGCATGTGCGTGAAGAAATCGAGGTTGACGGCTCGCACGCCCTGGGTCACGACGAAGAACAGGATGAAGGCGAGCGGCACCAGCGCGATCAGGACCGACAGCGCGCAGAAGCCGACAAACGCCGACGACAGCAGCTTGCGAAGCGTCGTCGTCATGCGGTGCCCGGCACGACGCCGGCCGCGGCTGGCTCTGGCGCGGGCGCGGCGGCGCCGCTGCGCGCCATGCTCCAGATGAGGAGCCGCGACAGTGAGTTGACGATCAGCGTGATGATGAAGAGCACGAGGCCGATTTCGACCAGCGCGGACAGATACAGCTCGTCGGCTGCCTCGGTGAACTCGTTCGCGATCACCGCCGCCATCGTGTACTGCGGCGCGAACAGCGACAGCGAGACCTGCGGATTGTTGCCGATCACCATCGTCACGGCCATCGTCTCGCCGAGCGCGCGGCCGAACCCGAGCATCACCGCGCCGACGATGCCGGTGCGCGCGTAGAAGAGCGCGGCGCGGATCGCTTCGAAGCGGGTCGCGCCGAGCGCGTACGCGCGCCTCACGCTGCGCGCCAGGCACTGATTTGAGCACTTCGCGCGCGACCGACGAGGTGAACGGGATCACCATGATCGCGAGGACCAGCGCCGCCGACAGCATGCCGAGCCCGAGCGGCGGCCCGGCGAAGATTGGCAGCCGCCTGACGCTGTCGGGCAGCGATGTCTCGAGGGCGCGCACCGCGGGCACGAGCACGAAGATGCCCCAGAGCCCGTACACAATCGAGGGAATCGCCGCCAGCAGTTCGGTGAGGAACACCAGCGGCTGACGCAGCACCGCCGGGCACAGCTCGGAGATGAACACCGCGATGCCGAGCGCGATTGGCGTGGCGATGAGGAGCGCCACAACCGACGAGTACAGCGTTCCCCAGATGAACGGCAGCGCGCCGAACTCGCCCGACACCGGATCCCAGATCTCCGTGCGCCAGAAATCGAGCCCGAACTGGCGCAGCGATCGCATCGACTGCTGCGTCAGCTCGGCGCCGATGGCGACGACGATGAGGATGAGCAGGAGGGCGAAGAACCCCGTCCCTACCCTGAATCCCAGATCCTTGCGTTCGAGTGACATCTTCTGACGCTGTCGGGCAGTGGCTAGCTGTGAGCTTGCCTGCCCTGCGCGACCCGCGCCAGCTCTACGACGTTTTGATCTTCGCGAGCGCAGCGACCTCGAGCTTCACGACGCCTTCCGGCAGCGGCGCGTAGCCAAGATCCGGCGCGAACTTCTGGCCCTCGGTCAGCGCCCATTTCATGAAGTCGACCATCGTCTTCGCCTGTCCCTTGTCGCCGGGGTTCTCATAGAACAGCAGCCAGGTGAACGATGACACCGGGTAGACACCCTTGCCGGGTGCGTTGGTGATCGAGACCCGGAAATCCGCGGGCATCTGGCTCGACGCTGCCGCCGCGGCGGCCGTCACCGATTGCACCGAGGCCTTGACGAACTCCCCGGCCATGTTCTGAATCGTGCCGTAGCTGATCTTGGTCTGCAGCGCGTAAATCAGCTCGACATAGCCGATCGATCCCGGTGTCTGCGCCACGACACTTGCCACGCCCTCGTTGCCACGGCCGCCGACGCCGGTCGGCCACTTCACCGAGGTGTTGACACCGACCTTGCTCTTCCACTCCGGCGAGACCTTCGACAGGTAGTCGACCCAGATGTAGGTCGTGCCCGAGCCGTCGGCGCGGTGGGCGACGGTGATGTCGGTCGCCGGCAGGCTCATCCCCTCGTTCAACTTGGCGATCGCCGGGTCGTTCCACTTCGTGATCTTGCCGAGGAAGATGTCGGCGAGCAGCGGGCCGCTGAACTTCAGCTCGGCCTTGACGTTGGGGATGTTGTAGACCGGGACGACGGCGCCGAGCACGGTCGGGAAGTGCAGAATCTTGCCCGGCGCCGACTGCATCTGCTCGGGCGTCATCGGTCCGTCGGTGGCGCCGAAGAACACCGTCTGCTTGCTCACCTGCTGGATGCCGGCGCCCGATCCAACCGACTGGTAGTTGATCTGGATGTTCGGGTGCAGCTTGTTGTACTCGGAAAACCATTTCGAGTAGATCGGGTACGGGAAGGTCGCGCCCGCGCCGTTGATCTGGATCGTCTGTGCGGCCGCGCCGCCGATCAGCAGGCCAGCGAGGCCGACGCTTGCGAGCGCTTTATGAAGGATTTTCACAGATGTCTCCCCTGCTAGAAATTGAGCAGACCATGGATTGCGATTCCCTTGGTCGGCGCAGCGGTGATGTTGTCGAAGGCCTGCCCGTCGTAGTCGACGAGAATCGCGGTGCTCACGTTTCCCTCGTGAGGAAACCAGTACGACACGCCAAAGATCGTTCGATTTTGCTTCTGGGCGCTGAACGGAATCCCCGAGTGCCCCGGTGACGGCCGCGGGCGCGATGGCGCTGGAGCGATTCGGCGTCCAGTGATCGTACCGGGCCAGCATTTCCCAGGACGCGCCCCGGGCGAGCGGAAGTCGAGGAGTCGCCCAGATCGAGTAGCCGCGGCTCTCGACGGCGAGCGCGGTGCGCAAGCGTCTGGTCTTTGGCGTCGAGGTAGTCGAAGCCTGCGTTCACGTAGTGGTGCTCGAACGTGACGTTGCCCATCAGCCGCTTGCGCTCGTCGTCGCCGGCGTAGTGATCGTTGTAGTAGACGAAATGCGCGCGCACACCGCGCAGCACCGGCAGGCCCAACGCGAACGGCCGGAGGGTGCCGCGGAATTCAAGCGCTTTCTGATCGTTGGGTTCGACCCGTTGGTAGTTCTCACCGTTGTAGACGCCGACATGGATATCGCCATAGTTCGACGGCAGGTTGTAATGGAACGACACGCCTGCATCCGCGGACGTCATCGCCGTCGGCAGCGGGATGCGCTCGGCGAACACCGTGCCCTGGAACCGGTAGCGATAGATGCCCTCTTCGAAATCGACCCATGGCGTCTGCTGGATGCCCAGCCGGACCCAGGATCCCCTCGCCATCCAGTCGTCGAGGTTGAACTGCGCGTAGGCGTACTTGATGCGAAAGACGAGGCTGTCGTTCGGCACCGAGTTGCCAGGTCCAAGGCTGAGCAAGCCGGACTGCCGGGTGATGTCCGGGGTGATGCGAAAGGCCACGAGGTGGGAAATATTGCCGGTGATGTTGATGTAGGCGCGCTGGACGTCGAACGCGCTCCGGTTGACGCTGTTGCCGTCGGCATCGGTGACGTTCGGCTCCGTCTGAACGGTGTAAGTCGGGAACAGGGTCATCCCCAGCCGAATCGACGGCGTGTCGTCCGGCGGCGTATATCCTGCCGCTGGAGTGACTTGGGCGATGGCGCCGCGAGCCGTGCAGATCATCGTCACCAAGAGGGCCGCAGCCCGCGCGATTCTCATTAACGTCACGATACCCTGACACTAGAAAGCGGTCGCTTCGGCACCGTTACGTCCATGTAAATTCCGTGTTACTTCATCACCCCCATGAAGAACAGGATCAGCTCGAGCACCAGAATCAGCACGATCGCCAGCTCCATGAACTGGCCACGAGAGATAGTCGACAGCTCGACCGCGTTGCGGTAGACGTCGTCGAGCGTCTTCAGCTTCTCCTGCACGTTCGCCTTCCAGGTGGCCAGCCCGAGCCGGTCCGCGACGATGCCGAACAGGCGTGAGGCGTAGATGTCGCCGACGAACTTGAGCGAGTTCTCGGTGCGGTCGGTCAGCTCGTTGACGTCGATGAAGAGCGCATGCACCTGGCGCGCGGCGCGGCGGTAGCGCGAGCCAATCCACTCGTCGTACCACTTCGGGTGCTGCAGCAGCTGGTAGATCGACGCCAGCTCGCGATCGAGCAGCTCGTCGTAGTAGCGGAATTCGAGCAGCTGCGAGTTGGCGAACTCGAGGATCTCGAGCGCCGCCTGCGCGCCGCCCGGCGTGTCGTAGACGAACGCCGCATTCCAGGTCGGGATGACGAGATCGTCGGCGAGATACGAGATGCGGTGCCGCAGGATCTTGGTCCGCTCCTGCTCGCTCAGCCGCTGGCGCTCGCCGCGCAGCATCGCGGCGATCGCCTCGCCGTGCGTGGCCATCACCTCCGATGCGGTCTGCTCGGGCTCGAGCTCGTTGACCACGTAGACGAGGTAGTCCTCGCCGAGGAACGAGCCGCGAACGCCCACCAGCGCCGGACGCAACCGGTCGACCAGGGTGCGCGCCGTCGCCTCGGCACGCTGCTCCAGTTCGGCGTTCTCGATCAGGTTCTGCCCGACCGCGACCAGCTCGGGCCAGTCGCCGGAGAAGGCACGCGAGAGGGCGATCGACACCACCCCGTAGTCGTAGGCTCTCAGGCGGACCTGAAAGCCGTCGAGCTCACCGATGCCGAGGACGCTGCCGTCGAACGAGACCGGCGGCTTCTCATATTGGACGTAGGCCGGTGTGGCCGGCTTGGGAGCGAGGCGGGCGGCGGTCGTCAACCCGCCGACGAGCGACGAAATGGCGGGCAGATCGATCGTTTCCGCGACGTCGAACAGGTAGAAGGCGACGATCTGGCCGCCGCGAATCTGCGGCATCTCAGCATCGTACCGTGCAGACCCGGCTGTTACAGATGTAAACTTCCGAGGCGTCATTCGAGCGTCACATTCGGCTTATAGCATCGTCGCTGTCTCAATCTGCCCTGTTCCTACCCTCGGAGGTGTTTGAATGTGTTCGTCAGTGGTCCGGTCGCTTTGTATCGGTCTCGTCTTCCTGCTCAGCTCCGGCGCCAGCCCCGCATCAGCGCAGTTTGACCGAGCGGCCGTGGTTGGCACGGTGCACGACTCCTCCGGTGCGGTGGTCCCCGACGCCAAAGTCACGCTGACGAATACCGCCACTGGCGTGTCGGTGGTGCGGACGACGACGGGTGAGGGGACCTATGAGTTTGTCGCCGTGCCTGTTGGCGTCTACCTCGTCACCGCCGAGAAAGACGGGTTCTCGCTCGCGCTCGTTGACGACGTGCAGGTGCAGGTCGGTGCGCGGCGGAGGGTTGACCTGCAGATGGCGATTGGCCAGCTGACGGAACGCGTGGTCGTCACCGCCGCGTCTCCCCTGCTCGAAACCGATACGAGCCAGCGAAGCCAGGTGATTACCGGCGAGCAGATGCGCGAGCTGGCCTTGAACGGCCGCGAGTACTCGGCGCTGGCGCTGCTGGCGACCGGCGTTCGCCAGTCGGCGCTGAACAAGAGCAACCAGGGGACGCCGCGCGAAGGCGCGTTCAACGTCAACGGCCTCCGGAGCACGTTCAACAACTTCCTGATTGACGGCGTCGACAACAACGCCTACGGCACGAGCAACCAGGGCTTTTCGAACCAGGTGATGCAGCCGCCGCCGGACGCGGTCGGCGAGTTCCGCGTCGTCACCAACAACCAGAGCGCCGAATACGGACGCGCGGCGGGCGCGACGGTGAACGTCGCCTACCGGAGCGGCAGCAACCAGTTCCACGGCGACGCCTGGGAGTTCTTCCGCGACACCGCGCTCAACGCCACCACCTTCTTCAAGCCGGCCGACGGGCAAAAGCCGCCGCTGCGCCGGAATCAGTACGGCGGCGTGCTTGGCGGCCCGATCGTCAAGAACAAGGCGTTCTTCTTCGGCGACTTCGAAGGCTTCCGCCAGAACCGGAAAGCGACCGCCTTTTCGACGCTGCCAACGGCCGCCCAGAACGCCGGGATTCTGAACGTCGACATCCGCGATCCGCGAACCGGGGTCACCTATCCGGCGGGCACGCCGATTCCGATGACCGCGTTCGCGCGCAAGGTGCTCGGCGGCCTGCCGGCGCCCAACGTCGGAGGCGCCGCCAACAACTATTCGATCGCGCAGGAGTTCACCAACGATACGGACAAGGCGGGCGGAAAGCTTGACCTCCAGGCGAGCCCCACGGTGTCGTTGTTCGGCCGCTACGGCTGGCGCAGTCTCAGCACCGACGATCAGCCGACGATTCCGCTGCCATCGGGCGGCGGCGGAAACGGCAACATCTACACGCGCAACAAGCAACTCGTCGTCGGCGCCACCTACGTGCCGACCGATCAGTCGCTGCTCGAGGTCCGCTTCGGCTGGTCGAACACCGAGGGTGGCAAGAACCCGCCGGCTCTCGGTGACGCCGATACGTTCGGGATCTCCGGGCTGCCGACCGACCCACGTATCTCCGGTGGCCTGCCGTCGCAGAGCATCGGCGGCTATTCGGCACTGGGCCGGCAGGCGACCAACCCGCAGTGGCAGTTCCCGACCGTCTGGAATCCGAAGATCAACTACTCCTGGCTGATGGGGCGGCAGTCCTTCAAGGCGGGATACGAGTTCCAGAAGATCGACACCGAGGTGCAGGACGTCAACCCGCTCTACGGGCTGGACACGTACACCGGCCAGTTCTCGCGCCCGGCGGGAATAGCCACGAACAATATTTACAACCTCGCCGACTTCATGCTGGGCCTGCGGTCACAGTACGCGCTCAGCACCTTCTACATCGCCGAGATGCAGCAGCAGCTGCACTTCACCTACCTCCAGGACGACATCCGCGTCAACGACCGGCTGACGGTGAACCTCGGGCTTCGCTACGAGTACGCGTCGCCGATGACCGAAGCCAACAATGCGCTGACCAATTTCGACCCTGTGAACGCGGCGATGGTGAAGGCGACGGACGGGTCGATTTCCGATCGCGCACTGGTCGATCCCGACCGCAACAACTTCAGTCCGCGCCTCGGCCTCGCCTACACGCCGACCGAAAAAACCGTCATCCGCGGCGGGTGGGGCACCAGCTACGTGCACATCAACCGCATCGGATCGGCGAACCTCCTCGGCATCAACGGCCCGCAGGTCGTCCGCGCCGCGGTCGTGCAGAGCGACCCGACCGCCACAACGTTCCGGCCGACGGAACAGGGCTATCCGGCCGGCCTCACCGATTCGTCGCAGTTCAACCCGCTGACCGCGCTGGTCAGCTACATCCCGAGGGACTACCAGTCGAGCCCGGTGCAGAGCTGGTACGCGTCGGTGCAGCGTGAATTCGGGCGCGGGATGCTCGTCGATGTCGCGTATGTCGGCAACAAGGCGACCGACCTCCTGCTGGTCGCCAATTACAACCAGGCGGTTCCCAACAACAGCGCGGGGACGATTCCGCTGGCGTCACGCCGGCCGATTCGGACGTTCGGCGACATCACCTACGTCTTCAACGGCGGGAAATCGCGGTACGACGCGTTCCAGGGGAAATACGAGTGGCGCATGGGCGCAGACGTGACGCTGCTCAGCTCGCTGACGCTGTCGAAGGCAAAGGACAACGGCGCCGGCGCGCTCGAGAACCAGAACGGGAACTTCCCCGCGCCGCAGGACTTCAGGAATCTCGACGCCGACTATGCGCTCTCTGCGTACCATCAGCCGTACAACAGCACGACCAGCTTCGTCTGGGCGCTGCCCTTCGGCCGCGGCAAGCATTGGGGCAGCGATATCTCGCCGGCCCTGGATCTGCTCGTCGGCGGCTGGCAGATCGCCGGGATCAACACGATCACCCCCGGCGAGACGGTCACGTTCCAGTACACGCCGGCGCCGGCGTTCCAGGTGTCGGCGATCACCAACGATTTCTCGGGCGCGAACAACTACCGGCCGAACATCACCTGCGATCCGTACGCAGCTGATGGCCAGCAGTCGATCACCAACTGGTTCAACCCGGCGTGCCTCTCCGCGCCGACCGATCCGAGCCAGCCGTTCGGCAATTCACCGCGCAACAACGTCCGCGGTCCGAACTTCTGGCAGGTCGACCTTGCGGCGACCAAGTCGCTGCCGCTCGGTGACCGGGTGCGGATGCAGTTCCGCATCGAAACCTTCAACTTGTTCAACCGCGTCAACTTCACCGCACCCGCGGCCAACCGCAGCAACTCGACCTTCGGCACGATCACGTCGACCTACGACGCGCGCCAGGTGCAGCTCGGGCTCAAGTTGATCTGGTAATCGCCCGCAAAAACGTTGCGGCGCGGTCGCCGCATCGTCCTCGGTTCGTAATGCGAGCGTCCTATCGTCGGAACCATCGGAGGATTGATGGTTCGGACGATTGCGACGCTCGCATTTTTTCTCTGTGCCTCCATGTCGGCGAGTGCCGGAGACCATGTCCGGCATTGTGACGCGGGCGAACCCCACATCCGCGCGACCGCCCCTGCCCTCGCCCATGCGCTCGCAGAGGGCGTCCTCGAATCGCCGACCCTCGAGGCGCTGGTCGAGCGGATCGAGGCGTCGGACCTGCTGGTTTACCTGACGTTCGATCGCGCGATGATGCCGTCGATTGCCGGGCACATCACGCTGATGGGAAGCGCCGGCGGGCGGCGCTACGTGCGCCTGTCAGTGAACCCGCGATACGACGGGCGGCAGCGGCTGGCGATCCTCGGCCACGAACTGCGCCACGCAGTCGAGATCGCCGACGCCGAGGCAGTCATCGATCAGCCCTCGCTCCTGTCGCTCTATCGCCGGATTGGATTCAGGAGCGGCGAGCGCTCGTTCGAGAGCGACGCGGCGATCGCCGCCGGCCGTCGGGTGCAGGACGAGCTCGCGCGGCGCCAGCGCGCACACGCCACCGGCACGCATTGACGCGCTGTTCTCATCTACGGAGTGTCCGCCTCGAGGCGGACCTCGCGACGTCCACTGAAGCCGGGCACCACGACTACGGAAATGAAAGGCGCTCTCTAGACTGATCCGACAAGCGAGGCGCGCAGGACGCGATCGGCTTCGTCGGGTCCGGCAAAGCCGAGCAGCGAAATCTCTTTCCCCTCGAACGCGACGACGTTCTGGAAGAACTGCTCGAGCTCGAGGCGCACCCGCTCGGGCAGATCGAAGATGGTCCGCACCTGTTCGGAGCGCGGCGCCTTCACCGGCAGCGCGAAGACGCGATCGTTGCGCTCGCGTCCACCGGTCGCCACGTTTTTCTGCTCGACGCGCAGGATGCCGATGAGGCGCGACGCGACGACCAGTCCGGGAAACCCGGCACCGTCCCACAGGATCATCGCGTCGAGCGGATCGCCGTCGGCGGCGTGCGTGGAAGGGATGAATCCCCAGTCGTAGGGATAGACAATGCCCGAGGGCAGCGGGCGCGACAGCATCATCGATCCGGTTTCGGGATCGAACTTGAACTTCGCCTGCGACCCGCGCGGCGTCTCGACGACGACATTGACCGAGCCGTCGGCGCGGAATACCGGCGGCATCAGCGCTGGCGATCGGCGGCGACCGACAGCGGGATCCGAACCGACGACCTCGCGCGTCGAGTCGCGCGGCGGTGACTGGCGCAGCGCCCGCAGCTGACGCCGCGCCTCGAAGCCGGTGAGCGCCACCGCGCCGGCGACCGCGATCGCGCGAACCGGCAGTTCGGTGCGGTGGACGGCGCGCCGCGCGGCGCAGCACGCGTCGATCACGCGCTCACGGCGCGCGAGCACGCGCGCGTGGAGATCCGCGATCTCCGCCTCGGCGACACGCGCGACGAGAGCGATCTGGCCGGCGTCGAACCCGCTCGCCTCGTCGATCTGCGTCGTCAACTCGTCGATGAGCGTCTGGCGATCGTGCATCTCGCCGAGCAGATCCTGGCTCTTCTTCAGTGGGCGCAGCAGCGCCTCGTCATCGGCGACGATGCCGGTGTGCGCACCGATCTCGACCGCGTATCTGAATTTCTTGATCGCGATCCGCGCCGCATGCGCGCGGTTGGGAAAATAGACGCCGGTCGCGTGGACGACGGCATCCGCGGCGGCATGGCCACGTTCGGCGATGAGATGCCGCAGCTGCTGCCGCCAAACGCCCGTACGCTTGACCCAGAATCTCGAGCCGCGCCAGGCTGCTCCGCTCGACAAACGGTTCAGCTCTTCGCCGATGCCAAGGCGCTCGAACCGCTTCACCAGCTTCCGCATCCCCACCAGCCGCTCGCGCTGCTGCCGCTGGCGCACGAGCACCAGCGATGGCGCGGCGTGGGGAATGCGGGACTCGAGGTAGCGAAGCAGGTCGATCCGGACGTCGGCGTCGCGAACCTTACCCAGCGAGCGGCCGGCCTGCTTGAATTTCTCGAAGAGGTCATCGGCGGCGTGGCGGCGCTGCCACTCGTGCGTCAGCGGCAGGACTTCACGGATCCGTCGTGTTGCGATACGCGCGTCATGAATACTGTCGAGACGGCCGTCGAGCAGGCCGGGCATCTGCGACTGCAAGATGTTGATTTGCTGCTGGAAGAACGCAATCGGCGTCGCTGACTGGAACATGGACCGACCAGGGTGCAACGCCTGCGCCGGAATCTCTCAGGCCTGTGTTTCTTGCCAGCCTCGCTGCGTCAACTGGCCAACCTCGAGCTGAAACAGCGCCATCGCGCGCTCAACCCGATGCCAGTCGTGGTAGACGTGACGCGTGAGCTCGCCTTCCTGTTCGAGCGTCACTTCCCATCCGGCGGGGCTGAGCGGCGCGATCGAGTATTTGCGGGTGTGGTCGGCGTTGCGCAAGCTGATCGAAAACATGGATTGGACTCCGTGAGCCACCGATCATCGATCGGCTCGGCAATCTCTCAATGTAAATTCTAGGAAACGTACTCGCGCTGATGTCACTTCGCTTCGTCTCGTGTGCGTCTGGCGTTCGCCCAATGTTCGTCTTGCGCGCAGCCGGGTGCCCATCAGCGGGCAGCCACCGCCTGGTTTTCCAGAGCGACGGGCGCATTCGCAGATACGCCGCGCGCATCAACCGGGGCGACACCTGCAGCGCGACCAGCGCCAGGCGCAACTTCCACGGCCGCTCGCGCGGCACGTCAGGTGATACCGCGCCGCGGCGAAATTCCCCTCGACGATCCGCTGCTTCGCCTGCTCCACTTCCAGCCGATCGACCAGCGCCATCATTCGCAGCCGCAGCGCGGTGCGCAGTTCGTGATCCAGTTCGTGCGCGCGGGCGATGCGACCGAGCACGTGCAGCGCGCGCTGGATCTCGGCGAGCGAATCTCCGGAGAGACCGTCGCGCATGCGGCGCTCGGCGAGCACGGCTTTCTGATAGCGCATGCCGACGCCGCGCAGCGCGGACGCAGCCACAGATCGAGTCCTCTCCGCGCCGCAGCTCTTCGTCGAAGCTTACCCGGCGTCGACAACCGCGCGCGCAGTCCTTACAGGAACGTGACCCATCCGTCTCGGCATCGTCATCACCGAGGCGTAGCTTGCCGCCATGTCGTACAACCTCTCGTTGACGTGCGGCTGCGTGGTCTACGTTTCGTGTCATCCGCTCACGCGGGTTGCCCACACGCGCGTGATCGAGGCGCGCGGCGCCGCGTGCAGCGTGCGGCGCCACGAAGTCGGCCTGCGGCTGTATCTGTGGGAACTGCTGCCGCAGCCGCTGCACTGCGCGCCGATCGAGGCAAGCGAGCCTGGCGGGAACTGGTCGGACTTCAGGCTGTAACCATCACACGTCGCCAGGCGGCGTTGGTTCCAGCGCCTGGTCGCGCGTCAGTGTGAGGTTTTATCGAGCGGCTTGAGCAGGATGTACCAGCTGTCGCAATCGGTGCGCGAGCCGCCGGCGAGGGTGACCGTGAACGACAGGTTGAGCGACGGGATGTCCCACCGGTGCTTCGCGCGCCCCGACTCGAGCAGGACGCGATACGGCTTCAGCAGGTTGTCGGGCGAGGCGTGGTCGCGATGGGCGTCCTGGACGTCCTTGAAAATCGCGAACTCGCGGCGCGGGCCCATGTGCACCTCGAACTGGCCGACGCCGTTGACCAGGTGGTCGTAGACGCGCTCGGTATATTGGCCGTCGCGCTCGCGGCACGACTGCCAGTTGCCCTCGAGGATGTTCGTCGGGTCGTGGGAATAGGGAGTGAACTGCGCCGTCGCAGCCTGGGGGATGATGGCGAACGCCGCCGCGAACACACCAAGGAGAAGCCAGGTCGCCCTGGCACGCGAGGTACGCACGAGACTCCTCTCCGCTCGACGCCGTGAAACGACGAGTTAGCGGCAGAATACCACCGTTCTGCCCGGCTTAACCCACATTTAACACCCCGGACACCGGCCGGACACCTGCGGCCAGTACGCTAGCCGCATCGCTTCATGGCCAGACATCACATCCTCATTGTCGAAGACGAGCAGGATATCGCCAGCCTGATCAAGCACACCCTGGAGCGCGGCGGCGACGCCGACGCGCAAATCGTCTCCTCCGGGGACGCCGCCCTGACGGCGGTCAACAAGCGCGCGCCCGATCTCATCATCCTCGACCTGAATCTCCCGGTCATCAGCGGCCTCGAAGTCTGCCGCATCATCAGGTCGCGCGCCGACGTGCCGAACGTGCCGATCATCATGCTCACCGCCCGGACGACCGAGGACGATCTCGTGTCGGGCTTCGAGCACGGCGCCGACGACTACGTCACCAAGCCGTTCAGCCTGCGCGAGCTGTCGGCCCGCGTCCGCGCTGCGCTGCGCCGCGGCGCCAACGGCGAGCCGCGCCAGCCGCGGCCGCATGGCACCTACGCCGGCGATCACCTGATCGCTGATTTCGAAGCGGTGTCGATTGCCGTCGACGGCGCCCCGGTCCGCCTCACCCGGCGCGAGTTCGAGCTGCTCCGGTATCTCGTGCAGAACAAGAACCGGGTGGTGTCACGCGACCGCCTGCTGGAACGCGTCTGGGGCTACGAGCGCTTTGTCGAGACGCGCTCGGTGGACGTGCACGTCGGCCGGCTGCGCACCAAGCTGCGCGGCGCCGGCCGGCAGATCGAAACCGTCATCGGCCTCGGCTACCGGTTCGTCGATTGATTCCCTCCTGGCCCGCGCCTCCTGTAGAGTTCGCGTGGAGGCACTCGATGGCCGCAGCGGTTCAAAGCTACAAGCAGCACGTACGATGGCTGCCCCTGTTTCACTTCTTCGTGATGCCGGCGCTGGGGGTGAACGTCGTGATGGCGGCGTGGGGACTGATACAGTCGCCCGGATTCTGGACGCTGTGGAGCGTCGTCTTTGCAATCGCGCTGCTCGGGCTCGGATTCCTGTCGCGCATCCAGGCGCTGACCGTGCAGGACCGTGTGATCCGGCTCGAGATGCGGCTGAAGATGCGCCAGCTGCTGCCGCCGGATCTGCAGCCGCGGATCAACGACCTCACCCACCGCCAGCTGGTCGCGCTCCGCTTCGCCAGCGACGATGAACTGGCCGACCTGGTGCGCGAGGTGCTGGCGGGAAAGCTCGCCTCCTCGAAAGAGATCAAGATGCGCGTGAAGCACTGGCAGGCCGACTGGCTGCGCGCGTGACGCCGCAGCGATCGGGAGCGCGCGGATTATTTTTTCAGCGACAGCAGAATTTTCGGCGTCAGAAACCAGCGCAGCTGACCGGGGCCGTTCGGCGGGATCTCGTCGATGTCGATCCGGCAGATCGCCCCCTTCTTGAACTCGATCGACCGGCGCGAGCCGACGAGCCGCGCGCCGAGCTCGCCGATGTCGGGCTCGTGGCCGACCAGCGCGATCCGCGGCTTGCGCGCGTGCTTCTCGAGCTCGGTGATGAGTGCCGCGTAGCCGGAGTCGGGCGCGAGCGCGTCGATGTTGACGAGCGAGGGCCGCGGCGCGAGGCCGCCGGCGACGATTTCCGCCGTCTGCCGCGCGCGCACCAGCGGGCTGGTGAGCACGATGTCGAAGACGACGCCGAGGCGCGACAGCCCGCGAGCCGCCTTGCGCATGCGCGACATGCCTTCCTCGGTCAGCGGCCGCTTGGCGTCGTCGGGCCACGCGTCGCCGCGCTCCTCCGCGACGCCGTGGCGAATCAGGTAGAGCTCGTACGGACCCGGCATCGATCAGCCCGCCCGCCGCGACAAGCCGTTGGCCGCGGCGGCGCCGGCAGTCCGCGCGCTGAGCGCGTCGGCGGCGGCCATCAGCCGCTCGCGCAGCCGCATGTAGCGGGCGTGGAGCACGCGGCACTCGTCTTCGAGCGAAGCGATGAGCGCGTCGAGATTGCGCCAGATGGTCACGTTCGGCGGCGCCAGCGAGGCCTGCACCTGCCGCACCCGCTCGATCAAGACCTGCAGATCGTGCATCCGTCCGAGCAGTTCCTGTCCGCGCTTCAGCGCCATCAGCTGCGGATCGCGTTTGGTGCCGGAGAGCTCGTTCGAGAGTTCGAGCGCATAGCGGAGCTTCTTCATCGCGATGCGCACGGCGTGCAGCCGTTCGGGGAAATACATCGCGCCGGCGTCGTTCATCGCCGCGGCGAGGCGCGCCGCGCGAGCCGCCACCTGCGCGTCGACGCCGGCGCTCCAGCTGCGCGCGGTGGCGCGCGCCGGCGTCGCCTCGATCACCCGCAGCTCCTCGACCATTCGATTGAGCTTCTCGCCGAGGCGGCGCATCCGCTCGATCGGCAGCCGCGTCTCCAGGCGCTTGCGCGCGTCGTCGCGGTCCTTGGCGACGCTGATGCCGACGCGCCCGAGCGAGCCGGTGCGGCCGCGGCGGGCGACGTGCAGTTCGTCGACGAGGAGCAGCAGGACATCGAGCTCGCGGACGGCGCCGAGCCGCCGCGTCACTTTTTTCAACTGTCGGCGCAGCTTCCGTGATTTATCGTGGTCGAGCTGCAGCATCGGCATCAGCTCGCGCAGGCGGCGCGACGCGACGCGGGCGCGATGCAGGCCGCGCACATCGCCCTGCTCCACGGCGTTGAGGACGCGCGTGAACTGGTCGAGTCGCGTCTTGAGCAATTCGGATCGTGTGCTGGAGAGGGGCATAGTGGTGTGGGGTGGGACCGACGGCTTCATTATAGTAGGGGAACCAGAAAGCGATCAGCTGTCTGGACTCGGCGGTCAGGGATTGATGCTGGAGAAACGGAAAGCTGAGAGCTGAGGTCGAAAGCTGATAGCTGATAGCCGAAGCCCCAGCGAAGCCCCTTTATGCGCATTGCAGCCATCGACATCGGCACCAACTCGGTCCACATGATCGTGGTACAAGTCCGCCCGGATCTGTCATTTGAGGTGATTGACCGGGAGAAGGAGATGGTCCGCCTGGGGGCGGGTGGCCTGGACGGCCGGGCGCTCACGCCTGAGGCGATGCATGCGTCGCTCCAGGTGCTCTCCAAATTCAGGCGTCTGGCCGAATCCCATAAGGTTGATGAAGTTATCGCCGTCGCCACCAGCGCCACGCGCGAGGCCGAGAACGGCGGCGAGTTCCTGCAGGCCATCCACGAACAGACGGGCGTCCGTCCGCGCGTCATCTCCGGCACGGAAGAGGCCCGCCTCATCCATATGGCGGCGGTCTATGGGGTCAGCGTCCCGCGCGATTCGGTGGTCGTCATCGACATCGGTGGCGGCAGCGTCGAGGTGACGCACGGCACCGGGCCGGCGATCGAGGCTGGCCAGAGCTTCAAGCTTGGCGTCATCCGCCTGACCGAACGCTTCGTCCAGAGCGATCCGCTCGAACCGCGGGACGAGCGGCGGCTCGTCCGCCACATCGACAACCAGATCGGCAAGTACCTGCAGCAGATTTCGCAGACCGGCTTCGACCGCGTCATCGGCACGTCGGGCACGATCCTGAGCCTCGGCGCGGTGGCCGCGGCCGCCGAGGGCGCGTCAGGAGGCTCGCTGCGCAACCGGCGCTTCCCCGCCAAGGCGATCCGCCACATCCGCAAGGAAGCCGCCGCCCTCGATCTGGAGAAGCGGCTGCGGATACCGGGGCTCGAACCGCGCCGCGCCGACCTGGTCGTCGCCGGCGCGATCCTGCTCGACGAGCTGCTGCGTCGCCTCGGCGCCACCGAGATCACGCTGTGCGACCTGTCGCTGCGCGAGGGGATGATCCTCGACTACATCTCGCGGCACCGGAAAGAGATCGCGCAGGTCGATCGCTACCCGGACGTCCGCCGCCGCAGCGTGATCGAGCTCGCCGAGCGCTGCAACTACTGGCCGGAACATTCCCATCACGTCGCGCGGCTCGCGATTGCGCTGTTCGATCAGACGCGCGCGATCCACGGCCTCACCGACCGCGAGCGCGAGTGGCTCGAGTTCGCGTCGATCGTCCACGACATCGGCGTCCATATCAGCTACGAGGGGCACCACAAGCACTCCTACTACCTGGTGAAGAACGGCGACCTGCGCGGCTTCGAGCCGGAGGAGATCGAAACGATCGCGCTGGTCGCGCGCTACCACCGCCAGGGCACGCCGAAGCGCAAGCACGACGGCTTCCGCGAGCTGCCGCGGCGGACGCGGCGCACCATTCGCACGCTGTCGGCGATGCTGCGGCTCGCCGAGAGCCTCGATCGCAGCCACGCGCAGAGCATTGCCGGCTTCGAGATCCACGACCGCGGCGACGACGACCTGCTGCAGCTGCGCACCACCGGCGATGCGGAGCTGGAACTCTGGGCCGCCGCGCGCCACGCCGCCCCGTTCGAACGCATGACCGGCAAGCCGCTCCGGCTCGAAGTCGGCCGCCTGCAACCCGACCCGGCCCTCCAAACCCATGCTGAACAACCTGACGCAACCCCACGAGTATCCGGGCAAGCTGTTCGTCGTCGAGGGCATCGACGGGTCCGGCAAGACGACGCAGCTGGCGCTGCTGGCGAAGTGGCTGAGCGCCGAAGGCCATCGCGTGTTCGTCACCGAATGGAACTCGTCGGCGCTCGTGAAGGCGGCGACGAGAACCGGCAAGAAGAAAAACGCGCTGACGCCGATGACGTTCAGCCTGCTGCACGCCACCGACTTCGCTGACCGGCTGCTCTACAAGGTGATCCCGCCGCTGAAGGCCGGCATGATCGTGCTGGCCGATCGCTACGCCTACACGGCGTTCGCGCGCGACGTCACGCGCGGGGTCGATCGCCAGTGGGTACGCGAGCTGTACAGCTTCGCGGTCCGCCCCGACCTGGCGCTGTACTTCCGCGTGCCGATCGACGTCTCGGTCGACCGGCTGATGGCCCGTCGCGTGAAGCTGAAATTCTACGAAGCGGGCATGGACCTGGGCTGGAGCACGAACCCGCTCGAGAGCTTCCGGCTGTTCCAGGGCAAGGTACTCGACGAGTATGATCAGCTCGTCCCTGAATTCGGGATGGAAGTGATCGACGCCAAGAGCAGCATCACCGATCAGCAGCGCCTGGTGCGGCAGGTCATCGCCCAGCACGTGCAGACCCGCAGGATGGAGATTACCGATGACGAGCCCGTCGTCTGACGCGCCGGACGCGCCGGCGCAGGGGACCGGCCCCAACGGCGACAGCCCGGCCGGCGGGTACTACGGCCGCGGCATCCCGTACCTGCCGATCCACGGCTACCCTGGCAAGCTGATCGCGATCGAGGGCACGGACGGTGTCGGCCGCAGCACCCAGATCCAGCTGCTGCGCGAATGGCTCGAGGTCAAGGGCTACGGCGTCGTCGAGACCGGGTGGACGCGCTCACGGCTGATGCAGCCGACGATTGAGATCGCGAAGGGCAGCAACACCCTCAACAAGCTCACCTTCGTGCTGCTGTACGCCACCGACTTCGCCGACCGGCTCGAGAAGGAAATCATCCCGGCGCTCAAGGCCGGGTTCGTCGTCCTCTCGGACCGCTACATCTTCACCGCGCTCGCGCGCGCCGGCGTGCGCGGCGTCGATCGCCAGTGGCTGCGAAACCTGTACGGCTTCGCGATCGCGCCGCACATGGTGTTCTACCTGAACATCGACGTGAAGACGCTGATCACGCGCGTGCTCGAATCGCGCGGGATGGACTTCTGGGAATCGGGGATGGACCTGAAGCACGGCGACGACATCTACGACAGCTTCCGCGCCTACCAGAACAAGCTGCTGCGCGAGTACAGCTCGATGGCGGATGAGTTCCAGTTCCGGGTCGTGGATGCCCGGCGGCCGGTCAACCGGATCCAGGACGAATTGCGGAAACAGCTCGCCGCTTTCCTCGAGCCCGCCGAGAAGCCGGCCGACACCCTCCTCACCCGCTAGATCAAGCCCGGCCGCCGCCGATCTTCCTTGGCAGCCGGGCGCCGGGTCGGCCATAATCGCCATATCCGTCCAATAAGTGCCATGGTTTGTCCCCGCTGCGGCCAAGTTACGTCTCTTCATGCGGGCCGTTGCACGATCTGTGGAGCCGCGCTTTCCCATGGATCGATGGCCGACGTGGTCACGGTAGGCTCGACCGGAGCCTCAGCGGAAGGGACCTACGACGGCCGCTCGACTCCGCCCGACGCAGCGGCGAGCTCCGACGCAGCCGGCACGGCCGCAACCGCGGAAGTCGGCGCCGCTCCGCCCACGAGCTCGGGGCCGCTCGTGGTCGGGCAGGCATTCAGCCCGCGCTATCACATCATCCGGATCCTCGGCGTCGGCGGCATGGGCGCGGTCTATCACGCCTGGGACGCCGAGCTCGGCGTCGCGGTCGCGCTGAAGGTGATCCGCGCCGATCGGCGCCGCGGCAGCGCGCTGCCGGCGGCAGAGGCGCGCTTCAAGCACGAGCTGCTCCTCGCCCGGCAGGTCACGCACAAGAACGTGGTGCGCATTCACGACCTCGGCGAGATCGACGGCATCAAGTACATCACGATGCCGTACGTCCAGGGCGACGATCTCGCGACCGTGCTGCGCAAGCACGACAAGCTGCCGATCGCGCGCGCGCTCCACCTCGCGCGCGAGATTGCCAGCGGCCTCGAGGCGGCGCACGACGCCGACGTCGTCCACCGCGATCTGAAGCCCGCGAACATCATGATCGAGAGCGGCGAGGGCGAACACGCGCTGATCATGGACTTCGGCATCTCGGCGTCCGCCGACGCGACCGCCGACGGCCGGATCGTCGGCACGCTCGAGTACATGTCGCCCGAGCAAGGGAGTGGCGGCGCCGTCGACGCGCGCTCCGATCTGTATGCGTTCGGCCTGATCCTGCACGAGATGCTCACCGGCCGCCGCGGCCCGGTGCCGAAGACGGCGGAAGCGCGCTTCGCGGCGATGAAGCAGCGGTTCGAACAGGGCGTGCCGCCGCTGCGCACCGTTGACGCGTCGATTCCCGAGCCGCTGGCTGCGGTCGTCGACCGCTGCCTGCAGCGCGATCCCGCGGGCCGCTACCAGACGACCGCCGAGCTGTCCGCGGCGCTGGCGGCGCTCGACGACACCGGGCACCTCATCCCGGTGCCAACGCGAATCAGCAAGCGGGTGCTGCGCGTCGCGGTCTTCTTCCTGCTGGTGCTGCTCGCCGGCATGTACGTGATCGGCCGGCGGTTCGCGCCGGAGGCGCCGCCGCAGCACGAGCCGGTGTCGGTGGTCATTGCCGACTTTCAGAACAGCACCGGCGACGCCGCCTTCGACCGCGTCCTCGAGCCGATGCTGAAACTGGCGCTCGAAGACGCCGGCTTCATCAGCGCCTTCGATCGCACCGCGATCGCCCGCAACCTCGACGTGCGCCCGCCCGACAACTTCGACGAGCGCGCGGCCCTCGAGCTGGCGGTGAAACAGGGCCTGGCCGTCGCCCTCTCCGGCACGCTGGAGCGGCAGGGCAGCGGCTACGCGGTCTCGATCAAGGCGACGCAGGCGGTCACCGGCAACGTGATTACGAGCGCGAGGAACCGGGCGTCGAACAAGGAGCAGCTGCTCGGCGCGGCGACCAAGCTGGCGAACACCGTGCGCGAGGCGCTCGGCGACGACACGTCGGACGAGGACAAGCGGTTCGCGATGGAGACGCTGTCGGCGACCTCGCTCGAAGTCGTGCGCGAGTATGCCCGAGGCCGCGGACGCGATGTCGCGCAGCAAGTTCGAGGACGCGCGCCAGAGCCTTCGAAGCACGCGGTCGAGCTCGACCCGAACTTCGGCCTCGGCTGGGCCGGGCCTGGCGAGCGCGTCGCGCAACCTCGACCGGCAGCAGGATGCCGAGCGCTACATCAAGGAAGCGGTCCGGCATCTCGACGGCATGACCGAGCGCGAGCGCTACCGCACGCGCGGGCTGTCGTTCATGATCACGCACCGACTATCAGGCGTGCGTGAAGGAATACGGCGATCTGATCGCGAAGTACTCGGCCGACGCCGCGGCGCGCAACAACCGGGCGGTCTGCCTGACCTTCCTGCGGCAACCGTCCGAGGCGCTGGAGGAGATGCGGCAGGCGATCGAAGATTCTGCCGCGGCGCGCGCTGTATCGCGAGAACCTGGCGACCTACGCCGCCTACAGCGGCGACTTCCGGATCGCCGAGCAGGAAGCGCGGGCGATGCAGGAGCCGGGCACCTTCGGCCTGCTGCCGCTGGCCTTTGCGCAGCTGCTGCAGGGGCAGCTGGCCGAGGCGACCGCGACCTACGAGCAGCATCGGCAAAATCGACGCAGCAGGGCGCGTCGTACCGCAGCCTCGGGCCTCGGCGACCTGGCGCTCTACGAAGGCCGGCTTGCCGGATGCGGCGCAGATCTTCTCGCAGGGCGCGGCCGAAGACGTGGCGTCGAAGGACGCCGACCGCGCCGCCAACAAGCTCGTCGCGCTCGCGTACACGGCAGCGTGCTGCAGAACCAGAAAGGGCGCCGCGGTGACGTCAGCCGAGAAGGCGCTGGCCGCCAGCCACGCCGCGAAGATCCGGTTCCTGGCCGCGCGCGTGCTGCTCGAGGCCGGCGCCGCCGCCAAGGCCAGGCGCTGACGCACCGGCGCTCGCCGCCGAACTGCAGGCGGCGCCGCAGTCTTACGCGAAGATCCTCGAAGGTGAAGCGGCGCTGAAGAATGGCGATCCGCGTCTCGCGATCAAGCTGCTGACCGAGGCCAACGCCCTGCTCGACAGCTGGATGGGCCACTTCGACCTCGGGCGCGCCTATCTCGAGGTCAGCGCCTTCACGCAGGCTGACGCCGAATTCGACCGCTGCATCCAGCGGCGGGGCGAGGCGCTCGCCGCTGTTCCTCGACGAGGAGCCGAGCTACGGGTATCTTCCCGCCGGTCCACTACTACCAGGGTCGGGTGCGCGAAGGGCTGAACAACACGCGGTTCGCCGAATCGTACAAGCGCGTATCTCGATATCCGCGCAGCGTCGACGAAGACCCGCTCCTCCCGAAGTCCGCCGCCGCGCCGAGCCTTAGCATCTCCGGACGGCTTGCTCTGGCGCTCGTAGCGCAGGCCACCGAAGAGCAGCCCGATTACTCGTCGCACAGCCTTTCAGGGTGGCGGCCGACGGCCGCAGAGCACCCTGAAGGCCTGCGCGACGAGGCCGCGTCGGCGGCCCTCCGAACCCTCACGGGATCGACGGAATCGACGTCACCCCGCGCACCGTGAAGACCATGTCGTCGAAGTCCGCGTCGCCGCCGAACGCGATATCCTCCCACCCGAACTCGGTCGTGCCGAAGCCGTCGGCGAACGCGAACGCGTGGTCGAAGAAGTCGGGGTTCAGAGCGTTGAGCGTGAAGAACGCCAGCGGCGCGCCGGTGACTCAGATTGTTCGGATTGGTGGACTTCAGCGCCGCCAGCGTGCTGTTCTGGACGATGAAGAACACCAGATAGTCGCCGCCGTGCAGCGCGCCCGTGACCGGGAGCGAGCTGAGGGTGACATCGGCGGTGCTGGCGTTCGAACCGCTCGCGAAGATCACGCCCGCACGCGCGAGCGCGGCGGCGAGATAGCCCGGATCGCCGGGGTGCAGCAGGCCGATCGCGCCCGTGGCGTCGTCCACCTTGAATGCCGCCAGCTCGTTGTTGAAATCGGCGAGGCGGTAGACGAAATCAACGGTCAGCGCCGACGCGGCGGCGGGCACCTGGTAGAGCTGCAGGTTCGGGACGGGCGTGAACCGGTCGCAGTTGAACGTCAATGGATCGTCGGAATTGAACGGATCGTCCTGATCGCCGCACACCGCCAGCTGCGAGGACGCCGGCAGATCGGCGCTCGCCGTCGCAATCGTTGCGAAGTTCGAGATGCCGCTGATCGACAGGTCGTCGAACTGCGCTTTGACGAAGTAGGCGAACTTCGCGTCGCCGAACGCCGACTCGTCGAAGAAGGTGGTCGGCAGCACGACCTTCGACCGGCGTGATCGTCGCAATCGCCGTTGTCGGCAGCGTCGCCGGCTCCTTGAACTCCTCGGAGAAGTACACGAACCGGTAGACGAAATAGGCGATCGGCTTGCCGACGTTCGGCGCCTGCCAGTTGAGCAGAATCGGCCGATCGCCGCAGCCGACGGCGGCGCACTCGCCGTCGTCGTCAGGCACGCCTGCAGTCCCGATCGGCGGCGTCGGCGAATTGCCGACCGCGGCGCGGAACGTCGGCAGATCGAGCTCGCCGACGGGCTCGTTCGGGCCGCCGACGTCGAGGTCGCCGCCGCCGAAATCGCCGCGGCCGATGTCGGAGCGGCCGATGTCGGAGCGCCCGATGTCGGAGCGGCCGATGTCGCCGCGCCCGAGGTCGCCGTTGCCGATATCCGAACGGCCGATGTCGGAGCGGCCGATGTCCGAGCGGCCGATGTCGGAGCGGCCGATGTCGGATCGGCCGATGTCAGAGCGCCCGACGTCGAGCGACAGCGGGCCCAGCGTTAGCCGGCCGTTCGCGGCCGGGTCGGCGTAAGTGCCGCCGACGTTGCGGCGGCCGCCGACCTGGTTGAACAGCATGAATTTCCAGTCGTTCGACCCGGCATTGAGCAGCGGCGGCGCGGGGTTGGCGTTCGGGTTGGTGTTGAAAAAGCCGTTGAAGTTGATGTCCTGGGCGGCGAGCGTGTCGTCCGGGACGCCGTTCGCGTTCCAGTCGATCGCGCCGGCCGCGCGGATGGCGTCGAGCCGCACCATCGGCGGCTCGACGAGCTGCCCCGCGGCGTTTCGCAGGAGCGGCGAGCCGTCACAGTGCGCGGTCGCGGCGGCGACGTCGTTCTTCAGATAGCTGGTCGCCTTCGGCGCGTAGAAGCCGGTGCGGTACCTGGCAGGGAGTCCGGTGTCGGGATCGAGCCCGAGCCCGGTTCCCTGCTGCAGCGTGAACTCGTTCAGCGCCGGCAGGCGCTGGCTCGAGAAGTCGAGCACCGACTGGCCCTGTTCGTTGATCAGCCCGCGCAGCTGGAACAGGTAGTTCATCACGCTCAGGTAGTTCGGCTTGCAGTTCGGCTCGCGCGGCACCAGCGGCACGCCGGCGTGCGTCAGCTCGAATGTGTGCCCGAGCTCGTGCGCCAGCGTCGACGCCTGCATGAACGGCGTCCCAACCGGCCTGCCGGCGGTATCGTCGAAGCCGCCGAGCGTCACCATCAGGTCGCCGCCCGGGAAGTCGCCGATGCCGGAGTTGGTTCTCGGGACCTTGAAATCGGGATTGGTCTGCTGGCACAGCGCGTTGACGCTGCCGTCAGCTTTCAGGCACGGTTCCTTTGGCAGGCCAACCGCGTGCGCGAAGAGGGCGTAGCGGAACATGTCGCGGCGGTTGCGATCGAAGCGGCGCACGCACGAGTTGCCGGGAATGTCGCACTGGTCCTCCTGCCCCGGGATCTGCGGCACGTCGACCAGAATCTGATCGCGCAGATGGCGGAACCCTGTCTTCCAGCCGACGGTGCCGGCGTGGTTCGGATACTGGCAGCGCGGATCGGCCGGCGTCGCACGTCGTCTCGACGATGTCTTCGCCGCCTCGCGCGTTGAGGGCCGGAATGACGTACGGCGAGTCCTGATACCGGTTGCCGACGTCGAAGTGAATCTTGATCCCGGTCGATCCATCCGGATTCGCGACCGGAGCGGCGGCGAACGTCCGCCCGACCAGGTTGAGCGCTTCTTCGCTCGGCAGGTGCGTGTGCGCCGGCTTCAGCACGCCGCCATAGAGACTGTCCTGGTCGTTGTGCATGAACCCGATCTCGACGAAGATGTCTTTCGCGTTCGGATTCGCGCCCATCGCCGCCAGGTCCGGCAGCGCCGTCCGGTTCGTCGGATCGGCGGCGTCCATCAGCGGCGGGCTGGTGGTCTCCCACGCGTCGATCAGGCCGTCGCCGTCGGTATCCTGCACGTTCGTGCTCAGCACGATCGCGCTCCACGACAGGCAGTCGGGAATCAGCGGCAGCGGATCGACCCGCACGCTCGCCGACGACGCGTCGGCCGGCAGCGTGATCGGAGTCGTCCAGTTGTCCCATTTGGCGCCGTCGGCGCTCTTGAACGGGTTGTTGAACACCTGGCCGTTGATCGTCACGCGCTCGGACAAAAGCGGCCGGCCGTCGCCGACGATCTGCGTCATCGCGCGCCTGGGCCGCGCTCGACGCCTGGTAGAAGCCGCGGATCGTCTGCGTCATCGTCCCGAGCGCGCGCTTGGTCACGCCGCCGTCGTAGATGACGACGGCTTTGTACGGCTTCGCCGGATCCCTGTAGACCACGACCAGGCTGACGCCGACCGCGCGCGGGCCGTTCCGATCCTCGCGCTCGCGACTGTTTTCATCGTCGTCGGCGTACTCGATCCCGGTATCCGGGATGACGACGCGGAACGAGGTGTTCAGCGCCTGCTTGCCGGTCTTCTTGTCGATCGGGAGAAACCGGAAGACATCGGTCCGGTAGGTGACGAGCCGGCGTCCGCCGCCCGGGAAGAGCACGCTCCAGCACGGGAGAGTCGCCTGTTCCCAGTTCAGCGCCTTGGCGATCGTCCCGGATCCCGGGACGTTCGAGCCGGCGGCGAAGAAGGGACCGAAGTCGTTACCGAAAAATGGCTTGCCCGACGCCGGCGTCGCGCCGAACTGCGCGCGATCGATGCCCGACCCCTGAATCTTCTCGGCGGTCTGGATGTAGAGGAACGCGGCGACGATGTCGGCGTCCGGCGTGACGCCATCGGCGCCACCGAGCTTCGGAATGTCCGCCACCGCCTTGCCGTTGACGCCCTTCCGCCAGAGACTCGTCCCGCGCACGACGTAGTCGCCGGTGATGAAGTAGTTCTTGAACAAGGACAGGCCGTCCTGCTGCGCCTGCGCCGGCTGTGCCGCGAGCGCAGCGAACAGAACAGATGAGATCGCCACCATCCGCGTAAGGAAACCGCCGGGGATACGGAAATCTTTTGTGCTGCGAGACATGACGTGCTCCTGTGGATAGCTGGGCCGGCGCGCAACTTCGGTCGGGATCTGATGCGGCAATTCCCGCGAACGCAGAGATGATGTGGAATCGATGATGACGAAGGCAGCGTCGCGCTCAGGCGACGGCGGCCGGGATATCGCGCGCCCGGCGCGCAAACGTGGAACGAACACGAGCGCGACCTTCATTTCCCACCTTCCAGCGGGCCCTCGGGTGCAGGCTCTTGCGATTAGACGAAGGCAGGGAGAGAAATTCTCCGCGGCGTTTCGTGTAATAAATTGGAAGGTAGCGAGTATTCCCCAGAATTGGGCCGGAAACAAGGCCTTTTCGACGAATTCTGATGACGCATTCTCGCGTCACCTTGTATCGAAAAGGTCACACGCGAATCGCTGTCAGCGGATCGACCCTGGTCGCACGCCTCGCCGGCAGGTAGCACGCGACCGCGCTGACCAGAACAACTGCGGTCGCCAGGAGCAGGTACGTCGCCGGGTCGCTTCCGGTGACGCCGAACAGCATCGTCCGCAGGTACCGCGTGAGCAACAGCGAGGCGGCCACCCCGGCGGCCAGGCCGGCGAACGCGATCGTCATCCCCTGCCGCATCACGAGCCCGACGACCGAGTCCGACCGAGCGCCGAGCGCCAGGCGAATCCCGATCTCGCTGGTGCGCGCGCTGACGGAGAAGCTGACGAGGCCGTAGAGGCCGATTGAGGCGAGCACGATCGCGACGAGCGAGAACCCCGAGAGCAGCGTCAGCGTGAACCGGCGGGCGGCCAGCGTGTCGCGCAAGAGACCCGTCAGCGTCTCGATGCCGGCAAAGGACACCGCCGGATTCAGCGACCAGATCGCACGTTGAATCGAGGGCACCGCGTGAGCAGGATCGCCGCTCGTGCGAACGATGAGGGTCATCGAGCCGAACGGCACCTGCCGGTGAGGGACGTAGTACGCCGGCTGCGGTCGATCCTGCAGGCCGGCCTGCCGTACGTCGCCAACCACGCCGACGACCTCGCGCACCGCTGCGCCGGCGAAGCTGAGACTCGACCGGATGCGCTTGCCGACCGGGTTCTCCCCGGGCCAGGCGCGTCGCGCCATCGTCTCGTTGACGACGACAACCGGCGGCGACGCCGCGTTGTCGCGCTCGGATAGCAGGCGGCCTGCCACGAGACGCATGCCGATCGCATCGAAATATCCGGGCGTGACGAAGGTCGAAAGCGCCGTTGGCTCGTCGCCCGGCTGCGGCAGCGGCAGGCCCAGGATCGTGTACGGCGGATTCCATCTCCGATCCCTCGCGCGACAGCGGCAGCGCGGACGTCATGCCGACCGCGAGGACGCCGGGCAGGTGCGCGATGCGCTGCTCGGCCTCGTCGGCGAACGCGGCTCGTGCGGCCGGCAACGGATAGTTGTCCCACACGTGCATTGTCAGCGCCGTGCGGTTGTCGACGCGGTAGCCGAGATCGACGCGCAGCAGCGCTTCGAAGCTGCGCACGAGCAGGCCGCTGGCGATCAGGAGAATCACCGCCGCCGCGGTCTGCGCGCCGACGAGCACACGGCTGAACCGCCGCCCTTCCGGCGCGCCCGAACGTCCCGCCGACCGCAACGCCGACTCCACGTCGCGCCGCCAGAACTGCAGCGCCGGCGTAATGCCGCAGCCGAGCGCGGTCGCCGCCGCGACGAGAATCGCGAAGCCGAGAACCGACCAGTTCAGTCCGACCTCGTCGATTCGCGGCACGTCGCGCGGCGCGAGAGCAACGATGCCGGCAACGGCCCAGTCCGACGAGACGACGCCGACGGCGGCGGCGGCAAAGGTGAGGAGCACGCTCTCGGCGAGCGTCAGCCGCAGCAGTTGCAGACGGCCGGCACCGAGCGCGCGGCGCACGGCAATCTCCGCCTGGCGCGCCGCCGCGCGCGCCAGCATCAGGTTGGCGGCGTTCGCGCTGGCGATGAACATGACGCATCCCACGGCCGCGAGCAGGAGCAGCAGCAGGTTGCGCACCGGCGCGGTGACGCGTTCGAACAGCGGATCGACGGTGATGCCCACGCCCTTGTTCACCCGCGGATAGGCTGCGGCGAGCCGGTCTCCGATACCGCGCATGTCGTCGCGGGCCTGCGCGATCGTCACGCCTGGCTTCAACCGCCCAATCACCTGGTAGTAAGTCTGCCCGCGCGACTGGCGATCCCGGGCGGTGAACACGCGCGGGATCCAGATGTCCTTGGCCTCGGGATAGTCGACCGTCGCCGGCAGCACACCGGCGACAACGACGGCCTTGCCGTCGAGCGTGATCGTCTGGCCGACGATGCCGGGATCACCGCCGAAGCGCGTGCGCCAGAGCCGGTCGCTGAGAAGCGCGACGTAGTCGCGCCCGGTTTGATGCTCTTCCGGCAGGAACACGCGGCCCAGTGCCGGCGTGACGCCGAGGACGTCGAAGAAGCGCTCGGACACGCGCCAGGTGTCGAGGCCGATGGGATCGCCGCTGCCGGTCAGGTCGACGCCGAACGGTTCCGCGGCGGCGAGATCGAGCGTGCGGCTGGCGTCGCGCCAGTCGAGGAAATTCGCGGGCGACGGCGCCTCGTCAATCCCTTTCGGCTGGTTCCACTGCCACAGCGTGACGGCGCGATCGGCGTCGCGATACGGGAGCGGCTGCAACAGCACCCCGTGGACGACGCTGAAGATCGTCGTCGCCGCGCCGATGCCGATCGCGAGCGTGGCGACCACGACCAGCGTGAAGGTCGGCTCGCGCACCAGACGGCGGGCGGCGAGGCGAAGCTCGCGTCCCGCGGCGCCGGCGGCGAGGCTCACCCGCGAAGCCACCGTGATCGCGGGCAGCGTCGCGCGCGCCGGCGCGAGATCCGGACCGGCCGATGCGCGTTCGAGGACGCCGCTGATCGCGGCGTCGGCGAGTCCGGCGACGACAGCGCGCGCGAGAGCGGCGAGCCCCCGGTCTGCGGCGGCGGCACGGCAGCGGTCGCGGAATGCCTGTGTCATCGCCGCGCCGTACTCGACGCGAAACGTCGCGGGGTACAGCCACAACAGGCGCCGGTGGCACCAGGCCGCCGCGCGGACCGTCCTGCGATCGCGCGCGGTCATGACGGCGAACCCTTGAGCAGCCGGCGCGAGCGCGCGGCCTGGACCTGGCTGGCCATCCGGCGAGCCTCGGCCATCGCCACCTCGCGACCGAGCTTGGTCAACCGGTAATAGCGGCGGCGCTCGTCGTCTTCGTCGGGGCCGGGGCGCTCGTCCAGTTCCTCGACGAGCCGCGCGCGCAGCAGCCGCGCCAGCGCGCGGTAGAGCGTGCCGGCGTGCAGCACGACGCTGCCGCCGCTGCGGCTCTCGACCTCGCGCATGATGTCGTAGCCGTGCAGGTCGCCGCCGGCGAGCGCGAGCAGGATTTCGAAGACGACCGCGGTGAGCGGGAGAAACGATTCAGCCGACGGCATCTGTGTGCCACAGGCTTATACGCCTAAGGCACATAGTGTGTCAACGCGACGCGTACGTAGTGTCCGGCTTGAGCCGGACCCAACACGCTTCCAGCCTCCAGCCTAGGCGGACCTACGTACCGACCGCCGTCTCGAGAGCGTAGACGGGCGGCAGCCAGTTGAAGAGCACGTCCCAGTGGTCGCCGCCGTCACGGCTCGCCAGGATCTGGCCGCCCTGCGTGCCGACGTAGACGCCGGGCGATTCGAGCGCATCGACGGTCATCGCCATCCGCATCACGTTGACGAACGCGTTGCCCTGCGGCAAGCCGTTGGTCAGGCGCTCCCACGTCGCGCCGCGGTTGCGGCTGCGATAGATGCCGAAGGTCGAGTTCGGCGTGACGCGTACCTGATCGCTCTCTTCGGGGACGACGAAGACCGTGTCGCCATCGCGCGGCAGCACCGCGAACGGGAAGCCGAATCGCGACGGCAGGCCTGGCGAGATGTCGGTCCACTTGTCGCCGGCATCGTCGCTGCGATAGACGCCGCAGTGGTTCTGCTGATAGAGGATGTCGGGGTTCTGCGTGTGCATCTCCATGTGGTGCACGCACTGCCCCACTTCCGGCTCCTTGTCGGGAAGAAAATCGGCGCGGACGCCGGCGTTGCGCGGCGTCCACGTCTTGCCGTCGTCGTCCGAGCGGAAGACGCCGGCGGCCGACAGCCCGACGGTCAGGCGCGAGGGCCGCGTGCGATCGAACGCCATCGAGTGGACCATCAGGCCGCCGGCGCCCGGGAACCACTTCTCGCGCGTCGGGTGATCGGTCAGCGCGGGCACCTCGCGCCAGGTCTCGCCGCGATCGTCGCTGACGAACAGCGCGCCTGGATCGACGCCCGCGTAGAGCCGGCCGCCGACGCGCGGATCCGCCTTGATGAACCAGATCCGTTCGACCGAGTGGCCTCGTCCCTCCTCGAAGCGGATCGGCCCCGGCTCGCGCCACGTCTCGCCCGCGTCGTCCGAGATCTGCACCGCGGGGCCCCACCACCCGCTCTTGCCGGCGAGCACGAGGCGCCCGTCGCCGACGTGCGCGATGTGGTTGACCTCGCTCCCCTTGAGCAGCGGTCCTTTGAGCGACCACTCGCGCCGCGCCTCGTCGCTCGTCGCGATGAAGCCGCCTTTCCTGGTGCCGATGAGCAGCTGAATGCGCATGTCCCTATCCCGCGATGGCCGAGTGGCCGAGCGCCTTACGCACGTACGCCAGCTGGCCGATGTGATACGACTCGTGAAACGCGAGGAACGCGAGCTGATCGCCAACCGTCCTGGCGCCGGGCAGCTGCTTGCCGCGGGCGGGCGACGCGAGATCGGCCTCGGTGAGCATATCGAACCTGGCTCTCAAGCGATCGACGATCTGGCGATGCGCCCTGTCGATCTCGTCGCGTGAAGGATAGCGCGACGCCTCGTGCAGCGCCGAGCCGCGGGTGAAGAGATCGGTCCACGCGGTATCGAACGGATCGTCGAGGATCCCGAGCATCGTCGCTCGCGTCTGCACGATGTGGCCGTAGATCCAGAGCATCGGGTTGGTCTGCGGCGTCGGACGCTGCCAGAGCTCGTCGCCGGAAAGGCCGTCGAGCGTGGTGCGCAGCAGACCCGTGTTCAGCTTGAAGATCAGCGAGACCGGACCGAGCGCCGCGGGCATCTTGCGTCCGGCAGCGGCCGCGTACATCTGCAGCAGGCCGCCCCAGCCCTCCGGCGAATCGACGCCCTGGCGAATCAGGTCGGCGCCCGCGCCGTGGCGATCGAGATGGCGATGCTCGAGGTCGACGCGAGTCGATCCGTCCGGCTCGGGGCTGAACGTGATCTCGACCTCGCTTGCCTTCGTGGCGTCCGGCTCGTGCTCCCATTGCGGGTTCAGATGCCAGGCGATCACGAACCGCGACGGCGGATCCCACACGAGGATGCGTCCCCAGTCGCACTCGCTGCCGTCAATCGATAGCTGGTAACAGCGGCCGCCGGCCTTGCCTTCGATCACCGCTTTCTGCAGCGGCACGCCGCCGATGCTGTGACTGCGCGGCCACCACGTATCGAACCCTTCGGTGAACACGTGAAACGCCCGCTCGACGCCGGCGCTGACGGTGACGCTCTTGCGAACCGGTGGATTGGCTGTTTCAACGACGCTGGTCATCGTTCATCCTCTCGATGGAATTGGGTAATCTGGTAATCGGGTAATTGATTGGTAATTGATTGGAGATTGACCGCCCAATCAAATCATCCCAATGAGCCATTCAATTACCCGATTCCCCGATTACCCGATTCCGATTTCTCCTCGACCGCCTGCTTGAAGGCGGCCAGTGTGTGGTTCCAGAACTGCTCGAAGTACGCGCGCAGCGCGTCGATCCCGGCCGGGTCGACCGTATAGAGCCGGCGGTTGCCGATCGGTTGATCGACGACAAGGTTGGCGCGCTTGAGAATTCTGAGATGCTGCGAGATGGCGGGTCGGCTGATGGGAAAGTCGCGGGCGAGTTCGCCGACCGGCATCGGGCCGCGCAGGAGCCGCTCGACGATGGCGCGCCGGGTGGGGTCGCCAAGCGCGTCCATTTGCGCATGTGGGTAAGCCGTCACTAACCGTAAGCATACGCTTACCAAGATGCGCAGGTCAATTTTAACCCGGAGGAAATGTTCGCGCCGGGGGCTTTGGCTATCGTTAAGAGCAGATGTCGACCGTCGCCCCACCCCGCGCCCATCCGCCGCTGTCGCCCGCCGGATCCCAGGGGGACGTGGCTCAGGCAGCCGCCAAAATCGACGTTTCCGGGCTGAATTTCTACTACGGGGAGCGGCGGGTCCTCGAGAACATCCACGTCAAGATCCGCCCGAACGAGGTGACGGCCCTCATCGGGCCGTCGGGCTGCGGCAAGTCGACCTTCCTCCGCACGCTCAACCGGATGAACGACATCGTGCCCGGCGCCCGGGTCGAGGGGGCGGTCACCATCGACGGCCGCGATATCTACGCGCAGTCGGTCGATATCGTCGATCTCCGGCGCCGTGTCGGCATGGTCTTCCAGAAGTCGAACCCGTTCCCGAAATCGATCTTCGACAACGTTGCCTACGGCCTGCGGATCAACCGGCTGGCGCGCTCGCGCGAGGAACTGGGCGGCCGCGTCGAGGCCAGCCTGAAGTCGGCGGCGCTCTGGGACGAAGTGAAGGACCGGCTGCAGACCTCGGCGCTGGCACTGTCCGGCGGGCAGCAGCAGCGGCTCTGCATCGCGCGCGCGCTCGCCATCGAGCCCGAGATCCTGCTGATGGACGAGCCGGCGTCGGCGCTCGATCCGATCGCCACGCAGCGGATCGAAGAGCTGATCTACCAGCTCAAAAGCCGCTACACGATCGTCATCGTCACGCATAACATGCAGCAGGCGGCCCGCGTCTCGGACGTCACCGCGTTCTTCTGGCTCGGCAAGCTGGTCGAATGCGGCCGCACGAACAAGATGTTCACCGCGCCCTCCGAGAAGCTGACCGAGGACTACATCACGGGGAGGTTCGGTTGATGGCGTCGTCGGAACAGAGAGTCCGGCATTTTCAGGAGGAGCTCGAGCAGCTCAAGGCTCGCCTGCTCGAGATGGGCGGGCTCGCGGAGGAGCAGGTTCGACTGGCGGTCAAGGGCCTGGTCGATCGCGACCGCGATTTAATCGCGCGCGTGCTCATCGGCGACGGCCCGCTGAATTCGCTCCACATCGAGGTCGACAACCGCTGCTTCACGCTGCTGGCGCTCTACCAGCCGATGGCCGTGGACCTGCGCGCGATTGTCGCAGCGGTGAAGATCAACACCGATCTCGAGCGCGTCGGCGATCTGGCGATCAACATCGCCGAGGCGGGACGGCAGTACGTCGTCCACCCGCCGGTGAAGAAGCTGATCGACATCCCGCGCATGGCGACGATCGCACAGCGCATGCTCCGGGACGCGCTGGACGCGTTCGTCCGCCGCGACACCGAGCTCGCCCAGCACGTCCTCAACGAAGACGATGCGCTGGATGCGCTGAAGACGCAGATTTTCCGGGAGCTCCTGACCTACATGCTGGCCGACCCGGCGACAATCGAGCCGGCGCTCGACCTGATCCTCGTCTCGCGGCACCTCGAACGCATCGGCGACCACGCCACCAACGTCGCCGAAGACGTGATCTTCATGGTCTCGGCCCGCGACGTCCGCCACCACGCGGGAGACAATCAGGCGGCGACGTAAAAAGAAGGGTTCGGGGTTCAGGGTTCTGGGTGCTGGGTTCGCCCCGGTTCTGGGTGCTTGGTTCTGGTTCGGCCCGGTTCTGGGTTCTGCGGTTCTGGGTTCTGCGTTCGACGAACCACGAACTACCCAGAACCCGGAACCCCGAACCGAGAACCGCGGGCGAACCCAGAACCCAGCACCCATGAACCCAGAACCTCGCCTGCGTCCCGTCCGCCTCCCTGGTGTAGCATTCGCGCGGAGGTCGAGATGCACATCAGAGTCGCAGCCGCCGCCGGGCTCGTCGTCGCCGCCCTTCTGGGATTCAGCCGGCTCACCGCACAGCAACCCAAATCACAAGCCGAGCTCCGCAAGCCGTTGGTCGGCACCTGGCGCCTGGTGTCGATCGAAGGCGGGGCGACGCCGGCGAATCGCGGGCAGACACCCACCGGCCTCATCTACTACGACAGCCTCGGCAACATGGCCGCGCAGATCATGCCCGACCGCCCGCGCCCGAAATGGACCGGCACGCCGACCCAGGAACAGATGGCGGAGGCATTCCGCGGCTACACCGCCTACTTCGGCACCTACACGATCGACGAGAAAGCGGGGACTGTCACCCACCATCGCAAGGGCATGCTGGACGGCGGCGCGGTGGACTTCGTGCGGCAGTTCAAGTTCCTGCCGGGCGATCGCATCGTGCTGACGCCGGTCCTGGCGCCGGGCAGCACGAATCCGCCGACGCACCTGACCTGGGAACGGATGAAATAGGGAGGCTGAAGCCGGACGCTTGCCGAGTATAAAATACGCAAATGCAGCCACTTTGCGTCTTCTGCCGGCGTCATCCGGTAGAGCCGGCGTGGCGTCCGTTCTGCAGCGAGCGGTGCAAGATCACAGGATCTCGCCAGATGGGCCGACGGCGCCTATCGCGTCCCCGGCGAGCCGCTCCCCGACGACCCCGACCCGGATCACCTCGATGCAAACCGGAAGTCTGAAGGCTGACGACCTTCACACTTCAGCCTTCATTCTTCTATATGGCCGACACGCTGACGATTACCGACAACCGTACCGGGAAGAAGTACGAACTGCCGATCCAGGACGGCACCATCCGCGCGATGGACCTGCGCCAGATCAAGAACGGCACCGACGACTTCGGCCTGATGACGTACGACCCGGCGTTCATGAACACCGCGAACTGCCGCAGCGCCATCACCTACATCGACGGCGACAAGGGCGTGCTGCTCTACCGCGGCTACCCGATCGAGCAGCTCGCCGAGGAAAGCGACTTTCTCGAAACGGCGTACCTGATCCTCTTTGGCGAGCTCCCGACCTCGGCGCAGCAGCAGGCGTGGGTGCGCGAAATCACGCTGCACACGATGCTGCACGAGAACATCAAGAAGCTGATGGAGGGCTTCCAGTACGACGCGCACCCGATGGCGATCTTCCAGAGCACCGTCGGCGCGATGTCCGGCTTCTATCCCGACGCCAAGAACATCTTCGACAAGTCGTCGCGGCTGCGGCAGACGCATCGCCTGATCGCCAAGGTGCCGAGCATCGCCGCCTGGGCCTACCGTCACAGCATCGGCCGCCCCTACGTCTATCCCGACAACGACCTCAGCTTCACCGGCAACTTCCTGAACATGCTGTTCAAGATGACCGAGCTGAAGTACCAGGCCAACCCGGTGCTGACGCGTGCGCTCGACGTGCTCTTCATCCTCCACGCCGACCACGAGCAGAACTGCAGCACGACGACGATGCGGACGATCGGGAGCTCGCATGTCGATCCGTACTCGGCGATGGCCGGCGCGGCGGCGGCGCTCTACGGCCCGCTGCACGGCGGCGCCAACGAGGCCGTGCTCCGGATGCTGAACGAGATCGGCTCGGTCACCAAGGTGCCCGAGTTCATCAAGAAGGTGAAATCCGGCGAGGCGGGCAATCGCCTCATGGGCTTCGGCCATCGGGTCTACAAGTCGTACGACCCGCGCGCCAAGGTGATCAAGCGGATCGCCGACATCGTCTTCACCGTGACCGGCAAGAACCCGCTGCTCGAGATTGCGCTCGAGCTCGAGCGGATCGCGCTGCAGGACGAGTACTTCATCACCCGCAAGCTGTATCCGAACGTCGACTTCTACTCCGGCCTGATCTACCAGGCGATGGGCTTCCCGGTCGAGATGTTCCCGGTGCTCTTCGCCATCCCGCGCACCGCCGGCTGGATCGCCCAGTGGGAGGAGATGCTGCTCGATCCCGAGCAGAAGATCGCGCGGCCTCGCCAGATCTACACCGGGCCGCAGCAGCGCGACTACGTCCCGCGGGAAAAGCGCCCGTGAGGTGGCCGCCGCATCGCCATGGCGCAGGGCCTGGCACATAAGCGTCCGCTGACCGATCACGCGGCGGCCCCGCTCACCCTGCTCGAGCGGGGCACCAAACCGTTCCTGTGGCTTTCGCTCGCCGGCGCGCTCTGTGCCGCGACCTGGGGGGTTTCAATCACCTTCCCGACGCTGCGGTTCATCGTGCCGGCGGTCTTTCTCCTGGCATGGGCGGCCGCCCGATCGCGGCCGGTCCTCGTCCGACAATCGCTGCTGGGCGCGTTCTATCTCGTGCCCGCGCTCTTCATGTTCAGCGTGGTCTTCGTTCCTGCCGGATGCTGGGTCGTCTGGATGGCGCCGCTCTGCGGCGCGATCCTCGCAACCACGCCGCCGCGGCGGTGGGCGCTGCCGGTTGTACTGAAGCTTCCGCTCGCCTGCTGGTCGCTGACCGTGGCGATCACCTGGCCGATCATCGTCCTGCGCGAAGCCGACTTTCTCTGGAGCAGGGTTGACGCGAACGGGGTCTGGTGGACCGCGATCGTGGCCGCGACAATCATCCTCGGCGTGCTGTGGTTCGACGCACTCTTTGCGGAGTTTTCGGAGACGGACTTTCCCGCCGCCTCGTTCGAGCGGACGGTCGCCTTGCCGATGGCGGCTGGCTGGGCGCTGTCCTCGGTCGTCGCCATCTATCAACTGTTCGGCGACGTGACGTTTCTGAACCGCGGGCTCTGGGGCTACATGCAGCGCGCGCGCGGCACGTTCAACGACGCCAACCCGTTCGGCGTCCTGTCGGCGATCTGGGGCCCGATTGTCTTCGCGATCGCCATCGATCGGTGGCGGGGATGGCGGCGGGTAGTGGGCATGGGCGCGTTGCCGCTGTCCTGGCTCGCCGTCTGGGCATCCGGGTCGAGATCGTCGCTGCCCATTTGCGCGGTGACGCTCGCGGTCATCGTGATCTTCTACCTGCGCGCGTCGAAATCGCTGCTGTCGCTGCGCGCCGCAGCCGTCGGCGCGGTGCTGCTCGTCGTGGTCGGGGCCGGCTGGATGGCCTCGACGCGAAGCGGTGTCGACTCGCCGGTCCGGCGGCTGGTCTCGAGCTTCGCGCCGCGACTGTCACTCGAGTGGGTGTCGGAGACCGCGGCGAGGCTCCAGAGCCGGGACGGCTACGGCACCATCTCGACCACCGTCATCGCCGAATCGCCGCTGGTGGGCATCGGCGTCGGCGCGTTTCACGGCCTCGTGCCGATGTACGCGTTCAGGATCCTGCACCAGACGCTCGTTCCGGATAACGCCCAGAACTGGTTTCGCCACAACCTGGTCGAGCTCGGCATCATCGGCAGCGTCGGATGGATTCTCTGGGTCGCGCTTCTCTTGTGGGCGCTGGCGTTCGGCCAGTTGAAAGAACCGCGATCGCTCACGGCCCAGGTCCTGCGCGGGGTGCTCGTCGGCTTCGGGCTGATTTCGCTCGTCGGCATGCCGGGACAGGATGCCGCTGTCGTCTTCACCTTCTGGACGATTGCCTTCTGGTTTTCGAGGCTGATCGCGCCGGGCGAGCCCAAGGCGCTCGCCCGCGCGGCAGGAACCACCGCGTGGTGGGCACTGGTCTGGGCAATCGTGCTCGGATACGCCGGTGCAACCGCCTACGTCGGCCGCACCGACATGCGGCCGCCGTTCCGGCAGGCGGCGGCCGACATCGACTACAGCTACGGGTTCTATCCGCCGGAGCCGGGCGGGACGCTGCGGTGGGCGAGGAAAAACGCAGTCGACGTGATCCGGGTGCCGCGCGAGCAGCGGTGGCTGCAGGTGACCTTCTTCGTCCAGCACCTCGATCTGCCGAAGCAGCCGGTAGACGTCAAGGTGTGGGCCAACCACCAGCTCCTCGCTAAGACGCGGTTGACGGCGATCGAGCCGGTGACGCGATACTTCAAGGTTCCCGATGGCGACAAACGCGTCGTGCTCGAGACGTGGGTGAGCCGATCGGTGCGCCCGCGCGATTTCGGCGTCCCCGACGACCGCGAGCTCGGGCTGCTCGTCGACTGGAAGTTTGTCGACGCGCCTCCTCCCGGCAGCGTTCCGTAGTCCCACGCGGTTCAACCGCGGAGAGCGCAGAGACCGCAGAGACGCTTTGTACAACCTCTCTCTGCGTGCTCAGGCGTGCTCGGCGGTTAAGCAGGCGTTGGGATGATCGCAAGAAACCGAATCAGCGTCTGGCGATGATCGCGTAGTCCATCGACGAAAACAGCCGCGAGTTCAGCTTCTCGGCGTGATCGTTTACCGCTTCGATCACGCTCGTCAGCGCGGCCGGCGCGCCGGCCAGGACGGCGTCCGCGCCGGAGACGCCGGCGAGGCGATCGCTCTCGCGCACCGGCGATCGGAAATGCACGTCGACGCTGGTGAACCCGCTGGTCTGCACGAGGTAGCGCAGCGTCTCGGGATGCAGCGGCTGCTTGTGGGTGACGTCGCGGATGTAGGTCTCGAAAAACGCCATCCAGCACGCCGGGTTGATCGTCTCGAGCACCATCGGCGCGCCGGGGCGCATCTTGTGAAACGCCGCCTCGAGGAAACGCAGCAGGTACGCCGGATCGAAATGCTCGACGACCTGAATCGCCGCCAGCCCGCCGATGCTGCCGTCCGGCTGACGCTCGAGATACCCGAGCGCGTCGCCCTGCTCGACATCGAGCCCGCGCGCGCGGCACAGCTGCACCATGCCGTCGTTGGTGTCGACGCCGCGGGCGCCGACGCCGTTCTGCCGCAGCAGCTCGAGCAGCTCGCCGCGGCCGCAGCCGACGTCAACGACATCCGCTGCGGACGACAACAGCGGCACGTAGTCCGCGAGCCGCGAGCGGATATCGTCCTGCGATCCGCGAAAGCGATCCTCGAAGCCGACGTAGGTGAGCGAGCCGACGTTGTCGCTGAACGCACCGGTCGGCTGGGAGCGTTCGGACCTGTTCTGCCCGGCCGATTCCGGCGCCGGCGCAGGCGCGACGCCGCCGGCTCGCGCCAGCGCGCTCTCCATCTCCCGCTTCAACGCGAGCACCCGCTGCTCGGCGAGCGCGACGCGCTCGCGCAGCTCGTGGCCGCCGCCGCGGCGATCCTTGGTGTCAATGTAGATCGTGATCGTCTGCAGGTACTGAATCAGCAGCGACTCGAACCTGACCAGCGCGTCGAACTCGCGCCGCGCCACCTCGAGCACCGCCTCGATCGCCTGCTGTGCGTCCTGGTGCGCCGCGAGGTTGCGGTTGACGTGATCGACGAGCGCCGCGTTGAAGCGCCGCTGCGTCTCGAGCGGCGGGCCGAGCAGCCGCCACACGAAGCCGCGAAGCCGTCCCTTGAGCGAGCGATCGATCGGCGGCGGGCCGCCGGGCAGGATGTCCCACGCCTGGTTCAGCGGCGTGACGTTTCGGTCGTCGTAGCGCGGCGGCGGCGGCGGAAGGCGCGGCGCCTGCTGCACCGCCTGGTCCAGCGCGGTCAGCGCCTCGTTGTAGAGCCGGTCAGCCTCGAGGCGCTCGCGCTCGAGGCGGACGACCAGGTCGTCAAGCGGCTGATCGGGCACAGTCACACGTGCCCGCGGGCGACGCGGCAGGCGTCGCGGGCACCGGGAGTCGAAGTGGCATTGGAAGCTCGATTATCGTTCGGCGGCCAACGATGTCAAGCGCGGCGCCGGGGGGAGCGTCTGCCCGCGCCGGAAGGCGCTTCCCGTCGCGCGGCGCGAGTGCGATCCATTCTGTCTGTGTGGTGATGCAGTACGCCGTGATGGGCATGGCGATCGTGTTCTCGATTGCACCGGCGGCGGCGTGATGGTCGGCGGAATCCTCGCGGGGATTGGTTGATCCTCCAGATGCCGACCTGTGGAAGGCGCTGCGGTGATGCGCCGCCTCACGCGCTACATGCCGTTCGTGCCGCTGCAGGTGAAGCGGCTGCTGCTCAACACCGCCGGCGTGTATATCCTCCTCGGGTTCCTCGCCCTGCTGTTCGCCATCGACGGGCTCTAAAACCCTGATTTTCCAGCCCCTTACAACTCGACCGCGGCACTCCCAACCAGGCTAACCGGCGGCGTGTGCCGCCGTCTAATCTAACCAGATGGACGTGACCGAGGCAGCAGCCGTCCTGGCCCGCGCCCGCCAGGGCGACAGCGAGGCGTTCCGGGAGCTCGTCGAGCGGCACAGCCGGAGTGTCTTCCGGCTCGCCTACCGGATGACCGGCAACGAACAGGATGCGGAAGATGTCGTCCAGGAGAGCTTTCTGCGTGCATATCGGCAGCTCGGACGCTTCGAGTCGCGAGCGAACTTCGGCACCTGGCTCTATCGCATCGTCTCGAACTGCTCGGTGGATCTGATGCGGGCCAAGCAGGCGCGTCACGACCAGGTGCGCGGCGACAGCCTGGACGACGCGGTGGAGCTGCCGGCGGGTGACGGGCCGGGGCCGGAGCGGATGGCGCAGAGCGCCGAAATCGAGCGGCGCGTGCAGGCCGCGCTGGGCGAGTTGAGCCCGCTCGAGCGCGCCGCCTTCACGCTGCGGCACTACGAAGGACGATCGATCGAAGAAATCTCCGCGGCGCTGAACCTCGGGACGAGCGCCGCCAAGCACAGTGTGTTTCGTGCGGTGAAGAAGCTGCGCATCGCCCTTGCGCCGCTGAGGAGCCAGGAATCGTGAGCGCCAGGCATTATTCGGAAGACGACCTCACGCTCTACTACTACGGCGAAGGCCGGCGCCGCGACGCCATCGAGCAGCACCTGGCGGCCTGCGCCACCTGCGCCTCGCTCTATCGCGACATCGCCGGAACGCTCGGCATGATCGCGGCGCCCGAAGCACCCGAGCGCGGCGAGCAGTACGGCCTCGAAGTCTGGCAGCGCATCCGCCACAAGCTGCCGGAGCGGCCGGAGCCGTGGTGGGCGTCGTTTTTCCAGCGCGATCGGCTGACGCTGGCTGCGGCCGCAGCCATGCTGGTGCTGGTCGCGTTCATCGCTGGCCGCGTGTGGCCGCGGCAGCCGGTGGCGCCTGCGGGCAATCCCGGGCTCACCGCCGGTGGCGCGACGACTGGCGGCGGCAATGCCGCGGCCGGAGACACCCGGCAGCAGCGCATTCTGCTGACATCGGTCGCCGAGCACCTCGATCGGACCGAGCGCGTCCTGACCGACATCATGAACGCGCCCGACACCGGCGACATCTCGAACGAGCAGCGCTGGGCGGACGACCTGCTGACCACGAGCCGTCTCTATCGGCAGGACGCGGAAGACGCCGGCGAGCAATCGGTGGCGGCCGTGCTCGACGCGCTCGAGCGCAGCCTGCTCGAAATCGTCAACAGCCCCTCGAAGATCACCGCGGCCGATCTCGAGCAGATTCGGCGGCGGATCGACGCGGCGGCACTCCTGTTCAAAGTGCGGGTGATGAGCGACGAGCTGCGGCAGCGCGAGCTGCCGCCGGAGCGCTCGGCCCCGCGGACCTCAACCCCGAAAGTCAGTTGACCATCATGAAGATGCATCGAATTGTTTTGAGCCTGTTCCTCCTCACTGCTCCGGTCGCGGCCGCCGGCGCCGCGTCGCCCGCGGAGTTCGCCTGGCCCGCCCTCGTCGACGATCGCGCCGACGACCGCGCCGACGACCTCTACGACGAAGGACGCGAGGCGATCGAGGAAGGGCGCTACGACCGCGCGGTCGATCGGTTCACCCGGCTGATCGACATGAAGAGCAACCGCACCGACGCGGCGCTCTACTGGAAGGCCTACTGCCAGTACAAGCTCGGACAGCGAGACGAAGCGCTCAACACCGTCGCCGACCTGCAGAAGCGCTTCGCCGACAGCCGCTGGAGCCGCGACGCGAAGGCGCTCGAGATGGAAGTGCGGCAGGCGTCGGGCCAGCCGGTCTCCCCCGCTTCGCAGGATGACGATGAGCTCAAGCTGCTGGCGCTGCGCGGGCTCATGCAGAGCGACCCCGACCAGGCCATCCCGATCATCGAGAAGATGCTCGCCGGCGCGAACTCGCCGCGGGTCAAGGATCGCGCGCTCTTCGTCCTCAGCCAGAGCCGCGGCGCCCGCGCCCGCGACCTGATCGCCAACGTGGCCAAGGGCAACGCCAACCCGGACCTGCAGCTGCGCGCTATCCGCTACCTCGGACCGATGGGCGGCGCTGAAAACCGCCAGGTGCTGGCCGATGTCTACCGCAGCTCACCGGATGTCGCGGTGAAGCGCGCCATCCTGCGCAGCTTCATGGTCGCCGGCGATCGCGAGCGGCTGCTCGCCGTGGCCAAGACCGAGAGCAACGCGGAGCTGCGCGGCGAGGCGGTGCAGCAGCTCGGGGTGATGAACGCTGGCGCCGAGTTGAACGATCTCTATCAGACCGAGCAGTCGGTGGACGTGAAGAAGCGGATCCTGCAGGCGATGTTCGTCGGCAACCAGTCCGACAAGCTGATCGAGCTGGCCAAGGGTGAGAAGGATCCCGACCTTCGCAAGACCGCGATCCGCAACCTCGGGTTGATGAAGCGGACCGGAACCGCCGAAGCGCTGGTCTCGATCTACGGCTCGGATCAGAACCCCGAGATCCGGCGGACGGTGGTGAACGCACTGTTCCTGCAGAACAACGCGGCCGCGCTCGTCACCCTGGCACGCGCCGAACGGAGCCCGGAGATGAAGAAGGAAATCGTCTCCAAGCTGTCGCTGATGAAGTCGAAGGAAGCCACCGACTACTTGATGGAGCTCCTCAAATGAGGCGCGAGGTGCAGGCGGACGGGACGAGGTGCAGGGTGCAGGCGGACGGGGCGAGGTGCAAGGTGCAGGCGGACGGGACGAGGTGCAAGGTGCAGGCGGCATGGTGCAGGGTGCAGGCGGACGGGGCGAGGTGCAAGGTGCAGGGTGCAACGTGCCTCGTGCTGAGCGCGTTCGCTCTGCTGCTGTCGGCTTCGTCTGCCGGTGCTCAGGGTCGCGTGACGAATGCGAAGACCGAGACTCGGGCGGCGGCCCAGGGGCTCGAGCGCGAGGTCCGTGCGGCGGCGGCGCGCCCGGGCGTCACCTGGATCGGCTACCGCATGCCGATGATCGCCGGGACGCGGCAGATGTGTTGCTACGACACCGTCCAGGGCGGCGGCGATCGCGACACGTGCTGCGGCGTCTGCCAGCTCGAGCGCGGCAGCGGCGTGTCGATGACGCGCGGCGACGACCGGAGCAGCCGCGGCTCGCGGATCGTGCTCGAGCCGGCCACGGAATTCCTCATCCTCGGCCGGCTGGAAGGCGGCGCCGTCACACGCGTGCGGACGTTCACGCCCGACTGCGAAATCGACGCGGCCGGGATGACGGTGGTCTGGCTGACGGACGTGAAGGCCGACGACAGCCTGGCATGGCTGGCGTCGCTCGTCACCGCGTCGCAAGACGCCGGCGAGCGGCGCGACCGGGTCGCGAAAACCGCGATCGCCGCCATCGCCCTGCACGGCGCCCAGGCAGCCGATCGGACGCTCGAGGGATTTGTCGCGCCGGCGCAGCCCGAATGGCTGCGCAGCGACACGGCGTTCTGGCTCGGCAACGAGCGCGGCGAGGCCGGCGCACGGCTGCTGGCGCGGATGATCGCGCAGGACCCGAGCGACAAGGTGCGCGAGAAAGTGACCTTCGCGCTCTCGGTCAGCAAGGTGCCGGCGGCGCTGACCACCCTCATCGCCACGGCGCGCAACGATCGCAGCACCAAGGTCCGCAGCCAGGCGCTGTTCTGGCTGGCGCAGAAGGCGGGCAAGGAAGCGACCGCCGTCATCGCCGGCGCGATCGACAACGATCCCGACACCGAGGTGAAGAAGAAGGCGGTGTTCGCGCTCAGCCAGCTGCCGAAGGACGAGGGTGTCCCCAAGCTGATGGACATCGCGCGCACCAACCGCAACCCGGAGGTCCGCAAGCAGGCGATGTTCTGGCTCGGCCAGTCGAACGATCCGCGCGCGTTGAAGTTCTTCGAAGAAATCTTGCTGAGATAGGGCGCCCCTTCAAGGGCGCCTCAAAAGGAGCCAACATGATCGCGACCGCTCTCGCTGCCCTGCTCGCCCTCCAGGCCCCGGCCGCGCAGCCGCCCACCAGCTCGCCCACCGCGACGCTGATCCCGCTCTACGAGAGCACCTCCGACACCGAGACCAGGGAGGCGATCATCCGCTTCCTCGGCGAACGCGGCGACGAGGCCGCGACGGCGAAGATCATCAGCATCGCGAAAGGCGACGCCGACACCGAGCTGCGCGAAGAAGCCATCCGCCAGCTCGCCGAAGGCGGCGGCGAGGCGCGGACGACGATGCTGCTGCAGATGTACGAGCAGGAGAAGGACGTCGACATCAAGGAGACGCTGCTGCGCCACCTCGTGGAACGCGGCGAGCCGCGAATCACCGAGCGGCTGATCGCGATTGCGAAGTCCGATCCGAGCGAGGATCTGCGGGAGGCGGCGCTTCGTCACCTCGCCGACACGCCCGGCGAGGCGCGAACCACCCTGCTGATCGAGATCTTCGACGGTTCGACCAGCGTCGACACCAAGGAGACGATCATCCGCCACCTTGGCGAGCGCGGCGACACGAAGTCGGCGGCGAAGCTGCTCGCGATCGCGAAGGGCGATGCGGACAGCGACCTGCGCGAGGCGGCGATCCGGCAGATTGCCAGGTAACGGAACGCAGAGCTCGCAGAGAATTTGTCGTTTTTGTACTCTGCGGTCCCCGCGGCCTCTGCGTTCGATGCCTCCGGCCGTGCTAGCATCCGCCTCCATGGCGCGAGTCACCGGCATCGGCGGCATATTCTTCAAGGCGCGCGACGCCGATGCGTTGCGCGCCTGGTATCGCAAACATCTCGGCATCGACATCGAACCGTGGGGCGGCGTTTCCTTCAACTGGCGTGAGGGCGAGACCAACGGCCGCGAAGGCTCGACCGTCTGGAGCATCTTCGACGCCAAGTCCGACTACTTCCGCTCCGACACCCAGCAGTTCATGATCAACTACCGCGTCGACGACCTGGCGCGTGTGCTCGCCGAGCTGCGCGCCGAAGGATGCACGGTCGACGACAAGGTCGAGGAGTCGGAGTTCGGCAAGTTCGGGTGGGTCGACGATCCCGAGGGCAACCGCCTGGAGCTCTGGGAGCCGCCGCCGGGCAAACAAGGCTGATCCCGGCGACAGCGAAGACGACGGTCAACGCAGAACTCGCGGAACACGCAGAGCCATTTCTTTCTCTGGTACGTAGTGTCCGGCTTCAGCCGGACTGCCACCAGACGATCGACGGTACACGTCGGTGAGCTGAATTTCGGTTCTGCGGTCTCAGCGGGCTCTGCGTTCGATCGTCGTGCTCAGAAGCCTCGCCGTCGGGCGGTTTCGAGCTTCACGCCCGCGGGCTTCAGCTTCGCGTCTTCGCCGGCGATCGACTGCACCTGCTCGTGCGTCAGCATCCGGTTCGACGCCTTCGCGGCGGCGAAGATCCGATCGACGATTTCGTCGGTCGCCGGCAGGCCGCGGCTCTCCAGCCAGAAGATCACGTTCGAGCGGCCCGACATCGGGCCGACCTCGATCTCCTGCTGCCGCCCGACGAGGCTCGCCGGCACCGCCGCGTAGACCGCGTCCATCAGCGCGCGGTCTCCCTTGCGGAACGCCTTGACCACCGCGGCGGCGTGGACGCCGGTGGCGGTGCGGAACGCGTCGGCGCCGATCACCGGGTAGTTCGGCGCGATACGCACGTCGCAGGCGTCGGCCACCGCCCGCGCGTAGGCCGGCAGCCCCGTCAGATCGTTGTCGCGGTAGCCCATCATCACCAGATTGACCATCAGCAGATCGATCGGCGTGTTGCCGCACCGCTCGCCGATGCCGAGCGCCGCGCCGTGCAGCCGCGTCGCGCCCGCCTCGAGCGCCGCCAGGCTCGACGACACGCCGAAGCCGCGATCGCGGTGGCCGTGCCAGTCGATGCCGACGTCGACGCCAAGCTCCGCGATCAGCGACTTGACGAACGTCACCACCGCGCGCGCGCCGTTGGGCGTCGCGTGCCCGACCGTGTCGGCGACGCACAGCCGCTTCGCCCCGGACGCGGATCGCGGCGGTGAAGAGCCGGCGCAGCGATTCCGGATCGGCGCGGGTCGTGTCCTCGGTGACGTACATCACCGTCACGCCTTCCTTGACGGCGAAGGCGATCGCCTCCTCGGTCGTCTTCTGCAGGTAGTCGAGCGTCCACCCTTCCGCGTATTGCCGGATCGGGCTGGAGCCGATGAAGGCGCCGCACTCGATCGGCACGCCGGTGCGCTGCTGAATCTCGGCAATCGGCTTGATGTCGGCGACGACGGTGCGCGCGGCGCAGTTGGCCTGAATCTTCAGGCGCCCTTCGCCGATCGCCCGCGCCAGCCGCTCGACGTCGCGCGCAACCTTCGGCCCAGCGCCCGGCAGGCCGATGTCGGCCGTGTCGATGCCGAGCGCGTCCATGTGGTGCAGGATCCCGATCTTCTCGTCGATCGTCGGGTTTCGCACCGATGGCGACTGCAACCCATCCCGCAGCGTCTCGTCGTCGAGCATCGCGACCGGCTTGGTCGGCCCGTCGGCGACGGCGTCGTGGTTCCAGTCGTAAATCAGCGGATGCATGGGAATTAAGAATTAGGAATTAGGAATTAAGAATTCGTACACTCGTTCCCGCGTCGTTCATGATTCTGGCGTCGTCGCCCTGCTCCCTTCACGAATTCTTAATTCCTAATTCTTAATTCTTAATTCGAGTGGCGGCGAAGCCGACGACGAGGATTGCGCCGGCGGCTGTCGTCGCCACGACCAGCCCGCGCCTGACTGCCGGTTCCATCCACTCGTCCATGTTCAGCGGCGGCGCCGCCGGATTGGCGGCCGCGGCGCTGGCGGCGGCGAAGACATACTGGCGACCGGCGACGACGATGACGCGATCGAATACCACGTTCCAGACGACGACGGCCCACGCGATCCAGAGCGCGCGGGCGAGGCGAGCGGACGCCCGAGGCTGCCTCAGGGCGGCGACACGGCGCCGCACCGACGTCAGCATACGTTTCAATTATTGCATGCCCGACAGCAGGTAAAACGCCACCAGAGCGGCGATGACGATGGCGAGGACCACCCAGATCAGCGTGCGCGACGAGGACGCTCCTTTGCGCGGCAGCTGTCGCCGGCTGGTACTTCGCTTCGGTCGTCGCGGTCCCGCACCGATAGCAGATCAACGCCTTCTCGGCGATTTCAGCTCCGCACTGACGGCACTGCATGGTGGGTTACACGCTCAGCGCCGGGCGCTGAATCAGCGGGCGCACGACGGCCATGATAATCAGCACGAGCCCGAACGTGCAGACGATGGTGGCGCCAGTGGGCAGGTCGAGCTTGAGGGAAAGGTAGACGCCGAGCGCCGACACCAGCGTGCCCATCGACCAGCCGATCGCCAGGCGCTTGCCGATTGAATCCGCGTAGAGCATCGCGGCGACCGACGGCACGATGAGATAACAGAAGACGAGCAGCACGCCGGCAATCGACACCGACGAGGTGACGACGAAGCCGAACGACGCGTAGAAGAGAAAGTCCCACAGCGGCACCGACAGCCCCAGCGCCGCCGCGTGCCCCTCCTCGCGGTGATCGAGCGAGATGGCGAAGAACTGGCGGCGGAACACGTAGTGGAACAGGCCGACCGCGCCGTAGAGCAGCGCCGTCTTCCCGACCTCCCACCAGGAGACCGCGAGGATGTTCCCGACCAGCATGTCCTTCAGGTGCTCCCCTTCCGAGGTCGCCTTGCTCATCGCCAGAATCGACGCCGCCGACGCCACCGCGTAGCAGATGCCGATGATCGCCTCCTGCGGGATGCGCGCGCGCCGGCTCCTGATGGTCGAGAACACCAGCGCGCCGAGAAACGTGAACGCCGAGGCTGATCCAGTAGACGACCGGCGCGTGCGGGTCGCCGCGCGAGATCGGCATCAGCAGCGCGATCGTCCCGCCGAGCGCCGCAATTTGCGCCAGGGAGAGGTCGACGAAGATCACGCCGCGCTCGACGACGTGGACGCCGAGATAGGCGTGGATGCCGGTGAGGATCAGGCTGGCGACGAAACAGGGCGCGAGGAACGCCAGCGTCGCGGCGTCGAGCATTACTTCGCCCCCGTCCTCTTGATCGCATCGACCAGCAGCCTGACGTCGTAGTCGAAGAGCGCGACGTAGTCGGTCGCTTCCTTGACGCCGCCGACCGAGGGCGGCATGACGATGACCTCGGCGCCGGTGGCGCGGGCGATCGCGTTCGGCGTCTTCGAGTCGAAGTAGGGTTCGATCAGGATCAGCTTGACGTTCTGGCGCTTCATTTCGGCGATGAGATCGAGCGTGTGCTGCGGCGACGGCGGGATGCCGGGCTTGGGTTCGACGTAGCCGATGATGTTGAGGCCGAACCGCTCCGCGAAGTTCGGAAACGAGCGGTGATAGGTGACGACCTTCGTCCCCTTGTAAGGCGCCAGGTCGGCCAGCCATCGCTTCACGCCGGCGTCCACCCGGCGGTGAAGGCGGCAAGGTTCTTCTCGAACACCGCCCGATCGTTCGGCCGCCGCTCGGAGAACTTGTCGGCGACGTCCTTGGCGATCTTCTTGCCGTTCTCCGGATCGAGCCAGTAGTGCGGGTTGCCAGACGGGTGGACGTCGCCCATCGCGCGCGTCACCTGGCCGGCGGGGATCTCCAGGATGCTCGCATGCAGCGACGCATCGAGATACCCCTCGCCGCCCGGCTGCACTTTCGCGTTGCGGCTCTGCTGGATGAGCGGCGGCAGCCAGCCGATTTCGAGCTCGCGGCCGACGACGATCAGGATGTCCGCTTTCTGCAGCTTGAGGATGAAGCTCGGCTTCGCCTCGACGAAGTGCGGATCCTGGTAGCCCTTGGCGATCGCCTCGACCGTGATCCGATCGCCGCCGACCTCACGCGTAATCGACGCGAGATCCTCGGTCGTCGTAACGACGTTGAGCTTGCCCTGCGCGCCAGCGGGCACGCTCCAGAGCGCCGCGAGAAGAAGCCATATGAAGCGTTTCATTGCGTCATCCTGTTTGCGAATGCTCGGAACCTCGGCTCGGCCGAAAGCCTTCGCGCCGACCTCGAAACCCGACCCAACCCACCCACCTGCCCTACCGGCCCTCGTCAGAACGGATGCGCCCCGTGCGCGCCGATCGAGAACAGAAACTGGAACAAGAACTCGTTCGCCGTCGGCCCGAGCGCGTAGTTCGTCCGCTTGTATTGTCCGCGCAGCTGGCTGAACTCGCTCGGCCAGAACGTCAGCGTGAACGACTGCCCGCTGTCGGTCAGCGACGCGTCGGTCGCCCGCGCCGAGCGATCGCCGCGGACGCCGGCAAACCACCGCCGCGCGAACTGATAGTCGCCCGACACGTAGAACCCGTTCGCCGCCTGCAGCCCGCCCGGCTGATCGCGGCGGCTCCAGATCAACTCCGACCGGCCGATGAACGACCGGTAGATCGACCGCCGCAGCGGGCGCCAACGGACCGTCGCGTCCACCCCGTACAGGTTAGTCGTAAACGTCCCGGACACGTCGTCGACGGCCAGACCCGACGCGTTGTGGCCCCGCGCATACGAGAACCCGAGGTCGACATTCGCCGACTCGGTGAGGTCGTGATAGCCGCGCAGGTGGCCGACGACGCTGACGTTCCCGGGCTTGGCCGCCGTGAACACGTCGCTCGAATCGCCGCGATAGATCTGGCCTGTTGCCTCGAGGAAGATCCACGGGTTCGGGATCAGGCGGGCCACCGAGACCCCCGCATCCGCCAGCCCCTCCTCGCCGCCCAGCAGGTTCGTCGTCACCAGCGGACGATCCGCCCACGGCAGGATGTGATTGTGCATCGTGTTCACCTTGCCGAAGGCGGCGCGTGTCTTGCCGACCTTGGTCAGCAGGCCGCCGGGCAGCGAGGTGAACGTGAGGAAGCCCTCCTCGAGCTCGACTCCCTCTTCGCCGAAGGCGACGAAGAAGTCGGCGCGCGCGTAGGGATCGACCACCGCCTGAAACGACGCCTCGGACTCGTGCATCGCCAGCGACGGCGACGGGTTGACGGGATTGCTTCCGGCGGCGCCGAGGAAATCGCCGATCACCGCGATGTCGGGGTTGAAGATCTTCGACCCGGCGCTGCCCGCGCCGTACACGGGCAGCGATCCGCTCGGCCCGCCGGCGCCCTCGGCCCCCGGCGGCACCTGCGCGGTCGGCGATCCGGCGGGAGCCGCGGCGGCAGTCGGCGGCGCCGGTGTCTCCGGCGCTGCCGGCACGGCCGGCGGCGTCCCCTCGGCAGACTCGAGCTTCGACTCGAGCGCCGTCAGCCGTTCGCCGTATTGCTGCTTCAACGCTTCGAAGTCGCGCCGCAGCTGGTCGATCTCCTGCTTGAGCGCCTGTGGTGTCTCCTGGGCGGTCGGCCGGCAGTGCGCACGAGGACGAAGGCGGCTGCCGCCAGCGCGGAGCGGATGGCTCGCATGGCTCGCATGAATTGTCCTCCGAAGAGCGCGGGATGCGTCACGTGGGCAGGCGGCGGTTGCTCGTTGCTGGATACCGGTTGCCAGGTGCTACGACCACAGTCCTAGCATCTAGCAACCAGCAGCGAGCAACCAGTAAGAAGTGCGTTAGCGCCCGACGATGAACTTGAAGCGGAGCGAGACGCCGCCGAGATCGTCCTCGCCGACCTGCTCCGAGATGCCGCCATCGCCGAGGATCCCCTTGATGCGCGAATACTGCACGTCGGCGGCGACGGCCATCCAGCGGTGGAGCCGGATCTCGGCGCCGCCGTTGACGACGAAGCCCGACTTCCTGACGTCGAGGTTCTCGGGGTCGTCGGCGAACTCGGACGTCTCCTTGTACGAGTACGACCCGAAGCCCGCGGCCACGTAGGGCCGGACGCGCTCGGAAACCGGGAAGCGGTAGCCGCCGGTGAGCTCGAACGGCATGATCGTGGCGGTGAGCGGGATGCCGAGCCGGAAGATCGTGCCGGCGTTGGTGCGGAAGACGCGCTCCCCGTCCTGCTTGAAGCGCGAGGCTCCAGCTTCGATCACGAACTGATCGGCAATCACGACCTGCACGCCGCCGCCGAAGAACGGTCCGCGGGTCGTCTCGAAGACGGTGTCGAAGGTGTCGCTGGCGGTGAAGGTCTGCTCCGCGCCCATGACGAAGGGCCGGATGGACAACGCCGGCGGATCCTGTGCGCCAGCCGGAGACGCCAGCGCCAGGCACGACAGCAGCAGGAGTGTGTGCGTCTTCACTTGGCCAGCCCCAGTCCGCGCAGCGCCGCGCGCGCATCCACCAGCCCGAAGCCGAACGTGTCGTCGCGCCCGGGCGTGCCGAGATCGACCGCCGTCTTCTCGAGCGCCTCCTCGATCGCGGCCGGGTCGGTGATCCCCTGCTGCATCAGCATCGCGGCGACGCCGGCGACGTGCGGCGCCGCCATCGACGTGCCGATGTACGGCGATATAGCCCAGCACGTCGAACCGCGGCGCCCTGAACTGCGCCGGCGAGCCAGCAGGAACGTGTCGGTGAACGTGGGATCGAAGGTCTGCTGGAAGACGCCGCCCGCCGTGCCGAAGCCGCGTCCCGCTCCGCCAGGCGCCGCGAGCTCGATATAGCTGCCGGTTGACGAATAGAACGCGTGCGCCCTCGACCGATCGACCGCGGCAACCGAGACCGCGCCCGGCACCCTCGAGGCGATCTCGGCGATCACTTCAGTCGGGTTGCCCGTCCTCGAACTCGTTGCCGGCCGAGATGGCGATGAAGACGCCGCTGCCGACGGCGTAGCGGATCGCCGACTCGACCGCCGGGCGCCGGCGGGCCGGTGCGGCCGATGCTCATGTTGATCACCTTGGCGCCGTTGTCGGCGGCGTAGCGGATGCCGCGCGCCACGCTGTCGTCGTGTGCCTTGATTCGGGGCGAGGAACAGGAAGTCCCAGACGCTGTCGATCACCTTCACCGGCATCAGCTTGACGTTGAAGGCGACGCCGGCCGTGCCGATGCTGTCGTTCGTCAGCTGGCCGATGGTGCCGCTGACGTGCGTGCCGTGGCCGTCGAAGTCGAACGGCTCGTTGTCATCCCAGATGAAATCGTGCGGCGCGACGAGCCGGCCGGCGCCGGCCGCGCCGACCAGCTGCGGCGCGGCGGAGTACGGAATCGTCACGCGTCCGAGCGACGGATACCGGGTGCCGTCTTCGTCGGTGAACGCCGGCAGGATCGGCGTGAACGTCGCGTTCTGATAGGCCATCCCCGAATCGAGCACGGCCACCGTGATGCTCGAGCCGGCCTGCGGCTGGATGTCCCAGGCCTTCTCGAGGTTGAGCATCGGCAGGTTCCACTGGCTCCCGGGTAGAGCGGATCGTTCGGGACGAACATCGTGTGGAAGGATAGGCCACCTGCGCGTACTCGACGTCGGAGCCGGTCGCCGAACGCCAGCGCCACCGCTTCGGCATCCTCGGTTGGCGCGATCTGGACGATGTCGAAGTCGGCGTACGCCGGCGCCGAGGCCATCACCGCGCTGCGCGAGACGTCGGCGACCGCCGACAGGCGGGCGGCCGAGGGCAACCCTTCGATGAACTTCACCAGCACGCGCGGGCCGCGCGCGCGGCTGGCGGCGCCGGCGCCCTGCATCGACGCCATGATCGCCTGGCGCTTCGGCGAGTCGGCTGGGGCCGGCCCTCGAATCTCGTCCATGCGAAGGCCGAGATCCACCGCCGGCAATCCGACGCTGGCCATTCCAAGCCGCAGTTCCTTTATCGTTTGAGCCGCGGAGGCTGAGAACGAGCCCCGCGGCGACCAGTATGGTGATCAGGGAGACGCGAGCGCGAAAGACACGCATCCGTGTATTCTAGCTGGTGCCGCATGCATGAGCCGGCGGCTCGACACATCAACGCGCAACCACCGAGCACGCTGTACATGGCTGCCACACTTTTTCAGAAGGTCTGGGACGCGCACACGGTGCGCACGCTGCCGAGCGGCCAGACACAGTTGTTCGTCGGTCTCCACCTCGTCCACGAAGTGACGACGCCGCAGGCGTTCGACATGATGCGGCAGCATGGCTGGAAGGTCGCGTTCCCCGAGCGCACGTTCGCCACCGTCGATCACATCGTCCCGACCAGCTCGCAGAAGCGGCCGTTCCTCGACGTCATGGCCGAGGAGATGATGAGCGCGCTCGAGCGCAACTGCCGCGACGCCGGCATCAGCCTGTGGACGCCCGACAGCGACAACCAGGGCATCGTCCACGTGATCGGACCCGAGCTCGGGCTGACCCAGCCGGGGATGACGATTGCGTGCGGCGACAGCCACACGTCGACGCACGGCGCGCTCGGCGCCATCGCGTTCGGCATCGGCACCTCGCAGGTGCGCGACGTGCTGGCCTCGCAGTGCCTGGCGCTCGATCCGCTGAAGGTGCGCCGGATCGAGGTCAACGGCCGGCTGAACCGCGGCGTCTACGCCAAGGACGTCATCCTCACGATCATCCGCCGCCTTGGCGTCCAGGGCGGCGTCGGCTTCGCCTACGAATACGGCGGCACCACGCTCGACGCGATGACGATCGACGAGCGGATGACGATCTGCAACATGTCGATCGAGGGCGGCGCGCGCATCGGCTACGTCAACCCCGACGACACGACGTTCGAGTTCCTGCGCGGCCGGCGGTTCGCGCCGGCCGGCGACGCGTTCGATCGCGCGGTCGCCTGGTGGCGGCAGATGGCGACCGACGCGAACGCGTCGTACGACGATCGCGTCGCCTTCGACGCGGCCGCGATCGAGCCGACCGTCACCTGGGGGATCAACCCGGGCCAGTCGGTTGCGGTGTCCGAGCCGATTGACGCGGCGCCGGACGATGAGGCGCTGGCGTTCATGGGGTTCAGCACCGGCAGCGCGCGTGCAGGGCACGCGCATCGACGTCGCGTTCATCGGCTCGTGCACCAACGGCCGCCTGTCGGATCTCGAGGAAGCGGCGCGCATCGTGCGCGGGCACCACGTCGCGCCGCACGTCAAGGCGCTGATCGTGCCGGGATCGCAGGCGGTCAGCCGCGCGGCCGAGGCGCGGGGGCTGCACGAGGTCTTCATCGAAGCGGGCTTCGAGTGGCGCGGCGCCGGCTGCTCGATGTGCCTCGGGATGAACCCCGACAAGCTCGAAGGGCGCCAGATCTCCGCGTCGTCGTCGAACCGCAACTTCAAGGGGCGGCAGGGCAGCCCGACCGGGCGCACGCTGCTGATGAGCCCGGCGATGGTCGCGGCGGCGGCGATCGCCGGCGAAGTGGTCGACGTGCGCGAGATGCTGGAAGGAGTGCCGGCATGAGCGCACAGCCCCCAGTCCCCAGCCCCCAGCCGCCGGCGCGCGCCGCAGCGGCAGTCACGGACATCGCCGGCCGCGGCCTGCCGCTGCGCGGCGACGACATCGACACCGATCGGATCATGCCGGCGCGGTTCCTGAAGGCGGTCTCGTTCGAGGGGCTCGAGCGGCACCTGTTCGAGGACGACCGCGCGCGCCGATGCCGGCCATCCCTTCAACGATCCGCGCTACGCCGGCGCCTCGATCCTGATCGTCAACGCCAACTTCGGCTGCGGCTCGTCGCGCGAGCACGCGCCGCAGGGCCTGGCCCGCGCCGGCTTCCGCGCCATCGTCGGCCGATCGTTCTCGGAGATCTTCCAGGGGAACGCGGCGATGCTCGGCGTGCCGTGCTTCGTCGCGAGCGCCGGCCGATATCGAGCGGCTGCAGAGCGCTGATCGAAGCGACGCCCGAGACGCACGATCGACGGTCGACGTCGCCACCGGCGCGGTCACCGCCGGATCGCTGCGGTCGAGGCGTCGCTGCCGGCGGCGCTGCGCGACGGGTTCCTCTCGGGCCAGTGGAACCCGACCGCGATGCTGCTGGACCGCTTCGAGGAAGTGCGAGCGGTCGCTGCGCGACTCCCCTACATCCGCGGCTTCTAGCATTCGCGACGTAGTCAACATAACGGACACAAAGGTCACGATCGGGCAGCTCTGAAAGACTGAGCTACGTTCTGAGTCTCTGTGTCCTTGGTGTCCTCTGTGTCGAATCCACGTCGGAATTACCCGGACGCTCGTCTTTGCTCTGGGCAACGTCGAGAAATGCATCCGCTGCGTGCGAGCGGTGCGCCTTGCGGCAGACCAGCATCACCTGCCGCTTGCGCGACACGCCGGCGACCGGCACCGCGACCAGGCGGCCGCTGGCGATCTCGGTGATCGCGCAGCGGCGCGGCAGCAGCGCGACGCCCAGCTTCAGCTCGACCGCGCGCTTGATGCCGTCGAGGCTCGGCAGCGAGATGACCATGCGCAGCGGCACGTGGTGCTCCTCGAAGAGCCGCAGCACGCGCTCGCGCGCCGGCGACGGATCGTTGTGCGCGACGACCGGCTCGGGCGCGACGTCCTCCATCGACACCTGACGCCGCGTCGGCGAGCGCGTGCGTCGGCGGCACGAGCAGCACGAGCTCGTCGCTGCCGACCGGCACCTCCAGCAGCCCTTCTTCGGTCGGGTGAAACGTGAGCGCGCCGAAATCGAGGCTCCCCTGCTGCACCTCGACCGCAATCTGCCGCGCGGGCACGCGGCGGACGTCGATGGCGATGTCCGGGATAGCGCTGGCGGAAGCGCGCGATCAGCGGCAGCAGGGTGTGCACGGCGGCCTCGTTGGCGCCGATGAGCACGCGGCCGCGCCGCAGATCGCGCAGCTCGCGCACCGCCGACTCGGTTTCCTCCGCCAGGCGGACGAGCCGCTGCCCGTAGTTCTGCAGCATCTTCCCCGCCTCGGTCAGCGTGCCGGTCTTCGACGAGCGGTCGAACAGCTGCTCGCCGAGCTCCAGCTCGAGCCGCCGGACCGCCTGGCTGACGGCGGGCTGGGTGCGGTGCACTTTTGCGGCGGCGCGCGAAAAACTGCGCTCCTGCGCCACGGCCAGGAACACCTTCAGGGCGGCGAGGTCCATGAGGGGCGAGTATAACAGGGGGTTATTATTCGTTAATTATTATCGCTTTGACTTCTACCCCAGCCGGCGGCTACAACAGGAGCCATGAGCAATCCGGCACGCGTCATCGTCTTCGACACCACGCTGCGCGACGGCGAGCAGGCGCCCGGCTATTCGCTGGACGTGCCGGCGAAGCTGGCGATGGCGCGGGCGCTCGACGCGCTCGGCGTCGACATCATCGAGGCCGGGTTCCCGATCGCGTCGCCGGCCGACGCCGAGGCGGTCCGACAGATTGCCGCCAGCGTTCGCCGGCCGGTCATCGCCGCGCTGGCGCGGACGCGGCCACAGGACATCGAAGAGGCGGGGCGCTCGCTCGCGCCGGCCGAACGCTCCCGGATTCACACCTTCCTCGCCACCTCCGACCTCCACCTCAGCGCCAAGCTGCGGATCACCCGCGAGGAGTGCCTCGACTCGGCGGTCGCCGGCGTCAAGCTCGCGCAGCAGTTCACCGACGATGTGGAGTTTTCGGCGGAGGACGCGACCCGAAGCGATCGCGATTTCCTGTGCCGCGTGATCGAGGCGGCGATTGCCGCCGGCGCGACCACCATCAACCTGCCGGATACGGTCGGCTACGCGACGCCCTGACGAGCTGAAGGCGTTCTTCGCCAGCATCATCGGCCGCGTGCCGAATTCCGACAAGGCGGTCTTCTCCGCTCACTGCCACAACGACCTCGGGCTCGCCGTCGCCAACAGCCTGGCGGCGATCCAGGGCGGCGTGCGGCAGGTCGAGTGCGCGATCAACGGCATCGGCGAGCGCGCCGGCAACGCGTCGCTCGAGGAGTTCGTGATGGCGCTGCGCGTCCGGCAGGACGTGCTGCCCTACGACACGGCGATTCAGTCGCCGGCGCTGTTCGCGACCAGCCAGCTGCTGTCGTCGCTGACCAGCGAGCCGGTGCAGGCGAACAAGGCGATTGTCGGCCGCAACGCGTTCGCGCACGAGGCGGGCATCCACCAGGACGGCGTCCTCAAGGACGCGCGCACCTACGAGATCATGAAGCCCGAAGACGTCGGCCAGTCGGTCACGTCGCGGCTCGTGCTCGGCCGCCACTCGGGGCGTCATGCGGTGCAGTCGCGCTGCGAAACGCTCGGCTTCACGCTGACCCACGGCGAAGTCGATCTGGTCTATCGCGCGGTCATCTCGCTCGGCGAGCACCGCAAGGCGATCGGCGACGGCGACCTCCGCCGCATCGTCGATCGCGTCCGCACGCCCGGCACTTCGTCGTCGAACCCGGGCCAGCCGCCGGCTCATGTCGAAGCGGTCGGCTACGGACACGGCGTCTGACGCGCGACGATCGCGGATTGCGGATTGCTGGATTGCGGAGTGATTGCGGATTGAACGCCGCGTACGCAGCTCGAGCAATCTGGTAATCCGCAGTCTCGCAATCGCAATACAATTGACCACATGATCCCGCTTCGGGATGTCATTCCATCCCGAACCACGCCCTACATCACCATCACAATCATCGGGCTGAACGCGATCGCGTGGCTGTTCGAGATCTCGCTGCCGCACGAAGCGCTGAATGAGTTCCTGACCGTCTACGGCGTCGTCCCCGCCTACTTCACCTGGCCGACGCTGATCACATCGATGTTCCTGCACGGCGGCTGGATGCACTTCATCGGCAACATGTGGTACCTCTGGATCTTCGGCGACAACGTCGAGGATCGGGTCGGCCACGGCCGGTTCATCGTCTTCTACCTCTTGTGCGGCATCGCCGCGGCGCTCGGCCAGGTGGCCGTCGATCCGATCTCGACGCTGCCGACCATCGGCGCCAGCGGCGCGATCGCGGGCGTGATGGGCGCCTACTTCGTCCTCTACCCGCACTCGCGCGTGCTGACGATGATTCCGTGGATCTTCTTCCATGTGGTCGAGATGCCGGCGATCTTCCTGCTCGGGTTCTGGTTCCTGATGCAGCTGTTCAACGCCGGCGCGATTGCGATGACTACGACCTCGCGTGGCGGTGGCGTGGCGTTCGCGGCGCACGTGATCGGGTTCGTCGCGGGGATGGGCGGTGTGTTTCTGTTTCGCAAGCGCCAGCTCGATCCCTGGCAGCGGCCCGACTATTTCTAACCGGGCGCGTCGCCCGGCCAGACTCAGCGAATCGGGACGATCTCGAGCGATTCTCCAAGGTCGCCGCTCGCCATGGTCCGAACCCCGCGGTCGAACGTGGCAAACACGCTCTTCCGGCGGTGCGCGAGCACGAGCAGATACGCATCGGTCAGTTGCCGGTAGCCTTGCAGGCCTGCCGCCACGGTCTTGATGGCCGTCGGAACCGGCAGGCCCTCGGGCCAGAACTCATGGTTCGCATGGGACAGGTTGTCCGCCAGCAACGCCAGAGCGTGAATCGGCGAAAGGGCATCACGCGAGAACGCCGGGTTCGAGACGACTCGCACGAACCCAAGCTGTGTCAACGCACATGTCGCCCATCGCGCGCTTCCGCGCGCGCCGAACCAGCCGTGCGCGGCCTCGTGATGTTCGTGCGCCGGCCAGAGAAGCGCCGTCAGGATGTTCAAATCGAGCAGCGCCGTTTTCACGGCAGCTCGTCACGCAGCTGATCGACCTGCTCCGCTCTTACCTTCGGCGAACGCCGATCGAGGCGAAGAATCCGGAGGCCGCTTTTCTCGTCGGTCACGAGCGGACGATCAGCCGCCTTCCTGACCAGTTCGCTCACCGCCTGCCCGAGCGTCAGCCGGTGCCGCTGTGCGTGAGCGCGCGCGACTTTCATCGCATCAGCCTCCAGCAGGAGCGTTGTTCGCGGCATATGGGCATCATATCATTGAATTGATGCTGATAATCACAATATGACATCACATGTCAGATGTGATGTAGAGACAGTCGATGGTGTCGAATGGATTTAGGACATTCATATATCCTTCTCGCGTCGGTTGCTGTGCGTGCCGTCTTGATCGAGTTCGATCGATCAGGTCGCTATAATCGCCTCATCTTGCTTTGACTGGCCAGCAACGGACCTTCGTGGCCGCCGCGCTGTCGGTGGTCGTCGCCGCCGCCATCGCCGAATATTGGATGGGCCGCGTGTTGATCTGCCGCTGCGGCTACGTCAAGTTCTGGCACGGTGTCGTCTACAGCTCGGAGAACTCGCAGCACGTCACCGACTGGTACACCTTCTCGCACATCATCCACGGCATCGGCTTCTACGCGCTGACGTGGCTGGCGGCGCGGCGCCTGCCGCTCGGAGCGCGGTTCCTCATCGCCGTCCTGCTCGAAGCCGCGTGGGAGGTGCTCGAGAACACGCCGATGGTGATCAACCGCTACCGCGCGGTGACGATCTCGCTCGACTACTTCGGCGACAGCATCCTCAACTCGATGTCCGACATCGGATCGATGATGCTCGGCTTCTGGATCGCGCGGAAGCTGCCGGTGTGGGCGAACCTCGTTCTCGTGCTGGTCCTCGAGATCGGAGTGGGACTGATCATCCGCGACAACCTCACGCTCAACATCCTGATGCTGATCTACCCGTTCGAGGCAATCAAGCAGTGGCAGGCGGGTCAATGAATCGCATCGGACGGCTGCAGCGCCTGGCCATCCTCGTCGCGGCGAGCGGCGTCATCGTCGCGGCGCTCGCGCCAAGCGCTGCTGCCGACGTACGCGAACTGACGCTGCAGGTCGGCCCCACCACCCGCCTGCTCGTCGTCGCACCGCACCCGGATGACGAGTCGCTGGGATCGGGCGGGCTGATTCAGCGCGTGCTCGCGGCGGGCGGACACGTGCGCGTCGTGCTGATGACCAGCGGCGACGCGTTCCCCGAAGGGGTCACGGCCGAAACCCACATCCTCGACCCGCGGCCGAACGACTTTCGCAGCTACGGCACGCTGCGCCAACACGAGACGATGGCAGCGATGGAGAGCCTCGGCGTGCAGCGCAGCCACGTCCGCTTCCTCGGGTTCCCCGATGGCGGCATGTGCCTGATCGCGGCGCACTACCTCGCGGCCAACGCCCGCGCGTTCGTCTCGCCCTACACCCAGCGCGGCGAGCCGCCGGCCAGCGAGCAGATGATGCGCGGCGTCAGGTACCGCGGCGCCGACATCCGCCGCGAGCTCGAGCGGGTGCTCGTCGACTACCGGCCGACGCTGGTGACGCTGCCGCACCCGGAGGATCTCCATCCGGAGCACTGCTCCACCTACATCTTCGGCCGTGAAGCGCTCGACGCGGTGAGGGCACTCGATCGCACGCTGCGGCCGCGCGTCCTTCACTACCTGATTCACTACGACAACTGGCCGGACGAGGGGGCGGATGCGGATACCGCGCTCGACCCGGCGCCGCGGTTCCCGCCGCGCGAAGGCGAGTGGCGCACGCTGACCCTGACCGCGGCCGAGGTCGCCGGCAAGCGGCGGGCGCTCGAGAAGTACGCGAGCCAGGCGCTGGTGATGAACAAGTTCCTGCAGGCCTTCGGCCGCACCAACGAGCTGTTCCTCGAGGGACGGCCGGCGTCGATGCCCGAGTGCTGGTGCGACGCGACCAGCGTCGCGACCGAAAAGCCGCCCGAGCGTTACCGCCGCCGTCCGCGGCCGCGCCGATGAGCGCCGGCGACGATCGCGTCGAATCGCTCGACGTTTTTCGCGGCTTCACCATCTTCGCGATGATCGTCGTCAACAACCCGGGCGACTGGGGCGCGGTGTTCCCGCCGCTCGTTCATGCCTACTGGCACGGCGCCTCCTTTGCCGACGTCGTCTTCCCGTGGTTCCTCTTCATCATGGGCTTCGCGATGCCGTTCGCGTTTGCGCGCCGGCGCGAGCGTGGCCACGCTCCGTCGCAGCTGTATCGCCGGATCGCGATGCGGGTGACGCTGTTGATCCTCCTCGGCCTGGTGTTGAACGCCGCCGCGGGGGCACAGGCGGCCGCGCCGCTGCGGTTTCCCGGCGTGCTGCAGCGGCTCGCGATCGCGTATCTGCTGACCGCGCTCGCCGTGCTCCACCTCCGGCCGGCAGGCTGGTTCGTCGCGACAGCGATCGTGCTGATCGGACATTGGGCACTGCTCGCGCGGCTGCCATTCGACGGCTATCCCGCCGGCTCGATTGGCCCGGCTCACAACCTGGCCGGCTACCTCGACGCGATGGTCTTCGGGCGGCACGCGATGTCGACGCCGATCGATCCTGAGGGACTGCTCGGGACACTGCCGGCCGCCGCCACCGCGCTGCTCGGCGCCGGCATCGGCGAGTTGATGCGCCGTTCATCCTCGCCGGAAGCACGCCTCCGGCTGCTGGCTGCGGCCGGCGCGATCGCCCTGGCGATTGGATTGGCCTGGTCCCGCCTGCTGCCGCTGAACAAGCACCTGTGGACGGGATCGTTCGTGCTGGTCGCCACAGGGCTGGCGATGATCGCGTTCGGCCTGACCTACCTGGTCGTGGACGTGCGGCGGGTGCGATCGTGGACGCGGCCATTCATCTGGCTCGGCGTCAACCCGCTGGCCACGTACTGCTGCTCGGAGCTCATCGGACACATGCTCGATGCGACCTGGATGCATCGCACCACGCCCAAGGCGTGGCTGTTCTGGGCTGTGCTCCAGCCGGCGCTGCGGTTTCGGTACGCGGAGTGGACCTCGCTCGCGTTCGCCCTGGCGTATGCCTCGTTCTGGACCTGTGTTGCGGGCCTGTTCTACCAGCGCGGCATCCGCATCCAGGTCTGACGAGCCGCCCACCCCTCTGTGCGCGGCCTCGCAACTGCCGAAACCGCATAGCTGATTCTCCGGGCCAGCCGGACAATAGCAACAGGGAGCCACTCGCGGCTCGGGCTGTGCGCGTCGCATTGTCATCCGGGGATCGCGTCAGTTGAACGAGGTGGATATGACTTCTGGTCTGCGAACGGCCGCGATTCTGGCGGCGCTGGCGACGGCGGCCTGCGCGGCCAAGCCGATTGAAAAGCCGATGGGGCTCGGGACGGTTGGGACCGGCGCCGGCAGCCTCACGGCGGCACGCCAATACCTGGAGGGCCGCTGGACGCTCGTGTCGTACCAGATCTTCCCGGCCGGGCAGCCGGCGGTTCAATTGGACGGCAAGGGCACGCTGTCGTACGACGAGTTCGGCAACATGGACATGGAGATCCGCGTCGAGCCCGCGACCGCTCAGACGCTGGAGCGCGTGGGCATCACAAGCGACCAGGGCGTGATCTCCACCAAGGGCCGGACTGCCGTCGACATGCAGTCGCGCACGCTGACCTACGTTCAGGCCGGGCAGCCTGCGTTGGTCGCGCCGTCGGGACCGCTGGCGCTGAACCTGCCGAGGCACTGGGTCGTCGACGGCAACGTCCTGACGTTGACGACAAAAGCAGCCGATGGCCGGACGCTGTCAGAAGGAAAATGGCAGAAGCTGCAGTGAACGCGCGTCAGCGGTCGCGGATCAGGACTTGGCGCGGATCTGGGCGCCGACGCGGCTGATCTCGACCAGCAGCTTCTCGAGCTCGGCGTCGTACTGCTCCGTCGGCCATCGTTTCCTTGCGCGCCTTCAATGCTTCGAGCGTTCGCCTCCAGCTCGGCGCGCCGCTTGATCAAGACAGCGAGCGCGGTATCGGCCGGCAGCGCGAGCGCGGCGTCCGGCTCGAGATAGGTGATGCGCGCGATCGCGCCGTCGGTGCCGGGGTTCAGCGCCTCGCGGCCGATGCCGGCGCCGGTGTCGTCGAGCAGCGGCCGCTCGGTCGGCAGCTGCCCCTTCTGCTCGAACCACTGCCGGACGCCGCCGCTGGCGTAGGTAAACGCCTCCCACATCGAGACGCGCCCGTTCTTGTCGAGATCGGCGGCAGCGTCGCCGAACGCCTTGACGAAAAACTCCGGGAAGACGGTCTCGAACTGCTGCGCGGCGGAGTCGGTCGCGGTGAGGACGACGCGGCCGCGGCCGGCAAGATGCCGGAGGAACGGAAAGCTCGCGCCGGTGGTGTTGACGAAGACCAGCCGGCCGGGCAGCGGCTTCAGCAGGTCGCTCCACTCGCTGGCGGTGAGATCGGGGCCGACCAGGTTGAACTTCGCCTCGTCGCCGTCGAGCGATGTGCCGTGGCCGATGAGCAGGACCAGCAGCTGATCGTCCTTGGTCATCCGCTTGCGCAAATCGCCGAGCGCGCGCTGCACGTTCTGCCGCGTCGCCTGCTGCACGCCGTCCGCTTCGCGCTCGGCCAGCGCGATGATGCGATCGGCGTCGTACTTGAAGCTCTCGCGCAAGCGTGGTCGTGAACGCGGTGCGCCAGCCGGAATATTTCTGGTCGTAGGCGTCGCCGCCGGCGGCGCCGGTGACGACGAGCGCGTAGCGCTCGGCATGGGCGAGAGCGGGTGTGAGCAAGAGCGACACGACGGCTGCGGCAATCCGCAATCGCCGCAATCGCCGCAATCGCCGCAATCCGCAATCCGCAATCCGCAATGGCGCGGCTTTTCTCACCGGAGCCCCCACCGCCGGCGCAGGATCCACTCCGCCGACAACAGGACGATGACCAGCGCGAACGCCCATGGCTCGTTCCACAGATCGCGCCGCTCCGGCGCGGCGTTCTGCGGCACCGTCGCCTCGAGCCACGCCGGCACGCGCGACGCCTCGTTGGTCGCGGACGTAGCGGCCGCCGGAGTTGCGCGCGATCCGGCGCAGGAACCCTTCGTTGAGCCGCGGATCGGCGAACTCGCGGTCGGAGCCGCCGACATACATCCAGCGATCGGCAGAGCCGAGCGAGCGTCGTGCCGCGGCGCGCCTCGGCGTGGATGCTGATAGAGGCCCGGCTGATCGGGCGCAATCGCCGCGGTGTAGCGGCCGCCGGCCGGATCGGCGTGGCGCAGCTTCAGCGGACGCGATTCTCGCCGCCCGGCGCGGTCAGCGTCGCGTCGACCGTCGCGTCGGCCACCGGCGCGAACGCGGTGTCGCGCGCGTCGACGTCGACCGACACGGCGTCGCCGGGCTCGGGCGCGTCGGGCAGTGAGATCGAGACCGGATCGGGCGCCTGCGACGACAGCCAGCGCGCCGCCTGACGCCAGAAGAATTCGTGCGTGCGATCCGACGAGGCGACCATCATCTTCCAGCGCCACGACGCCTCGCCCGCGAACACCATCGACCGCCCCTGGCCGTAGCGCTGCACCGCCACCACCGGATACACCCCGCCGCCCGCCGCCGTCGTCACGGCGAGGACGGTCGCGCCGGGGCGAGGGCCGCCGAGCGGCGCGCTCGCGGCGAGCGCCGGCAGCACCGACCACATCTTGCGCGTCTCGTCGGCGCTGCCGCCGATGCGCATGATCGGATGGGTCTCGCCTTCGCTGGTCAGCGTCACCTTGTTGTGCGTGGCGAGCGCATCGGCGTCGCGCGAGGTGCGAACGAGCCCGCCGCGACGGTCGTTCAACTCCACGGGCAGCACTTCTTCCAGCGGCGTGCCGGACAGGCCGCGCTGGGCGAAGGAACGGCCGCCCATCACGAGCAGGCCGCCGCCGCGCTCGGCGACGAAGTCGGCCGCCATGGCCGAGCTGGGCGCGCGAGAAGAAGTCGCCCTCGACGTTGGCGATCACCAGCGCGTCGTAGCCATAGAGCTGGTCGCGCCTGGCCGGAAACCCGCTGGTCAGCGCGGCGGAGCGGCCGGCGCCGGCCTGCACGAAGAAGGTGTCCTGGCCGTCGGCGTTCTTGCCCTTGCGCGTCACCGAATCGACCTCGAGGCCCGGGTCGGCGGTCCACGCGCGGGTGACGAAGCTGTGCTCGTGTCCCGGCGCGCCCTCGACGATCAGCAGCCGCCGCTTGCGGCCGGCCGGGCTGACCAGCACGCTGCGCGTGTTGTTTTCCGCGACCGCTTCGTTCTCGTCGCGCGCGATCTCGGCCGAGTAGACGGTCGGGTTCAGCGGATCGGGCGAGACGGTGAACACTTCTTCGATCGGCGATCCGTCCGACGGCGGGCATCGATGCGGCGCGTCTCGAGCAGCTGGCCGTTGCCGAGCACGCGCATCGTGAACGGCGTGCGGCCGAAGCCGGTGCTCATCGCGGAGACGTGCAGGTCGACCGACGCGTGATCGAGCCGCGGATCGCCGGTCGAGATGCCGAGCACCTCGCGATCTTTCGGACCGTCGGGCGAACCGATGCCGACCGCAAACACCGGCGGCCCGCCCGCCTCTCCACCTGCCCTGCCACCGCCTCCTGCCTCGCTCGACCCACCAGACCCACGCGACCCGCCCGTGTCGCCACCATCGGAGAGCACGATGATGCCCGCGACGCGCTGGCCGCGATATCGCTCGCGGACGGCAGTGAGTGCGCCGCTGAGATCGGTGCGCCGGAAGTCGGCGGTGAGGCCATCGACCTTCGCCGGCGTCAGTCCTTCGCCGACCGTGTAGAGCTCGGTCTTGAAGTGCGACGAGAGCGATTCGCCGAGCTCGTTCTTCAGCAGCGCGGCGGCGCGCGCGACGCGGGTCTGGCCGTCGGCGTCGCCGAGCCGCATGCTGCGAGATGCGTCAACGAGGATCGGCACGATCGCATCGCGCGAGCCGACCGGCGGAAGGATCGCAATCGGGCGGAAGAGACACAGGACGAGAATCACCAGCGCGAGCACGCGCAGCGCCACCAGGATGCCGCGCTGGTTGCGCGTCAGCGGCGACAGCGGCCGGCGATACTCGCCGTAGGCGACCGCGGCAATCGCCGCGGCCAGCAGAACCGCCAGCCACCAGGGGAGAGGATGCGCGAAATGCATGAATCAGTCGCGTAGGGCGGCCGTTAAGGGCCGCCCTACATCAAAGGCATTCACGGCTTCTTCTTCCCGGCGATCGCCTTGAAATAGCTGTCCACCTGTTTTTCGTAGCCGGCCGGCGCGTTGTCGTCGGCGCCGGCGGCGAGGCGATCCTTCGCCTGCTTCTCCTGGATCTTCTTGGAGAGCGACGACTCGACGTTGTCGAGCGCCTGCGTCGCCTGCCTGCGCATCTCCTCCCACTTGGCGAAGTCCTGCTTGAAGGCTTCGGTTCCCGGTGCGGAGATGCCCGAACTGGTCGGCGCGTCGAAGGTGAACCCTCCGCCGCCGCCGCGCGAGAGCGTGGGATCGTCGCGGCGCATCTGGTCGACGAAGTCCTTCGTCTCCTGCATCTGCCGCTGATACTGCTCGCGCAGCTTCTCGAGATCGGCGCCGGTTCCGCCGCCGCCCGCCTGACCTTCACCGCTGCGCCCGCCCTCGCCACCCGATCGGCCCGAGCTGCCACCCTGCGACTGCCCCTGGCCGCTCTGCCCGCTCTGGCCGCTTTGCCCGCTTTGTCCCCCCTGGCCGCCCTGGCCGGACTGGCCCGGCTGCTGACCGGCGCTTCCGCTTTCGCCGGCGCGGCCCGACTGCCCCGACTGCCCGGACTCTCCGGCGCGTCCGTTCTGGCCTGAACGGCCGGCCTCGCCCGGCTGACCGGGCTGCCCGGCCGCGCGCCATCTTCTCGATCTGCCGGCTGGTCTCGGCGAGCTTGTCGCGCAGCTCCTGCGCACGCGCGCGCTGATCGGAGAGCTTCTGCGTCTCGCCATCGCGCGAGCCGGTGGCTGACGACAACTTGTCGGCGACCTTGTCGAGCGCGCGCGCCAGCTCCTCGGCGGGCGCCGCCTGGCTGCGCGGATCGTCGCTCGAACGCGGCGCGGTGTTGCCGCGTCCGGCCTTCGATTCCTCGGTGCCGGCGCGGATCGCGTCAGCCGTCTGCTGCATGCGCTCGGTGACGCGCTCGCGCTCGAGCTGCTTCGCCGCATCGCCCGCCGACGCCTTCGATGGCTCGTTGCCTTTCGCGCCCGCCCCGCTGCGCGGGTCGGTCCCCTTCCCGGCGGCCTGCTGCTTCAACGTGTCCTGCAGCTTGCGCGCGCGCTCGGCGAGGCGCTCCTCCTCACCGGCCAGGCGGCGAACCGCGTCCTTGCCCGCTTCGCCCTGCGCCGTCTTGCCGAGCTCGGCGGCGATCTGCCGCTGCGCGTCGGCGAGCTGCCGCGCCTCGAGCTGCATCTCGCCCAGCGCGCGGCGCCGTTCGTCCGGTCGGCCCGACTCCAGCTGCTGCTGCAGCTCGCGCAGCTTCTCGAGCGCGCGGTTGCCGCGGCTGCTCGCCTGGCCCGGGTCCTGCCGGCGCAGCTCGCTGGCGGCGTTGCGCATCTCGTCCGACACGTCGCGCATCCGCTTGCTGTTCTCGCTCTGCTGGCTGCTCGACTGCTGGCCGCTCTCGCCCGACTGGCCCCCCTGCCCCGACTGGCCGGACTGGCCCTTCTGCCCCTGTTGCCCCTTCTCTCCCTGCTTGTCGTTCTGCTGCTGGCTCGACGACGCCTGCTGGCTCGCCGACTGCTGCGCCATCTGACGCGCCAGCTCCTCGGCCTTCTGGCGCAGCTCCGATTGATCGCGCGTCAGCTTCTCGAGCTCGCGCTTCAGCTCTTCCTCGCTCATCGCGGCGCGCTTCTTCGCCAGCTCCTCCTGCTTCTTCAGCAGCTCGTCCTGGCGGCGCGCGAGATCCTTGATCTTGTCGAGCGCGCTCTGATTGGCGTCTTCCTTCGACTCGGAGGTCGACCCCTTGTTTTCGTAGTTGGTCTGCTGCTGTCTTCTGCAGCTCCTTGTCGAACAGCGACGACATGTCGTAGTTGCTGCGGTTGTTGCCGCTGCCGCTGCCCGCCTGCTGCCGCATCACCTCGCGCTTCTTCACGTCGGCCTGCGCCTTGAGCAGGTGGTTGAGCGCTTCCATCTCCGGCGGCAGCGCGTCGGACGTCTTCAGCCCGTCGAGCGAGACGACGGCCTTGCCCATCGCGGTGGCGGCCGCGGCCATGTTGTCTTCCTCGGGCAGCGTCTCGCCGACCTTGAGCTCGGGCGTGGTCGGCGGCGGCGGCTGCGGTCCGCGGCCGCGCTGCGGCTGGCGCCGGCGCGGATCGCGCATGTTCGATTCGCGGAACGTGCTCGCGGTCTGCTCGACGCGCGTCTTCAGCTCGCTCTCCGCCTTGGCGACCGACTTGATGTCCTCTTCCGACTTGGCGCCGTTGGCGCTCCGGCCGCGCCGATCGAGCTTCCAGGTCGCGACGACGATCTCTTTCTGCGCCGTGACCAGGTCGTCGATCGATGCCCTGGCTGCCGCCGGGCATGCCGCCCTGGCTCTGCGCGAGCGAGAACTCCTGCTCGTACGGCTTCACTTCGAGGAAGAAGATGTCGCTGCGCGCCTCGTTCGGCCGCGTGCCGCGCGTCAGGTCGCGGGCGCGAACGTAGTAGGAGACGAAGTCGCCGGGCTGAACCTTCAGGTCCTCGAGGAACAGCGTGTGCCGGCCGTTGACCATCGCGCTCTGCTTCTCGATCGACAGCGGCACCACCTTCTCGGCTTCGCCCCGTACCGAATAGACGAGATCGAGCCGGTCGATGCCGAAGTCGTCCTCGGCCTGGGCTTCGACGTCCACTTCCTCGAGCCGCGTCACCGACCGATCGGTGGCCGGCTTGAGCACGCGCACGTCCGGCGGCCGATCCTCGAGCGTGCGGATGAAATACTCGGTGTCGCCGGGACTGGCGAAGCCATCGTGATCGGCGAGGGCGACGCGGTACGAGTTGTCGTCGGTCACCCGCAGCGTCGCGGTGAACTCGTTCGGCTTCGCAGCCGAGAGCGCGATCGGCTTCCCGTTGCCCAGCGCCATCTGCCCGGTCGCCGCCGGCCGATCGGTGAAGACGTGCACGCGCACGTCGGTGCCGGCCGGCGCGTAGATGTCGCCGCTGTCGGCCTCGGTGCGCGGCTCGAGCCGCAGCGCCGCCGGGTAGGTGTAGTCGACGTCGATCCGCGTCACCCGCGGCGGAAACGCGACCGACACGTCGTAGGTCGGCGAGGTCACCGCGCCGGCGACGACGCGGTACTTGAACGACGAGGTTGACCGACGGCATCGCCAGCCGGAACGATCCGGCCTTGTCGCTCGACATCTCCGCGTGGCGCCAGCGGTCGCCGTCGGCGATCTGCACCTGCGCGATCACCGGCGCGCGGTTGCCGACCAGCTGCGCCTGGATCGCGAGCGGCGCTGCCCGCCTTGAGCCTGGCGTTGCCGGGCGTGACGTTGAGCGTGATGCGCTCGGGAAACAGCGTCAGCGACGCGGCATCGACGGCCTGCCGCGCGGGCCCGCGCGCGAGGAACATCGCGACGCCGAGCACGATCACCGCCGCCGCGGCCTGGAAGCCGGCGCGGCGCAGCGATTCGGACGGCACGATCGTGTCGATGTCGATGTCTGCCGTCCGGCGGGCGGCGTCGCCGAGCATCTGCTCGGCAAACACGGTCGCATTCTTCGCCTTCGCGACTTCAACCGCGGTCACCAGCCGATCGTCGAGCGACGGGGCGCGCTCCTCGATGTAGCGTGCCACCTTGCCGTCGGCAGGCACACGGCGGAGCGGAAAGAGGCACCAGGTCAGCGCGCCGGCCGCCAGGATCAGCGCGGCGCCGGCGAGCAGCATCAGCACCACCGGCGCGCCGATCGTCCACCGCGCCGCGACGACGGCGATGAAAATCACCGCCGCCGCGAACAGCGCGCCGCGGACCAGCGCATGCATCGCGCACAGCGCACGCCACCGACGCCGTACTCGCGTCAGCAGGTCGTGAATAGGCTGATAGTGCTGCATATGGCGTCGCCCTGAAGGGTTCAGGGTTCAGGGTTCTAGGTGCTGGGTTCGTTCTGACCCAGAACCTCGAACCCCGAACCTCGAACCAACCTCGAACCCGGCACCCGGAACCCTGAACCGCAAGCGAACCTAGCACCTAGAACCCTGAACCCCGAACCTTCCGCGGCTCCGCTACGCCGTCCGCGCCGCGAGCAGCCCTTCCGCCGCCAGCAGTACCGCCATCAGCGCCAGCGCGTACTGCCACAAGTGCTGACGATCCTCCTGCTGCCGCGCTTCGACCCGCGCCTCGACCCCGGCCTCGCTCTTCAACCGCGTCACCGCCGACTGAAAGTCCTCGACCGAGATCCGTGCCGGATCCGCCTCGCGCGGATCGACGTTGATCGCGATCTGCCGCGGCACGCCCGCGGACTCAATCGTCGCCAGCCCCGGCACGCCCCGCACGCCGGCCGGCGCGTCGCCAACGAAATATTCGGACGCATGCGCGCGCGTGCTCGCCAGGTAGCGCACCACCTCGTGCAGGAACGGCACGAAGGTCGCGTGCAGCGGGAAATCGTTCCACTTGTTGTTGAGATCGGACGCGAGCACCAGCGCGCGCCCGTCGCCGGACGGGCACTCGACCAGTGCCGTGTCGCCGGTGGTGAACCGCGCCAGCGTCTGGCACGCGCTGCCGCCAACCCGCGCCGCGTTCTGGAACGTCACGAAGCCGAGCGTCGCGGCATTCCCGGCGAAAGGTTGAAACACCGGATGCCGCACGTCGGTCGGCGCCAGCGCCCGCGGCCCTGGCCGCGTGCTGCCGTTCGCGGTGACGATGCTCAGCGTCGAACCCGCCCCGACCACGTCGCCGACGATGCTGCCGTCGATGTCGGTGCCGGCCGCGATCAGCATGCCGCCGCCGCTCCGCGCGTAGGACGCCAAGCAGCTCGCGCCCGCGGCGCTCGAGGCCGCGGGTCGAGAGCAGGAACACCGCGGCCTGTCCGGCGAGGCGATCCTCGCTCCAGGTGGACAGCTGCGTGCCGCCGACCCCCTGCACCTGGAACGCGGGGTTGCCCCGCGCGCCGGCCGCGAGCGCGTGCTGCACGTAGAACGCATCGCGGCTCAGATCGCCGGACGTGCTCACGACCAGCACCGAGGGCCGGTTCGCGCCGCCCAGCACCGCGTAGCGCATGTTGTCCGCCGCAATCCCGTCCCCATCGTCCACGGCGACGGTCGCCGAGGTGCCGCGCGGCGCGCCGGCAAACGTGGCTTCTCCGGTCTGATTCGGCCCGAGCGGGATGGTGACGGTGGCCGGCGGGCGATCGTCGATCGCGAGGTGCACCGTCGCGTCGCGCGCGCGCGGGCCGGCATTGTGAATCGTGGCGACGACGCGATCGGTGAGCGGCCGGATCGCGGTCACCGAAAGGTTCGGCGGCATCGCGCCGACATCGACGACTTCGATCGTCGTCCCGTCGGGCACCACCGCGCGATCGCCCGCGTCCCACCCGTTCTCCTGCAGGTCGGTGACGACGACGATGGTGCCCTTGCGGCCGTTGAACTGCTGCGACGCGGCGGACAGGGCCGCGCGGTAGCGCGTCGCCCCGAACCCCGCCGGCGCTTCGTCGATCGCCGCCGACGCCAGCACGCGATCCGCCGACGGCCTCGCGACCGTCTCGGCCTCGTCGGCGAAGGTCACGACGCCGACCTGATCGCCAGCCGGCACGCGGCCGAGCGCGTCCTTCGCGAGCTGCTTGGCGCGCTCGAAGCGTCCGGGCGCCGAGACGCTCAGCGACGTGTCGAGCGCCACGACGGTGACGCCGGAGTTGCCCAGCGCCGCGCCGGTGGCGAAGAACGGGCGCGCGAACGCCAGCGCCAGCAGCAACAGCGCGGAGATGCGAAGCGCCAGCAGGATGCAGCTGCGCGCAAGTGCCGCTTCTGCGTGTGCTCGACCGGCGCGCGCTTCAGCAGCTTCACCGCCGCAAACTTCACCCGCGCTTCCGGCTGCCGCTTCAGCAGGTGCAGCACGATCGGCAGCGCGGCCGCCGCGGCGCCGACCAGGAAGAGGGGGGAGAGAAAGGACAGCATCAGAGCGCCCTCGATCGAGTCGAGAGGTACGCGAGCAGCGCGAGCTCGAGCGGCCGGTTCGTGTCGAGCAGCTGGTAGTCGATGCCGCAGGCGCCGAGGTCGCGCCGATAGCGATCGATGAGCGCGCCCATCTGCGCCAGGTAGTGCTCGCGGACGGCGCCCGGCACCGCCATCACCTCTTCGTTCGTCTCCAGATCCTCGAACCGCGTCGCGCGATCGAACGGGAACTCGATCTCGTCGTGATCGAGCACGTGGAACACGATCACGTCGACGCCGCGGAACTGAAAATGCCGGAGGCCGCGGATGATCTCGTCCGGGTCGTCGAGCAGATCGGAAATCAGGACGACGATGCCGCGCTTGGTCAGCGTGTCGGCGAGCAGGTGCAGCGGCTTGGCGACGTTGGTCTTGTGCGCGGTCCGCAGCCGATCGAGCGTCACCAGCAGCGCGAGCAGGTGTCCGGGACGCGAGCTCGCCGGCAGCATCGAGACGATGTTCTCGTCGAACGCGGTGAGGCCGACGGCGTCGCGCTGGCGGTTCATCAGGTAGCCGAGCGACGCGGCGAGGCAGGCGCCGTACTGGAACTTCGACATCGCGTGGTGCGAGCCGTAGCCCATCGACCCGCTGACGTCGAGCATCAGGTGGCAGTCGAGGTTGGTCTCCTCCTCGAACTTCTTGATGTAGTAGCGGTCGCTGCGCGCGTAGACCTTCCAGTCGATGGTGTGCAGATCGTCGCCGGGGATGTACTGCCGGTACTCGGCGAACTCGACGCTGAATCCCTTGAACGGGCTGCGGTGCAATCCGGACAGCAGACCTTCAACGACCGTCCGCGCCTTCAGCTCGAGCGTGCCGAGGCGCGCGACGACGGCGGGGTCGAGGAACGGCCGATCGTGCGCTGCCCATGGCATCGCTACATTCCGCTCCTGGGCACCGGCACGGCTTCGATCAGCCGCTCGATGATCGCGTCGGAATTGATCCGTTCCGACTCGGCGTAGAAGTTGGTCATGATCCGATGGCGCAGGATCGGCTTCGCCAGCGCCTGGATGTCCTTGATCGAGACGTGATACCGCCCCTGCGTCAGCGCCCGCGCCTTCGCGCCGCGGACGAGCGCCTGCGAACCGCGCAGGCCGGCGCCCCATTTCACCCACTTGTCGATGAACTCGGGCGCGCCCGGCAGGCCGGGGCGCGACGCGCTCACCAGCCGCACGGTGTAGCGCGCGATCTCGTCGGCGATCACGACCTGCTTCGACAGCTCCTGGAACTGCAGGATGTCGGGGCCGGTCAACACCCGCACCGGCATGTTGGCGCTCGGCGCCGGTCGTCTGCGTCACCACCGTCACCTCGTCCTCCTGGCTCAGGTACTGGATGACGACGTTGAACATGAAGCGATCGAGCTGCGCTTCGGGCAGCGGATAGGTGCCTTCGAGCTCGATCGGGTTCTGCGTCGCGAGGACGAAGAACGGCCGCTCGAGCGGATACGTCCGCCCCGCGGCGGTGACGTGATACTCCTGCATCGCCTCGAGCAGCGCCGCCTGTGTTTTCGGCGGCGTGCGGTTGATCTCGTCGGCGAGGATGATCTGGGCGAAGATCGGCCCTTTGACGAAGCGCAAACGGCGGACGCCCTGCTCCTCGTCGAGGATCTCGGTGCCGGTGATGTCCGACGGCATGATGTCGGGCGTGAACTGGATGCGCTTGAAATCGAGATCGAGGATGTCGGCGAGCGTCTTGATCAGGAGGGTCTTCGCCAGGCCGGGCACGCCCGTGATCAGGCAGTGGCCGCCGGTGAAGAGGGCGATGAGGACCTGATCGACCACCTCGTCCTGGCCGACGATGACCTTACGGAGCTCGGTGAGAATACGCTCGCGGCCCGCCGCCACTTTCTCGGCGCCGACGGTGCCAACCGACAAGTCCATGTGACGTCCTTAATGCGTGAGGGCGTAGACGATTTCGTTGATCCCCATGCGATAGGCCAGTGCGGTGTACTTGATGTAGCCGGGGTATTCGAGTGCGTTCGACCACTCCCACCCGTCGCCCATATCGGTGTTCCAGTTGATGAAGATCATCGGGCGCCCGTGGTCGTCGAGGATCGTACGCAGGTGCTGCATCACGCCGCCGCGCTCCCAGGTGCGGCCGGCGAGGAACGAGCCGAGGCCGGCGACCTGCGGGTAGCCATCGAGCTTGTAGAAGCAGCTGTACACCGGATGGTCCTTCGGGATCTCGACGATCTGGCGATCCGGGAAGAGCTTTTTCATCTCGCGCTCGAACATCGCCCACTCGGCCGGCCCGTGGAAGTCGTCCATGTAGGCGCTGCCGCCGCGCAGCAGGAACTCGCGCAGGATCGCCGCCTCGCTGTCGAGCATGCGCATGCTGCTCGGCTCGACGAAATAGATCCACGGGTACTCGAAGAGCCGCGGGTCGTCGAGCGTCAGGAGAATCGGATCCTCGACCTGGATCGCCGTCGCCGTCTTGATGCGGCGCGAGAGGTTCTGCTCCGCCGCCGGCGCGTCGATGCCCCACGGCTCGCCGTAGAAGTCCTGGGCGACGCGCGAGCCTTCGAACATGTGGTGGTACTTGATGCGGACGAAGCGCCACTGCAGGCCGGCGAAGCGATCATCTGGCGGCGCTGGCAGCTGCGCAACCGCTGGCGGCTGCACTGCCGGCAACAGGATAAAGAGCGCCAGCAGCGCCGCGAGACATTGCGGATTGCGGATTGCGGATTGCGGATTGATTGGGGATTGCGGACCGATGGAGGCGTGATTCCGCAATCCGCATTCCGCATTCCGCAATGAATCCGCAATCCGCAATCCGCAATCCGCAATGTCGCCGCGCCTCACCGATCGCCCCCTCCCACGATTTTCAGCAGCAGGTCCTGCGCGCGCTCGTAGCTCGGGGCGATTTCGAGCGCGTTGAGCGCCTGCTTCTTCGCCTCGGCCTTCTTGCCGCCCTTGAAGTAGCTCTCCGCGAGATCGGTGTAGGCCGCAGCGCGGTCGACCGGTCCGAGCGCGATGACGGCGCGGAACTCGCGCGCGGCGGCGTCGGCATCGTCTTTCTGCAGCGCGAAGCGGCCGAGCATCGAGTGCGCCTCGGCGTCGAACGGATCGATCGCCGCGATGCGCTGATAGACCGGCTGCAGCTTCGGCGCGTCCTCGACGCCGCTCTGGCGCAGCATCCCGGCGAGCGTCCGCGCGGCCTCGACGTTGTTGAAGTCGACCGCGACGAGCGCGGTCAGCGCGGCAATCGCCCGCGGCTGATCTTTCTTCTCCACCGCGATCGCCGCGATCTGCTCGTGCGGGCTGTCCTGCCCGCCCGCCGACGGCACCAGCGCCGCGGCGCGCTCGAACACCTTGATCGCTTCGTCCGTCTCGCCGTCCTTGCGCAGCGCGCGGCCGAGCGCCATCTGCAGCGGGTAGCTGCCCGGGTTGGCTTCGGCGAGCGGACGAATCGCTGCCGTCGGCATCCGCATCACATCGTCGGCGCCGTCGGGCGTCGCCAGCGCGCGGCGCAGCGTGCCGAACGACTTCTCGACGCTCTGGTCGAAGCCGACCTGCAGGTCGTCGAAGTTCGGTGTTGAGGACGGTCTTCAGCGCCTCGTCGGTGTCGATCCCTTGCGAGTACGAGCGAATCAGCTTGCGCAGCCCGGCGTCGCCGAAGGTGTTGACGATGTGCTCGACGAGGAGCGAGGCCTGGTAGTACGCGAGCGAGATCGTCTTCGGATTCTGGAACGCGGCGTTGAGGTCGCGCAGCTTGAGCGTTTCGCCGCGGTTGAGCATGCCGGCGAAGGCGAGGTCCATCTCGCGGCCCCACTCGGCGCGCGCCTTCTTTTCCTCGTAGACGGAGATGCCTTCCGAGAGCCAGCGCGGCAGCCGCTGGTTCGACATCTGCAGCGTGACGACGTGCGCGAGCTCGTGCCAGAGCGTCGCTTCCCACTGGAACTCGCCCGGCGGCCGCGCCCGCGGCGAATCCATCGTCACGACGCGGCCGAAGCAGACGCCGAGCGCGCCGATCATGCCGGGCAGGCCGACGGTGCGGACGGCGAAGTCGTCGTGCTTCGGGAAGATCTCGATGAGGATCGGGCCGCGCGGCGTGAACTCGTAGCGGGCGGCGAGCGTGCTCAGCGCCTGCTTCGCCAGCGGCATCGCGTACTCCTGCAGCACCGGCGCCTCGTCCTGGATGCAGCCGCATCACGACGTCGCCGTCGCGCACGGTGACGAACTTCTCGAGCGTGTCCATCATCTGCAGCAGGTTGAAGGTGAGCCGTGTTGTAGGGATCGGACTTGAACGAGGCGTCGAGCGCCGCGCGCGCCGCCGGCTCGTCGCCGGTGCGCAGCAGGTGGACGCCGAGCTCGCCGAGCGTGCGCGGGTCGCCGGCGTCGAGCGTCGAGCGCGCGCCGCGTCAGCTCCACCGCCTCGTCGAACCGGTAGTTGTGCGCGGCGAGCTCGCCGGCGACGCGATAGACGTCGCCGTAGCTGGGTGCGATGGCGAGCGTCTTCGCCGCTTCGGCCTCGAATTCCTGCGGCTTGTCCTTGACGTACGCAATCGCGCCGCGCAGCGCGCGCGCCTCGAGGCTCGACGGGTTGACCGCCAGCGCCTTGTCGAGCGACTGCCATCGCGTCGTCGTGCTTGCCGGCGTCGGTCGCTTCCTCGGCGAGAAAGATGTGGGCGTCGACCGACGAGGGATTCAACTCGAGCGCGCGCTTCGCGAGGGTGACCGCCTGCGGCGGGTTGTCGTCCGACAGCGCGCGTGCGGAGCCGACGAGCGCCGGCACGTCCAGCGCGGCGTCGGCCTGCAGCGCCATCTGGTACGAGCGCAGCGCCTCGGCACGCTCGTACTTCTCGAGGAACAGATCGCCCCACGCCGTCTGGATCGCGGCGTCGCCGGGCGCGTCGCCCGCCGCGTCGCGGTACGCGGCGTTGGCTTCCTTGAAGCGGCCGAGCGCGCGCAGCGCGCGGCCGGCGCGCGCCACTTCCTGCGCTTCGCGGCTGGTGTTCGCCTTGCTCGCCGACCGGCTCGAGGATCGTCGACGCGTCGTTCTTGCCGAGCATCTGCTGCAGCAGGCCGAGTTCGAGCGCCGCTTCGCTCGCCGGCGCGCGCGTCGCGACCGGCCGCAGCAGCGTTTCGGCGTCGGCGTAGCGGCCGCGCGCGATCAGCGATCGCGCCTTGATCGCCGCGACCGACGGGTCGCGGACATCAAGCTTCTCCGCCAGCGCGTCGGCTTCGTCGAAGCGGCCCTCGACGAGGGCGCGCGTCGCGGCCTGCAGGGGTGAGGTGGGGCGTCGCGGCGCCTGCGCCGTGCCGGACGACGGCAGCACGAGAAAAGCGAGCGCGGCGACCAGCAGGGAGAGAGAAACCCGAGAAGTCATCGCGATTCGTATTATAGGCTGCAAAAGAGGGGCCGGGCTCGGCTTCGCCGAGCCCGGTATGTCGCAGGCCGCGTGGGTTGGTTGGGTTAGATGAGCAGTGGCACCAACCCCGCGCGCCTGTTGTTTAGACGCCGGCGCGGGTCATTGGGCCGCCCGGCCCAGCGCACGGAGCGCGACGTTCTCGACCGCGATCCGCCTGACCAGCAGTCCCGCAAACGCGACGAGCCCGGCAACGCCGGTGATGGGCGCCCCGGCCATAGCGGCGGCGCCGGCCAGCTCGCCGAGGACGCCGACGTAGTTCGGATGGCGAATCCACCGGTACGGGCCGGTCGCGACGCGCGTCGCGCCGGGCACGACGATGACGCGGAAGGTCCAGAAGGGGCCGAGCGAGCGGATCGCCCACCATTTGATCGCTTTGGCGGCCGCGAAGACGATCGCGCCGGCGGCGAAGAGCGCCGGCGGCGGGCCGCCGCGGAAGGCGCCCTCGATGAGCATCGCGAGGAACGCGCCCGGATACACGAGCTGCATCAATCGATACACGTCGCCGGGCGGCTCGACGCCGCCGCGGGCGCGCTGCGCGCGCTCGTTGCGCGAGGCGCGGCGCGCCTCGACGAGCATCGGCACGTAGACGAGGAGCGCGACGAGGCCCAGACATGATCGATGACCCACCGAGGCATATTTCGTAGGGCGCCGCTTTAGCGGCGCCTCGCGGCGGGGCTGAAGCCCCGCCCCACGTTCGAGGCGTCGTCACCTGACATGACAATCGCCCGCGTGCGCGATGACACGCGCCAGGACGCCGGGCGCGACGCGCGCGCCGACCGCCGCCGCGCCGACGGCGCGGGGCGAGGCGACCAGGGCCCGCAGCGCGCGGTTGAAGCGCCACTTGCCGCTGAACTCGGCGCGCCGCTCGGCGGCCAGCTGCGCGTGGACGCCATGCCAGCCATGCGCGAGCGCGCGCAGCGCCGCGGCCGCCGCCAGCTCGCCGCCGCGCACGGCGAAGCGCAGGCCGTCGCCGGTCATCGGATCGATGAAGCCGGCGGCGTCGCCGGCGACGAGGAGGCCGTCGATCGCAGCATCCTGATCTACGTCGACCGCGAGCGGCCCGAGGACAACCGGCGCGGTCGCCAGGCGGGCGTCCGCCGCGCGATCGCGCAGCAGCGGATCGCGCTGCAGCTCGCGCGCGAGCAGCGCCGCCGGATCGCGCAGCTCGGCGTCGCCTGGGCGCGACGGGCGCACCAGGCAGACGTTGGTCAGCCCGCCCGGAATCGGCGCGACGCCGATGTAGCGTCCGCGGCGGACGTGCATCTCGCCGAGCGTGCCCGCCTCCCGGGTGGGGTCAGACAGGTGTCCGACCCCCGCATCACCCGTGCGGGGGTCGGAGGGGTGTCCGACCCCAGTTTTGAAGTTGTCGTAGTAGGCGCCGACCGCCCAGCGCCGGGGACGCGCGGGATGCCGCGCGAAGCCGAGGCCGAAGCCGATCGTCGACCGGCGGCCGTCGGCGGCGATCGTGATCGGCGCGTCGATGTGCGCTTCCCCGCCGCGCGCGCTGACCCGCGCACCCCGCACTGCGCGTCCCGACTTCTCGTCGACGATGGCCGCGCCGCGCACGTGGACACCCGGCTCGAACTGGCAGCCGGCCGCCATCGCTGCCTCGACCAGCAGCCAATCGAGCTCGCGCCGGACGATCGCGCGGCCGTGCACGCCGGCGGGATACCGGCCGTCCACCGCGACGCCGCCCTCGCCGGTGACGACCATCCCGTCCACGCGCAAGCCGCGCGCGACGACTTCACCGGCCACGCCGAGCCGCTCGAGCCGCGCAAGCGCACCCGGGTTCACCGTGTCGCCGCACAGCTTGTCGCGCGGGAACGACGCGCGATCGACGAGGCGCACGCGCGCCCCTGCACGCGCCAATACCAGCGCGGCGATCGCGCCGGCCGGACCCGCGCCGACGATGAGGACGTCACACATCACTGAATCGAGTGATCCGGGTAGCTGAATCGAGTGATCCTGATAGCTGAATCGAGTGATCGGGTAATCGGGTAATTGATTGGGGATTGATGGGATTGACTGGATTGATTGGGATTGGGGGATTGGCAGAGGCTCGATCGCAGGCCATCCACCAATCAATCGATCAATCAACCAATACCCCAATCAAATTACCCGATTACCCAATTCTCCAATTCTCCGTCACGCGACCCGGCCGATCACGAGCGCGCTGTTCTTGGATCCGAACCCGAGGCAGTTGCACAGCGCCGCCTCGACCTCGGCGCGACGCCCCTGGTTCGGGATGACGTCGAGATCGCACGCGGGATCGGGATCCTGCTGGTTGATGGTTGGCGGCAGGAACCCGCGCGACAACGCCAGCGCCGAGGTGACGACGCCGGCCGCACCGCTCGCACCCTGCGGGTGGCCGATCATCGACTTGACCGACGAGCCGGCGAGCCGCGAGGCGTGATCGCCGAACACCTGCCGCACGCACCGCGACTCCACGGCATCGTTCAGCATCGTCGAAGTGCCGTGATAGGCGACGTAGCCGACTTCGTCGCGCCGCCGCCCGGATCTGGTTATCGCGAGATCGATCGCGCGCACGATCTCCTCGCCGTCCGGCGCCATCTGCACGCGGTGGTAGGCGTCGCAGGTCGAGCCGTAGCCGTCGATCGACGCGTAGATCGTCGCCCCGCGCGCGCGGGCGCGATCCTCGCGCTCGAGCACGACCATCCACGCGCCCTCGCCGAGCACGAAGCCGTCGCGTCCCTTGTCGAACGGCCGCGACGCTTCGGCCGGACGATCGTTGTAGGCGGTGGAGACGGCGCGCATCCGCGAGAAGCCGAACATCATGCCGGGCGTGACGCACGCGTCGGTGCCGCCCGAGACGATGACGTCGGCGTCACCCGAACGCAGCAGCGCCGCGGCATAGCCCATCGCGTCGGTGGAGCTGGTGCAGCCGCACGACAGCACGTGGCTGACGCCGCGCAGCCGGAGCGAGATCGAAATCTCGCTCGACACCATGCCGACAATCGAGACCGGGATCGCGTAGGGCGTCACTTTCTTGCCGCGCTCGACGAAGAAATCGTAGTACTGCCGCTCGCCGACGTCGATGCCGCCGCCGCCGCTGCCGATCACCACGCCCGCGTTCGGCTCGGCAATACGCAAGCCTGCGTCGGCCCACGCTTCCCGCGCGGCGATGACGCCAATCAGCGCCGCGCGCGAGTAGCGCTTCGGATCGGCGCGGTAGTCGGTATCCCAGATGTCGTCGCCGTCGAGCGCCGGCACGTCGTCGAGCGTCAGGCCCGGCACCGAGGCCGCGACGCGGCTCGCCATCTCGGAGGCGTCGAACTCGGTGATCGCGCGCGTCGCGCTGCAGCCGCGGCTGACGTGCTCCCAGAACCGCTCGCGCCCGACGCCGAACGGCGAGACGACGCCGATGCCGCTGATGACGATGCGCGGAGCTCCCGGTGACATGCCGTTATAGTAGTCCGGTCATGGCGCAGCGCGCCTTCGTCTGGTTCGGCGGCGCGCTGTTTGTCAGCTCGCTGGCGTATTGCACGTGGTGGTTCGTCTTCGAGCTGTCGCGTCCTCGGGCCGATGTCGCCTGGGGCTCGCTCGCCGTCGACGTCCTGCTGTTGACCGTATTCGCCCTGCACCACAGCGTGCTGGCGCGCGAAGCGGTGAAGGCGCGCGTCGCGCGGGTGATTCCCGCGACGCTGGTGCGATCGGTGTACGTCTGGATCGCCAGCCTGCTGCTGATCATGGTGTGCGCATGGTGGGCACCGATCGGGGGCGAACTCTACCGCGCGACCGGCTGGCGCGCGGCGGCGCTCGCGGTCGTCCAGCTGTACGGCGTCTGGCTGATTGCGCAGTCGGTGCGCGGGATCGATGGGCTGGAACTGGCCGGGATCCGCAACGAGTCCGCCCGCGGCCCGCTGCAGGTGCGCGGCCCCTACGCGCTGGTGCGCCATCCGCTGTATTTCGGCTGGGTGCTGGCGCTGTTCGCGTCGGCGCACATGACCGGCGACCGCCTCGCCTTCGCCGCGATCACGACGCTCTACCTGCTGGTCGCGATCCCGTGGGAGGAGCGGTCGCTGGTGCGCAGCTTCGGCGACGAGTACCTGCGCTACGCCCGCGCCGTGCCGTGGCGGATCATCCCGTTCATCTATTGAAGCGCGAATCCTCGTCGTCGCCGCCGGCGTAGGTGACGTCGGCCGCCGCGCCTTTCTCGATGAAGACCATCGAGTGCTGCGACGGGATGTCGAATTTCTTGCCGCAGGTCTTGCAGGTCACCGAGTCGTCGACGCGGATCATGTAGTCGCGCAGCTTGGCGTACAACGCACGGTCGCGCTCGTCGGCGCCGTGCGGCAGACGGTCCTTCTTGGTCCGCACCACCCAGCGCATCGGGTACTCGTTGGTGCGCTTGCAGCGCGGACAGGTGAGCTTGTCCTGACGCGTTTCGTTGCGGTTGTTGAAGAAGTCGCGTTCGTCGAGCCCCATGCGCAGATCATAACGCGGTTTGACGCAGGTCAGGCTCAGAACGGACACTACACGAATGGCGACCGAACCGGCACGCACCTACCCGAGCGAGCTTCCGGTACTGGCCCTTCGACAAAGCGTCGTGTTCCCCCTCACACTTCAGCCGCTCGCCGTGAACCGCCCGCTGTCGATCGAGGCGGTGAACCGCGCGCTCGCGTCCGATCGGCTGCTCTTCCTGACGCTGCAGAACACCGACAAGGATGAGCCGGAGCCGGGCGACCTGCGGACGATCGGGACGATCGCCGCGATCCGGCAGATGGCCAAGGTCCCCAATGGCGGCATCCACATCATCGTCGAGGGACTGGTGCGCGCGAAGAGCGAGGTGGTGACGAAAACCGAGACGACGCTGCGCGGCACGGTGTCGCCGGTGCCGGAGGTGGTCGAGAGGTCGCTCGAGATCGATGCCTACGTCCGCCGCCTGCACGAGCTGATCGAGCGCGCGCTGTCGCTCGCGACCGGGTTGTCGCAGGAACTGCGCGGGATGGTCGCCGGCATCGACGATCCGCTGCGGCTCGCCTACCTGCTCGCCAGCCTGCTCGACATGAAGCCGGAGGAGAAGCAGCAGATCCTCGAGGACAACACGCTCACCGGCAAGCTGCAGGCGACCTCCAACGCGCTCGGCCGCGAGATCGCGCTGCTCGAGATGAAGAGCAAGATCGAATCGACCGCGCAGCAGGAGATGACCGACGCGCAGCGGCAGTACTACCTGCGGCAGCAGCTCAAGGCGATCCAGGACGAGCTCGGCGAAGGCGAGAAGACGGAGATCACCGATCTCCGCAAGCGCCTGGCCGACGCCAAGCTGCCGGAGGCCGTTGCGACCGTGGCCGAACGCGAGCTCGAGCGGCTGGCGCGGATGACCCCGGCGTCCCCCGAGTACCAGATGATCCGCACCTACTTCGACTGGGTGCTCGACATCCCGTGGTCGACGCTGACCCCGGATCGGCTCGATCCGGTGGCGGCGCGGCAGGTGCTCGACCAGGACCACTACGACCTCGACAAGGTGAAGGAGCGGATCGTCGAGTACCTGGCGGTGCAGAAGCTGAAGATGCGGCAGAGCGAGTCGCCGCAAATCAAAGGCCCGATCCTGTGCTTTGTCGGACCGCCGGGCGTGGGCAAGACCTCGCTCGGCCAGTCGATCGCGCGGGCGATGAACCGCAAATTCGTGCGGATCTCGCTCGGCGGCGTCCGCGACGAAGCAGAGATCCGCGGCCACCGCCGCACCTACATCGGCGCCATCCCCGGCCGCATCGTGCAGGCGCTGAAGCAGGCCGGGGCCATGAACCCGGTCTTCATGCTCGACGAGATCGACAAGATCAGCGCCGGCTACCAGGGCGATCCGGCGGCGGGGCTGCTCGAGGTGCTCGACCCGGCGCAGAACCACTCGTTCCGCGATCACTACCTCGAGATCAACGTCGACCTGTCGCGCGTGATGTTCATCGCAACCTCGAATCAGCTCGGCACGATCCACCCGGCGCTGCTCGACCGGATGGAGATCATCTCGCTCGCCGGCTACACCGAGGAGGAGAAGGTCAACATCGCGCGGCAGTACCTGATCCCGCGGCAACTCGAGGAGCACGGGCTGACGCCGGCGCAGGTCGTGATCGAGGACTCGGCGGTGCGCCGCCTCATCGCGCAGTACACGCGCGAGGCCGGCGTGCGCAGTCTCGAGCGGCAAGTCGGCGCCGTCGCGCGCAAGATTGCGGCGAAAGTGGCGATGGTTCCCGACGACGAGCCGGCGGCGGCCGCGCACTATCTCGTCACCAGCTCGGATGTCCCCGACTACCTCGGCCCGCCGAAGATCCACGACGAGGTCGCGTTCCGGGTCTCGCGTCCCGGCGTCGCCACCGGCGTCGCCTGGACCGAGACCGGCGGCGAGGTGCTCTTCGTCGAGGCGAGCGTGCTGCCCGCCGGCCATGGCAACGTGACATTGACCGGCCAGCTGGGCAACGTGATGCAGGAATCGGCGCGCGCCGCGGTGAGCCACATTCGATCGTCGGCGGCGGAGCTCGGCGTCTCCGCCGACTTCCTCAACACGCACGACCTGCACATCCACGTGCCCGCCGGCGCGATTCCCAAGGACGGGCCGTCGGCCGGCGTGACGATGGCCACCGCGATCGTGTCGGCGCTGCGCGACCAGACGGTGCGCGACGACGTGGCGATGACCGGGGAGATCACGCTGAGCGGCCTGGTGCTGCCGGTTGGCGGCATCCGCGAAAAGGCGCTCGCCGCACGCCGTCACGGCATCAAGACGTTCCTGCTGCCAGCCCGCAACGAGCCCGACCTCGCCGAGCTCGCCCCCGAGGTGCGCGAGACGATGAAGTTCGTGCCGGTCGCGACGCTGCAGGAAGCGCTCAACGTCTCCCTTCCTGCCTTGCAGGCCGGCTGCGGAGCAGGGCAGGTAGGGCGGGTGGGGCAGGTGGGGCAGGTAAGAGGGCAGGTGGGTTTACGGGGGCGGTGGGACGCAACTGGTTTTGCGCGGGCAGGGGTGGGGCGCGTCGCCTTGGTCGACGCATCGATTAGCTAAGTAGCAGCGGCACGGAGCGCTCCTTGACAAGGCCTACCCGCCCCGTGACCCTATCTGCCCACCCACCCGCCCCACCTGCCCCACCTGCCCCTCCTGCCCTACCCGCCCACCCACCTGCCCTACCCGCCACTGTCCGCTCGTTCGTCTTCTACATCTCCGGCCACGGCTTCGGGCACGCGGCCCGGGACATCGAGTTGATTCGTGCGCTGATGGCGCTGTCTCCGGCGGCGCGCGTCATCGTCCGCACGTCGGTCGCCGAGCGCTTGTTCGCGCCGCTTCGCGGCTTCGATGGCGTCGACGTGCAACGCGTCGAGACCGACACCGGCATCACCCAGATCGACAGCCTGACGATCGACGAAGCGGATACCGTCCAGCGGGCGGCGGAGTTCTATGGGGCGTTCGACGCGCACGTCGCGCGCGAAGCGTCGGTCCTGACCGCCGCGCGTGCCGACCTGGTCGTCGGCGACATCCCGCCGCTGGCGTTTGCCGCCGCCGCGCGCGCGGGGATCCGGTCGGTGGCGATCGGCAACTTCACCTGGGATTGGATCTACAGCATCTACCCGGCGTTCGAACGCGAGGCGCCCGAGGTGTTGCCAACGATCCGGCGCGCCTACGCGGCAACGACGTGCGCGCTGCGCCTGCCGCTGCACGGCGGCTTCGAGCCGATGGCCGCGGTGACGCGCGATATCCCGTTCATCGCGCGGCAGTCGAGCCGCGACCCGGCGCAGACGCGCGATGCGCTTGAAGTCGGCACCGGGCTGCCGCTCGTGCTCGCGTCATTTGGCGCGTACGGAGCCGACCTCCCCGTCGAACGCCTGCTGCAGAGCGACCGGTTCACGCTCGTGGATCCGCGCCGTGAGCCGCCGCCCGGCTTCGTCTACCAGGATCTGGTCGCGGCCGCGGACGTGGTCGTCAGCAAGCCCGGCTACGGCATCGTCTCGGAGTGCGTGGCCAACCAGACCGCGCTGCTCTACACCTCGCGCGGGCGATTCGTGGAGTACGAGCTCTTCGTCGACCAGATGCCGCGCTTCTTGCGGTGCCGCTACATTTCGCAGGAAGATCTGCTGGCGGGCCGATGGGCCGATGGAGTGGAGGCGCTGCTGGCACAGGCGGCGCCGCCGGAGAACCCGCGAGTCGACGGCGCCGAGGCCGCGGCCGACTACCTGCTGCACATCCCTTGCGGCTGAGCGCCGAGCGCATACGCAGGCGATCGCATTCACTGTGACAGCATCTGGAGAGTCCATGACGTCTGGGCGCTCATTCCGTGGCAACGCCGCGATCGGGGCGGCACTCATCTTCTTCACCGCCGCGGAGATCCGCGCGCAGCGGCCGACCTCGATCGTCGTGACCCGCGAATCACCGGCCGAACTGCGGGCTGCCGACCGTCTCGTCGACCAGATGATCCGCGACCGTGGGCTGGTGGCGACGGCGATCGAAACGGACCCGCTGGTCAACGGGCGCAGGCACGAACGCTTCGAGCAGTTCGTCCGCGGCGTCCGCATCGCCGGCGGGGACGTCACGCGCCAGACGGGAACGGACGGCACCGTCTCGCTGTTCGGTTTTCTGCACGGCGACGTGCCGTTGAACCTCACGCCGAGGCTGTCGCGCGAGGAAGCCGCCACGGCCATCGCACGCGCCGCGGGCGGCGAATTGCTGGGCCGGGCACCGGAGCTCGTCGTCCTGCCGCTGTCGGACGGCTATCACCTCGCCTATTACGGGCAGGCGACCGGCGGCCTCGAGATCCGGAACGTGTTCGTCGACGCGAACAGCGGCGCCTCGCTCCGGCAGTTCAGCGATTTCATCCGCGAGGTGGGGCACGGCAGAGGCGCCTACGGCGACGACAAGAAAGTGAGCGCGAGAGGCGTCGGCGGCACCTTCGTCACCGACGACCCGCTGCGGCCGGCTCCGATCACCACCTACGACATGCGCGGCAACCTCGCACGGCTGACGAGCATCCTGAACCGGATCACGCCGGTTGCCCCATCGGACATCTCCACCGACACCGACAACGACTGGACGGACACGACCGTCGTCGACGCGCACGTCTACGCCGGCTGGTATTACGACTTCCTGTTCAAGCGATTCGGACGCCGCGGCCTCGACAACCGCGATCTGCGGATGCCGATGTTCACCCATCCCGTCCGGCAGCAGGACATCGCCACCGCCTCGCCTGACGTCGTCGGCCTCTTCTACCTCAACGCCTTTTTCTGCAACACCTGCCTGACCGACCGACGCGGCGCGATGGTCTTCGGCGAAGGGGCGCCGCCGAATTTCTTCCCCGGGATCGAGGTCAAGCCGTTCTCGGCCGCGCTCGACGTGGTCGCGCACGAGCTCACGCACGGCCTCACCGCGAACTCCGCCAACCTGAACGGTTTTCCATTCAGCGAGGCCGGCGCACTGAACGAGGCGTTCTCGGACATGCTCGGCGCGGCAACCGCGTTCTTCTATCAGCCGGCCGGCACCGCGCCGTTGAATGCCAGCTACGTCACCGGCCGGGATTTGACGATTCCGCCTGGCCTGTTCAGTCGATCGATGGCGGACCCGGGCGTGGACGGCAGCCCCGATCACTACACGAAGCGCATCACCGGCGCTGATCCGCACTTCAACTCGACCATCGCGAGCCACGCCTACTACCTCGCGATCGAAGGCGGCACCAACCGGACGTCCGGCCTTTCGGTCACCGGCGTCGGCGCCGCCAACCGCGATCAGATTGAAAAGGCGTTCTTCCGCGCGCTGACGGTGCTGCTCCCCTCGAGCGCCACCTTTGCGCTCACGCGCACGGCCACGATCCAGGCGGCGCAGGACCTGTTCGGCGCGGGAAGCGCGGCGATGCGCGCGATCACCCAGGCGTGGGACGCGGTCGGCGTGCAGCCGCGCACGGCGCCGACGGCGACGCTGCTCCCGAACCCGGCTCAGGGAACCGCGGATCCATGCGGCAGCGCCGCGCCAAGCTGGGACCTCGGTGTCACGGTCTCGGCCGGCGCGACGCAACCTCCGCATCACGCAGTGGTCGCCGGAGCTGTTCGACGCCTCGGGCCGGTCGGTCGACCGCGAAACGCTGACCGGCGCCGACTTCAGCGCGTTCTTCAACCAGTGCGGCCCCGGCAGCCAGACGATCCTCGCGCAGGCCGATGCGTGCGCCGGCGTCTGCGTCGCGCTCGGCGGTGCCAGCAGCGGCGCGGCGCAAATCACGTTCACCGGCCTCGACGACGCCGGACGGGTGGTGACGTTCGCGACGCCGCGCGTGCCGCTGCTGGCGCCGCGATGAGGAGGACTGCGATGATGCGACACTACGCGGCGCCGGCCCTCCTCGGTCTCTTGATTGCGTTCCCCGCGCCCGCTCGCGCGCAGTCCGGGGGGTGGCGCGATCGCGGCTACGTGACAATCGGCGGCTGGTATCAGCCGGTCGGCACGACCTTCAGCGACGAGATCCAGCCGATTATCGACGTCGAGGCGGCCGACATCGACACCGAGTACGACACCGGTTCGGCAGCCGGGTTCGACGTCGGCGGCGGCGTGCGTGTCTGGCGCAACCTCGGGGTCGGCGTCAACGTGTCGCGGTTCTCGAAAACGAGCAACGGCACCGTCGACGCGCAAGTGCCACACCCGCTCTTCTTCAGACAGCCGCGCACGGTGACGGGGGAGGCGGAGGCGCTGGAGCGCGACGAAACCGCGGTGCACATCCGGCTGCTCTGGATGGTGCCGCTCCGCGAGCGCCTGCACCTCGGATTGTCCGGTGGACCGTCGTGGTTCAATGTCGGGCAGGATCTCGTGACCAACATCGCCGTGACGCAGACCTACCCGTTCGACAGCGCCACGTTTGCCAGCGCGACCAACTCGCGCCAGACTGGCACCCATGCCGGCTTCAACGCCGCTGCCGATCTCACCTTCATCCTGCAGCCGCACGTCGGAGTGGGCATGGAAGTGAGTTTCTCGCGCGCGAACGTGCCGCTCGACACCGTCACCGTTGACGCCGGTGGACTGCACATCGGCGGCGGTCTTCGCTTCCGATTCTGAGGAGAGGTCATCATGTTTTCCCGCCGCTCGTTCCTGTCGATTGCCGGCGCCGCCGCCGGGTTGTCCGTCACCCGCGTCTCCGCGCAGCGGGGACGCCCCGCCGCGCCGTCGGGCCCGCTGCCACCGGCGATCGCCGCGCTGACCTCGATGCGCGATCGCGCGAAGCCGATCACCAACGACGAGCGGCGCGGCCGGATCGAGAAGGCCCGCACGTTGATGGCCGAGCACAAGATCGATGCGATCCTCCTGACCGGCGGAACTTCGCTCGTCTATTTCACCGGCCTGCGCTGGGGCAACAGTGAGCGGCTGCTGGCGGTCCTCATCCCGAGAGTCGGCAACCCGTATGTCGTCTGCCCGGCGTTCGAGGAAGACCGCGCGCGCGAGCAGCTCGCGCTCGGACCGCTGGCTCACACCGACGTCGGCACCTGGCAGGAAGACGAGAGCCCGTTCGAGCGGGTCGCGCAGGGGCTGAAGGATCGCGGCGTCGGCGCCGGGCGGCTTGGGGTGGAAGAGACGACGAAATTCGTGTTCGCCGACAGCGTCGGGGCCGCGGCGCCCGCGATCAAGGTGACCAGCGCCACGCCGATCACCGCCGGCTGCCGGATGATCAAGGACGCTCACGAGGTTGCGCTGATGCGGCTGGCGTGCGAGGCGACGCTCAAGTGTTACGAAGCGGTCTACCGCTCGCTCGCGCCGGGCATGACGCAGGACGAAGTCGGAGCGCTCCTCACCGCCGGGTTCGGGCGGCTCGGGTTTCCGGGCGGCGCGAGCGTCCAGGTCGGCAAGTACACCGCGCTGCCGCACGGGTCACTGACGCCGCAGACGATTCGCGAGGGCACGATCATCATGATGGACAACGGCTGCACCGCCGAGGGGTACCAGTCGGACATCACCCGCACGTTCGTCCTCGGCAAGGCGACCGACAAGATGAAGCAGGTCTTCGACATCGTCTACAAGGCGCAGACCGCGGCGCTGAAAGCCGGCCGCCCCGGCATCCCGCCGGAAGACATCGATGCCGCCGGCCGCAAAGTGATCGTCGACGCCGGCTACGGTCCGGGCTTCAAGTACTTCACCCATCGCCTCGGGCACGGCATGGGGATGGACGGACACGAGTGGCCGTACCTGGTGAAGAACAACATGTTCGGATGGGAGAAAGCGCTGAAGCTGCAGCCGGGGATGGTGTTCAGCGACGAGCCCGGGATCTACATCAAGGAGGAGTTCGGCGTCCGGCTCGAGGACGACATGCACATCACGCCGGACGGCGCCGAGCTGTTCACGCCGCAGAGCCCGTCGATCGAGCAGCCGTTCGCGACCTAACGGGCGGCGGCGCTGAAGGCCGCCGCCCGACGTACGTAGGGCGGCCCTTCAGGGCCGCCGCCATCAATCCTTGATGCAGGTCACCAGCGACCAGATCCGCGGGACGTTCACTTTCTCGATCGAGATTGGCTTGAGGCCGGCCTGGACGAGGAACGCCGGCAGGTCGAGGTCGGACTTGAAGCCGATGTAGGGCGTGATCGGCGCGATCAGCCGCTCCAGCCAGGCGCCGACTCGGCTCTTGCTGCGGAAGTGGTTGAGGATGACGATGCGGCCGCCGGGGCGGCAGACGCGAACCATCTCGCGCGTGACGGCAACCGGGTCGGGAACGACGCTGATGACGTACGGGGCGTAGACGATGTCGAACGTGTCGTCGGCGAACTTCAGGTTCGCCGCGTCCATCTGCAGCAGCCGGACATTGCGCACCCCTTTGCGCAGCACGCGCTCGCGCGCTTTCTCCAGCATCGGGCTCGACAGGTCGATGCCGGTCACCGAACAGTCTGAAGGGTACAGCGCGGCGTTGATGCCTGTACCCACGCCGACTTCGAGCACACGGTCGCCGGGCCTGATCGCCATCCGCCGGATCGCGTCGACCCGTCCGGGGTGCAGCGCCGGGCCGAACGTGATGTCGTAGAACCAGGCGATGTTCTCGTAGACGCCAGCGACCAGATTGTTGTCGACGACGCTCACGGACAGCGCGCGAGTCGCGGCGTCGGACCCGACAATTTCGTCGCTTTCACGCGTCTGATGCGGCTCAAATAAGGCCATCAGTTGCCTCAGCAGCGGCGCCCGAAACGGGCTAACCAGTTGATAGCGTTCAAGCTGTATGCCCGCACGGTATCGACGAGGGACTATACATCCGCTTTGTCAGCGAAGTCCATCAACGACTGCCAGAGCGGCGTCGATGTCCCCGGACTGGGTGGAGACGAGGACACCCTGGACGGACTGCCGCAAGCTGGCGGCGATCTCGCGGGCGATCGCGATCCCCTCGGCGGCCGCCGCTTCCTGGCCGTCCGCCCGTCTCATCCGTTCGAGCAGTGCGTCGGGTACGTGCACGCCAGGAACTTCGTTTGCCATGAACTCGGCGTTTCGCGCGCTCTCGAACGGGAAGACGCCGGCCACCACCGGCAGCCGCGCGCTTTCGATGTGCTTCAGCACCGCTTCGAAGCCGCGGAGATCGAAGATCGGCCGCGTCACGACGTATTCGGCGCCCGCCTCGACCTTATACGCAAACCGGCGCAGTTCCTCGTCGAGGTTCGAAGCCGCCGGATTGATCGACACGCCGATGTGAAAGCCCGTCGGTGCGCCGATTGACTGGCCGCCGACGTCGCAGCCATGGTTGAGGCGCGAGACGACGTTGGCGAGGCCGATGGAGTCGACGTCGAAGACCGCGGTCGCGTCGGGATAATCGCCGACGCGGCCGGGATCGCCGGTCACCAGCATCAGGTTGCGCACGCCCATCGCGTGCGCGCCGAGCAGGTCCGACTGGATGCCGAGCAGGTTCCGATCGCGGCACGCATAGTGGAGCAGCGTTTCGATTCCCGCCTGCTGCTCGATCAAGACCGCGAGCGACAACGCGCTGATGCGCGCCCCGGCGCGCTGGCCGTCCGGAATCGCGACCACGTCGACGTTGTCGATCTTGAGGCGGCGCGCACGCTCGACCACCTGCTCGGTCTGGTAGCCGCGCGGCGGCAGCAGCTCGACCGCGACGATGAACTTGCCGCGCGCCATCGCGTTCGCCAGCCGCGACTTCTGCTCGCGCGCGATCGGCGGCCCCTCGATCCGCGTCGCCGGACGGGTGGCAACGGCGGTCCCGGCGGCGGCCTCCGAGGCGCGCACCACCGCCGGCGCCATCGCGCGGACGGCCGCCTTGATCTGGCGGATGTGCTCGGGCGTCGTGCCGCAGCAGCCGCCGACCATCCGCACGTTGTGCATGATGAAGCGGCGCGCGTAGGACGCCATGTATTCGGGCGAGCAGAGGTAGATGTTGCGTCCCTCGACGTCGCGCGGCTGGCCGGCGTTGGGCTGCGCCGACAGCCGGCGCTTGGTGACCGCCGACATGCGCTCGATCGTGTCGAGCATCGGCGCCGGGCCGACGGCGCAGTTGACGCCGATGATCGTCGCACCGCGCCGTTCGAGCTCGGGCGTGAAGCGCTCCGGCGGCGTGCCGTCGAGCGTGTTGCCGTCCTCCTCGGTCGTCATCTGCGCCACGATCGGCAGGTCGCAGACGCTGCGCACCGCGTCGATCGCGGCGCCCACCTCGTTCAGGTCGCGGAAGGTCTCGAGGATGAACAGGTCGACGCCGCCGTCGAACAGCGCCTGAGCCTGCTCGCGGAAGTACTCGCGCGCCTCGTCGACGCCGGTCTTGCCCCAGGGTTCGATGCGGATGCCGAGGGGGCCGATCGCGCCGGCGACATACGCCTGCTCGCGCGCGGCGTGGCGCGCAATCTTCGCCCCCTGTTCGTTGATCGCGTGCAGCCGATCGGCGAGGCCGAACGATCCGAGCTTGATGCGGTTCGCGCCGAAGGTGTTGGTTTCGATCACATCCGCGCCGGCGCGGACGTACTCCTGGTGCACCTCGGCCACCAGATCCGGCTGGGTGACGTTCAGCGCGTCGAAGCTCTTGTTGATGAAGACGCCCTTCGCGTAGAGCATCGTGCCCATCGCGCCGTCGCACACGAGCACGCGCTCATCCAGGGCGTCAGTGAAAGGCTTTTGCATCAGCGAATCGTGGATCGGGTAATCGGGTAATCGGAATCGTGGATCGGGTAATTCGGGTAATCGGGTAATTTGATTTCAGGATTGGCGATTGATTGAACGGATCGACGGTGCCCAATCCGATGCACCAGTCTCCAATCACCAATCAATTACCAAACTACCAGATTACCAGATCCACCTGGCCAGCGGTTGATCCGCCTGGCCAGCGCTCACGTGTCGAGCCGCTCGGTCTTGAAGGTGGCGGCATCGACCAACAGATACGACTTGGTGACGATGTCGAGGCCGATCGAGCGGACGCCCTGCCGCACCGTGTCGGTGAACTCGTGGTGGTGGCCGAAGAGGTGCAGCCGCGGGCGCAGCGCGGCGAGCACGTCGTTGAGCACCGTCTTGCCGGCATCGATGCGGCGCCCGGCGGGATAGAACGGCCGCGGCGCCTCATGCGTCATGAACAGATCGATGTTCGAGAGCGCCTTGCAGGCGAGGACCTCGTCGCGCACGAAGTGACGGCGTTTGTCGTCGCGCGCCTTCCCCAGCTTGATCGAGGCACCCGACGCCTTGCGTCCTTTCGACGGCGGCAAGGCGGAAGCCGATGTGTTGTACCAGCTCGGCGCAAACGTCCCGCCGAGCGCGGCGACGCGCCACGGTCCGACGACGTGCGGGCCGCCGTTTTTCAGGTAGTGCAGGTTCGGCGCCGGCGTCCGGCCGTCGACGGCGGCCGCCAGGACGTCGAAGTCCTCGTTGTTCCCCTTGATGAAGTACACCGGCGCGCGCGGCTCGAAATATTCGCCGTCGTTGCTCGCGACGTCGCCGACGCAGACCCACACCGAGATGTCCGCGTGGCGGCCCATGATCTCGTGCACGGTCGCGAATTCGCCGTGGATGTCGCCGAGAGCGCCGATCTGCATCCAGTCGGTCGAGGCTGGATGCTAGATGCTAGGGTGGGTGGAGCTGGTGGGGACGAAGTAAACCGGCCTGGCCTACCTGCCTCACCTGCCTACCTGCCCCGGATCAGGCGCCCGTCGCGTCGTGGACGCCGGAACCAGCAGTTCCTGTCTTGTCCCAGACGAAGTCGTCCTTGCTGTAAACGGCGAGCTCGTAGTCCTTGCCCATGAAGATGGCGCCGACCGGGCAGGCTTCCTCGCAGTAGCCGCAGAAGATGCATCGGGTCTTGTGAATCTGGTACACCGAGGCGTAGCGCGGCCCCGCCTGCACCGTGCCGTCGTTCTCCGCCGCCTCGAGGTAGATCGCATCCGCCGGGCATGCCACCGAGCACAGCCCGCAGGCGACGCACTTCTCGAGGCCGTTCTCGTCCCGCATCAGGACCTGCTTGCCGCGGTACTTCGGGAACATCGGGAACTTCTGTTCGGGGTAGTTGACGGTGATCGGCTTCCTGAAGATGTGCTTGAGCGTGGTCGCAAAGCCGATGAGGAACGGGCGAATCACAGCCATTGCCCTCAGTTTATACGCCCGATAAGATCAATGTAAATGATGACAGGACCGCAGTTCCTCTCGATTGAGCAGGTACTGCTGACCACGCTCGTCGTCAAACTGGCCGCCGTCGCCGCGCTGGCGACGATGCTCGTCCGGTATCGCCGGTTCCGCCACATCCTCATCTTCGAGCGCCGCGCCTGGCCCGACCGACTGACCTTCGCGCTGGCGCTGGGCATCCCGCTGACGGCCGGCGTCGCCGCGCGGCTGCTCCTGAACTACAACGCCGCCGACCTCACGCTCGAAGGATCATTCCTCGCCGGCCTCATCGCCGGGCCGTACGCGGGGGCGCTGGTCGGTGTGATGGTGGGCGTGCCGCCGCTCGGCGCGGGCGAATGGGGCGCGCTGCCCTTTGCGATCGGCTGCGGCTTCGCCGGCGGCGGCCTGCGCGAGCTGTGCCCCAAGGAATCGATTTGGCACTTCTCGCCGTTCGTGTTCACCACCCTCCACCGCCGCGCCTGGCATATCGTCCGGAGCCGCGAGGTGGACTGGCAGGTGGTGCTGCTGATGGCGCCGGTGGCGCTCGAGATCCTGCGGCAGGGCGTCGGCGCGCGGTGGAACCATCGCCTCTTCTCGCTGCACGCGGCGCCGATCGGATCGCCGTGGCTGATGTTCGTCGTGCTGATGGCCACCATCCTCTGCGTCGCGACGCCGATCAAGATCTGGAACAACGCGCGCATCGAGCACCGGCTGCAGGAGCAGGAGAAGCTGCTGCTCGCGGCCAAGATCGAGGCGCTCGCCAACCAGATCAACCCGCACTTCCTCTTCAATACGCTGACCTCGATCTCCTCGCTCATCCGCACGCAGCCTGAAACGGCGCGCATGCTGATTACAAAGCTGTCGGGTCTGCTGCGCCGGCTCATGCGCAGCACCGATCATTTCGTGACGCTCAGGGAAGAACTCGAGTCGATCGACGAATATCTCGACATCGAGGTGGTACGATTCGGACCACAGCTGAAGGTGGACAAGCAGATCGCGCCGAAGACGCTCGACGTCATCGTCCCGAGCATGCTGCTGCAGCCGCTGATCGAGAATTCGATCAAGCACGGGCTGGCGCGCAAGGTCGGCGGCGGCCGGATCACGATTCGGACGTTCGTCGGCGACGGCCACACGCTGATCGAAGTGGTCGACGATGGGCTGGGGATGAGCGAGGAGCGGCTGGGGCACGCGCTCGGTGAGGGGATCGGATTGAGCAACGTCAACGAGCGGCTCCGGACGATCTACGGCGCCAACTATCACCTCAAGCTGCAGAGCGTTCCGGGCCAGGGCACCTGCGCGAGCATCGAGATTCCCAACCTCGCGATTCCCGAGCGGGTGACGGCGTAGCGATGGACATGCGGGCGGTGCTGGTGGACGATGAGCAGCTGGCGCGTGACGAGCTCGGCTACCTGCTGGGGCAGGTTGGCGGCGTCGACATCATCGGCCAGGCGGGTCACGGCGTCGAAGCGCTCACGGCCATCGAGCAGCTGCAGCCGGACGTCGTCTTCCTCGACATCCAGATGCCCGGGCTCAGCGGTTTCGAGGTCGCACGGCGTATGGTGCAGAACCATACGGCGTCGCACATCATCTTCGTCACCGCCTACGATCAACATGCGATCGAAGCGTTCGAAGTGAATGCCGTTGACTACCTCCTCAAGCCGGTCGATCCATCGCGGCTCGAGGCGGCGGTCGAACGCGTCCGCCGGCGGATGGTGGCGGAGCGCCCGCCGGACCAGGCCAACGGAAATGGCGCCAACGTCAGCCAGGCCGACCTGGAGAAGATCATCCAGCTGGTCTCCGAGCGTCAGAGCCGGCGCGACCGGCTGGCGATCAAGGTCGGCGAGCGGTTCCTGCTGGTGCAGTCGGAAGAAATTATTTACGCCTCCCTGGCCGACGAAGGGATTACGGTAGTGACCAGCCAGCATGCCGGCACGTCGAACTACCGGACGCTCGACGAGCTGCAGGACCGCCTCGACCCGACCGTCTTCTGGCGCGTCCATCGGTCGCACCTGGTGAATATCAACAAGATCAAGGAGATCGTCCCTTGGTTCAGCCGGAACTACATCCTGCGGATGAAGGACGAGAAGGCGACGGAAATCCCCGTGAGCCGCACGCAAACGCGGCGGCTCCGCGAGTATCTCAAGCTGTGATCGACGAGCAGGACCGCAACAGTTATCCAAGTCAACTGCCCGAGGCGGTCGACGACAATGCGTCGCCGGCCGTGACGCCGGCGGAAGCCGTCCCCGCGCCGGAAATCTACGACAGCCCATTGTCCACGGTGGCGCACGCGCAGGAGGCCGTGCCGGCGCTCGAGGCCGCGGAAGTCCATCAGAGCGAGCCCCAATCGCTCGGCCTTCTGCCTGCGCCACCACCGGCGCCTGAAACGCTGGCGCTGGAGCCCGCGTCTGATGGCCTGCAAATCATTGCCGTTCCGGCCGCGACGCCCAGCCCGTTCCAGGAGGCCATCGCGCAGCCCGAGGGGCGGCTCACGAGCCCGGGAGTCCGGATCGCACAGGTCAAGGAAGAGCTTGTCGCGTGGGTGAAGACACTGGTGTCGGCCGCCGTCTACGCGGTGCTGATCGTGACCTTTGGATTTCAGGTCGCGCGCGTCGAGGGCCAGAGCATGGCGCCGACGCTCGAGGATCAGGATCGGCTGATCGTCAACAAGCTGGTCTACCGGATCGGCGAGCCGCGCCGCGGCGACATCGTGATGCTCTATTACCCGCTCAACCCGGACAAGTCGTTCGTCAAGCGGGTGATTGCCGAGGAAGGCGACACGGTGCGGATCGTCGACGGGCGCGTCTACGTCAACGACATCCCGTTGAAGGACGACTACGTTTCGAGCGAGTATCGCAGCCACGACGACTGGGGGCCGCAGGTGATTCCGGAAGGCTATTACTTCGTGATGGGCGACCACCGGAACAACAGCTCCGACAGCCGTCATTGGGGCATGGTGCCGAAACGCTACATTATCGGGAAGGTGCAATTGCGGTGGTGGCCGGTGCCAACGGCGCGCGTATTCTAGGGGCTCGGGGCTGGAGACTCGATGGGGCTGGGGGCTTGGGGGCTGGGAAGGACACAACCGCGCGCTGACATGGAACGTCCTGCCCTGAAGCCACTGCCGTCCACGCGCGAGCGTTACGCCGCGGTCTCGCGCGTGCTCCTCCGTGTGCTGGTGCTCAACCTCGCCGTCGCGGCCGCCAAGATCATCTTCGGCTATGCGACCGGCGCCATCAGCATCCTCTCCGACGGCTTTCACTCGCTCACCGACAGCGCCTCGAACATCGTCGGGCTGATTGGCGTCCGCGCCGCCGGGCAGCCGCCCGACGCAGACCATCCCTACGGCCACCGGAAATACGAGACGGTGGCGGCCGCCGCGGTCACCGTGTTCCTGCTGCTGGTGATGGTGGAGGTGCTCCGCAACGCGTTCAACAACCTCGCCGGACGCTCGCGGCCGATCGACATCTCGATCGCGAGCTTCGCGGTGATGGTGATCACGGTCCTGATCAACCTCGGCGTGGTGGCGTACGAATCGCGCGAGGCGGCGCGCCTCGGCAGCGAAGTGCTGGCCGCCGACGCGCTGCAGACGCGCGGCGACGTCTGGACGTCGCTGACGGTGATCGCCGCGCTCGTCGGCGCGCGTTTCGGCGTCCCGATCCTCGATCCGCTGGCGGCGCTGGTGGTCGCCGGCTTCATCGGCTACTCCGGCTACCAGATTGCCCGCGCCACCACGGGCATCCTGAGTGACCGCATCGTCATCTCCGATGCCGATCTCGAGCGCGTGGTGATGAGCGTGCCGGGCGTGCTCGGCTGCCATCACATCCGCACCCGCGGCTCGGCCGACCACGTGTTCCTCGACCTGCACGTCTGGCTGCCGCCCGATCTGCGGCTCACCGAGGCGCACGATCTCTCGCACGTCGTCAAGGACCGGCTGATGGCGAAGTACCCGCAGATTGCCGACGCCGTGATCCACATCGAGCCGCCGCCCGCCGATCGGAAGATCGACAAGCCGCCGTCGAGCAGCGGCATCAGACCGTTTCGCCCACGCGCTTCATGACGCGGCTCGAGGCCTACGTCGAGCGCCGCACTCGTGAGGCGCTCTCGGCGGCCATCGAACCGTTCTCGACTGATTTCGATCGTGCAAGCGCCGCGATGCAGGCTGTGGGCAATGCCTGGTCGCGACGCCTGTTCGACGGTCCGTTTTATCTCTCGCCCCCGCCGCCCGGCGACCTTCCCGCTGCGAATCTGGTGTTCGTGCGGTCACGCGACGGGGATACCGTGGCGGACAACCCATCCACTCTCGGCGGTGGCGAAGCCGACAAGCATCTGATCTACGAGGGGCTGTCGCGCGTCGCGGCGGACGGCGTGCTCTCGGGCGCGGCGACCATCCACGGCAGCGAGCTGGTGTTGTCGATCTGGCATCCCCAGCTCGTCGCGCTACGCGCGTCGCTCGGCATGCCGCGCCACCCGGCGCAGATCGTGGCGACCAGGCGCGGGCTCAACCTCGACGACGGGCTGATGTTCAATGAGCCGGCGCTGCGCATGTTGATCATCACGCCACCGCAGGGCGCAGCGGCGATGCGCGCCGGCCTCGCCGCGCGCTCCTGGATCACGCCGATCGTGATGACCGATGAGCACGATCTGCCCGGTGCGTTCCGGCAGCTGCGGCAGCACGGCATCGGCCGCGTGTCGTGTATCGGCGGCCGCACGATTGCCGCGCAGTTGATCGACGCCGGGCTGATTCAGGATTTGTATCTGACGACGTCGGCGCGGTCAGCAGGGGAACCGAAGACGCCGTTCCATTCGAAGCCGCTGAAGGGCGAGACGATCGTGCGCAAGCACGGCACCGGAGTCGACGCGGGCGTGGTGTTCGAGCATTTGCGACTGGTAGGGGACGGTCTTTAGACCGTCCCTGCGTCGCGGGACGGCCTGAAGGCCGTGCCCTACCGTGCCCTACCCGCCCCGTTTCACCAGCTTGACCTCGAACAGCTTCGGCCACCACTTGCCGGTGACGAAGAGTCGATCTTTCGCCGCGTCGTAGGCGATTCCGTTGAGAACGTCCGCGCCCGCCCGCTCGCCGTTCGAGAGCAGGCCGCGCATGTCGATGTAGGCGGTGACCGTGCCCGAGGCCGGCGCGATGCGGACGATGTGGTCGGTCTGCCAGATGTTGGCGAAGAGCTCGCCCTTCACCCATTCGAGCTCGTTGAGGTTCTTGACCGGCGCGCCGAGCGCGGTCACCTTGATGCGCTTGCGCTCTGCGAACGTCTCCGGATCGAGCACGCGGATCTGGTCGCTGCCGTCGCTCATGTAGAGCTGCGTCGAATCCTGCGTCAGCCCCCATCCCTCTCCGGCGTACTTGAACTGGGCGCGCGGCTCGAAGGTTTCCTTGTCGTAGACGAAGGCGACGTTGGTCTGCCAGGTGAGCTCGATCAGCTTGTTCTTCCAGACCGTGATGCCCTCGCCGAAATGCGGCGGCGGCACGTCGCGCTTCCGCAGCACCTTGCCGGTCTCGAGCTCCACCTTCCGGATCTGCGATTCGCCGACCTGGCCGGTGCCCTCGTAGAGAAAGCCGTCGAGATACTGCAGCCCCTGCGTGAACGCGCGCGGGTCGTGCGGGTAGACGCGCACGATCTCGAAGCCGTAGATCGGCATGTTGCCCGACGCCTGCTGCCAGCGCGCGAACCCAGGCGTCCGAGAGAACCCAATCGCCATGATGAGCGCTACCAGTGTGATTCTAGCGACTCTTCGCATCCCTGCCTCGCTCGGCTGAAGCCTTCGCGCTACCGGCCCTGTCAGTATCCTGCCACTTTATCGACCACATTGCGTAGCGTTTCGCCGCGCTCGAAGCGTCGCAGGTTGTCGGCGAACAGGGCGACGAGCGGCGTCCAGTAATCCTGCATCGCCCCCGAGGTGTGCGGCGTGACGATGACGTTCGGCAGGTCCCAGTAGGGGCTGGACGGATCGAGCGGCTCTTCGCTGAACACGTCCAGGGCGGCGCCGCCCAGCCGTCCGTCGCGCAGCGCCGCAATCACCGCATCGTCGTCCACCAGCTTGCCGCGCGCGATGTTGACGAGCAGTGCTCCCCGCTTGATCCGGTCGAGCTCCGCCTTGCCGATGAGGCGTTTAGTTTCGGGCGTGTGCGGCGCGGCGAGAACGACGACATCGCTTTGGGCGAGGAGGTCGGCGAGGCGATCCGGCGGCCAGACGTCTTCGACCCCATCCGGCTTCGGCTCGGCGGCGCGGCGTCGAATCGCGCTGATGCGAAACCCGAACGGCGCGGCAATCTTCGCCAGCTCGAGCCCGATGGCGCCCAGGCCGACGATGCCCATGCGCTGCCCCTGCAGCGTGCGCACGTCGACACTTGCCCCCTCGAGCTCGTCCTGCGCCCAGCGGTGCTCGATCTGCGCGCGGATCGCGACCGGCAGCTTGCGCGCGAGCGCGATGGTGACGCCGAGCACGTGCTCGGCCATCGACCGCGCCCGGATGCCGCGCGCGCTGGTGATGACGACAGGGCTGGCGAGCAGCTCGGGAAACATCAGGCTGCCGACGCCGACCGCCGGGCTCTGCACCCAGCGCAGGCGCGACGCCGAGCGGAAGACGTCGCGGTCGACAAACGGAGTGAACGCCGCGTCGGCGTCGGGCAGCAGGCGACGGATTGCGTCGCGGTCCCAGGCTTCGCTGAAGGTGTGGTGGGGGAAGTCGCGCCGAAGCTGATCGACGAAGTGCTTCGGCATCACCCAGGCAGGAGCCGGGCTGATCACCCCGACGAGGATGTTCATTTTCGCGTGTACGTGCCGCTTCGCCCACCGCTCTTGTGGATCAGGCGGATCTCGCCGATCACCATCGTCTTGTCGACGGCCTTCACCATGTCGTAGACCGTGAGCGCGGCGACGGCGACCGCCGTGAGCGCTTCCATCTCGACGCCGGTCTGACCGTTGGTGCGAACGCGCGCCTCGATCTCGTAGCCACGCCGCGCCGGGGTGAGCTCGACCTGCACGTTGGTGAGCGCCAGCGGATGGCACAGCGGGATCAGCGAGGATGTCTGCTTCGCGGCGAGAATCCCGGCGAGCCGCGCCGTCTGCAGCGGGTCCCCTTTCTTCACCGCGCCGGTTCGGATCAGGCGAAGCGCCTCGCGCGACATCGAGATCGACCCGCGCGCGATTGCCTCCCGAGTGGTCACCGGCTTGTCGCCGACGTCGACCATCTTGACCCGCCCGCTGCGCGTCAACGTGCGACAGCCGCCCTCCCGCCTTCCCGCCTTGCCGCCTTCCCGCCTTACTCACTCTCGCTATCTCCCTGCGCGAGGAAGAACGACAGGCTTTCGAGCGAGACGGTGAGGTCGACGCTTTTGAGCTTCACGTCCGGCGGCACCTGGAGCGTCCCCGGCGAAAAGTTCAGCACCGCCTTGATGCCGGCGGCGACCACCTGGCCGAGGACGTGCTGCGCCGACGGCGCCGGCACGGCAATCACCGCGATCCGGATGCCTTCGCGCTTCGCCACCTTCTTCAGGTCGTGGATGTCGTAGATCGGCACGCCGCTGCGCGACTCCTGGCCGACCTTCTCTTTCAGCGTGTCGAAGAGCGCGCTGATCTCGAACCCTTCGAGGCGGAAGCCGGGATAGTCGGCGAGCGCCAGCCCGAGGTTGCCGGCGCCCATGATGGCGACGCGCAGCTTCCGATCGAGGCCGAGGATCTGGCGCAGGTGGCGCTTCAGATCGCGGACGTAGTAGCCGACGCCGCGCACGCCGAATTCGCCGAAGTACGCGAGGTCCTTGCGAATCTGGGCGGCGTTGAGATGGAACTGCTCGGCAAGCGACTGCGATGAGATGGTGCGGACGCCGGCGTCTTCGAGCTCACTCAGGCAGCGCAGGTAGACAGAAAGCCGGTTGGTGGTGAGCTCGGAGACCTGATCGGCGCTCTGCTTGCCTGGCGGCGCCGTCAACGGCTTCGGGGATCCTTTGTTCGACGTTTTCACAAGCCAGCGGAGGATTGTAACAAAAACCGCATGCTAATATCCCGCCCTATGCCCAAGACCGCTACGGTGAAGACCGCGCCGCCCGCATCAATCGGTTTCCAGCCGTATGTGCCGCCGACGCAGTCGCCCGCGGAATTCACCGCCAGGGCGATCGTGATTGGCGTGATCTTCGGCCTGATTTTCGGCGCATCCACGGTCTATCTCGGCCTGCGCGCCGGCCTCACCGTCAGCGCGTCGATTCCGATTGCCGTGCTCGCGATCTCGGTGCTGAAGCGGCTCGGCGGCTCGACCATCCTCGAGAACAACATCGTCCAGACGATCGGATCGGCCGGCGAATCGGTCGCCGGCGGCGTCGTCTTCACCATCCCGGCGCTGATTTTCCTGACGCCCAACGGTCCGGCCTATTTCAACTACTACCAGATCACGATGCTCGCGCTGGCCGGCGGCATCCTCGGCGTCCTGATGATGGTGCCGCTCCGCCGCGCGCTGATCGTCAAGGAGCACGGCATCCTCCCGTATCCGGAAGGCGCGGCGTGCGCCGACGTGCTGATCGCCGGCGAGCGCGGCGGCGCGCTGGCGGCGACGGTGTTCAAGGGGCTCGGCATCGGCGCGCTGTGGAAGGCGCTCTCGTGGATCGTGCAGATCTGTCCGCACGGCGATCGGCTACAGCATGGCGCGCAGCAGCTTCTTCCCGAACGCGACGCTCAACGTCGACATCTCGCCCGAGTACATGGGCGTCGGCTACGTCATCGGGCCGCGGATCGCCGGCGTGATGTTCGCCGGCGGCGTGCTCTCGTGGCTGGTGCTGCTGCCGCTGCTCTCGATCCTCGGCAACTACATGACCGTGCCGTTCCCGCCGGTGCCGGCGAGCGGCCTGCGCATCTCGCGAGATGAGCGCGCAGCAGTTGTGGAGCGCCTACATCCGCTACACCGGCGCCGGCGCCGTGCTCGCGTCGGGCATCATCACCCTCTGCCGCACGATTCCGACCATCGTCTCGTCGTTCCGCGACAGCATGAAGGACTTCGGCGCCGGCCAGTCGGCGGCGGCGACGTTGCGCACCGAGCGCGACCTGCCGCTGAGCGTCGTCGCCGGCGGCTCGCTCGCCGCTCGCCGCGTTTCCTCGCGATTGCGCCGGGCATGCCGACCCAGGGCAACTTCCTGGTCTCGCTGCTGATCATCGTTTTCGGCTTCTTCTTCGTCACCGTCTCCTCGCGCATCACCGGGCTCATCGGATCCTCGTCGAACCCGATCTCCGGCATGACCATCGCGACCCTGATCCTGACCTGCAGCATCTTCGTCGCGCTCGGCTGGACCGGCGACTACTACTCACCTGTCGCGATCTGCGTCGGCGCCATCGTCTGCATCGCCTCGGCCAACGCCGGCGGCACCTCCCAGGATCTGAAGACCGGCTACATCGTCGGCGCGACCCCGAGGTATCAGCAGATCGGGCTCATCATCGGCGTCCTCACTTCGGCGCTCGTCATCGGCATGACGACGCTCTACCTGCACCGGGTGATGGGGATCGGCTCGACGTCGCTGCCGGCGCCGCAGGCGACGCTGATGGCCACGATCATCAAAGGCCTGCTCAGCCAGAACCTGCCGTGGGGCCTGGTGCTCGTCGGCGTCTTCATCACCGTGACGCTCGAACTCTGCGGCATCCACTCGCTGTCGTTCGCCGTCGGCTCCTACCTGCCGATCGCCACGACCGCGCCGATTTTCGCCGGCGGCCTGGTTCGCGCCTACGTCGAGAAGCGCACCGGCCGGGCGGAGGAATCCGAAGTCGGCGCCGGCACATTGTTCAGCTCGGGGCTGATTGCCGGCGGATCCTCGCCGGCATCTTGTATGCCGTGCTTTTCGGCCGTAATCTGATTGAAGAGGCGGATGCGTCGACCGGCATCATCCCGGCGATTCACGAAGGCACGATGGGCAACATCTTCGGCGCGCTGGTGTTCATCGCGCTCGCCGTCGTGCTCGCCAGGGCCGCCCAAAAGAAGGTGATGTGACGACACGGCGATCAACGCGGACACCGCAGACGCGCAGAACGAATGCTCTGCGATTTCCGCGGGTTCTGCGTGTGAGCCGTCCCTGTCGCGCTCTCGCTGGCCGCGTCCGCCGAGGCCCAGACGACGACGCGGCGGGCGACCAACCTTGGCGCGCTCCTCGCTTTTCCCGGCTTCTATCACGGACGCCCGATCGTCGTGGTCGGGAAGGTCGCGCTCGAAGCGAACGGTCAGCTGAAGGTCTCCGACGACGACGGTTCGATCCCGATCGTGTTCAAGGGCAACGCCCCCGACGGAATCGACGAGGTCCGCGGCGAGTTCTGGGACATCGGCCGGATGAAGGCCGACGACATCAGGCTCAACACCTACGACCTGCGCGCCACCTTCAAGGTGAACCCCGACGATCCGTGGCCGCGCCCGGGCGAGGTTACTGCGATCATCGCCACCGCGATCACCCCGGCGGCTGTCCGCAGGCGGCGACCATCCGCAGCATCGTCCTCAACCCCGCGCGATACATCGATCAGAAGGTGGCGATCACCGGGCAGTATTCCGGACGCAACCTGCTGGGCGACCTGCCGGAAGCGCCGGCGAAGAGCCGCTACGACTTCGCCCTGCGCTCGGCCGACGCATCGCTGTGGATCATCAACATGCGGCCGAAGCTGAAAGACGCCAGCGGCAAGGACATCGAGCTCGGACTCGACGCGCGCATCGATACCGGACGATGGCTGAGCATCCGCGGCACGATCCGGCAGGGTCGCGGTCTCATCTGGCTCGATGCCGAACCGGGAAGCCTGGCATTCGCGCGGCCGCCGAGCGAGACGACCGAAGAGGAGCCGATTCGCGTGCCGGCCGGGCCGCCGCCCGAAGTCGTCTTCAGCGCCCCGACGCAGGAAGAGACCGATGTCTCAACCGGGACGACCGTCCGGATTCAGTTCTCGCGCGATATCGACCAGGCGACGCTGAAGGGAAAGATTCGCGTTCAGTACACGGGCGCGCAGGTGCCGCCCGGCGAACCGGCGCCGTCCACGGACTTCACCTTCCAATACCTGCGTGCTACTCGCGTCCTCGAGCTGAAGTTCACCAAGCCGCTCGAGCGGTTCCGCACGGTGAACATCGAACTGCCCGAAGGAATCCTCGGCACCGACGGCCAGCCGCTCAAGCCGTGGACGCTTATCTTCTCGATCGGCGGATCGTAGCGGCCTGCGGGTCTGTAGCGCGAAGGCTTTAGCCGAGCGTCTACGGGACGACGCGAAACGCCGTGATCGACTTGTTCGAGCCAGCCGTCAATTCGATGATGTAGTCCGCCGGCGCGAGCGGAGCGAGCGCAAGCTGCGCCGTGTGCCACCGCGCTCCATCCGGATCGTCGCGCACGGCGGCGGTGACGGGCACGGCCAGGGGCTGCCCGTTGCGATCGAGCAGACGCGCCGCCGGCTGCTCCGAGCTCGCCGTCGGGATCTCGACGCGCACCTGCTCGTTTCGCCGGAACTGCAGATTCGCGGTCGGCACTTCCCTGGTCCCGGTCCGGCGGATGAAGATTGCGCCGGAGGCGTCTGGCGCGGGCGTCACGGCAAGACGCACGGTTTCCCGCAGCGGAATCGAGCCCGCGCCGCCGCGCGCGCCAACGCGCAGGACGTAGTCGCCCGCGGTCAGCGGCTGCGTCGGCGTCACCAGCGCGCGGAACGTGCGCGCGCCCCTGGGGACGGCGGCCGTTCCGCTGCCCACGGTCTGGTCGGTCGGCGTCGACAGCGTGATAGTGACCGCGAAGCCCTCGTTGAAAGCATCGCCGGTCGTTGCCGCGCTCCCCAGCTCGCCGACCACCCACATCGCCGCCGACGCCGCGTCGCCTGGCTTCCAGCCGGCGGCCGCCTGCACGCGCAGCGGCAGCTCGCGCGCGTAACCCGCGAGCGGGCCAACCGCGGCGCCGATGACGCGCGCGGACGCTTCAGCCTCGGCGCTCACCGCCGGCTTTGCCGTCGCGGCTGCGCCAGAGCTTCCGCCTCGCGCGGCAGCGGTCGCCGCAGCCGGCGTCGCCGCCAGGTAGCCGCGGCGCGCGCGCACTTTGACGCCGGGCCGCTTGATCCGGACGGTGATCGGGTGGAAGCGTCCGTCGAGCTTGCCGGTGGAGTAGTACCCGGGAAGGTAGTACCAGCTCAGATCGTCGACCACGCGCCGCAGGCCGCCAGCGAGATCGTTCGAGTTGACGATCGCCATGCCATCGGTCGCCTCGGCGAGCGTTCGTAGCGAGTTGATGCGCCCCCGCAGCATCGCCATGTCTACCGACGGCGGCACCATCGGCGGCGGCGGCCCCGGCACATCGCGCCTGACGATCGGCGTATCGAAGGCCGCGAGGCCTCGCGATCGATCGGATAGAACGAGGCGCTGGCCCGGTTTGCCTCGTCGAGGATGTCGCGGAACTGGGCATCGTTGTCGATGTTCGCGTACCGGCAATCGTGAGGTCCTTGTGCCATGGCAACGCCCAGCTTTGTTCGGGCGGCTTGTCGAAGAAAAGGACGCGGACGAGCCCGAAATCTGAGCCAAGCACTGCGGTCAGTATTTCGAGGAGAGGCGAGCGTCGCCAAATTGAACCCGCGGCCGGCCAAAGAGCCAGTACATTGCGAGCGGCATAGACCCCGCCGGAAATTCCAATAATCGCCGATCGGCTTCCGGCGTGGGCTGCCAAGGTTTCGGCGATCCCAGCCCGAATCGCCTGTAATTTGTCTCGCTTGAAAACTGTCGGGATGACGACGAAGCCGTCCCGCTCCAGTTTGTCGAGTTGTTCTTGCATCCCAACGAACATCAAATGACAAAAACCGGGGAGGCCACCTGGCTCCCCGGTTCTTGTTATACGTCGGTGACTGTTACTTCCGCCGCCGCGATTTCAACCAGCCGCCGATTCCGGCGAGGCCGAGCAACGTCAGCGTTGCGGGTTCGGGCGTATTGTTGACGTCCGTGGGGCCGTCGGGATTCATCGTTTGGATCGGCGGCCACGCGGGGTCGACCGGCGTCGCCGGATCCGGATTCGGATCGTTTTCCTTGCCGGGCTGATCCGTCTCGACCGGCCAAGCCGGCAAGTCGCCGATTTCGGGCGGCGGCGCCGCCACCGGAACTTGATCGTCAATAATTGTTAATTCATCGCTCGGTTTCGCGGCGGTCACGGAAGTCGGAGTCGCGATGCCGCCGGAGCCGCTCGAGCCGCCGCCATTCGAGCCGGACATCGGCTTCGACGGCGCCGCGTCGTTGATCGCCGGCTTGGTCATGTTCGGGTAGATCGTTGCCCCTGTGCCTGCGTCGAGCGTGAAACCGGGGCCGGCGCCGGGATCAGTAGGCTTAACGATCGCGCCGTCCGGAACGGAGATCGCCATGCCTTCGGTGCCGAGGGTCGAGATCACGATGCTGCCGTAGCACGTGATGGAAGAGGCGTTGGCCTGCGCCGCGAACAGCGGGACGATCGGCAGAGCCAGAAGCCACGAACGGAGAAACCTGCGAGTCATACCGCTCGTCCTTTCGAGTCCGTGCGGGGCCGGGTTTGCCCGCGGCCGGGAGCCGGGATACGGAGTCCTTGTTTCGATCCGGGAGCGATGTTTTTCGCTCACCGATGGGCGTTCATTCGTGGCGGGACAATAAACGAATTGCGGAATGTGTCAAGGCGAAGTTTCGAAATGACGACAGTGCATTGTCAGCTTGGATTCAAAAAACGCGATATGCGTCAGCCGCAATTCGCCGATTCTTCGATTGTTCGTCGGAATATTTCTTCCGCGATCCCGCCAGGAGCCCGGCCAGGCGGTCGGCGCCGAGCCGCGGCTCGTCGAGCAACAGCGGCCCCATCTCCTTCAGAATCAATTCGGTCAGTCGTCGCCGGTCCAACCCTCGCTCGTCGAGCGTTCGCGGATCTGGTCGAGCCAGCGGTCGCGGAGCTTGTCGGTTTGCCGGGACATCGTCCCCTCGTGAACGCCGAGCAGGCCGGCCACTCGCGCTGGCTCATGCGATAGCGCAAGCCGCAGGCCGAGGATCAGCAACTCGGCGTCGGCCAGCCCGCCGAGCCAGTCGCGGGCGGCCAGGCAGAACGCATCGTGCCAGCGGTCGTCGCTCCGCGGTGGCAGCGGCAGTGCCAGGTCGTCTTCCGGCAGGGCGTGAATCCCCGCCGTGCTGCGCAGCTTCGAGACGTGTGCGTTTTGGAAGACGCGGATCAGCCACGGCACAAGCGGCCGCTGGCCGTCGTAGCGGGCCAGCACCGGGGTGCCGTCCGCGCGACTCGGCCACGAGCAATTGGCTCCAGAACTCCGTCACCGCGCTGTCCTGCCGCTCATCGTTCGCGCGGATAAAGCCGGGCCGCCCGCGCCCGCAGCGCATCGACCAGCAGACAATCGCTGCGGCCCGTGCGAGCGGCGAAGAGCAGTTCCCATGCCCGCGGATCGTCGCCTTCGAGGCAGGCCATGCACGAGGAACCAGTCGAGAGCGTACAGCCCGTCGAGATAACCCGCGAACGTCGCGGTCCGGCTCCTTGCCGCTGAAACAGCGACAGGTGCGATCGAGGTGGTGTATGGAATGCACCGGGCGACATGCCCGATGGCCGGCAACTGCATGCGGCAGAAGTGAAACAGCAGCGCCTCGGCGAAGATCGTCGGTCATGACAATTCAGTTTAGCCGCGACCCGAGCGCAGTGAGGGGAGCGCGATTACATTATTGCGGAATGAAGACGTTCACTTCCACGCGCCCGGCCGGCGCGTTTGGCTCGGCCGGCACCAGCGGTGCGTCGAGCCCGCAACCGATCGGCTTCACGTTGCGCCAGCGCATCATGCTGATCTTGTGAATCTTCTGGGTCTCCCGCAGGTACTCGCAAACGACTTCGCTCTGCTTCTGCGTCAGCGTCTGGGCGGCGACGGAGTTCGGCGTCACTCTCGGATCGGCCCAGGCGGCCACGACGACGTCCGATCCTTTCACCTTCAATCCTTCGAACCACGACGCGAGTTCGTTCAGTTTCTCCCTGCCCGCGTCGGTCAGGATCGCGCGGCCCGGATCGAAAAGCGTGTTGGCGGGAATCGTCTGCCGATGGCGTTCGTGCGTCGGCCGCACCAGGAGTGCTGCTGGGTCGTCGGCATAACGGCGGATGATCGGCAGGCGTTTGATGGCGTCGGCATCCTGACGCATCGAGTCGGCTGTTGCCTGGCTCTTCTCCATCAGCTTGCGCGTCTGTTCCAGTGCGGCTGACGACCTCGGCATACGCCTTGTCGTCGGTCATCAGCTTGCCGAGCGTGCCCTGCCCTCCGCGAACCGCCGTGAGCATGTCTTGTGCCTGCTTGAGCAGCCCGGCCAGATCGGCCGTCTCACCGGGAGCGATGCGGCTTCCATTCGAAACCGTGCCGCTGTCGCGCGTTGCCGGGTCGATTTCGATGACCTTGGCGCCGATCATGCCTTCGTTGAGAATCGTCGCTTTGGCATCGGCGAAGACCATGTGCTGAAATCGGCGATCGAGGCTGAGCCGTAACGTCAGCGGGCGGCGTCGGCCGCCTCGCTCGCCGGCAACTCGACGCCGGCGACCGTGCCAGCTTCAAGTCCGCGAACGCGGACAGGCGTGCCGACGCCGACGCCCTGCAGCCGCGGAAAGCCCACGATCAACGTGAAGTGGTCGGTCCAGAGCCGCTGGCGGTCGCCGACTTGGAATAGACCATAAGCCCCTGATCCGAGGCCCAGAAGAACCACGACGCCGAGCATGATCGCCTGCCAGCGGGTCAGCGCGCGACACGGGTCACCTCACGGTTGTCGCCAAACGATCACACTATTATAGACGCCGTTCGGCATGATCCTCGCCGATTCGGCTTTCGCCGTATCTCATATGGCAATTAGACGTTTGGGCGTCCGGCAGATTCAGTTCAACTTGCCGCTTTCGGCGTTGCCCAAGCCGCAAACTCGCTTGGCAACACATCGACGAACCGGCTCCGCGGTAGTACGACGTCGCATCCCACTTCTGCGGCCGCTCGCAAACTGGCGGTATCGACGTGCGAGCCGTACGCCACGATTCGCGGCTTCTGCGGCAACGCCTTCAGCGCGGCAATCAATTCGCCGAGCTTGTTCCCCGCCACGGCAAGATCGAGGATCACGCACGTCGTCGGCTCATTCGATAACCGTTCGACGGCGGCTTCGACTCCGCGAGACACGAATGCGGGAATTCCGTGATCGCGGGCCACGCCGGTGATGCGGCTCGAAAAAATCAGATCGTCGCTGAGCACGAGTACGGCTGGGTTCATGGCGTCATCGTAGCGATATTCGGTAGGCTAACAGCGGAGGAATGTCGATTGGCTTTGACCGCATTTGAACGCCGTCGGGTTCCCGAAGTCATGGACGATCCGGGTCTCGATGCGAGCCGCCATCGAACCGCGGTGCGCGGATTGTCGCTCATCAACTTTGTCAGCGCGACGCCGCCATTCTTGGCGTCCGCTGGCCGCGCTGGCCCGACGCATTCCCGACCAGCCACTCCGAGTGCTCGACGTGGCCGCCGGCGGCGGCGACGTGCCGATCCGACTGTGGAAGCGGGCGCAAAAACGAGAATCTCGATTTCCAAATCGACGGCTGCGACCATAGCGACGTTGCGCTCGATTTCGCTCGACGACAAGCCGAAGTCGCCGCGCCGGCCGTTCGATTCTTCGAATTCGATGTCCTGCGCGAACGCATTCCTACCGGGTACGACGCCATTGTCTGTTCCTTATTCCTTCACCATCTTTCGAGCGATGAGGCCGTCGCCTACTTGCGAAACGCAGGGCAGGCGGCGGCACGAATTGTGCTCGTGAACGATTTGTCCCGCAGCCGGCTGGGGTTGTTTCTCGCGCATCTGGGCCGCGGCTGTTCTGGTGCAACGACGTGGTTCGAGTCGATGCCCCAAGATCCGTGCACGCAGCCTACACGCCCGCGGAAGCGCTCGGTCTCGCCGGGCAAGCCGGACTCGCGGGGGCGGTCGTGGGCCGTCATTGGCCATGCCGGTATCTCCTGAAGTGGGAGCGTGATGGCTGAGCGATGCGACGCACTGGTTTGGGCGGTGGGCCGGCCGGCGCGACGACCGCGCTGTTGCTGGCTCGCGGCGGCTGGAGCGTCACCGTGCTCGAACGACGGTCGTTCCCCCGGCGAAAGTCTGTGGCGAGTATTTGTCGGGAACGAACCGCCCGCTCTTTGATGAATTGGGAATTCTCGACGAGTTCGATGATCTTGCCGGCCCCGATGTGACGCACGTCGGCCTGTTCGCCGGCGAAGCCGAGTTGACGGCGGCGTTACCGAAACCGAAGTGCGGCTGGGGACGCGCACTCACGCGAGATCGGCTCGATACGCTGTTGCTCGATCGCGCCGGGAAGCCGGCGCCACGATCGTGCAACCGTGCACCGCCGAGTCGTTAGGCCGCGATGCGCATGGATGGACTTGCCAACGCGTTCGCACGGCGACTTCCGCGCTCACATCGTGATTGCCGCTCACGGCTCGTGGGATTCGGGGGAACTGCCCACGCTGCCGGGCCGCCGCGAACCGCGGGCAAGCGACCTGTTTGGATTCAAAGCTCATTTCCAGAATGCTGCGCTTCCGGCCGGCCTGATGCCGCTTCTGGCATTCCCCGGCGGCTACGGTGGAATGGTGCACGTGAGCGACGGGCTCGTCAGTATTTCGTGCTGCATTCGCCGCGATCGGCTGGCGAAACTGCGGACAGCGGACGCCCGCGACGCCGGCGAAACAGTCGGCGAACATATCAGGACATCGTGCTCGCCGGCGTTCGACAGGCACTTCAGCCGGCGACGCAAGTCGGCACGTGGCTGGCCGCCGGTCCGATTCGACCGGGCATGCGGTTGCATTGGCCCCCCGGCGTTTTCGCCGTCGGCAATGCGGCCGGCGAAGCGCACCCGATCGTGGCGGAGGGCATCAGCATGGCGATGCAATCGGCATGGCTTCTGACCCGCCGCCTGATTCGCGGCGATCGCGATGTCGCGCGCCAGCTATGCCCGAGCCTGGCGTCGCGCATTTGCACCTCGGCTGATGGCGTCGGCCGCTCTCGGCGGCTGGGCGATGTCGCCGGCGGCATTGGCGGTTTCGTTGCCTGTCGTCGGGCGTTTCCCCGCCCTGCTCACCTGGGTCGCCGTCGCCAGCGGCAAGGCGACCTCCACCATCCGCACGAGGGTCGCCCGATGAGTCTTGCAATTCTCGGCCAGGGCGGCGCCGTTCCCGAAACGGTCATCGATCAACAGGACGCGTCTGGAATTGCGGTGGCATTGTGCTGCCGAACCGACGAACACCGGACCTGGCTGCCGCTGATGTACGATCAGACCGGCATCCGGACGCGCCGGATCCAATATGAGCCTGCACTCGTAAAAGACCTGATCGAGGGCACGCGGCATTCCGGCTCGATTTTTTTGCCGACAGGCGCGGCCGACGACAGCGGCCCGAGCACAGGCCATCGAAACGCAATCTATGCGGACACGGCGAGCCCCTTGGCCGTGCGAGCCGCCAAGGCTGCTCTCCGGGAAAGCGGTCTGCCCGCCGAGGCGATCACGCACCTGGTCACCGTCTCCTGCACCGGCTTCGCCGCGCCGGGCGTCGATCTGGCGCTGATCCGCGAGCTGCGCTTTCGCCGACGGTCGAGCGGACGCACGTCGGCTTCATGGGCTGCCACGGGGCGCTGAACGGCCTGCGCGTGGCGCACGGCGTTCGCCGGCGGCGGACCCGACGGCGCGGCGTGCTGCTGTGCGCCGTCGAGCTGTGCAGCCTGCACTACCACTACGGCTGGGACCCGCAGAAGATGGTCGCCAACGCCCTGTTCGCCGACGGCGCCGCGCGCCGTGGTCGGCGTGCCGGCGCGGCGGCGCCGGCGGACGCCTGGCGGCTGGCGGCGATCGGGCTCGTGCCTGCTGCCCGACTCGGCCGACGCGATGACCTGGACGATCGGCGACCACGGCTTCGAGATGACGCTGTCGAAGCAGGTGCCGGCGCTGATCGCCGAGCACCTGCGGCCGTGGCTGGACGAGCTGGCTGGCGGACACGGGCTGGCGCTCGGCGACGTCGGCAGTCGTGGGCCATCCATCCCGGCGGGCCGCAGATCCTGACGCGGTCGAGGAGGCGCTGGCGCTGCCGGCCGGCGGACACGGCGGCGTCGCGGGAGGTGTTCGCGCGAGTACGGCAACATGTCGTCGCCGACGGTGCTGTTCATCCTCGACCGGCTGCGACGGCGCGACGCGCCGCGGCCGTGCGTCGCGCTCGGCTTCGGGCCGGGTCTGGCGGCCGAGGCGGCGCTGTTCGTGTAATCTGTGAACAACCGGAGGTACGCAGCCGCTCGTGTCGCTCGAACTTACCCGCGACGAGCTTTCGGTCCGGCGCGGAGCGGGCGGTCCTGGTCAGCGTCGCCCTGCCGAGCCGGCCGTGGGTCGGCAGCGACCCGCTCGACGAGCTGCGCGGCCTGGCGACGACGGCCGGGGCGACGTCGTCGGCGGCGCTGATCCAGAAGCGGCAGCAGATCCACCCCGCCACCTACATCGGCAAGGGCAAGGTCGAGGAGCTGGACGAGCTCGTCGAAGCCGACCGACGCCGACGTCGTCATCTTCGACAACGACCTGTCGCCCGGCCCAGGTCCGCAACCTGGAGAAGGCGACCGACGTCAAGGTGCTCGACCGCAGCGAGCTGATCCTCGACATCTTCGCCACCCGCGCCCGGACGCACGAAGCCCGGCTGCAGGTCGAGCTGGCCCAGCTCGAATACTCGCTGCCGCGGCTGCAAGCAGATGTGGACCCACCTGTCGCGGCAGGCGGGCGGCGGCATCGGCCTGCGCGGCCCCGGCGAAACGCAGCTCGAAGAGGACCGCCGGCTCGTCGGCAACCGCATCCGCGACCTGAAGCACCGAGCTCGCCGAGGTGCAGGCCCGCAAGGAGCGCGAGGTCCGCAGCCGCGCGCGAGGAGCACACCGTCTCGCTCGTCGGCTACACCAACGCCGGCAAGAGCACGCTGATGAACGCCCTGACCGACGCCGGCGTGCTACGTCGAGGACAAGCTGTTCTCGACGCTCGACACGCGCACCCGGCAGTGGCACGCTCAAGGACTGGGGCCGGGTGCTGCTGTCGCGACACGGTCGGCTTCATCCGCGACCTGCCGCACCACCTGGTCGCGTCGTTCAAGGCGACGCTGGAGGAGGCCCGGCAGGCCCGGCTGCTGCTGCACGTCGTCGACGCCAGCAGCCCGGAGGCCGAGGAGCAGATCAAGGCCGTCAACGCCGTGCTGGAGGAACTGGGCTGCGACGACGAAGCCGACGCTGCTGGTGCTGAACAAGGTCGACCGCGTCGCCGACCGGTCGCTCCTGGACGTGCTGCGGCGCACCACCCGAAGGCGGTCGCCGTCAGCGCCGCGACCGGGCAGGGGCTGGACGACCTGCGCGACGCGGTGATCGAGGCGCTGAGCGCCGACTTCGCCGACGCCGAGGTGACGACATCGGCGCCGGCAACGGCAAGGTGCTGGCGTACCTGGCGGCCCACGCGGAGATCTACCGGCAGGAGTACCACGACGACAACGTCGTGATGCGTCCGCTGCCACCTGCCGAAGCACCTGCTGCACCACATCCAGGGGCCGGACGTGACGGTGAGGGAGTTGAAGGCGGGGGTCAGGAAATGAACGAAACGCCGATGGTGCACCTGATGCTCATTTGCGAGAACATGTCTGCCGGATCCCGACGATCCGGGCAGACTGAATGTTGAAGGGCTGATGTTTCGGCTCCGGTCACCGGAGAGCGTTTTTCCGATCGTTTGCCCGCAACTGGCCGTTTTTGTAGCGCTCAGAAACGGGCGCGGAACCGGCAGGAGCTATGATCTCCTGCGTCCATGAAGAGAGTTCGGTAATCTGTTGGCAAACACGTTCCTCGTGCGGTTTGACCTGGGCAATGATCCGCTCGCATTTCGAGGAGACTTTCTTCGAGTCCGAGATGCCGTCATTTCCGCATCCGGGCATGTACATCTTCGAATTCCGATACAATGAAGTGACCTTGGCAACTCTCTCCTTGAGTGTGGAAGGCAGACGGTTATGAACCCAACGAATAACGAAGAGCGCCGTCCGGATCTTGTACTTGAGGTCGATAGCTTTCAGATAATCGATTGCCGAGGCTATTGTGAACCAGGAGAGCTCTCAGCAGATCATGGACTGGAAGAAGAAGGAAGGCGGAGGCAAGCGTAACTTCGCCGGCGAGTGGGACCTGACTCAAACTCAGACGCCAGTACACCCACGCCGACCAGTAACACAGCCGCGTCCCATGCCCCGCCCCGCCGCCGAACTGCCCGCCGCTCTACGCCACCGTCCAACCCGGCCTCGAGGAGATCGCCGCCGAGGAGATCACGCGCGATCTCGGCGGGACGGTCCGCAAGACCGAACGCGGCCTCGTCATCTTCCGCACGCCCGACATCGCGCCGGACTTGCTCAACCTGCGCACCGTCGAAGACGTGTTCCTTCTCGCCTGGGGCAGCGACGCTCTGTCGTGCCGGGCCGCCGACCTCGACAAGTTCGAACGCTGGACGGCGCGAACGTCGATTGGCCGCGGCTGCTGCAACTGCATCACGCGGTGCAGCCCAAGCCGAAGGGCAAGCCGACGTTTCATCTCGTCGCGCAGATGACCGGCGAGCACGGCTATCGCCGCGTCGACGCCCGCAACGCGCTGGCCCGCGGGCTGTCGCCGGCACATTCCGGCCGAGTTGGCGCGAAGTCGATGAAGGCGCCGCCGTCGAATTCTGGCTGACGATTCAGGCCGGCAGGCGGTGTGCGGCTTACGGCTGTCGGACGCGACGATGCGGCACCGCGAGTACAAGGCCGAGCACCGGCCCGCGAGTTTGCGGCCGACTGTCGCGGCGGCGATGGTGCGGCTCGCCGGGGCGACGGCCCGGCAACCTCGTCGCTCGACCCGATGTGCGGGGCCGGCACGATCCTCGCCGAACAGATGCATCCTGGCCCGGCAGCGGCGGGCCGGCGAAGTCGCCGTCCTCGGCGGCGACTGGGATCGGCGATGCGTTGCGAGCGGCGGCGATCAACTCTGCGCCAGGCCGGGCCCGGCTGGCGGCTGGCCCGCTGGGACGCGCGGCGGCTGCCGCTTGCCGACCGGTCGCGTCGATCGCATCGTCTGCAACCCGCCGTTCGGCGTGCAACTCGGCGAGCCGGCGCATGATCGGCCCGCTCTACCGGCGGCTGGCGTCCGAATGCGACCGCGTTTTGCGGCCGGGCGGCCGGGCGGTCGCTGCTCGTCGGCGATGCGACGCTCTGGCACCCGGCGGCGACGGCGGTCGGCTGGCGGCCGAGCCGGCGGCTGCGGATTCGCGTGCTGGGCCAGCCGGCCGAAATGAGCGTCTGGCGGAAGCCGGCCGCGAGAGGATACGATGTAGACGGCGTGACCCTACGAGCGACAGACATGCCGGTCTACACCTGTCCCGATTGCGAGACGAAACTGAAGCGGTCGGAGCCGCTGCCGGCCGGCAAGAAGCTCGCTGCCCGGAGTGCGGCGCGGTGTTCGGCGCCGCCGGCAGGCGAAAGCGAAAGTCGCCGGCCGCGCAAACCGGCCCCGCCCGCCAAGCCGAAAGAGGAACCGAAAGACGTCTTCGGTTCGTCCGTTCGGAAGGCGATGCCGATGCACGACGACGCCCGCGAAGATGCCGCCTTTCGCCCGATCAAGGATCGCTTCGAGCGCTCGGACCGCGGCCCGGCGCTGATCCACGTCGTTCGGCCGTCCGACTGGCTGCTGCGAACCGGCGCCTGGATCTGCGTCGCGGCCTTGCATTCGGCGTTCTGTGGGCGATCTGGCCGCTGGTCTTCAAAATCGAGGATCGTGCAGCCGCCGGACAAGAGCGGCAAGTTCCGTCCCGGCCGCCACCGAGCAGCGCCGATTCAAGGAACTGACGCGACGACGAGTTCAAGATGCGCTTCGTCTATCTCGGCTGCGTTCGTCGGCCAGTTCCTCTGGGGGGCCATGGTCTGCGTCGGCGCGTCGAAGATGCACACGCTCGAATCGTATCCGCTGGCCATGATCGGCAGCGTCATGGCGCTGGTCGGCCCGGGGGTGCCGGCCGGCATCTTCATTCTGATCGAATCGCTGAAAGACAACGACGCCGTATTACGTTCCATCAGCATCCTGCTGATCACAATCCCCGGCGTGCCGATGGCGATGTGGTGCGTGGCGACGCTGCGCCGAAGGAAGTCATCGACGGCTTCGCCGGAGGAGAAACCGGAAGAATACGTCGGCGATAAGGCGATCGACTAACCTGCCGCGACGCACTTGCGATTCCAAGGGTACCTGACATCCCTTGACTCGTGCTGCGGGCTTCGCGGTCGCCGCATGGCACACTGTTCGTTGCCGCCGGCACTCTGTTCGTGGCGCATGTACGCAGCCGATCCGACGATGCACGTTCTGCCCGTCGGGCGCCGACGGCAAGCCGCTCAACCTCGACTTCGAGACCGGCACCCTGCAAGGACTGGACCGCCGACGGCGACGCCTTCGACGGCCAGCCGATCAAGGGCGACACCGTCGCCGCGCCGCCGCAAGGACATGAAGAGCCGGCACCAGGGCCAGTTCTGGATCGGCGGGTACGAGAAGCACGGCGACAAGCCGACAGGGCACGCTCACGTCAGCGCCCGTTCAAGGTCACGCACCCGTGGGCCAGCTTCCTCGTCGGCGGCGGGCCGCACGCCGACGACCGTGCGTCGAGCTCGTCGCGCAAGGACAGCGGCGACGTCTTCTCGCGCACCAGCGGCCTGGCCGAGGAAGACCTGCGCCGCGTGGTCGTCGATCTCGCGAAGCACCAGGGCAAGGAGATCTTCGTCCGCGCTCGTCGACAGGCACACCGGCCACTGGGGGCACGTCAACTTCGACGACTTCCGCTTCCACGCCGACGAAGCCGGACGTGCCGCCGCGGCCGGCCGCGCGAACCGGCTCGCCGGCCGACCGGACGAGTTCAAGTACGCCGGGCTGCCGCCGGAGAAGGCGGCCGCGGCGATGACCGTGCCCGAGGGCTTCACGCGTCACGCTGTTCGCCGGCGAGCCGGACGTGCACCAGCCGATCGCGTTCTGCCTCGACGACCGCGGCCGGCTGTGGGTCGCCGAGGCGTACACGCTACCCGAAGCGCAACCGTCGACGGCCCGCTGTGCCGGACGGCGAAGGCCGGCGACCGCATCCTGATCTTCGAGGACACCGACGGCGACGGGAAGTTCGACAAGCGCACCGTCTTCATGGAGGGGCTGAACCTCGTCAGCGGCATCGAGGTCGGCTTCGGCGGCGTGTGGGTCGGCGCGGCGCCGTACCTGCTGTTCATCCCGACGACGACGGCGACGACAAGCCGGACGGCCAGCCGCAGATCCTGCTCGACGGCTGGGGCTACCAGGACACGCACGAGACGCTGAACACCTTCACCTGGGGGCCGGACGGCTGGCTCTACGGCTGCCACGGCGTCTTCACCCACTCGCAGCGTCGGCAAGCCGGGCACGCCGGACGAGGAGCGCATGCCGATCAACGCCGGCATCTGGCGGTACCACCCGACGCGGCACGTGTTCGAGGTCTTCGCCCACGGCACGAGCAACCCGTGGGGCCTCGACTTCAACGACGCACGGCGAGTGCTTCATCGAGGCGTGCGTGATCCCGCACTGTTCCACATCATCCAGGGCGGCCGCTACCAGCGGCAGGCGGGCCAGCACTTCAACCCGTACACCTACGACGACATCAAGACGATCGCCGACCACCGGCACTACGTCGGCGGCAACCCGCACGGCGGCAACAACCGCTCGCGACGCGGCCGGCGGCGGCCACGCCCACTGCGGGCTGATGTTCTACCTGGGCGGCGCCTGGCCGGAGGAGTACCGCGGCAAGCTGTTCATGGGCAACATCCACGGCCAGCGGATCAACATGGACGTGCTCGAGCCGAAGGGCAGCGGCTACGTCGCCGTCGCACGGCCCGGACTTCCTGCTGGCCAACGACGCCTGGGCCCGGTTCATCAACTTCCAGTACGGCCCGGACGGCAACGTCTACCTGATCGACTGGTACGACCAGCAGGCGTGCCACCGCAACGAGCCGGAGATCTGGGACCGCACCAACGGCCGCATCTACAAGATCAGCTACCGCGGCACGAAGCCGGTGACGGGGCTCGACCTGCAGAAGTGCACGCGACGAGGAACTGGTGAAGTACCAGAAGCACGCGAACGAGTGGTACGCCCGGCACGCGCGGCGGATTCTGCAGGAACGCTGCCGCAGCGACCGAAGGTTTCGATCAAGTCGATGCCATTCGCAACGAGCTCACCGAGCATCGCCGAATAGGCCAGTACGACTGCGGTTACGGCTGCGTCGACTGTGGGCATCGGAACGTGACCGGCGGTCTGACGATGCGGAAGCTTCGTTCAGACGATGAGCGATTCACAGTCCGTCGCGTTGGCGCATGGGCGATTCAGTTGCGATTGAGCGACAGGACCGATGGCCGACGTTCCGGCTTGACATATGGCCGAACGCCGATCAATCGGCCGTCGTGTTGGCGCGTACTTCGCGAGCTGCACTGCAGAACGTTCCGATTGCGCGAGGGTCGGCCAAGAGTCCTGTGGGCATTGTCGCAGCCGCGAAGAAAATGCCGCGGATGCCGATCATGCCGCACTTGTTCTGGTACGCCGCCGAACCGCTGGCCGACGATCGATCCCGTCGCTGGCGCTGGGTCTTGCGCGAACGATTCGAAGTTCCCGCTGATCTCAGCGTTCATGGCCCGCACGGATCGCCGCGTCGGCATCGCCGGGATCGTCTGCGACTCATTCTCGAACGCCTGACTGAGCTCGACGACGCCGCGCAAGCATCGGGACGTTCGTACATCGGCTTTGCGAAAGTCGGCTTGAAGGGCCGCCGCCGATTGCCGATGCCCGCGGCTTGGCCGGGAGCGATTTGACAAGCTGCAGCCAGTCCGCGATCCGGACAGTTCGCGATTCGGCGCTCGAAGCGCTCGGCGTCGACGTTCGGCGATCCCGGCCGCTCGCACGGCTGCGGAACCTTCTGGCCGACAAAGCAAGCAGCCTGCGCCAAACGGCAGGCAGCGCTCGCGGCCTTGCTCGGTCGCGCTGGATCGCGACGTCGTGCCGATCCTGCACCAGTTGATCGCCGAACCGCCCATCTGCCGGCGCCGCCGTTCGCGGTCTGGCGCTCTTCGACGATGCCAGCCACTCCCGAGTGTCCTCATTGCCGCTTATCCGACACTCGGCCCGACCGAAAAGCGCGACGCCGTCTCGACTCTGGCCGCTCGCGCGCGAGTTACGCCAAGGCGCTTGATCGCGGCCATGAAAGCGAAGAAAATCTCGGTCGGCGATGTCCCGGCGACAGTCGTGCGGCAATTGCGCGCCTGCGCGATCCCGGCTATCGATGCCGCAGTGACCGACATCTGGGGCGTGGTCCGCACCGCCACGGCGGCCGATCGCACGAAAGCAGATTGCGGACTGGAAGAAGAAGCTGACCGCCCCGCGTCATCGCCGCCGGACTTGTCGATCGGCCGGGCCGTCTTTGCCAAGACTTGCGCATCGTGCCACGTGCTCTTCGGCGAAGGCGGCGACCGTCGGCCCCGACATCACCGGCTCCAACCGCGCCAGCCTCGACTATCTGCTGGAGAACATCCTCGATCCGATGCCGTGATCCCGAAGGAATACACCGCCACGCTGGTCGATACGAAGCGACGGCCGCTTCGTGATCGGCATCATCAAGAACGAGACGCCGCAAGCCGATCACCGTCGCACTGCCGAACGAGACGATCACGATCCCGGTCAGCGAGATTTCCGCCGCGAAACCGACCGAACACGTCCATGATGCCGGACGACCTCCTGAAGCCGCTGACGGAGGCGGAAGTCCGCGCCTGATCGCCTATCTGCAAAGCAGCAAGCAAGTGCCGCTGCCGCCCGGGTTCAAACCGTAGTCGTGACGCCGCGACCCGAGTCTTCGAGGGGAGCGGTCCAATCGCTCCCCTCGAAGACTCGGGTCGCGGCGTCACGAGACCAATAGATCGCCCATTTCGTATACAGTAATCCCGGCCCGACACTTCCCGAGGAACGACACCATGAAGCGATCAATGGCGGTGGCCGCCGCGCTCGCGCTGGCGGCAATGCAGGTCGTTCACCTGATGCCGGCCGGCGCCAAGCCCGACGCGCCGAGCGGCGACGAGGCTGCGATCCGAACAATGTTTACCGGACTGACGGCCGCTTACAACAAAAACGACGCCGAACTGTGTCGCCATCTTTTTCTGCAACGATTGCGAATACACCGACGATGAGGGCCGGGTGATCCGCGGCCGCGACAACATCCGCAAGGAATACTCGCAACTCTTTCGCCGCCGCCAAGGGTGTCAAGATCGAGACCGGTCTGGATTCGATGCGGCGGCTATCTGCCGACGCGTACACAGTCCACGGGCATGCGACAGTCACTCAGCCAACCGGCGACACGACGAAAAGCAAGTACGCGATCGTCGTCGGCAAGCGCGACGGCGCAGTGGCTCGTCGCCGACGTTCGCGAACTGAGCAGCGACAAGCCACGGAAGCGTCGCCGCTCGACGCACTTGCCTGGATGGTCGGCGAATGGGCCGACGCCAGCGACGATCTCGATGTGACGGCCGTTTGCCATTGGACCGCCAACCAGCACTTCCTGATCCGTTCGCACACCGTCACCGTGAACGGCGAAATTGACCTTCAGGGCACCGAAATCATCGCCTACGACGCCGCGGCGAAACAGTATCCGCTCGTGGATGTTCGATTCCGACGGCACTTTCACCGAAAGCACCTGGAAGCAAAACGGTAAGACTTGGTCGGCGACGACCAAAGGCGTGCTCGCTGACGGCAAACGCGCCACGGCCGTCTACAATTACACCCCGGTGGACGACAATACGATCCTCTTTTCATCCACCAATCGCGATGTCGCCGGTCAAGATGCAGCCGAACATCCCCGAAGTCAAAATGGTCCGCCGCGCGGCGGGCCAGTAACCCCAGGCCCCGATCCCGGAGGAATCACCTATGCGGCGTGATGACTCTATGCGGTCGCGGCCCTGGCGACCGGACCTGCTGGCTATGCCCGGCGATGCCCCGGCATTGGGCGTACGTGGCGGCCGCGGCGGCCGGCGGGGGGCGACCCGGCGGCGGACGGCGCCCGGCCGCAAATGAACCGGCCCCCGGCGAACTTCAACCGTCCCACTGCGGCGCCGTCGTTTCGCCCGCAGGGCGGAGCGCGGCCGAACGTCGGTGGCGGCAGGCGCCAGGCCAAATATCGGCGGCGGAGGCACCCGCCCGAACATGCCGAACGTCAATCGTCCGAATGCAAATCCGTCGTTGCGGCCAAACGCTCCGACGACCCGACCGGGCCTGCCAAATACCGGCGGCATGTTGAATCCTGGCGGCGTGCGTCCGGGCATTTCGCGGCCGGTGCGGCGGCGGCGGCATTGAATTCCGTATCTCCGCCTGAATCAGCCAATCAATCGACCCGGAGCCGGCGGTGGTGGTATCCAAAATCCGAATCTGCCTAATATCGGGAACCGACCAGGAGCCGGCGGCGGTGGAATCCAGAACCCGAACCTGCCCAATTGGCGAACAATCGCCCGGGCGGAGGAGACGTCCGGTGCAATTGCCAAATCGACCGGACTGGGGAATCGGCCGGCGCCGGTGGAGGCGGAACACAATTGCCAAATCGGCCGAACCGGCCCGACTGGGGCAACCGTCCGGGCGGCGGTGGCAGCGGGACTCAATGGCCCAATCGCCCGGGCGGAATGGCAACAACCGGCCAAACCAGGGCGATCTCGGCCACTGGCTCAACATGCCGACCAACGGCAACTGGAACGATCGCCGGAGCAATAACAACAGCCGCTGGCAGAACTGGAACAACGTCGGCAACAACTACAACACGTACATCAACAACCAATCGAACTACGTCCGAAACAACCTCGTCAACAACAACTTCTACGGCAGCTATGGCAACCTTTCACGCCGAACTGGTATGGCAACGCCTATCGCGGCGGCTACTTCGGGAACTACCCCGCGGCCGCGGCTTCCAACTACTACTGGTGGAACGCGGCCACGGCGGCGAGCGTTGGCAGTTGGCTCGCCTAGAACACCGCTCAGCCGGTCTATTACAACTACGGCTCGAACGTCGATTACCGCGGCGACACCGTCTACGTCGATCAGCAACCCGGTCGCCAATTCCGAAACCTACATTACTCAGGCCATGAACTGGCCCAGTCCGGCATCAATGCACTGAGCCAGGTGGCGGCCACGAATGCCAGCGTTCAGCCGAACGCCGCCCAGCTCCCGGCCTACACCGGACCGGATTGGATGCCGCTGGGCGTTTTCGCCGTGACCAGCGAAGACGAGAAAGGCGAGCCGACGCAGATTCCTGCAACTGGCCGTCACCAAAGACGGCGTGATCGGCGGCACGTACCAGAACACGGGCACCGGTCAGAATCAAAACGTCGCCGGCAAAGTCGACAAGTCGAGTCACAGCGAGCCGCCTGGTCGCCGGCCGAAAATCCCGAACTGGTTATGGAAGCCGGCATCTTCAATCTGACGCAGGGTGAGGCGCCCGTGCTCGTCGACTGGGGCAAGGAGAAAACGCAGACCTGGCTGATGACGCGCCTCGAGTGCGCCGAAGCAGTAGGGCTTCCGTGTGCGCCGCGACCCAGGCCGAGGGAGCGCCTAGATCGCTCCCCTCGAAGACTCGGGTCGCGGCGAACACGGCCGTTTGGCTATGCTCCTGACGCATTCCGGACATGGAGGTCCATCAATGCACTGGCCCGCTTTCTCGGCATTCTTCTCACTGTCGCAATCCTCATCGGCGGGCCGTCGGCTTACGCGGCCTATCGCAACGCCAACTTCCGCAATTTTCGCGTCGTCGAGCCGGGCGTGCTCTACCGCATCCGGGGCAATTGAGCCAGGCCGGCCTCGAACGCGTGATCCACGACTTCGGCATTCGTACGATCGTGACGTTGCGCGATCCGGCGGTTTCAGGCAAAGAGCCCGACTGGGGCGAAGAGGACTTCTGCCGCCAGAAGGACATCAAATACGTCCGCATCCCGCCGCAACGCTGGTGGTCGCCGACCAGCGAACCGTGCCGGCCGAAGCGGGCGTCAAGACGTTTCTTTCGATCGTGGACGACCCGGCGAATCATCCGGTGCTCGTATCACTGTTTCGCCGGAGTGCATCGCACCGGGGCGCATGTCGCAATCTACCGCATGGAATACGACCGCTGGCCGAACGCCAAAAGCCGCTGGATGAAATGCGGGCCGGAGGATACCGCAATCTCGACGACGAATGGGACGTGCTGAGCTACCTGGAGAATTATCGCCCGCGCTGGGCCGCCGACCGAGTGAGGCCGCCGACATGACTGGCCGCGAGAATCCGATGAACGGCGTGCATACGACGTGCCTGGTGATTGCTCGACGCTGATTGCCGGTGGCGCGCGGCCCTGTATTTCTTCGCCCGGTCGCGGTTCCGTTTCTGATCTCGCTGATGATTGTTTATCGCTCTGGCCCGTGATCGACTGGCAGCGCAATCGGCTCGGCTGCCGCGCGGACGTCGCCGTTCGTCGGCGCGGGCCTGGCGCCCTGGCGTTGCTGGCCGTCTGCCGGACTGATGCTGGCGGCGTTCGTGGTCAAACTCCGCGACACTTGCCGGTCTTTCACGAGCAACTCGAGCAGATGACTGCGCGTTTTGAACGTCGCTCGATCTTGCAGCGTTTCGGGCTCGAGAGCGGGGCTCGATTTTTCAGCTGCCCGAGGTCGGCCGGCCGGCGACTGTTGGCGGCCTTGCTCGGCGGGGCGGCCGACATGGTCGCCGACGGCATCCTGGTCGTGCTCTTTGTGCTGTTCATCGTTATCGGCAGGGCGACGACTCCGCTGCAGCCGACGTCGCTGTCGCGGCGAAATCGACTCGCGGTGCGGCTTACATCGTCAACATGGTCGGCTTGTCGGCCCTGACGGGCTTCTCGTCGGCGGCGTTGCTCGCGCGCCCTGGGCGTGAGCTTCGCGCTCGAATTCGGCGTGCTGGCGTTTCTGTCTGAATTTCATTCCGAATATCGGGCGCGATAATCGCGACGCTGCTGCCGCTGCCAGTCGTGTTGCTCAGTCCCGAACTGAGTCCGGCCGTGAAGATCCTGGCGATCGCCGGGCCGGCAGTCATTCAGGTGTCGCATCGGCAGCTCTGATCCAGCCGCGGATCATGGGCAAGTCGCAGGACCTGCACCCCGTAGACCGTGCTTCTGGCCATGGTCTTTTTTGGAACGATTTGGGGCATCATGGGAGCCGTTTTGGCCGTGCCGTTGACGGCCGTGCTGCGAATCGTGTTCGCGGACGCCGGCGACGCGACCGATTGCCGCATGGCTGTGCTGGCGATCTCGAAGGGATCCGCACTCAAGCAGTCTGACGTCAGCTGGCAGCTAAGTTTACTGTACAAATATTACCTATTGGCACTTTCCAGCCGGCGTCTGATCCTGCTCTAATCTCCTCACGGTTGCGACACCATCGTCTCACTAACCCTGGAGGTCCATCATGCTCCGCCGATCTCATGCTCCCTATGCCTGGCCCGTTGATTGCCTTTCCGGCATTCGCCGACGACAAGAACCCGCGAAGTTCGACTGAACGCCGCGATGGCTCGCATGGAAAAACATGCCACGCCCGGTGAGGCCCACAAAAAACTTCAGCCGATGATCGGCGACTGGACGTACACGGCTGAGTTTGCGATGGTGCCGGCTGCCGGCGATGGCAATGAAAGGGATTGGATCCCGCAAGTGGATCATGGATGGCCGGTTCATGCAGGACGATGCCAAGAATGATGGCGGCCCGATGCCGTTCCAAGGACTTGGCCTGACCGGTTACGACAACTCGGCGAAAAAGTACATCGGATTCTGGGTCGATTCGATGACGACCAGCTTCTCCACCAGCACCGGCGAGATCGATGCCGCGGGGAAAGTGTTCACTTTCCACGTGGACGAATTCAACCCGATGTATGGCCAGAAAGCGAAGGGCCGTCAAGTGATTACGGTTCAGGACAACGACCATCACACGATGGAATTCTGACCGACACCGCCCGGCGCCAAGGAATTCAAAGTCGGGCACCATCAAGTTCACGGGCAAGAAGTAGACACGCTGGACTTGCCCAAGCCCACCTGTGTCAACGGGTGGGCTTGCGTTTTTCACTCGCTCCCCAGCGAATCGAGCGGCACATACGCCTGCGTATCCGCGGCGGCGGAGATCGGCTCTGCGCGACACGGCACCGGCACGAACGCTCCGCTGTCCGAACTCCACAACAGCTTCCGCGTCTCGTAGCTCGCCAGGTCCTCCAGGATCACGCCCACGTCCTGGTAGCGCTCCTCCCGCTGGCGGGCCATCATCCGGCCGACGATCACGGCCAGCGGCACCGGCAGGTGCGGGGCCGACGTCGTCAGCCGCGGCGCGTCGTCGTGGGCGATCTGCAGCAGCAGCGTCCGCCGGCGCTGTCGTGCTCGAACGGCAACTGGCCGCTGAAGAGGTGGAAGAACGTCGTGCCCAGCGAGAAGATGTCCGAGCGCTCGTCGAGCGTGCTCGCCGCGGGCCTGCTCCGGCGACATGTAGTGCGGCGTGCCGTGGATGGCGGCCGGCGCCGGCCGGCCGGCGTCGCTCGGCTGCGACCTGCTTGAACAGGCCGAAGTCGCCGACCTTGACGTTGCCGTCGGCGGTCAGCAGCAGGTTGTGCGGCTTCAGGTCGCGGTGCAGCACGGCGTTGCGGTGGGCGTAGCGCAGCGCCTCCAGCGCCTGCCGGAACCAGCGCAGGCCGAGTTCCAGCGGCGGCGGGCCGTGCTGCTCGCAGCCAGCGGGCCAGGTCGCCGCCGGCCTGGTACTCCATCGCGATCCAGCCCAGCACGCCGTCGCCGCTCGGGCACCGTCCCGGCCGCCAGGACCTGGACGATGTACGGGCAGTTGAACTGCGCCAGCACGACCGCCTCGCGGGCGAAGCGGGCGGCCAGTTCGCTCGTCCGGGCTGCTCTCCTGCGCGGGCGATCTTGACGGCGACCGTGCGGTCGAGGCTCAGTTGCGTGGCCAGGTAGATCTCGCTCATGCCGCCGACGGCCAGCCGGCGTTCCAGGCGGTAGTCGCCGCCGAGCGAGGCCGTCCGACGGCGGCGCGCAGGGCGGCGGCGAGTCGTCGTGCCGGCTCCGTCCTCGTCGCCGGCGGTTCATGGCGCGGCGGCCGCGGCCTGGGCTTCGCAGGAATTGGCCGGCGGCCAAGTGCGCGAAGGCCGGCCGCAGCCGGTCACTGCAGCGCGGCGGCGAGATCCGGCGGCCGGCGCGGCCGTCGGCCGGCCCGGAGACGCGCAACTGGATCACCGACAGGTTCGGCTCGCCGGCCGATTCGCCGCTGCTCGTCGTAGGAGGCGATCTGCACGTCCTCGAGGTCGAAGCGGTCGGCGGCGAGGGCGGTGGTGATGCAGGCGACCGAACCGGAGTAGTTCTCGCAGCACACCGTCAGCTTCATAGACCAGCCCGCCCAGCGGTCGGGCTTCCACAGCAACGGGATCGGCGACAGAAACTGGGGCCAGCAGCCGCAGGTGCCGGGCGATCTCCGCCATGGCATGGCGCTCGAAATAACCGACGGCATCCGCCGCAGATGGCGTTCGACGATGGCCGGATCGACTTGGGCAGTCAGATTGCGGATCGAGTCGAGCGGATTCAGCATGCGCCGAGACAATGACCTTGGGGGGAGGGGCGCGGAACTGGTCGGGTTATTCTGCGAAGTTCGCTGCGATGTGCCGAGGTCGGATCGTTTCGTCGCGGTCAGTGTGTCAACCCGTCCCGACGAAGATGCCGCCCAGAAAAGTCGGATCATAATGCGAGAAAACTCGCAACTGGACTCCGTTTTCTCCACTCGAACACTTGAAGCTGGTCGGCGCCGGGCCTCGTCAGTCGCAATGTCGACCTTTCCATCGCCAGTGATGTCCGCGACGGCCACTCGGCCCCCGAGCGGCGAGCCGGATTGTACGCAAAAAAGCTCCGCAACACGAACAAGTCCGTCCCGCGGAAGACTCGGACCAAGGGCCCGGCTGCCCACGCCAGTGCGGTGATCACATCCGCCAGGCCTCGTCGTCGTCCGTATCACCTGCCGCGCGGTGGCGTGTCTTCGTAAGCCGCGGCCTCGCGCAAGAGCACAGTTTCACCTGGGACTCTGATCTGCCGTCATCGCCGGGCGTCGAGAATGGCCCGAATCGCCGGATCGTCTCGCAACACCGCCAAACTGAAGTCCGACGCGGCATTGGCGTCCATCCCACTTCGATGGCCTTTTCGACAAGTCGCTTCGCCCCGTTGCGATAGCGCCGGGCGCGATCAAGTCGGTCTCCTTCCGAAGAGTGTCAAGTCGTTTGCAACGGCGGAAGCGCATCGCAACAATAGGGCCGCTGCCTCCGCGGATCTTGCGCCGGCGAGAGGTTCAGCGCGGCCAGGCTCGGCCTCGCTTGCCGCGGTCGCATGATCGCCGAGCCGTGCGGATGCCTGAGCGTGCCAGGCAAGGTTGTTGCGATGAAACAGTCGATAAGTCGGGTGATCGGGATTCGCCTTGAGTGCGGAACTCGTTGTGCGGCCTGGCTTCGTCGAGCCGTTTGAGGTGCGGCCGCCGGATCGCCATGCTCAAATCGGCGAATGCGAGGTTGCCGAGCGTGCCGGCGACGTCATTACGATAATCCGGGTTTTCAGGAAACTCGATCCGCCAGTGCCTGCCGCAGGAGTCAGCGATTCGGACAGGTCGCTTCGCGCTTTGGGCATTGCGTGGTGTTGCGCAGAAACAGTCCCTGGTTGTTCAGAGCAAGCGCCAGCAGCCGTCGTTCCGCCGCCCGGCTATCGGTTACGGCGACGACTTCCGCGCGGAAATCGTCGACGGCCCGTCGGTAATATTCGTTCGGTGTCGGCATTGCGGCTCGGACCGACCGGCGAGTCACGTTGGCGATATTGATCAGGCTCCGAGCCACATCCCGGCGCGATTCGGTTCGCCCGGGGCCACGCCGCCAGTCCTTCACGCAATCGAGGGCAGCGCGGTGCTTGCTTCGGCTTCCGGCAAGATTACCGCATCGGAGGCAAGTTGCCCCGACTGTTGAAGCATTCGGCCAGATCGCGGGTCGACTCGTTCGTCCTTGCCGGATGAAGCCGCAAGTCGCGAAAGATCCGCTCGGCTTCTTCGAAATCGCGGCCGGCTTCGTCGGCCATACCCAATTCCGCAGCGACGTCGCCGGCACGGCGCAACGTTCGAGCCGTTTCGCGCAGTGATCGTCGGATCGGTCGGTCGTTGCGGCTAGCAATTCGCGATAACCGCCCAGCGCCTTGCCCAACAATCGCAACCGAAGCCGATTGACTCGCGGCGATTGCCGCAACCACGCTTCGTCTTCACCGACGCGGGCCAGCATCGCGTCGAGAATCGGCGCGCGATTGTTCGAGTGCGGCCGCCGTCCGACTTTGAGCGCGGTCCAGGAATAATGCCGTTACGACAGCAAGCGCAATGATCGCCGGTGCTTACGACGCCCAGCAACAGCGTCGCCGCCAGCCGATGCCGTCGCGAACCCATCGCCGCGCCCGTGCGCCACGGCTCACGAAACGCCAGCACCGGCTCGTCCGCCAGCCAGCGTTCGACGTCCGTCGGCCAGCTCCAGCACGTCGAGCATAGCGATCTGTCCGGCTCGGGCCGACATCGCCTTGAGGCAGACCGCATCCAGCGCCGCGGCGGCACATCAGGCTTGATCCTGCCGCGGCGGTGCGAACTCACCCGTTTGGCGTTGGTCAAGCGCATCGGCGCCGGCGTACGGCGCCTGGCCCGGTCAGCAACGCAGTACAGCGTGGCGCCGAGGCAAACACGTCGGCAAGTGCGGCCCGACTTCAGTCCATCGCCGTCGGCCTGCTCCGGGACTCATGAACGCCGGCGTTCCCAGTGCGCTGCCCGCCACGCGTCAGGTTCATGGTCGCGTCGTCGGGACCGGCAAAGTCCGGTAGCGAAGCTGTCGGCTTCGGCAACTGGCTTTCGCTTTCGTCGACATGCTTGGCCAGGCCCCAATCGACGACCAGCGTCTCGCCGTACTTGCCGAGCATGATGTTGGCCGGCTTCAGGTCGCGGTGGATGCACGCCGCGGCTGTGGGCGTAGGCGATCGCGTTGCAGACGGCGACGAAGCGCTGCAGCATCTGCACGGAAACTTCAGATCGCCGGTCGCGCCAGCGGTTCGGCGTGAAATGCGTCGATCGCTTGCCGCAGACTCTGCCCGCGGATGAAGCGCATGGCGTAAAACGGATCGCCCGCCGCATCCCGACCGACGCCGTAGACGGGGATGATGCCCGGATGTTCAAGCCGCCCGGTCAGCGTGGCTTCGCGGACCAACCGTTCGCGGGCGCCGGGAAAATCAGCGACAGCCGGTTGAATGCGCTTGAGGGCCACTTCGCGACCGACTTCAGAATCGAGGCCACGAACACTTCGCCGAGCCCGCCGCGAGCGCAGAACCGCCGCACCTCATAACGACTGTCGGCCAAAGGCGGCAGAACGGACTTTGCGAATACAGCCGTGCCTTCCGCCACGAGCGTGCCGGCTTCGGACCGAATCCGATCGTTCCGGCGCTCGGCGATCGCGGCCTCAAGGCGAGCGCGAAGTTCGGGTCGATCCGGGACAGAGTTCCGTTATGGGGACGTTGCGGCCCTGCTGCCGGCTGTCGTCCCAGGCGCAGATACGGTTCGAGAACGGGATCGTCGGGCATGATTTGCGTCAGAACTTGGCATCCGTCCGCCGACGACTTCCGCTTCCCACTCGTCGAGCAGCGGCCAGTCGAGGCGCAGGTGCCGAAGTCGGCCATGTGCTGGTACTGCGTCAGCCGGTCGATCGTCTTCTGGATGAGCTTCTTGTCCTTGCGGAACACCGGGCCGTGGCTGGGGAGCAGGACTTCGGCGTCGTCGGCCAGAATGCGCGTCAGCGACGTGACGAAATATGCGCAGGTCCGAGCCGTGGTGGGCGTCGATCACGCCGACGCAGCCGTCCTTGTAGATGTTGTCGCCGCTGAAGAGCAGGTCGCCCATCCTGAAGCTGAGCTGGCCCTGCGGTGTGGCCGGGCGTGTGCCAGACCTCGAGCGTCACCGTCGCCGACCTTGATGCTCGTCGCCCTCGTCGATCGTCATGTCGACCTTGCACGGCGGCATCGGGATGTCGAATGTCCTGGGCCTCGATCCTGGCGTAGGTCATGACTCTCGTCGCCGGTCTCGAGCGGCGTCGACGCTCAGCGGGTGGGCGGCCACCTTGGCCTTGAGCAGCTCCTTGGCCTGGGCCAGCCCCTGGATGTGGTCGGCGTCGGCGTGCGTGGCGATGATCATCTTGCACGCGGACAGGCTGAAGTCCATCTGCGCGGATCAGCTCGACGATCTCGTCGACCGTGTCCTCGTAGCCGACGTCGATGAGCAGCCAACTCGCTGCCGCCGTCGATCAGGTAGATGTTGACGCCCGAGCCGGCGGCCGGCCTGGTAGTTCATCTCGATGACGTGCGGGACGAGGTACTTCCGCTGCTGCATGTCGGCTGTCCTTCCCGCGAAGCGACTCGGTCCATGATAGCAGTTCGACGAAGGATGGACAGCGAACGGGATCGAGTTGGCGCAATTCCGCTTCCTTCCGGAAATCGGTTACAATAGCCGGGGTTCGGCCGCGAATCTGAACGAGGGGCAATCCACGTGACGAGTCGTTTGCGCGGTGGCGAGTATTTCGGCGAACTGCTTCGACGGCAATCGTGGCTGGCCTGCTGCTGACGGAAACTCGCTACTCCGGCCGCGCCGCATTCCTGCGCGCACAGTCACGAGCGCGGCTATTTTTGCCTGGTTCGCCGCGGTCGTTATCGCGAGCAATTTAGCGGCGGTGAACGGCAGTGCGGTCCGCAGACACTGGCTTACCACCCGCCCGGCGAATGGCACACCGAGGAATTCGAAGGATCCGAAGCTCGATCGTTCAACGTCGAAATGTCACGAGATTGGGAGCGCCGGTTCGCCGTCGCCGCTCGATCGACCGTTTGCGACGGCGAATCATGGATCGTCGGCCTTGGCATGCGGCTCTATCGC
>CAVTHG010000010.1:0-63887 GCA_963734375.1 uncultured Acidobacteriota bacterium | reverse complement strand
GGAACGACCTTGAGCGACGCCAGCTGCGTCGCCGAGCCCTCGAGCTCGATCTCGAAGATGCCGTTGATGGTCGCCTTGAAGGACACCGTCGCGGTCTTGTTCGGCTCGAGCTCCTTCTTGATGTCGTAGCCGTGGACGTGGACCTCTTCCGCCTTGTCGTTGCGCACGCGGAAGCGGACCGTCTCGCCCTGCTTGAAGGTCAGCGCCTTGACGCTGCCCGCCTGCAGTAGCGGCGGCGGCTTCGGGGTCGGCGTGGCGTGGGCGTGGGCGTCGCGGTCGCCTCGCCGTCGGAGGCGCTGGCCGTCGGGGTGGCCGTCTGCGCCGAGTTGGCGGCGCGGTCCGTTTCGTCCCCGCCGCCCGCGAGCAGGATCACCGCGACGACCGCGATCACCGCCGCGATGCCGAGGAACGTGAGGCGTTGTGCGCGCGTCATGATCGCTCCGCAACATAGAGAACGCGACGAAGGAGCACCCGCATGCCGACACGTACCGCACACGCCGAGTGGAACGGATCGCTGCCTGAGGGCACGGGCAAGATGGCGTTCGGGTCGGGCGCATTCGAGGGCCCGTACTCGTTCAAGTCACGCATGGAGGAGGGCCCCGGGACGAACCCCGAGGAGCTGCTCGGCGCGGCCCATGCCGGCTGCTTCTCGATGGCGCTCTCCGGCATCCTCGGCGCCGACGGGCACGAGCCCGAGTCGATCAGCACCGACGCCAAGGTGCGCTTCGAGAAGGAGGGCGAGGGCTGGGCCATCAAGGGCATCGCGCTGACGACCCGCGCGCGCGTTCCCGGCCTCGACGAGGACGGCTTCCGCAAGGCGGCCGAGGTCGCGAAGGAGAACTGCCCGGTCTCCCAGGCCCTGAACGTCGATATCAGCCTGGACGCGGCGCTGGAGAGCTAGCGCCGCCACCGCCGGCGGCACGATTCACGGCCCACAGCGCGATCCCCAGCACGATCAGGCCGCCGGCGTAGGCGAACACCGAGAGGTCGTCGAACGCCTTGTGCACGATCAGCCCGGCGCACGCGGCGACGCCGAGCACGGCGACGATGCTCGGCGCGCGGAAGTGATCGTGCTCGACCGTCTCCTTGCGCAGCACGAGCACCGCGCCGTTGACGCACACGAAGACGAAGAGCAGCAGCAGGACGGTCGTGTCGGCGAGCGTTTCGAGGTCACCGACGATGACCAGCAGCGCCGCGAGCGCTGCCGTGAACAGGATCGCGACCCAGGGCGTCCTGCGGCCGCCGTGCACCCGGCCGAGCGCCGCCGGGACGATCCCCTCGCGGCTCATGCCGTAGACCAGCCGCGAGGCCATGATGAGGTTGATGAGCGCGCCGTTGGTCAGCGCGAACAGCGCGATCGCCGCGAACAGCTTGGTCGAGACGCCGAGCGGCCCCTGGTCGACGACCTCGAGCAGCGGGCCGTCCGAGCCGACGAGCTGCCGGTCGGGACCGCCATCGAGGCGATCACCGTCACGAGCATGTAGACGACGCCGGCGATCCCGAGCCCGAGGAACAGGGCGCGCGGGAACACGCGCGACGGGTCGCGGGTCTCCTCGGCGACGTTGACCGAGTCCTCGAAGCCGATCAGCGCGAAGAAGGCGAGCGAGGCGCCGCCGAGGATCGCGATCGGGACCGCCTCGCCCGACTTGAACTCGAGCGCGCGGCCGGGATCGCCGCCACCGTCGAGCAGGAACGCGAGCCCGATCGCCACCACGAGCAGCAGCCCGCCGAGCTCGATCGTCGTCAGCCCGAGGTTGACGCCGACCGACTCCTTGATCCCGCGGAAGTTCACGAGCGAGATGACCGCCACGAACGCGAGCCCGACCAGCACCGTCGGGAGGTCGACGAACTCGCTCAGGTAGTCGCCCCCGAACGCCGTCGCGAGCGTCGCGGCGGAGGTCACGCCCGAGGCCATCACGGCGAACGCGACGACGAACGTGAAGAAGTCCGACCTGAAGGCCCGGTGCACGTAGAGCGCGGCTCCCGCCGCCTGCGGGTACTTCGTCACGAGCTCGGCGTATGACGCCGCCGTGAAGAGCGCCAGCACGCCCGCGAGCAGGAACGCGGACCAGATCGCGCCGCCGACCTCGCCGCCCACCTCGCCGACGAGCGCGTAGATGCCGGCGCCGAGCACGTCGCCGATCACGAACACGGTCAGCATCGTGCGCGTGATGGTGGGGTTCAGCGGCGTGGCGGCGGCCTCGCGGTCACCGGCGCCGAGGCCGGGCCATCCAACGTGGCCGCGGAGGCATCCGAGCTCATGGCCCGGGGTCCTAGCCGCGATCTCCCTTCGGCAAACGAAAGGCGGTGAACCGCGGCTGCGCGAGCTCGCCGGAGGGAAGCACGCGCAGCGGTCCGGCGACCGTGTCGTGCGGCCGGCCGGAGAAGAACAGCTGCAGGACCCGCCGCCGCTCGCCGGCGCGGTCCTCGGCCGCGGCCTGGCCGAGCGAGCCGAGCACCGCCTCCATCGCGGCGTGGCCCAGCGCGGCGTAGCGGCCCGGGCGGCGCCCGAACGCGCGCTCGAAGGCGGCCTCGAACTCGCGCAGCGCGGCCGTCGAGCCGGGCTCGGGCGCGCTCGAGACGAGCACCGCGCGGCGCGCCGCCGCGCCCGTGCAGCACGCCCTCGACGCCGTTGCGCACCGCGGCGTCGGGCAGCACCACCCGCGCGCCGGGCGTCTCGCGCGCGACGCTCGCCGTCACCTCCGCCGCGGCGAGCGGGTCCTCACCCGCGTAGATGACGGCGCTGCCCGGCCCGGCCCGCGCCACGACCTTCGCCCCGGCGGCCGCGGCCGCGCGCCGGACCTCGCTCGCCAGCGCGGCGCCGTCCTCCCCACCCTCCGCCTCGACCACGATCCGGCGCGTGCCGGCGGCGCGCACGAGCGCGCGCGCCTGTGCCCGGTCGTCCCCGACGAGGCGCGCGAACGTCCGCCCGCCGGCCGGGAACCAGCGCTCGGGCTCGTCCGCGGCGACGCGCCGGGTGAAGCCGGAATAGCCCGCGCCGAGCGACACGTGCAGGTAGCCGGCCGCGTTGAGCAGCGGGATCGAGGCGCGCGCGCCCTCGGAGTCGACCGTGCCGATCACCGCCGCCGTCTGCGTGTCGGCCATCGCGGTGCGCGCCGCGTCGGCCGCCCGCCGCGCCCGTTCGCGCGGGTCGCCGCCGGCCTCGTCGAGCGACGAGAAGTTGATCGCCCAGCGCCCGACCTTGCCGTGGACCTCGGCGAGCGCGAGCTTCTCGCCGTCGACGATGTCGCGGGAGCTGCCGCGGCCGGGTGTCGGCAGCGAGGAGTAGACCGTCAGGGTCGGCCCGACCGTCGTGCCGCCGCCGCGGATCGCCTCGCGGCTCCCGCAGCCCGCCTGCGCCAGCGCGGCGCCGGCGAGCGCGAGCGCGAGCGCCCGCTTCGTCACCGGGCGCGGGCGGCGCGCTGCCGGCGCGCCACCACGCGCAGCCGCCGCACGAACGACCGCACGACCGCATAGGCGGGGCGCGGGCGGCCGCGCCGGTCGAGCAGCGCCGAGTCCCACGTGGCCTTGGGCGCGGGCGCGGTCCAGTGGTAGATGTAGACGCGCCGGACCCGGGGGCTCAGCCGCGCGAGCTTGAACACCCACTTCGTGGCCTTCACCGCGTGCTTGGGCGACTCGGCGAACTCGATCCTCGAGCCGTTGTCGCGGCGGACGAGCCCGCCGGTCTCGGTGAACCAGATCCTCGCCTTCGTCGCGCGCAGCAGCGAGCGCGTGCCGCGCGTGCGGAAGCGGTTGGCGTCGATGTAGTTGTGGATCGCCCAGATCCGGATCGGGTGCTTCGCGCGGCGCTCCACCTTCTTGACCCAGCCCGGCATCGCGCTCGAGTCGAGCACGGAAGGCCCGACGATCGTGCACTTCCGGCAGTTGTTGCGCAGGACGTCGTAGTAGCGCCCGGCCATCCCCGGGTGGTTCCACGTCGGCTGGCCGCGGTGGTTCGCCTCGTTCCAGGTCAGGTAGGTCTTGACGAACGGGTAGCGGGCCCGGAAGCGGAGGAACTCGCGTCGGTAGCGCCGCGTCGACGGCAGCTTCTTGCGCCGCGCCTTGTACCGCGAGCGCGAATGGCTGAAGCCGAGCAGCACGCGCGCGCCGGCCGCCTCCGCCGCCGCCATGTAGGCGTCGGTCTCGCTGCGCTGCTGCTTGTTCGACAGCGCGTCCCACGCCACGATGTAGCGCACGTCCGGGGCCTTGAGCTTGGACCAGAGCGGGCTCGTGAAGAGGTAGGGCCGCTGTTCGCCGATCCCGATCGTGAGCGGCCCCGCCGCCGGGGCGGCGGACGGGAGGGCGAGGACGGCGAGCGCGGCCAGCATGGCGGCCGTCAGCGCGCGTATGCGGATCGGCGGCACGACCGGCGCAATGGTAGAAGGGCGGTCGGCAGCGGGGCGCCGGTCTCAGGGGCAGCGTTGCGGCTCGGCCGCGGCCTTGGCGGCGGCCCGTGACGCGACCGGCGACTTGGCCATGAGGAACTGATCGGGCTCGTCCCCGGGCATCCGGCGCCGGGCGACGAAGGCGATGAAGGGCTGGCCGGAGTACGCCACGCCCTTCGGGCAGCGGCGCGCCGCCGCCACCGCGCGGGCGGTCGTGTCGGCGTTCGTCCAGACGTGGCCGCGTGCGGAGAACGGGCGCAGGAAGAGCCCGGGGTCGTCCGGCCCCGCCACGAACGACGCTGCCTGGACGCAGACGAGCAGCAGCGCGGCCGCCACCGCGGCGATGCCCCACCGCGGCCGCCCCTCGCGGAGCAGCCAGACCACGCCCGCCGCGGCCAGCGCGACGAGCGGCGGCTCGAGGAGCACGATCGAGTTGAGGTAGGTGCCCGTCTTCGTGATCGTGCCCACCAGCACGAACGCCGCGAGCCCGGCGGCGGCGAGCGTGCGCAGCAGCGCCGGGTCGCGCGCGCGGTCCCTGAAGGCCAGGCAGAAGGCCGCCGGCACCAGCAGCGGGAGCAGGTTCCACGCCCCCTGCACGACGTACGCGCCGATCTGGTGCAGGTTGTACCAGCCGACCTGCTGCTGGGCGACCACGAGGTCGTCGTAGAGCCGCCCGGCTCCGAACAGCGCGAACGAGAGCAGGACCCCGGCGGCGAACCCTCCCGCGAGCGCCGCGAGGTAGCGCCCCTTGGCGGGCGTCGCCACCGCCAGCGCGAGCCCGCACAGGAGGAACGGCCACTTGAAGCCGACCGCCACCGCCGCCAGCAGCCCCGCCCACACCGCGGTGCGAGCGCGCGCGGCGAGCAGCGCGGCGCCCATCACCAGCGGCGCCCCGAACGTCTCCGGCATCAGCAGCGCGTGCTCGTGCAGCGACCACGGCGCGACGATCGCCGCCAGGCCGGCGAGCACGGCGCCGGGCGAGCTGCCGGTGAGCCGCAGCACCGCGGTGGCGACGAGCCCGCCCGTGACCAGCGGCGCCAGCGCGAGCAGCGCCCGGACGCCGTCGATCGAGTCCCACGCCGAGAGCAGGGCGGCGCCGGAGTAGAACAGCAGCGGCGGGTGCGCCGCGACGAAGTCGCGATAGGGCAGCGCGCCGTCGATGCTCACATGAGATGCGCCGAGCGATGGAAGCGCGAATTGACGCGGACTCCCGAGCAGCAGACCGAAGATGAACCGCTCTTGCCCGAGCACATCTGTGAGAATGAGGCCGAGCGTCACGAGTGGCGTGCGGATGTGCTCGGATTCATCCGCGATCACATCGATTCGAGCGAAGTCTACAGCCTGAACGAAGCCGACTTGGCGTTTGGCGAGCTGTTGCCGGAGACCTCAGGATGGCTCGAACAGGAGGAAGTGCGAGGATCGCACCTGCGCCGGGTTCCATCTGGGACGACTCGCAAACAACTTGGGCGGACTGCCGGCAGCGGCCGACCCGATTGCGACACGCCACGACGGCGACAGAGAGTGACCTGCAACTCGAGAACGCCAGCGGCCCCGCTGTCCCAGGCCGAAATTGACCGGCCCAATCCAGGGTGGGATAATCCCACCATGATTGTCACCCTCGATTCGAAGCGGCGCCTGACCGTGCCGGCAACTCTGGCGCCGGCGTCGCCCGGCGAGTATTTCGACGCGCGGTTCGACGCAGAAGAAGATGCCATCGTGTTTCGGCGTCTCGCCGGAAAAGAAGACTGGCTCGCGGTGTTGAAGGAGTGTCCCGTCAGCATGGATGACGTGCCTCACGCCGCCGTGAGAAGGCCAGGCGGCGAAAGCTGTGAGTTGGTTGCTCGATACGGACGTCATGTCCCAGCCGGCCAAACGCCAGGGCGATTCTCGCGTCGTCGGATGGATCGAGCGCGAACAGGATCGGTGCTATACGAGCGCGGTCGTCATCGCGCAACTGGCGTACTGGGTGCGGACGAAAGAGGGACGGCAGCGCCTGGCGCTGCAGGCATGGCTGAGCCGCCTTGTCGAGGCCATGCATGGTCGCATCCACGGGTTCAACGTATCGGTCGCGCACGTGTGGGCCGAACAGGAACATCAGTTCGAAGGAACCGGTCGGCGCATGCCTGTTGAGGACAGCTACATCGCGGCGACCGCGCGGCGGTACGGACTCACGATCGCGACTGGCAATGAGCGAGACTTCCGTCGGCCGGGGCTGAAGGTGTTCAACCCGTTCAAGGAACTCTAATGGATGATTCCCGCCGAACAATGCGGACGGTCCTGCGACGAGGTCGATGACAAGTGTGTCGGTATCCAGCACGACGACGCAGTCACGGTATAGTTCGTCGAGCCCGGACGGTCGGCTCGACGAGGATATGCGGTGATTCGACGAATACAGGTTCTTGGTCTCTGCCTTGCCGTGCTATGGGTGTTCCCGCCGTTTGCCGCGGACCCCAGCACCGCGCCGGACCCGCACGCCGGCTTCGACGGCATCTGGAACTCCGCCACGGCCACGCCGCTCGAGCGTCCGGTTCAGCTGAAGGACAAGCCGTTCTTCACGCCGGAAGAGGCGGCGGCGTGGGAACGTCAGGTCGCCGAACGCAATGAGGAGCCCCCGCCCGAGACCGCTACGCGGAGCACCGGGACGGGCACCTACAACACCTTCTATCGCGAGTTCGGATCGCGCATCGTCAAGACGCTGCGCACCTCGATCATCACCGATCCGCCCGATGGCCGGATTCCCGCGTTGACGCCTGCCGCGGCCGAGGTGAAGCGCAGCCGCGTCGAGGCGATGAAGAACGCGGCGAGCGCGCAGGACACGGGTCTCCAGGATCAGTGCCTGGCGTTCCTCACCGCCGGGCCGCCGATGCTGCCGTACTCCTACAACAGCAACTACCAGATCATGCAGACGAAGGACGCGTTCGTCGTGCACGCGGAGATGATCCACGACGCGAGGATCATCCGTCTCGACGGCCGGCCGCATCTGCCGCCGGAGATCCGGCTGTGGATGGGCGACTCGATCGGCCGGTGGGAGGGCAACACGCTGGTCGTGGACACGACGAACTTCAACGATGCCGGCGGCTTCTACGGCGAGGCGGGCGGCAACTTCGGCTGGGATCGGAACCTTCATCTCGTCGAGCGGTTCAGCCTGCTCGACGCCGATACGCTGCTCTACCGGTTCGAGATCGATAACCCCACCGCCTTCACGCAACCCTGGAAAGGCGAGCTGACGATGACGCGATCGCCAGGGCCGATCTACGAATACGCCTGCCACGAAGGCAACTACGCGATGACAAACATGCTCAGGGGATACCGCGCCACCGAACGCTGAGCGGCTGATCCTGCCCGCGTTGACATCCGGGAGTGACGGGGCGACCATGAAATAGATGGTTCGCGCGTTGTTCCTCGCCGCGCTCTGGCTCGCCGGCTCACAGTCGGCCACCGGCCAGGCGCTGAGCGTCCTGCGCATCAAAATCGTCGTGCTCGACGCCGAGCGGAAGCCGACGCCCGTGCCGCGTCACGTCCTCCTCATCAGCGACAACCCGACCACCGCGCCGCCGCGACAGGTCATCACCGCGCTCGACGGCACTGCCGAGATCAGGCTGCGGCCGGGGAACTACACGGTCGAATCGGATCGGCCGATCGTGTTCCAGGGCAGGACCTACGGGTGGACGCAGATGCTCGACATCGCCGCCGGACGCGACACGACGCTCGAGTTGACCGCCGAGAACGCAGACGTCGACACGGCCGCGGCCGCGGTCGACCCGGCGGCGCCGGCAGAGACCGATCCAGCGTTCCTGCTCCTTCAATGGCAGGACAGCGTTGTCACGCTGTGGACGCCGACGGCGTACGCGTCCGGGTTCGTGATCGACGCGAAGGGATTGATTGCGACGAACCAGCGCGTGGTTGGAAATGCGACCTCGGTCGAGGTGCAGCTCTCGCCATCGGTGAAGGTGGCGGCGAAGGTGCTCCACGCCGACGCGGAGCGCGACGTGGCGATCCTCTGGATCGATCCCAAGGCGGTCGCTTCCGTGCGGCCGGTGCCGCTCGGCTGCGCGCAGACGCCCAAGGCGACAATCGCCGGCGATCAGGCGATCTTCGCCATCGACATGCCGTTTCGCGCGCCGAAGGGCATGGCGTCCGGCACCGTCAGCCGCGTCGAGCCGCGTTCGATCACCGCCGACCTCAGGCTCTCGCAGGGCAGCGCCGGCGGGCCGGTCTTCACCGCCAGCGGCGCCATGGTCGGCATCACCACGGCCGAGGACGACCGGAGCTCAATCAAGCGCGTGGCGTCGCGCGTCGTCCCCGTCGACGCTGCGTGCGAGGTTGTCGCGTCGGCCGAGAAAAAGATGAAAGACGGCGCGCCGCCGGCCGGCGCGCAACTGCCGGTGGAGCCGGCGCGCGCCCTCTCGTTGAACGCGCTCAAGGAAACGGTCCAAGGTCGCGCGGGCAGCCTGAACCCGTATCAGGTGTCGTCGGCCGAGTTCGACATCAACTTCATCACGCCCGTGAACATCTACGGCGCGCAGTACCAGGCGGAGCAGGCGAGGGAGCGTTCGCGCGGGAGCGGTGCGCGGACGGCGGATGTGGAGCCGGCTCTCGCTCGCCCGGTTCTGGAATTCGCGAACTGGTCCGACTACGTCGCCGACTTTCCACCGGTCCTGCTCGTCCGCGTGACGCCGAAGCTGGTCGAGAACTTCTGGACGACGGTAGCGCGCGGCGCGGCGATGACACAGGGCGTCGCCATCCCGGCGATGAAGCGCGCGAAGTCGGGATATGCGCGGATGCGCGCCTTCTGCGGCGACGCCGAGGTGACGCCGATCCATCCGTTCAAGATCGAACAGCGCGTCACCGAGAGCGACGTGATCTACGAGGGGCTTTCGGTCTTCGACCCCGGCGCGCTCGTGCCGGAATGCGGCGCGGTCAAGCTCGTGCTGTACTCGGACAAGCAGCCGGAGAAAGCCGACACCCTGGTTGTCGATCCGAACGTGGTGCAGCAGATCTGGCGCGACTTCGCGCCGTATCGCGGGCGCTGAACGGCAGCCGGATCACACCGGCTTCGACACATCCCGCCCGAGCGTGTAGCGCATGATCGACGCATGCGAGCCGCCCTTCACGCGCTCGAGATCGTAGACATCACCCTGCGGGCCGGTTGACGCCGACTGCACGCGCGCGATCGCCGCACGGTCCCCGTCCTCGAGCGCGACCGCGAACGCCTGAATCGTCTGATCGAGGTGTCGCGCGTGCCGCGCGCCGACGATTGCCCCCGACACGCCGGGCTGATCGAGCACCCAGCGGAGCGCCACGGCGCCGATGCTCACCCGTGGCGCGCCGCCACCTCGCCGAGCACCGTCAGCAGCGCCTGGAAGCGATCCCAGCCGCCGAACTCGTCGATGATCAGCCGGTACTTGACGAGCGATCGGTTCTCGAGCGGCCCTGCCGGCTCGGGGCGTCCGAGATAGCGGTCGGACAGAAAGCCGCCGGCCAGCGCGCCGTAGCAGAGCAGGCCGATGCCGTGGCGCGCGCACTGGTCGGCGATGCCGTTCGCCGGCCGCCGGTCGAGGACCGAGTACTGCACCTGGTGTGACACGATCGGGACGCCGGCGGCGACGATTTCCGCGAGGCGCCGCTGGTCGAAGTTGGTCAGGCCGACGTGGCGGATCTTGCCGGCACGGCGCTGCTCGTCCAGCCACGCGGCCGCCTCGACGTAGCCCGGGATGTCGTAGTCCCACCAGTGCAGCTGCACCAGGTCGATCCGTTCGACGCCGAGCCGGCCGAGCGAGCGATCGACGCCTCGCACCACGTCGGCGCGCGAGTGGGTGGCCAGCCGATCGAGATCGGGGACGTACTTGGTGTGGATCTGCACCGGCACCGCACCGCCGCGCACGTCGCGACTCCTGAGCCACTCGCCGATCAGCGCTTCGACGCCGGTGTAGATGTCGGCGCAGTCGAAGGTCGTGATGCCTGCGTCGACGAACCGATCCATGTCGTCGAGCGCGGCGGCGGCGTCGACGGGGCCGTGGCCGCCGGCCAGCTGCCACCCGCCCTTCAAGCAGGCGCGAGATCGATGTAGCCGGGCGCGAGCTGAACGCGGTCGACCTGCATGGTCATGCCGGCGGCAGCGGCACGGCGGTCACCTCGCTGTGGCGGAACGTGCGCGTGCCGATGCGGGTGATGCGGAACCTGGCGCCGCAGTTGGGGATCGGGACAGGCGATCTCGGCGTCGGTCGTCATCCAGTCGTGCGGGTGCGTCATCCGCTGCTTCGCCGGCAGCAGCGGCAGCAGCGCCGCCAGCGCATAGATGGAAAAGGGCTGGCCCGCGAGGCAGCGTGAGGTTCTCGCCGCGCAGCTCGAGCCAGTCGCCGGCGCGGTGGCCGCACACCATCGGCCGATCCGTCGCCACGACTTCGACCCGCAGATCGTAGAGCTCGAAGCTGTCGTCCGAATGGTGATCAGCGCTCATGCGGCTCCCCGCAAGTAGTATAGGCGGCACGACATGACGCTCGTACGGGTGCTGCTCGGCGCGCTGGCGGCCAGCGGCGTGCTGCTCATCGTCCGCTGGACGATCGGCTACCAGGCGCGCCATCGCGCAGGGCGAGCACATCGCCGCGCCGACGCCGCTGGATCTGGTCATCGGGTTCGTCACCAATTTCTTCGACACGCTCGGCATCGGCTCGTTTGCCACGACAACAACGGTGTTCCGGCTGTTCCGGCTCGTGCCCGACGAGTTGATCCCCGGCACGATCATCGTCGGCGATGCGATGCCGGTGCTGGCGCAGGCGCTGCTCTTCATCAGCAGCGTCGCGGTCGATCCCTGGCAGATGACGGCGCTGATTGCCGTCTGCGTCGCCGGCGGCTGGATCGGCGCCGGGGTCGTCGTCCTCGCTCTCCCGCCGGGCGTTGCAGCTCGGCCTGGGCGGTGCGCTGGTGGTGGCCGCGGTGTTCATGATCGTCGGCATGCTCAACCGCTTTCCCGCGGGCGGCACCGCGCTGGCGTTGACGCCGCGGGCGTTCGCGCTCGCGCTGGTGGCCAACTTCTTCCTCGGCGCGCTGCTGACGCTCGGCATCGGCAACTACGCGCCGAGCCTGGTCATGTTCAGCCTGATGGGGATGGACCCGAGGGCGGCGTTTCCAATCATGATGGGATCGGGCGCGTTCGTGGCGACGGTTGCGGGCGTCCGGTTCGTCAGGCGCGGGCCGCTTCCACTGGCGCACGGCGCTGGGCCTGACCGCCGGCGGCATTCCCGGCGTGATCGTCGCCGTCTGGCTGGTCAAGTCGCTGCCGCTCGACGCGCTGCGGTGGCTCGTGCTGCTGGTCGTGATCTACGCGGCGGTGTCGCTCTTGAGAGCGGGGCTGCGCGCGGCGTCCGGCGGCCACGTGCCTGCCGCGGGCGAGGCGTCGAGCTTTCGATAGAATCCGCCGATGGCGCACATCGTCAACGACCGGCCCGATGCCAGGCCGCAGCTCGCCCGCGAGATGGGCCTGGCCGGCTTGACCGCCACCGGCGTCTGCTCGATGGTCGGCGCGGGCATCAACGTCATCCCGTTCATGATCCAGCGCAACGTGCCCGGCATCGGACCGTTCGTGCTGGAGGCCTTTGCCTTCGCGGCGCTGCCGGCGGTCCTGGCGGCGATCGCCTATGCGGTGCTCGCCTCGGCGATGCCGCGCGCCGGCGGCAGCTACGTCTACGTCAGCCGCGGTCTCGATCCGTACCTCGGCTTCGTCGCGTCGTTCTCGCAGTGGTTCTCGCTGTCGGTCGCGATCGGCGTCGTCTCGTACGTGTTCGTCCCGTTCGTGCGCGACATCGCGCTCGCGGTCGGCTGGAGCACAGTCGCGGCGTCGCTCGACACCGGATGGGTGCGCCTGGCGCTGTCGCTCGCGGTGTTGTGGACCGCCGCGGGTGTCAACCTGCTCGGCGTCGCGATCTACGAGCGGCTGATGGTGCCGCTGATGTACCTCACGTTCGTCCTTGCCGGCGTGGTCATCGTCGCCGGGTTCTCGTTCGACCACGCCGACTTCGCCGCGGCGGTGCTGGCGCGCGATGGACGGACGATCGTCGCCGGCCGAGGCGTCGCCGGGTGCCTGGACGTTTCTCTCGGCGTCCGCAGTCCTCTTTGCATCGTTCATCGGCTTCGACTCGATCGCGCAGGCGGGCGGCGAGGCGAAGAACCCGAGCCGCAACCTGCCGCTCGCCATCGGTCTCGCGGTCGGGTCGGTCGGTGTGCTCTACATGCTGTTCACCGCGGCCGTGTACCACGCGGTGCCGTGGGAGTACATCGCCGGCGAGGCGCAGCGGCGCGACCTGACGGCGCCGGGGCTGCTCGGGTATCTGCTGCCGCCGTTCTGGACCGTGGTGATCATCTCTGCTGCGGCGGTGGCGCTGGCCAAGGATCTGCCGGCCATGCTCCTGGCGGTGTCGCGGCTGATGTTCGCGTGGGCCGGCGACGGGATCTTTCCGCGGGCGATCGCTCGGGTGCACCCGGTGTTCCGGACGCCGCACGTGGCGATCATTGCCAGCGCCGGGATGGCCACGCTCGGCATCCTGGGCAGCCACCTGGCCGGCGATTTCTTCCTCGGCGTGGACATCCTCGTCACCTCGATGCTCGTCAACTTCCTGCTGATGGCGCTGTCGGTCGTCGCCGTGCCGCGGCGGAATCCCGCGCTCGCCGCGGTCGATCACCGTCCTCCCGAATGTGCGCGTGCGGACCTCGGCCGCCGTGCTCGGCGATCGTCGTGCTCGCCGGCTTTCTCGCCGTGCACACGTGGAAGGATCTCACCGGTCCCGCCGCGGCGTGGTATTTCCGCTCGACGCCGGTCTGGGCCGTGGTGATGGCCCTCGGCTCGTTCGTCTATTGGCTCGAGGTCGGAAAGCTGCGCCGCGCCGGCGTGGATCTCCGAGCTCGCTTCACCGCGCTGCCGCCGGAATGACGCTCCCGATGACACCACACGTTGAACGCATCGACCTGTCGCCCGATCTGTCCATCTCGCGGGTCGTCACCGGGCTCTGGCAGCTCGCCGACATGGAGCGCGACGGGCGGACGATCGATATCGATCGCGCCGCGGCGGCGATGCAGCCCTACGCCGACGCCGGGCTGACGACTTTCGACATGGCCGATCATTACGGGCCGGCGGAGGAAGTGGCGGGTCTCTTCCGCTCGCGAGCGCCGCAAAACCAGGTGCAGCTGTTCACGAAATGGGTTCCCAAGCCCGGGCGGGTCTCGAAGGCCGAGGTCCGCGCGGCGGTGGACCGCGCGCTCACGCGCCTCCGCGTCGAGGCGATCGACCTCCTGCAGTACCACGCCTGGAACTATGCCGATCCGGGCTGGCTCGAAACGCTCTTCGACCTCCAGGAGCTGAAGGCCCGCGGCCTCATCCGTCACCTCGGACTGACCAACTTCGACACCGCGCATCTGCGCGTCGCCGTCGCGAGCGGCATCGAGATCGCGTCGAACCAGGTGTCGTTCTCGCTGCTCGATCAGCGGGCTGCGCGCGGCCTGGGGCCATTCTGCGCCGAGCACGGCGTCCACTTGCTCGCGTACGGGACGCTTGCTGGCGGCTGGCTCACCGAGCGCTGGCTCGGCGCGCCCGAGCCGGATTGGGATCGGCTCTCGACCTGGTCGCAGATGAAGTACGGCCGCTTCCTGCGTGTGGCCGGCGGCTGGAGCGCGCTGCAGCGAGTGCTGCAGGCGGCCGCAGCGGTGGCTGCGCGCCACGGCGTGTCGATCGCCAACGTCGCCAGCCGGTTCATCCTCGATCGGCCCGGCGTCGCCGCCGTCATCATCGGCGCCCGTCTCGGCGAACGGGAGCACATCGACGACACGCTGCGGCTGTTCTCGCTGGCGCTCACCGATGACGATCGCCGGGAGATCGAGGCGGCGCTGGCGACACTGCACCCGATTCCCGGCGACTGTGGCGACGAATACCGGAAGCCGCCATTCCTGACCGCGTCCGGCGACCTGAGCCATCACCTCGACTCGATGCCCGCGCCGTACCAGACCGAGCCGCGCGACGGCGGCCGGACGCTGTGCCTGAGCGGCACCATCTGGGAGACGCTCGCCGGCTTCGCGCGCGCGGTCCGCCGCGGGCAGCACATCTCGATCTCGGGCACGACCGCGACGATGGGCGACCGCGTCATCGGCGGGAGCGACCCGGCCGCCCAGGCCCATTTCGTCATCGACAAGATCGAGGGCGCGCTGCAGTCGCTCGGCGCCACGCTCGCCGACGTCACGCGAACCCGCATCTACGTCCGCAACGTCGACGACTGGGAACCCGTCGCCCGCGCGCACGGCGCGCGCTTCGCGGCGATTCAGCCTGCCAACACCCTGGTTGGCGCCGCGCTCGTGGGCGACGAGTACCTGGTCGAGATCGAAGCGGAGGCCGACATCGGCTCCGCGGCACCGTGACGAATCTGCTCAGGGCGTGTCGCTGAACCCGTCGCACGACACCTTCGGGTGCCAGTTCACGAAGGTGCCGTTGGGGTTGTCCTTCCACGCCCACACGTGCAGCGTGTAGAAGGCCGGCAGCCCGAAGCGGTTCGGCGCCTCGAACAGGTGCAGCAGCTGTCCCATCAGCTGCGGCGGCGCCGCATGCTTCGCGTCCCATACGTCCTTGAGCACCAGGAAATCGGCGCCGGTGAGCCGCACGCGTCCGTCATGGGTCGGCTCGTAGATCACGATCTCGGGACGCGTCGGATCCAGCACGTCGTCGCCGACCAGGGAACCCTTCACGTAGTGCAGCCCCATCGCGCCGAAGTCGGGCCCGCTGACACAACCGAATTGCAGCGCGTAGCCCTCTCCCTCCGCCACGGCGACGTCGCGGAAGCGTTCGGTCGCCTCACGAACAACCGCGACCAGGTCGTTCATCTGCTTCTTCTGTTCCGCGCTGCGTTGCGGCTCCGAGCTGCCAGCGTGATCGTGCCGCTGCGCGAGCGCGATCGCTGGCGCCATGAACGCGAGCGCGAGCGCGCTGGCGACGGCGCTGGTCAGCGCCGCCTTCCGCCGCCGGCTGGCGATCGGCAACAGCATTGGAACGCGCCGCCGGTACTCCTCGTAGGCGCCGCCGTGCTCCGCGACCAGATCGCGTTCCTCGAACTGAATCGCGAGGACGATGTAGGCGGTGGTCGCCAGCGCGAAGACGAGGTGCGCCAGCGTCATCGTCGGCGTCATCCAGAAGGCGAGCAGGAAGCCGAAGTACAGCGGATGCCGAACGTAGCGGTAGGGCAGCGGGGTGCGGAAGGGGACGCGCGCGTACGGGCGGCCGATGAGCGGCAGCCAGACCTGACGCAGCCCGAACAGATCGAAATGGTTGATGAGGAACGTGACCGTCAGAACGGTCGCCCAGCCGGTGGCAAACAGCGCCCAGAGGACGCCGCGCGCGGCCGCGTTCTCGACCGACCAGATCTCGATCCCGATCGGCCGCCACTGCCAGAAGAGCAGCAGCAGCGCGAGGCTGGCGCACAGGACATAGGTGGATCGCTCGATCGCCCAGGGCACGATCTGCGTCCACCATTCCTTGAACCAGCGCCGCGCCATCACGCTGTGCTGAACCGCAAAGATGGTCAGCAGGACGCAGTTGATCCCAAGGGCCGCGGGCAGCGACGACTCCAGCGGGCCGTCCAGCTGCCTGGGCACGGCAAACCCGCCGACGAACGCGATCGCGTAGAGAAAGGTGACGAGGAAGGTGAGGTACGACGCGACGCCATAGGCAAAGAACAGCAAACGTTTGAGCATGGTGGCCTCCTGTTTCCTGAGGAAGAATGCGGTGTGGGGACGACTCGCACCATGGGTGCTTTGTCCCGGTTCCGGTAGAATTTCAGTCCCCGTCATGAGGCAAATGTCCCGGTCCAGCGCATGACCACCCCCGCGAAGCTGCGCCAGCACGTTCGCTATGTGAATTCGGCGGACGGCACCCGCATCGCGTGGGCCGAAGCCGGCACCGGGCCGCTGGTCGTCAAGGCGGCCAACTGGCTCACCCATCTCGAGTACGAGTGGGAGAGCCCGGTCTGGAAGCACTGGCTGCAGTTTTTCTCCGCCCACTCGCGCTTCGTGCGCTACGACGAGCGCGGCTGCGGGATGAGCGAGTGGCAGGCCGGTCCGCTGTCGCTCGACGCCTGGGCGGCGGATCTCGAGGCCGTGATCGAAGCGGCCCGGCCGTCGGCGCCGGTCACGCTCCTCGGCATCTCGCAGGGCGCCGCCACCTGCATCCAGTACGCGATCCATCACCCCGAGCGGGTCGCCAGGATGATTCTCTACGGTGGCTACACCCGCGGCGGGCTGCTGCGCGGCTCGCCGGCGGCGCAGGTCGCATTCCAGGCGATGCTCGATCTCGCGCGCGTCGCCTGGGGCAGCGACAACGCGACGTTCCGCCAGGTGTTCACCTCGCGCTTCATTCCAGGCGGCACCGCCGAGCAGCTGCAGTGGTTCAACGATCTCTGCCTGAAGACGGCGTCGGGCCAGATCGTCGCCGACCTGCTCCAGGCGCGCTCGACCGTGGACATCGCCGGGCTGCTCGGCGAGGTGCGCACGCCGACGCTCGTCCTCCATGCGAGAGACGACGAGGTGATCCCGATCGCGGAAGGACGCCTGCTGGCGAGCGGCATCCCGGGCGCGGAGTTCATCGAGCTCGACTCGCGCAATCACATCCTGCTCGAGCACGAGCCGGCGTGGCAGCGGTTCCGTGAGGCGGTGCTGACGTTCCTGCAGTCTGGAGACGCGGTGGGCGAGTCCGTGTTCGCCGCCCTGTCGGCGCGCGAGCGGCAGGTGCTGACGCTGATGGCCGACGGGTTGAGCAACACCGACATCGCCGAGCGGCTGAACATCAGCGAGAAGACCGTCCGCAATCACACCTCGAACCTCTTCGACAAGCTGGGCGTCTGGTCGCGCGCGCAGGCGATCGTCTTCGCCCGCGATCACGGGTTCAGCGGCTGATCCGATCGATGCCACCTCCCGGAAAGAGCTCGCACCTCTTTCTCTCCTACGCCCGCGACGACGCCGATCTCGTCCGGGCGCTGGAGCAGGCGATTGAAGTGCGGGGATGGAGCACCTGGGTCGATCGCGTCAGCATCCCGTCGGCGTCCGAGTGGATGGCCGAGATCCGCCGCGGGATCGAATCGGCGGACGGCTTCGTCTTCGTGCTCACCCCAAGCTCGGTCGCGTCGCGCATGTGCCGCGTCGAGCTGTCGATTGCGGTGGACCTGTCCAAGCGGCTGCTGCCGCTGTGGCCGCTGACCAAGACTGCGTGGGACGACGCGCAGCGGCAGGTGCGCGCACGCGTCGGCGCCGACGCGGTCGGCGAGGTGCCGCCGGAGCTGCAGAAGCTCGATTACATCGATATCAACGACTTCACCGGCCGCGACGACGCGCTCGAGGCGCTGGTCGACGAGCTACTGAAAGCCGCGTCGCGCGACCTCGACTGGCTGCGCCAGCACACGCGGCTGCAGCAGGATGTGAAGCGCTGGCTCGACGGCCGCTACGCGACGGCAGCGCTCTTGCGCGGGCCGCTGCTCGATGCCGCGGAAGCGATGCTGTCGGCGACGGGCAAGGAGCCGCCGCTGACCGCGCTGCAGCGCGAGTTCGTCGAGGCGAGCCAGGCCGAGCGCGTGAACGCCCTGACGCGCGAGGCCGCGCAGCTCGCGCACCGCGTGCTCGATCTTCCGGACGAGCGGGTTGCAGTCGGCGTCATGGTCTCGCTCGAGGGGCTGGCTGGCTACCTGCACACGCCGCCGCTCGAAGGCGCGCTGCGCACGATCGTCAGCGGCTGGCCGCAGCGTATCCTCATCCGCCACGGGCAGTATCCGACCTCCGCGACGTTCAACCGGGACGGCACGCGGGTGCTGACCTCGTCGGCCGACGGCCTGGTGCGGTGGGTGGACGCGTCGAGCGGCGCCGTATTGCGCGAGATGGGCGACGCAGGCGTGCCGATCGCGAAGGCGTTGCTGACGCCCGACGGCGCCGCGGCCATCGGCGCGGGCTCGGACGGCCGCGTCCGCGCGTTCGACCTCGAGACGGGAGAGACGGCCGACTTCGAGGTGAGCGATCGTCCGGTTCACGATCTCGCCATCAGTACCAGACGGGACGAGGATCGTCGCCGCGTCGGGAGGGGAACTGACGGTCATCGACCGCGAGAAACGGACGCACTACAAGCTGCCGCCGCACCCCGGTCCCACGACCAGCCTGGCCTTTTTCGCAGGCTCGCGCGTGGTGACGACCGCGAGGACGGCCGCGTTCGTTTCTTCACCCTCGACGATCAGCAATGGGAGGAATTCGGCATCCCCGACCGCCTTGTCAACGCGGTCGTCGTCAGCCCGGACGCGGCGTGGATCGCGATGTGCGGATCGTTCGACGGCGTGGTCATCGTCGACACCGCGACGAAAGCCGTCAAGCGGCGCCTCGACGTTCCTGATGGCAGCGGCCTGGGGCTGGCGCTGAGCGACGATGCGACGAGGCTCGCGGTCAGCACGATCTGGGGAAACGTCCTGGTCTTCAATCCGGAGACCGGCGAGCTGGTGATGAACAGGAAAGTGTTCCCGACCTACCCGTGGGCAGTGGGGCTGAATGGCGACGGCTCGTTGTTCTGCGCCGCATCCAACAGCGGGCTGGCGCGCGTCGGCGACACCGAGCGCGAGGGCTGGTGGCAGTGCGCCGGGCACGACGGCCCGGTGCGATCGGTGGCGTTCGATTCGACCGCCAGGCGGCTGCTCACGACCGGCGCCGACTCGACCGCCAGGATCTTCGACGTCGGCCGCATTCCCGGACGGGTGACCCTCCCTCATCGCAACCCGGTCGTCACCGTGGACATCTCGCCGGACGAGACGATGGTCGCGACCACCGCGCGAGATGGCGTGACGCGCATCTTCGACGTCCAGGCCGGCAGCATGCTGGCGGAATACCAACGGACGCAGGGAACGCTGGTCAGCGCCACGTTCACACCCGCGAACGAGCTCGTCGTCGCCTTCCAGGAAGGGACCGTTGCGTTCGTCAACCCTCGCAGCGGCGCCGAGCTCCGCGCGTTCAACTCGGCGCCGATCGAGGACAACTCCGAGCTGAGGATGACTCTGGACCAGCGCTGGCTGGTCGTATGGCAGTTTCAGAAGGTGGTGCGCGTGGTGAGCGCGAGCGATGGCGCGGACGCGGCGATGGACGATGACGAGCGCGCGCCGGTCGTGCTGGACCTCGAGACGCAGATGGGTGTCGTCAGCGCGAGTGGCCGAATTGTCCGCAGAGACGGTCAGTCTCCGGTGATTGACCGTGGCGGCGAAACGATCTACCTGAGAACGCCGCGGCATCAGGTGGTCGAGGCCGCGTTCGCTCCGGACGGGTCGGTGGTCGTCGGCGCGGCCCTCAACGTCGCCGAAGTTCCGATCTTCGATGCCGCGAGCGGCGAGCTCGTCGCCGCACTCCGGATCTCGCATCCATCGAACGCCGCGAGGTTCAGCCTCCCGGGCGGCTGCATCATCGCGCGCTGGCTCGGCGCCGCCTCCGTCGTCCGCTATCCGACGCTCGCCCAGCTGATCGAGCTGGCGCAGGCGCAGGTGTATCGGGAGCTGACGCCGGCCGAGCGAACCGAATTCGGCCTCGCGATCGCTGAAGTCCACCTGAAGGCGGACGCTACGTAGATGGGGCCTGCGGACCAGCCGGCCGCGGCTCGAGCCGCTCGGTCTGCCGGCCGCCCCAGCGCCGGAGCAGCGCGATCTGGATGCCGACCAGCAGACCCGTGAGGATGAACATCGCGACCGTCATCGCCGAGGCATAGCCGAAGCGCAAGGTACTCGAAGCCGTTCTGATAGATGTAGAGCGGGAGGAAGAGCGTGGCGAACTCCGGCCCGCCCTTGGTGATGACGAGCGCCGGGATGAACGTGGCCTGGAAGCTCCACGCGACGTCGCGAGCGCCGAGGAAGATGATCGTCGGGATGAGGAGCGGCAGGGTCACGTTGCGGAACGTCCAGAACGCCGAGACGCCCTCCATCGCGCACAGCTCATAGAGCTCCGCCGGCAGCTCGCGCCGCGCGGCAAGCAACACGATATACAGCTCGCCGATCTGGAACAGGCCCATCAGCACGATCGATCGGCGTGCGCCCCATGGGCTGAGAAGCAGGTTGTGACGTTCGAGGCCTGTGGCCTGGAGCGCCAGGCCGATGGGCCCGTACTCCGGGCTGAGCATCCAGAGCCAGAGCAGGGCGTACGCGATCTCGGGAACGACCGACGGGAGGAACACGGCGATCCGCGCCGCGCGCGAGAACCTCCGCTGGCGCATCAGCAGCAGCGCGAGGCCGAGCGCAAGCCCGACGCGAAGCGGCACCGACACCACTCCGATGAAGGTGGAGTTCCGCACCGCCATCCAGAACAGCGGGTCGTGCCAGAGGGTTCGAAAATTCGCAAGGCCGGCAAAACGCGGCGGCGACAGCGCGTCGTAATGCGTGAACGCGAAGACCACCGCGACCAACGCCGGCAGGACGACGAGGACAGCCGTGGAGACAAGCAGGGGCGCCGCGAGCAGCAGCATCCCGTCGTTCGTGTCCCGGCGCCTCATCCCGCGTTCCCCTCAGCGACGGCGAGCTCGGTGCGCGGGTCGAACAGGTGTACCGACGCGGTGTGAAACCAGAAGTTGACGCGGTCGCCGCGACGGATCCGGAAGTCCGGCTCGACGCGGGTCACGAGCAGCGACCCGTGGACCTCGAGCTCGAGATAGATCTGATCGCCGGCCGGCTCGACCAGGTCGACCGTCGCCGCGATTGGTTCGGCCGGCGCCGCGCCCTGCGCCCAGCGTGAGCCCTGCACCGAGACGTCCTCCGGCCGGACGCCCAGCACGAGCTCCGCACGCGGGCTGAGCGCGGACTGCAGCCGCTTCGGCAGGTCGATGAAGTGTCCGTGCCACTCGACCTGTTCGGACGGCATCGCCATCACCGGCAGCGTATTCATCGCCGGCGTGCCGATGAACCGCGCGACGAACAGCGAGCGCGGGTGGTGGTAGACCTCGGTCGGCGTGCCGATCTGCTCGAGCCGTCCGCGATTCACGACGCCGATGCGATCGCCCATGCCGAGCGCTTCGGTCTGGTCGTGGGTGACGTACAGCGTCGTCGTCCGCAGGCGCGAATGCAGGCGGACGATTTCGCCGCGGGTCTGCACGCGCAGCTGCGCATCGAGATTGGAGAGCGGCTCGTCCATCAGGAAGAGCTCGGGCTCTCGGAGCATCGCGCGGCCGAGGGCGACGCGCTGACGCTCGCCGCCCGACAGCTCACGCGGATACCGCGTCAGCATCGGGCCGAGGCCGAGCGCGGTGGCGACCTCCGCGACGCGGGCATCGGATCGCGCGCGTTCGACGCCGCGCGCCCGCATGCCGAACGAGAGGTTTTCGGCAATCGTCATGTGCGGGAAGAGCGCATAGCTCTGGAACACGAGTGCCGTCTCGCGGCGCGCGGGCGGCAGCTGGCCGACGTCGCGGCCGCGGATGCGGATCGTGCCGCTGTCGTGCGGCACCAGGCCGGCGATGAGCCGCAGCAGCGTCGACTTGCCCGCGCCTGACGGTCCCACCAGCACGAGCAGTTCGCCCTCGGCCGCCGTGAACGAGACGTTGTCGACGATCCGGGCGTCTCCGTAGCGCTTGCTCAGGCCCTCGACTTCGAGGCCGAACGGCGTCATTCGTGGCGGGTGAACAGGTTGCCGACCGCCTGCTGGACTTCGCGGCCAATCGGCTCACGCTGCCCCTGGCTGTAGAACCAGTCTTCGATCATCGGGTCGACGCGGCTCTCGATCTCGTTCCAGGTGGCGATGTTCGGGGTGCGCCGAATCGTCGGGATCACGTCGAGGAAGACGCGCGCCGATCGCGGCGGCGCCGACGGGTCGAGAAACGCCGGGCCCTCGGCCACCGATTTGACCGACGGTACGGTGCGCCCTGTTTTCGAGAGCAGCGTCGAGCCTTCCGTGCCCATCACGAACTCGATGAAGCGGTAGGCGGCCTCTTTGCGCGGCGAGCTCTTCGCCAGGCAGAACGCATCCGAGTGCAGCACGGTGGCCGCCGCCTGTTGCCCCGGCAGCGGGGCGACGTCCCAATCGAGGTTCGGCACCGTGCGCAGCGTCGCGGTGAAGCGCCGGCTTTGCAGCAGCATGCCGAGGCCGCCGCGGCTGAACCGCGCATCCAGCGATTCCGATTCGTACTCCGCGTGCGTCGGCACGATCTTGTGCGTCGTCTGCCACGAGTGGATGAAATCGAGCGCCTGGCGCGCGCCGGCCTCATCGAGCGTGAAGCGCGACGGCCGCTGCAGGTTGTCGACGATGTCGCCGCCGGCCTGCCAGACGAAGGGCGCCACGCGAATCAGCACCGGTTCGAATCCGAGCCCGTAGACATCGTTTTTGCCGTCGCCGTCGCGATCCTTCGTGAGCGCCTTTGCGGCAGAGAGGAAGTCGTTCCATTTCCAGTCCGGCTTCGGCGGCGGCACCTTGGCCTGCTCGAACAGCGCGCGGTTGTAGTAGACGACGAGGCTGGAGATGTTCTGCGGGATGCACATCAGCTTCCCGTTGTAGCGGAACGCCTCGGCGCTCTGCTCGTAGAGATCCGACTCCTTGAGGTGACCGCGTTCGGAAAGCCGCGGCCCGAGCTCGTCGAGCACGTCCTTGTCGGCGAACTGGCCGAAGCGGCGGAAGTTGATGAGGAACACGTCGGGCTGATCGCCGCCGGCAAATCCGGTCGTGAGCTTCGCCATGTGATCCCGCTGGTTGCCGACCGGGATGAAACCCACCTTCACGTCCGGCGTGCGCTGCTCGAACGCGGCAACCAGCTCCCGGTAGGCCGTGATCTCCGCCGGATCCCCGAACACCTGGAACTGCAGCGTCGGCGCAGACGCAGGGGCGCCAGCGCGGCTCGGCTCGCTGGCGCGGCAGGCGGTGCAGAATACGGCGACGACGACGGTCAAGAAGCGGGCTAGCGGCCGAGCCATCCGATTCCCCTTTCGTTGATTCGAAGAAAGCGATGCGCGAAGAGCACGGCGGTGACGACGGGAAGCGTCACGACGACGCAGCCGGCAAGGAAGACCGGCCAGTTGGTCGGCCCGAGCAGCTCGAGATGCTGCAGCATGAGCGGCGCGGTCAGGTCCGCTTCCGAGTTCAGGTAGAGAAGCGGGTCGATGAAGTTGCTCCAGAACAGCGCGAGCGAGAGCAGCGCAATTGCGGCCGTCGTCGGCCGGGCGAGCGGCAGGGCGATGTGCCACCAGATGCCGACCGGGCCGATGCCTTCCATCCGTGCGGCCTCGAAGAGGTCGGGCGGGATGCGCCGGAACGCCAGGACGTAGAGCAGCACGAACAGGGGGCTGCCGCCCATCAAGGCCGGCGCGACGAGCGGTGCGTAGGTGCCCACCAGGTTCAGCGCGCCGAAGAGCACGAAGCGCGGAATCCACACGGCGGTCACCGGAACCATTGCCAGCAGGAACAGCGTTCGGATCAGCAGCTGCCGCTGCCAGCCGCCCATCAGCATCACCGCGAGGGCTGCGCACGACGCGGTGACGATGGTGATCGGCACGGCGATCGCCGAGACGATGGCCGAGTTCAAGACACCGCGGCCGAGCGGCACCAGCGCAAAGGCGTCTCGGTAGGCGCGCACGCCAGGGCTGTCGGGGACGAGCTCGATCCCTTGCGGCGGCGGCAGGCCAGGCTGACGCAGCGAGGCAAGAACCATCAGGACGAGGGGAAAGGCGAAGAGGACGATGACAAAGACGATGAGGAGCGTTCCCCCGGCGTGGCCCCGGCCGGCGCGCAGGTCGATTCGTCCGTCGTCAGCTGGCCGGGCGATTGGCATCCCCCTTCGATAGTAGTTGAAACCTTCGGCGTGCCGGCGGCGTCAATACTCGTCAACTGCGATTTTCCCGAAAGGACGTCTATGCCAAAGGTTGGCATCGTCGGCGGCGGAGTAGGCGGCACCCACCTCGGTCTGTTCCTCCGGAAACACGGCATCGCGGCGACGATCTACTCCGAGAAAACCCCCGCGCAACACCTGGCGGCCCGGATCAGCAACGTCGTGTGCCGCAGCGGGACGACCCGTGCCCGCGAGCGTGCGCTCGGCGTCGACCATTGGGACCGCCTGGCGCCGGACCTCGAACAGTTCGTGGTGACGGTGAACGGTCCTCGACCGCTCGAATTCTCCGGTGCGCTGACGCCGCCGACGCACGTCGTCGACATGCGGATCTACTGGGCCCGGCTGCTCGAAGACTTCGCGGCGGCCGGTGGCGAGCTGGTCTACGGCACCCTCGGATCGCGCGATGTGGAGGAACTGTCGACCGAGCACGATCTCGTCGTCGTCGCGTCCGGGCGCGGCACGCTGTCGAATCTCTTTCCGCGCCTGCCCGAGCACTCTCCGTTCAGCGAGCCTCAGCGCCTCGTCGTCGCAGGCGTGTTCCGCGGAATCGGATACCCGACGCCGCTGTCGTTCAACGCGGTCATCAACCGGGGCCACGGCGAGATCCTCGCCTTTCCGATGTTCTCGTTCGAGCCGGGGGTGACGGCGCTCGGCATCGAGATCGCCCGCGGCGGCGCGTTCAGCCCGCTCGCGCACGTCAAGTACGAAACCCACCCGGAGGAGTTCGAGGCGACCGTGCTCGGGCTGCTGCGCGACTACGCGCCGGGCATCTATGCGCGCGTCGACCACGACCGCTTCGGGGTCGCCGGGCCGCTGGACGTCGGCCATGCGGCGATCACCCCGACGGTTCGCCGCGGCTATACGCGCCTGCCGAACGGCAAGCTGGCGGTGGCCCTCGGCGACGCCCACATCGTCATGGATCCGGTCACGGGGCAGGGCGCCAACAAGGCGTCGCACGCGGCATGGGTGATGGGCGAAGCGATCCGCGACGCCGGCGAGTTCGACGAGGAGTTCTGCCGCCAGGTCGAGCAGCGGATGTGCGAGTTCGCGCTGCCGGTCAGCGATGCCTGCAACGCCAGGCTGCAGCCGCCGCCGCCGCACTTCGCAAAGTTTCTCGCGACCGCCGCGCAGCACCAGGCTGCGGCCGATTTCTACACCTCCGCCTTCAACTACCCGGATCGAGTCTGGAGGATTCTGTCGAACGCGGAACGGACCGAGTGGGTCACGAAGCTGCTGACCGAGGGACCATCACCGGTGCCGTTCGAGTGGGGCGCGGTGTCCGCGCTCTCGAGCGCGCTGGGCGCGCGCGGCTGACACGGCTAGAGAGTTTTCACGACCTCCGGCGCTCCCCGCCGTTCGTAGCGCAGCCCTTCAGGGCTGCTTTCGCGGCGGAGGATTGGGGCAGGCCTGAAGGCCTGCGCTACCTGACCGAGGTCGGGTGAACCGGCCCTGCGCCAGGCTCAGACCGGCGACGCGCCGGCCTGCTCGGGCACAGTCCGCACGCCGTAGAGGATCGTCAGCGTCCCCACCGCGCCCATCCCGACGATGAGCAGCGACACCCCCCAGTGCGCGGGCGCCAGGACTGCCGCCGACAACAGCACAGCGGTCCACATCGCCGTCAGCGCCGCGCGCTTCGCCGACCGCGGCATGCCGCCGGTTGCGGCAAACCGCTGGAGCGGCGGGCCGAGCCAGCGGTTGTTGCGCAGCCACCGCTCGAAACGAGGCGAACTGCGGGAGAAGCAGTACGACGCGGCGATCACGAAGATCGTCGCCGGCAGCCCGGGCAGCATCACACCAGCGATCGCGAGGCCGACGGCGCACCAGCCGAGTGCGCCGTAGATGATCCTCATCGGCGTCAGCGGATTGAGACCAGACTTCGGTACGTGACCCTCTCGTACTACGCACCGAGCCGTGCGGACCGGCTCTCGGGCAGTGCACCCGCTGCGGCCAGCGCCGGCACGAGCATCGGCACCCGCCGGCGATACTCGGCGTACTCCGGATGCGCTGCTCATCAGATCGCGCTCCTCGAGCTGGATCGCCACCAGGATGTAGGCCGTCGTCACCACCGCGAAGAGCAGATGCGTCACGGTCATCGTCGGCGTGCTCCAGAACGCGAAGAGCCAGCCGACGTAGAGCGGATGGCGCACGATGCGGTAGAGGACCGGCGTCACGAACCGCAAGCGCGGCCTGCGGCTGCCCGCGGAACCCGCGCCACGACCTGGCGCAGGCCGAACAGGTCGAAGTGGTTGATCACGAACGTGGTGAACAGGACGAGCACCCAGCCGAAGGCGAACCCGCCGTACAGCAGCGCGCGGCCGATCTCGTTCTGGACGTCCCAGACCACGCCGCCGAGCGGCCGCCACTGCCAGAACAGCAGGATGAGCGCCAGGCTGCTGGCGAGCACGTAGGTGCTGCGCTCCGCGGCGGCCGGGATGATCCGCGTCAGCAGGCGCTTGAATCCCTGCCGCGCCATCACGCTGTGCTGCACCGCGAACAGCGACAGCAGCGCCGAGGTCGATCGCCAGCGCCGTCGGCCAGGGATCGGTCGGCCGGCGAATCGAGCGACTTCGGCACCACCACGTTCCCGAGGAAGCCGATCGCGTAGAGAAACGTGACGAAAGAAGATCACGTAGCTCACGACGCCATATGCCAACATCAGAATTCTCATCATGTCGCTCTCCTACGTCACTGCGCTCGATTCCCCTGTTGCCTCCGCCCCGTCGTTGTGTCAGAAGGTACAGGAGCGGCCCGGTCGGAAGTCCCGGGACTGCGCCGGGATTTCTCCGGGATTGCGCGCGAGACCCACGTGCATGGAGCACGTCAGCTTCGGCGGCTATCGGTTCGACGTCGGAACCGGCCGGCTCTGGTCCGGCACGCAGGAGATCCGCCTCACGCCGAAGGCGTCGCGCCGTGCTGAAAGATGCTCGTGACGCACGCCGGGCGAGCCGGTCTCCAAAGAGGAGCTGTTCGCGTCGGTGTGGAGCGATACGGCCGTCAGCGACGACGCGCTCACGTCGTGCATCCAGGAGCTGCGCAAGGCGCTCGGCGGACGACGCGAAGCAGCCGCGCTTCATCGAGACGCGGCATCGCCGCGGCTACCGGTTCGTCGCGCCGCTGCTCCGATGTGGCGCCCGGAGCGCCGCGAGCAACGCCGGCGGCGCCGGCGACGCGGACATCTCCGCCATCGCCGTTCTTCCGTTCGCGGACATGAGTCCCGGCCGCGACCAGGACTACCTCTGCGAGGGTCTCGCCGAAGAGCTGATCAACGCGCTCACGCACATCGATGGCCTCCGGGTCGCGGCGCGCACCGCGTCGTTTCAGTTTCGCAGCACCGGCGCGGACATTCGCGAGATCGGCCGGCAGCTCGGCGTCGGGACGTCTGCTCGAGGGCAGCGTTCGCAAGGCGGACAATCGGCTGCGCGTGACGGTCCAGCTCATCGAAGTCGCGACCGGCTATCACCGGTGGTCGCAGCGCTTCGATCGCACTGCTCGACGACGTGTTCGCGATCCAGGACGAGATCGCGGAGAGCGTCGCGACGTCGCTGCGAGGGAGCGTGCTGAGCGGGCGTGAGAAGCAGGCGCTGGTGCGGCCGCAGACCGGCGCCGGCGGCCTACGAGTACTACCTGCGCGGCCGGCAGCACCTGCCCTCGCATGACGCAGCCGGACCTGGAGACGAGCGCGCGACATGTTCGAGCGCGCGATCGAGCTCGATGCCGACGTACGGTCCCGCGTGGGCCGGCCTCGCGACCGTGCACGCCACGCTTTACGAGTGGTTCGGCGCGAAGGCGGACGACCTGGCGCAGGGCGGAACGCGCCAGTCAGCGAGCGCTGGAGCTGGCGCCCGGATCTCGCCGAGGCCCACGTCGCCCGCGGCTTCGTGCTGTCGCTGTCGCGGCGCTATGAGCGAGGCGGCGCAGCGAATTCGAAGACGCCATCCGCCTCAATCCGCAATCTGTTCGACGCGTACTACTACTTCGCCCGAACCGAGCTTCGCACGCGGGCGACATCGCGCGCTCGGCCGAGCTCGTTTCGCCAAGCGCGGCGGACGTCCGCCAGGAGGACTTCCAAAGCCCGATGCTGCCGGCGCAGTCGCTGCGCATGCTCGGCGCACGACGACGAAGCGCACGGTCGCCAGACCAGAAGGGCATCCGGCGGGCCGAGCAGTATCCTGGTGCTGAACCCGCTCGATGGACGGGCCCTCTCGCTCGGCTCGGTGCGCGCTCTTCGAGGATGGTCAGACGGCGCGCGCGCGTCGAGTGGTCGCAACGATCGCTCGAGCTCTATCCGGACGACATGAGCGCGCTGATCAACGCCGCGTGCCTGCACGCGCAGGCGGGCGACAAGGAAGAAGCGCTGCGGCTTCCTCGAGCGCGTGTTTGCGCGAGGCTGGGGCAAGCGCGACTGGGTCGAGCACGATCCCGACTACGACATCCTGCGCGACGATCCGCGGTTCCAGACTCCTGGCGAAGCTCAAATAGTCGCCTTTTTTACACACCTAAAACAAACCGTCCCTCGTCTCCACGCGTACCGCCGTCCGCAGGCGCGCGCGACAGTGGCGAGCCAACACCATGGCGGGGGACTTGCGTAGGACGCGCCTTCAAGAGAGGACAGTACCCGTGTCGCAACCCGCGTTGAATCCCTAAGGAGAGAACATGCACAAGCACCTGCTTGCGTGGACGGCGGTCGCGTGGCTCCTGGTCGTGGGGCTGCCCGTCGTCGCGGGAGCCCAGGAAATCTCCGGATTCGTGAAGGACTCCACCGGCGGCGTGCTACCGGGCGCGACGGTCACCGCGACGCAGGTGGGCACGCAGCTCACCCGGACCGCGGTCACCAACGAGCAGGGCTATTACGTCCTGCCGGAAATCCCGATCGGCGAATATCAGATCGTCGCGGAACTGCAGGGCTTCAAGCGCTTCGTCGAGACCGGCGTCATCGTGCGGGTCAACTCCAAGGTCACCGCCAACGCGACGCTCGCGCTCGGCAGCCTCGAAGAGCAGGTGACGGTGCAGGCGGAATCGGCCCTGGTCGAAACCAGCACCGGCGAGATCGGACGGCTGGTCACCGGCGAGCAGGCTCGCACCCTCCAGCTCAATGGCCGGAACTTCTCACAGCTGCTGTGGCTGAATCCGGGCGTCTCGAGCGTCGTGCGGAGCGGCTCCGAGCTGTTCGGCGGCTTTGGCACCAACGGCGCCGGCCAGAGCATCAACGGCGGCCGCACCACGTCGCAGTCCTGGAACATCGACGGTGTGGACAACAAGGACAACGGCGGCGGCGGCAACAACTTCATCAACATCAACCCGGATGCGATCGCCGAATTCAAAGTCTTGACCACGAACTTCAGCGCCGAGAGCGGCCAGAACGCCGGCGCGGTGATCAACATCGCGCTCAAAAGCGGCACGCAGCAGTTTCACGGCTCCGCCTACGAGTACCTGCGGAACGATCGCTTCGACGCCAACGCCTTCAACGCGATCACCAAGCCGACGCTTGACTACAACAACTTCGGCGGCAACCTGGGCGGCCCGATCTCGTTCGGGTCGTTCAACACGAGCAAGACCGGGCTGTTCTTTTTCGGCGGCGCCGACTTCAAGCGGCAGCGGCTGGGCACCCCGACGTTCTGGACCGTGCCGACCGAAGCGCAGCGCAACGGCGACTTCTCGGCCGCGCCGCCCGCGCAGTGGCCGATCGATCCGATTACGCGCCAGCCATTCGCCAACGGCGTCATCCCGCCCGGTCGCATGAGCCCCAACGCGCGGCTGCTGGTGAACAACTATCCGTTGCCAAACTTCAGCGGTGCCGGCGGGAACTTCCAGTACAACAACGAGACGGCGCAGGACGTCGATCAACTGTTCGTCAAGTTCGACATCGTCCAGAGTGCGAACTCGCAGGTTTCGGTGAACTACCTTCGCGACTCGTTCGGCGGGGTGCAGAACACGACCCAGCTGGCGGTCTACGATCGGACCATTCCCGGGTTCAGTTCGGCGGTGCGATGGAAGTTGATTGTCGGCTCCAGTACCGTCAACTCACTCCAGCTCAGTGCGTCAGGCAACAAGATCCGGCAGGACAATTTCCGGTCGAACGATCTGTTCGGACGCGACATCCTCCGCGGGGCGGCGAACAGCGGGGTGACCTATCCGCTGATCTTCGGGGCGAGCGACAAGATCCCGTCGATCACGATCTCGGGATTTCAGGCGCTCAGCACCCAGGCCGCGACGTTTCAGAACTTCAATCACGTCTACCAGGTCAAGGACGACCTGTCGCGAATCGCCGGTAACCACACCATCAAGACCGGCTTCGTCATCATGCGAAGCCAGAAGAATCAGGACAACCAGCCGGCGATCAACGGGACGTTTGCGTTCGACAGTCTCGGCCAGGCGCTGCTCGGTGATTTCAACAACTACACCGAAGGAGGACGCGGCCTCGAAGGGTGGTTCCGGTTCTGGCAGCACGAGGCCTATGTCAACGACAGCTGGAAGGCCACCGAGCGCCTGTCGCTGGATCTGGGCCTGCGGTATGCGCTGTATCAGCCGCAGTATTCCGCGCTCAACAATGCGGTGATTTTCGACCCGAGCTTCTTCAACCGCGCCAACGCGCCGGGCGTCAACCCGGCCAACGGGATCCTCGTGCCGGGGCCCACCTACGATCCGATCAACGGCCTGGGGGTCGGCGACGACAGCTACCCGGACGACGCGACGAGCCGTCTGCCGATCTCGTCCGATGCACAGCGGCTGTTCCGCGGCCTGCCCCAGACGATCATCCCGTGGCAGACCGGCTGGGGGCCGCGGGCCAGCTTCGCCTATGACCTCCTGGGCGACCAGACCACGGTCGCACGCGGAGGATACGGCCGCTACTTCGAGCGCATCCAGGGCAACTACATCTTCAACAGCGTGAACAATCCGCCGTTTGTCGCCTCGACCACCGTCTTCGGTGGCAATGTCGAGAACCCGGCCGGCGGCGCCACGCGCCTGGTCGCGCCCAACATTCGATCCTTCGACAAGGAGCTGAAGCTGCCGGTCGTCGACAACTGGAGCTTCGGCGTCCAGCGCAAACTGACCAGCACCGTCGTCAGCGAGCTCACCTACGTCGGCACGCATGGCTTCAATCAGACGATGGATCTCGACCTGAACCAGCTGCCGCTGGGCACGCTGCAGGCCAATCCCGGCGTCAACGCCAACGCGCTGCGGCAGTATGCCGGCTACGCGTTCATCAACCAGTACGTCACCGACGCCTCCTTCCACTACAACGGCCTGCAGGCGCTGTTGAAGATGAACCTCGCTCATGGCGACCTGGTGCAGGTTGCCTACACCTACTCGAAGGCGACGACGTCGGCGACCGCATGGAACACGCTGCCGGTCGACAGCTTCAATCCCGGGATGGATGAGGGGCTCGCCGACTACGATCGGCCCCACATTTTCGTGGCCAGCTACATCTACGCGCTGCCGTTCTGGCGCGACGGGGGCGAGTGGTACAAGCGGGTGCTCGGATCGTGGCGAGTGTCTGGCGTGACCACCGCGCAGAGCGGGCTGCCGCTCAACATCATCGTCAACGGCGACCCCGCCGGGATCGGCCGGAGCGGCAATCAGCGCCCGAACGTCGTCGGCGAGGCGGCGCTCTCGAACGACGACCGCACCTGGAGCCGATGGTTCAACACCGCCGCGTTCACCGTGCCGGCCGCAGGAACCTTCGGCAACGTGACGCGAAACGCGATGCGTGGCCCCGGCACGTTCAACACCGATCTGTCACTCACCAAGCTGATACCGTTCGGTGCCGCCCGATCGGGGGAGCTGCGCATCGAGGCGTTCAACGTGTTCAACCACGCCAACCCGTTCACGATCGGCAACACCGTGGCGACGGCACAATTCGGGCAGGTTACGGCGTTCAGCGACCCGCGGATCATCCAGCTGGCTTTTCGCGTGAACTTCTGAAGGAAGGGCGGCCACGGTGCGACGCCCGCGACCGGGCGTCGATCGTGGTCGCTTTATGCGTCTTCGGCAGCACTGTGGTGTCGTTGACCGTGCTGCCGGGCCGGGCGGAGAGGTAGATGTCCGGGCTGATCACGATCTGGTCGATGATCGCGCCGTCCTCGCTCTGCTGGATGCGAAGCGTGTGTGTGCCGGCGGTCAGGAAACGCACGTGCGCGCCGAGTGAGCCCCAGCCGTTGTCGGTCCATCCCCACGCGGAAGGAGCCGGCCCGCCCGGCCCGGCCTGGAGCGCGAAAAGCGCCGAACTGGTCGTGCCGATCCGCGCGTAGTTGTTGACCGTATCGGTGAACTGCATGTGCACGGAATCGTTGAGGACCGAGTTCTTCTGGGCGCGCATTCGTATCCAGACGTGGTAGTCGACGTTCGGTTCCGCGGTGAACTGCATCTCGAAATAGTTCGCGGGTGACGCCAATGCGGTCGTCACCGGCGGGGCGACCGCATCAGGCAGCCACATCGAGGTTCCGCCGGCGCCGGTGTCGGGTCCGACGCGCCAGAGGCTGCCGGGGCCTATCGTGACGTCGCCGGTGGTCGGCCAGAGCACGATCGTGCCGACCGTGTATGTGCATGGCAACGGCTGGCCCTGGTTCGTGGCGAGCGGGTCGGTGCAGGTTTCGGGTGGCGGCGGGTAGGTGCAGGGCAACGGCTGACCTTGATTCTTAGCGGCCGGATCCGTGCAGGATTGCGGCGGCGGATGTATGTGCATGGCAACGGCTGACCCTGATTGTTCGCGGCCGGATCCGTGCAGGTCGTCGGCGGCGGAGGCGTCGTGGTCTTGGGCAGAACCGTGGTGTCGTTCCGCTCCGCGCCGGGAGACTGGAAGAGATACGCCGACGGGCTGATCACGATTTGATCGATGATCGTCCCGTCCTCCCGCTGCTGGATGCGAATGGTCTTCGTGCCGCTGCTCGCAAAGCGGATGTGCGGCCCGAGGGTGCCAAACCCATTGTCGGTCCAGCCCCAGCTGCTCGGAGCCGGAGCTCCGGAACCTGCCTGCAGCACGAACTCAGCCGACTGCGCCGTGCCGATGCGCGCGTAGGGAGCAGACGACGCGCGTCGACCGAGTCGCTGAACTGGACGTGCACCGAGTCGTTGAGCAGCGAGTTCTTCTGCGCCCGCATGCGGATCCAGACGTGATAGTTGACGTCCTTCTCGGCCGTGAACCGCATCTCGAAGTAGTTCGCCGGCGATGCGGCAGCAGGAGCCTGCGGCGCAACCGCGTCCGGCAGCCACATCGACGTGCCCCCGGCCCCCGTGTCGGCGCCGATGCGCCACAATCCGGCGATTGTCGTGACGTCCCCGGTGGTCGGCCAGAGCACGATCGAGGGGCCCGACGGCGGCGGGGGATACGCGCACGGGAGCGGGCCGCCCTGGTTGGTGGCGAGCGGGTCGGTGCACGTCGGCGGCGGCGGGCTGCCGCCGTCCGAGGCCGGGAGAATCCTCGTGTCGCCGTAATGCGATCCGGGCGGCGTCAGCAGGAAGTTGTCGGGGCTCAGCACGATCTGATCGATCGAGGGGCCATCTTCGCGCTGCTGGATTCTGATGGTGTGGGTGCCCGACGCCGCGAAATAGACGTGTGCTCCGGGGATGTCCCAACTGTTGTCGGTCCATCCCCAGCCACTTGGTGCGGCTCCGCCCGGTCCGTCCTGGAGCACGGGCTCGAACGATGTGGCCGTCCCAATCCGGGCCACCGCAGCGCCCGACCCGTCGATCGAATCGCTGAACTGGACGTGCACCGAGTCGTTCGCCAGCGAGTCGCCCTGCGCCTTCATCCGAATCCACAGGTGGTACGGGACGTTGGCAGTGGCGGTGAAGGAGAGGTCGACGTAGTTGGCCGGCACCGCGAGTGCGGGCGCGAGTTTCGCCCGGCTCCGATCCGGATTCCGCAACGCGCCGCCGCCCGCGGCCGTCGGGTCCGCGACGCGGGCCCAGTCGCCATGGATACCCGAATCGGGAATCGCAGAAGCCCAGAGCACGACCGTGGTCGTACCGGGCGGCAGCGCCGGCGGGGTCCCGGCGGTCGTGAAACTCGAGGCGTTCCCCTCGCGGAAGAGGCCGGCTGCGGTCTTCGACCGGATCTTCCAGTAGTAGGTGGTTCCCGGCTTGAGCGTCGGCAGCGTGAACGACAGCGTCGCGCCGACGCGTCGGGCTCGGCCCAAGGAAGCGGTTTGACGCCACGACCGGCAGCGACGCCGGATCCTCGCCGAGCAGGATGTCGTAGTAATGCGCCCAGAAGCCGGCGACCCACTTCAGTTTGATCCCGCTCGTCGCCAGGCCGGTGGCGAGGTTGGCGGGCGCGGAGTTCACCGGTTTATCCGGACCCACCGGCACGAACGCCTTCGTCTCGGCCGCGCCGGCAGGGCTGGTGTTGTTCCAGCGGCGGTTGAAGTAGTTGACGAAGTAGTCGAAGATGAACCCTTTTTTGGTGAAGTAGTTGTTCTCGTGCTGCTTGTTCGCCGACGGCGTGGTCCAGTTCGACGATCCGAAGATCGTCATGCCCTGTCCGTGCAGCAACGTGAGCTTGCCGTGGTTGATGCCCTGGTGCGCGGTGAACTTGATCGGCACGCCCGCCGCGTACAGGCGATCGAAGTCGAACGAGACGTCGTAGCGGGTCGGGTCGTGGTACATCCCCGGATCCACGATCACGCGCACCGGGATGTTCCGGTTCTTGGCGTTGATGATCGAATTGGTCGCGCGCGCGTCGGCGATCCGGTACATCATCACGTCGATCGCGGTTTGCTCGGCGTTGACGTTCTTCACCACCCGATCGATGAAGTCCTCTCCCGGCGGGAGATTCAGCTCGGGATCGACCGGAAAGATCGGGTATCGCCGTGCCAGCGGCGCGACGATGTTGGCGTAGTTGGCGTAGCTCGAGGTGTTCACCCAGCAGTCGTCGAACCGCGTCCTGAAGCTGTTCACCAGCGCCGGATCGTTGGTGTAGTACACGGTTTCGTCGACGTAGTTGATATACGGCGTGTTGTAAACGAATGCATCGGCGCTGAAGTTGGCCGAGCCGAAGTAGAGCGAGTTCTGCTCCTCGAACACCATGATCTTCCAGTGCTCGATGCCGGCAGCGATGCGCTTACGCATCGGAATCCCGGCGTTGCTCATCTGGGTGAGGAATTGGGGCTGAATAGGATGCTGGTCGTTCGATCGAGGATCCATCAGCATGCGGATGGCGACGCCGCGCTGCTTCGCCCGGACGAGCGCGCTCGCGTAGCGGCCGTCCTCCATGAACCACATCGCAACGTCGATCGCCACGTCCTCGTTGTCGATCATCTGGATCAGCTGTGTGCGGCAGTTCTGAAACGACGAGTCGCACAGGGTATCGAGCGCGGCCGCAGGCCTGACGCCGGCGACCGCCCACAGTACAAGTGTGGCCACGCCCACCAGCCGAACCGACCGGCGACTGAGGGCGGTGACAATCAGATGCATTGACGCTCCAGGAGGGAACCGAGGGTAAGCCTGCGTTGACGCATTGCGAGAGTAGTGCCATGAGATGGGGCGCCGTATCATTCGCGATTCGGTCCCTCTGTCCGTATCAATTAAGGTCGTTTGTGAACTCATTGGACGACACAGGAGCAAAATGGAAGCGCTCTACACATCCTCATAGACGTGTGCCAAAGCGCCGTCGTTCTGCCCGCGCTCAGCTCGGCTGTTCTCTCGAATTGGCTGCGTGATGAGGGAAACGGCTGTGCTGAAATCTGCGTGGTAACGCAATCGCCGGGCATGACGCCCGACGATGATCCGAGAGCTGGTTAGTTCTGCGGGTTGAAGGCGTCGCACGCGACGACGATCAACGCTGAACCCGCAGAACACGCAGAAAAGAAGAACGGCGCAATCTCAACCTAGCCCAGCCCTAAAGGCCTGCGCTACTTCTATTTTTTTCTCGCATCACACGCAGATAAGAAGAACGGCACAACCTCAACCTAGCCCAGCCCTAAAGGCCTGCGCTACTTGTACTTAACGGCTCGGCAGAGCCCAGCGGAGCTATCCGGCGAGCGTGGCGATTCGGCCAGAGAGAAAAGAAATTCTGCTGGGACCTGGTCATGTACAGGGGCCTCATTCCTTGTCGCGATCGTACACGTGGCGGACGACGCGCCCCTCGGGCTGCTGGCGAGTTTTGTCGAGCCGCAGCGTGATCGTGAGCTGCCCGCGTTCGGCGTCGACCGCATAGGTCTCGACGATCTTGCCGCCGGAGCCGCCCTTGATCTCGGAAACGAGGTTGCCGTTCTCCCACTTCGTCTTGCGCTCGATGGAGGTCGACTCGTCCTTGATCTTCTGGCCGTCGGGCGACAGCCGCGTCGTGCGGCCATCGGAGGCGGTGACGATGATAAGCGATTCGGTGCGCGTGATCGTCAGGTGATCGGGTGTCGCGACGAGATCGCGTATCGCCTGGATCCGGCGCTGGATCTCTTCCGGATCGCGATTGCCGACCCCGCCTCCACCAACGCCACGGCCGCCGCCACCGCGTCCATAACCGCCGGCGCGCCCGAACCCGCCGCCACCGCTCCCGCTTCGCCGGCCGCGCTCCCCATCGGGCCGGGCCGGCGGCGGATCGCTCGATTCCTTGTTCAGCGTCCATGCGCCGGCAATCGCCGCCCCCTCGGCCGACGGCTGGGCTGTCGAAGAGACCGCCGCCGCGCTTCCGGCGAACACGAGGACGATCCCTGCCGCGATCCAACGCTTCATGCCGCTATCCTCTACGAACGCGTTCCCGGCAGCCCTGCAGGGCTGCCCTCCGTTCATGATCGCAATTGTGACGAGCTGGAGATCACAAGAGTTTGCACGGTTTTGTCGAAAGAGTTCGATAGCGCTGCGTTTGTGCGGAAAACCGGATGTCGATTTCAGGGCCGCTCGTTCGACAACAGGCATGAGGACACGAAAGGAGTCGTAAATGCGGGTGATGGTGATTGTAAAGGCGAACAAGGAATCGGAAGCCGGCGAGATGCCGAACGAGAAGATCCTGACCGACATGGGCAAGTACAACGAGGAGCTGGTGAAGGCCGGCGTCATGCTGGCCGGCGAGGGGCTCCACCCGAGCTCGAAGGGTAAGCGCGTGCGTTTCTCGGGCGCCGATCGCACCGTGGTTGACGGACCTTTTGCCGAGACGAAAGAACTGATTGCCGGCTACTGGATCTGGAAGGTGAAGTCGATCGACGACGCCGTGAACTGGCTGAAGCGCGCGCCGTTTGACGGCGGCACCGAGCTCGAGATCCGGCCGATCTTCGAGACCGAGGACTTCGGCAAGGAGATGACGCCGGAGCTCCGGGCGCAGGAGGAGCGGCTGCGCGCGCAGATGGAATCGAAAAAATAGCCGCGGCGGGTCAGATCGTCATCTTACAGACGACCCCGATGTCGTCGCAGTACCAGAGGGTGCCGTTCCAGATCGTCAGGCCGTGGGCGACTGGATCGGCATCGGCGAGCTGGATCTTCTCGACGATTGCGCCGGTGTCGACGTCGAACTTGAAGAACGCGGCGAGGTTCGAATCGCCGTGCCAGAGATAGCGCCCTTCCCAGGCGAGGCCGTGCGGCCGGTTCCCCGGCGTCTGGAATCGTTTCTCGACCACCCACGTTTTCGCGTCGAGGCAATAAATCGTCCGCGCCGACGTCGACGTCGTCCACAGCTTGCCGTCGCGCCATTCCTGGCCGTGGGCGCCCTGCAGCTGCGTGCTCGGCGTCTGCGTCAGCCGGCGCACGGGACCCGAGGGGGCGGGACTGCTTGAAGCGGCGGCCGCGGCCGGCAGCGACGGCGGTCGCCGTTGCGCGAGCGGACCATTGGCGAGCGGGCTGGGCCGGTTCGGCGGATCGCCGACCATCGTGTAGTTGGTCGAGCCCGGCGTCGGGCGTCGCTCGAGCACGGCGCCGGTCTGCGCGTCGCACCGGACGTTTTCATAGCTGAACGTCGAACCGATCCACAGCGCCTCGCCGTCGAAGGTGATGCCGCTCGGCCGCACCGTGTCGGTGTCGAACGATCGCAGCACTTTGCCGTCGGCGTAGTCGACCAGCCAGGCCTTGCTGCCCGCGCTCTGATCGATGATCCAGAGACCCTCCCTGGTCGCCTGCAGGCCGTTCGGCTGCGGGCCGGGCGACTTGAACGCGATCTCCACCTTGCCGCATTTGCGAACCGGGACGCCCTCGAGCGATGCCGTGCTGCAGGGCGTGGCGTCCGCCCGGACGACGGCGGAGAGAGGGGCCGTGGTGGCGAGCCCGAGAAAAGCACGACGGCTGATCATCGAATCCTCCGATCGCGGGTGAAGCGCTCAAGAAAACCGACAGTAGCATCGGGGAAGCCGGCGGCGGTTACAAGAGGCAACTTTTGGAGTAGGCTATGCGCTTCCCGCAAGAGACACACACCATGGCCCAACTATCGATGACCGTCAACGGCAAGGTCCGCAAGGCGGACGTTGAACCCCGGCTCCTCCTTGCCCATTTTCTCCGCGAACAGCTGCGGCTGACCGGCACGCACCTCGGCTGCGACACCAGCCAGTGCGGCGCATGCACGGTGATCATCGACGGCCGCAGCGCGAAGTCGTGCACGATCTTCGCGGTCCAGGCCGGCGGTTCCGAGATCACGACGATCGAGGGGCTGGCAAAGAACGGCGACCTGCATCCGGTGCAGACCGGCTTCTGGGAAGAGCACGGCCTGCAGTGCGGCTACTGCACGCCGGGCATGATCATGACGGCGGTGACGCTCCTGAACGATAACCCGTCGCCTTCGGATCGTGAGATACGCGAGGGCATCTCCGGCAACTTCTGCCGCTGCACCGGCTACCAGCACATCGTCAACGCGATTCAGCACGCCGCCACCAAGAGGTAACGCATGGCCGTGACCCCCGTTCTGCCGAAACTCGTCGGCGCACGCGTCAAGCGCCGCGAGGATCCGCGTCTCATTCAAGGCCGCGGAACCTACGTCGATGACATCGCGCTGGTCGGCATGCTGCACATGGCCTTCAAGCGCAGCGACGTCGCTCACGGCCGCATCCGCTCGATCGACACGAGCGCCGCCGAGGCGATGGACGGCGTCGAAGCCGTCTTCACCGGCAAGCAGATCGCCGAGATCCTGGACCCGATGCCGATCGGCACGCCGTTCCCGTCGCCGGAGCATCGCGCCGTCGCGGTCGACACCGTCCGCTACGGCGGCGAGCCGGTTGCCGTCGTCGTCGCAAGCGATCGCTACGTGGCCCGCGACGCCGCCGACGCCATCGCGGTCACCTACGACACGCTGCCGGCGGTCGTCGATCTCGAGCAGGCGATGACCGGCAAGCCGGCGGTCATCCATCCCGACTTTCCCAACAACCTGGCGGTGGCGCTGGTGCCGAGCGGCACCGGGGTGAGCGCGTCGGGCGAGGTGGACGACACGGCGGTCAACGAGGCGTTCGCGAAGGCCGAAGTCGTCATCTCGCAGCGGATGATGAACCAGCGCCTGGCGCCGAGCGCGATGGAGCCGCGCGGCGTCGTGGCGCAGTTCGAGCCCGGCAAAGGGACGATGACGATCTGGTCGTCGACGCAGAACCCGCACATCCTCCGCACGATGATCGCGGCGCTGACCGGCCTGGGCCAGGATCAGGTGCGCGCGATCGCGCCGGAAGTGGGCGGCGGATTCGGCGCGAAGATCAACATCTACGGCGAGGAGTACGTCGCCGCGGCCGTCGCCAAGAAGCTCGGCATCTCGGTGAAATGGGTGGAGGACCGGTCCGAGGCGTTCGTCGCGACCACGCACGGCCGCGACATCCTCGCCTACGTCGATCTGGCGGCGAAACGCGACGGCACGGTGCTCGGCCTGAAGATACGCCTGATTGCCGACATCGGCGCCTACAACATGCTCCTCACCGCCGCCATCCCCACCTTGACGATGATGATGGCGAACGCGACCTACAAGATCCCGGCGATTCGCACGACGCTCACCGAAGTCTTCACCAACAAGACGCCGACCGACGCCTACCGCGGCGCCGGCCGTCCGGAGGCGACTTACTTCGTCGAACGGGCGATGGACATGCTCGCGCGCGAGCTGAAGATGGACCCGGCGGAACTGCGCCGCAAGAACTTCATCCAGCCGAGCGAGTTTCCGTTCACCACGCAGATGGGCGCCATCTACGACTCGGGCGACTACGAAAAGGCGCTCGATGCCGCGCTGAAAGCCTGCGACTGGGAAGGGCTGAAGAAAGAGCGCGACGCGGCGCGCAAGCAGGGCAGGCTGGTGGGCCTCGGCCTCTCGATGTACGTCGAGGTCTGCGGCCTCGGCCCCTCGTCGTCGCTGCCAACCGGCGGGTGGGAACACTCGCAGGTGACGATCGAGCGAGACGGACGGATCAGCGCCACCACCGGCGCCTCGCCGCACGGCCAGGGCAACGAAACGACGTTCGGCCAGATGCTCGCCGACCAGTTCGGCGTGCCGATCGAGCACATTACCATCCTGCACGGCGACACCGGCGTGGTGAAGCAGGGCATCGGCACCTTCGGCTCCCGATCGCAGGCGGTCGGCGGCACGGCGCTGATGCTCGCCGGCTCGAAGGTGAGGGCGAAGATGGCGAAGTTCGCCGCCGCCCTCCTCGAAGCGCACGAAGACGATCTCGTCTTCGAGAACGGCACGATCGCGGTGAAAGGCTCGCCGGCGCAGGGCAAGTCGTTCGCGAGCGTCGCTGCCTTCGCGTACGTGCCGGTGCCGCTGCCCGAAGGGCTCGATCCCGGGCTGAGCGACGAAGCGTTCTTCGAGCCGACCAACAACACCTATCCGTTCGGCTGCCACATCTCGATGCTCGAGATTGATCGGCAGACGGGCGAGCCGACGCTCTTGAAGCTCGTCGCCGTCGACGATGCGGGCAATTTGATCAACCCGTTGATCGTCGAAGGGCAGATTCACGGCGGTCTGGCGCAGGGCATCGGCCAGGCGATGGTCGAGGAAGTCGTCTACAACGAGGACGGCCAGCTGATCACCGGTTCGTTCATGGACTATGCGATCCCGCGCGCGATCGACTTCCCGACCTTCGAGCTCACCGCGACGGTGACGCCGACGCCGTCGAACCCGCTCGGCGCGAAGGGGGTCGGGGAAGCCGGCACCCTCGGTTCCACACCGTGCATCGTTGCCGCAGCGGTGGACGCGCTGAGCGAGTTCGGCGTCAAGCACGTCGACATGATGCTGCGGCCCGAGAAGCTGTGGCGGATCATCCAGGGAGGTCAGTCGTGATCTCGACGGCATTCGAGTACAGCCGGGCGACGTCGCTCGAGGATGCGCTCGCGAAGCTGGGCGCGGCCAACGGCAGCGGCAAGCTGCTCGCCGGCGGCCACAGCCTGGTCCCGCTGATGAAGCTGCGGCTCAGCGAGCCGCAGACCTTGATCGACATCGCCCACATCCCCGGCTTGTCCGGCATCAACGCCCACGACGCCAACATCCAGATCGGCGCGTGCACGGTCCATCACGATGTCGCCACGTCCAAGCTGCTGCTGGACAAGTGCCCGATGCTGGCCGAGACGGCCGGCGCGATCGGCGATCCGCAGGTGCGCAATCGCGGCACCCTTGGCGGCAGCCTCGCGCACGCCGATCCGTCGGCCGATTACCCGGCGGCGATGCTGGCGCTCGATGCCGAGATCCGTCTGAGAGGGCCGAAAGGGTCGCGCACGGTGAAGGCCGCCGATTTTTTCCAGGGCCTCTTCACCGTCGATCTCGCCGCCGACGAGCTGATCCTGGGCGTGGAATTTCGGCCGGTCAAGGCGGCCGCCTACGCGAAGCTGCACCAGCGGGCCTCGCACTTTGCCATCGTCGGCGTGGCGGCGGCGCTCGAGGTCAAGAGCGGGACGATTCAGTCGGCTCGAATCGGCCTCACCGGCGCGAGCTCGCATGCGACACGGCTGACGGCAGTGGAAACGGCATTGGCGGGGAAGCCGCTCTCCGCGGCGACCATCGAGGCCGCGGCAAAGCTGGCAGGCTCCGGGCTCGAGGACGTCAACTCAGACATCCATGCCAGCGAGGAGTATCGCCGCGCGATGATCCCGGTGTTCACCGAACGGGCGTTGACGCAGGCGATGGCGCGGGCGCGCTGAAGACGACGTTCAACGCGAAGCCATTTCCTACAGGAGCTTCGTCAACAGCGCTTCGAGATCGGCGCACACGCGCTTCAGCTCGTCGTGCACGCCCGCGGAACGCACGTCGATGGCGGTGAGGTCGCCTGCCCGCGCCGCCTGTTCCAGGGCACGCGCCGCTTCGTAGGCGGGTCCCTTCGAAAACAGGCCGACCGACCCCTTGAGCGCGTGAGCCGCCACCGCAATCGAACCGGCATCGGCGGTTTCAATCGCCGCGCGCAACGCCGCTGCCTGCCCCGGCGCGTCCGACAGGAACACCCGGATCACTTCGGCGAGCACCGTCGGGTTGTGGCCGAAGTCGGCCACCAGCGTCTCGCCATCGATCGTCGATCGCGCCTGCTCCGGCGCGAAGAGCCCATCGATCGTGGCCATCAGCTCCTCGGTCCTGCAGCGGCTTCGAGACGTACCCGTCCATGCCGTGCTCCAGGCAGCGTTCGCGATCGCCGGCCATCGCATGCGCGGTCATCGCCACGATCGGGACGTGCGCCGCCGGTCGTTCGCTCGCGCTGCCTGATCGCCGCGGTCGCCTCGAACCCGTCCATCTCCGGCATCTGCACATCCATGAGGATCAGGTCGAAAGACGTCGTGCCCGACTTCGCCACCGCCTCGCGTCCGTCGGCAACCAGCGTCACACGATGACCGATGCTGCTCGAGCAGAAGCCTGACCAGCGTCTGATTCGTGGGGTTGTCTTCGGCGACGAGGATGTTCAGGCGGCGCTCGACGCTGCGCCTCGGCCGCGGGACATCGCTGGTCCGCCGGGCGCCGGCCGCTCGGACTTGCCGAACGCGGTGACGATCGCGTCGAGCAGATCCGACTGCTTCACCGGCTTGGTCAGCTGCGACGCAATCGTACGGTCCGCCTCCCGGTGGCGGGCAGACGACGGGCCCGCCGATGTGAGCATGATGACCTTGGCGCCGGACAGACGGGCGTCGGCTGCGATCTGACGCGCGAGCGCGAAGCCGTCGACTTCCGGCATCAGCGCGTCGGTGATCACGAGGTCGAACGGGCGCTGCTGGTGGATGGCCTCGTCGAGCGCCGCGAGCGCAGCGGCGGCGCTGGCAACAGCGGTCGCGCTCCATCCGCCAGCTGGCGAGCAGTTCCTGCAGGATGGTGCGGTTCGCGGCGTTGTCGTCCACGACCAGCGCGCGGAGATCGAGCAGGTTCCCGGCGGACGGCCGCGACGGCTGGAGCGGCTGCGGCTGGAGTCCGAAGGTCGCGTTGAAGCGGAACTGGCTGCCGCGCCCCTCTTCGCTTGTCACCCAGATCCGGCCCCCCATCATCTCCACGAGATCGGCCGAGATCGTCAGCCCGAGGCCGGTGCCGCCGAAACGGCGTGTGGTGGACGAATCGGCCTGGACGAACGCGCCGAAAATCTGCCACTGCTTGTCGGCCGCGATGCCGATGCCGGTGTCGGAGATCGTGAACTCGAGGACCGCTTCCGCATCCGGTGACGCTCTCGCGCCTGCACTTCGACGATGACGTCGCCGGCCTGCGTGAATTTGATCGCGTTGCCGACCAGGTTGACGAGCACCTGCCGCAGACGTCCCGGATCGCCGACGAGCGCGTCGGGCACATCGGGCAGGATGTGGCACGCGAGCTCGAGCCGCTTCGCGTGCCGCCCGCGTGGCGAACAGCTTGACGGCGTCTTCGACCGCGTCGCGAAGACTGAACGGCGCGTGCTCGAGGGCCAGCCGTCCCGCCTCGATCTTCGAGACGTCGAGGATGTCGTTGAGGATGGTGAGCAGGGCGTTCGGCCGACTCGTTGGCGGTGCGAATGTACTCCCGCTGCCGCGGCGTCAGCCGCGTGCGGAGCGCGAGATCGGTCATGCCGATGACCGCGTTCATCGGCGTGCGGATCTCGTGGCTCATGTTCGCGAGGAATTCCCCCTTGGCGATCGCCGCCGCTTCGGCCTTCTGCCGCGCGACGTCGAGCTCCCGCACGAGCTGCTTCAGGTTCTCGGCCGACTCCTTCAACGCTTCGTCCGCGCGCTTGCGGTCGGTCACGTCGCGCGCCGCGGCGTAGATGACGCCCTGATCGAGGGACGGAGCGGCGGCCCAATCCAGCCATCGATAGGATCCGTCGCGCGTGCGGTACCGGTTCTCGAAGTTGATCAGGGTCGAGCCGGCGGTCACCGCCGACATCGCGTCGATCGTCGCGGCGCGATCGTCGGGATGGACGAAATCGAGGAACGGCGACGCCCGCAGCTCCGCGTCGTCGAAGCCGAAGGTCGTGGTCCACGCCGGGTTGAGCCGCAGGAAGTAGCCGTCCAGGCTGGCGACGCAGAGCAGATCGAGCGACAGCGTGAAAAATGTCTCGAGCTCGTCGGCCGCCCACTTCCGGGCGACGTACAGACCGATCTGCGCGCCCGCGGTCATCATCGTGTCGAGCAGCGCGGCGTCCGGCTGGCGGATGTCGCGGCTGAAGAACTCCATCACGCCCAGCACGTCGCCGCCGCGCAGGATCGGCAGCGCGAACGCGCCGTGAAGGCCGACGCGATTCGCGGCGGCCGCACGCGGAAAATTCGGATCGCCGGCGACGTCCGGAATCCAGGCCGGCTGGCGCGACTCCCAGACCCGTCCCGGAAGACCGACGCCGCGCGTGAACCGGCGTCGTGCGGCTGATGTCGACGAATTCGGTGACCTGCAGCGACCGGGCATGCCACGTCCCGACGCACTGCAGCGTCTTGCCGCCGCGATCGACTTCCCAGAGCGCGCCGTACTCCCAGCCGAGCGTCTCGCACACGGCGGCGAGCATCCGCGGCGCCGCCTCGGCGAGCGTGGCCGATTCGGCGAGGGCCTGCGCGATTTCGCGCACGATCGCCGGTCCCGACCAGGGCCCTTCTTCGCTCGACAGTCACTGCGAGGCATTACACTACTGCCATTCCATTCCACGTGTCGTCGGGCCTTGCGGAGAATGTCGGAGGCTCAGCATGACAACCACGACTGCCGCCCGGCACGTGCTGGTCGTTGACGACGACCGTGCGCTGCGCCACGCCATCACGGCGCTGCTGCAGGCCGCCGGATACCGCACCGAACAGGCCGGCGACGGACCCGAGGCGCTGGACAAGCTGCGACAGCAGCCGGTCGACCTGATGCTGCTCGACATCGGGCTGCCGGGCATGAGCGGCCTCGACGTGCTGGCCCGGGCCCGCGAGGCCCCGTCGCCGCCGCGCGTGGTGATGATGACGGCGGACGACACGCCCGAGGCGCTGCTGCAGTCGTTTCGCGGCCAGGCCCATTGGTTCGTGCGCAAGCCGTTCGCGCCGGCACGGATCGTCGAAGTCGTCAACGACGTGCTGCGGGCCTCGGCTGCGGCGGCGCTGCCGATCACGGTGATCTCGGCGAAGCCGGAGTGGCTCGAGCTCGTCGCACCCTGCTCCCTCGAAGTCGCCGAACGGGTGCAGGACTTCGTGATGCAGCTCGACGCGAAGCTGCCGGACGAGGTGCGCGAATCGGTGGCCCAGGCGTTCCGCGAGCTGTTGTCGAACGCGGTCGAATGGGGCGGACGGCTCGATCCGGCGCGGACCGTCCGGATTTCGTGCCTTCGCACGCAGCGGATGCTGCTGTATCGCATTGCCGACCCGGGCGAAGGGTTCGACATCGATCGCCTGGCGCACGCCGCGGTCAGCAACCCCGACGACGATCCGCTCGAGCACCATCGCGTCAGGGAGGACCTGGGCCTTCGTCCGGGCGGGCTCGGCCTGGTGATGACGCGCGCGCTGGTCGACGAGCTGATTTACAACGAGAAGCGGAACGAAGTCGTCCTGATCAAGTACCTCGACTGAGGTGGACGTGGCCTGGGGTCGAGAAGCTCTCACGCCACGTCGGGGAAGCCGGGGGCGAGCATGCGGGTCATGGCGGCGGGGTTCTTGATGTGCTGCGCGGCCATCCACTCGTCGGCCTGTCGCTGCAGCGCGCGCCCGTGCTCGTCGTCCTGCAGCGCGCCGATTCGGCGCCTGGCGACGGCGGCGTACAGACTTCATGTCGGCGCGGTCGAATCGATCGGCGGCGTCGTGGAGGTGTCTCAGGGCGAGCGGAGTACTGCCCTCGAGGTACGCAATCCCGGCTCGGAGCAGCAGGGCAATCGGATCGGACCACGGCATTCGCTCTCGGGCGATGCGCCGGGCGCCGGCGCGGGCCACCGACAGGAATCGGCGATGACGCGTGCCGGTCCGGCGGCCATCGCCAGCGCGCAGCGCGCGCGCAGGTAGAGCGACTCGACCCGAATGACCTGGACGCGCGTCGAGCAACGAGCGCCGGAAGCATCGACTCCTGTTCGGCGAGCAGCCGCCACGCCGCTTCGGCGTCGCCGCGATAGAGCGCGGTCTGCACGCGGGCCAGCATCGCGCTGTAGTGCTGACGGTGAAAGCCCTTGTGCGACCATCGCGCGATGCTCTCGATGGTTTCACGCTCCCCTTCGTCAGGATCGTCTGCCGCCAGCCACACGTAGTTGCTCCGGGTGCACAACTCGGTGGCGATGTACAGGTTCCCGCGGCTCCGCGCGTCGGCCAGCAGCGCAGGAACCTGCCGGGACACCTCACCGAGCTCTCCCAGGTACATCAGGGCCCAGATCACGAGATTCTGCGCCATGTTCAATTCCCACGTGACCCCGACGCACTGGTCGCGCAGGATCGCCAGCGCCTGCTCGGACAAGCGTCAAGCGCCTTTTTCCATTCGCCCGACGTCGTCGCGATCATGCCGTCCGCCAGGATGGACAACGCGATCGCGTGCGGGTTGCCGACGCTCTTCGCCAGTGCCTTCGACTGCTGGACGAGCCGCTCGCTCAACGCTCGGCCCGTCGGATACGCGCCTCTGGCGGCCGACTCGATCGCCATCGCGCGGGCGATACGGTACGGTTCGCCGGCATCGAGCGCCATGAGCAGGTGACGCGCGCTGAAATCCGAGGCGCTGATCATGTCCACCAGCACCAACCCCGTCGTCGCCGACCAGCAGGTGTCGACGCGAAGGAGTGCATCGGCGTCGATGTCGTCGGCGGGCCGTGGCACGAAGCGCAACCCGCGCCATCGAAGCCGTGCGCGTCGCCACAACAACGACAGCAGCGCCGCGCGCGGGCTTCGGGCCGGACGCATGCCCATGCCCGCGAGCACGCTGCGAATCAGGTCGAGGCCGCGATCGATGTGCCCGCCGATCAGGAACTGCTCGGCCCCGCGCCGCTGGAGCTCGACTCGCTGAGCGTGACCGGCTCCTGCCGCGGCGCGCAGGTAGGCGTCGGCGGCCTCGGCCGGCCGGCCGGCGTTGGCGAGCGCGTTGGCGAGTCCTTCCCTCCATGCCGCGGCGGCGGACGATGCCGGGCTCAGCGCCAGCGCGTGCCGGTAGAAGAACGCGGCCCGATCGAAGGCGAGCGCGGTGCCCGCTTTCGCGGCGGCAAGACCGGCCTGAATCGACGCGTTCTCGGGGTCTCCGGCGCCCCGATAGTGCTCGAACAGCGCCTCGCAGTCGTCGCTTCGCCTCTCGACGAGCGCCTGCACCATGAGGCCGTGGATCCGGCGCACGGCGTCGGGGGCAATCTGCGCGGCGAGCACTTCGCGAATCCGATCGTGATAGGTCTCGACCCGCTCCGACGAGCCGCTGCTGCGAATGAAGTGGGAGGAGCGGAGCATCGCCACGAGAGACTGCCGCTCGCGCGCGACCCCGCACGCGTCGCAGACGAGCTCGGGCGCCATCGGCCGGCCGCAGATCGCCAGCGTCTCGAGGAAGCGGCGCGCCTCCGGCGAGAGCGCACCGAGCCGCGTCTCGAACATCTCCGCGAAGGTGGGCGCCTGATCGGCGTCCGTCCTGTTGACGCCCGCGTAGCGGGCCAGCTGCTCGAGCACGAACGGACTGCCGCCCGCTTCGCGCGTCATGCGGCTCTTGTCGTGGTCCGTGAGCGCCGAGTCGGCCGGAAGCAGGCCGCCGATGAGCCTGTGCGGCTTCGTCCTCCGTCATCGGCTCGAGCGAGATCGCCGACCACGCGTCGCGCCCGGCCCGCTCGAGCAGCGCCTGGAGAAACGGCTTCGCGGCCGTTTCCTCGCTGCGGAAGCACAACAGCGTGAGCATGGCGGGCGCGCTCGGAGGCCGCAGCAGCTCCTCGAGCAGGACCGCGCTGTCGGCGTCGGCCCATTGCAGGTCGTCGATGCAGACGACCAGCGGACCGGCGATCCGCCAGCCGGCGCAGCAGCTCGCGCAGCGCCTCGAAGGCCCGCCGCCGGAGGCCAAGCGGATCGGCGCTCCCGGGCTCCTGATCGCCGGCGCGCGTCCGCGATGGCGTCCACCTGCAGCAGCACCGGGAACACGCGCGTCAACGCCGGCACATCGGGCGGCAGCAGCCTCTCGACCTGCTGACGCGGAATCGACGCGAGATGGCGGCTCAGGTCGTCGACGACGCCGTCGAGCGCCTTGTAAGGCACCGACTCGTTCTCGTAGCAGCGGCCGGAGAGCACGACGACGTCGTCGCGCGTGCCGAGCTGGCCGAGAAAGCGCCGCACCAGCGCGCTCTTGCCGATGCCCGACGGGCCGTAGACGGACACGGCCGCCGCGCCTCCCGTTGATGACCGGCGCGGAAGGCGTCGTTCAACGCGCGAAGCTGACGGTCGCGGCCGACGAATGGCGCGTCGCGAATCGGCGCCGGTGCGTCGTCCGGCGACTGGCGGCGCGGTGTCGCGCGCCAGCCGGCGAAGAGCCTCGGGACCCGACAGGCGCTCGTCGGGATCGCGACACAGCAGCCCCATGCAGATGGCGCTCAGATCCGCCGGCACGTCCGGCACCACCTCCGCCGGCGCCGGCGGATCGTCGGCTCGCTTGCGGCAGCAGCACGTCGAGGAACGGACCGGCGAACGGGAACGCTTCCGGTCAGCGCTTCGTAGAGCGTGACGCCGACGCCGTACCAATCGCTCGGCTTCGGATGGCGGCGCGCCCGACGCTTCCTCGGGCGACATGTACGCGGGCGTGCCGCCGCTCACGTAGCTGACGTCGCCGGCAGTGCTGCGGCAGACAGCTCGGCGATCAGGCCGAAGTCGAGGATCACGACGCGTCCTTCGGGCGTCACCAGCACGTTGGACGGCTTGATGTCTCGATGAAGCTTGCCTTGCCGATGCAGCGCCGACACGCCGTCGACGAGCTGCCGAAGCGCGGCGACCAGTCGATCGCCGGAAGGGCAGGCGCGATCCTCTGCGTGCGTAGTCGACGAAGCTCACGCCTCGGACGAGCTCCATCGTGAAGAAACAGCGGTCGTCCTCGACGAAGAGTTCGTAGAGGCAGACCAGATTCGGGTGCGCCACATCGGCGAGGCTGCGGAACTCGCGTTTCAGGCGATAGAGGTCGGCCGCGCTGGTGCCGAGCAGGGTCTTCAGCGCGACGACCTCGTCGCGGACGCGGTCGTGCACTTCGTAGACGACGCCCATTCCGCCCGCGCCCAGCCGCCGCATCACCCGGAAGCGCCCGGTGCCGGGGAAATGCTCTTCGCCGCGCACGGCCGGCAGCAGTTCCGTCGGAGTGTCGAGAAACGAGCGTGTGTCCTGGTGCGCCGCCAGCAGCCGCATCACTTCAGGACCAAGGTCGGGATCGCCCGCGCAGGCGCGATCGATGTACGCCTCGCGCGCGGATGGCGCCTGCAGCAGGGCCTCGTCGAAGACCGCGCGAAGGCGCCGATGCCAGTCGGCCGTCTGGGGCACCGGCGCGGATCATTGCAGGGCTATCCGGCGAGGTCAACCAAGCCGGTCGCCCCGGAAAAACCGATCGCGGTAAGAAAACAGGCCCATTAACCGGCGTAGAATGGCGCTCGATCGTCGATTCCGTCTCAGCGTGACTTCACAGTCGATGAAGCAAAAAACATCGCTTGCGTTGGGTTACATCACGGCGGCCGCGATCGTCGTCGGGTTCGCGGCCGCCGTGATCGCCCAGCGGCCGAACACCGCGACGGCCGTGGACTGGCCGCTCCACAACCTCGACCTCGCCGGCAGCCGGTTCTCCGTCCTCGATCAGATCACGCCGTCGAACGTGGCCTCGCTGACGCCGCGGTTCCTGTTTCAGTACGGAATCATCGACGGCGTGAGCAACCAGACGACCCCGGTCGTCGTCGACGGCGTGATGTATGTCACCGATCCGCGGGGGAGCGTCTACGCCGTCAACGCGTCGGACGGACATCTGCTGTGGACCTACGACGTCACCGAACTGATTGGCGGCGGCAGGCGCGAGGGCTACATCTTCCGCAACCGCGGTGTGTGCTACGCCGACGGCGTCGTCTACACCGCCGCGGGATCGTTCCTGTTCGCGCTCGACGCCAAGACCGGGAAGCCGATCGCCGGGTTCGGCAAGAACGGACAGGCCGGCGTGATCCTGGACGTCATCCAGCAGCGATTCCCCGACGTGAAGTCGGCGATCAGCCTGGGCTATTGGTTCACGACCGCGCCGCAGGTGCACAACGGCGTGATCTACATCGGCAGCACCCGAAGCGAAAGCCACGTTCCCGGCGGCCATGTGCTGGCGGTGGACGCGAAGACCGGCAAGGTGCTCTGGCACTTCAATACCATCCCGCAGGATGAAAAGGATCAGGGCTGGGAGGTTGCCGGTCCGACCTGGGTCGGTGGAGAACGCAACGGCGGCGGCATCTGGGAAACGCCGTCGATCGATCCGGAGCTCGGCCTGCTCTACGTCGCGGTTGGCAACCCGTTCGGCGACAGCACGAAGCGGGCCGGCACGAATCTCTTCACCGATTCGATCCTCGCGCTGACCCTGAACACCGGTCAGTTGAAGTGGTTCTTCCAGCAGACCCACCACGACGTGTGGGACTACGACTCGGGCAACCAGCCGATCCTCTTCGACATGCAGGTGCGGGGGCAGCGGGTCAAGGCGCTGGCTGAAGCGAGCAAGAACGGCTTCCTGTACATCCTGAACCGCGAGACGGGGCTGCCGGTTCATCCGATCAAGGAAGTCCCGGTGCCGACCCAAACCAGCCGTCCTGGTGAACAGCCGTGGCCGACGCAGCCGATCCCGTACACCGCCGCCGGTAAGCCGATGGTTCCGGTGAGCCCGGTGTTCCCGGTGGACATCCCGCCGGAGCACGCCGCGAAGCGAACGCTCGTGCCGATGTTCACGCCGCCCGGCCCGAATCAGATTACGGCGCCCGGCACGGGCGGCGGCGCGAACTACGCGCCGATCGCCTACAGCCCGCGAACCGGCCTGCTCTATGTCAACGCGATCGATCAACCGACTGATTCGGGACGTCCGGCGAAGGGATATTTCTCGGCCTACGACCCGACGACCGGAGAGCTTGCGTGGCAGCGGACGTTCGAGGGCTTTGGCCAGGCCGGCTCGGTCGTCACCGCCAGCGACCTGGTGTTTGTCGGCGCCGGCAGCAACGTCGCCGGCTACTTCATGGCGTATCACGCGAAGACCGGCGAGTTGCTCTGGAAGTTCAACACCGGAGCCGGGATCTTCTCCTCGCCCTCGATGTACATGGTGAACGGTGAGCAGTTCGTGACCGTGGGATCCGGCGGCGGCGAGCGCGGGCGACGGGGCGGCGACCTGATCCTCAGCTTCGCGCTGCCGAAGCGATAGCGTCCGCGGCGAGAGCCGATCTCGCAGGCGAAGTCGCGGTCACCACGCCGCCGTCGAACGCGACGCCATGATCGCACCGGGCAAATCGCGTCCGCGGTCCGTAGACGGCTGGCATGGCAACGTTCCTCCAGCGCCGTGCTGACGACGCGCACGCCGCCTGAGGTCCGACTCGGCGCGAAGCCCAGCCCGTCGATCATCGTGCCGACTGTTGGCGGCGCTGGCGCGTGCAGCGCGGTCGACGGCGGAACCAGCCCCTGCATCCTCATGTAGGTGGTGATCGTGCCGTAGTCTTCCGCGTCGTGGACGTTGTTGTACATGAACGCGTGGGCGCGAATGCCCTCGATGAGGCCGCTCGATGACCCTCCGACGCGCGGCGCGATCTCGTTCAGCCAGCCGTCCGAGGCGGCCGCCAGCACGCGGTCGCAGTACGCCACCGAGTCCTTCAACGCTTTGACGATCTCGGCCTTGGCGGTCAGTGTCCGAAGATTCGGCGGCGCCTGCCTCTCGACGCCCGGCGGGACGCCGGCCTGGTGACAGAACGAATAATGCGACCCTGCCGAGTGGATGATCTGCTCGCCGAAGTTGCGGACATCAGCCGTCGGGCGAAACCCGTAGCCGGATTCGGGCATCATCTCGGCGGCCATCATCAGGTAGTTGGCGTTGACGTCGAACGATCGCTGGATGACCGCGCCAAGCGGCCGGTTCCTGAACGTGGCCACGCGCGCCTGCTCACGTGCCGCGGACTGATCGTATTTCGCCGCCAGCGCCTCGCTCGCCTTGATCTGGTCGGGCGTCAGCGCCGGCGCCGGACCCAGGCTGGTCTGCGGACGACACCTGCTGCCACGATTCCGTCAACGCCGGCTTGATGATGGCGGCAAACAGGTCGTACGCCGGCGGATGAAAATGCAGCCCGTCCGGACGATACAGCTCGGTGCGCGGCTCGCCGTGCGCGTCGAACAGCACCGGATTCAGGTCGATGTATTTGAGATAGGGCGTCGTGGCCGACAGCGCCTTCAGGTCGGCGTTGACGGCGTCGACCACGTTCCACCGTGCCCGCTTGTCGGGAGATCGGTTGATGGCGACAAAGTAAATCCGCGTGTCCGGCAGCGCGGTGTGCGTTCTGGCGACGAATGCCTTGATGCGCTCGGCGATGGCGGGTGACGGCTCGCCGGCGTTCACGTCGTTGCTGCCCGTGTAGTAGACGATGATCCGCGGGCGGTAGGGGAGGACAATCTGATCCATGTAGTGCAGGACTTCCCACGTCCGCGAGCCGCCGAACGCGCGGTTGAAGACCGGCAACGGCGCCATGTGCTCCTTCACGGTCGTCCACTGGCGGAAGATGCTGCTGCCGATGAAGAGGATGGCTTCCTTCGGCGGAGGCGAGCTGCGATCCTGATCGCGGAAGGCAGCGATCTGATCGGCAAATCGCATCTCCTGACCCGCGGGGGCGCCCTGCGCAGCCCGAACGTCGCCAGTGCGCGCGGCCGACCACGTGAGCGCGCCGACGGCCACCATGATCGCCAGGATTCTGACCTGCGCGGCTTGACGCCGATCGCTGTGCATCGTGTCCTCCGTGTTCACCCTGTCCAGGAACGCCGCCGACCGCACGTATTGTGCGCTCGATGGACGCCGCGGCCCAAGCAGAAACAGCCCGGCGGGCGCACGGAAGAATCGATAGGATCGCCCGATGCCGACCGCGTCCCCACCGCTCGACACTGAGCTCGATCGCGCCACCCGGCAGCGGCATCTGCGCCGCGCCGTCATCGCGTCGACCATCGGCACCACGATTGAGTGGTACGACTTCTTCATCTACGGATCCGCGGCGGCGCTCGTCTTTCCCAGGCTCTTTTTCCCGAGCTCGGATCCGTTTGTCGGCCAGATTCTCTCGTTCTCCACCTTCTTCGTCGGCTTCGTCGCCAGGCCGCTAGGCGCCGCGCTCTTCGGCCACTTCGGCGATCGCGTCGGCAGGAAGTCGCTCCTCATCACGACGATGATGCTGATGGGCGCGGCGACGATGGCCGTCGGCCTGGTGCCGTCGTACGCAACGATCGGCCCGGCGAGCGCGGTGCTGCTGACGCTGTTCCGCGCCGTGCAGGGACTTGCCGTGGGCGGGGAGTGGAGCGGATCGGTCCTCATCGCCGGCGAGTGGGCACCGGCGAACCGGCGCGGATTCTTCACCAGTTGGCCGCAAGCTGGCGCGCCGCTCGGGCTGATGGTCGCCAACCTGTCGCTCTCCGGCGATGGGCGGGTTGACCACCGAGGAGGAATTTCTCGCGTGGGGCTGGCGCATCCCGTTTCTCGCCAGCATTCTGCTGGTGGCGGTTGGCCTCTACATTCGCATCGGCGTGCTCGAGTCGCCGGTGTTCGCGGCGCTCAAATCGCGCGGGCAGGTCGTCAGAGCGCCGATTGCCGAGGTGCTCCGGCACAACTGGCGTGAAGTGGCGCTGACCACGCTGGTGCGCACGGGTCAGCTTGCGCCGTACTACATCTTCACCACCTACATCCTCACCTACGGAACCGCGGTCCTCGGCCTCAGCCGGACGATGCTGCTCAATCTGCTGTCGATCCGATCGATCACGTCGATCCTGATGCTCCCGTTTGCCGGATACATGTCGGACCGATTCGGCCGCAAGCGCGTGGTCGCCGTCGGCCTCGTCGGGACCGGGCTGTGGGGGTTCGTCTACTTTCAACTCCTCGGCACCGGTGCGGCGCTGTTGATCTTCTTTGCCATGCTGATCGACGCGTGGATGCAGGATCTGCAGTATGGGCCGCAGGCGGCGCTCATCTCCGAAGCGTTTCCCGCGTCGCGCCGCTACACCGGATCCGGGCTCGGTTATCACCTCGCGGCGATCACGGCAGGCGGGCCGGCGCCCGTCATTGCCACGTTTCTATACAGCCGCTACGGATCGGCCTATGCGATTGCCGCGTTCGGACTGGCCACGACGATGATCAGCCTGGTTGCGCTCGTGCTGCTGAAGGATCGCGCCGGCGAGGATCACGCGTAAGCCCGCGGCAATCCTCCGCGCGCTTTCGTGTCGCCCGCACTGGCTACGCGGCAGACATCGATCCCGCCCATGCGCCGCTTCGCGCAGCGAGTCCCCTGGGGCCAAGTCGAGGATGAGGTCTACGCTACGGCGTTTGCGAGGACTAACCTGTCGCTACGGCCGTCTCGGCAGCCGGCCTGGCTTCGACGATGCTCGCGCTGGTAGTCGTCGGAATCACGCGCGTCATCGTCAGTCCTGCTCGTGCGAGCAACGATTCGAACTCCCGGGCGGTTCGCTCCGCGCCTCCTGTTAACGTCATCATCATCATGTCTGCGCTGCCAAAGCCGGGGGCATTGCCCTCTCGCAGCACCAGCTCGATGATGAGCAGTCGGCTCGTCGCGGTCATCGCGGCGCGGCAGTTGCGCAGGATGGTGAGGCAATGGTCCTCGTTCCAGTCGTGAATGACGTGCGAGAGGATATAGGCGTCCGCCCCTGGCGGCACGGCCTCGAACGCGCTGCCTGCCTGAATCGTCACGCGGTCCTCGACACCAAAGGCCCGTAGCCGCGCCGGTGCATCCGCCATGGCCTGGGGAAGGTCGAAGAGCACGCCTTTGGGTCGAGGATGTTTCGCCAGCACGTGTGCAAGCAGGTTTCCGCTCGCACCACCCACATCCACGATCACGCCGCACGATGAGAAGTCGTACGCGGCGGCAACGGCCGGAGGCTCTGTGCCGTGAACGGTCACCATGGTTTCACTGAAACGCTGGGCTTCGTCCGGGTGCTGCGCGAGCCAGTCGAAGACCGGCATCTCGAACACCATGTCGAACGCCGGCTTGCCAGTCTTGACGGTTGACGGAAACGCCTCCCAGGTCCTCCAACTCCACTGCCCGCCCATGGTCAGGATGCTGCTACGGACCGAGCCGAGTACGTCGCTTCTGAGCGGATCGCCAAGAGGCGTAAGCGAGAACCGACCATCGTCACCGAGTGCCAGGATGCCGAAGTTCGTGAGCGTCCGCATGAACCGGACGAGTGAATCGGCATCGCACCCCGTGAGAATCGCCAGTTCGCTGGCAGACTTGGGGCGACTGGCCAGATGGTCGGCGATGCGGAGGCTGGCGGCCGTGTAGACGAGCCGGGAGAGGACGAACCCCGTAGCCATCTGTGCTAGTCGTGCCTGCGGCGGTGGCTGCGGCGGTGCGGACTGTTCAGACATGCAGAAGCTCCTCGTTGAACGTCGAGAGTGTAGCAGTTGCGTTGGCAGGATTATGGGCGGTACCGGCGAGCGAGGATTAGCGTCTACAGCGGTCCTGATGAAGAGTAGGCGTATCGAAATGCTTGGCGCCCGTTGGGATCTGACGCCTCACAATTCTTGCAGGTTTACTCCTGAGTCGTCGCGATCTGGCTACGAATCCAGCCTGGAGCGCCAAATCGCCACATCGGCGTCACAGGTTACCTATGTTGCTGCGAGGCTGGCGGTGACCGCCAACAAGCTCGATCGAGCCCAGTGGAGATCAGCAAGCGGGTCGCGTCGGAGACGATTCACACCAATCGGTTTCGCTTCTCGGCGGTGAGCTTGGCGAATCGTCTTCTATGCAAGACCGACTGGTGGGCCTCACGGCACCCTTATACGAAAAAGGTTCCGATGTACCGTCGACTTGACGTACGCATAGGAGCCAGGCCCAAGGCCAGGAACGATGTTCGCCTGTTCCACAACGCGGCTGTCGGGAATGGCGAGCGCCTGCGCCGTTGACTGAATGCCACCTTCAGGCAAGTCAGGCAGTCCTGTTTCCGGCAGGACTGGTATCGCGACCATCTTTCCAAGACTTGTACGTGACGTGAGCTCGGTCTGCACGTACAGGAATCGTCCATCCGGAGACCAGGCCGAACCGCAGACGGCCGCGCAGATTCGTCGTGGAGATCCTCCTCGGGTCGGCACAGCCATCGACGCGCTCGACTCGCCAGCACCCGACAGCGGTGTAATGGCGACGACCCAGAGGCGATCGGGGGAGACGTTCTGAATCGTGCTGATTGGGTATGACACCACGTTGGCGCGTCCCGAGCCGTCACTCTGCATGCGAGCGAGATAATTGATTGTGCCGTCCGAGAAGCGAAACAGCAATTGGCCGGTGGCGCCAAAATGCGGTGACGTTTCACCCTTGGACGCGATCTGTCTTGGAGGCGCGCTCCGGTCCAAGGGGGCAAGCCAGATCTGTGACGGTTTCCCGGCCGGTTGCGTCGCGAAGACCACTTTCTTGCCATCCCGTGAGATGTCGTATTCCAACATCGAGATTCGCGGTAAGACTGGTTCACTGTGGCCTAGTTTCAGGTCGATTTGCCACAGCTCAGTGACGGAGTCGGGCGACTCGCGCCGAAGATAGTAGAGGCGCTGTGCGTCTGATGAATAGGACGGCTGGGCAGTGTACTCGACGCGGTCGACGCGCCCCTCCGATGAAAGGGGGCGTTCGCCGGACGCATCGTGGATCCAGATGGCGCTCTGCTGGGTGCCGACCGAGGTGATGACGGAACCGTCCGGCGCGACTGCGATGCCGTCCTCCTCGGTCGGACCGAATGTCAGCTGCTCTGGGTTCCCGTTCGGAAACCGCTGACGCCAGAGGTGTGACTTCTCGTCGATCGTGACGCTGAAATACATCCATCGTCCGTCAGGGGACCAACCGGCCGACGTGCATGCGCCCGGAGGCCCGACCTGCCTCCCCGGCGACTCGCCATGCAGCAGGACGACGCGGCAGGGCTGCCAGAGCGGCCGATGATCCATCTCGACAATCAGCGCCGACCCGCGATCAGGCGAAGCGTACGAATAGTGCGCCATGGCGCGTTCATGGGTCGGAAAGTACACCTCGCGGTGCTCGGAGCGGTTCTCGGTCGCGCTCACGATTCCCATGTGCATGCCTTTTTTTATCTCGGAGAACAAGAGACGGCGTTGATCGAGCCACGTCAAGCCAGCGGCGTTCGCGAGCAGCAGCCTCGGCTCGCCTCCGAGCGGGGAGAGCACATACGTGTTCCACGCACCTCCCGCCTCCGCGACATAGGCGGTGTAGGTGATCTGCGAGGCGTCAAGGGAGAACGCAACGCTGTACTTGGGCCGAGGATCGTGAGTGAGCTGTATCGGCTCCCCCTTAGGAAGCATCTTCACGTAGATCTGATCCGCGCTGTGGGCACTGATGAACGGGTCGCTCCCGCGAATGAAGGCGAGCATGCGGCCATCCGGCGAGACCGCCGGCGCGACGGCAGAATCCGCGAGGTCCGTCAATTGCTCAAACGTGATCGCGCCCCGGCGTGGCGTGGCGGAGCGAAGGAGGAATGTGCCGGCCGCGACGGCGAACACAATCAAGGCCACTCCGAAGACCGTCCAGCCGCGATGCAGGCGTCCTGTCGTTGATATGGGAAGGACAGCAGGCTCTTGGCGAGCTTCGGCAGGGCCAGCCTCGAACCCCAGAACCGACGTTCCAATCGGCGCCGCGAACACGTACCCGCGACGTGCGACCGTGCGGATGATCTGCTGCGACTCGTCCCCGACCGCGCGCCTTATCTCCAGCAGGCAGTGAGCGAGCGAATTGTCGGTGACCGCCGTGTCCGGCCAGAGCGCCTCAATCAGCTCCGCTTTGGTCACCAGCCGGCCGTGCCGCTCAATCAGAAAGACCAGCGCGTCGAACGCTTTGGGACGCAGTGACACCTGTTCGTCGCCCCGCCGCAGGAACCCACTGTTCAGATCGAGGGTGAAATTCCCGAACCGGTATTCCCGGTGGCGCGTGTCCGGATCGTGGGCGTGAGGGCTACTCAAAAGGACTCCGCTGAGCAGGCGCAAGTTGACGCCCGAGCGCACACGATTCTAGCAGCGGCCAACGGCAGCTGACATCGAATCGTGCACGTTGCCTTCCGGCGTTTATCGATATTTCATCGAGAATTCAGCTTCGTTTCACGATTGCGTCACGACTTCCCGCATCGGCGAACGTTATCTTCCACAGCGGGTTCTCACGCGTTCACCAAAAGGAGCACGAGGAGGGCATGCCAGCAAGAATCTTGAACCGTGTTCACGCTTTGGCGGCCCGCGCGCCCGACCCGCCGGCGCCGAGACTGCGACATTGAGCGCGCGCATGGGGCGCCCCCCCAAAAGGTTGCCGGGTGACTACCTACGGACCGAACAGGTGAGCGATGCGTGGCATGAAAGCTCGGATCGCGGCGCTGTCCTCGTGTTGTCCGCTCAACTCGAGACGCTGGTCGATGCAGCAGTGAGGAAGAGTCTGACGGGACGTCATCGGCAGGGCAGGCATCCATTACTCGACGGACCGACGGCACCCGTCGGGACCTGGTTCTCAAAGAACTTGCTGCTGTTCGAATCCGGAATCATCAGCGAGCGTTTGTGGCGCGACATCGAGCGGGTTCGACAGATCCGCAATCGATTCGCGCAGGAATGGTGGTGCAATTCTCTCGAGGACACGAAGATCCACTCGCAACTGCTCTTATTCGAGTCAGTCTTGCCGCTCGGCGTGGCAGGCAACGAGCCGCATCGAGCTCGGAGCGTGTTCATTGCCGCCGTCTTCAATCTGATGAAGGCGATGGATGAGGTCTGCAAGTGGACTCGCGCTCGGCGTCCGAAAGCCGACGAGCCGGTCTACAACGTGGCCGCGTCAAGCAAGACCACGGGTATCCGGAATGGGTCACCCGCGCGGAGGGTCCCCAAAGTCAGCGAATCACAGGCCTCGTCGCGCTCTCGTTGACGGTGTCCCTCGATGGCCTCACCGCCGTCGCGTGGGCGCAGCAGGAGAAGGCAGCGTTATCGGGTGCGATCAGCCACGAGGAGGGATCATGAAGAGAATGGTGGTGTTAGTGGTTGCTGGCGGTCTGGTTCTGGGTTTGGGAGATGTCCTTCCCGGCCTTTCACCTCAGCTCGGACCACGAGCTGCGGAAGCGTCCGGTACAAGGAACCGCATCGTATTGGATGTCGCGATCGATTGTCGCACGTGGCGCTTCAATACCGGTCTTGAAGAATTTGGGCGGGGCGACGGTTTCATCGCCAACGGCAAGATCTTTCCTGCCGGCACGATTCCGAACGGAGCGCAACTCAACGATCCGGATGACCCAGGCAGTGTAGGCAACTGGTTTCAACGCGGGACCATGGCCGCCACTGGCGCTGAGATCGCAGCTGGCGCGCGACCGGCGTTCTTCGCGACCTGGTACCACTTCTTCCCTGACGGCTCAGGGCTGGTGGTCGAAGGCGCTCATCCAGAATTCGGTCCCATGGCGGTAGTTGGCGGCATGGGTCGCCTCAGCGGGGCCAGTGGTCAACTCCTGGATGAGATCATCGGCACGAATGTCACCGGCTGCCCGAATCTCCGATTGACGTTCCATCTCAAGAAGGACGCGCACAAGTAGATCGGTGCCGTCAGGGATTCCGAGACTGGCGTCGCTCCAGCGGCCGCCTGTGGCACGACAACCCGTGCACTCGAGCATCCGTTCTTGCGGGAGGGACGATGATTATTTTTCCAACGGCGGTCGTCGCTTTGCCGGCGAAGGGATCGGGTGCCGGAGAGAGTCAGCATCTGTACGCGTCCGATGAAGACCATTGCGGTGTAACGGGTGGATCTGTCGAAGGTGCTCATTGTGGAACCGGCCACGGCGCGACGCGCCGCGGCCGGAATCTTTGTGAATGTCAGTAGCCGGCGGAGTGGCCCAGGCCCTTTCGGACTTGGGGGCGCGAGAGGATGGGGTCGGTAAGGTGCAGTCGCGCAGGGCGGACTGAAGCGTCCGCCCTGCCGTGGGACCGGTCAAGCGGCATCAGGCTCGATTCCCAACCGGTCGTTTACCGCGATCCGGAGCTTCTGCTTGCATCCAAGGTAGCGTTCGGTCGTCTGGATGGAGACGTGGCCGAGTAGGAACTGGATCTGATCAAGTTCGCCGCCCGCAAGGTGGCAGAGACGGGCGCAGGTACGCCGCAAGTCGTGCGGGGCCAGCTTTTCGATCCCGGCGCGAACCGCTGTCGTGCGGACAACATCCCACAGTACCTTGGGTGACATGCCGTCTCCCCATACACGCCCGGCCTTATTGATCGCTCGGAACACCGGGCCGCGCGTGATGGCTGCCGAGGCCAACCACGCGTCCACCTTGCTCTTCACCCAGATCGGAATGGGGACGGTGCGCACGTGGCCACCCTTGCCGACCAGGTCGGCGATCACCCAGTGCTCTTCGCGTTGCTGGATTGATTCGACGCGCAGGGCCAACAGCTCGGCGCGGCGCAGGCCGCACCCAATCAACATCGCGACCATCGCGTGATCCCGCAACTCGCGCGCGCTCGAGGGCGCCGCGGACTCAAGAAGCCGTCGGCCCTGCTCGGGCGTCAGCCAGTTCCCCAGGCGCACGCCGATCCGTCGCACTCCCTTCACGCGTCGAATACCGGCCGCCAGTTCAGGACTCAGGAGGCCGGCGTCGGCCGCCTCGTACGCGATCCGCCGGACGGCCGCGAGCCGAAGATTGATCGTGGCCGGCGCATATTTGCGTTGTTCGAGGTGAATCCGGTACCGGAGCACGACGGTGCGGTTGAACGCAAGGCGGGGCTCCGGTCAACTCGCGATGCGTTAGTAGGCTTTCGGCTGTCTTCCATTTCAAGTCGGGTTCGCCAAGACGACTTGCGCTTCTTTAACTTGGACATCGGCGACGGCTCCTTCACCGTCGCCGACAGCTTCATCGAGCCTCACTGCGGCGTGTACCAGGACTAATCGGTTGGAACACGAAGCTCAGAGTCCGGCGTAACTCTGCTGTTCAGTCGCGGCGCCTGACGATTACACATGGCGCCGACGGCTGCAAGCGCTGTTGGCGGCTCGTCGTCTTCCTTACGTCACGGTCAGGGCGAGGCCCGAAAAGCCATTGTTGCCTCTGCTGGGATCATTGTTGGACTGGAGCCGCGCTGCGATGTGTTCGCTCGCGACTCGTAATACCTGCTTCACATCCTCAAACCGCGTCTCCGGCAGATTGTTGAAGTCCATGAGCCGGTGCGGCAAACTCAATCGCCGGAGCGCGCGAATCACCTCGCGGTTTGCCGATCGCGCGTGGCATCTTGAATCACGAACCGCACTTCCTGGAGGGCGACGTTCCGATGCTGGTACTCGCCGAGAATCTCCCGATCGGCCTTCTGCAACGCGCAGAACAGGCTCCGTTTGCCGCTGGCCTCGTCATCGTCACATACCCGATCGTCATGGCGATTCCACACGGAAGCGTCTCCAAGAAGCGCATCGGCCCGCCGGAGAATGCGGAGATCGTCTGCCGTCGCGGGCTGGTCGCGCGATTCAATCGCCATTTGCTGACGTGCCCAAATGCCAACGACCGCCGCCGTTAGAAGCGCCAGCGTCCAAACAATCGAGCGCCGTTTCATGGCATTGTCAGCTTAGAGCCCGGACAGGCTTCGGCTTGTCCGACCAACGTCTTGCCGCTCAACCGCGAGCGGCGCTCCCAGATGCCCCGATTGAGCGAGATGCCCCGCGCCGCTCGTCGGCTGCAGCGGCGGTTAGGTGCTGATCGCGGTCGTAAAGGTCAGCCTGTTTCCAAACAGATCTTCACACTCATGTCTCTGGTACCCCACGGCATCTCTTCGATTCCAGGCCGCGCGTACTTGTATTGCTTCGATGCCAATTCCGAGTGAAAAGCGTCGAGGTCAGTTGACTGAATCCTCATCGCCGCACCCGGACTGCAGTCACCATGGTGCTCGGACAGATGCAGGACGCACTCGCCTTTCGAGACCTGCATGTAGAGCGGAAGGCCAGGCTCGAAGCGGTGTTCCCAGTCCACCTTGAAGCCAAGGAACTCCACGTAGAACTCCTTCGCCCTGGCCTCATCGAAGATGCGAAGAATTGGCGTCGTCTGTCCCAAGCTCACAATGCCTGCCTCCGTCATGCACCTAACTGATATGGAATGACCCTCTGTCAAGCCCCGATCTTTCGATGGTGGCTTGGCGATTGCCAGCAAGCGTCAGCTTGCTGGCATAAGAGCCTCTGACCACGTGGTGGGCGCGGTGTCCAGGGGCGCCGCAGGCGCCGCCCGCAGGGCGCGAAGCCCTGGATGCCGTGTTCGCCACGTGGTATCTCGGATGCCGTTCGGTGCGCGGGCCGCGGAGACGACGGACGATCGAGGGCGCTTCGACGACGAGTCACGCTGATATACGGTGGTTACCGCGGTCGCCCGCGGCAGAGCACACATGACAGTGCTTCGTCGGGAGGACGTGCAGTCTAGAGTCGCGAGTTGGGACGGACGTCCGTATCGCATTGCTAGCTCGCCGATCCTCGCAATCGTGCCTCTGATCATCCGCCGTCTTCGCGGTCCGTCACCGGACCGCATCACCATGCTTCACCGGATAGTCCTGTCGTGCGCGCGTCGCTACTTCACCGATACCGGGGCCGGTTGGAGCGCCGCCCACAGAAACCCCGCGAGCTCGCGCGCGATCGCGACGGCGATCTTCGGTGCCGGCTTATGTTCCGCCGCCAACTTCCGGAAGCGCCGACACAGCCGTTGCTGCGCCTTGTCGGCGATCGCAATCACACGCCCGGGCTGCCCCTTGCGCCGCCGCGTCAGCGCGACGCCGACGCTCGGGCGATGTTGATAATGCCAGGCCGTTTCCACCAGCAACCGCCGCACCAGCGCGTTCCCGGTGCGGGTGATGCGGCCACGTCGATGCTTTTCCCCGCTGGAGTCCTCGCCGGGCACCAGCCCGAGGTACGCCATCAACGCCGGCGCCGAGGCGAATCGTCGAAAGTCATGCAGCTCGGCGAGGATCAACATGGCCGTCAACGTATCGATGCCCCGGAAACACCGCAACCATCCGACCGGCTCCCGATACGGCTCGCGCTCGGCCATCTCGGCCAGCCGGGCATCCAACTCCAGCAACCGCGCCTCGGTGTGATCGATCGCCAACAGATAGTCGTCGACGACGGCGCGCTCGGCCGCGTGCGTCCACACCAAGCCGTCGACCCACTGGCGGTGCGCGCGCGTCCAGTTGCGGCCCGCGTAGTGCAGGCCACGCCGCAACAGCAACTTGCCCAACCGATGCCGGCACCGTTGCA
>CAVTHG010000009.1:0-64289 GCA_963734375.1 uncultured Acidobacteriota bacterium | reverse complement strand
GCCGCGATGGTGAATGCGAGCACAGTGAAGAGGCGCATAAAGGCTCCTTGAGAACCGTCATTCTAGCCGCACTTGGGGCGCCAGCCGCCAATCGAATTCGTGGAGGCGGTCCGGACCGAGCCGCTGCACCTCCGCGAGCGCCGTGGCGGCATCGTCGAGGAGCGCGGCGACGTTCACCCGCTGGCAGCGCGGCGCAAAGGGCGCCAGGTAGCGCGGGCCGCGCGTCAGCATGTAGACGGTGCCGTGGTGATTCAGCCGCCGGAGGTGGTGGAACGCGACGCCGATCTGCAGGATGCCCTGGTAGAGATAGCGGATGTCGCGGCGCTCGGCGCGCCACAGCAGCTCGAGCGTCTCGTGCTGCTCGAAGAACTCGCCGCGATTGAACTGCGCGACGCCCTCGAGCAGCTGCGGCGGCGGCGGTTCGGCGCACGACATCGTGTAATCTTAATCAGGATGATCGAGAGGCGGCGGTCGAAGATCCAGGGCTGGGGCGTCTACGCGACGGCGGCGATTTCCAAGAACAAGCGCATCATCAACTACGCCGGCGAGAAGATCTCGAACCAGGAGAGCCTGAAGCGCGAGGCGCGCTACATCAAGAAGGGCCACATCTGGTGCTTCAAGCTGACCAACCGCACGGTGATCGACGCCGGCGTCGGCGGCAACGTCGCGCGGTTCATCAACCATGCGTGCAAGCCGAACTGCTACGTCCACATCCACGACGGGATCATCTGGATTCGCGCCGCGCGCAACATCCGCAAGGGTGAAGAGCTGACCTACCACTACAACACGGACGGCGAAGGCCTGATCAAGTGCCGGTGCAGCGCGGGATGTCAGCACCTGCTGTGAAGCCGCGGCACGTCTTCTACCTGCACGGGTTCGCCTCTTCCCCGAAGAGCACCAAGGTCGGGTACTTCACCGATCGCCTGCTCGAGCACGGCATCGTTGTCCGCTGCCCGGACTTCAACCAGCCTGATTTCACGACGATGACGCTGACGCGGATGGTCGAGCGGCTCGGCGGCGAGCTCGCCGCGCTCGGCGGGGAGCCGGCGACGCTCATCGGGTCGAGCCTCGGCGGCACGCTCGCGATTCTCGCCGCCGCGCGATTCGCTCCGCAAGTCGAACGCCTCGTGCTGCTCGCGCCGGCGGTGATGTTCGCCAAGCCGGGCCATCACCTGCTGCCGCCCGAGCGCATCGAGGAGTGGCGGCGGCGCGGCACGCTGCCGTTCTTCCACTACGCCGCGGGCGTGGAGCGCGATCTCAATTTTGCGTTTTACGAAGACAGCCTGCAGCACGACGCGTTCAACACCGCGTTCGAGCAGCCGGCGATGATCTTTCAGGGGTTGCAGGACACGTCGGTCGACTATCGGACGGTCGAGGCATTCGCGAAGACGCGCACCAACGTCACGCTGGCGCTGCTCGAAGACGATCACCAGCTGATTGCGAGCCTGCCGCGCATCTGGAACGACGTCCAGCCGTTCCTTGGCCTCACGGAGTGACTCGCGCCCGAACCATCGCCGCGGCGCTCGTCGTCGGGTTCGGGGTTCAGGGTGCTGGGTTCTGGGTGGGTTCCGGGTTCTGGGTTCGGGGTTCCGCGTGGGTTCAGAGTTCGCCGAACCCGGAACCCCGAACCCAGAACCCAGAACCGAGAGCGAACCGAGAACCCAGAACCCAGAACCCTGAACCCGCTCTTGTGCGCGTCGGGTTCGCGCGAGCCGGCGGCGGCTACACCGTCTCGTCCCTCCCTATCGAGTCGTACGTCGCGCGGGTGCTCGCCGGCGAAGCCGCGCGCGGCAGCCGTCCCGCGGCGCTCGAAGCGCTCGCGATCACCATCCGCACCTTCGCGCTCGCCAACCGCGGCCGCCATCGCGCCGATGGATTCGACATGTGCGATCAGACGCACTGTCAGGTGGTGCGCGCGGCCGACGCCGAGACCGAGCGGGCAGCGCAGGCGACGGCGGGCCGGCTCCTGCTCTGGCGCGGAGTGCCGGCATCGGTGTTCTACACCGCGTCGTGCGGCGGGCGCACGGAACGGCCGTCGAGTGTCTGGCCGGGCGCAGACGACCCGCCGTTTCTGCCGTCGCGACACGACGATGCCTGCGAGGGCGCACCGGCGTGGACGGCGGAGATCGACGAGCGCGATCTCTTCCGCGCCCTGCGCGCTGCAGGATTTTCGGGCGACCGGCTCCGCCGGATGCGGATCGCGTCGGTGAATGCGTCCGGCCGCGTCGCGTCGCTCGCGCTCGACGGGTTGCGGCCGGATCGCATTTCGGGTCAGGACCTGCGCGTCGCCGTCGGCCGCACGCTCGGCTGGCAGCACATCAAGAGCACGTCGTTCGAGCTGCGCCGCGACGACGAGGTGTATCGCTTCAGCGGCCACGGCTACGGCCACGGCGTCGGCCTGTGCGTGATTGGGTCGACTCGCCTCGCCGAGCGAGGCGTCAGCGCGGAGGCCATCCTCGCGCGCTACTTTCCCGGCGCCTCCCTCGCGCCCGCCGCCCAGCGCCAGACAGGGGTCGGACACCCGTCTGACCCCCGCGTGGCGAGCGGTGGGGTCGGACACCCGTCTGACCCCCGCGTGGCGAGCGGTGGGGTCGGACACCCGATCCGACCCCCGCGTGGCGAGCGGTGGGGTCGGACACCCATCCGACCCCAGGCCCGCCGCCGGGCCCGCCGCCGCGGCCGGCGTGCTGCTGACTCTGCCCGACGGCGACGAGGGGCAGCGCGACGCCATCCTGCAGCAGACCATGCGCGCTCGCGACGAGCTGGCGCGGACGCTTGGCGTCAGCTCGCCAGCGGCGGTGACGCTGCGCTTCCATGCGACGACCGACGACTACGAACGCGCCACCGGCCAGCCGTGGTTCACCTCCGCAACCGCGGTGCGCGGCGAGCTGCACCTCCTGCCGCTGGCAGTGCTGCGCGATCGCGGCGTCCTCGAGCGCACGATCCGCCACGAGCTCGTGCACCTGATGACCGACACCGTCCTGGCGACGCGTCAGCAGTGGGTTCGCGAAGGCGCGGCGATCTATTTCGCCGGCGTGCAGCCGATCGCTGGCGACGTGCCGCAGCGTCCGGCATTCGTGCCCCCACCGCGCGCCTCGTGCCCCGACGACAACGAGCTTCGGCAACCGGTGTCGGTCGGCGCGCTGAGCAACGCCTTCGCACGGGCGCGCGCGTGCTTCGCGCGCCAGCTCGCGGCGGGACGCACGTGGCGGGACGTGCGGTAGCCCCGCGCGCGAGCGCGGCGCGAGGTGCAGGTGGACGGGGGAAGGGGTGCAGGTGGACGGGGCGACGGTGCAGGGTGCAAGGTGCAGGGTGCGCGTGCATCGTGCACGGTGATGCGCTCCCGGCGGCTTGCTCCCAGGCCCGGTCCGTAGTGGCGACGAGCTACTTGGGTTCAGGGACGGTCGGCACTGTGTACACCTTCTTCAGCGCTTCCTCGTATTCGCCGAACAGCAGCTTGATGCCATCGAATTCCTTCTTCACCGCCGCGCGGTAGTCGGCTCTCGTGGCAAAGTCGAACAGCAGCGCGGCCATCGTCTGCGCGTCGATGGAGAAGCCCGTGTGTCCGACTTCCTTGAGGTTGTCGGCGTCCATCTCGTAGGTGTGGTTCGAGAAGGTTGACGACTGCGCCGTGATGCCGATGCCGGGGATGTCGCGCGACACGCTGCCGGTCTCTTCGTAGCCCTGCGGCTTCCCCGGTTCCGGGTTGACGCCGGTGGCGCCGAAGTTCTTCATGTACTGGAAACCGACTTCGGCGAGCGTGGCCAGGCCGATGCCGTCGAGCGCCTTGCCATAGTGATCGATTTTCACCTTGGTGCCGGTCGCGAGCGCCGCGGCCTTGGCCGCGTTGTCGACGAACTCGACCACCTGGCGAAGATAGACCTCGTCTGGATAGCGGATATAGAAGTCGGCGACCGATCGATCCGGGACGACGTTGGGCGCCGTACCGCCCTCGATGATGTAGCCCTGAATCCGCGCCTCCGGGCGAATCGTCGGCCGTACCGCGTCGATGTTGCCGAAAAACAGGTTCATCGCGGTGAGCGCGTTGCGGCCGTTCCACGGCGTCATCTGATGCGTCGGTGCGCCGCTGAAGGTGTACTTGGCGCCGACGATGTTCAGGCAGCACGAGCCGAAGCCGTGCGCGGGCCGGGACGTCGCGCTCGAGGCATGACTGCGGACGATGACGTCCGCGCCGTCGAAGACGTGCGCCTCGTGCATCACCGTCTTGGCGTTCGGCGGCATCATCTCCTCGCCGGGCGCGCCGTAGACGATGACGCTGCCGGGCGTGCGCGTCCGGGTCAGGTACTCGGACACGGCGATCGCAGCCGCGAGGCCGACCGGCCCCTGCGCGCTGTGCTGGTCGCCGTGAAACGCGCCCTTGGTCCCGCGCAGCGCGTCGGTACTCGACGATGACGCCGAGCGTCGGGCTGCCGTTGTTCTTGCGATATTTCGCGACGAACGCGGTCGTCAACCCGGCGCTGCCGGTCTCGACGCTGAAGTCGTGCTTCTGCAGGTACTCGATCAGCTTGCCGACCGATCGTTTCTCCTCGAAGCCGATTTCCGGATGCGTGGCGATGTCGTCGGCGAGCGCGAGCAGCTCCTTGTCCATCAGCTCTTTCGCGCGCGCGACCACCTGGTCGCGGTCGGCGTTGGGCGCCGTCAGCTTCGCGACGATCGCCGGCACGTCGAGCGACTGCTCGAGCGCCGCCATCTTCTTCAGGACGTCGCGTGCCGCTTCGCGTTCGGTGGGAGTGTCCTGCGCGTTCGACGGTATGGGGAAAGAGAGCGCAGCGATGAGAAAAAGGGTCGCGATTGAATAGCGCATCCCGCATTATGCACCGGGTGCGCCGAAGCCCAACAGGGCGCCCGATCGTGCGCTCAATGCACGAATGCCTAATGCCGAATCCTTAATTCTTAATTAGCGTTGGTCGCCCCACCGCACCTCGTCGCCGTGGCCGATGAGGAGCTTCCGGATCTGCAGGTAGCGCTCGCCGCCGAGCCGCTTGGTCAGCTTCTTCGCGTTCCACATCGCCGCCTGCCGCGCGCGCGGCAGCCAGCTGCCGCCCGCCAGCGCCGCAACGGTCTTCGCCGTCGTCCAGCGCTGAATCGTGAAGCGCCCCGCCAGCGTCAGACCCGACACCTGCTGCGCCCGGGCGGTCGGCTCGGACGTGAAGAGCGTCGTGATGCCCGCCTGCGACGCCGCCTCGGCCACCTGCATCGAGAAGTCGCCGCCCGGCACCGAGGCGACGCGCACCTCGCTGCCCGAGGAGGTCCGCGAGGATCGCCCGGCTGCGGCGCCATTCGTCCAGCATCTGCGCGAACGTGCAGTGCCCCATGCGCAGCGGATGCGAGCACGAATGGCTGCCGATCACGTGCCCGCGCCGCGCGAGCTCGCGAAGGTTGCCTTCGGTGACGAAGCCGCGCGTGCCGATGTAGTTCGCGGTGATGAAGAAATGCCCGACGAACCGCCGCGCCTCGAGCAGGTCGGCCGCCGCCATCGCGCTGGCGCCGCCGTCGTCGAACGTGATCGCGAGGGCGGGAGGCAGGGCAGGTAGGGCGGCGGGCAGGGAACAGAACGCTGAGGGCGTCGAGGTGCGCGGCGAACGCCTGCGGCGTGACCTTGTACAACGCCGCGTCGCGGCCGGGGAACCCGCTCGAGTCCTCGTCGCCCGCGGCGACGACGTCGTGGTACATCAGGGCGGTCATCGGAGGTTCGACGGGAGAGAGGGCGGAGTCGTTCGACGTTCGGCGCTGTTCGGCGATTCGAGGTTCGCCGGGCGGCGTTCGAGCGCATCTTCCAGTAGGCGCTCAACCACGGCTGTCCCCATGTCGCCGACTTGCGTCCGCTGGTCTCGATCGGGACCGCCGTGCCGGCCTCGATCTCCAGCAGCCTGTCGCGGATGGCGTCGAGGTGTTCGAGCACGACGCGGTGCTGCGTCACGACGTGCGACTCGGCGAGCATCGGCGTCGACCCGGAAGTAGCCGAACACCGGGCCGGTATCCACGCCCTTGTCGATCCGCAGCAGCGTCATGCCGACATTGGCGTGGTCGCCGCTCGCCAGCGCCCAGAAGCAGCCGTGCGCGTTGCGGTATTCGGGGCAGATGCCCGGGTGCATGACGTAGGTGCCCAGGCGCGGGATCGAGAAGATCCGCTCGTTGAGCAGCGTCTTGCAGCGCGCGATGACCAGGTCGGGTTGCTGCGCGGCGATGAACGCCTGCGCCTCGGCCGAGTTCGGAGAGGCGACGACGATCTCCGGAGCGTCAGGGCGATCCGGGTAATCGGCGCGAAGGCGCGCGAGCTCCTGGCTCTCCCACCGCCGATCGCCTGCGGCGTGCATCAGCCGGTGGTAGACGCGAAACGCCAGCACATCGAGGAACCGCCAGGCGCCGACGCGCTTGATCTCGCGCGCGATGCGCTTGCGCAGCCGTCCGCCCGGCTCGCGGATGACGACGGCGCCGGCGAGGTCGAGAACGACCCGAGCCACCGGACCAGGCCCTCGCGATCGAGGGCCGCGTCCTCGTGGCAGATGAGCAGCGTGCGCATTACCAGCAGATGCCGCGGTAGTCGGCCTGAATCGACGCGCCGTAGATCGGCAGCCGCACGAGATCGATGACGATCTGATCGGCGCGGCACTGCTTGACCGCCTCGACGAACTCCGGCGCCTGGTTGCCGACGACGATCACCTCGGACTGGTCGATCACCTCGTCGATCGTGTTGCAGAGCAGCGACGACAGGTGCGGGATCTGCTTCTCGATGTACTCCTTGTTCGCGCCGACCAGCTTGGCGAGCGAGACGTTCTTGTCGTAGATGCAGCAGCGAGATGCCCTTGCCGAGCAGCGCCTCGGCGAGGATGACGATCGGGCTCTCGCGCAGGTCGTCGGTGCCCGCCTTGAAGCTGAAGCCGAGCAGGCCGACCTTCTTCTTGCCGGTCTCGAGCACCTGATCGAGCGCCTGCTGAATCTGCGCCTTGTTGCTCGGCAGGATCTGCGAGATCAGCGGCAGCTCGACGTCCACTTCCTTGGCGCGGTACTGCAGCGCGCGCACGTCCTTCGGCAGGCACGAGCCGCCGAACGCGAACCCGGGCTTGAGGTAGTACGGCGACAGGTTCAGCTTCTCGTCGCGGCAGAAGATGTCCATCACCTCGTGGCTGTCGACGTCCAGCTTCTTGCACAGGTTGCCGATCTCGTTCGCGAAGCACCACCTTGAGCGCGTGCCAGGTGTTGCTCGTGTACTTCATCATCTCGGCGACGCGGATGCTGGTGCTGATGAGCGGCGCGTCGATCGACTGATAGAGCGCGATCGTCCCGCTGGCGTCGGCGGCGTGGTTGTGGCCGACCAGCGTCAGCGGCGGCTTGCGGAAGTCCTTGAGCGCCGTGCCCTCGCGCAGGAACTCCGGGTTGACCGACACGCCGAAGCCGTCGCCGTACTTCTTGCCCGACTCGCGCTCGAGCGCCGGGATGACCACGCCGTGCGTCGTGCCCGGCAGCACCGTGCTGCGGACGACGACGACGTGATAGCCGGGCTTGTCCTTGCAGCGCCGCGCCGATCTGCTCGCTGACGCGTTCGAGATACGTGAGATCGAGGCTGCCGTTCTTCCGGCTCGGCGTGCCGACGCAGAGCAGCGAGACCTCGCTGTCGCGAACGGCGTCCGCGGTGTCGGTCGTCGCGCGCAGGCGTCCTTCGGACGACGCAGCGCGCCAGCAGCTCGTCGAGGCCGGGCTCGACGATCGGGCTGCGGCCGGCGTTGATCGCCGCCACCTTGTCGGCGTTGACGTCGACGCCGACCACCTCGTGACCGTCGCCGGCAAACGACGCCGCCGAGACGCAGCCGACGTACCCGAGACCGAACACGGAAACTCTCATGACGACACGTCCCACTGCGTTGACAGATTGGCCGAGTCATTGAAGGGCACCGCGCTCGGCGGCGCCGTCGGCGAAGCGACGCGAATCAGCGCGTCTTCGAGCTCGCCGGCCACCGCCGACCAGTCGTAGCGCGCGACGACCAGCGCGCGGGCGGCCGCTTCGATCCGGCGCGCGGCGCTCGGCGTCGCGCATCAGGTCGAACGACCGCGCGCGCGAACGTCGCGCGGCTCGTCGGCGAGCAGCACGTGCTCGCCGTCGGTCACCGGCAGCCCTTCGGCGCCGACCGTCGTCGAGACGACCGCCTTGCCCATCGCCATCGCCTCGAAGATCTTCAGGCGCGTGCCGCCGCCGATCCGCAGCGGCACGATGTAGACCGCCGCGTCCCTCATGTACGGCCGCACGTCGTCGACGCGGCCGGTGACGGTGACGCCGCGCTCCTCGGCCAGCTTCTTCACCGCCGGCGTCGGCGTGCGGCCGACGATCGGTCAGCGCGACGTCCGGGCTCCTCGGCGCGAATCAGCGGCAGGACGTCGCGGCAGAAGTACAGCATCGCGTCTTCGTTCGGCAGCCAGTCCATCGAGCCGGTGAAGACGAGCGTGCCGAGGCTGCTGGCTGCTCGGCTGACGGGCGCGAAGTAGTCGGTGTCGACGCCGGTCGGGACGACGTGAACCGGCTGCGCGATGGCGCCGGGATAGAGCCGCGCGAACGTCTCGCGATCGGCGTCCGACACGGCCAGCACGCCGTCGAAGCGCGCCAGCGTGCGCCGCTTCGTAGCGCAGCATCCGCCGGTACTGCGCGCCGTAGAGCAGGCGTCCGATCGCACCGCTCTTGGTCTCCGCGTGCCGCCGCCAGATCTCCGACTCGACGTTGTGCGTGAACATCACCGCCGGGCAGGGCAGCCGCTTCGGCAGGTTCACCGCCGGAAACAGGAAGTCGCAGACGATCAGATCGAACGGCTGCTTCGTCGAGCAGCGCGCGCGAGCCGGCGCCGGTACGCCGCGCGAGCGGTACTTGCCGACGGCATACGGCAGCGGATCGACGCAGGTGCAGCGCCGCGTCGGCGTAGAAGCGCAGCGTCCCTTTGGTCGGCTCGGCTGCGCGTAACCGTTTCGACGCGCGCCGCGACCTCGCTGCATCCCCTCGACGTCGGCCGCCGGCTGCTCCGGGCTCCCGGAACGCGAGATAGGTGATCTCGTGGCGCCGCGCCAGGTGGCGCATCAGGTGCCACGTGCGGAGCTTCCCGCCCTTATCGAGCGGCAGCAGCAGGTCCGACTTCAGCCACAGAATGCGCATACGCAGCTCTCGGCGATGCGAGTCCGGCGGCCGGTGCGATGCGGTGCTCGGCGCCGGCAGCGTCTGGACGCCTTCGCTGTCGATGAACGTGCGGTGCCAGAGCTCGAGGTTCAGCAGGCTCCAGATGCGATCGCCACCTTCGGTGCGGCCCGCGGCGTGGTCGCGAAGCAGCGACTCCACCGCCGCCGGATCGATCATGCCGCGCTCGCGCGAGCGGCGGTCGAGCAGCACGTCGCGCGCGACGCCGTTCCACGCGCCCGCGCGTCCAGCCGGCGAACGGCACCGGGAACCCCATCTTCGGCCGGTTCAGAATCGACTCCGGCAGGAGCCCCTTCATCGACTCGCGCAGGATGCGCTTGGTCGTGAAGCCCGACAGCTTCCACGCGTCGGGCAGCGTCGCGGCGAACTCGACCAGCTTGTGATCGAGGAACGGCACGCGGCTCTCGATCGACGCCGCCATGCTCATCTGGTCCTGCTTCATCAGCAGCTCGACGAGGTAGGTCTTGATGTCGGCGTAGAGCAGCCGATCGAGCAGCGTGCTGTTGCCGTTCGGCGCGTTGAAGTAGCCGAGCGACGAGCGCGTACGCGCCGGCGCGCGTCGCCGCCGCGCGACAGCGCGGGCGCGAGCAGCGCGCTGCTGGTCGGCGAGCCGGATCGACGCGAAGTTGTCGAAGAACATCGACTCCGGCGACCGGTCCATCGCCAGGAACGATCGGCGCGCGTAGCGGCCGAGCTTGCCGCGGCAGCATCGGCACGACGCCGCGCGCGATCGACTCGCGCACGGCCGCCGGCAGCATGCGCTCGTAGACCGTTCCGGCGCGCCAGTTCCAGGCGACGCGCGGGTACTTGCCGTAGCCGGCGAGCAGCTCGTCGCTGCCTTCGCCGGTGAGGACGACGGTGACGTGCTGGCGGGCGAGCGCCGAGACGAAGTAGAGCGGCACGCTCGACGGGTGCGCGATCGGCTCGTCCTCGTGCCACACCAGCTTCGGCAGCGCGCCGAAGAAGTCGCTGATCGTCGATGACGACCTCGTGCGACGTCGGCGCCGATCGCGCGCGCGACCTCGCGCGCGTATTCGAGCTCGTTGAACGCGCGATCCTTGAACGCGACCGAGAAGGTCTGCAGCGGCCGGTCGATCATGCGCGCCATGATCGCGGCGATGGCGCTGCTGTCGATGCCGCCGGAGAGGAACATGCCGAGCGGCACGTCGCTCATCAGACGCAGGCGGACCGATTCCTCGAGCAGCTCCCGGAACCGCGCGACGGGGCTGGCGGCCTGGCGGCTCGCGGGCTCGTCCGCGTCGCGCGTCGGCACGTCCCAGTACTGCTGGATGCGCAATCGCGCCGCCTTCGAAGACCAGCCGATGCCCCGGCAGCAGCTTGTGGATGCCGCGGAACAGCGTCTCCTCGCCGGACGTGTAGCGCGTGCTGAGCACCTCCGGCAGCACGGCGTCGGTTGGCCGCGGCCTCGACCAGGCCGCTGGCGAGCATCGCCTTGATCTCCGACCCGAACAGCAGCGTGTCGCCGGCCAGCGTCCAGTAGAGCGGCTTGATGCCGAGGCGATCGCGCACGAGCAGCAGCCGGCGCTTCGGCGCGTCCCAGATCGCGAAGGCGAACATGCCGCGGAAGCGGTGCGACGCAGTCGTCGCCCCACTGCTCGTAGGCGTGGACGATGGTCTCGGTGTCGGACTTGGTGCGGTAGCGATGGCCGTGCGCCTCGAGCTCGCGCCGGATCGTCGGCGTGGTTGTAGATCTCGCCGTTGAAGACGACCCAGACGCTGCCGTCTTCGTTCGACAGCGGCTGCTGCCCGGTGCTGAGATCGACGATGCTCAGGCGGCGATGGGCGAGGGCGGCGTGCGCGTCGCAGTGCAGCCCGGCTTCGTCCGGACCGCGGTGGGTGATGATGTCGCGCATCCGCGTCGCACGCGCCGGCGCATCCTGGTCGAGTCGGTCCACCGCGACGATTCCAGCGATTCCACACATGGTTCAGGCGACCTTCGGCGACAAGCGGGAGATGAGTGCGGTTCCCTGGTGAGTGATGGGAGCGTTCGATCGACGGTGTACGCGTGTCGTCTGCCGTCGGATGGGCTGGCCTGGCATGAAACGGAGCTGGACCATATAGAACACGAGCCCTATCTGAGCAAGGGGGGTGCCGGGATTCCCTTCCCCAAAATGCTTCGACATCTTCCGCAACCCGTCGGTAAAGCCCCGCTGCGTGGAACTCGAGGTGTGAAGAGTGGAAGGTGATTACGCCTGCCGGTGGGCGTCAGGCCCGGTCAGCGTCTCTGGACGGACATCGCCGGACGGCCTCGTCCGGCGGCGGCGCGGCGGTAGATGGGCAGCCACCGCTGCCGCGCGGCGGTCCACGTGTAGGCTGCGCACGTCGAGTAGGCCTCACGGGCAAACTGGCGAGCAAGGTCGGGCGCGTCCAGCAGGTGCAGTGCCGCGCGGGCGATCGCCTCGTGATCGTTGATCGGTGTCAGCAAGCCCTGACGCCCGTGCTCGAGAATCGCGGGCATGCCTCCAGCCTCGGTCGACACGACCGGCAGCCCGCTCGCAAACGCCTCGATGACCGACAGCGGCATGTTGTCGATGTCCGGCGTCTGGATGTAGATGTCGTGATCGGCGTAGATGGCGGCCATCTGATCGGGTTCGACACGGCCGAGGAACCGTACGTTGGCCAACGCCAATTCGACCGCGAGCTGCCGCAGCGCCGCCTCATCCGGCCCCGAACCGACCAGCGTCAGCGATGAGTCGGGGCGGCGATCCTGAATCGCGCGGAATGCGCGCAAGGTGGCCGCGACGTTATACGGGTAGCCGAGGTTTCGGGTCGACAAGAACCGTGGCCGGAGTGGCCGCCGCTCAACGAACGCGAACCGATCGAGATCGATGATGTTCGGCACGACGGTCGCCGGCAGACCGAACCGCGCGAACACGTCAGCGAGAAACGGCGACGGCACCACATTGCACTCGACGCGGGCGAGCGCCGCCCGTGCAATCGTCGAGCGCGCCAGGTGGTCGGCGGCTTCGCCGCTGTGGTAGTTGAGCACGACAGGTCGCCCGAGCGCGCGGGCGACGAGCATCGCCGGAAGCGGCGCCAGCAGGAACGACGAATATGATGCCGAGAAAATATGGACGACGTCGGCGCGCGCGAGCTGACGAACGAGCTGCGGGATGTAGGTCGCCTCGGTCACCAGCGTCCGGCGCGTACTTGACGCGGAGCGCGGCGCGAAACGCAGCCGGCGGAAGCGGATTGATGGGCACGAGCCATGCCCCGACGTCGGCATCGTCCTGCCATGCCGTCAGCAGTCGCTGGGCCTGAACCGAGTGGCCGCCGAGAATGTCGAGGGTCGGAGCGACGATCGCAACGCGAAGCCTGGACATTGCGTCAGCTTTTCGCCATCGCGTCCTGGCGCGGACGTTCGGCGAGCCCTGGTTGCGTCCACTTCGCCAGGTAAACTTGTTCGAACGCCGCGACCATTCGCGTGAATGAGAAGGTGAGCGCGTGCGCGCGGGCGGCGGCGCCGAGCTGCGCGGCGCCCGCGGGATCCGCCATCAGCCGGTTGATCTCGCGCGCGAGCGCCACGGGATCGCCGGGCGGCACCAGGACGCCGGTGCGCCCATGCTCGATGACTTCGAGCAGGCCGCCGACCGACGACGCAATCGTCGGCAGCCCGATCGCCATCGCTTCGAGGACGGCGTTGGGGAAGGCTTCCGAACGCGAGGGCAGCACGAAGAGATCGGCTGCCGCGAGCCGCGCCGGCACATCCTCGCAGTGCCCCAGAAACGAGACGGCGTTGCCGAGCCCGAGCGCCTCGGCCTGTGCCCGGAGCGCCGCCAACTCGGAGCCGGCGCCGACGATATCGAACCGCGCGTCCGGAAATTGACGAACGACGAGGGCCGCGGCTTGAAGCAGGACGTCATGCCCCTTTTCGCGGCGCAGGTTTGCCACGGTCGCGACGCGCCGCACGACGCTGACGGGCTGCCGCGGCGCGCAGGCCTCGAGATCGAGGCCGTTCGGCACGACCGAAATCTTTCGCGACGGCACGCCCTCACGCCGCAGGCGAGCGGCGGCGGCGCCGCAGTTGGCGACGACCCGGTGCGCGCACGCGTAGCCGAGCCGCTGTGCGATCAGCTCGTGGATCGCGCGTCCGGGGTTCACCTCGCGGCGGTTGGCAATGCGGACTGGCACGCGGGCCAGCGCCGCAGCCGGCTGGCCAAAAATATTCGACGGAAGATCGACGGTGTGGAGGACGGTGATGTTGCGCTGCCGTGCACCATCGGGCAAACGCGCGCGCCCGGCCGGGCGTCTGCGCGCTGGCGAGGCTGCGAACGTCGAAGGCGGTGACCGGCGCCACCTCGCGGACCCGATCGAGCCACGGGCCTTCGGCGCGGAAGCAGCCGACGTGCACCTGCCACCGTCGCGGATCGAGGCGGCGCACCAGCTCGGTCATCTGCCGCTCGGTGCCCCCCGGCGCGAAGCTGCTGAATAGGAACCCGATGGGAAGCGGCGTCGCCGGGGTCATCAGGCCGATCTCAGCAATTCGGGTGCCGTTGAACCGCGGCGCTCGACATACTCGCGATGCCAGCGCTCGAAGACGACCAGCTGCCACAGCCGCAGCGTGTGGTCGCGCTTCCCGGCCAGGTGTTCCGAGACCAGGCGGCTGACGAAGGCCGGCTGGAAATATCCGCGCTGCAGCGCCGCCGGTGACGAGCAGCGTGTCGGCGAACAGCTCGCGCAGGTTGCCGCGGAACCAGGTGCCGAGCGGCACGCCGAAGCCCTGCTTCTTGCGCTCGAGGATTTCGCGCGGCAGCAGCGTGGCGGCGACTTCCTTCAGCACGTGCTTGCGGCGGCCGTCCTTGATCTTCATGCGCGTCAGGCAGCGCGGACGCAAACGCGATCACCTCGTTGTCGAGCAGCGGCACCCGCGACTCGATCGAATGCGCCATGCTCATGCGATCGACCTTGGTCAGCACGTCCTCCGGCAGATAGGTTTCCGCGTCGAACCGCATCATCTGGCTGGGCCATGGCAGGCGCGCGAACCGCGTCGAAGTGCCGCGCGAGCCGCGCTTCCGGATCCGGCCCTTCGATCCGCCGGAGCAGATCGGGCGTCAGCAGCGCCGGCTTCTCGTCCGCGCCGAAGAAGCGGATCGCGTCGAGATAGCGGCCCGTGTCGTCGCGGCCGACGTGCCGCAGGAAGTTCTTGCCGCGCACGCCGTGCGGCAGCCGCGCCGCGGCGATCGCCGCCACGCGCCGAAGCGCGCGCGGGCTGTAGCGGTCGAAGGCGGCGACGCGCGGGTGCGGAACGTAGCGATCGTAGCCGCCGAACAGCTCGTCGCCGCCGTCGCCGGACAGGACCACCGTGACGTGGCGACGCGCCATCTCCGACACGTACCAGGTCGGGATCGCCGACGAATCGGCGAACGGCTCGTCGAAATGCGACACCAGCCGATCGAGGATGCCGACCCCGTCCGGCTTGACGACGAACTCGTGGTGTTCGGTGCCGAAATGCTCGGCGACGCGGCGTGCCGTGCTCCAGCTCGTCGAACTCGGGCTCGTCGAAGCCGATCGAGAACGTCTTCACGCGCGCGCCGGAAACCTGGGACATCAGGCCGACGACCAGGCTCGAGTCGATGCCGCCGGAGAGAAACGCGCCGAGCGGCACGTCGCTGATGAGATGCGAGCGGACGGCGTCGGTCAAGCACGGCGCGCAGCTGGTCGACGGCGTCGGCCTCCGACCCGGTGAAGGTTTCGTCGGCCGGCAGCTCCCAGTACTGCTCGATCGTGCAGGCGTCCGTCCTGCCAGGTCAGCAGATGTCCCGGCGGCAGCTTCTGCACGCTGCTTGAAGATCGAGCCGTCGCGCGGCGTGTAGAGAAACGACAGGTAATGATCGAGCGCGTCGGGGTCGAGATCGCGCGGCAGATCCGGCGCCTCGAGCAGCGATTTCAGCTCCGATCCGAAATAGAGCCGTCCGTCGACGCGCGGCGTAGTGCATCGGCTTGATGCCGATGCGATCGCGCGCGACCAGCAGCGCACGCGTGCGCGTGTCCCAGATCGCCAGACCGAACATCCCGCGCAGCCGCGCGATCGCGTGCTTGCCCCACTGCTCGTAGGCGTGGACGATGACTTCGGTGTCGGTGGACGTGTAGAAGCGGTGCCCGGCCGCTTCGAGCTCGCGCCGGAGCTCGCGATAGTTGTAGATCTCGCCGTTGAAGACGATCCAGACGGTGCGATCCTCGTTGTGGATCGGCTGGTGGCCGGTGGACAGATCGATGATGCTCAGGCGGCGCATCCCGAGCGCCACACCCTCGTCAACCCACACCCCCTCGTCGTCGGGGCCGCGATGGCGGATGACGTCGCACATGCGGTGCACGAGCGCGGTCGCCGCTTCGCCGCCGAACGGCGCCGGACAGGTGGGCGACTCGACGAAACCGGCGATGCCGCACATATCTGATCCTCGCTCCCTGCTGTTCCTCGGCCGCTGAATGCCACTCCCTGGCTGTCGCTGTTGACGTCGCCGACGTCCGCGAAGAACGTGTCCTCGCGGCGGGGGAGCGCGAGCTGAAACTCGCGGCGGCCGGAGACGCGAATCATCGAGCCGTCGACGAGCGCCGCTGCCGCAATCGGCTGGGCCGCGGTCGCTGCGACAGAAAAGCATGCGCGCGTCGGTTTCGACTTCGCCGACGCGCCAGAGTCCGCGTCTGACCGCGGCGCTGGTTGAGCCGGCAGCGGCCGAGTCTCCCGGCGGTTCCGCATGCTCGACGGTTTGCATGCCCGCCGCCGGCTCCGCGAACAGCACGTGGTCGACCGACGTCGCGCGCGCGATGCGGATGGCGGCGGCGTGCGCGGAGATGCCCGGCCTCAGCCCAGACGGGCACGCAGGCCGACATCGACGACCGGGTTGCCGGGATCGAGATCGAAGACGCTGACCATCCAGAACGGCGCGGCGGCGCCGTGGCTGACGCGAAGGGTGGTCGTCGGCTCCATCCGTCCGTAGACCGGCGAGTGCCACCCCAGGCCCGTCTCGGCATCGGCCGAAGAATTGCTCGAGCAGCCCCTGCGGCACGGTGAAGCCGACACGGGCGGCCTTGCGATCCGCGCGCGTGAGCTCCGCGCGCCGGCCGTGCAGCGTCGACCGTCCAGCCCGGATCGAGGTGCCAGTGCACGGCGGCAGCGGTGCAGCGCCGGCGCCGTCGACGAGATCCGCGACGACGACGAGGTCGCCGTGCAGCACCAAGACGCGGCGGCGGTGCTCGATCGGACGGTAGCCGTCGTGCGCGCCGTCGAAGTAGTCGAACCGCTCGTTGGTCCGCCAGCGGATGAGCGCGGCCATTCGCGACCTGCGACCAGTGGAACGGCCCGTTCGACTGCTGACTGCGGCCGATCGTCGAGCGTCAGCGTGTTGTGGAGCGCCGTCGACCGCAGCCGATCGCGCAGGGCGGGATCGGTGGTGTAGCAGCCGGTGCCCGGATCGATGAGCAGCGGGACGCCGCCGAGCGGACGCGGTCAGCGACAGCGCGTCGGCGTGCGCGTGGCCGCCGTTCTGATACCCGTGCGGACCGCCGTCGATGACGAGGTGGTCGCCGGCGGCGGAGCGCGACACGTAGTAGCCGGTGTCGGGCAGCGCTGCCGACGACGTAGCGCGATTGCGGATTGCGGATTGCGGATTGCGGATTGCGGAGCCGAGCATCCACACGGCTTCCTCGGGTGCGGCGCCGACTTGCAGCTCGGGACGTCGAACGAGCGCGGCGGCGATCGCCAGGCTGTCGCGCCAGTCGTCCAGCTGCGCGGCCGGCAATCGGCAGCAGCGCCCCGCCATCGTCGTCTCCGATGTGCGGCATGCGAGCCGCTGTCGTCGGCGAGCAGGCGCGCGGCGGTCCCGAGCCTCGACACGGCGTCCTCGAACCGTGCGGCCGCCGGATCGTCGCCCGTGATGCGGGCGACGGCCAGCGCCAGCGCGTAGAAGTCGAGCGTGTAGCGGTGGTAGTGCGTGGAGCGCTCGCAGTGGCCGCCGTCGGCGCCAATCTGCCGGTCGATCTCGTCGAGCAGAATCGCGCGGCCCGTCGACGCGCGCCGCGCGCTGGCAGCCAGCTCGGGCAAGGCCCGGCCCGCGACGTAGAGCGCCAGCGCTTCGCCGAGCAGGTGTGTGTTCGGGCTGAAGTAGTAGGACAGGTTCTGCTTCGATGTGCGTCAGCTGGCGATCGAGCGCCAGCAGCAGATCGACGAGCCACGGCGCGCTCGGATCGCCGTCATCGCCGTCGTCGGCGGAAGAACTGAATCGCCCAGATCCACGACAGCGATCGGAGCGCGAGCTCGAGCATGCTCGCCCAGTTGACGCCAGTGAGCGGCGGGTTCGCCTCCAGCCAGCTGTGGAGTTCGGCGACGAATCGATCGCGATACTTCGCGTCGCCCGTCAGCCAGAACGCGCGACCCAGCGACGAGCCAGTGCTGATGCCGATTGAGCTCCCAGATGATCTTGTGGTCGCCGCGATTCGGATGCCAGGTACGGCACGGTCGACCAGAAGCGCTGGGGCGGACGCCGGCCATGGACCGGGTCGAACTGCCAGTCCGGCAGCCGTGCTCCGTCGCCGTGCCCGGTCGCAGGGGCGTTGAAGCGGAGGCCTTCGTATCCGAGCAGGTCGTAGCTGCCCGTCACGATTCGATCCGCCCGTTGCGTGGCGTCGTGCGCGGCATCGGGATACTCCGCGTCGATCCGCGCGACGATGCCGTTCCTGCTCCTCGGACTGATGACAAATCGCTGTGCGGCGGCCGCGAAATGGCGGGCGAGCGCGGCGTGGGCGCTGTCCCATGAGCCCCTGGCGAGCGCCGCCCGCGCCGCGCGCAGGTCAGGGTCGACTTCGCGGTCGGCGAACGCGGTGAGCAACTGCTTGCGATTCCAGCTGGGACGGACAAACCGCGCCCGCGCCCGATTCAGCGCCGTGCGAGCCGCAGCCTTCGCGCGCCACGCGATCTCGTTGCCGTCCATGCGCGCGAGGCGCGCCGCCAGCCGCTGTCTCACCTGACGCTCTCGACTCCGCCATCCAAGAAGGGAGTTGTCTGCAGAGCTTGGCCTGCAAGGATCCGGAGAGCGGGCGCGTCAACGCGCACATTGATGCGTGTGGGCATGTGCGGTTCAGACGAGGTGCAAACCACACGCCGAGCTCGTGTGTGTCTCAGCACACGACGAATGCCGCTGGAATGGCAGTCTGGGCGGTCGCTCAACAAGCGAGACGTCCAAATAAATACTCAACAGTATTGTTATGCAACACTGCTCAACCGCTTGTTTGCTAGCAAAATCGACGTTTGCACAATTTATCGAGTAACTTGTGCAATACGGCTGTGTTGTAAAACAAGACGCTGACGAAGTGTGCGATCTCAGAACGCACAATTGCCTAGGTTTTCACGACTTACCAAGGTTGGCCTCTTCCTTGCCATCGTGGCGCCGGAGATTCGGCTGCCTCACCGCCGCCATCTCAAATCCCAAAAGTCACTTCGGCGGAGGGTTCATGCAGCTTCGTGTGTCTAGCCGGAATAGCCGTCTGTTCTCGCGCGCTTTCGTCGGTGTGGTGTTCTCGGGCGCCGCGACCGTTGCGTCGGCGCAAACCACGGTCACACTGGACCAGCCGACCACCCAGGTGTTAGCGGCGACGGTTCGGGGCGGCAGCTACGCGAAGAAAAACGAACGTTCCGTGCTCGCCACGCGCGCCTCCAACGACCTGGAATATAACCGCCGCGCGTTCCTGAAGTTCGACACGCAGAACTTTATCCCTGCGGGCAGCACCGTCAAGTCGGCCCTCCTGACCGTGACCGTCAAGAGGGGCAGCGAGGATGCGAAGCGCCTGGTCGCCGCGTACCAGGTGACGACCTCGTGGGACGAATCCCAAATCACCTGGAAGAACCGTCGGACAGGCATGGCGTGGGGGAGCGGCGGAGGCGATCTTGGCTCGAAGATCGACGAAGCCACCGTCAGCAACAAGGAGGGCACGAAGGTGACCTTCGACGTCACCGCGCTGGTGAAGGAAGCCGTCGCCGGCCACCTCGGCACGTCGCGCTACACCCGGATCGCGCTCGTCGACCTTGAAAACTCCACCTCTGAGTCCTACCGCGAGTACTACCTGCCCTCCGACTCCGATTCGACCAACCGTCCGGTCCTGAAGGTGACCTACGGCAGCACGAAAGGCGCGCCGCCCCCTGACGCCTGCCCCGCCCGCTTCAACCGGCGGCAAGGTGCTTCGCGTCCTGCACTGGAACATCGCCAAGAACGGCTGGGGCACCGACGGCAAGTACAGCCCGAGTCGCATCGTCAACTGGGTCGCGAAGCTGAACCCCGACATCATCTCGTTCAACGAGATGGAAAAGTGGAACCAGTACAGCCAAGGCGCGGACGGCGTCGCGTTGTACAAAGGGCTGATCGAGAGCAAGACCGGCGTCAAGTGGTACGTGTGGGATGCGCAGGACTATGGCGACTGGGACGGCAAGGGTCTGCACAGCGTGGTCTTCTCCAAGTTTCCCTTCAGCTCGACCTACCGGACGGCATTCAGCGCCGGCAAGCTCAAGACAGTCGGCGGGGCGACGGTGTCCGTCAACGGGCGCAACATCAATTTCATGACCACCCACTTCGATCCCTACAGCGCCTCGTACCGCGCCACCCAGGCCAAGGATCTGGTCAAATACGCGAAGGGGTTCGCCGAGGATCGGATCATCGCCGGCGATTTCAACGACCAGTCCACCGACTCGCCGATCACGACCATGACCGGGTCGTACCACGATGCGTGGGCGGAAGGCAAAAAGGCGGGGATCGCGACGGCGGCGCCGGACAACTCCGTCGGCAATACCCGGAACTCCCGGATCGACTACATCTTCTACTCCAAGAGCAAAAAGCACTTGACGCTGAGGAAGGTGCAGGTCGTCGACACCCGCGACGCCAAAGGCGTCATGCCGTCGGACCACCGCCCGGTGCTCGCGGAGTTCCTGGTCAAGTAATCGATGCCGCCCTCCACCTGCGTCCTCGCGGCGCGGTGTCGGGGGTAAGGCAGGGACGCGCCGACGCCGTCACCCAATGACGGCGCGGCGCGGTTCACGTCACGCGGCGAACTGGCGCCTGAACGTGTTCAACTCGGCCCCGGGCACGAACACGTAATTGGCGAGCGTCATGTCCGCGTGGACACCGAAATCGTCCAGTTCCTGCATCGTCGCGTCGCTATCGCAGCGGAAAATCGTATAACCGTGGTCGCCCAGCCAGTCGCGGAGCGCGGTCTGGCGACGCAGGCGGAACCGGCCGGTGTCGGTGTGCTCGTCGAACACCGGCAGCACTTCGCAGAAGACGCACGGCGAGGTTCGCCGGATCGTCCGTTCCAGCCCCTGCAGCACGTCGAGCTCGCCGCCTTCGACGTCGATCTTGATCGCCGCAATCTCCCTGACACCTAAATCCTCGAGCGCCTCATCGCCGCCAAACACCGGCACGATGCGTCGCCTGCTCGTAGCGGTCCGGCTCGCGGAAGCCCTCGACGATGGTCGCCGACGGATCGACGTCGAAGTTCTGGAGCAGTTTCAGCAGCCCGGTCCGGTTGGAGATCGCCACCGGCACGAGCGTGCACCGTGTATATCCGTTGACCCGGATGAGATGCTGGGTGTACTGCATGCACTGGGGGTTCGGCTCGAAGCCGATGTAGTCGCGTTGCGGGTCGGCGGTCTTGATCTTGACCAGCGTGTGGCCGACATTCACGCCGACGTCGATCACCGCGCCTGCCCGTTCGAGCATCACCCGTTGAAGCGCATCAAACAGCCACACCTCGCGCATCCGGAGGTGCTCCCATCCCGACCCGAAGCGGAAGGGGACGCGCAGCGGACGGCCGCCGAGGGTTCCGGCGACACCGAAGTTCGCGCGCCAGAGCCACCCGCGGCGATGCAGCCAGCGCGCTGCTGCCGTGAGCGCCGCGTTTTGGACGCCGCTCGGTTCGAAGGGAAGCTCCGGTTCGCTGTGGCTGATTCGGCGAATGGGGCTCTTGCTCGCCACGTAGGTCATTTCGTCACCGCCAATTCCTGACTGGGCCCGACCGGCGTGAGCCGGTCCTGCCAGCGCTGTCGAAGGACGCCCGCAAAAAAACAGAGCCACAGCTCGTGCTCGAACGATTCCGCGGACCGCCCGGCGGCGCCGGCCTTGATCATCTGGACGAGGTGAGTGAGCGCGTTGCGGAACATGAACCGCGGCACACCCGCGAGGTGCGGCACGGTCGAGAAGTCGAAGGTGCGCTCGTCGGGCGATTCCATGTCCAGCCCGTGCTGGGCGTAGAGCACGGCGCGGCTGATGCCGTACCAGTAGAACCAGCGTCGAAAATACGACTTGCGGAGTCGATCGGCCGGCACGAGGTGGTGCACGAGCATCTCCGAGGTGTAGTAGCCATGCAGTCCGGCCGCGCGCACGCGCAGGCACCACTCGCGCTGGCCCTGGCCTCGGAGCGAGTTGCCGACCCGGTCGTAGCGGTTGTCCCACCAGATGCCGTTGGTGTGGAACACGCTGGCGCGAACCGCCATGTTGACGCCCAGCGGCCAGCCGATGCCGCGGCCGAATTCGCGCGGCCGGTCGCCGAAGTCGGCCAGCGCGATCACCGCCCACATCCGGCCGTTCCGATTCGGGATCCACGACGGGCGCGCCGATTCCCACCGCGGCAGCACACGCCCGCCGACGTAGGCGCCGCCGGTCTCCTCGAGCGCTGCATCGGCCCGATCCAGCCAATCCGGCTCGACCAGGGCGTCGTCGTCGGTGAACATGAGGATCTCGCCGCGGGCCTCGCGGATGGCGCTGTTCAACGCCGCCGCCTTGCCTTGGGTCCCCTCGAATAGATAGCGCAGCGGCGCCGGAAACGCCGCGGCTGCATCCTCGACGACCTGGCGGGTGTTGTCGGAAGAGTTGTTGTCGACGACGATGACTTCCCACGTCGAGCGCGTGGTCAGGCCGGCGAGACCGCGCAGCGTGTCCACGAGCTCGTTCGCCCCGTTGTAGGTCGCGATGAGGATTGAAAAACGCATCGGTAACTCCGCTGTCATGGCTGCTGTGCCGGCAGGATCACGGCGTCGTCGCGACGGGCGCCCGGCGCGTCGCTCAGGTAGGCATCGGGGCTGAGCACGATCTGGTCGATGATAGGCCCATCCTCACGCTGCTGCACGCGCAGCGTCTTGATGCCGGCCGAGGCGAAGAAGATGTTCGCACCGGCCGCTTCCCAGCTGTTGTCGCCCCATCCCCAGCCGCGCGGGACGGCGCCGCTGGGCCCTGCCTGCAGCACGACTTCGGCCGAGCTCGGCGTGCCGATCTGCGCGAATGGCGCGCCGAGCGCATCCACCGAGTCGGTGAACTGCAAGTGCACCGAGTCGTTGTTCTTGTCGTTGTTCTCCGCCCGCATCCGTACCCACACGTGATAGGCCGTCGCCGCGTCGGCGTTGAAGGAGACCTCGAAGAAACTCGCCGGCGCGGTCAACGCCGGCGCGATCTTGGCGGCGTTCGCGTTGGGATTCCAGAGCGCCGTCCCCCCGGCGGCGGTACTGTCGGTTGTCGGCTGCCAGGCGCCGCTCGCGACGAGCGACGCCGCCGCGGCCGGCCAGAGCACGATTGTGCGCGCGGCGGACGGCGGTTCCGGCGGCGGGGCGCTTCCTCGCCGCTCGAGCACGACTCCGTCGCCGGCGCGGGCGCCGGGCGGAGTCGAGAGATACACGTCGGGGCTGATGACGATCTGATCGATCGTGACGCCATCCTCGCGCTGCTGGATGCGGACGGTATGTGTCCCGGAGGCGGAAAAGTAGACGTCCGGCCCTGGCGTGCCCCACCCGTTGTCCGTCCAGCCCCAGCCCTGCGGTGCCGCGCCGCTGGCGCCCGCCTGCAGCACGAACTCCGCGGAGCTCGACGTGCCGATGCGCACGAACGGGTTCCCGGTCGCGGTAACCGAATCGTTGAACTGCACGTGCACCGAATCGTTGGCGAGCGAGTCGCCGTCGGCGTGCATGCGCAGCCAGACGTGGTACGCGCGCCCGGCGTCGGCGGTGAAGCTCGCCTCGAAGTAGTTCTGCGGCGAGGTCTGCGCCGGCGCCAGCTTCGCTGCACCGAGGTCGGCATTGCGCAGTCCGATGCCTCCCGCCGCGGCGGGATCGGTCGTCGGCTGCCATCGGCCGTGCACGCTGAACGACGGCAGATCGGCCGTCCACAGGACGATGGTCTGGTCGGTGGGCGGCGGCGGTGGCGGTGGCGGCGGAGGCGGCGCGGCGCCGTCGGTGCTCGGGAGAATCGTGGCGTCGTCGAGGTGCGGCCCCGGCGCCGTCGTCACGTAGGAGTCGGGGCTGAGCACGATCTGGTCGATGATCGCGCCGTCCTCGCGCTGCTGTACGCGGACGACGTGGGTGCCGGAGTTGGCGAAGTAGACGTGCTGTCCGAGCGAGCCCCACCCGTTGTCGGTCCATCCCCAGCCGTGCGGCGCCACGCCGGTCGGGCCCTCCTGCAGCACCGGCTCCCAGGACTGCGCGGCACTGATGCGCGCGCTCGGATTGCCGACTGAGTCGACGCTGTCGCTGAACTGCACGTGCACCGAATCGTTCGACAGCGAATTGTTCTGCGCGCGCATGCGCATCCACAGGTGATACCGCACCCCGGCCGGGGCGTTGAACGCGATCTCGAAGTAGTTCGCGGGCGCGGCGAGCGCGGGTGCGATCTTGGCCCTTCCCCGATCGGGATTCTGCAGCGCGAAGCCGCCGGCCGCCGATGCGTCGGCGATCCGCGTCCAGTCGCCGTGCATGCCGCTGGCGTCGAGATTCGCCGTCCACAGCACGATGGTCGTGCCCGCGGGCGGCGGGGGCGGTTCGCTGCCGGTCGTGCCCGGAAGGATGGTGTCGTCGTGATCGTGAGGCCCTGGCGCCGCCATGACGTAGGTATCGGGGCTGAGAACGATCTGATCGATCAGCGTGCCGTCTTCGCGCTGCTGGATCCGCAGCACGTGCGTCCCGCTCGTGGCGAAGACCACGTGCGCTCCCAGGCCGCCCCAGCCGTTGTCGGTCCAGCCCCAGCCGCTGAGCGCGCCGCCGTCAGGGCCGTCCACCAGCACGGGTTCGAACGAGCTCGTCGTCCCGATGCGCGCGACTGCGGCGCCGGCGCTGTTGATCGTGTCGCTGAACTGGACGTGAATCGAGTCGTTGGACACCGAGTTCGCCTGCGCGCGCATGCGGATCCAGAGGTGGTACGGCACACCGGCAGGGGCCTCGAACGACACGTCGAAGTAGTTCGCCGGTGACGCCTTCGCCGGGGCGACCTTGGCGCGCGCGCGATCGGGGTTCTGAAGCGCGAATCCATCCGCCGCCGTGGCGTCGGGCATCTGCGCCCAGTCGCCGTGGATGTCGGCCGCCGGTACCGCGGCGGTGTGGATCACGATCGTCGATGCCCCGGGCGGCGGTGGCGGCGGCGCCGACGCGGTGGTGAAGCTCCACACGTTGCTGGTGCGGGTCATGTTCGCCGCGGTCCGGCTGACGATCTTCCAGAAGTAGGTTTCGCCTGGGGCCAGTGTCGGCAGCAGGAACGACTGCGTCGGCGTGCTGTCGCTCGTCGGACCGAGGAACCGGTTGGCGGCGAAGAGCGGGGGATTGGGCGACGTGCCGAAGTAGATGTCGTAGTACTGGCCCCAGAGCCCGCCGTTCCACTTCAGCCGGACGCTGGTCGTGCTGACGCCGGTCGCCGTGTCCATCGGCTGGCTGACGACCGCCCGGTCCGGCGGCAGCGCGACGAAGGGTCCGGTCTCCATCGCGCCGACCGGATTCGAGTTGTCCCAGCGGCGGTTGAAGTAGGTCTGGAAGTAATCGAAGATGAAGGCCTTCGTCGTGAACAGGTTGTTCTCGTGCTGCGAGTTCGCCGACGGCGTCGTCCAGTTGGACGATCCGAAGATGGTCATCCCCTGACCCTGGTACATCGACAGCTTCCCGTGGTTGATGCCTTCATGGACGGTGAACTTCATCGGGATGCCGGCGGCGAACAACCGATCGAAGTGGAACGAGATCGTCGGCCTCGTGACGTCGTGATACATGTCGCTGGCGACGACGAGCCGGATCGGGATGCCTCGGTTGTGGGCGTTGATCAAGGCCGAGGTCGCACGCTCGTCGTCGATGCGGTACATCATCACGTCGATCCGCTGGCGCTCGGCGTTGATCCGCGCGACGGTGCGGTTGATGAAGTCCTCGCCGGGCGGAATGTTCACCTCGGGATCGATCGCGTAGGTCGGGTAGCGCCGCGTCAACGGCAGCGTGACGTTGGCGTAGTCCGCATAGTCCTTGGTGTTGGTCCAGGCGTCGTCGAAACGGGTCTGGAACGTCTGGAGCAGGCTGACGTTGTCGGTGAAGTAAATCTGCTCGTCCACGTAATTGACGTACGGCGTGCTGGTGACGAAGCCGTCTGCGCTGAAGTTCGCGGATCCGAAGTACAGGACGCCCTGGCCTTCGAAGATCATGATCTTCCAGTGCTCGATGCCCTTGGCGGTCCGGTTCCGCATCGGAATCCCCCCACCCACCAGTTGATCGAGGATCGCCGGCTGCGCCGGATGTTGAATGTTGGATCGCGGGTCCATCAGGATCCGAATCGGAACCCCGGCCTGCTTGCGCTTCACGAGCTCGGCGGAGAAGCGGCCGTCCTCCATGAACCACATGCCGACGTCGATGGCGACCGTTTCGTTCTTGATCAAATTCAGCAGTGGCGTGCGGCAGTTCTCGTACGCGGTGTCGCAGAGCTGGTCGAGCGCCTGCGCTTTGATCGGAGCGCCGAGGAGGAGCAGGCCGGCGAGAAGAAACATCGCCGGGCCCTTCGGGCAGATGTGTCGTAAGGAAGTCGTCTGTCTCATCAATATCCCTGCCCAGCCGTTTGCGAGGAGAGTGCCAGCTATTTCCCGGGAAATAGCTGGCTGATGAGAGGATCACTTCCGTAAAACGGAAAAGCTCAGGGGTTGCGAGGCAGGATTGTGGTATCCCCTTTCCGGGCACCAGGCGCAGTCGTGAAGAAGGTATCGGGGCTCAGCACGATCTGGTCGATGATGGTGCCGTCCTCCCGCTGCTGCACCCGAATCGTCTGCGTGCCGGACGTGGCGAAGTAAATCGGCACCCCGAGGCTGCCCCACCCGTTATCGGTCCAGCCCCAGCCAGCCGGCGCTGTTCCAGAGGGTCCCGCCTGAAGCACCGGTTCGCCGGACGACGTCGTGCCGATTCGCATCATCGCGGTTCCGCCCGAATTCACCGATTTGTCGAATTGCACGTGCACCGAGTCGTTTGACAGTGAGTTGCCCTGCGCGCGCATGCGCAGCCAGAGATGGTAGGCCCTGCCAGCCGTGGCGCTGAACGTCATCTCGAAGTAGTTGGCGGGACTCGCCAGCGCCGGCGCGATCTTCGTGCGGCCGCGATCGGGATTCCAGATCGACTTGCCACCAGCGCTCGTGTCCGTCCCGACCGCCCAGTCGCCGTGGATGCGCGCGCTCTGCGTATTCGCCGTCCAGAGGACGATCGTGTTCGCGGAGGGCGTCGGCGGCGGCGGGGCCGCGCCCGACGTGGTGAAGCTGCGGATCGGCCCGGTCTTGGTCTTGTTGGCCATCGTCTTCGACACGATGCGCCAGTAGTAGGTGACGCCCGGCGTCAGGGTCGGCAGCGTGAATGACTGCTTCGTGCTCGTCGACAGGCTCGGCCCGAGTGCCAGGTTCGCCGCGTACAGCGGCGGGTTGGACGAGGTGCCGAAATAGACGTCGTAGACATGCGCCCAGGGGCCGCCGTACCACGTGAGCTTGACGCCAGTGGTTCCGACGCCGACGCCGTCGCCCGGCGATTTAGAGACGGGCGCATCGGGCGCCAGCGGCACGAACGCCTTGGTTTCGGGCGCGCCGACCGGATTCGTGTTGTTCCACTTGCGCGCGAACTGGCTGGTGAAGAAGGTGAAGATCTCCGGCTTGATCGTGAAGTAATTGTGCTCGTGCTGCGAATCGGACGACTTGGAGGTCATGTTCGACGATCCAAAGATCGTCTTGCGCTGCCCGTAGAGGAGGACGAGCTTTTCGTGGTTCTGGCCGGCGTGCGCCCGATCCTTGATCGGGATGCCGGCCGCGTACAGGCGGTCGACGCTGTAGGAGTGCCACGGCTGCGTGAGGTCCCGGTACATCGCCTGTTCGGTGTAGAACCGCACCGGCACGCCGGCGCGGAACCGGTTGATCAGCGCGTCGACGTGCGCCTGATCGGTGATGCGGTACATGATCACGTCGATACGCTGCGTCTCGGCGTTGTAGGCGGCGACCGACCGCGATCGGTAGCTGGCCGTGCCGCTGGCCGGCGCCCAGTTCAACTCGGGATCGATCGGATAGATCGGATAGCGTCTCGCGAGCGAGCTGTTCGGGGCGTTGGCGTAGCTGATGTAGTTGGTGGTGTCGAGCCACGCGTTCTCGAACTTGGTCTTGAAGCTGTTGACGACATCCGGATCGTCGGTGAGGTAGACCGTCTCGTCGACGTAGTCGCGATACGGAACGTTGGGGACGAACGCATTGACACTGTAATTGGCGGAGCCGAAGTAGAGGACGTTCTGGCCGGCGAAGATCATGGCCTTCCAGTGTTCGATGCCGCCGCTGGTTTTCTCCCGAATCGGAATGCCGGCGGCGGCCATCTGGTCGAGCAGCGGGCCGTTGAGCGGGTGCTGTTTATCCGCATCGGGATCGGCAATGAGGCGGACGGGTACACCGGCCTGTTTCCTCTTGATGAGCTCGGAGGAGAAGCGGGAATCCTCGAAGAACCACGCGCCGACGTCGATCCCGATCTGTTCCGCCTGGATGCGGGCGATCAGCTCATTTCGACAGTTCTCGAAGGAGGAATCACAAAGCCGCTCGAGCGCCTGGGCGGGCCACGCATGAGCCAGCATGAACGTCGTCGCGAGACAGGCCAAGGCGCATCGAACCAGTCGATTCTTAACGAGCATGTACTCTCCGCGGGTGCCACATAGGCCACTCGAGAGAGTGGCCGTTACGAATGGTCGAGCAGGGTTGCGAGAGACATGCCAGCGGCTCCGTAGGGCGCCCGCCGCGCGGAGGACGAATGGGCTTACCGCGATCTGGCAGCGAGAGGATGATCTGGCCGCGGCAACGGCATACTTTGGGAATTTCCGGCGGCGGCGGGACGGGCGAGCCCAACCAGCGAATAGATCAGTTCAAGTGCGCGGTTGGTCGCCGATCCGGGGCCGTGAAAGAGTGGTTCGGCGGCCGCCCGGCGCTCGCGGCGGAGACGGTCCGGCTGGATCACTTCCTGGTTGGCCGCGCGGCCGAGCTCGGACGCGTCCCGCACGACCCGGGCCGCACTGCGTAGCGTCGCGATCCGTTCCTCGTTGATTCGCGCGACGCTCGCCAGGGCGGGCGCATCGAAGACGATCAGCGGCCGATCCAGCAGGCAGAACTCGAAGCCAACCGAGCTGTGGTCGGTCACCATCAGATCGCTCGCCGCCAGCAGCGGCGAGGCGTCGCCGTCCTCGCACAACACGACCCGGCCGGGCCTCTCGATCGCGCGCAGGCGCGCGCGCCAGTCGATGCCGCCGCTGTACCTCGGCTCGGGATCGAACGAGCGCGCGTGCGGCTTGACGATCACGTTCCACCCGGCGGCCACCAGGCTGGCGACAATCGCCTCGCCGGCGAGGTGCAGGGAAGACGCGGGCGACCAGGTCGGCGCGTAGATCGCCGTCGGCCGCTGCGGCTCGAGCCTGAGGTCGCGGCGGATCGCGCCGCCGTCGTACTCGCCGTTGACGAGCGCGTCGATGCGAGGAAAGCCAATCAGCGCGGCCTGCCCGGCAGTGACGATCTGTTTCGCGAGGTATCGTTGCATCCGATCGGCGTTGACGAACGCGACGCGGTCGTAGGCGGCGAGCCCGATTGGCAGGTGCGACGGGTCGTCGAGGTTATATTTGCCGGCGACGCCGTGAAAGAAGTTGATCCGGCGCTGACACCGTAACAATGTCGGCGGATCCCAGGGATCGGCGGTTACGAGCAAATCGATGCGCGTCCAGCGCGCCACCTCCGGCGCGATCCAGTGCCGTGACGGCGGGCATCGCCGCGAGATCTCCTCCTGTTGGCGAGGCGACTCAGCGAGGTAGCGCACAGCGATTCTGCTGTCGCACTCGAGCGCACGCGCCATCGGATCGAGAACGGCGGCGTGCATGGCGGTGCGGACGTGAAAGAGCATTTTCCGCCTGCCGCTGAGCCGGGCGACGGATCGGTCGAGTGCGTTCAGCAGGCGGCGGGGAGGGCGGGCCACGCTAGTGGACTTCCGCCACCGAGAGGCGATGTGCCCTGCGCCGGCGCGCGACGTAGCCGGCGAAATAACACAGCATCATTTCGTGCTTGAACCGATCCTGCGGCCGGCCGCTCGCCAGCGCAGCCACCCATCGCACGGCGTCCTCGCCCGCTGACCGGAACATGAAGGCCGGTATCCCCGCGATATGCCGCGCCGCCGAGAGGTCCACGCCCAGTTCGGTCACCGGCTGGAGCCGATCGAGCTCGGCACGGGAGAGACCCTTCCCGTACCACCAGCGTCGGAAATATTCCTTCGTCAGTCGTTTGGCCGGCACGTGGTGCTGAACCGTCATCGCCGGCTGATAGAGGCCACGAGCGCCGGCCCGCCGCGAGCGCGCGAGGAATTCCGGCACTTCCTGGCCGAGCAGCTGCTTGCCGTCGCCGGTTCGTCCCAGGGTCTGGTTGAACAGGCCGATCCGATCGAAGAGCGAGCGGTGCACCGCCATGTTTGCGCCGAGCGGAACGCGCTGACGTTCTTCGAAGACGAACGGATCAGGACCGTAGTCGAGGATGGCGATCGTGCCCCACAGATCGGCGCGGTCCGCCGCGAGCCATCCCGGCCGCGGTGCTTCCCAGATCGGCCGCACCGGACCTCCCGTGTATGAGATGCCCCTCGTGTCGAGCAGCGGCTCGACCGCCGCGTCCAGCCAGTCGTCGTCAACCAGCACGTCATCGTCGGTGAACACCAGCGCGGGGGCGTCGGTGGCGCAGATGGCGGCATTCAGCGCCCACGAACGGCCCTGGCGCGGCTCGAAGAGATATCGCAGCGGGACTGGAAAGTGCGCCTGCCGGCGCTCGACCACGGCGCGTGTCGCGTCGGTTGAGTTGTTGTCCGCGACGACGACTTCCCAGCGAGAGAGTGCGGGCCGGACCGCTGCGAGCCGGTCGAGCGTCTCGCCGAGCAACTCGGCACGGTTGAACGTCGGAATGATGACTGAGGCGAAGGGCGCGCGGGCAGACGGGCTCGTGAGCACGCCGGTTGAGATGCAAAGGCTTTGCCGAATGGATCAGGTGCAAATGACCGCGCAATGCGCTCGTGAGTGTCCGACGACTTGGCACGAGCCGTCTAAATGCCCGCCGTCGAGCCAGCTTCGGAAGAAAATTTCCAGACAGCTGAGCCGATCACTCCGCTGGTGCCCCGGACTCGCAGACGATGCGCATTCAGGGGCGCGAAGACGGGATTTCGATCGATCAGATCGTGTTGTCGCCGGACCTTTATCTGTCGGCGTCGCCCGGGGCGGTCCGCAACGACGCCAAGATTCTGCCGCGGACGCCGTAGCAGCGGTTCGATGTCGAGCCTGAGAGGTGGCCGATCGCGCCGCCTTTCAGCTCGACGAATCCTTGCCGTGGCTGGCGTTGTATTCGATCGTCCAGCTGCGGCTGACCGAGCCGAGATCGGGTTCGGAGTCGGAGGTTCGCCGGAGCAACAGCGCCAGCGCGACGAGGACGACCGACACGATCGCCCCACCAATCCACAGCATCATGGGCATGGGCATGTCCGCCCGATATCGTATCTTCAATCGGTGGCAAAAAACTGCGCGTCTCCGGAGGACCGTGAGGTATGGCGTGGTGCTCGGTCAGCTGACCGCAGCACCTCGCCCGACTAGCTGACAGGACGGACTGCGCGCCGGCCCGCGGCTCCCCAGCTCAGGCGGCGCCTCGAATACGTTGGCGCATCCGAAATGCCGCCATGGCGACCGAAGGGGCGAAGGTGAGCGCCGCCCTGGCCGCGGCCAGGGTCCAGCCGCCGCGCCGCGCGTGCAGCGCGGCCACGTGGCGTGCCGCCTCGCGGTAATCACCCTTCGCGAGGCTGGCGCGCGCCTCCGCCGCCGACAATTCCACCTCGAAGCGCGCGACCTGTTGTTCGAGAATCGCCCGCTCCGGCGAATCTTCCGCCAGGAACGGCCGCGTCTTCGCGAAAACGCGCAGGATACCGCTGAGCATCCGCGTGTCGCTCGATGACAGGCTGCCGGGGCGGCACGCATACCAGCCGAGCGGCTTGGGGTGACGCGTGAAGGTGAACCCGGCGAGCGCCGCGCGGATCCACATCTCGTACTCCTCGTTGGTCAGCAACGCCGGGTCGAAGCCGTTCACCGCTTCAACCGCCTCGCGCCGGAAGACCGCCATGATGAACAGGCAGGTCTCGTCAGCCAGGATCTCGGCGAGCGTGATCAGGTGGCCGTCGCCGCACACCGGACGCGCCGGCTGCCCATCGCGTGGACCGCCGCGGTTGCGGGCGTTGCCGACGACGACGTCGACGTCGGGACGCGCGTTGAGGACGCCGACGTTCTCGTGGAGGAACGACTCGTCCCACTCGTCGTCGCTGTCGAGGAAGGCGAAAAAGCGGCCGTTCGCGCAGCGGAATGCGGCGTTGCGCGCCGGGCCGGGGCCGGCGTTGGCCTGTTCGAGGACCCGCACGCGCGCGTCGCGCGCGGCGTAGCCCTGGGCCATCGCCAGCGTACCGTCCGACGACCCATCATCGATAATCAGCAGCTCCAGGTCGCTGAACGACTGGCGAAGCACCGACTCGACCGCGGTCGGCAGATAGGTTTCGGCGTTGTACGCCGGCATGATCACGCTGACGGAGGGCACTACCGGTCACCTCTCAGGCAGGAAGGCTGGAGGGCCGAAGGGCTGGAGACCAGGCCCCCTCGCCGGACCGCGTCCCAGCCGCCACGCTGCGAAATCGGCTCGAGCGCGATCGCTTCGTAGAGGGCGTCTGCGCATCGCGCCGTTGCCGTTCCTGGTTGGTGGAAGAGATCCGCGGCGACCGCCTGGCGCATCGCCGACTTTGCCGCCGGCTCCGCCAGCGCGCGCTCGACCGCGCCCACCGTGTCGTCGACCTGCGTGGTCGACTCGGATACGTCCGCGAGCAACCGCACGTAATCCTGATGGATGTTGGCGAGCGCAATCAGCTCGGGCACGTGAATGCGCACCAGCGGGCGATCGCGGAGCAGGTATTCGAAGCCGGCTGAACTGTGGTCCGTGATCATCACGTCCGAAGCGACCAGGTACGGACAGATATCCGCGGTCGACGCGAGGACCGCGGTCCCGGGGCGAGGTGCGTCTGCAGCGCCGCCGGCCAATCGACCCCGCCGGAATACTGCGGCCGCAAGTCGCACGACCGATCGTGCAGCTTGACGATCACGTTCACCGGCATCATCCGCAAGCGGTGGAGCAGCGCGACGCCAAGCTTGTTGAGCGACGAGGCGGGCGACCAGGTCGGCGCGTAGAGCACGGTCGGCCGATCGGCAGGCAGACCGAGCGAGGCGAGGATCCGATCGCGGTCCAGCGAGCCGTCAACCAGCGCGTCCACCTTGGGCATGCCGATCAGGCGGATGGCGGGGCTGTCGGCGTCGAGCGCGCCGGCCGCGATGCAGTTGTTCAGCCGCCGGCGGTTGACGAAGAACAGGCGGTGCCAGGGCGCGAGCGATTCGGTTGGCGCATCGAAGCCGTATTTGCCGCCGACGCCGTGAAACATCTGGATCCGGCAGGCCGGGTGGAGCAGACGCATCCAGGTGAAGTCGGAGGTCACGTAGGCATGAAACTTCGTCAGCGCCGCCCGGTGCGGACCGATGACGCGTGCATCCTTGCCGGCCTCGCGGAAGATCGACGCGGCCCGCGACGGCTCCTCGCTCGCGCAGAAGGAGAAGCACACCCGCTCGTCGGCGGCCATCGCCGCGTGCACCGGCGCGAACATGGAATAGTTCACCGCCGTCCGGGCATCGACCAGGATGTGGCGGACGCCGCTGAACGCCGACATCGTCATGCGGTGACCCGGACGAGGTTCGCGATGCGTGACTTGTTCACCGCTGGTGCAACGCTGGCGACACGCCGGGCGTAGAGGATGTCGCGGCCCGCCACCGCCAGCGCGAACACGTAGTAAAACGTCCAGTTGAAAGCGACCGAGGCGAACATCGAGCAGATGGTCCAGCCAACCATCGCGGCGATCATCCCCTTGGCGTTGATCTCGAGCAGGCGGCGGTCTTCGGCGGACAGCTCGTACTGCACGTGTCGGATGGCGGATGGCGGACGGGATTGGGGATGCGACGGTCGCTGCGAATTCCCCCACCTGCCCTCCGAAGTGCCTGCCCCGCGCTTTGGCGCCGACGCGCGAAGCATGCGGAGCGCGGCAACGCTCGAGGTGTAGGCTCGCAGCACCATGAAGGCGAAGATCATCAGCCCGAATATCCCCAGCTCGGCGGCCACCTGGAGCCAGACGTTGTGCGTGACCCGCCACTTCTCCACCATGCCAGGGCCGTTATAGTTCTGAAACTGCCCGGCACCGATCCCGGTGACCGGGTTCTCGAGAAAGACTTCGATCCCCTGGTCGAACAGGCGCAGGCGCGCCGCACGCGATCCGCTCGTGTCTTCGTCGGCGTTGACGATGCTGTCCATGCGGTCCCAGAACGACGACGGCATCACCGGGAGCGCCATGAAAGCCGCGAGGATCACGCCGGCCACGATCGCCGGCTTCTTCTGCGCCATGTAATAGAGGACGATGGCCGCCATCGCGACCAGGCCGAGGAAACCGCTCCGCGATTTGGTGCAGACAATCGCCGCCAGCATCGCCGCGGCGATCGCGGACGCAAACAGCCGGCGCGACGCTCTCTTCTCCTGGAAGATGATGAACAGCGTCGGGGCGAGGAAGGTCACCAGGTTGAGCGCGAGATCGTTGGGGTTCTCGAACATTCCGCCGACCGCCCCGCGCACCCGGTTGCCTTCGACGAGGTTGACGCCGCGGACGTAGTCGAAGACCGCGCGCGAGGCGATGTAGCCAGACGCGATGATCATGATCCACGTCATCTGCTGCACCCGGCGCGGCGAGGTAATGGTGCTCATCATCAGCGCGAAGATGAGGATGACCTTGACGTAGATGTCGCTGAACACGGTCAGCGAGCCGCCCGGCCAGAAGGAGAACGGCAACGTCAACACGATCACCGCGCCAAGCGCGATCACGGCGACGACCTCGCCGTTGACGTGGGCGATCGTCTGACCCGCCGAGAGGCGGCGCACGGCCATCGCCGCGAGCCCGCCGATTGCCGTCAGTTCGGCCAGATGCAGCGCGCCGACGCCGGGGATGTGATCCTGCGGGCGGAAGAAGAGCAGCGCCGTGAACGCCAGCATGAACAGGTAGTCGGTGTCGTAGCGCTCCCGCACCGCGCGAATCTGGCGCTTCGCCCGCGACAACGTCGACGAGCTTTGCGTCGTCGTCTGCGCCGGCGCCGTCGGACCGTCGTCCCGGCCTGCGACCACGAGCCGGCCGCCGCGCGACGCTCCGATGTTGAAGGTCAGGCGCTCCATCGAAACCCCTTTATCACTTCCACACCCGGCGCCCGCGCGCGGCGGCGAACAACCCCGCGACGGCGGCGTAGTTCATCATCACGAAGGTGAAGGCGACGCGCGCGGCCTTCGACACCAGGGCGCTCACGCGCTCTCCCGTGCCGCATGCGGCGCGCGAACCGCCACCGCGGTCGACTCGCTCACCCGATCGTCGCGGCGGCGGGCGACGAGCTCGAGCACGGCGCCGACGCCGGCGAGCAGATAGAACATCACCTGGCCCGTGAGAGCCGCGCCGTAGAAGCTGATCGGGCCGGCGACCGCCGCGAGCACGATGCTCGAGAAGAAGATCGCCATCATCGCGTACGGCACCGCCAGGCGCCCGAGCTTGTGCGACAGGTACTGGAACCACACCGGGTTCTTCCACGGCAGCAGCAGGCGCGGCTCGAGCGAGAGAATCTGGTAGTTGCCGGCGAGCGTGCGGATCTTGCGGCGCGCCTCGGTGTCGGCGTCGGCCGCGGCACGATCGTAGGCACGCGCCCGCTCGTTGAAGACGACGCGAGAGCCGCCGAGCACGACACGCATCGGCGTCAGCACGTCGTCGAGGATCGTGTCGGCCGGGAGCGGCTCGTAGAGCGATCGACGGACGGCATAGATCGCGCCGGTGGCGCCGAGCGTCGAGGCGACGGTGCTTTCGAGCTTGCGCAGCTGCTTCTCGTACTTCCAGTAGAGGCCGACGCCGTCGGCAATCGTCGACCGCAGCGTGTGGCGGCGATCGTCCGCGCGGCGATCGGACCGGTCGGTGCGGACACCGGCGCGCCGCACGACGGTGCGGCGGTCGGAGCCGGTGCGGCGGCAGGGCGACTCGGCGTCGAGCAGCAGTTCGCCGGTGACCGCGCCGACCGAGCGATCGCCGAACGGGGCGGCGAGCTCGCGCAGGGCGTCGGGGGCGAAGAGCTGGCGCGCGTCCGCGAAGACGACGATGTCGCCGGTCGCCCGCGCGACGCCGGCGTTGAGCGCGACCGCCTTGCCGCCGGGCGGCAGTGCGACGACGTCCACGAGCGGCTGGTAGCGCGCCAGGACGTCGAGCGTCGCGTCGGTCGATCCGTCCGAGACGACGATGATCTGCCGGCGGTCGGCGGGGTAGTCGAGGCTCAGGAGGTTGTCGAGTCGTGCCGGAAGGCGCGCGGCTTCGTTCCGCGCCGCGATCACGATCGACAACGCGTCATGCGGATTGCGGATTGCGGATTGCGGATCCTCCGGAACCCACCAATCCACAATCATTCCGCAATCCGCAATCCGCAATCCGCAATGGCTTCGGTCGCACCCGCGCCCACACCCGGAGCAGCAGCGGATAGCCGGCGTAAACATACGCCACGGCGCCCACCGACAACCAGAAGAGCAGAGTCATGCGTCGTTACGCCAGCGCCTTCTCGCGCGGCTCGGGCGCCTCGAGGATCATCACCGGCGCCGGCGCGCCCAGCTTGAACACGTGCGCGTGCTTGCCGGCAATCGCGTTTCGCGTGTCGACAATGAGCTTGGCCGAGTGGAGCACCATGTCGTAGTCCACGCTGCGGTGCTCGGTGAGGATGGCGACGCAGTCGGCATCGGCAATCGCCGCCGCCGTCAGCGGCTCGGTCTGCATGTCGAAGCCGCCGTGCCACGCGCGCGCCGCCAGCGTCGGCACGTACGGATCGGCGTAGCGGACCCTGGCGCCCTTCTGGTGCAGGAGCGCCATCACGTCGAGCGATGGCGACTCGCGCATGTCGTCGATGTCGCGCTTGTAGGCGATGCCGAGGACGAGCACGGTCGAGCCGTTGACCGACTTCTGATGGCGGTTCAGGGCGTCGGTGATCTTGTCGACGACGAAATGCGGCATGCCGCCATTGACCTGGCCGGCGAGCTCGATGAAGCGCGGGTCGAAACCGGTCTGCTTCGCTTTCCACGAGAGGTAGAACGGATCGATCGGAATGCAGTGGCCGCCGAGGCCGGGGCCGGGGTAGAAGGGCATGAAGCCGAACGGCTTGGTCGCCGCAGCCTGGACCACTTCCCAGACGTCGAGGCCGAGCCGGTCGCACATCAGCGCGATCTCGTTCACCAGGCCGATGTTCACCATCCGGAACGTGTTCTCGAGCAGCTTCACCATCTCGGCGGTCTGCGGTGAACTGACCGGCACGATCGTCTCGATCGCCGCGCCGTAGAGCATCGAGGCCAGTTCGGTCGAGGCCGCGCCGACTCCGCCGACCACTTTCGGTACGTTGCGCGTGTTGAATGTCGGATTACCCGGATCGACGCGCTCCGGCGAGAAGGCGAGAAAGAAGTCGACGCCTGCCTTCAGGCCGCTCGCCTCGAGCATCGGCTGCACCAGTTCCTCGGTCGTCCCCGGATAGGTGGTCGACTCGAGGATCACCAGCATCCCTGGATGCAGGTGGGTCGCGATCTGCTCGACCGCCGACACGATGTACGACATGTCGGGGTCCTTCGTCTTGCGCAGCGGCGTCGGCACGCAGATGTTGATCGTGTCGAGCTCGGCGACGCACGAGAAATCTGTGGTCGCGCGCAGCGTGCCGTCCGCGACCAGCCGTGCGACCTCTTCGGTCGCGACATCGGGGATGTACAGACGTGCCCTGGTTGACCGCCTCGATCTTGCGCCGGTCGAGGTCGATGCCGGTCGTGTCGAAGCCGGCGCGGGCAAACTCCACCGCGAGCGGCAGGCCGACGTAGCCGAGCCCGACGACGCCGACGCGCGCGGTGCGCGCCGACAGCTTCCCGCGGAGCGAGCCGTACTGCCGCGCGTCCGGCCGGCTCGATCCCTCCGATTGGCTCACAGCGAATCCTCCAATACCGTTTCGGGCGTCCCGAGCAGCGTGTTCTTGAACCGGCGCCAGAAGCCCGAGCGGCGCTTGGTTTGATACATGTCGAAAGCCGGCGCGGCCGCGTAGACGCGCGGGCGCGCCGCCGAGGCGGAGACCGACGCCGGCGGCCAGGCCGGAGCCTGAGCGGCGCCGGCGGCGGCAACGGGCTGCGCCTGCGCGCTTACCTGGCCCTGCGGCGCAGCCGGCGCCTGCTGCTGCCGCGCGTTCAACAGGCGGTACTGATCCGCGAGCACGCGGCGCTGCTCGGCGAGCTCGCGCTCGCGGCTCTCCATGTCGGCTTCGCGCTGCCGGAGATTCCTTTCGCGCTCGGCCAGTTCGCGCGCCAGCTTCTGATCCTCGGCGGCTGGACGGCTGGCGACCGGCGCCCCGCCGGCCATCGCCGCTGGCATCGCGTTGTGACGGGCCAGTGCCGCGGCCGCCGCCGGGTCCGCCGGGACCACCGACTCGTGGCGATTCGGGTTGGAGCGCGGCCCGAGCACGCCGGTCGCGTCGAGGTCGACGATCACCTCGTCGATGAGCGAGACATCGATCTCGCTGCGCTCTTCGCCGTAGCCGTAGACCAGCGCCGCGTCGGAGATGACGTTGATCAGGCGCGGCACGCCGCCGCTGCGATCGAACACGCGGTCGGTGACGTCGCGCGGGAACGTGAGCGGCGCCGCGATCGAGGCCAGCGCCAGCCGGTGGTTGATGTAGTGGCTGGTCTCCTCGGCGTCGATCGGCTCGAGGTGATAACTGACGGTGATCCGCTGGCGCAGCTGCTCGAGCTCCGGTCGATCGAGCTTGTCGCGCAGGTCCGGCTGACCGATCAGGATGATCTGCAGCAGCTTCGACTTCTCGGTCTCGAGGTTGGAGAGCATCCGGATTTCCTCGAGCGCCGGCAGCGTCAGGTTCTGCGCCTCGTCGATCACCAGCAGCACCAGCCGGCCGGCGGCGCGCTCGTTGACCAGGAACTCGCCGAACGCCTTCAGCATCGCCGGCTTCGACTGGCCGGCCGGATCCAGCCCGAGGTCGATCATCGCCGACTCGAGCAGCTCGCGCGGGTCCAGCAGCGTGTTCATCACGCGCGCGACCGTCGTCTGCCCGTCGAGCCCGCGCAGCATCGTCTGCAGCAGCGTCGTCTTGCCGGAGCCGATGGCGCCGGTGATGACGACGAAGCCGGCGTGGCTCTCGATGCCGTAGCGGAGGTAGCTCAGCGCCTCCTTGTGCACGCGGCTCGGGTACAGGTAGTCGGGATCGGGCGTCAGCGCGAAGGGACGCTCGCGAAGGCGATAAAAGCGCTCGTACATGTTCTCTCTCCGTTTACTCCCCGGATGCCAGCCGCATCGCGTCCGGCCCGCCTTGCACCCGGACGCCGCGCACGACAATTGTGGCGTCGCGCTGTTCGATGACCGTGGTTGCCGGTGCCCGGCGACGATCGCCGGTAACCGCCACGTCGTCGCGCTCGATCGCTGGCAGGACGTCGCGCACGGCGCGCTCGTAATCTTCCGGGAAGTCGATTTCGGTCCACGGGAAGGCGCGCGTGCCGACCGTGAACAGCGGCCGCTGGCGCGCGAAGTCCGCGAACGCGCGCGGGGCCCAGTCGCGAAGGCCGCCCGCCGCGACGCGCTGCTCCATCAGGTCGATCAGCAGACGCGCGCCGCCGGCGCCGAACTTCACGATGCCGACGTTTTCGCCGTCGGCCTCATCGGCCGGGAGCGTTTTCGCGATGTCGACCACCCGTCCGCGGCGGACCTTGACCTTCATCTCCTCGTCGCCCATCGGCGCGCCGTCATCGTCCTGGTAGGCGATGAGGAGCGCGTCCTCGTGGCGTGAGCTCACGAGATCGGCGAGAAGCTGCGGGTGGAAGAGGACATCGCAATTCATGACGATGAAGCCGTCATATAGCAGAGGTCGTGCCAGCCACAGCGAATACAGGCTGTTGGTCTGGGCGAAACGGGTGTTCTCGATGTAGGTGATCCGTTGCCCACAGGTCCGCCGGACTGCCTCAGCTTGGCAACCGACGACCATCACGATGTCCTCGATGCCGATTCGGCGGAACGCGTCGATCTGGCGTTCGACCAGCGTCTTGCCGCCGACGCGCAGCAGGCATTTGGGCTTGTCGCCGATCGTGCCGTTCAGGCGCGATCCCTTGCCTGCCGCGAGAATGATTCCCTTCATTGAGGTCTCGTCTCCCTGATCCGGGCTGAATCCGGACGCTCCAGTTCCATCACGCTGCGGCCGGCTCCCGCCACCGCGACCGCAGGAGCTCGGTCGCCTTGGCGACGTAGACCTGCCGCTCATCCCTGTTCACGGCGAATGCCAGAAAGGTGATGGCGTAGGCGGCGGTGCCCACCGCACCTGTCGCTGCCACGCTGAACAAGCTCACCGGCAGGGCATCGCGCAGCGGGATCACGACCAGCGCCATCACTGCCACGGGCCATACGGTGGGCCACACGGCGACGCGAAACGCTTCGAGTGAGTCGATGCCGACCCGCCGGCAGGCCGCGGGCCAGAGGACGACGATCGAGAAGAAGGCCACGGGGATCAACGTGCCGAAGGCCTGGCCGATGAGGCCGAAGCGCCGGATCATCAGCAGGCTGAGGGCGACGTTCGCCAGCGCCGCGCTGGCGTTCGAGAAGGCGAGGAGCCGATGTTGGCCGGCGCCCTTGAGCACGCTGGTCGCCGTCGCGTTGCCGACGCGGATCGCGACAACGCAAATCAGCACCTGCGTGACGACGATGCTGTCGGCGAACTTGGGACCGACCCAGGCGAGGATGAGCGGCCGGGCGAGCAGAAACATCGCCGCAGCGAGTGGGATGACCGCCACCAGCGAAAACCGCGTGCCCTGGATGAAGATGATCCGCAGGCGGTCCGGCCGCTTTCCCGCGTCGCTGTCGACGATCACCGGAAAGATGACGCCGTTGAACTGGTTCGTCAGCCGCTGAATCAGCTCCGCCAGCCGCTGTGGGACCGTCCAGAGCGCCACGGCGGCAGCGCCCATGTAGGCGCCGATGATGATCGCGTCGATCGAATAATTCAGCCGGTTGGCCCAGTCGATGATCGAGACGTAGACGCTGAAGCCGGTGAGCTCGCGCACCCGCGACCAGAGGAACCACTTCGGGTTGAGCGACAGCGCCGGGAACACCTTGTACGCATTGAGGCGGTAGACGAGGTAAGGCGGCGATTCTCGCCAGCGTCGTGACCGCCACGAGTTGCACCAGCGTGCAGCCGGCGAGGAGCATGCCGACGTTGATCAGGCGCGATGATCACGCTGCTGCCGACGCCGACGATGTTGTTCAGGTCGTAGCGCTGGAAGCCGTTGATGACGCCGCCGAAGATGCTGAACGGAAAGCCCAGCGACACGTAGACGCCGATGATCAACATCAGCGAGCGGCCGGTCGACACCTGGTCCGGTGTCAGCGCGAAGAAGCGGCCGATGTTGAGCGCGACGAGCACGAACATCGCGTACGCGACCAGGCCGAGGACGCTGAAGATGACGAACAGCGTGCTGGCAATCTCGTTCAGGCTGCGGGCATCGCGCTTGGCGCGGTAATGGGCGACGAACCTGACGACCGAGCCGCCGAATCCCAGGTCGAGGACCGAGAAGTAGGTGGTCATCGACGCCGTCAGCATCCAGAGGCCGTAGGCCGCCGGTCCGAGGTGGTGGACGTTGAAGGGGAGCAGCACCAGGCCGATGAGGGCATCGGTCGCGATGGCGAGATAGCGGGTCGTGACGTTGCGCGCCACGGTGATGAGCTGGCGATCGTCGCTCCAGATCGCGTCGTTCTGGTCCACCGACCGCGTCACTTGGCGCCCTTTCCGAACAGAATCACCTTGACGGTGTCGAGCACGATCGTGAGGTCGAAGACGATCGACAGGTGCTTGATGTAGTAGAGGTCGTAGCGCAGCTTCTCCATCGCGTCTTCGACCGTCGACCCGTACCGGTATTTCACCTGCGCCCAGCCGGTGATTCCGGGCTTCACCGCGTGCCGCTGCAGATAGAACGGGATCTGCCTCGCCAGCTGGTCGACGAAGAACGGACGCTCGGGGCGCGGCCCGACGAAGCTCATGTCGCCGCGCATCACGTTCCAGAGCTGCGGCAGTTCGTCGAGTCGGGTCTTGCGGATGAAGCGGCCGATGCGCGTGATGCGGTGGTCGCGGTCGCGGGCCCAGACCGGCTTGCCGGCCGATTCGGCGTCGGTGCGCATCGAGCGGAACTTGTAGATCTTGAAGACGCGGCCGTTCTCGCCGACGCGCTCCTGGCTGTAGAGCGTCGGACCGGCCGAATCGAGCTTGATCGCGATCGCGGTCAGCGCCATCGATCGGCGCGGAGATGATCGCCAGGATCATCGCCAGCGACAGGTCGAGCATCCGCTTGACGAACCGCGTGACGCGCGAGGCGCGGAACCCGTCGGAGAAGATCAGCCAGCTCGGTTTCAGGTCGTCGATCAGGATCTTGCCGGTCAGCCGCTCGTAGGTGGTGGTCGCGTCTTCGACGCGAACGCCGGACATCTTCGCCCGCAGCAGTTGCTCGATCGGCAGCCGCCCGCGGCGGTCCGAGAGTCCGACGATGATCCGGTCGACGTTGCGTGAGGCGACGATCCGATCGATGTCGAGCGCGGTCCCGAGGATGTCGTGCTGGCGGACGCAGGCGCCGTCCTCGGCCTCGTCGACGAAGCCGACCAGGCGGTAGGCGAAGTCCTGCTGCCGGCCGATCTGCTGCGCCAGCGTGCGCGCGGTGTGGCCGGTGCCGACGATCAGCACCCGCTCCTCGAGGTGCGGGTCGTGCGCGAAGTGGTTGAAGGCCAGCCGCCACGTCAGCACCGCGACCACGAACACGCCGAGCGCGGTCACGAACGTGCCCGGGTCGAGCATCAGGGTCGGAAACGCGATGCAGGTGAACGCGAGGACGATCGCCGCGGCGCCGGCCGCCTGGAGCAGCCGGACGACCAGCTCACGGTTGGAGTGGACGACCGTCAGGTCGTAGAGATCGTTGTAGTAGAAGCACAGCTGGCACAGCGCCGTGACGATGGCAATCTTCGAGAGCATGGAGCCGGTGGCGCTCGCGCCGCTGAAGCCGCCGTGGAGGCTGGCGGCCAGCGCCATCGACCCCGAGATCAGCACGATCTCGAAGCCGAAAACGGTGAGGCCCCTCACCGATACGTTCCTGTTGAAAACCTGCATCTCGTCGGGTTCCCTGGAATCGCGGACTGCGGATGGCGGATTGCGGATTGATTGCGGATTCAATCGACCATGCAACCCGCAATCCGCCATCCGCAATGGCGCTCAGTGCTTCGGCGCCTCGTAGCGGTAGTCCTGCTCCATGCCCGATTCGTTCAGCACGACACCGAGCAGGCGTGAGGAATCGAACGCGCGCAGCGCGTTCTCGATGGCGGGCTTCGGGGTGACGCCGGCGCGGACGACCATCAGCGTGCCGTCGACGAGCGGCGCGAGCACCGCCACATCGGCAAGCGGCAGCACCGGCGGCGTGTCGAGCAGCACGCGGTCGAACCGGGTGCGCAGCTGATCGAGCAGCCGCCGCATCGCGGTCGATCCGAGCAGCTCCGCCGGATTGGTCGGTGCGCTGCCTGCGTGAATCACCGTCAGGTTGTGATCCGGCAGGAAGCGCATCACGTCCTTCAGCTCCACCGCACCCGAGAGGTATTCGGCCAGGCCCGGCCCCGGCGGCAGCCCGAAGAGATGCTGCAGCGACGGCTTCCGCAGATCGGCCTCGACGAGAATCACCCGCCGCTGGAGCTCCTGCGCCATCGTCAACGCGAGGTTGGCGGCGGTGACCGATTTGCCCTCGCCCTTTTGCGGGCTGGTGATGAGCACCGTGCGCAGCGTCGCTCGCGCCTTCGGCGTGCGACAGGCGCGTGCGCAGCTGGCGATACTGCTCCGCGGCGAGCGACTTCGGCGCCAGGCCGGCGACGAGCACCGGGTTCAGGCGGACGGTGTAGCTCTGGATCGCATCGCTGGCCGGGACAGACGTGGCCGGGGTCGTCGTCTGGGCCGATGGCGCGCCGGGGACGATGTCGCGGACGAGAACCGGCTCGGGCACGGGCACCGGCGCGGGCGGCGTCGGGATGTCGATCGTGATCGGCACCGTCGCGCCGGCGTGATTGCTCGTGACGGGTATCGGCGGCACGGCGGCGGGCACGCCGACGCGGGTCGTTCGCAGGCTGGCGCCGTCGCGCTCGGCCTTTTCGAGAATGTTCTGAATGCGGCTCATCTCAATGTCCTCTTGTAGCGCTCAGCTTCAGCTACGTCCTAGCCCATCACCGGTTCGATGCGCGGGATCTCCGCCAGCACCGGCAGCTCGAATTCGTCGCGCAGGCCACGGGCGTCGTGGACCGAGCGATCGAGGTACTCGCGGCCGAACGCGCAACGCGCCGCCGATGACCAGGCCCGCGGCAATCGCCATCAGCATCACGCGCATCGGCTTGGGCTTGAACGGGTCGGACGGCAGGCCTGCCGGCACGAGCACGGCGAACTGCTCGCCGCCCTGCTTGCGCTGCAGCTCCTCGTTCAAGAGCGCGGTCTGGCGCTTCTCCGTCAGGTCGCCATAGGACGCGCGCTCGAGGTCGTACTCGCGTTGCAGCGAGACGCAGTTGCTGCTCGACCCGGGGCGCCGCTTCGACGCGGCCCTGGTAGTGCCCGATCTGCGCGGTGATGGCCGCCTGCTGGCGCTGCGACTCGGCGATCCGCATCGTCGTCGTCTCGCGGTCCTTGAGCAGCTGCCGGTATTCCGGGTTGGCGTTGAGGATCGCCATCCGGTCGGAGGCCGGCCGCGCCCGCTCGGCGGCGGCGGCCTTTTCGGCGGTCGCGATTTCTTCCTTCAGCCGCACGATCTCCGGATGCTTGTCGGTGAAGGAGAGCTGGGCGTCGGCGAGCTCGCGGCGCAGCGTCAGCACGCGCGACTGCGACGTTTCCGCCGGCGTGCCGCGCGTCGCGGCGACCGCCTCGTCGGCGCCCTGCTGCATGCTCTCGATCTGACGCTCGATCATCGACAGCCGATCCTGCTCGCCGCGGGTCGCCGTCGTCGCCGATTCGAGTTGACGCTGCGCGGTGGAGACCATCGCCAGATTCGAGCTGGTCTGTTCCGGCAGCCGGCCCATGAACGCTTCCTTCATGTTGCGCAGCCGCTCTTCGAGGCCGTTCAGGCGAGTCTCGCTGGCGCGCAGCTGCGCCTCGATGAACTGCGACGTGTCAGTCGCGCGGATTTCCCGCGACCGGCTGTTCTCCTCGACGAACACCTGCGACGAGGCGGTTGACGATTCGCTGCGCGTCCTCCGGCGAGGAGTCGACGAAGCGCACCTGGTAGCTGTCGAGCTGCGCCTTCTGCTCCGGGGAGAGCTGCGTGCTCGGCGAGCCGCCGCCGCCCCCGGGCGTGATCGAGTCGGGGAGCGAGACCGAGATGCCGCCGCGCAGCCGGTTGACCGCCGCGTCGATCGACGCGTCCTGATCGAGGTGCTCGAGGCGCGCGGTGCGCTCGAGGACCGTGCGGCTGAGCAGCTGCTGCGACGACGGCGCGCATGCGCTCCTGCCGGTCGATGTCGACTGCGCCGATCACGTTATTCGAGACGCGCGCTGCGCTGACCGCGATTGTCGTCGACGCCTGATAGGTGCGGGGCAGCTTCCAGACCAGCAGCCCGCCGATGAGGAGCGCGAGCGTCACCGGCACGATGAACCACCACTTACGGCGGTTGAACACCGACACATAATCGAGCGGGTCGAAACGGGGTTCGTCCATTACTGCATCCTCATAGGCTTGGAAGTCACGATCTGGAATCCGATGCGGTTGCGCGACAGCCGCCCTCCGGCGCGCAGGGTGCTCTGCTGCACCAGCGAATAGAAGGCCTCGAGCCGCACCCAGGGCTGCGGCTGCCCACCCGAATCGTCGTATTCGTGCGCAGCGAGCGCAGCGGCAGTTGCTCGGGCGTCTGGGTCAGCGGTTCGTTGTCGCGGTAGACCACGCCGGCATCGAGGTAGAAGTCGCGGCGGCCGAACAGCGGCGTTTGATAGCCGAGGCTGAACTCCTCGTTCTGACACCGTGCCGCCAAACCCGAACGCCGGGATGTAGGAACGAATGTAGCCGGCGTGGAACGTCCGCCGGGCGCGGTGCCGCTCGACCCGCAGCCGATATGCCGGGCCGGTCTCCGACGACGTCAGCTCGGTCGCCTGCAGGTAGACAACGCCCGCGGCCGCCGTTGAACGACCAGGATGGGCGACAGGTCGTAGTCGAGCGCCGCCTCCGCCGTCTGGATGTTGAACGGCTCCGGATCGTCGACGACCAGGGCGCGGCGGAAGGAGTAGTCGGCGCCGAGTGCCATGCGGCCGCTCATCTTGCGGCGCCAGGTCGTCATCGATTCGAACACGCGGCCGCCGCGCAGGAACGCGCTGACTTCCTCCGGGCGATCGAACGACACCACCTGATAGTTCAGGAACTGCGACACCGAGTTCTTCGCGTTCAGCGCGTAGTCGCCGCCGCCGCGCGCCTCGGCGGTCTTGGCGCCGGTATGGCGGTAGGGGATGCCGCCCAGGTCGACGAGATCGGTCGTCGGCACTGCCGCAATCGAGACGCGCCCGCCCCATTTCACCCGTGCGGTCTCCTGGCGGCTGCAACTCGAACTTGCCGCGCTGGTCCCACCGGTTCAGGATCGAGAAGGTGTTGTAGTTCGAGGAAGCTCCCGTGGTAGCCCAGGTCGAGAGCGGTGTGCTTGGCGCCGTAGTGGAGCTCGGCCGCCGGGGAGATCGACGCGATATAGTCGTCGTTCTGTTCGTCAGCGGTGCCGATTCCGAACTGCGAGATGTTGTCGTCGTAGGTCTCGGTAAAGCCCATCCCCGGCGTGAACGTCCAGCCGGGGCCGTAGCTCACGTTCGACGCCCCGGAGCTGCCTTGCTCCTGCGCGGTCAGCCCTGTGCTCAGCAGCGCGAACAGGACGAGCGCGATCTGTGTGGTTCTGGTCATGATGCCGCTCCAGCTTTCAGCTCTCAGCTTTCAGCTCTCAGCTCTCGGCTACGGGACGATGACCGTGTCGCCCGAACGCAGGTAAAACGGCTTGGCGTCGCCGTTGAGAACGTCCTTGTAGTTGAACCGGATCGTCTCCATGCTCGTGTTGCTGCCGCCACGCGGGCGCAGCACCTTCACGTCCTTGGTGTTCGCGAATTCCTTGAAGCCGCCGGCCATCGCCAGCGCCTGCAGGATCGTCGTCGGCCCGTGCAGCTGCATCGTGCCGGGATGCGTCACCTCGCCCATCACGTAGACCTGCGACGCCAGCGCCTCGACGACGATGACGGTGACCGTCGGGTTGGTGATGTAGTCCTTCAGCGACGCCGTGATCGTGTCGCGCAGCTCGATCGGCGTGCGGCTGCTCGCCTCGAGGTCGCCGATGAGCGGCAGCGTGATCTTGCCGTCGGGCCGCACCTGGACCGACTGCGACAGCTGCGTGTCCTTGTAGACCTCGATCCGGAGCTTGTCGCCCGGGCCGAGGCGATATTCGTCGGTTGTTGTGGCCGGCGCGGTCGCGGCCTGCTTCTTGTCGTCGGGCGTGGGACCGTCCGCAGCCAGGGGACGAGCGTGCACAGCGCGGCCGTGATCGACGCGGCGAGGTACATGGTGGTTGATGCGTGCTTCATGTTCGTGCTCCCTCAGTTCTGATCGGCGGACGAACGGATGCCGCCGCGCCAGTTCACGATCGGCCGCGACAGCGCCTGCCGCTTCAGCGAATCGGCGTCGACGGCGTGGGTCGGATAGCAGGCGGCGCCGACCGCGATCCGCAGCGCGGTCGGGAACTCGTAGTTCTCGATCCGCGAGACCAGGCGATCGATGACGCGCGAGGAGTGCTCGAAGTCGGCATCGAGCAGGACCAGCGCGAGCGTGCCCTTGTCGGTGTGCCCGAGCAGGTCGGTGTCGCGCACTTCGCGGCCGATGATCTGCGCCACCTCGTGCAGCGTGCCGTCGTCGGCCGTCACCATCATGCCTTCCCATTCGCGGCTGGCCTCGACGGTGACCAGCGTCAGGTAGTTCTGGGATCGGACGGCGCGCTTGAGCTCGCTGTCGAGCACGAACTCGAACGCGCCGGGCGTCAGCAGCTTCGACCCCTCTTCGTAGAACGCACTGCTGGTCATGATTTAGGAGGCCTTGTCGAGACCGTTTTCCTTGATCTTGTAGAGCAGGGCCTTGTAGCTGATGCCGAGGATTTCGGCGGTCTCCTTGCGGTTCCAGCGCGTCTGCTGAAGCATCTTGAGAATCAGCTCGCGCTCGGCCTCGCGAGCCGCGGTGCGGGAGATGTCCTTCAGCGAGTAGTTGCCCGCCTCGGCGGCGGCGCAGGCGATCTCGGTCGGCGTCAGCGGACCGGAGTGCGGCGGCCGGCGCGGGCGCCGGCGCCGGCGCCCGCGGCCGACCGATCGCCAGCGCGCGCGCCGGCGCGACCGGCGCGCTGATGCGCGGCGGCGGCCGACTGCCGTCGCGGTGCGCCGCCATCGCGATGCCGTGCGTCATCTCTTTCCGGATCGGCGCCTCGCTCGCCGAGCACGACCGCGCGCTTGATCAGGTTCTCGAGCTCGCGGATGTTGCCCGGCCAGTCGTAGTCCATCAGCAGGCTGCATCGTTTCCTGCGACAGCTCGGCGTACGGCTTGTTGTACTGGACGGAGTATTTCTTCAGGAAGTAGTCGGAGAGGATCGGGATCTCCTCGCGCCGCTCGCGCAGCGGCGGCAGGTTGATCGCAGACGACGTTGAGGCGGAAGAAGAGATCCTCGCGGAACTGGCCCGTCGGCGACCGCGCTGCTCGAGATCCTGGTTGGTCGCGGCGATGACGCGGACGTCGACGTGGACGTCGTGCTTGCCGCCGAGCCGCGAGAACTCGCCGTCCTGCAGCACCTGGAGCAGCTTGGCCTGCAGCGGAAAGCTCATGTCGCCGATCTCGTCGAGGAACATCGTGCCGTGGTTGGCGAACTCGAACTTGCCGGGCTTGTGCTGGATCGCGCCGGTGAACGCGCCGCGCTCGAAGCCGAAGAGCTCCGACTCGAGCAGCTCGGTCGGGAGCGCGGCGCAGTTCACCTTCACGAACGGCTTGTCGCGCCGGAGCGAGGAGGCACACAGCGCCCGCGCGACAAGCTCCTTCCCGGTGCCGCTTTCGCCGCGGATCAGCACCGTGACGTCGGTGTCGGCGACCCGCTCGATCAGATCCTGGACTTCGGCCATCCGCTCGCGAGTGGCCGAACAGCATCTTGTATTTCGACTGCGACTGCAGCTGGTCGCGCAGCGTCGCGACCTCGCGGCTCAGCTGGTGCTGCCGCAGCGCGTTGGTCAGCGGCACTTCGAGGTCGGTTTCCTCGAACGGCTTGCTGACGAAGTCGGAGGCGCCGAGCTTCATCGCCTGCACGACCGTGGTGGTGCGGCCCTGACCGGAGAGCACGATGATCGGCACTTCGCGATCGATTTTCTTGAACGCGGCCAGCGCCGCGAGCCCGTCCATCTCGCCGGGCATCACCATGTCGAGGATCACGGCGGCGGGGCGATCGCTCGTGGTAGCGCTTGACCGCCTCTTCCGCGCTGCTCGAGCGTGACCGCCTGGTAGCCGCGCTCTGCGAGAAACGCTCGCAGGAAGTTGCACATCGCCTGGTCGTCGTCGACGACCATCACCTGAGGTTTGCCGTTGAGATTGATGCTCGACACGCCTTGCTGTTGAGCAATGCAGGTGCCAGAGCGGAAAAGTTCTGGCGCGATTGAGGAAAACGGGGGTTTAAGGAGGGAAAGCGTCTTCAGCGTTAGGAAATGCTGAAGACGCAGGGAAGGAAACTACCTAACTATTTCCTGCTGATGCCACATTCCTTGATCTTGTTGAGCAACGTCTTATAGCTGACGCCCAGCTGCTCGGCAGCGCGGCGGCGGTTCCAGTGGACCTGCGTGCAGCGTATCTTCGATCAGCGCCCGCTCGGCTTTGAGCGACGCCGACTTGGCCACGTCCGCGAGCCGCGAGCCGACGGCAGCGGCGCGCCGGTTCCTCTGGCAGCGCCGGTTCGTCCTCGACGTCGACCGAGATCGTCGGGCTCTTCGGGCGAGCTGACGAGCGGCCCGCGTGCGGGCACGGGCCCGGGGCCGACGCCGGCCGACGGCGTACGCGGCCTGCGGCGCGGCCAGCGCGCGACATCTCGCGGACGACCAGCGTTCTCGTCCTGCAGGATGACGATCCGCTTGATCATGTTCTCGAGCTCGCGGATGTTGCCCGGCCACTCGTACGACTGGAACAGCTGCGCAAGCTCGTCTGACAGCTGGCGCGCCTGCCGGTTGTAGCGCCGCGCGTAGCGGTCCATGAAGAAGCCGGCAAGGTGGGTGATCTCGCCGCGCCGCTCGCGCAGCGGCGGCACCGTGACCTCGATCACCTTCAGGCGGTAATAGAGGTCCTCGCGGAACTCGCCGCGCAGCATCATCGCTTCGAGGTCGCGGTTGGTGGCGGCGACGATGCGGACGTCGACGTTGATCGACTTGTTGCTGCCGAGCTTGGTGAACTGCGCGTCCTGCAGCACGTGCAGCAGCTTGGCCTGGAGCGCCGCCTTCATCTCGCCGATCTCGTCGAGGAAGATCGTGCCGGTGTCGGCCTGCTCGAACTTGCCGATGCGCGTCGTCGCGGCGCCGGTGAAGGCGCCTTTCTCGTGGCCGAACAGCTCGCTTTCGAGCAGCTCGGACGGGAGCGCGGCGCAGTTCACCTTGACGAACGGCCGATCCTTGCGCGGCGAGCGCTGGTGGATCGCGCGCGCGACCAGCTCCTTGCCGACGCCGCTCTCGCCGCGAATCAGCACGGTGACGTCGCTGTCCGACACCTGCTCGATCACCTGCGCGATGCTCTTCATGTCCGGGCTGTCGCCCCAGAACAGGAAGGCGCGATCCTGGTCGTCGCTCAGCTGACGGCGCAGTTCGGTGATCTCCGAGACCAGGCGCGTCTTCTCGATCGCGCTCTTGATCGCGGCGTCGAGCGCGATCTCGCCGAGCCCTTCCGGATCGTCCGGCTTGACGACGTAGTCGGCGGCGCCGAGGCGCACCGCTTCGACGATCGTCGAGGCCTGCTCGCGGCCCGAGAGCATGATCGCCTGCATGTCGGGCTTGGCGGCCTTCAGCGCGCGCAGCGTTTCGAGGCCGTTCATCCCCGGCATCATCACGTCGAGCAGCACGATGTCGGGCGGATCGCCCTGCTTGACCGAGGCGAGCAGTTCGTCGCCGCGCGAATAGGACGCGCGTCTCGTAGCCGCGCAGCGAGAGGAACGTCCGCAGGTAGTTGGCGAATGCGGAATCGTCGTCGACGATCGCGACGTAAGGCTTCTTCAACGGGCTACTCCGTAATCGGTAGAGAAATGATGGCCGACCCTCTATATAGAGGATCCCGTGTTCCTGCCCCGGCTCGGGTGCGTCGAGCGGCACGGGAGACTGCAGCCGCCCGCCATGCCCTTCAATCACGCGGCGCGCGAGCGGCAGCGCCAAGCCCATGCCGCCGCGTTTCTCGAAGAACGGTCCGGCTTCCCGGTCGTATGCAGCTTGTACGCTGTCCTCCGCGGCGACGATCACAACCGCCGACGTGCGCCCGTCGATCTGTTCGATCCGGCGCTCGGCGACGACCGTGCACGGTCCTGGCTTTTCTCGCAAGATCGCTCGAAAAATCGCGTCGAATGCGTTCCGGAGCCGCTCGCCGTCACCTGAGATCGTGGCGCCCGATACCGCCCCTCGTAGCTCGAGATGAACGTCGCGATCCTTCGCCTCATGCACAAGCGCGGCCACCTCAGCGAGGAGCGCAAAGGCGTCGAGCGGCCGCCGCGCGAGCTTGATGAAGCCGGCGTCGAGCTTGCCGACCTCGCTGAGCTCGGCGACGATGGCGACCAGCCGCGCGCACGACTTCGCCGCCTCATCGACCATCTTCCGTTGGCGATCGCTCAGCGCATCGCTGCCGGTCTGCAGCATCCGGAGATAGCCGCTGACGACGCTGGCCGGCGTACGGAGTTCGTGAACCGCAAGGGAAATGAGCTGCGGGTAACTCTCTTTCGGCGTGTCCACGTCTGGAATCACCTTCGCGATGGCTGAACCGATGAGCTGGCGTTGCGGGCTGCTGGCTACCGATGAGCGTAGCACAGTCGTTTCAGCGGTTTCGCGTGTCCTAACTTGTGAAAACTCGTTCCGTCGTTGTTCCGGATGGTGGAAAAGCGACCGCCGGCCCGATCGCCGCAGGCTGTTCTGAAGCGGGATGTTACGGACGCGTGACGACCAGGCATCACGGTGCGTCTGACCTCCACGCCCCGAAATCGTCGTGGCACATCGCTTGAAGTGTCACCGGCAGCCGTCTGACGGTCGGCCTGACGTCCCTGCCGAGCAGGATTCAGGTCGCAGGCGAGAAGAAAAAGATACGGGGCAATGCGGAAACGATATCGAGTTCTCCTGTTTGCGGCGCTGGTCGCCGCCCTTGTCGTGCCGGTCGGGTACGCACTCTCGATCGATTCGAGGCAGAAGCCGGCGAGCGCACGCTACGACGTCGTCCCGACCGCGAATGTGAGCGTTGTCGCCGCGCCGGCGATGATGCCGCAGAACGCCGATACGACGCCGGAAATCCTTTCTCCGATGTCGGATGCGACCAAGCTGTTGTGCATCGGCACGGTACTCTTCGGTCTGGCCGCGGCGGTGCGGAAGGCTGCCTAGTTCGGATTCGTCGGACCCGGCCGGCCGGCGCGGCCACGGCATATGTCCGTGTCCGTGCGCGGCCGGGTCCGAACCCGAAACCCTGAATCCGGTCCGGAACCTGAACCTCTGAACCTCTGAACCGCTCAGACGCGCGACCGCGCGTCGCGATATCGTCTGTACGCCATCGCGGCCGCGCCGATGACCTCCGTCACCATCATCATCCCCACGTATCGCGACAGCGACGCGCTCGCGCGCACGCTCGCGGCGACCGACTGGTCTGGCGCCGAGCTCGTCGTCGTCTCGACGGCTGAGGACCCGAGCGTCGTACCGGTGCGCTGACGCGTACCCGGCGGTCGCGTGGATCGAGGCACCGCGCGGGCGGGCGCGGCAGATGAATGCCGGCGCCGCAGCGTCGCGCGCCGATTGGCTGCTGTTCCTGCACGCGGATACGCATCTGCCGGCGGGGTGGCGCACGGCGATCGCGGAGGCCGACGCGTCGGGCCAATGTCGCGCTTGGCTGCTTCCGCTTCGCGCTCGATTCGCGCGCCTGGTTCGCGCGGATCATCGAGGCCGGCGTGCGCGTCCGTGTGCGACTGCTCGGGCTCCCGTACGGCGATCAGGCGCTGTTCGTTCGGCGGTCGCACTTCGAGCGGGCCGGCGGCTTCGCGGAACTGCCGATTATGGAAGACGTAGACCTCGTTCGCCGGATGCGCCGTGCCGGTGCGCTCTTCCGCTCGCCGCTGCCGGCGCGTCACCTCCGCGCGGCGCTGGGAGCGCGACGGCTGGATTCGCCGCACGGCGCGGCATCTGCTGCTGATCTCGCTGTATTTCTGCGGGGTTTCCCCCGAGCGGCTGGTTCGGCTCGATCGGGCCCGGATGCCCCATCCGGAACCGTCCGGCCAGCGTATGTCCTTATAATTAAGGAGTCCTCCCGCACGCGAGGGCTTCACGTGTTGTAACCGGCGCCGTCGCTCCGGCGTCCAAAGGCTGACCATGCTGATCAAAACGGCCTCGGATATTCGCAGCTCGGAAATCACCGACAAGAAGCTGTATCTCAACCGCCGCGAGTTCATCCGCGCGACGGCCGGTACCGCGGCTGCCGTGGCGGCGGGCGCCATCGGCGGCGAAGCGCTGCTGGAGGCTGCGCCGCCGGCGGCGCACGGGCGGAAGCTCGAGAACGTGAAGAAGAGCCCGCTCAGCGTCGTCGACGAGAAGGCGAACACCTGGGAACAGATCACGACCTACAACAACTACTACGAGTTCGGCACCGACAAGGACTCGCCGGCAGCGCTCTCGCGCAGCTTCAAGACCGAGCCGTGGACGGTGGCCGTCGACGGCGAGTGCGCGAAGAAAGCGACGTGGAACCTCGAGGATATCCTCAAGGGGCAGACGCTCGAGGATCGCATCTATCGTCACCGCTGTGTCGAGGCGTGGTCGATGGTGATTCCGTGGGTCGGGTTCCCGCTGGCCGACTTCATCAAGAAATGCGAGCCGACCTCGAAGGCGAAGTACGTCGAGTTCACCACGCTCTACGACCCGAAGCAGATGCCCGGCGTTCGGTCGCCGGTGCTGCGCTGGCCGTACGTCGAGGGGCTCCGTCTCGACGAGGCGATGCATCCGCTGACGATCCTCACCGTCGGCCTGTACGGCGAGGTCGTGCCGAACCAGAACGGCGCGCCGCTGCGGCTCGCGGTGCCGTGGAAGTACGGCTTCAAGCACATCAAGTCGATCGTCAAGATCAAGTTCACCGAGAAGCAGCCGCTGAACACCTGGCAGGAATCGGCGCCGCAGGAGTACGGCTTCTACTCGAACGTGAACCCGCAGGTCGATCATCCGCGCTGGAGCCAGGCGACCGAGCGCCGCATCGGCGAGTTCCTGCGCCGCAAGACGCTGATGTTCAACGGCTACGGCGACCAGGTGGCGAGCATGTACGCGGGCATGGACCTCAAGAAGAATTACTGAGGCTGTGCCTGCCGACGCCCGCGGGCTGCGTCTGCCGAGCTGACTTCAAGACTGCGACTGCTGACTGCTCGAGGAACTGCCGCGTGAAGATCCCCGATCGAATCATCCGCTGGGTCTTCAAGCCGGTGGTCTTTGCCGCCAGCCTCGGGCCGTTCGTCTGGCTCGTCTGGGCCGCGCTCACCGGTAATCTCAGCGCCAACCCGCTCAGCGACCTCACCAACGAAACCGGCGTCTGGGCGCTGCGCTTCATCTGCATCACGCTGGCGATCACGCCGCTGCGTGTGCTCACCGGGTGGAACGCGGCGATTCGCTTCCGCCGGATGACCGGGCTGTTCGCGTTCTTCTACGGCACGCTGCACTTCCTCACCTACGTCATCGCCGATCGCTTCGCCGGGCTCGACTTCACCGACGGGATGTTCACCGCGGCGACGGCCCGCAACCTGGTGGCGTCGGTCGGCGAGGACATCTACAAGCGCCCGTTCATCACCGTCGGCTTCACCACGTGGATGACGATGCTGCCGCTGGCGATCACCTCGACGGCCGGCATGATTCGCCGGCTCGGCGGCCGCCGCTGGAACCTGCTGCATCGTCTCGTCTACCTCACCGGCATCCTCGGCGTCCTGCACTACTGGTGGCTGGTCAAGGCCGACATCCGCCGGCCGGTCATTTATGGTGTGGTCGTCGGCGCGCTGCTTGCCGCGCGAGTGGTGCGCGCGCGCTGGCGCGCCCCCGCGCGCGGTGCGGTGGCCCGAAGGCTTCAGCCAAGCGAGTAGCATCAGGCAGCGCGAAGGCTTCAGCCGAGCGAATATCGTTGAACCGTTCAAAACTCGGCATCGGCGTCATGGCGCGCGCGCCGTCGGTGGGGAAGACCCGCCTCGCGCCTCACCTTTCGCCGCAGCGCCTCGAAACGCTCCGTGCCGCGCTGCTCGCCGACACGCTGGACGTCGTCTCGCGCGCATGTGCGAAGGGCGACGAAGCGGTCATCTTTTTCACGCCCGCCGGCGCCGAGAACGAGATCGCGACGCTTGCGCCGAACTCTGTCGCGCGCGCGCTGCAAGTGGACGGCGATCTCGGCCAGCGCATGCGCGCGGCCCTCGAGGATCTGCTCGACGCGCGCCGCTGCGACGCGGCGCTGCTGGTCGGCTCCGACATCCCGCTTCTGAGTGTCACCACCCTGATCGAAGCGAGAGATGCGGCGCTGTCGCAAGACGGCGTCGTGCTCGGCCCGGCTGACGATGGTGGCTACTACCTGATTGGGATGTCGAGGCCGCACGCCGACGTGTTCGAAGGGATCGAGTGGAGCACGCCCGGCGTGCTCGCCGGCACGCTGCGAGCAGCGGAGCAGCGCGGAATCAAGACGTGCCTGGTGCGAGGAGCCTACGACATCGACACGATTGAAGACTTGCGACGTGTCGAACGAGACCTCGATGACGGCGCCCGACGTCGTCGCGCCGCGGCTACGCCGGTGGTTTCGTGCCGAATCGTGACCGTGACTGATCGTCGCGTCCGGCTTTAGCCGGAACGATGCACGCTCGCACGTTGCACGCATGCACCCTGCACCCTGCACCTTGCACGAGCGCCCCGTCCGCGTGCACGAGCGTCCCGTCCGCCTGCACCTCTTTGTTGTCTATTTCGCGCTGTTCGCCTGCGGTTTGAGAATTTGCACCTGCTTCACGTCGCATCCCGACGGAAGCCGGCTTTGCCGCGGCGGCAGGTTGCCGAGATAGCACTTCGGGATCATGTACATCACCGTTGCCGGCCCCGCTGGCGCCGGCGTCGTCGCGGCCTGCGGCCGGACCGGTTCGAGCGCGCCGCGATACGTCACCGTCTCGAGCGGCAGCACGCGGACGTCCACGGTCAGCGTGCGGTATTCAGGTGCGCGCATCTCGATCCGGTGCGGTCCTGCCTCGAGCCGCAGCACGCGCTGCGCGTCGATGTCCTCGACCGTGCCGACGTAATACGAATCGATGAACACCTGCGCCGACGCCGGCGTCACCGCCAGGCGCAGCAGACCGGTGGGCGGCGCGGTGGGTGCCGGCTGTGCGCGATCGCCCGCGTTCGCGGAGTCGTCGATGCCGTAGCCGTACGCCGCGTAGCCGGAGCCGTAGGGAATGAAGAGCGGGTTGCGTCGGCGCGGCCGGTACGCGTCGTTGACGCTCGGCGGAAGCCCTCCGGCCGGCTGTGTCAAGCCGCCGGCAGGCGGCGGCATCAGCGGCGCAAACGGATAAATGATCGGCGGCGGCCCCGTGCTCGGCTTCGGTGGCGGCGCCGGAGTCTGCGGCGGCGGCATCCGGTGTGCCCCGCCTTGTCTCGATTGGGCATGTGCGCCCGCGGGCGCGAGGAGGAGTAACGCGGTGAAGACGTAACCCAGGGCTCGCATGGCTGCGAGGATTATACGCCTCGGCCGCCGGCGCTATCGCAAGATGATTCGGCCTTCGATTTCCTGGGTGATCTCGCGTTTGGCGGCCACGTATTTCTCGAGGGCGGTCGAAATCAGGGTCCCCGCCTCCGGACCGATCAGGATGCGTTGATCCGCGAACATCGTGTAGCCGTCGCCGCCGCGGAGCGTGAAGTCCGAGATCGCGACCGTGTAGGTGCGCTCGGGCTGGAGCGGCTGGCCGTTCACCTGGACGTCGCGGACGCGGCTCCCCGGCGGCGCGCCCGGATCGACGGTCGCCTTCAACCCTGAGACCTGCGGGAACATGCCAGCCGGCGCCGGCAGCTTGTCGACGCCGCTGTTCAGCGCCAGTAGCACCACGCGGCCGGGCATCGCCAGCTTGACGACGACGTTGTCGAACGGATGCATCTCGATCAGCGTCTTCCGCGTCAGCGGCCCGGCGGGGTAGATGCGGTTGCCGCGGATGCTTCCCGAGTTGAGGATCGCGATGTCGCTGCCCGCCTCGGCGCGCAGCGCGTCGGCGACGACGTTGCCGAGGTTGGTTTCCGACGTGCGCAGGTGGCTGGCGACGGCGTCGAGCGGCACGCGCGCGATGCCGACGACCGCGTCGAGCTCCGAGCTGAGGCGGTTCTCGTACGACTTGATCACCTCCGCCGTCTTCGGGTCGTCGGGGATGGTGCTCGCCATCGGCAGCAGCTCGTAGAAGCGCTCGACCGTCCCGGACGGCTGCCGGTTGACGTCGATGCGCGCCACGGTTTTCGCGTCCGAGCCCGACTTGCTGATCAGCGTCCGGTTCTCGGTCGCCGTGATCAGGAAATGCTCGTGGCCGCCGATCACCAGATCGATCTCCGGATACCGCTCGACCAGCGCGCGATCGGTCGCGAACGCGAGGTGCGTGATCGCGACGATGACGTCCGCGCCTTCGCGCTTCAACGCCGGGAGATGCTGGCCGGCGGCCGCGATCGGATCGGTGATCCGCGAGTGTTTCAGCTTGTCGGGCGTGATCTCGTCGGTGTTGAGGCACAGCCCGAGAAAGCCGACCTTCAGCGAGCCGAACGTCTTCACCAGGTACGGCGCGGCGCCGCCGATGGGCTGGCCGGTGCTGGTATCGACGACGTTCGACACGACCCATTCGAAGCGCGACTCCCGCATCCGCTGGATCAGTACGTCGTCGCCGAAGTCGAACTCGTGGTTGCCGAGCGTGGCCAGATCGAGGCCGGCGGCGTTGAGCGCCGCGATCATGTGCTCGCCCTTGAAGACGCTCGAGGCGACCGACGGCGAGAGGAAGTCGCCGGCCATCACCATGAACGGACGCCGGCCGGCCGCGGCGAGCTGCTGCTTTTGCGTGGCCACGCGCGCCAGGCCGCCGAGGCCGTCGATTGGCACCAGCGAGTAGACGTCGTTGAGCTGGAGGAAGGTGACCGGTGCGAAGGTCCGCGGGCCGGGCTCCTGCCCGGCCGCTTCGCTGTGCGTCTGCGGCGGCGGCTGGGCGGCTGTCTGCAGGGCGGGCCCGGCGCTGGCCGGGCCGATGAGCATCGCCGCGATCGCGACGACGATCCAGATGCGCTTCAAGCGTTCTGCGCCCACGCACCCACCTGCGCCAGATCGACGTTGCCGCCGCTGAGGACCACGCCCACGCGCGCGCCGCGAATCGGCGTCGAGCCCTCGATCGCCGCGGCCGCGCCGAGCGCGCCGGTCGGCTCGACGACCAGCTTCAGCCGCTCCCACAGATAGAACATCGTCCGCAGCAATGTCGGGTCGTCGACTGTTGCCATGTCCGCGGCGTATTCGAGCACGAGCGGAAAGGTCAGCGTGCCGAGCGACGGCGTTCGCGCGCCGTCGGCGACGGTCTTCGGGTTGCGGACCGACTGCAGCTGCCTGGTCCGGAACGATCGCGTCGCATCGTCTCCTGCCGCCGGCTCGACGCCGATCACCTTGCAGCCGGGCGCCATCGCGTGCGCCGCGATGGCCGAGCCCGAAAGCAGCCCGCCGCCGCCGCACGGCACGAACAGGAAGTCGAGTGCGCCCACTTCTTCGAAGAGTTCTCGCGCCGCCGTTCCCTGTCCGGCGATGACGTGCGGGTGATCGTAGGGCGGGACGATTGTCAGGCCGCGCTCCTTGCCGAGCCGCTGACCGATCGCTTCACGATCCTCGCGGTCGCGATCGTAGAGGACGACCTCGCCGCCGTAGCCCTCCGTCGCGATGCGCTTCACTGCCGGCGCGTCCGACGGCATCACGATGACGCGCGGGATGTCGAGCACCTGGCCCGCGAGCGCGATCGCCTGCGCGTGGTTGCCCGACGAGAAGGTCACGACGCCCCGGCGGCGCTGGTCGGGCGAGAGGCGTGACAGGGCGTTATACGCGCCGCGGAACTTGAAGGCGCCGGCGCGCTGGAGGTTCTCGCACTTGAAGAAGAGGTGCGCGCCGGTGCGCGCATCGATCGTGCGCGAGCGGGCGACCGGCGTGCGGTGGGCGACGCCGGCAATCTGTGCCGCGGCGCTCTCGACGTCGGCAAAGGTCGGCAGGGCCGTTTCTGTGTGTGCGGTCATCGTGTGTGGGTGCGATGATCGCATGAGTTGGCGCGATCGGGATGGTCCAGGGTGCCGCCAGCGTCACCACAGCGAGATCTCGATTTCAGCATGGGCGCCTCCCTGAACCCGCCGAAGATCGAGCATCCAGCCCGCCAACTCGTCCGTAAACACAGTCCGCGTGTCCGGAACATGAGTTGGAACTTCTTTACCTCGCGTCTTAATTTATCTCTCCGCTCTGTCAGCTCGCGATGCACGACGCGCGCGTATCGGCGCAATTCTGGCCTACTTCCGGGAAGCTGGGCCCAAGGCGAGCAATTTGCAGGAGCCGCAGAGCTATGACGCTGAACACCGCCTCGATTGGCGCCTCCGTGCTCGGGGCGATCGCCAAGCACAAAAACACCGGCCTTCCTGACGGGGAGCCTCCGGCATATGTGAACCGCAGCAAGCTCGAGGTTCTGTTGGGACCGGAGATCTGGGCCGAAGTGGCGGGCCGGGAGGTGCTGGACTTCGGTTGCGGTCCCGGCATCGAAGCGGTGGCGATGGCCAAGCGCGGTGCGGCGCACGTCATCGGCATCGACATCCGCCAGAAGTGGTTGCAGGACGCGCGGGTACGCGCTGAAGCAGGGCGGCGTCGCCGATCGGTGCGAGTTTCACACGACGTGGAGCACGCCGGTCGATCTGATCGTGTGCGTCGACTGCTTCGAGCACTTCGCCGACCCCGCGGCGATTCTGACGCAGATGCACCAGCTGCTGCGGCCCGGCGGCAAGGTGCTGGTGTCGTTCGGCCCGCCGTGGCGGCATCCGCTCGGCGGCCATGTCTACTCGGTGTTTCCGTTCGCGCATCTGGTGTTCCCGGAGTCGTCATTGGTGCAGTGGCGGTCGACGTTCAAGACCGACGGGGCGCGGACGATCGAGGAGAGCGGGCTCAACAAGATGACGGTGAAGCGCTTCGAGCGCGTGGTCGCGGCGAGTCCGTTCAAGTTCGAGCGTTTCGAGGCGGTGCCGATTTCGCGGCTGCGTCCGTTCGCCGGAAGGTTGACCCGCGAGATCACGACGTCGGTGGTCCGCGGTCGCCTTGTGCCCCGATAGTGTGCTACGATCAGGGTTCTTCAACCGTCCAGGTGACGCGGGGTGGAGCAGTCCGGTAGCTCGTTGGGCTCATAACCCAAAGGTCGCGGGTTCAAATCCCGCCCCCGCAACCAATTGAACCGGCACGAGAAGGTCGCCCGTTTCTGGCGACCTTTTCGTTTTTTGGGCGGCAGTCAACATCGCGGCCAGATTCCCTCTCAGCTCGATCCGGAGCTGGCCCTTCTCCGGAGTCAAGACGATCGAATCGATCAGTCCACGGAGCATCTCTGAGGCTTCCAGGCGGGTGTCCTCGCGCTGGAGCGCGGCGGCGAGTTCCTCGACCTTGCGTCCGGTAGAGGTCGGCCATGCTCGGATGCAGGAGCGGCGGCGGTTCGTCGGCCACTTCAAGCTGCTTCAGCAGCGCGTCCTTCCGGTCCTGCAGGTCCGCCATCCGGTCCTTCAACTCGGAACCCTTCGACGCCATCGACGATTGCTTCGATGACCTTCTGAATCTCGCGCTTGACGCGTTCCAGCTCGCGCTTGGCGCCGCTCAGGCCGGCCCGTTGCTCCATTCGGAGCCGGTTCATCTCCCTCGCGAACTCGCGGCAGAACTCCTCGAAGAAGTCCTTCCGCATCAACTTGTCCTGCAAGCGCGCTGAGCACCCGCTGCCTCGACTTCCATGCCGCGAGATCGTCAGCTTGTTGGTGCATGTCCCGCGGTCGCGAGTGCCAAAGCATCCGAGCTGCTCGCGCGAATAGACGATGAAGCCGGCGCCGCACTCGCCGCACTTCGTCAGACCCGAGAACAGGTACTTCGGCCGCCGGAACTGGTTGAAGCGCCGCCCTCCTCGGCCGCCTTCCACTTGCGCTGAACGCTCGCGTATCGCGCCTGCACCGCCTGCCAGAGCTTCATCGTCGATGATGCGCAGCTCCGGCACGTCCTTGGTGATCCACTCCGATGGCGGATTCAGCCGCGCGACACGCTTGCCGGTGTCGGGATCCTTCAGGAACCGTTGCCGGTTCCACACCAGGCGGCCGATGTACAGCTCGTTGTGGAGAATGCCGATGCCCGCGCTTCGGGTTGCCGTGAATCGTGCTCGGGCTCCAGAGCGCCCCACGCGGGCCGCGCACACCTTCGGCGTTCAGAGCCTTCGCGATCTGCTTCGGCGACGCGCCAGCCAGGTAGTCGTTGAAGATGCGTCGAACGATCGCGGCCTCCTCGGGCACGATCTCCCGCTCGCCGGTCGTGACGACGCCGTTCTCGAACCGACGCACGATGCGATAGCCGAAGCTGACGCCGCCGCCTGCCTTGCCAAGCTCGATTCGGCCGCGCAGTCCGCGCCGGGTCTTCTCGGCCAGCTCCTTCAGGAACATCGCGTTCATCGTCCCCTTGAGGCCGATGTGCAGGTGCGTGATGTCGCCTTCGGCGAGCGTGACGATGTTGACGCCGGCGAACGTGAGGCGCTTGAAGAGGCCGGCGGTGTCCTCCTGGTCGCGGCTGAAGCGATCGAGCGATTCGGCCAGGACGATGTCGACCTTCTTCCGGAGCGCTTCGCGCATCATCGCCTGGAAGCCAGGCCGCAGGATCGTCGCGCCGGAGACCGCATGATCCGAGTACTCGGCTGCGATCGTCCAGCCCTGGCGCTGCGCGAACTCGCGGCAGATGCGGAACTGGTCAGCGATCGATGCGTCGCGCTGGTTCTCGGACGAGTACCGGGCGTAGATGGCGACTTTCATTCGCGGCCCTCTTCGACAGAACGATCCGACTCCGCGACGGCCTGCTCGAAGACCTCACGCGCCGCCTGTCGTGCCAGCAGTCGGACGAGCGCGAGCATCGCCTCGTCGGTCTGCCCATCGACATGCGGCCGATGTCGCGCGCGACGGCCGACACGCTCGTTCGCGTTCGCCTTCGAGCCGGCGGCCAGTACCGTGATCCTCTTCGTCCACGCATGATAACCCCGCGTTGACCAGCAACGATGACCTGTTGTTGTTGAATCAACTCGAGGCTGGCCGCTCCGTCCTGAGAACGGAGCGGCCATGTCCGCGCGGACGATGCGGACCATGTGGACGCGCATCGTGCCGCCGAGCCTGACGCCGTGCGGCCTCGCGATCAACGACCGCCCGCACGGTTCGTCGCCGCGCCTGTGGCGCAGACGAGTGCGGGACGTGGCGCGAGGTGGTGACCACGACGCGCCAAGCGCCCGCGGCACGGTAGGGCGGGCTCTCCTGAGGAGGAACCCGCGCGTGGTGCCTCTGTCGTTGGGAGTTCCGGTCTGTGTCGGTCGGCGCCGACCCTCGCGACTGCCCTGAGGGCGAGCTCGCGTGTGGTGAGCGCTCTCTCGTGCTCCGTCGCGCTGGTCAGATGACGCTGGGTCGATGCTGACGAGCGGGACCGTTCAAGCCGAGTGATCCGACGCCGGAACGAGTTGGTGTGCCCGCTCTCGTGCCCTGAGGGCGACGAGAGGTGAGCGCCTCCATGGGCCTGGGACCGCATGGAGGGGGTGGCGAACGACTCCGCCACAGACGAACGATAAGAAGAAACTACGCCCGTTGGTCACCCGCGTCAAGAGCGAAGCGATAACAGTTCGCGATTGTTCGCGATGTTCGGCATGTCAGGATTCTCGACTGCGGCTCTGTCCCTGCCGACCGCCGTTGCCGTTGTCTTGAGTTGCTCAGGTTGCCTCGTTGTTGACCGGTCCGCATTGACGATGCCATCGTCGTCCTGGAGGACCCGGAAATGGAGGAAGCGGGCGTCATGCAACGGGTGAGCCCCGAGAGACCGTCCCTCGCAGTCGCAACGTCTGGTGCGCCGAAGCTGCTCGATCGAGTTCGTCAAACGATTCGCGCGAAGCATTACAGTCGCCGAACCGAGAGCGCCTACGTCGATTGGATTCGGCGATACATCGTCTTTCATCGGAAGCGGCATCCGTCTGAAATGGGCGCTCCGGAGATCGCGGCGCTTTCTAACGTGGCTCGCGACGGATCGACGCGTCAGCGCGTCAACGCAGAACCAGGCGCTCAGCGCGCTCCTGTTCCTGTATCGCGATGTCCTTCACATCGAAATCGGCTCTATCGAGAACGTGCCGCGGGCGCGCATGCCGGTTCGCGTACCTGTCGTCCTGAGCCGCGACGAGGTCGCGCGCATCATGAAGCATCTCGATGGGGTCACGTGGATCATGGTGGCGCTCTTGTACGGCGCGGGCCTGCGGCTGCAGGAATGCCTGGAGCTGCGCGTGAAGGACATCGATCTGGAGCGGCGGCAGATTGTGATTCGACGCGGCAAAGGCCAGAAGGACCGGCCAACTGTATTACCAACTGCCGTCGTCGAGCCGTTGGCTCGCCATCTCGAGGCCGTGAAGCGACAACACGAGGCCGATCTCGCGCGAGGATTCGGCCGCGTCGTGCTGCCGTTCGCGCTCGACCGCAAGTACCCGAACGCACCCACCGAGTGGGCCTGGCAGTTCGTGTTTCCTGCGTCTCGGGTGTGTACGGATCCGAGATGGGGGCCACCGACGCGCTTCCACCTTCACGAATCCGTCGTGCAGAAGGCGGTCGCACACGCGGCGCGGCAGGCCGCGATCACGAAGCGTGTCGGCCCACACACTTTCCGGCACTCGTTCGCAACACACCTGCTCGAGGATGGCTACGACATTCGAACCGTGCAGGAGTTGCTCGGGCACGCGGACGTCAGCACGACGATGGTGTACACGCACGTGCTCAATCGCGGTCCGCTCGGCGTGCGCAGTCCTGTCGACCGCCTCTGATGTCGTCGAATGCGGTTGGCCGCGAACAGTGGCGGCCAATCAAGGTCCACGGCCGTCCGGATTGACGCGCGAAATCGTTGATCTTCAGAGGTTGGCCGTTCCAGGTGGTGGCCCGATGCCCGTCATTAGCCGCGAGCGCTCGCGTCCAATGCGGCCGCTCGCGGCCAACCACGTTTTGATCGGTGTGGTGGGTCCGTGCTAAATCCGCGCCCACAAGGACATCCGGTCGGAGTACGTGGTCGGGCCGTCGCGTATGGACGCGAGAGGCGTGACCGGTCTACT
>CAVTHG010000008.1:0-325713 GCA_963734375.1 uncultured Acidobacteriota bacterium | reverse complement strand
ATCCCTCGGCGCGGTGTGAGGTTCGATGACTCTCGTCCCCATTAGCCGCTCCTGGCGCCGCAGTCAATCAGCGCCGAAGTGAGGCCGTCGCCCGGCGTCATCAGCGTGACGTTGGGAATAAGTCGGCGCCACGGCGCCTGTGCGGTGACGCTAACCGTCCCGGACAGCGCGAGCAGCAACGTTAAGGGCACAGCGCCGCGGCCCGCGCAACTACATCCGTCCTCCATCGCATCGCGCGGTATCCTTTCCTCGAATCGGATCGAGCTGTCCCCGAAGTGGCTCAGCGACGGCGCGGTAACTAGATGTTTACGCCCGTCTCAGCAAGCAGGTCGGCTTCGGGTTCCAGGTCTTCACCGACGTCGAGGACGCAGGGCGCTGGTTGGCCTATCGCGGCGACGGATCGAGTTCCACGCCAGGATGGGCCGCAGGGTAATCCACGACCCATCCCACCCGAACACGAACAGTGTCCTTCCTGAACGACTCGGCCGCATAGCGAGCGCCATTCTCGTCCACGCACCACCGCGAGAACTGCGGCTCGCATCCTCGAGCATCATCACGTCCCAGCCCGCGCCGGCCTTGGAATTGTCGCGGGGCTCGCACGACTCCACCCGTGTGCCGTACGGATCGTCAACAGCGTCTTCGGCGCCAGGACCGAGTTGAACACGTTCGGGCGGCCCGCGGCAGTTCGCCGCGTGCCGCGAGCTGGGCCTGTCTTACTGCTGCTTACTCGACAAGGAACTCCGCGAGCACCGGGCGGTGGTCCGACGGCATGACGCCGTTCGCATCGCGGGTGTCAACGACCTGCACTTTCTTCAGCGTCAGGTGCTTTTGGGACTTGGAGTAGAAGACATAGTCGATGCGGGAGTTGCGGGTATTACCGGCGGAGTTGTCCGGCGCCGCCGTCGCGATCCCCGCCTTTTTGCCTTCCGCCCACGCGTCGTAGTACGCCTCGGTCATTGTCGTGATCGGCGGGTCGGTGGCCTGGTCGTTGAAATCGCCGCAGATGATCCGATCCTCAGCGAAGCCCTTTGCGTAGCTGACCAGGTCCTCGGCCTGGGTCAACCGGTACGAGTCGCTGTACGGATCGAAGTGGGTCGTCATGAAATTGATGTGGCGCCCGTTGAAGGACACCGTCGCCCCGCCGACCGTCTTGAGCTTGCCGGCGCTGAACGCCGTGCGGTAGGTCGAGCTGAAGGGAAACTTGGAGAAGACCGCGCTGTGCAGACCCTTGCCGTCCCAGTCGCCGTAGTCCTGCGCGTCCCACACATACCATGTGCGGCCGGTCTCGCTTTCAATCAGCCGCTTGTACAACGCCACGCCGTCTTCTCCCAGGCTGTACTGGTTCCACTTTTCAAGCTCGTTGAAGGAGATGATGTCGGGGTCCATCTTCACGACCCAGGTGACGATGCGACTGGGGCTGTACTTGCCGTCGCCGCCCCACCCGTTCTTGGCGATGTTCCAGTGCAGCACGCGAAGCAGTTTGGCGCCGGACGTTGTGTCCGGCGACGGGGTCGCCGCGGCGCCGCCGTAGGTCACCTTCAGCACCGGACGATTGGCCGACGTCGCGTCGGAAGGCAGGTAGTACTCGCGGTAAGACTCTGAGGTGGAGTTTTCCAGATCGACGAGCGCGATCCGGGTGTAGCGCGACGTGCCGAGGTCGCCGGCGACGGCTTCCGTTACCAACGCTGTGACGTCGAACGTCACCTTCGTACCCGCCTCGTTGCTGACCGCCGCGTCGTCGATCTTGGATCCGAGGTCGCCGCCACCAGTCTCCCAGGCTTCGTTGAGGCGGCGATGCGTCCAGGTAACCTCGTCCTCGGCCCACGAGGTCGTGACCTGGTACGCGCCCACCAGGCGCGACGCGTCTTCGCTGCCCATCTTGACGGTCACCGTCAGGAGGGCCGAGCTGACGCGGCTGCCTTCAGGGATGGTGTTCTGCGTGTCGAACTTCAGGAGCGCGCGGCGATGGTATTCGAGGTCGCCGGACGCGCGGGTGGCCAGCACGGAACGGTCGTTCTTGTCGGCACTACTGCCCCCGCGTATCGTCGCTGCCCAGACTTCCGTGCTGGGCTGGTCCAAGGTGACGGTCGTTTGCGCCGACGCAACGGTCGCGGCGCCGGACAACACCACAGCGACGAGCGCGCGAGAGAACAGACGGCTATTCCGGCGAGACACACAAACCTGCATGAAACCCCCTCGGCGGCGACTTGTTGGAATTGGAGATGGCGGCGTGGAGCAGCCGTCTCGGGGACAGGGGCAAGGAGTCGGCCAACCTGGGGAACTCGTGAAACCTGGGCAAATTGCGTGTTCTCAGCACGCACATATGGCGGGCGTCTGGTCCCGCTACCCAGCCGTATTGCACAACTTACTCGAAAACTGTGCAAACGTCGGATTTCCTCGCAAAACAGCGTCTGAGCGCCGTGCATCCAAATTAGGCTGAGTTGTTATCTGAGACGTGTGGCGTGGTGAGAGAGACCCACGATTGTAGTCGGGGCTCGTTTTGTCGCTCTACGACGGCTATGGCAAACCGGTGAACGAAGCGGCACCACTGATTCTATGGGGCCACATCAATTGCGCGAGGGCTTTCGTTGATTTATGGCGCAACGACGGATTGGGCTATCACCGGCAACCACGGACCGCAGTCGTCTACGTCGCAGGTGTGCCCGAACGTCTTGCGCGCAAGGTCGTCTGCCTTCGCTTGGGCCGAAATCAGCTGCTCAAAAAAACGAGGGAGCCGGACGAGCACGGTGGGATTGTCCGGAAGCCAGACGCGCATTTGCCATCCTTCTAGGCCCGCGACCGGATCAACCTGTGCCACCGCGTGTCTACCGTGCAGCCGCCGCCATCCGTATGCAGGCATGGGAAAAGTACAAACGGCTTCAGGTGCCGTCCCGGGATTGATCCATGCATTAATCAGTCGTTTTTGTTAGCTGAATTTGGTATGCAGCTATTTACGGATGAGCCGTGAACTGCTAAGCTACGTCACCTCAGCCAGCGATGCGACGCAGGCCGGCGCTCCGACTCTGAGCACAGCCACGACACCGCAGCGAGATTACCCAAGGACGGTCGTTCGTGGCGCCCAAGCCCTCGATTCTGGTTGTTGACGACTCTCCTGATGGGCGCGAGATGTTGGTCGAGTATCTCGTGTTCCGCGGATTCCACGTGACAGAGGCGGGCAACGGCGCAGAGGCGATTGAAGTCGCTCGTCGCGTCAAACCCAACATCGTGCTGATGGACCTGTCGATGCCAGGCGTCGATGGTTGGGAGGCGACACGCACGCTCAAGGCTGACCCGGCGCTCCAGGATGTCGTCGTAATCGCTGTGACCGCCCACGCATTTCCGATTGAGCAGCAAGCGGCGCGAGACGCGGGGTGCGACGCCGTTATCCCCAAACCATACGATTTGACGGTTCTTGCCGACTCTCTCGCCAGCTTGCCCACGAAGGGTATTTCCGCGCTCGCTCCGGCTCGTGAAGGAACCGCGGGAAGACCTCGGCAGTCCAAAGCGAGTAAATGGCGGGGGCGAGTCCACTAGGTAGCCGAGGGTCCGGGGAACTCAAATGGTGACAACGTCGTGGCTCCGGGGTGGGGTCTGGTGACGCTACGCTGTTCGCGGTAGCTCCAGCGCAGTGTCGATCACGAACAAAGCTGAACTGGCCGCGAAGCGGTCTATCTCTCCTCTCGACGGATCTGCCGCTCGTCGAGCCATGCCTCCGCGTTCTGCCTGCTGACAAACACCGCGATCTCGCCCGCTGCGGACGTCACATACCGCGCCACGTTCGCAGCGTCCGGCCCCTGGCTGACGACAGCGACCGGACCGCGCCGCCCCAGCGAAGGCGCGGTTTGTCGCAGATGATCGAGCAACCCGTCAATCGCCTCTGGCCCTGCGGTAGCCTCGTACAACAAACCATACGTCCACGCGTTGTCAGCGATTTGTCTGTTGACCACGGAGATCAGTTCCTCGGCCGTCAGCGGACCGTCCCCGATTACGACTATGCGTCTTCGTGCGTTGTCGCGTGTGTAGCTAAGAATCGGCATTCGGAGACCTTCTGCATCAGACTGGTCGGATCGTGCGCGTTCTCTGCCGATATTCGAGATCTGCGGAACATCGATCGCACCGGAAACGATCCCACTGCTCGATGCGAGCGGCTGGCCCCGACAAAAAGCTCTTCACGTACCGGATCGCGTGGTCGCAGACGCCGCACCGAAGCTCGGGGGGAATCAGGCGGGGCGTCGGTCAACCTGGCGGCGACGTTTGTGGCGCAGGGGAGCTGGCGGGCACCCGTGGATTGCTCGAACGCGTGCTTGAGGCCTCGCGGCGGGTGCTGGGGCAGGATCACCCGGACACGCTCAGGGCAGAGACCAGTCTGGTTAGAATACGCTGACGCGGAACCGGCCACTCGACCGGAACGCAACCAACGGTCGACCGGATGGCGCACGCACCGCTGGCACCCGGCGATGGGAAACCACGACAGCTGTGGCCACTCCGCGGCCAACCAGCAGGTCGAGCAGGCGGCTCGACCACGCGGTTGCCGCCGAGCAAGCGGCTGAGGGAGCGGGCTTCCGGATGTGAGCGCGGCGACTCGGCGCGCATCTTGCTCTTGGCGCGTTGCAATGATTCCGGTGCTTCTCCTCGCCGCGTCGGTCGCATTCGGTCCGCACATTCTCGACCTCTCCCTTCATTTGGATGATGCGGCGATATTGTCGCTGAAGAGGGAACCCCAGACTGACGTGTCCGCAACCCTTGTGTTCCGAGAAGAGGGCGTCGAACGACAGATCGCGGTTTTGATCCACATAAAGGGGCAGCTCGGATCCGCGCGGTCAATCGACGACAAGCCGGCCTTCAAAATCACCTGCGCCGCCGGCAGGCAGTTCCTCGGACTGCAGCACCTGACGCTGAACAACATGGTCCAGGACCCGACGATGTTGCACGAATCGCTGGGTTACGAGGTCTACGAGGCTGCAGGAGTGCCGGTGCCACGGACCAGCTACGTGCGGCTGGCGATCAATGGACATGACTATGGGCTGTACCTCAACGTCGAAACGATCGATTCCGTCTTCTTGGAGCGCCGCTTCGGAAACAGCAGTGGCATCTTATACGAAGGATCGTCACGGTGCCGATCTGCATCCCGAGGTCTATGAACGACTCCAATTGGACGAAGGGAGCGACCCCGACCGTGCCCAGTTGAGCAAACTGATCGACGCGGTGCAGGCACCAGACGACCGCGTGTTCTACGGAGACGCTTCACAGGTCGAGACGAAGGAATTCCTAGCGATGATGGCGGCCGGAGCGCTGCTTGACGATTGGGATAACTACTACGCAGCGAACAATTACCGAATCTATTGGAACCCTTCCACCACGCGATGGCATTTCATACCCACGGGCATCGATCAGACCTTTGGCGGCGACATCACCACCGTATACGGCGCGAGCGGCGTTCTTTTTCTAAAGTGTCTCAAATCGACGCGATGCGGGACCGAATACTCGGCCATGGTTCGCGAGGTCGCTGATCGCTTCGAACGTCTCAACCTAAGAACGGCAATCGACGCTCGAGTGTCGCTGATCGACGGGCCCGCGGGCTCTGACCCGAAGCGGCCGTACGACGAACAGACGATGCGGCGCGCACGCGAATCAATGCGACGCTTCATCGACCGCCAACCGACCCGGGTCCGCGCCGAATTGCCTCAACTCAACAGCGGCAAGTAGCTTCGTCGCACTTGTCCGCCGGAACCTGTCCCCACCTCGAACAAGTCGATAGGTCGCCTGCCATGGCCCTGCACGGCAGTGTGGTGATAAGGCCTGGACGCCGCGAGATACCTCGCAACCCACTAACTTAGATCAGTGATCGGCGGTCGTCACGGTGCCACCCGCCCGGTCAACGGAGGTTTCTGATTCAAGTCATCACGATTCGTGTCGGCAACGTCGGGTGCCACCTGGAGAGCCAAGGCGCGAATTGCGTCATCACCTTTCGGAGCCCGACGAGGTGCGGTCACCTAAGTCTCTGCACCACAGCGCACGCTCATGGCCCTGATTGAATTCGCCAAGAAGTGCACGAGGGTGGTCGACGCGCGGCGCCGTGAGTTGATGTCCTTGGCGACTGGCGGCTTGATCGGCTGGTCGCAATCTGCGGCATCTGGCCTTGTTGCTCGAAGCTGACGCAGTTGCCGGTCAGCTTCTGGGCCTCGCCGTTCTCTACGTGCGTCAGGCGGGCCGATGCCCACCCGCACATCGCATCGAACAGCTCCGTTCGGCGCACCTCGTCGAGGTGACTGCGTTGAGGCGTCGCCTTGCCGCTCTCCCACTTCTGCACCTGTTGTCGCGAGACGCCGGATTGGCGCACCGAAAACGGCTTGCGTCATCCCAAGCTTTGCCCGCAGGTCGAATACATCGACGGCGCGCTCGTGTCCTCACCCAGCCATCCGCGCAGCAGCGCAGCAGCTCCTCCTTGTGGTGCGCGCAGCCCCTTCTCCCACCGAGACACGCAAGCACGCGACACTCCGTCGCGAGTTGCGAACGCGAGCAGCCCCAGCGTCTGGCACACACGTTCGATGTCATGCGGCGGAAACGTGGACCGTTCGCCTTGCCTCTCGCGTTACCACCGCGCAGTACCCCAGCGACTTGTGATCGTGCAGCACGCCTTCGGTGCCCTCCCTCTGCCGCCGACGCTCGCCGCTTGTCGACTTCTCGTTGCTTATCTACCGGCGTGAGGTGTGGGGGCAGGACGTTTCCGGGCCGCTTGTCTGCACGATCGGGGGCGGTTCAAGTCATGACCTGGGTTTCCAGTTGAGGAGGACCGCAAATATCCGGACCATCGTCAAACTGCGGGGTTCAAGCCCTTCTCGTGCGCCGACGGCGTGCCGGTCCCGGGCCGATCACGCAGCCTTGCGCAGAGTGTCAGCGGCTTTCAGCCACTGCTCCAGCTGGTTCCAACTCGCGAAAATCCGGCTCAACTCCCTTCGCTCGCGCTCAGGTCGTTGATCCGGGTCGTCCTCAGGCGCTCAAGCTTCGGTCTTCGACCTCGCTTTTCGGGCACGATTCCCACCGGCTCACCACCTGACCTTTTTCCTTAGTCCACTTACCTTCTCGAGCTTCGGGCGGTGCCCGCATGTTGCCCCGCTCTGCGGCGGAAGGCGGCAATTCCAGCAATCGAATCGCGGCTTCGATCGCGAGCGGACTCAAATGCATGTACCGCTGCGTCGTGCCGAGGTCGCGATGGCCGGCGAGTTTCTGCACCGCTGGCGCGGGCGCGCCGCGCATCGAGAGGTGCGAGCAGAACGTGCGTCGCAACAAGCGGTCCCGCGTGCCGCGGCTTGTGACCGGTTGCGAGCCCTGCCTTGCGCGTCGCGCGCTCGAGCAGGTACGCGAGCATGTTACGCGCGACATGGACCTGACCGAGACCGCGGGACACGCCGCTCTATCCAAGACAGGATCCTGGCTAGGCGAGGCTCGTATTAGTGAGGTGCCAGCTAGAGTTATGCCCCTCTCTACGGCAACGGCCTTGACTTCGAGCCCGGGCCGCCGCTGCCGGTGCGCACGCCCTCGGCCGTGGCCTCGTCGACGCCGCGCGGCCAGCGGCGCTTTGACGGGTCCGTGACGTTGATGGTCAGGCGGCCGATGCGGCTGATCTCCATCTCGATGTGGTCGCCGTCCTGCATCGAGCCCAGGCCCTGGTGGTTGGTGCCCATGTAGAGCACGTCGCCCGGCTCCACCGGCGTGATCGCCGTGGCCCAGGCAATCGATTCGGCGATCGAGTGCGCCGCGTCGCTGGTGTTGTAGTTGGGGCGCAGCTCGCCGTTGACCCAGAGCTTGATGTCGAGGGTCTGCGCGTCGCCGACCTCGTCCTTGGGGACGATGGCGGGGCCGAGCACGGCGAAGCCGTTGTGGGACTTGCCGCCCGAGATCGGCATCTTCGTGATGTCGCGGCCGCCGCCGCCGGCGCCGCTGGGGGGCATGCGGGCGGAGACGTCAACGCCGGCGGTGTAGCCGAAGACGTAGTCCAGCGCCTGCGCCTGGGGGATGTTGCGGCCGGCGCGGCCGAAGACGACGACCAGCTCGGCCTCGTGGTGGAAGATGTTGGCGTCGACCTCCGGCAGGACGACGGTGCCGCCGGAGCCGAGGAGGGCGTCCGTGGACTTGAGGAAGCCCCACATCGGCTCGGGCTTGCGTGCGCCGAACTCGCGGTAGTTGCCGCCCATGGCCAGCACCTTCGCGCGTGGCACCGGCGCCTTGAGCGTCACGGCCGACAGCGGCTGCGCGGCGCCCTCGGCAGCCAGGCGCGCCAGCTCCGGCTTGAGCTCGTCGTAGCGCGTGATCAGCACCTGCATGGCGTCTTGCCCGCCGAGGGGCCGCGTCAGGGCGCTGACGTCGACGACGCCGCGCTCGGTCAGCAGGCCAGGCCTGCCCTCGTTGAAGATCACCAGGTTGATTTTCCCGTACCCCTTGCTTCCCTCGGCCCCTGCTCGTCGGTTGCTTCCCTGGGCCCCTGCGGCCGTCGGGGTGCCGGCACTCTCGGAGCCGGTCGGAGGCGCCGGCGAACCGCACCCCACAAGGGCCACAGTCGCCAGCGATAGAATCGCAAAGGAAACTGTGAGCGACCTTCTTCTTGATGTCATTGCGACTCTCCTTCTTTTGTCTGACGATAGGACGGATGAGGACCCTCTCGCGGGTTACCATAACGTCCGTTCTCAGCCCCCGGGGGCGGCCTCCCCCTTCGACAGCGCGGATGAACCCGCTGTCGGCAGCGATTCTGACCAGCGTGGCGGACGATTGCAAGAGGCACTGGGACGCGGGCCGGTTCGGCCGCGCGCCGAACCGACACCTCTCCCCGCGCGACGTCTCGATCGTCAGAAAGCGGCGTCGAATTCGGGGATGTCTTGCGATTGATCTTCGACCGGATCACGAGCGGATTATTGGGGGCAGGTCGAACGCTCTGTCGCAGATTGGGCACACGTACGCCGCTCCGAACTCTTTGCCAAGCGTTGACGCAATGAGACCGGGGAATGTGCGCTCGAACGCCGCCGCGCCTCGCCGGAACCAGCGGAGGTTTGTCGAGAGGCTGACCGCCACGACTCCATTCTGACCGCAAGCCGAACCGTTCAGAAGGAAATGGACGCCGGCATTCGGTAGGGACTATCGCTCACGCCGCCCGTCTGAGCACGTCAACCTGCTGCAACCAGCCGTCGAGCTGATTCCAACTCGTGAAATTTCGGCTCACTTTTTTATCTTTCGTCGAGTGGGCCCCCGCTTCGTTGCCCACGCTTCCGCCGTCGAGGCACGTTGCCGTTAGCTCCGGCGGCACAAGTGCTGAGCGCTCCCGTCGCCGCTGCTGTTGATCGAAACGCCCGGGATATTGTGGGTTGTACTGGGAGCCGCGAGATCGCGCCTTGGCCCTGTGCATCGACGAGAAGAGTCAATCCAAGCGCTCCGTGGTCTACGGCTCGAAAGCCCTCCAGGCTCTCCGTACCCCCTCCATCAAGCGACCGAACCGCGGCTCACTCCGAAGGCTCGCGAGAAACGGCTCGTACTGCGACAGCCATGGCGCGTTGATGAACCCGAATTCGACCGCGCGCTCGATGAAGTCAATCGCCGCATCAGCCTCATTCACCAGCGCGAAGCAATCGGCCAGCCCACCAGGCGAAGATCTCATCCCATTCCGCCGCGGCGCGCAGCTCGGGCGTCATGATACGCAGCAGCTCGTCGCGCTCACCACGGAGCGCGCAGGCCATGGCCGGCGCCAACCTCGCCCATGCCATGGCGGATGTGTCGCCTGCCACCGCATCGAGCATCGCCACGCCCTCTTCGCGACGCCCGTTCGCCGCCAGCATCAGCGCGTGCATCATCCGTGGGGTGGGATTGGCCGGATCGATGTCGACCGAGCGTTGCGTCCAGGTGAGCGCTTCGGGATAGTTGCCGTCGAACATCGCGACCATCCCGTACATCGTGAGGTTGATCGACGTCAGTGGATCCACCTGCTGCAGGCGATCCATGAGCGCACGCGCGAGGTCGGGTCGCCCGGACACGGCGTAGTGATAGCCAAGCCAGAGCAGCGCCTCCGGATCGTTGGGATCGAGTACCAGCGCCTTCTTGTAATCGCGAGCCGCTCCGTTCGGGTCGGCACGGTTGTGTCGGATCGCTCCGCGCAGACCGTGCCCTTTCGACGATTCCGGGTTGAGTGCGAACACCTTCGCGGCGCAGTCTTCCGCCTTCCGCAGGTACTCGTCGTACTGCGACACGGGTACGATGCCCACGTTGACATGCTGCCAGTAGATGAGCCCCTCGGCGACGAACAGCAGCTCGTTGTCACCGACAATGTCCTCCGCGCGCCGGACGAGCTGGAGCGCGTGGTCGAGCGATTGTGTATTGAAGCTCCAGATCTCCTGGCGCGCGAGCAGGTAGTACCTGGTACGCACGGAGATCCCCGATGGGACGCTGCGCCAGGCGCCGATCCTCGGTCGGCGTGAGTCTGAGCCGCAACGCGTCTACGATCTGGCGAGAGAGACGCTCCTGGATTTCGAAGACGTCCTCCAGCGCGCCGTGGAACTTGTCGGCCCAGAGCTGCGCGTCGGTCCTGGCGTCCACGAGCTGCGCCGTGATCCGGAGGCTGGAACCAGCGCGCCGGATGCTCCCGGTCAGCACGTAACGCGCGCCGAGCTCGCGCGCGATGGTACGCAGGTCCTTGTCGCTTCCCTTCAAGCGCATCGCTGATTGTCGCGAGATGACGCGCAGTGTCTTGATCATCGAGAGGTCGGTGATGACCTCGTCGGTCAGGCCATCGGCGAAATGATCGGTCTCCTGCTCGGCCGGTCACGACCACAAACGGGAGCACGGCGATCGTCGGTACTTCCGTTTCGACCATCGACCCCGGGCCACGGGTATGCGCCGACACGAGGTTGTCGAGCACCTCGAGGATCTCACGCGCACTGGCTGGCCGATCGTCGGGGTCCTTTTGGAGACAACGTTCGACGAGCACGGCCAGGGCCTCGGGGACATCTGCTCGTTTTGTCACGATCGGCGGAGGCACGTCGACGATGTGGGCGCGAATCAGCGATGCGACCGAACCGGCAAAGGGCGGCTCCCCCGCGATCATCTCGTAGGCAACGCAGCCGAGCGCGTAGAGATCGACCCGGTGGTCGAGCCCTGCATCTGCGGCGGCTTGCTCGGGCGCCATGTAGAGCGGTGTTCCAATCACAATTCCCAGGTCGGTCCTCGGCGCCGAAACGGTCACGGCATGAGAAGCCAGCAGGGCCTTGGCGATTCCAAAATCCGAAACGGTGGCGGTATTGCCGGCGAGCAGGATGTTGTCTGGCTTGATGTCCCGGTGCACGACACCTTTGGCGTGCGCGAACTCCAGCGCGCGCGCGACGTCTCTGAGAATGCTGACCGCTACGGCGATCGGCATGGCGCCCGCACGCATGAGATGCACCCGGAGCGACTCCCCTTCGACGAACGGCATCGTGTAGTAGGGCAGCCCTTCCGTCTCTCCGGTCGTGAACACCGGCAGGATGTGTGGGTGCTGCAGTTGGGCGGTGAGCAGTATCTCGTGCTTGAAACGCTCGAAATTCACGCCGGCCGCGAGATCGGGCGAAAGCACTTTCACCACGACACGACGACAGAGCGCGCGCTCCTCCGCCAGAAACACGCGACTCATTCCACCGCCGCCGAGTTCGCGTTCTACGCGATAGGCGCCGGTCAGCGTGGTTTGCAGCCGATCTCGAAAATCGGTCTCCAAGTCCTCAACCTTCGCTTTGAGCAGAGCCGAGAGGAAGGACGATACGTCCGATCGACCCTAACGGCGGCTGGCCGCGCGCTGCCGGACGGCCCTAGGATGACATGCCAGTGGCGAGCCGTCGAGACTGGTGCCCTACGCTGCCACGCGCAGTCGATCGATTTTTCGTAGGAACACGCGATCTGGTTCCAACTCGCGAAAGTCAGGCTCACTTTCTCCAACTTCCGTTACCACGGTCCCTGCGCGCGTTCGGCGACTTCGCTCCGCCGCGGGCTTGCGGCCGCGGGCCCTCTCGTCAACACACCCTCTCGTCGCCTCGGATCGAGATTCTTCACGTCCAACTCACGTTGCGCCTGGGTTGCGTAGGAATGCGCCGGGGATCAGGTGGCTGTTGACCTGCCATCAAGACGCTGGTCGACGACTGGAGCATCACCAGCTCGACGCTTCGGGCCGACCAGGCACGTCGAGACTTCTTCAGGTCTGCCTCAAGATGTGGGATCCAGGGATGCAGGGAACGTGTGGCTGGCGGAGATCGATCTGCACTGGCACGATCTGCGGCACGAGGCGGCTTGTCGCTGGCTGGCCGGCGGCCTGGACCTGCGGGCGATTCAGCTTCTGCTGGGTGACGCAGACATCAAAACGACTCAGCGGTATCTGAACGTGACGGACGAGGAGCATCCCTTCATCGAACGCTTGATCGGTACGGTACGCCGCGAATGTCTCGACCGCACGCTGTTCTGGACGGCCGGTGATCTAGAGATTGAAGCTCCTTGATTTCCAACGTTATTTACAACAGTCATCGCACGCACGCGGGACTGGCGGGCTGACACCGGAACCGCCCATTGGCGAGGACGGCGTACGAGCGAGTGTTAGTGGATACCGCTGGCGGGCCCACTGTCGTGGGCTGTTTCACACGCCGATTGCGGCCTGACCCGTACGCGACGTTGGCTCGAGTCAAGCGCTCGAACTCCTCGAGATGACGACCGATTGAAGCCTCGGTGTCCTTTAGAGGCACCGACGTTGACAGGCAACCGACGTTGACAGGTCCGATAAACGCCGATCTGGCGAGCGATCCTTTGTCGACACATTCTGTCGCCCGCTGGCGACAAGGAACCCGCTGCTCGCGCCGGTGTCCAAACGATTTGGCCACTGCTATGCGGTCTCTCAAGGACAGATGACCACGCTTCAAGAAGTGCTGTCGTGGTCAATGCTTAGCTGGCTGATCTGGGCCGTGGGCCTCGGAGTCCCCAAGGCGCTTCGGGAGCACAATCGGTTCGGCGCGATCTGCTCACTTCTCGCCGCAGGCATTGCGCTGATCGGATGGCTCCTTCTCGCCACATCAACACGCTCCGGATGATTCTGACGGTTGCCGAGGGCTGATCCGCATTTCGCCGCGGCGTCGCTGTCGAGGCGCGCACACAATGGTGCAGCATGGCGCCATGCTGAGCCATTTTGTGCGCGCCGGCCGGCGAGCAGCCGTGTTCATCGCTGATGCGGCCGGTTATCACGGCGCCGCGCTCGAGAACCACATCGACGCCGTCGATTGTCCGGCCGGCCGAAACGTGAACCGGCACGACGGCTGTTCGCGGAAACCCCGTCTTTGAGGCAGCGATCAGATATGCGCCGGGCGTGATGCCCTCGAACCCGTCCGGGCGGCACGGTCCGTCTCGACACACGGCGGCGTCACGTCAGGCTGGAATGTTTCAAGCGTCGGGAGAAGGGTGACGCGCGCCCCATGGAGCACAGTCGCCTCGCCGCCCACGCGCACCTGACCCGCGACTCGCGCCGCATCTGGCCGATCCCGATTCAGTGTCACGCGAGCGTTGGCGCAGGCAACCAGCGCGAGGATGACGAGCGATGCCATGGCCGCCTCCCATTGAACCCGATTCAGTTAGACAACGATCTCCGCTGACTGGCCTCGTTGAGCGGACCCTTACTGACCTGGAAGTATCGGTCGAGCCTGTTCCGTGCGCATGAACCCAGCACAACGGCGAAGGTAACCACAAACGCCGTGGTGGCTGCCACGCTGCGGGTCCGGTTTCGGGTTCCTCTCCAAGGGGACCCTCGTTCATCGGTACCCAGATGCACGTGTCCTGTGGCGCGTTTCTCCACCGCCGCACGAGCAAGGTTGATATCGTCGGACCCGCGCCCTCGTCGGCGCGCATCGGAGCACGACGAAGGCGCGCGCTTCTCGCGAGAACGGGAGGCTCGGTGGTCGACCACGTAACACCGTGTCGGGGCTCTTCAGAATGTTGTCGCATCTGGTCGAGCAACCCACCAGGGAGATCGGCGTGCGCCTCGCGCTGGGCGCCTCGTTCCTCCCCGATTATTTCTTCGGCCGGCTGACAGGCGGGACCACGCCGTTGACGCGGTACGCGGTCACCAGTTTGCCGTAGTGTTCGCCCTGGTGTTCGAGCCAGCCAAGCAGCTGCGGCCGCGGCTTCGATTTGACGAGAGGAAACGAGGCGGCTATCGCCGCTTCCATTTCGGCGACGACTGATGCCCGGGTCTTCGGCTTGCCGGCGTCGGCCTTCTCGCGTGCCTCGAAATCGAACTTCTCGCCCTTGGCTTCCGCCGTCGTCATTTCCAGGCCGATGGTCACGTGCCGCAGTTCTTCCAGCACGCTGCGCGAGTCGGGATGCGGCTTCCAGGCGAGCTTGCTGTCGGGAAACACCGTGTCCTTGGCCATGGCCAGGACCCGGTTGTGCACGTCCTCCCACGACCGCGAGAGCGCGGACTCGTAGGTGGGGGCGGGTTTGGACTGCTCGACCATCATGGCTGCGAGAGAGCCTGACGCCAGCACGGCGATCGACACGGCATAGGAAAGTCGGGACATGGCAGACCTTTCCGGGCTTCGACGAACGGGCGGGCTGCTCCCGGCCGTGTCGAAGCCGACTGATGCTGTATATCCGCCGAGGGTCGATCTATTCCGGGAATAAAACTACCCGGTCGGAACATCTACAATCACCACGCGTGATGTTCGGCATATCTCATCAGCGGCGGGAAGAATTCGATCGGGCCGCGCTGGTGCATGTCCCTGAACTTCTCCGCTTCGCCACGCGGCTCTGCGGAAGCGCCGACGCCGGCGAGGACCTGCTGCAGGAAACGTATCTGCACGCGTGGCGGTCGTTTCATCGCTTCGCGGCCGGCACCAACTGCCGCGCCTGGCTCTACAAGATCCTGCTCAACACGCATGCCAATCAGAAGCGCAAACGCGCGCGGCAACCGTTTCTCGTCGACCTCGATGCTGCCGGCGAGTCGGCGTTGCTCATCGACGCGCCCACGCCGGACGCCCTGACCGCGAGGGCCGTGAGGGCGGCGTTCGACCGCCTGCCGGAGCACTTCCGGACCCTAATCCTGCTGGTGGATGTCGAGGGGCTTACGTATCGCGAAGCGGCGGAAGCGCTGAACGTCCCCGTCGGCACCGTGATGTCCCGTCTCAGCCGCGGTCGTGGACTCCTGCGCCTGGAACTGGCGCGGCATGTACCCCACTCGTCAACCGGAGCGCGAAGCGGAATGGACCTGTCTGCACAGCGGAGGGCGCGGTCGTGAACCTGGACTGCCAGCAAATACGCGAGTTGATGGACTCGTATCTCTCCGAGGAGCTCTCGGTCGAGACCAACCATGGCGTCCTCCGCCACGTGGCCGATTGCCGCGACTGCGCGGCGGAACTGAAGCGCCGGCAGCGGCTGCGCGCGCTGCTGTCCGAAACGCTCGACCTCCCGGTGAACGCCGATCACGTGAGGGTGCGCATCGCGCACGCCGTCGATCGCGAGCGGCGCTCGTGGCAGCGCCTCGCCCGTCTCGGAGCCGTTGCCGCGACGCTGGTCGCCGCCGTTGCCGTCTGGTACTGGGGGGGCAAGCGGGTCGACGCGGCCGCCTATAACGACTCGGCCGAGGATCACGTCGCCTGCGCACTGACCTACCCGACCGGGACCGAGTACGACGCAAATCGCGCGGCGCAGAACCTCGCGCCGCCGTTCGAGCACATTGTCGACGCCGTCGGCCAGTCGCACGGCGTTTACCACGTGATCGACGCGCACATGTGCCCGTACAAGGGTCGCCACTACGCACACGTCGTCATCCGCGGCGACGGGCAGACACTGTCGCTGTTCGCCGAGCGCGCCAAGCGCGGGGCCTTGCCCGACACTCCCACGACAGTGCTGGCCGGAGACGCGCTCGACGTTCACGCGACGACGCAATTGGGATATCGGATATCAGCCGTGGCGACGCGCGAACACCGGCTCTTTCTCGTTTCCGAACGGCCGACCGACCCGCCCGACCTCTCGCAGGACATCCTTCGTTCGGCCGTGCGCTTCATTCGCGGTCTCGAGAAGTAAGCTCGGAACCGATCCCATGCAGCTGCTCGATTTGTCGCAGCCATACGGGTCGTAGGTGTTCGTCTTGAACGCTTGAAGATCGGAGCGCCCAATCAAGTACCGTCCCTGTCTCGGCCAGGGACCAGGCGACCTGTCCACCGTGCAGGCAAGTCGACCGTTCTTGATCGCCTTCCGAATTGTTTTCTCAGTGATGCCGCTACACTTTGCGGCGTCGCTGACACTGAGCATTTCAGGATTCGAGATCGCGAGAGGCGCACGAACCGTCGCAGCAGCGGCCGAAAGCTTGACCAACTTGTCGAGGTGACTGCGCTGAGGCGTCGCCTTGCCACTCTCCCACTTCTGCACCTGCCGAGAGACGGCAAATTGCGCTCCGAACACGCGCTGTGTCATCCCGAGCTTCTGTCTGAGCTCGAACACATTCACCGCATTCCCCACCGGTTCGCCCAGAAGCTCTCCGAGGCGCGCCGCATCTGCCTCGGCATTCGCTGCCCTTCCCACTGCGACGCGCACGCGCGCGTGACGCCCGCATCTGTTAACACGTTCGGGCACCTCCCGACACGATCGACCGTACAAGCAAAAAGCCCTGTTTCCAGGGCTTTTCGTGCCGTTATCTTGAGGTTTTAGTGGTCGGGGCGAGAGGATTCGAACCTCCGACCCCTCGGTCCCGAACCGAGTGCTCTACCAGGCTGAGCCACGCCCCGACCGAGGCGAACGCTTATCTTACCCCAGACCCGACCGTGAACGCCACGGTTCTGGTGGCCGTGCCCCGCGTCAGCCGGTCGCGCACCGCCACCTCGAGCTCGTAGCGCCCCGGCGGGAACGGCTGCAGCGGGACGGTCTGCATCGCGAACGCCTGCGTCTCCCACGCCCCCGGCGGCGGCAGATCCTCGTCGGCGAACAGCTGCGGCTGGGTGCGGTTGAACAGCCGGCGCGCGCCGTCCAGGCGGTAGAACGCGTAGTCGACCGTCAGGTCGGTGTCGGGCGCGCCGTAGTTCGACATCTGGAACACCACCGACAGCGCGTCGTCGGTCGTGAACGCCGGCGCGGCAACGGGGACGATCTCGGTGTGGCCGAGCGTGTAGGGGTGCTCGACCTGCTGCGTCGGCGAGAGCGTCGATTTCAGCGGCGTCACCGCTTTCGCGAGGATCAGGCTGCTGATCGCGAGCTCGTCGTTCCAGAAGTCGGGGACGACGAGCGTGTGCTTGGCGATCACCGGGCTCGACGTCCGGGCGCGGGCGCGGTCGAGCAGCGCGACGTAGACGTCGTACTCCCCCGGCGGCAGCGTCATCGCGCGCTCGAACACGCGCGGCTCGCGCGCCGCCTTGTGATCGACGAGATAGTAGTCCTCGAACGCGAACCGGAACGGATCGCGTTCCTTCTTCTCCTCTTTCTTCTTCGCCTCGGCGTCGGCCGCCTTCTGCTTCTCGAACGCGCGCTGCTGCAGCGCCAGCACTGCCAGCGCCTCCGCCGGCGCCTGAATCGATCGGCGGCCGGACGCGGTCGCCGGGCCGCCCACCGGCATCTCGCCGGGCCCGATGTAGACGGTTTCGGGCAGCTTCACCGGCATGTCGCCGCCGCGCGCGAGCCAGTCGCGCAGGAACGAGTGCTCCTCCGATGCGCGGACGCCTTCGCGCCGCGTCACCGCGCGGACGTACATGAATGAGGAACTGAAGCCGTCGGCGGCATCCCGATGCGTCACACGGAACGGCACGTACGCGGACTGGTCCCCCGCCTTCAGGACATGACCAGCCCACTCGAGCGCGTCATCGAACGATGTGTCCGTCTCCTGCGCCGTGTCGACCGCCTTGATCAGCGCGAGAACGGCTTCGCGCTGCTTCGCGTCGAGCGGCTTGCGCTTCGGCGGGCCGGCCGCGCCCGCTATCGCCGGCAGGAGCGAGACGAGCGCCAGAAGGACGGGAACGGCGCGCGAATGGCTGCGCATCTTGCCTCCAATCACTCCGCAACAACCGCGTCAGCGAACTTCAGCTTCCCGCTCGAACGACAAGGCGTCGAGGGCTTCGAGCGCGTGATGGGCCGTGAGATCGGGGTGCAGCGGCGTCACCGACACGTAGCCATCGCGCACCGCCTGATAATCCGACCGATCGTGCGGCTCCCAGTCGTTCTGCCCTTCTTCGATCCAGAAGTACGCGTGCCCCTTGGGATCGTGGCGCTCGGCAACCGACGTCACGTGATTGCGCTTCGCCTGCACGGTGACGCGGTAGCCCTTCGGCTGCCCCTTCGGCACGTTGATGTTGAGAAACGTCCGCGGCGGCAGCGGCCGCTTGAGCATGTGCTCGGCGAGGAGCGCCGCCGCGCGCGCCGCGTGGCTGAAGTCGTACGCGCCGCGCGTCTGCCGCAGCGACACGGCGATGCCGGGAATGCCGAGCAGCGCCCCCTCGAGCGCGCCGGCGACCGTCCCCGAATAGGTCACATCGTCGCCCAGGTTCCATCCCTTGTTGATGCCTGAGACGACGAGATCGGGCAGCCCCCTGAAGACCTGCGTGACGGCGATGTTGACGCAGTCGGTCGGCGTGCCGTCGACGGCGAAGAGGCGATCGTCGATGGCTTCGAGCCGCAGCGGACGCCGCAGCGTCAGGGCGTGGCCGATGGCGCTCGCTTCCTGCACCGGTGCAACCGTCGTCACTTCCCCGATCGCACGCAGCGCATCGCCGAGCGCCAGAATGCCCTCCGACCGGTAGCCGTCGTCGTTGGTGACCAGAATCCGAATCATCCACGGTGATTATAGGGCCGACGGTCGGCTCCGCGACGGGCCGACGACGGTGAAGAGCAGCGCGGTCGCGAGCAGCGCCAGCACCGCACCGACACCGAACGCGGCGGCGGATCCGTAAGCGGTCCAGATCAACCCGAAGACGATGCTGGCGGCGAGCGCGCCGAGGCCCTGCACCGCCGTGTATACGCCGAACGCATAACCGCGCCGCGACGCCGGCGCCAGGTCGGCAATCAACGCCTTCTCCGTTCCCTCGGTGAAGCCGAAGTAGAAGCCGTAGATCAGGAACCACGCGAGCAGCGCCGGCAGCGACTCGCTGACCGCGAAGCCGGCGTAGACGAGCGCGTAGACGAGCCAGCCGATCGCGATCACCGTGCGCCGGCCGATGCGATCCGACCAGCTTCCGCCAACGATCGAGACGGTGGCTTTGACCACATGCAGGCCGGCCCACATCGCCGGGATGAACTTGGGCGAGCCGGCGACGTCGGTGAGTTTCAGCAGCAGGAACGCGTCGGTCGAGTTGCCGAGCGTGAACAGCGTGAGGACGAGGAGGAACGAGGTGAGCTCGCGCGGGAGCGGCGAGTCCACGGTCCGGCTGATAGCCGGATACTACATTGGACGCGTCCACGGTCCGGCTGAAGCCGGACACGACATCTGCACTCGGTTCGCCCGACTCCTGGACGAAGAAGATCAAGGCAACAGCAATCGCGCCGGGGATGATCGTCAACGCGAACAGCGTCCGGTAGTAATCGGGATAGAAATAGAGAAAAGCCGACGCGAGCAGCGGGCCGGCCACGGCGCCGAAGTGATCCATCCCGCGATGGAAACCGAACACCTTTCCCCTGGTGGTCGGCGTCGCCCACCCGGCGAGCAGCGCGTCGCGCGGCGCGCTGCGAATCCCCTTGCCCACCCGGTCGAGCACGCGCACGGTGAACACCTGCAGCCACGACGTCGTGATCGAAATGAAGGGCCGTGCGAGCGAGGAGATGCTGTAGCCGGCGACCACCAGCGGCCGCTTCGCCGGCGATCGATCGGCGACGCGGCCGGAGATGATCTTGAGGCCACTGTTGACGGCCTCGGCCGCGCCCTCGACGATGCCGAGGGAGACCGGGCTCGCACCGAGGACGCGTGTGAGGAAGAACGGGAGGAGTGGATAGATCGCTTCGGTGGCCGCGTCGGTGGCGAAGCTGACCCACCCCAGGAGCCAGACAGGACGGGGGAGCATGGCTGATGGCTGATGGGTAATGGCTGATGGAATGGTCAATGGGCTCAATGGCCCTCGGCCATAGCCATCAGCCATCAGCCTTCAGCCATTTCAGCGTTTCACGTAAGGCGCGAGAGGGCCGTCCTTGACGACCGAGATCCAGATCGCGTCTCTCGCCGCCGTCTTGTCGCGATAGACCGGGAAGCCGCGGTAGTCGCCAACCGGTTCGAAGCGATCCGGCGAGAACGAAGTCGCCGGACCGTCGGCGTACCACCGCGCGCCGTTGAACTCGAGCCACACGCCATTTGCGCCGCTCGGCCGCGGGATGCTCTCGATCAGCGCCCGCCGCGCGAGGCCACGGTCCGAGCGCCCGCCCGTACCGACCGATGAGGTCGCGTTCGGCGCGTCGCCGCCCGAGGTGCCGACAGTTGCGGGCACGGCGCTCGACGGCACGGCAGGAGCAACCGCGGCCAGCGGAGGTTGCGCGGGCTCGATCGAGGCCCGACGTCCCTACCGCGCCGACGCTCGTGTCGCGCAGCGCCTGAACGGATGGGCTCTGCACTGGAAACGATGGCGGCCGGCTGCCCGTCGTGCCGGCGAGCTCGCCGTCGCGCCGGCGCTCGTACTCGCGCATCCGATCGGGGCCGATCGGGACGTAGATGATGCTGAACGGCTCGAGTGTCGTGTCGGCGTAAACCGGCACGCGCTCGACGACGCCGACCTGCATCATCACCTGGCCATCGAAGAAGCGAAACCCGCGCGTCGGGTAATAGACGAGCCCGTTGACGACTACCGGATCGCTGTTGATCTGCCAGTCCGATGCGGCCGCCGTGACAACGGGCGCCGGCGTACGGAACTGGTATACCTGAGCGTTGCCGGTTTTGGGCAACAGCACAGCCACCGATAGGAACAACCCCAATACAAACGCGCGCATGACACGCCTCCCCCAACCCGAGCTGTCAACGCCCGTGCCATCCTAGTCCTCTCAGCCGGTACAATAAATAGCGGGTTTCACATGTCTACCCTGGCTGACGTGCTCGCCCACGAAACGCGCGAGGGGACGCTCTACGACGTTCTCCCCGACGGCCGGCTGCGCTGCTATGCGTGCGGCCATTGCTGTCCCCTGCCGGACGGGGCGATCGGGGTGTGCAAGGTGCGCTTCAACGAGGGCGGGCGGCTGCGCGTTCCGTGGGGCTACGTCGGCGGCGTGCAATGCGACCCGATCGAAAAGAAGCCGTTCTTCCACGCGCACCCGGGCGCGCTCGCCTACAGCTTCGGGATGCTCGGCTGCGACCTGCACTGCGGCTACTGCCAGAACTGGGTGACGTCGCAGGCCCTGCGCGATCCGGCCGCGGTGGCGCCGCCGCTCGGAACCTCGCCCGAGCATCTGGTGCGCGACGCCCTGCACCAGGGCGCGCGCGTCATCGTCAGCACCTATAACGAGCCGCTGATCACGAGCGAGTGGGCCGTGGCCGTGTTCAAGGAGGCGAAAGGCGCGGGGCTGACGACCGGCTACGTGTCGAACGGCAACGGCACGCCGGAGGTGCTCGAATACCTGCGGCCGTGGGTCGATCTGTACAAGGTCGATCTCAAGAGTTTCGACGATCGCCATTACCGCCAACTCGGGGGGCGGCTGGCGCCGATTCTCGACACGATTCAGCGGCTGTGGGCGATGGGCTTCTGGGTCGAGATCGTGACGCTGCTGATTCCCGGCTTCAACGACTCGCGCGACGAGATCGAGCGGTTGACGTCGTTTGTCGCCGGCATCTCACCCGACATCCCGTGGCACGTCACCGCGTTCCACGGCGACTACAAGATGACCGAGCCGCAGAACACCACGGCGACGATGCTCGTCGCCGCCGCGGAGATCGGCCGCGCGAATGGGCTGCGCTACGTCTACGCCGGCAACCTGCCGGGGTCGGTCGGCGACCTGGAGGACACGCACTGCGCGTCGTGCGGCGGCTTGCTGGTGTCGCGCTACGGGTATCACATCCGCGACTACCGCGTCACCGGCGACGGCCGCTGCCCCGCGTGCGCCGCGCCGGTCCCCGGCCGGTGGAGCGCCCGGTTCGACGGCCAGATTACATCCCGCCCTTTCATTCCCGGCAGCCGACCGATAGAATTGAGAATTAGGAAGTAAGAATTTAGAATTCGCGCCAGATCGTACGTGCGATGGGTTACGCTCACGAATTCTCAATTCTTACTTCTAAATTCTTAATTGCGATGAATGACACCCTGGGCCGGCCGCTCCGGAACCTGCGGCTCTCGGTCACCGACCGGTGCAACCTGCGCTGCGAATACTGCATGCCGGAGGACGACTACGTCTGGCTGCCGCGCGAGGACGTGCTGCACTTCGAGGAAACGAGCGCGCTGGTCGACGTGTTCCTGTCGCTGGGTGTCGACAAGGTCCGGCTGACCGGCGGCGAGCCGCTGCTGCGCCGCGACCTGCCGTCGCTGGTGCAGATGATTGCGGCAAAACCGGGGCTCAACGATCTCGCGCTGACGACCAACGGCGTGCTGCTCGCGGCGCAGGCCGCCGCATTGAAGGCCGCGGGGCTCGGACGGATCACGGTCAGCCTCGACACGCTGCATCGCGATCGCTTCCTCAAGCTCACGCGCTTCGATCAGCTCGACGCGGTGCACGAGGGCATCGCGGCGGCGCATCGCGTGTTCGGCCGCATGAAGATTGACACGGTGGTCATCCGCGGCGTGAACGACGACGAACTGGCGGAGCTCATCGAGTACGGGAAATCGGTGGACGGCGAGGTGCGCTTCATCGAGTACATGGATGTCGGCGGCGCCAGCCGCTGGGCCGACGCGCGCGTCGTGTCGCGGCGCGAGATGCTCGAGACGCTCACGCGGCGTTACGGCCGCATCGTCCCGATCGACGAGCCCGGATCGACCGCGCCCGCCGAGCGCTACGCGCTCGAGGACGGGACGACGTTCGGCGTCATCGCGTCCACCACCGAACCGTTCTGCCGGACCTGCGATCGCAGCCGCCTCACGGCCGACGGCATGTGGTACCTGTGCCTCTACGCGGCGCGCGGCATCGATCTGCGGGCGCCGCTGCGGCGCGGCGCGCCGGTCGAGGAACTGCGGGCGCTGATTGCCGGCGGCTGGAGCGCACGCGACGATCGCGGCGCGGAAGAGCGGCTCGCGCTCGGCGACCAGCGCGCGTTCGTGCCGGTGCAGGATCTGCTGAAGAAGGATCCGCACATCGAGATGCACACGCGCGGCGGCTAGCGCGGTCGGATCGACGATTACCTAGCGCGCCAGAACCGCGCGCACCTTGCGCGCCAGCTGCTCCGGCGAGAACGGCTTCGCCAGCACATCATCCAGCGAGTCCCGCACGCTGCCCGGCCGGTCATCAGCCGGATCCAGCATGTACAGCACGCGCATCGCCGGCCGCCGCTCCAGCAGCGTCTCGGCGAGCACGCCGCCATCGCTGGCACTCGAGATCAGCAGGTCGATCGCGCCGTCGTGCGCATCGGCCTGGCGAATCGCATGGCCGGGGTTCTCGGCCGTGATCACCTGGTAGCCGCGCCGCCGCAGCACGTCGCTCGTCAGCATGCGCACGGCCCGATCGTCTCCGGTCACCATCACGGTGCCCGCACCGGGGCCATCGTGCGCCGCCGGCGCCGACTCGATGTCGGCCGCTGTCTGTTTCGCGACGGGAAGGTAGACGCGGAACCGCGCGCCGTGTCCGACCTCGCTTTCGACCGCGACGCCGCCGCCGCTCTGCTGGACGAATCCGCGCACCATCGCGAGGCCAAGCCCCTTGACGCGCGCCTGGCGCCTGGTGGTGAAGAACGGTTCGAAGAGATGTGCCTGGACACTCGGCTCGATGCCGACGCCGGTGTCGGCCACCGAGAGTTCGACGTAGTCGCCCGGGTCGAGGTCGAGGCGACGCGCGCCGTCGGCGTCGAGCGTGACGTTGGCGGTTGCAATCGTCACGGCGCCGCCCTCGGGCATGGCGTCGCGGGCGTTGAGCACCAGATGGCGCAGGATCTCGGCGAGTTGCGCGGCGTCGGCGCGGACCGGCCGCAGCGACGCATGCGGCTCGACCTCCAGCGTGCTGCGATCGCCGAGCAGCCGCCGCAGGCCGGGGCTCGATCGATCGACCACCGCATTGACGTCGAGGTCTGACGGGTTCAGCGACTGCAAGCGACTGAAGGCGAGCAGCTGCTGGGTCAGGGCGGTGGCCTGTTCCGCCGCCTCCCGGATCTGCGCGACCTCGGCGGCGCGCGGGTCGCCCGGCGACAGATCCGCGCTCAGCTTGTCGGCGTGGCCGACGATGGCCGTCAGCAGATGCTCGAAGCCGCGCGCGATGCCAATCGCGAGCTGTTCGACCGCATCGTCGTTCTTCACGGCTGCTACCGCGCTGGCTGCGGAGTTTCCACCCGGCCGAACAGCAAGAGCGACACCGCTTCCATCAGGCCCCTGACGGTGCACGGCTTCTCGAGGAATGCCTCGTCCTGCCATAGCGCGACCTTGTCCTTGAACAGTTGTTCGCTGAAGCCGGTGAGGTAGAGCACCTTCAGCTTCGGGCGGAGTACGAGCATGCGTCGAGCGAGCTCGTCGCCGTTCATCTGCGGCATCATCATGTCGGTGATCAGCAGATCGATCGAGTCGACTGATGCCGCGGCCTCGAGCGCCTCGGCGCCGCTGCCCGCGGTCATCGTCGCGTGTCCGGCCTGCTGCACGACGCGCTCGACGAACTGGCAGACCTGCGCCTCGTCGTCGACGATGAGGACGTTCAGCGCGCGCGGCGGCTTGCCCTTGACGCGATCGAACGTGGCTTTGACGAACGACGCGACCCGGCTTTCACGACCCGTTTTCACCCCCGCACACTCCTGCGGCGTTCGAAGCGAGCCGCTTGCCAGGAAGTCAGGCTCAAGACGGGCGATTTCCGGCCTGTTTCTGCAGTAGCGACTGTGCGCTGTGCGGCTACGGCACGGCGGAAGCGCCATTAGCGCCCACCCGGATGCGGCCTTGCTGTTCCTTTACGAGCGCTTGCCGCCGGGCGACGGGGCTTCGTCGGCGAGGTTGTGCCGCTCGAGGCGCCGGTAGAGGGCGCGGCGGCTGATCCCGAGCAGCTTCGCGGCGGCCATGCGGTTGCCGTTCACCTGTCGCAGGACATCGAGGATGTGATCGCGCTCGATCCCCTCGAGCGATGCCGGCGCTCCGCCGGCGGCTCCGCGATCGACGCGCGCCTTCGGCGCGGCATGCGAGGCGGCGTTCAGGCTGTTGACGGCCTGCTCCGGCCCGAGCGCGCCGGCCAGCTCGCGCTCCGACACGAGCGTGCCGTCCGACAGCATGCATGCGCGCTCGACGACGTTCTTCAGCTCCCGGACATTCCCTTCCCAGCGCGCGGTGAGCAGGATCCGCTCGGCGGCCGGCGTCAGGCCGCTGATCGGCTTGCGCATCCGCGCGGCCGCGTCGCGCATGAACGCGGCAGTGAGATACGGGATGTCCTCGCGCCGATCGCGCAGCGGCGGCAGCGAAACTTCGACGACGTTGAGACGGTAGAACAAATCGCCGCGGAAGCGGCCGGCCGCAACCTCCGCGCGCAGATCGCGGTTGGTGGCGGCGATGACCGTCACGTCGACGTGCTTCGGCTGCAGCGCGCCGACGCGCTGCACCTCTCCGTACTCGAGCGCCCGCAGCAGCTTCGCCTGCACCGAGAGCGGCAGCTCCCCCACCTCGTCGAGGAACAGCGTGCCGCCGTTCGCCGTTTCGAACACGCCCGCTTTGGATTCCATCGCCCCGGTGAACGCGCCGCGCACGTGGCCGAAGAGCTCGCTCTCGAACAGCGTGTCGACGACCGCCGAACAGTTGATGGTGACAAACGAACGGCCGCGCCGGGTGCCGACGTGGTGAAACGCGCGGGCCGCGAGCTCCTTGCCGGTGCCGGTTTCGCCGGTCAGCAGAACGACTTTCGCATGCGGCGCGAGGCGCTGGATCAGGCTGAACACCTCCTGCATCGCCGGGCTGCGCCCGAGCATGCCGCAGAACTCGAGCTGCCGCGCCACCTGGCTCTCGAGCGCGACCACCTGCGCCCGGCGCTCGAGCTCGAGCCGGATGTCGCCCAGCACCTGCCGCAGCCGTTCGAAGTCGAACGGCTTGGTGAGATACTCGCGCGCCCCGAGCTTGATCGCTTCGACCGCGCTGTCGACGGCCGCGTACGCGGTCATCAGGATGACTTCGCAGCCCGGATGCGTGACGCGGATCTGCCGCAGCAGATCGAGCCCGTTCACGTCGGGCATGCGGAGGTCGACCATCGCGAGATCGGCGGGACGGCGTGCGAGCATGCGCATCGCCTCGGCGCCGCTGCCGCACGCGGTCACGTCAAAACCTGCTTTTGCAGCGAGCCGCTCGACAATTTTGAGAACTGGGGGTTCGTCGTCGACGACGAGGAGCAACGGACGGGCGGCGGGCTTCTCAGCGTGCGTCGGGGTCACGGTGCGCCCCCCGAGGGCGCGGCAGAGAGGAGAACGTCGACGCCGTGCAATGCGCTGGACCGTAACTCGTTCATGGTGTGACGCCCGGGCGTCTGGAAAACCTGCCCGGTGTTCAGGGCCGCGCCGCGTCCGGAATTCCGACGATTTTGCGATCGCGTGTGCGCCCATGACGCACAAACCGTCGCCCCTGTGAGCGTTTATAGCACACCGGCGCGGCCGAATGCCTCGGCGGGCCTGTGAAACCGGCCACAGCCGAGATGGCAGTCCTCTTGCCTAATCGGTCGAGTGGCCTTGACCCCAATGACCACGGTCCTCATCGTCGATGATGAGCCCGCGGTGCGAGATCTGATGGCGCGTTGGGTCACCGCGCTCGGGCTCCGGCCCCGAACGGCGGCCAACGCCGATGAGGCCCTCGCCACCCTGCGCACGAACCACTACGACCTGGCGGTGATCGACGTGATGATGCCGGGCAACAACGGGCTCTGGCTCGCCAACGAGGTCCAGCGCGACCACCCCAACACCGCCGTCGTCATCGCCACCGCCTACACCGAGCTCCTCGACGCCGACGCCCAGCAGCGCTCGATTGCCGACCTCCTGATCAAGCCGTTCAAGCGCGAACGCTTCGCGCTGGCCGTCGATCGCGGGCGCCAGTGGCGCAAGCAGGCGCTCGAAGAGGTCCACTGGCACGCGGTGCTGTCGATCGAGATGCACGACCGCGCGCAGCAGGTGATGGCGAGAGTCGGCGCGCGATCGATGGACGGGGTGAGCGAATCAGCGGCGCTCCTCGAGCTGGCGATGGAACGCACGCCGGAAACCGCCGCGCACGGCGAGCGCGTCGCCCGCTATGCGCTGTCGGTTGCGCGCGAGATGGGCGTCGAACACGAGCTCGGTCCCTCGCTGGTCGAAGCGGCGCGCTTCCACGACATCGGCAAAGTCGCGATGCCGGAAGCGCTGCTCTCGAAACCCGGTCCGCTGACGCCGGGCGAGATGGCGATCATGCGGCAGCACGTCGAGGTCGGCGCCGACATCCTCGAATCGACCCACGGTCTGATTGATGCCGCCGATGCCGTGCGCGCCTCGCACGAATGGTTCGGCGGCGGCGGCTACCCGCGCAAAACGTCGGGCGACGCCATCCCGCTTGCGGCGCGCATCATCGCCGCGGTCGACGCCTACGACGCGATGACCCAGGACCGCGCCTATCGCATCCGCTTCGATTCCTCAGACGCGGTTGCCGAGCTCCTGCGCTGTTCGCCTGCCCAGTTCGATCCGATCGTCGTCAACGCCTTCCTCGCCGTCCTCGGCCGCCACTAACGAATTAAGAATTGGGAATTAGGAATTAAGAATTGCGGGCTCGAGGCATCTCATGCGCCGGGTACCGCAGTGCCTAGATCGTCGGAATGCGCGGCCTTCAGGCGAGACCACTGGGCGATCTCCTGCCGCCCGTGACCGTCAAGTCGAGCAAGGCGTAGCTGTTCTCCATCGCCTCGACGCCGCGCCAGGTCGTCCAGTAGGTCTCGAAGACATCGGAGCTAAACCTAGTGTCCGCTTGTGGGATTTAATCGTCCCACGGACGGCCACTTTTGCCCCGTCAAACGAACCCTTTACGTTCCCTTAAATCGCTGCTATATAGTCGTTTAACCGCGATACCCCAACTGGCTCGGCGTTTGCCCCTACGAAAGGGCGATCGTTTTTCCAAAAGTTTCCGTCTAAGCACACAACACAACCATGGATATTGCGCGCCCGTCCAATGCGAAGAAGAAAAGGATCCGCCAGGCGATTTACGGCGGCGTCCTGCTGCTCGCCGTCGTGCTGGTGAGCGTCGGCCTGTCACGGCTGAAGCCCGCGGCACCCACCGTCGAACGTGCGGTGGTCTGGCCAGACACGGTGAAACGCGGCCCGATGGTGCGCCAGGTGCGCGGCCTCGGCACGCTGACGCCGGAAGACATCCGCTGGATTCCAGCGACGACGCAGGGCCGGGTCGAAAAGATCATCCTGCGCCCCGGCACGCGGGTCACGGCGAACGATGTGATCCTCGAGCTGACCAACCCGCAGCTCGAGCAGCAGTTGATGGACGCCACGCTGAAGCTGCAGGCGGCCGAAGCCGGCCTGGCCAACACCAAGGTGCAGTTGAACAACGACCTGCTGCAGCAGAGAGCGGCCTCCGCCAACATGGAGGCCGATTACAACAAGGCGAAGATGCAGGCGCAGATGAACGAAGCGCTGGCGAAAGATCAGCTCGTGTCCGAGCTGGTGCTGAAACAGTCGCAGGTCGACGCCGAACAGTTGAGCGTCCGCAACCAGATCTCGAAGGAGCAGCTCTCCAGCAAGACCGAGTCGATGCGTGCGCAGCTCGCCGTGCAGCAATCGCTGGTCGATCAGGCGCGAGCGCTTCTCCAGCTCACCCAGCAGCAGCGCGACGAGCTCAAGGTGCGCGCCGGCCTCGACGGCATGCTCCAGCTCGTGCCGGTCGAAGTCGGCCAGCAGGTCGCCCCCGGCACCAATCTCGCCCGCGTCGCCAACCCGAGCCGCCTGAAGGCGGAAATCAAGATCGCGGAAACCCAGGCCAAGGACATCCAGCTCGGACAGAAAGCCGAAGTCGACACGCGCAACGGCATCGTCGAGGGACGCGTCGCCCGGATCGATCCTTCGGTGCAGAACGGCACGCGCACGGTGGACGTGACGCTGGTCGGCGACCTGCCCAACGGCGCGGTGCCCGACCTGAGCGTCGACGGCACGATCGAACTCGAGCGGCTGAACGACGTCCTCTTCATGGGGCGCCCGGCGTTCGGCCAGGACCAGAGCACCGTCGGCCTGTTCAAGATCGGCGGCGACGGCATCGAGGCCGAGCGCACGCAGGTGAAGCTCGGACGCAGCTCGGTGAACACCATCGAAGTCTTGTCAGGATTGAAGGTCGGCGACCAGGTGATTCTGTCCGACATGTCGGCATACGACGCATACGATCGCATCCGATTGAAATGACGCAACGTAGGGCGCCCCTTTCAGGGGCGCCGAACGGCGAGCCTGAAGGCTCGCCCTACAGGAGACACGATGGCTGAGAACGGACAGGCGCTGATCAAGCTCGATGGCGTGACGAAGGTTTTCTTCACCGACGAAGTCGAGACGCACGCGCTCTCAGGGATCCACCTGCAAATCAACAAGGGCGAATACGTCGTCGATCGCCGGGCCGTCGGGCTGCGGCAAATCCACGCTCCTGTCCATCCTCGGCCTGCTCGACTCGCCGACCGAGGGGCAGTACCTGCTCAACGGCCGCCCGGTGGCCGAGCTCCCGGCCTCCGAGCGCGCGCGCGTCCGCAACCGCGAGATCGGGTTCATCTTCCAGAGCTTCAACCTGATTGGCGACCTGACGGTGTTCGAGAACGTCGAGCTGCCGCTCACCTACCGCGGCATGAAGGCGGCCGAGCGCAAGCAGCGCGTCGAGGCGGCGCTCGAGCGCGTCGGCATGGCGCACCGCGCGAAGCACCTGCCCAGCCAGCTCTCCGGCGGTCAGCAGCAGCGCGTCGCCGTCGCCCGCGCCGTCGCCGGCGAGCCGCTCATCCTGCTGGCGGACGAGCCGACCGGAAACCTCGACTCGCGCAGCGGCGAAGCGGTGATGGACCTGCTCCGCGAGCTGCACCGCGCCGGCGCGACGATCTGCATGGTGACGCACGACCCGCGCTACGCGCGCCACGCCGATCGCAGCATTCACGTCTTCGACGGCCGCGTCGTCGAGGAACAGACGGAAATGGCCGTCACCGAATAGAGCCGCGTCCATGGCTGATGGCTAATGGCTAATGGCAACGGTTAATGGCTGAGGGCCGAACGCGCCAACCATCAACCCATCAGCCATAGCCATCAGCCATCAGCCATAAGCCATGTCATGTTCACAGATCTCCGCCACGCCGTCCGCCTCCTCGCCAAGTCCCCGGGCTTCACCATCATCGTCGTGCTGGTGCTGACGCTCGGGATCGGCGCCAACACCGCGATCTTCAGCATCGTCAACGGCGTGCTGCTCAAGCCGCTGCCGTTCGCCGAGGCGCACCGGCTCGTCGCCATCGACACGACGGTGAAGAACGAGCCCGACGACACGGCATACCTCGACTTCCTCGACTGGCGCGCGCAGGCCACCTCGTCGTTCGATCGCATGGCGGCGTACGCGACCGCAGCGGCCACGCTGACCGGCCGCGGCGACGCCGAAGGGCTGCCGCTCGCGGTCGTCTCGTCCGATCTGTTCTCCCTGCTCGGCGTCGCGCCGATCCAGGGACGCGTCTTCCGTGATGAAGACGATGCCCGCGGCGCGGCGCGGACGGCGGTGATCTCCGAACGGCTGTGGGCGCGCCGCTTCTCGCGCGACCCGTCGATTATCGGCAGCGCCATCACCCTCGACGGCGATCCGGTCACCGTCGTCGGCGTGATGCCCGCCAGCTTCGAGTTTCCATTCGACGCCGAGGATCCGACCGACGTCTGGATGCCGATCATGTCGTCGCGCTTCGCGGCGCAGTGGGCCGACCAGCGCGGCGCGTCGTTCCTCGACACGCTCGGCCGGCTGCGGCCCGGCGTTGGCGTCGCGGCGGCGCAGGCAGAACTGGCGACGGTCGCGGCGCGGATCGCCGAAGCGAACCCGCGCAACGGCACGCGCGGCGTGCTCGTGCGGCCGTTCCAGGACGTGCTCGTCGGCGACTACCGCCTGGGACTCGTGGTGCTGCTCTCCGCGGTTGCGGCGGTGCTGCTGATTGCCTGTGCGAATGTCGCCAACCTGCTGCTCGCGCGCGGCACGGCGCGGCGGCGCGAAATCGCCGTGCGCACCGCGCTCGGCGCGAGCCGCGGGCAGATCGTGCGGCAGTTCTTGTGTGAGGGCCTCGTGCTCGCCGCGCTCGGCGGACTGGGCGGCATGGTGGTCGCGCTGTGGGGCCTCGACGCGATCGTGAAGATCAGCCCGGTGCAGATCCCGCGGCTGCACGGCGTGCAGATCGATCGCGTCGTCCTTGGCTTCACGATGCTGGCGTCGATGCTCACCGGCATCCTCTGCGGGCTGGTGCCGGCCTTCCAGCTGTCGCGGCCGGATCCGGGCGACGCGCTGAAAGATGGCGATCGCGGCGGCAGCGGCCTGCACGGCGCCCGCACGCGGCAGGCCCTGGTCGTCGCCGAAGTCGCGCTCTCGCTGGTCCTCCTCGCGGCGGCCGGCCTGCTGGTACGCAGCCTGATCGGCCTGCAGCGGGTGAACCCGGGGTTCGTCACCGAGCGGGCGCTCGTGATGCAGCTGATGCTGCCGCAGACGCGCTACGGGGAAACCGAGCAGTTGACCGGCTTCTACCGCCGCCTCCAGAGCGAGCTGCAGTCGCTGCCGGGCGCGAAGACGACGGCGGTCTCGACAACCCTGCCGCTCTCCGGCAGCAACATCGGCGTCGGCTTCACCGTCGACGGCCGCCCGGCCGATCCGACGACGCGCAGCTCCGCGGCCTTCTTCGGCGTCAGCCCCGATTACTTCGCGACGATGGGGATCCCGATCGTGCGCGGCCGTGGCTTCACCGAGCGCGACAACGAGCAGGGTCCCGCGGTGCTGGTGGTCAGCGAGGCGATGGCGGCGAAGTTTTTCCCAGGCGAGGATCCGATCGGCAAGCGGATCACGATCAGCTACAACCAGACCGGGCCGCGCGAGATCATCGGCGTCGCCGGAGACGTGAAGCAGGGCGACCTCACCGACACGCACACGCCGCAGATGTACTCGCCGTTCGTGCAGACGCCGTGGCCGTTCCTCTCCGCGGTGGTGCGCACGACCGCGGCGCCGGAAGCGACCGCCGGCGCGCTGCGCCAGGTGCTGGCGCGGCTCGATCCGCTGCAGTCGGCCGGCGAGATCCGCACGCTCGAAGAATACGTGTCGCGGTCGATCGCGACGCCGCGCTTCACCGCGCTGCTCGTCGGCAGCTTTGCCGGCCTCGCGCTCCTGCTCGCCGGCTTCGGTCTTTACGGGGTGATGGCATACTCGGTGGCGCAGCGCCGGCGCGAGATCGGGATCCGCATGGCGCTCGGCGCGCAGCCCGGCGACGTGCGCGCGCTGGTCGTCTGGCAGGCGCTGCGGATGGGCGCGATCGGCCTGGCCATCGGCCTCACCGGCGCGCTGTTCGCGACGCGCGTGCTCGACAGTTTGCTGTTCGGCGTCACCGCCGGCGACCCGGCGACGTTTGCCGCCGTGTCAGCGGCGCTCATCACCGTGCTCCTTTTCGCCGCGTACCTGCCGGCGCGGCGCGCCACGCGCGTCGACCCGATGGTCGCGCTCAGAACCGAATAACCATGCTCATTTCCCTGCGCAACGTTGAAAAGTCCTATCCGCACGGCGTCGGCCGCACCTACGTGCTCCGGCGCGTGAACGTCGACATCAAGGAAGGCGAGTTCGTCTCGATCATGGGGCCGTCTGGCGCGGGCAAGTCGACGCTGCTCCACATCCTCGGCATGCACGACAGCGCCTGGTCCGGCGAGTACTACTTCATGGATCAGCCGGTGCATCGTCTCAATCCCAAACAGCGTTCGGAATTGCACAAGAAGCACATCGGCTTCGTTTTTCAGAGCTATCACCTGCTCGACAACCTGACGGTCTACGAGAACCTGGAGATCCCGCTGTCGTACCGCAACGTCAGCCGTAAGGATCGCCAGAGCATGGTCGCGGACATCCTCGACCGCTTCCAGATCGTCGGCAAGAAGGATCTCTATCCGAACCAGCTGTCGGGCGGACAGCAGCAGCTGGTCGGCGTCGCGCGCGCGGTGATCGCCAACCCGCAGGTGGTGCTCGCCGACGAGCCGACCGGCAACCTTCACTCGGCCCAAGGCAAAGAGATCATGGAGCTGTTCCGCTCGCTGAACGAGAGCGGCGCCACGATCGTGCAGGTCACGCACTCGGAGGTGAACGCGTCGTACGGGACGCGAATCATCCAGCTGCGCGACGGCTGGGTCGTGGAAGAAGAAGGGTCAGACCAAAGGCCCGCGGTCAACGTCTAAAAGGCGGCTTTTTTCGCGACGCACTGATGTGCAGCAGTGGACGGGCGACGTGTCGGCCGTCGACTCAGAGAGCAGCGACTGGCGAACGACACTGATTCACGACTGAGACTGCCGACTGATTCATGGAGACATCCAGTGGCACTTGCACAACGATGGCCGGTTGAAGATCAGACGCCGATGCGGTCCGAACCCCTCGCTCCCCGTGTGCTGATTGCCGACGATCAACCCGACGTCCTCGAGGCGCTGCGGCTGCTCCTCAAGGGCGAGGGTTACAAGATCGAGTCGGCGGGCTCGCCGGCGGCGATCCTCGAAGCGATCGACAGCGAGGAATTCGACGCCGTCCTGATGGACCTCAACTATGCGCGCGACACGACGTCCGGCCAGGAAGGGCTGGACCTGCTGTCGCAGCTGCGCGCCCACGACACCACCCTGCCGGTGGTGGTGATGACGGCGTGGGGCAGCGTCGAGGTGGCGGTCGAGGCGATGCGCCGCGGCGCGCGCGACTTCGTGCAGAAGCCGTGGGAGAACGCGCGGCTGCTGACGATCGTGCGCACGCAGGTCGAGCTCGCGCGCGCGCTGCGCCGCCAGCACAAGCTCGAGGCCGAGAATCGTTCGCTCAAGCCCGATGTGCGGCCGCTGCTCATCGCCGAAGCGGTGACGATGCGCCCGGTGCTCGAGCTGATCTCGCGCGTCGGGCCGTCGGAAGCCAACGTCCTCGTCACCGGCGAGAACGGCACCGGCAAGGGCACGGTGGCGCAGGCGATTCATTCCGTGTCGGGCCGCGCGGGCAAAGGGCTCGTCACCGTCAACGCCGGCGGCCTCTCGGAAGGCGTTTTCGAGAGCGAGCTCTTCGGCCACGTCAAGGGCGCGTTCACCGACGCCAAGACCGATCGCGTCGGTCGGTTCGAGCTGGCCGACGGCGGCACGCTCTTCCTCGACGAGATCGCCAACGTGCCGCTGAACCTGCAGCCGAAGCTGCTGCGCGTGCTCGAGACCGGCGACTTCGAGCGGGTCGGATCGTCGCGCACGCGCCAGGTGAACGTGCGCATCATCTCGGCCACCAATTCGAACCTCGCCGAGGAAGTCGGCGGCGGCCGGTTCCGCCAGGATCTGCTCTTCCGCCTGAACACGATCGAGATCCAGCTGCCGCCGCTGCGCGAGCGGCGCGAGGACATCCCGGCGCTGGCGTCGCACTTCCTGCGGCAGCATGCGCAGCGCTACCGGAAGAACATCGAGGGGTTCGACGGCGGCGCGCTGCAGGCGCTGCTCGATCATCCGTGGCCGGGCAACATCCGCGAGCTCGATCACGCGGTCGAGCGCGGGGTGCTGATGGCGCAGGGGTCGACCATCCGGCTCGGCGAGCTCGGGCTGCGCATCGACCGCGACGCCACCTCGCGGATCGAGGACATGAGCCTCGAGGACGTCGAAGGGTTCCTGATCAAGAAGGCGATGGCTCGCTTCGACGGCAACGTCAGCCAGGCCGCAAAGGCGCTGGGGCTGTCCCGTAGCGCTCTCTACCGACGGCTCCAGCGCTACGGGCTGTAGAATTAAGAATTAGGAAGTAAGAATTAAGAATTCGCGCCCGCATTCGAGGGTACGAATTCTTAATTCCTAATTCTTAATTCTAAATTGACTGAAGACACTCTCTCCGCGCTGGACGACCCCACCGCGAGCCGTCCTGAAGGCCGCCTGCGGTTCGATCAGCGCATCCTGCTGCTCGCCCTCGCCGCCGGCTTCCCCGCCGCGCTGGTCGCGCTGATCCTGCTCTGGACCGGCGACTACACCCCCAAGGTTCAATGGACGCTGACCGTGTTCGTCGTCGGCGTGTGGACCGGCTGCTCCTTCAGCGTCCGGCACCGCGTCGTGCTGCCGCTGCAGACGCTGTCGAACCTGCTGGCGGCGCTGCGCGAGAGCGACTTCTCGATCCGCGCCCGCGGCGCCAGCGGCGACGACCCGCTCGGCGCGGTGATGCTCGAAGTCAACGTGCTCGCCTCGACGCTGCACGATCAGCGGCTCGGCGCGCTCGAGGCCGGCGCGCTGCTGCGCACGGTGATGGTCGAGATCGACGTCGCCGTCTTCACCTTCGACGGCGCGCAGGCGCTGCGCCTGGTCAATCGCGCCGGCGAGCGGCTGCTCGCGCAGCCGGCCGAGCAGCTGCTTGGACGCACCGCCGAGGAGCTGGGGCTGAGCGCGTGCCTCGCCGGCCAGTCGCCGCGCATCGAGGACGTCGCGTTTCCCGGCGCCTCCGGCCGCTGGGAAGTACGGCGCACGACGTTCCGGCAGGGCGGACGTCCGCATCAGCTGCTCGTCCTCGCCGACGTCAGCCGGCCGCTGCGCGACGAAGAGCGGCAGGCGTGGCAGCGGCTGATTCGCGTCATCGGCCACGAGATCAACAACTCGCTCGCGCCGATCAAGTCGATCGCCGGCAGCCTCGAGTCGATGCTGGCGAAGGCGTCGACGCGAACGGGGTCGGACCTGGACTCCAGGTCCGACCCCGCCGACCCTGCGCGACCCCGAAATGCTCGACGACATGAAGCGCGGCCTGGCGATCATCGCCGCACGCTCGGATTCGTTGAGCCGCTTCACCACCGCGTACGCGCGGCTCGCGAAGCTGCCGGCGCCGCGGGTCGATACCGTCAACGTCCCCGCGCTGGTGCGCCGGATCGCGGCGGTCGAGACGCGCCTGCCGATCCACCTCACCGAGGCTCCGGAGATCAGCATCCGCGCCGACCCGGATCAACTCGAGCAGCTGTTGATCAACCTGGTGCACAACGCATCCGATGCCGCGCTGCAGACCAGCGGCAGCGTCACCGTCGGCTGGAAGCGCGAAGGGCGCAGCTTCGAGTTGTGGATCGACGATGAGGGCGCCGGGCTGACCAACGCGTCGAACCTGTTCGTGCCGTTTTTCACCACCAAGCCTGGCGGATCGGGCATCGGCCTCGTGCTCAGCCGCCAGATCGCGGAAGCGCACGGCGGCACCCTGACGCTCGAGAACCGGACCGATCGCCGCGGCTGCCGCGCCTACCTGCGTCTGCCGCTGTAATTGGTGAATGCAGGAATTGGAGAATTGGTGAGTTTCCACTCGCCAACTCTCCAATTCACCAACTCACCCGTTGAACGCTGGCCCTCAAATTGCTCGGGCCAGTACGCGATGCGCGGCGTCTCCGGCTGGATCCTCGGCATGTTCGCTTCCCCGCTCGGGGTCGTCGCCCTTGCCTTTCTCGACTCGACGCTCTTCTTCTCGCTGCCCTTCGGCATCGACGCCGTCGTGATCATCGTCGCCGCGCGCCAGCGCGATCTGTGGTGGGCGGTGCCGCTGCTGGCGACCGCCGGATCGGTGGCCGGCGCCGCGTTGACGTTCTGGATGGGCGCGAAGATCGGCGAGAAGGGACTCGAGCGGCACGTGCCGCCGAAGCGGTTGAAGCAGATTCAGGGACGGCTGAAGAAGAGCGGCGCGGTCGCGCTCGCGGTGCTCGATCTCATCCCGCCGCCGTTCCCGTTCACGCCGTTCGTGCTCGCCGCCGGCGCGTTGAAGGTGAAGCGGCGGCTGTTCTTCATCATCCTCGCGGTGACGCGCGTGATTCGCTTCGGCCTCGAGGCCGCGCTCGCGCTCGTCTACGGCCGCCGCATCATCGCCTGGCTCGACTCGGATATCTTCAAGGACGTCATCTTCGGCTGCATCATCCTCGCGGTTGCGCTGACGGCGCTGTCGATTGTCCGCGTCGTGCGCGCGACGCGCCCATCGGGAGCGCGACAGCGCGGCAGCGTAGACGACCTCGCTCAGTACATCCGGCCACCGAGGGGCACATCCTGCTCCGGCACCAGCAGCACGACGCCGCCGTCGCCGTCCGGAACGCCGAGCGTCAGCACTTCCGACACGTACGGCCCGATTTGCTTCGGCGGGAAGTTGACGACCGCGACGACCAGCCGGTTGAGCAGCTGCTCCTTCGAATAGTGCTTCGTCGCCTGCGCTGACGATTTCTTCAGCCCGATCTCGGCACCGAAATCGATGCGCAGCTTGTAGGCTGGCTTGCGGGCGGCCGGAAAATCGTCGACGCCGACGATCCGGCCGACGCGGATGTCGACGCGCTCGAACTCGGCGTAGGAAAGTGTTGTAGGCTCATCAGTCATCGCGTCAAAACATGACACGAACAGCGCGCTCCGCGTCAATTCGCCGCCAGTTCGGCGCCGGTCGGAAGCGGTACGGGACTTGATTGTTCCGGCAGCGTTCCTGATGAGCGATCCGACGGCGAGGGAGCAACCCTCAGGCAACGTGTTGATCGTCGAGGACGATCCCGACGTGCGCGACATGCTCGCGGCGCTGCTCGTGTCGGAGGGGTTTCACCCCGTCGCCGCGGAGGACGGCCTCGAGGCTCTCCACCTCCTCCGAATCGTGCGTCACCGCGCGCCCCACGTCCCCTGCCTGATCCTGCTCGACCTGATGATGCCGCGGCTCAGCGGCAACGAGTTCCGGCGCGCGCAACTGAGCGATCCGACCGTTGCGGCCGTCCCGGTCGCCGTCATGTCGGGCGCCAGCGACGTCGAGCAGCGCGCGCAGGCGCTCGGCGCCGTCGCCACGCTCGCCAAGCCAATCGATTGTGAGATGTTGGTTCAGATCGTGCGCCGCTACTGCGCGTAGCGGATCAGCTGGTCTTGCCGGTCACGGCCTGCCGCAGCGCGGAGGCGATCACCGCGCCCAGGGCCGCAAAGGCCAGAACCAAAGCGAGGACGGGACGTTCCTCGATGCCATAGCACAGCGCGATGCCGATGACCGCACCGACCGTGATGGTCGACATCGCGTCGACGACGCGGCTCAGCCAGCCACGGGGGCACCGGTGATTCTCGGTGAGCGCCCCCATGCACCTGGGACATGTGGCCATGGCAAATCTCTAACGAAAAACGACTTCTCCCGTTACTTTAACACGGTCATCAACTCGAAAGGTCGCGACGACCGGCCGGTGATCCGACGCGGGTTTGCCGAACCACGTCGCCGTCTCGACGGTTTCGACCTTGGTCAAGTTGAGCGCGGGTCCCTTGTAGAACAGGAAGTCGACCCGGCTGTTGCCGCGCGTGGCTGCCGGTCCCGCGGCCGTGCGCGCTTCGCCGCCAACCCGCCACGCATCGCGAAACATCGTCAGCATCGGCTGGAGTGCCGGCTCTTCCGGTTTGAGGTTGAAGTCGCCGAGCACGATCTGTGAATCGCCGAGCTTGGCGGTCCACTTCAGCAGCGCTTCGACTTCGCGCGCTCGCGCGTCGTTGTTCTTCTTGCCGGAAGCGAGGTGGGTCACCGTGACGGGAATGCCGCCCGCCGCCGGCCACGTCACCGTCAGCGCAATGCGGCTGACCGGCAGCGGCGTCATCGACTTCGCGCCAAGCGGCCCCGGCGCAAGAAACGCGAGCCCCTCGGTCTCCTTGCCGTCGCCGCGCCCGCCGTCGCGGCATTCGACGTTCGGCGTGAACCATTCCTGCTCGTAGACGACGGACCAGGAGCGGCCGGTTGCAGCCTTCAGGCCCTCGGCGATCTTCGCCGGCTGGTCGTCGCAGTTGTAGTACGGATGGTTCCGGGTGACTTCCTGAAGCCCCACCAGATCCGGCTGGATCTTCGCGATCGCGTTGATCGCGCTCTTCAGGTTGTATGTCTCGGTGCCGTCGATGCCGTGCTGGATGTTGAAGGTCATGACCTTCAACCCCCCCGGCGCCGCCGACTCCGGAAGGGAGCGCTCGACCGCGGCGACGCCAATCGCCGCCAGTGCGAGTGCAATTAACGATGAGGTTCGGGCGAGATGCATGCCTGCTGAGACCTCAGCAAAACGCCTGCCGGACGGCCTGAAGGCCGTCCTCTACGTGAGGCGCGCCGCTGGCTTGGCGGGACGCGCGCCCTTCATCGCGCTGAACACCGCGATGTGGCTGTCGACGACCCGCTTGCGCTCGGCTTCGTCGGGCTCGAGCGTCCACACGCCGCGCTGCGACGTGCCGCCGAGGATGATCCCGTCGCTGCGCGCCATCATGTGGATCCCGAGGCTCGCGCCCGGCACCGGCGGCACGCCGCCGTTGGTGTGGTAGTTCACTTCGGGCTGCGGCGTCATCACCGTCAGCTGTCCCTTGAGCGGCACGAGCTCCTGATCGCCGAAGAGATCCTTCGCGCCGAGGCCGGTGCAGTTGACCACGATCGGCTCGCGCAGCGCCGCGAGCTCGCGCGGCGTGTCGAACTTGCGGATGACGATGCGGCCGCCCCAGAGCTGGAAGTCGCGCACCAGGTTGTCGAGGTAGATCGACGGCTCGATCCGGATCTGCGGCGAGCGGAGCGCGTACTTGGTCGGGAACGGATGCTCGCCGGGCCCGAGCACTTCCTCCTCGACGAGCAGCCCGTCGTTGAGGCTCGGACGCTGCGGATCCGGCGGTTGCGGCTGGCGCAGTTCGTTCACGAGCGAGTAGTTGTCGAGCCACGACACGCCGTAAAGCGGCCCGGCGAGCAGCTGCAGCTGCCGGTAGGAGATGTCTGCTGCCCGGCGGTACTGCGCGTCCCATTCGGGCGTGCGCCGATCGCGCTCGATCAGCCCCGAGTTCGGCGTGAAGCCGGCGAGCGACATGTTCGACGTCACGTAGGGCGGCACCGCCATCGCGTAGATCGTGACGTCGAAGCCGCGCCGCTGCAGCTGCCGCGCGCAGGTGAGCCCGACCGATCCGCAGCCGATGACCGCCGCCTGCCGCGCCTGATGCTCGGTCGCGAACTCCGCGGCCATCAGCCCGGTGCCCCAGGCGAGCGACATCCCCGCGCCGCCGTGGCCGTAGTTGTGGACCAGCAGCTTGTCGTCCAGCTTGTCGGCCTTGAGCACGAAGCCGGCGTCGCGATGCGGCCGCAGGCCGACGGTGGTGCGGATGATCCGCTCCCACGACGCCTCGACCGGCGCGAGGCTGACCGGCGGGCGCCGCGCGGCCTGTGACGGCTTCGGGTTGGTGGCGCAGCCGCCAATCGTGAATCCGACCGCGGCCATGCCGCCGGTCGTCAGGAATGTACGTCTCTGCATGAGGACCCCTCGGGCGAATGGCATTGCACAGTCGGTGCTGCGAATTCTACGTCGAACGGCGGAAATCAGGCACACTTGGCCACGCTGTTCGGACATCGGGACGTGATTGCGGAGGCACTCATGTGGAGCGTGGACTGGGACGGGGAATTCGTGGTCGGCGGCGACGGCAACCGGCGGCTGACGCCGAGCTTTCGGGTGAAGGAGTTCCGGCGGCCGGACGGGTCGATGCGCGTGCACCGCGAGCTGGTGTCGGCGCTGCAGCTGCTGCGCGATCGGTTTGGCAAGCCGCTCTCGGTCCACCACACCGATCCGGACGGCCTCGGCGCGGTGATGTCGGGCGATCCGGTTGCCGATCTCACGACCTGCGCGCGCGCGTTCGTCGCGCGGAATTTCTTCGATCGCGCCGAGCAGACAGCCGACGGCGTGCACGTGCGGATGGAGGGGGCGGACAACTGTCCGCCGATCGATCTGGCGGAAGCGCTCGAGACCGCATTCTCGGTCACCTCGGCGTTCGAGACCGCGGGCGACAAGTTCCAGCAGGTCACCGGCAACTTCGACGGCGCCGGGATGTCGTTCGGCCCGGCGCAAGTCAACTTCGGCACCGGGACGCTGGTGCCGCTGTTCCGCGCCTTCGTCGCCGCCGACGAGCCGGCGCTGCGCGCCTGCTTCACCGACCCGGACGACTACGACGACTGGCGCCGCGTGATGGAGCTCTCGATCCCGGAACAGGTGGGGTGGGCGAACACGATCACCGCCGGGCGCGGCGGGCACGACGTCATCGAGCCGTGGAAGGGGTACTTCCAGGCGGTCGGCCGCGTCGGCATGTTCCGCGAGATCATGGTTACGAGCATCCTGCGCGAGTACGGCGGCCGGATGGCGCGCGCGATCCGGAAGCTGCAGCAATTGCGGCCTGACATCCAGATCGATCACCTGCGCTGCATGTGCTCGCTCTACGACCTGGTCGTGCAGCAAGGGAGCCTCGACAAGGCGTGGGACGCGATCGAGACGCGCGTCGCGCGGGAGAACCCGCAGGATCAGTTCGCGCTGACGCTCATCGCCGTCGAGGAGCGCGGGCGCAAGGCCGCGCAGCAGTGGCAGGCGGACGCGGTCAGCCGGCGCCTGGGCATCCTGAAGGGTGTGCCCGAGACCGTCGACGAGCGCCAGCGCGCGAACATCAACTTCTACATGCTGCGAAACGTGCGCGTCGCCGGCGCGGCGGAGTTGTGGACGGGAGACCCGACGGCGCGCTTCGCGAGCGTGAGCCAGGCGGTGGCGACCGGTCGCACGCTGCTGGCCTAATGTCCAGCAGCTCGCCGGGAATCTGGAACGCAGAGACCGCAGAGCACGCAGAGATCAATAAAAACAATGTTTTCTCTGCGGTCTCCGCGGTCTCTGCGTTCCTACTGCGGGGTGGCGGGGGTCGCTTCCTTGAAATCATCCCAGCTGGTTGGCTCGCGTCGCGGCACGTTGTTCTCGGTGTGCCGGAGCGTCGACGCCCGCTCGTAGACAGCACGGCGGATGCGGTTGACGCCGCCGATCGGCCGGTGCTCCGGCAGCGAGTGCCATGGCGTGAACGACAGCGCGTCGCAGTAGGCCATCTGCGCCGGCGAGTCGAACGTCTGCTTCGGGAACTTCAGCGTCGCGACGGCGACAAACGGCGACACGGCTTCGTCCCACTCCACCGACGGATCCTCGACCGGCATCTTCACCGCGTCGGTCTGGAACTGCACCATGAACTCGACGCACGCCTCGCCGGTCTTGAGCGTCGCGGCCATCGCCTCGCGCAGGAAGTCTGGCGACGAGCCGGCCTTCCCCGCCGCCACCGCGCCGCCGCACGGCCGCGCCGAGTACTTCACCGCCGCGTCGCCAAGCTTGTACGGAACGCTGCTCCAGAAGCGGCTGGTGAGCGGGTTGCTCATCGGCGTCCGGCCGGCGCGATAGAGAATGCCCGCCTGCCGCCAGCGCGTCGGCCACAGCACGTAGCCGAGCGTGCTCTCGTTCTTCACGTATTCGCGCGTGAACTTCACGTACTCGAGCGTGTTCGGCGAGAAGAAGACGTTGGTGTTGATGAGCAGGAAGTCCTGCGTCTTCTCGAGCTTCTCGCTTTCGAGCAGCTTCTCGCCCTCGACGCCCATCACCTTGATCGCCATCCCGCGGACGTCGATCTTGCCGTCGGACTCGACCGACGAGAACGCGTTCGAATAGCGGACCCATGCCTGCCGCGTCGCCGGCTCCTTGAACAGCCCGAGCTTCGCGCGTTCGGGCACCTGCGCCGGCACCGTGAACTCGGCTTTCGCGCAGCCGTGCGCCTTGGTGTGCGCGTCGCGCAGCATCGGCCGCACGCCGGCCGGATACTTGCGCTCGCTCATGCCGGTGAAGAGATCCGAGATCTCCTTGATGTGCGCCGCTTCCTCCGGCAGCGGATACTCCTTGCCCAGTTCAGGCTGCCCCTGCGACCCGCCCTGCTCGGCAATCGGCCCCGCGCCCAGCTCGCGCGGCGCTTCGGCACACGACACCGCCAGCAACCCGCACAGCAAAGGCGCCCCAACAGCTCCGATCACTCGCAGTTTGTGCACAACGCCCCCAAACCCAGAACCCAGAACTAGAACCTAGAACCGACCTGAATCCAGAACCAGAACCTAGAACCCAGAACCCAGCACCCAGAACCCTCTTAGCTGACGTGCGCCGCGATCCGCTCCGCCATCGCCGCGATCGTATGCGACGGGTTCCGCCCCGTCGCCGTCGGCGCAATCGCACCGTCCACGACATACAGCCGCGGGGAGCCAAACACCTGCCCCAGGTGATCGACGACGCCGTTGTCGGCGCTGGTGCCCATCCGGCACCCGCCGAGCGGATGCAGCGTCACCATGTTGCGGAAGATACTCCCGGGCAGTCCCTCGCGCAGCCGGCCGCCGGTCGCCGCCGTCATCTTCCTGTGCACGTCGACGATCGCCTCGATCACGCCCTTCGAGTTCTGCGGCGTCCACTGCAGGTCGAGGTCGCGCACCCATGGCGCGAACAGCCGACGCTTCAGCGACAGCTGGCCGTCGCCCTTGTCCATGCCGGCGCCGAGCCACACCATCACGTTGCGCAGGTTCGGATCGGCGCGCACGTGCTCCTCGATCTGCTGCAGCAGCCCGCGCCCGAACCCGGCCGCGCCCGGCGCCGTCGAGGCAGGCGCGCAGCGAATTCAGAATCAGGTTCGGGAAGCCGTCGTCTTCGATCACGAAGCGCTCGCCGCCCTGGCTGCCGTCGGTGAAGTCGATCGCGCTCGAGATGCTCGGACCGAGCGTCTGCTCGACGCGGCCGGCGTCGCTGTAGATCGGCGGTGGAGAGGAGGTTCGCGTTCGCGCTCCAGTTCCGCCCGAGCATCGGGCTCAGGCCCGGCAGCGTTCGATGCTCGTCGCGGCAGCGCAGCAGCAGCTCGGTCGATCCGAGGCTCCCGGCGGCGACCAGCACCCGCTCGGCGGTCTCCGAGCCGCGGACCAGGCGGCCCCGATCGATCCGATCGAACACCACCCTGTAGCCGCCGTTCGACCGCTCGATGGTGTTGACGATGTGCAGCGGCCGGACTTCGGCGCCGCGCTGCTCGGCGAGCGGGATGTAGTTGAGATCGAGCGTGTTCTTCGCGCGGACGTCGCAGCCGATGTCGCAGTTGCCCAGGTGGATGCAGGTGCCCTGCTGCTGCCCCTGCGCGTTGGTGTGGGTGTGCGAGTGCTGCGGCGTGAACGGGTCGGGCAGCTGGTAGTTCCACTCCGGCGAGAAGGTGACCGCCAGCGGCGTCTTCGCGAAGCGATCGGCGTGCCCGAGCTTCTCGGCCGCCTCGCGCGCCAGCTTGAAGCGCTGCGTCAGCTGGCCGTCGGGCAGCGTCTGCAGGTTCATCATCTTCGCGACCTTGTCGTAGTACGGCTTCAGCTCGGCGTAGGTGATTTCGGCGGGCCAGCCGTTGGCAAACAGGTTCGGGTTCGCCTCGAGCGCGACGCTGCTGTAGGCGAGCGAGCCGCCGCCGACGCCTGCCGCCTGCGACACGGCGATGTTCTTGAAGAACCGCAGGTCGAGCCAGCCGTTGAGTTGCGCCGGCGCACGATGGTTGAACAGCCAGGCGTCGCCGGCCTTGCGCGGATAGTCTCTCGCCGCCCACCGGCGCCCGCGCTCGAGCACCAGGACCTTCATTCCTTTTTCGGCGAGCCGGCAGGCGGTGATGGCGCCGCCGAAGCCGCTGCCGATGACGATCGCATCGAAGGTCGCGCTCATGCGGTCCTCACGCTATCATCGCTGCGGAGGAGAACATGCCCAGCACCAGCACCGGTCTCGCCGAAGAGATCATGGCGCCAGACGAAGCCGCCGTCGTGGGCGAGTTCATCACGTTCCTGCGTGAGGCGAGCGCCCGGCGCTACCCCACCGGCGTGATCCGCCGCTTCAACCAGGCGCGCCACTCCGGCTGCGTCGAGGCCGAGTTCACCGTGCTCGACACGCTGCCGCCCGAGCATCGCGTCGGCCTCTTCGCGCGGCCGCGCACCTTCCCCGCCTTCATCCGATTTGCGAACGCGGCATCCGCCAGCGATCGCGAGAAGGATCTGCGCGGGATGTCGATCAAGGTCCGCTCGGTCGACGGCGACAACCTCACGCCCGGCGAGACGGCACAGGACTTCGTCCTCAACAGCCATCCGGTGATGATGGCGCCCGGCACGCGCGAATTTCTCGAGCTTCTGCGCGCGGTCGAAGCCGGCGGGCTGACGCGGGCGTTCTACTTCCTGTCGCACCCGAAGGCGACGCGGGTGGCGCTGGCGGCGCGGCAGAACCCGCCGAGCCACCTCGACATCTCCTACTGGAGCACGACGCCGTATCTCTACGGCGAGGGTCGCGCGGTCAAGTACATCGCGCGGCCGCACGCCACCAGCAAGCACGATCCGCCTCGCCGGCTGACCGATACCTACCTGCGCGATGCGCTGATCAGTCACCTCGCGCATTCGGATGCCACCTTCGATTTCATGATCCAGTTTCAGACCGACAGCAAGACGATGCCGATCGAGGACGCGTCGGTCGAATGGAAAGAACAGGACTCGCCGTACATTCCCGTGGCGCGCATCCGCATTCCGCAGCAGAAGCTCGACTCGGCGGAGCGCGAGACCGCCTGCGAGCAGGTCGCCTTCAATCCCTGGCACGCCCTCGCCGCCCATCGTCCGCTCGGCAACTTCAACCGCGCGCGACGCGACATCTACAACGCGATGGCGGGCTTTCGCGAATCCCGCGTCAAAGAGTCTTCAGGTACTCGATGATCGCCTGACGATCCTCCGCGGGCAGGTCGACGCCGTAGACGTGCCCGCCGTTGCCGTTGCCGCGCTGCGACGTGTCGAACTTCACCCCGTCGCGCTCCGCCTCCGGGCCGGTGGCGACGAAGCCGACGCGGTCCCAGTCGAAGACGTTGTAGCCGCGATAGAAGACCGCCGGCCGTTCCTCCGGGAACATCAGCGCGCGCAGCGTCGGCACCGATCCGTTGTGCAGGTACGGCGCGCGCAGCCAGATGCCGTCGAGCGGCATGTTCGAGTAGCCGTTGGTCTTGCGGAAGTGGGTGAAGCGCCACGGATAGCCGCTGCCAATCGTGTTCATGCTGCGTCGCCAGTTCCGGCGTGAACGAGTTCAGCCGCTCCGGATCGGTCTTGATGTCGCCGATCTCGACGACCTGACCCACCTTGGCACTGCCGACGTCGTGGCAGCTGGCGCACGCCGTCTGGTAGACCTGCCGCCCGCGTTCGACGCCGGCGGGTTTCAAACGCGCGGCGGGAAACGCCGGCGGCTTCAGGTCGAGAATCCAGTCCTCGATGCGCTTCAGCGCGGCGACGTCCAGCGACTCCGGCGTCGCGCCGGCGCCGATCGCCGCGCTCTTGTTGCGCTCCTCGACCGAGTCGTTGTTGCCGTCCCAGTGGAGCCAGAGTCCGCGGCGCGGGCGCTGGTTCCAGAGCGACGGCAGATCGGCGGTGCCCACGGTGTTGTCGGCGTTGATGTCGAGGCCGAGCAGCCGCTTGTACGGGTTGAAGGTGTCGACGCGGCCGGGCCCCTGCGGCGGACGCTTGTCGAACCATGCGTTCTGCTCGGTGAGGCGGCGCACGCCTTTCTTGGTCGCGGCGACGACGAAGACGCGGTAGGTCAGGCGGTCCCACCACGAGAAGTCAGGATCGACTTTCACGATCGCGTCGACGAGGTTGCCCGCGGTGAACCGCGGATCCTCGGCCGTCGCGGTGAGGAACCGCGCGTAGCCCTGCAGGTCCATCTGGTGCGCCGGCATGCCGAGCACAATCCTCGGCGACGCCCCCGGCGCGTCGCGCACCGTGCCGACGTGGCAGGTCGCGCAGTTGAGGCCGACGCGTCCGCCCTTGTCGGTCGTGCCGATCGGCCGCGGCCGTCCGCTCTCCTTCGTTGACGAAGCCGAGGCGCTCCCACCCGGTGCCAGGCCGCTTCGGCAGCTTGTCCTCGAAGACGATCGGCAGCACCCGCCACAGCGCCGACGGGATGCCGACGGTCGGCTCCGTGCCAATCGATCCGTACTTGAAATGATCTTCGATTGCGTCTTCCGCCTGCGTCCTCGAGCCGAGCAGCCCGCATGCGGCGCCAGCCGCGCCGGCGGCGAGAACGACGACGGCGGCAATCCACGGCAAGCCGCGACGGCTATGAGTCCTCATGACGTCGACCCTGTTATTTCTTCCGTGAGCGCCGCGCCGACCGCGCCGGCGGAGCGGCGCGCAGCCGCGCCGCGCGAGCCGTGGTCGCCGCGACCGGATCCAGCGTGTAAAGCGGGAGAATCCGCTGTGCGTAGAGCAAACCGTAGATCAGCGCCTGGTCCGTCTTGTGCCCGCGGCGGAACACGTTGTTGTCGAGATATTCGACGACGTGCGCCAGGCCGCGGCCGAGATCGATATCGACGTCGACCGAGTGGACGGGTGCGCCGGGCCGGCCCGGCAGGAGTTCGGTCTCCGCCGAGAACGACAGCTGCACGTTCCCCTCGGCAAACCGCCGGTGCTTCCAGCTGTCGGGATGCGCCGGTGCGCCGGGGATGTCCGGCGCCCCATGCCCTGGCGCGCCGCCAAAGTCGGCCGCGCGCGCGACGCGATCCTTGAGGCTGGCATCGACCAGCAGGAACAAGCGATCGACGGCCACGTGGCGCACCGCCTTCACGAACGACAGCACCGGGGCGCTGTCGACGAAGGTTTCGCGCAGCTTCGCCTCGATGTTGAGGAGCGCCATCCGGTTCGCCGGTTCGAGTTCCTGGTAGTCGTCCTCGTCGAGCCCCGCGCCGGCGGCGGCCACGGGTGAGCCGCGCTGCGCCAGCCGCTGGAATCCCTGCGAGAGATCGCGAGTGCCGGGTTTGTCGGGAACGAGCATCAGGCGCAGGATCGCGTCCGGGCCTTCGATTTCTTCCGGCATGCGGAGGAAGTCGCTGCGGCGCACGAGCTGCCACGCCGGACGGTGGCCGGGCGCCGAGAAATCAACGCCGTAGATCTGGCCGGCGTCGAACGGCAGGTCGAGCCGCAGGTCGACGGTCGCGCCGGCGACCCTGCCCTGATGCAGCGGCTTCGGCCCGCCTTGAGCGAACACGTCGGTGACGCGCACCTGCATCGGCGCGCCGTTCCAGAGGTTCCGGTCGGATCCGTAGAGGATGACCGTGAGGTGCTTCTCGGTCACGCTTGGAATGGCGGCGGATAGTAAACGCTCAGGATCTCCTGCACCATCGCGTCACGCGACGGGAACCGGCTCTCTTCGTAGCAGCCGAGCGGATTCTCGGGCGCGTTGACGAGGCACTTGTTGCAGTAGGTGCACGGGTTCTCGGGGCGCCCGATCCCGTTGGCGAACTGCTGCACCAGGTCGTTGTTGGCGATGAGCGGGCGCGCGATCGTCACCGCGTCGCAGTCGCCGCGCTTGATGGCCTCTTCGATGATCGCGGCGGTCTGGAAGCCGCCGGTGCAGAACACCGGCAGATCGCCGACCGCTTTCTTGATCTTCCGCGCGTCGGGCAGGTTCAGCCCCTCGATCTGGTCGCGCGGCCCGCGCGCCCGTTCCCACGCGTCCTTGAACAGCTCGCTGGTCAACCGGCCCCGGAAGATCAGGTAGTTGCGCAGCGCCAGGACGCCGCTGGAAATCAGGCTGTCGTAGGTCTTGCGCAGCTCCTCGATCGGCAGGTCGCCGGCCGGGTTGCGCGGGTGCGGGAACGATGCGCCCGAGGAGACGTGAATCGCGTCCACGCCGTCTTCCTTCAGCCACTGGCAGACCTGCATCGAATCCTCGACCGTGTTGCCCGGCTTCTCGTCCTGGAGCAGCGCGTTGTTGAACTCGGTGGCGCTGATCTTCATCTGCAGATGGAAGTCGCGGCCGACGCGCTTGCGGATCGCCTGGACGATCTCGCGAACGAACCGCGCGCGGTTGGCGAGGACGCCGCCGTACTCGTCGGTACGATCGTTGATGCCCGAGCTGAGGAACTGCGTGATCAGGTAACCGTTGGCGCCGTGCAACTCGACGCCGTCGAGCCCCGCATCGCGCGCGCGCCGCGCGCCCTCCGCGAAGGCGTCCACCGTTTCCGTGATCTGCGCCGTCGTCATCCGCTCGCACTCGAACCCGTGCAGCGGCTCCATCTTGTCGGTGGAGCTCAGCCCTATCGGGTAGTCGATGGTCGGGATGTCGCGCTGGCGACCGCCATGGCTGAGCTGCAAGATGTACTTACAGTCGTGCTCGTGCACCTTACGGCCGAGCTCGCGCCAGAACGGAATTCGATCGTCGCTGACGATCGTGGCGTAGTTGGGCAGAATCCGGCCGCGCGGGTGCACCGGCACGAAGGAGGAGATGATCGCGCCGACCCCGCCGCGCGCGAACTTCAGCTCCCAGTTGATGCGCGGCTGCGCGCCGCTGCCATCGTACTGATCGAACCGCCCGGCGACGTTCGAGCGCAGGATGCGGTTCTTCAGCTTGAGCGAACGGAGTTGGAGCGGCGAAAAAATCGTGTCGTAAGGCATGGTTGTAGCGGTGGGCGGATTATGGGGAGCGTACAGAACCTCTGTCAAGGATGTGTTGCACACGCAAACATCGAGTCCCTTCCTGACCGCCAACCGCCAACTTGTGCATCCTTACTTCGCCTCGTGCAATCTTCGTGGCAGAATGGCCACCACTTCGAGACAGAGTCGACCGCGACGGACCGCTGGCGTGCAGCGCGCGTGACACGCTCGTGGGTCGCGGCAGCCATGCCGGGAGCGTGTGATGACCATGGGATCGGTGGCCGCATTCAAACTGTTCGTGGCCATCGTGCTCTACCTGTTCCTGCCGCTCACGGCGGCGGCCTACTTCTTCTCGCGCCGCCAGCGCCGCGTGATCGAAGTCAACCGCATGCTGGCGATCCTCAACATCGATCCCGCCTACGCGAAAGCGTACGCACCGGATGGGCTTCCCGCGTATCTGCTCGGCGTCGCCTACGCGTCGATCATCGCCTGCATCGGCCTCGCGCTGCTCTTCTTCAGCCGCGAAATCGGCATGGTCAACGGCGACTTTCCGACCGTGACGATGTCGACGGTCGAGTTCCCGCAGCCGGGATCGCGCATCGTCTTCGCGATGGCGTTCCTCGGCGTCTATCTCTCGGGGCTGCAGCACATCTACCGCCGCTACGCGCTCGGCGATCTCTCGCCGACGCTGTACTACGGCTTCAGCATGCGGGTGATCTACGCCGCGGTCGTGGCGATGGTGATCTACAACGCCTACTCGGCGCTGTCGGGCGGCGACTCGGCCGACGGCGGCATCACCGCGAACATCTGGCCCGCGCTCGCCTTCCTCATCGGCATCTTCCCGCAGCGCGGCATGAGGTTCCTGTCAGACAGGGTGCCGATGCTCGGACAGCAGAACGACCCCAGCGTCAGGCCGGCGCCGCTCGAGATGATCGAGGGGATCGAGGCGCACGATATCCTCCGGTTCGAGGAACTCGGCGTCGACACCTGCTACGACCTCGCCACCGCCGATTTCGTGCCGCTGCTGCTGAAAACACCGTACAGCGGGCGCCAGCTGATCGACTGGATCCTGCAGGCGAAGCTGTGCGTGTACTTCGGGGACGGCGTCAAGGATCTGCGCCGCTTCGGCATCCGCACGCTCGTCGACCTCGATGCGCTGTCGCCCGAGGAGATCGAGACGCTGCCGCACGACACCGTCGTCACCAACAACGTCCTGAACCGCGCGATCACTTCTGTGCGGACCAGCTCCGAGATCGCGCGCCTGCGCGAGGTCGGCCAGCTGCTCGGCATCTTCTGGGGACGCCCGGAGCCGGGCCCCAATCCCACTCCCGCCGTGCGGGAGCGCCAGCCGTCGCAGCCGTTGGTGTGATCCGGTAGAGACATCACGCATGCCTTCGGCGCCATTTCGAACGCTCGACGACGTCGTCAACGGCCTCAGCACGCTGGAGTCGGACCTGCGCGACCGCCAGGACCGGCGCTGCATGTTCCTCACGCTCTACCGCGTCGTCTCGTCGGAGATGCGCAGTCAGGTGGAGGCGGGCGCCTTCGACGATCCCGAGTGGGTGCATCGCTACGCGGTCGCCTTTGCCAACCTGTACCGGGACGCGTTCGACGCCTACGAGGCGGGCCAACGCGGCCAGGTGCCAAAGGCGTGGCTGCTCTGCTTCGACGCCGCGGCAGCGGGCCGTACGCTCGTGCTGCAGAACGTTTTCCTCGGCGTCAACGCCCACGTCAACCACGATCTCGCCTACGCGCTCTTCGGCGTCTCGATCGATCCCGATCGTGCGCGGCGCTACCGCGATCACTCGGCCGTCAACCGCGTCCTCGGCTCGGTGACCGAGCGTGCGACGACCCAGCTGGCGAGCCTCTACGCGCCGGGACTGACCGCGCTCGACGACTGCGCCGGCGAACTGGACGAGATGCTCGGCATGTTCTCGCTCGAGATCGCGCGCGAGAGCGCGTGGGAATCGGCGCTGGGGCTGGCCAATGCGCGCGGCGAGATCGAGCGCGGCGTGGTGACGAAGCTGATCGGTGCGCGCGCCGCGGTGATGTCGCGTCTGCTGCTGGCACCCGCGCTCAGCCCGACCGCGCGCACCGTCTGCGGGCGCCTCGAGCAGGGAACGCCGTTTACGACGCTGCTCGCCGCCATCGCCGCCGACGGCGGCGCACGCCGCGTCGTCTGACCGTCGCCCGGTGGCCTGGCGCAGAAAGCACACGTCCCGATGAAGCGCGATCAGATTGAGGAGCTGTTCTACGGCAAGCCGGAGCAACAGCGCCGGTTCACACAGGACTTCCCCATCCTGCCCGACGTGTGGATCGAGTACGGCCAGGCGCCCGATCGGCGCGTCGAGGTGCTGCTGACGCCGCACAACGAGTCGGATGCGCCGACGATGGCGCGTGCCTTGCGCGAACGCCTCGAAGCCGACCAGAAGCGCGGCGCGGCCCGCGGCGCGAAGAAGGCGAAGACGGCAGCGCCAAGCGCTGGTGGCCGGGCCCGGGTCCTGTTCAACGAATCGGTCGTGCTCGCGTCGCTCACGTTCCGAGAGCTGCTCCGCGACGCGCTGCCGCTCACCATCTGGTGGCAGCGCGTGGTCGCGCCGCTTGGTTCCGAATGGACTCGCGCGAACATCCAGCGCGTTGCGGCTACACTCGGCACGACAGAGCGCGGCAGGAAAGCGCCGCCACCAACCGGCGGTGACCGCAAGCTGTTCCAGAAACTGATCCGCGTCGTCGGTTCGATCGAGCTCGAACGCCAGGGGCGGCCGATCACGTCTGATCTGTCCGCGCCCTCGTTGACGAGCGACGAGATCGACGCGTTCACGAGTGTCTACGAGAGCCTCATCGCCATCCCCGACGGGAGCGCCGGCGTCGTCTGGAGCATCAGCCTCAATCGCCCGGCGAGCACGAGCGTGTGGCGCTCGCGGCGAACGGTCAAAGCCGACGCTGCGGCGCGGCTCTTCGAGTCGAAGACGACCGGGATCCGCTGGGCCGTGCTCGATACCGGCATCGACGCGACGCACAAGGCGTTCAAGCGGCGCAACTCGAAGGGCGAGATCGTCAAGCCCGATCGAACGAACAAGGACGACGAGCTTGGCAGCCGGGTGGTGAAATCGTACGACTTCCTGCGGATCAAGAACCTGCTCGACCCGGATCCGGATTCGGAGGATGGCAAGGGGACGCCGATCAAGGGCATCCCGCAGGCGCAGCTGGAGAAGCTGCGTGCCGAGCTGCGCACGAGCCTGCTGCGCGGCCGCTCGATCGACTGGGATCTGCTCGAGCCGCTGCTGCGCATACCGCACACGCGCAAGGCCTACCAGCCGCCACGCGCCGACGCGCACGGCACGCATGTCGCCGGCATCCTCGCCGCCAACTGGCAGGAGGCGCCGGACGAAACGCCGCTGACCGAGGCGCTGGTTGGCGTCTGCCCCGACCTCGAGCTCTACGACCTGCGCGTCCTGCCCGACGATCCGAACGATACCGCCGACGAGTTCACGATCATCGCCGCGCTGCAGTTCATCCGCCACATGAACGCGCACAAGGATCTGATGGTCGTGCACGGCGTCAACCTGAGCCTGTCGGTGCCGCACGACGTCGCCAACTACGCGTGCGGGCGGACGCCTGTCTGCGAGGAATGCGAGCGGGTCTCCGCGAGCGGCGTCATCGTCGTCACCGCGGCCGGCAACCGCGGCTTCAACAAGCTCGAGAACGCGGAGGGCGGCGCCCTCGGCGACTATCGCTACATCAGCATCACCGACCCGGGGAACGCGGAGGCGGTGATCACGGTTGGATCGACGCACCGCACGATGCCGCACAACTACGGCGTCTCTTATTTCTCCAGCCGCGGTCCGACCGGCGACGGGCGCACCAAGCCCGATTTGATTGCGCCTGGAGAGCGGATCGACTCCTGCTCGCTCAACGGCTACTACGAAACGATGGACGGCACCAGCATGGCGGCGCCGCACGTGAGCGGCGCGGCGGCGCTGCTCCTCGGGCGGCACCGCGAGCTGATCGGCCAGCCGGCGCGCGTCAAAGAGATTCTGTGCAGCACGGCAACGGACCTGGGCCGCGAGCCGCGGTTCCAGGGGCGAGGGATGGTAGACGTGCTACGCGCGATCCAGTCGGTGTAGCGAGGAGGGACGGAACCTTGAACCCGAACCTAGAACCAGAACCTAGAACCAGAACCTAGAACCAGAACCCAGAACCGCGAACCCAGAACCCTGAACCCTGCTTATGTTATTCACACTCGAAGCGCTCCAGGCCAACGACGGCGACTGCCTCATCCTGCACTACCAGAAGACGGCCAAAGCCAAGCCGGTGCGGGTGCTGATTGACGGCGGCTCGGCGGGCGTCTACTCGACCGTGCTGAAGCCGCGACTCGACGAGTTGCGGGCGAAGAAACCGCTCGACCTGCGGATGGTGATGACGAGCCACATCGATGCCGATCACATCACCGGCATCCTCGATCTGTTCAAGGCGCTCGCGCAGCTGCGCGAGGACGGCAAAGACGAGTTCTGCCGGATCGAAACGCTGTGGCACAACTCGTTCGAGAAGCTGCACGGCAGCAAGCCGGCGGCGGTGCAATCGGCCACCGTCGCCGCCTCGCTCGACGGCGTCGTGCCGCCGCGCGGCCTGAACGCGTTCACCTCCGCGGTGGTCGCGAGCGTGCCGCAGGGCAACCAGCTGCGCAAGGCGGCCGTGCAGCTGGCCGTGCCGATCAACCAGGGCGCGGGAGGCGATCCGGTTGAGGCGCCGGCACGCGGCCTGAAGGTCGTGCCGATTGCCGACGGCCTCACCTTCACCATCCTGGCGCCGAATGCGGTGCAGCTCAAACGCCTCGTGGAAGCGTTCCAGGCCGCGAAGGCGGAACACGGCGCCAACGATGCGGCGGTCGGCGCCGACTATCTCAACAACACGGTGCCGAACATGTCGAGCATCGTCGTCATCGCCGAGGTGACGGCGGCGCGAGGCAAGAAGCTGCGCATGCTGCTCTCGGGCGACGCGCGCGGCGACGTGCTGCTCGAGTCGCTGGAGCTCGCCGGGCTGATGAAGGATGGCAAGTGCCACTTCGACCTGATGAAGGTGCAGCACCACGGCAGCAGCCACAGCACGACCCAGGACTTCTTCGAGCGTGTCACCGCCGATCGCTACGTCATCTCCGGCAACGGCAAGCACGAGATCCCGCACGAGCAGGCGCTCGGCTGGCTCTCCGCGGCGCGCCACGGCCAGCCGTACGAGTGCTACTTGACCAACCGGATCGGCATCCTGAAGAACCGGCAGGTGCTCGATAAGTTCCTGGCGTCTGAGCAGAAGAGCGAGAAGAAGCACGTCTACCATTTCCGCAACGAGAAGGCGCTGTCGATTTCGGTACCGCTGGCCTGAGACGTGTTGGACGAAAAGGAATCACCCATGCCCAAGAAAAAAGATCCGAGCGTCACGTTCCTCAACAAGTTCGGCTACAACGTCGTGAAGCTGCCGCGCGTCGGCATCGAGCCGCTCGACGTCATCGGCATCGATGACACCACGCAGTGGCTGGGCCCGCTCAGCAGCGTCTGGCAGAGCAGCGTGCCGGCGCCGGAGCCGAGCGCGCCGCGCCCCGCCGCGCCGGTCAACGGCCAGAAGACCGACAAGCTCGAAATCGGCTTCGGCCTGCAGATTCTGAGCAACGCGCTGGCCGCGTTCGGCGCCGCCGCGCCGTCGCTCGATCTCGCCTACAAGCGCGCGCGCAAGGTGCAGTTCTCCTACACCGGCGTCACCTCGACGGTCGTGTCGCCGCTCGAAGCCGGCAACTACATGGCGTCGGGCACGCTGAACACCAGCAATCCGGTCGTCCAGCACTACTTCATGCAGCCCGACAGCCAGGCGTTCGTCATCGTCGACGTCCTGAAGTCCAATTCGATCACCGTCATCGCGCTCGACGAGCACGGCACGGAGGTCGGCGTCGACGTCCCGTCGATCGAAGGCATTCTCGGCGCCAACGTCAAGGTGAAGCCGGGCGGCGCGAGCAACAGCAGCATCACCTACACCGGCAAGAAGCCGGTGACCTTCGGCTTCATCGTCGACGAGATCATGTTCGAGAACGGCAAATGGTCGCTGGCCGGCGCGGCGCCGAGCGGCGCGCTCGCCTTTGCCACCGCGCCCGGTGGCGCGGGAGCCGCGACCACGTCGCCGATCCTGCTCGGCACCGGTTGCCGAGTCGCAATATGACGGCGCTCGTCTCGAACGCAGAGCTCGTGGAGCACGCAGAGAAGACCCGGAACATTCTTTTATCTCTGCGGTCTCTGCGGCCTCTGCGTTCCATGTAACGGCACAGTGCTCGAATTCAAAGACGTCGAACTGCGCATCCGCGGCGCGAAGGCCGGCGGCGACGGCCGCCCGTCGGTCCACGACGTCGAAGTGCGCGTCGACGGCTCCGGCTTGTGGATCGGCGAGTCGACCCTCGACGTCGACTCGCTCGATCCGACCGATCCGGAAAAATACGGCAAGGCGCTCGGACGCCAGCTGGCGAACCCGACCGTGTTCCGCGCGCTCGACCAGGCGGGGCTGAGCCGCGGCGAGCGGATCCGCCTGCGCCTCGTGCTCGACGACGACAAGAGCGCGCCGCACTGGATCCGGTGGGAGCGCCTGTGGCTGCCGATCGCCGGCGACGACTGGCGCATCGCCGTCCACCCGCGGGTGGCGTTCTCGCGCTACATCGCCGTGCAGTCGCCCGACGGCGAGCCTCCTGACGCGCTCGCCTTCCGTCTGTTGTTCGCGATCGCCAATCCGGCCAACCTCGAGGAAAACCGGCGCATCGACGTCGAGGCCGAGATCAGCAAGTTCGTCGAGGAGTTCGAGAACGGCCCGCTCGACCGGCGCCTGCAGGTATCGGTGATGCCGGGCCGGACCGGCATCAGCGACAAGCTGCGCGAGCGGCTGGCCAAGCAGAACTGGCCGGTCGTCCCCGGCCCGACGTCATTGCAGAACATCTCCGACCAGCTGCACCAGAACGTACACGGGCTGCACATCCTCGGGCACGGCGATTACGACCCCGACGCCGGTATCGGATCGCTGCTGCTCGAGAACAGCGATGGCGGCGGCGCGCGCGTCAACGATCCCGAGCTGCAGTCGTGGCTGACGCCTTCGCTTCAGCTGATCGTGTTCCAGGCGTGCCTCAGCGCCGCGACCGGCGCCGAGGGGCATGCCCCGTTCACCGGCCTCGCGCCGCGGCTGGTCCGCCTCGGGCTCCCAGCCGCGATCGCCATGCAGGACTTCGTCGAGATGGAAGACGCCCGCGTCTTCTTCTCGGAGTTCTACCGCGCGCATTCTCGACGACGGGCTGGTCGACGTCGCCGTCAACCGCGGACGCCAGCGGCTGGTCGGCGACCCGCGGATCGACAACTGGTCGATCCCGGCGCTCTTCTCGCGACTGCGCGGCGGGCGCCTGTGGTGCGCCGATCCGATCCGCGAGGCGATCGCGCGCGTCGCTCGCCGACCTGCCGGCCGACTCCGAAACCTGGCCGCCGATCCAGGTGATCGAGCATGCGCGTGGCGTCGCCGCCTACAAACCAATCGAGGGCGCGTCGGGGCCGCGGTTCGATCTCTGGAAGCGCGCGAACGACCTGGCCGCGACGGAGGGTTCGTTCACGATCCTGACCGGCTCGCGCGGATCGCTGATCTCCGCCCAGCTGCGCCGGCTGTTCCGAACGATGGCGACCGCGATGCTGAGCGGCACCTCACCCGGGCCGTACCCGGTGCTGCTTGTCGCTCGCCGAGCTGTCCGGGCGGACGACGACGATGTGGCCCACCCTCCAGCGCGTGTGGACCGGCGCCGCCCGCGCCTCGGACCACGCGCGGCTCGAGGGGCGCCGGTTCCTGTTCCTCATCGACGGCGAGGAGGAGCTCGGCGGGGTTCGCCGCGAGCACGCGCTCTCGGCGATCGGCCGGCTGCGCGATCTGAACGGCAGCGCCGTGTTCCTGCTCGCCGACGAACTGCTCGTCCCCGCGCTCGCGCGCCACTTCGAGAGCAGCCGCGCTGCTGGTCGCGCAGCCGCTCGACGTCCGGCAGGTGATTGCGTACCTCGACGAGCTGAACACCGACCTTGCGCGCGCGGTCCGCGATGCGATCCTCGCCAACGGCTACTCGGATCTCGCCAGTCAACCCCGCTTCCTGCAGCACATGCTCGACCTCGCCGCGAGCAGCGTGCCGCTGAAGTCGCGCCGCGGCATCCTCGAGCGGGTCGCCGCGATCTACCTCGCGCGCATGGACACGCGCCGCGTCCCGGCGAGCTGCACCGAGGAGGCGCTCGAACACATCGCGTGGGCAATCCAGATGGGGCGCGACCGCGAGCTGCAGCCGGAGCAGCTCGTGCGAATCCTCGACGAGGTCCGGCGCGGCCGCGAGTTCGCGCTCGGCGACCTGCTGCACGCGCTGGTCAACGAGTGCCGTCTCCTGGTCCCGAACGGCGACGAAGGCGTCCGCTTCACCTATCCGGTGATGCAGGCCTACTTCGCCGCGCGCTATCTCGCCGGCGCGCCCGACCGGCCGCGGCTGGTGGAAGACATCACCGCATCGCTCGGGCGGCTCGCGCGGCTGCGCCGCTGGCAGCGCGTGCTGATCCTGGCGGCGACGATGGTGCCCGACCCGACCGAGATCCTGCATGCGGTGCTCGCCGGCTCGAGCCTGATGGAGGGCGATCAGCTGTTTCTCGCCGTCCGCTGCTTTCAGGAAGTGGTCGCCGAACGGGGATCGACCGACGATCTCGGCGAGGTCGTCGACCAGATGGTCGACACCTTGATCTGGCGATCGGGCTGGGATCCGGATCGTCCGTATCTGGATCGCCGCAAGGCGCTCGACAGCCTGGTCGCGCTGGCGCCGATCTGCGGCCGCGATCACCTCGAGCGTGACGTCGTCCCTCATCTGGTCGCGCTCGCCTGCGATCCGCTCGAGCCGGTGGCCGAGAAGCCCGAAGACAACCAGTACCGACCTGTGCGGCATCCGCCAGGGCGCCGTCAACGGGCTCGCGCGCGTCTACCAGGAGACGACCGCGTACGTGACCGCGCACCGCCCCGATCTCGCGGAGCCGCTCCGCGCCTGGTGGGAGCTGCAGCAGAACCCTGAAGCGACGCGAAACCTCCTCTCGCGCGACGACCCGCGCGTCTCGGTGATCGCCGCGTTCGGGCTCGCCGACAGCCCGCGCGAGGAGGACCGCCTGATCCTCGTCGACGCCTACGAGCAGGCGCGGCAGGTTGACGTCAGGTGGGGAATCGTCAACGCGCTTGCCGGCGGCGAGGCCGAGCTGGGTGCAGCGCCGCGTCGTGCATCCGTGGATCCGAGTCATCAGCGGAAATGGCGCAGCGCCCGACGAACTGCGCGCGGTCCACACCTGCTACCTGATTCAGAAGACGAGCCTGGCGACAGCCGACGCGCGCGCGTTCCTCGCCCGCTCCCTGCTCAACGGCACGCCGGCGCTGCAGGGACGGGCGATGCGCGCCTACGCCAAGCTGCACGATCCGGAGATCGACCGCTGGCTGCGGCCGCTGTGCGAGCAGATTGTGATGGGCGAGCTCGAAGCGATCGACGACACGCGGATGCGCACGTCGAAAGACGGCCTCGCCGAGGCGGTGATTTATCGCTCGGCGCTCGAGACGCTCCGCGACGTCGGCAACGCGGCGTCGATCGACGTCATCCGCCGGGCGCGCAGCCGCAACCCGGTGGATCACGAGCTGCGGCAGCTCAGTTTCCAGGTCGGCGAAGAGATGTACTGGCGGTTGACCGGCGGCCTCGACAGCGAGACCTATGGATCGGACGCGACGGCAAAGCATCGGTAGAACGAGAGGGCCTTCACCATGTCATTTCAGAAGATTCCGCAGCTCGGCATCGAGTACGCGCTCATCCACTTCGACGACCGCGGCCGCGAACGCACCGACGATCCCGAAGGCGGCGTGTTCAGCCGCGCCCTGCTCGAAAAGGCGCGCAGCGAGAAGCCGTCGCACGTCTTTCTCTTCAGCCACGGATGGAAGGGCGACATCCCGTCGGCGATCGATCAATACAACCGCTGGATCGGCGCGATGTGGCGGCTCGAAGCCGATCGACAGGCGCTCGGGCCCGACTTTCGTCCGCTGTTCATCGGCCTGCACTGGCCCAGCCAGCCGTGGGGCGAGGAGACGATCAGCGCCCAATCCTTCGGCACCGCCGGTGCGGCGATCGCCGGCGTGCTGCTCGAAAAGGCGGTCGAGCACTTCGGCGGCGGCAGCGATGTCCGCGCACCGCTCGAAGTGATCTTCCAGCGCCTTCGAGCAGAACCCGGCCGCGCGGATCCTGCCCGACGACGTGATTGCGGCGTACTCCGAGCTGGCCCGCGCGGTCGGCTTCTCCGCCGGTGATGGCACCAGCGGCGCCCCGGACGAGGACGGCGCGCCGCTCGATCCGCAGGCCGCGGTGCGCGCCGAGCGGCTCGCCAGCGTCGGCGAGTCGTTCGGCACGTCCGGCTCGATCAGGAGCGGCATTCTCTCCGGCCTCCGCCAGGTGTCGTTCTGGCTGATGAAGCATCGCGCGCGCACGGTCGGCGAGCAGGGGATGCACACCTTCGTCAACGACCTGCAGCGCGCGTGCGACGCCAACATTCACCTCATGGGCCACAGCTTCGGCTGCATCGTCGTCTCGTCGATTCTGGGCGGGCCGGGAGGCAACGGGGTGCTGACGCGCCCGGTGAATTCCGCCGTGCTGGTGCAGGGCGCGATGTCGCTGTGGTCGTACGCCGAGGACATCCCCGAGTCGGACAAACCCGGCTACTTCCGCCAGATCCTCGCCAAGCGCACGGTCAGCGGGCCGATCCTGACCACCCAGTCGGTGAACGACAAGGCGGTCGGAATCGCGTTTCCCGCCGCCGTCGGACTGATCGGCGAAGTCGACTTCGCGGCGAAGCTGCCGAAATTCGGCGGCATCGGCGCGTGGGGCATTCAGGGGACGCCGAACGTGGAGCCGAAGGACATGCTCGACGAACGCGGCGAGTACCACTTCGAGCCCGGCCGCATCTACAACCTGAACGGCTCACGCTTCATCGCCGACCACAGCGCGCATCGACGGCCCGCAGGTGGCGCACATGCTCTGGCAGGCCGTCGGCGCCGCGCGAGGACAGCGCGTATGACGCCAGCCGGTGGCGCCGGCGTCGTCGAGCGGATGCCGATCCCGATGGGGGTCGTCGCCGAGACCGGCGCGACCCATCCGCGCCTCACCGAAGACAACCTGCGCCACATCGGCGGCGACTCCGGTCCGGTGCTCGCCCGCTCCGCGCGCAGCCGCGCGCTTGCGGTCGATGGCACGGTCGACGATCCGATGGACCTGACGCAAACCGGGTGGGCGGTGCTGCTGCCGTCGGACGTCGATCCAGCGATTCGCGAAGCGCTGAAGCCGCTGCTCGACTGGCGCAAGAGCCAGGTGAACGACGAGAAGCTGTTCAAGGTGTTCGAAGGGAACGCGGGCGTCCGTCCCGGGCAGACGGCGGGCAGCTGGGCGGCGACAAAAGGCGTATCGCTCGCCGCGCCCGTCTCTCCGCGCCGCGGTGTGCCCTACTACCTGCTGATGGTCGGCTCGCCGCAGCGGGTCCCGTTCGAGTTCCAGGCGCAGTTCGATCTGCAGTGGGCGGTGGGCCGCCTGCACTTCGACAAGGTCGAAGACTACGCCGCGTACGCGCAGAAAGTCGTCGACTACGAGAAAGGCGTGACGCCGGCGCGCAAGCGCCGGGCCGCGCTGTGGATGCCGCGCAACGCCGGCGATCTGGCGACGCCGCTGCTCGCCGGCGCGGTCGGCACCGATTTTCTCGGCGAGGGAGTGTCGCCGCCGCTCGGCCAGCGTCAGAAGTTCGAGGTGCACTCGTTCATCGGCGACGGCCAGGCGACCAAGTCGAAGCTCACCGACATCTTCCGCGGCACCGTCGACGGCGGGCCGCCGGCGATCGTCTTCACCGGCTCGCACGGCGCCGAGTGGGCGATCGCGGATCCGGCCGTTCAGCAGAAGCGCCAGGGCGCGCTGGTGTCGCAGGAATGGGAGCGCGGCCAGCCGCTCCAGCCCGAGCACTACTTCAGCGCCGAAGACCTCCCCGCCGACGCCGACGTGAACGGCATGATGGCGTTCGTCTTCGCCTGCTTCGGCGGCGGCTGCCCGGAGAAGGACTCGTATTTCTTTGCCACCGACGGCTCGCAGATTCCGCTGGCGCCCGCGCCCATCATCGCCAGCCTGCCGCAGGCGCTGCTCGCGCGCGGCGCACTCGCGGTGATCGCGCACATCGATCGCGCGTTCAGTTACGGGTTCGAGGACGTGATGGGCACGCCGCAGGAACAACTGCTGCGCTCGCCGCTCGAGCTGCTGATGAAAGGACACCGCGCGGGGATGGCGGCCGATCCGCTGAACCTGCAGTGGAGCACGCTCGCCGCGCAACTCGGGCTCGCGCTCGGCGGCAACCTGCCGGGGCAGCCGCAGCCGCAGTCGGCGCTGGTCGCCAATCTCTTCATCGCCCGCGACGATGCGAGGAACTACATCGTGCTGGGCGATCCGGCGGTGCGGCTGCGCATCGAGGACATGACGTAGCGCGACATTGCGGATTGCGGATTGCGGATTGCGGATTGCGGATTCTCGATTGTGGATTTCCGCATTCCGCATTCCGCATTCCGCAATGTCGTGATCACTCCCGCCGCCGTCTTCATGTTCGCCAGCGCGAATGCCCAGATATCGGCCAGCTCGGCGATCCGCTTGTCGGTCGGGCGATAGCCGTGCGACCCCTGCGTCTCGATCCGGATGAGGACCGGCTTCGGGCAGCCCTGCGCCACCTGCATCGTCGCCGCGAACTTGAACGAGTGGCTCGGCACGACGCGGTCGTCGTGATCGGCGGTCGTGATGAGCGTGGCGGGATAGCAGGCGCCGCGCTTCGCGTTGTGCAGCGGTGAGTACTTGTAGAGATAGGCGAAGTCCTTTGCGTGCTCGGCCGACCCATACTCGGTCGCCCACGCCGAGCCGCCGGTGAAGCGGTGATACCGCAGCATGTCCATGACGCCAACCGCCGGCAGCGCCACCGCGAACAGGTCCGGCCGCTGCTGCTCGACCGCGCCGACCAGCAGGCCGCCGTTGGAGCCGCCCATGATGCCGAGCGTCTGCGGCGACGCGTACTTCTCCTTCACCAGGTACTCAGCCGCGGCGATGAAGTCGTCGAAGACGTTCTGCTTCTTCTCGAACATCCCCGCTTCGTGCCACGCCTCGCCGTACTCGCCGCCGCCGCGCATGTTCGCCGTCGCCCACACCCCGCCGCGTTCGAGGATCGCCGGAATCTCCGGCCGGAAGCGCGGCACCTCGGAAATATCGAATCCGCCATAGCCGTAGAGCATCGTCGGGTTGCCGCCGTCCTTCTTGAGATCCTTGCGGTGGGTCAGGAACAGCGGCACGCGCGTGCCGTCCTTCGACGTGGCGAAGACGCGCTCGGTCGTGTACTGGGTCGGATCGAAGGTCAGCTTCGGCGCCTCGAACGGCGTGCTGGTGCCGTTGCCGATGTCGAAGCGAAAGACGGTCGCCGGATAGAGGGGCGAGGTGAACGTGTAGAAAATCTCCGGCCGGTCGAAGCGGCCGGCCAGACCAGACACGGTGCCGAGGTCCGGCGTCGCGATTTGCCCGGCCGGCGATCCATCAAGGTTGTAGAAGCGAACGTCGCTGGCAACGTCCACCAGCGCGTTCACGGCCAGCTTCCCCGCAATCAGCCCGGCAGAGGCAATCGTGTTGCGGCTCTCCGCCACGACCGTCTTCCAGTTCGCGGCATCCGGCCGATCGATCGGCACTGACACGACTTTCTTGTTGGGTGCGCCGCGATCGGTCAGCAGGTACATCGTCCCGTCGACGATGCCGAGCGGATCGTAAGAAGCCGTGTGGCCGGGGTACAGCGCGCGGACCGGGGCGTCGAGCTTCGGCGCAATCGGATCGCCCAGGTCCTTGACGAAGAGCTCGTTCTTGTTGCTCGTGCCCTTGTTGGTGGCGAAGAACAGGTACCGGCCGGTCTCGTCCGTGTACGCGTCGATGAAGAGCATCGGCTCGTCGGGCCGCTCGTAAATCAGGCGGTCGGCCGACTGCTGTGTGCCCAGTGCGTGGTAGTAGATCTTCTTGTCGCGGACGGCGTCCTCGAGCGCCTTGCCGGCGCGCGGTTCCGGATAGCGGCCGTAGAAGAATCCCTTCCCATCTTCCGTCCACGACAGGCTGCTGAACTTCACCCAGCGGACGACGTCCGGCAGCTGCTTGCCGGTGCCGAGCTCGCGCACGTAATAGGTAGACCAGTCGGAACCGCCCTCCGATTGCCCGTAGGCGAAATGCTGCGCATCGGGAGCGGGGACGAAACCGGAGAGGGCGACCGACCCGTCGGGCGACAGGCTGTTCGGATCGATCGCTACCGACTCGGCGCCGTTCAGCGTCTCGCGGGTGAAGACCACCGACTGGCGCTGGAGGCCGCTGTTGCGGTTGTAGAACCAGTGCCGCCCTTCGTATCGCGGCGGCGTCACCTTCGGATAATTCCAGAGCTCGGTGATTCGCTTCCGCAACGCGGCGCGCATCGGCAGCGCGTCGAGGTACTTGCCGGTGATGGCGTTCTCGGCATCAACCCACTGCTTCAGCTCAGCAGAATTCAGATCCTCCATCCAGCGATAGGGATCGGCGACCCTGGTGCCGAAGTAGTCGTCGACGACGTCGCCCTTGCGGGCCTCGGGGTAGGTCAAGGGCATTGGCTGTGCGAAAGCGACCGTGCTGCACGCCAATACCGTGAGGAGCAGGGCTCGTCGCGTGCGTTGATCCATAATCACCTCGGTCTTCGTCCTATTCTACGCAGCCAGGCGAACCTCAGGACTCCATGTCTGCGCAGCAACCGTCCAGTATCGGACGCTACGAAATCATCAGCCGCCTCGGGCAGGGCGGGATGGGGATGGTTTACCTCGCCCACGATCCGGTGATCGAGCGCCTGGTCGCCATCAAGTGCCTGCGCACCGACGATGAGGAAGTGCGCATGCGGTTCCTGCGCGAGGCGCGCTCGGCCGGCCGCCTGAAGCACCGCAACATCGTCACCATCTTCGACGTCGGCGAAGCCGAAGGCACGCCCTACATCGTCATGGAGCACGTGACCGGCGACAGCATCGCCAGCGTGATCGCCAAGGGCGAGCCGGTGCCGCTCGGGCAGATGCTGACCTGGAGCGAGTCGCTCTGCGACGGCCTGGAGTTCGCGCACCGCGGCGGCATCGTCCACCGCGACATCAAGCCGGCGAACCTGCTGATCGACGCCGACGGCGTCCTCAAGATCCTCGACTTCGGCGTCGCCAAGCTCGCCGACCTCGGCGGGTCGGACACCCGCGCGGACATCCTCATCGGATCGCCGAACTACATGTCGCCGGAGCAGCTCGCCGGCGCACAGGTCGATCAGCGCAGCGACATCTTCTCGGCCGGTGCGGTGCTCTACGAGCTGCTGACGCTGCAGAAGGCGTTCAGCGGCGAATCGCTTGTGGCAACCTTCACGCAGATCACCACTTCCGCACCGCGGCCGCTCGACGAGCTCGTGGCGAATATCGACTCGCACCTGGTCGCGATCGTCCAGCGGGCGCTGGCGAAGGATCGCGAGCAGCGGTTCGCCACTGCTGCCGCGATGCAGGCGGCGCTGGTGCAGTTCAGGGGCAGTCTGGAGCTCGCGTCGCTCAACGCGCCGCTGCAGCTTCGCGCGCAGAAAACCGCCGTGCCGCCGCCGATTCCAGCTGGCTACTCGCCGCTTTCGGATCAGCACTCGCCGCTCTCGCTGGATCTGGGCCAGACGTGCGTCGCGCCCGCGCCTCAAGTCGCGGCGCAGCCTGCCGCAGGGCCGCAGCGCACCGAGGCGCTCGAGGTGCCGGCGCCGCAGCTGACGCCGGCGGTGGCGAGCAACGCCGGTTTCGATCGGACGATCGTCTTCCGCAAGACGGCCAATCTGCCCACGCTCGCAACCGTGGTGCCGGACGTTCAGCTGGTCGTCACGCGCGCCGTCGACAACCGGCTGGTGGGCCGGACGTTCCGGCTCGGCACCGAGACGATCCGCATCGGGCGCGCGACCGACAACGACTGGAGCCTGCCGGAGCGCAGCTGGTCGCGGCATCACGCCGAGGTGCGCTACAGCGCCGGCGGCTACGTCCTCCGCGACGTCGGCAGCCAGAACGGCGTCTTCATCCACGGCCGCCGCGTCACCGAAACGCCGCTGCTCTTCGGCACGACGATCCAGATCGGCGCGCTCGAAGTCACCTTCTCGCAGATGGGCGACGCGTCGCTCCAGGATTTCACCGGCTGCCAGATCGCCGACCGCTACACGCTGGTCAGGCTGCTGCGCGAGAGCTCGAAAGGCGCCGTCTACGAGGCGAGTGACGCGCGCACCTCGGCGAACGTCGCGATCAAGCTGCTCTCGCCCGCGCTGCTGCAGTATCCGGGCTACCGCGACCAGTTTCAGCGCGAGGCCAGGATCGCCGCGCGGCTGAACCATCCCTACATCTGCCGCGTCGCCGACTACGGCCCCGCGACGCTGACGCCGTCGGGCGGTGCGCCGATGAGGACCGAGTTCCTCTGCTTCGAGCTGATGGCAGGCGGCAGCCTGGTCGAGCGGATCGAATCGAAGGCCGCGATCCCTCCGGCGCGCGTCGCCGAGTGGCTCGAGCCGATCGCCGATGCCCTCGAGTACGCGCACCGTCACGAGGTGCTGCACGGCGACCTGAAGCCGAGCGCGATCGTCTTCGACGATGAGGAGCATCCGTACCTCACCGATTTCTCGATGGCGCAACAAGTGTCGGGCGGCGAAGGGCGGCAGATGACCGGGACGCCGGCCTATATGGCGCCCGAGTTATGGCTGGACGGCGTGATCACCGCGGCGACCGAACAGTTCGCGCTCGCCGCCATCACCTACTACCTGGTGACCGGCTCGCGCCCGTTCGAGGGCCAGGAACACCACGAGGTGCGGCAGCGGAACTTTCGCCGCGGCCCGCCGCCCGCGCACGAGGAAGCGGCGCACAACCAGCGTCCGGAGGTGCCGCGCGCGGTTTCGCAGGTGCTCGCGCGCGGGCTGGCGCCAGACCCGGCGAAGCGCTACGACTCACTCGCCGGCTTCGCGAGCGCGTTTCGCGATGGGCTGCGCCGGATCGTGCACAAGGCCGAAGGGCCGGAGATCTTCATCAGCTACCAGCGCAACGTCAGCGCGATGCTGGCGATGTATCTCGCCGACAAGCTGCGCACACAGGGAATCCACGCCTTCGTCGACGCGCAGGGCCTCGACGGTGCCGGCCCGTTCCCGCCGCACATCGAGCGCGCGATCGAAGACTCGGACGTGTTCGTCTGCCTGCTGGCCGAGACGACGCTCCACGCGGAGTGGGTGCTGCGCGAGATCCGCCTGGCGCAGCAGTACGCGAAGCCGATGATTCCGATCATGCAGGAGAGCTACAACCGCGGCGGCAGCACCATGGCCGAGCCCGCCGTCGCCGCGCTCCTCGGCAGCCAGGGGCTGCTCGTCTTCGACAAGCGCAACCTGCACCTCGAACACACCGTCACCGATCTCGTCCGCCTGATCAGAAGCGCCATCGGCCAACGCGATCGCGTTTGAGGCTCCGGGGAGCCGGAGACCACGACAGCCAGACTCGCGGATTTCGGCTGCTCACGCGTTCTTCGACGACCGCCTTCACGAGAGCGCACTAATGGTGACGTAGTATCCGTCCGGATCCCGGAGTGAGAACTCCCCTGTTCGAGTGTTCGGGTTCACGTGCGGCTCCTCTTCGAGCCGGGTGACGAGAGCGCGTGCCCTCTGCAATGCCAGGTCGAAGTCGTCGACGCGGAAGAACAAGAGAAGCCCGTTGCCCGGTGGCGCCGCGTCTGGACTCATCAAGGAAGGATGCTCGTGAGCACCCCACTGGTGGAGGCAGAGCAAAACGGTTCCATCCGTATCCAGGATCTGACCAAAGTGGTCATGGCTCGGAAACGTCTCGGCCTGGCCAAAGAGCGACTGGTACCACTTGAAGCTACCCGGGACGTCCCTGACGCCAATGATCGTCCATGTGCGTTTCATCGCATTTCCGTTGCTGGACTTGCTCGCTAAGAAGGTGTGCTATCGGGATTCGGCTGTCGCCGTCCCGTCCTCGATCCAGCGATCGAGCGAGTTGCCGGTCCTGGCACGGAGTTGCGACTCGCTCGCGGTCTCTGACGCCATCACGCCGACCCACTTGTTCGCGCCCGCGCTCTTCGCGCGGCGCAGCGCCTCGTCGGCGATCGCGACCACCTGCTCCCACATCAGCACGTCCGGGTGCGGGATCGAGAACGGGAACGCGGCGAAGCCGATCGAGCAGGTGCGGCGCACGCTGCGGCCGTCGCCGACCTCGAACTCGCGCGCCTCGATCGCGGCGCGGATGCGCTCGGCCAGCACCGAGCCGGTGCGCCGATCGCTGAAGCGCGACACCAGCAGGAACTCGTCGCCGCCCCATCGCGCAATCGTGTCCGACGCCCGGCACGACTCGCGCAAGACGTCGGCCACCTGCATCAGCACGGTATCGCCCGCCTGGTGGCCGAACTCGTCGTTCACCGACTTGAACCGGTCGAGATCGATCAGCAGGTAGACCAGATCGGCATCCGACGGCCGCACGCCGAACGGCGCGTTCCGGCGCTTCCGCTGCGCCACCGCGATGTCGCCGCCCATCGTCAGCAGCATGTAGCGGCGGTTCTTCAGCCCGGTCAGCGGATCGGTGACGGCGAGCTCTCGCGTCAGCCGCGCGGCGTTGGCGCGCCGGCGGTAGATGGTGAAGCCGATGAGCCCGAGCAGAATCGATGAGCCGCCGAGAAGATTCCATTGCAGCCGCCGGCGATCGATTGCGTTCGCGCGGACCGCAGCCTCGCGCTGCGCCCGCTCGTTCTCGGCTCGCTTTTCGCTGCGCCTGATACTTCTGCTCGGCGACATCGAGCTGCTTGCGCTCCTCAGCTGCGATCGCCCGGTCGTGCTCCTCCTTGTAGCGGCGGAACGACGCCAGCGCGCCCGCCGCATCGCCCGCACGCTCCTGGCACGCGATCAGCTCTTCCCAGCTGCGATCGATCAGATCGCGCGCACCGGCGTCACGCGCCGCAGCGAGCGCCCGACGCGCATAGTCGAGCGCCGGGCGGACGCGCCCCTGCTCGCGGTCGAAGCGTGCGAGATCCAGCAGCGCGCCGACAATCGCGCGGGGATCCCGCGAGTACTCGGCAGTTCTCAGCGTGTTGTCGAGCGCGTCGCGCGCCTGCGCGCGCACCAGGGACGCCGACGACGCCAGCAGGGCTGCCGGCAGCAGGAGGGCGGCGAGGACACGCCGGAGCATCCGCCTTCATTGTAGGGGAACGGAGGCTATACTTCGCGCGTGCCAGCCCTGACGCGCGCGGTCGCGCTGACCCTGCTCTTCTCCATCCCGATCGTTCTCCGCGGCGACGGCCGCCTGCCGACCCCCGAATCGGTCTTCGGCTTCCGGCCCGGCGCCGACTACAAGCTCGCGACCTACGACCAGTCGGTCGACTACTTCCGCAAGCTCGCGGCGGCGACGAAGCACATGAAGCTCGTCGAGGCGGGCAAGACCAGCCAGGGGCGGACGATGTACTTCGCCCTGGTCTCGTCGCCGGAGAACCTGGCGAAGATCGATCGCTACCGGGAGATCGCGCGCCGCCTCGCGCACCCGCAGGGCCTCACCGACGCCGAAGCGCGCCGGCTCGCGAAAGAGGGCAAGGCGTTCGTCCACATCGACGGCGGCCTCCACTCGACCGAGGTGGCGGGGCCGGCGCACGTGCCGCAGCTGCTCTACGACCTCGTCAACGGCGCCCGCGAGCCCGACGGCAAGGCGCTGCTCGACAACGTCGTCGTGTTGCTGTGGCCGACGATCAACCCGGACGGCCAGCAGATGGTCGCCGAGTGGTACATGCAGAACGTCGGCACGCCGTACGAGCTCGCGCCGCTGCCGCGGCTCTACCAGGAGTACGTCGGCCACGACAACAACCGCGACGCCTACATGCTGAACATGGTGGAGTCGCGCGTCCTCGAGCACACGTGGCGGCAGTGGGAGCCGCAGATCATCTACGTCCACCACCAGACCGGCCCGTTCCCGACCCGCATCTGGCTGCCGCCGTTCTCGGAGCCGGTCGGCATCGACGCGCCGTTCCTGATGTCGCGCGAAGTGAACATGATCGGGATGGCGATCGCCAAGGGGCTCGAGGAGCGCGGCCAGGTCGGCGCCACCCACATGGGCACCGCCTTCGACGCGTGGTATCCCGGCTACGTCGACTACGCGCCGAACTTCAAGAACATCGCCGCGTTCTGGACCGAGACGGCGCTCTACCAATACGCAACGCCGCGCGAATACACGATCGAGGATTTCCCGCCGGCGACGCGCGACCTGCGTCCGACGAGCCTCTACTCGAGCCCGTGGCCGCCGGGCCGGTGGCGCCTGCGCGACGCGGTCGACTACATGGAAACGGCGTCGATCTCGGTGATCGAGTTCGCCTCGAAATACAAGGACAGCCTGCTCTACAACCGCTATCAGGCCGGCCGCGATCAGATCGCGCTCGGGAAGAAGAAGCCGCCATACGCCTACTTCATCCCGCGGCAGCAGCGCGATCCGGTCGCCGCCGTCGAGCTGCTGCGCCGGATCGCGTTCGGCGGCGTCCGCGTGTCGGAGCTGACCGCGCCGGTCGCGGTCGGCGGCCGAGACGTTTCCCGCCGGCACCTGGGTCGTCCCGACCGACCAGGAGTTTGCGGCGATGGCGCGCGAGGTGCTCGACGTCCAGCGGTATCCCGACCTGCGCCAGTATCCCGGCGGTCCGCCCGAGCGCCCGTACGACGCCGCCGGCTGGTCGCTTCCGCTGCAGATGGGCGTCCGCGTCGTCGCCGCGACGAGCCCCGTTGTCCGACGAGGCGCGGAGCCAGATGAAACTGCTCGCGCCGCCGGCGGATCTGAAGATCAAGCCGACCACCTACGAAGCGCAAGTGAAGCTCGATTCCACGCCGTTCGACAGCCTGCCCGGCACCGGCTTCGACACCGATCCTGCGTCGGCCGCGATCGTGCCGCCGCCGGGCAGCGTCACCGGTTCGGGCCCGGTTCTCGTGGTCGATCCGGCGCAGAACAACGCCTTCAAGGCGATCAACCTGGCATGGCGCCAGGGCGGCTCGGTGCACGCGAGCAGCGGCGCGCCGATTCGCTTTGCCATCCAGGGACTCTCCGAGCAGGCGCAGGACGATCTCGTGAAGTCGCTCGCTCTCCAGGCGGAGCGAACGGCGTCGGCGCCGGCCCGCGCCATCCGTCAGCCGCGCATCGGCCTGTATCAGCCCTGGAGCGGCAGCATGGGCGAGGGTTGGACGCGCTGGGTGTTCGAGCAGTACGGCTTCCAGTTCGTCACCATCCACCCCGAGGACTTTCAGGCGCCGCTCGCGCAGAAAGTCGACGTGCTCGTGATCGCGGACGATGCGCGGGTGCCGATCGCGGCGAGTGCGGGCGGCGCGGCCACGCAGGGTCGCGTGGCGGCCGGGCGCGGCGCGATCAGGCCCGAGCACGCGTACCAGTTGACCGCCGGGGATCTCGAGCGCTTCGAACAGTTCGTCCGCGGCGGCGGCACGGTCGTCTGCGTCAGCAACGCGAGCGGCTTCGCGATTCAGCAGCTGAAGCTGCCGGTGCGCAACGTCGTCGCCGGCCTGAAGCCCGAGGAGTTCTTCCTGCGCGGGTCGATCGTCGAGGTCGCGACCGATCCGTCGCACCCGGTGATGGCCGGCATGCCCGACAAGGCGGCGATCTTCGTCGACGGCAGCCCGGTCTTCGAGACGCTGGACGGCTTCGCGGGCAAGGTGCTGGCGCGCTATCAGGACTCGGGATCGCCACTGCTCTCGGGGTATCTCATCGGCGACAGCTACCTGCACGGCAAGGCGGCGGCGCTCGACGTGCCGCTCGACGCCGGCCACGTCGTGCTGCTCGGCTTCCGGCCCGAGTGGCGCGGCCAGCCGTTCGGCGCCTTCCGCGTGCTGTTCAATGCGGCTCTATTGGTGCGGGGAGTAATTAAGAATTAAGAATTAAGAATTAAGAATTCGTGATCGAGCCCGGAGGCCCACGAGCGCCCGAAAGCATGTACGAATTCTTAATTCCTAATTCTTAATTCTTAATTGCTCTGCTCACTGTCGCTAGTGGCTTTCCCCAGCTGCGCGATGCGCTCGACGATCGCGCGCGCGAAGCGTTCGGCCTCATCGTCGGTCGCGCCGCTCGCGAGCAGTCCCTCGACCAGCTGCTTCTCGCTGACTCGACTCGCGTAGCCGTGGAACCAGCGGGCGTGCTCGACCGGGATATCGCCGGCGATGTCGGCGGTGCGCTGGCCGACGTAGCCGAACGACACGCGCCCGTCCTTGACGCCGGTGACGAACTGCGGCGTCTGCGCCTCGAACCCGTCGACATCCCATCGCCCGCGTGTGACCACGTTCGAGCCCCAGCGTCCCATCGCGCCGCCCCAGTCGGTGAGCAGGTACTGTGCCTCGCGGTGGCTGCGCGGCCACTTGTGCACTCGGGTGACGAAGATCGCCGTGTTCGAGCCGAGCGCGACGTCGCGGCGATCCTTCGAGTCCCAGTTCGAGAGCAGCATCATCACGATCTTCAGCCCCGACAGCTCGCGCGTGCCGACAAACGGGTTGTCGACCCACGACCAGCTGTGCTCCTCGAAGAACTTCGCGACCTCCGGGTCGTCGGCCTCGAACCGGGCGTCGATGAAGCGGCCGTCCTCGCCCTCGACGCAGTTGCGCGCGCGTCCCAGCGCGGGCACGCCGTCGATCACGCCGGACGGCAGGAAATGCGTGATCTCGGCAAAGTAGCCGCACGCCCAGGCGAGGCGGACGGCGAAGGTCTCGACGCGCGCTTCGTGGCCCCACTTGATCCGCCAGCGCCGGCCGCGCGCGTCGCGCACCGACAGGCACGGCTGTGAGCCGCTTGCGGGCTCCTCGAGAAAGGTGAACGGCGCGACCGGTGCGTGGCCCGCTCCGCCCGGTCCGTGCACGAGGCTGAGCGCCTCGACCGCACCGGGGTCGCGCCAGATGCGATGATGGGAGGCGCGCAGGCGGGCCGGCCCGGCCCGACCCGTGCGCCAGGCGCCGATCGCGTGCAGCACGCCGCGGCGGATCATCACCGCGGCGATGACCGCAGCGATACCCAGACCAATCCACAACGCCAGGGCGGAAAGCGTCATGTGTGCGCGATGGATGACCAGTTCGTGGTGACGTGTCCTTACTGCGGCGAGGAGGTCGAGATCTACCTCGAGCCCGACCTCCACGGCAGCTTCGTCCAGGACTGCGAAGTCTGCTGCAACCCGTGGCGGGTTCGCGTGTCGGGCTCGGGAGACGACCGCGACGTGGACATCGCGCGCGCCGACGGCTCGGAGTAGCGGCGGCGTGCGCCGCGATCAGCCGCGCCGCTGCATGCGGTTCAGGTTCGCCGCCTTCAGCTTGGCGATCCGCGACCCTTCGCCGCGCGGTGCGCCGGTCGCGGCCGACTCGCTCGGCACCGGCCCGCGGTGCTTCTTCCCCGGTGCATCGACGGCACCGCCGCTCCGGCCGGATCCCTTTCTGGTTCCGGTCGCGCCGCTGGTCGACGCAGCGCCCATCTTCGTCGGCTTCTTGCCACCGGCCGCAGCCTTCCTGGCGCCGGCAGCGCGCTTCGGCGCCGGCGCGGTGTCTTCCGCGGGGCGTGCCGTCTTCACCGGACGCGCCGTCGCGGTCGAGCCCTTGGCGGCGCGAGTGGTTTCGCCGCTCTTGCCGGCCGCCGGCTTCTTCGCCCCGATCTGCGCCAGCAGATCCGTCGCGCTGTCGCGGAGGCTCTCGATCTCCGCATTCAGCTTGTCGCGATCCAGCCACCCTTCCGCCTTCGCCTGCACTGTGCCGTAGATCCGCCCGATCTGCTCGGCGAAAGCCAGCACCCGCTGCTCCATCGACTCGCCTGTCGAGCCAGCTTCCCCGCGCGTTGAACTCTCTTTCCGCTTCGCCATGCCGTCTCCAATCGAAAGATGAACGAGCTCGAACCTATGGCCTGTATCGGCTGATCAAGGACCACCTCGCGGGCGGGGCATCCCGGCTGGCTGCGTTGCTCCTTCCTCAAATACTCCCGGTATTCTCGGTCGTCGCGCCTTGCCATCCGGGCGCCGCGCTCCGCGATCTGGTCCTCGTTCAGCCGATACAGGCCACTAGCCGATGTATGAGCAGTATTCGTGCCGCTACCGCCAAAATTCCTGAGCTGGCAAAACCCTTGCTCGCGATTTCGCGGTGAATCGTCGCATCAGGAAGGGCATGCTCGTCGCTGGCGGTGTCTACCTGGCGAGTTCCGTCGCCATCGCTGCGTGGCTGATGCCGACGGGACGCGAAGCGCCACCGGTGAGCTTCGCGCCGCCGCGCGACAAGCCGGTGTGGGGCAAGGAGACACCGGCCCACCTGCGCACCCTCGCGCTGCGGCAGGCCCGGGTGTGGATGCCGGCGAACCCCGCCGTCGTCGACTTCGAGGCCAATCCACCCGACTCGAACGGTTTGCTCTCGCAGCCGATCGTGCGCTGCCGCTACCTCGACGGTCCGGTGCGCGGCACGACGCCGAAGTTCGACTGCGTCCTGCCCGACGGCGAAGTGGTGAAGGTGAAGTACGGCCGCAACGCCGAGATCCACGCCGAGCTCGCGGCAACGCGGCTGCTCGCCGCGCTCGGGTTCGGCGCCGACCGGATGCTACCTCGTTCCCCGCCTGCGCTGTTACGGCTGCGTTCGCACGCCGTTCTACGCGGCGCAGGTGTTCGACTACGTCCACGCGCGCGAGGCGGTGAACCGCAGCGTCCCGGAGGACAGCTACACCGACTTCGAATGGGTCGCGGTCGAGCGCCGCCTCGACGGCGAGGAGATCGAAGTCGCGCGACGAAGACGGCTGGGCGTGGTACGAGCTCGATCCGATCGATCCGGCGCGCGGCGCCAACCGGGCCGAGCGCGATGCGCTCCGCCTCGCGGCGATGCTGCTCGCGCACTGGGACAACAAGGCGGCGAACCAGCGGCTGCTGTGCCTGTCGCCGGCGCTCGCCCGGCGCGGCCTGCACGCAGCCATTTGCCTACGCGCACGATCTCGGCGCCACTTTCGGCCCGAAGAAAGTGGACTTCGAGCAGTGGCGCGGTACGCCGGTATGGGCCGACGCGTCGCAATGCCTCCTCAGCATGCGCCAGTTTCCCTACAGCGGCGGCACCTTTCCCGACGCCCGCATCTCGGAAGCCGGGCGCCAGCTCCTTGTTCGGCAGCTCTCGGCGCTGACCGAACGCCACCTCGTCGCGCTGTTCACCGGCGCACGCTTCCCCGAGTTCAACGGTCGCGGATCCGAAGTAGGCGACGCGAGCGCCTGGGCCCGCGCGCTGCTCGACAAGGCGCACCAGATCGCGTCCGCTGGACCGTGCGCGGAGTAGTTGCTAGGTGGCTAGTTGCTAGGTGCTAGGTGCAGGGTGCTGACGCAGGCCTGAAGGCGCTGCGCTACGAGGACGTGAGCTTCTAGCAACTAGCAACCAGCCACTAGCAACTGGTTCGCAGCCGCGTCAGTTTGTCGGCGCGGCCGCACGCCTCACGACTCCGCTGTCCATCGTCGCGCCGGTGCGGCTGATCGCCTGGTAGAACAGCTCGTCGCCGCTGATTTCAACCAGCATGAAGTGATAGTCGCGATCGAAGCCGACATCGGTGAGCCCCGTTGGCCGGATGTCGGCAACCCGCAGCGAGCCGGCGCCGCCGGAGATGAAGTAGGTAATCCCCTGCTGCGGCTTGATCCGCTCGTAGAAATGCTCGTGCCCCGAGAACGCCGACCTTCACGCCGTGCTTCAGGAACAGCGGCTCGAGCAGCGCGCGGTAGAGCTGCGCCGGGCGCGCGTAGCGGCCCGAGGTGTAGATCGGCCGGTGGAAGACCGGAATCTTCCACTCCGACTCCGAGCGCGTCATCTCGCGATCGAGCCACTCGAGCTGCGGCCGGTCGAGCCGCTCGGTGTCGATCATGAAGAACCGCACGTCGTCGCCGGTGCCGATCGCGCGCGTCAGGAGCGACGGCGGCTTGAACGTGTAGTAGCGCTCGCCGCCCATGTTGAACGGCGGGTAGAACGGCTGGTTCGGATCGTCGTGGTTGCCGATCGTCGCGTAGAACTTCACCCCGTCGTCGAGCAGCGGCTTGTACGGAAGCTCGAAGCGCTGGCGGTAGAACTCGGGCGTGCCGCCGTCGTAGACGTTGTCGCCGAGCATGATGACGAAGTCGTAGTCGAAGACCTTCCGGTAGGCCTGCATCTGCGCCGAGACTTCGTACTGTGGCTGGTCGCCGCGGCCCGAGTCGCCGATGGCGGCGAAGCGGACCGACCCCGGTTTTCGCGGGAGGGCAAGAAGCTCCGAAGGCGGGCGATTCGGGACGGGCGCGGCGGCGGCGATCGACGGCGGCGGCTGCTCCGCCGGCGGCGCCTCACGCCGGCAGGCGCTGGCGGTGACCGCAACGACAGCGGCAACCGCCAGGCGCGCTGCGCGTGAGTAAAGGTCCGCCAAGCGGGTCGGACCTGAAGTCCAGGTCCGACCCTAGCTCGCCTCAATTCGCTCTGACCGCTTCAGCTGATCGAGGTACCAGCCAACGCGCGAGAGCGAGTCGCCGTGCGACTCGCCGCCGGTCGTTTGATAGCGGACGACGCCGCCGCGGTCCAGGTAGAAGGTCTGCGGCACGTTGTCGAACCCCATCGTCTGCTCGGCGTGCGTCGCATCGATGCGCGCGACCCGGAAGGGAAACTTCATCTCGTTGAGATAGCGCTGCAGCCGCTTCGAATCCTCGTCGATGCTGACGAACAGGAAGACCACGTCCGGGTCGTTCTGATATTTCGCGAATGCGGCCTTGAGGTGCGGCAGCTCGGCCCGGCAGGCGCCGCACCAGGAGGCGAAGAAGTCGAGCAGCACGACCTTGCCCTTGAGGATGGAGGCATCGAACGGCTTGCCGTCGACGGTGGTCAGCGTCAGCTTCGGCAGCGGACGATCGACCATCGTCTTGAGCGCGGCGGCGCGGCGTTCGTCGCGGCGTTTCGCCAGCTCGGCGTCGAGCCAGCCCGCGTCGGCGCCGGCCGGCTGCATCGAGGTGAGGGTCTGCGTGACGCGCTCGCGCAGCGGCGCCGGCCCGCCGGCGAGCGACAACGCCGACAGGTAGTGCTCGCGCGCGCGGGCGGCATCGTTCCGGGCACGCGCCAGCTCGCCGAGGTGAAACTGGTTCGCGAAGTCCTGGCCGTCCGAGAGACGCGCCGCTTCCTCGAGCTTCGCCGCGGCTCCCGCGAGATCCTTCTTCTGGAACCGCGCCCAGCCGACCAGATCGGCGGCGAGCGCGCGCCCGCGCGCGTAGGACCCGTTCGACTTGCCGGTCATCTGATAGGCGCTGAGGTTCTCGTCGATGAACTTGTCGGATACGACGGCGCCGCGCTCGGCCATCGCGATCGCGCGATCGTGCTCGCCGCGGTCGATCAGAATCTGGGCGCCGGCGAAGTACGGCGCCGGATCGGCCTGCGCCTTCGCTCGTGCCTCGACCGCAGCGATGATGTCGGCCACGCTGGGAACGGGTTTGGGGTCGGACCTGGAGTCCAGGTCCGACCCCTTCAGCTCCAGGTCCGACCCCTACGCCTGAAGCTTCGCGTCGAGCGCCTTGATCTCCGGGCGCGGCGGCGCCGGATCGACCGACTCGGCCGCGGCGAATCCTTCGGCGGTGCGCAGCGCTTCCTGCGCCGAGGTGCGGGCCGGATCGGCCGCGACCGCCGCCTTCAGCTCGGCCAGCGCTTTCGAGCGCACGCCCGGCTCGTCGTGCCAGCCCGGAAAGACGCTTTCCTGCTGCCACCCCTTGAACGTGTAGATACGGCCGAGCGCCTCGTGGGCGGCGGCGACAACGGGGTCAGACCCGGACTTCGGGTCTGACCCCGCGACGGCGATCTCGAGCGCCGCAATCGCGCTCTTTGCCAGCCGCTGATCCCACAGGGCGATGCCCTCGCTCGAGCTGCTGCTGCGCGGGACTCTGGGCCAGCGCCGCCGCGCCCGTCAGTACCGACGGCGGCAGCGATCGCGAATCTTCGCAGCATCATCGCCCCCATGTTCTCACAACCGCTTGCATGCGCTCCCGTTCTATGATTTACACCGGCGCCGTCGACGACACCTTGGCGGCGTTCTCCGACACCCACTTCACGCTGGCGATCAGGCGATCGACTTCGCCGGGCATGTTGTAGATGTGCGTCGCCGCGCGGCACGCGTTCAGGTTGCCGGTCGCCATCGTGCGGATGAAGATCCGATCGTGGTTCCAGATCGCCTTCTGCACGTTGGCCATCGGGATGTCGCGGACGGAGAACGCGGTCAGGCCGGCGGACAGCTTCGGGTCGTTCGACGTCCACAGCTTGACGCCGGGAATGTCCTTCAGCCCGTCGCGCAGCCGCGTCGAGAGGAAGCGGACGCGCTCCTCGACGTTCTTCTTGCCGATCGCCAGCTGCAGGTCGAGCGCGGCGACCATGCCGAGCGCGCTCGGCACGTCGCGCTGGCCGAACGACTCGTACTTCTTGGCGCCGTCCTTCGGGTCTCCGGGCGGTCCCATCAGCGGCCACACGCGGTCCTGCAGCTCGCGCTTGACGAAGCAGACGCCGGTGCCGGTGCCGCACATCAGCCACTTCTGGCCGGCCGCCGAGTAGTGGTCGAAGTTCGAGGTTTTCATGTCGAGCTGCAGCATCCCGAGCGGATGCGCGCCGTCGACCGAAATCAGCATCCCCTTGCGGTGCGCCAGCTCGGTCAGCTCCTTGCACCGGCGTCACCAGCCCGGTGACGTAGGTGATGTGGCTCACCATCAGCACCTTCGTGCGCGGCGTGATCGCCTTCTCGTAGAGGCCGACCAGCTGATCGACGCTCTCCGGCGGCGCCGGGATCTGCACCAGGTTCACCTTGATGCCGAGCCGCTTGGTCAGCGTCGTGTAGACGCCGATGCCGCCGCCGTGCTCGTGCGTCCCGTACACGACTTCGTCGCCGGCCTTCCAGTCGAGGCCGTGCGTGAAGATGTTCATCCCTTCGGTCGTGCTGCGGGTGACGGCGATTTCTTCGGGGGTCGCGCCGATGAACCCGGCGATCCGGCCGCGGACGATGTCCACTTCCTCGCGGCGGTAGTTGTTGGATGGGTCCTCGGCGATCTCGCGGAAGACACGCTCGTTGGCCTCGGTGACCACGCGCGGCACCGGCCCTTCGGTGCCGTTGTTCATGAAGGTCATGCCGTCGACGATGTTGAACTGGCTGCGGACCTTCCACCAGTAGGCGTCGTCGAGCGGGCCCGACGTCTTCAGCTCGCTGAGCGCCAAGAGCCGGCTTCGCCAGCGCGTCCTGGCTGCCCTCGGCGAAGACCCGAGGCGCCCAGCCCGACGCCGCCCCGACCGCAGCGCCCGCAGTGGTACCGATGAACCCGCGGCGCGACCAACGACGTTCACGACTCGCCATAAGTCCTCCTGTGAGCCCAACGGGATCTGTTTTCTCGTGTGTCCTTTGTGTCCTCGGTGTCGAGTACAACCCTCGAATCAGCACGCGCTGTCACAACTAGAAATCGAACAAGCGCGTGTACTTCACGATGAAGGAGCGGCCCAAGGTCTCGATCGGGTTGAAATCGGTCGTCTCGCGCCGGTCATTGTAGACCACGAACAGTCCCGTGCCGCTGCGGTTGAGCACCGCCAGCCGGATGTTCGACGACACCTGCGAGGTCTGGTTGTTGTACTGGACCAGCGCCTGGATGTTGGCGAGCGTGGTGAACGCGTAGCTCACCTTGAACGGCACCAGGTCGGTGTGGAACTGCCCGTACGGGAGGTCGATGTTCTGGCGCGTGTAGCCGATCGTGGTCTGGAACCGCGCGCCGGACCGCAGCGCCAGCGTCGATTCGAACGACCAGAAATCGCCGTCGTAGAAGGTGCCATTGCGGGTCCGGACCGTCCCGGAGATCGCGGCGCTCGGATCGCTCTGGAACTCGTTGGCAATGGTGTGCCAGGTGTAGAACCCGGGCGGGATGACGACCCGGTTGCCGCCGGCATTGAAGACGACGAAGGGGGTGATGGGCCTGTCCTGCAGGACTTCGACGAAGGTGCCGAACCGCCCGCCGCGCGCCGGCTGGATCTCGAAGAAGTGGTAGTGCCCGTTCGAGGTCTGAATCTCGCCGTCCTTGATCCCGACAAAGGCGTTGTAGCTGACGTGCGGCGAGATGCGCCGGATCCACGGCCATCGCTTGGGCTGCGGCTGGAAGAAGGCCCGGAACTCTGGCCGGCGGTAGCCGCGCCGCGGGAGATAGCCGACCTCCGGGTTGAAGAACTCCCCAACCTGGGTGTAACCGCTGGACACCTGCCAGAGGTTGTTCGTGAAGTTGTAGAACACGCGGCCCGAATAGTCCGAGCCGCCTTTCGCCGCCGGCGAATCGGTCCTCGCCAGATACGTGAACAGCTTGCTGTTGGTCGAGACCTGCAGCGCCGCGTCGAGGCCGTAGGCGCGGTTGTAGTCGCCGTCGAACGACCGGTCGCCGGTGCCTTCGCGGTTGACGTAGATGCCGCCGAAGTTCGAACGCCCGACCTCACGCTGCACACGGATGACGCCGAAGTTGTTGGCGGGCGTCAAGCAGGGCCCCGGTCCGCGCGTCGGTGGCCGTCTCGGTCTGCATGTCGAGGATGCCGATGTTGTAGCCGCCGATCTTGCCGGACAGGCGCCCGCCGCCGTAGATGTCGATCGGCACGCCCGATGCGCCGGTGGCCGACAGCCCGATCCGCCGCGAGAAGAACAGCTCGGCCAGCTGAGCGGCGCCGAACTGAAAGACCGACGCGTTCTCGAGGAAGAAGGGGCGCTTCTCGGGGAAGAACAGATCGAAGCGCGTCAGGTTGACCTGCTCTTCGTCCGCTTCGACCTGCGCGAAGTCGGTGTTCACCGTGAAGTCGGCGGTGAGGTTCGGACGCACGCCCCACTTGGCGTCGATGCCGACGCGGCCGTCGTTGTCCTGCTGATCGGTCGGGAAGGTGTAGTCCTTGTTCGCCGAACCGAGGACGTAGGGAATCAGCTTGATGTCGCGGCGCGGCGGCAGGTTCAGCCCGGTCAGCTTCGCCGCCGACGAGACGCGGAAGATATCGAACCCGCGCGTCACCGGCGACAGGAAGACCTGCTCGTTCTTGCGGCGGATGTTGCGCTTGACGTTGAAGCCCCAGGTCTTGTTGGTGCCGGTCGGATAGCGCAGCGTCTTGAACGGGATCGCGATCTCGGTCTCCCAGCCGCGATCGGTGATCGCCGACTTCACGACCCAGTCGCCGTCCCAGTTCGCGTTGAACGAGCTGACGCCGCCGCGCTGCGATCCGCCCGTCCCGGACTGGTTCTGCGAGATGGCGCTGGTCTGGCCCTCGCCGGCGACCTGGCCGTCGTATTCGATGCCGAGCGGATTGGTGCCGAAGACGAACGCGTTCTGGTTGTCGTTGAACGTGTCGAGGACGACGATGATCGCGTCCGACTCGGTGATGTCGGCATCGCGACGGCTCTGGGTGACGACGATCTTGCCGGGCTCGGAGTCGAACGCGATCACGCCGATGTACAGGTGCGACTTGTCGAACAGGACGCGGACCTCAGTGCGCTCGGATGCCGGCGCCCCTTCAATCGGATCGGTCTGAATGAAATTCGTATATGGCTCGACGCCAATCCACGACTCGTCGTTGACCTTGCCGTCGACGACCGGCGGCGGCGCGCCATCCGCCGTCGGCCGCGCTGCGATCTGGATCAGATCGACGCCGACAGGGCGCTGCCCGCCGGCTGAAGCCGGCGATGCTGCCGCAACAGCGAGAAAACACAGGACGGCCGCAGCCAGGACTGACGGTTTATAAACAAATGGCATGGATGGTCCGCTTTTATCGCACATTTTTGTCGGAATCGCGCCCGCTTAATTGTCACGGAGTTGTAACGATTCAGCGATTAGCGGTCGTTTTGGATTGTTGGTGGCGCTCTGACGCGAACGGCGATGTCATACCGCGGCGACAGCGTGCACCATCGGATGCCAGCGTGCGCAATCGTGCGCTGCCGGTTTTCTGAAACGAGAAAGCGCTAGCAGAAATTCCCCGCCGAAAAAACGCTGCGCTCACGCCGCTCGGCGTGAGTGCGCGCGCCGATCGCGCGCGTCCTTCGCGCTGCAGCAGCGACACACACGATCACCGAGCGACCACCAACACCGTCGCGATCGAGTGTGCAAGTCCGTCCGCCGCATGATGTCCGCCCGTGCCCGCTCGATCGACAAGGAGACGCGTGACTCCTGTCGCCCCTTGCGGTACGCGCGCGCAGAGCGTGCAAGCGCCGCGAATTTCTGGTTGATACTTGCCGCGCCTTTCCTCAGCGCATTCATACCGACTCGACGCGACCGACCGACTCGACGATCGGCACGACCAGCACGGCCAGCAAGCGCAACACCCAGCAAGACCAGTTCGACCGGCACTCATCCGCCGTCGACCAGACACGACTAACCGAACTGGACAATGAGGTGAATCATGGCTCAGGGAACATGGTGTGGAAGCGCACGACTTGCGTCGGCTGTCGGGGTCATCATCCTCGCCGCCGGATCGTGGACCGTGATCGACAGTCAGTCGACCGACGAGGCGCGTCGGCAGCGGTTCACCGCTGTCGGGACGCTCGATCGGGAAGCACCACTGCAGACGGGAACGCCGACGCTCAGCGCGGCCCTTGCACCAAGCGAGGCGCCGACTGGCTTCGACAACAAAACCAACGGCTTCAGTCCGCAGGGGCCGGCATTCGACACGATCGATGAAGACAATGTCGTCGCTCTGCGATCGTTCAACGACAACCGGTTCATCTTCGAGGAGGCCGAGACCATTGCCGATGGCCTCGGGCCGACGTATAACGCACAAGGGTGTCGCGAGTGCCACCAGAATGTGGTGACCGGCGGAGCAAGCCAGATCGCCGAACATCGCACCGGGCGGATGACGAACGGCCAGTTCTTCGAATCGCAGGGCGGCTCGCTCGTGCATTCACGCGCCACCAATCCGCAGATCATGGAACTCGTGGCGTTCGAGGACGACGTCCGTACGTTCCGAATCTCGACCAATACGCTCGGCGCCGGGTTTGTCGAAGCGATCGCCAACGACACGCTGCTGGCCATCCGTGCTTCGCAGCCCGCGGCTGTGCGCGGGACGGCGATCCAGGTGCCGGTACTCGAAGCGAAAAATCAGCCGCGCCTGGGCCGCTTCGGCTGGAAGAACCAGCACGCCAGCCTCGAGTCGTTTTCCGCCGACGCGTACCTCAACGAGATGGGGATCACGACGCCGATATTCCCAGAGGAGAACACTTCGAGCGGTCGCGACGTCGGCCCGTTCGACCCCGTGCCCGATCCCGAAGACGACGGCGTGGATGTCGTCGCGTTCGCGAACTTCATGCGTGCCACCAAGGCTCCGTCGCGCGGCCCGATCACCGCGCAGGTTGCGGCTGGCGAGCGCGTGTTCGCGACCGTCGGCTGCGCCACGTGTCACGTCCCCTCCATCACCACGGCGCCAGCCGGTACGCTGATCAACGGCGGCAAGCTGCGGGTACACGCTGCACTCGGGAACAAAACCATCCATCCCTTCAGCGACTTCCTGATGCATGACGTCGGCACCGGCGACGGGATTCCGGTGCAGCCGACCGCCGAGTTCGCCGGCACGGCCACCCAGATCCGCACCGCGCCGCTCTGGGCGCTGCGTACGCGCAACCGGCTGATGCACGACGGCCTGTCGTTCACCAAACAGGAAGCCATCATGCGGCATGCCGGCCAGGCGACGGCCGCTCGCACGGCCTACCAGGCGTTGTCCGAGGCCAACAAGACACTGCTGCTGCGCTTCCTCGACTCGCTCTGATTCGCCCACCGGAGGACGTCCCGGAGTTGGAGGCACAACACTCCAGCTCCGGGCGCTTTTCGCGCCACCGGATCCCGGCCCCGCTCGGGTTTTGCGGTAAAATAGTGGACTCCTCGAAGGCCCTGAAAGCCCGCACGAGGGTCTCTCTAACCAGCAGCGCTCGAAAGTGACCGGGAAACGATGATTGCAGTCCAGGGTGTGTCGATGCGGTTCGGGTCGAAGGTCCTCTTCGACGATGTGACGACGACGTTTTCGGCCGGCCGCCGCTACGGCCTGACCGGGCCGAACGGCGCCGGCAAGTCGACCTTCATGAAGCTCCTGACCGGCGAGCAGCCGCCGCAGCGCGGCACCGTGACGGCGCCGGCCAAGCTCGGCGTCCTGCGGCAGGACCAGTACGCCTTCGACGCCTTCCGCGTCGTCGACACCGTGATCATGGGCAACCACCGCCTCTGGAGCGCGCTCCAGGAGCGCGAGCTGCTCTATGCGAAGAGCGACATGACCGACGCCGAGGGGATGCGCCTCGGCGAGCTCGAGGGCATTGTCGGCGACGAGGACGGCTACGAAGCCGAAAGCCAGGCGGCGATTCTGCTCCAGGGGCTCGACATCCCCGACGCGCTGCACGAGCGGACGATGGCGGAGCTGCAGGGCGGGCAGAAAGTCCGCGTGCTGCTGGCGCAGGCGCTCTTCGGCCACCCCGAAGCGCTGCTCCTCGACGAGCCGACCAACCACCTCGACCTCGACTCGATCCACTGGCTGCGCGAGTTCCTCGAACGCTACGAGGGGACGCTGATCGTCATCTCGCACGATCGGCATTTCCTGAACGCGGTCTGCACCCACATCGCCGACATCGACTACCAGACGATCATCACCTACACCGGCGGCTACGACGACATGGTGCTGGCGAAGACGCAGGTGCGCACGCGGGTCGAGGCCGACAACGAGCAGCGCGAGAAGAAGATCGCGCAGCTCCAGGACTTCATCGCCCGCTTCTCGGCCGGCACCCGCGCCAGCCAGGTGATGTCGCGCAAGAAGGAAGTCGAGCGGCTGCAGACGACCGAGCTCGCGCGCTCGAACATCCAGCGCCCCTACATCAAGTTCTCGATGAACCGGCCGTCCGGCCGCGTCGCGCTCGAAGCGACACGGCGTCAGCAAGGCGTTCGGCGATCTCAAGGTCGTCAACGACTTCAGCGCGATCGTCAACCGCGGCGAGAAGATCGTGCTCGTCGGCCGCAACGGCGTCGGCAAGACGACGATGCTCAAGGCGCTGCTGTCGGAAACGCCGAACCTGGATCCGTCGCCGCGCGACATCGACGCCGGCACGCTGCGCTGGGGCCACGAGGTGTCGATCGGCTACTTCGCGCAGGACCACACCGGCGTGATCGAGAAGGGGTTCACCGCGGTCGAGTGGCTGCACCAGTTCGACCCGGACGCGTCGCGCCAGGACATCCACGGCCTGCTCGGGCCAGATGCTCTTCAGCGGCGAGGAGGGGCTGAAGCCGACCGAGGCGCTCTCGGGCGGCGAGACGGCGCGGCTGCTGTTCTGCCGGATCATGCTGAAGAAGCCGAACGTCATCGTGCTCGACGAGCCGACCAACCACCTCGATCTCGAGTCGATCAACGCGCTCAACATCGCGCTGCAGAAATACGAGGGCACGGTCTTCCTGGTGACCCACGACGAAGACCTGATGGACGAAGTCGGCACTCGCGTGTGGCATTTCGACGGCGGAAAAATTCACGACTTCAAGGGCACCTACGAGGAGTACACTGCGTCCCTGGTCTGAAAGGATGACGAGATGACCGCACGCCGATCATTCCTGGCCCGCCTCGGCGCTGCCGCCGCGGCATTTGGATTCGGTTCGTCCGCGGCGGCGGCTCAGCAGGGCGGCGCCAGCGCGGCGCCGCTCAACGGCGGCGCCGTGGCAGCCCGCGCGCGAAGCGAAGGACGACTGGCTCGACCAGATCCCCGGCAAGCACCGGCTGATCTTCGACGCGACGTCGCCCGAGGCTGTCGCCGACGCCATCCGGTACACCGGCAATTTCTTCACCGGCAACAAGAACGGCTACGGGCTGGAGAGCTCCGAGGTGGCGGTCGTGATCGTCCTGCGCCACAAGGCGACGCAGTTCGCCTTCAGCGACGAGGTCTGGGCGAAGTACGGCAAGGTGTTGTCGGGCGAGGACAAGTTCACCGATCCGAAAACCGGCGCCGTCCCGACTTCGAACTTCTACAAGGCCGGGCTCGAGGGCCACGTCAAGCGCGGCGTCCACCTCGCCGTCTGCGACCTGTCGACCAACCGCCTGAAGAGCGCGATTGCCAAGGCGCACGACGCCAAACCCGAAGCGATCTACAAAGAGCTGACCAGAACGCGCTCGGCAACTCGCACTTCGTCGCCGCCGGCATCCTGGCGGTGAACCGCGCCCAGGAGCGCGGCTACGCGGTCGCCCACACCGGCTGAGCCGAAGACCACGAAGGATTTTCTTCTTCGTGTAGTCTTCATGGTCTTCGATGGTCTCCGTCCGGAGGCAGCGCGATGAGGGTCAAGCACCTCGCCCCGATTCTCTGTTTCGCCCTTGCGGTATCGCTCGGATCGCCTGATCTACGGTGCGCAAACCAAGCCGCGCGCTCGCGATCTCGGCATTCCTTTCGACGGCACGCCAGGACCGCTCAACGCGATTACCGACATTGCCGGCATCGAAGTCGGCGTCACCACGCTCATCTCCGGCGACGGGGCGCTGAAAGTCGGCGTCGGTCCGGTGCGCACCGGCGTCACCGCCATCCTGCCGCGCGGCAAGGCGTCGAAGGACCAGGTCTTCGCCGGCTGGTTCTCGATGAACGGCAACGGCGAGATGACCGGCACGACCTGGATCGAAGAGGCCGGGTTTCTCGAGGGGCCGATCCTCATCACCAACACCCACAGCGTCGGCGTCGTCCGCGACGCGTCGATCAAGTGGTCGGTCGAGCGCCGGCAGAACGCGCAGGCGTGGCTGCTGCCGGTCGTCGCCGAGACCTACGACGGCTACCTCAACGACATCAACGGCTTTCACGTGAAGCCGGAACACGTCGTCGCCGCGCTCGACGGCGCGAAGTCCGGGCCCGTGCCCGAAGGCAACGTCGGCGGCGGCACCGGCGATGCAGTGCTACGGCTTCAAGTGCGGCACCGGCACCTCGTCGCGTAAGGTCGAGGCCCGGTTCGGCGGCTACACGGTCGGCGTCCTGGTGCAGGCCAACCATGGGGCGCGCGATCAACTGCGCGTCGCCGGCGCGCCGGTCGGCAAGGAAATTCCGCGTCCGGCATCGGCGCGCGCCGACGACCCCGCGCTCGCGCGTCGACGCGCTCGGCGAGCTCGGCTCAATCATCATCGTCGTCGCCACCGACGCGCCGCTGCTGCCCCACCAGCTGAAGCGCCTCGCGCGCCGCGCCGCGCTCGGCCTCGCGCGCACCGGCAGCGTGTCGAGCAACGGGTCGGGCGACATCTTCATCGCCTTCTCGACCGCGAACGCCAACGCCGCGTCCGCGCCGGAGACGGCGCAGGTGTCGATGATGTCCAATGCGCGGATCGGCGCGATCTTCGAAGCGACGGTGCAGGCGACCGAAGAAGCGATCATCAACGCGCTCGTGGCGGCCGAGCCGATGACCGGCGTCGACGGCCACCGGGCGGAGGCGATTTCGCACGACGCGCTGCGGCAGGCGCTCCGCAAATACGGCCGCCTGACGCCTTGAGGAGCCAATCATGATGCTCGGAGAACTGCCGGCCATGGGCGACGACGTCGCAACGCTCGCCGAGTTGAACGAGGCGTACCTCGAGTCGGTGAAGATGGGCGACGTCGATCGCTTTCGTGAAATCCTCGCCGACGACTTCCTCTGCAGCGCTGCCGACGGCTCGGTGCTCGACAAGGCGCAGTTTCTCGAGCTGACCGCCGGCCCGCGGACGCTGCGCCACCTGAGCGGATCGGATGTCCGCATCCGCCTGTTTGGCGATGTCGCGATCATCCACGCCGCCACCTCCTACACGACGATGCAGGGGCTCGACGGGCACGGGCGGTACACCGACATCTGGGCGAAGCGCGACGGCGTCTGGCGCGCGGTGGCGGCGCACGTGACGCGGCTGTGACACGTCGCCTCGCGTGGGCGATTGTCGCGGCGCTCTTCCTCGTCGGACGGCCCTTCAGGGCCGCCGATGTGCGCGCGCAGCCACCGGCAGCACGAACGCCGAGTGGCCGATCAACGGCGGCGTCGACAACATCCGCCACTCCCCGCTCGCCCAGATCAACCGCGACAACGTCTCGTCGCTGAAGGTCGCGTGGACCTACGATTCGCACGATTCCTTCACCGGCTCCGAGATGCAGAGCAACCCGATCGTCGTCGACGGGATGCTCTACGTGACGACGCCGACGCTCAAAGTTGTTGCCGTGGACGCGGCGAACGGTCGAGAGATCTGGAAGTTCGACCCCAGCGCAGGCTCGCCGCAGGGCGGGCGCTTCCGGCACCGCGGCGTCACGGTTCACAAGGATCGGCTGTTCGTCACCTACCGCAGCTTCCTCTGGGCGCTCGATCGCAAGACCGGCAAGCCGATCGCCTCGTTCGGTAAGGATGGGCGGATCGATCTGCGTGAAGGGCTCGATCAGCCGGCCGAGCGCCTGAGCGTCAGCGCGAGCACGCCGGGCGTCGTCTTCGAGGACATGCTCATCATGGGCAGCTCGGTGCCGGAGACGCTGCCGGGATCGCCGGGCCACATCCGCGCCTTCGACGTGAACACCGGGAAGCTCCGGTGGATCTTCCACACCATCCCGAAACCGGGCGAGTTCGGCTACGACACGTGGCCGAAGAACGCGCACGTCCTGTCCGGCGGCGCCAACGCGTGGGCCGGCGTCACCGTCGACGCCGCGCGCGGGATGGTGTTTGCCGCCACCGGCTCGGCGTCCTTCGATTTCTACGGCGTCACCCGGCACGGCGACAACCTCTTCGCCGACTGCGTGCTGGCGCTCGACGCGCGCACCGGCCGCCGCATCTGGCACTTCCAGGGCCTCAAGCACGACATCTGGGACTGGGACTTTCCCGCCTCGCCCAACCTCGTCACCGTCACCCGCAACGGCCGCAAGGTCGACGCGGTCGCGCAGATCACGAAGCAGGGCTACGTCTACGTTCTCGACCGCACAACCGGGACGCCGCTCTTCCCCGTCGAGATGCGCAAGGTGCCGCCGTCCAACGTCGACGGCGAACAGGCGGCCGAGCGCCAGCCGTATCCGACAAAGCCGCCGCCGTTCGCACGTCAGGGCCTGACCGAGGAGATGCTGACGACGCGGACGCCGGAAGCGCATGCGGCGGTGCTGGCGCGGTTCAAGCAGTATTCGAAAGGCTTCTTCGCGCCGCCCTCGCTCGAGGGCACGATCGTCTTTCCCGGCTTTGATGGCGGCGCGGAATGGGGCGGCGCGGCGTTCGATCCCTCGACCGCGCTGCTCTACGTCAACTCGAACGAGATGCCGTGGATCATCAAGCTGATCCCGAACAACGACACCTCGCTCTACAACAGCAAGTGCGCGACCTGCCACCGCGAGGATCGCAAGGGATCGCCCGATTCGCCGTCGCTCGTCGGCATCGGCGACCGGCGGACGCGCGACGAGATCGCCGCCGTCATCCGCCAGGGCACCGGCCGGATGCCGGCGTTTCCCGACATGGGCGCGCGCAACATCGGCGACCTGGTCGATTTCCTCGTCACCGGCCGCGACAAGGGCGCGGATCCGGCAGCTGACGAAGGACCCGAGCTGGCTGAAGTACCGCAGCGACGGCGAGAGCATCTTCCTCGACCCTGACGGCTACCCGGCGATCACGCCGCCGTGGGGCACGCTCAACGCCATCGACCTCAACGCCGGGACGATCAAGTGGAAGATTCCGTTCGGCGAGTTTCCGGAGCTGGCGGCGAAGGGGCTGACCAACACCGGCAGCGACAACTACGGCGGGCCGATCGTCACCGCCGGCGGGCTGCTGTTCATCGGTGCGACCAACTTCGACAAGAAGTTCCACGCCTACGACAAGCTGACCGGCAAGCTGCTTGTGGGAAACGACGCTGCCGGCGGCGGGCAACGCCACGCCGTCCACCTACACGATCGACGGCAAGCAGTACGTCGTCATCGCCTGCGGCGGCGGCAAGAACGGCGCGCCGAGCGGCAGCGCGATCGTCGCCTTCGCGCTGCCGAATTAAGAATTAAGAATTTGGAATTAAGAATTCGTGTTCGCGAATTCGATCCGGATTCGGACCGTGATCGCGAATTCTTAATTCTTAATTCTTAATTCTTAATTACTCGGTTCTTATCGCCGTGAGCGGGTCGACCCTGCAGCGCGCGCAGGGTCGGGAACAGGCTGCCTAAGAACATCATCACCAGGACGAGCGCCACCGCCGCGGCCAGCGTCGTCGCGTCGGCTGGCTTGACGCCCGCGAGCAGCGCTTCCATGCTCCGCCCTGCCGCATAGGCCAGCGCGATGCCGGGCACCAGGCCGGCGACGGCGAGCACCACCGAGCGGCCGGCCACCATCGACAGGATGTCGCTCGGCTTCGCGCCGAGCGCGATGCGGACGCCAATCTCCTGCGCACGCTGCGACACGGCGAACGACAGCAGGCCGTGGATGCCGATGCCGGCGAGCACGAACGCAATCACCGCGAACGCGCCGAGGACACGCAGCTGCACCGAGCGCGACGCGGTGTCGCGGTCGACCACGTCGGTGAGCGTCGCCACTTCGGAGACCGGCAGCGACGGATCGACGCGGGCGATGATCGCGCGAATCGACGGCGCCAACGCCTCCGGCGGAGTCGTCGACCGCACCGCAAAGCTGCGCGGGATATAGCCGATGATCGAGTCGTCGTCCACCTGCTTGTAGGACAAGTAGACCTGCGGCTCTGCCTGTCGCTCGAGGCCGCGCATCCGCACGTCGCCGGCGACCCCGACGACGACGCGCTCGGCGAAGGCGAAGGTGAAGTGGCGGCCGACGACCGTGTTGGGATCGACGTCCGGCCAATAGCGCTTCACGAACGATTCGCTGACCACGGCGACGAACTGCCGGTCGCGCGCGTCGGACTCGGCGAGCGCGCGCCCCTGCCTGATCGGGATGCCGAGCGTGGCGAAGTAGCCCGGCGTCACGTAGCGGAGGAACGCGTTCTGGTTGTCGGCGCGGTTGACCTCGCGGCCGTCGAGCGCCACCGGCCAGATGCCGCCGCGCATCCTGCCGAGCGGCAGGTAGCTGATGAAGCCGGCGTCGATCACGCCCGGCAGGGCACGGACGTCGTCGAGCACCCGCGAGTAGAACGCTTCGCGCGTCGCGAGCTTGCCGTACTTCGGAATCGGCAGCGGCGTCTGCAGCGTGAGCACGCCTTCTGGACGGAACCCCGGATCGCGCGCCTGAATCGTGAGCAGCGCGCGCATCAGCAGCCCGGCCGACACCAGCAGCACCACCGAGGCGATGATCTCGGCGACGACCAGCGCCGATCGCAGCCGCTCCTTCTGTCCCCCGCCGGCACGCGAGCTCTCGCGCAGGCCGCCAAGGTCGGCTTCGCCGCCGATGCGCAGCACCGGCGCGAGGCCGAAGGCGATGCCGGTGATCGCGGTCAGCCCGAGCGCGAAGACCAGGACGCGGATGTCTACGGCCGGCGCGCTGGCGGTCGGGAGCGTCGCCGGCACCAGCCGGTTCAACAGCGGCACCGCCATCACCGCCACCGCGACGCCGAGCGCACCGCCGATGCCGGCGAGCAGCAGGCTCTCGGTCATCAGCTGGCGGATCATCCGCTCGCGGCCGGCGCCCATCGCGGTGCGGACGGCCAGCTCGCGACGGCGCCCGAGCGCGCGGGCGAGCAGCAGGTTGGCGAGGTTGGCGCAGGCGATGAGCAGGACGCATGCCGCGGCTCCGCACAGCGCGATCAGCAGCAGCCGCGACTGCTGCGGCACGTCGTCGTCGAAGCGGACGACCGTGGCCGACACCTTGCCGTTCTCCTTCGGATACTGCCTGGCGAAGCGCGCGGCGATGAGCTCCATCTCCGCACGTGCCTGGTCGAGCGACACACCGTCGCGCAGCCGGCCCACCGCGTACATCCAGTTGTCGTTGCGATCGACGTAGGCTTCTTCGGCGAAGCGCAGGGCCCGCCACAACTGCGTGTCGGGCGTCGGAAAGCGGAACTCGCGCGGCATGACCCCGATGATCGTGTGCGCCGTGCCATCGAGCGACAGCTGCTGGCCGATCACCCCAGGATCGCCGCCAAAGCGCGTCTGCCAGAGGCGATAACTCAGAATCGCCGTGCCGCCGGCCTCGGCGCGATCGTCCTCGTCGACGAAGATTCGCCCGATCAACGGCTGCACGCCAAGCGTCGGAAACAGATCGGCCGAGACCGCGGCGCCGTCGACACGCATCGGCTCGCTGGCGCCGAGCATGTTCGCGCTGACGAGGTGATACATGCCGATGCGCTCGAACACGGTGCTGGCCGCTTTCCAGTCGCGGAAGTTCGCCGGCGACAGCTCGAAGCGGCTGTAGTCGGATGTCCGCTCCCACACCCTCACCAGGCGCTCGGGGTCGGGAAACGGCAGCGGCCGGATCAGGACGAAGTCGGCCACCGAGAACGCGGCGGTTGTCGCGCCGATGCCGAGCGCCACGATCAGAACCGCGGTGACGGCAAATCCCGGCGCGCGCTTGAGCATTCGCAGCGTATAGCGAAGATCCTGGTCGAGCAGGTCCAGGTGGACGAGAAATGCGTTGCCGAGCGACTTCCAGGATCGCGCCGAGCCACAGCACCATCGCCGAGAACGGCCCGGTCGCATCGCGCAGCCGCCGCGCGAACACCGCGCGCATCTCGTCGCCGTACTCGTAGCGGAACGACTTCGGGTAGAAGCGAAGCAGCAGATTGTAGGCGCGCATTCGAGGACTAAGCCTTTCCGGGCGCGAGCCCCTTGGCCCGCGCCATCCGCACCAGCTGGGCCAGCCGCCGCGCCTCTTCCTTCGCCGTCGCGATGCCGAGCGGCGTGATCCGGTAGTACCGCCGCCGCTCGTCGTCGTCTTCCGGCGCCGGGCGGTCGCGCGTCTCGACGATGAAGCCCTGCTCGAGCATGCGCTGGATGGAGCGATACAGCGTGCCGGCAGAGAGCGTCAGCTCGCCGTCGGTGCGCATCGCGACCTCCTGGATGATGGCGTAGCCGTGCAGGTCCTCGGCCGCGAGCGCGAGCAGGATGTGATAGGTGGCGACGGGCAGCATGAAGCGACTATAGCCACTGTGGATACATTGTCAACGGCTATAGACGGGGCGCGGGCTAGAATGGTTCGCTATGGATCGGACTTTTCTTTTGCTGGGTGCGGTGGGCGCGTTTCTCGCCGTGACGCTGGGGGCGTTTGGCGCGCATGGGCTGCGGGGACGGCTGTCGCCGGAGATGATGGCCGTGTTCCAGACCGGCGTGCAATACCACATGTACCACGCGCTTGGCCTGCTGCTGGTGTCGGCGATCATGGGACGCCTCGGCGGCTGGCTGATCCAGACCGCCGGCTGGGCGTTTGTCGCCGGCATCGTCCTGTTCTCGGGCAGCCTCTACGCCCTCGCCCTCACCGGCGTGACCATCCTCGGCGCGATCACCCCGCTCGGCGGCCTCGCATTCCTGATCGGCTGGGCGTGCCTGGCGTTCGCGGCGTTCTGACAGACGACGATCAACGCAGAACCCCGCAAGCCCGCGGAATCCGTCAACGGCGGCCTTCGCCACCTCGAGGCCGCCGGTTCCAGCCAGGTCCAGCGACACAGATCCGTCGGGTCGCCACGCAGTCTATGCATCAGGATTGCTGGTTCTCGCGCAGCCTCAGTTCCCTGAGCCATTCCATCGCGGTTGCCGCCTCTGGGTCGAGCGTGGTCATTTTCAGTTCTCGAGCGGCCGCGAGCAGCTCTTTGTCGCTCACGACGAACACGAACGCTCCTTCGGAGACCGTCCGGCTCGCGTGAGCGGCGGCGGCAAATTGCATCGCGTCCGACGCTTTGAGTGCATACGCGCGTGCGACGGATATCGCCTCGGTCATGCGGTCGGAAGCGAACGATGTGACAAGAATGTATTCGCCGATGTCGTGGGCGAGTCCGCCGAGGAGCGTGTCGTATGCCTGTTGCGTCAGCCGCTTACCCTTGAAGGCGCGGATCGCAACGGATTCAAACTCCAGGCAGGTGAACAGCGATGTGACAAGCGTGTCGTGCGCGCTCTGTCGATCGTAGAGGTCGTCGACGACCGGCGATCCACTTTCGGTGCGGTAGCGCTTCAGGAGCAGAGGTGTCGAGGTAGAAGACTGCCATCCGATCACTTCACGCCGTCCTCTCTCGACGTGTAGAGGAGATCGGTCAGGGAATCCTCACCCAACGATTCGTCGACAATGCGACGCGCGTCTTTCGCGGGAAGCGCATAGCTGCCGTAGTCAGCCTTCAGCTGCGTGATGTACGCTGCCAACCGGCCGTCATCGTCGCCGGTGACACTCGCATGCGCCGCGCGCTTTTGCGCGCCCTTCGTTCCCATGGCTTTTTCATTGTAGCCCTACGCTATTCCCTACACGCGCGGCCGCTGCGAACACCGACCCATCTGCGGCGTTTTTGTGCAAGAACGATGGGCGGCCGCCAATGGTCCGCTGACCCAGCAGGCAATCCCCACCTGCCCCACCGCCAAGGCGACCTCGTACAATCGTCCTCGCATGATTCAGGTGACCGAGACCATCGCCATCGACGAGAACGAGCTCGAGGAGCGCTTCGTCCGCGCGTCGGGCCCGGGCGGGCAGAACGTCAACAAGGTCGCGACCGCGGTCGAACTGCGGTTCGACGTCAGCGCCTCGTCCCTGCCACCGGACATGAAGGCGCGGCTGGTTGCGCTCGCCGGCAGCCGGATGACCGGCGAGGGGGTGCTGTTGATCGACAGCCGCGAACATCGCACCCAGGCGCAGAACCGCGAGGCCGCGCGCGCGCGGCTGCTCAACCTGCTGCAGCAGGCGGCGCGGCGGCCGAAGACGCGGCGCGCGACCAGGCCCAAGAAGGCGGCGAAGGAAAAGCGGCTCGAGGGGAAGAAGCGGCGCGGCGAAGTGAAGTCGCTGCGCGGCCGCGCGCGGCGTGGAGAGGATTAGCTGGATCGGGCCGCCTTACGAGCCGGCGATGAAGTCCAGGAACGGATCATTGAAATGCAACGCCGCCAGCTCCGGCGGCGCTGGCACCGGCGGCGGTCCCTCGATGATGATTGGCACGATCTCCGGCGGGGCGGCCTCGTTGCCCGCCTTCCGCTCGAGCGCGTATTGAATTTCCTTCCGCACCCACTCGGAGTCCCGCGCCGCCCTCGACCAGAACAGAAAAACGACATCGCTCCGATCGATCATCTTGTAGAGAGCGCGCTGCCAGCGCTCACCCGGCTCCAATGTCAGGAGGTCCTGGAAGAAATCGATGCGGCAGCGCGCCAGCATCTGCACTCGCTTCAGCACCTCGGCCCGATCGGCCGACGCATACGAGATGAACGCACGTGCGTAACGCTTCCATCCCTGCTCCGGGCTGGTCGCGTTCTGCGCCGGCTGCTCATCAGCTCGCCGACAGCGAAGCATGAACTTGACATGGCCGAAGGGCACGCGACCCTGCGACACGTACACGGTGCCGACGAGGTCGCAGCCGGCGAGCGTTGCCGGAACCGGGAGCACGAACTGCACTGCCTCAGGCTGGCCGCGCCAGACCAACGCCTGAATTGACCCGTCGATCTCGATCCCCGGCACCGAAAGAGCAATCACCAGCTCGGTGCCGCGCCGAACATCTCGTTCCAGCGCCTTCGACCCGCGCGCTTTCGATTCGTCGTCGTATTCGGCGGCCAGCGTTTTCACGCGCTCGGCGTCGGCGGGCACGTGAGCGAAGACCTGCACCATCGCGCGCTGGCCGGCGGCGACCGCAGGAGGCGCGAAGACGGTGCATTGCACGAGATCGGCCATCACGGTTTTGGGCTCAAACGACAGTAGATCGTAGGAATCGGGCACGGCCGCCGGCGGTGCGCTTACAGCAGGTGGTCGGTAGGAGGCCTCGAGCAGCGAGCCGCCATCGAGATGCTCAGCCGGCGGCATTCTCTGCGACCGCCGGGAACTCGCTCGGGGTCCAGCAATTCGAGTGGGTCGAGTTCTTCCGCCGGGCGGGTCGAGCCAGGCGCGAACGGATCCAACGGATCGAAGCGATCGCTGAACGGGTCCTGGCTGGGCGGCGACGATGCGGAGTCGCCGGGGCGCGCTGGCTGTACGCGTTCTTCTGCCTCGATCGACACGCGAATTTCGTATGGATCGATCAGGATGCGGTCTCCTGCCTTCAGCGGATACGGCTGGTCTCGCACCAGGCGGTGTTGCGAGGAGTTCACGAACACGCCGTTGCGGCTGGTGTCCTCGATGTTGAACACCGACTGATTGAAAGTGATGCGCGCGTGCACGCCCGAGACGTTGGCGTGCGGAAGCACCCAGGAATTCCGCGGGCCGCGTCCGATGGTGCCGCCTTCGCGACCGAACACATGACGGCCGACCCCCGACAGCATCGGCTCGGGCGAGATGATTTCCAGAACCAGAAACACAGCGCTGACCTGGCGGCAGTTTACCTGCCGGACGCGCGATCCGTCTTCGAGCGGTGGCCGATCTCGGGAAGCGGCTACAATCTGCGTGCATGAACCGCCGCGAGTTCTTCCGCCGCGCGGGCGCCGCCGCGAGCCTCGGCCTTCTCGATCCTGGCAGGCTCCTCGGGCAACAGGACGACGCCGACACGTGGCGGACGTTCGAGATCGTCACCCGCGTCGAGGTTCGCCAGCCGACTGGCCCGGTGCGCGTCTGGCTGCCGACGCCGCTCGCCGTGGCGCCATACCAGAAAACGATGGGCGACAACTACCACGCCGGCGGCGGCCACGTGGTGATGATCGAAACGACCAACGAGAACGAGCCCGACACGCTCGGCGCGACGTGGGACGAGGGCGTTCAGCCGGTGCTGACGCTGACCAGCCGCGTCATGACCCGCGATCACAGCGTCGATCTCGCGTCGCCAGCCGTTCCTCCGGTCGACATCCGGACGCTCGGCCGCTTTCTCCGGCCGACCAGGCTCATCCCCACCGACGGCATCGTCAAGGCCACGGCCGACACGATCACCAAAGGCGCCTACACCGACATCGACAAGGCGCGCGCGATCTACGAATGGATCGTCGAGAACACGTTCCGCGATCCGAAGGTGGTCGGCTGCGGCACCGGCGACATCCGCTTCATGCTCGAGTCGAAGAACCTCGGCGGCAAATGCGCCGACATCAACGCGCTCTACGTCGGCCTCGCGCGCGCCGCCGGGCTGCCGGCGCGCGATGTCTACGGGCTGCGGGTCGCGCGCTCGGAAAAGGGGCTCGTCAGCCTCGGGCTGAACTCGAACAACGCGACAAAGGCGCAGCACTGCCGCGCCGAGGTGTATCTGGTCGGCTACGGCTGGGTACCGGTCGATCCCGCGGACGTGCGGAAAGTCGCGCTCGAGGAGCCGCCGGGGAACCTGACGCTGGCGGACGAACGGGTGAAGATCGCGCGCGGGCGGCTGTTCGGGTCGTGGGAGATGAACTGGATCGCCTACAACTTCGCGCACGACGTGACGCTGCGCGGCGCGAAACGCGGCGCCATCCCCTTCTTCATGTACCCGCAGGGCGAGACGGCTAACGGCCGCCTCGATAGCCTCGATCCGGACAACTTCAGCTACTCGATCGCGGTGAGCGAGATCCGACAGTAGCGTCCGTCTTTTTTCGACCGTCAGCCGCCCCACTCGATTCGCGGGGACATCAAGCTTGTGCGACAGTTGTCAACAGGAGGTCAGAAGATCAAGAGGCTCCTCGCGTGCACTGGAGCGCGCTGAACGATTCGGCGGGGGGCCGCTTCGCAGGCACGGCACGACCGGATCGGATCGATACACGAGCCGATCGCAATGGCAAGCCGGCTCGTGTATCGATCCGATCCGGCCGTGCGCGCCTGCACAGCGGCGCCCGCCGAATCGATCGCGAGACAGCCTCTTGATCTCCTAATCTCCTGACCTCCTGTGCTCCCACGGACGCCGCAAACGAGCAACGCAGCCGCGACTCAGAACCGCAGCAGGCGATTCACCTTCACGACGAACCCGCGGTTCTCGAGCGCGGTGCTCCCCACCAGCGGCAGCGTGTCTCGCCCCTCGGTGTAGACCACGAACACCTCGCTCCCCGGCTGGTACTCCCACCGGAACCGCAGGTTGGTCGACAGCGACGACGTGCTCGAGGCGTACTGGACCAGCGCGGCGACGAACATCCGCGGCGTCATCGTGAAGGTGGTGCGCGCGCCGGCGGCGCGTCACCAGGTCGCTCGCCGACGCGCGGTCGATCCAGTTCAGCGACACGTTCGGCTCGATGCCGAGCTGCGACGTGACCCCGAGACGCGCCTGCAGCGCCGCGGTCTTCTTCGTGCCGTCGTAGAACCCCCCGACGTCGAACGCCGCCGTGCCCGAGAGCCGATGCTGCTGCCCCGGGCTGTAGGCCACGCGCACGTGGTCGAAGTCGTAGCCGCCGATCGGGATGCGCACGGTGTCGGCCACCTGGAACGGCCGGCGCAGGAACTCGTACTCGCGCAGGTACTCGATGTGGAACGCGTCGCTGTTCTGCAGCTCGACGCGAAACGCGCCCATCGCCTGCCGCGACTCGAGGCGGTTGTCGTTGTCGGTGGTGTAGTTGAAGCTGCTGTCGAAGTAGAACTTCCGAATCGTCTTGTTGTTGGCCGGCCGCGGGCTGAACCTGCCGGAGACGAAGTTGCGCCGGAAGTTCGTCCGCGGCAGGAAGCCGACCTCGGGGTTGAAGTTCTGCGGCACCACCAGGCGATCGAGTTGGAGGCCGTAGCGATCGGCCGCGTAGTTGAACTGGCCGCGGTAGCTGAAATCGTCGCCCTCGCGCCCCTCCGTCCTCGACTTCGCCGCGAAGCCGTTGAAATAGACGTTCTGAAAAAATGAGAAGTTGCCGTCGACCCCGGCCAGCTCGTTCGATCCCGGAGCGACGGCCGAGACCGACCGCGCGGTGAACAGCGCGCCGATCGCGCTGCGCCGCAGCACGTCGCGCCGCACCCGCAGCACGGTGAAGTTGGTCTGCGCCGCCCGCGCATCCGGATCATCGTCGCTGGAGATGTTCAGCGCGCCGATCGCCCACTTCCCCGCCCGCCCGGACAGGCGCCCGCCGCCGATGATCGGCACCGCCCGCCCGTTCTCGAGGCCGATCCGGCGGCTGTAGAAGATCGTCGGCGCGTCGCTCGCCCCGTTGCCGGCGCTGTTGGTACCCTGGCAGCGGCGGGCTGCCGCCGCCGACGCCGCCGAAGGTGAACAGCCCCTGCCCTTCGAGGAAGAAGTCGCGCTTCTCGGGAAAGAGCAGGTTGAACCGCGTCAGGTTCACCTGCACTTCGTCGGCTTCGACCTGCGCGAAGTCGGTGTTGTAGGTGAAGTCGGCGGTCAGGCCCTTGGTGACGCCGTATTTGACGTCGAGGCCGACGTCGGGATCGAAGTCGTTGTGCTGCGCCGGCGGTGGCGACCAGGTCGGTCGTCAGCCGCGAGATCGCCGACGGCTTGATCTCGAGGTTGATCGCCGGCGGCGGCACCTCGAGCCCGACCATCGTCGCCGCCGCCGATGTCCGGAACAGCGCGATGATCCCCCACGAGCGCTTCAGCGGCGTGATGTAGGCGTATTCGTTCTTGGCGCGGATCGTCCGGCGGATGTTGATGCCCCACACCTGCTCGCGCCCGGGGCCGTAGCGCAGCGACTTGAACGGGATCGCGATCTCGGCAATCCAGCCGCCGTCGAAGCGGCTGGTCTTGGCCTGCCAGACGGTGTTCCAGTCGGCGTTGTTGATGCGCTCGTCGCTGGTCGCGCCGTCGAACATGCCGCCGACCGGCGTCACATAGAAGAGGAAGCCGTTGCGCCGGTCGTGAAAGGTGTCGAGCACGACGCCGAAGTTGTCGTTCTGCCGGAGGTTCGAGCTGTCGCGGCGCATGTCGTTGGCGACGATCCGCTCGGGATGCGTATCCCAGCACCGGCACGCGAAGTAGATGTTCGCGTCGTCGAACAGCACCCACGACTCGGTGCGTTCCGAGATCGGCGCGCCCTCGTCCGGATCCTGCTGGATGTACTCGCTGATCGCGGGAATCTGCTCGTAGACCGCCTCATCGAGCTGGCCGTCGATGCGCAGCGGCGCGCTGATGCGGGTGGCGCGAAGCGTGTAGGCATCGCCCTCGTGCGTCAGCAGCGGCTGCGCGGCGGCCGGTGCGGCCGCCAGACACACGACCGACCACACCGCTGCAAAGACGCTGTGCCTCATAAATGATGGTCATCATATTACCAGAAAGGCGCGCTGCGCGCGCCACGCAGTTCGGGAATTGGTGAATTGGGGAATTGGTGAATGAAGTCATTCACCAACTCACCAACTTTGCAATGCACCAGTTGCTACGGCGTCATCGTGCCGTCGCCGACGACAACAGCGGCGCCCCCGACTTTGATGCCGGTCACTTCGGCGCCGCTCATCGTCGCGCGCACGTGCAGGCGGCTCGGGCGCCGGACCAGGACGCCCTGCAGGAAGACGATCGACCCGGCCTTGTCGGGCGGGACGAAGCCGTATTTGGCGGCGAACGCGCCGGCGGGACCGGCCGCGGATCCAGTGGCGGGATCTTCAATCGCGCCGGTGCCGAGCAGACGGCTGTACGCCGTCACGTCGTCCGCGCCGCGCTCGGTGCTGAAGATGTACATACCGCGCCGCTGGATGCCGGCGGCGGCGAAGACCGCGTCGAGCTTCGCGCGATCCGCAACCGCGGCGTCCACCGCCTGACGCGATGGCAGCGGGACGATCATGAAGTTCGACCCGCAGTTCACTTCCTGCGCGGGCGCGCGCGGGTCGAGCGCCTCGACGCCGATCGCGGCGGCCAGCGCGCGGCCGTCCTCGATCGTCTTGCCGAAGGTCGGCTTCAGCTGCGTCATCCAGGCGAAGGCGAGCTTGCCGTCCTTCCACTCGAGATCGATGTTGGTCGGGCCGACGCCGAGGCCGAAGACCGTCTTCGCGCGTGCCCGGCTTCAGGACGCCGGTGTGCGCGAGGGCGAACGCGGTGCCGATCGTCGGGTGGCCGGCAAACGGCATCTCGGCAGTGCGCCCGAAGATCCGGACACGATGGTCGGTGCCCGCAACCTCAGGCGGGAAGACGAACGTGCACTCGGAGAGGTTCGACTCGCGCGTCAGCGTCTGCATCGTCTCGGTGTCGAGGCCGGCCGGCTGCACGAAGACGAAGAGCTGGTTGCCCTGCAGGCGGCGATCGGTGAAGACGTCGAGATGAATGTAGCGGTAGGCGGCGGCGCCGCCCTGCTCCACGGCCGCGCCGCCGGGTGCCGCGACCAGCTTCGCCGCGCCGCCAAGGATCGCGAGCCCCGCGAGCCCGGAGCGGCCGAACTCACGACGGTTCATCTCGGACATGTCGGATCTCCTTTGAGCGGCTGCCTTACGCCGGCAGCAAAATATCATGTAGAGTTGCCCTTTTGGAGGGCTTGTTCATGAGAAGACTCGTCCTGCTCGGCGTGCTGGTCGGTGTCGGCGCCCTGTCGCTTTCGGCCGCGCAGCAGCCGCCCGCGGCCCCCGCCGGGCCCGCGCGTCATCGACATCCAGAAACTTAAGGACAACCTCTACGTCCTGACGACCTCGACGCCCGGCAACCCGGCCACCTTCAGCGGCGGCAACGTCGCCGTCTTCGTCACCGATGCGGGCGTCACCCTGGTCGACACGAAGTTGAACGGGTGGGGCCAGGCGGTCGTCGACAAGGTGAAGAGCGTCACCGACAAGCCGATCACGACGATCATCAACACCCACACGCACGGCGATCACACCGGCAACAACGGCTTCTTCGGCGCCAACGTCGAGGTGATCGCCCAGGCGAACACCAAGACGAACATGGAGAAGATGGACGCCTTCAAGGGTGACGGCGCGAAGTTCCTGCCGAAGAAAACCTACACGGACAAGCTGACCGTCGGCAGCGGCAAGGACCGCATCGACCTCTATCACTTCGGTCCCGGCCACACCAACGGCGACACCTTCGTCGTCTTCCCGGAGCACAGAATCCTGCACACCGGCGACATGTTCGCGTGGAAGGACGGGCCGTTCTGCGATCGCAACAACGGTGGCAGCTGCGTCAGCCTGCCGCGGACGCTGCAGCTGGCCATCGCCGGGATCAAGAACATCGACACCATCATCCCCGGCCACAGCCCGATGATGACGCCGAAGGATCTGCAGGAGTGGCAGCGCTTCACCGCCGACCTGCTCTCGCACGCGACCAACGAGATGAAGGCCGGCAAGAGCGTCGACGAGGCGACGGCGTCGTTCAAGGTCGACAAGTACCCGGGCTACAAGAACGAGCGGGTCAAGGCGGCAATCCAGGCCGTGTTCGACGAGCTCAAGAAATAGCCATGCGCACGAAGACCGCGTTCCTCGCCGCAGCGCTCGCCGCGGTGTTCGCGCCGCTTCACGCCCAGCCGGGCGCCGCCCTGCCGGCGCCCGGGTTCCACCACCTGCACCTGAACTCGATGAACCCCGACGCGGCGATCGCGTTCTACGCGAAGGAGTTTCCGACCACGTCGAAGGCGACCTGGGGCGGGATGCCGGCGCTGAAGTCGCCGAACAACGTGATGGTGCTGTTCACCAAAGTCGAGCAGCCGCCGGCGACGCAGCCGCAGACCGCGGTGTGGCACTTCGGCTGGCACGTGCAGAACGAGCGCGCGACGATGGCGCGGCTTCGCGCCGACGGCGTGACGCTGCTGCCGCTCTACACGACCGAGGAAGGCGGCACCGTGTCGATCAACAGCGACACGTGGCCCGGCAGCGGCGGCGTGCTCGGCCTGACCAGGGCGGGCATCGAGGAAGCGAAGCGCACCAACGTCAAGCCGGCCGGCGGCGGCGGCTTCGCCTACATCCGCGGCCCCGACGATGCGTTGATCGAAGTACAGGGCGACATGCCGGCCGAGCGCTTCAACCACGTCCACATGTACCATGAGGATCCGTTCTGCGCCCAGCTCTGGTATCAGAAGCACCTGAACGCGCCGGTGCCGCAGGGGCGCCGCGGCGCGCCGCCGGCTGAAGCGCGGACCGAGGCGAACTGCAAGGTGCCGCGCGGCGCCGACAAGACGTGGCCGGCGCTCGATTACGACGGCATGTACCGCACGCCGTCGGTCGCGATCGTCTTTGGCGACGTATCGATGGGCGGCTACATGCGGCAGGGCGATCGGCCGCTGGTGTCGACGCGCGGGCATCTCGCCGACCATGTCGCGCTCAGCGTCGCCGACCTCGACGCGTGGGTCACGAAGCTGCGCGCCGAAAACGTGAAGTTCCTGGAGCAGCCGTACAAGCTCGGCGACACGCGCGCCGTGATGATCGAAGGCCCGAGCCACGAAGCGCTCGAAATCGTGGAGGTCAAGTAATCGCGCAGTTGGTGAATCTGGAGAATTTGAGAGTTGGTGATTCAATTGCATAATCTTAAGTCACCAATTCACTAATTCACCAATTCGCCAATTCGCGATCGCACTAACTGCATGGGTCACATTCTTCAGAGTCTTCCCACCGGCCAGAAGGTCGGCATCGCATTTTCCGGCGGCCTCGACACGAGCGCGGCGCTTCACTGGATGCGGCACAAGGGCGCCATCCCGTACGCCTACACGGCGAATCTTGGCCAGCCCGACGAGCCCGACTACGACGACATCCCGCGGCGCGCCCTGCAGTACGGCGCCGAACGCGCCCGGCTGATCGACTGCCGCGCGCAGATGGTGGCCGAAGGGATCGCGGCGCTGCAGAGCGGCGCCTTCCACATCTCCACCGCCGGCGTTCCCTACTTCAACACCACGCCGCTTGGCCGCGCCGTCACCGGCACGATGCTCGTCGCGGCGATGAAGGAAGACGACGTCCACATCTGGGGCGACGGCAGCACCTTCAAGGGCAACGACATCGAGCGCTTCTACCGCTACGGCCTGCTCGTGAACCCGAACCTCCGCATCTACAAACCGTGGCTCGATCAGCAGTTCATCGACGAGCTCGGCGGCAGAAAAGAGATGTCGGAGTACATGAACCGCGCCGGGTTCGCCTACCGCATGAGCACGGAGAAGGCCTACTCGACCGATTCCAACATCCTCGGCGCCACGCACGAGGCCAAGGATCTCGAGTTCCTGAACAAAGGCATCCGCATCGTCGAGCCGATCATGGGCGTCGCCTCGTGGCGAGACGACGTGCCCGTGCGCGCCGAGACGGTGTCGGTTCGCTTCGACGAAGGACGGCCGGTCGCGCTGAACGGCAAGGCGTACGACGATCCGGTGGAGCTGCTGGTCGAGGCGAACGCGATCGGCGGACGTCACGGGCTCGGGATGTCGGATCAGATCGAGAACCGGATCATCGAGGCGAAGAGCCGCGGCATCTACGAAGCGCCGGGGATGGCGCTGCTCTTCATCGGCTTCGAGCGGCTGGTCACCGGCATCCACAACGAAGACACGGTCGAGCAGTACCGCGAGAACGGCCGGCGGCTCGGCCGGCTGCTCTATCAGGGACGCTGGTTCGATCCGCAGGGGCTGATGCTGCGCGAGACGGCGCAGCGGTGGGTGGCGCGGGTCATCACCGGCGAGGTCACCGTCGAGCTGCGGCGCGGCAACGACTATTCGATCCTCAACACCGAGAGCCCGAACCTCACCTACAAGCCGGAGCGCCTGACGATGGAGAAGGGCGAGAGCGTCTTCTCGCCGCAGGATCGCATCGGCCAGCTGACGATGCGCAACCTCGACATCTCCGACACGCGCGACAAGCTGATCGCCTACGTGAAGACCGGGCTGCTGGCACCGTCGCTCGGCTCGTCGATGCCGCTGCTCACCGAGGCCGCGGCCGAGGCCGGCGACAAGCCGGATCGGAAGTAGCGATGGCGCCCGACGTCAACGCGCTCGGCCAGCCGCTGGGGTTCAAGGTCGACAACTGGAAACTGCCGCAGCGCCCGCCGAACGAGCCGATCGTGGGGCGCACCTGCCGCCTCGAACCGCTCGACGCCGCGCGCCACGGCGAGAGCCTGCACCGCGCGAACCTGCTCGATCGCGAGGGGCGCAACTGGACCTACCTGCCGTACGGGCCGTTCGAGCGGCTCGACGACTATCTCGAGCTGGGTGCGGAGCGTCGAGGGGAAGCCCGACCCGCAGTTCTTCACCATCGTGGCAATGGGGTTACAGGGGTCGGACCTGGCAGTCAGCGGGGTCGGACCTGGACTCCAGGTCCGACCCCGCTCGCGACCCCGCGCTGCGCGGCGTGCCGGTCGGCGTCGCGAGCTACCTGCGCATCGATCCGCCGCAGGGCTCGATCGAGGTCGGCCACATCAATTATTCTCCCCTGCTGCAGCGAACGGTCGCCGCGACCGAGGCGATGTACCTGATGATGCGCCGCGCCTTCGAGCTCGGCTACCGCCGCTACGAGTGGAAGTGCCACTCGCTGAACGCGCCGTCGCGCGCCGCCGCGCAGCGGCTGGGGTTTTCCTACGAGGGCATCTTCCGCCAGGCGCGGGTCGACAAGGGACGCAACCGCGACACCGCCTGGTACGCGATGATCGACCAGGAGTGGCCGGCGATCGATCGCGCCTTCCAGCAGTGGCTGGATCCGGCGAACTTCGACGGCAACGGCCGCCAGCGCACGCCGTTGAGTCGATTGACCGGCCCGATTCTCGTGAACCGAGGTTAAACATGATGCGACTGCTGGCGGTGGCTATCGTCACGCTGATCGCGCAAACGTCCATGCAGGTGCCCCGCTATCAGGTCGATCCGGCCTGGCCCAAGCAGTTGCCGAACCATTGGCTGGTCGGCGCCGTGGTCGGCGTCGCCGTCGACGCCAACGATCACGTCTGGATCACGCACCGTCCGTCGACGCTGCAGCCGAACGAGACACGATCGTTCTGGAAGGCGGCGCCGCCGGTGCTGGAGTTCGATCAGGCCGGCAACCTGGTCTCGTCGTGGGGCGGCCCGGGCGCGGGCTACGAGTGGCCGCAGCTCGAACATGGCATCTACATCGACCACCAGGACAACGTCTGGCTCGGCGGCGGCGGCGACAAGGACGCGCAGATCCTGAAGTTCACGCGCCAGGGGAAGTTCCTGCTGCAGATCGGGCACCAGGGAAAGAACGGCGGCAGCAACGATACCCAGAACCTCGGCGGCACGGCGAATATGGTCGTCGACGCCGCGGCCAACGAGCTCTATGTCGCCGACGGCTACGTCAACCACCGGGTGATCGTGTTCGACGCCACGACCGGCGCCTACAAGCGCCATTGGGGCGCGTACGGCAAGAAGCCGGACGACTCGTATTTTTCGACCGCCGGCGAGCGGCTGCCGGGCCCCTTCAGCGGCACGGTGCAGCACGAGAACCGCCCGAGCCAGTACGATCCGAACGGGCCGCCGCCGCCGCAGTTCCGGATCGTCCACGCCGTGCGGATCTCGAACGACGGCCTCGTCTACGTCTGCGATCGCACCAACGATCGGATCCAGGTGTTTCGCAAGGACGGGACCTTCGTGCAGGAGGCGTTCATCGCCAAGGAGACCTTCGGCAGCGGCTCGGTGTGGGACATCGGCTTCTCAACCGACCCGGCGCAGACGTTCCTGATCGTCCCCGACGGGACGAATCAGCAGGTCTACGTCGTCCTGCGGAAAACGCTCGAAGTGGTGCACACCTTCGGCGGCGCGGGTCACTGGGCGGGACAGTTCTACGGCGCGCACAATCTGGCGATCGACTCGAAGGGGAACCTGTACATCACGGAAACCTACGAGGGGAAGCGCGTGCAGAAGTTCACCTACACCGGCATGGGTCAAGGGCGATGATGAGCCAGCTGCTGGCCGCGGCGCTCGCCGGCCCGGTCGCGTTCGCCATCTGCGCCCTGCCGCACGAACAGCGGCCGATCCGGACGGCCGACATCACCATCCGCGGCCTCAAGGCGAGCGACTTCCCGCGCACACGCAAGCTCGCCGACAACGTCTATTCGTACGAGCAGATCGATCCCACCAAGCGCACGGTGACCGTCAACAACCTCATCGTCATCACTCGTGAGGGCGTGCTCATCGGCGGAGGCCAGGGCACGGTCGAGAACACCAAACGCCTGGTCGCCGATATCGCGCGGCTGACGCCGCACCCCATCAAGTACGTCGTCATCGGCTCGGAGCACGGCGATCACACCGGCGGCATCAGCGCATTCCCGCCCGGCATCACCTATTTCGCGCACCCGTTTTCGGCGCCGCGCATCAAGCAGCCGACCGAGCCGGTGAGCGATCGAAAAGTCCTGATGCTTGGCGGCACCGTCGTCGAAGTGCGCTTCCTCGGCCGCGCCCACACCGGCGGCGATCTCGAGGTCTACCTCCCGCGCGAGCGGATCGTGTTCATGAGCGAGGTCTTCTACAACCACATCTTCCCGTCGATGGCCAATGGCTACCCGAGCGAATGGGTGGAGACGCTGAAGAAGGCCGAGAAGCTCGATGCCCGCGTCTACGTGCCGGCGCACGGCTTCGTCGACGATCCGGAGATCCTGCGCGAGGAGATGCGCGACTTCCGCTTTGCGCTCGAACGGATCATCGCCGAGGGGCGGCGGCTGCGCGAATTGAAGATTCCGCTCGAGCGGGCGCTGCTGGCGGCCGACTTCGGCCCCTACGAGGAGTGGACGCGCAAGGAAAACAACGCACCCGGCGCGCTCAAGCGCGTCTACATGGAATTGGACGGCCAGCTCCCGCCGCGCTGATCCGCGCGGCACGACGTATGCTGTGGCGAATCGAACACTGTGCACGCTCGCCCGCTGATCCTCGTCGCCGGCCTCTCCCGCGACGCGCGCGAGATGTACCAGGAATTCTTCCTCTGGTCCGGCTGGGGCGTCGTCCTCGCCCCCAACGGCCTCGTCGCCTTCGACCTCGCCGTCACCCAACAGCCGGACATCGTCGCCACCAGCGATCGCCTGAGGCCGCGTGACGGCCTGCAGTTCTGCGAGCAGCTCCACGCCGATCCGCGGACCACTCATATCCCGGTCGTGATCCTCACGACCGCCACCACCACGCTCGACCTGCAGCGTGCCCGGTTGTCGGGCTGCTCGACGCTGCTGCTGCAGCCAACACTGCCGCGGGTACTTCTCGAGGAAGCCAGGCGTCTGATCGCGCGCGCACGACGCGCGAAGTCTCGAGCGAAAAGCGCCCCACCGCGCCGACCGCGGAAGCGGCGTACGTCGGCGGGGCACTGACACGGCAGAGACAAGTAAAAACAATTTGATGCAACGGCGGGCGGATTCGATGTATCGCTGTGCTACGCTTTTGCGCGTCCGGGCGCACTTTTGCCCAGATCAACCATCGAAGAGGAGGAAGATGTCGAATCGATTGAAGGTGTTAACAGCGATCCTGCTAACCGTGGGCGCTGCCGTCTGGTCCTCGTGTGACGAGAAGCTGTCAACGGTCGCCGGACCGACGCCGAGCCTTGAGCCGAGCTTCGCCTCCATCCAGTCCGAGATTTTCGAGAAGGGCGACAGCGCGGGGCGTCCGGCGTGCATCAACTGCCACACGGCGGCCGGACGCAACCCCGCCGGGCAGTTGAACCTGACGCACGACGTGGCCTACGACCAGATCGTGAACGCGCAAGTTCGAGGCGCCGGCAGAACCGGCTCGATCCGGGTGGTTCCGGGCGATGCGAACAACAGCTACCTTGTCCAGAAGCTCGAAGGAACACCCGGGATAGTCGGCCAGCGGATGCCGTTCAACGGCGGCCCCTTCCTGACCGACGGGCAGATGTCGATCCTCCGGCGGTGGATTGCCAACGGCGCGTCCCGATAGACGCCTTCTCGATTGGAGACGATGTGATTCGAGTGATAACAGGCTGGACGACTGTCTTCGGCCTGAGCATCCTGCTGCTCACGCCTGCGATTGCCCGCGCCCAGGCCGACGACCCGGCGGCGCTGAAACTTGCTGAACCCGATTTCACCCTGATCGGGCTGCCGACCGCGCTTCGCCTGCCCACCTTCAAGAGCTCGTTCCGCGTCACCCACCGGTTCACGCGGCCGCTGAACGACGATTTCGACGACGTCTTCGAGGATTTCTTCGGCCTCGACTCCGGTGCCTCGATCGGTCTCGAGTATCGGTTCGGCCTGCTCAAGAACGGCCAGGTCGGGATCCTGCGCAACAACAACAAGACCATCCAGTTCCTGGGGCAGTACAGCGTGCTGCGTCAGACCGCTGGCAGCCCCCTGGACGTCTCCGCCGTCGTCACCATCGAAGGCACGAACAACTTCAAGGACAGCTACTCGCCAGCCATTGGCGCGATCATCTCGCGGACAATCGGGTCGGTCGCGGCGTTGTATTTCGAGCCAATCTGGGTGAACAACACCAGCACCTTGCCGACCGAGCTGGTCGATCACAACAGCACGATGATGTACGGGATCGGCGCGCGCGTCCGGATCCGGCCGACGGTTTATGTCGTCGGCGAGGTCGCGCCTCGAACCGGCAACAAGGACATCGTCCCGGGGCAGCCCAGCGTGACCCACGGCTCGTTCGCGATCGAGAAGCGGGCCGGCGGCCACATGTTCCAGATCAACTTCTCGAACGCATTCGGGACGACGATGGCGAACATCGCTCGGGGCGGCGGGCAGGAGAACGACTGGTACCTGGGATTCAACATCTCCAGGAAGTTCTTCTAGGAGCCGGACTCCCGGCCCCCAGGCTTTACGCCGGGCAGGTGCGCGTCACGATCTCGTCGCGCTTCTTCTTGAACGCCCCGACCCATTCGTCGACGGTCGCGGCGCGCACGTTGTCCGTCTTTCGCTCGGCAAAGCGCGCGGTCTCGAACAGGTCGCGCAGCTGTCGATCCGACAACTTCATCAGCAGGTCGCCGAGGAACTTGCGGCCGGCGTTGCTGACGTGCGGGTTATCGAGGGTGCCGCTTTGCGACGGCGCCAGGTTGGCGATGCACGACGGCGCCTCGGTCCACACCGGCGTTTCAGACCACGCCTCGAAGTTCACGCTGCCGGTCTCGCCGCGGTTGAGAAGGTTGGCCCGCCCGAAGGTGACGCCGAGATCCTGGACGATCATCCACGGCTCGCGGCACTCGCCGCCCCCCTCTTCGTCGGTGTCGCTCACGCACACGAGACGTTGCTGCGCCGGCTTGTTGTCGCCGTGCTGGAGAAACGCGGCAAGCAGTTTCAGCGCCTCGCGCTGCACCTGCGGCGCGCCGCCATCGGCCGTGCGCACTTCGTCGAGTTCGGGCCACGCCCAGCCGGAGTCGGCCGACACCTCCATCGTCGCGCCCTTCATCTTGCGCTCGACCGCCGCCGGGTCGAACATCACCTTGTCGGTGGTCGGATCCTTCTGGCTGTGCGGGTCGGTCGAGCAGCCCTTGCACGCGACGCGAACCGGGTAGACGCGATCGGCGCCGAAGCCAAGCGCCCAGAGGAGGCGCGTCGCCGCCACTTCCGCATAGACCTCGCCGTTGTCGGCGCCGTACTTCACCTTGATCTCGTCCCCACGTTCGAGCTCGCAGGTGAACTTCGGCGTCCGTCCGCTCATGTCGCGATCGCGGTAGGCACAGGTGACGAGGGCATTCGGCGCGAACGCGTCGGCGCCGCCCGGTCCCTTCTTCAGATCCTTCGACGCCACGTCAGATGCCTTCCAGACCTGCGCCCGGCGGATCGCCGCCAGGCGGTCTTTCTGCGACATCTTCGAAAACGACGATTTGTCAGCCGCACCTGGCTCGGCGGATTGCCAGACGAACAGGGCGGCGACGGCTGTGAGACAGGCGGATAAGGGCTGCTTTCGCACGCCGACTCTTGGAGCAAGAACCTCACCAACCTCCGCTGTCGGTCTCGGTAGAGCTGGTTCCGGTCCACGATTCCGCCCCGTTTTTCGCCGGCGCGGCGAGCCGGCCGGCCGCTCGACTACAATCCGGCTCGATGGCGTCGCCGGATTCGCCTGTTGACGGGGACGGCTGTGCTGGCTGCGGTCGTGCTGGCGCCTGTGACACTCGGTGCGCACGGCGTTGCCCGCGGCGACGCACGTTTCCTCGAAGCGCTGCAGGGCGCGGCCGTGGCGCCGCTGATGTACCTCGGCGCCAAGCACATGGTCACCGGCTACGATCACCTGCTCTTCCTCGTCGGTGTCATCTTTTTCCTCTATCGCCCCCGCGACGTCCTGCTGTACGTCAGCCTTTTCACCATCGGCCACAGCGTCACGCTGCTCGCGGGCGTGCTCGGCGGCATCCGCGCCAACCCCTACATCATCGACGCGATCATCGGCCTCTCGGTGGTCTACAAGGCGTTCGACAACATGGACGGTTTCCGCCGCTTCCTCGGCATCGAGCCGGACACGCGCGCGGCGGTGCTGCTCTTCGGCCTGTTTCACGGCTTCGGCCTCGCCACCAAGCTCCAGGACTTCTCGCTCCCCCGCGCCGGCCTGGTCACCAACATCGTCAGCTTCAACGTCGGCGTGGAGATCGGTCAGATGCTGGCGCTCACCGCCGTCCTCATCGCGCTCAGCTTCTGGCGCACGCGTCCCGGCTTCATCAAGCACGCGTTTGCGACCAACACGGTGCTGATGACCGCGGGGTTCGTGCTCGTCGGCACGCAGCTGTCCGGCTATTTCCTCACCTCGCCATGATGCCCGCTTCCACCACGCCGCAACCGGCGATGCGTGACGTGCCGACGCGCAAGCGGCTCGCCGTCGCCACCGCGATCGCGCTCGCGGTTGCCGCGCTCGTGCTCGTTGCGGCGGTCCTGCCGGCGGAGTACGGCATCGATCCGCTCGGCACCGGGAAGGCGCTCGGCCTGACCGCGCTCTTCGAAGCCGACGCCGAAGCGGAACCCTCTCCCCTGGCGAAAACCGAAGGCGAGGTGACGCCGCTGCCGCGCGTCTACAAGACCGAGTCGACGACCTTCATGCTCGGGCCGGGGCAGGCGTTCGAATACAAGTACCGCATCGAGCAGGGCGGCGGCATGGTCTACAACTGGAGCGCCACGGCGCCGATGAAGTACGAGTTCCACGGCGACCCGGATGGCATCGGCGCGAAGGTGATCAGCTACGAGAAGGGGCAGGCCGATTTCGCGTCGGGCTCGTTCGTCGCCTCGGCGCCAGGAATCCACGGCTGGTATTGGGAGAACGTCGGCAACGCGGTCGCGACGATTACGTTGACGAGCGCCGGCTTCTACAGCTCCGGCCAGGAGATGTGGCCGAAGTGGGATCCGGTGAAGCACAAGAACCGGATTGAGTACATCCCTCACACTCTCGCGCCTGTGCGATAGCGCTCGCTGTCGGTTGCTAGATGCTAGTTGCTAGGTGCTAGGTGCTAGAGTGCTAGGTGCTAGGTCGCTTCAGCCGCTAGGTGCCTAGACCGGCAACACCGCAGCAACTCGGGCAGCTAGCAACCAGCCCCCAGCCCCCAGCAACTTCTAGTAGCGAAAGGCGTATTGCAGCTTGATCAGCAGCTGATTCGAGTCGAAGCTCCAGCGGTCGGTCAGGTCGCGGATGTTGTGGTTGTAGATCACGAACAGGTCGCCCGCGGGGTTGAACGTCCACCGCAAGCGCGTGTTCGATCCGACCGACTGCGACTCATCGTCGTACTGCACGAAGCTGTTCAACTGCAGGTCCGACGAGAAGTTGAACCTGGTGCGCACGCCGATGAGCGTCTGCGCGAAATCGCCGGCGGGAAGCCGCCCGACGTTCCGCTCTCCCGAGAACGTGAACGTGACCAGCGGTGATGGATTCCAGGTGCCGCTGACTTCCACCTCGTCGAGCGTGCCGTCGTAGAACCCGCCAAACCACCACGACACCTGGCCGCTGAACCTGCGCTTCGACGCCGCTTCCACTTCGGCGCGATAGCGCGTCCAGTGGTATGCGCCGGGCGCCAGTACGACGTCGTCGATGACGAACGGTACGGGCAGCTGTTCACCCGTCGGCACGACGTTGAACTCGACGCGATCGCCGCTTTCGAACTGCCAGTTGAACGGCGCAGTGAAGACGTCGTAGCTCTCCCAGACGCCCTGAAGGTTGGTGACCAGCGAATAGCTCTGCTCGAAGAACATCTGCCGCACGCCGCGCCATGCGACTCGCGGCTTGTACTCGGCGTCGAAGTTGTATCGGTAGATGCCTATCCTCGGCACAAATCCAAGCGACGGCTGAAAGGCATCGCCGATCCGCATCATCGTCAGATCGACCTCCCAGAGATCGTTCGGATAGTCGACGGTGAAGCCGGCGGCCGTCCCGTCACCGGCGAGGTCGGCGCGGCCGGCCGCGAGGCCCCAGACGCCGACGGCGAAGTTCTTGTCGCCGCGGAAGCTCGACGTCTGCAGGTTCATGTCCGCGCCGGCGAGCCAGCTGCCGCTCTGTCCGAGCGGATCGCCGAAGGTCGCAATCGCTCCCACCGACGACTCGGCGAACACGTTCTGCTTGATCCTGACGACGCCGAGACCGGCGTCAGGCGCCAGATCGTCGACGGCGCGGGTCCGCACGGCGAGAGCGCCGACCTGCGTACGGCCTACGCGTCCGTTGACCTTGCCGCCGATCGCAATCGGCACCGCGGTGTCCCCCACCAGGCCGATGCGGCGGCTGAAGAAGGGGATCACGTCTTCGTCGAGACCGAGGCCGAAGTTGAAGATGTCGGCGCCCTGGAGGAAGAAGGTGCGCTTCTCCGGGAAGAACAGCGGGAAGCGCGTGAGGTTGGTGCGGCGCGTGTCGACCTCGGTCTCGGCGAAGTCAGTGTTGATGGTGAGCGAGCCGAGCACGTTGGCGCCGAGACGCTGCGTGGCGTCGAGGCTCACCTGGCGATCGCCTTCCAACGGCGCGCCGGGCTCCGGCGTCTCCGCACCGCCGCGGATCGCCGGTCGGAGCTCGGCGCCGATACCGAGATCGAACGCCGGCAGATGCGTCAGCACGCCGGCGCGGCTCATCTGGGTGAGCGAATAGTCGAGAATCGGGCTCGCCCACCGCGTCGTTTCCTGCAGCCGCTGGAGCCGGCGCTGGACGTTGAAATTCCAGGTGCCGAGCCCGCGCTTGAACTTGAGCGTGGTGATCGGGATACGCATCTCGACCGACCAGCCGGTCGCGGTGATCGTCGCGGCCGCCTCCCAGATGCCGTCCCACTCGCTGTTCTCGCCGGTGCCGTCCTCGATCAGCGCGTCATAGCGCGCGCCGCGCGGGTTGACGACGAAGACGTAGCCGGAGCGGCCGTCCTGAGACGTATCGAGAACGATGCCGACGTGATCCTCGTTCTCGAGGTCGGCGTCGCGCGCGTTGGTGTAGCTGACGATTCGATCCGGCTGCGGATCGTGGCAGACGATGCCGATCACGATCGCTTTGGCGCCCGCGAGCACCCGCACCTCGGTGCGAGCGGTTGGCGCCGCGCCCTGCACCGGTTCGACCATCGTCAAATCGTCGATGGACTCGGCCGACGCCCATGCGGGCTCTTCCATCCTGCCGTCGAGGCGCACGTCCTCCGGCAGCACGCCGGCGCGCACCGTTGGCCGCGGCGGATCGCTTGAAACCGCCTGGAGACCGATGGCTGCGGCCAGCAGCGTCATCAGCAGCATTACGCCAGCGGCATGCCTCGAGGCAGTCGCATCGGGCTGGTTAGACTTGCGCGCGCGGCGCAAGGTTGTCGGAATCCCACCACCCGCCCGCCGACCACGGCATTTTTCGTCGGTCGCGAAGGTGACTGACGGCGCCGCTGAAGCGGCGCCCTACTGCGAGCCGCGGCGCTCGCCGATCTGCTTCTTGATCTCGGCCACGGTGTTCTTGACGCCGATCTCGAACACGTCCTTGCCGATTTCCTTCGTCGCGGCGTGCGGGTCGCCGCTCAACGCGTAGTTGGGCCGAGGCGGCGCGTTCGGATCCGGCGCCGGGCGGCCGCTACCGCGTCCACCGCCGCCGCCAGCGCCCGCGGTCGTCGCCGCCGGCGCGCCCGAGGCCGCGGCCGCCTGCCGCGCCATGCGCGCGTCGCGAGCCGCCTTCCACTGCTCCGGCGTCTGACCGGTCGGGTCGAACGGCACCGTCTTGTAGATCGACCGCACGTACATGTCCGCCACCGGCTGCTCGTAGAGCATCTCGGAGGTTTCCATCATCGCGCCGTGTCCGCCGATCGGCAGCTTGTGATCGTACATGTACATGTCGATGTCGTCGTGCGTCTTCTGGTAGAAGTCGTTGATGTAGTAGACGCGGATGCCGCTCGGCGACAGCTTGGCGTCCATCTCCTCGACCGCTTCCTTCATTTCCTTCTGCCCGCCGCCGTGATCGCCCATCACGAAGATGTCCTTGAAGCCGCTATAGGACAGGCTGTCGATCAATCCAAGCTGCAGCGCCTTGAAGGCCTCGGCGGGAATCTGGTAGCCGCCCGGTGTTTTGGTCCCCGGGGTGACACCGGTCGCCGCGACCGCGACCGGCACGACCGGCGCCAGCAGCGCGTTGCCGAGCCGCCGGGCGATCTCGACGCCGCGATGCCGCGACATGATCGTGTGGCCGCCGAGCACGTTGTGCGGCCCGCGCGCCTCGGTGCCGCCGGTGATGAGGAGGACGGAGGTCTTCCCCTGATTGTGAATCTTGTCGTACGCCTCGCTCGTCGTCAGGAGCTCGAGCTCGACGATCTCGTTGACGTTGACGGTCTTCTGCGCCTGTGCCAAGGCCAGCGCCGGCACCATCAAGGCGCCGAGTGCAGTCATCAGCATTGCCTTCTTCATACGGCCTCCAAGGATTGACCATCTTACTTTAGACTCTACCCTTCGTACGTAGGGCGCCGCTCGAGCGGTGCCTGAGGCACGGCTGAAGCCGTGCCCTACGCGCGTCGTGAGGGACTGACGCATGACGGCACCGAAGTTCTGGTCGATGTTCGCGGTCGCGGCGGTGATATGTCTGCGGTTGTCTGCGCAGACGGCGCCGGCAACAGCGATCGTCGGCGCGACGCTCGTCGATGGCAACGGCGGTGCGGCGATCGCGGACGCCGTGGTCGTCCTGTCGGGTTCGCGGATCGTCTCGGCCGGCCCGCGGCGCAGCGTCCCGATCCCGGCCGGCGCGACCGAGGTCGATGCACGCGGCCGGTGGATCGTCCCCGGCTTCATCGACACCAACGTCCACTTGTCGCTCTACGGCGGGCAGAACGATCGCTACGAGTCGCTGGTCCGCTATCAGCCGCGGCAGCGCGACATCGTCCTCGAGGCGGCGCAGATCGATCTGAGCTACGGTGTCACCACCGTGCGCGACAGCTACGGCGCGTTGATTCCGCTCACCGAGGTGCGCGACGCGATCAACCGCGGCGAGAAGATCGGCGCCCGGATCCTCGCCGCCGGCAACATCCTCGGCTGGAGCGGCCCGTATTCGTTCTCCTTCAGCCGCGTCACCGCGCCGCTCACGCTCTTCCAGGAGCAGATGAACGACTACATCGCGCAGGACGCCGGCGAGGAGCTGATGGCGATGACGCCTGACGAGCTGCGCCGCGCGCTGAACACGTACATCGACAAGGGACCCGACTTCATCAAGTACGGCGCCACCAGCCACTTCGCCGAGCCGACCTTCATCGGCTTTTCTTCCGAGGCGCAGAAGGCGCTGGTCGAGGAGTCGAAGCGGCGCGGCCGCTTCGTCGAGATCCATGCCACCAGTGTCGAAGGGCTGCGGGTCGCGCTCGAGGCGGGCATCGAGGGCATCCAGCATCCGGAACTGCTCGACGGGCGCGAGCTGCCCGACGATCTCGTCGCACAGGTGCGCGATCGCGGGATCGTCTGCTCGATGCTGACCAGCACGATCACCGGCCCGGCATGGCAGCGCCATCTCAAGAGCCGCGACGAGGCGGTGAAGAAACGCGAGGAGGCGGAGAAGGCTGGCCGCGTGCCGCCGCGCGAGAAGACGACCGCCGAGCGGCGCAAGGAAGATGCGGACACCGGCGCCGGGCTCGAGTCGCGGCGCAAGAACGCGCAGAAACTGATTCGCGCCGGCGCGCTGGTCACGCCAGGCACCGACAGCTACTGGGCGGCAGCGCCGGAGCTGACGCGGACGCCGAAGTTCGAGGAGCAGGACCACGGCATCGGGACGATCATGGCGATCGAAGGGCTGGTCGAGCTGGGGATGACGCCGTCGCAGGCGATCGTCGCCGGGACCAGGAACGGCGCGACCGCGTCGCGCCGGCTCGCCGACTTCGGAACGATCGAGCCGGGCAAGATCGCCGATCTGGTGCTGCTCTCCGCCGACCCGCTGGCTGACATCAAGAACATCCGCAAGATCGCGACGGTCTACAAGGAGGGGCGAGCCGTCGACCGCGCGCGCCTCCCGGAGACGCGCGTGCTATCAGTCGTTCCACCGGCGTCCAAGGCCGGAACCGGGTCTCCACGTGAACGCTATTGGTAAACGTGGACCACGGATAGCGGGGTTGGACCCGTTTTGTGGGTCCGACCCTATTAGCTGGTTGCGGCGAGAGATCTCCTCAACCGGCGGGGTGATAAGGGGTCGGACCCAAAAGGCGGGTCCAGCCCCGCTGGATAACCACATGACCATCAATCGTCGACGGTTTCTGAAACACTCCGCCGCCGCCGGCCTCGCCGCGGGCGCTGCCGCGTGCGGCAACGGCGGCGCCAGCACGGCCGCCGAGGCGCAGGCCGAATCCTCGGTCCCGGCGCCGATTCGCGCGCTCAAGCCGATGACCGACGGCATCCTGCCGATCACGCTCGACGAGCGGCGCGCGCGCATCGAGAAGGCGCGGCGGCTGATGGCCGCCAACCGCCTCGACGCGATCATGGTCGAGGGGGGCACGAGCCTGTTCTATTTCACCGGCGTCCGCTGGGGCCAGAGCGAGCGCCCGTTTGTCGCGGTCATCCCGGCCAAGGGCGAGTTCGCGTGGGTCTGCCCGGGCTTCGAGGAGGCGCGCGCGCGCGAGCTGATCAAGTTCGGCGACGACATCCGCACCTGGCAGGAAGACGAGAGCCCCTACCGCGCGGTCGCGCAGATCTTCAAGGACCGCGGCATCGCCACCGGCCGCATCGGCGTCGAGGAGCGGCTGCGCTTCTTCATCATGAACGGCGTCAGAACCGAGGCGCCGGCACTCGACTACGCCAGCGCCGATCCGGTCACGGCCGGGTGCCGGATGATCAAGTCGCCGGCCGAGATCGCGCTGATGCAAAAGGCGAACGACATGACCCTCGCCGCCTACAAGGCCGGTCTGGCGACGCTCAAGGAAGGGATGACGCAGGGCGACCTGCGCGACAACATCATCGCCGCCTACGACGCGATCGGCGCGCGCAATCCGGACGTGGCGGTCAGCTTCGGCGAGTACACCGCGTTCCCCCACGGCAGCGTCACGCCCCAGCGCCTGAAGGAAGGCGACGTCGTCCAGATCGATGATGGCTGCACGGTGGACGGCTATTGCTCCGACATCACGCGCACGGTGGTCTTCGGCAAGCCGACCAAGCGCCAGATCGACGTGTGGAACCTGGAGCGCCGCGCACAGCAGGCCGCCTTCGACGCCGCCAGGCCGGGCGTCCCGTGCGAAGCCGTCGACGCCGCCGCGCGCAAAGTGATCACCGACGCCGGCTTCGGCCCCGACTACAAGGTGCCGGGCCTCCCCCACCGCACCGGCCACGGCATCGGCCTCGACATCCACGAGTGGACCAACTTCGTGCGCGGCAACAAGACGCCGCTGCAGCCGGGGATGTGCTTCAGCGATGAGCCGATGATCGCGATTTACGGGGAGTTTGGAATCAGGCTGGAAGACTGTCTGTACATCACGGAGAGCGGCGCGAAATTCTTCACGACTCCGAGCGAGGCGATCGACAAGCCGTTCGGGACGTGAGGCCGGTGGGCCTGGTAGGGCAGGTAAGGCAGGTGGGCTCTTGCCCAACGCGCCCTTGCAACTAGCTGGCTTGCCAGATCTCTTCGAAGGCCGACGGAGATGCCGGAGCAGGACCCGACCTGCCCCGGCAACCTACCTGCCCACCTACCTGGCCCACCTGCCCCACCACCTGCCTTACCTGCCGTTCTTAGAAGTCGATGCTAAATCCCACCCGGATGATGCGCGGCGCGAGAATCTCGCCCGGCGCCAGGTAGGTCGACCCGACCGACGGGTTGTAACGGACAACGGTCGCCGCGTTGCCGATGTTGAAGATGTCGAGCTGCGGATTGAACTGCCGCGTCCCGAACTTGATCGGCCGTGAGATCCGCAGGTCGACCATCGTCACCGACGGATACCGCTCTTCACCGCGTTCGCTGAGGAACACCGTCTGGCTGGCGCGCGTCAGGTTCACCGTCGGCGCCGCGGCCGCGCGGCTCAGCGAGTAAGTCGACACGTACGGGTAGCCCGAGTTCGAAATCAGCGAGCCCGCAAGGTCGATCGACCACGGCAGGCGATAGCTGCCCGAGAGGCGGAAGGCGACCTCCGAGTCGTTGCCGATGATGCCGTTCGAGAAGCGGGTGTTGTTCGGATCGTTCAGGTCGCCGCCCGAGAAGCCGGCCAGCGTCGCCGAATCGGTCTGGCCGGGATTGGTGCCACCAGAGTTGAGCCCGCCGGTGTTCTTGCCGATGGTCAGCCCCGCGACCATCTGCCAGTTCCTCGAGAAGCGCTTGTTCGCCGTGAACTCGATGCCGGTGTACTTGGTGTCGAGGTACGGATCGTTGTCGAGGATGTTGTTCTGCAGGCCGTTGAACGCCGGGTTGAGGTTGTAGACGGTCAGCGTCGTGGCGCCGTTCGGGCCGCCAGGGATCGTCGCATTGAACGGCGTGTAGGCGCTGGTCGGCACGGCGAGGTTGCGCACGCCGAGCTGGTCGCGGTTGGTGCGGTAGTAGTACATCGCGCCGACGCGCATGTCGCGCATCACCTGGTGCTCGACGCCGGCGGTCACTTCGTCGGAGTACGGCCAGCCCGGACCGTCGGCGTCCGGATAGAAGGTCGAGATGCTGGCGAAGCCGGGGCACGTGCCCAGCTCCGACGACTGGAACTTGCCGTCGCGGTTCGGGTCGGTCCAGGCGCAGTCCTGCGACGAGTTCGACAGCGGGTTGACGCGGGTGACGCGGTCGATGCCGACCTGGAGGCCGTAGCGGCTGTAGCTGCCCTTGAGGGCGGTGCGGCCGTTTCCGGTCATGTCGTACGATGCGCCGGCGCGCCACACCGCGAGCCCCTGGTCGACGACGGTGGTTTCAGGAACGCTGCGCGCGGCGATGAACGTGCCACCCGGGTTCGACTGCTCCGGCAGGATGCCCTTGTTGCGGTCGTAACGCACACCGAGGTTCAGCGTCAGGCGGCTGGCGACCGACCAGGCGTCCTGGAAGAAGAAGCCGAGCATGCGATCGATGTTCTTCGGGTTCGCCGGCGTGTTGAAGATGCGCACCGAGGTCGGGACGCCGTTGTTGTAAATCAGGTGGTAGTCGCCCTGCACGGTGTAGCGCGACTCGTAGTACAGGCGCGCCCACTGGATCCCGGCCTTGAAGAGGTGTTCGCCGTGCGCGCTCTTGCTGTAGGAGACGATGTTGTCGAACTGGTGGCGCGAGTTCGGCTGTTCCTCGTTGCGCGACGCCGCGTTGTTCGCCGACGACAGCGTGCCGTCCTGGACGCGGATCGCGTCGAGCGGCGTGCCGGGCTGGTAGCCGTAGTTGGTCTGACCGTCCATGACGCTGAAGTTCGACTCGAACACCAGCCGGTTGCGGATGCCGGTGTACTTCGCCTGCGTCGTCTGCGCCGGGTTGGTCTGGACGAGCGCCGCGATGTCGGGGACGTTGTCCGGCGGCGTGTCGCGGCGGTGGCCGCGGATCTTGTTGTTCCAGAGATAGGACACTGACAGCCGATTGTTGGCGTCAAACGCCGCCACCGCTTTGCCCGAGTAGTTCTTCAGGGTGTTGTCGTCGAGCGCCTGGCTGCCATCTTCGTTCTTCGCGTTGGTGAGCTTGTTGACGACCCAACGGCGGATGGTGCCGTTGACCCACAGCTTGTTCTGAATCAGCGCGCCGCCGCCCGACAGGTTGGCGTCGTAGGTCTTCTGCGTCGGGTTGCCGAGGAAGTTCGTCCGCGCGCCGCTCGGCAGGAACTGCAGCTCGTCGCCGAGGTGGTTCTCGGACTGAAGATTGTTGTTGGCGAACGAGTAGCGCATGTTGCCGCGCCACTTGTTGCCGCCGTCCTTGGTGACCATGTTGATCGAGACGCCGCCGGCCATGACTTCGGCCGGGATCGCCGACGTCATGTAGTTGACCTCTTCGAACATCCCCTGGTCGTAGTACAGCATCGTCGCGCCGCCGCCGCCGCCCGGCCAGTTCACCGTCGCGCCGTCGATGTTGAAGCTGACGTCGTTGGTGTTCGAACCGTGCGACGACAGGTTGCTCTGCTGAATCGACTGCGTGCCGCCGACGTCATAGGTCGCAACCTGCACGCCGGGAATCAGCTTCGCGAGCGACCAGGGATCGCGGCCGGTCGGCACGCCCTCGAGAATCTCCTGGTTCATGACCGTCTGCTGCACGTTGGACTTGGTATCGATCGTCGGCGACTCGCCGGTGACGGTGATCGATTCGCTGACGCTGCCGACCTCGAGCTTGCCGTTGACCGTCGCGACAAACGCCGCGTTGATGCGGATGTCCGCCTGCGTGATCGACTTGAAGCCCTGCAACTCGAACTTCACGGCGTACGTGCCGGGTACGAGACGGTCGAAGCGGTAAGTGCCTGAGGCGTCGGTGACCACCGACTGGTCGCCACCGATGAGGCGCTCGCCGCTGAGCGTAACGGTTGCGCCCGGCAACACCGCGTTGCTGGAGTCACTCACCGTGCCCGTGATCGATCCGGTCTGTACTTGCGCGTAAGCCGACGCGGCCCCGAGCAGGCACAGCCCGCTGAGCAGAAGCCGTCTAAAAGTAACCATATGTCTCCTTCAATAGGTCGTTCACTCACTCGGAAATAGTGGGGGTGCCGGCGACAATACGTGGCAACTGCACTCAGGTCAAGACCGTATACTTGTAAGTCCATGAGGAAATTGGCCGCGGGGGCTACGGTCTTCGGCTTTTTGGGTTTGTGTGTCTCAGCGTGGACGCTCGACCAGGCGGCGGCGCCGCGTGCGTCCGCGCCTGCTTCGCCCGCGGCGCAGGTCGCCGCGCCGGCCGCTGACTCGACTGGTCCGGCCGCGCAGACCGCCCTCGTGAAGCAATACTGCAGCGGGTGTCATAGCGAACGCGGCAAAGCGGGCGGCCTCTCGCTCGCCGGCTTCGACGCCGCGCAGGCGGTCGAGCACGCGCCGATCTCCGAGAAGATGATCCGCAAGATCCGCACGGGCATGATGCCGCCGCCCGGCGCCAGGCGTCCGGCCGACACCGCGCTCGCCTCGCTCGCCGAGACGCTCGAGACACGGATCGACAAGGCGGCGCAGATCAACCCCAACCCGGGCTGGCGGCCGTTCCAGCGTCTCAACCGCGCGGAGTATCAGCACGCGATCAAGGATCTGCTCGCGCTCGACGTCGACGTCAACGCGTTCCTGCCGCCCGACACGATCAGCGCCGGGTTCGACAACGTCGCCGACGTGCAGGCGTTCTCGCCGTCGTTGATGGAGGGCTACCTGCGCGCGGCGAGCCGGGTGACCGATCTCGCGGTCGGCGACACCGACGCCGAGCCGAGCGAGGCGCGCTATCGCGTGCCCAAGACCGCGTCGCAGCTGAAGCGCGTCGAAGGCGCGCCGTTCGGCACGCGCGGCGGCGTATCGGTCATGCACACGTTCCCCGCCGACGGCGAGTACGTCTTCCGCATGGAGCTGCACGGCAACGCCGATGGGTTCCTGTTCGGCGGGCCGGCCTCGGGCGAGCAGATCGAGCTGTCGATCAACGGCGTCCGCAAGGCGCTCGTCGACATCGACCCGCGCATGGCCGACGTGACGACCGGGCTGGCGCTGAAGACGCCGCCGATTTCGGTGGCGGCGGGCGCGCAGCGGGTAACCGCCGCGTTCATCCAGCGTTTCGACGGCCCGGTGAACGATCTGATCGCGCCGATCGATCACACGCTGGCCGACACGCAGATCGGCGTGGCCTACGGCATCACCACGCTTCCCCACCTCAAGGACCTCAGCGTCGTCGGGCCGCAGAGTGTGACCGGCGTGTCGGCGACCGCGAGCCGCCGCAAGATCTTCACCTGCCGTCCGACCGCGGCCAGCGAAGAGCGGCCGTGCGCGACGCAGATCGTCAAGGCGCTGGCCACGCAGGCGTTCCGCCGGCCGGTCACCGATCGCGACCTGCAGGGGCTGATGCGCTTCTACGACGATGAGCGGAAGCAGGGCGATTTCGAGCACGGCGTCGGCGCGGCGATCGAGGCGATGCTGGTGAGCCCGCAGTTCCTCTTCCGGCTCGAGGCGGCGGAGCCGCGGCGCACCGCCGGCAAGTCGGTGCGGATTACCGATCTCGATCTGGCCTCGCGCCTCTCCTTCTTCCTCTGGGGCACGGCGCCGGACAGCGAGCTGATGACGGTCGCCTCGCAGGGGCGGCTGAGCGCGCCAGCGACGCTCGAGAAACAGGCCAGGCGGATGCTCGCGGACCCGCGCTCGGAAACGCTGTCGACGCGGTTCGCGACGCAGTGGCTCCGCCTCAACGACGTCGATCACATCCTGCCGGACGCGATCCTCTATCCGTACTTCGATCGCACGCTCGGCGATTCGCTGATCCGCGAGACGCAGCTGTTCTTCGACAGCATCGTCCGCGACGATCGCAGCGTGCTCGATCTGTTGACCGCCGACTACACGTTCGTGAACGAGCGGGTGGCGAAGCACTACGGCATCGCCAACGTCAGCGGCACCACGTTCCAGCGCGTGCCGGTGCCCGAGTACCGCCGCGGGCTGCTCGGCCACGGCAGCATGCTGCTGCTCACCTCGGTTGCCGATCGCACCTCGCCGGTGATGCGCGGCAAGTGGGTCATGGAAGTGCTGCTCGGCTCGCCGCCTCCCCCGCCGCCGCCGGACGTGCCGGCGCTCGAGCAGACCGACGCGAACGTCGGCGGCAAGATTCTCTCGACGCGCGAACGCATGGAGGAGCACCGCAAGAACCCGGCGTGCGCGTCGTGCCACCGGGTGATCGATCCGCTCGGCCTGGCGCTCGACAACTTCGACGTCACCGGCCGCTGGCGGATCAAGGAAGCGGGCAAGCCGGTCGATGCGACCGGGGTCATGTACGACGGCACCAAGCTCGATGGTCCGGCGAGCCTGCGCGCCGCGCTCCTGAGCCACCAGGACGTCTTCCTCGAGACGTTCACCGAGAACCTGATGACCTACGCGCTCGGACGGCGCGTGGAGTACTACGACATGCCGGCCATCCGTGCGATTGCGCGGGCCGCCGGCAAGAACGACAACCACATGTCCGCGTTCATCCTGGGCATCGTCAACAGCGGCGCATTCCAGATGACGCGGGCCGAGGCGCACAGAGAGACCGAGACCGCGCAGAGACACTAGTGTTCTGTACGTAGGGCGCCGCTTCAGCGGCGCCTCGCACGGTATAGCGTCCGCCTCAGCCGGACCGGATGTATTGTCCGGCTTCAGCCGGACCGTGATAGGGACCCTGATGTTCATCAGCAAAAAGCATCTGCACCGCCGCACGGTACTGAAGGGACTGGGCGCGACCATCGCGCTGCCGTTCCTCGACGCGATGTCGCCTGCCGCCACGGCGTGGGCGCAGGACACCGCCTCGGCGCGCAAGCTGCGCCTGGTTGCGATGGAGATGGTGCACGGCTCGGCCGGGAGCACCGCGTTCGGGCTGAAGAAGAACCTGTGGTCGCCGGCCGAGACCGGGGCGCATTTCGATCTGAGCGCCACGTCGCTGGCGTCGCTCGAGCCGTATCGCGACTACCTGACGATTGTCAGCAACACCGACGTCCGCAACGCCGAGGCGTTCGTGCCGCCGGAAATCGGCGGCGATCACTTCCGCTCGGCGGCGGTGTTCCTGACCCAGTCGCATCCGCACCAGACCCAGGGGTCGGACCTGCAGGCCGGCATCTCGATCGATCAGATCTACGCGAAGCGGTTCGGCCAGGACACGCCGATCCCGTCGATGCAGCTGTGCATCGAGAACGTCGACCAGGCCGGCGGCTGCTTCTACGGCTACTCGTGCGCCTACACCGACTCGATCAGCTGGGCCTCGCCGTCCGAGCCGCTGCCGATGATCCGCGACCCGCGCGCGGTGTTCGATCAGCTGTTCGGCGTCGGCGCGACGCCAGCGGCGCGGGCGCAACGACGCAAGCGCGATCAAAGCATCCTCGACTGGGTCAGCGAATCGGTGAACCAGCTGAAGACGTCGATCGGCACCGCCGATCGCGCGCGGCTCGACGACTACCTGACGGACGTCCGCGAGATCGAGCGCCGCATCCAGAAGGTCGAAGAGCTCAATCAGAGCGGTGAGACGCGCGAGCTGCCGACGGCGCCCAACGGCGTCCCCGATTCGTACGACGAGCACGTCAAGCTGATGTTCGACCTGCAGGCCGCGGCGCTCGCCGCCGACGTGACCCGGGTGTTCGCATTCAAGTTGAGCCGCGACGTCAGCAACCGCGTCTACCCGTCGACCGGTGTGACCACCGGCTTCCACATCGCGTCGCACCATGCCGACCGCGAGGACCGGATCCTCGACTTCGCGAAGATCAACGCGTATCACGTCAGCCTGATGCCGTACTTCCTCGAGAAGCTGAAGAACACGCCCGACAGCCAGGGGTCGGTGCTCGACAACACGGCGATCATCTACGGCTCGCCGATGGGCAATTCGAACGTCCACAACCACAAGCGGTGCCCGCTGCTCATCGCGGGACACGGCGGCGGCGCGATCAAGGGCAACATGCACCTGAAGGCGCCCGACGGGACGCCGATGGCGAACGCGATGCTGTCGGTGCTCAACACGCTCGGCTGCGAGGTGGAGAGCTTCGGCGACAGCAGTGCCACGCTCGACCTGAACGCGGCTGGGAGCTAGGGCTGGGGCTGGTTGCTAGATGCTGGTTGCTAGATGCTGGTTGCTAGGATGCTGGTTGCTAGATGCTAGGGGTAGGGCGGCCCTTTAGGGCCGCCGCCGGGGCGACACATATGCGAACCACGGCTTACGGGGCAATTGCGGCACTGCTGCTGTCCACGCTCGTCTATGCCGCCGCGGAAGGGCCCGCGGCGATCGCCGAGGCCGCGATGGCCGGCGACGCCGACGGCGTGCGCCGCCTGCTGAAACAGGGCGGCGACGTCAACGGCGCGCAAGGCGACGGCATGACGGCGCTGCACTGGGCGGCGATGCACGGCGATGCGGCGCTGGCCGAGACGCTGCTCTACGCCGGCGGCAACGCGCGCGCGACGACCCGCCTCGGCGGCTACACGCCGCTCCACCTCGCCAGCCAGACCGGCACCCGCGCCGTCGTCGACGTGCTGGCCGGGCGCGGCGCCGACGTCAACGCCCGCGCCACGACCGGTGCGACGCCGCTGATGCTGGCGGCGAGCTCCGGGAACACCGACGCGCTGCAGGCGCTGCTCGACCGCGGCGCCGACCCGAACGCCGCCGAATCGGCCAACGGCGAGACGGCGCTTGATGTTCGGCGCCGCCGCCGATCGCGCCGAGGCCGTGCGCCTGCTGCTGGAGCACGGCGCCCAGCCGGCTGTGACCTCGAAGGTCGTCGATCTGGCCGGCGTCATCGCCCCCGAAGACAAGCTGCAGCAGGAGATCCGCGACGCGCAGAACGCGAAGTCGGCGAAAGCCGGCGGCAGCGGCACGGCGTCGGCGGGCGGCGGCCAGACGCGCGCCGTGTCGCGCGGTACGCCGGCCGCGAACGAGACCGCGGGCGTCACGCGCGCGTACACCTACAACGAGCTGATCGGCAAACAGGGCGGGCTCTCGGCGCTGCATTTCGCCGCGCGCCAGGGTGCGCTGCAGACGGTGAAGGCCCTCGTCGAAGCCGGCGCCGACGTCAACCAGGTGAGCCCCGCCGACGCGACCAGCCCGCTCCTCATCGCGACCATCAACGGCCATTTCGACACCGCCAAGGCGCTGCTCGATCTCGGCGCCGATCCGAACCTCTCGAGCGCGGCCGGCATGTCGCCCCTCTACGCGGTGCTGAACGTCGAGTGGGCGCCGAAGATGTTCTACCCGCAGCCGCGCGCGTACCTGCAGCAGCAGCTGTCGTATCTCGACCTCACCAAGGCGCTGCTCGACAAGGGCGCGGATCCGAACCGGCGGCTGAACAAGAAGATCTGGTACACGCAGTACAACTTCGACCTGCTGCGCATCGACGAGAGCGGCGCGACGCCGTTCTGGCGCGCTGCCTACGCGAGCGACGTCGAGGCGATGAGGCTGCTGCTCACCTACGGAGCGGACCCGACGGTGCCGACCAGCAAGCCAGCCGGACGCACGCGGATCGGCGACAACGACCGCGAAACGCGCGAGACCTCGACGCTGCCGCCGGTGCCGGTCGGCGGCCCGCACGTGCCGGCGCTGCTCGCCGCCGCCGGCCCGGGCTACGGCGAAGGCTTCGCCGCCAACGCCCATCGCTTTGCGCCGGGCGGGATGCTGGCGGCGGTCAAGTATCTGGTCGAGGAGCTTGGCGCGGACGTCAACGCCACCGACGCCGAGGGGAACACCGCGGTCCACAACGCAGCGTCACGCGGCGACAACGAGATGATCCAGTACCTCGTCTCGAAGGGCGCCGACGTGACGAAGGTGAACCGCTCGGGCCAGACGACGGTGGACATGGCCAACGGGCCGGCGCAGCGGACGCAGCCCTATCCCGAAACGATCAAGCTGCTCGAGGGTATGGGCGCGAAGAACAACCACAAGTGCGTGTCCTGCTGATCCTCGGCTGTCACGCTGCGATCGCGCGCTCCGACGATCAACGCAGAGCCCGCTGAGCCCGCAGAGTCTGCGAGGCTGTTCTTCGTGCGTCTTCGTGTCTTCGCGGCTTCGTGGTCTCAGGCGCTCAGCGGCTTCTGCAATCGCCAGAACACGAGCGCGACAGCGACCGCCACGACCGCAAGCGCGGCGCCGAACTCGCTGGTGAACCACAGCGTCCGGCCGGTGTCGATCGTGACCCGATCGAAGAAACCCTGGATCCAGAGATTGTGGCTGGCATGCATCAGCATCGCCGTCCACACGCTGCCTGATCGCAGCCGGAGCCACGCGAACGGGAACGAGATCCCGACGACCATCACCGCGAAGCAGATCACCGCATACGCCTTCGGCGTGCCGCTGTTGTAGTCGGCAAACAGGATCAGCGGCATGTGCCACAGCGCCCAGATCGCGCCGCTGAGGAGCGACGTGCGCGTGAAGTCGGTGAGCTTCGCCAACTCCGGCACGAGCAGGCCGCGCCAGCCGAGCTCCTCGCCGAGCGCGCTGAGGCAACTCTGGGCCGTGCCGATCGCCGCGAACAGCAACAGGTTCGAGCCGAAGCTGCCGACGCCGCCGAGCCGAAGAAGCCACACCACGCCGTAGGCGATCGTCGCGTAGGCGAGCGGGAGAAGTACGCGAGCAGCTGCCAGCGCGTGCCGCCCCACCCCCATCCCTCCCCTCTCAGGTTGCGCTGGTGGATGAGACGCGTCAGGAGCGCCGCGACACCCGGCGACCACATCAAGGCCAGGACGTAGAGGCCGCCGTGCACCGCCAGCGAGCCCGCGGAGATGATGAGCGCGTAGAAGATCGAGCTGAAGACCAAGGTGAGGACGAGATAGGTCCACACCGTGCGACGGGCCGCTTCGCGCGCGACCAATGACGGATCGAGCGTTTCCGTCACCTCTGCCTGCATGTCTCAATGCTTGCGCATGAATGCCAGCACGGCGCTGTTGAACGCCTCCGGCTGCTCCCAGTACGTCGAGTGCCCCGCTTCGGCGACGACGACGAACTCGGCGCCTTTGATGCGGTCCGCGAACATCTGCATCACCGGCGGCGGCGCGTAGAGATCGGCGCCGCCGGTCAGCACCAGCGTCGGCGGCTTGATTGTCGAGACCAGCGCAAACGTCAGGGTGTGGCGCATCGTCTGCGCCGTTGGCGGTGTCCCCGGCGCGCGGTTCGACCGCTCGAGCTCGATCCATCGCCGCGTGCCATCAGGGTTCGCGGCGCGATACGACGGTCCGAGCTCGCGAACGTCGGCCGGCAGCGCGTTGAACTCCGGCGGGCGGATGCGCCGGCCGAGCGCCAGGTAGGACTCGTCCTGCACGCCGCCGATCGTGTTCGCGATCACGAGGCTGCGCAGCCGCTGCGGAAACGCGAGCGCGTAGTCAATGCGACGCGAACCCGCCCGCCGCGGTGCCGAGGAGGTGAAACCGATCGATGTGCAGGTGGTCCATCAGCGCCTGCAGATCGTCGGCGGCGGTGCCCGGCTGGACGCCGCCGGGCGCACTCGTCGTCGCGCCGAAGCCGCGCCGATCGAACGCAATCACGCGGAACCCGGCGGCGGTGAACGCGGGAATCTGGTATTCCCAGACGCGGCTGCTCCCGGTCGCCGCGTGCATCAGCACGACCGGGATGCCGTCGCCGCCGGTGTCGCGGTAGCAGAGCCGCACGCCGGGCAGGTCCGCGAAGGACTCGCGCGGCGGCGGCGCCGGCGTGGCCGGCTGCAGCGCGAATGCGATCAGGAAGGACAGCGCCAGCGCCTGGTATGGGACCACGGGCGGGATTTTACCGTCGTACGCGGCGGGAAGGAGGGACGGTCTAAAGACCGTCCCCTACAAGCCGTCCCCAGCCTGCAAACGCCCGATCTCGGACAAAACCGTAGGGGACGGTCTTGAGACCGTCCCGTCAATGAACCGTCCCGTTAATTGCTGCCGCGCGACGCCGGCGGCACGACGTTGTTGAGGCGGTAGTAGACGACCAGCTGGCCGTAGTGCTCTCCGGAATGCTCGATGAACGCGACCCAGAGATCGGAGAGCTTCGCCGACGGCGTCGCCGGGCCGCTCTTGAGCAGCGCGGTGGCTTCGTCCAGGCTGCTCCTCAGCGCCTTCACGATCGCTGCCTTGGTCGCGTACTGCGCCTTTGGCAGCTCGTTGATCTTCGGATCGAGCTTCTCGCCCTTCACCATCGCGGTGACGTAGGTGTTCCAGAAGGCGACGTGGCGCAGGTTGTCGGCAAAGCTCCGCACCGCGGGCACCGGCTTGAACTCGTACTTGTCCTCGGGGAACTCCTCGGCCATCTTCACGACTTTGTCGCCGATCTCGGTCCAGTGGCGGAGCAGGACGTCACGGTGGGTCTGATCGGGCTTCGGCGTCTGGGCGGACGCGGCGTAGGCGTGTCCCAGCATCAGCAGAAACGGGACGGCGAAGATCACCAGTCGGCTCGAGCGTCGCATGCGGCCTCCTTTGCGGCTGCGGTTTCCGTGCTTCTGTTTGTCTTTGCCGCTCACGCGGGGTGCGTTACGCCTGGGCTCGGCGCGGAATACACTAGGGAGTCGTCCCCAGCGGGACGCCCATTTGATGCCGATGACGACCGACGATCCGATTGCGATGTTCACCGGGCTGTTCGAGCAGGCGCAGAAATGCGGCCTCGAGGAGCCCGAAGCGATGGTGCTCTCGACCGTCGACCAGAACGGCCGCCCCTCGAGCCGCTACGTGCTGCTGAAAGGGCTCGACGCGCGCGGCTTCGTCTTCTACACCAACCTCGAAAGCCGCAAGGCGCGCGCGCTGGCCGCGAACCCGTACGCGGCCCTGTGCTTCTACTGGCCGCCGCTCGACAAGCAGGTGCGCATCGAAGGAGACGTCGAGCGCGTCAGCGACGAGGACGCCGACGCTTACTTCAGCACCCGTCCGCGCGAGTCACAGCTCGGCGCGTGGGCGTCGAGGCAGAGCTCGGCGCTCGACTCGCGCGCCACGCTCGAGCAGCAGTTGGACGAGACGCGCGCGCGCTTCGACGGCCGCGCCGTGACGCGGCCACCCTACTGGTCCGGCTACCGCGTGGTGCCGAACGCGATCGAGTTCTGGACGAGGCACGCCGCCCGCCTCCACGATCGCGCGCGTTTTACGCGCGAGGACGGCCGCTGGCTTCGAACTCTGCTGTATCCGTAACTTCCGACCTGCCCGCCTTTCCGCCTTCCCACTTTCGATACGGCTGACTCGCGACGCCGTCCGCCTTGTGGTACACGCATTACGGCTCAGCGTGTCGCCAACTCGGGAGGAACCCGATGTCCTGCTCGTCGCTTGGAACCCGTTTGTCCCTTCTTGGTTACTCCCGTTTTCGGATCGAGGCGCGCGCGTATCTGGTCTGCCCTCATGGCAATCGCCGGCACGATCATTTTTGCGCCGCCGTCGCGTGACACGGTCGTTGCCCAAGCCACCCCGGCGCCGGCCGTGCGGGTCGCTGCGCGACTTCAGGTTCGAGCAGCGCGTCTGGCCGGCCGACCTGAATCGCGACGGGATCACCGATCTCGTCTCCACGTCGCCGAGAACCGTTTCGTCAACGGGGTCGCGACCGGGGGTTTCCTGCAGGTCGTCGACTCGGAAACGGTGACGGGACGTTCAACATCCCCGTTCAGTCATCGGTCAAGGGCTACGTGTGCTCGGCGCCGCCGACTTTAACGGCGACGGCAATCCGGATGTGATCGCCGTGATCCCGGCGCCCGACGCCACGGGCAATCGCTCCTTCCATCCTGCCCGGCAACGGCACGACGACGCTTGGCACGCCGCGGACCGTCGCTGGCGCCTTCGAGGACACGTTCGCGCGGACGGCCGACATGAACGGTGACGGAAAACGCGACTTGATCACCGCAGGGCATTGAGGGCATCGCGATCTATCCCGGGAACGGTGATTTCAGCTTCGACACGCCGGCGAATCTGGACGGACTCCAACGCGCCCGATCGAAGGCATCATTGCCGACTTCAACGGCGACGGCGCGCCGCGATCTGGCGATCGCCAACATCGTCAACTCGGTCTCGATTTTCCTCGAACCAGGGCGCGCTGCTGTTCACCGCCGCGGACGTCGCCCTGTCCCAGCAGGTCGTCCGATGTCGACCGCCGCTGACATCAACGGCGACGGCCGCATCGACCTGCTGGTGTCGGGTGGCCGTGACGATCAGGCTTCGGCGGCGGTATCGGCGTCGTCTTCGCCATGTTCGGCAATGGTGACGGCACCTTCGCCACGCCGGCGAGTATCCGGTGGCGATCGGGCCGCAGCAGATTGTCGCCGGCGACTTCAACCGCGACGGCATCACCGATATCGCCACCGGCAACCGTTCCTCGATCGTCGTCGACGACTGCAGTTCCGAGTCTGCGAAAACCTGGGACAGCATCTCCATCCTGCGCGGTGCGGCAACGGCGGCACATTCACCGGCCCGTGGAACTTCTCGATCGGCGATCAGAGTCGCATCGGACCCACTCGACGTCGGATGACGATCGCTACCGCAACACCCTGACGCTCGTTGAACACCTCCGATCTCAACGGCGATCGGGCGACCGATCTGATCGCGTCGCATGGCGCCGTGCTGCTCAACGTCGCGGCGGCCACGAACCGGCCGCCGACGTGAATGCCGGTCCCGACACGCTGCTCCAGAACACGCGCGAAACGGTGCTCCGACCGATCGCATCCGATCCCGGACGACGACATGTTGACGTGGGAGATCCACGACGAGACCGGGCGTCGCATCTCGACGTACCCGAACGTCCTGCTATCCAGGGCCTGCATCCCGGCGTTAACACCTTCACCGTCACCGTCGACGATGGCCACGGCCACCGCGCCACCGATACGGTCGTTTACACGTGTGGAGTCGACCGACCCGCCGCGCGTCTGTCGTCGATGCGGCCAACGCTGCAACGAAGTCGTGCCAGCGGCGCCGTACACCATCCGTTGGCGCGCCGGAGGCCGGCGGCAATCCGCTGGCGCGATTCGACGTGTTCTCGTCCGGCGAACAACGCGCGCCGACCTTTACCGCGATCGCCGAATGCACCGGCCTCGGCCGACGGCGCGGGCGTGCGTCTGGCCGCATCCCGGCCCCGCCGAGCAACCAGAGCCGCATCAAGGTGACGGCGACCGATAGCAGCCGGACGCAGCAGCGACGGCGTTTCGCCGCCATTCACCGTGCTCGACTGATCCGGCAATACCGTCCCGAGCCGGCTGGTCGCAAGCTGGACATCGGCACCGTTGCCGCCGCCGGCAGCGCCAGCTTCGACGGATCGCTGTGGACCCTCAACCGGCAGCGGAGCGGACATCTGGAACACCGCCGACGAATTCCACTTCGCCTACCGCGCGCAGCCGACCGCGTTCGAGATCGAGACGCGGGTCGAAGCGTCCAGAACGTGCACCCATGGACGAAAGCCGGTTTGATGGTGCGCACCGACGTCACCGCGAACGCCTCACACGCGTCGATCTTCGTCAGTCCGGGCAAGGGCGTCTCGTTCCAGCGGCGCAAGACCGCGGGTGGGATCAGCCTGGCGACGACGCGCGCCGGCATCAGCGCGCCGGTGTGGCTGCGCCTGACCGGCTTGAACGGCGTCATCCGCGGCTACTACCGGAAGAATCTCACCGACCGCTGGACGCTGGTCGGGCAGGACACGATCGCGAACTACACGCAGGCCAGCGTCGGCCTTGCGGTCACCAGCCACGCCGACGGCACGCTCGCCACGGCGACGTTCTCCAAGCTGCGCACCGGCGCGCTGCCGGACTGGGTCGGCGCCCGCGCGATCGGCTCCAACACCGCGAGCGTGGTCTACGACGGCACCGACTACGCCCTCACCGCGCGCGGGCCGGACATCTGGGGCGTCGGCGATGCCTTCGCCTATTTCTGGACCGGGACTGCCGCGGAACCGCCGGACACGACGATCATCGCCCGCGTCGTCAGCATCGACAACACCCACGAGTGGGCGAAATCGGGACTGATGTTCCGCGAGGCGCTCGTCCCGGGGTCGAAGCATGTCTTCGTGATGGTGACGCCGGGGAAAGGCGTGAGCCTTCAGGTACCCGCGCACAAACCAGCGGCCAGAGCGCCGTCGCCGCCTCGGCGCCGGGCGTCGCGCCCCGGTGGCTGAAGCTGCAGCGATCGGGCAACACCTTCACCGCCTCGTATTCGATCGACGGCGTCGCCTTCGTGCCGTTCGGCACGGTCACGGTCGACCTGTCGATCCCCTGTGCCATCGGCCTGGCCCACACCACTCACAACAACTCGGTCGCCGGCGCGGCGCGCTTCGACAACGTGCAGTTGATCAGGCCGGGATTCGATCCCCAGTAACCAACGTGAGATCCGCTCGAGGAGATCAGGAGGCCCCTCCTGATCTCGATCTCCCTCCACCCGTAATCGCGCCGGAGACCACAGATGCCCTCACCATCACCCGAGACTCGTCAGTCACACGCTGCGGACCTGACCTCTGGATCGAAACGCGTGCGGGCGTTGTGTGCGGGCGTGGCGCTCACGGGCACACTGGTGCTGGCGCCGCCGGCGCGTTCCATCATGATGGCGCAGACCAGCGCCGCACCGGCGGTGCGCGTTACGCGCGACTCCACGTTCCAAGAGCGCGTCTGGCCCGCAGACCTGAATCGCGACGGCATCACCGACCTGATCTCGACCTGGGCGGGCACGGTCAGCAACGGCGTCTTCAGCGGCGTCCGCGTCCAGGTCGCTACCGGGCGAGGTGACGGCACCTTCAACGCTCCCGTCCGGAGCTCGTTCCAGGGCAGCGTGCTCGGCGCCGGGGACTTCAACGGCGATGGCAATATCGATGTCATCGCCGTGTCCGTGCCGGACACCTCCAACCGCAGCTCGTTCGCGATCCTGCCCGGCAACGGCACGGCGACGCTCGGCGCGGCGCACATCGTCGGCCCAGCCGGCGAAGTTCCGTTCGCGCTGTCGGCCGACATGAACGACGACGGCAAGCGCGACCTGGTCGTCGAAGGCACCAGCGGGGTCGCAATCCATCCGGGCAACGGCGATTTCACGTTCGGGACTCCCGCTACGCTGGAGGACTTCAACGGGCCAATCGAAGGCATCCTCGCCGACTTCAACGACGACGGCCGGCGCGACGTGGCGGTGGTCAACTTCTTCACCAGATCGGTCTCGATTTTCCTCAACCAGGGATCGCTGCTGTTTTCTGCCGCCGACATTTCGATGCCGCACCAGGTCACCGATGCGACCGCCGGCGACGTCAACCGCGACGGCCGCATCGATCTGATCCTGTCGGCTGGACAGTTCGAAGCTGGCTTCAACCGCGGCGACGGCTTCGTGCTCGTGCTGTCCGGCAACGGCAACGGCACGTTCGGCACGCCGGTCGAGTATCCGGTGGCGATCGGGCCGCAGCAGATTGTCGTCGGCGACTTCAATCGCGACGGCATCACCGACATCGCGACCGGCAATCGATCGTCACTCTACCGCGACGACTGCGCCGGCACGGTCCGGAAGACCTGGGACAGCGTGTCGATCCTGCGCGGCGTCGGCAACGGCACCTTTACCGGACTTAGGAACTTTTCGATCGGCAACCAGAGCCGCTCGGACCCGTCCGAGATCGAGGACGACCGTTATCGCAACACGCTGAGCTCGTTGAACACCTCCGATCTGAACGGCGACCGGGCGACCGACCTGATTGCTTCATGGGGTGCCGTGCTATTCAACATCGCAGCGACGACGAACCGTCCGCCGACGGTGAACGCCGGCCCCGACACGCTGATCCAAAACGTCCACGAAACGATCCTTCGTCCGACGGCCGCCGATCCCGACGATGACATGCTGGCCTGGGAGATCCGCGACGAAACCGGGCGTGTGATCTCGAACTACCCGAACTTTTGTTATCAACAGCTTCACATCGGCATCAACACGATCACCGTGACGGTCGACGATGGCCACGGCCACCGCGCCAGCGATACGGTCGCCTACACCGTGGAGTCCACCAATCCGCCGTCGGTGATCGTCCAGGCGCCGACCTTTGGCGAGGTCGTGCCGGCGGCTCCATACACGATCCGCTGGACCGCCACGCCTGGCGGCAACCCGATCGCGCGCTTCGATCTGTTCTCGTCGAGCAATGACGCCTCGACCTTCACCGCGATTGCGGAATGCACCGGCCTCGCCGCATCGGTGCGGGAATGCGTCTGGCAGCGTCCGGGCCCGCCGAGCAATCGAAGCCGCATCAAGGTGACCGGCACCGACACGGCTGGGCGCAGTTCGGATGGCGTCTCGCCGCCCTTTACTGTGCTCGATTCCTCCGGCAACACCCTCCCGAGCGGCTGGTCGCATGGTGATATCGGCGCCGTCGCCGCCGCCGGCAGCGCGAACTTCGACGGCTCGATCTGGACCCTGACCGGCAGCGGCGCCGACGTCTGGAACACCGCAGATGAATTCCATTTCGCGCATCGGCCGCAGTCGACCGCGTTCGAGATCCAGACGCGAGTCGACAGCGTTCAGAACGTGGACCCGTGGACGAAAGCCGGGTTGATGGTGCGCACCAGCCTGGCCGCGAACGCCGCGCAGGCCTCTATCTTCATCACCCCGGGCAAGGGCGTCTCGTTCCAGCGGCGCAGGAGCGCCGGCGGCGTGAGCCTGCACACGACCCTCGCCGGCGTCACGGCTCCTGTCTGGCTCAGGTTGGCCGCCTCCAACGGTGTCATCCGGGGCTACTACAAGAAGAACCTCACCGACCGGTGGACGCTGGTCGGCCAGGACACGCTGGCGAACTACACCGTAACGAACGTCGGGCTGGCGGTGACCAGCCACGCCGACGGCGCGTTGGCACGGGCGACATTCTCGAACGTGCGAGGCGGGCCGCTTCCGGAGTGGGTCGGTCCTCGGGCAATCGGCACCACCACCGCGGGCGGCTCTTTCGACGGAACCGATTACACCCTGAGCGCCAGGGGGACCGACATCTGGGGCATCTGCGGACGCCTTTGCGTACCTGTGGACGCCAACCAACCCCTTCGCGGAATGGACGATCATCGCCCGCGTCGTCAGCGTCGACAACATCCACCCGTGGGCGAAGGCCGGAGTGATGTTCCGCGAATCGCTGGAGACCGGGTCGAGACACGTCTTCGCGATGGTGACGCCGGGCAAGGGGGTGAACCTGCAATATCGCCCGGACACCGGCGGGCAGAGCTTCGCCGCCGCGACCGTCGCCGGCGTCGCGCCGCGCTGGCTGAAGCTGCAGCGCGAAGGCAACACCTTCACGGCGTCGTATTCAACCGACGGCGTGACCTTTGTTCAATTCGGCGCGGTTAATGTGGACTGATGAAACCCGAGTACCAGGTCGGTCTGGCGATGACCAGCCACAACAACAGCGTGTCGGGCAGCGCGCGGTTCGATCACGTGCAGCTGATTCGGCCCGGGGAACGGCCCGATTAACGCTTCCGGCCTCGGGTTAATCGCGGAGATCGCCAGAGATTCATTTCACGATCTCCTGCGACCTCCCTGCGGTTCCGACTCGCGGCTGGTTCAGCGTCTTCCGCTCGAACACCGACACGAGATCGTCCACGCCGTTATAGGTACCAAGCGGCACCCACTCAGTTCGCTGCTTGAGGATCTCGAGCACCGCGAGCGCCTGCGGATCCGGCGCGGCAGGCAGATGGACGAGCGCGTAGCGCGCGCCGATCCGATCCAGACGCCGCAGCCACTCGAGCCTCTCCGGCCGCCGCAAGTCGTCGAGCAGCCGGACATACCCCTCGGTGTAGTAGCCGCTGTAGCCGTTGAGCAGCGGAAACCAGTGAAAGATCGACCAGTACCTGATAGGAGGGATCCGGCCCGGGCAGCGCGTTGGACATCGGCATCGGAAACTCCACCACCGGGCCGACCGGCAGCCGGCGCAGCTCGGTGTAGACCTGCGGCGATCGTCGTGCCACCTCCATCAGCGGCGGCGCCGACGCGTACTCCATCGCCAGCACCGCGATCAGCAGGACGGCCGCCGCCGCGCGCGCACGCGGCCGCGGGATCGCCGACAAGCACGCGGCTCGCTCCACTCGCGGCGAGCACGGCCACGGCCGCCAGCGCGATGGCTGCGAAGCGGCCGGGCACACGCACGTTCTGAAATGGCGGCAGCAGGTGCAGCAGACGATAGACGAAGGTGTGCACGCCCATCGACGCCGCGGCCGAGAACGCGAGCAACGGCAGGTAGGCCAGCCGCGTGCGATTGAGCGGCGGCCAGAGGCCGACCACGAGCAGCACCAGCGCCGCGGCACCGGGAAATAGAGCCAACTCGGGCCGATAGAAGCCCGAGGTGACGTGGCCGTACAGCCGGTTCATGCCAGGCGCGGCCAGATAAGACGAGGGCCACGCGCTGTAGGCGGTGACCTCATCGAGGCTGCGCACGCCCAGTTGCCCGACCGCCTGGCTGAACGCGACCCGGTATCCGGCGCCAACGGCGCCGGCGATGGCCGCCGCGATCGCCGCCGATCGAATCAGCCGCACCAGGCCGGCACGACCACCCGTGTACTCGGTCGCCAGCAGCACCGGCGCAAATACCGCCAGCGTCACCACCAGGAAGAGGCCGTAGTACATCGACGCCGCCATCTGCAGCGTCACGAGCAGGCCGAGCCGGACGCCCGCCTTCCAGCCTGGCGTCGCGCACCAGCGCGTGCAGCGCGGCCAGCGACCACGGGATCCACGCGCCCCACAACAGCTCGAGGTGAAAGTAATGCTCGAAGCGATACGGCGCGAACGCGTAGATGGCCGCACCAACCAGCGAGGCGGCCGGCGCGCAGCCCAGACGCCGCGCGAGCCGGTACATCCCCAGCCCGGCGAGCGGAAAGCTCCCGAGGACCAGCAGGTTGTAGATGAGGACCGGCGAGAGCCCGAGCCAGAACAGCGGCGCCGCGACGATCGATTCGAGCAGGGTCGGATCCGAATGCGTGAGCGTCCCGCGGGTCGGGTAGAAGATGTTGGCGTCCAGCAGCTGCAGCGGCGCGCGCGGCGCCTGGTGCGCGAACCAGGCGAGGCGCCAGATGCTGAAGGTTGCATCGTGATGCGCCGCGACGCGGCTGCCGAGGTACGCGGCCTGCGGCCAGGTCAGGGCGACCGCCAGCAGGCCGAGCACCGCGACGACGCCGGCCGACTCGCGCGCGGACGAGGCTGGCGGGGATCGCGGTGGGTCGGCTACTGGCAATCGCGCATCACTCAGCGATGTAGCGCCACGGCGCGTCCGTGGTCGGCCGCCGCCAGATGGTGAAGAACGGGAATGCCGCCGGCTGGCCAGCGGCTGGCGAGTCGGGGCGGATCAATCCGATCGTGACGCCGAGATCGCCGCTCGAGGCGACAATCGACTTGTCCGGCCCCCACGAAATCGTCGCCGGCGTGTTCAGCGGATCTTTGCCGGCGACTCCTCGCGCGACCGCGTCCACACCCACCACCAGCCCCGCTTCGGTTGGCCCGCCGAGATGAATCGCATCCGCGCTGCCGTACTGCGCGAACGCGGCACCGAGGCCGATGCGCCGCGCGTCGCGCGAGAACGCGCGCTCGGCCTCATCAAGCGTCGTCTTGTAGCGCGCAATCGCCTCGGTATCCTTCGATGGCGGGACAGCGCGGGCGGGCAGGGCTGGATCGAGCGTCACCGTCGCGGGCGGAGCCGCGCCCGCGCGATTCCGCTTGTAGGCAGCAACGCGCCACCCGTCGGGCTTCTTCACCCAGTAAGCCAGATACTTCAGCGGCGTGTCGGTGCCGTCCGGCCGGTGCAGCGTCATGAACCCGAGCGTGAAGCCGTGCTGCAGATCGGCCGAGATGCCTGCACGCACAGGCGTCCACTCGATCCGCGACTTCGCGTTGTCGGCGTTCGATGCCAACGCCGCCGTCGCGGCGCTCTTCCCTTCCGCGAATTGACCGCTCGGCACCGGCATCACCACATCGTCGGCAAACATCGCCGAGAGGCCGGCGACCACGTCGGTCTTCGCGCTCGCCGCGGAGAACGCGCGATCGGCGGCGAGCAGTTCATCGACGGCGGCCTTCGGCGAATCGGCCGCGGCCAGGAGAACCGGAATTGCCAGCGCCAGAAACGAGCGGCGCGCCCAAAGTGTCTGTATGTTCGTCATCAGTAGCGAGTTTGCCCGCCACGCGGCCGCGGTTACCACACCGCGCGGTTCACCGGGACCGGGCCGGCTTCGCCAGATACGCCTTCGATGCCGCTTCATCCTTCAGCGGCGTCACCTTGTCCGGATCGAACCGCACCATCAGATAGGTGATGTGATCGTCGATCTTCGTGAACCAGTGTCCGGTTCCCGCGGGAATGACGATGACGTCGCCGGCCTTCAGCTGGTGGCTGACGCCGTTGCGAATCGACGCCGAGTTGTTGCCCGGGCCGTTGAAGAGCCGCACGGTTTCGAGATCCGCCGGCCGCCGCTTCTTGCCGACCAGATCGGGACCGGTGACGAGCGTCGCCGTTCCTTCGATGATGTGATACACCTCGCTCACGAGGTCGTGCTCGGCGACCGACTCGGACGCCGGCGAATCCAGCTTGCCGCGATAGACGACGCCGATGCCGACATGCGCCTTCCCGAGCTCGATGTCGCGCACCTGCTGATCGGTCAGCTTCTCGGCCATCGCCTTCTTTGCATACGCCTGGATCTCCTCGTTGGGGATGTAGGTCGCCGGGCACATGTTGCAGGTCGGCTGCGGATCGTTCTGACTCTGCCCTTGCGCGAACAGCCCGGCGAGTGAGCAGGCCACCGCGACGAGCCCGAGGATCACGTTCTTCATCAGCGCCTCCCGAGAGTGAATGCGACGTATTCGCCGGAGTAGGTGCCGCCGCCGATGGCGACGACGATGTACTGCTTGCCGTTGAGCGCGTAGGTCATCGGCGTCCCGGACTGCTGCGCCGGCAAGTAGACCGCCGCCACTTCCCTGCCGTCCTTCTTGTCGTAGGCGCGCAGCATGGCGCCGCGCGCGCGGCCCGGGGCGGTCGTCGCCAGCGGATCGCCGGCGATCACCAGCGTCCTGGTGACCAGCGCGCCGACCGCGCCCGACTGCCCGGTCCGCGGAATCGTGACGTCCTTCAGCGCCGGATGGTTGCGCACGCTGTCCGGCGTTTCGCCGTGCGCGACCTGCCAGACGATCTCGCCGCGATCGAGATCGATCGCGGAGATGCGCCCGTACGGCGGCTTCAGCAGCGGCAGACCCTGCGGCGAGGCGTTCGCGTTGACCGCGCCGTCGTTGGTCGTCGCCGCCGGTCCCGCGCCGGCAGGGCCCGTGCGCGCGGGTGCGTCGGCGCCGGCATTCTCGCCCGGCCCCGAGATGTAGCGGACGCCGGTCAGCGCGTTGCCCGACACGAACGGCAGATCCGAGAACTCCTTGTTCGGCGGCGGCAGCAGGCCAAGGATCGGGAACGCCGTGAACGACGGGATGTAGGCGATGTGCGTTTCCGGATCGAACGAGCCGCCCGGCCAGTTCGTGCCGCCCGATGATCTGAAGCCGGCAATCGGTCCCTCCGCCTTGCTCACCGGCGGCGGCGTGAAGATCGGGCCGGTCTTGTAGCGCGAGGCGATCTTCATCGCTTCCTCGCGAAGCGCCGGCGTGAAGTCGATCAGGTTCTCGAGCGTCACCCCTTGGTGATCGTAGGGCTGCGGCTTGGTCGGAAACGGCTGCGTCGGCGACGTCTTCTCGCCGGGCACGTCCGACTGCGGCACCGGCCGTTCCTCAATCGGAAAGATCGGCTCGCCGGTCGCGCGATCGAACAGGTACAGCATCGCCTGCTTGCCCATTGCCGCCACCGCCTTCACGGGCCGGCCCGCGACCGTGAGATCGACGAGCATCGGCGCCGCGGCGACGTCCATGTTCCAGATCGGATGGTGCACCAGCTGGAAATGCCACTTGCGCCGGCCGGTCTTGTACTCGATTGCGACGATGCTCTCGGCGAACAGGTTGTTGCCGGGGCGCAGGCCGCCGTAGAAGTCGGAGCTGGGCGTCTCGACCGGCAGGTACGCGAGCCCGAGCTCCTCGTCCACCGCCATCTGGTTCCAGACGCCGACGTTGCCGTTGACCGCCCACGACTCGTTCAGCCAGGTGTCGTTGCCGAACTCCCCCGGGCGCGGAATCGTGTTGAACGTCCACAACCGCTTTCCGGTCCGGACGTCGAACCCGCGCACGCTGCCCTTCGTGTTGTTGTGCGTCTTCGGCGTGCCGCCTTCGAGCATCGACGAGCCGATGAGCACGATGCCGTCGCGAGTGATCGCGGGCGTGGCGTGGAGGCCGATCTCCCCAGCCGTCAAATCGATCTGCTCACCCTTGCCGACGACGACGCCTTCCTTCAGATCGACGATGCCGCCTTTGCCGAAGGCGGCGATGCGCGACCCGGTCTTGGCGTCGAGCGCGACCAGCTGATAGCCAGTCGTGACGTAGAGAATCCGCTCGTCGCCGCGGCCGTCGGTCCAATAGGCCACGCCGCGGCCCGAGAGCTGGCGCGGCGAGTTGCCGGCGCGCGCGCCTTCGATCTCCGAGTGCACCCAGCGCAGCTCGCCGGTCGCGCCGTCGAGCGCGACGACCGCGCGGCGCGTGCCGGCGGTCGTGTAGAGCATGCCGCCGATGGCCAGCGGCGTGCCTTCGAGCTTGTACTCGGGGCGCGGGCCGAGGCTGTCGGTCTTGAAGCGCCAGGCAACGTCGAGGCTCGAGAAATTCCCCGCGTTGATCTGGTCGAGCGGCGAATAGTGGTGGTTGCGCAGATCGCCGGCGTACGACCGCCATTCACCGGCTGGCGGCGCCTGCGGCTGTTGCGCAGAAGGCCGTCCCGTCCCGAGGGCGACTGCAGCCACGGCGGACGCAACAGCTGCAGTGCGAAGAGAGATCGTCAAGAGAAACCCTCCTGATCTCGTGGCTTCCTGGCCGCTCGTTACTCCTGCGCTCCGCTCCGCCCGCCCCGTTGCGGCGGTGGATTCTTCAGCAGCTTGTACTGGTTCAGGCCGGCGTTCACCTTGAACTCGATCCCCATCTTGCCGATCTCGGCGGTGGCCTTCGCCGGATCGCCCGACACGCCGGAATCCTGCGGTCCGCCCCACGGCTTCATCTGATCCTTGCGGATGCCGGCCGGGTGGACGAACAGCATCTGCGACGTGTCGGTGATGCCGGCGTGGCTGCCCGACGTCTCCTCGTCGTAACCGAACTGCGCCTGCAGCCAGGCGCGATAGTGCAGCCGGCTCTGCTCGTAGTAGTCGGTCAGGCCGAACACCTTGACGCCGGCGTCCTTCCACTCGGCGTTCAGCTTGTCGGCGACGTTCTTGATCCCGGCCTGGTTGCCGCCGCTGTCGCCGATGAACAGGATTTCCTTGAAGCCGTGCACCTTCAGGCTGCGGGCCGCGGCGTCGAGCAGCATGTCGTAGGCCGGCGACGGCAACGAGATGGCGCCGGGATTCTGCCGATCGGGATCGCCTTCGGGTACGTACTGGACCGTCGGCGCGACCAGCGTGTTCTTCAGCCGCCGCGCCATCAGGTTCGCGGCGTAGGTGACGACGAAGTTGTGCTTGCCCATCACCATGTGGTACCCGTTCTTCTCCGTCCCGCCGGTCGGCACGATCACCGTCGTCTTGCCGGCCTTCAGCGCGTCGCGCGTCTCCTCCCACGTGAGCTCGTCGATGAACACCGTGTCGGGCGCCGCGGTTGCCGTCTTGCTGGCGGGCGCCGTATCCATCGTCGGCTCGAGCTTCGGGCGCTCGGCCGGCGCCGCGCCGCGGCCACCGCGTCCGCCGCCGCGACCGCCCTCGGCCTCACCCGGCACGACCGACGCCTGCCGCGTCGAGGCGCCGCTCATCAACTCCTTGATCTGCGCGACCGCGTTGTCGACCTTGATCTGCAGCAGCGCCTTGCCGATCTCGGGGGTCGACTTCGACTGGTTGTTGCCGCTGACGCCGTTGTTTTCGTAGTCGTTGCCGCTCAGCCGATTGCGGCGGATGTGCTTCGGGTTGACGAACAGCAGCTCGGAGGTGTCGAGGATGTTCGCGTGGCCGCCGATCTCGTTGGCCGGGATGCCGACTTTTTCGGTCACCCACTTGTTCTGATCGGCATGGCCCTTCGTGTAGTAGTCGTCGATCCACCACGCCTTCGTGTCGCCGCCCTTCCAGAGCTCGTTCAACTTGTCGGCGGCCATGCGCATGCCGTTGCGGTTGCCGCCGGACTCGCCAATCAGGAGGATGGTCTTGAAGCCGCCGGCCTTCAGGCTGCGGCCGGCGCTGACCAGGAGCTCGACGAACCGATCGTCGGGCAGCGTGATCGTTCCCGGCTTCGCCATGTGCCCGCCGATGTTCTCCCAGCTGCCCTCCGGCACGTAGGTGACGACCGGTGCGACCAGCGTCTTGCCGATCGCGCGCGCGATCTTGTCGGCGGACCACTCCATGACGAACTTGTGTTCGCCGTCCACCATGTGCGGTCCCTTCTGCTCGGTGCCCGCGGTGCCGACGATGACGGTCGTCGTTCCGGCCTTGACGAGATCGCGCACTTCGGCCCAGGTGAGGTCTTCGATGAAGACCGAGTCGGGCGCCTTGCCCGCCGGCGCGGTCGCGGGCGCATTCGCCGGACGCTGCGCGAGGGTGGTCGACATCATCGCCGCCGGCACGAGCAGCAGCGCCAGCGATGTCCGGATCAGGGTTCTCTTCATCTCCAGCTCTCCATGGGTACGCCTGTGGGCGCGCCTTCAGCGCCCGCCGCGCGGCGGCTTCAGCCCAGCCGCACGCGCCCTGAAGGGGCGCCCTACAGCGCTCATTGGACACGCGCCGACGAGTCTCGCGACGGCGCAACCACCGGCAGCGTGACAAACGTCGGGCGCGACGACGATCGAAACACGGTGTGCTCGGCTTTCTGATAGTCGGCCGGCTTCGCGTGGTAGATATCGACAAACGTCTGCGGGTTGCGGTCGAACATCGGGAACCACGAGCTCTGCACCTGGATCATGACGCGGTGCCGCTTCAGGAAGGTATGGTACTTGTCGCCGAGGCTGAACTGCAGCTTCACCGGCTGGTTCGGCACCATCGGCTCGGGCGCGCTCATGCTGTTCCGGAACTTGCCGCGCAGGATGTCGCCGGCGAGCAGCATCTGGAAGCCGCCCATCCGGATATTCTGCGGGTTCGGCGACGGATCGGGCGCGTCGCCCGGGTAGACGTCGACGAGCTTCACCACCCAGTCGGCGTCGGTGCCCGTGGTGGCGACGTGCATGGTGACCTCGATCGGACCCGCGATCGTCAGGTCTTCCGTCAGCGGCTCGGTCTGGTAGACGAGCACGTCCGGCCGGCCGGCGACGAAGCGCTGATCCTCGACCATGAAGACGTGCCCTTCGATCGTCGTCGTCTCGGCGGTGTACGGCACCGGCTTGCGTGGGTCGCTGACGTACGAATCGAGCGCCGAGTCGTCCGCGGGCGCGGTGAACGACAGCCGGCCGTCGGCCTGCAGGTAGAGATTGCGGGAGCCCGCCGTCTTCGGCGGCCACTCCGTGGCGTCGTGCCAGCGGTTGCCGCCGGTCTCGAACACAATCGCGCCGGGCAAATTCAGGCTCCCGTCCGCTCGTCCATAGTGTCCGGCTTTAGCCGCCCTTCGACCCGGCTCAGGGCGGTCCTGAGGCTCTCGAAGGACCGGACCCTGCCCGGGACCTTTGTCCTTCAAATAGAAATTGAAGAACGGCAGCTCGATCTCGCTGCGGTAGTACGCCGCGGTCTTCGAATTGAACTTGATGTTCCCGAGCGTGTCGCCATCGCCGCGCGACCACCCGCCATGCGTCCACGGCCCGACCACCAGCGTCGTCTTGTTGGCGGGGTTCTTCTCTTTCATCGCGCGATACATCCGGAACGGCCCGTGGAAGTCCTGCGCGTCGAACCACGAGGCGACGATCAGCACTGGATGCGTGACGTTGTCCAGATCCTTTGGCACGTTCCGCGCCTGCCAGTACTCGTCGTAGGTGGGGTGCGACATGTGATCGTTCCAGGTCGGCACCGTGTCGGCGAAATACTTCTGCGCGTTGGCGGCCGCGCCGAGGTCGAGGAAAAACTGATAGCCGTCGGGCGTGCCGTAGTCGAAGCGCTCGACCGGCCGCTCGGAAGGCGCCGTCCGCGCCCGCGCGTTGGTCGACATCCAGTTGAAGCCGTACATCAGCTGATAGGCTCCGCCCGAGTGGTAATCGTCGCCGAAGAACTGATCCTGCGGCGGCGCCTGCGGCGACGACGCCTTGAGCGCGGGATGCGCGTCGATCATGCCCATCGAGACTTCCCATCCCGCCCACGAGATGCCCCACTGCCCGACGCGGCCGTTGTTGTTCGGGATGTTCTTCACCAGCCAGTCGATCGTGTCCCACGTGTCAGTCGCCTCGTTCGGCTTCGTCGATCCGCGGATGTAGGGGACGTGGTGCACGAACTCGCCCTCCGACTTGAACTTCCCGCGCGCGTCCTGGTAGACGAAGATGTAGCCCTCTTTCGCGAACTCGTTGCTCGGGCCCAGGACGGCGCGGTAGTCGTCGGGGCCGTAGGGCGCGATGCCGTAGGCCGTCCGCGTCATGAGGAACGGATGCTTGCGCGTTGCGTCGCGCGGCACGTAGACGATCGTGAAGAGCTTCACGCCGTCGCGCATCGGGATGAAGAGCTCGCGCTTGACGTACGACGTCTTGTGGCCCGACGGGGTCGCGCGACTGCTGCCCGGCATCCCCGCCGCGCGCCAGCACGGCCACGAACCGCGCCGAGGTCGCGACCATCGCCAGCGCGACGAGGGTTCCGACAGCGCGCGTCGCCACGCCGCGCGCCTGCCGGCTCATCGCCCGCCGCCTGCCGCGGTGGACGCCGGCCGCGGCGTGTTCAGCAGCTCCTCGAGCGTGAACACCTCGCCGTTCTTGATCACCTTCTTCACCTTGACGGTGTCGCGGATGTTCGTCAACGGGTTGCCTTCGACGATCACCAGGTCGGCAAGCTTGCCCGGCTCGATCGTGCCGATGTCCTGCTGCGCGTTGAGCAGCGTTGCGGTATTGACCGTCGCCGTCTTCAGCGCCTGCGCCGGCGTGAAGCCCGCCTCGACATACGCCTCCAGCTCGATGTGCAGGCTGACGCCGTAGGGCGCGAGCGGCGAGTCGACGCCGGCCACCAGCGGCACGCCGGCATTCAGCAGGTCCTTCAGCGCTTTTGCCGAGCGCTGGATGAAGGTGTTGAGCGCGCGCGGATCGGGCGCCGCTGCCGCGCCGCGGCCGCGCCCGCCACGGCCGCCGAAGCTCGCCGCGGCGGCGACCCACGACGGCTGCAGCGCGGTCATGCGCGGGTCGCGCAGGATCCCCGGATCGGCCGACGTGGCCGCCTGGAACCCGCCGAGCGCGGCGGTGGGCGTCAGCGTCATCCCCGACTTCGCCACGATCTGGATCACGTCTTCGTACGAACGTCCGGTGCCGCTCTGTTTCGGCGAGTAGCCGCGGCGGCTGGTCGCGCCGGTGTGCTCGACGCTGTCGGTGCTCGAGAGCGCGGCCGGGTAGATCTCGTGCGAGCTGGTCGCGATGCCGATGCGATGCGCCCCTTCGATGGCGCGCTTCTGCAGCAGATCGGGAAGCCGGACGTAGGTCTTGATCAGGTCGTAGTCGAGCCTCCGCGCGCGGTCGACTTCCATGTCGACGACTTCTGCCGTCGGCGCGGTGGACGCCATCGGATAGTACGGGCGCCATCCGTCGAGCAGATAACCGGTGAGATAGAGCCGCGGCCCGACGCGGCGGCCCGACTCAATCGCCTCGCGCTCTTCGATCGCCTCGTAGGGCACGCCACCCGGGCTCCGCACCGTCGTGATGCCGTAGGCCAGGTGCACGCGGCCGAACATCGTGCCGTGTTCCTTCAGCGCGTGGCCGTGCCCTTCGATGAGGCCCGGCATCACCGCGAGGCCGGTGGCGTCGACGACCGTGCCGGTGTGCAACGCCGCGTCGTGCGCGCCGACCGATCGAATCCGGTGCCCCTCGACGACGATGTCGACGTCGGTGCGTGCGGTGGGCTGCACGCCGTCGACGAGCCGGCCCGCGTGCACGACCAACCGCGTCGACGGCACTTTGCGGCGCCATGTCAGCGGCACCGCGACATCCTTGGCGGTGCCATCCGCGACCGACAGCAGCTTCAGGCGGTCGGTGGCCATGTAGAGGATCTGGTTCGGACCCGCCCAGCTGATCGAATCAGCCAGCTCCTTTGTCACCTGCCGCGCGGCGCCGGCCGGATCGCCGCTCGCGTTGACCGGCATCACGTTCAGGTAGCCGTTGCTGACGAACGCCAGCTGCTTGCCATCCGGCGACAGCGCCGGGCCGTCGCCGGCGCGCTTGCCGATCGGCTTGTGCTCGGCCGGCACCACGAGCCGCGCGGCGCCGCCGGCAGCGGGCACGACCGAGTAGTAGTTCATCCCCTCGCGATAGCGCGAGGAGTACGCCTTGAACGCCGCGGTGACGAGGAACGTGCCGTCGGCCGACCATGACGGGTAGCCGAGGCCGAAGCTGCGCTCGAGCACGCGCCTCGGCTCGCCGCCCTCGGGCGAGACGATGAAGACCTCGCCCTGCTCGAACTCGACGTTGCTGACGAAGGCGATCGATTTGCCGTCGGGCGACCAGGTCGCCGCCATCTCCGCGCCAGGGAGCGTCGTCAGCCGGCGATCGGCGCCGGTTTTCAGATCGCGCACCCAGATGTCCATGCCGCCTGCGCGGTCGGACGAGAACGCCAGCCGGTTGCCGTCCGGCGACCACGCCGCGTCAGTGTCGACGAACGCGTCGTCGGTGATGCGCTTCGGCGAGCCGCCAATCGGCATCAGCCACAGATCGCCGAGCGCGGCGAAGGCGAGCTGCTTGCCGTCGGGCGAGACGACCGGATGCATGAGCCCATGGACTGGTTGCGCATCAGCGGCGTCGAAGGCGCGGCGTTTCTTCGCGTACGAGGGCGGCGTGACGGTCAGCGTCGCCGAGAACTCGACCGGCGGCTTGACGCCGCCGCTGAGCGAACGGTGCTTGATGCGGCCGTCAGCCGGATAGAGAAATTCGTCGGCCGAGAGCCACTGCGCCTTGAACGGGAAGTAGTCCTCCCCCGTCGCGATCTCCTTGCCATCGAGCATCAGCCGCGGGGTGCCGGTGGAGGTGAAGCCGTTGCCGGGGATGGCGGAGAAGAGCACCTGGCTGCCGGTCGGCGCCCACGACGGCGCGCCGACCTGTCCATCGGCCGATGCGACCACGCGCTCCTTGCCATCGAGGGTGGTCGCGTAGACGCCTGGCGACGCGATGCGATTCGAGACGAACGCGATCTCGCGGCCGTCGGGCGACCAGGCCGGGAAGAAATCGTTGGCCGGATCTTTCGTCACCTGACGAACCTGGCCGCTCGCGACGTCGAGCGTCCAGACGTCGTAGTTGCCGCTGCGGTCGGAAGAAAAGGCGATCGACTTGCCGTCGGGCGACCAGTGCGGTTCGCGCGCGTCGAACGGACCGTCGGTCAGCGCCTTCATCCCGCTGCCGTCCGGCGCGACGGTGACGATGCGCCAGGTGCCGTCGCGGTAGGACTGGAACGCGATCCGTGAGCCGTCCGGCGACCATGACGGCTGGCGGGCGTCGTTGTACTCGTCGGTGATCCGTTTGGCGGCGCCGCCGGACGCGGGCACGCTCCAGAGCGAGCCCTGCAGGTCGAGGATCAGCGTGCGCTTGTCGGGCGACAACGCAATCGCCATCGACGTCCCCTCGTGCACGGTGACGTCGATCGTGCGCGGCGCCGCGGCGGGCCGCGCCGGCTGGGCGGCGACGACCGGCAACCGGGCCGGCATCAGGAAGAACGCGGCGCCGGCAGCCGCAGCGAGACAGATAACAGGTTTCCCATACGGCCGTTGCATCATGACGGCCGGATTGTAGCCCACGTACGCAGCGCCCGGCTTCAGCCGGACCGTGACCGGTGATCGTAGGTAGTGTCCGGCTTCAGCCGGACCGTGATCGTGGCTTCAACCGGACCATGATCGCTACTCGTCGGCCAGCGCGATCGTTCCGCGGCGCGTCCACCTCAGGAACGCCGCGTCGACCAGTCCATCGATGACGCGGGCGCAGGTCTCGCGCTCGAGCCCCCACAGGCGCATCGCCTGCGCGGGCGTCAGCCGCAGCCCCGGCATCTCCATGAACTCTCCGCGAACCCGGCGAACGACGTTTTCAAGATCCATTGGCGCTCCTCGTTCTGTTCACGAGTAATTCCCGGCGTGTGCGGCGTCCCGCCTCGAAGGCGGCTTCGGTCTCGAACCTCAGGCGTCCGATCGCGTCGCCCTGCTGCTCGCCGATGCGGCGGTAATGCGCGGCAAGCGAGCGGATGTCGACGACCGACGGTTCCCGTGCGATTTCCAACGCGTGATAGAGCTCGTGGCCGAGCGTGGCCATCTGCACGATCGTGGTTTCCAGGCTCGAAATCTCGATGACGAGGTAGCGCTGCAGGTTGGTGACCGCGAGCAGCGCGACGCGGCCGTCGAGCTCGGGATCCTCGAAATTGCGGCCGCGGATGTAGACGATGACGTCGGAGTCTTCGAGCCGATCGAGCAGCGTCCGTACTTCAGGCGACCGGCGGGCGGCCTCTTCGACGAGCGAGCGGAGCCCGTTGACCGGTCGCACGTGGGGCGCGGAGGGCGACTGATCCTGCGGCTCCTGCGCCGCGGCGCGCGGCGCGACCAGCAACATGAGGAGCATCGCGGGGAGCAATCGGCGGGTCAGCGGCATGCCCGATCGTGGCGAGCAAGATGCACACCACGGATGACGTGATGCGTCGACCCACAAAATCAGGCCTGTTTTCGACGATTTCAAATCGATGGCTGCTCGTGATCAGACATCCTTGTAGGAGTGCCGTGATGGCCAGACACAAACGTAGGATTGCCGCAATCTTCCCGGGGATCGGCCGTTTGCCGATCCTGACAAAAATGTCGGACCATTCAATCAAAGCGACGAGGATGTAGCATGGACATCGTGGCCAGCCGAGTACGCCCTCTCCCACCCCCCGTCGTCGACGCGCCCGCCCGTGAGGCGCGCCGCCTGTCGACGCTGCTCGAAGTGAGCCAGGCCCTGTCAGGAACGCTGAACCTGAAGGCGTCGCTGCACCGCGTCCTGGAAATCCTGGCGCACCATCACGGCGCCGAGCGCGGCATCGTCTCGGTGCTGCAGCCCGATGGCACGCTGCGCGTCGAGGCGTCCGACGGCATCGCCGACGCCCCGCGGCCGGTCACCTACCGGCTCGGCGAAGGAATCACCGGGCGCGTCGCCCAGAGCGGCAAGGCGATCGTCGTGCCGCGCGTCAGCCGCGAGCCGACGTTTCTCCACCGCGCCGATCGGCGGCCGGAACTGCCGCGTCAGGAGCTCAGCTTCGTCTGCGTGCCGATCCTGCTCAACCGGCGCGCGATCGGTGCGCTGGGCATCGACCTGAAGTTCAAGCCCGAACGCAACTTCGATCGCAACACCAAGTTCCTCGGCATCGTTGCGTCGATGATCGGCCAGGCGATCAAGATCCACCGGCTGATCGAAGAGGACAAGCGCCGCCTGGTGGACGAGAACACGCACCTGCGGCAGGAACTGCGCGAGCGCTACGGCTTCTCCAACCTGATTGGCAGCAGCGGGCCGATGCGGCAGATCTTCGAGCAGGTCGCTCAGGTCGCGGGCACCAACACGACCGTGCTGATCCGCGGCGAGTCGGGCACCGGCAAGGAACTGATCGCGCACGCCATCCACTACAGCTCGCTGCGCGCCAAGAAGCCGTTCGTGAAGGTGAGCTGCGCGGCGCTGCCCGACAGCCTGATCGAGTCCGAGCTCTTCGGCTACGAGAAAGGGGCGTTCACCGGCGCCGAAGCGCGGAAGAAGGGGCGTTTCGAGCTCGCCGATGGCGGCACGCTCTTCCTCGATGAGATCGGCGACATCCCCCTGGCGACGCAGGTCAAGCTGCTGCGTGTTCTGCAGGAGCGCGAGTTCGAGCGCGTCGGCGGCACCGAGACGATCAAGTCGAACGTGCGCCTGGTGGCGGCGACCAACAAGGACCTCGAGCGCGCCATCGCCGCCGGGACGTTCCGCGAGGACCTCTACTATCGCCTCAACGTCTTCACGATCTTCATCCCGGCGCTGCGGGAGCGGAAGTCCGACCTGCTGCTGCTCGTCGATCACTTCCTCGAGAAGTTCGCGCGCGAGCACGCGCGCAGCATCAAGCGCATCTCGACGCCGGCGATCGACATGCTCGCCAGCTACCACTGGCCCGGCAACGTCCGCGAACTCGAGAACACGCTCGAGCGCGCCGTGCTGATGTGCGATGGCGAGGTGATTCACGGGCATCACCTGCCGCCGTCGCTGCAGACCGCGGAGGCGTCCGGGACGGTCACCCGTGTCTCGCTCGGCGACGCGGTCGCGGCCTACGAGAAGGATCTGATCCAGGACGCGCTGAAGACAACCAGGGGCAACCGGGCCAAGGCGGCGCGGCTCCTCGACACGACCGAGCGGATCGTGAACTACAAGGTGCGGCGCTACGGCATCGATGCGCGGCGCTTCAAGTCGTGATCCAGACGAGATCCAGGAGATCCAGGAGATCAGGAGATCCAGGAGATCAGGAGGTCTAGGAGATCAGGAGGAGTTGGAGGGAACGGTCTTCAGACCGTTCCCTCCAGGCCGTTCAGACCGTCCCTCCCGCACCGGATCAGGTGTCGGCATGGCTGACTTGCGTTAAGTGTCAGGGCAGCGTACTTTGGAAGGTCGTTCATGCCCGACGCCGCCGACGCCGCCCTACCTGCCGCGACCGCCCATTCCCGGCCCTCCACCCGCACGCTGCTTCCCCTGACGCTGACCGCGATCGGGGTGGTCTACGGCGACATCGGCACCAGCCCGCTCTACACCATCCGCGAATGTTTCTTCGGCACCCATCCGGTGCCGCCGACACCGGAAAACGTCCTCGGCGTGCTGTCGCTCGTCGTCTACGCGCTGCTCATCGTGATCTCGATCAAGTACATCGCGATCGTGATGCGCGCCGACAACCGCGGCGAGGGCGGCATCCTGGCGCTGACCGCGCTGCTGCCGGCGCCGAAAGGCAACGGCAACCGCCATGTGCTGATCGCGCTCGGCATCTTCGGCGCCGCGCTGCTCTACGGCGACGGCATGATCACGCCGGCGATCACCGTGCTCGGCGCGGTCGAAGGCTTGAAGGTGGCGACGCCGTTCTTCGATCCCTACGTCGTACCGCTCACCGTCGCGATCCTGATCGGCATCTTCGCCATCCAGCAGCACGGCACGCACCGCGTCGGCCGCCTCTTCGGTCCGGTGATGGTGGTCTGGTTCATCGCCATCGCCATCCTCGGCGTCAGCTGGATCGTCAAGGCGCCGATCGTCCTCACCGCCTTCAACCCGCAGCACGCGTTGATTTTCTTCGAGACCAACGGCATGCACGGGTTCGCGGTGCTCGGCGCCGTCTTCCTCGCGGTGACCGGCGGCGAGGCGCTCTACGCCGACATGGGGCACTTCGGCAAGCGGCCGATCCGCTTCGCCTGGTTCAGCCTGGTCCTCCCCGCGCTGCTGATCAACTACTTCGGCCAGGGCGCGCTGCTGCTGCTCGACAGCACCGCCGTGGAGCAGCCGTTCTTCCTGCTCGCGCCGTCGTGGGCGCTGCTGCCGATGGTCGGGCTGGCGACGGCCGCGGCGATCATCGCCTCGCAGGCGCTCATCTCCGGGGCGTTCTCGCTGACCCAGCAGGCGGTGCAGCTCGGCTACAGCCCGCGCATGGACATCGACCACACCTCGTCGCACCACATGGGGCAAATCTACGTGCCGCAGGTGAACTGGGCGCTGATGATCGGCACGATCGCGATCGTCCTCGGCTTCCGCTCGTCGAGCGCGCTGGCCGCCGCCTATGGCATCGCCGTAACGCTGACGATGGTGATCACGGCACTGCTGCTGCACGTGATCGCGACCGAGCGCTGGCATTGGCCGATCGGGATCGCGCTGGTCGTCACCGGGATCTTCCTCTCGATCGATCTCGCGTTCTTCGGCGCCAACCTCCTGAAGATCCTCCACGGCGGCTGGCTGCCGCTGGTCATCGGCAGCCTGCTGTTCACGATGATGACGACCTGGAAGACGGGCCGCCGGCTCGTCGCCGAGCGCCTGACCGCGCGCGCGGTGCCGCTCGAAAGCTTCGTCGCCGAGACCATCGCCCACGAGCCGATTCGTGTCCCGGGCACCGCGGTCTTCATGACCGCGCAGCCGCACGGCACGCCGCCGGCGCTGATGCACAACCTGCGGCACAACAAGGTCCTGCACCAGCGCGTCATCATCCTCACCGTGAGGACGACGCACACGCCGCACGTGCCGCCGGCCGAGCGCCTGACGGTGGCGCCGCTCGGGCACGATCTCTACAACGCCGCGCTGAAGTACGGCTTCATGGACGAGCCGAACGTCCCCGAAGCGCTCGCCGGCGCGCGCGACCACGGACTGGTGATCGACGTCTCCGACGTCACCTACTTCCTCGGCCGCGAGACGGTCATCGTCACCAACACTCCGGGGATGGCGATGTGGCGGGAGAAGCTGTTCGTGCTGATGGCGCGCAACGCCGTGCGCGCGACCGCGTTCTTCAAGATCCCGCCCGACAGCGTTGTCGAGCTCGGCGTGCAAGTCGAGATCTGAGCTCCGCTTTCCGCCTGCGGCGGCGACGCATCGGACGTCTGCATTCGAAGCGGGTTGGAGTTCACCGTGCATACGGCCACGGGGTGTTCCCGCGCATCTCGGTCGGATTCACCGCGGCCTTCACCGAATGAGCACCACCAACGACGCGACCGAACAGCTGATTCACGGCTACTACGCGCGCTTCAACGCGCGCCAACTCGCGGCAGCGCTGGAGATGTTCAGCGCGGAGGCGGTGATGGAAGCGCCGCCGTTCACCGCCGCCGCGGACGGCCGCAAATCATACGAGCGGTTCACACGGCTGTGGTTGGTGGCCTTTCCGGACGCCTCCCTCGGCGTTGAAAGCATCGTCCACCGGAGCGACACGCTGCACGAGGTGAACCTGCTCGCCACCGGCACGCACACCAACCTGCTCGATCTCGGCGCCTACGGGCGGTTCAAGCCGACCGGCGAGCGGACCACGCTCCGTCTGCGGGAGCTGATCGAAATCCAGAATGGCCTGATCACGTATTCGAACGTCTCCCTCGACGTCCACGACCTGACGAGGCAGCTTTCCATCATCGACTACGACTCGCTGGCGTCGCACCTGGACCGCATCGACCGGCTCCGGTCGCAGCTCGCCGAGGCCGGCGACGACAAGGAGCGGCGCCGCTACGTGGCGGAGCGCATCGGCCGCGAGCTCGACGCGGCGCGGCTCGCGGTCAGGCCGTGGTTTCGATCGTAGCCACCGCCTTCAGCCCACCCACCAGACACGCGCGTCGTCGCTCGCGATCCACCCGGGACCAGCTGACCTCAGCCGAGCGACGCGCCTCCCTCTTGTAGGGCGCCCCTTCAGAGGGGCGCCGGAGGCGGGGAGGCCCGCGGTTGTACCCTGATTGGGCAACGGCGATCCCACCTGGGAAACTGCTTGTTTTTGAGCGGTCAAGCATGATGTCCATGTTTTGCGCCGAATCGCGAACGGCATCGCATGTGCTTTCTGGATCGGCATGCATTGGGACCAGGCGCAGGGCGAGCGCCACAACGAACGGGAGACGATGAGAAACAACCAGCACCAGGGGACGCACGACGGAGACGGCAACCGTCCTCGCCTGGGCGACCGCCGCAAGGGATCGCGACGCGCGGAGGATCTCGAGCGGCGCCTCGCGGAGGTCGAGGAAGTTGCGCGCGCGAACCGGCGCGAGCTGCACCTGCAGTTTCAGCGCATGGCGCACATGCAGGCAGACCTCGATCGGCTGATGAAATCCACCCGCTCCCTGCCCCCGACCTCTGGACTTCCGTACGAGACCAAAGGTTTCGATCGAGACGGCAGCCGCACTGCCGTCGCGCACGATGCCAGGGTGCCGCCGGCGCCCCGCCGCCGGCGCGCGTGAATCCGTGGCACGTCGCCTGCGATTGTCGGTCGACGAGCGCTCACGCGTCTGTCATCGAGGTGTCATATGTGCGCCGGTAACATCACCGGCGCGCCGATGAATGGCACCATCACCCGCATCAACCGGCTGCGGCAGCTCGGCGAGATCAAGGGCGACGACGGCACGGTGCGATCGTTCGAACGCGAGAGCATGGTGCGATGGCTGCAGTTCAACGAACTGAAGCCCGGTTCTCGCGTGACCTTCGAAGTCGAAAAGGCGGGCGGTGTGATCAACGTCGAACGCCTCGAGTGACGCCGCCAGTAACAGGGCGAAACCCCGCTCACCGTTCGCGGCACATTCGGATCGAATTGAGTTCCCCGTTTCAAAGTTGTACGTCGCCATCGACGGCGACGTCGCTATGCCGAGGCTGACTCGGCTTTTAGTCGCCGCGGACGCGGATTACGGCGTGCAATTGTGACAATTCCCGTCACCAAGATGCGGTACTGCCCTTGCGATATGGCTGAGCATGAACGAACGTCGCGCCAAACCAGACCGGCGGCATAAACCCCTCAGCGGCCGGCGCGACTCTGATCCGACGACGGAGGATCGTATGCTGGCGTACGAGACTCACCAGGAGTTGGGCCGAGTCAAGACTGTCTTACAGAAACTCGTCGATGCCGTCCAGGCATTGACCGGCATGCTTCGAAAGTCATAGATGGCGACGCGAGAGCTCCCGTGACCTTCGAAGTCGAGAAGGGCGGGCCGTGTGATCAACGTCGAACGCCTCGAGTGACCGCCGCCGGCGGAAAGCGAAACGGGCCGACCCTCTTTCGAGAATCGGCCCGTTCTTGTTCGAATGTTCTGGTCGGGACGGGGAGATTCGAACTCCCGATCTCTTGACCCCCAGTCAAGCGCGATAACCAGGCTACGCTACGTCCCGACGCGTCGATTCTACGCCGATCGATTGCGGCGCGCCTGGGGAGAGCGCGCCGTCGGTCCGCCGCGCCGGCGGCTCCTTGCCGCGCGACGGCTTGGCGCGCGCGGCCGGCGTCGGCCGCGCGCGAGCCGGGGCGGCCACCGGCGGCGCGAGCTCGAAGTCGTCGCCGCCGCCCGCGCCCGCCAGCAGATCCAGAATCGATCGAAGCCCGCGCTTCACGGCGGCGAGCCGCTCGCGCGCGTTCTGCCCGATGAGCTCGTCGATGCCCGGCGTTTCGCCGGCCGCCGGCATCGTTTCCTCGCTGATGCCGGCGGCGCGCCCCGGCCAGCGTCAGCCCTTCGACCAGGAGCAGGTGCTTGATCCGCAGAACCTGCTGCACGTCGGCGCGCCGGTAGACGCGCGGCGCCCCGGCAGTCTTGGCAACGCCAAGTTCCGGAAATTCCGCCTCCCACGAGCGCAGCACGTAAGGCTGCACCTTCGCGAGGTCGCAAACCTCGACGGCCTTGAAGAGCGCGCGATTCGGGATCTCGACTTGTAGAGTGTCCGGCATAGCGCGGCAAACGCGGCGGTAAAAGTATAGCGCAGACCCGCACGCCCGGCCTGAAGAGCTGCGGCCCCGGATCGCCGCGTTCAGACGCCGGAGTGGCCGAACCCCTGCGCCCCGCGATCGGTCGACTGGCAGGACATCGACCTCGTCCCACGTGACGCGCACCACCGGCGCGACCACGAACTGCGCGATTCGCATGCCGCGCGAGACGTGAAACGCGGCGCGCCCCAGGTTGATGAGCGGCACGCGGATCTCGCCGCGATAGTCGGAATCGATCGTCGCCGGCGTGTTCGGCAGGCTGATGCCGTGCTTCACCGCGAGGCCCGATCGCGGCCGGACCTGCCCCTCGAAGCCGCCGGGGATGGCCACCTCGAGGCCGGTCGGCACCAGGACGATCGCGCCCGGCTCGATCACGACATCCTCTTCGACGGCCGCGTGGAGGTCCATGCCGGCGGCGCCCGGGGTCATGTAGATCGGCAACGCCAGGCCGTCGGCGGACGGCAGGCGGCGGATTTGTACGGTCAGCGGGATGGTCACGCGCGAATGTTACTTCTTGATCGCTTTCGCCGCCGTGTTCCCTTCCATGCGATCGCGCCGGTTCCTGCGCGACCGGCGGTCTTTCTTCTCCCGCTGGTCGTCGCGCTCGCGCCGGTCGGTCTGCTTTTTCCTCAGCCCGAGCGCCCGGCGATCGCCGCCGACGTTGGTGTTGCGATCGCGGCGGCGCACCTGGATGCGGATCGGCGAGCCGACGAACCCGAACTTCTCGCGCAGCTGGTTGATGAGGAAGCGCTCGTAGGAGAAATGAAACGTCGTCGCGACGTTGGTGAAGAAGACGAACGACGGCGGCGCGACGCCGATCTGCGCGGCATACATGATCCGCACGTGCTTCCGTCCGGGGCTGACCGGCGGGTTGGCCGCGGTCACCGATTCGAGGAACTTGTTGAGCGCCGGCGTCGGCACGCGCTGGCGCCGCGCCGCCGCGACCTTGTCGATGGTCTCGAGCACGCGCGTCGTCCGCTCGCCGGTCAGCGCCGAGATGTGGAGGATCGGCGCGTAGTCGAGGAAGCGCATGCCGTGGCGCAGCGTCTCGTCGAACGTCTTGACGAAGGTATGGTCCGCGCGTCTTCACCAGATCCCATTTGTTCGCGATGACGACGATGCCGCGGCCGGCGCGGTCGGCCTCGCCGCCGATCGCGGCGTCCTGATCGGTCGCGCCCATGTTCGCGTCGATCACCAGCGCGACGACGTCGGCGTCGGCAATCGCTTCCTTCGCGAGCGCGACGCTGACCATCTCCACCTTCCCGCCGCGCGCGATCCGGCCCGGGCGCCGCATCCCGGCGGTGTCGACGATGCGGAAGTGCCGCCGATGCCACAGGAGCGGCGCGTCGATCGCGTCGCGCGTCGTCCCCGGCATGTCGCTGACCAGCACCCGCTCTTCCCGCAGCAGCCGGTTGACCAGCGACGACTTCCCCACGTTCGGGCCGCCCCACGATCGCGACGCGCGTTTCCTCGAACGCGGCCGCGTCGTGGGCGTGGCCCGCGTGCTCATCGCTGTCTCCCGCGCGCGCAGCGTGCGTCAACCCCTTCGGGTCTGAGCACCTTGATGACTTCGTCCAGCAGCTCGTAGACGCCGGTCCCGTGTTCGGCCGAGATCTCGAGCACCGGATCGAAGCCCAGCTGGAAGAATTCCATCGCCGACTTCTGCGAGCGCTTGTCGTCGGTCTTGTTGATCGCCAGCAGCACCGGCAGGCCGGTTTCGCGCAGCTCGCGCGCGATTCGCTCGTCGCCCGGCACCAGACCCTCGCGTCCGTCGACGAGCAGCACGAGCAGATCGGCGTCGACGATGGCGCGCTGCCCCTGCTGCGACCACCAGTTCGTGCAGCGGATCCTGCGCTCTCGCCGTACAACCCTCCTGTATCGAATAGTTGGAACGGCACGCCGCGCCAGATCGACGGGCCGCGCGAGCGCGTCGCGCGTCGTGCCGGCAATCGGCGCGACGATCGCGCGCCGGCTGCCGGTCATCCGGTTGAACAGCGTCGATTTGCCCACGTTCGGGCGGCCCGACGAGCACGACGGAGGGCGATTCACGCGGCATTTATGAACGTCACTTAGCCTTTACCTTGACAGCGTAAGTCTCATTATCTATAGTATTTACAACCACCGAGGAGACCCTAAGCATGATCAAGGTCGACATCGTCAACGAAGTGTCGAAAATCGCCGACATCACCAAGGTCAAAGCCGAGGTGGCGGTCGACGCGGTCTTCGACGCGATGCGGACCTCCATGCAGCGGGGCGAGCGCATCGAGCTGCGCGGCTTCGGCGTCTTCCAGGTGAAGCCCCGCAAGCGCGGCATCGGCCGCAACCCACGCACCGGCAAGGAAGTCCGCATTCCGCCGGGGCGCACCATCCGTTTCAAACCCGGCAAAGATCTGCAGAACATCGGTTAACTTGGAACCCACTCCGGCGTCTGGCAGCCCAGCCCGAAATTTCAAGATCGGGTCTGGCGCCACGTTTTGTTGTTCGCCCTCACGATTGTCACGACGACGCTCGTTGGCGCGAACAACTATGCCAGCTTCGTCACCGACTTCAACGTCGCGGCGCTGCCGCCGATGTCCGGGGTCGAGACGCTGCGCGCGCTCATCCTTCCGCGGCCTCTGGTACAGCGGCACCATCCTGCTGATTCTCGGCTGCCACGAGCTCGGCCACTACTTCGCGTGCCGGTATTATGACGTCGACGCGTCTCTGCCGTTTTTCATCCCGGTGCCGTTCCCTCTTGACCGGCACGATGGGCGCGTTCATCAAGATCCGCGAGCCGATCCCGAGCAAGCGGATGCTGTTCGACATCGGCATCGCCGGGCCGATCGCCGGCTTCGTGGTCGCCGTGCCGGCGCTGTTCATCGGCATCTGGATGTCGCACGTGATCCGCCTGCCGGCCGATACGTCGAACCTCCTCGAGCTCGGCGAGCCGCTGCTCTTCCGTTTCGCCTCGTGGGCTGCTCTGGGGGACGCAGCCGGACGGCTACTCGCTGAACATGCACCCGATGGCGTTCGCGGCCTGGTTCGGGATGCTGGCCACGGCGCTGAACCTGTTTCCGATCGGCCAGCTCGACGGCGGCCACATCTCCTACGCCGTGCTCGGGTCGCGCTGGTCGACGCTGGTCACCTTCGTCACCGTCGGCGCGGCGGTGGTGCTGGCCTTCTTCGCCACCAGCTGGATCGTCTGGACCGGGCTGATCGTCGTGATGCTGCTGGTCTTCGGCCCGATGCACCCGCGCGTTGTCGACGAGCACGTGCCGCTCGATCGCACGCGGCTGCGGCTGGCGCTGTTCGCGGTCGTCATGTTCGTGCTCTGCTTCACGCCGGCGCCGATCAGCGAGATGACCGTCGTCATCAGTACGCTGAGCGGGTCGACGTCGACGACGATGCGGCGCTGAAGATCGGGGCGTGAGGCGAGCGCGGCCTGCAGCGCCTCGCGCATCTTCCTGCGGTTGCTTCCCTTGATGAGCAGCTGCGCACGATACTCGCCGCGCAGCTTGCCGAGCGGCGCCGGCGCCGGTCCCAGGATCCGCAGCGCCCCGCCGTCCCCATCCCTCACCTTCTGAACGACATCCGCCGCATCGTCCATCGCGCCGGCAAAGGTGCGCGACCGCACGACCGCGTTGACGAGCGACACGATCGGCGGATAGCGCATCGCCGTGCGGAACGCGAGCTCGCGCTCGTAGAACGCCGGGTAGTCCTGGCGGCACGCGAGCTGGATGCTGTAGTGGTCGGGATACAGCGTCTGGACGATCGCCTCGCCCGGCTGCTCGCCGCGGCCGGCGCGGCCGGCGACCTGCGTCAGCAGCTGGAACGTCCGCTCGGACGCGCGGAAGTCGGCGAGGCCGAGGCCGACGTCCGCCGAGACGACGCCGACCAGCGTCACGCGCGGGAAGTCGTGCCCCTTGGCGATCATCTGCGTGCCGACGAGCACGTCGATCTCGCCGTCGCGGAACCGGGCGAGCAGCGAGCGACAGCGAGCCCTTGCGCCGAATCGCGTCGCGATCGAGCCGCGCGACGCGGGCGCCGGGACACGCGGCGCTGCACTTCGGCTTCGACGCGCTCGGTGCCGAAGCCGGCCTGCTCGAGATACGGCCCGGCGCACAGCGGACAGGTCGACGGGACGCGCGCCGTGTAGTTGCAGTAGTGGCAGCGCGCCCGCTTCGCCGAGCCCTCGCCGTGGACGACGAGCGAGACGCTGCAGTTCGGGCAGTCGATCGTGCCGGCGCACTGGCGGCAGAACACCGCGGTCGCGAAGCCGCGGCGGTTCAGCAGGACCAGCGACTGCTCGCGCGCGATCGAGCCGCGTCTGGATCCCGTCGCGCAGCGCGCGGCTCAGGATCACGTCCGGCCCTTCGGCCGCGTACTCCTCGCGCATGTCGACGACCGTCACCGACGCGAGCGGCCGGTCGAGGACGCGCCGCTCGAGCACGACCCGCTCGTACTTGCCGGCGACCGCGTTGTGATAGCTCTCCATCGACGGCGTCGCCGAGCCGAGGACGACGAGCGCGGCCGCGCGCTGCCCGCGGACGATGGCGACGTCGCGGCCGTTGTAGCGCGGGCTCTCCTCCTGCTTGTACGAGGCGTCGTGCTCCTCGTCGACGACGATCAGCCCGACCTGTTCGAGCGGCGCGAAGACGGCCGACCGGGTGCCGACGACGACGTCGATGTCGCCGCGGCGGATGCGCTGCCACTGATCGTGACGCTCGCCGTCGGAGAGGCCGCTGTGCTGGATGGCGACGCGCTCGCCGAACGCCTCGCGGAAGAGCGACGCGGCGGCGGGCGTCAGGGCGATTTCCGGCACCAGCATCAGCACGCGTCGTGCCGGCCGCGCGGACCGCGGCCGAGAGGCGGATGTAGATCTCGGTCTTGCCGCTGCCGGTGACGCCGTGCAGCAGCGCGACGCGGAACTCGCCCGCGGCGGCGAGCGCGCATGAGCCGCTCGAGGGCGGCAGCCTGTTCGCCGGTCAGCTGGCGCGGGGGGTCAGACAGGGGTCGGACACCCATCCGACCCCCGCCCACGGCAGCGCCGGGGTCGGATGGGTGTCCGACCCCGGTGCGGAGCGAACGGGTCGCGGTCGACGCTGTCGTGTCGGAGGCTGATATAGCCACGGCGGGCGAGGCGGGAGATCGCATCGGCTGCGATCCCGCGGCGGCGAGCGCCGGCGTGGCAATTCCTGTCGGCGTGCCGGCAAGAAGTGCCAGCGCCTCCTGTTGCTTCGCTGTGATGGTTGCGGTCGCGTCGAGCGCTTCCAGCCCCGCCGGCGTGATCGCGGCCACGCGCAGCTTCTTGTGCGCGTCGGCGCGCGCGCCGCGCGCCATCGGCGGCAGCAGCGCCGGGATCGCGTCGCCGACGCCCGCCGCGTAGTACTCGGCCGTCCACCGCGCCAGCGCGACGACCTCCGGCGGCACGAACGCGCCGGCGTCGAGCACTTCGCGGACGGGTTTGACGTTCGTCGTTCGAGCTTCGTCGTTCTTCGTTCGCTCGTCGTTCTCGTCGCGTTCGGCGTTCGGCGTTCGCGTCGGTTCGTCGTTCGCGTTCGGTGTTCGGCGGCGCGACATCGGTCTCGACGACGATCCCGGTCACGACCCGTGTGCCGAGCGGCACGACGACGCGCGCGCCGACGACGGGTGGCGCGACCCCGTCCGGCACGGCGTAGGTCAGCAGATCGAGGTTGGGAACGGGGACGGCGACGTGGATGAACAAGGTCGGAAAAACGTAGTGTCCGTCTTCAGACGGACTGCGCATGGTCCGGCTGAAGCCGGACTCTACGGAGAGTTCAGGCGTCGGACTTGAGCAATCCCCTGACGACCTTCATATCTTCCCACACCTCCCGCTTCGAGGACGGGTTGCGCAGGAGATACGCGGGGTGGAACGTCGGGATCAGCTTGGCGCCGCGGTAGTCGAACACCCGGCCGCGAAGCCGCGAGATCGGCGCGTCGGTGCGCAGCAGCGTCTGCGCCGCGAACTTGCCGAGCGCGACGATCACCTTCGGCTTGATGACGTCGATCTGCCGGAAGAGGAACGGCTCGCAGGTCTCGACTTCGTCCGGCTCGGGGTTGCGGTTCTGCGGCGGGCGGCACTTGATCACGTTCGCGATGTAGACATCGTCGCGCGTCAAGCCGATCGCCTCGATGATCTTCGTCAGCAGCTGCCCGGCGCGGCCGACGAACGGGATGCCCTGGACATCTTCGTCGCCGCCCGGCGCCTCGCCGACGAACATCAGGTCGGCGTCCGGATTGCCGACGCCGAACACGACCTGCGTGCGTCCCAGCGTGTGGAGCTTGCAGCGCGTGCAGTCGCCGATGTCGGCGCGGATGGCGGACAGGGCCTCCGCGGGGCTTTTCGAGAAGGTGACCGGCTGCGCCGCGGGGCTCGGCGCAGCAGGGATCGCGGCGGCGGGCGCCGGCGCTGCGGGCCTGAGCTTCGCCAGTTCCGCGCCGTCGCCACGTCGCGTCGCGGCTGATGCCGGTGACGCCGAGCTCGGCGGCGAATTTGAGATGTTCGGCGAGTTGATTGCGATCCATCGGTACGGTACCGGCGGCCTAAAGGACCGCCCCACGCTGACGCCTAAAGCGCCGCCCCCCGAGTCAGCAGCTTTTCGACCCGGTCGAGGATCTCGGCGGCGACGCGCGCCTTGGCCTGGAGCGGCAGCGGCTCCGCGCCGTCGGGTCCGACAATCGTCACCGCGTTGGTGTCGACGTCGAAGCCGGCGTCCTTGCGCGAGACGTCGTTGGCGACGATGAGGTCGGCGTGCTTGCGTTCGCGCTTCGCAGTCGCGCTCGCGACGACGTTCTCGGTCTCGGCGGCGAAGCCGACGAGCAGCGGCCCCTCGCCCTGCGCCAGCCGCCGCCGCCCGAGGTCGCCGAGGATGTCCGGCGTCCTCTTCAGCACCAGCGTCAGCGTGTCGCCGTCTTCGCCACCTTCTGCTCGGCGCGGTCGGCCGGCGTGTAGTCGGCGACGGCGGCGGCCATGACGACGACCTGCATCGCGCCAGCGCGCGAAAGCACCGCCTCGTGCATCTCGGCGGCGCTGCGCACGCGCACGACCTCGCGAACCGCCGGCGCGTCGATCGAGGTCGGCCCGGTCACGAGGACGACATCGGCGCCGCGACGCGCCGCTTCGGCGGCAATCGCGTAGCCCATGCGGCCGCTCGATCGGTTGCCGATGTACCGCACCGGATCGAGATCCTCGTAGGTCGGGCCGGCGGTGACCAGGACGCGTCTGGCCGCGCAGCGGACCGTCGGGCCGGAGAATCGCTTCGGCCGCCGCGACGATCTCGTCGGGCTCGGCGAGCCGGCCCTTGCCGATCCATCCGCACGCCAGGTAGCCCTCGCCCGGCTCGACGAACCGCACGCCGCGCGCGGCGAGCGTATCGAGGTTCCTGCGCACCGCCTCGTGCGCGAACATCTGCGTGTTCATCGCCGGCGCGATCAGCACCGGCGCGCGTCGTCGCCGTGTACAGCGTCGACAGGAAATCGTCGGCGATGCCGTTGGCGAACTTGCCGATGAGATTGGCGGTGGCGGGCGCGATCAGCAGCAGATCGATCGTCGAGGCGAGCGCGATGTGCTCGATGTCGGCGTTCATGCCGGACTCGAACTGATCGGTGATGACGTGACGGCGCGTGATCGCCTCGAAGGTGACCGCGCCGACGAAGCGGGTCGCCGAGTGCGTCATCACCGCGACGACCTCGTGCCCGCGCTTCTGCAGCCCGCGCGCGACCTCGACCGCCTTGTAGGCGCCGATGCCGCCGGTGACGCCGAGCGCAATCAGCATGAGTGATCATGAATTGGGTGATCGGGTAATTGGGTAATTGATTGCTTGATTGTTGGAGGATTGAGCGAGTGATTGAACGAGTTGTCAATCCAATCCCAATCCGCCAATCGCCAATCCAATTACCCAATTACCCGATTACTCGATTCTCGGTTCACCCGCGGTCTCGATCTTCTCGACTGCCGCGGTGTCGATCTTCTCGACCGCCTTCGTCGCGACTTCCTGCTGCGCGACGGTGGTCTTCTTGTGCGTCGCCGACGTCGACGCGCGGCGTCGATCCGGCCAGCAGCTGGCGCGCGCGGGCGCCGGCGGTGACGACGAACTCGAACGAGTTGGGCAGTTTGCTGCGATCAATCATCAGAATGTCCTGACTATGGTTTCCGCCAGCGGGCGCATCCGCGCGCAGCCGCGCGCGCTCGGCGATGACGATGCTGCGCAGGCGGTCGACCGCGGCGGGCAGCTCGTCGTTGACGACGACGTAATCGTACTCGGCGAAGGCGGCGACCTCGTCCCGCGCCACCTGGAGCCGCCGCTGGATCTCGGCCTCGCTGTCCTTGCTGCGCCCGCGCAGCCGCTGCTCCAGCACCTCGAAGGACGGCGGCATCACGAAGACCGTGCGTGGTGCTGACGCCGCGCGCCCGCACCTTGCGCGCGCCCTGCACGTCGATGACGAGCACCACGTCCTGGCCGGCCGTCGAGCAGCGTCTCGGTGTCGCTCGCGCAGGTGCCGTAGAGGTTGCCGAAGACCGGCGCCCATTCGAGGAAATCGCCGGCCGCGACCATCGCCTCGAACCGCGCCCGCGTCACGAAATTATAGTCCACGCCGTCGGTTTCCCCGGCCCGCGCGGCCGCGAGGTGTAAGACCGCGACATCCTGAGATGCGGGATCTGCTCGACCAGCCGCTCGACCAGCGTCGTCTTCCCCGCGCCCGACGGCGCCGAGACGATGAACAGCAGGCCGCGCGCCGCCGCCGGCCGCTGAGCCCGCCGAGCCGGTCGAAGGGCTACTCGACATTCTGGACCTGCTCCCGCATCTTCTCGAGCTCCGCCTTCGCCGCGATGATCAGCTCCGACACGCGCAGGCCGTCGGCCTTCGAGCCCATCGTGTTGACCTCGCGGTTCATCTCCTGGAGCAGGAAATCGAGCTTGCGGCCGCACGGCTCGGCGCTGTCGGCGAGCGCCGACCCAGTGCGACACGTGCGCGCGGAAGCGCTCGACCTCCTCGCTGATGTCGGAGCGCGCCGCCATGCGCACGATCTCCTGCGCCACCGCGGTCTCGTCGGCCTGCAGCTCGGTGCGCAGCTCGCGCACGCGCTCGGCGATCCGCTGCTCCATCGCCGCGCGCCCGTCGTCGGCCGCCGCGGCGATGCGCTCGACCAGATCGGCGACGTAGGCGCGCCGCGCATCGAGGTCGGCGCGCAGATGATCGCCCTCGCGCGATCGCATCGAGTCGAGATCGACCAGCGCGTGCCCGACCGCCTCGCGCGCCTGCGCCGCCACGTCGGCCTGCCACGACTCGTCGTCGGTCGGCTGGCGGTCGCGAATCGTGATCGCCTGCGGCAGCCGCAGCAGATCGCCCGGCGTCAGCGCGCCGGTCACCAGCCCGCGCGCGCGCGCCTGGTCGAGCGCCGTCTCGAGCGCGCGGCCGAACTCCTCGTTGAACTCGACGTCGACGCCGGCCGTCTGGCGCAGCTGCAGCGAGACGCTCAGCTCGACGCGCCCGCGCGCGACGTGCTTCGCGACCAGCGTCGCGGATCTCCGCCTCGATCGCCGCCAGCGACTGCGGGCTGCGCAGCTGCAGATCGAGGTAGCGGTGGTTGACCGCGCGGATCGTCACCGCAATCGTCGCCCGCTCGTCCTCGCGCGTCAGCGCCGCGAACCCGGTCATGCTCTTGATCATCGGAGAAAGCCTGTCGCCGTTGCCGGGTAGCGGGCGGGTCGGGCAGGTGGGAAAACCACTTGTCCATGAAGGCTCGACCATTGCCCGACGCGTCCAAGCCAAGACCCACCTGCCCTACCTGCCCTAGCCCGGCCGCTCCGCTCACGACGGCACCATTCTGCGGCCCGCGCTCCGTCCCTCGAGCAGCTGCATCTGATACAGCGTCGCGTAGGTGCCGTCGGGGTTGCGCGAGCAGCTCGTCGTGCCGGCCGATCTCGACGACGCGGCCGCGCTCGAGGACGACGATCGCGTCGGCGCGGCGGATCGTCGACAGCCGGTGCGCGATGACGAACGACGTCCGGTTCATCATCAGGTTCGCCAGCGCTTCCTGCACCAGCAGCTCCGACTCGGTGTCGAGCGCCGAGGTGGCCTCGTCGAGCACCAGAATCGGCGCGTTCTTCAGCAGCGCGCGCGCGATCGCCAGCCGCTGCCGCTGCCCGCCCGACAGCCGCTGCCCGCGCTCGCCAATCATCGTCTCGTAGCCGCGCGGCAGCGCCGACGATGAAATCGTGGGCGTTGGCCGCCCGCGCCGCGGCCTCGATCTGCGTCCGGCGTCGCCTCGGGCGAGCCGTAGGCGATGTTGCCGCCGATCGTGTCGTCGAACAGCACCGTGTCCTGCGTGACGATGCCGATCTGCCGGCGCAGCGACGCGACCGTGACCTGCCGGATGTCGACGCCGTCGATGAGGATCTGACCGGTGCTGACGTCGTAGAACCGCGGCAGCAGGTTGACCAGCGTCGTCTTGCCGGCGCCGCTGCGGCCGACGATCGCGATCATCTGGCCGGCGCGCACGGTGAACGAGACGTTGCGCAGAATCCGTCCCGGCCGCTCGTCGTAGCCGAAGCCGACGTCGCGGAACTCGATCGCGTGCTGGAACGGCGCGAGCGGCGCGCGCGCCCGGCTGCTCGACCACCTCGGTGTGGGTGTCGAGCATCTCGAAGATGCGCTCGGACGCGGCGATCGCCTGCTGCAGGTTGGCGTTGACGCGGCTCAGCTTCTTCGCCGGCCCGTACATCAGGAACAGCGTCGCCGATGAACAGCGCGAACTGGCCCGGCGTCAGGTTGCCGCTGCGCAATCTGCGCGGCTGCCGTAGACGAGCGCGCCGGCCATGCCGAAGCCGCCGAGCAGCTCCATCAGCGGCGGCAGGCTCGACAGCGCCGCCGTGACCTTCATGTTGGTGCGGAACAGATGGTAGCCGGCGCGGTTGAACTTCTCCGCCTCGTGCCCTTCGGTCGCGAACGCCTTGACGATGCGGTGGCCGGTGAACGCCTCGGCGCTCAGGTGCGAGAGCTGCTCGAGCGCTTCCTGGCTGCGCCGCGTCGTCCGCCGCACGCGCTGGCCGAGCCGGATCAGCGGATAGACGATCAGCGGCGCGCCGGTCAGGCAGACGATCGTCAGCCGCGCGTCGTAGTAGAACAGCAGCGCCGAGTAGCCGACCAGCGCCAGCGTCTCGCGCGCGAGATCGCCGGCGGTCTCCGACACCGCCTGCTGCACCTGGCCGACGTCGTTGTTGATGCGCGACAGCAGCCGCCCGGTCGCGCCGTGGGCGAAGAAGCCGGCCGACTGGTCGAGGATGTGCCGGTAGAGCGCGTTGCGCAGATCCGTGACGACGCGCTGGCCGACGTCGGCCATCAGGTACGACGAGACGTACGAGCCGACGCCCTTCAGCAGGTAGACGCCGACGATCGCCCAGGCGACGAGCGCGACGTCCTGCTGGTTCGGCAGCACGTTGTCGAAGATCGGCTTGATGAGATACGGCGAGGCCGGCCGATCCGATCGCGTAGACGATCATGCCGACGACGGCCCAGGACATCCGCCCGCGATACGGCTTCGCGTAGGCGAACAGGCGCCGCAGCGTCGTGCCGCTCGGTGCATGCATGCCGCGCTACTTGTCGTCATAGCCGTGCGGGTGCGTGCGGTGCCAGTCCCAGGCGGTGCGGACGATCGTCTCGAGATCGGCGAAGCGCGGCGTCCAGCGCAGCTCGGCCTGCGCCTTCTGCGGCGCCGCGTACAGCACCGCCGGATCGCCTGGCCGGCGCGGCGCCAGCGTCCACGGCACCTGTCGCCCGGTGACGCGCTCGACCGTGTCGATCACCTCGCGCACCGAATGCGGACGTCCGGTGCCGAGGTTGTAGGCGCCCGACTTGCCGGTCTCGACGATCGCCTCGAGCGCGCTGACGTGCGCGTCGGCGAGATCGGTGACGTGGACGTAGTCGCGCAGGCAGGTGCCGTCCGGCGTCGGATAGTCGTCGCCGAACACCTGGAGGCCGCGGCCGCCGGTCGCCGCCTCGATGGCGCGCGGGATCAGGTGGATCTCCGGCGAGTGATCCTCGCCGATCTCGCCGTCCGGATCGGCGCCCGCCGCGTTGAAGTAGCGCAGCGCCACCCACCGGATGCCGTGCGCGCGTCTCGAAGTGCGGCAGCGCGCGCTCGACGGCCAGCTTCGTCTCGCCGTAGCTGTTGATCGGCTGCTGCGGATGCGTTTCGGTGATCGGCGTCTCGATCGGCTCGCCGTAGGTCGCGCAGGTCGACGAGAAGACGAAATGCTGCACCGACTTCCGCCGCCATCGCCTCGAGCACGCTCGAGCGCGCCGATCGACGTTGTTGCGGTAGTAGCGGATCGGCTCGCGCACCGATTCGCCGACGTCGAGAAACGCGGCGAAGTGCATCACGCCGAAGACCTCGTGCGCCGCAGCGCCGTCCGGACGCGCCGCCACGTCGGCGATGTCCCCCTCGACGAGCTCGCCGTACTTGACGGCCGCCGCGATGGCCGGCGACCAGGTTGTCGTAGACGACGACGCGATAGCCGGCGCCGTGCGAGCGCCTTGGCAGCATGGCTGCCGATGTAGCCGGCGCCGCCGGTGACCAGGACGGCGCGCGCGCTCAGCGGCCAATGGAGAAATACGTGAAGCCGAGCGCGCGCATGTGCTCGGGCGAGTAGATGTTGCGGCCGTCGAACACGACCGGCGCCTTCATCAGCGCCTGCATCTTCGCGAAGTCGGGCTCGCGGAACTCGTTCCATTCGGTGACGATCGCCAGCGCGTCGGCGCCGGCCAGCGCGTCGTAGCTCTTCTCGCAGAGCGCGATGCGACCGTCGAAGATGCGCTCGCGCCACCGGCGCCGCCGCCGGATCGTAGGCCTTCACCGTCGCGCCGCGCGCGAGCAGCCGCTCGATGATCGGAATCGCCGGCGCCTCGCGCATGTCGTCGGTGCGCGGCTTGAACGCCAGCCCCCACACCGCGATCGTCCGGCCCGCCAGATCGCCGAAGTGCTGCTCGATCTTGTCGACCAGCCGCTGCTTCTGCAGGTCGTTGACGTCTTCGACCGCGCGCAGAATCTTGAAGTCGTAGCCCTTGTCGGCGGTCGATTGCAGCAGCGCCTGCGTGTCCTTGGGAAAGCAGCTGCCGCCGTAGCCGACGCCGGGAAACAGGAACGACGTGCCGATGCGCCGGTCGGAGCCGATCGCCTTGCGCACGTGATCGACGTCGGCGCCGACCAGCTCGCAGACGTTGGCGATCTCGTTCATGAACGAGATGCGCGTCGCGAGAATCGAGTTCGCCGCGTACTTGCACAGCTCGGCGCTCGCCGTGCCCATCATCAGGATCGGCGCGCCGGTCCGCGTGAACGGACCGTAGAGCTCCTTCATCAGCGGCGGCCGCGCGCTCGTCCCGATCCTCGATGCCGATCACCACGCGATCCGGCTTCATGAAGTCTTCGATCGCGGCGCCCTGCTTCAGGAACTCGGGGTTGCTGACGACGCTGAACGGCTGCGTGGTCTCGGCGGCGATCGCGGCGCGCACCTTCGGCGCCGTGCCGACCGGCACGGTGCTCTTGTCGACGACGACCGTGTATTTGTTCATCGCGCGGCCGATGTCCCGGGCCACGCCGAGCACGTGCTGCAGGTCGGCGGCGCCGTCTTCGCCCTGCGGCGTGCCGACGGCGATGAACACGATGTCGGAGGCGACGGACCGCGGCTGGCAGGTCGGTCGTGAAGGTCAGGCGCTCTTCGCGCTCGTTGCGGACGACCATCTCCTCGAGGCCCGGCTCGTAGATCGGCATCCGCCCGGCCTCGAGCGTCGTGATCTTCGACTCATCCTTATCGACGCACACGACGGTGTTTCCGTTTTCGGCGAGGCAGGCACCCAGGACGAGCCCGACATACCCGGTTCCGACGACGGCGATTTTCATTTCACAATAAGATACTGACTCGAAACGACTTAAACAAGTGCGCGTCCTGATCGATTACCGCCCGGCGCTGCGCGAACGCAGCGGCGTCGGCGAATACACCCATCAGCTCGTCACGGCGCTGCTGGCCGCCAGTCCGCCCCGCGAGTCGAGGAACGGGTTCGAGCTGACGCTGTTTTCGAGCTCGTGGAAGGATCGCCTCGACGCGTCGCCGGAGCTGGCGGGCGCGCGCACGATCGATCGGCGCATCCCGGTCCGCCTGCTGAATCTCGCCTGGCATCGCCTCGACTGGCCGCCGGTCGAATCGCTCGGCGGCGGCCGCTTCGACGTGACGCACTCGTCGCATCCGCTGCTGCTGCCCTCGCGACGGCCGCGCAGGTGGTCACGATTCACGATCTGAATTTCCTCTCGCATCCCGAGCGCACGCGCGCCGAGATCCGCCGCGACTACCCGGCTGCTCGCGCGCGACCACGCGCACCGCGCCGACCGCGTGATCGTCTCGTCCACGTTCACCGCCGGCGAAGTCGAGCGCCGTGCTCGGCGTGCCCGCCGAGCGCATTGCCGTCTGCCCGCCCGGCGCGCCCGACTGGACGCCGCGCACGACGCGCGCCGCGAGACGGCTACGTGCTGTTCTTCGGCACGCTCGAGCCGCGGAAGAACGTCGGCGGGCTGCTCGACGCGTACGAGCGGCTGATGAGTGGCGCCGCCTGACGCCACGACGCACGGCGACGACGAGTAGGGCGTGCGGGAGCCGAGCCCGTCGCATCCCGGAGCTCGTGCTCGCGGGCAGGGCGACCGCCGACGCGCGACCGTGGCTCGAGCGGATCGAGCGGCCGCCGCTCAACGGGCGTCGTCCGCCACGTCGGCTACGTCGAGCGCGCGAATCGGCAGGCGCTGTACGAAGGCGCGCGCCTGCTCGTCCAGCCGTCGTTCGAGGAAGGCTTCGGCCTGCCCGTGCTCGAGGCGATGACGCTCGGCGTCCCGGTCGTCGCCGCGCAACCGCGGCTCGCTGCCGGAAGTGCTCGGCGACGCCGGGCCGCTCGTCGATCCCGGACGACCCCGACGACATCGCCGACGCGATCGCGCAGCTGCTCGGCAGACGACGGCTACGCCGCGGCGTGCGCGGTCGAAGGGCCTCGCACGCGCGCGCGCGTTCAGCTGGGAGACCACCGCGCACAAAGTGCTCGACGTCTATCGGCAGGCGATCGCACACCGGGCCGAGAGGGGCCGTCGAGCCTGATGCGCATCGGCATCGACGCGCGCGAGCTCTGCGGCCATGCCACCGGCGTCGGCCGCTATCTCGGCGGGCTGCTCCGCGAATGGGCGGCGCTGCGCGGCGCCGCGCACGAGTTCGTGCTCTACGCGCACGACGCCACCACGCTGCCGCTCGACGCGCGCCGGTTCGCGACGCGCATCGTGCCGGGGCCGCCGGGCACCTGGTGGGAGCAGGTGCAGCGTGCCGCGCGCGGCAGCCGCCGATCACCTCGACGTCTTGTTTGCGCCGGCTACACCGCGCCGCTCCGCATGCACGTCCCCACCGTCGTCGCGATCCACGACCTGTCGTTCGTCGCCCACCCCGAGTGGTTCAGCATCCGCGAAGGGGCGCGGCGGCGCTGGCTGTGAGCCAGTCGGCGGCGCGCGCCGCAGCGGTCGTCACGATCTCCGAATTCTCGAAGCGCGAGCTCGTCGATCGGCTCAGCGTGCCGCCGGGAGCGTTCACGTGATTCCGCCCGGCATCGGGCCCGGCGGCCCAGCCCCGAGTCCAAACCAACTCCGAGCCCTACCCCAGCCCCCAGCCACCAGCCCCCGCCCCGGCTCCGCGCGTGCTCTTCGTCGGATCGATTTTCAATCGCCGCCACGTCGTCGATCTGATCCGCGCGTTCGCGCCGATCGCGCGCGCCCATCCCGACGCGTCGCTCGACATCGTCGGCGACAACCGCAGTTACCCGAGACAGGATCTGCGCCGCACGATTGCCGACGATCGCGTCGAGGGTCAGGTGCGCTGGCATGAGTACGTCACCGACGAGCGGCTCGCGGACCTCTACGCACGCGCGCGGCGCGTTCGCGTTCCTGTCCGAGTACGAAGGCCTGGGGCTGACGCCGCTCGAAGCGCTGGCCGCCGGCGTGCCGCCGGTGCTGCTCGACACGCCGGTCGCGCGCGAAAGCTGCGGCGACGCCGCGCTCTACGTGCCGGCTGGGAGAGGTGCCCGCGATCACGCGCGCGCTCGACGCGGTGCTGTTCGACGCGGCGACACGCTCGCGAATTCTCGGCGCCGCGCCGGCCGCGCTCGCGCGATACAGCTGGCCGCGCGCCGCCCGCGAAACGCTCGCGGTGCTCGAAGCCGCCGCGTCGGCCGGCGGACCATCGCCGCCGCGATGGCCGCTCGAGGCGGCGGGATAGGCCGATGGATCGTCTGTCGATCGTCATCGTGTCGTTCAACGCGCGGGCCGATCTCGAGCGCTGCCTCGGCGTCGCTTCACGCGGCGCCGCCTGCGATCGCGCACGAGATCATCGTCGTGGACAACGCGTCGACCGACGGCAGCGTCGACGCGGCGCGGCGCTGGCCCGACGTGCGCGTCATCGAGATGAGCGCGAACGTCGGATTCGCGAGGGCAACAATGCCGGCATTCGCGCGGCGACCGGTGACGCGCTGCTGCTCCTCAACAGCGATACGGTCGTGCCGGCCGGAGCGCTCGATCGGCTCGCTGGCCGAGCTCGACCGCGATCCCGAGCGTCGCCGTCGTCGGGCCGCGGCTCGTCGATGGCAACGGTCAGCGCAGAGCTGTCGTTCGGCCGGATGATCGGTCCGCTCAACGAGCTGCGGCAGAAGCGCCGCGCGGCCAATCGCAGCGAGGTGGAGAGACTGACGCGGGTGCGCCAGTATCCGGACTGGGTCAGCGGCGCCTGCCTGCTGGTGCGACGCGCGGACGCCGAGGCGGTCGGCGGCCTCGACGAGCGCTTCTTCATGTACACGGAAGACGTCGACTTCTGCGCGGCGATCCGGGCCAGGGGGCGCCGTATCCTGTTCGCACCGGAAGTCGAAATCGTCCACCTGCGCGGACGCTCAGCGGCGAGCGCGCCGGCGGCCACGCAGGCGGCCTACCGGCGCAGCCAGATGGCGTTCTACGAGAAGCACCACCCCGCCTGGGCGCCTTTCCTGCGGTTTTACCTGAGAATTCGCGGCGAACTGCCGGCCCGGCCGTAGTACAATGAAGGTCCCCTAGTTACGGCGCCCGGGATCTCCAGAAACATGATCGACCAGGGTTCTTCGCCGGCGTTCAGCCGCGAGTGTCCGGCGTGCGGCCGGCGTGTGCCTTCCAAGGTCGCGGCGTGCCGCTGCGGCCAGTTGCTCGACGAGACGAGCGGTGCCGGCGAGGCAGCCGTCGCTCGCGAACGTCCGGCCGCCGGCGCCAAACAGGAGCGCAAGCGCACTCCGCTGCTCGTGATGATCGCGGCGACGGTGATCACCTCAGGCTCTGCCCTGGGGATCTACTACGCGATACTGCAGAGGCAAACGGAAGAAGATCCGGCGCCGCAGGCGGTGGCGATCGCAAGCCGACCACTCGCAGCGCCCGAGACACCGTCGCCTTCGACCGATGCAGCCGCTGATCCGGTTGCCGAGGTTCCGGCGGCCGAGACAACCGCCGGCGCGTTGCCGCCGGATGCGATGCCCGGCGCCGGCGCTGTCGCAGTGCCGACGATGCCGGTAACAACCGCCGCGGCGCTGTCGTCGCTCGAGGACGTCATCGGCCGCGCGATGCCCGCCGTCGTCCGGGTCGAAACCAGCGGCGGATTCGGCAGCGGCTTCTTCATCGCGCCCGACACGATTCTCACCAACGTGCACGTCGTCGGCGGCAACACGTCGGTCACCATTCGCCGGCCGGACGGCACGACCACTTCGGCGCGCGTCGACGCCAGCGCCCCCGAGCTCGACATCGCCATCGTCCGGATCAGCAACCCCAATCCGAATCAGCCGACGCTGCCGATGGGATCGGGCATGCAGGCGCGGCCGGGGCAGGAAGTCGTCGCGCTCGGGACGCCGCTCGGCCTCCAGAACACGGTGACGCGCGGTATCGTCAGCGCCGTGCGCGCCGTCAACGGCGTCACGCTGGTGCAGACCGACGCGGCCATCAACCCGGGCAACAGCGGCGGCCCGCTCCTCGATCGCACCGGCAGCGTGATCGGGATCGCCACGATGGGGATGCGATCGGCGGTCGCGCAGGGGCTGTCGTTCGGCGTCGCGATCGAGCACGCGCAGGGGCTGCTCGCCGGGCAGCGGTCGGCGGCCACCGGCACGCCGGCGGCCAGCCTCAATCAGGCGATGTCGGCGACGCAGGGCCAAACGGAGGCCGACGCGGCACGCGACACGAGCACGCGCAACTACGAACAGCTGATCGCGGTGTCCGCGCGGCGGGCCGACGATCTCGACGCGCGGTGGCGCGTCTTCAAGGAGTCGTGCTACGAAGGCACGATCGTCGGGTCGTTCGACCGCGAGTGGTTCGCGCTGTGGGACGCGCGCGCGATGCAGGGCGCGGTCTCGCCGGGCTGCGGCGCCGCGTTCAACGAGCTGAAACGCGTCGCCGACGACATCCGCGCCGGCGTGCAGGCGGCTGAAGAGAACGCGCGCCGGGCCGGTGTCTATCCCGGCGCGCAGCGCGACATCCGCCAGCGCTACCGGCTGCAGAACCCCGGCTGGGACAGATAGGCCGGTCACGCTCTCCCTGAGCCGGCCGAGCACGTTCGCGGTTCGAAGTTCATTCAGTCTCGAGCGGTACGCCGGGCGGGTTTGCGCGGTCCGGCTGATATGATGGCGTCCCTGTGCGGATCGGCATCGACGCCCGCAAGCTGCACGACTTCGGCATCGGCACCTACATCCGGAACCTGCTGCGGCAACTGGCGCGGCTGGATCGCCAGACCGAGTTCGTGATGCTTTGCCGGCCGGAGGATCGCGAGACGCTGGCGGCGCTCGGCGAGAATTTCCGGGCGGTCGTCCGAGACGGCTCCGAACTATTCGATCGCCGAGCAGCTGCGGATTCCGCTCGCGCTGACGCGCGAGGGGGTGACGCTGTTTCACGCGCCGCACTACGTGCTGCCGCCGCTCGTCCGCTGCACGTCGGTCGTGACGATCCACGACTGCATCCACCTGATGTTTCCGCAGTACCTGCCCAACCGCCTCGCGCTACACGCTACGCGCGGACGTCGATCCGGCTGGCGGCGCGGCGGGCGACGCGCATCCTGACCGTGTCGGAGAGCTCGAAGCGCGACATCCTGCGCTTCGTCGACACCGAGCCGGACAAGATCGACGTCATCTACAACGCCTACGACGAGCGCTTCGCGCATCGAGCCGCGCGAGGAAGACGTGGTGCGGGTGCGCGAGCGCTATCAGCTCGACGATCGGAGTTCGTGCTCTATGCCGGCAACGTCAAGCCGCACAAGAACCTCGAGCGGCTGATCGAGGCGTTTCACCTGGTGCGCAAGCGCGGCCTCGATCACCTGAAGCTGGTGCTGATCGGCGACGAGATCTCGAAGTACACGGCGCTGCGCCGCGCCGTCCACCAGCATCAGCTGCACAAGTACGTCCGGTTTCTCGGCTACCTGCCGGAGGAGACGCTGGCGGTGATGTACCGGCTCGCCGGCGTGTTCGTGTTCCCGTCGCTCTACGAAGGGTTCGGGCTGCCGCCGCTCGAGGCGATGGCCAGCGGCACGCCGGTCGTCACCTCGAACGTCTCGTCGCTGCCCGAAGTGGCCGGGCGACGCCGCGGTGCTGGTCGATCCGTACGATCCGCAGGCGATCGCCGACGGCATCTATCGCGTGCTGACCGACGAGCGGCTGCGCCGCGACCTGCGCCGCAAGGGGCGTCGCGCGCGCGGGCATGTTCTCGTGGGAGCAGTCGGTGCGCCGGGTCCGCGCGATCTACGGCGAGGCGGTCGCGGCCCGCGCGATGAAGCTCGCGCTCGTTCACGACTGGCTGACCGGCATGCGCGGCGGCGAGAAGGCGCTCGAAGTGCTCTGCGAGCGGTTTCCCGACGCCGAGCTCTTCACGCTCGTCCACGTGCGCGGGTCGGTGTCGCCGGCCATCGAGCGGCTGCCGCATTCACACCTCGTTCGTGCAGCACCTGCCGTTCGTCAAGCGGCTGCTATCGCCACTACCTGCCGCTCTTCCCGACGGCGATCGAGCAGTTCTCCTTCGACCGCTTCGATCTCGTGGTCAGCGTCAGCCACTGCTGCGCGAAGTCGATCGTGCGTCCCGGGCGCGTGCCCCATCTCTGCTATTGCCTGACGCCGATGCGCTACGCCTGGGATCAGTTCGACGCCTACTTCGGCCCGCGAACGGCTCGGGCCAGCTCGGCAGCGCGGCTGATGCGGCCGGTGATGGCGCGGCTGGCGCGATGGGATCGCGACACGGCCGACCGCGCGGACCGCTATGTCGCTATCTCTCATTATGTTGCGGGCAGGATCCGCCGATACTATAATCGCGAGGCGACTGTGGTGTATCCGCCCGTCGACACCGATTTTTTCCATCCCGATGCGGCCCCACCCGAGCGGTTCGCGCTGGTCGTGTCGGCACTCGTCCCCTACAAACGTATCGATGTCGCGATTGACGCCTGCCGCGCTGGCCGGCGTGCCGCTGAAGATCGCCGGCGACGGCCCCGAACGCGCCGCGCTCGAACGGCTTGCTGCGGCGTCAGGCGCGCAGGTGCGAGTTTCTCGGCCGCCTGCCGGACGACGAGATTCGCGACGCTCTACCGGCGCGCGGCGGTGACCTTGCTGCCCGGCGAAGAAGACTTCGGCATCGTGCCGCTCGAGGCGCAGGCGTGCGGCCGTCCGGTGGTCGCGCTCGGCCGCGGCGGCGCGCTCGAGACCGTCGTGCCCGGCGAGACCGGCCTCCTCGTCGACGACGCCCGGCGTCGAGGCGTTCGCCGACGCGATCGCACGGGCCATCGACACCCGCTTCGATACCGCCGCCATCCGCCGTCACGCGGAGCGGTTCAGCCGCGAGCGCTTCGGCGACGAGATGAGCGCGCTGATCGTGGAGCCGGCCGGGTGGTAAACCGGCACAACCGCCTGCTCGTCGCGTTCCACGTCCTCTCCGACGCGCTGCTCGGGATGACCGCGTTCATCATCGCCGTACGCTGCTGCGATTCCAGACCGGCCTGATTCCCGTACCCAAGGGCACGCCGCCGCTCGGGCAGTACGTCGTCAACATCCTGCCGTTCATCGCCGCGCTGGTGCCGCTCGGCTTCCAGCTGCAGGGCCTCTATCGGCTGCGGCGCGGCCGCTCGCGGGTCGACGATTTCTTCGCCGTCTTCGTCGGCAGCATCCTCGCGGTGTCTTCGGCATCGTCGGCACCCTGTACGTGCAGACCTACTTTGCGACCGCCGCGGCGCGCGCAGCGCGGCGCGTTCGAGGTCTCGCAGTGGGTGTGGGCGATCTTCCTCGTGCTCAACGTCGCGCTGACCTTCGCGTCGCGCGAGCTCGTGCGCGAGCTGCTCGAGCGCCGCTGGCGCGCCGGCATCGGCCTGAAGCGGATCCTGATCGCGGGCTCCGGCGAGCTCGGACGCCTGGTCGCCGACAAGATCCTCGAGCACCGCGAGCTCGGCTACCAGATCGTCGGCTTCGTCGACGATCGCGCGGCCGGCGATCATCTCGGCTACCGCGGGCTGCCGCTGCTCGGCACGATCGAGGAAGCGGCCGACATCTCGGCGCGCGAATCGGTCGATCACCTCTACGTCGCGCTGCCGCCCGAGCAGCACGTCCAGATGCTGCAGCTCATCGAGAGCACGAGCCGCGAGTTCGTCGACGTGAAGGTGGTGCCGGATCTGCTGCAGGTGATCGCGCTGCGCGCGCGCCTCGAGGATCTCGACGGCGTCCCGGTCATCAACATCAACGACGTCCCGCTCCAGGGCTTCAACACCATCGTCAAGCGCGGAATCGACATCGCGATCTCGGCGGTGGCGCTGGTCGTGCTGGCCATCCCCTTCTGGCTGATCGCCGCGCTCGTCAAGGCGACCTCGCAGGGGCCGGTGTTCTACCGACAGGAGCGGATGGGCCTCGACGGCAAGCCGTTCATGATTTACAAGTTCCGCTCGATGTATACCGACGCCGAGGCCGACACCGGCCCGGTGTTCGCCAGCGAGCAGGACCCGCGGCGGACGCCGGTCGGCAAGCTGCTCCGGCGGTCGAACATCGACGAGCTGCCGCAGCTGTGGAACGTGCTCAAGGGCGACATGTCGATTGTCGGCCCGCGGCCGGAGCGGCCGCTCTTCGTCGCCCAGTTCAAGGACAAGATTCCGAGCTACATGCTGCGCCACAAGGTGAAGGCCGGCATCACCGGCTGGGCGCAGGTGAACGGCTGGCGCGGCAACACCTCGATCGAGAAGCGGATCGAGTACGACCTCTACTACATCGAGAACTGGTCGGTGCGTCTCGACCTGAAGATCATGTGGCTGACGCTGCTCCGCGGGTTCTTCCACAAGCATGCGTACTAGCCGCCGTATGTAGGGCGCCGCTTCAGCGGCGCCTCGAGGCATGGCTGAAGCCATGCCGTACGTACCGCACGAAAGGCTTATGAAAAAACGCGTCGTCATCACCGGAGCCGCCGGCTTCATCGGCTCCCATCTCGCCGAAACGCTGCTCGATCGCGACTACACGGTCGTCGGCATCGACAACCTGCTGACCGGGGCGACCGAGAACATCTCGCACCTCGTCAACCGCGACTTCAGCTTCATCAAGCACGACGTCACCAACTACATCTACGTCGACGGTCCGGTCGACTTCGTCCTGCACTGGGCGAGCCCGGCGAGCCCGATCGACTACCTCGAGCTGCCGATTCCGACGCTGAAGGTCGGCGCGCTCGGCACGCACAAGGCGCTGGGGCTGGCGAAGGCCAAGGGCGCGCGGTTCGTGCTCGCGTCGACCTCCGAGGTCTACGGCGATCCGCTGGAGCACCCGCAGAAGGAAACCTACTGGGGCAACGTCAACCCGGTCGGGCCGCGCGGCGTCTACGACGAGGCCAAGCGCTTCGCCGAGGCGATGACGATGGCCTACCACCGCTACCACGGGGTGGACACGAAGATCGTCCGCATCTTCAACACCTACGGCCCGCGCATGCGGCTCAACGACGGCCGCGCGGTGCCGGCGTTCATGTCGCAGGTCGCTGCGCAACGAGGACGTCACGGTGTTCGGCGACGGCTCGCAGACGCGCAGCTTCACCTACATCACGGATCTGGTGGACGGGATCATCTGCGCCTGATGCTGTCGTCGGAAAACGACCCGGTCAACATCGGCAACCCGGTGGAGATGACGATCAAGCAGATCGCCGAGACGATCATCAAGATGACCGGCTCGACGAGCAAGATCGTCTACCGGCCGCTGCCGACCGACGACCCGAAGCAGCGCCGCCCGGACATCACGCGCGCGCGCCAGCTGCTCGGCTGGGAGCCGAAGGTGCAGCTCGAAGAGGGTCTGGTGAAGACGATCGAGTATTTCCGGACCAAGGTCGGAGCGTAACGTCGTAGCGCGGAAGGTGTAGCGCGAAGGCTTTAGCCGAGCGCCCTACCGCGCGCCGTACCGCTCGGCTGCCCGCTCGCGCGCGCGAGCCGCCACTTCCTCGCGGTTGCGCGGCGACGCGTTGGTCGTCAGCGAGTCGATCAGCTTTCGCGCGACGGCGGCGACTTCGTCGATCGCCTCGTCGAACGCCGCCTCGTTCATTTTCGACGGCGCGTTGAATCCGCTCAACTTCCGCACGAACTGCAGCGACGCCGCGCGAATCTCCTCGTCGGTCGCCGGCGGATCGAAGTTGAACAGCGTCTTGATGTTCCTGCACATATCCAGCCCATGGCTCCCAGCGTCTAGATCGCGTTGACCGCTCGCGGATACTCGATGTAATGCGCCGTCTCGTCCGCCACCCCGCGCCCGCACAACCGCTCGACGATCGTGAATGCCATGTCGATGCCGGCGGACACGCCGGCTGAGGTCACGACAACGTCCGAGACGACGCGCTGGCCGCGCTCGATCTTGATCGTCGGATCGAGCGACGCCAGGAGATCGAGGCCCGCCCAATGCGTCGTCGCGCGCCGCCCGTTGAGCAGACCGGCCTTGGCGAGCAGCAGCGCGCCGGTGCAGACGGAGGTGACCTGCGAGGCGCTCGCGGCAACTTCGCGAATCCAGTCGATGGTCGGCGTGTCTTTCAGCAGCGCCCGCGTCCCGAACCCGCCGGGCACGACGAGGATGTCGATGAGCGGCGCGTGCGCCCAGGCGTAGTCGGGCACGACGCGCAGCCCGCCAATCGCGGTGACGACGTCGCGGGTGCGCGCGACGGTAAAGGTGTCGAACGGCGCGCTGTCGTCGGTGCGGCGCGAATCGGCGCCCGGCACGAGGCGCGTTCGCGAGAAGACCTCGAACGGACCCGCAAAATCGAGCACCTCGACGTCGTCGAACAGCAGGATCCCGACTGAGTGGCGCTTCATGGGGTCAGCTCCTTCGACATCAGCAGGAAGTGACAGGGTTTGGTCAACAACGGGTCGTCGAACGGCGCCGTCCCATTGTCCCTGAACCCCAGCGCCCTATACAACGGCGGGAGCTCAACACGGCGATCGACAATTCTGATATCGATGCCAGTGCAGCCCGCATCGATTGCACGGTTTTCGACCGCGGCGATCATGCGGCGGCCGAGGCCGCGTCCCTGCATCGACGGATCGACCGCCAGCATGCCCATGTATGCGCGCGTGCCGTGGAGCTCGACGTAAGCGCACGCGGCGAGCGCGTCTGCGCCGTCGGCGACGAGGAAGGTGCCGGTCCGCATCAGCGCCTCGATCTCGTCCGCCGAGGTCCGGTCGCGGTCGACGAACTCGCGCTCCATCGCGAACGCAACGTTCAGCAGCGCGACGATTCCCGGCACGTCCTCAGCGCCAGCCGTGCGAATCACGACCGTTTCCGACACGCCTTCCCCCCGTGACGCCAATCAACGCAGAACCCGCTGAACACGCAGAGCAATGCTTCTCTTCGCTCAAATGAGCAACGGCACGCCTGCTTTTCCACCTGCGCCACCTGCCACACCTCGGCCTCGCTCGGCTGAAGCCTTCCCGCCTCGCTCGCCAGATCTGCGCGAGCTACGGCGAGGCTCGCCGAAGCGCCTTCGGCGCGAAGGCGGCGCGCTACCGCGTCAGCTTGCGGTACTTGATGCGATGCGGCTGGTCGGCCGCCGCGCCGAGGCGGCGCTTCCGGTCCGCTTCGTAGTCCTGATAGTTGCCCTCGAACCACACGACCTGGCTGTCGCCCTCGAACGCCAGCATGTGCGTCGCGATGCGATCGAGGAACCAGCGGTCGTGGCTGATGACGACGGCGCAGCCGGCGAAGTTGAGCAGCGCCTCCTCGAGCGCGCGCAGCGTGTCGACGTCGAGGTCGTTGGTCGGCTCGTCGAGCAGCAGCAGGTTGCTGCCCTTCTTCAGCAGCTTCGCGAGGTGGACGCGGTTGCGCTCGCCGCCCGACAGCGTGCCGACCTTCCGCTGCTGGTCGCCGCCCTTGAAGTTGAACCACGACACGTAGGCGCGCGACGCGACCTTGCGCTTGCCGAGCTCGATCTCGTCGTTGCCGCCGGTGATCTCCTCGAACACCGTCTTGTTCGCGTCGAGCGCGTCGCGGCTCTGATCGACGTAGCCGATCTGGACGGTCTCGCCGATCCTCAGCGTGCCGGCGTCGGGCTTTTCCTGCCCGGTGATCATCCGGAACAGCGTCGTCTTGCCGGCGCCGTTCGGGCCGATCACGCCGACGATGCCGCCGCGCGGCAGCGTGAAGTCGAGGTCCTCGATCAGCAGGTTGTCGCCGTAGCCCTTTGCGAACGCCGCGGGCCTCGACGACGATGTCGCCGAGCCGCGGACCGGGCGCGATGTAGATCTCCGCGGTCTCGATCTTCTGCGTCGATTCCTCGCGCAGCAGGTCTTCGTAGGCGTTCAGCCGCGCCTTGCCCTTGGCCTGGCGCGCGCGCGGCGACATGCGGATCCATTCGAGCTCGCGCTCGAGCGTCCGCTGCTTGCGCGTCTCGGCCTTCTCTTCCTGCTGCAGGCGGTTCTGCTTCTGCTCGAGCCACGACGAGTAGTTGCCTTCCCAGGGAATGCCGCGGCCGCGATCGAGCTCGAGAATCCAGCCGGCGACGTTGTCGAGGAAGTAGCGATCGTGCGTGACGGCGACGACGGTGCCGGCGTAGTCCTTGAGGAAGCGCTCGAGCCAGGCGACCGACTCGGCGTCGAGGTGGTTGGTCGGCTCGTCGAGCAGCAGCAGATCGGGCGACTGCAGCAGCAGGCGGCACAGCGCGACGCGGCGGCGCTCGCCGCCCGACAGCGTCGTCGACGTCGGCGTCGGGCGGCGGCAGCCGCAGCGCGTCCATCGCCAGCTCGAGCCGCGAGTCGAGGTCCCACGCGTTCGACGCGTCGATCTTGTCCTGGATCTTCGACTGCTCGTCGAGGACCTTCTCCATCTCGTCGGGCGACAGGTCCTCGCCGAGCTTCGCGTTCACCTCGTCGTAGCGCGCGAGCAGCGCCTTGGTCGCGGCGACGCCCTCCTCGACGTTGCCGAGGACGGTCTTCGTCGGATCGAGCCGCGGCTCCTGGTGCAGGAAGCCGATCGAGATGCCCTCGCCGGGAAACGCTTCGCCGAGGAAGCTCTGGTCCTCGCCGGACATGATCTTCAGCAGCGAGCTCTTCCCGGCGCCGTTCAGGCCGAGCACGCCGATCTTGGCGCCGAAGTAGAACGACAGCCAGATGTCTTCGAGCACTCTGGTGTCGGGAGGATGGACCTTCCCGAGACCCTTCATCGTGTAGATGAACTGAGGCATAGGAAACGTGTATTGTACATGGAACTGGAGAGGCCGCAGGGCGCGCGGAGCCTTCTCTCGATCTCGCATCCGCGATCCGGATGATGTTCGCCGAATCCTTCACGTCGACATGGACGCGTTCTACGCGTCGGTCGAGCAGCGCGACGACCCGTCGCTGCGCGGGCAGCCGGTCGCCGTCGGCGGCCGGCCCGATCGCCGCGGCGTCGTCGCGGCCGCGAGCTACGAAGCGCGCGCGTTCGGCGTGCGCTCGGCGATGCCGATGGCGACGGCCGTGCGCCTCTGCCCGTCGCTCGTCATCGTGCCGCCCGATTTCGCGCGCTACAAGGCGGCGTCGAACGCGGTGTTCGCGATCTTCCGCGAGGTGACGCCGCTCGTCGAGCCGCTGTCGCTCGACGAGGCGTATCTCGACGTCACCGAGAACGCCTGGGGCGAGCCGCTGGGCACCGCGGTCGCGAAGCGGCTGAAAGCAGCGCATCCGCGAGGACACCGGCCTGACGGCGTCGGCCGGCGTCGCGCCGAACAAGTTCCTGGCGAAGATCGCCTCCGGCTGGAAGAAGCCCGACGGCCTGACCGTCATCAGCCCGGAGCGCGTCGAGCCGTTCCTGCAGCAGCTGCCGGTCGATGCGCTGTGGGGCGTCGGCCCGGTCACGGCGAAGAAGCTGCGCGCGCGCGGCATCGAGCGGCTGGTCGACGTGCGCGCCGGCCGACCCGCAGCTGCTGCGCGAGACGGTCGGCAGCCTCGCCGACTGGCTGCGGCAGCTGGCCAACGGCGTCGACGACCGGCCGGTCGAGCCGCATCGCGAGGCGAAGTCGTCGGGCTCGGAGAACACCTACCCGGAAGACCTCACCGACCTCGAGACCATCCGCGACAGAGATCGCCGAGATGGCGTCGCACGCGATCGCCTGGCTCGTCACGCCGGCAGATGCTCGCGCGCACCGTGACGATCAAGGTCCGCTACGACGACTTCACGACGATCACGCGCAGCCACACCGCGCCGCCGACGCGCGACGAGGCGGATCTCACCGCGCGCGCCGTTGCGTCTGCTCGACAAGACCGACGCCGGGCGGCGGCCGGTTCGGCTGCTGGGCGTCAGCGTGCACAATTTCTGCGGCGATCATGCACCGCCGGCCGACGACCCCGACCGGCTGCCGTTTGAGTCCAATGACGACTGACACCTGGGACCCGCGCCAGTACGACAAGTTCCAGCGCGAGCGCGAGCAGCCGTTCTACGACCTGCTGGCCATGATCCGGCCCGGCACCGGCATGCGGATCGTCGATCTCGGGTGCGGAACCGGCAAGCTGACGCGCGTGCTGCACGAGACGCTGCAGGCGCGCGAAACGATCGGCATCGATCGATCGGCGAGCATGCTGGCGGCGTCGCGGGAAGCGCCGGCGGTGGATGGGCTCCGCTTCGAGGAGGGCACCATCGAGGCGTTCGCCGGCCGTGGGAAGAGCGGCAAGAAGGACACCAGGCTGGCGCAGAAGACCGGGACGCCGGACGTGATCTTCTCGAACGCGGCGCTCCACTGGGTCGACGACCACGAGACGCTGATTCGGGCGCTTTACGGGCGGCTCGATCCCGGTGGTCAGCTCGCCTTCCAGGTGCCGGCGCAGCACGACGACCCGTCCCACGTGGTCGCCCAGGAACTTGCGGCCGCCGAGCCGTTCCGCACCGCGCTTCGCGGCTGGCGCAAGCCCCAGCCGGTGCTCACGCCCGAAGCCTATGCACGGGTGCTTTATCGCTGCGGCTTCGCTGACACGAATGTGCGCCTGATCGTCTATCCTCATGTCCTCGCCGGTCGCGACGACGTGATCGAATGGACGAAGGGCACGCTGCTGACCGAATACGCGCGTCACCTGCCGGCGGAGTTGTTCGACCGCTTTCTTGACGAGTACCGGACGCAGCTGTTCGCGCGGCTCGAGGCGGCGGAACCGTTTTTCTTTCCGTTCAAGCGGATCTTGTGTTGGGGACAAAGGCCCGGCCGATGCTGAAAGGAACCCGCGACGGTATTCTGAAGAAGGTTCAGCCGATGAGCATTCACGGGCAGGTGTCGTGGGACGTCTTCTTCACCGACGTCGAAGATCCCGACGGCCAGACGCACGTCGCCCGCGTCGGCCCGGAAGCGGTGATGGCCACCAACCTCGAGCCTGGCGATCGCATTCAGGTCGAGTATCTGGTCGGCGTCGCCGTTCGAGTGACGAGGACCGAGCGTAGCCGGCAGCTAGTTGCTGGATGCAGCGTGCCGTACAGGTGCCCGTCGTCTAGCAACTAGCATGCCCCAGCCCCTACTCAGTTCTTCTTCTCGATCCGCACCGTCTTCAGCTCGATCCGCGTCGTCGGCGTCTCGCCGGTGCGCGGCGCCGCTTCGATCGCCTCGACCGCCGCCATCCCGTCGACCACGCGGCCGAACGCCGTGTAGACGCCGTCGAGCGCGCTCGACGGTCCCGGTGACAGATGAAGAACGACGTCGTCGCGCTGTCGGGCGCGTCGCCGCGCGCCATCGAGACGATCCCCTTCACGTGCTTCGTGTCGTTGAACTCCGGCGCCAGGTTGTGCACCAGCGCCTGCTGCTTCTCGGTGAGCGGCGCCGGCCGGCTGGAGAGCGCGCCGGTCTGGATGACGAAGCCGGGCGCGACGCGGTGGAACGCCATCCCGTTGTAGACGCCCGCCGCGGCCAGGCGCATGAACTGGCGCACGGTCTCGGGCGCCTTGTCGGGGAAGAACTCGATCGTGATCGGGCCGGCGCTGGTGTCGAGCACCGCGCGGTAGCCGCCGAGCTGCTGCGGCGTCTCGGTGACGAACGGCTCCGCCGGCGTGTCGCGGATCGTGACGTGCGTGATCTCGACGCGCTCGGTCGCCAGGCCCTTGTCGTCCACCGGCGCCTCGGAAATCTTCTGCAGCACTTCGATCCCGTCCGACACGTGGCCGAAGACGGTGTACTGGTTGTCGAGCGCCGGCTGATCGGCGAGCACGATGAAGAACTGCGCGCCGGCGCTGTCGGGCTTGCCGGGGACGAGCACCGCGGCCACCGAGCCGCGCGTCATCTTCGGCGCGCGCGCCTCGGCCTTCACGGCGTTCAGGCCGCCGGTGCCGTACAGCGCGCGCTTGGCCGGATCCTTCGTCAGCGGATCGCCGCCCTGCACCATCCCGTTACTTCACGACGCGGTGGAACATCGTCCCGTCGTACGCCGCCTTCGGCCGCGAGCTTCATGAAGTACGCCGCCTGGTTCGGCGCCGTCTCGGGCGTGAGATCGATGACGAACGTGCCCGAGCTGGTCTCGACGACCGCCTGCTTCGGCGGCGATTGCGCCACGATCGTGGCGCTGAGCGTAAGCGCTCCAGCGACGATGATGGCGGCCCTGAAGGACCGCCCACGAGACGGCGGCTGAAGACCGCCACGATACGGCGCCCTAAGAGCCGCTCCGCGTGCGAGGCGAGGTCTTTCATGGCGTGGTGGCGATTGAGGCCGGCGCATCGATGATGCGCCGCGCGTGCCAGATGTAGTGAAAGCTCGAGATCAGCGTGATCGCGAGCGACGCCCAGACGCCGACGTCGACGATCAGCGAATGGTAGCCGAGGTAGTTGAACAGCATCGCCGCCACGGCCGTGACGATGTAGGTGGCGGTCGCGATCTTGCCGAAGATCGACGGCTGGAACGTGCGCGGGCCGATCGCGAGGTTGACGATCGCCACGGTGCACGACGATGACGACGTCGCGGCTGATGATGCAGACGGTCAGCCAGATCGGCAACCGGTTCTGCGAGCTCCAGGCCGGGCAGCGTCAGCACGACGAACGTGGTGACGAGCAGCAGCTTGTCGGCCATCGGGTCGAGCCAGGCGCCGAGCCTCGTCTTCTGGCCCGACCAGCGCGCGATCAGGCCGTCGAGGGCGTCGGTGACGCCCGCGGTCGACGAAGACCGATCAGCGCCCAGCCGAGATGGCCGTAGACCACCAGGATCACGAACGCCGGAATCAGCAGCATCCGCAGCAGCGTCAGCTGGTTCGCCGGCGTCAGCGCGGTCATGGCCGCCCCGACAGCGCCTCGAGCTTATCGATCGCGTCGATCGCTTCCGCGCCGGTCACTGGCCTGCGACGGCTGAAACGCGTTGCCAGGCCCGGTCGTGAGGACGCCGGCCGCGACCGCCGCCGACGCGGCCGGATACGCCAGGTGGCCGGCCGAGAGGTCGCTGAACTGCAGGCGCGCCGATTCCCAGGCCTTGGCGCTGCCGGGGTCTGCGCGCGACGCGCGACGAGCAGGCGCGCGACCGCCTGCGCCAGTTCGATGCGGCGCACGACGCGTCCGCGGCTGGAACGCGTGGTTCGCGAACGGCTCCATCACGCCGGCGCGCGTCGACCGCCATGATCCAGGTCGCCGCCCAGTTGTTGCGCACGTCGGTGATCAGCGCCGCCGTTCGCCGCCCGGCGCGCTCTGCAGCAGCTGTGCCGAGCCGGATGCCGATGAGCGCCGCCAGATCGCCGCGCGTGATCTGCGGCGCCTGGTCGATCGCGCGGTACTCGGCTGGGCAGCAGCGCGCAGCGCCGACCGCGCGCGCACCGCGTCGAGCCGCGCCTCGCACGGCGCTGTTCGGCTCGATCGCCAGCGCATGCGCTGATACGCCTTCGCGCGCCTCGTCGAACTCGCCGCGCGCTTCGAGCAGCTCGCCGATCTGCGCCAGCGACCCCGCGTCGGCCGGATCGAGCTCGACCGCCTTGCGGAAGTGCTCGAGCGCGAGCGTCGGCGTTGCCCTTCTGCCGCTCGACGCCGGCCAGCTCGCGGTAGAGGAACGCGCTGTCGGGCGAGCTCGCGATCGCCGCCGTGTACGCCTGCGTCGCCTCGTCGAGCCGGCCGGCTCGCGCCGCGTCGCGCGCGCGTGCAAGCCCCTGCTCGACTGTCCGGAACCTCAGCACTTCGACGCGCCGCGCCAGATCGGTCAGCGACGGATCGACGGCGAGCGCCGCCTCGAACGCGGCGAGCGCGTCGCCCTCGCGATTCAGCGCGAGCAGCGCCTGGCCGCGGCCGACCAGCGCCGACACATCGTCGTGCTGCGGGCTGAGCTCGAGCGCGCGGTCGAAATGCGCCAGCGCCGCCTTCGCGTCCTTGCGCGCCAGCTCGACGTAGCCGAGCGAGGTTTCGGCCGGATAGAACGCCGGCTCTGCCTTCAGCGCCGCCGCGAGCTCGCGCTCGGCGTTCCTGAAATCGCCGGCCTGCAGGAACGCCCAGCCGCGCGATTCGCTGCATGCCGGCAGGCGGTGCCGGCCAGCGCCGGCGGCACCGCCGGCCGCATGAACTCGGGAAACTTCGGCGCGGTCACGACCGGCACGGGCGCAAGCTTCGGCGCGCACGCGCTGAGACAACACGACCGCGACCAGCAGACACCGTCGCATCACGGACATTTTATCCCGAGGTCGCAGGCAGGGCACGGCCCTACGTCTGCCCGAGCCATGAGAGCAACCGGCGCGGGACGTCGGCGACGATCGACACCTGGCCGTCGCGCGTCTCGTGCAGCACGACGCGGGCGTGGCGATAGACGCGGGCGATGCGCTCGCGATCGGCCGCATCGTCGGGATCGAAGGTCAGCGTGACGCGGCGCACGTCGAGCGCCAGCCGCGAGGCGATCGTCTCGACCAGCTCGTCGATGCCCTGGCGCGTGCAGCGCCGAGATGCACAGCGCCGCCGGATCCTGATCCTGCAGCCGGCGGCGCTCGTCGGCGGTCAGCGCGTCGCACTTGTTGTAGACCTCGAGCAGCGGCACGTCGATCGCGCCGACCTCTTCGAGCACCTGACTGAACGGCGTGCATGCGCCGGTCGCGGTCCGGCGCGGCGGCGTCGATCACGTGCAGCACGAGATCGGCGTCCGCCACCTCCTCGAGCGTGGCGCGAAACGCCGCGACCAGCGCGTGCGGCAGGCGATCGATGAAGCCGACCGTGTCCGAGACGCAGCAGCTCGCGGCTGTCGGGCAGCCGCACCTGGCGCACCAGCGGATCGAGCGTGACGAACAGCGCGTTGGACGCCTCGGCGTCGGCGCGCGTCAGCACGTTGAACAGCGTCGTCTTGCCGGCGTTGGTGTAGCCGACGAGCGCGACGGTCGGCACCGACGCCTTGTGCCGCCGCTCGCGCAGCTGCGCGCGGCGCTTGCGGACCTGCTCGATGTCGTCGCTGATGGCGTGGATGCGCGTGCGGATGCGCCGGCGATCGGTTTCGAGCTTGGTTTCGCCGGGGCCCCTCGTGCCGATGCCGCCGCCCAGCCGCGACAGCGCGGCGCCGGCGCCCGACCAGCCGCGGCAGCAGGTACTTCAGCTGGGCGAGCTCCACCTGCAGCTTGCCTTCGCGCGTGCGCGCGCGGCGCGCGAAGATGTCGAGAATCAGCTGCGTGCGATCGATGATCTTGCGGCCGACCTGCCTCTTCGATCTGCCGCAGCTGCGCCGGCGTCAGCTCGTTGTCGAAGATGACGACGTCGACGTCGGTTTCGGCGGCCGACGCGGCGAGCGTCTCGATCTTGCCGGCGCCGAGAAACGTCGACGGATCCGGCTTCGGGCGCTCCTGCAGCACGCGCAGCACGACGTCGGCGCCCGCGGCCTCGGCGAGGCCGGCGAGCTCGTCGAGCGATCGCTCGGCTTCGAGCCGCCGCGCGCGGCCGGCGATCGAGGCCGACCAGCGCGGCGCGCTCGCGCCCTTTCATGCCCGTCCGGTTTTGAGCCATGCCTGAATCTCTTCCCACGCAATCGCGCCGGCGCGCACCAGCGCCGGCGCCGCGCCCGTGACGTCCACGATCGTCGACGGGGCGCCGCCGCGCGTCGCCCCGGTGTCGATCAGCAAGTCGATGCGATCGCCGAGCGTCCGCTCGACGACGTCCGGATCGGCGGTCGCCGGCTGCGCCGCTGAGGTTCGCGCTGGTCGCGGTCACCGGCCGGCCGCGCGCGGCACAGATCGCGCGCGCCACGTCGTCGGCCGGCACCCGCACGCCGACGCGTCCGGTTCCGCCGACCACATCGCGCGCCAGCGCGCGCGGCGCGGCAACGAGCAGCGTCAGCGGACCCGGCCAGAAGCGCTCCGCGAGCCGCGCCGCAACTTCGCCGAGCGTTCCGAGGTGCGTTCAACCTGCGCCGCGTCGGCGGCGATCAGCGGCAGCGCCCGCTCCGCCGCGCGTCCTTTCACGTCGAACACGCGCGCCACCGCGGCGGCCGAAAACGGATCGGCGGCCAGGCCGTACAGCGTGTCGGTCGGCAGCGCGACGATGCCGCCGTTGAGAATCCATTTGGCCGCTTCCTCGATCGCATCCCGCTGCGGCGCCCCGGGATCGACGAACACACGACGCATCAGTCTTCAGTCGGTAGCCCTCCAGCCCTTTGGCCTCCTAGCCGCCCAGCCCCGACAGGTCGAGCGTCGTCCTTCATCATGCGAGCGACCGCCACAGCGAGCAGCGCCATCAACGCGAGATCGACGAAGAACACGATCGCAGCGACGCGCCGCCGAAGAACCCGGCAAAGAACGGGCTGCTGGCCATGCCGACGAGCGACGCGCTCGTCAGCACGCCGAAGCCGGTGCCGTGCGCGCCCGGCGGAATCACGCGCCCGGCCGCGGTGTAACGACGCCGTCATCGCCGCGCCGATGCCGATGCCGAAGATCGCGGACGCCGCGCACATGAGCCAGAAATTGCCCGACAGGCCGAGCACGCCGCATCCGGACGCCGCGCACGCGGCGCCGCCGGCGATCACCACGCGCGCGTTGTAGCGCCGCAGCAGCCGGCCGCAGAAATGATGGCCGAGCGCTCCGGTGAACGCCATGATCGAAAACAGGATGCCGGAGACGAGCGGCACGCGGTCGCGCGGCACGCCGACCTGCTCGACCCACAGCGGCAGCACCGGGCCGAAGCTGCGATCGACGAACTGCAGCCCGAAGATGACGAACATCATCAGGATGAAGTTCTCGAACGCCAGCACGTTGCGGAACGTCACCCGCCCGGTCTCGCGCGGGTCCGCCGGGTCGGCGTGGATCGCATGGTCGTCGTAGACGAGGTGCACGAGCACCAGGCCGACCGCGTAGAACATCGCGGTGACGAGAAACGCGCGGCGCAGGCCGACGAGTCCGGCGAGCAGCCCGCCGATCAGCGGGCCGACGGCCGGACCGATTCGCTGCGCGGTCTGCACCGCGCCGATCGCCGCCGGCATGCGATCGCGCGGCGCCGACTCGGCGGCCATCGCCACCGACAGCGAGCCGTAGCCGGCAAACAGCCCCTGGATCGCGCGCAGCACGAGCACGTGCCACGCGCGCGTGACGTATCCCATCGCCGCGAACAGCACGACGAAACTGACCAGCGACCGCTCGACCATGATCTTGCGGCCGTACCGGTCGCCGAGCCGTCCCCACGCGGGCGCCAGCAGCGCCGTCAGCGCCGGGGTGATGCCCAGGCTGATGCCGGTCCACATCGCGATTTGCCCCGATGTCGGTGACGCCGAGCTGGCCGATAAGAGCGGAAGGAACGGCATCACCAGCGTGAAGCCGGTGTAGCCCATGAACGACGTCGCGGTGACCGCGAAGACGTTGCGGCGCCACCTCGTGTCACCGCCATTGCGGATTGCGGATTGCGGATTGCGGAGCGATTGAGGATTGCCGATTGCCGTACCTGTCAGAATCGGATCTTCACGTCAGCGGCCGGCGCCACGTGGATGCTGTCGATGAACCGGATCTGATGCGGCTCGTTCTGCATGATCACCGAGCTGGTGCGGATGCCGTCGCCGAAGAAGCGGACGCCGCGCATCAGCGTGCCGTCGGTGACGCCGGTCGCGGCGAAGATGATGTCGCGCGCCGGGCGCGAGATCCTTCGAGCGGTAGACCTTCTTGAAGTCGGTGATGCCCATCGCGCGGCAGCGCTCCTCGTGCTCGGGCTTGCTGACGACCAGCCGCGCGAAGATCTCGCCGTTCAGGCAGCGCATCGCCGCCGCCGTCAGCACGCCTTCCGGCGCGCCGCCGGTGCCCATCACCGCGTGGACGCCCGAGCCGACCACCGCCGCCGCGATGCCGGCCGACAGGTCGCCGTCGCCGATCAGCCGGATGCGCGCGCCGGTCGCGCGGATGTCGGCGATCAGCTTCTCGTGCCGTTCGCGATCGAGCACGATGACGACCAGATCCTCGACGTTGCGGCCGAGGCAGCGGGCGATCGCCTTCAGGTTCTCGTGCACCGGCGCGTCGAGGCTGACGCTGTCCTTCGAGCTCGGCCCGACGACCAGCTTCTCCATGTAGAGGTCGGGCGCGTGCAGCAGGCCGCCCTTGTTCGACGCGGCGAGCACCGCGATCGCGTTCGGCGCGCCGGTCGCGCACAGGTTCGTGCCCTCGAGCGGATCGACGGCGATGTCGACCTCGTCGTAACGCGCCGGCCGCGGACCGCGAGATCCTTGGCGTGTGACCATGCCCGACCTTCTCGCCGATGTAGAGCATCGGCGCCTCGTCGCGCTCGCCCTCGCCGATGACGATCGTGCCGTCGATCGGCACGGTGTCCATGACCGCGCGCATCGCCTCGACCGCGACCTGGTCGGACTTGTGGCGGTCGCCCTGGCCCATCGTGTGCGCGCAGGCGATGGCCGCCTGCTCGACGACGCGGAGAAATTCGAGCGAAAGATCTGAATCCATATCAGAAGTCATCGAATCAATCGACAGCCGGTGAAGCGTGAGGTTCGGCAGCCTAAGGGCTGCTCAGGCTTCGCACTTGGCACGGCTTCGGGCTTGTACGGCGGCAGCTCGCAGCGCGTCGGCCGATCGGTGCGGTAGCCGAGCAGGTAGTCGGCCTGCATCAGCTTGTGGATCTCGCGCGTGCCCTCGTAGATCACCGCGCCCTTGCAGTTGCGGTAGAAGCGGCCGACCGGATACTCGTCGGAGTAGCCGTTGGCGCCGTGGATCTGCACCGCGTCGCCGGCGGCGCGCTCCGACGCCACGGTCGCGAACCACTTCGCCAGGCCGGTCTCGCGGGTGTTGCGCTGGCCGTTGTTCTTCAGCCAGCCGGAGCGCAGCCACAGCAGCCGCGCCGCCTGATAGTCCGACTCCATCTGCGCGATCATTTCCTTCACGAGCTGGTGCTGGCCGATCTCGACGCCGAAGGTCTTGCGCTCCTTCGCGTACTTCACGCTGGCGTCGCGGCAGGCGCGGATCAGCCCGGTCGCGCCGGCGGCCACGGTGAAGCGCCCCTGATCGAGCGCGAACATCGCGATCTTGAACCCCTCGCCCGGCTTGCCCAGCAGGTTCTCCTCGGGCACCTCGACGTCGTCCATCTTGAAGAAGCCGGTGTTGCCGGCGAGGATGCCCCACTTCTCCTTCATCGGCCCGCTCGAGAACCCCTTGAAGGTGCGCTCGACGATGAAGGCGCTCATGCCCGACGGATCGCGCTGCTTCTTCTTCTCGAGATCGGTCCAGGCGATGACGAGGAAGTTGTCGGCGACGTCGGCGAGCGAGATCCAGGTCTTCTCGCCGTTCAGCACGTAGCGGTCGCCCTTCTTGACCGCGGTCGTCTGGATCGCGCGCGCGTCGCTGCCGGCGCCGGGCTCGGTCAGGCCGTAGCCGGCGATCTTCGTGCCCTGCGCCTGCGGCACCAGGTAGCGCTGCTTCTGCTCCTCGGTGCCCCACGACAGCAGCGTCAGGCAGTTCAGGCCGGCGTGCACCGACATGATCACGCGCAGCGAGGTGTCGACGTATTCGAGCTCTTCGCTGGCGAGGCCGAGCGCAGATGTAGTCCATGCCGGCGCCGCCGTACTCCTGCGGCACCGAGATGCCGAGCAGCCCGAGCTTCGCCATCCCGCCGAGGACGCGCTCGCGATCGAAGCGATGCTTGCGGTCGTTCTCGCGGATGTAGCGGCGCGACCTCGCGCGCGCCCCACTCGCGGACCGACTGCTCGAGCAGCCGCTGTTCGTCGGTCAGGTGAAATCAATCATGGCAAACGGGAAATCGTATCACGCGCGCCGGGCGACGTGCACGGGCGCGCCGCGCCCGAGATCGAGCGCCGCGGCGGCGCTCGCGCCGTTGGCGGCGATCTCGAGATGATCGGTGCTGCCGAACAGCGCGCAGACCTCGCCCGGCGACGCGTCGGCGTAGGTCGACACGACGCGCGGCACCTCGTGGCCGGCCGACGCGGATCTCGATCGCGCCGCCCGCGAGCGTCTCGAACATCTTGCGGCGGATGTTGGTGACCAGGTTGCCGAAGCGATCGACGCGCAGACTTCGCCCTCGATGCGATCGGCGCTCGACGACGCGGCTGCGGCATCTCGAGCCGCGTGCAGCGCGCCGGCCGGGCGGCCGAGCGCGGTCAGGTCGATGCCCTTCGCCAGCCAGGCGGCCGCCGGCGCGAACCGATCGCGCCCTTCGAACGTCCGGCTGACCGTCGGCCGCGCGTACTCGCCGCTCGGTCAGCTCGACCACGCGCTTCGGCGGGCTGCTCGTCGAGCACCAGCGTCAGCACGCCGTTGTCGGGCGCGACGAACCGGTAGTCGCCGGCTTCCGCGGCGATGCCGCGCCGCGCGAGCCGACGCCCGGGATCGACGACGACGAGAAAGATGGTGCCGCTCGGAAAGTAGCGATACGCGGCGGCGAGCTCGAGCGCGCCGGCGAGCACGTCGTGCGGCGGCATGTCGTGCGAGATGTCGACGAGCGTCGCGTCGGGACAGATGCCGAGCGCGACGCCCTTCATCGTGCCGGCGTAGTGATCGCGGATGCCGAAATCGGTCAGCAGCGCGATGACCGGCCGGGACATGAGACTACTTTACATGCGGAGACGGAGAAAGGCTGAAGGGTTGGAAGCTGTAGGGCTGGAGGGTTAAGGTCGAAGGTGAAGGTCGATGAGGTCGAAGGTCGAAGGGAGTCGGCTACGCCGACTTGCTGAAGAGGATCTCGCGCAGGTTGTTCTGCAGCAGGAACGAATCCGAGACGCGCAGGCCCGGCGAACAGCCGGATGATGTCGCGGTTGAGCAGGATCGCCTGGCGGCCGCGCGCCGCGGGATACGGCGCGGTGCTTCAGGTTGACTTCGTCGACGATGATGAACTTCGTGTAGCGCGCGTCGCGCGGCTGCGCCGGTGCCGAAGAACGCCGAGCAGCGCGCCGTCGGGCCGCAGCACGCGCGTCAACTGGTCGGCGAGCGCCTGCGCCGACGCGCCGATCGAGGTAGTCGATCAGATCCCAGCACAGGATGCCGTCGACCGAGCCGGTCTCCTGCGGAAACCGCTTCTTCAGAAACGCCGGCAGCTCCTCGAGCTTGCCGGCGCGCACGTGGCGATCGAGATCCGCGAAGATGTCCTCGACGAAGATCTTGCAGCCGAGCTGCTCGCCGAAGAAGCTGACGTTGCTGCCGACGACCGGACCGAGATCGAGCAGCGACGGGCGACTCGCGCGACGTCAGGCGTCGACAGGAACTTGCGGAGCGCCTTGGTGGCGAAAACGGGATCGTCGGCCGGCCGCCGACGATCCCGGCGACGCGGCGTCAGGCTCGCTCTTGCGCGGTGCGAGGCGATCTAGCAGGCCCACGTCGTCCAGGCATCGAGGTTGGGAGCGATGGAGCTCGAAGGATCGGAGCGGCCGACTCAGCGCCAGCCGCGAATCCCGCTCCCGACGTCCCGAATCGCCGCGAACCTAGGCCCCGACGCGCTGCTGCGCGCCGGCCGGCTGCGGCTGCGGCTGTCTCGGTGTCGGCCTGCGGCGGCTCGGGCTTCGAGCCCTGCGGCTGGGCCGCGCCGCCCTTGCGCTGCATGTCGACGCTGCCGCGGAAATGCGCGCCTTCGGCAATCGCCACGCGCGGCGAGATGATGTCGCCGTCGACCGAGCCGTTGTCGCGAATGTCGACCTTCTCGCTGGCGGTCACGTTGCCGGTGACTTCGCCGAGCACGATCACCGACTTCGCGAACACCTGCGCCTTGATCCGGCCGTTGGGGCCGATCGTCAGCACGTGATCGCGCAGCTGAATCGTGCCTTCGACGTGGCCCTCGATGGTCAGATCCTCGCTGCCGTTCAGCTCGCCCTTGATGACGACCGATTTGCCGATGTTCACGATGTCCTTCTCCATGAGGTGGCCGCTGTCGGCGGGACGTGAAACGGGCGCCCCCGTCGAGACGGGCGCGGGAGGCTGGGGGCAGCCGTCGGTTGTCCGCCTGCCGGTCGGACTGCTTCATCGCGTTTCCACATGTAATCCTCCGCCTGTCGTACTGCCAGGGCGTTAGGGGGTCTGCCGTCGTGCGCCGGGGCCCGAAGTTGTGGCCAGTATAGGGAACCGACCAAACGCTTGTCTAGTCCTTTTGTTACCGAGGGTTAGCGGCAGTGCTACAATGAACGATTCACTATGCGTGTCTATTTTGACTACAACGCGACGACCCCGCTCGCGCCCGGAAGTGATCGAGGCCGTCGTGCGCGCGACGCGCGACATCTTCGGCAACGCATCGAGCGTGCATCACTTCGGCCAGCAGGCGAAGGCCGCCGATGGACGACGCGCGATCGGCGGTCGCGGCGCTCGTCAACGGCGATCCGTCCGAGATCGTGTTCACCAGCGGCGGCACCGAGTCGGACAACTTCGCCATTCGCGGCGCCGCCGAGGCGCTCGAGCCGACCGGCCGCCGTCATCTCGTCGCCAGCGCCATCGAGCACGAAGCGGTGCTCAACACGCTCAAGGCGCTCGCGCGGCGCGGATGGCGCACGACGCTCGTCCCGGTCGATCACACCGGCATCGTCGTCGCCCGATCGGCTGCGCGAAGCGATCACCGACGACACCGCGCTCGTCTCGGTGATGCACGCGAACAACGAGATCGGCACGATTCAGCCGATCGCCGAGCTCGCCGCGATCGCGCACGAGCACGGCGCGCTGATGCACACCGATGCGGTGCAGTCGGTCGGCAAGATTCCGGTCGACGTGCGCGCGCTCGGCGTCGATCTGCTGTCGCTGTCGGCGCACAAGTTCAACGGCCCGAAGGGCGCCGGCGTGCTGTGGATCAAGCGCGGCACGCGGATGCAGCCGATCCTCACCGGCGGCAAGCACGAGCGGAATCGCCGCGCCGGCACCGAGAACGTGCCGGCGATCGCCGGCCTGGGCGTCGCGGCGCAGCTCGCGGCGGGCAAGCTGGCGAGCGAAGGCGCGCGGGTCGGCGGCGCTGCGCGATCGGCTCGAGGCCGGGCATCCTCAGCCAGCGTGCCCGGCACGGCCGTGAACGGCGCCGCCGACGCGCGCGTGCCGAACACGACCAACATCAGCTTCGATCGCGTCGAGGCCGAGAGCCTGCTGATCGCGCTCGATCTCGAAGGGCATCGCGGTGTCGACCGGGTCGGCCTGCTCGTCGGGCACGCTCGAGCCGTCGCACGTGCTGCGGGCGATGGGGCTTGCCGGCGCACCGGACGCAGAACTCGCTGCGCTTCAGCCTGGGGCTGTTCTCGACCGAGGAAGAAGTCGATCGCGTGGTCGAGGTGCTGCCGCGGCTGGTCGAGAAACTGCGCGGGCTGACGCGGAAGGCCGGTAGCGGCGCTGCGAATCACGAAGCACGAGGCACGAAGATCACGAGAACTGTCAAGCGATTCTTCGTGTGCTTCGTGGTTTCGTGTCTTCGTGGTTGCATCAGTGATTGAACGTATGCGGATCGTCGTCGCGATGTCGGGCGGCGTGGATTCGTCGGTGGCCGCGGCGCTGCTCGCCGAGCAGGGCCACGAGGTCATCGGCCTGTCGATGCAGCTCTACGACCAGAGCGAGGGGCAGACCTCGTTCGGCAGCTGCTGCTCGATCGACGATCTGCACGACGCCCGCCGCGTCGCCGCCGCGATCGACATCCCGCACTACATCCTGAACTTCGAGCGGCAGTTCGACGAGCAGGTCGTCTCGAACTTCGTCGGCGAGTACGCCGCCGGCCGCACGCCGCTCCCCTGCGCGCACTGCAACAGCGATCTGAAGTTCGCGACGCTGGCCGAGCGCGCGCGCGGCTTCGGCGCCGACGCGGTCGCGACCGGGCACTACGCGCGCGTCGAGCGCGACGACGGACCGGCCGCTACCTGCTGAAGCGCGGGCGTCGACGCCGGCAAGGATCAGTCCTACTTCCTCTTCTCGCTGACGCAGGAGCAGCTCGCGCGCGCCGTCTTTCCCGTCGGCGATCGGCCGAAGGAGGCCGTGCGCGAGTACGCGCGCCGCCGCGCGCCTGCCGGTCGCCGACAAGCCGGACAGCCAGGAGATCTGCTTCATCCCCGACAACGACTACCGCGCGTTCGTGACCCGGAGCCTGCCCGACGCCGCCCGCGAAGGGGTGGTCGTCGACGAGTCGGGCACGGTGCTCGGCAGCCACGACGGCGTCCACCGCTTCACGGTCGGCCAGCGGAAGGGGCTCGGCCTGCAATCGCGCGACCGGCGCGCCGATGTACGTGCTGGCGCTCCGTCCGGCCGAGCAGCAGGTCGTGGTCGGGCCGAAGTCGTCGCTCGAGCAGACGAGGCTGACCGCGTCAGGCGTGAACTGGATTATCGAGGAGCCGGACGGCGCCGCTGCGCGTCACCGCGCAGATTCGGCATCGCCATCAGGCGGCGCCGGCGACCGTGCAGGCATCGACCCGTCCCCGCCGGCGACGGGCGCGCCGAGGTCGTCTTCGACACGCCGCAGCTCGCGATCACGCCGGGTCAGGCCGTCGTCTTCTACGACGGAGACGAAGTCGTCGGCGGCGGGTGGATCGAGTAACGGCTTCGCTGGCAATTCGGGAGTTGGGGAATTCGTGAGTTGGTGAATTGAAGATCACTCACCAATTCTCCAGCTTTCCAACTCACCAACTACACCGTCGCCAGGTGCTCGGGGATGTTGTCGATGTAGTGCTCGGCGTCGATCGCGGCCATGCAGCCCGACCCCGCCGCGGTGATCGCCTGCCGGTAGATGTGATCCTGCACGTCGCCGCACGCGAAGACGCCGGGGACGCTCGTCTTCGCGCCGTCGTGCGTCAGGATGTAGCCGTTCTGATCGAGCTCGAGCTGGCCGCGGAACAGCGACGTGTTCGGCGTGTGGCCGATGGCGACGAAGACGCCGTTCACCGGCACCTCCTTACGCTCGCCGGTCTTGTTCGATTTCACCACCATCGACGTGACCTCGCCCTTGCCGGTGTCGAGGATCTCGTCGACTTCGTGATTCGAGCAGCCACTCGATCTTCGGGTTCGCGCGCGCCTTGTCCTGCATGATCTTCGACGCGCGCAGCGTGTCGCGCCGGTGCACGACCGTGACCTTCGACGCGAAGCGGGTCAGGAACACCGCTTCTTCCATCGCCGAATCGCCGCCGCCGACGACCGCGATCGGCTGGCCGCGGAAGAAGTAGCCGTCGCAGGTCGCGCAGGTCGACACGCCGTGGCCCATCAGCGTCCGCTCGGACGGCAGCCCGAGCAGCCGCGCCGACGCGCCGGTCGCGATGATCAGCGTCTTCGCGCGTGTACTCCGCCGTCCGACGTCTTCACTGAGATCGGCTGGCTGCAGAGATCGACCGCGGTGACGTTGCCCTGGACGATCTCGGTGCCGAACTTCTCCGCCTGCGCGCGCATCTCGGCCATCAGGTCCGGGCCCATGATGCCGTCGCGGAAGCCGGGAAAGTTCTCGACCATCGTCGTCAGCATCAACTGCCCGCCGGCTTCGATCCCTTCGATGAGCAGCGGCTGCAGGTTGGCGCGGGCGGTGTACAGCGCGGCCGTGAGCCCTGCCGGGCCCGAGCCGATGATGATGACGTTCCTGGTCATGTGGGGATCGGGTAATCGGGGAATTGGGTAATCGGGTGATTGGATGTGATTGATTGGTGATTGGGTGATGGATTGCCAATCAATCGAGCAATCGCGCAATCAATTACCCGATTACCCAATCACCCAATCCAACCCGTCCGTCAGATGTGTTTATCGATGACTTTCTTGAGGTCGTCCTTCTGCGCGAGGCCGACGACCGACTCGACGACCTGGCCGCCCTTGAAGATCAGGATGGTCGGGATGCCGCGGATCTGGAACTTGAACGACACGGCCGGGTTCTCGTCGACGTTGAGCTTGCCGACCGTCACCTTCCCGGCGTATTCGGTCGCCAGCGCATCGACCGTCGGTCCCAGGCGCTTGCAGGGGCCGCACCACTCGGCCCAGAAGTCCACGAGGACCGGGGCGCCCGATTTGAGCACGTCGTCGTCGAAGTTCCCGTCGGTAAATGTCTGAACGTTCTCTGTTGCCATCGTTTAGCCCCTGGTCTCCTCGACCGTCTACGGCACCGTCTGAAGCGCACGGCCCCCTGTGCCCGCCCGCTTCATGATCGCGCGCTCATATATTTTGACGTACTCGTGCGCGGAACGGTCCCATGAAAAATCCTGCTGCATCCCGGCCACCTGAAGCGCGCGCCACTTTCGTCCGCTCGGGAAACAGCGCAAAGGCCCGCATCAACGCCTCCAGCAGCGCCGCCGGCGAATACTCGCGGAAGACGAAGCCCGTCGGTTTCTCCCGCCGCGCTCCTCCCTTTCCCGTCGCGGGCGCGTAGTCGCGCACCGTGTCGGCCAGCCCTCCGACTGCATGCACGACCGGCACCGTGCCGTACCGCATGCTGTACATCTGGTTGAGCCCGCAGGGCTCGAACCTGCGACGGCATCAGGAAGATATCCGCGCCTCCCTCGATGAGGTGCGCCAGCGATTCGTCGAAGCCGATGACGGCGCCGATCCGATCGGGATACTGCCGGGCGAGCGACGTCCACAGATCCTGGTAGCGGCTTCGCCGGTGCCGAGCACGCGTAAAGCTCGCATCCGAGCGCGCGGCAGCTCGCTCGGCGATCGCGGCGATGAGGTCGAAGCCTTTCTGATCGACCATCCGCGAGACCATCCCCACCAGCGGCCTCTTCAGCGCCGCCGCATCGTCGGCCAGGTTGAACCGGCGCAGCAGCGCCAGCTTCGCGTCCTTCTTCCCGGCGAGATCTGTCGGCGTCGTAACGGCCGCGGCAGATACGCGTCGTGCGCAGGATCCCAGTCGCGCGTGTCGATGCCGTTGAGGATGCCCGCGAGGTCGGCGCGGCGCGAGCGCAGGATCCCGTCGAACCCGAAGCCGAGCTCGCGCGTCTGGATTTCTTCCGCGTAGCGCGGGCTGACCGTGGTGATGAGATCGGCGGCGGTAATGCCGCCCTTCAGGAAGCTGATGTGATCCCAGTACTCGAGGCGATCGAGCGTGAAGAGCTCCCAGCCGAGATCGAGGCGCGGCAGCCAGTCGGGCGCAAAGACACCCTGGTACGCCAGGTTGTGAATCGTCGTGACCGTCGGCATCCCGCCGAGCGACCGGATGCGACGCGTAGAGCGTGCGCAGATACACCGGAACGAGCCCCGCCTGCCAGTCGTGCGCGTGGACGACGGCGGGGACGGTGCCGTGGCGGGCGGCGAACTCGAGCGCGGCGCGCGCGAGAAACGCGAAGCGGCGCGGGTTGTCCGGGTAGTCCGCGCTGCCCTGCGCCGTAGAGCGCCTCGCGCTCGAAGAGGTCCGGACACTCGACGAGGATCGCGCGCGCGCCGTCGGCAAGCGGCGCCTCGAAGAACGTGGCGTCGCGCGTGAAGCCGCCGACGGTAATCGGGAAGCTTTCGATCGACGTCCCCGCCGCGACGCCGCGGTATCTGCGGCAGCACGACGGTCGCATCCCAGCCGATGCGCGCCAGCGCGGGCGGCAACGCGCCCAGCACATCGGCGAGGCCGCCGGTCTTCGCGAACGGCTGCGCCTCCGATCCGACAATCAGCACCGAGCGACGCAGATCGGAAGGCGGTTCTGGCTGAGGAACGTTGCGCGCCGCCGGGCGCGCGGTGCGAGTGGAGGTTTTCGGTCGGGCGCGCGCAGGCGCTCGGCCTGGCTTCTTCGTGTTGTCGAGCGGCATCGGTCTCGGAAACGACGAACGTCGAACGACGAACGTCGAACCACGAACGTCGAACGTCGAACGTCGAACGTCGAACGACTCGGCAGGCTGCGTTCTCGGCAGCCTGCCGTTCAACTATACCTCTTGCAGTTCCGATACCGGCCGCGGCGCCTGCAACTCCGGCATCGGGCGCGCCGCGAAGAGCTTCTGGCACGGCTTGGCGATCAAGCGCGCCCACGTCGCCGATCGGTTGATGCGCGCGCTGTCGGTGGCGATGCCGGTATTCGCGTACATCTGGCGGTAGAGCTTCGAGATCATCACGAACGCCAGCCGCGCCTTCAGCGACTTGACGCATGAGGACCGCGCCCAGATGTTGCGCCAGCTGTAGAACCGATCCCAGACACCCTGCGTGCGCGCACGGATGTCGTCGGCCGACATCACCGGGTGCGGCACGTACACCTTCGGCTGCTTGCCTTTCGGGATCAGCCAGTGGCGCGTCAGCGGAATGCCGTCGATCCGCGTCGGATCCGATTCCATCGTCTTTTCCCAGGCGGCGAAATCGACGGTGCCGGGAAACGGCGTCAGCATCACGAACTGCGCGAAGGTGACCCCGGAGCGCTCGGCGAGATCCGCGGTGAGCGTCGAAGGTTTCGGGACGATCGCTCGGCAGGCCGAAGATGAACGAGCCGAGCACGTGGACGCCGTGATGACGGAACGCGCGCAGCCGGTCGACCAGGTGCTCGCCGCTGTAGTTGAAATCCTTATAAACGTCCTTCAGCCCTTCGGGCGTGACCGCCTCGACGCCGACCAGCGCGCCCTTGATGCGCGCGCGTGTTCATCGCGGCGAGAAACTCCGGATCCTCGGCCGCTTCCATGGTGATCTGCGTGAAGAACACCATGTCGTCGGGCAGGCCGGCGAGCCCTTCCATCAGCTCGAAGCGCTCGGCGCGGATCGCCTTCAGCTCCTCGAGGCGCGACTTGTCCTGCCGCCGCGAGGCCATCGCCAGATCTTCGAGCGTCACCGGGTAGAAGTTGTCGTCGGCGAGGGCGATGAAGCGGAAGCCGCGACGTCGAAGATCGACCACCTCGTTCGACCACGGCATCGACGTGACGCTGCCGGGGACGCTGGCCGTCGGTCTTCCACACCGAGCAGAACGAGCAGTGCTTGGGGCAGCCGCGCACGGTCTGCACCGACGCCCACATGTACTTGTCGCGCGGGATCAACGACCAGCGCGCCGGCTTGAAGTCGCCGCCCTCGACCTTGCCGCCGTCGTACATCGGCAGCGGCGCGCCGCGCTCGCAGTCCGCGATCACCTGTGCCCACACCAGATCGCCGTCGCCCTTGACGACCGCATGGGCGCCGCCGAGCGCGGCTGCTTCCTCGGGATACAGCGTCGCGTGGATGCCGCCGAACACGACCCAGGCGCCGCGAGCGCGCGCCTTTACGCCGATCTCATAACCCTGGACTGCGTTTCCGGTATGAATGCCGATGCCGATGACGTCGCCGGATGAAAGGGTATTAGGATCCCAGGGTTCGAGCGTTTCATCGGTAATAAGGGGATCCCCGTATGACTCCGGAGTGGCAGCCGCGAGGACATACAGCCATCGCGGTGTAATCACCCCGACGCCAAAACTCAGGGCGCTGGGGTTGATGAGATGCACCTTCATTCAGTCTCCTGTCGCATATCGATACGGTCGCAGGCTCACGGGCGCCCCATTCTGTCATGTCCGGTTGGCATCCACCAGAGAAGATCACCTTCTGACAGGTGGGCTTCCCAGTACAATCGCCTGTCGTGGTCGAACGAACCCCGCGCCCGCCGCGCGCCGAAACCCGTGAAATCGTCGAGCTGAAGCAACTGAAGGAGGCGCAGCCTGAGCTGGCGACCGCGATCGACATGCAGATCGCGCTGGTCGACATGCAGCGCCGGGTTCAGGGGCGGGTGCCTCTGCCGTGGATTCAGGTCGACCCGGAGTGGCTGCGGGCGCAGCAGGCGGCCGGGCGGCCGCTGGTTCGCTTTCGCGACATCCCGCTCGAGTGGAGCGACTTTCGGCTGACCTTCCGGCAGACCGCGGACATCCTGCAGCGCTTCGACGCGCTCGAGCGCGCCGACTACGACAAGATCGTGGCGCTCGCCCGCGACGGCAACGCGCTCGAACCGCTGGTCGGTGCGTGGTACGAGGCGACCGCCGGCGTCGAGCCGGGCACCGATCCGCGCCAGCGCGCGCCGTCCGACGCCCCGCCCAGCCTCGACCAGGTGCTCGTGCTCGCGCTGCGTCCGTTTCTCGCGCGCTGCGCCGAGTCGCTCACGCCTCGCGTCGATCTCGCGAGCTGGAGCCACGGTCATTGCCCGATCTGCGGCTGGGAACCGGACTTCGCGGTGATCACGACGAACGGCGATCGGCGCCTCTTCTGCGGGCGCTGCGTTGCGCAGTGGAGCTTTGCGCCGCTCACCTGCCCGTACTGCGCCAACGACGACCGCGCGCTCATCACCTCGTTCGCGACGCGCGACGGCCGCTATCGCGTCTACGCGTGCGACGTCTGCCGCCGCTACCTGAAGGCGTACGACGCGCGCCGTGCGCAGCGGCCGGTGATGGTGGCCGTCGACACGATCGCGACGCTGCCGCTCGACGCCGCCGCGATGCAGCGGGGGTACGTCGGCTAGGCTGCGCCTCGGCCTCCAGTGTCGGGGCTAGGGGCTAGGGGCTGGGGGCTAGGGCTGATAGGGGCTGGATGCGGTACAACAAAAGGGATCAGAGTTGAGCCCTGATCCCGGTTCGGAACTAATCGCTTCCCTGCGGCCGACACCGCGACGCGAAGCGTCGCCTACTGCTGTTGCTGCTGTGCGACGGGAGCGGTCGGCTTGGCGGCGAAAAGCGTCGAGGCCTTCGAGGACACCCAGTTCATCAGGTTGCGCGACTCCATGAAGCGGCCGGCGTTGGAGCGCGCGCCGAAGACGACCACCGCGACGTCCTGACCGGTCTGCGGCAGCCGCAGCACGGTCGCCAGGCAGTAGCCCGCCTTCGAGATGAAACCGGTCTTGCCGGCGCGCACGTCGACGTCGCCGCGGCGCAGCAGGTGATTCGTGCTGCGGAAGGTGATCGCGCGGCGGCCGCTGTAGACGGTGTATTCGTTGAGGCGCATGATCGAAGAGATGCGCTCGTCCTGCGACGCATGCGTGATGAGGCGCGCCATGTCGAGCGCCGACGAGACGTTTTCCGAGAGCAGGCCCGACGGATCCGCGTAGTGCGTGCTTTCGAGGCCGAGTTCGGCGGCCTTCTCGTTCATCCGGACGATGAAGCCGTCGCGGCCCTGCGGCGACACGCGCGCGAGCGCCCGTGCCGCGGCGTTGTCGGACGCGATCAGCACGAGGTGCAGCAGGTCGCCGGTCGTCACCTTATCGTTCCGCATCAGGTGCGTCGTCGACGCCTGGAACACGTCGCTGCGGTCGATGGCGACGATCTGCATTGAGATCGGGGTCGTTCTCGAGGAAGACGGTGGCGGTCATCACCTTGGTGATGCTCGCGATCGAGCGCTGGCTGGTGCCGTTCTCTTCCCAGAGGACCTGATTGGTTGCGGGATCGTAGACGATGGCGGCAGCCGCGTGCACATCCGGCACAAGGTCGCCGCTCGCGTCCACCTTATAGCGCGGGAGGACCGTATCGGCCATCTCGCGCGCCATCGCCGCTGCGCGGGCCCGGGCGAGCTTGGCCTTCCGCGACTGTGAGCGCGCGGCGGAATACACGCGCGACTTTCGCGGTCGCTGACTTAGTGGTCTTTGCGCGCGTGGCCGCGTCTGTCGGCGTAACGCCGATACTGACGAGTCCGACGAGCGCAAGGTGACCGATCCAGAAAACCGATTTTCTGTTCACTTGAGCTGTCCCGGGTCCAGACTTGCAAAAGGTGACGGGCCAGTGTAGCAGATAATTGCTAGACTGCAAGGGAATTATCGCTGCGCATGAGCCAAAGACCCGGAATGGATGAGCAACCACTGCTGAACCCTTCACAACTCCTGTGCCAGACGTCGCCGTCCCTGTATTCCTCTTATCGGCCGACTCTCCGAAACCAGCAGGAGGAAACGATATGACAATCGAGACAGCGCGTGCACAGGAGGAATACACCGCGCTGCGGGCGACGATCCGCGAGCGCGGGACCGCACGGATCTGCCTCTTTTGTGGAGGCTTCGTCGGTTGGGCGGCCATTGCGGTCGCCACGGCCGCGCTGGCGTCCACGCCCCTGGCGACGCTCCTCCCCCTGCTCGTGCTGGCGTCGCTCTTCGAGGGGGTCTACGCGCTGCACATCGGCGTCGAGCGGATCGGACGCTACCTGTCCGTCTTCCACGAGGGCGACGAAAGATCGCGGCTGGGAGCACGCCGCGATGGCGTTCGGCCGCCCGAAGGGGGCGGCGACGCTCGATGCCCTCTTTACCGTCCCGTTCCTGCTCGCGGCCATCTTCAACCTCGCCCCGGCGGTCTATCTGAGCCCCACGAACGAAGAGCTGATTTTCGTCACCGGCGCCCACGCCCTCTTCGTGGTTCGCCTCGTTTTTCGCCAGAGCCACCGCCGCCCGGCAGCGAGCGGTCGATTTGGCGACGCTTTGACGAGCTGAAGCGCGGCTCCTAGCAACTAGCAGCTACTGCTGCCGCCGTCGAAGTACCCGACACCCGGCCACCAGGTGCGGTTCTACCAGAAACTGGTCGACTCGCTGCAGGGCACGAACCAGATCCAGCACGTCGCGTTCGTGCAAGGCCTGCCGCTGACCGGCTTCGATTCGCGCGCGCCGTACGCACGAGCCGATGGCGCGGTCGTGCCGCTCAACGAGCGTCCCCTCGGGCTGATGCGATCGGTGACCGGCAGCTATTTCGCTGCGCTCGGCATCCCGCTCGTCGCCGGCCGCGGCTTCACCGCGCACGACACCGTAGAGTCGACGCCGGTGATGATCGTCAGCCGCAGCACCGCGCGCACGCTGTTCCCGAATGAAGACCCGATCGGCCGGCGCCTCTACACCGGCTCGCAGGACGGCGGCATCCTCACCCAGATCGTCGGCGTGGCCGGCGACGTGCGATCGGTGTCGCTCGCGCGCGAGAACGACATCGAGATGTACCGGCCGGCATCGCAGCGGTCGATCAACTTCGCACAGCTGGTGGTGCGGACCGCCGGCGAACCGCTATCCGCGCTCAACGTCGTGCGCGCCGCCGTCCACGGCCTCGACCCGGAGCTGCCGCTCAACCAGCCGACGACGCTGGCGGCGCTGACCGAGGCGTCGCTCGGACAGCAGAAGCTGCTGATGGCGCTGCTGGCCACCTTCGCGCTGCTCGCCGTCTCGCTCGCCACGGTCGGCATCTATAGCGTCGTGGCGTATCTCGTGGGGCAGCGAACGGCGGAAATCGGCATCCGGATCGCGCTCGGCGCGAAGACGCGCGATGTGCTGCGGCTGGTGTCGTGGCAGGGATTGCGGCCCGTCGGCGCAGGCCTCGCCGCCGGCCTGGCAGGGGTCGCCGCGCTCGGGCGGCTGTTCGCGAGCCAGCTGTACGGAATTTCCCCGCTCGACCCGGCGACGCTCGCCGCCGCGACGCTGGTGCTCGCGGCGGTCGCGATTGTCGCGTCGCTGGGACCCGCCCGGCGCGCCACCAGAGTCGATCCGATCGTCGCGCTGCGGGCGGAATAGCTGAACGCTGATCGCTGAAAGCCTATTTCTGCGCGAGCGCGATCGTCACCAGCAGCGCGTGCTGCGTGCCCATCCACGCATCGGTCGTATCGAACGACTCGGTCAACGCGTGAGCCTCGCGGCCGCGGCCGCCGCCGCCGATCGTGATCGCCGGCACGTTCATGCTCATCGGGATGTTCGAGTCGGTCGATCCTTCGCCGAGGTTCGCCGAGAAGCCGAGCACCGTCGCCGCGCCGAGCCCGGCGCGGACGATCGGCGCGTTCTCGGGCGTATTCCCTGCCGGCCGATCGCCGACCAGTTCCTTCACCGCGGTGATCATTCCCGGCTTCGACCAACGCTGGTTCTCTTCGTTGACGGCGCTGTCCACCGCCTTCTGAAACGAGGCGTCAACGGCGGCGAGCGATGCCGGGTCGGACGAGCGCATGTCCACTTCCATCCAGCCCTCGAACGGAATCGAGTTGACCGACGTGCCGCCGCCGACGCGGCCGACGTTGAACGTGGTCTTCGGCGAGCGCGGCACCTGCATCTCGTTGATCTTCGCGATCGCGCGTCCCATCGCGCCGATCGGGTTGGCCATGCCGAAGGCGCCGAAGCTGTGGCCGCCGGGCCCTTTGAAGGTCACGCGATAGCGGTGGCTGCCGACCGCGACGTTGGTCACGTGCACCCCGGTGCCGTCGATCGAGACGAAGCGATCGATCTGATCCTTCAGCGTGACGCGGAACAGCTCCTTCACGCCGCGCAGATCGCCGAGTCCTTCTTCGCCGACGTTGGCGACAAACGTGATCGTCCCCGCCGTCTGCACTTTGGCCTTCTTCATCTCGCGGACAATCGCCACGAGCACCGCGAGGCCGCGGCAGTCGTCGCCGATTCCAGGGCCGTGCAGGACGGCGCCCTCGCGCCTCACCTTCACGTCGGTGCCTTCCGGAAACACGGTGTCGAGATGCGCCGCGATGACGGCACGCGGCCGCGGCGCCGCGCCGGGATAATCGCCGAGCACGTTGCCGACCTTGTCGATGCGCACGTTCTGCAGGCCGAGCTGTTCGAAGACGCGTTTCAATTCCTGCCCGCGCACCTCTTCTTTAAATGGCGGCGCAGGGATCTCGCAGAAGCGGATTTGATCGGCGACGGTCTGCGCCTCGGTCGCCTTCGCGCCGTCGAGCGCCGCTTTCACCGCCGGATCGTTCAGCAGGTCAGCGGGAGTCGGCGCCTCCTGAGCCAACGCGGAAACCATCGTCAGCCCAACCACCAACGCACTCGTTACAGCGAATCGCAGCACACGCACCTCCGTCACTTGGACGTCGAGATAATTTCTCCGGAACGCACATGATTTCACGGGAAATGGTATCGCAAGCCCGTTACCGTTCACCTAGTTGCCGCCAATCCAAATAGTCGTATCGTTGGGTTCTAATTACGAAAATCGAGGAACTTTTCTGATCGCAGAAATAAGGAATCCGCATATTCTGGCCGGCACAGATTTATTCCAGGTTCTTCTCCAGGAGGTTACTTTGACACGCACGATCTTTCGCGCGTTCGCAGCGCTGGCCATTGTTGCCACGTTCGGACTCGCGCCGGCCGCGGCGCAAACCGGCCAGATGTTCGGCGAGCTGGTAGGACGAGTGGTCGACGACCAGGGAGGCGTGCTCCCCGGTGTCACCGTCACGTTGTCGGGCCCGGCGGCAATGGGCCAGCCGACGGCGGTGACAAACGATCAGGGCCGCTATCGCTTTCCGGCGGTCAACTCCGGCACCTACACGCTGCGATTCGAGCTCGGCGGCTTTGCCCCGATGGTGCGCAACGACATCGTCGTACCGGTCCGGCAGACGATCACCGTCGACGCCGCGATGAAGCTGGCGTCTCTGCAGGAGACGGTCACGGTCAGCGGCTCGTCGCCGACTGTCGACGTCGAGAACACGAAAGTCGGCGCGCGCCTGTCGCAGGAAGTGCTCACCTCCGTGCCGACCTCGCGCACGATCTTCGGATCGACGACCGTGCTGCCCGGCATGACGATGGCTCGGCAGGATCCCGGCGGGCTGAACGCCGCGACCTCGACCGGCATGGTCGCGCACGGCGCCTCGAACTACAACTTGAACTACTACGGCGTCACCGCGGACACGCCGCAGAACTACGGCTCGATGTACTACATGGACTTCGGCTCGGCCGAAGAGATTCTCGGTCGACACCGCGGCGATGGGCGCCGAGGTCGGCGGCGGCGGCGGCGCGAACATCAACGTCATCCCGAAGACCGGCGGCAACACGGTGAAGGGCAGCGCGCAGTGGAGCATCACCGGCAAGGGCTACTGGGACGGCTTCACCGGCAACAACATCACCGACGACCTGCGCGCGCAGGGCATCACCGACCCGACGCTGCGCAACCTGAACGACTTCAACGCCGACGCCGGCGGACCGTTCATCAAGGACCGCCTGTGGTGGTTCGGTTCGTTCCGCAACTACTCGACGGTCGAGGCGACGCCGTCGTACACGATCGTCAACGCGGACGGCACGCTCACCAACCCGTTCGACTCCAACCTGCGCAACTACACGGCGAGCGGCAAGTACCAGGTCAACAAGAGCAACGCGCTGTCGGCCTTCTGGACCTACAACCGCAAGTTCCAGCCGAACCGCAATGCCGGTGCCGTGCAGCCGAACCCGATCAACACGCTGCACCAGGAGTCGCCGAAGAACCTGATCAACGCCAACTGGACGTCGGTGTTCGGCCAGAACACCTTCCTCGAGGTGTCGTCGACCTACTTCCACATGCACTGGCCGAGCACCTGGGCGGACGAGTTCAACGCCCTGCCGGCCGATCAGCAGCGGCCGACGACCTTCAACGTCACCAGCGGTATCTACATCGACGGCCCTGAGCCGACCGGCCAGCGTTTCCGCGACGCCTATCGGCACCAGACCAACATCGGCATGACGCGCTACATCGACGGCTTCCTCGGTGCCAGCCACCAGCTGAAGACCGGGTTCGAGAACTGGTGGACGCCGACCGGGACCGACGGCTTCCAGATCTTCGACGACTCGCGCCTGCGCTACACCGGTTCCGCCGATACCTGCAACCAGACCGTGCGCAGCGGCTGCGTGCCCTCGGAGGTGTTCCTCTACAACACGCCGCTGACGCAGGAAACGCAGATGCGCAACTTCGCGGCGTTCGTCCAGGACCGCGCCAGTTACGGGCGCGTCACCCTGAACCTCGGCCTGCGCTGGTCGTATTTCGACGGCACGATCCCCGAGCAGTCGAACGGCGGCGGCAAGTGGTTCCCCGTGACCACCTACCCGGAGATCGATCCGGGCTTCAAGTGGAGCACCCTGGCGCCGCGCCTCGGCATCGTCTACAAGCTGACCGAGGACGGCAAGAACGTCGTCAAGGCGAGCTACAGCCGCTACTTCGAATCGATGTACACGGGTGAGTTCAGCAGCATCAACCCGAACTCGATTCAGACCGGCGGCGTGCAGACCTGGTCGTTCCTCGGCGATCTGAACAACAACGGCCGGGCGGAGCGCAACGAGCTCGGCGTGCTGCGCAGCCAGTTCGTGCCGCGGTCGAACTCGATCGATCCGAACCTGAAGGATCCGAAGAACGACGAGATCATGTTCGCCTACCAGCGCGAGCTGGCCGCCAACTGGTCGTTCAACATCGACTACATCCAGCGCTGGTTCAGCGACATGACCACCGACCAGAACTGCTACGGGCTGCCGTGCGATCAGGTCGCGAGCACCGTCTACACGCAGAATCGCGTTGTCGCCGACTCCGGTCCCGACAACCTGCGCGGCACCGCGCGACGACCGCAGCATGACCTTCTACGACGTCAAGCCGGAGTTCCTCGGGAAGGACACCTTCTTCCACACCAACTGCGGCAACAACGTCTCGGTCGACTGCGTGCAGGGCTACAAGGCGGTGGAGATGTCGTTCGGCAAGCGGATGTCGAACCGCTGGCAGATGCAGGGCTCCTACGTGTGGTCGCGCCTCGACGGCGTCCAGCAGAGCCTGAGCACCAGCACGACGACCTTGCGGCCGGACGGGTTCTTCGACCTCACCAACCCGAACAACCTGCTCGACTTCGTCGGCTTCGGCCGCGGCGGCAACGACCAGCCGCACGCCTTCAAGATCCTCGGCAGCTATCAGGCGGCGTGGGGGATCAACGTCGGCGCCAACTACCAGGCGCTGAGCGGCCTGCCGCGCGATCGCACGCTGACCGTGCCGTTCGCGCAGGGCTCGCGCAGCGTTCCGGTCGAGGAGCGCGGCACGTATCGCTACAGCACGCTCAACCTGCTGTCGCTGCGCGCCGACAAGGGCTTCCGCTTCGGCGGCCGCCGCGCTTCGGTGATCTTCGAGGTGCACAACGTGCTGAACTCGAACGCGGTGCAGAACAGCGTCGGCAACCTGACGCAGTCGTTCGCCAACCAGGCGGCGTTCGATGCCGCGCGGAAGACGACGTCCTACTTCGGCCGGGCGCAGGAAATCGTCGCGCCGCGCGTGCTGAAGCTCGGGTTCAAGTTCGACTTCTGAGGACGGGGACCAGGGTGCTGGAGGCTAGGGGCTAGGACGCTGGGAACCAGCTGATAGCCGGATAGCTGATAGCTGATAGCTGTACTTCGGAGGGCCGGCATCTGGAAACAGGGTGCCGGCCCTTTTTGTTAGACTCCGCGGGCACATGGCTGCGGCGCGGCGCGTCTTCATCCTCCTCTACGCAGCGTCAGGTGCGGCCGCGCTGGTCTACGAAGTCACCTGGACGCGGCTGCTCACCCTTCAACTCGGACACACGGTCGCCGCGGTCAGCACGGTGCTCGCCGCGTTCATGGGCGGCCTCGCGTTCGGCGCGTGGATCGCCGGGCGGCGCGGTGTCGCGTCGTTGCGCGCCTACGCCGTCCTCGAGATCGTCGTCGGCGTGATCGCGCTGCTGCTGCCGCTGGCGCTCGCGGCGTCGGTGCCGCTGCTGGCGTGGGCGTACGCGGACGGCATGGCGCCGGCGCGGTTCGCGATCGTGCGCGTCGCGCTGAGCCTGCTGCTCGTCGGCCTCCCGGCGTCGGCGATGGGCGCCACGTTTCCGATCGCGGCGGCGTGGTTCGCGGCTGGCGCGCGGGATGCGTCCTCCGCCGCGGTTCTTTACGCGGCCAACACCGCCGGCGCGGCGAGCGGCGCAATCGCCGCCGGCTTCTTTCTGATCCCCGCGATCGGCCTGCGCGGCACGACGTGGGTCGGCGTCGCGCTGAACGTCGTCGCGGCGGGAGGCGCGTGGTGGCTCGCAGCGTCCACGACGGTCAACGCAGAACACGCAGAAACCGCAGCACAATCCCTTTCAAAAAAGACCGGCAAGACTGCGTCCACGACGATCAGCGCTGAAACCGCAGAACGCGCAGAAAAAACTGCGTCAAGAAAACAGCATAAGAAGTCTCTGCGTGTTCAGCGAGCTCTGCGTTCAACGTCGTCTCCGTCGCCGGCGCCGCTGTTGGCCTGCACGGCAGTTGCGATCTCTGGCTTCGCGGCGCTGATGTACGAGGTCGCGTGGACGCGGCTGCTCGCGCTCGTCATCGGGCCGACGACCTACGCGTTCGCGACGATGGCCGCGGCCTTCATCAGCGGCCTGGCGCTGGGCTCGGCGGTCGGGACGCGGCTGGTGAAGTGGACGACGCGGCCGGCCGTGTGGCTGTCGATGATGCTGGTGACGGCCGCAATCGCCGCGAGCACGGGCGCCTACATCACCGCCACGCGGATGCCGCTCGTGGTGGCGGCGCAGGTGGCCGATCCCAACGCCGCGTTTGGCGAGGTCGTGGTCCGCCAGGCGCTCGGCACTGCCCTGCTGCTGCTGCCGATGACGCTCGCGCTCGGGGCAGCCTTCCCGCTCGCACTGGCCGTGGCCGCCGGCGGCACCGCAAGCGCCGGGGGCGACGCGGCGCGCGTCTACACCGCCAACACCCTCGGCGCGATTGCCGGATCGCTGGCCGCGGGGTTCATCTTCATCCCCGCAGTGGGCCTGCGTTCGACGTTCCAGACCGCCGCCGTCGCCGCCGCCCTCGGCGGCGCGGCATGCCTCGCCGCCGCCCTGCGCGCGACCCAGGTGCCGCAGTCTCACGCCGGCACCGTGCCACAGTCCCGCTCCGGCACCGCGGGCTGGGGACGGCGCGCGCTCATCGTGCCGGCGGTCGTCGGGCTGGCGGCGGTCGCGGCTATCGTGTCGCTGCCCGCCTGGGACCGCGAGCTGCTCGCCAGCGGCGCCTACAAATACGCCCCGTACCTCGGCTCGGAAAATCTCGAAACCGTTTTACGGGCCGGCGACCTCGAGTACTACAAGGAAGGGGCGGCGTCGACGGTCAGCGTCCGCCGCCTCACCGGCACGACGTCGATGGCGATCGACGGCAAGATCGACGCGTCCAACGCCGGCGACATGCTGACCCAGCGTTTGCTCGGCCTGCTGCCTGTGCTCGTCCACGGCGATGCGCAGGACGTGGCCGTGATCGGGCTCGGCAGCGGCGTCACCGTCGGCTCTGCCCTCGCGTCCGGCACCGTCCGTCGCGCCGACGTCGTCGAAATCTCGCCGGAGGTGGTCGCGGCGTCGCGGTTCTTCGACCGCGAAAGCGGCAACCCGCTCGAAAACCCCGCCGTCCGGCTGATCGTCGGCGACGGCCGGTCTCACCTCCTGCTGACGCCGCGGCGCTACGACGTCATCGTCTCGGAGCCGTCGAATCCGTGGATGTCGGGCGTGGCCGCCCTCTTCACCCGCGAATTCTTCGAGGCGGCGCGAAGCCGGCTCAAACCCGACGGCCTCCTCTGCCAGTGGGCACACACCTACGACATCAGCTCGACGGATCTGAAGTCGATCGTCGCCACGTTCCGCTCGGTGTTCCCGGAGGGGACGATGTGGCTGGTCGGCGAGGGCGACCTGCTTCTCATCGGATCCGCCGGCCGGCCGGTCGCCGACCGGCTCGATCGAATTGCGGCGGGCGCGAAGAATGCGGCGACGGCCACTGCGCTGTCGTCGGTCGGCATCGCGCCGTCGAGCGCGGCGTTCGACCTGCTCTCGCTCTACGCCGGCGGCCCGCGCGAGCTCGAACGGTACGGCGCAGGGGCGATGATTCAGACCGACGATCACACGGCGCTCGAGTATTCGGCACCGCGTAGCATTTACGGCCGGACGACCACGGACAATGCACAGACGATTCGCGGCCTCGGCGGCGAACGGCCGGCCGCCGTGCGGCTCGCCCTCGAACGAGCGACCGACGCGGACTGGACCTCGCGCGGCCAGATGGAGCTGCGCGCCGAGGCGCACGCTCTCGCGTTCGACGCGTTCCGCCGCGCGCTGACGCTGAACTCGCGCAATCCCGACGCCCTGTCCGGCCTGTCGGATGCCGCGGCAGGCGCCCGGAAGCAGGACGAAGTGCGGGATCTGCTCAGGGGCATCGCCGGCCGCGAGCCGCAGAACGCGCCGGCGCGCGTCGAGCTGTCGCGCGTGCTGGCCGCTGGCGGCGACTTCCAGGGCGCCATCGACATGGCGACCGAGGCGCTGCGCCTGACCCCGGACGACCCGCGCGCGGGCGAGCAGCTGGCGTCGATCGTCGCCGATGCCGGCGACGCCGACCGCCTCCAGCCGCTCGCCGAATCGCTGGCCGCGCGCTTCCCGGATCGTCCCGAGCCGAAGTACTACATCGCGACCGCGCTGTTTTTGCGTGGACGAACTGAAGACGCACTGACGGCGGTTCGTCACGTCACTGACGGTCATCCGGAACACGCGCGCGCCCAGAACCTGCTCGGCGCCGCCTGCGCGACGCTGAAACGGCGCGACTGCGCGCAGGCCGCGTTCGAAGCATCGCTGCGCGCGAGCCCGCGCGATCCGTCGACCTACGTCAACCTCGGACAGTTCTCGCTCGAGACGGCGAACGCCGATGCGGCGGCGCGATACTTTTCCGAGGCTTTATCGATTGATCCGGAGCTGCAGACCGCCCGCGACGGTCTCGCGCAGGCGCGCTCGGCGCTCGCCGCCCAGGCTCGCTGACTCCAAACTTCTGAAGAGCGATTCAAAAACATCGCGCGACGCGACGCCTTGACGCGCGCTCGCGGCGCTCCCTCTCTCTCAGAGGATGCGACTCGCGATCGACTAATCAGCGGCATGCGTATTGCTCGCCCGATCGTGGAGGGCGTCATGAGTCTCGTTCGGCTTCTCGGCTTCACGACCCTGGGCTGTGGGTGCGTGGTTGGCCGGTACCGCGAAGTGGCCAGCAGCCGGGAAGTTACTTACGTCGAGGAGAAGGGGAAGTCGTGCGCCAGCCACGGCCATCGCCGAAACCACACGATCGCCGCGGAGCGCCTGTCGCTGTCCGCCCCGGTCGGCTTCGCAGCGCTGACCAGCAAGGCGTCGTAGCCGTGCTGTGGCAATCCGCCACAGCACTGTAGCGCTTCTGCCGCGTCCTTTCCGCCGCCCCCTAACGTTTCTGTCCTCCCGTGCCGAAACAAGCAGGCGTGGGAACTCTCTTAAAGCTTCCAACCCCCCGCGACGTCGCGATCGGCCCGGAAACGACGGCCCAGTTCCACCACGCCGACTGCCTCGAGGTCTTCAAGCAGCTCGAGCCGCACAGTGTGGACGTGATCGTGACTTCGCCGCCCTACAACCTGGGCATCGCCTACAACCGCTACGAAGACAAGCTGTCGGCCCACGATTACCTCGAGTGGACCAACACCTGGGTGGCGGCGGCGGCGCGGGTCCTCCGGCCCGACGGGTCGCTCTTCCTGAATGTCGGCTCGCGGCCGAGTGACCCGTGGACCGCGCTCGACGTCGCCCAGGCCGCCCGCTCGCACCTGCGGCTGCAGAACATCATTCACTGGATCAAGTCGATCGCCATCGACATGGGCGTCCGCCGGCGCGGCCGCCGGGCTGACGCGCGACCTCGCGGTCGGCCACTACAAGCCGATCAACAGCGATCGCTTCCTGAACGACTGCCACGAGTTCATCTTCCACTTCACGCCCGGCGGCTCGACCAATCTCGACCGGCTGGCGCTCGGCGTTCCCTACCAGGATCAGTCGAACGTCACCCGCTGGCGGGCGGCCGCCGACGGCGTCCGCTGCCGCGGCAACACCTGGTTCATCCCCTACGAAACGATTCAGCGGCGCGACCGCGATCGGCCGCACCCGGCGACCTTCCCGTCACGGCTGCCGGAGCAGTGCCTGCGGCTGCACGGGTTGAATCGGGTTCGGCTGGCGATGGATCCATTCACCGGCCTCGGCAGCACGGCTGTCGCCTGCGCGAGGCTCGGCGTGAACTTCATCGGCGCCGAAATCGACGAGACCTATCTGGAGGAAGCGATCGCGCGAACGCGCGACGCGAAGACCGTGCGCATGAAGAAGGCCTCGCTACGCACGACGAGGGCTGGTGCGGCTGGTCGGACAGGTGCGGTGGGCAGGTAGGCCCTGCCCATCCCGCTACTTCTTCGACGAAGACGTGTTCTTCGGCGGCGGCTTGAGCACGTATTCCTTGCGGAACCAGGTCGACGCGCCCTTGCGCGCCACTTTCACTTCCACCTGGCGGCGCCGCTTCGACGCATCCGGATTCTTCGAGTAGTAGCCGAGCACGTAGTAGTCGCTCGTCTCGGCGTCGATCCGCTTCAGCGCCTTCGAGAAATCGTTCTGGTTGACGACGGCGATGCCGCCGGTCTCCTCGGCGATGACGCGCAGGCTGTCCTGCGACTTGCGCACGTACTCGTTCCACTGCTGCGGATCGACCTGCTCGTCGATGTCGCCCATGCCGACGAGGCCGCGCGGATCGATCGTGTACATCGTCACGTTCGAGCGGTTCGCCTGGCGCGTCAGCTCGCCGAGTTCGCGCGCCAGATCCGCATCGGCGAAGACCTCGCTCTGCTTCTGCTGATTGGTCAACGGATCGCTGGCGCCGGCACCGTCTTCGGTCGATTGCCGCTCGTTGCGGCGCATCTCGTTCTGCGCGAACGGCGAGCGTCGGATCCATCAGGCCGAGGCGCGCGTCCTGGAACGGATTGAAGTCGTAACCGTCGCTGACGTAGATCAGCGCCTTGCGGCGGTTCGTCACCGAGTTCAGGTTGTTGAGCAGATCGTTGACGGTCGAGAACGCGACGTGCGCGCGATACCGCACCTCGCTCGGACCTTCAGCGCCCGACGGCCCGTTGATGATGTCGGTCGGCTTGAGCTCGTTGCCGGCGATTTTCTTGATCGCCTCGTCGAGCCGCGTCTTGTCGTAGGTCATGTCGATCGCGATCGACGAAGGGCCGCTCGAGACGATGCCGAACATGTCGCCGTCGTGGACGAGCTCCTTCGAGATCTTCTTGAACAGTTCGCGCACGCGCCCCGTGTTGTGGAACTGCAGGTGGAGATCGTCGACGAAGAACAGGAAGATGCGTCCCGACACGTCGGTCTTCGGCCGGCTCGGCGGCAGGATGATTCCTTCCGGCGGCGGCGGCGGCGGCGGCGCGAGCACGTTGGTGACGCGTCCGCCGGTGACCACCGTCATCGACGAGATGTCCTGCTTGACGCCGTCCTCGTAGATCTCGAATTCGTCTCGTTTCAGATCGGGGATGAAGTTGCCCTTCTCGTCGCGCACGATGATGTCGCTCGTGACGAGATCGACCTGAACCTTGAAGGTCGGTTTCTCCTGCGCCTCGGCGGCGCCGGACGTAGGGGCGGGCGTCTGAGCCGACAGTCCCGCCGTGAGGGCCACAAGGAGCGTCGTGGTCCCGAAACCGTTCATTTTCAAACTCATAAGGCGGAATTATACATCGCGTAGCGCCCGGCGGGCGGCCCGAGTCGCCACTGCTGTCGCCGCGACGGTCGCCGCCAAACCGCCGAGCAGCAGCGCATAGTAAGACGCATTTTTCGGCACCTGGGCCTGCCCCGCCAGCGCAATCGCCTCCCCGGTCACTTTCCCGCCGTAGGCGTAGAGCAGCGTCCCCGGGACCATCCCCACCGAGGCGATGACGTAATCCACGGCCGGAATCGTGGTCAGGCCGAGGGCGTAGTTCAAGAGATTGAACGGCACGAGCGGCGACAGCCTGAGGAGGAACACGATGCGGCGCCCCTCGGCGCTGACCGCCCTCTCCACGGCGCCAAAGCGGGGCATGGTGGCGAGGCGCCTGGCCACCAGATCACGGAAGGCGTACCGCGCGAGCAGGAACGCGGCGGTGGAGCCCATCAGGGCGCCGACGAAGGCATAGAGGGCGCCGGGCAGGAGCCCGAAGACCGCGCCCGCGGCGATGGTGAGAATCGAGGCCGGAAATGCGGCGACGACCGCAGCGACGTAGATTGCGATGAAGGCCACGGGCGCCGCGGGACCCATGTCGCGGATCCGCGAAACCACGTCGAGCATCCGCGGCGCGAGGTCGCGGCCCACCCACCAGGCGACGATCGCGGCGATTGCGAGGACGGCGCCAAACCAGATCCGTCGAGCCGGCCGCACGTCGCGGTTACTCTTCCGGAGGTTCGCCGGCCTCGGGTGGACCGTCGTCGTCGGGTGGCTGACTCGGTGCGGCGGAATCGGTCACGCCAGCGTCGGTCGGCGGCCGTTTGGCGCGGCGGCGCCGCCGTTTCCTGCGGCCGCTCTCGCCTGCCGCTGCGGCAACCTGTGGCTGCTCCGCAGATCTCCGCGCGAGCAGCGGCGGCCGGTTCCCGCTCGTCGGCCGCGCTCTCGCTCTCGTCCGGCTCAGCAGATTCCTCGTCGGGAGACGCCGACGCGAGCATCTGCTTGGCGGCGCGCTCCGCGCGCCTGCGCTCGCGCCACTTGTCGGCCTCTGCGGACGGGATCGGCGCATCGAGGATCGCGCGCCAGTCGAAGGTGACGTCGGGATTCTGCGCTTCGAGCAGGCGGCGCACGCCCTCGTCGAACGGCTCGCGGCCGACCTTGATGTCGGGCGGCGAACGAAACCAGTAGAGCACGCGTTGTCTGACCTTGCCCCGCCGGTTTGCGATCGGCTCGACCAGGTAGAAATGCTGGTATCCGCGCTTGTCGCGAGTGAAGCGGAAAAAGGCCAAACGCTACCTTTTCTTCTTGCCCTTCGCCGGTTTGACCGCCTTCACCGGCTTCGCCGCAGCCTTTTTCGGTTTCGCGGGCGCGGCCTTGGCAGGCTTGGCGGCCTTCACCACCGGGCGAGCCGCGGGTTTCTTCGCGGGCGGCGCGGCTGCGCGGCGCCGGCTTGACACGCGGCGGAGCCGGCTGCGGCTCGCGGCTGCGATGAACCATCGTGAAGCGCGGCTCGTCTCCGATCAGGTGATAGCTCCAGATTTCGGAGACGTGGATCTGGTTGTCTTCGCAGAGCCGCCGCGCGACGTCGACCATGTTCGCCGGCACATAGAGGTGAAATGCCGCGCGCGTTTTCCCGTAGTGCGCCCACTGCGCGAGCGCTTCAAGGTGATTGACCGATTCGCCGGTCTCCACCTCGACCACGGTCTGCAGCTTGTGACCGCGTTCCTGCGACATCAGCACGAGATCGGGGTACAGCGCCGTAGGCCCCGTGCCGACGGCGGCGTTCTGCTCGTTGCCCGGATTCATCCCCGCTTCGAACTTGCGGCGGAATTTGGTATGGAGCAGCCGGATCAGGCGATCGTGCTCCAGTTGCTCGCGGACAGGCCGCACCAGAATCGGGCTCAACGAGTGCCTCCAAGCGGTTGGATCCAGAGCAGCAAAACGCGAGAGTTTAGCATGGTATCAGCCAACCTCGGCCGCGTCCGGGCCGAGGATTCCGTTGAGCCATCGTAGGTTACAATAACTCGTGCCGGCGGCGATGTCAGAACGGAACACCTCGAAGATCCTCATCGTGGACGATGACGAGGGTGTCACCCAGACGTTCGCCCGGATGCTGCGGCTCGAGGGGTACCAGGTGCGAACCGCGGTCAGCGCCGAAAAAGGGCTGATCGAAGCTGAGCAGAGCCACCCGGACGCAATCATCCTCGACCTGCGCATGCCGCTCATCGACGGCCTCGGCTTCCTCCGCCGCCTGCGGGCACGCGACGATCAGCGCGACACGCCGGTCGCCATCGTGACCGGCGATTATTTCCTGGACGATTCCGTCTCGACTGAATTGCGCGAGCTCGGCGCCGAGCTCCGTTTCAAGCCGCTGTGGCTCGAGGATCTCGTCGGCCTCGCCCGCAACCTCCTCAAGGTGACGCACTGACGGATTCGGCCAGCCGATTTCTCAAAGCCTGCCGACGCCAACCGGTCGACGCAACGCCCGTCTGGTTCATGCGCCAGGCCGGCCGCTACATGAGCGAGTACCGGTCGCTGCGCGAACGCTACTCGCTGCTCGACATCTGTCGAACGCCCGATCTCGCGACCGAAGTGACGCTGCAGCCGGTGCGCCGCATCGAAGTCGACGCGGCGATTCTCTTCTCGGATCTGCTGCTGCCGCTTGCGCCGCTCGGCATCCCGTTCGACTTCGTGCGGGGCGAAGGTCCGGCGATCGAAACGCCGCTGCGCAGCGAGGCCGATCTCGCGCGCGTCCATCGCCTTCGAGCCGCGCGAAGCGCTGGGCTATGTGCTCGACGCGATCCGCCAGATCAAACGTGCGCTCGCCGGACGCGTGCCGCTCATCGGCTTCGCCGGCGCGCCATTCACGCTGGCGTCGTATGCGATCGAAGGCGGGCATTCGACAAACTTCGCGCATACCAAGTCGCTCATGTACGGCGCGCCGGCGGCGTGGCACCGCTTCTGCGAAACGCTGGCCGACGTGATCGGCGACTACCTCGTCGCACAGGTCGATGCCGGCGTCGATGCGGTGATGGTGTTCGACTCGTGGGTCGGCGCGCTGAACACCGCCGATTATCGCGAGTTCATCCTCCCGCACACGAAAAAAATCTTCGATCGTGTGCACGCCGCGTCGACGGCGAACGGCGGCGACGCCGTGCCGACGATCCACTTTGGCGTCGGCACCGGGTCGATCCTCGCCGACATGCGCGACGCCGGCGGCGACGTCATCGGCGCCGACTGGCGAACGCCGCTCGACGACGCGTGGGAGCGCATCGGGCCGGACCACGGCGTCCAGGGGAACCTCGACCCGACGCTGCTGCTCGGCCCGCTCGATCGCATCTTCGCCGCAACAGACGAGGTGCTCGCGCGCGCGGGCGGCCGCGCCGGTCACATTTTCAATCTCGGACACGGTATCCTCCCGTCGACGCCGGTCGAACATGTCCAGGCGCTCGCGCGATACGTGCACCAAAAAACGCGTCGCTGACAGTGACGCGGACGGACGTTCGTGCAAGGTGCAAGGTGCACGCGGACGGGGCGTTCGTGCAGGGTGCAGGGTGCACGCGGACGGGGCGTTCGTGCAGGACGTGCAGCGTGCTCGTCCACTTCCAGCAATTAACATCTAGCAACCAGCAACTAGCAACCAGCAACCAGCAACTAGCAACCAGCATCGACGCATGGCGAAGAACGGCGTGTTATTGATGGCGCACGGTACTCCCTCGTCGCTCGACGAGATGCCGGAGTACCTGCGTCTCGTTCGCGGCGGGCGTCCGCCGTCTGACGAGCTCGTGCACGAGATGCGCGAGAACTACGGGGCGATCGGCGGCCGCTCGCCGTTGACCGAGATCACCGAGGCGCAGGCGGCGGCGTTGCGCGAGCGGCTGGGTCCGGAGATTCCGGTGGAAGTCGGGATGCGCAACTGGCATCCCTTCATCAAGGATGCGCTCGCGCGTCTGGCCGCGGCTGGCGTCACGCGCGCCATCGGCATCCCGCTGGCGCCGCAGTTCTCGACCCTCAGCGTGCAGAAGTACATCGACGCCGCGACCGCGGCGTTGCCGGACGGCGTCGCGTTCGAGGCGGTCGAATCGTTTCACACGCACCCGAAGCTCCTCGATGCGTTTGCGGAACGCGTACGCGCGGCCGCACCGAAGCCGGACGAGCTCGTGATCTTCACCGCGCACTCGCTGCCGGAGCGCGTGATCGCGGCCGGCGACCGCTACGCTGACCAGGTCGCCGAAACGGCCGCTGGCGTCGCCGCGCGCGGCGGCATCGCCACCTACGAGATCGCCTATCAGAGCGCCGGACGCACGCCCGAGCCGTGGATCGGACCCGAGCTCGGCAAGCTGATCGACGACCGCTCCGCCACCACGCGCAAGTTTCTGGTCGTGCCGATTGGCTTCGTCTGCGACCACACCGAAATTCTCTTCGACATCGACGTCCAGGCGGCGCAGACCGCGCGCGAGTTCTCGACGACGCTGCGGCGGACCGAATCGTTGAATACCTCTCCCCTCTTCATCGACACGCTCGAGGATCTGGTCCGGACGAGGCTGTAATCGCATGCCCTCCTTCGACGCCGTCATCGTCGGCGGCGGCATCGCCGGCCTCGCAGCGGCCTACGAGCTTTCGCGGGGCACCGCGTCGTTCGTCGTGCTCGAGCGCGCGCCGCGCGCCGGCGGCGTGATCGTCAGCGAGTCAGATCGACGGCTTCACCATCGATGGCGGCCCCGACTCGCTGCTGATTCAGAAACCGGCGGCAATCAAACTGTGCGAGGAGCTCGGCCTCGGCGATCGCCTGGTCGTCACCAAGCCGCCGCGGCTCGCCTACATCCAGCGCGGCGGGCGGCTGCACCCGCTGCCGGCGGCGTCGGTGCTCGGGATTCCGACGCGCATCGGTCCGTTCGCGCGCACCGGCCTGTTCTCCTGGCCGGGCAAGCTCCGCATGGCCGCGGAGGTCGCGGTGCCCGCGCGGCGCGACGGCGCGGACGAATCGATTGGCGCGTTCATCGGGCGGCGGTTCGGCGCCGAGGCGAGAACCTACCTGGCGGAGCCGCTGCTCGCAGGCATCCACGCGGGCGATGTCGATCGGCTGTCGGTGCGCGCGCTCTTCCCGCGCCTGGTCGAAGCCGAGGAGAAGCACGGCAGCCTCCTGCGCGCGTTCCGGAAGCCGCCGGCCGAGCCGCGGCATCAATCCGGCAGTCGTGGCCCGGCGATCGAAGGCGCGTTCAAGTCGCTGCCCGGCGGTCTGAGCGAGATGATCGACGCGCTCGTTCGCGCGATCGGCGCGGCCAACATCCGCACCAACGCCGTCGTCTCGTCGATCGGCGGTGGCGGCCCGTTCACGGTGCGCACGGCCGCCGGCGAGGAGATTTCGGCGCGCGCCGTGATCATCGCGACGCCGGCCTACATCACCAGCGTGCTGATGCGCGATCGCGACGATGAGCTCTCGCGCTTCTGCGGCGAGGTGCGCTACGCTTCCGCCGGCACGGTCGCGTTCGCATTTCGCCGCGACGCGATCTCGCATCCGCTCAACGGCTCCGGCTTCGTCGTGCCGCAGGTCGAAGGAAGCGGCATCCTCGCGGCGTCGTGGCTGTCGTCGAAGTGGCCGAACCGCGCGCCGGAGGATCGCGTGCTGCTGCGCACCTTCGTCGGCGGCGCGCGCGATCCGCAGGCGCTCGAACGGTCGGACGGCGAGCTGGTGGCGCGGTCGATCGCCGCGCTGACGCCGCTGCTCGGCATCACCGCCGAGCCGCTGTTCACGCGCGTCTACCGTTTCGACCGCGGCAACGCGCAGCACGAGGTCGGACACCTCGCGCGGATGGCGGCGATCGATCGGGCGCTGGCGCGGCATCCCGGTCTGTTCCTGACCGGCAGCGGCTTCCGCGGCGTCGGGATTCCGGACTGCGTGGCCGATGCGCGAGCGACGGCGAAACAGGTGACGGCGTGGCTTCAACAGTGACGACGCGGAACGCAGAGGCCGCGGAGACCGCAGAGAGAAACAGTACAAGAATTTCTCTGCGTGCTCTGCGTGCTCTGCGTTCCAACGTCGTCTTTTCCGCGGGCGTTGCCGCCGTTGCAATCGCGATCTGCAGCGTCGCGATTCTCGAGGCGCAGTCGCCGGACGTGACGCGCCTGCTGCAGCAGATCAAGACCGCCGACACCGATCAGCTGGCCGTGTCCGAGGAGGACGGCCGGTTCCTGCGCGTCATGGTCGCCGCCACCGGCGCGAAGCACGTGCTCGAAATTGGCGGCGCTTACGGCTACAGCGCGATCTGGATGGGCCTGGGGCTGCGCGAAACCGGCGGCCGCCTCACGACCATCGAGTTCGATCCGGCGCGCGCCAAGCTCGCGGCCGCCAATATCCGCATCGCCGGCCTCTCCGACATCGTCACCGTCGTGGCCGGCGATGCGTTCGCGGAGATGCCCGAAGCTGAGCGGCACCTTCGATTTCGTGTTCGTCGACGCCTGGAAGCGCGACTACAAGCGCTTCCTCGACCTGCTGCTCCCCCGCCTCGCGCCGCGCGGGCTGTTCCTCGCCCACAACGTCGTCAACAAGCAGGACGAGATGCGCGATTTTCTCGCCGCGATCAGGAATGATCCGAGGCTGCTGACGACGATCGTCGCCCCGTCGGGCGAAGGGATCTCGCTCTCCTACAAGCGACCATGAAGCCGATTCACATCATCGGTGTGCCGCTCGACCTCGGCGGCGGCCGGCGCGGCGTCGACATGGGGCCGTCGGCGATGCGCATCGCCGGCCTCGACGAGCAGATCGCGGCGCTCGGCTATCCGGTCGTCGACAAGGGCGACCTGCCCGCGCCGATCCCCGAGACGCAGGACCTGCGCGACGAGCGCAAGAAGTACATCCGCGACATCGCCAAGGTCTGCCAGAAGGTCTATCAATCGTCGCTCGCGTCGCTCGACGAGGGCGCGATGCCGATTGTGCTCGGCGGCGACCACAGCATCGCGCGCCGGCTCGGTTGGCGGCCGCGGCCGACTGGGCGCGCCGCGAAAAGCAGCTGCCGATCGGGCTGCTGTGGGTGGACGCGCACGGCGACATGAACACGCCGGCGACGTCGCTCTCGCGGCAACGTGCACGGCATGCCGCTCGCGGCGCTGCTCGGCCCCGAGCCGGCGGAGCTCGCGAGGATCGGCAACAGCTCGCCGAAGGTGCTGCCGGCGCACACGGTGCTCGTCGGCATCCGGAACCTCGACGAGCGCGAGAAGGTGGCGGTCCGCGACTCCGGCGTTCACGTCTTCACGATGAAGGACATCGATCGGCAGGGGATCGCGTCGATCGTCGAGCAGGCGGTGCAGCTGGCCGGCGCCGGCACCGCCGGCATCCACGTCTCGTTCGACATCGACGTCTGCGATCCGCTGATCGCGCCCGGCGTCGGCACGCCGGTCAAGGGCGGGCTCGACTACCGCGAAGCGCACATGGTGATGGAGATTGTCGCCGACTCCGGGCTGCTTACCTCGCTCGATCTCGTGGAGGTGAACCCGACGCTCGACGTGCGGAACACGACCGCGCAGCTCGCCACCGAGCTGGCGCTGTCGGCGCTAGGGATGAAGATTCTGTGAGTTCGACTCGGCCAGCATCTCTTCGAGCGTCTCGACCAGCAGCACCAGCGAGTACGGCTTTTCGATCAGCCGGGTCCGCGGCCGCAGCCGTTCGAGCTCGGCCGACTCCGACGGCACGCCCGAGAAGATGATCACCGGCACGTCCGCGGGCGTCGAGACGACCACATCGCGTCCGGATCCGCGGCGCAGCCGCAGGTCGACGACCGCGGCGACCAGCTTGTGCTTCCGGAGCATGTCGAGCCCTTCGTCGGAAGTCTCCGCGGTGACGACGGCGAAGCCGTGCATCTCCAGGAACTTCACGAGCGGCCGACGCACCGACACATCGTCTTCGACCACCAGCACGAGTCGAGCGCCATCTTTGTTCATAAGGTCCTATCGAGTCCGGGTCGAGGCGTCCAGTATAGATCGGTCGCACCGATCGTCGTAGTACAATGCCCAGCCTTTCTTCCCACCAAATGGTCCTGCCAGCGTGGAAGACAGACGTGACCTGGTAGCTCAGTGGTAGAGCATCTGACTTTTAATCAGAGGGTCGCGGGTTCGATCCCCGCCCGGGTCACACCAAAAAAGGGTTCAGGGTTCTGGGTTCTGGGTTCTGGGTTGGTTCAGGTTCGCGGTTCAGGTTCTCGGTTCTGGTTCAGGGTTCTGGTTCAGGGTTCTGGTTCAGGGTTCCAGGTTCGAGGTTCAAGGTTCAAGGTTCGAGGGTTCAAGGTTCAAAACCTGAAATTTGAGGTACAACGCACGAGTCCGGAGGCCATGGCACCGCCGCTGCGGTGAGTTGACTCCGGACTCGCCTGAACGTCGAACCCCGAACCGCCCGAACCGCACGAACCGCGAACCCCGAACCGCGAACCCCGAACCCCGAACCCCGAACCCGAACCCGAACCCCGAACCCCCGGAACCGTAAGCGAACCCAGAACCCAGAACGCTGAACCCCGAACCGCTTCCCGTCTATTTACTCAGCCGCACAATCTGATTCTGCAGCGCCTGGAACGCCGCCGACACGTCGGCCGCCGTCTCGGCGTAGTAGTACGCGCCTTCCAGCTGGTTGGGGTTGAAGTCCGGGACCGACGTCGGGTCGTTGGCGATGCGCTTGAGGATGCTCTCGGACGTCTCGCCCCGTGTGCCCAGGGGCAGCCGCACCAGCTGCCCCATGCCGATGGTGAAGATCCGGACGCGGGTGCTGCCCGCTTCAGTTTCGTCGCGCGCGGCGTTGGCGATGATCTCGATCAGGTTTCGCGCCGCGTTGTTGATGTTCCAGATCTGGCTGGGATACTTGCCGGCGGTGAGTCTCCGCAGACCCCGAACCGAGCTCTGCGCGCTACCGTTGACCGTCAGCGTGTTGGTCTGGAGGGGGAAAGTGGTCGGGATGCCTGAGCTGCGATGGATGTTGTGCATGCTCGTCGCCGGCATCCACCGCGCCCATACCGGTACGGTCGAGCCGTCTGCCGGGTTGGTGGCCGTTGGCGGCGTTCCGGCCCAGTCCAGATTCCATTGATGGCACGTCTGGACGGGCGATGGCGAGGACAGTGCGCCCTGCGTCGCGTTGCCGGGGTTATAGGATCCCGTGATGCACGGCTGGTCGTGCGTCTGCCCCGCGGTCTCGCTGGCAATGTGCGGAAAGTCGTAGGTTCTGACCGCCTTTGGAATGCCGGTCCCGTCCCAGTCGGCCGGCACGCTGTTCGACGCGCCGTCGGTGAAGAGCACGATGACGCGAAGCCCGGACCGCGAACCAATCGGCACCGAGCGCACCTCGTCCCACCCGCGGTAGAGGCCCTCCACCATGTTGGTGCTGCCGCCAGGCAGGCTGTTGGGGATGTCGGTGATCATCCCCGGCTTGTCGAAGCCGCGGCTGGACGGCATCTCATCGATCACGCTGACGCCGTTGCCGAAGAACATCAGCGCCAGGCGATCCTGCGCGGCGTCGAACGAGTTCACGAATGCACGCGAGGCGTCCCTCACCGCGCCCCACTGGGCGCCGATCGAGCCCGACACGTCGAGCACCAGCGACAAGTCGACCATGCGGCGCTGCGCTTCGCCGGTCGCGCTGACCGTCACCTCGTTGAAGTTGGCCAGCCGCATGAACGTCGTCGGCAGCACCGCCGTCGCCGAGACGTTGACGACATTGACGCCGGTCGCCGGGATGACGGTGGAGCTGAAGAACGACGGATCGCTGGTCGCGGTCACCGAGGTGGTGCCGAACCAGCCGGTCGGGAAATTGGCGTTGAAGATGCGCGCCGCCTCCGCGCGCGGGTTGCCGGTGTTCAGGTTGCGCGCCGCGCCGAGCGCCGCGCCGTCGACGGCCTTGCTCAACTGCGCCTTGACGACGTAGGCACGGCCGCTGTCGAGCGCCAGGCCGGTGAACAGCAGGAAGGTCGTCAGCCCGGCCGCCATGTAGACGAGGGTGAATCCCTCTTCGCCGGATAGTTTGCGTCTCTGCTTGGTCATGTGCTTGTCCAACTGGATGTCAGAAGTACGCAATCGAGTAGAGCACCCTCGGCACCTGGATCCCCAGGCGATCGAACGGCGTGATCAGCGTGTGCGTGGTGTAGATCTCGGTGACGTAGACGTAGCCGTTGGGCGCCACCAGGCCGGTCGGCAGGTTGGTGATCTGCAGGTTGGTATTGCTGTCGGAGTTGGCCGCGGTGTACTCGGGCGCGGTGCCGAACGAACCGGCGCCGCGTGTCGTCAGCGCGCTCGTTGCCGCCAGCGAGCCGTACTCGTAGCGCTGGTAGAGGATGTCCTGGTTGAAATTGCTGGTGCCGGTCGTCGCGCCCTTCTTGATGACCGACAGGATCATCTTCGAGGTGCCGTTGGTGAAGTTCACCGGGCGCGTGCTCATGTCGCGCAGCGCCGCCGCCGCGTCACCGAGGCTGGTGTTCCTCGAGATCAGGTTGGAGCCCTCGCGCGCCAGCTTGGTGATCACGTGCTGATCGAGCAGCGCGTAGCCGAGCTCGATCACGCCGAGCGCCACCGCCAGCACCATCGGCACCACGATCGCGAACTCGAGCAGCGACTGGCCGCTGGTGCATCCGAGTTTCCTGCGCAGGGATTTGAGCGTCATTGCCATCGACCCTCGTTCTTCATCACCGAATCCACCGTGAGGTTGATCTGTCCGTTCGGGAAGAAGGGCCACAGCATCGGGCAGAACAGCGTCCAGGTGTAATTGACCGTCACCTTCTCGATCTCGTTCGGCCCGCCGACGCCGCCGAGCCACGCGCCGCCGCCCATCGAGCGGTGGGTGAAGGTAAACGCGGCATCGTTGATCGTCAGGGTCGGCGTCGCCTGGCGCATCGCGGTCTTGATCGAATCGACGCGCGACAGCGGCGTCGCCGGGTTGGTCGGATCGGGCATCACGTTGCCGGTGACGCCGTACCGCGTCGCCTGGCTGACGCCGTTCTCGAGCGCCAGGTAGACGTAGAAGAGCGCGCCGAAATCGACGATCGAAAACGTCAGCAGCAGAAGCAGCGGCGTGATGATCGCGGCTTCGAGCATCGTCGAGCCGTTGGTGTCGCGAATTCTTCTGAGCACACCGCGGCTGGTGCACCGCGTATGCCACGCGCGATCGATTACGAAGCGTGCAGCGCTTCGACGGATTCGTCGACGGCGGGACAGAAGGATGGCGTTCGGGCGGGCGCGCCGTCGAACGGGTCGGGACGCGTTAAAGAGCGATGCGACAGGCGCTTACCGTGCAGTCGCGCCGCGGCCGCGCCGGCGGCGCGCTGCGTGAGCTGTCGCGAAGATACACAGAACGGACCGGGCCGGCAGCGGAAGAAAGTGCAGGCGGTTTTACCGTTCTGGCATCGCCACGCGATCCGCGCGGCGTCGATCGCTGCGCCATCGCGTGCAGAACGGCGCCGACAGAATTGCCCGACGCACGACCGAATCGTAAGCGGTTGAAAGTCAGCTGCAAAAAAGGGCCATGATCCAAGAGTTGTCGAGCGGCACAGTTTGCGCATTGCTGCCAGACATGGATCCTGCACACGCGTCTGCCGCTACTCCCCCTACGGTGACGTTTCACGACGGCCTTGGCGAGCGCCACCACGTCGTCGATCGGGCGAAGAACGAGCCGATCGAGGTCCTCTGCCTGCGCGGCGAGCTGACGGCGGTGCCGTCGTTCGAGTTCGCGCTGCGCGAGCGGGTCAGCCACCTGGCGACATTTCGGCACGCGTGTTACGCGCGGGTCAAGAGCGTCGAGCGGCTGAAGAACCCGACCTCCACGCTGGCGCTGGTCTCGGAAACGACCGCGGGCGTGCGGCTGTCGGAAATCCTGTCGTATGCGGAGAAGGCGGACGTCACGCTGGACATCGACGCCGCGCTCTGCCTGCTGCGGCAGCTGGTGCCCGCGGTGGCGATGCTGCACGAGAACGCGCCGGAGATCGCGCATGGCGCGATCGCGCCCGAGCGCATCATCGTCACGCCGGCGGCGCGCATCGTTGTCGTCGAGCACGTGCTGGGATCGGCCATTTCGGAACTGAAATATTCGCCCGACCGCTACTGGCGGGAGCTGCGCGTGGCGGTGCCGGGTGCGTCGGCCCAGGCGCGCTTCGACCAGCGCTCCGACGTCGCGCAGATCGCCGTCGTCGCGCTGTCGCTCATCCTCGGGCGCCGGCTGCTCGATGAAGAAACGCCCAACCGCCTCGGCGACGTTGTCGCCTCGTCGTGGGCGAATTCCGCGCGCGGCGGCCTCGAGCCGCTGCCGGCCGGCCTGCGCGCCTGGCTGATGCGCGCCCTGCAGCTCGATCCGCGGAGCCGGTTCGATTCGGCGTCCGACGCGCAGGAGGAGCTCGAGAACTTCCTCGGCGAAAGCGATTACCTCGCGGCGCCGACGACACTCGAAGCGTTTCTCGCCGAGTTCCGCGCGGCGAACGAGGCCGCGGCCTCGGCCCGCGCGGCTGCCGCCGCGCCGGCGCGCGAAGTGATGCCGGCACCGGTCGCATCGGCACCGGCCACCGCGCCGGCTGTCGCCTACGAACCGATTGAGATGAAGCGCCCGGCGCCTGTCTACGAAGCTCCACGAGCGAGCGTGCCGGCGGTGGAACCGCCGCGTCCATCCGAGCCGAAGACGGCGCCCGGATCGGGTAGCTACACCTACACTCCCCCGCCCTCGTCGGGCATCACCGATGTGCGCCGCGGGGCGTCGAACCAGGACGAGATGTGGGGCACGACCGATCGCTCGGCGTCGACCTCGCGGACACTCGATATGCCGCCGGCGCCGACGCCGGTGATGCAGGCGTACCGCCCGGCGGACCGCGCCGCGGAACCGGTGGACGTCGAGCTGACGCCGATCGCGCAGGTGATGGCCGCGGCGCCGCCGCCCTCGTCGACCTCGATCCGCCGCGCCACGCCGCTGCGTGAGGAGCCGGCGACCTCGTCGATCCCGACGCCGAAGGCGGAGGCGGCTCGGCACGAAGAACCGATCGCGCCGGCGAGGGACCCGTTCACGGCGCCGAAGGAAATCTCGTTCGAAGATGTGGATCAAGAAGCCATGGGGATGAACGCCGCAGAGAGACCGGCCGCGTCGCGGAAGAAATCGCCGATGATGGCCGCCGCGATCGGCGTGCTGGTGCTGGCCGGCGCCGGCGTACCGGCGTATCGCTACTTCCTCGCTCCGGCGGCCGCGCCGGCCGAGGGCACGCTCAACGTCACCACCAACCCGGCTGGCGCCCAGCTGTTCGTCGACGGCGTCGAGCGCGGCGTCACGCCGCTTACCGTGTCGCTCAAGCCCGGGCCGCACTCGCTCGAGCTGCGCGGCGGCGGCGCCCCGCGCCTGATGCCGGTGACGATCGTCGCCGGCGCACAGTCGTCGCAGTACATCGAGCTGCCGGCAGCGGCATCGACCGGCGGCGAGCTTCGCGTCCGCACCGAACCTGCCGGCGCGCGCGTCAGCGTCGACGGCGTCGCCCGCGGCGTCGCGCCGGTGACCGTCGCCGACCTGCCGCCCGGAGAGCACACGGTGCTCCTCGAGAGCGATCTCGGATCGATCAAGCAGATCGTCACCATCGAGGCCGGCAACACCGCGTCGTTGACGGTGCCGATGGCCGCGCCCGAAGGCGCGCCGGTCTCGGGATGGGTCGCGGTCTCCTCGCCGGCGGTCGTGCAGCTGTTCGAAGGCGGGCGCCTCCTCGGCACCAGCCAGAGCGATCGGCTGATGGTCTCGGCGGGGCGCCACGAGATCGAGCTGGTCAGCGATCAGCTCGGGTATCGCGTCACCCGCACCGTGCAGGTGGCGCCCGGCAAGGTCGCGCCGATCAAGCTCGAGCTCCCGAAAGGGACGATTGCGCTCAACGCCACCCCATGGGCCGAGGTCTGGGTGGACGGCGAGAAGATCGGCGAGACGCCGATCGGCAACTATCAGCTGACGCTCGGCCCGCACGACTTCGTATTCCGCAATCCTGATCTCGGCGAGCAGCGTCATACCGCGGTCGTCACGCTCAAGACGCCGGCCCGCCTCAGCGTCGACATGAGGAAGAAATGAAACTCTGGCCAACCTCCGTTCGTGCGGCCTCCCTGGCTGCTGCTCTCGTCTTCGCCGCCTCCGGCGCGTCCGCGCAGGAAGGCGACCTCGCTGCCGCGCGTGAGTTGTACGCGTCGGCGTCCTACGACGATGCGCTGACCGTGTTGAACAAGCTGCGGTCGTCGGACCACCCGGCGAGCCAGGCGCGCGCGATCGAGCAGTACCGCGCCTTCTGCCTGCTCGCGCTCGGCCGCGCCGCGGACGCGCAGCAGGCGATCGAAGCGGTCGTCGCCGCGGAGCCGACCTATCAGCCGACCGAGGGCGACGTCTCGCCGCGGATCCGGACCGCCTTCGCTGACGTCCGGCGCCGCATGCTGCCGGCGATCATCCAGCAGAAATACGCGCAGGCGAAAGCCGCGTACGACAAGAAGGCGTTCGCGATTGCCGCTGAAGGGTTCAGCCAGGTGCTCGTCGCGCTGACCGATCCGGCGGTGTCCTCCGACGCGAACAAGCCGCCGCTTTCCGATTTGCGCACGCTCGCGGTTGGTTTCGAGGAGCTCGCCGCCAAGGCCGCTGCCCCGCCGCCGCCTCCGCCGCCGCCGCCCGCGCCGGTCGCCGTCGCCGCGGCGCCGCCGCCGCCGCCCGCGCCGGTCATGTTCCGCGTCTACTCGGGAGAGGATCGCGATGTCACGCCGCCCGTGATCATCAACCAGGCGCTGCCGCCGTTCCAGGGCACCGTGATCGCGCCGCGAACCGGCCTCCTGGAGGTGTTGATCAGCGAGATCGGCGAAATCGAGTCGGCGGTGATGACGCAGTCGGTGACGAGCGCCTACGACCGCCTGGCGTTGATCGCCGCCAAGATGTGGCGCTTCAAGCCGGCGATGGTGAACGGTGTCCCGGTGAAGTACCGGAAGACCGTACAGATCAACGTCAAGGCCACGAGCGTTCGCGAATAATCGGACCTCGCAGTCGCGAAGGCTTCACGTAGCCCGAAGGCTTCAGCCGAGCGACGCCGGCTCGCCTGAAGCCTTCGCGCTGCATCCTGCGCGCAGGGGGCACTGGTTCGAATACAGTCGCCCCGACCATTTTCCTCACGAGCCCTCGTTAGTATCACCATCTTCGGTCAACCTCGGCGCGCTCTTGCGCTATCCTCCATCCCGACGGTCGGGATTTCTGCACTCGGCCAACTCGCGCCACCGCTGCAACGCCAGCGCAGGAACCGACAGAGATCCATCACCCACGGGAGCGAGACATGCGATTCCTCACACGCGCGCCGAGGCAGGGTCGAAAGCGAGGTGGCGACGTGCCGCGTTGTCGGTTCCTCCTCGGCCTGGCCTTTGCCGCCGCGGCCTGCGGTCCGGCGACAGGAGTCGCCGAGGCCTGCCGCAGCGTCCGGCGAGGAGCTCGAGTTCAGCGGCTCCTGGAGCGGCCTCGGCAGCCGTCACACCATCTCCCTCGGCGCGGAGCGGTTCGGCTCGATCGTCGATCTGAAGGGCACGATGCTGCTCACGGGCCCGGGCCGGCCCGGCGTCGGATTTCAGTCCGAGGTGATTGGACTCACCGACAGCGCCACGGGCTTCCAGGGCCGCAGCGTCTGGACGGACGAGCGCGGCGACCAGGTGTACAGCGAGCTGCGGGGCGAAGGCACCGCGGCGAAGAACCGCATCGCGGGCACGATCCTCTCCGGCACAGGGCGCTACGCCGGCGTGACCGGCTCCTACGAATTCTCCTGGCAGTGGGTGATGGAGGGCGAGGACGGCGCGGTCCATGGGCGCGCCGTCGACCTGAAGGGTCGCGTTCAGCCCGGCCCCGCAGCGGGAGGCTCGCCCCGATGACCACTCGGACATGCGCATCAAGCGCGCCGCGCCCTTCGCGCTCGCGCTCGGCATCTGGTTCTTCCCGGTTCCGGCCGGGCTCACGGCGCCCGCCTGGCACCTGTTCGCCGTCTTCGCCGCGGCCATCGCCTCGGTGCTGATCAACGCGTTCCCGCTGCTCACGGCCTCGATGCTGGCCGTGGGCGCCATCGTCCTGACCGGGACGATCAAGCCGGAGCAGGCCTACTCGGGCTTCGCCAACTCGAGCGTGCTGCTGGTGGTGGTCGCCTTCATCGTCGCGCAGGCCGTGGTGAAGTCGGGCCTGGGCAGGCGCGTCAGCCTCTTCATGGTCAGCCGCTTCGGCGGCTCGTCGCTCGGCCTCGCCTACAGCATCGTGCTCACCGACGCGGCCATCGCGCCGGCCTTCCCGAGCAACACGGCGCGCGGCGGAGTGCTCTTCCCGATCGTGCTCTCCGTCGCCAAGGGGGCGGGCTCGGAGCCCGGGATTCCGAGAGCCGGCGCCTGGGCGGCTACCTCATGTTCTGCTCGATGGCGGGCCTTGCGGTCTCCTCCGCGCTGTGGATGACGGCCACCTCCGCCAACCCGATCGCCGTGCAGATCGTCCAGCAGGCCGGGCTCGAGATCGACTTCGGGAAGTGGCTCCTCGCCTCCGCGGTGCCGTCGCTCGTCGCGATCGCGCTCCTGCCCCTGATCGTCGCCAAGCTCTTCCCGCCGCGCGTGGGCAAGACACCCGAGGCCCCCGCGGCGGCGCGCAAGGAGCTGGCCGGCATGGGCCCGATGTCGCGCGACGAGTGGATCACGGCCGGGACCTTCGTGCTGATGGTCGCCGGCTGGATCTTCGGCAACAAGCTGCAGCTCAACACGACCAGCGTCGCCTTCATGGGCTTCGGCGTGCTGCTGTTCCTGAACGTGATCACGCTCGACGACATCACCAAGCAGGGCGACACGCTGGTGACCTTCTTCTGGCTCGCGGTGCTCTTTGCCATGAGCGCGCAGCTGAACGAGCTCGGCTTCATGGGCTACGTCGGCGAGCGCCTCGCCTCGGGCCTCGGCGGCCTGTCCTGGACGAGCCTGTACGTGACCCTGATCGTCCTCTACGTCCTCATCCACTACATGTTCGTGAGCCAGACGTCGCAGGTGCTGGCGCTTGTTCGGCGTCTTCCTCGACGTCGGCACGAAGGGCGGGGTGCCGCTGCCGCTGATGGCCTTCGGCCTGCTCTTCGCGAGCAGCTACTTCTCGGTGATCACCCCGCAGGGCGGGAGCCAGAACATCATCTTCGCGGCGAGCGGCTATCTGACGCAGCGCGAGCTCTACAAGCTCGGCGGACTCATCACCCTCGCCTTCCTGGCGGTGTACCTGCTGATCGGTTCGCCGTGGGTGTACTTCGTCATGCGTTGATGAAGGCACACCTTCGCGGCGAGCGCCGCAAAATCATTCGAGAACAGTACTTCGAAGGCTATCTGGGGTTTACCTAGGGAACGACTCTGCCGGTGGTCTCAAAGCGCCGGAAGTCGGAATACTTCGCGGTGCAACTCGTCCCTTCCTCCGGTCTCGACCACGTATATCCGTACCATTCGTTCATCGCGACCGGGACCATCCGGCCAAGCTTGGCGTTCATGCCGTACGACACCGTGATGTGCCCGCGCGTGCTCCTCTGGTCCTGCAGCAGCGTCATCTCCGTCCGCAGTACCCGTCCGCTCGCCGGCTCGACGAGCAGCGCCCCGCTCGCTCGCACGTCCCGCTGCTCGCTGCGAATCACGGTCGGTGTCGTCGTCTCGGTGAACTGAATCCTCCGCACCGGCTGGCCGTCGACGAGATCGGACCCACCGTCTGAAAACTCGAACCGGGCCCGGTAGCGCGAATCGAGGAACAGGAGCGCGAGGGTCGGCTCGTTGAAATTGCGGGCGATCGCGCCGATGTTGTACTTGCCGTTTTCCGCCGACAGCGCACGCAGATCGCGCATCCTCACGTCTCGTGCGGCGAGGATCTCCGGCAGCCGGCGCGGAACGGGCTTGCCGTCGACGGCGATGACGTCCCGCACCGTCAGCCACGTCGCGTTGGCGTCCGCCGGGATGAACAGCATCTCCGACTCGAGGCGCCGCCGGCTGGCACGGGTGAAACGCCCGCCCGAGGCGCCGAACTGCAGCGGCAGGCGGTCGACCTGCTCGTACTCTTCGTGCCAGATGACCGCGGCGAACTGAGCCTTGAACTCGGCGACGTAAGCCGTGGCGCGGGTGAAGATGGATGGAAAGTCGTCGGCGGCCGCCGCGCGCTGCGAAACAGAAACGGCGACTGCCAGCGACAGGCAGATTCGCGTCAGCGGCCGGTTCGCCACCATCGACACCGGCCCATTATCGCCCGCAGCGTTCGCGAGGACTCGATTCCGGTATCTCAGGGAACCGCGACGTTCAAAACGCTGAGAATGTTCGAGAAGTCGTCCGTCCAGAGAGGCGTGGATGCCGGGATCGACGGCGTCACCCACCGCGGGTCGCTTGCGAGCGGGCCGAGATCCTCCGCGTCCTTCGACATCACCATCCACCATGAGGCGAACAGCCCGGGCGCGTCGTCGCTATGCCGCTGCAGGCGCACGGCGAGCCGGTGGCTGACGGCGAGCCGCGCGAGGACCGGTGCGAGGTTCAGGTGGCGGTTCGAGATGTGGAACGCCAGCACTCCGCCCGGCACGAGGCGGCTCAGGTAGAGGTCGAGTGCTTCGCTCGTCATCAGGTGAATCGGAATCGCGTCCGAGCTGAACGCGTCCAGGATCGATCATCCCGTAGGCCTGCTCCGGAGCCTTGGCGAGCGACAGGCGCGCGTCGCCAAGCACGACGCGGCACTTGTCGCCACAGGCGCTCATGAAGGTGAAGTACTCGTCAGTGCGGGCAATTCGCTCGACTTCGGGATCGATCTCGTAGAAGGTCCACTCCTGCCCGGGACTGCGGTACGCCGCCAGCGTGCCCACTCCCAGCCCCACGGCCGCGACCGGGCCCTGCGTCGCCACTGACGGCAGCGACGCGAACGCCTGGCCGATCGGGCCGCGGCGGTGGTAGTAGGTCATCGGTTCGCCTTGCCTGGCCGGATCGAGCGACTGCATGCCGTGCAGCGTCGTGCCGTGAAACAGCGAGTGCTGTCGGGCCTGCTCGTCGGTCGTGACCCGATAGACGCCGAAGAACGTGCGGCTGACGTAGAGCGCCCTCGCCCTGCGCGTTCGCGGCCAGCGAGCCCGCGACGAGCATCGTCGCCATGCTGGCCGCAAATCGCAGCGGCACGCGCGATTGCGAATAGGCGGTCAGCGCCGGCAGCCCCAGGCTCGCGCAGAAGATCATCGTCGTCTCCCGTCCGGGGTGCAGCCAGACGATGAAGCCGGCGGTCACCGCGCCGACGCCGATCGGGATCACGACGTCGTTGAGCGACCGGGACGCCGGTTCGCCCAGGCGGCCGCGCCGCGCGGCCAGCGCCAGAACGAGCACGAGCGGGTACTCGATGACGCGGCTGAACAACACCGGCGCGGCCAGCGTGTTGAACAGGCCCCCCAGCATGCCGCCGAAGGCGATCCAGAAGTAGAACTCGGTGAGGTGAACCGGCGCCGGCCGGTCTGCGGCGAGCCGTCCGTGGCAGACGAGCGCCGCCATCGTGAACGCGGCGAGGTGCAGCGGAATCGCCTGCCACAGCGGGATGCGCCCGCCGACAATCATCAGGATCACGAGCGGCAGCACGACGAGCGGCATGTAGCGATCAGCGGCCGATTGCCACGACGCCGACCGCGCGCTGAACGCGATCACAAAGGTCAGGAGATACAGCGCCAGCGGCGCGATCCAGAAGAGCGGCACCGGCGCGACGTCGGTCGAGAAAAACGTCGTCACGGCCAGCATCAGGCTCGACGGGACGAACGAGAGCGCGATCCACGTCGCGCGCCGCTGCCAGGTCAGTGGTTGCCTCGTCTCGGCTGCAGCATCGGGCGTGTGCGAGGAGACGTCCAATCGGCTCCCGCGCTTCTTCGCCGCGGCCACGGCGACGCAGGCCGCGACGACAAATCCGCCGTAGCCGATCGCCCAGAGCTGGTTTTGCGTCCGCAGCCGCAGCATCGGCTCGATTGCCAGGGGATACATCACGAGCGCGAGCAGGCTGCCCAGGTTGCTGGCGGCGTAGAGGAAATACGGATCGTTGGCGGACGGATGGTCGGTATCGGCGAACCAGCGCTGCAGGAGCGGCGCGGTCGCGGCCAGCGCGAAAAACGGGAGGCCAATCGACTTCGCCAGCACGAGCAGCAGCCAGCCTGCGGGATTGCCGGCAGCCGGCGGCTGCGCGTCGGGACCAATGCCGAACGGCAAGGTCAGGAACGGCAACAGCAGTACGAGACCGTACGCCGCGGCGCCGCGCCTGGAGCCGAGCCAGGCGGTGACGCCGTGCGCGTAGGCGTAGCCGGCCAGCAGCAGGATCTGGAAGAAAAGGACGCAGGTGTTCCAGACCATCGGCGTCCCGCCGAGAATCGGCAATACCGTCCGCGCGACGATCGGCTCGACCGCGAACATCAGCAGCGAGCTGAGGAAGAGCGTCGTGGCGAACACCAGCACGAGGCCAGTCGCGGCGGGTTTCGGCTTCTCAGACGTTTTGGTCAGTTCGATCACAAGCCTGTCGCATGAGCGGCGTGAATTCGCGCGCCGCAGCGCACCTGCCGTTGGGTCTGGCAAAAGACACTCCGCGGCGATTTTGTCGATTCGATCACACATTCGGCGCTCGAGAGCCCAGGTTCATGCGAGCGCCGCAGCGCCGCGTCGCGCAGGCCGGGACGAAGCCGCGCGTCTATCGCAGCCGGTCGCACCAGCCGAAAAGCAATCGAGGATTTCCGTCTTCAAGCCATGGCGTTCCAGGAGTCGATGCCGCTCGAAGTCTCCGTCGTGATGCCCTGCCTCAACGAGGCGGACACGCTGGCGACGTGTATCCGCAAGGCGCTGACCGCGATGCGACACGCGGGAATCGCCGGCGAGGTCGTGGTCGCCGACAACGGCAGCACGGACGACTCGCGCGCGATTGCGACGGCCGAAGGCGCGCGGCTCGTGCCGGTTGCCGACCGCGGGTACGGCGCCGCCCTGATGGGCGGGATCGAAGCCGCGCACGGCCGGTTCGTGATCATGGGCGACGCCGACGACAGCTACGATTTCGGCGAGGTGCCGACGTTCGTCGAGCGCCTGCGCGAGGGCTACGACCTCGTGCAGGGCTGCCGGCTCGAGTCGGGCGGCGGCCGCGTGCTGCCCGGCGCCATGCCGCGCCTGCACCGCTGGCTCGGCAACCCGATGTTCTCGCGGATGGCGCGGCGCTGGTTCCGCGCGCCGGTGCACGACATCTACTGCGGCCTGCGCGGCTTCACGAAGACGTTCTATCAGAAGCTCGATCAGCGTTGCACGGGGATGGAGTTCGCCACCGAGATGATCATCAAGGCGAGCCTGTCGGGCGCACGCATCGGCGAGGTGCCGATCACCCTGCACCCCGACGGCCGCACGAGTCACCCGCCGCACCTGAACACGTTTCGCGACGGGTGGCGGACGCTGCGCTTCTTCCTGATGTGCACGCCGCGCCGCCTCTTCCTGATGCCGGGGCTGATCCTCGTCGTGCTGGGCATCGCCGGATTTACCGTCGCCATGCCGGGGATGACGCTCGGCCGCATGACGTTCGACGCGCACACGCTGCTGTTCGCGAGCCTCGCGGTCATCTGCGGCAGCCAGAGCATGTTCTTCGCGCTGATCGCGAAGACGTTCGCGATCACGGAAGGTGTGCTGCCGCCCGATTCGCGCATCAACCGGTTCGCCCGGATCCTCTCGCTCGAGCGTGGCTTGCTGCTGGGTCTGGCCACCGTCGCTTCTTGGCGGCATCATGCTCGGCGGCCGCGGTCAACGAGTGGCGCGTTCGCGATTTCGGCCGGTTGAACTACGCCGAGACGATGAGGGTGGTCGTGCCGGGCGTGACGCTGGCTGTTCTCGGCTATCAGACCGATGCTGGCCTGCTTTTTCCTCAGCCTGCTGGGCATGCGGCGGCGCTGAATGGAGTCGGAGTTCGACGACTACGCCGGCAACTACGACGCGCGCTGAACCAGGGACTCTCGCTTTCGGGTGAACCGAAGGAGTACTTCGCGCGCGAGCGTGTCCGCTGGCTGGCCGCGCAGCTCGGCTCGACTCGGCATGCGGCCGATTCGCGTCCTCGACTACGGCTGCGGCACCGGCGACACCAGCCCCGATCTTCTCGAAGAGTTCCAGGCCCGGATGGTCGTCGGCGTCGACGCGTCGCGCGAGAGCCTCGACGTTGCGCGCGCCACGCACGCCGACCCACGTCTGCGAGTTCGAAGCCCATGGACGACCTGGAGCCGTCGGGCCGCTTCGAGGTCGCGTACTGCAACGGAGTCTTCCATCACGTCCAGCCCGAGCAGCGTCTGGACGCGCTCCGCTATGTGCATCGATCGCTGTCGGACGGCGGCCACTTCGGCTTCTGGGAGAACAACCCGTGGAATCCGGGCACGCGGCTCGTCATGCGACGCATCCCCTTCGATCGCGACGCACAACTGCTGTCGCCGCCACTCGCGCGCGAGCTGCTCGCCCGTGCGGGATTCGAGGTGCTGCGGACAGACTTCCTCTTCTTCTTCCCGCGTGCGCTGTCGGCGCTGCGGCCGCTCGAGGCGCGGCTCGCCAGCGTCCCGGCTGGCGCGCAGTACATGATCCTGTGCCGGAAGGGCACATGGTAACCCCTGCCCTGCCTTCGCCGCTGAATGCGGTGCTGGCGATCCTGGTGCTCGGCGGAATCATCGTCATCGTCGCGCTGGAGCCGGAACTGGTCCACCTATCCATCGCGTGGCCGCCGGATTTCTGGCTGGCCGCTGGTCGCCAGCCGTCGCAGGCATCATCTCGAGTCCTCATCGTCTGGTATCGTGTGGGGGTCCTTTCACGAACCTGGCGTCGCGCACGACGAGCGCGCCTATCTGCTGCAGGCGGAAATCTTCGCGCGCGGACACTGGACCGCGCCCTCGCCGCCGATCGCGGCGTTCTTCGAGCAGATGCACGTGTTCATCGAGCCCGCGGTCTTTGCGAAGTATCCGCCGGCCCACGCGCTGACGCTCGTCCCCGGCATGTGGCTGGGCCTGCCCGGGACTGATGCCCGCGCTGATGACCGGCATCGCCGGCGCGCTCGTGTTCTGGCTCGCGAGGCGCCTGGCGAACGAGTGGACCGCGCTGCTCACCTGGTGGCTGTGGACGACGGCGTGGGCGACCTTGATCTGGTCGGCGTCGTACTTCTCCGAGACCACGAGCACGGCGATGTGGCTGATTGCGCGTGTGGGCGACCATCCGCTGGCTGGATTCGGGCCGCACGCGCTTACCTTCTCTGCTGTCGCCGCCGCGCTCGCATGGGGATTCACGGCGCGGCCGCTGACGATGGCGGCGCTTGCGCTGCCGTTGGCCTTCGTGATCCTGCGGCGGATGATGGCGACAGGGGCATGGAAGACGACTCGCCGCGCCGATTGTCCTGGGCGCCGCGATCCTCGCGCTCGGCCCGCTGTGGAATCAGCAGACGCTCGGCGACTGGCGGCTCGATCCGTATCCGCACTATTCGCGCGTCTACTTCCCGTTCGACAAGCCGGGCTTCGGCGCCGATTCCGCGCCGCCCCTTGCGCCCGCTGGTGCCGGAGATCGCGGCCGTCGGCGAGTGGTCCCGCGATCGTGCACGCCGCGCTACACGCTCTCGTCGCTTGCCGCCGGCATTCGCCGAGCGGCTGATCGGGATCCTGGTGTGGTGCACCGACGGCTGGCGTCTCGCGCTCGGCGCGCTCATCCTCGCGGCCGCGCTGCGCGCCTCGGGCGTGGAGCGCGCCGGGGTCGTCACGATCGCGCTGGCTGCTGCTCGCGTATCTCACGTTCGCGCACCCGCCGATCTGGATCGTCTACTACCTGGAAGTGCTGCCGATCTTCTATTTCCTCGCCGCCTGCGAGCTCGGCCGCGTCATCCACAAGTTCGGCGGCAGCGGCGCGGACGCCAGCGGCGCGCTGGCCGGCGCCGGCGGCCAACGCGTCATTGGCGATCGCGCTCCTGCTGCTGCCGTTCGGCATGAACGACGTGCGCCGCGTCCGCGCGGCAAACGACGTTCGCAACTCGTTCCATCGCGCCGCCGAAGCCGCGATCGAGGCGCTGCCGTCGGAGCAGAAGGCGATCGTGTTCGTCGCGTATCCGCCGTCCGCGAATCCGCACCTGGGTCTGACGCGCAATGAGCCCGACCTCGCGTCGGCGCGGCGGTGGATTGTCTACGATCGAGCGGCGGCGGAACGCCGAGCTTCGCGCGCTCGCACCCGACCGCGCGGCCTATCGGCTGGATGCCGCCACCATGCGGATGGAACGGCTGCCGTGAGAGTCATGCAGCGTCTGCCTTCAGACGGACCATCACCAGCCGGATCGCGCGGGCACGACGAACGACGCGTCGCGAATCGCAGCGCGCGATTCGTGACCCTCAAGCGCCTCCGCGTCTATGCCACGCTGATTGGGGCGACGCTGTGGGCCGTGTGGTTGGTCGACTTCAGCGTCCCGGGCGTGGTCGATCGCCTCGGCAAGGTCAAGGGTACCGGATTTCCTCCAGTTTTATGTCGGCGGCGCCTTCGTCCGCGAAGGCCGCCTGAACGAGTTGTATGACGTGCAGGCGCTGTACACGCGCTCCCAGGCGACGATCCCGGGGTCGCGCGACACCCTTTACATGCCGATCCAGAGCCCTCAGACGTCGCTGGTATTTTCCCCGCTCGCGGGGCTTTCGTATGGCGTCGCCGTCACCATCTGGATTGCGCTCATCCTGCTCCTGTATGCGGCGTCATGCGCGATCACGTGGCGGCACTGCAAGGCGCTGCACAAGTACCGCTACGAAACCATCGCCTGCGCGATCGCGTTTCCGGGTCTGTACAGCACGGTGCTGAACGGGCAAACCTCCATCGTCGCGCTGCTCGCGGTCGCAACGGCCTTGCTGGCCCTTCGAAATGGATGGTCGTTCGCGGCCGGGCTGGCCCTCGGCTGCCTGGCGTTCAAGCCGCACTGGCTCCTCGCGGCCGGCGCCGTGTTTTTCGTCGCCCGTGAATGGCGGGTAGTGGCCGGTGCCGCGATCGGGGCGGCGGGTCAGGTCGGCGTCACGGCGCTGCTGGTCGGGCCGGCGGTGATGAACGCGTATTGGCGGACGCTCTTGGCCATCCAGCGCATCGGCGATCTGCTCGAACCGTTCCCCGGCGATTCGCTCAGGAGTTTCTTCAAGGTATTCGTGCCGTGGCCGGCGGTGGCGTTGGTTGCGTATGTCGTCGCCGCGGCGGCGGTGGTCTGGGTGGCCGGCCGCATCTGGCGCAGCAGCGCGCCGTTCGAGATTCGCGCCTCCAGCGTGATCGTCGCGATGCTGCTCATCAGCCCGCACGCGCTTCCCTACGACCTGATTCTGCTGTCGCCGGTCTACTTCCTGCTGGCCACCTGGGTCGCCGACGAGCCCTCGCGTCCGCTTCCGGGCGCGATCCTCCTCGCGCTCGGCGCGATGTTTCTCGCTCCCCTGCTCGGCGTGCTCCCGGTGCCGCTGCGGCTCCAGTTCTCGGCGACGGCGATGACGGTGCTGCTGGTGTGGTTGTGGCAGGCGGTCAGGCCGGGTGCGCTCCGGCGCCTTCAGTAGCGCAGGCCTTTAGGCCTGCCCACAGCCGCCGCGCCAGCCTTGAAGGGCTGCGCTACGTTGAGATTTGCGAGCCGTGGGTGACCAACGCCATCACGCGGCGGCGTGACTCGCGGTCGTCGGCGTAGGCGCGGCGCATGGATCGGTCGACAGGAACAAGCGATCGCCGACCGCCAGGTCGACCTGAGCTCGAGCTGCCCGGCCGCCATCTCGACGACGGCGTGCGCGCGCGGCGCGACCGCAATCCGCCACGGGCCGAGGTTGCGGACGATCTTGACCGCGTAGCCCTGCCGATCGACGAACACGATGTCGATGGCGAAGCGCATGAACGCGGTGTGCACCGCGGGGCACGGCTCCAGCATCAGCGCGCTGCCGGCCGGCAGGCCGTCGCGGCCGAGCAGCCCGCGCTTGCGCGTCGCGCGCGTCATCGGCGCGCTCGACGCTGGTCGCGATCGGCGCCGCCGGTGCGCTGGTTGACGAGGGCGATCTCGGTGCGGATCCATTAGAACACCCCCGGCACGAGGTGCCAGCCGACGCGCTGGCAGTACCCCTGGTACTCGACGTCGCGCGCTCAGCACCCGCTCTTCCATCAGCGCGCGCAGGACCAGCGCGGCGTCGGCGATCAGGATCACGGCGGCGTTCCACGGCGCCGGGTTGCGCCACCAGGAACGCGACGTGCGTGATCAGGTAGCCGGTGTAGATCGGATGCCGGACGAAGCTGTACGGCCCGCCGACGACGACGCCGCGATTGGCCGGGACGAGGCCGAAGCTGCGGCCGAGCGCGATCTTGCCGAGCACGACGAGCCCGAGGCCGACCGCCGAGACCATCGCCGTCGCGACGTCGGGCGCGAGCCGCGCGTCCGAGTGCGCGCGCAGCAGCGGCGGGCCGGCGAGCGAGACACGTCGTCATCACCGCGGCGGCGAACGAGCGATCGACCAGCCGCGCGGGCCGGCGGATCGACCGTCAGCACCACCACCAGCGACTCGCTGGCCAGCAGCAGCAGCCCGGTGACATGGCCGGTGCGCATGAAGTCGCCGAACAGGTTGATCGACAGCAGCGTGAACAGCGACGACGATCATCGCCCGCGACGCGAGGTCGGTGACCAGGCGCGCGGTCGGATCGCGGGGACGCCATCGTCAGTGGACCTCCAGCCGTTTCGCCGCGGTCTGCTGGCGCGCCCGCGGCATGACCGCCGGAGCGGACTGCGCGGTGCTGACGAAGTACGAGGCGCACGCCGCGTCGAGCAGCTCGCGCGTGATCACCGGCTCGATGCCGCGGTAGCGGCAGAGCGCGGTCACCTGGTCCAGCAGGTCGCGCGGATGGCACGCGCGCAGGGCGCGGCCCACCGGCGCGTAGTGGCGGCGCTGCAGGTAGGCCACCATCACCCGATGGAAGCGCAGCTCCGGCGGCGCCGGCAGTTCAGCTCGAAGATGCGGGTGAACTCGTCGAGCGACGGGTCGATGATCGGAATCTTGTACGGAATTCGGCGCAGGAACGCTTCGTCGGCGAGCGAGTCGGGATCGAGGTTGGTCGCGAACACGGTCAGCACGTCGAACGGCACCTGGAATTTCTTGCCGGTGTGCAGCGTCAGGAAGTCGATGCGGCTCTCGAGCGGCACGATCCAGCGGTTCAGCAGGTCCTGCGGCCGCATGCGCTGCCGGCCGAAGTCGTCGACCAGGAACACGCCGCCGTTCGCCTTCAGCTGGATCGGCGCCTCGTAGAACTTCGACATCGGGTTGAACCGCAGGTCGAGCATGTCGAGCGTGAGCTCGCCGCCGACCATCACGACCGGCCGGCGGATGCGCACCCAGCGGCGATCCTCGGCCTTCTGCGTGATGACGCTCGATCGACTGCGGCGTCCGTCCTCGATCGCGTGGTGGATGATCGGGTCGTACATCGTCACGATGTGGCCGTCGACGTCGATCGCGTAGGGCACGTACATGTCGCCGCCGATGCGTCCGGCCCATGCCTTCGGCGATCACCGTCTTGCCGTTGCCGGGCGCGCCGTAGAGGAACACCGCCTTGCCCGCGTTGACCGCCGGGCCCGAGCTGCTCGAGCACCTTGTCGCTGATGATCAGGTGCGAAAAGCCCCTGGCGCGAGCCGCTCGCGATCCATGTAGCCGCGCGCCGCGGTCAGCGCGTCCATGTAGGCGACGTAGCTGGCGAGCGGCACCGGCGCCGGCGCCGACATACAGGCTGATCTCGAAGTACTGCTGCGCGCGATCGCGGCCGCAGGTCGGTCAGCGCGTAGCGGTAGCTCGACGTGCCGCTGCCGGCCGCCGCCGCGCACTTCGATCAGCCGCTCGGCGCGCAGCCGCTCGATCAGCGGCTCGAGGATCGAGTACGGCAGCCGCATCCGGTCGGCGATCGCCAGGCCGGTCAGCTCGCCGTCGTGCAGCGTCTTGATCAGCAGCTGCTCGACCTGCCCGGCCGACGAGGCCGGTCTCGGCGAGCGAGGTCGGCATCGGCGGCGCTGGCGGACTTTTGGGTGCTCATTAGTTCTGCGCCATCGGGACCAGGACCTGGATGAACTTGATCGCGGCCGGTCCGATGGTCACGACCCAGATTGCCGGGAAGATGCAGAACACCAGCGGGAACACCATCTTCACGCCGGTCTTGGCCGCGGCTTCTTCCGCGCGCTGCCGCCGCTTGGTGCGGACCGTCTCCGAGTGCACGCGCAGCGACTGCGCGACGCTGGTGCCGAACTTGTCGGTCTGGACGAGCATCGCGACCAGCGACGAGATGTCGTCGACGCCGGTGCGGGTCGCCAGGTTGCGCAGCGCATCGGTGCGCGCCTTGCCGGCGCGCAGCTCGAGGTTGATCATCCGCAGCTCGCCCGCCAGGTCGGGGTGCGCGAAGGCCAGCTCGTCGCCGACGCGCTGAATCGCCTGGTCGAGGCCGAGGCCGGCTTCGACGCTGACGACCAGCAGGTCGAGCGCGTCGGGCAGGCCGAGGCGGATCGCGGTGCTGGCGGCGCTTGGCCATCCGTCCGAGCGCCATGCTCGGCAGCAGGTAGCCCAGCGCGCAGCCGCCGAGCGCCAGGAACAGGTTCGGGCGCATCAGCAGCGACGACATCAGCACGGCGAAGAAGAGCAGCGCGCAGCCGAGCCGGATGCCGAAGAAGACGATCAGCGCCTCGTTGCCGCGGTAGCCGGCGGTGATCAGCCGCTGCTGCAGCTTGCCCATTTCCGACGCCGAGCGCGGCGCCACGTTGCCGATCTTCTTCATCGTGTCGATGAAGACGCTTGTCGTATCCGTCGTTCGTCGTCCCGCTCCTTGACGCGGGCGCCGGTGACCTCGCCGAGGCGCCGCTCGATGGCCGCCGTCGCGCCCGGCGACAACGCCAGGGCGCCGGCCGCGATCAGCAGCGAGCCGAAGAGAAACGCGAGCAGCGGCAGCAACATGGGCACGGCTTAAACCTCGATCTTGATCACTTGGCGGATCCAGATGTAGCCGATCGTCTGCATGACGATCGCGCCACATCAGCATCATCTGGCCCATGCGCTCGCGGAACAGCAGCTGCATGTGCTCAGGGTTGATGAACGACAGCGCGACGGCGAGCGCCGCCGGCAGCGCCAGCAGCACGTAGCCGGTGAAGCGGCCGTGCGCCGTGTGCACGCGCACCTGGCGCTGGATCTTGAAGCGCTCGCGGACGACGTGCGCGAGGTTGTCGAGAATCTCCGACAGGTTGCCGCCGGTGTCGCGCTGGATCAGCACCGCGGTGACGAAGAACCGCACGTCGAGCAGGCCGAGGCGCTGCGACAGCTCGTTGAGCGCGTCGCGCAGCGGCAGCCCGAAGTTCTGCTGATCGAACGTCTTCTTGAACTCCGGGCCGACCGGATCGGGCAGCTCGTCGGCGACCATGCCCATCGCGGTCTGGAACGCGTGGCCGGCGCGGATCGCGCGCGACAGCAGGTCGAGCGCTTCCGGGAACTGCTCTTCGAAGCGCTTCAGCCGCTTCGACTTCCGATGCATCAGCCACAGGAACGGCGTCGTCGACGCCGCCAGGCCGGCCAGCGGCGCGACCAGCGGGTTGGCGACGAAGATGCGCGCGGTGAAGCCGACGATCAGCGCCGCCATCAGGCTCATCATCACGACCGCGCTCGGCGTCGTCTGCACGCCGGACTGCTCGATCAGGCGCGCCAGGCGCGAGCCGGCGCTCGACTTCGCCAGCACCTTGTCGATCGCCGGGGATGCGGGCCCTCGATCGCCTGCTTGACGATGCTCGAGTCGTCCTTGACTTCCGGATCGGCGGCGCCGAGCGACACGTCGTGCAGCCGGCGCTCGAGCTTCCGCGCGGCGAGGAAGCCGGGCAGCCAGGTCGCGGCGTAGTAGGCGCCGATGATCGACGCCGCTGACCAGCGATGAAGACGAACAGGGCGGCAACCATCACCGCACCTCGGTGACGCCTTCGAACATGTCCGCCGGCAGGTGGATGCCCGAGGCCTTCAGGCGTTCGCAGCACTTCGGGCGGACGCCGGTGGCGCGGAAGCGGCCGACGACCTTGCCGTCCTGCGTGATGCCCATCTTCTCGAACACGAAGATCTCCTGCATCGTGATCACGTCGCCTTCCATGCCGGTGATCTCGGAGATGCTGGTGACCTTGCGCGATGCCGTCGCTGAGGCGCGTCTGCTGGACGACGAGCTGGATCGCCGACGAGATCTGCTGGCGCATCGCCCGCTCCGGCAGGTTGGTCGCGCCCATCGCGATCATCGTCTCGATACGGGTCAGCGCGTCGCGCGGCGTGTTGGCGTGGACGGTGGTCAGCGAGCCGTCGTGGCCGGTGTTCATCGCCTGCAGCATGTCGAGCGCTTCCTCGCCGCGCACCTCGCCGACGACGATGCGGTCGGGGCGCATACGCAGGGCGTTGACCATCAGCTGGCGCTGCCGGACCGCGCCCTTGCCTTCGACGTTCGGCGGCCGCGTTTCGAGCCGCACGACGTGCTCCTGGTGGAGCTGCAGTTCGGCCGCGTCTTCGATGGTGACGATGCGCTCGCGCTCGGAGATGAAGCTCGAGAGCACGTTCAGCAGCGTCGTCTTGCCGGCGCCGGTGCCGCCGCTGATCAGCGCCGTTCAGCCGCGCCTTGACGCAGTGCGACAGGAAGTCGAGCATCGGCTGCGTCAGCGCCCGCAGCGTGACCAGGTCGTCGGCCTTCAGCCGTTCGGCCGGGAAACGGCGGATCGACATCAGCGGGCCGTCGACCGCCGAGCGGCGGGATGATCGCGTTGACGCGCGAGCCGTCGGCGCAGGCGCGCGTCGACCATCGGCGAGCTGTCGTCGACGCGGCGGCCGACCTGGCTGACGATGCGGTCGATGACCCGCATCAGGTGGCGATCGTCCTGGAAGTTGGCGTCGACACTTTCTCGAGCAGGCCGCCGCGCTCGACGAAGACGTTGCTTGTAGGTGTTGACCAGGATGTCGCTGATCGTCGGGTCGCGCAGCAGCGGCTCGAGCGGTCCGAGCCCGAAGACGTCGTCGAGCACCTCGATGAACAGCATTTCGCGTTCGCCGAGGCTGAGCGGCGTGTTCTCTTCCGCGAGCAGCTCGCCGAGCAGCGTCCGGATCTCGCTTTCAGCGCGCGCGCGGTCCGACTGCGCCAGCGCCTCGAGGTTGAGGCGGTTGAGCAGCTTGCGGTGGACGCTCGCCTTCAGCTCGAGGTACTGCTGGCGCGGCGGCGCCGGCTGTGGTCCCGGACGGGCGGCCCTGCGGGCCGGGGCGTCCTGGTTGTGTGGGGATCGCGACACTGCTCATGGATGTTTACCAGATGGAAGCGAGCCGCTCGAGGCCCGGGCAGCTTGCGCTTCGCGCGGCTGCGGCTGCGCCGGCACGCCGGCCTCGGGATCGAGAATCTGCCGCGTGAAGTGATCGAACTGCGCCGCGATGTCGGAGTTGCCGGTCAGCGCCAGCGGCACGCCGGAGTTGAGCGCCGTCGACACCGTCTTGTAGTCGCTCGGGAACGTGTGGTGAATCGGGTGGCCGAGCGCGCCCTCGATCTGCTTCGGCGGAATCGGATACGGCTCGGCGGCGCGGTTGAGCAGCACGCGCACGCGCTCGCCGCAGGCGCCCAGCTGGCGCACGCGCTCGAGCAGCCGCTGCGCGTTGCGCACCGACGGCACGTCCGGGTTCGCGACCATGAAGATCGTGTCGGCGGTGTAGAGCGCCGCGACCGCGCACGAATTGATCTGGCTGCCGGCGTCGACCAGGATGTACTCGTACTGGCGCGCGAGCAGCCGGAACAGCTCTTCGATGGCGCCGCCGTCGGCGGCGCCCGGCCGATCGAACTGATCGGAGCCGGCGAGAATCTCGAGCCCCGACTTGTGCTTCACCACCAGCTCCTTGAGGAACTCGCGGTCGAGCCGGTGCAGGTTGTCGATCGCGTCGAGGATGCTGTAGCGCGGGCGGACGCCGAGAAACAGCGCGACCTCGCCCAGCCCCGGCTTCAGGTCGACGATCACCGTCGACCGCTTGCTCAGGCGCGCCAGCTTCGACGCCGCAGTTCACCGAGACCGTCGTCGTCCCGGCGCCGCCCTTGGCGCCGAAGAACACCAGCGTCGTCGCCGTCGGCTTGCGCGCCCTGCGCCGTCTCGCGGCGCGCCGAGGTGCGGCGGATGGCGCCGTGGAAGGTTTCCTCGGCCGGCGGCCAGGTGAAGAACTCGTTCGCGCCCGCGCGCATCGCCTGGAGAATCAGCTCGGGATCGGCGACCGTGCGCGACGGCGAAGATGCCGGCGCCCGGGGCGCCGGCGCGCAGCCGCTCGATGCTCGACATCGCCGACGAGGCGTCGCCGCGCGCGTCGACGATGACGAGGTCCGGCGGCGTGCTCTCGCGGCCGGCGCCTTCGACGACGCTGACCGGGATCGCGCCCGAGCGGAGCAGCCGCCCGAACTGCTTCTTGAATGCGTCGTCTTCCGAAACGATGAGACCGACCAGTTGTGCCATCGACGTCGTCCTTACTGCCGCGTCTGCGGTTGTTGCATCTTCTGCTTGAGCAGCTCTTGGTATTTCGCTTCCGCAGCTTTCGCCCGGGCGCGGCTTCGTCGATCTCTCTCTGGCGCTCGCGGTCGAGCTCGGCCTGCTTCTTCGCTTCGATCGCCGCGAGGCGGGCGGCCTCGGCGTCCTTCTTCGCCTGCTCGGCGTCGCGCTTGGCCTGTTCGGCGTCGCGCTTCGCCTGCTCCTTCGCGGCCTTCGCCTGGCGCTCCTGTTCGAGCTTGGCGTTCTTGCGATCGATCTCGGCCTGCTTCTCGGCCTGCTTCTGCGCTTCGCGGGCAGCTTCCTGCGCGCGCTCGTCGTCCTTGGTCGGCTTCGCGGCCTTCGCCGGCTTCGCCGCCTGCGCGGCCGGGGCCGCGGCGGCCTGCGGCGCCGGGGCGGACGGCTGCGCGGCGGGCTTCGGTTCGGCGACGTGCGCGACCGGACGCGACGGCGTCAGCGCGCGCATCGTGGCGGCGGCCGACGCGGCGTTCTTGTCGCCGGCCTTCTCGGGCACCGGCGCGACATACACCGGCGAGGTCGCGGCCGCGGACGACGTCGGACGCGTGAACGCGGGCGGCGGCATCTCGTGCGTCTTGTTCGGCAGCGTCGGCGGCATGAACGGCTCCGGCGTGCGCGGCAGGTTCGGCGTCACGCCGGTCGAGTTCCGCGGCAGAATCTGCGGCGTGATCATCACGACCAGCTCGGTCTGGTTCTTCTGCGCCGCCTTGCTCTTGAACAGCAGGCCGAGGATCGGGATGTCGCCGATGCCGGGAATCTTCTGCAGCGTCGAGTTCATCGTGTTGTTCATCAGCCCGGCGATCGCGAACGTCTGGCCGTCGAGCAGCTCGAGCTCGGTCTCGGTGCGGCGGGTCGACAGCGCCGGGGATCGCGGAATCCCTGCAGCACGACGCCGTTGGCGAAGTCGAGCGTGCTGACCTCGGGCCTGACCTTCAGGTGCACGCGGTTGCCGATGACGGTCGGCGTGAAGTTCAGGCGGACGCCGAATTCCTTGTACGTGACGCTGATGGCGACGTTGCCGCCGGTGCCCTGCGCGATCGGAATCGGGAACTTCGCCGCCGGCGAGGAAGCTCGCTTCCTTGCCGCTCTCCGCCACCAGGTTCGGCTCGGCCAGGCTCTGGAACAGGCCCTTGCGTCTGACAGCGCCTTGACCATCGCGCCGAGGTCGTACTTCTGGCTGAAGAGGAACAGGTTCAGGAAGTCGCTGAAGGTGAACTTGCCTTCGGCGCTCGTGACGTCGCTGCCGAAGTCGCCGTTCGCCTTGGTCCACTTCAGATCGGTGAAGCCCGGCGCCGCGAACTGCTGGGTCGTCGTCCGGCCGAGCGTGTTCTTGATGCCGGTCGGGCTGGTGAAGAGATTGACGCCCAGCTCGGTCATCGCGCTGCGGCTCACTTCGGCGAAGCGCACGCGCAGCAGCACCTGGTTGCTCGCCTGCGTCTCCTGCAGCTGCAGCAGGTTGACGACGTCGCCGGCCTTGTCGACGTAGCCGGCGGCGACGCTGACCGCCTTGTCCGCCGCGTCCTTGCTGGTGACCAGCCCGGAGAGCACGACCGCCTTGCCGTTGCTCTGCGCTTCGATGTTCTCGCCCGGGAACAGCTTGCGTCATCTGTTCGTTGAGCCGCGCGAGGTCGCGCTGCACGACTGATCTCGTAGCTGGCGCAGCGCGCCGGCGCGCTCCCAGACGAACATCGAGATCGTGCCCGGCGTCTTGCCGTTGACAGCAGCTGGTTGGCCGACGGTGACCATCGCGTCGGCGACGTCGGCGCTGGTCAGCGACGACGCGCGAGATCGGCGTGCCGACGTCGATGACGGTCGAGCGGCCGACGAGCAGCTTGACCGGCGGCATGCTCGTCCGCGAACAGCACGCCGCTCGGTGCAGCGACTGCGATCAGAATGAGGAAAGCGACACGAACGACTCGTTTACTGATACGCATTGGATTACTGCTCCTGCCGCACGACTTCGTGGGCGCGTTTGTCACCGCGGATGATTTCAACCGTCGCCGCCGGCTGCGGGGACGACCACCGGAGCCTCGACGATCGGCGCTTTTGACGTGGCCACACGCTGGCGGGCGACGCCGGCGCGCGTCGGCGCGCCGTAGCCGAGCAGCGCCGACGGGCGGATGCCCTGGGTGACCGGCATCGTCTTGTCGAGCGGGTTGCGCAGCGCGAGCTGAATCTTGCCTTCGGTGCTGGCCAGCGTCAGGCGCTCGGCTTCTTCGGGGTTGACCAGCAGCGTGACGACGCTCACCGGCATCGGCTTGTCGCGGTCGCCGTCGCGCTCGATCTTCGTGCCGGCGGCGAGCACCTGCACGTTGGTCAGCACGACCTTCGACGTCATGTCGGTGCTCGATCCGGTCGGGCTCACCGTGGCGACGACGTCGACGCGCGTGCCGGGCAGGACGTAGCCGGCGACGCCGATGACCTCGTTGACGCGGACCGACACGGCGCGCAGCCCCGGCGGAATCGCGGGCGGCAGGCCGCCGCCGGCGCCCTTCGAGCGCCAGCTTGTTCGGCAGGATCGGCTCGTTCTGGATCACCGGCAGCACGATGCCGCGGCCGATGACGTCCTTCGGATCGCTGATCGCGGTCGCCGGGCACGGCGTTGGCGGGCCAGTCGATGATGCGGATGTCCTCGCGCCGCAGCTCGGCGCCGACGTCGAGGTCCGCGGCGGCGACCACGACCTGGCGGGTCGGGATCGACACCGTCTGGGCCGGACGCTGCTGCATGTAGTTGTAGGTGCCGAAGGCGAGCGCGCCGCCGGCGGTGATTGCGAGGACGAACACCATGAACACGCGCATACGAGCCATAAATCAGAATCCCTGTTGGCGACTGGGTTACCGCCCCAGCGCGGCGATCAACGTTCCCACTGCGATAGCCGGCGCATAGGCGAAGCGATTGTTTTCGAGCGGGCCGGCGATGGCACTCGAGTTCGCGGCAGCAGTTGCGACGAGCGTGACCGCGCCGTTCAGCGTCCGCTGCAGCCGCTGCCGTCGCACGCGCGACGATCAGGGCGAGCACGCCGCCGGCGAGCGCGGTATAGAAGAAGGCGGTGACGATCGGCGCCGGTCCGATCAGCGCGCCGGCGGCCGCGAACAACTTGACGTCTCCCGCGCCGGTCGCGCCGAACAGATGTCCGGGCAGCATCAGCGCGAGGCCGAGGACGACATCCGAGAATCGAGGCGCTCACCGACAGGCCGCTGATGCCGGCGGCGGCGAACACCAGGCCCGACGCCGTCAGCGACGCCGTCAGCGGGTTCGGCACCCGGCGCGTACGCAGATCGATCGCTGCGGCGATGCCGGCGCCGGCAGCGAGCGTGCCGAGCACGATCAACTCAGATGGCCTGACCAATGGAGCTCCAGAAAACCGTGTAGATGGTGTTGCCGAGGGTGGTGAGGCCGGCCATCGCGACGACGACAATCAGCGCCGCGAGCAGGCCGTATTCGAGCAGGTCCTGGCCGTCGTCCCGACGAACGAGGCGACCAACCACCGTGATCATCCGAGCCATCTCGCTCGCCCTTTCTGAAAAACGAGGAGCGGAGTCTCCTCCGCCCCTCTTCGTTCTCCACATCGTGGAACCTGCGTCTGCGAGCGCGTGGCGTTACGCCGAGGGCGCGAGCGCGGTGGCGATCTTGCCGAAGATGACGTTGACGTTCGAGCCGGCCAGCGTGATGGCGCCGACGGCGACGAGCGCGATCAGGGCGACGAGCAGCGCGTACTCGAGCAGGTCCTGGCCCTCTTCGTTGCGGACAAGCGCCTGGAAACGGGTGTAGAGATTCAGCATCATTGGTCGATCCTCCGGCGCGTCACTGACGCGCACATCGTGTGGTGAAAAATACGGTCCCGCCTCTTTGCGTTGACCGCGCGACGACACATGAAAAGGCAACGGATGTGCCACGCACCTCATCGGTGCGATCGCAACCACCCGAAAGTCGATGAACGACGCGCGGTTAGCGCGTGTCGCATGCGCCCGATTCGCGACGCGCGGCGCGCGTGCCGCAGCCGTTGCGATTGGGCACATTCGTAACCGGTCGCGCGGATTTGGTTGGCATCGCGATCCGGCCGTGAAAAGCGCCTGCCAGGCGACAGCGAAAAACCCCTGTAAAACCTGCGTTGATCGGTACTTCCACGGCGTAGGCGGGGCGGCGCGGCGACGGAACGGTAATTGCCTTAGCCACCCGTATGCGACGCCGGATTGGAGAGTGGCTGATATCGGCGGGGGCGCTGGCGCTCCTGCTCCTGGCGCTCGTCATCATCGACGATCGGGCGCGAACGCACGTCACCGAGCGGGCGATGGCAAATCCGTCAGCGGAGATGTCGAGCGTCGTGCACACGGTGCGGAGCCACACGCGCAACGTCGCGGGCGAGGCCCGCGAAACCGTGCATTCGCATCCCGAGCTGGTCGTCTTCGCGATCGCAGGGGCGGTGCTCGTCGGATTCATGCTGCGGACGTAAAGACACCAAGCGGATGTCCATCATTCTTGCCATCGAATCGGATCGGCGGCAGCGCGACGCGCTGACCGCCGTTGTGCGCGACCGCGTCCGCGCGGAGCTGATCCTCGCCGACACCACCGAGCGCGCGCTCGAAGCGATCGGCAACCGCGTCCCCGACCTGGTGCTGGTGCCGGCGCTGCTCTCGCCGACCGACGATGCCGCGCTGGCCGCGGCGCTGCGGGTCATCGCCGCCGCCGCGCACGTGCGCACGCTGACGATTCCGGTCCTCGCCGCGCAGAGCGCGTCGGAGAGCCGGGGCGGTCTGTTCTCCCGCTGGCGACGCGGCAGCACGCCGCAGGCGGCCGACGGCTGCGACCCGGCGCTCTTCGCCGAGCAGATCGTCGCCTACTTGAAAGAGAGCGCCGCCGAGCGCGCGCTGTTCGCCGAGCAGGAAGAACAGGAGCGGCTGGAACAGGAAGAGAGCGCCTTCGAGATCGAACCGCAGGCGGCCGGCGAAGAGCCCGCCTTCGCCTACGCCGACACCTTTGTCGATGCACCGCCAGTGGTGACAGCGTTCACCGAGCCCGAGGCGCCGCGCTACAGCGAGGCACCGCGCTACGTCGAGCCCGAGATGCCCGCCGCGACATTCGGCCGGACCGACGGGACGCCGGCGTTCACGCGCGCCGACGCCGAGATCTACACGCCAGACGATGCCCCGGTCCCGATTTACACGCCGAACTATTCGTACGCGAGCGCGCTGTTCGGCGGCGACGCGCCGGAAGCAGCGGCGCCCGTAGAACCAGAGGCGCTCCACGCCAGCGAACCAGTGCCCGTGGTCGCCGAGAGCGAGCCGGCGTACGAGACGCCGCAGTTCGCCGAGGTCGAGGCGCCGATCTTCGCCGAGGCCGAACGACACGCGCAGTTCGAGCAGGTCGACTTCGCCGCGCGCCTCCGCGAGGAGCTCCTTGGCGGCGGCGCAGCCGCCCGCTACGAGACGCCGCTCTCCGATAGCGTTCCGACCCTCGAGATCGAGGAGGAGGAAGACATCGATCTCTCCGAGGAGCTCGCGGAGCTCAAAGGCGAGGAAGAGACGAACGGCGAAGAGTTGTTCGACGGCGAGCCGATCGGGATCTACACGATGCCGTCGCTCACCGACGAGCCCGAGTTCGAGATGCCGCGCTTCACCTTCGGCCGCACCCGAGTCGAGCCGATCGCCGCGCCGGAGCCGCGGTTCGAAGCGCGGGTCGATCCCGGGTTCATCGTCGAGGAGCAGGTCGAGTCAGAGTTCGACGTCGATGTCGAGGTCGACGTCGATGTCGACGTTGAGGTCGAGGCAGCCGAGCTCGAGCCCGCGGCGGCATTCGCGACCGAAGCGGTCGCCGGCTTCGCGATTGAGGATCAGGAGAACGTCGCGACGCTCGACGAGGAATCGGATACCGCGGATGCCGAGCCCGAGCCGGCCGACGCGGAGCCGTGGGTGTCATCGGGCCTGACTGCTCGCTGGGGCTGGCCGATCATCGAGGGCTTCCCGAGCGATTCGCCCGCAACGGGTTTCGCCCGCGCCGACAGCCTGGCTGCCGCCGACGCGGTGTCCGCACCCAGGCCGGCGCCGCAAGCGCCGAGGCAGGTGCCGCCGCCTCCGCAAATCGTCGTCCCGCGTGCGGCACCGGCGCCGATCCCGTCGATTACCGTCCCGCGCCCGGCGCCGGCGCTGCCCACGCTGACGGTCCCGCGCGCGGCCGTTGCCGCCGCGGCGCCGCGGGCGAACGGCACCGGCGCGAAGAGCGGCCGCCCCGAATGGAGCGAACTGGTCGCGTCGCTGCGCAAGGACATCGAGCGGCGCCGTGTCGAACCGCCGCAGGAGAAACCGAAACCCAGGCCGAACGCGGTCGAGGCTGTTGCGCCGGCGCCAGCGCCGGCGCCTGTGCCGGTCTCCGCATCGGTCCAGGTACCGGCACCGGTGATGCGCCGCTCACGCCGGTCGAAGCCGATCCAGGACGAATGGGGTTTCTTCGATCCCGAACAGTGCGGCTTCGCAGCCCTGCTGGCGAAGCTCGATGAGATCACCGAGGGCGCCGAGGAAACAGACGTCCGCCAGCGGACATGATCGAGCGTTTCACCTTCGATCGACTCCGCACCACGCTGCTCTTCGTCGCCATCGCGACCGCCGGGTGCCTGATGCCGGCGCAGCACGACACCTGGTGGCTGCTGCGCGCAGGGCAGGACATGTGGGCGACGCGCCACGTCCTCCTGACCGACACCTACTCGCACACTGTCTACGGCGCCGCGTGGCCGAACCACGAGTGGCTGTCGCAGCTGCTCTTCTACGCCATCTACGCGGTCGGCGGCCTGCCGCTGCTCACCCTCGCCTCGGCCGCGGTCGTCACCGCTGCATGGGCGATCGTCTGGGCCGAGACCCGCGGCCCCGTCAAGCGCAAGTTCCTGATGACGGCATTCGTTCTCGCCACGGCGACGACCACGTGGAGCCTGCGTGCCCAGGTGCTGTCGCTGCTGCTCGTCGTCTCGACCGCTGCCCTGCTGCGGCGCCGCCATTACGTGTGGCTGCCGCTCCTCTTCTGGGTGTGGGCGAACCTGCACGGCGCAGTCTTGCTCGGCGTGCTGCTCCTCGCCGCGTCGCTCTGTGCGGCGCTGCTCGAGGACATCACGCGTCTCCCGCGGCTCGCCGGTACTGCCGCGCTTTGTCTCGTCGCGACGGCGCTGACGCCGCTCGGCTGGCATTTCTGGCTCGACATGCCGCAGTCGCTCGGGCGCATCCGCCAGCTCGGGATCGACGAGTGGGCGCCGCCATCGATTGCGAGCCCGGCGCTGCTCCCCTTCTGGATCACCGTCGCCGCATTGATGGCGCTCGCTGTCGCGCGCGGCCGTGTGCTGCTGAACGATCCTGAAGCCAGGAGGGACGGGCACGTCACCCTGTGCGCGTGCGCGCTGGCGCTCGTGCCGCTCGCATTGACGGCGGTGCGCAACGTGCCGCCGTTCCTGATGCTCGCCCTGCCGGCCGTGGCCGCGCTGATGCCGGCGGCGGTGCCCGATGCGGCATCAGCGGTGAGCCAACGCCGGCGTCCGCGATTGAACGCCGCGCTGGCCGGCGCCGCGGCGGCGATTGCGGCGATCGCGGTTGCCGGCGCATACAGGAGCCAGCTCGCGCGCTTCAACTGGACGCCGCTGCCTGCCGCGTCGCTGACCGCGCTCGATCGCTGCCCAGGCAACGTCTACAACCGCTACGACGAAGGCGGCTATCTGATCTGGTTTGCGCCGGGACGGCGCGTGTTTCTCGACGGGCGGCAGGATCCGTATCCGCCGAGCCTCATCAAGGAACAGGTGCAGGTGGAAACCAGCGGCGAGTTCGAGCGCCTGTTCGAGCGCTACGGCATCCGGTGCGCCTACCTGCCGGCGGCCTCGCGCGTCGGCGCCGCGCTCGTGCGCGCCGGCTGGACACCGGTGTTTCGCGACAGCGCGTGGGCCGTGCTGTCGCGGAATTAAGAATTAGGAATTAAGAATTAAGAATTCGTGATCGAATGCAAGCGTTGCTGCGCGAAGAGCTCCACGAATTCTTAATTCTTAATTCTTAATTCTTAATTTCACCCCGCGCGGCTAGTCGCTCCGCAGCGACACCATCGGATCTATCCTGGCAGCGCGCCGCGCGGGCAGATAACTGGCGGCGAGCGCCACGACCGTCAGGAGCAGCGAGACGCTGAAGAAGGTCGCCGGATCGACCGCCGCGACGCCGAACAGCTGGCTGCTCATGAACCGGGTCAGCGCGAAGGCGCCGACGAGGCCGATGCCGACGCCGGTGAGCGCGACCGTCAGGCCGTGGCGCACGATCATCAGCAGGATGCCGCGCGGCGTCGCGCCCAGCGCCATCCGGATCCCGAGCTCGCGCGTTCCCTGCGCGACCAGATACGCGATGACGCCGTAGATGCCGATCGTCGCCAGGCCGAGCGCGAGCGCGGCGAAGAGCGTCAGCAGCAGCATCGAGAACCGCCGGCGCGCGAGCGATTCGTCAACGCGCTGCACCATCGTCCGGACGTTGTAGATCGGCAGGTCGGGATCGAGCGCGCGGATCTCACGGCGAACCGCCGCGGTCAGCGCCGCCGGATCGCCGTCGGTGCGCAGCACGACGTTCATGGCCGCGGCCGATCGACCTGCGTCTGCGGGAAGTACATCGCGATTCGCGATTCGCCATCGAGCGTGTACTGCTTCACCCGGCCAACCACGCCGACAACCGTCAGCCACGGCGCGGTCGCCTGGGCATCGATGCCGCCCACCCGGATTCGTTTGCCGACGGCTTCCTCGTTCGGCCACAGCTGCTGCGCCATCGCGTCGTCGATCACGACGACCCGCGGCTGGGTGCGCGTGTCCTGCTCGGTGAAGAGCCTGCCCTTGAGCAGCGGGATCTCCATCGTTCGGAAATAGTCGCCGGCAACGACACGCTGATCGACGTTGATGAACGCCTCGCCGGGCGCGAGCGGGCGCCCTTCGACCGTGATCGGTCCCCACGCGAACATCTGGCTGAGCGGCAGCGCCGATACGCCGCCGGCAGCGACCGCGCCCGGCAGCCGCGCGAGCCGCTCCCAGAGCTGACGGTAGGTCTCGAGCACGGCCGGCGGCTCGTTGTACCTGGCGCCGGTCATCGTCAGCTCGAGCGTCAGCAGGTTGGACGGGTTGAAGCCGGTCGGCACCTGCTGCAGCTGGGCGAAGCTGCGAATCAGCAGCCCGGCGCCGATGAGGAGCATCACCGAGAGCGCGAGCTCGGCGACGACCAGCAGCTGGCGCACGTTCTGCCGGCGGCCCGTCGCGCTCCAGAGCGCGCTCGTGCCCGGCGGAGCCGCGGCTGGCGTCCTTGAGGCTGTCGTGCAGATCGAGGCGGCAGACCCGCAGCGCCGGCACCAGACCGAAGACGATGCCCGACACCACCGAGACCGCGAGCGTGAACAGCAGCACGTCGCCCGTTGATCGCGATCTCGCCGAGGCGCGGGACGCTCCTGGCGCCGAGGGCGCGGATGCCTTCGAGGCTCCAGACGGCGAAGACGAGGCCGAGCGCGCCGCCGGCGACCGCCAGCAGCACGCTTTCGGTCAGGAGCTGCCTGACGATGCGGCGCGCGGCTGGCGCCGAGCGCCGCGCGGACGGCGATCTCCTTGTGCCGCGCGAGCGCGCGCGACAGCTGCAGGTTGGCGACGTTCGCGCACGCCACCAGCAGCACGAAGCCGACGGCGGCGATGAGGATCAGCGAGCGATCGGCGCACGTCGCCGACCACCTGCTCCTGCAGCGGCACGATGTCGAACGTCAGCCCGCCGTTCGCCGGGTAGAAATCGGGGTGCTCCTGCCGCAGGCGCGCGGTGATCGCGTCCATCTCGGCCTGCGCTTCGCCGAACGCGACGCCCGGCTTCAGCTTGCCGATGATGTTGTAGTCCTCGCGGTTGCGCACGGTGGCGGCGTCGGCCGCGAGCGGCAGGTGCAGCAGCACTTCCGCGTTCTCCGCGCCGCCGAGTGTCGGCATCACCTCGCGCGGCAGCGAGAAGGACGGCGCCATCACGCCGACAATCTGGAAACGCTGGCCGTTCAGCGTGATCGATCGCCCGACGACCTGCGGGTCGCCGCCGTAGCGGCGCATCCACGTGCCGTGGTTGAGGACGGCAACGCCGGCGCCGCCGGCCACGTCCTCTTCGGCGGCGAACAGCCGGCCGAGCATCGGCTGCGCGCCGAGCATCGGCAGGAGGTTCGACGAAACGCGCACCGTGCCGATCCGCTCGGGCTCGCCGTCGCCGGTCAGGTTGTAGTTGCCGCCGATGGCAATCGCGACCTGCCTCGAAGCCGCGATGCCCCGTGCTTGATGTCGAAGTACTGCGCGGTCGAGAACCAGTCTTCCGCGATGCCGAGACCCGGCGATCGGCTCCAGAGGATGCGCCAGCCGCTCGGCATCCTGGTACGGCAGCGGCCGCAGCAGCAGCGCGCTGGCGACGCTGAAAATCGCGGAGTTCGCGCCGACGCCGATGGCGATCGACAGCAGCGCCGCGGCGGTGAAGCCGGGGTTGAGCGCGAACGCCCGGATGGCGAAGCGAAGGTCCTGGATCAGCCCATTCATGGCGTCACCGGCGCGGGACGGCCCGATGGGCCTCCCCTGCTGAGGAACACGCGTCCGCTCGCGGCGAGCGCCACCGAGAGCACCGCGCAGAGGAAGAACACCGTCCGCACGCCGACGACCTCAGCGAGGATGCCCGATACCGCCAGGCCGAGGATCTGCCCGAGGAAGATCACCGACGCGTTGGTGCTGCCGACGCGGCCGAGCATGTCGGCTGGCGTCTCGCGCTGAATCAGCGTTTGCGCCGGCACCATGATCGAGGCGAACGCGAACCCGATCGTGAAGGTGGCCGCCAGCGCCGCCGCGATGTTCGGGACGGCGCCGAGCAGGAATACCCCGGCGCCGATGCCCAGCAGGCCCCACAGCACGAGCCCGGTGTCGGACGCCTTGCGCGCGATGATGCGGATGATCTGCGTGCCGAGCAGCAGCCCCACGCCCACCATGCCGCTGACGTAGCCGAACGATCCGGCGCTCGCGTGCAGCGTATCGCGCACGTAGATCGAAATCAGCGGGCCGAAGCAGCCGATCGTGAACAGGCCGGCCGCCATCGCGATCACGAAGAACAGGATCGCGCTGTGGTGCACGATGAAGCGCATCCCGACGACCATGTCGAGCCAGATGGCATGGATGCGGTTGCTCGACGATTCACGCGGCGGCGCGAGCGACGCCGGCCGCTTGATCGCCACCGACCCGATCAACGCCGCCGACAGCAGGAAGCTGACGACGTCGATCGCGTAGCACACCTTCGGAGTGAAGCGTGCGACCATCGCGCCGGCGACGGCGGGCCCGACGATGCGGCTGCCCATGAAGGCGATCTGCATCAGCGCGTTCGCGGACATCAGCCCCTGCGTCGGCACGTGCGATCGGATCGTCACGGTTTGCGCCGGCCCGAAGAACGCCGAGACGCAGCTGAGCGCCGCGAGCACGAAGAACACCTGCGTGACCGACGTCGCCGGGATGAGGAGCAGCGCCAGGCAGGCACGGATGAGATCGCTCGACACCAGCGTCGGCTTCAGCGGCCAGCGATCGACGAAGACGCCGGCGATCGGACCGACGAACACGATCGGCAGCATGTAAGCGATCTGCAGGCCGGTGAGCTGCGACGGCGTCCCGTGCATCGTGAACGACACCACGGCAATCACCGCGAAGAGCGCCAGGAAATCGCCGAAGAGGCTGATCACCTGCGCGTACCACACCCGTCGCATCACCGTAATGCGGAGCACGTCGCGAAAAGACAGGGGCATCCCCTGCGCGGCTGCGGCGGTGGACATGGAAGTCGCTTATGTTACGCGCTGGCGTGGGCGGGCGCCAGCGCTCGCAGGAGCGCAGCAGCCCCTCCGCCTTCGCGCGAAGCGCGTCGGCGAGACTCGCCGGAGCCTTGGCGGAGGCGGTCAGGGCTGCCTCGAAGTAGTGCGGCCCTTCAGGGCTGCCTCGACGTCAGCGCTTCTGTTCCGCGCTCAACTGCGTGCGAAAGCTGCGCTCGGACTGCTCGACAAACTTCCGATAGCCGTCCGGATCGACGAAGGCAGTGGGCCGCTCGCCGCGCGCCGCTTTGGCCTCGAAACCGAACACGCTCGGATGCTCGGCGACGAAAATATCAGGCGACAGGCCGCGAAGCACACGGAAAGCCTGCTCGTAATGCTGCGCGATCGCCGGCACGCGGCGGTTGCCGACAAGCGTCACGCCCTCGTTCACGGTGACGCTGCACACGAATGCGACCTGGCGGCTGCGGCCGTCCTCGTTGGTCGCCATCGTCCAGGTCGTGCAGCCCTGCGTATGTCCCGGCGTCAAGTGCGCCGTCAGCGTCGTCTCGCCGAGCGTGACCGTGTCGCCGTCCTTCAGCACGCGATCGATCCCGACCGGCGTCCAGCCCTGCGCGCCAAGCGCGGAGCGATCGACGCCCGACTGGAGCGCGTCGCGATCGGCATCCATCACGTAGACCTTGGCGCCGCTCAGGCGCTTGATCGCGGCATGCCCGCCGACGTGGTCGAAGTGCGCGTGCCCGGCGAGGAGGATCTTGATCTCGGCCATCTGATGACCGAGTTTCTCGATGCTCGCGCGGATGAGCGGCACCGACTCCGGTTCGCCGCTGTCGATGAGGATCGCGCCGGCGTTGGTCTGGATGAAGAAAGCAGAAAGGCCGGCGGTGCCGACGTAATAGATGTTGTTGGCGACGCGCGCTGGCGCGACCGCCTGCCGCCACGTCGGATCGCTCTGTGAGGCGGTAACGGTCAGGACGTGAAGAACTAGAGTGGCGCAGGCTGCTGAAGCAAGGGTTCGCATGCACGCTAAACTATAGTAGAGGTTGCTAATTAAGCCCACATGCCGCATGCTCATAGACCCCCAACATCATGAAGATGGGCCCCATGAAATCAAAACGACGTGGTTCACCGCTGGCCGCCGAGGACCTGATCACGCTCGCGCAGAAGCTGGCGCGCGACGCTGAGCGCCACGCCATTCTTTCCGCATCGCTGGCAAGCCAGGCCGACCGACTGATGGTTGCCGGGCTGAGGCTCCTCGAGCCGCCGCGTCCGTCCCCGACCAAGAGCGCGCCCTCGCGACTGTAGGGCGGCCCCTTCGTACGGCCGTGTAGGGCGGCCCTTTAGGGCCGCCGTCGTCGCTGTGAGGCGGCCATTTATGGCCGCCGATCGTCTCCGTCGCGCAGCCCTTCAGGGCTGCCAATCCGTGTAAGATCGCAGGTATGCGTCCCTTCATTGCAATCGCGATCGCGTGCGCCGGCCTGATGGCGGCCGGTTGCGGCGGCATCACCGATCCCTCGAAGAACACCGTCGAAAATGTTCACCGGCACGCTGCAGGTTGGCGGCATCAACGCGCATCCGTTCACGTCGTCCAAGACCGGCGAGTTGTCGGTGAAACTCACCGCCCTGGCGCCAACATCCAATGCCGTCCTCGGGCTACTCTGGACGCAGGCCGCCAACGACGGCACCTGCGGCGGCATCCTTCAGCAGGCGTTCGCGCAGTTGAACGTGCCCGCGATCTCCGGCGCGGTGAGCTCTCAACGCTATTGCATCGTCGTGCAGGACATCGGCGGCATCACCGTGCCCCAGACCTACACGCTCGCGATTTCCCACCCGTAGTACGTCGTGTCCGGCTTGAGCCGGACCTCCGACGTTCCGCCGGACGGCGGACACGACCTACGATCGATCTCTACTTCAACGACGTTCGCACGTCCCGTGCCCTTGCCACATAATGTCGTGGTGTCAGCGCTCGAGTCGAAAATAGACGACCTGTATCGCGGACCGCTGAGCGAGTTCGTCAGCGCCCGCAACGCGCTCGCGAAAACGCTGAGCGGCGACGAGGCGAAAGCGCGTGCGCGCGCTCGCGAAGCCAACCGTCGTGCCGTGGGCCGTGAACCAGGTTTACTGGCACGCGCGCGCTGCGTTCGACCGCGTGATGAAGAGCGGCGAGAAGGTGCGCAAGGCGCAGATCGCCGCGCTCGAAGGACGATCGGTTGACGTGCGCGCGGCCAGCGACGCACACCGGCGCGCGGTGGCCGAAGCGGTCGGCGAGGCGCAGCGTTTGTCGGCGTCCGCCGGCTCGGCGCCAAGCCCGGACGCGCTGTCGCGCACGTTCGAAGCGCTGTCGCTCGCGGGCGAGGCGCCCGAATCGCTCGGCCGTCTGACGCAGCCGCTGCAGCCGGCAGGCTTCGAAGCGCTCGCCGGCGTCAAGCCGCAGCCCGGCGCGGCAGTGTTCGCGTTTCCGCGTCGCGAGGATGCGTCTCCGAAATCATCGTCGGCCAGACGCGACAAGCCGGAGAAGGAAGAAAAGGAAGACAGCCGCCAGACGCGCGCGGAGGAACAACGGGCCGCCCGCGAACGCGAGAAGGCCGCGGCCGCCGCGCGTGAACATCAGGCCGCCGTCAAGCAGGCCGAGGCCAAGGTTGCGCGTGCCGAAGCCGCCGAACAGCAGGCGCGCGCCGTGTGGGACAAAGCACACGACGCCCTGCTCGACGCGCGCCGCGCGCTCGCCGCGGCGAAGTCATCGGCCTGACCGCGTTTCTGCTAAGGTGGCGCTATGTACACGATTGCTCTGATCCTTCATTCCTGGATCCGCTGGTTTGCGCTCATCACTGTCTTCGGCGTGGTCCTCGCCGCCGTCCGCGGCAAGGTCGAAGGTGGCCAGTCCGTCGCCGATCGCTGGGGTGTGTTCGCGATGATGGCGCTCGACCTGCAGATGCTGCTCGGCCTGCTCCTCTACCTCGTGGTCAGCCCGAACATGGCCGAGATCCGCGCGCACTTCGGCGAGGCGATGCAGAACCCGCAGCTGCGCTTCTGGGCGGTCGAACACCTCACCGCGATGGTCGTGGCCGTGGTGATCGCGCACGTCGGCCGGGTGCTGGCGCGCAAGGCGAAGACGCCGGCGTCGAAGCGCACGCGCCTCCTCGTCTGCTTCGGCATCGCGCTGCTCGCGATGCTGCTCGGCACGCCGTGGCCGGGGATGCCCGCCGGGAGGCCGCTCTTCCGCTTATAATCGCGTCCCTTCATGTGGCCATTTGAAGCGAACGCGCTCGGCTGGCTCGGCGTCGCCTTCGTCGCGGCCATCGTCGAAGTCTCGGTGCCGCATTTCGGCTCGATGTTCATCAGCCTCGGCGCGGTCGCCGGCGCCGGCGTGGCGCTGCTCGGCTACGGCGTCGCGCCGCAGTTCGCGACCTTCATCATCGTGATGGTGGTCTCGCTGGCCGTGCTGCGAACGCGCCTGATCGGGCGGCTTGGCGGACCGGGCGTGCCGTCGCGCACCGACCCGCTCATCGGCCGGCACGGCATGGTCACCACCGACATCGACACTACGCTCGGCACCGGCCGCGTCACCGTCGGCGGCGAAGACTGGGCGGCGCGCAGCGCCGACCACATCGCCGCGGGCACCAGGATCAAGGTCGTCGGCGCCGACGGCATCGTGCTGGAGGTCACTCGCGCATGAGCGGCATCGTCCTCATCGGTATGGCGTTCGTCCTCATCGTCGTGCTGATGCGGACGATCCGCATCGTGCCGCAGAAGCAGGTGAAGGTCGTCGAGCGCCTCGGCAAGTTCCACCGCACCGCCGAAGCGGGGCTCAATACGATCGTCCCGTTCCTCGACTCGATCCGCGCGACCATCGATCTGCGCGAGCAGATTACGAAGATCGAGCCGCAGCCGGTCATCACGCGCGACAACGTGACGATGGAGGTGGACGCGGTCATCTACTATCTGATCGCCGATCCCGTGCGGGCCACCTACGAGGTGCAGAACCTGTCGTGGGGCCTCGAGCAGTTGACGCTCTCGGCGCTGCGCAACGTCATCGGCCAGCTCGATCTCGACCACACGCTCTCATCGCGCGACACCACCAACACCCAGCTGCGCGCGGCGCTCGACTCGGCGACCCAGCAATGGGGCGTCAAGGTGATGCGCATCGAGCTGAAGAACATCACCCCGCCCGAGGAAATCCGCCTGACGATGGAGAAGCAGATGACGGCGGAGCGGACGCGCCGCGCCGTCGTCACCACCGCGGAGGGCGAGAAGGCGTCGGCGATCCTGCGCGCCGAGGGGCAGAAGCAGGCGCAGATCGTCAACGCCGAAGGCGCGAAGGCGGCGGCGGTGCTCGCGGCCGAAGGCCAGGCCGAGGCGCGGATGCGGGTGGCGCAGGCCGAGGCGCAGGCGATTCTGGTGGTGTCGCAGGCGCTCGGCTCGACCGGCAGCCCGGCGCAGTACCTGATCGCGCAGAAGTACCTCGAAGCGCTCGGCCAGATTTCCACCGGCGCGCAGAAGCTGGTGTTCCTGCCCTACGAAGCGAGCGGGATCATGGCGTCGCTCGGCGGGATCAAGGAGCTGCTGCAGACCAAGTAGCTTCACCGACGTTTCCGGACGATCCGTCCGGGAAACTGCTGGACCTCGCGCTTGGTCAGCATGCCTGGTTTCGCCGTGGGTCTGGGAGCAGCCGCGTCGCGCGGCGGCATGCCGACTCCGGCCGCGTACAGGACCGACTCGGAGATCCCGTCAAGCTCGAGGTCCTGCTCGATCCGCGAATCGGCCAGGGCCATCGTACAGAAGGGTGCGAGGTGCTGCCAGGTCGCGGCCAGACAGAAGGTCTGGCACAAGTGGCCGGCCTCAATGAGCACCGCACGATAGGCCCGCGCGTAGCCGTAGCGCCAGACCTCGCGCGGAAACACGGCTGAAAAAAACACTAGCGCCGAGGCTTCACCGTACCACGCCTGGGCGGGCAGATAGCGGTTCACGATCGTCGAGTTGGACCGCGCGTCGCTCACCCTTTCGAGCGCGTGAATGTCGGCCGCATAGTGATAGATTCCGCGCCGCAAGCCCTTTACATTCAAAGCCACGACGTACAGTTCGATTGCGTGCCGTGCGCCGCCCGATGGCGACGTCTTCAACGCAATCGTGCCTTCACCCGAGGCGTGCGCCCAACGCTGGATGCCCGCGGTCAATCCGAGCACGGTGCTCAGCGCCAAGACGTCAACCGGATCGCGGCCGAAACGGCGCCACGTTCGACGCGACAGCAACACGTCGGGAAACTCGCCGCCGGTGGCAACGGCGGGAAGCGTGAACACTCGAGAGCGGACGTAGCGCTTGACCGGGCTTGGCATCGGCCGCGTACGTCCCTGCCGCCGCAGTACGCGCACGGTGCTGTCGAGGTCGTCGAAGGGGACGTCTTTCGTCGCGGTATGAAAAAAGCCGGCCGCCGGATTCCACGGCTGCCAGCCATCCATCGCCTGCTCGCTGGCGGACAACGGACGGTCAGCCCGTTGCAGCAGCGAGTAGCGCACAAACGCGGTGAGCAGCCGGCGCAGGTTCGAGGCGTTCCAGGCCGGCCGCTCCTTGAAGAGCGCGCCGGCCGCTCGCCAGTCGTCGAAAAAATTGAGGATGTCCCAGGTTACCGGCTGGCCGACCACACGAACGCCAGTCGCGTAGTTGTGAATGAGAAAATCGCGATCACTCCAGTAGCAAACCAGGTGCGGCGAGCGTCGAAAGCGCGTGGCGTCGAAATGCGCCATGCTCAGTCATGCTGCGGGCTGAACGACACGCGGAGAAACATGCCCGGGCAGCGCAGCGCCCTTTTCGCCTTCTCGAGACCGGCGAGCGCGTTCTTCACTTCTTTCGTCTGTTCGGCGTGCTGCAGAAGCGCGACGTTCACCTGGATCAGGGCGAACACCGGCTTGAGATCGACGGGCACGGTCAACGAGGTCTTCTTTCTCGGCATGGCGGTCTCCTCAGCAGATCGCGGCGATTTTATTGTTGGACTGAATCGGAGGATTGTATCGGCGAGGATCGGGCACGTCAATCATCGTGCGACGGGTTCAGCGATCGAGTCCAAGCCGCAGCACGAGCGCGGCATACCGCGGATCCTGACGCAGGCTGTCCACTCTGGGATCGACCTTCAACCACAGCACCGACGCCATCCGGTCGTCGAACGCCCTCGTCAGCAGTTCGAACGCACGGTCGCGATTGCCAAGTGCCGCATAGATGTATGCGAGCGCCTGCGGTGAGACATGGTAGTCAGGCTCGCGCGATCGATCATTCAATTCCGCGATCAGCTGCTCTGCCTCGCTCTTCCGCCCCGACACCGCGTAGGTCCGGGCTAGTTCGGCCACGATTCCGGGCGATCTTCCTGACAGCGACGCGGCCTGGATCAGTTCGTCGATCGCCTGCGCGTTGGCGCCCTTTCCAGCATAGACACGTCCAAGCCCGAAATGCGCCTGCGCGGACTGCGGCGCGAGGTCGCGGGCGGCGCGCAGCTGAGTGATCGCCTCGTCGTACTTGCGGTCGTAATAGAGGGCGAGCGCGACGGCTTCCTTGGCCTCCGGCGACAGCGGGTCGACTTGTTCCGCGCGCTTGGCCTGCTGAAGTGCTTCGGCAAGCCGTCCCTGGGCCATCAGGAAACGCGCGTATTGCGATCGCGTATAGCTGTGGCTCGGATTCAGCTCCAGCGCGCGACGGTACGAACGTTCAGCACCGACCCAGTCCCATTGATACTGCAGCGCCACGTCCGCGAGACGGCTGTGCGCTTCAGCCAGGCGATCGTTCAGCCGGACGGCCGTCGAGGCGGCGGCATTGGCAAGACTGGCCGCTTCGAAGTGCCCCAGGACTCCGTAGAGTTCAAGGAAGGAGTAGCACCAGGCCAGGCTGGCGTAGGCGCGGGCGTCGCCCGGATCGAGCTGAATGGCACGTTGCAGCTGGTCGCGTGCGGCGATGAGATTCGGACGGCTCAAGTTATTGAGCAGGTAGCGACCCTGCAGATAAGCGTCCTGCGCCGCTTGATCGCGCTGCGCCTGGGTGGAGAAATCGCGCTCTTCTTCGGGCGTCAACCGGATGTTGATCTCGTTGGCAACCGCCGCCGCCACTTCGCGCTGCAGGTTCAGGACGTTGGTAATTTCTTCCTCGAAGGTCTTGGTCCACAGCTGCAGGTCGCTGCCGGCATGAATCAGTCGTGCGTTGATCCGCACCCGATCGCGGCCGCGCGACGCGTCAGCGCCACGGTCGCCGTCGCCCCTGCCGCGGATGATGAATACGGACCCTTCGAGGACCGCATCGACGTTCAACGCGCGTGCGATCTGTGGCAACGACTGCTTGGAATGCTTGAACGTGATTACCGACGTGCGCGAGATCACGTTCAACGCGCCAATCCGCCCGAGGGTCGCGATCAGCTCGTCGGTCATGCCGTCGGCGAAATAATCCTGAGATGCGTCGCCGGACAAGTTGACGAGCGGCAGCACTGCGATCGAACGCACCGTTCCGGCCGGCCCTGACAACCCCGACCCGCGCTGAAGCATCCATACGCCGAGAGCCACGATGCACACGAGCGCCGCTGTCACGCCGATGGTCACGAATCGGGATGGCACCCGGGAAACGACTCCCCGTCGGCCCGACGGCGCGCGAGCGGCGCCAGGCACGGTAAATCCCTCCAGGGCGTGGGCGAGGTCGGCCTCGAACTCGCCGGCGGTCGCATACCGCACCCTCGCATCGCGGGCGATCGCGCGCTCGACGACGCGGACGAACGCAGATGGGAGGTCGGGACGCGCGTCGCGCAGCCGGACGAGGCGGCCCGCGGTGTGCCCTTCGTGCAGTTCCTGAATGGTCGTCGCGCGGATCGGGAAAATGCCGGTGACCAGGTGATAAAGAAGAACACCGAGACTGTAGAGGTCGGTTCGCTCGCTCGCCCGCGCGCCGCTGAACAGCTCCGGCGCGAGATACAGCGGGGTGCCGGCGAGATCGGGTGCGACGGCCTCGGACGGCGTTCCGACTTCACGGCCGGTGCCGAGGTCCATCAGCACGATCCGGCCGCCGCCCTCGCGCATCACGTTCTGCGCCTTGACGTCGCGATGGATGAGACCCGCCGCGTGAATCGCGGCCAGCGCGCGGCAGAGATCGATGCCGACCAGCGCCGCTTCGTGTGCGCCGAGCGGCCCGCTGGTCCGAATCTGCTGCTCGAGCGTCGCGCCGCGCACCAGCTCCATCCACAGCCCGACGCGGTTGTCGTGCGCGGCGACGCCGTACACCGTGATCACGTTCGCGTGACGGACGCGCGCGAGCAGCCGACCTTCGCGCGTGATGCGCGACGTGTCCAGATCCGCGATCGAGTCGTTGAAGCGCAGCAGCTTCAGGGCGACATCGCGCTGGAGGTCGCGATCCCAGGCCCGGTAGACATCACCCGACGACCCGCCGCCCAGCCGTTCGAGCAGCGTGAGGTGGCCCCAGCTGCCGATCGCCGGCGCGGCCGAGCCGTGACGCGAGCGCGCCGCGTCCGGCGGCGGCATGGTGACGGTCGAGACGCTGCGGTGCAGTTCAGCCAGCTCCGAGATGACGCGCAGCTGCCGGACGATGGCCTCGTCGGCGCCGCCGGCGCGAGCCTCGGCCGCCGACCAGTCGATTGATTCGCCGTCGGCGATCGATTCCGCGAGCGACAGCAGCGGCGCGGCCTCGGGGCTACCCACGACTCATCTCCTCGGCGAGGCGCAGCAGCGCGCGGCTGACCGCCATCCGCGCCGCATCGGCGGACGGCTTGCCGAGCGCGCGCGCGACGTCCTGATAACTGCCATCCATCTCGATCCGCGCGATGATGGCTTCGCGCTCTTCGGGCCGCAGGCGCGCGAGCGCCGATTCGTAGCGCTCGAGGGCTTCGACGCCGATCGCGAGCTCGAGCGGCGACGCGCCGCGGTCGGCGGCGTTGTCGGCGAGGGGCGTCTCGGTCGGCGATCGCTTGCCGCGACGGATCTCGTCGCGGATGCGGTTGACGATCGCCTGGCGCAGATACGCCTGCAGCGCTCCTTCGTGCCGCGACTCGAATCGATCGATCCGGTTGAGCGCCCGCATCACCGTTTCCTGCACCAGGTCGTCGGTGTCCATCAGATCGCGGGTCCACCGAGGCAGGCGGCCGCTCGCCCACCGGCGCAGCGAGGGCAGGAACCGCGCGAACAGGCGATCGAGCGCCTCGCGATCGCCCGTTTTCGCCCGCTCGACGAGCGCGTAGGTCGACTCGAGGGCGGCCTCGCCCGCCGGGCTGGCGGACGGGCGATCGGCGAGCGGCGTGTCGCCTACACCGGTCTCGGTCATCACAGTTGAGGCGGCCAGGTACAAACCGGACCGGTAACGCCCCGTATCATACGGGGTCCCCACCTGGGTTTGAAGCCCGATCCTCAACCCTGTCATCACGATAGCCTCAGTGCCCTTCAACACACGCGCAGCCACGTCCGTCCCCCCTTTCTCATAACGCCGGACCGCTCCGAAGCGAACGCCGCGCCGCTGTTCGGATCGGCCGCGGCCGGCGTTGATGAAAACAGGCGGGGATTTAACCAACCCTGCAGCGAGCGACGCCATGAACCTGGATGCAGGTCTTCAGCTCGGGCCCTATCGAATCGAAAGCCTGATCGCCTCGGGCAGCATGGCCGAGGTCTACCGGGCGCGCGACACGCGGCTCGATCGCAACGTCGCGGTGAAGGTGCTCGTGCCGGGCGTCGCGATGGATGCCGATCGCCTCGCCCGCTTCGCGCAGGAGGCGCGCGCCACCGCGCTCCTCAACCACCCGAACGTCGTCGGCCTCTACGACATCGGCCTGCACGATGGGTTGCCGTATGTCGTTTCGGAGCTGCTGCAGGGCTCGACGTTGCGGGAGCAGCTGGCGCACGGGCCGCTGCGCGTGCGTGCCGCAGTGCGACAGGCGATCGAGATCGCTCGCGGGCTCGCGGCCGCGCACGATGCCGGGATCGTGCACCGCGATCTGAAGCCGGAGAACATCTTCGTCACCAGCGAGGGGCGGGTGAAGATCCTCGACTTCGGCCTGGCGAAATGCCGCAAGGAGACGCTCGGGCTGCCGCAGCAGGATTCGTCGAAATCAACCCAGCCGGGCGTGATCCTCGGCACGGTCGGCTACATGTCGCCGGAGCAGGTGCGCGGCACCGATATCGATGAACGCTCCGACATCTTCAGCGTTGGCGTGATCCTGCACGAGATGCTCTCCGGCGTCGCGCCGTTTCGCGGTGAGTCGGCGATCGAAACGCTCCACGCGATCCTGAAGGACGAGGCGCCGCCGCTCTCCGCCGGGCGGGAGTGTTCAGTGGAGCTGGAGCTCGTCGTGCGCCATTGCCTCGAGAAGAAACGGGAGGCGCGCTTCCAGTCGGCGCGCGACCTGGCCTTCGTGCTCGAGTTCCTGGTGCAGGCGCGGCCGGGGATGGCGCGAAGTGCCGCGCCACGTTCAGCATGGAGCGATCTGCGGGCGTCGATTGCGAGCCTGTTCTAAAGCGTCGGCGATCCGCCGGCCCGCCGGCGGCGATCGAAAAATCAGGATCGGTCGATCGTTGAGCGCCCGGCGCCGCCACTTCTGGCTTACGATCGGACCCATGGGCCTCCATGGGCGAACCATCGCCATTCGCGGAAACGTGGACTGCGTCGAGGATGTGCTGATCGAAGGGCGCATCGACGGCAACATCTGGAACGAACACCACGCCGTCACGGTGGGCGCCGACGCCGTCGTCAAGGGCGATATCGTGGCGCGGATCATCACCGTGCGCGGCGAGATGGACGGCCTGATGATGGCGTCCGGCCGGGTCGACATCATGGACGAGGCGCGCGTCACCGGCCGGGTGATCTCGCCGAAATTCATGCTCGCCGAAGGCGCGACGTTCAACGGCAAGGTCGAGCCGCAGCACCTCGATACGGCGATGCGGGTCGCGCGCCACCGCCGCGCGGAGTCGTCGGCCGAGGCCGAGACGGCCAGGCCGGCCGCGGCGGCGGCCGCTAGTCCCGCTCGCTGAGATCCTTCAGCACATCGCGCAGCCCCTCGTCGGCGCGGCGAAGGTGGTCGATGACGCGCTCGGCGTCCTTCAGCACGACGCGCGAGACCGAGGTGTTGCGTGCGCCGATGTCGGCGCGCGCGGCGTCGAGCGCGGTGCGGACCGAGCGCAGGTCGTCGGCGGCCTTGCCGACCGCTTCGCTCAGCATCTCGAGGGACATCTCAACCGTGGGCGCGGCGTTCTCATCCATGCGGTGAGCTGGTATCAACACGCGTGCCGTGTTCGGCCGGCGCGAGCTCGTGTGGTAGTATTTTGGGTTCGCGCACGCCTGAACGTCCCTATCGTCCAGAGGCCTAGGACGTGGCCCTTTCAAGGCCAAAACACGGGTTCGAATCCCGTTAGGGACGCCACAAAGGTTGATAACCCGGCCACGCCAGCGAGCAGCCGTCCAACCCCGAGCGCCCCTGCAAAGGCATACGAGCGTCGTTCAGGCGTGAACCTGAGCGGCTCTCTCACCGCTTCCGCGACGCTCAGTGCTCCCTCAGAAGCATTGAACCTGATCGTCTGGTCCCGCAAGCCTGTCCCGAATGCATCGAATACGCGGACGGTAATCGTTCCAGTGCCGCCGTCTGCGTCCAACCCGGGCCTGGCATTCAGCTCGAGGCGCGTTGGCAGGCCAACTTGTGGGACATCCGGAGGCGTCGGGGTAACCGGATTCTGACAGCCGCACGCCGCAGTCAGCAGGACAATGGCCGCAGGCGCCCGTGGGTGCGCACTCGGCGGACCAATATATTCACGACGTTCACAGCAGACCCACCTTCGGCCGCGGCTCGTTCTGCGCGCGGCGGTTACGAGTATTTCCGGGGAAGCGAACAAACGACAGAACTGGGCTCACCAGACTCAACATCAGCGCCGCGTCGGTCGTAGGGCGACAGTGGCGAAACATCGTTGACGATTTCCACAAAACGACCCCGCCCTGATTGGCTGCTGGGCCAACGCCGGCACCGACATCATCGCCGCCACCACCGCCATCACAGCCGCCGTCGTCTTCGTCATCGTGTGACTCGTTCAGTTCTTTCTCGGGATTTCTGAATCGCGGCGCGCAGGCAAGTCTCGAAAAGCCGGGCATCGTTTTCCGCGACCTCGTTTTGCGCAGATGGCACGTATGGGGAGGAGGATCCCCCGCTCAGGGGATGTCCCCCCGGGACGGTTCATATACTTTGTTTCGCTAAGTGTGAGCGCTGACTTCCGCGCGCACGCGTGGAACATCCGTCACCGACCAGTCGCCGCGCAGGTTTCCGATTCAACGAATGAGGATGGCTATGAACAAGCCGATACGGCTGTGGAAAAGGTGTGTGTCTTGGCGGACGGGCGCGGCGCTCGTCGTCGTCTCCCTGTTGATGGTGGCCCAGCAACTCGGCGCCCAGGCGCCCTCGTTGCGCGCGGTCGGGCCGATTGACCCGAATACGGGATTCCCGACGTGGTATCAGGATTCGACGGGTTTCAGGCTCGAGCCCTGCGTCGATACCAGTGGTAATTGTCTCGCGACGCTGCCCGACCCGACGGGCCGGCGTCGGTGCCCGACAACTACCCGGACGAGGCCTTCTACTGGTCCGCCGACGCGGCGATGAGCGCGACGGGCGGCGCCGACGCGCACCTCGTGCTCGCGCTCGAGCAGGCGTTTGCCACCGACATCGTGCCCGGCGATCAAATGGTGTTCGGCCGGATGCGCCTGCGGGTCGACAACCTGGTGGCCGGCGCGCAGTACAAGCTGACCTTCCCGTTCGGCGTGCGCACCTTCACGGCGACCACCGCCGGCATCAAGGGCATCAACGTCACCGAGGACATCGGCTGCGTCCCGGGCCCCGGCACACCCTGCAATTTCGCGCAGGCGCTGGCGTCCCCGACGCCCGATCCGTTTCTCGTCTGGGACACGCTCGGCCTGCCGCCGGCGCAGGGCGGCCCGCCGCCCGGCTACATCGGCGACCCGAACGTGCCGCACCGGGTGACCGGCAGCCCGTCCCTGACGAACTTTTTCCGCCTCGAAGGCCCGAATGCGGGCGGCCCCGGCATCGACATACTGGAAACCGACCAGTTCCTGCTGGAGGGCAAGATCGCCGGCCTCAACGTGGCGGCGACGCCGCGCGGCGGCGCTTACAACACGCCCCAGAAGGTGCGGCTGTTCGCGTCCGACACCAGCGCGATCATCTATTACACGACGGACGGGTCGAATCCGCTGGACGCGCAGAACCCGAACCGGCTGACGTACGCGTCGGCGACGCCGCTCGACATTCAGGTCGACACGACGGTGACCTACGGGGCGGAGATTCCGGCGGCGACGCCCGAGGCCGCGCCGGTGCAGTCGATCGTCGCCACCGAGACGTACACGTTCGACATGGTGCCGCCGACGCTGACCGTGGTCCCGCCGGGCGGCGCGTACAACGAGTCGCAGACCGTCACGGTGACCGCGAGCGAGCCGGCGACGATTTACTACACAAAGAACTCGACCGACCCGACCGACGCCGCGAACCAGAATCGCGTCGTCTACAACGGGCCGCTCGTCATCGCCAGCAGCACCACCTTGAAGATCGCGGCGGTGGACAAGGTCGGCAACGTGTCGACCATCGACACGCACGCCTACGTGATCGATACGACGCCGCCGGCGACGCCGAGCGTGCCGGACCTGATCACGACGCAGGACACGGGCGCCTCGGCCGCGGACAACATCACCAGCGTGGTCCAGCCGACCTTCCGCATCGTCGGCGAGCCCAACGCCACGCTGCGCCTCATCCTCGATGACGACGCGGTGAGCGGCAGCGCCCTGGCGCCGAGCACCGGCATCGTGACCGTCCCGCTGGCGACGCCGCTGGCCGACGGCCTCCACTCGATCCGGTCGCAGGCGATGGACAAGGCGGGCAACATCAGCCTGCCGTCGGACGAGCTGCTGGTGACGATCGACTCGAGCGCGCCCGCGGTCGTCATCACCAATCAGCCGCCGGCGATCACGGGGCCGTCCGGCCAGTTCACGTTCGGATCGTCCGAGGCCGGGCTGGCGTATCAGTGCGCGTTCTCGACCGGGACCGCGGTGTTCGCCACGTGCACCTCCCCGTTCCCCTTCACGAACAAGGCGGACGGCGCCTACACCTTCACCGTGCGGGGCACCGACGCCGCCGGCAACGCCGGCACGGCGACGGCGAGCGTGACCGTGCGGGCGGCAGCCTTGACGGCGACCGCCACGCCAGCGGGGGGGACGTTCAACAAAGCCCAGACCGTCACGCTGACGGCCAACGACGCGGCGGCGAAGATCTTCTACACCACCGACGGCGTGACCGTGCCGAGCGCGACGACGACGCCGTACACCGCGCCGATCAGCATCGCGTCGACCACGACGCTGCAGTTTGTAGCAATCGATGCGGCCGGCAACAAGTCGCCGGTCGGATCGCAGACCTACACCATCGATACCCTGGCGCCGACGGTGACCGCGACCCCCGCCGGCGGGACCTACACGGCGGTGCAGAACGTGGTGCTGGCGAGCGAGGCGGGCGCGAGCATCTTCTACTCGACGACCGGCCCGGCGACAACGGCGAGCACGCGGTATACGGGCCCGATCGCCATCGCCGCGACGACGACGCTGTCCTATCTGGGCGTCGACGCGCTCGGGAACGCGTCGCTGCCGGTGTCGCAGACCTATACGATCAACATCACGACGACGCCGCCGCCGACGCCGACCGCGGCGGCGCCGGTGCCGAGCATCGTCAATCATGTGACGCTGACGACGACGACCGTCCCGGTGACGCTGACCTGGGCGGGCACGCCCTCGGCCAGCGGCAGCGCGATCGCCAAGTACGAGCTGGAGCAGTCGGTGGACGGCGGGCCGTTCACCGCGATCACGCTGCCGACGGCGCTGACGACCAGCGTCGTGCGGAACATCGTGCCCAGCAACACGACGACCTACGTGTTCCGCGTACGGGCCACCGATGCGGCGGGCGCGGTCAGCGCGTTCGCCCCCGCGGCGCCGTTCGCGGTGCGCGCGGTGCAGGAGTCGGATCCGGGCCTGGCGTATGTCGGCAGCTGGCCGGTGGCAGCCCGCGCGAATGCGTTCGGCGGCTCGACCAGTTCGAACAGCGTTGCGAACAGCACGGCGTCCTACACCTTCACCGGCCGCTTTGTCGCGTGGGTGACCGAGAAGGATCCGACGCATGGGCAGGCGGTCGTCTCGGTCGACGGCGTCGCGACGCCGTCGATCGACAACTACAATGCGGGCGCGCTGACGCGGCGTGTCATGTTCGTCCAGGCGGTGACGCCGGGTCAGCACTCGATTCAAGTGAAAGTGCTGTCAACGAAGAACGCCGCCTCGACCGGGACGCGGACCGACCTCGATGCGTTCATCGTCATCGGCGATCCCGCCGGCCCGACGACGCCGGGGCCGACGACGACGACGATCAGCGCCCCCGCGTCGATCAACTGGCCGGGTCCGGCGTCAGTGAAGGTGACGGTCGCCTCGGCGTCTGCAACGCCCACCGGCACGGTCGCGCTGACGGTTGACGGCGTCGCGACGTCGCAGCCGCTCTCGGGCGGCGCCTCGACCTTCAGCGTCGGCAACCTGTCGCTCGGAACGCACACCCTCAGCGCGAGCTACACCGCGCAGGCGGGCTTCCTCGCGAGCGCGGCGCCGCTCCAGAACCTGGTGGTGAACCCGGCACCGACGACCACCACGATCAGCGCGCCGGCGGTGACGGCGCCCGCCAACGGCGTCGTGACGGTGACGGTCGCGGCCACCGGCGCCACGCCGACCGGGAGCGTCTCGCTGAACGTCGACGGCGTGACGCAGCCGGCGCAGGCGCTCGTCGCCGGCCAGGCCACGTTCACCGTGACGGCGCCGAGTGTCGGCACGCATGCGTTGCGCGCGAGCTACGGCGCCCAGGGCACGTTCGCGGCGAGCACCAGCGCCGCCGCGAGTCTGGTGGTCAACGCGGCCCCCGCGACCGCGACGCCGACCACGACATCGATGACCGCGCCGACGGTGACGTCGCCGGCCAACGGCGTCGTGACGGTCAAGGTCGTGCAAACCGGCACGACCACCCCGGCCACCGGGACGGTGCGGCTCACGGTCGACACCGCCGCCCCGCTGAGCGCGGCCTTGAGCGCGGGGGTGGCGACCTTCACGGTGACCAGCCCGACGGTCGGCACGCACACGCTGAAGGCGGACTACGCCGCCCAAGCCGGCTTCGGCGCCAGTTCGACGACCGGCGCCCTGGTCGTGAACAGCGCCACCCCGGCCGCGGGGCCGGTCGCCAAGGCGCCGGTGCCGAGCATCGTCAACCATTCGACGCTCACGACCACCGCCGTGCCGGTGACGCTGAGCTGGTCAGCCACGCCAGCCGCAAGCGGCAGCCCGATCGCGAAATACGAGCTGCAGCAGTCGATCAACGGCGCCGCGTTCACCGCGGTGACGCTGCCCTCGGCGACGGCAACCAGCGTCGTGCTGAACCTCGTGCCGAGCGCCACCAACAAGTACGTCTTCCGCGTGCGCGCCACCGACGCGGCGGGCGCCGTCGGCACCTTCGTGCCGATGAGCGCCGGGTTCACGGTGATCGCGGCGCAGGAGAACAACACGGCGGTCAAGTACGTGGGCACCTGGCCGATCGCGGCGCGCGCGAACGCCTTCGGCGGCTCGACCAGCGCGAACAGCGTCGCGAACAGCACCGCGACCTACACCTTTACCGGTACCTACGTCGCGTGGGTGACCGAGAAGGATCCGTCGCACGGCCAGGTGGTGGTGTCGGTCGACGGCGTCGCGACGCCGACGATCGACAACTACAGCGCGAGCACGCTGACGCGGCGCGTCATGCTCGTGCAGGCGCTGGCGCCCGGCACGCACACGATTCAGGTGAAGGTGCTCGCGACGAAGAACGCCGCGTCCACCGGCACCCGCACCGACATCGACGCGTTCATCGTCTTCGGCCAGTAACGCGAGCTACTGTCACAGCGATGGGACCGACGGCCACTGCCGTCGGTCCCTGACGCTGTAGACGGTGGCATTCCGCGTCATGACCAACGGCCCCAGCGGAATTGCTCATCAGGTCGTTCTCCAACTCCAACCGCTGGTGGTGCTCCCAGGCCGCGCATTCGCGGCGTTGCATCTCGGCTCATCTGGAGAGTTTTTGGTAGCGATTAAGGTTCAAGACCACGTGGTAACATGACGGTGCTTTCCTGACGTTTCTGCTAGCCAGCGGCGACCTCATCAAAGAACCGCACGCGCAGGCGGACAATGAGATTGCCACATGTCCCCGAACGACAAACGTACGCCGGAATCTCTCAACAGCGAGGAACTCTCGGCACACCTGTGGGACCTTCGCTCGCAGGCTGAAGCCAAACTGCGTTGCCTCACCAAGCTGCAGCAGGCACTCGCTGAATACGCCACCTGCACCGGCACGCAGACTCGTGCTCTGAAACGCGCCCAAATCCTTGAAGACCTCAAGGACATCGTCACCATCAGCCATTCGCTCCGGTCTGTGGCCGAGCAGGCGTTCGCGGCGGCAGAGTCATTGTCCTAAGACACGCATTTCTGACGAGAGTCCGCAAGTAGCTAGAAGTTTGGAGCGCGCGCAGACGGGGACGACTCTACCGACGCCGGTGACGTGTCGCGCCCATCGAATCGCGCGCCGGCTCGCGGACCATGAAACTTGAGCACAATCAGCCGTCTCGATGGTCTCGCGGCCCAGGCGCGATTCTTCCGACATGACGAGCACCTGGAACGGAGGTCCGCCACTTCCGGCCGGCTGCTCTGAGGGTTGGGGATCGAATTGCGAGACGCACCACCCCACGAAGATCAACGCGACGACCGCGGCAGCTAACTTGGCCGCGAGGCTCGTCTTCGTTTTTTCAACGGCGGCGCCGCCGGCCCGGTCGACACCTTGGTAGAACTGTGCCTCGACGCTGGTACGGCTCCGGATGCGTGTGCAGGTCGCAGCGCCAGCGGCTGTGATCGCGTTCCCGGTAGAACTCGAACAGCAGCTCGCCGGGCTGCGGTTGCCGCGGCGGATCCGCGGGACCGTTCGGAGCGTAGAAAGGACGCTCGTCGCTCATCGTGTCACCGTTCCCAGCGTCGCCCCGGTGCGGTGATCGCTCGACCATCTTCGGTAAAGACGACAAAACACCTCGGGCAGTATCGAAGGAGGCCGTCCGAGCTGCGGCTCGTCTCGAGCACGAGCAGTGTTTCCGGTGGGTGCGCCGCCGGACACGTCCGCCATAACTCCATTCGCTGCTTGGGAGAGAGCTGGCCAACGGTCTGCTGGAGCTCGACGAATGTCATGATGGTTATACTCAGTCGTTTTGCCTTCGTCGGTTTTGCCTGATCGCACTTCCACTCATACACCGCCGCGTCGGCCACCTCATAGCGGGTTAGGAGCGCTTGCGGGTGCTAGCCCGCTTGCGCTCCGGTTTCTGTCGCCTTGCTCCGCGATCCATTTCTCGACAGCCCGGCGAATCTGCGACGCCACCGGAGCGGCCGTGCGCTCCTGAATCCGTCGCAGGGTCGGCGAGTTGCTCAGGCTCGAGCAGAATCTGAAATCGTGTCTTTGGTGACAAGGCAGTCCCGACTACACACATTATTGTGTGTGTCCGCAAAAGTGCTATCGGTGTCCGCCGATAGCACACACCCTGCGCTGAATCTTCGCGTCGATTCTGCTTTTAGTCGCCGCGAGCGCTGATTACTGCGTGCAATCGTGAGAACTCCGCCGCGCAAAGGGCGGTACTGCCCTTGCGATATGGCTGAGCATGAACGACGAACGCCGCGCCACACCAGACCGGCGACACAAACCCCTCAGCGGCCGGCGCGACTCTGATCCAAGGACAGAAGATCCCACGCTCGCGTACGAGACGCGCCAAGAGTTGGGCCGAATCAGAACGGTCCTCCAGAAACTCGTCGATGCGGTGCAGACACTGATCGGCACGCTGCGAAAGCCATAGATACCGACCGCACTTTCCCTCGTCAGTCGCACGCTCTGAGATGGCGCCGGCCGTCGCACAGATGGCTTCGCCTTGTCCACTCAACAACCGCGCCTGCTGCGCCGGGGTCGGCGTGATCAACGTCGAACGCATCGATTAACGGCTGCTCTGCGCCGGGAGAACCCTACTCCACCCACCCCGCCCGAGCCGTGTCCTGCCTGAACGACTACGCCACGTAGCGAGCACCGCGCTCATCGGCGCACCGCCGCGAGAACAGCAGCTCCCCGTCCGCCAACATCGTCACGTCCCACCCGCCGCCGTCCTTCGAATCGTCACGAGTTCGCACGACTGCACCCGGCCGTCGGGATGCCGCAGCCGCCGCGACTCCTCGCCGGGCTGGCGTTTGACGCGGAATCCCTACACGATGATGCCCTGGGCCGCACCACGGGATCTCGTCGGGCGTGTCGTCGGCCATCCGGAAATCGTATCGCCAGCGGTGACAGGCGAGGTTAGCGCCGAGCATTTTGCACGCAGAGCGGTTGGACAGCCGCGGTCAAAGCGCTGCCGCGTTCGCGATCCGAGACTCCTCACTTGACGGAAGTCGCCTGCGGACGAGACACATCCCATCATTTCGGCGTGATTACGAGCTGCGGACCCGACCCCGCTTCGCGGGAATCAAAGCTGGCGTAGGCGCTCGTATGTTCCAGCGCTCGCAGCGCCACGCTGATGGTGTGTCGGCCTGCCTGTTGCTCCGCCTGGACAAACGCCGTCAGATCGATCTCGACCCATTGAGGCGCAGTACCCCTCACCTTGACGATTCCCAGCAGCGGACCATATGCCGGCTTCGTGCTCCACGTCACGGTCTGCTCATCCCATGACTGGTTGCCGACGCGGAAGACGCCCGCACGGACCTGTCTGTTTCTCGCATCGGACACGCGGCCGTGGAGGCGCAGCGTCGCTTGGCCAATCGTCTGGACTTCGCTGATGTCGAACTTCAAGTAGCCGCGACGGGTGTAATCAGCAGTAAGTCCCTTCTTGACCCGCAGCGTCGTCGCCGCTCCAAAGTTCCTGGCGGATGATGCGCCGGCGCGAACAAACGTGTCGGCAACCGGTCGAATGATTGCAGCGGGCCGTCCGACAGACTGGTGTCCCATAGTGTCGCATGCGTGTCGCCGTCCATCGTAGTTGGCTTATCCCTACAACCAGTCCGCTCGCATTGATGGCGCCGGCTGGCGAAGCTGAAACGCCGCCAAGGTACCGAGTTCGAGTATGCCAGCCCACCGCCGTCCACGAGAACGCGTGTGACCCGCCTGTCGGTTATCGCGGGTCGTGCTGATACCGACGACTTGACCGCTGGTCGTTCACAGCGTCTGCGGTGCTGACGTTGCCGCCCAATGTGCCAAGGTCGATCATTCCGCCGGCCGCCGACCACAAGAACGCATGCACTTCGCCATCCGCCGTCGAAGATATAGCCGACGACCTGTCCCTTCGATTGACTGCGGATGGCTAGCTGTCGACGATCTCCGCCTAACGTCCCGAGATCGACCATGCCTCCGCCGCCGTCCACGAGAACGCATGCCTATGACGCGTCAGCATTCTCGCTCAACCGACAACCTGACCAGCTGGCGGTTCACCGCAACTACGTCACTGTGCGGCCCGCCAAGCGTGCCGAGATCGATGACATCATCCGGTCGCGCGTCCACGAGAACGCTGCGCGAATCGCCACTCGGATGTGGGATGAAGCCTGGCCACCTGCCGTTCACCGGACACAAAGGTCGCGGGAAGGCCACCGAGCGTACCGAAATCGATCATGCCGTCAGAAGCGGACCAGACGAACACGTGAACGAATCCGTCCGTCGTCCCCGAAATACCCGAGGACTTGCCCGCCGCGTTCACCGCAACAGCGAAGCTCTCCTGACCCGGTGGGGCGCCAAGATCTACCATCCCGTCAGTAGCGGTCCAGACGAACGCATGAAAAGGGCCGAACGGTTCTAGCTGGCTACTCCCAATCACAATCCCGCTGTCGTTAACGCCGGTCGCACTGCTGGCACCACCCAGCGACCCGAGACCGATCATTCCTTCCTCACGCGTCCACGAAAACGCGACAAAGTGGTCGCGGCCCGCAGTATAGGCGGTTCCCACGACTTGTCCTGTCGCGCTGATGGCTCCCGCTTCGGTCTGCGCGAAACCGGGAAGGCTGCCGAGATCAATCGGGCGTACCTGCGCCGCCGCCTGCGTCGCGAACGCAGCGACAAAAACACTAATGAAGATAAGGAGGCCGACGCGGTTCGGCGCGTTGACACGACCTGCGTGGGTGCCGCTGCCGCGGTGAGTAGACATATTCTTCCTTTATCTACAGTGATCGGTATTGTGGCCGTCGCTTCGCAAAAAGACAGGGGCCCGCCGTCGTCGTGGCATGTCTACACCGCTGCGCCGCGAATTGTCGTTGGAGAGGCGACAGGATATACGATCGGGCGAGCTCGAGCCGGACGTAAAAGGTTGCGTGTCAGGACAGCGAACGCTCGGGTGTTGTGGTCCCCCGGGTGCTGCGCGCCCCGCCAGATGGCATTCCTTTCGCTGAACTGGATCGCTGAACCAATCGGGACGTCAGTACGCCGGCAGATATTGCAGCCGCATCTCGCGCTCTCGGGCGACTCGATTGACATCAGCCCGACTCCCGCCAACACCGGTGGCCCCCTTCGTATCTCGATCGCACATCTAGTAAAGAGAGCGAACGAGTCGGCGCCAAAAGTCTGGTCTGACCGCGCGGGTCTCTGACTTGTCGACTCGCTTGGAGAAGAAGACTCAAACCCACGGGCTTCCTGGAGCGTCACTATGCGTCTGCTTTGCGGTTTACTCCTGATTTCGACTGGCTGTGCAGGCATTGCAGCGTTCAGCTCGATCGCGGCAAGCCCGACCACCGAAGTTCATCCCGTCTTCGACCTCACCTCGCTCGAGCGCAGCCCGTTCCCGTCGGATCGCTTCACGGTCGCGGATGACGAGCAGAACACTGCACGCCGGGTGAATCTCCCGATGCCGGAGGACTGCACCACCGACACGTCGGCGTGCGAGGATGTCGCCGTCCTGAACCAGCTCGATGGGTTCAACCTGAACGCGCGGATCTCGGTTCCGTTCGATGGCGACATCGATCCCTCGAGCGTCAACAGCCAGACGGTCTTCCTGGTGAGCCTCGGTGATGCGCTTGCGCGCCACGAGGAAGTCCTTGCGGGCGAGGACCAGAACTTCGACCCGAGCGATGTTCGGCTGGCGCCGACGCCCATCATCGGCATCAACTACGTCGTGTGGACGCCCGAGAACCGCGAGCTGAGCTTCCGCCCCGATCAGACGCTCGACCAGCATACGACCTACGCGCTGGTCGTGACGACCGGCGTGCGAGACGTCAACGGCGTCCCGATCGGCATCGCGAAAGGCTTCAGCCACTTCCGGCAGAATCTGGCCCACGACGTCGATCGCTACTACCGTCGCGCGCTCCTCACCGCGAAGTGGGCGGTCGGCAGAGTCACCGGCCGCGGTGTCGAGGTTGCGGCGCTCACCGTCTTCACGACCCAGACGGCGACGCACATCGTCGAGCGGATGCGCGAGGCAATCGACGCTGCGCCGGTGCCGACGCTCAACTTCAACGTCGGCCTCGCGGGCGAGCGCGCCGTCTTCGCCGACGCGACGATCTCGACCCTGACGAACAACGCCGACATCAACGTCGGCGGCGCGCTCACGCCCCAGGCCGTCAACCTGGCGCAGTGGCGGGGGATGGTCTCGGGCGCGGTCGGCAGGGTCGCGTTCGGCTCGTACCGCACGCTCGACTTCACGACGGCCCCGTCGGGCCACATCGCACCCATCCCGACGCGCACCGGCACTCTCGCCGCAACTGGCGAGGTCGACGTCGCGTTCGACCTCTGGCTGCCGGCCAGCACGCGCCCGCCCGGCGGCTGGCCGGTCTACATCTACGCCCACGGCTTGAACGGCAGCAAGAACAGCGGCGCCCGCTTCGCCGCGATCGCCGCCGCGCACGGCCTCGCCACGATCACGATCAACGCGCGCAGCCGCGGCAACGGCCCGCGTACGACGATGACGGTGCGTCGCACCGACGGCACGACGCTGATGTTCGCCGCGCCCGGCCTCGGCTACGACCAGAACGGCGACAACGTGATCGGCGACCAGGAGCCGCGGCGCGCGGAGCGGCCGTACAGCCTGTTCAACAGCAGCACCATCACGGCGCAGTCCGCCGCGCAGCACTTCGCGCTCGTGCGCGCGCTGCAGGCCGGCGTCGACGTTGACGCCGACGGCACGGTAGACCTCGACGGCACGCGCCTATACGTCGCCGGCCAGTCGCTCGGCGGCGCGTGGGGCATGCTGGCGTTCGCACTCGAGCCGGGGCTGCGCGCCGGCGCGTTCGTCTCCGGGTCGGCGACGCTTCCCTACCAGCCGCTGCTCTCGCCGGGCGACCGTCCGGCGATCGGCACCGACCTGCTCGCAACGCGCACGCCGTCGCTGATCAACAGCGCCTACGGCGTGACGAGTATCGACGACCGGCCGGTCACGGCGGGACCGTACTTCAACGAGAACCTGCCGCTGCGCGACCAGCCGCCGCTGGTCAACACGGTGCCCGGCGCGGTCGCGATCCAGCGCGTCGTCGACTACATCGCGTGGGCGTCGCAGATCGGCAACGCGACGGCGTTCGCGCCGCTGCTGCGGCGCACGCCGCCGGCGGGCGTGCCGGCGCGGCCGTTCGTCGTGCAGTACGCGCGCGGCGACCAGACGGTGCCCAATCCGTCCGCGATGGACCTGATCCGCGCCGGCGACTTTGCTGACCGCGTGAGCTTCTACCGCCACGACCTGAACTTCGGGCTGCCCGGCGTGCCGGCCGACCCGCACGCGTACCTCAACACGATCAACGCCGCGAACCCGAACTACTACCGCATCTGCCTCGGCGCCCAGCATCACATCGCGACGTTCTTCGAGAGCGACGGCAGGACGTTCGCCAACCCGGCGCCGAACGACCTGTGGGAGACGCCGATCGCGTACCTGCGCGACGACCTCTTCTACCTGCCGCGGCCGTGACGCGCGCGCGCGGACGACCCCGGCCCGCGGCGGCGCCCCAGCGCCGACACACGCGCGACGATAATGGAACTCCCAGCCCCTGCCGCCCGTCCGCCACGGGCGGCGCGTCATTTCCACGCGCCGCGCTGACGCCTTGCCTCCGCGTTAATGGGGCATCCGAGGGGCTCGAAAGAGTCGCCGGCTGCTACGTGTCGGGCCGATCGAAGGAGACGATCAGGAGCGCGGAGCCGCGGAGTTGCGTCAGGGCAGGCCGACGCGCCGGAGGAGGCTGGTATACCGCGGATCGGAGCGAAGGTTGTCGAAGCGCGGATTGGCCTTGAGCCCAGGGAGGGCAGGTTCCCGCGCCTGATACGCCTTTTCGAGCCACGCAAATGCCTGGTCTTTGTCACCGAGTCCAACGTAAACCAGCGCAATGTGGCCGGTGGGCACGTACTGCCGTTTCGCAATGGTCCGGATCTCTTCCAGTAGTTTGAGGGCCCCACGGGTGTCGCCCGAAAGTGCACGGGCATTGCCCAGCCATGCCAACCCCCGCGTGTCGTACGCATGGGGCGACGCGGCGACCTTCTCGTATTCGCTGATCGCTTCCCGATACATCCCCTTGGCCAAGAAGACGTGTCCGCGGAGCCCGGCGGGACGCCAATCGTAATTTGGATCCAGTTCCAGGACGACGCGGCTCTGCTCGAGGGCTTCATCGAATTTTCTCGCGCGGTAGTACGCCCAGGCGAGATAGCTATTCGGCATCAGCGCCAACGGGTCGAGCTCTACGCCGCGCTTGGCTTCCGTCAGTGCCTCGTCCACCCGCCCCAACTGAGTCAGGTATTGCGAATACGCGTGGTGGGCGCCCACATCGCCGGGGTTCAACGCGATCGCGCGTTGATACGCCTGTCCGGCGCCTGCCCAATCCCACTCAGACATGAGTACATTGCCGACTGCTATGTGGGCGTCAGGGAGACTGTCATCGAGCTGCAGTGCCTTGAGCGCCGCAGCCCTGGCGTTCGAGCGGGCTTCTGGGAACGGCAGCGGCATGTCATAGCCGTCGCTGGACAACGAATATGTGCCGGCGAGCGAGGCGTACGCCGGCGCGTAGGTCGGGTCTGTCTGGATAGCGCGCTCAAAGTAGTTGATCGCATTCGTCATCCCCCCCTTTGTTCTCTTGCCGAGGTGGTGACGACCCCACAAATAGAGCCGATGTGCCTCGGGGTTGACGCGGCGCGTTTTGGCGAGCCGCATGTCGTCCTGCGGCGTGACCGTCACTTCTATCTCGCGCGCGACCGCGCGGGCCACTTCGCTCTGGAGCGTCAGCACGTCGCGGACGTCGCGCTCGTAAGTGTCGTTCCAAAGGTGGCGCTCTGTAGCGGCGTCGATAAGCTGCGTCGTGATGCGGATCCGCTGGCCGGACTGCAGCACCGCACCCTCGATCACCGCGTCAACGTGGAGTTCACGGGCAATCTCGGGCAACGGCTTCTGCGTGTCCTTGTACCGCATGACCGAGGTCCGCGAGATCACTCGCAGGGCGCGAATCTTGGCGAGATCCGAAATCAACGCCTCGGTCATGCCGCTGGAGAAGTACTCCTGTTCGGGGTCGCCCGAGAGGTTGTCGAGCGGCAACACCGCCACCGATCTGATGCGAGGCATGCTCGCGCTCGAAACGCCCTGGCCGCGCGAGATCAGCGGAGCAACAGCGACGGCAGCAACGGTGACCATCACGCTCGCGACGGCGCTGACGACGCCCGTCTTGTTGCGGGTGACGAACTTCGCCGCTCGATACCCCAGACTGTCGCGGCGGGCGAGCACGGGACGCTCCTCCAAATGCTGCCGAAGATCATCCGCGAACTGCACGACGGAGCCGTACCGCCGCGATGGCTCCTTCCTCAGTGCCATCATCACAATGTTGTCAAGATCCCCGGCCAAAGAGCGACGGAGCGTCGCAGCCTCTATGTTTGGCGTGACGCACGGCGAGTGCGGCGTCCACACACTGAGGGCTTCGGTGTCCGTGGTGGAGATTCGTCGGCCACGACCGACAGCCGTGCTCGGTTTCTCCGGCTCCTGCTCGCAGATTGCGCGGGCGATCTCGCTCGGCGTTTCGCCTTCGACGCGATAGGGCGGCCGCCCCGTCAGCAGTTCGTACAGCAGGACGCCCAGCGCATACACGTCACTGACCGGTGTGACCGGTTCGCCGCGCGCTTGTTCCGGACTGGCATAGGCGGGGGTCATCGGACGCAGGCCGACGGTCGTCGCATTCGCCATGGCCCCGGCGTTTTCCGGTGTGAGCAGCTTGGCGATGCCGAAGTCGAGCAGCTTCGGGACGCCGGCGTCCGTGACGAGGATATTGCTCGGCTTGAGATCGCGATGCACGACCTGGTGTTCGTGGGCGTGCTGCACGGCCGTACACACCAAGCCGAACAGATGCAGTCGTTCACGCGTCGACAGGCCATGCGTGGTGCAGTAGACATCGATTGGCTGCCCCTCGACGTACTCCATGATGAAAAACGAGAGGCCGTCATCGGTCGTACCGGCATCGAGGAGGGTGGCGATGTGCGGATGATCGAGGCTGGCGAGAATCTGCCGTTCGCTGCGAAAGCGATGAAGGATGGCGTCGCTACCCATCCCGTGTTTCACGAGCTTGATCGCGACCTGCTTGCGGAATTGCTCGTCCGCGCGCTCGGCCAGGTAGACCGCGCCCATGCCGCCGCGACCCAGTTGGCGCAGAATCCGATAGGCACCGATCCGTCGCCCCACCAGCGGATCGCGTGGCGACTCAGTCGCCGGCGAGGTGCCCGCCTCGATCGCAGGACGCTCCAGGAAATCGTTCGCGTCGCGATCGGCTGCCAGCAGCGCTTCAACGTGCTGGCGGAGCGCGTGATCGGAAGCACAGGCCTCGTCCAGAAAAGAGGCACGCTGACTCGGTTCGCAATCAAGGGCTGATTGCAGCAGATCGTCAACTCGCTGCCAGTCGTCCTGGATCATGGCCTTCTCGGGGTCAGCTCATGATAGAGCCACGCCTTGGTTAGACGCCATTCCCGCTTGACCGTGCGGGGTGAAATGCCGAGCACTTCCGCCGTCTCCTCGGTCGAAAGCCCGCCGAAGAATCGCAGTTCGACGATGCGGCTTTTCCGCGCGTCGCGCTCGGCTAGGTTGTTCAGCGCCTCGTCGAGTGCCACCAGATCGACGGAGCGCTCGGTCGGTACGACAGCGGCCTCATCAAGCGCCACCAGGTCCTGGCCTCCACCGCGCTTTGCCGTCTGATGCCGCCGTGCGTGCTGCACCAGGATCTGCCGCATCAGGTTTGCGGCGATGCCAAAGAAGTGGGCTCGATTCTGCCATTGGACAGCCGTCTGATCGACGAGCTGCAGATAGACCTCATTGACCAGGGCGGTGCCGGACAGTGTGTGGTTCGGACGCTCGCGTCGCAGAGAGCGCTTGGCGGCTCGCCGGAGTTCACCGTAGACAACAGGAAGGAGTTCCGCGAGCGCCTCCTGACGTCCGTTGCTCCAGTCGACAAGCAGCTGGGTAATTTGGTTCGGCGCAGCCGTATTGACGAGTCTCGTACCGGTCATGACTCAGATGCTTCGCATCGGCGGCGGCGCCGGAGGCCGACAGCGGCACCAACGGACTCGATCACTGTCCGTGATCACCATCCGCCGTGGTTATTCTCGCACCGCCTCCGTCCTGCCGGGCGTGAGAAATTCGATCCCCAACACGGCGCCGCCGCATGCTGGCGAACTGATCGGATACGGCCGTCGCATCATCGGCGGCAACGGCGCCGATCAGTACTTGCACGCCTGCGGATTCGCTTTGACGAAGTACGTCTTGTAGTTCGAGGCTTTCGGATCCATACACCCCTCGAGATTGAGGAGCTCGATTTTCCGGAAATCGGTCGGCGCCGTTTCTGCCTGGATGGAGATGTAGCCGGACGTCATCGGCGCGCCGTCGACCTTGATGGCGGGATCGAAGGTCGACACGCTGCCGCCGCCGATCTGCGGCTTCGTGTACTCAATCACCGGGCGGCCGTCGACGATGTGGCGGACGAGCTCGTCGCCGTGCACGTCCACCTCCACGCGCACCCATTGGTCGCCGTCGTAGGTCGTCGACGTGGAGTTCGTGCAATGGACGGTGTGCAGCTGGCCGTTCATCACCACGTTCGAGCCTGGCGTGCAGAGATTGGCGGTGCTGCGCGGCTTCCCGTCGCTGAGCCCGCCGAGGAGCTGCACCTCGATTGAGATCGGAAAGTCCTGATCCTTCAGCATCGTGCTCGGCTTCTGGCAGTGCAGCATCAGACCGTTGTTGCGATTCGCCCAGGGCGGACCGCCGGCCACCTGCTGGCCGACAAACCGGTACTCCGCGACGAGGCGATAGTACGAGAACGGATCCCTGTAGAAGATGTGGCCGAACTCGCCGTCGAACGCCTGCCACTTGTCGTAGCGCACCTCGAGCAGACCATTTTCAACGCGCACGGTGTCGTTGAAGTTCTGCCCGAGGTCGTGCTTGGCGAACTTCGGCGTCCAGCCATCGAGGTTGCGACCATTGAACAGCTGGATCCACTCCTGCTTGGTGGCGTCGTTCTGCGCCGAGGCGCCCGCCAATGCCGCGGTGGCGGACCCGAGAACGACTGCGGCAATCGAGCGCCCGACCACGCGGCGACAAAGATTCACGGTCGTCATACGTGCAGTATACCGGCGCGCGTTGAAATGGAATCCGCCGATGAAATGGCCCTAAGTGGCTGAACGCGTGGGAGACGCACACCACCGCCGTCTCACCCCCTGCTTCACCCAGACCAGCGGCTCCTCTCCGCATTGCAGGAGCACTGGAGCGGTAACTGGTACTGACAATGTCGTAGACTTCGCTCATATGAGCAATCCATTGAGGTTGACGCCCATCGAAGCGGCTGCCGATCCCGCCCACGGCGTATCCCGGCGCGCCGCGTTGCAGGCGCTCTGGGGCAGTGTCGCGACCGGGCTTGTGGCACCGTCAGCCGTGGCCGGGCAGCATCCGATCCAGCAGCACCTGCTGAGTCCGGGGGCGATCGAGCAGGCGCAGCGAGCGGCGGCGGCCGCCTCCGGGCCAGCGTTCCTCGATGCGCATCAGGCGAAGACGCTCGAGGTGCTCGCCGAAGCGATCGTGCCGGGATCGACCGCCGCCGGGGTCGCCCCGTTCCTCGATCAACTGCTCGCCGTCGAATCCGCCGACGATCAGCGCGCGTTTCTTGGATCGCTCGGCGCCTTCGACATGGCCGCGATCAAGAAACACGGTAAGGCGTGGCTCGCGCTCGCAGCCACTGAGCAGGACGCGCTGCTGCGCGAAGCATCGACGGCCGAATTGCAGTCGGCGTTACGCAGCCACTTCCAGAATGTCAAGGACTGGATCGCCGGCGCCTACTATTCATCGGAGCACGGCATGCGCGAGCTCGGGTGGACCGGTAACACGTTTCATCCTGAACTGCCCGGGTGCACGCACCCTGGCGGTCATCAGGAGTAGCCGTTTCCGCGAGCGCCATCATGCAGACGACAACATTCGACGTGATTGTGGTGGGCTCGGGCGCGTCGGGTGGCTGGGCGGCGAAGCGGCTATCCGAGGCGGGGATCAGGGTCGCGCTGCTCGAAGCGGGGAAGCCGCAGGGCGACGCCGATTTCAACGAGCACGTGCCGGCGTACGACCTGACCTATCGCGATCGAGCCAGCGACTGGATTCGTCGCACGCGACCGGTGCAGCGGGCCTGCTATGCCTGCCGCGAGTGGAACTACAAGTGGTTCGCCAACGATCTCGAAGAGCCGTACACAACGCCCGATGGCAAGCCGTTCAGCTGGCAGGGGCGCACGCGTGTCGTCGGCGGGCGTACGAATGTCTGGGCCCGGCAGTCGTACCGCTTCAGCGAACAGGATCTCCACGGGCGGTCGTTCGACGGGTACGGCGACGACTGGCCGCTCTCGTACAGCGATCTGGCGCCGTACTACGACATCGTCGAGGACTACGTGGGGATCTCGGGACAGGCCGAGAACGTGCCCGAGCTCCCTGATGGCCATTTCCATCCGGCGATGCCGATGAGCTGTGCGGAAACGCAGCTGCGCACGCGGGTGAAGAGCAAGCTCGGTTGGACGGTGACGATCGGACGCGCGGCCAACATCACGCGGCCGATCAATGGGCGACGTGCCTGCCACTACTGTGGGCCGTGCGAGCACGGCTGCGTCACACACTCCTACTTCAACGCGGCGTTCACGACCGTGGCCGACGCGCTTCGATCGGGCAAGACGACGCTGATCACGAACGCGATGGTGTATCGGGTCCTCACCGATCCTTCGACGCACAAGGCGACCGGCGTCATGTACATCGACCGCGTGACGCGCGAGGTGCGCGAAGTCCGGGCGCGGGCGGTGCTGCTGTGCGCGCAAGCGCTCGAATCGACGCGCATTCTTCTCAATTCCGACCAGGGAGGGCTGGCCAACTCGAGCGGTGTGCTCGGCCACTACCTGATGGATCACACGTGGGTCGCCGGCGGGGCGAGCGGCGAATTTCCGGATGCCCCCGCACCGAAGCCGTCGCTCGGCGCGCCGCGCCGTCCGAACGGCCTCTATACGATCCGGATGAAGAACACGATCAACGGGCCGCGCGAGAAGAACTACCTCCGCGGCTTCGGCTTTCAGGGCGGAGGTTCGACCACCTTCCGCATGAACGCGCCAGGCTATGGCAACGCGTTCAAGAAGGCCGTCCTCGATCCGCTGACGGCCATCAATCTCGTCGGGTTCGGCGAGGTGCTGCCGCGGTTCGACAATTTCGTCGAAATCGATCCCACGGTCGTGGACAAGTTCGGCATCCCCGTGCTTCGGATCACGATGACGTGGGGCGAGAACGAGAAGGCGATGATTCCCGACATGGCGGTCACTGCGACCCAGATGATGGAAGCCGCCGGCGCCAGGAACATCGAGCCGTTCACGGTGCTCGATCGCATTCCCGGCTATGGCATCCACGAGTTGGGGACGGCGCGCATGGGTCGCGATCCGAGGACGTCGGTCCTGAACGCGTTTCTGCAGACGCACGATATCAACAACCTCTACGTCCTGGATGCCTCGTCATTCGTCTCGAGCGGCTGTCAGAATCCGACGCTGACGATCATGGCGCTGGCCGTGCGCGGCTGCGATCACCTGATGGAGGAGATGAAGCGCGGCAACGTGTAGACCCCGCAGCCTCCTGGTATCACGCAGGTCAGTTGCCATCAAGAAGGAAAGGTAATGTCGAAGGTCACCCTTCGTATTGCAGCACGTGCATTCCGCCATTCCAGTCGCTGACGTACATCAGTCCATCGGTCGTCACGTAGACATCGCAGGTCTTCGCGGCAAGCGCGACGTTCGGCCGCGGATCGATGAGCCGCTGCGGAGCGGGCGGCACCCAGGAGGCGATTTCCTTGGGCGCGAATGCGTCCTTGATGATCGAACACGCGCACGCCGGCATTGTTGTAGGTTGCGAAGATGATCTCCTCGCTGCGGAAAGACCCGGGCCGATTCTCGTGCAGGTTGTGCGGGCCGAACACGCCCGCGGAGCAGAAGTCCCGGTCTCTCGGCGTCGGCAACGTGGAGATCGGCACCGGGTTCTCCGGCGCGCGCACATCGACGATGAACGTGTGGAACGTGCCCTTGGCGCATCTCTCGGCGTTCGCTTCGTCGGCGACGACGGCGAGATTGCGGCCCGGCAACGGCAGCGGCGTGTGCGTGCCGCCGGGAAACGGCGGCGACCAGTTGATGTGCGACAGCAGCTTCGGTCGCGCGACATCGCTGATGTCGTGGATGGTGAACCCGCCGTCGCGCCATGCGGCGTAGCCGCGATTGCCCGCCGTGATCATGTGATGCAGCGCGACCCGCCGCCCCGCGGGGAACGTCGGCGTCTCGCCGGCCGCGCGATTCATGCCGGGCAGCCACCAGCGCGAGACGATCTCCGGTCTTGGTGATCTCCTTCAGGTCGACGATGCACAGGATGTGGTCGGTGAAGCCGTCGAAATGCGCGGACACGTACGCGTAGCGTCCGCCCGGCCACCACAGACGGTTGATGCCGAAGCCGGGCATTTCGAGGAAGGCGATCTCCTTCATCTCCGCGGGGCGGGAAATATCGTGGATGCTCAGGCCCGAGCGGAATCGTCTTGCGATTGGTGATGCTGTCGGCGAGCGCTGTTCTCGAAATAGCCGCGCAGGTTGTCGTAGGACTGCATCGCCACGATGTTTGCGCCGTTGGCGAGCAGCATCAGATCGTCGGCGACCTGCAGGTGATGCGTGCGGGTGCCGGCCCCCGCGGTGAAGAAGCCGACCGGCTTCAGGCGCCGGGGATCTGCGGCGTCGAGAATCGTCACGCCGTCGCTGAACATGTGGCCGACGTAGACATGGCGGCGGTTGACCATGACCTGCACGCCGTCGGGGCGGCCGCCTTGATCGCTGTACGACAGGTGTCGGATCCGCCGGCCGATGCCGTTCGGCGGAATCGCGGTTCGCGAATCCGGTGACACCGGTGACGATTGCGCGATCGGTCCGGCCGCGCGCACGTTGCACAGGCCGGCGGACGCAGCCGCCAGACCGAGCAAGCCTTTCATGTGCTCACGGCGAGTCATGGATGTCAGACGTCAGATTTCAGAGCGTCCCGCCGGCGCCAGCTTTAACAACCTCGCCGCGTTGCCGCCGAGGATCGCCTCTTTGTCTGCGTCGCTCAGGAACGACGCGCGCAGCACGAGGTCGACGCCGACAGGCCAGTTGAACGGGATGTCGGTCCCGTACACGATCTGTCCGACGCCCACTTCGGCGACGAGATGGCGCAGTCCCTCGTCGCTGAAGATCATCGTGTCGATGATGATTTCGCGCTTGAAGTAGTCGCGCGGACGTTTCCTGTTCGCGCAGTTCGCGTTGGGCCGCACGTCGCAGGCCGCCTCGGTCCGGCCGAGGTACGACGGCAGATAGCCGCCGGCGTGGCTCGCACAGATCCTCAGTCCAGGGAACTTGTCGAGCGTCCCGTCGAAAATCAACCGCGAGAGAAAGTACGTCGTCTCGAGCGGGTTGCCGATGATGTTGCCGAGCTCGCCACGGCCGCGGAGCGCGCCCTCTTTGATGATGTTGTCGGCGCCGCCCGGATGCATGAAGACCAGCACGCCGAGTTCCGCGGCTTTCGCCCAGAACGGATCGTACTTGGGCAACGACAGATCTTCGCCGTTCACGTGACCACCGATCGACGCGCCACGGAGGCCGAGACGCTTGATGCCATCCTCCAACTGCTCGGCCGCCAGATCGGGATGCTGCAACGCCACCGACGCGAACGCGACGAAGCGATCCGGATGCGCGGCCACCCACTTCGCAAGCCCTTCGTTCTGCGCCTGTACGATCCGTCGTGGCGAGATCGCGATCGGCCGCGTACCACCAATAGCCGTTGATGCTGAGCGCCTGCATGTCGATGCCCTGCTGGTCCATCGCCTGCAGACGCGACGGTCCGAGAACGCTGTTGCCCCCACCGCCGCCGCCAGAGTTCGCCAGCTTCGTGCCTTTGACGATGTCAGCCACGTCAATGACGCAGTGACAGTGCACGTCGATCACTTTGACGCGCTTGCTGCCGACCATCACGTCGCGACGCGGTGTAGACGGAGTCTGGACGTAGATGCCGGCCGCGGCACTGGCGAGCGTGGTGACGAATTCTCTGCGATTCGGCATCTTGTCCTCGCTTTGCAGGCGAATGAGAACGCCGCCGGGATGACCGCGTATTCTATACTCCGTCAGCCGCACATGCTCGCTGTTAAACGTGCAGAGGACCTGATCATGAAAACCAAAGTCGCTCGCACCTCCGTCGTCGCCGCCGGCCTCGCGGCGATGTCGGCGTCGCTCCTTGCTCACCATGGCGACGCCGGGCGATACGAAGACAAACTCACCACGGTGAAGGGCATCGTCGTCGAGCTGCAGTTGATCAATCCCCATTCGATCGTCGTGCTCGACGTCAACGAAGATGGAGGCAAGGTCGTCAGGTGGCGCGGCGAAGCGGGCACCGCGACACAGTTGAAGGGCTGGTGCTGGACCAGGGACGTCATCAAGCCCGGCGACAGCATCAGCATGATCGGCCGCCGGCTCAAGAACGGCTCGCCGTACATGACGCTGTCGGAAAACGCGCGCGTGATCGACGCGAGCGGCAAAGTGATTTACAAAGGTAACGACCCCGGCCAGCCGAACGAACCTGGTCCGTGCGCGCCGGCGCGGGCGGGCGGACGGTAAGCCGCGTGGAGCGCGATGCGTTGGCCGAGGTGTAGAGATTCTAAATGACGACTCGAAGCGCGTGCACCGTCGTCGGGCTGGTGACGGGCGTCGTCGGGCTCGCAGCGGCCGGAGGAGCGCAGGCGCCGGCGCGCTCGTCCCCTACGGCTCCGCGAGCGGCGTCCCAGTCGGCGTGGAAGCAGGTCGCCTATGTCAAAGCCTCAAACCCGCATGCCGGCGCGCAATTCGGCTATGCCGTCGCACTGAGCAGCAATGGGCGCACCCTGGCCGTGGGCTCGCAGATGGAAGAGAGCGCCGCCACGGGCGTCAACGGCAACCAGAACGATCACTCCATGTTCAGCGCCGGTGCGGTGTACGTCTACGCACGAACCGGCGATCGGTGGGCGCAGCAGGCCTACGTCAAGGCGTCGAATACGAGTGCGGACGATCAGTTCGGGTTCGCCGTCGCACTGAGCGCCGACGGTAATACGCTCGCCGTTTCCGCGCCGTACGAAGACAGCGCTGCCACGGGCATCGATGGGAACCAGGCCGACAACTCCATGGCGAATTCCGGCGCGGTGTACGTCTTCACGCGCAGCGGAAGCACCTGGTCGCAACAGGCGTACGTCAAGGCGTCCAACACCGGTGCGACGGACGAAGGCGATCAGTTCGGGTACTCGATCGCCTTGAGCGGCGACGGCAGCATGCTGGTCGTGGGCGCGATCGGCGAGGACAGCGACGCGACCGGCAGCAACGGCGACCAGAACAGCGAAGGAGCCCAGAGCGCCGGGGCGGCGTACGTGTTCACTCGTAGCGGCCGCACCTGGTCACAGCAGGCGTACGTCAAAGCCGCGAACACGATGGCGAACTTCCTGTTCGGCTATTCCGTGGCGATGAGCGCCAACGGCAACACGGTGGCGATCGGTTCGTTCGACGAAGGTGGGTCGTCACGCGAGATCAACGGTCCCTACGATCGGCGAATGGGAGGTTCGGGTGCCGTCTACGTGCTCACCCGCAACGGCACGAGTTGGTCGCAGCAGGCGTACCTGAAGGCGAAGGAAGGAGACGCGCAGGACTCGATGGGCTGCTGGGTCGCCATCAGCGATGACGGGAACACGGTGGCGGCGGGAGCGCTCGACGAGGACACGCTCGTCCCCGGGATCAACGTCGTGCAGAGCGGCCAGTCGGGGAGAGTTGACGCGCCGGACGACACCTCCGCAGGCGCCGCGTACGTATTCGTGCGCAACGGCACAGCCTGGTCCGAGCAGGCCAACTTCAAGGCGTCGAATGTGGGAAAAACAGATTGGTTCGGCGTCCGGTTGAACCTGAGCGGCGATGGCAACACGATGGCCGTGAGCGCGCCGAACGAAGACAGCGCGGCCCAGGGCATCAACGGCAAGCAGGACGACGAGTCGGCCGACGAAGCCGGTGCGGTGTACGTGTTCACTCGCGACAGCCCGACGTGGTCGCTCAGCCAGACCTATTTCAAAGGATCGAACACGGAGAAGTTCGACGAATTCGGCAGCGCGGTCGCGCTCAGCCGCGACGGGCGGACGATGGCGGTCGGGGCGCATTTCGAATCTGGCGGTGCCAAGGGGATCAACGGCAACCAGGCCGACAATTCCATGTCACAGTCTGGAGCGGTCTACGTGTTTGTTCGATGATGGCCGGCGGTCAGGGAAGGAATCCACGATGCAGCTCGCCTCGAAGCGAACGATTGTCACTGCCGCCGCAATCACGATCGTGTGGCTGATTGGCGTGGCGCTGGCGAGCGATCAGAGTGGGTCGGACCAGAAGCCGCCGATGGCGGAAGACGTCTTCAAGAATGTTCAAGTGTTGAAGGGAATTCCCGTGAACGAATTCATGGGAACGATGGGGATCTTCTCAGCCGCCCTGGGGATGTCGTGCGAGGATTGCCATACCGCGAGCGATCGCGGCTGGGAAGTCTATGCTGCCGACACGAATCCGAAAAAGCGTACCGCGCGGCGGATGGTCCTGATGATGGCCGAGATCAATCGCGCCAACTTCGGGGGGCGGCAGGTGGTGACCTGCTACACGTGCCATCGAGCCACCGATCGGCCCGTGGTCACACCGAATCTGTCGACGCTGTACGCCGACCGGCCTTCCGACATCCCGGACATCATCGCGCAGGCACCGGCGGCGCCGTCGGTCGAACAGGTGCTCGACAAGTACATCCAGGCACTCGGCGGCACGCAGCGGCTCGCCGCCCTCACCAGCTTCATCGCCGTCGGCACGAGCGTGGGGTACGGACCCGAGGGGGACAAGCGCCCGTTCGAGGTTTTTGCGAAAGCTCCGGGTCAGCGGACCACGATCACGCATACGCTCGACGGCGACAGCATCACGGTCTACGACGGCCGCGCGGGTTGGATCGCGGCGCCTCATCGGCCGGTACCGTTGCTCGCGATCGCGGGACACGAATTGGACGGGTTGAAGCTGGACGCCGATCTGTCATTTCCGGCGCGGATCAAAGTGGCCCTCGGCCAATGGCGCGTCGGCGGGTTGGCCAGCATCGACGATCACGACGTTCACGTTGTTCAGGGAACCGGCGCCGGCGGCGCGATTGCGACGTTGTACTTCGACAAGGCCTCGGGCCTGCTCGTGCGGCAGGTGCGCTATGCGCAATCGCCGGTCGGCAGGATTCCCACGCAGATCGACTACGCGGATTATCGCGACGTCTCCGGAATCAAGATGCCGTTTCGATGGACCGTCATCTGGCTGGACGGGCAGGACACTGTTCAGTTGAATGAAGTCCGGCCGAACGTCCCCATTGACGCCGCCAGGTTCACCAAACCGACGCCAGCGCCCGCGCGCTGACCCCGTAGTGTCCAGAAACTCGATCGAGGCCTAGCCAAGGTTCTCGTTGACGTCCCGCCGGACCGACGACGCGTTCCCTCACAGTCCTCCTCGATGCCGGGATGGTGAGGGCCGGACACAAGGCCCGTAGGAGACGGGCCTTCAGGCCGAAGTCGAAGCCGATGACTGACGGCTGCGTCAGCCCACGTGGGACTAGAACCTCAGCTGCGTCGCGAGACGCATCGTGCGCGGCTGGAGGATGTCCAGCGGCTGCCCAAGCGACGTGCCGATGGTGATGATCTGGCTCTTCACGTACGACGAGTTGACGATGTTGAAGAAGTCGACCTGGCCGGAGAGCTGATACCTTCCGAAGCGGAAGATCTTCCGGAAGCCCATGTCGAGCTGGTTCTGTCGTTCGTAGGACCTGCTGGCCGGGCGCGACCAGGTCGAGGGTATACGTCGCGAGCGTCTGGTTCGGGATGACCAGCTCGCCCGGCCGGCACGGTCCAACACAGTTGGCCGCGTACCGCGTGGTCGGTGAGATGCTCCAACGCGTGAACAACGGCTGCCCGTTGTAGCTCTGGAGCGCCACGTTCGCCTGAATGTCGTACCACGGCAGCGTGTACGATCCGGCGAGCTTGAACTCGTGCAGGAACGGCAGGTCGAGCTTGCCCTGGTCGCACCAGTGGAAGTCCGGTTGCGGGAAGTTGTTGGCCGCGATGGCCGCGGTGCCGGCGTAGCGGGCCGCGTTGCTCTCGATCGCATCGCAGCGCGTATCGATGATCCGATCCACCGTCCAGCCGCCGAAGAACTGGAAGCCACGGACGCGCGCGTTGAAGCCCGCCTGCAGGCCGTTATAGGTGCGCTCTCTCAGGTTGGAGTCGGTCGAGTTGACGTCGAGCCGGTTCACGTTGGCGCGCTTGGCCGGATCAAGGTTATAGGCCGGGATGATCGTCCCGTCGAGCGGGCTGACCACGTTGACGACGGTGTAGTCGGCCGGCGTCCAGCCCAGATTCTGGGTCAGGCGCTGGTTGTGCGTGCCGCGGTGGAAGAAGCCGAGGTTCACCGACAGGCCGCGAATGAGTTCGTGCTGAACCTGGGCGGTGTACTCGAGGTCGTACTCGCGCTTGATGTCCTCATCGGGCCGGATCGTCTGCACCGGCAGACCGAACGCGGCGTTGTTGCTGGCTCCGATCTCGCTGACCTGCGCGATGTTGTCGCCGTTCGTATCGCGCCAGGTGCGGGTGTCGTTCTGGAGCTGCAGCGGGTTGTAGCGGGCCGGGAAGCTGGTCGTCTGGCCGGCCATGTACCGGCCGAAGCTGGCCTTGAGCGCCGTGCGGCCGGTGCCGAACAGGTCGTACGAGACGCCGAGGCGCGGCGAGATGTCGAACCAGCTCGGCAGACCAGTCACCTCGCTGAAATTGCGCTCCGGCGCGAACTGGCCGGAGCCGACGTTCTGATCCTTGATCTGACCGACGAACCGCTCGAAGCGGACGCCCATGTTGAAGGTCATGCGCTTGATCGTCCAGGCGTCCTGCACGAACATCCCGAGGTTGGCATTCAGGTACTCGTTCGCGCGGACCGGCGTGTTGTAGACGCGGACCGAGTCGGGGGCGCCGTTGCGATAGAGCTGGACGAGGTCGCCGTTGATGTCGTACTCGAGGACGTAGTCACCGAAGGTCCAGTTGACACCGGTCTTGAAGGAGTGGCTGCCGGTGACGTACGAAAGGATGCCGGTGGCCGTTTGCGCCTTCGGGTCGATGCCGTTGGCCGGCGTCACGCGGCCGTCAAACGCCTGCAGCGTGATCAAGTCGTTCTTGCCGATCTGGCTGAACCACTCGGGCGAGTTGCGTCCCTTCTGAACCCCGGGCTGATAGCCGATGTAGAGGTACTCGATGTTGGTCGAATACCCAGCTTCGAGGAGCAGCCGGCTGCTGATCGCCGACGTCCACTTCGCCTGCGCGGTGTAGTACAGGGCGTGTTGCGGGTCGCGGCGGCCGGCCGCGGTATCCCACTCGGCGACCGCGCCGGCAATCGCTTCGTGCCCTTTGAACTTCGGATAGCGGTCGTGATAGATGCTGAACTTGTTCTTGCCGCTCACCTGCCACGTCAGGCGGACCATCTGATTCTGAATCCACTGGTCCTCGATGCCGGTGCCGGCCTCGCCATTGGCGAAGTAGCTGCCCGGAATGACCGAGTCGGTGGCGATGCGCCGCCAGCTGGCGAAGAACCAGAGCTTGTCTTTCTTGATCGGCCCGCCGACGCCGAAGTTGATGTCCTGGATCTTGGCGACGCGCGATCCGGTGGTCAGCCCGCGCGCACGGAGTTCGGGGGTGACGTTGTTCGCCTGCCAGTCGCCGTCGGTGCCGCCGAAGAACGCCTGCCCCGAGAACCTGTTGCCGCCGTCCTTCGGGACCATGTTGATGCGGACGCCGCCGGTTGACACGTCGGCGGTCACACCGCTCGTCTGGTAGGTGATTTCCGCCATCGCCGCGTCGCTGAAGTAGGCCTGCACCTGACCGTCGTTCATCAGGCTGTTCAGGTTCATGCCGTCGACCTGCACGGTCGTGTCGGTCTGGCGGGACCCGTTGACGGTCATGTAGATCTGTTCCATCTGCTGGTTGCCGCCGACGTCCGTGTTGCTCATGCGGACACCCGGCATCAGCGAGGCCAGACCGGTGTAGTTGCGGGCGGTCGGCACCGCGTCCATCAGATCGCGGTTGAGCACGACCTGCCGTTGCGTGTTCTGCACGTCGACGATCGGCGAGGCACCGGTGACGGTGACCGATTCCTCGAGGGCGCCGACGCGCATCTCCACGTTCACGGTGGCGGTGAAACTGGCCGGCAGTTCGAGCCCTTCCTGCCTGTGGGTGTTGAATCCCTGGAGCGTGAACGTCACCGTGTAGACCCCGGGACGCAGGTCGATGATCTGGTAACGACCCTGGTCGTCACTGACGGCCGACCGGACTTTTTCGATGAGCACAGGGCTGGCGGCTTCGACCGTGACGCCAGGGATGACGGCGCCGCTGGTGTCGCGCACCAGGCCGGTGATGGCGCTCTGCGCGGAAGCAATCGAGGGCGCAAGAAACAGGACGACCGCCAACCCGATCGCGTGAACGAGACGACGATTCATGGAAGTGCCTCCAATACAGGTTCCCGAATCCCCGACCGATTCTCTCGAAAAACGAAACCGCAGAACCCTAACACGACTCGGCCGCATATCCACACGGAAAGCGAAGAACCCTGGCCTCGCTCTCCGCTGGATCCAGAATCTCGGACAACAGGGCTTCCCGGCCGACGAGCTGCCCAGGAAACGAGAGGTTACGTGATATCAGGTAACCACCCGTAAAACCCGCAACGTCCCCAAGTCTTGGTCCCGGAATAGACCGACATGTTCGGTACGGTCGATCGTTCAGGATGTGGCAGGCGCACCTCGGCCTCGATTCGGGAGCGTCCTGTTCGTGATGACGATTTGACATTCGCGCGACGTCACGCGTAAGGTTCTCGCTGGCCAAAATCTCGCGCGGTTGCGGGATACGGGGGACCCGAGTAGTCGGGGCGTATTGGCAAGGTTGCCAAGGGACAGTCCGAGTCCTAGCCCGTCAGCTAACCCCGTCGGCGTCACACGGAAGCACACCTTGAAGAACCCGGCACGGGCCGCGGATGTCTGAGGACTCCGCGTTCTCGCTCAAACGCCTGCTCGTCGGCAAGCCGATCCCGTCGCATCTGGCGCACCACGAACGCTTGTCTCGCGTCACGGGCCTGGCCGTGCTGTCGTCCGATGCGCTGTCATCGGTCGCGTACGCGACCGATTTCATCCTCGCGACGCTCGTGGTCGCCGGCGTCGGTGCGTTTGTCTACGCCGTGCCGATCAGTCTGATCATCGCGGCGCTGCTGGCAATTGTCGCCTTCTCCTACCGGCAGACGATTCACGCCTACCCGACCGGCGGCGGCGCCTACATCGTGGCGAAAGAGAACATCGGGCCGACCGCCGGCCTGATCGCCGCGGCGTCGCTGCTCGTGGACTACACGCTGACGGTCGCGGTCAGCATCTCCGCCGGCGTCCTCGCGATCACCTCCGCATTTCCACAGCTCGAGCCTACCGCGTCGAGATGTGCCTCGCGTTCCTGGCGCTGCTCACGGTCGGCAATCTGCGCGGCATCCGCGAGTCGGGCAACATCTTCGCCGTGCCGACCTACTTTCTTCGTGGTCAGCATCGCGCTGCTGCTCGGAGCGGGGCTGTATCGGTATCTCACCGGCGGCATCGTGCCAGTCGAGCTCGCCGCATGCCGCCGCATGCCGGCCAGCAGCAGCTGACGACATTGCTGCTGCTGACCGCATTCGCCAACGGCTGCACGGCGATGACCGGCGTCGAAGCGGTGTCCAACGGCGTCCCGGCGTTTCGGCCCCCGGAGGCGAAGAACGCCGCCGCCACGCTGGTCGCGATGGCGGTGCTGGCGGTCGCGATGTTCGTCGGTATCACGTTGCTGGCGCACGCCTACAAGGTCATGCCGAACCGCGGCCGAGTCGGGCATGTCGCAGCTCGGCCGGGCGATCTTCGGCGGGCCGAACATTTTCTACTACCTGCTCCAGGCGGCGACGACGCTGATTCTCGTGCTCGCGGCCAACACCGCCTACGCCGATTTCCCCCGGCTCGCCTCGATCGTGGCGCGCGATCGCTACCTGCCGCGGCAGTTCATGAACCAGGGCGACCGGCTGGCGTTTTCGAACGGCATCCTGGTGCTTTCGCGCCTTCGCCGCGATGCTGATCGTCGCGTTCCGCGGCGACACGCACGCGCTGCTGCCCCTCTACATGATCGGCGTGTTCATCTCCTTCACCTTGTCGCAGGCCGGCATGGTGATTCACTGGCGGAAGACGAATGAGCCCGGGTGGAAGACGCAGCGCGTTCATCAACGGCTTCGGCGCGGTGGTGACCGGCATCGTGCTGGTCATCGTCGCGGTCACCAAGACGCTCGAAGGCGCGTGGATCGTCCTGCTGCTGATTCCCATCATCGTCGCCGTCTTCAAGGCGACGCATCGCCACTACGACCACGTCGGCGCCGCAGCTGACGCTGAAGGGCTACGCGCCGCAGACCCGCCTTCACAACACCGTCCTCGTCCCCATCGGCGGCTTGCACGCGCGGTGGTCGAAGCGCTGCGCTATGCCGAAACGTTGTCGGATGATGTCCGGGCGATTTACGTCGACGTGAACGCGGCGCAGACCGAACAGTTGCGGAGAGACTGGGACGAGTGGGGCGGAAGCGTCGCCCTGATCGTGCTGCCGTCACCATTTCGCTCGCTGATGGAACCGCTGCTGGAGTACATCGAGCAGGCCGCGGCGGAGAAAGCCAACGACTATGTGACCGTGATCCTGCCGGAGTTCGTACCGGCGCGCTGGTGGCAGCACCTGCTGCACAACCAGACGTGCGCTGCTGATCAAAGGTGCGCTGCTGTTCCGGACGAATATTGTCGTCACCAGCGTGCCGTTCCACCTGTCGAAGTAGCCGCTGGCTCCTTTCCCGCTGCATGGGCCGTCTCGAGGTCCTCGCGAGACAGGTCGGGTCAGGCGCATCATCTGCCGGACGTGGGGTTCATCGTCGATGATCAGCAGTCTCATCAGACCTCCTTCCCGCTGGCCACCGGCACGGTAAACGTGAAGGTCGAACCGCGTCCCGGCTCGGACTGCACCGTCAGCCGGCCGCCATGCCCCTCGACAATCCGCCGCGAGATGGTCAGCCCGAGGCCGACGCCGCCCGCGGATGCGTTGGGCACCCGCACGAACGGCTCGAAGATGGTCGGCAGGTAGTCGCGCGGAATCCCCGCGCCGTTGTCGGCGACTGAAATCGCCACCTCGTCGCCCCGCCGCGTGGCGGTCACGGCGATCGAGCCCCCCGCCGGCGTGGCGCGCATCGCGTTGGTGACCAGATTGCCGATGACGCGCTCGACTTGGCTGCGGTCAACCTCGACCCGGGGCAGGTCGGCCGGCGCATCGACCTCCAGGCGGACGCCGTGAGCCTCCACCGGCAGTCGTAAAGCCCTGACGGCATCAGTTACGAGCGTGGCCGGCCGCACCGGAGCCAGCTGCGGCGTGACGGCACCCGACTCGATCTTCGACAGATCCAGCAGTTCCCGCATCAGGCGATCGAGTCGCGCGGTGTCCTCGCGGCACACCTGGAGGATCTCCTGCTGCTTCTCGTCGAGCGCACCCGCCGTGCCCTCGAGCAGCAGGTGGATGCCCATCTGCACGCTGGTCAGCGGTGTCCGGAGCTCGTGCGACGCGGCGGCGATGAACTCGGACTTCAAGCGGCTGACTTCGCTGAGATGCGTGATGTCCTCGAGAAGCGTGACAACGCCGACCAGCCGGCCCTCGGCGTCCTTCATCGGCGTCGACCGGATCCGAAACGCCCGCCGCGCGCCGTCGACCGCCCAGGGCAGTACCGCTGCCGCATCCTCGGAGGCCGAGGGCGCCTGCGCCCGGAGCACGTCGGCGACCGATTGCGAGATGCGCGGATCGCTCGCGACCGCGTCGATGGGCTTGCCGATCGTGTCGGCCCGTGCGCCGAACATCCGCTCCGCCGCGGGATTGATCCGTGTCACCAGGCCCGAGCCGTCGGCGATGATCACCGGGTCGTACAACGAATCGATCGCCGCCTCGGTGGTCTGCTGCGCGACCAGCAGCTTGCCGAGATCCGACCGGCGCAGCTCGCGGATCCGCTCGGCCATGCGATTGAAGCCGACGGCGAGCGTGCCGATCTCGTCGCCAGACTGGACGGGCACGGCGGTATCGAGCTCCCCCGACGCCACTCGCGTGGTCGCCTCGGTCAGCTGTGCGACTGGCCCGACGATCGCCCTGGAGAGGCTGAGCTCGATGGCGACGCCAGCCGCCATCAGGATGAGGGCGAGCGCCAGCGTGACGAAAAACCAGCGGCGCGCAATGCTCGAGGCCTCGTCGGCCTTTCGACGCATCGCTTCCTGATTGATACGAAGGAGTCGATCGCTGTCCGCGCGAACGGCGTCGAACTGCAGTTCAAGGGACCGGAAATAGGTTGCGTTCCGATCGCCAGTGGCGTTCAGGAATTCGTCGAAACGACGGTAGTATTCCGCACGGCCCGAGCGGATGGCGTCGATGATGCCGGACTCGCCCGTCTCGGTGACGTTGCGAGCGGCCTGGTCGAGCGCCGCGTCGAAGCGCGTGCGGTGCTCGGCGACCTGGCGCCGGGCGCGGTCGCGCTGGCCGAGCAGATCGAACAGCGCCGCCGAATCCTGCCGCTCCAAGCTCTCTTTCATGTCCTGGGCCGCGACCACCGAGTCGTAGTTCTCGGCGATGATGCGGCCCGACACCGCGCTCATCTCGCTGAGCGTTCGGGCGCTCCACGCCCCGAGGACACCGAGCGCCAGTACGAAGCCGGCGTATCCGAGCAGCAGCTTGGTCCGCAGCTTCATTCGGCGCTACCCACCTGGCGCCTCCTCGTCCGGTGTCTGGTCGCCGCGCACCGGCACGATCTGCACCGTCGCATCACGGACGTCCCGCAGGAACCGATCGACGATCGATCCGTGCATCACCAGATCCCAGCGCGATCGCGCCGACTGGCCGAAGATGACGTGCGTGATCCCCTCGCGCTTCGCGAACTCGACTAACGCGTCGGCGACGCGCGAACCCTTCAACTTGACGACCTTGGCCCCCAGCTTCCGGGCAAACCCGATGTTGTCCTGAAGCGCCACATGATCTTCGGGCTTGATGCGGCCCGGCTCTTCCCGTGGCGTCTCGACGTAGACGGCGAACCAGTCGGTGGCCAGCCGGCCGGCGATGCGGGAACCGACGCGCAGCAGGTTCTTCGCGCTGCCGCGCGACGCCATCGCCACCATGATCTTTTCCGGGATGACTGCGTGCTCGAGCCCTTCGCGCTCTCGGTACTGTTGTGCTTTACCTGCCTGGTCCGAGGCCAGCTGGCGAAGCGCCAGTTCGCGCAGGGCGGTCAGGTTGCCCTTCTTGAAGAAGTTGGTGAGCGCCTGCTCCACTTTGGCGGCGTCGTAGATTTTTCCCTGCCGGAGCCGGTCGCGCAGCGTCTCGACCGAGACGTCGACGTTCACCACTTCATCGGCGCGCTTCAGCACCCAGTCCGGCACCGTCTCGCGCACCCGGACGCCGGTGGTCGACGCGATCGCATCGTTCAGCGATTCGATGTGCTGGATGTTGACCGCGGTGATGACGTTGATGCCGGCATCGAGCACCGCCAGGACGTCTTCGTATCGTTTCTGATGGGTGGAGCCCGGCGCGTTGGTGTGCGCGAGCTCGTCGATGACGGCAATCTGCGGCCGCCTGGCGAGGATTGCATCCAGGTCCATTTCGCGAAGCGTCACGCTGCGGTACTCGATCTGCCGGAGCGGTACCTGCTCGAGATCGCCGATCTTCGCGAGCGTGTCGGCCCGGCCGTGCGCCTCGACGAAGCCGATCACGACGTCGAGGCCCTGCCGCTTGAGCTCGTGGGCGTCCTCGAGCATCTGGTAGCTCTTGCCAACGCCCGGGGCGGCGCCGATGTACACACGCAGCCGGGTGCGCCCCTCTTCGTGAGCGCGGGCGAGGAGCGCCTCAGCGTCGACGCGTGGGGTGTCGGTCATGCACCGGCGGCTACTTCTTCATCGGCCATTGTGCATCCAGCGCCAGATTCAGCTCGAGCACGTTCACCACCGGTTCACCCAGGATGCCGAACTGCCGCCCTTCAATCTGCGCGTCGACGAGGCGGCGGACCTCTTCTTCGGACCTGCCGCGCTCCCGCGCGACACGTGGAGCCTGAAACCGTGCCGCGGCGGGCGAGATGTGAGGATCGAGTCCGGAGGCCGACGTCGTCACCAGATCGATCGGCACGGCAGCCGACGGATTCTCCTTCTGCGCCGCCGCGATCCGACCGGTCACGCCATCCACCAGCTTTTTATTGGTCGGCCCCAGATTGGTGCCTGCCGAATTGGCCGCGTCGTAGCCGCTGCCCGCGGCGGACGGGCGGCCGCGGAAATACCCCGGCGACGAGAACGCCTGCCCGATGATCCGCGATCCGATGACCCTGCCGTCCCGCTCGATCAGCTGCCCGTTCGCGCGATCGGGAAACACGACCTGCGCGACCCCCGTCATCGCGAGCGGATACAGGACGCCGAGCAGCATCGTCGTCACCAGCGTCATGAGCGCCGCCACGACCAGGTTGCGAGTGATGTTCATGCCAGCCCCACCGTCGTCATGACGAGATCAATAATCTTGATGCCGATGAACGGCGCGATGATGCCGCCGAGGCCGTAGATCAGCAGGTTCCGCCGCAACAGCGCTTCGGCGCTCAGCGCACGGTACTGGATGCCGCGCAGAGCCAGCGGTACGAGCGCGACGATGATCAACGCGTTGAAGATCACCGCTGACAAGATTGCCGACTCCGGCGTCTTCAGCCCCATGATGTTCACCGCCGCCAGCACCGGAAAGGCGGCCATGAACATCGCCGGAATGATGGCGAAGTACTTTGCGACATCGTTCGCGATTGAAAATGTCGTCAGTGCGCCGCGCGTCATCAGCAGCTGCTTGCCGATCTCGACGATGTCGAGCAGCTTGGTCGGGCTCGAATCGAGATCAATCATGTTTCCAGCCTCTTTGGCGGCCTGCGTGCCGGTGTTCATCGCCACGCCGACGTCGGCCTGCGCGAGCGCCGGCGCATCGTTGGTGCCGTCGCCGGTCATGGCGACGAGCTTTCCCTCACGCTGTTCGCGCTTGATCAGCGCCATCTTGTCCTCGGGCGTCGCCTCCGCCAGGAAGTCGTCGACGCCGGCCTCGTTCGCGATCGACGCCGCGGTCAGCGGGTTGTCGCCGGTGATCATCACCGTTCTGATCCCCATCGCCCGCAGCTGCGTGAACCGTTCGCGGATGCCGCCCTTGACGATGTCCTTCAGGTGTACGACGCCGAGCGCACGAGCCCGTTCGGCGACGACCAGCGGCGTGCCGCCGGCGCGCGAGATGCGGTCGACAATCGCCTTGAGCTCCGGGTCGATGTGGCCGCCGCTGTCGGTGACGTAGCGCTGAATCGCGTCCGCGGCTCCCTTGCGCACCTGCCGCCCGTTCAAGTCGATGCCCGACATGCGGGTCTGCGCGGTGAATGGGACGAAGACCGCGCCGTGCTCCGCCAGCTCGCGGCCGCGCAGCCCGTAGCGCTCTTTCGCCAGCACGACAATCGACCGGCCCTCGGGCGTTTCGTCGGCCAGCGAGGAGAGCTGCGCCGCATCGGCCATCTCCTGCTCGGTGACGTTCGGCAGGGCGATGAACTCGCTCGCCTGCCGGTTGCCCAGCGTGATCGTGCCGGTCTTGTCGAGCAGCAGCGTGTGGACGTCGCCGGCCGCTTCGACGGCGCGGCCCGACATCGCCAGCACATTGCGCTGCACCAGCCGATCCATCCCGGCAATGCCGATCGCCGACAACAGGCCGCCAATCGTGGTCGGGATCAGGCAGACGAGGAGCGAGACGAGCACGAACACGGACTGCGGCGCGCCGGAATAGATCGCGAAGGGCTGCAGCGTCACGACCGCGAGCAGAAAGATAATCGTCAGCCCGGCCAGCAGGATGTTCAGCGCAATCTCGTTCGGCGTCTTCTGGCGCTCGGCCCCTTCGACCAGCGCGATCATCCGGTCGATGAAGGTATGGCCGGGATCGGCGGTGATGCGGATCTTGATCCAATCCGACAGCACGCGCGTGCCGCCAGTGACCGCCGTGCGATCGCCGCCGGACTCGCGAATCACCGGCGCCGATTCGCCGGTGATCGCCGACTCGTCCACCGAGGCGACCCCTTCGATGATCTCGCCATCGGAGGGAATGAACTCGCCGGCCTTGACGATCACCACGTCGTCCTTTCGCAGGCTGGTCGCCGGCACCGTCTCGGTCAGCTTTCCGGACGACGTCAGCCGCGTCGCGACGGTCTCGGTCCGTGCGCTGCGCAGCGTGGCGGCCTGCGCTTTGCCACGGCCTTCAGCCATCGCCTCGGCAAAGTTTGCGAACAGCACGGTGAGCCAGAGCCAGAACGTGATCTGGAGCTCGAATCCGACCCCGGGACGGCCGGTTGCCATGTCGGCCAGCAGCCGCGCCGTCGTCAGCACGCTGCCGACCTCGACGACGAACATCACCGGATTCTTCGCCATCGTGCGCGGATGGAGCTTGCGAATCGCATCGACGCTGGCGGCCCTGACGATCGCCGGATCCCAGATCGATCGTGATTGTGTATGCGCTTGAGCGGCCATCAGAATACCTGGCCTTTCGCCATCAGCAGGTGCTCGACGATGGGGCCGAGGCTGAGGGCCGGGAAAAAGGTCAGCGCACCGACGATCACGATCACGCTGGCGAGCAGCGCTGCGAACAGGGGGGTGGTCACCGGGAACGTGCCGGATGACGGCGGTACCCGCTTCTTCCGGCCCAGGCTGCCGGCAATCGCGAGCATCGGGATGATCATCAGAAAGCGGCCGACCAGCATCGCGATCGCCAGCGACGACGTTGTACCACTTCGTGTTGGCGGTCAGGCCGCCAAACGCCGAGCCGTTGTTGCCGGTGCCTGACGTAAACGCGTAGAGAATTTCCGAGAGGCCGTGCGGGCCCGGATTCAAGATGCTGGAGGTGCCGAAACTGGAAGACACGACCGAGACCGCGGTGAAGACCAGAATCGTCAGCGGGAAGACCAGGATGACGAGCATCGCCATCTGCACGTCGTACGCCTGCACCTTCTTGCCGAGATATTCTGGCGTCCGTCCCACCATCAGGCCGGCAATGAACACCGACAGGATGACGTAGACGAGAACGCCGTACATGCCGGCGCCGACACCGCCGAAGATCACTTCACCGAGCATGATGTTGACGAGCGGCACCATGCCGCCAAGCGGCGTGAACGAGTCGTGCCAACCGTTGATCGCGCCGCAGCTGGCGGCGGTGGTGACGGTCGCGAACAGCGCGGAATTCGCGATGCCGAACCGGCACTCTTTCCCTTCCATGTTCCCGCCCGGCGACAGCGCCGTCACCGACTGGTCGGCCCCGGCGGCCGTCAGCATCGGATTGCCGCTCGCTTCAGCCCAGTAGGCGGTGGTCACCCCGGCGAGAAAGAGAAATGCCATCGCCCCCCAGACCGCCCAGCCGTGCCTGCGCGAGCCGGTCATGTCGCCAAGCGTGTAGGTCAGGCCGGCTGAAATGGCAAAAATGCAGACCATCTCCAGGAAGTTCGTGAACGGCGTCGGGTTCTCGAACGGATGCGAGCTGTTGGCATTGAAGAAGCCGCCGCCGTTGGTGCCGAACTGCTTGATGATCTCCTGCGACGCCACCGGTCCCTGGGCGATGATCTGCTCCGCCACGACCTGTGTCTGCGCGCTGCCGTCCGCGCCGGGAGCCGTGACGGTCTGTGGATCCAGCACTGCGACCTTGTCGTACGGCCGCAGGTTCTGCACCACCCCCTGTGACACGAGCACGAGCGAACCGACGAGGCAGAACGGCAGCAGCAGCCACAGGGTTCCGCGCACGAGGTCGACCCAGAAGTTGCCGAGCGAATCTTTTTCCTTCTGCGCGATACCGCGAATGAAGGCGATCGCGAGCGCGATGCCGGTGGCGGCGGACACGAAGTTGTGGTACGCGAGCCCGGCCATCTGCGTCAGATAGCTCATCGACGACTCGCCGCTGTACGACTGCCAGTTCGTGTTCGTGGTGAAGGAGGCAGCGGTGTTAAACGCGAGATCGGGAGCGACGGCTGCGAGCCCCTGCGGGTTCCACGGCAGCCACTGCTGCACGCGCTGCAGCACGTACAGCACCAGCATCGACACGACGCTGAACAGCAGCATCGCCATGGCGTACTCGGTCCACCGCATCTCGCGCGCCTCGTCGACGCCGGTCAGCCGATAGATCAATCGCTCGACTGGGCGAAGGATCGGATCCAGCCACGTGCGCTCGCGGTTGAACACCCGCGTCATGAACCGGCCCAGCGGCGCCGTCACCGCGAGGATGACAGCAAGAAACAACAGAATCTGCAACCAGCCGTTGAGTGTCATCAGAATCTCTCTGGCCTGAGCAGCGCGTATGTCAGGTACACGAGTAGAAAGGCCGTGACGAGAAGGCCAATTCCATAGTCGAGTGTCATGAAATCCTCGTCGCTGGTTGCTAGTTGCTAGGACGACGGGCCGTCAGGCTGCTAGCTACCAGCAACTAGCTACCAGCAACCGTCACTGCAGTCGATCGCAGGCGACGACGTATGCCGCGCCGAGCGCGAAGAAGACAATCGTGAGAACGACAAACAGAACATCGAGCATCGCCGCCTCCGTCACCAGGTTCCCGTCTTGTTGCCCCACCATTCCAGCCGTACCAGGTGGCCCGTTTCCTGCGCACGGGCCTTGCGCGGCGCATCGGTCAGCCTGCGATCAGAACTTGACGAGCAGCGCCGCGGTGACCCGGTTCTCCGCTTTGCGCAGGTCCGGTGTCCAGTCCGGCACCAGGGAACCCAACGGAGCCACGTTCCCGCCCGGAGGAGTCACGCCTCCTTCGCCGGAAAAGTACGGCACGTTGGCGGACCGGTGGTTTCCCTCGAGCCTGAAGGTCACGAACTGGCTCGGCATGTAGTCGAGCGTCACCGATGCATCCCATGCCGTGTACGGATCGCCCGGACTGGCGGTGAAGTACGGCGTTCCCGTAAACGCGGTCGCGCCGTTGATCGGCGGAATCAGCACCAGATAGCGGCCCGGATTCTTGATTGCGCCACCGCCGAGTGTCAGGCCGAACAGGTCTCTCTTGAACCAGAGCCGGTTGTACGCCATGAAACCGAGGAAGAACTGCGACGGGCTGGCCGCGTCGCCGCCCGAACAGCTGACGCCGCCGCCGGACTCGCAACCGGCGTCGAAGGTGAACGTGAAGGCAGCCTTCGACAGCAGACTGCCCGGCTGGTCAAGATATTTGACCTGGATGCTGTCGTCGGTGTGTACGCGCTTGCGGTCGGGGTTGCCGGGCGTGTCGGTGCCCCAGTAGTTATTCAGGATCACCGACACCGAGCCATTGGGCCGCCACGCGATCTGTCCGCCGAGCCCAGGCGCATGATTGAACTTGCCGTAGGACTGCCAGCCGTTGATGATCCACGGCTCGATCTTCAGCTTATCGCTCGGGAAAATCTGGATGCGTAGACCGTTGAAGAACCAGGGTGTGTTCGAGGACACGTACGACGGTTGGTACGACCAGTTGTCGAATTGGTAATAGCTCCACAGGCCGATGTATGACATGAAGATGCCGGCATCGACGTTGACGCCGTTCAACTTGTCCCAGTGGTAACCGCCGTAGGCTTCAGAGATGTAGCGATAGGCGTTGTCGAGGTTCCATTGGCCGCGCGCCGTGCTGGCATCGTTGCGCGGCGTGGTCTGGGAGTACAGCCCGAACTGCGTCATCAGCCGGCCACGTACGTTCTCGTAGTGAAAGTCGCCGCCGATGCCCAGTTGCGTCACCTGAATCTCGCCGGATCTGAACACTTCGCTCGATCCGCCAATGGTGTTGTCCTGCGGGCGGTTGAATGAATACGTGAAGTTGGTGTCAGCGCGAAACTCGCCGGTGAACGCCTCGGTGTGGAGCGGCGCGTCCTTGGTGCGCGGGTTGCCGCTGAGCCAGGTGAAGTCGGCGAAGGCGAATGGTTCCGGTTTTTTCGCCGGAGGCTGCGCTCGTACGTCCGACGACTGTGTGCCGGGGTCGGCTGTCGGGCCCGAGATCTCCTGCGCGACGGCCTGAGCCGACGAGGCGGCAATCACCAGGCTCAAGGTGACGAAGCTGCGTTTCATCGCGACGACATCCCTCTTTTCGGATCGTGGGCCCACACTCAGGCCCGTGCTGCTGTCCATGTAACCAGCATAGAAAGCCCGACCTAAAACCGGGCCCAAAAGCGCCTAAAAACTCCCTTAACCGAGGGATGTGACCGGGCGACCGCGCGGCCCGGACATCAGTCCGCTGAGACCACGCGATTTCGATCCTCCCAGCGCAACCGCGACCAGCGTCGGCCAAAGATCGATCGAGCGCTTGATCACGCTCACCAGTCGTCGACGAGCGGAGAGATTGACGTCCGCACCGCCTTCGATCCTGGCGCCCTTCAAGTGACCATAGAGGTGCAGGACGACGGGCCCGAGGCCTTGCGCCGCTTTTGATGGCCGACATCTGCTCCTGGAGCGTCGCCGGATCTACGATCGATCGGGCGTGCTGACCAGGCGATAGCCCACGAACGGCTCGCTGATGAGATATCGGGGATTGCCCGGGTCCGGCTCGATCTTCTTGCGAAGCTGCGCCATCAGCACCCAGAGATGCTCAGGCTGGTCGACTGCATTAGCGCCCCAGATCGCCTTCAGGATCGTCCGATGCGTCAACACCCGATCGGCGTTGTGCGCGAGCAGCGCCAGCAGCTCGAACTCCTTCGGCGTGAGCCGGATCTCGTCGTCGCCTCGCAGCACGCGCCGCCGGTTGTATTCGATGATCAGGTCGGCCACTGCGATGCGTTCGAGCTCAGGTCCCTCGCCGTCCTCCAGCCGCCGCAGCGCGACGCGAATCCGGGCCAGCAACTCCTCGGACCCGAACGGTTTGGTCACGTAATCATCCGCACCGATATCGAGCGCTGCCACTTTGTCCTGCTCGCTGCCGCGGGCCGAGAGGATCACGATCGGCGCCTTCGACTCCTTTCGGATTTGGCGGCATACTTCGGTCCCCTCCAGGTCGGGCAGGCCGAGGTCGAGCACGATCAGGTCCGGGCGACGACCGACAACTGCAGTCACCGCGTCCTTGCCGGTGCCCGCCACCTCGACCTCGTAGCCTCGAGATCGCAACAAGGGTGCAACGGCACGCTGGATCGCGACCTCATCGTCGACGAGCAGAATCCGCGGCGACCGATTCATTTCACCTCCGCCGGCACGACAATCGTGAATCGAGCTCCGCCGTCTGGGCAGTTCTCGGCCGAGATGGATCCTCCGTTGATCGCCAGCACGCCGCGTGCAATCGCGAGACCCATCCCGGTACCAGATCGCCCCAACCTGGCGTCTGCGCCACGGTAAAACCGCTCAAACACATGCGGCAGATCGCACGGCGCAATGCCGTGACCATGATCCCGCACGGTGATGGTCAAACCAGCATCCGACACGCTGCCTTGGACGTGGATGCTCGATGGCGGAGCCGAGTACTGAGCCGCGTTCTCGAGCAGGTGCGACAGGGCCGCAGCGGGCAGACGCGGGTCGAGCCGGACCAGCCGCTCGGAGTCGACCGACAGCTCGATTGTGCGCCCGCGCAACGCATGGTCGACGCGGTTGCGTGCAGCATCGACGATCTCGGACGGTGCCACCCACCTGGCATCGTTGGCCACCGCGCCCGCGTCGATGCGTGCCATCTCGAGAATGTTCTGAAACAGCCGGGTCAACCGGTCGACCTCGGCAACAATCAGCTCGCTCTGCTCGCGACGTTCCCGTTCGTCAGGCCAGGTTGACCGCAAGTTGTCGGCGGCAACGCGAATGGCAGTCAGCGGCGTGCGCAGGTCGTGGCTCAGCGACGCGAGCAGCGCCGACTTCAGCTCTTCGCCCTGGCGCGCGAGCTCGGCGCCCTTGCGTTCATCAAGGAATTGCACGCGCTCGAGCGCTAACGCCGCAAGCCCCGCGAGCGCGTCGAGTGTGCCCGGTTCGACCGGTCGGCCGGTGGCGGCGAGCAGGCCAATCGGCTTGGTCCCGAATCTCAGCGGAACCACGCGCAACTCGTCCGCGGTGAGCATCGGCGCTCCTTCACCCATTGGCGATCGCCTGTCCGAACCGGATCCATCGTGGAGGTCGGCGGCGCGGAACGCGGCCGAAAGGCCCATCGGATCGAGCGCGGCTCTGCCGGGACCTGATTCAAACACCGTCCATTCGGTGCCTTTCGGCAGACAAATGGCCACATAGTCGAGATCGAACCGTCGGGCAATAAAACCCGCGAGCGATGAATGCGCGATCGCACTCTCCGTAATCAACAGGACGTCACGGCTCAAATCGAGGAGCCTGGCCAGTTCGTCTCGCCGCGTCACGGCCTCCTCCGTGCGGTCGCGCGCCACGGCAGACAGGTTGCTGGCGACCAGGCTGACGGCGAGGAACGCGAACAGCGCCACCCAGTTCTGCGGATCGGTGATCACCAGGGCGCCGATCGGCGGCAGGAAGAAAAAGTTGAACGCGAGCATGGCGACAATCGACGTCGTCACCGCGACCCACAGGCGCGCGGTCGTGGCGACAAGCAGGACAACGACGAGGAATCCGAGCGCGACGGTGGTCGCATTCGAGACCTGGGGCCAACGCCGCAGCAGGGCGGTGATGATGACGATGCCGACGCAGCCCAAGGCGAGCATTCGGCTATCGGCCGTGGGAGGCATGCGGCTATCCCTCATGCTCCTGCGTGGGCGCCGCGCCCTCTCTGACCTATGTGCACACGTCCACGATAGAAAATGGATCCTGAAGATGGCCTGAAGAACGCCTAAAAAGTTCCTGAGAACACCGATCGCTCATCACCGATCTCAGAGGGAGATGCTATGTTCTGATCGTGGCGTTCATTCAGTGCCTGCGCAGCCAATCGACGACGCGGCCGGCGCGCGGGCTTTGCCTCGCTGCCGTCGTCGCCATCGCCGCGGCAGGATGCGGCAATGGATCGAGGCTTGTCCTCACGCAACAGGTGGAAGCGCGAAAGCTGGCATCGAACCTCCGGGTTCAGTTCGGCAAGGGCGCCGATGCCTCGAACCGCGCAGTGATGGAAGTGACCGACGAGGCTTCGAGTGCGGCGGCGCGCGAGGCTGAGCAGGCAGCGCAGGTGGTCGAGCGAGACATTGAGGCGCTGGAGCGGCTGCTGCAGACACTCGCCTACTCGGACGACATCCAACATCTCGATGCGTTCAAGGCGTGTTTCAGCCGCTACCGGGCGCTGGACGCCGAAATCCTCCCGCTCGCCGTCGAAAACACGAACGTCAAGGCGCAGCGTCTTTCCTTCGGCCCCGCGCGCGAGGCCGCGAACGCGTTCCGCCAATCGCTCGAGGCCGCCGCGCGATCGACCGCGGCGACGACCACTTGCTGCGCCGAGGCGCTGGTCGCGAAAGCGACAGCGGCGCTGCTCGAGGTCCAGGTGATCCAGGCGCGGCACATCGCTGAATCCGACGATGGCGCGATGTCGCAGATGGAGATGGAGATGGCCACTGCGGAAGGGAACGCCAGGAAAGCGGTCGACACGTTGAAAGGTCTGCTCCCAGCCACCGCTGCGCCGCAGCTCTCGGCGGCCTCAACCGCCATCGACCGGTTCCAGGCGATCAATGCCGAGCTCGTGACACTGTCTCGCCGCAACAGCAATGTCCGATCGCTGGCATTGTCCTTGGGCCGGAAGCGCACGGTAACTGCCGAGTGCGACAATTCGCTTCACATGCTCGAGGACACCTTGGCGACACACGACTTCACGGCGACTCGATAGCATCGATCCCGTCGAATTGTGATGCGAGCAACCAGGTAATGGTCGAATTGACAGCGTGTGGCCCAGACGACCGAGATGCGCAGCGTGCCGCTTCGGTGCTGGCCGCGTATTTCAACGTCGAACATACCCGCGCCTTTCGACGCCGGTTATGGCGGCGGCTCGCGGTCGCCGCGATCGTCGCGTCGCTCCTCAACGCGATGACGCCACTGCTCCCAGGGATCGGCCTGTTTGTTGCGGTTACGGCTTTGGCGGCGGCCGCAACCGCTGGTGCTGTCGCAGAGTGGCACGCGGAGAATGCCCTCCGTCGCACGATCCACTTCGGATCCGAACCGCCGGCCGACTGGTAATACCGCAGGACGAACCTAGTGGCCTGTCCACGCTGATCAAGGACCACCTCGCGGGCGGCGGCCTGAACTGCATCGTGGTTCGCGGTGACGAGGGATGGCAGTCCAACAGCGATTCCCGATTAGACCGGCCTGGCCACCATTGTCGTCGCAGACGTGCCGAACTGCCTGGCGACGGTTTTCTCGTAATGATGAAACGTCTGATCCTTCGCCGCCGTCCCGTACATGTTGAAGATCCAGTCGCGATTGATCGGCTGGCCGATCACATTGAAGTTTTCCAGCGTGACGTTGTCGGATCCGTCCTTCATCACGACGGTGGCGTAGTGATGCTGCCAGGTACCCTGGGTGCCCCCATGCTTCTGCCAGCCCTGCCGCTTCCCATCGGGCCTGATGTTGTAACTCTCGCCGATCGCGGGGTTGGTGTATTGGTTGATGCCTGTCTCCCGCCGGAACGTCGCTTTGCCATTGCCGAGCAGTTGGTCGGTACAACGTCCGGTGGTGAGTGGCGGCTGTGGGATTGGCGTCGGTCGGCTTGATGAGGATACGCCGTCCAAACATGCCCGTCGTATAGTGTACGCCGGCGACGAGATAGCGGGAATTGCTGCTGCGCTGCATGAATTGCCAGAGCGCCTTGCTCATCGCGCGCTCGCCCTCGATCTCGGAATTCGCGTGGTGAAACGAATGCCCTTTCTGTTTGCCCCAGCCGCCCTTGTAAACATGCTTGAGGTTGCTCGACGTACCCATGACGGAACACGCGGCCGCGCCGCACTCCGCGTTCATCGCGATGGCTACGCCTGGTCCCGACGTGAGCGCTAGCGCTGACGAGCCGTAACCGGTCGGCGCAGTCCCGCCCGGCTGGTTCGCAGTCGCGGCCTTGTCGAACGCGAGGACGCCCGGCTTCTGGACCCATTCTGGAATGACCTCGTGAAGGGTCTTCTGTTGTCCTGCGCGCCCGGGATCCGGGACCTGAATCGTGGTCGTTCCGGCGGTGAGCCGCACGAACGAACCATGTTCACCCGACTGCTTCAGCTTGTCGTTTCCTGCCTTGATTCGGCTCGGCGTCGCGTACAAGTTCTGCGATCCCTGCGCCATCAGCACCAGTTTGTGATGTTCGGACACGCGCGCACCGACCGGAAGCGTGCCGACGGGATTGGTCGCCGTCACCTCTCTGTACGCCTGAACGACCGGCCCACGCACGACATTCGGCGCATAGACCGGAGGCACGCGGGTTCGGGAGACCGGTAACGACCCGGTCGCTCGCAGCGGCGGCGACGAAGGCCGGTACACGGGAGGGACTGTCACGGGCTTTCCGATCTTCATCGCAGTCATGACTACCGCCGATCGCCGCTGCCCCGCGGACCGACCGGATTATACCGCCTTCAGACTTGAGCCTGTTCGGTGCATGAACCGCTTTGGCTCAGGCGGCGCAACTGGTACTCGTGATCACCCCTTCGAGCCGTAGAGCGACTCGGGACGGAAGCGTTGTGCGTTCGGGACGATCGACGTACGATGCGCCAACGCGATGGCGGATATCGTTCTGAGTTACGCGCGCGACGACCGCCGGCAGGCGGAATCAGTGGCCGACGCTTTGGAGCATTCGGGCTGGAGTGTCTGGTGGGACCGCGCCATCCTTCCTGGCACCAACTACCGGCAGGTCATCGAGGCCCAGCTCTCAGCGGCCCGATGCGTCGTGGTGCTGTGGTCTGCCGCGGCGCGCCATTCGAACTGGGTCCACGACGAGGCAACGCTTGCGCTCGGCCGCAACGTGCTGGTGTCAGTGCTGATCGACGACTCCGAGCCACCACTGGGTTTCCGGCAGCTGCAGACGGCCAACCTTGCGACGTGGACGGGGTCTGCGTCTGACCCCGCATTCGCGCTGTTGAAACAAGGGATCGCCCACGTGATGTCGGGCGGGAGCTCGCCTCGCGGTTCCACCGTTGAAGCGGCAGGTCAGGTGGCGCCACGCTCGACCGTTTGGCGCAAGTGGCCGATGCCGCTTCTGCCCACGATAGTGGCTCTCGTCTGCGGCGTGGCGGCCGCCGGCGCGCTGATGTGGTCGATCGGCTCTCGTGCGCAGCGAGCAGAATCGGGGTCCACCCCGGAATCGTCCGTCCTGGAAGGACGCGACCGCGCTGAATCGTCGGAGGTCTTGATCGTACCCGCTCACGCGACGGCCACGCTGGCCCGCGAGAATGTGACGCTGACGATTCTTTCCGGCAAGCTGGCGCGGTTGAATGCCGATACACGCTCGCTATCGCTGCACATCCGCTTTTCGAACAATGGCACACGGTCGTTCTACCGGACGTATCACTCCAACCTCCGTCTGGTCATCGACGGGGTGCTCCACGCCCCCACCGACGCGCCGATCGCACAGGTCGAGACCTCGAGCGCCGGTGAGTTCGATTACCGCTTTGATGTTCCCATCACCGCGACGCGAGCCGTGCTGCGGATCATCCACGACGATCAGACGGCAGAGATCCCGCTGGATTTCACCATGACGAAGCCCTGATCCCGGGGGACGTGGCATCCGCTGCGGGCCCCTTCCATTGCCGGAGCAGACGGCCGAGCGCATCACGGAAATAGCGCTCCGCTCGTTCCATATCCCCCGCCCGACCGTAGAGCAGGCCCAGATTGTTCAGCACTTCGGGAAAATCCGGCTGAAGTGCCAACGCCTTTTCGTAGAGCGCGCGAACTGCCGCATCTCGGCCGGTGCAGCAGGAGGGCAGAGCCAAGATTGTTCCACGCGTCGGGATATTCCGGAGTCGACGCCAGCGCCGCACGAAACCGGCCGATGGCCTCGTCGAGATTGCCGCTCTGCGCGAGCAGCGCTCCGATATCGTTGTTGGCCTCGGCAACTCTGCGGAGCCGGTGCCAGCGTGGTACATTACGCCAATGATGGCCGACGCTCACGACAACGAGTCTCCAGCCGGTGAAAAGGTCCGAGGGTACTTCACAATCGAACGCAACATCGATGGGCTGAACTTGATCGAAATGGAGTCGGCGCTCGGCTACCCGTCGGGGCAACTGCTACAGGGTGCGCGAGTCCTCGTTCTTCTGGAACAGCCGTCAGTTGGTCAGTTCGTATTCGCTGGATCGACGTTGACGCCCAATGCCGACGATCTGTACCGAATAGCTCGGCGACAGAACTTTCCAATTCCTGGCGCATGGTGGGGGGAGCGCCTCGTGAAGGTCAGACCGATTCTGCCACCGATTGATGGCGTCGCTTGGCCGCGCGCGAAAAGGCCCGTCGAGCAGTGGCAACTCTGCGTTCCTGTGGCTGCCAAAGAAGTGTGTCGACTAAGTGCAAAGGATTTCTACTGGCGGCGACGCTGATCGCCCGAGTTGCGCCGAACCATTTGAAGCCTCCGAGCCTCATCAGGCAGCGAACCAGTCGACGGCTCGGACCTGGTACAGCCCGTCGGTTCAGATTAGGGACGCCACACCTTGTACGACACCTTTTTTATGGTACATTCCGGCGGTTCCTCTGCGCCGCAATCCCCTGCCAATGGCGGTCGAAGTGTACCCTCGCTTCGAGCACATACCCCCGTATGTGACCCGCCCCGCAATTTCATACACCGGAAAGGTGACCAAGCGACACAACACGCGGGCGGACTTCGTTGGCGGTGCTTGTCCGAGAAGACCAAGCACGGGCGCCCAGCGTCGTGCCGATGCGGCTATAATCCGACGCCCAGAATGGATCAATCGCAGCTGCTTGCGCGTGTGTGGGCGGTCTACGACGACTATCGCTCCGCGGCGCTCAGTCGGAATTACTACGGCTGTCGACTTCAGACATATCAACGAATCAACGTCGCCGCTGACGTGATCGCGGCCCTCGGTGGTTCCGCGGCCGTAGCCGGATGGATCAGCTCGTGCCGGCCGGGAATGCGACCTGGTTTTGGTTCGTCGGCATCACCGGGATCATTTCCGCAGTGCGTCCCTTCCTACGAATCTCTGACCGTGTGAAGACGTACACGAAGCTCTGGACGGGCTACAGCGACCTTGTGTTGTCATATGAGCACGCGGTGCGCGAGATTCAAGCGCAGCAGGACCTCACGCCCGCCGTTGAGAAGGAACTGGAACAGGCCGGACAGCGCGTGAGGACCCTCGCGTCTGATGAGGACCCTCGTCCCAAGCGGCGCCTGATGGACCGGTGCGAGCGCGAAGTGCTAAAAGAGCTTCCGCAAGCGTCCTTTTGGACACCGTGAGATCGGAGGCGAAATGAGCAAGCGAGAGATTCCCAAAAAGTGGCCCGACGCTCTGAAACCGTCGAAGCCATGGCCCCGACCAGACGGACCTAAAGAAGATCCTGGGCCAAGAGCGCCGGAGCGCGTGCCAAGAGAAGTCCCAGAGCACCAGGAGGCATAGATCGGCAAGCGAAAGTCGGGTGCCGGAAGAATGGCTGGTAACGACTGTTATACGACGCTCGATCACGCAAAACCCGACTATCGGATTTGCTTGCCCCGAGCCTCTCAGACTCCAGCATCGCGGTCGGACTCGGCCACGCCCGCGTCTCGAAGTGCGTCACGAATTCGATGTGTTCGTCGCGGTGGATCAGTCTCTCCTATCAGCAGGACGTCTCAATTTCGACATTGCGGTAGTCGTCCTGGTTGCTAAAGCATCAGCATCGACGACCTGCGACCGGTTGTACCCAAGAATTCTGGAAGCTCTTGCCAGCGCGGAGCGCGGCCGAGTGATCCGCTTCGGCGGCTGATGCGGGGCCAGGGCGACCACAGTCGACTCCGTCGCCGAGGTTGCGGCGACCAAACATCAGGTCTACTTACTGATCTCCACGACTCGGGCATCAGGAGGTCTATCGCGGCTTGATGGCGCGTCGGGTGATGGCGACACTGGCCCGCTCCGTTGGCAGGGCGACCGCTACGGTCGTGCAGCGACAACACGCGATCGGGCTGCTACACTGCCCGCCAAAATGATCCCCCAAATGGTCTACGACCAGAGTCGCTTTTAGCAGCGCGACCGACGCCCTGATACGTGCTACCTTTGGCAGCCTAGCCGTCGGCGCCGCCGGTTCCATCTAACGAGGAGGTTGGTGATGCGTACGCTGACCGCGATTTTCGCCCTCTGCGCAGAGCTGGGTGCGAGCGTCCAGCAGCCACCGAACCGGCCTTACAAACCGCATGCAGTGAGATCACCCGATGGTGTGATGCTGGCGGTTCAGGAGTGGGGCAACCCATCGGGGCCAGAAATCCTCTTCATCCACGGGTTTGCTCAGTCCAGCCTCTCGTGGGGCCGACAGGTGAAAAGCGAGCTCGCCGGAAGGACTTCCGCCTCGTCACATTCGACCTGCGTGGACATGGCAACTCGGATAAGCCTACTCTGTACGGGAAGCGTATCGGGACAGTAAGCGTTGGGCCGGTGACATCGACGCCATCATCCGTCAGACGGGCCTGCGCAAGCCCGTCCTCGTCGGCTGGTCCTACGGTGGTCGGGTGATCAACGACTATCTGACGCACCACGGCGACGCAGACATCGGCGGCATCAACTACGTGGCAGCCGCCACAGTGACGAAGGCCGGCTTCTTAGGACCAATCGTGGGACAACTGCTTCCCTTGATGGCATCAGACGACCTTACGACGAACATCGAGGCGACAAGAAAGTTTTTGGTCGCATGCTTCAAGGTCCAGCCATCAGCCGATCACATGGCGACGGCGCTCGCCTCCAGCATGATGATGCCGCCGCAGGTTCGCGGTTTTTTTCCTGGTCGCGAAGTATATTCACGACGTCGCGCTCAGTAAACTCACCTGTACCGGTGCTCGTCACGCAAGGTCGCGACGATCTCATCGGGAAGCTCGCCCAAAGCGAACACATACTCACAATGGTGAAGCACGCTAAGGGTTCCTTCTTGGATGACGACGTTGGTCACGAGGTGTTCGACCAGGCTGCCGATCGTTTCAATGCCGAACTTAGCGGCCTTCGTAACTGCGATCCCGCGCCGAGCCGTCACGCCTTGAATGTGACACGTCAAACCCACGCCCAAGGGCCGACCGAACCACGGTCGGTGATGACTCCTGCCGTAACCCAGAAGTGGGGTTGCTGATTCGTCGCGAATCGCTCTTCAGGTTGACCCCCGTGCACTCGGGCAAGTTCAGCTGGGTGAGGGGTTCAACTGCGGAGCTACCCGGTACGGGTTTCCACGGTGTCGTCATCAGGGCACGCTGCGGGGATCGGTCTGTTGAATTGAAGCAAGGAACGCCGTCAGCGTTCCGCTGGTTTACCGAGGAGGCCGACAGCGTCAAGCTGTCGTGCCCGAGCTGCGTAACTTACCCGCTCCGCGCTGTGGAGGATCAGTTGAGCGATCGACAGTATGAGCTGTCGCCAATTGGCAGGGTCGAGTCGGGGCCAATCCATCCAGAGGCTGCGCCGAAACAAGGACACGAAGGTTCTCCAGAGGCCTGGCTGATCCTCGACGAGCGCTTCAGCGAGGGACTGCGCGACCTCGAAGTGGGCGCCGAAGTCCTCGTGCTCATCTGGCTGGACCGTGCGGCGCGACGTGCTGGTCGTGCACCCTAGGGACAATCCGGCCAACCCGCTGATGGGCGTGTTCAGCACACGCTCTGCGGATCGCCCCAATCCAATCGGTCTGCATCGCGTCCAGCTCCTCGTCATACAGGGCACGCGAATCCGTGTTCGATATCCGGAGGCGATCGACCGAGCACCGATCCTCGACCTGAGCCTGTACGATTGAGGATTCGAACGTTGAGGGCGGACGGACGCCTCCGACGCACACTTGTCTCCGCTGAGGCGATTATCGAAGCGCTCAACTTTTAAATACGCCGCACTTCGCGAACCCGAACGCTGATCTGTCGCTGGCGAATTTCTCAGAGCATCACCAGGTACGTTCGGCAACCGGCGGATCAATGCAATTCGCCGTCAGCGTCCTGGTTCTGATCGCTTGAGGTTTGCAGATCTCTTGGAGCATCTAAGGCAAGAATGGGCCGAACCGTTCCGAAACAGCCGAGCTTTGGCCAGGTGGCTGATCAGTCGA
>CAVTHG010000007.1:0-1007522 GCA_963734375.1 uncultured Acidobacteriota bacterium | reverse complement strand
CGAGGAAGCGCTCGGCCCGCGCACGGGCGATATCGGCGAGTAACGTCCGGACGCGTCAGCGACATCGGGGCAACGGTCGAAGGGCCGTTGCCCTTTTTTTGCGGCTGAGGGGCCGGGACTTGCGGCCGACGTGTGCATCCACCGCCAACCGGAACAGGAGATCAGAAGGTCAGGAGAATAGAAGTTGTTGGCCTCCACGGGCGGCGACAAACTGATTGCCAACGTATCTTCTGATCTTCTGATCTTCTGATCTCCTGTGATCCCGCAACGCAGCAAGCTACCCACACGCCCCTGAAAACGCCCCCGCCGCTACGCTACACTCGTCCGATGATTGATCTCTACAACGCCTCGACCAACGAACTGATCGGCAACATCACCGACGCCGACCTGCAGGTGCTGGTCGATCGCCTGGAGGAAGAATCCCTGGAGGACAAGGACTATTTCATCGACCGGGCGACGATCGATCTGCTGGCCGACGGCCGCGCCACCGATCACCTGGTCGGACTCCTTCGTCGCGCGCTTGGTTCGAGCGACGGCGTCGACATCAGGTGGCAGCGGCGCTAGGGACACGCTGACGGCCAGATAGGGCCGCTTCGAGGCATCGCGAAGAGCGTCGAGCTCAGCATCGCCACTGCGGCCGGGCCCGGGCCGACCTGGTTTCGCGGTCATGGGTCTCGAAGAGGCCTGCCGCGCGCACAACGATCGGGTGGCATGATCGAGTTCGTCTGGTCCTCGAGGGCGAGCAGTGCGGGTCTCAGCTGGGAGCCATCCTCAATAAGCGGGCGAGCTTCCGCAAGGCTTCGCCGAACTTCCAGGTTGGCGCCAGTCGCCCGCTGCCGGGAGCGGGCCAATCGAAAGCCTGCACGCCAATCCTGGGCCTCGTGCTCAACCGCCTAGATCCAGAACGAGGTGACTCAACGCCAGGGCCGTCCTCGCCGTGCAGCAGGAGTTCGAGAAGCTTCAACGCCTGCGCCATCGCGACTTCTTCGGCGGGACCCCGGTCTGATCCGCTCGACGATCCGCTGCTGCCAGTTCCGGCGCGGTCGAAGAGTCCGACGCGCCAGCGCAGGATGTGTCGCGGCGAGGCTTCGATCCGCCGACGTCCACCATCTGGGCCGCCTTCATGCTCGGTGTGCTGCCGCGCATCGTCGGTGAGCTGCGGGGGCAGGCGAACGGGGCGTGAGACTGACAGCATGCACGTGATGAAACGGCGTGACGCTCTGAAGGTCCTGCTCCTGGCGCTGGCGCGCCCGGCCGCGCTGGCGGCCGCGCCGGCGGTGTCGACGCTCATCGGCAGCGGCGCCCCCGGTTACTCGGATCGGGAAGTCAACAACCCCTACGGCCTCGCGATCGGACCAGACGGCGCGCTGTACTTCTGCGACCTCGACAATCAGCGCATCCGGCGGCTCGACTTGAAGACGGGTCGAACGGCGACGATCGCGGGCAACGGCCAGCGGGCCTACGCGGGCGATGGAGCAGCGGCGACCGAAGCGTCGCTGAACATGCCGCACGAGATCCAGTTCGATGCCGCCGGGCATCTCTACATCGCCGAGCGCGACAATCACGTCATTCGGAAGGTCGACGCGAAGACCGGGATGATCACTACGTTTGCGGGGACCGGCCAGGCCGGATTCTCCGGCGACGGCGGGCCGGCGGTGCGCGCGCAGCTGCGGCAGCCGCACAGCATCGCCGTCGCTCCGGGCGGCCGGCGGCTGCTGGTCTGCGACATCGGCAACCATCGCATCCGCCAGATCGATCTGGCGACCGGCGTGATCGCCGCCTTCGCCGGCACCGGCGAGCGCCAGCCGACGCCGGATGGCGCTCCGTTGCAGGGAACGCCGCTGAACGGTCCGCGGACGATCGCGTTCGATCGGGCCGGCAACCTGTTCGTGGCGCTTCGCGAAGGCAACGCCATCTATCGGATCGATGCCCAGCGACAAACCCTGCACCACGTGGCTGGCACCGGGGAGCAGGGATACCTCGGTGACGGCGGGCAGGCCCGCGCGGCAAAGCTCGCCGGCCCGAAGGGGCTGGCGTGGTCGCGCGATCACCTGTTTGATCGCCGACACCGAGAATCACGTCATCCGCGATATCGATCTGAAGACCGGCCTCATCCGAACGATTCTCGGCACCGGTCAGCGCGGCGACGGGCCGGAGGGCGATCCGCTTCGCTGCGCGCTCGCCCGGCCGCACGCGATGCTGGTCGGCGGGCGCGGCGTGCTCTACGTCGCTGACAGCGAGGCGCATCGCATCCGGATCCTCGCCGGCGTGCTGTGAGACCCGCTCCAACCCTGGCGCGATCGAGCTTCCTCATCTCGAGGGTTGGCATTTCTGATGCGCTCTGCGGCCGGAGCGCAAAACTCGGTGTAATCTCCTGCATTTTGTGCAACGCGCCGGGACGCGGTGCGTGAAGGGGCGACGAGGGTGAGATTCAGCCGTTGATGCCTCTGCCGGCGATGGCTACACTGCAGGACGAAAGTCGCGGAGGACGGCTGTGGATTCTGTACGATCCGGATCGAGCACCGGCTTCGGCCGATTGGCTGGCGACTGACGAAGGCGAGCGAATCGAGCTTGTCTCCGCGTACCATCGCGGCGAGCGGATCAAGGTGCCGAACGCCCAGCTTCACGCCGTCATCCATGTCATCGTCGAGAACCAGCTGGCCCTTGGCGAAGAAGTCGTGGTCAACGCCCTCGCGCGGCTGCAAACCGAAGCCTTGAGCAGGCACGATGCGCTGCACGCCATCGGATCGGTGCTCGCAGCTGACCTGTACGAATTGATGCGCGAAGGAGCGGACACCGGCGATATCTACAGTCGGTACCTCGAGCGGCTCGAGAAGCTCACGGCGGCGCAGTGGCGCGCCGACTCGCAGTGCAGATTCGCGGAAGGGCGTATAACCCGCGTCGCAGGCAGCCAACCATGTTCTGTCCACAATGCCGTGAGGAATATTCCTGGGACGTCATGGTGTGCCCGACGTGTGATGTTGACACTGTCGATCGTCTTCCCGGCCCTGCGCCGGATCCGGATGTCGAGCTCGTCCTCGTGCTGTCGACCGGCGACGCCGGCCTGATTGCGGTGGCGAAATCACTTCTCGAAGGCGAAGAGATTGATTTCTTCGTCAAGGGCGATGGCCTGCAGGACCTGTTCGGGCTGGGACGGATCACCGGTTTCAGTTACGCGATGGGGCCGGCGGAGTTCTGGGTTCGCGAGCCTGACGCCGGTCGCGCTCGAGAGCTGCTCGCGGGTCTGACGCCGCCGGACAAGAGGGAGCGGCCCCCTTTGAGCGCGGCAACATATCGAGCGGCGCGAATTCCTGACGCTGGCCGGAGCAGCGGCACTGGCAACGCTGGCGTCTCGTGAGACGGCGGCCCAGCCGGCGATCGGAGGAACGATGTACGGTTTGATCGGAAAGGTCACGGTCGTGCCCGGTCAGCGCGACGCGTTCGCGGCGATTCTGCTCGAGGGCGGCGAGGCCATGCCGGGTTGCCTGAGCTACATCATTGCCGCCGATCCGGCGGACGCGGATGCGCTGTGGATTACCGAGGTCTGGGACAGCCAGGCCAGCCACCAGGCGTCTCTTTCCTTGCCGGCGGTGCAGGCGGCCATTGCGAAAGGCCGTCCGATGATCGCCGGCTTCAGCAATCGAGTGGAGACAACTCCCATCGGCGGCATTGGCATTCCGAGGAAATAGCCGCTCCGAGCACGCAGCGTTCTGCCAGCAATCGTTCGAACATGGACAGTCGAGAGAACATTCCCCGGCTCCTGCTGATCGTGCGCGAGCAGCTTCGTCCGGGAACAGAAGACGACTACGCGGACAACTGAGCTCCAGATCGCCGCGGCCTGCGCGAGGTTCGCAGTGTCCGCACCCGTATCTCGGCCTTGTGTCGGACGCCGAACCAGCGGAGGTCTGGTGGCTGAACGCGTTTGCGTCGGACGAGGAGAAAGACCAGGTCGCCGCCGCCTACGCGCGCAACGAATCGCTCATGGCCGCCCTGGGCCCGCTTGGCGCACGTAAGGAATAGTTCAGGGTAGGCGCTGACGACGACGCTCACCGCGTATCGATCGGACGTGAGCCGCGAGGGCACATGGCGAATCGGCGGCGCGCGCTTTTTCGTCGTCAACCCCGGGGCCGTGTTCGCGACGCGATCGGATCGGTCTTCGAGTCACCGGACGGCGACCGGTTCGACATCGCGTCCGCTGAGAGCCGCGTGGCAGCCGAGCGGCTCGCCGACGATCGCCTGGCTCGGTGATCCTGGCCGTGCAGCCGCAGTGGAGCTATCCGGATCCGGCATGGGTGGCTGCAGATCCCGACTTCTGGGCGTCCAACGTTGCAGCGGGCGGCGCGAGCGGCTCACGCGACTTGTCCTGAACGTCGATGGAGGACAAGGTGTCGATCGCCGCGGCCGTCAGCAGCGTCCTCAGGTCGATCGAAGGACCGGATGCCAAGCGGTCGATGACGCCGGCGCGGTCTGGACGATCAAATCGCCTGGTCTTCTCGCCGGAAGGAGCCGGGCGAGCTCGATCGCAGATGCGAAGAGGCGGATCGTACGACTCGTTGCGGAGGCCGGCAGCGCGGTGATCTCTGCGCAAAAATGCCAACGTGTTGCACATCACGCCCTGTCCACGTAGAGTCGAGAGGTAGAGACCGAATCGTGCTGCGCAACCGTGGATTCATCGCGCTCGTGTGCATCGTCGCCATGCTGGCCACGGCGATGGCGCCTGTCGCGTCCGATTCGTTCTGCGCGGTTCTCGTCCCGCTCCCGCTCCTGTTCGGAATCGTCGTCTCGGCGCCGTTGCCTCGGACCGAGCCGACGCATCCGCCCTCATCGTTTGTCCGTCCGACTCTCCCCTCCAGAGCACCACCGGCTGCTTAGGTTCTGAAACGCGCCCAGCCGCTTCGCGGCGGCGCGCTTCCAGCCACATCAACCCGGACGGCGTGAGCTCCGCCGCGCCACGCGTGCGGGATCGCGTTCGTGCCTTTCCTCTGGAGGCCTCGTGTCCTTGAAGCATCGACTACGTACGCTCTTGTGTTGTGTCGTCCTCGAAGCGGGCGTCCTCTTCGGCGTGCCGATGCGTCCCGAGCAGATCCGCGAGCTGATGCAGATGCTGAACAAGCCGAAGATCGCACAAACCGGTCCCCAGCAGACTGCTCACGGCGACAACCCCGATGCGGACGACGCTGCCGCGCGCTAAGATGTTCGCCGGCGGCGCGAACACCTTCGTGTGAGGCTGACGTGACCAACAACCAGCAAGCGGACGATGGTGGCGGCGACGGCGCGCCGAGGCACATGTTTGGCCACGGCCGCCTGTCGTACGTGCAGATTCCAGCGCTCGACGTTCGCGCATCGGCGCGGTTCTACGAGAGCGTGTTCGACTGGAAGAGCCGAGGCGATGGTGTCAACCACCTGAGCTTCACCGACGCCACCGGCGACATGATCGGCGCCTGGGTCACCGGCCGCGCCATCTCGCGCGAGCCAGGCGTGCTGCCATACATCTACGTCCACGGCATCGACGCCGCCCTGGAACGGGTGGCGGCGAGCGGCGGCGCAATCGTCAAGCCCCCGTATCCCGAGGGCGATCTCTGGGTGGCGACGTTCAGCGACCCGGCTGGCAACGTGCTCGGGGTCTGGCAACTCGGGCCCCGGTGACGCATGTGCCGCGCGGCGATCTGACCGGATCGTTGCCGAGGCGCTGAACTGACGCGCAGGACGATACGTCGTGCTTCGGCGAAGAACCATTCTCATCGGTGCGGCGATACTGGCGGCCGGTGCCGCGGTCGCCATTGACAGCCAGCTGCCAGCGGCCTGAGCCGTACGGCAGCTGCTGGACGCCCGCCGCGTCGTACAATTCTCTTGAATCGCAGGCGCCGGTGAGCGGCGCGATATTGCCACGGACGAGGAACCAATCGATTGATGATTTCAGCGTCAGCAGCACTCGAACGTCTCCGCCAGGGTAACCGCCGGTTCGTCGACGACATGCGGAACAGCGGCGGGCGGACCAGCCATATCCATCACAACGGGCTCGCCGCGACGCAGGAGCCGTTCGCGATCATCCTCGGTTGCTCGGACTCGCGGGTGCCGGCGGAAATCGTCTTCGATCAGGGGCTCGGCGATTTGTTCGTCATCCGCGTCGCCGGCAACATCGTCGCTTCGTCGCAGATCGGCAGCGTCGAGTTCGCTGCCGCCCGCTTCGGTACGCGGCTGGTCGTGGTGCTCGGACACTCGCAGTGCGGCGCGGTGCTGGCGACGCTCGAATACCTGCAGCAGCCAACGGCAGACCAGTCGCGGAACCTGCGCTCGATCGTCGACCGCGTTCGGCCGTCGGTGGAAGCGCTGCTCGCGACCGAGCTGCGCCACGACGCCGGCGCGCTCGTGCAGCAGGCGGTGCGCGCGAACATTCGCGTCTCGGCCAACCAGCTCCGGAACGGATCCGACATCCTCGAAGGATTGATCCAGAGAAACGGTCTGATGGTCGTCGGCGCCGAATATTCGCTGGAGACCGGCATCGTCGACTTCTTCGATGGCGTGCCGGCGCTCGCCTCAGGAGTTCACCCGTGAGCATCTTCAGCAACCCCGCTTCATCGTCCGCGGCCGACACGGCCAGCTACGTTGCCGCGCTCCTCGACCTCATCGGCGACAAGGATCCGGTCGCCGTGCTCCGCGAGACCACGGGCGCTCTTCGGCGCTTCCTCGAAACCGTGCCGCCCGGGATCGTGGGCCGCGCCGAGGCACCCGGCAAATGGTCGATTCGCGAGGTGATTCAGCACCTGGCGGACTCCGATCTGGTCGGCGGCTTCCGGCTCCGCATGGTGCTGGCGCACGATCGGCCGCCGCTGGCGGGCTACGATCAGGATCTCTGGGCGAGCCGGCTCGGCTACCGCGACGCAGACGTGCACGAGGCGCTCGAGCAGTTCGCGGCACTCCGCGCGGCAAACGTGCGCCTCTGGGAGCGCCTGACGCCATCGGATCTGGCACGAGTCGGGATGCACGGCGAGCGCGGCGAGGAAAGCCTCGAGCACATGCGGCGGCTGTACGCCGCGCACGACCTGCTGCACCTGCGCCAGCTGGAGCGGATTCGCGCGGCCCTGCTGCCGGCGTCTGTGTGAGAGCGACGAGGAGATGCCGATGGAGAACCTCCAGTTGACGCAAGTTCCGGTGATGAATACCGGCATGCTGATTCGCAAGCCCGCGGCCGACGTCTTCGAGGCGTTCGTCAACCCCGAGATCACGACGCAGTTCTGGTTCACGAAGGGCAGCGGCCGGCTGGAAGCGGGGAGGCAAGTGCAGTGGGAGTGGGAGATGTATGGCATCTCCATTCAGGTGACGGCCAAAGCCATTGAGCCGAACAAGCGCATCGTCATCGAGTGGCCGGGTTATAGCGGGCTGAGCACGGTCGAGTGGCTCTTCGATGCGCAGAGCGACGGTACGACGTTCGTCAGCATCACCGAGACAGGATTCGCGGGGAGTGGCGATGAGCTGGTGACGCAGATCGCCAGCTCGACACAGGGGTTTTCGCTGGTGCTCGCCGGCGCGAAGGCGCTGCTCGAGCACGGCATCAGGCTGAACCTCGTCGCCGATCGATTTCCGAAAGGCATCGTTGAGCACTGAGTGCTTCTGGCGCTTTGCTGCCATCACCGCACCTCGATGACGTTCCTGTATCGATTCGGCCTCACGATCACGCGCCGGCAGCCGTATCTCGACTGGGCGAACACGCTCGACGATGGCCCGAAGCTATCGGAGGAGCTGGCGCGCGATCGCCGGACGATTTATCTCGTGCCCGAGTCGACGAATGAACCGGACCGCGAGCGCCTGCTCGAGGAGTTCTGGCAGCAGATCTTCGAAGAGGAGCTCGCCATGTGGATGCAGGACGACTCCACCTGGCCGGCGCCGCTCACTCGTGAGCTGTTCGATGCATGGTTCGAGGTCGACGTGACCAATACCGTTTACGATCTGACGCCGGAAGAGCCGTTGACGCACACCGAGGTCGAAGCCATGGATCTCGACTACGCGATGAGTCATTGCGCGTGGTGCGAGATTGAGGTTGACGAGGGCGCGGGGCGGTTCGCCGCGTTCAAGCTGCCCGACCGGTCCCGGTATGAGTCACGTGAAGGCCTGGTGCTGTCGGTCGTGATCGACAAGGAGCAGGTGGCGATGGGCATCATGACGGCTGCGGACTCGAGCGCGGCTCTGGCCGGTGAAGACGTCGTGTTCATGATCTGCTCGAGCCGTTGTGAGAAAGCGATTCGAAAGACCGTGCCGCGGGCACTGCGAAAGCAGCGCACCTGATCAGTGCCGACCCTTCTGCGTGCAAAATCAGATCGACGCGATGCAGCGATAGAACCGCATGATTCGCAAACTGGCCTCCGGGAAATATCGCCTGTATTCGCGCAAGAAAGATCCGCGCACCGGCAAGCGCCGCAACCTCGGCACGTTCGCCTCCCGAGCGGCGGCCGAACGGCACGAGCGGGCGGTGCAGTTCTTCAAGCGCCGGTGATCAGACTCGAGGGCCGCGCGCGGGCTGCACATCCACGCGCTGCCCCCGACCGTAGAGTGCGTTGATGACCTCCGTATTCGTCACCGGCGGCACCGGCTACCTCGGGCGTCCGCTGATCGCGACGCTGCTGGCACGCGGCCTCGATGTCCACGCCCTCGTGCGGCCGGGATCGGAAGCGCGGCTCCCGGCCGGCGTCAACGCGATTGTCGGCAATGCGCTCGACGAAACGACGTTCCAGCGCGCGATGCCTGCCGGCGCAACGGTCGTCCACCTGGTTGGCACGCCGCATCCCAATCCGTCGAAGGCGGCGGAGTTCGAGCGCGTCGACCTCGCGTCGATTCGCGCCACCTGCCACGCGGCGCGCGCCAGCGCGGCGCGCCATCTGATCTACGTCAGCGTCGCGCACCCGGCGCCGGTGATGCGCGCCTACATCGCGGTGAGATGCCAGGGCGAAGACTGGATTGCGGCGACCGGCATCCCTGCCACCATCCTGAGGCCCTGGTATGTCCTCGGTCCCGGGCATCGGTGGCCGTATCTGCTGACTCCGGTCTACGCGATCCTGCGTCAGATTCCCGGCACGCGCGACACGGCAATCCGGCTGGGCCTCGTAACCCGTGGCGCCATGGTGGCCGCGCTGGCGAACGCCGTCATCGACCCGCCGGCTCACGGCAGGCGGATCGTCACGGTTCCCGACATCGCCGCCGCGCCTTCCCGGACGCTTCCGATCGCGTCGCGGGGCCTGGTCGAGTCGTAGGCACGGTCTGCGAACCTCAGCCTGCCCGCCCGCCGATCGCGATGATGCTGAGCCTGCCTTCGGGCCTGATTTCATCGAGTGCGCTGTTCGCGCTCGGCATCGTGCGACGGCGGACGCCGTCGCGAACCGCCGTCCAGTAGAATTTCCGAGTCATGAGATTTCAGCGCGCCGTTGTCGCCCTTCTGCCGCCGGTCTGCCTTGCCGCCGCCATGATGTCCGTGTCGCTCCCGGCACAGCAGGCGCCGCAGGTGAGCCCCAGCCTCTTCAGCGACCTGCGATGGCGCAACATTGGTCCGCACCGCGCCGGGCGAACGAAGGCGGCCGCGGGGCACGCGCGCCAGCTGCACACCTTCTACATGGGAATGGTCAACGGCGGGGTCTGGAAGACCACCGACGCCGGCCGCACCTGGAAGCCGATCTTCGACGAGCAGCCGACCGGATCGATTGGCTGGGTCGCCGTCGCCCCATCGGATCCGAACATCGTCTATGTCGCGACCGGCGAAGGGCTGCCGCGTCCAGACCTGGCCGTCGGCGACGGCGTCTACCGATCGGCTGACGCCGGCAAGACCTGGACGCACCTTGGCCTGCGCGACACGCAGCAGATTCCGAAGCTCGCGATCGATCCGCGCAACGCGAACCGCATCTTCGTCGCCGCGCTTGGCCATCCCTACGGACCCAACGAGGAGCGCGGCATCTTCCGCTCGACCGACGGCGGCCAGCATTTCGAGCGCGTGCTGTTCAAGGACGTGAACACCGGCGGCAAGGACGTCGACATCGATCCGTCCAACCCCGACATCGTCTACGCCACGATGTGGGAGCAGCGCCAGGGACCGTGGGAGAACGGCGCCTGGCAGGGCACCAACGGCGGGATTTTCAAGTCGACCGACGGCGGCACCACGTGGAAGCAGCTGACACAGGGGCTGCCGCGCGGTTTGATCAACGCCGAGCTCGGCATCGCCCCGTCGAGTCCGCGCCGCATCTTCGCCACGATCGAAGCCGGCGACGAGGGCACCGGAATCTTCCGATCCGACGACGCCGGCGAGAGCTGGACGCGCATCACCGCCGACAAGCGTCCCACCAGCCGCATCAACGAGGCGGTGCCGCACGTGCACCCGACCGATCCCGAGACCGTCATCGTCACCGACATCGTCAGCTTCAAGTCCACCGACGGCGGCCGGACGTTCGTGCCGTTCAAGGGCGCGCCCGGCGGCGACGACAATCAGAACATCTGGTGGAATCCGACCAATCCCGATGTGATGCTGCTCGTCGCCGATCAGGGCGCGGTGGTGACGCTGAACGGCGGCGAAACCTGGAGCTCGTGGTACACGCAGCCGACCTCCGCGCTCTTCCACGTGATGACCGACAGCGCTTTTCCCTATCGCGTGTGCGGCGGCCAGCAGGACAGCGGCTCGGTGTGCATTGCCAGCCGCGGCAACGACGGCCAGATCACGTTTCGTGAATGGCACCCGGTCGGCGTCGAGGAATATGGCTACGCGGCGCCCGACCCGCGCAATCCCGATCTTATTTATGGCGGCAAGGTGACGCGCTACGACCGGCGCACCGGCCAGGTGTCAGATGTCGGCCCTGTCCTCGCCGGACGGGGGCGGGGAGGGCCGGCTGCGCCGGGCAAGCCGGCATACCGCACCGTCCGGACCCAGCCGGTGGTGTTCTCCCCGATCGCTCCGCACCCGCTGTTCTACGCGAACAACGTGCTGTGGAAGTCGCTCGACGGCGGGGTGAACTGGTCGCAGATCAGCCCGGACCTGACGCGCGAGACGTGGGAGGTGCCGAAAAGCGTTGGCACCTACACCGACCGCGTGCAGCGGCGCGAGCGTGGCGCGATCCCGGCACAGGTGATCTACACGATCGGGCCGTCGTATCTCGACATCAACCGGATCTGGATCGGTACCGATGACGGCCTCATTCACACCACCGCCGACGGCGGACTGCACTGGAGCAACGTCACGCCGCCGCAGCTGACCCCGTTCATGAAGGTCTTCACCATCGATCCGGGACGCTTCGATCCGTTGACGGCGTATGCCGCGGTCAACACGCTTCGTCTCGACGACATGAACCCGCACATCTACCGCACGCATGACGGCGGCAAGACGTGGAAGGAGATCGTCAACGGCATTCCCGGCGGGGCGCCGGTCAGCGTCGTGCGTGAAGATCCGAAGCGCAAGGGTCTGCTCTTCGCCGGATCGGAAACCCAGGTCTACGTCTCGTTCGACGACGGCGACAACTGGCAGTCGCTGCGGCTGAACATGGCGGCGTCGTCGGTCCGCGACCTGGTCGTCAAGGACGACGACGTGGTCGTCGGCACGCACGGCCGCGGCATCTGGATCCTCGACGACATCACGCCGCTGCGTCAGATCGACGCGACGACTGCCGCGCAGGATGTCGTGCTGTTCGAACCGCAGAACGCCTACCGCGTTCGCTGGAACACCAACACCGATACGCCGCTCCCGCCCGATGAGCCGACAGCGCCGAATCCGCCCGAAGGCGCGATCATCAACTACTACCTGAAGACCGAGGCCGCCGACGCGGTGACGCTCGAAATCAGCGGCGCTGACGGCCGGCTCGTTCGTCGCTATTCGAGCGACGACGAAATCTTCAAGCCGAACGCGGCGACGATCGCCGTGCCGCTTTACTGGTTCCGCGACATCGTCGGGCTGTCGGCCGCGGCGGGGATGCACCGCTTCACCTGGGACCTGCACTACCAGCCGCTCGACGCGCTGGACGCCGACAAGCCGGCGAAGATCGGCGGCCCGACGCTGCCGATTGCCGCGATCCGCCAGAACACCGTGCCGGCGCCGACGACGCCGTGGGTGAATCCCGGCACGTTCACGGTGAAGCTGACCGTGAATGGCAAGTCGTACACGAAGCCGATCGTGGTCAAGCAGGATCCGCGCGTGAAGACGCCGCTGCTGGCCATGCAGCAGGTCTATTCGTTGTCGAAAGGGGCATACTACGCAGCGGTCGATGCGCGCGAGGCGGCGACGCAGGTGCGGCGCGTTGCCGACCAGCTCGCGAAGCTGCGGCCGCAGGTGACTGGCGCGACGGTCGAGTCGCTGGGTCTGCTCGAAGAGCGCATCGAAGCGCTGGAGCCCGGGCCGGTGCGTGGTCCGGGGTTCGGCGCAGTGCCAACGAGGCTCGGTGGAACCACGCCAGGCGGCGGCCCGCCGCCAGACTCCTTGAGCGGCGCCGCCGATGCGCTAGTCGCGGTGATGAACGTCCTGCAAGGCGCCGACGTGCGGCCGACGACGGTGCAGATCAGCGCGATCACCGCGGCGCGCGCCGCCGCGGACCGGGCGCTGGCGCGCTGGCGCGCGGTGAAGACGATTCAGTTGCCGGCGCTGAACGCGCTGCTGAAGACCGAAGGCCTGGCCGCGGTGACGCCGTAGGCGGTCGTCCGACATCGACTTGCTTTGCCGCTGCTGAAACGTCAGCGCGCGTGCTACGATGCGCGCCTCTCTCACACGAACCGTCATGACGATCAAGAGTCAACTCGTTGGGACGACGACGATTCTTCGCGTCCACGGCACGATGACCGCGGCTGCCGGTGAACGTGGCCTGCGCGACGTGATTCGCCAGGCCGTCGCCGACGGCGTCCGCACGGTCATCGTCAACATGCAGGACGCGACCTCGATCGATTCGTCAGGCGTGTCGGATCTCGCTTCAGGCCACATGATCCTCGCCAACAACGCCGGCTCGCTGAAGCTGTGCTGCCTGTCGAAGAAGCTCCGCGATGTCTTCGTCGTCACGCGGCTCGACAAGGTGTTCGACATCCACGAGACGGAGGCCGCGGCGGTCGCCAGCGCTGAGCCGTCACCGAACCAGCCGGGCTCTTGAGCCTGGAAGCTCGGCCGTTCGACTGACTTGAAGCGCTTCTGTACGACCTCATGTGTATCGGGTTTCCGCCTTCTGAGTAGTCCGTGTTATCCTGGTGTCCTCTTCACGACATTCGAGACGGCAGCCGTGGTGCACAGGCAGGGAGCTTGGGGCCGGGCGCAGCCCTGTCCGCATTCACGAGCGCAACGCCGGCCACCTTCGATAAGCCTCCCAAATACGCGAAATCGCCAGGATATCGACGCGTCGCGATTCCGCGACCCGCGAATTCTCATCGCCATCGATGTACAAGGCGAGCCGGGAGGCAACGAGTGCCTCCCGTCCGTGGTGTAGGGAGCTTTCGAGGTTTTCGTCGGCCTGCCAGGGTGGCGACCGAGCGCAGCGTTGCCAGTAGTTAGAGCAACCGCGATGCCATCGTTCGACCGCCGATGCTTGACCGGCAGCGGAACGGTCCGGATGCTTGACCGGCGATCCGCCATTCATGCTTTCGATTGCGCGCGCTGCCCGTGAGCGAGACAATCACCATACTCGTCGCGGTCCTCTGGAGGAACCATGCACCACATTCCACCGGCGGCGCTCGTCGCGATCCTGCTCTTCCTGCCTGCGACCCCTCGCGCACAACGCACGATCGATTTCTCCGGACAGTGGACGATGGACCTCGCGAGAAGCGAGTCGTCGCAGCAGGGGACATCGGTCAAGGCGGTCACTTTCGTGATCACGCAGATGCCGACGCAAGTGCGCATCGAAACCACCCGCGGTGAGCGGATCGAAAACGTCCTCTACCCGCTCGGGCGCGCACGTGCGGCCGCGGCGGCGTCGACCGCCGCGCACCCCGAGGCCTACTGGGAGGGCGACAAGCTCGTCACCGAGACGCAGCGGCCGGTCAACGGCTACACCGTCACGGTGAAGGAATCGCGGACGCTCGGGCCCAGCGGCAACGAGATGACGGTCGAAACGATGGTGATCGTCCAGCACGGCTACTCGATGCCCGGCGCGAAGAACTACGGCTCATCGAAGGATGTGTTCACTCGCGTCGTTCCCTGATCAGTCTGCAGGCGCAGTCCCGAAGCAGTCATCAGCCGCAGTCATGACGACTGAGACTATGATCTCTTCATGCGCCGGACGATACTCGCACTCGCCTCGCTGCTCGTTCTTCCCTCGACCGCATCCGCCACCTGGTCGGTCATCGCCGTCGACCGCGGCACCGGCCGCGTCGTCATTGCGTCTGCGACGTGCGTCGATCGCGACGATGAATTCCTGAAGGGCGTGCAGGCCGTGGTCGTGCCCGGCAAGGGCGTCGCCGCCTGCCAGGCGGCGGTGGACCAGACGCACCAGAACCAGATGCTGGTGTTTCAGGAACTGCAGAAGGGGACCGACCCGAAGCGGATCATCGAGCTCCTGAGCCAGGACCCGGCGTTCCAGAGCCGGCAGTTCGGCATCCTCGATCTCCAGGGACGGCGCGCGGGGCACTCGGGGCTCACCAACGGCTACGTGTCACAGGACGTACAGGGTCAGGTGCCCGGCACCGAGATCTTCTACTCGATCCAGGGGAACATCCTCAGGCCGGGGCAGGTCGTCCCGAATGCGGTGCAGGCGTTGGTCGCCGCCGGCGGCGCGATCACCGATCGGGTCATGGCGGCGATGGACGCGGCCGATGGTTCCGGCGGCGACAGCCGCTGCACCTGTCCACCGTGGCCGACCGACGGATCCAAGCCACCGATTCCGTGCGACGGGCGCACGGCGTACGTCGCCTACATCCTGATGGCGGAGAAGGGCGACACCAGCGGCGACTCCCACAACAACGGCAAGTACGCGATGTACCTGACAACCTCGCAGCCTGCGGCCGACCACGGGCCGTACGCGATCAAGCCCGGCGAAAACCTGAACCCGGTGAAGACGCTCCGGATGCGCTACGACGCCTGGCGCAAGACGCAGCCGGCGTCGTTCAAGTGATGGCAAACGCGGCGTCGGTCCTCAGGCAGACCGTCCATGCGGCGGTCGGCATGGCGTTGCTCTGCTCGTCCGCGCTCGTAGCGGGGCAGCAGCGGGGCGCTGCGCCTGCCACGCCAGCGCAACCCGGCGGACGAGGCGGCGGCCGCGGCGGCGTGCAGGTGATGACGCTGACCTCGACGGCGTGGCCCGACGGCGGGCAGATCCCGTTGAAGCACACGCAGGCCGGCGATCAGGTCTCGCCACCCTTAGCGTGGAGCAACGTGCCGGAGGGCGTCGCGAGCTTCGTATTAATCGCTCACGACGTCGACGCCGCGATCGGCAGCGGCACGGACGACATCCTGCACTGGATGCTGTGGAATATTCCGGCGGCCTCGCGCAGCCTGAGCGAGGGTGTGCCGCCGAGGGCGGAGCTGCCCGATGGCACCCGCCAGATCAGCGCCAGCGGCCCCTACTACCGCGGCCCGGGCGCGGCGGCCGCCGGGCCGGCGCACCACTACGTGTTCGAGCTGTTCGCGCTCGATGCGCCGCTCGACGTGCCGGCCGTCGGCGCGTCGCCGCCGCAGACGCGCGCGGCGGTCCTCGCCGCGATGGCGGGTCACGTGCGCGGCAAGGCGGCCTACGTCGGCCTGTTCAAGCGGACGCAGTGAGGTCGATTTCGCTCCACTGGACCGCCCCGCTGACGGCCGGCGGCGTCTGCATGCTGCTGTTCCCGCTCTGGGCCTACCTTGCGCGCGGGGCGGGGGAGTCGTCCGGCTGGCAGCTCGGCCTCACCGTTTTCCTCTACTACCCGCCCGCCGTCGCCACGCTGTTCTTGTTCGGCTGGCTGCACCGTTTCCTGAGCCGCAAAGCCGATCGGCCGAAGATCGCGGTCTTCTACCTGGTCGTGGCGCACGCCTGCCTGGCCGTGGCGCTGGCCGTCATGGCGTTCGCGGTCGCGCGCATCCTCACTTGAACGCTGAACCCCGAACCCCGAACCCCGAACCCAGAACCCAGAACCCGAACCCAGAACCCGAACCCAGAACCAGCACCCAGAACCAGCACCCAGAACCAGCACCCAGAACCCAGAACCCTGAACCCAGAACCCTCCCCAGGGGGCCTTTGCCCCGCTTTCGCGCGTCGGGCGGCTTGAACTGTGACCCGGCCACCCCTACGATGCTGACGTGACCTTTCGCGGACTGCTGCAGGCCGAGTTCGACCGCCGGCGTGCGTGCAACCGACGTTACTCGCTGCGCGCGTTCGCCCGCTCGCTGACCATCGACCACTCCGCGCTGTCGCAGATCCTGCGCGGCAAACGGCGCCTCACTGCGCGCACGGTCCGCGCGCTGGGGCGGGCGCTGCGGCTCAGCCCGGCCGACATCGCCGAGCACTGCGCCGCCGAACACGAAGCCGCGGTGCTGGCAACCCTGGAGCGTACCGGTTTCCGCGCCGACTCGCGCTGGGTCTCGACGATGGCCGGAATACCGCTGGACGAGGTGAACGTCACGCTGCAGCGGTTGCTGCGCAAGCGGATGATGACGATGAGCGGGCGCGCGATCTGGCAGCGCGCCGATGAGGAGACACGTGGGTAATCCGGTCGTGCAGTGGCAGATCGTGGCGAAAGAGCCGGAAGCGCTGACGCGCTTCTACGCGTCGCTTTTTGGTTGGACGGTGAATACCAGTAACGCGCTTGGCTACCGGGTGGTGGACACGGGCAGCCCACGCGGCATCGGCGGCGGTGTGTGGCCCTCGCCGCCCGAGGGCCATAACCTGGTGCAGTTGTTCGTCGAAGTGGACGACATCGACGCTTACATCACAAAGGCGACGGCTATGGGCGCGTCCGTTATCGTGCCGAAGTCGGAGTTACCAGACGGCGACGCGCTCGCCATCGTGCTCGACCCCGCAGGGCTCTCGTTCGGCCTCTACCGCCCGGCCCCAGTCCCTAGCCCCTAGCCCCACCCAGCCCCTAGCCCCCAGCCCCTACTTCTTCTTGCTCTGATAGGCCTTGGACTGCTGCGCGACGATATCCAGCAGGTTGCCCATGACCAGGTTCACGTCGACGAGGTGAAGTCCCCAGTTAGCGAGCACGTTCGGCGGCGCGCCCAGGTCGCCGACGATGTCGTCGACGCGAGGATCGGACGGGTTGCCGTTGACCGTGACCTCGAGATAGCCGGACGCATTCTCATTGGACGTGCACTTCGCGGTCAGCATCCCCGGCACGCTGACAAACGGCGTGTCGATTGGCTGTTCCGGAGTGACCCACGGCTTCAACGGCGCACGCGAGGTGATCGTTCCGCCAGTCCGATCGAGATACGCGTGTAACTCGCCGCTGCCGCCGCCAAGTGCCGCAGGGTTCGTGCACGCGGCTTCCATGCTGGCATCCGGCACCTTGCCGAACAGCGTGTTCGCGGGCGGCGGCACCGTCGAGCGATACGACGCAAACGTGATCGCGCACCCGATCTGTGACGCCGAATGGCACAGCGGCACGCTCTTGAACGAGCCGCCGACGTCCTTGCCCTTGGGGACGCCAATCACGGTGCCGAGAAGAATCGCCGATACCATCCGCGACTGCACCGGCTTGCCGTCGATCTCCCGCCGAATCAGCTCCGCGAGGATGAACGAGCCCTGCGAGTGTCCGACGAGGACGAAACCGCGTCCCTTGTTGTCGTTCTGCAGGTAGTAATTGAAGGCGTCGCGCACGTCGGTATATTGCAGCCCGCTCTCGAGCGCGGTGCCGCCGCCGCCGCCGGCGAGGAGCCGGCGCAGCCCGGCAAGCGTGACCTGGCGATAGAGCGGCGCATAAGGCTTGCACTGCGACGCAAAGCGCGCGAACTGCTGTTTGATGACGTTGGTCTCCGCCGGGTCGGCGGTCATGTCACTGTTCGGCGTCTGGTCAGTGGAGACAGTCGGATACACATAGAAGCAGTCAATTGGCGCGTTCGCGTTTGCTTTCCACGTTTCTTTTGTCAGTGTGCCGTCAGCGGCGACGACGGTCGTCGTGTGATCGATCGCACACGCATCCTGTCCGCCTGGCTTGCACAGCCACGATTTCTGATCGGCATAGTTATTCGGCGCGGGCGGCGCCTCTGTCGAAGCGGCCGGCGGTTGTGCTGGCGCGGAGGGTGGAGTTTGAGCCGATGCGCGGCTGACGGATCCGGCGCATGCCACGAGCGCAACCGCGACGACAATCCGATTCACCACTGTAGACACGAATCCTCCTGTAAGATCTCGGGTCATCATGACCCCAGGTCCCGGCGCGAACCGCCGCCAACCATACTACAAAAGCTTATACGTTCAGGTGCTGGCGGGCATCGCACTCGGCGTGCTGGTCGGAATCCTCTGGCCGGAACATGGCGCGGCGATGCGTCCACTCGGCGACGGCTTCATCAAACTGATTCGGATGCTGATTGCTCCGATCATCTTCACGACCATTACCGTCGGTATCGCGCAGATGGGCCACATGAAAGATGTCGGCCGCATCGGCTTACGCGCGCTTATCTACTTCGAGGTCGTCTCCACGCTCGCACTGATCATCGGCCTGGTCGTCGTCAATGTTCTGCAGCCAGGTTCGGGTCTGCTCGTCACCGCAAGCGAGGCCGACATCAAGGCGGCCGCCAGCTACGGTGCGGCCGCGTCGCACAGTCCCGGCCTCGTCGACTTCCTGCTCAACATCATCCCGAATACGGTCGCCGATGCGTTCGCCCGCGGCGATATCCTGCAGGTGCTGCTGGTCTCGACCCTTTCTGGTGTGGCGCTGCTGTCGCTCGGCGACAAAGTGCGGCCGCTGGTCGGCATCCTCGAACAACTGTCGCAGATGCTCTTCACCATCGTCGGCATCGTCATGCGCGCGGCGCCGATCGGGGCGTTCGGCGCGATGGCGTTCACGGTCGGACGCTACGGGATCGGGACGCTCTTCTCGCTCGGCAAGCTGATGGCAGGGGTCTACGTGACCTGCTTTCTCTTCGTGGTCATCGTGCTCGGGACGATCCTGCGGATCGTCGGCCTGCGGCTGCTGCCGTTTCTCCGCTACATCGGCGAGGAGATCCTCCTCGTGCTCGGCACGTCGTCCTCTGAGTCGGCCCTGCCGCGCCTGATGATCAAGCTCGAACGGCTCGGGTGCAGCAAGCCGGTCGTCGGCCTCGTCGTGCCGGCCGGCTACTCGTTCAACCTCGATGGCACGGCGATCTACATGACGATGGCGGCGATCTTCGTCGCCCAGGCGAGCGGCGTGCACCTGTCGGCGCGCGAGCAGATAGGCGTGCTCGCGATCCTGCTCCTGACATCGAAAGGCGCCGCCGGTGTTGCCGGCAGCGGCTTCATCACGCTGGCGGCGACGCTCGCCGCGATCCCGTCGATCCCGTCGGCGGCGCTGGCGCTGCTGCTCGGCATCGATCGCTTCATGTCCGAGGTGCGATCGATCACCAACCTCATCGGCAACGCGATCGCGACGGTTGCGATCGCGCACTGGGACCATGCGCTCGACCTGAACCAGGCGCGCGATGTGCTGGCGGGGAATCAGGCGCCGGAGGCGGACACCGAGCCGGAGACGGTGACGTCGAACGCGCCGGTCTGGACCGAGCCCGAACGTTTGATCTGAACGAAGATCCGGTAGTCGCCCGGCTCGGGGAACCCGTAGGGGAACGAGACGGTCGGCGGGATGCCTGTCGCGGCGCGATGCTGCCCGTGCGGGTCGGCGCCGGGCATCGCGATTTCGATGGCCGCCATCGGAGCGGAGCCGGTCGGGTGCACGTGCGCGAAGACGCGGCGGTCGCGCTTGATGAACACCGCGTGGCCCGGCATCCCCATATAGAGCTCGAGATCCTTCACCGGCTGCCCGGCGGCGTCCTCCACGCGAAACGTGAATACCGTCAGGCGCTTTGGCACCAGCGGCGCCTCGTCGCGCACCCAGACAAGGCGTCCGCCGTCACTCAGCACAGAGATATCGCTCGTAGTGTCCGCCTTCAGGCCGGACCGTGGACACCGACTCCACCCACACACTGTCATCGCCCGCCGGCAGCGCCCCTTCAATCGCCGGCGCCGCGAGCGTGCCCGTGATCGTCTCGGAAACGCCGGTCTTGTGCACGACATCGGCGAAGAGCTCGTAGCTGCCTGCGGGCATCTCCGGCAGACGGTGCTCGAACCTGCCGGTTGCCACCTGGCTCGGGTGCAGGTGCCACAGGCGATCGAGCGCCGGCGAGACGACGAACAGGTGCATCAGGTGGCCGTGATCCTCGACCAGATCGTCGAGCCGGCGGCTCGCAATCCAGCCGGGATCGCGGAGCTCGAGCTGCAGGGCCCCGCCGGGTGTCACCGCCGGCGTCGCCGTCAGCGGCTTGTAGACGTAGCGCGCGTAATCAGAGGCCTCGGCCGTCCACCATTGGTTGCCGAAGAACACGGAGGCGATCACGACAGCGGCGGCAATCGCGCCGGCGATCCGGCCGTGGCGGCGCGCGCCGGCATCCGGTTTCTCGCCGGCATCGAGCCGTGCCTCGCGCGCCATCGCCGAGATGATGGCGATGAATCCGGCGCACAGGAGCACCATCAGCACGAAGAGAAGGGCGCGGACCGCGCGCGTCATCGCGAGCGTCGCCTGCGGCAGCGTCGGCACCGGGACCGAGAGCGTGTGCTCGCCTTGCGCGCCGTCGATTGTGACGCGCACCTGCCACGCGCCGGCGGTCATCATCCAGAGGTGGCCGACGAAGAGTCGCGGGTCGGCGGCGGAGCGCTCGGCGACGTCGGGCACGGGCGCGAAGGCGGCGCCGCGACCCGTCAGCGGCAACGGCACGATATGCACCCGGGTGACGTCGGATGCCGTCACCAGCACCTCGACGTCGGCGACGCCCGGGATGGCGTACGGTGGACGGACGGTGACGAGCGCGCGATACGGGCCAGCCATGCCGTCGAGGAACACGTCAGGGCTGCCGATGTGCGCCGCGACTGCGTGCGGCAGCAGCGCGGCGGCCAGGGTCAGCGCGATCGCGATCCGGCGTGCCCACATTGTCCAGCCCCCCAGCCCCCAGCCCCCAGCCGAGCCCCCGGCCCCCAGCCCCCACTCCGGCGCTAGCGCTTGACGCGCTGCATCGCGCGTCCAGCGTGCAGCCCCACATACGTCATCACGCACGAGAGCAGCGCCGCGAGCAGCATGCCGCGCCAGAACTGCGCCGGCGCCTCGCTCGCATAGAAGATGTTCCGCGCGTACTCGGAGTCGGCCGGCGTCCCGTAGTCCATGTACTCGGTGCCGAAGAACCAGTTGCGCGCGAGCGGCGTCATCAGGAACTGCGCGAACGGCCACTGCGTGGCGACGAAGGTCAGGAGAAACGCGAGGCCGGCCATCGGCGCGCGCAGCAGCGGCCGCTGCGATCCGGTGCGCGAGAGCAGCCAGTCGACCACCGCGGCCGGGATGATGAGCAGCAGCGGAAATTCCCAGGGGATGAAATGCGTCACCGGGTGCAGCACCGGCCCCAGCTTCGGTTCGGCGGGGAAGAGCGGCAGCACCCAGAGAAAGAACAGCGCGAACGCGCTGTAGACGCCGGCCATGATCGTCATCGCGTGGCGGTGCCGGGAGGCGATGGCAATCGCCGTCAGCGCGGCCGGTGTCCCGATCGAGACGACGATGTAGAAGAGGGCGGTGTGCTGGTCGGAGCGGCTGATGTACTCCATCTTCAGCAGCAGCGACTCGCTGACCACCGTGCCGCCGACGTAGAGAAAGAGCCACTGCAGGTGGCGGCGTGTGCCGGCGGCGGCGCGGTTCATGAACGCCAGCAGCAGCATCACCGTGCCGAGCTCGATGCCGAAGAACCCGGCAGCGAGCACCATGTGCGGCGGGCTGATGATCTTCACGTCGAGCCCGTAGGCGTTGTGCCACCAGTCGTCGAACGGCGCCGACGCCAGCATCGCCACGCCGCCCCAGGCCGAGATGAACGCGCCCAGCGGCCCGCGCAGCCCCCAGATGCGGACGCTGACGTCGCGCAGCGCCGGATCGTTCCCGAACGTGGTCCTGAAAATCATGTACGCCGACGCGATGCCGGCGAGGACGCCGCAGGCGTAGATCGCGATGTGCGGCGCCGACCAGAAGGTGTCGCGGCCGATCGAACGGTGCCAGGAGATGTCCCAGTAGCCGCCGACGTAGGCGGAGGTCACGGCCAGGGCCGAACACCAGAGGTACCAGGGCACCCCCGTCGCCCCGGCGGTCCGGCTGCCGGCCTCCGCAGTTGCAGTTGCAGGGCCCATGGCGACAAGCCTACCATCGGCCCGTGAAAACACTATCCTCGTTCGTCGTCGCCCTCGCGCTCCTGACCGTCGCCGATGCCGGCGGCAGCCCGCGCGGCCGGCCAGGCGCAGCACGCCGCGCCGGCGCCGTCCACCTTCTCGGCCGAGCGGCTGGCGCGCATCGACGCCGTGCTGCAACAGTACGTCGACGAAAACCGGCTGGCCGGCGCCGTCGCGCTCGTGCTGCGCGATGGCCAGACCGCCTACGAGAAAGCGGTCGGCTGGAGCGACAAGGAAGCGGGGCGGCGGATGGCGCCGACCACGATCTTCCGCATCGCCTCGCAGACCAAGGCGATTACCAGCGCCGCGGTGCTGGTGCTGCTGGAGGAAGGCAAGCTCACGCTCAACGATCCGGTGAGCCGCTACATCCCGAGCTTTGCGAACTCGAAGGTGGCGATCAGGAACGATGCTGCGGCGCCGGGCACGGCGCCGGAGATCGTCCCAGCCCGGCGGCCGATCACCATCCGCGATCTCCTGACGCATACCGCCGGCATCTCGTACGGCACCGATCGCCACGTCGCCCCGATGTACGAGGCGAAGGGCCTGGGCCCGGCGGCTGGCTTCGGCTGGTACACCGCCGACAAGAGCGAGCCGGTCTGCGACACGATGGAGCGTCTCGGCACGCTGCCGTTCGTCGCGCAGCCGGGCGAGGCGTGGGTCTACGGCTACAACACCGACATCCTCGGCTGCATCGTCGAGAAGGCGAGCGGGTCGCCGCTCGACGCGTTCGTGCAAGACGCGGATCACGGGCCCGCTCGGGATGAAGGACACGCAGTTCTTCCTGCCGGCCGAGCAGCGGGATCGCCTCGCCGCGGTCTACACCATCGGCGCCGATGGCAAGATCGCGCGCGCGCCGGATGGTCCGCGCGGGCAGGGGAACTACGTCGAGGGTCCGCGTAAGAGCTTCGCGGGCGGCGCCGGCCTGTTGTCCACGGCGCGCGACTACGCGCGATTCCTGGAGATGACGCGCAATGGCGGCGTGCTCGACGGCGTGCGTATCCTCTCGCCGCGCACGATCGCGCTGATGACCACCAACCAGATCGGCGCCCTGCATTCGCCCAACGGGCTCGGCTTCGGCCTCGGCTTCGAGACGACTGATCGCTACGGCGCGAACGGGCTCGATTCCGAAGGGGCGTATGGCTGGTCGGGTGCGTACGCGACGATGTATCGGGTCGATCCCGAAGCGCGGCTCGTGCTCGTGCTGATGGTGCAGGTGGTGCCGAACACGAGCGACATCGGCCGCAAGTTCCCGACGCTGGTGTATCAGGCGCTCACCGAAGCGCCGCAGAAGACGTCGTCGCGATCGCAGCAGCGTTGACGCGCAGAGTTGGGGTCGGAGTGTGCTGACCTTCTGACACCTGTCTGACACGCTTCCGTCCTTGCGCCCACCCTTCGCATTGCTCGTGGTTCTCCGATTACCGGTCCGCGTCGCCGCCTGGCTTCTCGCCGCCGTGGTCACCTTGTTGACCGTCGCTCAGGGGTCGGCGCTCTGCCTCTTCTGAGCGCCCGCCCGCGTAGCCTGTCTCAGGGGTCGGACACCCCTCCGACCCCACCCGCTGCCCGTTCAGGGGTCGGACACCCCTCCGACCCCGCCCGCTGCCTGCTCAGGGGTCGGACACCCCTCCGACCCCCACCCTTATTCGGGGTAGGATGCGCGGCCATGAAGAAGCTCGGTCTCATCTGTCTCGGCCTCGCGAGCGCAACCGCGGCCAGCCCTCGCGCAAACGCCGCGCACGCACGACCTGACGCTCACGCCCGAGCACGTCCATTGGGGCTACTACGACCCCGCGGTCAAGCCGGTGCTGCGCATCAGCTCGGGCGACACGGTGCGCGTCGAGACGATGATCGCGCGCGGGCTGCAGCGGCTGCGCGCCGCCGGCGTGAAGGAAGACGAGATCCCCGAGTCGCTGAAAACGGTCGAGCGCGCGGTGACCGAGCGCGGCCCCGGCGCGCACCCGATGAGCGGGCCGATCTGGGTCGAGGGGGCCGAGCCGGGCGATTCACTCGAGATCAAGATCGTCAGCTTCGAGTTCCTGCACCCGTACGGCGTCAGCGGCTTCATCCCCGGCGGCGGCACGCTGCCCGACGAGTTTCCCTACGTCGGCTTCCACCTCGTGCGCTTCGATCCCCGCGCCGGCACCGCGACGTTCGCGCCCGGCGTCACGCTGCCGCTGGCGCCGTTCTTCGGCTCGATCGGCGTTGCGCCCAACCCGCTCGTGGGCCGCATCTCGAGCGGCCCGCCCGGACCGCACGTCGGCAATCTCGACAACAAGGAGCTCGTCGCCGGCTCGACGCTGTATGTGCCGGTCCACGTGCCCGGCGCGCTGCTGTCGATCGGCGACGGCCACGCGATGCAGGGCGATGGCGAGGTAACCGGCACCGCGCTCGAAACCTCGCTCCGGGGGACCGTGCAGGTGACGCTGCGGAAGGGCAAGCGCCTCACGTGGCCGCGTGCGGAGACGCCGACGCATTACATCGCCATGGGGCTGCATACCGATCTCGACGAAGCGGCGAAGCTCGCCACCCGCGAGATGATCGACTTCCTCGTCACCGAGAAGAAGATGAACCGCGACCAGGCGTACGTGCTCTGCTCGGTGGCGGCCGACCTGCGCGTGACGCAGATCGTCGACGTCACCAAGGGCGTGCACGTCATGCTCGCCAAGTCAATCTTCAGTCGATGAACTCGAGGATGCACCGATGATCAACGGCACGCATGTCCTGCTCTACACCGCCGACCCCGACGCCGACCGCGCCTTCTTCCGTGACGTTCTCGGCCTGCGATCCGTTGACGCCGGCGGCGGCTGGCTCATTTTCGGGCTGCCGCCAGCCGAACTGGCGCTTCACCCGGCCGGCGGGGAGAGCCCGCAGCCGCAATCCGGCGAGACGATGCTCGGCGCGCATGTCTACTTGATGTGCGACGACGTGCGCGCGACGGTCAAGGATCTGGCGGCGAAGAACGTGTGCTGTTCGGAGCTCCATGTCGAGCGCTGGGGCATCAGGACGACGATCGCGCTGCCCGGCGGGGGAGCGGTCGGGTTGTATCAGCCGACGCACCCGACAGCGATATAGCGCTTCGGATATAGACGAATCGTCGTCGCGCCGCCGGAATCAAGCGCCGCGGCGGACCCTCTGGACAGGCGTGGTACAACTAGGTATGTCAGCCGCTGATTCCGCGGCTGCATTCCATCACGCGACCACGTCCTATGCCGAACGATTCGGATCCTCAGAGCATCGCCGAACTGCTGCGCGCGCTCGACGACGTGCGCGAAGCGGCAAAACGCGTGGATCGGGACTATCCACCCACCACGGAGAAGCGAGAGCCTTCAGACGGCGCGCACGAGCCGCCGTCCGAGAAGAACGTCGGCGAGAGGGGCTGACACGGCGCCGACTTCTTACTTCTCCGAGATCGTCTCGATTCCCAGCCGCTGCGCCAGCTGATTGAAGCGCGGCAGATAGGTTGACAGCACCCGCTGCAGCCGATCGGTTTCCGCCTTCAATTCCGCCTGCAGGTCGTTGAAGATCGGCTCGATGTTCCCGAGCGGCTTTCCGTCGCCCGCCTGGACGACGCGCAGCAGCGACGCCAGCCGGTTGTTGGTCTTGATCGGGAAGTTGAGCGGATCCTGATTGCTCTGGTTCCGCACCTGATAGACATCCTCTTCGACCGCCGACATCTCCTTGGTGAACTGTTCGGCGATCGCCTTGACGTCGGCGCTCTGCGACTTCTGGACGCGGTCGGCGAGCTGCTGCTTGATCCGGCGGATCTGGATGATCGCGGCGTTCGCCTCGTTCACCTTGTCGCGGATACGGCTGGCCATCTCGAACTGCTCGCGCAGGTCGGCGTCGCTGACGTTGTAGAACGGATGCTTTTTCACCGTCAGCGGCTGCGTCTCGGCGCGGCCATCGACGGTCAGCCGCACCTGATAGGTGCCCGGCAGCGTCAGCGGTCCGTTGGTGGTCGCGCCCCACAACACCATTCCCGGGAACTGTGTCACCGGCGCCGTCTGCAGGTTCCACGCGAAGCGGTTGACGCCCGGCACCATCGGCACGGTCGGCGGGCCGCCGCGCCCGCGGCCGCCGCCCTCCTCGGGTTCATCGGGCTCGGTCGTCCCGGCGGTCGTAGCCGCGGCAGTCGTCGTGGCGGAGTGCCGGGAGCTGTCGTCGTGGCAGGAGCGCCGGGAGCGGTCGTCGCCGCGGGCGAAGGCGCTGCGGCCGTCGCACCTGCCCCACCTGCCCTGCCCGCCTCGCCGCCGCGTCCAGCCGCAGGCAGCGCGCCGTCGAAGCTGCGCACGACGCGGCCGCTGCCGTCGAGGATCTCGAGCGTCAGCTTCTGCGCTGGCTTCTTCAGCCAGTAACTGATCCGCGCCGGCGCCCCCGATCGCACGGCATCGCCCGGCTTGAAGAGATACGAGTCGGTCGCGCTCGTCACCGGCGCGCCGTATTGCCGCAGCGGCGCGATGTCGTCGAGCACGTAGAACCCGCGGCCCATCGTCGCAATCGCGAGGTCGTTTGCCTCGACCCAGATGTCGGAAATCTGTGTCACCGGCATCCCGCCCTGCAGCGGCAGCCACCGATCGCCATCGTCGAACGACAGGTAGAAGCCGTGCTCGGTGCCGGCGTAGAGCAGCCCGCGCCGGGTCGGATCCTCGCGGATGACGTGGGTGTAGTCGTTCGCGGCGATGCCGTTCACGATCTTCGTCCACGTCTGGCCGAAGTCGCGCGTGCGGTACAGATACGGGCTGAAGTCGGCGAGCAGCGGCTTCTTCACCGCGACATACGCCGTCCCGGCGTCGAACGCCGAGGCGTCGATCTGGCTGACGCGGCCGAGATCGGGCATGTCCTTCGGCGTCACGTTCGTCCAGGTCTTGCCGCCGTCACGCGTCACGTGCACCAGCCCGTCGTCGGATCCCGCCCAGATGACGTTGACGTCGGTCTTGCCGGGCCCGAGCGAGAACACGGTCGCGTACATCTCGGGGCTGTTCATGTCGTGCGTGATCGGCCCGCCCGACTCCACCATCGTCTTCGGATCGTGGCGGGTGAGGTCGCCGCTGATCTTGTCCCAGGTCTGGCCGCCGTTGGTCGTCTTCCAGACGTGCTGCGACGAGGTGTAGAGCACGTTCGGATCGACCGGCGAGAAGATGATCGGGTAGGTCCATTGCCAGCGCTCGACGACCGCACTCGACGGTTCGCCGGAGAAGAAGCGCGGATACGGGCCGATCTCGCGCAGTTCGCCGGTGCGCCGGTTGAAGCGGGTCAGGAACCCGCCGTTGTTCGTGCCGGCGTAGAACACGTCGACGTCCTTCGGATCGGGCGCGATGTAGCCGGGCTCGCCGCCGCCGACAGGATAGAACGGCTCCGTGTCGCGGCCGGCGCCGCCGGTGCCGCCGCCGCCGCGTCCCGGCAGGGCGTTGTTGCTCGGGATGCACAGCGTGCTGTTGTCCTGCTGCGAGCCGCAGACGTGAAACGGCACATGCTTGGTCGTAATCACGTGATAGAACTGCTCGGTCGGAAACCCCTGTCCCGACCAGCTGCGCTTCGGCGAGCTGACGTTGTAGGTAATCGCGCCGCCGCCGTCGTTGGCCAGCACGAGGTGTTCCGAATCGTTCGGGTCGATCCAGAGATCGTGATGATCCCCGTGCGTCGTCTGGCCGATCTGCGTGAGCGTCTTGCCGCCGTCGGTCGAGCGGAACGCGCCCGTGTTCAGGGCGTAGACCGTGTCCTTGTTGGTGGGGTCGGCGTAGATGTGGGTGTAGTAGAAGGCGCGCTGGCGAATGCTGCGGTTGCTGTTCACCATCTTCCAGGTCGCGCCGGCATCGTCGGAACTGAAGAGGCCGCCGTTCTCGTTCTCAATCAGCGCGTAAACGCGGTTCGAATCGGCGCCCGAAATCGCCACGCTGATCTTGCCGACGACGCCTTGAGGCAGTCCGGGATTGCGGGTGATCTCCTGCCAGGTATCGCCGCCGTCGGTCGACTTGAACAGGCCGCTGCCCGGACCGCCGCTCGACATCTGGTACTCGACGCGGTACGCCTCCCAGAGCGACGCGAACATCACGTTCGGGTTGCGCCGGTCGATGGCGATGTCGGCAGCGCCGGTCTTCGCATTCCGGAACAGCACTTTCTTCCACGTCTTGCCGCCATCAACCGATTTGAAGACGCCGCGCTCGTCGCTGTCCTTGCCGTAGCGTCCGAAGTCGGCGACGAGCACGATGTCGGGATTGGTCGGGTGGATGCGGATCCTGGAGATCGCGTCCGAATCCGAGAAGCCGACGTGCGTCCAGGTCTTGCCGGCGTCGGCCGACTTGTAGACGCCGTCGCCGGTCATGATGTTGCCGCGGATGCACGACTCGCCCATGCCGATGAAGACGATGTCGGGTGACGATTCGGAGACCGTGACGGCGCCGACCGACGAGCTCTTGATCAGGTTGTCGGTCACTGGCTCCCAGCGCTGGCCGCCGTCGGTCGTCTTCCACAGCCCGCCGCCAGTCGCGCCGAAGTAGGCTTCGCGCGGCCGACCCTTGACGCCCGCCACGGCGATCGAACGGCCGCCGCGATCCGGGCCGATGCTGCGCCACTTGAACGAGGTCAGCAGCTCATCGAGGCTGCCGCGGGGTGGCGCCGGCGTTTGTGTCGCCGGTGCCGTCTGTGCCGCGAGTTCGCGGCGGCCGATCGGGTTGAACGCCGCTGAAGCAGCCAGCAGCGCGATGCAGATGAGAAAAGTGCGATGTTGAGCCACCGCGATCATGACGCCTCCTCGAAACGAGCCAGTCTAGCATCCGCCGGTGGCCGGGTTGGCAGGGAGCCGCATGCTAATATCCGGCCGTCCTTCAATCATGTCGGGTATCACGCGGCGTCATCTCACGGCGTTTCTCCTGGTCGCGTTTTTCATCCTCGGCCTCAACGTCTCGCCGGTGCGAGCACAGGGGCTCGGCTACGGGATCGCGGGGCCTGCCGGCGTCACCGGCTTCTTCGCGATCAGCGCGTCGGAGTTTCACGCGGCAGGCGGCGGCGAATTGCGGGCAGCGAGCCGCGTCGGCGCCGGCGGCGAGTCCGGCGTGTTTGGCAGCAGCAGGGTGCCGCTCGTCGGTTCCCTCAACGGCACGGTGTATCTCGGCAGCGATCCTCGTTCGTAGTGTCCGGCTTGAGCCGGACCGTTTCGTCATTGCTCATGCCCACTCCGTTTGAAAGCGCGACGCTCAACCTGAAACTCTTCGAGCTGCGCCGCGAGCCGCTGCTGCGCCAGGCGCGCGAGTGGTTCCTGCGCGACTTCAACCCCGAGACGCTCGAGGAGCTCATCGCGGTCGTCAGCGGCGAGCGCAATTCGTGGTTCCGCATGGTCGTCGGCTACTGGGACTTCGCGGCGTCGCTCGTCACCACCGGCGCCATCGACGGCGACGCCTTCCGCGCCGCGCACAACGAGATCGTCGGCACCTTCTCCAAGATCTATCCGTTCCTCGCCGAGGCCCGCCGCCTCAGCGGCGAGGCCGATTTCTGCAGGCACATCGAAGCCGTCGTGCTCGCGTCCCCCGGCGCCGAGGCGGTGATGGCGCGCCGCCGCGCCGCGATCATCGCTGCGGCGAAGGCGCGCAACCCGGCGGCGGCAACCGGCTGAACCAGCCAGGAGCGCCGACATGCACGCGATCGCCCGAGTCTCCCGAACGTTCATCGTTGTCGTGGCCCTGGTATCGCTCGCCGCCACGCGCGCGCGAGCGGACGACGTCCGCGTGATGACCTCCGGCGCGTTCACGGCCGCGCTGCTCGACTTGAAGGCGGAGTTCGAACGTGCGACACCGCACAAGATCATCGTCGTCACGACGACGATGGGAACCGGCGAAACCTCGATCGAGAACCGGCTGAAGCGCGCCGAGCCGGCCGACGTCGTGATCGTCAACGCCGAGGCGCTCGACGAGTTCATCAAGCAGGGGACGGTGGCGGCCGGCAGCCGCGTCGACGTCGCGCGATCCTTGTTTGGCATGGCGGTCCGCACCGGCGCGCCGGTGCCGGACGTCAGCTCGGTCGAGGCGTTCAAGCGCGCGCTGCTCGAGGCGAAGTCGATCGCGTACTCGGCGAGCGTCAGCGGCACCTACCTCTCGACGGAACTGTTTCAGCAACTCGGCATCGCCGATCGTGTGCTGCCGAAGAGCCGGCGCATCGAAGGCGAGCGCGTCGGCGCGGTCGTCGCGCGCGGCGACGCCGAGGTCGGCTTCCAGCAGATCAGCGAGCTACTGCCGGTCCCCGGCATCACGCTCACCGGGCCGATGCCGGAAGGCGTGCAGCGGGCGACGATCTTCTCTGCCGGCACGGCGGCGAAGGCGCCATCGCCCGCCGCCGCGAAGGCGCTGATCGCGTTTCTCACCTCGCCCGCAGCCCTGCCCGCAATCAAGAAAAGCGGCATGGAACCGCCGCTCGCCGCGCCTTCAGCCAAATGACGAAAAATGCGCCGGAGATCCAGTTCGATTCGGTTCCCGACTTCTTGAAGCTTCCCGCGGGGATGAACTTCGGCGAGGTCTCGGGGGTCGCAGTCAACTCGAAGGGCAACGTCTTCGTGTTCACGCGCTCCAACAGCGCGGGTGGTCCGGCATACGCGCCGGCGGCAGCGCAGTTGCTCGAGTTCGGTCCGAAGGGGGAGTTCATCAAGGAGATCGGCAAGGGCCTCTACGGCTGGTCGTTCGCGCACACGGTGCGCATCGACAAGGACGACAACATCTGGGCCGTCGACAAAGGCTCCGACCTGGTGATCAAGTTCAACCCCGCCGGCCGCGTCGTCTGGGTGTTCGGCCGGCGATCGGAGTCGGCCGACGACGAGGCGAAGGCGTGGGAGCATCCGGAGCCGCCGCTGCCGGCAATCGACGGACGCTTCCGGCAGCCGACCGACGTCGCCTGGGACGCCGAGGGCAACACCTACATCAGCGACGGTTACGTCAACTCGCGCGTCGCCAAATACGATCGCAACGGCGACTGGGTGAAGTCGTGGGGCGAGAAGGGCATTGGACCGGGTCAGTTCCGCCTGCCGCATGCGATTGCCGTCGATCGGAGCAACAACGTCTACGTCGGCGATCGCTCGAACCGCCGCATCCAGGTGTTCGACACCGACGGCAAGTTCCTGCGGATGTTCACGATCGACGTGCCGCCGCCGCCGGGGACCAAGCCGGTCAACGGCAACACGCCGAGCGGCGCCGCGCTCGCGGCGACCATTGGCGCGCCCAATTCGATCTGCATCACGCCGGGGCCGAACCAGGTGATGTTCGTCGGCGAGTCCACCTATCCGGGCCGGCTGTTCAAGGTGTCGCTCGCCGGCGAGGTGCTGGGCGTGATCGGGAAATCGGGGCGGCAGCTGAAACAGTTCTCCGGCGCGCACCAGCTCGCGTGCCCGTCCGATCGCGAGATCTACGTCGCCGAGACGTCGAACTGGCGCGTCCAGAAGTTGATGCTTCGCTAGGTTTATACGTAGGGCGCCGCTTCAGCGGCGCCGCGGGGGCTGAGGCCCCGCCCTACGTATGTCAGGGAGACGTGATGGAGCAGATGTACCTGACCGAGGTCGAGCAGCACGACGGCACCGGGCCGTGGGCGGAATCGATCCGCCGGATGAAAGACGCCGGCGGCACGATCCCGCAGATCTGGCACCTGTTCAACTTCAAGCCGGATCGCACCGCCCACCTCGCGGCGTTCACGCAAGGGGTGATGCGCGGACCGTCGCCGCTGCCGCCGGGGGTGCGCGAGTTGATCGCGGCGTTCACCTCGCGCCGCAACGACTGCCCGTTTTGAATCGGCTCGCACGCCGCGGTCGCGGCGGAACTGCTGGGAGACCGGGCGCTCGTCGATGCGGTGCTCGCCGACTATCGGACCGCGCCGATTGACGATCGCCAGAAGGCGCTCTTTGCCTTCATCGAGAAGATGAACGACCAGTCGAACTCGATCCGCGCCGATGACATCGATCGGCTGAAGGACGCGGGCTGGAGCGAGGAGGCGATCTACGACGCGATTACGGTCTGCGCGCTGTTCCGGTTCTACAACGCGTGGATCGACGCCACCGGCGTGCACGACCTGCCGGCCGCGGCCTACGCGTTGAGCGGCAAGCGCATGGCCGCCGATGGCTACGTCCGCAAGTGAACATCCGGCCGGCGGCTCCCGGCGACTTCGACGCGATGTGGGAGATCTTTCGCGCCATCGTCGCGGCCGGCGACACCTACCCGTTCGCGCCCGACACGCCGCGCGCCGATGCCCAGGCCTACTGGTTTGCGCCCAACGCCACGTCGTGGGTGATTGAAGCGGACGGCAAGGTCGTCGGGATGTACAAGATTGTCGCCAACCAGCCGGGGCTCGGCTCGCACGTTGCCAACGCCTCGTTCATGGTCGATCCGCAGTGCACCGGCAAAGGCGCCGGCCGACAGATGGGAGAGCATTGCCTGGAGGAGGCGCGCCGCCGCGGCTTTCGCGCCATGCAGTTCAATTTCGTCGTCAGCACCAACGAACGCGCCGTCGCCCTCTGGCTCAGCCTCGGCTTTTCGATCGTCGGCACGCTGCCGGGGGCGTTTCTTCACCAGCGGCTCGGGTATGTGGACGCCTACGTCATGTTCCGGCCACTCTCACGGGAGGCTTGATGTCTTCATCACGCGTCGTGACCGCCATCTGCGTTGCCGCCGCCCTCGTCGCCGTCAGCAGGTTCGTGGCGCAGCCCCGCAAGTCTGCCGCTCCGGTCGCCGCCGAACGCGTGCAGGCCGCCGCCCAGCCGGCCGCTTCGTCGACCAACTCGGCTCCGCAGGCCGAGATCGCCACCACCGTCGCCTTCACAGAGGGGCCGGCGGTCGATCGCGACGGCAGCGTCTACTTCACCGACATCATCAACGAGCGGATCATGAAGCTCGGCGCCGACGGCGTGCTCTCGACCTATCGAGAGCGGAGCAACGTCGCCAACGGCCTGCTGATCGATCCGCAGGGGCGGCTCATCGCCTGCGAAGGCGGGCTGTTCGAGCGCCCGGGCGTCAAGCGCCAGGGCACGCCCCGCCTTACGCGTACCGATCTGAAGAGCGGCAAGATCGAGACGATCGCGTCCGGTTACGAAGGGAAGCCGTTCGCGGGGCCGAACGACGTGACCATCGACAGCAAGGGGCGCCTGTATTTCACCGACCTCGCCGGCGCCGCCGTCTATCGCCTCGAGACGTCCGGGACGGTCGCGCGCATCCTGATGGCGCCCGACGTTCAGCGGCCGAACGGGATTCAGGTGTCGCCCGACGACAAGACGCTGTATCTCATCGAAGCGAACCAGGCGAAGGACGGCGCCCGGATGATCCGCGCCTACGATCTGCAGCCGGACGGCACGGTGCGGAACATGCGCGTGCACTACAATTTCTATCCGGGGCGCAGCGCCGACGGGATGAGCATCGACAGCGAGGGGAACCTCTACGCGTCGGCCGGCATGAGCCAGCTGCGCGGGAGCTCGGAGACGCTCGATACGAAGACCGGCGTCTACGTGATCTCGCCGGCCGGGAAGCTCCTGAAGTTCATCCCGATCCCCGAGGACTTCATCACCAACAACGCCTTCGGCGGCGCCGACATGAAGACGCTGTATGTCACCGCCGGCAAGACGTTGTACAAGGTTCGAACCGACGTCGCGGGGCTGCCCCGGTAGGGTCGCGCGATGTCGGTCTCTTCATACACATGCCGTCCAATGTTGATCGACAGTACCTGCGCCGGCTCCGAACCCTCGGGGCGATCGAAGGCGTTTCCACGCTCATCCTGTTCGGCATCGCGATGCCGCTCAAATATCTCGGCGGCATGCCGATGGCGGTGCGGATCGCCGGCTCGATCCACGGCGCGCTGTTCGTCGCGCTGGTGGTGACCTTCATCCTGGGCATCACGCGGATTCCGATCTCACGGCGGCTTGCCGGTGCCGGCATCGTCGCCGCGGTGTTCCCGTTCGGGCCGTTCATCATGGATCGATGGCTCGACCGGGTCGGCCGCTGAGCGCGTCCAGCGCCTGCCGCACGTGGAACGCAGCAGACCGCTGAGATCGCAGCGTAGATCCGTGTACACGGCATCTGCTGCTGCGTGCTCTGCGTTCAATCGCTGTCGGATCTGAGGGAAGATACGGGGATGACTGAGCATTCAGAAACCTGGCCGGCGTTGCCCTACGAGGCGTGGAAAGACACGCTGGAAACGCTGCACCTGTGGACGCAGGTGGTTGGCAAGGTGCGGCTCGACGCAGAGCCCGTGGGTCAACCACTCGTGGCACGTGACGCTATACGTGAGCAGCCGGGGCTTGTCGACGTCGCCGATCTCCGTACGGCACGCGGACGTTCGAGATCGAGTTCGATTTCCTCGCCCACCAGCTCGCGATCACGACCGGTGAAGGCCAGTCGGCTCGCATCCCGCTCGAACCGCAGTCGGTGGCGACCTTCTACGCGCGGCTGATGGAAGCGCTTGAGCGGCCTCGGCCTGCACGTGAAGATTCACGCCAAGCCGAACGAAATCCCCGACGCGATCCCCTTCGCGCACGACGAGACGCATCGCGCCTACGATCCCGAGTACGCGAACCGGTTCTGGCGCGTGCTGGTGCAGGCCGATCGCGTCTTCAAGATTTTTCGAGCGCGCTTCGCCGGCAAGATGCAGCCCGGTGCATTTCTTCTGGGGCGCCGGCGATCTCGCGGTCACGCGCTTCTCGGGGCGTCCGGCGCCGGAGCATCCGGGCGGCATCCCGAACCTGCCCGATCGCATCACGCGCGAAGCGTATTCACACGAGGTCAGCAGTGCCGGGTTCTGGGCGGGCGGCGGGCCGGTTGCGTATCCCGCGTTCTATTCGTATGCCTACCCGGAGCCGGCGGGCTTCGCGAAGGCGCCGGTGCGCCCCGAGGGTGCGTTCTACCAGCAGGATTTCCGCGAGTTCATCCTGCCCTACGACGTGGTGCGCCAGTCGGCGTCGCCCGACGACACGCTGCTCGAGTTCCTGCAGTCCACCTACGAAGCCGCCGCGTCGCTGGCGGCGTGGGACCGGCCGCGCTCGAACGCGCGGCGGCGCCGGTATAGTCCGAGCGCCGGCCGGCTGTCGGACGTTCGGCGTTCGGCGTTCGGTGCCGGTGTCGTGCGTTCGTCCGGTTCAGTGCGCGAACGAGAACGGAACGCAGACGCAGCGACACGAAGAACGAAGCGATATCTCCTGTTCTCGCTGCCCGAGCGGCTCGCTCCGTCTCGTGCTCGGGGCCTCGGCGCCGGCGTTGCGCGCGAGGTGGGGGAAGTCGCCGTGCCGGCATGCGATCCGCCGCGGCCGGCTCTATCAGAACCTCGTCGACGCCACGCTGCAGTTCCTGATCGAGCAGGTCGGCGGCGTCGAGGGCGTCTACACATGCCGGCGATCGTCTGCCCGACAATTTCCTCGTCCGCCGCACCGCCGGCAACGCCGTCGAGGCGCTCGGCATCGTCGCCTTCCGCGCCTCGCCGGTCTGGGTGCTCGCGGCGCTCGCGGACGTCTGCGGCATGGGGCGGCACCTGATCCCGGAGATCGCCGACGCGCTCAAGGCGCAGGGCCTGCTGGAGAAGGACGCGCACTTCACCAGCGTCGAGCAGATGCTCGACGGCCTCGAGCGGACCTCGTCACGCCTGGCCTCCACGATCAACACGCCGCCGCTCGACGTGCCGGCGCTGCGCGAGGAGTGGCAGGCGATCCGCGACGACGCGCGCGGCCTGGCGCCGGCCAGCCTGCCGTCGCGCGAGACGATCGTCGAGGTCTGGACGGGGATGAAGGCCGCGGCCGCGCGCGAGGAGCGATCGATCTTCGAAACCTCATCGATGATGGCGGTCGCCGCGGTAAGGGGCTGCCGGAGGGCGTGCGCTGGCTGTCGGCCTCGGCCATCGTCGGCGCGGCGCGCACCGGGCAGGTCGTTGCGGGATCGCTGCTCGACTACTACAAGCAGACGCTCGACGAGTTGCAGAAGGAAGGGTTCGTGGCCTACGCCTCGCGGCAGATGCGCCCATACCTGCGGGCGGCGGTGGGCAGTTCTCCCCCGCACGCCGCACCCTGACCCAGCGAATCCTCGATAGAATCTCACCCATGAAAACGCTGCTGACCGTGCTCGCGCTCTCGCTCGCCGTCTCGCGCGCCGACGCCCAGGAAGCGCGGCGCCGCTGGGAGATGCAGCGGCAGATCCGGCTCGACAAGTTCGAGCAGGTGCTGCCGCAGGCGATGCGCGCCAACGGCATCGACATGTGGATCGTCGCGGTGAAGGAGAACCACACCGACCCGCTGTGGGAGGACCTCGGCCGCGGCTACGTCTCGGGCATCGGCTACTACGTCTTCACCGACCGCGGCGGCGACCGCATCGAGCGCGCGGCGCTCGGGCCCGAGCGGCTACCTGCTCGAGCGAGTCGGGCGCCTACGACATCTTCGCGCCGGCGTCGACGCTCGCCGCGTTCGTCAAGGAGCGCAACCCGCGCCGCATCGGCGTCAACATGTCGGACGAGATCGGTCCCGCCGACGGCCTCTCGCACACGATGTATCAGCACCTCGTGAAGACGCTCGGCGAGCCGTACGCCTCGCGGCTGGTCAGCGCCGAGCGCGTCGTCAGCGACTTCCGATCGCGCCGCGTCGCCTCCGAGATCGTCGCCTTCGGCGAGGCCGCCGGCATCGCCATCCAGCTCACCGAGCGGGCGCTGTCGAACGAGGTGATCACGCCGGGCAAGACGACGCTCGAGGACGTCGCGTGGTGGCTGCAGGATCGCCTGCTCGAGCGCGGCTCTCGGCTCCGAGTTCGACATGCCGTCGGTCTACGTCACCGGCCCCGAGGGCATCGTCGCGACCTCGTCACCGCGCATCATCCAGCCGGGCGACGTGATGATGATCGACTGGGGCGTGCAGTTGATGAACTTCGGCACCGACGTCAAGCGCGTCGCCTACGTGCTGAAGCCGGGCGAGCTCGACGCCGCCGAAGAGCATCCAGGCGGCATTCGACAAGGCGATCGCCGTTCGCGACGTCGTCAAGAAGGCGATCAAGCCGGGCGTCCGCGCCGATGAGACGATGAAGGCGATGGACGCGGCGCTCCGCGCCGCCGGCTACGGCGTCATCGAGTTCAACAAGCCCGAACGCCGACGACAAGACCGACGTCGTCTACGGCTTCCATCCGGTCGGCAACACCGGCCACGACATCGGGCCGTCGTTGACGACGTGGCAGCCGCTGCAGACGACGTTCGACGCTGCACCCGCAGCACCTGTTCTCGTTCGAGTACTTCGCCTACACGCCGATCGCCGAGTGGGGCGGCAAGAAGCTCCGCATCCCGATCGAAGACGACGCGATCCTGATGGAGAACGGGATCCAGTTCGTGCATCCGGCGAACTACCGGCTGCTGGTCGTGAAGTAACCGACGGGGATCGGGTGGGGCTCCTCCATTCTTGTAGCGCGGTCCTTTAAAGCGGCTTCCTTTTGTACGTGTGTCCGGCTTTAGCCGGACCGTGACGGGTCAGCCTGAGGCGGACACTATGTACTGCGTTACCGGGGGCCCGCCGCAGAATTCAGTGCTCAGCCGTATCGCTTCGCGATTCGGCTGAGCTTGACTACGGCTGACGTCGCCCGTAGCTTGACGCCGGGTGTTCGCCCGGTTCGTCTCAGCCGCACGCTCAGCGCAGTTCCCTCCGGTTCCTCCCCAAGGTGGATTCCATGACGCTTCGTGCTGCCTGTTGTGCGGCTGTGGTCGTTGTCTGTGGTGTGCTCGGATACGAGCGCCTCGCGTCGACGCAAGCGCTGCCGCCGGCACCGTACCTCATCACTGATCTCGGGACGCTCGGCGGCGCACAGAGCCGTGCCTTTGGCCTCGCCGAGAATGCCGACGCCGTCGGCAGTTCGCTGCGCGCCGACGGCACGACGCACGCGTTCCTGGCGACGTCGGTCGGCAAAACGATTGCGGACCTCGGCACGCTCGGCGGCGCAACGAGCGTCGCGACCGACGTCAACAGTTTCTCCGGCGCGGTGGTCGGCCATGCGCTCACGGCGCTGGGAAACCAGAAAGCCTTCCTCTATACGAAGGCCCGCGGGATGGTGTCGCTCCGCACGCTTGGCGGCAGCGCCAGCGATGCCACGGCCATCAATCGCGACGACGTGATCGTCGGCAGCGCCCAGACCACGAACAACGCCGCGCGGCGAGCCTTCATCTACCGCAACGGCGTGATGACGCAGCTCGGCTCGACCTTTGGTGGTACCGACAGTGCGGCCACCGCCATCAACGACGGCGGTGAAGTCGCGGGTTGGGCGTCCACCACCGGCAATGCGTCCAGGCGCGCCTTTCTCTACAGCGGCGGGGTGACGAGAAACCTTGGCACGCTCGGGGGCGACAGCGTGGCCACCGGCTTGAACGACGCCTCCGAAGTCGTCGGTTACTCCGTCCTCCAGTCCGGGGCGCGACACGCGTTTCTGCTACAGCGGCGGATCGATGATCGACCTCGGCACGCTGGGCGGGCGCAACAGCGAAGCCAGAGCCATCGTCAGATTACCGTCCGGTGGTCGTTGGCACTTCCGAGGTTGCCGGCGGCGGCTCGCATGCGTTCGTTTACCGCGACGGCTCGATGGTCGACCTCAACTCGCTGCTCCCGGCCGGCTCAGGATGGGTGCTCGAGGCGCGCCACGGCCGATCAACAGCTCCGGGCGAGATTGTCGGCTACGGCACCCGCAACGGGCAGCGTCACGCGTTCCGGCTCCTTCCGCCGGTGCGGATTGGGCTCCGCTCGGGCGGCACGCTGACGCAAGAAGACAGCAATATCCCGCACAACGGCGTGCAGGCCGGCCGCACGGTTCGCTTCGTCACATCGGTCGGGCTTGCAGACGCAGAAGAGGTGATCGGCATGGCGCGCAACGTCGTGCTGACGAGTACCTTCGCCGGACCAGTCGAGATCGTCAGCGTGCAGACCTATCACGACAACGCCACGTGTCAGTTCCAGGGTAAAACGGCCACCTGCAACATCCCAGCGCTCGGCCCGTTCGCGACCTTCGACGAGGAGATGCACGTCATCGTCCGCGTCACCGGCCCCGGCGTCTTCTCGCACACCGCGAGCGCAACCGCCGAAAACGTCCAGCCCGGTACCACCGATACGGTCCGCGAGGAGAACATCGGACTTGCGCTCGCGAGCTTCACGCTGTCCGCGACCACCGTCGCCGGCGGCAAGGCGGTCTTGGCGAGGGCGACTCTGACCAGCCTGCCGAATCCCGGCGGCTCGGTCGTCAGGATCACCAGCAGCAACCCGGCCGTCGCGCCAACGCCGGCCACGCTGGTCGTCCAGGACGGAATCAACCACCGCACCTTCAACATCGTCCCGCCGGTTGTCTCGCAGCCGACGACGGTGACGATCTCTGCGACGTTTGGCCTGGTGACCATTTCCCGCAGCCTCACCGTGGTGCCGCCGGCGCTCAACACGCTGTCGCTGTCGCGCAGCACCATCATCGGCTCGTGTCAGACCGCGAGCGGCAAGGTGACGCTCACGGGTTCGGCGCCCGCCTCCGGCGCGACGGTCTCGCTGGCCACGACCACCGCTGGCGCAAAGACGCCGGCGACGGTGGTCATCCCGGCCGGCGCGACGAGTGCCACGTTCACGGTGACGACCAACGCGGTCTCGTCGCTCAACAAGGGCACCTTCACGGCGTCGTATGCCGGCGGGTCGAAGGCGTTTGCGCTCAGCGTGCGGCCGATTTATCTCACCGCGGTCGCACTGACGCCGTCGACGGTGGTTGGCGGCGGCACGGTCAGCGGCCAGGCGACGCTCGAGTGTGCGGCGCCGGCGGGGGGCACGCGGGTCACGCTCCTGAGCACGAACACCGCGGTGGCGACGCCGGCCACCAGCGCGATCGTGGTGGCGGCCGGAGGCACGAAGGGATCGTTCAGCGTCAGGACGAAGCAGCCGGCGGCGACGACGGCGTTGAGCATCCGTGCGACGGCGAATGGCATTACGAAGAGCGCGCCGCTGACCGTGACGCGGTGATGCGGTAGGGAACGGCCGTCAGGTGGCCTGACGCGGAAGGGTTGGCCCTCAGACCGTCCCGCGTGGGAATCCTGCCGGCGGCGTCCGATCGGTTTTACACTGTCGCGCATGGCCCCTGGGTTTCGTCACGCAGTGATCGCGCTCACGCTCGCGGCCGCGGGGCTCTCGGCCGCGGTGGACGAGCCGGAGCCGAGCGAGCCGCTCGCGCGCGTGCGCGTCATCGTCGCCACGCGCGCCGCCAACGTCTCGATCACGGCTCGCGACGCCACCATCGCCAGCTTCCTGCCGTCGGTGCTCGCCGGGCCGGCGTCGCTGACCGTGAGCCGCACCGGACGGACGCTGCAGCTCTCGAGGAACATCGCCGGCCAGGCGGCCGAGGCGCGCTTCGACATCATCCTGGCCGACATGGCGCCGGGCAGCGTCGTCACCTGGAACGTGACCGCCGACTCCGCCGCGGAAACGTCGCTCGAGGTGTACTCGCTCGCCGACTCGAGCCGCGCGACGCTGGTCGATCGCTTCGTCGCCACGGCGGCGAGCGCGCAGTTCGCCAGCTCGCCATCGCTCGTCCCGGCGGCCGGCCGGCTGGAGGCCAAGCCGTTCCTGCCGCGGCGCGTGCTCGCGTTCTACTACCCGTGGTACGAAGTCGAGACGTGGCAGAGCTCGCAGCTGGTCGATCGGCCCGTGCCGCGGTACTCGACCGAAGCGCAGGCGGACGTGGACCGTCAGGTCGCGCAGGCCCAGGCGGTCGGGATCGATACCTTCGTCGTCTCCTGGCAGGGCCGCGACACGCAAGGCGGATTCAACGATCGACGCCTGCGCCTCGTCCTCGAGGCCGGCCGCAGGGCCGGCATGCAGGTCTGCGTCTACACGGAAACCTACGTCGCCAACCGCGACAGCAACCCCACCGCGCCGATCGATCCGCAGACGCTGTTCGAATGGCTCGCGGACATCGTCGATCTGTACGGCAGCCATCCCGCGTACCTGCACATCGGCGGCCGGCCGGTGATCTTCACCTACGCCGCGTCGCTCTTTCCGCAGCAGGGCTGGGCCGACGTCGTCGCCCGCCTGCGCAGCAGCGGACGGAACCCGTTCCTGGTCGGCGATTTCTCGCGCTCGACGCTGCTCGACGTCTTCGACGGCGAGTATCAGTACAGCAACGTGTTCTCATCGGGCAACACGCTCATCGATCTCAATCGCGCCGAGAGCCTGCGCGTGCGCACCATCAACCTGCTGCGGCCCGGCGATCGCCGCCGCCTGTGGGTCGCCTCGGTGACGCCGGGATACGACGATTCGAAGCTCGTCGGCCGTCCAGCCGCGTACGTCGTCGATCGCGAGAACGGGTCGACCTACGACCGGCAGTGGGCGGCCGCCATCGACACCGTCGCCGACTGGATCGTCGTCACGACCTGGAACGAATGGTGGGAGAACACGCAGATTGAAGCCGGCGAGCGATACGGCAGCGACCTACCTCGATCGCACGCGCGCCTGGGCGGCGGCATTCAGGAACGCGAGACGACCGCCAGCGACGAGAACGCCAGTCGCAGAGTTTTGACAGCAGGTAGTCACGGGCCTTTCCCCCAGGAGGATCCGATGTATCGCCGCAACCACCACCTGGCACTGCTCGCCGTTCTGATCGTCGGCGCGGCGGCCTGCGACTCGGACGGTTCGCCGACCGCGCCGCAAGCCATCCGCGTCACCGGCAGCACGATTCGCCCCGCGCCGCCGAGCGCGGTGACGCCGGCGCAACCGGTCGTCAACCCGCCGGCGCCGACTCCAGCCGCGCCGCTGCCGCCAACGCCTCCGGCGCCGACCAACCCCGCGGCGCCCAACCCGCCGGGTCCGCTGCCGCCGGTGGCGATGCCGCCGCCAGCGCCCCCGGCGCCGAATCCGCCGGTCGCCGTGCCGCTGCCGACGCCGCCCGCTCCCGCGCCGCCGGCGCCGAACACGCCCACGCCGTCGGTGCCGCAGCCGCCGCCGGCGCCGAACCCGCGCTGAATGTGACGTCGTACCGCGCGCTCGTGATTGGTGCGACCGGCGAGGTCGGCGGCGCGCTCGTGCGCGAGCTCGCCGCGTCACCCGCGTGCGCCGGCATCGTCGCGCTGACGCGGCGGAAGGTCGATGCGCTGCAGGCGCTGCCGAAACTTGTCGCGCACGTCGTGCCGTTCGAGGCGCTCGAAGCGCGCACGGCGGAGCTCGGCGCCGGCTGCGACGTCGCCTTCTGTACGATGGGCGTCGGCCAGCCGCGCAAGATGCCGTTCGCGGAGGTCCGCAAAGTCGACGTCGACTACGCCGGCGCCTTCGCCCGCGGCGCGGCCGCGGCCGGCGTGCGCCACGTCTCGCTGCTGTCGTCGGTCGGCGCGAACGCGGCGTCGCGCAATCCCTACATCCGCATCAAGGGTGATGCCGAGCACGTCGTCGCCGCGGCAGGCATCACGCGCACCAGCCTCTTCCGCCCGAGCCTGCTCGTCACCCGCGAGATCCGCTACGGCCTGCAGGATCGCATCACGCAGGCGCTGTTTCCGATCCTCGCGCCGCTGCTGCCAAGCCGCTATCATCAGATCCGCGTCGAGGACCTCGGGCGGGCGATGCGCGTCAACGCCGAGCGTCCTGGCCAGCCCGGCACCGAGATACTCGAGTATGGTGACTTCATCCAGCTTCTGAGGGCCTCATGAAACACCCGCTGCGCCTCGCGGCGATCGTCGTCCTCGCCATCGTTCCGCTTGCCGTTCGCGGCAGCGCTCAGGCGCCGGCTTCTCTGCCGAGCATCGAGCTTCCTCCCGCGCTGGCGCGGGTGCTGACCGACTACGAAACGGCGTGGGGGAAGAAAGACGCGGCCGCGCTTGCCGCGCTGTTCGCGGAAGACGGCTTCGTGCTGTCGTCGGGTGTGCCGCCGGTGCGCGGCCGCGCCGCGATCCAGCAGCACTACGCAAAGGCCGGCGGGCCGCTGTCGCTGCGCGCGCTCGCGTCCTCCACCTCCGGCGAGATCGGCTACATCATCGGCGCCTTCGCGATGCAGAAGGGCGGGCCGGACGCCGGCAAGTTCACGCTGACGCTGAAGAAAGATGCCGCCGGGCGCTGGCTGATCATGTCCGACATGGACAACGGCAACTCGCGCCCGGGCCAGGGCAGCGCCGCGGGCGCCGACGCGTTGCCGCGTGCCGCGCCGGAGTCGGTCGGCTTCGCGCCGGATCGTCTTCGCCTCGCGACCGAGATGCTGTCGAAGTTCGTCGCCGACGGCAAGATTCCCGGCGCCGTCGCCGGCGTCGCGCGAAAAGGCAAGCTGGCGTACCTCGAGGCCGCCGGCTTTCAGGATCTGGAGACGCGCGCGCCGATGACGCCGCGGTCGCTGTTCCGCATCTACTCGATGACCAAGCCGGTCACCGCCGTCGCCGCGATGATGCTGCAGGAAGAGGGCAAATTCAGCCTCACCGATCCGGTGTCGAAGTACCTGCCTGAATTGTCGCGCGTCACCGTCTTCGTCTCGGGCGAGACCGGCCCGACGCGCCCGGCGGCGCGCGAGATCACCATCGAAGATCTGCTGCTCCACACCTCGGGATTCAACCATCGAACCTCGCACCTGTACGAGCGCGCCGAGGTGCGATCGCGCGCCATCACGCTGCCCAAATTCATCGAGAACATCACCCGTGTGCCGCTGATGGAGGATCCGCACACGCGCTTCCGCTACAGCGAAGCGACCACCATCGTCGGGCGGCTGGTCGAAGTGTGGTCGGGCAAACCGTTCGACGTGTTCCTGCAGGAGCGGCTGCTCGGCCCGCTGAAGATGTCCGACACGACCTTCTGGGTCGAGCGCGAGCGGCAGGCGCGCCTGACGCGCGTCTACCAGACGACGCCGAATGGGCTGACGCCGAGAGAGCTGGAAGCGGTGCCGTTCACGGAGAAGCCGGCGCTGATGGAAGGCGCCGTCGGCCTCGTCTCGACGGTTCCCGACTACATCCGCTTCAGCCAGATGCTGCTGAACAAGGGTGAGCTCGACGGCGTGCGTCTGCTCAAGCCCGCAGACCGTCGAGAAGATGACCGCCAACGGCCTGTCGCCCGCGATGCTGCAGGTGCGGGCCGGCACCGGCTGGGGCCTGGCGAACGTCAACGTCGCGCCCGACGGCGAGTACGGATGGGACGGCAGCGCCGGCACCATTTTCTGGGTCGATCCGGCGAAAGAACTGGTGATCGTCCTGATGACGCAGATCCTGCCGCCGAACCCCGACTCGGTGCGCCAGCGCTTCAAGACGCTGGTCAAAGACTCGATGGTGTCCTGATAGGATTCGCCTATTGGAGAACTTATATGTGCATGAGCTCTAGGACCCTCGTATTTGCCGTGACGGCGGCCGCCGGCGTCGCGCTCTCCGCGCAGGTGCCGACGAAGCCGTTGCCGCCGCCGTATCACACGCCGTCAGCGGAGAACCGCTCCCAGGTGATCCCGCAGCCGGCGGGCGCGCGCGTCAAGGTGCCCGACGGCTTCACCGTGGACGTCGCCGCCGAAGGGTTCGAGACGCCGCGCTTCATGATGCTCGGCCCGGGCCAGGAAATCCTGATGAGCGACAGCGCGCGCGGCAGCCAGAAGGGCGGCAGCGTCTACGTGCTCCTCGACAAGGATCGCGACGGCAAGATCGAGCAGCGCACGAAGATCATCGAAGGGCTCGATCGCCCCTACGGGCTCGCGCTGTGGAAGGACTACCTTTACGTCGCCGAGCCGACCTCGCTCAAGCGCTACAAGTACGACGCGAAGGCGATGAAGGTGACGGGCGCCGGCGAGGAAGTCGTGTCGCTCAAGAACTTCGGCACCGGCCACTGGACGCGCACCGTCATGTTCGATCCGAAGGGCGAGAAGATGTACCTCACCGTCGGCTCCGGGTCGAACGTCGACGCCGGAGAGGATCCGATGCGCGCGGCCGTGCATCGCTACAATCCGGATGGCACCGGCCACGAGACCTTCGTCTCCGGCACGCGCAATGTCATCGGCCTGCGCTGGTATCCCGGCACCGAGACGCTGTGGGGCGCGGTGCAGGAGCGCGACGCGCTTGGCGACGATCTCGTCCCCGACTACTTCACCGCGTTCAAGCCGGGCGCCTTCTACGGCTGGCCCTACGCCTACATCGGGCCGAACGAAGATCCGCGCCGCAAGGGCGAGGCGCCGGATCTGGTGAAGAAGACGACGGTTCCCGACGTGCTGATGGGCGCGCACGTCGCGGTGCTCGACGTCCTCTTCTATACCGGCAAGCAGTTCCCGGCTGACTACCAGGGCGGAGCGTTCGTCGCCCGCCACGGTTCGTGGAACCGGTCGAAGCGCGTCGCCTACGACGTCGCCTTCGTGCCGTTCAAGAACGCCAGACCGGCGGGCGAGCCGCGGCCGTTCCTCTCCGGCTTCATGGTCTCGCCCGACAGCAAAGACGTCTGGGGGCGTCCGGTCGGGCTCCTGCAGTTGCCCGACGGCTCGGTGCTCCTGACTGACGACGGCGGCAAGAAGATCTGGAAGATCGGCTACAAGGGCGCGCAGTCGTCCGCGGCCGCAGCCCAGTGAACCGGCGTCGTTCGATCATCGCCGGCGGATGCCTCGCCGCCGCGTTGCTGGCCGTGTCGCTGGCGTACGCGCAAGCGCCGCGGCGGATGATGTTCGAGGGCGTGACGCTGATTGCCGGCGACTCGACGCCGCCGATCGCGGGCGCCGCGTTCATCGTCGAGAACGGCACCATCACCCGCGTCGGAAAGCAGGGCGAGCTGACCGCGCCCGAAGGCGCGGCGCGGATCGATCTGGGCGGCAAGTTCGTCATGCCGGCCCTGGTCGACGTCCACGTGCACCTCGGCTACCGGCGGGAGGCGACCTTCACGCGCGCAAAACTACACCCGCGCGAATCTCGTCGACCAGCTGCAGCGCCTCGCGTCCAATGGCGTGGCGGCGGTCGGCAGCGCCGGCACCGACCGGGGACCGCTCGCGTTCACCCTGCGCGACCGGGGAGTGGTGAACGGCGCCGCGGTCCGCACAGCGGGCCGCGGCATCGCACCGCCGGACGCGGGGCCGAATCCGCCGATGCGCGATGCGCCGTACGGCGTGTCGACCGCCGACGAGGCCCGGACGGCGGTGCGTGAGCTCGCCGCGAACAAGGCCGACTTCGTGAAGATCTGGGTCGACGATCGAAACGGCACCGTCAAGAAGCTGAGCCCGGCGCTGTATCGCGTCATCATCGAGGAAGCGCACACCAACAAGTTGCGCGTCGTCGCGCATATCGCCACGCTCGCCGATGCGAAAGAGCTCCTGCGCGCCGGCGTCGACGGCTTTTTCCACCCGGTCCGCGATCGCGAGGTGGACGACGAGCTGCTCGGCCTGCTCAAGCAGCGGCCGGCGGTGTTCTTCGCGCTGACGCTATTCGCGCCGCGGATGAATGCGTCCAGCACGCCGCCGCGGTGGCTGAACGAATCGCTGCGGTCCGGCCCGGTGACGGAGGAGGTTGCCCGGCTGCGCGAGCTGATCACCACGCGCAAGCCGGAGGCGGTCGAGGCGGCCCGCGCCGAGTGGGACCGGCTGGCGCGCAACGTCGTCAAGCTCAACGCGGCCGGCGTGAAGCTGGTGCTCGGCACCGACGTCGGCGGCGCGAGCGCGGGCGGGCTGTTCGGGTGGGCCGAGCACGTCGAGCTCGAGAACATGGTGATCGCCGGCCTCACGCCGGCGCAGGCGATCGCTGCCGCGACCAGCACCGCCGCGTCGGTCCTCGGCCTCGACAAGCTCGGGTCGATCGCCGCCGGCAAGAGCGCCGACTTCATCGTGCTCGATCGCAATCCGCTGCAGGACATCTCCAACACGCGGCGGATTGCGAACGTGTATCTGCGCGGACGCGAAGTGCCGCGCGGCCAGGGTGTCGGGCGCGGCCGGGAATAGGGCGGAGGGATTAGGGACTTGTTCCGATCAGGGATTAGGGAGAGCGGGGATTCAGGGATCCGGCTAGTCCCTATTGAGAACTAAACCCCAATCCCTATCCCCTGACAAGCGAGGCATCCATGCATCGAGCGCTCTCCTCACTCGCCATCGTCATGCTCGCGTCGCTGACGCTGTCGTCGCAGACGCGCCCGCCCGGGACCGGTCGTCTATGAGGGCGCGCGGTTGATCACCGGCGACGGCGGCGCGCCGATCGAGAACGGCGCCTTCCTCGTCCAGAACGGGCGCATCTCCGCGATCGGGCCGCGCGCCGACGTCAAGGCGCCGGCTGGCGCCGCGCGCGTGGATCTGACCGGCAAGACGGTGATGCCGGCGATGGTCAACGCCCACGTCCACATCGGCTACGAGGGCTACACGACCTGGCGCGCCGAGAACTACACCGCGGAGAACGTGCTCGACCACCTGCAGCGCGAGGCGTTCTACGGCACCGCCGCGACGCAGTCGGTCGGCACCAGCCCCACCGAGGCGGCGCTGCAGTTCCAGCGCGATCAGCAGGCCGGAAAATATCCGCCGGCGTCGCGCTTCTTCTTCATGCCCGGCATGGCGCCGCCCAACGGCGGGCCCGACGCGGTGCTGCGCGTGGCGACCAGCAAGCTGCACGTGATCAACGAGGTCACGACCGCGGCCGAGGCGCGCGCCGCGGTGCAGAAGATGGCGGCGCAAAAAATCCCGGCCGTGAAGATGTGGGTGGACGATCGCCGCGGCACCTACCCGAAGCTGACCGAAGAGGCGTATCTCGCCATCCTCGACGAAGCGCACAAGCACAAGATGATCGTCCACGCGCATGCGACGACGCTGGCGGATCAGAAGGCGGTGGTGAAGGCCGGCGCCGACGTCGTCGTCCACATGGTGCAGGGTGAGAAGCTGGACGATGAGTACCTCGCGCTCCTGAAGGAGAAGAAGCCGGTACTGGGCGACCGTGATCGGGCTCGGCGATCCGACCGGCGTCTGCCAGCCGGATCCCTTCTTCGAAGTCGCGCTGCCGGCCAAGGTGATCGCCGAGATCCGCGCCACCACCGAGCGGCGTCCGCTGGCGCCGAGCTGCGGGCCGCCGTCGCCGAACGCGCCGCGGCGCGAGGAGATCATGGCCTACAACTTCCCGCGGATGATCGCGTCCGGCGCGCGCATCGTGCTCGGCACCGACACCGGGATCCAGCCGGGCCACACGTTCGGATCGGGCGAGCACGTCGAGCTCGCGCGCTGGGTGCAGCTCGGGCTGTCGCCGTCGGAGGCGATCGTCGCCGCGACCAAGCGGCCGGCCGAGCTGCTCGGCCTCAAGGACATGGGCACGCTCGCCGCCGGCAAGCGCGCCGACTTCATCGTCCTCGACGCGAACCCGCTCGACAACATCCTCAACACGCGGAAGATCGCGAGCGTCTACCTCGACGGCGCGAAGTTCGATCGCGAGGCGATGATCGCGCGGTGGAAGCGGGCGGAGCAGTCCCAGTAGGGACGCCTGGTAGGGGACGGTCTTCAGACCGTCCCACCGCCCTTCGTCTCATCACACATGGCCGACCCCATCAATCCATCCCCGCGGCTCTACGGCGAGCTCGCGGCGTGGTGGCCGCTCCTGTCCGACCCCGGCGACTACGTCGAGGAGGCGACCTTCTATCAGACACAGTTGCTGGCGGCCTGCGACGGTGAGGCGCGCACGCTCCTCGAACTCGGGAGCGGCGGCGGCAACAACGCCTCGCACATGAAGGCGAGGTTCGACATGGTGCTCGTCGATCGCGCCCCCGGAATGCTCGCCGTGAGCCGCGCCTTGAACCCCGAATGCGAGCATGTCGAAGGGGACATGCGTACGGTCCGCCTCGGCCGCGAGTTCGACTGCGTCTTCGTCCACGACGCCGTCTGCTACATGACTACCCTCGCGGACCTGCGGCAGGCGATCGACACCGCGTATCTCCACTGCCGTCCAGGCGGCGCGGTGGTGTTCGCGCCCGATCACCTGCGCGAGAACTTCCACGGCTCCACCGATCACGGCGGCCACGACGTCGGCACGCGGGCGCTGCGCTATCTCGAGTGGACATGGGACCCGGATCCATCGGACACCACCTACACCGTCGACTATGTGTACGTGCTGCGCGACAGCGACGGTTCGACCAACGTCGAGTGGGATCGCCACATCGAGGGCCTGTTCGCGCGCGCCGACTGGCTGAGGCTCTTGTCGGAAGCCGGCTTCCGGCCGAAGATGGTGCCGTTCGACCACTCGGAGCTCGAGGCCGGGTCGTACGAAATCTTCGTGTGCACGAAGCCCGTGTAGACGACGGTCAACGCAGAATCCGCTGAACACGCTGAACTAAAATTCAATCAGCTTGCTCGGCGTTGAATGTTGCGGACAGCAGCGACGCAAAGTAGGGCATCCCTTCAGGGATGCCACAGCGAAGATATATTTGATTTTCTGCGGGCTCTGCGAGTTCCGCGTTGATCGTCGTGGACAAGCAGCCGCGGATGGAGCATCTAGCTGTGAGGCATCTGTCGACCGAAGAACTGAACGCCGGGCTGGACGACATCCGGCGCGCGCCGAAAGACGAAGGCGTGCTCGAGCTGATCGTCCGCCGCCCGCGCAAGGGCGAGCGCGAAGTGCTGCAGGAAGGGCAGCTCGACGTGCACGACGGGCTGGTCGGCGACAGCTGGAAACTCCGCGGCAGCTCGCGCTCGGCCGACGGCCGCGCCCATCCCGACATGCAGATCAACATCATGAGCTCGCGGGTGATCGCGCTCCTCAGCCAGAACAAGGAGCGGTGGGCGCTGGCCGGCGATCAGCTGTTCCTCGATCTCGACCTCAGCGCTGAAAACGTCCCCCCTGGAACGCAGCTCGCCATCGGCTCGGCGGTGATCGAGGTGACGCCGGAGCCGCACACCGGCTGCGGCCAGTTCGTCGAGCGCTTCGGCCTCGAGGCGCAGAAGTTCGTCAACTCGCCGGTCGGCCGCGAGCTGCAGCTCCGGGGCATCAACGCCCGCGTCGTCCAGGCGGGCACGATCCGGGTTGGCGACGTCGCCAGGAAAGCGCGCGCGGCTTCATCAGCCGTGCGCGGCTGACGTGGCCGGCACCCCGCAGCCGCCGCCAGAGGTCGCGGCCTATTACGCCGCGTTCGCGGAAGAGGATCGCCTGGCGAGCGGGCCGTCGCAGCTCGAGTTCGAGCGCACCAGGGAAATTCTCACCCGCGTGCTGCCGCCGCCGCCCGCGACCATCGTCGACGTCGGCGGCGCCGCCGGCCGCTACTCGTTGTGGCTTGCCGGACAGGGCTACGACGTCCACCTCGTCGATGCGTCAGCGCGCCTCGTTGACGAAGCGCGGCGTCGCAGCGCGGCGCAGGCGCGTCCGATCGCCTCGCTGACCGTCGGCGACGCGCGGTCGCTGCCGCAGGCGGACGCATCGGCGGCGGCGGTGCTCGTGCTCGGGCCGCTCTACCACCTGACCGAGCCTCAGGATCGGATGACGGCGCTTCGCGAGGCGCTTCGCGTCCTCGCGCCGGGCGGCGTGGTCGTGGCCGCTGCGATCTCGCGCTATGCGTCGGCGCTCGCCGGCCTGGTGCAGAAGCTGACGCTCGATCCGCGGTTCGTCGAGATCCGCGACCGCGATCTCGAGACCGGGCAGCACCGCAACGACACCGGCCGGATCGAGTACTTCACCACCGCCTATTTCCATCGCCCCGAGGAGCTTCGTGCCGAGTTCGAGAGCGTCGGGTTCAGCGACGTTCAAGTGCTTGGCGTCGAGGGACTGGGGGAGTGGCTGACCGACTTCGACGAGCGATGGGCCGACCCGGCGCTGCGGTACGATCTGCTGGATGTCGCGCGCCGCCTCGAGGCGGAGCCGTCGATTGTCGGCATGAGCGCGCATCTGCTCGCCGTCGGACGGAGGGTGTGATGATGACGCGTGCCGCCGCCCGCCCTCGGGATCGCGCTTTCGCCGACCGGCTGGCGCACGGAGCAGACCTTCGAGCTCCGCGAGATTCGGTGACCTCATGAGGTCTGTGCCGCGCGAAGGACTCAATATCCTGCTGATTCTCCTCGGCATCTTCTCCGCCGCGATGGGGCTGAAGGGGTTCCTGCTGTCGAGCAACTTCATCGACGGCGGCGTCACCGGCGTGTCGATGCTGCTGGCGAAGTTGACGCCGTGGTCGCTCGCGATCTGGCTGCCGGTCGTCAACGCGCCGTTCATCATTGTCGGCTACCAGCACATGGGCCGCGCGTTCGCCGTGCGGAGCGCGCTCGCGATTGGCGGCCTCGCGGTGGTGCTGGCCACGGTCCACTTCCCGGACGTGACGCCGGACCTGCTGCTGACCGCCGTCTTCGGCGGGTTCTTCATCGGCGCCGGCATCGGCCTGGCCGTGCGCGGCGGCGCGGTCCTCGACGGGACCGAGATCGCGGCCCTCCTCATCAGCAAGCGGAGCGCGCTGCTCAAGGTCGGCGACGTCATCCTCCTCTTCAACATCGCGCTGTTCCTCACCGCGATGAGACTGCTCGGCGTCGAGCCGGCGCTCTATTCGATCCTCACCTATATCGACCGCGGCGCGGACGCTCGACTTCGTCATCTACGGCCTCGAGGAGTTCACCGCGATCACGATCGTGTCGAGCCAGAGCGCGGCGATCCGCGAGCGCATCACCGGCGAGCTCGGGCGCGGCGTGACTGTCTACAAGGGCTACGGCGGCCACACCGGCCACGAGCAGCAGATCCTCTACTGCGTCGTCACGCGGCTGGAGATCGGCAAGGTGAAGGCGATCGTCCGCTCGGTGGACGAGAATGCGTTCGTCGTCTCGCACGCGCTCGCGGATGCGGAAGGCGGGGTTGTGAAACGACCGGCGCTGCACTGAGATCTCATTCGTCACGTGTACTCAACACAAAGGACACAAAGGACACAGAGTCTTTTCTTTAAGAGAAAAGCATTTCAGGTTTGTCCGCCGCTTTGTGTCCTTGGTGTGCCTTTGTGTCGAGTACACGCCGCTGAAGCGCTCATCGCCCAAGCGCGGTCTCGATTCGCCGGTCGGGCACCAGCCACATCAGCGCGACGCCGACGTAGATCGCGTCGGCGATCAGCTCATTCACGAAGGCGAGCGGGATGGCGAGGATGTAGAGCGCGGCCGAGATCTTGCCCTTGATGTCGTTGCCGACGGCGGCCTTCAGCTTCGAGTGCGCGCCCTGGTGGCGGATGATGGCTCTCTCGAGGATCAGGAACGCAACGCCTGCCATCAGCAGCACGCCGCCGTAGACCGCTGTTGGCACCGCGTCCCAGTGGTTCTCGCCCATCCAGCCGGTGGTGACCGGCACCAGCGACAGCCAGAACAGCAGATGGTGATTCGCCCACAGGATCGAGCCGTTGACCCGATCGACGGTGTGGAACATGTGGTGGTGGTTGTTCCAGTAGATGCCGAGGAACACGAAGCTGAGCACGTAGGTCAGGAGCACAGGGCGGAGCGGCTCCACCGTTGTCCAGCCGGTGCCGTGCGGCACCTTCAGCTCCAGCACCATGATGGTGATGAGAACCGCGATCACACCGTCGCTGAACGCTTCGAGTCTTCCTTTGCTCATGGCTCACTATAATCGTCGCCGCATCACCCGTTGGAGGAGTGCATGAGACCGGTCGCGTTCGCGCTGTTGCTCGCCATCTTCGCGCCTGCCCTGAGCGAGCGCCGACCAGTCGAAGGGCTTGCCCTGAGCGAGCGCCGACCAGTCGAAGGGCTCGCCCTGAGCGAGCGCCGACCAGTCGAAGGGCTCGCCCTGAGCGAGCGCCGACCAGTCGAAGGGCTTGCCCTGAGCGAGCGCCAGCGAGTCGAAGGGTGCTTTCTGCTGCACGAAACCGGCAAAGGCGAAGTCCGCCGCCGGCCGGCAGACCTCTGCACCACGCGCCTGCTTCCGGCGTCCACCTTCAAGATCCCGCACGCTCTCGCGGCCCTCGACGCCGGCGTCGTCTCCGGCCCCGACGAGCTCATGAAGTACGACGGCGCGCCGACGACGATGGAGGCGTGGCGCCACGATCACACGCTGGCGACGGCGATGCGCGACTCGGTGGTGTGGTACTTCCAGCGCATTGCGCAGCGCCTCGGCATGGAACGCGAACGTGCCTACCTGCGCAAGTTCGACTACGGCAACGCCGACCCGTCGAGCGACCTGACCACGTTCTGGCTCGGCGGGTCGCTGCAGATCACGCCGGCGGAGCAGCTGACATTTATGCAGCGCTTATATGCCGACGAGCTCCCGGCCAAGCCCGCGGCGATGCGGGCGGTTCGCCAGCTGATCGTCCAGCCGCAGGGCCTGATCACGAACGCCCTTGGCCGGCACCCGTTCGCCGCGCCGTGGCCGGCCGGCACGACGGTCAGTGCAAAAACGGGGAGCGGTACCGATCGAAGCGGCAAATCGGTCCGCTGGCTGGTCGGCCACGTTGCGCGAGGCGAGCGGTCCTGGCTGTTCGTCAGCTGCGTCGCCGGCGGCGAAGACACCGCGGCGCTGGCCGCCGTGGATCAGGCCGCTGCCGCCCTGCGCGAAGAGCGTATCCTCCGGTAAAACCGCCCCGAAAAACGGGTTCCGCATCGGTCGGGGCCTATCCATCGCCGTGGATCGGGTGCGCACCACGACACTTTCGTCCCGACAAAACTGTTGATCCTGACATCAGCGGGAGGTTTAATCGCGCATTCATACCGTCGGGCCGCTCTGTTTCGACCCTCGTCTAACCCAGGTTTCGGAGGAGGTCGCAGATGCGCAGGCTCCTTGTCGGGTGGGTTACTGGGTACGTTTTTGTGTGTAGTGGCCGCACCGCTGCACGCGCAGCAGGGCACGTCGGAAATCGGAGGGAAGGCTGTCGACGACCAGGGAGGAGTGCTCCCGGGCGTCACCATCATCATCACCAACGAGGAAACGGGACGCACCCGCGAGATCACCTCGGGCGGGGACGGCAGCTACTTCGCGTCGTCGCTGATTCCGGGCCGCTACAAGATCTCCGCGAAGCTCGCGAGCTTCCGCAACTTCGAGCGCGGCGGCCTGGTGCTCGCCATCGGCCAGCGGATGACCGTCAACGTGACGATGTCGCTGGGCGCACTGGAAGAGTCCGTTACCGTCAGCGGGCAATCGCCGCTGGTCGACACGACCAGCATCAAGGTCGGCGGCACGGTCGGCACCGCCGAGCTGAGCGAGCTGCCGGCGATGAACCGCAATTACTTCTCCACCGTCGCACTCCTGCCTGGCGTCCAGTTCTCGCCTTCAAACCAGATGGGCAACGACACGATCGTCGCCGGCGGACAGTCGACGCAGGGCAACAACGTGACGGTGGACGGCGGCTACAACAGCGACGATGCGCTGGGCACCAGCTCAGGCGCGCAGGTGCGCACGCCGCTCGAAGCCATCCAGGAATTCCAGGTTCTGACCAGCATGTATGACGCGGAGTTCGGGCGCGCCAGCGGCGCGGTCGTCAACGCGATCACCAAGTCGGGCACGAACCAGTTCAAGGGCGTCGTCTTCGCGGAGGGCGCCAGCAACAAGCTGACCGCCGCCGATTATTTCGTGCGGACGAGAAATCTCACCAAGCCGACCTCGGTCCGGCGCGATTGGGGCGGCGTGCTCGGCGGGCCGATCGTCAAGAACAAGGCCCACTTCTTCGTCAGCCTCGAGCGGCAGGTCGACAACCCGAACCGCACTCGCGTGTTCGATACGCGGCCGTCGCTGACCTTCTCGGCGGCCGAGGATCGCACCGACTGGAACACGCTGGTCCGCTACGACCACCAGGTCTCCAAGAACCACAGCTTCGCGGTCCGCTGGCTGCGCGAGTGGGCGCCGCAGTGGTACACGTTCGGCGACCGTCAGACGCTCGAATCGTATCAGGACGAAACCGACCTCGATCAGACCGCGGTGGCGACCTTCACCAGCGTGCTCGGCAACGCCCGGGTCAACACCTTCCGCGTCGCCCGGACGTGGGAGCACTGGTGGCACGGCAACGCCTGCTTCCGCACGCAGGGCGGGAACCCCGACCGCGCCGGATTCAATTTCGGCGACGAGGCCCAGGGCAATCAGGCGCTCTGCCCGCCGCAGCTCGACAACCTCGGCTTCCTCGCGCAGGCCAGCACCGAGTCGCAGGGCCCGTGGGATTCCAACTACCAGATCGAGGACACCTATTCGTGGTTCGTCCCCAACAAGAAGGGCGACCACGACCTGAAGTTCGGCTTCCGCTACAACTACACCGAGCTCGAGCGCGTCTCGCAGGTCAACTCGAACGGCACGTTCCGCTTCAACACCGACTGCCGTTTCGACCCGGCCAACCCGCGGACCTATCCGGAACGGCTGACGATCCGGACCGGGACGTTCAACGAGTTCATCGACAACCACACCTACGAGGGGTTCGTGCAGGACAAGTGGAGGGTCAGCCCGCAGACGACGCTGAGCCTCGGCCTCCGCTACGACCTCGAGATCATCCCGCTCGACGAGAGCGACAACCCGCTGTTCAACGGCGACAGCAAGTCGCCGAGCGACCGGAACAACTTCGGGCCGAGGGTCGGCTTCACGCACTCGCTGGACGCGGCCGGCAAGTCGGTCATCCGCGCCGGGTGGGGCATCTTCTACAACCGCACCATTCTCGGCGCCCTCGACGACACGCTGGAGCAGGGCAAGTTCACCGAGTCGAACGTCGTCCAGTTCCCGACCAACGCCGCGGATCCGGGCCCGAGCGCCGGCCGCTTCCCGACCGATCCGTACCTGGTCAACGGCCCGTTCGTCAACGAGGCGCTGCTGCGGCAGTCGTATCCGCTCGGCGTCGCGGTCAAGAACAACGGCGTCGTCGTCTTCGACACGCCGGACCGTAAGATGCCGTACGCGCGCCAGTTCACGGTCGGCTACGTCCGCGAGCTTGCCTCCTCGCTGGCGATGCACGCCGACTACGTCCGGATGGACAACCGCGACATGTTCCTGGCGCGCAACCTCAACCCGGCGTCTGCGCGTCGACACCAGCCGCACCGGGCGCATCTGACGCGGTCGGATGCGTTTGGCGTGCTCGGTGAGCCGTACACCCAGCAGGTCTGGGTGTTCGAGAACACCGGCGAGGCGACTTACAACGCGCTGAACCTGTCGCTCGAAAAGCGCTTCGCCAACCACTGGTCGGGGCGCGTGCTCGTACTCCCTCTCGAAAGCCGAGGGCACGGCCAACGATCAGGCCGACAAGAACCAGTACCAGGTCGGCACCGACCTGAACCTGGATCTGCAGAACGGGCCCGGCGCCGTCGATCGCCGCCACATTCTCTCGCTCGGCGGCCAGACCGAGATCATCGGCGGCATCACGCTGTCGAGCACCTTCCGCTACATGACCGGCACGCCGTTCACGATCTACGACTCCAGCATCGACGCCGATCGCAACGGCGAGCTCGTCGATTTCATTCCGGCGGGCACCTACAGCGGCACGGCCCTGGATGCGATGCAGAACGTGGAGAACACGGGCGGGCGCAACGGCGCACGCGGCCCCGACTACCTCCAGCTCGACGCCCGCGTCGGCTGGCGGCACCGCATCAGCAGCAAGACGCTCGAGCTCTTCCTGGACATCTACAACATCACCAACCGCGCGAACTTCGACAATCCGGTGCTCGCCAACCGCGACCGCCGGACGCCGAATAACTTCCTCGTCCTGACCAACCTGCGCGGCGGCGGCGGCTTCCCGCGGCAGGCGCTGATGGGCGCGCGGTTCGTGTTCTAGCGCGCGTCGGTCGCTGAGTCCTTTATGGGCCGGGCGCACAAGCGCCCGGCCCTTTTTTTGTTTTCCGTACGTGGGGCGGCCCTTCAGGGCCGTTGGCCTGGCGGGGCTGAAGCCCCGCCCTACGTAGGCCGTGAAGCCGCCTACGGCGTGGGCTGAAGCCCCGCCCTACGTGACGTGGGGCCTGTGAAGCCCCGCCCTACGTGGGTGGACGCCCGGCACCGTTAGAATCACCGTCATGACGTCATACGGGGTGTTCGCGCTCGTTGCCATTCTTGCCATCACCGCCAGCGCGCAGGCGCCGCCGGCCGATCCGCATCGCAAATTCTTCCAGCTCGGTGACGTCAAGCTCGAAAGCGGCGTGGTGCTGCCGAATGCGAGGCTCGCGTATGCGACGTTCGGGACGCTCAACGCGCAGCGCAACAACGCCGTCCTGCTGCCGTCGTGGTACGGGTCTGACCATCACGGCTACGACTTCCTCATCGGCCCGGGCCGCGCGTTCGATCCGTCGCGCGACTTCATCGTCCTCACCGAGATGTTCTCGAACGGCTGGTACCTCGTCGCCGAGCAACACGCCCGCGCCGTTCGACGGCCCGCGCTTTCCGGCCATCGCGATTCGCGACAACGTCGCCGTCGTCCACCGGCTGCTGACGGCCGAGCTCGGCGTCACGCACCTGCGCGCCATCGTCGGCTTCTCGATGGGCGCGCAGCAGGCGTTCCAGTGGGCGGTCAGCCATCCCGGCTTCGCCGACCGCATCGTCGCGTACTGCGGCACCGCCAAGACGTACCCGCATGGATTCGTGCGGCTCGAAGGCGCGATCAGCGCGCTCACCGCGGACGCCGCATTCGCCGACGGCAACTACACGTCGCCGCCGCGCAAAGGGCTCGCGGCATGGTCGCGCCATTGGGCGGGCTGGGTGTTCTCGCAGGAGTGGTGGCGGCGCGAGCTGTTCAAGCCGCGGCTGCCGAGCGTCGAGGCGGTGATCGAGGAACGAGCCGGCCGCGACGCCGTGCGCGACGCCAACAACCTGATCGCGCAGGCGCGGACCTGGCAGCGGCACAACGTCGGCGACACGCCAGGCTTCGGCGGCGATCACGAGAAGGCGCTGCGATCGATTGACGTGCCGGTGCTCTACATGCCGTGCGAGACCGACCTGTATTTTCCGATCGGCGACGCGCGCTACGAGAGCGAGTTCATCCGCGGCGTCAGGCTCGTCCCGATTCCGTCGCTGTGGGGACACTCCGCCGGCAGCGGCGGCAACAAGGCCGACAACGATTTCATCGACGCGCAGGTTCAACAGTTTCTGAAGTAGAGTCCAGCCATGAAGCATGTTCGTTTCATCGCGCTCGCTTTCATGCTTACCGGCGGCTTCGCCGCTCAGTCTCTCGTCGTGCGCTCGGAACAAACGTCTGCCGCCGCGCCCAGCCGCTCGGCGCCGGCTGGTCCGTTCGACGCGCTGCATTTCCGTCCGATCGGTCCGGCCTCGATGTCGGGGCGCATCTCCGACCTCGCCGTCTACGAGGCCAACCCGTCGATCTATTACGTCGGCACCGCGCACGGCGGCGTCTGGAAGACGACCAACAACGGCACGACGTTCGAGGCGCAGTTTCAGGATCTCGGGCTGATGTCGATCGGCGCGGTCGCGGTGGCGCAGAACAATCCGGATCTCGTCTGGGTCGGCACCGGCGAATCGAACAACCGCCAGAGCACGAGCTGGGGCGACGGCGTCTACAAGTCAACGGATGGCGGCAAGACCTACATGAACGTCGGCCTCCAGACGTCGCGATTCATCAACCGCATCGTCATCGATCCACGCAACACCGACGTCGTGTTCGTCGCCGCGACCGGCAGCCTCTGGGGCCCGGGCGGCGATCGCGGCGTCTACAAGACGGTTGACGGCGGGAAGACCTGGAAGCAGGTGCTGAAGGTCGATGACGACACCGGCGCGAACGATCTGGTGATGGATGCGACGAACAACAAGGTGCTGTATGCGAGCATGTATCAGCGCCGGCGCACGCAGTGCTGCATGAATGGCGGCGGGCCGGGCAGCGGCATCTGGAAGTCCACTGACGCCGGCGACACGTGGACGCGGGTGAAAGGCGGCATCTTCGACGAGCCGCTCGGCCGGATCGGGCTCGACGTCTACCGCAAGCGTCCGAACATTCTCTTCGCGACCATCGAAGGGCAGTCGCCGCTGCCGGCTCGCCCTTCGACAGGCTCAGGGCAGGCCCCTGCGACAGGCTCACGCAGCCCTTCGACAAGCTCAGGGCAAGCCGCTGCTGCTGCGCCGGCGGCCGAGGAGGCGCCCCAGGGCGGCGGGCGCGGCAGCCTGATCGTCAGCGGCGTCAACGACACGCCGACCGGCCTCTATCGCTCGGACGACGGCGGCGCGACCTGGCGGAAGGTCAACAACCAGAACCCGCGGCCGATGTATTTCAGCCAGGTCCGCATCGATCCCAACGATCCCGAGACCGTGTACTACGGCGGCGTCGGCCTGCATCAGTCGCTCGACGGCGGCAAGAGCGTGCACACCGACATCGCCGCGTCCACTCACGACGACGTGCACGCGATCTGGATCAACCCGGCGAACTCGAACCACATCCTCATCGGCAACGACGGCGGCCTGGCGGTCAGCTGGGACCAGGCGAAGACCTGGAATTTCGTGCCGAACCTGCCGGTCGGGCTCTTCTACCACGTCAGCGTCGACATGGCGACGCCCTACAACATCTGCGGCGGCATGCAGGACAACTACAGCTGGTGCGGCCCGAGCGCCGTGCGCGGCACCGCCGGCATCGCCGGCTTCACGTGGCAGACGATGCAGGGCGGCGACGGGTTCGTGGCGCTGCAGGATCCGACCGAGTTCCGCACCGCGTACAGCGAGTCGCAGGACGGCAACATGGTGCGGATCGACCGCGTCACCGGCGAGACGATGTCGATCCGTCCGCAGGCCAATGCCGGCGAGGCCGCCGATTCGCTGGAACTGGGACACGCCGCTGGTGATGTCGCCGCACGATCCGAAGATCATCTATCGCCGCCGGCAACAAGGTGTTCCGATCGTCGAACCGCGGGTTGAACTGGGAGACGGTCGGCGCCGACCTCACGAGCAACGCCAATCGCGAAGAGATCGTGACGATGGGCGTGAAGGGCAGCGACATCCGCATTTCCAAGCACGACGGCATCCAGGCGTGGCCGACGATCATCTCGTTTGCCGAATCGGCGAAGCGCACCGGCGTCATCTATGCCGGGACCGACGACGGCATCGTGCAGGTGACGCGGGACGGCGGCCGATCGTGGTCGAACGTCACCGAGAAGATTCCCGGCCTGCCGAAGGGCATCTGGGTGTCGGAGGTCGTGCCTTCGAAATTCGACGAGGCGACGGTCTACGCGACGTTCGACGGGCATCGCCTGAACGACTTCGAAACCTACATCTACGTCAGCCGCGACTTCGGGCAGACGTGGCAGTCGGCAGCCGCGAACCTCAAGGGAGAAATCGCGAGGACGCTGACCGAGGATCAGAAGAATCCCGACGTCCTCTACCTCGGCACCGAGACCGGCCTGTTCGTGTCGATCGATCGCGCGAAGAGCTGGGTGCGCATCCGGGCGAACCTGCCGACGGTGCGGATTGACGAGATCACGCTCCACCCACGCGACAACGCGATGATCCTCGCCACCCACGGCCGCGCGCTCTGGATCCTCGATCACCTCGAGCCGATTCAGGAATATGCGGCCGCGCAGGCGGCAACCGCCGACGCCCGGCTGTTCACGCCGCCGCCGTTTGCGATGTATCGCCGTCCGGCGCGCGATCGCAACTACGAGTTCTGGGGCGACCAGACCTTCTACGGCGAGAACCCGCCGCAGGCGGCGGTCATCTCCTGGGTCAACAAAAAGCAGGTCGGCGACGTGAAGCTGAAGATCACGGAGGCGACCGGCCGCGACATTCGTGAGATCTCGGGATCGGTACTCGCGAAGAGCAACGCCGCCGGGCTGCAGTCGGCCTGCTGGGATCTGCGCGTGCAGCCGGCGCCGGCGCCGCCGCCCGCGCCAGCGCGAGGGTCCGCGCCCTCGGCCGGCGCCGGGCCGGCCTCGACAACGGCTCCGGCACCGAGCACCGCCCCGGCGTCAACCACGGGCGAAAGCCAGCCGCCGGCCGGCGGCGCGCAGGGCAGGGGCGGCGCTCAGCCCGAAGAGCCGAGCCCGTTCGGCGCCGGCTGCTCGACCACCGCCGCGCAGGGCGGCGGCGGAGGTGGCGGCGCGGCGGCGAACCTCGCCGGACCGTTCGTGATTGGCGGCGTCTACAACGTCTCGCTGATCGTCGACGGCAAGACGGTGGACACCAAACCGATGCGCGTCAACGACGATCCCGACGTGATCCTCACGTCGGTCGAGCGCAAGCGGATGTTCGACATGGCGATGGAGATCCACGCCATGCAGCCGCGCATCGCGGATGCGTCGGCGGCGCACGCATCGCTGACGCGACAGACCACCGAGCTGACGACCACGGTCGGCGGCCGCAGCGATGTGCCGGCCGACGTGAAGTCGTCGCTGGAAGCGTTCAACAAGGAGTTGGCGGCGCTCGCGCCGAAGCTGACCGCGCCGGCTGGCGGACGGGGCGGTGGCGGTGGGCGTGGCGGGGCAACCGAGAGCCTCATGGCCAAGGTCGCGCAGGCGAAGAACGGCCTCATGGCCGGCATGTCGCCGGGCGATCAGACCGTGCGCGCCTACACCGAGGTGAAGGCGCAGTCGGCAAAAGCGATCGCCGATCTGAACGCCGTGATCGTGAAGGCCGGCGCGCTGAGCACGTCGCTCGCGCCCTTCAACCTGACGCTGACGGTGCCGGCGGCCGTGCAGGCGCCTTCGGCGGCGCCGGCGCGGCGAACGCCGGGCGGAGTGACACCCTGAAACGGTCGACCCTTCTGCGGCTCGAGACCCAGCTCGACGCGCTCGACTCGATCCTCGCCGGCGCGACACCAGAAGCTCTCGCGCGCCGGCCGCCGTCGGGCGCGTGGTCGGCGCACGAGCATGTCGCGCACCTCGCGCGGCATCACGCGATCTTTCTCGAACGCCTGCGCCAGGTGGCCGCCGAAGACGAGCCGCAATTCGCGCGCTACCGCGCCGAGGACGATCCCGAATGGCCGGCGATGGCGGCGCTGCCGACCGCCGTCGCCGTCGTGCGGCTGCGCGCCCTGCGCGCGAACATCGTGCAATGGATTTCGGGGTTGTCCGCCGCGCAGACGATGCGGGTAGGCATCCACCCGCTGTTCGGCGCGCAGAGCGTGGCCGAGATGGTCGAGTTCTTCCTCGTCCACGAGGGGCATCATCTCTACATGGCGATGACGCGCCTCGGCGACAAGCGCAGCTGAAGCGTCTTTCGAACCTGTGGAGCGTCCGCCTTCAGCGGACCTCGCGGTCCGGCTGAATCCGGACACGACGTACTGGACAGAAATGAAAGCCGCCCTCGAACTCACGCCACGCCTACCGGCGAGACCGCCCAAGTTGACCGAACACGGACAGGATGATCCAGGCGGAAACGGCGCACGCGACCGGCACCCAGAGCGGACCGACGGCGGCGGCGACACCGATGGCCGCCGTCAGCCAGATGCTGGCAGCGGTGGTCAGCCCTTGGATCTCCTGATGGTCGATCAATTTGAGGATCGCGCCGGCGCCGATGAACCCGATGCCAGACGCGATGCCTTGAATGATCCGGCCGAGGTCGCCTTCTCCCAGCCCCGCTTCCGCGGGTGCGATTACGAATAGCGCGGCGCCAAGCGCGACCAGCATATGGGTTCTGAGGCCGGCGGCCTTGCCGACCGATTCGCGTTCGACGCCGAGCAATCCGCCCAGCACGGCGGCGGTGACGAGCCGGATGGTGACGCGCACCACCTGACCCGTCTCCGGCATCGTCAACAGCTCGTCGGCAAAAAGGTTCACGGTGTTTCACCCGTTCGTGACATCGGCGGAATTGTAGCCGGAGACTGTGAGCGGGACGGTGCCGAGGGCAGTCTGCGGCTCCACCAACGTGCGCCGCCCACGAGCATGTGAAGATAGACGCAGTGACGCCGAACCCCAGCCTGCGACTCTTCGCGGCGTGCGCGCTCGCTGCTACCGCCGCTGTCCTCGCGACCGCCTGCGGCCGCACCACCCCGGCCGCGCGGACCCCGGCGCGCAACGTCCTCCTCATCACCATCGACACGCTGCGCGCCGACGCGGTCGGCGCCTACGGCAACCGCACGGTCACCACCCCCTGGATCGACCGCCTCGCCGCCGCCGGCGTCCGCTTCGATCAGGCCCACGCCTCGACGGTCGTGACGCTGCCGTCGCACGCCAACATCCTCTCGGGCGTCTATCCGTTCCGCCACGGCGTCCGCGAAAACGCCGGCTTCCGTTTCCCGGCCACCGCCGACACGCTCGCGACGCTGCTCCACGCGCGCGGCTATCGCACCGGCGCCTTCGTCAGCGCCTTCCCGCTCGACGCCCGCTTCGGCCTGACGCGCGGCTTCGACGTCTACGACGACCGCTTCGCCAAGGGCGAAACCAACGTCGCCTTCCGCGTGCCCGAGCGCCCGGCGCCGGCGACCATCACCGCCGCACTCGAGTGGATGCGCCAGCGCGGCGCCGCAGGCGCCAGCCAGTCGAGCGCGGCAGCGCCCTGGTTCGCGTGGGTGCACCTCTACGAGCCGCACTTCCCGTACACGCCGCCGGAGCCGTTCGCCTCGCGATATCGCGCCGCGCCCTACTTCGGCGAGGTCGCCGCCACCGACGCCGCGCTCGCGCCACTCCTTCAGCCGGCGCTCGACGGCCCGGACGACGCCGACACGCTCGTCGTCCTCACCGCGGACCACGGCGAGTCGCTCGGCGAGCACGGCGAGATGACGCACGGGTTGTTCGCCTACGAGGCGACGCTGCGCGTGCCGCTGATCCTTTTCCAGCCGCGGCGCCATCAAGCCGCTCGTCGTCGCCGCGCCCGTGCGCCACGTCGACATCCTGCCGACGATCCTCGACGCGGTCGGCGCGCCGGTACCGTCGCCGCTCGATGGACGCAGCCTGCTGCCGCTCGCCGGCGGCGCCGCCGCCGAGCCGACGGCCACCTACTTCGAATCGCTGTCGGCGTCGCTCAATCGCGGCTGGGCGCCGCTCTACGGCGTCTCGCGCGATTCGCTGAAGTACATCGATCTGCCGATCCCCGAGCTCTACGACGTCGCCGCCGACCCGGCCGAATCGCGCGATCTCGCTGCCTCGCGCCCGAACGAGGTGCGCGAGCTGCAGCGGCTGCTCGCCACCCTGCGAGCCGACGATCGCGGCGCGGCGCCTTCGCGCGAGCGGGCGGAGACGCGTGAGCAGCTGCGCAGCCTCGGCTACCTGTCGGGCACGGCGCCGCGCAAGGAGCACTACACCGAAGCCGACGATCCCAAGCGGCTGATCGACATCGATCGGCAAATCGACGAGGTCGTCTCGACCTATCAGCAAGGCGATCTGCGCCGGGCCATCGCGCTCGGCGAACGCGTGGTCGAGCGCCGGCCCGACATGCCGCTGTCGCTCGTCCACCTCGCGTTCCTCTACAACGAAGCCGGCGACCATCCGCGCGCGGCGGCGGCGATCCGCCGGGCGCTCGCGCTCAACCCGGCTGCCGACGACGTGGCAGCGCTGGCTGGCGCGTACCTGACCGAAGCCGGACCACCCGGACGAAGCGGTCAGACTCCTCTCCGCGTACGTGTCGGCGCCTCAGCCCGACGTCGACGTGCTGATCGCGTACGGCGTCGCGCTCGCCTCATCCGGCCGCGCCCGTGAGGCGCTTGGCGCCTTCGAACGCGCGCGATCGCTCGATCCCTCGAACGGCCTGCCGCTCGTCAACGCCGCGACCGTCTACCTCTCGAATGGCGACGGCGATCGCGCGGCGGCGGCGTTCACCGAGGCGCTGAAGATCGACCCCTCGCTCGCGCGCGCGCACAACGGCCTCGGTGTCATCGCCGCCGGCCGCAAGGACTACACGGCGCGCGCTGGATCACTGGCTGCGGGCGGTCGCGCTCGACCCGGACGATTTCCGGACACTGTTCAATCTTGGCGATTTGCTGATCATGCTCGGCCGCGGCGCGGAAGCACGACCGTACTGGGAGCGCTATCTCGCGATCGCACCGCGCGCGCTCGAAGCGTCCGATCGCGCAAGAGTGCAGCGCTGGCTCTCCAACCAACCGTAGACGGTGCATAAAGTTTCGTAAAAGCTCTCACCTTGGCGCTTGACAGATCTGGCGCCTCACGCGTGAATTAGATTGCTGCGCGCCAGGTCGGCGTGCGTACGTCCTTTCGAGTGAAGGAGCCCGTATGAAACGAGTGCTCTGCCTGGTCTTCGTCCTGCTCCTCGGCGCGTTCGCGCACGAGGCCGGGGCGCAGATCGCCGGCGGAAATATCTACGGCACGGTCACCGATCAAAACGGTGGCGTGCTGCCGGGAGTCGACGTCACGCTCCAGGCGGTATCGATCGGCGGCCAGCCGCGCACGACGGTCACCGACGGCCAGGGGCAGTTCAGGTTCCTCAACCTGGATGCCGGCACGTATAAGGTGACGACCAATCTCAGCGGCTTCAACAAGATGGACCGCGACGTCATCGTCACCACCGGCGTGAATGCGACGCTGACGTTCCCGATGCAGGTGAAGTCGGTCGAGGAAACGGTCACCGTCACCGCCGAGACGCCGGTCGTCGACGTCAAGAAGATCGGCACGGCGACGACGCTCACGGCGGCGGAGCTGCAGAGCACGCCGCAGTCGAAGGATCCGTGGGCGATGCTGAAGACCGTGCCCGGCGTGATCGTCGACCGCGTCAACGTCGGCGGCAACGAATCGGGCCAGCAGTCCGGCTTCGTCGGCAAGGGCGCGCTCGCCACCGACACGATGTGGAACCTCGACGGCGTCGTCATCACCGACACCACCTCCGGCGGCGCCTCGTCGTCGTATTTCGACTTCGACGCGTTCGACGAGGTGGCGGTCAACACCGGCGGCAACGATCTGAAGGTGCAGACCGGCGGCCTCGGCATCAACTTCGTCACGCGCCGCGGCACGAACCAGTTCAAGGGCAACGCGAAGTTCAGCGCTCAACAACGACAGCATGGAATCGTCCAACCTGCCCGACGAGCTGGTCGGCGACCCGCGGCTCGGCGGCGCCGACAAGGCGAACCACACCGACTCGATCCAGGACTGGGGCTTCGACGTCGGCGGCCCGATCCTCAAGGACAAGCTGTGGTTCTGGGGCTCGTACGGCGACAACGACATCAAGATCATCCGCCTGAACCAGACCGGCGACCAGACGATCCTGAAGAACACCAACGCCAAGATCAACTGGAACGCGACCCAGAAGGATCAGGTCTCGTTCTTCTACTTCAACGGCGCGAAGGAGAAGCTCGGCCGCGTCGCCGGGCCAGGCCAGCCAACGAGGACGATTCGTTCCTCTGGAACCAGGGCAACTTCTATCCGGAGAGCGGCGTCCTGCAACAAGCTGCACGGCCTGTGGAAGTTCGAGGACAACCACGTGTTCGGCTCGAACCTGTTCGTCAACGGCAAGTACGCGTGGTTCGGGTGGGGCTACGGCTTCGCGCCGCGCGGCGGCGCCGACAAGGACGGCACGCGTCGACCTCTTCAACGACCAGGCGCACGGCTCGTGGTTCACCTACACCGCGCGCAAGCCGTGGCACATCATCGACGTCAGCGGCAGCTCGTTCAAGTCGTCGGCCGGCGGCACGCACGAGTTCAAGTTCGGCTTCGGCTACCGACGCAACCCGAATCACTCGACCACGCGGTGGAGCGGCTCGGAAGTGGTCGGCTACATCAACGCGCCGGACGACAAGTTCGCGCGGGCGTATCGCGCCCGGGTCGTCAACTTCGTCGGCGAGAACACCAACGCGTTCTTCGGCGACACCTTCAGCAAGGGCCGCCTGACCGTGAACGCCGGCGTCCGCTGGGACAAGCAGACGGCCGCGAACGATGCCAGCGGCGCGCCGGCCAACACGATGTTCCCGGACCTGCTGCCGGCGCTGTCGTTCGACGGCAACTCGCCGACGATCGACTGGAACGACATCTCGCCGCGCGTCGGCGCCACCTTCGCGCTCGACGACAACCAGCAGAACGGTCGCGCGCGCGTCGTACGCGCGGTATGCCGGCCAGCTGAACCCGTTCGAGGTGACGCAGCGCCAGCCCGGTCGGCGCGTACTACACCTACATCGCCTACAGATGGGTCGATACCGAACAACGACGGGTTCGCGCAGAAGAACGAGATTCTCACCAACCTCGGGCCCGCAGTACTCGAACGCGGTCGATCCGGCGCGGCCGACGAGCGCGACCTCGCCGAACACGATCGATCCGGACTACCACGCCAACCACGACAACGAGTTCATCGTCGGCCTCGACCACGAGCTGATGCCGAACTTCGCGGTCGGCGCGGCGTATACGTTCCGGACGACCGACGGCTGGCCGAACTGGAACCCGCGGATCGGGATGACGTCGGCCGACTACACGGTCGTCGCGACGGCCGTCGAGCGGCGGCTTCAGCGCCGTCGTCTACGCGCCGAACGCCGCCAAGGTGGACGCCACCGGAGGTGGGCGCATCCTGACGAACCGGCCCGACTACCACTCGAACTACAGCGGGCTCGAGTTCACGCTGAACAAGCGATTGTCGAACCGGTGGATGACGCGCGTCGCGCTTCTCGCTCAACAGCTGGACGCGAGCACTACGACCGGGCCGGGCGCGGTCCAGAATCCGACGCGAACCGACGCGACGACCAGCGGCACGTTGTCGGGGCCGCAGGTCGACGGCGGCCAGATTGCGCCGCGATCGGGCGGGTCGGGAAAGGGCGATCTCTTCTACAACGCCAGCTGGCAGCTGAACGCCAACGGGTTCTACCAGCTTGGCCGCGGGTTCGACCTCGGGCGCGAACCTGTTCGCGCGCCAGGGCTACGTCGAACCCGTACATCTTCCAGGTCAGCGCGGGCGGCGACGGCAGCGTGCGGGCGCTCGGCCGTCTCGGCGCTCGACGACGTGCGGAACCCGAACCTGTGTCGATCTCGATCTGCGGCTGGCGAAGAACTCAAGTTCCAGCGCGTCAACCTGGTCCTCGCGGCGGACCTGTTCAACGTGCTGAACGCGGGGACGACTCTGCAGCACAACCGCAACCTGCAGTCGCCGGCGTTCGACACGATCAGCGAGATCCTCAGCCCGCGCATCCTGCGGATCGGCGTGAAGTTCCAGTTCTAGCGAACGGCGGGGGTCAGACGGGGCATGACCCCCGTCTGCCTCCTCCTCTTTGGCGCGCAAACGTCGGGTGACGGTGCTCAGACGGGTGTCGGACACCCCTCCGACCCCGCGGCGCGATTCCGGTTCTGATCTGCCACGGACTAGAATCCACGATCGATGGCCCCACGGAACCGGAAGGCGGCGCGCACCGTCCCTGCCGCCGAACGCGCTCCAGCGGGACCACGCCGCTATCGCTCGATCGCCATCGGTCTCGTCGTACTCGTTGCCGTCGCCGCTGCCGGCTGGTGGGCGCTGCGGCCGGCGCCGCCCGCGCGCCCGAATCTTCTCCTCATCACCATCGACACGCTGCGAGCCGATCGCGTCGGCGCCTACGGCGCCGCCAACGCCGCCACGCCGGCGCTCGATGCGCTCGCGGCGCGCGGCGTGCGCTTCGACCAGACGCAAACCGCCGTGCCGCTCACCGGCCCGTCGCACGCCACGATCCTCACCGGCCAGTACCCGCCGACCCACGGCGTCCGCGGCAACGTCGTCTTCACGCTCGACGACAAGCATCCGACGCTCGCGACGCTGCTGAAACGGCGCGGCTATCGCACGGCGCGCCTTCGTCGGCGCGTACCCGGTCGCGGCGGCGTTCGGCTTCGGCCAGGGCTTCGACACCTTCGACGAGGAATTTCACGAGACCAGCCCGGTGGATCAAGGTGCGGAGCGGCGGGCGAACGAAGTGGCCGACGCGGCCGGCCGCTGGCTGGCGTCGACGCGCGGCCGACACGCCGTTCTTCGCCTGGCTGCATTTCTACGATCCGCATGCGCCGTACTACGCCGCCCTCGCCGTACCGCGAGCAGTTCGCCGGCCGTCCGTACGACGGCGAGATCGCGTTCACCGACGCGCAGATCGGCCGCGTGCTCGACGCGCTGCGGGCATCGGGCCGCGACGCGAACACGGTGGTGATGGCGCTGGCGGATCACGGTGAAGGGCTCGGCGAGCACGGCGAAGCGACGCACGCCGTGCTGACGTATCAATCGACGATGCGCGTGCCGTTCATCGTGGCCGGTCCCGGTGTCCCCGCGGCGCACGCGATTCGAACCCGCGTCGCCACCATCGATGTGCTGCCGACGGCCCTGGGCCTGCTCGGGCTCGAGGCCGATCGGTCGCTGCTCGGGCGCGACCTGCGGCCGCTGATGAACGGCCGCGGCGTCGCCACCGATCCGTTCTACCAGGAGAGCCTCTTCGGCCGCCTCAACTGCCATTGGGCGACGCTGCGCGGCTGGGTGACCGACGACTAGAAGCTGATTACGGGCGCGTCGCCGGAGCTCTACAACCTCGCCGACGATCCCGGCGAGCTGAAGAACCTGGCCGCATCGGATCCCGATCGCGTGAAGCGCATGACCGACGACCTGCAGCGCGGCATGCAGCGGCTCGCGCCCGGCGGCGACCGCGCGCAGCCGCGCGCGGCCTCGGCCGAGCAGGAAGAGCGGCTGCGCAGCCTGGGCTATACCGCCGGCTCCGGCGGCAGCGGTCCGCTCGACGATCCGTCGCTGCCCGATCCGCGCACGCACGTCGAGCTCTACGATCGGCTGCAGGCGGCGACCGTGGCGCAAGGCCCCGCGCTTGCGGCGGCATTCGAGGAAGTGCAGCGGATCACGCAAGCTCGATCCCGGGCAATCCGTTCGCCTTCGGCACGCTCGCGTCGATGGCCTACCGGCACGGCAGCCTGCGAATCGCCGCGCGACGCCTTTGCGCGCGCGCTCGCGCTCGATCCCGATCGGCCGGGCGTGCGCCAGAACTACGGCAAGCTGCTGCGCGAGCTCGAACGCTACGCCGATTCCGAGCGCGAGCTTCGGCTCGCGGTGGCGCAGAGCGACGACGACTCGCGGACGCGGATCAGCCTGGCCGAGACGCTCGTGGCGTCGCGGAAGAACGGCGAGGCGGAGCAGCTCGTCGACGCCGTGCTGGCGAAGGAGCCGTCGCAGCCGGAGGCGCTGGCGGTGAAGGGAAGGCTGCTCGCGGCGCAGGGACGCGCGAAGGACGCGCTGCCGTACTTCGAGAAGGCCGCGGTCGCGTCCGATCCCGAGAGCTTCATCGCGCTCGCGCGCGCCTATCTCGCGGCCGGCGAGCTCGCCAAGGCGCGCGACGCGGCCGGCGAGGCGCTGCGCAAGAGTCCCGCGCACCCGTGGGCGATGGCGGTGATGGGCACCGCGCTCGTGAAGGAAGGGCAGCGCGCCGCCGGCGTCGACTATCTCAATCGCGCGTTCGCCGCCGGACCGCGCCGGCCGGTGGTGTGGGAGTCGCTCGCCGAAGGCTTCGATGCCGCCAACGATCCTGCCCGCGCCGCAGCCTGCCGAAAGCAGGCCGCCGCGCTTGCTGCCGCACCGTGAGCTTCACACGTTCCGTTTGATCGCCCTTGACCTTTATGCGGCGTCCATCCCTGATCCTGTGCCCATCCCCTAGCCCCAGAGGTGTCCCATGGTGAAAACGTTGCCGCGAACGATTTCGACCCTCGTCGCCGTTCTGGCTCTTGTCGTCTCCGCACCGCCCGTGTTCGCGCAGACGGGCGTGCTCGCCCGCGGCATGGACGACCTCGTGCGCCTCTACGAATCCGGCAATCCAAAGCTCGTCGCCGCGCTGAAGCATCACATTGCCTCTGGCTCGGATGAAGTCCTCGTCAACATCCACCTCAAACCCGGCGTCAAGGCCGAGGACGCGCTGCCGCTGCTCGCCGCCGAAGGGTTCCGGCTGCAGGCGACGAGCCGGCTCGACGCCCGCGTGATCGAAGGCTGGCTGCCGCTCTGGGCGGCGCGATCGACCTCGTGGGAGATCGGCGTGTCGGCGGTGCTGGCGGTGCAGCGGCCGCTGAAGTTTGCCGGCTCGGTGCAGAGCCAGGCGGTCGCGTTCCAGAAGGTCGCCGCCGCGCACGCGCGCGGGCTCGACGGCACCGGCATCCGCGTCGGCGCGCTGTCGGACAGTTACGACGCCTGCGCCGGCTGCTCGACCCATGCCGCCGCCGACGTCGCCAGCGGCGACCTGCCGGCCGACGTCACCGTCCTCGAGGAGATCAACGACGTCGATCGGCCCGACGCCATTGACGAGGGCCGCGCGATGCTCCAGTTGATTCACGACGTCGCGCCCGGTTCGACGCTCGGCTTCGCCTCGGCGTTCAACGGCCTGGTCTCGTTCGCCAACAACATCCTGGCGCTGCGCGAAGACTTCCACGCCGACGTCATCGTCGACGACGTCGTCTACCTCGACGAGCCGATGTTCTCGGACGGCCTGGTCGCGCAGGCGGTCGACATCGTCGCCGCAGACGGCGCTGCGTACTTTTCCTCGGCCGGCAACAACGGTATCGAGGCGTACGAGGCGACGTACCGTCCGCTATCGTTTGCCGCCGCCCAGGCGCGGGTTTCCGCGGGCCGCGAGAACCTGCGGTTGTCCGAGATTCCCGCCGCCCTGAAGCCGCAAAGCTTCCACCGGTTCAGGAACCGTGATGGCTCGACGAGCCTGTCGCTGAAGTTCACGACCGCGCTGGCGAATTTCATCTCGTTCCAGTGGGACGAGCCGTTCTTCCAGGGCGCGGTCAAGACCGACTTCAACATCCTGGTGTTCGACGAGAACGGCCACTGGATGAACCCGGAGTCGCCGGCGTTTCCCGGTTTCTACAGCACCGACGACAACGCCCAGTCCGACGAGCCGTTCGAGATCGTCATCCTGCCGCCGTTCGCAGACGAGCAGCACGGCGCGGCCAACGTCAGCACCTATCAGATCGTGATCACCAACCGCAACGGCGGGCCGGCGCGTCACGTGAAGTACGTCAACGTCAACGGCCTCGGCGTCAGCGACCTGCATAACGCGTCGTCGATCTTCGGCCACGCCGCGGCAGGCGGCGGACAGGCCGTCGCCGCGATGTTCTATGCCGACCCGAAGTTTCCGGAGGACTTCAGCTCGCGCGGTCCAGTGAAGATCTACTTCGACGACAACGGGCGCCGGAGGAACAAGCCGGAGATCCGCGCGGTGCCGCAGATCACCGGTGCCGACGGTGTCAACACCACGTTCTTCGGCGACGACGTCGAGGGCGACGGGTTCCCGAATTTCTTCGGCACCAGCGCCGCGGCGCCCAACGTCGCCGCGGTGGCGGCGCTGGTCCTGCAGCGCGAGGGCGGCCCGGGAGCGACATCGCCGGAGAAGGTCTATCGCCAGCTGCAGCGGACGGCGACGCCGGTGCCGCTCGCCTTCGACCGTTCGATCTCCGGGACGATCGCCGGTCCGGTGCTGGCGACCGCGCATCAGGACTGGACACGGTGGGCGCATTATTTCAGGCTCAACGTGCTGCCGCTGTCGTCGCGCACGATTCGGTCGGTGACCTTCGACGTCGCACCTGCCGGCATGGTCGTTTCGGCCAGCCTCGACCGGTTCCACATCGGCACCGCAGAAGGTTTGCAGCCGGCTGACGTTACCTATTCGCGGACCGACACCACCTTCACGCTGACCTTCGCGCCCGGCACCTTCAACTCGCGCGACACGCTCGAGTTCGGCACCAGCGTCTTCGAGCCGCTGCTGGGGACGACGCAGGAGGACGCCGATCGGTTCGAACGAACCCTCGTCACCGTGATGCTGGACGACGGGTCGCGCCGAACCGGCCGCTTCATCGTCGCGCCGAAGATTCCGGTGAATGTCTTCACCGGCGCCGGGCTCGTCAACGCCGACGCGGCGACGCGGGATCGGCGAAGGGGCAGACACGACGACGATCGCGATCGGTAGGGCGAATTGTAGGGCGGCCCTTCAGGGCCGCCGCATTTGAAACGTGGGGCGGCCCTTTAGGGCTGCCATCTGACGTAGGGCGGCCCTTTAGGGCCGCCAATTCAGGATTCGTAGGGCGGCCCTTCAGGGCCGCCCTCCTATCGCGATGAAATCCAGCAACGCCTCCCGCGTCCATATACCCGATCCCCAGTACGGATAGTCCCTCGGATCGTCGACAAGACCGGCGCGCACAGGATTCGCGATGATGTAGCGAATGACCGCTGGCGTGGCCTCGTCGCTTCGCAGCACTCGGTCGTGATAGCCCTCCTGCCACAGCCGGTATCCGTACCGCCTCGAGAAATCGAACGCCGCGCGTTGTTTTGCGCGGGCGACGAATGGGCGCAACTCGGAGTTGTCCGTCGTCGCTTCGACCAGGAGATGCAGGTGGTCCGGCATGAAGCAGTCGACAAGAATTGCGAAGCCGTACACGTCGCGCCTGTTCGAGAAAATGCGATCGCACAAGTGCGACGGTGTCGTCGTCGACGAACACCGATCGCCGATCCTGCACGCAGCACGTGAGGAAATAGCGGTGCAGGCCGAGATAATCGAAAGTTGAGAGTCGCTTCGGACGCGCCATGGTTTGCGGCGCGGTGCAAGAATTGTGAGCAATAAGATACGGCGGTCCTGAAGGACCGCCCTACAAGGCGAGGGGTGGCGGCCCTGAAGGGCCGCCCTACGAAGGCCGCCCTACGGGCGAAATCTGGGGTCGCCGGGGAACTGACTCCGCGCTCTCGTGGACCACTCGCGCGCCGCGGCGGCATCGCCGAGCACGGTGAAGGCACGGACGACGGTCGCGTAGGCGTCGGGGTTCGGCTGCGGTAACGCGGTGACGACTCCGGCGAGCACGGTGCGCGCCTCGGCATCGCGGCTCTGCGATCGCAGCAGCGTCGCGAGGCCGACGCGCGCTTCCGGCGACCACGGGATCGCGGCAATCTCCGCCTGGAACTCGCGCTCCGCCTCCGCCTCGCGGCCGGTCCGCGCGAGGCAATCAGCCAGCCCGGCGTGCAGGTTGCGCACCACTGCCTGCGGTTCCCGCCGCTTCGCTTCGATCGCGCGCGTGAAGGCCGGGATCGCCTCGCCGCATTTCCCCTCGCGCTGCAGCGCCGCGCCGATGAGGAACAGGCTCATGTAGCGCGACGGATCGGCGTCGGCGCTGCGCCGCGCGAACGCCGCCGCCTCCGCCGGCTTGCCTGCGTCCATCGCCAGCTCGGCGAGCGTCTCGTACGCCGCGGCCGGATCGCGCCGCGCCGCCAGCTCCGCGTGCTGACGCGCCTTCGCCGGCTGGCGCTCCAGCGCGTAGACACGCGCCAGCGCCAGATGCGTTTCCGGCTTGAGCGGATCGATCGCGAGCACCTTCCCGAAGGCGTCGATCCCGTCTTTGGTGCGGCCCATCTTGATCAGGCTCTTCGCCACCAGCTCCCACGCGTCGAGCATCCCGGGCTCGCGCGCCACAACCGGCTGCAACGCGGCGACGACCTCGGGATCGCGTCCCGTCGCCGCCATCTGCTGCGCGCCCCGCACGGCTTCGTAGGTCTGGATCTTGTCTTTCGGATCGGGCGCCGATCCGCCCGCCGGCACCGGCGCCGCGGACGAGGTCGCGTATCCGAGCGCGCGCAGGCGCTCGCGGGCTTCGGCGTCAACCGGAGACGGCTGCGCCGGCGCCACCCCGGACGTCGTCCGCTCAACCCACGCGCTGAGCGCCGACGCCGTAGTGCTGCGTGCTTCGGTCAGGCTGCTGCGCTCCTGCGGATCGGCGGCGACGTCGTAGAGCTCCGGCTTCGGCGCGCGGATGTAGTGATAGCGGCCGTCGAACGCCGACGCCAGATCGCTCCAGCCGAAGTGGAGACGTGGATACTGCGTCTCCGAATAGACGGTGCGATCCGGAAGGCGCCTCGCGGCAATCGCCGATGCCAGCGATGCGCCGTCCATCCCTTCCGCCGGCACGCCGGCGAGCGCCAGCAAGGTCGGCGCCGCATCGACCAGGCCGGCCGCGCCGGAGACGCGTGCGCCGGCGTGAGCGCCGCCTGGCAGCCGCACGATCCACGGCACCCGCAGCGACTCGCGATACAGCAGCAGGCCGTGTTCAGCCTCGCCGTGATCGCCGAGCCCCTCACCGTGATCGGAGACGAGCGCGACCACCGCGCGATCGAGGATGCCGCGCGCGGCGAGGCGATCGAGAAAGCGGCCGACGAGCTCGTCCGCGTAGGCGATCTCGCCGTCGTAGGGCTGCGCCAGCCGGTGCGCCGGCGGCGGCGAGTATGGCGTGTGCGGTTCGTAGAGGTGGAGAAAGGCAAACAGCGGTTCGCCCGCATGCGCGTCGACCCACGTCGCCAGCGCCTCGACCGTGCGCGCGCCGTCGCGTTGCGATTCGGACAGCGACTCACCGGTGCCGGCGATGGTCACCTCATCGTCGAAGAAGTCGAACCCCGCGGCGACGCCAGTCTGTCTACGCAGAACGTATGACGACACAGCGGCGCCGGTCGCGTATCCCGCCGCCTTCAGCCGCGACGCGAGCGTCTGCTGATCGGCGGCGAGTGTGAAGCCGATGTTGTCGCGGACGCCATGGCGCGTCGGCAGGCGGCCGGTGAACAGGGTTGCGTGTGACGGCAGCGTCAGCGGGGTCTGGCTGTAGGCATCCTCGAACACGATCCCGCCGCTGGCGAGGCGATCGATCGCCGGCGTCGAGCCGCCGCGATAGCCGTAGGCCGCGAGATGGTCGGCCCTGAGCGTGTCGATGGAGATGAGGACGATCGGCGCGCGAGGAAAAAGCAGAGCCGCCCGCGGCGGCGCGTCGCGGCCGCACGCGGTGGCCGCGGCCCCGAGCGCGAGCAGCACCAGCGCGACCGCACGTGTCACTCGCGGCATTGTACCCGACAGGTAGAATTGACTCATGATCCGAAAGCTCGTCTCCATCGCCGCGCTGCTCGCTGCCGCTGCGCCGGCGTCGGCGCAGGTCGACGCGCGCATGTTCCGGCAGCCTGCCGTCTCGGCCGACAAGATTGCCTTCGTCTACGCCGGCGACATCTGGCTGGTGCCGAAAACCGGCGGCACGGCCAACAGGCTCAGCTCGCCGCTCGGCGAGGAAACCTTCCCGCGCTTTTCGCCCGACGGCACCAGGCTCGCCTACAGCGCTGCCTACGACGGCAATACAGACGTCTACGTCGTGCCCGTGGCCGGCGGGGAGCCGGTGCGGCTCACGCATCATCCGATGGCCGATCGCGTCGTCGGCTGGCATCCGGACAGCCAGCGTGTGCTGTTCGCGTCGGCGCGCGAGAGCGGACGCCAGCGCTATAACCAGTTCTATCTCGTCAACGTCACCGGCGGGCTCCCCGAGAAGCTGCCGGTGCCGTACGGCGAGTTCGGCGCCTTCTCGCCGGACGCGGCGCGGTTCGTCTACATGCCGATGTCGCAGGACTTCCGCAACTGGAAGCGCTATCGCGGCGGCTGGGCGCCGGACCTGATGCTCTTCGACCTGAAGACGTTTGCCTCGCGCAACATCACCAGCAACCCGGCCAACGACGCGCAGCCGATGTGGCGCAACAACACCATCTACTTCATCTCCGATCGCGGGTCGAGCCAGCGCAACAACATCTGGGCGGAGGATCTCGGCACCGGCGCCGTGCGGCAGGTGACGCAGTTCGAAGATTTCGACATCACCTTTCCGTCGATCGGTCCGGACGCGATCGTCTTCCAGGCCGGGGGCCGCATCTATCTATTGAGCCTGCCGGGCGAAAAAGTCTCCGAGGTGCCGATTCGCGTCGTCACCGATGCATCGACGCTGCGTGCGCGGACGGCCAAGGCCGACGATCTCGTCGCCGCCGCGTCCGTGTCGCCGACCGGCCGCCGAGCCGCCTTCGAAGCGCGCGGCGACGTCGTCACGATCCCGGCCGAGAACGGGGCGACGATCAACGTGACGCGCTCCTCCGGGGTTGCCGATCGGTACCCGCGCTGGTCGCCCGACGGCAAGACGCTCGCCTACTGGAGCGATCGGAGCGGCGAATACGAGCTGACGCTGCGCGCGGCCGAATCGACCGGCGCCGAACGCAAGGTGACCACGCTCGGGCCAGGCTTCCGCTACGCGCCACAGTGGGCGCCCGACAGCAAGAAGCTCGCGTTCATCGACCAGGCGATGCGCATCCGTATCTACGACGATGCGACGGGGAAGGTGACCGAGGTGGACAAGAGCCCGGACTGGATCGCGCACGACGGGCTCGAGGCGTTCCGCTTCGCGTGGTCGCCCGACTCGCGCTGGCTGTCCTATGCGCGTCCTGCCGCGACCAGCAACAACGCGATCTTCCTGTACGACACCAAGGGCGGCGCGCTCCACCAGGCGACGACCGGGTACCTCAACGACACGCAGCCGATCTTCGAACCCGAGGGGTCGTATCTCTTCTACGCGAGCGATCGCGAGTTCGACCCGGTCTACGGCACGTTCGACAACACCTGGACCTACGCGAACCCGACGCAGCTGGTCGCCGTGCCGCTGCGCAAGGCGGTGAAGTCGCCGCTGGCGGCGCGCAACGACGCCGAAAGCCCGTCGGTCGACACCGACAAGCCGGCCGACAAGAAGCCGGACGACAAGCCGGCCGAGAAGCCGCCGGCGCCGGCGAACGTCGACATCGATCTCGACGGCTTCGAAACGCGCGCCGTCGTCCTGCCGCCGAAGCCGGGAACCTACGCGAACCTGCAGGCGGTCAAGGGCAAGCTGCTGTACCGGCGAGCGCCGCGTGCCGGCACGCACGAGGAGAAGAGCCCGATCGTCTACTTCGATCTGGAGGAGCGGGAAGAGAAGACGATCCTCGACGAGGCCGACGGGTTCGAGGTGAGCTTCGACGGCAAGAAGATGCTGGTCGCGAACAAGAAGAAGTTCGCCATCGTCGAGGTGAAAGAGAAGCAGAAGTTCGAGAAGCCGATGAGCCTCGCCGACATCGAGGTGCCGGTCGAGCCGCGCGCCGAGTGGAAGCAGCTGTTCCTCGACGCGTTCCGCTTCGAGCGCGACTTCTTCTACGACCCGGGGATGCACGGCGTCAACTGGAACGCGATGAAGGAGCGCTACATGACGCTCCTCGACGAGGCGGTGACGCGGTGGGACGTCAACTGGGTGATCGGCGAGTTCCTCGGCGAGCTGAACGCGTCGCACACCTATCACGGCGGCGGCGACGAAGAGCAGGTGGCCGAGCGCTCGGTCGGCATGCTCGGCGTCGACTGGGAGCTTGCCAACGGCGCCTACAAGATCGCGCGCATCGTCCGCGGCGGACCGTGGGACACCGGCATGCGCTCGCCGCTCGACGAGCCGGGCGTCGACGTCAAGGAGGGCGAGTACGTCCTGGCGGTGAACGGCGTCGCGCTCGATCCGAAGATGGATCCGTGGGCGCGCTTCGAGGGGCTCGGCAAGAAGACGGTGGTGCTGACGGTGAATGCGGCGCCGTCGATGGCCAACGCCCGGCAGGTCGTCGTGACCTGTCTCGACAGCGAGATCGAGCTGCGGTTCCGCGCCTGGATCGAGCAGCGCCGGCAGATCGTGGACAAGGCGACCGGCGGCAAGGCCGGCTACATCTACGTGCAGAGCACCGGCACCAACGCGCAGAACGAGATGATGCGGCAGTTCATGGCGCAGTGGAAGAAAGAGGGGCTGGTCATCGACGAGCGGTGGAACAGCGGCGGGCAGATTCCCGATCGCTTCATCGAGCTGCTGCACCGGCCGATCGTCGCCTACTGGGCGGTGCGCGATGGCCCGAGCCAGCAGTGGCCGCCGGTGGCGCACCGCGGCGCGCAGGTGATGCTGATCAACGGCTGGAGCGGCTCGGGCGGCGACGCGTTTCCGTTCTACTTCCGGCAGGCCGGCCTGGGGCCGCTCATCGGCACGCGGACGTGGGGCGGGCTCATCGGGATCAGCGGCGCACCGTCGCTGGCCGACGGCGGCGCCGTCACGGTGCCGACCTTCCGGATGTTCGATCCGAAGGGCGAGTGGTTCGCGGAGGGGCACGGGGTCGAGCCCGACATCCCGGTTGAAGAGGATCCGGCGCAACTCGCGAAGGGCACCGATCCGCAACTCGAACGTGCGATTCAGGAAGTGATGAAGCGGATCGCGGCGCAGCCGAAGGCGCCGGCGCGTCCCGCGTACGAGAAACGCATACCCGGCAGTTCGCGGTGATGTGGCGCCGCTGAAGCGGCGCCCCACGTACGATTTTGTAATCGCCGGGTCAGTGACGCCGAGCGGTTGCGTAAAGCCTCGCTTCCGCCTATCGTGTTTCAACACCGCTGAACAAACCGGTGCGGGAGCCCGTGGAGCGTTATCAACGTCTGGTGGAGCGATCCCCGAACGGCATCTTCATCAGCCAGGACGCCCGGGTTGTGTTCCTGAATGCCGCGGCACTCCAACTCGTCGGCGCCTCCACGCCCGACTCGATCATCGGCACACCGCTACGCGATATTTTTCACGTCGAGAGCCGCCCGCTCCTCGATGAATTGATCGCACAGTGGCAGAGCGGTCGTGCAACGCTGACGGCGGACGCGCGGATCGTCCGCCTCGACGGCACGATCGCGGACGTCGACGTCACCGGCGTCGCGGTCGACGACGCTGATGGCGCCGCCCTCCAGATCATCGTGCGCGACATCACACAGCGGCGCCGCGCGGAGACGGCGTTGCGCGAGAGCGAAGAGCGGCTGACCCTCGCCTTCGCCGGCGCGCAGGAAGGCGTGTGGGACTGGGACCTCACCACCGGCGCGGTCGTGTACTCCCACCGGTGGAAGGAGATGCTCGGCTACGCGGACGACGAGATCGAGCCGCACCTCAGCGCGTGGGAGCGCCTGCTGCATCCCGACGACAAGGCCCGCGCCGACGAGATGTACACGAGCGTCACGCGCGGCGCTCAGAGCTACGAAGGGGAGCTCCGCCTTCGCCACAAGGACGGCCGATACGTCCCGGTCCTCTCGCGCGGCCTGCCGATCCGCCGCGAACCGGGGGGCGCGGTCGTGCGCATCGTCGGCACCCATTTCGACCTCACCGAGCGGCGGCGCGCGGAAGCGGCGCTGCGCGAGAGCGAAGAGCGCCTCACGCTCGCGTTTGCAGGAGCGCAGGAAGGCGTCTGGGACTGGAACCTCGAAACCGGCGCCGTCCTCTACTCCTCACAGTGGAAGCAGATGCTCGGCTACGCGGACGACGAGATCGAGCCGCATCTGAGCGCCTGGGAGCGTCTGCTGCATCCCGACGATATGCCACGCGCGCAGCAGGCGAGCGAACGGGTCGCCCGCGGCGAGCAGGCATACGAAGGCGAGTTCCGCCTGCGCCACAAGGATGGCCGCTACATCCACGTCCTCTCGCGCGGCTACCCGGTGCGCCGGGAGCCAGGCGGGCCGGCGGTGCGCATCGTCGGCACGCATTTCGACCTCACCGAACGCAAGCACGCCGAGGAGATGCTGCGCCGTGCCCACGACGAGCTCGAGGCGAGGGTCATCGAGCGGACGGCCGAACTGGCGCGGGCGAATGCCGCGCTGCGCGAGGAGATGGGCGAGCGTGAACGCGCCGAACGGGCCCGCACGGAGCTGCTCGGCCGGCTGATGTTTGCGCAGGAGGACGAACGCCGGCGCATCGCGCGCGAGATGCACGATCAATTTGGCGAACAGTTGACGGCCCTCGGCCGGCGGATCGGCCTGTTGAAGGATGCCTGCCGCAACCAGCCCGATCTGATGCCGCACGTCGAAGCGCTGGAAGTGGTGTCCGGGCAGATCGACCGCGATGTCGACCATCTCGTGTGGGAGCTGCGGCCGACCGCGCTCGACGATCTCGGCCTGCGCGCCGCGCTCGCGAACTACGTCGCGAACTGGTCGAAGCGCGTCGCCATCCCGGCGGAGCTGCACACCAACGGGCTGCTCGACGATCGCCTGTCGTCGGAAGTCGAGACGACGCTCTACCGCATCGCCCAGGAAGCGCTCACCAACGTCGCGAAACACGCGCAGGCGAAACACGTCGAGATCATCCTCGAGCGACGGCCCGACCACGTCCTCCTCATCGTCGAGGATGATGGCGTCGGGTTCGACCACGCGAGCCCGGGCGCGTCCGGCGAAGGCTTCGGGCTGCGCGGTATGGAGGAACGAGCGGCGCTGGTTGGCGCAACGGTCGTAATCGATTCGGCGACCGGCAGGGGCACGACCATTCTCGTGCGCATGGCGGCCGCCGCCTCGACGGCCGGTACGATCGGGCAGGCCTGAGATGAAGGCTCCGCTGCGCATCCTCCTGGCGGACGACCACCTGACCATGCGCCATGGGCTGAAGCTGCTGATCGACAGCCAGCCCGACATGCAGGTGGTCGCCGAGGCCAGCGACGGCGACGGCGCGGTGCAGAACACGCTTGCGCTCTCGCCGGACATCGTCGTGATGGATATCTCGATGCCGGGGACCAACGGGCTGGCCGCGACGCGAACCCTGAAGCAGATGCGGCCGGACGCCGCGATCGTGGTGCTGACGCGGCACGGCGACGACGCCTACCTGCAGGAGTTCCTTCGCGCCGGCGTCTCGGGATATGTGCTGAAGCAGAGCGCCTCGGCGGAACTGCTGCAGGCGATTCGCGCGGTCGCGGCCGGCGGGCAGTATCTCGATTCGAGCCTGACCGCGCGCGTCACCGATGCGTTCCTGTCGAAGAAGGGAAGGGTCGGCCGATCGCCGGCCGAGTTGACCGATCGCGAAGCGGACGTGCTCCGGCTGATTGCCTCGGGCTACAGCTACAAGGAGATCGCGGCGCAGCTGTCGCTGAGCGTGAAGACGGTCGACGCGCACAAGATGAACGCGATGCGCAAGCTCGACCTGACCGGCCGCATCGACATCGTCAAGTACGCGGTGCTGCAAGGCTGGTTGCACAACGCGTAGTCTCCCGAGGCGGCCCTGAAGGGCCGCCCTACGTAAGGACAATTTCCGTAGGGAAATTTCCCTACCCCTCGCCCGGTCTCTTCCGAATAGCGCGTCCCGCACCGGATGTCGTAGCCTCGCCCAGTGCGATGCGCCGTTCCATCTTCTGGAAAGCATCCATGGCAGACGACCCGGATCGTTACCGACGGAACGTGCGGACAGGAGCCGTTCTCGAGCGCGTGTCACACCTGAGTGTCGACCGCAGGCTGGTTGAAGCGATGCACCTTGAACTCCAGGAGATGGGGATGCCGCGCGTGAACCTGTTCCTGGTTGGTCCACGCAGCGTCACCCAGAACCTGCTCGAACTCCTGCTGCCCGATCTGCACAACCCGATCGCGACCTGGTTCCCGGGCGAGCGCCTGGAACTGCCGCTGCCAGCCGAGAACGGCACGATGATCTTCTACGACATCGGCGCCCTGGCCGACGACGATCAACGCCGCCTGCTCCAGCATCTGGGGAGCGGCGCCGCGCAGACGCAAATCATCAGCACGTCGTCGACGCCGCTCCTGCCGCGCGTTCACGCCGGCACCTTTGACGACACGCTCTACTACCGCTTGAACCATGTCTACATGGACTTGAGCGGCCCTGCGGGCCGGCGGCTGCCATGACCACGGAGGCCTTGCATCACGCGCTCAAGGGGCTCGTCGCCGGCGATGCGCAACAGATCCGGGTGACCAGCCTCGTCGTCGAGCAGGAGCGCCGCTGGATTCAGATCGAGCTGGTCGGCCCGCGGCACTACTCCATGCTCGTGAGCGCCGATCTGCGCCGCGACCCGGGCATGATCCGCAGCGCGCTCGAATCCTGGATGACGGGCGAGTGGACCGCCGAGACCGCCGCCACCTCCGGGGTGATGATTCACAACGCCACGATTCGGCTGGGTGATCGACGGTCAGCCCGACGACGGCCGCGGCGTGGAGCTCACAAGGTCCGGCGTCAGGGTCATCGATCGGCTCGACAACCGCCGGACCCGCCGCGCCTGACACACACGGCGACCTCCCAGAACCCACGTCAGGCGAACGCAGAGACCGCTAAGATCGCAGGGAACAATCCTCGTACAAGGCATTCTCTGCGGGCTTTGCGATGACTCTGCGTTCAATCGCTGCCGGTCCCGGCGCGGTTGCCCCTCTCGACGCCGAAGTACTATGGCGTGTCGTGAGGTGGCTGGCCCTTGCAGTCGTGGCGCTCGCGGCGCCGGCGCTCGGCTGCGCGCGCGCCGCGCCGGCGGCGCCATTTCGATCCGGGCAGCTGCGCGGCGCGAACGTGCTGCTCGTGACCATCGACACGCTGCGGCGCGATCGGCTCGGCGCCTACGGCAGCGCCGCCGGGCTGACGCCGACGCTCGACCAGCTCGCCTCGTCCGGCGTGCGCTACTCCCGTGCCTACTCGCACGTGCCGATGACGCTGCCGGCGCATGCGTCGATTCTCACCGGCCACACGCCGCGCACGCACGGCATCCACGTCAACGGTCTGTCCCGCCTCGACGATCGCCTGCCGACGCTGGCCACCGAGTTGAAGCGCGCCGGCTATCGCACCGGCGCGTTCGTCGGCGCCTTCGTGCTCGATGCGCGTTTCGGCCTCAGCCGCGGGTTCGACGAGTACGACGATCGGTATCCGCAGGCGGACGCGGCAACCTTCAAGGTTGTCGATCGCCGTGCCGCGCGAGGTGGTGAAGGCCGCGGGCGACTGGATTCTCGAGCCATCAGCCGGATCGACACCGTGGTTCGCGTGGGTGCACCTGTTCGATCCGCACACGCCGTACGACGCGCCGCCAGAATACCGCGCCGGACGGCAGCCCTACGACGCCGAGGTGGCGTACACCGATGCGATGCTCGGGCAGCTGCTCGATCGCCTGCGCGGCGCTCGTGCGCTGGATCGAACCGTGATCGTCGTCACCGCCGATCACGGCGAGTCGCTCGGCGACCACGGCGAGACGACGCATGGGCTGTTCGCGTACGAGTCGACGCTCGCCGTGCCGCTGATCGTCAGCGGCAGTGGCGTCGGCGCGGCGGTCGTGGACGCGCCGGTGTCGCACGCGGACATCCTGCCGACCGTCGTCGATCTGCTGGGCGTCACGCCGCCGGCGGGTGTCGACGGTGTATCGGCCGTCGCACTGCCAGCAGGCGAGCGGCCGATCCACATCGAAGCGCTCGAAGCCAACCTGACGCGCGGCTGGGCGCCGCTCACCGGCGTCGTCGCCGGCGACTGGAAGTACGTCGAGCTGCCGCTGCCCGAGCTCTACAACCTCCGAAGCGATCCCGGCGAGGCGACCAACCTCGTCGATCGCGAGACCGCTCGCCGCGACACGATGCGCCGCGCGCTGGCGCAACTCGCGACCACGCCAGCAGCCGCGGCGCTGCCCGCGACCGTGGGGGAGGATACGGCGGCGCGCCTGCGGTCGCTTGGCTACTCGTCGTCTGCGGCACCGGCGCGCACGCAGTTCACCGAAGACGACGATCCGAAGCGGTTGGTCGCGCTGAGCGAACGGTTCAACACGGCGCTCGAGGCGTTCAACGCCGGGCGATCCGCCGACGCGCTCGCGGAGTTTCTCGCGCTGCTGCGAGAGCGCGCCGATTTCCTCACCGCGCGCACCAGCGCCGCGACGGTGCTGATCGCGACCGGCCGCCCGGCTGATGCGGTCACGCTTCTTCGGGCGGCGCCGGCCGAGCAGGCGTCGGCGCCCGAGATCCTCGCGCGGCTCGGCACCGCGCTTCAGCGCGGAGGGCAGTTGAAGGACGCCGCCGGCGCATTCGAGCGCTCGCGCGCCGCCGGCAACCAGAACCCGGAGCTGCTCAACGACCTGGGCGTCGTCTACGCGCAGCTCGGGCGAAGCGCCGAAGCGCGGGCGATGTTCGAGGAACTGCTGCGCCGCGATCCGACCTCGGCGGGGACATGGACCAACCTGGGCCTGGCGGAATTGTCCGCGCGGCGGCCCGAGGCCGCGGCGGATGCGTTCCGCAAGGCGGTGACCGTCGATCCGGCCAACGCGGAAGCGTGGCAGGGGCTCGGCGCGGCGTCGATCGGGCGCGACACGCCAGCGGCGATCGATGCCTGGCAACACGCCGAGCGGCTGCAGCCGCGCGACTACGATCTGCTGTTCAACCTGGGGATGGTGCTGGCCGACAGCAATCGTCCGGCCGATGCGTTGCCGTATCTCACCCGCTTCATCAACGAAGCGCCGCGGGCACAATACGCGCGCGACTTCCCGCGTGTCGAAGCGGCGATTGCGAAGGCGCGCCGGTGACGCGTCGGCTGCCGCGCTTCACCGGCGGCGTGCTGGCGATCCTGGTTGCCGGCGCAGCGGCGTGCGACTCCAATCGGGCGCCGCAGGCGGCGCCTCTGCCCGCCGGCGCGCTGCGCGGGGCGAATGTTCTCCTGGTCACCATCGACACGCTGCGGGCGGATCGCGTCGGCGCCTACGGCAGCACGCGAGGCCTGACGCCGACCTTCGATCGGCTGGCCGCCGAAGGGCTGCGCTTCGTGTCCGCCTACGCACACGTGCCCCTGACGCTGCCGTCGCATGCGTCGCTGATGACCGGCGCCTATCCGACACGACACGGCGTGCGCGACAACGGTGCGTTTCGCCTCGACGACCGGTCGCCGACGCTGGCGGCGGCGCTCAAAGGCGCCGGCTACCGGACCGCGGCGTTTGTCGGCTCGTTCGTCGTCGATGCGCGCTTCGGGCTGAATCGCGGCTTCGACGTCTACGACGATCGGATGCTCGGCAGCAGCACCGCGCTCGAGCCGGTGCAGCGGAACGCGGAGCAGGTGCTCGGCCCCGCGCTCGACTGGATCGTCGGCGGGCCCGCAATCCGCGATCCGCAATCCGCTGTCCGAAGCCCCTGGTTCGTATGGGCCCATCTCTACGATCCGCACGAACCGTATACGCCGCCGGAGCCGTACCGCTCGCGCTATTCCGCCGAGCCCTACGACGGCGAGGTCGCGTTCGCCGACGCCGCGCTCGGCAGTTTTCTCGACCGCCTTCGCGTCGGCGGCGCGCTCGACAATACGCTGGTTGTGCTCACCGCCGATCACGGGGAATCACTTGGCGAGCACGGCGAGCGGACGCACGGGCTCTTCGCCTACGACGCCACACTGCGCGTGCCGCTGGTGGTCTGGGCGCAGTCGAAGATTGCTGCCGCCGTCTTTCGTGATCCGATGCGGCTGGTCGATGTGACGCCGACGGTGCTCGATCTGGTCGGCGCGCCGCCACTCGCCAGCGCGGATGGTCGCAGCGTTCGACCATTCGTGGCCGGCGAGCAGCAATTCGAGGATCCCGGCTCGTATTTCGAAGCGCTCAACGCGAACCTGACGCGGAACTGGGCGCCGCTCACCGGCATCGTCCACGGCGGCCACAAGCTCGTCGACCTGCCGCTGCCCGAGATTTACGACCTCGCCGCCGATCAGCGCGAGCAGCGCAACGTCTACGCGTCGCAGCGCGACCGCGCGCGCGATCTCGAGGCGCGGCTCGATCGACTGGCCGCCGGCGCCGCGCCGGCCGCACCGGCCGCGGTCGACGCCGAGACGCAGAATCGCCTGCGGTCGCTCGGCTACGTGGTCGCGTCAGTGGAGCGCAAGCGGAACTACACCGCCGCCGACGATCCGAAGCGGCTCGTGCACCTCGACGCCGCGCTCGACGATGCGGTGGCGTCGTGGTCGCGCGGCGACGCCGCCCGCGCGATCGAGACGCTTCGAGCGGCGGTCCGCGAGCGGCCCGATTTCACCGTCGCCTACGATCGGCTCGCATTCATGCTGCGCGGTTCGGGGCGCGTCGCCGATGCGGTCGCGCTGCTCGACGAGGCAGCGCGCGCCGGCCATGCGGATCGGCCGCTCCTGCGCTCGCTCGGCGCGATGCTGCGCGATGCCGGCGATCTCAAGCGATCGGCGGCCGTGCTCGAACCGCTGGTGCGCGACGACCCGTCGGATGTGCAGGCGGCGGATGCGCTCGGCCAGACCTACGCGCGGATGGGGCGCGGAGCGCAGGCGAGGGAGATGTTCGAGCGCGTCCTGGCGGTGTCGCCCAACACCGCGGCGACGTGGAACAATCTTGGTGCGCTGCTGCTGTCCGAGAATCGCGCCGCCGACGCGGTCGACGCGTTTTCGAAGGCGCTGACGATCAATCCCGATCTCGCCACCGCCTACAACGGCCTCGGCGTCGCCTACGCGCGGCTGGGGCAGACCGAGCGCGCGGTCGAGCAGTGGAAGAAAGCATTGGCGCTGCGTCCCGACTACGCCGACGCCCGCGACAACCTCGAGCGCGCATCCCGATAACAATTCGTCTAAGCTGGGGGAAACGTCAGGCGCGCGCGGCGGCGCCGGCAGGCGTGCATCGATGTGAATAGTTCCCTCAGCTCGGCCTCGCGGCCGACGTATCTCGCGGCGGCTTCGGCGGTGTTCACGCTCGTCCTGGGCGTTGCGGTACTGGCCGGCTGGTTCCTGCACATCCCTGCACTCATCCAGATCCTCCCGCAGCTGCCGCCGATGACGCGCATCGCGGCGGCGAGCTTCGCGCTGTGCGGCCTGGCCCTGCTGTCGATCGTCGGCGGAGGCCCGCGGTGGCTGGTTGTTGCCTGCACCGGAACCGTCGGCGTGCTGAGCGTCCTCACGATTCTTCAGTTCGCCTTCGGCGTGAATGTCGGCGTCGACGAGCTGATCGGGCTGTCCGGCCCCGGGCGGATGTCGCCGGTGGGCTCGATCTGTTTCCTCCTGTGCGCGATGGCGCTGCTCGCCGCCCAGCGGATGGCGCCGTCGCGCGCGGCGCTCTCGTTGGGGATGAGCGGATCGATTGTGGCCGCGGCAGGCGTGGTGGCGACCATGGGCTTTGCGCTCGGCTCGAGCGACACGCTCGGCTGGGGCGACCTCACCCATGTCGCGATCCATGCCGGTGCCGGCCTCTGCGTCTTCGGGCTCGGCCTGGTGGCGCTGGCCTGGCAGATGGAGCGCGACATCGGCGGCGGCCCCCGCTGGCTGCCGATCAGCGTCACGATTGGAATCACCACCGGCGTGGTGGGCGTGTGGCGGGCGATCATCGCCGGAGGTCAGGCACCGTTCTCGCATCATCCCAACCGTCGTGCTCGTCGGCGGCGGTGTGATCGCGATGGTGGTCGGGCTGATTGTCTACCTGGCGCAGCACACGATGAACCAGGCGGCCCAGCTCAGGATGACCAACCAGGAACTGCTGGCTGCCAGGGACGCTGCGGAGGCGGCCAACCGATCGAAGAGCGAGTTCCTCGCCAACATGAGCCACGAGATTCGGACGCCGATGAACGGTGTCATCGGCATGACCGATCTCGTGCTCGACACCGACCTCACGCCCGACCAGCGGGAGTCGCTGCGGATCGTCAAGTCGTCCGCCGACGCCTTGCTCGCCGTCATCAACGACATCCTCGACGTCTCACGGATGGAGGCGGGCAAGCTCGAGCTCGACCCGATCGACTACAACCTTCGCGATGCGGTCGGCGACGCGGCGCGCTCCGTGGCGCTGCGCGCGCATCAGAAGGGGCTGGAACTGATCGTCGACGTCGACGCGCTCTTGCCGACCGTGGTCAGGGGCGACCCCGGACGCCTGCGCCAGGTCGTCGTCAACCTGGTCGGGAACGCGATCAAGTTCACCGAGCACGGCGAAGTCGTTCTTCGCGTCACGAGAGAAGAGCCGGTTTCGGACGATGTCGTCCTGCTGCACGTGTCGGTGACCGACACCGGCATCGGCATCCCGCTCGACCGTCAGCAGCATATTTTCGAGGCGTTCACCCAGGCCGATGGCTCGGTGACGCGGAAATATGGCGGCACCGGCCTCGGCCTGACCATCTCGTCGCGGATCGTCGAGTTGATGGGCGGGCGCTTCTGGCTGGAAAGCGAACCGGGCCGGGGCAGCACCTTTCATTTCACCGCGAAGGTCGCGCCGGTGGCGGCGCTGCCAACAGCCGGCGTGCCGCTCAGCACCGCAGCGCTCCACGATCGGCGCGTCCTGATTGTCGACGACAACGCCACGAACCGGCGTCTGCTCAACGACATGGTGATCGCGTGGCGGATGACCCCGGTGTCTGCCGGCAGCGTGCTCGAGGCGCTCGCGGCGCTGCGCGCGGCGAAGGACTCGGAAGCTGCCGTTCGATCTCGTGCTCGCCGATGTCCAGATGCCAGGGGCAGACGGCTTCATGCTGGCCGAGGCGATTACGTCGGACCCGATCATCGCCGGTCCGAAGATCGTGATGCTCACCTCCGCCGGCCAGCCGGGCGATGCCGCCCGATGCCGGGATCTGGGCATCGCCGCCTACCTCTTGAAGCCAATCAATCGTTCGGAGCTTCGCGACGCTCTCGTGCAGGCGCTCGGCGTTCAACCGGCGGACACGGAGCGGCCGGTGCTGGTCACCCGCCATTCCCTTCGCGAAGCACGCCCGAGCGGGCGGATTCTTCTGGTCGAGGACAACAGCGTCAATCAGCTGGTGGCGAAGCGCCTGCTCGAGAAGAACGGGCACACGGTGGTGGTTGCGAACAACGGCCGGGAAGCGCTCGCGATTCTCGAAGGCGCGTCATTTGACGGGTTTGCCTGCGTGCTGATGGACGTCCAGATGCCGGAGATGGACGGCTTCGAGTGCACCGCCGTCATCAGGGAGCGGGAGCGGCACACGCCAGGGGTCCATCTGCCAATCATCGCGATGACCGCGCACACGATGAAAGGCGATGCCGAACGCTGCCTCGCGGCCGGCATGGACTCGTACGTGTCGAAGCCGATTCAGCCGGATGCGCTCTTCGACGTCATCGCGCCCTTCGTCAACGCGAAGGGGTTGACGACGCCGCGCACGACAACCGCATAGGGCGCGGCGTCGACGTTCGACGTTCGACGTTCTGCGTTCGACGTTCTGCGTTCGACGTTCTGCGTTCGACGTTCTGCGTTCGACGTTCGCGTTCGACGTTCGGCGTTCGACGTTCGACGTTCAAACGAAGAACGCCGAACGAAGAACGCCGAACGGTTTTACGTCCGTCTAGAACTCGTACCTGAATCCCAGCTGGAACACGCGCGGGTCGAGCACCGCGATCACCCGCTTGTAGTCGTTCGAGAACAGGTTGAAGTTGGTGACCGGATCGCTGTTCAGCAGGTTGTAGATGTCGAGCATCGCCGTGAACTTCGACTTGCCGATGGTGAACGCCTTGTCGACGCGGAAGTTCATCAGGTTCACGATTTCCGATCGGTTCTGGTCGATGTTCTCGACGAAGAACGTGCACTCGAAGTTGCACACGTTGAGCGTCGGCGTCGCGCTGACGCTCTCGTCGATGATGCGGGCGTACGGGAAGCCGCTCTGCATCCGGTAGTTCAGCGCGATCGCGACATCCGCCGGGAACGTGTACCGCCCCGACAGCTGCATGTGGTACATCGTCGACTTCTGCCGGTTCGGCGCCGCCGGGTTGACCGTCAGCTGCGGCCCGACCGCAATCGGATCGGTGGCGAGCGGCGTGGTGTTGCCGAAGTTGGTGATATCGGGCGTGCGCAGCTCGTTGCGCCAGATGTGATCGAAGCTGGTCTGGACGAAGAAGCGGTCGCTGAACCGCTTGTTGAACGCGACCTCGATCGAGTCGTAGTGGAAGTCGCCGTCCGGCCAGTTGTCGAACGAGGTGTTCGTCTGGTCGGCAATCGACGACGGCACGTCGAGCCAGCGTGAACGTTTCGCTGCCATCGACCACCCGCGTCGGCACGGTGTTCTGCCCCTGCCACGCCGTCACGAGCGGCGTGACGTAGAACGGCACGAAGTCGTACTGGTTCTTGCGAACGTAGGTGAGCCGCGCCGACGACTCGCCCCAGAACTGGTGCTCGAGCGAGCCGCTGATCTCGTCGGTGTGCGGCGTCTTCAGATCCGGGTTCACCGTCGACGACGCGCCGCCGATGCGGAGCCGCAGCGTGCCGAGCTCGGACGGCCCGTCGTAGCGGTTGTTGCGGTTCTGGTCGAGGAAGTTGTACTCGGCGTAGTTGGTGCCGCCCGGGTTCGCCGACGAGAAGCCGTCCGCGAGGTTGTTGTAGTAGCGGCCCCAGAACCCCTTGAGCACGGTCTGGCCCTTGTCGCTCAGGTTGTAGCTGACGCCGATGCGCGGCGCGATGTCCGTGTTGCCGACCAGCGTCGCGCCGGTCACCGTCGTCTGCGTCGGGAAGATCGGCCCGTCGGGCGCGATGTCGGCGATCTCCGGCTTGCGGATGGCATCGTTGTAGTAGATCTTCTGATGGTCGATGCGCAGGCCCGCGGTGATCGACACCCGGTTGTTCGGCGACCAGCGATCCTGCGCGTAGAAGCTGTGGTGCCGGTCGATGATCGGCGCCGCCGTCCAGTCCGTGCCGTAGCCGCTCGCGATGCCGGTGTCGGCGAAGCGGATGCGGTCGGCCTGCCCGCTGGCAAACGACGGGAACGAGAGCCGGTACGGGCCGTTGCTGCCGTTGATGCCGAAGCGGTACGAATCGTACAGGTCCTCGTAGCCGAACTTGAGGTCGTGGCTGCCGGCGCCCTTCTGCGGCACGTAGTAGGTCAGCTGCGCCTTGCCCTGTGGCTTGTCGCGGACGGTCGTGAAGCTGTTCCAGCCGGCGCCGCGCACCGCGGTCGTCGACCGATCGAGCCCCGGCCGGCTCACCGTCGGATCGACCGCCGGCACCATCGGCCAGGCCAGCCTGAAGCTGCCGACGTTGACGTTGAGGAAGGCGCGGCTGCTGACCACCCACTGCCACTCGCCCTTGTACATCGTCGACCAGCTGTCCTGCGCCTGGATCGATTCCGGCGGGCGCAGCGTCGAGAGGCCGCGCTTCGGCTTCTGCTTGTTGCCGCGCTGGATGTAGCCGATGAGCGTGTTGTTCTGACTGACCTTGCCGGTGACCTTCGCCGGTGTAGTTGTCGAAGATGCCGAGGTCGGTCGCGACCGACTCGTCGACGCCGGCGACGACCTTGTCGATCTTGAAATGGTTGTAGGCGGCGTAGAACCAGATCTTGTCGCGCTTGATCGGGCCGCCGAGATCGGCGTGTCCTTCCCAGAACAGGAGGTTCGGGTTCGCGCACTGCGGCTGTGCCGGAGGCATTCGGCGGGCACCTGTAGCCCCGCGCGCTGACGTCGCGCCGGCTCGCCGTTGCTGCCGACGAAGCTGCCCGGCTCGTAGCTGAGATGCTCGAGCCCCTTGAACGCGTTGCCGCCGCTCTTGATCGTCGTCACGATCGCCGCGCCGGGCGAGTTCATCTCGACGTCGGCGCCGAGCGCGCTGACCGAGACTTCCTCGTTCGCGAAGTAGTCGGCGTAGAAGCCGGTGCCGCCCACGCCCTCGGTGTGATCGACGCCGTCGGTGACGACGCGCGCCTGGTTCTGGACGCCGAACACTTCATAGCCCGACTGCTGGCTCTTGTGGCTGCCGCCGACGTCGAACCCCTGCATGCGGACGCCCGGCGCCTCGGACAGCGCGCCCCAGGCGTCGGTCGAGTTCGGCACGCCGATCAGCTCTTCGCCCTTCAGGTTGGTGCCGATCTTCGTCGTCGCGACGTCAACCACCGGCGACGCGCCGGTGACGACGACGTTTTCGGCCAGCCCGCCGAGTTGCAGCTGGGCGTCAACCGACAAGGTCTGGCCGAGCACGACCTGAATGTTTTCGCGCACGTTCTGGCGGAACCCCTGAAGCTCGAACGTCACGCGGTAGGTGCCCGACGGCAGGGCGGGGAAGAGGTAGCGGCCGTCGCCCTCGGTGACCGCCGTGCGCTGTCCCTGACAGCGCGGGCGACGTCACCGTGACGGTCACGCCCGGAAGCACGGCTCCCTGCGCGTCGCTCACGGTTCCGGCGAGACGGCCCTGGCTGATCTGGGCGAAGCCCGGCGACGCCGCCAGGACGATGGCGGCCGCCGCAAGGGCCGCGAGGCACACCGCTCTCGATCTCATACAGCCTCCTCAAAACGCATTACAACAATCGATAGCTCGCGCTGACGCGCGACGGGCAGGAGTCTAGATGTATCCGGTTGTAAAAGGAAAGCGGCAAATGAGGCTTCCCGCACTCGGAAAAAGCAGTGCCCGCTTTCGATACAACAAAGCGGATCGGCCGGATTTGCCGTCCGGATACGGACACCAGATCGCTTGCGCATATGTAGCTTTCGCCGCGCGGAGGCCGGGATGTTACCGGACGAACCTCAGCTACCGAGGCGGTGCGGCAAGCGACTTGAGACGATCCTGGGCGGCGCGGAAATAAGGATCTGATGAAGGCACCTGCTGCAGCAGCGTGCGCGCGTCGTCGAAGCGGCGCTGGTTGATGCGGGCGACCGCGAGGAGGAATTTCGCGGTTGGCTGCGCCGGGTCGAGCGTGAGCGCGGCCTGCAGCGATTCCGCGGCACGGTCGAGCTCGCCGCCGAGCAGGTGGACGACGCCGAGGTCGCGCTCGAACCCGGCGTCGTCCCGGTAGAGGCGCTCCATCCGCGCGAACTCGCGGCCGACGCGCTGGAAGCGCGCGAGGTCGGGCGCGGCGAGCGGCTGGCCGCGCAGGTTGATGAGCGAGACGAGCGCGGCGATGCGGACGGCGCGCTGCGGATCGTCGAGCGCGGCGAGCACGGCGCGGCGCGCGGCGTCGTCCTCGGCGGGTGCGGCGGTGGCGCGTTGTCCGAGGCTCGAGATCGCGACGGCGCGGATCGCGGGATGCGCGGTCGTGGCCGCCGCGAGCAGCGCCGAGCCGGCGCGAGCGTCCGGATAGTTGCGCAGATACCCAACGGCGTTCGCGCGGATCAACGGGCTCGTGGCTGGATCGGCCGCGAGCGCCAGCAGCTGGTCGAGCGATCCTCGTCCGGTTCGCGCGCGCGGCGGTGAACGCCTCGGCCTGCTTCACCAGCTTGCTCCGGCGGCCGTTCGGCCACCACGCCTGCAGCCTCTCGACCGCCCACGCCGGGTTCTTGTCGGTGTGGCATTCGGTGCAGGCGTTCGGGATCCCGTGCGCCACCGTGTTCTCGGGCGCCGGCAGGCTGATGGTGTGATCGCGCATCGACGCCTTGATGCTGATCACGGTTTTCGGCATGTGGCACTCGACGCACGAGCTGCCCGCGCTCGTGGCGAGGTGACGCGTGTGCGCCTCGAGCCGCGCTGCCGATCTGCTGATGGCATCCGGTGCAGAGCGCGTTGTTGGTCGCCGCCAGCTGCGGGTTCCTGTCGACGTCGGGCTCGTGCGGATCCTTGTGACAGTTGGTGCACGTCGCGCCGCCCCTGCAGGAAACACTCGCTCTGCCAGAGGCCGATCGCATCGTTCGAGAATCGCCGCGGGCGGCCGTCGGGCCAGTACGCGACGTCGAGGCCCGGCCGCGGCTCGTACTCGAGGCGCGGCATGAAGTGGTCGTAGTAGCTTCGGCCCGCCTGATAGCCGGGATCGATGGCGTTGCGCAGCGAGTGGCACTGCGCGCAGATCGTGCTGCTCGTCGCCGCATCGAGGCGCGTCGGCCGGACGATCGATGATGCCGCCGCGGGCGTGCGTCCGTCCGCGCGACGGTAGGCATCGACGTGGGCGCGGCCTGGTCCGTGGCAGCGCTCGCAGGAGGTGCCGAAATCACGCCACGTCGTCGCGTACTCGCCGGTCGCCGGACGGTAGTTGTTGTCCTGCTCGCTGACGTGGCAGCCGACGCAGTCCTTGTTCCACTGCTGCACCGGCCGCTGGTGGTTTTCGTCCGGCCGGACGATGTCCATGTTGTGCAGCCACTCGCGGCGCTGCACGTCCCAGGTCGGCGGCAGGACGACGATCATCCCCTTGTCGATCGTCGTCAGGTAGTGCTGGATGCGGCGGCTGCCGAGCGTGTACTCGACGCGGTGTTCCTGCGGCTTGCCGGTCACCGACGAGGTGATGAAGTACGCGCCGTCGGTCGCGCGCAGCGGGAAACGCTCGCCGTGCAGCGTCACGCTCGCTTTCGAGAAGTCGCCCTTGACGCTGGCGGCGGTTGCGGCCTGCAGCATCTTGCTGTGGCGGGCGCCCTTCCAGGTGTCGTGGACCTCCTTGTGGCAGGAGGCGCAGGCGGCGGCGCCGACGAATCCGGCGTCGCTGGTCGCGGTGGCCGGTTGCGGTTGAGCGGACGGCGTCCGGGCGTGGGCCAACGCCAGCGCGATGTAGACGAGAATCGCCACGCCCGTGACACGACGCCCGGTCATCGCCACCCCTCTGGACTCGGATACGGCCCGGCTCCGGAGCGCATAATCGCGGATTTCCGGCGCAACATGTCCATCTAAGTCCGTGAGCCGGTGCCGCGGCACTTACTCGGCACCTTCCTGCGGCACTCCGGGCACTGATGCCTTCCTTACGAAATTCGACGTAAAAACACGAGATCGGGCGTTGACAGCCCGGCGCGCTCCTGTCGATAATGAGCGCCAGACATGTTCCTGGCCCTTACGTCCCTCGTCCTTATCAGCGTCGGCATTAACCTGCCGACGACCACGGGGTGATGTAGCCAGAGCCGACCGAACTCGAACTCGACAAAGGGCCATCACCTCAGCAGGTGATGGCCCTTTTGCTTTATGCCGTGATTGCCGATAGACACCAGGAGGAGAGCCGTGAACGCCCCGAGACAAGAGCCTGCCCAACGACCGAGTACGACCCACACGTTTTTCCCGTCGCCGCGTCCCGCCGGGACCGACGCGTCGCCCGCCTCCGCGCGGCCGGCGCCGTTCGACGCCCGCAAAGACGACGAGCACGCGCCGGAGGAACCGGGATACGGGCACGGCGTGTAAAGATAGCGCCGCATGCACAGGCTGCTGATCCTGTCGCGCCACGCGCGCGACTATCACCGCCTGGTCGACGCGGCGCGCCTGCCCGATCTCGAGGTGACGTCCACGACCGATCCGGCCGACGTCACACCACGGGCGGCGGAATTCGATCTCGCCTTCGGCGAGCCCTCGCTGCTGAAACAAATCCTTCCCGCCATGGACGGCCTGCGCTGGACGCAGGCGACGTGGGCGGGCGTCGAGCCGCTTCTCGATCCCTCGCTGCGGCGCGACTACATCCTGACCAACGCACGCGGCGTCTTCGGCGGGCTGATGTCCGAGTACGTGTTCGCGTACCTGCTGGCGCACGAGCGCCGCGTCTTCGACAAGCGCGCGTCGCAGGCTGAAGGGCGCTGGGACACGACGCCGCCCGGCTCGCTGCGCGGCAAGCAGCTCGGGCTGCTCGGCGTCGGCACGATCGGCGCCGCGATTGCGAGCACCGCGAAGCACTTCGGCATGACGGTGAAGGGGTACACGCGCGCGAGCGAGGAAAGCGCCGACGTCGACCGCTACTTTCACGGCGCGATGGACAGTCAGCGCGAGGCGTTCGCCTCGGATCTCGATTATCTGGTCAGCATCATGCCGGCGACGAAGGAGACGCGCCACCTCGTCGACGCCACGCTTCCTCCGCGCGCTGCCGCCGCGCGCGGTCTTCGTCAACCCGGGACGCGGCGGCGTCGTCGACGAGCCGGCGTTAGCCGAGGCGTTGCAGGAAGGGCGGCTCGCCGGCGCGGTGCTCGACGTCTTCCAGACCGAGCCGCTGCCAGCCGATCACGTCTTCTGGCGCACGCCGAACCTGATCATCACGTCGCACACGGCGGCCCTGAGCTTCCCGAAGGACATCGCGCCGCTCTTCGTCGACAACTACCGGCGGCTGCTGCGCGACGAGCCGTTGAAGTATCGCGTCGATTTCGAGCTGGGATATTAGCGGCAGCCACCCTCACGCTGCGATCGCGCCCACGACGAGGAACGCAGAGAACGCAGAAGACGCAGAGGCACGCAGAGGCGAGTATCCATACGCAGCATCGGACACGAAACAAGAGCCGGCAGCAGAACGCTCAACGCGGCGCAGATCGCGTCGCAGGATCGCCGAACGACTCGCAGCGCGGTCGTTCGGTCGCAGCTTGCCCGCTTGACCACGCGGCCTGCAACGCAGGCCGCCCGCGTCGAGCTCGTTGCCAGCCTCTGTGTCCTCTGTGTCTCTGCGTTGAATCCAAGCGTCGAATCACCCCGACGCCGCGATGGAGCAAGAGCCCGCGAGTCTGCGAGTTCAGCGTGTTCTGCGTTGATCGTCGTCCGCGCGCCGCTTCACGCCTCGGCCGACACCGCCGCGATCAGCGCCTTGATGTAGCCGAACGTATACGCAAAAGCCTGGAAGCTCTTCGCGTCGCCGTCGATCTTCGGCACGTGGTCCGGCATCATCATCCCGTCGAAGCCGATCTCCTTGTAGACCCGCATCGCCTTCAGCATGTCGACGTCGCCGTCGTCGATGAACGTCTCGCGGAAGTTCAGGAAGCCGCCGCTGATGTTGCGGAAGTGCACGTTGAAGATCTTCCCGCGCGATCCGAAGTAGCGGATGACGTCGAAGATCTCCTCGCCCGGCTTCTTCAGCATCTCCGAGACGGTGCCCTGGCAGAAGTTGAGGCCGTGATACGGGCTCGCCTTGATCGCGATGAAGCGCTTCAGCCCGTCGACCGATCCGAGCACGGTCTTCACGCCGCGATAGCCGCGGTCGGCCGGCATCGCCGGATCCTGCGGGTGAAACGCGAGCTTCACCTTGTGTTCCTCTGCCACCGGGACCACCCGCTCGAGAAAGTAGGTGATCCGCTCCCAGTAGGCGTCGGCGTCGACCGGCCCCGCCTTGGTGAGCGGCGGCTCCTGCTTCGCCTGGTCGTAGACGAACGTGCTGTATTCGGCGCCGCCGCGTCCCTTGGTCGGTGCGGTGCGCGGGACACCGAGGAAGGTGAGGTTGTACTTCACCCCAGGGATGCCGGCCTGCGCCGTGTTGCGGATCATCTGGCAGATGTCGTCGAGCTCGCGGTCGCGCTCGGGACTCTTGCCCAGCATGATGTTGGGATTCTCGAACGTCTCGATCTCGTTCGAGCTGAGCGGCAGCGGCACGATGTCGAGCGTCAAGCCGAACGACTCGACGCGTTCGCGCAGCCGTTGCAGCGACTCGACCGACCAGTTGCCGTCGAATTTCGCCGACGGCAGCCGGCTGCAGATGTGGTTCACGCCGAAGCCGGCCATCGCCCGGAGAATCTCATCCGAGTCCCCGTGCTGGGTGCCGACTTTCATCAGCGCTTTGCGGGAAGAACGCGATGCCTGGACTGCCTCGAGCGGGACTTCGGCGGCCGCCGCTCCCGCCGCCAGGCCCGCTCCGGCCAGACGCACGAAATCTCTGCGGTCCATAATGGCGCGATTATACTGGCGCACCATGCGAGCCTTGCTGCTGTTGTTTGCCCTGTCTGCCGTGGCGGCACCCGCTGGCCTGGGTGCCAACACCGGTCAAGCGCCGGCCCAACGGGACGGCCTGCTCGACATCCACTTCATCGACGTCGAAGGCGGCCAGGCGACGCTGATTACCTCGCCTTCTGGCGAGTCGCTGCTGGTCGACACGGGCTACGTCGGCTTCAACGACCGCGACGCCGATCGGATCGCGGCGGCGGTGAAGCAGGCCGGGCTGTCGCGGATCGACTACCTCGTCGTGACGCACTACCACGCCGATCACGTCGGCGGCGTCCCGGCGCTGGCCGCGCGCGTGCCGATCCGCACCTTCGTCGATCACGGCCCGACGGTGGAGCAGGGCGAGCGCCCGGCGAAGCTGTACAACGACTACCTCGCGACGCGCGCGAAAGGGCGCCATATCCTCGCGCGCCCCGGCGACACGCTGCCGATTGCAGGCATCGACGTCCGCTTCGTCTCGGCCGCGGGCGATGTGATCACCAAGCCGCTCGTCGGCGCGGGCGCGGCGAACCCGCTCTGCAGCGACTTCACCGCGAAGCCGCCGGATCCGACCGAGAACGCGCGCTCGGTCGGGATGCTCCTCACCTTCGGCAGCTTCCGCATGCTCGACCTCGGCGATCTGACGTGGAACAAGGAGCACGACCTGGTCTGCCCGAACAACCTCGTCGGCACCGTCGATCTCTACCTGACGACGCACCACGGGCTCGATCAGTCGGGTGCCAAGGTGCTCGTGCACGCCGTCGCGCCGCGAGTCGCGATCATGAACAACGGCGCGAAGAAGGGCGGGATGGCGAGTGCCTGGCGGATCATCCGCGACTCGCCCGGCCTCGAGGATCTGTGGCAGCTGCACTATGCGGTCGACGCCGGCGCCGAAGCCAACGCCGCCGAGCCGTTCATCGCCAACAAGGATGAGACGACCTCATTTGGCATCCGTGTCGCTGCCGGACGCGACGGCCGCTTCACGGTCACCAACGGGCGAAATGGGATGACGAAGATTTATTCACCGCGCCGCGCGCTCGCGGCGCGGGTAAGCTTCAACACAGAGGAGGATCGAATGATCGTCAACAAATGGATCGGCCTGGCTGCATTGACCACGATTTTCGTCGCCGGCTTCGCGCTCGGCTCCTTCCGCATGAGCAGCGACGTCGCCCACGCTCAGGGGAAGCACGTCTACGAGCTGCGCACCTATACCGCACCTGACGGCAAGCTCGGCGACCTGAACGCGCGTTTCCGCAATCACACGCTCAAGATCTTCGAGAAGCACGGGATGAAGAACGTCCTCTACATGACGCCGCAAGACGCGCCCGACTCGCAGAACACGTTGATTTACGTGCTCGAACATCAGAACCGCGAGGCGGCGAAGAAGTCGTGGGATGCGTTCCGCGCGGATCCGGAGTGGCAGAAGGTCGCCAAGGAGACCACCGCCAACGGCCCGATTACCAGCAAGGTCGTCTCGGTCTTTGCCGATCCGACCGACTATTCACCGATGAAATGAGGTGAGCGATGAGACGTGTCACGGTGCTTCTCTGGCTGGTGCTCGCGCTCGTCGTCGGCGTCCACTGGGTGGGTGAGGCGCAGCAGCCGCCCGCCGGCGCCGACGATCCGCGCTTCACCGGCAAGTCGGTGGCGATGGAAGGCAAGGATCTGACCGTGGCGCGGCGCCACTTCGAGCCGGGCGCGCGTTCGGCGTGGCACAGCCACGACAAAGGTCAGCTCCTGATGGTCGAAGAAGGGCGCATGCGCACGCAGAAGCGCGGCCAGACAGTGAAGGAGCTCGGCGTCGGCGAAAGCGACTACACCGGGACCGAACATGGTCCACTGGCACGGTGCGGCGAAGTCGCAGGCGCTCGTGCAAATCAACGTCGGCTTCGGCGGCGAGACGAAGTGGATGGAGAAGGTGACGGACGCGGAGTACGGCCGGGACTAGTTGCTGGTTGCTAGATGCTAGTTGCTAGTCGGATCTGCCGACTGACGACGATCGCCATTGCCGATTCGCGTCGTTCGATTGGGCAGCCCGCGCGCGGAGGAGGAAGGCGTTCGGCTCGGCACCGTCCGCCGTCCGCCGCGCGGCGTGAAGAAGCAGGATTTCGCGCGGCTCGACTACTTCGACGTCTGGATGCCCGACCTCGCGCCGAGCGCGCCGCTGTTCAAGTTCGCCACATCGGAGCCGTTGACCGACAAGCGCTGGACGGCGTTCGCCAGGAAATACCGTTCGGAGATGAACGCGCCGGCGGCCGAGCGGCTGATCGCGCTGCTGGCCGCGCTCTCGAAGAGTGCCAGCTTCAGCGTCGGCTGCTACTGCGAAAACGAATCGCGTTGCCATCGATCGCTGTTGCGTGAGCTGCTCGCCGATGCCGGCGCGTCCCTCGTCGGGCCGGTCTAGAGACCGACCCCTACCGAGGACGCAGAGCACGCAGAGAAACTGTCTCCGCGGTCTCTGCGTTCACCATTCGACCTCACTCGGCCCGCAACGCGTCGGTGGGATTGATCATCGACGCGCGCCGCGCCGGGATGTAGGCGGCGGCCATCGCCACGACGAGCACCGTCGACGCCACCAACCCGAACGCGAACAGCGTCGTCCCGCCGTCGCCGGCCATGCCGCGGGCGAAGATCGAATTGAGCAGCGGCCCTGCGCCCATGCTCACGATCAGTCCCGCGCCCAGCCCGGCGACAATCAGCAGCAGGCCCTGCCCCAGCACCATCCGCAGCACGCTGGATCTGTCGGCACCGATCGCCATCCGAATGCCAATCTCCTTCGTCCGGCGGCTCGCCGCGTACGCCACCAGGCCGTAGAGTCCGACGACGGCCAGCGCGAGCCCCATCGCCCCCATCGCGCCGATCGTCGTCACGATCACGTCGAGGACGACGACGCTGCGCAGCCGGTACTGCTCCTCCATCGTGCGGATGTTGGCAATCGGAAGGTTGGCGTCGAGCCGGTGCACGAGCTCGCGGAACGGCGCCGCCAGCAGCAGCGGATCGCCGGCCGATTCGGCGAGCAGGAACATCGAATCCGCCGGCTGCTGCCGGAACGGGAGATAGACAAACGGCTTCGGGTTCTCGATCGCGAAGGTGTATTTGCTCGTCCTGGCGACGCCGACGACGATCACCCACGGTCCGCGCGCGTTGTCGAGACGAAAGCGCTTCCCGATCGGGTCCTGCGATCGCCAGTAGCGCTCGGCGACCACTTCGTTGACGATCGCCACCGGTTGCGCGCTGGCCGCGTCGGTTGTCTGGAACGCGCGGCCCTGCAGGATCGGGAGACCGAGCGTTTCGAAGTAGTGCTCGTCCACGACCGAGCTGGCGACGACGACGCTGTCCTGGCCGGGAGGGAACTGAAAGCCTTCCGGCACGATCGTGATCGACGGCGGGATGCCGTCCATCGGCATGTAGCGCGTCACCGTCGCGGATGTGACACCGGGCGTCAGCCGCGCCGCCTCCGCGAGCCGCTCGAAGAACTGCCGCGACTGCTCCTCGCTGTAGCGCAGCTGCTTTGGCGCCACGCTCATCATCAGCAGGTGATCGGTCCGGAAACCCGGACCGCCGGAGAGCTGTTTCTGGAATCCGCGATAGGTGAAGGTTGCGACCACGAGCAACACCACTGCGATCGCGACCTGCCCGCCGACCAGCACGCGCCGCCCCCACTGGCGGCGCCGCCCGAAGCCGGCCGCATCGTTGGCCTTCATCACCGCGGTCAAGTCGGTGCGGCCCGCGCGCAGCGCCGGCGCCAGCCCGAAGAGCGCCGCGCTCACGACCGCGACGGCGACGCTGAACAGCAGCACGCGCCGGTCGAGTGAGAAGGTGGTGTTGATCGGCAGATCCACCGGGATCTGAATCTGGCTGAACAGCCTCACCGCCGCGTAGCCGACGCCGAGGCCAAGCAGTCCGCCGGCGAACGCGATCAACATGCTCTCGGTGATCAGCTGACGGACCACGCGGCGGCGTCCCGCGCCGATCGCCAGGCGCATCGCCACCTCGCGTGCCCGCATCGGCGCACGGCTGGCAAGCAGGCCGGCGACGTTGGCGCAGGCGACGAACAGCACCGCGCCGGCGAGCCCCATCAGCATCGCCGCCAGCGTCGCGACCGGCGGCGACTGCGCGATCCGGTTCTGCAGCTCGGTCCGAACGAGGAGCCGTCCATTGCGGTTCGTGTCCGGGTGGGCGCGCTCGAGATCGGCGGCTATCGTTGTCAGCTCCGCCTGCGCCTGCGTCTGGGTGACGCCGTTCCGGAGGCGTCCCATGACCGTGAGCCGGCGGTAGTCGCGCGCCTCGAACGGCCGCGCGCTTTCGTCCGGCGTGAAGCGCGGCCACATCATCAGCGGTGCGTAGAACTGGAAACGCACGAACTGATCGACGCCGGTGAATCCCGGCGGCGTGACGCCGACGACGGTGAAATCGGCGCCGTTCAGGCGCACCGAGCGGCCGAGGATCGACGGGTCGGCGCCGAATTGCTGCGTCCAGAACTCGTGGCCGAGGATGACCACCGCGTCGCGCGACGGCACCTGATCTTCCTCCGCCCGGAAATCGCGTCCGAGCTGCGGCTCGACGCCGACGACGTGAAGAAAATTGCCGGTGACGAGCAGCCCGATCGCCAGCTTCGCGGGCGCATCGGCCGACGGCGCGAAACCGGCCGTCGACTTGGCGAACGCCGTCATCCCGTCGAAACTCCGGTTGCGATCGCGGATATCGACGAAATCGGGGTACGAGCTCTCGAGCGAGTCTTCGAACGGGTTCAGCTGGCCGATCGTGAGGAGCTCGGCGGGGCGGGGGACCGTGAGCGGGCGGAGCAGCAGCGTGTCGGCAAAGCTGAAGGCGGCGCAGTTGGCGCCGATGCCGATCGCCAGCGAGACGACCGAGACGGCAGTGAAGCCGGGATTTCTCGCCAGCATCCGGCAGCCGTAGCGCAGATCGCGCACAAGATCCTCGAGCCACGGCACGCCGCGCTGCTCGCGCAGCGCCTCCATCGTCTGGACGACGCCGCCCGCATCCAGCGCCGCGGCGCGCCGCGCGTCCGCCGGCGACTGGCCGCGGCGCTCGGCGTCTTCCGCGGCCAGCTCGAGATGCGCCCGCAGTTCCTGTTCGAGCTCGCGATCGACGCGGCGCGGGCGCAGCGTGGCGGCGAGTCGGCTGATCCATTCACGCAGCATCGCCATCACGTGCTCCCCGGCGTCACGCTTCGTCCTGCAGCAGCGTGCGCATGATCGCCGTCATCCGGTCCCATTCGGCGCGCTCGGTTTTCAGCTCGCGGCGTCCGGCGGCGGTGAGCGCGTAGAACCGCGCCTTGCGGTTCGTGTCGGTGACGCCCCACTCGCCGCGCACCAGCCCGCGCTGCTCGAGCCGCATCAGGCCGGGATAGAGCGTCCCCATGTTCAGGCGCAGCGCGCCGGCCGACACCTGCTCGAGACGCGCCGCAATCGCGTAGCCGTGCTGCGCGCCGAGCGTCGCCAGCGTCTGCAGCACCATCAGATCGAGCGTGCCCTGGAGCACGTCGGTTTTCGATCGTGCCTTGTCTCTGTTAGGCATGCCAATGGAGTGTAGCGGCTTCCATTCGATTGTCAAATACGGCGGCGGCCGGGCTCAGGTTCCGGGCGCGTCAGGCCGATACGAAGCTCAGTCGTAAATCCTCCCCGGCTCGGCACGCAAAAATGGCCGGGCTGGCGAAGCCCGCCACGAAACCGTCGCTCGTGTGCTATCGCTGCACACAACAGCCCCGCTCTGCCATACCTTCACCACTGAACGAGTTCTTACAAGTTGTTGAAAATATTAATGTTGATCCTGCCTGGCACGTGGATAGATGCAGGCGCTGACATTGCACATTCACCCCCCGATGGGCTACGCCGACTTGAAGCTTCGTTCACTTTCTCTCGCTCGACGTGCACTGATCTGCACGGCCGCGCTGGCGTTGCTCGGCACGGCGGTCGCTCCCGCGCACGCACAGACCGAGACCTTCAAGGTCGGCACCTTCACCAAGACCTGCCGCGTCGTGCATCAGATTTCGGCGTCGAACGTCACCAACAGCGCGCTCACGCTCTCGATTACTGGATTCGTTCCCGGCACCGGCGCGAACCGGCTGCTGGTCGTCGGCCTCTCGTCGAGCAACACGCTGACCGGCATCACCGTAAGCTTCGCCGGCAACGCGCTCACCGCGGTTCCGAGCAGCGCAGCCGCCAACACGGTCCGCACGCAGTTCTTCTACCTGGTCAACCCGCCGAGCGCGTCGGGAACCGTGACGGCGACGTGGACGACCACCGCGCGCGCGCTGGTCATGGGCGCGACCGTCTTCAACAACGTCGACCAGACGACGCCGTTTCAGAACGCCATCACCGCGACCGGCACCTCGACGACGCCGTCGATTGCCGTGACGACCGGCGGCGGCAACATGACGATCGCGATTGCGGCGAAGACGACGAACCTTGGCGCGCCGACACCAAGATTCAGCGCTGGCTCGTCACTCAGTGCGCCAACATCAAGGGCTTTGGCAGCACGCAGGAAACCGCGCGCCGCTGCCACCTCGACGACGCACACCGCCGCGAGCGGCCGCCAACCTCGACGACCTGGGCGATGTCGGGCCTCGACATCAGGCAGGCGGCGCAGACGCAGACGATCGCGCACGGCCTCGGCCAGACGCCGAGCGCGCTGCTCCTGTGGACCAGCGGCAGCACCGCAGCCGGCTTCAACAACGGGGACTGGTCGGCGCTCGGCATGACCGATGGCACGACCAGCTATTCGGTGGCGCGGACCGCCACCAACGCGTTTGCCGGCTCGAACACCAGCCGGCGCTCCGCGGCGAAGGCGATCACGATCGTCGACGGCGGCCAGGTGCTGCTGGCTGAAGCGGACCTGTCGTCATGGAACGCAACCAACTTCACCCTCAACTGGACGACCAACAGCAACGCCGCCGCCTACACGATTCACTTCCTGGCGATCGGCGGTGTCTCGGCGAAGGTGCTCCAGTGGACGCCAACCGCGGGCACCGGCAACAAGGCGGTGACCGGCGTCGGCTTCCAGCCGAACGTCGTCTTCCACATGGGCGACCAGGACAACGCCGCCCTGCCGTCGAGTATCCAGGACGCCGCGTTCGGCTTTGGCGTGATGGACGCGGACGGCAATCAGTGGGTCAGCTCGATCTATAGCGACGATGCGATCGCCACGACCAACACCTGGCGCGCGCAGCGGACCGACGCCTGCATCCAGGAGTTGACCACCGCCGGGGGCAACCAGACCCGGGCCAGCTGGGTGTCGATGGACGCCAACGGCTTCACCGTCAACTACTCGACCAACGGCGCGCAGAACAAGATGTATTCGCTGGCGCTGGCGGGGCTGAACCTGCACGTGGGCAGCTTCAACAAGTCGGCCGGCCCGGCCACGCCGACCTTCGTCCAGCAGGCGTCGAAGAATGCCGGCGCGGTGTCGACGGCCACCCAGGCATTCCCTGGCGTCAGCACGACCGGGAACCTCATCGTCGTCACTGTGGCCCACGCGGGGACGGCGGCAGTGACGTCGGTTACCGATACCAAGGGGAACACCTACAACCTGGCGATCTCGACCGACGTCACCCCCACGTATCACGCGTCCACTTACTACGCCAGCAACATCGTCGGCGGCGGTGCGGCGATCACCATCACCGTGAACTTCAGCGCCGCAACGACGTCGTCCGAAGTATTCCAGCTCGAATACTCCGGTGTACAGGCGGACAATCCGCTCGATCAGGTCTCCAGCAATTTCGGCACCTCGGCGTCGCCAATCAACAGCGGTGCCAAGACCACGACGCAGATCAACGAGCTGATTTACGGGTTCGGTGGAACCACGCTCGGAGGCGTCACCTCGGGCGCGACTTTCACCACGCGGGCCGCTGCCGACACGCAGGCCGCGGCCGACAAGACCGTGGCCGCGATCGGTTCCTACAGTTTCGACGCGACGTTCCCAGCCGGCACGCGGACATGGGTGGCCCACATGGCCACGTTCAAGGGCGGCCAGTCGGTGAGCGGCTTTGGCTTCACGCCCGAGGCGGTCTTGTTCGCCAGCGCGATGGACATTACGCGGACGGCGGCAGTCGCCGAAGCGCGCCTCGGCTTCGGCGCCAGCGACGGCACGAACGAATTCACCTCGTCGACGCAGGACCAGGACAACGTCGCGACCTCGCGGGTCCGGAACTTCGAGCGATCGACGAAGGTGTTCAGCAAGATCGACAACAACACGTCCGCAGTCGAAGCCGAAGCTGACCTCCTGGGCTTCAATACCGATGGCTTCGAACTGAACTGGACGACTCAACGACGCGGTCGCGACCGAGATGCTGTATGTCGCGTTCGCGCCGATGTGGCTGAGCGAGGTGAGGCTCACCTCGTTCGACGCGGCGCGCTACGCCAGCGGCGTGCTCGTCGACTGGAAGACCGGCTACGAGGTCGACAACCTCGGCTTCAACCTCTATCGCGAGATCAATGGCGTCCGCACCCAGGTGAACACGCTGCCGATCAAGGGCACGGGCCTGCAGGCCGGCAACGGCGGCATCGTCAACTCGGAGCACAGCTACGCGCGCTGGGACATGGACCCGGCCGCCGCGGATCCGAACGTCACCTACTGGCTGGAAGACGTCGAGTTCAACGGCAAGAGCACCTGGCACGGGCCGATTACCCCTGTGGACAGCGCGCTGCAGGAGCCGACGATCGACGATTCGGCCGAGCTCGACGATCTCTACGACGCGACGATCGGCAAGCGCACCTTCATCACCTACAACGACGATGCAGCTGCGTCCGGCACCGCGTCGGCGCAGGTGCAGCCGGCGATGACGAGCCAGTGGTCGCTCGCCGGGCAGTCGACGGTGAAGATCGGCATCCGCAAGCCGGGCTGGTATCGCATCACCCAGCCGGAGCTCGTCGCGGCCGGGCTCGGCGCCGGCACCGATCCGCGGATGCTGCAGCTGTTCGTCAACGGCAGCGAGCTGGCGATCAAGGTGATCGGCGAATCCGACGGCACCTTCGACGCAAGCGACGCGATTGAGTTCTACGGCACCGGCGTCGACACCACCTACACCGACACCCGGATCTACTGGCTGCAGGCCGGCGGCCAGGCCGGCCGCCGCGTCGCTGCCGCCGCGGCTGGTCCCTTCACCGCGACCGCGTCGACCAGCTACTCGGCGGCGTTGCGGCGCAAGGATCGCAGCGTCTACTTCGCGGCGCTCCGCAACGGCGACACCGAGAACTGGTTCGGGCCGATGGTCTATCCGGTGCCGGCCGTCCCCGATCCGAACGACCCGTTCGTGGCCGCCGAACTCTCGCTCACGCCCGACAACATCGATCGCTCGGCCGCCGGCACCGCCGAGCTGACCGTCGCGCTGCAGGGTGTCACCAACAGCGCTGATGGCGAGGAAGAGCATCGTGTCGGCGTCATCCTCAACGGCACCGCCGTCGGGGAGATGACCTTCACCGGGCAGAATCACGGCGAGCAGACGTTCCCGGTTGCGATCGCGGCGCTGCACGACGGTGAAAACACCGTGACGCTCGAGGCGCGCGGCGGCACGAGCGACAGCAGCCTCGTCGACTCGATCAAGCTCGACCTATCCGCACACGCTACCAGGCGGATGCCGACCGGCTGCGCTTCTCGGTGGAAGGCCCGGCGGCGGTGACGATTGGCGGCTTCGCCGGCACCGCGATCCGCGTCTTCGACATCACCGATCGCGCGACGCCGGTCGAACTGGCCGTGTCGCTGTCGGTCGGCGCGGGTCTCTCGTCGGTCACCGCGCAGGTGGCGGGCTCCGGACCGCGCTCGCTGATCGCGTTCTCGGACGAAACAGTCAGCGCGCCGGAGTTCGTCCAGGCGAATCAGCCCTCGAGCCTCCACCTGGCGTCGAACGCGCACGACTACGTGCTCGTCTCGCACCGCGACTTCATCAGCGACGTCGCGCCGCTGGCCGCGAAGCGCCAGCAGCAGGGCCATCAGTCGGTGGTCGTCGACATCGAAGACGTCTACGACGAGTTCAGCTTCGGCGAGAAGACGCCGCAGGCGCTGAAGGACTTCCTGCAGTGGGCGCGCAACTCGTGGGCGACCGCGCCGAAGTTCGTCGTCCTCGCCGGCGATGCGACCATCGACCCGCGCGACTACGAAGGGCTCGGCAACGCCGACTTCGTGCCGACCAAGCAGGTGCCGATGAACCAGGCGTCGCTCGAGACCGCGTCGGACGACTGGTTCGTCGACTTCAGCAACAACGGGCTGCCGGACATCGCCATCGGCCGCCTGTCGGTGCGCACGCCGCAGCAGGCCGCCGAGGTGGTTTCGAAGATCGTCGCCTACGACTCGGTTGGCGCGCAGGCGTGGACCAAGGACGTGCTGCTCGTCGCCGACGAGAACGACAGCGCGGCGAACTTCGAGCGCCAGAGCAACACGCTGAGCGCGATGCTTCCGGCCGGCTATCAGGCGCAGACCGCCTATCGCGGCGCGCTCGGCGATTCCGCGACGCATCAGACGATCCTCGACGGCGCCAACGCCGGCAAGCTGATCGTGAACTACTCCGGCCACGGCTCGACCCGCATCTGGGGCCTCAACGGCGAGATGCTCAAGAACGAGGACATCGCCAACTGGACCAATGCCGGCCGGCTGCCGTTCGTCGTCGCGATGAACTGCCTGAACGGCCTCTTCAACGCCATCTACGACGAGGACAGCCTCGGCGAGGCGCTGTTGCGTGCGCCGAACGCCGGCGCGGTTGCCGTCTGGGCGTCGTCGAGCCTGACGCCGCCGACCACGCAGGCGCTCGTCAACCAGGAGCTCTTCCGGCTGATCTTCAGCGGCACGTACGCGACGGTCGGCGAAGCGGTCGCCAAGGCGAAGCTCGTCGTCGGCAACCAGGACCTGCGTCGCTCGTGGATCTTCTTCGGCGACCCGGCGATGCGCCTGAACGGCGCGCCGCAGCCGACTGCGACCGACCGCCCCGTGATTACGTCGCAGCCGCAGGGCGCCGCGATCGCGGCCGGACAGCAGCGGACGCTCAGCGTCGCTGCCACCGGTACTGCGCCGATCAGTTATCAGTGGTTTGCCGGCCAGGCCGGCGTGACCACGAATCCGATTGCCGGCGCGCGTGCGGCAAGCTACACCACGCCGCCGCTGACCAACAGCACCAGGTACTGGGTTCGCGTCTCGAACCCGTACGGCGTCGCCGAGTCGGCCGCCGCCGTCGTATCGGTGCCGCTGGCGATCACGACCGAGAACCCGTGGCCGGAAGTCTGGGCAGGCGCGTCGTTCGCGTTCACGCTGAACGCGACCACCACGACCGCGCCCTACTCCTGGCAGGCGACCGGGCTTCCGTCAGGGCTCGTGCTGAACGCTGCGACCGGCGACGTCACCGGCACGCCGAATGCGGCGGGATCTTACGCGGTGTCTGTCCGCGTGACCGACGGCGTCGGCGGATTGGCGCAGCAGACCTTTGCCTTCACCGTGCGGTCCGGCGGCGATGAGCTCCGCGGCGAGCAGTGGCACCTGAAGTCGCACAACCTCGAGGTTGCCGGCGCGGACGTCGAACCCGCGTGGGCGTTCAGCCGCGGCGGCGGCGTCGCCATCGGCATCGTCGACGACGGCGTGCAGGGGAACCATCCGGATCTGCAGCCGAATTACCAGCCGGCGCTCTCGTACGATTTCAACGGCGGCGATTTCAACCCGGCGCCCTTCACGGCGGGCGCCTGCGACGGGACGGCGGAGTGCGAGGGCACCGCAGCGGCCGGCATCGCGGCGGCCGTGTACGGCAACGGCATCGGCGTCAGCGGCGTCGCGCCGTCGGCGCACATTGCCGGCATCCGCCTGTCGGCCTCGGCCGGCGATGCCGAGCAGGCGGCGGCGCTGACGCACCAGCTGAACGCGGTGCAGATCGAAAACCATTCGTGGCACCGCCTCGACGACGGCGCGACGCTCGCCGAGCCGGGCCCGCTCGCCGCCGCCGCGTTGACCTCCGCGGTGACCAGCGGCCGCAACGGCACGGGCCGGATCTTCGTCTGGAGCGCCGGCGACGGCCGCGCCTACGGCGACAACTGCAACTTCGACGGCTACGCGAACAGCCGCTACGGGATCGCGGTCGGTGCCGTGGACGATCAGAGCCGGCACACCAGCTACAGCGAGCCCTGCTCGGCGCTGCTCGTGTCGGCGCCGTCGAGCGGCGGCATCGGCATCAATCGCAGCCTCACGACCACCGATCTCATCGGCGCCAACGGCGACGATGCCAGCGACTACACCGCGCGGTTCGGCGGCACCGCGGCAGCCGCGCCGGTTGTCAGCGGCGTGGCCGCGCTGATGCTCGCGCGCAACCCGGCGCTCACCTGGCGCGACGTGCAGCACATTCTGGTTCGCAGCAGCCGCCGCGTCGATCTGGGCGATCCGAGCTGGACCGCGAGTACGTTCCCGCACAGCGAGAAATACGGATTCGGCATCGTCGACGCGCTGTCGGCGGTGTCCCTTGCGGCGACCTGGCGAAACGTCGGGCCGGAGCGCGCCGTGCGCGCGATTACGCACCCGGTCGGCGCGATCGTTCCCGACAACGACCCAGCCGGTGTGTCCGATCGCATCCAGGTGGGTTCCGAATACGCGAACCTCTCGGTCGAGCACGTCGAAGTCGAGTTCACCGCCGAGCACGCGCGCCGCGGCGACCTCGAGGTCACGCTCACCTCGCCCGCCGGCGTCGTCAGCCATCTCGGCACGGTGCGTCCGAACGACGGCGGCGCCGACTTCCTCGCATGGCGCTTCCGCTCGGTCCGGCACTGGGGTGAGTCCGCGGCGGGCACCTGGACGCTGACCGTGGCCGACCGCGCGACGGGGCAGATCGGGATCTTCAGTGGATGGACGCTGCGGGTGTTCGGCACCGGGTCGGCGCCGGACGTGGTTGGCGGCGGTGTCGGCGGGCCGGTGGCTGGCCCGGTCGGTGGCCCCGCGGCAGACGCTGCGCCGTCCGCTCCGGAGGCGCCGATGAACCTCTCTGGCGCCGTCACGGGTACGACGCTGACGCTGACGTGGCGCGCACCGGCGACGGGTTCGCAGCCGACCAGTTACGCGATCGAAGGCGGAGTGGCCAGCGGTGCGAGCAATCTGCTTTCAGCCCGCACCAACGGGCCGGCGACGTCGTACGTGGCGTCCGGTCTGAGCGCCGGCACCTATTTCGTCCGGGTTCGCGCGTCCAACGCGTTCGGGACGAGCGTCGCGTCGAACGAAATTCAGGTGACGGTCGCTGCGCCGGTGACGACGACTCCGTCAACGCCGGCCGCCACTACCACGGCACTCGGCGCGAGCCTGGCGCCCTTCACGTCCACGACGCCGGGAGCCCCGAGCGCGGCGTCGAGCGCCGCCTTCGACGCGGCGAACCAGGCGTTGGCGAGTTTTGCGTCGCCGAGCATCGGCATCTACGGCGGCGTGCCGACGCCGATGTCCGCGGTACCGGAGTCCGAGCGGCCGGCCACATCTGAAACCAACCCGAACGGTGAAGGCGGAACGCCCGGAGCGCCGGGTGAAGCCCCGGTCGCCTCAGGTGGCACCACGCCGGCGCCCGAGCCGACGCCCGCGCCGGAACCGGAGCCGATCGCCGGCCCTGGCGCGCCGAGCGATCTCGTCGCGACGGCATCAGGTTCGAATCTCGTGCTGCGCTGGAAGTCGTCGTACTCGGGCACGCGCGCGACCACCTACCTTGTCGAAGCGGGCTCCGAGTCGGGCGGCACGAACCTGTTCGTGACCACGGTCGAGGGCGGGAGGCTGGCCTACACGGTGAAGGACGCCGATGCCGGGACCTACTTCGTGCGCGTGCGCGCGTCGAACGGCGCCGGCACGAGCGAACCGTCGAACGAAGCGACGGTGACCGTTGGCAACGCGACCGCCTGCACCGCACCGCCGAGCGTCCCGGAGGGGTTGAAAGCGGCGGTGAACGGATCGTCGATGGTGTGGTCGTGGGGCGCGGCGAAGGGCGGCGTCACCTCCTACATCCTCGAGACCGCGTCGGGCCCCGAAGGGAAGAATCGCGTGATCTCGAATACCGGCAACGCGAAGACCACCTTCACGATCGACGAAGTGATGTCCGGCGCCTACTCGGCCCGCGTGCGCGCGCGCAATACGTGCGGCACCAGCGCGTTCTCGGACAAGGTCATCCTCACGATCCGCTAGCCGGAACGGGGCCGGTCTTCGCGACCGGCCTTTTCATCGACGAATCCACTTCGACGCGCCGCCGGCGATCCGCCGGAGGTACAGCCACACGGTCGGCGCCGACGATCCGCGCGCGAACGTGCCGCGCATGTATGTCTCGTCCGGGAACAGATGCTCCTTCAGCAGCGTCAGCCGCGGGCGCCATCCGGGCAGAACCCGCACGTCGTCGAGCAGCACATCGAGCTTGCGCATGCCCGGGCGGAGAAAGACCGTGGACGGCTCGTCGGCCGGCGCCGCCTCGAGCGCCGCGATCACCTTCGGCGCGATCCGGGTCCCGAACCGATCGCGTGCGAGCAGCAGCGCGCGCAGGCAGATGCGCCGGACGCCGGTGCGCTCGGCGAGCACGACCAGTCTGCGCATCTCATCGTCGTCGAGCGCGCCCGCAAGCAGGTGGACGTCGTAGAGCCAGACGAGCGTCTCCTGGTCGTAGTGATGCGCGGCGCGGTGAACGCAGGCCAGCCACAGCGCGTGCACGCGGCCGATCCCCCGCGCTGCGCCGCCGAGCAGCGGCAGCGGCACGGCGCCCGCGGCGAGCTCGTCGAACCCGATCGCGTCGGCGAAGCGCTGCGGGTTCGCGATCTTCCAGTGCACGTCGTAGAGATGGCGGATGCCATGCGGGTCGGTTCGCTCGCTGTGGAACTGATACGCGATCAGGCGCCCGGCAACTTCGGGCTGCGACGAGTAGCCGAGATCCTCGAGGCAGGCGCGCGCCCGCTCTCGATCGGACTCGCGGATGAAGATGTCGGCGTCGGAGCGGACGCGCCACGCCGGATCGCGATAGACGTCGTAGGCGAGCGACGCGCCCTTCATCAGCAGCGTCTCGATGCCTGTTTCCTTCAGCGCGGCGACGACGCGCTGCAGGTCGGCGCGCTGCGCGAGCTCCCGCGCGGCCTGCCGGTGCGCGCCGGCACGCAAAGCGGCGACGAACGTCGTCGGCAATCGACTGCCGCCGTCGGCGACGACTTTCGCGTGCATCAAGCCGAGCAGCCCGTCTTGCGTCACCGCTGAGAGAAACGCAGCGGCATCGACAGCTGGCGGCAGCTGCCGGTGCGCCAGGCGACGAGAGAAATGCAGCAGCGGCGAGGCTGGAGAGAGTATCCGTAACCCGACTGTAGCGTACGCAGTCATGCGGTCGTCGTGTCCGGCTTGCCGCGGGCCTCTGTGGCCGCCGAGAACCGTGATGTAGACTGCGACCCTGATGCGCGACTCCGAAATCTTCAGCTCCGTGATCGAACACGCCCTGGCCAGCGGAACCGCGGTTCAGTTCCGCGCCGAGGGCGAGAGCATGTATCCGACAATCCGCGACGGCGAGACAGTGACCGTCGCGCCCGTGTCTCCGGATGCCGTCGTGCGCGGCGACATCGTGCTCTTCCGTCTCCGCCGTCGCGTGCTTGCACACCGTGTCGTCGGCGTGACGGTGAGCGGCAACGACCGCTTCTTTGAGCTTCGAGGCGACGCGAAGGTCGCCGGCGACGGGCCTGCCGGCGCCAACGAGATTCTCGGCAAGGTGATCAACGTGCGGCGGAACGGCCGGGTGATTCCGCTCTCCGGCGCTCGCGCCCGCGTGCGCCGCCGCGTGCGGTCCGCGCTGTCGCGCGCGAAGCGGTTGGTGGTTCCAACCACGACCGTTGCCGGCGCCGTTGCTGCCGGCGTTGCGGTGGCGGCGCACCTTCGCCGCCGTTGATTTGCGGTATCATCGCGTCCAATTGCGCCATGGAACATGCCAGCCTGGTCGTCCAGCATGCCGACGAGCGCCGCTCGTATGTCACCAGGGACATCGGCGGCGAGACGCTGATCGTACCGGTGACCGGTCACGTGATGGATCTCGAATCGATCTACGTGCTGAATCCGGTGGGCTCGCGCATCTGGGAGCTGCTGCGGTCGCCGACGACCGCCGATCGGATCGTTGATGCGGTGGCCGCCGAGTTCGACGTCTCGCCGCAGGATGCGGCAGCCGACGTCGGCGAGTTCCTCGATGCGCTCAGCACACGCGGGCTCATCCAGGAACTGAAGGGCACGTAGCTGAATGGAAACGCTGAGCTACGCGGAATTCAGTGGTGCCTTTCAGAGCCGGCTCGCCGAGCGGCGGTTGCCGCTGAATGGCACGATCGAGGTCACGCGCCGCTGCCCGCTGACCTGCCTGCACTGCTACAACAACCTGCCGATGGCCGACGGTGAGGCGCGCGCACGCGAGCTCGATTTCGACGAGCACTGCCGCCTCCTCGACGAGCTTGCGGATGCCGGCTGCCTGTGGCTGCTCTATACCGGCGGCGAGATCTTCGCGCGGCGCGACTTCCTCGACATCTATACCTACGCGAAGAAGAAGGGCTTCCTCATCACGCTCTTCACCAACGGCACGATGATCACCGAGCGGATCGCCGACCATCTGGTCGAAGTGGCGGCCGTTCGCGATCGAGATCACGCTCTACGGCCTGACCAGGGAGACCTACGAGCGGCTCACCGGCATTCCCGGCTCCTACGAGAAGTGCATGCGCGGCATCCGGCTGCTGCTCGATCGCGGGCTGCCGCTGGCGCTGAAGACCGTGGCGGTCTCGACCAACCGCCACGAGATTCCGGCGATGCAGCGCTTCGCCGAGGACGAGCTCGGCGTCCACTTCAAGTTCGACTCGATGATCAATCCGCGCGTCGACTGCTCGCAGAGCCCGCTCGACGTGCGGCTCGCGCCGGAGGAATGCGTCGCGCTCGATCTCGCCGACCCGAAGCGCGGCGACGAGTGGGTGCAGTTTGCCGAGATCGTCCGCAAGGCGGTCGAGTCGAAGCCGGCGATGGACACGGTCTATCAGTGCGGCGGCGGCGTCAGCTCGTTTGCGATCGATCCGTACGGGCGGTTGAGCATCTGCGTCCTGTCCGAAGCGTTCAAGTACGACGTCCGCCAGGGCAGCTTCGTCGAAGGCTGGAACGGGTTCCTGCACCAGCAGCGGCTGCGGAAGATCACGCGCCCCACCAAGTGCGTGAGCTGCACGCTCAAGGCGGTGTGCGGGATGTGCCCGGCCAACGGCGAGCTGGAGAACGGCGATCCGGAGGCGCCGGTCGACTGGCTGTGCCAGACGGCGCACCTGCGCGCGATGGCGCTCGACATCCCGATTCCGGCGCACGGGGAGTGCGAATACTGCGAGGGCGGCTCGGCGCACTCGCACGTCGTCGACGCGGCGGCGCGGCTGCGGCTCGGCGCGCGCGCCATCGAGCCGCCGCCGGCGACGATGGCGAAAGACGGCAACGTGTTCCTGCGCGTCGTCAACGCCCCGTCGAGCCTGGGGTGCGGATCGTGCGGCACGCATTAAATGTAGGGCACCCCTTTAGGGGTGCCGCAAATGTAGGGCACCCCTTTAGGAGTGCCGCGTAGAGGAGCCTCCCTATGGAAGATCCCACGTCCGAAGACAGGCTGAACGAGAAGAAACCCTACGCCAAGCCACAGGTCCAGGAAGTGCCGCTGCGCCCCGACGAAGCGGTCCTCGGCGGCTGCAAGACGGCCAGCGTCTCCGGACCGGCCCAGCACCGCTGCAACATGCCGTCGAACTGCAGCACGCCGGTTTCCTAACCCGCGGGCGCACGGGAGCGATCCGGTGAGCGCGCCGCCGTTCGACACGTTTCTGTCGGTCGGCGACATCACGCTCCGGGTCGTCTCCGACGATCCCGGCCTCGCGTCGAAACCCGGCGGCTCGCTGGCGCTGTTTGCGTCGGACCAGGGCGAGCCCGACGTCGAGATGCGGGCAAGCTGGATCGACACCGCGCCGGATCTGTCCGGACGGGTGCTGTTCGACTCTGGTGGCGCGTGGCAGCTGCTCCAGTCGAACGGCGATTTCCTGTTCGCCTTCCGCTCGGCCGTTGGCGGCCGCACTCCCTACAAGATCGCGCGCTTCAATCCAGCCTTCACGGCCGGCGACGTCCACCTGTACCGCCGGCATTTCGACGAGCACCCCGCGGCCATCGCGCATCCGCTCCAGTACCCGCTCGACGAGCTGCTGATGATCCACGTCCTCTCGCAGGGCAAAGGCGTCGAAGTCCATGCCTGCGGCCTGCTCGATTCTTCCGGGCGCGCGTATCTGTTCGCCGGCCAGTCGGGCGCGGGGAAGTCGACGATGGCGCGGCTCTGGGTCGATCGGCCGGGCACGACGCTGCTGAGCGACGAGCGCGTCGTGCTGCGGACCGACGGCGACCGGATCGTCGCCTACGGAACGCCGTGGCAGGGCGACGCGCATTTTGCGTCGCCCGCAAGCGGCGAGCTGGCGGCGCTGTTCTTCCTGCAGCATGCGCCGACCCATTCGGTCGTGCCGGCGGCCCCGTCGCGCGCCGCCGCGCGTCTGTTCTCCTGCTCGTTTCTGCCGTTCCACAGCGCCGACGCGGTCGAGCGCACCATGGCGGCGGTCGAGCAGGTGACGCGGCGGACGCGCTGCTACGACCTGTCGTTCGCGCCCGATCGCTCGGTCGTCGACGTGGTGGCGAGGTACATGCTGTGAGGCGCGCCGTCGTTGGCCTGTTCACGGCCGCGCTGTTCCAGACCGGGCGTCAGTTCGCGCGCGTGACCCGGGTACTCAATCACCTCGCGGCCGGCACGCTGACCATCGACGAGCTGCGGACCGGCATCGAGCGCACGTGGGAGGAGTTCAGCGCGCGCGACAGCGACATCGCCGCCGGGCTGATGCGGTGGGAAGAGGAGATGCTCGATCGCTTCGTCACCCGCGACGACGACGTCCTGCTGGTCGGATCGGGGCCGGGACGCGATCTGGTGGCGATGGTTGCCGGCGGCTATCGGGTGGCCGCGCTGGAGCCGGCGCGCCTTGCGATTGCGACCTGCCGCCGCCAGCTGGCGATGCGCGGCTTGACCGCCGAGATCATCGAGGGCTTCTTCGAGGAGGTGCCGCTGCCGCGCCGCTTCGACGTCATCATCTTCTCGGGCTGCTGCTACAACTTCATGCCCGAGTCGCGGCGCCGGATTGCGGCGCTCCGCAAGGCGGCGGCGCACCTGACGCCGCGCGGCCGAATCCTCATCAACTTCATGACCGAGCGCTCTGGCCACCCGTTGCTGATCCAGCTGGCGCGCCTCTCGGCAACGATCACGCGATCCGATTGGCGTCCGGAGCGCGGCGACGTGCTGCTGCCGGTGGACCCGAAGCGGGCGCTGTTCCACTACGAGCACCCGTTCGTCCCCGGCGAGCTCGAGGCCGAGGCGCTGGCGGCAGGACTGCGCGTCGTCGAGCGCTGTGAGTTTCCCGGTGCGCCGGTGCTCGTCGTCGAACCCATACAGGCTGCTGGTGCCCCCGCGCAGCGCGGAGAGAACGCAGAACGACTCGCGGTCTGATCTTCCCGATCGAGCCTGCCTAAGAATAGTGGGATTGAGGATTCGCTACTTCTTTACCCGGGCGTGCCAATAGCCAGGTTCCCGGCTGTCGTGCGCGAAGGCGAGAATCCGAATGCTCTCCGGCAGCTCCAGATAAACGACATGGTAGGGAAAGCCGCTGACCGGCGCCTTGCGCGCCGGAATTCGTTGGAGACCCCGGGAACTCGACGGGCTGCCTGCGGCCAGACGCCTATTCGCTTCAGCGTGGTATCAATCGCGGCGAGGAACTCGACGCCAAGTCCGGGTCGCTGGCTCTCGTACCAGAGAACGGCTTGTTCCAGTTCGGCGGTTGCTTCAGGCTCGGTTCGGAAGGAGTGGTTCATCGTTCGGGCAACCGCCGGAGGATGCGCGCGCGCACATCGTTCCAGGGTTCGCCGACCGACTCACCGGCCAAGACGCGTCTCGCACGCCGTTCAATCTCGCGCGCCCACGCCTCTTCCACGCCTGCGGCGTCCATCGCCGCCGGCGCGTCCAGACTGGCTAACAACGACGCGGCCACGTCGGCCCGCTCGTCAACCGGGAGCGTTAACGCCTCTCGGAGCAACTGTTGCGCCCGGTCCGTCATTGCGTCATTTTACACCTTGGCCGCAGCGCAACATCCCGCTGAGTCCTGGCGCCAGCATCGGCGTTGAGCCAGTCTTCTGCGACTTCTTCGGTCGTGGTGATTGTGGACTTTGATACGTGACGCAGTACCGCGAGCAAGTGGCAGGACACCGGCGACTAGGTCGTCTTTTGGACGCGCAGGTCGGGTATCGCGAGACATGAACGAGTTCCTGCAATCGACCGACGTGATCGACTGGCATCATCCGGCGGTGCGTGCCAAGGCAGCGGCGCTGCGCGCCGGCGCCGCCGGATGTCGGAGGCCGATTGCCCGCCGATGCTTCGAGTGGGTGCGCGACGAAATTCAGCACACGACCGATTTCGGCCTCGAGGTTGTCACCTGCGCCGCGTCGGATGTTCTGGAGCAGGGCAGCGGGTTCTGCTACGCCAAGAGCCACCTGCTGGCCGCGCTGCTGCGCGCGAACGGCATTCCTGCCGGGTTCTGCTACCAGCGTCTCGCCCTGGACGACGACGGGCGCCAATTCTGCCTGCACGGGTTCAATGGGATGCTGCTGCCGGGCGTTGGCTGGTACCGCGCCGATCCGCGCGGCAATCGGGCGGGAATCGATGCGCAATTTGTTCCGCCGGTCGAGTGCCTGGCGTTCGAGGCGCGCTTCCCGGCGAGATTGACTCGCCGGACATCTGGGTCCGATCCTCTCCCGGCCGTCGTCGAGGCGCTGCGTGCGCACGATCAGGCTTCGATTCTCGCGCAGCATCTCCCCGATGTCGCGCTGGATCGCCTGAGCGGCACGCCGGGCGCGCTGAGCGCGAAAGGGGCGCAAGTCCGATGGGAGATGAATCAGACAGCCGGCGCCGTTGCGGAAACGATGCACGCGATCAACCAGGCGTGGCTCGAACAGCGCGTCGACGACATGGCGCCGGCGCTGCGACCCCGAGATCGTGATGGTGTTTCCCGGCTTCTCGGGACGGATGCAGGGGCGCGAGCCGTTGCTCGCCGGGTTTCCGCGACTTCGTCCAGAGCGCGACGATCCACGAATTCCACGACCGCGGCCAACAGATCGACGTCGTCGGCGATACCGCGGTGATCACGTTTCCTTACGAGATGCTGTATTCGCGGTCGGGCGAGCGATATCGCGCGACCGGCCGCGATCTCTGGATCTTCCGGAAGCGGGCCGCGCGTGGGTGGCGGTCTGGCGGACGATGATCGACTTGAGCGAAAGCCCGGCCGCACCGTGAAACGTCGACGAGCGCGCCACGCGGTGCTCGACTCAATAGTTCGCTGCAGCGGCGTGGTGGTTGGCTTTGCGCTGGCGGCGTCTGGTCGCCGCTCCACGCGCAGAGCGCCACCGCCGCCGTCCTGGCCGGACACCTTCCTTGCGCGGGCTCGAAGCGCTCGCGCTGATCCAGACGCTGAACGCGGAGATTCTCGCCAGCCGCAGCGCGACCGCGAGCCTGGAGCACTGGTGCCGCGATCACCAGTGCGGTCGCCGATGCGCGAATCGTCGCGCAAGTGGCGCCGGACGCCGCCGGAGACGCCGGATGCCGAGCCAGCGCGAGCGTCTCGAGATCTCCGCGCAGGACCAGGTTGCGCTATCGCAAGGTGCAGCTTCGATGTGGCTCCCGCGTGCTCTCGGAAGCGGAGAACTGGTACGTGCCCGGCCGGTTGACGCCGGAGATGAACCGCCTGCTCGAGACCACGACGACGCCGTTCGGGAGGGCGGTGGAGTCGCTCCAGCCGTACCGGCGGACATTTGCCGTCACGCTGCTGTGGACGCCGCTGCCAGACGGCTGGGAGCGCGATCCGGCGTTGGTGCCGGCGCCAACCGGCGGCGCGCTCGCGATCCCCGACGCGTTGTTCGAGCATCGCGCCGTGCTCTACACGCGCGACCACAAGCCGTTCGCCGAGGTGCGCGAAATCTACCAGCGGGCGATTCTCGCGTTGCCGGCACGGTCCGGCTGACTTGCCCGCCGTCGCTCGGCGCAACACGATGAGCGGAGGAGGAAAGCTGAATAGAATGACGCCTATGCTCGCGACGACTTCTCGCGGCCGTTTCGTTCGCGATGCTCATTCCGGCACTGGCGATCCGCGCGCTCCCTTCGACGCGGGGATTGCCGCTCAGGGCGGGTCCGCGCAGCCGGACTGGGCCAAGGTCGACGAAGAACTGATGCGCCACTTCCAGGCGCTGCTGCGCATCGACACCAGCGACCCGCCTGGCAAAGAGCGGCCGGCGGCGGAGTACCTCAAGCAGGTCCTCGACAAGGAAGGCATTCCGGCGCAGCTCTACGCGCTCGAGCCCGACCGCCCCAACGTTGTCGCGCGCCTGAAAGGCAACGGCCGCAAGCGGCCGCTGCTCATCATCGGCCACACCGACGTCGTCAACGTCGACCCGGCGAAGTGGAAGTTCCCGCCGTTCAGCGCGACGCGCGACGGCGGCTACGTCTACAGCCGCGGCACGGTCGACGACAAGGACAACCTCGCGACGACGCTGATGGTGATGCTGCAGCTCAAGCGGCTGAACGTGCCGCTCGATCGCGACGTGATCTTCCTCTCCGAAGCGGGCGAGGAGGGCAGCACGCGCATCGGCATCCAGTACATGGTCGACCAGCACTATCCCGAGATCGACGCCGAGTACTGCTTCGCCGAGGGCGGCGGCGTGACCCGCGTCGGCGGCCGCGTCAAGTACGCGGGGATCGCGACGCTCGAGAAGATCCCGTACGCGATCGAGCTGACCGCGAAAGGCGTGGCCGGCCACGGGTCGGTGCCGCTGCGGACCAATGCGGTGGTCCACCTCTCGACGGCGATCGGCAAGATCGGCGCGTGGAAGCCGGACATCCGCCTCAACGAAACAACCGGCACCTACTTCCGCCGGCTGGCGACGATTTCGAGCCCGGCCGACGCCGAGCGCTACCGCAACGTGCTGGTGCCGAACTCGAAGGCGCAGGCCGACGCCGACGAATACTTCCTCGACAACGAGCCGGCGCACGCGTCGATGCTCCGCACCTCGGTCTCGCCGAACATCCTCGGCGGCGGCTACCGCGTGAACGTGATCCCGTCAGAGGCGAAGGCGACGCTCGACGTGCGCATGCTGCCCGACGAGGACCCGGCGAAGTTTCTCGAGATGGTCAAGACGGTGATCAACGATCCGACGATCGACGTCCGCTTCGGCGCCCGCGACACCCGGCCGAAGCAGCCCGAGGCGCGGCTCGACTCGGAAGCGTTCAAGACGGTCGAAGCGAACGTGACCAAGCACTACAACGCGCCGACCTTGCCGACGATGCTCACGGGCGCGACCGACATGGCCTACCTGCGCGCCAAGGGGATGCAGTGCTTCGGCGTCGGCCCGGCGACTGGATGTCGAGGACGGGCCGAAGGGCTTCGGCGCGCACAGCGATCAGGAACGGATCCTCGAGAGCGAGCTGTCCCGCTTCATGAGATTCCACTGGGACATCGTCGTCGACCTCGCCAGGACGAGGTGAGCGAGGTCGACGGCGACATTGCGGATTGCGGATTGCGGATTGCGGGATTGCGGCATATCCGCATTCCGCAATCCGCATTCCGCAATAAATCCGCAATCCGCAATCCGCAATCCGCATTGACAACCGTCAGCCCCCTCTTCCCGTCTAAGCGGGGGATGACCTGCGTGAAGTTTGCCGTCCGCGGGCTCGTCCGCAGCCCGCTGTTCTCGATCGTCGCGATCCTGTCGCTGGCCCTGGGGATCGGCGCCAATACGGCGATCTTCACGCTGATCGACCAGATCCTCCTGCGCAAGCTGCCGGTGAAGTCCCCGGACGAGCTCGTGATGCTCTATCAGCAGGGCGCCCACAACGGCAGCAACGTGGGGATGCGGATGCACTCGTACCCGATCTACCAGGAGTACCAGAAGCGCGCCGAGCCGCTGGCCGAGGTGATCTGCCGGCGCCTCGTCGAGGCGTCGGTCAGCATCGACAACCAGACCGAGCGCCTCGAAGCGGAAATGGTCTCCGGCAATTTCTTCTCGATGCTTGGCGTGCCAGCGGCGATCGGACGGGTCTTCAACTCCGCCGAAGACGATCAGGTCTACCAGGGGCACCCGGTCGTGGTCCTCGAGCTACGACTACTGGGTCCGCCGCTTCTCACGCGACCCGGGCGTGGTCGGGAAGAAGATCCTGGTCAACAGCTATCCGATGACGATCGTCGGCGTCTCGGCCGCCGGGCTTCGGCGGCATCGATCCCGCGCGCTCGCCGCAGATTCGCGTCCCGATCCAGATGAAGCCGGTGATGATGCCCGAGTGGGCCTGGCTGCACATGGACGATCCGCGATCGCGATGGGTCCAGGTGTTTGCGCGCCTGAAGCCGGGCTGGACGGTCAAGTCGGCCGCAGGCGCCGCTGCAGACGCTGTTCACCCAGATCCGCGCGCACGAGATGACGCTGCCCGGCGCGAAAGACTGGTCGGCGTACTGCGCGCGAGCAGTTCATGAAAGGGCGGCTGCTGGTCGAGGGCGCCGCCGTCGGCTATTCGGGATTGCGCAACGATTTCTCGACGCCGCTCCTCGTGCTGATGTGCATGGTCGGCCTGGTGCTGCTGATCGCGTGCGCCAACGTCGCGAATCTGCTGATCGCCAGGGGCTTCATGCGGCAGAAGGAGATTGCCGTCCGCCTGTCGCTCGGCGCATCGCGCGGCCATCTCGTGCGCCAGCTGCTGGTCGAGAGCCTCGTGCTGTCGGTGGCCGGCGGCGTGCTCGGCATCGCGCTCGCCGTCGTGCTGACGCGCGGCCTGCTCGCGTTCGCCCCGTCCAACGGCCAGCCGCTCATGATCGAGGCGTGGCCCGACGCGCGGATCCTCGCGTTCACCCTGGTGCTCGACCTTCACCACCGGCGTGATCTTCGGCCTCCTGCCGGCGCTGCGCGCGAGCCGGCCCGATCCGTGGATCACGCTGAAGGACACGGTCGGCGCGATCGCCGGATCCGGCGGCTCGCTGTTCCTGCGCAAGGGGCTGGTCGCCGCGCAGGTGGCGCTCAGCTTCCTGCTGCTCTTCGGCGCCGGCCTGTTCGTGCGCAGCCTGCAGAACCTGAAGGCGACCGACACCGGCGTGGCGCTCGACAACCTCGTCACCTTCCAGCTCTCGCCGGCGCTCAGCGGCTACGAGAACGCCGCGGGCGCTGAACTTCTACGAGCAGCTCCTCGGCAAGCTGCGCGCGGCGCCGGGCGTGAAGTCGGCGGCGCTCGCCGGCGTGTCGATCCTCTCGGGCAACGAGTGGGACAGCAGCATGGGCGTCGAAGGGCACAAGGCCCAGGACGGCGAAGACATGCAGGCGTTCATGAACTCGCTGTCGCCCGGCTATTTCGAGACGATGGGCATCCCGTTGCTCGAAGGACGCGACTTCAACCGCATGGACGCGAGCCAGACGACGCGGTACGCGATCGTCAACCGCCGCTTCGCGGAACACTTCTTCACCGGGAAGAGCGCGCTTGGCAAGCACGTCGGGTTCGGCACCGGGCCGAAATCGAAGCTCGATATCGAGATCATCGGCGTCGTCGCCGATGCGCTGTACGAAGGACCGCGCGAAGGGGTTCGCCGCCAGGTCTTCATCCCGCACTGGGGCAGGAACAGCGCCACCTTCTACGTCCGCACCGCGGCCGCATCGTCAACGGCGTACGGCGTCATCCGCAACGAGGTCCGGACGCTCGACGCCTCGATGCCGGTCTACGAGATGAAGACGCTCGAGGCGCAGCTCGACGAAACGCTGCTCACCGATCACCTGATCGCGCTGCTCGCCGCCGGCTTCGGCCTGCTGGCCACGGTGCTCGCCTCGATCGGCCTCTACGGCGTGATGGCGTTCGTCGTCGCGCGGCGCAAGAAGGAGCTGGGCATCCGGCTCGCGCTCGGAGCCGAGCCCAGCGGCGTGATCTGGATGGTGATGCGTGAGGTGCTGCTGCTCCTGTCGATCGGCCTGGCGATCGGCATCCCTGCGGCGATGGCGCTCGGGCGGTTCGTGTCGGCGCAGCTGTACGGCATCGAGGCGCGCGACCCGTGGATTGCCGGCGCGACGATGCTGCTCCTGGCGCTGGTATCGGCGGCGGCGGGCCTCATCCCGGCCACCCGCGCCAGCCGCATCGATCCGATCCTGGCGCTGCGCTACGAGTAAGCGATCGCGACGATCAACGCGGAAGCCGCAGAACACGCAGAAAGTCGTGCGTTCAGCGTTTTCCGCGAGTCTCCGGCGTCCTGATCGTCGGGTAAATGTGTCAAGATTCCCTCCGATTCCAGGAGGGACGATGACCGTCGGCCGGCTCGCCATTCTTCTTCTTCTTTCCGCACCGGCAGGCCTGCTCGCCCAGGCCCCTTCGCAGCCTGACTGGACGAAATTGCAGGACGAGACGATGCAGCACTACCAGGCGGTGCTGCGCATCGACACCCGCAATCCGCCCGGCAACGAAACCGTCCTGGTCGAGTACCTCAAGCAGGTGCTCGAGAAGGAAGGCATCCCGGCGCAGATCGTCGGCTCCGATCCGAAGCGGGCGAACCTCATCGCCCGGCTGAAGGGCAACGGCAGCAAGCGGCCGCTGCTCGTCATGGGCCACAGCGACACGGTGACGACCGACGACGCGAAGTGGAAGTTCCCGCCGTTGAGCGCGACCCGCGACGGCGGCTACGTCTACGGCCGCGGCACGGTCGATGACAAGGACAACCTCACCGCGGCGCTGATGACGATGCTGCTGTTGAAGCGGCTCAACGTGCCGCTCGCGCGCGACGTCATCTTCGTCTCGGAAGCGGGCGAGGAAGGCAGCTCCGGCATCGGCATCGGCTACCTGGTGAAGGATCAGTTCCCGCTGATCGACGCCGAGTACTGCATCGCCGAAGGCGGCGGCGTCGTCCGCATCGGCGGCGAGGTGAAGTACGCGACGGTGCAGACGCTGGAGAAGATCCCGCGCGGCATCGAGCTGGTGTCGCGCGGCATCTCCGGCCACGGATCGGTGCCGCTCAAGTCGAATGCGATCGTCCACCTGGCGGCTGCGGTCGCCAAGGTCGGCGAGTGGCGGCCCGAAGTGCGCTTCAACGAGACCACCGGCAGCTACTTCCGCAAGCTCGCGACCGTCTCGCCGCCGGAGGTCGCGAAGGTCTACCGCGACGTGCTCTCGAGCGATCCGAAGATGCAGAAGGCCGCCGACGACTGGCTGCTCGAGAACGAGCCGCGCCACTCGTCGATGCTCCGGACCTCGGTGTCCCCGAACATCTTCAACGGCGGCTATCGCTCCAACGTCATCCCGTCGGAAGCGAAGGCGACGCTCGACGTGCGCGCGCTGCCCGACGAGGATCCGGCGAAATTCCTCGAGCAGGTGAAGAAGATCGTCAACGATCCGGCGATCGACGTCCGCTTCACCGGCGCGAACGAGCGGCCGGCGACGCGCGCCGCCGCGGCTCGACAACGACGTCTTCAAGGCGCTCGAAGCCGCGGGCACCTCTGTCTACAACACCATCACCCTGCCGACGATGAGCACCGGCGCGACCGACATGGCGCAGCTGCGTGCCAAGGGCGTGCAGTGCTACGGCATCGGCTCGGCGACCGACTTCGAGGATCCGCCGAAGGGCTTCGGCGCGCACAGCGACCAGGAGCGGATCCTCGAGAGCGAGCTGCACCGCTTCGTCCGCTACAACTGGGAAGTGATCACCGCTGTGGCTGGAGCGAAGTGACCGTGCAGGGGCTGGGGGCTGGATGCTGGTTGCTCGATGCTGGTTGCCAGGTGCGCTCGGCGTCTTCGCTGCGCTCGCGCCCTGGTTCGTGCAATCGTCGACTGGGCTTGCCATGAGCAGTCGCGTGCGCTCAGCCAGTCCACGACGAGCGACGAGCTCGACTGGAAGGCGCTCGAAGACGAGATGATGCGGCACTACCAGGCGGTGCTGCGGCTCGACACGACCAACCCGCCGGGCAACGAGCGCCGCGCCGTCGACTACCTGAAGCAGGTGCTCGACCAGGCCGGCGTGCCGAACCAGATCTTCGCGCTCGACGAGAACCGCCCCAACATCGTCGCCCGGCTGAAGGGCAACGGGAGGAAGCGGCCGCTGCTCATCATGGGGCACACCGACACGGTGACGGTCGACGCCGCCAAGTGGAAGCACTCGCCGTTCAGCGCGACGCGCGAAGGCGGCTACGTCTACGGCCGCGGCACGGTGGACGACAAGGACAACCTGGCGGCAGCGCTGATGACGATGGTGCTGCTCAAGCGGCAGGCGGTGCCGCTCGACCGCGACGTGATCTTCCTGGCCGAGTCGGGAGAGGAAGGGAACTCGAACTTCGGCATCCAGTTCATGGTCGCGCAGCACTACGCCGAGATCGACGCCGAGTACTGTTTCGCGGAAGGCGGCGGCGTCACACGGATCGGCGGCGCGCCGAAGTTCGCGACCGTGCAGGCGACCGAGAAGATCCCGCGCGGGATCGAGCTGGTGGCGAAGGGCATCTCCGGCCACGGCTCGGTGCCGCTGCCGTCGAACGCGGTCGTGCACCTCGCGGCGGCGGTGGCGAAGATCGGCGAGTGGCGTCCCGACGTGCGCCTGAACGAGACCACCGGCACCTACTTCCGCCGCCTGGCGTCGATCGCGCCGCCGGAGACGGCGAAGCAGTACCGCGACGTGCTGTCGGCGGACCCGAAGGTGCGCGCGGCGGCCGACGACTGGCTGTTCGAGCACGAGCCGCAGCACTCGTCGATGCTGCGCACGTCGGTGTCGCCCAACATCTTCGACGGCGGCTATCGTTTCAACGTGATCCCGTCTGAAGCGAAGGCGACGCTCGACGTGCGCATGCTGCCCGACGAGGAGCCGGCGAAGTTCCTCGAGCAGGTGAAAACAATCGTCAACGATCCGGCTGTCGAGGCGCGCTTTCGCCTCGCAGAATACGCGGCCGGCGGGTGTCGCGGCGCGCGTCGACTCCGAACCGTTCAAGGCGATCGAAGCGGTGAACAGCCGCATCTACAACGTGCCGACGCTGCCGACGATGAGCACGTTCGCGACCGACATGGCGCAACTGCGCGCGAAGGGCGTGCAGTGCTACGGCATCGGCCCGGCCGTCGACCTCGAGGATGGACCGAAGGGATTCGGGATGCACAGCGACCAGGAGCGGCTGCTCGAGAGCGAGCTGTATCGCTTCATGCGTTTCAACTATGAAGTGGTCGTAGAACTGGGAGGAACGAGATGAGGAACCTGATTCTCGCAACCGTTGCCTGCGGCGTGCTCGGCATCGCCGCATTCGCCGCGCAGCAGCCGGCACAGCCGGCACAGCCGGCGCCGCCGCCGCGCCAGACACAGCCGACACCGTCGGCGGATCCGTACGCCAACAATCCGAACCCGGGCGCGACGCAGTTCCCACTCGCCGCCCCCGCCGGCAAGGACAGCGGCGCGCGCACGACCGCGCCGGCCGGGGCGGTCAACACCGGTGCGTTCGATCCGGCGACGTGGAAATACGGCCCGGCGTTCAACCCGCCCGCCGGCGCGAAGGTGTGGAACCCGGTCAAGCTGAAGTTGATGCAGGGCGGCAAGGTGACCGGCGGCACGCTCTTCAGCGCCACCGATCCGGCCACCTACTGCGCGATGGCCAACGCCGGCTACGACTTCATCTGGACCGAGATGCAGCACGACCAGCACGACTGGCAGGCGGTCGCGCGGATGTGGCGCACCTGCCCGCACGCGAAGGCAGTCCCCGGCACGCGCATCGCCTACACCGACGAGCGCGAGATCCAGCACGCGCTCGACGCCGGCGCGCTGGTCGTCGTCGTGCCCACGGTCGACACCGCGGAGGAAGCGCGCGAAGCGGTGAACTGGACCTACTTCCCGCCGATGGGGCGGCGCAGCAACGGCGGCGGCCAGGCGTTCGACGCGGCCATGTTCGGCGGCGTGCCGGGCGGCTATCGCCAGACGATCAACGACAACATCGTCCTGATCCTGATGATCGAGACGCTCGAGGGGTTGAAGAACGTCGACGAGATCGCCAAGGTCCCCGGCGTCAGCGCGATTTTCGCCGCCAGCGGCGACCTCGGCAACTTCTCCGGTTATCGCCAGGGCACGCCCGACTACGAGCGCGCGATCAACATCGTCCACGACGCGGCGATCAAGGCGAAGGTCAAGCTGTGCGGGCCGCTGGCCTGGCGCGATCGCCCGGACTTCACCTGCTTCCAGGCCGGCAGCGAGACCGCGGCGATCGCGCGCGGCGTCGCCGCCGAGCTCGGTCCGCTCGTGAACACGCAGGGCAAGCCGGAAGTCGGACCGTTCGTCAGCAAGCCGTGATGCGCGCGCTGATGATCGCGGGCGCCCTGCTCGTGGCGCCCGCGCTGGCCGCCCAGCAGACGCCGCCGCCAGATCCGCTGGTGAAGGAGGGCGTCACCGTCAAGGTCGCCGATCACACCTTCGTGATCCCCGACGGCAACGTCGGCCTGGTCCCGAACGTCGGCATCGTCGTCGGCTCGCGCGCGACGCTGGTCGATCGATCCGGGACTGGGCAAACGCAACGGCGAGACGGTCTTGCGCGAGGTCGCGAAGGTGAGCCGCAACGCCGAGGTCTACATCGCCTCGACGCACTTTCACGCCGAGCATACGACCGGCTACCTCGCGTTTCCGGCGAGCGCCAAATACGTGAACTCGCGCGTGCAGGAGGCGGAGTTCGCCGAGGGCGGCGCGCAGCAGATTCAGGCGTTCTCGAGGCGATCGCCGATGACGGCGGAGCTGCTGCAGGGCGCGACCGGTCGCAAGGTCGACGTCACCTTCGATCGCGATTACACGCTCGACCTCGGCGGCGTCCGCGTCCGCTTCCTCGTTGTCGGACCGACGCACACGCGCGGCGACACGGCGCTGTTGGTCGAGGGCGACGGCGTGCTGTTCGCCGGCGACGTGGTGATGAACCAGTCGTTCCTCGCCGCGGGCGCGGCGACCAGCATGAAGGCGTGGCTGGCCGCGTTCGACGCGTTCGACAAGATGCGGCCGCGCACCATCGTTCCCTCCCACGGGGCGGTGGGAGACGCGGCGCTCATCGCCGCGAACCGCGCGGTGATGACGGCGGTGCAGACGCGTGCGCGGGAGCTGAAGGCGCAGGGGCGCACGGCCGACGACACGGCGACCACTGTCCAGAGAGAGCTCGAGGCGCAGCATCCGGGCTGGCCGCGGGCGAATGGCATCGCCGCCGCGGCGCGGGCGGCGTACGCGGAAGGGCCTTAACGTCTTTCGCGTGTCGTTCGGCGTTCTCCGTTCGGCGTTCTCCGTTCCGTTCGACGTTCTCCGTTCGACGTTCTGGGTTCGACGTTCGGCGTTCGATGCTTCGATCGGCTCGGTTCATCGTAGTGTCCGGCTTTAGCCGGACCGTTTGGGGCGTCCATGAGAGTCGCGCTCGTCCTTTCTCTCGTCCTGTTCACGTCCAGTCTGGCTGCAGGCCAGGACAGCACGCTGGCGCTCAATCAGCCCGTCGAACGCGAGGTCGCGGTCGGAAGCTCACACTCCTACACGATCGCGCTCGACGCCGGCGATTACATCGCGGGGTCGATCGAGCAGCAGGGGATGCCGGTCTTCGGGTCGGTGTTCCTGCCCGATGGAACGCGGTTGCGCGGGCTCGCGAATCCGCGCGAAGGGAAGCGCGACTTCGCCTTCATTGCCGACGCGCCGGGCAGCTATCGCCTCGAGCTGCGCGGGCCGACGCCGGCCGAGCTGTCGCAGAGCAACACGCCGGCGGCGACGAGCGGGAAGTACACGCTCCGGCTGGCCGAGAAGCTGTCGTTCGACGATCGTTTGAAGCCGGTGGCGCGGCAAGAAAAGTACGTCAGCCCGACGATCGACGCATTGCGGCAGCAGCTGGCGCGCGGCGAGACGAGCACTGACGCGTTCTGGGCAGCGCGCGCCGCCGCCGGCACGCCGATCGTCGAGCCGGCGGAGAAGGATCCGCAGCGGATGCTCGTGACCTTCGTCTGGCGCGGCACGCCGTCGACGCGCAACGTGGTGGCGCTCGGCTCGTTCGGCGCCAGAACGTTCACCGACGGCGCGATGACGCGGCTCGGCGAGAGCGATGTCTGGTACGTCACGCTCCGCCTGCCCGCCGGCGCGCGCTTCGCCTACGGGCTGTCGCCGAACGATCCGATGACGATGGATCCGCCGCGGGCGGCGCAGCGGATGGCGAGCATGCAGAGCGATCCGCTGAACCCCAACCGCTGGCAGTGCCTGCCGGAAGCGAGCCGCTACGAGTGCATGTCGATGGTGGAGCTGCCCGGCGCGCCGCAGCAGCCGTGGATCGTGCGCAAGGAGGGCACGCCGGCCGGCACCGTCGACAAGCACCGGATCAAGAGCGAGCTGCTCGGTAACGAGCGCAACATCTCGGTCTACACGCCGCCAGGCTATCGCGCCGGCGGCGCCGCGAATGCGCTGCTGGTGCTGTTCGACGAGAGCGCCTATCTCAACTCGGTGCCGACGCCGGTGATTCTCGACAACCTCATCGCGGCGCAGAAGATTCCGCCGACCGTGGCCGTCCTGATCGCGAACCCGAGCCAGGAGACGCGCTCGAAGGAGCTGCCCCCGAACCCGGCGTTCGCCGATTTCCTCGCCAAGGAGCTGGTGCCGTGGGTGCGTGCGCGCTACACGGTGACCACCGATCCGGCGCAGACGGTGGTCGCCGGCTCGAGCTACGGCGGCATCGCTGCAACCTATGCCGGACTGCGGCACCCGGAAATGTTCGGCAACGTCCTGTGCCAGTCAGGCTCGTTCTGGTGGGCGCCCGATCACAACCCCGGACCTACTTCCGACGCCACCACTGAAACCGGCTGGCTCGCCAAGGAATTCATCAGGAGCCCGAAGCTGCCGCTGCGGTTCTGGATGGATGCAGGCCTGTTCGAGGTGGACACCTTCGGCACCGGCGGCGCCATCCTCGAGCCCAGCCGGCACATGCGCGACGTGCTGCTCGCCAAAGGCTATGACGTGCTCTACCGGCAGTACGCCAGCGGTCACGACTATCTCAACTGGCGAGGCACGCTTGCGGATGGGTTGATGGTGTTGATTGGCACGGAGCGGCCGCCGCTCAGCAATGCCCGGTGATGACGGGCGCGGCCGGTGCCGCGCCCGAGTTGTGCCGTGAATAAGGTCAGACCGCGTCGTTCTTTTGCTGGCGATCTTTCCCCGCCTGGTTCTCCCGGTCGCCCTTCTCCTCGAGGCTCTCGTTGCCGGTCGCTTTGCCGGCCGCCTCCTTGATGGCGCCTTTCGCCCGCTGCCCTGCCGCCGATGTTTCTTCCGCGACTGAATCCTTGTCGTGACGCGGTGCGTTCGAATCGTCCGGGCGATCGTGATCCATTTGACCCATGAGCTGCCTCCTGAGGTGCGGACGCACATCCCGGCGCCGCACCGTGAACGCCGATGCGGAGAGCAAGTTCGTGGCCACGTCGATCACAGCGATGCGGACGAGCTGTACGCGTCGCGCATGCGGCTGAAGCGCCGCCGCACGAACCGCACGATCATCGCCGCGAAGAAGACGATGACGACGAGCAGAAGGACGGCGACGATGAGCGCAGTGATCGGGTGCTGGAGCGCGGCGTAGGAGAGGCCGACGGCGAGCACATCCTCGCCGAGGCTCAGCGCCCAGTTGCTGAATGGCTCGGGCGTGGTGTTCGCGGCCGCACGCGTGCCCGACTTGGTCAGGTGCGTGGTCATCGCGATCGAGCCGCCGAGGAGCGCCACCAGCGCGTTTGCCGCCGGCGATGCGTCGCCGAGCGCGGTGACCGCGACCAGCGCGCCGCCGAGCGGGCGGATGACGGTGTGCACGGCGTCCCACATCGAGTCGAACCAGGGAATCTTGTCGGCGACGAACTCGACCAGATACATCGCCAGCGCCGCGGTGATGATGACCGGGTTGTCGAAGACGCGGAACTGCTCCGGCAGGCTCACGAGGCCGTAGTGCGACGACAGGCCGAGCACGGCGACGGTCGCGTAGAGGTTGACCCCCGACGCGAACGCGAGCGGAACGATCAGGCCGAGCGCATTCAGCATGTGCCTCAGCCCCTACCGACCCATCAAGTCAATCGCCGCCTCGAACACCATCGGCTCCGGCGGCAACTCGATCTCGAACTCCTCGCGGGCGATCGCACGCAGCCGTTCCGGCGGGAACGAGGCATCGACGATCGTGCCCCGGCGCATGCGGGTGAGCACGTCGCTGCGCAGGATGGTCCGGTCGTCGCGCCGCGTGCGCTGGATGGTCAGCGTCTTGCGGAAGACCGAGTCGGGGTGCGTCGACGTGTAGTGGTTGGCGACCTCGACGTCCATCGCCGTCTGCGGCTCCTCGCTGAACTCGTAGAGGTCGGTCTCGACACCGGCGGCATCGCGGATCGAGAGGATCCACAGGTGCCGATCGCGGCGGAGCCGGTAGGTGAAGCCGCCCTGTTCGACCGCCGCGCCGTCGCGCAGCGGCATCGGCTCGACCAGCCCCGCACACCCGAAACCGACATCGGCCAGCCACACCTCGCCCTCGACTTCGAGCCGCAGGACCATGTGCGTGCGCGCCCATCGTTCGGCCGGCCCGCGACGAACACGGCCGAGCAGCGTCGTGCTCTCGAACCCCGCTTCGCCCAGCGCCGCCGCGAACAGCGTGTTGTGCTCGAAGCAGTAGCCGCCGCGCCCATCGTCGATGAACTTGCGCTCGAGATCCGGCATCGCCAGGCTGATGGCGCCGCCTTCCTGGATCGTCCGGTTCTCGAACAGGAAGCGTCTCGCGGTGCGCCAGGTGCAGCCGCCGCAGCACCTCGAACGAGGGGCCGGCGGGCGCCGACTGGCCGATGCGCCGCAAGTAATCGTCGAATCGCATGGTCGTGATCCGATCATACGCTGGTAAGCTGACGCGCAGGGAGGCGCCGTGGCAGCAGCACTTGACCATTCGATGACGACCACCGCGTTCGTGCTGGACGGGTACAAGACCACGAAAACGCTCGGCGTTGTCCGCGGCGTCACCGTACGTTCGCGCTCGATCCTGGGAACCATCGGCGCCTCGCTGCAGACGCTGGTCGGCGGCAACATCACCCTCCTGACCGAGCTCTGCGAGAAGACCCGCGCCGACGCGTTCGAGCTGGTGCTGCAGCAGGCGCGATCGCTCGGGGCGAACGCCGTCATCGGCCTGCGCTACGACGCCACCGAGGTGATGGACGGGGTGACCGAAGTCCTCTGCTACGGCACCGCCGTGGTCGTCACCCCCGAATGAGCGCCACCGTCCGCGGCAGCGAAGCATCGGTCGAAGCGCGCAGCGCCGGCCTGAAGCGCGAGCTCGGGCTGACCGACCTCGTCTTCACCCAGATTCTCTTCATCGTCGGGCTGCCGTGGGTCGGCGTCGCGGCGAAGCAGGGGCCGTCGCACGTCGTCTTCTGGCTGATTGCGCTGACGCTGTTCTATGTGCCGTCCGCGGTCGTCGTCACCCACCTCAATCGGCGGATGCCGCTCGAGGGCGGCCTGTATCAGTGGGCGAAGCTCGGGTTCAACGAGATGACGGGATTTCTCGTCGCCTGGAACCTGTGGCTGTTCGCCATCCTCAACACCTCGGAGACCGGGCTGCAGGCGACGCAGTATCTGGTCTATCTCGCCGGCCCACGCGTGGAGTGGCTGGCGGCCAGCAAGTGGTTCATCGCGCTGGTCAGCACCGTGATCATGGCGGGGCTGGTCGTCATCACCATCGTCGGCCTGAACATCGGCAAGTGGGTGCACAAGGCCGGCGGCGTGATGATGGTGACGATGTTCGCGGCGCTGCTGCTGTTGCCGTGGCTGAACATGCGCGCCGGCACGCTCGAGGCGTTCCATCCGCTCGCCACCGCCGCGCCGGTCGTCTCGATCATGAGCCTCAACCTGCTCGGCAAGATGGGCTTCGGCGCGTTCGGCGGCTTCGAGTACGTGGCGATTCATGCCGGAGAGTGCCGGAACCCGGTGCGGAGCATCGCCTGGTCGGTGGTGATCGCGGCGCCGATCATCGCCGTGATGTTCATCCTCGGCACCAGCTCGGTGCTGGCGCTGGTGCCGATCGACCAGATCGATCTGATCGCGCCGATCCCGCAGGTGCTGCGCATCGGCTTCCAGCCGCTCGGCGCCGCCGCGATCGCGGCGCCGCTGGCGATCCTGGCGATGCTGTGCATCCGCATCGCGCAGGCGAGCGTGATGTTCACCGGCAACACCCGGCTGCCGATGGTGGCCGGGTGGGACGGCCTGCTGCCGCAGTGGTTCACGCGCGTGCACCCGCGCTTCAAGACGCCGGTCAACTCGATCCTCTTCGTCGGCGCGGCGACGCTCGCGCTCAGCATCGTCGGGCTGATCGGCGTCGGCAAGCAGGAGGCGTTTCAGCTGCTCTGGAACGGGTCGGCGATCTTCTACGCGCTGACCTACCTGGTGATGTTCGCGATTCCGATCGCCGGCCGGGCGCCGCTCTGGGTGAAGGCGTGCGCGCTGTCCGGGCTGCTGATGACGCTGCTGTTCATCGCGCTGTCGATCGTCCCGATCGTGCAGGTTGAAAGCCGGCTGCTCTTCGCCCTCAAGCTCTCCGCACTGATTGTCGTGGCCAACGGCATCGGCGCGGCAGCCTTCATCGTTCGCCGGCCGGCGCGCTGAGAGCATGTCGGGATTCGCCCTCGATCCGACTGCACCCGGCCGGCGCCGGCTTTCCGGCCAAGCCGTTCACCGTCGACTCGCTGATCGGCATCGTCAAGAACACCCTGGGCTCGCGTTGAGCCGCCAATGGCCCTGACCGCGACAATCCACAACTTCGAGATCGAGCTCGCCGATTCCGACCGTGGCGTCTACGAATCGCTGGCGCTGCGGATCGCTCGGCATCCGTCGGAGTCCGAGGAGTACCTGGTGACGCGGCTCCTCGCCTATCTGCTGGAGTACACGGAGGGCATCGATTTCTCGCGCGGTGTGTCGGAGCCGGACGAGCCGGCCGTGTTCGTGCGCGACTTGACCGGCGCGATCACCACCTGGATCGACATCGGCACGCCCGATGCCGCACGGCTGCACAAGGCCTCGAAGTCGGGCGCGCGCGTCGTCGTCTACACGCACAAGAACCCGGAGCAGTTCCTCAAGCAGCTGGCTGGCGAGAAGATCCACCGCGCCGGCGAGCTGGAGCTCTACGCGGTCGATCGCGGCTTGATCGCCGCGCTGGTCGCGCGGCTCGATCGACGGATGGCGTTCAGCGTCTCGATCAACGAACGCGAGCTCTACATCTCGATCGGCGCCGACACGCTCACCGGCGCGGTGACGCGCCTCTCTGTGCAGTCGTAGCGCAGGCCGTTCAGGCCTGCCCCGCGGATAGCGCTGAAGGGCGCCAGCGCGACGCGGCAAGGCAGCCCTTCAAGGGCTGCGCTACACCTTGAGGTCGTGGCATATTGAGCGCCAGGAAGAACTTCTACGGCCCGCCTGGCCGCCGGCACGCCGCGCGTCGCGAATCGATCCCGCGCAGGTGCCGCGCGAGGCGTGATCCCTTCCAGCGCCTGTTTAACCGCAGAGGGTGCAGAGCTCGCAGAGATGCAGGTGTGCCTCAGGCTCGTAGGTAGCGCAGCCCTTTCCGCCTTCGCTGAAGCTAGGGCGGACCCGCCATAGCCTTGGCGACGGCGAACAGCGCAGCCCGGGCGGCCGTGGGCCGGCCTAAAGGCCTGCGCTACGAGCGGCCGCGTGGCCCAATCCCCAATCAATCCGCAATCCGCAATCCGCAATCCGCAATCCGCAATCCGCAATGTCGCGTGTCAGTACCGCCGCTTCTGCTGGCGTACGATATCGAACTTCGCGGTATCCGCGATCGCCATCACCGCCATCACACCAGCCTGCACCGGATCCGACACCACCAGGTCGACCACATCGGGCACACTGCCGGCCATGTTCAGGGAGATGACGTAGAGGCCCATCTGGCGCACTTCTTCGACCGCCTTGGTAATCTCGCCGCCCATCAGCGCGCCGGCCAGGACCAGCAGCCGCACTCTGGGCAGCCTTGGCACCGCGCGGACGGCGGCCGCGAGCTCGCGCTCGCCGACCAAGGGGATGGTATCGACCGAGATCCGTTCGCCGCGGATGTTGTGCCGGTCCGCTTCGGCGATCGCCCCCAATGCGACCTGTCCGACCTGCGCGCCGCCGCCCATCACGATGATCCGCTTGCCGTAGATCTTCGAGAACGGGGCAGTCTGCTCGACGCGGACGACGCCGTCGATCGCGCTGAGTGTCGAGATCAGCGGCTCGGCCGGGCCGTCGAGGGCGAACTCGACATAGAGGTTGGCGTTCGCGTCCACCGGGTGCATGTCGACGTATCGGATGATGGCCGCGCCGTCGGCGAAGGCCTTCATGATCTCGTAGGGCATGCCCGTGCTGCTCGAAAGCGTGGCGAGGATGGCGTAGGTGTTCACGGTGGCAATCTACCGTACGAAAAGCGTCACTGCGCGCATGCCGACGGTCCGCGGCGCTTCACGACCGCCGCCGGCCCGAAACGCTGCAGGACATCGACGTTCGTCCGGATATCCCGGGGCAACGCCTCGAAGTCGTCGGTGACGCCGAGCGGCAGGCCGGTCGAGAGGATCCAGCGCTCGAGCGACTTCCTGGTGTCGAACGTGTCGTCGTTCAGCGCCCGGCCCGACGCCCGGGGCTGGGTGAAGACGGCGACGTGCAGCCAGTAAGCGGTGTAGAGATCGACGGTGAGGTAGTCGATGCAGGCCGGCGGCATCTTCGACTGTGCCCAGGTCGCGGCGTCGAGTACCGCCTCGGTCACTACCGGCCGCGGGCGAGGCATCGCCGCCAGCGGCCGCGCAACCGCAATCGCGATGATCGCCGCGAGCGCCCAGGCGAGCCGCGACGATCGCTGATCGGAGAGCCGGAGTGTGCGCGCGGCGATGTGCCACACGCCGGCGATCATGACCGCCGCGCCGATCATCAGCGGATAGACGGCGAGGTAGAACATCTTCAGCGAAAGGTACGGCGCGGCTGCGCCGCTCGACCGCGCGGTGTAGAACAGCGCCGCGGCCTGGAGGGCAATTGCGCCGGCAAGCAGCGGCACCGCGCGCGCGCGGCGGGTGGCCAGGCAGAAAAGAAACCCCGCGGCGGCGAGCGCCGATGAACCACCAGCCGAGCAGCGGCACCGTCGGCCAAATCGCGAAACCGCCGGTTCCCGCCATCCGGAATCCGCCGGTGTGGCGCGAGCCGTGAATCAAGGCGGCAACGCCGATCGGCACCGTTGCGATCAAGAGGTGCTGGAGCCGCGTCAGCAGCGGCAGCTCGCCGTGCAGGAGCGCCAGGGCCCCGAGCACCACCATCACCGGGCCGACCCAGACGGGCCACGAGAGAAACGTCGCGACGCCGGCGATGGCGAAGAGCGCAGCCGCGACGGGCGACGGCCGCTGGTCCCAGACGACGAGCGCCCACCACATCGCGACGGCGAAGAGCTCCGAGACGACCTGCGCGAGATACGACTGCTCCATGAACGAGCCGACGAAATGCACGCGCGCGAGGAAGAGCAGCACGACCGCGATCACCGCGAACGGCACACGCGGCCCATCGTCGGGCAGCACGCGGCGTGCGATCAGGAAGACGAACCCCGCCTTGAGCGCCACGGTTCCCGCGACGACCGGGAGCACCGCATGCAGCGCGTCGCTCCCGACCCACGCGCCCGCGAGCACGGCCAGCAGGTGGCTGCCCGGCGTGTAGTCGACCATCTCGCCGAGATATTCGTAGAGCGAGGCGTCGTGCGGGAGCCGCCAGTGGCGCTGGATGTACTCGAGCAGCGACAGGTGATGCGCGAGGTCGGGGCCGCTGCCGGTTGGCAGAAAGTCGGGGCGCGCGCGCCAGAGCAGCCACGCGAACGTGGCGGCGACGCAGCCGAGGAACGCGGCGAGCGAGGCGGTGTCGCGCGCGGCCAGCCGACGCAGCCAGACGAACATCGCCGCCGCGGCGCCGGCGGAGCACACCAGAATCGGCAGCGGCCGGATGGCAAGCCCGATCGAATCGGACAGGTACGCGGAAGCGATCGCCGTGGCGAGAAACGCGAGTGCGGACGCCGCGACAGCCTCCGCGCCGATGAGCGGCATCGCAATTGAGCTTATCATTGCGGCGGAGCGCTGATGTTCCTCGGCCACTTCGGCCTCGCGTTCGCCGCCAGGAAGGCCTCGCCGTCGATCTCGCTCGGCGCGCTGTTTCTTGCCTGTCAGTTCGCCGACTTGTTGTGGCCGACGCTGGTCCTCGCCGGCATCGAGCGCGTCGAGATCGAGCCGGGCGCGACGGCGTTCACGCCGCTCGACTTCGTCAGCTATCCGTACTCGCACAGCCTGGTGGCCTTGATTCTGTGGGCCGTGATTGTCGGCACGATCTACATGATGGCGACCCGCGCGCCGGCCGCTGCCGCGGTAACGCTCGGGCTGCTCGTCCTCAGCCACTGGGTGCTCGATTACATCACCCATCGCCCGGACATGCCGTTGACGATGGGCGGGCCGCAGCGGGTTGGACTGGGCCTCTGGAACTCCGTGCCCGGCACGCTGGCAACGGAGTTCGCTATTTTCATCGCCGGGATCGTGCTCTACCTGCGATCGACGGCCGCGCGCGATCGCATCGGGTCGATCGGCCTGTGGTCGCTGGTGGCGTTCATGGTGGCCATCTATCTGGCGGCGTCGTTCGGCCCGCCGCCGCCGTCGTCGGCGGCCGTGGCGTGGTCGGCACAGGCGATGTGGCTGCTGGTGCTCTGGGGATTCTGGGTGGATCGCCACCGCAAGCCGGCGCGCGCGTAGCGCGAAGGCATCAGCCGAGCGTCTGCATTCCGGAGGAGCGTTCATGGGGAAAAAAGATCCACGGGTCGACGCCTATATCGACAAGGCCGGCGATTTCGCCAAGCCGATCCTCAGGCGGCTGCGCGCCGCCGTGCATGGCGCGTGTCCCGACGTCGAGGAGGCGATGAAGTGGAGCTTCCCGCACTTCATGTACAAGGGGATGCTCTGCAGCATGGCGTCGTTCAGGGAGCACGCCGCGTTCGGCTTCTGGAAGGGGTCGCTCGTCCTCGGCGAGGAGTCGAAGAACGCCGAGGCGATGGGGCACCTCGGGCGGCTGACGAAGCTATCCGATCTCCCGTCGAAGGCGGTGCTCGCCGGCTACATCAGGAAGGCGGTGGCGCTGAACGACGATGGGATCAAGGTGGCGCGCGCGCCGAGGCGTGCGGCGCCGAAGGCGGTGCGGGTGCCTGCGGATCTGACGGCGGCGCTGAACAAGAGCGGGAAGGCGCGCGACACCTTCAAAGCCCTGAGCCCGAGCCACAAGCGCGAGTACATCGAGTGGATCACCGAGGCGAAGACCGATGAAACCCGCGCCCGGCGCATCAAGACCGCGATCGAGTGGATGAGCGAAGGGAAAGCGCGCAACTGGAAATACATGGGCGCGTAGATCAGCGCGGCGCTGCCTCCCGGTGCGTTGGCCGGGCTGGCGCCGACGCGTTGAGAAACGCCGTCGGCTGAGCCATCTCGACCGAGGTTATGATTTGCGGAGTCACGCTCTTGCCTGGCCCATTGCTCAGCCGCCGTGAAGCGATCGCGGCACTCGCCTCCACAGCCGCTCTGCCGCTGATGTCCGCGTGCGGACGCGACCGTGCAGCGACCGCGCTCGCGCCCGGCACAAACGAGGGCGAGGCGCTCGCGCTGCTCGACGGGGTTGCCGATAATCTGCTTCGCCTGTTGCCGGAGAGCGCGACCTCACTGGGCATCGACACCGGCGCGAGGGCGCCTCTTCGAACCCAGCTCGGCGATCGATCCGCCGAAGGACAGCAGCGGATCGCGACGCAGCTTCGCGCCGACCTGGAGCGCATCAACGCCGTCAACACGAGCGGCCTCTCACCTAAGGTGCGCACCAGCTTCGAGGTTGTGCGAAGTGCCTATACGACGTCGCTCGAAGGTTTCGCGCTCCCCTACGGCGACATCACGGTTGGCGGTTGGCGCAACACTCCGTATGTCGTCATTCAGAACGTGGGTGCCTATCTCGACGTCCCGCGCTTCCTGGATAGCGATCATCGAATCGAGAACGCCGCTGACGCCGAGGCGTATCTGGCGCGGCTGCAGTCGTATGCGAAGCAGCTTGACGGCGAGCTTGGACGCATCCAGGCCGCGCGCGCAGCGGGGCTCGTGCCACCGGCGTTCCTGATTGACAAGGCGCTGGGACAAATGAGCCTGTCCGCGAAGAATGCGCGTGAAGGCGGGACGGTGGTCGAGTCGATCGAGCGGCGGTCGAAAGCGATTGCCGGTAATTGGGCCGAGCGCGCGCGGACGATCGCCCGGCAGGAGATCGCGCCCGCGCTCGAGCGGCAGTTACAGGAACTGCAGGAACAGCGAAAGATCGCGACGAATGATGCCGGCATCTCGGCCCGTCCGCATGGCGAGGAATTCTACCGGTGGGCGCTCAGAGCCTCCACCACCACGAACATGTCGCCGGACGAGGTTCACGCGATGGGGCAACGCGAGCTGCAGGGCCTCCATGCGCAGATGGACGGGATCCTGAAGGAGGTCGGCTACGCGCAGGGCACCGTCGGCGAACGGATGAAGGCGCTGGCGAAGGATCCCCGCTACAAGTTTTCCGACGGGGACAAGGGCCGCGCCGAGATTCTCGCCTTCATCGACAATCGCCTCGAGTGGATCCGGGCGCAGATGCCGCGCGCGTTCAATACGGTCGTGAACCCGAACATGGAAGTGAAGCGGCTCCCGCCCGAAGAAGAGCCCGGAGCTCCCGGTGCCTACGGCGGGGCGGGATCGATCGACGGCAAGATCCCCGGCCGGTACTGGATCAACCTCAGAACCACCGACCTCCATAGCAAGTACAGCCTCGCCGATTTGACCTTTCATGAAGCGATCCCCGGCCACATCTGGCAAGGTGAATACACGCACGGCATGCCGCTCGTTCAGCAGCTGCTCACCTTCAACGCCTACTCGGAAGGGTGGGGACTCTATGCCGAACAGCTGGCCGACGAACTTGGCGCGTATGAGAACGATCCCGTTGGACGGCTCGGATATCTGCAGTCGATTGCGTTCCGGGCGTGCCGGCTGGTGGTCGACACCGGGATCCACGCCAAGCGCTGGACGCGCGAACAGGGCGTGAAATTCTTCGTCGACGAGAACGGATCAAACCCCGAGGAAGTGGCAAGCGAAGTCGATCGCTATTGCTCGTGGCCAGGACAGGCGTGCGGGTACAAGATGGGTCACAGCGAGATCAACCGCCAGCGCCAGAAGGCGACGACGGCGCTCGGGCCGAGATTCGACGTGAAGAGGTTCAACGATACCGTGGTGCTCGGCGGCAACGTGCCGCTGGACGTGCTCGCCAAGAACGTCGACGAATATATCCGGACGACAACGAGCTAGTCGCGCCTCATGCTGGGCGTGACCTCGCTGGCGCTTCTCGTCGTGATCGTGTTCTTTGGCGCGACGCTCGTGCGGTCCGCACTCGGGTTCGGCGAAGCGCTCATCGCCGTCCCGATGCTGGCGTTCGTGCTGCCGGTCGAGGTGGCGGCGCCGGTCGCCACGCTGGTCTCGATCACGGTCGCCGCCGTCGTGGTGGCGCAGGACTGGCGACACATCCACATCCGAAGCGCCGCCTGGCTGGTCTTCTCCACGCTGCTCGGCATCCCGCTTGGGCTGCTCCTGCTTCGCACTGTCTCAGAGCCGATTGTCAAAGGGGTACTGGGCGTGCTGGTCGCCGGATTCGCAGCGTCGGCTCTGCGGAGAAAAACCACCTACGAACTGACCAATGATCGCCTGGCGTGGTTCTTCGGCGTGAGCGCCGGCGTGCTCGGCGGCGCCTACGGCATGAACGGTCCACCGCTCGTGGTCTATGGCACGCTACGCCGCTGGTCGCCCGAGCGTTTCCGTGCGACCTTGCAGGGATACTTTCTCCCGGCCAGTCTGATCGGGATGCTCGGATACTGGGCGGCGGGCTTGTGGACGCCGACGGTCAGCCGCTACTTTCTCCTGTCGCTTCCGGCGGTCCTGCTGGCGATACCGCTAGGGCGTACGTTGAACCGTCGTCTCGATGCCCAACGGTTTCTCGCCTACGTGCACGTCGCGTTGCTCGCCAGCGGCGCGGGGCTCGTGCTCCAGGCGATCGTCACCGGGCTTGCCCGTCTCTAGAACCGCGACACGATCAGCAGGCCGCCGCCGATCGCCGCCGCGTCTTCCAGACAGGCGATGAAAAAGTCCGGAACCCCGAGCGCGTGTACCAGACGCGTGCGCACCTCGTACCCCGCGAATGCGCCGGCGATCCCGCCAGCCGCACCAAGAACGGCGCCCAGTGCCATCGATTGTGAGGTGGACGCCGCCACGGCTGCGCCGGACAACCCGCCCAACACGATGCGCGCCATCAAACCAGGAAGCGCGAGGCGGCTGGGTGTCGACGGCAGCTTGTCGGCGACGAGTTCGCCGACCGCTCCCAGCGTGAAGACAACGACAGCGGCAAGCGAGCCCATGAACGAGAGCGGCGAGGTGTGGAGATCGATCCAATTTCGGTGCGCGGCCCACGCCACCACCGCCGGCGCGGTCAATGAACGCGAGCCAGCGACGACGCCGATGAGAAAGGCAAGAGACATCCCGGGCGAGTGCTGAGGTTAGCACGCACGGTCATCCTCTCTGAGGCAAACTCCAAGATCCACCCGCACCCCATCATGGTGCGCAGGCTGGCCGGCCATAACCAAAGCGGCGACCCGCTGTCCGCGTGAAAATGCCGTATCGTCAACACTGCGGACGTTCCTACAATGGCGTGCAGGAGGATCCGATGGCGATTTTCCGCATCGCGATCACGACGGCCGTTGTGGGCATCCTGATGACCGGGGGAGAGGTGAGAGGACTTGCGGACGAGTGGTCATCGCTCGGCGATCGCCCCCTGGCGTTACCCGATCTCCGACCCGACCAGCCGTGTCCCATCAGCACGGGCCGACTCGCCGTCCCATCCCAGCCACAAATCTTTGGCGGCGGGGGGTCTGGTTCGGTGAAGGCCCGGTGTTTCTCGGGCTCTACTATAGAGCTGCCGATGAGACACAGGCGGTCTTTCGTCTGGACGCAATCCCTCGATCCGGGAACGGCCATCGGGCGAAAACGGGCTGGGCGATCGACCCTTCGTATTCCGGCCCCATTCTGATCCGAGGGCGTGCACTTGATTTGGAAGGAACGCCTCTCGTGTTCAGCGCGTCCGGACGGCCGCCCGAACCCGTGCTGCATCTGAAGGCGCCGAATGTCTCTCCGGCGACGTTGTGGTCGTTTTGGCCTTCCTCGATGTGGGTGCCCGCCCACGGCTGCTACGGGGTACAACTCGACACGTTGTCAACGACGGATGTTGTCGTATTCGAAGCGACTTAGACGTTACTCGTCCTACCCAAATCTTACTTCTCGCTCATGACCGGCCGGTGCCCTGGCGCGATGATCGCGTCATCCCGTTCAGGAGGCACTTGATGGCACAGATCGAGAATGTCAGCGGCACGGCGTTCGTCGTCGCGGAGTTTCGCGCCGAGGAGAACCGCGAGCTGAACCCGTTGTATCGCGACCCTGTGGTCGGCCTGTTTCTCGACGAGCACACGCGGCAGGCCGCCGATCGTGTCGCGGCCGGATGTCCGCCGGTGGCTGACCTGGTCAAGCTTCGAACCCGGTATTTCGACGACGTGCTCGAGGCGCAGCTCCGGGCAGGGGTCCGACAGGTCGTGATCCTGGGCGCCGGCCTCGACACGCGCGCGGTGCGGAAGCCGGCCGCCGGCGTCAGCTACTTCGAGATCGACGACGAGGCGACGCTGAAACTGAAGGAGTGCCGCTACGCGCAGGAGGGCATCTACGCCAACGTCACCTTCATCCCGGGCAACTACGTCCGCGACGGGCTGATCGAGATGCTCGGCCGCAATGGCTTCGATTTCGATCGGCCGGCGTATTTCATCTGGGAAGGCAACACGATGTACCTGCCGATCGAAAGCGATCGGTTCATCCTCAGCGAGCTCAGGCACTACGTGAAGCGTTTCCGGGTGTCGTTCGACTACATGGCGGAGGCGGTGATCGCGAAGAGCACCGGCGACCCGGAGGTCACCCGCGTGGTCGAGAACTTCGCGCAGATGGGCGCGCCGTGGGTCACCGGCATCCGCGACGTCCACGACTTCGCGAACGAGCTCGGCCTGCACGTGCTCGACAACTTCAAGACCACCGATCTGTTCACCGTCTATCGTCCTGGCCGATCGTCGACGACACGGCTGTTCGACTACTACTCGCTCTGCACCGTCGGTTCCTGATCGCGAGCGATGGCAGCCGCTCACGTCGCGAGTGTCGTCCTCGAACGGCAGGCGGCGCACCGAGGTATAGCATTGCGGCTGCATGTCCGTTTCCATCCGCCCGATGCGAGCCAGGGAAGCCCGACGCTTCCTCGAAATTCAGCGCGCGTCGGTTCGTGATATCGCCGCGAAGGACTATCCGGCGTCGGTCATCGAAAAGTGGGCGCCGCTGCCGATTACGGACGAGATCGTCGAGCGGTTTCTTCGCAACGGCGATCGCGAAATTCGATTGATCGCCGAGATCGACGGTCACGCCGTCGGCATCGGCGCGCTGGTGGTCGCGAGCTCGGAACTGCGGGCCTGCTACGTTGCTCCGGGTGCCGCGCGGCGTGGGGTCGGGTCTGCCCTGGTTGCGGAAATCGAGCGGCTGGCCGGCGAACACGGACTCGCTCACCTGGAGCTGGAGTCGTCTCTCACCGCGGAGCCGTTCTACACCGCCCTGGGTTATCGGGTGGTGGCGCGGGGCGAGTTGATGATTGCGCCAGGCGTCCCGATGGCAGCGATCAGGATGCGGAAGCAGCTCGAACCGGGACGACAGGCGTAGCCGTAAGCGAAAAAGGTGTGCAACGCACGGCCATCCGCGCGTTGCACAAGCCATCATCTTCCGCATGTGGAAGACGACTGCCATTGCGCTCGGCCTGGTGTCTGTCCTCGCGGCCGCGTGCTCGAAGCCCTCGCAGGACGCGAAGCCGCAACCGGCGCCCGCCAAGGCCGACGATGCGCCGAAGATTGTCGATTATCACAACGGTCTCTCGGACAGCGATCGCGAGACCTTCTACCACATCACCGAAGGCTCGGCGATGATCCCGCTTGCGTTGTTGCAGGCGCTCGAGCGCGACCGGACGCCGCAGGATCCGCCGGGCGACGGCCGCGTCGGCTTCATGGACAACCTCGCGCGCTACGGCTTCATCCCCGACCGGAAATACGACCGCAATCCCGGCGCGCTGCCGGTCGGCATGACCGTCGAGCGCTCGAGCCTCACCAATCGCCTGATGGTCGGCTTCAACTGTACCGCGTGCCACGTCGGGGAGCTGTGGCGCGAGGGACGACGCGTGCGCGTCGACGGTGCGCCGAACATGGTGCGGCTCAACAACCTGTTTGCCGATGCGAAGACCGAGATCGATGCGACGCTTGCCGACCTCACCGGCCGGCGCGAGCGCTTCCTCATCAACCTGGCTCGTCATCGGCGCGAGAACGATGAGCTGTTCCCGTCGGAGCGCACGCTCGGCGATCGGGTGCGCGACCTGGCTACCGACATCGACCTGGCGCAGGCGTTCGTGGCCAACCTGAAAGCGATGCCGACGCTGAAGGCGCAGACCGCGACGGAGAACGGCTACGGACGCGCCGACGCCTTCGGCGTCGCGCGCAACCTGTTGTTCGGGAAAGATCCGCGGAACCTGCGGCCGCAGAACGCGCCGGCGAGCTTCCCGCACATGTGGGGCATCGAAACCACCGCGTGGCTGCAGTGGGGCGCCAACATGAACTCGGTGATGGAGCGGAACATCGGCCAGTCGCTCGGCGTCGGCGCGGTGTTCGACGCGGAGAGCTATGCCGCGACGTCACGCCTCGACAACCTGAACACGCTCGAGCATCTCGTCTACAAGCTGACGCCGCCCGAGTGGCCCGCCGACGTCTTCGGCCAGATTGACGAGGCCAAGGCGACACGCGGCCACGATCTGTACGATCGCCAGTGCGCCAACTGCCATGAGAAGCCATTCGCGGTGACGCCGTCCGGCCTGATCGTCTACCAGTTGTTCACGTTGAGGGAGACCGGCGTCAGCCCGCTCGTCGCCCGGAACTTCGACGAGACGGTTTTTGTCGACGGCAAGCCGGTGCGGTTCGCGACCGCGGCCTTCACCGTGCTCGAGAGCCTGAAGCAGCGCTACTACACCGCCAACCAGATCTCCGAGGCGACGCAGGCCGAGTGGGAAGGGCGCACCCGGCGCCCGCCGCCCGAATGGAAGCCGACGATGCGGAGTACGCTCGCTGATGCTGAGAAGTATCCCGACTCCCGCGGCGGCCGCGTCTATCCAGCCAAGCCGCTCGCCGGCATCTGGTCGACCGCGCCGTATCTGAACAACGGGTCGGTGGCGAACATGTGGGATCTGCTGACGCCGCCGGCGTCGCGGCCCGCGAGTTTCCTGCTCGGCTCGCGCGAATACGACGTGCAGAAACTCGGCTACATCACGACGCAGGACCCGAAATCGCCGGCGCCGCCCTGGGAGATGAAGACGTCGCTGACCGGCAACTCGAACGCCGGCCACGTCTACGGCACCCGCCTGCCAGACGAAGACAAGTGGGCGCTGATCGAGTATCTGAAAAAGTTACGGCCAGGCGACATCAAGAAAGAACCGCTGCACAAGACGTCCTAGCGGTTCAGCCGGTCGAGAATCGTCTGCGCGTAGACGCGGTGGCCGAAGTCGTTCGGATGATTCAATCCGTTTCCGGACAGGTCGTACGGATCCTTCCGCGCGACCATCCTGGTCCATAGCCCGGTGACATCGGCGAGAATCACCCCTTCGCCGGTCAGCGCGGCCAGGGCCGCCCGGTATTCCTCAAAGCGCGTCGCAACGAGCCAGGTGCATTCGGGCGTTGGCAGCATCGGCGAGACGACGACGAACTCGGCGTCGCCTGAATCGTCACGCACGCGCTGCATCAGCATCGAGACGTTCGCGCCGAACTCGACCGCATCCGCGTAGCAGGCGTCGTTCATGCCGAAGGCGACGATGACGAGATCCGGCTTCGCCGCCCCGATTCGCGCGGTGTCCCACAACGCGTCGGCTGAGGTCGACCCGGCGGTTGCGACGTTGTGCAGTTGAACGGGCACGCCGTGCTGCTGCTCGAGCGCGGTCGCGACCAGACGGCCGAACCCCGGCTGGTGCGGCGCGACGCCGTGGAACCCGGAGGAGTCGTAGCCTTCCGAAATGCTGTCGCCGGTGAGGCAGATGGTCAGCGGCTCCCGTCGCTGGAGGAGCTTCGACACGCGTGGCAGCGCGCCGACTAAAACAGGCGGGCGCCATGGCTCCGGGTCTGCGGCGTGTGTGTAGGTGACGGCGACGGTTCGATCGTGGGTCAGCGCTCCCTCCGCAGCCCCGACGGCGTCGCGGCTCATCAGGGGCATCCGCGATCCTTCGACCCGCACGATGCGCCCGGCCGCGCGGTCCACCGCATAGTCGGCGCCCTCGACGTAGGCGACGTCCGCGCTCGCGCTGGCGACGGCGAGGATGACGTCGGGCGGAAACAACAGGCGGCCCTCCGCCGTTCCGTCCTCGCCACCGATGAAGACGACGCTCTCGCCATGCATGGTCGTCGACAGCCAGAACGGCTTCAGCGAGGGGTCGAGCGGCGACATGGCGGGTTAAGGGAGCGCCTCCGAGCGCCGGCATTCGACTCGATCGCTAATCGGAGGCACGATGCCTCGTCGGATAGAGGTCAGCTGCTCGATCTCCATCATCGGCGAAGCGTATCCACGAAGGGGCTCAACATCAATCCTCGCAACATGCACGGGGTCGGGCGGCACAGGGCTGCGCTCGAAGCGCAAGAAACGAGAGAGTCGCGCCGTCCCTCCCGGCAACCCGAGGCCGCCCGTTGGCGAGGGAGGTAAACCGGCGACAACAGCTGTCATGTCCGGTGGGCGTAAGATAGGCGGGCCGTGCCCAATGTCAGTACCCACGACGTGACCGCCCTCTTACTCGAATGGAGAGGCGGCGACGCCGTGGCCATCGAGAGGTTGCTCCCGCTGGTGCACGACGAGCTGCGGCGCCTCGCAAAACGGCACATGGCGGGCGAGCGTCCGGGGCATCTGCTCCAAGCCACCGCGCTCGTCAACGAGGTGTACCTCAGGCTGGTGGATATTCGTCGAGTGCAGTGGCAGGATCGCGCGCATTTTTTCGCGATGGCGGCTCGGCTGATGCGCCGTGTGCTCGTGGATTTCGCCAGGGCCCGAAACAACCAGAAGCGCGGCGGTGCGCTCAATCGGGTGACGTTCGACGAGAACCTGGCGGTCGCGAGTGACGCTCCCGAGGATCTCGATCGCCATCGACTCCGCGCTTCGATCGCTTGCCGCACAGTACGAACGAAAGAGCCAGGTCGTCGAGCTGCGGTTCTTCGGCGGATTGAGCGTCGAGGAAACGGCGGAAGTGTTGAAAATTTCCCCCGAAACCGTGATGAGGGACTGGAAGTTCGCGAAAAACTGGTTGATGCGCGAACTGTCAGGATCCAACAGCCATGGCGCCTGACCGGCGCGGCCGGATCTCCAGCCTTCACCATGCCGCGCTGGCGCGTGCGCCGGCGGAACGCGGCGCTTTCCTGGCGGAGGCGTGCGAGGGCGATGACGTCCTCCGGCGGGAAGTCGAGTCGCTGCTCGCCTTCGAGTCCGCTTCCGTGCGGTTCCTCGAAACCCCAGCGGCGGACGTCGTGGCCGTCGCCCTCGGGAGTGCGTCCGCCGAACCGATGAAGATGGGCCGCCAGCTCGGCCCGTACACGATCCTCGCGCCGCTCGGTGCCGGCGGCATGGGCGAGGTCTACCGCGCGCACGACGGCAAGCTGGGGCGAGACGTCGCAGTCAAGATCCTCCCCTCACACTTCACAGCGGACCCTGAACGTCGTTCCCGCTTCGCGCGCGAAGCCCGTCTCCTGGCCACGCTCAATCACCCGCACGTGGGCACAATCTACGGGCTCGAGGAAATCGACGGCGTCACGGCGTTGGTCCTCGAACTGCTGGAGGGCCCCACCCTTGCCGATCGACTCGCCAACGGGCCGCTGCCGATTGCCGACGCCCTCGCGATTGCCCGGCAGATTGCCGAGGCGCTCGAGGCGGCGCACGAGAAGGGCATCGTCCATCGCGACCTGAAACCGGCGAACATCGTGCTGCAGAGAGTGACGACGGCATCGGGGGTTCCATCGAGCGACGCGCGCGCGAAGGTGCTCGACTTTGGTCTGGCAAAGAGCATCGCCCCCGGCTTGGACGGTGATCTGGCTAAGCGTCCGGCCGGCTCGTTCGACGACACCGTGGAAGGGCGCATCCTCGGGACGCCGGCGTATATGAGCCCGGAACAGGTGCGTGGTCGCGTCGTGGACAAGCGCACCGACATCTGGTCGTTCGCGTGCATTCTCTACGAGATGCTGGCGGGCCGCTGCGCCTTTGACGGCGACACGATTTCCGACACGTTCGTCAGCATTCTCGAGCGCGAGCCCGAGTGGACCGCGCTGCCCGCGGCGACACCAGCGTCCATCCGCACACTGCTCGAACGCTGCCTGCGAAAGGATCCACGGACGCGGCTGCACGATATCGCGGACGCATTGATCGAGTTCGAGGAGGGCACCACGCCGGTCGCATCGACGAGATCCATCACCGATGCCGCGCCGAATACGTGGCAGCGCGTTCGCGAACGGCTCGGCTGGATTGTTGCCGCCGCGCTCGCCTTGGTGCTGAGTGGAACGATGCTGCTCAATCGGCGTGGCGCGCCGCCGGCGGCGCCCGCGCTCGTCGAGTTTCCAATTCTTCCTCCCGAAGGCTCGAAGTTCACGAAGCCACAGGTCGAATTCGCGGTGTCTCCCGACGGCCGACACGTTGCCTTCATCGCGAACTCGAAGACCGGGTCGTCGCTGTGGGTGCGATCGCTGGCCGCGGTCGATCCACGGCCGCTTCGTGGCACGGAAGGCGCGCGCAATCCATTCTGGAGCCCGGACAGCCAGTCGATAGGCTTCTTTGCGGGCAATCAGTTGAAAACGGTGCTGGCGAGCGGGGCGGCGGCGGTCGTCCCCTTCCCCGGGTCCGAGTCGTTCGCCCCCGTCATGGATGCCACCGGGGGCGCCCCGTCCGGGACCTGGAGCAGCCAGGACATCGTCGTCTTCGGGCCGTCCAACGATGGCAGCCTGCGTCAAACCGACTTGAAGACAGGCGGAATGCCGACGCCGGTCACGACGCGTGAGACAGCGGTCGTCCATCGGCGGCCCAGGTTTCTCCCGGACGGTCAACGTTTCCTGTACCTCTCCGGTCAAACCGAGCTGCGGGTCGGGTCGCTGACGACGGCAGACACGATTGTGATTGGAACGTTCGAATCACCAGTCGTGTACTCCGCTGGACACTTGCTCTTCACACGTGGCGGGAACCTGATGGCGCAGCCCTTCAATGAGGAGACGCTCCGGCTGGAAGGCAACCCCGTGCCCCTTCGAGTGCAGGTCAGTGTTGGCATGCCCGGATTTCCCGCATTCTCCGCCTCCACGAACGGCCCACTTGTCTTCCTGCCGCCGCCGACAACGGAACCGCAGCTGACCTGGCTGGACCGGGACGGGCGACGTGTGGGACTCGTTGGCAACCCCGGAGTTGTGGGCGGCAATCTCGATTTGAGCCCGGACGGCCAGCAAGTGGCCTTTTCCAGCACTGATGCGGTCGGACAGAGCGATATCTGGCTGATGGAACTGGCGACGGGAAGAGCGACGCCTCTGACGGAAAACGCCGCGGGCGACATCGACGCCGCATGGTCGCCAAACGGAAAACACATCGTCTTCAACTCGGGCCGACTGGGAGGCCTGAGTCTGTTTCTGCGTGCCTCGGATGGCAGCGGGGTCGACGTGCCGCTTGTGAAGTATGAGAAGTCGGTGGCAAAAAACTTCACGGTCGCCTCCTGGTCGCGCGCCGACGTCCTGATCTTCAACGCCTACAATCAATCCGCCGACAGCGATCTGTGGACACTGTCCATGTCGGGAGACCGGACGCCCGAGGTCTTCCTGAGCTCGAAACACAGCGAAATGAATGGCACCTTTTCGCCCGACGGCCGTTGGGTCGCCTACCAATCCAATGCATCGGGCCGTTACGAAATCGTCGTCCGACCGTATCCGAACAAGGACCCCGCGCAAACCATTTCACATGATGGAGGGAAGTATCCCCGCTGGCGAGGAGACGGCAAGGAGCTGTTCTTCGTCTCGCCCGACGGGACGATGATGGCCGCTGATTTCGACGCAGCGACCGGTCGTTCCCGGGGCGTGCCTCAACCGCTGTTCCCCACGCAGATCAGGTTCGGCGACAACCGACCGTATGCCGTCGACAAGTCCGGTCAGCGCTTTCTTCTGAAGGTCGCGCCGGATCCGCGACTCGTCGCCGTCATGGATTGGCGGGCGCTCCTTCCCCGGTGAACAGCGCGGATATGGCCACGAGTGCGAACGCGAAGCACGCGGCGCAGGCAGAGGAAACATGGGTTTCTTCTCTCCGAGCGCCGCGAGCTTTGCGTGAACACGTTCTTCGCTGCTAGCGCTGCCGGTCGAATTCAGCGCGAACTGACGACTCGCCAAAATCGCCGCCAATAGAAAAGCCGACCTGTACGGGATTGACGACCAGACCGAGGTTCGCGTCGCGCGTCTTCAGACGGAATGCATACTGACCTCTGTGGCCGATTTCGATCTCAGCCCTCACCGACATGCCGTCCACGACCCCTCGGAATGAGTAGACGTGAGAGGCGTCTTTCCGCCCGCCATCCCGCCGCTCGTGGGTCTCGTCGTGCTCGACCTGTTCGACGAACGAACCGCCCGGGATTTTCAGCGTCAGTGATCCCACGCGAAAAACGACGTCTTCCGCTGCAGGCTCGACGCCATCACTGCTCGGACCGAGCGTTCCCTCACCGTCGAACTCGAGCCGATCACCATCATGGCCGATGCTGTGCGCGCGCTGAATCTTCACTGTCGGTCTAAGCGCTGCGAATCGGACGGGCCGATCGATCTTGAGGACCATTGCCTGCAGATGGTGGCGTTGAGCGTAGCCAGCCGTGAGGTACCGCATATAGCGATGGTCGCCTTGCAGGAATGTCTTCCAAAAGGCCACGGTATGCAGCGTGATCTGCGGAACCAGAGTCTCTTCCTGGATCACCGGATTCAGCGTGAATGCATCGGTCGACAGGAACGGCGGGGAATCGGTGAACCCGTCCTGTGGAATCGCGTCGAGTGATCGAAGTGAATTCACGCCGACTCGGTTGCAGAAGTTGCGTCCGCTGCCCGTGCCGGCGCCGAGAATCGGGAAGAGGATCTGCCCCATGTTCCACAAGTCGAACGCGCGCGCCGCCGCTGGATTGGTCGCGATTCGATTGGTCAACGGTTCGGGGAGAGCCGGATCGGCCAGGAGCGCGGCATCCCGCGCTTGATCAATTTCCGCGCACATGCCGGTCACGTAGCTGAAATGCGTCGCGCTGGGATTCAGGACGTAGATTCGAGGCAGCGCCCCGACGGTTCTTGCGAACAACGCTGGAACTGCGAGACCAAATTGCGACTGTGACCCACCCATGATCAGGTACGGGATCGCGATCCTGCTGGCGTCGTCGAGCGAATACTCCAGGCCCGGCTCATAGACGACCATCGCCTTGATTCGTGGGTCCGCAGGGACGCCGGAGGCCTCGATCCCTGCGGCGGCTCCAATTGCGGCGGCGGCGCCAGCCGAGATACCGGAGACGCCGATGCGAGCGGGATCGATGCTGCCGGCGAGCGGATCGCCGCTGGCGGCGTTGCGGCCGAGCAGTGCGTCAATGACGAGCGTCAAATCGCGGACGCGCGCGACTGGATTCGGCGAGTGCAGTGCGACGGCGGTGACGAAACCATGGCTGGCCATCGTTTCGTGCAACGGAATCTGCGCGACTCGTTGGAAGTCGGCACCTGGGCCGCCGCCGCCATGATCGTGAACGACCAACGGAAACGATCCTGGCATGGCCAGGGCATTCGCACGTGCGCACAGGGGTGATTGCAGTTCATAGAACCCGGCAAGGAAATCGATTCGGTAGCGCATCGCGCAATCGCGGCGTTCCGCTGTCGGGTAGAACACCTGAACGCGCGTGGTCCTTCCGTCGCTCATGGTCGCGGAAAACACCATGACGCCGACCTTGAACGGGCCAGGTTGATCAGGTGCGGCGAAGTTCTTGTGCGACGCCGCCGCATCCTGGGTCACGTGCGAGCCCTCGATGCTGGCGGTCGTCAGGATTATGAAAAGCAGCAAAAACGCGAACGCCGATGCGCGAGCAATTCGGAAGCCGATGGCAGGCATAGGTTCACTCCGATCGATTTGTGGACCGCGATTCGACTGTGTGTGGCAGCGACACTCTGATCTCAGCGAGATTCCTCCGTTGACGGACCGTTCGGTCCACCTCTTCCCCAAGGCGCAGTGCGACCTTCTCGCCGTTCCCTCCCGGAGCCCAAGGCCCGGTCTGGGAAGAGAGGCGCAAACCGACCAAAACAACTGTCATGTCATCGCCAACAAAATCGGCGGGGCCCGCGGCCGATTTTCATGAGCTTTCGCGGGCTGCAAGCCCAGGCGCTAATCAGCGGCGGGATTCGTCCAGTGCGGCGAGGCGCCTGCCCAGGCTGGGCTTGCCCGAACCAGCCCAGGGGCTAGGATTCACGCGATTGCGCGGGAAGCAGGCGCCGCGGGGCCGGCTGGCCGTATACTACGCAGGCTCTGGTGCGCTGGCGGGTTCGAGCCGCAGGGTGCCGTCCCTTCGTTCGCGCGTTTTGAAGGAGGACTCCATGTCACAGTCCCGTCGCCATTTCGTCCGGAACCTGGGATTGGGCAGCGCCGGCCTGCTGTCCACGCCGTTCATCATCGGCCGCGGTAGCGAGGCCATGGCGTTCGAGGCCGGTGCGCTGCAGCCTCCCGATGACGGCGGCTTCATCCGCATCAGCTCGAACGAGAACGCGCGCGGTCCCGGCATGAAGACGATCGACGCGCTCAAGAAGACGATCTCGCCGCGCGTTGGCCGCGGCTATCCGCCAGACTACACCGGCGACCTGGTCGCGACCATCGCCGAAATCTACGGCGTCGGCAAGGACAACGTCATCATCGGCACCGGCTCGGGGCCGATTCTCGAGGGCGCGGCGCGGGCATTCTGCTCGGCACAGAAGCCGCTGGTCACAGCCGCGCCGACCTATGCAACCTCGGAGCAGGCCGCGCGCCGCATCGGCGCTCCAGTCAAGCTCATTCAGGTCGACAAATCGCTGGGTCTCGATCTCGACGCGATGGCCGAGGCCGCCAAGGGCGCCGGCATGGTGTTCTTCTGCAACCCGAACAATCCCACCGGCACGGTGCACAACGCCGCCAACGTGGAGAAGTTCGTTCGTCGCGTGAAGCAGACCTCGCCGGACACGCGGATCCTGATCGATGAGGCCTACATCGACTACGTGCACGATCCGGGCGTCAAGACGGCGGCGCCGCTCGCCAAGGAGCTGCCGGGTGTCTTCATCACCCGCTCGTTCTCGAAGGCGCACGGGATGGCAGGGCTGCGTCTCGGCTACAGCATCGGCCAGCCGGAGACCCTCAAGGCGATTTCTGGCACCTGGAACCTCGGCAGCGTCAACACGCTGACTGCGGCCGCCGGCGTCGCGTCGCTGCGCGACTCGAAGCACATCGAGGAAGAGCGCGCAGAGAACGCCCGCGTGCGCGACTTCACGCTCGAGGCGTTCAAGAGCATGGGCTACGAGGGCGCGGATTGCCACACCAACTGCATCTTCGTGAACCTGAAGCGGCCGGCGAAGGAGTTCCGCGACGCGTGCGCGGCGCTCAAGGTGTCGGTCGGGCGTGATTTCCCGCCGTTCGAGAAGACGCACAGCCGCATCTCGCTCGGGACGATGGACGAGATGAAGCAGGCGGTGCAGGTGTTCAGGAAGGTGCTGACGGCGAGCTCGACGAGCGCCGGCGGACGCTAGGCTTTAGCAAGTGAAAGATTGGGAGGAGCCGGCGCCCAGGTCGGTTCCTCTTCACCGCGTTCGTTGCCCTCCCGATCGCAGATCGGCCCCCCTTTCAATCGGTCGCTTCGAAGCGTCCAGCGGCTTGTATCGCCGGATGTTCTGCGGGATAGTGGCGGGCCTAAGGCCGCATGCAGGATCTCCAGTTCGCTGACGTCTCGCAGCGCCTGTGTCATGACACTCTCTCGACTTCTCGTCGATGGCTTGACGGCATGCATCCCGTTCTCAATCGTCGTCTGGGCGAGCTTCCTGACGATGCCGCGGCTGTGGCTGATTCGCTGCCGCCGGACATCCGGGCGATGGCCCCGCCCAAGACCGCGGCCGAGCGCAGGCTGACCGCGGTGATGGGCTCGCTCGTTCGCTGTGCTTCTTTGGTGTTCCAATCTTCCTGACGTTGCGCCTCAACTCCGAAGTGTCGTGGCGGGCTGTCGTTCGGTGAAGCATTCGCACACCTGTACGGCGTCTGGATGGTCGTCAATCTCTGGGATCTCGTGCTCATGGACTGGCCGTACGCGTACTTCATGAACCCAGGCCGGCCGCCGATTCCCGGTACCGCGGGCGCGGCGGGCTACAAGGACTACGGCTTTCATTCGAGGGCGTTTCTGAAGGCCAGCGTGTTCAGCCTCGCACTCATCGTGCCGGCGGCGTTGTTGATCTCGCTGGTGCCGGGCCACTCCTGATGCGATGCTGAGAGTGTTGTAGCTTCAGCCGCCGGGGGCGCTTCGCGCGTAGGCGGAAGGCCTGCCCTACGAAGCAGGGCCCGCGAACGCGGCCGCGAGCGCGCGGGCGCGCGACTCGTCGATTGCGCCGGACCAGACGCCGCCCTGCTTGATCGACGAGCCGACGATCAGCGCATCCGCGTCGCGGTAGTCGTGAATGTTGCTGGCGGTGACGCCCGACCCGACGAGTGTCGCCACGCCGACGGCTCGGGCGACCGACTGCACCTCGGAGGCATCGGCCGGCTCACCGGTCGCGATCCCCGAGACGATCACGCCGTCGACGAGGAAGAACTCGGCCGCCTTGGCCGTTTCGGCCAGGCTGACGTCGGCGGTGAGCGCATGCGCCGAGTGCTTCTTCTTCACGTCGGCGAAGACGCGAATGTGGTCGGCGCCGATCGCACGCCGATACCGGAGCAGGCTGGCGGCGCTCGACTCGATGATCCCTTCGTCTGCCACGTGGGCGAAGACGAAGCCCTCGACGCGTACGAAGCTCGCGCCGCAGGCCAGGGCAACGGCGAGCGCCGCATGGTTCGCGCCGGCCAGCACCTGCACGCCGAGCGGCAGCGCAGCGGCCTTCCGCACCTCGTGGCCGATGACGGCCAGCGCCGCGACAATCTCCGGCCCGACCGAGCCCTTGAGATACGGCCGATCGTGCGTGTTCTCGATCAGCACGGCGTGAAAGCCGGCCGCCGCGTAGACCCGCGCCTCGGCGGCCGCGTCCGCGACGATCCGATCGATGGTGCGGTCGGAGCCCGGTGTGCCGGGCAGCGCTTGCGTGTGCACGACGCCGACGAGCGCGCGCGAAACACCGAAAAGAGAGCTGACTACGCCGCGCTTGTCCATCTCGTCATCGCGCGTCGCTTCTCTTCTGCGGCGCCACCATCTTGGTGATCCGGCCAACGCTCGTGTCGCCCGCGTAAAGGTTGTCCTGCTTGTCCATCGTCCAGTAGCTGGCCTCGATGAACTGGCCGGGCCCGATCCCCATCCCGTTGCCGATTGCGCCGAGGACGTTGCCGTTTCGATCCAGCTTCAGGAACTGGCCGTCCTGCCCGGTCGCCATCCACGGCTGGCCGTGCGAGTCGAAGTACAGCGCGCACACCAGGTTCCGCATCTGCATCGTCTTGAGGAACGCGCCGTCGGCGGAGTAGACGACGATCCGGTACTCCTCGCGGTCGCCGATCCAGACGTCGCCGTTTGACGGATCGACGGCGAGCCCGTGCGCCGAGGCGAACTTTCCCTGTCCGACCTCGTTGCCGTACCACTGCCTGATGAATTTCCCGTTGCGATCGAGCTGGATGATGCGTGCGGCGCCGAGGGTGTTGGCCGGGTCGTCCGAGTCGGTGTCGTTGGGGCTCTCGTTCGCGTGCCCCTCGGCGATGTAGACATCGCCGTTCGGCGCGAAGGCCAGCATGACCGGCTGCCAGAGGAGGCGCTGCCCCTTGGCCTCGTCCCAATCACCGCGGCGTCCGCGCGTGCCGATAGTCAGCAGCACCTTGCCGTCGGCGCCGATTTTCGTCACCGTGGCGCCGTTCGCAGCGGTGATCCAGACGTTGTCGTCCGCGTCGACCGCCATCCCGTGCGCCTTGTCCTGATATCCGATTGCGTCCGGGCTGACCTGCAGAATCAGCTTGCCGGCCGGATCGAACTTGAACAGCTGCGGCTTGCCCGCGTCCGCGCGCTGGAACGCCCAGAGATTTCCCTTCGAGTCGAGCGCGACCGCAGGGACACCGCCGAAGCCTGGCGGCAGCGCGTATGGATACGTGAACGTGTAGCCCATCGTCTGCCGCCACTGCACACGCTGCAGCGACTGGCGCGCGCGGCCGATCCGATTGCCGCACAGAGGCGATCGCCGGCACGCCGGCGTTTCGCTCGCGCCTGGTGCAGGCGCGGGAGCCGCGGCGCCGGCCGGTCCGGCCTGAGGGCCTCCGCCGGTGCGCGGCGGGACGGTCACATGTCCGCCGGGCTCGACGACGGCGCGTCCAGTTGGATCGGGAAACGAGCCCTGCAGAAACCACCCGGGCGTTGCGCCGGCAGCCGCGCCTTCCGTCGGCGGGCGAGACTGCGAGCGCCCGGCGGTGCCGCCGAGAATCAATCCGAGCGCCACGACAACGGCGCCGGCGAACTTCCGTCTCTCCATTTCAACCTCCCTGTGCGGTGTGCGGCCGCGACGCGAGCGACGTCACGCGGGACGAGATGGGCAGCGATGGATGAGGCCAGACGCAGGGATTATAGACGCGGCGCAGGCCCTGGCCGGCGCCGCAATCGGGGAGCGATTCAGAGAGTCTTCGTTTCAGCGTGACGGGCAGGAGCCCTCGACGCGGCGCCATCCTTCGACGTCGATCATTGTCTGGTTGACGCCGGAGCCCGGTGCCATGCCGCTCGTGCCAGGCGAGCCGGCCATGACGCTCACGCCGGGGGCGATTCGCACGCCCGCTTGTGAAAACTGCCCCTTCTTGACGATGCCGGTGATTTCGATCCTCGAGCCTTCACGGCTCTTGATCTCTTCCATCAGCTCTTTTTTCCCGTTCATCCGCAGGTGCGTCCCCTCGGGAACGGGCGCGCCGCCGTGGTCCTCGGTCGGTGCCGCGGCGGTGAAGATGCGGCCTTTCGAACAGCCTGGAACGAAGACCCGAACCGAGTCCTTCGGGACCGGCTTGCTTTCCTGAGCGGCGAGCACGCCGCCAGCGACGGCGGCGATCATGAGCGCGGCGAAGATCTTCATCTGGACCCTTTCTGGTCGAAAGCTCCGCAGGCGCTGGCCGTGCCGGGGAAGCGCTCAACGCAGCGTGAACGTCAGCTCGATCGTAATCCGAACCGCCACCGGTTCGCGCTTGCCGCAGCCATAGGTCCACCCCGGGCAGCCCGCAAGGGCTGCGCTACGTAGTTGGACGAGCGGGCGGCGCGGCCGGCCGGGGCGACTGCGTATTTCGAGGCGCGCGGCGATGCGCGCCTTCGTCAGGACGGTCCGAGCAGTTGCTGCAGCCGCTGCAGTTCGTCTGCCGTTTGCGGACCGATGGCTGTCCGGTTGTTACGGATCCGACTGATCGCTTCGCGTCCGGCCTTCACCTGCTCGTCGCTCCAGGCCTTGCGGTCGGACCGGCCAAGAAAATAGAGCACGTTGATGCGGCCGTCGGAGGAGAGCGATGGCAGGTTCTGCGCCGAGAGCGTGTCGAGCGCGAGCTGAATCGCCGCTGGATTGGCTCGATGATCCCTTGCCAGGCGCGCGCCCGCTCCGCGTCGCACGTCGGACCCCTGATCGTTGAGCTGCCGCACCAGCGCCGGCAGCAGATCGGCAGGCGCGAGCCACAGCTCGAAATGGCCGGGACTGATGCGGCGCGAGTCTTCGTAACCCTGGACGTAGACCGCGAGCGTGCTGGCCACGCCGGCCTTCGTGAGGAGGTCGACGATCTGATCCGCCTTCGGCCGCTCCGCCGTACGGAAGTAACGGACCTCGTTCCCTGACGGTCCGGTGGATACGACCTCCGGCGGCGGGACAACGAATCCCGCCTGCTCGATGGGAGGCGCCAGGCTGCGCGCGCGGCTCAATTCCGCCTGGCTCAGCACCTGAATGTAAAGGCGAGGGGCCACCTGCGCCGGCGACGGGTTCACGCCGATCGGCGGCCGCGGCGGAGCCGCGTTCGCCGCCTTGGCCTGGACGACCTCAGTCTGCGCGTCCACCAGCGCCTTTTGCGTTTGCGCGTAGAGCGCTTCGGCCTGCGCAGCCTGGGCCTGCTCTACCGCGATTGCGGCCTGCGCCTCCACTGCCTGGCGCCGCTGCTGCGCGCGAAAATATGTGATCAAGCCGTAGCCGACGATGCTGACGAGCAGCAGGGATACGGTGACAGCGGTCAACCGCCGCCGGCGTCTTTTGGCGGCACGTTCCGCCTCGGCGCGCGCCTTGACTTCACGGTCGCGCGCGCGGCTCGCCTGGATGAACTCGACCGCGTCGTTGAACGCGGCCGCGTCGAGATAGTGCTCGACCCACGCCGTCGTCTGGTTGCGTTTGCTGTCCCACTCGTCGACGCGAGCGAGATCGAGGCCGGCGAGCAGTTCGCCCGAGTGGTCCTTGCGGTTGCGGGTGCGCTCCGCGACCTCGCCGAGCGTCTTGGCGGCGAGCTGCTCCTCGGGCAACCATTCGTCGCGCAGCTTCCGCCACAGTCTGATCAGGCTCTCGTGGGTGATGTCGATGTAGGTGTCGGGCTCGATGTCGCCGACGAGCGGGCGCAGGAACGTGGCGTTGCCCTGCCGGAAGCGGTCGATCACCTCGTTGACCTGCTTCCGGCGCTCGGGCGTGACCGCGCCGCACACGGCCCACAGCTCGGCGAGCGTCGCCGGATCGCGGCGCTCACGGTTGCTGCGGCCGCGCGCGGTCAGCCGCTTGAAGACGCACTCGGCGATGTCCTGTCCCCCCTCGGCGAGCAGTTCGTCGGCGTGGCGGTTGAGCGCGCCGTCGAATCCACCGACGGCGAGATAGTCCTGCAGCTCGATCGGACGCGTCTCGTCCGGACCGGATTTCCGCCACTGGTTCCACGTCCGCATCAGCGCGTGCTGCAGGATGGGGAGCTGGCCCGGCTCATCGCCGGCGTCGTTCAGCATCCGCTGCACCAATGCGGGCGCGATCTTCACCCGCCCGAGCGGTCCCTCGATCGCTTCCTTGCGCTGCTGCCGCGTCATCCGCGGCACCAGGTACTGGCAGTCGTTCAGCTTCTCTGGAAAGTCCCTGAACTCGGCACAGTCTCCGAGATAGTCCGATCGCATTGTCAACACGATGTAGATCGGCGGATGGTGCGCGCCGGCCTCGAGCAGCAGCTGGACGAATTCGGCCGCGTCGGAAGCCTGCCGGTCGCGAGTTCGCCGCGCGTCGTCGGTGATTGGCTCGAGGTCCTTGTAGCGGAACAGCTCCTCGAACTGATCGACGACGAGCAGCAGCGACTCATCGTCCGGGAGCTGGCGTGCGGTCTCGATCAAGCCAAAGCTGCTCTCGCGCAGACGCGACCCGTCGAGTGCCGCGCGCTCGAGGTCGGCGCGCAGCCGCTCGAACGGCGCCCCGGCCGGACGGGTGATGACGCGCCGCCACCTGCGCCCGGCTTCGGATACGCCGCCGCGCTCGAGCGCCGGGATCAGCCCGGCGCTGACGAGCGACGACTTCCCGCTTCCCGACACGCCGAGCACCGCGACGAAACGGTGGCGCTCCAGCCGCCGCACCAGCTCGGCAATCTGCTGGTCGCGGCCGAAGAACAGGTGAGATTCGGTGACGTCGAAATGGCGCAGTCCGGGGTACGGATTCTGGAGCGTCCGCAACCGCTCGGCGACGGCGGCGAAGCTCACGGCTGTGGTCCGTGCGCGCGACGGCGAAGCGGCGTGAAGAACGGATCCAGCCGGGCCGGATCGAACTTGCCGAACTGTTCGCTGATATACATGTCGCCGCACACCCGGCGGATTTCACCCAGCGCCTCGGTCTTCTCCTCTTTCGGCTCGAACAGGCACAGCCCGCGCGCGTCGCCGTGCGCCGTCTGCACGATCTCGAGGAACTCGCGCGAGCACCAGTCTTCGTCGGCGTGGCCCCACACGAGCAGGACGCCGTCCGAGTGTGACAGCCGCTGGGTGTGCTGCGCCGGGTCGTCCGAGTGATCGAAGTGGAACTCGCGCCGGAAACTGAAGCTGATGAGCCCGGCGTTCTTGCGCTCGGCGACGTCGCGCGCGTTGTAGACCAGGTAGACGCGCGGCTTGCCGTCGAGCGGCGCCGATGTGCGCGGGTCGGGCTTGAGCAGGCTGAGGATTTCCTCTTTCAGCTTGGCCGGCGACGTGCCGGCGTTCAAGTAGGTCTTGGTCTTCGCGTCGAGCTGCTCGATGTGTGCGCAAAACCCGATCTGGTCGGCGCCGGCATTGTCGGTGGACGGCGAGCACCACGCCACCCACGGCTTGTCGCGCTGGCCGGCCGCGATCTCCACCAGGTCGCTGGCGGTTTCGTCGTAGTCCTCGCCGAGGAGGAACACCGACATGAACGCGTCGCGCAGCTGCTCGTCGAGGTTGACGTTGCGATCCGGCACCACCCGGTAGCTGTGCGCCGACAACTCGGCGACCAGCGCCTTGTGGACGGCTTCGAGGTCGCGGCTCGGGTGCGCCGGGTAGAGGAACACCGACGTGCTGTGGTTCCGCATCCGCTTCAGCAGCTCGACGAGCTCGCCGACGAGTTTCCTGAAGCTGGCTTCGAACTCCGCGCTGGCGATGGCGAAGGTGATCGCCTCGGAGCAGAACGGGATGTCGGTGAGGCCGGGAAACAGCGTCCAGTGCTCGTTGTCGTCGACCGGAAGGATCGGGCATCGCAGCGCGAAGAGATCGTTCGCGAAGCCCGGCGCCGCGAACCGCGCGCGCCTCGCAGCGAGCGTTCCCGAAAACGTGCCGCACTCCTCGGTGACGCAATACGCGGAGCGGATGTACGTGGGGGAGGGCAGCAGCAGGAAGACCGCCGATGAGCGGACGCTGTCCGGAATCTCCTTCGAGAAGTCGCGGCTCTTGCGGTTGTCGTCTTCGTCTATCCAGATGTCGGTCTTCGTGCCGAGCCTGCGGTCGAGCGCGCTCTGCAGCAGCTGGACCAGCCTGGCGATCCATTCACGGTCGTCGCCGTGCGCGTAGCTGATGAAGACGTCGTGCTGGAACCCGGGAACGTACGCCATGATGACGCGGCGAATAGTACCACCGGTCGACGGGCCGGCGGGAGCGCCAGGCGGCGTCTTCACACCGATCGCGTGCCCGCGGTGCGGCGCTATGCGCGTGTTTCGCGGCCCGTCAGAATCGTCGTCAGCGGCCGGACAGTAAGCGCCCCCTCATTACGCCATCACTCCTCAACGGTATCAGCGATCGTGATCACCAAGCCAGACAGGGCGGCCGTCTTCCGACGACCGCCACCCAGTTTGCATCGAGCCGCATCGTGTGACTGCGATCGGGCGGAGAGCTGATCCTCTGGGAGCAGCTCGCGAACCCTCACGAACATCAGGTGTCCCGCTTCCGAGCCGACGAATGCATCCCGCCGAACCCACGCGCGCGTAACCGCCAGTGTCATCGGCGAAGACGATCTGATCGGTCGGCAGCGACACCCTGAGGCCGCTCGGGAAGTCCACGAACGTGCCCGGCGGCCCGTTTCCGACAATCCGCAGCGTCGAGGATCCGGTCGCGTTCACGGAGATGGACGACGGCGCGGCGAAGTCGATGAGCAGAGGAATGTCGTCCATCGCGACGTGCCCTGACCGCGCGCTCAGTAGCGCGGTACGGACGGATCGACGAGCACCGACCAGGCGTCGATGCCGCCCTGGAGGTTGTAGAGATTCCGGAACCCGGCTCCGGAATAATCGGCGGCGTGCTGGCTGCGGATGCCGTGGTGGCACTGGAAGACGATCGGCGCATCCGATCGAGGAGCAGCAGCGCGTCGTGATACGCCTGATCGAGCAAGCGGAAACCGTCGATCGCGGCCACCGCGCACTCGTCCTCGGTCCGCACGTCGACGCGCTCGATGGCGGCGCCGCTCTCGAGCAGCGTCTTCAGATCGGGCGCGGACAGCTGACGATCCAGAGGCGGTTCCTGTGCAGTCGCTTCGTCATTCACGATGAGCGATTCTCGTCCCTTGGATCTCGTCCGGTCAATCCGTTCCAGCTGTGCTCGTGAACCTGCGTGCAGCCGTTCAGCTTGATTCGAGCGGATGAAACGGCGACCCTTGGAATGGCATGCGGTCGGCAGAATCGTGGCGGAGGATCAGCGTCGGTTGGCGATCGAGCGATCCACGCTCCGCGTTCTGGTGCGTAGTGGTCGCACTGGTGTCGCTGGTCGCCGACGGTGCGCGAAGCGTGTCGTCCGGCTCCACCCGCCCCTGCGACACCGGCCGCGCGTGAGCTGGTGTTCACGGTAACTGCCGACTGCACCGGCAAGATCATGGAACCGGCACGACCCCGAACGAGAAACTATAGCGGCCGATCCGACTGTCCTGCTGATGGGATCGAGGATCAGGCTCTGTGGACTCGACAAACGCTATAACCGCGTCTACACGGTGGGCGACACCGGCTCGAGCATCCGGGGGCGCCGGATCGACCTGTACATGCGGGACTGCCGGGAGGCCGTCGCATTCGGCCGCCGATCCGCCACGGTCTCCGTTCTTCGCTAGCTGCAATCACATGCGCTTCAAGCCCTGCGATCACATCTTGAGGCGGGTGTCGATCAGCGACTTCGCGGTGATGTCCTTCACGGCCAGCGTGCCGCAACCGACCATCGCCAGCCGCAGCTCGGTGTCGAGAATCTGCAGCACGCGCTCGACGCCGTCCTGACCGAACGACGACAGGCCCCAGATGTACGGCCGGCCGATGCCGACGGCCGTGGCGCCGAGCGCCAGCGCCTTGAAGACGTCGGTGCCGCGACGCACGCCGCCGTCGAGCAGCACCGGGACGCGGCCGGCCGCGCCCTGCACCACTTCGGGCAGCGCGTCGATGGTCGGACGGCCGGTCTCGGTGGCGCGGCCGCCGTGGTTCGACACGATGATGCCGTCGGCGCCGCTGTTCACCGCGAGCTCCGCATCTTCGGCGCGTCTCGAGCCCCTTGATCACCACCTTCATCCTGGTGACGTCCTTCAGCCGCTTGACGAAGTCCCAGGTCAGCGTCGCCGAGGTGAGCGTCACGCCGTTCATGTCGAGGCCCTCGAACATCGGCTTGACGCCGACCGTGCGGCCGTCGGCGCCGGGCCCTGCGCCGCCGTGGCAGCTGCCGCATGGCGCGTATCGACCCGTGCCATGCGCAGGTCGGTCTCGGTATTGCGGCCCGCCCGGCAGGTCGACGGTCACCGCGACGACCGGGCATCCTGCCGCCTCGGCACGCTTCAGCAATTTCGTCGTCACGTCCAAGTTGTTCGTGGTGTACAGCTGGTACCAGAGGCCGCTGCCGCCCCGCGCCTTGGCGACGTCCTCAATCGGCGTCGACGACTGCGTGGAGAGAATCTGCAGCTGCCCGCGTGCCTGCGCGGCGCGTGCCACCGCCAGCTCGCCCTCGGCATGGAACGCTCGCTGGCTGCCGACCGGGCACATCATGATCGGCGAGGCGAACTTCTGCCCGAAGAGCTCCATCCCCATGTCGATGCGGCTCACGTCCACGAACCGGCGCACGCGCAGCTGATACCGGTCGAAGCCTCGCGGATTGGCGCGCAGCGTCTCCTCGCCGTCGACGCCGGTGGCCATATAGCCCCAGTGAGCCGGCGGCAGCACCTTGCGCGCCATCGCTTCGAAGTCGAACACGTCGAGCGCGTCGGCCGCGCTCGCCAGCGTCGCGGCGGCCGCTTGCGCGGTGGGCGCCTGGGTGAACGCCTCGAGCAAGGTCGGAACGCCAGCAACAGCGGGCTGGCGGCCAGGAACTTCAGGAACTCGCGGCGATCGGACATGAGGCCTCCGGCGGGGAGCATTCGAGGTCTTCGAACAGCAATAACGGTGGCGCGATTATCCAGTGAAGTGCTCCGCTGAACACCGCCGTCTACGACGACGCCGGCCGATGCGCCCGCAGGAAGGAACGGATCTGGCGCACCGCCAGGGGAATCCGCTCCTTGGGCTCCTTCCACGGGAACATGCTCACCTCGGCCTTCGGCGCGAGCATCGCCGCCTCCATGGCGACGGCGTACGGATGCGCCGGGATATCGTCCGGCAGGATCAGCACGGGCGTCTGGCAACTGCGCACGAAATCGCGCGTCACGGTGAAGACGAAGTCGGGGTTGGTGCGGTACATCCTGGTCAGAAACTTGTCGACCATCTCCATCGTGATCTCGGGCCGGCGGGCGTTCAGCGCCGGACCCCAGCCCTTGCATGTTGTTCTCGTAGAACAGGTCGCGCATCTCCGGGCGGGAGCCGCTGGGCTGCGCCAGCACGGCCGCGACGATGCGATTCGGCGCGCGCTTCAGGAGGTTCCAGATGAACGGGCCGCCGATGCAGAAGCCCATCACCATGAACTTGTCGATGCGCAGGTGATCCATCAGCCGAGCTGGTCATCGGTGTAGGCGTCCCACGGCCGATCGATCTCGAGCGGGCCGGAGGACTGGCCGCCGTTGGCGTTGCGCAGGTCCGCCGCGATGCAGCGGTACTCTCCCTTGAACTCCTCGATCGGGTTGAACGGATCGCCGCGGTGCAGGCCGGCGATCGTCGAGTTCAATCCGCCGCCGGCGATGAGCAGCAACGGGAAGCCGGAGCCGGTCTCCTCATAGTGGATGCGAACCGGCCCTTTCTCGTAGAAGGACATGGCCGCTCCTCCCTGCCCGGCCTGCTCGGCAAACACGCGCGGCGTCGCGGCCATCGCCGTCGCCGCCGCGCCCGCCGCCAGCATCTTGCGTCTGATCCGATTCACCATCGCATCCTCCTCGCTCATCGTGCGGCTGGCCCTGTGTGCCGCGACCCCTCGGCGCCCACTGCACACGGACTATAGTCCTTTCCAGGTCCGTTACCCGGCAGGCGTAAAATCGGGCGATGGAAGCGATTGGCCCGGTGCTCATCCTGTTTTCGCTGCCGCTGATGTTCCGATGGGTTCCACCGAACCGATTCTTCGGGTTGCGCATTCCGTCGACCCTGCGCAACCGATCAATCTGGTACGACGCGAACGCGCTCACTGCACGTCACCTGTTCATCCTCGGCGTCGTTCTCGTGTGCCTGGAATTCGTGCTGCCGCGATCGATTCGAATTGGCACGCTCCGCGCGATCGGCTGGATTGGGTTTGCGGCTATCATCGTCGCCGACTGGCGGACGGCAAATCGCTGGGAGCGCGAACGGCAATAGCGCCTGACGTAAACGTTCTGACGGAGAGAATGCATGAATATCCTGCTCTGGGTGCTGCAGGCGCTGCTCGCGCTGGCGTTCTTCGCGCATGGCGTCCTGTTCCTCTTCCCGCCGGCGGCGATTGCCGAGCAGATGAACGCCACGCTGCCGCGCTGGTTTCAGCTCTTTCTCGGCGTCGCCGAGGTGCTGGCGGCGGTCGGATTGACGCTCCCGGCGCTCACGCGCAGTCAGACGTGGCTCGTTCCGAGTGCGGCCGCCGGCATCATGATCGTGATGATTTCCGCCACCGTGTTTCACCTGATGCGCGGTGAAATCAGCTCGGCCGTCACCACGTTCGTGCTGCTGGCGATGGCTACCTTCGTCGCGTATATGCGCTGGCGGACCGCTCCGATCCAGGCTCGACGCGTAACATAGCGGCCCGGCGTCAGGTCATCCCGTATCGGTCTTCGGCTTCGTTCGATGAGGAGGCTACGATGAGAATGTTCGCTGCGGTCGCCGTGCTGTTCACGCTCTCGAACATGGTGGCGGCGCAACCGCCGGCAGGCTCCCAGCCCGCCCCAACCGATCGAATGAAAGCGAGCCACTTCTCGGCCGCGGCGCTCGCCGAGGCACTGGCGAAGCTTCCCGCCGATCGTCCCGCCAGCAGCGTCCGCGTGTTTTCGCTGGCGCCTTACAACGTCAACGTCGAGCGCCGGCTGCCGCAGCCTCAGGGTGCTTCAACTCACGAGGCGCAGGCCGAGTTGTTCTACGTCGTCGATGGCTCGGCGACGATGCTGACCGGCGGCAAGCTCGTCGGTGAAACGCGAAACGGCACCAACCTCTCGGGCAAGTCGATCGAAGGCGGCACGGCCCAGAAGTTCGGCAAGGGCGACTTCCTGATCGTGCCCTCCGGCGTGGCGCATCAGTTCGTGGACGTCCAGAGTCCTGTCGTCGTCATGTCGATGTATCTACCCGACGCGAAATAGGCGTCGCAGCGCCGCGACCGACGCCGCTCCGGCGCGAACGTCACCGTGGCTTCCCGGTGAACAACGTGCTCGAGTCGACGAAGCAGAGCGGGTTGCCGAACGGGTCCTGCGTATAGAAGGACCGTTCGCCCCACGGCCGGGTGGCGATCTGTCCCATCGGCAGCTGGCCGTCGCCGCGCCCGGTCGACAGCCCGCCCAATTGCTCCGCCCGGCGATGGACCTGGTCGAGATCCTCGACGGCGAAGTACACGTGATCGAAGTTGGGATGGGGATCGCGCTTGTCGCCATCGCCTTTCGGGCTGTACAGCGCAAGGGTTACGTCGCCGCACGAGAAGTAGTGACGCCCCCCCGAGACGCGCACGCCCGGCTGATCGAGAAGGGCTGAATAGAACTGCACCGCGGGCTCGAGATCGCCCACCGGCATGATCACACGGTAAAGCCTCATCATGGACATGAGTCGCACTGTAGCGAAGGGTTCCGCCGGGCAACAAGAGGGCACTTCGAAGTTCCCTCGAGGCGACGGCGCGGCCGGGAGGGGAGACGCTCACCGCGAACGGGCCGCGTGCCCGCTCTACACGGCGATCGCGGTGATCGGAGGACGATGGAAGCCGATGATTTTCCAGCGGCTGGCGTCGCGTCCTCACGGTTTCGGAGAGCTTCGGCGCGCGATGCCGGACGTGTCGGCCAAGGTGCTGCGCGAACAACTGCGCCAGATGCAGGCGGATGGCCTGGTGGACCGGCAAGCGCTCACGCCTACCAGGCTCGGCGTGCAATATCGTGTGACGGCCTACGGCCTTACCCTCGGCCCGGTCTTCGGCGCGCTGTGGCGCTGGGGCACTGGCCACGTGGCGCGGCGCAATGCCGATCGGGGAACGCTGGTGCCGCCGCCGAGAACGCGACCCCGCCCGCCGGCAAGCTAGATGTCTGTGTACGCGCGTGGCCACTCGCACCGAAATTACGGGCTTTTCATCACCCGGTTTTTGTAGCAACCTGTGCCCACCAGAAAGACGCCACCGTCGTCAACAAACCAAACCGAAGATCACCGGGAGGATTGCATGAAGACGAAAACCCTTGTGCTGGCCGGCCTGGCTGCCGCGGGGCTGACCACGGCGATGTCGGCCAGCGGCCAGCAAACGGTGCCGCCCGTCAACGCGATGTTGCCGGAGATGCCGAAGCAGACCACCCGCACCGGCAAGCATGTCAACCGCGTCATCGACATGTGGCTCAAGGACCAGCCCGTCTACTACGCGCAGATCAGCGGCGGCGGCTACGAGAAGGGCAAGGAGATGGCGGCGACCAAAGCCGACTACATCACCTATGAAATGGAGCATGGCCCGCTCGACTTCAAGGAACTGCGCGAATTCATGCGCGGCCTGGTGGACGCCGGTCCGACGCGCACCGGTCACAAGACGCCGGCGGTGATTGTCACCTTGCCCATTTCCGGCACCACCGACGCGCTGCGCGCCAACGCCTGGATGATCCAGCAGACTCTGGCCACCGGCGTGCACGGGATCCTGCTGTGCAACGCCGAAAGCCCGGAAGCCGCGCGCCTGATGATCGAAGCTGCGCGCTATCCGTTCGCGCCGCGCGTCGAGGGCCTGGCGCAGGGCACCCGCGGCAACGGCTCACAAGGCTACGCGTCGGGCATCTGGGGTGTGACTCCCCAGGAATACATGCGCATCGCCGATCCCTGGCCGATGAACCCCGATGGCGAATTCCTGTTCGGCCTGAAGATCGAGAACCCGCGGGCTGATGCCAACGTCGAAACCTCCGTCCGCGTGCCTGGGATCGCCTTCGCGGAATGGGGTCCGGGCGACCATGGCTTCTTCCTCATGGGGCGCCCCGGTACCTATCAGGGCGGCGGCGAAACATCACCACAGATGGCCGCGGTGCGGCAGCGCGTTCTCAATGCCACCAAGGCGGCGGGGGTCAAGTTCCTCAACGCCTGCAACGAGAATACTGTCATCGACCAGATCAAGGACGGCGCGATGATCTGCACCGGCGGCGACACGCCGGCGGCGGACAAAGGCCGCGCTTATACCAAGCGCACCGATCCGTGGTGATTTCGAAATGAAGATGCCCCCGCGCGACAGCGCGGGGGCTTTCCTGCGGAAATGATCATGCCGTTGCCGTCAGCGAAGATCGTCGCCCGCGCGTCTCTCTTGGCGCTGCTCGCCGTCCCGCTCGCGGCTCAAAGCGCCGATCGGCTGGCAGGCACGAACGTGTCGATCGCGCAAACCATGTTCAAAGGCCGGAGTGCGATCCAGGTGATCGCCAAGCCGGAGTCCCCGAACGCCTCTTCGTATGCCGTGGTCAAAGACATGGTGTTTCGCGACGGCACGATCGAAGTGGATGTGGCCGGCCAGCCGGCCGCCGGTGCAGCCGGTGGCGCGCGTGGGTTCATCGGCATCGCGTTCCGGATCCAGGGCGACGGCAGCTACGAGTACATCTACCTCAGGCCCACCAACGGCCGGGCCGACGATCAAGTCAGGCGGAATCACTCCACCCAGTACAGTTCGCACCCGAATTTCGACTTCGCCCGATCGCGGCAGGAAGCTCCGGAAAAATACGAGTCGTATGTGGATCTCGAGCCCGGAGTCTGGACCAGGTACAAGATCGAGGTGGAAGGGCGCAAAGCGCGGCTCTACGTCCACGGAGCCGCGCAGCCCTCCCTCATCGTCGACGATCTGAAGCTCGAGCCGCGAGAAGGAGGAGTGGCATTGTGGGTCGGACCTGGCACCGAGGGCTACTTTTCCAATCTGAAGGTGGCGGCCAGGTAACCCACAGCTCGTCCCGTTCCGATCACCTCTGGGATCTGCACCCGCCGAACGACATCCTCATACCGCTGAGAGAGTTGACCAATCGCGGGCCATGGATTATTTATCGACTTCCGATACAGAACTTGACGGCAATCGATAAATAAGTTATTGATATTCGATAACTCAAGGTGGTGAATCCATGCCAAGGCCAGCCTCATCATCGGCCGCGCTGCCGATCGCGTACGTCATGCTGCGGGTCCTCATCGTCGTGAACTGGTTGTCCGGCGCGGCGATCTTTACTCTGTTGGTTGCGATGCCGACGCGGCGATGGATCATGAGCGCGCTCGATCTTTCTCCTTCGCCCGAGGCAGACCGGCTGATCATGGGCTTGCAGACAATCGCGCTGCTCGGCCTGGCCGCGATCCCGCTGAACTACGCCGTCCTCAAACGGCTGCTCGCGATCGTTGAGACGGTTCGCGGGGGCGACCCATTTGTCGCCGCGAACGCGTCACGATTGCAGGCGATTGCCTGGGTGCTGCTCGCGCTGCAGCTTCTCAGCCTCGTCATCGGCGCGATCGCCAAGGCCGTTTCGACTCCGGCGCATCCGCTCAATCTCGATGCCGGCTTTTCGATTAGCGGCTGGCTCGCCGTACTCCTTACGTTCCTGCTGGCCCGCGTATTCGCGGAAGGCACGCTGATGCGCGAAGACCTCGAAGGGACGGTGTGACGTGGCGATTGCCGTCAAGCTCGACGACCTGCTTCACGATCGACGGATGACGCTCACCGAGCTCGCGGATCGGATCGGCATGACGCTGGCCAACCTCTCGATCCTCAAGACCGGCAAGGCGCGCGCGATCCGCTTCTCGACGCTCGACGCGATCTGCGAGGCGATCTCGTGCCAGCCTGGCGACATTCTCCGGTTTGAGCCGGAGCACGCAGAACGCGAGCGACCGGCAGCGGCGAGCAAAAGGAGCGCAAGCCGGTGAACGCCGTGCTGAACGCGGACGTCGGCGGTCGATTGGTCGATGGCGATGGATTTACTGGACGGTTACCGTTCCCACCATGCCCGGGTGAATCGTGCAGTGGTAGGTAAACGTGCCGGCCGTGCTCATCATGGTCGCCGCACTGGTCGCGCCGGCCGAGACCGATCCCGTGTTGAATCCACCGTTGTCCTGCGTTGCGGTGTGCGTGATTGAATCGGCGTTACGCCAGGCGATTGTCTGGCCGACACGCATGCTGACCGGATTAGGCGCGTACGAGTTGCTGGCATTGTTAGCTTGAATGGTGACAGTGACGTCCGCTGCAGTGGACGGCCCAGGCGCGGTCGGACTGGGCGAATCGCTGCCGCATGCGCTCACGAGAATTGCCGCGCCAATCACCACAATTACCAGCGGGAGCAACGAAGAAGGCTTCATCATCGGTACGACTCCTTTACATCAGACTGGTATCGATCGGGGCAAGTGGCGTGCCGATGTCGCGCGATGGTCAAGCCTCCCGCTTATCGTTTCTTTCGAACGAAACTTATCGTCTCCTTCTAACGAGACGCGGCGAAGGGCGATCGATCGCCTGTCGTGCAGCTGAGTGAAATGGCCGCCGCGGATGTGCGCTTTGTGAGACACTCAACGCCGGCGCGACGTCGGCCCGGCTCTTCAGCTGCCGCCGGCATCGCATTCATCGGTGAGAGCCGTCATGAGAATGCTTGCGGGTGGTTTTCTGGCGCTCGCGTTGGCGTGGCTGGCCAGTCCGGCTCCGGCGGTGGCCGACGCTGGCTCGTGCAGCGACCTGGCGAAAACGGCGCTGCCCCACGCGACGATCACGGTCGCCGCATCAGTTCAAGCGGGAGCGTTCACGCCTGACGCGCAGAGTGAAGCGGGAGACTTCACCGCGCTGCCCGCCTTCTGCCGCGTCGCCGCCACGTTGAAGCCGACGAGCGACTCCGACATCAAGATCGAAGTGTGGCTGCCCGCCTCGGGATGGAACGGCAAATTCCAGGCGGTGGGGAACGGCGCGTTCAGCGGTGCGATCGCGTACCCCGCCATGGGACGCGCGCTCGCGCGCGGCTACGCCGCGGCGTCCACCGACACCGGCCACGTCGGCAACACCGCCAGCTTCGCATTGGGACATCCCGAAAAGCTGATCGATTTCGGCTGGCGGGCGGTTCACGAGATGACCGTCGCCTCGAAGACGATCGTGGCCGCGCATTTCGGCGCCGCGCCGAAGTTCTCCTACTGGAACGGCTGTTCCGCCGGCGGCCGGCAGGCGATGGCCGAAGCGCAGCGCTTCCCGGCGGACTTCGACGGCATCATCGCCGGCGCGCCTGGCCTCGACTGGACCGGACGCGCCGCCCAGGCCGTCCGCCTCGCACAGAGGCTCGAGGACAACCAGGCGGCTCGCCTCCTGCAGCCGCAGCGCCAGTTGCTGCATCGCGCGGTGGTCGAGGCCTGCGACGCGCTTGACGGCGTAAAGGACGGCCTGCTCGAAAACCCGGCGCGGTGCACATTCAATCCCGCAACGCTGTTGTGCAAGAGCGCTGGCGACTCGGACTGCCTGAGCGCGCCGCAGGTGGAGACAGCGCAGCTGATTTATTCGGCGGTGAAGAATCACAACACGGGACGCGAGATCGCCGGCCTTCTGCCGGGCAGTGAGCTGGGTTGGACTGACACGGGTTGGACGGCATCGGCGAGAGCCACCGGGCTCGATCAATTCCGGTTCATTGTCTTCGCCAAGCCCGACTGGACGGTGCGCCAGTTCAACGCCGACGCCGACATCGCGCGCGCCGAAATGGTGGACGGCAACACCGCTCAATGCGCTCGAGCCGAATCTGAAGCCGTTCATCGATCGCGGCGGCAAGCTGATTCAGTACCACGGCTGGAGCGATCCGCAGATTTCTCCCGGCAACAGTGCGCAGTACTATGCGCGCGCCGTCGAGGCGAGCGGCGGCGCAGACAGGGTGAGGGGGTCATACAGGCTCTTTCTCGCTCCGGGGATGGGGCATTGTGGCGGCGGCGCGGGCCCGAACACGTTCGACATGCTCGCCGCCCTCGAGCAATGGGTCGAGGCGGGGAAAGCCCCGGACCAGATCCAGGCATCGCACGCGACCGGCGGACGAGTCGATCGCACGCGCCCGCTCTGCCCGTACCCGCAGGTGGCGGTCTACAAAGGCAGCGGCAGCATCGACGAGGCCGCCAGCTTTTCGTGCCGGCAGGAGTAGCGGCCTCAGTCGGTCGGTCGCAGTCGGAGTCCGGCACGTCAGTCGGTCGTCGCGGTCGCGGTTGAGCAGCCGGGCCGGGAGAACCATCACATGAGACGCATGCTCGTTCTCGTCGGTGTGATCGTGGCGGCGGCGGTATCCCCGAGTGCCCAGTCGCCTGTCCCGAGCGAGCCCGCGCGCTCTCGGTCCGGGCGAGTCGAGGGGGCGAAGCCTGCGGCCAACACGTGGACGACGCCTCGCACTCCTGACGGCCACCCGGATCTTCAGGGCATCTGGACGACGCACACGTTCACACCGCTCGCGCGGCCCGCGCGATACGCCGGCCAGGAGTTTCTGACGGAGCAGGAAGCGGCGGAGCTGTCGGCGCTTCTGACCCAGGACGAGGTCGATCCGCTCGCTGCCGGCATCTTCGGCCTCAGCGACGAGGAGCGGCGTAAACGCATCGTGCAGAACGATCCGACGCACTACGACAACGCGCTCTGGCTCGCGACCCCTGGCCTCGAGCCGCTGTCGAGCAACCGGACGTCGCTCATCTACGATCCACCGGACGGGAAGATTCCGACGCCAACGCCGAACGCGGTTGAGCGCGCCGCTGCACGAAGGGCCGCCGCAGGCTTCGACAGCTACGAGAACCGTCCGCTGCAGGAGCGCTGCATCATCTGGACGCACGAAGGTCCACCGATGTTGCCGCCGCCCTACAACGACGTGCTGCAAATCACCCAGACGCCGGGCCATGTCCTGGTGGTAAGGGAACTGTCCACCGCGCCGCGTGTGATCCCGACCGACGGGCGGCCGCACCTGTCGGAAAACATCCGACTCTGGGCCGGCGACTCGCGCGGCCGCTGGGAGGGCGACACGCTCGTCGTCGACACGACGAATTTCACCCACAGGACCGCGTTCCAGGGATCGAGTGCGGCGCTGCATGTCGTCGAACGCTTCACGCGCGTCAGCGCCGACCGGATCCTCTACCAGTTTACGGTTGACGATCCCGCCACGTGGACCAGGCCATGGAGCGCGGAAATTCCGATGATCGCCACCAAGGGGCCGCTGTTCGAGTATGCCTGCCATGAAGGCAACTACGGCATGCCGGGCATCCTCAGGGGCGCTCGCTACGCCGAGAAAGAGGCCGCGCAAGGCGATCCACGCCGATAGGACGGAGCAGCCGGGACCCTCGGCTGCCATCGGCGCCGCTCATGATCACGCGGCCGCGATTTTGATCATCGTCCGCTTGTGCCAGTTGAGCCTCGAAAGCACGTTGAAGATCCTCTTCAAAAAATACTTTCGATCGAGCAGTGCGTCCGCGGCGCGCCGCTCATCGCCTTCGACGAGCGACGCCGTCGCCTCGAGCCACGGGCCCCTGATGACGCCGCGCGCATTGCAGACCGCCACGCGCACCCGGGAGTTGTTGCGAATGCGCTTGACCTTCCACGAGTCGGCTTTCGTATAGACGTAGAATGCGTTCGCGTGCAGCACGAACCACACCGGCGTCTTCACGCCCTGGCCGTTCTTCTTGAACGTTTCCAGCGAGAGGTAATTCTGATCCTCGAATTGTGCGAGTGTCGGCTCTGGCACGCTCTCTCCTCTGATAGGGGACCTTCTTCAGACCGAAGTCTGGCAGGGGACGGTCTTGACCGCCGTCCCTGTCCTCTAGACGTCCCGAACTTCAATGCGAGAATACACTCGCGACGCACAATCATCTGAGGGCTGAACAATGAATCTGAAGGGCGCGACCGCGTTAGTCACAGGAGGATCGAATGGCATCGGCCTCGCCATCGCGAAAGGATTGATCGAGGCCGGCGCGAAGGTCGCAATCACGGGCCGCGACCAACAGCGCCTCACCGCCGCCGGCAAGGCGGCGGGCGCTCTTCCGATCCACGCTGATGTGGCAAAGGAGGCGGACGTCCTTCGGACGTACACAGAACTGTTCCAGACGTTCGATCACCTCGACATCCTGGTGAACAACGCCGGCTTCGGCGTGATCAAGCCGCTGGTCGAGATGGACCTCGCCAGCTTCGAACAGGTATTCGCGACCAATGTCAGGGGCGCGATGCTGATGGCGCGAGAGGCCGCGAAGCATTTCATCGAGCGCAAAAGCGGCAACATCGTCAACATCGGTTCAACGGCGGCGGTTCGCGGCGCCGCGAAGGGCACCGCCTACTACGGCAGCAAGTTTGCGCTGCGCGGGATGACGGAGTGCTGGCGTGCGGAGCTGCGGCAGCACAACATTCGCGTGATCCTCGTCAATCCGAGCGAGGTCCTCACCGACTTCTACGCGACCGCCGGACTCCCGCAGGACAAGGACAACCCGACGAAACTGCGAGGCAACGACATTGCCCATGCCGTTCAGGCGGCGCTCGAAATGGACGACCGCGGGTTCATGATCGAGCTGACGGTCTTCGCCACCAACCCGAAAGACTGACGTCGAACGTCGCGATCGGGCGGGACGGCTCGCGCTTCAGATCGATCGGATGGCGCGCACCCGCCTGGGGAAGTCCTTGTCGTCGCCATGCAGCCGGCCGAGGTCGGCGAAATCGACATGCGCCGCCATGTCCGCGGTCTGCTGCGATGACGCCCAGTAGGTGAAGTTGTCGACGACGCCGGCGTCGCGGAACTCGCCGATCCCGGCGGCCTTCAGGTTGCGATACATCAGGACCAGTTCGTCCCGCGACGGCAGGAACCAGCCACCAACGCCGTTGATACTGAGGTTGGCGCAGAGCTGCGCCGCCGTCACCGGCTCGGTGCAGGCGGCGAGCATGTCGAGCGTGTTCTGCCTGCCGGTGCCGACGTCCGTGCCGCGGGCGCCGGCGATGGCGCGCCGGAAGCAGCCCCACACCGCACCCTCGCTCTGATCGAAGGGCGCCGCTTCGAGGTACCGCCACCCATCCGCGGCATAGTTCGGGTTCTCGTAGAAGATGAACCCGCCGGCAGGGCCGGTGTCGCCCATCGCATACCCGGCGGTGGACAACCAGACGCTCATTTCCCCTTTGCCGCGGTTGGCCCAGAGGTAATAGGGGATGAGCGTGACCGGCGTGGCGGGAAGCGACGGGTTGGTGATTCGCCGCGCCTGCGTCTGGATCGCGGTGACGCCAGGGAAATCCCTGGCGACCGATGGCTTCAGCTCGGCGTTGGCGTCGAGCAGCAGGTCGAGGACGCGTCCGCCTTCCACATCGGGCCACTCGGCACAGTAGACGATCGGCCCGCGTTCAACGGCCAGCCGCCGCCGGTCCTGGACGACCTTCTGGTCGGCCGTCACCCGCCGGACTTCGATCGGGAATTCGATCTCCACCAGATCCCCGTTGCTCCACTCTCGAGCGAGCGACACGTATCCGTTCGCGTCCGGCACGGCACTCACGCTCTTGCCGTTGACCGAGATGGCAGGCTGTCTGTCGACCTTGTCTGCGTACGAGTACAGGGCGCCGGGAAGGGGCCGGTTCCGGGCCCAGCCGGGAATGCGCAGCTTGACGGTGCCCTTTACCGGAGCGCTGGCCGAGACCTTGATCCGCGATTTTCCTCCCCACGGCATCTCGCTCTCGACCGCGAGCGCAAGGTCTTTCGCCGCCACCTTGAAGGACGCCTCGCTCGACACGTAGAGGTTGACGAAGATCGCATCGTCTTTGTCCTGCGCGTAGATCAGGCCGGGCATCGACGCCAGGAACCGGACGAGATTCGGCGGACAGCATTCGAGTGACGCCCGCTCCCAGCGGGTGTCGCGTCCATCGCCGGCGCTGGCCAGGCGGTTGACGTAGAAGAACCGGTTCCCGGACGAGGAGACGCCGTCGATGGCGTTGTTGTACATGCCGCGTTCCATCACGTCGATGTACTTGGCATCCGCCGTCGCCATGAACATCCTGTGGTTCAGGGTGATGAACATCAGCACCGCACAGGTTTCGGAATAGGCGGAGATATTCGGCAGCGAATACGGCTCGCCGAACCCTTCGTTGCCGGTGGTGCCGACGCCGCCGGTGATGTAGGTCTTTTTTTCCGCGACGTCCAGCCACATGCGCTGGGCGGCGTTGAAGTACTCCTTGATGCCGGTCAGCACCCCGACGTCGGCAAGCGACACCATCAGCGTGACGCAGTTCACGGCATGCCCGACCGCTTCGCTCTGCTCGAGCACCGGCTTGTACGACTGGTTGTGCCGGCTCCGGTTCACCGAGTTCTCGAGGCCGCGGATGTCGAGGTAGTGCTTGGCCAGATCGAGATGCTTCTTGTCGTGCGTGGCCCGATACAGCTGCACGCAGTTGATCGCGTCCCGCTCGCCGCCGGAAAACGGCGGATTGTTCGCCATGAAATCGCGGTACAGCGCATCGGCCGTTGCGATGGCGCGGTCCAGCAGGTCACGCTTCCCGGTGGTGTGGTAGTAGGTCGCGGCGGCCTCGAACCCGCTGTTGCTGTTGCCGCCGGTTTGCGCCTCGGTGAGCTGCCGAACGCGAGCTTCCACCTGCGCCTGCAGCTGCGGATCCGGATGCGTCTTCAGCGACAGCATCGCCGCTTCGAGGACGTTGCGGCTGAGCCCTCGCCCGGTCTCGCCGGCCTTCTGCATCTCGAACGGAATCGTGACCTCGGCGTTGGTCGCGACCTTCGGCTTCCAGAACGTGTCCGTGAGCTTGACCTCGAAATACGGCTTCGGCCGGATCGGGATAGTCCGGAACGGGCTGGTAGGCTGTTCCGGACAGGCGCACGTCGGCGGGCCGGGGCGCCTTGGTCTGCGCCTCCGCGTCGATAACCGCGCCACCTGCGAGATAGACACCGGCCGCGGCCGGAACCGTTTTCAGAAAATCGCGACGAGCAACGCGGCTCATGGCTTCTCCCTTCAATCCATCCTGGCGCGCGACACCAGGTGTTCGACGGCTCGCGCGATCTGGAACAGCCGCGCGTCCTCGCCGCGCCGTGCGGCCAGCATCAAGCCGACCGGAGCGCTGCCGGGCTCATGGACCGGCAGCGAGATCGCGCAGCCGTCGATCATGTTCACCACCGTCGGATTGCGCAGCGCCAGCAGGTTCAGCCGGCCATAGTCGGCGTCGGCGGCGAACGCGTCCAGCCGCGGCGGGATCGTCGGCACCGTCGGCAGCACCATCGCATCGTAGTCCGCGATTCGCGCGGCGACGCCTTCGATCAGCGCAGCCCGGGCGTGCAGCAGATCGATGAAATCGGCCGCGCCCTGCTCGGCGCCTCTTCGAACCCGCACGATCACTCGTGGATCGTAGAGCTCCGCCCGGGTCTCGAGCAGCGGACGGTGCCAGGCGTAACTCTCGGCCGCGGCGAATCCGCCCTTGGCGTTGATCGCGGGAATCGTGTCGAGCTCCGGAATCGTGATGCGATCGATCGTCATGCCGGCGGCTTCGCACGACGCGATCGCGGCATTGAACCCCGCCTCGACCGTCCCGTCGATGCCGTCCAGGACGTAATTCTGCGGCGCCGCCAGGCGCAGCCCGGCGACCTGACGCACGCCGGCCGCAGCAGGCGAGTGCCCACTGAGGATCGCGTCGAGCGCCTCGCAGCAATTCACCGAGCGGGCGATCGAGCCGATCGAGTCGAGGGTCGTCGACAGCGGCACCGCGCCGTCGCGTGGAATGCGATCGGCGGTCGGTTTGAAGCCGACCAGCCCGCAGAACGCCGCCGGGATGCGGCACGACCCGCCGGTGTCGGTACCCAGAGCGGCATGCGCCATCAGATCGGACACCGACACGGCGCCGCCCGACGTCGAGCCGCCGGCGATCCGCGCCTCGTCCCGATTCCAGGGAGACAGCGGCGTACCGAAATGCGGGTTGAGGCCCAGCCCCGAAAACGCGAACTCGCTCATGTTCGTGCGGCCGATCAGGACGAAGCCGGCACGACGCAGGCGTTCCACCGCTGGCGCATCGGCCGGGGCCGGCGCCGGGTCGAGGACCTTCGAACCGGCGCGCGTGATCTGTCCCTGCACGTCGAACAGGTCCTTGATCGAAATCGGGATGCCGGCGAAGTGCGACGGCGCGGCGTTGGCGGCTCGCAGGACGTCCATCGCGTCGGCGGCACGTCTGGCGCCGTCGCGATCGACCTGCAGGAACGCGACGCCGCCATGCCCGGCCGCATCGTCGATCCGTGCGAGACAGTCTTCGACCAATGCGCGGCTGGTGGTGTGCCTTGCCGCCAGGCCGGCGGCAAGGCTTTCGAGCGTCGGACCGATGGGATGTGCGTGACCGCTGATGGTCGGCGTCCTCTCTCGGCTTACTCCCAGGGTAGCCGGACCATGCTGCGCTTGATTGCCGCCAGGTTGGGCGCACCAACCAGCCCCATCGCGACGGTGAGCTCCGCGTGCAGCAGTTCGGTGACGCGCTGCACGCCGACCGCGCCGAACGCCATCAGGGCCCAGCAGTGCGGCCGGCCGATGAAGACGCCCTTGGCGCCGAGGGCCAGGGCCTTGAGCACGTCGGTCCCGCGGCGGATGCCGCCGTCGATGAAGACGGGAATCTTGCCGCCGACCGCGTCCACGCATTCCGGCAGCGCCACCAGTGTCGGCACGGCGCCGTCGTACGCGCGTCCGCCGTGGTTGGAGACGATGATGCCCTGAGCGCCGTACTTCACCGCGGCCTCGGCGTCCTCGCCGTTGAGGATCCCTTTGACGATCAGCGGCAGCTTCGAGCCGCTGCGCAGCCATTCGAGATACTGCCAGGTCACGCTTGGCGTCGATGGCCTCAGCACGCCGGCTTCGTAACCAGGAAACCCGTTCCGGATGTTGACGTCGCGGTTCGGCGTGTACGGATGGTCGACGGTCACGCTCAACCAGGTGGCGCCCGCTTCTTCGTTGCGCCGCGCCCAGCTCTGCGCGTCTGCCTTATTCGCGTCGCCGAGCGTGCTGGCCATCCACAGCGGCGCCTGATTCTCCTTGGTGAGATCCTCGATGAAGGCGTGTGCGTTGCCGACGATCCCGTAGATGGCCTTGGCGTCGTGGGCGCCGATCGCGGCGACCTTGTCGCCTTGCGGGACGACGCGGTTCTTGCTCGCCGGCGCAATCATGATCGGGAAGGCGAGCTTCTGGCCCAGGACCTCGAGCGACGTGTCGATCTTGCTGACGTCGACCATCACGCGCCGGCGCAGGGTCGTGCGCTTGAACGCCTCGAGGTTGCCGAGCAGCGTGGTGTCGTCCTCGGCGCCGCCCGATGCGTATTCGTAGACCGCCTTGCTGGTGTTCTTCGCGGCGATCGCCATGATCTCGTGGACGTTCACCGGCTCCATCACCTTCGGGCTGTGCTGCGGCGTGAACACCGTCCGCGGCGTGCGCGGGACCAGTTCCTGCGCCGCCAGCGGCGCCGCGCCGGCGAGCATCGCCAGCGTGCTCAGGAACTCGCGGCGTCCTTTCCGGCCCAGCCCTTCGAAGCGGCGCATCGCCTGCAGCGTCGCCTCGCCCGGATCGAAAGGCTGCGACGGATCGGATCCGATGTGTTTGGTTCGCGTACGCATGTGCGGCTCTCCGGTTCTGCTGTTGTGCCTCTACCGCGACGCCGAGCCAGAGGCGGCGCCAGGCCGGTACGCTTTCCACGCCGGCCGGATGAAGCTGCGGTCGATCGCTTTCAGGGTGCCGGCGCCGGACAATCCCAGCGCGATGCGGAGCTCTCCCTGCAGCAGCTCGACGACGCGCTGCACGCCATCCTGGCCGAACGCCGCGAGGCCCCACAGGAACGGCCGGCCGATGAGAATCGCCGTCGCGCCGAGGGCGAGCGCCTTCATCACATCGCCGCCGCGCCGGATGCCGCCGTCGACGAGCACCGGCACTCTCCCGGCCACGGCCTCCACCACTTCCGGCAACGCGTCGAGCGTGCCGCCCATGCCGTCGAGCGTCCGCGCGCCGTGATTGGAGACGATGATCGCCTGCACGCCGTTTTCCACCGCGAGCTTCGCGTCTTCAGCGGTCAGGATGCCTTTCATCACGATCGGCAGCTTGGTCTGCGGACGCACCCACTTCATCCACTCCCACGTCAGGTTTGGCGTGTACGGGTCGATCATGCCGGCCTGGAATCCAACACGGAATTCCGGAGTGCCGTAGACACGCGTCCGCGCCCACTCCGGATCCCATTGATCGCGGCTGGGGCGGTCGCGCGCGCCGGTGTACGCGTAGTCGACGGTGATGCACAGCGCCGACGCGCCGTTGTCTTCGCCGCGCTTGGCGAACTCGACGGCCTGCGCCTGGGTGCCTTCGCCCAGCGTCGCGGCCCACCAGGTCGGCGCCTGCCCCGCCTTGCCCATTTCGGCCAGCATCGGGCCCTGGCCGCCGACCATGATCGCCTTCGACTGACGCGCCGCCTGCGCGCTCAGCTTTTCGCCGTCGGCGATGACGATGTTCTTGCCGCCTCCGGGACCGAGCAGGATCGGATGGTCGTAGGTCTTCCCGAACAGCTCGAACGACGTGTCGACCTTGGTGACGTCGACCATCACCTTGCGCCGGATCCAGTAGTGCGAGAAGGCTTCGCGATTCGCCCGCAGCGTCAGCTCGTCGCCGGCGCCGGCCGCGACGTAGTCGTAGGCGGCAACGCTCAGCGCCTTCTTGGCCGCGTCCTCGAACTCATGCAGGTTGATCACCTTCATGATCTCGTCGCGGTACGCCGGCGGCCGGATGACGTCGGGCCGATCGCGCGGCGTGCCCGGGCCACCCTGCCGGCCCGTCTGCGTCGCCCCGCCGGCGGGCGGCGTCTGCACCGGGTCGCCGTTCGCATCGACCAGCGACATCAACGGCGAACCGGCCATGAACGTCGCGAGATTCCGGATCGCGCGGCGGCGGGAGCCGCCGGCGCGGGTGTGAGCGTCAGGCATGAGTGTCTCCATGGTCACGATACGACATCAGGCGCCCGCCCGGTGTCGCGTCTCAGGAATTCGCTGGCATCCGGCCGGCGATGCATCCCGGCTGGCTGCGTTGCTCATCGTTCGAATATTCCCGATATGCTCACTCTTCGCGCCTTGCCAGCCGGGCGCCTCACCGCCCTCGGTGCTCAACGAATTCCTGAGGCGCGACACTAGAACCGGTAGCGGAAGCTCAGTTGCAAGATCCGCGAAAAGCCCCGGCTCGTCGTAATCAGCCCGAACGCGCTGCTGCTGGTGTCGGTGTTCGCCCCGCCGAATTTCGGCGCGTTCGTCAGGTTCAGGAGCTCGAACCGTACTTCGCCGCTCTGCGTTCTGGCAAATAGGAACGACTTGGTGAAGACGGCGTCGATGTTCTTGCGGAACTGATACCGGTTGTCGCCGTCCGTGCGCGGCGCGTTGCCGAACGCCCCCAGGCCCGGATTGGCATACCCGGCCGCGTTGATCCATGCCGCGGTCGGGTGATCGGCACTCGCGATCCGGTCGAGATCGTCGCCCGGCGTCGACACCGGCTGGCTGGTGAGGTTCGGCCGCTGCAGGCCGTTGAACAGCCCGAGGTTCGCGGCCGACAGGTTGGTCACATACGCGGAGATCGGCGGACCGCTGACGAACTCGATGATTGCCGATGCCGCCCAGCCGCCGAGGAACCACGAGGCCGCGCCGGTTGTCGGGCCTGGAATCCGCACCACAGGGGAGAGCACGATGCGGTGCGGAGTATCGATGGTGCTGATCGAGTACTCGGAGTCGAGATCGTAGTAGTTCTGCGGAGCGCCGCCGTTGCCGGCGCTTCCGGTGGCCGGCAGCCCGCTGCCGAAGGTGCTGAACTGGCCCCACTGGTTGTCCATCATGTGGCTGAACACGTAGTTGAAATGTCCGCCCCAGCGGGTCGATCGCTTGTCCAGCTTGACGACCATGGCGTGATACTGCCGTTTTCCGCCATCGGTCATCTGATACTTCGTCACGTTGTTGAATTGCGGGAACGGCCGCAGCAACTGGCCCGCGAGGATGGTGGCGCTGGTGCCCGAGCTCGCCGGTCCCCGGCACGCCGAAGAATGGATTCGGCACGTTGCGCCGCAGCGCCCCCGCATCCCATCGTCCGCTCGCGTCCTTGGGGAGGTTCGCCGGATCGATCTGGTTGATCTCGACGCCGGTGTTCGTGAACCCGCCGTAGCCGATGTCGACTCCGGTCGATCCGATGTAGCCGAGCGACACCGCCACGTCGCCGCGCAGCTGGCGCTGGACGTCGACGGCGTACTGGTGAATCTTTGGCGCGCCCTTGTTCTGGTCGATGAAGTCGATGTTGCCGCCGACGCCGGTCAGGATGCCCAGCGAGCTGCCGCTCGGCGCAATCAGTCCGGACGGGAACGGGTTGTCGAGCGACGCCAGCGGCACCGCGCTTTCGGCCGCCGACTGCGCCATCGCGGTCGAGCGCGTGAAGCCGATCGTGCCGTGGCTCTGCTGCGTGTACTGCCAGGGAGCGTAGAACAGGCCGTAGCCGCCGCGAAGCACCGTGTTGGCGTCGATCGCCCAGGTCGTGCCGAAGCGGGGCGACACCTTCACCGCCGGCGGGTTGCCCTGGTAGTCGTTGTTCCCGTCCACACCCGCGAACATCAGGCCGCCCTTGAGCGCCGGGCCGGTGTAGCCGTTGCGCCGGGCCGCGGCCTCGATCGCCGTCAGCCCGGCGCTCGTGGCATTCGGGTCGAAGCCGACGGTGATGTTGTTGTCCCGTTCCCGCAGGCCGCTCTCGTGCTCGAAGCGGACTCCGTAGTTCAGCGTGAACCGCGAGTTCACGCGCCAGTCGTCCTGGATGTAGCCGCCGCCATAGTTCAACGAATAGATGCCGCCGCCGCGGTTGAAGTCAACCGAGCCGCTGGTCGCGGCGCCAAGCAGGAAACTGGCGTAATCGTAGCCGCCGACGCGGTTCGGACCGGCCGTGAAGAGATTCTGGAACGTAAACGAGCCGGCGGTGTTGTTGAGCAGCGTCGTATCCAGCCGCATCGTCCGGAAGTCGCCGCCGATCTTGACGGTGTGCCGCCCGGCCAGCTTGGACATCGCCGCGTTCAGCGTAATCGGGCTCTCCCATTTGATCGGCGCCGTGTTCAGGTTCTGCCCGCCGGCCGAGTAGTTCTGGAAAGACACGCTCGGAAACAGATTTTCGGCGGTGTCGTCGACGGCGCTCAAGTACGACTGGTTGAACCCGAGCGACGAGAGGCCGTCGCTGAAACAGCCGACGCCCGGCGAACCGCCACGGCAGTTCCGGCCATCGGGAAACACGGAATAGCCGTAGCGGAAGCTCGCCACCAGCGTGTCGCTGAGCACGTTGGTGTTGTTCAGCACGAAGACCTTGGGGTGCCGGATCAGCCAGTTCGCGCCCTGCTCCAGGAACGACAGATCGTCGGGGACCGGCGAGGCGGCCGGTTCCTTGGTCTGGTTGTAGATGAACAAACCGCTCAGCGACGAGCTGTCGTTGAATTTGTGCTCGCCCTTGAAGGTCAGCATGTCGGCGAAGTCGGGCAGGTTGACCGTGGTATCGAGGTTCGACAGGCTGTTCTCGTTGCTGCCCTGCGGCAGCGGCCAGTAGCTCGCCATCTTGAACGCCACCGGGTTGGCGGCGGGGTGCGTCCGCGGAATGATCGCGTTCGTGAACTCGCCGCCCGTCGCCAGCGAGCCTGTACCGGTCGCCGGACATTTCGCGTTGGCGACGCCATCGCGGCAGTACGGGTTGAAGATGCGCACCGGGGCCCCGTTGAGCGTCGTGGTCGAAAAATCGCCGATGCGCTGGCGGGCGCTGGGCCAGGTGCGGCTCAACCCCTGAATCACCTGGTCGCGGTAGCCTTCGGTCGCGGCCCAGAAAAACGTGCGGTTCTTGACGATCGGACCGCCGATGCCGCCCCCGTAGAGGTGATAGAAAGACTCGGACAGGCCGCTGCTTTCCTTGGTCGCGCCGCGCTTTTCCGAAAAATATTCCAGCGACTGGCCCCACACGGGACGGTCCTGATAGAACGCGGTGCCGTGAAACGCGTTGGCGCCCGAGCGCGCGGTGGTATTGAACACCCCGCCGCCGGTGCGGCCCATCTCGGCGTCGAAGGTATGGACCTGCACCTTGACGTCGTCGATCGCCTCGATCGTCGGGTTCAGCACCGGGAAGCCGCGCATGTCGGTGATCGGTACGCCGTCGAGTGTGTAGTTGTTGGCCTGGACGCCGCCGCCGCCGAGCGAGAGCTGCGACGACACCATCTGATCCTGCTGGCGGTTGAAGCGTGGTTCACCGACCGAAAGCACGGTCGGGATCGTCACGCCGATCATGAAGGCGTTCCGGCCGGCGGCCGGCAGCTCCTCGAGCGACTGCCGATCGAGGACGCCGCCCTGCGACGCGTTCGAGGTCTCGATCAGCGGCGCGTCGGCGGTGACCGTGATCGATTCTTCGATCGCGCCGACCTCGAGCGGGAGATCGAGGGTGACGAACTGCTGCGTCGCGATGCGGATGCCGCGGCGCTCGTACGCTTTGTAACCGGGGAGTGACGCGCGCACCGTGTAGGTCGCCGGCGCGAGTGCGGGAAAGTTGTACTCGCCGACGGCGTTGGTCACGGTGTCGCGCGGCACGCTCGTCGCCTCGTTGGTGACGACGACGGCGGCGCCGGGGATGACACCGTTCGCGTCCCGGACGGTGCCACGAATGCCGCCCGTGAACTGCTGGCTGAGCCCGTCCGTGCCGGTGCCAAGTACTAGCCCGGCCGCGAGGAAGAAACACGTCGCTAGTTTCGACAATTTTTTTCCTTCCTGATGTCTTTTGGCCAATTCCTGAAAACGTGTGAAGTGTAGTCGTAAAACTGGCAGTGTCAAATTATTTTTCAGCCCTTCTGACACAAATGGCGGAGATAGGCGCACCTCGGGAAAGTCTGGCTAAAGCCGGACACTACAAGACGGAAATCGCTCTAAAGCCCGACACGGCGAACGACAGCTAGCGGCCGCGGGCGGGGGCGATGATGAGGTTGAGGCGGCCGACCGCGGTCGCCGGCGGATCGACGACGACCGAATGGAGAGCGGCGGAAGCCAGCGCGAAGGGCGGCAGCACAAAGCTGGCTGCCGACGACACGATTGCGGAAAGCTCGCGCCCGTCGTCGCTCAGCACCGTGATCTTCACCGCCCCAATCGTGTTGCCGCTTACGCTGATCGCCACCGGTTGATTGGCGGCGCCGCTGAATGACACGGTCGCATTCTGCCCGGGCTGCTCCACGGCAATTGCCGCAGGCGGTCCGCCGATTGTCGCCGAGCGCGCCACATCCGGCGGCACGTCGTACATCGTCACGGTCACGTTGCCCCGCTCGATTCCTGCCCGTTCGGTCTGGATGGTCTGGCCCTGCGCGAACGTCCAGGGCTCGATGAACGACGGGGTGGCACCGATCGACGCCGAGGCGACGAGGCTGCCGTCCGGGTTTCGCACCGAGACCCGGCCCGGCGGCCCGCTGCCGATCGCCAGGCTCGCGCGGCTGTTCTTCGGCGTCGCCAGCGAGTAGATCGCGTGCCGAGTGATGACCTGGCGATCGACTGACAGTTCCATCCAGCCGTTGAACATCTCGTCCCAGCTCTGCTCAGACCAGGAGACAGGGGCATCGGCTCGCGGGTTGTATTTGTTTCGGGTCGAGTTGTCGAAATGGCCGATCGCCTTGATCGTGCTGCCGGCCGGAAGGTGCAGCGGGCTGGCGAGCTGGTACTGGAGCTGCCAGTAGAAATCGTACCTGGGAACGTGCAGCAGCACTTCCTCGCGGCCGTCCGGGAACGTCGCGATGAAGGTCATGTCCTTGCCGCGCAGGTGCATGTGCGGCCAGAGGCCGTACACGGTCACGTCCTCCTGGAACGGCGTAATCGCGGTAATCCGCCAGTCCCCGGCAAAGGCGGGAATGGTCGGGAAGTCCGCGCTGTCGCGGCCGGCGACAAATTCCCTGCCCTCGATGATGTGCGCTTCGCCGATGCGCTTGGTCACCACTTCATGCGTCGGCGGCGTGCGCGCGAGCCAGAGCCCGAGGCGGTGACGGTCTTTTTCCGCCTTGCCCGTCGGCGTGTAGTGCAGGTTCCAGGCGATCGCATTGCCGGCGCTGATGCGCTTGACCGCTCCGGGAGGAAACTCCTGAAATCCGCCGCCAGGCACGTAGAACAGCAGGCGGTAGTCGTCGCTGGTCCGAAACGCCTCGGTCTGCAGCGCCGCGCTCGACGATGCTCCTTCGCCGGTGAGCTCGTTGTACGAACGCCCGTCGCGATAGACCGGCACGAAGTCCACGAGCGGCCCGTCCTTCCACGCCCGGCCGCGGCCGAGGGTCGTGCCCGCCGGCAGGGCTCGCGCGGTCACGTCGGAATGATGCACCGCGCCGACGGCGCCCGGACGAAGCTCCACGGCCTCGATGAACTGATCTTCGGAAAAGGGATTCGGCGACCAGACGGTGAAAACCGGCAGCGATCCTTCCGGCGGCACTTCGAAGTCGGCGGGCATCTCGAGGATGACGTCCGGCGGACGGTTCTTGAAGTTGTGCCACCCTTCGGTGAACTGCGGCGGCGTCGGCGGTGAGCCGGTCCCTTGCGCGGCGCCCGAATCCACCCAGGCGACGATGGTGTCGATCTCCGCCTGGGTCAGGCTGTGGTCGTTCGCAAGCGCGCGGCTGAATTTACGATCGGCGAACCACGGCGGCATCTCGCGGCTGGCCACCTTGGTCTTGATCGCGCGGGCCCACGGCCGCGCGTCCGCGTAGGTGACGAGCGCCATCGGCGCGACCTCACCCGGACGATGGCAGCTGATGCACCTGGCGTGGAAAATCGGCGCGACGTCGCGGTTGAAGGTCGGCGCCACCGGCGCGGCGCTGGCCGCCGCGGCCGCGACGAGCCACGCCAGACCGATGCTCACGACCTCAACCCGACTCGCTGCATGTGCACCTACGGCTTGGAGGGATCGATCCGGATTTGCTTCAGCTGCTCGACATCGGTCGGAAGTTCTGCCGTGCCCGCCGGAAAGCCGTTGACTCTGAGGATGTGCGCGACGACGTCTGCGTTCTGCTGCGGTGTCAGCTTGCCTGGTTGCTCGGGCGGCGCCGGCATCGTCTGGCGGATGCGATCGAAGAGGTCGCCAACGGTTTGCCCGTTCCAGCTGGACGCGAAGTCGGAGCCGTTGAGCGCCGGCGCTCCTTCTCCGCCCTGCAGCCGTTCGCCGTGGCAGGTCGAGCACTCACGGCTGTAGATGGCGGCGCCGCGTTTGTCCTGCGCCTCGTTGAAGACTCCGGTCGCAACCGAACGGGATTGCGAGGCGCTGAGCGCCACGCCGGCGACGGCCGCTGCGAGAATTCCGAGCTTCATGCCTGCTCCTTGGACGCGCCTTCGGGGCAGCCGGCGCCGAGATCGACGACCGACGTCAGGTTGATCCGCGCCGGGACGCCCTGGATATAGAGCCCCTTGACCGCGACGCGGTGACCGGCGACCAGCATGCCGGTCGCGTTGACGCGCGCAGGCGCCAGGATCTCGCCGCGCACGCCGACTTTCCTGGAGGCTTCCGCATCGACGAAATCGGCGACACCGATCAGTTGATAGCGGTTCTCGCCGAGCGGACGGGCCTCCAGCTGCACCTTCTCCTCGGCGGTGATGCCGGGCCGCGGCGACTGCAGTGGCGGACCGGCCTGAGTCAATTCCCAGATGTGCGGCTCTGCGCCGGGACGCGCGCAGCCGACGGTCAGCACCACCGGTGTGCCGCCGCTCGTCGGCGGCTGAGCGGATATCGCAGCGGTCCAGACGCCGATCGCAACCGCGGCGCCAGCCATCTGCTTCCGCCAGCCACTCATCTCTATCCCCAGTAGCTCACGAAGTCGGCAAGCGATCCGTCGGGCGCCGCGGTCACGCCCGATTGATCGCGAGTAAACGTCCCGTAGCTTCCTCCGTAGAATGCCAGCGGCACGGTCGTCGCGGCCGTCTCGAAACGCAGGACTTCGCCGACCACGATCAGGTGATCTCCGGCCGGATACACGGCGTGGCTGGCGCACTCGAAGATGCCGATCGCGCCCGTCATCACCGCACAGCCGTGGCTGCCGCAGTGGAACTTCACACCTTCCCACTTGTTGCACGAGGGCCTGGCGAACTGGTTCGACAGCGCCTGCTGCCCTTTGGCCAGCACGTTGACGACGAAATGGCCGGCCTGCTCGAAGGCGGCGCGAAGACTGGACCGTGTCGACAGGCAGAAGAGCACGAGCGGCGGCTCGAGCGACACCGAGGTGAACGAGTTCACGGTCACGCCGGTGTGCTCGCCTTCGGGCGTCAGCGTGGTGACGATGGTCACTCCGGTCGTGTAGTGACCCAGTGCATTGCGGAGGGCGCGAACGTCGAGTCCGGCGTCCTGCATCGGTCAGGTCACTTTCTGCGTTTCCGCCTGCGGCAACTCATACCTCGCCATCAGCCCGTCGACCATGCCGACCGCCCGATCCCAGTCGTAGGTGCGGAAGGCGTGGCCGCGCGTCACCATGTTAGCCCCGGCGTAGAACATCTCGTACTGCAGGTGGCGTGAGCCGAACTCCGAGCCGACGGCGTCCCAGGCGAGCTTGAACAACTTCACGCGGCCGACCGAATCGGTGACCGGCGAGCGCTGCGTCTGCTCGATGTGCGCCGCCATCTCCGGGTTGGCAAAATCGTCCACCGACGACGGCAGCATGATCATGCCGCCTCCGGAGAGCTCGCGCAGCGTGGTCACGAATTTCGGATAGAGCTGCTGGGTGAGCACCATCGCCGAATACAGGAGCTTCTTGTTCGGCACGAAGTACTTGCCGTAGTGCCACCCGCCGGCCTCCATGCCGAGCACCATCCCCTCGACCATCGCGGTCTCGGCGGCGAGCTGTCCCAGCGTTTCGCGCACCTGCGGAAAATTGACGATGCCGTTGGTCTCGGCGATCTTCCTGGCGAGGCCGAGCAGGAAGCGCAGCTTGACCATCAGGCGAATCTGGCACTGGTAGTTCTGGTAGACGTGGGTCGGGATCGCATGCCACTGCGCCTGCGCCAACTGGACGTCGTTGTGGACGAACACTCGTTCCCACGGCACCTTGACGTCCTCGAAGTAGAGCACCGCGTCGTTTTCGTCGAACGACGATGAGAGCGGGCTGTCGAAGGTGGATGGCGCATGGGCTTCGAACGACTTGCGCGACAGGATCTTCAGTCCCTTGGCGTTGAGCGGGACCATCGCGGTGACGCTGTGCTTTTCCTCGCCCGGCTTGAGCGGCTGGATCGCGCCGACAAACACCTCGTTGGCGAGCGGGCATCCGGTGCCGAGCATTTTCGCTCCGCGGATGGTGATCCCCTCCGAATCCTCGTCGCAGACGCCGGCCACCAGGAACTCATCCGACTGCTCGCCGGCGCTCTTACTGCGGTCGGCCTGGGGACTGATGATCACGTAGGTGAGGTAGAGATCGTTGTCGCGAGCGTACTGGTAGGTACTCGCGCACCGCGGATGCCCGGGCACCGCTGTGGCGCTCGAAGAGATCGAGCCCCATGTACATCCCGGATATGCACGAGGCGACGTGGTCCGGCGACCGCCCGAGCATCCCGCACGTCAGTTCCGCCCAGGCCTCGAGCGCCTGGCGGCGCTCGACCAGCTCGGCCAGCGACGTGGGTAACTGCCACATCCGGCTGACACGATTGCCAGTGGTGGGCGACGTGAACGTCATCTTCTCCAGGTTCTGCGGCTGCGCCTGGTAGTCGTACAGGCTCGCGGCCGACGCGATCGCGTTGCGGAACGCCGGGTGGTGGGTGTGATCGTCCACGCACATGCCGTCGATGAAAATCCGCCGCCCGTCGCGTAAGCTCGCGATGTGCTTCGTGCCGTCCTTCACCATGGGGTTCCTCGTGGCGAGCAGTTATCCGAAGCCGCAGACCATCTGGCGTGCGATGGGTGGCTAACTGTCGAAAATATTTCCGAACAATAGCCATTTCGATTCTTGAGGTCAATACTTTCCACGGCTTGCGCTCTACGCGCATAGTTTTCTGAATATCGGCTTCTTGCGCTATATTGTGAAAACTTCTCGGGTGGGTTCAGGACGAACAACACGAGCGTCAAGCGGGGAGGACGATGCCAGCCTACGCGTCACACTCGATCGATTACGCCATACAGAAGCTCGGGGCACGGGTGAACGAGGAGCGTCGGCGCCAGGGCTTGACGCTTCAGGAGCTTGCTGGGCGTTCCGGGATTTCGGTCAGCCGCCTGTCCCAAATCGAGAATGGCCATCACGTGCTCGATGCCGTGCAGGCCGACGCGATCGCCGAAGCATTCGGCCTTGCACTCGAGGCCTTCCTGCCCGCCGACGTCACGATCCCCTATGTCGTCTCGAGGGACAACGAGATTCGCGCCACGACGCCGGGCGACGTCTCGGTCGAATCAGCGCTGCTCGCCGAAGGCGAGCAGAGCTGGCCGCTCGCCGAGCGTTTTGTCGGCCGGCATCTCGAGCCGTTGCTGACGCGCCTCGCGCCTGGCGCCGATCGCTTCTGCTATCACCACGAGCACGAGTTCACCTTCGTGCTGCAGGGCGCGATCGAGTTCACGATCAAGACGCCCGCCGGCGTCCAGCGCGAAGAGCTCGGGCGCGGCGACTGCATTCACTTCCGGTCGAGCCTTCCGCACCGGGTTCGCGCGCTCGGTGTCGAACCGGCCGAATGCATCCAGGTGATCTCGTCCGGGGCGGCTCCGCTCTCGGCCGGCCAGGACTGGCGGCTGACCGGATTCTTTCCCGAGGGCGACAGTGAAGACGGCCGGGCCCAGGTCATCGGGCGCGAGCTCGGGGCCCTGCGTGAAAGCCGCGGCTGGACGACCGAACAGGTCGCGCGCATGGTCGGGCTGAAGGATCGGCACCTGGAGCAGATCGAGGCCGGCACTCGGCGTCTGCCGCTGGACGTGATGATTCGGCTCGCCCGCGCGTTCGGCAAGCCGCTGCGCGAGTTTGTCCGCAACACCCGCAGCGCCGGACCACATTATTTCGTGCAGCGCTCGAGCGACATGCCGCAGCTCGCGGCGCGGCAGCGGCGCATGCCCACCGACCGGGAGAACGCGCCGACGCCAAACGTGTTCTACCCGCTGGCGTCCGGCTTCGCGACCCGACACATGTACCCGTATCTCATCAGGGTGCGCAACGTCGACACCGAGATGCTCGCGCGGCACGAACACCACGGCGAAGAATTCATGTACGTCCTCGAGGGGCAGCTCGAGGTGACGACCTACGCGGAAGAGCGGCAGGTTACCGAGATTCTTCGACCGGGCGACAGCTGTTACATCGACGCCAGCGTGCCGCATTTCGTTCGCGGGGTCACCCGGAGTCCGTACTCGCAGATCAGCGCCGAAGTGCTCGATGTGTTCTGGTGTCCGCTCGGCGAAACGTACCTGTTCACGGATTGACGCGGTTCGACTGCGGTGACGGCCGAACGTCGCCGTACCTGCCCGAGCAGCGCCGCAAGCAACCCCGGAGCATACGTGCATCAACTGGACTTTCAGATTGCAGGGACGGTGCGGACCGCCGCGATCGACCGGCTGATTGTCGCCGGCTGGACGGGCCGCGATCTCGACGCGGTCGAGCAGCACATCGCCGAGCTCGCCGCCGTCGGCGTCCGGCGGCCGTCGACGGTGCCGTGCTTCTATCGCCTTGGCGCCAACCTGCTCACCCACGCGCCCGCGATTGACGTCGCCGGCTGCCATTCGAGCGGCGAAGTGGAAGTCGTGCTCATCTCGCTCGCCGAAGGGCTGCATGTCGGCGTCGGCTCCGATCACACCGACCGCCGGGTCGAAACCTATGGCGTCACCGTGTCGAAGCAGATGTGCCCGAAGCCGGTGAGCCGGGAGCTCTGGGCGTTCCGCGACATCGAATCGCACTGGGACGACCTGGTCCTGCGGTCGTGGGTCACGCGCCAGGGCACACGCGAGCTCTATCAGGAAGGCCCGGTGACGAGGATGCTCGCCGCGGACGATCTGATCGGACGGTATCTCGGCCGCCGCGGCGCCCTGCCGGTTGGGACGGCGATGTACTGCGGCACGCTGACGGTCAACGGCGCGATCAGCGGCGGCGACCGCTTCGAGATCGAGCTCGAGGATCCGCGGTTGAAACGAACATTGCACCATGCCTACGCCGCGCGTTGTCTCGAGATGGCGGACTAGGGCGGGCGGACGGGGAGGACGAGATGCCGATTCACAAGGAACACAAGGAGTTCTATACCGTCGATCTGGGCCGCGACTGGGAGGTGCCGCCGGGATATCCGGCGGGGATCGAGCAGCAGATCCTGGCTGGTTCGCTCGACGAGAAAAACAAGACCGGCTTTCGCACGCGCCACCTGCGATTCAAGCCCGGCGTCTACACCACCGCGCCCTTCGTGCACGAATACTGGGAAGAGGTGTACCTGGTGTCCGGCGACTTGATCGTCGGCAACGACGCGAACGGCAACGGCGGCGAGACCTTCGGCCCTCATACCTACGCCTGCCGCCCGCCCGGGACGTTTCACGGCCCGTTCAAGTCCGAGACCGGCTGCCTGCTGCTCGAGTTGCACTACTACGATGAAAAATGACGAGGCTGACCGACACCGGTAAGCAGCCCTCGACCACGCCACGCGTCCCCGGCGTTTCCCGCCAGTCGATCGGCGCCCTCGTCGCCGTCGCGGCGGCGGCGATGATCAAACTGCAGCCGGCGATCGGCCAGCTGGATCCCACCGGGCGGTCGGCGGTCGCGGTGATGGCGTTGACGGTCGTGCTGTGGGTGACCGACGTCCTCAACGCCGGCATCACCGCGGTGCTGGCGCTGGGACTCCTCATCATCGCCGGCGTGCCGTCGAACGTGGCGCTGAGCGGGTTCGCCACCGGCGCGTTCTGGATTCTTGTCTGCGTGCTCTTCTTCGGCACCGCCATGGACAAGACCGGCCTGGCGCGGCGGATTTCGTATCGCATCCTCCTCGTCTTCCCGCCGACCTACGCCGGGATCCTGATCGCGTTCATGTTGATTGGCTTCGTCCTGACGATCGGCGTCCCTTCGATGACCGTCCGGACGGCGATCATGGTGCCGATTGCGTTCGCGCTGGTGCAGGCGATCGAGCTGCCGCTTCCCAGCCGCGGCGCCGCGCTCATCGTCCTCGGTGCGTTCGAGATGGCCGTCCTGCCGGGGTGCGCGGTGCTGACCGGATCGCTCTTCGGGCCCTTCATTGCCGGCCTGTTCCAGAATGCCGGGCTGCCGATCACCTGGTTCGAATACGCACGCGTCATGACCCTGCCCACCGTGATCTGGTGCGGCCTGATCGTCGCCGCGAATTTGGCGGTACTGCGGCCGCCGCCGATGGCCGACGTGAGCGGACAGGTGGTGCGGGAACAGATGGACCAACTCGGCCCGATGCGCCGAGGGGAGCTGATGACCGCGATCATCATTGCCGCCGCGGTCGTGGCGTGGGCCGCCCAGCCGTGGCACCGCGTGCCGCCGGAGGCGATCGGCATGCTGGCGCTGGCCGCGCTATTCGCGACCCGCGTGCTCGTGCCGGGCGAAATCGGCACCGGGATACCGTGGGCGCTGGCGATCTTCGTCGGCGGGATGTTGAGCCTGACGACGGTGATGAGCACCTACCGGATCAATGGCTGGCTCGGCGGCTACATCGTGCCGGCGGTGCAGCCGTTTGTCGGCAATCCCTGGCTGCTCGTCGTCGCGATCAGCGCCGCCGTGGCGGCGATGCGGTTCCTCGATCCGGTGGGCTTCCTCACCATCGCCGCGTTCTTCCTGCCGCTTTCGGGCTTCATGGCCGAGCGCGGCGTGCCGCCGCTCGTGCTGACCGCGATCATCCTCCTGCCGGTTCATGTCTTCTGGTTCAACTACCAGAACATCTGGATCGTGATGACGGAAGGGATCTCGAAAAAAAGCGCGTACACGGATGAAGACCGGATCAAGCTGGCGTCGGCGTTTTTCGGCGTCACCGTCGTCGCGCTCCTCGTCGGCGTGGTCTACTGGCGCGTGATCGGACTGCTCCCGTAACCGATCGGCTCAGTGAAATAATTAAACTGACGGATGCGTTGCTTTACCCGAAGTATCCCGCAGTACCCCGAGCCTTCCCTGATGTGGTGCTCACCAACGCTGAAGACCCTGTACTCTACGCTCACGTGAATTTTGTGATGTGCCGTGCTAACGGGATCACGACCTCAAACTTCGTATGATGGCCAGCGCCCACGGGTGTGTTCTTGAGTCTCCAGAACCTGTTCCAATAGTCGCTCAGCGCGTGCGCGACTGATTTCGCTTCGGCTTGAGTCACACCGCCAACTTTACGCAACATCCAGAGAAGCTGCGCCGTTGTGAGACTTGTGTTTTTCGTCTCCTCTTTTTAGCGGGGCAAACCCTGAGAAGCGCCGTCTGTTTCCCGGATCCCAAAGCGGATTACGGCGCTGTGCCACAGCGTCTTCACATCCTCTTCGTAGATGAAATAGCGATGAGAGGACACGAGGCGTCTCATGGTGTCGGGGTCGTTCTCTGAGAAGCCCTTGTTGTTTTGCCCCAACGGTTTTGTCTTGTCCGCATACTGAATGACGACGTTGGAGGTAGACTTCAACAGCGTCCTGATGTTGCGCAGGTAGTGATCGATGATCTCGACGTCGAAATGGACGAATGCCCCGAATGAGAACAGGAAATCAACGGATTCGTTCGGAACTCCCGGAAAATCGCTGCCGTTGTTCTTCACGACGGTCAAGTTCTTCGAGCGGATGTTGGATTGGAGCTCGTTGAGTAGTTCCTGATGAAAGTCCACCGCATACACCTTCTTCACGCCGAGCATGTAGCGACTCCATCGGCCGCCGCCCGGCCCAATTTCGACCACCGTCGTTTCTGGAGTCAGATAAGGCAGGAGAAAGTGATCGCGGACATACGTCAATGGCGGGCTCGTTTCAGGGTTTCCCCACTCGAGCCCGTAGACATCACCTCTGCCGAGCAGCACATCGAGTGCCTGTTTCGCCCTCGTACGCAGGCGGCGTCTCTTTTTGCCCGCCTTGTACATGTCGAGATGAAGCGTCGTGTCAAGCTTTGGCATTCCAAACTCCCATCCTCATCACCTCTCGGCTGTGGTCTCGGGGGCCGGGGAGGCTGTGGCCTCGGCCGGGAAGGCACTACGATCCACGCGGTGACCGGAAGACAGTGTACAGGTCGACGCCGCATGACGGTCTTCCGTCAACCCGCCACCCGCTAATGCTTCCTATCGCCCCATCACGGCTGTTCCTTCGATCTGTACGAGTGTGCTATTGCGATCTACTGTCCCTGACCGCGAAGAATCTGCAATAGATGGCGCGGCCCAGTCTGTACTCGTCTATAAAGAAGCGAGCGTGGCGCACTGGAACGCCCAAAGGTCGCGGTGATTCTGACGGACGACGAACGCGTGCGGCTCGACTCATTGGCTCACCGATCTCGAACGGCGCCGCATCTGATGATGGCGTTCCAGCTGACACGCAGAAACAGCGGGTGGTCCTTGATCGGATCGTAGCGCTCGACGCGACAGACGAAGCCCTCTCCATCGGACGAGATGTCGAGGGCGACAAGGTTGCCCGGCGCTTCCGGTGACATGGCGCTGTAATCCTCGATAGCGGGACCGCGCAGCGTACAACAATTTGGCTGTTTCAGCCGCGGGGCCGATTCCAGCGCCGGTAAAACCGCGGAGCGCGCAGAGCCCGCAGAGAATTCTTTTGGAAAAAATTGCTCTGCGGTCTCAGCGATCTCTGCGGTTAAGCAGGCGCCGCGACCAGGTTCACCTGGGGCTAGAGCGATTTCAGATATTCGATCAGCGCCGCCTTCTTGTCCTGCGCGAGGTCGGTGCCCGCTAGATGACCGCCGTTGCCCTTGCCTGGCTCCGAGGTGTCGTAGAGGAACGAGCCGTCGCTGCGCAGGCCGACACCGTCGATGTCGAACGCATTGCTGCCGGTCCGGAATGTCTTCGGCCGCTGCGCCGGCGGCGTCAACACATCCCAGAGGGTCCGGACCGATCCGTTGTGGAAGTACGGTGACGTGGCGAAGATGCCTTCCATCGGCGACGCCCAGTAGGCGGCGCCCGTCTTCGGCCAGTTGGCCTCTTCAGTGTCCTTGTACTCATCCTTGGCCAGCGCGAATTCGTTCGGCCGTCCGCGCGAATAGAGCTTCATGTAGTTCGCCGCGGCTTCCGCGCCGACCTTGGCTGTGAGCTGCGCCTGCCGCATGGCGAGAATGCTGCCCGAGAGGCGCTTGAGGCCGGCGACGCGGATGGCGGCATCGGCTGCGAATTCCTGATAGGCGGTCGGGTCGGTGCCGACGTCGAAGGCCGGCCGATCCTTGAACACGATCCCGAGGGTGTTGGGCGGCAGGACGGTCCGGGTATGGCATCGCGCGCAATGCTCTTCGTACAACGCCCGCCCCGCGTCGACTTTAGCCCGGTCGAGCCTGCCGAAGACGTCCTCCGGCCACTTGGGTGGCCGCAACATCTCCAGCGAGTGCTGGATCTCGGCGATGTTGTCGAAGTGAATCGAGGCCAGAATCACCGCGCCCTTCAACGCCGCCGCCATCTTCGGGGGGCGCACCGCGGACGTCGAGACCGACTGCACCCAGTTCCGCGGCCCCGGGTCGTGAATCTCAGCGAACCATTGCGCCCATGTGTCGGCGGGCGCGAACCACATCGGCGGCAGGTTGACGCTGCCTTCGAACCGAGGCTTCGCCGGAGGATCGGTGCTCGGCGGCACGTACCCCTTCTTCGTCAGCCAGGCAAAGAGTCCGACGTTGTTGTAGTTGCCCTGGGAAAGCGCGTTGAGGTTGCCTGGTCCGAACTCCGCGGCAGGAATCTTCCACTCGGTCAGGATGGCTCGCGTGACCGCGACCGGTTCGCTGAACTCGCGAACCTCGTTGCGCAGCGCGACGAGATCGTCGGCCGTGGGCGCGCGACTCAGGACGCCCTCCGCAAATTGCCGCGCGAGCGCGTCGTTTTCGAGCAGCACGAAAATCGCGTCGTAGACATCGCGGTTGAACCGCTGGAAATCGGCCAGGCCAGGTCCGCCGTAGACCGGAAGCACCCAGGTTGTCGTCTGCCCGCCCGCGTCGGCTCTCGAGTACGTGAGTTGACGGGCATGACAGGCGGAACAGGTCAGCCCGATGTAGGCGCGATCGCCGAAGCCGGTCGGTCGATCGTCGATCGCGAAGCCAACCGGAAGGCCGTGGGGATTGGCGGCGGATTTCTCCGACGGGATGAAGCCGTAGTCGGTCGAGAGCTTGTCGACGAATGTCGACCCTGGCTTGGCCGGGTCTGGAAGGTTGAGGAAGAAGTCCACCGGCGCCAGATTCGTCCCTTCGTTGGCATGGTCGTAGAACCTGGCTTCGCGTTCCGACCATCCCTGGTTCAACAGCACGACGTGGCGTGCGGCGGGCGGGGCAGGCGGTGCCGGAGTTGGCGACTCGCGACAGGCGGCTGCCGACAGGCACACCACCAGTCCAGCGAACGTGACCAACCGATGCAGAGTGATCTTGGGTCTCATGTTGGCGTGACCTCAGCTCGCGTAGTCCGGCAGTGCATTTCAGAATTGTCGTGGCTGCCCGCGCGGCCGTTGGCAGGCCTGAAGGCCTGCACTCCGAGCGCCGCGCCTCATATTGAATCCTCGCTAAGTACGTACGGGACCCTGACGCTGCGGTTCCCTTCGTTGCAAGCAACCTATGAGGTTCTTCGTCGCTCTTCGTGTTTTCGTGCCTTCGTGGTCTCCGGCTACCCGGTTGCCCGATACGCCCGAACCGGGAATCTAGCATCGAGGCTATCCGCGGCCGATGAACGGCATCTTCGTCGCCATCACCGTCATGAACTGCACGTTCGCCTCGAGCGGAAGACTGGCCATGTAGATCACGGCTCGCGCGACGTGGGCGACGTCGAGACGAGGCTCCGTGGCGGTCTGGCCGTTGGCCTGCAGCACCCCGGTCGCGAACGTCGCGGTCATGTCCGTGGCGGCGTTGCCGATGTCGATCTGGCCGCACGCGATGTTGAACCGCCGGCCGTCGAGCGACGACGATTTCGTCAGCCCGGTGATCGCGTGCTTGGTCGCGGTATAGGGCGCCGAATGCGGGCGGGGTGAATAGGCCGAGATCGATCCGTTGTTGATGATGCGGCCGCCCTGCGGCTGCTGATCTCTCATCAGCAGGAACGCCTGCTGCGTGCAGAGAAACGCGCCGGTCAGGTTCACGTCCACCACCGACTTCCATTGCTCGACCGTCAACTCCTCGAGCGGAACCCCGCGAGTGGAGATACCGGCGTTGTTGAACAGCAGGTCCAGCCGTCCGAACGTGTCGCGCGTCGCTGCAAAAAGCGCTCGCACCGCTGCCGGATCGCTGACGTCGGTCGGCACGACGAGCGTGTGCGCGCCCTGCGCGCCGGCGTCGTGGACCGTCTGCTCCAACGACTCCGAACGCCGGCCGGCCAGGACGACGGCAATAGCCGTCTTCGAGGAGCCCGATCGCGACGGCCCTGCCGATACCGGACCCAGCTCCCGTTACAATCGCAACCTTGGATCGTGTGCTCACCGGGGCACCCTAGCACGGAACCGTCATGAAGATACTCGTCACCGGAGCGGCAGGATTTCTGGGCAGTCGTCTCGCCGGGGCGCTGCTCGCCGGCGCGCCAGGCTTGCCGGAGGTGTCGACGCTCGTTGCCGTCGATATCGCGGCCGGCCCGCATCGACGATCCTCGCGTCGACTGGAAAATCGGGACGATCACCGACGACCAGTTCACGAGGTCGATTGTCGAGCCCGATGTCGACGCGGTGTACCACCTCGCGGCGGTCGTGAGCGGTCAGGCCGAGGCGGAGTTCGACCTCGGCATGCGAGTGAACGTCGACGCCACGCGCGCGCTGCTCGAGGCCTGCCGTCGCCTCGAGAAACCGCCACGCTTCGTCTTCGCGAGCTCGCTCGCCGTCTTCGGCGGCGCGCTTCCCGCCATCGTGCCGGACGACGTCGCGGTGGTGCCGCAATCGTCGTACGGCTCGGAGAAAGCGATCGCCGAGCTGCTGGTGCACGAGTATTCGAGGAAGGGATTCGTCGACGGCATCGCCTGCCGCCTGCCCTCGGTGACCGTCCGTCCCGGTCCGCCCAACGCGGCCGCGTCGTCGTTCGTCAGCGGCATCATTCGCGAGCCGCTTGCGGGGCATCGACACGATCTGCCCGGTGCCGCTCGACACACGCCTCTGGATCACCTCACCGGAGCTGGTGACGGCCAATCTCGTCCATGCCGCGCGCGTTCAGGCGTCCGATCTGGGGGATCGGCGAACCGTGAACTTTCCGGGGTTGAGCGTCACGCCGGCGGATATGCTCGCCAGCCTGGAGCGCGTGGCGGGCCCCGAGGCACGGGCACGTGTTCGGTGTGAGCTCGATCCACGCATCACGCAGATCGTCTGCACCTGGCCGGGAGCGTTCGATGTCAGCCGGGCGCTGCGTCTGGGCTTCAGCGTCGATCGCGACATCGATTCCATCGTTCGCCAATTCGTGGCCGAGCGCCTTCATTGACAGGGGCACTCATGGACCGGTTGGAAGATCGCACCATCGCGAAGGTCACGGCACGTCTGGTGCCTTTCCTGATCGTCTGCTTCTTCGTTGCGTATCTCGACCGGGTCAACGTCAGCTTCGCCGCGCTGACGATGAACAAGGACCTGGGCCTGTCCGCCTCCGCGTTCGGCTTCGGAGCCGGCATTTTCTTTCTCGCCTACTTCCTGTTCGAGGTGCCGTCGAACCTGCTGCTGGAACGTCTCGGCGCGCGAAAGTGGATCGCGCGGATCATGTTTACCTGGGGCGTGCTCTCGGGCAGCATGGCATTCGTCGTCGGAGAAACAGGCTTCTACGTCGTGCGACTCCTGCTTGGGGCCGCGGAAGCCGGCTTCTTCCCCGGTGTCATCTTCTACCTGACGCTCTGGTTCCCGGCCGTCTACCGGGCACGCATCGTCGGGTACTTCATGGCGGCGATTCCGCTGTCTACTGTCATTGGCGCCCCCGTATCCGGGTTGCTGCTGGGGCTGGACGGCGTCATGGGCATGAAAGGATGGCAATGGCTGTTCATCCTCGAGGCGGCGCCGGCGCTGATCCTGTCCGTCATCGTGTTCTTCTATCTGACCGATCGGCCCGCCGACGCGACGTGGCTGGAGCCGGAGGAGCGCGCCTGGCTGGCGGGCCGCCTGGAGGAGGAGCGGAGGCAGCGGGAGATGGTCCGCCGCTACACCGTGGCGCAGGCGCTGCTGAACCCGAAGGTCCTGGCGCTCAGCCTCGTGTATTTCGGCGCGGTGGCGACCAACTACGGGCTGAGCTTTTTCCTGCCGCAGATCGTGAAGGCGTTCGGGGTGTCGAACGTCCAGGCCGGGCTGGTCGCGGCGCTGCCGTATGTTGTCGGACTGGTGAGCATCGTGTGGTGGGGACGCCGTTCCGACCGCAAGCGGGAGCGCCGATTCCACCTCGCGTTTCCGCTGTTCGTCGCATCGGCCGGGATCGGGATTTCCACCGCGCTCGATGACCCGACGATGAAAATGGTGGCGTTGTCCGTCGCCGGTTTTGGCATCTTCGGCTGCCTGCCGGTGTTCTGGACGTTTCCCGCAGCATTCCTCTCGGGTGCCGCGGCGGCCGGCGGGATCGCCCTGATTAATTCGATTGGCAACCTGGCGGGCTTCGTCGGGCCGTACGCGATGGGTCGCATCAAAGATGCGACCGGGAGTTACACAGGCGGCCTGCTGTCGCTGGCGGCGGTCGGCTTGATCGCGATGATCGTTGTGCTCGCCTTCCGCAGCGACCACGCGCTGGAACCGGATCCCGGCGCACAGCCGAGCCCATAGCTGGCGTCGAGAGCAGCGGTCGGTGACGATCGATGGATCTTGTCTTACGAGTTCCCAGGCAGTTCGAGGAAGCAGAGTTTCTTCGCGCCCACAAGGCCACGTCGCCGAGCGCCCCGAACTTTCTTCACTACTATCAGGAGGGGATGTCGTTCCGGCGGTATCTCGAGGTGCTCGCGGAACAGGAGCGCGGCGAGAATCTCACGGCGAAACAGGTGCCGGCCACGTTCCTGTTTGCATTCGCCGGAACCAGCATCGTCGGTCGCGTCTCGATCCGTCACTCGCTCAATCCATATCTCGAGCGTTTCGGCGGGCACATCGGCTACGTCGTCGTCCCGGAGTACCGGCGGCAGGGCTGTGCCACCGCGATCCTCCGGCAATCGCTCCAGATTGCGCGCCAGAAGCTTGGCCTGACGCGCGTCCTCTTGACGTGTGACGATGACAACGTCGGATCGATCAGAACCATCGAGAAGAACGGCGGCGTCCTCGAGAGCATCGTCGCCGGACCGCATGGCGGCAAACCCAAGCGTCGCTACTGGATTGCTACGACCGGCTAGAAACACGCGCCGCAGAACGCCTTCCCACACTCGAAGAGTCGGATGTTGACGCTTCAGAACATCGCCGATGTTCTGGGGACCGCCCCGGCCCTTGTTAGTCGCCACAATGACGCAATCTCGAGATCGATCGGATTAGCGAACCGCTGGATCGAAATTGGTGATGATCCGCACATCCGACGTGAATTCCCCCACCGTGAACGCGACGTGGCGACGGTCGGGAGCAATCTGGCTCGCCATGATCGTTCGACCTTCTGGCACTGGCAACGTCAGGAACGGTGTGGCCGGTCCGCCTTCAGCAGGTATCGAAACGATGTGACGCGGGTCGTCGACTTCAAAAGCGTAGACGCCCCGGCCATCGGAAGACCAGCCAACCGGAACGAACACCCCCGCCGGTAACTGAAGGGCCGAGATCTCCAGGCTCCCCTTTCCGAGGTAGGGGTGCTCGGACGTGAGCCGAAAACTGTAGCCTCGCAGGCCTGTTGGCGGCGCGTTCCAGCCGGCCGGTCGTTGCTGGCCATCGGCCTCTTCGAAACCGCCATTCTCAATCTCAATGGGGACCCACACGCCCGCATCGTTCTTGAACGACAGCTGCACGTCGTCGATCAGCAGTCGCCCGACACCTTTCAGGAAACAACCGAACGCGATTCGATCGCCGTCGGCGTCCACTTTGCCCACGATTTCGAATGGGCTCCATGTTGGTGTCCGGATCGGGCGATTGGCCATGTTGTCGAAAAAACCGACTTGCGCCTGGGGACGATCGACCCGCAGCCAGCACTGTCCAGCGTCGTCCCCCGTCACCTGCGTTCGGACGTGCACGACGAGCCTGATGTCCCTGCCGCGGAATGCCGCGGCATTCACGCTCTGCCCGATGCCGCCGACGAACAACCTTCCCGAAATCCGCCTCGCACGTTGTTCGCGGGGAGTGGATCCGTCGAGCGGAAAGACAAAGATTCCAACGCCCGACGACTGATTCCAGTACGTCGCCACCGCGTTTCCATCCGGGGAATACGACGGGAAAAAAATCCACCCGGTCTGGTCGTTGGTCAGAAACGGAGACTCGGTCCCGTTATGTTCGAGGAGGGAGAAGTTCCGATTGCCCGAGCGCTGGTAGAGAATGTCGCGTCCTGGTGCCCATGCCAGCTTCAGCGTGTCCCGGCTCAAGCTGGTGTTGGCGAATGAGCTCGGCACGCCACCCACGGCGGGGACGCGCCAGACCCTGGCTGAACCACCTTCGGTTGAACCGAACGCGATCGTCTGCCCGTCGGGAGACCACACCGGGCTCCCGTTCATCGACCTCATGAACGTGATTTGTTGCGGCGCTCCGCCGTCGACGGGAACAACGAAGATGTTCGACGCCGTTCCATCGCTGCTGGCGTACGCGATGCGCGCGCTGTCTGGCGAGAAGCTTGGCTCGCGAACCGATAGCGTGCCTCTCGTCAGCTCTCTGGCCTGGATGGCCTGGTTGGTCCTCGTCTCGACGACGCCGAGCCACAGATTCGCATGACCGGTATTGCCGGTGTAGACCAGACGCCGGCCATCGCGGAAGACGTAAAAGTCCGTCCCCGCCTCGAGGCCAGAGAGCAGGGGCACGGCCGGCCCGGCGGGCCGGCCCGATGTCCGCTCGAACGGGAGTTTCCAGAGGTCCTGAGTCGGCGCTCCCTTCAAGTAATAGATCGCGTCGCCCCGTGGCGCCCAGCGAGCAGGTATGGTTGGCGGTTCGTCTTCGAGCAGCTGGCGCAGCCCGGAGCCGTCGGGCTTGACAATCCAGACCATCGCCCGACTGCTGGCGTCCGCAGCCGAAAACAGAATCCACTCTCCCGTCGGTGACCAGTCGACGTCCTTGATGAAAGTGAGCGACTCGTTCACGCCGACCGATCTCACGGAACCGGTTGACGTATTCACGAAATGCAACAGGTTCGCGCCTTCAGTGACCGTGGCAATCTCGGAACCGTCCGGCGACCAGCTTGCTCGATGGCCCACACGGCCAAACGCGCGCGCGGGGCCGCCAAGCCGTGGAACGATGCTGAGTCCCGCCTCGCTCGTCACGAGGAGGCTCGATCCGTCCGGCGACCACTCCACGTCTCCGAGGCGCTGACCGCGGAAGACCTCGAGCGTGCGACCGCCGGTCAGGTCCTGCACGATTGTCTTCTGCTCGCCGCGCCCGCCGGTGACATACGCGAGGAACTGGCCGTCCGGCGAGGCCGCCGGGAACGCGGCGTCGCCGACAAACGTGACCTGATTGAACGATGCCAGCTGCGCGCTGCGGTTCTCGCTCTTCGATCGGATGAGGAGCGTCCCGGCGACAAGCAGTGCGGCGCCGGCGCCGACAGCGCCGACGATCCAGAGGAGCCGGTTCGACCTCTTCGGCGGCACCGAGCCAGGCGCGAACCCGGACGTGACCTGCTGTCGAAGGGCTTTGAGATCCGCCAGCAGGTCGCGCGTGTCGTGGTAGCGATCGGCGGGTTTCTTCTGCAGGCACCGGCGGACGATCCGGTCGAAATCGGCTGGCAGTCCCGATCGGAGGCCGCTCAACGGCAGCGGCTCCGCCTCAAGGATCTTCGCCAGCGTCTCTGTGACTGTCTGTCCCTGAAATGGCGGCTGCGCCGTCGCTATCTCGTACAGCGTGCTGCCGAACGCGAACACATCGGATCGCGAATCGACCGGCGCGCCAACCGCCTGCTCAGGCGACATATATGCGACGGTGCCGAGGATGTGTCCGTGCAGCGTCATCTCCGCCGATTGCGTCGCCGCGCGGGTCATGACCTCGTCGTCCATCCGAGGCGCCTGAAGCGGCTTGGCCAAACCGAAGTCCAGAATCTTGACCCTGCCGTCCGGCGCGACCATCACGTTCTGGGGCTTGAGGTCGCGATGCACGATCTGGTGCGCGTGCGCTTCAGCGAGCCCCTCGCCGATCTGAACAGCGATGTCGAGCAGATCCTTCAGCGGCAGTGGCCCGGTACGAGCCAGGAGCGCGTGCAGCGTCTGGCCATCGAGCAGCTCCATGACGATATAGGGCGTGCCGGCGGGGCACGCCATCGTCTGACCTCCGGACGGCAGTGCCGCGTCGCGATCGAGCTGGCCGACTTCGTGAATCGTGCAGATATTGGGATGGTTGAGCGACGCCGCCACGCGCGCTTCCCGCAGCAGACGGACGCGCAGGTCCTCCCTGCCCGAGAACTTCGCCGGCAGCAGCTTGATGGCGACCTTCCGTCCGAGTGTGGTGTCCTCGGCGGAGAACACCACGCCCATACCCTCCTCGCCGATCTTCTCGAGAATCCGGTAGTGAGAGAGGATGTACTCCACAGGCTTGAACCTGCTCGCCTTCGCGGCCCATTCTAGTCGGATCAATACCTGGTCGATCAGTGAGCCAGCGCTTGTGTCTTCACCTTGACAGCGTGATGGTAGCCATGGGACGGTCAGGCGGATTTCGACCGCGCCAGAGGCAGTCGTTCGGATCCCCCTTTTGCAGGGCACGCTCGACCCGCTGATCCTACGGACCTGAAGGCATGAGCCACAAGGAAGCCGACGACGCCGCGCGTCGCGCCCTCGGGAACGTTACCCGAGCGCGAGGTCGATTCGACGAATCACGCCGCGTGATGTGGCTGGACGATTTGAAGCGCGATGTGCGCTTTGCCGTCCGGGCGCTCTTCAGAAGCCGGGGCTTCACGGCGGTTGCCGTCCTGACGCTGGCCGTCGGCATCGGAGCGAACACCGCGATTTTCAGCCTCGTCAACACGCTGATGCTGCGCTCGCTTCCGGTGCGCCAGCCCGAACAGCTCGTCGAGATGGTGTTCAAGTACCCAGGCGATCCGCGCCTCAACCTCTACCCGTGGAAGCACTACGAACACTTCCGCGAGCAGAATCACGTGTTCTCGGATCTGATGGCCACTGTGCCCGGCCGTTTTCAGGTCACCGGAGGATCGACGCTCGAGCCTGACGTCCTCGACGGCATGTTTGTGAGCGACAACTTTTTCGATGGCCTCGGTCTGCGGCCCGCGATCGGACGTCTCACTGGTCCGCGGGACCACCAGATCGGATCCGCTGGCGCAGCGGCGGCAGTGATCAGCTGGTCGTACTGGCAGAGCCGCTTCAATCTCGATCCTGGCGTGTTGGGCAGATCACTGGTCGTCAACGATGTGCCCACCACGATTGTCGGAGTGACGCCTCGCGAGTTCTTCGGACTTCAACTCGGCATGGATCCGCCGCTGTGGCTGCCGGTCGCACTGGAGCCGTTGATTCAGAAGCCGAGCCACCTGGCCGACGGCTCGTCGAATGCATCCCTCGTGGCGCGCCTGAAGCCTGGCGTGACGATGGAGCAGGCGCAGGCGGAGATGCGCGTACTCGACCGGCCGCGCCTGGCAGATCTCGAAGCGCGAATGCACGACGTGCAATGGCGCCACGTCACACGTGGACGTTGAACCGGCCGGCGCCGGACTCTCCGTTCTGCGCGACCGGTTCGCCAGCTCGCTGCTGCTGATGATGTCGGCGGTCGGCGTGCTGCTGCTCCTTGCGTGCATCAACGTCGCAAGCCTGCTGCTGGCTCGCGGCGCGGCCCGCCACCGCGAAATGGCCGTGCGGGTGGCGTTGGGGGCAGGACGATTCCGTCTGGTCAGGCAGGTGCTGACCGAATCGCTCCTGCTGTCGACGGCGGGTGGCGTGTGCGGCGTCTTGGTGGCCTATTTGAGCGCCCACGCGCTCGTGAAGGTCATCGCGTCCGGTCGATCGCCGGTCGGCATGCCCCAACCGCTCGAAATCCCTGTCCATCTCGATCTTCGCGTGTTGCTCTTTGCCGCCGGAACGGCGGTGATCACGGGTCTGGTGTTCGGGCTCGCGCCCGCCTGGAACGCCTTCGTCACCGCTCCATCGTCGTCGCTGCGCGGTATCGGCGGCGCCGCGGAGACACCACGCTGGAAGCGCTTCGGTCAGGGACTGGTGGTTGCGCAGGTGGCGCTGTCGGTGATCCTGTTGAGCGCTGCGGCGCTGTTCGTCCGGCATCTCACGGATCTGCGAACCGTGGGCGTCGGCTTCCAGGCCACATCCGTTCTGCAAGTGCGCCTTGATTGGTCACGGAGCGGGTACACGCCCGCGCAGCTCGGAGCCATGAACCGGCAGGTGCTGGACCGGATCGCCGCCATCACTGGCGTCCGGTCGGCGACGCTCGCCGCGATGACGCCCATCTCCGGCGCCGCCGGCCGTCGATTCATCAGCGTGCCAGGCTTCGCGGAAAATCCGGACGATCGGCGCCGAGCGTCGATGAATCTCGTCGGCCCGAAATATTTCGAGACACTCGGCACACCGTTCATCGCCGGCCGCGACTTTGCGTTCGCAGACGAAGGACGTCCGGGCGTGGCGATCGTCAATCAGGCGATGGCGCGCCACTACTTCGGGGCGAGCAGTCCTCTCGGACGTCAGTTCACGATCGAGGGGCAGACCACGCCGCTCGAGATCGTCGGCGTGGTTGGCGACGCAAAGTACCTGGACCTGCACGAGACGCCGCCCCGTACGATCTACAGCCATGCGTTTCAGGGCAGTGCCGGCACGAACTTGACGTTCGTGCTCCGCACCGATGTCCCCCCGATGTCGGTTGTTGCCAGCGTGCGGCGCGCCGTGCACGACGTGCTGCCGAACGTGCCGGTGGCGAAAGTCACCACGCTGGCCGAGCAGGTGGATGCGTCCATTCTGCCCGAGCGCTTGATTGCGATGTTGTCCGTGCTCTTCGGCATGGTGGCGGCGACGCTCGTCGCGATCGGACTGTATGGATTGCTGGCGTACACCGTGACGCGCCGCATCAACGAGATCGGCATTCGCATGGCGCTTGGCGCGACCAGTCGCGATGTGATGGGGATGGTGCTGGCGGGCGCACTCGGCCTCGTGGCCACGGGTCTCATCATCGGCGTCCCGATCGCGCTCTGGGCGAAAAGCTACGCGTCCCGCGTCCTGGCCATCGTCGCGGCAACTCAGGCCAGGGGGGCCGTCACGCTGCCCGTGGACATCACGGTCCCCATCCTCGTCGCCGCGGTCGCGATGCTTGCGGTGGCGCTTGTCGCGTCGTATGTGCCTGCCCGCCGCGCGACGACAGTCGATCCGATGGTCGCGCTCCGCAGCGAGTAGCGGCTCGATTCACCGGGGTCAGTTGCCGCGCTGACGACGCGCGAGCACCTGGACGCCCTTGCGCGCCACCTTGACGCTGATCTCGTGCAGATCTTTCGACGAGGCCGGGGGCCAGTAGCCGAGCAGGTAGTGATGGCCGGCATCCTGCCAGATCCGATCGAGGATGGGCCTGAAGTCGCTGGCGTTACGGAAGACGCTCCCGCCGGTCGCCTCGATGATCGTCTCGCTCAGCACCCGTTCTGGAACCGCGAGCAGCGCGTACATGCTGAGGTTCGCGCGGGCAGCGGCGCCCACCGCATCGATCCAGTCGTCGTAGAACGACCCGCCGCCGAACCGGCCCAACTGCGTGACGCTGCAGATGCGCGGCGCGCCGATGCAGACGAGAATCTTCCGCCGGCGACCGGTCGACTCCAGCTTCCGCGATACGCTGGCGACGAGCTTGAGGACGTCTTCGCCAGAACCCGCCGGCGCGTAGCGCACGACCGCCCCCTGGTACTCCGAGATTCGCGCGAGCGCGGCCCTGCGATCGCCGAACGGCTCGTCGTCGACCTCCCTGAACCTGATGACGCTGAGATCGTCGGTCGCACGCGCCTGCATCGCAAGATAGGTGGCCATCGCCTTGATGGCGTTGACCGATTCGCGCGGCATCGTCACATCGTCCAGCAGGATGACCATGGAGCGGCCGGCGTCGTCGTCGACCGCGTCGGTTACCGCCCTCGCCACGAAGGTCTGCAACGCCACGGGCTTTCCGTCCTCCCGGATGTCGAAATCCTCTTTCGTCAGCCCGGTCACCGGGTGGCCTTCGCCGTCGGTGACGACGACGTCGACGTCGACCAGGTCGACGTTCTGGAAAGGTCTGGTCTTCTGGGCCGAGGGTAATGCGCCCAGAAACGCGACGAGAGCAGCGGCAACGATGGTGCGTCCGCTCATCACGCCACACCTTAGATCTTCCGATCGGCCAACTCAAGCGCGATTCGGGACGGAAGGCCTTGTCTCTATCGATTCGTTCGTCATCTCCGTATACTGCGCATCGCGTCGATCGCCGCACGAGACGCCCGGTGGCCTGGTGCCACCGTCACCGTGGATCACCGACATGCTTGGAGGCACCATGACACTCTGGCTCGTATCGGCAATGCTGTTCACGATGGTTGTAGTCGCGGGCGCGCAGAGCGACAGTTCGGGAGTCGATTCATGTTGATCCCGAGAAAGTTGCGGCGGCGATCGCGAAAGGCGGCTCGCTGGTCACCAGGCCCGATTTGCTCGTCTCCGGCAGTCATCGCGAGAAGGGCGGTGAGGTCGAGGTCCACGACAAGGAGACAGATGTCCTGTACATCCTTGACGGCGAAGCGACGTTCGTGTTCGGCGGGAAGATGGTTGGCGGCAAGACGACTCAACCGGGTCAGTGGCTGGGCACGGACATCACCGGCGGACAGACGCGTCATCTCGTGAAGGGGGATGTGTACGTCATCCCGGCGGGAATCCCGCACTGGTTCAAGGAAGTGCCGAAATCAGTCAGCTATTTCGTCGTCAAGGTCCTGAAGCCATAGGCCGAGGGCTGTTTATGAATACGACGATTGCCTCGCTCGCCCTTGTTTCGATTGCGCTCGCCGGCGTCTCTTGCCAGTCCCGCGCATCGTCGAGCGCTTTATCGGGCGAACCGGCAACGGTTGCCGATGTGGGCCTGCGCGTGGAGACGCGCATGGACCCACCCCGGTGGGCCACGCTCGAGCGGCAGCTCCTGGCCGACAACGTGCCGGCGTGTCGCGAGTTCTACCAGAAGTACTTCGACGACCGCGGCTACCTTCAATGCTTCGTGCGCTGGGGCGCCAATGACGGCCCCGACGACGCGTTCGAGAACTTCAACCGCTGGCCCGAACTGCACGCGCTCGGCGGCCGGCGATGAAATTCGGCAGATGTTCGTCAGCGGCCACGAAGGGTTGATCAAGCAGTACACCGAAGCCCGGACCACCGACGTGCCGATCGCGCAGCAGGGCATGTACTACAAGGAATTCATCGTCCAGTCCGACTGGATGCACCATGGCGAAGGGCTGCAGCTCTTCAACCGCATGGGGCTGTCGATCCCGGACGATGCGAAATACCAGGAACGGGCGCGGCGATTCGCCGGGCTTTACATGGGTGAAGATCCCGAAGCCCCGAACTACGACCCGGTCCACAAGATCATCCGCAGCATGGAGAACGGCAGCCGCGGGCCGATGCTCCGAAAAGCCACCGCGCTCGATTGGGTCGGCGACCCGTTCGACGTCAAGGGATTCGATGCCCTGCACGGCGAGTCGACATTCGAGCAGTTCCTTGCCCACTACCAGGAATACACCGACGTCGTCGGCGACCACTTTCTGAATCTGCCTGCCACGACGCTGCCGACGAATGCCTATCTTCTGGCCGGCGAGCCCAAGTACAAGACGTGGCTGGTCGAGTACATGGACGCCTGGCTCGATCGGATGAAGCGCAACGACGGCATCATCCCGAGCTTCGTCGATCTGGACGGGCGGATTGGCGGTCCCGACGGCAAATGGTGGAACAACGCCTACGGCTGGGGATTCAGCCCGATCAATCCGGTGACCGGCCGCCGCGAAGACCGCAATCGGATTCCGAGGGCCCTGGTGGGGTTCAGCAACGCGCTGCTCGTCACCGGCGACCAGAAGTACGTCGACGCGTGGCGCACCATGATCGACGCGGTGAACTCACACGCGCGCGAGGTCGGTGGGCGCAAGCAGTATCCGACCATGCACGGCGCCGACGGTTGGTACGGCTGGCGCGACGCGCCATGGAACGTGGGCGCGCTGGAAGTCTGGTACTGGTCGCAGAAGCCGCAGGACCTGCCCCGCGCCGCCGGCGGAGATCCGGCCGCTCCCGGCAGCGGTGACTGGCTCACGTTTCTTCAAGGGCAGAACCCGGCGTGGCCCGAGCAGGCGCTGGAACGCGATCTGAAAACGGTCCAGGATCGGGTGACTGCATTTCGCCGCGATACGACCCCGCCGGAAAGGCGGCTCGCCGACAACATGCTCGACTACAATCCCGCGGCGACCGAGTCGCTCGTGCAGTTGATGTGGGGCGCTCTACTGCCCGGTCGCGAGGGTGGGCTGCTGAACGCACGCCTTCGATACTTCGATCCCGATCGAAGGCGAGCCGGCGTACCGGAAGACGTGGCCGCGCTCGTCTCGCAACTGTCCGATACCCGCACGGTCGTGACCCTGATCAACCTCAACTCGTCTCAGCGGCGAACGGTCGTCGTGCAGGGCGGTGGCTACGGCGAGCATCAACTGGTCAGCGTGACCGCCGGAGGCAAGACCACCGCGATCGATTCGCCGCTGCTCACGGTGCAACTCGATCCCGGGTGCGGGCAGGAACTCGTCCTGGAGATGAAGCGCTACGCCAACGTTCCGACTGTCGTCCATCCGTGGAACCGCCAGCGGAAAAACAAATGATCGGCGAGATCGCGTGTGCCGCGACCGCGGTTCACAGTCTGAACATCGGCAGCGGATTCAGCGGATGTTTCCGGAGGTGGCCCAGCTCGAGTTGAAGCAATCGTCGGTGGAAACCGGCGTCCGGCCATTGCGCGTAGAGCTCCGCGATGAACGTCCGCGGCGCGCCGAGGCTCAGCGCGCCGCGCGTCACGTCGATCCAGTCGGCCCGTCGGAACGGCTCGACCAGCCAGCCGTTCTTCTCCTGATACGGCGTGATCTTGTGGTGCGAGAGGATCATCGCCGCAATCTCTTCGGTCCATCCCGTCTTGCCGTGGCCGGCGAGCCAGGCGCTCGCCAGCCGGACCGACGGCGCCAGGTAGTCAAACGTGTGATCCGTCCAGATGCCCAGGTCGTGAAATGCCGCGGCGACCGCGACCTTCTCGAGCGCCTCGCCGCCGTCCGCCGCTTGCGCGAGGCAGAGATTGGCCACCCTGCACGCGTGATTCCGATACGGCGTGGCGTCGGCGCCCAGCTCGCCGGCATGGTCGCCGAGGATGGCGTCGAGCATCGGGATCGTGACGACCTGCGGCGACCACGTGGCCGCGCGCGCCCTCATGCAGCCACGTGTGTGTCGATCCAGGCAGTGATGTCCGCCATTACGCCCTCCTTGCCGACGTCGTTGAGGAGGTCGTGGTAGTGCCCCTCATAGAGCTTGAGCGTTTTGTCCCTCGATCCGACCGTCTCGTAGAAGAACTGGCTGCCGTGGCAGACCGTCGCCTTGTCGTCGGTGCCGTGCATGATGAGCACCGGCAACGTGATGAGCGGGAACTCCTCGCGCAAACCGCTCGTCGGCGCGAACCAACGCGGCAACCGTGATCGCCGGCTGCACCTCGTGCGCGGTCAGCGGGTCGTTGTTCAGTGCCTCGACTGCCTTGGGATCGCGCGAGAAGTCCTCGTTTTTCAGCTTGAGCACCGGCAGGCGCGGCGGCGATGTGGCTCAACCCCTTGATCGCGGCCAGCGCGAAGCCGGGCGCCGGCACCTGGAACGCGAAGCTCTCGCAGATGAATCCGGTGAGCTCGGCCTGGTTCTCGAGGGTGTAGACGGCGGAGACGACGCCGCCCGCGCTGTGGCCGAGCAGGAACAGCGGCAAGCCCGGATGCGCGTGATTTCGCGAATGTCGACACCGCGAGCGTAGAGCCGTTCGCTCACGATCGCGGCTTGAGCGCGCCACGGAGCTTGTCGGCGAGCGAGCCGAAGCCGTCGCCCTGCGCGACGTCCTCGCGCTGCTTGTAGTCGCGCACTTCCTCGGCTTCGTGCGCGTCGGCGATCGCCTTCGAGCTGAGACGAATGCGGCGGCCCGATGGGTCGACCTCGAGCACGATCACGTCGACGTCCGCGCCAACCGGAAACGCGCGCGGCACGTCGCCGTCCTTGGCAATGCCGGTCTCGCCCATCGGGATCAGCCCGGTGCGTCCAGGCGCGAGGTACACGAACACGCCGAACTTTTCGTGGCGCTCGACTTTCCCCTTGATGCGCGCGCCCGGCACGATCTCGCCCGGCGACGCCATCGCGCCCTCCGCGCGGCTCGAGCCTTCCGGCACGAGGGCGACGCCGATGCGCTTCTTCTCGAGATCGATGTTGAGAATCTCGAACGCCGCGGTCATCCCGACCGGGACCTGCGCGGACCAGCCTTGCGATCGGCCGGTCGGCGGAAACGTCGACGCGTGCGCCAACCCTTCAATGCCCGGCTCGAGCTCGACGAACGCGCCGAACTCCGCGATCCGGGTGACACGCCCGTTTCTCACCTGGCCGACCTCGTAGGTCGCCGGCACTTTCGACCACGGATCGTCGGTCAGCTGCTTCAGCCCGAGCGAGATCTTCTGCTTGTCCTCGTCGACGCGCAGCACCTTGACGGTGATCTCTTCTCCCGGCTTCACGACCAGTGACGCGTCCGATACGCGCGACCAGCCCATCTCCGAGACGTGGAGCAGCCCCTGAACGCCGCCGCCGAGATCGACGAAGGCGCCGAACTCGCGCACCGAGGCGACGCGTCCGGAGACGATGGCTCCTGGAACGATCGATCGCCGCACCTGCTCGGCGCTCTGGCGCTGCTGCTCCTCGAGCAGCGCGCGCCGCGAGACCACGAGGTTGCGGCCGCCCTCCTTGTACTCGACGATGCGGAACTCGTAGACCTGCCCTTCGTGCGACGCCGGGTCGCTGCGCGTGTTGTCGATCTGCGAGAACGGGCAGAACCCGCGCGAGCGGCCGATGCGCACCTCGTAGCCGCCCTTCACCTGGCGCTCGACCCTGCCTTCCACCGGCAGACCGGTCTGATACGCGTCCTCGAGCTGCCGGTCGGTCGCTGCGCCTCGAGCCAGCCGCCGCGAGAGCGTCAGCCCGCCGGAGGTCGACACCACCATCGCCTGGATGCGATCGCCGACCTTGACCTCCAGCCGCCCGTCGTCGTCTTTCAGCTCGCTGACCTCGACGGTGGCTTCGCCCTTGCCGCCGACGTCGACAAACGCCACCTCCGGTCCGATGCCGACGATCGTGCCTTCGATCATCTGGCCCCTGTCGAAGCGCTTCGCTTTGACGGACGCTTCGAACATGGCGGCGAAGTCTTCGGTGGGGTCGCTCACGGCGTGATCCTTTGGATGGAGTTGCTGCGTCTAATACGACGCCCGCGCCAGCTGCGAACGCGGGCTCGCACCAGTCTGTCACGATTATAAAGGCGGGCACGCCGGTGTGCGCCCCCTCAGCTGGACTCGCGGGTGTTACGCTGGGCAGTCGATCGGAGCCGAGTGACACATGAAAAGCGCAACTGCTCGACTGATGTCGCTGATTGTCCTGACGTGCGGTAGCGACATCAACGCCAGTGCGATCGGCTGAGGCACAGGCCCCTGCCGGTGCCGACAGCCAGAAGCTCGAATCGATGCTCGAGTTCGTGCGCGCGCGAAACGCCCGCGACTACGCGATCACGTCGCCCAACGGGATCGACGAGGCGAAGTACGTCGAGGTGGGCGGCATCCAGCAATGGATCACGATTCGCGGCGAGGATCGCAACAACCCGGTGCTGCTGTTTCTGCACGGCGGTCCGGGCGACGCCACCAACCCGTGGGGGTACGCGGGATTCCGGCTGTGGCTGAAGCACTTCACCGTCGTGCAGTGGGATCAGCGCGGCTCCGCCCGGACGCTCGGCAAGAACGGCAGTGCGTCGGCGCAGACGGTCACCGTCAATCGCCTGGTGCAGGACGGCGTCGAGCTCGCGGCGCTGCTGACCAAATCGCTGGGCAAGAGCAAGGTCGTGCTCGTCGGCCACTCGTGGGGCTCGGTCCTGGGCGTCCTGATGGCGAAGGCGCGGCCCGAGCTGTTCTACGCGTTCGTCGGGACCGGACAGGTTGGCGACCAGACGAAGAACTACGCGGTCGCTTACGACGCGCTCGTGAAGAAGGCCGAGGCGCTCAGGGACGAGCCTGCGATGCAGGAGCTCCGCGCGGTCGGTCCTCCGCCGTACACGAACGGCCAGGGATTCGGCGTCCAGCGCAAATGGTCGAACTTCTTCGAGGGCGCGGATTTGTTCATCGCCTCGATGGTCGGCCGGGCGCTCGGCGCGCCGGGCTTCACGCAGCGCGACATGCTCGACTGGTTCGAAGGACAGGGGCTCAGCGCCGAGCGGCTGGTGCCTGAAACGCGCGTGATGCCGGCAACAGCGCTCGCCGGCGAGTTTGCGGTGCCGATCTTCGTGATTCAGGGCGCGGAGGATTTCACCACGCCGACGAGCCTGGCAAAAACGTTCGTCGATTCAAGCCGCGCGCCGGCGAAGGAATTCGTGACGATCGAGGGGGGACACTTTGCGGTGTTCATGAAGACCGCGGCGTTCCTCGATCAACTGGTCCCCCGCGTCGTCCCGCTGGCCAGGGAACGGTGACGACGCGCGCCGAATCGCTGACGACAGAGCGGCTCTCGCTGCGGCGCTTCACGCCGGACGATCTCGACTGGCTGGCCGCGTTGTACGGCGACCCCGAAGTGACGCGCCATCTCGGCGGCGTCAAGAGCCGCGCGCAGACGCAGGACTTCCTGGGCGCGCGCATCCTCAACTACTACGACGAGCATCCCGGACTCGGCATCTGGATGACGGTCGAGCGCGGCACGGGGAATCCGGTCGGCTTCCACCTGCTGAATCACATCCGCGGCGAATCGATTATCCAGGTCGGCTATGCGCTCGCGAGGCCGGCGTGGGGCAAGGGCTACGCCAGCGAGATGGCCGAGGCGGTTCTCGGCTACGGCTTCCGCGAGCTGCGGCTGCCGCGCATCGCCGGCATGACCAGCAAGCAGAATCACGCCTCGCTGCGCGTGCTGCAGAGGATCGGGCTCGAGCGGAGAGGCGAGCGCGCGTTCCCGCACCCCGACTATGCCGCGGAAGGGCCGATGGCGTGGTTCGAGCGCGAGGCGGCCGCGTGGCTGGCCGACCGCGGTCCGGTGGGCGCATGATGCATTTCTTATGAGGCGCGGCGCGGCCGCAGCCGCGGTTCGTGTGCTAGAGTTCGCTCGTTTTCCCGGCACGAGGAGGAAGCATGAGACCGTCGATCGCCCGGTTGTCTCCGAAACGATGCGCCGGGATCGTGGCCGGCGCGTTGCTGCTGGCTGCGACGAGCGGATACGCCGTGCGCGGCCTCAACGCGCAGCCGGATACGGCGCCGCAGATTCCGGATCTCGCCGGTGTCTGGGACGGCTCGCGGCGCTCGCATCCCATCAACAGCGCCACCTCGCCCTGGGCGAAGACGCTGCCCGAGGGCGCCATCCTCCCTGACGGCACGGCGGCGGGGAAGAACTACGTCTCGAATTTTCCCGAGCTGAACGAGCGCGGACTGGCGTTCCAGAAAATCTTCGACGAGCCGCTCTCGCCCAAGTACGACTGCCAGCCATCGACGCCGCCGGCACTGCCATACGACCCGTTCCCGGTGGAGATCACACAGTGGCCGGACCGCGTCTTGTTTCGCTACGAGAAAGACGATCAGCTCCGCACGGTGTGGCTCGATGAACGGCAGCCGACGGCGCGCGATTACGGCGTGCAGGGATTCTCCGTCGGCCGCTACGAAGGCAACGCGCTGGTGATGGACACCACCAACTACGTGTTCGACATCACCGGCTTCGACGACTACAACGGCATCCCCTCGTCTTCGCAGAAGAAAGTCAAGGAGCGCTACTGGCGTGACGGCGAGCAGCTGAAGGCGACCGTCACGGTCGAGGATCCGATGTTTCTCAGGAAGCCGGCCTCCTACACGATGCGCTATCTGCCGGCACCGAAAGGCTCCAAGCTGAAGGCCTTCGAGTGCGATCCCGAAGCGGCGCGGCTCTCGGTGCAGTTCATCCCGCCGCGATACAAGTAGGGCGCCCCTTCAGGGGCGCCAAGGACAGGGCGACCCTTCAGGGGCGCCGAAGGAGCTTCTCATGGCAGGTCGATCCCGGATTCTCTTCGCGTCGGTCGTCGCCGCCGGCCTCGCCTGGGCGTCGCCGGTCATCGCGCACCATTCGGCGGCCGCGGCGTACGACGAGACCAAGAAAGTCGAAGCGCAGGGGAAGGTCACGAGGGTCCTGGTGAAGAACCCGCACTCGTGGGTATTCCTCGAAGGCACCGACCCGCAAGGCGAGAAGGTCGAGTGGCAGATCGAGATGGGCGGCGTGACCTCGATGGCGTGGACCAAAGAGGCGCTGCCGGTCGGCGCCGTCGTCAAGGCGGTCGGCCATCCGTCGCGCGCGCCGGGATCGCACGGGATGACCGCCGCGGTGTTCTCGAAAGCCGACGGGACGCCAATTGGACCGCGCAGCGGCCGGGGCGAAGCACCTCCGCGGTAAATCGGCTATCAGCTGAGAGCTGAAGGCTGAGAGCTAAACAGTTTGCCCGATATCCCCACCTGGCTGCAGGGCACGGCGGTCGCCGTCTGGACGCGCGAGTCGCCGTCGGTCTGGGCCTATCCGACGGTGCTGATGCTGCACACGGTCGGCCTTGGCGTGCTGGTCGGTGCGAACGCGGTGATCGACTTCCGCCTGCTCGGATTTGCGCCGCGGCTGCCGATCCCGTCGCTGGCGCCGCTCTACCGCTTCATGTGGGCCGGCTTCGCCGTCAACGCGACCACCGGCGCCATGCTGTTCGCGAGCGATGCGACGACCAAGGCGAGGCAGCCGGTCTTCTACGTCAAGCTGACGCTGATCGTGGCGTCGCTGGTGGTGACGGCGATGATCCGACGCACGATCGAGCGCGGACGCGCGTCCGGCGACGGCGACCTGAGCCTCCGGCCGGGACGGCGTCTCGCGGCGCTGTCGCTCGTGTTGTGGGCAGGAGCGATCACCGCCGGACGCCTGATGGCATATCTCTGAAGCGAAGCCGCGCATGGACGCCGTCGTCGCCTGGCTCGAGAGCACCACTGTGTCGCGCACCATCGTCCAGTACCGGTGGATCTGGCCGCTCTGCGAGATCGTCCACTTCATCGGCCTGACGCTGGTCGTCGGCATCGCCGGCTTCTTCGACCTGCGGCTGATGGGGTTCATGAAGCGTGTGCCCGTCTCTGCGGCCAGGGATCTGATGCCGCTCGCGATTGCCGGCTTCCTCCTGAACCTGATGACCGGCGCGGTGTTCTTCATCGGCACGCCGCACCAGTACGTCGGCAACGTCGCCTGGTGGGCGAAGATGTTGTGCCTCCTGCTGGCCGGGCTCAACGCGATGTTCTTCGAAACCACCGTCGGCGCGCGGACGATGAACCTTGGCGCCGGCGACGACACGCCGCGGCTGGCGAAGATGGTGGGGGCCGTATCGCTCGCGTCGTGGCTCGGTGTGCTGTACTGGGGCCGGATGCTGCCGTACATCGGCAACGCTTTCTGAGACACTGTCATGCTGACCAGAAGAACGATGCTCATGGCTCCATTGGCTGCTGCCGCCGCGCGAGGCGTCTCCGCTGCGTCCGGAAAGATGACGCTCGCCCTCCACCAGAACACCTCGTCGCGGGCGGGCTACCAGAAGTCGCTCGAGGGCTGGGCGAAGGCCGGCATCAAGTACGTCGAGCTCACGCCGGGGCTGCTGGACGAATTCCTGAAGACCGAATCGCTCGCTGCGGCCAAACGTGTGCTGACCGACAACGGTCTGACCGCGGTGTCGTGCACCTGCGGCCAGGGCGTATGGGAGCCGCACCCCGAGCGGGCGCAAGCGCTCGAGAGCGTCAAGAAGCGCTGCGAGATGCTGGCGACGCTCGGCCTGCCGCGCACCTATGCGACGACGGCGACGACAGGGAAGTTCACGCTCGACGACTACAAGAAAGGCGTCGAGAACATGCGCGAGGTGGGGGAGATCGGCAAGCAGTTCGGCCTGACGGTGATGGCCGAGTTCATCCGCACCTCGACGTTCATCTTCACGCTGACGACCCTTCTCAAGATGACGCGCGAGGCAGCGCATCCGAACATGCGCCCGATGATCGACTGCTACCACTTCTGGTCCACCAACAACAAGCTCGAGGATCTCGATCTGCTGCGGCCCGGCGAAGTGGGGCACGTGCACTTCAACGACGTGATGGACCTGCCGCGGGAGCTGCTCGACAACGCGACGCGCGCCATCCCCGGCGACGGCGTGACCCCGCTGGTCAAGATCCTGCGCAAGCTGGCGGAGAAGGAGTATGCCGGCCCGCTCTCGGTCGAGCTCTTCGGGCCGAAGTTCCAGGAGGCGGATCCGTTCGAGCTCGCCGGCGAGATCAAGCGGAAAGGGGAAGCGGTGATGAGGCAGGCGCGCGTGATGTGATCAGGGGGCGAAAACCCGCCGTTCGCAGGCGTAGAGTGTAGCGATGAGCGAATTCTTGATCGCCCCGGCCACGAGCCGAGCCCTGGGGCTCATCCTGCTGGTGCCCGCACTGGTTGTGGCCATCGTCGCCGTTGTGTTGGGCGCCGCGGTTGTCGGTGCGCGAACGGCCCGATTCGACGTATCACCAGCCGGCCTTCGGCTGCGAGGCGATTTGTACGGTCGGACGATACCGGTCGAGCAGCTTCGTGGAGCCTCGGCGGCGCGCGTCGACTTCGCGGCTGCGCCGGAACTCACACCTGCGCGGCGCACCATGGGCACCGGTCTTCCGGGGTATCGATCGGGCTGGTATCGCTTGCGGAACGGAGAAAAGGCGTTGGTATACCTGACGGACATGAGCCGCGCCGTCTATGTCCCGACGACCGAGGGCTACAGCATCCTGCTCAGTCCCGCTGAACCGGAGCGGTTCCTCTCCGCGTTGCGCGCGATCAGCACGAGATAGGCTTTCGGCGTGTGAGGTCGTCGAGCGCCGCGCCTTGCGCTGGACGCGCGCATCCGGGTTCTTGAGATCACAACGTTCGCAGGAACGCGATCAGTTGTTCGCGCTCATCCGGCTTGATGCGCAGGCCGAATTCGTGGCCTGCAATCGCGTGAGTCTGAGAACCGGGCGGCATCCACCCTCCGGGCACATGCGTCTCTTTCAACCGATCGGGATCGAACATCTCTTCGAGGCTGGCCACTGATCCGTCGTGCAGGTAGTGTCCGCGATACCACACGCCCTTGAGCGAGGGGACCTTGTAGTAGCCGGTGCCTTTACGTGTCTTGAGCGCAAGTCCGGGATCCGTGCCGACCGAGATTCTCAGGATGTCCAGCGTCGCCGGCGCATCCGGTGGCAGCTCGAAGCCCTGCGCAAGCGTCACTTTGTTGCTCGTGTACAACGGCGGCGTGTGACACCGAATGCATCCCTCACGCGCGAAGATCTTCTGTCCTGCGCTTGAGCGTTCGTCGACCGGATTCGGATTGGGCGGCGGCCGAAGCGAGTAGATATAGGTGGCGAGCGCGTACAAGGCTTCATCTGACAGCCGCGCCTGAACCCGCGTCGTTGATTGCGCGAGTATGTGATGCGGGCCGTAGTCGGCCGTCTCGGCAAAGCTCACCATCGCCGCATACCGCATCAGGTCGCCGATCCCGCGATGAAGATGTGTGGCGGTGTGATCGATGTACTTGCGCTCTTTGATGCCGATGAGATCCGGAATCTTTGCCGGGTAATACAAGCTGCCATTCCAGCGGGGGACGCCGCCGCCCCGGACGGTCGCGCCGACCAGTGCGTCGTACTCGGCCTTGGTCGTTGCCTTCAATTGCTCGTCGCGGCTGTCCTTCCTCCAGGGCACTCCGTAGGCACGGGACAGCCACATGCCGAGCGGCTCGTTCCCCATGCGAAATGGCGCGGCACCAGTGACCATGCGGTTCGCGAACTGAACGTCGTTGATCAACGGGTTCCGGTATCTCGGAGCACGAGTGCGGGAGACCTCGGCGAACTCGGAAGCGCCAGGGACGCGTCCGCCATCGGAGGGATACAGGAGATGGCAGTTGTTGCAGTTTCCGAATGACAGCGCCACACCCTGCTTCGTCGGCACCCAGCGCGAGCCGAACACGGTGCCGTCTGGCAGTGGCTCCACGCGTGCCTGTTCGTACGTCTCGCGGCTCCTGGCTGCGGCGACAAACCCGGGATCGAACGTTCGCAAGTGCAGATGATCGGCTTCGTCGAACACCCTCCGGCCCGCCTCGATCCAGTCGGCCTCCGTTTGCAGTTCCTGCGGCTCAATCAACGGCTTCGGGCCAATGTGCTGCAGCATCGCCCAGTAGCCGTCGGGCTCGCGGCCTGGAAAGTACACCGGGTAGGTGCGGAGGTTTTCCACCGTGAGCGAGTAGTACTCCCTGGCGGAAATGTGCGTGGGACGAAGGTTCAATCCGGCGAGTGGGGTGGCCCAGTCGGCAAGTGCTGCCTCGTCCCAGACTTTGGGTATGTCCGGCTTCCAGGGTTGACCGTCAGGAGGAGCCGCGCGCAGGAGGCACCCGAGCAGCGCCGAGGTCATCAGCAGTCGTCCGATCGATCGCAATCGTGTGCGGTTCATGCGCATTCCACTCACAACGGAGCTGCTGAATTGAACGATTGTGCACTACTCTCTTAGCGACGGCTTCGCCGAGAGCGTGCGTCATTCTACGCTCCACACTGCCCGGCCGAGTCTGCCGTCAGGAATCTCTGTCGGTCAGATCGCCCTCGTCGGATCGTTCGATGAAAATCACAACGTGTACCATGGGCTGCTAGCAGAGCATGAGAGCCAGGCCTCAGATTCCAGACGAGATCGAGGACTACCGCGACGCCCGCTGGCGGCGCGAGGCGACGCAGCAGGTCGACAACGCCTACGCAGCCGAGCGGTTCATCGAGGAGGTCGGCTTCGCCGCCTGCATGACCGACGTGCGCCGGCCGGGGCCGTCGCTCTACGTCGCCGTCTGCGGCCGCCGCGACGCCGTCATGCCGCGCAACGTGCAGAAAGACCCCGAGGCCTCACTCACCTGGGTGCTGAAGGACGAGCTCATCAAGCGCGGCAAGGTCTATTACGCCAAGCTCGCCAACGGCAAGGCGATGTTTCTCGCGCCGCGGATGATTCCGTACTTTCATGCGCTCTGGGGCATGCGGCGAGCCGAGGAGAAGCGGCAACTGAGCAAGGCGGCGCAGGCGATCCTGCGCGTGCTGCGGCGCGAGTGGGAGATGGCGACGATCGACCTGCGCCAGGACTCGGGCGTCAAGGACCGCACCAAGTTCAATCGGGCGATGGACGAACTGCAGGCGGCGATGATCGTGATGCCGAGCGAGGTCTACTACGTCCCGAAGTTCACCTACATCTGGACGCTCGGCGTCAGTCGCTTTCCCGACGCGCTGACGCGGCGCGTCAGCCGCGACACCGCGCTGCGCGAGGTCGCGCGCGCGTTTCTCACCGGAGCGGGGATGACGATTCCCGGCGAGCTCGCGCGCGTCACCAAGCTGTCGCGCCGCGAGGCCGGCCGCGGCAACCGTGCGCTCGTCGCCGAGGGCTACGCGACGATGCTCTCGTACGGAACCTACGAGCTGACCGCGCGGCCGGCGCTCCAGCCGGCGTTCGACGCGCGCGCGTTCGCCTGCGATCCTGAAGACGCGGAGCGCGCTGAGTTCGTCGAGACGTAACTGCTGGTCAGCGGAGTTGCTGGCTGGCGGCGCTGGTTGAAGCGCAGAGACCGCTGAGACCGCAGAGTAATTTTTCACAAAGAATACTCTGCGAACTCTGCGTCTGGCAGTCAGTGCAGCGTTCGCACGGCTGCAGCTAGAACGACAGGCGAACGCCGCCGTTGATGGTTCTGCCTTCGAGCGGCGCCCAGCCGTCCACCGTCCAGCGGCCGTCGACGCCGCGCGTCGGCCGGACGATCGGGTCCCACTCGGTCTGCCGCACGTCGGTCAGGTTCTCGCCGTTCACGAACAGGCGCGCGCGGCCGACCCGTCGCTCGAACAGCACGCCGAAGATCGTGTAAGGCTGGCTGCGATCGCGGTACGGGTTGGCTTCGAGCTGCTGCACGCCGGTGAAGTACCACTCGACGCCGAGCCGGCCGTCGCGGCCGTCGGCCCACGTCCACATTCCGTCGACGCCGATGCTGTGGCGCGGCGTCAGCGGAACGTCGCCGCCGCCGCCCTCGCGCGCCCGGACCCACGCGTAGTTCGCCACGATCGACAAGGCGTCGTGCCGGTAGATCGCCAGCGCCTCGAGCCCGGTATTGCGCGTCGAGAGCTCGCGGTTCACCAGCGCGAAGCGATCGTCGCGCTCCGCTTCGACCGGATTGCGCACGCTCGACGCGAACAGCGTCAGCGTCGTCGAGAGGTTGCCGGCGGATCGGCCGATGTCGAACGAGGCGCTGCGCCCGCGCTCGGCGACGAGCGGCACCGGAATCGACAGGCGCGTCAGGCCGGCCGCTTCGGTTTCTTCGACGAGCGGTGTCGGGGCCGAGAAGCCGGAGCCGTACCGAGAGGCGGCTGGTCCAGGCGCCGAACCGCAGGAGCCCAGACAGCCGGGGGCTGAAGAACGTGCCGTACTGGTTGTGCGTGTCCAGGCGCGCGCCGGCTGAAACCGCCAGCCACTGCGCCAGCTCGACGTCGTCCTGTACGAAGACGCCGGGGACGTTGAAGGTGTAGGCAAAGCGCGGCACGTCGACGGGACGAAACCGATCGTGCTCGAGCGCGGCGCCGCCGACGAGCGTGTGGCGCCCGACGGCGCGTCGAACCGCGAGCTCGGCGAACGCCGTGTCGTGCGTGTCGCGCTCGAGCACCTCGCCGAACTGATGCGCCTGGCGCTGATGCGTTGCCGACGCCCTCGCGGTGAGCACGTAAGCGCCGCCCAGAAGGCCCTGATACGAAGCACCGCCATCGACACGCCGTGTGTCGAGCCCTTCGAGATACGGCTCGCCCGACGCGGCAAGCGTGGCATCCGGCAGCGTGCCGCCGATGCGGTCTTCCCAGGTGATGCCCGCGGTCGCGAAGAAGCTACGCCCTGCGCGATCGTCCCAGAAGACACGCGGGCGGGCGAGCGCGCGCGTGTACTTCGGCAGGTCGGCCCAGCCGTCGTCGTCCGCGTCGGAGCGCGCCTGCCCGTTCAGGCTGCCGAGAAGGGTCAGCCCCCATCTCTCCGATAGCGGCGCCGAGTACCAGAGCGCCGCGTCGGTCGCGCCGCGCGTCGATCGGTTCAGCAGTAACTGCCGCTCGGTGTCTTTCGATGGACGCCGCGAGACGAGGTTGACGACGCCGCCCATCGCGCCGGCGCCGTAGAGGGACGACGCGACGCCTTTGATCACCTCGACCTGGCCGAGATCGACCGGCGGGATCTGCATGATGCCCAGCGAACCCGCCTGCTCGCCGAAGAGCGGCAGGCCATCCGACAGAAAGCGTGTGTAGCGGCCGCGCATGCCCTGGATGCGGACGCTCGCGGCGCCGAGCGAGGGCGAGGTCGCCTGCGCGCGCAGGCCTCCCATCTCGTTCAGCATCATGACGATGTCGCCAGGCGTCATCATCAGCTTCTCTTCGATCTCGTCGCGATCCAGCACCTCGACGCGAATCGGTTCGTCGTCGATGCCGCGGCCGGTGCGGGTGGCAGAAACGGTGATGTGCTCCTCCAGCGCCGTCTGCGCGGTGAGCTCGATCGGGATCGCGCGCTGCTCGCCGGCGGCGACGGTCAGCGACACGCTGGCCGGCTCGAAGCCTTCCTTGACGACAACGATCACGACCGGCCCGGGAGGCACGTCGACCGCCAGCGTGCCGGCGGTGTCGGCGGGCGATGACGTGCCGTTGACGACGACCGACGCCGCAGGGATGGCATTGCCGCCGCTGCGTACCTCGATTCGGAGTGACGCCTGCTGCACCGTCGGGTTCGATTGCGGCCCCTCCTGGGCGGCGGCGAAGGACGCGGATGCCGACACGGCGGCAAGGGTCAGGATGATGACGGCGGACGACACATGGCGAGCGTAGTTGAACTGGCGCGGCAAGTCTAAAAGCCGGCCCGTTCGCGGGCGGACACTGCGGACAGCGTTCAGTTCTGCGATCTAAACTATCCACCTGCGGCTCTCGTCTACTGACCCGTGCAAACACAGCTCATCGCCCTGATGTTGGGTCTCCTGGCTCAGCCGCTTGGAGGCCCCGCCGCTCCGCCGGCGCCGGATCCCGCCGCGCCGATGGCGGCGTACGAAGTCACGCAGCTCGCGCCCGGCGTGCACGGGTTCGTCTGGACCAACGCGCTCGACAACCCGATTCAAGGCAACGCGCTCTTCATCATCAACGACGCCGATGTCATCGTCGTCGACACCGGGCTGATGCCGTCGACCGCGCGCGTGATGGCGGCGGAGCTGCGAAAGCTGACGCCGAAGCCGGTGCGCTACGTCATCAACACGCACTGGCACGACGATCACCACAACGGCAACGCGGTCTACCGCGAGCTGTGGCCGGGCGTCGAGTTCATCGCGCACCGCGACACGCGGGAAGACATCTTCTCCAAGACGTATGGCACCCGCGCCCAGGATCTCGCCAGCCTCGAGGCGCAGATCGATCGCTACGCGCGCTGGTCGGCGACCGGCAAAGACGATGAGGGGAAGGTGCTCGAAGAGGCGCGGCGCAAGCGCGCCGGCGAGATTGCCGCGCTCGATCGCGCGATCCTGCCGGAGCTGCGCGCGGTTGCCGATATGCCGCCGAACCTGACCTTTGTCGATCAGCTGGTGCTGCAGCGCGGCGAGCGGACAATCGAGATCCGCTGGCTCGGGCGCGGCAACACACGCGGCGATACCGTCGTCGTGCTGCCGAAGGAACGGATCGCGGCGTCGGGCGATCTGGTCGTCTTCCCGGTGCCGTTCGGCATCCTCTCCTACTACGACGAGTGGCGCGAGACGCTGTCGAAGCTGGATGCGCTGCCGGTCGACGCGCTCTTCCCCGGCCACGGCCCGCTGATGCGCGATCGAACCTACCTGCGCCAGGTCCAGGCGCTGCTTGGCGCGCTGGTCGATCGAGTGAAGGCGCAGATTGCGAGCGGCGCGACGCTCGAGGCGACCAAGGCGCAGGTGACGCTCGAGGATTGGAAGAAGACGTTCGCCGGCGACGATCCCGGCAAGCAGCGCGCGTTCGACGCGTTCTTCGTTCAACCCGCGGTCGAGCGCACCTGGCGGCAGCTGAAAGGAGAGCCGGATAGCTAAAGCTGATCCGGCTGGCGTCGGGGCTTGGGGCTGGGTGGGAACTGGGGGCTTGGCAGGACAGCGTTTCTCGCTGGCCGCTCCGAGTCGCCTGGCACTTGCCACTCCAGCAACTAGCATCCAGCAACCAGCCCCCAACTACTCGTATCGCAGCGCAGTCATCGGTTCGACGCGCGACGCTCGATGCGCCGGAATGAACCCGGCGCCCAGCGCGACGAGCGCCAGCGTGACGGCCGACGCCGCCAGCACCGCGGGATCCCATCCTTTGAGCTCGAACAGCAGCGACTGCGCCAGCTGCCCGACGCCGACCGCCGCGGCGAGGCCGATCGCGCCGCCGACGATCACCATGACGCCGACCTGCCGCAGCACCATCGCACGCACCCGTCCCGGCGCCGCGCCGAGCGCCATGCGCAGGCCGATCTCGCGCGTACGCTGCGACACGGTGTAGGCGAGGACCCCGTACAGCCCGACGGCCGCGAGCAGCGTCGCCAGACATGCGAACGCCGCCGCCAGCACGCTGATGAAGCGATCGAGGAAGACGTTGTCGCGGATCTGCTGCGGCACGGTCCGCATTTCCTCGACCGGCAGGTTCGCATCCAGCTTCGCGACCGCCTTCGGGATGTTCGCCATGAACGGCTCAGGGTCTGCCGCGGTCTGCACGTAGAAGTAGAGGAAGCCGATGCGTTCGTCCTGCTGGTACGGCAGGAAGAACTGCGGCGGCACTTCGTCCTTGACCTGGCTGTATTTCGCGTTGGCGACCAGGCCGACAATGTCCATCGTCAGCGCCCCGGTGCCGCCGTCGTTGCCGATGCGCCTGCCGACGGCGTCGCGGCCGAGGTTGAACTTCTTCGCGAACGCCTCGTTGACAATCGCGACCTTCGGCGCGGCGAGCGCGTCGGCGCGCGTGAAGTCGCGCCCGGCGATCAGCGGAATCCGGAAGCGTCGAGAAATATCCCGGTGCGATCTCGTTGTAGCGCGAGTTGGTGTTGGTGTCGGGCCCGGCCTGAAACCCTTCGACGGCGACGTTGCTGCCCCAGTTGCTGCCGCTCAGGAGCGGCACGGTGGACGCCGTCACGGCCGTCACACCCGGCAGCGCCGCGAGCTCGCTCTCCATCCGTTCGAACAGCTGCCGCGACTGCTCCGGCTTGTAGCCGTTCAATTCCGGCGAGACGCGGAACGTGATCACCTGATCGGCGTTGAGCCCGAGTCTGACGCGGCTGATGTTGAACAGGCTGCGCGTGAAGAGGCCCGCCGACACCAGCAGCGCCATCGCCAGCGCGATCTGCGTCGTCGCCAGCGACGTCCTGAAGCGCGACGCGGCGCGCGCGCCGGACGGTTGCCCGCTCTGTCCCTTCAGCGCCGACACCAGATCCGGCCGCGTGCTGTGCAGCGCCGGAAACAGCCCGAACAGCAGCCCGGTGCCGACAGCCAGCGCCGCCGCGAACAGCATCACTCGCGGATCGATCTCGAGCCGGACGAAGTCGAGCGCTTCCGCGGGCAGCAGTCCCGCCATCAGGTTCAGCGTCCAGCGCGCGACGATGAGCCCGCCGATGCCGCCGAACAGCGCCAGCAGGAGCGACTCGCCGAGCAGCTGACGCACGAGCTGTCCGCGGCCGGCGCCAATCGACAGCCGCACCGCCATCTCGCTGGCCCGAGCGGCGCCGCGCGCCAGCAGCAGGTTGGCGATGTTCGCGCACGCGATCAGCAGCACGAACGCGGTGACGCCGAGCAGGAGCGTCATCGGCAGCCCCGCTTCCTTGCGCGCCGAGCTCTGCCCGCGGCTCCCTTCGGTGAGGAGCAGCGGCTTGGTCTTGAACCGCGCCATCGTCTGCTCGCTCATCCCGGTCTGGAGCTTCGCTTCGACGTCGTTGAGGATCGCGTGGTACTGCGTGCCGATCGTCGCCGTGGCCTGCTCGAGCGAGACGCCGGGCTTGAGCCGCGCGAACAGGTACGCCCAGTAGTTGCGGCGGTTTTCGAACGTCTTGGACGGCTGCGAGAAGCCGCGCATCGAGATCGGCGCGAACACCTGCGGCTTGACGCCGATCGACGTGCTGTCGAACCCACGCGGGGCGACGCCGACAATCGTCATCGGCACGCCGTTGACGATGAGCGGCTGGTTGAGGACCGTGGGATCGAGCGCGAAGCGGCGCTGCCAGTAGCCGTAGCTCAAGACGACGACGTGAGGCTCGCCGGGCGCCTTGTCGTCCTCGGGCCCGAGCAGCCGGCCGATCGCCGGCTTGAGGCCGAGCACCGGAAAGTAGCTGCCCGACACCAGCAGGCCGTCGGCGTTCTCGGTCTGCCCGCGGGCCGCCAGGTTGGCGCCGAAGGTGACGTGTGCCGCGATGCCGGTGAACGAGGTCTGGACCCGCTCCAGATCGCGAAACATCAGGTAGCTGAACACCTCTTCGCAATCGCCGATCTGGCCGCAGTTGTTCGAGCCGGGTTTCGGCCCGGGCGCCGAGAAATTGACCAGCCCCACCGGTTCCGGCACCGCCACCGGCTGCAGCAGCAACTGGTTGAAGAGGGAAAAGATCGCCGCGTTCGCCCCGATCCCGAGAGACAGCGAGCCGATCGCGACGATGGTGACGAAGGGTGTCTTGAAGAGCGTGCGCAGCGCGAACTTCAGGTTGAGCATAATGTGGGCAGGCGGTGAAACGCGGCCTCTCGTAGGGCCTTTAGGCCCGCCAACGGTGGCCCTGAAGGGCCGCCCTACGTTCCATGTTGCAACGCACTCTAAGACGAGCGGGAGGAGCCAAAGGTTTATGAGCCGTGCCAGGCATCTCGGCAGCAGTCTCGAGCGGACCGTGACCGGCCCGATGTGGCACGGTTCGGCGCTCGCGGAAGTCCTCGAGGGCGTCACCGCCGAACGTGCCGCCGCGCGGCCCATCCCCGGCGCGCACACGATCTGGGAGATCGTGCTGCACATCATCGCCTGGGCCGAGATCGCACGCGCACGCTTGCGGGGCGAGTCGACCGGCGATCCCGACGCCCGAACAGGACTGGCCGCCGGTGACCGCAACCGACGCCGCAGCCTGGCAACGCACGCTCGAGCGGCTGGGCGCCTGCCATCGCGAGCTGGCGGCCGATGTCCGCGGCCTCGACGAGGCGCGGCTTGATCAGAAAGTGGCAAACCTCGATTATTCCGCCGACGTGCTGCTCCATGGCATCGTCGAGCACGGGACCTATCACGGCGGGCAGATCGCGCTCCTGAAGAAACAGTGACGCCGACATTCTTCAAATCGGGCGCCGCGTTCCGCGCCTGGCTGGACAAGCACGGCGCGAAAGAGCGCGAGCTGTGGGTCGGTTTTTACAAGAAGGCCTCGGGCAAGGGCGGCCTCACGTATGCGGAGGCGGTCGATGCCGCGCTCTGCTTCGGCTGGATCGACGGCGTGAAGTACAGGGTCGACGAGTCGAGCTACATGCACCGCTTCTCGCCGCGTACGGCCGGCAGCTACTGGAGCGCGGTCAACACGAAGCGGATGACGCAGCTCGTCGAGGACGGCCTCGCCGCCGCACAGGGCCTGGCGGCGTTCGAGCGGCGCGACCGGAAGATCACGCAGAAGTACTCGTTCGAGCGGAAGAACGCGGCGTTCGACGCCCCGACGCTGCGCACGTTCAAGGCGAACAAGCCGGCGTGGGCGTTCTTCACGGCGCAGCCGCCCGGCTACCAGAAGCTGATGACGTTCTGGGTGATGAGCGCCAGGCAGGAAGAGACGCGGCTGCGCCGCCTGGCCACACTCGCCGAGCGTTCGGCAAAAGGAGAGAGAGTCCGATGACCGTCACTTCGCCCGCGTTTCGCATCGAGACCGCCACCGAGCGCGACGTGCCGCTGATCCTGGAGCTCATCAAGGCGCTGTCGGTCTACGAGCGGCTCGCGCACGAAGTGACCGCCACCGAAGCGCAACTGCGCAAGACGCTGTTCGGTCCGAACCCATCGGCCGAAGTCCTCATCGGCTACGCCGGCGACGAGCCGGCCGGCTTCGCGCTGTTCTTCGCCAACTATTCGACGTTTCTCGGCAAGCCGGGCATCCATCTCGAGGATCTGTTCGTCAAGCCGGAATGGCGCGGGCATGGGTTCGGGCGCCAGCTGCTCGAACGCCTGGCGGCGATTGCGGTCGAACGCGACTGCGGGCGGCTCGAGTGGAACGTGCTGGACTGGAACGAGCCGGCGATCGGGTTCTACAAGAAGCTCGGGGCGACGCTGATGGAGGAGTGGTCGACGTTCCGCGTCACCGGCGACGCGCTGCGGCGGCTCGGAGCGACGTACCGCGTAGCGCGAAGCGCTTCAGGCGAGCGTAGTGCACCGCTCAGGTCTGAAGCCCTCGCGCCACATCAGCAAGCGCTTACCGGCGGGTGACGGTCGACCGCATCCAGGGGTGGATGCAGCACTGGAACAGGTTCGTGCCCTTCTTCAGCGGCTTCGTCGGCGGTTCTCGCCGGCCGGCACGATGAGTGTCGCACGCCGCATCGGCGCCGGGACGAAATGGGTTCCGTCCGGCAGGTGCCGGAATCGGGCTGCCGTTGCACCAGTGAGCGCACTCCGCGACCGGCGCCTCGCCCATGTTGAGCAGCGGGATGAAGCCGCCGCCGAAACGTGCGACCGCCGTGAAGGTGTGGGCTTCGCCGCCGCGGTTGTTGCGCGTTCACGGCGACGTCGGCTTCGGTGATGCTGTTGTTGAAGCGCCACTTCGTCGTGCCCGCCGTCGGCAGCGCATCGAGGAACTCCGCGAACGTCACGTCGCCATCGCCGACGCAGGCGTTCGGATCCTGAAGCGCAGCGTTGAACGTCGCCGGGTCGCATTCGTCGCGAACCGAGATGGTTCTGACATCCTTGGCTCGCGACAGCCATCGTCGTCAGAGCAGCGGCCGCGCAGACGTACGACAACGTTTTCCACATCGAAATCTTCATTCAGCCTCCTAGTGCACGCGCCGGGCGGGGGAGTGCGCGGCGCGCTATTGTAGCCGGGGACGCTCTGCGGTCAAGCCTCGAAATTTTCTCGAAATGTTCTTGTCGCCGGGACAGTTGACTTAATTCTTCTCCCGCAACGAAAACTGCGCGATCTTGTCGTCGGGCGCGAGCGCGACGGTGTAATACATCGTGCGGGCGCCGAACGCGATCTCGTAGGTGTAGACGCGATCGTCCCCCAGATCGTTTCTCCGCACCAGGACGAGTTTCCCGGCCGGCCCGAGCTCGCGCAGCCGCTCCTGATAGGCCTTTGCGCCATCCGGAAAGAAGCCGGCGCGGATGTAGGCGAACTCCGATGGCGCAAGCGTTCCCTCGCGCGCCCGCTGCAGCAGCGCCTCGAGCCGCGCGGTCACCCCGGTTTCCTTATCCTCGGTCGGCCGCAGCGTCGGCACCGCCAAGCGCTCGTTCACGATCGCGGCGATGCCGTCGGCGAAGCGTTCAGGATTGGCCTGCGCGAGGTTGGCGAGGACGATGATCGAGAGCTCGTCGCCGATGAACCGTGAGAACTGGGTCTTGAATCCCTGCCACGAGCCGCCGTGCGAGTGCATCGGCTGCTCGCCGCGCTCGTCGATCGACCAGCCGAAGCCATACGGGTAGGTCTTGCCGCTCGTCAGCCGCACCTGCTTCAGGATGCGGTCCCAGCTCTCGGGCTTGAGGATGGCGCGGGTCCGCACCGCGGTATCCCAGGCGACGAGATCGCGGGCCGAGAAGTAGAGCGAGCCGTCCGCCGTCGTGTTCAGCCGCGGCGCCACCCATTCCTGGTTTTTCAACTCGCCCTTCTCGAGGCGATAGCCGGCGGCCCGGTTCGGGACGATGTCCGCTTCGTCGATGACGCGCGCCGTCGTCATGCCAATCGGCTTGAAGACGCGCGCCGCGAGGACGTCGCCGTAGAAGCTGCCCGACACTTTGCGCACGATCGCGCCGAGCAGCACGTAGCCGGTGTTGCTGTAGTTCCAGCGCGAACCGGCCGGGAACTCGAGCTTCAGTCCAAACGCGAACTTCGCGAGCTCGTCCTCGGTGTAGTCCTTGCGGTAGTCGATGGTGCCGTCGGTGTAGTCGGGGATGCCGGAGGTGTGCGTCAGCAGGTTCTCGACCGTGATGGCGCGCCACGTCTGCGGCGCGTCGGGGAAGAATTTCGTGACGCTGTCGGTCAGCGCGAGCTTGCCGTCCTCGACCTGCAGCATCACCGCCGCGGCGGTGAACTGCTTGCCGAGCGAGCCGGATTGAAAGATGGTGGCCGGCGTCACCGGCACCTTGTGCTCGACGTTGGCGAAGCCGTAGCCGTCGATCTTCACCACCGCGGCGTTCTTGACGACGGCGATGGCGACGCCGGGAATTTTCTGACGCGCCATCTCGGCGCGGACGAACTCGTCGATCTTCGCGACTGGAACGGTCTGCGCGTCTGCCGGGCGCGCCGCCGCGAGCGCCAGCAGCAGGAACGCGGCGCAATGCCTCATCGGTTTTCTCCCCTCGAAGGAGGCGAGTATAGGCGCAGGGGAAAGCGCTTGACAACGCCGCGCCCTGGGCGATGATCGGCGCCATGGATTCAAGACTCTTTCGCTTGCTGACGGTGTCGGCCGGAATCGCGCTCGCCTCGACGGCGCTCTTCAGTGCGGCGCCGGCCGGCCCGGTGGATTTCACCCCTCACGACGTCGACGCCGATTTCCGCGGCGGCTACAGCGTTTCAGTGGCCGACTTCAACAAGGACGGCAAGGTCGATGTCATCGCGAACTCGCTGCAGGCGCAGGAGCTCGCGTGGTACGAGAACCCGTCGTGGGAGAAGCGCGTCATCGTCGCCGAGGTGAAGCAGGTCGTGAACCAGGCGATGGCCGACATCGACGGCGACGGCTACCCGGAGGTGGCGTTCCAGAGCGGCTTCGCGATGCAGGCGGCGAACAGCCCCGGCCTCAACTGGATCGCGAAGAGCGGCGGCAACCCGCGCCAGCCGTGGAAGACCGAGAAGATCGATGAGTTCCCGACCTCGCATCACGTCGTCTGGGCCGATCTCGACGGCGACGGCAAGAAGGAGCTGCTCAACGCGCCGCTCATCGGCGAGAAGAGCGTGGCGCCGACCTACGACCAGGACAAGGCGTCGGTGTTCTGGTACAGCCCGAAGGACTGGAAGCGGCACGTCGTCGCGGCCGACATCCCCGGCATCATCCACCGCGTGCGGCCGGTGACGTGGGACAACGGCAAGCGCGAGCAGTTCCTGGTCGCGAGCTTCGAGGGGATCGCGCTCTACCGCGCGACCGGCAGCGGCGACGCGATGAAGTTCGAGAAGCAGTTGCTCTCGCCGGGCCACGTCGAGAAGGCGCCGCGCCTGGGCGCGAGCGACGTCGGCGTCGGCCGGCAGGACGGCAAGCGCTTCTTCGCCTCGGTCGAGCCGTGGCACGGCAACGAAGTCGTCGTCTACACCGAGAAGGGCGGCCAGTGGGCGCGCCGCGTCATCTACGACAAGGTGACGAACGGGCACGAGATTGCGGTCCTCGATCTGAACGGCGATGGACGCGCGGATGTCGTGGCCAACGACAACAGCCGGGTCACCGAACAGAACCCGAAAGCGACGCCCGGCGTGCACGTGTTCTTCGCACCTGAGGACGCGGCCACCGGCGAGTGGCAATACCGGCGGATCGAGGACAAGGCGGCGATGAACAGCTGCGTCGGCGCCGACGTGAACGGCGACAAGCGGCCCGATCTGGTCTGCACCGGCGCCGGCGGCGCGCTGCGCTGGTACGAGAACAAGGGCGCCTCGCGCGGCACTGCCGCCGCTGCGCGCTGACGGGGAACAGGAGGGCAGGAGGCCAGGAGGGCAACGCGCTGACCGTACGCGTCGATGCCACGGGTCGGCCGGCTTCGCCGGCCGGACTGCGGCCGGAGGCGGCCGGCGTGAAAACGAATCGCCCCCTGTCGTCGCCTCGGCGACTCGTTTTCGCGCCGACCGTCTCGGGCCGCGCGGCGCGCAGCGCCGCCCGTGGCTTCGACCCGGTGGTCAGCGCCTCCTGATCTCCTGATCTCCTAGTCTCCTGTTCGCCCCTCCGGGGCACGGCGCCGCCCCAATTCACCGAAGAGCGCCCCAACCCGACGAAATACCGGGCGACACGGCCCCGACCGACCGGCTACAATGCAGTGTTCACTGGCCTGAAGCTCAAGAACGGAGGAGCGATGTCTGTTTCGCGCCGGAATTTCGTCGGCGGTATCGCCGCCGCACTCGGTTACCTCGGAGTCAACCCCGACGTCGATCTATTCGCGCAGACGCAGAGCGCCGCCGGCGCAGCGCCGCGGGCACGGGGGCCGATGGACGAGTACGACTCGTTTGCCAAGCTCGCGAGCAACGAGAACAACTACGGGCCGCCCAAGTCGGTGATGGACGCGATGAACAGCGCCTGGAAGTACTCGAACCGCTACGGGTACCCGGACGGCAACATCCACCAGGAAATCGCCAAGCACCACGGCGTCAAGAACGACAGCATCCTGCTGACCGCCGGCTCCGGCGAGGCGCTGGATGTCATCGGCACGACCTTCCTGCAGAACGGCAAGAAGGTGCTCGGCGTCGAGCCGTCGTACAGCTCGGTCTACCAGCACGCGACCAGCATCAAGTCGACGGCGATCAAGCTGCCGCTCGGCAAGGACTATCGCCAGGACATCCCGGCGATGATCAAGGCCGCGAATACGCACGCCGCCGAGATCGGGCTGGTCTATCTCTGCAACCCGAACAACCCGACCGGGCTGATCGTCACCAAGCAGGAAGTCAAGCAACTGCTCGACGGCATCCCGAAGGACATGCCGGTGCTCATCGACGAGGCGTACCACCACTTCGTCGACGACCCGAACTACGCGACCTCGGTGCCGTACGTCCTCGAAGGGCGCCCGGTCATCATCGCGCGCACCTTCTCGAAGATCGCGGCACTCGCCGGCATGCGCCTCGGCTACGCGATCGCGACGCCGGAGATCATCGCCAAGATGCGCCCGTACAGCATGGGCAGCATCAACGCGCTCGTGAAGCACGGCGGCGCGGCGTCGCTCAAGGACACCGCGGCGCAGGCCGACGTCAAGCGCAAGACGATCGACGTTCGCAAGAAGACCACCTCGGAGCTCGAGGCGTACGGCTACAAGACGATTCCGTCCGAGACCAACTTCTTCATGGTGCACCTCGGCGGCGACAGGTCCAGCCGATCGATCGAGGAGTTCAAGGCCAAGAAGGTGCTCGTCGGCCGGCCGTTCCCGCCGATGACCGACTCACATGCGCGTCTCGGTCGGCACGCCCGAAGAGATGGCGCGCTTCGTGACCGCCTTCAAGGAGATCTTCCCGGCGAAGGGGAGGGCGAACACGGCAGTCTAATCGAATTCGGATTGCGGAATGCGGATTGCGGATTCAGCGAATCCGCAATCAATCCGCAATTCCGCAATCCGCGTTGCGCAGTGCTCCAGGGCGGCGATCGAGAGGTCGCCGCCCTTTTTGTTGGCCCTATGATCACCTTCCGTTCAGCCGCCGCCGCCGTGCTCGCCGCCTCGATCGGGTGCGCGCTGGCTGCGCAGCCGGTCGCGACGCTGACCTTGGTCCGGCGAGCCACCGAACCGCTGCCGTTCTCGAACCCGCTGGTCAAGGTGAGTGGCGACGATCCGGCCGATTCCCGGCAGCCGGCTCGATCTCATCGTCGTCACCGTCGGCGACATGCCGATCGAGACCGACATCCGCTCGTTCGCCCTCGTGACCGTCGACGGCACCGCCTACGAGCCGATTGCGGCCGGCGGCGGCCCGGATCTCATCTTCCCGATCGAGAGCCTGGAGCTCGGCCGGGAGATGGGGCAGATCCTGCCGTCGGACGCGGAAGTGCTGATGAAGCGCACTTCGACCACGAGCGTGACGCTCGAGGCCGACCCGACGCGCCACGCTCGCGTTCGTCTTCCAGCTGCCGGAGCGCGCGTCGGCGCGCGCGCTGCGGCTGCCGGGTGGCGGCGAGCTGACGCTGGGGAAATGACCCCTCGACTCCCGCCCGCTCGCTCGGGACAAGCGCCGGCCGAATTTCCGTTCGCCGACGTGGAGCTCGCGCGCCGTCTCGAGCGCGCCGAGGCGGAGAGCAACGCGCGCTTCGTCGACGCGAGGGCGCGCCTCACGCCGGCGAGCGGCGCCTGCTGGATCGAGGTGGCCGGCGCGTACGCGATGTTCGACGGCGTCACCTCGCCGGCGACGCAGACCTTCGGCCTCGGCATGTTCCAACCGGCGACGGCGGCCGATCTCGATCGGCTCGAGGCGTTCTTCCACGAGCGCGGCGCGCCGCCGTATCACGAGGTCAGCCCGCTGGCGGACGCCGGCACGATCGCCGCTGCTGGCGGCGCGCGGCTATCATCCCTTCGAGTTCACGAGCATGCTCTACCAGCCCCTCGTTCCATTGCGGATTGAGGATTGCGGATTGCGGATTGATATTGAGGGTTCTCGTTCGCACCCAGCAGGCCCCAATCCGCATTCCGCATTCCGCAATCCACAATCAATCCGCAATCCGCAATCCGCGATCCGCAATGTCGTGGTGCGCGAGGTGGGCGCGGACGAAGCGGACCTCTACGCACGGACCGCAGCCGAGGGATGGCGCGAGGCCGGTTACGCCGACTTCATGCTCGACATCGGCCGCGTCAGCGCGCACACCGACGGGATGCACATGTTCGTCGCCGAGCTCGATGGCGCCGCGATTGCCGCCGGGGCGATGCAGCTGCGCGGCGGCATCGCGCACCTGGCCGGCGCGAGCACCGTGCCCGAGGGCCGGCGCCGCGGCGCGCAGCTGGCGCTGCTCGACTACCGGCTGCAGTACGCCGCCGCGCACCGCTGCGACATCGCGCTGATGGGCGCCGCGCCGGGCAGCGGGTCGCAGCGCAACGCCGAGCGCAACGGGTTCCGTATCGCCTACACGCGCTTGAAATGGAAGCGCTAGGTAGAGGCGCTTGCTGCTATCGCGGCGCCGGTGAGGAAGAACAGGAGGTCAGGAGGATAGGAGGTCAGGAGGCCCCCTTCGAGATTCGACGGCGCGGCGCTTCGCGCCGCGCGGCCCGAGACGGTACGCGTGAAAACGAGTCGGCCCCGATCAACTCCGACTCGTTTTCACCCGTACCGCCTCAGGCCGCACGGTGGCCGGCGCAGCCGGCCACGCCGTCGAATCGCGTCACGGGCTGCGCTTCGCGAGACGATTCTTGGCCTTCTGATCTCCTGACCTTCTGATCTCCTGTTTGATCCCAGGCGGTTGTATCGCCCGTGCCGCCGCGAGTGGCAGCACAGGTGCCTCAAATGTATGCTGTGGCTGCCGTCCGATTAAGCATCTGTTCCTCGGAGCTATGACGAGGTCGCACATGAATCGCTCTCTCCTCAGCTTGGGCGCTGCGATCACGCTCGCCGCGCTGCCGATCGCGCTCTCGGGGCAGGCGGCCGTCGCTCCTGCACTCGAACCGAAGGTCGATGCCGTTTTCGCCAAATGGAACGCATCAACGCCCGGCTGCGCCGTCGGCGTCTCGGCCGGCGGCAAGCCGGTGCTGGCCAGGGGCTACGGCATGGCCGATCTCGAGCACGACGTGAAGATCGCGCCCGACACGATCTTCGAAGCCGGCTCGGTGTCGAAGCAGTTCACCGCCGCGGCGGTCCTGCTGCTCGCGCGCGACGGCAAGCTGTCGCTCGACGATCCGGTCCGCAAATACATCCCCGAATTGCCGGACTACTCGTCGCGCCCGGTCGAGACCTCCGGCAAGGGCGAGAGCGGGCCCAACGGGAGCGCGGCGACGAGCGCGGCCGGACCGCCCCTGACCATCCGCCACATGCTGAACCACACCAGCGGCCTGCGCGACTGGGGCAGTGTCGCCGGCATCGCCGGATGGCCGCGCACGACGCGCGCCCACACCCATGCGCACGTCCTCGATATCGTCAGCCGACAGCGTGCCACCAACTTCACGCCGGGCACGCAGTGGTCCTACACCAACACCGGCTTCAACCTCGCGGCGATCATCGTCTCGCGCGTCAGCAACATGTCGTTTGCCGAGTTCACGCGCGTGCGCCTTTTCCAGCCCCTTGGGATGACTCACACCTCCTGGCGCGACGACTACACGCGCATCGTCAAGGGGCGCGCGATGGCCTACAGCTCGAAGAGCGACGGCTTTCACACCCTGATGCCGTTCGAGAACGTGCACGGCAACGGCGGGCTGCTGACGACGGTGGACGACCTGTTGAAGTGGAACGAAAACTTCGCGTCGCCGGTCGTGGGCGACCAGGCGTTCGTCGCCGAGGAGCAGAAGCCGGGCCGCTTCAACGACGGCCGCGCGCATGGCTACGGGCTCGGTCTCTTCCTCGGCACGCATCGAGGGCTGCGCGAGGTCTTCCACAGCGGATCGACCGCAGGATATCAGGCGTTCCTGACGCGGTTCCCAGACCAGCATGTCTCGGTGGCCGTCCTCTGCAACTCCAGCAACGCCCAGGCGCCGCAGTACGCGCACTCGGTGGCGGACGTGTACCTCGCCGATCGCCTGAAGCCGGCGAAGGCTGATACGGCGTTGACCGCGGCACAGCTGCAGCAGGCCGCCGGCATGTATCGGAGCACGATGACCGGCCTTCCGATCGTCGTCGCGGGCGGCGATCGCGACGTGCTGGGCGGAAGAACGTGGACCTTCGACGGCCACGGCGGCGCGACTGCCGCCGACGCCTACGGCACAGTCGAAGCCTACGAGCGCGTCGAGCCCGCGAAGCCGACGGCCGAACAGCTCGGCCAGCTCGCCGGCACTTACGCCAGCGACGAAGCCGAAACTTCTTTTGTCGCTGCGGTCGAGCACGGCGCGCTCGTGCTGAAGCAACGCCCCGACAGGACGGTCGCGCTGACGCCGCTCTATGCCGACGCGTTCGAGGCCGGCTCGCTCGGCACCGTGATCTTCCGCCGCGACGCCGGCGGCCGCGCGACGGCATTCAGTGTCGTGCAGGACCGTGTCTGGGACCTGCGATTCCAGCGGAGTAGATAGTTCGCGGCGCCTGAGAACCGCGGCGTACGCTGGGACCGCTGAGTCGCAGGTCGGAAGAACAGGAGGGCAGGAGGGCAGGAGGCAGCTTCGAGATTCGACGGCGCGGCGCTTCGCGCCGTCGAATCGAGTCATGCGGACTGCGCTCGCGAGGCGATTGTTAGCTTTGATCTCCTGACCTCCTGACCTCCTGTTCGTTTTTGCAGCGCCGCTACCCAGCCTGGCGCAACTGAAAGCAGAAAAACGCCAGTATCTGGTTGACGACGTTGCGCGTCGTGTCGCTGTCGTCGAACAGGTCGAACGCGTGCGGTCCGCTCGCGTGGTTGACGAGGGTGATGGGCAGGTTGCGCGCCAGCGCCGCGGCGACGAAGCGATCGAGCGTTTCGTTCAGCGCCGGCATCTGATCCTGGCCGGCCCTGGCAACCAACAGCGGCCGATCGCGCGCGAAGTCGTTCACCGACTTTCCGCTGCAGGCGTTCGCAAATCCCCATTGCTTCGCCGCCGCGGCGGTGCCGCCAGGTCCGTCGAGGTCGAGCGTGTAGGGATAGACGAGCGCGCCGCATTTCGGCGGGTGCGGCCCGTCCTGCATCAAGACTGACAACCCCATTGGCCCGCTGCCTGAACAACTCCAGACGCCGAGGCGACCGGCATCGATCCCGAGCGACGTCGCGTGCTGCCGCAGGAAGTCGAACACTGCGTGAACGTCTGACGGTTCCTCGTTGACGTAGGTGATCGCGGCCAGCCCGGACGCTGCAACCAGCTGCGCCCATGAGATATATGAGGCCATCTCGTTGGCCGTGCAGCCGAGTATTCGCCTGGCGCCCGGGTCCGGAAATCCGATCACGAAGACGACCGCCGGAAGCGGCGCGCGGCTGTCGGCGTCCGGCGGCGTGTAGACGTCCAGCGTCAGGGCCGATCCGCCGGAGCGCCGGTACTCGATCTGGCGGCGAATCGTGACGTCGTTCATTCCCGGCAGCGTGTAAAGGACGCGTTTTTTCGAAATGTGATCCTGCGGCTGGTCCTGAGCCATCTGCGCTCTCCTCGTGTGAAAAACGCGCTGGAAATACAAAAGCCGCCGGGCATCGCGCCTCGACGGCTTGTCAATGAACAGCGCACCGGTCGTGCCGGGGCTGTTGACGATGACGGGAATCGGGGACCTACATGCGCACCTCCTGTTCGAATTTGCCCGGTAGGGCCGGTCGTCTAGACCGGCCCGCAGGTTGGGACGCCCTGAAGGGCGTCCCCTACGCGCACTACGGCAACACCGCGGTGACATTCCGCTTCGGCACCTGGCCGACCGGAATCTGCGTCAGCTCTTTGCGCGTGTCGACGTCGACCACCGACACCGAGTTCGACCCGGCGTTCGCGACGTAGACGCTCTTGCCGTCTGGCGTGAACGTCAGCCAGTCGGGATGGTGCCCGACCTTGACCTCGCCGACCTGCTTCAGGTCGGGGATCGAGAAGAAGTAGATCGCGCGTGTTCATCTTGCTGAGGACGCCGAGCGTCTTGCCGTCCGGCCGCATCGCCAGGCCGTGCGCCGGCGCGCCCTGCAGCCCCTCGGTCACCTTCTCGGCACGCGGCAGCTCGGGCAGCGTGATCTTGTCGAGCGACCTTGTGGGTCGCGAAGTCGACGGTGATGAAGCCGTTGAAGCCCGACAGTTGCACGAAGATTCGCTTGGTCGAGCCGTCCGGGTTGGTCTCGAACGCCATCGGCCGCACGCCCTCCTCGGTCGGCAGCGTCCAGACGATCTCTTCCGTCTTCTGATCGATGACGGTGATCCGCTTTCCCGGGATCGAGCCGCAGACGACGAACTTGCCGTCCGGCGTCACGTAGGTGTTGTGGATCCCGCCCTCGGTGCGGATGCTCTTGGCGCGCGTCAGCGTCGCGGTGTCGATGACGTCGATCGCGCCGGCACCGGCGACGATCGCGACGTAAACGCGCTTGCCGTCCTTGCTCACCGCCACGTTGTTCGGGTGGTTGGTCAGCGGGATCTTCTTGATGACTTTCAGCGTCTTCGTGTCGGCGACATCGAGCGTCGAGTCGGCTTCGTTGGTGATGTAGAAGTAGCGGCCGTCGGGCGCCACGGCGGCGCCGTGGTTCACCTCGATGTCCTTGATCTCGCCGACGACCTTGTTGGTCGCCGGGTCGATGAGCATGACGCTGTCGCCAGCGGCGTTGGTCTGGATGATGCGGACGGTCGCCGCGCCCAGCGTGGCGGTTGCGAGCCCGGAAAGGAGCCCCAGCACGAGAAGCTTGGTCTTCATAGGCAGACACTTTAAACTACGCAGCCATGTGGCCGATCCTTTTTCTGCTCGTCCAGGCGCCCGCCGCGCCGCCCGCTGCCCCCGCCTCGACGCTCAACTTCGAGATGTACAAGGCGAAGGTCCAGCCTCTGCTCCTCGAGAAACGGCCGGGCAATGCCCGGTGCATCACCTGCCACGCCCGAAGCACGGCCTTCCGGCTGCAGCCGCTGCCTGCCGGCCGAGCCTGGAACGACGAAGAAACCCGTAAGAATTTCGAGATGGCGAGCCGCTTCGTGCTGCCGGGCGTGCCCACTCAAGAGCCGGCTGCTGACGATGCCGCTCGTCCACGAGGCCGGCGGGACCGAGTTCCACCCGGGCGGAAAGCACTGGAAGAGTCCAGGACGATCCCGAATGGAAGGCGCTCGCCGACTGGGTCCGCAGCTCGAAGTGACCGCGCCGTTCCGCTACTACCTGCGCGTCCGCTACATCGAGTGCGACGCGCAGAAGGTAGTGTTCAACTCGCGTTACAGCGAGTACGTCGACGTTGCGATCAACGAGTTCCTGCGGGCGATTGGCGTGCTCGCACGACTTCATCGCCGGGCATCTCGATTTCCAGCTGGTGAAGCAGACCATCGAGTGGAAGGCGCCGGCGCGCTTCGACCAGGTGCTCGAGCTGTCGATTGCGGCGACCAGGCTCGGCAACACGTCGTTCACGGTGCGCACCGAGTTCCGCATCGCCGGCGGCGACGACCGGGTCATCGTCACGATCGAGACGGTGTACGTGCTGGTGGATGCCGCGACGCTGACGAAACTGTCGCTGCCGGAGGCGCTGCGCACCGCGCTCGACCAGGGCGCCGCGGGCAGGGTCACCGACCACGCGGCGTTCCTCCCGCATGACGCCATCGTCCGCTCCTGATCTCATCGAGACGCCGCGGCTCGAGCTGCGGCGGCCTCGCGCCCGAGACGCCGACGCGATTTTCTCCCGCTACTCGAGCGATCCAGACGTCACGCGGCTGGTCGGCTGGCCGATGCATCGCTCGGTCGACGAGGCGCGGGGATTCATCGCCTACAGTGACGGCCGAGTGGGCACAGTGGCCCGCCGGTCCGTATCTGATCGTCTCTCGCGCCGATGGCACGCTCCTCGGCAGCACCGGCCTCGCCTTCGAGACGCCGTATCGCGCCCAGACCGGATACGTGCTCGCGAAGGACGCCTGGGGATTGGGGTTTGCGACCGAAGCGCTGGCGGCGATGGTCGGCGTCGCCCGTGGCGCCGGCGTGCGCCGCCTCTATGCGCTCTGTCACCACGAGCCATCGCGCCTCGGCGCACGTGCTCGAAAAGTGCGATTTTGCGAGGGAAGGTGTGCTGCGCGGCTATGCGGAGTTTCCGAATCTGCGCCGGTCGAGCCGCAGGATGTGCTCTGCTACGCGATTCTCCTCTGAGAAAAGCGCCAAACGGCCTCGCCGACGCGATTCTCCCTCTGAGAAAGATGGAAAAGTGCTAGTACACAGAGGGAGAAGTGTTCATAATAGAGCGCACTGAGAGCGGACGCCCCCAGCGGGCATCTCACAAGGAGACGACATGGCAAAGAAAGCAGCAGCGAAGCGGAAGCCGAACGCAGCGTTCATGAAGCCGGTTCAGCCGAGCGCAGCGCTGTCCGAGGTCGTGGGCTCGAAGGCGATTCCGCGCACCGAAGTCACCAAGAAGCTGTGGGCCTACATCAAGAAGAACGGCCTGCAGGACAAGAAGAACAAGCGCATGATCAAGTCCGACGACGCGCTGAAGCCGGTGTTCGGCGGCAAGGCGACCGTCAACATGTTCGAGATGACCAAGCTGGTGAGCAAGCACCTGAAATAAGTCAGTTGCTAGATGCTGGTTGCTGGTTGCTCCGAGGCTGCTTAGCAACTAGCATCCAGCCCCAGCGCGACCTGTCCGCGCGCAGCCGCCCGCGCCCTCAGCCCCCAGCAACCCTAGCAACTAGCAACCAGCCCCTAGCAACCAGCCCCGCGGTGTACACTCCCGTCTTCCTATGAACCCACGCCGTTTTCTTCCTGCGCTGTTCCTGCTGTTCGTCGGCAGCGGCTGCGCCGCGCTGATCTACGAGATCGTCTGGTTTCAGCTGCTGCAGCTGGTGATCGGCTCGTCGTCGATCTCGCTCGGCATCCTGCTCGGCACGTTCATGGGCGGCATGTGCCTCGGCAGCCTGCTGCTGCCGCGGCTGATCTCCGGCGCGCGAGCATCCGCTGCGCGTCTATGCCGCGCTCGAGCTCGGCATCGGCGTGCTCGCGCATCGCTGATTCTCGTCGGCATGCCGCTCGTCGGCGGCATCTACACCGCGTGGGCGGGCGAGGGCGTCACCGGCATCGTCTTCCGCGCGGTCATCGCCGGCATCTGCCTGCTGCCGCCGACGATCCTGATGGGCGCGACGCTGCCGGCGATCTCGCGCTGGGTCAAGGCGACGCCCGACGGCGTCGTCGTGGCTCGGCTTCTTCTACGGCGGCAACATCGCCGGCGGCGTCATCGGCAGCCTCGTCGCCGGCTTCTATCTGCTGCGCATGTTCGACGTCGCCACCGCGACCGCGGCCGGCGTCGCGCTCAACCTCGCCGTCGCGGCTGATCGCGTTCGTCCTCGCACGGCCGCACGGACTACGTCCCTGACGTCGTCCGTCGACGATGCGCCGCCGTTGCGCCGCCGGCGTTCGCACCGTCTACGTCGCGATCGCGCTGTCGGGCATGACGGCGCTCGCCGCCGAGGTGGTCTGGACGCGCCTGCTCTCGCTGCACTTCGGCGCCACCGTCTACACGTTCTCGCTGATCCTCGCGGTCTTCCTCCTCGGGCTCGGCATCGGCAGCACCATCGGCGCGACGATCGCGCGCGACGCCGTTTCGCCGCGGCGCGCGCTCGGCTGGTGCCAGCTGCTCCTGTGCGGCGCGATGGCGTGGGCGGCCTACCAGCTCACCGAGTCGCTGCCGTACTGGCCGATCAACCCGTACATCGCGACGACGCCGTGGTTCACGCTGCAGCTCGATCTGGTCCGCTGCCTGTGGGTCGTGCTGCCGGGCGCGATGCTCTGGGGCGCGAGCTTTCCGCTGGCGCTGGCGGCGGTGGCGACGACCGAGCAGGATGCCGCGCGGCTGGCCGGCGGCGTCTACGCCGCCAACACCGTCGGCGCGATCGTCGGCTCGATGGTGACGAGCTTCATCCTGATCCCGTGGATCGGCAGCTCGCACAGCGAGCAGGCGATCATCATCGTGTCGGCGCTGTCCGCGCTGCTGCTGCTCGAACCGTCATTCGGCTCGCGGCGCCGCCGCCGGCAGCGATTCAGCCGGTCGAGAGCGCCGCGGGCTGGAATGTCGGCGGCACGCTCGTGCTCGCCGTGGCGATGATCTGTCGCCGGCCTCCTCGCGCGGAGCGTCCACGAGCTGCCGGGCCTGCTCGTCGCCTACGGGCGCTATGCGGCGACGCGCGTCGGGCAGGCGAGCATCATCTACGTCGGCGAAGGGCTGAACGCCGCCGTCGCCGTGTCGGAGCTGTCGAACGGCGTGCGCAACTATCACAACGCCGGCAAGGTGCAGGCGTCGAGCGAGCCGCAGGACATGCGGCTGCAGCGGATGCTCGGCCACCTGACGACGCTGATGCCGCGAGCAGGCGAAGAAGGTGCTGGTCATCGGCTGCGGCGCCGGCGTCACCGCCGGCGCGGTGTCGATCGATCCGGCCGTCGAGCACGAGACGATCGCCGAGATCGAGCCGCTCGTGCCGAAGGTCGTCTCCACCTACTTCGCCGAGCACAACTTCGACGTCGTCCGCAACCCGAAGGTGCACGTGCGGATCGACGATGCGCGGCACTTCGTCGAGACGACGAGCGAGAAGTTCGACGCGATCACGTCGGACCCGCTCGATCCGTGGGTCAAGGGCGCGGCGATGCTCTACACCGTCGAGTTCTTCGAGATGGCGAAGGACCACCTGAACCCCGGCGGCGTCGTCACGCTGTTCGTGCAGCTCTACGAGAGCAACACCGAGGCGGTGAAGAGCGAGATCGGCACGTTCCTCGAGGTGTTCCCGAACGGCATCGTCTTCGGCAACACCAACGAGGGCAAGGGCTACGACCTGGTGCTGCGTCGGCCAGAACGGAGCCGACCAGGATCGACGTCGACGCGATCCAGGCGAAGCTGCAGCGGCCGGAGTACGCGCCGATGGCCAGGTCGCTGCGCGAGATCGGCATGAACTCGGCGGTCGATCTGTTCGCGACCTATGCCGGCCGCAAGCCGGATCTGGAGCCGTGGCTGCGCGACGCGACGCTCAACCGCGACCGCAACCTGCGGCTGCAGTACCTCGCCGGCCTCGGGCTGAACCTCTATCAGGCCGACGTGATCTACGCCGACATGCTGCGGCACGTCTCGAAGATGCCGGAGGACCTGTTCATCGCGTCGGACGCGACCAGGCGGTCGCTGTTCGCGGCGATCCAGACGGCGCAGGGCAAGTGAGCTTCGCCGAGGTAAAGAGGTCCCTCGCGCTGTTCTGCTTTCAGGTGCGCCGGAGCTGAGTCGCTGCGCCCGCGGGGAAACAGGAGTTCAAGAGGTCAGGAGATCAGAAGGCGTGCCCGGCTGACCGCGATTCGGCGGCGCGGCCTGCTGCGCAGGCCGGCGGCACGACCGGGGCCGAATCGATACACGAACCGGCTCGTGTCGTCCGTTCGGCTCGTGTATCGATTCGGCTCCGGCCGTGCGCGCTGCAAAGCAGCGCCCGCCGAATCGCGCGCGAGGCGTCCACCACAAGCCAGGTTTCGTGACAGGCCTCCTGTTCTCCTGTTCTCCTGACCTTCTGTTTTCACAGGCGCTGCAAGTTACCCGAGCGTCGCTGAAAGCAGGCTACCGCCCCTGGCAGGACGCTCGTGATCTCGCGCGTTGCGGCGTCAGCGCAGATGGTGTTAAATCACGCGCCATGAACGCAACGCTCGCGGGCCAGGTGGCGGTCGTGGCCGGCGCCACGCGCGGTGCGGGCCGCGGCATCGCGCGCGCCCTCGGCGAAGCGGGCGCGATTGTCTACTGCACCGGCCGCAGCGTCCGCGGCAACCCGTCACCCTACAAACGCCCTGAGACCATTGACGAGACCGCGGAGATGATTGCCGCGGCGGGCGGCACCGCGATCCCGGTGCGTGTCGATCACACCGTCGAATCCGAGGTCGAGGCGCTGTTTGCGCGCGTCATCCGCGAACACTCGCGGCTCGATGTCCTCGTCAACAGCATCGCCGGCGAAGAGCCGCTGGGGAAGCAGTGGGGCTCGTTCTGGGAGGCGAAGCTGAAGGACGGCGAGGACATCCTCCGACAGATGCTGCTGTCGCACATCATCACCGCCAGGCATGCGGCGCCGTTGATGATCGAGCGCCGCCGCGGGCTGATCGTCGAGGTGACCGAGAGCGACATCCTGATGGCGGGCGGCAACCCGATGACGCAGTCGGCGAAGCTGTCCGTGAAGGGGATGGCGCTGAACATGGCCGCCGAGTTGATGCCGCACGGTGTCGCCGCCGTTGCGGTGACGCCCGGCTTCCTCCGCTCCGAGACGATGCTGGAGCACTTCGGCGTCACCGAAGCCAACTGGCGCGACGGCGGCAAGAAGGACAAGAACTTCCTCGAGTCGGAGTCGCCGCTGTTTGTCGGCCGCGCGGTTGCGGCGTTGGCCGCGGACGAGCGCGTGATGGCGCGCACGGGGATGCTCCTGAGCTCGTGGGAGCTCGCGCGCGAGTACGGCTTCACCGACGCAGACGGCCGCCGCCCGGACTGGGGCGCGCTGCAGATCGATTGCTCGGAGCTGCCGCCGTTTCTGCTCGCCATCATGCGCGACGGTGCCCGCATGCAGCTCGAATGGATGAAGAGGGTGTCGCAAAAGACCGAGCACTTCCTCAGCCAGCTGGGCCGCCGAATCGTAGAGCCCTCGCCGTCGCTCCTCACCCCCATCCGATTCGCGGCGACGTGGCTCGCTTGCGACGACTGCAACAACAGGAGGTTAGGAGAACAGGAGGCTTGTCACGGGGAAAATCGATTCGGCGGGGCGGCCTGCTTCGCAGGCCGGCCGCACGACCGGATCGGATCGATACACGAACCGAACGTCATCGTTCCAATCGGCTCGTGTATCGATCCGACTCCGGCCGTGCGCGCCGCGAAGCGGCGCCCGCCGAATCGTCGGCGTTGCGGCCTCGCCCGCAGACAAGCCTCTTGACCTGACCTCCTGACCTCCTGTTTGTCTTTTGCGCAATCGCAGCGTGACAGGGGCTGACGCGCGAGTTCAGCCAGAACTTCAGCGTCACCCGCGAGCTATGGCATCATCTCCGCCCGAGGGCCACCATGCACCAAGTCACACGCCGCCGCGCCATCCAGACCGTCGTCGGCGCCGTGGCGCCCCTGGCGCTCGCGATGAAAACGGACGCACAGCCGCCGCCGCCCGCGGGCTCTGCGCGAGCCGGGGCCTTACGACGCCGCGCGGCTCCCGCCGGGCATCCGCTCGCGCTTCGTCGACGACGTCAACGGCCTCAGGATGCACGTGCTCGAGGCCGGGTTCGAACCGAAAGGGCGCCCCGCCGTCGTGATGCTGCACGGCTTTCCGGAGCTGGCCTACAGCTGGCGGAAAGTGATGCCGTCGATCGCGTCTGCCGGCTTTCACGTGATCGCGCCGGACCTGCGCGGCTACGGCCGGACCAGCGGCACTGGTGTCGCCTTCGACGACGACCTGGCGCCGTTCCGCACGCTCAACCTCGTGCGCGACATCGTCGGGCTCGTGTCGGCGTTCGGCTACAGGTCGGTGGCCGCGGTCGTCGGCCACGATTTCGGCTCGCCGCTCGCGGCGTGGTGCACGGTCGTGCGCCCCGATGTGTTCCGGTCGCTGGTGATGATGAGCGCGCCTTTCGGCGGCCCGCCCGCGCTGCCGTTCGACACCGCCGATGCGCCGGCTGGACGAGCCGATCGAACGCGCCCGCGGATCGGATCTACGACGAGCTCGCGGCGCTGAAGCCGCCGCGCAAGCACTACCAGCGCTACTACTCGACGCGCGAGGCGAACGCCAACATGTGGAAGGCGTCGCAGGGCATCCATGCGTTCCTGCGCGCCTACTACCACATGAAGAGCGCGGACTGGGCCGAGAACAAGCCGCATCCGCTCGCCGCGCGCACCGCCGCCGAATGGGCGAAGCTGCCGCACTACTACGTGATGGAGCTCGACAAGGGCATGGCCGAGACCGTTGCGCCCGAGATGCCGAGCGCCGCCAGCATCGCCGCGAACAAGTGGCTGCCGGACGAAGAGCTGAAGGTGTACAGCGAGGAGTACGGCCGCAACGGATTCCAGGGCGGCCTCCAGGGCTATCGCGTCGGCTCGAGCGGCCGGTTCACGCCGGAGCTGCAGACCTTCTCCGGGCGCACGATTGATGTGCCGTCGATGTTCGTCAGCGGCAAGAGCGACTGGGGCGTCTATCAGAACCCTGGCGCGGTCGAGCGGATGCAGTCGACCGCGTGTACGAAGATGCAGGGCGTCCATCTGGTCGACGGCGCCGGGCATTGGGTGCAGCAGGAGCAGCCGGCGGAGGTCAGCCGGTTGATCCTCCAGTTCCTGCGAACGCAGATATAGCTGATTCCGACGCTTGTCTTAACCGCGGAGACCGCGGAGACCGCAGAGACTTGCTAGGGCCGTCGCACCAATAAACGGGATCTTGATGAATTGCTCGGCGGTCTCGAGCGGTCTCTGCGGTTGAACAATCGGCAAGAGCTGGCGACCGTGCCGGCATCTGATCCCGGCGTTCTGTGGCAGAATTCCACGCATGAAAAAGCTCGTCCTTGCCCTGCTTGCCGCGGCCTGCATCGCCTGCTCGCCGCCGGCGTCCGCCGACAAAGCCGCCTCCACCGCCGCCGACGGTGACGTCGCCGCCTGGGAGAAGCAGGCGCAGAACGTCACCATCATCCGCGACGACTGGGGCATCGCCGCACGTCTACGGCAAGACCGACGCCGACGCGGTGTTCGGCGTGATCTACGCGCAGGCCGAAGACGACTTCAACCGCGTCGAGACCAACTACCTCAACTCGATGGGCCGCCTGGCCGAAGCCGAGGGCGAGGCGGAGATCTATCGCGACCTGCGGATGAAGCTGTTCATCGATCCCGCGGACATGAAGGCGCAGTACGAGAAGAGCCCCGACTGGCTGAAGGCGCTGATGAACGCGTGGGCCGACGGCCTGAACTACTACCTGCACACGCACCCGGAGGTGAAGCCGCGCGTGATCGCGAAGTTCGAGCCGTGGATGGCGCTGACCTTCAGCGAGGGCAGCATCGGCGGCGACATCGAGCGCGTCAACCTGCAAGCAGCTCGAGGCCTTCTACGGCAACGGCCCGAAGCAGCTGACGCGGGCGGAGCCGCCGCTCGCACCGCCGGCAGAGCCGACCGGATCGAACGGCATCGCCGTCGCGCCGTCGAACACCGTCGTCGAAGCACGCGCTGCTGCTGATCAACCCGCACACCTCGTTCTTCTTCCGCGCCGAAGCGCAGATGGTGAGCGAGGAAGGGCTCAACGCCTACGGCGCGCTGACCTGGGGGCAGTTCTTCATCTACCAGGGCTTCAACGACCGCGCCGGCTGGATGCACACCTCGAGCGGCGTCGACAACATCGACGAGTACCTCGAGACGGTGGTGAAGAAGGGCGACAGCTTCGCCTACAAGTACGGCGCGGAAGAGCGGCCGATCACGACCAGCAAGATCGTCGTGCCGTACAAGACCGGCACCGGCACGGCGCAGAAGGAGTTCACCGTCTACCGCACGCATCACGGGCCGATCGTCCGCGAGGCGGACGGCAAGTGGGTCAGCGTCCGGCTGATGCAGGAGCCGCTGAAGGCGCTGACGCAGTCGTACTCGCGCACCAAGGCGAAGAACTACAAGGCCTTCCGCGACTCGATGGAACTGCACACCAACTCGTCGAACAACACGCATCTACGCCGACGCCGACGGCACATCGCCTACTTCCACTCCAACTTCATCCCGAAGCGCGATACCAAGTTCGACTGGACCAAGCCGGTCGACGGCAGCGACCCGGCGACGGAGTGGAACGGCGTGCTCTCGATCGACGAGACGCCCGGACGTTGATGAATCCCGTCGAGCGGCTGGCTCTACAACACCAACAACTGGCCGTGGTCGGCGGCGGGGCCCGACAGCCCGAAGAAGAAGGACTTCCCGGCCTACGTCGAGCGCGGCGAGCGAGAACCCGCGCGGCGTCCACGCGATCCGCGTGCTCGAGAAGAAGAAGGACTTCACGCTCGACTCGCTGATCGCCGCCGCCTACGACAGCTACCAGCCGGAGTTCGAGATCCTGATTCCGGCGCTGCTCAAGGCCTACGATCAGACGCCCGGCGTCGAACCCGCTGAAGGCGAAGCTCGCCGAGCAGATCGCGACTGCTGCGCGACTGGGACTACCGCTGGTGCGGTCGACGTCGGTGCCGACAGTCGCTCGCCATCTACTGGGGCGAAGATCTCTGGCAGCGCGTGACGCCCGACGCGCGCAAGGCGAACGTCTCGGTCTACGAGTACATGGAAACGAAGGCGACGCCGCAGCAGCGGCTCGACTCGCTGGCCGCGGCGTCCGACAAGCTGCCGGCCGACTTCGGCACGTGGAAGACGCCGTGGGGCGACATCAACCGCTTCCAGCGCCTCGACCGGCGACATCGTCCAGCCGTTCGACGACGCCGGCCCGAGCATCCCGGTCGGGTTCACCTCGGCGCGGTGGGGCTCGCTCGCGTCGTTCGGCGCGCGCGCCTACAACGGGCACGCAAGAAGATGTACGGCACCAGCGGCAACAGCTTCGTCGCCGTCGTCGAGTTCGGCGACCAGGTGCGCGCCAAGGCGGTGACCGCCGGCGGCGAGAGCGGCGATCCGAAGTCGCCGCACTTCAACGACCAGGCGCAGCGCTACGCGACCGGCGACCTGCGCGACGTCTACTTCTACCGCCAGCAGCTCGAGGGGCACACAAAGAAAACGTACCGGCCGGGGGAGTAGCGTCGCAGCGGTTCGGGGTTCAGGGTGCTAGGTTCTGGGTTCGCTTGCGGTTCTGGGTTCGGGGTTCCACGTTCCGGGTTCCCCGAACCCGAACCCCGAACCCGAACCCGAACCCCGAACCGCGAACCCCGAACGCGAACCCCGAACCCCGAACCAACCTGGAACCTCGAACCCCGAACCCCGGAACCGTACGCGAACCCAGCACCCAGAACCCTGAACCCAGAACCGCGCGCGAGCAGTACACTTATTCGGTGCTCGCCGTCCCTGGCCCCAAGCAGTCGATTCTCGGCTCGCTCGTTTACCTGCCCGGCCGCGATCCGATCGCCTTCTTCAATAACCTCGCGCGCACCTACGGCGACATCGTCTCCTACCGTATGGGCGGCGAGCAGATGTTCTTCGTCAACGATCCGCAGCACATCAAGGACGTCCTCGTCACCAACAACAAGAGCTTCATGAAAGGCCGCGGGCTGCAGCGCGCCAAGCGGATCCTCGGCGAAGGGCTGCTGACCAGCGAAGGCGCGATCCACCTGCGGCAGCGGCGGCTGATGCAGCCGGCGTTCCACCGCGAGCGCATCGCCGGCTACGGCACGGCGATGGTCGCGCTACGCGGATCGGATGCGCAGCGGCTGGAAGGACGGCGCGACGCTCGACATCGCCGCGCGAGATGAACCGGCTCACGCTGTCGATCGTCGGCAAGACGCTCTTCGACGCCGACGTCGAGTCGCAGGCGATGGAGGTCGGCGAGGCGCTGACCGGCGTCATGGACACCTTCTGGATGATGATGCTGCCGTTCGCCGACGTGATCGAGCGGCTGCCGGTGCCGAAGCTGCGCCGCGCGCGGATGTCGCGCGTCCGGCTCGACGCAGATCATCTACCGGATGATCGCCGATCGCCGCGCCAGCGGCCGCGACCACGGCGACCTGCTGTCGATGCTGCTCGCGGCGCAGGACGAAGACGACGGCGGGGTGATGACCGACGAGCAGGTGCGCGACGAGGCGATGACGATCTTCCTCGCCGGCCACGAGACGACGGCGAACGCGCTGACCTGGCTCTGGTATCTGGTCGGCGGCGCGCCGGACGTCGAGGCGAAGCTGCACGCGGAAGTCGATCGCGTCCTGCAGGGCCGCCTGCCGGCGCTCGGCGATGTCGGCGTCGCTGCCGTATGTCGAGCGCGTCGTCGACCGAGGCGATGCGGCTCTATCCGCCGGCGTGGATCATCGGCCGGCGCGCGCTCGTCGACTATCCGATTGGCGGCTATACCGTCCCGGCGCGCTCGATCATCATCATGAGCCCGTACGTGATCCAGCGCGACCGCGCGGTACTACGCCGAGCCCGAGCGCTTCGATCCGGACCGCTGGACGCCGGAGTTCCGCGCCGGGCTGCCGAAGTTCGCCTATTTCCCGTTCGGCGGCGGCCCGCGCCAGTGCATCGGCGAATCGTTCGCGTGGATGGAGCTGATCCTGGTTGTCGCGACGATCGCGCAGCAGTGGAAGCTGCGCCTCGTTCCCGGCCACCCGGTCGCGACGCAGCCGCTGGTCACGCTGCGAACGAAGCACGGCATGCGCATGACGGTCGAGAAGCGTGCGTAGCTGGTGAGTTTGGGAATTGGTGAATCGGTCAATCGGTCAATTGGTGAATGGTGAATCCGCGCATCCGCCGGGTCGTTGAAACCGCGCTCGACTGCGACGACCTGCCGAAGAGCGCCGCGTTCTACACCGCGCTCTTCGCTCAGGAGCCGATGCTCACATCCGACCGGCTCGTCGCGCTCGATGCCGGCGAGGGGACGGTGCTGCTGCTGTTTCAGCGCGGGCTGTCGGCCGAACCGGTGCAGCTGCCGGGCGGGCTGGTGCCGGCGCACGATGCCGGCGGCCCCGGCCATCTAGCCTTTGCGATCGACGCCGCCGACATCCCGGCGTGGGAGACGCGGCTGGCCGAGCTCGGCGTCGCGATCGAGAGCCGCGTCACCTGGGAGCGCGGCGGCTTCAGCCTCTATTTCCGCGATCCCGACAACCGCTCGGTGGAGCTGGCGTCTCCCGGCATCTGGCCGAACTACTGATTCGCCGCGGGAATGATCATTTGTGGCGTGTACTCGACACCGAGGACACAAAGGACACAAAGGTCATCTTTCACGTGAACACCGATCCACAGCTAGCAAACTTTGTGTCCTCTGTGTCCTTGGTGTTGGTACACGTTGATGAAAGGGCCCCGAACGCAATGAGCTTGCACATCGTCGTGACAGGCGCGAGCAGCGGCATTGGAGCCGTGCTTGCCGAGCGGTTGGGATCGGCAGGGCATCGCGTCGCCCTCGCCGCGCGCCGTGAGGCGGAGCTTCAGGAAGTTGCACGGCGCGCCGGCGCGGGCGCGCTCGTCGTGCCGACCGACGTCACGCGCCGCGCGGACGTCGAACGGCTGCGCGACCGGGCGATCGAGGCGTTCGGGTACGTCGACGTCTGGGTCAACAACGCCGGCCGCGGGATGACCAAGGCGGCGCTCGAGCTCACCGACGACGATCTCGACGCGATGATCACCGCCAATGTGAAATCGGCACTCTACGGGATGCAGGCGATCGTGCCGCACTTCAAGGAGCGCGGGCGCGGTCATGTCATCAACATCTCGTCGATGTTGAGCCGGGTGCCGTTTGCGTCGTACCGCGCCGCTTACAGTGCGGCAAAGACGGCGCTCAATTCGCTGACCGCGAACGTGCGCATGGACCTCGCGGCGACGCATCCGGGCATTCACGTGTCGATCGTGATTCCGGGGCTCGTCACCACCAGCTTCGGCGAGAACGCCGCCGGCGGCAGCCCGCCGATTCCAGCTGCCGCGATGGCTGACGCGCAGACGCCGGAAGTCGTGGCTGAAGCGATCGCCGGACTGATCGATCGGCCTGTCGCGGAGGTCTACACCAACCCGAACCACCGCGCGATGGCCGTCCGTTACTTTCAGGATGTTGCCGCATTCGAACTGGGGATGAACCGCGGAGGGCGCTGAGACCGGTGAGAAACGACCGGTTCTGAATTGCCCCACCCTGGGTGGCAGACCACGAAGCCGCGAAGACACGCAGTCACACGAAGGAACACCCGCTTTCTCTATTTTTATTCGATCAGAGAAAGGTTTCTTATTCTTCGTGTTTCTTCGTGCGCTTCGTGGTCTCCGGCCGCTATGGCGCCGCGATCGCGTACAGGTTCCGGTAGCCGCGCAGGTAGATCGCGTCGTCCGCCAGCGCCGGCGACGCGTCGAACCCGTCGTCCAGCTTGTTCGACGCCAGCATCTCGTAGGTCTTGCCGCGTTGCGGATGACGAGGACAACCCCGTCGCGGCCGGCGATGTAGACGCGGCCGCCCGCGCCGACCGGCGACGCGAACACTTCCGGAACGCCTTCGAGCCGCTGCAGCTGGTAGTGAGGCGTGCCGGTCTTGGCGTCGAACGCCGAGAGGATGCCCGAGTTGCGTCTTCAGCAGGTAGAGGATGCCGTCGTAGAGCAGCGGCGACGGCACGTACGGCGTGTCGCGATCGAGCGTCCAGACGATCGCGTCGGTGTCGGTGATGTCGCCCTTCGCGCTCGCCAGGCGGATCGCCTTGAGGTTGTTCCCCTGGAACCCGCTGGTGACGAACACCAGCCCGTCGCCGAACACCGGCGACGGGATCGGGTTCATCGTCACGCCCTTGCTCTCCCAGACGATGCTGCCGTTCTCGAGGTCGTAGCTGCGGATCTTGTTCTTCCCCGGGACGACCGCCTGGCGGCGTCCGCTCGTGCTCGACGACGAGCGGCGTGGCCCAGGTGTCGATCTCGTCGCGCGCGACGCGCCACAGCTCGCGTCCGTCTCGACGCGTCCAGCGAGACGACGAACGACCCGCCCGGCGCAATCTGATCCCAGACGATGACGAGGCGGTCGCCGGCGAGGACCGGCGTGCTGCCTTCGCCGAACTGGTTGCGCATCTTCTTGTCGCCGAGGTCCTTCGACCAGAGCAGCTTGCCGTCCATGTCGTAGACGTACATCCCCTGCGACTCGAACCAGGCGTAGACGCGCTGGCCGTCGGTGATCGCCGAGCTCGACGCGTAGGTGCCGTTGTCGCCGTGCGTCGCCTCGTGCGGCTGCTCCTCGCGCGCGACGCGCTCCCAGACGGTCTTGCCGGTGCGCCGATCGAGCGCCATCACCACGAAGCGATAGCGATCGCGCTGTGGAAGCCCGCCGCGCGGTGCGTGCGACGCCGCCGCGTCGACGCCGATCGGCACCGCCGACAGCACGAACATCCGGTCGCCCCAGACGACCGGCGACGACGAGCCGCGGCCGGGGATCTCGACCTTCCAGCGGATGTTCTTCGTTTCGCTCCACTCGGTCGGCGGCGTCGCCGATCGCGAGACGCCGGTCGCGAACGGGCCGCGCCACTGGGGCCAGAAGCGCTCGCGTGCCGCCGCGCCCGCGGCGCCGCCGGATTGCGCCCCGCCCGATGCCGCCGCGACCACGAACAATAAGAACGGGATGAGAGCTCGTGCGGCCATGATTCCTCAGTCGTAGTGTCCGCCTTGCCGCCTCCGCTCCGACGGTCTTTGAGCGGAGCTACGGCGAGACCCAGCCGAAGGCTGGCAGGCGGACCGTGAAAGTGTAGTATGGCGCCATGATCCGCCGCAGCCTTCTTGCCGCCGCGATTGTCGCGGTCGCGCTCGCCCGCCCCGCCGCCGGCCCGAACGAATCGTGGCCGCAGTTCCGCGGCGCCTCGGCCGGCGTGGCCGAGAACGATCCGGCGCTTGCCCGACAGCTGGAGCGCGACGAGCAATATCGCCTGGACCGCCGACGTCCCGGGCATGGGCTGGAGCTCGCCCGTGGTGTGGGGCGACCACGTGTTCGTCACCTCGGTCGATCAACAGCGGCGAGACCGAAGCGCCGAAGCCCGGGCTCTACATGGGCGGAGAACGGCCGGCGTCTACGGCGCCGCATCGCTGGATGGTGCACGACGTCGACTTCGCGACCGGCAAGCTGCGCTGGTCGAAGGAAGTGCGCAGGCGGCGTGCCGCCGCAACCCCGGCACCTGAAGAACAGCTACGCGTCGGAGACGCCGGTCACCGACGGCGAGCGCGTCTACTTCTACTTCGGCAGCGTCGGCCTCTTCGTCTTCGACATGAAGGGCGACACCCGTCTGGTCGAAGCCGCTCGGCCCGTTCAAGACGCGCAACGGGTGGGGCACGGCGGCGTCGCCCGTTCTCCACCGCGATCGCGTCTACATCGTCAACGACAACGACGAGCAGTCGTTCCTGGCCGCGTACGACAAGCGGACCGGCGCCGAAGCGTGGCGCGTGAGCCGCGACGAGGGCACGCAACTGGGCGACGCCGTTCGTCTGGGAGCACGACGGCCGCACCGAGATCGTCACCTCGGGCACCGGCAAGGTGCGGTCGTACGACCTGACGGGCAAGCTGCTGTGGGAGCTCAAGGGGATGTCGAGCATCAGCATCCCGACGCCGTTCGAGCGGCACGGGCTGCTGTTCATCTCGTCCGGCTACGTCGGCGATCGCGCATGCGCCCGGCCTACGCGATCCGCCCGGGCGCGACCGGCGACATCTCGCTGAAGCCGGGCGAGACGAGCAACCAGTTCATCGCCTGGTCGATGCCGACGGCTGGCGCCGTACAACCCGACGCCGCTCGTCTACGGCGACTACTACTACACGCTGTTCGATCGCGGCTTCTTCACCTGCCACGATGCGAAAACCGGCAAGGAGATCTACGGCCGCCAGCGCATCGCGGCGGACGCGAGCGGCTTCACCGCGTCGCCGTGGGCCTACAACGGCAAGATCTTCGCGCTCAGCGAGGACGGCGACACCTACGTGATCCAGGCGGGCCCGGAGTTCAAGGTGCTCGGGCAAGAACTCGCTCGGCGAGATGACGCTGGCGACGCCGGCGATTTCGCGCGGCAGCCTGGTCATCCGAACCGCGTCGAAGCTTGTACCGGGTCGAGAAGCGTCAGGCGGACGGTCTGACTGCCCCCATTCGACTTCCAACTGCGAACCCGCGTCGTTTTCGGCGACGGCGCCTTTGCGCGGCTCGGCGAGCTGGCGCGCGAGCTCTCGTTCACGCGCGCGCTGATCGTCGCCGATCCGCGGGATCGTCGAGACCGGCCTGGCGGAACGCGCGGCCAGGTCGCTCGAGACCGCCGGCATTGCCGCGAGCGTCTTCCACGACTTCGACGCCAACCCCGATTCGGCGATGGTCGAGGCCGGTCGCGTCTACGCGGCCGTCGTTCGGCATCGACTCGATCGTCGCGCTCGGCGGCGGCAGCTCGCTCGACTGCGCGAAGGGGATCAACTTCGTGCTCACCAACGGCGGCACGATGCGCGACTACCGCGGCTTCGGCAAGGCGCCGAAGCCGATGCTGCCGTCGATCGGCGTCCCGACGACCGCCGGCACCGGCAGCGAGGCGCAGTCGTACGCGCTCATCTCCGACAGCGAGACGCACGCCAAGATGGCGTGCGGCGATCCGAAGGCGGCGTTCCGCATCGCCATCCTGGATCCCGAGCTGACGCGGACGCAGCCGCGGATGGTCGCGGCGATCGCCGGCTACGACGCGATCTCGCATGCGGTCGAGTCGTTCGTCACCGTCCGGCGCAACGAGATCTCGGATCTGTTCGCGCGCGACGCCTGGCGCCGGCTTGAGCGGCACTACGAGCGCGCGCTGGACACCCCGGAGGATCCCAGGGCGCGCGGCGCGATGCTGCTCGGCGCGCACCAGGCTGGGATTGCGATCGAGCAGTCGATGCTCGGCGCGGCGCACGCGTGCGCGAACCCGCTGACGGCGCGCTACGGCACGACGCACGGGATCGCGATCGCGGTGATGCTGCCGCACGTGGTGCGATGGAACGCGGAAGCGGTCGGCGATCGGTATGCGGAGCTGCTGCGGGTGTCGGGCGCCGATGCCGGCGGTGACGCGGGCGCGGCGCTGGCGGCGAAGCTCGATGCGCTGGCGCGCGCGGCCGGGCTGCCGCGGACGCTGCAGGAGCTGGGCGTCGAGCGCGGCGCGTTCGCCGGCCTCGCGGCCGATGCGGCGACGCAGTGGACCGGCGCCAACAACCCGAGACCGTTCGATGCCGCAGCCGCCCTCGCATTGTACCAGCGCGGCGTACTCGAACGCAGAGCCCGCAGAGCACGCAGAGAACTCTTGAACTTGTGTTTCTCTGCCAGGTCTCCTGAAGGCGGGCTCTGCGTTCCAATGAATGCTGACGCCATGAAACCGATCATTCAGTTGCGGGCTGTGCGCGTGGCTTCTGTCTCGGCCAGGTGCTGCCGTCAGCCAGCGAACGGCAGGGACCGGCGGCCGCCAACGGGTTCGTCCTCGAAGAAGCGACGATCCAGCGGCATCCAGACAGCATTCGCCTCCGGCCAGCTCACCTGCGTGCAACTGGTGCGCGCCTACCTCGGACGCATCGAGAAGTACGACGACAAGGGCCCGTCGCTGAACGCGCTCATCACCATCAACCCGAAGGCGCTCGACCTCGCGGCGGCGATGGACCGGGTGCCGGCAGCGGCACGCCGCCCGCTGCACTGCATCCCGGCGATCGTCAAGGACAACTACGACACCGCCGACATGGCGACCACCGGCGGCTCGCTGACGCTCGCGCGATCGGTTCCGCCAGCCGACGCCTTCGTCGTCAAGCGGCTGCGGGAAGCAGGCGCGATCGTCCTCGCCAAGTCGAACCTGACCGAGCTGGCGCGGGGCGGGACGACGGTGAGCTCACTTGGCGGGCAGACGAAAAATCCCTACGATCTGACGCGCACCCCCGGCGGCTCGAGCGGCGGCACGGGCGCGGCGATTGCGGCAAATTTCGGCGTGCTCGGTACTGGCAGCGACACGGGGCAGTCGATTCGTTCGCCGGCCTCGGCGCAGAGCCTGGTGGGGCTCCGCCCGACGCGCGGCCTCGTCAGCCGCGACGGCATCATCCCGTACAGCACGACGCAGGATGAGGCCGGGCCGATCACGCGGACGGTGGAGGATGCCGCGCGAATGCTCGACGCGATCGCCGGCTACGACCCGGCCGATCCGATCACGGCATTCGGTCGCGGCAAGACGCCGCCGACGTATCGCGCCGCCCTCGATCGCGACGGGCTTCGCGGCGCGCGGCTCGGCGTGCTGATGGACTTCTTCGGGGACGGCGCCGTGCACCGGGACGTCAACGCCGTCGTCGACGCGGCGCTGACCAAGACTTGCCGACGCCGGTGCGACCATCGTGCGCTTCAAGATCCAGGGCCTCGACGCGCTGACGCGCGACCTCGATCTTGGCGCCTTCGAGTTCAAGGCGGCGTTCGAGAAATACCTGTCGAAGCTCGGCCCCGTGCCGGTCATGACTCTCAGCCGGTTCATCGCGCGCGGCGAGTTCCACCCGTCGTTGAGGTCCGGGCTCGACGCGGCGCAGCGGTCCAGCACCGCCGATCCCGAATACAACACGCGATTGCTGCGCCGCCTCGACCTTCGGCAGGCGGTGATGACGGCGATGGCCGATCATCAGCTGGATGCGATCGTCTACCCGCACCAGCGGCGGCTGGTGGCGGCAATTGGTGAAGAGCAGCTCGAGCGCAACGGCGTGCTCTCGAACGGCACCGGCTTCCCGGCGCTGACGGTGCCGGGCGGCTTCTCGCCGCCCACCGCCTCCGCGCCGATCGGCGTGCCGGTCGGCATCGAGCTGCTCGGCCCCGACTGGAGCGAGCCGGTGCTGCTCAAGATCGGCTACGCCCTCGAGCAGACGGCGCACATCCGCAAGCCGCCCGTGTTCCGTTAGAGGCCGGTCTTCATTCGGACCGGCCTATTTTCCTCTTCTTTTTGGGTTCCTCGCCGCCCTTCGACACGTCCGGCGGATCGATGCCGAGCGCGGTCGCGAGGTCGCTCTGATGCTCCTGCTCCTGCCGCAGGATCTCGCGGATATCCTCGGCGATGCCGTACTCACCCATCGCTTCGCACTGCTTGACGCGTTCGCGGTAGCCGCGCAGCGTGTCGTTCTCGTTCTCGAGATCCGCGCGCAGCATCTTCACCGCGTCGTCGAACAGCGGCACCGGCAGCGGCGTTGACGTCGGCATGCCGCCGAGATAGTCGATGTGCTTGGCCACCGTGATCGCGTGCGCGAGCTCTTCGGACGCGTGCTTCTCGAGCTCTTTCGCGATGCTCATGTACTGCGCGCCCTTCAGCACCTGCGAGTAAACGACGTAGGCGATGATCGCCTGGTATTCGCGCGAGAGATCTTCGTTGAGCTTCTCGATCAGTTCCTTGCGCGTCATTGTCGAATCAGCCATGCAGCCTCCAAACCCGCTAGTCTAAACCATCAATACTTCAGGTCCTCGTAACGCCCTTACGCGTTTCGAAACCGTCGAACGCGCATCAACCTGGCCTTTCCTCGTCTTTCCTCTACTTTCCGTTTCGGAACGCCGGAACCGCTCGGGCCGCTGCTTTGCAAGATTTGCATAAGCTCAGCGGCCGAGCTGGAGGAATGAGATTGAAATCAACGACTCGACTCGCGTCCCTTCTCACGGTAGCAGGCCTGCTCATCGTCGCGAGCATCTCGCCGCACGCAGGGGCGCCCAGCGCGCCGGCGCCAGCGGCGGCGACTGAATCGGTCGCACTCGCCGGGTTGCCGCTCGACTTCGTCGAGAACCGTGGCCAGTGGGACGGCCCGTCGAGCTTCGTCGCGCGCCAGGGGCCGGTGGCGGCCTTCATCGAGCCGGGAGCGGTCCGGATGGCGATCGCCGCCAAGCAGCCGGCGGACGTTCGATTGACCTTCGACGGAGCAGACAGAGACGCGGCCGTGGCCGGCGAGCATCCTCGCGACGGCCGCTATAACTTCTTCGTCGGCAACGATCCCGGGAAATGGCGATCGGACGTGCGCGCCTTCGGCGCTGTTCGCTATCGCGGCCTCTACGACGACATCGACCTCCGCGTCCTGCAGCGCGACGGACGCATCGCCTACGACCTCCTGCTGGCGCCTGGCGCCGACCTCCGCAAGGTCATCATCAGGGCCGAAGGCGCATCAGCGATGAGGGTCGACGCCGATGGCACCCTCATCCTCGAAACCGCGGCCGGTCCGCTTCGCCAGACCGCGCCTTCCACGTGGGAAGAGCTTCCCGGCGGAATCGACGCGCCGCCTCGACAGTCGCTTCCGGAAGATCGACGAATTTCGCTACGGCTTCGACGTGCCCGGCCGCGACACCAGCCGGCCGCTCGTGATCGATCCGGGGCTGGAGTGGTCCACCTTCGTCGGCGGCTCCAACAGAGAAGAGATGAACGGCCTGGCGATGACTCGCGACGGAACGGGTGACGTTGTCGTCGCCGGCAGCACCTGGTCAAACGATTTCCCGACCGCGCCGGCAGGCAGTCTCGGTTCGAGCCCGCTGATTGCGTTCGTCGCGCGCGTCAACTCGACGGGAACGGGGCTGGTCTACGCGACGCTCTTCGGCGGCACCAACGGCAACGTGTCGTTCGGGCTCGGCCTCACGCTCGACTCGTCGAGCGCACCGATCGTCGTCGGCGAGACCAACGCCGCGAACTTCCCGACCACTCCGGGTGCGTATCAGCCGACGTTCAACGAGCCTTCGACCGGAATCAACCGGGCCTGGGACGGCTTCGTGACGCGCTTCAATGCCGCGGGCAGCCAGATGGTGTTCTCGACGTTCCTGGGCGCGGCGCCGATCTTCGACGCCAGCCTGCCCGGTGGGCAGCGAGGCGGCCACGAAAGCGCGCGTGTCGTCGTTACCGACGCGTCCGACAACATCATCGTCGCCGGCCTCACGACCTCGGAGAATTTTCCGACCACCGCAGGCGCCTACGATCGGACCCATTCGACGCTGACCGTCGCGGTCTCCGGCGGGACGATCTCGTCGCGGAGCGATGTGTTCATCTCGAGGCTCTCGCCGAACGGATCGCAGCTCACCTATTCGACCTACCTTGGCGCGCAGTCCGACGACATCGTCAAGGACATGGTGATTGATGCCCAGGGGGTGCTGACGCTGGTCGGCATCGAGGCCCCGCTCGAGACCTTCGACAGCCAGGGCAACCGGACGGATCATGGCATTCCGTTTCCGACGACACCGGATGCGGTGGCACGCACCCACCTGGGCGCGTCGGACGCCTTCCTCGCGCGGCTCAGGCTCGACGGCAACGGCACGGGCGACTTGAAGTACTCGACCATCCTCGGCGCCTTCTACATCGACGAAGCCACCGGCGTGGCGCTCGATCCGAACAACCCGGAACTGGTGACGCTCACCGGCTACGGCCGGTCCTGGGACTTCCCGACCACCGCGGGCGCGTGGCAGCGGGCGCCGCTGTTCCTGACCGACGGCACTCCGTACTATTCAGGGTTCCTCACACGATTCAGGTTCCCCGCTTCGGGCGGCGGCTCGCTCGTGTGGTCGACGCTCGTCGGCGGCACCGGGTTCGCCGGGCAGTTCGCGGAATCTGTCGTCGTCGACGCGTCGGGCGATGTGATCGTCGTCGGCTCGGACACCGCGGGCAGCTTTCCAACGACGGATCGGTCGTACAAGCGGCTGCCGTCCAAGGGCGACTTCCTCGCGCGTTTCAGCGGCGACGGCCGCAACCTCCTGTACTCGACGCTCCTGCACAAGCCATCCGGCGTCCTCGTCTTCAGGAAGAAGATCGTGTCCAGTGGCCCGCACGCCGTCGTCGTTGCCGGCTCGACGCTGTTCACCGACTTTCCGACGACGCCTGGCGCATTCGATCGGGTGTTCGGCAGCAATGGGACGAGCGACGGCTTTCACACCTACGACGGCTACGTTGCGAAGCTGACGCTCGATCCGGGCACGTCGGCGGACACCACTGCGGCGGCGCCAACGCTGGTCGCTCCCGCTAACGGCGCGACGATTCCGCTCAACGGCCCGTTGACGCTCGACTGGTCCGACGTCGCGGATCCGTCCGGCGTGCGCTTCTACGAGGTCGACATCAGCGCGAATGCGGATTTCCTGGCTGGCTTCAACTTCTGGAACCTGGCCATCGGGAGCTTCACGGCGTCGCAGGCAGAGGCGTCGACCAGTCAGGAGGGCGTGCACTACTGGCGCGTCCGGACGCTGGACGGCGCCAACAATTTCAGCCCGTGGTCGGCGGTGCGGAAGTTCACTGTCGGCGCCCCGGTGTGGACGAACTTCGCCGCCGCCGCGTTGACACCGAACGGCGTCGTCGGCGGCAGCACCGTCCAGGGCGTCGTGCACATCCAGAACACCGCGCCTGCGGGCGGACAACTGTACACGCTGACCAGCAGCAATCCGTCGGTGGCGTCGGTGCCCGCGAGCGTCAGGGTTCCCGCAGGCGGCAGCAGCGCGACGTTCACTGTCACCACGCACAGCGTGGCGGTCTCGACGCCCGTGTGGGTGACGGTCTGGAGCGAGGGGAATGGCGATCACCCGATCCTCTGGGTCGATCCCGGAGCGCCCGGGCCGCCTGGGGCGGTCACGTTGTCATCGCTCGCGCTCAACCCGTCGAGCGTGAGTGGCGGCAGTCCGTCGCAGGGAACGGTCACGCTCAGCGGGGCAGCGCCTGCAGGTGGCGCGGCGGTCACGGTCTCGAGCGGCGGCAGCGCGGCAAGCGTGCCGGCCACGGTGACCGTCCCAGCGGGTGCGACGACCGCCTCGTTCGCCATCACCACGTCGAGCGTGACGAGCTCCACACCGGTGACAATCACGGCCAGCTTCGGCGGCGCGACCCGCACCGCAACGCTCACCGTCAGCCGCTCCGGCGCCGCCGCCGACACCTTCGGCGCCGACCCTTGTCAGCCCGGCGAACCAGGCCACCGTCGCCTTGCCGGTGACGCTCGACTGGTCGGACGTCAGCGCCGCGGCGTCGTATGTGATTCACATCGACGACTCGAGCACGTTCTCGGCGCCACGCGTGGTCGAACAGACGGTGACGGCATCGCAGTTCACGGTCACATCGCTGGCGATTCGCCAGCACTGGTGGCGCGTGCGCGGCGTCAACTCGGCCGGAACGGCCGGTGCCTGGTCGTCGGTGCGCAGCTTCACGCCACAGAGCGGCGCCGGTTGCGGCAGCGCTCTCCGCGGTGTCGGCGAACCCAACGTCAGTCGTCGGCGGCACGGCGTCGCAGGGAACGGTGACGTTGACGGCCGCGGCGCCGTCGGGCGGATTCGTCGTCACGCTCAGCGACAACAGCAGTGCGGCGTCAGCGCCCGCAAGCGTGACGGTCGCCCAGGGCGCGACGAGCGCCACCTTCGCGATCGCGACCACGACGGTGACGGCGTCGACGCCGGTGACGATCACCGCCACGGCAGGCAGCGTCACGCGCACGGCGACGTTGACGGTCACGCCGGCGGGGCAGAACGCGACCTTGACGGTGAGCGCCACCGGACGTAGTGGCGAGCGCATCACCTCTACTCCGGCGGGCATCAACGTGTCGGTCGGCAGCTCGGGGTCGGCGTCGTTCGCAAGCGGAACGTCGATCACGCTCAGCGTGTCGGGCGGCCGCGACGCGATCTTTTCTGGCGCGTGCTCGAGCGGCGGGAGCAAGAGGAAAACGTGCACCTTCACGATCACGGGAACAGCGTCAATCACCGCGAGCGTTCAATGACACCGCGGCGAACGAGCAACCGATGATGCACCTCGACGACGCGAGCACGCGTGCCGTGCTGCGCGTCGTCGAATAGACACTCACCGCGTCACGTTCACGGTCACCTCACTGGCTCGCGCCGGCGGTGGTGCCGTGTGCGCCCCGCCACTGATCGAAACCGGCTCGTCATCGGTGCACAGCTTTACATCTCAGAGCGTGCCGATGAAGCCGACTGATATCGGCAGTTGCCGCTGTAGCGGCGCGTTTCAGCCAGCCGGATAAGTCATCCACACGGTCGTCTGACATCACTCAGGCTCACGATTTCGAATGGACGAGACGCGATCTGGTCCGGCGCTTGCTCCGTCGCAGTCGGAGTGACGTGCACGTGCACGCTGAGCACCACGGCGTCGGTGCCGGCGAAACGCGCAGTAAAGGAAGTTCATGATTTCGAGAAAATCGGCGTCGAAATACCTGGTCGCGAGCGGGATCGTGCTGGCTGTTTCGGCGCTGTGCGTGCCGCGCGCTGAGGCGCAGACGGTGAGCTCGCTGGCGTGTAGCCCATCCACGATCACCGGCGGCAGCGGCGGCTCGTCGACATGCACGGTGACGCTCAGCCTGGCCGCGCCCACTGGCGGTACTGTAACCACGCTGACAAGTTCGCTGCTTGAGCTTGCGGCATCTGTCCCTCGAGTTACCGTTCCGGCGGGACAAACGACCGCCACTTTCACGGTTGCAACCAACCAGAACTATCGCCGCTATAGCGGGCTGGCGTTCAGCGCGACGATCAGCGCGACCGCCAACGGCGGCTCGCGAAACGCGACGGTGAACGTCACCGCGCAACCGCGGCCGCCGGATTTCAGCAGCGGTTCGCAGGCCGGCTCGAACACGCAGTGGAGCGGGTTGATGTGCGGCGGCATCGCGCCGATCGGTGGCAGCACCGAAATTCTTTACGACTGCTCGCCGGCGAGCGGCACCGGGTTTGGCACCTGCACGTTCCGGCAGGAATGCAGCCTCGGCTGCAACCGCCGGCCGCCGAGCGGCGGCACGTTCCGCGATGCCTGCGCCACCAGCGGCCCGAATGCGGTGAGCCTCAGCACCAACCTGATCACCAGCGGCGACCGCGTCCCGGCTTCGATCGTCGCCGAGGCGCCGGCTGGCCAGGCACAGGATCAGGAGCAGGGCGTGCCGGGCATCATCGATCCGAGCAACAACGCGATCTACTTCCCGCAGCAGGGCGGCATTGGTTTCCCGACCGGCGCGTCGAGCGTGCCGTTCGCGGTGGCCACGTCATATGTGCCGCAGATCGAGTTCGTCGACGTCAAGGGATTCTGGTTCAACGCGTCGATCCCGCCGTTCCTCATCACCAACGGGCGCGGCGGCCATCAATGGCTGGTGATGCTGCCGCCGGATCCGGCGCCGTCGGTGCCGATCCCGACGCTCGGCAACTTCCACATCACCGGCACCAACCCGGTGACCGGCGGCAAGCAGACGTTCGGCCAGATCGACATCAGCGGCCTCGCGCGCGAGAGCAAGCCGACGATCACGCTGACGAGCAGCCGTCCGGACATCGTGCCGAATACGACCGTTGTCACTCCTGCCAGCGATCAGTTCTTCGGCTACCAGGCGTTCCTCAACACGAACCCGCCGGCGGCTGACACCGACGTGACCATCACCGCCTCAGACGGGCGCTACAGCTTCAGTTCGGTGCTGAGGGTGTTGAAGGCGCCGTCCGCACCCGTCTTGTCCGGCGTCTCGGTCAACCCGACCAGCGTCGCCGGCGGCAACCCGTCGACCGGCACCGTGACGCTCAGCGCGCCGCAGAGCGGCAACACGGTTGTCGCGCTCTCGACCCCTGCGCCCGCGACGGTGGCGACGATGCCGTCGAGCGTCACGATTCCGGCAGGCGCGACGAGCGCGACCTTCACCATCGTCACCAAACCGGTGAGCTCGCAGTTCAACATGAACATCTTTGCCGACCTGGCGGGCAGCCCGGGCAAACAGGCGCTGCTGCTCGTCACCGCCGGCTCTTCGCCGCCGCCGAGCGCGGCGCTCTCGTCGGTGTCGGTCAACCCGAGCAGCGTGGTCGGCGGCAGCTCGTCGAACGGCACCGTGACGCTCAGCGCGGCGGCGCCGAGCGGCGGCGCGCTGGTCTCGCTCTCGGACAATTCGACGGCGACATCGGTACCGGCGAGTGTCACCGTTGCCGCCGGATCGACGAGCGCGAGCTTCACCATCGCGACGACGTCGGTGACCGCCTCGACCTCGTCCACGATCTCCGCGACGTGGGGCGGTGTCACGCGCACGGCGCCGATGATGGTGACCCCGTCTTCATCACCCGCGCCTGCCGCGCTGTCGGCGGTGTCGATCAGTCCCTCGTCGGTTGTCGGCGGTAATTCGTCGCAGGGGACGGTGGCGCTGACGGCGGCGGCGCCGTCGGGCGGATTCGTGGTGACCTTGTCCGACAACAGCGGCGCGGCGGCTGCGCCCGCAAGTGTGACGGTTGCCCAGGGCGCCACCAGCGCCACCTTCACGGTGACGACCACGAGCGTGAGCGCATCGACGCCGGTGACGATCACGGCGAGCGCGGCGGGCGTGACGCGCACGGGTTCGTTCACCGTGACCCCGGCAGCGAGCGGTCAGACCGCGACGTTGACGGTCTCCGCGTCGGGCCGCAGCGGCGAGCGTGTCACTTCGAGCCCGGCGGGAATCAGTGTAGCCGTCGGCAGCAGCGGGTCGGCGTCGTTCACGACCGGGACGTCGATCACCTTGAGCGTGTCGAACGGACGCGACGCGATCTGGTCCGGGGCGTGCTCGAGCGGCGGGAACAAGCGTCGTTCGTGCACGTTCACGTTGAATGGCGCTGCCTCCGTATCGGCGAACGTACAGTAAGCAGTTGCTGGTGGCTGGTTGCCGGATGTCCGGCAACCAGCACCCGAGCCACCCGGATCGCAGCGACAGCCACGTGTCTACGACGATCAACGCGGAACTCGCTGAACACGCAGAGCTTTGTTTCTCTTTTACCGATCTCAGACGAACGGGCGGAGCATCTTCGCTGCGCTGTTCAGCGCTGCATCGTGGCGAAGACCGCCGGAGCCTTTCGTTAGAGATCAATCGAAAAAGAATGCTCTGCGTCGCTCAGCGGCCTCTGCGTTGACCGTCGTGGCGGTGGCTGTCGCCGCTATTCGGCCCGAGCGCGGCGAACGCGTTCCGAACGGCTCGTCAGAGATCAGTAGAAAAAGAGACTCTGCGTGCTCAGCGGCCTCTGCGTTGACCGTCGTGGCGGGTGGCTGCCGCCGCTATTCGGCCCGAGCGCGGCGAACGCGTTCCGAACGGCTCGTCAGAGATCGGTAGAAAAAGAGACTCTGCGTGCTCAGCGGCCTCTGCGTTGACCGTCGTGGACGGTGGCTGCCGCCGCTATTCGGCCCGAGCGCGGCGAACGCGTTCCGAACGGCTCGTCAGAGATCAGTAGAAAAAGAGACTCTGCGTGCTCAGCGGCCTCTGCGTTGACCGTCGTGGCGGTGGCTGCCGCCGCTATTCGGCCCGAGCGCGGCGAACGCGTTCCGAACGGCTCGTCAGAGATCAGTAGAAAAAGAGACTCTGCGTGCTCAGCGGCCTCTGCGTTGACCGTCGTGGCGGTGGCTGTCGCCGCTATTCGGCCCGAGCGCGGCGAACGCGTTCCGAACGGCTCGTCAGAGATCAGTAGAAAAAGAGACTCTGCGTGCTCAGCGGCCTCTGCGTTGACCGTCGTGGACGTGTGGCTGCCGCCGCTATTCGGCCCGAGCGCGGCGAACGCGTTCCGAACGGCTCGTCAGAGATCCGTAGAAAAAAGAGACTCTGCGTGCTCAGCGGCCTCTGCGTTGACCGTCGTGGACGGTGGCTGTCGCCGCTATTCGGCCCGAGCGCGACGAACGCGTTCCGAACGGCTCGTCAGAGATCAGTAGAAAAAGAGACTCTGCGTGCTCAGCGGCCTCTGCGTTCACCGTCGTGGACGTGTGGCTGTCGCTGACTATCCACAGCCTGCCAGGCTTGTTCTAAGCTGTGGCAGGAGCGATCGATGCCGGGCCGTCTTGAGTTCAACCTCGGGTTGCCGCACGCCGGGCGTCCCCGCGGCGACAGCGAACCGATGCGTGTGCTCGTCGCCGGCGATTTCAGCGGCCGGCCGCCGGCCGAGCGAGTTCCGCTCGATGCCCGGCGCCCCGTGCACGTCGACGTCGACAACTTCGACGATGTGCTCGGGCGGATGCGGCCGCGTCTGACGCAGCCGGCGGGCGAGGTGCAATTCGAGCGGATCGACGACTTTCACCCCGACCAGTTGTTCGCCCGGCTGACCCGATTCGAGAGCCTGCGCCGCGCCCGTCTCCAGGAGCCGCCCAGAGACGCCCAGCTCCTCGGCCGGCTGCTCGGAACGCCGAGTGAGCCGGAGGCGCCGGGCGCGGCCCCGCGTGGGTTCGACGCATTCATCCACAGCGTCGTCGCACCCCATGTCGTGAAGGATACGTCTGCCGAGAAGCGGACGTATCTCGGCGCCGTCGATGCCGCGATCGCCGACGACATGCGCGCGCTCCTGCACGATCCGGCGTTCCAGGCGCTCGAAGCCGCCTGGCGCGGGGTGCGGTGGCTGGTCTCGAACCTCGAGCTCAACGAGAACCTGCAGCTGCACCTGCTCGACGTGACGCGCGACGAGCTCGCCGGCGATGTCGTCGCCGCGCGCGGTCGGCTGGACGAAACCGGCGTCTACCGGCAGCTGGTCGAGCGTGAGCGCACTCTTGATGCGCGGCGCTGGTCCGCGCTCGTGGGCTTGTACGAGTTCGGCTCGTCGGACGCCGACATCGGGTTGCTCGCGGCGCTCGGCCTCCTCGCGTCGCACGCCGGCGGACCGTTCCTCGCCGGCGCCGATCTGACGCCGGCGGGTGCGGAGTCCGGGTCGGTGGCGGGCTGGCAGGCGCTCCGCCGCAGCGAGGCCGCGCCGTGGATCGGTCTGGCGGCGCCGCGTGTGCTGCTTCGGCTGCCGTACGGGATGCAGCGCGACCCGATCGAATCGTTTGCGTTCGAGGAGCTCAGCGGCGCCCCGCCGCGCGACGAGCTGTTATGGGGCAACGGCGCCCTGGCGGCCGCACTGTTGATCGGGAAGGCGTTCACCACGCGCGGGTGGGACATGGAGTTGGGCGACGAGCGCGAGATCGCCGATTTTCCCGCGTTCACCGTCGAGCGGGACGACGAGCGTGTGCTGCAGCCCTGCACCGAGCACCTGCTGGTCGAGCGCGAGATCGAGGCGATGCTGAAGGCCGGGCTGATCCCGATTGCAGCCCATCGGGAGCGCAACCTGGCGGTCGTGGTTCGCTATCAGTCCATCGCCGACCCGCCGGCGCCGCTGGCGTGGTGAGCGCCTCCGGCCGCGCCGAGCCCAGTCGTCGAGTTCAGGAGTTCAGGAGTAGGAGATCAGAGATGAGATCAGAAGGAATACCCTCCCAAGAAAGTGCTTCGAGGGCTACCCCAGATTCCAAGCCATGCCGTGGCTGTCGCTGGATGAACCTCAGCCTGGCGACCAAGTACAACAGCGTCCGATAACGCCGTCGTTCTAAACTAGACCCGCTTCGCCCCGGGTGGCGCGGCTCATAGAGGTCGTCATGCATACATATCAGCTTGCTATCCTGATCGCGACGGTGCTCGGCGGCTCGCTCTCCGCGGCCGACTGGCCGCATTGGCGCGGCCCGCGCGGCAACGGCGCCTCTGACGAGAAGAACCTCCCGGTGCGCTGGAGCGCCACGGAGAACATCGCCTGGAAGGCGCCGATTGGCGGCGTCGGCGTCTCGTCGCCGATCGTCGCCGGCGATCGCGTCTTCGTGACGTCGCAGATCGGCACCGGCGTCCGCCGCCCGGGCAACCATCCGCGTCTCGCGCAGGGCGCCAGCGCCGGCACCGCCGGCGAACGCGCGCTCGCGGCCGGCAATGCCGGCGACAGCACCTTCTTCGTCGTCGAGGCGTTCAACCGCGCCGATGGCCGCCGCCTGTGGCAGCACCGGACCGAAGCGGTCGGCCCGCTGCCAGGCGTCCACGACAAGCACAACCTCGCGAGCCCGAGCCCGGTCACCGACGGGCAGATGGTCTACGCCTGGTTCGGCACCGGGCAGATCGTCGCGCTCGACATGAGCGGCAAGGTGGTGTGGGAACGGCATCTCGGCAAGGAGATCGCGCCGTTCGACATCAACTGGGGGCACTCGAGCTCGCCGACGCTCTACGGCGACACCGTGCTGCTGCTGTGCGATCACGCGCCGGCGTCGTACCTGCTCGCGGTGGACAAGAAGACCGGCAAGGAGCGGTGGCGGGCCGAATCGCGGCAAGGGGCGGATGTCGTACACCACGCCGTTTGTCGTCGAGACCGCGAGCGGGCCGGAGCTGATCGTCAACTCGAGCGAGCGCGTCGACGCCTACGATCCGCGGACCGGCGCGTTCCTCTGGCACGTCGGCGGCTCCAACCAGTTCCCGATTCCCGGCGCCGACGTTCCACGACGGCGTGCTCTACATGACGCGCGGCTATCGCAGCGGGCCCTACATGGCGGTGCGTCCCGGCGGCCGCGGCGACATCGCCGCGTCGCACGTCGTCTGGGAAGTGCCGACCGGCGCGCCCTACATCTCGTCGCTGGTCTACGACGAGGGCATTCTCTACATGGCGAGCGACGTCGGCGCCGTCACCGCGATCGATGCGGCGACCGGCAAGCGCATCTGGCAGCAGCGCGTCGACGGGATCTTCTCCGCGTCGCCGGTGGCGGGTGACGGCAAGATCTATTTCGTCAGCGAGACCGGCGAGACGATCGTGCTGAAGGCCGGCCGCGCGCCCGAGGTGCTGGCGCGCAACGATCTCGGCGAGCGGCTGATCGCCTCGCCGGCGATCTCCAACGGGCAGCTCTTCATCCGGTCAGACGGCCAGTTGTTCGCGATCGGGAAGCGATAACATCGAGCAACTGCGCTCTTCGTGGCGCCTGCTAAACCGCAGAGATCGCTGAGCACGCCGAGCTTTCTTTCAAGAAGAACAGAAGATCGACAACCTCGGCGGTCTCTGTGTTCTCCGCGGTTTCATAGCCGGTTCGAGTAACCGACGCGCTCGGATGTGGCGGGGTCCCTCAAGTCACGACACGCCGGCGCAGGAGCAGCGCGGCGAATCCCGGCAGATACGCGATTGTCCAGTAGACGAAGTGCTTCACGTAGTCCAGCCCCTGCGGGTTGAACGGCATCCAGATGCCCGAGATGGCGTAGAAGCCAAGGCCTGAGCCGGCCGCCGCCAGCAGGCTGCGCACGACGATCGCGTTCATGCGAGTCGCGCCGCTGCAGCACGCGGCCGGCGAGCAGGCCGAGCCCGAACCAGAGCGCGAAGAACAGCGGAAACATCGCCGGCGTAGCCCATCAGCGGCTGGAGGAAATAGAAGCCCGCAGTCGCGAGGCACCCGATCGCCACCGCTCCGAGCGGCGCCGGCCAGTCGGCTTGTGCGAGGGCAGGCCGAGGCAGACGCCGACGGTCGAGAACAGCACGATCGCGTGCGCGAACCAGTAGATCGGCAGCCCGTGCGGCAGCACGTTCTTCCACAGGTAGTCGCCGAGCGTGCTGACCGCCGCGGTCACGACCGCGCCGATGATGCGCCTCAATGGTCGCCAGCGCGCCCTGAAGGGCCGCCCTACGGGTGGCGCGACGTTAGCCATCAGCCCCTACTCCCAGTCCCACCTAGCCCCCAGCACCCTAGCACACCTAGCAACCAGCAACCAGCAACCAGCAACCTACTCCGGCAGCTCCTCCCGCGACGGCTCCGGCAGCCAGAGCTCGCGGTCAAGCCGATCACATACGCGATCGTGCCGACGACCGCCGACGCGTACGCGAGCTTCGCGGGCGCGCCGGCGCCCGGCATGCTGTTCGCCAGCTGCGTCGTCACGCAGCGCCGCCACGTGCCGATCATCCGGCCGCCGACGTTGGCCGCGAAGCTCTCGCCGGTGCCGCGCAGGTACGTCGGGATAGACGCGCGGCAGATAGTTGCCCCAGAAACTGAACTGGCGCGATCGTCGCGATGCCGAGAAGAAGATGCCCCACTTCAGCAGCGTCGAGGCTGCTGGTCGCCGAAGACAGAAAGACGATCGGCAGCAGGATCAGGCCCGGGATCTGGAAGAGGCGAAGCAGCCTGCGCCGGCTGACGATGCGGACCGCGAGGAACGCGAGCAGGAATCGTCCGGCGAGGCCGCCGAACTCCTGGAACGACTGCACGCGCGCTGATCGTCTGCTCGTGCGCCGGGCGCGGCAGCGCGCGCACCTCCGGCAGCCCGGGCACGATGCGCGGCATCTGCTGAATCGCGCCGAACGCGCGCGGCGTACGCGCACGCCATCATCATCGTCGTCACGATCGTCGTCCGGCGGAACTCGCGGCTGGAACAGCTCGGCGAAGCTCGGACGCTTGCAGCGTGCCGGCCGCTTTCTTCGCGCGCCAGGCCGGCGACTCCGGCAGGAACGGCCGGATGAGGATCAGCGGAATCGCCGGGATGACGCCCGACATCAGCGTGTAGCGCCACGCCTCGTGGCCGCCGCGCACCTCGGGCAGGCTGTGGCCGTAGGTGACGAGCAGGTAGTAGGCGCCGGTCACCATCAGGCCGCCGATCGATCCGAACGCCTGCGTGTAGCCGACGACCGCTCGCGCTGCTTCGGGTTCGGGAACAGCTCCGCCAGCCACGCGACGGCCGCGACGAACTCGACGCAGACGCCGACGAACGTGCAGCAGCGCCAGAAGAGCAGCCAGTAGACCGACGTCGAATAGCCGGCCGCGAACGCGGAGAACGCGTAGAGCAGGATGCTCCACACCAGCACGCGCCGGCGGCCGAACAGGTCGGTCAGGTAGCCGCCGAGCAGGCCGAAGATGCCGCCGGCGACCGCCGGCACGTAGAAGATGATGCCGACCCAGTCGTTGACCGCCGGGCTGTTCGGCGGCGACGCCGAGCAGCTCGACGAGCGCCGGCCGCACGATCAGCGGCAGCATCAGCAGCTCGTAGGAGTCGAACGCGAAGCCGATCGCGGCGATGATCGCGATCAGCCATTGCAGCGGCGTCAGACGCGCCGGCGTGTCGTCGGCCGGACCCGGAATAGCGTTCATCAGAAGTACCTCGCCAGCGTTGCGGCGCCGGGCCGTGAGCCGGGCGTCCATCGAGACACCATCACCATCAGCAGCGCCGAAATGAGCGTCATCGGCACGACCGGCAGCAAGCCGAGCACCATCGTCCCGGCCGCCGCGCGCGTGACGACGTCGACGCCGCCGATCGACAGCATCGGTCACGGCCGTGCCCGGCGGCGGCGCCGGCACGACCGTCTGCAGCGACCGCGACGGCCAGCACCGCCGCGGCGGTCCAGACCGTGCGCGGCGAGCGCGCCCCACCTGGTGCTGCCGCTCCAGAACAGCGCCGCGACCAGCAGCGGCGACAGCGCCGAATAGCCGGCGAACGCGTACTGCGTCGCGATGTCGAAGATCGACTGCGGCGCCGTCAGCGCGATCGAGTAGGCGACGAGCGTCAGCAGGACGACGAACAGCCGTCCGGTCTGCACCTGCACGCGCGTCGCCGAAGCGCGCGCGTGCCGCCGTAGAACGCGAACACGTCCTCGGTGAACATCGTCGACAGCGCGAGGATCTGCGAGTCGCTCGCCATCACCGCCGCCATCACCGCCGCGCCCGAGCAGCGCCGCCAGCCACAGCGGCGCGTAGCCCTCGACCAGCCGCAGGATCACGTCGTCGCCGGCTGGCCGTGGCGCGGAGCGCGTCGCGCGCGCTCGGGCGTCAGCGTCGGGCCCTGCGGCGGCCAGCGTCGCCCGCGCCTCGAGCTTGGCGCTGATCGCCGGCACGTCGATCGCGCGGTTGGCGACGACGCCGAGAAACACCGACGGCAGCCAGATCGCGAGCATGCAGATCGGGTAGAGCACGATCGTCTTGCGGAAATGCGCGAGCCGGCGCGCGGTCAGGCAGAAGATGCCGATGTGCGGAAAGGCGATCGACGACAGCGGGATGAACGTGTAGCTGAAGAAAGTACAGCGGCGAGACGCGCTCGCGCGTCAGCAGCGGCGCGGTCGCCGGCGACGCCAGCATCGACTCCATCGCCTGCGCGGAATCCGCCCATGCCGGCGCGCGATCACCGCCACGGCGATCGCGCCGAACGACAGGAACAGCACCGTCTGGAACGCGTTGACCCACGCCGTGCCGCGCATGCCGCCGAAGAACACGTAGCCCATCACGACCGAGCGACACGACCGCGCCGCCGAGCCAGAACGGCACCAGCCCGCTGCTGACCGCGCGCAGCGTCGTGCCGCCGCCCATCACCGCGATGATGATGTAGGGCACGAGCAGCACCGCCTGCACGGCGAAGATCACCGTGCCGATGTGGCCGCACTCCCAGCGGTCGCGGAACATCTGCACCGGCGTCATGAAGCCGTGGCGCTTGCCGAGCGCCCAGAGCCGCGTGCCGATGACGAACAGGCTGAGCGGGATGACCAGCGCCGACGAGGACGCCATCAGCCCGTAGGTGACGATGCCGTTGGCGAAGGCGTGGCCGGAGGCGCCGAGGATCGAGAACGCGGTCATGTTGGCGCCGAAGAGCGACAGCAGGAAGACGGCCGGGCCGAGCGAGCGGCCGGCGAGGAAGTAATCCTCGGCGTCGGGCGCCGCGCCGACGCGCGGACCGCGAAGATGCCGATGGCGAGCACCGTCGCCGAGGTAGGCGAAGACGACGGCCGCCGGAATCATTCGTCGGAGCGCGTGCTCGAGGTGCGACGGGCCAGTGCATGCCGCACCAGCAGCCACAGCAGCGCCGAGGTCGCGAGCGTGTAGGCGGCGTGATAGAAGAGGCCGATCGGCAGGAAGCCGAAGACGAGCGGGCGCGCCTCGCGCCAGAACCAGAAGTCCTGATGCAGCGCGTAGAGCACCGCCACCATGAGGGCCGCCGCCATCGGGCTATACTACGTCATCATGCAGGCGTCTCCGTCCGATCCGGCGCGCGACGGCAGGTGTGTCGCCGGACGTCTCGCGCACGATGCTCGACGCGTGGGTGCGCGAGGTCGTCGCCTGGCATTTCGATCCGGCGACCGGCTGCCCGTTCTGGCTCGAGTTCGCGAGCAAGGCCGGGCTGGGATCCGCGGCGCGAGATCACCGGCGTTCGCCGATCTCAAGCGCTTCGGCGAGTTCGAGGACGAATGGCTGCGCGGCGGGCCGGTGCAGCGCTGGATCCCGAAGGGGCTCGCCGGCAAGCCGGTGTTCGTGTTCGAGACCGGCGGCACGACCGGCATGCCGAAGACGCGCATCGCGATGCGACGATTTCCGCACCGACTACGAGCTCTTCAGCGACGACGCTGCCCGACGAGTTCTTTCCGACGGGCGTCGAACTGGCTGATGCTCGGGCCGTCGGGGCCGCGGCGGCTGCGCCTGTCGGTCGAGCACCTCGCGCAGTATCCGCGGCGGCATCTGCTTCTGCGTCGATCTCGATCCGCGCTGGGTCATCAAGTTGATCAAGAAGGGCTGGAGCGAGCACCTCCAGGCCTACAAGGATCACGTCATCGATCAGGCGGTGACGATCCTGCAGGCCGGCCACGACATCCGCTGCATGTTCACGACGCCGAAGCTGCTCGAAGTCGCTCGCGCTCCGGCTCGAGTCGATGGGGACGACGATCCGGAAGGCGGGCATCACCGGGATCTTCTCCGGCGGCACCGAGTTCACGCCGCAGTGGAACCGCTTCGCGCACGAGGAGCTGCTCGACGGCGCCTACATGACGCCGACCTACGGCAACACGCTGATGGGGCTGGCGGCGAGCGCGCCGAGCGGCCCGCACAACAACTACAAGATCGCCTACTACGCGCCGCAGCCGCGCGCGGCGATCGAGGTCGTCGACTTCGACGATCCCGACAAGGTCGTCGGCTACGGCGAGACCGGCCGCGTCAAGCTGACGACGCTGACGAAGGAATTCTTCATGCCCGGCTTCCTCGAGCGCGACGAAGGCGAGCGCGAGCCGCCGTGCGAGAAGTTATCCGTGGGACGGCATCAGCGGCGTGCGGCCCTTCCGCGGCTTCGCGGCGACCACGACCGTGGGGGTGTATTAAAGGAGAAGGACGGAGACCACGAAGACACGAAGGCACGAAGAACAGAAGAAAACAAATGTTTTTCGTGATTTCGTGTTTCGTGTTTTCGTGGTAGCCGGATACACATGATCAACATTCCGGTTCTCCGCTGGGGGCAGCCCTACACCAGCATCGACGTCGACCCGGTCGTGCACTTCGCGACCGGCGAGCCGATTGCCAGCGTCAGCCGCGCCAACGGCGGGCTGATTCAGCGCGACATGCGCAAGGCGGCAGCGCGCGCGCGAGGTGCTGCGCGAGATTCCGATCGACGAGCTGATCGCGCGCGCCGGCAAGGCGGGCGAGCTCTACATGAACGCGACGCTGCCGATGGGCGACGGCACGCAGACGCCCGACGAGTTCGCGCGCGCGCAGTCGGCGACGCACCGGCCTGCCCGAGCGCATGTGCCGCGCGAACATGAAGAAGAACGCGTTCGTGCTCGCCGAGATGCGCCGCATCCTCGACTCGCTGACGCGCGGGCTCGTCGCTCGACGTGCTCTCGACCGGCCACGGCGAGGAGCGCGGCGTGCCGATCAGCTACCAGGCGCAGAGCCCGGTCGTCGGGCTGGTGCTGCCGTCGAACTCGCCCGGCGTGCACACGCTGTGGCTGCCGGTGATCCCGCTGCAGATCGGGCTGGTGCTGAAGCCGGGCCCGCAGGAGCCGTGGACGCCGTATCGCATGGCCGAGGCGTTCTTCCAGGCCGGCATTCCGCGCGAGGCGATCTCGATCTATCCGGGCGGCGGCGACGTCGGCGCGGCGGTGCTCGACAGCTGCGGCCGCAACCTGATCTTCGGCGGCACGCCGACCGTCGATCGGTACCGCGGCAACCCGCGCGTGCAGGCGCACGGCCCCGGCTTCTCGAAGATCCTGATCGGCGACGATCAGGTCGATCGCTGGGAAGAGTTCCTCGACGTGATGGTCGACAGCGTGTTCCTCAACAGCGGCCGCGGCTGCATCAACTGCTCCGGGCATCTGGGCGAGCCGCCACACGCGCGAGATCGCCGACGCGCTCGCGCAGCGGCTGGCCGCGGTGCAGCCGCTGCCGCCGGATCATCCCGACGCCAGCCTGGCGGCGTTCACGGTGCCCGGCGTCGCCGACGCGATCGCGCAGGCGATCGACGCCGACCTGCAGGCGCCGGGCGTCACCGACGTCACCGCGAAATACCGCAGCGGCCAGCCGCGCTCGTCAAGCAGGGGCAGGCGGACTACCTGCTGCCGACCGTCGTCCACTGCGAATCGCCGGACGCGGCGATCGCGTCGAAGGAATACATGTTCCCGTTCGTCACCGTCGTCGAGTGCCCGGAATCGAAGATGCTCGAGGCGATCGGCCCGACGCTCGTCTGCAGCGCGATCACCTGCAACCCGGCGTTCCGGAAGACGCTGCTCGACGCGGTGCACATCGATCGCCTGAACCTCGGCCCGGTGCCGACGACCCAGCTGAACTGGCTGCAGCCGCACGAGGGCAACATCATCGAGTTCCTGTTCCGGGCGCGGGCGTTCCAGACGGCCAAGCCTGTAGTGGCGTCGAGCTGATTCGCGGCTTGGAATCGACACAAAGGACACCAAGGACACAAAGGAAGAGAATTTGGTACAAAAACCTTTGTGTCCTCTGTGTCCTTTGTGTTGAGTCACACAGGTGATATGAGGATCCTGTCGATCACCGCCGGCGCCGCGGGGATGTATTGCGGCAGCTGCTCGCGCGACAACGCGCTGGCGGTCGAGCTGATCGCGCGCGGCCACGACGTCACGCTGCTGCCGCTCTACACGCCGACCAACCCCGACGAGCCGAACGTCAGCCGCGACCGCGTGCTGTTTGGCGGCATCAGCATCTACCTGCAGCAGTACGTCGCCGCTGTTCCGCAAGACTGCCGCGCTTCCTCGATCGCCTGTGGGATTCGCCGCGGTCATCAGCGCGTTCGCGAGCCGATCGCTGTCGACCGACCCGAAGCTGCTCGGCGACCTGACGATCTCGATGCTCGAAGGGGACCGCGGCGTCCTGCGCAAGGAGTTCGACAAGCTGCTCGAGTGGACGGCGGGCGAGCCGACGCCGGACGTCATCAACCTGCCGAACTCGCTGCTGATCGGCCTGGCGCGGCCGCTGCGCGACGCGCTCAAGCGGCCGGTCTCGCTGCACGCTGCAGGGCGAGGATCTGTTCCTCGAGGATCTCATCGAGCCGTATCGCGCGCGCGCGATCGAGCTGATCCGGCGGCAGGTGCCGGACGTCGACCGCTTCATCGCGGTCAGCGACTACTACGTGCCGGTGATGGCCGAAGCTGCTCGCGGTTCCCGAGAGCCGCATCGCGGTCGTCCCGCTCGGCATCAACATGAAGGGCTACGTGCAGCGGCCGCCGCGCGCGCGCAGCGACGGACGTCTTCCGCGTCGGATACTTCGCGCGCATCGCGCCCGAGAAGGGGCTGCACTTCCTGGCGGAGGCCTACGAGCTCTTCCGCCAGAAGGTGCCGCAGCCGACGCCGGCACTGCGCGCCCGATCCGGCTCGACGCCGCGGGCTACCTCGGCGCGCGCGCACGCGCCGTATCTCGAGGACGTCAAGCGCCAGCTCGCGAAGGCCGGCCTGGCTCGACGAGTTCACCTATCACGGCGCGGTCGATCGCGACGGCAAGCTGGCGTTCCTCCAGACGCTCGACGTGCTGTCGGTGCCGGCGACCTACGACGAGCCGAAGGGCGTGTTCCTGCTCGAGGCGATGGCGAGCGGCGTGCCGGTGGTGCAGCCGCGGCGCGGCGCGTTCACCGAGATCGTCGAGAAGACCGGCGGCGGCCTGCTCGTCGCGCCCGACGATCCGGCCGCGCTCGCCGACGGGCTGTTCGCGCTGTGGCAGGACCGCGAGAAGGCCGACGCGCTCGGCGCGCGCGGCTTCCAGGGCGTCCGCGCGCACTACAGCGTCGCGCGCTCGGCGGACATCCAGCTCGACGTCTACGAGTCGATGATCGCGCGGCCGCGGGCGCGGCAGGCGTGATCGCGTGCTCCGGGCTCAGGGGGCAGACCCGAAGTTCGGGTCTGACCCCTGAGCCTGACCCGTTACCATGCTGACCGTTGCGCATCTGAGCAAGGAATACCCGACGCCGCGCGGGCCGCTCGCGGTGCTGTCCGACGTGTCCTTCTCGCTCGCGCCCGGCGACGCCGCCGCCATCATGGGGCCGTCGGGCAGCGGCAAGAGCTCGCTGCTCTACGTCGCTCGGCGCGCTCGAGCCGCCGACCTCCGGCACGGTCACGCTCGACGGCCGCGACCCGTTCCAGCTGCCCGCCGGCGGCGCTCGCCGCGTTCCGCAACGAGGCAGTCGGCTTCGTCTTCCAGGATCACTGCCTGCTGCCGCAGTGCACGGTGCTCGAGAACGTGCTGATCCCGACGCTGGTCGCCTCCTGCCGGGACGACGGCGACGGCGAGCGGGCGCGCCGCCTGATCGAGCAGGTCGGCCTCGGCGCGCGGATCGATCACCGGCCGGGCGAGCTGTCCGGCGGCGAGCGGCAGCGCGTCGCGATCGCGCGCGCGCTGGTGCGGCAGCCGCGGCTCCTGCTGTGCGACGAGCCCACCGGCAACCTCGATCGCGCCTCCGCCGAGCAGGTCGCGTCGCTGCTGCTCGATCTCCACCGCGAGCAGCAGGGCATCCTGATCGTCGTCACCCACAGCGCGCAGCTCGCGGCGCAGATTCCCGATCCGCTTCGAGCTGGTGGACCGTCAACTTGCGGCGAGCTGCGAATGAGACCACGAAGGCACGAAGACACGAAGAGACACGAAGAAGAATTTCTTTTTGAAGAGAACAAAAGTTTTCGTGTTCTTTCGTGACTTCGTGTCTTCGTGGTCTCCGGCTACCCCGATGATCCGACGAGATCTTGTTCGCCGCGGGGTGGTCTACTACTGGCGCACCAACCTCGCGGTGGTGCTCGGCGTCGCCACGGCGGTGGCGGTGCTCGCTGGCGCGCTGCTGGTCGGCGACTCGGTGCGCGGCAGCCTGCGCGATCTCGTGCTCGCAGCGCATCGGCCGCACCGATCGCGCGATCGTTTCCACCGGTTTCTTCCGCGAGGCGCTTGGCGACGACCTCGCTCGCGACGGCGCCCTTGCCGGCGCCGCGCCGCTGGTTGCCGTCGAGGGCACGGTCAGCGATCAGGCCAGCGGCCGCCGCGCCTCGCGCGTCCAGGTCTACGGCGTCGACGATCGGTTCTGGCGCTTCCACGGCGTCGCCGGCGTGAGCGGCCCGTCGGGCCGCGACGCGCTTCTCAGCCAGGCGCTCGCGTCTGATATCGGCGCGGCCGTCGACAACGCGGTGCTGGTGCGGATCGAGCGGCCGTCCGCGATTCCGATCGAGTCGCTCCACGGGCGGAAGGACGATGCCGGACGCACGCTGCGGCTCGACGTCCGCGCCGTCCTCAGCGCTGCCGATCTCGGCGAGTTCTCGCTGCGGCCGCAGCAGGGCGCGGTCCGCGCCGTGTTCGTGCCGCTCGCGCGCCTTCAGCAGGACCTCGAGCTGCGCGGCCGCGTCAACACCCTGCTGATCGCGAACGGCGCGAGCGCAGACAACGCCGCCCTCGAGCGCCTGGTCCGCGCCCGCTTTGCGCTCGAGGATGTCGGCTTGACGACGCGTGTGGTGGGAGATGCGGTTGCGGTCGAAAGCGCCGCCGGCCTGCTCGACGCGCCGCGCGCGATGGCGGTCGACGCCGCCGCGCAGAACAGCGGCGTCCGGCCGCAGCCGGTGCTCACCTATCTGGCCAACACGATGCGCAGCGGCGATCGCCAGATCCCGTACTCGCTGGTGACGGCGATCGATCTGCGCGCGATCGGCGTCGCGGTGGATGCCACGGCGGCGAATCGCCCGATCGTGCTCAACGACTGGGCCGCGCGCGATCTGGCGGTCAAGCCCGGCGACCCGCTGTCGCTCGAATACTTCGTCTGGGAGGATCCCGGCCGGCTCGTCACGCGCAGCGCGGACTTCACCGTCGCGGCGGTCGTGCCGATTGCCGGCCCCGCGGCCGATCGCGATCTCGACGCCGGTCTATCCCGGCATCAGCGAAGCGGCGACCCTCGGCGACTGGGATCCGCCGTTTCCGGTCGACCTCAAGCGCGTGCGGCAGATCGACGAGGACTACTGGGAGCAGTACCGGACGACGCCGAAGGCGTTCGTGCCGTTCGAGGTCGGGCAGGCGCTGTGGGGTTCGCGATATGGCGATCGCACATCGGTCCGCCTGCGGCCGGCCGGCGGCGCATCCGCAGCCGACGCCGCCGGACGTGTCAGGACGCTGCTCCGCGACGCGATCGATCCGATGGCGATGGGCCTCACCGCTGCGTCGACGTGCGCGGCGGGGGGCTCGCCGCGTCGCGCGGCGCCACCGACTTCGGCGAGTACTTCACCTACTTCAGCTTCTTCCTCGTCGCCTCGGCGCTGCTCCTGGCGGTGCTGTTCTTCAGGCTGGCGGTCGAGCAGCGCGCGCGCGAAGTCGGCCTCCTCCGCGCCGTCGGCTTCTCGACGCCGCGCGTCCGGCAGGCTGTTCGCGGCCGAGGGTTTCGTGCTCGCGCTCGCCGGCAGCGTCATCGGCGCCGCCGGCGCCGTCGCCTATGCCGGCGCGATGATGTACGGGCTCCGGACCTGGTGGATTGGCGCGGTCGCGACGACGTCGCTGACGCTGCACGTCTCGCCGCTGTCGCTCGCCGCGGGCGTCGCAGGCGCGCTTGCCGCGGCGATGATCTGCATCTGGTGGACGCTGCGCGGCTGGCGAGGCTGTCCGAGCGCAGCCTGCTGGCAGGGGAGGTTGGGTCGGACGGGGCGGGTGTGGGGGCTGGCAAGACAGGCGGAGGTCGTGCCTGGTGGGCTGCGATCGCGTTCGCGATCGCCGGCATCGCGATGGTTACGGCGAGCGCCGGCGGCGCGATCGACCAGACCGGCGGCTTCTTCGGCGCGGGCTCGTCGCTGCTCGTCGCGTGCCTGTGCCTGGCCGCCGCGATCCTCCGGCGTCCGCCGCGCTCGCTGATCCACGGACGCGGCTGGCCGGCGGTCGCTCGCCTCGGCCTCCGCAACGCCGCGCACCGGCCGGGCCGCAGCGTGCTCGCGATCGGCGTCATCGCGTCCGCGACGTTCATCCTCATCGCCGTCGACGCGTTCCACAAGGAGGCGCCGTCGACGACGGATCGGCAGTCCGGCGTCGGCGGCTACGCGCTGCTCGTCGACATGCTGATGCCGATCGCCCACGACCCGAACAGCCCCGAGGGCCGCGACGCGATCGGCCTCGCCGACATCCCTCCGGATGACATCACCATCGAACCGTTCCGCGTCCGGCCCGGCGACGATGCGAGCTGCCTGAACCTGTACGAGCCGCGCGAATCCGCGCATCCTCGGCGTCCGCCGGTCGTTCATCGACGGCGGGCGCTTCGCGTTTCAGAGCTCGCTCGCAGCAGACCGACGCGGAGCGCGCCAACCCGTGGCTGCTGCTGAACGGCGACTCCCGGGGACGAAGTGGTGCCGGTCATCGCCGACGCCAACTCGATGACCTACGTCCTCCACAAAGCGCTCGGCGACGACATCGTCGTCGATCGCGGCGGCCGGCCGCTGCGGCTTCGCCTGGTGGCGGCGCTGTCCGACAGCATCTTCCAGGGCGAGCTGCTGATGTCGGACGAGCAGTTCCGCCGCGTGTTTCCCGGACGAAGACGGCTATCGCTTCCTGCTCGTCGAGACCGCCGTCGGGAAGGCCGCGGCCGTCGCCGCCGCCATCGAGCAGGGAGCGGGCGATCTCGGCGCCGACGCGGTGCCGACGGTCGAACGCCTGGCGGAGTTTCACGCGGTCGAGAACACGTACCTCTCGACGTTCAAGACGCTCGGCGGTCTCGGGCTGCTGGTGGGCACGATCGGGCTCGCGGCGGTGCTGCTGCGCAACGTCCTCGAGCGCCGTCGTGAGCTGGCGCTGCTCGGCGCTGCCGGCTATCGCCGCGGCCACATTTTCGCGATCGTCGCTGGCCGAGAACGTCGCTGCTGCTGGGCTGGGGCCTTGCGGTTGGCGCGCTGTCGGCGGCGGTGGCCATTGCGCCGGTCGTGCTCGAGCGCGGCGGGCAGCTGCCGGCCGCGGCCGGCGCGGCGCTGCTTGTGATTGCAGTCTTTACCGGCGGATTGCTATCGTCACTCATTGCGACGAGGGCGGCGCTCGGCGCGCCGCTGCTCGAGGCGCTGCGGTCGGAATAGAGCGGCTTCGCTGTCGTTCGGCGTTCTTAGTTCTTCGTTCGGCGCTCGTGCGTTGTCGCTGCCCACCGCGGCTGATGAGCGGGCCCGAGCCTGCGCGTGAGCGCCGCGCGGCGTTGTGAGGGCACCACTCGAGGTTCATATGCCGGCATTCATTTTTTCGATTGTGCGCGGGGTACTCATCGTCGGAGCGCTCTCGGTGACGGCCGCACGGCCGTCGGCGGAGAACTGGCCGCAGTGGCGCGGCCCGTCGCTGAACGGCATCAGCGGCGAGAAGAACCTGCCGGTGAAATGGTCGGCGACCGAGAACGTCAGCTGGAAGCTGCAGCTGCCGGCCTGGTCGGGCTCGACGCCGATCGTCTGGGGCGATCGCATCTTCCTCAACGTCGCCGACGACCTGCAGCGTGCAGAGCGGCGACAACCTGCACCTGTGGTGCGTCGATCGCGTGAAGGGCACGGTGCTCTGGAAGCGGCCGCTCGGCATCGGGCAACCATCAGGAGCGGAAGCAGAACATGTCGACGCCGTCGCCGGTCACCGACGGCACGCTCGTCTGGGTGATGACCGGCACCGGCGTGCTCAAGGCGTTCGACTTCAGCGGCGCCGAGAAATGGACGCGCGACATCCCGAAAGACTACGGGCGCTTCGGCCTCAACTGGGGCTACGGCTCGTCGCCGCTGCTGTACGACGACGCGCTCTACGTCCAGGTGCTGCACGGGATGAAGACCGACGATCCGTCGTACCTGCTGCGCATCGACAAGGCGACGGGCAGGACCGTGTGGCGCGTCGAGCGGCCGACGAGCGCGCGGTTCGAGTCGCCCGACTCCTACACGACGCCGGCGCTGCTGCGCTACGGCACGACGACCGAGATCGTCGTGACCGGCGGCGACGTGGTCACCGGCCACGATCCGTCGAACGGCAAGGAGCTGTGGCGCGCGAACGGTCTCAACCCGGACAACGACGGCAGCTACCGGATTGTCGCCTCGCCGGTGGTGCACGGCGAGCTGATCGTCGCGCCGTCGCGCGAGCGGCCGATGCTGGTGCTGAAGGCGGGCGGACGCGGCGACGTCACGAAGTCGCATGTCCTGTGGTCGTTCGGCAGCGGCCCCGACGTGCCGACGCCGGTCACCGACGGCACCTACCTCTACGTCGTCAACGACCGCGGCATCATGTTCTGCCTCGACGCTGAAGACGGGCAAGGAGCATCTACGGTCGTCAGCGGCTGCGGCCGGGCACCTACAGCGGCTCGCCGGTGCTCGCCGACGGCAAGATCTACATCACCAACGAGGATGGCTTGACCAGCGTGATCAAGGCCGGCCCGGCGTTCGAGCTGCTCGCGGAAAACGACTTCGACGACTACACGCTCAGCTCGCCGGCGGTGTCGGAGGGACAGATCTTTTTCCGGACGAGGAACTTCCTGTACGCCATCGGCCAGCGGGCGCCGGCGCGCAGCGAGTGACCGCGCGCCAGCCGTAGTCTCTGGCTTCAGGCAGACCCGCGACCGAATTGCTAGCGGCGTGCACCGATCGCGAAGACGTCCTTGAGCCCGCGCACGATGATCACGCCGTTCGAGATCGCCGGCGTCGCCATGATGACCTGGCCGATCGCGTTTTTTGCCAGCAGCTCGTACTTCGGGCCCGCCTTGACGACGAAGACGTCGCCGTCTTCGCTGGCGAAGTAGAGCTTGCCGTCGGCGGCTACCGGCGAGGCGCTGAAGGATGTGCCGCCCTCGACGCGTTCCTGGTAGATGCGCTCGCCGGTGGCGACGTTGTATGCCGCCAGCACGCCGTTGATCCCGAGGACGTAGAGCTGGCCGCCGTAGATGATCGGGGTCGGGATGTACGGCCCGCCGCGATTGGTGCTCCACGCGATCGACTCGCTGCTCGTCCGATCGCCCTTGAGCGTGATGTCGCCAGAGGCGCCGGGCTTGATCGCGTAAATCGGCTGGACGCCGGCATACCCGTTGGTCACGATCACGATGCCGGGGCCGATGATGGGCGTCGGAATCGTGATCTCGGAGTTGCCGCCGAGGCGCCAGAGCTCCTTGCCGTTCGACGGATCGTAGCCGCGGATGAAGGTCGTCGCCTGAGTGATGAGCTCGGCCCGGCCGTCGTGCTCGAAGATGGCCGGCGTGGCCCATGAGGGTATCTCCTCACGGTCGGTTCGCCAGACAGGCTGACCGGTGGCGACGTCGAAGGCGGCGAGGAACGAGTTCTTCTGGATGTCGCACTGCACGATCACCATGTTCTTCCAGATGATCGGCGAGCTCGCGATCCCCCATTCGAATTCGGGGTCGTAGAACCAGCCGGCGTTCAGGACACCGAGATCGCGCTTCCACAGCGGCTTGCCGTCGACGTCGTACGCGAACAGCCCTTCGGATCCGAACGACACGATCACGCGGCGCCCGTCGGTGACCGGCGTCGCCGATGCCTGGCTCGACTTCGGATGCCGCTTGGTCTTCGGCACCCCTTTGTGCGCCTCACGTTCCCAGAGCACCTTGCCGCTCTGTCGGTCGAGCGCCACGAGCTTCCACGTATGCGGCGACACGTCCTTCTCCGGGGCAACGTCTCCGTACAGGCCCGTGCGGATGCCGGCTGACGCATCGCTGCTGACGGCGGTCGACACGAAGACGCGATCGCCCCACACGATCGGACTCGAGACGGCGACGCCGGCGACCGGCGTTTTCCAGAGGACGTTCTCGCCGGTCGCGGCATTCCAGGTTGCCGGTGTCGGCGCGCCGTCGGCAACGCCGGACGCGCCTGGCCCCCGGAACGACGGCCAGTTCTGCGCCGACGCGATCGCGCCGGCCAACATCATCCAGCACAGCACTACGCTCGCGCCTCGCATCGTCATTGTCCTTCGGCTTCGCGCCCGCCGCTTTCAACAACGCCACCACATCGTCCTGGTTCGTGCGGGTCGCGGCCTCGAGCGCGTTCGACAGCTGGTCAGCGGGGATACCACCCTTGGCGAGCAGCAGGCGCACGACTTCAAGATGCTCGGGCTTTCGACCGGTCGCCGGACGGATCGCCCACGTCAGCGGCGTCGCATGGTAGAACGTATCCTCCGCGTTGAGGTCGGCGCCGCGGTCGAGGAGCAGCTTCACGACCTCGACGTGCCCGCGGTCGCAGGCGAACGAGAGAGCGGTCGCGTTGTATCGATACTTGGTGTTGACGTCCACGCCCTCGTCGAGCAGCTTCTTCACCGCCGGCGCGTCGCCTTTGCGCACCGCCGCGGCCAAGGCCTCGGCGGTGTCGGCCGGCGCCTGCGCCGCGGTGGCGACCGCGGTGAAAAGAACGAGCAGCGCGCTCGCGGCGATCCGTCGCGTCAGGAGCATCGTCTTCGCCTCCGCCCTGTCAATTCGAAGATCCGAGGACAGCCTAGTGACGGGGGTGGAGTGTGTCAACCGTCGTGAATCTGATGTTTGCGGGACTCCGCCTGTCCCGCTCGACTACACTGCGCACAGATTTAGCCGGCGGGTGGAGCGCCCTCGCTGCATATTCGCGGCTCTTTGCCGCCCGGCTGCTGTGGGGTCTCTGTGTCCCGCACCTGTCGGTGAGCTTGCGCGATAATCGTGTCGCCGGACCGGCTGAACCCGGATCGTGAGTACGGATCGACGGAGGATGAACATGCGGAGAGTCTTACTGCTGGCGCTCGGACTCGTGTTGTGCGGAGCCACGTCCTCGCCTCTCGCACCGGGTCTGGCGGCGCAAACCAAGCCGGCCGCCGCCAAGGCGGCCACGCATGAGGGCCACGACATGGAGAAGATGCTGGTGGCGTTCGCCGACGCATGGAACCGGCACGACGTCGACGCGCTGATGTCGTTCATGACGCCCGACGGCGTCTTCGAGTCCTCCAGCGGCAACACCGTCAACGGCGAGCGCTACGAGGGCGCGCAGGCGGTGCGCGCGGCCTATGCCGCCGTCTTCACCACCTATCCCGACGCGCGCTGGAACAATGCCCGCCACTTCGTCGCCGGCGACCGCGGCGTGTCGGAGTGGACCTTCACCGGCACGATGAAGGACGGCAAGCGGGTCGAGGTGACCGGCTGCGATCTCTTCACCTTCAAGAACGGCAAGATCGCGCTGAAGAACTCGTACCGCAAGAACCGTCCGCCGATCGGAGGGTGACGCAGCGCGATGCGAGGCAGTGCTGCGGTGACGCCGTGGTTCTAGGTTCTGGGTTCTGGGTTCTTTGTTCTGGGTTCTAGGTTCGAGGTTCCAGGTTCAAGGCCTGAAGGTTTCGCATGCGTCGCATCGTCGTTGTCGGAGCCGGCTGTTTCGGCGCGTGGACCGCGTACCATCTCGCACGATTGGGGCGCGAGGTGACGCTCGTCGACGCGCACGGCCCGGCCACGAGCCGCGCCAGCTCCGGCGGCCACACGCGGCTCATCCGCGCGGGATACGGCGCCGAGGAGATTTACACGCGCTGGGCGCTCAAGTCGCTCGAGCAATGGAAGGCGCTGGCCGAGCGCAGGCGCGCGCAGCTGTTTCACCAGACCGGCGTCCTGTGGATGGCGCGCGAGCACGATCCGCTGGCTGCGGCGACGCTGGCGACGCTGGAGCGTGCCGGCGCGCCGCACGAACGGCTGTCGCGTGCGCAGCTCGAGTCGCGCTGGCCGCAGGTGGAGTTCGGGCCGGTCGGGTGGGCGATCCTCGAGCCCGAGAGCGGCGTGCTGATGGCGCGCCGCGCCGTCCGGACGCTGGTCGGCGACCTGGTCAACGGCGGCGTCCGCTACGCGCACGCGTCGATTCGGCCTCCTCGCCAGAGCGGCGGGCGCCTCGACTGGGTCGAGACCGCATCGGGCGATGCGCTGCCCGGCGACGCCTTCGTCTTCGCGTGCGGCCCGTGGCTGCCGACGCTGTATCCCGAGCTGCTCGACCGGCGGATCTTCGTCACCCGCCAGGAAGTCCTCTATTTCGGTTCGCCCACCGGCGACTTGCGCTTCGCGTCGGTCTCGCTGCCAGCCTGGATTGATTTCGCCGAGGAAGTCTACGGCGTGCCGGACATCGACGGACGCGGCTTCAAGATCTCCGTCGATCGGCACGGTGCGGCGTTCGATCCCGAAAGCGGCGATCGCGTCGCCGGCGAGACGCTGCCCGAGGCACGCGCCTACCTCGCGCGCCGGTTTCCCGCGCTTGCGGGCGCACCGCTCATCTCAGGCGAGGTCTGCCAGTACGAGAACACGTCGAACGGCGACTTCCTGATCGATCGGCATCCCGATTTCGACAACGTCTGGCTGGCCGGCGGCGGCTCAGGCCACGGCTTCAAGCACGGGCCCGTGGTTGGTGAGTATGTCGCGAATCTGATCGTTGACGGTGCGGCGACGGATGAGCGGTTCCGCCTCGCGACGAAGGAGAAGGTGCAGCAGCGGGCGGTCTACTGACGCGCCGCGCCGCATGGCCTCATCACTCTTCCAAACCCTCAAGGCAATCGTGCTGCGCTCGAGAAGACTCTGCTCGCGCTCACGTCATGCGCGTGCGTTTGCCCGCCCGGTGCGCGCCATCGTCATCGTCGATCTCCAACTGACGCCCGTTAGCGAACGCTATTTCTTCCCGATCCGATAGAGCCTCGAGGCCGTCCGCATGATCAGGCTGCCGTTGGCGATCGCTGGCGTCGCGAGCGTCATCTCGCCGAGCGAGTTCTTCCCGAGCCGCTTGAACTCCGGACCCGCCTGGATCACGTAGGTGTCGCCCTCCTCGCTCAGCGCGAAGATTCTGCCGTTGTAGGCCCACGGCGACGCGGTGAAGCTGGCGGCCTCTTCGGTGATCCGCTGCCGCGCATAGACTTCCTTGCCGGTCTTCGCGTCGTGGCAAATGAGCAGGCCGCGATCCAGCAGCGAGTAGTAGAAGTCGCCGTGCACGAGCCCTGACGGGTTGTAGGCGCCGAGCGCCGGGTTCGACCAGCTGATGAACGCGTTGCTCGTCTCGCCCGTCTTGAGCGAGATATCGCCAGACGCACCGGGCTGGATGGCGTAAACCGGGCGCAGCGGATCGGACGGGTAGCCGGAGCTGATATAGACGAATCCGTGCGCGGTAACCGGCGTCGGCACCTGAATCGACGACATCCCGGTCAAGGTCCACAGCAGCTTGCCGTCCAGATCGTAGGACCGGATCTTGTCGGTGCCGGCGGTGACGATCTCCGTGCGCGCCCTGTTCTCCCACACCACCGGCGTCGTCCAGTTGCTGCCCTCGTCGCGATTCGTCTTCCACACCTCGGCGCCAGTGCGCGCGTCGTAGGCGGCGATGAACGACTGATCGTCGTTGTCGTTGACGATGTAGACGCGATCCTTGTGGACGACGGGCGACGAGGCGTGCCCCCAGCCGCTTCGCACCTTGAACGGTCCCATCGGCTTCGACCAGGCGGGCTTGCCGTTCAGGTCGTAGGCGAACAGGCCGGCGTTGCCGAAGTAGACATACACGCGCTCGCCGTCGGTGACTGGTGTTTCCGAGGCGTAGCTGTTCTTCTGATGCTTCGATTCTTTCGGGCACAGCAGTATGGACCGCACGTTGCCAGCGAACCTTACCGGTCTTGAAGTCGATGTCGTACAGGACCCAGCGGTGCTCGTCGGTGGACGCGCCGATGTCGCGGCCCGACATCGGCCCGCCGACCGAGCGTCCGGCGTAGGAAGGCACCGGCAGGAGCGGATCGTCGGCGCCCGACGTCTTCGCCGCGGCGGTGACGAAGACGTGATCGCCCCACACGACCGGCGAGCTCCACCCGCGCCCGGGCACGTCGATCTTCCAGACGACGTTGTCGGCGGCGCTCCAGGTGTCGGGCAGCGCCGGATCGTCGGCGGCCACGCCCGAGCGGCTGCCGCGGAACTGAGGCCAGTTGTCGGCCGGCGAGGTGCGCTGAGAGGATCAGCGCCGCGGAAAGGATCGTGAGGGCCCGTGCGGTCAGTGACATCATTGCCCTCGTGTGGTTGCGATGGTTGTAGAGGACAGTCTTCAGACCGTCCTGGTTGGGACGCCCTGAAGGGCGTCCCCCTACCCACGAGACACTATGCCGTCGGTCGGAAGTACAGCACCATCCCGGCGCCAGCCGACGCCAGCAGGAAACCGACGTAGAGCATCGGGTTGATCGCCGCCTTCGGCGGATGGATCGCCATCGTCACCAGCACGTTGACGAGTGGCGCGCCGCCGAACACCAGCGGCATGACGTAGACCGGGCAGTCCGCCCGACCTGAACGCCCAGATGATGCACGCCGCACCCGCGGCGCCGAGCGCGCCGGCGATCGTCGCGGTCATCAGGCCGCCGGTGTTGAATCCCGACAGGTTGCCCTGCGCCGACAGCGCCGCAACCGGAATCAGGACGCCGATCAGGAAGTACGCGACGCCGACGCACAGCAGCGCCTTCAGCGGGTTGCCGAGCTGCGTCTGTCCCTGGTGCAGCAGCGCGCCGTACGCGCCCCACGAGAGAATCGCGCCGGCGACGAAAATGACCCAGACCATGGATTTCCTCGCAGTTGTCGTGCGGTGTGCGGTGATGGTGGCCATCAGTGCCTCGTCAGGCCCGGATTGTAACGCACGCCGGACGAAGGCTGGGGCTGGGGGCTGTGGGGCGGGGCTGGTTTGCTGGGGGCTGGTTGCTCGCGCGGCCTCGTGGCGCAGGCCCTCAGGCCTGCCAACGGCCGCGGGCAGCCCTCAAGGGCTGCGCTACGAAAAGCCTGACTCAGGACTGCGGCGTCGACTGCTGCCTGCGCTTTATTTCAACGCCCACAGCGCCAGCGACGCGACGTCCTTGACGAAGAACCTGTCGCCGGAAATCGCCGGCGCCGACCACGTCGCGCTGTCCGCCACGGTGTAGGTCCGGATCGTCTCGAGCCCCTTCGCGCCGCTGCGGGCGACGATGAGGTCGCCATCGTCTTTCAGCACAAAGAACAGATCGCCGGCGCGGGCGATCGACGCGTTCGTGGCCTGCCGTGGCGGTCCGGTCCAGATCGTGGCGCCGGTTTTCGCGTCGAGCGCGAAGAACTGTCCGCTGTTCCTGTGCGACATGCCGACCAGCGTGTCGTTCACGAGCACGCCGTTGGTCATGTAGAGCGAGACCTGCTTGTTCTCCCAGACGTTCTCGGTCGCCCACGCGTTGTTCCGCTTGACGATCCGGAACGCCGACACGCCCTGATCGAGGCCGGACACGATCACCGTCTGGTTGTAGGGAATCGGCGTGATCGCATTCTGCGTGAACGGCGTCGAGAACGGACGCTTCCACAGCAGCTCGCCGGTCGCGGCGGCAACGCCGACGACGTTCTCCTGCGTGAAGGTGACGATCTGCCGCGTGCCGTCGACATCGAGCGCGATCGGCGAGCCGTAGCCGGGGCCGTCGCCATCCCAGTGCCATTTCACGGCGCCGGTCTTCACGTCGTAGGCGGTCAGTGCCCCCTGGTTGTGTCCGCCGACGTGGACGATCATCAGCCCACGGTCGACGAGCGGTGACATCCCCGTGTGATACAGCGGCTGCGCCTGCGTCGCCGGCTTCTGCCAGATCTGCTTCCCGGTCGCCGCGTCGACGGCGGTGACGACGTTGGTCATCCCGAGCGTGAAGAGCCGGCCGTCGGCAAACGTCGGCGTCGACTTCGGGCCCTTCTCGTGGCGTGCGGCGGCGGGGCTGATCGTGAACGGCGCCGCGTACTTGTAGGTCCAGATGCGGGTGCCGCTCGCCGCATCGTGCGCCGCGAGCACCTCGTCCTCGCCCTGCCGCGAGAACATGTAGACGCGATCGCCGACGAGCACCGGCGTCGCGTAGCCGAGGCCGACCTCGACCTTCCACTTGCGCGTCAGGCGATCGGGCCAGCTGGCCGGCGCCGCGAACGAGGCGACGACGCCGTCGCGCCCGGGCCCGCGGAACTGCGGCCAGTCGCCGGCCCGGTTTTGCGCGGTGAGACCGGCGCCAAGCACCGCGCCCGCAACCGCGACATGCACTGCACGAAGCATCCCATTCATAGGTTCCCCGCCAGTATGCCGCAAAGCCGGAAGTCTCGTTGCCGCACGACAAACTTCATCGGATCGCGCGACTCCCGATCGGCGCGCAGTCCGGCAGACAGCGCCCGAACGCGACTTTTGTTGCTCGAAACTCGTTCAGCCCGTGCCTTGACAAAAATTGGATCGGAGCTTGCTCGAAGCCGATTCACAAGTCGGCCCACTCTGGCGCTGATTACTGCCCGTCGGATCCGGTCTGCGGGGCGAGCTTCGCTTGTCTTGTCGCGCGGCCATCACAGGTGCCTGACATATGGCGACGCATGTCTCTCCCCGGGTGTTGAGCAAGTCGTCCGCGCGTTTCATCATCGCCTCGCTCGCGGCCATCATCATCATCAGCCGCTCCGGTCCCGTCGCCCGCTTCATCCAGGCGGAAGGGAGTCCAATCGTTGCGGAAAATGCCCTGACCGGCAACCCGGCGAACGAGTGGGACGTGAGCGGCGCCGGCGATCCGACCATCCAGGGTTTCGCGACCGACATCAGCGTCAATCGCGGCGCGACGGTCTACTTCAAGGTCAACACTCCCTCCGCCAACTACGTGATCGACATCTACCGCCTCGGCTACTACGGCGGCGCGGGCGCGCGCCGGGTGGCCACGGTGACGCCGTCGGTGCCGCTGCCGCAGGCGCAGCCGCCCTGTTCGATTGACGGGACGACCGGCCTCGCCGATTGCGGCAACTGGGACGTCTCCGCGTCGTGGTCGACCGGCACCGCGGTTTCGGGCATCTACGTCGCGACGCTGAAACGCGTCGACACCGGCGGGGCGAGCCACATCGTCTTCGTCGTCCGCGACGATGCGCGCCAGGCCGATGTCGTCGTGCAGACCTCCGACACGACGTGGCAGGCCTACAACCAGTACGGCGGCGGCAGCCTCTACTGCAACGGCCCGGTCAGCAACGAGGGCACGGTGTATGGGTGCATCGGCCGCGCGACCAAGGTGAGCTACAACCGCCCGTTCGACACCCGCGCGCACGATCCCCAGAGCTTCCTGTTCAACGCCGAGTACCCGATGGTGCGGTGGCTCGAGGCCAACGGCTACGACGTGAAGTACATCTCCGGCGTCGATACGGAGCGCAATGCCGGCATCCTGCTCGGCGCGAAGAAGCCGAAAGCGTTTGTCGCGATCGGCCACGACGAGTACTGGTCGGCCGGGCAGCGCGCCACGGTCGAAGCGGCGCGCGACGCCGGCGTGAGCCTCGCGTTCTTCAGCGGCAACGAGATCTACTGGAAGACGCGCTTCGAGCCGAGTGCCGACGGGTCCGGGACGCCGTACCGCACGCTCGTCAGCTACAAGGACACGCTCGGCGGCGTGAAGCGCGATCCGCTGCCGGGAGTTTCGACGGGCACGTGGCGTGACCTGCGCTTCAGCTCCGCCGGCTGCCGACGGCGGCCTCCCGGAGAACTCGCTCACCGGAACACTCTGGACGGTCAACTCTGGCACCACGGCGATCACCGTTCCCGCGTCGATGGCTGGCCTGCGCTTCTGGCGCAACACCCGCGTTGCCAGCCTCACCTCGGGGTCGACCTCGCTCGGCACCAACACGCTCGGCTACGAATGGGATGAGGATATCGATAACGGATCGCGTCCCAGCGGGCTGATGCATCTGTCGTCGACGACGGTCAGCGGCGTCGAGAAGATCCTCGACTTCGGCGAGACCGTCGGCATCGGGACGGCGACGCATCACCTGACGATGTACCGCGTTGCCAGCGGCGCACTCGTCTTCGGCGCCGGCACCGTGCAGTGGGCGTGGGGCCTCGACGGCAACCACGACCGCGGCGCTGCTGCGCCCGACGATGCGATGCAGCAGGCGACGGTCAACCTGTTCGCCGACATGGGCGCGCAGCCGGGCTCGCTGCAGAACGGATTGGTCGCGGCTTCCAAGTCCACCGATACGTTCGGCCCGACATCTTCCGTCACCTCGCCGGCCAATGGCGGCACGGTCGGCGGCGGCGATCGCGTGACGATCACCGGCACGGCAGCCGACAGCGGCGGCGTCGTCGCCGGCGTCGAAGTGTCGGTCGACGGCGGCGCGACCTGGCGCGCGGCGCAGGGCACATCGTCGTGGAGCTTCGAGTGGATGGCCGGGCTCCCGGGTTCGGTCACGATTCTCAGCCGCGCCGTCGACGACAGCGGCAACCGTGAAGAGCCTGGCGCCGGCATCACCGTGTCGATTGTTGGCGGCCTCTGCCCGTGCCCGAGCCTCTGGACGCAGGCGACCGTTCCGCCTGTCCCCGACGTCGACGATCCGAGCCCGGTCGAACTCGGCCTGAAGTTCCGCAGCGACGTCAGCGGCTTCGTCAAGGGCGTCCGCTTCTACAAGAGCACGAACAACACCGGCACGCACATCGGCAACCTGTGGACGAGCACCGGCACCCGATTGGCCACGGCGACCTTCGCGGCCGAGACGCCTTCGGGCTGGCAGCAGGTGCTCTTCGACGAGCCGGTGCCGGTCACCGCGAACGCGACCTACGTTGTGTCGTATCACACCAACGTCGGCCACTACGCCGCGTCGAGCGGCTATCTGAGCAGCATGGGCGTCGACGCGCCGCCGCTGCACGCGCCGACCAGCGCCGCCGCCGGCGGCAACGGCCTCTTCCTGTACGGACCGACGGCGTTCCCGACGCAGACGTTCAACGCCACCAACTATTGGGTTGACGTGGTGTTCGACAGCACGCCGGACACGACCGCGCCGTCGATTGCCGACGTGGTTGCCGTCCCGCTCGACGGCACGACGGCAATCGTCACCTGGACGACGAACGAACCGTCGACCTCGAGCGTCGACTATTCCACCGAGGCCGCGTTCCTGCCGGAGAGCACGCAGACCGTGTCGGATGCGGCGTTCGTGACCTCGCATCACGTCACGCTCTCGGGGCTGCGGCCGAGCACGTCGTACTTCTTCCGCGTCCGCTCGACCGATCGCTCCGGCAACATGGCGTCGAAGCCGTCCCTCGGCCCGGCGCCGCCGCCTGTGCCCGGCGGGCCGCCGCCGCCGCCACCGCAGGCGTTCACCATGCCGAGCCCGACGCTGCGCGACACGATGCCGGCCGACTTCGCGGCGGGCGTGGCGAGCGGCACCTACATCGCCGAAAGCGGCGACGGCGAGCTGACGCTGGCGCCGTCGATCGGCGTCGAGTTCTCCGGCACGACGATGCCGAGCGGATGGAAGACGCACATCTGGAGCGAGGGCGGCACCGCCACGGTTGGCGGCGGCCGGATGACGGCCGATGGCGTGCGCGTCGCCAGCTGCGTCGACGCCGGCGGCGTTTGCCAGGATCAGTTCACGCTCGCTCCGGGCACGTCGCTGGAGTTCGTGGCGACCTTCACCGGCGATCCGTATCAGCACTCGGGTCTCGGACGGACGCTCGAAACCTCGGACGAGCCATTCGCGCTCTTCAGCACGCTCTCGGGCGGATCGCTCAACGTGCGCACCTACACCGGCGACATGTCGACGAACGAGACGGTGACCAACCTTGGGACCGCGCTCGTGAATTCGCCGCACCGGTACCGCATCGACTGGCAGGCGTCGCAGGTCGTCTACTCGGTGGACGGCGAGCAGGTTGCCACACACCCGGTGGCGATCAGCGGGATGATGCGTCCGGTTGCCGCCAGCGACTTCAACGCGTTCAGCGGCAAGATCGTCGTCGACTGGATCCACGTATCGCCGTACACGCCGGCCTCGGGAACGTTCCAGTCGCGCATCTTCGACGCCGGGTTGGTCGTGAACTGGGGCAGCGTTGAGTGGACAGCCGCGACGCCGGCCGGCACGAGCCTGGCGATCACGGTGTGCACGAGCAACACGCTGACCGCGAGCGGTTCGCTGGAGAATCCGGCCTGCACACCGGCGATCGCGACCTCGCCGCAGGGGCTTTCCAGCTCTTCGCGCTACGTGCAATACCGCGCCGATCTCGCAACCGGCGACGCGCGCGTGACGCCGGAGCTGAGCGACATCCGGATCACCGGGTCGGTACCGCCGGTTCAGGCGCTCGATCACTCCGGAGATCACGTGGGCGACGCCGGCCAACATCGCCTATGGAACGTCGCTCGGCGCCGCACAGCTGAACGCGACGACCAACGTGCCCGCGGATGCCGGCACGCTGACGTATGCGCCGCCGGCGGGGACGGTGCTCGAGCCGGGGCCGCACACGCTGTCGGTGACCTTCACGCCCGAAGACACGACGCGCTACCGGACGGCGACGGCGAGCGTGTCGATCACGGTCGAGAAGGCGATACCGGCGATCGTGTGGGCGCCGCCCGCGCCGATCACCTATCCGGCCGCGCTCGGCGGCGGACAGCTGAATGCGACCGCTGGCATCGCCGGCAGCTTCGTCTACACGCCGGCGGCGGGCACGGTGCTCGCGGCCGGGGCGCGGACGCTGTCGGTGACGTTCACGCCGTCGGACTCGGTGCACTACACGACGGCCACAGCCAGCGTGCCGATCACGGTGCAGCCGGCGGCGACGACGATCACCTGGGCAAATCCGGCGACGATCGTCGGCGGCACGCCGCTCGGCGCGGCGCAGCTGAACGCGACCGCGAGCGTGGCGGGCACGTTCGTGTATGCGCCGCCGGCCGGAACGGTCCTGCCGGCCGGCCCGAACCAGCCGCTGACGGTGAGCTTCACGCCGAACGACACCAACTACGCGGCGGCGACCAAGACGGTGTCGATCACGGTGCTCGCGCTGATCTCGGCGACTGACGTCTCGATTACCGAGGGCAACGTGGTCGGCGCGATCAAGCAGGCGTGGATCACGGTGAAGCTGGCGCAGAAGAGCACGGCGTGGGTGGAGGTGCACTATACGACCTCGCCCGGGACGGCCAGCGCCGACACCGATTACTACACGGTGTCGGACACGCTCTACTTCGCGCCGGGAGCGTTGACGCAGTCGGCGGCGATCCCGATCGTCAGCGACATCGTCGGCGAGGCGAGTGAGCAGTTCTACGTCGACTTCAGCGGCGTAGTGAACGGCTTCCTCAGCAGCGCTCGCGCCACCGTCACCATCGTCAACGACGACAGCTCGACGAAGGTGACCTCGTCGATTGCCGATTTCTCGGCTGGAACGCTGGCCGGAGGGGCCTATCTCGCCGAGACTACGGACGGCGAGCTGATGCTGGCGCCGCAAGGCTCGGAGTTCTCGGGCACGTCGCTGCCGGCGGGGTGGACCCTGACGCCGCTTGCGGCCGGCGCGTCGGCGACGGTTGGCGGCGGCGCCCTCTCGATCAGCGGCGCGGCGCTGCTGGCGCCGGCAGCCTCGGCGCCAGGCCAGACGCTCGAGTTCACGGCGAGCTTCACCGCGTCGCCGCACCAGGCGGTCGGGCTCGGCACCTCGAGCACGCTCGGGTCGCCGATGGCGATGTTCGTGATTGGCGCCAACCGCGAGCTCTATGCGCGAACGGTCAACGGCTCGCGGTTCCTCGAGCAGCTGATAGGCGGCATCGACTGGAACGGCAAGCCGCACCGCTACCAGATTGTCTGGACGGCGGCGACTGTCAGCTACTACATCGACGGCGCGCTGATGATCTCGCACGGCAGCATGGCGTTCGGCACGACGGCGATGCGGCCGGTGATCGTCGACACGACCGGCGGCGACGGCGCACTCGGCGTCGACTGGATCCGGATGACGCCGTACTCGGGCTCGGGCTCGTTCACCTCGGCGGTGTTCGACGCGGGCGATGTCGTGCTGTGGCAGAAGGTGACGACGACCAGCTCGGTGCCGAGCGGGACGTCGATGGTCGTCACCTACCGCAGGGGAGACACGCCGGTGCCGGACGCGTCGTGGACGGCGTTCGCGACGGTTCCGAGCAACGGGACGATCAGCGGGTCGTCGCGCTACGTGCAGTTCGCGATTCAGATCAGCTCGTCGTCCACCGGGAAGTCGCCGGTGATCCAGGACGTGAGGGTGAGTACAAGCGCTAGAAGCGAGTTGCTCTGGTCTGTGTCGTGTGCGTAGTGTCCGGCTTTAGCCGTACTGCCTCGCGGCACCCGCCGACAGGCGGAGCACCACGCCACATCTTACCGGCACTCGCGATCACGCGTAGTACATCGTGTCGAGGCCGTTGGTCATCTCGCGCTTCCAGAAGGTCATCCCGGCGCGCTCCATCACTGCCACCGATGCGGCGTTCGGCGCGTCGGTGCTCGCCTCGATCCGATCGAATCTCAGCGTGTCGAAGCCGTAGCGGATCATCGCCACCGCCATCTCGGTGGCGAGGCCCTGGCCGCGATGATCGTCGCCGAGTCCGTAGAGCAGCTCGAGCCGCGGCGGCTCGTGGAACCGCCAGAAGCCACAGAACCCAATCAACGCGTCGTGGCCTTTCGCCGCCGCGCCCCAGAGGCCATAGCCGTTCGCATCGAACGACGCGACGCTGGTGTCGATGAAGAACTGCGCCTGCTCGCGCGAAATCACCTCATCGTCGAGGAGATAGCGGCGGACGCCTGGCTGGATAAGGAGGCGGTGGAGTGCGTCGAGATCAGGAGGCGTCAGTGGCCGCAACCGCAGGCGCACAGTTTGGATCTCTTGCGGCGGCATGGCTTCTTTGCGGCGCCTGTAGGCTAACAGGAGATCAGAAGATCAGGAGGCTCGTCTTGTCTGAGACTGCGTTCAAGATCGGCGTACGCGGCGTCGAATTGATGCGCGACCGCCTTTGAACCGGTCGTGCATGGGTTCGACAAGGCGAAAGACAAGCCTCCTGATCTCCTGACCCTCCTGATCTCCTGTTTTCCTCGGGCGGTGGAATGAGCCCCTACGCCCCGAGCGCCCGCACGAACGCATCGGTCAGCGCTGTCGCTGTCGTCCGATTGAGCGTCTCGTTGACTCCGATGAGGAACTGTCCCGTCCTGCGGCGCGGCGACGAGCACGCCGGCGGCCTCGAGGCGCTTCCGGAACGCCGCCGGATCGGTGCCGCGCACCTGCAACCGGAACAGGTTGGTGCCGAGCGGCACGCGATCGATCGCGAAGCGCTCGTTCTGCCGCAGCTGCGCGATCCAGTCCTCGGACACCTTTACCGCGCGGCTGTAGCGGTCGCCGAAGCCGGCGAGGTAGTGCTGCGCGACGAGCGCGAACGGCCAGACGTGGTTGAGCCCGCCGCCGAACATCCGCCGCCCGTGGTACATGCCGTCGATGATCTCGCGCGGCCCGGCGAGGATCGCGCCCGACGCGGCGTTGAAGTACTTGTAGAGCGACACGTAGACGGTGTCGAACGGCTTCGAGTAGTCGGCGACGTTCTCGCCCGAGTACGCCGCTTCGAGGAACAGCCGCGCGCCGTCGAGATGGAGGCGGATCCCCTCGCGGCGGGCGATGGCGATGATCTTCTTCAGCTCCGCCGGGTCGAACCGCTCGCCCTGCTTGCGGCGGACCGGCGTCTCGACTGAAATCGCCGACACCCGCGAGACGACGCGCGCGCCTTTGGTCGTCTCGAGGACGCGCTCGAGCTCGTCGGCCGTGAACGTCGCGCGGCCGGCCGCCAGCGGCATCAGCGTCAGGTTGCTGAGCGTCTGCGCGCAGTCGCCTTCGTCCTGATAGAGGTGGCTTTCTTCCTGGACGACGACGCGGCTCGCGCCGCCGGCGAGCGCGCGCACCGCCATGTGGTTCGCGAGCGTGCCGGTGGGCATGAAGATCGCGCGCTCCTTGCCGAGCACGCGCGCGCAGTCTTGCTCGAGCTTTTCGACGATCCCGCCGAGCGAATAGGAATCGGGGACGATGCCCTTCTCGTCGATCAGGCGGTGGAGGAGGGCAGCGTATTCGAGCGGCGTGTGGCCGAGGCCGTCGCCCATGAGGCGAACGCGGCGATCCTCCTCGCCGGCGGCGAATGCGGGCGCCGCACCGAGCGCAACGCCGGGCACGGCGAGGCCGGCACTGAGGCTTCCGAGCTGCAGGAGCTGTCGGCGATTCAATGTGCGCATGGTGTCCTCGCGCGCCCATCATACGCCGACACGGAGTGAGACCACGAAGGCACGAAGGCACGAAGAAACACGAAGAATTCTTCCGTTGTTGTTTTTCTAAACAGACAATTTCTGTCTTCGTGGCCCTTCGTGTCTTCGCGTCTTCGTGGTCTCCGGCTGCCACGGACGTTCGCTGCTGTTCAGGGCCTGCGTCCCTCCGGCAGCGAGAGCTCGTTCGCCTTCTCCGGCGCCTGCGTCCTGCGGCGTGCCGGCGTTCCACGACGGGATCGGCTTGCGGCCGTCTCCATCGAGCGACTCCATCGGCTCCCAGACCTTGTCCACGCGATCGGTGAAGAGGTCGCCGATCAGGAGATCGGTCACCGTGCCTTGCAGGTCGGGATACTGGCGCACGAACTGGCCGAAGCTGAAGCCGTCGTAGTACTCGCAGACCAGCCGCCGCATGCGATCGACGCCGGCGTTGAAGCCGGGCCCCCACTTGCCGAGCTGTGCCGCCGAGGTGTCGCCGTTCTTCAACCCCTCGACAATCGCGTCGGCCGCCAGCTCGCCCGACTTGAGCGCCAGCAGCACGCCGGACGAGTAGAGCGGATCGAGGAAGCCCCACGCGTCGCCGACCATCACCCAGCCGTCGCCGGCGACCTGGGTGGCGCGGTAGGAGTAGTCCTTGGTCGCGAAGTAGCCGGTGACCCGCGTCGCCGGACGCGACGCGCTCCTTCACCGCCGGGCAGCGCTCCACTTCTTCCTCGTAGGTCTCCGCGTAGCTGCCGCGGTTCTTGAACAGGTAGTCGAACGGCGCCACCACGCCGACGGAGACGATGTTGTCGTGCTGCGGGATGTACCAGAACCAGCCGTTCCGGTCCGCCGTCTGCAGCACCATCGTCGCGCCCTCGTCGCGGCCGGTGTCGCGATAGGCGCCCTCCCAGTAGGTCCAGATCGCGCCCTTGTTGAGGATCGGGTCCCAGACGCGCAGGCGCAGCCGGTTCTGGATCAGGCCGGCCTGGCCGCTGGCGTCGACGACGACCTTGGCGCGGACCTCGCGCTGCGTGCCGTCCTCCTCGCGGATGGTGACGCCGACGGCGCGGCCGTCCTCGAAGATGACGTCGAACACGCGCACGCCTTCGTGCGCGACCACGCCGTGCTCGCGGGCGTTCTCGAGCAGCATCTGGTCGAACTCGCTGCGCACCACCTGCCAGGTCTGCGAGCACTCGTGCGGCTTGTTGTCCCAGAAATAGAACGGCGCCGACAGCTTGCCGCTGGCGTTGACGAACTGCACGCTGTACTTCTTGACGAAGTGGCTCGCCTGCATCTTCGGCAGCATGCCGAGCCGCTTCAGCACCCAGTAGGTCTCGGGGATCAGCGATTCGCCGATGTGAAAGCGCGGAAAGTGCTCGCGCTCGAACAGCTCGACGCTGCACGCCCTGCTGCGCGAGCAGCGTGGACACCGTGGACCCGGCCGGGCCGCCGCCGATCACGACGACGTCAGGCATCGTCCCTCAATGCGTGCGCTGCCCGAGCCTCAGCCCCAGCCCCTAGCCCCTAGCCCCTGCGCCGACCGCCTGAAAGCGCGCCGCGATGTCCGGCGGGATGTCGATTGACTTCATCGGTTCGCCGGGCGTCTTGCGCACGCAGGCGATCGTCAGATCGCCGGTCGCGATGCGTCGCCTCGCCCTGAGCGAGTCGGCACGTATAGCGGATCGTCCGCCGCGTGATCTCCGCGATCCGCAGCTGCACCTCGAACTCGTCCTCGAAGCGCAGCGGCCGCTGGAACTCGAACGACGTCGCGACGCGCGGCCAGCCGATCTCCGAGCTCGCCGGGTGAATGCTGAGCCCCGCCGCGCGCCACAGCGCGTGCTCCGCCTCCTCCATGTAGCGGAAGAACCAGGAGAAATGCACGATGCCGGCGGCGTCGGTCTCGTAGAACTGCACGCGGCGTGTGAGGCGAATGTCGCTGGGCACAGGGGTGCTCGACTTGTGACGTCGACGTTTCGACGTTCGACTACGTGTAGCGGATGCCGGCGTGCTCGGCGAGGAAGAACCGCGGCAGCAGCACGTCGACGCGCAGCAGCCCGTCGCGCGTCAGCGTCGACGCGCGTCGGCGTCCGGCCGCGCGTCGAGATAGCCCTCGGCGTCGAGCGACGCGAACTGCTCGTGGAAGCGCTCGAGGATGTCGACGCCGTACTTCGCGGCGAAGTACGCCGGGCGGATGCGCCCGAGCTTCAGCTGCAGCACCAGCTCGCGAATCATCCGCTCCTCGGCGTCGGACGATAGGCGCGGCGCAGCGGCAGCTCGCCGCGACTCGACCGCCGTCGCTGTAGGTCTCCCACGTGTCCAGGTTCTGCATGTGGACGCCGTTGATGTGGCCGAACGACGCCACGCCGAGGCCCGCCATGTCGGCGCCCTGCCACAGCCGGTCGCGGTAGACGAACTTGGTCCGCGACGGATCCTTCACCGCGGTGTAGGCGCTGCCGACGTGGTAGCCCGCGCGCTCGAGCGCCTCGAACGCCTCCTGCACCCAGCGCCGCTTGGTCGGCCAGTTCACGACCGGCTCGGCGAAGAGCCTGGTCCCCTTCAGCAGGTCCTTGCTGATCGTCGTGTTGAAGGGCAGCTCCATCTGGTAGATGGTGACGCTGTCGGGCTCGAGCTCGAGCGTCTTCTGCGACGCAGGCCGCGCCAGTTCTCTTCGGTCTCGCCGAGCATGCCGGCGATCAGGTCGATGTTGATCTGCGGGAAGCCGAGCGCGCGCGCGGACGCGGTAGGCCTGCTCGATTTCCGGCGAGCGGTGCGCGCGGCCGTTGAGCTCGAGGATGCGATCGTCGAAGTTCTCGACGCCGAGGCTGAGGCGCGTGACGCCCAGCTCGCGGATCGCCGCCAGCTTGGCGTCGGTCAGCGTGCCCGGCTCGCACTCGAAGGTGATCTCCTCGGCGGCCGCTCCACGGCGTGACCGCGGTCAGCCGCTGGACCAGGCTCTGCAGCTGCTGCGTCGAGAGGAACGACGGCGTGCCGCCGCCGAAGTAGACGAAGTTCGAGCGGCCGCCCGGCGATCGCCGGGCATGCTGCGCGTACAGCTCCCACTCGCGCGCGAGCACGTCGAGGTAGTGCGCCGACCTCCTGACGCGTTCTTGTCGGTGTAGACGCGGAAGTAGCAGAAGTGGCAGCGCTTCCGGCAGAACGGGATGTGCAGGTAGAGGCCGAGCGGCACCGCCGGATCCGGCGGCGACGCCAGCGCCGGCCGCGCGTCGCGGTCGACGGCCTCCTGCGACCAGACCGAAAACGGCGGATAGGTGGCGACGAAATAGCTGCCGACGTCGGTCTGGTCGGTCGAGCGTACCGGATTCAGGGTTCAACGTTGATCCACGTACCACGCACGTAGGGCGCGGCTTCAGCCGCGTCACGAGGCGCTGCTAAAGCGCCGCCCTACGTTACCAGAACAAGTATGAAGCCTACCCGAAACAGTAAATCCGCCCGTCCTGCGCGCCGACGACGACGCGGCCGGCGGCGACCGCGGGGGAGGCGGTGATCGCGTCGCCGGCGTCGAACTCCCATCGCTTCTCGCCGGTCGCCGCGTCGAGCACGTAGAGCTTGCCGTCGCTCGATCCGACGTAGACGCGCCCGCCGGCGAGCGCCGGGCGACGAGTCGACGCGCGCGCGGGTCACGAACTTCCACGCCGCCTTGCCGGTCGCGGCGTCGATCGCGTGGATCGCCTTGTCGCGGCCGCCGACGATGACCCGCGTGCCGGCCGGCGCTCGTGTCGACGCGCCGGCGACGAGTAGTACGGGAACTGCCGATCGGGATCGCGGTAGCGCCACGCGACCTTCCGTGTCTTCAGGTCGAGCGCGAACACGTCGGCGTCGAAGGTCCCGACATACGCGCGGTCGCCGTCGATCGCCGTCGACGCGCCGGTGTACGGCGCCGAGCGGAATCTCGAACAGCACCTTGCCGTCGGCGGCGCGCACCGCGCGGAACCGCTCGTCGCAGCCGGCGATGTAGACGATGCCGTTCTGCACCGCCGGCGTGGCGTGAACCGGGCCGTCGGTCTGCAGCTTCCACCGCAGCTTGCCGGTCTGCCGCTCGAGCGCGTAGAGATGCGTGTCGTAGGAGCCGATCAGCACCAGGTCGTCGACGATCGCCGGCGACGACTTCACCTCGCCGTCGGTCGTGAACGTCCACAGCTTCTTGCCGTCGGTCGTCGAGACCGCGTGGACGGTGCCGGCGAGGTCGCCGACGAACACCGCGCCGTCGTGCACCGCCGGCGACGACTCGCCGATGAAGCCGTTGGCGCCGGTGGCGTACTTCCAGCGCAGCTTGCCGGTCTCGAGATCGAGCGCGAGCAGCTCGCCCTTGGTCGAGCCGACGTAGACCGCGCCGTCGGCAATCGCCGCAGACGATTCGACCGACTCGCCGGCGTCGTAGGTCCACTTCAGCGCCAGCGTCGCCGGCGGCGCGGCGGTCGCGACGCCGCTCAGCCGCGGCGTGCCGCGGAACTGCGGCCAGTCGACGGGGCGGGCGTCTGCGCGCCCAGCGGCGCGAGCACCAGCCACGCCAGCACGAACGCAGAGACCGCAGAGCTCGCAGAGTGTTTCCTTAACATGAATTCTCTGCGGTCTCAGCGGTCTCTGCGTGCGTTGCCCGGTGTCACTTCGCACCCGCATCCTTGATCGCGAACAGCTGGTTGCGGTTGTTCAGGAACAGCGCGCCGTGCGCCGGCACCGGCGTGCGCGTAGACCGCGCTGCCCATGTTCAGCTCGGCCGAGCACCTTCTTTTCCTTGCCCGCCTGCAGGATGACGATGTCGCCGTCCTCGTCGCCGAGGTAGACCTTGCCGTCGACGACCAGCGTCGAGCCCCAGACCGCGGCGAAGACGTCGTGCGTCCAGTAGCTCCTGCCCGGTCTTGGCGTCGAGGCAGTGGAGGAAGCCGCTGAAGTCCGGGATGTAGAGCAGGCCGTCGGCGATCGACGACCGTCGAGATCGACCGGCGGATCTTGTCGTAGTGCCAGACGCGGCCGGTCTGTGGTGATGTCGCCGCGCTTGGTCGCGTCGATGCAATAGAGGTGGCCGACGCCTTCGCCGTGCTCCGGATCCTGGCCGTTGGCGATGTAGACCTTGTCCTCGAAGATCACCGGCGTGCCGATCACCTCGTTGCGGTTCTTCGGCCACACCGAGTCTTTCGGGTTGGTGTCGAACTCCCAGAGCTTCTTGCCGGTCGCCGTCTCGTAGCCGCGCACCCAGCCGTCGCCCTGCGCGCTCACCACCTGATCGACGCCGCCAATCTTGCCGACCGACGGCGTGGACCACTGGCCGTGCAGGATGCGGTCCTCGACCGAGTTGTCTTCCCACACCAGCTTGCCGGTGTTCTTGTTGAGCGCGATGATCGCCGGCGCCCGCGGCGACGGGATGTTGACGTGGCTCTCGTCCTGCCCGTTCGACGTGCTGACGAAGATCAGGTCGCCGAAGATCACCGGCGACGAGTTCGACAGGTTGTGCGGATAGGAGCCGACTTCCTCCATCATGTCGAACGACCAGATCACGTCGGCGTCGTTCTGCCCGCTGAGCTTCTCGTCGGTGACCGGGCCTTCGTTCTTGCCGTCGCGGAAGCCGTTGATGTCGAGGCACCACACGACGCCGCGATTGCTCGTGTAGTACAGCTTGGTGCCTTCGACCGCCGGCGACGAAGCGACGCCCTGATAGGGCCAGTCGTTGGCGCGGCCCGGCCGCCAGCTTCTCGTGCGTCTGCTGCCACAGGAACTCGCCGGTCTCTTCCTTGAACGCCATCAGCACGCCGCGATCGCCCGGCTGCTTCGGATCGCGCAGCGCTTCGTTGTTGGTGCCGACGAACACCATGCCGCCGGCGACGACCGGGTTGCCGTAGCTCTGCGAGCCGAGCTCGGCGACCCAGCTTGATGTTCTTCTTCGTCTTGACGTCCCAGTCGGTCGGCAGCCCCTTCATGTTCGAGACCATGTTGCGATCGGGGGTGCCGCCCCACATGGGCCAGTCGCCGCTGCCGGGATCCGACGCGCCGAGCGGCGCGCGCCAGGCAGCCGAGGCGAGGAGGAATGAGAGCGCGAGGATTAAGTGTTTCATTGGTTGGCCGAAAGTTTCAGGTTGTCGAGATACGCGCCGAACTCCGCGTCGACGAAGAACCCGGGCGCGCCGTTGCTGATTGCCCGCCGGATCGAGTCTTGTCGATCTCCACGCCGCCGGCTCCGGCTGGCCGGTCTCCCACGCCTTGCCGCGCGCGCGCACCTTGCCGTCGGCGGTGTTCTCGACGCGCAGCTTCAGGTGGTACCACGTGTCGGCCTTCCACTGCGAACGGCACGACCGCCGAGCGCTCGGTCTCCGGCTCCCACGGCTCGAGCTTCAGCTGCTGCCGGTTGCCGTAGAGCACGAGCGAGTAGCGCTGCGCGGTGATGCCGATGTCGGTCATCTGGCGGCGCCGCGTCGTGCCGCGCACGTCGGCCTCGAAGGTGTAGTTCGACCAGTCGGTCGGGCCGATGAAGGCGCGGACGCGCTTGAAGATCGTGCTGTCGGCCGCCTTGGTCAGCACCTTCTGCCCGTCGAGCGTGACGATCGAGAACTTGCCGGCGGTGGCGTTGATCCAGCCGGGCGGCACCGCGCCGTCCGCGTAGCTGATCGAAGGTTTCCGACCACGGCAGCGGCCGCACGACGCGCGCCCGCGCTTCGCCGGAGAGGGCGCCGACCGTCGCCTTGATCGTGCCGGCCTGCTCGACCGGCTCGCTGGCGGCGGTGAACGATCCGTCGGCGACCGTGCCCTTCAGCCCCTGCAGCGCCCACGTCGCCGCGGTCTCCTCGCGCAGGAAGCGTCCCTTCGCGTCGAACAGCTTCGCGTGCAGCTTCACGGTCTGCCCCGGCTTCAGCACCAGCTCGGTCGGGCTGACCTGCACAAGTGTGCGGCTCGCCCTCGCCCGCTCGGCAGCGCAGTCGATGCCGCCACTCCGGTCGTCGCCTTTGCGGTCTTCGGTGCCGATCGCGTAGGTGCCGCCGGTCGAGACGAAGAAGACGCGGCCGCGCGAGATCGCCGCGCCGCCGAACACCGGCTCGGCGATGCCGACCGACTGGCCGGCGTTGTCGTCGAGGCTCTTCGGCAGCTCGACCTCGCTCAGAACTCTCCGCGCGATCCGCGTGCGGCCGGACGATGAAGAACTTGCCGCTTTCGGTGCCGACGTAGAGCTTGCCGTCGGCCATCACCAGCGGCGCCTTCTGCACCGTGCCGAGCGGCTGGCGCCACAGCTCGCGCCCGGTCTCGAGGTCGTAGGCCTTCAGCCGCGAGCCGTTCTCGATCTGGTAGACGCGCGGGCCGTCGATGACCGGCGACGAGAAGCCGAACTGGTCGCCCTTCATCGCCCACTTGGTCGTCTTGATGTCGCCGGTCTGCGATCCGTCGATCGCGGCGATCAGGCCGAGCTCGCTCGAGTCGAGGTTCTCGTCGCCGTGCGACACGATCACCGTCGATCCCGAGACGACGACGCCGGTGTTGATCGCGCGCTTGGCAGCGATGAAGCTCCAGACCTTCTCGCCGGTCTGCGGCTTGATCGCGTGGACGGCGCCGTCGCCGAGGCCGCATGATGAGCAGGCGCAGGCCGTTGATCGTCGCGATGATCGGCGCCGCGTAGGCCGTGTCGTAGGGACGCCCGCCGGGATTGGCGACCCAGACGATGTCGCCGGTGCGCTTGTCGAGCGCGATGAAGCGGTGCGCGCGCGTTCGCCTGCGTGCCCCAGCTCGAGATCGCGGCGCTGACGATCACCAGGTTGCCGTCGATGATCGGCGACATCGTCCGGCCGCCGTGGGTGGTGAACGCGGCGAACTCCTCGCCGACCGAGCGCTCCCACAGCAGCTTGCCGTCCTTGCTGAGCGCGATGACCGTGGCGCCGACGCCCAGCGCGTAGATGTTGCCGGTCTCCGGATCGGCGGCGGGGGAGGCCCAGCCGACGCGGTGCGGCGGCACGTCGCTCTGGAAGATGTTGAACTTGTATTCCCAGACGACCTTGCCGGTGTCGGCGTCGAGCGCCATCACCCGTTCCTGCAGCGCCGCGCCGCGGCCGGACGGGTTCTGCAGGTAGACGCGGTTGCCCATCACGATCGGCGCCGAGCGGCCGCCGTAGGGAACGCGCCAGAGGAAGTTCTCGCCGTTGAGCGCCCACTTCTCGACGCAGGCCGGTTTCCTTCGAGAGGCCGTCGCGGTTCGGACCGCGAGCCTCGGGCCAGTCGCCGACGGCGACGCCGGCCGGAGCCGAGGCGCGGCGCGGGGCGCTGCGCCGAAGTCGAGCGCCCCGAAGGCGAGCGCGAGCGCGACCAGGAGAGAGGCTTTCTTCAGCATATTCATCCACCGCCTGCCACTGATCACGACGTTAAACGCAGAACCCGCAGAGCTCGCAGAAACACAACATCAACACGAGATCACGAACACAGAAGAAAATCCAGTTATCCGCGCGTTCAGCGGGTTCCGCGTTGATCGTCGTGTCGCGTGGCTGTCGCCGCTCAAAATGTAGTCCCGACGCGGATCCCGAACGTCCGCGGCGCGCCGTTCTCGCCCAGGAACCCCGACGGCGCCAGCCCCGGCTGCGGGAACGCGATCGGGATGTAGTGCGTGTCGAACGCGTTGCGGATCCACGCTTCGCCGAACAGCCGCTTGCCGCGCAGGCCGGCGCGGAAGTTCGCGATCGAATACGCCTCCTGCGCCAGCGTGTTCGCATCGTCGTACTGGAACTCGCCGTAGCGGACGACCTCGCCGCGCAGCGTCAGCGCCGCGGCGCTCCACACCTGCCGTGAGTACTGGACGCCGAGATCGGCCGTATGGCCGGGCGCATTCGCGAGCTTGTTGCCGCCGACGTCGATGCCGTTCGACGTGCTGCCGTTGTCGAAGGTCGCGTCGGTGACGCCGAAGCCGCCGAAAAGCTCGACGCCGGTCGCCGGCCGCGCGGCCACCTCGACCTCGACGCCCGTTGTTTGTCGCGCCGGCGGAATTGGCGATGAAGAACTGCGCCGGCACGAGCGGGTTCGGGACGAACACCTGCAGGTCGTCCCAGTCGATGCTGAAGACGGCGAGGTTGGCGCTCAGCCGTCCGCCGTAGGCCGACGTCTTCACGCCGCCCTCGTAGTTCCAGCTGTGCTCCTGGTCGTAGGCCTCCGCGCCGGCCGGCGACGCGGCGTTGAAGCCGCCCGCCTTGAAGCCGCGGGTCACCGTTCCGTAGACGCGTCGCCGCCGGCGTCGCGCGATACGCCACCGCGAACCGCGGCGAGACGTCGGAGAAGTTCTTCGACGCGTTGACGACCTGCGGCGGCGCGATCGGCCGGCGTGAAGAAGGTGTTGAGGTCGGCGTCCTTGCGCTCGCGATCGCCGCGCGCGCCGACGACGAGATCGAGCTTGCCGTTGATAGGTGAAGGTGCCCTGGCCGTAGACGCCGATGCCGAAATCGTCGAGCGCCGCCTGCGGCGAGGTCTGCGCGACGGGGATGGTGACGAACTGCGACAGCACGAACGGCGCGTAGGAATTCACCGCCGTCTGATCGTAGTTCTGCGTGAAGAGGAAGAGGCCGCCCTGCCACTTGAGCGCGAGCCGGTCGGACAGCTTGATCGGCGGCGTTGCGGGCCGAGGCGAACCGCAGTTCCTCGGTGAACTGCAGATCCTCTTCATCGTTGCTGCGCGTCGCGAGCGGAAACGCGGTGTAGTCGAGATCGGTGAGATCGCTCGGTCTTCCACTTCAAGAAGCCGGTGACGGCGGAGAAATCGACGCGCGAGCCGCTGTGCGTCAGCTGGAAGGTCGGCGCGATGATGTCGCGGTGCGTGAAGCCCTCGAGGTTGCGCGAGGCATGGAACGGGTTGGCGCGCAGCGCCGCGACGTCCTTGAGCCCGTAGTCGCCGTCGCGCGCGCGCTCGAAGGTGAACATCGCGCGGGCTTCCCAGCGGTCGGCCGGCCGCCAGAGCAGCTGCGCCTTGCCGAAGCCGGCCGAGCGCGAGTCGATGTCGTTGCCGGTGACGTCGTTGACGGTGAAGCCGTCGCGCCGCGAGTAGCCGGCGGCGACGCCGAGCGCCAGCTTGTCGGTGACGAGCGGTCCCGATGCGGTGCCGCGGACGTCCGCCGACCCGAAGTTGCCGAACGGCGCGACCACGTCGCCCGACCAGTTCTGGAACGACGGCCGCCGGCTGGTGATGTTGATCACGCCGCCGAGCGCGTTGCGTCCGCAGAGCGCGCTGAGCGGGCCGCGGACGAAGTCGATCTGATCGATGCCGACCAGCTCGATGCTCGACGAGTTCGCGTTGAGCTGCGGGACGCCGTCGATGTAGGTGGTGACGCCGGAGTTGTTCGGGCCGGACCCGATGCCGCGGAAGCGCGCGTTGCTCAGTTTGCGCGCGGTGAACTCGTTGAAATAGGTGTTCGGCGCGTAGGCGGCCGCGTCGCTGACGCTGCGCAATGCCTGCCGCGTCGAGCGTCTCGCCCGTGACCGCGGAGACGCTGACCGGCACTTCGTGCGGATCCTCCGGCGCCTTCTGCGCGGTCACCGTGATCGGAGGCAAGTGTCGTGCGCAGCACCGAGATTGTGCGAGGCTGGTCGCCGGCGAGAGCAGGGCGGCGAACAGGGCGCAGCCGGTACAGCCGGGCATGCGTCTAAGTGAGAGCATCCGCGAATTCTCCCATATGTTCTTGTATTCTTGTGTCTCCGCCGATCGCGAGGAGCGACCTCGATGAAGCCTCACCGCGTTTTGACGCTCGTGTGCGCTTTTGGGATCTCGGCCATGCTTGCCGCCCAGGGGGAGGTCGCCTCCGAGGCGGCACAGCCCGGCGGCGCGGCCGCCTTCGACTGGCCGCAGTGGCAGGGGCCGGATCGCACCGGCATCTCGAAGGAAACCGGCCTGCTGCAGCAGTGGCCGCGCCGCCGGTCCGCCGCTCGCTCTGGTCGGTCACCGGGCTCGGCGCCGGCTACGGATCGCTCGCGATCAAGGGCGAGCGCATCTACCTGCAGGCGCTCAACCGCTCGGGCAGCACCGTCTCGAGCCTGAGCCGTGCCGACGGCAAGGTCGAGTGGACGAAGGCGCTCGGGCGCGGCGGCAGCAACGATCGCGGCCCCGGGCCGCGCGGCACGCCGACGCTCGACGGCGACCGCCTCTACGTCCTGACCGAGAACGGCGATCTCGCCTGCCTGAACGCGGCGAACGGCGTCGGCGATCTGGCAGCGCAACATCCTCGCCGATTTCGGCGGCCGCCAGATCCCGTGGCTGATCAGCGAGTCGCCGCTGGTTGACGGCAACAACGTCATCGTCACGCCCGGCGGTCCGCGCGCGGGCATCGTCGCGCTCGACAAGATGACGGGGAAGACGGTGTGGCAGAGCCAGCAGCTGAGCGACGAGGCCGGCTACGCGTCGCCGATCGCCGCCGACGTGCAGGGCGTGCGCGTGATCATGACGCTGACCTCGGACGCCGGCGTCGGCGTGCGCGCGTCGGACGGCCGCCTGATGTGGCGCCATCAAGAGGTGGCCAACGGCACCGCGAACGTCGCGACGCCGATCTTTTTCGACAACAAGGTGTTCTACACGTCGAACTACGGCACCGGCGCGGCGCTGCTCGGGCTGACGGCGCAGGGAGGCGAGGTCAAGGCGCAGCAGATCTACTTCACGCGCGAGATGCAGAACCATCACGGCGGGATCGTGCTGGTGAACGGCTACCTGTACGGCTTCCACCAGTCGATCCTGACGTGCCTCGAGTTCGCGACCGGCAAGATGATGTGGCGCGACCGCAGCGTCGGGAAGGGCACCGTGCTGTACGCCGACGGCCACCTCTACCTTCTGAGCGAGAACAACGTCGTCGGCCTGGCGGAAGCGACGCCGACGGCCTACAAGGAAAAGGGCCGCTTCCGCACCGTCGACCAGGGCTTCCCGAGCTGGGCCCACCCCGTCGTCAGCGGCGGCCGCCTCTACGTCCGCGACCAGGGCACGCTCGCCGTGTACAACATACGCGCGAGATAACGCGCGTCACGCAAACAGTTCTATTTTTTCTTCGTGTTTCTTCGTGTCTTCGAGCCTTCGTGGTCTCCGGCCCGGCGTCAGGGCGCGAGGCTGAAGGCGGAGATGGTTTTTCGATCGCGGGCGTAGAGGGTCGTGCCCGCCAGGGTGGGCGGCGTCCAGGCAACGTTGCTGAGGACGGCGGCGCGCGCCAGCACCTTCAGTCCCTGCGGCGACACGGTGGCCAGGCCGAGGTTGCCGTCTTCGTCGAGGATGATCAGCTTGTTGTCGGCGTAGAGCAGCTGCGCGCGCGCGAAGCTGCGATCCTGCCACACGATCTTGCCGCTCTTCAGATCGATCGCGGTGAGGAACGCCGGCCCGAAATCGCCGCTCGACGCGTAGACGTGATCGCCGAGGCGGATGATCGTGCCGATGTGGACGCGCATCCGGCCGTTGAACCACTTCTCGGCCACCGAGGTCTTGCCGCCGGACTGGCGCAGCTCGATCGCTCGGCTGCCGGTGTTGTACGCCGCCGACACGAACAGCAGGTGATCCGAGGGGGACCACACCGGGGTGCTGATGTTCAGCCCCCAGTCGGTCTTGTGCGGCGCATGCCAGTAGACGCGGCCGCTCGCGGGATCGATGCCGGCGACGCGGTCGCCGGCGAACGCGACGAGCTGCGGCTGCCCGTCGACCTCGATCATCAGCGGCGAGGCCGGCGACTCGTCGAAGTCGCCCGCCTTCCACACCAGCGCGCCGGTGTGCTGATCGAACGCCGCCATCCCCTGGCCGCGCCCGCCCACGGGGACGATGATGGTGCCGTTGTAGAGCAGGGGGCTGCACGCGTAGCCGCGGCCGGCCGACGGCGACCCGTACTCGCGCATGAAGTCGTGCGACCAGAGGCGCTTGCCGGTCGCCTTGTCGAGCGCGAGAAGCTCCTTGCGCGTGCTCACCGCGAAGATGCGGTTGCCGGCGATGAGCGGCGTCGCATGCGGCCCCGCGCCCTGCGAAAAGTCGAGGCCGTCGACCGGAGCGGGATAGGTGTGCTCCCAGACCGTCTTGCCGGTCGCCGCATCGAGCGCGGCGACGGTCTCTTCCTGGCCGCGCCGGCCGCCGCCCGGCGCGCTCGGGCGGTACATCGTGTAGATGCGCCCGCCTTCGGCGAGGATGGCGGAATGCCCTTCGCCGAGCGGACGCGTCCACAGCCGCTTCGGACCGTTGGCCGGCCAGCTCGATGCCAGGCCGCTCGCCTCCGGCATGAAGTTGCGGCCCGCGCCGCCCCACTGCAGCCAGTCGCCCGCGGGCGAGCCGACGAGCAACGGCGCATGGAGAATCGCCGCCACGACCGCCGCCAGCGCGAGACGTCGATGGATCCGCATTCGGGGTTCCCGCTTCACATGATATCGTGCGCCCCGTGCGCAAGATCGATATCTTCAACCACATCTATCCCGCCGCCTACTACACGCGGCTCATGCAGATCGCGCCCGGACTACAAGGACATCGGCAAGCGGATGCGCGGCATCCCGATGCTCGCCGACCTCGACGTGCGCTTCCGCGTGATGGACACCTTCGACGGGTATCAGCAGGTCTTGTCGCTGCCGACGCCGCCGATCGAGAACGTCGTCAGCGGGGCGTTGGCGGCCGACCTCGCCAGCGCCGCGAACGACGGGATGGCGGAGCTGGTGTCCAGGTATCCGGATCGCTTTCCGGGCTTTGTCGCCTCGGTCGCCTACGACGACCCGGATGCCGCGGCGCGCGAGGCGGTCCGCGCGCTCGACCAGCTCGGCGCGCGCGGGATTCAGATGTTCACCAACGTGCACGGCGTGCCGATGTCGGCGCCGGCCTACCTTCCGATCTTCGAGGCGCTGGCCGCGCGCGACCTGCCGATCTGGATGCATCCCGTATCGCGGCGCCGACATGCCCGACTACAAGTCGGAAGAGCGCTCGGAGTATGAGATCTGGTGGACCTTCGGCTGGCCGTACGAAACCAGCGCGGCGATGGCGCGGCTCGTCTTCGCCGGCTACTTCGACAAGTTCCCGTCGCTGAAGATCATCACCCACCACATGGGGGCGATGGCGCCGTACTTCGCCGGCCGCGTCGGCCCGGGCTGGGACCAGCTCGGCGCGCGGACCTCGGACGCGACCCTGGCCGGCGTCCTCGGCACGCTGAAGAAGCGGCCGCTCGACTACTTCAAGATGTTCTACGCCGACACCGCGCTCTTCGGCGCCTACGACGCGACGGTCTGCGGCCTCGGGTTCTTCGGCGCCGACCATGTGCTCTTCGCGTCGGACGCGCCGTTCGATCCGGAGAAGGGGCCGATGTACATCCGCGAAACGATCGCGATCGTCGATCGGCTGCCGATCACCGAGGCCGAGCGGGAAAAGATCTACTGGCGCAACGCGGTGGAGCTGCTCAAGTTGTGACGTGAGCGCCGCCGTCATCCTCGGCTCGGAGCGCAGACCATGACACGCGAGCACACCCTCGACAAATCGAAAGTTCATTACAAGTGGGACAAGCGCAACCCGCCGGCGATCGAGATCGAGTCGGGCGACACGGTGCACTGCGAGACCGTGGAAGTGACCAACAATCAGGTCACGCCCGGCTGCGCGGCGTCGGCGCTCCAGCGGCTCGATTTCGCGCAGCTCTATCCGCTGGCCGGGCCGGTCTTCGTCAAGGGCGCCGAGCCGGGCGACATCCTCGAGGTCGAGATCCTGCGCCTGCAGACGCTGGACTGGGGCTGGGCGGGGCTCATCCCCGGCCTGGGGCTGCTGGCTGAAGATTTCACCGGAGCCGTACATCCGCCACTTCGATCTGACCAACGGCTCGACGGCGGCGCTGCGCGACGACATCCAGATCCCGATCCAGCCCTTCTGCGGCACGATGGGCGTCGCGACCGACGAGGACGGGCGCGCTCGACGTCCTGCCGCCGACCAAGGGCGCGGGCAACATCGACACGCGTCATCTCACCGCCGGCACGCGCTTGTACCTGCCGGTCTATGTGAAGGGCGCGCTCTTCTCGGCCGGCGACTGCCATGCCGCGCAGGGCGACGGCGAGGTCTGCGTCACCGGGCTCGAATGCCCGATGCAGTTCAGCCTGCGCTTCAACGTGGTCAAGGGCCGCACGCTGCCGCCGTGGCGCTACGAGTTCGTCACGCCGCCCGGCCCGCTGCAAGCGCGCTCGGACGCCAGCGGCTACTTCGTCCACTCGGCGCTCGGCCCCGACCTGATGACCAACGCCAAGAACGCGGTGCGCGGCGTGATCGACTGGCTGACCCGGGAGAAAGGCCTCAGCCGCGAGGACGCCTACGTGCTGTGCAGCCTCGCGGCCGACCTGAAGATTTCGCAGATCGTCGATGTCCCGAACTGGGGAGTGTCGGCGTATCTGGCGCTCGCGGTGATGGGGAACGAGGAGTAAGGCCGAAAGGCTGAAAGGCCTTAAAGGCCAGAAGGAGAAGCCTTTGCGCCCTCCGACCTTGGGCCTTTGCGCCTTTCCGCCTTCCGGCCTTCGCGCCTTGTCGATCCGACCTTCCTCTGTTCGACCACGGAGTATGAGCATGCTCACCGATTTCCGCTTTGCCCTCCGGTCGCTGGCCAGGAACAAGGGACTGGCGATCACGGTGGTCGTCACCCTTGCGCTCGGGATCGGCGCGAACGCCGCGATTTTCAGCGTCGTGCGCGGGGTCCTGCTTCGGCCGCTCGTCAACCGCGACGAAAACCGGCTCATCTATATCCGCCAGAGCGCGCCGGGCATCGGCGCGGAGAACACCAACTTCTCGGTCCCCGAAATCCAGGACCTGCGCGACCGCATCAAGACCCTGTCCGCCTTTGGCGATTTCTCGACCATCCCCTTTACGATGGTCGGCCTCGGCGAGCCGCGGGTCGTGCGCGCCGGTGTCGCCGGCGGCTCCTTCTTCGAGGTGATGGGCCTCCGGCCGATCGTCGGCCGCCTGCTCGGCCCGGACGACGATGGGGCGCAGGCGGCGGGGGCGGCGGTGCTGACCTACCGGTTCTGGTCGACCACTCTCGCCAGCGACCCATCGGTCGTCGGCAAGACGGTTCGCCTGGGCGACCGTTCCGCCACCATCGTCGGCATCGTCGAGCCGTCGGTGCCGTATCCGGCGGAAACCGAGATCATCGCCAACGTCGTCACCAGCCCGCATCATCTGTCGGCGACGATGGTGACCGGCCGCGTCCACCGGATGACGGAGCTCTTCGCCCGTCTCGCGCCCGGCGTCGAGCTCGACGCGGCGCGGGCCGAGCTGCGCGCGGTCCACAAGGCGATCGTCACCGAACACCCCGAGGACTATTCGCCGAAATCCGACTTCCGGATCGAGGCGAAGCGGCTGCGCGATCAGATCACCTCGCCGGCGAGAACCATCCTGCTCGTGCTGCTGGCGGCGTCGGCGCTGGTGTTCGTGATCGCCTGCTCGAACGTCGCCAACCTGATTCTCGCGCGCTCGGTTCGCCGCGAAGGAGAGCTCGCGGTTCGCGCGGCGCTCGGCGCGTCGGCCGGCGCGCTGCGGCGGACGCTGCTGGCGGAAAGCCTGGTGCTCTGCGGTGCGGGCGCCGCGCTCGGCGTGCTCATCGCCCGGCCGATGGTGGCCGTCCTCGCCCGGTATGCCTCGCGGTTCTCGGTTCGCGCGCTCGATCTCACGGTCGATGCGAGCCTGCTGTGGGTGGGAGTCGGTCTCGCGCTCGCCGCCGCGGTGCTGCTGGCGTACGTGCCGCGGCTTCCGTCCGCCGACACCTCGAACGGCACCGGCCTTTCGACCGGCAGCTCGCGCATCAGCACCGGGACGAACCGCCGGCTGCGCGTCTTCGCGGTGACGCAGATCGCGGCGTCGTTCGTGCTCCTCGCCGGCGCCGGCATGCTCTTGACGACGCTGCTGGCGATGCAGGCGACGCGCACCGGCTTCAACATGCGCAGCGTGCTCGCGGTGAACGTGCCGATCGTCTCGTACGACCGCTCGCCCGACCAGCTCGTCGCCTTCTATAACGATGTGATGCGGCGGGTTGGCGCGCTGCCGGGCGTCGAGCAGGCGGCGATCGGCACGGCCGTGCCGTGGCGTGACGCGGGGCAGTGGTTCCAGGCGCAGTTCTCGGCCGAGGGGTATGTCCGCGCCAACGGCGAAGAGGATCCACGGGCGCATTTCCGCACGGTGTCGCCGGGATTTTTCGCCGCGCTCGGCGTCCCGATCATCGCCGGCCGCGACTTCAACGAGGGCGATCGCCGCGGCTCCGAGAAGGTCGTGATCGTCAGCCAGAGCCTGGCGCAGCGGATGTTCGCGAACCAGGACGCGGTCAACCGCCGGGTGATGTGGACCGATCCGGTGATCAAGTTCATCGACGTCAGCGGCGAGCCGCGACGGATTGTCGGCGTCGTCGCGGACGTGGACGACGAGAACGTGGTGCCGGGGCCGGTCGTCACCGTGTATCACCCGCTCGAGCAGGAGATCGGGGGCGGCCGGCTGTTCGTCCACACGCGCACCGATCCGTATTCGCTGGTGGCGCCGATCACGAAGATCATCCGCGAGATGTCGGCCGAGCAGCCGATCGAGCAGGCGGCCACGCTCGAAGACGTGCGCGCCGAGGTGCTCGCGCCGGACCGTTTGAACACGTTCGTCTTCGGCGGGTTCGCGGCCGTCGCACTGCTGATCGCGGTGGTCGGCGTTGCCGGCGTGCTCGCGTTCTCGGTGAGCGCGCGAACGCGAGAGTTCGGGATCCGGCTCGCGGTCGGGTCGGCGCCGAGCCATTTACTGGCGCGCGTCCTCAGCGAGGGCGCGGTGATCGCCGGCGCCGGCGTCGTCGCCGGCGTGATCGGCGGCTTCGCGCTGGCGCGGATCGCTGGCAGCTACATTCCCGATGTGCGGCTGCCGGGCGCGCTGCCGATCGTTGCCGCGGCACTGGTGCTCGTGGCGGCAGCAATCATCGCGTCGCTGATGCCCGCGGCGCGGGCGTCGCGGGTCGACGTCATTCAGGCGCTGCGCGCTGACTAGTTGCTGGATGCTGGATGCCGGATGCCAGTTGCTAGCTGTCCGAACCGAACGTAGCTGCAGCCCTGTCCGAACCGACGGCTAGCTGTTACGTGGGGCGGCCCTTCAGGGCCGCCTCGTCAGGTCTCGCGAGGCCGCCGCGGACGCTGCTTTGCCGACACCGACTTGATCACCATCCGGCCTTTGCCGCTGCGGGCAACGCGTACCTCCGCCAGCGCCAGCGCTTCCTTCATCAGCGCCCGGACGTCGGGGCTGTCGATGTCGGCCGCCGCGGTCAGCCTGATGTGGCGTATCTGGTTCCCCGAGCCCTTCAGCAGCCCCTTCGGATCGGTCAGGTGCGCGCCGGTCTGTAGAAAGAACAGGCTGACCCACCGCGGGAACACGGCGATCGAGAAGACCGCGTCGGACGTCCGCTCGCTCGAGGCGAAGCCGATCGCCAGCGCGTTGTAGTTGTCGTAGACGAGCTCGATCGCGCCCGGCCATCGCTTGCGCATCCGCCCGAGCGCGTCCTTGGCCGCCGCGGCGACCTCCGGCGTGAACTTCGCCAGGAAACCTTCGAGTTGCGCCGACGGAGACTTCGCCGTCACTCTCCTCATCGCTCCCTAACGCCGTCGCGCGACGACTCGTGCGAAAATGCGGCGCATGAATCGCTCTCGCGAGAATGCGACGGGGATTGTAGCGCGGACGCTCACGGGCGTCGCTGTGGTTTGCGTCGCAGCCAGTGCGCTGACCGCGCAGGCGCCGCCGCCGCTGAACGCCGAGCTCGAACGCATCTTCGCGCGCGAGGAATACACGCCCGAAACCTTCACGCAGCCGGCGTGGATCGAGGGCGGCGTCCGCTATGCGGCGGTCGAGCCTTCAACCTCTGCGCCTGGCGCCAAGGACATCGTCGAGTACGACACGGCGACCGGAACGCGGACCGTCCTCGTCGCCGGCAACGGCGCTGAAGCCGGCGGGCTCGACTGCGCCGCTCACGGTCGACGGCTACGAGTGGTCCGCGGATCGCGCCCGAAGCTGCTGCTCTACACCAACGCGAAAAAAGTCTGGCGCCAGAACACGCGTGGCGACTACTGGGTGCTCGATCGCGCATCCGGCGCGCTGCGCCAGGTCGGCGCCGGCGCCGCGCCGTCGACGCTGATGTTCGCGAAGTTCTCGCCTGATGGCCGCCGCGTCGGCTACGTCCGCGAGCGCGATCTTTACGTCGAGGAGGTCGGCAGCGGCGCGGTCACGCGGCTCACCAAAGCCGAGAACGAGCACATCGTCAACGGCACGTCCGACTGGGTCTACGAAGAAGAGCTCGATCTGCGCGATGCCTTCCGGTGGAGCCCGGACGGCCGGCAGATCGCCTACTGGCAGTTCGACACCACCGGCATCGAGAACTTCACGCTGATCAACGACACCGACTCGATCTACCCATCGCTGACGCGCATCCCGTATCCGAAAGCCGGCACCACCAACTCGTCGGCGCGCGTCGGCGATCGTTGCTGCCGCCGGCGGTCCGACGACCTGGGTCGAGGCGCCGGGAGATCCGCGCAACACCTACATCCCGCGGATCGAGTGGTCGGAGGATGGCAGAACGATCGCGGTGCAGCAGCTGAACCGGCTGCAGAACCGCAACGACGTCCTGATCGCCGAGACGCGCAGCGGCGCGGTGCGGCGCGCGCATCGCGACGAGCAGCCGAAGGCGTGGGTCGACGTCACCGACGACTTCACCTGGCTCGACGGTGGGCGCGCGTTCCTCTGGGTGAGCGAGAAGGACGGCTGGCGGCACATCTACCGCGTCGCCACCGACGGCAGCGGCGATCGGCTGATCACGAAGTTCGACGCCGACGTGATCGCGATCAACACCGTCGATCCGAAGGCGGGCTGGGTTTACTTCCTCGCGTCGCCGACAGCCGCGACCGAGCAGTACCTCTATCGCGCGCGGCTCGACGGCACCGGACCGCCCGAGCGCGTCACGCCCGAGGGCACGCCCGGCTTCCACACCTACAACGTTTCGCCTGATCTCCGCTGGGCGTTTCATACCTGGTCGCGGATCGACGTGCCGCCGGCGACCGAGCTGGTCAGCCTGCCCGAGCATCGAACCGTGCGCACGCTGGTCGACAACGCGGCGTTGAAGGCCAAGCTCGCGGCGCAGGGGAATCGGCCGACCGAATTCTTCAAGGTCGAAGTCGGCGAAGGCGTGACGCTCGACGGCTGGATGATGAAGCCGCGCGATTTCGATCCGGCGCGGCGCTATCCGCTGCTGGTCTTCGTCTACGGCGAGCCGGCATCGCAGACCGTCGTCGACCGCTGGCTCGGCAACCGCATGCTGTTCCACCACGCGCTCGCGAATGATGGCTTCATCGTCGCCAGCGTGGACAACCGCGGCACGCCGGCGCCGAAAGGCACGGCCTGGCGCAAAGTGATTTACGGCACGATCGGCGACATCTCGTCGAAGGAGCAGGCCGCGGCGGCGCAGCAACTGCTGGCGCGGCACGCGTTCCTCGACCCCGAGCGGGTCGCGATCTGGGGCTGGAGCGGCGGGGGATCGAACACGCTGAACGCGATGTTCCGCTTTCCCGACGTCTTCAAGGTCGGCGTGTCGGTGGCGCCGGTGCCGGACCAGCGCCTCTACGACACGATCTACCAGGAACGCTACATGGGGCTGCCGCAGGACAACGTCGAAGGGTATCGACTCGGTTCGCCGATCAATTTCGCCGAGGGGCTCAAAGGACGCCTGCTCATCATCCACGGCTCCGGCGACGACAACGTCCACTACCAGGGCACGGAAAAACTGGTCAACCGGCTCGTCAGCCTGGGCAAGCCGTTCGACCTGATGGTCTATCCCAACCGCACGCACTCGATCTCGGAAGGCGAGGGGACGACGCTGCACGTGTATTCGCTGATTGCGAGGTATCTGGTGGAGCACGCGAAATGATCGAGGTCACGCGGCGCGGCGCGGTCACGATCCTGCGGATGGCGCACGGCAAGGCCAACGCGCTCGACGTCGAGCTGTGCGACGCGCTTGACGGCGCAGCTGGTCGAGTGCGCGCAGTCGGACGCGGGCGCGCTGGTCGTCACCGGCGAGGGCAGGATCTTCTCGGCCGGCGTCGACCTGGTGCGCCTCCTGAATGGCGGCGCCGACTACGTGCGCGCGTTTCTTCCGGCGCTGAACCGGATGTGCGCGACGCTCTTCGACTTCGAGAAGCCGGTGGTCGCGGCGGTGAACGGCCACGCGATCGCCGGCGGCTGCATCATCGCCTGCGCTGCCGACTACCGGATGATGACGCGCGAGCCGGCGCGCATCGGCGTCCCCGAGCTGCTCGTCGGCGTCCCGTTTCCGGTCGAACCGCTCGAGGTGATGCGCTTCGCAGCGCCGGCGCATCAGCTCCAGTCGATGATCTTCCGCGGCGCTCACGTTCACGCCGGATCTCGGCGCTGCAGCACGGGCTCGTCGATGAGGTCGTCGACGCCGACCGCCTGGTGGACGCGGCCGTCGCCGTCGCCGAGTCGCTGGCCGCGATTCCGTCGGCGGCGTTCGCGCTGACCAAGCGTCAGCTGCGCGCGCCGGCGCTGCAGCGCATGCGGGCCGGCGCCGAGATCGACGCCGCGGTCGAGGACGCGTGGGCGTCGCCCGAGATCCTGCGCGCGATCGGCGACTACGTGGCGAAGACGCTGAAGCGATAGGGGAGCGCCTTTCGTTGCAACCGGGTAGCCGGAGACCACGAAGCCGCGAAGGACACGAAGAAACACGAAGAATTTTTGTCCAGCCTTCTGACCTTCAGTGTGTCATGCCGTAGATGAGATAGTTGACGCCCAGCTTGTAGGCGTCATTCGACGCATCGAAGGGGAACAACCCCTCGCCCGACCACTCCCAGTACTCGGGCACGTCGTTGTCGAAGTTGGCGACGACCATCAGCCGCTTCGACGGATCGTTGTCCTCGAAAAGGCCGTAGTAGCTGGGCGGGATGCGAGACATCGGGTGGAGGATGCTGTCGATGTTCTCGATGCGGAAGAAGGCGTCGAAGATGCGGTGCGACTGATCGAGCTTGACGAAGCGGCCGTCGGGCAGGACGCGCCGCATCTGCGCCTCGAAGTTGTTCCACTGCTGCGCGCCGTCGAAGTCCTCGAAGACGGCGAAGCCGCCCTTCTGCAGGTAGGCGCGGAACGTTTCCGCTTCCGGCTCGGTGAGCACCCAGAAGCCCGGCTCCCACATGAACGCGATCGGGTAGCGGAAGAGCTCCGGATCGTCGAGCATCAGCACGCGGCTGCCGTCGGTGCGGATGTCGACCTCGGTCAGTTCCTGGATGATCAGCGCGAGATTCTGTTCGGCGCGGGGGTAGTCGTGGTTCCAGGCCGAGCCGAAGCCGCCGCGGCGAAAGCCGCGTTCAGAGCCCCACCGCAGGCGGACGAAGGTGAAGCGGCCGTCGTAGGTGATGTCGCTGCGATGGGGAAGGGCGGCCCGTTCGTACTGCGCGGCGGTCGCGCTGGTCGAGATCAGGAGCACCATGAGCCTCAGCCACCGCTTCACTCGCCCATTATTGACCAGCATCCAGGCTGTTTATTTGAGTCTCGCGATCCACTGTTCGAAGTCCCCGAGGAACTTCGCGAGGAATAGCCTGGTCGGTTCGTGCATCAGCGCGCCCGACGCGTCGAATTTCTCGCCCGCCTGCCCGACGACGACGCCGGTGTGCGCCATCACCAGGGCGAGCGTCGACATCATCACCAGCTTGAGCTGCTGTTGTGCCCGCGCGGTGCCGATGGCGCCGGGCGACGCGCCGATGATTGCCACTGGCTTGCCGACGAGTACCGACCTGGTCCCGGGGCGCGATACCCAATCGATCGTGTTCTGCAGCACGCCCGGCACGCTGTGGTTGTACTCGGGCGAGACGATCAGCACGCCGTCCGCGTCGGCCACATCCTGCTTCAGCTTCACGACGCCGGCGGGCCGCAATTGGTCGGTGTCCAGGTCGCCGTTGTATAACGGGATCGCATCGAGCGGCACGGGCACGATGGTCAACGACGGCGGCGCGAGCGCCACGGCGGCGTTCAGCAACGCGCGGTTGTATGATGCCCGTCTCAGGCTCCCGGCGATACCAATGACTCTCATCGGACTTCATCATGTCACGGCGACCGTAGACGACGCGCAGGACGATCTCGATTTCTGTCTCGGCGGGCTCGGATTGCGGCTGGTGAAGAAGACGGTCAACTTCGACAACCATCACGTCTACCACTTCTATTACGGTGACGAGCGCGGTACGCCGGGGACGATCTGGACGACGTTTCCGTACAAGGATCGCGGCGTGCCTGACGGTTCGACCGGCGCCGGCCAGGTCACGGTCACGTCGCTGTCGGTGCCCAACGGCTCGCTCGAGTTCTGGCGGCGGCACTTGAGCGATCGCAGCATCGCCGCCACCGATCTGCCGGCGCGATTCGGCGAGCCGGTGCTCCGCTTCTCGGATCTTTCAGGGTTGACGTTCGAGCTGATCGGCACGAGTCGCGACAATCGGACGCCGTGGGTCGCCGACGGCTTCGACGAGGAGTCCGCCATTCGCGGGCTCCACAGCGTGACGATGGTCGTGCGCGAGGCGACGAAGACGCTCGAGCTCATGACCGGTCTCCTCGGCTACACCGTCGTCGACGAATCGGAGCATCGCATCCGGCTCGCGGTGAACGGCGGCGGGCCGGGGAAGACGATCGACGTCGCGGTGCACGCCGACGCCGAGCCGGCACGTAACGGCCTCGGCACCGTGCATCACGTGGCGATGGCGGTCGAGAGCGCCGACGATCAGCTCCGCCTGCGCGAGGAGCTGATTCGCTACGGCTGCAAGGTCACCGAGGTGCGCGACCGCTGCTACTTCCAGTCGATCTATTTCCGCGAGCCGGGCGGCGTGCTGTTCGAGATCGCGACGACGTCGCCGGGATTCACCGTCGACGAAGATGTCGCGTCGCTCGGCCGCCAGTTGAAGCTGCCGCCCTGGGAAGAGCCCAGCCGCGCGGTAATCGAGCCTGGGCTCGCGCCGGTGAACTACCGATGAAATATTTTGCCCTCACCTACGATGTCGTCCCTGGCTTCGCCGAGAAACGCATGGTCGTTCGCGAAGCGCACCTGAAGCGCATCCGCGACGCGCACGATCGCGGCGAGCTGATGATGGCCGGCGCGGTCGGCGATCCGCCGGAGGGGGCGCTGCTGGTCTTCCGCGGCGAGTCGGCGGCGGCGGCCGAGGAGTTCGCGCGGACCGATCCCTACGTCACCGAGGGGCTGGTCACCGCCTGGCGCGTGCGGCCGTGGAACGTCGTGATCGGCGCCCTTCGACACGCTCCGGGCGAGTCGGAGCCGGTGCCGCGGCCGATGTGATGGTGGATCGTGTCTGGTCGGCGCGAACGACGCGCGATGGTGCTGTCGCCTACCTCGAATACTTCCAGCGCGTTGTCGTGCCGGAGTTGGCGGCTGTCTCCGGTTATCGGGGCGTCCGGCTGCTGCGGCGCGAGCTGGGCGCGAAGGCGATCGAGATCGTGGTCGTCACCGCGTGGGAGTCGCTCGCGGTCATTCGCGGCTTCGCGGGAGACGACATCGAGAGAGCGGTCGTCCACGACGAGGCGGCGGCGCTGTTCACCGACTACGATCGCACCGTCCGCCACTACGAGGTCATCGTCGATCGCTTGTAGCGGCTGCAAGCCACAAAGACCACGAAGACACGAAGGACACGAAGAAGACAGAGGGCGCATCTCTGCGGGCTCTGCGGGCTCTGCGTTCGATCGTCGTCAGCGGACAGCTACGCCGGTGGAATTGCCGCGATCGCGTCGGTCAGCGGGCCGTTCAGCTCGTCGTAGACGCGGTGCAGATACCAGTCGACGAGCTGCGTGCGGAACGCGCCGTTCTTCGCCTGGTCGTCGCCGGTCAGCTGCACCATCAGATCGCGCAGGCCCGGCATGATCGCGTCCTTGGCCTGATCGGGAGTCGAGGCCGCGCTCTTTTGCCGCCTTGCCCTCCCTCAACAGCACCCGGAACACCTCCATCGTCGTCCGCAGCAGCGCCTTGTCGCGCAGCGGCGCGCCGTGGCCGGTGACGATCGTGGTGGCGTCGAGCGCGTCGATTCGTTCGAGCACGCGCAGCCACTCGGTGGGGAAGCCGCTGAGCGCGAACGTGATTGGGTTCACGATCAAGTCGCCGACCAGCAGAAGTTTCTCCGCGGGCAGATACACGATCGCATCGCCAGGCGTCACGCCGCGGCCGTAGTTCAGAACCTCGATGTGGCGCTCGCCCATCTCGATTGTGAGGCGATCGGAAAATGTGACGTTCGGAAAGGTGTGGCGGACGCGCGTCTTCTGCTCGAGGAAGAAGCGGTCCTCGGCGAGCAGCGGTTTGAGTGACGCATCAGCGGCGGCGCGCTTCTCGAGGTTCTCGAGGTAGCCAGGCAACCCTGTCTCGAGCCCGGGACGGTTGAACTCGAGCGCCGGCCCCATCATCAGCGCGCGCGTCTTCTCGTGCGCGACGATGCGGAGGTCGGGAAAGGCGCGCTGGTAGACCTCGGTGCCGTACCAATGGTCCCAGTGCCAGTGCGAGTTGACGACCCATCGCACCGGTTGGCTGGTCAGCTTGCGGATCTCCGCCAGCACGGCTTCCGCCGCTGACGGCGTGCCGTTGGTGTCGAACACCAAGACCCCGTCGCGCGAGAGGATCGCGATCGAGTTGCCGTCGAGGCCGACGTCGCCGTAGCTGGGCGTGGTGAAGAGGAAGATGCCGGGAGAGAGCTCGGTGCGCGTAGGCGCTGGCCGATTCTGGGCACCGGCCGGAATCGACCACAGTGCGACGACGAAAAGAAGCACGCGCCGGATCGTCATAGGGTGCTTTGACGTCCGGCGCGTGCGTGCGGTTCGGTGTGCTCGATAGCGGCGCCTGCATAACCGCGGAGCACGCAGAGCGCGCAGAGCTTCTTTTCAAAAGAAAAGAAATCTCTGCGGTCTTCGCGGTCTCTGCGGTTACACAGGCGCCTCTATCAGGGATCAGGCATGGCGGCCCCTGAAGGGCCGCCCTACCACTTCACGTCGACGCCGACGCGCACGATGCGTCCCTGCAGCACGACCGACGGCTGCAGGTAGGTCGCCGCGTTGTACTGGAACGACGCCACCGCGGTGTAGTCGTCGGAGTTGAGCGCGTTGAACAGATCGAGCTTCGGCGTCAACGACACGTTGTCGCGTTCTGATCGTCTTGCTCAGACCGAAGTCGACCTGGTTGATGCGCGGCGTGAACTCGGTGCCCGGCGCCACCAGCCCGAGGTTGATCGACGCCGGCGTGAGGCCCGGAATCATCAGGCCGTTCGGCGTGCACGGCGCGGCGCAGTTTGCGGGGTAGCGGGTCGTGCGCGAGATCAACAGGTTGCTGCCGAGGCCGTTTGGCTGGTTGAACCCCGACCCGGCGGTGAAGACGCTGTACTGCACCGGCGCGGTCCCGATCGGGATGCCGGCCAGCGCCTGCAGCGAGCCGCTGAAGGTGATGCCGTACCACGGCAGCGGCACGGTGCCGGCGATCTTGCCGGCCGTGACCCAGGGAATGCCGTTCTTCGAGCCGTCGCAGTAGAGCAGCAGGTTCGGATCGGTCGACGCCGCGCTGCAGCTGTTCGACACCGTCTTCTCCGTCGACGTGCCGCCGAACATCCGGATGCCGTGCGGCAGCCGCGCGTTGACGTTGATCTCGAGGCCGTTGTAGCTACGCGACATGTTCGGATCGTTGCTGTCGACGTTCTGCACCGCGCTCTGCTTGGCGGCGCTGACGTTGTAGAACGGGATCAGGCTGTTGTCGATCGGGCTGACGACGTTGATCAGCGTGTAGTCGGCTGCGGTCCGGAGGACGTTATTGCGCGCGATCAGGTTCTTGAAGCTGCTGTGGAACCACTCCGCGGTGACCGACGTGCCCGGCAGCAGTTCGTGCGACACGCCGGCGTTGTACATCAGCTGATAGGGCCGCTTCAGGTTCGTCCGCGAAGGTCGACAGCGAGCGGACGCCGAAATTGGACGGCAGGCCGCTGAAGTCGATCTCGCATCCGGCGGTGCGGTAGGTGCAGCCGCGCTCGCCCTGCGCGATGTCGTCGCTGTTGATGTCGGTCCAGGCCAGCACTCTGCGTGGTCAGCGCCGTCGGGTTGTAGATCTGCGCGAACCCGGTCGTCGCCCCGGTCATGTACTTGTTGAAGCCGGCGCGGATCGCCGTCTTGCCGTTGCCCGACAGGTCGTAGACCACCGAGGTCCGCGGCGACCAGTCTGTCCACGTCGGCAGGTAGATGTCGTCGTAGGGCAACGACGATGCGAACCGTCCGGTCTGCGCCGGCTTGCCGACCACGTGCTGCTTCAGGTAGTCGAAGCGCAGGCCGCCGTTGATCGTGAAGCGGTTGAGGCGCCACGAGTCCTGTGCGTAGAGCCCCATGTTCGCGTCGAGGTACTCACCGGTCTGGATCGGCGTGTTCAGCACCGTCACCTGCGACGGCGTGCCGTTGGTGTAGGTCTGGTACAGGTCGGCGTTCGCCGTGTTCCAGCGCGGATATGGTCCCCACGAGTCGAGGAAGCCGACTTTGATGTTGTGCGAGCCGGTGACATATGAGGCCGATGCCGAGACGTTGTACTTGTCGGGATAATTGCCAAGCTGCGCGCTCGACGCGTTCCACAGCAGCTGTGTGCTGGTGTCGTTCTTACGGGCGTTCTGATACCACCCGGGCGAGTTGCGCGGCTGATCGATGCCAGGCTGGTAGACGTTGTCGTAGCGCTCGCGGTTGAACGAGAAGCCGGTCTCGAGCAGCAGCTTCGGCGAGACCGTCGAGGTCCACTTCGCCGAGCCGGTGGCGAAGGTCGGCGTGTGCCAGACCACCGACGCGGTGTTCGGGTCGGTGAGGCTGGCCATCGCGTGGCCGCGAAAACGCAGCGCGCGGTCCATGTAGGCTGCGAACTTGTTGCGCGGTGTCATCTGCCACGTCATCCGGACGACCGGGTTGTCCATCTTCTCGTCCGAGATCCCCTGCTCGCACCCGCTGGCCGACACCAGGCACTGCTGGAAGAACGCCGGCGCCGAGGCGCCCGCCGGGACGTTGAACGTGTTGGCGATCGGCTTGTCGTAGTGCGCGCGGCGGAACGCGCCGAAGAACCACAGCTTGTCCTTGACGATCGGCCCGCCCTGCTCGATGTTGAACTCGTAGAAGTTGTCGATCTTGTCGACCGCGCTGACGCCGAGCGCCCGCAGGTCGTCGGTGAGGTTGTCGCCCTGCCACTGCTTCGGCGACTTCGCGTACTTCATCGCCCCTGCGAAGCGGTTGCCGCCGTCCTTCGGCACCAGGTTCATCGTCAGGCCGCCGGTGATCGTTTCCGCCGTGCCGCCGCTGGTCTGGTAGACGGCTTCCTGGATCATCGCCTCGTTGTGATACGCCATCACCGCGCCGTCGGCCATGTTGCCGTTGGTGAGCAGGCCGTCGACGGTGACGATCGCGCCCGCCGCGCCGACGCCGTGCACCGCGAAGTAGGCCTGCTGCATCGCGCGCGAGCCGCCGACGTCCGGTGAGGTGAGCGTGACGCCGACAATCAGCTGGCCGAGGCTTTGAATCGTTTTCGCGCTCGGCACCGCGTCGAGCACGTCGCGCGACAGCACCTGCGTCTTCTGGTTGGTCTGCACGTCAACCACCGGCGACGAGCCGGACACGGTGACCGACTCCTCGAGCGCGCCGACCTTCAGGTCGGCGTTGACCGTGGCGGTGAAGTTCGACGGCAGTTCGAGGCCCTCGCGCTTGACGGTCGCGAAACCCTGCAGCGAGAACGTGACGACATAAACGCCCGGCCGCAGATCGACGACCGTGTACTTGCCTTCACCGTCGGTCGTGACTGATTTGGACTTTTCGATCAGCACCGGGCTTGCGACTTCGACCGTGACTCCCGGCAGCACCGCGCCGGATGTGTCCTTCACCGTGCCGCCGATCGCGCTCTGCGCGTGGGCAAGGGCAGGCGCCATCACGCACACGAGCGCAACGATGAGACAACGCAGAACTCTCCCTCTCGACATCAACATCTCCTTGAATTGGCAATGGGATTGGTGGCGGAGACCGAATCGAATTCCGCGATTGTAGTAAGAGGAGAGCGGCGGAGGAGAAGTAAAAGCGGGGCGAACGAGCGTTCGCCCCGCGGAAAGCGCGAAAAACTACGGAAGTTTGAATGCGACCAGCTCACCCGAATAGCCGGGCCCGCTGATCGCGAGGACGATGTGTTGCTTGCCGTTGTAAAGGTATGTCATCGGCGAGCCCGTCTGTGGAGCCGGCATATACACCGCGCCGATCTCCTGTCCAGTTGCCTTATCGTACGCGCGCAGCATCGCACCGCGCTGTCCGTTCGGAGTCGTAAAGAAACCACCCTCTCCCGCGATCACCAGGTTCTTCGTGACGAGCACGCCGATGCGTCCCGTTCGTCCGGTGCGGGGGATGGTCACGCCTTTCAGCGCCGCGTGGTTCTTGATGTTGTCGGGCGTCTCGCCGTGCGCGATCTGCCACGCCAGCGTTCCTTTGTTCATGTCGAGCGCGGTGATGCGTCCGTACGGCGGTTTGATCAACGGCAGACCTTGAATCGTCAGACCGCCGCCGCCTTCGCCGCCTCCGCCCCCGCGGCCGCCACCGCCGCCGCGACCGCCGGCAGGTTGCGGAATCGGCGAGCCGGCCTCGGTCAACGCCGGCGCGCCGCTGCGTCCGCCGCCTGCCGCCGCCGCGCCGGCACTCGGCGCCGTGGTCGTCGCGGTCGGGCTCGGCGTCGCATTCGGGTCGCGCGCGGTGCCCTGCACCCAATCGAAGTCCGATCGTCCCGCCTCAGGTTTCACGAGGCCGAGCGGCGTCACCGTCGTGTTGGTGAAGATGTAGAACATCTTCGTTTCCGGGTCGAACGCGCCGCCCTGCCAGTTGGCGCCGCCGGTCGCATTCGGCAGCATCAGCGTCGCCAGCGGCCCTTCCCACTTGCTGACGACCGGCGGCGTGAAGATCGGACCGATCTTGTAGCGCGAGACGAGCTTCACGGCTTCGGCACGCAGCTCCGGCGTGAAGTCGATGAGGTCGTCAATGGCAACGCCCTGCCGGTCGAACGGCGGCGGCTTGGTGACAAACGGCTGCGTCGGCGCATACCACTCACCCGGCACGGTGCCCTTCTCGACCGGCCGCTCTTCGATCGGCCACACCGGTTTGCCGGTGAGGCGATCGAAGGTGTAGATCCATCCCTGCTTGGTCGGCTGTCCGATCGCCTTGATCTGGCGGCCGTCGACGGTGAGGTCCATCAGGATCGGCGCGCACGGCACGTCCATGTCCCAGATGCCGTGGTGCACCATCTGGTAGTGCCACTTGCGCTGGCCGGTCTTCAGGTCGAGCGCGACGATGCTTTCGGCAAAGAGGTTGTTGCCCGGGTGGTGGCCGCCGTAGTAGTCGCCGGTCGGCAGCTCCACCGGGAGGAACACCAGGTTGTTCTCTTCGTCGATCGTCATCTGCGCCCAGACGCCGGCGTTGCCGGTGTACGACCACGAGTCTTTTTCCCAGGTGTCGTTGCCGAACTCGCCGGCGAGCGGAATCGTGTGGAAGATCCACAGCCGCTTGCCGGTGCGCGCGTCGTAGCCGCGGATGAAGCCCTTCTCGTGGATGAAGCTCTTGGGCGCGCCGCCGGGAAGGTGCGCCGCGCCGACGACGATCACGTCCTTCGCGATGATCGGCGTCGCATGCAGGCCGACCTCGCCGGTGATCGGATCGATCGGCTGGTCGTTCTCCGCTTTGAGATCGACGATCCCGTTCTTGCCGAAGTCCGCAGCCGGGTGGCCGGTCTTGGCATCGAGCGCGACCATCTGATAGCCGGGCGTCACGTAGACGATGCGCGCGCCCTGCCCGCCGCTGCCGGGCCAGTAGGCGAGGCCGCGTCCCGAGAGCTGGCGCGGCGCCGATTCGCCGCGCTTCCCCTCGTTCAGGCTGTACATCCACAGCATCTCGCCGGTGCCGGCGTCGAGCGCGACGACGGCGCGACGCGTGCCGGCGGTGGAGTAGACGACGCCGTTCACCATCAGCGGCGTCGCCTGCAGCTGAAACTCGGGGCGCGGGCCGAGCCCATCGGTCTTGAAGCGCCACGCGACTTCGAGCTTGTTGAAGTTCTCTTTGGTGATCTGGTCGAGCGGCGAGTACCGTGTGCTGGCGAGATCGCCGCCGTAGGTCGGCCACTCGGCGCCCTTCACTGGGGCGGTGGCTTGCTGCCCCAGTAACGCCGACGTGGTGGCCGCCGCGATCGCGCCAATCAGCAAGAAAAGGGACATCCTTCGCATAATGCGCGCCATCATATCGCGGTTCGCGCCAGCGCCAACTGGCTTCCTGCACCTCGGTCATGTGGTCAACGCGGTCTATGTCTGGCGCGAGACCCGGGCGCGCGGCGGGCGAGTCCTGTTGCGGATCGAGGATCACGATCGCCAGCGGAGTCGGGCCGAGTACGAAGCGGCGATTCTCGACGATCTGGCGTGGCTCGGGTTCGAGGCCGACGAGGGGCCGGTGCGGCAGAGCGAGCGTGGGGCGATTTATGAGGAGGCGCTGGAGCGGCTGCGGCGCCTGGGGTTGGTGTATGCGTGCGGCTGTTCGCGGGCCGAGATCGTGGCGGCCCTGAAGGGCCGCCCCACGAACGAGGATCCAGTAGGGCGGCCCTTCAGGGCCGCCGCCGCCGACGCCGAATTGTGGTATCCCGGCACCTGCGCCGACCGCGGCTTGCCCGAGGCGCCGGGCCTCGGGCTGCGGGTGCGGCTCGCGCCGACCGTCGAACGCTTCGTCGACCTGCGCCACGGCCTTCAGGAGCAGCGCCCGTCGGAGCAATGCGGCGACGTCCTGGTGCGCGACCGCGAGGGAAACTGGACCTACCAGTTCGCGGCGACGGTCGACGATCTGGTCCAGGGCGTCACCCTCGTCGTCCGCGGCGACGATCTCCTGGCCTCCACGGGACGCCAGATTCAACTCGCACGCCTGCTCGGGCGCGAGGAGCCGCCGCAGTTCCTGCACCACCCGTTGATCATGAAATCGGCCGATCAGAAATTGAGCAAATCGGATGGCGACACCGGCGTGCGAGAGCTGCGAGCGCGCGGGTGGACGCCTGAGAGGGTGATCGAACTTGCGACGTCAGTGGTAGCCGGAGACCACGAAGAGGCGTAGAACACACGAACACGAAGCGGGGTTGGACCCGCTTTGTGGGTCCGACCCCTTATCAGCCGGCCGGTTGAAGAGATCTCTCCGCACCAACCAGCTAATAGGGGTCGGACCCACAAGACGGGTCCAACCCCGCGGCCGATCGGCGACCCGGTTGCAACGAATGAGGCGGGTGCGGCGAATTTGATCCCGAGGAGGCAAGCATGAACGATCTGCGCTTCGCCTGGCGCGGGCTGCGGCGGTCCCCGGGGTTCGCGGCGGTCGCTATCGCGACCCTCGCCCTCGGGATCGGCGCCAACACCGCGATCTTCAGCGTCGTCCGCGCGATGCTCCTTTCGCCGCTGCCCTTCCGCGACTCGTCGCGCCTGGTGTTCGTCTGGGCCGACATGACTTCGTCTGGCTACCCGCGCGCGCCGCTGTCGGGGCCGGAGCTGAAGGACCTGCGCGACCGGAGCACGCTCTTCACCGGCTTCGGCTCGATCTGGGCGACAACGGCGGCGTTCACGGGCGATGGCGATCCCGAACAACTGCGCGTGGCGCTCGTCACCACGAACTTCTTCGACGTGCTCGGCGCCAGCGCCGCGCTCGGCCGCACCTTCACGGCCGACGATGAGCAGCAGGCGCAGGCGCCGCCGCGCGCGATCCTCCTGAGCTGGTCGACGTGGCAGCGTCGCTTCGGCGGCGACCCGGCGATTGTCGGCCGGCGCGTGCAGGTCAACACGCAGCCGATGACGGTTGTCGGCGTGATGCCCGAAGGGTTCCGGCTGTTCATGCCGCCGGACGCGAGCGTCCCCGACGATCTGCAGGCGTGGCTGCTGCTGAATCCCGGCGCGCTCACCTCAGGGCCGCGCGGACAGCACTACCTGCGCGTCGTCGGGCGCATGCGCGACGGCGTCACGCTGGTGCAAGCGCGTGGTGAGATCAACGGCATCGCGTCGCAGATCGCGCGCGAGTACACGGACTACGGCGCCGCCGGCCGCGTCTACAACACGGTCGGCCTCCACGCCGACGGCATCCGGCTGATGCGGCCGGCGCTGCTGGCGCTCTTCGGCGGCGTCGCGATCCTGCTGCTGATCGCGTGCGTCAACGTCGCCAGCCTGCTGGTCGCGCGCGCGGCCACCCGCACGCGCGAGACCGCCGTGCGCATGTCACTCGGCGCGGGCAACGGCAGGCTCGTGCGGCAGTGCCTGGTCGAGGGGCTGATGCTCGCGACGCTCGGCGCGGCCGCGGGCGTCGTCGTCGGGCAATGGGGGCTGCAGTTCCTCCTCGCCTTGCGTCCGGCGAGCCTCGAGCGGCTGGGAACGGCGCGAATCGATTGGCCGGTGCTGGCCTTCACCGCCGCGATCGCCGGCCTGTGGGGCGTGCTGTTCTCGCTCGCGCCCGCAGCGGAAGTGTTCCGCGCCTCGTTGACCGAAGCGCTGCAGCAGGACGGCCGGCGTGCGGCCGGCGGGATCCATTACCGAACCAGATCGGCGCTGGTCGTGCTGCAGATCGCGTTGAGCGTCGTGCTCGTCGTCGGCGCGGCGCTGATGACGCGATCGTTCATCGAGCTTCAGCGGGTCGACCCGGGCTTCCAATCCGATCATCGTCTGACCTTCCGGATCGCGCTGCCGGGACGCTACTCGAGGCCGCAAGGGGTCAACGAGTTCGATCGCCGGCTGCACGCGGAGCTGGCCGCGCTGCCAGGCGTCATCGCGGTCGGCAGCGTCAGCCATCTGCCGTACGACAACCTGCCGAACTGGGGCGGTCCGTATATCCGGCAACCGGGCGAAGACGACTCGGTTGCGCCGATGGCCGACAACCGCGCGGTGACGCCGGGTTTCTTCGAGACGGTCGGCGCGCAATTGGTCGAAGGACGATTCTTCACCGAGGATGACGATCAGCGAACGCAGCCGGTGGTGATCGTCGACGATCAGCTGGCGCGACGGGCGTGGCCGGGTGAGAGCGCGATCGGCAAACGCATCGCGTCGGATCCGTTTTCAACCGGCCACGCCGTCTACTGGGCGACGGTGGTCGGCGTCGTGCGCCACCTGCGCCACCGCAGCCTGCTCGAGGATCTCGGCGACCAGGTGTATTTCGCGGAACGCCAGGTGCTGCGCAACCCGATGGCGTATGTCGTGCGCACCAGCGGCGATGCCGCGGCGCTGTCGACGCCGGTGCGACAGCTTGTCGCGAGGCTCGACCCGGCGCTGCCCGTCTACGATATCCGGCCGCTCGACGCCTACGTCGCCGGCGCGCGCGCGGCGCAGCGGTTCACGACGATCATCGCGGCGTCGTTCGCGGCGGTGGCGCTCGCGCTCGCCACCGTCGGCGTCTACGGCGTGATTGCCTATGCGACGGCGCGGCGGCGCTACGAGTTCGGCGTGCGCCTCGCGCTCGGCGCGCAGCCCGTGCAGGTGACGACGCTGGTCCTGCGGGAGGGGGTGCGGCTCGCCGCCGCCGGGCTCGCGTGCGGCGTCGTCTTTGCGGCGCTGATGGCGCGGTTCCTCGAAGCGCAGCTGTTCGCGGTGTCGCCGCTCGACGCGGTCAGCTACGCCGGCGCGGCCGCGGCGATCGGCGCTGCAGCGATCATCGCGTGCTGGCTGCCGGCGAGGCGCGCGTCCGCGATCAGCCCGCTGGACGCGATCCGCGCGGAGTGACCGTCCGAACGGAGCGGGTGATCGAACTGGCCACGCCAGTGGTAGCCGGAGACCACGAAGCACACGAAGCACACGAAGAAAGAAGACGCTTTTTCTCAAGAGAAAGGGAAATAAGGCTTTTCTTCGTGATCTTCGTGTTCTTAGTGGCCTTCGGGGTGTCCGGCTACCCGGTTGCAACAATTGGGGGTCGATGACCCTGCGCTTCGCCTTCGGCAACCGTTGCGTTGCGCGCAGGCGGGCGTATCATTCGGGCTCATGAAGACGCAAATCGTGCGACTGCTGGCTGGCGGCGTGATCGCTGTTTCTCTCGCGCTCGCGGTTCCCGCGCCTGGCGCCGCCGCGGCTGGCGCCGCACCCGCGAACCCCGCCGAGTGCTCCAACCTCACCACCTTGCAGCTGCCTGACGTGAAGATCACGGAAGCTGCGCCGGTCCCCGCCGCCACCACCGGACAGGTGCGCGTGCCGCACTGCCGCGTCAACGGCGTGATCGGCAAGGAGATCAAGTTCTCGCTGCTGATGCCCGACGGCTGGAACCGCAAGTTCGTGATGGGCGGCGGCGGCGGGTTCGTCTTCAACATCGACAACCAGGCCCGCGCCGTGGTGAATGCGGGCTACGCGACGGTTGGCACGGACACCGGACATCAGGCGTCGTCGGTCACCGACGCGAGCTGGGCGCTCAACAACCTCGAGCGACAGGTGAACTTCGGTTATCTCGGCGTCCATCGCACCGCGGAAGTCGCCAAGGCAATCATCCGCAGCTACTACGGCGCCGCGGCGTCGCGATCCTATTTCTCCGGCTGCTCGAACGGCGGACGGCAGGCGCTGATGGAAGCGCAGCGCTTCCCCGACGACTTCGACGGCATCGTCGCCGGCGCGCCGGCCTACGACTTCACGTCGATCGGCGCCCAGTTCCTCAAGGACATCCGCGCCGCCTTTCCCGATCCGCGCAACATCACCGAGCCGATCCCGAACGCGACGCTGAAAGCTGTCGAGGCGCAGGTGGTGGAGAAGTGCGACGCCCTCGACGGCGTGAAGGACGGGCTGATCGACGATCCGCGCACGTGCAAGGTCGACGTCGCATCGCTCACCGGCATCACCGATGCGCAGAAGACGCTGCTCAAGACAATTTATGCGGAGACGAAGAACCAGGACGGGGTCATTTACCCGGCGCAGCCGGTCGGCGGCGAAGGCGAAACCGGCGGCTGGTCGATCTGGATCCTCGGCGTCAACCCGCAGATGATGTCGGCGGCCAAGGTGCCGAGCCTGCGCTACGGCTTCGGCACCGACATGTTCAAGTACTTCGTCTTCAACGATCCGTCGTTCGACTACACGCGCTACGACCTCTCGACGTTCAAGAAGGACACGGCGATGGCGGCGACCTTCCTCAACGCCACCGATCCGAACCTCGACGCCTTCAAGGCGCGCGGCGGCAAGCTGCTGCTGTGGCACGGCTGGTCGGATCCGGCGCTCACCGCGCTGGCGAGCGTGAAGTACTACGAGCAGGTGAAGGCGCGCGACCCGAAGGCCGACGAGTACTTCCGGATGTTCATGATGCCGGGCGTGCTGCACTGCGCCGGCGGGCCGGGGCCCGATACGGTCGACTGGGCGGCGGCGATTGACGAGTGGGTCGAGAAGGGCAAGGCGCCGGACAGCCTGGTCGCGCAGAAGCGGACGGCTGCCGGTGCGGTGACGCGATCTCGCCCGCTGTGCGTCTACCCGCAGCGCGCCGTCTACAACGGCAGCGGCAACCCCGACGACGCGTCGAATTTCAGCTGCCGCTAACGGGGGGTCGGACAGGTGTCCGACCCCGGGGCACCCGACGGAGGGGGTCGGACGGGTGTCCGACCCCGGCACCCCCGGCCGAGGGGGTCAGACAGGTGTCCGACCCCTGTCCTATTTCAGCGCATCCGGTCCGGCTAAAGCCGGACGCTACTTAAGTGTCTCCAGCCGCTGCTTCAGCCGCACGACGTCGGGATACTCGGTGAGCAGCGCCTGCACCACCGCGGCGGCGCCGTCTTTCTGCCCTGACGCCTCGAGCGCGTCGGCGGTCAAGAGGCCGTGGCGGATGCGCAGCGATCGGTTTTCGTGCGGCGGCTGGATCGCGCGCAGCTTGTCGAGCGCCGCGTGCGCGTCCTTGCGATCGAGCAGCAGCGACTCCGCGGCGGCGAGCTGCACCTCCGCATTGTTCGGATGCCGTTCGCCCGCGAGCGCCATCAGCTTCGCCGCCTCCGGTGCACGCCCGGCCTTCCGCTCCGCCTGGGCGCCGTTGTAGAGGCCGGCGAGCAGCAGGCGCTCGACGTCCGCGGGATCGCCGCTGCGGATCCCCACGCCGCCGGCGTACGCATACACCAGCTCGCCGCCGTGCTCGCCCGCTTCGTAGAGACAGAACAGGCCAGCGAGGCCCACGACCCCCGACGCGATTAACGCCATGCGCCGCCGCGGCGAGCGCCACAGCAGGAAGGCGACCGCTTCGATCGCGATCACCGCGAAGAAGACGTTGCGCGTCCGGATGCCCCATTCTTCGTGCTCGACGACCGCGTCGCGCGAGCCCGGCACGCGCTCGACCGGGCCGTGCGCGGCGACGCCGGACTGCACGGCCAGGGTCGCCGCGATGGTGCCGACGAGCAGGAGCGTGAATGCCGCCGGCGCCACGAAGGCCGGCCGCCCGGCCAGCGAAATCAGCCGAAGGATGACGCCGACAACCAGCAGCGCGATGGCAAAGTGCACGAGTTGCGGATGGTAGTAAGCCATGCACGTGAGCGTACAATCACGCGTATGAAACGTCTACGTCTGGCTCTCTTTGTTCCCGCGGTGCTGACGCTCGCCGCCGGCGCGTCGAACTTCCCCCGGGCGCAGTCGAAGGGCGCGGCCGTCCCGGCCTGCGACGCGGGCAACGGCGGCATCACGCTGCCTCAGGGGTTCTGCGCCGTGGTGGTCGCCGATGCGCTCGGCGCGGCACGCCATGTCGCGGTCGCGCCGAACGGCGATCTCTTCGTCTCGATTCGCAGCCAGAACAACGCCGGAGGCGGCGTCGTCGCCCTGCGCGACACCAACGGCGACGGCAAGGCCGACGTGCGCGAACAGTTCGGCGACAAAGGCGGCACCGGCATCGCGCTGCGCAACGGGTTCCTGTATCTCGCCACCACGAACTCGGTGGTCCGCTGGAAGATGACGCCCGGCTCGTTGAAGCCCGGTGCGATGGAGACCATCGTCGAGGGCCTGCCCGAGCAGCGATCGCACGCCGAGAAAGGGATTGCGTTCGACGGCCGCGGCGGGCTCTACGTGAATGTCGGCGCACCGTCGAATGCCTGCCAGCAGCCCGATCGGCGCGCGAAGGTGCCGGGGCAGGATCCCTGTCCGCTGCTCGAGCTGCACGGCGGCATCTGGCGCTTCGACGAGAACAAGCCGGGGCAGAAGCACGCGGACGGCAAGCGGTTCGCCACCGGCCTGCGCCAGATGATCGGGCTGGCATGGCACGACAGCGCGCTCTGGATCGTGATGCACAACCGCGACAGCCTCGACACGTTGTGGCCGGGCCAGTTCACCGCCGAGCACAACGCGGAATGGCCGGCGGAATATCTGGTTCGCGCCACCGACGGATCGAACTTCGGCTGGCCGTACTGCTTCTACAGCAACGCGGAAAAGAAGCTGGTGACGAACCCCGAGTATGGCGGCGACGGCAAGAAGACCGATCGCTGCGCTTCGTTCACGCCGCCGGCCGTCGGCTTCCCGGGGCACTGGGCGCCGAACGACCTGCTCTTCTACACCGGCACCCAGTTTCCGAAGCAGTACCAGGGCGGCGCCTTCGTCGCATTCCACGGCTCGTGGAACCGCGCGCCGCTGCCGCAGGGCGGCTACAACATCAGCTTCATCCCGTTCGCGGGCGGCAAGCCGGGCGCGCGCGAGACGTTCGCCGACGGTTTTGCCGGCAAGACGCCGCTCGCCAACCCGAACGATGCGGCGGCGCGCCCCGCGGGCCTGACGATGGGCCCCGATGGATCGCTCTATGTGGCCGAGGACGCGAAGGGACGGGTCTGGCGCGTCATCTATACCGGGACGTAGCGAGCGATGGTCAAGACCTTCGGCCTGACTCACGTCGCAGTCGCGGTTCGCGATATCGATCGTGCGTCGCGTTTCTATCAGAGCGTCCTCGGCGCGATCGAGGTTTACCGGCAGGACGGCTTCGTCCAGTTGCAGACGCCGGGGACGCGTGACGTGCTGGTGTTCGAAACCAACCCGAAGCTCGCCGGCAAAGCGGGCGGCGTCGCGCATTTCGGGTTCCGCCTGCAGGATCCGAACGACATCGACGCTGCCGCACGTGCGGTCGTCGACGCCGGCGGCGCGATCAAGGAGCAGGGCGAGTTCGTACCGGGCGAGCCGTACCTGTTCGCCACCGATCCCGACGGCTACGAGATCGAAATCTGGTTCGAAAGGCCGACGCCCGTTGATCCGAATTAAGAATTAAGAATTGAGAATTTAGAATTCGCGCATCTCTTCGTCGCTCCGGCAGCACCGTTCACGAATTCTTAATTCCAAATTCTTAATTCTTAATTCCCTCACGCCGCGCGTGTCACGGCGTGAGGAGCGAGAGCCGGCCGTAGCTGGTCTGCTTGAGCGTGAAGGTGATGCCGGCGGTGAACGTGTGGCCGCTGATGACGAACACCGGCGGCACGCCGCCGTACTGGTACTCGAACGACAGGCCGGTCCATTTCACCGGGAAATAGGTGATCGACACCTCGGTGCGGTGGCGCGCCTGGCTGCCGTACTCGAACTCGCCGCTGCCGCGCGGGTCCTTGAAGATCTCCGGCGACGACAGCAGGCGCAGCTGATAGGCCGCCTTCACCTCGAGCGATTGCAGCCACGGCTGCTCGGGCGCGATCCCCGCCGCGACCGTCGCGCCGAACAGCGCCCGCGATCGCCAGCCGGTTTCCGTGTCGCTGTCGCTCGCGAACGGCTTGACGATCTCCGCGCCGGCAAACACCGTCATCTGCGGATAGACGAATCCCGGTTGAATCGGTCCGAGCGCGCCGCGCGAGAGCCGCAGCGGCACGGATACGACCGGGCTGATGATGAAGTTGCGCTGGCCGCCGCTGCGCTCGATCTCGAAGCCGGGCGCGCGCAGGTTGAGGATCGGCGACTGCAGCGGCCCGTAGAACTGCCCCGTGCCCAGCACCCGCTGGTAGACGCCATAGAGCAGCAGCGAATCGGGATCGGCATTCGACGAATCTCGCGCGCGCATCTGGCCATAGACGCCGGCGCGTCCCCAGTAGCCCGGCGAATCGGGCTTGATCGCGCGCATGTAGCCGGCGTACGTGTCGATGTCGAATGCCGCGCCTTCGTCGACAACGCGCGTGTACTTGCCGTCAAAGTAGATGTCGGCCTCGTCGATGTTCGCCGGCCCAACCGGCTCACCGGGCTCCCGTCCGAGCGCGAGATCGAACTCGCCGCTCAAGGTGACCGTCGCGGTGCCCGACGGTCCGATGTACAGCACGTCCACTTGTCGGACCGGATCGGGGACCGGCCGCGCCAGCTGCAGCGCGACCTCGACGATCGACTCGCCGTCGGGGCAGCGGTTGAGGAATCCGTGCAGCGCGACCAGCATGCTGCACGTCTTGATCGCGACGCCGTCAGCGGACACCCGCGCCGCACCGTCGGCGGTGGTGATGACCAGCTCCCAGAACGCCGCGCGCATCACGTCGGCGGCCGCCGGCAGCGGTGCGTCGAAGGTGATGTAGACGATGCGCCGATCGTTGGGCTCGACGCTGCCCTGCACCATCACCGGCACGGCCGCGAGCGCCGTTTGCGACAGCGCGAGCCACAGCGCGCAGGCGGCGAGCGTGCGAACCGCTGAGGGTAGTCGAAGGGCTTGCCCTGAGCGAAGTCGAAGGGTTTGCCCTGAGCGAAGTCGAAGGGTTTGCCCTGAGCGAAGTCGAAGGGTCAGGCGCTTCTCCGCGCGTTCTGGATGATCGTGACGATCTGCACCAGGCGCGTGCCGGGTGCGCCCGGGACGTCGGCGGCGCCGAGGGCGTAACCGGCGGCATGACCGCCGTGCGGACCGCCTGCTGAAACGGGATGCCGTTGACGCCGAGTTCGGAGAGCGTCCGCGCGAGGTTGGCCGGGATGGTGTTGGCGCACTTGCACACGATCAGCACCGCCTGCGCATGGCCGAGAAACGTCTCGGTGGTACGCGTCGGGCCGGGCGGTGCGGCGCGCGGCGTGCCGGCGGGCGCACCGCGCGGCGCGCGGGCCGGTGCGCCGGCTGGCGCACTGGCGGGTGCGCTGCCTGGCGTGGACGAGGCGGTATTTGGCGCAGTGGTCGCGGGCGCTTTGGACGCCGTGCTGGCGGGCGTGGTGGCCGGCGTCTCCGCGGCCTCGCACGCCGTTTCCGCGGGCGCGCGGTTAGAATCCGTGCCGCTCGACTTTTTAGCCGGCATCCATCATCCTTGCGACAAAGATAACCCAACGAAGCCATGGATCTGAAAGCACCGGTCGAAGGACACGACGGCATCTTCGTCGTCCGCCGCGGCGAGAACTGCCGCGACTGGAACGGCATCCACTATCAGGTCGGCCTGTCGGAGAAGAACGTCGGCTCGAAGCAGCTGTCGATGAACGTCGCGACGATTCCGCCCGGCGGCGTCGCCTACGCGCACATCCACGTCGGCTTCGAGGTGATGCTCTACATCCTGGCGGGGCGCGTCCGCCACGAGTACGGCGAGGGGTTGACGCAGGTGGTGGAGAACACCGCCGGCGACTTCATCTTCATCGAGCCCGGCGTGCCGCACGAGGTGTTCAACGCCAGCGACACCGAGCCGGTGGTCGCGGTCGTCGCCCGCTCGGATGCGAGCGAGTGGCAGAACATCATCCCCTACGCCAGCCGCGTCCGGCCGCCCGACGCCGGCGTGTGAGCGGCGTTCTCCTCGTCACCGGCGGCAGCCGCGGCATCGGCGCCGCGACCGCGCGCCTCGCCGCCGAGCGCGGCTACACGGTCTGCGTCAACTACCGGCAGAATCGCGCGGCCGCCGACGAAGTGGTCGGCGGCGATCACGGCCGGCGGCGGCGCCGCGATCGCGGTCGGCGCCGACGTCGCGTCCGAACCGGAGGTCGTCCGGCTGTTCGAAACCGTCACCGCGGAGCTCGGCCCGATCCGCGTGCTCATCAACAACGCCGGCATCCTCGAGCGGCAGTCGCGCGTCGAGCACATCGACGCCGCGCGGCTCGATCGGATCTTCGCGACCAACGTCAGGGGCGCGTTCCTCTGCGCGCGCGAGGCGGTGCGGCGGATGTCGACCGCGCACGGCGGCGCCGGCGGGGCGATCGTCAACGTGTCGTCGCGGGCGGCGCAGCTTGGCGCGCCGGGCGAGTACGTCGACTACGCCGCGTCGAAGGCGGCGCTCGACGCGCTGACGATCGGGCTGGCGCGCGAGGTCGCGGGCGAGGGGATCCGCGTCAACGGCGTCCGCGCCGGCATCATCTATACCGACATCCACGCCGACGGCGGCGAGCCGGGCCGCGTCGATCGTGTCGGCCCGACGCTGCCGATGCAGCGCGGCGGCCACGCGATCGAAGTCGCGCGCGCGATCCTCTGGCTGGCGTCCGACGAAGCGTCGTACTCGACCGGCACGTTCATCGACGTCGCCGGCGGACGGTGACGGACGGACGGAATCGGGTAACCGCGGAAATCGGGTAATTGGATTGGCCGATTGACAGTCAATAGCTCCGATCGATTACCGATTAAGTTACCCGATTACCCGATTATGCCGATTCGAGTTCGTCGCGGTGCACCGTCGTCGGCGAGAACGCCGGCAGGCACACCGCGATGTACTCGGCGCCTTCGGGGTCCGGCGTGCTGTAGCGCACCCACTCGCCCGGCGCGGTGACGACGGCCTGGCCGGCCCGCACCTCCATCGCGCCGCCTTCGTGCTCGACGCGGACCATCCCGCGCAGCACGACCGTGATCTCCTCGAACTCGGGGCGCTGGCCCGGCTCCTGCCAGCCGGAGGGCGACGTCATCCGCGCAACGCTCACCTGCGCGTGACCGGAATTCACGCGCCCGGCGAACTCTTCAATCTTCTTCGGCTTGGTGCCCGCGGCGGCGACGACGGCGGGCGCGGCGATGAGCTGCGGCATCGGGCGAGCAGTATAGACTTGATTCGTGAAGAAGATCTGCGCCGACATCCTCGACGCCATCGGCGAGACGCCGATGGTCCGCATCAACCGCCTCACCAAGGGCGATCGTCAAGGGCACGGTGCTCGCCAAGATCGAGACCTTCAATCCCGGCAACTCGATCAAGGACCGGATGGCGATCAAGATGATCGAGGACGCCGAGCGCGCGGGCCTGCTCAAGCCCGGCGGCACGATCATCGAAGGCACCTCCGGCAACACCGGCATGGGCCTCGCCATCGCCGCCGTCGTCAAGGGCTACAAGCTGCATCTTCACCACCACCGACAAGCAGTCGAAGGAGAAAGTCGACGCGCTGAAGGCGTTCGGCGCCGAGGTGATCGTCTGTCCGACCAACGTCGACCCGGAGGATCCGCGCTCGTACTACTCGGTGTCGTCGCGGCTCGAGCGCGAGGTGCCGAACTCGTGGAAGGCGAACCAGTACGACAACCTGTCGAACTCGCAGGCGCACTACGAGCAGACCGGTCCCGAGATCTGGGAGCAGACCGACGGCACGGTCACGCAGCTGGTGGTCGGCGTCGGCACCGGCGGGACGATTTCCGGCGTCGGCCGCTACCTCAAGGAGCGCAACCCGAAGATCAAGGTGTGGGGCATCGACACCTACGGGTCGGTGTTCAAGAAGTACAAGGAAACCGGCGTCTTCGACAAGCACGAGATCTATCCCTACATCACCGAAGGGATCGGCGAGGATTTCCTGCCGAAGAACGTCGATTTCGAGGTCATCGACCACTTCGAGAAGGTCACCGACAAGGACGCGGCGATCATGACGCGGCGGATCGCGCGCGAGGAGGGCATCTTCGCCGGCAACTCCGCCGGCTCGGCGATGGCCGGCCTGCTGCAGCTGCGCGATCAGTTCAAAGACGACGACGTCATCGTCGTGATCTTCCACGACCACGGGTCGCGCTATCTCGGCAAGATGTTCAACGACGAGTGGATGCGCGAGAAGGGGTTCATCGAGAAGACCGGCATGGCCGCCCGCGATCTGGTGGCGATGCGGCTGTCCGGCGAGCTGTGCTCGCTCGAATCGAACGAGCCGGTCGAACACGCGGTGCGCCTGATGAGCGAGCACGACTTCTCGCAGATCTCGATCACCCGCGACAACCGCCTGGTCGGATCGCTGAACGAGACGCACCTCTACGACGAGCTCGTGCGCAACGCCGGCGTGAAGGCGCAGCCGGTCGAGACGATCATGCAGCCGGCGTTTCCGTTCGTCGACGTGTCGACGCCGGTGGAGCTGCTGTCGACGATGATCACGCCGCAGAGCCCGGCGGTGCTGGTGCGCGACTTCAAGACCGACAAGACGTTCATCATCACGCGGTCTGATCTCATTCGAGTGCTGTGAGACCGACGTAAGGCCACGAAGAGCACGAAGGCCACGAAGAAAACCAGATCTAATAGAATGTTCTTCTTCGTGAGCTTCGTGCTCTTCGTGGTCTTCGTGGTTTGAGGATGCCGCTATGACGGACAAGGCGCTGCGCGCGCAGCTGGTGAAGCTCCTCGACTGGGAAGAGGCTCACGTCCCGTTCGACAGGGCGGTGAAGGGGATTCCGCCGTCGATGCGCGGCGTGGTGCCGAACGGCTGGGAGCATTCGGCATGGCAGCTGGTCGAGCACATCCGGATCGCGCAGGCCGACATCCTCGAGTTCTGCGATCACCGCGAAATACAAAGCGAAGAAGTGGCCGGACGACTACTGGCCGAAGTCGTCCGCGCCGCGCAACGCGGCGGCGTGGAGCACGTCGATCGCCGAGATCCGCAAGGACCGCAAGAAGCTGCAGCAGCTCGCGAAGAACCCGCGGATCGATCTCACCGCTGAAATCCCCCACGGGACAGGCCAGACCTACCTGCGCGAGATCCTCCTCGTCGCGGCGCACAACTCCTACCACATCGGTCAGATCGTCTCGTTGCGGAAGCAGCTCGGCATCTGGAAGTAGCTGCCCAGACGACGATCGAACGCGAGACCGCGAGCCGCAGAGGTAGGATTCACGCCACGCATGGCGAGCTCAGCAAGAAAACGAAAGTTCTCTGCGTGCTCCGCGAGCTCTGCGTTCGATCGTCGTGGCAGGTGGCACGGACGTGGCATTGGATGAGCGGCGGAGGAATTTCATGAAGCTCATCGGAATTGCATCCGCGCTCGCGCTGGCCGGCTCAGTCGTGCTCGGCGCGCAGACGGAATCGAAGTCGAAGGTCACGGTGAAGGAAGGGCAGGACGTCACCGTCACCGGCTGTATCGAGCCGAACGCCAGCGGCACTGGCTACATGCTGACCCACGTCGCCGACAAAAAAGGCGAAATGCACAACTACATGCTCGCGTCAGGCGACGACGACTTCTCGAAGCACGTCGGCCACCGCGTGACGATCGAAGGCAAGGTTACGGACAAGGGCGACGGCAAGATGAAGGTCGAGACGAAGACCAAGACCAAGGTCGAGAACGGCGACGACAAGGAAACGCACTCCAAGTCCGAGATGCGGGGCGATATGGATGGGATGCGGTTCCTCGGCGCGAAGTCGGTGAAGATGATCGCGGCGGCGTGCCCGTAGACCGACGACGATTGAACGCAGAGATCGCAGAGCACGCAGAGAAATCAAAGGTACTTCCTTTCTTTTCTCTGCGGTCTCAGCGGCCTCTGCGTTCAGTAGCTGACGCCCAACTTCTTCAGCGCGGCGTCAGGACACCCTTCCCACTCCGCGACGAACGTGTTCCCCTTGTACTGCAGATCCTGAATCGCCCATCTTCGTCGACCAGAATCCGCTGGCGGTCAGGTCCCGGAAGCTGCTGAAGAACGCGACGGCGTGGCTCAGGCCCGGGTCGGGGTTCGTCGTGTAGGCGATCTCGTCGAGGACGCTGCGGCGCTGCGCGTCGGTGAGGGCGACGAAGCGCTTGCCGAAACGATCCGCCGACAGCCGATCGATGAGCGCGAGGCCGCCGCGCATCGCGATCTGCCGCTGCGGCTGGTCGATCATCATGAAGTCCATGAACTGCGGCACGCCCGCCTCGGTGGCGCTGCCCGAGCGCTCGTCGCGCGGGATGATCAGGTCGACGAGCACGCCGACCGTCGCGTACTCGTGCGCGGTGAAGAACTTCGGCTTGAACGGCGCCGCCCGCTTCGCCGCCTGCGCGCGCGCCGCGGCGGCGTGCTCGTGCGCCTGCTGCGCCTCGGCCGGCGTCCAGACCAGCGCCGCGGCAACCGGCGCCGAGGTGACGATGCGGAGCGCGGCGCGTCGGGAGATGGGAGCCATCAGAGCGTTCCTTGATTGCGCTGCTGCGCGATGTGCTCGGAGGTGCGCATCGCCAGCGCGAGGATCGTCCAGGTGCAGTTCTTGTGGGCGTTGACGACGAACGGGCCGCCGTCGGCGACGAACAGGTTCTTCACGTCGTGCGCCTGGCAGTTGGCGTTGAGCACCGACGTCTGCGGGTCGTTGCCCATCCGCGTCGTGCCGACTTCGTGGATGATCCGGCCGACCGGCTCGAGGCCGTAGAGCGCCTCGCGCGACGGCATCGGCGTCAGCGGCGTGCCGCCCATCTCGTGGATGATCTCGCGGAAGGTCTCCTGCATGTGCTTCGCCTGGTTGATCTCGTGCTCCGAGAACCTGGCGTGGAACCGCAGCACCGGGATGCCGTAGGTGTCGACGACGCTGGGATCGATCTCGCAGTAGGTGTCGTCGTTCGGGATCATCTCGCCGCGGCCGGCGAAGTTCACCGTCGCGCCGTAGAAGCGGCGGTAGTCGTCCTTGAGCGACTTGCCGTAGCCGCCGACGCCGTTGAAGCGCTGGATGCCGCCCATGAAGCCGAAGCCGGGCGCCGACCGCGTCGTCCGCCGCCGAGCTCGATGTGATAGCCGCGCGGAAAATCGAGCTTCTTGTTGTCCAGCCACCACGGCATGTAGAGATGCGCGCCGCCGGCGCCGTCTTCGTTGTGCGGCACGCCGTGCTCCATCTTCGGGATGTGCCCTGACACGCCGAGGCCGGTGGAATCGGTGAGGTAGCGGCCGACCACGCCGCTCGAGTTGGCGAGGCCGTCGGGAAAGCGGCCCGATTTCGAGTTGAGCAGCAGCCGCGCCGTCTCGCACGCGCTCGCCGCGAGCACGACGATGCGCGCGCGCACGGCGTAGTCGCGGCGATCGGTGCGGTTCACGTACGAGACGCCGGTCGCCAGGCCGCTGTCGTCGGTCAGCACTTCGCGCGCCATCGCGTTGGTGATGATGCGCAGCTTGCCGGTCGCGAGCGCCGGCGGCAGCAGCACCGACGGCGACGAGAAGTTCGAGTGCGTCGAGCAGCCGCGGCCGCACTGGCCGCAGTAGTGGCACGCCGGCCGTCCGTTCAGCGGCTTGCGTCAGGATCGACAGGCGGTTGGGGATGCAGGTGATGTTCAGCTTGTCGGCCGCCTGCTTGATCAGCAGCTCGTAGCAGCGCGGCTTCGGCGGCGGCTGAAACACGCCGTCGGGCTCGTTCGGGATGTTCTCCATCGAGCCGAAGATGCCGACCAGGCGATCGAGCTTGTCGTAGTACGGCTTGATGTCGTCGTAGGTGATCGGCCAGTCGTCGCCGAGGCCGTCGAGGCTGCGGCGCCTGAAATCGTCCGGGCCCATGCGCAGCGAGATGCGCCCCCAGTGGTTGGTGCGGCCGCCGAGCATGCGGCCGCGGAACCAGTCGAAGCGCGAGCCCGCCGCCTGCGTGTACGGCTCGCCCTCGATGTCCCAGCCGCCGATGCAGCCGTCGAACTCGCCGAACGGCTTGTCCGGCGTCGCCGCGCCGCGCCGCGGCGAGTCGTACGGCCACGCCGACATCTTCGAGTCTTTCTCGGTGTCCCACATCCCGCCGGCTTCGAGCATGACGACGTCGGCGCCGGCATCGCACAGGACCTTCGCGGCCATGCCGCCGCCGGCGCCGGAGCCGACGATGCAGACGTCGTAGGTTTTCGGCTGACGGATGACTTGCATCGGCGTGTCCCTCAGCGAGCGCCCGCGCCCGGAGGCGCGGTGCTCGAGCGAATCGTCAACGTATGCGGCAGCGTCACCGACTCGGGCACGGTGTCTTCGTTCCCGTTCAGGATCTCCAGCAGCAGCCGGACGGTCCCTTCGCCGATCGCGCGCATCGGCTGCGCGATCGTGGTCAGCGGCGGATCGATGCACCGCGCGAAGCGGATGTCGTCGAAGCCGACGATCGACAGGTCGAGCGGGACGCGCAGCCCGCGGCGCTCGCGCGGTCTCGATCGCGCCCATCGCCATCTCGTCGTTGAAGCAGAAGATCGCGGTCGGCGGCTCCCGCCGCCCGAGCAGCCGCTCGGCGCGCGGCGGCGCCCGACTCGATCGAGAAGTCGCCGTTCATCACGACGAAGTCGCGCTCGGCGCGCTGCTGCTTCGCGCGCGCGGTCGCGCCGCGCAGGCGATCGCGGCTGAGCGGGCTGACCAGCGGGCCGGTGATGATGCCGATGCGCCGGTGGCCGAGGCGGTAGAGGTGGTCCATCGCTTCGGCGGCGGCCTTGGCGTTGTCGATGTGGACGCTGGGGATGCCGAGGTGCGGGCTGAACTCGCAGCCGTTGACGACCGGCGCGCAGCGCGGCGCCATCGAGCGGACGAGCGCCGCCGCTTCCTTCGGCAGGCGATGGCCGAGGACGATCAGGCCGTCGGCTTCCTTGCGCTTCAGCATCAGCGCGTAGCGATCCTCGCGCTCCTCGTCGTGCTGCGTGTCGCCGAGCAGCACGGCGTAGCCGTCGCGCTGGGCGGCGTCTCTCGATGCCCTGGAGGATGAGCGAGAAGAACGGATTCGAGATGTCCGGGACCGTGACCAGCAGCTTGCCGGTGCGCAGCGTCCGCAGGTTCTTCGCGGCCGAGTTCGGCGCGTAGTCGAGCAACTCGACCGCCTGCAGCACCTTGCGCCGGGTGTCGGGCGAGACGACGCTGGGCTGGCTGAGGACGCGCGAGACGGTCGCGGTGGAGACGCCGGCGCGTTTGGCGACTTCGTAGATGTTGGCCACGGCGGCGCCATCATACCGTGACCGACTCTTGCCTGGCTGGTCCGGTTCTGCTAAGGTCTGCAACCGATTACATGCGGGGAATGCCCGTGAACACTAGCGCAGCCCTTCAGGGCTGCCTGCCGCCGCTAGCAGCCCTGAAGGCCTGCGCTACACAGAACGGGAGATGTTTGCTGGAGGTCAGGACTCAAACTGCGCGCAAAAGCGAATGATTACCTCCTGTTCTCCTGACCTCCTGTTCAAATCTCCATGGCGGGGATCGGTGCTCGCGACGCTGCTCGTGATCTCGCTCCCCGCCGCGGTCGCCGGACAGCGCAGCTACACCAGCTGGCCGGCGTATGGCGGCGGCCCCGAGCAAATCCGTTACTCCGGCCTCAAGGAGATCAACCGGTCGAACGTCAGCCGTCTCCAGATCGCATGGACGTTCGACTCGGGCGAGACCGGCGGCCTCCAGACCAATCCGATCGTCGTCGACGGCGTGCTCTACACGACGACGCCGAAGCACAAGGTCGTGGCGCTCGACGCCGCGACCGGCACCCTGCGCTGGAAGTTCGATTCGGGCATCGAGGGGCGCGGGCCGAACCGCGGCGTCATGTACTGGTCGAGCGGCGGCGAGGCGCGGATCTTCTGCGGGCAGGGAACCTTCATGTACGCGCTCGACGCGCGCACCGGAAAGCCGATCGCGTCGTTCGGCAAGGACGGCCGCGTCGATCTCCGCGAAGAGCTCGGCCGCGATCCGGCGACGCAATCGGTCCTGCTGACCACGCCGGGCGTCGTCTACAAGGATCTGGTGATCGTCGGCGGGCGGGTGAGCGAAGGGCTGCCGGCATCGCCCGGAGACATCCGCGCCTACGACGCGCGCACGGGCGAGCTGCGCTGGACGTTCCACACCATCCCGCGGCCAGGCGAGTTTGGCTACGACACCTGGCCGAAGGACGCGTGGACCTACACCGGCGGCGTCAACAACTGGGCTGGGCATGGCGATCGACGAGGCGCGCGGCATCGTCTACGTGCCGACCGGATCCGCGTCGGCCGATTTCTACGGCGCCAACCGGCACGGCGACAACCTCTTCGCCAATTCGCTGGTCGCGCTCGACGCGGCGACCGGCCGGCGCGTCTGGCATTTCCAGGCGGTGCACCACGACATCTGGGATCGCGATTTTCCGTCGCCGCCGAGCCTGGTGACGGTGACGCGCGACGGCCGGCGCGTCGACGCCGTCGCGCAGACGACCAAGCACGGCTACGTGTTCCTGTTCGATCGCGCGAGCGGGACGCCGCTGTTCCCGATCGAGGAGCGCAAGGCGTTCGAGAGCACGGTCGACGGCGAAAAGGCCGCGGCGACGCAGCCGCTGCCGGCGCAGTCCGGCGCCGTTCTCGCGGCAGGTCCTGACCGAGGCGATGCTGACGACGCGGACGCCGGACGCGCGCAAGGCGGCGCTCGAGGAGTTCCGCTCGTTCCGCAGCGAGGGGCAGTTCGTGCCGCTCAGCGTCGGCTCGCAGACGGTCGTCTTTCCCGGCTTCGACGGCGGCGCGGAGTGGGGCGGGTCGGCGTTCGATCCGGACAGCGGCGCTGCTCTACGTCAACGCCAACGAGATGGCGTGGACCGGCGGCCTGGCGACGAACGACGCGGCCGGCGGCGGCCGGCAGATCTATCTCAACCACTGCGCGTCCTGCCATCGCGACGATCTGACGGCGTCGCCGCCGCAGATCCCGTCGCTTGTCGGCATCGGCGAGAAGCGGACGATTGATCAGCTGCGCACGGTGATCCGCGAAGGCGCGGGACGCATGCCCGGCTTCCCGGTCCTGTCGCAGGAGGCGCTCACGGCATTGACGACGTTCCTGCGGACCGGCGTCGACGAGCGTGCCGGGCACGATACCGCGGCGATCACGCTGAAGTACCGCTTCACCGGCTACCGGAAGTTTCTCGATCCCGACGGCTATCCTGCGATCGCGCCGCCGTGGGGAACGCTCAACGCCATCGACCTCAACACCGGCGAGTACGCGTGGAAGGTGCCGCTCGGCGAATATCCCGAGCTCGCCGCGCAGGGGATGAAGAACACGGGCAGCGAGAACTACGGCGGGCCGGTCGTGACCGCCGGCGGGCTGGTCTTCATCGCCGCGACGAACTTCGACAGGAAATTCCGTGCCTTCGACAAGGCGACCGGCGCGCTGCTGTGGGAGACGGCGCTGCCGCTTTCGGGCAACGCGACGCCGTCCACCTACGAAGCCGGCGGCCGTCAGTTCATCGTCGTTCCGGCCGGCGGCGGGCGGTCGCGGCCGAACACACCGCCGGAGTCGGGCGGGATCTATGTCGCGTTCGCGATTCCGAAGTAGTCTTCGTAGGGCACCGCGTCAGCGGTGCCAGGGTTAGGCTGATGCATGTGACTGTGCGCCACGTTGTCGAACGCAGGGCTCGCGGAGTCAACCAGAGAACTCGTATTGTTTCCGCGTGCTCTGCGATTTCTGCGTTGATCGTCGTGACGCTCGGTGCCGCCGCGCAGCCGCCGGCGCCGGCGCCAACGACGCCGGCACCGCAGCGGCGCATGGACTATCCGACGCGCCCGCCCGGCGATCCGGCGGCGATCGAGCGCGGCAAGGCGCTCTACGGCGTCAACTGCCAGTTCTGCCACGGCGCCGACACGCGCGGCGGCGACGGCGGGCCGAGCCTGCTGCGATCCGCGCTCGTCCTCGCCGATCAGCACGGCGAGCTGATGGCGCCGGTGCTCCGCGGCCGGGCGGCCGGGCATGCCGAAGTTCACGTTCACCGACGCGCAGATCGACCGACGTCGCCGCGTTCGTGCACACCTTCCGCGCCGCCGGCTACGACGAGTCGCGCATCAAGCCGCCGAGCATCGTCGTCGGCGACGCCAAGGCCGGCGAGGCGTTCTTCAACGCGAAGTGCGCGTCGTGCCATTCGACGACCGGCGATCTGCGCGGCCTGGCGACGAAGATCGCGGATCCGCGGCTGCTGCAGCAGACCTGGCTGATGCCCGGCAGCGGCGGCGGCCGCGGCGGCACCGCCGCCGGTGCGAAGTGCCGCCGACGACCGTCACGGTGACGCTGCCGTCGGGCGAGAAGGTCGACCGGCCGGCTCGATCGCATCGACGATTTCGCGGTGGCGCTGACGCAGCCGGACGGCACCCGCCGATCGTTCCGCACCAGCGGCGACACGCCGAAGGTCGAGGTTCACGATCCGCTGCAGCCGCACCGCGATCTGCTGCGGATGTATACCGACGCGGACATCCATAACGTCACGGCGTTCCTGGTGACACTGAAATGAAGCAACGGACGCATCGGCTAAAGCCTTCAGCGCTACGCGGCTCGTGCCGTCGCTGGCCTCAAGGCCTGCGCTACGCTGGGCGTCGTGTGCTGGCGGTCGTGCGTGCGTCGCCGCGCAGAGCGCCGCAGGGCGGCCTCGATCCGGCGGAGCTGCTCAAGCCGCTCGGCGACTCGTGGCCGTCGTATTCGGGCGACTACACCGGCCGGCGCTACAGCGCGCTGACGCAGGTCAACCAGTCGAACGTGAAGCACCTGTCGCTGGCCTTTACCGCGACGCTCACCGGCGGACCGACCGGCAGCGGCACGGGCCCGGGCGCACCGCCGACCATCATCGGCGGCGAAGGCAGCGGCGACGTCACCGTCGGCGGCGCAGACGCAGATCAAGGGCGCGATGCTGTCGGTCAACGGCGTGCTCTACGTGACCGCGCCCGACAACGTCTGGGCGCTCGACGCGCACGACGGCCGCGAGATCTGGCACTACTTCTGGAAGACGAAAGGCGGCACGCACATCGGCAACCGCGGCGTGGCGATGTGGGGCAACTACCTCTACTTCGTCACGCCCGGACGACTACTTCATCTCGCTCGACGCGCGGACGGGCAAGGAGCGCTGGCACAAGGAGATCGCGCCGTTCAGCCAGCAGTACTTCCTGACGTCGGCGCCGATGACCGTCGGCAACCACATCATCGTCGGCACCGGCAACGATCTCGACTCGCCCGGGTACCTGATGTCGTTCGATCCGGAAACCGGCGACGAGCAGTGGCGCTTCTACACCGTGCCGATGAAGCCGGGCGATCCCGGGCTCGAGACGTGGAAGAGCCTCGATGCCGCGCGGCACGGCGGCGGCCATCCGTGGCTGCCCGGCGTCTACGATCCCGAATCGCAGCTCTACATCTTCGGCACCGGCAACCCGACGCCGGCGTACACGTCGCAGCCGCGCGGCGAAGGGCTGGACAACCTCTTCACCTGCGCGATCGTGGCGGTGAACGTCGACACCGGCAAGATGGAGTGGTACTACCAGACGTCGCCGCACGACACGCACGACTGGGACTCGGCGCAGACGCCGGTGCTGGTCGACGGCGACTTCCGCGGCGGCGGCCCGCGCAAGATGGTGCTGACGGCGAGCCGCAACGGCTACTACTTCACGCTCGATCGCCGCACCGGCGAGCACATGGTGACCAGCACGTTCTCCGACACGGTGAACTGGGCGAAGCCGGCGCTGAACGCGAAGGGGCAGCCGGTGCGCGATCCCGCGAAGGATCATCACATCGCCGGCGCGCTGGTCTCGGCCGCGAACGGCGGCGCGACCAACTGGCCGCCGCCGGCGTACAGCCCCGACACCGGCCTGCTCTACGTGCCGACGCGCGGAAACCTACGCGATGTACTACCTGACCGAAACCGATCCGCGCGGCGCGATGGGGCTCGGCGGCAAGGACGAAGTCAGCGTCGGCACGATGGGCAGCTACATCAGCGCCATCGACTACAAGACCGGCAAGACGGTGTGGAAGCACAAGTTCCGCACGGCCGGCGGCAGCGCGCGGCGCGCCGGGGCTGCTGACGACGGCCGGCAGGCTGCTGTTCGGCGGCGACGTGTCGGGCAACTTCATCGCGTTCGATCCGGCGAACGGCAAGCCGCTCTGGCACTCGCAGATCGGCCAGGTGACGAACGCGCCGGAGACCTACATGGTCGACGGACGCCAGCACATTCTCGTCGCGGCCGGCGACACGCTGTACGCGTTCGCGCTGTACCAGTAGATGGCGACGTTCTGTCGTTCGTCGGACCGTTCGAGGTCCGACGTTCGACGTGCTCGTCGTAGTGTCCGGCTTCAGCCGGACCGTGGATCAGTGTAGGCACGGCTTCAGGCCTGGAACGACCGGAGCGTCATGCTGACACGACGCGAATTCGGAAGCTCGCGATGGCTGGTCCGCTGCCGGACGGTCTGAAGGCCGGCGCCTGCGTCGTCGATCGATCGGTCAACGGCGTGCGCCTCGGCGTGCAGACCTACAGCTTCCGCGACCTGCCGCGCCCGGCCGGCGCGCCCGACGCCGTCGACGTGGTGATCAAGGCGATGAAGGACAGCGGCGTCAGCGAGTGCGAGCTGTTCGCGCCGCAGCTCGAGCCGGCAGTTCGCCGCCGGGCGCGCGGCGCGCGGGGCGCGCCGCCCTCGCCCGAAGCGGTCAAGGCGCGCGAGGACCTGCGCAAGTGGCGGCTCGAGACGCCGCTCGATCATTTCACGGCGCGTGCGGAAGAAGTTCGACGCCGCCGGCATCACGATCTACGCCTACTGCTACAACATCAACGACGAGCTTCACCGACGCCGAGATCGATCGCGGCTTCGAGATCGCGCAGGGCGCTCGGCACCGACGTGATGACGACGTCGACGACGCTCGACGTCGCGAAGCGGATCGCGCCGCTTGCCGACAAGCACAAGATCGTGGTCGGCCTGCACGGCCACTCGAACATCAGCGATCCGAACGAGTTCGCGACGCCGGAAAGCTTCGCCGCGGCGCTGAAGATGTCGCAGTACTTCAAGGTCAACCTCGACATCGGCCACTTCACGGCGGCGAACTACGACCCGGTCGCCTATATCCGCGAGCACCACGCGAACATCACGAACCTGCACCTGAAGGACCGCAAGAAGAACCAGGGCGACAACGTGCCGTGGGGCCAGGGCGACACGCCGATCCGCGAGGTGCTGCAGCTGCTGAAGCAGGAGCGGTGGCCGATTCCCGCCGACATCGAGTACGAGTATCGCGGGCACGGGCACGCCGGTCGAAGAAGTGAAGAAGTGCGTCGCGTACGCGAAACAGGCGCTCGCGTGATGACGCGACCGATACGCGATCGGCATGGGCCTGGTCGGCCCGGGCTTCGTCGGCGCCCATCACATCGACGCGGTGCGCCGGCTCGGCTTCGTCGACGTCGTCGCGATCGCGGCGAGCACCGAGGCCTCGGCGCGGCGCAAGGCCGACGCGCTCGGCGTGCCGAAGGCGTACGGCAGCTACGAGGCGCTGGTCGCCGATCCCGACGTCCACGTCGTGCACAACACCACGCCGAACTACCTGCACGTCCCGGTGATCCTCGCCGCGCTCGCGCAGCGGGAAGCACGTCGTCTCGGACAAGCCGCTGGCGACGACCGCCGCCGACGCGCGCCGGCTGCTCGACGCGGCGCAGCGAGGCGGGCGTCGTCCACGCCGTGACGTTCAACTATCGCGGCAACCCGCTGGTGCAGCAGGCGCGCGAGATGATCGCCGGCGGCGAGCTCGGCGCGGTGCACTTCGTCCACGGCGCCTACCTGCAGGACTGGCTGCTCGAGCCGACCGACTTCTCGTGGCGCCTCGAGCCGGACAAGGGCGGCGCGAGCTCGGCGGTCGGCGACATCGGATCGCACTGGTGCGACCTGGTGCAGCACGTCGCCGGCCGGCGGATCGTCGAGGTGCTCGCCGATCTCGACGACGGTGATCGACACGCGGCTGAAGCCGGCCGCCGTCGACCGAGGCGTTCGCGACGCAGCGGCGACGACGCGCGCGAGCCGGTCACGATCACCAGCGAAGACCTGGCGACGATCCTCGTGCGGTTCGACGGCGGCGCCAAGGGCTCGCGTCTCGGTCGGGCAGGTGTGCGCCGGCCACAAGAACGGGCTGTGGTTCGAGGTGAACGGCCGGCGCGGCGTCGCTGCGCTGGCTGCAGGAGCGGCAGAACGAGCTGTGGATCGGCCGCCGCGACGCGGCCGAACGCGATGCTGCCGAAGGATCCGTCGCTGCTCGGCGCCGGTGGCGCGCGCGCTACGCGCACCTGCCCGGCGGGCACCAGGAAGGCTGGGCCGGACGCGTTCTTCAACGTCATGCGCGACATCTACGGCGTCATCGCCGCCGGCACGGCGGCCGGCCGGCGCCGCGTCCGCCGGCATTCGCCACCTTCGAAGACGGGTATCATTCGCGCGTGCGTCGTCGACGCCGATCCTCGAGAGCCATCGCGCAGGGCGGCGTCTGGACGCAGCGGTGCACGCGTGACCGAGCTGGTCGGGAGACGCCGATGAAACTTGGTCTGTTCACGCCGGTGTTCGGCAAGCTCGACGTCGAAGACGATGCTCGCGAAGGTGCAGGCGCTCGGGAAGGTGCAGGCGATCGAGCTCGGCACCGGCGGCTGGCCCGGGCACGATCACCTCGATGTCGACGCGCTGCTCGACAACAAGAGCGTGCGCGGCCGACTACCGCAAGATGATCGCCGACGCCGGGCTGACGATCAGCGCGCTGTCGTGCCACGGCAACCCGCTGCATCCCGATCGCGCGACCGCGAGCGACGTACGACGACGTGCTTCCGCAAGACGGTCCGGCTCGCCGAGCAGCTGGAAGTGCCGGTCGTCGTCACCTTCTCCGGCTGCCCGGGCGACTCCGACGACGCGAAGCATCCGAACTGGGTGACCACGCCCTGGCCGCCGGAGTTTCTCGACGTGCTCGACTGGCAGTGGGAGAAGAAGGCGATTCCGTACTGGAGCGACGCGGCGCACTTCGCCGCCGACCACGGCGTCAAGGTCGCGCTCGAGGCGCATCCCGGGCTTCCTCGTCTACAACGTCGACAGCGCGCTGCAGGCTGCGCGCGCGCGGCGGGGCCGAACCTCGGCGTCAACTTCGATCCGAGCCATTTCTTCTGGCAGGGCGTCGACGTGCCGGCGGCGATCCGCGCGCTCGGCGACTCGATCTTCCACGTCCACGCCAAGGACGTCGCGCTCGATCCGCAGAACGTCGCGGTCAACGGCGTGCATCGACACCAAGACCTACCGCCGGATGGCCGAGCGGTCGTGGCTGTTCCGCAGCGTCGGCTGGGGCCACGACGAGCTCGAGTGGAAGCGCATCGTCAGCGCGCTGCGGCTCGCCGGCTACGACTACGTGATGAGCATCGAGCACGAGGACGCGCTGGCGTCGGTCGACGAAGGGCTGCGCGCGGCGGTCGATCTGCTGTCGCGGGTGATCCTGACCGAGCCGCCGTCGACGCCTGGTGGACGTAGGACCGACGACAGCGGTACGGGGACAGATGCCGGAATGAACCATGGACCGCAACGACGCGCGCGAAGCTCTCGGCGATGATGTTCCTGCAGTACTTCGTCTGGGGCGCCTGGTACGTGACGATGGGCACCTGGCTCGGGCGAGACGCTGCATTTCTCCGGCGAGCAGATCGGCCTCGCGTGCGGCACGACGGCGCTGGCGGCGATGATCTCGCCGTTCTTCGTCGGCATGGTCGCCGATCGCTTCTTCGCCACCGAGCGCATCCTCGCCGCGCTGCACGTCGTCGGCGGCGTCGTGCTGTTCTTCGCCTCGACGCAGACCACCTTCGGCGCGTTCTACGGCGTGCATCCTCGTCTACACGCTGTGCTACATGCCGACGCTGGCGCTGAGCAACTCGCTCTCGTTCCGGCAGATGAGCGATCCCGGCGCGCGAGTTTCCGCCGATTCGCGTGCTCGGCACGATCGGCTGGATCGTCGCCGGGCCTGGCCATCGGCACGCTGGGGCTCGAGGCGACCGGCGATGCCGCTGCGCATCGCCGGCGGCGCCTCGCGTGCTCCTCGGCCTGTTCTGCCTCGCGCTGCCGCACACGCCGCCGCTGCGAGCAGGCGGCAGCCAAGCGCGCGACCTGGTCGCGACATCCTCGGGCTCGACGCGCTGAAGCTGCTCGGCGAGCGATCGTTCGCGATGTTCGTGCTCGGTTCGTTCCTGGTCTGCATCCCGCTGCAGTTCTACTACGCGTTCGCGAACCTGTTCCTGAACGAGCTCAACGTCAGCAACGCGGCCGGCAAGATGACGCTCGGCCAGATGTCCGAGATCTTCTTCATGCTGGTGATGCCGTGGTTCTTCCGCCGGCTCGGCGTGAAGTGGATGCTGCTGGTCGGCATGGCGGCGTGGACGGCGCGCTACGCGTTGTTCGCCTACGGCAACAACGCGGACGCTGGTGTGGATGCTCTACGCCGGCATCCTGCTGCACGGCATCTGCTACGACTTCTTCTTCGTCACCGGCCAGATCTACGTCGACAGCAAGGCGCCGCCCGACCTGCGCGCGGCGGCGCAGGGCTTCATCGCCTTCGTCACGCTCGGCGTCGGCATGTTCATCGGCTCGCTGGGTCTCCGGCCGCGTCGTCGACGCCTACCGCATCGGCAGCGGCGGCCACGACTGGCACCGCATCTGGCTGGTGCCGGCGGCGGGTGCGGCGATCGTGCTGGTGCTGTTCGCGCTGTTCTTCCGCGCCGGTGAGGCCGAAGATCGCGAGACGGAGGTCGCGCGCGTGTGACCGAACTGCCTCGACGTCGCGCCTGAGGGGCCCGACCGAGGCCGAGCTACGGACGCGCCGAAGCGCATCAAGCAGCTCGAAGTGATGGTCGCCGACGTCGTTGTTGAAGCGCCGGATACGACGACGCTGGTGCTGTTCACCGGCAACGATCGCCTCGAGTACAGCGCCGGCCATTTCCTCACCATCGATCCGCACCAGTTCGAGGCGCTCGAGCGGTTCACCGCCTTTCTCGAAGACCTGAAGGGGAAGCGCGAGCCGCCGCGCGCCTACTCGATGTGCTCGGCGCCGCACGAACGATACCTGGCGGTGACGGTCAAGGAAGAGCGCTACATCTCCGGCTCGACGAAGTATCCGCCGCTGCTCTCGCCGCTGCTGACCAAGCGGACGACGCGCGGGATGCGGCTCGTCGTCACCGGCTTCACCGGGCCGTACACGCTGCCGGACGACATCAGCTCGAAGACCGATCACATCGTCCACGTCTGCGCCGGATCGGGCAGCGTGCCGAATTTCTCGATGATCAAGTTCGCGCTCGCGCACCATCCGGGAATCCGGCACACGCTCGTCTACTCGAACAAGATGTGGGCGGACGTCATCTTCCGCGACGATCTCGAAAAGCTCGCGGTCGCGAACCCCGGCCGCCTGGCGATCACCCACAGCCTGACGCGCGAGGAGAATCCGGCGGCGTTCGGACCGAATGTGCGGAAGGGCCGCATCGGCCTGCCGCTGCTGCGCGAGATGATTGCCGAGCCTGATGGGTGCTACGTCTACGTCTGCGGCCCCGGCATCTCGAAGTTCGACATCGCGGCAGCGAAGGAAGCGGGCACCGTGCCGCAGCCGCGGTTCCTCGAAACCGTGCTCGCCGATCTGAAGACGCTCGGCGTCCCGAACGAGCGGATCAAGCGCGAATTCTACGGCTGATGCTCGTGGGCAAGTAGGGCACGACGACGTGACCTCAGAGCCCCCGACCTCGCCCCGACCTGCCTTACCGGCCCGCGCGCTGCCGCAGTCTCGGCCCGTCATTGAATCGGCAGGCCGAGCAGACGCGCAGGGTTCTGTTTCGACATCCGCGCGACGTCCTGCTCGCTGAACCCGCGGTCGCGCATCGCGAGCAGGAACGCGGCGTAACCGTCGGCCGGCAGCGCGTTCGCCTTCTGGCCGAGATCCGACGACAGCACGCACGACTGGACGCCGATCTTGCGAATCGCGTCGGCGAAGCGATCCATGCGCGCGCCGGCGTCGGGCGTCGCCAGCGAGCCGCCGACGAACTCGATGAAGGCGCCGTCGCGCGCCGCTTCCTGCATCTGCGCGATCGTCATCAGCACCGGCTCGTTCATCGCGTGGGTGACGACAACGTGCTGCGCGCCCTGCTGGCGAGCCTCGCGGACGAGCAGCAGTCCCTCCTGCGGCGACACGTGGCCGGTCGCGAGCACCAGCTTGTGCCGCGCGATCATCGCCACGACGGCTTTCGTCTCCGGCAGCAGCTGGCCGTTGCGCGACACGCTGACGAACGCACGCTGCTGCTTCGAGAAGCGCACCTGGTTCTCGGCGTCGAACGTGGACATCCAGACGATGCGGCCCCAGCCGCCGGCGACCTGCGTCATGTGCTCGACCGCGGCCGCGTTCATCCCGCCGACGGAAAGATTGAGGTCGATGCCGCCGAACACCTCGAGGCCGGGCGCCGCCTTGCGCGCGAGATAGGCGAGGCCGGCGGTGGGATCGTAGTGGTTCTTGAGGACGATGCCGCGCATCCGCTTCGCGCGCGCGAGCGTGGCCGCTTCGAGCCCGTCGACCGAGCGCGGGACGTTGTCGGGATCGGAGTGGACGTGGATGTCGATCGTGCCCGCGAGCATCCGCGCCGCATCCTCCGGCGAGCGCTGACCGGCGGCCGGCACGATCGACAACGCGCCGAGCACGGCGCCGACGACGACGGTCCGCCTAAAGGCGGACACTACGAGCTGCATCGCAATCCGCAATCCGCAATCCGCAATCCGCAATCAGTAAGACCAACCCGCTCGAGGTTCGCGTTCGAGATACTGATTCGCCGCCGGCACGTTGGTGATGCGCATGTTGGCGGCGTCGTATTCGATCTTCCGCCCGGCGCGCAGCGCCACCAGGCCGAGCAGCATCACCTCGGTGAGCTTCGCCGCGTACTCGATCGGGCAGGAGGCGGTCGTCTTTCCCTTCGCCGCGTCCACCCAGTTCATCTCGTGGCTCTCGTCGGGAATCCGCGGCAGCTTCTGCTTCGGCTTGCCGTAGGACTCGTGCAGCGACGCCGGCAGCAGGCGGGGGTTGCTGCCGTAGGTTTCGTGCATCAACTTGCCCTTGCTGCCGACGAGGATCGCGCCGCCCATCGGCGCTCAGGATTTCCGACTCCGGGAGCTCCGCCGGCCGCGGCGGCAGCAGGCCGCCGTCGTACCACGTCATCTTCACCGGCGGCTTGCCGTCGCGCGCCGGGAAGTCGTACATCGTCATCGTCGCGTTGGGGAAGCAGACGCCGTTGAACGGCGTGGCGACGGTCTCGATCGTTGTCGGGTAGCCGAGATCGAGCGCCCACATCGAGTGGTCCATCAGGTGCGCGCCCATATCGCCGAGCGCGCCGCAGCCCCAGTCGACCCAGCCGCGCCAGTTGAACGGGTGATAGACCGGGTGGTAGTCGACGTACGGCGCCGGGCCGAGAAACAGATCCCACGCCAGCCCCTCGGGCTTCGGATAGTTGCCCGCCATCGCGGTCGCGAGCCGCGCGTCGAGGCCGGGTCCGTTCCAGCGGAAACCGGCGGGAGGCGGCGTGCGGACTTCGGGACGCGGAATCCCCTGCGGCCAGTAGCCGAGCGGACGGTTGGTCCAGACGTGCACCTCGCGGACCTCGCCGATCGCGCCCGCCATCACGTATTCGACCGCGGTGCGCGCATCGTCCCACGAGTGACCCTGGTTGCCCATCTGCGTCGCGACGCGCGAGCCCTTCGCCTTCCTCGCCAGCTGCCGCGCTTCGCCGACCGACCAGGTCAGCGGCTTCTGCACGTAGACGTGCTTGCCGAGATCCATCGCCGCGAGCGCGATCGGCGCGTGCATGTGATCGGGCGTGGCGATGACGACGGCGTCGATGTCCTTCTGGCGGTCGAGCATCTGCCGGTAGTCCTGGAAGCGTGCGGCACGCGGCAGCTTCTCCTTGAGGACGCGGGTGCGCGCGATCTGCTCGGTCGCGCGCTGCCGTTCGGTTGGCGTCAGCGGCGGCTCGGGCTTCCCCTGTGCGTTGATGCGTCGGCCGGTCGGTCGGACGGGTCGAGCCGCTCCTGCTGCCCCGCAATCTCGTTGTCCAGTCCGGCGAACCCCTTGTCGGCGTAATCCCAGTCGACGTCGCAGATCGCGACGACGTTCTCGGACGCGAGGTTGACGAGGTTGGTGCGTCCCATGCCGCCGACGCCGACGGCCGCGACGTTCAGCAGATCGCTCGGCGCGGTGAAGCCGTGCCCGAGGACGTGCCGCGGAACGATCGCAAAGCCGGCCGATGTCGCAGCGACTTGCGTGACGAACCGCCGTCTCGAGATGCGCGCCATTCGTGGTCTCCCGCTGACTGGTGCTGGTGCTGCTGAGTCGCCAGTGCGTCAGGTTGCGAGCTGTGCTGGGTTATTTCAGCTCGCGGATTCTGATGTTGCGGAATGCGAGCGAGCCTTCGTGATCGCCCTGCAGCGCGATGTAGCCGCGTTTGGACTTGCCGTAGTTCGGCCAGTCCTTGAACTTGCTGGCTTGGACCTTGGCGGTCCAGTCGGCGCTGCCGAATTCGTATTCGAGCAGCTTGACGCCGTTGAGCCAGTGCTCGACATGGTTGCCCTTGACGACGATGCGCGCGCGGTTCCACTCGCCGACCGGCTTCAGGTGGCCGGCAGGGGACGGCAGGATGGCGTACGCCGCGCCCGCCGACGTCAGCCGCGACTTGTTGTCGGCGCCCTTGATGTCGTCGAGCAACTGGTACTCCGGCGCGCTCCAGTAGATGTGGTCGTACTCCTCGGTGCCGCGATAAAAGATCCCCGCGTTGCCCGCCTCGCCGATCTTCCACTCGAGCTCGAGCTCGAAGTCGCCGAACTGATCCCTGGTGACGATGTCGGCGACCGGCTTGTCCTTGGTCAGCGTCCCGTTCTCGGCCCGCCAGCCGTCAGGCACTTTGTCCGTCTTGTAGCCGCGCCAATCCTTCAGCGAGGCGCCGTCGAACAGAGAGCGCCATTCGGACGCTGCCATTGCGGATTGCGGATTGCGGATGCTCGGGCGGACTGCGGATTGCGGATTCGATTGGGGATTGGAGGATTGAGAACGCCACGGCGCATATCGCCGCTCGGGTGGCAAGAATCTCATGCTCGCAGATTATGCGATTTCTCGCGCGTGCGGAGTGGCAAAATCTTCAACCTTTCGCCGGGCTCGTAGCGCAATTACGGGCGATCTCGAGCAAGTCGCGTGGCCTGTAAGTTGCCCCCTCAGGGCAGGATGACGCAGCGCAGATGAAGAAACGTACAAAGGCATCGCGAAGACATCGTAAAGTTCGCGAGGAAGCTCCCGCTCGACGTCGCCTCGGTGGAAATCGCGCGCCAGATGATCAGGAGCGGCAACGGTGTCGCCGCGAACTACCGTGCGTCCTGCCGCGCGAAGTCGAAAGCTGACTTCATCTCGAAGATGACGACCGTTGAGGAAGAAGCGGACGAGACGCTCCTCTGGCTGGAGTTGCTCGTCTCAACCGAAACTGTCACCGCCGCAGCCGCAGCAGAGTTGATAGACGAAGCCGACCAGATCGTACGGATCGTCGTCGCATCGATCAATACGGCAAGAGGAGGCAGCCGATGAGCCTCAATCCTCAATCCGCAATCCGCAATCCGCAATCCGCAATCCGCAATCCGCAATCAATCCGCAATCCGCAATCCGCGATCCGCAATGTCGCCGCTCGTCGCGATCGCCGCGACATAGCACAGCGCGACGAGCACCAGCAGGAATTGATAGCCAGCCAGAAGCGACAAGTACTCGCCCACGCCGCCGACGATCGCGCCGAGCAGATTGGCGCCGAAATCAGTCGCGGCCGACGACGAGCGCTTGAAGCTGCTGCTGAAGAGCAGCCCGGCGCAGAAGACCGGGCTGAAGACGAGCAGCCCGTAGAAGAGCGATTCCGCGACCCGGCTCTCGAAGGTCACCCGCCCGACGGGGACGAAGTAGTTCAGCGCCAGCAGTGCCAGCAGCGCGACCGCGATGATCGACCGCCGGCGGATCTCGACGCGGCTGGCAATCAACGCGCTCGCGAGCGCCATCACCAGCACCGACGCGATCGCCAGCGACGCCGACGACCAGGTCGAGCCCCACAGCAGCGCGAACTGCACGATCGACTTCGTCTCGAGCAGCATGAAGCCCGCGCCGAGCGCGAAGAAATGCCACGACCACCGGGAGACGGGCTGGGCGGGTGAGGCGGGTAGGGCAGTTGGGCTGGTTCGCGTTGCCAGCCACACCGCCAGTGCCGAGAGGGTGAGCACCAGCGCGAGGGCGACAAGGTAGTGCCGCGGCAGCGCCGGCTCGCGCATGTAGAGAAACGGCCAGTCATCGGTCGCTGGCGCCACGCTGGGATCGCGCACGAGCGCATGCGCCGGGCTTGGCTGGTGCGGCTGTCCGTACGCGTTGACGTCGGTCGGCAGCGGCGGCGGCGTCTGCAGTGCGGCGACGCGCGGCCCGGCCAGCATCACCGCGAGGTAGGCGCGATCCTGGTGCACGTGGCCGAGCGGATCGCGGCCGAACACCTCGGCCGCGGTGTTGGCGAGCCGATCGACCAGCCACTTTTCGCGGAAGTAGTTGTAGAGCACCATCACGCCGCCGGGCGACAAGTGATCGCGCACCGCCTCGAACGATTCCTTCGTGAACATGTAGCTCTCGAGCCGGACGCCGGAGAAGCTCGATTGCACGGTCAGCGAATCGATCAGCGCAAACACCACCAGGTCGTACTTCTTCGTCGTCGTCCGCAGGAAATGCCGCGCGTCGTCGCACACGACGGTGACGCGCGGATCGCTGTACGGCCGGTCGGGATGGCGTTCCGCGCCGAGGCGCAGGATCACCGGATCGATGTCAACCGCGGTGACGTGCTTGGCCCCGTGCCGGAGCGCCGCGGCGACGTCGGTGCCGCTGCCGGCGCCGAGGATCAGCACCTCGTCGAGCGAGTCGCCGAACACGGTGTAGGGCCACTGGTAGAAGTATTCCTTGTGCGTCACCGGCGCCATCGACTGGTGGAAGATGTGATTCACCTCGACGACGGTGTCGGCGTTGTCCTGGAAGACGGTGATGCGGTAGTAGGGCGACCACAGGCTGCCGCCCTGCATGCGGTAGACGATCGCCAGCGATGCGACCAGCAGCGCGATGTTGGCGACGGCGACGAGCCGCCGTCCCTCGACCAGAAACGGCACCGCCGCGGCCGCGGCGAGGCCGAACCAGACGAGCGGCGGCAACTCGAGCCACGACACGAGCGCGAACGCGCCGACGCCGGCAAGGCTGCCAACGAGGTTGATCGCGTAGGCCCGCAGCGGCGGGCGTGCGCTCAGCTCGCGCCCCATCCGCTGGGCGACGGTGACGAAGAGCGCCGCCACCGCCGCGAAGAGCAGCGGCAGCAGCAGCGTGCTTTCGACCGGCACGACCGGCTCCGTCGTGCCGCTCGAGAAATAGATGGTGGAGGTGGACGGCAGCGCGACCTCGAGCCGCAGCCGATCGACCGCCAGCATCGAGCGCGAACTGGATCAGGGGAAACCACACGAAGAGGTTGCGCCGGCGCGCCGCCAGCAGGCAGCCGATGCCGATCCCGAGAAAGCTCGCGAGCAGGATGAAATTGGAAAAGTACGCCAGCAGCCGGACGTACGCCGGCATCCAGCGGATCAGCGCGGTTTCGAGGAACAGGACCAGGAACGACGAAACGAAGAGGGCCATCGGCGCAACGATTATGGCCCACGGCCCTCATCGTCGGTCCGGCTGCCAGCAGACGCGCTTCGCGCAGTCCGGCTGAAGGCGGACACTACATCGCGGGAGCGCAGGCTGAAAGGCGGACACGACATCCGGGCAGACGTCAGCCGACTTTGCGCGCGCGGACGATCAGATCGGGGTCCAGGATGGTCAGCGCGCTGATTTTGCCGGCCTCGCGCTCGAAGCGGATCCGCACCTGCGGCGCGCCCACGGGGTGGAACGCGAGGTCGCCGAGGTGCATGCAGTTCCGCGGCGTCGCGCCGACGCGCTCGATCGCCACCTGCTTCGGCGTCGTCGCCACCTTGAAGCTGTCGCGCGGGCGGTCGCCGAAGGTGTAGCGCCCGTCGAGCTGCGCGCGATCCTGATCGGTGAGCGGCTCGTCTTTCAACGGCAGATCGGCGTCGCCGAGCGACTCCAGGTATTTGAGCACCGAGGCGGCCTGCGGCCCGCCGAGACGCGCGTGAGTCAGCAGCGAGATGCTATGCGGTCCGCGCATCTGCTGGCCGCCGGGCATCGTGGCGAGGAATGCCTTCACCAGGTCGAGCTGGCCGAGCATCGCTGCGGAGAAGAGCGTCGGCGGCGCGCCGTTCTCGATGAGGAGCTCCGCGATCTCGCGCCGGCCGGTGTGCGCGGCGGCGCCGAGCGCGGTCTCCCAGTCGCCGTAGCCCCAGTCGAACGACGCCTTCGCCAGCGCCGGGTGCTGCTGCACCAGCTCGCGCACGCGCGCGAGGTTGCCGTGCGAGACGCCGACGATCTCCCGGGCGAGGGCCACGTGCTGCGACGGGAACGAGTCGTCCACCGGGGCCCCGCGCGCGGGTTCGGGCGACGGCCAGACGGGTTCGCCTGGCGCGGGCGACTGCCCGAGCGCGCCGGCGGCGGTCAACATGGGTGATGAGAGCGCCGGCACGGCGAACGCGCCCAGCGCCGGAACGATACGGATGAAGCGACGGCGTGTGTGCATCATGCGAAAGAGATACGAGCGCCGGCGGCGAATTGCTACCGAGGAACAGGTCAGGCAATAAGCATCGCGCGATCGTGTGAGTTACGAACGCGGGTCAGGATGTCGAGGACGTGCGCGCGGAGTTCCCTTTCAGAACGATTTCGCGGACCGCGGCTTCGATCTGGCTGGCGACCTCGCCGTCGAGCGTCTCCAGGCGATCGCCCATCGGCCGGGCAATCCGCCGCACCCACACGTGCGTCCCATCGTCGAGCCGGATCATGTGCATCAGCAGCGACAGCTGGCCCTCCCTGGTCTGGAGCAGGCCGGCGACGATGTAGGCCGCGCCGGTTTCCTTCGCCACGGCTTTGGTGTCGCGCGCGTCGCGCGGCCGGCGCAGGATGCTGGCGTTGCCGTTGATGCCGATCCGGTCCGCACCGAGCGCCGTCAGCCGCTCGACGATCGTGTCCGACAGCGCCGCCATCGGGCGCTCGTACGCGGCGTCGCCAGTTTCGTTCTCGAACACCGCGACGGCGACGATCGGCCGGGCCGATGCCGGCGCCGCGCTGTTCCGCGACGTCATCCAACTGGCCCCGCCCAGGATGACGAGGAGGACGAGCGCGGCAGCCGGCGCCGCCCACCGCGTCTGCCGGCGCGGGGCGCCATCTGTCGCGACCTCTTCCGCTGACGCCGTCTCGCGTTGGAGAGGTCTCCCGGGCTTCGGTGGCCGGGTGTTCCTTGCCAATCGCTTCGACCGGCGCGATGAACTTGAAGCCGCGGCGCGGCAGTGTCTGCACGAAGCGCGGGTTTTCCGCGGTGTCGCCGAGCGCGGCCCGCAGCTGGCCGATGCAGTAGGCGAGCCCGCGGTCGAAATCGACGTGGGTATCGTCGCCCCACAGGCGCGCGCGCAGATCGTCGCGCGGCACGAGCTCCCCGGCGTGCGAGAGCAGCAGGCCGAGCGCGCGCGCCGGCTGGGGCTCGAGCGCAATCGGCCGATCGCCGCGCGTCAGCAGGCCGGTGCGGTCGTCGAATTCGAACGTGCCGAATCGGTACCGCATCCCGCGCCATTGTAGCGTACGCTGGCGCCTGTCGGTTGCTAGTTGCTAGTGGTGCTAGGGCTCGGATGCGCTTAGGGACAGGGATCGGCTAGCCGAACTAGCATCCGGCAACCAGCACCTACTCGCGCTCGATATCCGGAAGCAGCGCCGCGAGGACGCCGAGCAGCGGGAGGAACGCGCACAGGCGATACACGTACTCGATCCCCTGCCGATCGGCGAGGGCGCCGAGCACCGCGGCGCCGAGCCCGCCCATGCCGAACGCGAAGCCGAAGAACACGCCCGAGATCAGCCCGACGCGGCCAGGCACCAGTTCCTGCGCGTAGACGACGATGGCGGAGAAGGCGGAGGCGAGGATGAGGCCGATCATCACCGTGAGGATCGGCGTCCAGAACAGGTTCGCGTACGGCAGCGCGAGCGTGAACGGCACGACGCCGAAGATCGATCCCCAGATCACCCACTTTCTGCCGAAGCGATCGCCGATCGGTCCGCCGAGCACCGTGCCCGCCGCCACCGCGCCGAGGAAGATGAACAGATCGATCTGCGCGGTGCGCACCGAGACGTGGAAGCGCGTGATCAGGAAGAACGTGTAGTAGCTGGTGAGGCTTGCCAGATAGAAATACTTCGAGAAGATCAGCGCGGCCAGAATCGCGAGCGGCCAGCCGACGTGGCGCGGCGGCGTGGCGCGGCGCGGTTCGTCGGTGACATGACCGGTGGCGTCGAAGTCGCGCACGTGGCTCGTCGACTCGCGTCGAATTCCTGCGACTCGCGCGTTCGGCCGCGCCTTGTGCCAGTTGCCGACGCGCCACAGGATGGCCATGCCGGTCAACGCCAGCAGCGAGCACCACGCGACGGCGCGCTGGCCGCGCGGCACGATCAGGAAGGCGCCGATCAGCGGGCCGAACGACGAGCCGACGTTGCCGCCGACCTGGAACAGCGACTGCGCGAGGCCGTGGCGGCCGCCCGACGCCATGCGCGCGACGCGCGACGCCTCGGGGTGAAACATCGCCGAGCCGATCCCCATCAGCGCCGCCGCCCCGAGCAGCATCGCGAACGTGCCGGCGCCGGAGAGCCAGAGCAGCCCGAATGCGGTGAGGCTCATGCCGGTCATCAGCGCGTACGGCGCCGGCCGGCGATCGGTATAAAAGCCGACGGCGGGTTGCAGCAGCGACGCCGTCACCTGCTGCGTCATCCCCATCAGGCCGACCTGCGCGAAGCTCAGCGCGAACGACGACTTGAGCAGCGGATAGATGGCCGGGAGGACGGACTGGATGGTGTCGTTGAGGAGGTGCGAGAAACTGATCGCGGCCAGGACGGCGAAGGCCGTGCCTTCCTTTGCCTGGCCGCGATGCGAGATGCTCAACCGCGTCGCGTCACGAAATCATCACTTTCCGCGGGCTCTGCGGATTGTGCTCGAGGAACGACTTCTTGTTCTCGAGCTCCTGCTCGGTCGGCTGCACCTTGCCGCTCATCGTCGGTGACGCGCGAGACGAGCGTGTGCTCGCCCGGCGTCGCGCCGGTCCACGAGTAGGTGAAGAGCTTCCAGCCGAACTTGTCCTTGGTCGACGGGTCCATCGTCGCCGGCTGCCACGGACCCTCGTCGACCTTGACCTCGACCGACTTGATCGGCGTGCCGTCGTTCAGCACGACGCCGAGCACCTTGTGGCTGCTGCCGTCCTTGGTGACGCGGGCGATGAACGACTTCAGGTTCATGTGCGTGACCGCGGTCTCCATCCACTTCATCTCGCCGTCGATCATCTCGCCGCGCAGCGTGCGGTACCAGCGCGCCTGGTACTTGCCGAGGTAGTGCGTCCTCCTGCACGTGGATCTGCGAGAGCCACTTGACGTTGGCGACGCCGTACCAGCCGGGCACGATCAGGCGCAGCGGCGATCCCTGGTGCTTGCGTCAGCGGCTCGCCGTTCAGCGCCCAGGCCAGGAACGGCTCGGCGACAGCGCCTTCTCGCGCGGCAGGCTGCGGCCGAACTGCTGATCGAGCTTGAACTTCTGCGTGCGCCACTCGATTTCTTCTTCGCCGTGGTCGGCGCCGAAGAACACGAACTCGCGCGCCGAGGCTTTGACGCCGGCGGAGTCGAGCACGGTCTTGAGCGGCACGCCGGTCCACTTGCCGTTGCCGCACAGCCCCTGCAGCGGGCCGCGGTTGCCCGAGCACTCGAAGCCGGCGACGAGATCGGTGCTGCCCATCTTCTTCAGCTCGTCGAGCGACAGCGCCTTCGGCCGATCCACCAGCCCCGAGACCTTCAGCTTGAAGGTCGCCGGATCGACTTCCGGGTGGCCGTAGTGCTGGGTCGTGGCGAACTTGTCGGCCGGGGTGAACGGGCCGTCGATGGTCCGAATGTCGAGCAGGCGCCGGTCGGGCGGCGTTTCCCAGCGGACGTTCTCGGGAATGTCAGTGAAGGGGACGACGTTCTCGCCCTGCGCGAGCGCCGGGAGCGCCCATTCCGGGATGCCGAGAACGCCCAGGCCGGCCGCTGCCAGGCCTCCCATGAGAATCTCTCGACGCGTGCTCTGAATCGTCATCTTTGCTCCCTCATGCATCTGAACGCGGTTCGAGGTTCAGGGTGCTGGGTTCTGGTTCGCTTGCGGTTCGGGTTCCAGGTTCGCGGTTCGGGGGGGACCGCGAACCCTGAACCTCGAACCGAACCGCAGCGACCCAGCACCAGACCCTGAACCCCGAACCGCTCCCGAAGGCTCTATAGGGTAACACCGGCTATGATTGCCTGGAAATATGCGCGCACAAAACTTCGCGGCGGCGCTTGTTCTGGCCCTTTCGGGCGTCCTGGTGTCGGCGGTCGGGGCCGACCGGGTGCCGGCAGCCGGCGGCGACATCGAGATCACGCCGATTCTCCATTCCAGCGTGCAGATCGAGCACGCCGGCAAGGTGATTCAGGTCGACCCGTGGAGCCTCGGCGATCTCTCGCACGCCAAGCCGGCCGACCTGATCCTCATCACCGATGACGTCGGCCACCACCTGGACCTGAAGGCGATTCAGCAGCTTCGCAAGCCCGGCGCGCCGGTGATCATCACCGCAAACGGGAAGGCGAAGCTGGCCGACGGGATCGTGCTCGCCAACGGCGCGAAGACGACGGCGGCGGGCGTGGCGGTTGAAGCGATCGCCGCCTACGACATCAAGCCGGGCGAGCCGTCGCACCCGAAGGGCGAGGCGAACGGCTACCTGATCACGCTGGGCGGCAAGCGCATCTACCTCGCCGGCGTCACCGAATGTGTGCCCGAGGTGCGCGCGCTGAAGAACATCGACGTCGCGTTCATGCCGATGAACATCCCGCTGCAGCGGATGACGCCAGAGGCTTCGGCGGAGTGCACCAAGGCGATCGCGCCGAAGATCGTCTACATCTACCACTACGATCAGCAGGGCGCGGCGCGGCTCACGAATCCGCGCGCGAACTCGGAGCCGCCGGCCGGCGGGCTGACCATCGCCGCACAGCGTGCAGGCGTTCAAGGACGCGCTGAAGGGAACGTCGATCGAATTCCGAGACGCCCGCTGGTATCCCTGAGGGCGTGAGGCGCGTGTGGCAGGCGAGGCGGAGGCAGGTGGAGAGTGGCTAGGGCTTAGGGATTAGCGACCTTACCTGCCCTACCGCCCCACCAGCCCGGCCGGCTACGCCAGTCGCCGGCGTGCCGCAGAAGCGATCGAACGCCGCGGTGAGATCCTGCGCGATCGCCGACGCGTCTCGCCCCTCGATCTGCATCCGCTCCAACATGTAGACCACCTTGCCGCCGCGCAGCAGCGCGATTGACGGCGACGACGGCCGGTAGCCGGCGAAGTAGTCGCGGGCGCGGTCGGTCGCTTCCACGTCGGCGCCGGCGAACACGGTGGCGATGACATCGGGACGCGAGTCGTGGCGCAGCGCCATCGCCACGCCCGGACGCGCCTTGCCGGCGGCGCAGCCGCACACCGAGTTCACGACGATCATCAGCGTTCCGGGGGTGTTGGTCACCGCGGCGTCGACCTCGGCCGGGGTGCGGAGCTCCTTGATGCCGAGATCGGTCAGTTCCTTGCGCATCGGGGCGACGAAGAATTCGGGATAGGGCATGTCGACATTGTACTGCGCGCGTGACGGGGTGCTGCGCGCGTGGGCGGGTGGGGCAGGTAGGGGCGGGTGGGGGCAGGGCTTGCCCTGAGCGAGCCGCTTTGAGCAGAGGCGAGTCGAAGGGTGAGCCTCGCTTTCGCGACCGGCCACGCATCTTCGAGTGACGCGGCACTGGGAGGCCGCGCACCAGGAGATGCGATATGCCGCGGGTTTCAGTCGTCCTTGCGATGGTCGCGGCCGGGCTCGCCGGATCCGGCTGCAGCATCGTCGGCCCTTCGTGCCTGTCGCGCCAGAAGACGGGCCCTGCGGCGACGGCATTTGGGCTGGTCGAGCCGGGGCAGGTCGCCTCCCACCTGATGCCGTACGACCTGAACGGCAGCCAGAACGACGTGAACATCAGCTGGAGCGGCCAGGGACAGATCGACGGGCCGCGGCTGCGCATCTTCGCCACCAGCGCAGAGTGCGTCGATTTTCACGCGCCAGCGGTCAACGAGCGGCGGACCGGCCCGTGCGCGGTCATCTCGAGCGGCGGCGGCTACCTGGCACCGTACGCGCGCGAATGCGCGCGAACCGGCGCGTGCCAGCCGACACCCGACGAGATCGTGAACACCTCGCTGATCGTCACCGGTCCCGGCAACGGCGCACCGCCCGGCTTCCACGAGTACAAGCTCCACGTCATCGGCGACCCTGCTCGTCCGGTGAGCTATTCGATCACCGCGACGTGGTTCTACGGTCCGGATTGCTGAGCAGATGTCGACGCGGCTTGCTTTTAGCCGACTGTGGATCAGACGCAAAGGACACCGAGGACATAAAGGCGGAGATCGCTCGTATTGAGCGTCAGAATTCTCCGTACACACTAGATGCCTCGGCGATGTCTCTTGATCAGAATGCTCTTTGTGTCCTCGTCCTGTGTCGAGTACACGCAGCGAATCGAGCTTGACTACGGCATCGAGGGCGGCGGGACGCGCTTCTTCGTCGCCTGCTCGAACGCGTACGCGAGCTCGATCAGCCGCGGCTCGGTGCACGCCGTGCCCGTGAACCCGACGCCGAACGGCCCCGGCTTCGCGTTGAACCCGTCGGGCAGCGGCGGCGTCGGCGCATTCGCCACCAGCGCAAACGGCACGACGATGATCGGGTAGCCGGCGCGCGCGGCGAGGCCGGCGCCGGCGCCGCCCGGCGTGAAGATCGCGTCGAGCTGGTGCGCCTTCAGCACGCCGTCGATCCCGTTCGTGCGGCTGAGCAGCAGATCCTTCTTGCGGTCCGCTTCGTAGCGCCCGCGATCTGCCTCGAGATCGATCTCGTCGGAGATGTCGAGGCGCGACTGGCCGAACCTGATTGCGCCCGCCTTCGCATGCGCGAGGTTCCATTCGCGCAGCGCGGTCAGCGACGTCACCGGCGCCGAGGGCCCCAGGCTCTTCAACCACAAATTGAAATCGCGCTTCATGCCGTACTTGAACGCGATCGAGCAGCTCTCGTCCTTGCCCTTCGCCTGGTCGGCGCCCGAGCAAAAGTCCCACGCGGTGAAGTTGTTCTTCGCGTCCTTCTCCACGAAGCTCGGCACGTCGGCCGGATCGACCACGATCGCGCCCTCACGCTTCAGCACGGCGATCGCGTCGGCCATCGCCTTTGCCTGATCGGCGTTGAGCCCGCCGCGGCCGTCGAACCGGTCGTAGTAGAACGCGCGCGGGACGCCGATGCGCGCGCCGCGCAGCGCGCCGGCGCGCAGGAACTTCGTGTAGTCGCGTCCGGGCGGCGGCGTGCAGGTGGTCGTTGCCGGATCGTTCGGATCCGGCGACGGGCTCTCGAGCGCGCCGAAGAGTGCTGCCGCGTCGGCCACCGTGCGCGCCATCGGGCCCGCCGTGTCGTGATCGGCGGTAATCGGAATCACACCGTAGCGGCTGATGCGGCCGATCGTCGGCCTGATGCCGACGAGCATGTTGGCGTTCGACGGGCTGATGACCGAGCCGCCCGTGTCGCTGCCGACGCTCGCCGCCCAGAAGCTTGCGGCCGTGCCGATGCCCGAGCTCGATCCGCCGGTCTGCAACACCGGCCGGCCGTCAAAGGTGGCTTCCCGCGGGTCGGGGCGCGGATCGTACGGGTTGAACGCGAAGCCGCCGACGGCGTTGTAGTTGCCGGGCATTGGCGTCGGCGCGCCGGCCACCCAGTTGGCCAGCTCGGTCAGCCCGGTCTTGGCGATGATGATCGCGCCCGCGTCGCGCAGGTTTTTCGTCAGCGTCGCATCGTACGGCGGCCGGTAACCGGCAAACGCCAGCGCGCCGCCGGTTGTCGGCAAATCGGTGGTGTGGATGTTGTCCTTCAGCGCGATCGGGATGCCGTGGAGCGGCCCGCGAAGCTTGCCGGCCGCGCGCTCGCGATCGCGCGCCTCCGCTTCTTCGAGCGCCCGGGGATTCACCGCGATCGCCGCGTGCAGCTGATTCTCGTACAGCCCGATGCGGATGAGCGACTGGCTGACGAGCTCGCGCGATGTGATTCGCTTGGCGCCCATCGCCGACTGCATGTCCGCGATCGTCGCCTCGACGATGTGGAACGGCCGCGGCTGACTGTGGCCAATCGCCGACCCAACCGCGACCACGGCGGCACACACCGCCAAGCTCAGCATGCGTTTCATGCGCCGGATTTTACATTGGTACGGAACGTGCGACTCCACGGGCTGAGACGGAGAACTCATGATTCGATTTTTCATCGTCATGCTCGCCCTCGCGATTCCTGCCTCGACCATTCGGGCGCAGGAGAAGTTCGCGAACAGCCCTGACGCGCGCGTCCTCGGCGATTTCAAGACGCGGGTCGACAAGTACGACCAGCTGCGCAAGAAGGCGGACGACTCGGCGCCGCCGATGAAGGAGTCGACCGATCCCGCGAAGATCAAGGACGCGCAGCACGGTCTCGCCGAGCGGATTGGCGCGGCGCGCGCCGGCGTCAAGCAGGGCGAGATCTTCACACCCGAGATCTCCACCGTGTTCAGGCGATTGCTGCGGCCGGAAGCCAAGCAGCACACGACCAAGGAAGTGCTCAAGGAAGACAAGCCGGTGGTCGTGGCGTTCAAGGTGAACGGCCCCTATCCGGACAAGCAGCCGGTTGTCACGATGCCGCCGAACGTGCTCGCGGCAATGCCCGCGCTGCCGAAGGACATCGAGTACCGCTTCATCGAGAAGCACCTGATCCTGCGCGACGCGCGCGCGAACCTGATCATCGATTACGTGCCGAACGCGATCCCCTGAGACCTAGAGGAATGTCATGTCGAGACTGATCGTTGCCCTGACGCTCTTCATTGCCGGTGCTGCCGCCCCGACGGCCCAGGACGTCGGGCTGCCGAACAAGGCCGACTCGCTGAAGTTCGCCATCATCGGCGACAGCGGCACGGGCTCGTCGGCGCAGTACTCAGTGGCGAAGCAGCTGATCGCTGCGCGGTCGGCGTTTCCGTATGACTTCGTGCTGATGCTCGGCGACAACCTGTACAGCGGCAGCGGGGAAAAGGATTACCGCAAGAAGTTCGAAGAGCCGTACAAGCCGCTGCTCGACGGCGGCGTGAAGTTCTATGCCGCGCTCGGCAACCACGACAACGCCAACGAGAAGATGTACAAGCCGTTCAACATGAACGGCGAGCGCTTCTACACCTTCAAGCCGAAGCCGGGCTTCCGGATCTTCGCCCTCGACAGCAACTACATGGACCGTTCGCAGCTCGACTGGCTGGCGAAAGAGCTCGCGGCGAGCGGCTCGGACTGGAAGGTCGTGTTCTTCCACCATCCGCTCTATTCATCGGGCGGCACGCACGGCTCCGACGAGGAGCTGCGGGCGCAGCTCGAGCCGCTGTTCCTGAAGTACGGCGTCGACGTCGTGCTCTCGGGCCACGAGCATTTCTACGAGCGGATCAAGCCGCAGAAGGGCATCTACTACTTCGTGTCCGGCGGCGCCGGGAAGCTTCGGAAGGGCGACGTGGGTAAGAGCAGCCTGACCGCCAAGGCTTACGACACCGGCTACCACTTCATGCTGGCCGAGCTCGGCAAGGCGGCGATGAATTTCCAGACCATCAACCAGGAGGGCAAAGTCATCGATTCGGCCGCCCTGCCCCGGTTCAGCGACGCGGACAAGAAAAAAATGGCGGTCTCGACGCCGACCATCGGCCCGAGGTAGACAACCGGGAACCCGGCTGGCCCGTCTAACGTATCCGTTAGAACAGATCGGCCGGGAGGCGTCATGTCACTGTTGAAGCGTCTGTTTGGGAAGAGCGAGCCACCGAAGCAGCGAATCCGGGTATGCGTCGAATGCGGCATGCCCCTTGCCGAGCACAAGGACTGGTGCTCGATCCTCCGCGCGCAGCGCGAGATGAAACCCCGGGCGATCCCGGAATCGGGTAATCGGGCAATTGGGTAATTGGATTGGTAATCGGGCAATCGATTCGATCAATCTCCAATCAATTACCCGATTACCCAATTACCCGATTACCCGATTACCCAACTACCCAATCCCCATCCTTATTACGTTGACCGCAGGTTCTTGTTGAAGAAGTCGAGCGTTCGCTGCCACGCCAGCTTGGCCGCCGCTTCGTCGTAGCGCGGCGTCGTGTCGTTGTGGAAGCCGTGCTGCGTGTTCTCGTAGGTGAAGATCTCGTACTTCTTGTTGTTGGCCTTGAGCGCCGCCTCGTAGGCCGGGATGCCGGCGTTGACGCCCTGGTCGTTCGCCGCGTAGTGCAGCATCAGCGGCGCCTTGATCTTCGGCACGTCATCCGCGCCAGCCTGGCGGCCGTAGAACGGCGCGCCGGCGCCGAGCTCGGGCAGCCGCACCGCGAGCTGGTTGACGATGCCGCCGCCGAAGCAGAAGCCGACCGCGCCGAGCTTGCCGTTCGATTCGGCGTGCGTCCTCAGCCAGTTGGCTGACGCGACGAAGTCCTCGAGCATCTTCGGACCGTTGACGGTCCGGAACGCCACCGCGCCCTTCTCGTCGTCGCCAGGATAGCCGCCGACCGAGGTGAGGCCGTCGGGCGCGAAGGCGATGAAGTTGGCGACCGCGAAGCGCCGCGCGACATCCTCGATGTAGGGATTCAACCCGCGGTTCTCGTGGATGACGAGCACCGATGGCAGCTTGCCGCCGGCAGTGGCCGGGCGCGCGAAGTAGCCCTTGATGCTGCCGTTCCCCTGCGGCGACTGCACGGTCTCGTACCCGACCTTCAGCCGCTTGTCGTCCTTCGGCACCTGCTGGGCCCAGGCATAGTTGGGCTTCATGGTTTCGAAGATCGTCGCCACCGTCAGCCCACCAACCGCGAACTTCCCGGCGCGGTCCAGGAACGTGCGGCGGTCGATGTCGCCGTGCTGGTACTCGTGAAAGAGATCGAGCAGCTCCTGCGGATAATCCGACGCCTTCTTGCGTTCCATATCGACGCTCCTTCGGTATGTATCGAGACGGGGCGGATTGTAGCAGCGAACGGCCCGGCAGGGATCAGGATGCAATCCCGACGTCGATCGGCCTCAGCGTTGGAATCGTGAAGGACACGCCTGCCAGGTCGCCGCCGAACAGGCGCATCGCGCCGATGCCAGCGCAATGCCGACGTTCTACTTCGCGCCAAGCAGCCAGCTGTATCCGATGTCGGGCCCCGCGCCGAGGAACGTACCGGAGCCGAAGTCGTTGCCGATCCTGCGATTGTCGATCGCGAGTGTCGCCGAACGAAGACACACGGTCCGGCTAAAGCCGGACACTACGTATGAGCCTCGTTCCAACCCGTATCGGCGTGACGAAACCGGCGGGCCGGCTCGGCGACGAACTCCTGCTTCGCATCGTCCCAGGTGTGGCGCGCGACGGTGATGTCGGGGCGGTTCACGCGCAGGACGTTGAACGAGTTCGGCTCGCCGCGCAGGCGCGCCGAGATCGTCCCGGCCTGGACGACCAGCGCGCTGTGGCCGGCGATCTTGTAGCGTTCCGCGGTGCGGCCGATGTGGCTGACGTGCAGGTGGCCGGCGAGAAACAGATCGGCGCCGGCCTCGGCGAACCGCGTCATCGCGTTCTTCGCGCGGCCGACCAGGTGTTCGGCGCCGTAGTCGTCGGGCAGGTCGAACGGGTGGTGCGTGACGATGATCTTGATCACGCGCCGGTCGACGCCGCGCAGGCGCTCGGCGGCGCGTTCAATCTGGCGGTCGTTCAACCGGCCGCGCCCGAAGGTCAGCGAGCGCGCGCTGTTCAATCCGATCACGGCGATCTCGTCGTCCACGTGCGACGGCTCGAGATCGTCCGCGACGAATTTCCGGTAGCGGGCGAGCGGCCGCAGGAAGCGGCGCGCCACGTCGTAGAGCGGAACGTCGTGGTTGCCCGGCACGACCAGATACGGGATGCTCGAGCGACTGGATGAAGGCGCGCGCCTCGGCGAACTGATTCCGCCTGGCGCGCTGCGTCAGGTCGCCGGAGATCGCGATGAGCTCCGGTGACACGTCGCGGATCGCGGTCAGCAGCGGCTGGACGAGCCGCGCGTCGAGCCGGCCGAAATGCAAATCCGAGAGGTGGACGATCGTGCGCATGGATCAAGCGGCGGGCACGATCACGCGAAGCGACGCTGGCCGCGCGCGAAAGTGGAGCGGTCCGCGCATCACGAGCACTTCGCCATCGACGGCGACGCGCAGCCGCCGTCGCCCGGGCGTCGCGACGTCCAGTTGTTCGGCGGCGATTGACTCGAGCACCTGCCGCTTGCGCGCGCGCCCGGCCAGCGCCAGCGCGAACAGCTTCGGCAGCTCGCGCGTGTGCACGCGCGGCGCAAGGTACGCGAACAGCCGGCCGCCGTCGAGCCGGTCGCGCGCGCCGAGCGACAGCCCATCGACGTGATACTCGTTGTTGCCGACGAAGAGAAACGCCGTGCGCGCGCGGTCGCTGGCGTCGCCGGCCTGCCCCGAGCCCTGTCGACGGGCGGCAAGCCGCACCACCAGCCGCCGGTAGCGGCGGAGGATGCGCGCGCTGGCGAGCACAAACGCAATCCACTTGCGGTGGCCGAGCTGACGCAGCCGCTCGCGCTCGATGACGATGTCGGGGTAGATCCCAATCGAGGCGTTGTTGACGAACGTCCGGCCATTGACTTCGCCTGTGTCCACCATCCTGATGTGGCCGGCGACAACTGTGGCGACTGCCGCTTCGAGATCCAGCGGGATGCCGGCATCCCGCGCGAAGTGGTTGAGCGTGCCCAGCGGCAGGACGCCGAGCGCCGTGTTCGTACCGGCGATAACCGACGCCACCGCGTTGACCGTTCCGTCGCCCCCACCCGCAACGATGGCGCAGGCGCCGGCGGCGTGCGCTTCGCGCGCGGCGTCAGGTGCGTGAGCGCCTGACGGCAGCAGGACGACATGCGCATCGACGTCGGCGGCTGCGAACAACTCGGTCACGCGCGCGCAGCGCTCCTCGGTTTTCGTCACGCCGGCCGCGGGGTTGAGGAGGACGGTGATCAGTCGCGCACCCGTAAATTCCGCACCCGCGCGTCATCTGCGGACCGAGGCGTGCGTCTTATGCAGGTAGCAATCGGTGCGCCAGCGCGCGGCTCTTCGGGGCGAGGCGCGCCACGCTCAGCAGTTCCTCCATGTCGCCGGGCACCGGCGCCTCGACTGTCAGGCGCGCGCGCGTCACCGGATGCGTCAGGCCGACGCGCCACGCGTGCAGCGCCTGGCGCGGAAAGGCCCGCAGCGTGGCGGCGAGCGCCTCGTCGACGACCGCGCTCCACCGCGGCTCGCCGTAGACCGGATCCCCGACAATCGGCCAGCCGCGCGCGGCGAGGTGCACGCGGATCTGGTGCGTGCGGCCGGTGACCAGCTGGCAGCGCAGCAACGACAGGCCGGCAGCGGGCGCGGCCACGCGCGCGAGCCGCTCGAACCTGGTCAGGCTCGCGGCGCCGTCGGTGGCCGAGGCCACGACTCGCCGCTGGTCGCCGCGATCTTTCGCGAGTCGCAGGTCGATCCGGCCGCGCGCCACGCCGACGCGGCCGTAGACGATTGCGAGGTAGTCCTTTTCGGTGTCCTGCGACGCCATCGCGCGCTGCAGCGCCGCGTGCATCGCCGCGTTCCTGGCGACGACGACAACCCCCGAGGTCAGCTTGTCGAGGCGGCCGACGAGCGACGGCCGCGACCCCGCTGGCCATCCGCGCGCCTGCCAGAGCAGTGCGTTCAGCAACGTGCCGGCGGCGTTCTTGTAGGTCGGGTGCATCACGATGCCGGCCGGCTTGTCGACGACGAGCAGATGCTCGTCCTCGTAAAGAACCCGCAGGCTGATGTTCTCGGGAGCGATCGGCGCGCGCGCCGGATCGGCGTCCGCGGGCAGCGTGACCGCGACCACGTCGCCCAGCGCCGCGCGCGCGGCGGTTCGCCGTACCGGCGTGCCGTTGACCGTGACGTCGCCGCGTTCGATCCACGCCTGCACGCGTGTCCGGGTCGCGCTCTCCAGATCGGCAAGGTGACGCCGGACGACGAGGTCGAGGCGCTTGCCGGCGTCGCCGCGGTCGGCGGTGAGCGTTCGGGGACTGGGCACGCCTAATCGTAGGGCAGGTGGGCCGTTCGTAGGGCGCCCCTTCCGGGGCGCCGGATGGCGCGGCTGAAGCCGCGCCCTACAATATCGAGATGGGACGGCTCGTCTACTCGACCGGCGTTGGCAAAATCTGCGAGGGCTGCGGCTGGCCGGAGCGCGACTGCAAATGCAGCAGCCGCGCTGCCGCCTCGGAATCGGTGCCGGACCGCATCGTCGCCAAGCTGCGCATGGAGAAGAAAGGGCGCGGCGGCAAGACCGTCACCGTCGTCTACGACCTGCCGCGCAACGCCGCGTTCCTCAAGGAATTGTGCTCGGAGCTGAAGAAAACCTGCGGCACTGGCGGCGCCGTGGACGATGGGGCGATCGAGCTGCAGGGCGATCTGCGCGACCGCGTCCGCGAGGTGCTGACGAAGAAGGGATTCCGAGTAAAGGGCTGAGCGTCAGACGTGGTTGCGCAGCATCAGCTCCTTTGGATGCGGCGCCAGGTAGATCTGATCCGCCAGATACTGCACGCCCAGCTGCCGCACGTGGTGCCGCAGGAGCGTGATCGGCACGATGAGCGGTACGAGTCCCAGCCGGTAGTCGTCGATCGTTGTGCGCAGCTCGTCGCGCGCCGCGGTGTCCAGCGTCTTCTTGAAGTAGCCGGCCATGTGCTGCAGCACGTTGACGTGCCGCGCGCGCGTCGCGGTGAGGGCGAGCGCGGCCATGAAGGCGCGACTGTACTGGTCGCGGAGCGAATCGCGATCGATGGCCTTTGCCCGCGCGACCAGCCGGCCAAGCTCGGTGTACGCCGTCGTCGAGTGCGACAGCAGCACGAGCTTGTGCGCGGTGTGGAAGCGGACGAGATTGCCGACGGTCCACCTGGTGTCGAAGAGATCGCGCAGCCGGCGATAGGCGAAGATCCGCTCGATGAAATTCTCGCGCAGGCGCGGATCGCACAACCGCCCTTCTTCTTCGATCGGCAGATCGGGAAAGCGCGCCAGCAGCGCCGCGGCGAACCGGCCGACGCCGTTGCGCGGGAGCGGCCCGGACGGACTGTGCACCTTCACGCGCGTCATCCCGCAGCTCGGGGAATCCTTCTTCAAAACGTAGCCGCACAATCGCTCGCGCGCGAGCGCGTCAACCCGCCGCGCGGCGTAGGTGTCCATCGTGTCGGTGTAGTCGGTGCCGCTCTTGACCGCGAGCAGCCGGATGCGGCCATCCTGCGCGGTGAGCCGGATCGGTTCGCGCGGTGTGCCCATCCCGATCTCGACTTCCGGGCACACCTTGACCCACTCGACAAACGGCCCGAGCACGCCGGTCAGGAACGCGTCGCGCTTGTGGCCGCCGTCGTAGCGCACCTCGTCGCCGAGGAGGCACGCCGAGATGCCGATGCGCAGCGGCGCGTCGAGGGTCACGCCGCGATTGTAGCGTCTCGATGCGGGCGATCACCCGCCTGGCGGTTCGGGTAGAGTTCGGATCAATATGCGTGTCCTTCGCGTCGCGATTGTCACTACGTTGTCTGTCGCCGTGCTCGTCGCGGTGACGACGCGCCACACCGCCGCGGTGACGCGCGTCAGCTCGGCCGACGGCCAGTTCTGGGACATCCAGGACACATCGCCGTGGGGGCAGGACAGCGGCGGCATCGCCACCGGCGGCCGCGCGGTGCCGTTCAACGGCTTCGGTTACCTGAAGCTGCAGGTCCGCGCCGGCGCGACGATGCTGGTGCGCAACCAGCACCTGACTGGGTTCGGCCTGTCGCACGATCCAGCGTCCGCGCCCGCTGGCGCCGCGCGCTTCGACTCGATCACGCCCGTGCTGCGCGGCGACGTTGCCGTCGCGCGCGCGATTTTCGCGCCGGCCGACGCCGACTACCTGCGCTACTTCGACAGCTTCACCAACACCGCGGAGGAGGAGCGCCAGGTCGAGGTCGCCTGGGGCGGCGCCGCCGGCGCCTACGAGGAGGGAGGGCTGGTCGCGATCGCCACCACATCGACCGGCGATCGCCGTATCGATCCGTCCGACACCTTTGCGACCGTGATGCAGAACGCGCGGCGCGTCGACGATCCGATGCGCGGGCCGTCCGGCCACGGACCATCGGCCCACGTCGTCGGCAATCGCGCCGGGCCGCTCAGGACGGCGGGCGACATGTACGGCGATCCGTTCACGGATCGGTGGCCCGGGTACGACCCGGCGCATCTGGCTTACGTGTTCACGTTCACGCTGAGGCCGGGCCAGACGACCGCGCTGGTGACCTTCGTGGTGAAAGGGCTCAGCGAGCTGTACGACTCGCGCGGCGATGGCCCGGTTCGGATCCGCGACGGCGTCGTGACACCGCCCCAGGCTGGCGCGGACACCGGGTCCATTCCCGCGGCCGGCTCGGAGATCGCACGCGTGACCTCGATCGCCCGCCGTCTCGCGTCCGAGCCCGACCTGCGCGGCCTGACGCCGCTGCAGCGATCGCAGATTGCGAACTGGACCCTGCCGGCGACGGCCGCGCCGCCGCCGTTCTCGGTCGCCGAGAAGAGCGTCGAGCAGCTCCAGGACGCGATGACGCGCGGCGTGACGAGGTCGGAAGACATCGTCCGCGAGTACCTGACGCGGCTGACGCGATTCGATCGCAACGGCCCGGTGCTGCGATCGATGCTCGCGATCAATCGTCGTGTGCTCGCTGACGCGCGCGCGTCCGACGCCGAGCGCGCCGCGGGACGCGTTCGTGGGCCGTTTCACGGCGTCCCGGTCGCCTTCAAGGACAACATCGACGTGCTCGGGCTGCCGACCACCGGCGGATCGCTGGCGCTGGTCGAGCACCAGCCGCGGCTCGATTCGCGCATGGCCGCGGGGATGCGCGCCGCCGGCGCGGTCGTCCTCGGCAAAGCGAACCTCGACGAGTTTCCGTTCGGCGACTTCGGGATCAGTTCGGTCGCCGGGACGATCGGGAACGCCTACGATCCATCGCTGAGCACCGCGGGATCGAGCGGCGGCAGCGCGGTCGCGGTGGCGACCAGCCTGGTGACGCTCGCGTTCGGCACCGATACCTGCAACTCGCTCTCGAACCCGGCGGCGTTCGCCTCGCTGGCAACGATTCGCACGACGCGAGGGCAGACCAGCCGCGCCGGCGTGATGCCATTGAATCCGTACAACGACGCGGTGGGGCCGATGGCGAAGTCGGTGCGCGAGGTCGCCCTCGCGCTCGATCAGGTTGCCGGCGCGGATCCCGAGGATGTCGTGACGCAGGAAGCCAGCCGCCACACGGGCGGATCGTTTACCGCCGACCTCTCGCCGGCCGCGTTGAAAGGCGCGCGGATTGGGATGCTGCGGCAGCGGTTCGTCGGCTTCACCGGCGAGCGCGAAATCGCCTCCCTGATGGATACGGTGGCGGGCGAGCTCCGCGCGGCCGGCGCGACGATCGTCGAGGTCAACGTGCCGGACATCGAGTCGAAGTTCCGCGCCGTTCGCAGCAGCGAGCCCGGCGCGCTCAAGGCGGCGTGGGTCGCGTATCTCTCGCGCGGCGCGAAGCCGGGAGAGAAGGTGCTGACGCTCGACGACCTCGCTCGCGTCGGGGAAACTTGCGCCCGACAGCGCGAGCCGGTTCAAGGCCGCGCTGGCGCCGATTCCATCCGGCGAGGAGCTTCGCGAAGCGGTGCGCGCGTTCACCGCCAGCCGCGACACGTTCCGCGGCGTCTTCGTCGCGTTGATGGATGAGCAGCGGCTCGACGCGCTGCTTTACCCGGCGAACCTCGCGCGTCCGCACACCCACGAAGGCGGGCTCGAGCGTTTCGGCGGCGAGCCGAGCACGTGCGTGGAGAGCGCGCAGACCGGGCTGCCGCAGGTGACGGTGCCGGGTGGCTTCGTTGGCGGGCGTTATCCGGTGGGCGTGTCGTTTCTCGGCCGGATGTGGACCGATCGCCGGATGCTCGCGCTTGCGTACGCCTACGAGCAGGCGACGCACCATCGCCGGCCGCCCCCGACAGTGCGGTGACCGAAGACGAACGTAGGGCGGCCCTTTAGGGCCGCCTGGCGGGCGGGTGTAGATTAATGGCCACGCGAGGAGGTCACGCCATGAACGGACTGCGCCGCACGATCCTGTTTGTCACCGCCACGGCCGGCTGTGCCGTCTGGTTGGCCATGCCCGGGCTAGGCGCCGGGCAGGTGCCGGTCCAGGATCAGCAGTCGGCGCATGCCGCGCTGCGCCCGGCGGTGATGGGCCCGAGCGCCGGCGTCTCCACCGGCCATCCGCTGACCACCGCGGCCGCATTCGGCATCCTGCTGAAGGGCGGCAACGCGTTCGACGCCGGCGCCGCGTCGATGATTGCCGGCGGCGTCCTCGAACAGGATCTCTACAGCCTCGGCGGCGAAGGGCTCGTCCTCGTCTACCCGAAAAAAGACGGCAAGGTGACGTCGGTCGTCGGCCAGGGCTGGGCGCCGCACGCCGTCAACGTCGATTGGTACCTCTCGCGCAAGAAAAACCTGCAGGGCGAGGGGCTCGACCCCGCCGTCATCCCGGGCGCGCTGCACGCCGCGCTCACGGTGCTCGAGAAGTGGGGCACGATGAGCTTCGAGGAAGTGGCGACGCCGGCGATCGACTATGCGGAGAAAGGCTTTCCGCTGCGCCAGAGCACGGTGCGGTCGATCGAGAGCCAGCAGAAGTTCTTCCAGGCGTGGCCCGACAACCAGAAGTACTGGTACAAGGCCGACGGCTCGCAGTACAAGCCGGGCGAAACGATCAAGCTGCCGACGCTCGCGCGCACGCTGAAGCGGATGGTCGAGGCCGAGCGGGCGGCGAAGGCCAAAGGGCGTGAAGCGGGGGTCGTCGCCGCGCGCGATCGCTTCTACAAGGGCGACATCGCCCGCGAGATGCTGGCGTTCCTCCAGAAGCACGGTGCGCCGTTCGACGAGCGCGACTTCGCCGAATACACCGCGCGGATCGAACCGCCCGCCAGCACGACTTACCGGGGCTACACGGTCTACAAGCACGGCTTCGGCAGCCAGGGTCCGTCGCTGCTGCAGACGCTGAACATCCTCGAGACCTTCGACCTCAAGTCGATGGGCTATGCGAGCGCGGACTACCTGCACACGGTGACCGAGGCGATGAAGCTCGCCTACGCCGACCGCGACACCTTCTATGCCGACCCGGCGTTCGTCGACGTGCCGGCGGAAGGCTTGCTGTCGAAGGCGTACGGGAAGCAGCGCGCGGCGCTGATCGATCCGAAGCACGCGTCGAAGTCGTTCATCGCCGGCGACCCGCTGCCGTTCGACTCCAAGGTCAAGCAGTGGCCGTTCTGGAAGGCCAACGTCAAGGACGGCACGCTCGACTCGAACCAGCAGGCGAGCATCGCCGACATGCAGTCGTCGCTCGGGCAGGATTCCGCCGGCGTCTTCAAGGACACGACGCACATGGCGGTCATCGACAAGGACGGCAACATCTTCGACGTGACGCCGAGCGGCGGCTGGATCGGCGGCGCGGTGATCCTCGGCGACACCGGCATCGGCATGAGCGTGCGCGGCGAGCAGTTCTATCTCGACAAGACGCGCGCGAACCAGATTCGCCCGCACGCGCGGCCGCGCTACACGCTGACGCCGAGCCTCGTCTTCAAGGGCGACATGCCGATGATGGGGATTGGCACGCCCGGCGGCGACAACCAGGATCAGACGATCCTGCAGGCCTTCCTCAGCATCGTCGAGTTCTGGGACGACTGGTATCCGAACCTGCACTGGGCGCTCGAGCGGCCGCGGCTGCAGACGCGCCACTTCTACGGATCGTTCTGGCCGCACACCGCCGGGTTCAACAAACTCGGCATCGAGTCCACCGTCTCCGACGCGGTCTACAAGGAAATGCAGAACCGCGGGCACGACGTCAGCAAAGTGCGCCCGTTCGGCGTCTCGGGCTGCGCGACGGTGGTGATGATCGATCCGGCGACGAAGAACCGCTTCGCCGGCGCCGACCCGCGGCGCGACTGCTACGCGATGGCGTATTGAGCGGGGTTGGCGGACGGTGAGACAACCCTCGTCGTTCTTGGATCTTCGATCGCCGTTCTTCGTCTTCGCTTGTCGTTCTTCGTTCTTCGTTCCCGTTCGGCGTTCGAACGTCGAACCTCGAACCTCGAACCTCGAACGCTCGAACCTCGAGAACGACGAACGGAGAACGACGAACGGTGAACGAAGAACGAGAACGTCGAACGCCGAACGACGCGCAGGCTGCGTTCTTCAGCAGCCTGCTCAGAAGCCCGCCCCGACGCGCAGACGGCCAGTGATCGCGTCGTCGAAGGCGTAGAGGATCGCGAGCGTCAGGAGCGCGTGCGACAGCGCCATCGGCAGCAGGTTCGGATACCGGTCGTAGATCCAGCACCAGGCCAGCGCGCCGAGCCCGGTCATCACGGTGAGGAACGGATTCGGCAGGTGCAGCGCCGCGAACATCAGCGCGGCGAGCCCGATGCCGGCAGTCCTCGACAGCGTCGCCTGCGCTTCACGCAGGAACACCGTGTGCAGCGCGAACTGCTGCCCGAGGCCCCAGGGGATCAGCAGCAGCAGATTGCTCCACGGATCTGGGCGCGGGCGCCACGTCCCGAGGCGTGAGCCGGCGAGGTAGACGGCAACCACGCCGGCAGCCGTCAGCGCCGCCGACCACGTCAGCGCCGGCAGAAAGGCGGAGCGCTTCATGCCCCATTCGCCGATCGTGACTGCGCGCCAGACCGCCAGCGCCAGCACGGCCGCCACCGCGACCGGCGCCGACTGTGGGGCGTTCGGCGCGACCAGCCATGTGAATGTCAGCACGACGGCGAGGATTGAAAGGCTGAACCGCACGGTGACCTACAATAGATCGATGCCCAAACTGACGGTGGATGGATATGGGACGTTCGACGTCCCCGCGGATAAACGTCTCGTGCTCGCCATCGAGCAGGATGCAGGGGTCGACATCCTGCACGCCTGCGGCGGAAACGCGCGCTGCACCACGTGCCGCGTCGAGTTCATCGACGGGGAACCGTCGGCGATGACCGTTGCCGAAAAGGAGCGTCTCGCGGCGCGCGAGCTGAGCGGGGTGAGGCTGTCCTGCCAGATTCTGTGCGACCACGACATGACCGTGCGCGCCATCAGCCGCCTGGAAGGCTCGGGCCGTCCCGATCCCGGCAAAACTCCCGAACCCATCATCACCCCTCCGGCGCAGTGGGTGTGAGCTCGACGACGCCTGTGAATTCGACCGAGTTTCCCGAACAGGTTGATCACTCGGCGCAGAGTGAGCTCGAGCGCGAGGTCGCGCGCCGGCGGACGTTTGCGATCATCTCGCATCCGGACGCCGGCAAGACGACGCTGACCGAGAAGCTGCTGCTCTACGCCGGCGCGATCGAGCTTGCCGGCGCGGTGCGCGGCCGCAAGGCGCGCAAGCATGCGACCTCCGACTGGATGGCGCTCGAGCAGGAGCGCGGCATCTCGATCACCGCCGCGGCGCTCGAGTTCGAGCTCGAAGGCCGGCGCATGGCGCTGCTCGATACGCCGGGCCACAAGGACTTCAGCGAGGACACGTATCGCGCGCTCATCGCCGCCGACAGCGTCGTGATGGTGATCGACGCCGCCAACGGCGTCGAGGAACAGACACGGAAACTGTTCGAGGTCTGCCGCCGCCATCGCCTGCCGATTCTCACCTTCGTCAACAAGTTCGATCGCCCGGCCCGGGATCCGCTCGAGCTCCTCGACGACATCGAGCGCACGCTCGGCATCCACGCCGCGCCGGTGAACTGGCCGGTCGGCAACGCCGAGCATTTCCGCGGCGTCTACGACATCGCCAGCCAGCACCTGCTGCTCTACGAGCGCGAGGCGCAGGGGCAATACCGCGCGCCGGTCGACGTCTCGGATCTCGACGACCCGGATGCGAAGCGCCTCATCGGCGACAACGCCTACGCGCACTTCCGCGAATCGCTCGACGTGATCAGCGCCGCGGGGACGCCCTTCGACGTCGACGAGTACCGCGCCGGGCGGCAGACGCCGGTGTTCTTCGGCAGCGCGATGACCAACTTCGGCCTCGAGCCGTTCCTGCGCGCGCTGGTCGAGCTCGCGCCGCCGCCGCAGCCGCGCGCCAGCGACGCCGGCACCGTCAGCCCGACCGACGATCGGTTCACCGGGTTCGTCTTCAAGATCCAGGCGAACATGGATCCGCGGCACCGCGATCGCGTCGCGTTCGTCCGCGTCTGCTCGGGGAAGTTCCTCAAGGACATGGCGGTGTCGAACAGCCGCGTCGGCAAGGCGATCCGTGCCACCCGCGCCTATCGCTTCTTCGGCCGCGACCGCGAGACGGTCAGCGAGGCGTTCGCCGGCGACATCATCGGCCTCGTCAACCCGGGACAATTCACGATCGGCGATACACTCCACACCGGCGCGCCGATTCACCTGCCCGGCGTGCCGCGGTTCCCGGCGGAGCATTTCGGGCGCGTCCGGCTGCAGGACACGCGCTACAAGCAGTTCGACGATGGGCTGCGGCAGCTCGAGGAAGAAGGGCTGATGCAGGTGTTCTTCGCCGCGAGCGGGAAGCGCGAGCCGATTGTCGGGGTCGTCGGCGCGCTGCAGTTCGACGTGATCGCGAGCCGCCTGCGGACCGAGTACGGCGTCGAGGTGCAGGTCGATGCGGCGCCGTATGCGGCGGCGCGGTGGCTCGCCGAACCGCTGCGACCGGTGCCCTCGCTCGGCGGCGGGGCAGCCGTTGCCGTGGATCGGCAGGACCGGCGCCTGATCCTGTTCGCGTCCGAGTGGGAAGTGCAGTACTTCGAGCGCCAGCACCCGGAGATCAAGCTGCTGGCCGAATCGCCGGTGTAGCGCAAAACGATGTTGTAGGGCGGTCCTTCAGGGCCTGCCGCACGGCGACAATGATGCAAGGCGGTCCTTCGGGGCCGCCGGATCAGCGCCGCCAACAGGGTTACCGAAAAGCGGAGGACGATGATGGCGAATGAGACAGGCCAACCCATGGATGAACGGCGCACGGCAGCCTGGATTGGCAAGGCACTGCGCATCGAGGGCCGGATCGTCAGCGCGGAAACCCTGAACATCGACGGCAGCGTCGATGGAACCATCGAGGTCGGGGATCACAACCTCAACATCGGGCCCGGCGCGGCAGTAAAGGCCGACCTCATCGCCAAGACGGTTTCGATCAGCGGTGCGGTGACAGGAAATGTCATGGCGAGTGAAAAAGTGAACCTCCAGCCGACTGGATCGGTGGACGGAGATATCACGACACCCCGGCTGGTGATGGCAGACGGGGCCATTATCAAAGGCAGAGTCGAGGCACAGGGCGAGCGGAAGCCAGTTGTCTCCTGATGTCACAGAGCAGGACCGTTCGAACGACGGGAAATTCGTACCGTAATGTGTTGAAAAATTGACGCATTAGCCTCATTATTTGCAGGACTACAGGTTTTGTAGCCCCGTCGTTCTTCGCAACGTAAGGAGAGCCTGATGGCCCGCATGTTCCGGACGATGTTCTCGATGGGCGCGGCGCTGGCGGTAGCCGGACCCGTCCTCGCCGCGGATGCGGCGAAACCGGTGACCTTCTCGAAGGATGTTGCCCCGATCTTTCAGGCTAAGTGCCAGGAATGCCATCAGCCTGGCTCGATTGCGCCGATGTCATTGATCACGTTCCAGGAAGCGCGGCCATGGGCCCGCTCGATCAAGGAACGCGTGTCGACCCGTCAGATGCCGCCGTGGCATATCGACCGCAGCGTCGGCGTCCAGAAGTTCAAAAACGACATGTCGCTGAGCGACGAGCAGGTGGACACGATCGTCCGCTGGGTCGACGGCGGAGCTCTGCAGGGCGATCCGAAAGACATGCCGCCGCCGAAGGCCGTCGTCACTGACAACCAGTGGGAAGGCGTCAGGGACGGGTTCGGGCCGCCGGACCTCGTGATCCGATCGTCCGAGTACACCATGCCGGCGGTGCATCAGGACGTCTGGTATCGCCCGATGTCCGACATTCCGATCACCGAACCGCGCTGGGCGAAGATGGTGGAGATCCGGCCGACCAGCCAGAAGGCCCGCAAGCTGATTCACCACTCGATCGCGTACCTCGTGCTGAACAACGATCCGGAAGCCGTCAACCAGGGCACCTCGAACGGCCCGAGCCGCCAGAGCGACGCCGACGATCTCGTCAACCGCCGCCCGCAGCTCATGGAATGGGCGATCGGCAAGGGCTACGATCTGTTCCGCGAGGGAACGGGCAAGCTGATCCTGCCGGGCGAGAAGATCTCGTGGGACCAGCACATTCACGCGTCCGGCGAGGAGACCAAGGCCGGATCGGAAATCGGGATCTGGTTCTACCCGAAGGGTCAGGAGCCGAAGAAGCGCAGCTATCTCATCGGCTTCACCGGCCTGCGGCAGCGCGGCTTCCTCGACATCGCCCCGAACACGATCTCGCACACCGAGGGCTTCACGGCGCTGAAGGAAAACACGCTGATCACCAACTTCCAGCCGCACTTCCACCTGCGCGGGAAGGCGATGCAGGTTGAAGCGATCCTGCCCGACGGCAGCACGCAGATCGTCAGCTACGTCGACAAGTTCAACTTCAACTGGATGACCAACTACATCTACGAAGACGACGCGGCGCCGGTGTTCCCGAAGGGGACGATCATCCACGTCAGCGCGTGGTACGACAACACCAAGGCGAACAAGAACAACCCCGATCCGGACCAGTGGGTTGGCTACGGCGATCGCACGGTCGACGAGATGGCGCACGCGTGGATGAACGTCGTCTACCTGAACGACGACGAATACAAGGCCCTCGTCGCCGAGCGCAAAGCGAAGGCGGCGAAAACCACCGAAGAGCGCCAGCAGTGAACCGAGTTTCGATGATGTGTGCCGCCGGCGTACTCGCCGGCGGCATTCTCGTTTCTGGCCAGCAAATTCCCGAGCCGCGCAAGGCATTCGGCTCGAGCATCACGGGCGCCTTCGAAGGTTGGTACTACAACGCGGACGGTAGCCGCACGTGGCTGCTCGGCTATCTGAACCGAAACTTCGGCCAGGCGCTCGACGTCCCGATTGGTCCCAACAACCGCATCGAGCCGGGCGGCCCCGACCTGGGGCAGCCGACGCATTTCATGCCCGGTCGAAACTGGGGCATGTTCACTGTTCCGGTGCCGAAGGACTTCAAGGAAACCGACACGTTCACCTGGACGATCGTCGCCAACGGGCAGAGCATGACGATTCCGCTGCGCGTGAAGCCCGACTACGTCGTCAGCCCGTTCAGCGACGTGGCGGTCAAGAACACGCCGCCGGTGATTCGCTTGTTCGAGCAGAGTGCGTCGACGATTCAGGGACCGATTGCGACCGTCGCCACGGCCATTCCCCGCACCGCGACCGTCGGGGCGCCGCTCGAGCTGCCGCTGTGGGCAACCGACGACGCGAAGTACTCGAGCGGGAACAACGCGCCGCTGCGCAACCCGCCGCCGGCCGTGCGGCTCACCTGGACGAAGTACCGCGGCCCCGGCACAGTCACCTTCGACAAGCCGAAGCCGGAGTTCGAGAAGCTGCCCTCTGGCGAGCTTCCGTTCAGCGGCAAGGCGACGACCAGCGCAAAATTCAGCGAGGCAGGTGACTACGTGCTGCACGTCACCGCCAACGACCTTTCGGGCGACGGCGGCGGCGGCGAGGTGTGCTGCTGGACGACCGCGATGATCAAAGTCGTGGTGAAATGAGAATTGGGTAATCGGGTAATCGGGTAATTGATTGGAGATTGGCCAATTAATTGACCCAATCTGCCAATCAAATTACCCGATTACCCAATTACCCGATCACCGCGGCCGGGTGCTTCAGATGAATCCCGGCCGCGTCCTGGTAGGCCTTCGCTAACGCAATCACTTCCATCTCGCCAAACGGCCGGCCGTAGAACGTCACGTTGGTCGGCGATCCCGTCTCCAGGAAACCATTCGGCACGTTGATCGCCGGGTAGCAGGCCAGGTTCGCCATCGCGAAGTGCCGCTGCGTCACCGTCTGCGGCGTTTGCGGGCGTGGCCCTTCGGCGGAGCTCAGGGCAGGCGGCTCGCTCGCGGTCGTCGCCGCCGCGGCCCTTCGGCGGAGCTCAGGGCAGGCCCGCCGCCGGTGCTCGGGTTCGCGGCGACGATGTAGACGTCGACGTTCGCCGTCGCCGCCGCGAGTTTCTCCATCATCATCATCCGCACGCGCTGCGAGCGCAGGTACTCGACCGCCGGGATCAGGCGCCCGCTCGGGCGACCGCCGTTGCGCGCCTCCTTCATCCGGCCCGCACGCGCGTGCTCGTCGAAGAAGACGACCGACTCGACGTTGATCGCGCTGACGTTGGTGGTGAAGTCGGGAACGGCGATCGGCACGAGCTTCACCGCGCCGATGGTCTTCAGCGTCTCCAGCACCTGCGAGGCGTTGTGCCTCACGGCGTCGGTGGTCAGCTCGTCGAACGATTCCTTGATGATGCCGACGCGCAGCTTCTTCACGTCGAGCTGTGCGTTCCAGTTGAACGGGATGTCGGAGACGCTCATGTCGCGGCCGTCCGGCTTCGCGATCGCCTGCATGACGATTGCGCAATCCTCGGCGTAGCGGCAGATTGGACCGAGGCGATCCTGCGTCCACGACAGCGCCATCACGCCGTAGCGGCTGATTCGACCGAAGGTCGGCCGCAGGCTGGCGAGCCCGCAGCGGGCCGCCGGGCTCAGGATCGATCCGCTGGTTTCGGTGCCGATGGCGAACCCGACTGCTCCGGCGGCGGTCGCGGACGAGGGGCCGGCCGACGATCCGCTCGAGCCCTGGGACAGGTTCCACGGATTCTTCGTCTGGCCGCCGAACCAGTTGTCGCCGCTGGCGAGCTCGCCGGTGGCGAGCTTGGCGACGAGCACCGCACCGGCCTCGCGCAACATCTCGACGATGCTGGCGTCGTAGTCGAACGACTGCTCCTTGAACGCCGGCGATCCCCAGGTGGTCGTGTAGCCCTTGACCGAGATGATGTCCTTCGCGCCCCACGGGACGCCGTGGAGCGGGCCCTTGTATCGGCCGGCCGCGATCTCGGCGTCCGCGCGCTTCGCTTCGGCCATCGCGACATCGTCGAGGAAGGTGACGACGTTATTGAGCTTGGCGTTGTAGCGGTGCAGCCGCGCGAGGTACATGCTGGTGAGCTCGACCGAGGTCACCTGTTTGGTGCGCAACAGCTCGGCGAGATGTCGAACCGGCCAGAACGCGACCTCCTCGAGATTCGCCGGCCGCTTCACCGCCGGGGCGGCGCTGAGACGGAAGGGCAGCTTCGCGCGATTCACTTCCATCCCCGGCACGAGCGGGCTGAAGTGAAACGGCGGCGAGACGTCGTTGGGGATGTGGATCGCGCGCATCTCCTCGAAGCGCGTGAGGTTCTGATTCGCCGACTCGACCATCGCTTTCAGCTCGGCCTCGGTGAAGTTGTCGAGGCCCGACAGCTTCATCGCGTCGGTGACCATGGCGAGCGTGATCGTCGTCGTGCCCGCGTCCTGCATGCGGGCCCAGACAATCCCCGGCGCAAGCGTCGTCCCCAGGCCGATGCTCGCGAAATGGGTCATGAATCGGCGGCGTGTCTCGTCGAGGCTGGGCATGGCGCATAGTCTACCCTTGCGACGCGCCGATCCGGCCGGCTCCGCGCCAGGCTGGGCGAGACTCCGGGGTGCGGCTTGCGGCGGCGTTGCTAACCAGCGGCGCTCGTGAAAAACAGAAGGTCAGGAGATCAGGAGGTCAGGAGGCTTGTCTGGCACTGGCATCGGCGAACACAGTCGATTCGGCGGTGCGGCCTGCGTAGCAGGCCGGCCGGCCGATGCGCGCAGCGAGCGGCCCGCTTCTAATCGTCCAGTGCGACTTTCTCCAGGCGGAGCGAGAGAGTGGAAGACCTCCTGATCTCCTATCCTCCTGATCTTCTGTGATCCCCGTTGCCGCGAGTCACCGCAGCCCGCCTCTGAAAGCAGATGGCCTAGGGTGTCTGCGAGAGGTACGCCATGTAGACGAAGATGAGGACGACGATGAAGAGGACGAAGCGCGCGGCAGTCATCAAGCCCGTTCGCGCGACCGGCCGGCCGCCCTTGGGTTGAAGGCCGGTCACCGCGGCAATGCCGGCGACGACGACGGCGAGCGCAAGCCAGACCAGCCAGCTCATTCAGTCTCCAGTCTGCAGTCCCAAGTCCCGCCGAGTCCCGAGCCCCCGCCCCCGCCGATGTCCCCAGCCCAGCCCCAGCCCCCAGCCCCCAGCCCCTAGTCCCTAGTCCCGAGCACCGGCCGACGACGAAGCCGCGGCCGTTCCCGTGTACTGCACCTTGCCGCCGACGATGGTGTAGAGGATGGAAGCGGTTGGAATCTGGTCCTCGGGGATCGTCATGATGTCTTTCGACAGCACGGTGACGTCGGCAAGCTTGCCCGGTGTCGAGCGAGCCCTTGATCCCTTCGTCGAAGGCGGCGAACGCGGCGTCGAGGGTGTACGAGCGCAGCGCTTCCATCCGGCTCATCCGCTGATCGGGATAGAAAATCGAGCCGTCCTTCACCTTGCGCGAGACCGACGCGTAGAAGGACGGAATCGGATCGATGTCCTCGACCGGCGCGTCGGTGCCGTTGGCGATGACCGCGCCCGTTTTCTTCAGCTTCTGCCAGACGTACGCGCCTTCCTCGGCGCGCTTCGGGCCGAGGCGTGCGAGCACGAAGATGGCGTCGGACGTCGCGTGGATGCCCTGCATCGACGCGATGACGCCGAGGCGGCCGAAGCGCGGGATGTCCGGCCGCGCTGATGTGCTGCGCGTGCTCGATGCGCCAGCGCAGATCGCGGCTGTTCTTCTCCGGGTGCTTCTTGAACGTCTCCTCGAAGATGTTCAGCGTTTCGCGGTTGCCGCGGTCGCCGATTGCGTGGACGGCCATCTGGTAGCCGTGCTGAATCGCCAGCTCGGAGATCATCCGGATGTCGTCGAGCGAGTCGGTCGCCATGCCGGTGGTCGCCAGATCCGCGTACGGCTCGAGCATCCAGGCGCCGCGCGAGCCGAGCGCGCCGTCGATCGCGCGCTTGATCATGCGGACCGTGAAGCGCTTGTCGCCATAGTTGATCGTCCGGTACTTCGGCATGTCGGCGGCCATCTGCTTCGCGTCCTGGCGCAGCATCATCGACACGCGCAGCGGCAGCTTGCCTTCGTCCACCACCCGCTTCATCACCTCGATCGTCGACGGCGGCGACCCGGCGTCCTGCACCGAGGTGAGGCCCTTGGCCAGCGCCTCGCGCGACGCCGACTCGATCACGCTGCGAAGCTCGGCCTCGACCTGCGCGGCGGTGCGGGTGGCGCGATCGCGCGCCAGCGCGCTGCCAACCAGCGACTGCGCGCGCTCGTTCATCAGCCCGGTGGCGTTGCCGTCCTTGTCGCGCAGGATCTTCCCGCCGTCGGGGTCCGGCGTTGTCTTGGTCACCTCGGCGGCCTTCATCGCCAGGGCGTTGGCGAAGCCGGCATGGCCGCTGGCGTGCGTCAGCCAGACCGGGTTGTCCGGCGACACGCGCGAGAGCGCCTCGTGCACCGGGAAGCCTTCGACGTTCGCCGTCGGCACCTCCGACCACTTTTCCTGGTGCCAGCCGCGCCCGATGATCCACTCGCCAGGCTTGGCCTTCTTCGCCGCGTCGCCAACCATGCGGACGATCTCGTCCCAGTTCTTCGCGGTGCCGAGCTTGAGGTTGCGGGCGGCTTCGCCGACGCCGGTGAAGTGCACGTGCGCGTCGTTGAGCCCGGGCACCGCAAGCGCGCCCTTCAGATCGATCACGCGCGTGCCGGCGCCGATGTACGGCTGGATCTCCTGATTCGACCCGAGCGCGACGATCGTGTCGCCGCGCACCGCCATCGCCTGCGCCTCCGGCTTCGCCTCGTCGACGGTGACGATCTTTCCGCCGCGCAGCACGAGCGTCGCCGGCTGCGGCGCGTTTGCGGGTCGGCTGCGTGCCCTGCGCGTGCGTGGCGGCAAACCAGGCCGCCGGCGCGAGCAGTACGGCGATGGCGGTATTACGAAGCGATGTAGTCATCCGTCCACTCCTAGCAACCAGCAACCAGCAACCAGCAACTAGCCACCAGACCCCAGCGGCGAGTCCGGCTCAATACCCGGCCGCCTTCCCCGCGGCAGAGCGGCCATCCGATCCCCCTTGCAGCCAGCCGCCGTCATTGACGATCGCAGCCACCTGCGCGAGCACGACACCGGGCGCATAGTCGACGTCGTAGCCGCGACCCTTGAGCAGCGCCACGGTGTCGGGCGAGATGCCGCGCTCGAGCGACAGCTTGTCCGGCTGCCACTGATGGTGGACGCGCGGCGCATCGACCGCATCCTGGACGTTCATGCCGAAGTCGACAACGTTGAGGATCACCTGGGCGACTGCGGTCGAGATGCGCGAGCCGCCCGGCGCGCCCGCGGTCATGAACAGCTTGCCGTCCTTGAGGACGATCGTCGGCGTCATCGACGACAGCGGCCGCTTGCCGGGCGCGATCGCATTCGCTTCGCCCTGCACCAGGCCGAACATGTTGGCGGTGCCGGGCTTGGCGGAGAAGTCGTCCATCTCGTTGTTGATCAGGAAGCCGAGCCCCGGCACGGTGATGCCGTTGCCGTAGCCGCCGTTCAGCGTGTAGGTGACGGCGACGGCATTGCCCTCCGAGTCCACCACCGAGTAGTGCGTCGTTTCCATCTGCTCGGTGCCCGAGGGCTTGCCCGGGCGCACCTGGTCGCTCGGCGTCGCGCGCTCCGGATCGATCGAGCCGCGCAGGCGTGAGAGATACGCCGGATCGAGCAGGCCGGCAATCGGCACCTTCACGAACGCCGGGTCGCCGACGTATTCGTTGCGGTCGGCGTAGGCGCGGCGCATCGACTCGGCGAGGTAGTGGATGGACGAAGCGGATCCCGGCCCTTCCTTTTCGTAGCCGGTGCCGTCGAGGATCCCGAGCATCTCGAGCAGCGCGATGCCGCCGGAGCTCGAAGGCGGTGCGGTGAGGACGGTGTAGCCGTGATAGCTGCCCGAAAGCGGCGTCCGCTCGATCGCCTTGTAGTCTTTCAGATCGGCGACGCTGATGATGCCGCCGTGCTTCGCCATCTCCGCGGCGAAGCGCTTCGCCGTTTCGCCTTCGTAGAATTCAGACGGCCCGTTCTTCGCGATCCGGTCGAGCGTCTGCGCCAGCTCGGGCTGCGTCAACGTCTCGCCGACCTCGTAGAACGCGCCGTTCTTCTGGAAGATGCGTTTCGACTCCGGCGACGTGGCCAGGCTCTTCGATCCCTTGAGGCTCTCGGCGAGCGCGTACGAGATCGGAAAGCCCTTCGACGCCAGCTCCACCGCCGGCGCGAGGTTGTCGGCCCATTTCCTTTTGCCGAACTTGGCCAGCGCCATCTCGAAACCGCGCACGGTGCCTGGCACGCCGGAGGATCGCCATCCTTCGATGCTCTCCTTGGTGAGCTCGCCCTTCGCGTCGAGATACATGTTGCGCGACGCTTTTTCCGGCGCGCGCTCGCGGAAGTCGAAGAAGGTCGCTCGGCCGTCCGCCATGCGCACCAGCATGTAGCCGCCGCCGCCGATGTTGCCGGCGTACGGATGCGTCACCGCCATCGCGAAGCCGACCGCGACCGCGGCGTCAACCGCGTTGCCGCCCGCTTTCAGCACCGAGACGCCGACGTCGACGGCGATCGACTCCATCGCGACGACCATGCCGTGGCGGGCCCGCACCGGCTGGCGGGCGGCGTCGAGCGGGGCGATGAGGGCGAGGATGAGGAAGAGGGCACTGACGCGTCGCATGGCCGTCCATTGTAGGTGAATCTCTGGCCTTATCGTAGCGTCGGCTCGAGCCGGCGATGGCGCTGAGTCAAGGCTGGAACGAGCGTCATCTGCAACGTGTATCCTTGTATATACATCACGACATTTTGTCGCCGTGGCGATCAGGAGGCGAGGTGCGAACGCGGTTGTTCAAAAGCGGAAACTCGCTGGCGGCGCGTATTCCCAAGGAACTGCATTTCGACGCGCCGGCCGATGATGTCGAAATCGAACGTGTGGGCGACACCCTCGTTTTACGTCCTGTCGGTCGGCCGCTCACCGACGTACTAAAGAAGTTCGCGGCGTTCTCGCCGGGCTTCATGAGGGGCGGGCGCGGATCGAACCCTGAGCGCGACCGCAACGGCTGGTAGCGCCGCATGCAATACCTCCTCGACACCAACATCTGCATATACCTGATGCGCGAGCAGCCGCCGTCGGTCGCGCGACGGTTCGAGACACTCCGCCGTGGTGACGTGGGCATGTCGATCATCACGCTCGCGGAGCTGCGATATGCGGTCGAAGCGCACCCGGTGGAGCGCAAGCGCAACGAGCGCGCGCTGGCGGCACTGCTGACCGAGATTCCCGCGATTCCGTTCGATGCGCATGCGGCGAAGGCCTACGGGGTGATACGCGCGGCTGTCCGTGATCGCAAGCGTGCGCCCTCGACCGCCTGATCGCCGCCCATGCCATCAGCGCGGGCTTGACACTCGTGACGAGCAATGAAGCCGACTACGAACGATATCCGGGTCTCCGGTTTGAAAACTGGACGTCCTGAACTCAGCTGAGCGGCATGAGCTTGGTGTTGTTTGGTGTTTCCGATTTCATGAAGCGGGCCAGCAACGATCACGATGGCGATGACGCGAGTGTCTTCGGCGCACGCGGCTCGGCCCTTTTCCAACCTGCAAATCGATGGCAAAGTACTCAATATGAATAGTGCGTTGGTCAGACGTGTGTTCGATATGGCGGCCGTTGCCGCCGGCCTTGCGCTGATATCTGTGTCGTCGGTCGGGCGCGCGCAGGCGCCCGCAGCGCCGCCCGCGCCGGCCGTGGCGCCGCTCAACGATCTCAAGGTCCCGCCCGGCTTCAGCGTCTCCGTATTCGCCTCGGAGCTGCCCGGCGCCCGGATGATGGCGGTGAGCCCCGAGGGCGTGCTGATCGTCGCGCGACGGCGCGCCAACGAGGTCGTGGCGCTTCCGGACAAGAACGGCGACGGCCGCGCCGAGCCCGAGGTGCTGCTCTCCGATCTGACCAACGCCCACAGCCTCGCGTTCAAGGACGGCTATCTCTACATCTCGACCACGCCGGCAGTGGTGCGCGTGAAGTGGGCGAACGGACGGCCGTCCGGCACACCGGAAAAGATCATCGACCTGCCGACGTCGACGCCGTCGGTCCACGTGACGCGCTCGATTGCCTTCGGCAAGGACGGCCGCCTGTACGTGGCGATCGGCTCGTCGTGCAACGTCTGCGTCGAGCCCGATCCGCGCCGCACGACGATTCATGTCTTCAATGCCGACGGCTCGAACGGGCAGCTCTTCGCCAAGGGGATGCACAACGCGATCGGCTTCGACTGGGATCCGGCCACGGGGCGTATGTGGGCCGGCGACACCGGCCAGGACGGCCTCGGCGACGGCGTGCCGCCGGAGGAAATCAATCTCATCGAGGCCGGCAAGCATTACGGCTTCCCGTTCTTCGTCGGCAGGAACGAAGCGAACCACGTCGCCGAGTTGAAGGACGCCAAGCCCGACGTCACCGCCGAAGCGGCGGTTGCCCCCGCGCTCGAGATGCCGGCGCACGTGACGCCGATGGACCTGCGCTTCTACACCGGCTCACAGTTTCCGGCCGCCTATCGCAACGCGCTGTTCCTCGCGCTGCACGGGTCGTCGACCATCCCGACGAAGGTGGGCTACAAGGTCGTCCGCGTGGTGATGAAGGACGGCAGGCCCGCCGGCACCGAGGACTTCATGACCGGCTGGCTGAAGAACGGCGAGGTCACCGGCCGCCCCGCGGGCCTGGCGACCGGACGCGACGGTGCGCTCTATGTGTCGGACGACAACAAGGGGTTCATCTACCGCGTCAGCTACGGTCACTAATCGGCTGGCGTTGGCTTCGTCCGCGGCGCCGTTGCTGGCTCGCGACAACGGGGGGCTTACAGGAGGTCAGGAGATCAGGAGGCCCCTCCGCATTCAACGATTCGGCGGGGCGGCCTGCTTCGCAGGCCGTCCGCACGACCGGATCGGATCGATACACGAACCGATTCGCGTCGTTGGCATCGGCTCGTGTATCGATCCGACTCCGGCCGTGCGCGCCGCAAAGCGGCGCCCGCCGAATCGATGCGCGGCCGGCCTCGATCTGCGGCTCGCAGCCCGGAGCGACCAAGAGGACGAAACGACCTCCTGATCTCCTGCCCCTCCTGTGGTGACGAGCGGTACAACGACCCGGAACGCCACTGAAAGTACCCGACAGCCGCGAGCAATACTGTGGCTGTCCCCGCAAGCGAGCCCTACGGCAGATCGAAGTCCGCGACGACCGGCAGATGGTCCGACGCCCTCTTGATCTCGCCGCCCGTGACCACCTCGCACGACACCAGCCGCTCGCGGAACGCCTGCGGCACGAACACGTAATCCAGCCGCACATGCGGATCCCACGACGGCATCGTCATGCCGGGATCGTCCGGGTGGAGGATGCGGAAGGCGTCGCAGTAGCCGGCGTCGATGACGGTCTGAATCGTCCGCCATTTGATCCGCCCGCCGCTCAGCCACACGAACGGGCGCAGCCGCGGCGGCAGGCGGTTCAGTTCGAGCACCGCGCCGGGCGCGAGCGTGTTGAAGTCGCCGGCGAGGAGATGAAAGCCCTCCTGGTGCGCGGCGATCGTGCGCAGCAGCGAGCGGAGCTCGAGGACGCGCCTGCGTTCGGTCCACGCCGCATGTACCGCGCTCAGGTGCACGCCGAAGATCCGGACCGGCACCGTCGCCGGCACCACCTCGATGAACGCGTGTCGCGAGAACCGCGGGCGATGCCACTGATCGTGCTCGACCGGACCGCGGCTCAGGTAACCGAGCGACTGCCGCGCAAACGATCGCGACACGGTCATCCCCGTGCGCTCGGCGAGCGCGCTGACGACCTCCGGCCGCGTCGCCTCCTGCAGCAGCGCGACATCGGGACGGCATCCCGCGATCACCGCCGCGATCTCGTCGACCCGGCCGGCGCCGCCCTTCCAGATGTTGTAGCTGAGCAGCCGGAAGTTCACACCAGTGGCTTGTCGTTGAGCGAGAGGTGATCGGGTTTTTCGAACAGCACGAGGTACGGCTGCCCGAGCAGGTCGCCGCGGAAATGGAGCACGACGTCGCGCGACGCCTGGATGTTCACCGGACGCTTGACCATCGCCATCAGTTGCTCGCGCAGCGGGATGAGGTCGGGCGCGATGTCTGGATCGTCCGCGCTCAGCGGTCGCGAGTGGACCCCCGGAACGAAGAAGCCGCTCGGCTTGAAGAATAGCAGGCCGCCGGAGCCGACCAGCGTGAGATCGAGATCGCTCGTGCCCGGGCCGTCGGCGTCGAACGGCGCCTGATCCTTCCAGCGGTGGCCGGTGACGGCGCTGCCGCGCAGCACGACGATCGTGCCGGGCGGAATCACCTCGTCGATCGCGCGGCAGAACGTCTCCAGGTGCTCGGGCTGGCCGCCGAACGCGAGGCGGACGACGTTGCCGCGCTTTGCCTCGTCGGAGAGTCCCCCTTGCACCAGGCCGGCGTCGTTCGAATCAGTCATCGGCCTTACTGATACAAACCACGCGCCGTGGAGCTCCGGCCCGACAGTTCTGCAAGTCCAATTGCAGCCGGCGCACGCCGACCGGGCGTGCCGCCGCACGGTTCTGCACTCGCCAGGCTCTGGAGCCTCGCGGCTAACTCATCGTCTCAGCAAGGGTTGCGCCCGGGTTATAGGCGCAGCTCTGCGGGAGGCATTGCGATTGCGACGATCACGCAGGGACACGCCCTAAGGAGGTTTACGTCAATGTACTGGATGATGGTGGTCTTGATGGCTGGCGTCGGATTCGGCTGGGTTATCGTCCGTCGCCGTCGCAAGGCGACCGGCCCGAAGACCGCATAAACGAGCGGCTTACCAGCCGCTGGATCGGAGCGCGCGGTACGGACAGATGTTCCGCCCCGCGCGTTCCGACACCTCTCCTTCACATCTCCGCGCGAACGTCCCATACAATCTGAGTCCCTTCGCAAATGCCGGGGAGGCTCGCCTCGATGACATCACTCGCGTCCGCACGGCGTTTCGTGGTGACGGCTCTGCTGACGATTGTCGCCGCCGCCGTGGCGGCGCGTGCGCAGGCGCCGCCCCGCGCCACGCATCTCGTGATCGTCGTCGACGGCCTGCGGCCCGACTACATCACGCCGGATCTGATGCCGCGGCTCTTGCGCCTCGGCCGCCGAGGCGTCGTCTTCAACGCGCACCACTCCGTCTATCCGACGGTAACGCGCGTGAATGCCTCCGCGCTGTCCACCGGCACGTATCCCGAGACGCATGGCCTGCTCGGCAACACCGTCTACATCCCGAGCGTCAACCTGACGCGCGGCCTCGACACCGGCTCGCGCGCGAACCTCGACGCGATCGCGCAGGCCGAGAAGACATTGCTGACGACGGTGTCGCTCGGCGAGATTCTTGCAGCGTGCGGGCCGAAAGGTTCTTGCCGTCGGGGCGGGGACGAGCGGCGCGGCGCTGCTCCTGAACCACACGGTCGCCGGCGGCGCCGTGATTCACCACGAGTTCACGCTGCCGCAGGACCTCGCCGCGCACGTCGTCGAGAAGCTCGGGGCGCCGCCGCCGGCCGCGCGGCCGAACGCGGCGCGCAATCGCCGCGCCGTGGACGCCTACCTGACGCTCGGCCTCGACGAGATTCGCCCCGACGTCACCTTCATGTGGATCAGCGATCCGGATACCACGGCGCACGAACTGGGGATTGGCACGGCCACGACGCGCGCGTCGCTGGCGCTCGTTGATGCCGAGATCGGCCGCATCGAGGACACGCTCGCGTCGAAAGGTCTGCTCAACCGCACCAACCTCATCGTCACCTCCGATCACGGGTTCTCCACTCACACCGGCACGCTCAAGCTCGCCGAGCTCGTGGCGCCGTTTGCGCGGCCGATGGCCGACGGTTCGCCCGACATCGTCGTTGCCGAGGGCGCGGTTCATTTCCGTGCGGCGGCCGAGGGCAGCCGCGTCGCGGCGATCGTCGCCGCGCTGCAGAAACGGCCGGAGGTCGGCGCGATTTTCACCCGCGGCGCCACAGGCGGTGGCGTCCGCGGCACCGTGCCAGGTACGCTCTCGTTCGACGTCGTGCGCTGGAATCATCCGCGCTCGGCGCCGATCCTGGTTGCCGCGAACTGGAACCGCGACCGCAACGAGGCTGGCTACGAAGGGGCGTCGACGCAGAGTGGCGTCGCCGGCCACGGCACCTCGAGCCCGCACGACATCCACATTCCGTTGATGGCCGCAGGTCCGGATTTTCGCGAGCAGGCGGTCAGCGAGGCGCCGACGAGCAATGCCGACATCGCGCCGACGCTGCTGCGCGTGCTGGGAATCGCCGTGCCGAAAGAGATGACTGGCCGCGTGATCGAGGAAGGGCTGCGCCGTGGACCGGCGCCCGCGTCAGTGCGGGTCACGAGGACGACGGAAACGGTCAGCACGCCCGATGGCTCGTACGTGCTGACCGGCCACTTTACGGTCGCTTCTGGGCATCGGTATCTCGACGACACGGAAGTGAAGCGACCCTGAACATTGCGGATTGCGGATTGCGGATTGCGGATTGCGGATTGCGAATTGCGGATTTCCGATTCAATCCGCAATCCGCAATCCGGTCCGCACTACGCCGGGTTCGCTAGAACCCGATCCGGAATCCGAGCTGCGCCTGCCGGGGCACGTAGGCATTGCCATCGATCTGCTGCGGGCGGCCGAACAGCGCCGTCGTCGCCGCATTGGTGGCGCTCAGCGACGTCGCGTAGCTGCCGTAGTTCGCGTGGTTGAAGAGGTTGAAGACCTCGGCGATCAGCGTCGCCTTCCTCGATCCGCCGAGCGTGATGTCCTTCGTCAACCGCAGGTCGACCTTGTGCAGCGGCAGCCCCTTCAGGGCGTTGCGCGGGATGACCGTGCCCGACGTGATCGACGCCGGTCCATCGAACCTGTCGATGACGTCGGCCGGGATGTTGATCGTCGCCGCCGGCCCGCCATTGTTCGCCAGGTTCAGGCGGTTGGTGCCGGTCTTTCCGTACGGCGTCGCCGAGATGCTGGCGCCGTAATAGTTGCCCGAGCCGTACGAATAGGTGACGCTGGTCGCGAAGCCGTACGGCATCTGGTACATCGTGTAGACGCGCACCGTATGCCGCTGGAATGCGGCGGCCCGTGCGTACTCGCCGTCGACGTAGTCGAACGGGTTGTTCGCGCCCGGCGAGGTGTAGCCGATGCCGCCGTCGTCGTGCATCTCGAACATCAGCGTGTAAGTGGCGCCCGCCTGCAGGTGGTTCTTGAGCCGGCGCGTCAGCCCGGTCGCCAGTTGCGTCTGGTCGCGATGGCCGTTGGAGGTGAAGGCGAGCACCTGGCCGTACGCCGGGTTGGGACGTCCCTGCGCCGGGTTGCGGTTGTAGCCGGTTCCCGGATCGAAGAACAGGTTCGGATCGAAGGTGCGGGTGTCGCGGTACTCGTTGAAGTGGGTGAGGTCGACGTCGATCCCGGTCACGCTGTTGATCTGCTTCTGGAAGCCGATGCTGCTCTGCCACGTGTACGGGCTCTTGAAGTCGTCGACGATGACGCGCGGCGACTGCACCGGCGCCTTGGCCGCGCCCGAGAAGAAGTCGTCGCCGGTGACGCCGTTGGTCGGGTTGCTGATGAAGTCGGCGCGGCCGTCGTTGGCGAAGCTCGCCGTCAGCAGCTGGCTGTAGACCTTCGGGCTGTAGGTGACGTTCGAGACCGGCGACGCGTAGTAGATGCCGCTGCCGCCGCGGATCACGAGGTCGTTGCCGCCGCCGACGTTGTAGGTGAAGCCGACGCGCGGCGCGAAGTTGGTCCAGTCGCGGATGTCGGTCTTGTAGCCGAAGTCGCCGCTGACCACGCCGTTGCTGATCGGGATCGAGCTGCCGATGACGCCAGGCGGCGAGGCCAGGTTCTTGTCGGCGTCCCAGCGAAGCCCGAGATTCAGCGTCAGCCGGTCGCTTGCGCGCCAGTTGTCGCCGAACCAGACGGCGTACATCGGCCGGAAGGTGTCGAACAGGTTCGTGAACCCGTTGGCCGCGAAGTTCTGATCGAACCGCTGCGCGAACGAGCTCAGGCCTGCCAGGTTCCACTGCGACGGGTCGAGCGCGGCGCTGGCCGGAACCAGCTGCCCGAGGTTCGACGGCACCGAGGTCATCGTGTAGCGGCCGACCGCCTGGATGTACCAGTCGCCGGTGTCGCGCACGTGCAGGTACTCGCCGCCGATCTTGATGTCGTGCTTCGACTTGTGCCAGTTCAGGTCGTAGCGCGCGTTCCAGGTGCCGCCGGTGTGGTACTGCGGGTAGTTGTAGGGCGCGCCAATCGTCAACCCTGGGAAGTTGTACTCGGGCGTGCCGACCATCGACGGCTGCGGGAGGTTGGTCCAGTTGAAGGCGGTGTAGCCGCCCTTCACTTCCTGCACCATCCGTCCTTCGTTGAGCACCGTCGACCATGAGCCGAGGACGTTCTTCGACACCTTCGTCTGAATCGAGGCGGTCGAGGGATGGCCGCCGGCGGCGAGGATGAACGGGTTGTCCCAGTCCCACAGCGACATCCGCACCGACAGCCGGTTGTTCGCCGACAGTTGATCGTCGACGCGGCCGAGCAGGCTCTGCTGCGTGACCTTGGCGGCGTTGGTGAAGGTCTGGCCCGGCAGCTGCGTCGGGCTGGTGACGATGGTGTTCGGCTCGCGCTCGTATTCATACGACGCGAAGTAGTGCAGCTTGTCCCGCACGATCGGGCCGCCGAAGGTGCCGCCGACCTGCTGGTTCGAATAGGGGAGGACGACCTTCGCCACCGGGTCGGCCGCGTTCAGCTTGTCGCTGCGGAAATTCCCGTAGAAGCTGCCGGCGTTCGAGTTCGTGCCCGACTTCGAGATCGCCTGCACCTCGATGCCGGCCGAGCGGCCCTGCGTGATGTCGAACATCGTCGTCACGATCTGGAACTCGGCGATCGACTCGCGCGAGAAGCGCGGCTGACCGAAGCCGGAGCCGGCGGTCTTCTGCGTAATCTGCTGGCCGTCGAGGTTCAGCTGGAACATGTCGTCGGCGTCGACGCCCGGGCGGTTGTTGCTGACGTCGTTGGCGGTGATGCCTTTCACCATCTTCGACAGCTCCATCCAGTTGCGGCCCTGCAGCGGCAGGCTTTCCATCTGCCGGCGATCGACGTTGCCGGCGACCTGCGACGACGTGGTGTCGACGAGCGGCGATTCGGCGGAGACGGTGAGCGTCTCGGTGAGCTGGGCAATCTTCAGTGTGATCGGGACGTTGGCATTCTGGCCGACCAGCAGTTCAACCCTGGGCAGCAGCACCGGGCCGAAGCCCGAGAGCTCGGCCTGCAGCTTGTAGATGCCCGCCGGCAACCGCAGGCGGTATTGCCCGTTGGCATCGGACACGGCAACCTGCTGCACGCCGGTCTCGAGCGACGTCGCCGTGATCGTCGCACCCGGCAGCATCGCTTTCGTATCGTCGGTGACGGAGCCGATGACTGACGCGTCCTGCGCGTAGAGAGCCGCGCCGGAAGAGAGGATGAACACTGAGAGGCAGAAACCCACCAGCCGCACCATCCGCATGAGGGCCTCCAAATCTGAATGATGAATCGAAGAATTCAGAATTCATGAACGCATTCCAAATTCTAATTCTTAATTCCAAATGCTTAATTCCCTGGCGGGCGAAAGGGTATCATGCCGCCCCTTGGCTTCGACGCGCTGCTTGCGCACAACGCGCATCGCCTCGCTGATTGTTTTCGTGGCGCTTCATGCGGCCGCCTCAGCGGCACAGAGCGCGGGGCCGTCCATCGTCCGGCGCGACGCGGCGGACAAGGTGATTGTGCGAACGGTACGGCTGGCGACGCCGCTGCGCGTCGACGGCCGGCTCGACGAGAGCGTCTACACGTCGATCGAGCCGATCAGCGATTTCATCCAGCAGGAGCCGCGCGAAGGCGAACCGGCGACCGAGAAGACCGACGCGTGGATCTTTTTCGACGACACCAGCCTCTACATCGCGGCGCGCTGCTGGGACACTCATCCCGAGCGCGAGGTGGCCAACGAGCTGCGCCGCGACAACGGCAACATCCTCGGCAACGAGAACTTCACCTTCGTCATCGACACGCTGCACGATCGCCGCAACGGCTACCTCTTCCAGACCAACCCGCTCGGCGCGCTGCGCGACATGACGGTCACCGACGATCAGCAGAACTCGGCGTGGAACGGCATCTGGTTCGTGAAGACCGGCCGCTTCGAGCATGGCTGGACGATGGAAGTGGAGATTCCGTTCAAGTCGCTGCGCTATCGCGGCAGCGGCGCGCAGGAATGGGGCATCAACCTGCGGCGGCTGGTGAAGTGGAAGAACGAGATGTCGTACCTCTCGCTCGTACCCGCGGCGCTCGGCTTCGGCGGCGTCAGCCGGATGGCGTCGGCGGCGACGCTGGTCGGGCTCGAGACGCCGTCGCAGTCGAAGAACATCGAGCTGAAGCCGTACGCCGTGTCGTCGGTGACGACCGATCGGAGCGCGGCGGTGCCGTTCGACAACGATCCGAAAGGCAACGTCGGGTTTGACTTCAAGTACGGGCTGACGCGAAGCCTGATCGTCGACGCGACCTACCGCACCGACTTCGCGCAGGTCGAAGAAGATCTGCAGCAGATCAACCTGACGCGCTTCAGCCTGTTCTTTCCCGAGAAGCGCGACTTCTTCATCGAAGGGCAGGGGATCTTCGATTTCGCCGGCGTGCAGGCGGGCAACACGCCCGGCGATGTGCCGCTGCTGTTCTTCAGCCGCCAGATCGGGCTGAGCGCGGGGCAGGAGGTGCCGGTGGTTGGCGGCGCGCGGCTGACGGGGCGCGCCGGCCGCTTCAGCATCGGCGCGCTCAACATCCAGACCGACGACAAGCTGTCGGCGAGAGCCGTCGCCACCAACTTCACCGCCGTCCGGCTGAAGCGAAACATCTTCCGCCGCAGCAACATCGGCTTCATGACCACGGCGCGCGCGCCCGCCCTGAGCGAGGGGCCCGGCCGCGAGTCGAACGGGCCGGCGGCGATCGCCAGCGACGCCAGCTACACGGTCGGCGCCGATGCGACGCTGTTGTTCTTCAAGAGCATCAACCTCACCAGCTACTACGCGCTGACCAGCACGCCGGGCGCGGGCGGCGACAAGTCGAGCTATCGCGGCCGCTTCGACTACACCGACGATCGCTACGGCGCCGCCGCCGAGCACATGCTGATCGGCGCCGACTTCCGGCCGGATGTCGGCTACGTCCGGCGCACCGACTTCCGCCGCAGCTTCGGCCAGGCGCGCTTCAGTCCGCGGCCGAAGAAGAGCCGCCTGATTCGCAAGCTGACCTGGCAGGCGAGCTACGACTACGTCACCGACGCGCCCGGCACGACGGTGCAGAACCGCGAGGCCGCCGCGCTCTTCCGGATCGACTTCGAGTCGAGCGACCAGCTGATGGTCGAGTACTCGCGCGAGTTCGAGCTGCTGCCGGTGCGGTTTCCGATCTCGCCCGGCGTGGTCGTGCCGGCGGGGGCCTACGATTACGACACCAGCCGCGTCACCTACGTTCTCGGGCAGCAGCGGAAGGTGTCGGGCCGGCTGTCGGCGGCGGCGGGGACGCTCTATGACGGGACGAAGGCCGAGGTCACCTACAGCGGCCGCATCGGCCTCGCGCCGCAGTTCTCGATCGAGCCGGGCGTGACGCTCGACTGGGTGCGGCTGCCGTTTGGCGACTTCGAGGAGCGGCTGCTGAACTCGCGCTTCACGATCACGCCGAGCGCGCGGATGCTGATCAGCAGCCTGGTGCAGTACAACGCCAGCGCCAACAGCCTCAGCTCCAGCATCCGCCTGCGCTGGGAATACACCGGCGGCAGCGAGCTCTTCGTCGTCTACAGCGACGGGCGCAACGCGGCCGGTCCCGGATTCCCGGTGTTGCTGAATCGTACCTTTGCAATCAAAGCGACGCGTCTGGTCAGATTTTGAGCGACACTATCGCCGCGTGCGAGCGGCGCCGCTGAAGCGGCGCCCTACGAGCTCGAGGTACCGTCGAGGCCGGGGCACACGGCGAGGCTTACGTAGGCCGGGGCTTTAGCCCCGGCAAGAACACCATGCCAAACATCCTCTCGAAAGAACACATCATCGCGCCGCCGGGATTCAACCGCTGGCTCGTGCCGCCCGCGGCGCTGGCGATCCATCTCTCGATCGGGATGGCGTACGGCTTCAGCGTCTTCTGGCTGCCGCTCAGCCGCGCGATCGGCGTCACCGCGCCGGCGCCGGGCGACTGGAAGATCAGCACGCTCGGCTGGATGTACACGCTGTTCTTCGTGATGCTCGGCTCGTCCGCGGCGCTCTTCGGCCCGTGGGTCGAGCGCGAGGGCCCGCGCAAGGCCGGCTTCGTCGCTGCCTGCTGCTGGGGCGGCGGGTTCTTCATCTCGGCGATCGGCATCTATTACCACCAGATTGCGCTGCTGTGGCTCGGGTCCGGCGTCCTCGGCGGCTGCGGCCTGGGCCTCGGCTACATCTCGCCGGTCTCGACGCTGATCAAATGGTTTCCGGATCGGCGCGGCATGGCGACCGGCCTCGCGATCATGGGCTTTGGCGGCGGTGCGATGATCGGCACGCCGCTCGCCGATCTGCTGATGCGACGGTTTTCGACCCCCACGTCGGTCGGCGTCTGGCAGACGTTCGTCGTCATGGGCCTGGTGTACTTCGTCGCGATGATGCTCGGGGCGTTCGGCTATCGCCTGCCGCCGCCGGGATGGGCGCCGGCCGGGTGGACGCCGCCGCGCGACGCGACGGCGACCGCGTCGGCTGTGCGCGCGGTGCCGGTCAACGTCGCCTCGCGGACGCCGCAATTCTGGCTGCTGTGGGCGGTGCTGTGCCTGAACGTCAGCGCCGGCATCGGCGTGCTCGGGATGGCGTCGCCGATGATCCAGGAGATCTTCAGGGGGCGCGTCTCGCCGTCGGCGGCGGCCGGCTTCGCCGGGCTCCTCAGCCTGTTCAATATCGGCGGCCGGATCTTCTGGGCGTCGCTCTCCGATCGGATCGGCCGCCGGCACACCTACACCGCGTTCTTCGGCCTCGGCATCTTTCTCTACGCGCTCTTGCCGACCGCCGGCGCCGGCGGCAACCTGGCGCTCTTCGTGGCGCTGTTCTGCGTGATCCTCACCCTCTACGGCGGCGGCTTCGCGACCATCCCGGCGTACATCGCCGATCTCTTCGGCGTCAGCTACGTGAGCGCGATTCACGGCCGCGTCCTCACCGCCTGGTCCACGGCGGGCATCGTCGGCCCGGTGCTGGTCAACTACATCCGCGAGTTCCAGATCGGCCGCGGCGTGCCGGCGGCGGACTCGTACACCTTCACGCTGTACATCCTCGCCGGTTTCCTCGTCGTCGGGCTCGTGTGCAACCTCGCGATTCGCCAGGTCCCCGATCGCCTGTTCGGTGCGCCGGTGACTCCGAAGCCAGCCTCCTCGAGTGTCGGGCACGCGGGAGTATCCACGGTGACGCTCGCTCCGGCGGGGCAGTGGCCGATCGTCGGCGCCGCGTGGGCGCTCGCCGCGATGCCGTTGGCGTGGGGTGTGCTGAAGACGTTGACGCTCGCGAGTCAGATGTTCCGCTGAGACGCTCGCGGTGTTCTGGCTGCTTTCAGGGGCGGCGGCGGTCACTCGCGGCAACGGGGAACACAGGAGATCAGGAGGTCAGGAGATCAGGAGGCCCTTCCGCATGCAACGATTCGGCGGGGCGGCCTGCTGCGCAGGCCGGCCGCACGGCCGGATCGGATCGATACACGAACCGATTCGCGTCGTTCGACATCGGCTCGTGTATCGATCCGACTCCGGCCGTGCGCGCCGCGAAGCGGCGCCCGCCGAATCGAATGCGCGGTCGGCCTCGATCTGCTGTAACTCTGCCGGAGCGACAAAGTACGGAAAGGACCTCCTGATCTCCTGCCCTCCTGATCTTCTGTTCTTGACGGGCGCTGCTGATTATCCCGAGCGCCACTGAAAGCAGCACAGCAGCCGCAAGCCCGAAGAGTGGCTGCCGCCGGTTGACATCGGCAGCCCCGCCGGGAGACGCTCTGCAGCCATGCGAACTCTCCTGGCCTCGATCACGATCGCGCTCGTCGCCCTCACCGCGCCGCCGCGCGCCGCGGCGCCGGCGTGGCACCTCACGGCGACCGTCGCCGAGAGCTGCAGCTGCACCATCTCGTGCCCGTGCAACTTCGGCGGCGAGCCGAACCGCACGCCGTGTGAAGGCAACCGCCTGATCTCGATCACCGAAGGGAAATACGAGGACGTCGATCTCGCCGGCGTCGCGTTCATCGTCACCTTCAACATGCGGAACTGGTCGAAGATCTACGTCAGCGACAAGGTCAGCGATCGCCAGATGGCGGCGGTCGAGTCGCTGCTCCCGCTCGCCTTCGCCGGCTTCCACCGCGGCATGCTGTCGCTCGCGAAGGGGCCGGTGACGATGGACATCACCGAGAGCCGGGTGCGGTTCTCAGGGCCGGAGTCGTCGGTCGATATGGAAGTGATGCGGGGATTTGGCGGGAAGCCGGTGCAGATCAAGAACCTGCCGAACCCCGCCTATCAGGATTACACGCAGTACAAATCGGTGTCGCACAAGCACGCGAGCGACAAGGCGACCTGGAGCCACGCGGGCACGAACGGCTTCACGTCGAAGATGGAGGCCGCGAGCAAACCCTGATCACGACGATCAACGCAGAACTCGCAGAGCACGCAGAAAAAAACAACTGGATTCAGCGTGTTCCGCGGGTTCTGCGTTTGACGTCGTCGGTTACTTCTTCAGCGTCACCTTCTGCGCCCGCCAGTTCCAGATCTCGCCGACCCAGAGATCGTTCTCCGTCCGGCAGTCGATCGCGTTGACGATGCCGAATTCCTTCGGCATCCGGCCGGCCTTGCCGAACTTGCCGACGATCTGGCCGGTGGTGCGCAGCTTGTAGATCTCGCCGTTGTCCATGCTCTCCGGATCGTTCGAGTTCGACGAGAACAGGTACGGCGTCGCGCCGCCCGAGATGCAGATCGCCTGCGGCGTGCCGACGCCGGTGATCTGCGACTTGAACGTGCCCTCGCCGTCGAAGACCTGGATGCGCTTGTTGCCCGCGTCGGCGACGTAGAGGTTGCCGGTGGCGTCGGCGGCGATGCCGCGGATCTGGTTGAACTGGCCCTGGCCCGATCCGGTCTGGCCCCACGTCTTGACGAAGTTCCCCTCCTTGGTGAACTTCGCGATCCGGTTGTTCGTGCCGTAGCCGTCGGCGACGTAGATGTTGCCGGCGCGATCCCACGTCACATCCGACGGACGGTTGAAGTTGTCGCCGTTGATGCCGGCACCCGGCGCTGCCGCCGCCGCCACGCCCGCCGCCGCGCCCGCCTTCAGCCGCGCCGCCTTCAGGCTTGACGTCGAGCTGCCGCGCCGGCACGCCCGGGCCGGTTCGCAGCGTGATGTTCTCGGGCTTTCTGCCGAGCACCATCTGCAGCCGTCCGTCGGCGTCGAACTTCACGATCATGTTCGAGCCGGCGTCGACGATCCAGATGTTGTCCTGCGGATCGACACGCACCTGCTGCGCGAAGTTGACGCTGTAGACGCCCTGGCCGATCTCCTTCACGAACTTGCCGGCCTGGTCGAACTGAAACAGGCGCGAGCCGCCGTGGTAGAAGGTCCGCTCGTCGCCGAGCGTCGCCACCGCGTGGCCGGTGCGCGCGTAGACGAAGACGTGACCCTTCGAGTTGGTCGCGACGCCGGCGACCTCGCCGAACGACGGCAGCGAGATGACGTCGGCGGTGGCGTCGTAGTTGATCTCGGGCACCGACTGCGCGAAGAGCGAGGCGCCCAGCGCCAGCCCCGAGACCGCGACGATGACGTTCAGGAGGCGCTTCATCACTGCCTCCCCGCCTGCGCGGCCGTCGGCGGCTGCGTCGGCTTCAGGATGATCTTCTGCACGCGGAACGCGGTGATCTCGGCGACATAGAGCTCGTTCGGGTTGCGGCAATCCATCTGGTGGATGCTGCTGAAGTCCTTGGGGCCGTGCCCCGCCTTGCCGAACCGGCCGAGGACCGTGCCGTCGAGCTCCATCTTGTAGACCTCGCCGGTGATCGGCGCCTGATCGAAGTTGTTGCCGGTCGGGAACGAGTTCGAGCTGTAGAGATACTGGTGCGGTCCGCCCGAGATGCAGACCGCCCACGGCGCGCCGACGTTGTCGTAGACCGCCTTCTGATTCAGGTCGTTGTCGAGCACGACGATGCGCGAGTTGCCGCGGTCGGCGACGTAGACGATGCCTTTCGCGTCAACCGAGATTGCGTGCGGCGTGCTGAACTGCAGCGGCCCGTTGCCGCGCGTGCCGGCAGCCTTGATGAAGCGGCCGTTCTTGTCGTACTTCACCACGCGCGAGTCGCCGTAGCCGTCGCTGACGAAGATGTTGCCCTGCGGATCCCAGCCGATGTCGGTCTGGCGATGGAACGAGTACGGCCGGTTCGCGCCCGAGTACTGGCCGCCGCCGGGCGTCAGCGACAGCTGCTCGAGCGGATCGGGCCGCTTGCCGAGCACCATCAGCAGCTTTCCATCCGGGCTGAACTTCTGGATGATGTTCGTCCCCTCGTCGACCGCCCAGACGTTGTCGTCCTTGTCGACGCGCACCGCGTGCGCGAACGAGAAGCCGTAACTGCCGACGCCGAACTCCTTGACGAACGCGCCGGTCTTGTCGAACTCGAACAGCCGCGTCTCGCCGCTGCGCGAGTAGACGTAGACGTTGCCTTTCGAGTTGGTGGCGACGCCGACGCCTTCACCCATATAGATGCCCGGCGGCATCTTGAAGAAGTTGGGCACCGATTCGAACGGAATTTCAGGCGTGGTTGCTTTGGCTTTAGCCGGGCCGGCTACGGGCTGGCCGGGGACAGGCACGGCGGCGAACAGCATGCCGACGACAACGCCGACGATGACACGTCGCATGATTCCTCCTTCAGGGAAACGAGGTCGATTACGGGCGTCAGTTTACAACGGACTTGCGGCAACCGGGCTGCCGCGAAGCACGAAGACCGAAGGCCACGAAGGCCTGAAACTTTCTTCTTCGTGTGTCTTCGTGTGCTTCGTGGCCTTCGTGGTTCTCCCCGTGGCCGCTATCAGGCGTACGCCGCGCCGACCATGATCTTCTTGATCCGCAGCCACGGCGAGCCGTGGGAGATGCTGTTGGTCTGCGTCGGCTGCCCCTTGGCGTCGCCGCCGGTACCGAACATCTGCCACGACTCGCGGCCGGTGAGGGCGTCGAGGTTGGCCCAGAAGTCGGTGGTGATCGCGTTGTAGGTCACGTCGCTCACCATCCGCGTCTTCTTGCCGTTCTTGATCTCCCAGAAGCAGTTGCCGCCGAACTGGCCGTTGTAGCGCTGCTGGTCAATTGAGTAGCTGCCGCGGCCGTCGATGAGGACGCCGTCCTTCGTGTCGGCGATGAGCTGCTCCGGCGTCGGCGATCCCTTGGCGCCCGGCTCGACGTGGACGTTCGGCATGCGCAGGAACGGATAGTCGCGCCACGACATCGCGGAAGTGCACCCCTTGCTCGCCTTGTCGCCGATGAGCGGCGCGGTCTCACGGTTGGTCTGCAGGCCGACGAGGATCCCCTCGCGCACGATCGGAAACTCCGTCGTCTTCACCCCGTCGTCGTCGTAGCCGATGGTGGCCATGCCGCCGGGGATGGTGCGGTCGCCGGTGATGTTCATCAGCTTCGAGCCGTATTTCAGCTTGCCGACGTCGGACAGCTTCACGAAGCTCGTGCCGGCATAATTCGCTTCATAGCCGAGGACGCGATCGAGCTCGGTCGCGTGCGCCACGATCTCGTGGATGGTGAGCATCGCGTGCGCCGGCATCAGCACCAGATCCTTCAGCCCCATGCCGACCGGCTTCGCCGTCGTCATCTCGACCGCTTCGGCGGCGATGCGCTCCGCGCTCTCGAGCATGCCCGATTCCTCGGCGACCTCCCAGCCGCCGGTCTTCGGCACGCCGACGAAGTTGCGCGTCTTGGTGACGTCGCCGATCTTGGCGGAGACGTTGAAGGTCGGCGTGATCTCGAACGTCTCCTGCTCGATGTAGGAGCCTTCGCTCGAGGCGAAGTAGCGCCACTCGTTGGTGACGCCGACCGACGCGGTGACGCTCGAGACCTGCTTGTTCTTCACCACCGCGTCGACGACCTTCTGCACGAAGGCCTGTTTCTCCTCGGCCGAGATAGAGGTCGGATCCTTCTTCAGCGGCGCCGCCCAGTACTCGGTGTAGGCGGGGACCGGCGCCAGCTTGACGTCAGCTTTCTTGGCGATCGCGCTCGCCTTGGCAATTTCGGAGGCGACGCGGGTGATGCGCCGAAGTTCGTCCTCGGTGACGATCGGGCTGCTGGCGAAGCCCCAGACGCCGCTGTGAATCACGCGGACGCCGAAGCCCGCCGCACCCGGCCGCCCGCCGGCGCGCGCGCCGCCGCCGCGTCCCGCGCCCCCGCGTCCGCCACGGCCGCCGCCGCCCGCATCGGCGTCGCTGCCGCCGCTGGCGTTGACGCCGGTATTCACGCTGCGCGTGAAGCGCACGTCCGCGTACGTGCAGCCTGCCCGCTTCGCCTCGCCGAGGACGATGTCGGACAGGCCCTTGAAGGTGGAAGTGAGCGGGTTGCCTTTCGGCGACTGCGCGATCAGCTCGCCGACGAGATCGCTCGAGGCTACGACCAGGCTTGCGGCGCCCGGTGTACTTGAGAAAATCGCGACGGGTAGTATCCATAGTGGCTCCGGGGTAGCCGAAGACCACGAGGAGCGGGGTTGGACCCGCTTTGTGGGTCCGACCCCTATTAGCTTGTTGCCGCGGAGAGATCTCTTCAACGGGCCGGCTGATAAGGGGTCGGACCACAAAGCGGGTCCAACCCCGCTTTCTTCGTGGTCTCCGTCAGACGGCTGGTGATACCGACGTCATGTAAAAGTCTTCCACTCGCACCGGCGGCACCAGCGCGGTGCCGGGGCCGTCGTAGGCTTCGCCGGTGTGGATCGGCACGGGCTGGCCGATCGCCGAGATGTTCGCGAACGCGACCAGCGGCGACATGTTCCACCGGAAGTTCTGCACCGGGCCGGCGATCTCGCCGTTCTCGATCAGGAACAGGCCGTCGCGCGTCATGCCGGTATTGAGCAGCGTCAGCGTATCGACCGGGCGCAAATACCAGAAGAAGGTGACGAGCAGTCCGCGCCTGGTCGTCTTCACCATCTCGTCGATCGTCTGGTTGGAGCCTTCGACGACCAGGCTCATCGCCGGCGTCGCGGTGGACTTCTCGGCCTTCTGCCGCCGCGCGGTGGCGGCGTCGTAATAGAGATTTTTCAGCACGCCCTTCTCGACCCACGTCACCGGCTTCGCCGCCGCGCCGTCGTTCATGATCGGCGTCTGCCGCAGCACCGGGTTGCCGATGTCGCTCTTCAGCGTGAAGCTGTCGCTGAACAGCTTCTGCCCGATCTTCGGCGTGCCGTCGGCGCTGACGAACGGACGGCCGACGCCGCCGAAGTTGAACCCGCCGCCGCCACCGCCGCCGCCGCCGAAGCCGCCGAACCCGCCGCCGGTGCCGGCGGCGTTGAACGCGCTCATCATCGTCGAGAGCAGGCGCGCCACCGGCCGCGGCTCGATGATCGTCGTGTAGCGTCCCGGCTCGATCGCCCGCGGCTTCTGGCTCTTCAGCGCCTTGTTCGCGGCGACCTCGGTCAACTCGCCGACATTCACCTGCGAGAGATCCTTCGCGCCGGTGATGCCCGCCCATCCCGACCCGGCGCCGCTCGCCGTCCGGCAGGTGAGGATGAAGCCGGTTTCCGCGTACTGGTAGTAGCCGAAGAGCCCTTCGGAGTTGGCGATGCAGTTGGTCTGGTACGCCTTGGGGATGTAGCCGGCGGCGAGCACGCCCTTCTTCTCGCAGATGTCGATCGACTGCTTGACCCACGCCGCGCGCTCGCCCGGGCCGGAATCAGCGGTCGCCGGCACGACGGCGTCGACCGGCACGTATTCCTGCGGCCCTTTGACCAGGGGCGCCAGGTTCGGGTTGTCGCGCGCTTTCTGCGCCGCCTCCTGCGCCTCGTCCACCACCGCCTTCAGCGATTCGTCGTCCAGTTCGCGCGTCGAGGCGCTGCCCAGCTTCTGGCCGTGGCGGATGTTGATCGTCAGCTGCTGGTCGTACTGCACGAGGTTGGTCGTGATCGAGGAGTTGGCGAAGCGCGTGCCGGCCCGCTCGCCGCCCTCGAAGGTCAGCTCCACGCCGTCGGCCCTGGCCATGTTCAGGACCTTGTCGACGAGCGCTTTGATTTCGTCGCGTGAATACATAATGATTCGGCCAGTCTATCAAACGCCAATGTCCATCAAATCATCTGTCAGCCGTCTCACGCCGCACCTCTTGAGCGTCCTGCGCATCGTCGCCGCGTTCCTCTTCATCGCGCATGGGACGCAGAAACTGTTCGGGTTCCCGGCGCCCGGGCCGCGGTTCGAACTGTTCTCCATGCTCGGCGCCGCCGGCATCATCGAAGCCGTTCGGCGGCCTGCTGATGCTGCTGGGGCTGTTCGCGCGCCCGGTGGCGTTCATCCTCTCCGGCCAGATGGCGGTGGCGTACTTCACGGCGCACGCGCCGCGCGGGACGTGGCCGATCGTCAACGACGGCGAGCTCTCCGCGCTCTACTGCTTTCTCTGGCTGTACTTCTGCGCCGCCGGTCCGGGACCGTGGAGCGTGGATGGCTTGCGGAGGCGGGCCTGATCCCGGCAGTAACCACGAAGCTCACGAAGAACACGAAGTACACGAAGAAGACTTTCTCTTATCGTTCTCATGACCCGCTGGCTTCGCTGGGGCTCATCTGACGTTCTTTCATGTGTCTTTTGTGGAGTAATTCCTTTGATTGGTGTTCTTCTTCGTGGTCTTCGTGATCTTCGTGGTCCTTCGTGGCAGGTGATTGCCGATGGGGAGTGTTCATCTCGCGCAGATCAACATCGGCCGGATGAAGGGGCCGCTCGACGGCCCGATCATGGCCGGCTTCATGGCGCGGCTCGACGAGCTGAACGCGCTCGCCGAGAAGAGCGACGGGTTCGTCTGGCGGATGCAGGGCGATGAGGGCAACAACACCTACCTGCGGCCGTATGAAGACGAGCGCATCATCGTCAACATGTCGGTGTGGGAGTCGGTCGAGCAGCTGCGCGCCTATGTCTACAACAGCGCGCACGCCGACATCCTGAAGCAGCGCCGCGACTGGTTCGAGAAGTTCGAGAGCTCGATGCTGGCGCTGTGGTGGATTCCCGCCGGCCACATCCCGACCGTCGAGGAGGCGAAAGAGCGGCTCGCGTCGCTCGACGCGCACGGCCCGACGCCGTTCGCGTTTACGTTCCGGACGGTGTTCGCGCCGGCCGGCGCTGAAGCTGTCTAGGCAGCGCCCGGCGGGCCAGGTGGGTCGCACCGACCCACGCCTCCGCGACCAGCCGCCCCGATTATCATTACGGAGATGCCGCGATCGATTGCCATCACCCGGGCGATCAGCCCGGCGCTTGCCGACTGCGAGCTGACCTATCTCGAACGCGTCCCGATCGACGTCGAGCGGGCGCGTGCGCAGCATCGCGCCTACGAGGAGGCGCTGATGGAGGCGGGTTACCTGGTGGAGCGCCTCGACACCAGCCCGCAGATGCCCGACTCGGTGTTCGTCGAGGACATCGCGATTGTTTTTGACGAGCTCGCGATCGTCACGCGGCCCGGCGCCGAATCGCGCCGCCAGGAGACGCCGGCCGTCGCGGAGGCGCTGGCGGCGTATCGCACGCTGCACGCGATTCAGCCGCCGGCGACGGTCGATGGCGGCGACATCCTCGTCGCCGGCCGTACCGTCGTCGTCGGCCGCTCGTCGCGCACGAACGAAGCGGCCGTCGGGCAGATCCGCCAGATCCTCGAGCCGCTCGGATACTCGGTGTACGCCACCGTGGTTCGCGGTTGTCTGCACCTGAAATCGGCGGTGACCTCGCTTGGCGACGATCTGCTGCTGGTCAATCCCCGACTGGATCGACCGAGACGCGTTCAGCCGGTTCAGGACCGTCGAGGTCGATCCATCCGAGCCGGCAGCGGCGAACGCGCTGCGGCTTCACGATCGCGTGATCTTCTCCTCGTCGTATCCGAAGACCGCGGAGCGGATTGCGCGCGCCGGGTGCCGGCTGCACCTGGTCGAGGCGAGCGAGCTGGCGAAGGCCGAGGGTGCGGTGACGTGCTGCAGCCTGATCGTCGCGGGTGATTAGAAAAACTGGAGACTGCCATGAAGACGATATGGGAGACCGGGCGGCAGCAGGAGATTCGCGACCGCGTCGCGCGGTTGCGCCCCGATGCCCGCGGCGTGTGGGGCAAGCTCTCGGCGCCAGCCATGGTCTGCCACCTCGCCGACAGCCTGAAGATGGCGCTCGGCGATCTCCCGGTGGCGTCAAAGCACCTCCCGATCCGCTACCCGCCGCTGAAGCAGTTCATCATCTACGTCGCGCCGTTCCCGAAGAGCGCGCCGACGGCGCCGGAGTTGTTGACGCGTTCGCCGGCCGCATGGCAGGCCGACGTGGCGGAGCTGCAGGCGCTGGTCGATCGCGTCGTCGCGCGCGGCCGCGAGTCGTCGCCGTGGCCGGAGCATCCGGCATTCGGCAAGCTGTCGCACCGGGCGTGGGGGGTGCTCACCTACCGGCACATGGATCACCATCTTCGACAGTTCGGAGCGTGACGACGATCAACGCGGAACCCGCTGAACCCGCAGAATCGTGATCTGTCGCACGTGGTCATCGGGACTGCGGCCGCCGCCGGTGCCGTGTTGTGAGGTTCGGGAAGAAGGCCGCTGCCAGCGGCTATTTGAAACCGAAAAAATGTTCCGCGAGTTCCGCGTGTTCTGCGTTTGACGTTCGGGGGCAGCATGGATGAAAAGCGCGCGTTGTTGCGGCACACCGTGGCGACGGTTGCGTATCGCGGCGGCAAGGCGGTGCGCGATGCTCCAGCGAGCTTCGCCACCTACAGCGCCGACGGCACGCCGCGCACGCCGGCGAAAATCCTTGCGCACCTCGGCGATCTGTTCGACTGGGCGCTCTCGCAAGCCAAGGGTGCGGAGGCGTGGAACGATTCGACGCCGCTCGAATGGGACCGTGAGGTCGAGCGGTTCTTCGCCGCGCTGCAGCGCTTCGACGACTACCTCGCTTCGGACGCGGCACTCGCCGCGCCGCCCGAGCGCCTTTTCCAGGGCGCTGTCGCCGATGCGCTGACGCACATCGGGCAGCTCGCGATGCTGCGCCGCCTGGCCGGCACGCGGATGAAGAGCGAGAACTACTCGCGGGCCGAGATCGTGGCCGGCCGGGTGGGAGCCGATCAGACCGCCCCGCGGCGCGAGTTCGATTGAACACGCGCCCTGACCGTTCCGTAATCTCATTGTAGAAAAACGGAACGTGCAGTCGCCGGGTAGAAATTGCCCGGTTCCTAAGTATCTCTTACATAAGGCGTTGCAGCCTCGTCTGGCGAAGCTCTGCTGGTGAGCTTCTTGCGATGGTGTGCAACCGATATGAGCGAGAGAGACGCCTTCGGACCCAACCTGCGCCGCATCCGCATTCAGCGGGGCCTCTCACTCGAACAGCTGGCGGATTCGACCAAGGTCAGCATCGAGTTGTGGAAGGGGCTCGAGCGCAACGACTTCACGAAATGGCCCAACGGCATCTACGCGCGGTCCTATGTGCGTGATTACGCCAATGCCATCGGCGTCGATCCGGAAACGACCGTGAACGACTTCTGCCGCTGGTTCCCGCAGGGCGATCGCCGCGCCGAGCGGCAGATTCGCGGGCAGGCGGAGATTGTCGGCCACAACGAACTGCAGTGGCGCGATCGCGATCATGTTCACCCGAAGATCGCGAAGCACGGCGACCGCCGCGGCGCCGCCGCGGCCGCTGCTGCCGCTGCCGCCGAACAGAAGCCGCCGCACTGGACGGCCGCCTTCACACAGATGTTCGTCCGTCTCCGTCGAGCCGTCGGCCGCGCCTGATCGGTGCCGTCTCCCGACCTTCGCACCCGGATTTGAGTACGATCGCCGTCATGCGCCTGGCCGAGGTCGTTGCGGCATCGCGGGCTGTTGCCGGCACGGCCGCGCGGCTTGGAAAGATCAGCCACCTGGTCGATCTCCTCACCAGAATTCCGCCCGATGAAATTCCGATCGTCATCGGCTTCCTGAGCGGCGAGCCGCGCCAGGGGCGGATGAAGATTGGCGGCGCCGTGCTCTCCGGGATGCGCGACGTGCCGCCCGCCGACGAGCCGACGCTCGATCTCGGCGAAGTCGACGCCGCCTTCGAACGCATCGTGGCGCTCTCCGGCGCCGGATCGGCCAACACGCGCGCCTCGCTGCTGCGCGAGCTGTTCGCCAGGGCGACGCGCGACGAGCAGGATTTCCTCTTCCGCCTGCTGTTCGGTGAGCTTCGGCAGGGTGCGCTCGAAGGCGTCCTGATGGACGCGGTGGCGCGCGCCGCCGGCATCCAGGCCGGACGCCTGCGCCGCGCGACCATGCTCGCCGGCGACCTCGCCGTCGTCGCGCGGGCCGCGCTCGTCGACGGCGACGCGGCGCTTTCCCAGTTCGTCCTTCGCCCCTTCCAGCCCGTCCAGCCGATGCTGGCCGAGTCGGCGGCGGACGTCGGCGAGGCGCTGACCGAGCTCGGCGAAGCGTCGTTCGAGTACAAGCTCGATGGCGCGCGCATCCAGGTGCACAAGGCCGGCGACGAGGTGAAGGTCTACACGCGCAACCTCCGGGATGTGACGCCCGCGGTGCCCGAGGTCGTCGCCGCCGCGCGCGCGATGCCGGCGCGCGAGATTGTGCTCGACGGCGAGGCGATCGCGCTTCGAGCCGACCTCAGCCCTCATCCCTTCCAGGTGACGATGCGCCGCTTCGGCCGCAAGCTGGACGTGGAGGCGTTGCGGCAGGAGCTGCCGATCACGCCGATGTTCTTCGACGCGCTCTATCTCGACGGCGACCCGCTCGTCGACGAGCCGTTGACGAGGCGCGTGGCGCTGCTCGGCGAGCAGGTCGCGGCGCCGAACCTCGTCCCGCGCATTTTCACTGCCAGCGCCGGACGAAGCGGCGGCGTTCGCGGCGCGCGCGCTCGAGAGCGGGCATGAGGGCGTGATGGCAAAGGCGCCCGCCGGCGTCTACGCCGCCGGCCGCCGCGGGCAGGCCTGGCTGAAGGTGAAGCAGGCGCGCACGCTCGATCTCGTCATCCTCGCGGCCGAGTGGGGAAGCGGACGGCGGCGCGGGACGCTGAGCAACCTGCACCTCGGCGCGCGCGACACCGAGCGCGGCGGTTTCGTCATGCTGGGGAAGACCTTCAAGGGACTCACCGACGAGATGCTCGCGTGGCAGACGAAGACGTTCCTCGAGCTCGAGATCGGGCGCGATGACTACGTCGTCCACGTCCGCCCCGAGGTGGTCGTCGAGATCGCGTTCAACGACGTCCAGGCGAGCCCGCAGTATCCCGGCGGCTTCGCGCTGCGCTTCGCCCGCGTCAAGCGCTATCGCACCGACAAGAGCGCCGCCGACGCCGACACCTTCGCGACCATCCAGGCGATCCATCGCAGCCAGACGGTCCGGTGATACGATTCACCGGCTGTTCGCTCGGCTGAAGCCGTCGCGCTCCGTGCGGGCGCGACACGATCGACATCCGTAGCGCGACGGCTTCAGCCGAGCGTCAATGCCTTCATCACTCGCGCGATCGATCGGCCTCACGCAAGCCACCGCCATGGTGGTCGGCACCATCGTCGGCTCATCGATCTTCGTCCAGCCGTCCGAGGTCAGCCGCGCAGTCCCGAGCTTCGGCGGGATGCTGCTCGTCTGGATCGTCGCCGGTGCATTGACCTGGTTCGGCGCCAGCATCTGCGCCGAGCTCGCGGCGGTGTACCCGCGCACCGGCGGCATCTATGTCTTCCTCCGCGAGATGTTCTCGCCCGCCGCCGGCTTCCTGTGGGGCTGGGCGATGTTCTGGAGCATGCACTCCGGGATCATCGCGGCGATTGCGATGGTCTTCGGCCGCTACGCGGCGACGATCGTGCCGCTGGGCGATCTGGGCATCCGGCTGGTCGCGGTCGGCGGCATCCTCGTGCTGTCGGCGATCAACTATTTCGGCGTGCGCCCGGGCAGCGCCGTACAGACCGCGCTCACCATCACCAAGATCGCCGCGATCGCCATCCTCCTCGTGCTGCTGTTCGGCGCCGGCACGCCGCGGATGCCGGAGGCGCTCGGCGGCGTCGAGCCGCGCGCCTTCCTGCGCGCGCTGGTCGCCGGGCTGTTTGCCTTCGGCGGCTGGCACATGGTGACCTACGCCGCGGAAGAGACGCGCGATCCGGAACGGACGATTCCGCGTGCGCTGATGCTCGGCACCGCGGTTGTCGTTGTCGTCTACCTGGGACTCAACAGCGCCTACCTGCTCGTGCTGCCGTTCGACCGCGTCCTCGCGTCGACGCACATCGCCTACGATGCGACGCTGGCGACCGCCGGCGCCGGTACCGCGTCCGCCATCTCGATCCTCGTCATCGTCTCGTCGTTCGGCGCGATGAGCGGCATCATCCTCGCCGGACCGCGCGTCTACTACGCGATGGCGCAGGACGGGCTGCTCTTCCAGTGGATGGGCGCCGTCCACCCGCAGCACCGGACGCCGTACGTCGCCATCGGGATGCAGGCAATCTGGTCGTCGGTCCTGGTGCTGACCGGCACCTACGGCGTGATCGTCTCGCGGGTCATCTACACCGAGTGGATCTTCTTCGCCGCGCTGGCGCTGGGCACGATGACGCTGCGGCGTCGCCACCCGCACGTGTCGTCGTTCCGCGCCTGGGGCTTCCCGGTCGTTCCGATTCTCTTCGCCCTCGTCTGCGCCGCCATCGTCCTCAATCAGATCGCGACCGATCCGCGCGAGAGCGCGACCGGCCTCGCGCTCGTTGCCGCCGGCCTGCCGGTCTACTTCGTCTGGAGACGCATCGATGCCCGTGATCGACTTTCACAATCACTATTACCCGCCGAGATACATGAAAGCGCTGCAGTCGGGGGAGAGCAGCGTCCGCGTGACCGTCGATAGCGACGGCAACCCCAACCTTCACTATCCCGGCGACTACAACGTGGCGGTGCGCGGCCACCGCGACCTCGCCTATCGCGAAGAGGTCCTCGACAAGCACGGCGTGACGATGCAGGTCGTGACGCTGACCACGCCGGGCACACACGTCGAGGAGCCGGCGACGGCGGTCAGGCTGGCGTCGCTCGTGAACGACGAGTTCAAGGAAGCGATCGAGACACGCGGCCGACACTTCACCGCGCTCGCGACGCTGCCGCTGAACGATCCCGCGGCGTCGTTGAAGGAGTTCACGCGCGCGACGGGCGAGCTCGGGATGCGCGGCGCGATGCTCTTCAGCAATATCAACGGCGTCGCGCTGAGCGACCAGCGGTTCTGGCCGATCTACGAGGCGGCGAACGAGATGGGCGCCGTGCTGTACATCCACCCGGCGCACCCGGTGAACGTCGACATGATGCAGGAATACTGGCTGATGCCGCTGGTCGGCTTCCTCTACGACACGACGCTGGCGGCGGCGTCGCTGGTATTCTCCGGCGTCCCCGAGCGGTTCCCGAAAATCAAATGGGCGCTGTGCCACCTGGGCGGGACGATCCCGTATCTGGTCGAGCGGCTCGATCGCGGTTTTCACAACTTCAAGGACTGCCGCGCGAACATCCAGCGGCCGCCGAGCACCTACCTGAAGGAGTTCTATTACGACACGGTCAACTTCAACCAGGGTGCGCTGAAGCTGGCGATTGATTTTGCCGGCGCCGATCACATCCTCGCCGGCAGCGACTATCCGCACCAGATCGGCAGCATCCCGCTGATGCTCGAGGCGATCGACAAGCTGCCGGTCACCGATGACGAGCGCGAGGGAATCCGCTGGCGCAACGCGGCGCGGCTGCTGGGGATCGAGGCGGGCCGACTGGGCGCATAGCTTGTGGTGCCGGTGCCGGAGAACCACGAAGAGCACGAAGCGAAAAACCCTCCCACGAAGTTCACGAAGAAGACCGCGGCTCCGCAGAGCGCGACAGGCGGCCGGCGTAGCCGGCCGCTCGCCGAAACGGAAAGCGCCACGGAAACACAAACCTCTGTGACTCGCGGGTTTGCGTTTCCGCGGCGCTTTTCGTTTGCCGGCCCGCTTCGCGGGCCCGTCGCGCGATACCTCCGCGTGGATCTGCGTTTTCTGCGTTCCGTCGTCGTCTTCTTCGTGAACTTCGTGGGGACGTGGCTTTTGACGCCTTCGTGTCCTTCGTGGTTTCACTTCTGCAACAGCGTCAGTCCAAGCAGACAGAGGACGACGCCCATGAGACGCACAAACGTGATGGTTTCGCCGAACAGCGCCGCACCGACCGGTAGCAGCAGCACCGCGACGATGCCGTTCATCATCACCGACGCCATGCTGACCGGCCAGGCGGCACGGTAGGTCAGGAGGAAGCCGAGCTCGATCATCAGCACGCCGAGGCCGACGGCGGCGATCGTCGGGTGGCCGATCGCCGAAATCGGAGACAACGACGTGCGATTGGCGACCGCGTAGGCGACGATGCTGGCGACGAGCGCGGTGAAGTAGACGCCGATGAGCGCCGCCAGCGGCGCCACCGTCTTCGGCACCGACTTCGCCGCGACGTGATAGAGCAGGCTGCCGCCAATCACCAGCAGCGGCGGGCCGACGAGTGTGAACTTCGACATCACGCCGTCTCCTATCGGGGCCGCCGGGAGTCGCGTCGGCCCTGGTGCCATTCGGCGACCACCATCGTGAAATGCACCGGCTTGCGGCCGTCGCAGGCGTAGGCGTGCGGCCGATCGGTGTGCGCCACCGCCGATCCGCCGGTCTCGACGACGTAGCTGACGTCGGCGAAGGCGAGCGCCAACCGGCCGCGGACGACGTGAATCAGTTCCTCGGTGCCGTGCGGGTGTGCCTGCGCTTCGTAGCGCTCGCCCGGCTTCAACTCCCACGACCACAGTTCGAGCATGTCAGGGCCGGCCGAGCCGACGAGCAGCGTCGCCGAGCCGCCCTTCGGCCCGCGCCAGAGGAGGCGTGGGGCCGCCGCCGGCATCACTTCGGCCGGATGCTGCCCCGAGACCTGGACGAGATCGGCGACCGAGACGCCGAGCGCCGCCGCGACCTTGCAGAGGATGGCGATCGACGGGTTGGCGTCGCCGCTCTCGATCTGCACCAGCATCCCCTTGCTGACGCCCGAGAGCGAGGCCAGGCGATCGAGCGTCAGCCGCTGATCGCGGCGCCGATCGCGGATCCGGGCCGAGACGGTTTCGAGGAGCTGCCGTTCCTTCACCATCCTAGGAATACATTATATTGACCTCGTGGTCAATATAATGACCGAGCGCCGCAGTTGGCCGCCAGCCAGGTCGAACGCAGAGGCCGCGAAGCTCGCCGAGAAACAAGATCAGAAACGGATTTCTCTCCGGTCTCTGTGAGCTCTGCGTCCCCATGCCCGCTGTGATGTACGCTCGACGGCTATGCCACTCAATCACTACGTGACGCTGGGACGCTCGGGGCTGCGGGTCAGTCCGTTCTGTCTCGGCGGGATGACGTTCGGCGAGGACTGGGGCTGGGGATCGAGCGTCGCCGACACCGAAACGATCATCGCGCGCTTCCTCGAACGCGGCGGCAACTTCATCGACACCGCCAACTCCTACACCAAGGGGCACTCGGAGAAGATCGTCGGCGACTTCATCGGCCGCGACGCCGCCCGCCGCGATCGCGTCGTCATCGCCACCAAGTTCTTCGTCAACCTCTACGAAGGCGATCCCAACGGCGGCGGCAGCAGCCGCAAGGCGATCATCGCCGCCTGCGAGGAGTCGCTGCGCCGGCTCCGGACCGACTACATCGATCTCTACTGGATGCACAGCTGGGACAAGTTCACGCCGATCGACGAGACGATGCGCGCGCTCGACGATCTGGTGCAGGCCGGGAAGGTCCGCTACATCGGCTTCTCGGATACGCCGGCGTGGAAGGTGGCGCAGGCGCAGACGATCGCGCAGTTCCGCGGCTGGACGCCGCTGGTCGCGCTGCAGATCGAGTACTCGCTGATCGAGCGCACCGTCGAAGGGGAGCTGATCCCGATGGCGCTCGAGCTCGGGCTGGGCGTCATGCCCTGGGCGCCGTTGCGGGGCGGCGTGCTCTCGGGCAAGTACACGCGCGAGAACGCGGCGACGTCCAATCCCGACCGCGGCGAGCGGGTGACGCAGTCTCTCGACGAGCGCGCCTTCGCAATCATCGACGAGCTCGCCCGCATCGCCAAAGCCCACGACACGACGGCGACAGCGGTTGCGCTGGCGTGGGTGCAGAGCAGGCCGGGCGTTGCGTCGACGATCATCGGCGTCCGCCGGCTCGATCAGCTCGAGCAAAACCTGGCGGCGCTCGACGTCAAGCTGACGGCAGAGGAGGTCGCGTCGCTCGACAAGCTATCGCGGCCGATGCTGAATTTCCCCGCGGCGTTCCTCAGGTCCGCGAACATGTTCATGCACGCGGGCGCAACGGTGAATGGTGAGAAGTCGATCGTCTGGCCGCTGCTGGGGAAGAAGGAAGACCTGAGCAATTAAGAATTTAGAAGTAGGAATTTGGAATTCGTGACTCTCTTCGCGGCTGCAGCCAGAAGTGCGCAGTTACTTCGGCTGTTTTTGGTACAGGCCCACCGTTTCGGCCGTGCCGATCACATGTCCTGCCATGGCCTTCTCGACGTCGGGCCGCGACGCGCCCTGCTGGATGCCGATCGTCTCCACGTCGAGCGCCATCAGCTTGAAGTGGTAGTGGTGCACCCCGGTCGGCGGACACGGCCCGGCATAGCCGGGACGCCGAAAGCCGCTGTTCGCCGACACGCCAACCGATCCCACCTGGAAGTTCTCGGGCAGTTCCCTGGTCGAGGCGGGGATGTCGGCGAGCACCCAGTGGGTGAAGCCGTTGGGCATCGGCACGTCCGGGTCGTCCATGATCAGCACGAACGACTTGGTGCCCGCCGGCGCGTCGCTCCACGACAGCGCCGGGGACGGGTTGGTCTGGCCGGCGTCGCAGGTGAACTTCGACGGGATGTTCCCGCCGTTGGTGAACGCGGAGCTCGAGATCGTGAACGCGGCGGCGAAGACCACAACACCAAGCATCAGAATCCTCCACCAGGTCCGCCTGAGAGCGGACACGACGAGTGTAAGTACAGATTACTTCGTCATGAGAGTGGCCAGCGTGACGATGCCGTTCCACATGTTGCCGAGCCGCAGGTTCTCGTTGTCGGTGTGCTGGTTGTCGTCGTAGTTCGCCAGCGAGATGCCGACGGTCGGCACGCGGAACGCCTCGATGAACGGCCCAGCTGGAACGCCGCCGCCGAGCGTCCGGATGCGCACGACCGCGTTGCCGTACTTCGCGCGCAGCCGATCGGTGACAAACTGCGCCTGCGGATCGTCGGGGTCGGTCCGCCACGCCCCGATTCCCGCACCCGCGCGCGTCGTCACCTTCGCGATGCGTGGATGCGCCGCCATCGTCGGCGCGTCCGGCTCCTTGTCGACGATGAAGTAACCCTGCTTCCTGATATGGGCGACGACACGATCGACCATCGCCCGCGGCGAGTTCTCCTTCACCAGCCGCAATGCGATATCAGCCGTCGAGCTCGCGGCAATCACGCCGCCGACCTCGCCGCCCTTCATCATGTGGACGCTGAAGGCCGGCAGGTTCAACCCTTCCTGCAGCGATGAGGCGGCGCCGTCGGTCGAGCCCAGGCCGTACAGCTTCTTCATCCCGGCACTGTCGTCCGGCACCTCGTTCATCATCTTCACCGCCGCCGGCGGAAACGGCAGCACATCGTCGTAGAAGCCTTCGACCGCGATTTTCCCGGTCGGGCCGACCATCGACGAGAGCAGCTGCGCCAGCCGCACGTTGGCGTCCGGCAGCCAGTTGCCGTAGTTGCCGCTGTGCATCGCGCTGGTTGCGGTGTAGACGGTGACCTCGAGGCCGGCGCCGCCGCGCGCGCCGTAGTAGACGGTCGGATTGCCGCTCGGATGCTGCGGGCCGTCGACGATGATCAGGACGTCGGACTTGAGCTTGTCGCCGTGCGCCTTGATGACGTGATCGAGCGCCGGGCCGCCGCCCTCCTCTTCGCCGTGCAGGATCACCTTGACGTTGTGCGCCGGCCGGCCGCCGATGGCGTCCATCGCCGAGACGAACATCTGGATCGGTCCCTTGTCGTCGCCGGCCGAGCGCGCGTAGATCCGCCACGCATCGGGGAACGTCGTCCGGCCGCTGATGTCGCGGATTTCCTCCGCGCCCTCTTCGAGGGTGCCGGCGCGCAGAATCGGCTGGAACGGATCGGCCTGCTTCCAGGTTGCCTTGTTGACCGGCTGGCCGTCGAAGTGGATGTAGAAGAGGACCGTTCGCGTCGAGCCGGGCACCAGGCGCTCGCCGTAGACCAGCGGTGTCGACGGCGTGTCCCAGATCTCGCCGTTCATGTCGCGCCGGTCGAGCATCTGCTTCAGCAGTTCGGCGTTGCGCTTGATGTTCGGCACGTCGGTCCGAACGTTCGGGATCGCCAGCAGCTCGAGGAACTCCTTGACGATCGCCGGCTGATGCTCGCGGACGTAGCGTTCGATGTCGGGTTGCTGGGCGAATGCGGGCGACGCAGAGACGAGGAGGATGAGGGCGGAGAGCGTTCGTTTCACGGCGGGTATCGTAGCAGCAACGAGGTGCGGAGATCAGGAGCCGGCTCGCGGTGGTGTTCTGCTTTCAGGGCGGCTTGTGGTAACTCGCGGCAGCCGGGGAAACAGGAGGTCAGGAGGTCAGGAGGCTTGTCCTAGGTCTTCGATCTCGCACCAATCGGCCGGCTCCGCCGGCCTACCTGCGGCCGCAGGCGGTACGCGAGAAAACGAATCGCCCACGGATACGACGGCGACTCGTTTTCCCGCGTACCGTCTCAGGCCGCGCGGCGCGCAGCGCCGCCCGTCGAATCTCGATAGTCCTCCATGTCACGCTGTCTGAGGCAGGTGACGGTCGCGGCACGGAGATCGAATCGAGTCATAAGACAAGCCTCCTGACCTCCTGACCTCTCCTGTTCGTTCCCACGAGCGCCGCGAATCATTCGGCTGCAGCGAGCGTGGCCGAGCGGTGCAAACCGGAGGGGGACTCCTGATCTCCCGCGCGCTACTCCGATTGCAATGCGCGCGTCGGGTCTACCGCCGCCGCGCGCCGCGCGGGCACGGCGCTCGCCACCAGCGCGACGGCGGCAACGCCGCGACGACCGCGCCGATCGTCACCGGGTCGGTGCGGCTGACGTTGAACAGCTGGCTCGCGAGCACGCGGCTTGCGGCCAGCGCGGCGGCGACGCCGATGGCCGCGCCGAGCGCCACCGGCCGCATCGCCTGCGCCAGGATCAGCGCACGACGCTCGCCGTCGACGCGCCGAGCGCGATGCGGACGCCGATCTCCTGCGTCCGCTGGCTGACGAAGTAGGCGATCACGCCGTAGATGCCGCTGGCCGCCAGCAGCAGCCCGATGCCGCCGAGCAGCGACAGCAGCAGCGTGTTGAACCGCGCCGTCTCGAGCGTGCCGGCCAGCCGCTGATCCATCGGCCGTACGTCGTAGAGCGGCAGCTCCGGGATCGACACGCGCAACCATCGCGCGCAGCGGCGGGACCAGCGCGGCGGGGTCGCCGTCGGTGCGCGCGACGATGTACATCGCCCGCTGCAGTCCAGTTCCACGCGTCGTCGGGCGCCTGCGGCGAGCGGCAGATAGAACTCGGGCCGCGGCGCGGTCGCCGGGCCGCATCGACCGCACGTCGCCGGCGATCCCGACGACGACCTTCCAGACCGGCTGCTGGTCCGGCGTCTGCTCGCAGCAGCCGATGCGCTTGCCGATCGGATCCTGTCCCGGGGAACGCCCGCGCGGCCAGCGCTTCGCTGATGATCATCACCCGCTGGCCGTCGCGCCGATCGTTCGCGTCGAAGCCGCGGCCCCTCACGATCGGAATCCGCATCGTCTGGAAGAAGTCGGGCGTGATGATCCGCAGCCGGCTCGGGATGAGGTTCTTCATGTCGAACGCGCCGCCCGTCGTCCGGCAGCAGGCCGTTGGTGTTGCCGCCGGGCCCCATCGCGGCAAACGAGGTCAGCGCCGCGTGCGAGACGCCGGGGATGGCGGCGGTGTCCGCCGCCATGCGCTCGAAGGTGTCGACGATGCGCGCCGGATCGCCGTAGGAAGCCTGCGGCAGCGCGACGCGCGCGCTGATGACGCCATGCGGATCGAAGCCGGGGTTGACCCGCTGCAGCGCGATCGCGCTGCGATCAGCAGCCCGGCGCCGAACAGGAGCAGCAGCGAGAGCGCCACCTCGCCGGCGATCAGGCCGCCGCGCAGGCGATCGCGGAAGCTGCCGCCGGTCGCGCCGCGGCCGCCGTCGCGCAGCCCGGTCTGCACGTCGGTGCGCGCCAGGCGCAGCGCCGGCGCCAGCCCGCAGACGACGCTGCTGAAGAGCGCGAGCATCACCGCGACGCCGAGCGCCAGCGGATCGATGCGCGCCTGCTCGAGCCGCGGCACGCCCTGCGGGCTCCACGCGACGACCGCGACGATGAACCAGTACGCGAGCAGCAGCCCGGCGCCCGCGGCGGCGAGCGCGAGCACGACGCTTTCGGTCAGCAGCTGGCGCACGATCCGCCATTGCCCGGCGCCGAGCGCCGAGCGGACCGCGATCTCGCGCGCGCGCGCCGCGCCGCGCGCGAGCAGCAGGTTGGCGACGTTGCCGCAGGCGATCAGCAGCACGACGCCCACCGCCGCGAGCAGCACGAACAGGCGCGTGTCGTAGTCGCCGACGAAGCGATCCCGAGAACGGTGTCGTGCGTGTAGCGCAGATCGCCGGCGTGGCGCGGGAACTCGCGCCGCAGCCGCACGGCGACCGCCTCGAGCTGCTGTTCGGCCTGCGCGCGCGTGGCGTCCGCGCTGCAGCCGGCCGTAGACCGTCAGGTAGTGCTCGTCGTGCAGCACCTTCTGCGCCGGCGTGAAGCGCAATCGGCGTCCACAGCTCTTCGCTGTCGGTGGTGAGATCGAAGGACTGCGGCATCACGGCGAGGACGGTGTAGCTGACGCCGTTCATCCGGATCGTGCTGCCGACAATCGAGGCGTTGGCGCCGAAGCGCCGCGTCCACAGGCGATGGCTGAGGACGACGACCTGCTCGTTGCCGGGCGTGTCCTCGGCGGCGGTGAAGGTTCGGCCGAGCATCGGCCTGACGCCGATCACGTCGAAGTAGTTCGCGGTCGTGCGCGTCCGCCGATGATCGCGCTCGGGCACGGTGCCCTCGGAGAGGTTGAAGCTGGAGAAGTGGATCGCGCTCAATCCCTTCGAACGCCGGCACGCCGGCGGCGGCGTCGGTGTAGTTGCCGGCCGACACCTGGACGGCGCGCCTTCGGTAGATCTCGGCAACGACCATCAGGCGCGACGGATCGGCGATCGGCAGCGGCTGGAGCACGACCGCATAGACCGCGCTGAAGATGGCCGTGGTGCCGCCGATGCCGAGCGCGAGCGTCAGGACGGCGACCGCGGTGAAGCCCGGATTCTTCATCAGCTGACGCCACGCGAAGCCGATGTCCTGACGAAGCTCGCTGAGATACTCGGTCCGCTGCATGTGCCGGTTCCTTCCCTGGCCCAGGTGCTCGAGCGCCGCGCGCATGCGCCGCACGTTGCCGAATCGCTTTTCCGCTTCGCGGCGCGCCGCCGCCGGGTCCATGCCGCGCTCGATGTATTCGCGCGTGCGCATCTCGAGATGAAACGCGAGCTCGTCGTCGACCTCTCGGTCGACCTTCGGACGCCAGGCGACGCGGTTGAAGAACCCCATGGCAGGCGTCCGGCTACGTCGCCAGCAGGATGCGCGACACCGCGCCGGCAAACCGCGCCCACTCCGCCGTCTGTGCCGCCAGCTGCTTGCGCCCTCTCGGCGTGAGCCGGTAGAACTTGGCGCGCCGGCCCAGCTCGGACACGCCCCACTCCGCCTCGATCCAGCCCTTCTTTTCCATCCGGTAGAGGGCGGGGTAGAGCGAGCCCTCTTCGACGTCCACGACCTGGTCCGTGCCTTCCTCGATGGCGCGGGCGATGCCATAACCGTGCAGGCGGCCGCCGGACAGGGTCTTGAGGACGAGCGTGTCGAGAGTGCCGTGGAGCAGTTCCGGCGACGGATTTGTCATGGAATCGAGGCCTAGATAATCAAGGTATTGGCTTAGACGGCCGCTTCAAACGATTGGTTCGCACGCCAACTTTGTTGGTTTTTTACGTTGAATCCCGGCCGGGTTGGACGTACTCTTTGCCCTGTCCGCACAGGAGGTCACATGGAGATCGATCGGAGAGCCTTCATCGCGAGTCTTGGCGGGGCGGCTGCTGTCAACCTCATGGATCACGAGGCCAAAGCCGAAGCCCTCGAACATTACATGGAAGAGAAGCTGGACGAGATGGTCGCCGCCCAGCAACCTGAAAAGTTTCCGACCGTCGCCGAGATCGAAGCGCAGATCGAAACCAAGAACTTCCGCCGCGGCGCCGGCGGCCTCTTCGCGAGCGGGCGCGGCAACATGCAGAAGCTGCCGCCGATGCCCGCCAAGCCGACGTTGAAGGACTATTTCGAGCTCCGCTTCAACCCGGCGAACCACGTTCTCCAGAGCGCGACGCGCGCGATGAAGACCGGCATGTCCGAGGAAGTCACCCTCGCGTGCCTGCTGCACGACTGCGTGCTGTCCCTGATCAAGCCGGATCACGGCTGGTGGGGCGCGCAGCTGTTCGAACCCTACATCCCCGAGAAGAGCGCGTTCGCGATCCGCTATCACCAGACGCTGCGGTTCTATGCCGACGACGACGCGGGCTATGAATATCCGGATCAGTACTACCGGATCTTCGGCCACGACTACACGCCGCCGGCCTACATCGAGCAGACCTACAAGATGCTCAAGAACCACAAGTGGTACATGGAGCCGCGCCTCGTGACGGTGAACGATCTCTATGCGTTCGATCCGAACGCCAAGGTCTCGTTCGAACCGTTCGAGGACATCGTCGGCCGCCACTTCAAGCAGCCGAAGGAAGGGCTCGGCTTCGACAACAGCCCGAGCGCGCATATGTGGCGGACGCTGGCGCGGCCGGATCAGCCGCTCTAGGCTTGCGATGTAGGGCGCCGCTTCAGCGGCGCCACGAGGCACGGCTGAAGCCGTGGCCTACCGTACGTCACGTTTATGAGCAAACGTATCCTCTGCGGTATCGCGGCCGGCGTGGTGCTGGCGGTCGTGGCTTCGGCCCAGACCGCCGGCAAACCGGCGATGCCGGGCCTCGATGCCACGGTCACCAAGGTCGAACGCGCGGCGACGGCGTCGCTGCGCGATTGTCCTCCGGGATCGAACACCGTCAACGCGACGACGCGCCCGGGTGAGCAGTTCGCGCTCGTGACGGTGGCCTTCAAGGTCGGCTCGTCGTTCCAGCCGGCGCAGATGAAGCGGCCCTCGATTACCGACGCGTCCGACAAGAAGTACAACACCGCGGCGACGTTCGTCGACGTCGGCAAGGTGCCGGAGTTTTCCTGCACGTTTCCTTTCCGGGTGCCGGAAGGGACCAAGCTGAAGGCGCTGCAAATCGAAAGCGCCTCCTACGACCTCACCTCCCTGGACTCCAAATAGCCGGACTGCGGGTAGGGGTGACGCGTGCCGAACGCGCGAGCGCGACTTGCCGGCACGATCATCGTCATCGCGCTGCTCGCCGGCACGCCGCTGTCCGCACAGGGTATTGAGATCGCGCCGTTCGGCGGCTATCGGTTCGGCGGCGATCTGTTCGAGATCGCGGCGGGGCGTCCGCTCGACGAGGATGGCGCGTCAGCCCTCGGCCTCGTCTTCGATTTCCCACTCTGGAGCGGCTTTCAGATCGAGGGACTCGTGAGCCGCCAGGAGTCGGACGTGCTCGTCGCGCTCCGGCCGTCCGGCGCGCTGGTGCGAAGGCAGATCTCGGTTGACCAGTGGCATGGCGGCGCGCTGCAGGAATTCATGGACGGCCCGGTCCGCCCGTTCCTGACCAGCACGTTCGGGCTCACCCGCTACGCGGCCGACTTCGACAGCGAGATCCGGTTCGCGATGAGCGCCGGCGGCGGCGTGAAGCTGTTTCCGTCGTCTCACGTCGGCCTGCGGCTCGACGGCCGCGTGATCGCCACCTTCATCGATGCCAGCGGCAACGCGTTCGCGTGCACGCCCGGCGCGTGCCTGGTGGCGCTGCACGTGAACGTTGCCTGGCAGGCGGAGTTCTCCGCCGGCGTGGTTTTCAAGTTTCCGTGAAGGGGCGAGTCGGACTGGGGGCTGGTTGCTGGATGCTAGGGGCTAGATGCTACTGGCGAGGAGGGGGTAGGGGATAGGGAACAGATAGGAGCCGGGAATGTTTCGCGCTACTCCCTACTCCCTACTCCCTGACTCCTACTCGATGTAGCTGTAGCCGCAGTTCTCGCAGGTCCAGGTGCGGCCCTGGCGGTACATGTTCGAGCCGCACTGGGGGCATTCGCGGTACTCGTTGCCGTCGGCGTCGAGCTTGGTGACCTTGGTCGGGTCCTCGGACTCCGATGAGTCCTTCTCCTTGTCCTTCGGCTCGTCTTTCTTGCCGTCGTGCTCGTCGGCCTTCCTGTCGCGCGGCGGCGGGTCCTGCTCCTGCGCGAACGCAATCAGCGGCGACGCGGCAGCGACGCCGAGCAGCGCGGCGGTCGCCAACGAAGACCCGCGGAGGAAGCTGCGGCGGTCGAGACGCGCTTCCAGCCTCTTCAGAATCTCGTCATTCATTGAGTTAATGGTACGCGGGGCTCTCGCCGGGGCCGGGTAATAGATTGTCTTTTTATCCCACAAACTTGTATCCGGCGCCGTGCACGGTGAGGATGTGCTCGGGTTCGTGAGGCGCTTTCTCGATCTTTTGCCGCAGCTTCGCCACGAAGTTGTCGATGGTCCGCGTGGTCGGCGACTCTTCGTAGCCCCACACCTGGTTGAGGATCTGCTCGCGCGTCACCACCTGGCCGGTGTGGGCGACGAGGTAGCGCAGCAGGTCGAACTCGCGCGCGGTGAAATCGATCCGCTGCCCGGCGCGATGCGCCTGATGCGTCCGGAAGTCGATCTCGATGTCGCCGATGCGGCAGGTCTCGAGCCCTGAAGGCCGGCCGCCGGCGCGCCGCATCACCGCGCGGACGCGCGCCAGCAGTTCGCTGATGCTGAACGGCTTGGTGACGTAGTCGTCGGCGCCGAGCTCGAGGCCGAGCACCTTTTCTGTTTCCTGCGACCGCGCCGTCAGCATCACCACCGGCGTCGGATTGGCCCGCGCGCGCAGCTCGCGGCAGACCTCGAAGCCGTTCTTGCGGGGCAGCGTCACGTCCAGGATCACCAGGTCGGGCGCGGTCGAAATCGCCTTGGCCAGGCCGTCTTCGCCGTCGGCTGCCGTCACGACCTCGTAGCCTTCGAGCTCGAGGTTGTCACGCAGACCGAGCAACATCTGTGGTTCGTCCTCGATCACCAGAATGCGTTTCGTCACCGCGGATCTCTCCTGCGAACAGGGGGAAGTGGAGTGTGAACGTGCTGCCGCGTCCCGGCTCGCTCTCCACGCGCACGAAGCCGTCGTGGCCGCGCATCACGTGGTCGACAATCGCGAGTCCGAGGCCGGTGCCCTGCGGCCCCGATCCGGCGTCGGTCTGGACGCGGTAGAACTTACGGAAGATCTTACGCTGAAGCCGCGGCGCGACGCCGATCCCGCGGTCGGCGACGCGGACAACGCCGTAGCCGTCGGCGCGATCGACCGAGACGACGATCTCGCGGTGATCGGGCGAATACTTCATCGCGTTCGAGATCAGGTTCTCGATCGCCTGCACCGCTGCCTCGTGGTCGATGAGGACCGGCACGTCGCCGTCGAGCCGAGAGGTGACGGTGAACTGGTTGTGGCGGAACTGGCTGTCGAGCGACTCGAGCACGCTGCGCGTCATCTCGGTGAGGTTGACCGGCTTCTTCGTGTACTTGCGCAGGCCGGCTTCGATCTTCGAGAAGTCGAGCAGGTTGTTGATCAGGCGCGTCAGCTTGCGCGCCTCGCTGTTGATGATGCGGTAGTACTCCTGCGCCCGATCGGTGTTCCTCAGGCGCCCGAGCTCGAGCGTCTCGGCGAACAGCTGGATCAGCGCCAGCGGCGTCTTCAAGTCGTGCGAGACGCTCGACACGAAGCTCGATTTCAGCTCGGCGACGCGCACTTCACGGGCCGCGGCGCGGGCGACGAAGAAGACGCTGAGGCCCATCACCATCGCCAGCAGCCCCATCAGCGCCTGCTGCGGCCGCGCGCGCGAGTCGATGATCGCCGGGATGGTCTGGTTGCCGTAGCCGGTGCGGACGTGCCAGCGTTCGAGCTTGCGCCCCTCCGGCGCCGACAGCGACACCAGCTCGGGATCGAAGAACACCAGCGGGAACGTCCGCTCGTCGACATACACCGCCGGGATCGCGCCGTTGCGCGGAAAGACGACGTGCTCGTAATCGTCGAAGAGCGTCAGCTCCAGCGGTGGAAATCCGGTCGGCCCTTCGACGCTCTTCAGCTTTTCGCCCACCAGCGTCGGGAAGAACTCGTGGCGGAGCCGCTCGGCGTCGACGCGGAACGCGACGAAGCTGGTCAGCTTGTCGCGCATCGGGAAGACGAACCGCAGCTGCGCCTGAAAATAGGTGCGGCGCCCGTCGATCGTGGCCTCGAAGACGCTGATCGCGCGCTTCTGCGGCGCCAGCTCGCGCAGCCGCTGCACCACCATCGCTGCTTCCGGCAGGTTCGAATGGAAGCCTTCGTTCTCGCGGTCGTAGGCGAGCAGCTCGCCCCGGTGCTCGGCCGAGACGTCCGACCACACGTAGAAGCGGCCGATGAACGGCATCGTCGCCAGCGCCTGCTCGAAGGTCGGCTCGATGGCCGCCAGGTTCAGCGGGTCGGACTGCTGCTGCGAGGTGCGCAGCAGGACGTTGATGTACGGCTTCTTGAGGGCGTCTTCGATCTCGCTGGTGACGCCCTCCGCTGTTTCCTGGCTGAGCTGACGGAGGACCACCGCCGACGAGCGGCCAAGATCGCGAATCGAACGGAACTGGAAGTAGAAGAGGACGGCGACCGGGATGGTGACGGCGATGGCCAGGCTGCCCGCGAGCCGGAGGCTGCGATCTCGAAGGAGATGCCCGAGGAACGAGGGGCCGACGCCTCGGCCGGTGGCGGCGGGGTCCGGCGTGTCCATCGCCTCAAGCTTACTCGGATTTTATTATTTCGGAGCCGAGGCGATTGAGGAAAGCGTGGCTCTCCTCGCCTGCCCGCTCGGGGTGCTGCTGCTGCCAGGCGTGTGCGATTTCGAACGCTTCGAGCAGCAGATCCTCACGTTCCCCGGCCGGCGCGGCGTTCGCCGCACGCCGCAGATCCTGCTCTGCGCGGGCGGTATCGCCGCACGCGAGGCGCGCCATCGCCATCCGGCACGCCTGCCGCGGGTTTTTCTGCGGATCGAGACGATGCCCGTCCTCGGTACGCGCGCAGCGCGGCGTCATACTTGCCAGCAAGAAATAAGGTGTGCCCCAGGTTGTAGTGGCCGAAGACGAAGCCGGGGGCGAGTTCGACCACGCGCCGCAGCGCCGTTTCCGATCGTTCGAGCGCCCCGAGCTCGCGGCTGACGACGCCGATGTTGTTCAGGAGCGGATGGTTCTCGGAATCGAATGCGAGCGCGTGCTCGAACGCGGCCAGCGCCGCCACCGGGTCGTCGAGCTCGCCGAGCGTGGCGCCGAGGTTGATCCAGGCGCCGGCGAACGACGGCATCAGATCGGCGGCCCGCTGGAAGCCGTCGCGCGCGCGGGGGAGATCGTCCCAGGCGAGCCACAGCTTGGCGCTTTCGTAGTGCGCCGCCTCGAACGCCGGCGCAAGCGCGATTGCCCGATCGAGCGCGGCGCGTGCGCCGGCGGCGTCGTTGGCCTCGCGGCATGCGCTGGCGAGCGCGAGGTGCGCGATCGGCGAATCACGCTCCAGGCGCGTTGCCTCTCGACAAAACCGGACACGCTCCGGGGCCTCACCCCGCCCGTACGCTCCGGCCAATAGCTGATTCGAACCTGTATTCAACACAGAGGACACGAAGGACACAAAGGGAACCTGTTCTTCACTGATCTTTGTGTCCTTTGTGCCCTTTGTGTCGGGTACACGCCGCGGGTTATCGAGATCCCGCAATTCGAACGCCCGCCACGGGCCGCGGCGGCGCAGCGCCTCCGGCGCGCAGCGCTCGAGCGCGGCGCGGTCGGCGGTTGCCACGATGCGATCGCCTTCGTCGAGTCGATCGATCCACGCCTGGAGCAGATAGGTCGACTGGGTCAGGACAAGCCGGACGCCGTTCGCCTGCGCATCGGGAAATGCCCGCTCGATGTCATCGAGCACGAGCACGCGAGGGGGCGGAGGAAGCGTCGCGTCTCGCGGCCGCGTGAACGGCAGCGTTGCCGAATCGGCGGCGAACGCGTTGTGCGTGGTGGGAAGGTAGGTTCGAGCGGCGCGCCGGCGACTGTCCGGCGCGCCACCCAGAATCAGAACGTGCACCGGCCCTACGGCTGGGCAGTCGTTTTGGTCGGGTTGGCCAGGAAGCCCTGAATCTGCTTCACGGCGTAGTCGATCTTGATGTCGAACGCCATCTTCCCAAGCGCCGCGGTCGATTTGCGGGCGTCGCCGGTGATGCCGTTGTTCTTGCGCGGCGGCGCATTCGGATCCGCCTGCCCTCGGCCCTGACCGCGCGCGCCGGGCGGCGGCGGCGGATCGCCTTCAGCCGTGGCGATCAGTTCCTTGCGGACCCAGCCCTTGTCGCCGCCCAGAAAGAGCATCGTCGAGGTATCCGGGATGCCAGCATGCGAGCTCGTCGGATAGCCCTTCTCCACCAGCCACTTGTCGAAGTCGCCCTGCGCCTTGGCGTAGACCTCGTCGCAGAAGAAGACGTGCTTGCCTTCGGGCGCGTATTTCGCGTCGAGCGTCTTCGCGACCGTCGCGTAGGTCTGCGGCTGGCCGCCGCCATGGTCGCCCATGATGACGACGTTCTTGAACCCGGTGGCGATCGCCTGCTCGCTGACGCGCTCGAGGATCGCGGCGAGGATCTCGGGCGTCAGGCCGATGGTGCCCGGCAGATCGGCGCTGGCATTGTTCGGCGTGTAGGGGAGCACCGGCATCGCAATCGCGTTGCCGAGGCGCAGCGCGATGGTGCGCACGATCTCGCGGCCCATCAGCGTGTGGCCGCCATTGACGTTCTGCGGCCCGCGCTGCTCGGTGCCGCCGGTGTAGAACAGCGCGGTCGTCTTGCCGGCGGCGAGTGCGGCCTTCACCTCGGGCCACGTCATCATCTCGAATTCGACGAGGTCTTTCTTCGCCGCCGGTTTCGACGGCTGCGCGAACGCAGCTGCGGCCGACAGCACGAGCACGGAAACGGTGATCACTACGCGGCGCATGACTTCAACTCCTCTTGGTTTCTATTTCTTGATCGTCTCGAGCTGGGTTTTCGCCTGCGCGTTGTTCGGATCGATATCCAGCGCCTTCTCGAGGTCCTTGATGGCGCCGGCCTTGTCCTGCTTCGCCAGGTGCGCCTGCGACATCGCCAGGTAGCTGCGCGCCGACTTCGGGTAGTAGTCGACGTTCGCCTGCAGGTAGGCCAGCGCGTCGTCCGGCTTGTTGGCGGCGATGGCGCGCTGCGCGGTGGCCAGCAGGCCGTTCTCGCTGAAGTCGTAGCTCTGGCCGCCGTAGAATTTCTCGCGCAGCTCGCGGTACTTGGCCACGCCCGCCGCCGCGCCGCCAGCTGACGCGGCGTCGGTGACCACGTCGGTGATCTGCTTCGGAATCGGCACGCCGCGGTGACACGTCGCGCAGCCGACACGCGTCGTCGCCTCGGGCGCCTTGCCGATCGATTCCGGCAGCTTCGAGTTGATCTCGCGCGCCAGCAGCATCATGCCGCGGGCGGCTTTCTTGGTCGCCTTGTCGTCGGCCGCCATATCGGTGCGGCCGCCGCGCCCCTCCATCACGTGGCAGTAGTTGCACTGCACGCCGAGCGAGGCGGCAATCGCCTGCATCTGCTGGAGCACCTGCGGGCGCGGCGTGTCCTTCGGGATGATCTGCAGGTTCGTCATCGGCGGCGGCGGTGGCGTCTGCGCGCCGCCGGCCGGAGCCTGCGCCGCTGCCGACGCAGCGGCCGCGACGAAGATCCCGAGGACGAGGACCGGCGTCCGACTCATGCACGGACCTCCTGGCGGACGAACGAGAGCCAGCGGCGGTACTGCGGCAGTTCGCCGCGAACGGCCTGGTTGAACGTCTCCTGGATCCGGCGGGTGATCGGTCCGGGCTTGCCGTCGCCGATGGCGCGCCCGTCGACCTCGCGGATCGCGGTCACCTCGACCGCGGTGCCCGAGAAGAACAGCTCGTCCGCGCTCATCAGGTCGTCGACGGTGATGTCGGCCACCTTGGCTTCGATGCCCAGGTCGCGCGCGATTTCGAGGACCGACGAGCGGGTGACGCCCATCAGGATGCTCGCGTCCTTGTCGTTGGTGTGGATCGCGCCGCTCTTGACCACGAAGAGGTTCTCGCCCGAGCCCTCGGCGACGAAGCCCTTCGAATTGAGGAGCAGCGCCTCGTCGAAGCCGCGGCGCTGCGCCTCGTTCACGGCGCGGGCCGAGTTGATGTACTGGCCGCAGGCTTTTGCCCACGCCGGCATCGCGCTGTTGTCGAACTTGCGGACCGGCGAGACCGTCACTTTGACGCCGGCGTCGGCGTTGGCGAGGTACTTCGCGGTCGGAACCGCCGCGATGGCGACCGTGACCGGGCACTCCTTCGTCCAGACGCTCAAGGTGCCGGCGTCGAAGAAGGCGACCGGCCGCATGTAGGCGGCCTCGAGCTTGTTGACGCGGATGACCTCGAGGCTGGCGTCGGTCAGCGTCTGGAGCGGATACGGGATTTCGAGGTCGTATAGTTCAGCCGACTTGTAGAACCGCTCGAGATGGGCGTCCAGCCGGAAGATGGCGGGGCCATCGGCCGTCGGGTACGACTTCATGCCCTCGAACACACCGGTGCCGTACTGGAGGCCATGTGCCAGCACGTGCACTTTCGCATCGTCCCACGCGACGAGCTTGCCGTTGAACCAGATCTTCTCGGTCGGGGTGAATCCCATACGCTGCTCCCGATTGCTAGGTTGCTGATGGCTGGTTGCTGTTGCTCGTTGCCAGCTGCCAGGTGCTGGTTCAACTGGCAACCAGCCACTCGCAACTGTCACCGGCGCCATTGTGTAAACCGATGAGCGCCGTCCGCTGAATATATATCGTTCGCGCCGGCTGGGGCCGATATTCGCTCTGACGTGTCCCAGTTTCGAATTGAGAAGCGGCGCGCCCTCGCGGCGCTCACGCTGACCACCGGCGCCACCGTGCGCGGCTGCTTTTTTCTGGCCGGGTCGCACGCGACCCACACGGGCCCCGAGCGGGTCGCCGACCTGTTGAATGCGGAAACGGGGTTCTTCCCGTTCGAGCTGCCCGGCGAGGTCGGCGCCCGGACGGTGCTGTACAACCGGTCGCAGGTCGTCGTCGTGACCCTGCTCGAGGAAACCATCGAGGCGCAGCTCGACCCGGGATATTCCGTCGCCACTGAACGCGAAGTGCGCGTGGTCCTGTCGAATGGGCGATTCGTCGAGGGACGCGTGCGTGTGTATCGACCGACCGGCCGGGACCGTCTCAGCGACTACGCGAGGATGCCCGAAACGTTTCGCTACATTGAAACGGCGGACGCGACCGTCATCGTGAACACCGCCCACATCGTAGAGCTCCGGGAGACGAGCGAAGCATGACATCCGAGCAGGTACAAGCGGGCCGCGCCACCACGGCCTATATCGACGGGCTCTTCAGGCTGATGTGCCAGCACAAGGCGTCCGATCTTCACCTCACCGTCGGCCTGCCGCCGATGATTCGCAAGGACGGCCACATGCAGCCGCTCGATCCGGCGGCGCCGGTGCTCGACACGGCGATGATGGGACACCTTCTGGATCCGATCACGCCCGAGAAGAACCGCAAGGAGTTCGAGGAGAAGCACGACACCGACTTCGCCTACGAGATCCCCGGCCTCGCGCGCTTCCGCGCCAACCGCTTCCTGGACCGGAAGGGCCCGGGCGCGGTGTTCCGCGTCATCCCGTCGAACATCCTCACGGCCGAGCAGCTGGGCCTGTCGCAGGCGATCCTCGGCCTCTGCAAGCTGAACAAAGGCCTGGTGCTCGTCACCGGTCCGACCGGCTCGGGCAAGTCGACGACGCTCTGCGCGATGGTGGATCACATCAACAAGACGCGGCAGGACCACATCATCACGATCGAGGACCCGATCGAGTTCGTCCACGACAACCAGCAGTGCGTCATCAACCAGCGGGAGGTGCACACGCACACCTCCAGCTTCAAGCACGCGCTGCGCGCCGCGCTGCGCGAGGATCCGGACATCCTGCTGGTCGGCGAGATGCGCGACCTCGAGACGATTGCGATCGCGATCGAGACGGCGGAGACGGGGCACCTGGTGTTCGGCACCCTGCATACGACGACGGCCGCGTCGACGGTCGACCGCGTGATCGATCAGTTCCCGTCCGATCGGCAGGCGCAGATCCGCGTGATGCTGTCGGAGTCGCTGCGCGGCGTCATCTCGCAGACGCTCTGCCGGAAGATCGGCGGCGGGCGAGTGGCCGCGCTGGAAGTGCTGATCGTGACGCCGGCCATCAGTAACCTCATCCGTGAAGGCAAAACCTTCCAGATCCAGTCGATGATGCAGGTCGGCCGCGCGGTCGGCATGGTCACGCTCAACGACGCGTTGATGGACCTGGTCACGAAGAAGCTCGTCACGCCGGAAGAGGCCTACGCGAAGGCGGTCGACAAGCCGGTCCTCGCGGGGATGCTGAAGCGGGTTGGCTTCGATCCCGAGAAGCCGGCCGTCGCCGCAGCGGCGCCCGCGGCAGCCGGAGCCGCCCCCGCGGGCGCTCCGCAGCGGCCCGGAACCCCTCGAAGCTGAGCTGTAATCCCAATTTCCTGACCTGAGCCGTGGCGGAGGCGCCCTCCGCCCGGCTGCTGCCGACCGCCCCCGTCTGTATCGCGCGACGGTGTGGTTGCGCCTCCGAAGAGGTGCGTGCTATATTCGTCAGGTTCTGACGGCGCTAGGACACCCTATCTAGCGTCGCCGCTTGGTATGGCTTCCGAAAACGCGGCCCATATCGGCTGCGGGAAGACCGTCCGTCGCGACCAATTAACTTGTGAGGGTCATAGGGTTTTCAGGCGCCAAGCCGTCAAGGCTTCTAGGCCTGAAGCGACATGCGACCGCGTATTGCGGATCGCGGAATGCGGATTGCGGATTGATTGCGGATTGCGGGAGCAATCGCGGCCAATCCGGAATCCGACATCAATCCGCAATCCGCAATCCGCGTTCCGAGATTGAATATGCCGACAATCAGCCAGCTCGTTCGCGCCGGCCGCAAGAAGATCGTCACCAAGACGAAGAGCCCGGCGCTGCAGGACAGCCCGCAGAAGCGCGGTGTCTGCGTCCGCGTCTTCACCCAGACGCCGAAGAAGCCGAACTCGGCGCTGCGCAAGGTCGCGCGCGTCCGGCTCACCAACGGCATCGAGGTGACGACCTACATCCCCGGCGTCGGCCACAACCTGCAGGAGCACTCGCTGGTGCTCATTCGCGGCGGCCGCGTCAAGGATCTGCCGGGCGTTCGCTACCACGTCGTCCGCGGGACGCTCGATGCGGTCGGCGTCCAGGGCCGGATGCAGGGACGTTCGAAGTACGGCGCGAAGAGACCGAAGAAAGCGTGATGTCGGGCGGGCCTTCAGGCCCGCCGACGTTGGCGGCCCTGAAGGGCCGCCCTACAGGAAATCAGATGCCCAGAAGACGAGTGATTGCGAAGCGAGACATCGCACCGGATCCGATGTACCAGAGCGCGCTGGTGACCAAGTTCATCAACTGCGTGATGAACGACGGCAAGCGCAGCACCGCCGAGCGGATCCTTTACAAGAGCTTCGACATCATCAAGGAGAAGACCTCGGACGATCCGCTCAAGGTCTTCAAGAAGGCGATCGACAACGTCAAGCCGAGCCTCGAGGTGAAGTCGCGGCGCGTCGGCGGCTCCAACTATCAGGTGCCGGTCGAAGTGAACCCGAATCGCCGCCTGTCGCTGAGCATCCGCTGGCTGGTCGGCTACGCCACCTCGCGCGGCGACGGCAAGACGATGCAGGAGAAGCTCGCGAACGAGCTGCTCGACGCCGCCAACCTGCGCGGCGGGGCGGTGAAGAAGCGCGAGGACACGCACCGGATGGCGGAAGCCAACAAGGCGTTCGCGCACTACCGATGGTAGACGAGACGCGAATCGGGTAATCGGGTAATCGGGTAATTGATTGGTGATTGGTCGATTGATTGGCCAATCAATCGAGCAATCCACCAATCAATTACCCAATTACCCAGATTACCCAGATTCAGTTCGCTTACGAGTTCAGCAATGCCCAGGCAATCATCGTTAGCGAAAACACGCAACATCGGCATCATGGCCCACATTGATGCCGGCAAAACGACGACGACGGAACGGATCCTGTTCTATACCGGGATTACGTACAAGATCGGCGAAGTCCACGAAGGCACCGCCGTCATGGACTGGATGGAGCAGGAACAGGAGCGCGGCATCACCATCACGTCGGCCGCCACGACCTGCTTCTGGCGCGATCACCGGATCAACATCATCGACACGCCCGGCCACGTCGACTTCACCGCCGAAGTCGAGCGCTCGCTGCGCGTCCTCGACGGCGCGGTCGCGGTGTTCGACTCGGTCGCCGGCGTGGAGCCGCAGTCGGAGACGGTGTGGCGCCAGGCGGACAAGTACCGCGTCCCGCGCATCTGCTTCGTCAACAAGATGGACCGCATCGGCGCCGACTTCAAGCGGACCTTCGATCAGATCATCACCAAGCTCGAAGCCAACCCGGTCGCGATCCAGCTGCCGATCGGCTCGGAAGACAAGTTCATCGGCGTGGTCGACCTGATCAAGATGAAGTCGATCACCTACAAAGACGAGACGATGGGCGCCGATTACATCGTCGGCGACATCCCGGCCGACATGCTCGACGAGGCCAAGCACTATCGCGAGCAGCTGATCGAGAAGGTCAGCGAGGCCGACGACAAGATCCTCGAAAAGTACCTGCACGGCGAGGAGATCAGCGAGGACGAGATCAAGGCGGCGCTGCGCAAGCGCGTCAACTCGTCGGTGCGCTCCAAGAGCGAGGGCGCGTTTGTCCCCGTCATCTGCGGCTCGGCGTTCAAGAACAAGGGCGTGCAGCCGCTCCTCGACGCGGTCGTCGACTTCCTGCCGTCGCCGCTCGACGTGCCGGCGATTGCCGGCATCGACCCGAACAAGAAAGTCGATGCCGACCACGCCGAGGAGGCGTCGATCGAGCGGCCGGCGTCCGACGACGCCCCGTTCAGCGCGCTGGCGTTCAAGATCATGACCGACCCGTTCGTCGGCCAGCTGGCGTTCTTCCGGGTGTATTCGGGCGTGCTCACCGCCGGGTCCGCGGTCTACAACTCGACCAAGCAGCGGACCGAGCGCATCGGGCGCATCTTGAAGATGCACGCCAACAAGCGTGAAGAAATCAAGGAAGTGTACGCGGGCGACATCGCGGCGGCGGTCGGGTTGAAGAGCGTGTCGACCGGCGACACGCTGTGCGACGAGAAGCATGCGATCGTGCTCGAGGCGATGGACTTCCCGAAGCCGGTGATCTCGCTGGCGATCGAGCCGAAGACCAAGTCGGATCAGGAGAAGCTCGGCGTCGGCCTGCAGAAGCTGCGGGCGGAGGACCCGACCTTCCACGTGCAGACCGATCCGCAGACCGGCCAGGTCATCATCGCCGGCATGGGCGAGCTGCACCTCGAGATCATCGTCGACCGGCTGAAGCGGGAGTTCAGCGTCGAGGCGACGGTCGGCAAGCCGCAGGTCGCCTACAAGGAAACGCTCACCCGTCCGGCCGACGGCGAGATGAAGTACGCGAAGCAGACCGGCGGCCGCGGCCAGTACGGCCACGCCAAGATCCACGTCTATCCCGGCGAGCCGGGCACCGGCTACATCTTCGAGAACGAGATTGTCGGCGGCTCGATTCCGAAGGAATTCATCAAGCCGATCGACGAGGGCATCAAGGAAGCGCTCACCCGCGGCGTCCTCGCCGGCTACCCGATCGACGACGTCCGCGTCGAGCTGTACGACGGCTCGTACCACGACGTCGACTCGTCGGAAATGGCGTTCAAGATCGCCGGCTCGATGGCGTTCCAGGACGCGGCGAAGAAAGCCAAGCCGGTGCTGCTCGAGCCGATGATGCGGGTCGAGGTCGTCGTCCCGAAGGAACACATGGGCGACGTGATGGGCAACCTCTCGAGCCGGCGCGGGCAGATTCAGTCGCAGGAAGACCGCGGCGGCACGCAGATCATCGCCGCGCGGGTGCCGCTGTCGGAGATGTTCGGCTACGCGACCGACCTGCGCTCGCGGACCCAGGGACGCGCGACCTATTCGATGCACTTCGACCGCTACGAACCGGCGCCGCAGAACGTGTCGGAAGAAGTCGTCGCACGGATGCAGGGGAAGTAGACATTGCGGATTGCGGATTGCGGATTGCGGAGATTGCGGATTGATGCCGTGCCCGCATTCCGCAATCCGTAGTCCGAGATTCAGGATTTCACGACATGGCGAGCTCACCATTCAGCGACAAGATTCGAATCCGCCTCAAGGCGTACGACTACCGCGTGCTCGACCAGTCGACGACCGAGATCGTCGACACGGCGAAGCGCACCGGCGCCCGGCTGGCCGGGCCGATTCCGCTGCCGACGGCGAAGAACAAGTGGACGGTGCTGCGGTCGCCGCACGTCGACAAGAAATCGCGCGAGCAGTTCGAGATCCGGACGCACAAGCGGCTGATTGACATCTTCGAGCCGACGCCGCAGACGGTGGACGCGCTGATGAAGCTCGATCTGCCGGCGGGCGTCGACGTCGAGATCAAGGCGTTCGGCAAGGAACATAAGTAGCGCGGGCCTTCAGGCCCGCGGTTCGGTTGGCGGCCCTGAAGGGCCGCCCTACGGGTGAGACATGGTGACAGGAATCATCGGCCGCAAAGTCGGCATGACGCAGATCTTCGACGCGGACGGGACCGTGCACCCGGCCACGGTCATCAAGGCCGGTCCGTGCGTGGTCGTGCAGTCGAAGAACGCGCAGAGCGACGGCTATGAGGCGGTGCAGCTCGGGCTGGTCGAAGAGACGCCCGCCAAGGCCAACAAGCCGACGACCGGCCACTTCAAGAAGGCCAACGTGCCGGCGACGCGCGTGCGGCGCGAGGTGAAGCTGGCGAGCGGCGGTGAGGCGCCCAAAGTCGGCGAGCAGGTGCTCGCGTCGATCTTCGCCAACGGCGAGCGGGTCGACGTGGTTGGCACCGGCCGCGGCAAGGGCTTCCAGGGCGTCGTCAAGCGGCACCACTTCGCCGGCGGCGCGGCGACGCACGGCTCGATGTTCCACCGCGCGCCCGGCTCGATCGGCGCCTCCTCGTTCCCGTCACGCGTCATCAAGGGCATGCGCGCGGCCGGGCGGATGGGCGGCGGCCGGGTGACGATTCACAACCTGAAAGTGCTGCGGGTCGACGCGGACAACCATCTGCTGATCGTCGAAGGCGGCATTCCCGGCGCGCCGACCGACTACGTGATCATCCGCAAGGCGGTCACGGCGAAGAAGATCAAGGTTGCGCAGGTCGAGAAACCGAAGAAGGGCAAGAAATAGAGACACCCATGCAGCTTGATGTCGTGAACAACGAGAACCGGAAGGTCGGCAGCGTCGACCTGAGCGACGACGTGTTCGGCGGGCGGGTGAATACCGACCTGATGTGGGAGTCGGTCGTCCGCGCCAACGCGTCGGAGCGTCAGGGCACGCATGCGACGAAGAATCGTGCGCTCGTCAGCGGCAGCGGCAAGAAGCCGTGGCGGCAGAAGGGCACCGGCCGCGCGCGCGTCGGCTCGACGCGGACGCCGCTGTGGCGCCACGGCGGCACGGTGTTCGGGCCGCAACCGCGCGGCTACGGCTTCAAGCTGTCGAAGAAGGTCGAGCGCGGTGCGCTGCGCGCGGCGCTCGCCCAGAAGATGCAGGAAGGCGAGCTCGTCGTCGTCGACGCGCTGACCGCCGGCGAGATCAAGACCAAGGCGGCCGCGGAACTGTTGCGGCGCCTCGGCGTCACCGGCAAGGCGGTGCTGGTCGACGTCGCGGTCGACGACAAGCTGTCGCGATCGGTGCGGAACATCCCGGGCGTCGCCTTCGTGCCGAGCGCCCGCCTCACCGCACGCGACGTGATTCACGCCGGGCAAGTCGTCGCGACGCGCGGCGCGCTCGAGAAGCTGCAGGAGGCGCTGGCATGAAGCTCACCGACGTGATCCGCCGGCCGCTCGTCACCGAGAAGACCTCGATCCTGCGCGAGGACGGGCGCACGATCGTGTTCCAGGTCGCGCGCGACGCGAACAAGATCGAGATCAAGCGCGCCATCGAGCAGCTGCTCGGCGCCAAGGTCGACAGCGTCCGCACCACCATCGCGCACGGCAAGATCAAGCGGCAGGGCCGCTTCGCCGGCCGCCGGCCCGACTGGAAGAAGGCCTACGTGAAGCTGCGCGAAGGCGCGAAGATGCCGGAATTTTTGGAAGGCGCCTGATTATGGGAATCAGAAAATTCAACCCGACGTCGCCCGGCAGCCGTTTCCACACGGTTCAGACCTTCGACGAGATCACGACGCAGGAGCCGTACAAGCCGCTGGTCGAGCCGATGAAGAGCACCGGCGGACGCAACAACCAGGGGCACCTCACCTCCTGGTGGCGCGGCGGCGGCCACAAGCGGATGTACCGCATCATCGACTTCAAGCGCGACAAGCGCGACATTCCGGCGAAGGTGTCGACGGTCGAGTACGACCCGAACCGCTCGGCGCGCATCGCGCTCCTGACCTACGCCGACGGCGAGAAGCGCTACATCCTGCACTGCGTCGGGCTGAAGGTCGGCGACACGATCGTCGCCGGGCAGAACGTCGACATCCTGCCGGGCAATTCGCTGCCGCTCAAGAACATCCCGCTCGGCACGCTGCTGCACAACGTCGAGCTGCGCCCCGGCAAGGGCGGGCAGATCGCGCGCAGCGCCGGATCGTCGGTGCAGCTGGTGGCCAAGGAAGGCGACTACGCGTCGGTGAAGATGCCGTCGGGCGAGATTCGCAAGATCAACATGGAGTGCTTCGCCACCATCGGCCAGGTCGGCAACCTCGATCACGAGAACGTGTCGATTGGCAAGGCCGGCCGCAGCCGCTGGCTCGGCCAGCGTCCGCACGTCCGCGGCGTGGCGATGAACCCGGTCGACCACCCGCTCGGCGGTGGTGAAGGCAAGACCTCGGGCGGCCGCCATCCGGTGTCGCCGTGGGGCATGCCGACCAAGGGCTACAAGACGCGCAACAGCAAGACCACCGACAAGTTCATCGTGCAGCGTCGACAGAAGTAGTTTGGGGAATTGGTGAATTGGTGAGTTGGTGAGTTGGTGAATTCAGTCGCCAACTCCTGAACTCGCCAAGTCATCAACTGCGAGAGACAACAGTTATGGGACGTTCACTCAAGAAGGGCCCGTTCGTCGACACCCACCTGCTCGAGAAGGTCGAGGTGATGAACCGCGCCAACGAGAAGAAGGTCATCAAGACCTGGTCGCGGCGCTCGACCGTGATTCCCGAGATGGTCGGGCACACGCTCGCCGTCCACAACGGCCGCAAGTTCATCCCGGTCTACGTGACCGAGAACATGGTCGGGCACAAGCTCGGCGAGTTCGCGCCGACGCGGCTCTTCAAGGGCCATACGACCAAGGTGGCGGAGAAGGCGGCGACGGTCGGCGCGGCGCCGGCGGGTCCGTCGGCCGGCGGCGGCGGCGCGAAGCCGGCGGCGGCAGGGGGCTAGACATCATGATTCAGGCACAGGCCACGGCGCGGTTCGTCCGCACCTCTGCACAGAAGGCGGGGCTCGTCCTCGATCTGATTCGCGGCAAGGACGTCAACCGCGCGCTCGCCACGCTGCAGTTCACCCGCAAGGCGATCGCCGCCGACATCTCGAAGGTGCTGCGGTCGGCGATTGCGAACGCGGCGAACAAGGAAGGGTTCAGCGGCGACGTCGAGCGGCTCTACGTCTCCGCGTGCTACGCGAACCAGGGGCCGTCAGCCAAGCGGGTCCGCCCGGCGCCGATGGGCCGCGCGTTCCGCGTCCTGAAGCGAACCGCGCACCTCACCGTGCACGTGTCCGAGCGCGTCGAGAAGGTCAAGGCGGTCGCCGCGGAAGGCGCCGAGCCGGCGCGCCCGCGCCGTGCCCGCGCGCTGAAGTCAGCGACGACGCCGTCGAAGAAACAAGCGAAGGCGAAGGAAGAATAGGGGAGAGACTGTGGGTCAGAAGGTTCACCCGTTTGGATTCCGCCTCGGCTTCAACAAGACCTGGCGGTCGCGCTGGTACTCGGATCGCGACTACCACAAGCTGCTGCACGAGGATCTCGCGCTCCGCTCGACGCTGAAGAAGCGCTTCGCGCACGCCGGCGTCGCCAAGATCGAGACCGAGCGCGCCGCGAACAAGCTGAAGATCGACATCTACACCTCGCGCCCGGGCATCATCATCGGCCGCAAGGGCACGGAAGTCGACAAGCTGAAGCAGGAGATCCAGAAGAAGACCAGCCGCGAGGTCTTCATCAACATCCAGGAGATCCAGAAGCCGGAGCTCGACGCCCAGCTCATCTCCGAGTCGGTGGCGATGCAGCTCGAAAAGCGCGTCGCCTTCCGCCGCGCGATGCGCAAGGCGGTCGAGTCGGCGCTGCGCTTCGGCGCGCGCGGCATCAAGGTGCGCGTCTCCGGCCGGCTGAACGGCGCCGAGATCGCGCGCTCCGAGTGGTACCTGCACGGGCAGCTGCCGCTGCAGACGCTGCGCGCCGACATCGACTACGGCTTTGCCGAGGGCCACACGACCTACGGCCAGATCGGCATCAAGGTGTGGCTCTACAAGGGTGAGCGCCTGGTTCCGCAGCGGGGCCGCGAGGAAGAGTACAGAGAGCGCGCGCCGCGACGGCCGCAAGCGCGCGCGTAAGGGACTTGGCAGGTCGGGCTGGTGGGGCAGTAGGGAGAACGCAGTTCTCACCCGGCGCCTCGGCTCGGATCGGCCCCAGTGATAGGAGAAGGCTGAGGCAAGGTCGGTCGGATAAGCAGGTTCCGAGAGCGAGTGCGGTGTCGTCCCACCCGCCTTACCTGCCCCACCCGCCTACCCGCCCTCGAGGGATACTCGACGATGTTGATGCCGAAGAAGGTGAAGTACCGCAAGCAGCAGCGCGGGCGCATGGCCGGCAAGGCGTGGCGCGGCTCCGACGTGTCGTTCGGCGACTACGGGCTGAAGGCGCTCGAGCCGTGCTGGCTGACCGACCGGCAGATCGAGGCGGCGCGCGTGGCGATGACGCGCTTTGTCGCCCGCGGCGGCAAGATCTGGGTGCGGGTCTTCCCCGACAAGCCGATCACGAAGAAGCCGCAGGAAACGCGTATGGGCAAGGGCAAGGGCGCGCCCGAGCAGTGGGTCTGCGTCGTCCGGCCGGGGCGCGTGCTGTTCGAGATGGAAGGCGTGAGCGAGAAGGACGCGCGTGAAGCGATGCGGCTGGCGTCGGCGAAGCTGCCGATCCTGACCAAGTTCGCCACCCGCTTCGCGCAGGAGAAGATGCTATGAAGGCCGCGGAACTGCGCGACCTGGGCGCCGAGGAGCTCGGGGCGAAGGAGCGCGAGCTCACCGACCAGCTGTTCCGGATGCGGATCCAGAAGTCGATGGGACAGCTCGAGGTGCCGGAAAAAATTCGTCTGGTGCGCCGCGATCTCGCGCGGATCAAGACGTTCCTCAGGCAGAAACGCGGAACATGATCGGGGATTGAAGGTAATCGGGTAATCGGGTAATTGATTGGTGATTGATGTTGATTGGATTGGCCAATCAATCAAGCCATCCAATGACCAATCAATTACCCAATTACCCGATTACCCGATTCAAGGAATTCGAGAGATGGCACAGAAGTCGGAGAAAGTCGGCGTCGTCGTCAGCAACAAGATGCAGAAGAGCATCGTCGTCGCTGTCGAGTGGCAGGTGCGTCACGGCCTTTACGGCAAGACCGAGCGGCGCACCTCGAAGTTCATGGTGCACGACGAGAAGAACGAAGCGAAGCCCGGCGACATGGTCGCGATCACCGAGACGCGGCCGATGAGCCGGCGCAAGCGCTGGGCACTGGCGCGGGTCGTCCGGAAGACGGCCGACGTGTAGAGAGGCCGGCGTTGGACAGGTGAGGCAGGGCAGGCCGGAACTCCGGTCGACGCCATCCGCCGCATCCGCCCCACCCGCCTGGAGAGAGCATCATGATCCAAATGCGATCGATTCTTGACGTCGCCGACAATTCCGGCGCGCGCAAGATCGCGGTCATCAACCCGATCGGCGGCTCGACCGGGCGCTACGCGCGCCTCGGCGACATCGTCACCGCCTCGGTCAAGGAAGCCACGCCCGAGGGCACGGTCAAGAAGGGCCAGGTCGTCAAGGCGGTGATCGTCCGGACGGTGAAGGAAGAGCGGCGCCGCGACGGCAGCTACATCCGCTTCGACCGCAACGCGGCGGTGCTGATCAACGACAACAACGAGCCGATCGGCACGCGCGTGTTCGGGCCGGTGGCGCGCGAGCTGCGCGAGCGGCGCTTCATGAAGATCATCTCGCTCGCGCCAGAGGTGTTGTAGGGCGGCTGCGCGGCGGGGCTGAAGCCCCGCCCTACATGGAAGAGATATGAGCCTTTCAATTAGCTCGCTGAGGAAGAACGACAACGTGCTGGTGATCACGGGGAAGGACCGCGGCAAGCGCGGCCGGATCCTGAAGGTGCTGGCGTCGAAGAAGGGCGGCGCGCCGCGCTTCATCGTCGAGGGCGTCAACCTGATCAAGCGGCACACCAAGCCGAACCCGGGCAAGGGCGTGAAGGGCGGGATCGTCGAGCGCGAAGCGTCGCTGCACGGATCGAACGTCCAGCTGCTGTGCCCGGAGTGCAACGCGCAGACGCGCATCGGCCACAAGATTCTCGGCGACGGCCGCAAGGTCCGCATCTGCCGCAAGTGCGAGGGAGTGGTCGACAAATGAGCAGCCGGCTGCGGGACAAGTACCAGAAGGAAGTCATCCCGGCGCTGAAGAAGGAGTTCGGCTATACGAACATCATGGCCGTTCCCAAGATTCAGAAGGTCGTCGTCAACATGGGCCTCGGCGAGGCGACCTCGAACGCCAAGATCATCGACACCGGCGCCGACGAGCTCGCGCGCATCACCGGGCAGAAGCCGGTGACGCGCCGGTCGAAGAAGTCGATCGCGCAGTTCAAGGTCAGAAAAGGGCAGCCGGTGGGGACGATGGTCACCCTGCGCGGCGAGCGGATGTGGGATTTCCTCGATCGCCTGGTGAGCATCGCGCTGCCGCGCGTGCGCGACTTCAAGGGCGTGTCGCCCCGCGGCTTCGACGGCCGCGGCAACTACACGCTCGGGCTGCGCGACCAGCTGCTGTTCCCGGAGATCGACTACATGAAGGTCGACAAGGCGCGCGGCATGAACGTGTCGGTGGTCACCACTGCCAAGACGGATGAGGAAGCGCGGAAGCTGCTGCAGTTCATCGGCATGCCGTTCCGCCAGAATTAACGCTATGGCTACTACTGCGAAAATCGCCAAAGAACACAAGACCCCGAAGTTCAAGGTCCGGCTGCGCAACCGGTGCCACCTGTGCGGACGGCCGCGCGCGTACATGCGCAAGTTCGCGCTGTGCCGCCTCTGCTTCAGGAAGCTGGCGCTCGAAGGCGACGTCACCGGGGTGACCAAGAGTAGTTGGTGAGTTGGTCAATTGGTGAACGGGTGAATGACGCATTCACCCGGCCGCCGACTCCCAAACTCTCCAATTGTTAAGGCTGAGAGAACTATGACAGACCCTATCGCAGACATGCTCACGCGGATCCGGAACGCGGTGACCGCCAAGCAGACGCGCGTCGACATGCCCTCGTCACGCCTGAAGGCCGAGATCGCCCGCATCCTCCAGGACGAGGGCTACATCCAGGGCTTCAAGCTGCTCGACGACACCACCGGCACCAGCGCGCAGACCAAGACGCTGCGCCTGTTCCTGAAATACGGCCCGCATGGCGAGCGCCTGATCACCGGCGTCCAGCGGATCAGCCGCCCCGGCCGGCGCGTCTACTTCGGCAAGCAGGACGTGCCGGAAGTGCTCGCCGGCCTCGGCACGAGCATCCTGACGACGTCGCGCGGAGTGATGACCGGACGCGCGGCGGTGAAGGCCGGCGTCGGCGGCGAAGTGCTCTGCAACATCTGGTAACAGTTGCTAGTAGCGGTGCAGGGTGCACAGTTGCTAGGTGTCAGGTGATGAGATCGTTCGGCAGCTAGCAACTAGCAACCAGCAACTGACGGCGAGCGAACCGTAAGCGGGCGAGACGATATATGTCACGAATTGGGAAGAAGCCAATCACGATACCGAAGGGCGTCACCGTCAAGGTGCTCGACAACGCCGTCGAAGTCAAAGGCCCGAAGGGGCAGCTGCGCCAGGCGCATCCACCGGGCATCAGCTTCGAGGTCGCTGACGGCACGCTGGTCGCCAAGCGCGCGTCCGAGGAGCCGCTGTTCCGCAAGTTCCACGGGCTGTCGCGCAGCCTGATCGCGAACGCGGTCGTCGGCGTGACCGAGGGGTTCAAGCGCGAGCTCGACATCGTCGGCGTCGGCTACCGCGCGGAGCTGAAGGGCAAGCAGGTGATTTTCGCCCTCGGCTACTCGCACGCGGTGGTCTACGACATCCCGAACGGGATCGACGTCGCGATCGAGAAGCAGACGCACATCACCGTGACCGGCGTCGATCGCCAGCTGGTCGGCCAGGTGGCGGCGAACATCCGCCGGCTGCGCGAGCCCGATCCGTACAAGCAGAAGGGCGTGCGCTACACCGGCGAAGTGCTGAAGAAGAAGGCCGGCAAGACCGGCGCGAAATAGCCGGCGCGGCTGAAGCCGCGCCCTGCGTGTGTAGGGCGCCCTTGAGGGGCGCCACGAGCTGACTATGAAGATCAAAACCAAAGACGATCGCCGCGTCCGGATCCAGCTGCGGCAGCGCAAGCGGATCTCGGGCACGACCGAGCGGCCGCGCCTCAGCGTGTTCCGCAGCGTCGCGCACATCTACGCCCAGGTGATCGACGACATGAGCGGCCAGACGCTGGTCTCGGCGTCGACCGTCGAGCCGTCACTCAAGGGGGCGTTCGACAAGACGACGCGCGGCGGCAACATCAAGGGCGCCGAGGCAATCGGCAAGGTCATCGCCGAACGGTCGATCGAGAAGGGCATCAAGCGCGTCGTGTTCGATCGCAGCGGCTTCCTCTATCACGGTCGCATCCGCGCCGTGGCGGACGCCGCGCGGAAAGCAGGGCTGGAGTTCTAATGCGTACTCGCGAACGAATCGATCCGTCGCAGCTCGACATCAAGGACAACGTGGTGTCGATCAACCGCGTCACCAAGGTCGTCAAGGGCGGCAAGAACCTGAGCTTCAGCGCGCTGGTCGTCGTCGGCGACGGCCACGGCGTGGTCGGCTTCGGCATCGGCAAGGCCAAGGAAGTGCCGTCGGCGATCAAGAAGGGCATCGAGGCGGCGAAGAAGAACCTGATTCGCGTGCCGATGGCCGGCACCACCATCCCGCACCGGATCGTCGGCAACTTCGGCGCCGGCAGCGTGCTGCTGAAGCCGGCGCCCGACGGCACCGGCATCATCGCCGGCGGCGCGGTCCGCGCGGTGGTCGAGGCGGCCGGCATCGCCAACATCGTCACCAAGTCGCTCGGATCGGCGAACGCGCACAACGTCGTGCGCGCGACCGTTGCCGGGCTCGACGGCCTCAAGGATCCCGCCTCGATCGCGCGGCTGCGCGGCAAGGAACTGAGCGAGCTGACGGGTTCGCACGCGGGAACGGGAGCCTAGCGATGGCCAATCACCGCACCGACTCGAAGGGTGGCACGCTCAAGATCACGCTGCTCAGGAGCCCGATCGGGTTCAAGCACAATCAGGGCACCGTGCTGAAGAGCCTCGGGCTCCGGCGGATTCGCCACTCGGTGGAGCTGAAGGACACGCCGGCGACGCGCGGGATGATTCACAAGGTGCGTCACCTGGTCGAGGTGGCGGAGTAATTGGTGAAGTGGGGAGTGGGGGAATTGGTGAATTCACTGACCAATTCACCAACGCCTGAATTCGCCAACTGCAGGGAACACGAACATGAGTCTCAGTAATCTGCGTCCCCCCAAGGGGATGAAGCACCCGAAAAAGCGCATTGGCCGCGGCCAGGGCTCGGGCAACGGCAAGACCGCGGGGCGCGGCCACAAGGGCGCGAAGTCCCGGTCCGGCTTCAAGTTCAAGCGCGGGTTCGAAGGCGGCCAGATGCCGCTGCACCGGCGCGTGCCGAAGCGCGGCTTCCACAACCCGTTCCGCGTCGAGTACGAAGTGGTCAACCTCGATACGCTCGGCGCCCGGTTCGAGGCCGGCACCGTCGTCACCGCGGAGCTGCTCGCCGAGCACCGGCTGATCAGCGGCGCGAAGGCGCGGCTGAAGGTCCTCGGCCGCGGCGAGCTCGGCAAGGCGCTGACCGTGCGCGCCCACCGGTTCAGCGGTAAGGCCGCGGAAAAGATTGCGGCGGCGGGCGGCGCAACGGAGCAACTGCCGTGAACGACAGCCTGAAGAACATCTTCACCGTCTCGGATCTGCGCAACCGCGTGCTGTTCACGCTCGGACTGCTCGCGGTCTATCGCGTCGGCCACCACATCACGGTGCCGGGCGTGAACCTGGGCGCGCTCGACGAGCTCGCGCGGCAGATGCAGAACAGCATGTTCGGCCTCTACGACATGTTCTCGGGCGGCAACCTCTCGAAGGTGACGATCTTCGCGCTCGGCATCATGCCGTATATCAGCGCGTCGATCATCCTGCAGCTGCTCACCGTCGTCTGGCCGTACCTCGAGAAGCTCTCGAAAGAGGGCGAGCTCGGCCGCCGCAAGATCACGCAGTACACGCGCTACGGGACGATCGTACTGAGCGTCGTGCAGTCGCTCGGCATCGCCATCTTCCTCGAGCGCCAGACCAACATCGCCGGCGGCCTGCCGCTCGTCTACAACCCGGGGCTGGCGTTCCGGTTGATGACGGTGCTGACGCTGACGACCGGGTCGTGCTTCATCATGTGGCTCGGCGAGCAGATCACCGAGCGCGGCATCGGCAACGGGATGTCGCTCATCATCTACGCCGGCATCGTCGTCGGCCTGCCGCGGGCGGTGCTGCAGACCATCGACCAGATGCGCACCGGACAGATCGGGCTCATCCAGCTCCTGTTCCTGGCCGTGTTCATGGTGATCGTGATCGCCGCGATCATCTTCGTCGAGCGCGGCCACCGGCGGGTCACGGTGCAATACGCCAAGCGGGTGGTCGGCCGGCGCATGTACGGCGGCTCGAGCACGCACATCCCGCTGAAGGTGAACACCGGCGGCGTCATCCCGGTGATCTTCTCGTCGTCGATCCTGGCGTTCCCGGCGACGATCGCGCAGGCGTTCCCCGGCCGCATTGCCGACACCGTGTCGGCGCAGCTCGGCTTCGGCATGCCGCTGTACAACCTGCTCTACGTCGTCGGCATCATCTTCTTCGCCTACTTCTACACGGCGATCATCTTCAACCCGGATGACGTCGCGGAGAACATGCGCAAGTACGGAGGGTTCGTGCCCGGCATCCGCCCCGGCAAGCGGACGGCGGAGTACATCGACACGATCCTGACGCGCATCACGCTGGCGGGAGCGGTCTACCTGGCGATTATCGCGATCATCCCGAACTTCCTGATCAGCGGCTTCCGGGTCGCACCGATTCCGTTCATCGGCGAGCGGCTCGATGCGGCGCTGCCGAGGTTCATCACGCAGGGGTTGAACGTGCCGTTCTTCTTCGGCGGCACCTCGCTGCTGATCGTCGTCGGCGTGGCGATGGACACGGTGCAGCAGGTCGAGTCGCAGCTGATCATGCGGCATTACGACGGCTTCATGAAGAAGACGCGGATTCGCGGACGCCGGGCGTAAAGCGACCAAACGGGGGCGGGACAAGGGACCATTGATGGCGCTGAACCTGCTCATGCTCGGCCCACCGGGTGCGGGAAAAGGGACGCAGGCGGAACGATTCGCCAGGAGCCGCGGGATCCCGAAGATTTCGACCGGCGACATCCTGCGCGTCGCGGTGAACACGGGCACCGAGGTCGGACGGCTCGCCAGGGCGATCATGGACCGCGGCGAGCTGGTGGGCGACGACGTGATGATCAAGATCGTCCGCGACCGGCTCGAGAAAGACGACGCGCTCGGCGGGTTCGTGCTCGACGGCTTCCCGCGCACGGTCGCCCAGGCGTCGGCGCTCGACGGAATCATGGACGGCCGCGATCCGCTGATCGTTGTCGACATCGTGGTGCCGGAGGCGGAGCTGGTGCGGCGGCTGGGCACGCGGATGATTTGCGAGGACTGCGGCGCCAACGCGCCGGTGGCCGCGGCCGCGGCCTCCCCGTGCGTCAAGTGCGGCGGCCGGCTGGTGCAGCGCGCCGACGACAACCAGGCGGTCGTGATCGAGCGGCTGAAGGTGTACCACCGGATGTCGGAGCCGCTGGTCGAGTACTACCGGGTGCGGCCGACCTTCCGCTCGATCGACGGCGCGCAGCCGCCCGATCGGGTGGCGGCGGATCTGGCGGCGGCGATTGAAGCGGCCGGCAACGGCGCCGTCCGTCATGGAGTGAAAGGGTGATCGTCTGTCGATCGACGGCGGAGCTCGAGCGCATGCGCGCAGCCGGACGGCTGGTGGGGGAGGTCCTCACCGAGTTGACCGCCCGCGTGGCGCCGGGCGTGACGACGGCGGAGCTCGACGAGATCGCGGAGGCGAGAATCCGCGAGGCGGGGGCGACGCCGGCGTTCAAGGGGTATCACGGCTACCCGGCGACGATCTGCGCCTCGATCAACGAGGAAGTGATCCACGGCATCCCGAGCGGCACGCGGGTGCTGAACGAGGGTGACGTGATCTCGATCGACGTCGGCGCCTCGCTCGACGGCTACTTCGGCGACAGCGCGGTCACGCTGGCGGTCGGCCGGGTCACCGAGGAGGCAGCCACGCTGCTGCGCGTCACCGAGGAGTCGCTCTACAAGGCGATCGAGTGCGTGCGGCCGGGCGGCCGGATCTCGGACGTCGGCCACGCGGTGCAGCACCATGTCGAGGCTTACGGGTTCTCGGTGGTGCGCGAGTTCGTCGGCCACGGCATCGGGCAGCGGATGCACGAGGAGCCGCAGGTGCCGAACTACGGCGAGCCGGGGCGTGGTCCGCGGCTGGCCGAAGGAATGGTGCTCGCGATCGAGCCGATGGTGAACGCGGGCAAGCCGGCGGTGAAAGTGCTGGGCGACGGCTGGACGGCGGTGACGAAGGACGGCAGCCTGTCGGCGCACTTCGAGCACACGGTCGCCGTCACCGCGAACGGGCCATGGATTCTGACGGCGAGAGAAGTGCCGGTCGCGGCGCGGCGGTAGCCGCCTCCGTGCCGGAGGCGCTGCGGCGCGCCGAGCCGGAGCTCGCCAGAACATGAGCGAGCACAGGCTGGAAGGCATCGTCACCGAGGTGATGCCGAGCGCGCTCTACCAGGTGCGGCTCGAGCAGGGATCGATGGTGACGGCGCACATCGCGGACCGGATGGATCGCAACTTCGTGCGCATCCTGGTCGGCGATCGGGTGCGGCTCGAGCTGTCGCCGGTGGATTTCAAGCGCGGCCGGATCGTCGAGAAGATCTCGGGCAGATAGGTGGACATATGAAGGTCAGGGCATCGGTCAAGCGGATTTGCGACAAGTGCAAGATCGTCCGGCGCCGCGGCGTCGTGCGCGTGATTTGCTCGAACCAGAAACACAAACAGAGGCAAGGATAATTGGCGAGTTGGTGATTTGCCGATTGGTGAACTGAAGTCACCATTCACCAAGTCGCCGAGTCGCCAAATTCGAGGATTCATCTATGGCGCGAATTGCAGGCGTTGATCTCCCGCGCACCAAACGCATCGAGATCGGGCTCACCTATATCTACGGCATCGGACGGGTGCGCTCGAACATCATCCTCAAGGATGCCGGCGTGAGCCCCGACATCCGCATCAAGGATCTGTCCGAAGACGACGTCCGCAAGATCAGCAAGGTGATCGAGGACCAGGGCGGCGTCGAAGGCGATCTCCGCAAGGAGATCTCGATGAACATCAAGCGGCTGATGGAGATCGGCTGCTATCGCGGGCTGCGGCACCGCCGCGCGCTGCCGGTCCGCGGCCAGCGCACCAAGACCAACGCCCGGACGCGGAAGGGTCCGCGCAAGGGCGCGATTGCGAAGAAGAAGGTTATCTGATGGCCAAGAGCGAACCGGCTGCCGACGGCGCCGCCCTTCCGGAGAAGGAAAAGAAAGAATCTGCCGGGAAGCGGAAGAAGACGTTCAAGAAGCGCGGCGAGAAGCGCGTCGTCCACCACGGGCTGGCGCACATTCACGCCTCCTTCAACAACACCACGGTGACGATTACCGACACCGAAGGCAACGTCGTCGCCTGGTCGAGCGCCGGCGGTATCGGCTTCAAGGGCTCGCGCAAGGGGACGCCGTTCGCGGCGACCCAGGCGGCGCTGAACGCCGGCAACGCCGCCAAGACGGTCGGCATGCGCTCGCTCGACGTCCGCGTGAAGGGACCGGGATCGGGCCGCGAGTCGGCGATCCGCGCGCTCCAGACCGTCGGGTTGGAAGTGAAGTCGATTCGGGACGTGACGCCCATCCCCCACAACGGATGCCGGCCGCCCAAGCGGCGGCGGGTCTAGCGTCGCCGCCAGAATCGGGTAATCGGGTAATCGGGTAATTGGTTGGTGATTGAGGATTGATTGGGTGATTGGGCATTCGAGTGATTGGGGGATTGGCTGGGTGATTGCGCATTGCGCAATCGACCAATCAATTACCCGATTACCCGATTACCCGATCCCAGCGAAAGGTAATTGATGGCTCGTTACATTGGACCGGTTTGCCGACTGTGCCGCCGCGAGGCGATGAAGCTGTTCCTCAAGGGGGAGCGCTGCTACTCGGAGAAGTGCGCGATCGAGAAGCGCAACTTCCCGCCGGGGCAGCACGGCAAGACGCGGAAGGCGAAGCTCGCCGGCTACGGCCTGCAGCTGCGCGAGAAGCAGAAGGTCAAGCGCATCTACGGCGTGCTCGAGGACCAGTTCCGCGGCTACTTCGAGGCGGCCGAGCGCGCGCGCGGCATCACCGGCGTGACGCTGCTGCAGCTGCTCGAGCGGCGCCTCGACAACGTCATCTACCGGCTCGGCCTGGCGACCTCGCGGCCGCAGGCGCGCCAGCTGGTGCGGCACGGCCACTTCCTGGTCAACGGCAAGAAGGTCGACATCCCGTCGTTCTCGGTCAAGGAAGGCGACATCGTCACCGTGCTCGGGCGGACGCAGAAGAACCCGACAATCGAGCACGCGATTGAAGAAGTGAAGGGGCGCGGCATCCCCGAGTGGCTGTCGTTCGACGCCAACAGCTTCACGGGACGCATCAACTCGATGCCGACGCGCGAGCAGATCAACCTGCCGGTGCAGGAACAGTTGATCGTCGAGTTGTACTCGAAGTAATGCGGATCGGGTAATCGAGTAATCGGGAAATTTGGTAATTGGATTGATCAATCGAACAATTCAATTACCCGATTACCAGATTATCCAATTACCAGATTCAGAATCGTTCGCTCCCCGTCGACCCGCAGCCTTACACAGACCTGCGGCGGGAGGTCGGCGGTCACTTGCAGGTCTGGAGGCCCATCTGCGGGCCCGTTGGCGAAAGGGACTACGAAATGCTTTGGAAAGGTTTTCAGCGGCCGAAGCGGCTGGAATTCGAACGCGAGACACTCACCGACCGGTTCGGCCGGTTTTACGCGCAGCCGTTCGAGCGCGGGTTCGGGACGACGATCGGCAACGCGCTGCGGCGCGTGCTGCTGTCGTCGATTGAAGGCGCGGCGATTACCGCGGTCAAGATCGATGGCGTGCTGCACGAGTTCTCGCCCATTCCGGGCGTGGTCGAGGATGCGACCGACATCATCCTCAACCTCAAGCAGATTCCGCTGAAGCTGCACACCGATCAGGTCAAGACGCTCATTATCAAGGTCGACAAGGCCGGCGAGGTGCGCGGACGCGACATCCAGGCGGACGGCGACGTCGAGATTCTCGAGCCGGATGCGCACATCGCCACCGTCTCCGAGCACGGCAAGCTGCACATGGAGATGCGGATGAAGCGGGGGCGCGGCTACGTCTCCGCCGACAAGAACTTCGACGAGGACCTCGGCATCGGCTGGATCCCGATCGACTCGGTCCACTCGCCGGTCAAGAAGGTGAACTATCTCGTCGAGGCGGCGCGCCTCGGACAGACGACCGACTACGACAAGCTGACGGTCGACGTCTGGACCAACGGCTCGATCAACCCGCGCGACGCGGTGTCGCTTGCCTCGAAGCTGGTGCGCGATCACCTGAACATCTTCATCAACCTCGAAGAGGGCGCGGAAGCGCAGGCCGAGACCGCGGCCGACCTGCCGCGCACCGGCGCGAGCAACGAGAACCTCGACAAGTCGGTCGAGGAGCTCGAGCTCTCGGTGCGGTCGTACAACTGCCTGAAGAACGCGAACATCCGGACGATCCGCGAGCTCGTGCTCAAGACCGAAGCCGAGATGCTGAAGACGAAGAACTTCGGCCGCAAGAGCCTGAACGAGATCAAGGAAATCCTGCACACGATGGGGCTGAGCCTCGGCATGCGTGTCGATCAGCCGGCGTCGGCCGGGCAGGACTAACTGGACGAGGACTGGCAGGTAGGGCAGGCAGGGCAGGTGCGGCAGGCAGGGAGAGCGCAGTCAGCGTTCTTACCCACCCGCCCCACCCGCCCCACTCGCCCCACCCGCCCTAAAAGCCATGAGACATCGAGTCGCACATCGTAAATTGGGCCGCGTTACCGAGCATCGGCTGTCGATGCTCCGGAACCAGGCCACGGCGCTCCTCCGTCACGAGCACCTGACGACGACGGTGCCGAAGGCGAAGGAGCTGCGGCCGTTCGTCGAGCGGCTGATCACGGTCGCCAAGCGCGGGCTCGCGGCGGGCGAGGCCAACGGCCGCGTGCTGACCGCGCGCCGGCTGGTGATGCAGGACCTGCAGGACCGCGAGGTCGTGACCAAGCTGTTCGACACGATCGCGCCGCGTTTTGCGTCACGCCCTGGCGGTTATACACGACTGCTGCGGCTCGGCTTCCGCAAGGGCGACAGCGCCGCGGTGGCGCAGGTCGAGCTTGTCGGCAGCGAGTTCGATCCGAAGAAGCACGCCGAGGCAACGGCGGCCGCGGAGGAGAAGCCGAAGGCCAAGGGCGTCGGCGGGCGGCTGCGCGCGGCGGCGGAGCGGCTGCGCGGCAAGAAAGACGAGGCCGAGCAGGCCGCCGGCGGCGCCGGGAAGAAGGCGTCGAAGCCGGCAAGGGGCGTGTCGCGGAAGACGACGACGCCGAGAAAAGCTGGCGGAAGTTAGGAACGAAGAATCAGGAATGTGGAATTTGGAACTCGTGACCTCTACTCGAGGCCGGGTTCCAAATTCCGACGGTTTGGCAGTCCCTCGCAGTCTTTCCAAGCTCTTCCCCACGAATTCTAGATTCCAGATTCTCAATTCTTGATTCCTCCCTGCTGGGTTTTGTTCTTGCAGCGGGGTTCGGCCATGAAGCTGAAAAGGAAGAGCCTGAAAGACCAGGTGATCGTCATCACCGGGGCGTCGAGCGGCATCGGCCTGACAACGGCTGAGATGGCTGCGGAGCGCGGCGCATCGGTCGTCATGGCGGCGCGCAGCGAAGGCGAGCTGGCGCTGGCGGTCGCGCGCATTCGCCACAACGGCGGCCGGGCGGTCGCAGTGGCGGCCGACGTCACCGAGGAGCGCGAGGTGACGCAGATCGGCCGGGCGGCAATGCTCGAGTTCGGCCGCATCGACACCTGGGTGAACAACGCCGGCCTCGGTTTGTACGGCCGCCTGGTCGATCAGCCGATGGCCGACAAGCGCAAGCTGTTCGAAATCAATTTCTGGGGTGTCGTGAACGGCTGCAGAGTGGCGGTCGACCACATGCGCACCCGCGGCGGCACGATCATCAACGTCGGCAGCGAGGTCTCCGACCGTGCGGTGCCGCTGCTCGGCATCTACAGCGCCTCCAAGCACGCGGTTCGCGCCTACAACGACACGCTGCGGATGGAGCTCGAGCACGATCGCATCCCGATCTGGGTCAGCCTGGTGAAGCCGGGGCCGATCGACACGCCGTTTCCGCAGCACGCGGCGAACTACATGCCGCGGGAACCCAAGCATTCGCCGCCGGTCTATTCGCCGGAAGAAGTCGCCTTCGCGATCCTGAAGTGCGCCGAGAAGCCGGTGCGCGAGATCACGATCGGCGGCGGGCCGCGCCTCCAGCTGGCGATGGCGGCGCTGGCGCCGCGGCTGACCGATCTGATGATGGAGCGGCAGGCGTTCGAGTCGATGCAGAGCAGCGAGCCGCCGACCTCGCGCGACAGCCTCAATCGGCCCTCGGGCGAGGATTACGGACGCCGGCGCGGCCGCTATCCCGGCCACGTGCGGAAGACGAGCGCGTATACGCGCGCCGCGTTGTCGGACGTCAGCCGCGCGCTGCCGTTCCTGGCGATTGGCGCAATGGTTGCGGCCGGTGTCGCGGCTTCGCGTCGCTGATCGCCGGCCCCCGGTTTTCCGACTTCAGACTTTCGACTATATAGTGCGGCTTCTCATGGCCGCGCTCATCCAGGCTTCGGGAGCCGCCGTCGCGATCGGCATCGCGCTGTTCGCCGGCGCGTGCGCGCAGCCGCCGGCGGCGCGCACGGCTCCGGTGGTCGTGCGCTTCTCGACCGGCACGCCGGGCGGCGGCTTCTATCCGCTCGGTGAAGGCCTCGCCCGCGCCTACGAGCAGTCGCTCCGGCCAATCACCTTCCAGGTCACGCCCACGGCGGGCGCGGTCACCAACGTCGAGGCGATCCAGAGCGGTGAGGCCGACCTCGGGCTGGCCTTCGCCGACGTTGCCTACATCGCCTACGTCGGCCGTCTCGGCGGCCGCGTGCCGCAGGCGTTCGACCGCCTGCGCGGCATCGCCGTGATGCAGCTCACGCCGGTGCACCTCGTCGTCGGACGCGATTCGCGCATCCGGGAAGTCGGCGACCTGCGCGGCCGCCGCATCGGCGTCGGCCCGCCGGGCAGCGGCACGGCGCTGACCGCCGGGCTGATCCTGCAGGCGTTCGGCATCGCCGAATCGGCGGTGCAGGTCGAGCAGCTGCAGTTCAACGACGCGGCCGATCGCCTCGTCAAGGGCACGCTCCACGCGATGTTCGACACGGCGATTTACCCCGCGGCGTCGGTCACTCAGGCGACGCGCGAGGGCGCGCGCCTGGTGCCGATCGCCGGACCGCCGATCGAACGGCTGCGGCACGAGTACCCGTTCCTGCGCGTGACCGTGATTCCGCGCGACACCTATCCCGGCGGGTCGCAGACCATCCGGACGATCGGCGTCGACAGCCTGCTGGTGTGCCGGCGCGATCTCGACGAGACGCTGGTCTACGATCTCACCCGGCGTTTCTTCGAAGCGCTGCCGTCGCTGTCGTCGTCGCAGGGCGCGCTGCGCTTCATGGATCTCGACCAGGCGCCGGCGACGCCGATTCCGCTGCACGACGGCGCCGCGCGCTTCTATCGCGAACGGGAGCTGCTGCGATGATGCCGTGGATCGCGCCACGCTTCCGCGGGCTCGCCGGCTGGATGGCTGCCGGCGTCTGCGCGTCGGTGGCGCTGCTCACCTGGTTCGGCTATCGCGCCATCCGCGAGTGGCAGCGCAGCTCGACGCTGCTGGTCGAGCGGCGGGCGGACGCGGCGGCGGATCTGCTCGTCACCGCGCTGACGCGCGACATGCACGCGGTCCAGAAGTCGGTGCTCGCCTCGCCCGACTGGGACGCGTTCACCCTCGATCCGCCCTCCGATGTCGGCAACATGATCGCGAGCGCGTTCGCGCGCTATCCCTATCCCGAGTCGTTCTTCGCGGCGCGCGGCGCCACGTCGGCCGGCAGCGTCATCTTCTTCACGCGATCGAACCGGCAGCCGGTGTGGGCGCCGGACGAAGAGGCCCCCAACCGGTTTCCAGTCACCACCAGCACGGTGCCGATGGTGGCCGAAGCGATCATGGAGCGCATCGCCGCCGATGCGTCCTACGGACGCCGCTTCTCGATCTTTCAGCTGCCGATTGGCGGCCAGCCGCATCAGGTGATCGTCCGCCTGCTGTATCACGATCAGTTCCGCGAGAACCTCGAGGGGATCTTCGGCTTCACCGTCGACATGCAGTGGGTCCGCGCGCCACTACTTTCCCGAGCTGACGAGCCAGGTGGCGCGGATCGGCGGCACCGGTTCCGGCCTTGCGCTCTCGGTCCTCGACGCGGCCGGCAACGGCGTGGCGCAGACGACGGTCTCGAACCACAAGGGGCCGACCAGCCGTCGCACGTTCCCGATGATGTTCTTCGACCCGCTGCTGGTGGTCCTCGATCCGCCGGGCGATCTGCCGTGGGAGCAGTGGGCGGTGCAGGTCAGCGCCGCGGCCGATCCGACGCTCGAGGCGGCCATTCGCGGCGCCGATCGCACCCTGATCGTCGCCGCCTTCGCGGCTGCCGCGCTGGCCTTCGGGCTGGTGCTGACGGCGCGCGCCGTGCGCGCGAGCGCGAGCCTGGCGGAGATGCGGTCCGAGTTTGTCGCCACCGTGACGCACGAGCTCAAGACGCCGATCGCGACCATTCGCGCGGTCGGCGACAGCCTCGCCTCGGGCCGGGTCAGTGAAACCGGCGATCAGCGCCAGTACGCGGGGCTCGTCGTCCAGGAAGCGAAGCGGCTGACGCGGCTGGTCGACAACCTGCTGGCGATGTCGCGCATCACCGACGTCGCCGATGTCTACTCGTTCGAGCCGCTCGGGCTCGACACGCTCGCCGAGACGGTCGCCGCCCAGTTCCGCCAGCAGCTCCTGTCCGCCGGGTTCGAAACCGTTATCGATATTCCGGCGGATCTGCCGGCGGTTCGCGCCGATCGCACGGCGATGACGCTCCTGCTCGAGAATCTCATCGACAACGCCATCCGCTACTCGCCGGTGAACCGGTGGCTGCGGATTTCCGCGCACCAGGACGACGAGGGGATGATCGTGCTGGAGGTCGCCGACCACGGCCGCGGCATTCCCCGCGACGAGATCGGCCAGGTCACGCGCAAGTTCGTTCGCGGCCGGCACGCCGGTTCCGGCGGCAGCGGCCTCGGGCTCGCGATCGTGAAGCGGATCGTCGCCGACCACGGCGGCCGCCTGGCGATCCACAGCGTGGTTGACTCCGGCACTACCATCAGCGTCAGCCTGCCGGTATTTGAGGACGATGACGAAGAAGCGGATCCTGATCGTTGAAGACGATGCCGCGCTCGCGCGCGTGCTGAGCGATAACCTGACCTTCGACGGGTTCGAGGTGCAGTGGGTGTCCGACGGCAACGCGGCGCTGCACGCCGTCCGGACGTTCACGCCCGGATCTCGTCGTCCTCGACCTGATGCTGCCGGGCATGAGCGGCTTCGAGCTGTGCGGGCTGCTGCGCCGGCACGGGCACACGCCGATCATCATCCTGTCGGCGCGGGGCCAGAAGGCCGACAAGCTGCGCGGGCTGAATCTCGGCGCCGACGACTACGTCAGCAAGCCGTTCGATCTCGAGGAATTCCTCGCGCGCGTCCGCGCCGTCCTGCGCCGTGCCCGGCCGGTGGTCGAGCAGATCACGCTCGGCTCGGTGGCGGTCGATTTCCGCGCCCGAAGCGCGAGCCAGCACGGCCGGACGATTCACCTCACGCATCGCGAATTCGAGCTGCTCGCCTACCTCGCCGAGCGGCAGGAACGGGTCGTCCGCCGCGCCGAGCTCTTGCGTGAGGTCTGGGGCTACCCGGACACGCCGAGCACGCGCTCGGTCGACCACGCCATCGCCAGGCTGCGCAAAAAGATCGAGCCCGACGCCCACCACCCGCGCTTCATCCACACCGTTCACGGCGACGGTTACTGCCTCACGCCCGCCGGCGCTCCCGAGCCGATGCCCGACGCGATCAGCTGAGATCGAGCGTCCGCGGCGCCCGCGACCGGTTGCAACACAGCTGCGACATCTTGCGACAAAGTCCCACATAACCGGGACTTATAGTGACGCACCGGTCACGCCCGACCGGAGAATTGGCGAGCGCTCTGTGCCGAAATTTCTTGTTGTCGCGGCGGCCGCGGCTGCGTTCTTGTCAGGCGCGTCGCCGGCGTCTGCCGATCCGATGGCATGCAGCCTCACCGGCTACAAAGCCGCGCCCGGCCTGACCGCGGCGGTGACCGGCGACACGCTCGCCGTGACGTGGGACGGCGCGAAGAACCAGCAGCTCCGGCTGCGTTTCGAGATCGCCGGCGGCACGCCGACGATTCGCGAGCTGGCGATCCGCCGCACCGGCGGCACCTGGACCCCGCTCGCCTCGAACGTCACTCCTGAATTCCGCATCGTCTCCGGCATGCGGCGCATGAGCAACCAGCAGATGCAGCCGCTGCGCGCGCTCGGCGTCGAGATCACGCCTGACGTGGTCGACCGCGAGCGGTGGGAAGCCTTCTGGGACGCGCCGCTCGACGTCCCCGGCATCACGCCGGGTGTACGCGCCGGGCAACAACCTGCCGCCGGATCTGCCGCGGAACGCGTCGGAGATCAAGCGCGCGACGGCGAGCTACCGCGCCACCGGCTGCGAGGTGAAGACCAACGGCGCGCGCCTCGAGATTTCATTTCCGGGATTGGAGCTCGGCGTCTTCGCCGGACGCCTGCAGTACACCGTCTACAAGGGCACGAACCTGATTCGCCAGGAAGCGGTGGCGAAGACCGACGAGCGCGCGGTCGCCTACAAGTACGACGCCGGCCTCAAGGGACTCTCAATCGAGCAGGGATCGCGCGCGGTCTGGCGCGACATCGCCAACACCTGGCAGGACTATCAGTTCGGCGGCAACAAGAACGAGCGCGAGGTGCCGCTGAGCGCCAGCAACCGGCTGCTGATGATCGAGCGCGGCGCCGCCGGATCGATTGCCGCCTTCCCGCCGCCGCACACGTTCTTCTGGGCGCGCGAGGTCGCGACCAATCTCGGCTACGTCTGGTACCGCAAGGACAGCGACGCCTCGTTCTCGTTCGGCATCCGCCAGGCGGAGAAGGATCCGGAGCACCCGCAGTATGCGGGCAACTTCGCGCTCTACAGCGCGCGCCCCGGCACGTGGCAGCGGATGGCGGTCTACTTCTACGCCAGCGCCGAACCTGGCGCGGCGACGCTCGACTCGGTGCTGGCGTTCACGCACGGCGATCGCTTCAAGCCGCTGCCCGGCTACCAGGTGATGAACCACCACTATCACATGGACCTCGGGCGGCGCCTGCTCGAGGCCGGCAGCCTCGACGCCGAAATCCCCGATCTCCCCGCGCTCAAGTCGCTCGGCATCAACATCGTCAGCCAGGTCGACTCGGTTGGATTCGCGACGCCGCCAGCCGGGCGCGGCACCGCACCTGAAGGCGGCCGCGGCGCGGCGCCAGAATCGGGACGCGGCGGTGCACCGGCCGGACGCGAAGGCGGTCCGGGCGGCGGCCGCGGCCGCGGCGACGTGCTGGCGATCACCGCGGCATCGGTCGAAGGCGCGCGACGGCATTCCGACAAGACGTTCCTGGTGATGCCGAACCAGGAGCACTACGGCAGCCCGGTCGGCGGCCACACCGATCTGCTGTTTTCGCACCCGGTCTACTGGACGCAGGGACGCACCGCCGGGCAGCCGCTGGTGGAAGACCACGCCACCTACGGCAAGGTCTACCACATCGGCACCGCCGCCGATCTGATGGAGATGGCGAAGCGCGAAGACGTGCTGATCTCGATGCCGCATCCGCGGACGAAGGGATCGACCGGCTTTCCCGACGCGATCAAGGACGAGGCGTACTTCAGCGATCCGCACTATCAGGGCGTCGGCGTGCGCTGGGGCATGGGCCTCGACCTGTCCGAGCAGCGCTTCTGCGAGCACCGCTGCCAGCCGCTCTTCGACGACATGAGCAACTGGACCGCCGACAAGCCGATCCCGCCGAAGTACGTGATGTCGATCAGCGAAGTGCGCTACCAGGCGCCGGGCGACGACATCTACGCGAGCTCGCCGGTCAGCTACCTGAAGATGGCGCAGCTGCCGCCGCCAACCGACGTCAGCCCGGTGATCAAGACGCTGATGCGCGGCGACTACTTCGTCACCTCCGGCGAGGTGCTGATCCCGTCGTGGACGGTGCAGGGCAGCGGCAACGAGCGCACCATCGTCGCCGACGTGGAGTGGACCTTCCCGCTCGAGTTCGTGGAAGTGATCTCCGGCGACGGCACGAAGACCGATCGAAAAGTGATTCCGGCCACCGAGCAGCCGGCGTTCGGCAAGCATCGCTTCCAGATTCCGTTCGACGCCACCGGCAAGAAATGGGTGCGGATTGCGGTGTGGGACTCGGCCGGCAACGGCGCGATGGTCCAGCCAGTGAAGCTCTCGGGAATGACGGCGACGACGGCCGCGCGCTGACGCGCGACGGCTGAGGAGTAGCTATGACGCGTGCATCTCTCGGTTTCGTATTCGCCCTCGCCGTCGCCGCGGCGCTGCCGTCCCCCGATGCGTCGCCGGCGCTCTACGCGCAAGCCCCGGCCTGCAGCCTGACCGGCTACAAGGCGGCGCCCGGGCTCTCGGCCGCGGTGGCCGGCGATGCGCTCTCGCTGACCTGGGACGGCGATGCGAACCAGGAAGTCCGGATGCAGCTGACCGTCAACAGCGGCACGCCGACGATCAAGGACCTGTCGGTCCGCCGCAAAGGCGGCACGTGGGCGAGCGTCGCCAGCAACGCGACGCCGGAGTTCACCGTCGTCTCCGGGTTCCGCCGCGCCACCGATCAGCAGATCAAGCCGCTGCAGGATCTCAAGGTCGACATCACGCCCGAGGTGATCGATCGCATCAAGTGGGAAGCGTTCTGGGACGCGCCGCTGAACATCCCCGGCGACGAAGTTGCGCACGGCGGCTCGACGCCGCCGGTGGCCGGCATCGCCAACCAGCCGGGGCTGCCGCGCAAGCCGGAGGAAGTGAAGCGCGGCGAGGCGATCTACCAGGTGAAGAGCTGCGAGGTGACGAGCGCCGGCGGCCGCATCACCGTGTCGTACCCCGGCGTGAAGCTGGGCGTGTTCGACGGCCGCCTCGAGTTCACGGTCTACAAGGGCACCAACCTGGTTCGCCAGGCGATCGTCGCCAAGACGGAAGAGCGGTCGGTCGCGTACAAGTACGACGCCGGCCTCAAGGGGCTGACGATCCAGCCGGCCTCTCGCGTCGTCTGGCGCGACACCTCGAACCTCTGGCAGGAGAACCGGCTTGGCGGCGCGAAGAACGACAAGCTGGTCGCGCTGAAGGCGGCCAATCGCCTGGTTGTCGCCGAGGGCCCCGGCGGCTCGATTGCCGCGTTCCCGCCGCCGCACCGCTTCTTCTGGGCGCGCGAAACCGAGTTCAATCTCGGCTACAACTGGTATCGCAAGGACAGCCCGACGTCGTTCGCGATTCGGCATCCGCCAGGCCGAGAAGGAAGAACAGCCGCACGCCGTCGGACGCGGGCCCGAAGACACCAGCCAGAACTTCGCGCTCTACAGCGCGCGGCCCGGCACCTGGCAGCAGATGCCGGTGTTCTTCTACGTCAGCGCCGGAGCCGGCCAGGCGACGATGCAGTCCGCGCTCGCCTTCACGCGCGAGGATCGCTACAAGCCGATTCCCGGCTACCAGGTGATGGCGACGCACTTCCACACCAGCACCGTGCAGCGGCTGCGCGAGATGGGCGGGCTCGACGTGAAGCTGCCCGACTTCGAGGCGGCGCGCGCCACCGGCATCAACATCTTCGCGCCGATTGACGGCGGCGGCGGCGGCGGGCGCGGCGGCGGCGATCCGCTGAAGGGGCGCGCCGACTACTACGAAGTGGCGCGGCGCCACTCCGACAAGAACTTCCTGATCATGCCGAACGAAGAGGTCTTCACCGGCATCCTCGGGCGGCCACATCGATCTGCTCGAGTCGAAGCCGCTCTTCTGGCTGCCGGTCGCGCAAGGCGGGCGAGCCGCTGGTCGAGACGCATCCGACCTACGGCAACGTCTACCACGTCGGCAATGCCGCCGACATGATGGAGATGGCGAAGCGCGAGAACATCATCATCTTCATGCCGCACCCGCGATCGAAGGGATCGACCGGCTACCCGGAAGCGGTCAAGGACACCGACCACTTCAAGAACGAGAACTACCGCGGCATCGGCCTGCGCTGGGGCATGGGCGTCGACGGCTCCGAGACGCGGCTCTGCGAGTACCGCTGCCAGGCGCTGCTCGACGAGATGAACAACTGGGTCGCCGACCTGCCGACGCCGCTCAAGTACATGCAGGCGATCTCGGAGACCTACCGCAAGGGACCGGGCGACGACATCTACGCCAACAACCCGGTGAACTACGTCAAGCTCGACACGCTGCCGGGCCCGGACGACCGCAGCTCGGTCATCAACGCGATGAAGCGCGGCGACTACTTCTGGACCTCGGGCGAAGTGCTGATTCCCTCCTTCGCCGTGCAGGGCACCGGCAGCCAGCGGACGATCGCGGTCGACGTCGAATGGACCTTCCCGCTCGACTTCGTCGAGGTCGTGTGGGGCGACGGCACGAAGACCGATCGCCAGATCATCCCGGCGTCGGAGCTGCCGCCGTTCGGCAAGCATCGCTACCAGATTCCCTTGGACGCGACCGGCAAGAAGTGGGTGCGCTTCGCGGCGTGGGACGTCGCCGGCAACGGCGCGATGGTGCAGCCGGTCAGGCTGACCAACGCCGTGCCGTCAACGGCGCAGCGCTAGATTCGACGGGTCCGGCTGAAGCCGGACACGACAGTGGACGTAGAGTCCGGCTTCAGCCGGACCAGGAGTACGTGATGAAAACGTGGTCGGCCACTCTCATGCTGACGCTCGCCGCCTCGACGGTCTTCGCGGATCCGTTGAAGTGCGATCTGACCGGTTACAAGACGGCGCCCGGACTCACGGCCGCCGTCGCTGACGACACGCTCTCCCTCGTCTGGGACGGCGACAACAGCCAGGAGCTGCGGCTCCGCTTCACGCTGAGCGGCGGCACGCCGACGATCAAGGAGCTGGCGCTCCGGAAAAAGGGCGGCCAGTGGGCGACGCTCGCGACCAACGTGACGCCGGAGTTTCGCGTCGTGTCCGGCCTGCGGCGCGCGACGCAGCAGCAGACCGAGCCGCTCGTGAAGCTCGGCGTCGAGCTCACGCCGGAGGTGATCGACAAGATCAAGTGGGAAGCGTTCTGGGACGCGCCGCTGTACATCGAAGGCAGCGGTGAGCTGCCGCCCACTCACCAGGGGGCGATTCCGGCGATGAAAGGCGTCGCCAACCAGCCCGGCCTGCCGCGGAAGCCGGAAGAAGTGAAGCGCGCAACAGCGACGTTCAAGACGCAGAGCTGCGAGGTGAAGAGCAACGGCGGGCGCCTGGAGGTCAGTTTCCCGGGCGTCGAGCTGGGCGTCTTCGCCGGCCGGCTGCAGTACGACGTGTTCAAGGGATCCAACCTGATTCGCCAGGTGGTGATTGCCAAGACCGACGTGCAGTCGGTCGCCTTCAAGTACGACGGCGGCCTCAAGGGGCTGCCGATCCAGGCCACGTCTCGCGGTCGTCTGGCGCGACCTCGCCGGCCGCTGGCAGGACCAGCGCTTTGGCGGTCCGACCAACCGGGATCCCGCGACGGTGTGGAGCAGCAATCGCCTGATCGCCGCCGACGTGCAGGGCGGATCGATTGCCGCGTTCCCGCCGCCGCACAGCTTCTACGGCGCGCGCGAGTCGAACCAGGTCCTCGGCGACAACTACTACCGCAAGGACAGCGACACCTCGTTCGCGTTCGGGATCCGGCAGGCCGAGAAGGAAGAAGACCCGGAGTTCCTGCATAACTTCGCGCTGACCAGCGCGCGGCCCGGCACGTGGCAGCAGATGCCGGTGTTCCTCTACGTCAGCGGCGAAGCGGCGCCGGCGGCCGTGGACGCGGCGCTCACCTACACGCGCGGCGATCACTACAAGGCGATCCCCGGCTACCAGATCATGGGGTCGCACTATCACGTCGGCATGGTGCCGCGGCTCAAGGAATCGGGCAGCCTCGACGATCGCCTCAACGACGTCGAGTCGATGAAAGCGGTCGGCGTCAACATCTACGGGATCATCGACGGCGTCCGCGGCCGCGAGGACGGCGAGGCGTACCTCGCCGCGCAGGCCGAGTACTACGACGCCGCCCGGCGGCAGTCGGACCGGACCTTCCTGGTGATGCCGAACAAGGAGAACACCGGGATCGACATCGGCGGCCACCACGACCTGATGGTGTCGAAGCCGGTGTACTGGCTGACCAAGCGCGGCCCGAACCAGCCGCTGGTCGAACAGCATCCGAAATACGGCAAGGTCTACAACCTCGGCAGCCCGGCGGATCTGTTCGAGATGACCCGGCGCGAGAACCTGATCATCAACATGCCGCACCCGCGGTCGAAGGGCTCCACCGGCTATCCGGACGCGGTCAAGGACACGCACTTCGCGCAGGAGACCTACGAAGGCGCCGGCTACCGCTGGGGCATGGGCATCGACGGTTCCGAGAAGCGACTCTGCGAGTACCGCTGCCTGGGCCTGTTCGACGAGATGACCAACTGGTACGTCGACCGGAACATGCCGCTCAAGCACATGCAGGGCATCTCGGAGTCGCGCTCGGACATCGGCACGCGCGGCAAGCCGTCCTACGACGCGACCTATGCCAACGGACCGGTCAACTACGTGAAGCTCGACAAGCTGCCGACGGTCGACGACATGAGCCCGATCATCAACGCGATGAAGAGCGGCGACTACTTCGTCAGCTCGGGCGAGGTCCTCATCTCCAACTACGCCGTCGAGGGCACCGGCGACAAGCGCACGATCAGCGCCGAGGTCGAGTGGACCTTCCCGCTGGACTTCGTCGAGTTGGTCTGGGGCGATGGGCAGAAGACCGATCGGCAAATCATCTCGACGACCGATCTCCCGGCGTTCGGCAAGAAGCGCTTCACGATCCCGTTCAGCGCGGCCGGCAAGAAGTGGGTGCGGTTTGCTGCCTGGGACGTTGCCACCAACGGCGCGTTCGTTCAGCCGGTGACGGCTGACGCAGGCGACGACGACGACGGCGGGGAAGTAGCGACTGCGCGCGTCGATTCGACGTTCTGCGTTCTGCGTTCGGCGTTCTGCGTTCTCGTTCGTCGTTCTGCGTTCGTCGTTCGTCGTTCGCCATTCCGTGATCGTGGGAGAGTCCGTATGAAATTTCACCTGCTCACTGCTGCCGCCGTCCTCGCTGCGTCGACGGCGTCGGCCGATCCGCTGAACTGCAACCTCACCGGCTACAAGGCCGCGCCGGGCCTGGCGGCCGCGGTCGAAAACCAGACGCTCGCCGTGACGTGGGAAGGCGACAACGGCGCCGAACTGCGCCTGCGCTTCTCGATTGAAGCGGGCACGCCCACGATCCGCGAGGTCGCGATCAAGAAGAAGGGCGGCCAGTGGTCGACGCTGGCGTCGAACGTGACGCCGGAATTCCGCGTCGTCTCCGGCATGCGCCGGATCACCCAGCAGCAGCTGCGGCCCGACTCCATCCAGGCGCTCGGCGGCAAGGTGAGCGAGACGGTGATGGAGATGTACCGGAAGGACGACGGCGGGTGGATCGACCAGGCGGTGAAGGAAGGGCAGATCAAGGAATCCGACGTCGAGCGCTGGAAGTGGGAAGCGTTCTGGGACGCGCCGCTCTACGTCGAAGGCAGCGGCGAGCGGCCGCCGACGCACGCGACCTCGATTCCGCCGATGAACGGCATCTTCAAGCAGAAGGGGCTGCCGCGGACCCCCGATGAAGTGAACCGCTCGACGGCGAGCTACCACGCGACGGCGTGCGAGGTGAAGAGCAGCGGCGCGCGCCTGGAGATCACGTTCCCCGGCGTCACCGCCGGTGTCTTCGCCGGCCGGCTCCAGTACGACGTGTTCAAGGGCACGAACCTGATTCGTCAGGTCGTGATCGCCAAGACCGAGCAGCAGTCGGTGGCGTACAAATACGACGCCGGCCTGAAGGGGCTGCCGGTTCAGGCGGCGTCGCGCGTGGTCTGGCGCGACCTGGCCGGACGCTGGCAGGATCAGCAGTTCGCCGGGCCGGTCAACAAGGATCCGGCGACGGTGTGGAGCGCCAATCGCCTGATCGCCGCCGACCTCCCGGGCGGATCGATTGCGGCGTTCCCGCCGCCGCACAGCTTCTTCGGCGCGCGCGAATCGAACCAGGTCCTCGGCGACAACTACTACCGCAAGGACAGCGACTCGTCGTACTCGTTCGGGATCCGGCAGGCCGAGAAGGAAGAAGACCCGGAGTTCCTCCACAACTTCGCGCTGACCAGCGCGCGGCCCGGCACCTGGCAGCAGATGCCGGTCTTCCTCTACATCAGTGCGGATCGCGCGCCGGCGGCGGTCGATGCGGCGCTCACCTTCACCCACGGCGATTCGTTCAAGCCGCTGCCCGGCTATCAGGTGATGGGCTCGCACTATCACGTCGGCATGGTGCCGCGCCTCAAGGAGTCCGGCAGCCTCGACAACCGCCTGAACGACGTCGAGTCGGCGAAGGCGCTCGGCATCAACATCTTCGGCGTGATCGACGGCGCCCGCGGCGGGCGATCGGGCGGCGATGCGTTTCTCGCCGCGCAGGCCGAGTACTACGACGCCGCCAGGCGGCAGTCGGACAAGACGTTCCTGGTGATGCCGAACATGGAGAACACCGGCATCGAGATCGGCGGGCATCACGACCTGATGGTGTCGAAGCCGGTCTACTGGCTGACCAAGCGCGGCCCGAACCAGCCGCTGGTCGAGCAGCATCCCAAGTACGGCAAGGTCTACAACCTGGGCAGCCCCGCCGACTTCTTCGAGATGACCCGGCTCGAGAACCTGATCGTCAACATGCCGCATCCGCGCGCCAAGGCATCGACCGGTTTCCCCGACGGCGTCAAAGAAACCCACTTCGCGCAGGACACCTACGAGGGCGCCGGCTACCGCTGGGGCATGGGCATCGACGGCTCCGAGAAGCGGCTCTGCGAATACCGCTGCCTGGGTGTCTTCGACGACATGACCAACTGGTACGTCGATCGGCCGATCCCGCTCAAACACATGCAGGCGATCTCCGAGGCGCGTTCCGACATCGGCGAGCGCGGACGTCCGCCTTACGACGCGATGTACGCGAACGGCCCGGTCAACTACGTGAAGCTCGACAAGCTGCCGACGGTCGACGACATGAGCCCGATCATCAACGCGATGAAGAGCGGCGACTACTTTGTCAGCTCGGGCGAGGTCCTCATTTCCAACTACGCCGTCGAGGGCAGCGGCGACAAGCGGACGATCAGCGCCGAGGTCGAGTGGACTTTCCCGCTGGACTTCGTCGAAGTCGTGTGGGGCGACGGGCAGAAGACCGAGCGCCAGATCATCGCGACGACCGACCTGCCGCCGTTCGGGAAGAAGCGCTTCCAGATCCCGTTCAACGCGGCGGGGAAGAAGTGGGTGCGGTTTGCCGCGTGGGACGTCGCGACCAACGGCGCGTTCGTCCAGCCGATCAGGCTGAAGCAGGCAACGGCCACGACGGCGGGCCAATAGCGGCATGCCGATGAAGGTCCCGCTGACGGCCGCCGCGTTCGCGCTCGTCGCCTCTGTAGCGTCGGCTGATCCGCTCAACTGCGTCCTCACCGCCTACAAGGCCATGCCGGGCCTTACCGCCACGGTTGCCGGCCAGGCGCTCGCCGTGACATGGGACGGCGACGAAGGCGCAGAGCTCAGGCTGCGATTCGGAATCGAGGGCGGGACGCCGACGATTCAGGATCTCGCCGTCCGTCGCAAGGGCGGCGCGTGGGCGACGCTCGCCGGCAACGTCACGCCGGAGTTCCGCGTCGTCTCCGGCCGCCGGCGCATCAGCGAGCAGCAGCTGGGACCGCTTCGCTCCTGGGGCGAGGCGATTACGCCGGAACGAGCGGCGCGGGACAAGTGGGACACGTCGTTCTTCAAGATGACGCCCGAGTTCCTGGAGAAGGGCCAGTGGGATCCGTTCTGGGACGACCCGCTGTTTGTCCCCGGCGTCGAGGCGGGGAAGCCGCCGAAGAATCCCGGCCTGCCGCGCAAGCCGGAGGAGATCAAGCGCGCGACCGCAACCTACCGGGCGGACGGCTGCACGGTGACGACCAACGGCGCGCGTCTCGAAGTCGCGTTTCCCGGCGTGCAGCTCGGCGTCTTTTCGGGCCGGCTGCAGTTCACCGTCTACAAGGGCACGAACCTGATTCGGCAGGAGGTGATTGCGAAGACCGATGAGCCGTCGGTCGCCTACAAGTACGACACCGGCCTCGCCGGCCTCACCATCCAGCCCACGACCAAAGTCGTGTGGCGTGACATCGGCAACAACTGGCAGGACTATCAGTTTGGCGGCGCGCCGAACAAAGGACCGGTGCCGCTCCGGGCCGCCAACCGCGTCGTCGCGATCGAAGCCGCCGGCGGATCGATTGCCGCGTTTCCGCCGCCGCATGCCTTCTTCTGGGCACGAGAAGCCGAAACCAACCTCGGATACACCTGGTATCGCAAGGACTCGCCGACCTCGTTCTCGTTCGGCATCCGCCAGGCCGAGCGCGAAGACATCGAGGTCTACCGCGGGAACTTCGCGCTCTACAGCGCGCCGCCCGGCACGTGGCAGCGGATGGCCGGGTACTTCTACGTCGGCGCGGCGGCGGCGCAGCCAACCATCCAGTCGGTGATGGCGTTCACGCACGGCGATCGCTTCAAGCCGCTCCCCGGATACCAGGTGATGGGCAACCACTATCACTCGGAATACGGCAACCGGCTGCTGCAGATCGGCGATCTCGACACCCGGCTGCCCGACTTCGACGTCGTCAAGGCGGCCGGAATCAACATCCTCGGCGACGTCGACGCCGCGCGCGGACCCAGGACCTCGGCGACTGTCGCCGCCAGCCGGCTCGACGCCATGGCCGCCTCGTTCGAAGCGGCGCGGCGCCACTCCGACAAGAACTTCCTGATCTGGCCGGGTGAGGAAACCTCGGATCTCTCGCTCGGTCTCGGCGGCCACAACGACCTGCTGTTCTCGAAGCCGGTCTTCTGGACCGACGGGCGCGCCGAGGGGCAGCCGCTCGTCGACACCGATCCGAAGTACGGCAAGGTCTATCGCATCGGCAGCACCGCCGATCTGATGGAGATGACCACGCGCGAGAACATGCTCATCTTCATGCCCCATCCGCGGACCAAGGGATCACAGGGGTTCCCGGACGCGATCAGGAACACCGCGCACTTCAGGCACGAGAACTACGCCGGGGCGGGGTGGCGTTGGGGGATGGGGCTCGACCTCTCGGAGAAGCGGCTCGCGGACGCGCGGGTGATGTCGCTCTTCGACGACATGAACAACTGGGCCGCCGATCTGTCGACGCCCAAGTTCATGCTCGCGATCACCGAAACGCAGTCGACCGACCGCGGCGAGCCGGTCCACCGATTCCACAAGGTGCTCGGCGACGACACCTATGGGATGAATCCGGTCAGCTACGTGAAGCTGGACAAGCTCCCGTCGCCGGACGACACGACGACGCTCGTCAACGCGCTGAAGCGCGGTGATTTCTTCGCCACCACCGGGGAGATTCTGATTCCCACCTACGCCGTGCAGGGCACCGGCAGCCAGCGGACGGTTGTCGCGGAGGTGGAGTGGACCTTCCCGCTCGAGTTCGTCGAGGTCGTGTGGGGCGACGGGCAGAAGACCGATCGGCAAATCATCCCGGCCACGGACCTGCCGCCCTTTGGCCGGCATCGGTTCGCGATCCCGTTCAACGCGACCGGCCAGAAATGGGTGCGGTTCGCGGTGTGGGATACGGCAGGCAACGGCGCCTTCGTGCAACCAGTCCGGATCCAGACCACGCCGAGCACGGGCGCCCGCTGACGAGTACGCGATCGCTTTCGACAACCAGTTATTGACAGCTCGATTTTCGACCACCAAGGAGCGCCATATGCGCCGCAGCAAGCTCGTGTTACGTGCGTTGACCGTCGTTGTGATGCTTTTCAGCCTGGTGCCGCAGGCCGCGGCCCAGCGAACTACCGCCACGTTCGCCGGAATCGTCACTGATACCTCCGGCGGAGTCCTTCCGGGAACCGACGTTGAGCTGACGAACGAAGGCACCGGCATCGTCGAGCGTCAGGTGACCAGCGTCACCGGCGAGTTCATCTTCAACTACGTGCCCGGCGGCACCTATACGCTCACCATCTCGCTGAGCGGCTTCCGGACAAACCGCACCTCCGGGATCGTGCTGGGAGCGGCGCAGAACCTGCGCCGCACGTTCCAACTGGAAGTCGGCGCGATGGAGGAGAGCATCACGGTCAGCGGCGACTCGCCGCTCATCAACACCGCGTCGCCCGAGCAGCGCATCAGCCTCGACACGCTGGAAGTGAAGACGCTCCCGGCCGCGAACAGAAACCTCACCAACCTGCTGAATATCGGCACCGGGCTGACCAGGCAGGAAGGCACCGTTGAAGGCGGCGGCTCCGGCAGCGGCGGCGCCGGCGGCATTCGCCTGCGGCTGAACGGCCTGGGCGGCGCGGCGATGTCGATCACCGCCAACGGCACGGATGCGAGCGCCAACGCGGGCGCCCGGCAGATTTCCCAGTACAACGGCATCAGCAAGATCGACATCGTCAGCATCGAGTCGGTCGGCGAGGTGCAGATCGTCAAGGGCATTTCCCCGGCGGAGTTCGGCCAGGCGCTCGCCGGCAACCTCAACATCGTCACCAAGGCGGGCACCAACGCGTTCCACGGCAGCGTGTTTTACCGCTACGAAGGCGCGGCGCTGGTGTCGAAGCCGTTCTTCCTGAGAGAGAAGCCCGACTCGCAGTGGAACCAGGGCGGCGGGTCGCTCGGCGGGCCGCTGATGAGGGACAAGGGATTCTTCTTCGCCGCGATGGAGTCGTATCGTCTGAAGCGGGCGCTCGAGCTCAACGTCAACGTGCCGACGCAGCGCTTCCGCGATCTGCTGATGACCTCGCTGCCGTATCCCGAGACCAAGCTGCTGCTCGACCAGTATCAGCTCCCGACCGAGCCGACCAACTCCAACGCGCTGCTGGGAGTGTTCATCGGCGCCGGCAACAAAGAGAACAACGACGACCACATCGACACGCGCGCGGATTTCCGCATCAAGGGCGGCAACCTGTCGGGCACCTTCACCTACGGGCATCCGTTCCTGACCCAGGAGAGCCAGCTGCCGGGGCAGCCGCGTGTGTGGGTGAGCCTGACGCGGCGCGCGAGCGCGAGCTACGCCGTTGCGCGCGGCAACTGGAGCTCCGAGACCCGCTTCGGCTACAACTACAACTGGCTGTCGAGAACCGACCCCTTCTACAACGTGCTCGATCCGGTCAATCCCGGGCCCTCCGACATCAACGCCAAGAATCGCCGGCAGATTCCCTCGATCGCCTATCCCGGCCTGCTGACGCTGGGCAGCGAGCAGCACACGCGCGGACAGCAGCCGAGCTACTCCTTCGAGCAGCAGGCGACGATGATTGCCGGCAAGCACTCGTTCAAGGTCGGCGGCATCTACGCGACGCCGCGCGGCGGGCGGTTCAACGTTACCGGCCCGGCCTTCTCGTTCTCGTCGGAGGCGGACATCATCAACAACCGCCCGAGCGGGATCTCCTTCAGGCTGCGGCCGGTCCAGGGGCTGTGGACGACGACCAACTGGGGCCTCTTCGCCCAGGACGACTGGCGGGTCAATTCCAAGCTGGTCATCAACATGGGCGTCCGCTACGACTGGTTCTCGCGCTACATGTTCGAGGGCACCGATCCGGAAAATCCGGCCGGCATCATCAACCTCGATGGCGAGCCGGATCCGAGCTTCCAGTTCGGCCCGGTGCGGACGGCCGATCGGATCTTCGAGGACGACGCGAACGTCAACCTCGGGCCGCGCGCCGGCTTCGCCTACAACCCGGACGGCGCCGGGCACACCGTCATCAGCGGCGGCTGGGGGATGATGTTCCAGCCGCTCGACACCCAGAACTTCGAGACCTCGATCGGGATGATTTCCGGCATCCCCGCCAGCACCAACTTCAGCGCCGTCGAAGCCGCCAACCTCAACCTGCACTACCCGATCTACAACGAGGACATGCTGATTCGGTATCAGTCGATCTACACGCCGAGCCCGCTGTCGCCGGTCGGCCTGCTGATCGATCCGAACATCCAGTCGCCCTATGCGCAGGTGTTCACCGGCGGGATCCAGCACGCAGTTCGGCAAGGCGACGGTGGTCGACGCGGCGTATGTCGGCACCCGCGGCTACAACTTCCGGATGGCGAGAACCTACAACGAGCCCGATCGCCTGACCGGCATCCGCCCCAACACCAGCCTCAGCCAGGCCACCTACGTCGACGACTCGCAGCGGACCACCTACAACTCGCTGCAGACGTCGATGCGGCAGCGGTTCTCGAGCCGGTTCCAGGTCAACCTCAATTACACCTTGTCGTCGACGCGCGCCAACTACGACGGCGACAACACGCTCAGCTCGGTCAACGACGCAAGCTCGACGGTCCAGGATTTCTTCGACCTCGAGTCGAACTGGGGCCCTGCCATCGGTGACGTCACCCACTCCTTCATCGGCAGCGTGATCTACGAGACGCCGGGGGACAAGTGGTCGTCGCCTGTTGCACGGGGCGTTCCTCGGCAACTGGCAGATTGCCGGGATCTTCAGGGGCCGCACCGGTGAGCCGCTGATCGTCACCCAGTCGTCGTCGCGCGCGGGCAGCCGTCCCGACGTTGTCGACGCCGCTGGTGCCATCAACGGTGAGTGCTGCGACATCAACAACAACAACATGCAGTACCTGAACGTGGCCGCCTTCCGCGCGGTGCCGCTCAACGCGACGTCGCGGCAGACGGTGCGCGCCGGCAGCGTCGGCGTCGGCCAGTTCCGGCTGCCGGGCCTCAAGAACCTCGATGTGTCGTTCAGCAAGGCGTTCCCCGTCGGCGGCCAGAAGCGCATCGAGGTCCGGGCCGACATGCTGAACGCGCTGAACTGGATCAACTACGCCGCGGTCCAGACCAACATCACCGCCTCGGACTTCGGCCGCGTCACCGGCACCGGTCCCGCCCGCGTGGTGCAGCTGCAGGCCCGTTTTAGCTTCTAATTCGTGCGTTTCGACCCATTCCCTGGCCCGCGCGCTTGCCGCGCGCGGGCCGCTCGACCCTTTGCGACATGTTGCGACACCTCGCTTCGGGTGGCGCTCCTATACTCCTAACCTCGGAGGATTTGTGGCCGCTCGTACCCCAGGAAACGGAATGAGACGACAGCGGATCTACCGAAGCCTCTATTTCCAGGTCCTGGTCGGCATCGCCGCGGGCGCGCTGTTCGGCTACCTGTACCCGGCCCAGGGCGCCGCCATGCGTCCGCTTGGCGACGGCTTCATCAAGCTGATCAAGATGCTGATCGCGCCGATCGTGTTCTCCACGGTCGTCGTCGGCATCGCACAGATGGGCGCGATGAAAGACGTCGGGCGCATCGGCCTGCGCGCCCTCGTCTACTTCGAGGTCGTCTCCACGCTCGCGCTGGTCATCGGGATGGTCGTCGCCACGGTGATGAAACCGGGCAGCGGTTTGAACATCAACCCGCAGGCGATGGACGTGCAGGCAGTCACCGCCTACACCACCGCGTCACAGAAGTTGACGACCGTCGACTTCCTGATGAACGTGATCCCGAACACGGTAGTCGATGCGTTCGCGCGCGGCGAGATCCTCCAGGTCCTGCTGTTCTCGATGCTGTTCGGCCTGGCGCTGCTCCGCGGGGGCGAGCGCGTGAAGCCGCTGGTTGCGCTGATCAGCCAATTGTCGCAGGCACTTTTCGGCGTCATCGAGATGCTGATGCGGCTGGCGCCGATCGGCGCCTTCGGCGGGATGGCGTTCACCGTGGGCCGCTACGGCATCGGCACCCTGGTGTCGCTCGGCCAGCTGATGGCCGGCGTCTACATCACCTGCGCGCTCTTCGTGGTCGTCGTGCTCGGCCTGATCACGAGGGCCGCCGGGCTCAGCCTGTGGAAGCTGCTGCGCTACGTCCGCGAAGAAATCCTGATCGTCGCCGGCACCGCGTCGTCTGAATCGGTTCTCCCGCGCATCATCGAGAAGATGGAGAACCTCGGGTGCCGGAAGTCGGTGGTCGGCCTCGTGATCCCGACCGGCTACTCCTTCAACCTCGATGGCACCGCCATCTACATGACGATGGCGACAATCTTCATGGCGCAGGTCAGCGGCGTGCACCTGTCGATGGGCGACACGCTGTCGATTCTGGCGCTGCTCCTCGTGACGTCGAAGGGCGCCGCGGCCGTCACCGGCGGCGGGTTCATCACCCTCGCGGCGACGCTGACTGCGATTCCGGCGATCCCGGTCGCAGGGCTGGCGCTTCTCGTCGGCGTCGATCGATTCATGTCGGAAGTCCGCGCCATCACCAACCTGATCGGCAACACCGTCGCCACCGTCGTCATCGCCCGCTGGGACGGCGCGCTCGATCTCGAGCGAGCCCGCTTCGTACTGAACGGCGGCGTGGAGGCGGAGGCCGAGCCGGGGCCGCCGCAGGCGGGGCAGCCGGAACCCATCTTCGTCGCGTCAACCTACGCGCCGTCGGAACGGTAGTGCGCGCCAGCGGCGGAGCACGTGAACGTTGACTCAGTCCCTTGGATCCGGGCGGGGGTGACGACGTAAGCATCTGAGTTTTGCAGCGGTCTCTCTACAGAGGAAAGGCGATGCGTCAATCGATCAGTATCCTCCTGACCCTCCTGGCATCGATCATCCTCGTCGGCGTGGCGCCGGCCGCGGCGCAGCGCACGACGGCCACTTTGGCCGGCCTCGTGGTCGACACCTCGGGCGGCGCGCTGCCGGGCGCGACGATCGAGCTGGTGAATGATGAGACCGCGGTCCCCGAACAGCCGCAGGTGTCTGGCGCCACCGGTGAGTTCGTCTTCAACTATGTGCCGGTCGGCAAGTACACGCTGACCATCTCCCTCAGCGGCTTCAAGACCTACAAGAGCACGGGCGTCCAGCTCAGCGCGGCGCAGAACGTGCGCCAGCGCTATCAGCTCGAAGTCGGCGGCATCGAGGAGAACATCACCGTCAGCGGTGAATCGCCGCTCGTCAACGCCTTGTCGCCCGAGCAGCGCATCAACATCGAACCGCTCGAAGTCAAGAACCTGCCGACCGCGAACCGCAACATCTCGAACATCCTCGCGGTCGGCGCCGGCCTCACCAAGCAGGACGCGATCGAGGGCGGCAACGGCGCCGTCCGGCTGCGGCTGAACGGCCTCGGCGGCTCGTCGATGAGCATCACCGCCAACGGCACCGACGCGAGCGGCAACGCCGGCTCGCGCCAGCTCTCGCAGTACAACGGCATCAGCAAGATCGACGTCGTCAGCATCGAGTCGGTCGGCGAGGTGCAGATCGTCAAGGGCGTGATTCCCGCCGAGTACGGCATGGCGATGGCGGGCAACCTCAACATCATCACCAAGAGCGGCACGAACGCGCCGCACGGCAGCCTGTTCCACCGCTACGAGGGGGACGCGCTGTCGGCGCGGGCGCCGCTGCTGAAGATCGAGCCGCACTCGACGTGGAACCAGTACGGCGGCTCGTACGGCGGCCCGCTCGTGAGCGACAAGGCGTTCTTCTTCGCCGCCTTCGAAGGCTACCGGCAGTCGACGTCGATCCCGCTGTCGGCGAACGTCCCGACCCCGCGGTTTCGCGAGATCGCCCTGGGCGCGCTGCAGTTCCCCGAGACGCGGCTGTGGCTCGATCAGTATCCGGCGCCGACCGAACCGTTCGGCCCGGCGGCGCTGACCGGCACGTTCATCGGCCCCGGCGAGAAAGAGAACAAGGACGAGCACGTCGACCTGCGCGTCGACTACCGGCTGCGCGGCGGCAACCTGTCGACGACGTTCACCGGCGGGCATCCGTACCTGGCGCAGGCGAGCGTGCTGCCCGACCAGATGCGCGTCTGGAGCAGCCTGACGCGCCGGATCAGCGCGAGCTATGCGGTCGCCCGCGGCCAATGGAGCTCGGAGACGCGTTTCGGCTACAGCTACAACTGGCTGACCCGGACCGACCCCTGGTACAACACGGTCGATCCGAAGGCGCCGTCAGCGACCGACCACCGCGGCGTGCCGCGTCTGGCGTTCACCGGCCTCACGACGCCGGAAGGCGAGCAGCACGAGCGCGGCACGCTGCCCAGCTACAGCTTCGAGCAGCAGATGACGCGCGTCACCGATCGGCACGCCTTCAAGTTCGGCGGGCTCTACTTCCCGTTCCGCGGCGGCCGCGTCAACTACGCCGCGCCGTCGGACTCGTTCCAGAACATCGACGACCTGATCAACAACCGCGCGCAGATCGGGTTGTCGTTCCCGTCGCCGGAGTCGACCTGGACCACGCTCAACTGGGGGGTGTTCTTCCAGGACGACTGGCGGCTGAACTCCAAGCTCGTGGTCAACATGGGCGTGCGCTACGACTACTTCGGCCGCTACGTGATCGAGCCGAAGAACGCGAGCGAGCAGGCCGGGATCGTCAACCTCGACGGGCTGCAGGACCAGAACTTCCACTTCGGGCCGCAGCGTCCCCTCGACAGCATCTACGACGACGACAAGGGGCTGAACCTCGGGCCGCGGATCGGGTTCGCCTACAACGTCGACGGGGCGGGACACCTCATCATCAACGGCGGCTGGGGAATGATGTTCCAGCCGTTCGACACCCAGAACTTCGAGCCGAGCATCGGCAACGTGCAGCTGCCCCGCAGCCTGACCTACAGCGTGCAGGAAGCGGCCGTGCGCGGCCTCGGCTGGCCGACCTACAGCAACGACGTCGGCGAGACGCTGCTGGCCGCCGGCGGACCGCCGATTGTCGGCCTGCTCATCGACCCCCACCTGCAGGCGCCGTCGGCAATGGTCAACACGCTGGGCTTCCAGCGCACGCTGGGCAGCTCGCGTGTGCTCGAGATGTCCTACGTCGGCACGCGCGGCTACGATATCTCGCTGTATCGCACCTACAACCAGCCCGACCGGATCACCGGGCTGCGGCCGAATCCCAGCCTCAATCAGGCCAGCTACTACGACAACTCGCAGCGCACCAACTACCACTCGATGCAGGTGTCGTTTCGCCAGCGGCCGGTGCGCCACTTCTCCTACAACGTGAACTACACGTGGTCGAAGGCGCTGGCGCAGGCGGGCGGCGACGGCACGCCCGGCTTCATCGGCGACTCGACGGCCAACGTGCAGGACTTCTTCGACGTCGACTCGGAGTGGGGTCCGGCATCCGGTGACATCACGCACCTCGGCGTCGGCAGCGTCATCTACGAGATTCCGGAAGGCAACTTCTCCAGCGCCGGCGGCGCGCCACCTGCTCGGCGGCTGGCAGATCGCCGGCATCTTCCGGGTCGCGACCGGCCAGCCGCTGCTGGTCACGCAGTCGTCGCAGATCTCCGGCAGCCGGCCTGACGTCGTCGACTTCGGGAACGCCATCAACCCGAACTGCTGCGGTGTCGGCAACCTCCAGTACCTGAACCGCGCCGCGTTCCAGCAGGTGCCGATCAGCGCGATCTCGCGCCAGACGATCCGGCGCGGCAACATCGGCAACAACGCCTTCCGCGGGCCCGGCTTCAAGAACCTCGATCTGTCGCTGGTCAAGTCGATACCGTTCGGCGGCGCCCGCCGGCTCGAACTGCGGGCCGACATGCTGAACGCGTTGAACACCACCAACTACCGGACGATTCAGACCGCAGATCACCGCCGCCAATTTCGGCGAGGTGACGGGCACGGCGAATGCGCGCGCGATTCAGCTGCAGATCCGCTTCGGATTCTGACGGCGCTCAACCGGGTGATGATGCGAATCAAGGTCTTCTTTCTCTTGGTGCTGTTCTCGGCGGCCGCGGCGGCGTTCACGGCCGAGCCGACGGCGCAGGCCGCCGGCCAGGCGGCCGGCACGCCGGCCGCGGCACCGCGAAACGGTTCGCTGGTCGGCGAGTACTGCGTCGGCTGTCATAACGATCGGGTGAAGCGCGGCGACCTGGTGCTCTCGCACCTGGACGAGTCGCGCGTGGCCGCGGATGCCCCGACCTGGGAGAAGGTGATTCGCAAGGTGCGCTCGGGGATGATGCCGCCGGCCAACGCGCGGCGGCCCGATGCCGCCCGGATCGACGCCTTCCTCGCGTCGGTCGAAGGGTCGCTGGACAAGGCTGGACTCGCCACGCCGAACCCGGGGAAATCGGCGCTGCACCGTCTCAATCGCACCGAGTACGCCAATTCGATCCGCGACCTGCTCGGTTTCCAGTTCGACGTCAACTCGCTGCTGCCTCCCGACGACCAGAGCTACGGCTTCGACAACATCGCCGAGAGCCTCACCATCTCGCCGACCTTGATGGAGAGCTACATCCGGGCCGGTGACGCGATCGCGCGGATGGCGGTCGGCGATCGGGGGATCTCGCCGCGGGTCGAAACCTATCGGGTGCCGCAGACCGTTACGCAGAAGGAGCACGTCGACGGGACGCCGCTCGGCACGCGCGGCGGCATCGCGGTCCGTCATTTCTTTCCCGCCGACGGCGAATACACCTTCGGCATGGCCTTCTACCACTACAACGGCAAGATCTTCGGCTCGCTCCAGGACTCCGAGCAGATCGAGGTGTCGGTGGACGGCGAGCGCGTGGCGCTGCTGGACGTCAACCTCAAGATGCCCGCGACCGACGAGACCAGGACCAAGCCGGTGAAGATCGCGGCGGGCCAGCGGCTGGTCTCGGCCGCGTTCATCAAGCGCGCCGAGGGTCCGGTGCAGGACTTCGTGATGCCGTCCGAGACGGCGTTGAACAACCTCGCCGCCGAAGTGCCTGGCGTCACCGGGCTTCTACACCTGACAACGCTCGGCATCACCGGCCCGCGCAACGTCACCGGCGTGAGCGAGACGCCGAGCCGCCGCAAGGTGTTCAGCTGCCGCCCCACGGGTCCGGCGGACGAAGAGCCCTGCGCGCAAAAGATTTTCTCGACGCTGGCGCGGCCTGCCTTCCGGCGGCCGGTGACCAATGCGGACCTGGATCACCTGATGACGCTCTTCCGCGAGGCGCGGAAGAACCAGGGCGATTTCGAGACCGGGGTCAGGATGGGCGTCCAGGCGATCGTGTCGGATCCGGAATTCGTCTTCCGGTTCGAGCGCACGCCGCCCGGCGCCGCGCCCGGCGCGGTCACGCGCCTCAACGATCTGGAGCTGGCGTCGCGGCTGTCGTTCTTCCTGTGGAGCAGCATTCCCGACGACACGCTGATCAGCCTGGCCGCGGACAAGAAGCTGAGCGAGCCGGCCGTGCTCGATCAGCAGGTGCGCCGGATGCTGGCCGACCCGCGCGCCGACGCGCTGGCGAACAACTTCGCGTCGCAGTGGCTGCACCTGCGCAACCTGCGCGACTGGCACCCGGATCCGTACGCGTTCCCGGACAGCGACCGCAACCTGATGGCCTCGATGGAGCGGGAGACCGAGCTGTTCTTCATGAACATCGTGCGCGAGGACCGGCCGATCCTCGAGCTGCTGACCGCCGACTACACCTTCATCGATGGCCGGCTGGCGAGGCACTACAAGATTCCCAACGTCGTCGGGAACCGGTTCCGCCGCGTCGCGGTCACCGACGAGCGCCGCCGCGGCCTGCTCGGCCACGCCAGCATCCTGACCGTGACGTCGTATCCGACCAGGACGTCGCCGGTCGTGCGCGGCAAGTGGATTCTCGACAACCTGCTCGGCGCACCGCCGCCGCAGCCGCCGCCGGAAGTTCCGGCGCTCAAGGAAAACACCGAGGACGTGAAGCCGCTGCCGCTGCGCGCGCGGCTCCAGGAGCATCGCGCGAACCCGACCTGCGCCGCCTGCCACGCGACGATGGACCCGATCGGTTTCGCGCTGGAGAACTTCGACGCGGTAGGGGCGTCGCGGCTGCTCGACAGCGGCGAGCCGATCGATCCGTCGGGACAACTGGTCGATGGGACGAAGCTCGAGGGCCCGGTGGGGCTGCGAAAAGTGCTCCTGGGCCACGCCGATCTCTTCTCCAGCACGTTCACCGAGAAGCTGATGACCTATGCTCTTGGCCGGGGCCTCGAGTACCACGACATGCCGATCGTGCGGTCGATCGTCCGCACGGCGGGGCAGGACGACGGCCGGTTCTCGGCGTTCGTCCTCGGCATCGTGAACAGCGCGCCGTTCAGGATGCGGGTCGCCGGGCAGGGCGCGCAGACGCACGAAGAAGCGAAATAATTCTTACCTGTCGGCATTTATTGGAGGACTGGCATGTTCATCACCAGGAAACACCTTTCACGCCGGACGGTCCTTCGCGGACTTGGCGCCACGGTCGCATTGCCGTTTCTGGATGCGATGGTGCCCGCCGCCACCGCCCAGCGGAAGACCGCGGCCGTCCGGAAGACCCGGCTGGCCGCGATCGAGATGGTGCACGGTGCCGCCGGCTCCTCGGTGGAGGGGCTCGCCAAGCACTACTGGTCGCCGGTCAAGGAAGGCGCCGACTTCGACTTCTCGCTGAGCCTGTCGCCGCTCGAGCCCTACCGCGACTACATCACGGTCATCAGCGACACCGACCTGGCCAACGCCGAGTCGGCCGCCGCGCCTGAAGTCGGCGGCGATCACAACCGGTCGTCCGCGGTGTTCCTGACCGCGAGCCATCCCAAGCGCACTGAAGGCTCCGACATCTTCGCCGGCGTCTCGATGGATCAGATTTACGCGCAGAAGTTCGGCCAGGACACCGCGCTGCCGTCGATGCAGCTGTGCATCGAGAACGTGGGGTCGATCTCGGGCGCCTGCGGCTACGGTTACAGCTGCGTCTACTCGACGGCGATCTCGTGGGCATCGCCGACCATGCCGTTCCCGAGCGAGCGCGATCCGCGGGTCGCCTTCGAGCGGCTGTTCGGCCACGGCGCGACCGAATCGGAGCGGACCACACGCCGCCGGCAGGACCTCTCGATCGTCGACGCGATCCGGCAGCGGGTCGCCGGCATCCAGAAGGAGCTCGGGCCCGGCGACCGCCTCAGGCTGACCGAGTATCTCGACGGCATCGGCGAAATCGAACGGCGGCTGCGGAATGTCGAGAAACGAAATACGAGTGGCGAGGCCAGGAGCCTGCCCGACGCGCCGATCGGCGTGCCCGACTCCTTCGACGAGCATGCGAAGCTGATGTTCGACCTGCAGGTGCTCGCCTTCGCCACCGAGGTGACGCGCGTCTCGAGCTTCAAGATGGGGCGCGACGTCAGCGCGCGCGTGTTCCCGGAGAGCGGCGTCAGCACGCCGTTCCACGCCCTGTCGCACCACGGCGACAAGTCGGCGACGATCGAGGAGTTCGCCAGGCTGAACCGCTATCACGTCAGCACTGCCGCCTACTTCATCGAGAAACTGAAGAACACGCCGGACGGCGACGGCAACCTGCTCGACCACACGCTGGTGATGTACGGCAGCCCGATGGCCGACGGCAACCGCCACTCGCACAAGCGGCTGCCGCTGTTCCTCGCCGGACACGCCAACGGTCAGCTCAAAGGCAATCTGCACGTCAAGGCGCCGCTCGGCACGCCGATGGCGAACGCGCTGTTGACCGTGCTGCACAAGCTCGGCGTCGATGACGTCGATCACATCGGCGACAGCACCGGAGTGCTCGCGATCTAATGACCTGGCGGCCCTGAAGGGCCGCCCTACAGGTTATGGGCGGGTCGCTCGAACGGCCCCGAAGGGCCGCGAGGCTGACGAAGAGGCAGCCCTAAAGGGCTGCCCTACGGGCGGGTTATGGAGGATCGGATGAGGCGCACGAGTCTTGTGGTCGCCGTTGTTCTCGCCGTCGCCGCGCCGGCGGCCGCCGCCAGCGACATCGCCGAGGCGGTTCGCCGCGGCGACGCCGACGCAGTGCGCCGCCTGGTGGCGTCGAAAGCCGACGTCAACGAGCCGCAGGGCGATGGCACGACGGCGCTGCACTGGGCGGCGTACAACGACGACGTCGAATCGGCCGAGGTGCTGATTCGCGCCGGCGCCAACATCCAGGCAACGACGCGCAACGGCGCGATCACGCCGCTGTGGCTGGGGGCGACGCAGGGCAGTGCCGGCGTCGTCAAGCTGCTGCTCGCCGCCGGCGCGAATGCGAACGCGCGATCCGCCGACGGCGCCACCCCGCTGATGACAGCGGCCGCCTCGGGCAGCGTCGACGCGGTGCGGTTCCTGCTCGACAAGGGCGCTGAGGTGAACGCGGCTGATACCGCGCGCGGCCAGACGCCGTTGATGTTCGCGGCGGCCGCCGATCGCGCGGCGGTGGTGACCGAGTTGCTCAAGCGAGGCGCCACGTCCGCCGCCACCTCGACACTGGTCACGCTCAGCGGCGCCGGTGGGCGGCAGGGGTCGAACTTCGCGCCGGCGGCGCAGGGATCGCCCGATCGGCTGAACCAGTACAAGGCCGCCCGAAGAGCGCGCGCGACGGCGATGGGTGGGCTGACGGCGCTGCACTTTGCGGCGCGCGACGGCCAGTTGAACGCGACCCGGGCGCTCGTCGAGGGCGGCGCCGACGTCAATCAACCGAGCGGCGCCGACAAGTCCACGCCGCTCATCATCGCGATCAGCAGCGGCCACTACGAGCTGGGAAAATTCCTGCTCGACCACGGCGCCGATCCCAACCGCGCCAACGACGACGGGCTCGCGCCGCTCTACGCGACGGTCGAGAAACAGTTCGCGCCGGTGTCGTGGTCGCCGACCCGGCCGACCGATCAGGAGCGCGTCACCCACATCGAGTTGATGAAAGCGCTGCTGGCGCGCGGCGCCGACCCGAACGCGCGGCTGGCGAAGAAGCTCTGGTTCCGGCCGAGCGATCACGACGACGTCTGGATCGGCACCGCCGGCACGACGCCGTTCTGGCGTGCGGCCTTCGCGAATGACGTCGAGGCGATGCGCCTCCTCATCGTCAGCGGCGCCGATCCCAACATCCCGTCGCTCGAAGGGCATACGCCGCTGATGGCCGCGGCCGGTGTCGGCTGGACCGCGAACCTGCACCGGACGGTCGCCGACGCCCGTGTGGAGACCGTCAAGCTGTGTCTCGAATTAGGCAATAGCATCAATGCGGCCGATGCGTTCAGCTACACGGCGCTCCACGGTGCGGCCTACCGCGGCGACAACGAGCTCGTGAAGTTCCTGGTCGAGAAGGGCGCCCGGCTGGATACGCGGACCATCTTCGGCACCAGCGTCACCGACATGGCCAACGGCTTTGTCGCCTACAGCAGCCTGCCGCGGGTGCACCCTGAAACGGTGAAGCTGCTCGTCGAGCTTGGCGCGCCCAATCCATCGCCCGAGCGCGAGGGTGTGAGCGCCTATTGCAACGCCGCCGCCCTGAATTGCCCGGTGGTGTCCGCGCCCCGTTAGCGCCGTACACGACCCTCCAGCCGGCACGGGAATCCATAAACCCGTTTACGCAATCTTTCCCTGCCGGTTGAGACAGATTGCGACAATTTTGACGTCGCAGTTGCCTCTATAGTCTCGCTCACTCGACCCAGTCACACCCTGTGCGCTCCGCCCACATCAAGTCGAGCGGAACGAGGAGAGGAGCTATGTTGCGCAAAAATCCGATACTGCTGACGGCGGCGTTGACCCTGCTGCTGCTCGGAATGCTTCCGGGCATCGCCATCGGACAATCATCCCAGTCCGCCAGCCTGGTGGGGAGGGTCACTGACGAGTCCGGCGGCGCGATGCCAGGCGTTACGGTCACCGTGAAGAGCCCGCAGCTCCAGGTGCCGCAGCTGAACGCCGTCACCGGCGTCGACGGCGACTACCGCCTGCTGGATCTGCCGCCCGGGACCTACAGCATCGGCTTCGAGCTCTCCGGGTTTCAGACCCAGCTTCGCACCGACGTGCACCTTACCGTCGGCATCGCCGGCAAGGTCGACGTGGTGATGAAGATCGGCGCGCTGTCCGAGACGATTCAGGTCTCGGGGCAGAGCCCGGTCGTCGACACCGTGAACGTCACCGGCCAGACGACGCTGGTGCAGGATCAGCTGCGCACCATCCCGATGGGCGGCACGATGCAGGAGATGCTGCCGCTGGCGGCGGGCGTCAGCACGCAGAACAAGCCGGACGTTGGCGACAGCAACCTCGCGGACCGCTCCGCCATCGTCACCTACGGCGTGGTGCTCCAGCCGACGCTCGACGTCGAAGGCATCAATACCGTCACCGACCACGCGGCCAACACCGCTGTCTACCTGAATTCCTTCTCGCTCGAGGAAGTGCAGTTCAAGACCAGCGGCAACAACGCGGACATCGCCTTTCCGGGTCTTGCGCAGGTGGCCGTCCTGAAATCCGGCAGCAACGAATTTCACGGCTCGGTTCGAGGGTCGTACGAAAACCCGAGCTGGCAGGGTAACAACATCACACCTGAGCTGGAAGCGCAGGGCTTGCGGCAGACGAACCCGATTGTGGACCCGGGCTACTACGAAGACGTTATCGACCTGGGCGGCCGGATCATCCGCGACAAGCTGTGGTTTTACGGCGCCTACAGCAAGCAGGCGGTGACGCAGGGGCAGGTCGGTTTCGTCCTGGCGCCCAACGCCGACGGCTGCTGGCTGGTGTCGTGCGGCGGCACGACGCCCGCAACCGTCCACACCGATCTTCCCGGCGTCAACGCGAAAGTGTCGTATCAGCTCAACTCGACGACCAAGCTGATCGCGTCGAAGATGTATGCGGTCAAGCATCTCTCGGTCAACGGCGGCAGCCCGACGATCCCGCTGCCTTCCACCCGCTTCCAGCGGCAGCCGCAGAGCGCCTGGAAGGGCGAGGTGCAGAGCGCGCCGAGCGACAAGATCCTCTTCAACGCGATCTTCGGCTACGGCGGCTACCACGTGAACTACATCGCGCAGCCCGCCTCCAACACCGTCGGATTTCCCAACGGGACGGACGTCAAGGGCAATCCCAGCAGCCGGGAGCTGAGCAACGCGCTGCGCTACGGGCCATCGATCAACCCCGAGGACCGGCCGCAGAACCGCTACGAGCTGAAGGCGTCGGTCAGCGTCATCCCCAAGCGGAACCTTCCTGGGCGGGACGCACCAGCTGAAGTTCGGCACCACCGACGACTGGGAGAATGCCGGCACGCGCATCCTGGAGAACAAGGTGGCCGGCAACTACGAGCTGCAATTCAATCGTGGCGTGCCGTCGCAGCTGGTCGCCTACAACTATCCGTTTGCGACCTCGATCAACGACCTGCACAGCCAGGCGTTCTACGCCACCGACGTCATGGCGATCGGACGCGTCACGCTGAACTTCGGCGTGCGCTGGGAGCGGTATCACAACTTCTACCCGGAGCAGACCAGGGAAGCCGGACAGTTCAGCGCCATCTTCCCCGAGAAGACCTATCCCAAGCAGGACGTCCTCACCTGGATCGACACGGTGCCCCGCGCCGGCGCCGCATGGGATGTGATGGGCGACGGCAAGACGGTGATCAAGGGCTCGTTCGGCCTGTTCGGCGACACGATGGGCGATCTCTACGCCAACGCCTTCAACCCGAACGCCGCGGCCACCAATACCTACGCGTGGAACGGGGCCGTGCGTGACGACCGAGTTCAGGAACAACACGTTCAACAACACCAGCTGCGACGTCTCGCCCGGACTTCCTGGCGAGCCTGCCCGTCGCGGACGCCGATCAATGCGACCGGCGGTTTGAACTCGGTGATCAACCCCGATCTCGAGCAGAACAAGACCTACGAATACACGGCCCGGCTGGAACGCCAGCTGATCCCGAACGTCGCGATCAGCGCGCGGCTACGTCTATCACAAGGTCGACAACCTGTACGCCAACCTCCAGTATCTCCGCCCGTACGAGACCTGGATTCCGGCGACGCCCGCGACGCCGTTCCTGGATCACCTGGGCAATCCGGTCACCATTTACACCTTCCCCGCGTCGCAGGTCGGTTCGAGCTTCAACGTGCTGAGGGCCGCGAACACCCTGCCGGGCCGATCGAATACCTTCCATAGCTTCGAGGTCGCCGCCACCAAGCGGTTCTCGAGGAAGTGGACCGGCAGCACGTCGTTCTGGACCACGAAGAACCACCAGTGGATCGGCGCCGGCAACAACCCCCAGAGTCCCAACGACGATCGGTTCCCCCTGATCCAGACGTGGGACTGGGAAGCGCGCGCGAACGTCACCTACCATTTGCCCTGGGGACTCTTCACGTCCGGCTCGTATCGCGCCCAGTCGGGCGGGGCCGGGCAGCGGACGCAGGTGTTCACCTCGCCTGCTCTCCGGCAGGGCTCGGTGACATTGCGCATGGGTGAGTTTGGCGAGCTGCGAGCGCCGTCGATTCAGATCGTGAACCTCAAGGTGGCGAAGAACGTCGCCCTCGGCGGCAGCCGCAAGCTCGAGCTGACCTTCCAGGTGTTCAACGCCCTCAACAGCAGCGGTATCACGGCGGCCAACTATCTCACCGGCCCGCAATTCGGACAGGTGACCGACATCACGTCGGCTCGCGTCGCGCGCATCGGCGCCGGATTTTCGTTCTAGCACGTCAGAACTGAGAAGTTAGAGGATTCGGACAAGTCAGAGGGTAGAAGCTAGACTTCTACCTTCTGACTTCCACCTGCTAACTTCCGAGATGCGTTCCTCTCGGTCCCTCTTCGTCGGTCTCTACGCGTTGTCCGGTGCGGCAGCGCTCGTCTACGAGATCGCCTGGACGCGCCTGCTGACCCTGCAGATGGGGCAGACGGTCGCCGCTGTCAGCACCGTCCTCGCCGCCTTCATGGGTGGTCTCGCCGCTGGTTCGTGGCTTGGCAGCCGCATGGAGCGGCGCTGGAGCGAGCGCCCGACCGCGGATCGAGCCCGGTTGCGTGCCTATGCCGCGCTCGAAATCCTTGTTGCCGCTTTCGCGCTCGCTCTGCCCGCGATGCTCGCGGCATCCCTCCCGCTGCTCGCATGGGCGTACGACGACGCGCTCACGCCTGCGCGCTTTGCCATCGCGCGCGCGTTTCTCTGTGTCGGAATCCTGGGGATGCCGGCCGCCGCCATGGGCGCGACCTTTCCGATCGCCGCGGCATGGTTCGCGAGCGGCGCCGGCGCGTCGCGGAGCGTCGATGCGGATCGCCGCCCGGACCGGCGCCGCCGCTGCGGGCGCGCTGTACGCCGCCAACACCGCCGGCGCCGCAGCCGGCGCCCTCGCTGCGGGCTTCTGGCTCCTCCCCGCGCTCGGGGTGTGGCAGTCGACCCTTGTCGGCGTCGCACTGAACGGCGCAGCCGCCGCAGGCGCGCTGGCGCTGGCGCGCTCCGGCGGAGGGCAGCGTACCAGTTCGACGCCCGACGCAGTGCAGGAGCCGGCAGTTGCGGCTCGAAGCACACGCGCGTCGAGGCGCCGCTCGCGAAATACGCAGACGGTTCCGCCGCAGGCGGCGCGCACCCCGCTCGCCGCTGTCGCATGTCTCGCCGTGGCGATCAGCGGCTTCGTGGCGCTCGTCTATGAAGTCGCCTGGACGCGCCTGCTCGTCCTGATCGTCGGGCCCACGACCTATGCGTTTGCAACAGTCGTCGCCGCCTTCATCATCGGGATCGCCATCGGGTCGGCCGCCGCGGCCCGCCTCGTCCGCGGTTCGCCACGGCCGCACTGGCTCGGCGCCATGCTCGCCGTCACGGCGGTCGCGGCGTCGGCGTCAGCCTGGTTTGCCGCGTCGCGCCTTCCGCTGATCGTCGCGTCGCAGGTCGCCGATCCCGAGGCCTCGTTCGGCCGGGTGGTGACGCTCCAGGCGTTCGGGATCGCGATCCTGCTGCTGCCGACGACGTGCGCCCTCGGGGCGGTATTCCCGCTGGCGCTGGCCGCGGCTTCGGCGGGCCAGCCGGCCACCATCGGTCGTGACGTCGCGCGTGTCTACGCGTCGAACACCTGCGGCGCGATCGTCGGTTCGCTCGTCGGCGGGTTCGTGCTGTTGCCGACTGTCGGATTGGAGACCACGTTTCGTCTGGCCGCACTGACGGGCCTGGGTGCGGCGCTCGGCATCTGGGCGCTGGAACTTCGAGGGCAGCCCGTCGCCCGGCGGTACGCGGCGCGCATGGCGACCGTTCTCGGCCTCAGCGTCGGCGCAGTCGTCCTCATGCCGCGATGGGACCTTCACCTGCTCGCGAGCGGTGCCTACAAGTACGCCCCGCACATGGAAGTGGTCGACCTCGAGGCGGATCTGCGGGTGTGGCGATCGCTCTATTACAAAGATGGGGCGGCTGCGACCGTCAGCGTGCGTGAGCTCGCCGGCATGCGGTCCCTGGTGATCGACGGGAAGGTGGACGCGTCGAACATGGGCGACATGCTGACGCAGCGGCTGCTCGGCCTGCTTCCAGTGCTGCTGCACAGTCACCCGCGGGAGATCTGCGTCATCGGCCTCGGCAGCGGCGTGACGGTCGGCTCGGCCCTGGCACGAGGCACCGTCGAGCATGCCGACGTTGTCGAGATTTCGGACGAGGTGGTGCAGGCGTCCGGATTCTTCGAGCGTGAGAACCAACGCGCGCTCGATGTCCCCGGTGTCCGCCTGATCGTCGGCGATGGTCGTTCACACCTGCGCCTGACCAGGCGACGCTACGACGTGATCATCTCTGAGCCGTCGAACCCCTGGATGGCGGGAATCTCCGCACTGTTCACGCGCGAGTTCTTCGAGGCGGCGCGCGCACGATTGAACCCCGACGGGCTGGTCTGTCAGTGGGCGCACACCTACGACATGAGCCAGGCCGACCTGCAGTCGATCGTGCGGACCTTCACGTCGGTGTTCCCGCAGGCGACGATGTGGCTGGTCGGCGACGGCGACCTGCTGCTGATCGGGACAAACGGCGCGGCAATCGAGACCCACCTCGAAGGTCTTTCGACGCGGTGGCGTGAGGGAACGACGCCCGCGCTTCTCAACGACGTGTCGATTGCCGAGCGTGCGGCCCCATTCGCGCTGCTGTCCCTGCTCGTTGGCGGCCCGGCCGAAATGCGGCGTTACGGTGCAGACGCGCCGATTCAGCGCGACGACCGGATGGCGCTCGAATTCTCCGCGCCGCGAGCCCTTTACGGACGGCCAACGACCGACAATGCGGCGATGATTCGCCAGCTCGTCGAGCCGGGGGCAGCGGCGCCAGCGTCGCGGAGCGCGTTCGCGCAAGCCACCGACGCGAGCTGGACAGTCGCCGGTGCGATGGAGCTCAAAGGTGACGCCCATGCCAGGGCGTACGAGCATTTCAAGCGTGCCGTTCGTCTCAACCCGCGGAATGTCGAGGCGCTCAACGGTCTGACCGACGCGGCGGCCCTCGCCGGCACTCAGGACGATGAACGCGAGTGGCTGAAATCGCTGGCGGCGGAAGATCTGGAAAACGCCGTTCTGCGGGTCGAGCTGTCCCGGTTGCTCGCCGCGACCGGCAACGCCGAGGCGGCGGCTGCTGCCGCGGCCGACGCCATGCGGCTGGCGCCGGACGAGCCGCGCGCCGGCGAACAGCTCGCGTCGGTCTATGCCGACGCGGGCGACGCGGATCGGTTGGCGGCGCTGGCGGACGCGCTGATTGCGAGGTTCCCGTCGCGCGACAAACCGCGGTACTACCGCGCCAACGCCTTGCTCCTGAAAGGACGCTCGGACGATGCCGCGCGTGAACTGCAGGAGCTCGTGACCAGACGCCCGGACGACGTGCGCGCGCAGAGTCTTCTCGGCGTAGCCTGTGCCACTGACAGGCGACGCGACTGCGCGCTGGCGGCCTTCGCGGCGGCGCTCGCCGCCGATCCCCGCGACATCGCGACCCTTGTCAACCTGGGGGTTTTTCATCTCCAGTCCGCCGAACCGGTGTCGGCCGCCGAGGCGTTTGCGACCGCTCTGACGCTCGACCGGACCTCGGCGCCGGCCAGGCAAGGGCTCGCCGAGGCGCGCGCGGCGATGGGCAGCCGCTGAAGCCGCGACAACTTGCGACAATGGCCGGCGTCCGCTCCCGATAGCCTCTGTCTTTGCCAGCGCGCGGGTCCCGACTTCGTTCCAGGAGGCGTGTATGAAATCTTCCCGACTGATGCTGCTTGCGTTGTTTGCGCTCTTCACCGCATCGGCGGCGAATGCCGATCCGCTCAAGTGCGACGTCAGCGGCTACAAGGGTCTTTCCGGACTCTCTGCGGTTGCGGAGCAGGACGTCGTCACGATCTCCTGGTCGGGGCAGGGCGGCGCCGAACTGCGGGCGCGCTACGCGATCGACGGCGGCCAGCCGGTCGTCCGCGAGCTCGCCGTGAAGAAATCGGGCGGCCAGTGGTCGATCCTCGGGCAGAACCTGACGCCCGAGTACCGCGTCGTCACCGGCGTGCGCCGGATGACCGAGCAGCAGGCGCAGCCGCTGCGCGCGGCCGGCGTCGAGCTCACGCCCGAGGTGATCGAAAAGAACCGATGGTACGGATTCTGGGACGCGCCGCTGGTGATGCCGCCGGCCCCGGAAGCGGCAAATGCCGAGGGACGCACTCGTCCGCCGGCACCACCGCGCGCGCCGCGCGTGCTCGACGGTCCGCGTAAGCCGGAGGAAGTTCGCCGCGCGGCGGCATCGTTCCAGAGCACGTCGTGCTCGGTGAAAACCGACGGCGCGAGCCTCGCGGTGACGTTTCCGGGCCTGACGATGGGCCTGTTCGCCGGCGACCTTCGCTTCACCGTCTACCGCGGCACCAACCTCATTCGGATGGATGCGCTGGCGAAGACCAGCGAGAAGTGGGTCGCGTACAAATACGACGGCGGCCTCAAGGGGCTGTCCACCGACCTGATGCCGAAGGTGTCGTGGCTCGACACCGGCGGCCACCCGCAGCGGCAGGAGTTCGGCGGCGTCGTCAACGATTCGATCGTCGCGGTCAAGGCGGCCAATCGCGTCCTCATCGCCGAGGGCAAGGGCGGCTCGCTCGCGACCTTCACGCCGCCGCACACCTTCTTCTTCACGCGCGAGGTGGACACCAACCTCGGCTACGTCTGGTATCGCAAGGACGCGCCGGGGAAGTACGGCATCGGCATCCGGCAGGCGGACAAGGAAGAGAACCCGCAGTACGTCGACAACTTCGCGCTCTTCAACGCGCCTCCGGGCACCACGCAGCAGATGGCGGTCTATTTCTACGCCAGCGCCGACGCCGCCACGCCGACGCGCCAGTCGGTGATGGCGTTCACGCACGGCGATACGTTCAAGGCGCTCCCCGGGTACAAGACGATGGTGAACCATTTCCACCTGCGGTTCACCGAACGGCTGCGCGCCGGCGGGTCGCTCGACACGACGATGCAGGATATCGTCGCGATGAAGGCGCTCGGGCTCAACATCGTCGGCCTCAGCGATTTCCATGGCGACCTCCACCCGAACGACGCCGGTGCGGTCCGCTTCAAGGATCAGAAGGACTACGCGGAGGCGTCGCGCAAGGCGTCGGACAAGGACTTTCTCGTGACTCCGTGGGAGGAGCCGAGCGCGTTCTTCGGCGGCCACTACAACATCATGTTCCCGAAGAACGTGTACTGGTCGAAGGTGCGGCAGCCGGGGCAGCCGTTCACCGAAAACGATCCGGTCTACGGCAAGGTCTATCACACCGGCAGCAGCGAGGACGTGCAGCAGATGCTGGACGCCGAGGGCGCGTACTGGTACCACGCCCACCCGCGCACGAAGGGGACGACCGGCTATCCGGATCTGATCTTCGACAAGGCGTGGACGAAGAACGACCGCTATCTCGGCGTGGCGTTCAAGCCCGGCATGGGCATGGACCTGTCGGAGCAGCGCATGTGCGAGTGGCGGTGCTTCGACGTGACCGACACGATGAACAACAAGCTGACCAACTCCGGCCAGCAGCCGAAGTACATCATTGCCGACATCGACACCTATCAGAAGGGACCGGAAGACGATCTCTACCCGAACTTCCCGGTGAACTACCTGAAGCTCGACAAGGTGCCGGCGCCGGACGAAGACTGGAGCCCGGTGCTGAAGGCGCTGCGCAACGGCGAGTACTTCGTCTCCACCGGCGAGATTCTGATCAAGGACTACAAGGTTGACGGCGCGGCCGACCGCCGTACGATCATGGCCGACGTCGAGTGGACCTATCCGCTGTCGTTCGTCGAGGTCGTCTGGGGCGACGGCACGAAGGTCGATCGGCAAATCATCTCGGCGACCGACCTCGGTCCGTTCGGGACCAAGCACTTCGCGATCCCGTTCGACGCCAAAGGCAAGTCCTGGGTCCGCTTCGCAGTGTGGGATTCGGCGGGGAACGGCGCCTTCGTCCAGCCGGTCTGGCTCAAGGCGCCAGCCACCTCGACGGCGGCAGGGCGATAAGACGGGGACCCTCTGCAGTGAATGTCGTGTCCAGCCACGAGAGGTAGCGATGAAGAGAGTTTTCGGTAGCGCGTTGATCGCCGCGTTCATGATTGCCGCCGTGCCACTGGTCGCGCAGGAGGCGGCGCGGCGGCAGCCGGGCGCGCCGGCCGCACCGGGGCATGACCCGTTCTATTTCCTCGGGGTGATGAACAAGGCGTCGGTCGTGATGCTGAACGAGGCCGGGATCGTGCCGCCGGCGCTCGCCTCGCAGATCGCCAAGGGGGTCGTGCAGGTGATCGCGCAGGGCGACAAGCCGGGCGGCAAGCGTCCGGGCGACTATCTGGTCTTCGAGGAGGACCTCGTCGCCGCGGCCGGTCCCGACACCTCGCGCCTCCATACCGGGCGCAGCCGCCAGGATCTCGGCTCGACGAGCGCCCGCATGCAGCTGCGCGAGGGGCTGCTCGACGTCTTCGACAGCCTGGGCGCCGCCCGGGAGCAGCTGCTCGCGCTCGCCGCGCAGCACCAGCAGACGATCATCCCGGCCTACACCCATGGGGTGCAGGCGCAGCCGACCTCGCTGGCGCATTACCTGCTCGCGCTCGAGGCCGCCTTCGATCGCGACGCCGAGCGGTTCCGCCAGGCCTACGCGCGCATCAACGCCAGCCCGCTCGGCGCGGCGGCGCTCGGCACCTCGGGGTTCCCGATCGATCGCAAGCGGCTCGCGGTGCTGCTCGGCTTCGACGGCGTGGTCGAAAACTCCTACGACGCCAACCACGTGTCGCCGGCGGAAACCAACGCGGAGCTGGCGAGCGTCGTGGCGATCTCGGCGCTGGCCGTCGGCCACTTCGATCAGGACCTGCACACGCAGTATCACCAGCCGGTGCCGTGGATGACGCTGAAGGAAGGCAAGCTCACCGGCATCAGCAGCATCATGCCGCAGAAGCGGAACCCGAGCGCGCTCGAGCAGCTGCGCGCGCTCAGCAGCACCGTCATCGGCGACGCGCAGACGGTGTACTTCGTCGAGCACAACACGACGACCGGCATGTCCGACTACCGCGGCGCCGGCCCGACGCTGCAGGCGGTGACCAAGGCGTCGCGAATGTACCGGCTGCTTCGCGACGTGCTCGTCGACCTCGACATCCGGCCCGACCGCGCGCTGGCGGAAGTCAACGCCGACTATTCGACGATGACCGAAGTGGCCGACACGCTGCTGCGGGTGGCCAACGTGCCGTTCCGCATCGGCCATCACTTCGCGTCCGAGCTGACCACCTACGGCCGCGGCCACGGCCAGACGCCGAAGCAGATCCCGTACAGCGAAGCGGTGCGGATCTACAAGGATGTGACCGGCGAGAAGCTGCCGCTGAGCGAAGCGCAGTTCAAGGAGTCGCTGAGCGCCGAAAACATGGTCTTCAACCGCCATGGGCTCGGCGGCCCGCAGCTGTCAGAGGTGAAGCGGATGCAGCAGGCGCAGGAATCGCGCCTCGCCAGTGACACAGGGTGGGTGAAGGAGCAGCGCTCGAAGCTGCAGGCGGCGATGACGGCGCTCAACCAGGCGTTCGACAAGCTGATCAGCTGACGTCACGACGATCGAACGCAGAGACCGCGGAGACCGCAGAGTTTCTTCTTTGACTCTGCGATCTCTGCGTTCTTACACCTCCTCGACCTCGACACCCGCACGCTCGGCCTTCGCGGCGGCGATGATCTTGGTCTGCAGGTGCGCCGGCACCTCGTCGTAGTGCGAGTACTCCATGTGATAGGTGCCGCGGCCGCCGGTGGCTGACGTCAGGTGCTGCTCGTAGGTGAGCATCTCCGACATCGGCACCTGCGCCTTGATGATCGTCATCGCGCCGCGCGTGTCCATGCCGGCGATGCGGCCGCGCCGGCCGTTCAGGTCGCCCATCAGGTCGCCGGCGAAGTCGGATGGCGCGTAGACCTCGACGTTCATCACCGGCTCGAGGATCGTCGGCCGCGCGCGCGTCATCGCGTCCTTGAAGGCGAGTGAGCCGGCGAGCTTGAACGAGAGCTCGTTCGAGTCGACATCGTGGTACGAGCCGTCGAAGACGGTGACGCGAAAGTCGACCATCGGGTAGCCGGCCAGGTAGCCGCGCGTCCGGGCGTCCTGGATGCCCTTTTCCACCGCCGGCACGAACTGGCGCGGGATCGAGCCGCCGAAGATGTCGTCGACGAACTCGAAGTCGGCGCCGCGCGCCAGCGGCTCGACCTTGATCTTGCAATCGCCGAACTGGCCGTGGCCGCCGGTCTGCTTCTTGTGCCGGCCGTGCGCCTCGGTCGACGCCTTGATCGTCTCGCGGTAGGGGATGCGCGGCGGCTTGAGGTTGACGTCGACGCTGAACCGCCGTTTGAGCTTCGCGACCGTCACCTCGATGTGCAGCTGGCCCTGGCCGGCGAGCAGCAGCTCCTTGGTCTGCGGATCGCGGCTGTAGCGGATCGACGGGTCCTCTTCCTCGAGCCGGTGCATCGACGTGCTGATCTTGTCTTCGTCGCCGCGGCTCTTGGGCTCGATCGCGTAGGCGAGGACCGGCTCGGGGAACTGGATCGGCGGATAGGTGACCGGATCGGCCTTGTCGCCGAGCACGTCATTGGTCAGCGTGTCCTTGAGCTTGGCCACCGCGCCCAGGTCGCCGGCCTTGATCTCGGGGACGTTGGTCGCCGTCTTCCCCTGCATCAGCATCAGGTGCCCGAGCCGTTCCGGCGAGTCCTTGCCCTTGTTGTGCACGGTCGAATCGGCCTTCACGCCGCCGGAGACGACGCGAAACATCGTGATCCGGCCGGCGAAGGGATCCGCGATCGTCTTCCACACGAACGCGGACAGCGGCGCCCTTGTCGTCGGCCGGCCGCGCGACCTCGGCGCCGTCGGCGCCGAGCCCCTTGAACGGCCGATCGACCGGCGAGGGGAGGCAGGTGACGATCGCGTCGAGCAGCTGCGGGACGCCGATGTTGCGCAGCGCCGAGGTGCAGACCAGCGGAAACAGCTTCGCCGCCAGCGTCGCGCTGCGCAAGCCGCCCACCAGCTCGTCGTCGGTCAGCGTGCCGGCCTCGAAGAACTTCTCCATCAGGTGTTCGTCGTTTTCCGCGACCATCTCGATCAGCGCTTCGCGCGCGCTGTTCACCTCGCCCGCCATCTCGGCCGGTACCGCGCCTTCCGTGAATTTGCCGCTTTCGTCGCCCTGGTAGACGAACGCCTTCTTCGTCACCAGATCGACGACGCCGCGGAAGTCGCTCTCTTCGCCGATTGGCAGCTGAATCGGAATCACCGTGCGATTGCAGAGCTCGCGCAGCGACGCCAGCGTGCGCTCGAGGCTCGCCCGGTCGCGGTCGAGCCGGTTGACGACCACCAGGCGCGGCATCGACAGCTCGTCGGCGGCCGCCCAGATCTTTTCGGTCTGCACCATCACGCCGCCGACCGCGTCGACCACGACGATGGCGGCGTCGGCGATGTTCAGCGCGGCGCGCGAGTCGGCAAAGAAATTACCCATCCCGGGGGTGTCGATGAGGTTGATCTTCTGCTTGTTCCATTCGGCGTAGGCGACACTCGACGACAGCGTGTGCTTGCGCGCGACCTCCTCTTCGTCGAAATCGGTGACCGTGGTCCCTTCGTCGACCTTCCCGAATCGATTGATCATGCCGGCATCGGCGAGGATGGCGGAGGCAAGCTGCGTCTTGCCCGATCCGCTGTGCCCGACGAGGGCGACATTTCTGATGCTGGCGGCGTCGTAGACCTTCATGGCGGGGTCCCCCTGTCGAAGTGGAAGAAGAAGTACCCGGATCATAGTCAGCGCCGGGAAGCGCCGCAACTGGGGGAATGGCCGTTTTCGAAGCCTAAAAATCGGCGACCAGCGACGGCGCCCTGCCCGATCGCACGAGCCAGACCGGGCGGCCGCTCTCCTCGGCCGCTTCGCGCGCGGTGGCCATCGCCTCGGCTTCGCTCTCGAACGCGCCGGCGCTCTCGCGCCCGCACCACACGCTCCAGCGCTCGCCGAGCGGCTCGCCGGTCAGCGCGTCGATCGAGGTGAAGACGTGGATGATGATGTCGCGATCGTCGTCGGGCGTCAGTGTCATGTCGAGTCGCGGCGCGCGGCCGGCGCGCCGCCCCTGGCTCGAAGTCGAGTCGACGTACTATCCCCCGGGTGAGCCTCCCGGGTCGACGATTCGTTGTGTGGGGCGCGCTGGCCCTGTCGGCGTGGGCGGCTGCCATCGCCGTGTCGGCCGGCGTCAGGTTCACCGTCCTGGGGCTCACGATCGTTTCGCGCGACCCGCTGCGCCCCCTGGCCGTGGCCGCCGTGCTGCTGGCCTCGGGCTATGCGATTTTCGGGCGCCGCCCGATCGACGAGGAGCTCGACCGCGTCGCCTCGGCGTTCGGCCGGGCCGCGCTGCCGCTCGCGATTGCCGCGGCGCTGGCGGTCGTCATCGCCGGCTTGCATTGGGGGTCGTTCGCCGCGAGCAGCGTGGACCCCTACGGCTACGTGAGCCAGGCCGCGTTGTGGGCGCGAGGGTCGCTGCACGTCGATCAGCCGTTGGCCGCCAGCGTGCCCTGGCCGGATGCCGATCTGGCGTTCGCGCCGATGGGCTATCGCCCCGCGACCAGCGGCCACGCGATCGTCCCCTCGTACTCGCCCGGGCTGCCGATGCTGATGGCGCTCGCGGAACGCGCGGCCGGCGCGTGCGGGCCCTACTACGTCGTGCCGGTGATGGGCGGCCTGTGCGTGTTGGGCTGCTTCCTCCTCGGACGCCGTGTCGCCACGCCAGCCGTCGGCGCCTGTGCCGCGATCCTGCTGGCGTGCAGCCCGCCGTTCCTCTTTCATCTGGTCGCGCCGATGAGCGACGTGCCGGCCGCGGCGTTGTGGACCGGCGCGGTCTGGGCGGCGCTCGGAGGCGGCGGGGCCGCGGCGCCGATGCTGGCCGGACTCTTCACCGCGCTGGCGATCCTGGTCCGCCCCAACCTCGCCCCGCTGGCGCTGGTCATCGTCGCGTTTGTCGTCACCGCCGGCGGCAGCGCGAGCGACACGCGGCGCTTGTGGAAAAGAGCCGGATGGTTTGCCGCGGCGGTCGTTCCGGCCTGCTGCGGCGTAGCGCTGGTCAACTGGCGCCTCTACGGCTCGCCGCTCCGAAGCGGCTACGACGGTCTCGCCAGCGCCTACGCGCTTGCGAACATCGTCGAGAACGCGCGCCGCTATGCGGGGTGGCTGATGCAGACGCACTCGCCGCTCATCGTCCTGGCAGCGGTTGGCCTGGCAGCACCGTGGGCCTCGCGGGCGGCCCCGGTGACGCGCCGCGCGGCGCTGCTGTTTCTCCTGTTCACGCTGGGGCTGGCGGTGTCGTACCTGCCGTATACGGTGTTCGAGAACTGGTGGTACCTGCGGTTCTTCCTCCCCGCGCTGCCGCTGCTGCTGGTGTCGATGATCGCGGCGATCTTCTGGCTGTGCCGCGCGGCACCGCCGGCGCTCCGGGTGTTCGGCGCGATCGCGCTGATGACGTTTCTCGTCAGCCATGAGCTGCGCTTCGCCATCAGTGAGGGGTTCACGCAGGCGCCGGCCGGCGAGCGGCGCTACATCGCGGTCGCGCGCTTCATCGAGGCGACGCTGCCGACAAACGCCGTATTCGTGACGCTGCAGCATGGCGGCAGCGTCCGCCACTACAGCAACCGGCTGACGGTGCGGTTCGATCGCATCGCCGTCGGCCTCGACGAGGCGCTGGCATCGCTCGAGCGCGCGGGCTTGCGCCCGTTCATCCTGCTCGAGGACTGGGAAGAGACGGACTTCAAGGCGCGCTTCGGCGCCGCGAGCGAGGCGGGGAGGCTGGCGTGGCGTCCGCTCGCGCGGTTGCCGGAACCGGGCGGCGTGAATATCTACGATCCGAAGATGGCGGCCACGCGACCGCGCCACGAGATCGCGATCGATTCCGCCGCCGCAGCCGTGCGACTGCAGGCACTACTAGCGGATGGGCGGCGTGGATGCAGGCGTGGCGACGTGCGCAGAGGCTCGCTCGTAGCGCAGCGCCTTTGAGGCCTGCCCGCGGCCGGCAGCGAGACCGTGACAGCAGTCGCCTGTACAGAACGGCTGCGCTTCACGACCTTACGCAATACCGCAGAGCATCCCATGAATGATGTCTCGCTACCGAATTTCTCAGCGGTCTCTGCGTGCTCTGCGGTTAAACAGGCGTCGTTCGGCGAGTTACTCGTAGCGCAGCGCCTCGATTGGGTCGAGCCGCGAGGCCTTGAACGCCGGATACATCCCGAAGAAGATGCCGACCGACGCCGAGAAGCCGATGCCGATCGCGAACGACCACCAGGGCAGCGAAATCGGGAAGCCCGACACGAGGTGGACGGTCCAGCCGATGCCGGCGCCGAGCGCGATGCCGATCAGGCCGCCGACCGAGGTGAGGAACGCGGCCTCCATCAGGAACTGGAACAGGATCTCGGCCCGGCGCGCGCCAAGCGCCTTGCGGACGCCGATCTCGCGCGTCCGCTCGGTCACCGAGATCGACATGATCGCCATGACGCCGATGCCGCCGACCATCAGCGCAATCGACGAGATCACGATCAGCGCGAAGAAGGTGCCCTGGCTGATCTGATCCCACAGCTTGAGGAAGGCATCCTGCGTCAGGATGTCGAAGTCGTTCGGCTCGTCGAGCTTCAGGCCGTGGCGGATCCGCATCACCCGCTCGACGTCGGCGATCGCCGTCGCCTGGCTGACGCCTTCGCGCGGCACGAGCGCGATCTGGATCGGCAGGATCGTCGCGCTGCGATTCACCCGCACCGGGTTGAGGCCGAAGATGCGCTGGTACGCGGTGTAGGGGATGACGACGAAGTCGTCCTGCCCGAGGTTGAAGCCGCCGGCGGCCGGCCGCTTGTCGAAGACGCCGACCACTTCGAACCGCTCGGCGCCGATCGCGGACGGTCTTGCCGACCGGGTCGGTGCCGCTCGGCGCGAACAGCAGCTGATAGGGCGTGTTGCCGATGACGGCGACGTTCTTCCGGTACTGGAGCTCGGTGCCGTTGAAGAACCGGCCGCCGAGCATCGGGATGCGCGTCCCCTCGGCGAAGTTCTCGCTGGTGCCGAAGACGACCAGGCCCTTCGTCTTCTGCGTGCCGTAGAAGACGCGCCGCTGGGTCGGCGGGCCGCCGGCGCCGAGCTCGATGTCGACGAACTGGATGGTGTCGGCCTGCTGCTCGAGCGCGCGCGCGTCCGAAATCGACAGGTTCGGCCGCTTGATCAGCTCCTTGAACTCGGCCCCGCCGGCGAAGCTGGTGATGCCGAAGCGCTGGACGAAGATCGTGTTCGGGCCGATGGCCGCGATCATCTGCCGCAGCGACTGGTCGAAGCCGCGGATCATCGCCGTCATGCCGACGATCGAGGTGATGCCGATGACGACGCCGAGCACGGTCAACGCCGAGCGCATCTTGTTGCCGCGCACGGTGTCGAACGCCATCGCCACGACTTCGCCGAGCAGTCCAACCCTAATCGCCATCGGGCACCGTCACGACGTCAAACGCAGAACTCGCGGAACCCGCAGAAAAATCAAAATCTGCGTGTTGTGCGGTTGCTGCGTTGATCGTTCGTTGCTTCATCTCTACTCGCGCCGCAGCGCCTCAATCGGATCGAGCCGCGCCGCGCGCATCGCCGGGTAGAGGCCGAAGAACAACCCGACCAGCGCCGTGATCCCGATGCCGAGCGCGACCGACCAGACTTCGATCGACGCCGGGATCGGCGTGAATCGCGAGATCGTCATCGCGATCGCCGAACCGAAGAACGTCCCGAGGATGCCGCCGAAGATCGACAGCACCACCGACTCGGTCAGCATCTGCGCCATGATGTCCGAGCGCCGCGCCCCCAGCGCCTTGCGCAGCCCGATCTCCCGCGTCCGCTCGGTCACCACCATCAGCATGATGTTCATGATGACGATGCCGCCGACCACCAGCGACAGCGCGACGACGCCGACGAGCACGGCGAAGATGCCGTTGGTCGCCGAGTGGTAGATGTCGAGGATCGTGTCCGAGGTGAAGATGCCGAAGTTGTCGCCCTGCTTCGGCTTCAGCCGCCGCGCGGCCCGCAGCGCCACCGTCGCCTCGTCGATCGCCGGCGCAATCTGCGGCGACGTCGCGCGGCCGCACGCTCAGCGACAGCGACCGGCGCGCCCCGAACATCATCCGGAACTGGCCGAGCGGAATCACCGCGAACTCGTCCTGCGTCTGGCCGAGCAGCGAGCCGCGTTTCGAGCTGACGCCGACGACGCGGAAGTGGACGCCTTCGATCTGGATCGTCTTCTCGAGCGGATCGATGTCGGCGCCGAACAGCCGGTCCGCGGTCTGCCAGCCGACGACCGCGACCGGCCGCGCGCTTTCGACCTCGGTCGGGCTCATCAGCCGGCCGCGCTCGGCGTCGAAGCTCGAGAAGGTGATGTATTCGGGCGAGACGCCGCGCACCTGGACGCTGTCGATCGACTTGTCGCGATAGGTGACCCGCCCGCGCGCCATCGAATCGGCCATCACCGCCGCCACGAGATCGCTGCTGTACCGGCGGATCGCCCGCGCGTCGTCCAGCGTGACGCGCGGGTTGCCGCGCACCTTCTCGAACTCCTCGTCGCTTCGGGTGATCGGAAACTGCTGGATGTTGAACGAGTCGGCGCCGGCCTGGTTGAGGATCGCGGACTTGACCGACGCGTTCAGCCCCTGAATCAGCGACACCACGGCGATGATCGAGGTCACCGCCACGATGTTGCCGAGCACGGTCATGAACGACCGCAGCTTGGCCGCCCAGATCGCGTCGAGCGCGATCAGCGCCGATTCGAGGAACTTGTTCAACGCGTTTTCTTCTCGTTGTCCACCTTCACCATGTCGCCGTCGGCCATCGTCCTGACCGAGTTGTACGGTCCGGTGATGACCTGGTCGCCGTTCTTCAGGCCGTTCACGACCTCGAAGTACTTGTCGCCGGCGATCCCCATCTTGATCGGCAGGAACTCCGACCGGCCGTCGCGCACGAGGAAGACGCCTTCCACTTCCTTGCGCGTCTGCCCCGGCTTGAGCTCGGCGGCCGCGGCGACGGTTTCGACGGGCGATCGCCGGCGCTTGTCGGTGCGCGGCTCCTTCACGATCTGGCCGTTCGCGTCGTAGACCAGCTCGCGCACCGCCACCGCCGGAATCGGCACCGCGACGACTTCCTTGCTGACGTCGCGGTCGTGATGTCGGCCGTTGCCGTGAAGCCCGGGCGCACCTCGGGCACCGGCTCGTCGAGCACGACGACCACCTTGAAGTTGGTCGCCTGCGTCGTCGTGGTCGTGCCTGGCGCGGCCTGAATCGGGCTGTTCCCGATCTCGGTGACGTGGCCCTTGAAGGTGCGGTCGGGGATCGCGTCGATCGTGATCTTCGCCCGCTGGTCGAGCTGCACGTGCGGGATATTGGTCTCGTCGACCTCGACCTCCGCCTGGATCACCGACATGTCGGCGAGCTGCAGCAGCACGGTGCCGGCGTTGTTCATCGTGCCGATCACCGCCGTTTCGCCCTGCTGGATGTTGCGGCGCGTGACGATGCCGTCGATCGGCGATTCCATCCGTACCTTGGTCAGGTCGTAGCGCGCGCTCTCGAGCGTCGGCGCGCTCCTGCGAGATGCGGCTCGACTGCGCGCCGACCTGTTTCTCGCGCTCCTGCAGCGCCGACTGCGCCGACTTGCAGGTCGTTTTCCGCCTTCTCGAGCGCCTCGCGCGTCGTCAGCTGCTGCGACCAGAGGTTGCGCTGCCGCGTGAGGTTCTGCTGCGCCTGTTCGACCTGCACCCGCGCCGTTTCGACCGACTGGCGAAGCTGCAGCAGCGACGCCTTCGGCCGACTCCAGCGAGGCGGCGTTGCCGTCGACGCGGCTGCGCAGCGACTTCGGATCGATCTGCAGCAGGAACTGCCCCTTCTTGATGCGATCGCCCTCGTTGACCGCCAGATCGACGACGCGGCCGGGTGTTTCGGCGCTGATGTTGACGAGGCGCTTCGGCTGAATCTTGCCCGACGCCGAGACGATCGCTTCGAGGTCGCGCATCTTGACGACTTCGGTCGTGACCGTGAGGCCCTTGTCGCGCTTGAAATAAAAGTTGGCTGCCACGACCGCGGCGCCCACGAGGACGACCGCGACGGCAATGAGCACGTTCTTCCGGGACATCTAGACTCCTGAGGAGGCCGTCTTTGACGGCCGCGATCGTCAACCCGATGACCACGTAGATGGCGAGCAGGCTCGTGGCAATCGGCGCAGTCCGCCTTCGATATAAGACACCGAAACCGATGGCGAGGCTCACCAGCCACCAGACGAGCACCAGGTCGACAGCGCCGAGGGCTCGGGCCGCGAAGGTCGCGTCGTCGAGAAACGGAAAGAACACCGCCAGGTTCGTCGTGCCCGACGAGCGTCTCGCGCGCGTAGGCAAGCGGCAGGCCGAAAAACGCCTGGACGACGAGGACTGACGCCCGAGTGCACGACGATTGCATAAACCTGCTTGAGGGTTGCGTCGCCGCCGAAACCGGCGTTGAAGACCCCGAGGGCGATCGCGGCGACGACAAACGCCATGATCGGCATCGAGACGAACTGGAAGACGGCCGCGAAGTAGCGCGCGTAGGGCGCCATCCGCTCCATTTGTGCGTACTGGGCGTCGCTGACCGTCCGGCCGAACGCCTCCATCTGGCGCACCTGGTTGTCGAGCGACGCCTGCTGGCCGACTTCGGTGGAGAGGAACACGAACGTCGCGGCGACGATGATCGCCATCACCAGCGCCAGCATCCCGAGCACACGCGGACGGGCCGCCACGTCGGCGTAGGTCGCGCGCGGCGAGAAGATCACGCCGGCGAACCGTGCCGGAAGGCTCTTGCCCCTCGTGGCCGTCGCAGCGGCCGTCATCGTCTGAGCCATGCGTGCCTCGCTCTGCCTATCTAGGATAGATACGACCTTCGCTTCGCTGGTGTTCGATGAGCTTTCCGTGGCCAGGCTGGCCGGCGACGCGGCAAACACCTTGCGCAGGATGCCGAGGCCGCCGCGCAGCCGCCGCCGCGCCGGCACGTCGAGCGGCGCGAGCACCTCGGAGAGGTGCCCCTCGGCGCAGCGGCTGACGCGCTCGAGCGCGGCGCGGCCGGTCGCGGTGAGCTCGATCATCGCGATCCGGCGGTCGCCGTCGGGCGCGGCCCGCCGCACCCAGCCGCGCTCCGCCATCGCGCTGATCGAGTTGGACATGCGTCGGCATGCTGACGCCCTGCGCCGACGCGAGGTCGGTGAGCTTGCGCGGCCGGACGCTGAGGATCGAGAGCAGGCGAAGTGCGCCGGCGCCGGCATCTCGCCGGCGGCGCGCAGTTCGGCGGCGACGGTGCGCATCACCAGCGGGATGATTTCGAGGATCTCGCGCGCGGTCTCGCGCGCCTGGGCACGGGTCATCTTCCCCACATCGTGTGGATCGGTGTTAGTTGGACTAATTGTTATGAGGGCTAAGTATATCACGCGGCGGCGGTTTCTTGACAGCGCTGCGACCGCTGTTTACCATGCCTCGGCCCTTCTCCCGCCTGCGATACAAAGGAGCGATGACGTGGTCGGATTCGTCCCGAAGGAGATGTTCTTCACGAAGGGCGTCGGGAAGCACCGCGAGAAGCTGACCTCGTTCGAGCTCGCGCTCCGCTCGGCTGGCATCGCCGCGTGCAACCTGGTTCGCGTGTCGAGCATCTTCCCGCCGAAGTGCCGCATCCTGTCGCGCTCGCAGGGCATGACGCGCCTCGCTCCCGGCCAGGTCACCTTCGTCGTCATGTCGGAAGCGGCGACGCGCGAGCCGCACCGGCTGATCGCCGCCACCGTCGGCGTCGCCATCCCGCGCGATCGCGAGCTGTACGGCTACCTGTCCGAGCACCACAGCTTCGGCGAGAGCGAAGACATCGCCGGCGACTACGCCGAGGAGCTCGCCGCCGAGATGCTGGCGACCACCCTCGGGCTCGAGTTCGACCCCGACAAGAGCTGGGACGAGAAGAAAGAGGTCTACCGGCTCTCCAACCAGATCGTCCACGTGCAGAACGTCACGCAGAGCGCGGTCGGCGACAAGAAGGGGCTGTGGACCACGGTGGTGGCGGCCGCGGTGCTGGTCGGCTGACGCGGCCGGCGGAGGGTCTACAGGTCTCAACGCGGTAAGGTATGAGGCTATGCGTCTAGCCTCGTCTGCCTCATTGCCGCGTCTGCTTGCGTCGGCTCTCCCCTCTGCGTCCTTTGTCGCCTTTCTGTCCTGCGTTCTGGTCTGCACGGCCGCCGCCCCCGCCCAGGCGCAGACCAGCGATCAGGTGGGCGTGCGCGCGCTCGGAATGGGCGGCGCGTTCACCGCCGTGGCCGACGATTCGACCGCGACCTGGTGGAACCCCGCCGGGCTGGCCTCGGGCGCCTACTTCAGCGCGATGCTCGAATATGCCCACCCGGAGGGCGGCGAGGGCGACGGACTGCGCGGTATTTCCGTCGCTTTTCCGGCCCTCGGCCTGAGCTACTACCGCATCCCCAGACCGAGCTCAACCAGCCTCTACAGGTTCGAACCCGGCAAGCCGACAAGATGAGGGCAGTCTCAGTGTGTTCGGCGCGACGGTCGGTCAATCCTTCGGCAGACACCTGGTCATCGGCTCGACGGTCAAAATCCAGCATGTTGACGGCGACAACGATGGGGGTCTCGACATCGGCGCGATGGCGGCGTTTGGACCCGCAAAGCTGGGGCTCATGGTTCGCAACGTGACCGAGCCCGAGTTCGGAGAGGGACTCCAGACGTTCACGCTGCAGCGCCAGGCGCGGGCTGGAGGCTCGTTCACCGGAACGACCGGTGGGGTGATTGGGTCGGTGACGGTCTCGTTCGACGCGGACCTGGTGGACGTGCCGACCTTCCGCGGCGACGAGCGGCGCATGGCGCTCGGCGGAGAGGTCTGGCTGAGAGGTCGATATCTGGGGTTCCGGGGCGGCGCCAGCCGGAGCACAGTCGGGCTGGAACGCTCGGCGCTATAGCGGCGGGGCAAGCGTGGCGATCCGTAAGGCGCTATTCGTCGATACGTTCTTGACCGCCGGCGGCACGGATGAGAGCCGAGACGGATGGGGTCTGGCCTTCAGAGTGACGTTTTAGGTCACTTTTTGACATAAATTGTCAGTCAGCTTATTCTTATAGCTTCATGGCGGTCCGAATCGGCGAACTCCTTCTCAAGGAGAAGCTCATCACCCCTGAGCAGCTCCAGCAGGCCCTGAACCAGCAGAAGGCCAACGGGGGAAAGCTCGGCTACAACCTCGTCAAGATGGGGTTCGTGAAGGACGAGCAGATCACGACGCTGCTGAGCAAGCAGTACGGCGTGCCGTCCATCAACCTCGCGCAGTTCAAGATCGACCCGACCATCGTCAAGCTCGTTCCCACCGAGACCGCGCGCAAGTACCAAATCATCCCGCTCAGCCGCTCCGGGAGCACGCTGACGATCGCGATGACGGACCCGACCAACGTCTTCGCGATGGACGACATCAAGTTCATGACCGGCTACACGGTCGAACCGGTTGTCGCCTCGGAAATCGCGATCACCGACGCGGTCGAGAAGTACTACCCGGGCGGCAAGGGCGGCGCGGCGCCGGCCAAGGGCGGCAAGCCGGGCGCGAACGCACCGGTCACGGGCAGCACGCTCGAGATGGCGAGCCGCGGCCTCGAGGAGCTCCAGAACTCGCTCGGCGCCGGCGCCGACGACGTCGAGGTCCTCGAGGAGCTGCAGGAGATCAGCGCCGAGGCGCTCGCGCGCGCAGGGCGAGGACGCGCCGGTCGTCCGGCTCGTCAACGTCGTGCTGATGTCCGCGATTCAGAAGGGCGCCAGCGACATCCACATCGAGCCCTACGAGAAAGAGCTGCGGGTCCGCTACCGCATCGACGGCATCCTCTACAACATCATGTCGCCGCCGATGAAGTATCGCGACGCGATCGTCTCGCGCGTCAAGATCATGTCGAAGCTCGACATCGCGGAGAAGCGCCTGCCGCAGGACGGCCGCATCAAGATTCGCTACAACGAGAGCGGCGAGCCGAAGGAGATCGACTTCCGCGTCTCGGTGCTGCCGACGCTCTTCGGCGAGAAGATCGTGCTTCGTCTTCTCGACAAAGACAAGTTGATGCTCGACATGACGAAGCTCGGGTTCGAGCCCGAGTCGCTCACCAAGCTCGAGTCGGCGATCGCGCGTCCCGTGGGGCATGGTGCTCGTCACCGGCCCGACCGGCAGCGGCAAGACCAACACGCTCTACTCGTCGATCTCGAAGATCAACACCCCCGAAACCAACATCATGACCGCCGAGGACCCGGTCGAGTTCAACCTCGCCGGCGTCAACCAGGTCCAGGTCAAGGAAAACATCGGGCTGAACTTCGCCGCGGCGCTGCGCTCGTTCCTGCGCCAGGACCCGAACATCATCCTGGTCGGCGAAATCCGCGACTTCGAGACGGCGGAAATCGCCGTCAAGGCGGCGCTCACCGGCCACCTCGTGCTCTCGACGCTGCACACCAACGACGCGCCGAGCACGATCAACCGCTTGATGAACATGGGCATCGAGCCGTTCCTGGTCGCCAGCTCGGTCCACCTCATCTGCGCGCAGCGCCTCGTGCGCCGCATCTGCGTGAACTGCAAGGAGCCGAACCCGATGACGCCCGAGGCGCTCATGCACCGCCGGCTTCACCGAGGAGGACGCCAACGCCGTCACGCCGATGAAAGGCGCCGGCTGCGACCGTTGCAACACCACCGGCTACAAGGGCCGCGTCGGCCTCTACGAAGTGATGGAGATCGGCGAGGAGCTGCGCGAGCTGATTCTGGTCGGCGCCTCGGGCCTCGAGCTGCGTCGCAAGGCGATCGAAGAAGGCATGATCACGCTGCGCGGCAGCGGGCTGCGCAAGGTCAAGGAAGGCGTGACGACGATCGAGGAAGTCGTCAGGGAGACAGTGAAATAGCGATGGCCACATTACCCGAGCTCTTGAAAACGATGGTCGAGATGGACGGGTCCGACCTCCATATCGCGACCAGCACGCCGCCGCAGATCCGCGTCAACGGCAAGCTGCAGCGCCTGGCGGCGCCCGAGCTGACGCCGGCGGAAACCAAGCAGCTCGTCTACAGCGTGCTGACCGATTCGCAGAAGAAGCGCTTCGAAGAATCGCATCGAGCTCGATTTCTCGTTCGGCATCAAGGCGATCGGCTCCCGCTTCCGCTGCAACGTCTTCACCCAGCGCGGCGCGGTCGGCGCGGTCTACCGGCTCATCCCGGAAAAGATCCGCACCTTCGACGAGCTCGGCCTGCCGCCGGTGCTGGCGACCTGGCGGAACAGCCGCGCGGCCTCGTGCTCGTCACCGGCCCGACCGGCAGCGGCAAGTCGACGACGCTGGCGGCGATGCTCGACAAGATCAACAACGAGCGCCACGAGCACATCCTGACGATCGAGGATCCGATCGAGTACATCCACGCGCACAAGAACTGCCTGGTCAACCAGCGCGAGGTGCACAGCGACACCGGCAGCTTCACGCAACGCGCTGCGCGCGGCACTGCGCGAAGATCCGGACATCGTCCTCATCGGCGAGATGCGCGACCTGGAAACGGTCGAAGCGGCGCTGAAGATCGCCGAGACCGGCCACCTGACGTTCGCGACGCTGCACACCAACTCGGCGGCGCAGACGATCAACCGCATCATCGACATCTTCCCGGCCAACCAGCAGGCGCAGATCCGGACGCAGCTGTCGCTGGTGCTCGAGGGCATCGTCTGCCAGGCGCTGCTGCCGCGCGCCGACGGCAAAGGTCGCGTCTGCTCGCTCGAGATCATGGTGCCGACGCCGGCGATCCGGAACCTGATTCGCGACGACAAGATCCACCAGATCTACGGCTCGATGCAGACCGGCCAGGAAAAGCTCGGCATGCAGACCGCGAACCAGTCGCTGGCCAGCCTGGTGATGAAGCGCGCGATTACCCAGGACACGGCGATGTCCGCCTCGTCGCACCGCGACGAGCTGGCAGACATGCTCGCGCGCGGCGTCGGCGTGGTTGCGGGGGCGGGCCTCAACCAGCGGCCGGGCACGCCGCGGCCGGTGGCGCGGTAAGCCGTCGGCAGGCGCAGTCATCGCGTCAGTCGCAGTCGTTCAGTCGAAGTCGACAGGTCGCACGTTGGACATTCGCAGTACGGAGTAGAAGACAGAAGGATCGACCATGCCGAATTTTGCCTATACCGGCCGCACGCGCGCAGGACAGACCGTCAGCGGGGAACGTGTCGCTGACTCGGTCGACGCGGCAACCGCCGCGCTGCGGCGTGAACAGATCGTCGTCACCAAGATCACGCCAAAGGCCGGGAAGGACGAGGCGGCGAAAAAGGAAAAGGTCGGCAAGATCGGCAAGAAGGTCGCGGCCAAGAACCTCGCGGTCTTCACCCGGCAGTTCTCGGTGATGATCGACGCCGGCCTGCCGCTGGTGCAGTGCCTCGACATCCTCGGCACCCAGGAAGAGGACAAGAACTTCGCGGCGGTCATCCTCGACACCCGCACCTCGGTCGAGTCGGGCGCGTCGCTTGCCGACGCGATGCGCAAGCACCCGAAGACCTTCGATCCGCTGTTCACCAACATGATCGCCGCCGGCGAAGCCGGCGGTATCCTCGACACGATTCTCAAGCGGCTCGCGACCTACATCGAAAAGGCCGTCAAGCTGGCCGGGCAGGTGAAGTCGGCGATGATTTACCCGATCGCCGTCATCGTCATCGCCGGCGGCGTCGTCGGCGTCATTCTGTGGAAGGTCATCCCGACGTTCGCCTCGCTGTTCTCGGGCCTCGGCGCCGACCTGCCGCTGCCGACGCGGGTCGTCATCGCGCTCAGCAACAACCTCGTCTCCTACTTCCCGTTCCTGCTGGTCGGCGCCGGCGCCGCCGCCTACAGCTTCAAGACCTATTACGCGACCGACGCCGGCCGCCGCGTCATCGACACGATGACGTTGAAGGCGCCGATTCTCGGCAACATCATGCGCAAGATCGCGGTCGCGCGCTTCTGCCGGACGCTGTCGACCCTGATCAGCTCGGGCGTGCCGATTCTCGACGGGCTCGAAATCACGGCGAAGACCTCCGGCAACTCGATCATCGAAGACGCGATCATGATGACGCGCAAGAGCATCGAGCGCGGCGAGACCATCTCGGTGCCGCTGAAGGAAACCGCCGTGTTCCCCTCGATGGTGACGCAGATGATTGGCGTCGGCGAGGCGACCGGCGCACTCGACACGATGCTGGCGAAGATTGCCGACTTCTACGAAGAAGAAGTCGACACGGCGGTCGCCGGCCTGCTGACCCTGCTCGAACCGATCATGATCGCCGTGCTCGGCATCGTCGTCGGCGGCATCGTCATCGCGATGTATCTGCCGATCTTCGACCTGATCTCGAAGCTCACCTAACCGGTGAGCTACGCCGAGTGAGCAGAGGACGTAGAGGACCCGGAGCGCAACGGGCGGCGCAGGAATCATGACTGATGGCGGGCTGAGAAAGAATCTCGCCTGGCTGATCGCGATTCGGGCGATCATCGGGACGATTCTGCTCGGCTCGGCCATCGTCGTGCAGATCACGGCGCCGGGATCGTTTCCGGTCAACCCGTTCTTCTTCCTGATCGGCCTGACCTACGGGCTGACGATCATCTACGGGCTGACGCTGCGCTTCGTCGATCGCTACCGCTGGCTGATCGACCTGCAGCTGGCCGGCGACGCGCTGATCGTCTCCGCCTTCATCTATTTCACCGGCGGCATCACCAGCTATTTCACCTCGCTCTACGTGCTGCCGGTGATCGCGGCCGGCGCGATCCAGTTCCGCCGCGGCGGGCTGATGGCGGCGACGCTCAGCACGGTGCTCTACGTCGGCCTGGTGATCGCGCAATACCTTGCGGCCTCGGGCTACCGCACCGATCCCTGGCTCGCCGCCGCGACCCTGACCCTGCCGCCCAGCTCGGTGGCGCGCTATACCGTGGCGCTCAACGTCTTCGGGTTCTTCGCCGTCGCCCTGCTCAGCGGCTCGCTTGCCGACAGCCTGCGCTCGGCGGGGGCGCGCCTCGAGGAGGCGTCGACCGAGATCGCCGATCTGCAGGCGCTGAACCAGCACGTCATCGACAGCCTGCCGAGCGGCCTGGTCACGGCCGACCCGGCGCTGCGCATCCGCACCTTCAACCGCGGCGCCGAGTCGATCACCGGCGTGCCGTTTCGCAGCGCGGTCGGCCGGCCGATCAACGAGGTGCTGCAGCTGCCCGGCGCCGGTGATGGAATCGATTCAGTCGGACCTGCGGGTGAAGCGCGCGCGGCGCCATGAGTTCCGCTACCGCACCAGCGACGGCCGCGAGCTCGAGATCGGCCTCACGGCGACGCACCTCGAGACGCCGCGCGGCCGCGCCGGGCTGCTCTTCACCTTCCAGGACGTCACCAGCATCAAGAAGCTCGAGCGCGATTCGCAGATCCAGCAGCGGCTCGCCGCGGTCGGTGAGATGGCGGCCGGCATCGCGCACGAGATCCGCAACCCGCTGGCGTCGATGTCGGGCTCGATTCAGATCCTGCGTCACGAGCTGCCGCTCAGCAGCGAGCAGGAACAGCTGATGGACATCGTGCTCCGCGAATCCGAGCGCCTGAACACCACCATCCGCTCGTTCCTCGCCTACGCGCGGCCGCAGCGCTTCCACATCGAGCGGTTCGACGCCAGGCGCGCCCTTGAACGACGCGGCGCTGCTGCTGCGCAACAGCGCCGACGTGCACGACGAGCATGAGATTCTGGTCGACGTGCCGGGCAGCGAGCTCTGGTACGAGGCTGACGAGGGGCAGATCAAGCAGATCGTCTGGAACCTCGCGACCAACGGCCTGCGGGCGATGCCGGACGGCGGCCGCCTCCACCTGATTGGCGCGTACGAGCCGGCGTCAGCCGGCGTCGTGTTGACCGTTCGAGACGAAGGCGTCGGGATTCCGCCCGAGGAGCTCGACCGCCTCTTTCAGCCGTTCCACGGCACGTTCGCGCAGGGCAGCGGCCTCGGTCTCGCCATCGTTCATCGCATCGTCTCCGACTACAACGGCGAAATCAGCGTCAGCTCGCAGCCGGGCGCCGGCACGTCGGTATCGGTGCATCTGCCCGCGCGGGCCACGGTGACCTCGTGACGCACTGCTCTGGAAGCCGACAGAACCCACAACCGAACGGCGGCCGCCGCGCATCCTGGTGGTCGACGACGAGCGCTCGATGCGCGAGCTGCTCGCGATCGTGCTCCGCCGCGAGGGCTACGAAGTGCTGCTCGCCGAGAACGGCCGCACCGCGATCGATCTGCTCGGCCGCGAGCCGGTCGATATCCTGATTTCCGACATCAAGATGCCGGATCTGAGCGGCGTCGACGTGCTGCGCGCGGCGAAGAAGATCGACCAGGACATCCTCGGCATCATGATCACCGCCTTCGCCTCGACTGAAACCGCGGTCGAAGCGATGCGGCTCGGCGCCTGCGACTACCTGAGCAAGCCGTTCGACATCGATCTGCTCAAGATGAAAGTGCGCGAGAAGATCGAGAACCGGCAGCTGAAACAGGAGAACGTCCTCCTGAAGCGGACGCTCGGCCTGTCGCATCAGTTCTCGAACATCATCGGGCGCAGCGAGGCGATGCTCGAAGTCTTCAAGATGATCGAGACGATCGCGCGCACCAACAGCACGATCCTGCTGACCGGGGAGTCGGGGACCGGCAAGGGGCTGGTCGCGCAGGCGGTCCATTTCCACTCGCTGCGCCGCGAGAAGCCGATGGTGTCGCTCAACTGCGGCGCGCTGCCCGAGAACCTGCTCGAGTCGGAGCTCTTCGGCCACATGCGCGGCTCGTTCACCGGCGCCGACTCGAACAAGAAGGGGCTGCTCGAGGTGGCCGAGCGCGGCACCGTGTTCCTCGACGAGATCGGCGAGATGAGCCCGGTGATGCAGGTGAAGCTCCTGCGCGTGCTGCAGGAGCGCCGCTTCCGGCGCGTCGGCGGCCTCGAAGAGCTGCAGGCCGACATCCGCGTCATCGCCGCGACCAACCAGGATCTCGCCAAGGCGATTGCCGAGGGCCGGTTCCGCGAAGACCTCTATCTACCGGATCAACGTCATCCCGATCTCGCTGCCGCCGCTGCGCGAGCGCCGCGAGGACATCCCGCTGCTCGCCCAGCACTTCATGGCGAAGTACACCGAGCAGATGGAGAAGCAGATCACCGGCATCTCGCACGAGGCGATGGACCTGCTGGTCCACCACGAGTGGCCGGGCAATATCCGCGAGCTCGAAAACGTCCTGGAACGGGCGGTTGCGCTCGAGGCCACGCCGGTGGTGCTGCCGGACAGCCTGCCGGCCAACATCCGGGGCGAGGCGTCGACCCGGAACCACGTCTCGGCCATTGCGCCGGTGTCGGGGCTACCCGACACCGGCTTTGATCTCGAGGCGCACGTCCAAGAGATAGAGCGTGGCTATATCGCGGAGGCGCTGAAACGCGCCGGCGGCGTCCAGGTGAAGGCCGCCGAGCTGCTCGGTATGAGTTTCCGCTCGTTCCGCTACTACGTGAAGAAATACAACCTCCGATGACCCTCCGGCAGCCTCTCCTTGCTCGTCGCTTTGAACTGACGGGAAGTGACACTTTACGTCAGCTCGCTATGGCCAAAAATTGTCAAAACGCCTCGATCTGTCAGTCCACCCGCCGGACGTCTGATCTAGTAAACCGTTTATTTACAGCGACTTGTATCTACAGAACCGCGGTCATGGCGGCTGGCATCCGCGTTGCTCAAGCTATAGGCACACGCGATTGAACGACGCATCCGCTGCTCAGTCGCTTGTTCTGAACTTTTAAAGGAGAGACAGATGAAGATTCGTAACGAAAAGGGTTTCACGCTTATCGAGCTGCTGATCGTGGTCGCGATCATCGGCATCATCGCGGCGATCGCCGTCCCCGGCCTGCTCCGCGCCCGTATGTCGGGTAACGAGGCCTCGGCCATCGGTTCGCTGCGCGCCATCAACAGCGCCCAGTCGTCGTTCTCGTCGAGCTGCGCCAGCGGCGGATACGCCCAGTCGCTCGCCGACCTCGCGAAGCCGCCGACGGGCAGCACCTCGGGCTTCGTCAGCCCCGACCTGAGCACCGACCCCGCGAACAAGAGCGGCTACGTCGTGAACCTGGATCCGGGTCAGGTGACGACCCCGACCACGGTGACCTGCAACGGTTCGGCGGCCCCGGGCGTCCCGACCTACTTCGCGGAATCGCACCCGAGCAACATCGGTTCGACCGGCCAGCGCTCGTTCGCGACCGATCACCGCAGCACGATCTTCCAGGACACGACCGGCACGACCTTCACGGATCCGATTCCGTCGACGGCCCTCCCGGTTCAGTAACACGCACGCTTCGACCGCAACGACGCGAGGCGCCTCACGGCTCCTCGCGTCGTTGTCTTTTTCGCCGCCCGGCTTGACGCCGCGCCGCGCCTCAGCTACAACTCGTACGACCGATGACCAGACGCACCGCTCTCCTCGCGCTCCTGTGCTCGCTGGTCGGCCTCGGCGCCTCAGCGGCCGCCGCCTACACCCACTACCACATGCTCTCGGACCCGACGTACCGCAGCTTCTGCGACGTCAGCGCCACGGTGAGCTGCACCCAGGTTTACCAGAGCCGCTTCGGCACGTTCCGCGGCATCCCGGTCGCCATCTTCGGCACGCTGTTCTTCGTCGCCGCGACGCTGCTCTCGGCCGCCGGCCTGCGCGCGCGCCCGCAGCTGCGGGAGAACGTGCCCGGCTACCTTTTCGTGATGTCGACGCTGGCCCTGGCCGTGATCCTCTACCTCGGCTACGCGTCGTTCGTGCTGCTGAAGACCGTTTGCGTGCTTTGCCTGACCACGTATGCGGCCGTCATCGGGCTGTTCCTCGTGTCGGGCGCGGCCACCTCCTTTCCCATGACTACATTGCCCCGCCGCGCGTCGCGCGACGTCCGTCTCTTCGTGACCAGCCCGCTGGCGCTGACGCTGACGGTTCTGTTCTTTGCCGGCGCCGCCACGACCCTGGCGTTCTTCCCGCGCGAGGCTTCGACCGAGACGGCCGCTGCCAGCGGCCAGGCCGCGGCACCCGCGGCCCAGCCGACCGATACGCAGAAGTCGGAGTTCGAGCGGTGGTACGCCTCGCAGCCGCGCGTGCCGCTCATCGTCCCGACCGAGGGCGCGAAGGTGCTGGTCGTGAAGTTCAACGATTACCAGTGCCCGGCGTGCGGCCAGTCGTACACGCTCTACAAGCCGATCTTCCAGAAGTACGAGGCCGCGCAGCCCGGCGCCGTGAAGCTGGTCACCAAGGACTATCCGCTCAACCGCGACTGCAACGACACCATCGGCCAGACGATTCACCCGGCAGCGTGCGACGCCGCGGTGGCCGTGCGCCTGGTCCCGCCAGGCAAGCGCGAGGCGATGGAGGAGTGGCTGTATTCGCACCAGCCCGCCATGACGCTCGCCGTCGGTCAGGCAGGCGGCCAAGGACATCGGCCAGGTGGCCGACTTCGACACGCGATACCAGCCGACGCTGGCGCTGGTCAAGAGCGACGTCGCCCTCGGCAAGCAGCTCCAGATTCAGCTCGACGCCGACCTTCTTCATCAACGGCGTCAAGATCGAGGGCGGCCTGCCGGCGCAGTACTTCGATCAGGCGATCGCGATCGAGCTGCAGCGCGCGTCGCCGAAATGACCTTCAGTCCGCCTGCCGGCGGACACGACTAGACGTGCACGCCATCGCCACTCACGAGCTGACCAAGGCATACGCTGTCGGCTTCTGGCGGAAACGGCCGTACCTGGCGCTCGATCGCCTGTCGCTCGAGGTCGAGGCAGGCGAAGTCTTCGGATTCCTCGGCCCGAACGGCGCCGGCAAGACCACGACGCTGAAGCTGCTGATGCAGCTGGTCTTCCCGACCTCCGGCCGATGCCGAGATGCTCGGCAAACCGCTCGGTGACCTCTCGGTCCGGCATCGTCTCGGATACCTTCCGGAAAATCCCTACTTCTACGATCACCTGACCGCCGAGGAGCTGCTCACCTATTTCGGCCAGCTGTTCGGCTACTCCCGGCGTGACGCCGCCGCGCGCGGCTCGCGGCTGCTCGACGAGGTCGGCCTCGAGCGCCGAGCGGCGGATGCAGCTGCGCAAGTTCTCGAAAGGGATGCTGCAGCGCGTCGGCATCGCGCAGGCGCTGATCAACGAGCCCGAGCTGGTGATCTTCGACGAGCCGATGTCGGGTCTCGATCCGCTCGGGCGCCGCGACGTCCGCGCGCTGATCCTCCGGCTGCGCGATCGCGGCTGCACCGTCTTCTTCAGCTCGCACGTCTTGAGCGACGCCGAAGCGCTGTGCAGCCGCGTCGCCATCCTTGCGAAGGGACGGCTGGTCGCGTCCGGCCGCCTCACCGAGATGCGCCCGTTTCGGGCCAGCGGCTGGGAGATGGTCGTCGCCGGCGTGCGCGACGATCTGATTGCGGCGCTCGGCCCGCGCGTGCGCCGCAGCGTCCGCCTCGGCGAAGACCGCTACATGCTCGACCTGCCGCTCGAACCGCCGCCCGAGCGCCTGCTCGCCGAGCTCACCGCGGCCGGCGCGCACCTGGTCTCGCTGAACCCGATCCGCCAGACGCTCGAGGATTTCTTCGTCGAGCAGGTGACGACCCCCGAGCTCGTCGCGGCCGATCGCGGGCTCGGCGCCGAGAAGGCCGGAGCGCGCCGGTGAGGAGCACCGCGGCCATCGCCGTCAACGTCTTCCGCGAGTCGGTCCGCGACAAGGTGCTCTACAACCTGGTCGCGTTCGCGGTGCTGCTCATGGGCGCGTCGTACCTGCTCGGCCAGCTGACGGCGGGGCAGGACGTCAAGATCATCAAGGACCTCGGCCTTGCGGCGACGTCGATGTTCGGGCTGTTCATCGCGGTCTTCATCGGCATCGGCCTGGTCTCGAAGGAAGTCGAGCGGCGCAGCGTCTACTCGCTGCTCGCGAAACCGGTGCGGCGCTCGCAGCTCGTCTTCGGCAAGTACTGCGGCCTCGTCGCTGACGCTGGCGGTCAACGTCACGATGATGGCGGCTGCGCTCTACGCGGTCCTCGCCTTCATGGCGTGGGGAGCCGACCCGGTGATCGTGGCGTCCTGGGACGCGCCGGCGCTCGATCCGGCGATCCTCAAGGCACTCGTCCTCATCCTGGTCGAGCTGATGCTGGTCACCGCCATCGCCGTCTTCTTCTCGACCTTCTCGACGCCGATGCTGTCGGCCGCCCTGACGTTCGGCCTCTATGTCGTCGGCCACTTCAGCGCCGACCTGCGGAATTTCCAGCAGGTCGTCGACTCGCCGCTCGCGGCGCGGCTGGCGCGCGGCCTCTACTGGGTGCTGCCGAACCTCGCCCAGTTCGACATCAAGGCCGACGTCGTCCACGGGCAGCCGGTTGCCGCCGGCTATGTCGCGCTGGCGATCGCCTACGCCGCTGCTCTACATCGCGATGCTGCTGCTCATCTCGTCCTTCATCTTCTCGCGGCGTGATTTCAAGTGATGGACGCGAAAACCTTCACCTCGATCGGTGGTGTGGCGCTCGTCGCCGCCGTGCTGCTGGGCGGCGCCGTGCAGATCCAGGCGGCGCGCGAGGCGCGGTATCCGCCGCGGGAGGAAAACCCGCAGATCCTCTACGTGCAGTCGGGATCGGTCCTGCGCCGGCTTGCTGGTGCGTATGCACCGCTCGCCGCCGACGTCTACTGGATCCGCGCGATTCAGTATTACGGCGGCCACAAGCTGCGCGCAGGGGCCGACGCAATACCGGCGATTCGATACGAGCTGCTGTATCCGCTGCTCGACCTGACGACCTCGCTCGATCCGCCACTTCAACATCGCCTACCGATTCGGCTCGATCTTCCTCCGGAGCCGTACCCGAACGGCGCCGCCCGTCCCGATCTGGCAATCACGCTGCTCGAGAAGGGACTGCGCGAGCGGCCCGGCAAGTGGGAATACATGCAGGACATCGGCTTCGTCCACTACTGGTACGACCACGACTACCGCGCCGCCGCCGACGCGTTCAACCGTGCCGCGACGTGCCGGGCGCGCCGTGGTGGCTGCGCTCGCTGGCGGCGACGACGCTGGCGAAGGGCGGCGATCGGCAGTCGTCGCGGCTGATGTGGCAGGCGATCCGCCAGTCGGCGGAGATCGACTGGCAGCGCAAGGACGCCGAGCGCCGGCTGCTGCAGTTCCGCGCCCTCGACGAGATCGACGCGCTGCAGCGCGCCGTCGACGACTTACGCGCGGCGCACGGGCACGCGGCCGACCGAGTGGACGGCGCTGGCGCGGGCCGGCGTGCTGCGCGGCATCCCGATCGATCCGACCGGTGACGCCGTACGAGCTGACCTCGGAAGGACGCGTGCGGCTGTCGAATGCGTCCACGCTCGTGCCCGCTGCCGGACGAGCCAGCACGAGCGACGCGCGGCCACCGGCATGATCGCGGACCTGCCGCTGCCGATCGCGCTGATCGTCTTCGCGCGCGTTCGGCGCCGTCGTCGGCAGCTTCCTGAACGTGGTCATCTATCGGCTGCCGCTCGGCAAGTCGGTGGTGTGGCCGGCGTCGGCGTGCCCGCACTGCTCGCGCGAGCTGTCGTGGTACGAGAACATCCCGGTCGCTCAGCTGGCTCGCGCTGCGCGGCCGCTGCCGCACCTGCGGCGGGCCGATCAGCATGCGATATCCGCTGATCGAAGCGCTGACCGGCGTGATGTTCGCGCTTGCGTGCTGGTATCTACGGCCCCGGCCCGCTGCTGTTCTCGCGGCTGATTTTCGGCTGCGCGCTCATTGTCCTCTTCGCGATCGATCTCGAGCATCAGCTGCTGCCGAACGCGATCACGCTTCCCGGCATCGTCATCGGCTTCATCTTCAGCTTGTTCACCGAGCCGGGCTGGCTGTCATCGCTCATCGGCATCCTCGTCGGCGGCGGCGTGCTGTGGGGGATGGCCGAAGCCTACTATCGGGTTCGCCACGAAGAGGGCCTCGGCATGGGCGACGTGAAGATGCTGGCGATGGTCGGCGCGTTCCTCGGCTGGCAGCTCACGCTGTTGACGCTGATGCTCGCCTCGTTCAGCGGCACGTTCATCGGCCTGTTCTTCATCGTCACCAAGCGCGGCGGCATGAAGTACGCACTGCCGTTCGGGACCTTCCTCGCACTCGGCGCCGCGGCGGCGGCGACCGTGGGGCCGTCAATCATCACCTGGTACATGGGCCTGCTGTGACACGTTTGTCGGTCGTGGCCGTCGCCATGGTTGCGGCGTTCGGACTCGAGTTGCTGGGCCTACCGAGCTGGAGGATCGCGCCGGACCGGCTGGCGCCTGACCTGCGCCGCGTCGAGCGGCTCGTCGCCGCCGGGCGTTTCAGCGAGGCGTTGCCGCTGGCGGCTGAAATGCGGGATCGATTTCCGCGCGAGCCCCGGGTGCTCTGGCAGCTGGCGCGCGTGTACGACGGCCTGCACCGCCCTTCGGACGAGGCGGCTGCCTGGGAGGCGTACCTCCAGCTGCTCGCGCCGACGACGGCCGTGTGCACGCGGTTGTCGGACTTGTACCGGGAACTGCAGCAGCCCTCGCAGGTTGTCGCGATCGTCGACCGCTGTCTCGCGTTCGACGGCGAGGAGCCCGAGTTGCTCGCGGACGCCGCGGTCGCACAGATCGAGCTGGGCGATCGCCGGGCCGCGTTGTCTGCGCTTCAGCAGGCGGCGGCGATCGATCCCGGCAATCCGCGCATCGCCGCGCTCCTGAAGGACGCGTCGGCCTTGCCATGAGGGTGAATGCGAACGGCGTGGCGGCGATCCGCGCCCTGACGCTCGTGTTCTTCGCCGCCACCGCGTTCTACGGGATCCTGGCCTTCAGTCCATTTGCCTACAATCAGTTCATCCGGCCGAATCTGATTCCGTGGCTCGGCTGGAGCGTCACCTTCTACGGCGGGCTCTTCCTCGGGGTACTGTCGGTCACACTCCTGACGCTGCTCGCGGACGTCGAGCGTCCGGCGACGCGCGCGGTCGCCCTTGGTACATCGCGGTCTGGGGCGTCGTGGCGCTCGGGCTCTTCATCCGCCCGGTCCTCGCGTCGCTCGGAGCGAATGGATGGAGCCTGGCGGTCGCGGCGATCGCGCTCGCTCCGCCGTTGTGGCTCGCCGCGATCGATCACCTCGCCCTGTGGCGCGTGGTGTTTCCGCGAACGCCCGACGAGCCACCGGCGGCTGTCGAGTCAGATCCCATATTTACCCGCCTCTTCGCCGCCGGGGCGTTGACGGCGCTGTATGTCTGGCTGGCCTATACCGGCCTGGCCGCCGTCCGCCAGGTGCAGATCGGGCAGGCGGGATTCTCATGGGCGGGTACTGCGCGAAGCCTGCTGCTGCACCTCGCGCTCTTCACGGCTGTGAGCTGGCTTTTCGTGTCCGCCGCGTCGATCGCCCGGCACCGGCGCGCACGGCGCCAGACGGAATATCTGCTCGCGCTGCTCATTCTTGCCGTCTGGATCTACGCGCTGATGCGCCGCCTGGTCCTGCCGGCGATCGGCGCTGGCGGGCCAGCGACGGCCGCGGTGGCCGCCGCTTTCGCGCTCGCCATGGCGGCGGGCTGGTCGGGAATTGCACTGCGGCTCGAGGCGGCCGGGGCGGCCGCACCGTCGGGAATCGATGTGTTCGTGCGGCCCGCAGTGCCGTTTCGGGCGCGCGGCTGGAGGATCGCCATGCTTGCGCTCCTGCCGTGCGTCGCCTACGTGGCGCTCACAGCAACCGAACAAATGGACTGGGGATTCCTGCAGCAGAAGGGCGGTGTGCTCGCGGTCTGGTTCGTCGCCTGGGCGCTGATCCTGACGCTGGTTTCCGGAGCGCGGCGGCCGCCGCTTGCCTCCGCGATCGCGTGGTCGCTGGTGGTCATCGCCAGCCTGGAGATCGCGCGTGCCTTCGAGGGCAGTGAGACGGCGCCGGATCGCATCCGTCGCCTCAGCCGGCTCGAGCGTTATGCCTCGCTCGACCCGTCATTCCGCACCCTCGACGACGCGCTGGCCGACCGGCCGCGCACCCCGGACGCGTACTACGAGTTCCTGATCGCCAACTCGAACGTCGTCCCCTCGGTCTCGATTGCGCCGCGGCCGATCGAGTTCACGCCGCACGTCGCCAGGCCGCCGGTTTCACCGCACATCTTTCTCTTCGTGCTCGATAGCCTTCGGGCCGACTACCTGTCGCCGTACAACCCGGCGGTGAACTTCACGCCGCAGATCGACCAGCTCGCTCAGGGAGAGCTTCGTTTTCCGCCGCGCCTTCACCCGCTACGCGGGCACGGGCCTCGCCGTGCCCTCGATCTGGAGCGGCGCGATGCTCCCGCATCGCCAATACGTGATGCCGTTCGCGCCGATGAACGCGCTGTTGACGCTGCTCCGCGGCAGCGGCTACCGCGTCATGGCCAGTCTCGACTCGCTGATGATTCAGCTGCTCGAGCGGCCGCCCGGTTTCGTCGAGCTCGGCGCGGTGAGCTGGACGGCGCGCGACGACGGCTGCCAGGTGCTGGCCGATCTGACGCGCGTCCTGGATTCGCCAATCGACGGTCCGGTGTTCGCCTACTCCCTGCCACAGAACCTGCACCTGGCCTACGTTCAGGGGCATCCGATCCTCAATGAGCCGCATCCTGGCTTCTACGCGCCGCTGGCGGCGCGCGTCAGGCAGTTCGACCAGTGTTTCGGTGAGTTCGTCAGCCGCTTGAAGCAGCGCGGCCTCTACGACGACAGCGTCATCATCGTCACGTCTGATCACGGCGACTCGCTCGGGGAAGGCGGGCGCTGGGGACACGGCTTTGCCGGGTTCCCGGAGATCTTCCGCGTGCCGCTGATCGTACGCATCCCGCCGCGGCTGGCGCGCGACTGGAGCGCCGACGTCGACGCGGTCAGCTTCACGACAGACATCACGCCGTCGCTGTATCGCCTGCTCGGCAACGAAGTTACGCTGCGAGGTCCGGTCGTCGGCATGCCGCTGTTCTATCCTCGGACCGCGGCCCCGCTCGCGGCCCGGCGCCGCGGCATGTTTCTACTCGCCTCCAGCTACGGCCCGGTGTACGGTCTGCTGCAGCGGAACGGCGAGCTCCTTTACGTGGTGGATTCGGTGAACTCGCGGGACTACGCGTTCAATCTGCACGGCGGGGTCTTGCACGAGGCGCGCCGGCCGATCACGGCGGCCGAGCGCCTGGCCAACCAGCAGGCGATTCGCGAGCAGATCGAGCAGATCGCCGCTTACTATCACTTCGACGCCCAACCTTCGCGGTAACGATGACGCCAGCTGGCTACACGCTGCTTCTCCTGACCGGGATCATGGCCGCGCTCGTCGCCGTGGTCGCTTTTGCCGTGCTGCGCTTCATGGCCGCGGCCCGCGACGCAAAACGAGGCGGCCGCGTCGAACATGCAGACGCGTTGATGTCGACCGCGCTCGAGGAAGCGGTCGCGCGGTTGAAAGCGCAGCAGCGGGCGACCGCGGCGCGCGCGGACGCGTCGGAGCGCCTCAGCGGCGAAATCATCTCGAGCCTGACCGCGGGGCTGCTCGTCGTCGGCCTCAACGGCGAGTTCCGGATCCTCAATCCTGCCGGCCGCCGGATGCTGAACATTCCCGAATCGCTCGCCCCCGCCGACTATCGCCGGACGGCGCACGAGCAGCCGCTGCTGGACGTCGTCGACGAATGCCTCAAGACCGGCATGGCGATCGTCCGCAGGCCGGTCGCGCTGCCCGAGGACCTCGATGCCGGCCTGTCGCTGACGCATCTGGGCGTCACGGTGTCGCCGCTGACCGACGAAGACGGGCAGTTGCACGGCGCGATCTGCCTCTTCACCGACCTGACGGCGGTGAAGGAGCTCGAAGAACAGCTCCGCCTGAAGGAAAGCCTCGCAGTGGTCGGCGAGCTGACGGCCGGCATCGCGCACGAGTTTCGAAACGGTCTCGCGACGATCCAGGGCTACAGCAAGCTCTTCGACCTCAAGGCGCTGCCGGAGCAGTACCGCAAGTATGTCGAGGGCATCCGCGACGAGACCCAGGCACTCAGCGAAGTGGTGACCAACTTCCTCAACTTCGCGCGGCCGGCGCAGATGACGCTCACCGACGTCGATCTCGGCGCCGTGTGCGAGCGCGCGGCCGAGGAGATCCGCGACGACGCGCGCGCGCTCGGTGGCGACGTGGCGTTGAACGGCGAGTTCGGGGTCATCGCCGGCGACGAAGTGCTGCTGCGGCAGGCGTTCAGCAACCTCCTGCGAAACGCGCTCGAGGCCTGCGCCGGCGCGGCCAAACCGCCGCGCATCGCGATCGAGGCCGAGCTCGATCAGGTCTCGAAGCAGTCGCGGATCGCGGTCAACGACAACGGGCCCGGCATCGCGCCGGCGCTGCGCGAGCGCGTGTTCCGCCCCTTCTTCACGATGAACAAGCGCAACGGCACTGGCCTTGGCCTCGCGCTGGTGCAGAAGATCATCGTCTCCCACAACGGCCGGATCGTCGTCGGCACGTCGCCGGAAGGCGGCGCGAGCCTGCAGATTACGCTGCCGACGACCGTCTGAATTCATCCCGCGCGTAAAACGGAGGCGTTGAACAAACTGCCGGCCTCGGGGCTTGTACTCATCGCAGTTTCTGCGGCGCTTTCTTCAACGGCGAACGACGATCCGCTCAATTCCCGAGAGATTTCAGCGCTCGCGGCCGGCGCGCGACGTGGAGCGCGGATTGCACTTTCCGACCGCGAATGAAAACGACACGGCCATGTGAGCGCGGCTTTTCGCTGCTCGAAACGCTGGTCGCCGCCTCGATCCTCACGGTCACGCTCGCGGGGCTCGCACAGCTGCTCGTCGTCGCGACGCGCGCCAACGCCGGGGCGAGGACGACGACCTATGCGGCGCTGCTCGCACAGCAGAAGATGGAGCAGCTTCGCGGCCTGAGCTGGGGATTCGACCTGTTGGGGCTTCCCGTCGCGGATACGTCGACGAACGTCGCGGATGTGTCGGCTGCGGCGCCGGGTGGCAAGGGGCTGACGCCGTCGCCTCCCGATGCGCTCGGAACCAATGCCGAGGGCTATTGCGATTTCGTCGACCGCTTTGGCCGCGTGATCGGCGGCGGCACGACGCCGCCTCGTGGAACCGCCTACATCCGCCGGTGGTCGATCGAGCCGCTTCCTGCGAACCCTTCGAACGCGCTGGTGCTGCAGGTTCTCGTGAGCCGCGCCGGTGGGCGCGCGTCGCCCGATACGGGCGCGACCGGAGTCCGCGTCCCGGACGAGGCGCGGCTCGTGAGCGTCAGGACCCGGAAGGCGTCGTGATGCTGGAACGCGAACGCGGCTTTTCGCTGCTCGAAGCGTTGATCTCGACCGCGCTGATGCTCGCGGTGACGGCGGCCGCCTTCACCGTGATGCATCCGGCTCACGGCGCGTTCGCGGTCGAGCCCGAAGCCGCTGACATGCAGCAGCGGCTCCGCGTCGCCGCCGACCTGCTCGTGAAGGATCTGACGATGGCGGGCGCGGGCGCCTACCAGGGCCCGCATCCTGGATCGCTCGTCTACTTTTTCCCGGCCGTCCTGCCGTTCCGGCAGGGAGCCGCGCACGACGATCCGCCGGGCGCATTCGCCACCGATCGCATCACGCTGATCTATGTGCCGTCGACGCCGGCGCAGTCGACGCTCACCGAACCGCTCATCGGCGCGACCGCGAAATTCTCGACCGGCGCGGAGACCGGGTGTCCGCTCGATCCCGGATCGGACTCCGAGGCGACGCGATGTGGGTTCGCCAGGGATCAGACCGTGCTCGTCTATGACGCGGCGGGCAGCTACAACCTGTTCACGGTGACGGCTGTCTCCGCCGGCGAAGCGACGCTGGCCGCGAAGAAGCCCGGCGGCGCGAGCAGCACATTTGCGACAGGCAGCCAGATCGTCGAGGCGGAGAACCATACCTACTACCTGAAAAGCGACGATTCGAGCGGCAGCTACCAGTTGATGCACTACGACGGCACCAGCAACGCTGACGTACCGGTTGTGGATCATGTCGTCGCGCTGCGGTTCGAGTACTACGGAGAAGGGCAGCCGCCCGTCCTGCTGCGCCCGATTGGCGACACGGCGGAGCCGGCAACGACCTATGGGCCGAAGCCAGTCGCGGCTGGCGTCGCGAGCTGCATCTTCAGCGCGGCGACGCCGCCAGCGCCTCTGCTGCCGGCTCTCGGCGACGGCAGTCAGCGTCTGGTGGAATTGACCGAGGCGGAGCTCACCGGCGGCCCGTTCTGCCCGGACGATGGCAATTCGAACCGGTGGGACGCGGATCTGCTGCGCATCCGGCGCATCGGCGTCACCGTTCGCGTGCAGAGCGCCGCCGCGGCGCTCAGAGGACCAGCGGGGGCGCTCTTCGCTCACCCCGGCACGTCGCAGGGCGGCGCGAAGTGGCTGCCCGATCAGGAGATTCATTTCGATGTGTCGCCGCGCAATCTCAACCTCGGACGTGAGGCTGATCAAGGACCACCTCGCGCGGGGCATCCGTGCGCGGCTCTCAAATTGTATGCTCGGTCGTCGCGCCTTGCCATCCGGCGCGCTCCGCGATCTGGTCCTCGTTCAGCCGATCGGCCACCAGTCGCGCCGGCATTCGCGGCGAACGGGATCCGCGATCCTGGTCGCGATGATGGCGACGCTGCTGATGACGGCGCTCGGCGCCGCGCTCATCCTGGCAACGTCTTCAGAAACGATCATCGCCGCCAGCTTCCGCGACGGCCTCGAAGGCACCTACGCGGCCGATGCGGCGCTCGAGCGGGCGATCGACGACCTGCAGGCGGCCGCGGATTGGAATCTGGTGCTGGCGGGCGCCGCGCGGTCGGCATTCGTCGACGGCGCGCCCGATGGCAGCCGCACGCTGGCCGACGGCTCGACGATCGATCTCGCGCAACTGCTCAACCTGGCGAATTGCGGGACGCCTGACAGCTGCACGACGGCCGATATGAACCAGGCAACGTCCCGCCGGCCGTGGGCGCTGAACAACCCGCGCTGGTTGCTGTACAGCTACGGCCATCTCGCCGCCCTCACCAGCGGTTCCATCAACTCGCCGTACTACGTCGCCGTGATGGTTGCCGACGATCCGGCCGAAAACGATCACGATCCGGCGAGCGATGGCGCCGTCCCGTGCGGCGGGGCCGTTCCGGTTCTCACGGGCGATCCGCCGGCGCCGAGCTGCAATCCTGGAAGCGGCGTCCTCGCCTTGCGCGCGGAGGCGTTCGGGCCGCGCGGCGTGCACAAGATTGTCGAGGCGACGATTGCGCATGCTGGCTCGTCATTGCTCGACTCGAGCGAGCGCACCGGGCCCGGGCCGGACGACCCGCAACTCGACCACGGAACCGTGCCGACGGCCGCGATCAAGGACGAGCCGGAAGGCTACAATACAGAAGTGGTTCAGGCGCGCGTGCGTATCTTGTCGTGGCGTGAGGTGAGATAAGTGTCGGGGTTTATCGTCTGCCCGTCCTGCGGCACGCAGATCAAAGCAGGCCGCGAATACTGCCTGCGCTGCGGCGAGGCGTTGCCCGTCGAAGGGACGCCGGCCCGGATCCCTATCTGGGAATCTCTTCAGTTGTCGCAGGCCGGCATGATGGCGCTGATGGGCGTCGTCACGGTCGTCGTCATCGGCCTCGGGTTCTACATCTACCAGTCGCAGCCGGCGCCCGACGCGGATGTCGCCAAGCCTCTGAGCATGCAGACTGCGCCCCGGAGCGCGGCGCCGGAGCCGACGCCGGCACCGGCCGACGTGGCCGAGACGCCTGCCGCGACGCCGGCGCCGCTGCCGCCGCCTGTTCCACCGCCGAGCGCGTCAGACCCGCCGCACGAGACCTCGCTCGAATCGCATCGCGCCGGTTCCGCGGCCTACAACGCCGGCGATTTCGAGGGCGCGCGCAAGGCGTACGAGCAGGCGATCGCCCGCAATCCGGAAGACGCCGACGCGCTCAACAACCTGGCGCAGACGCTGGTTCGCCTCGAGAAGGTCAAAGAGGCGATCCCGCGGTTCGAACGGGCGATTGCGCTGACGCCGACGAGGGCGCCGTTCCATTTCAACCTCGCGCAGGCGCTCGGTTCCACGGGCCAGTGGGACCGCGCGATTGCCGAATATCGCGAGGCGGCGCGGCTCGGTCCCGACGACTACACGACGCTGTACAACCTCGGGACCGCCCTGCACAAGAAGGGCGATGCCGCGGCCGCCATTCCCGAATATCGACGGGCGATCGCCCTCGCGCCCGGCGAAGCGAGCTTCCATCTGTCGCTGGCGATGAGCCTCGAGCAGGTCGGCCGCGCCGCGGAAGCCGTTCGCGAATACGAGGCGTATATCCGGCTGGCGCCGACCGCCCCGGACGTCGAGAAACTGAAGGAGCACGTCAAGACGCTGGCATCAGCGCGCAGCGGCGCCCCGCAGCCTTGACCGTGCTGATGGGCTCACGTACGATCGAGTTCCGGCCGATACTCTAACGAATGGCATCCATGCACGCTCGTTCCCTGGTCTTTTTTGCGCTCGGCCTGGCCGTAGCGGTGAGCTCCGTACCGCTGCGGGCGCAGTCGCTGGCTGAGCTCGCGAAAAAAGAGGAAGAACGGCGCAAGGGTGTGCCGGAGCCGGCCAAGGTCTACACGAACAAGGATTTGACCGCTGTGCCCGGCGGCACGCCGGCCGCTTCCGTCCCGGCCCCTGCCGCGGACGCTGGCGCCGCGCCCCAGGCAGCCGACAGCGCACCCAAGGATGGCGACGCCTCGCAAGGACAAGCCCGCCGGACAGGCCAAGGACCAGGCGTACTGGGCGAAGCGCCTCAAGACCCTGCAGGAAAAACTCGAGCGCGAGCAGACCTACGTGGAGGCGATCCAGACGCGGGTCAACGCCCTCTCGACCGACTTCGTCAACCGCGACGATCCAATTCAGCGCGCCGGGATCGAGCGCGACCGCCAGAAGGCGATGGCGGAGATGGACCGGTTGAAGAAGAGCGTGGAAGACACCAAGAAGGGCATCGCCGATCTCGAAGAGGAAGCGCGCCGGGCAGGAGTCCCTCCCGGCTGGCTCAGATGACCTCTCGAACCTCGTAGGGTTACCCCGAGGACCGTCGAGAGATGAGCGCTCGCGCCCGCCAGTCTGCCGATCCCCCGATTCTCATCGTCGAAGACAAAGATTCGCTGCGGACGATGCTGCGCCACGCGCTCGAGGCGCAGGGGCATCGCGTCGTCGAAGCGCGCGATCAGCCCGAGGCCGAAGCGGCGCTGGCCGCGAGCCATCCGGCGATCGTGCTGTCCGATCTGCGGCTGACCGAGGGCGACGGCTTCGGCGTGTTGCGCGCGTCGAAGGAATCGGATCCGGAGCTGCCGGTCATCGTGATGACCGCGTACGGCAGCATCCAGGATGCGGTCGCGGCGATGAAAGAGGGCGCCCTCGACTTCCTCGCCAAGCCGGTCGATCCCGAGCACCTGCTGTTGATGGTGGAGCGCGCGCTCGCGCAACGGCGGCTGGCGACGGAGAACCTGATCCTGCGCGAAGAGCTGGCGCAGCGGCGCGGCGCGCCGCAGATTGTCGGCGACGATCCGAAGCTGAAACAGGTGTCGGTGGCGCTGCACCGCGCGGCGGCTACCGACGCGACCGTGCTGCTCGAAGGGGAGAGCGGCACCGGCAAGGAGCTCTTCGCGCGCGCGCTGCACGCGCTCAGCGAGCGCAACGACGGCCCGTTTGTCGCGATCAACTGCGCCGCGATTCCCGAGACGCTGCTCGAAACCGAGCTCTTCGGCCACGAGAAGGGCGCGTTCACCGGCGCCGCGCAGCGCAAGTCCGGCAAGTTCGAGCTCGCGCATCGCGGCACGCTGTTCCTCGACGAGATCGGCGACATGCCGCTGGCGCTGCAGGCGAAGATCCTGCGCGCGCTCGAGGAGAAGACCTTCGAGCGCGTCGGTGGCACGGTGCCGTTGCGCGTCGACGTGCGCGTGGTGGCCGCGACCAACCGCAACCTGAAGGCGGCGGTGGCGGCGCGGCAGTATCGCGAGGACTTGTATTTCCGCCTGTCGGTGTTCCCGATCCTCATCCCGCCGCTGCGCGATCGGCCGGAGGACATCCCGACCCTGGCGCGCTTCTTCATCGATCGCTTCTGCCGCGACCTCGGAAAGCGGCCCCTGGTGCTGTCGCCATCCGCCGAGCAGGATCTGCGCACCTACGCCTGGCCGGGCAACGTGCGCGAGCTGCAGAACTGCATCGAGCGCGCCGCGATTCTCACCGAAGGTGACACGATCCAGCCGCGGCACCTGAACCTGTCGTTCCGTGGACCGCTGGCGGCGCCGCCCGAAGAAGACGGCGGGCCGTGGTCGAAGATCGACCTGTCAGGGACGCTGGGCGAGGCGACGCGGCGGACGGTCGCCGAAGTGGAGCGGCGCAAGATCGAGCAGGCGCTGAAAGACGCCGGCGGCAACCGCGGCCGCGCCGCCGAGGTGCTTCAGGTGAGCTTCAAGGCGTTCACCTCGAAGCTCAGAGACTACGGATTCGAGTAGCCGCAGACCACCGAGGCTGGCGGCCGCGAATCATTTCGCGAAGCCGACCTGCTTCAGCGCCGCCCGCAGTTCCTTCTCGGTCACATCATCGACAATCGTCGTCGCGCCGATCGCGGTCGGCAGCACGAAGTGCAGCCTGCCGGCGACCACTTTCTTGTCGTGCTGCATCGCCTCGAGCATCTGCGTTGCCGAGAGATCGTTGATCGGCGGCAGCGGGCCGAGGCTGGCGACGACGTCGGCGAGCGCCTGCCGGTCGCGATCGGCGAGCGCGCCGCGCGCCCGCGCGAGCTCCGCGGCGACGAGCATCCCGTAGCCGACCGCTTCGCCGTGGCGGAACCGGCGGTATTTGGTGACGGCTTCGATGGCGTGCCCGGCGGTGTGGCCGAAGTTCAGGATCCGGCGCGGCCCGGCCTCGCGCTCGTCGTCGGCGACCACCGAGCGCCTTGATCCGGCACGACTCGGCGATGATCGCGGTCAGCGCCTCTGGCGCGCGGGCGAAGATCGGCTTGCGCTCGCCGGCGACGCGATCGAAGAGCGGCCGGCTCGACGTCATCCCGTACTTGATCACCTCGTAGAGCCCGGCGCGGAACTCGCGCCGCGGCAGCGTGGCGAGCACCAGCGGATCGATCAGCACCGCGTGCGGCTGGTAGAACGATCCGATCAGGTTCTTGCCGAGCGGGTGGTTGACGCCGACCTTGCCGCCGATGGCGCTGTCCACCTGCGCCAGCAGGGTCGTCGGCACGTGCACGAGCGCGATGCCGCGCAGGTAGGTGGCCGCGGCGAAGCCGGCCATGTCGCCGATGACGCCGCCGCCGAACGTGATCACCGTCGAGGCGCGATCGGCGTTGACGCGCACGAGCGCGTCGTAGATGCGCGACACGGTGGCCAGCTGCTTGTAGCGCTCGCCGTCGGGCACCAGGATCGGCTCGGTGCCGCCGACAACCCGCGCCATCTGCGCGCCGTGCAGGCGCCACACCAGCGGGCTCGAGACGACGAAGCGGCGGGCCGGCGCGCGCAGTTCGTCGAGCGTCGCGCCCGATCTCGGTCGATCGTGCCGTCGCCGATCGTCACCGAGTACGCGCGCGAGGGTGTCGGGACGTCGATGCGAACGGGGACGGCAGCCATCAGAGGAGGATGGGCTAGGATAGCATTCGGGTGCGCGAGACGCAGGCAGTGGATTTCGTGATCGTCGGCGGCGGTGTCGCCGGCCTGCGGGCGGCCATTGGCCTTGCGCCGCGGGCCGCGTCCTCGTCCTCACCAAGGCGGCACCCGCCGAAAGCAACACCGGCTACGCGCAGGGCGGCATCGCCGCGGCGATGGGCGACGACGACAGCCCCGCGCTGCACGCGTCGGATACGATCCGCGCCGGCGACGGCCTCTGCGACGAAGAGGCGGTCCGCGTGCTGGTCGAGAACGGTCCGGCCTACGTCCGTGAGCTGATCGAGTGGGGCGCGAAGTTCGACCTCGACGCGCGAGGGCGGCTGGCGCTCGGCCGCGAGGCCGCGCACAGCGTCCGCCGCGTCCTGCATGCAGGCGACGCGACCGGCCGCGAGATCGGCCGCGTGCTCTGGGATCGCGTCCGCGCGCTGACGTCGGTCGACACCATCGATCACGCGCTCGTCACCGAGGTCATCGTCGATGCCGGCCTCGCGTGCGGCGTGCGCTACTTCGACGCCGACGGGCGCGGCCATGAGGTGCGCGCCCGCGCCACACTGCTGGCCACCGGCGGTGCCGGCCAGGTGTTCAGCGAGACCACCAACCCCGGCGGTCGCCACCGGCGACGGCATCGCGCTCGGGTTCGACGCCGGCGCTCGGGTTGCCGATCTCGAGTTCGTGCAGTTCCACCCGACCGCGCTGAACCGGGCGGGTGCGCCGCGGTTCCTCATCTCCGAGGCGCTGCGCGGCGAAGGCGCGCGGCTGGTCAACGCGCGCGGCGAGGCGTTCATGCCGCGCTATCACCCGGACGGCGACCTGGCGCCGCGCGACGTCGTCGCTCGAAGCATCGTGCGCGAGGCCGATGCGTCGAACGGGGCAGGTGTTCCTGACCCTCGCTCACCTCGACCCGGCGTTCGTGCTGCAGCGCTTCCCGACGATCGCCGCGATGTGCGCGCAGATCGGGCTCGATCTCGCCCGCGATCCGATTCCGGTCGGGCCCGCGGCGCACTACATCATGGGCGGGGTCGACACCGACGAGTGGGGGCGCACCTCGGTGCCGGGCCTGTACGCCGCCGGCGAAGCCGCCTGCACGGGCCTGCACGGCGCCAATCGCCTCGCCAGCAACTCGCTGCTCGAGGGGCTGGTTTTCGGCGCGCGCGCCGCGCTCGCGATGCAGGAAGCGCCGCGAGGCGCCGCGTTGAAACCAGACCGCGTCATGGCTGAGGGCTCATGGCGCATGGCCATGGACGATGGTGCGCCATCGACCATCGCCATCAGCCATCCGCCATCAGCCATGACGAGCGTCAGGGAGCTGATGTGGCGTTCGGTCGGTCTCTTCCGCACGCGCGAGGGACTCGCGGCCGCGGTCGACGCGCTGGAGCGCGCGGCCGTTTCGACCTCGCCTTCGACCGCCGACGGGTGGCGCGACCGCAACCTCCTGACCGTCGCGCGGCTGATTGCCCGGGCCGCGCTGCGCCGCGAGGAGAGCCGGGGCGGCCACTTCCGCGCCGACTTCCCCGAACGGGACGACGCGCGCTGGAGAGTCCACCTCGTCGATGTTCGACAGTAAAATAGATCCTTTGTGCCCGTTGTGCCCTCTGCGTCCTTTGTGTGTGTTCGATTTGACGTGCTGAAAGCAGACTGATGTCGAAGAAGCCCGAGAAAGACTCGTTCGTCACTGAAATTACGCCGCGCTCGAAAGATTTTTCGGCCTGGTACCTGGACGTCGTCCGCAAAGCGGAGCTGGCTGACTACTCGCCGGTCAAGGGCTGCATGGTCATCCGGCCGTACGGCTACGCCATCTGGGAACTGATCCAGCAGGCGCTCGACTCCCGCATCAAGGCGAGCGGCCACGTCAACGCATACTTCCCGCTCTTCATCCCGAACAGTCTGCTGACCAAGGAAGCGGAGCATGTCGAGGGCTTTTCGCCGCAGGTTGCCTACGTCACGCACGCCGGCGGCGAAGAGCTCGAAGAGAAGCTCGTCGTCCGCCCGACGTCGGAGGCGATCATCGGCACGATGTACGCGAAGTGGGTGCAGTCGTGGCGCGACCTGCCGATCCTGATCAACCAGTGGGCGAACGTCGTGCGCTGGGAAAAGAAGACGTATCCGTTCCTGCGGACGACCGAGTTCCTCTGGCAGGAAGGGCACACGGCGCACGAAACGGAGAAGGAAGCAGAAGACGAGACGCTGATGATTCTCGATCTCTACGCCGACGTGTGCGAATCGGTGCTGGCGATGCCGGTGGTGAAGGGACGCAAGACGGAGAGCGAGAAATTCGCCGGCGCGCTGCGCACCTATTCGATCGAGGCGCTGATGGGCGACGGCCGGGCGCTGCAGGCGGGCACGTCGCACAACCTCGGGCAGAATTTTGCCAAGGCGTTCGACATCACCTTCCAGTCGCGCGACAAGACCGTCGAGCACGTCTGGGGCACGTCATGGGGCGTGACGACGAGGCTGGTGGGCGGCGCGATCATGGTGCACGGCGACGACAGCGGCCTCGTGCTGCCGCCGGCGGTCGCGCCGTATCAGGTGGTGATCGTGCCGATCGGCCGCGACAACTGGCGCGAAACCGTGCTGCCGACGGCGCTGAACATCCAGTCGCAGCTGCGCGCGGCCGGCATCCGCGTGACGCTCGACGAGCGCGAGGAGCGGCCCGGCTGGAAGTTCGCGGAGTGGGAGATGCGCGGCGTGCCGCTGCGCGTCGAGATTGGCCCGAAGGACATCGAGAAGTCGGCGGTGCTGGTCGCGCGCCGCGACACCCGCGAGAAGCAGAGCCTGCCGATCGAGGGGCTGCCGGCGGCGCTCCGCTCGCTGCTCGACGAGATCCAGAAAAACCTGTTCGACCGCGCGATCACGTTTCGCGAGGAGCACACGCAGCGCGTCTCCACCTATGCGGAGTTCAAGGAGATCATGGACGGCCGTCCGGGGTTCGTGATCGCGCCGTGGTGCGGCACCGCCGAGTGCGAGGCGCAGATCAAGACCGAGACGCAGGCGACGATTCGCAACATGCCGTCGCAGGGAGGCTCACCCGGCGGCAACTGCGTCCGCTGCGACAAGCCGGCGACGGCGGAGGCCTGGTTCGCGAAAAGCGGTACTAGCGCCGCCGGACTGGTGGGGCAGGGAGGGCCAGGAAGGAAAGACCTGCCCACCTGGCCCACCCATTCATCCACGACGCATCGTCTTCACGCGCGCAGCCGCCGTCAATCTCGGTGGCGCCTTGCCTGCGTAATCATCACCGCGAGATCACGTTTATCGGGCGCGGCGGGTTCTCCGCGATGGAGCACGTGCACGAACAGCACGGTGCCACTGAGATCGAAATAGATACCGCTCGGTTCGCCACCGCAATCGGTCAGGCTCGCGAAGCGGACCGTGCTCGACGCCATCCATGTGTGGCGGGACGCCGGCGCGGCCATCCAGATGTCCATGCCCGGCGGCGTACTCGTATCTTCAGTGATGAAGAGGTTGCCCCTCTTATCGAGCGCGAGGTTGTCGGGGTTGTTGAAATCGGCCGGCGCGTTCACCCCCTGTCGTACGTAGTCGGAGACGAAAGCCGTCTGAGGGTCACGGCGCCCGCGCTGTCCGCCTTCGCTCGCCGCGACGTCATCGTCGTCATCCTCATCGGCGTCATCGTCTCGTCGCGCGCCGAGCTCGACTCGCAGCACGCGATTCTCGTCCGTCACCGCCACGTACAGGTTCTCCGAGGGGTTCCGATCGTTACCGGTGCTCGTCGCCGTTTCGACATCCTCGGGACGGGCATAGCCGGTGGCGCCCGCGGCCGTGGCCGCCGCATCAGCGTCGATCTGGACCGCAGCGCGGTCGAGCGGAAGCCAGATCGCCTCGCCGGTGCGATCGCCTCGATCGTTGACGATCTTCAGCGCGTAGAGTTGTCCGCTCGAGAGATCACCTCGACGATCCGGCGTGAACTTGAAGATGTACCCACCAGGTCGAGGCCGCGGCGGTGTGCCGACGATCGTCGTCGGCGCGGTCTCGGAGATGCCGTAAATGTTTCCATGCCGGTCGAAGCGTATGCCTTCGTGCGCCTTCGCACCCAGGGCCGGACGCGCGACCGACGCCCCGGTCTGCGGATCCACTTCAAAGAGGAGGCCGGCGAGCGCCTGCGGGAGCCCCGGATCCGGAAGTGACGGCAGTCGCTCCGGACGCATCTCTTCGGCGATGAGGAGCGTGCGCCACGGCGTCCAGACGATGCCATCAAGCCGATTCCAATCCTCTCGCTGGGCGAGCACGCGCGTCAGACCCGTCCGCAGATCGGTGACGCTTACCGCACCATTCGTCGGGGTCTCGTGGGTTCGATAGAGAAAGCGTCCCGCCCGGCGCCCGGTCTCATTGAGCGTATTCATGTCGAAGTTGTCCGGAGCACCACCATCGCCTTCTCTGGCAAACACGGCCTGAACGAATCCTTGTGGAAGCAGGAACGGCTGTTCGTTCGGCGCAGTGCCCACGCCCCCGGGAACGCACGCGGTCGACGCGGGCAACGGCTCGAAGCGGAAGGATCGGTGGCCCTGGTTCGAGTCGGCTTTGGCAAGCGCGACAGACATCCCCGCTGCGATCGAAACGCCGCCGAGCAGTGACGTGATCCGACGATTCATGTGAGCCCTCCTGCCTTGGATGGATTCAGCGACACGACGACCGTGCACCGTAGCAGCCGATGCCCTTCGAAAACAGCGTCTGTTAGCTACCCGGCACGCGTGGAGGCGCCGTGAGGTCGTGCGAATGCTCAGCCGTTCGGCGTCAGCGCGCCGCTGCGGGCAGCGGATGCCGGCCAGCGGATGGGAACCGTGCGGCGCGCGTACGGCGTGAGCTCCGACGGATGATCACGCACGTACTGCAGGATGAGGTGGCGAGTCTGAACGCCGCGGCCCAGCCGGTCCGGGGCCACAGGCACGTCTTTGAATAGTTCCGGCGCCGTCCTGGCGACGCGATCCTGAATCCGGCTCCATCGAGCCTTCACGGCGCTCAGCGGAATCGCGAGCCGTCCGCTCAAGGTCTCGTCGGTGAAGCCGGCCAGGGCTTCACCGAGTAGGGTCTGTTCCGCGGTGGTGAAGAACAGCCGCGGCGGGCTATAGGCAAACATGGCCAGCAGCGGGCTCTTCCACGCAGCAGCTTGCTCGCGCGTCAACGTCCCGACCAGCGACTTCAGTGTCGCGCCCGAAACCGGCAGATCGAACACGCTGACGATTTCAGACGCGCGCGAATCCTCGACCACGGACATCGCAGCGTCGCCGAACACCTCGGTGACGATGCGCGCGATGCGGAATCCGCGGTGCGTTTCGAAGAAAGCCGCCATCAAACAGCCGAGCACAGTGTCAGGTTGGCGAGCCGAGACGTCGTACTGCGCGTTCGCCACGACCAGCTGGAGACCCGTTCCCGCGTTCCGTTCCGCGATCTGGGGCAGGCGGAGAACATCGGTCGATGCGGGGTCGTGCGCGCCGAGCAGCAGCTGCTTGCCGATATGCGGCTGGACGGCGTCGAGGTATTGCATGACGACGCCCTCGTCCGCAAACGTCGTGATGCCGAACGCACGTGGACAGCCGTCCTCGACGACAATCGCTCCGCGCGCACGTCCCTCGGACAGCAGCAACGCGGCGCCGGACAGCACGCGCTCCAATTCGTCGCCGACGTAAGTTTCGCGGCCGCCCCACAGTGGCGCGCAGCAGGCGAGATTCTTGGGCGTGAGGCGGACAGCGTCGACATGCATGCTGCTGCCGATCCGCGTGCTTGCCCCCGCGAGGCGGGCATGGTCTCCGGCCGGCTGCGCTGAGCGGCATCCGGGGCCGCTGATCCTACACCCAACTCTGCGCAGCCGGAGGACGGATTGCTGGTTTCATTTCACACAGGAAGAAACCGCTGGGCCTGCCGTGTGCCAGATTTTCACACCGGAGTCACCGCTCGCGATCAGCCATGACGCGGGTCAGGCCAGGCCAGCGCTGTTCGAGTTTTTTCACGGCCGCGTGCCTTCGCGTCAGGTGTTCGCGCGCGACGATCGCGCGGAACGCGTGCGCAAGCTGACCGCGCCAGGCCGCGTGCTTCGTCTTCGCGTGCGCGCCGGCAATGGCCTCGAGACAGGACGCGTCGCCGACCGTCGCCAATGCGGTGACGAATTCATCGGGCAGCGGCACACCGCTTGTCAGCGATTCGCGCAGATCGTAGAGCGCCAGCCGGCTGCCGCGGTTGGCGAGCGCGACGTGTGCGGCGGCGCGAACCGCGGTCCACTCGGCCCGGTGCGAGTCCGGCTCGAGCGCTTCGCGCTCGCGGACGCGTTCGATCAGCCGGTGGAGATCCGGCAGCGGCACTGAATCGCCCGCCTCGGTCAGCGCGCGGACGATGGCCGTGGCGTCGAGGCGCTCGTCGGCCAGTCCCTGCGTCACGGCGTGGCTCAGCAGTGCCAGCGGATCCGGCGCCGCCGCCCGCGCACCTTTTTTCTTCGGCGCCGCTTCGGCGCGGATCGCGGCGCTCGGATCGGCGGCCAGCGACGCCAGCAGCGGCGCGATTGTCTTCGGCTCGAGATCGCGCAGCGCGCGGAGCGCCGCGACCCGCACCGCCTCCGGGCATGCGCGATCGATCGCGATCGACGTCAGTCGATCGACTGCCGCCGCACCCTGCTTGCTGGTGAGAAACACGCGCGCGACCGCCGTCGCCGCGACGGCGATCAACGGATCGATCGCGCGATCGGAGAGGATCTCGATCGCCGGCTTCAGCGCGCGCGGGTCGCCGATCCCCTCCAGTGCGCGCAGCGCCGCACTGCGAGAGGCCACGGCGGCGTCAGCTGACGCCGCCAGTGCCGCCAGCCGCTCCACCGCGCGAGGCCCGACGAGCGTCAGGCGAGCCACTGCCGCCTCGCGCGCACCCGTCCGGCCGCCCGCAAGGTCTGCGATCAGCGAATCGATTAGTTTCGAGGAGGAGACTTTGATCGCCAACGTGCGATCAATGTAGCAGACAGGTCGGGAGTCGGTTGCTAGTTGCTAGGGGCTAGTTGCTAGGTGGGCTGGGGCGGCGCCCCAGCCTCGTCTAGCAACCAGCATCCAGCAACCAGCCACTACCTCAGGTTCACCACCAGCGCGGCGCGCCGGTTGAGGCGCCGCGTTTCTTCGCGTGAGTTGTCGTGCTTCGGACGCTCTTCACCGTAGCTCACCGAGCGTAACCGGTCGGCGGTGACGCCGCGGCTCACCAGGTAGTCGCGCACCGCGTTCGCGCGCCGGTCGCCCAGCGCCAGGTTGTACTCCGCCGTGCCGATGCTGCAGGTGTGCCCTTCGATCTCGACGCGCAGCGTCGCGTTCTCACGCAGCGCCGTTACCGCCTCGTCGAGCACGCGCGTCGCTTCCGGCCGCAGCGAGTAGCGGTCGAAGTCGAAGTAGACGTCCTCGAACGTGATCGTCCGGACCGGCGGCCGGGTGACGGTGATGTTCACCGTGTCGCTGGCCGTCTTGTTGTCGGTCGGGCACGTCACGGTGACCGTCACCGGCACGCTCCCTTCCGTCTGCGGCGCCGTCCACAGCGTCGACCGCTCGGCCGGCTGGGCCAGCGTGCCGCTCGGCGCGCTCCACCGGTAGGTGACCGCGCAGCCGATCGAGCTCTGCGCCGTCGCCGTCACGGTCGACGTCCGGCCGACTTCGACCGAGGTCGGATTGGCCTCGGCCCGCACCGTCAGGGTGTGTTCCGGCGGCGCTGGCGGCGGCGGTGGTGGTGGCGGAGGCGGCGGCACCGGCGCGACGTAGACGCGCACGCCGGGGTGGTAGCCGATCCGGAACTGCCAGTCGTAGTAGTCGCCGACCACGTCCTTGCCGTCTTCGGCGAACCGCAGGTCGCGGGCTTCGGTCGGCACGTTCCAGCTGACGCCGGCGCCGAAGAAGATGCCGCGTCTGGTCTGGGCGGTAATGCCGAAGCTCGCGCGCGTGATGTTGTCGGTGTTGGCGGTGAGCAGCGAGCGGCTGCCGTCGATGCCGATGAAGCTCTGCCCCGTCGACGCCGTGTCGTCCGAGTTCAGGAAGCCGTTCAACTCGCCGGTTACGCGCAGCCAGTTGCGCGACGGGAAGCCGAGGCCGGCGCCCCAGCGGAAGGCGCCGCCGGGGATGTTGAGGTCGGACGGGCTGCCGCGCCATTCGTAGCCGCCGAAGCCGGAGATCTCGACCAGCTTCGCCGCTTCCTTGCTGGCGATGAGATCGATCGAGAAGTCGGTCTTCCCGGTGCTCACGCCCGCGAGCTGTCGTCGCCGGTCGGCAGCTTCACCATGCCGCGCAGCGCCACCGCCGCGGGGTTCTGGCGGAACTCCGACATCAGGTTGTACTTCGCGCCGACGTAGAAGTCGCCGATGTTGTCGCCGGTCCAGGTACTGGTTGACGCGCGGATAGCGGTCCAGGAAGGACCCAAAGGTCGGATCGGGGACGAAGACGGGACGCACGTCGCGGTCGATACGCGTGTCGACCAGGAACGAGCCGAAGATCTCGGCGCGATCCTTGATGCCGACGCCAAACGTCGCGGCGAAGTCGGCGACGTTCGAGTATCCCTGCACCCAGTTCGTGCCGCGGCGATAGCCGCTCACGGACCACTTCTTGTGCGCGAGGACCTCGCCCGTCGGTACAAACCACAGACCAGTGTCGCCGAAGAACGTCGTCGTCGCGGGACGGGTCGACGCGTCAGAGGCGGTCGCCGGTGCTTGAGACGATGTCGCGGTCGAAGGACTAGTGGTCTGAGGGGTCTGGGCGCCTGCGCCGGCGGCAATCAATAGCCATGCGGCAGTCAGGCCAAACAGTCGGGTCGTTTTCATCAGGCTGTACCTCCGAGGGTACCAGCAGCTCAGCCATGATAGTACACCTAATCGGTTTCATCCGCTCCAGACCAAAGACGCTTCGGCCCCACAATCCATGCAATCAGGATACTGAGGATGTAGAGCGCGACCATTGGGGCGGCGAAAATCGCCTGCGTCGTCGGATCCCCGGTCGGGGTGATGACCGCGGCGACGACGAAGATGATCAGGAACGCGTACTTGAAGTGTTTCAGGAGGAACCGCGCCGTGACCATCTTCATCTTTGCGAGGAACAACACGACCGTCGGCATCTGGAAAATGATGCCCATGCCGAGCATCATTTTCGTGTAGAGCCCGAACACGTCGTCGAGCTTCGGCATGAACGAGAGATCCGGCGTGTTGAAGCTGGCGAAGAACGCCATCATGAACGGAAAGGCGACGTAATGGTTGAACGCCGCGCCCATGATGAAGCCGACCGTCGTGAAGAAGACGAACGGGATGGCGAGCCGCTTTTCGTTCGAGTACAGCCCGGGCGCGATGAACTTCCACACCTGGTACATGATGAACGGCGAGGCGAGGACGATGCCCATGATCAGGGCAATCTGCACATACAGGGAGAACGCTTCGCCGGGCTGGGTGTAAATCAGCTTGACGCCGGTCGGCAATGCCCGCCGTGTCGGCGCCAGGATGAAGTTGACGATCTGGTTGATCCAGTAAAAGCCGGCGACGACACACAAGGCGATCGCGATCGCCGAGTGGACGATGCGTTTCCGGAGCTCGTCGAGATGCTCCAGAAACGACATCTTTCCAGCTGCGGAGCTGTCGTCGTCGTCGTCGTCCGGGGGCACCGCGAGGGCCCCCGACTGGGAGCCGGGGAAGGGCACCAGCGCCATGGGAGGTGATGCCCCTCAGGCGCTGTGATCGGCGTGGCGCGCCGTGACCGGGACCTGCTCTTCCGCGGGGGGCGCCGGCTCCACCGGGGCGGCCGCAGTGGCGGTGGCCTGGGCGGCGTTGGCCGCCTTTGAAGCCTCGAAGGAGGTCCGCTGTTCTTCCAGCCGGATTTCCTCTTCCAGCGTGCTCTTCAGCTCGTTGGACGCCTTCTTGAATTCAGCGAGGCTCTTGCCGAGGGAACGCCCCAGTTCAGGCAGTTTCCGGGGCCCGAAAATGATCAAGGCGATCACGAAAATGATGATCAGCTCGGGCATTCCGATGGAACCAAACATAGAACTCCTGCTTTCCCAAAACCAAGGCGAGTCGGCTCTCGTCATTATAGGAACGCGCCAACCGGGCGGTCAAGGAGTTCCCCCGCGTGAGGTGCCCAGAAGTCGTTGCTGATGTGTAAGTTATCTGTTAGGATGCGATCATGCGACGTTACCGTCCTCTGCCCGCCGTGGTCTTTGCGATCGTGGTCTCCGCTCTGGTGGGCGGATTGTTCGGGCGCAGCGCGCTCGCAACCGACGACAAAGTACCGGAACACTACCGCGCATTCACCGCGGCGCTGAACGCAATCGAAAGCAGCTACGTCGACAAGGTCGAGCCCGACCGGCTCGTCTACGGCGCCGTGCGCGGCATGCTCGGCACGCTCGATCCGCATTCGAGCTTCTTCGATCCGCGCGAGTACGCGCAGATGCGCGAGCGCCAGGAAGGGCGCTACTACGGCATCGGCGTCTCGATCCAGGCGATTGACGGCGACATCACAGCGATGCTCGTCTTCGAGGGATCGCCGGCCTACAAGAAGGGCATCCGCCGCGGCGACATCCTCTCGAAGGTCGCCGGCGAAGACGCGAAGGGCTGGACGGTCGATCAGGCGATGCACAAGCTGCGCGGGCCGAAGGGCACCAACGTCGAGGTCGGCATCAAGCGCCGCGGCTACGAGCAGGTCATCCCGATCCAGTTGACCCGCGACGAAGTCACCATCCCGACGGTGCCGGCGTATTTCATGATCGACGCCACGACCGGCTACATCCGCATGCAGGACTTCGGCGAGAACACCGATCGCGACGTCAAGCACGCGCTGCACGACCTCGCCGGCAAGGGGATGAAGCGGCTGCTGTTCGACGTCCGCGGCAACCCTGGCGGGCCGCTCGATCAGGCAATCAAGGTCGCGAACGAGTTCCTGCCGAAGGGCAAGATGATCGTCTACACGCGCGGCCGCGTCACCAATTCCGATCAGGACTATCGCGCGCAGGAAGAGAGCGAGTTCCTCGACATCCCGATCGTCGCGCTCGCCAACCGTAACAGCGCGAGCGCATCGGAGATCGTCACCGGCGCGCTGCAGGATCACGATCGCGCCTACATCGTCGGCGAGACGACGTTCGGCAAGGCGCTCGTGCAGTCGGTGTATCGCATCAGTGGCGGCGCCGGTCTCGCGTTGACGACCGCGCACTACTACACGCCGCAGGGACGCCTGATTCAGCGGCCGTGGGATGCGAGCTTCGACGAGTACCTCTCCTACTCGCTGCGCGACCAGGACGTCGACAAGCCGCACAACCCGAGCGACCTGAAGCGCACCGTCGCGGGCCGCCCGGTCTACAGCGGCGGCGGCATCGAGCCCGACAAGCGCGTCGCCGGCCCGCTCGAAGGATTCAACCCGGGACGCTTCGGGCGCTCGCTCTATGCGCGCGGCGCGTTCGCCAACTACGCGCAGAAGTACGCGGCTGACGGCGACAACCGGATCTCGCAGCAGTCGACCGGACGCAAGACGGTGAAGCCGAACTTCGCCGTCGACGACGCGATGATTGCGGACTTCAAAGAGCAGGTGAAGGCGGATCGGTTCAAGTTCGACGAAGACGGCTTCGCGAAAGACATCGACTTCGTCAAGGCGATGATTCGCTTCGAGATCGACAACGCGGTCTTCGGCATCGCCGAAGCGCGGCGGCACCTGATCGGCGTCGATCCGCAGGCGCAGGCGGCGCTGGCGATGTTCCCCGAGGCGCAGAAACTGCTCGAGCTCAGCAAGGGAAATCGGACGAAAGCGAATTGATCGAGGCGGCCCTGAAGGGCCGCCTACTGCGGCTTTGCAGGACTACGCGGGGCGGTTTTCAGACTAAGTGGGGACCCTTAGGGTTGCCGATCTCGAGTGTTGGGCAAGCGACCCCTATTAATAGCGTGGGAGATTGCGCTTGCCCCAACAGCTAGGCGTTGTTACACTGACGACCGTTCTGGCCCCGGGGCCGCCTTCTCCGTGTCGGGAAGGCGAAAGAGGGCCACGAAATCGGTCGTCTTGCCCAGGTCGTCTCCCAGCCAACCTTCAAGCTCCGCGCGTATTGCGGAATCCGAGCGCTTCGAGCGCTTCGCAGCGTATTGCGGCGGGCGGATTGCGGATTGCGGATTGGATTGCAGATTGTGCCTGGTCACAATCTCGGTCGAGTCCACGATCAACAAGCCGTCATCACCAGTCCGCAAACGTAATCCGCAATCCGCATTCCGGCCTTCGAGAGCCTCAGGCCGCCCTGAGCCCGTCGAAGGGCGCAATCCGCATTTCGCGTGATGTTGGAGTCCCATGCGTCTTGAACGTCTGGAAATCAACGGCTTCAAATCGTTCTCCGATCGCTCCGAGCTTGCCTTCGACAAGGGGGTGACCGCGATTGTCGGCCCCAACGGGTGCGGCAAGAGCAACGTCGCCGATGCCATCACCTGGGTGATGGGCGAGCAGAGCGCCAAGAGCCTGCGCGGCGACAAGATGGAAGACGTGATCTTCAGCGGCAGCGACGGGCGCAAGCCGACCGCTGCCGCTGAAGTGCGGCTGCGTTTCTGGGCTTCCTCAAAACCGTCACCGGTCCCGCGTTCCCGGCCGAGCACGGCGGCAACGGCCACGCGCACGGCAATGGACATGGCAACGGCAACGGTCATGGCGCGGGCAACGGAAATGGCAACGGCAACGGCCATGGGAATGGCCACGCCGACGTTCTGGCCGGCCACGCACCATTCGACGCGCGGAATCCCGCCGGGCGGCGACATCGAGGCGATCATCCAGTCGGTGGCGAGGGAAATCGAAGTCACCCGCCGGCTGTACCGATCGGGCGAGAGCGAATATCTGATCGACGGGCAGATCTGCCGCCTGCGCGACGTCCACGATCTGCTGATGGACACGGGCCTCGGCGCCAAGGCCTACGCGATCATCGAGCAGGGCAAGATCGGGATGATCCTCAGCACCCGGCCGACCGATCGGCGTCAGCTGATCGAGGAAGCGGCCGGCGTGACCAAGTACAAGGCGCGCCGCCGCGCCGCGGAGCTGAAGCTCGAGGCGGCGCAGCTGAACCTGACCCGCGTCGACGACATCGTCTTCGAGGTCGAGAAGCAGCGCGGCACGCTGAAGCGCCAGGCCGGCCAAGGCGCGGCGCTACCAGAAGCTGCGCGACCAGCTGCGCCGCTGGGAGAAGGTGCTGTTCGCGCGGAAGTACCGCCAGCTGGCCGACACGATTTCGTCCGCGCGGGCGCGGCTGGCCGACGCGCGGGAGCGCGAGACGCTCGCGGCGGCGCGGGTTGGCGAGGTCGAGTCGAACCTCGGACGGCTGCGGATCGAGCTGGCCGAGGCGGAGTCGAAGTCGACCGCGTCGCGCGAAGCGGCGCACGCGCGCGAGCTGGCGATTACGCGCCAGGAGCAGCAGCTCGCCTTCGAGCGCGAGCAGGTCGATGCGCTCGACGTGCGGACGGCGACGGTCGCCGCCGAGCTCGAGGGGCTCGATGCGCGCCGCGAGCCGGCGCGCGCGCTGCTCGCGTCGCGGCGCGACGCCGCGGCCGACGCGAACGGCGACCGCGACCGCGCGGCGGCGATGCTGGCCTCCGAATCGGACGCCTACGAAACGGCGCACCGCGAGATCGAAGGGCTCGAAGCCGACGTCGAAGCGGCGCGCAGCGAAGTGTTCTCGGCGCTCAATTCCGCGACCGCCCTGCGCCACGCGCTCGAGCACGCCGCGGCGGCGCGCGATCGCGTCGCCGAGACGCTGTCGAAGCTCGACGTCGAGATGAACGACGCGCAGATCGAGTCGGAGCGCGCGGCGGCGGATCGCGCCGCTGCCGCCGAGGGGCTGCGGCGCGCGCACGACGCGATCGAGGCCTCGCGGATCGCGCGGTCGGCGCGCGAATCGGAGCTGGCGAGCGCGCGCATCGAGCACGAGTGGCGCGCCCGCGCCGGTTCGCTCGCGCGAGCACGAGCTGGCCGGCCTCGAGGCGCGGCTGCGATCGCTCGAAGAGCTCGACGCGGCCCGCGCCGGCTACGGCGACGCGGCGCGGACGGTCCTCGTCCAGGCCAACGGCAAGGTCAACCAGCACGGCGCGATCGCCGACTACCTCGAGGTTCGCGCGGGCTACGAGCGCGCGGTCGAGGCCTGCCTCGACGATCTCCTCGAGCACGTCGTGGTCGAGAAGCCGGAGCATGCGGCGGCGGGCTTCCAGCTCGTTCGCGAGGCGGCGGCGGGGCGCTGCGGCTTCCTCGTCGACCTCCGCGGCGGAAGCGCCGGTCGCCAGCGGCGGATTCTTCGCGCGGATGAGCGTGACCGGCGACGCCGGCCCGGTGTCGGACTGGGGCGCGGCGCCGGGGCTCGCAGCCGCGTCGGCGCGCGTGCCCGAGGGCTTCGTCGCGCTGTCGTCGGTCGTTCGCGTCAACGGTCCGTTCGCCGGCGCCATTCGCCACGCGATCGGCGATGCGTGGATTGCGCCGGACTACGACGGCGCGGCGTCGGCGAGCCGGCTGACCGCCGCTTCCAGTGGCGACGCTCGAGGGCGATGTGTTCCGCGGTCCGCACCTCGTGTCCGGCGGCGGGCGCGCGGAATCGCGCGGCATCCTGGAGACGAAGCGCGAGATCAAGGAACTGCGCGAGCGGATTGGCGCCGACCGCGACTCGCTGGCGCGGCTGGCCGAAGAGACCGCGCAGCTCGAGGGCACGATCGCGCAGGCGTCACAGGCGATCGCGGCGCTCAACGCCGAGCATCACAAGCAGGAGAAGGCGGTCGTCGGCTACGAGGCGCAGCTGCAGCACGCCTCCGATGAGCAGATCGCGCCTCGCGCAGAAGTCGGAACAGCTCGCGCGCGAGCGCTCGCAGTCGGAAGACGAGCGCGACAGCCTCGATCGCCGGCAGGAAGAAGCGCGCACGTCGATCTCCAGGCTGGACGACGAGCAGCGGCAGGCCGACGAGCGGCTGACCGTCGCGCAGCGCCGCCTGTTCGAGGCGCGCGAGGCGGCCGACGACCTGAGCCGGCGCGCGGCCGAAGCGGGCGCCGCGCACGCGGCGCTGGTCGAGCGCGCGGGCGCGCTGGCGTCCGAGGTGCGGCGTCTCGAGGAGGCGGCCGTCGAACTGGAACAGCGTTTTGCCACGCTCGGCGCCGATCTCGAGAGCAGCCGCCGCCGCGCCGCGGAGCTGCGCGAATCGATCGCCGCGGGCGAAGTGCAGCTCGACGCCGACGAGCGCGAGCTCGACGCCCTCCGGCAGGCGGTGATGACGACCGGCGACGCGGTGATCGAGCTGCGCAACGCCGCCGAGACGCTCGAAGCGTCGATCAAGGAAGCGCGCGGCGCGCTCGATGCGATTCGCGCCGTGGTCTCCGAGCTGGACGTCGCCCGGGCGACCGCCGAAGCGGATCTCTCGCACCTGGCGCACACCTGCGAGGACGCGGTCAACGCGACGCTCGACGAGGTCGTCGCCGAGGTCGAGCAGCTCGAACAGCAGGGAAGTGCGACGCCGGACGCCAGCGTCGTCTGCCGCGGACGAGCCGGACGACGACGACGACGCCAATGCGGATTCCGGATTGCGGGTTGCGGAAGGCGGATTGCGGACCGAGGACCTCTCGGCGCCGGACGCGTCTGTCGTCGCGGCGGAGCAGCGGGCGCTCAGCGCGGAAGAGGCGATCGCCGCGCTGCGGGCGAAGATCGAGCGGCTCGGGCCGGTGAACATGATGGCGATCGAGCAGTCCGACGAGCTCGAGGCGCGCTACGCGTTCCTCTCGACGGAGCGGAAGGATCTCGTCGACTCGATCGCGCAGACCTCCGAGGCGATCAAGCGGATCGACGAGACGACGAAGCAGCGCTTCACCGAGGCGTTCGCCGCGATCAACCACAACTTCCAGCATCACCTTCAGCACGCTGTTCGGCGGCGGCCGCGCCGGCCTGACGCTGCTCGACGAGAACGATCCGCTCGAAAGCGGCATCGAGATCATCGCGCAGCCGCCGGGCAAGCGGCTGCAGAGCGTGCAGCTGCTGTCGGGCGGCGAGAAGGCGCTGACCGCGATCGCGCTGATGTTCGCGATGTTCAAGTTCAAGCCGAGCCCGTTCTGCCTGCTCGACGAGATCGACGCGCCGCTCGACGACGCCAACATCGGCCGGTTCGTCGAGATGCTGCGCGGCATGCAGAATCACACGCAGTTCATCGTGATCACGCATAATCGGAAGACCATGGAGATCGCCGACCGGCTCTACGGCGTCACCATGGAGGAGCCGGGCGTTTCCAAGCTGATTTCCGTCCAGTTGAACTGAGCGCCCCTCCCGCGCGTATCATCCCGAGGAGGTCCTCGATGGAAAGCTGTGTCTCGCGACGGATCGGCGTCCTGCTCCTGCCGCTGGCGGTTGCTCCTGGCCGGCTGCGACCTGTCGCTGGGCCACCTCACCGCCCGGGCGACCGACGAATGGTCCCGCAGCTATCCCCTCGAGGCCGGCGGCGAAGTCCGGATCGTCAATACCAACGGGAAAATCGAGATCGAGGGCATCGACGGGTCGACCGTCGAGGTGAAGGCCGAGAAGATTGCCCGGGGCGCCACCGACACGGCGGCCCGCGAGCTGCTGCCGCGGATCGTCATCAAGGAAGACATCAAGCCGGACCGCGTCTCGCTCGAGACCGAGAGGATGAGCGGCATCATGATCGGCGCCGCCTTCGAGGTGCGCTATCACGTCCGCGCGCCGAAAAATGCCGTGGTCAACATCACCAATACCAACGGCCAGGTCGCGCTCGCCGCGCTCGACCGGCAAGGTCAAGGCGCAGACGACCAACGGCGGGGTCAACGGCCGGAACCTCACCGGCGGCGTCGACGCGCGATCGACCAACGGCGGCGTGACGATCGACATGGCCTCGATCGGCCCGGACAGCATCTCGCTCCGGACGACCAACGGCGGCGTCACGCTGACGCTGCCCGACGGCGCGAAGGCGAACCTGACGGCCTCCTGCACCAACGGCGGCATCAACGTCTCGGCGCTCGACAACCTCGAGATCTCCGAGCAGTCGCGCCGCCGCCTCGAGGGGCGGCTCAACGGCGGCGGCACGGCGATCGAGGTGCGGACGACCAATGGCGGCATCCGCGTTCGCCCGCGGACCCAGGCCGAGGCCACCCGGACCACGGAGGCAGAGAAGTCCGACCGCTAGACCATTCCGGTAAGGGACGGCCTCGAGGCCGTCCCCGGCATTCGAACCCGCGCGTGAACGAAGACAAATCCACCAGATACCAGCGCCTCAAGCGTCAAGCGAGCCTGATCTCGCTCGCGTGGGGCATCGTCCTGCTCGCCGGCCTCGTCTGGAGCGGCGGCCACGTCGCACTGCGGGATGCGGCGGAAGCAGCAGTGCCGGCGGCGCTGTCGCCGTCGCTGCGAATCGGCGCGATTGTCTTCGCGTATGTCGCGCTCCTGTCGGTCGTGAACGAAATCGTCACGCTGCCGCTCGGCTTCTACAGCGGCTTCGTCCTCGAACGCCGCTACGAGCTGTCGAACGAAACCCTCGGCGGCTGGCTGCGCGATCAGGCTGAAGTCCTTTGCGATCGGCCTGGTGCTCGCCGGCGGCGCGGCCGAGGCGATTTACTGGTGCATCCGGCGCTCGCCGGATGCCTGGTGGGTCTCCGCCGGCCTCCTCTTCACCCTGCTCATCGTCGGGCTCACCAATGTCGCGCCGGTCGTCCTGCTGCCGCTGTTCTACAGCGTCAAGCCGCTGAGCCGCGACGCGCTGCGGACGCGCCTGCTCGGCCTCGCCGAGCGCGCCGGCGCACGGGTTCTCGGCGCTTACGAGTGGGGCCTTGGCGGCAAGACGCGGAAGGCCAATGCCGCGCTGGCCGGGCTCGGCGGCACGCGGCGGATCCTGGTGTCGGACACGATGCTGGCCGACTATTCCGACGACGAGATTGAGGTCGTGCTGGCGCACGAGATCGCGCACCACGTGCACGGCGACATCTGGAAAGGGATCCTCTTCGAGAGCGCGCTGATCGTGGCAGGTTTCTATCTCGCCTCGAGGGTGCTGGGGGCGCTGGGCGGCCTCGGCCGGGCTGCGGGGAGTGGACGACGTGGCGGGGCTGCCGTTGCTGCTGCTGGCGGCGGGAGCGGTGTCGATCGTGATGGTGCCGGCGGCGCACGCGATGTCGCGCGCGTTCGAGCGCCGCGCCGATCGGTTCGCCCTCGAACTGACGCAGAACCCGGTGGCGTTCATCTCCGCCATGCGCCGGCTCGGCGCGCAGAACCTCGCGGAGGAAGATCCGTCGCGCCTCGTGCAGTGGCTGTTCTACAGCCATCCGCCGATGGCCGCTCGCATCGCGGCGGCGCGAGCGCACCCGGTGAAGCTGGAAGTCAGAAGCTAGAAGCCGGAAGTTACTTTCGAACTTCCGACTTCGTGCTTCAGGCCGCCACGGCGGACGGATCCGTCGGCACGTCCACCGACTGCGCCGGCGGCGGCGCGGAACTGGATCGCCGCATTGCGGCAATATGGTGGGCGACGTGGCGCTGTTCGATCCCGATCAGGGCCGCATACATTACCGCGTTCAGCGCCAGATGCTGCTCGCGCCGGCTCAGCCATGCGGCGGCGTTATATAAGCCGCATAACGCCGCGAGACCGAGCGTGATCGCGTGGACTCCGAGCTTTATTTCCTCGCAGTTGCCGCACTTAAGGACTTTGAGGTCCATGGTCATATGGCCGAGAAATGCAACGCGCATACCGGGTGAGTTCCCGACGCTCGCCTGAAGCCTCCGCGCTACGGACGCGACTAATCACGAATCCGGTACAGGTCTCGCGACTCGTCGGAGGCGATTCGCTCCGCCGGCAGCTGCTGGACGTACGTCAGGTACTGCGGCCGGTGACGCGGCTCTGTTCACGACCAGGTAGCGGCAGGTCTCGCCCGGGTTGCTCGCGATCGCGGCCGGTCGCGTCACGGCCGCGGCCGGGCTGGAGGACAGCTCCAGCAGCGGCCCCGCGACTTCCATGCCTTCGATTCGCTCCTTCGCGCGCGGCGGCATCCGCCCGATGTAGCCGCCGACCAGCGGATGCTCGTGCTGGGTGGCGTAGAACAGGATGCGGCGATCCTGCGAACCGAAGCCGACGCTCAGCCCGTCGCCGATGCCGAACGGCACCTCGCACACCGCTCCCGGCGGTGCTGCGGCGAGCGCCTGATAGACCGCGGGCCGATCGAGCGGCGTCAGGTGAATCGGCGCATCCCAGTACTCGAACGCGACGATGGCGATGAGCAGCCACTGAATCGCCGGCCGCCGGAGCCGTGGCGCGCGCGCCAGCCCGGCAGCGACGAGCACCGCCAGCGCCATGAACACGACCACGATCGCGCGGCCCGGCATCCGCGCGTTGGCGACAAACGGCAGGAACCGCGCGAGGATCTGCGGCAGCTTGAGGCCGGTGTCGAATCCGCCGACCAGAAGATACGGGCCGAGCGCCCAGACGAGGAACACCACCCCGACCGCTCCCCACAGCCGCGCGTCCTCGAGTCCCCGCCGCACGCCGCGCGTGAAGAGCCAGATCAGCAGCGGCACGACGCCGACCCACGCGATCGCTTCGACAGCGTCCGCGGACACGGCCGCATACGCGCGTCCGCTGGCGCTGCGCGAGAGCGGATGCAGCGGGTGGCCGAGCAGCGGCGCGACCACGTCGATGCCGCGCGGCGCGCTGCGCCATCCGTAGGACGGCGTCACGTACTCGCCTCGGGCGATGAGATACGCCGCTTCCTTGAACAGCGGCGCCGCGCCGACGATGAACGTGGCGACGACGATCGAGACGATGACGAGCGCGCGTCTGGTTGCGATCGGCGAACGCGGCGTCCAGCTGATCCGCGGACGCCAGGTGAGCGCGAGCCAGATGAACGCGCAGATCCACGCGGCCGTCAGCGCGTTCTGGGGCGTCCGGCTCGACACCGCGATCCCGCCGACGGAGAAGGAACCGCCGCCGGTCACTGCGATCGCGATGCCCAGCGCGGCGAACAGAACCGCCGCCGCGAAGAGGACATATCGCAGCGCCGCGCGCGGCTTCGCCGGCGGGGCGCCGCGCGACACCGACACCTGAAACGCCCAGGCGGTGAGATAGACGACCGTGAAGAGGCACAGGTAGACGACGTAGTAGTACGCCGTATAGGCGGTGGCGACGAGAACCGCGCCGGCCGCGAACGCCGCCCGGTTCGAGCCGCCGTGGACCGCGCGGTGCAGCGCCAGCGCAAACGCCGGCAGGACCCAGACGGCGACCAGGTCGAAATGCCCGAGCAGGTGCACCGCCACGTACGGCGACAGTCCGAAGATCACCGCTGCGAGAATCGACGCGCGCCGGCGCCCACCGTCGTTCGTGGACTCGAGGATCGTCCACGCCAGCGCGTACATCGCGGCCATGTTCGCGAACAGGAACGCCAGCAGCAGCAGGTTGTAGGCGGTGATGATCGAGAGCGGCTTCAGGAGCGTTGCCGCGACGAGCGCCGGCAGCGCGCAGTGCGGATGGTCCGCGATCGTCGTCCCGAACGGGTAGAAAAGATGGCTGGTGTGGAAGTACGGCAACCCCGGAGTGGCCAGCACGTGGCGCATCCACCAGAGGTTCCACAGGAAGCTGTAGTTGTCGCCAGGGTCGCCCGGCACCGCATCGCCGAGGTGCAGGACCAGCGGCCACGTCCAGGCGACGGCGAGCAGCGCGAACAGCGCCAGCGGTCCGGCGTGCGCGAACGCGGAAACGGCGGAGCTGGCTCCGCCCGCCCCGTGGTCCCCATGGTCAGGGGAGCGGCCGCGCTTGGCCCCTACCGGGGTCGTGGCCTGACGACGAGCTCGCCGTGCATCTGCCGGCAGCCGTCCTCGATCTGGAGGTTGCAGTAGTAGCGGAACGTCCCCGGGCGATCGGCGCGAAACTCGAAGGTGACCGGATGGCCTGGCGCGGCCCGCTTGGCGATCCGGTATTCGTCGATCGTCAGGCTGTGCGCGATGTCGTCCGCGTGCAGGTCGATTTTGACGAGGTCGTCCTGGTTGACCTCGATCCGCGCCGGATCGAACGCGAAGCGCCGGACGCCGACCGAAAACGGCTTGGCCGTCGGGCCCTGGTCCTGCGCGGTCGCCACGACGGTGGCCACGCTGAAGGCCAGGAAAGCGTGCCGGATGCGGGCTCTCGGCATCTGCGGGTGATTGTACGACGAACGGCTGGCCTGTCCGGCCGGCAGCCGAAGTCCGATTGCAAAAGTGTAACGAGCTCGGCAACTGTGGACCGCACTCATCTATCCGGACGGTGGAGCCGATATAAGGAAATACTCATGGCCACCGCTAACGCCGACATCACCACCGCCAATACCCTCGCGGACACGCTGCCCGCGGAATCGACGAACAGAAACCGTCTCGACACGCCGACGCGTCATCATCACGATGCTGAGCGCCGGAAAAGGGATCAGCGATCTGATCTTCTCGCCCGGGCGTCCGCCGCAGGTCGAGCGCCATGGCGAGCTGACCCCGATCGCGGGTCTGCCGGTACTGCAGGCCGAGGATACGGCGGCGATCGCGAGAGATCTGGTCGGCAAGAACGACCACGCGCTGAAGTCCCTGAAAGAGCAGGGCGCGTGTGACCTGTCCTACACGCTGCCCGAGCACGCCCGTTTCCGCGTCAACATCTTCCGGCAGCGGGGGACCTTCGCGATCGTGATGCGTGTGATCGCGACCAAGATCCCGACGCTGGCCGAGCTCGGTCTGCCGCCGACGCTCGGCGAGGCCTCGGGCTACAAGAACGGCATCGTCCTGGTGACCGGTCCGACCGGTTCGGGCAAGTCGTCGACGCTGGCGGCGCTGATCGATCTGATCAACGAGACCCGCGCCGAGCACATCATCACCATCGAAGACCCGGTCGAGTTCCTCCACCTCCACAAGAAGGGGACGATCCACCAGCGCGAGCTGCACAGCGACACGCCAACCTTCGCGCTGGCGCTGCGCGCCGCGCTGCGCCAGGCGCCGAAGGTGATCCTGGTCGGCGAGATGCGCGACCGCGAGACGATCGAGATCGCGCTGACCGCGGCCGAGACCGGCCACCTCGTGTTCTCGACCCTGCACACGATTGACGCCTCCAAGACGGTCGAGCGCATCATCGGCTCGTTCGACTCTTCCGAGCAGCAGGGCATCAGGGGGCGGTTCGCCGCGACCTTCCGCGCCATCGTCTCGCAGCGTCTGGTGCCGAAGAAGGGCGACGGCCGGGTGGCGGTGGTCGAGGTGCTGAAGTCGACGATGCGTACCCGCGACTACGTCGAGCGCGGCGAGGCGGAAGGAAAATCGCTGGTCGACGCCATGCGCGACGGTGCGCTCGACGGGATGCAGCACTTCGACGGCGAGCTCGAACGGCTGGTCAGGGAAGGCACGATCTCGATGCAGACCGCGATTCTGTATGCCAGCAATTCAGGCGACCTGCGGGTGCAGTTGGCCGATCTGTCGATGGACGAGTAGCGGCGGTCGCGCAGACGAAAAAAGGCGCACGAAGAAGATCGACTCTTCTTCGTGCGCCTTCGCGTTTCGGGCGCTTATCCCGGGAAGCTATTCCTTCTTGCCTGCTGCCGCCTCTTCCTGCAGCAGCGCCTTGCGGCTCAGGCGGATCTTGCCGGTCGGGTCGATGTTGATCACCTTGACCAGCAGCTGTTCGCCTTCCTTCAGCTCGTCGCGCACGTCCTTGACCCGGTGGTTCGCGATCTCGGAGACGTGCAGCAGGCCGTCGGTGCCGGGCATGATCTCGACGAACGCGCCGAAATCGGTGATCCGCTGCACCTTGCCCATGTAGGTCTTGTTCAGCTCGGGCGTCGCCGTCAGTTCCTGGATGATCGAGATCGCCTTCTGCGCCGAGGCGCCGTCCGCCGAGGCCACGTTCACCCGGCCATCGTCCTCGACGTCGATCTTCACGCCGGTGCGCTCGATGATGCTGCGGATCATCTTGCCGCCGGGCCCGATGACGTCGCGGATCTTGTCGACCGGGATCCGGATGGTGACGATGCGCGGCGCGAACAGCGAGATGTTCTCGCGCGAGGCGCCGAGCGCCTCACGCATCTTGCCGAGGATGCCGAGCCGACCCTGGCGCGCCTGCTCGAGCGCCTTGGTCATCACCTCGGTGGTGATGCCGCCGACCTTGATGTCCATCTGCAGCGCGGTGATGCCGTCGGCCGTGCCGGCGACCTTGAAGTCCATGTCGCCGTAGTGATCCTCGGCGCCGGCGATGTCGGAGAGGACCGCGTACTTGCCGGTCTTTTCGTCCATCACCAGGCCCATCGCGATGCCGGCGACCGCCTTCTTCACCGGCACGCCGGCGTCCATCATCGCCAGCGATCCGCCGCACACCGACGCCATCGACGACGAGCCGTTCGATTCGAGGATGTCCGAGACGACGCGCACGGTGTAGGGGAACTGTTCTTCGGTCGGCATCAGCTGGGCGTCAGCGAGCGCTCGGCCAGCGCGCCGTGGCCGACTTCGCGGCGGCCGGGGCCGCGCATGAAGCCGACCTCGCCGACCGAGAACGGCGGGAAGTTGTAGTGGAGCATGAAGCTCTTCCACGTCTCCCCTTCGAAGCTCTCGATCTTCTGCGCATCGTCGGCGGTGCCGAGCGTGCAGGTGACGAGCGCCTGTGTTTCGCCGCGGGTGAAGACGGCGGAGCCGTGGGTGCGCGGCAGCACGCCGGTCTCGATCCAGATCGGCCGCACCTCGTCGAACTTGCGGCCGTCGAGGCGGACGCCGTGCGTCAGCACCTCTTCGCGGAGCACTTTTTCCTTCAGCTCCTTGAAGATCGCCTTCGCTTCGGTCTTGCGCTCGACCTCGGCGTCGGGCATCGAGGCGACGAGATCCTTCAAGCGCCTGATCGACGGTCTCGTAGTTCTCGAGCTTGCCGCGGATGCGCATCGCTTCGGTCAGCGGCACGTAGACCTTCTCTTCGACCTCGCGGTAGAACTCGTGGCCGATTTCCTTGGTCGCGACGCTCATCTTCTTCTTGCCCGCCTCTTTGGCGAGCGCGTCGATGCCGGCGACGATTTCCTTGATCGCGGCATGCGCCGTCTCGAGCGCCTTGACCACCTGCTCCTCGGTCACTTCCTTCGCGCCCGCCTCGACCATCACCAGGCCGTCCTTGCTGCCGGCGACGACCAGATCGAGCTTGCTCTCCTTGCGCTGGAGGAAGGTCGGATTGACGATGAACTGGCCGTCGACGAGGCCGATGCGGACGCCGGCAATCGTCTTCTCGAAGGGAATCTCGGACAGCGCCAGCGCCGCGGAGGCGCCGGTGATGGCGAGCACGTCGGTGTCGTTCTCCTGATCGGCGGAGAGCACGAGCGCGATGATCTGCGTCTCGAAGCGCCAGCCGGCGGGGAACAGCGGCCGCGTCGGGCGGTCGATGCAGCGGCTGGTCAGCACTTCCTTTTCAGTCGGCTTGCCTTCGCGCTTGAAGAAGCCGCCGGGAATACGGCCCGACGCGTAGGTGTATTCCCGGTAGTCGACCGTCAGCGGCAGAAAGTCGATGCCTTCGCGGGGGTTTGCCGCGCGGCACGCCGTGACGAGCACGACCGAGTCGCCGTAGCGGACGATGACGGAGCCGTGCGCCTGCTTGGCGAGCTTGCCGGTCTCGATTTCAGAGTCTTCTGGCCAACGGTGATTTCACGCGTATGCATATCGGAGCTTCAGAATGAAAGAGGAACGCTGCACCACCAGGACACGCGGCCCCGCGGCTACTTGCGGATGTTCAGCCGCTTGATCAGATCGGAATACCGCTGCGCATCCTTACCCTTGAGGTAGTCGAGCAGACGCCGGCGCTTGCCGACCAGCATCAGCAGGCCGCGCCGCGAATGATGATCCTTTGCGTGGGTCTTGAAGTGCTCGGTGAGGTAGTTGATGCGTTCGCTGAGAATTGCGACCTGGACTTCAGGGGATCCGGTGTCGCCTTGTGGGTGCTGTAGTTGCCGATCAGTTCGGTCTTGCGGTCTTTGGTTAACGCCACCTGGGCTGTCCTCCACGAACGCTCCAGAACACCGGGCGGGCCGGGATGGCCTCGCGCGGCACCGGATGCGCCGTATGCCGAGATAATCCTTAGTCGAGCAAGATCAACATGTTACACCAGAACAACGGAGGGATGCAAAAGCGCCTCGAGCGCCGACCGGCTCGGCGATGCCGACCAGTTGCCCGCTCTGATCGAGCAGCCGGACGAAGCTTGACGCGCGGCCGGACAGGCCCCGCTCCGTGTCGGCCGGCCCCAACTGCCTGCCGTGCGTGGCGCGCAGCACTCCTTCGGCGGTCAGCGTCACCGACGCGAACGCCGGCAGCATCTCGGCCAGCGGAATCAGCGCGTCGATGGCGAGCTGCGCGTCGCGCTCGACCGTATCCAGGCTGATCGCCTGCTCCAGCGTGAAGTCGCCCGATCCGCGTCCGGCGCAGCGCCGCGAGGTGGCCGCCGATGCCGAGCCGCTGTCCGAGATCGTGCGCCAGCGACCGCACGTAGAAGCCGGCGGAGCAGTCCACACGGAGCGTGACCGAGTCGCCATCAGCGCTGACGATGTCTATCGCATGCGCCGTCACGCTGGCGGGGGCAGGCAGGTGTCTCGGTCGCGCCGAAGGCTTGAGCCGAGCGTCAGCCGCGCGCCGCCCTCGCCAGCTTGTAGCTCCGCGTGCCGTCGATCTTCTTCGCCGAGAACGCCGGCGGCTGCTGCATGAACGTGCCGCGGAATTCGTCGAGCGCCGCGTCGATCGCTTCGCGCGACGGCAGCGCCGCGCGCGACACCGGCCCGATCGGCTGTCCTTCGGCATCGGCGGTGTCGGTCGCGAAGCCGAGCCGCACGACCGCTTCGTACGACTTGTCGCTGGCGCTCAGAAACTGGGCGAGCCGCGTGGCGCGGCCGACGACCAGCAGCAGGACGCCGGTCGCCATCGGATCGAGCGTGCCGGTGTGGCCGATCCGCTTCTCGCGCAGCAGCGCGGCGCATCCGCGACACCACGTCGTGCGATGTCGGCCCCGCCGGCTTGTCGATGATCAGCAGGCCGTCCATTGGCTCACGACACGTTCTGCGGTGCCTCCGCCGCGCCCTCCCGGGCGTTGACCGCTTCCTCGATCCGCTCGACGAAATCCTTCTGCAGCGCGTCGATCGGGCCGGTGACCGTGCAGCCGGCGGCGTTCTTGTGGCCGCCGCCGCCGAACTCCTTCGCCACCGCGCCGATGTCGATCGCGCCCTTCGAGCGCATGCTGACGCGGTACTCGTCGCCTTCGTCCTGCTTGAAGAACACCACCGCCTGGATTTCCTTCACCGTCAGCGGCAGGTTGATCAGCCCTTCGGTGTCCTCGTAGGTGCCGCCGGCGGCGCGCGCCATCTCGTGATCGAGGTAGACGATGGCGATGCGGCCGGTCGGATCGATCTGCATCGCGCTCAGCACCGCGCCGAACAGCTTCAGCCGTCCCATGTTGTTGCTGTCGTAGACGTTGCGCGCGACCAGCACCGGATCGACGCCGGCTTCGAGCGTCTCGCGGCAGATGTCGAAGGTCCGCGGCGAGATGCTCGAGTAGTGGAACGAGCCGGTGTCGGTGAGGATCGCGAGGTAGACGTGCGTCGCGATCTCGACGGTCAGCGGCATGCCGAGCGCGCGCACCAGGTCGAACACCATCTCGCCGCACGCCGCGGCGCTGGCGTCGAACCAGTTGATCTGGCCGTAGCCGCTGTTGCCCGGGATGATGATCGATGTTGATCACGAAGAAGCGCTCGAGCCCGCTGACGCCGGTTCGCTCCAGGTTGCCGCACTCCATGATGATCGCGGCGTCGAACTCGCCCTCGACCGCCGGCGCGATGACGATGTCGGCGACGCCGGGAAACGCCATCAGCGGCGCCGGCGCCGGGTCGGCGTTGACGACGATCGACGTCCTTGCCGATCGCCTTGAGCGCGTAGGCCATCGCCAGCTGCGAGCCGATCGAATCGCCGTCGGGCCGGGCGTGCGAGGACAGCACGAACCGCTGCCGCGTGCGGATCGCCTCGACGATCTGCTGGATTTCAGGGCTGGTCGTCATCATCCTTGGTCGCCGCGTCGCCGGAGTCGGCGGGTTGATTCGCGCGGATGTCGTTGAGCAGCTGTTCGATCCGGTCCTGGCCGGCGATCGACTGGTCGTAGACGAACTCGAGCTCGGCGACGCGCTTCAGGCGCAGCCGCGACCCGATCTGGCGCCGCAGGAACGGGATGGCGCGGTGCAGCGCGCGGTCCGACTCGCGGCGCGCGCTTGCTCGTCGCCGAGCGCGGTGTAGTAGACGCGCGCGTGCTGCAGGTCGGGCGTCACCTGGACGCGGGTGATGGTGACGAACCCGATCCCCGGATCGTGCACCTCGCGGGCGAGCATCGTCGCCAGCTCGCTGCGAATCTGATCGGCGACGCGATCGGGACGAGAGCCCTGCGACATTAGAGAAAGGCTGGAAGGCTGAAAGTCAGAAGGCCGGAAGGTCGAGATCTGCGCCTTCCCGACTATTTCAGCTTCGCCTTCCAGCATTCGCCGTCAAGCCGGCGTCAACACCCGTTCCATCGCGAACACCTCGATGACGTCGCCGACCTTGAGGTCGTTGTACTTGTCGAAGCCGATGCCGCACTCGAAGCCGCGTCTTCACCTCGCTGACGTCGTCCTTGAAGCGGCGCAGCGATCCGATCTTGCCGGTGAAGATGACGACGTTGTCGCGCAGCAGGCGCGCCTGCGTGTCGCCGGCGCGGGTGATGCGGCCTTCGGTCACCATGCAGCCGGCAATGGTCCCGAACTTCGGCACCTTGAAGATGTCGCGGACATGCGGCGACGCCGATCCGCACCTCCTTGAAGGTCGGATCGAGCAGCCCGGTCATCGCCTTCTTCATCTCGTCGGTGACGTTGTAGATCACCGAGTGCTGCCGGACTTCGACCCGCTCGCGCGCCGCGATGTCTTCGGCGTTGCGGTCCGGCCGCACGTTGAAGGCGATGATGATGGCGTTCGAGGCCGAGGCGAGCAGCACGTCCGACTCGTTCACCGCGCCGACGCCGGAGTGGATGATCCGGATCTTCACCTTCTCGTCGGTGAGCTTCGCCAGCGTGTCGGCGAGCACTTCGGCCGAGCCCTGCACGTCGGCCTTGATGATGATCGGCAGCTCTTTCATGCCGCCTTCGGCGATCTGCGCCTGCAGCGACTCGAGCGTCAGACGCGAGCCCTTCGCGCCGAGCGCCTTCACCTTCGACTGCTCCTCGCGGAAGGTCGCGATGTGCCGCGCCTTCGCGGCGTCGGCGACCTGGAACACGTCGCCCGGCTGCGGCAGCCCGGAGAGGCCGAGCACTTCGACCGGCGTCGACGGCCCCGCCGACTTGGTCGGCTTGCCGCGGTCGTCGATCAGCGCGCGCACGCGGCCGACAATCGGCCCGGCGATGAACGTGTCGCCGACGTTCAGCGTGCCGTCCTGCACCAGCACCGTCGCGACCGGCCCGCGCCCCTTGTCGAGCTTCGCTTCGAGCACGGTGCCCGACGCGCTGCGCTTCGGGTTGGCCTTCAGCTCGCCGATGTCGCTGACGAGCAGGATCATCTCGAGCAGGCTGCTCGATGTTCGGTCTTCTGCCTGCGCCGACACTTCGACGGTGACGGTCTGGCCGCCCCATTCTTCCGGCATCAGGCCGAGCTCGGTCAGCTCGCGCTTGACCCGCTCCGGCTGCGCGTTCGACTTGTCGATCTTGTTGATCGCCACGACGATCGGCACGTTCGCCGCCTTGGCGTGGTCGATCGCTTCCTTGGTCTGCGGCATCACGCCGTCGTCGGCCGCGACCACCAGCACGACGATGTCGGTGACCTTGGCGCCGCGGGCGCGCATCAGCGTGAACGCCGCGTGGCCCGGCGTGTCGAGGAACACGATGTTCCGCTTGTTGATCGTGACGTGATACGCGCCGATGTGCTGCGTGATCCCGCCGGCTTCGCGCTCGGCGACGCGTGTTTCGCGGATCGCGTCGAGCAGGCTGGTCTTGCCGTGGTCGACGTGGCCCATGACCGTGACCACCGGCGCGCGCAGGACGACGTCCTCCGCTCGCGACTCGCCTTCGTCCACCTGCAGCAGCTCCTCCTCGAAGCTCCGCATCTGGACGTCGGCGCCGAACTCGCGCGCGATCATCGTCGCGGTCTCGGTGTCGAGCGCCGAGTTGATGGTCAGCATCAGCCGCTTCATCAGCAGCTTGGCGAGGACGTCCTTGACGCGGAGGTCGAGCTTGTCCGCGAGATCCTTGACCGTCATGCCCTTCGGCGAGCGTGATCGTCTTGGTGACCGGCGGCGGCGCCATCGGCATCTGCGGCGGCGCCGGACGCGCGTGCTCGCGGCGCTGCGCCGCGGCGGGCCGGCCGGCGCCGCCCGGCCGCTGCGGATACGACGGCCGCTGACGGCATCCCCGGTCGCTGCGGATACGGCTGGCCGGGCCGCGGCGGCATGCCCCGGCTGCTGCGTGCGAATCGGCTGCGACGGCAGCGGCCGCGGTCCGCCCATCGGCGGACGTGAGCTCGGATACTGCGGCCGCTGGCCGAGCGCGCCAGGTGGGCCGCCGGGACGCGCGCCGGATGGCGCCCCCGGCCGTGCTCCTGCCGCGCCAGGCTGCGCCGCACCTGCGGGTCGCGCCGCGACCGGCGCGGCCGGCTTCGGCGGCGCGATCGGCCGCTGCACCGCGCGCGGCGGCGGCGTGGTCGGCAGCGGCTGCGTCGGTGTGGTCGGCCGTCTGCTGTTCGATGCGCAGCCGCAGTGTCGGCGGCACGATGCGGCCGGCCGGCGGTTTCGGCGCCGACGCCGCCGGTGCCGCGGCGACGGGAGCAGCCGGTTGCGCAGGTGCGGGCGTTTCGGTCGCGGCCGGCGGCGGCGCAGCCGCCTGTTCGACCGGCGCCGACGGCGGCTCGACGACGGCCGGCGGCGGTTCATCGGCCGGCGCTTCGACGTGAGCGGCGGCTGCCGGTGCGGGATGCGGCTCCGCGACGGGCGGCGCTTCGACGGGCGTGGCGATTGGCGCCGGTGCCTCCGGTGCCTCTGCGACCGGCGCGGCTTCGATCTCCGCCGGCTCTTCGACCGCGGCCGGCGCCTCGACGACGGGCGCGGCGGCGATCGGCTTCACCGTCTTGACCAGGCGCGGCGGCGGCAGCGCGGGCGCCGCCGGCTTCGCCGGTTCGGCCGGCTTTCTTCGCGGGCGCGCCCTTCTTGCCCTTCGCGACCGGCGTTTCGGCGAACATGTCGCTCGGTCGGCAGCGAGATGTTGCGCTGGCGCGCGAGCCGCTCGACGAACTGGCGCGCGACGACTTCTTCGATCGTGCTCGAGGCGCTCTTCACCTCGATGCCGTGATCGCGCTTCAGCAGCGCCGTCACTTCCTGGCTCGTGGTGCCGAGCAGTTCCGCGATCTTGAATATCCGGACAGTTGCCAAACTCTATACCTCTGGTTGCTCTTCGCTTGCCTCGTTGGTCGCGTCGGACTTCGGCCGCGACCGCCGCCAGGATCTTCTCGGCGGTCTTCTCGCCGATGCCCGGCAGCTCCGACAGCTACTTCGGCGGTCGCGGATCCGAGCGACTCGAGCGTCGCGAACCCGCCTTCGACCAGCTTGCGGATCGTCTTCTCGCCGATGCCGGCGAGCGTGTAGGGGAGCGGCGCCTCGGTCGCGCCGGCTTCGGAGGCTTCGCCCGCTTCTTCGGCGGTCGCGCCCTCGGCGTCTCCCTCCGCTGACAGAGCGCCCTCGTCGGCCGATTCACCCGGGATTTCGAGCTCGCCGAACTGCGCTTCGACCTCGCGGCGCTTTTCCTCCTCGCTCTTGATGTCGATCCGCCAGCCGGTCAGCTTCGCCGCGAGCCGGACGTTCTGGCCCTTCTTGCCGATGGCGAGCGACAGCTGCTTGTCTTCGACGATCACTTCCATCACGCGCTCGCGGTCGTCGACGATCGAGACGCGCTGCACCTTTGCCGGGCTGAGCGCCGTTGGTGACGAACGCGATCGGATCCTCCGACCACTCGACGATGTCGATCTTCTCGCCGCGCAGCTCGCGGATGATCGACTGGACGCGCGTGCCCTTCATGCCGACGCAGGCGCCGACCGGATCGACGTCGCGCTCGCGCGACAACACCGCCACCTTGGCGCGGTCGCCGGCCTCGCGCACCGCGCCGCGGATCATCACGGTGCCGTCGTAGATCTCCGGGCACTTCCTGCTCGAACAGCTTGATCAGCAGCGCCGGGTCGGTGCGCGACAGGACGATCTGCGGCCCCTTGGCGCTGCGGTTGACGCCCTTGATCACCGTCCGCACGCGGTCGCCGGGGGTGTAGCTCTCGGCGCGCGACTGCTCCTTGCGCGGCAGCACCGCTTCGATGCGGCCGATCTCGAGGATGATGTCGCCGTTCTCGAACCGCTTGACCGTGCCGTTGACGACCTCGCCGATCCGCTCGTTGTACTCGGCGAAGACGTGCTCGCGCTCGGCCTCGCGCACCTTCTGGAAGATCACCTGCTTGGCGGTCTGCGCCGCGATGCGCCCGAGCACTTCGGTCGGCTTCGGGAACTCCATCTCGTCGCCGAGCTCGATGCTGTTGGCGACCTCGTCGCCGTAGAGCGGCCGGTACATCTCGCGCGCTTCGTTGATCGAGATCTCGGTGGCCGGCGTGGCGACCTCCTCGACGACGGTCTTCAGCGCGAACAGGTCGACCTGTCCGGTCTCGGTGTTGAACCGCGTCTTCAGGTTCTCGCCGGTCTTGTAGTACTTGCGCGACGCGGTCGCGACCGCTTCCTCGATGGCGCTGATGACGACGTCGGGCTCGATGCCCTTCTCCTTCGCCAGCGCTTCGATCGTTTGTTGCAGCGGATTCGACATGTCTCAAGCTTTCAGGGCGGCGCACCGGCCGCCGCTAGAACTCCACTTCCAGGTTCGCCCGCGTGATGACGTCCACCGGCACGCGGTGCGTCCGTCCATCGTCGCCGTCGATCAGCACGTCGCGTTGCCGTCGACGCCGCCGAGCCGTCCCTTGAAAAACCCCTGCCCGTCCACCTGCTCGCGCATCACGATCTTGGCGCGCCGGCCGGCGAAGCGGCGGTAGTCGTCGAGCTGCCGCAGCGGCCGGTCGAGCCCGGGCGACGAAACTTCCAGGGTGTACGCGATCGGCACGACGTCTTCGACGTCGAGGATCGCGCTCAGGTCGCGGCTGACCTTGGCGCAGTCCTCGACGCTGACGGATTCTTCGGCCGTTCGCGGCCGGTCCCGGCCGGTCGATCTGGACGCGCAGCACCATGCCCGGCGCCTCGCGCCGGAACTGCACGTCGAAGATCTCCAGCCCGTAGCCCGCGGCCACGCGGGCGGCCACGGTCCTGACCTGCTCGACGACCGACGCTTCGCCTCGCATGGACTCGAAGTTCAGCGCCCTAAACAAAAAAAGTGGGCACACGCCCACTCGGTCTTACACCCAAGGCTCCAAACTCAAAATTATAGCACGTCGAACCGGACCGGCCGCGCAATCAGGTCGTAGTCGCGGGCGCCGACGATCTCGACCTCGGCAAAATCGCCCGGCCGGAAGCTCGACGGGTCGCATTCGGTCAGGTAGACCGACGCGTCGATGTCCGGGCGCCTGGGTCGACAGCCGGGCCTTGAGCACCAGATCGTGGTCGGCCGAGGGCCCGTCGACGAGCACGCGAGCGCGCTCGCCGATCCGGCCGCGCTGGCGCTTCCGGACCAGCCGCTTCTGCAGGCCCATCACGCGGCGCGCGCCGCGCCGTCTTGGCCGCGCCGGCACGTCGTCGTCGAGCTCGTAGGCCGATGTGCCTTCCTCGTGCGAGTAGGTGAACACGCCGACGTGGTCGAACGCGTGGTCGCCGACGAAACCGCACAGCTCGTCGACGTCGCGCCTCGGTCTCGCCGGGGAAGCCGACGATGAAGGTGGTGCGGAGGGCGACGCCGGGGACGCGCTCGCGGATGCGCGTCAGCAGCCGGTCGTAGCTCTGTGCGCGTGCCGGGCCGCTTCATCCGCTTCAGCACGGCGTCCGACGCATGCTGCAGCGGCAGGTCGATGTAGTTGCAGACCTTGTCGCACTCCGCCATCGCCGCCAGCGTGTCGTCGTCGATCGTCGTCGGGTAGAGATAGAGCAGCCGGATCCACTCGAGGCCGTCGATCGCGTTCAGCTCGCGCAGCAGGCGCGCGAGCGCGCCGCGCTCGTGGCGGTCGATGCCGTAGAAGGTCGTGTCCTGCGAGATCAGCAGCAGCTCCTTCACGCCGCGCGCCGCCAGCGCGCGCGCTTCGCGGACGATCGAGTCGGCCGGCCGGCTGCGGTATGCGCCGCGCAGCGTCGGGATGATGCAGAACGCGCACTTGTAGTCGCAGCCCTCGGCGATCTTCACGTAGGCGTAGTGCTTCGGCGTCGCGAGCAGGCGCGGCGTGTCGGCGTCGTAGATGTAGGTCGGCAGCAGCTGCGGGCTCGACGACGGGGACTGCGCCGGCCGATAGAACGTCATCGGCATGATGTCGGGACGGTCTGAAGACCGTCGCCCGTGTCAGACGGATGTCCTTCAGGGCGTCCTGCCGGCGATCGCCCCGACGATTTCCGGCACCTGGCCGGTGCCGAGCACGGCGTCGATCTCGGGAATCTCCTTCTTGCAGCTCGTCGCGATAGCGCTCCGCCATGCAGCCGGTGACGATCAGCCGCCGGCAGGCGCCGTCCGTCTTGTGCCGCGCCATCTCGAGGATGGTGTCGATCGACTCCTGCTTGGCGGAGTCGATGAAGGCGCAGGTGTTGACGACGAGCACGTCGGCGTCCGCGGCGTCCTGCGTCAGCTCGTGCCCCGCCTGCTGCGCGAGCCCCAGCATCACCTCGGAGTCGACGAGGTTCTTCGGACAGCCGAGCGAGATCAGACCAATCTTCATCAACAACCTACACTGACACGACATTCAACGCAGAACCCGCGGAACCCGCAGAATTCTGGCTCTGCGTCTCTGCGAGTTCTGCGTTGATCGTCGTCCTTCACGGATACAGACCGGTAGAGCATACGCGGATACGGAATCGTTTCGCGGACGTGATCGAGCTTGCAGATCCACGACGACCACGCGCTCGATGCCCATGCCGAAGCCGCCGTGCGGCACGGTGCCGTAGCGGCGCAGATCGAGATACCACTCGAACGCTTCCTGCGGCAGGTTGTGCTCCTTGATGCGCTGCAGCAGCAGATCGAGATCGGCGAGGCGCTCGCCGCCGCCGATGATCTCGCCGTAGCCTTCCGGCGCGAGCACGTCGACGCCGAGCGCGAGGTCGGCGCGCTCGGGATCGGGCTTCATGTAGAACGCCTTGATCGCCGCCGGGTAGCGGTGCACCAGCACCGGCCGGTCGTACTGCTTCCGACAGCGTCGTTTCGTCCGGCCCGCCGAAGTCGCCGCCCCACTCGATCGGCAGCCCCTTCGCCTGCAGCGTCTTCACCGCGTCGTCGTACGAGATGCGCGGGAACGGCTTCTGCACCGCTTCGAGCTTCGAGACGTCGCGCTCGATGATCGTCAGCTCGCGGCGCCGCTTCTCGAGCACGCGCGCGACCACCGAGACGACCAGATCCTCGGCGAGCTCCATCACGTCGTCCAGGTCGGCGTAGGCCATCTCGGGCTCGACCATCCAGAACTCGGTGAGGTGGCGGCGCGTCTTCGATTTCTCGGCGCGGAAGGTCGGGCCGAAGCAGTAGACGCGGCCGAGCGCCATCGCGTTCGCCTCGTTGTACAGCTGGCCGCTCTGCGTCAGGTACGCCGTCTGGTCCTCGAAGTACTGCGCCGGGAACAGCGTCGTCGTGCCCTCGCAGGCGGCCGGGGTGAAGATCGGCGTGTCGGCGAGGATGAAGCCGCGGCTGTTGAAGAAGTCGCGGACCGCGTTGATGATCTCGTGGCGGATGCGCAGGATCGCCTGCTGCCGCTCGCTGCGGATCCAGAGGTGCCGGCGATCGAGCAGGTAGTCGACGCCGTGCTCCTTCGGCGTGATCGGGTAGTCGTGCGACTCGCCGACGACCTCCAGGCTCTTGACGTCGATCTCGTAGCCGCTCGGCGCGCGCTTGTCGGCGCGCGCCGTGCCGGTCACGATCACGCGAGGTTTCCTGCGACAGGTGATCGGCGGCCTTGAACACCTCGTCGCCGACCGCCGCCTTCGACATCACCGCCTGGATGAAGCCGGAGCCGTCGCGCAGGATCAGGAAATGGATCTTGCCGCTCGAGCGGCGGTTGTGCAGCCATCCCTTGATGGTGACCTCCTCGCCTTCGTGCTTGCCGATGTCCTCGATGTATACGTGCGCCATAGTCCGCTTACGCTGCCAGAAACTGTTCCATCCGCTGCCGCGCCTGCCGCGCCCGCGCCAGCGTCTCCTTCGTCGACCCGCTGCGCGGTTGAGCTCGAGCATGAACGGGCCGTCGTAGCCGACCTTCTGCACCGCCGTCAGCGCCGCCGGCCAGTCGATCGTGCCGTCGAACGGCAGCAGGTGATCGTCGGCTGCGCCCGCCGTTGTCGTGCACGTGCGTCGCGATCAGGTGCTCCGACACCGTCTCGATCGCGTCGACCACGTCGCCGTCGATGTGCGCGTGGCCGAAGTCGAGGCAGATGCCGACATCGGCGCCGAGATCGTCCAGCCTCACGTCGTCTTCGACGAAATGCACCAGCGAGCCCGCGCGCGACAGCTCGTTCGGCAGCACTTCGACCGCGATCTGCACGCCCAGCGGCTGCGCCAGCCGCATCAGTTCTTCGACGCTGCGCCGCGCCGCCGCGCGCGTGTCCTGCGCGCCGATTTCCGGATCGCGCAGCTGCGAGCGCGGGATGCCGAGGTGCGCGACCAGCACCGGGCACCGCGATCCGCCGCGCGATGTGCAGCGCCCGCTCCGCTTCGCCGACCGCGCGCGCCCGGGCGTCCGCGTCCGCGCTGGCGATCGAGAGCGTGCCGCTCCAGCGGCCGCCGGTGAAGCGCTCGGCGATCGGCGCGTGGATGCTGTCGCAGCTCGAGGCCGGCTTCGGCCAGCCACTGCTGCAGATCGGCGACCGCCGCCGGGTTGTGGTAGTCGAAATGCGTCCGGGTCGCGAACACCTCGACCAGCTCGAAGCCGTGCGCCGCGATCTCCAGCAGGTGATCGCGGCGACAGGCGCTGACCGTGGTAGAGGTGCGTCGACACCCCGATACTGCCGTTTAGCCACAAGGCGAAACACCTATTCTATCGAGCACGACGACTGATTGCCGGAGACCACGAATGCACGAATGCACGATAGAATCACGAAGAATGAACGTCGTGCACTTCGATGTCTGCATCGTGCACTCCGCAGTCTGCAATCTCATGCGCTACGCGAGTTCTTCGATGTGCGTCGCCGAGCAGGTCGCGCAGGCGCGCGAAGCGCGGGTAGCGTCTCGAGGTTGGTGCGGACGTAGCGCAGCGTGCGCGGCATGTACTGGATGTAGACGGTGTTGCGGCGCGTCACGGTCTGGTAGCCGAACGTGCCGAGCGCCTTGAGGTTGCGCTGCAGCGCCATCAGATCGAACCGGCGCCGGAACTCGTCGGCGGACGTGCGCACGATCGTCGCTGCGCTTCAGCGCGAGGAAGTAGGCGATCAGCTCGTCGAGCTCGCGGTCGGTGATGTCGACGTAGGAATCGCGCAGCAGCGACACCAGATCGTAGGTGTCGGGCCCCATGCGCGCGTCCTGGAAGTCGATGATGTAGAGGCTGCCGTCGCGCAGCATCAGGTTGCGGCTGTGATAGTCGCGATGGCACAGCACGCGCGGCTCGGCGGCGAGCTCCTCGACGATCGACTGCCCACTCCTCGGAGAGCGCCGTCGCGCTCGCGGCGAGCCGAGCGCGACGCCGCGGTAGCCCTGGACGAAGTAGGTGGCGAAGAACTCGAGCTCCCACGTCAGCTTCTCGACGTCGAACGCGACTGCGATACGGCGGATAGCGATCGGACGCGAGATCGGCGCCGCGGCGCTGCAGCTGCTCGATGAGCGCCACCGCCTCGCGATACAGCGCAGCATGCTCGGTCGGCCGACGCCGCGCCGAGGTGCGCCTGCAGCGTCACGTCGCCGAGATCCTGCAGCGCCAGGATGCCGAGCTCGTCGCGAATGTCCGAGAATCGCCGGGACCGGCAGCGGAATCGGCTGCAACAGCTCCGCGACGCTGGCAAACGGCAGCGACGCGAAGTCGATCGGCCCGGCGTGCAGCGCCAGCACGATCGACGGGCCGTCGGCCGGGATGACCCGGAAGTAGCGGCGGTCGGACGCGTCGCCGGTCAGCGGCACGACGCGCGGGTTCGGGCCGGCGAGGCCGCTGTCGTCGAGATAGCGATCGATCCGCTCCCGCAGCTGCACGCTGGTGGAGGTGCGTTGTTCGGGCATGACGGCTACGTGGGATAGCTAGACCTCGAACTCCATCGGCACGGCGGCGACGCCGCCGTTGTCATCGCGGATGAGGACCGCGCGCTGATGCGACGCGCCGGCAGCCACATGCACGCCGTCGGTCACGATGCACTCATCGACCACAGCGCCGGCTTCAACCACCACATCGTCCCACAGAATCGAGCGGGTGACGCGCGCGGAAGCGTCGATGCGCGGCCGATCGTCCTGCGCTTGAGCTCGCGTCGACCTGCTCGCGCGGCGAAGGCGTGCGACGTTCGCCAGTAATCCTCGACCGTTCCCACATCCCAGAACTCAGCGTCGAGAGAAAGCCGCGGACCGCGCCCGGCTGCGTCGCGATCAGCGCGTCGTAGATGCCGCCGATCGAGCTGGCCGACCTCGCCGGGCCGGCACGGAATCGAAGACGCGGCCGCTGACGATCTGCACGCCGATGAAATGACACGACCCTTCCGAGGCCGGGCCGCGCCGCGCGAAGCCCGTCACGCGCCCATCGGCGTCGAGGAGGACGCCGCCGTAGCGCGTGAACTCGCGGTTGGGCACGAGCGCCAGCGTCACCAGCGCGCCCGACGCTGCGTGGGCCTGCGGCGAGCTGGACCAGGTCGACATCGGTGAGCGTGTCGCCGTTGACGATGAGAAACGTGTCCGGCGCCGATGATCGGCCGCGCGAGCCGCGGGCCGCCGGCGCTGCCGAGCACGCGCGGCTGCTCCCACGAGTAGCGGACGCGCGCGCCGAAGGTCCGCGCCGTCGCCGACGACGCGCGGTCAGCGTCTCGGGACGATGATGCAGGTTCAGGACGAGATCGTGCGACGCCCTGCGAGACCAGCCAGGCGATGATGCGGCGGATCATCGGCTCGCCGGCGACCGGAATCGCCGGCTTGGCGCGCACGTCGGTCAGCGGCCGCAGCCGGGTGCCGAGGCCGGCGGTGAGGACGAGGGCATGGTCGATCACAGCGCGATCGGCCTCCCGCCGCGCGTGACCAGCCGGCGCAGGAAGACGTACAGGGTGAAGCACTCGAGGGCGAAGGCGGGGAAGCCGAAGTAGCCCGGCACCGGCATCTCGAAGATCTTGAAGTGCTCCATGATCGGCACCTGTAGATGCCACTTCGCGCGCGACCAGTAGTTCCAGAACTCCCACAGCACGCCGCAGAGGAATCCGCTGAGCACCAGGTTGATCAGCCGGTCGCGCCGGCCGGCGCGCCAGTCAGCCCAGAGCGATTCGGCGCCGAGCCGGGCGTTGATCGGATCGAGCAGGAAGATGAACCCGAGCCAGACGGGCGCCGCGAGATAGCGCGCCAGCTCGCGCGAGACGAAAAACGGCGACGCCAGCATGAGCGCCCCGCGGCGACGCTCGCGAGCGACGCGCCGGCGGGTGGGGCAGGTAGGGCTGGTGGGTGGCAGGCGGGGTTACGGGGCTGGTGGCGGCAAACGTATCCGGACGTTCGGCGAGATTGCTCGTTTCCCTACCTGCCTCACCCGCCCCACCTGCCCTCTGCGACGTGCGGACGACGCCGATCAGTTCCGCGCCGAGGAACAGCGCCGGCCAGATCGTCGCGAACGACCAGGCGTAGCCGAAGTAGCGCAGCGCCGGGTTCTCCGGCAGGCCGACGTAGTGCCAGTTCCGGATCACGAGGTTGTAGCCCTCGAACATCAGCCACAGCGGGATCGAGACCAGGGCGAGCAGCACGAACTCGCGCGGCGCGGAGCGGAGCCACGAGTCGCCGCGCGCGCGGAAGACGATCGCGTCCGCAAAGATGATGAAGCCGGTCCACGCGATCGGCGTGTTCCACGACCAGAACGGCTCGATCTGCGCGAGCGTCGCCGCCTCGGACACGATCATGATCGCGAGCCCGAGCCACATCAGCTTCGCCCTGCCACTGTGCATGCGTCTACGCTGCTCGTGTCAGGCGTAGACGTCATGTGGCCCGCACCCTGAACGACAGGCTGCGCAGCGCTGGCGTCCGACGCCCTTGCCGAGGATCAGCACCTTGTGCGTGCTGCCGAGGCCGCCCGGCATCAGCAGCGTCTTCAGCGCCGATCGCGCATGCTCGGCTAGCGCCGATCGCGACTCCAGCCGCCGGCAGCAGCCCGAGCAGGAAGTAGGTCTGATCGAGGAAGCCGATCGTCGTCAGCCCTTCGGCTTCGGCCGCCGCGCGCACGCTGGTGAAGTCGACGTGCGCGGTGATGTCCTGGCTCGCCGGGATTCTGCAGCCACGCCGGCGCGCCGGCGGCGATTCGGGGCCGGCGCTCTGATGCCGCGCGAAGGTGGTCAGCGTGCCGGCGGCGTGCGACAGCGAATAGAGCTCGCGCGCCTCGTGGCCGTAGTCGATCAGGATGATGAAGCCGCGCGTCAGCCGCCGCGCCGCGTCGCGGATCCACTCGACCGCGCGCAGGTTGATCTCGACGCGCCAGCCCGGCTCGAGCGTCACGCCGAGCCGATCCAGATACTCGGCGAGCGCCGGCGTCGACGGCGGGCCTTCGACGAGCCGCAGACGCGCTGTCGGGGTCAGACCCGGAGTTCGGGTCTGACCGCCGAGTCGGCGACCACGTACACCTCGCGCAGGCCGTCCTCGCGCATCACCACCTGGTGCACCGGGAACGCGTCGAGCAGCTCGTTCGCGATCAGCACGCCCTCGAACGACGCCGGCAGCGCGTCGCTCGACGCCGCCAGCCGCTCGCCGACGTCGCCGAGCGTCGCCGGCTGCGCGGCGCGCGCCGCGGCGCTCGCTTCGACCAGGTGCAGCCGGACCGCGTCGTAGAAATCGGCGATCGCGCGCGCGCGCGGCGCGCAGGATGTCCGCCGACAGCCGCCCGTTGCCGGCGCCGGCTTCGACCAGGTCGAATTCAGAATTCTGGAGTCTGGAGTTTGGAATGCAGCAGGCGCCACATTTCCGCGAGCTGCATTTCGAGCAGCTCGCCGAACACCGGGCCGACGTCGACGCTGGTAAAAAAATCGCCCGCGCGGCCGGATCGCTGGGCCGCGCGGGCGTAGTAGCCGATGCTCGGAATCGTAGAGCGCGAGCTCCATGAACGCGGCCACCGTCAGGGGACCGCGCTCACGGATCAGATCGGCGATCGCAATCTGCAATCTGCAATCGGCAATCACCTGCAATCTCAGATCGCTCCGTTATTCTTTTCTGACCGGGACGAACACCTCGCCGTCGCCGCGCCAGACGCGCATCTGCGCGATGTGGCCGGCCTGCAATCTTCTGCAGCTCGCGCGCCGCGTCGGCCGCGGTCGACACCGGCCTGCGAGTTGACCGACAGGATCACGTCGCCCTGCCGCAGGAACGCCGGCCGACGGCCCGTCCGGATCGACGTCGCTGACCACCGCGCCGGTCTGGCCCGACGGCAGGCGCAGCCGGCGCGCCATCTGCGGCGTCACGTTCTCGAGCGTCAGGCCGAAGCCGCCGGCGCCGTGCTCCTCCGGCGGCTCCTGATCGTTCTGCGGCGAGCGCCGGCGTGGTCGGGTTCTGCTCGGCGTCGAGATCGAGCTCGTCGACCGTCAGCGTTGAGCGTCTTCTCCTGCTTGTTGCGCAGCACCTTCACCGGCACGGTCGTGCCCGGCTTGGTCGCGACGACCATCCGCACCAGCTCGTCGTTGTTCTTGATCGGCCGGCCGTTGAACTGGATGATCACGTCGCCCGGCTCCATGCCGGCTTTCGCCGCGGCGCCGCCCGCCGAGCACCTGCGCGACGACCGCGCCCATGCGCGTCTTCAGGCCGAAGTCCTCGAACCCTTCGCGCGGCACCGCGCAGCACCGACACGCCGATGCGGCCGCGGATCACCTTGCCGGTGTGCAGCTGCGGCAGCAGATCGCGCACCGTGTTGCTCGGCACCGCGAAGCCGATGCCGATGTTCCCCTCGCTCCGCGCGTTGGTGATGATCGCCGTGTTGATGCCGATCACCTCGCCGCGCAGGTTGAGCAGCGGCCCGCCCGAGTTGCCCGGGTTGATCGCCGCGTCGGTCTGCAGCATGTCGTTGTTGCGGCCGTTGGTGACCGGGAACGACCGCTCGCGTCGCGCTGATGACGCCGACCGTCACCGTGTGCGCGTAGCCGAACGGGTTGCCGATCGCCATCACCCAGTCGCCGGCGGCCATCTGCGACGAGTCGCCGAACTTCGCTTCCGGCAGCGGATGGTTCGGCTTGTCGATCGAGCTGAATCAGCGCGCTGTCGGTCAGCGGATCGCGGCCGATCACCTTCGCCTGGTAGCTGACGTCCGAATCTCTCGGCGTAGAGCGACGACCTCGATCTTGGTCGCGTCCTCGACGACGTGGTTGTTGGTGAGGATGAGGCCGTCCTTGCTGATGATGAAGCCGGTGCCGGCCGCGCGCGTCGTCTGCTCGCGCGGGCGGCGGCGGTTGTTGCCGCGGCGGCTGATCGTCCTGCTGGTCGTCCCGATCGCGCTCGCCCGGCTGGCCGAAGAAGCGGTGGAACAGATCGTCGGGCGGCGTGCCGCCGCCGCCGCCGCTGAAGAAGTCGGTGAGGTCCTGCGTCTTCGCCTTCATCTCGGTGCGGATGTTGACGACCGATCGGCGTCACCGCCTTGGCGATGTTGCGGAAGGTGTCGGCGCTCGAGCGGGCCGGTGACCGGCGCGCTGTTCATCGGCGGCACCGCGATGGTCTGCGCCGAGGACGCCGGCGTGAGATCGAGCCGCGACGCGATCACCATGCCGACGGCCAGCGAGGCGACCGCGATCAGCAGCGCGTAGAACAGCGTGGTCTTGCGGGTGGACATCGTACGACCTCCGGCGGTCCAGACGACCGCCTGCACAGAGTCATCTCGGTCTGCAGCGGTCCGGTGACCGCCGCGTCGCGCGCGGACGACGATCATGTTGATCTCCGTGCGAACGCCGAAATCGTCGAAATACACGCCGGGTTCGATCGTGAAGCCGGTGCCGGGGAGCAGCCGCCGATCGTCGTGGGTCTCGTAGTCGTCCATGTTGACGCCGTTGCCGTGCACCGACTCGCCGAGGCTGTGGCCGGTGCGGTGCAGGATCGTCGTCGGCGTAGCCGGCGTCGCTGCAGCACCGGCGACGCGGCGCGATCGACTTCCCAGCCGCGCAGCTCGCGGCCCGCGCGCATCGACTGCTGCACGAGCTCGACGCCCGCGTCGCGCGCGTCGCGGATGGCGGCGAACGCCTCGGCGAAGCGCTCGGGCACGGCTGCGCCCGGTGAACCCCATCCAGGTGATGTCAGCAAACACCGCGCCGGGACGATTCGAGCTTGCCCCACAGGTCGAGCAGCACGATCTCGTCCGCGCGAATCGCGCGGTGCGACGGTCGCCGTCGGCAGGTAGTGCGGGTTGCCGGCGTTCTCGGCCGGCCGAGACGTTCGGCTCGGCGTCGCTGACGAGCCCTTCGTCGCGAAACCAGCCGGCCATCAGCTGCTGGATGTCGTATTCGGTCGTGGCGACGCCGTCGCGCAGGCGGCGCGCGACCGCCTCGAACGCGCGATCCTTCACGCGGTAGAGCTTGTCGGACGCCTGCCGGTGCGTCGCGATCGCCGTCCGCGTCCCAGACGGTCGAGAAGCGCTGGATGAGATCGCCGGAGGACACCACGTCGACGCCCGACTGGCGCACCAGCTCGATCGTGCCGGCGTCGACGCGCGCCACGTAGGGAATCGCGCAGCCGGGGCGAGTATTCCATCGCGACGCGGCGCATGCCCGTCGAGCAGCGTGCGCAGGCCGGCTTCGAGCTGATCGCGGCCGGCGTACCGCGCCGTCGTCCCGGGCAGATGCGCCAGACGAGTTCTTCTCGATCGTGTGGACGAGGCCGCGCGGCTCGCCGGTGGCGGGAATCAGGTAATACCAGCGCCGGGTGGCGAGGTGGCCGCCCTGGCGCCCGACGCCCGTGACGTCGGCGGCCATCGGGTTCAGGCCGCGGAAGTCGTACAGCAGCCAGCCGTCGATGCCGTCGGCCGCAAGCGCCGCCTGTACCGGCGCCGACGTCCAGTCCGACTGCCGCCTGGGAAGGGGACATCCCGATCAAGTATAGCCGGACGCTATAATCGACGACGAGAGCTTACCTATGAATGCACGTATTCGCCTGATCGCGCTGCATCGTGTTTCTTGCCGGCACGGCGTTGACCGCGGGTCAGGCGCCCACTCCCCAGCCGCCGCAGTCGCAGCAGCCCACCTTCAAGGTGCAGGTCGACTACGTCGAGGTCGACGTCGTCGTCACCGACAAGCAGGGCAACCTCGTCCGCGACCTGAAGAAGGAAGACTTCCAGGTGCTCGAGGACGGCAAGGCGCAGACGATCAGCGCCTTCACGATGGTGGACATCCCGATCGAGCGCGCCGATCGCCCGCTCTTCGCGAGCGAGCCGCTCGAGCCCGACGTCCAGACCAACGAGCGCGCCGTTCGACGGCCGCGTCTACGTGATGGTGATCGACGATCTGCACACCCGCTTCGGCCGCTCGCCGCGGGTGAAGGCCGCGGCGAAGCAGTTCATCGAGCGCCGCCTCGGGCGCCAACGACCTGATGGCGATCGTGCACACCGCCGGCCCCAGCAACGCCAACCAGGAATTCACCAGCAACAAGCGGCTGCTGCTCGCGGCGGTGGACAAGACGCAGCGGCCGCAAGCTCGACTCCGCGACCGCCAACAGACCAGCGAGTACAACCGGACGCGCGACCTGCGCCAGCAGGGCGATGCGCTCAACGATCCGGACGACGCAGGAGCGCGTCGTTCAACGCGCGCAGCACGCTCGACACGCTGCGCAACGTCGCCGACTGGTTCGGCTCGGTGCGCGGCCGCCGCAAGGCGATCCTCTTCGTCAGCGAAGGGATCGACTACGACATCCACGACATCATCCCGCAGCACCGGCTCGACCCACGGCGGCGCGTCGATGGTCCTCGACGCGACGCGCGACGCGATCGCCGCGGCGACGCGTTCCAACGTGGCGATCTACGGCATCGACCCGCGCGGCCTGACCGACCTCGGCGACGAGTCGATCGAGATCCAGTCGTTCCCCGACGACACGTCGCTCGGCATCGGCCCCGGCTCGCTGCAGAACGAGCTGCGCCTGTCGCAGGACAGCCTGCGGACGCTCTCCGAGGAGACCGGCGGCTTCGCCGTCGTCAACCAGCAACGACTTCGCGATCGGCCTACCAGCGCATCGTCGAGGACAACAGCTCGTACTACGTGCTCGCCTACTACCCGCCCGACGCGCGGCCGGGGCGGTATGCACAAGATCGACGTGCGCGTCTCGCGCCCGAACCTGACCGTCCGCGCGCGGCGGGGCTACGTCACGCCGAAGAAGGCGGCGGCCGCGCACGACCAACGACGAGCAACAGCCCGTCGACGCCGGAGCTGAAGCGAGGCGCTCGACAGCCCGCTGCCGGTGAGCGGCCTGACGATGCACGTGTTCGCCGCGCCGTTCAAGGGCACGGCGCCGAACGCGTCGGTGCTGCTTCGGCGTCGAGATGCGCGGCCGCGATCTGCAGCTGAGCCAGAACAGCAAGATCTGCTCTCGCTACATCGCCATCGACGCGAACGGCAAGGTCCGCGGCGGCAACACCGACTCGCTGACGATGCCGGCGATGCGGCCGGAAACCAAGGCGCGGATCGAGCAGACCGGCTTGCGCGATGCTGAACCGCCTCGATCTGCCGCCAGGCAAGTATCAGTTCCGCGTCGCCGCGCACGACGCCGACCGGCGGCAACGTCGGCTCGGTGCAGATGGACCTCGAAGTGCCCGATTTCGCCAAGGTGCCGTTCAGCATCAGCGGGCTCGCGCTGACGTCGGCCGCCGGCTCGCAGATGCCGACGGTCAAGCGCCGACGAGCAGCTGAAGCAGGTGCTGCCGGGGCCGCCGATCGCGCTGCGCTCGTTCCCGCAGAACGACGAGATCGCGCTCTTCGCCGAGGTCTACGACAACGCCGGCGGCACGCCGCACAAGGTGGACATCACCGCGACGGTGACGACCGACGAGGGCAAGGTGATGTTCAAGGCCGAACGAGGTCCGCGATTCGACCGATCTCGGCGGCAAGACCGGCGGCTACGGCTACTCGACGCGGATTCCGATGAAGGACCTGCCGCCGGGGCAGCTACGTGCTGAAGGTCGAGGCCAAGTCGCGGCTGGCGAACACGCCGCCGGCATCACGCGACGTGCGGATCAGGGTCGAGGCGCCGCGGCAGGGGGCTTCTCGATGATCGTGCTCGCGTTCACGCTCGCCGCCGCCCTGTTGCAGCCGCCGGGAGCGGCCAGGGCGGCGCAACCCGCTACGACGGCGCCGGCCATGAGAACAATCGACAAAGGCGACCAGAGCAACATGGACGACGCCACGCAGGTCGTGGCGAAGACCGCAGCAGGAATGGCAGCAGCTGTGGCAGAAGCACACTCCCGACCGTCCTCGGCCGGCGGTGGACTTCTCGAAAGAGATGGTGGTCGGCCTGTTCCTCGGCAGCCGGCCAACCGCCGGCTACATCCTTGAAATCGTCAGTGCGGTGCAGGACAACGGCAGCCTTGTCGTCAAGTATCGCGAGTCGATCCCGCAGCGCGGGTCGATGACGGCGCAGGTGCTCACCTCGCCGTATCACGTCGTCGCCGTGCCGTTCTTTCCCGGCGGCGTGAAGTTCGAGAAAACGCCATAGGCCGCCCGGTTACTTCTGAACGCTGGCCGACCAGTTGAAGACCACCGTCAGCACCGGCGGTTCCAACGCCTGGTTTCGGCGGGTAATCAGAAATCGCTTGCCGTCCTTCGTCACCGCGTACTGCCGCCCGACGCTTGCTCGCACCACGTCGGTTTTGAACAGGGCCTGCGCCACACCCGGGTCGAAATGGCTCGTGGCTTCGATCGGCACGGCCATCATCGTGCCATCGGCGCTGAGATAGAACAGCTCCCGGCCATCCGCGCGCCACGTCGGACGACTGCCGCCGTTTCTCGAAACCTGATATTTCCCTCCGTCTCCCGGAAACGGCTGAACGTAGACATTAGGTGCGCCGCCTTCGCTGAAGGCGATCCATCGTCCATCGGGTGAGAACACCGCGGCCGTTTCGGGGAATTGCGTGTGCGCGATCTGGTACGGCTTGCGATCGCCGAACATCGGCAGTACCCAGACATCCGGGGCCACGGACTGGCGGGCATTGGTGAACGCGATGAAGCGCCCGTCGGTGGACCAGTCGGTGGGCTCCACAGCGCCAACGCCCTCGAGCAGCGATTCATCGGCGGCTCCGTTGATCACCCGGTAGCGCAGGGAGGCCACGCCCGCCCGCACGCCCGCATAGACGATCCGTGATCCATCTGCAGACCATACCGGCATCCAATCGTTGCCGGGCTCGAACGTCAGGCGGGACAGGATGTCGTGGCGCGCAAGATCCATGAGCCAGATGTCGCGGTTCTCGGGACTTCCGCTGGCCAGCGAGACGGCGATTCGCCGTTCATCAGGCGAAAGCGCCAGGTTGAGGAAGGGTGCCGGTTCGCCGACCGTGCTGAGCGCGTTGCCAGCGCGATCGACCCAGGTCAACTGATGCGGCGCCAATACGGCGGCAGGAGCGTAAACCAGCGTGCCGTTCTCCGACGCCGACGCGCTGACGTAGCGGCTGCCTTCGCTGCCGATGTGCTCGGCCAGCGGAAAGGCGTCGCCGTGCAGCCGGCGCGTATCGAGATCGAACGGCTGCGCCATCAACGTGTCATCCCGGGCGAACAACAGATGGCCGGATGAGTACGAGCCCGACGACTCGAGCTGCAGCAACGTCGGGCCTGCGCCGGTGTCACCGAGCGAACCGACGCGAATCACGGACGGTCGCGCCGCCGGACAGCACGTCCCGGTCGTGGCGGTGTAAATGAAATGCTGACCGTCGGGCAGAAAGTGCGGCCACCTGTGGTTGGTTTCGCCGGTCGCCGGATCGATCGTGGTCGCGGCGGCTGGCGTCCCGCCGGCGCTCGAGACGCGCATCAAGCCGGCGCCTGGCGTGCCGGGCGAGAACAGGATGATGTTGTCGCGGCTCCAGCTGCCGCCGCGCCCGTTCTGCTGCGTGTCGCACAGTACGACCGGCGGTCCTCCCCCGATCGGGACTTTTTTCAGTTTGCCTTCCGCGAAGAACCCGATGAACCGGCTGTCGGGCGACCAGAACGGGAAAGCGCCCCCTTCGGTCCCGGGAATCGGCGTGATCGTGACGCTGGCGAGGGAGCGCAGCCAGATTTGATACTCGTTCTGACCTCCGGCGACAAACACGATATGACGGCCGTCTGGCGAGATGGCCAGCTGCGTTGCGTTGCCGGTTCCGCCACCGCCCGGGCCGCCAAATGACGTGTTCTCGGGTGGCGCGATCGTGAATTGCGCCGCGGCGGCCTCGGGCGCCGGCCTGCCGCGCTCCTGCACTGCCCACAGCGCCGCCGCGACGGCGGCCACGAGCGCCGCACCAGCGATCGACCACGCGGTGCGGTTCGATCGCGGCTGGACCGCCACCGTCGCCGCGGGCGCGTCTTCTCCGGCATCGGACGACGCGACCCATTTCAGATCGCGCAGCAGGTCGCGCGCGCTCTGGTATCGCTCGTCGGGATCCTTCGCCAGGCACGTGTTGACGATGCGATCGAGCGCCTTCGGCGCCGCCGGCTGCAGCGTCGAGATGCGCGGCGGTTGGTCCTTCAGGATGGCGCCGAGCAGGCTCGCGCGCGTTTTGCCTTCGAACACCGGGCGGCCGGTCAGCATCTCGAACAGCAGCGCGCCGAAAGCGAAGATGTCGGTGCGGGCGTCGGCCTCCAGCCCTTCGATCTGCTCGGGCGCCATGTACTGGAACGTGCCGAGGATAGCGCCTTGCGCGGTAAGGTTGGGCGGCGTGGTCGGCAGCATCGAGAGCGCCGTCGTCGCCACGACCGGCGCGGCGCTCTTTGCGAGCCCGAAGTCGAGCAGCTTGCGCTCGGCGGCGCGGAGGCGCCCCCGGAGCGCGCCAGGAACACGTTCGCCGGCTTGAGGTCGCGGTGCACGATGCCCGGATCGGTGCGCGCGGTCGAGGGCGTCGCAGATCTCGATGGCCATGCGTCAGCGCCTCCGGCGGCGGAAGCGCCCCGGAACGCGCCAGCCGCTCCGCGAGCGTCTCACCTTCGAGATACTCGAGCACGAGGAAGTCGACGGCCGGCTCCGATGCCCACGGTGCCGACGTCGTAGAGCGCGCAGATGTGCGGATGGTTCAGCGACGAGATCGCTCGCGCTTCCCGCTCGAATCGCTCGCGCATCTTCGGCTCGGCAGCCAGCGGCGCAGCCAGCACCTTGATCGCCACCGTACGGTCGAGCCTGGTGTCGCGGGCGCGATAAACCTCGCCCATGCCGCCTGCGCCGAGCGCGCCGACATCTCGTACGGGCCGAGGCGAGCGCCAGACGTCAGCATCACCGCCCGCCTCGTACACGAGTCGAGCGGCTTGCCCCGAGCAGGGCGACCATTTCGTATCCGCCGAAGTGCGCGCCGGGCGAAAGGCTCACGCCGAAGGAATTATAGCCGTGGGGCTCGACCATAAGCCGGGCCCTAGGGTTCTTCCCTAGCGCAGCAGCACGGCGCCAGAGATAATATGCCCCGGACCCCCATGAGCATCGAATCCCGAAGCAGGCAGCTACCCGAGCTCGCCCCGCGGCCCTCGATCCTGATCGTGGACGCGGATGCCGATACGCGCGCGCTCTACCGCGCGATATTTCCCCCTCACTTGTACGACGTCGAGGAATCGGACGACGGCGCCATCGCCCTCGGGCGCGCCATTGCGCGACGGCCGGATCTCGTGATCACCGAAACGCATCTGAGCCGGATCGACGGGTTCTCGCTGTGCCGCATGCTTCGCGCCGATCCGCTGACGCGATCAGTTCCGATCGTTGTCGTCACCAGCGCGGCCAGCCACGGCGACGGCGCGCGCGCCATGCAGGCGGGCGCCAGCCAGGTGCTGGTCAAGCCGTGTGATCCGGCGGACGTTGCCAGCGCCGCCAGGCACGCGCTCGAGCGATCCGGATCCGGTCGGGAAGCCTCGATCCACGAGGTGCCGCGCGAGCAGCTGAAGGTCGAGCGTCCGATCGCGCCGGCTCCGGCCGCGCCGATCAAGACGCGTGGACGGTCGCGCGGTTTCCAGCGTCACGTCACGACGACGCCGGCCGCGGCGCCGCCGGCGCTGCGTTGCCCGCGATGCGACGAAGGGCTGGCGTATCAGCACAGCCACATCGGCGGCGTCAACGCGGAGTCGGTCGAGCAGTGGGACTACTTCCAGTGTCGTCAGTGCGGAATCTACCAGTACCGCCACCGCACGCGAAAACTCAAGCCGATGTAGCGCGCGGCGTCAACGCCGCGACCTGAGCGGCCGGCCCGGCGGTGCGCCATGGTGCGCGCGCCGCGATTCGGCGATGAGGCGCGCCGCTTCTTCACGCAGCTGTTCCGGCAGGCAGGGTTTGACGAGCAGCGCTTCGCACCCCGATGCGCGCGCCGTCTGCATCTCGATCGCGGTCGTCAGCGTCGTCAGGATGATGACCGGGATGTGCGAGGTGCGTTCGTCGGCGTGGAGCGCCGCGCAGAGTTCGGCGCCGGTGCCGCCGCCCATCACGAAGCTCGCGCACACCAGATCCGGCCGCACGACGAGCGCCCGCTCGAAGGCCTCGCGGCCCGCTTCAGACTCCTCGACCTGAAAGCCGCGCCATCGCAGGTACTCGCCGTACATCTCCCGTTCCATCGGAGATGGCTCTGCGAGCAGGATGAGCGGCGGCGAAAGATGAGACACCTGTGGCACTCACCAGGGACACGCCGAGTTGTTTGACGGAGGCGCCCAGTTTAACCGGGGAGGCGGAAGCTCTTCAATAGGGAAGTCGCGGAGACCAAAAAAAAGGCGGGCCAGATGGCCCGCCTTTCGAGGGTCGGAGGGAATGCCGCTACTTCTTCGTCGCCGGCTTGGCTGCCGGTTCCTTGGCATCGCCCGGCGCCGGCATCTTGGCGACCTTGTGCGGCTTGACCGTGCCGTTGGCGTGCGTGAAGTTGTAGTTGTTCGCCTTCATGCTCTTGTTGAAGGGCGTCTCGATTTTGACGGTGCCGACCTCGCCGGGCTCGAGACGATTGACGATGCCCTTGCCACCGGTGACGAGGCCGCCGGCGGCGTCGTACCAGGTCTCGTCGATTGTCAGCCGCAGCAGCGGGGCGTTCATGGTGTTCTTCACTTGAATCGTCGTCGTCACCATGCCGTTGACGTTCTTGGTCACCGGCTGGGTGAAGTCGACATCCGCCTGCCCCTTGAACGGCGGCGTGAACTTCTTGCCCGCGAGCACCGGCGTCATCGGCGGCGCAGTGGTCTGAGCAAGGGCATCCGTCGCCAGCATGGTGGCGCCAACGAGCGTCGCGGCGAACATAATGCGCGCGCGATTCATATGATCCTCCCGGGAAAGAATGAGGTGACTGCCGCCCCGGGCCTGTAGAGGCTCAAAACGGCAAGCGGAAGTATAACTGCTTTACATCTCTCCGTTCCAGTCCTCGGGCTCCGGGTTGACCGAGCGGAAAATCTCCATGTGCCATTTCCCGCCGCCCCACGGCTCGATGACCTCCGCCGCGACGACGTCGACCAGAATCTCCGAAAACTGGCGCCCTTCCGGGTCGCCTTCGAGGTGGTAGGCCGGGTCGTCCCAGCCGAAGTTCGGGTAGAGCATCAGCGTCAGGAACAGGTCGTAGCCATCGTCGACCACGATCAGCTGGCCGCAGGGCCGCTTCTGCGTCGAGTGGTAGATCAGATATTTCTCGGCGCTGTGCGCGCGGATGTAGCGTTTGAGGGCGAACTCGCGGGCGACGATCTCTTCGACCGCGATCTTCTTGTCCCAGCAGTCGCGGCAGTACTTCTCCTCACCGCGCGGCTCCGATACTTCCTTGGCGCCGCACAGCGCACACCGCGACTTGGCGACCGACTTGCGAGGCATAGCCCATTGTAGCCCATGGCCTGACCCGCCACGGGCGGCGCCGGCGCTCGTCGAGCGCCGGCTGACGTCACTTCGCGACCATCTTTTTCTCGAGCGCCGGCGCGTACATCCGCTCGACGTATTCCTTGACCATGCGCCGGGCCGAGAAGCGCGGCGCCACGCGTGCGGATCGCTTCCTTGACGACCGCGAGCCAGCGGTGCGGGACGTTGCGATCGATCGCGATCGTAGAACGCCGGCACGACTTCTTCCTCGAGCAGGCGGTAGAGCGCGGCGGCATCCGCGGCGTCGACCGCGTCGGGATTGTCCGGCGGCGCGCCGCCGTCGATCACCCAGCCGTTCGAGCCGGTGAAGCCTTCCGCCCACCAGCCGTCGCCGATGCTCAGGTGCGGGACGCCGTTGATCGCCGCCTTCATCCCGCTCGTGCCGCTCGCTTCGAGCGGCTTGCGCGGGTTGTTCAGCCAGACGTCGCAGCCCTGGACGAGGAAGTGCGCGACGTGCAGGTCGTAGTCGTCGACGAAGGCGATGCGTCCGCCGAAGAGCGGATCGAGCGCGCGCTTGTAGACGCGCTGCAGGTGATGCTTGCCGATGTCGTCGGCCGGATGCGACTTGCCGGCGAAGATGATCTGCACCGGCCGGCCCGGCGCGTTGAGGATGCGCGCGAGCCGCTCCGGATCGTGGAAGACGAGCTCCGGCCGCTTGTAGCCGGTGAAGCGCCGCGCGAAGCCGAGCGTGAGCACATCCGGGTCGAGCAGCGTGCCGGCGGCGACGACGCGCGGGATGCCGACGTGCTCTTCGATCCATCGCGTGCCGCGCGCGCTCGCGGACGAAGGTGAACAGATACCGCCGCAGTGACGTGCCGCACCGCGCCACAGCTCTTCGTCCGGGATCGCGAGGACGCCGTCCCAGAGCGACGGATCGTCGTGCCGGTCGAGCCAGTCCGGGCCGAGATAGGTCGCGAACAGGGTCGACAGCTCGCTCGGCGATCCAGGTCGGCACGTGGACGCCGTTGGTCACCGCGGTCACCGGCCGCGTCGGCCTCGGGCACGTCCGGCCACATCGGCGCGAACATCGCGCGCGTCACCTCGCCGTGCAGCTGGCTGACGGCGTTGGTCGATCCGGCGGAGCGGATCGCGAGCGCCGTCATGTTGAACTGCATGCCGCTGCCGTTGTCGTAGGCGCCGAGCGCCAGAACGCGATCGCGGTCGGCGCCGAGCGTGCCCCAGCAGCCGGCGAGATGCTTCTCGACCAGGTGGAACGGAAAGGCGTCGTGGCCGGCCGGCACCGGCGTGTGCGTGGTGAAGATCGTCGTCTGCTGGATCTGCTCGAGCGCGTCGTCGAAGCTGACGCCTTCGCTCGATCAGGTCGCGGATCCGCTGGAGCACGACGAAGCCCGCGTGGCCCTTCGTTCAGGTGGAACGCGCCGGGCGTGACCCCGAGCGCCTTGAGCGCGCGGACGCCGCCGATGCCGAGGATGATCTCCTGCTGGATGCGCGTCTCGCGATCGCCGCCGTAGAGGCGCGCCGACAGCTCGCGGTCCCACGGCGCGTTCTCTTCGAGATCGGTGTCGAGCAGGTACAGCGTCACCCGGCCGAGACGGACGCGCCACACGGCGACGAGCACCGATCGATCGCCGAGCGGCACGGCGGTGATGCACGGCTTGCCGTCGGGCGTCAGCGCCGGCTCGATCGGCGCGTCGGCCCAGTTCAGGCGCTCGTAGCTTTCTTCCTGCCACCCTCCGCCGAGATGTGCTGGTGGAAGTAGCCCTGCGGATACATGAAGCCGACGCCGATGAGCGGCACGCCGAGGTCGCTCGCTTCCTTGCAGTGATCGCCGGCGAGCACGCCGAGGCCGCCGGCGTAGATCGGCAGCGACTGGTGCAGCGCGAACTCGGCGGAGAAGTAGGCGATCGGCCCGGTGAGGTGCGGGAAGCTGCGCGACCACCAGGTGTTGCGCGCGCCGCGCGCGTCGTCGAGCGCCGCGACGGCGCGGTCGTAGAGCTCGAGGAACGCCGGATCGGCGGCCGCCTGTTCGAGCTTGCTCGCGGCGACAGCAGCCGGAGCATGCGCGCCGGGTTGTGGGCGGTCGATCGCCACGAGCGTGTAGTCGAGGCGCCGGAACACTTCGCGCGTCTCGGCGTGCCAGCTCCACCACAAGTCGACGGCGAGATCTTCGAGACGGGCGATGCGCTGCGGAAAGGGTGGAAGGTTCGAGTATCGATGATTCATGGGTTACATGCGCCGACGAGCGCGGCGAACTTTGCGAGGTCGATGTTGCCGCCGGAGACGACCGCGACGATCTTTTCGCGGCGTCCGGCCGCGCGTGGTGGTCGAGTTGCGCGCCCGCTGAGCGCGGCGGCGATCGCGCAGCCGGCGGCGCCTTCGGCGATGACGTGCGTCCGCTCGGCCGCCAGCTTCATCGCCCGCGCGACTTCGTCGAGCGAGACGACGATCGAGCCGGTCAGCGTGCGCGAGCAGCGGCCACATCGTCGGCAGCACGGATTTGCCGCCGGCGCCGTCGACGAACGAGGCCTGCCAGTTGTCGAAGTAGACCGGCTGCCCCGCGGCCAGCGACGCGAACAGCGGCGCCGCGGTTTCCGGTTCGGCGGCGTAGAGGCGTGTGTCGGGCTTCAGCTCGCGCACCGCCGCGGCGATGCCGGCGAGCAGCCCGCCGCCGCCGAGCGGCGCGACGATCGCGTCGACGTCGGGGAGGTCCTCGAGGATCTCGAGCCCGGCGGTCGCGTTGCCGGCGATGAACCGATCGTCGTCGAACGGGTGGACGAAGTGACCGGTCATGCGATCGGAGCCGTGCGATTCGACCGTGCGCCAGCACTCGTCGTAGGTGGCGCGGACGATGGTCGCGCCGAGCCGCTCGATCGCGCGGATTTTCGTCTCGCGGCGCCGTGTCCATCACCATCACCGAGCAGCGCGCGCCCGCCTGGCGCGCCGCGAACGCGACGCCCTGCGCCGCGTTGCCGGCGCTCACCGTCCAGACGCCGTGTTCGAGCTGCGCGGGGGTCAGCTGGCGGACGACGTTGTAGGCGCCGCGGATCTTGAACGATCCGATCGGCTGCAGCGCTTCGAGCTTGAGGTAGAGCTCCGGCGTCGTGCGCCGGGTCAGGTACCTCGAGCCGTACCAGCGGCGTCCGGATCGCCGCGGCGTAGATGGCTGAGGCCGCGTCGCGGACAGCGGCGATCGGGATCCGGCGGTCGGGCACGGTGATGGCCAAGACCGTCGATCGTAGTCGCCCGCGAAGGCGGAAGCAATACGCGTGGGCAATGTCGGGCAGAGACGAGAAGCGATCTTCCCTAATCCCTGCTCTTCAACAGCTCGCGCACGCGCTCGAGCGGAATCGCTTCGGCGGTGCCGTTCGCCGAGCGCACGGTGGTCGCCTGGAAGAGCGAGTTGTAGACCGCCTCTTCAGTCGCTTCGAGCGCGGCCTCGAAGAGCGGCGAGGTCGCGTCGGTCGGGAGAATCGAGCGCGTCCGCGGCGCGGCGTCGTTGAAGCGGCTGCGCATCTCCGGCGAGGTCGAGAAGGCGATCGCGAAGTCGCCGCTGCCGTTGCTGTAGGACGACCCGGTGCGCGCGAGGCCGAAGACCGCGCGGGCGGCGAGCCGGCCGAGATCGCGCGCGTCGAGCGGCGCATCGGTGGCGACGACCAGCATGCACGAGCCGTCGGCGGTCGCGCGCCTTGCGCCATCGATCCCCAACAGGCCGTCGCCGGCGGCGGCGCGGCGGCTCGGCGGCTGCAGCGTCTTGAAGATCGGCACGCCGGCGATCGTCAGGTTGCCGCCGAAGTTGGTCTGCGCGAGGACGCCGACGGTGTAATCGCGCCGATCCTGCGCCGTTCTCGACGCCACCTTGCGCGACGCGGTGCCGATGCCCCCTTTCCACCCGTAGCAGATCGTGCCGGTCCCGGCGCCGACTGCGCCTTCCGCGACGGCGCCGCCTTTCGCGCCGCGGATCGCCTCGAGCACGTGCTCGCGCGTGACGTGCAGGCCGCGGATGTCGTTCAGCCCGCCGTCGTTGGTTTCGCCGACGAGCGCGTTCACCGATCGCACCTGCTCGTTCCCCGGCTGCCCGATGGTGTAGCGCACGACCGCATCCATCGCCGTGCCGACGCTGAGCGTGTTGGTCAGGACGATCGGCGTCTCGATCGTGCCGAGCTCGTTGACCTGGGTCGAGCCGGCGAGCTTGCCGAACGCGTTGCCGACGAACACCGCCCCGGCCACCTTGTCCTGGAAGACGTTGCCGCCGTGCGGCACGATCGCGGTGACGCCGGTGCGCACGCGGTCGCCCTCGACGACGGTCGTGTGCCCGACGCGGACGCCCTCCACGTCGGTGATCGCGTTCAGCGCGCCCGGCTGGTGCACACCCGGCGCGATGCCCAGGTCGCGCGCCCGCGGCCGCGGCTGCGCGACAACGGCGGCAACCAACCCGAACATCGTCAGCGCGGTTGCGGCGAAGAAGCGGTGTTTCATGGGTAGAGCGTACAATGACTGGCGTCCGCATGCGCTGCCCGGCGACCCGAGTTGGTGTCCTCCTCTTGTGCGCGTTCGTTTCCGGCGCCCGTTTCGCCCGCGCCCAGGATCCGCCGCCCCGCATCCCGTGGTTCGTCATCGACGCCCACGCCTCGGTGCCGCCGTTTCCTTCCGACGATCAGGAGCTCGCGAACAGCCGCGCGATGGTAGCTCGCCGAGCTTCCCGGCCGCGGCTGGGGCGCGCAGCTCGGCGCGCATTTCTACCCGCTGCGCTGGCGCGTCATCACCTTCGGCGTCGGCGGCGAGGTCGCTGCCGGCCGGGCGACGCAAAACACCCTCGACTGATGGGACGTCGAACGTCATCCTGCGACCGGCGAAGGAAGTGTTCCGCACCTTCGCACCCCAGCTGTCGTTCAACTTCGGCAACGGCAACGGCTGGAGTTACCTGAGCGGCGGAATCGGCTATTCCACGTGGGCGCTCGTTCCGGAAGGGCAGGTGGACGACTACCCGCCGGATTCCGAGCCGCTGTATACCATCAACTACGGCGGCGGCGCGCGGTGGTTCATCAAGCCGCACCTCGCGTTCAGCTTCGACGTCCGGTTCTATGCGATCAATCCCGGCGCGGCGTTCGGTGAGCTCCCGGGAAGTCCGAGGACGACGTTGATGGTGATCGGCGCAGGCGTCTCCTTGAAATGAGAGTCGCAGCAGGCGGGTAGGGCGGGTGAGGCAGGTGGGGGCCAGCCCCTAGTCCCTCCCAGCCTGCCTAGCCCCTAGCCCCCAGCCCCCAGCCCCGACTCATTCCCCGCGCAGCGCGATCATCGGATCCACGCGCGTCGCGCGGCGCGCGGGGATGTAGCTCGCGAGCAGCGCGACTGCCAGCAGGCCACCCGCAACGGCGACGAAGGTCAGCGGATCGGTCGCGCTCACTTCGAAGAGCAGCCCTCGAATCAGCCGTGCCGCGGCGAGCGCGATGAGCGATCCGGCGACGACGCCGGCCACCGCCAGCCGGCCTCCCTCGCCGAGCATCAGGCGGACGACGTCGTTCGGCCGCGCGCCGATCGCCATGCGGACGCCGATCTCGTGCGTCCGCTGCGACACCGAGTAGGCGACGACGCCGTAGACGCCGACCGTCGCGAGCGCGAGCGCCAGCGTGCCGAGCAGCACGAACAGCAGCATGTTGAGCCGGCGATCCGACGTCGAGTCCGCCACCACCGCGTCCATGGTCGCCACATCCGAGATGCCGAGCCGCGCATCCACGGCGCTGACGGCGGCGCGCGCGTAGCTCACTGCCGCGCGCGGGTCGTCGGTCGTGCGCACCGCCCAGGTCATCATCTGCACCGCCGGCGCGTCGGCGCCGCCGTAGCGGAACTGCGTGTGCGGCCGGTACATCTCGGGGCGCGGCTCCATATCGAGGCCGCGATGGTGGATGTCGGCGACGACGCCGACGACGGTAATCCAGCGGTCGTTGCTGCCCATCGTCATCCGCCGGCCGACGGCGTCGACGCCGGGCCAGTATTTCTTCGCCATCGTCTCGTTGACGACGATGACCGGCAGAGAGGACGCGGTGTCGGCGTCGGTGAAGGTGCGTCCACCGCGGAGCGGCGTGCCGAGCGCCTCGAAATAGCCGGGCGTCACCACCTGCCAGTCGGCGGCGAGCCCCTCGCGCGGATCCATCGGCCGGCCTTCGATCCGGATGCCCCAATCGCCGCGCGTGCTGGCCATCGGCAGGCCGGTCACGGCGCCCGCGGCCTGGACGCCAGGCGACTCGCGCAGCCGGCGTCCGACCTCGGCATACGCGCGCACCATCGCGGCGGAATCGGTGTAGGTCGCGTTTGGCAGCGACGTCCGCAGCGTCAGCACGTGAGCGGGGTTGAAGCCGGCATCGACGTCGAGCAGGCGCGCGAAGCTGCGGGCGAGCAGCATCGCCGCGGCGACCAGGACGACCGACGCCGCGATCTCGCTCGTGACCAGCACGCGGCGAAGCCAACCGGCGCCGACGCGCGAATCGCGTCCGCCTTCCTTGAGCACCGACTGCAGATCGGTGCGCGACGACTGCAGTGCCGGCACGATCCCGAACAGGACACCGGTAAGCGCGGAGATCGCCGCCGTGAACGCGAGCACGCGAGCGTCGAGCGCGATGTCCTGCACGCGCGGAATCTTGAGCGGGTCGAGCGCGACGAGCCCCTGCGTCAATGCGTAGGCGAGCGCGATGCCCGCCGCGCCGCCGACAACTGATAACGCCATCGACTCGGTGAGCAACTGGCGGACGATCCGGTGGCGTCCCGCGCCGAGCGCCACGCGCACCGCGATTTCCTTCTGCCGCGATTCCGAACGCGCCAGCAGCAGGTTGGCGACGTTCGCGCACGCGATCAGGAGCACCGCGCCGACCGCCAGCAGCAGGATCATCAGCGCCGGGCGTATGTCGCCGAAGACTTCGATCGGCGCCGGCACGAGCGTCAGGCCGAACGTCTCGTCGTAGCAGATCGTCGTACTGCCGCAGAAACCCGCGCGTGATCGTGTCGATCTCGGCCTGTGCCTGCGGCAGCGTCACGCCAGGCTTGAGGCGACCGAGCGCGTTGATGCCCGTGGTTGCCGCGCTCCTGCGGATCGACCGGCCCGAGCGCGAGCGGCACCCAGATCTGGGTGAGCGTGCGGGTGGCGTAATCGAGCGGCAGGCGAAGCGATGCGGGCAGGACGCCGACGACGGTGTAGGCGACGGCATCGAGATCGATCGTGCGCCCGACAATCGACGGATCCGATCCGAAGCGCGAACGCCACAACCCTTCGGTCAGGAGCACGACGCGCTCGCGGCCCGGCCGATCCTCGTCGGCGGAGAACACGCGGCCGATGAGCGGCTTCGCGCCGAGTGCGTCGAACATCGGCGCCTGCACCTGTGCGGCGAGCACGCGCAGCGGTTCGCTGCCGGGTCCGCCGGTGAGGTTGAACGAGGTCGAGCTGAACCCGGCGACGTGCTCGAGCGATCGCGCCTGCTGATAGTCCGCGAGCTCGGGCTCCGACACCCACGTCTTTGTCCAGTTGGTCCAGTGGCTCCACAGGAGCACGACGCGCTCCGGCTCGTGGTACGGCAGCGGCCGCAGCAGCACCGCGTTGACGATGCTGAAGATCGCGGTGTTGGCGCCGATCCCGAGCGCGAGCGTCACCAGCGCGACCAGCGTAAAGCCCGGCTCGCGGGCAAGCGTGCGGATGGCGTAGCGCAGATCCTGGAGCAGTGTCGGCACGGAACCCCTCGGCTCCGTTAGACGGGACGTGCGGGCGCATGGTTGACGATCGCGGATGGCTGGCTCGGCTAAAGCCTTCTCCCTACATGTATCGCGAGGGCTTCAGCCGAGCGTCACGCGTCGTGGACGTCTGGATCCGGCGGATCGCGCACGTCCTGATCCGGCGGGTCGCGTGGTTCCAGCGGAGCCGGCGGAGGTGGCGGCTCGGGCGGTTCGGGTGGATCGGGCGTTTCGGGCTCAGGCACGTGGCGCACTCACTCGAAGGAAAAGGGTGGGTACTCGTCGATGAGCAGCAGCAGATACGCTTCGACCCGCACGAGCCATTGCAGCGCGCCGACGCCGAACTCGTACAGTCCTTTCGGGTACCGGCCGCTGATGACGATCGCAATCCACGCCGCGATCGTCGTCATCCAGAAAGCGGTCATCAGGAACACCAGCACGATGAAGTGCGGGATGGCGAGCACGATCCGCAGCCCGACCGACAGGCGATCGCGCGCCCGCTCGGGATCGACGATGGTCACCGACGAGGGATACGGCGCGTCGCCGAGCGGCGGATATTGATCCTGCAGCAGCATCAGATAGGACAGTGCGCGCACCCGCCAGCGGACGTAGAACTTCGTGTAGGCGCGAATGCCGGCGATGTGCTCGCGGCTGATGAGGATCGTGAACCAGCTGACGACGGCGAGCACACCGGCGACGAACCCCAGCAACCCGGTTTCCGGTCCGAGCGAGGTGACGTTGTCGGTCCGGGTGCGAAAGACCATGCTGAACCCGATGCCGCCGACGAGGAAAAGATGCGGGATCGCCAGCACGAGGCGGAACGCGGTCGTCAACTTGTTGCGCGGCGCGAGCAGCGGCTGCACGGTGATCGACACCGGGTAGGCCATGGTGCCCAATCATAGAGCGATTCTGCAGACCCCACGTAGGGCGCCGCGCAGCGCCTCGTCACTCGCGGCGCGGCTGAAGCCGCGGCCCACTACGCCCGATCAGTCGGTGGCGTGAAACTGGCGGCCGCGCGTCTCGGGCCCGAGCCACAGCATCAGGATCACCATCGCGCCGGAGCCGGCGATGCACGCCGCCATCGCCGTCGGCAGCGGCAGCCCGCGATCCTGCAGCATCCCGACCAGCGTCGGCGTGAACGAGCCGAGGCCCGCGCCGACGTGATACGCGAAGCCGGCGCCGACCGCGCGCGCGACGGTCGGGAAGCGTTCGGTCAGATATCCGGGGACGACGCCGAAGTTGCCGGCGCCGAAGAGTCCCATGGCCAGCGCGCCGAGGCAGCAGCAGCGTGGTGTTCGCCGTGAACACGTAGATCGGAACCGAGAGGATGCCGACCAGCGTCGCAATCGTCGCCGACCCGCGGCGGCCGAGCCGCGCCTTCCGACAGTCCGCCCGAAGACGAGCGCGCCGACGATCGCGCCGACGTTGAGCGCGGCGAGAAACGGCAGCGTCGGCCGGTGCATCTGCGTCAGCAGCGTCGGGTACCAGTAGGTGATCGAGTGATACATGAAAAGGAACGCACCCATCAGCAGCGACGTGTGCAGCGTCGTCATGATCAGGTCCGGCTTGAACAGGCGCAGCAGCGACAGCGAATCGCGCTGCTGGCGATTCTTCAGGTGCTGCTGCCGTTCGAGCCAGACCGGGCTCTCCTTCACGCCCTTCATGATGAAGAGCACGAGGAAGGCCGGCAGGATGCCGATCCACAACATCACCCGCCAGCCCATGTCGGTCGTCTGGTTCACCAGCGGGTAGCCGAACTCGAACACCAGCGACGACAGCAGGAAGCCCATCGAGTAGCCGCTCTGCATCATCCCGGACGCCGTGCCGCGCAGGTGCGCCGGCCAGTGCTCGAGCGTCAGCGGCATCCCCGCCGCCCAGACGCCGCCCATGCCGATGCCGAAGAGGCCGCGGATCGCAAACAGCATCCCGTACGACGTCGAGAAGCCGCCGAGGAACGAGAAGAGCGAATACCAGAGGATCGAGAACATCAGCGGGCCCTTGCGGCCCCATCGATCCGCGGCGGTGCCGGCGCCGATGCCGCCGGCGACGCGGAAGATCAGCGTGACGGTGCCGAGCGCGCCCGCGAGCGCCTTGTCGACGGTGAAGCTGCGCTGGATGTCGACCAGCAGGAAGGTGAGGATGGTGAAGTCGAAGCCGTCGAGCACCCACCCGAGGTAGGCGCCGATGAACGCCTTCCACTGCGTCGGCGTGACCTCGCGGTACCACGCGCCCTGCGGGCGCCCGGCGGCCGCTTCGAGGGAAACGTGCGCCATTACCGCGACGGCTGCGATGAGGGTGGGACGATGCCCTTGAGCCGCAGATAGGTGACGAGGTTGCCGTAGTGCTCGCTGTCGTGCGTGACGTTCATGAGCATCAGGCTGAACGGCGTATCGCGCTTGCCCGCGGCGTAGGGCGCAATCGTCTTCGCGTCGTCTTTGACGGAGGCGTACGCGGCATCGCAGTAGGCGATGGAGTCGTTGATGTCCTTGACGAACTCCGCCTTGGTCGTCTTCGTCTCGAAGTCGACTTTCTCGTGCGGATTCGGTTCGCCTTTCATCCTGCTGCAGAAGATGTAGTGCTCGTTCGCGAGGTGGCCGAGCAACTGGCCGAAGGTCCGCACCTCAGGTGTCGGCTTGAACGCGAACCCGTCGTCGGGCATCGCCTGCGCCGAGCCGCTGACGTTGCGCTTGATGGCGTTCCAGCTCGCGCGCACGCTCGCGGTATAGCCGGCGTCTGCCGGCGGCTGCTGCGCCTGCACCGGCCAGGCTCCAATTCCTGCGGACAGAATGATTGCGGCCGAGATCATTTTTTTCATGAGCATCCTCTTCCTTCAGCGCGGCACGGCACCGCGTCCGGTACGGATTATACGGGCCGGATAAGGCCGGGCTGCGGACGCGGCCGGGCTTCCGGGGACTATTTTTTGCAGCCGGTCCTTACGTGACCCCTTTGCGGACCAAGGTGCTCCGCGTCGTCGCCGTCGGGGCGACGTTCTTTGCCTCGTTTGAGTTCTGCGCGCCGGCGGTCAAGCCGTTCATGCCGCGCGACGGCAGTCCGACGAACCCCGCCCAGCTGTGGGTCGAGCCGCGCGACATCGCCTCGCGCGATCTCCTCTATGGGCCGTGGGGGCAGAAGTACGCGCCCGATCCGACGGCGGTCTACACCTTCCTCCACAGCAAGGTTCACGGCGCGAGCCCGGGCATGACGGTCACCGACCCGAGCGGGCGCGACTGGAGCATCAAGCAGAGCGTGGAAGGCCCGGTCGAGGTGATGCACTCGCGCGTGTTGTCCGCGCTCGGCTACCACCAGCCACCGGTGTATTTCCTCCCGTCGTTCACGCTCAAGGACGAGAAGGGGACCCGCCAGGAGCGAGGCGGACGCTTCAGGCCGACGCTGCCTGAGCTGGAAGAGATCGGAGACTGGTCGTGGCAGCAGAACCCGTTTGTCGGCACGAAGCCGTATCAGGGCCTGCTGGTGATCCTGCTGATGTTCGGCAGTGCCGACCTCAAGAACTCGAACAACTCTCTCTATGTCTACCGGCGGCCCGACGGCACCACCGAACGGCTGTATTCGGTTCGCGACATCGGCAACGCGCTCGGCGACACCGCGCGCTACGAGGCGACGAAAAACGATCCGGATGTCTTCGAGCGCCAGCCGTTCATCGCCGGCGTGTCGAACGGCTTCGTGGTGTTTCCGTACAACGGCTGGCATCAGGAGCTGTTTCGCGGCCGCATCACGCCAGACGACACGGCATGGGCGGCAGCGCTGATGTCGCAGCTGAGCGACGCGCAGTGGGACGATGCGTTCCGCGCCGGCGGCTACGATCCGGTGGTCGCTGGACGGTTCAAAACGGCGCTCAAAACACGGCTCGCGCAGGCGCGCAACGTTCAATCGCCGCGTGCGGCGTCTGCGCCGAGGTAGGGGCCGGGGCTCGGGGCTGGGGACTGGTGGGGCTCGGGCGCTGGGCTTCAGGCTGGGGCGGCCGTCGGCGCGCCCCAGCCTCAAAGCTCCACGCTATTTCTTCTCGGGCACTTTCAACTCGGTGAGGTTCGCGACGATCCCCTGGCCTGATTCGGCAGGCTTCACCGCCTTGTCGATCTTGGCGATCTTGCCGGTCGGATCGATGTAGAAGGTCCAGCGGCGTGCGAACTGCCGTTCCGGCGGCGCATCGGGTGCGATGACGCCGTAGTCGGACGCCACCTTCTTGTCGGGGTTGGCGAGCATCGGGAAGTCCGCCTGCTCTTTCAGCGCGAACGCCTTGTTGTCCTCGAGCGAATCGACGCTGATCATGAAGTACGCAGTATCGAACTTCCGAATCATTCCCCCGCTCTCACGGAGCGAGTTGCATTCGGCGGTTCAACCGGCGGTGAACGCTTTCGGGAACCAGGCGAGCACCACCCACTTGCCCTTCAGATCCTTGCTGAGGGAGTAGGTCTTGCCGTCGGTTGCCGGAAGCGTGAAGTCCGGCGCCTGATCCCCGACCTTCAGTTCGACCGCGGGCGCGGTCGGCGTGGCAGGTTGGGCAGCGGCGGGACTCGCGACGAGGCTGCCGGCGACGATCGCGAACGGCAGCAGGCGTAATGCCTTTTTCATCGAGCCTCCTGTGAGTGGCAACGATAACACGGGAGTCGGGGACTGGGGGCTAGGGGCTGGGTGGGGCTTGGGGGCTGGGGCTTGGGACTCGGCTGGGGCTGGAGTCGAATCCCTTCTCCCTCGAGCGGTTTCCTCTTGTTCGTAGTGTCCGGCTTTAGCCGGACGGTGACGGGCCCGCCTGACGGCGGACATTAGGTACACGTGAAAATTGCTGTAGCCCCCCAGCCGCCAGCCTCCAGCCGCTAATCCCGAGTGCCCGTCTTCCGCTCCGGCACGGCGGCCATCAGTTCCGCCAGTGCAAGGTCGAGCGTCTTCATCCCGGCGCGATCGCCCTTGTGATGTCCCATGCGGACGACGACGAGATCGTGGGTCGGGATGATGATCGTGCGCTGGCCGCCGGCGCCGTTGGCGAAGTACGCGCTCTTCGGAACCGGCCGCGCGCCGTCGCCGTTCACCCAGAACAGCCCGCCGTAAATCGGCCGCTTCCACGCGGTTGACGGCGTGCCGACAAACTGCGCCCACCCTTCCGGCAGGATGCGCTGTCCCTGCCACATGCCGTCCTGCTGATACAGCAGACCGATCCGCGCCCAGTTGCGCGCGGTGCCGTAGTCGTAGCCGCTCAGGAGGAAGTTGCCGTACGGATCGGTCTCGAGCACCTGACGCCGGATGCCGATGCGATCGAACAGCGCACGCTGCGGGTAGGTGAGGTAGTCCTCGCCGCGCTTGGTGACCGCTTGCTTGATCAGGAAGCCGATCATCAGCGGATCGGAGTTGCGATAGCGCCCTTCGGTATTCGGCGGGAACTGCAGCGGCCGCGTCATCGAGTGCTTGAACACGTCGATCGCGCCCGTGTAGATCAAGGTGTGATCGGGATAGCCCTTGTCCGGCGTGTAGTCGGGATCCTGCCCGGCGATGAACTTCAGGCCGCTCGCCATGTGCAGCAGATCCTCGTTGCGAATCGCGCCGCGAGGGTCGCCCGGCTTCTGCCACTCGGGCACCGGCGCTGGCTCATCGATCTTGTAGACGCCGTCCTTCACGAGCAGCGCGAACAGCGTCGCCGTCAGGCTCTTGCCCATCGACCAGCTTTCGAGTTGCGTGTCCCTCGTGATCCCCGGCATGTAGCGCTCGCCGATGATCTGCCCCTTGTAGACGACGATGAACGCCGCGGTCAGCCCTTCCGGATCCGAAAACGCCAGGTCGACCGCTTTCGCGGCGCGCGCGTGATCGAAATCGGCCGGCGCCGGCCCGCTCGGCGGCGCGTCGCCCATCGGCCATGGCTGCGTCGCGGCGTCGGGCAGTCGCGTCTTCACCGGCACCGGCGTGAAGTAGATCCCGTCGTGCCCTTCGGGATGGATGACGCAGCCCTGGTCGCCGTAGAACTTGGCGGTCCGCGTGATCTTGCCGTGCGTCATCCGGACGAGCTGGTTCTTCCGGTCGACGTCGTAGGTCACGCCGCGGCGCTCCTCCTCGGGAAAGAGGAAGAAGCCGCTGTTCTCGAACGCCTCGGCCGCCTCGCGGCCCGAGACGAATACCGCCGAGCAGAGCACTTTGGCGTAGCCAGCCAGCCCGAGCGTGATCGGGGTGCCGTCGGGCGCGAACGCGTTCTGACGTGCCGGCTGCGGCGGGGCGTTCTGCGCCGGCGCTTGTGCCGACGGGCGCGGCGCGGCCAGGCCGGCGGCGACTGCGGCGGCGATGACAAAGGCAGATATCTTGCTTTTAGCTAGCATTAATACCTCGCTCACCGATTAAGTGACCAATAACGATACGCCGCAGTTCGCCTTGCGCATTCGGGTCAGACGGTTACCGACGCCCGGCGAATTCGATGAGTTTGAGCTCGCGTACCTTCGCGTCGGCCAGACCTACGTGGTGCCATCGCAACTCGCCTCGATGCTGATTCTCTCCGACATCGCCGAGCTCGTGGACAGCCGTCCCGCCACGTACCGAGGCCGCTGATTTCGGCCACCCCCGATTTCCGAAACGCCGTTAGAGGCGGGCTCCCCCGGGCCCGCCCCCACCTTCCACCTTCGCTCGCTGGGCGCCTGCGAGCTACGGTGGACAAGTCGCTCGCCTGCAATTGTGCGCGCCTACGCTGGCCGTTCCCAGCCCTTTCGATCGTTCGAGCGCCGCGGTCCAGCGTTCGCGCAACGCCGACGCGGCTGCCGGCGCCATCGCCGGCTCGAAGCGGCGATCGACCTTCCATTGTCCGGTGATCGCGTCGGCTGACGGCCAGTAGCCGACCGCCAGCCCGGCCAGGTACGCCGCGCCGAGCGCAGTCGTTTCGGTGACCGCCGGCCGCACGACCGGCACGCCGAGCAGATCCGCCTGGAACTGCATCAGCGTGTCGTTGGTCGCGGCGCCGCCGTCGACGCGCAGCTCCTTCAGCGGGATGCCTCGCGTCGGCGGCCATCGCGTCGAGCAGATCGGCCACCTGATACGCGATGCTCTCGAGCGCCGCGCGCGCCAGATGTGCCCGCCGTCGTGCCGCGCGTGATGCCGACGATCGCGCCGCGCGCGTACGGATCCCAATGCGGCGCGCCGAGCCCGGCGAACGCCGGCACCAGATAGACGCCGCCGTTGTCGGGAACGCGTCGCCGCCAGCGGCTCGATTTCCGGCGCGGTGCGGATCAGGCCGAGGCCGTCGCGGATCCACTGCACGACCGCGCCGCCGATGAAGACGCTGCCTTCGAGCGCGTACTCGGTCCGGCTGCCGATCTGCCAGGCGACGGTCGTCACCAGCTGCTGGGTGGACCGCGTCGGCGTCGGTGCCGATGTTCTGCAGCAGGAAGCAGCCGGTGCCGTAGGTGTTCTTCGACATGCCGGGCTGGCGGCACATCTGGCCGAAGAGCGCCGCCTGCTGATCGCCGGCGATGCCCGCGATCGGCACGCTCTCGATGCCGAGCGAGCTGCGAGACGTTGCCGTAGACTTCGCTCGACGACCGCACCTCGGGCAGCATGCTGGCCGGCACGCCGAACAGCCGCAGCAGCTCGTCGTCCCACTGCAGCGTGTGGATGTTGAACAGCATCGTGCGCGACGCGTTGCTGACGTCGGTGAGGTGGCGCGCGTGGCCGGTGAGCTTCCAGACCAGCCACGAGTCGACGGTGCCGAACGCCAGCTTGCCCGCGTCGGCGCGGGCGCGCGCGCCGGGGACGTTGTCGAGGATCCAGCGGATCTTGCTGGCGGAGAAATAGGCGTCGATGAGCAGCCCGGTCTTCGCCTGGATCGTTTCGCCGGCGCCCTCGGCCTTGAGACGCTCGCAGTAGTCCGCGGTGCGGCGATCCTGCCAGACGATCGCGTTGTGGACCGGCTCGCCGGTCTCGCGGTCCCAGACGATCGTCGTCTCGCGCTGGTTGGTGATGCCGATGGCGGCGATGTCCTTCGGCCGCACGTGCGCGCGGCCGAGCGCCTCGACCGCGACGCCGATCTGCGACGCCCAGATTTCCTGCGGGTCGTGCTCGACCCAGCCGGTGGCGGGAAAGATCTGCGTGAACTCCTTCTGCGCCACCGCCTTGATGGCGCCGTCGTGGTCGAAGACGATGGCGCGGGAGCTGGTGGTGCCCTGGTCGAGCGCGAGGATAAACGGCATCGCGGCCCACTATACAATGCGCCCGGCAACCGATGTCGCGAGCGCCAGTCGTGTCCGGTCAGCCGCACCGTATTGGTAAGGAGATCGACTTATGCCGCGAGGCGTGCTCCGGGAAATGCTCGCCGAGTTCTTCGGCACCTTCATCCTGATCGTCTTCGGCGTCGGCGTTGTCGCGCAGGTGGTGTTGAGCAAGAACACGGCGGGCACCTACCTTTCGATCAACATCGCGTGGGGGCTGGCGGTGACGATGGGGTGCTACGTGTCGGCGGGCGTCACCGGCGCGCACCTGAACCCGGCGGTGACGCTCGCGCTCGCCGTGCACCGGAAGTTTCCGTGGGGAAAGGTGCTGCCGTATGCACTCGCGCAGATCGCCGGTGCGTTTGTCGCGTCGGCGGTCGTCTACCTCACCTATCGCGAAGCGCTGACGGCGTTCGACGGCGGCGTCCGCCAGGTGCTCGGCGCGCAGGGCACCGCCGGGATCTGGGCGACCTACCCGCAGCAGTTCCTGAGCACGTTTCCCGGCGGCGTCATCGATCAGGTGGTCGGCACGGCACTGCTGGTCGCGGTGATCTTCGGCATCACCGACAGCCGCAACTCGCCGGCGCCTGCCGGCCTGGCGCCGGTTGTCGTCGGCCTGCTGGTCGTGCTCATCGGCGCGACGTTCGGGTTCAACTCCGGCTACGCGATCAATCCCGCGCGCGACTTCGGCCCGCGGCTCTTCACCTTTGTCGCCGGGTGGGGCAGCGAAGTGTTCCGCGCGGGCAACTCCTGGTGGTGGGTGCCGATCGTCGCGCCCTGCATCGGCGGCGTCGCCGGCGGGTGGGTCGTACGACGCGTTCATCGGCCATCGATTCCCAGTTGAATCAGTTCGGTAGTGTCCGGCTTTAGCCGGACCGTGACGCTCAAGCCTGCCAGCCTTCGCGCTTCGCGCTACGGTCAGGCGTCGCTGTAGCTCCGCGCAACGAGCGGAGCTGAGGCCGAGTGCGGACGCTACATCGCCACTGAAGGCGGACACTGTATGTCGACGCGCGTGGGGCACCGCGTTTGCACCTACCTCAGCGATGCTCATCCATGGTGCCTCGCGAGCTCTGCCGCTTCTCTGCCTCATCACGATTGCTGCCTGCGGATCGCCCGCAAAAACCCCCGCCCCCGACGTCACCGCGGCTGTACGAACGGCGGTGGACGCAAAGGCGCCGTCTTTTGCCGTGGCCGACGATGGCGAACGCGGGCACCAGCTGTGGCGGGAAGAGCAGCGCTTCTACAAGCAGAACGGCTATCGGCTGGTGTGGAGCGACGGCAAGCGGCCGCGCTCGCAAGCCGACGGGCTGATTCGCGCGCTGCGCGCCGCCGGCGAGAACGGGCTCGAGCCGTCCGACTACCACGTCGACGAACTCGATGCGGTGAGAAAAGCACCGTTGACTCCCGAGCAGGCAATCGATTTCGATCTGCGCGCGACCGGCGCGTATCTGCGCTATGCGTGGGATCTGAGCCGCGGCACCATCGACCCCGAGGACATCGATCCGCAGTGGCACGCCGCGGCGCGTAACGTCGACCTGCACAACACGCTGGCGTCGGCCGTCGGCGAGAACCGGATCGGCGACTCGCTCGAGAAGCTGGCGCCGTCCTCGCCGCAATATCTCGGCCTCAAGAGCCAGCTCGCGAAGGCGCGCGCCGGCGGCGATCTCGACGCCGCGCATCAGATCGCGATGAACATGGAGCGCTGGCGGTGGCTGCCCGACGATCTCGGCGCTCGCTACCTGCTCGTCAACATCCCGGCGTTTCGTCTCGACGCCATCGAGGACGGCAAGAGCGTCCTCGACATGAAGGTGGTCACCGGCAAGAAGGACAGCCCGACGCCGGTCCTCGTCGATCGGATGACCACGGTGGTCTTCAGCCCGTACTGGAACATTCCCGACGACATCGTCGAGAAGGAGATTCTGCCGAAGGTCGCCCAGGATGCGTCCTACCTCGAGAAGAACAACATCGAGGTCGCCGACGAGAGCGGCCGCTACCGCCAGCGGCCCGGGCCAGGCAACTCCCTCGGGCAGGTGAAGTTCCTCTTCCCGAATCACTACAACGTCTACCTGCACGACACGCCGGCGCAGGCGCTCTTCGACCGGGTCGAGCGCGACTTCAGCCACGGCTGCGTGCGGCTCGATCGCCCCGCCGACCTTGCGAAGTACCTGCTTCGCGATCAGACCGAGTGGACCGACACGAAGATCGCCGAGGCGATGGAGGCCGGCGAGGAACGCTCGGTCGCGCTGAAGCAGGCCGTGCCGATCTACCTCGTCTACTTCACCGTGTGGGAGGAGAACGGCGCGCTGAAGCGCGTCGACGACGTCTACGGCTACGACCGCCGCCACGCGGCGGCAGAGAACACCCAATGATGGCCCTCCGCGTCGTTTTCATCGTCGCCTGCGCGTGTGTCAGCGGCGTGCCTCGTCTGTCGGGCGACGCGCTCGAGACGTTCGATCCGCGGGTCGCCGGCTTCAGCGTGTCGTTCCACGGCGAAACGACGCCGTATCGGGACGCATTCGTCGCGGTGATGCCGCGCGACCCGGTGATCTTCGACCTTGCGGGCCCGGCCGGTGATTACGCGCTCGAGACCGGGCACGGTACGGCGGTGCAGCAAAGCAAACGGCAGTGGCGGTGGACCGCGCCGGAGCGGCCGGGCACCTACGAGTTGAAATTCACCGGCCCAGGGCTCAAGGAGGCGCACGACGAGGTCGTCGTCCACGCGTTCGTGATGGTGCCGGCGACCGAGGTCAAGAATGGCGTCCTGAACGGCTATCGGATCGGCGAGTACCCGTCGACGCCGCTGAAAGGCAACCCGATCTATCTGCCGCCGCCAGGTTTCATCGAGGTGACGAAGGAAAACCAGGAGACGAAAGTCTCGCCCCACTTCACGGTGAAGCAGTTCCTCTGCAAGGAGGACACGACCCGCGCCTTCCCGAAATACATCGTGCTCAAGGAGCGGCTGCCGCTGAAGCTCGAAGCGGTGCTGCAGCGCGTCAACGAGCTCGGCGTCAACGTCGACACGTTGAACGTGATGAGCGCGTATCGGACGCCGTACTACAACCACGCGATCGGCGACGTGAAGTACAGCATGCACCAGTGGGGGAGCGCGGCCGACGTCTACGTCGACCCGGACAAGAAAAACCGGATGGAGGATCTCAACCGCGACAAGCGGGTCGACATCGACGACGCGAAGTTCCTCTACGACGACATCGAGCGCATGCTGGCGGTGAAGGAGTTCAAGAAGTTCGAGGGCGGCATGGGCTATTACCCGGCGACGTCCGCTCATCCGCCGTTCGTGCACGTCGATGTCCGCGGTACTGCGGCGCGGTGGAAAGGATAACGCGCGGTGCCGTTCGGCGTTCGGCGTTCGACGTTCGTCGTTTCGCTGGTTGCTGCGCTGCTCTCGACGGCTTCCGAGACGCGCGCCTATTCGGTGCTGTCACACGAAGCGACCATCGACGCGGCTGTGGGACTCGACCATCCGCCCGCTCATTGGCCGGAAATTCCCGAAGGCGACGAGCGACGACCTGCTGAAGGCGCGCGCCTACGCCTACGGCGGCTCGGTGATCCAGGATCTCGGCTACTACCCGTTCGGCAGCCGCTTCTTCAGCAACCTGCTCCATTACGTCCGCACTGGCGACTTCGTCGAACAGTTGATTCGCGACGCGAAGGATCCGGACGAGCTCGCCTTTGCGCTCGGCGCGCTGGCGCACTACGTCAGCGACAACGTCGGCCATCCCGAAGGCGTCAACCCCGCGGTGGCGCTGCTGTTTCCCAAGCTGCGCGCGCAGCACGGGCCGTCGGTGACCTACGCCGACTCGCCGTCTTCGCACGTGATGGTCGAGTTCTCCTTCGACGTCGTGCAGGCGGCTACCGGACGGTATCGAACCGAGGCCTATCAGAGCTTCGTCGGCTTCGAGGTGGCGAAGCCGCTTTTGGAGCGCGCCTTCGCCGAGATCTACGGCCTGCAGATGAAGGACGTGTTCGTCGATCAGGATCTGGCAATCGGATCCTACCGGCACGCGATCAGCCAGACGATCCCGGAGATCACGCGCATCGCCTGGCGCGACAAGCGAGAGGAGATCGAGAAGGCGCTGCCCGGCGTCGCCAGCGAGACGTTCCTCTTCAATCTGACGAAGCAGGAGTACGAAGCGACCTACGGCGCGACGTATCAACGACCGGGCCTGCTGGCCCGCTTCCTGGCGTTTCTCTACAAGCTGCTGCCGAAGATCGGGCCGCTGAAGGGGCTGCAGTTCAAGGCGCCGACGCCGGAGGCCGAAGCGCTGTTTCTGAAGAGCCTGCGCGACACGCGCGACCGCTACCGCCGCGGGCTCGAGGCGGTCGGCGCCGGACGCCTCGATTTGATCAACACCGACTTCGACACCGGCAAGCCGAACGCGCACGGCGAGTACCCGCTCGCCGACGAGACCAGCGCCGAGCTGTTGCACCGGCTCGCGAAGCGCAAGTTCGCCGGCGTCCCCGATGATCTGCGCCGCAACCTCGTTGCCTTCTACGCGGCCGCGCCGGACAAAACGGCGAGCCGGAAGGAGCGCAAGCAGCTCGAGCGGGTGCGTCGGGAGCTGGCCATGCTCGCGGCTGCGCCGCCGCAGAGGACGCAGAGAGTAGCAGAGGACGCTCAGTCCCGGACGCCCTGAAGGGCGTCCCCTAGCCGCCGCAGTCGACGGGCCCCGTTCGGTAGCGGCCGGTCTTCAGCCCGTCACCGTTCGCAGACCTGCCCGTCGCGCATGCGCACGCACACGCGTCGCCCACTCGCGCGCGAAGTCCTCGTCGTGCGTGGCGATGAGCAGCGTCCGATGCTGCCGCTGCAGCTCCCGCAGCAGAGCCCCGAGCTCCGCGCGCCGCTCGGGATCGAGCGACGCCGTCGGTTCGTCCATCAAAAGCAGCGGCGGATCGACCGCCAGCGCGCGCGCAATCGCGACCCGCTGCGCCTCGCCGCCCGAGAGATGCCGCGGCAGCGCCGCCGCGCGATGCTCGACGCCGAACCCGGCGAGCAGCTCGAGCCCTCGCCGCCGCGCATCCGGAACGGCGACGCCGTGCGCGTGCACCGGCGCCAGGCAGACGTTGTCGATCGCCGTCAGATGTTCGAAGAGGCAATGGAACTGGAACACCATGCCGACCTTGCGTCGCAGCTCGCGCAGCGTGGCCTTGGTTGCATGCGTGCCGCCGGTCAGCGCGACGCCGTCGATGACGATCCGCCCGGCGTGAAATGATTCGAGGCCGGCGACCGCGCGGAGGACCGTCGTCTTGCCCGAGCCAGACGGCCCCATGATCGCCACCAGTTCACCGCGCTCGACGTCGAGGCTCACGCCGGTGAGCACCGGACGCGCACCGCGATGCAGGTGCAGGTCCTCTACCTGCAGGACGATCTCAGCCAATCGTTCTCCATTGACGTTCGAGCCAGCGCGCCAGCCACGCGAGCGGCAACGACATCGCGAGATACAGCAGTGCGCACAGCGTGCCGGGAAGCACCCAGCTGCCCAGGTTGGTGGCGAAGATCTGTGTCTGCTTGGTCAACTCCAGCACGGTGAGCACCGAGACCAGCGACGAGTCCTTCAGCAGCGCGACGAAATCGTTCGTCATCGGCGCCAGCGCCAGCCGGAACGCCTGGGGACCGCGCACGAGTCGGAGCACCTGCCGTTCGCTCAGCCCGAGCGTCCGCGCCGCTTCGAGCTGGCCGGTCGGAATCGCTTCGAGCGCCGACCGGTAGATCTCACTTTCGTAGGCCGCGTAATTGAGCGCCAGGCCGAGGAGCGCGGCCGCGAACGCGGGTAGTCGAACCGCTTCCGCGAGGCCGTAATAGAGCACGAACAGCTGCAAGAGAATCGGCGTGCCGCGGATCAGCTCGACGTAGCCCGTCAGCGCCAGCCGCGCCAACCGTCCGCCGTACACGCGGCCGGTCGCAATCATCACCCCGATGATCACGGCGAGCCCCATCGACAGGCACGAGAGCACGATCGTCACGACCGACGCGCGCAGCAGCGACGGCAGGTAGCGGCGGGCGGCTTCCCAGCGCGACGCGGTCGCGACACTGGTCGACGTGTCGAGGCCGACAACCGGCTGGATGGGTTCCCCCGCGAGCAGCTTGGCGTGCAGGCTCGGCTGATCGTCATTCCAGACGCCCCAGGTCCGGAAGATTCGCTCGAGCGTGCCGTCGCGAACGGCGTTGAGCAGGATCCCGTTGATGCGATCGCGAAGCGCCGCATTCTCCGGCGCCATGACGCCGACGTAGTGGCCAATCGCGACCGTCTGCGGCTGGACGGTGAAACCCTGCATCGCCTTCTGCCGCCGGGCGGCGAGCACGTTGTCGAGCAACACGGCGTCGACGCGGCCGATGACCAGGTCGGTATACGGGTGCACGTCGTCGTCGTACGACATCGGCTTGATGCCGTAGTCCTGCTCGGCGCGCAGCAGGATCTCGTAGGCGATGGTGCCGCCGAGCGTCGCCACCGACTTGCCGCGCAGGTCGGCCAGCGTGCGGTATCGCCCCGCGTCGGCGTCGCGGACCGCCAGGACTTCGCGAAACTCGTAATACGGCAGCGTCACCGCCATCGTCGTCCGCCGCGCCGGCGTGTCTTCGATGCCGCTGAAGCCGATATCGGCGTCGCCGCGGGCGACGCTCTGGTCGATCGAGTCGAAGCGGACGTTGACGAACTCCGGCGCCCGGCCGAGTCCGCTGGCGACGAGCGCTGCGACCTCGACGTCGAAGCCGACGAGGCGATCGGGGCGCGCGGGATCGGCTTCGACGAACGGCGCGCCGCCTTCAGGGTCGCCGGCCCAGCGGAACGTGCGCTCCTGCGCGCCGACGCCGGCTGGCGTCGGTACTCCCGAGGTGAACCCACATAAAAGGATCGCGAGGATGACTGCGCGCCTGAACACTGCGGTAGATTCTACGCGGAGGCTTTGATGGCGACAGTGGCGTTTCTCGGGACCGGGCTGCTCGGCAGCGGAATGGTGGAAGGAATGCTGCGCCGTGGCGACACAGTCGCGGTGTGGAACCGAACCGAATCGAAGGCGCGCGCGCTCGAGGCGCTCGGCGCGAAGGCCGCGGCCACGCCCGCCGATGCCGTTGCCGGCGCGGATCGCGTCCACATGACGCTGCCCGACGATGCGGTGGTCGACGAGTTGATGGCGGCGGTCCTGCCGCGGCTCGAACGCGGCGCCGTGGTCCTCGACCATTCCACGACTTCGCCGCGCGGCGCAGCCGGCCGGGTCGCGGCGATGGCGCAGTCGGGCGTGCGCTTTCTCCACGCGCCGGTGTTCATGTCGCCCCAGATGGCGCGCGACGGTATCGGCATCATGCTGGTCTCCGGCCCGCAGGCGGTGTTCGACGCGGTTCGGGGCGCGCTCGAGAAGATGACCGGCGAGGTCTGGTACCTCGGCGAGCAGGGCGATCTGGCCGCCGCGCACAAGATTTTCGGCAACTCGATGCTGTTCGTGATCGCCTCCGGCGTCGCCGATGTGTTCGCCATGGCGAAGGGGCTCGGCATTGCCCCGACCGACGCGCTGGCGGTGTTCTCGAAGTTCCAGCCCGGCGGGCTGATCAAGTCGCGTGGCGAGAAGATGGCGCGCGGCGACTTCAGCGCGACCTTCGAGCTGACGATGGCGCGCAAGGACATCCGGCTGATGATCGAGGCGGCCGGGACGCAGCCGATGGTGGTGCTGCCGTCGATTGCGAAGGCGATGGACCAGGCGATCGCGAAGGGACACGGCCAGCAGGACCTCGGCGCGATCGCCGCGGAGGTCGTCGCGCCGGTGTAACCGAGGCGCGCGTGGGCGGGCGGGGCAGGTGGGGCAGGCCAGGTAGCGCGAAGGCGTCAGCCGAGCGCACCGATATAATCCGCGCGATGTCACACCGCCTCGCACTTGTTCTTGCGTCCTCACGCTCATCGCCGTGCCGCGCCCGCACGCCCAGACGCGCACGTTCGACCTGCTGACGAGCACGGTTGCCGACATCCAGGCGGCGGTCGCCTCCGGCGCGCTGACCTACGAGCGGCTCGTCCAGCTGTATTTGAACCGCATCGACGCCTACGACAAAAAGGGTCCGCGGCTGAACGCGGTGCTCGCGATCAACTCGCGCGCGCTCGAAACCGCCCGCGCGCTCGATGCCGAGCGGAAGGCGAAGGGGCTGCGCTCGCCGCTCCACGGGATCCCGGTGGCGGTGAAGGACAACGTCGATGTCAGCGACATGCCGTCGGCGGCGGGCGCGCTGGCGCTGGCCGGGCCGCCGCCGCGGCGCGACGCGACCGTCATCACCAGGCTGCGCGAGGCCGGCGCGATCATCTTCCTGAAGACCAACATGGACGAGCTCGCGCTGGGCAGCTTCGGCGTCAGCTCGCTCGGTGGGCAGATCCTGAACCCGTACGATCTGTCGCGGCATCCCGGAGGCTCGAGCGGCGGCACGGCGGTCGCGATCACCGCCGGATTCGCGACCGTTGGCATCGCCACCGAGACCGGCGTCTCGATCCGCAGCCCGGCGAGCAACAGCTCCATTGTCGGCATCGCGCCGAGCGAGGGGCTGGTCAGCCGGAGCGGCGTCGTGCCGAATTCGTTCACGCAGGATCGCATCGGCGCGCACGCGCGAACCGTCGCGGATGCGGCGCTGCTGCTCAACTACATGCGCGGCTTCGACGCCGACGATCTGTCCACGTCGCAGAGCCTGGGGCGGATCGCCCAGGAACCGCTGGCCGCCAGGCTCGACGACGGTGCGCTGTCGGGCGCGCGCACTCGGCGTCCTTCGCGATCTCTTCCGCAAGGGCGGCGAGTTCGCGCCGGGTAATCGGCTGATCGACTCGCAGATCGAGGCGATGGCGAAGCAAGGCGCCGCGATCGAGCGCGAGCTTACGACCGGCATCGATCTCCTCGGCGCGCTGCCGTCGATGCGGTTGAACGTCTACGAGCTGAAAGCGGGGCTCGACGCCTACCTGCGCCGCCGCGACGGGGCGGTGAAGAGCCTCGCCGAGCTCGCGGCCTCGGGAAAATACCTGAAGGTCAAGCGCATCGACGATCGCTTCGCCGAGGCGGCGAAGATTCGGATGGAGACGGACCCGGAGTACCTCGCGAGGCTCGAGAAGCGCCGCACGACGCGGCAGATGCTCATCGACCTGATGGACAAGAGCCGCGTCGATGCGCTCGTCTACCCGTTCAAGGCGCTCGGCGCGCCGGTGATCGGCATCGGAGACGACGGGGTTCGCGACAATCCGCTCAGCGCGGTCACCGGGCTGCCGGCGATCGTCGTGCCGGCCGGCGTCAGCGCGGAGGGGCTGCCGCTCGCGATCGAGTTCCTCGGCCGGCCGTTCAGCGAGCCGCGGCTGATCCAGCTCGCGCACGCCTTCGAGCAGGCGACACGGATGCGAAAGGCGCCGCCCACGACGCCCTCCCTGCCGGGGGAGCGCTTCGCGTACGGGCTGGTGGGGCAGGTGGGGCGGGTAGGGCAGGTGGGTGGGCAGGTGGGCAGGTGGGCAGGTAGGGCGGGTGGGGCAGGTAGGTTGTTGGGTAGGAAGGTGGGCGGAGGTTAGGCTCGGTGGGGTTGCTCGTAGCGCGAAGGCCTTAGCCGAGCGTCGCGGAGGTACTGACAATGCGTGTCGCGATTGTTCTGATTCTGTCGCTCGCCATCCTGCCAGCGCAGCCGCCGCAGCGTTCCTTCAACATCGTCGAGGCGACGATCGACGATGTGCGCGCGGCGCTGGCGTCGAAGCAGATCACCTGTCGCGCGCTGGTCGAGCAGTACATCCGGCGCATCGAGGCTTACGACAAGTCCGGCCCGATGTTGAACACCGTGCAGACGATCAACCGCCGCGCCGTGGAAGAGGCCGCGCGGCTCGACGCGTTGCCGGCTCCGGCGGGCCCGCTTCACTGCGTGCCGGTGCTGATGAAAGACCAGGTCGAGACGAGCGACATGCCGACGACCTATGGGTCGGCGGTGTTCAAGGACTTCATCCCGCAGCGCGACGCGACCATCGTCACGAAGCTGAAGAAAGCCGGCGCCGTCATCATCGCCAAGACGACGATGGGTGAGTATGCGTCCGGCTTTCTGGGATCGGCGTTCGGGATCGTGCGCAACGCGTACGATCCGGCGCGAACGGCCAGCGGCTCGTCGGGCGGCACGGGCTCCGGCGTGGCCGCGAATTTCGGGACGGTCGGTATTGGCGAGGACACCGGCGGATCGGTCCGCGGGCCAGCCGCGGTGAACAACCTCGTCGGCCTGCGGCCGACGCTGCCGCTAGTCAGCCGATTCGGCATGATGCCGGCGCGGCCGACGACCGACACGCTCGGGCCGATTGCGCGTTCGGTGAAGGACGCGGCAATCGTCATGGACGTCATCGCCGGCTACGATGCGAACGACCCCGTGACGGCGGAGGCCGTCGGCGAGCTCCCCGGCAGTTACACGCAGTCGCTCGCGGTGGACGGGTTGAAGGGGGCGCGCATCGGCGTGATTCGCGAGCCGCTCGATCCGCGCACCGAGCCGGCGTCCGCCGACTACAAGCAGGTGCGGGCGGTCATCGACCGCGCGCTCGCGGATTTGACGCGGCTTGGCGCGGCAGTCGTCGATCCGGTGACGGTTCCCGATATCACCGCGCGGTCGGTGAAGCTGTACGACGGCAACATCTTCGAGACCGAAGCGGCGACCAACGCCTACCTCGCGGAGCATCCGAAGGCGCCGGTGAAGACGCTGAGCGAGATCCTTCTCAGCGGCAAGGTGGTCCCGGCGCGAGCGCGGGTGATGATGGGGCTCCTCGGCCACTCGACCAGCGAGGCCGGCTACCTCGAGCTATTGCTGTTGAAAGAAGAACTGCGGCAGGCGGTGCTCGTGGCGATGGCGAATGAGCGGCTCGACGCCCTGGTCTACGCGACGTTCGATCACCAGCCGATGCTGATTCCCGCCGACGCGCTGACACGGACCGTCATCGACAGTGCCGGCCGGGGCAACAACCGGCGTCTCAGCCCGGTTCTTGGTTTCCCGGCGATGACCGTACCCGCGGGGTTCACCGCCGATGGCACGCCGGTCGGGCTCGAGTTCATGGGACGGCGCTTCGCCGAGCCGACGCTGTTCAAGCTGGCGTACGCGTACGAACAGGGCACGCACCACCGGAAACCGCCGCAGACGACGCCGGCGGTGCGCGCCAGTCAGTAGCGCGCTGCGCGGCGGGCGTCGGGCAGGTGGGGCCGGTGGGGCCGGTGGGGAAACCAAAGGTCTCTTCGGATCACCCGGAATAAACAGACAAGTGGTGTACCCACCCGCCCTACCTGCCCTGCCCCACCCGGCTACTGGCCGGCGGTCGGGCTCTTGGCACCCGCCGGCTTGAGAAGCAGTTTCTGCACGCGCCAGTTCAGCAGCTCGGCGACATAGATCTCGTTCTCGCTCGGGCAGGCGATCTCGTGGATCCAGCCGAACTGCTTCAGCTGATGTCCCGAGCGCCCGAGCATGCCGACCAGCTTGCCGTCGAGCGTCAGCTTGTAAATGCGGCCGGGGAAGGCGTCGGAGAAGTAGAGATACTGCGTGCCCGGCGCCTGTGTGACGCACACGGCCCACGGCGCTCCCGGCGCCATCGTCCCCGCTCCCGGCGGCGCGTCGGGGGCGAGCAGCCGCGCGACGTCAGGCTTCGCGCCCATCCACGGCATCGCGTCGGGCGGCACCGGGACGTCGATTTTGATCTCGCGAACGAACTGGTTCGTCTTCGGATCGATCACCTGGACGCGGCGGTTGCCGCGATCGGCGACGTAGATGTTGCCCTTGGCGTCGTTGGCGATGCTGTGCGGCGTGTTGAGCAGCCCGAGCTTGCCACCGCCCGGCTCGCCGAGCGACGCGACCCAGTCGCCGTCCTTCGTGAACTTCGCGACCCGCGAGTTGATGTAGCCGTCGCTGATGTAGATGTTGCCCTCGGTGTCGAAGGCGACGTCGGTCGGCTGGCGGAACTGTCCCGGTACCGGCGCGCGAGGCGGCGTGACGCGCTCCCACGGCTCGGCGTCGTCGGACGCTTCCTTCTTGCGGCCGAACACCATCGTCACGTGGCCTTCGGGGTTGATGCGGACGATCATGTCCGACCCCTTGTCGATCGCCCAGAGGTTGTCGTCCTTGTCGAAGCGCACCGCGTGCGCGTACGACCAGGCGTAGAGGCCCTTGCCGACCTCGCGCAGGAACTTGCCGTTCTTGTCGAACAGCAGCACCTGCGACGCGGTGGCGCCGTAAGCCGGACCGCTGGCGCTGGCGGAGCGCGTGAACACGGCGATCTCGCCCTTCGAGTTCACGGCGACGCCCGAGGCCTCGCCGAGGTTCATGTCGGGCGGCACTTTCAGGAAATTCGGCACCGAGTCGAACGGGATTTCCGGAACCGGCGCCTGCGCGGTTGGCATGGCGCCGAGCAGCGCGACGAGCGCGATGACGATACGTTTCACGGGGGCCTCCTCAGGAGCGAGAGTATGGCAGGGATCAAGGAGTAGGGAGTACGGAGAGGGAAGAGGCCATCAGGCGGGAGATCAAAAGTTCATAAAGAACGAGCTCCTGATCTCTTAGCCCTCCCTGATCTCCTTTTCAGCCGCGGGCCCGTTGCGCCTGCGCGAGCAGGTCGAGCAGCGGCTCGGTCTGGTCGAGCGACAGGCACGCGTCGGTGATGCTCTGCCCGTAGACCGCCGGCTGCCCCGGCACGTAATCCTGGCGCCCTTCGACGAGGTGGCTCTCGAGCATGGCGCCGAAGATCAGCTGCGAGCCGGAGGCAATCTGCTCGGCGATCGCCGCGGCGACCTCAGCCTGCCGCTGATGTTCCTTGTGGCTGTTGCCGTGCGAGCAGTCGACCATCACCCGCTCGTGCAGCCCCTTTGACGCGAGCCGCGCGCACACTTTCCCGATGTGGTCGGCGTCGTAGTTCGGCCCGGTGCGGGTGCCGCCGCGCAGGATCACGTGGCAGGCGTCGTTGCCGACGGTCTGAAAGATCGCGGACACGCCCTGCTTGGTGACCGAGGGAAACCAGTGCGGCGACCGCGCGGTCAGCACCGCGTCGACCGCGATCTGCGTGCTGCCGTCGGTGCTGTTCTTGAAGCCGACCGGCATCGACAGCCCCGAGGCGAGCTCGCGGTGGACCTGGCTTTCCGCCGTTCGCGCGCCGATCGCGACCCACGAGGTGAGGTCGGCGATATGCTGCGGGATCTGCGTGTCGAGAAACTCGGAGCCGGTCGGCAGGCCGAGATCGTTGACGTCGAGCAACAGGCGCCGCGCGAGGCGCAGCCCCTTGTTGATGTGAAAGCTCTCGTCGAGGTCGGGATCGTTGATGAGTCCCTTCCAGCCGACCGAGGTGCGCGGCTTTTCGAAGTAGGTTCGCATCACGACGATCAGGCTGCCCGAAAGGCGGTCGGCAATCGTCTTCAGCCGCCCGGCGTATTCGAACGCCGCCGCGGTGTCGTGAATCGAGCAGGGGCCGACGACGACGACCAGCCGGCGATCGACGCCGGCGATGACGTTGGCGATGGCCGCGCGCGCGTCGGACACGACGATCGAGGCGCGCTCGCTGATCGGGATCTCTTCCAGCAGGATCGCCGGCGGAATCAGCGGCCGGACGTCGCGAATGCGCAGATCGTCTGTGCGTCGAAACATGATGTGTGCCGTCGGGTGACAGGGAATAATACCCCGATGAGGTTTCTCGCCCGGCTGCTGGTCAACGCGGCCGCATTGTGGGTGGCGACGCGGATCGTGCCCGGCGTCAGCTATTCCGGGGGCGTCGTGCCGATGCTTGCGGTTGCCCTCGTCTTCGGGGTGGTGAACGCCGTGATCGGGACGGCGACGAAGATCCTGACATTTCCGATCATCCTGCTGACGCTCGGCATCTTCATCCTCGTCATCAACGGGCTGATGCTGATGCTGACGAGCGCGATGTCGTCGGCGCTCGGGCTCGGGTTTCACGTCGACGGATTCTGGGCGGCGTTCTGGGGCGGGCTGGTCGTGAGCGTGATCAGCACGGCGCTGTCGCTCGTCGTCCGCGACGCGCGGCGCCGCGACGACTGATTGCCGCATGGCGCCGCAGATGCCGCCGTCGCGCCGGGAGGATGTCGGCGTGGCGGCGGCGGCGTCGGTGCGGCGACGGTCGAGCAGTCACCAACCCGGTGTCGCGGCGGAACCTTGCGCCTCGTATCGGGGTCCATTACTCAAAAGAGTCCACAAGAGACTTTAATAAGACAGCAAAGTATGTAATGGGGCGATAAAGTGACGAAGTCAGCTGTTAGGAAGAGGGTGAGAATTTTCGGGAAATTGCGGTAACCAGTGGGATACCGAAGAGAAACAGGAGAGCTGGTGGTCGCAGATGGATTCCTGAATCGAACACGGCGGAGTCAGCTCTGTTCGGCAGGGCCGTCGCGGCCGCCGGCGCCTTCCTCGGCTCCAGGGCCTTCCCGGCGCGGCTCCTCTCGACGTTTTTCCCGACGCCGTTTGTCAGCTTCCCATTCGTTCTGAAGCGCGCGGCGCCAGTCACGAACCATCGGATTCGACGGATTCTTTCGGCGATCGTGACCGTCATGGCCGAACATGCGGTCACCTGTTTCAATTTTCGCGCCGGGGTGGGATCGAAGGGCCGGCGCCGAACCCGCGTGTCCTGTCAGATCACTTCAGGCAATTACTTAGCCCAATTGTCACAACGCGTCCGCTCACGCGCCGATGCGGCACTCAACTGCGCCGCGAGCGCGCTCGCGATCGTGCGGCCAGCGTTTTCGCGCGCGTCCGCGATCGCGGCGGCTTCCACTGCATCGTCAGAAATGCCGGCGTGTGCGGATGCCGTCGTTCATTCAGTGACGGGACGCACTCGATCCGTCCCCACGGCGCGTCGGATCCGCCGCGGGCGAGATGGACGTGGCAACAGACCACGAGCCGCGGCCGCTTCTGTTCGATTGCGGCGAGCAGCGCCTGGGAGCCGCGATTGACTCTGGGTATGTCGATTAGAGGAGGTCGAGAGAGTGCCCTTCGACTCGCCTCGCTCGCTCAGGACACCATTCGAGTTGGTTGCGATGAAGAACCTGGCCTGCCATGAGCGAGGCCTCGGTGAGAACCGAGGCGGAGTCGAATGGTGCGGAAGAGAGGATTCGAACCTCCACCCGGTTGCCCGGACTAGCTCCTGAGGCTAGCGCGTCTGCCATTCCGCCACTTCCGCGAGTGGTGAGAATTCCCTGCAGGGCAGGAACGTTCAGTATACCCGATGGGCTCGGTCAGATCGATCCTGCGAGCGCTGCAGCTCCGCACGAACCTTCGACAGGTGGCGCGACCGCAGCCAAGAGCGGTGCTCCCATTCCTCGTAGGTCGTGTCGAGATCCTCGACGCCGAGCGACCACATGATCCAGCGAACGGATCGGAACAGCTCGGGATCGGTCGCCTCGAGCTCCCGCAGGCCGCGGGTGTGAATCTCGGCACTTTCCCGGAAGCTGATGTGGCGCTCGCCGGGCCGCCGTTCGCAGACGCGGCCGTTCGTGCATCGTACCGCCAGCACGTCCAGCCAGCGACGCGCTTCGCGGATTCGCCGGCGAGGCTTGGGCGGCGCGATCGAGGCGTATTTTTCCCGCAAGCGCCGTCGCCGCTGCCAGATCGACTGGCTTCCAACAGCGTCGGGGGCGGGGCGCGTCTTACCCTCGCGCGGCATGCTCGATGTCCGTGATCCGCTTCTGATACTCATCCAGCGCTTCTGCTGATGCACGTACTTGTCGTCGAGAATGCCGGCAATCCGATCGAGCTTCTCGCCGAGCGATTCGACCTTGCGGTCCGCCTGCGCGAACCGTCTCTCGATGGCGGCGTCCATTCTGTCGAACCGCGCGTCGATGGCGTCGAACCGCGCGTCGATGGCGTCGAACCGCGCGTCGACGGCGTCGAACCGCGCCTTGTGCGCCTGTCGGCGCGCTTGAAGCGAGCATCGATACGTTTGCCGAGGGCAGCGATCGTCATACGAACGCGGCGCATCATAGCATCGTCCCAATGCGAGGATGATGCCCGCGGCCGCGCTCGAGAAATTGTTCGAAAACTACGCAATGCGCTGTCGGCGCACGCCGTTGGCGACGCAGAATCTGCGCTGTCCCGAACGCGCCGCATTGCAGATTTTGCCTATGGCGGCGGCGCGGGCGTGGCGGCCTTCCATCGCACAACGATCGACGCCGTCGTCGTGTTGTCGGTCTTCTTGAATCCCGGCGGTGGGTCGTTGGCGAACCGTATGAGGTAGCCGAACTTGAGCGCCAGGTGTGCGGTCATCGCCGCCTGCGCGGTGACCTCGCCCTCGGAGCGATACGCTGCCGACTCTTTGAAGTCGGGATAGTGGGTGAACCGCTGCGTCGTATCGCCGGCAGTGCCGAACGGAATGCGGCTGAGCAACTGCAGCACGCCGACCGGATGAATCGGCGTCATGAATCGCGTCGCGGTGCAACGGCCGTGCCCGGCTTCACTCACATCGCAGCGCCTCGGCTGGATCGGTCGACGCCGCGCGCAGCGCGGGAAGCGCGGCTGACACGATCGCGACCGGCACGAGCGCGAACGGCGCGGCGGCAAACGAGAGCAGGTCGAGTGGCGCGACGCCGAAGAGCGCGCCCTGCATGAGGCGCGTCACCAGCCCGGCCCCGACAATCCGGCCACGAGCCCGATACTCGTCACCACGAGCCCTTCTCCGACGACCAGGGCGATGAGGCGGCGGCGCGACGCGCCCAGCGCCGCGCGCACGCCGAGCTCGCGCCGCCGCTGCGAGACGCTGTAAGAGAGGACCCCATAGAGCCCGACCGACGCCAGCGCGAGCGCGAGAATTGCGAACGTCGCGAGGATGGTCATCGCGAACCGCGGCTCGCCGACCGATTCGGCGAAGCGGTTCGACAGCGGTTCGATCTCCACCGCGGCGTCCGGTGCGACGCTCCCGCACGGCCGCGCGCAGCTGAGGTGCGAACGCCGCGGGGTTCGCGCTGGTCTTTACTGCAACCTCGAAGCGGCTGTAGAACCGCTGGTCATCGCCGATCAGCCGTGGCACGGTGTAGTGCTCAGGCTGCGGCGGCGTGTCGTTCCCGCCCTTCAGGACGTTGCCGACGACGCCGACGATCTCCATCGTGCGGGCGGGCAGTTGCCCGTCGCTCGATGCACCCCAGGTGAACTGGTAGCCGACCGGGTTCGGCGGCAGATACAGCCGCGCGAACTCCTCGTTGACGACCCAGGGACGAACGCCGCTCGCGCTGTCCTGCTCGGTCAGGAGCCGTCCCGCCTTGAGGCGAAGCCCCAGCGCCTCGGCATAGCCTGGCGTCACCGTATAGGTGACGGTCCGCACGCGCGGCCGCGTTGCACCGGGCGGTGACCACGGCGACGGGAAAGCCCGCAATCAGCGTCATGTTGTCGAGCGGCACCATGTTGCCCGCGCCGGCCGCGACGACGCCCGGCATCGCGCGCGCGCGCTCGAGAATCGAGGCCACGGTCGCGTTCATCAGCGTGCCTCTGTCGTTGGCGTCGCCTCCAGGCACGAAGACGCGGACGCTGAGCACGCCCTCCGCGGTGTAGCCGGCATCGACGTTGATCAGCCGCACGAAGCTGCGCGCGAGCAGCATCGCGGCCACGAGCACGACGACCGCGAATGCCGCCTCGGCCACGAGCAGCGCGTCGCGCAGCCGCCGCGCGCGGAGGCCGCGGAAGCCGCCGGCGGTCGCGCCGTCGCCGCCGTGCAGCGATTCGGCCAGGTTGAAGCGCGCGCCGCGCACGCGCCGGCACCATCCCGGTGATGAGCGCGGTCAGCAGCGATGCGGCGGCGGCGAACACGATCACTCGCGTATCGATCACGACCGCATCGAGCCGCGGGAAACCGCCGCGTTGCGAGCGCCGGCGCGATGCGGACCAGCGCCCAGGCCAGCGCGAGGCCGAGCGCGCCGCCGGAGATGCAGAGCACAGCGCTTTCGGTGAACAGTTGCCGCGCGATGCGGCCGCGGCTGGCGCCGATCGCCGCACGCACCGTCAGCTCGCGCTGCCGCGCCACGCCGCGCGAGAGATACATGTTCGCGACGTTCGCGCACGCGATCAGCAGCACGCAGACGACGCCGGCGGCGAGCACCAGGAGCGCCGGCCGCACGCGTGCGGTCATCTCGTCGGCCATGCCGCGCACGTGAACGATCGGCGGCCCGCCGATCCCGAACAGCAGCGTCGCGGCCATCGGCCGAACCGTGCTGCGCGCTGCCGCCGTGCCTTCCGCTTCCGCCTGCGCCAGCGTCGTGCCTGGACGCAACCGTGCCAGCGCGTTCACGACGAGGACCTGCCCACGACCGCCCGCGGTCGCATCGGCGCTGGGCGGCCGCACCACCAGCGCGCTCCAGAACAGCGTGTCGGCGTCCGGAAACGAAAAGCCCGGCTGCGCGACGCCGACAATCGTGTGCGGTCGATCGTCCACCGCAACGGCGCGCCCGACCACGGAGGGATCGGCACCTGAATCGCTCGCGCCACAAGCGATGGCTCAGGACGATCACCTCAGGCGCGCCGTCCTTGCCTTCCTCATCGCGAAAGAACCGTCCGGCCAGGGGCGATACGCCGACCAGGCCGAAGAGCGACGGCGTCACGCCCGTGCCGGTGATGCGTGCGGGGCCGTCGGGGAGCACCATCGTCGCGGGCCGCATGCGGTAGGCTGCAAAACCGTCCAGCGTCCGTGCCGAGGCGTTCCAGGCGTGATAGGTGATGTTGCTCAGCATCGGGGTCGGCAGCGGCGAGACGGCACCCTCGTGCTCCTCGGACATCCGCACCAGCCGCTGTGGCTCCGGATACGGAAGGGGCCGCCACAGCACGCCGTAGACCACCGAGAACACTGCGGTTGTCGCGCCGATGCCTAGCGCGAGCGTCAGCAGCCCGGCCGTGGTGAAGCCCTTGTTGCGCTTCATGGTGACGAGGGCGTAGCGCACGTCCTGCAGCAGCGTCTCCATAGCGAAAGACTATACTGTGTGTATGGCTCGCCGAGGTTTCGCCATCCTGTTCACCTTCCTCGGGATGGCGCTGTTCATCTCGATCGTCGGCTTCACCGCGATGTACTTCCTGTTCGGGCGTGAGCCCGCGGTGCCGTCGAACGCCACGCTGGTGCTGCGCGTCGGCGGATCGCTCAGCGAGCTCGCGCCGAACGACGTCGTACGGCTACCTGCGCGGTTCGAAAGCGCCGACGGTGCGCTCGCTGGTCGAGAACCTGCGCAAGGCAAAGGTCGATTCGCGCGTCCGCGCGGTGCTGCTCAAGCCGACCGGCTTCGAATCGCCGTTCTGGGCCAAGGTGCAGGAAGTGCGCGACGCGGTGCTCGACTTCCGCAAGTCGGGCAAGCCGATCTACGCCTACCTCGAGTACGGCGGCGATCGCGAGTACTACCTCGCCACGGCGGCGGATCGGATCTTCCTGATGCCGTCGACGCCGCTCGATCTCACCGGCGTCGCCACCTATCAGCTGTTCCTGCGCGGCACGCTCGACAAGATCGGCGCGGTGCCCGACCTGCACCGCATCGGCGAGTACAAGACCGCGGTCAACACCTTCAAGGAGAAGGGCTACACGCCGGCGCACAAGGAGATGGACCAGTCGCTGAACCTCGATCTGTACGAACAGATCGTGCGCGGCATCGCCGACGGCCGGAAGAAGAACGACGTCGACGTGCGCGCGCTGTTCGACGACGGCCCGTTCCTGCCGGAGGATGCGCTGCGCGCCGGCCTGGTGGACGACGTCGCCTACGAAGATCAGGTGGAAGAAAAGCTGCGCGGCGGCGAGACCCTCCGCCAGATCGACGAGGACGACTACGGCCGCGTCAGCGCCTCCTCGCTCGGGTTGAACCGGGGACCGCGCATCGCGGTGATCTACGCAAACGGGACCATCAACAGCGGCAAGAGCGGCTACGACCCGATCAACGGCCCGGTGGCCGGGTCGGACACGCTGATCGAGTACATCCGCCAGGCGCGCCGCGACAGCTCGGTGCGCGCGATCGTCCTGCGCGTCGACAGCCCCGGCGGCTCGGCGACCGCGTCCGACGCGATCTGGCGCGAGCTGACGATCACCAAGAACGAGAAAGCCGATCGCCCGCTGATCGTCTCGATGTCGGATCTGGCGGCGTCGGGCGGCTACTACATCGCGATGCCGGCGCAGGTGATCGTCGCGCAGCCGTCGACGCTCACCGGCTCGATCGGGATTTTCGGCGGCAAGTTCGTGACCGGCGGCGTCTACGGCAAGCTCGGCGCGCGCATCGAATCAACCAGCGTCGGCAAGCACGCCGAGATCAATTCGCCCGCGCGCCCGTACAACCCCGACGAGCTGAAGAAGCTGCAGGAGCAGCTGCAGGCGTTCTACGACCAGTTCGTGGAGAAGGTCGCCGAGGCGCGGCACAGCACGCCGGAAAAGATCGACGCCCTCGCGCAGGGCCGCGTCTGGACCGGCCGTCAGGCGAAGCAGAATGGCCTGGTCGACGAGCTCGGCGGGCTGGATCGCGCCGTCGCCGTCGCGAAGCAGCGCGCGAAGATCGCCGCCGACAGCGATATCGAGCTGGTCGTGTATCCGCCGCGGAAAAGCTTCTATGAGCTGCTGTCGGAGCAGATGAGCGGGTCGAGCGATTCGATCCAGTCGGCGGTGTTCAGCGACTGGTTGAACGCGAACCTGACCAAGGGCGAGATCGAAGCGCTGCGCATCGTGCGCGGCCCGTGGACGATGTTCCGTCGAGGAGAGCCCCTCGCGCTGATGCCCTTCACGGTCTTGCGCTGAAGGGCCTGCCGCCCGGGGCCGGCTGGGTGCTAGTTGCTAGATGTCTTCCGGTGACAGCTAGCAACCAGCACCTCAGGCATCTAGCAACTGCTCGTCTACGACGCGGCGCGCTGGAGCGCTTCGCGATTGACGTCGATCTTCATCTTCTGCTTCGCCTTACCCATGTAGGCGGTGAAGAAGCGGTTGCGGCGATCGGTGAGCAGCTCTTCGCGGAAGCGGTCCTTCGACGACGTCCATTCGTCCGCGCGTGACTTCCTTCTTCTCGAGCACCTTGATCACCGCCGATGCCGTTGTCGGTCGCGATCGGATCGCTGACCGCGCCCACCGGCAGCTTGAACGCCGCTTCCTCGACCGCCGGCGCGACGCCCAGGTCGGGAATCGGTGCGCCCGCGGCGATGAGATCCGTCGTCTTGGCTTCGACGCCTGCGGCCTTGGCTGCCTTCTCGAAGTCGGGCGCGCCTTTCAGCTTCGCGGCGATCTCCGCCGCCTTCTGCTTGCTGACATCGCGCGCCTTCTGCTTGAGCACCTCGTCGCGCACGCGGTCCTTCACCTCGTCGACCTTCGGCACGTAGGGATCCTGCTTCGCCGTCATCGTCTGGAAGATGACGCCGCGGGACGCGCGCAGCGGCCCGGCGACCTCGTCCTGCTTCATGTCGAACGCGCGCGCCGCGGCTTCTGGCGCCGGGCCCAGGCCCATGATCGGCTCTTCGCGGGCGAAGAAGCCCGACTCCTGCACGTTGAGCCCGCGCGCCTTCGCGACGCGTGTCGAGATCGGCCGGCTTCTTGATCTGCTTCTCGATCGTCGGTCGCGAGTCTGCTGCGCCTGCGTCTGCGCGCGCTCGTAGGAGAGCTGGTCGCTCAGCTGCTGCCGCACTTCGTCGAGCGGACGCGTCGCCGCCGCCTTCTTATCCGTGAGCTTGATGATGTGGTAGCCGTACTGCGTCTTGACGACGTCGCTGATCTGGCCGGGCTGCATCGCGAAGGCGACCTGATCGAACTCGGGCACCATCCGGCCGCGGCCGAAGTAGTCGAGATCGCCGCCGTTCTTCGCGTTCGACTCGTCTTCCGAGTTCGCCTTCGCCAGCTCCGCGAAGTCGGCGCCGCCCTTGGCCTTCTTGAGCAGCTCTTCCGCCTTCGCCTTCACCGTCGCGTCGTCCTTGCCCTCGGTCTTGAGGAGGATGTGGCTCGCGCGCACCTGTTCCGGCGTCGAGTACTGCTCGATGTTGGTGTTGTAGGCCTGTTCGAACGTCGGCGGCCGGAATCGTGATCTTCGCACGCAGCTGCGTCGATGTCGATCAGCAGGTACTTGATCTTCCGCTTCTCGGGGATCTTGAAGTCGTCCTTGTGCGCGTCGAAATAGGCTCGCGACTTCCGCGTCGGTCGCGGTCACCTGCGGCCTGAAGGTGTCGGCCGTGAAGCCGACAACCGCGAGCTTCACCTTGTCGTTGCGGCGGCGATACTCGCCCTCGAGATCCTTGTCGGCGATCGACAGCCAGTCGGTGACCGACGAGCGGAGCTTGTCGACGGCGAGGCTGCGGCGGACGTTGTCCTCGAACTCAGAGGCGGTCATCGGCGGCCGCTGCATCCGCAGCAGCTGCTGGTAGCGCGTCTCGCCGATGAAGGCGCCGTTCTCCTGGAACGCCGGCGTGGCGAGGATCCGTTGCCGGACCTCCTCGTCGCTGACCTTGATCCCGAGCCGGTCGGCCTCGGCCAGCGCGGCCCGCTCGTCGACCATCTGCTGCAGGATCTGGTTTTCGACGCCGAGCTGCTTCAGCAGCTGCTCGCTCATCTGGCCGCCGTAGGCGGAGCGATAGGCCTGCAGTTGAGCTTGGTAGGTGCGGCGGAACTCGTTGCCGGTGATCTTCTGCCCCTCGATCCTGCGCGATGCGTGTCGCTCGAGGCTGCGTCGGCACCGGTGCCCTGGAGGAAATCCGGGATGTAGAACAAGACGAACGCCACGCAGACAAGGCCGAGGCTCCACTTGAGCCAGTCCCTGTGCCGGCGCATCCGGTCAAGCATGGTCATAAGGCACCGGGGCTTTCTCGCTTCGGGCTCTCACCCACGTGGAGGGGTCGGACCTGGAGTCCAGGTCCGACCGCGCCTGGAGTCCAGGTCCGACCCCGCGCGGCACGCGTCGGGCGGAGAGCACTTTGGAATCTCTTATGGTATGCCATGAACTTACAGTGTGGCAAGCAGTTACCGGCGACCGTGTGGTATATTTGTCGAGGACAGAAGCACTTAGCGGATGTCACCAGCGAGTCGAGCCACCAGAATGCCGGCCGCGCTCCTTCACGCCGTCGGTCCCGCGGGGAAGAGCGGATCGAAGCTGCGTCGCGCGAGTGAGATCTCATTGACGACGCCGGGTCTCGATCTCGCGACCCGGCTGCGCGTGTTCCAGCGCGCGCTGCGCAGCCGTGTCGAACGGCGCGATGCGCTCATCGATATCGTGCGCGCGGTCAACACCACGCTCGAACCCCCGAAGATCGCGGACGAGATCGTCGAGCGCGCGTCCACGTGGATGCCCGCGCCGTGCTGGGCTGTCGTCTCGTCCGATCTGTCGGGCCAGCTGTCGGTGCTCGCCGACCGCGGCCTGATGCCGGACATGGGGCCGGCGGTCTACGCGATCGCGAACTGGGTGATGAACCGCGGCCAGGAATTCGCCACCGCCAACCTGCAGCGGGATCCGCGGGTGTCCGACCCGGCTGCAGGCGCGGTGATGGCGTTTCCTCTCAGCTGCCGCGGCCGCCGCGTCGGCGCGCTCATCGCGCTCGACCGCGAGCCGTCGGCGCGCGAGCCGCGGATGTCGGCCAGCATGCTCCGCGCGGTGCGCGTCCTGCTCGAGCCGGCGTCGGTGGCGCTCGACAACGCGCTGCTGCTGAAGCGCGCCGAAGCGCTGTCGGTCACCGACGATCTCACGCACCTGTACAACTCGCGCTATCTGAACCAGGTGCTGCGGCGTGAAACCAAGCGCGCCTCGCGCAGCGGGCGGCCGCTGTCGCTGCTGTTCATCGATCTCGACGGGTTCAAGGCCGTCAACGACACCCACGGCCATCTGTTCGGCAGCCGCGCGCTGGTGGAAGCCGCGGCGGTCATCCGGCAGAGCGCGCGCGAGACCGACGTCGTCGCGCGCTTCGGCGGCGACGAGTTCGCGCTGGTGCTGCCCGACACGGGCGGCGAGGGCGCGTATGCGGTCGGCGAGCGCATCCGCGAGCGGATTGCGGCCCACAAGTTCCTGGCCGGCGACGGCCTCAACATCCACCTGACCGGCTCGGTCGGCGTGGCGACCCTGCCCGACGTGGCCGCGTCCTCTGAGGAGCTCGTGCAGGCCGCGGACAAGGCGATGTACGCGGTCAAAGAATCCGGCAAGAACGGTATTCAGGCCGCCGTCGCTCCCGCCGATAACTGATACAGCTGCCATACGCTGAGCGCTAACGGTCACACTTTTGCACGACGCGTCCGCAAAAGGAGCCTTTTTTGAGTCTTCGTTCGATGCTGTCGGTGTTCTCGAGTGACCTGGCGATCGATCTCGGCACGGCCAACACCTGCGTCTACGCCCGCGGCAAGGGCATCGTCGTCAACGAGCCCTCCATCGTGGCCATCAACAAGGTGAACGGCCGGGTCGAGGCGGTCGGCAAGGACGCCAAGGACATGCTCGGCCGCACGCCGGGAAACATCGTCGCCATCAAGCCGATGAAGGACGGCGTCATCGCCGACTTCGAGGTCACCGAGAAGATGCTGACCTACTTCATCAAGAAGGCGCACAACCGCAACGTCTGGGTGCGTCCGCGCATCGTCATCGGCGTGCCGTCGGAGATCACGCAGGTCGAGAAGCGCGCGGTGAAGGACAGCGCCTACCGCGCCAAGGCGAGCGAGGTGCACCTGGTCGAGGAGGCGATGGCGGCGGCGATCGGCGCCGGCATGCCGATCACCGAGCCGTCGGGCAACATGATCGTCGACATCGGCGGCGGCACCACCGACATCGCCGTCATCTCGCTCGCCGGCATCGTCTACAGCAAGGCGGTGCGCGTCGCCGGCAACGAGATGGACGAGGCGATCATCCAGTACATCAAGAAGACAGTACAACCTGCTCATCGGCGAGCGCACCGCCGAGGCGATCAAGATCGAGGTCGGCTCCGCCTTCCCGCTCGAAGAGCGGATGACGATGGAGATCAAGGGGCGGCACCTGATCGAGGGCGTGCCGAAGACGATCACCATCACCGACGAGGAGATCCGCGAGGCGCTCGCCGAAACCGTCAACGTCATCGTCGACGCCGTGCGCGTCGCGCTCGAGCGCACGCCGCCGGAGCTGTCGGCCGACATCGTCGATCGCGGCATCGTGCTGACCGGCGGCGGCTCGATGCTGAAGAACCTCGACAAGCGGCTGCGCGAGGAAACCGGGCTGCCGCTGGCGATGGCCGAAGATCCGCTGTCGTCGGTCGTGCTCGGCGCCGGCAAGATGCTGTCGGACTTCAACCTGCTGCGAAAGATCTCGATCGATTAGGCGCCGCTGAAGTCACGGGGGTCAGACCCGGCGTTCGGGTTGACGCGACGCTTCAGGGCCGCCGACCGTTATGGCACTTCTCGACATCCGTCAGCGCTCCGGTTACCTGTTCCTCGGCGTCATGCTGGGGCACGTCCTGCTGATCTCCGCGCAGGTGAACTCGAAGACGGGCGTGCCGGTGCTCGAGTCGGTCACCTTCGGCGTCTTCTCGGAAGTGCAGCGCGGCGCTGTCGGGCGGCGTCTCGGGCGTCCGCGGCGTGTGGAGCGGCTACGTCGGCCTGCGGCACGTCAAGGCCGAGAACGAAGAGCTGAAGCGCCAGCTCGCGGACGACGCAGATCGCAGCTGCAGGAGCAGCGCGCGCTGGCCGACCGCGACGCGCGGCCTCGAGCAGCTGCTCGAGCTGCGCGAGCAGCTGCACGCTGAAGACGACCGCGCGCGGAGATCATCGGCGCCGCGGCGACGCCCGATTTCCGGACGGTGACGATCGACAAGGGGTCGCGCGAGCGGGTTGCAGCGCCGACATGGCGGTGATCGCGCCGGCCGGCGTGGTCGGCCGGGTCGTCGTGCCGAGCGCGCGCTCGGCGAAGGTGCAGCTGCTCATCGATCGCAACGCGGCGGCCGGCGCGCTGATCGAGCGCTCGCGCGCGCAGGGCGTGGTCGTCGGCGGCGGCGACGAGCGGCTGCTGATGGACTACGTGTCCGAGGTCGTCGGACGTCGTCGTCGGCGACGTCGTCGTGACGTCGGGCATCGACGGCATCTATCCCAAGGGCTTCGTCATCGGCCGCGTCGAGTCGGTCGAGAAGAGCGGCGGCGCCTACAGGCGCATCACGGTCAAGCCGGCGGTCGATTTCTCGAGCGCTCGAAGAAGTGCTGGTCGTGCTGACGCCGACGCCGGCGCAGCGACGCGGGCCGAGGGAGCGTCCGAGTGAGAGCCGCGGGCATCCTCGTTGCGGTGGCGGTCGCCCTCGCGCTGCAGACCACGCTGGCGCGGTTCGTCGATCCGCAGCACGGTCGCGGTCGACCTGGTGCTGGTCGTCGTGGTCTACGTCGCGCTGACGTCCGGGCCGGCGACCGGGCTGCTGACCGGCACGTTCGCCGGGCTGGTGCAGGACGCGCTGTCGACGCGGCGTCATCGGCATCGGCGGGCTGGCGAAGACGATCGTCGGGTTTCTGGCCGGCATCATCGGCACGCAGTTCATCGTCGCGCAGTCGCTGCCGCGGTTCGTCGTGTTTTTCGGCGCGACCGTGCTGCACGCGGTCGTGTTCATGGGGCTGTACGTGCTGCTCGACCTGCGGCAGTTCGGGACGCCGTATGCGGCGGTGGCCGGGCAGGCGGCCGCGCAACGCGGTCGTCGGCGTGGTGGCGTTCCAGCTGGTCGAGCTTCTGCCTGGAGCGGTGGAGCGGCGCGAGGCGCGCAAGACCCGCCTCCGGCGGTAACATTGTTGAATATGGCATCGCATGCTGAAGATCGCCGGCGGCGTCACGATCCGCCTGTCGCGTCCTGCAGTACGTCGATCACGGTCGTGTTCTCGGTCCTCGCCGTCAGCTTCTGGGTGCTGCAGGTCGTGCAGCACGCGAAGTTCGAGGAGATGGCCGAGAACAACCATCAGCGGACGCTCGCGCTGCGGGCGCCGCGCGGCGATCGTCTTCGACCGCGACGGCAGCGTGCTGGTCGAGAACCGCCACTCCTACAGCATCTCGATCGTCCGCGAGCACACCAAGGATCTGAACCGCACGGTGCGACTGCTGGCGTCGGTGCTCGGCATCGACGAGGCCGCGGTCCGCGAGATCGTCGATCGCCACCGCCGCGAGCCGTCCTATCGGCCGATCACGATCGTGCAGGACGCGACGCTGGCGCAGGTCGCGGCGGTCACGGCGCGGCGGCTCGACTTCGAGCTGCCCGACGTCGTCGTCGAGCAGGTGCCGACGCGGCGCTATCCGGACACGCTCGCGGCGCACCTGTTCGGCTACGTCGGCGAGGTCAGCGACGCGCAGGTCGCCGACGACGACGCGCTGAAGAGCGGCGACATCGTCGGCCAGTCGGGCATCGAGAAGATCTACAACGCCTGCTGATGGGCGAGGACGGCGCGAAGCGCGTCGTCGTCAACAGCGTCGGCCGCGAGATCCGCACGCTCGAGGAAGAGCCGCCGACCGAAGGCAAGCGGCTGCAGCTGACGATCGACTACGACGTGCAGAAGGCGGTCGAGGACGGCTTCGAGGTCGCTCGGCTTCAACGGCGCCGCGGTCGTGCTCGATCCGAGCAACGGCGACGTGCTCGCGCTTCACCAGCCGTGCCGGCCTACGATCCGAACGCGTTCGCCGCCGGCATCGACCGCGCGACGTGGGCGGCGCTCAACACCGACGAGCTGCGGCCGCTGCAACGATCGCGCGATTCAGGGCCGCTACTCGCCGGGATCGACCTTCAAGATGGCGGTCGCGACGGCGGCGCTCGAAGAAGGCGTCATCACGCCGGACTTCAAGGTGCACTGCGCCGGCAGCGCGACCTTCTACGGCCGCCCGTTCAAGTGCTGGAAGAAGGGCGGCCACGGCACGATGGATCTGCGCCACGCGATCGAGCAGTCGTGCAACGTGTACTTCTACACGATCGGCAACATGACCGGCATCGACAAGATCCACAAGTGGGCGACGCTGCTCGGCCTCGGCGAGAAGAGCGGCATCGACCTGCCGAACGAGGTGCAGGGGCTGGTGCCGTCGACGGAGTGGAAGCAGCAGCGACCGCAACGAGAAGTGGTATGCGGGCGAGACGATCTCGGTGTCGATCGGCCAGGGCGCGGTGTCGGTGACGCCGGTCTCGATGGCGGTCTACATGGCGACGCTCGCCAACGGCGGCACGCGCGTCACGCCGCACCTGCTCAAGGCGGTCGACGACGGGACCGGCTGGAAGCCGGTGCCGCCGCCGCCGCCGCAGTCGCAGGTCGCCGCTCGATCCCGACAAGCTGCAGGCGATTCGCGACGGCCTGTGGATGGTGGTGAACGGCGCGGCACCGGCGGACGCGCGCGGATCGCGGGCTACGACGTGTCCGGCAAGACCGGCACGGCGCAGGTGATCTCGAACCAGGGCAAGGAACGCGCGGGCAAGACCGACAAGGATCTGCGCGACAACGGCTGGTTCGTGTTCTTCGCGCCGCGCGACAACCCGCAGATCGCCGGCGTGGTCTTCGCTCGAGCACGGCGTGCACGGCTCCAACGCCGCGCCGATCGCGCACCACGTGCTGGACACGTTCTTCGCGAAGAAGGAAGGGCGGCCGCTGCCGCCGCCGCCGGACGTTCAAGCCGCCGACCGCCGGTCCCGCTGAGCGCGACGCTCAGCCGCGCCGCGTAGCCGACGACGGCGCGACAGCACTGAGCAGCCGATGTTCGAACGACGCCTCTACTACCACATCGACTGGGCGCTGCTGATCGCCATCCTCGCGCTCTGCGCGCTCGGCGTCGCGATGATCTACAGCACGACCGCGGATCCGACCCGCGCGATGTCGCGCCTGTACGTCACGCAGCTCTACGCCATCGTCCTCGGCCTGGGCGCGATGGTGTTCATGCTGACGCTCGACTACCGCACCTTCACCGACAAGTCGCACCTCATCTACATCGGGCTGCTCGCGCTGCTGCTCTACGTCCTGTTCTTCGGCAACGTGCAGATGGGCGCGCGCCGCTGGATCGCGCTCGGCGGGCTTCAACCTGCAGCCGTCGGAGTTCGCCAAGGTCGGCGTCGCGCTGGTGCTCGCCAAGTTCTTCGGCGAGAACCGCGGCGCGCCGACGTGGACCGACCTCGCCATCGGCGGCGTGCTGACGCTGCCTGCCGTTCGCACCTGATCGCCAAGGAACCGGACCTCGGCACGGCGGTGACGCTGCTGCCGGTGTTCCTCGCGGTCGCCTATCTCGCCGGGATGCAGATGCGCATCCTCGGCATCCTCTGCCTGGCGCTGCTGCTCGCGGCGCCGATCGCGTGGAAGTTCGCGCTCAAGGACTATCAGAAATCCCGTATCACCACGTTCCTCGATCCGTCGCAGGATGCGAAAGGCGCCGGCTACCAGCAGATCCAGGCGCGCATCACCGTCGGATCGGGCGGGCTCACGGGCAAGGGTTTCAAGCAGGGGACGCAGGGCCAGTTGCGGTTCCTGCCCGGTCGCCCACAACGATTTCATCTTCTCGGTGCTGGCCGAGGAGCAGGGTTTTGCCGGCGTCCTGGTGGCGCTCGGCCTGTATCTGTTCGTGATTCTGCGCGCGCTCGAGGCGGCCCGCCTGGCCAAGGATCGGCTCGGCTCGTATCTCGTGCTCGGCGTGCTCGCCAGCTTCACCTTCCAGGTGGTCTACAACATCACCATGTCGGCCGGGCTGGCGCCCGTCAAAGGGCTGACGCTGCCGCTCATGAGCTACGGAGGGTCGTCGATGATCGCGACGCTCGCGGGCTTCGGGCTGGTGCTCAACGTACGCATGCGCAGATTCACGAACTAACGTCAGGCTGCCAGGCGTCAGGGCTCGGGCTTCGGCAGGACCAGGTCCGACGCCTGAAGCCTGACAGCCCGAGCTGCCTAAGGAGTTCTGTGAATGACACAAGGAGATGATCGTCTCCTCCAACGGCCACGAGACCATGGTGGCCATCCTCGAAGACGATCTCGTCGCCGAAGTCTTCGTCGAACGCGAACGGCACCGCGGCGTCGTCGGCAACGTCTACAAGGGCCGGGTCTCGAAAGTCCTGCCCGGCATGCAGTCCTCCTTCATCGACCTCGGCCTCGAGCGCGACGGCTTCCTCTACGTCGCCGACGTCATCGACACGCTCGACGAGTTCGACAAGCTCGCGGGCGACGACGAGGACGAGGGCGGCGGCAAGGGGCGCAACGGATCGCGTGGGGAAGGGAAAGGCGAGCGGCCGCAGCCGAAGATCGAAGACCTGCTGAAGGAAGGCCAGGAGATCATCGTCCAGGTCGTCAAGGAGCCGCTCGGCACCAAGGGCGCCCGGCTCACCTCGCACGTGACGATGCCGGGGCGGTTCCTGGTGTTCATGCCGACGGTCGATCACATCGGCGTGTCGCGCAAGATCGAGTCGCGCGAAGAGCGCGTCGCGGCTGCGCGGCATCGTCCGCGAGTTCCGCGAGGCGCACGGCTTCACCGGCGGCGTCATCATCCGCACCGCCGCCGGCGGCCGGCCCAAGGAAGACATCCTCGGCGACCTCGAGGCGTTCCACACGCATCTGGACCGAGATGCGCCAGCGGAACGAGTCGTCGCGCGCGCCGGCGGTGGTCTACCAGGAGCAGAGCATCGTCAGCCAGCTGCTGCGCGACCTGCTGACCGAGGACTTCCAGGCGATCCGCATCGACAACGAGCAGGAGTACCAGCGCGTGCTCGAGCTGGTCGAGCGCATCATGCCGAGCCTGGCGCCGAAGGTGAAGCTCTACACGAAGCCGTTCCCGATCTTCGACGAGTACGGCGTGCAGGCGGAGATCGACAAGGCGCTGAAGAGCAAGGTGTGGCTGAAGTCGGGCGGGTCGATCGTCATCAACCAGACCGAAGCGCTGGTCGCCATCGACGTCAACACCGGGCGCTTCGTCGGCAAGAAGACCAGCGGGCGGCTCGAGGACACGATCGTCAAGACCAACCTCGAAGCGGTGAAGGAGATCGTCCGGCAGGTCCGCCTGCGCGATCTCGGCGGCATCATCGTCCTCGACCTCATCGACATGGAGGACAAGAAGAACCGCCAGAAGGTGCTACCAGGCGGTCGAGACCGGAGCTGAAGAAGGATCGCTCGCCGTCGAAGGCGCTGCAGGTCTCGGACTTCGGCCTGGTGATCATCACGCGCAAGCGCGTGAAGCAGAGCCTCGAGCGCGTGCTGACCGAGCCGTGCCCGTACTGCTCCGGCACCGGCGTGATCAAGTCGAGCTCGACGATCTGCTACGAGATCCTGAGCGAGGTGAAGAAGGTCGAGTCCCGACCTGAACGGCCACCGGCTGCTGCTGCGCGTCAACCCCGACATCGCGCGCGCGCTGAAGGAAGAAGAGCACGCGGTGCTGAAGGATCTGAAGCAGTCGATCGGCAAGGACGTCACGATCAAGGCCGATGTGCACCTGCATCACGAGCAGTTCGACGTGATGGCGGTGTGACGTGAACGGCAGGCGGACGGGAGGCTGGTGCAGGCGGACGGGACGCTGGTGCAGGCAGAGGCCGGTGCAACGTGCGGGTGCAGCGGTGCAGGGTGCAGGGTGCTAGCGCCGAATCGACCGGCGCGCTCGCACTGGGCGCAGGGTGGTCGTCCCGCGGCCGCGGCGTGAGGCGGCGACTTTCACCAGCCTGAGGCAGCTGTTCACTTCGGCCGGCATGTCGGGCATCGCCACCGCGCGCGCCTGCACGCGGCCGTAACAGGTCGTGATCGACAGGAAAATCAACACCGCCCTCGGGAAATCAAGCCGCACGCCTGCTACTGAGGCAAGCGCGGTACCGCGTGAAAAAGCTGTGAAATCGAATGATCGCGATCGCGTGCGCTCGCGGGAGATTACGCTTCTCGCGGGCGCCGACGAGAATCGTGTGCGTACATGAAAAAGGCCGGCAGCTGCTGCCGCCGGCCTTCGATCTTTCGAACGCTGAACCCTGAAGCGTGAACCCTGAACCTAGACCGCGAAGTGCATCAGATAGTGATTGCCGTTGCGGTTGATCCAGACCCGAAGGTAGTCGCCGCCCTTCAGCGTTTCGACCTTGGCCCCGCCGCTCGCCGGCGGCGCGTCCTTCTGGACCTTCGAGATTTCCGACTGCGGGATGACCGTCACCACTTCGCGGCCGACGACCTTGCCGCCCTTGACGAATTCCGCCCAGCGCTCGAGCGCCGCGGTCTGGCCCTTCGCGTCCGGGCGAGGCGTTCTCGGTCGTCAGGCGCACCTGATATGTGCCCGCCGCGAGCGGCTTGCCGTCGGCCTTGACGGCCTTCGGGATGCGAACCGTGCCGAGCGCCACCTGGCCTTCCGGCGCCGTCGGTGCGGCCTCGGTCGCCGGCTGTGCCTTCGGGGCCGTGTGGCCGGCGCCAGCCTGGGCCGGTTTCTCCGTCTGTGCCGCGGCGGTCAGCTGAAACGCCGAGCCGGTCGCGACCGCGCCGACGAGAGCTCCCACCAGAACCAATCGCTTCATTCCTGCCTCCAGATTCATCCGAGGGCTTTCCAATGATTCCTGGGTCGATTATACAGAGCTGCGCGGGTTGGCGCTTCTCGCCGCGCCATGGATGAGTTGGTGTCGGCCGAGCGCGTTGGCGCGTCGGACGCGCGAGCCGCGGCGCGGCAGGGCAGGTGGTGCACCGTGCCTAGCGCTTCGCGATCACGATGTCGCCGCTGAAGGTGCGGATGCTCAGCGTCGCGCTGCCGTCGCCGAAGGTCGCGCGGATGTTGTGCGCGTCGCGCTGCGCCGCCCGGAGCCGCGGCTGCCGCCGGAATCGCCGCCGATTGTCAGCGGGATGTCCGACCGCACCGAGCCGCTGAAGCTGTTCGCGTTCAGCTCGAAGCCCGGCGGGTTGGCGAGCGTCAGGCGGACGGTCGCCGGAGTGCGAATTGATCTCGTAGCGGCCGTTGCTCGCGATCGTGCCCGTGTACTCGACGTCGCCGCTGACCGACTTGATCGTCAGGCGCTCGCAGGTGACGTCGGTCAGCAGCACGTCGCCGCTCACCGAGCCCAGGTCCAGCCCGCGCGCCTTCAGCCCTCTCGCGGTGATGCTGCCGCTGACGCTGCCGGCCGTCAGATCGCCCGTCGGCCGCGGCGCCGGTCAGCGACACGTCGCCGGACACGCTCTTGGCATGTTCCAGGTTCGGCGTGTCGGTCGTCGTCACGTTGCCGCTGACGCGTTTCCGCGCGCACGGCTGCCGCGCACGCCGGTGACCTTGAGCGACCCGGAGACCGAGTGCACGTCGAGCGACGCCGTCGCCGGCACCGTGACGGTGAAATCGACCGAGGCGGAATCGCCGCTGCCGCCCTCGACTCGGATCGCCCGCGGTCGTGCTCGGCGCGGATGTCGACGCGTCCGGCGCGCTCCTCGATCGACGATCTCGACGTCGGCCAGCTCGCTGCGATCGCCGCGCGTCCGCTTCACCGCCTCGATCGACACCTCGTCGCCGACGCCGCCGGTGACGACGATGTCGCCGGAGATGTTGGCGATGCTGACGCGGCCGTCGCGGCCGATCCTGCACCTTGCGCGAGAAGCGCTCGGTCTGTTCCTGGCCGCCGGCTGCGCCCCTGGTAGGCGCGCGCCGAGGCGGCGGCGCGCGTCACCTCGCGCACGACGATGCGCTCGATGTCGTCCTGCGCCGCCGCAGGACCAGCCGCCAGCACGAGGCCGGCCATCACGAACGGCAAACTGACTCGCATGGTCGATTACCCTTTTTGCTTGAGCCCGGAGACGATCCGCGCCGCCCCCGCCTCGTTGCCTTTGCGCATTTCGTTGATCAGCGCCACCGTGTCCTGCAGCAGCGCGATCTTGGTCTTGAAGTTCTCGATCAGGCTCTGCTGCGCCGGCTCGCTCGCCGGCTGCGCGCGCATCGCCGCGCGGCTCTCGCTGATCGCCTGATCGATCACCGCGAGGTTCTTCTGCAGCGTCGCCGCCGTCCGCGGGTCGAGCGCGCCCTGGTCGCTGTTGGCCGATCTGCTCGAGGCCCTTGATCGCGTTCTCGTAGTGGCTCTCGGCGAGCCGCAGCTCCGACTCGATCGCGTCCGCCGCCCGGCTCGCCGACGCGGAGGTTTCCGACGCCGTCGCCGTCGCTTGCCCGCCTGGTTCCGCCCGGGCACGTAGCGCAGGCCGACGACGGTGGCGAGCAGCGAGCACCGCCGCGGCCGCGAGCCAATACGGGATCGTCCCGGCGTGTTCGCCAGCGCCGCCTTGCCGAAGAAGCGCGTACGAGCCGCTCGCGTGACGGTCGCGTCGTTGCCTTGCTCCAGCTTGATCGCGCGCTCGATCCGGCCCCACGCCCGCACCGGCGGCTCGCGCAGCTCCAGCGTGCCGGTGCGCGCTTGATCTCGCTGCAGGTCGTCGACCAGTCTGCCGGCACGCCGCGCAGGTCGCGAGGTGCTGTCTCGACGGCGTTCCGCTCGAACGGGTCGCTCGTCCCGTCGACGTAGTCGTTGATGGCAGTCTCGGTCGGATGCATTACCTGTTTCCCAGCAAGAGCGATCGCAGCTTCATCCGCGCCTTGAAGACCTGCGACTTCGACGTGCCTTCCGCGATCCCGAGCAGCTTGCCGACTTCCTTGTGATCGAACCCTTCGACGTCGTGCAGCACGAACGCTTCGCGGCAGCCTTCGGGCAGCCGCTCGACCGCGCGCTCGAGGTCCAGCCGGGCAATCGGCGTCTCGCGGCGCGCCGTCGGCTGGAACGAGGTGTCGGCGTCGAGCGTTTCGGTCAGCTTGTTCATTTTCGCCTGCCGGCTCCGCACGTAGTCGAGACAATGATTGAGCGCCAGCCGATACAGCCAGGTGCCAATCGCCGAGTCGCCCTTGAAGCTGCCCAGCTTCCGGTACGCCTGGAGGAAGATTTCCTGGAGCAGATCCTCGCCGTCTTCCGGGCGAGCCGGCCATGCGGCACGCCAATGTGTAAAGCCGGGCCGCGTGCTGCTGGTAGAGGGTTTCGAACGCCTCGACGTCGCCTGCCTGACACCGGGCGATCAGGTCCTCCGGGCTCACCGTTGCTTCTTTAGACGGTAAGGGGAGTGGCGGGCGTTGCTTACGGAGCGGTCACTTTAAGCAGATACGAGTCGGGCGGGCTGCAATGTTCAGCCTTTTCGCCGCTTACCGCCGCCGACCGCGCTCCAGCGGACCCGGTCGAGCTCGCGCACGCGGGCGCCGGCGACGGTCACGCCTTCGGCCGCGAGCAGCGATCGCTTGAGGAACTCGCTGCCGCCGTAGCCGCCCAGCCGTCCGCCCGCGGCGATCACGCGATGGCAGGGCACGTCGGGCCGGCCGCAGCCCGCCATGATGTTGCCGACGGCGCGCGCCGCACGTGGCCGGCCGGCCAGCGCCGCGACTCGCCGTAGGTGGCGACGCGTCCCGGCGGAATCCGCCGGACGACCGAGAGCACGCGAAACGAGAACGGATCGGGTCTCTGGGTCTTTGCCTTTTTTCGTGTCTTTCTGGACTTCAAAAGAGCGAGTGCCCTTCCGCCTTGAGCGACACGCCGACAATCGCCGCGAGCGTCGGCGCCAGATCGGCGGGCGTCGCCGGCTGCGTGGTATCTGCCCGGCTTGACGCCTGCGCCGAGAAACAGCAGCGGCACGCGCTGGTCGTCCGGGTTCGCCGATCCATGCGTCGTGCCGGCCGCCGAAATCATCCATCCCGGCTTGGTCGCGATGATCGAGATCGCCGCTCCGGCCCGGGAAGTAGCTGAGCGCCGCGGCGCGCAGCAGCGGATCCTTCGCGCTGGCGACGTCGCGCACATCTTCGCTGCGGAACACGCGCTGGACGCCGGGCCTGCGCGGCAATCGCCGCGATCGCCGCGCTGATCGCCGCCGGCGTTCGACGGATCTTGTCGTAGACGCCGGGCTCGAAGTAGAGGTCGTTGGTGCTGAGCGCGGTCACGTGGCGGCCGGTGCCGAGCGTCGGCAGTCAGCGCCTGGTTGACGGCGTCGATGATCGCGCCGCCGCTGATCCGCCCGGCGTCCTTGCCTTCGGCCACGAGCTGCTCCGGGAATCGGCGTCACGCCGTGATCGGCGCTGAGCCCGGCCACCCACCGGCCCTTGCCGACCTGCGCGTCGAGCTCGTCGAAGAGCGTGCCGATCGTGCGATCGAGGTGCGCGAAGATGTCCGCGACCTCGTGGCTGCGCGGGCCGAACGCGTGGCCGACCATGTCCGGGCGTCGAGAAGCTCACCGCGAGCACGTCGGTCGTCTCGTGCGTGCCGAGCTTCAACGCCTTGACGAGCGCCGCGGCAAAGCGTCCGACGTAGGCGTCGGCGAACGGGCTGCGCTCCCACTGCGACGAAGAACGAGTCGTCGGCGACGCCGTCGGTGCCCGTCGAGCTCGTGCGGGAACACGCGCGTCCAGCCGGTCGGCGGCGCTTCGCCGGCGCGCGTCGTCGGCTGCCCGAGTACGCCGCCGCCGGCAGCATCTTCGTCCACACCTTGCCGAAGTCGGCCGAGATCGGGTTCGCGTCGACGAACGCCTTGACCGCCGGGACCGGCTCTTCGCGTGTAGACCGGCGACGTGATCCAGCCGTCGACGTTGTTGCTCAACCAGGTGACCGCGTCGCCGCCGTGCCCGGCGAGCATGATCGCGCTGCGATCCTTGAGCGCCAGCGAGACGACGTGCGCCTTCCGCTGCGATCGCATCACGTCGGCGAAGGTCGGCACCTGCAGCCGGTAGGCGCTGTCGCCGGAACGGCACTGCCGTGCCGTAGGCGATGTCCTTGACGCGCGGATCCTCGTTGCAGATCACCTGCTTCTTCAGCTCGCGATCCCACCAGTTGTTCTGGAAGATGCCGTGCGTGTGCGGGAACGATCCGGTGGCGATGGTCGCGTGTCCGGCGCAGGTCACCGTCGTCAGGTAGGGATAGGCGGCTTCCGAGAACCACGCGCCCTGGCTGACCATCCGCTTCAGCCCGCCGGTCCACCCGCTCCTGGAACCGGTCGACGTAATCGGCGCGCATCTGATCGACGACGAGGATGACGGCCAGCTTCGGCGGATCGGCTGGTGCCGCCGGCGACGCCGAGACGATCATGGCCCCGAGAACGGCTGCGGCTGCAATCCTTCGCACGTGTGCCTTTTTGTCAGAAAAGCTGACGGTGATCAGCGTCGATGACGTCCCTGACCGTTCGCGTAGTTTACATCAGCATCAGCGGGTCGAACTGATAGTCGGCGGGGTCGAGCGGCGCGACGACCGACGACGGACGCTGCGGATCTTCGCTCGGTCTCCCAGAGGTTGAGATCGTACGGCAGCTCGAGCCGTTTGCCGTCGCGGCTGATCAGCACGCGCACCTGCGGGCGATACGGATCGGGCGCGTAGACGTTCAGCACGACCGCGACTTCGCCGGTGTTGAGCCGGACGAGCGTTGCCGGCCGGGTAGATGCCGATCAGCTGGACGAAGCGCCGGACCAGGTGCTGATCGAACTGCTTGCCGTCGTTGCGCTTCAGCACCGCGAGGATGCGATCGGTCGGAAACGCCTGCTGGTAGCTGCGCTGCGATCGCATCGCGTCGTAGACGTCGGCGATGCTGCAGAGCATCGTGCCGATGTTCAGCGACGGCCGCGTGACGCCGTTCGGGTAGCCGGAGCCGTCGATGCGCAGGTGGTGCTCGAAGGCGACCACCGGCGCGAGCGTCGGCACGTCGGGCGTCGTCGCGCAGGATTTCGGCGCCGTCGACGACGTGGCGCTTCATGATCGCGAACTCGTCGTCGGTGAGCTTGTCCGGCTTGTTGAGGATCTCGATCGGCGTCCGCACCTTGCCGATGTCGTGCATCAGCGCGGCGAGGCCGAACTCGCGCAGCAGCGGCCCGTCGATGCCCAGCCCGCGCGCCTGGCCCATGGTCAGGATCGAGACGTTCACCATGTGGGTGAAGGTGTAGTTGTCGTAGTTCTTCAGCGTCGTCAGCGCCAGCAGCGCGCGTGCGGTTCTGCGCCACCGCCTGCGCCAGGCCGTCGATCATCGTGCGCGCGACGGTCGGCGTCGGGCCGCCCTTCGGTCTGCGCGCTGTCCCAGACGTCGCCGGCCGCCGACACGGCGTCGTTGTACAGCCGCTTGATCGTCGCCATGTCGGTGAGGCTGCCCTCGACGCGCTGCTCGACGGTGACCCGGCCGACGCGGATGTGCGGCATCGCCGGGAACGACTCGGCGGCAGTCGCCGTCGGTGACGTTGCGTGCGTCGATCGTCGTGACCGCGTCGATGAAGGTCGCGATCTCCTCGATGGTGACGCCGCGGTCGATGGTGATGCGCTCGACGCCGCTCTGCTGCAGCCGGCGGACGAACGGGCCGAGCGTGTCGGCCTTGGCCATCGGCATGTCGTCGACGATGACCTCGTCGCCGACCAGGCCGATGACGATCGACGGCTGCAGGCTGTGCAGCAGCTGCAGCGCCGCCGACAGCGTCTCGAGGTTGCGGGTGATGATCGGATGGCCCTTCGAGTAGAGCTGCGCCGAGCGCAGCGACGCCGCGAAGCGGCGCAGCAGCTCGTCGGCGAGCTGCAACGCGCGGCGCGGTCATGCGCCGCCTCCGGCCGGCTGCCGGCGGCCGCGTCCGTGCGGCAGGTGCGCGCGGGCGGCGGATCGGATCCCGCGCGAGCCGCGCGACGCGGCGGTCTCGAGCACGGCGAGCGCGTCGGCGGTGCCGATGCGCGCCAGCGCCGCGGCGGCGGCGTGACGCAGCGCCGAGGTGCGGCGCGGCGCCCACCACTCGCCCTTGTGCAGCGCTTCCTCCAGCGGCGCGATGCCGGCGGGATCGCGCAGCGCGCCGAGCGACTCGATCGCGCGCAGATAGATCGGCGCCGAGCGCGCCGCGGTGATCGACGTGGCGGAGGATGTAGGCGAACAGCGGCGTCGCGCGCTCGTCGCGCACCAGGCCGATCGACTGCATGATCGCGTCGCGCGAGCGGGTCGGTGCCGCTGGTCAGCGCCTGCTCGAGAATCCTGTAGGCGGCGTCGGTGCCGATGTTGAGGATCGCGCGCACCGCCTCGCGCTGCACCTGCGGCTCGTTGTCGTCGAGCAGCTCGGTCAGGTCGGGCAGCGCTTCGCTGCCGCCGAACTGCGCGCATCAGCTGAATCGCCGTCCGGCGCACGGCCGGGTTCTGCGAGTTCTTCAGCCGTTCGATCGTGCGGCGTCCGACCGACCCGAACGCGAGCAGGATCGCCGTCAGCCGCTCGCGCGGGCGCGGCGCGCTCCTCGACCGACAGCGCCTCGGCGAGCGGGCGGACGAGCACCTCGCCGAGCGACACGCACATCGCCTTCACCCGCTCGAACTGCGCCTCGTCGATCGTCGCCAGGTGCGTCGTCGATGTGCCGCATCATCGAGCCGGCAATCAGCAGGTCGATGGCGGTGATCGCGTGCTGGCGGCGCGCCGTCGACACGCTGCCGGCGGCGCCGGCTTCGCGCGACCAGCACCGCCACCAGCTGCGTCGGCGGCGTCGAAATCGCCGACCAGCAGCAGATCCTCGAGCAGCGCGACGACCGGCTTCATCAGCGTCGCCCCAGCGCTCCTCGTCCTGCTCGATTCGCAGCAGGTCGAGGACCAGCGTCAGGTCGAGCGCGCGCAGCGCGCGTCGTCGCGATCGTGCCGAGCCAGGCGCCGATGCCGATCGGGCGGATCGTCGTTGACCTGCTCGACCTCGATCGCCTGCGTGCGCGCGCCGGACAGCTCGCGGCCGTAGGCGTCGGAGACGAACGGCTCGTCGGAGTACGAGGTCAGCAGCTTTTCGGCGACGTGGTTCCAGACCGACTCGAAGCCTTCGGTGCTGCCGAGCGGCGACGCCGCGACGTCGTCGTGCGCCAGCGTCAGCAGCCGCTGCTGCTGTTCCGGCTCGCGGACGAGCGACTGAAACGCCAGCGCCAGGCGATCGGTCGGCGCGCTCTCCGAGATCACGTGGCGCGCGACGAAGCTGCGCGATCGTCGTGTCGGTCATCCGGCTGACGACCGCCTGCACCAGCCGCGGCCCCTCGTCGTCTTCGCGCTGGCCCATCAGCCCGAGCAGCATGTCGGGCGAGCAGCTGGCCGACGGCCGACGGCCATGTTCCGCAGCACCGGCTCGAGCCGATCGGGATCGGTTTTCGACACCGCTTCGACGATGCCGCGCAGCATGCGCATCAGCGCCGCGGCTCTTCGGCGCCGATGCCGCCGGCCGCATCGCCGCTCGCCTCGAGCGCCGCCATCAGCTCCGCCAGCCGCTCGCTGTCGCGCGGCGATGCCGAGCAGTTCGCGAATGCCTTCCTCGTCGAGATCGAACGCGCTGCCCTGCAGGCAGTTGGCGATCACCTGTGTCCCAGACGGCGGCTTCGCCGCCCGTCCGCTCGCGCAGCACTTCGGCGTAGTCGATCTCGCGCAGCTCGACGTGCCGGCCGGCCATCGTCGTCCAGACGCGCGCGATGCCGCCGTCGGCGCGGACCGAGTCCGGCGTTCTCCCGAGCAGCAGCAGGAACGTGCGCCACGCCTCGACGTCGCCGCCGGGGTGGACCGTCAGCTCGCCGATGAGATGGCTGTGCAGCAGGATCGGCGAGCTCGCCGATCGCCGCGTCGGCGCGCGCCGGCGGCCGGTCGTCCAGCAGCAGGCCGTCGGGCAGCACCGTGATCCGCAGCGGCTCGGTCAGCGACGTCGCCGACGTGATGTGCGCGATGCGCCCGAGCGTGGCGGCGATGGCCGGGTGGCCGACCGGATAGAGCACCACGGCGCGCGCCGCGGCCTTGCAGGCGCGGGCGAACTCGGTGAGCCGCGCCGTCTCCGCCGCGCCGAGCGGCTGCGGCGGCTCGGGCGCAGCCGGCGTCGCGCCCGCTCCGGGGCGATCCGGCGTCTTCGCGACCGGTTGGCTCGGATCGCTCATAGAAACGTCAGCGGGTCGATGTCGGTCGCCTCGGGATCGACCGCCTCGACGACCGCATAGGGCTGCTCGCCCCGGTCATCACGATCCCACGTGTTGGCGAGCAACGGCTCCTCGACGATCGCGCCCGTCGTGTCGGTGATGATCTTGACCTGCGGACGGAACGGATCGGTCGGGTGCTCGGCGGTGACGACCGCCAGTTCGTCGGTGTTCAGGCGCACGAGCGTGCCGATCGGGAACAGGCCCATCAGGTTGACGAACCGCTTCAGCAGCACCTGGTTGAACGCCGGGTTGCCCTGCTCGCCCATGATGCTGCGGATGCGCACCGTCGCCATGCCCTTCCCGGTACGGCCGGTTGCTGCGCAGCGCGTCGAAGACGTCGGCGATCGACACGATCATCGTGCACAGGTTCAGCTTGCGGCTGCCGATCTTCTCCGGGTAGCCGCTGAGATCCTGCTTCAGGTGGTGCTCGAACGCGACGATCGGCGCCAGCGCCGGCATCTCCGGCGTCCGCCGCAGGATGTGCGCGCCGTCGACGACGTGGCGCTTCATGATGTCGAACTCTTCGGTGCGTCAGCTTGCCGGGCTTGTTCAGCACCTCGAGCGGCGTGTTGACCTTGCCGATGTCGTGCATCAGCGCGGCGAACCCGAACTCGCGCAGCAGCGCGCCGTCCAGGTTGAGCGAGCGCGCCTGCGCCATCGCCAGCGCCGAGACGTTCACCATGTGCGTGAACGTGTAGTTGTCGTACTTCTTCAGCGCGGTCAGCGCCATCAGCGACGTGCGGTCCTGGGTCACCAGCCGTGCGAGGCCGTCGATGATCTTCCGCGCGGCGCCGGGATCGGGCTGTTCGCCGGCCTTGGCCGACTCCCACAGCGTTTCGGCCGTCTGCACCGCCGTCGTGTAGATCCGCTTGGCGGCGACGATGCCGGCCTGCTCGTCGGTGACCTCCTCGATCGACCACCCGTCCGAGGGCGATGTTGCGGACGCCGCGCGCCGCCAGCTGGTCGGGCAGCGGCACCTTCGACTTCCGGTCGCCGAGGACGGCGACGAAGCTGCGTGAGCTCCTCGCGCGTGAGGCCGCGGCTGAGCGTGATCTTCTCGATATCGCGCTCGCGCAGATCGCGCGCGAAGCCGACGAGCGCCGCCGTGCCGCGCGGCAGCCGCGATGCCGTCGACGACGATCTCGTCGTCGATGAAGCCGACGATGATGCTGTGCGCGTTCTGCAGCGCCTGCTGCGTCGCGGCGACGAGGTTGTCGATGCCGCGCTGCACCAGCGGATGGTTGGGCGAGTACAGATCCGCGCCGCGCACCGCGGTGGCGATTCGGCGGACGAGATCTTCTGCCCTGGCCTGATCCATCAGCGTCCCTAAACGTGCGCGGCCTTCGCCAGCGTCTTCAGCTGCCGGTCGCCCTTCTGCGCCGCCTCGTCGAGCGCCGCCTTCGCGCGCGCGCCGCCGATCTTCGCCAGCGCGCTGATGCCGCGCTCCTTGATCGCGCGCGCCTTGCCGCGGCGCCAGAACGACCGCACCTGGATGGCGGTGGCGATCGGGGCCACCGCGTCGTCGCTGCCGACGGCGCCGAGCGCCGTCAGCGTCTCGAGCACGACCTCGTGGTCCTTGCCGAGCGGCTCGCTTTCGCCGACGATGCGCGCCAGCATCGGCACGACGCGCGCGTCGCGCTCGGCGACCAGCGCGGCGATGACGGCGCTGCGCGTGTCGCCGGTTGCGCTGCGCAGGATGGTGTGGATGGCGCGGGCGGCCGACGGATCGGCGATGACGCCGAGCGCCGACACCGCGGCGCGCGCCACCCGCGGCTCGCCCTTGCGCAGCAGCGGCTGCAGCAGCGGCACCGCCTCCGCCGCCGCGATCCGCCCGAGCAGCCGCGCGCCGTTGCGCTGCACGAACCAGCGGCTGTCTTCGGTCAGCGGGGCGAGGCGATTGACCGCCGGCACCTTGAAGCCGACCACCATGTCCGCGGCGCGCTGCGAAACCGGCGGTGTCCTCCTCGGTCATCAGCAGCGGCTTCAGCGCCTCGATGCTCGCCGGGCCGATCGTCGACGACGATCGCGCCGATCGGTGGCAAGCTGCGGCGCGTCGAGATCGCCGAGCAGCAGCGCCGTCTCGCGCATCGCGATCGATTCGCCGAGCCGATCGAGCGCGAGCCGGCAGGCATCGCGGCCGATCTTCGTCGACGCGGCGCGGGCGCCGAGCGCGCCGGTGACGGCCCGCGCATCCGCGTACGCGCCCGACATCAGCAGATCCTCGGCGAGCGCCGCCATGTCGTGCGCGATCTCCTCCGCGCGCGGCGCCTCGGTCTCGATCGTCAGCAGATCGATCAGCAGCATCACCGAGAGCGAGCGGACGTTGTCCTGGCCGAGCGTCTCGACCATCTCGGCGAGCTCGGGCGGCATCTCGCCGGCGGCCAGCCGGTCGGCGCGGGCGCCGACGCCGTCGAGCGCTGTGCGGTAGCCCTCCGAGACGAACGGCGCGTCGTTGTACGAGATCGAGCAGCTCTTCGGCCGACGTCCACAGCACCTGGAACTGGCCCGACTTGCCGAAGTCGGTCTCGCTCAGCAGGTTGCGCGTCATCGTCAGGACGCGGCGCTTGCGATCTTCGTCGGGCGCGATGGTGTTGAAGATCGTGGCGAGGCGATCGGAGGCGCGTCCCTCGAGCGCCAGCGCGGTCGCGAGCAGCTGCGCGACCTTGGCGTCGTCGAACGCCGCGGCGACGCGCGCGACGACCGGCACCTCGGTCGGGCGAGTCGGCGGTCTGCATCATCTGCATGACGACCTGCGGGTCGAGCTGGCTCGCGGCCGTCGCCAGGTTGTTCATCACGTCGGGCAGCCTGTCCGGCGACATCACCGACACGATGCTGGTCAGGTGCCGGAACGCGGCGAGCACGGCGGCCGCCTGCGACGTGATCATCGGCGAGCCGTCCATCGCGCATTTGGGCGCGAGCACCGCGGCGGCGAGGTCGCCGACGTCGATGGCGCTGCCGGCGATGCTCAGCAGGCGCTCCTGCGAGCGCTCGTCGAACACCGCCTTCTGGCTGCCGGATATCGGCATCACGATCGATCGCCACAGGTCGTCGCGCTTGGCCGGCTCCGGAACGTCGCCTTCTTCGCGCGCGAACAGCCGCTCGTAATCGAGCTGCTCGAGGATGAGCGAGGCGTGCCCGTCCTCAGCCCAGATTTTCTCGGGGCCGCCCCGGCGACGGCGCTCGGTCGCGTCCAGGCTCAGCAGGCGCAGGAGCCGGATGACCGCATCGGCCGGGACCTCGCCGAGAAAGGTGACGTGCAGGAGATCGCGATCGTGGAGGAGCGCCGCGGCCTCGGCGATCGGCCCTTCGGCCTGGGTCGGCGCGAAGCCGTCGATGAGCAGGGTTTCGGGGGTGATGCCGACGCCGAACGCGCCGCCGGGCGACGACTCGCGGATGGCCTCGGTCATCCGCTCGACCGAGGAGCCGACCGCCGGGTGTTCCGGCGGGTAGAGCGTCCAGTTTCGGGCCGCGACGAGCAGCGCCCGCGCGACCCGTAGCAGGCCCCGCGCAAGCTCCGGCGAGAGCTGGGACACCTGGGACACTGCGCTTGATTATGTCGGAGGCGGCAAGGTGGGGGCTAGGCGCCCGCGCCCCGGCCGGGCACCTGTTCGAACGACAACGCTGCGGTCACACGTCACACGCTGTATATCGACCGAACCGGCCCAATTCAACAGATCAGCCCCGCTTGCCGCGCCGGGTCCGCTGGGCACCGGGCTTCGCAGGCGCGCGTCCGACCGCGGGGACCGCGGCGGATATACTGCCGGGCCAGATGCGGGCCGTCGACATCATCATGTCGAAGCGGGACGGGCGGAGCGCTCACCCGCGACGAGATCCGGTTCTTCGTCGACGGCGTCACCGACGGCACCCTGCCCGGACTACCAGGCCTCGGCGCTGCTGATGGCGATCCTCCTGCGCGGCATGACACGCGGAGGAAACCGCCTGGCTCACCGACGCGATGGTCCACTCGGGCATCCGCGTCGACCTCGGCGACATCCCGGGCGTCAAGGTCGACAAGCACAGCACCGGCGGCGTCGGCGACAAGACCTCGCTCGTGCTCGCGCCGCTGGCGGCGGCCTGCGGCGTGCCGGTGCCGATGATGTCGGGCCGCGGCCTCGGCCACACCGGCGGCACGCTCGACAAGCTCGAGGCGATTCCCGGCTTCCGCGTCAACCTGTCGCTCGAGGAGATGAAGGCGGCGCTGGCCAGAGCCGGCTGCGCGATGATCGGGCAGACCGCGCAGATCGCGCCGGCCGACAAGAAGCTCTACGCGCTGCGCGACGTCACCGGCACGGTCGAGAGCATCCCGCTCATCAGCGCCTCGATCATGAGCAAGAAGATCGCCGAGGGCATCGACGCGCTGGTGCTCGACGTCAAGACCGGCAGCGGCGCGTTCATGAAGACCGAGGCCGATTCGCGCCGGCTGGCCGAGTCGCTGGTGTCGATCGGCAACGCGTCCGGCGTGCAGACCGAAGCGATCATCACCGCCATGGACGCGCCGCTCGGCCGCGCGGTCGGCAACGCGCTCGAAGTCATCGAGTGCCTCGAGGTGCTGAAGGGCGGCGGCCCGCCGGATCTGGTCGACGTGTCGGTGGAGCTGGCGGCGCGGATGCTGGTGCTCGGCAAGGTGCGCCGACGACATCGCCGCCGCCGAGACGCAGGTCCGCGAGCGCGATCGCCTCGGGCGCCGGCCTCGAGCGCTTCCGCCAGATCATCGAGATCCAGGGCGGCGATCCGCGCGTCGTCGACGACTACGGCCGCATGCCGCACGTCGCCGATCGCCACATCGTCGCGGCCGACCGCGGCGGCTATCGTGACCGGTCTCGACGCCGAGCTCGTCGGCCGCGCCTCGGTGGCGCTCGGCGCCGGCCGCGACCGCGTCGAGGATCCGGTCGATCCGGCCGTCGGCATCATGGTCGTCGCCAAGCCGGGCGACGCAGGTGCGCGCCGGCGATCCGGTGCTCGAGCTGCACTACCGCGATCGCGCCCGGCTCGACGCGGCGATTCGCGCTGGCGGCCCGCGCCATCACCATTGGCGACGAGCGCGCCGCCGCGCCCGGCGCCTCGATCGTCGGAGAGGTCCGCTGATGCTCGGCGTCCTGCAGCCGCTGTTCGGCGCGTTCGTCATCCTGGCGATCGCGGTCGCGTTCTCGAACAACCGGCGCGCGATCAACTGGACGACGGTGGCGTGGGGCCTCGGCCTGCAGGTCGTGTTCGCGCTGATCGTGCTCAAGACGACGATCGGGCAGCGGGTGTTCGCGACGCTCGGCGCCGGCATCAACAAGCTGCTCGGATTTGCCGGCGTCGGCGCCGCGTTCGTGTTCGGCCCGCTCGGCGACAGCGAGCGTCTGGGGCCGCGCGATGAACGGCGCGCTCGGCGCCGGAAGGCGCGCAGCTACGCCGTCATCTTCGCGTTCCAGGTGCTGCCGACGATCATCTTCATCGCCGCGCTGTTCGCCATCCTCTACTACTACGGCGTGATGCAGCTCGTCGTGCGGCTGTTCGCGGTCGTGATGCACCGGGTGATGAAGTGCGAGCGGCGCCGAGTCGCTGAACGTCGCCGCCAGCATCTTCATGGGGCAGACCGAAGCGCCGCTGACCATCCGCCCGTACCTGCCGGAGATGACCGAGTCGGAGCTGATGACGGTGATGACCTCCGGGATGGCGCACATCTCGGGCGGCATCATGGCCGCCTACATCCTGTTCGGCATCGAGGCGAAGCACCTGCTGACGGCGGTGATCATGACCGCGCCCGGCACGATCATGATGGCCAAGATGCTGGTGCCCGAAACCGAAGTGCCGAAGACGATGGGGACGGTGAGGCTCGAGGTCGAGCAGACCGACGTCAACGTCATCGACGCGGCGGGGCGCGGCACCGGCGAAGGGCTGCAGCTGGCGCTGAACGTCGGCGCGATGCTGATCTCGTTCCTCGCGCTGATCGCGCTGGTCAACTACGTCCTCGGCTTCGCCGACCTCAGCCTGCAGCAGATCTTCGGCTGGGTGTTCGCGCCGGTGGCCTGGAGCATGGGCGTGCCGTGGCGCGACGCGCCGGTCGATCGGCAACCTGCTCGGCACGCGGATGGCGCTGAACGAGTTCGTCGCCTACTCGCAGCTCGGGCCGCTGAAGGCGACGCTCGATCCGAAGTCGTTCACGATCGCGACCTTCGCGCTGTGCGGGTTCGCGAACTTCAGCTCGATCGGCATCCAGATCGGCGGCATCGGCGCGCTGGCGCCGAACCGCCGCCACGATCTGGCGCGGCTCGGCCTGCGGGCGATGTTCGCCGGCACGCTGGCGAACTTCATGACGGCGACGATTGCCGGGTTCCTGCTGTAGACGGCAGACGGCGACGGTGAACGCAGAGAGAAACAAAGGCAGCCACGAAGGACACGAAGGCACGAAGGACACGAAGAAGACCGGTCGTGCGTCTTCGTGTCTTCAGTATCTTCGTGATCTGCGAGGTTGACGGTCAGGCGATCGGATGAGCTACTACGACCAGGTCAATGAAGCGGCCGACGCGATTCGACGCGAGCGTCAGCGAGATGCCGGCGATCGGCGATCGTCCTCGGCTCGGGGCTCGGCGATTTCGCCGGCTCGCTCGCCGACGCGGTCACGATGCCGTACGAGCGACCTGCCGCACTGGCCGGCGTCGAGCGTCATCGGGCACGAAGGCAAGCTGGTCGTGGGCAAGAGCCGCGGCAGGACGATCGCCGCGCTGGCCGGACGCGTGCCACCTCTACGAAGGGCCACGACGCCGGCACGGTCACGTTCGCCGTCCGCGTGCTCGGGCTGCTCGGCGTCAAGACGCTGATCCTCACCAACGCCGCCGGCGGCGTGAACACCGGCTTCGCCGCAGGGCGCGCTGATGGTGATCGACGATCACATCAACCTGATGCGGCGCAACCCGCTCGTCGGCGCCAACGACGACCGGTTCGGCCCGCGCTTTCCCGACATGACCGAGGTCTACTCGTCGCGGCTGCGCGCGAATTGCCGATCGCGGCCGGGAAAGCGATCGGCCTGCAGCTGCCGCACGGCATCTACGTCGGCGCTGCTCGGGCCCAGTTACGAAACGCCGGCGGAGATCCGATATCTGCGGACGATCGGCGCCGACGCGGTCGGGATGTCCACCGTGCCCGAAGCGATCGCCGCGCGGCACATGGGGATCGAGGTGCTCGGCATCTCGTGCATCACCAACATGGCGGCCGGCGTGCTGCCGCAGCCGCTCGATCACGCGGAGGTGATGGAGACGGCGCGCCGCGTCCGCGGCCAGTTCATCGCGCTGCTGGAGGGCGATCATTGGACGACTCTGATCAGCCGCCGGCTGTCGGTCTCGCTGATCGACGTCGGCGAAGGGCACGAAGCGGAATTCCTCGACGCTGGCGACGCAGTTCGAGGCGCTCCTCGATCCGCAAGGAGTACGGCCGCGCGGAGATCGATCCGCGACGAAGGGCAGCCGCTGCGCTTCTACGCCGTGCGCTACTGGACCGACGCCGCCGCCGCCGAGCAGTGCCACGCGCGATCCCGAAGTCCAGGCGCTGACCGCGCGGCTCTATCAGATCGCGCGCGTCACCCACGTCGTCAACGGCGTGCGCCGCCAGGACGCCGTCCGCCGGATGCTCGACGAGCGCCGCGCGCGCGTCGAAGGCGATCGCCGCACCGGCTTCGATCGCCGCGTCGCAGACGTCGGCCGGCGCCGAAGGCGATCGCCGCGGCAAGGCGATCGGCGGCTCGGCCCGCGCCGCGTGCGCGATCGCGCCGGCGAGGTCGATCTCGTCGGCGCCGCGCGCCGCGCCCGCGAGCATGCCGACGCGGCGCTTCTCGCAATTTCAAGGTCGGCGCCGCGCTCGAGACCGCCGACGGCTCGTCATCACCGGCTGCAACATCGAGAACGCGACCTACGGCCTGACGATCTGCGCCGAGCGGGTCGCGATGTTCAAGGCGCTCTCGGAAGGGCACCGCGCCTTCACCCGCATCGCGATCGTCGCCGACACCGACGCGCCGACGCCGCCGTGCGGCGCCTGCCGCCAGATCCTCTGGGAGTTCGGCGGCAACCTCGAGATCCAGCTCGCCAACCTCAAGGAGGCGAAAGGGCACGCATCAGCTCAAGGATCTGCTGCCGCTGCCGTTCGACGCACGACTGCTCGAACGCGAACCTATGAACCCTGTAGAATCGCTCGGATGCTCCCGACCATTGCCCGCGAAGGCGGACGCGGTCGTGATGATCGACCAGCGCAAGCTGCCCGCCGCAGGAAGTCTACGTTCGCTGCAAGACGGCCGCCGAAGTCGCGCGCGCGATCAAGACGATGGTGATCCGCGGCGCGCCGGCGATCGGCGTCGCCGCGGCGATGGGCATCGCGCTCGGCATGCGCAAGAGCAAGGCCACCGGCACGCAGAAGTTCGCCGCCGAGTTCTACAAGATCTGCGAGCTGATGGCGGCGACGCGGCCGACCGCGGTCAACCTGTTCTGGGCGATCGAGCGGATGAAGCGGTCGTTCGCCGCCGGCGGCGCAGGCGGGCGAGTCGGTCGACCAGATCAAGGATCGGCTCGATCGCGAAGCCGCACGCTGATCCACGACGAGGATCGTCGCGAGCTGCCGCGCGATGGGCGCGTTCGGCGCCGAGGTCGTGCCGGACGAGGCGCGGATCCTGACGCACTGCAACGCCGGCGCGCTGGCCACCGCCGGCTACGGCACCGCGCTCGGCGTCATCCGCGGCGCCGTCGAGCAGGGCAAGCGCGTCACGGTGTTCGCCGACGAGACGCGGCCGTTCCTGCAGGGCGCGCGGCTCACCGCCTGGGAGCTGGTGCGCGACGGCATCGAGACCACGGTCATCACCGACAACATGGCCGGCGCGCTGATGCACCAGGGCAAGGTCGACCTGGTCGTCGTCGGCGCCGATCGGATCGCCGCCAACGGCGACACGGCGAACAAGATCGGCACCTACGGCGTCGCCGTGCTGGCGCGCGAGCACAACATCCCGTTCTACGTCGCGGCGCCGCTCTCGACGATCGATCTGCAACACGCCCGGACGGCAGCCACATCCCGATCGAGGAGCGCAACGCGCGCGAAGTGACGCACGTCGGCGGCTCGCAGCTCGCGCCCGACGGCGCGCTGGTCTGGAATCCGGCGTTCGACGTCACGCCGCACCGCTTCATCGCCGGCATCATCACCGAGCGCGGCATCTTCCGGGCGCCGTACACGCGAGTCGCTGAGACGGGCATTCGAGACGGAGCAACCAGCTGTCACGTAGCCACGAAGATCACGAAGGTCACGAAGGTCACGAAGGTCTCGAAGGAAAAACTACATGTGATCGATGCGAATCCTCGGCATCGAAACCTCCTGCGACGAAACCTCGGCCGCCGTCGTCGAGGAAACCGGCGACGCGGCGAAGCCGTGGGCGATCCGCTCGAACGTCATCGCGTCGCAGGTCGCCGATTCATCGGGAGTGGGGCGGCGTCGTGCCGGAGCTCGCGTCGCGCCAGCACATCCGCGACATCTGCGGCGTCGTCGAGCGGGCGCTCGACGAGGCCGGCACGACGTGGCGCGACCTCGGCGCGATCGCGGTCACGCAGGGCCCGGGCCTCGTCGGCTCGCTGCTCGTCGGCGTGTCGTTCGCCAAGGCCGCGGCCGCGGCGGCCGGCCTGCCGCTCGTCGCCGTCCATCATCTCGCCGGCCACATCGAGTCGCTGGTGCTGCAGAACGGCGAGCTGCCGCTGCCGTCGGTGGTGCTCGTCGTCTCGGGCGGCCACACCAGCCTGTATCTGGTCGAGCGTCCCGGCTCGTATCAGCTGCTCAGCCGCACGCGAGACGATGCGGCCGGAGAGGCGTACGACAAGGTGGCGAAGCTGCTCGGCCTCGGATATCCGGGCGGGCCGGTGATCGATCGGCTGGCGCAAAGCCGGCAACGATCGCGCGATCGCGCTGCCGACGACGCGGCTGACGCATGCGGACCGGAATGCGCCGGAGCTGAAGGGCGATCTCGACTTCAGCTTCAGCGGCCTGAAGACCGCGGTGCTGCGCCACGTGCGCGCGCATGACGGCGAGCTGTCGCAGGAGGAGATCGCCGACATCTGCGCCAGCTTCCAGCGCGTCGTCGTCGCCGCGCTGGTCGAGCGGCTGTTCGATGCCGCGCGGCGGTATCAGGCGAAGAGCGTCGGCGTCGCCGGCGGCGTGTCGGCCAACAGCCGCCTGCGCGCCGATCTGCATGGAGCGCGGGCGCGCGCGCGAGATGCCGACGTTCCTGCCCAGCCTGGCGCTGTCGACCGACAACGCCGCGATGATCGCCGCGGCCGGGCTGCGCAAGCTCCGCGCCGGCATCACCGCGTCGCTCGATCTGAACGCCGACGCCGCGCTGATTCTGTCGTAGTGTCCGGCTGTAGCCGCACGTGATCCCGATGCTCACCCATACCGACTATCTGTTTTTCAACACGAAGAAGCGGCAGGAATTCGTCCGCATCACCGACGAAGTCGCCGCGATCGTCAAGACGAGCGGCGTGAACGACGGCATCGTCCTGGTCTCGGCGATGCACATCACCTCCGGCGTGTACGTCAACGACTGGGAGGACGGGCTGATCCACGACTTCCAGGTGTGGCTCGAGAAGCTCGCGCCGGCGGGTCTCGACTACCAGCATCACCAGACCGGCGAGGACAACGCCGACGCCCACCTGAAGCGCACGATCATGGGCCACCAGGTCGTCGCTGCCGATCACCAACGGCAAGCTCGATCTCGGCCCGTGGGAGCAGGTCTTCTACGCGGAGTTCGACGGCCAGCGGAAGAAGCGGGTCGTCGTCAAAGTGATGGGCGTCGGGACTGGGGCGAGTAGTGGGGTAGTTGTAGATGACAGATGACTGCGACTGCAAACTGGACTGCGAGTGATGACTGACTCGCGTCGTCATCCCGAGCGCCCGATCGTCGCCGTGGGCGCCATCGTTCTCGACGGCGAGCGCGTGCTGCTCGTCAAGCGCGGCCAGGAGCCGCTCAAGGGCGAGTGGAGCCTGCCCGGCGGCGCAGTGGAGACGGGCGAGACGCTGCAGGCGGCGCTGGCGCGCGAAGTGCGCGAGGAGACGTGCCTCGACGTCGAGGTCGGACCGGTCGTCGAGGTCCTCGACAGCATCCGCCGCGACGCGGACGGCCGCGCCGGAGTATCACTACGTCATCATCGACTTCGCCTGCCGCGTCCGCGCAGGCACTCCGTCCGACGCGTCGTGCGGCACCGACGCTGCGGCCGTCGATGGGTCGACGGCCGCCGACCTCGAGCGATACCAGGTCACGCCTACCGCGATCGCGGTCATCCGAAAAGCGCTTGCGTCGGCCGCGAGCCGCACGTAAGGTTGCGGCACCGCCATGGTTCTCCTGGTCACGAACCGAGTGCGCGCCGCGTGCCTCCTCGCGCTTTGTGTGCTCGGGCCCGTCGTCGTGGCGCAGCGCAAGGGCCCACCGACCGCGCAGGACGGCGAACTGGTCGAACTCGACATCGTCGCGCTCGACAAGCACCAGCAGACGGTTTCCGATCTCCGGCAGGACGAATTCCAGATCAAGGAGAACGGCCGCCCGGTCGAGATCAAGACGTTCGAATACGTGGTCGCGCTCGGGTCGCTGCAGCCGGACGATGCGCGGGTCGTGTCGCTGCTGATGGACGATGTCGGCGTCGGCATCACCGGCACTTCCGCGATGCAGCAGATCGCACATGCGCTGCTGTCGCCGCTGGGCCGCGGCGACGAGCTCTCGGTCGTGCGCCTGTCGCGCGACGCCGACGAAGCCTTCGGCGACTTCAGCACCGCGAGCGATCGCATCGCCAGCTACCGCGGCGGCATGGTGCCGTTCTCGCGCCGCGACACGCCGGAAACGGTCCTCAAGACGGTGGCGAAGATCTCGAAGCAGCTCGAAGCAGTCGACCATCGCCGGAAGGCGATTATCTGCCTGGGCGTGACCGCGGTCTGTGATGTCGAGGACCCGCCGCTCGGCGCGCACAGCGTGCTGTGGCCGCACTGGGTGGCGGCGATTGGCGCCGCCGCGCGCGCGAACGTCAGCGTCTACGCGGTCGATCCGACCGGCGCTCAACCAGCGCGCTGGCGTCACCGGGCTCGGGCTGGTGCGGCTGACCGGCGGCGAGCGCTTTGCGAACTCGAACGACTTCCTGCGCGCGGCCGACGCGATCTGGCGCGAGTCGAGCCGGTACTACCTGGTCGGCTACTGGCCGCCGGCCGGCTCGAAAGAGCTGCAGTCGATCGACGTCAAGGTGACGCGCAAGGACGTGCACCTGCGCGTCCGGCGTACCGGTGAGCAGCCTCGAGCCTCTCCACTGAGCCTGTCAACCGCGGAGACCGCAGAGAACGCAGAGCATTTTCGAAAAGACTTTCTCGGCGAGCTCCGCGTGCTCCGCGGTTACTGCAGGCGTCGCTATCCCCGAGGTTTCCACGCGAAGTACACCGGCACGCCGAGCAGCACGATCACCAGCCCGGGCCACGTCGTCGCCGGCCGGTAGATGAACAGCACCAGCAGGATCGTGGCGGCGCCGACGATGTAGAGCGCCGGGATCACCGGATAGCCGAAGGCGCGATACGGGCGATCGGCGTCCGGCCGCGTCTGGCGCAGCCGGAAGATGCCGGCGATGGTCAGGATGTAGAAAATCAGCGCGGCCGAAATGACGTAGTCGAGCAGGTTGTTGTACAGATTGCCGTAGGCGCGCGTCGCCGGATCGTAGGTCCGCGGCAGCACGAGAAACACCGCCCAGAGCCCCTGCAGCACCAGCCCCCACGCCGGCACCTTCGCCTCGTTCAGCCGCCCCGACGCGCGGAAGAACAGGCCGTCGCGCGCCATCGCGTAGTAGGCGCGCGCCCCGGCGAGAATCAGGCCGTTGGTGCAGCCGAAGGTCGAGATCATGATGCCGATCGCCATGATCGTCACGCCGAGGCCCGGGAAAGATCGCGTTCAGCGTCGCGGTGGCGACGCGGTCGCCCGGCGCGTGCTGAATCTGATCGAAGGGCAGCGTCACCAGGTAGGCGACGTTGGCCAGCAGGTACAGGCCGATGACGATGAAGGTGCCGAGCGCGAGCGAGAGCGGGATGTTGCGCCGCGGATCCTTCACCTCGCCGGCGGTGAACGTGATGTTGTTCCAGGCGTCGGCCGAGAACAGCGATCCGGTCTGCGACACGCAGATCGCGACGAACAGCCCGAACGCGGCTGACCGCCGACAGCCCGGGCACGATCTCGACGGTGCCGCGCGCGCGTCCAGAGGTTGCCGAAGTTGTCGCTGACCGCGGTCGCGTTCCAGCCGAGCAGCAGCGCCGACCAGGATCAGGCCGAGCAGCGCGCCGGTCTTCGCGGTGGTGAAGACGTTCTGGATGATCTTGCCGTACTCGAGGCCGCGCGTGTTGGTCCAGGTCAGCAGCGCGATCATCAGGATGCCGACCAGCTGCGTCGTCGACAGCGACAGCGCGTAGCCGGTCGAGAGGTGGATCGGCGCGATCAGGTAGTTGTCGTCGGCGATCCACGGCACCAGCGCGCCGAAGTAGCGCGCGAAGCCGACCGACACGGCGGCGATCGTGCCGGTCTGGATGACCAGAAACAGCGTCCAGCCGTAGAGGAAGCCCCACAGCGGCGAGAACGCCTCGCGCAGGTAGACGTACTGCCCGCCGGCGCGCGGCATCATCGCCGCCAGCTCGCCGTAGGAGAGCGCGCCGACGACGGTGAGCAGTCCGGTCAGCAGCCAGGCGCCGAGCAGCCAGCCCGGGCTGCCGATCAGTGCGCGCCATGTCGGCCGAGACGATGAAGATGCCCGAGCCGATCATCGAGCCGACGACCACCATCGTCGAGTCGTAGAGGCCGAGACCGCGATGGAACTCCGTGTCGCAGACCGGTATCGACGCGTCAGCGTTGGCCATCAGCGACTCCTGAATTAAGATGCGTGAGCGTCCGAACGTTACATGCTCAACCTCGATCTGATCAACACAGTGGCGTTCGGCGGCGTCGTGCTGTTCCTCGGGCACGGCGTCCGCCGGGCTGATTCCGCCGCTGGCGCGTACAACGTGCCGGCGCCGGTGATCGGCGGGCTGCTGGTGGCGCTGGCGATGCTCGTCGCCCGATCGCGCGGCGTGCACGCTCGCGGCGTTCGACACGCGGCTGCAGGCGCCGTTCATGATCGCGTTCTTCACCACCGTCGGGTTCGGCGCGAGCCTGTCGCTGCTCAAGGTCGGCGGGCCGCAGGTCGCTGCTCTTCCTGCTGCTCGCCACGGTGCTCGCGGTCGTGCAGAACGTGTCGGCGTCCTGATCGCGCTGCCGATGGGCATGCATCCGCTGTTCGGCGTGCTGAACGGATCGGTGACGCTGACCGGCGGGCCGGCGACCGGCCTGGCGTTCGCGCCGGCGTTCGAGCAGGCGGGCGTCCCCGGCGCCGCGACGGTGGCGATTGCCGCGGCGATGGTCGGCATCGTCTCGGGCGGCCTGATTGGCGGGCCGGTCGGGACGATCCTGATCGAGCGCTACAGCCTGCGCCAGCGCAAGAGCGCGGTTCACCACGATGCCGCCGATCGCGGCGCAGATCGTCGAGGATCAGCTGCAGCGAGCCGGCGGCCTCGGCGCCGCCGGGCGAGGACAAGGAATCGTACGCGCTGCTCAAGGCGCTGGTCGTGATCCTGATCGCGATGTGGGCTCGGCTCGGGCGTCAGCGCGCTGGCTCACCTCGGTCGGCATCACGCTGCCGGCGTACATCGGCGCCATGCTGGTCGCGGCGATCATCCGCAACGTCGACGATGCGACCGGGCTGATCGGGCTGTCGCAGCGGACGATCGACGACCTGGGCAGCGTCGCGCTGTCGCTGTTCCTCGTGCTGGCGCTGATGACGCTGCGGCTGTGGGAGCTCGCCGGGCTGGCGCTGCCGATGGTCGCGATCCTCGTCGCGCAGGTCGCGCTGATCGCCGCCGTCTGCTGGCCGACCTTCCGGCTGATGGGCCGCGACTACGACGCGGCGGTGATGGGCGCCGGGCTGTGCGGCTTCATGCTCGGCACGACGGCCAACGCGATGGCGAACATGGAGGCGCTGGTCGATCGCTACGGGCCGGCGCCGCGCGCGTTTCTCGTGGTGCCGATGGTCGGCGCCTTCTTCATCGACTTCATCAACGCGGTGATCATCACCGTCTGCCTGAACATATGGACCTGAATCGCGACGACGCCTGGGCGCTGCTGACCGAGTACACCAAGGGCGAGAGCCTGCTGAAGCACGCGCTGGCGGTCGAAGCCGCCGTCCGCGGCTACGCCCGAACGTTCGGCGAGGACGAAGAGGCGTGGGGCGTCACGGCGCTCCTGCACGACTTCGACTACGAGCGCTGGCCGACGCTCGGCGATCACCCGAACAAGGGCAGCGAGATCCTGCGCGAGAAGGGCTATCCCGAGTGGCTGATCCGCGCGATCCTGTCGCACGCCATGGAGATCACCGGCGTCACGCGCGACAGCCAGCTCGAGAAGACGCTGTTCGCGTGCGACGAGCTGGCCGGCTTCATCACCGCGGCGTCGCTCGTCCGCCCGAGCAAGAGCGTGCTCGACCTCGAGGCGAAGTCGGTGATCAAGCGGATGAAGGACAAGGCGTTCGCGCGCGGCGTCAAGCGCGAGGATCTGCACGCGGGCGCGGCGCTGCTCGGGCTCCCGCTCGAGGAGCACATCGGCAACGTCATCGGCTTCATGCGCGAGAAGGCCGACGACGCTCGGGCTGCGGGGCACGCTGTAGGGGACGGCCTTCAGACCGTCCGCGCGAAGGTTCGACCGTCCGCCGCGGACCTTTTGGGTCTGCGGGACCGTATACGTATACATCACTGAATGGCTGAGACTGCGCCTGTCGTCACGCTCGAGGACGTGACGGTCGCCTACGGCAAGAACCGCGCGCTGCAAGACGTCACGTCATCGTTCGCCGCCGGCGCGGTGGGCCTGCTCGGCCCGAACGGCGCCGGCAAGAGCACGATGATCAAGGCGCTGCTCGGCTTCATCGTGCCCGAGCGCGGCCGGATGCGCGTGCTCGGCCTCGACGTCGCCGCGGCGCCGCTCGACATCCGCGCGCGCGTCGGCTACATGCCGGAGAGCGACGCGCACATTCCCGGGCATGAACGCGGTGTCGTTCGTCGCCTACTGCGGCGAGCTGGCCGGGCTGCCGCGCGTCGACGCGATGCAGCGCGCGCACGAGGTGCTCTTCTACGTCGGCCTCGGCGAAGCGCGCTATCGCAACGTCGAAACCTACTCGACCGGCATGAAGCAGCGCATCAAGCTGGCGCAGGCGCTGGTGCACGATCCCGATCTGCTGTTCCTCGACGAGCCGACCAACGGCATGGACCCGAAGGGACGCGACGAGATGCTCGAGCTCGTTCGCGACCTCGCGCACAACAAGGGCGTCAACCTGATTCTCTCGTCGCACCTGCTGCCCGACGTCGAATACACCTGCGACCACGTCGTCGTCATGGACAAGGGCGCGATTGCCGCCGCCGGGCCGATCGCGGCGCTGAAGCAGCCGCGCGGCCGCGTCTACGAGCTGCGCGTGAAGACGCCGGCAGGCGAGCTCGACGGCATTCCTCGAGCAGCTGCGCGGCGCCGGCCTCGACTGCCACGCGACCGACGAGGACGTCATGCGCGTGTTCGTGCCGGGCGAAGGCGGCGCGCAGCAGCTGTTTGCGCTCGCGGCCGCCGACGCGCGTCCAGGTGCGGCACCTGCGGCCGAGCGTGCCGACGCTCGAAGACGTCTTCGCGCACGCGGTTGGTGAGAAATAACGTCTCGATGCCTATCCACGATCAGGGTATCGGCGCTACGGCGGCGACAAGGCGCCGCGCGGCACCGGCTGGATCGTGATCACCCGCGCCGGCATCCGCACGTTCTTGGCCAAGCGGGCGTTTCTCGGCCTGCTGCTCGTCGTCGTGGTTCCCGTTCTTCGTCCGCGCCGTGCAGATCTACGCCGCCGCGAACCTTCCGCAGGCGGCCTTCCTCGCGCCCGACGCCCGAAACCTTCCGCCAGTTTCTCGACCAGCAGCAGATCTTCGTGTTCTTCGTCACCGTGTACGTCGGCGCCGGCCTGATCGCCAACGATCGGCGCGCCAACGCGCTGCAGATCTACCTGTCGAAGCCGCTGACGCGCGCCGAATACGTCTTCGGCAAGCTGGCGATCCTGATGACGTTCCTGCTGCTCGTCACCTGGCTGCCGGCCATCGTCCTGCTGATCGTGCAGATCTCGTTCGCCGGCAACTTCACCTTCTTCAGGAACAACCTGTTCCTGTTCCCGGCGATCACGGTGTTCTCGTTCGTCCAGGTGACGATGGTGTCGACGGCGATGCTGGCGCTGTCGTCGCTGTCGAACAGCAGCCGCTACGTCGGCATCCTCTACGCGGCGGTGATCTTCTTCACGCAGGCGATCTACGGCGTGCTCTACGCGGTGACGCGCAGCACGTCGCTGTCGTGGATCTCGTTCTCGGCCAACCTCGCCCAGATCGGCGACGTGATCTTCCGCCAGCCGCTGCAGTACGACACGCCGTGGCCGGTGTCGCTGCTGATGATCGTCGGCGCTGATCGCGCTCTCCGGCGTCGATCCTCGAACGCCGCGTCCGCGGCGTCGAGGTGGTCGCGTAATGGCCGCAGGCCTCGTCGCCGCGGATCACCTGTCGAAGTGGTACGGCCAGGTCATCGGCCTGAACGACGTGTCGGTGACCGTGCCGCCCGGCATCACCGGGCTGCTCGGGCCGAACGGCGCCGGCAAGTCGACGTTCATGAAGCTGATCACCGGCCAGCTCAAGCCGAGCAAGGGCACGATCACGGTGCTCGGCGAGCCGATCTGGCAGAACCCGGCGCTGTACTTCCGCATCGGCTTCTGCCCCGAGCAGGACGCGTTCTACGAGCGCATGACCGGGCTCGAATGGGTGACCGCGCTCGTGCGGCTGAACGGCGTCGGACGATGCGACGGCGCCAGCGCTGGCGCGCAGCGCGCCTCGACGAAGTCGACCTCACCGACGCCGCCGACAAGAAGATCGGCGCCTACAGCAAGGGCATGCGGCAGCGCGTGAAGATGGCGCAGGCGCTCGCGCACGATCCGGAGCTGCTGATCCTCGACGAGCCGCTCTCGGGCATGGATCCGATCGCGCGCCGCAAGACGATCCGCATGATCAAGGAATGGGGCCGCGCCGGCAAGAGCGTCATCGTCTCGAGCCACATCCTCCACGAGATCGAGTCGATGACGTCGAACATCCTGCTGATCAACCAGGGGCGGATCCTCGCCGAGGGCAACGTCCACCAGATTCGCGATCTCATCGACGAGCATCCGCACACCGTGCACATCAGGGCCGACCAGCACGCGCGCGCTCGCGCGCGAGTTCCTCGGCCACGACGACGTGCTGAGCCTGAAGTTCGAGGAGGACGCGGTCGTCGTCCAGACCGGCGCGGCCCGATGCGTTCTACGCGCGGCTGACCGAGCTGGCGGCGTCGGGCGAGCACGGCGCCATCCACGAAGTCACCTCGCCCGACGACAACCTGTCAGGCGGTCTTCCAATACCTGGTGAAGTCATGACGGAGACGGTGAGGCCGGCGACCGCGATGCCCGGCGTTGTTGTCGTCCGCCGCGCGGATCTTCGACCTCTCGCTCGGGCAGATGCTGTGGTCGCGCCGCTCGGTGTTTCTCGGCGTGCTGCTCGGCGGCCCGGTCGCGCTCGCCGTCGCGCTGCGCATCGTCGACTCGCTGCACACGTCGGGGTTCCGCGTCAACGGCGCCGCAGGTCGGCGGCGGCACCATCTTCGGCATGATGATCTGGCTGCTCTACATCCGGTTCATCGTCCCGGTGCTCGGCGTGTTCTACGGCACGGCGCTCATCGCCGACGAAGTCGACGACAAGACGATCACCTATCTGTTCACGCGTCCGATTCCGCGCAGCGCCGTCCTGCTCGGCAAGTACCTCGCCTACCTCGTCTGCACGGTTCTGCTCGTGCTGCCCTCGGTCGTGCTGGTCTACTTTCCTGATCGTGCCGACCGGCGGCGGGCAGCATCGCCGAGGCGTTTCCGTCGCTGGTGACCGACCTCGGGATGCTGGCGGTCGGGCTGGCGGCCTACGGGGCCGTCTTCGCGCTGGTCGGGACGCGGCTCAAGCGGCCGCTGGTGGTCGGGCTGGTCTTTGCGTTCGGCTGGGAGCCGGCTGTCCTGCTGTTTCCGGGCTACCTGAAGCGGCTGACCGTTGCCTACTACCTGCAGGCGCTCGTGACGCACGAGATGCCTCAGGATTCGGCGGTCAGCGTGCTCATGCAGGTATTCCACGAGGTGCCATCGGTGCCGGTCAGCCTGCTGTGCCTGGCGGTCATCATCGGCGGTCACGCTCTGGCTGGCCGGGCGGGCGGTCGAGCAGCGCGAGTACGTGCTTGAACAATGACTTACCGTCGACCGTATAAGCCTTTGAGGCTCAGTCTATGACGACGCGGACCCGGTATTTCGTGATTGTTTCGCTCGCTGGTGCTCGGCGTCGGGCTGGGCACGGGGCTCGTGGCCTACTACGTCGGGTTCCCGGCCGGGGCCCTCGGCCGCCAGGGCGGCCCTGACGAGCTCGGCTTACGTGCCGCGCGACGCTTCGGCCATCGCCTTCGCCAACGTCCACGAAATCATGACCTCGGAGCTGCGCCAGAAAGTGCGCCGCGCCCTGCCGATGCAGGAGAACGGGCAGCGCGAGTTCGAGAACCAGACCGGCATCAACATCGAAACCGACATCGATCGCGTCGTCGCCTGCCTGTATCCGGATCGCGCGGGCGCGACGAAGGGCACCGGCATGGTCCTCGCGCGCGGCCGGTTCGACGAAGTGAAGATCGAAGCGCTGATGCGCGAGCATGGCGCCCGTCGAGACCTACAACGGCAAGCGGTGGTGCTTGCGGATCACTCGTTCGGCGACCGCGATCGCGACAACGATCCCGCCGACAACAGCGACGCGCGGCCTCGCACCTCGCACAGCTTCGCCGTCTCGTTCCTCGAGCCGGGCCTGGTCGCGCTCGGCAGCACGTCGCTCATCCGCTCCGCGATCGACCTGCACCACGCCGGCAACAACCCGCAGCAGGGCCTCGAAAGCGTCACCGGCAACGAGGAGCTGATGAACCTGGTGCGCTCGCTCGACGACGGCAACGCCTGGGCGGTCGGCCGGTTCGACGCGCTCGGGTCGCACGCGCGGCTGCCCGAGCCGTCGTCGAGCCAGATTCCGGCCATCACCTGGTTCTCGGTCAGCGGCCATGTCAACGGCGGCATCCGCGGCATCGTTCGCGCCGAGGCGCGCGACGACGAGGCGGCGAACAACCTGCGCGACGTCGTCCGCGGCTTCCTGGCGCTCGCCAAGCTGCAGTCGGGCTCGCGGCCGGAGCTGCAGCTGATGATGCAGTCGCTCGAGCTGACGGGCACCGGCAAGACCGTCGCGCTCTCGTTCGCGGTTCCCGCCGAGGTCTTCGACCTGGTCGGCGCGGTCGCGAACAAGGCGATCAAGCCCGAAGCGGATCCTCGATAGGTCGACATCACTCGCAGGCAGGGAGGTCAGGCATTTCTCCTGACCTTCTAGCCTTTGACCTTCGAGCCTTGACCTTCGAGCCTTCCGACCTTGAGCCTCCGACCTCCTGACTCTGCCCTCCTGATCTCCTTGCCCTACACTGCTCGTCTCCCCGGACAACTGATGACCGATCTCGTGTTCTTCTACGGCACGCTGATGAGCGGCTTCAAGCGCGCCGGCCGCTCGCGCGTCGACGCGATGCTGACGCGCGATCGGCCGCGGCTCGATCGGCGCCGCGCTCTTCGACCTGGGCATCTATCCGGCGGCGATCCCGTCGGCCGACTGCACGCGTCAGCGGCGAAGTGTATCGGATGTCGGATGGCGAGAACGTGCTCGCCGTCCTCGACGAGCTCGAGGGCTACCGGCCGAGCGAGCCCGACGCGAGCCTCTACACGCCGCGTCGAGACGCCGGTGACGTTCGAGGACGGGCGCGTGGCGCAGGCGTGGGTCTACTTCTACAACGCGCCGCTCGGCCAGGCGCAGCGCATCGAGTCGGGCGACTACCTCGAGCACCTGAAAATGAAATGATCCTTCATGTAGTCTCGCTTCCAGGCGGATCGCGCAATCGGCTGAAGCGGACACTAGAATACAAGAAGTGAAGGTTCGCTTTTACAGCTAAAGGGCTCCAGCCGAGCGTCAGAGTGCCCGGCGGCCGTTGGTGACTGCGTCGATGAAGTCGGCGATCACGCCGGCGACGCGCTCGGCCGGCTCGACGAACTCGATGCCGGAACGGTAGAGCACGACCTCCTGGTCGACGTCGGAGATGCTGCAGTGGGCGACGCGTCCCTTGACGACCACCGAGCGGTCGCCGAGCGTGAGGCGGAAATCGTGGAGGGAGTCGAGCTGGAGCGGGAAACCCGGTTTCGACCTGTGCGCCGCCGCGGCTGATTTCGCGTGATCGCCATCGGCTGGAACACCATGACCTCGCCGCGCAGCTCGCCGAGGATCTCGATCCGTTCAGTATCGCGCTTGTCCTCCGCCGGCATGCGGCGCGACTATAACACCTTCTAATTCATCCACACGGCGGGCTTGGCCGTGAAGCATCTCGGTGCCGGCCATCTCGGGAACTTCTTCTTCCTTCTCCTGGCCGTCGTATTCCGTCGTGTAGGTGAGCACCGGAATCTCGCGGGTCTCTTCGTCGAGCTTCAGCATCGACAGCACCTGGAAGCCGTCGGCTTCGGCGATGCGGACGCACAGGATGACCAGGTTCGGCTGCACGCGCTTGATCTGCGAGTACGCGTGCTCGCTCGACTCGACGAAAACGACGTCGTAGTGGCCGGCGTCGAGGACCGTCTCGAGCAGGTCGAGCATCTCCGGCGTGCCGTTGACGATGACCACCTTCTGCGCGGTGGTGGCCGTGGGGATCTGCTGACGGAGCATCTCGTGGGTCGCGGCGTTGGTCATCATCGCTGGTCCGTCTCCTCGGACACCCTCGTCAATTCAGGATTCGTGCCATGGTCCAATGCGGGAATTGGCGTCAATTTACGGCGTTTTTTGACCCCTCCCACCCGACCCGCCTGGGCTGACCCCGAAAGGTTGCACTCGCGCTCATGTCCGTAAACTGCTGTGCCCGGGGTGCTTCGCGGCCGGGTTGCAGCCAGGCTCCACAGTACGGCACTCTCAACGCTTATGGGCACCGCCACAGCTAATGCAACGACGTATCACAACTTTATTGACGGGGCCTGGGTCCCTTCCGTTTCAGGCGAGGTGTTCGAGAACCGTAACCCGGCCGAACACCGACGACCTGGTCGGCGTCTTTCAGAAGTCGACCGCCGACGACGTGACGCGCGCCATCGACGCCGCGCGCGCGCGCCTACGAGCGCTGGCGGCTGGTGCCGGCGCCGAAGCGCGCCGAGCTGCTGTTCCGCGCCGCGCAGCTCATCGCCGATCGCAAGGAAGCGCTGGCGCGCGACATGACGCGCGAGATGGGGAAGGTCCTCGACGAAACGCGCGGCGACGTGCAGGAAGCGATCGACATGACCTTCTTCATGGCCGGAGAAGGGCGGCGCCAGTACGGCCAGACGGTGCCGTCCGAGCTGCGCGACAAGTTCGCGATGTCGGTGCGGCAGCCGGTCGGCGTCTCCGCGATCATCACGCCGTGGAATTTTCCGATGGCGATCCCGTCGTGGAAGATCATCCCGGCGCTGGTCTGCGGCAACACCGTCGTCTTCAAGCCGGCGACGCTGACGCCGCTGTCGGCGCTGAACTTCGTCCGGATTCTCGAAGAGGCGGGCATCCCGCCGGGCGTCGTCAACCTGGTGACCGGCGGCGGCGCCGACGTCGGCAACGCGCTGCTCGTCAGCGACGACGTCCGGGTCGTGTCGTTCACCGGCTCGACCGAGGTCGGCCGGACGGTCTCGAGCCAGGCGGCGCCGTCGTTCAAGAAGGTGCACCTCGAGATGGGCGGCAAGAACGTCATCATCGTCATGGACGACGCCAACCTCGAGCTCGCCGTCGAAGGCTGCCTGTGGGGCGGCTTCGGCACCACCGGCCAGCGCTGCACGGCCGCCAGCCGCGTCGTCGTGCACGAGAAGGTCTACCGAGCGTTTCTCGAGCAGTTCGTCGCGCGCGCCCGCGCGCTGCGTGTCGGCGACGGCCTCGATCCGAAGACGCAGATGGGGCCGTCGGTCAGCCAGGGACAGCTCGAGACGGTGATGAAGTACGTCGAGATCGGGCAAGCAGGAAGGGGCGACGCTGGCGTGCGGCGGCCACGCGCTGACCGGCGGGCGCGTACGCGAAGGGGTACTTCCACGAGCCGACGGTCTTCGCCGACGTCGCGCCGTCGATGCGGATTGCGCAGGAGGAGATCTTCGGTCCGGTCGTCTCGGTGATCCCGTGCAAGTCGTTCGACGAGGCGGTCGCGATCGGCAACGGCGTGCAATACGGGCTGTCGGCGTCGATCTACACGCAGGACATCAACCGCGCGTTCGCGGCCATGCGCGACATGTACACCGGCATCTTCTACGTCAACGCGCCGACCATCGGCGCCGAAGTGCACCTGCCGTTCGGCGGCACGAAAGCGACCGGGCAACGGCCACCGCGAGGCCGGAACCGCGGCGCTCGACGTCTTCTCGGAGTGGAAGTCGATCTACGTCGACTTCAGCGGCCGGCTGCAGCGCGCGCAGATCGACACCGCGGAACTATGAGGGACCCACACGTCGCGTGGGTCACTAACCAACCTGTCAGATGTACCTGACCTACGCGACTCGCATGGCCCATCCGATAATCCAGATATGAACTGGGCCGTCGCGGGGCTGGTGTACGCCGTCGTGTACGCCGGGCTTGTCAGCGCGCTTTCGGAGCGGGAGTGGGCCCGGCTGGTCGTCGGCAATATCGGCCTGCTGCTGCCGCCGCTCGCGCTGCTGGCGGCGCTGCTGCGCCGCCGCTCGGCATGGCGCGGCCGGCAGGCCGTGTTCTTCGCCGCGCTCGGCGCGTGGGCAGCGCTCTGGTTCGTCGGTCAGATCGGCTGGGCGTACCGATGAGCTCTTTGCCGCGACGCCGCTGCCGTGGTTCAAGTGGCACATCATCCTGCAGCTGTGCGGGTCGGCGCTGCCGCTGATCGCGCTGGTTGCCTGGCCGCATCGCGACAACGTCGCGGAAACCTCGATCACCGTCGCGCTCGACATCACCGTCCTCGTCTTCCTCACCGGCTTCCTGTACTGGTCGCTGATCATCGCGCCGGGAACGGCGCCGGAGCAGTCGCCGCTGGCGCTGCGGATGCTGGCGATCATCGGCCCGCTCGTCAGGTTGTCCGCCGTCATCGGCCTGGTCCTCGCGGCGCGATCCGCGGGGAAGGGGCCGTGGGCCGCGGTCTACCAGCGGATGGCGATCGGCCTCGGGCTCGCGTTTCTGTTGCTGGTCTTCCTCGGGTTCGTCACGGTGAGCGGGAATTACGGCACCGGCGCCATCCCGGACATCGGCTGGATGCTGCCGTTCTTCTTCGCGGCGTCGGCCGTGGCCATCGCGCCGCCGTCGCCGACGCTGCAGCGCACCGCGGTGCCGTGGTCGACACGTCACTCATCGCCCGCGCTGCTGTTCGCCGCGCTGCTGACCGTGACCGTCGTCGGCTACTCGAGCCGCTACCTGATGCCGCTCGGCCCGCCGGTCGACGACTTGCGCGAGCTGGCGACCGCGTTCACCTTGATCTGCGGCGGCGCGATCGTGATGGTGCGGCTGCGCGTGGAGCAGCGCGCCGTCGAGCAGGCGAACCAGCGTGTGCGCCTGCTGGCGACCGCCTGCGAACAGGCGGGCGAGCTCATCGTGATCATTGGTCCGGACGGCCGCATCGAGTACGCGAACGACGCGTTCTGCCGCGCGTCCGGCTACTCGCACGAGGAGCTCGACTCGCTGCCGCCGAACCGGCTCGCCGCGCCCGAATCGTGCGGCCGAGATCCCGGCGATCGTCGAGCGGCTGCGGGCCCGCGAGCAGGTGCGCATCTCGGTCGCGCTCGCGCGCAAGGACGGCAGCACCTTCAACGCCGCCTGCGCCGCCGCGCCGATTGTCGACGACACCGGCCGGGTCACGCATTTTGTCGGCGTCATCCGCGACGTCACCGAGGAGCTGCGGCTGCGCGAGCAGCTGGTGCGCGGCGAGCGGCTGTCGGCGGTCGGCGAGTTCGTCTCCGGCGTCGCGCACGAGATCAACAACCCGCTGCAATCGGTGATCGGCACCCTCGAGCTGGTGCTCGGCCAGACGCACGACGCCGATGTCCGCGTCGACCTCGAGCGGACGCGCTTCGAGGCGGGACGCGCCGGCCGAATCGTCCGCAACCTGCTCACCTTCGTCAGGCACTCGTCGAAGGAGCGGCTGCTGATGGACCTCAACGAGATCGTGAAGTCGACGATGGAGGTGCGGGCGTTCGAGCTGGAGATGTCGGGGATCACGACCCGCGAGGAGTACGCGCCGGTGCTGCCGCTCGTGCTCGCCAATCGCGAGGAGATTCAGCAGGTGATCCTCCACCTGGTGATCAACGCGCAGCAGGCGATGACCGGGATCGAGGGGCCGCGCGTGCTCTCGGTGCGGACGCTGCTCGTCGGCAGCGATGCGATCCTCGAGGTCGCGCGACACCGGCCCGGGCGTCCCGGCCGGAGTCTCCGGCCGCATCTTCGAGCCGTTCTTCACCACCAAGACCACCGGCGGCGGCGCCGGCCTTGGCCTGTCGCTGTCGCTGGGGATCGCGAACGCCCACCGCGGCACGCTCGACCTCGTGCCGACCGAAACCGGCAGCTGCTTCCGCCTCACGCTTCCCGGCGCCGGCTTTCCCGGGCCCGCATCCGTTCATTGATTTCTCGTTCGTCGTGTCCGCCTTCAGGCGGACGATGTGGATGGCGGTCGAAGCCGGACACTACGTTTCGGAGAGGCATAGGGTCTAAAATGGGATGTTTATGCCCGTCCGGGACGTCGTCATCCTCAGCGCCGCGCGCACGCCCATCGGCAAGTACGGCGGATCGTTCAAGGACATCCACCCTGCAGAGCTCGGCGCGGTGGCGGCCCGCGCGGCGATCGAGCGCGCCGGCCTGACCAGCGGCGACATCGACGAGGTGCTGATCGGCCACGGCCGGCAGGGCGGCTCCGGCCCCAACCCGGGACGCCAGGTGGGCCATCGCGCCGGCGTCCCGCACAGCGCGCCGGCCCAGACGATCAACAAGGCGTGCGCGTCGGGCCTCCAGGCGATCGCCTCGGCCGCGCAGTCGATCATGCTCGGCGAGTCGGACATCGCGCTTGCCGGCGGCATCGAGTCGATGAGCCGCATGCCGTACCTGATCGACGCCGCCGACGCGCGCTGGGGCCACCGGATGGGCAACTTCACGCTGGTCGACGCGATGTATCGCGACGGCTTCTCGTGCCCGCTGTCGAACCTGATCATGGGCGAGACGGCGGAGGTCCTCGCGCGGCAGTACGGCATCACCCGCGAACAGTCCGATTGCTTCGCGCTCGAGAGCCAGCGCAAGGCGCAGGCGGCGATCGCCGCCGGACACTTTGCGCGCGAGATCGCGCCGGTCGCGCTGGCGGCGTCCGCGCCGCGGCAAGACGGCTGGCGGACCAGCGGCGATGGTCGATCGCGACGAGCATCCTCGAGACACCACCATCGAGAGCCTGCGCAAGCTCCCGCCGGTGTTCGGCGAAGTTGAAGGGCAGCCCGGGCATCATCACCGCCGGGACCTCGTCTGGCGTCACCGACGGCGGCGCGGCGGTCGTCGTCGCCGCCTCGGAAGTCGCGCGCGCACGTGGCCTGAAACCGCGCGCGAAGATCCTGGGCTGGGCGAGCGCCGGCGTCGATCCGCGGGTCATGGGCATCGGGCCGGTGCCGGCGATTCGAAAGCTCCAGGAGCGGCTCGGCTTCGGCATCGAGGACTACGATCTGGTCGAGCTCAACGAAGCGTTCGCGCCGCAGGTGCTCGCCGTGCTGCGCGATGTGCCGATCGCGTCGGATCGGCTGAACGTCAACGGTGGCGCGATCGCCCTCGGCCATCCAATCGGCGCCACCGGCGCGCGCCTGATCGTGACGCTGCTGCACGAGCTCGAGCGCCGCGGCGGGCGCCGCGGCCTCGCGACGCTCTGCATCAGCGGCGGCATGGGGATGGCGATGGCGATAGAGAGAATCGCGTGAATCGGGTAATTGGGTAATCGGGTAATTGGATTGCTGGATTGCGCTGCCGATTAATTGGATTGCCGGATTGCGCAGCCGCCGACAGCGGACGATGATCGCTTAATGCCCCAATCAATCTCGCAACCAAATTACCCGATTACCCGATTACCCGATTCCGAAGCTCATATGCGTATAGCAGTCGTTCCCGGCGACGGGATTGGCGTCGAGACCACGGCGGAGGCGATGAAAGCCGTTCGCGCGGTCGGCGAGGTGTTCGGGCGCACCTTCGACCTCGAGACGTTTCCCTGGGGCGCGGACTACTACCTGCAAAGCGGCATCACCATGCCGCCGAACGGTACGCGATGCTGCGCGACAGCTTCGACGCGATCTTCATCGGCGCGCTCGGCGATCCGCGCGTTCCCGACAACCGGCACGCACGCGACATCCTGCTCGGCACGCGCTTCGAGCTCGACCTGTTCGTCAACTTCCGGCCGGTCAAGCTGCTCGACGAGCGGCTCTGCCCGCTGAAGAACCGCTCGGTCGCCGACGTCAACTTCGTCGTCCTGCGCGAGAACACGGAAGGGCTCTACGTCAGCATCGGCGGCCGCTTCAAGGCGGGACACCGAGACGAGATCGCGATCCAGGAAGAGCTGAACACCTACAAAGGCGTGCACCGGATTGTGAAGCACGCGTTCGACTTCGCGGTCGCCAGCGGACGCAAGAGCGTGTGCATGGCCGACAAGAGCAACGCGATGACCGACGGCCATGCGCTGTGGCAGCGCGTCTTCCGCGAGGTCGCGCCGCAGTATCCGTCGATCCAGCCGCGGCATCTCTACATCGACGCGCTCGCGCTGCTGATGGTCCAGAACCCGGCGCAGTTCGACGTCATCGTCACCAACAACCTGTTCGGCGACATCATCACCGACCTCGGCGCGGCGCTGCAGGGCGGCCTCGGCCTCGCCGCCTCCGGCAACCTGCATCCCGGCCGGACGTCGATGTTCGAGCCGGTGCACGGCTCGGCGCCGCCGCTGGCGGGAAAGAACGTCGCCAACCCGATGGGCGCGATCCTGTCGGCGGCGCTGATGCTCGAGTATCTCGGCCTCAAAGCCGAGGCGGCCGCGATCGAGGCGGCGGTGCAGGAGGCGGTCGTCGACCGGCAACGGCACGAAGGAGATCGGCGGCTCGCTCGGCACGCGCGAAACCGGCGACTACATCGTGGCGCAGATCCGAAGATCACATCGCGACGCCGAAAGCGTCGCCGCCCAGGAAGCCCCGGCCGGTCAGGACGAGCCGGTCCAGGACGTCGCGAACATTCCCCAGGATTCCGAGTTGGAACGATGAACAAACCAGAGGTTCTCATCGTCGGCGGCGCGCGTACGCCGATGACCGACTACGTCGGCGCGCTGAAGGACGTTTCGGCAATCGAGCTCGGCGCGATCGCCGCGCGCGGCGCCTTCGAGCGCACCGGCGTCAAGCCCGAATGGATCGACCACGCCGTCATCGGCAACGTCCTGCAGACGAGCGCCGACGCGATCTACGGCGCACGCCACGTCGCGCTCAAGGCCGGCGTGCCCGTGGACGTGCCGGCGCTGACCGTCAACCGGTTGTGCGGATCGGGCATCCAGGCGGCCGTGAGCGGCGCGCAGATGATTCAGCTCGGCGAGGCGGGCCTCGTCCTGACCGGCGGCATCGAGAGCATGAGCCAGGCGCCGCACGTGATTCGCGGCCTTCGCGACGGGCTGAAGCTGGGGCAGGGCAAGCTCGAAGACTCGCTGTGGGAGGCGCTGCTCGACCCGTACTGCGGCTGCACCATGGCGCTGACCGCGGAGAACTGCGCCGCGAAGTACGAGATCCCGCGCGACGCGCAGGACTGCTACGCGCTGCGCAGCCAGCAGCTCGCCGATGCCGCGTGGAAGGCGGGGCGCTTCGTCGAGGAGATCGTGCCGGTCGAGATCAAGACGCGCAAGGGCGTCCAGGTCGTCGACCGCGACGACCACATGCGGCCGGCGACGACGATGGAGGTGCTCGCCAAGCTGCCGCCGGCGTTCAAGAAGGACGGCACCGTCACGGCGGGAAACGCCAGCGGGATCGTCGATGGCGGCGCGGCGCTGATCCTGGCGTCGCGCGAGGCCGTCGAACGCCACCAGCTCCGGCCGCTCGGGCGTCTCGTCGGCTGGGCCGCGACCGGTGTCGAGCCGTCGTTGATGGGGATGGGTCCGGCGCCGGCGACGCGCAAGGCGCTGGCGGCCACCGGCCTCTCGCTCGACGACATCGATCTCATCGAGGTCAACGAAGCGTTCGCCGGGCAGTATCTCGCGGTGGAGAAAGAGCTCGGGCTCGACCGCGACAAGGTGAACGTGAACGGCGGCGCGATCGCGCTCGGGCACCCGCTCGGCATGAGCGGCACCCGGCTGATGCTGACGTGCTGCTGGAACTGCGGCGCCGGGGGAAGAAGCGTGGGCTTGCCACCGCCTGCATCGGCGGCGGCCAGGGAATCGCGGCGATCGTCGAGGCACTGTAAAAGCGCTCGGGACGACTGAACGCAGAGCTCGCGAGCAACGCAGAGAAGCCTGGTATGTCTGCGGCTCTGCGGACTCTGCGTTCGATGTGAACAGGTTTCGCATTGAGGGGTTGATGGAGATCAAAACGGTCGGTGTGCTCGGTTGCGGGTTGATGGGATCCGGTATCGCGCAGGTCTGCGCCGCGGCCGGCTACAAGACGATCGTCCGCGAGGTCGACGACATCGCGCTCGACAAGGGCATCGGACGCATCAAGCGCTTCCTGGACGAGGGCGTGGCCAAAGGCAAGGTCGCTGCCGCGACGCGCGATACCACGCTTGCGGGCCTCAGCGGCACGACGACGTTCGAGGGGTTGAAGGACTGCGACCTGATCATCGAGGCGATCATCGAGAACCTCGACGACAAGCGGCAGACCTACGCGTCGCTCGAGAAGATCGTCGGGCCGCACACGATCTTCGTCTCGAACACCTCGTCGCTCTGCATCACCGAGCTGGCGGCGGCGACCGAGCGGCCGGATCGCTTCGGCGGCCTGCATTTCTTCAACCCCGTGCCGCTGATGAAGCTGGTCGAAGTGATCCGCGCGCTGACGACCAGCGACGAGACCTACAAGACGGTCTTCGACTTCGCCGCCTCGCTCGGCAAGGAACCGATCACCGCGCCGGATCGCCCCGGCTTCATCGTCAATCGGCTGCTCGTGCCGTATCTGCTCGACGCGATTCGCGCCTACGAGAACGGCACCGGCACGATCGAGGACATCGACAAGGGGATGAAGCTCGGATGCGGCTATCCGATGGGGCCGTTCACGCTGCTCGACTTCGTCGGCCTCGATACGACCTACTACATCGCCAACATCATGTTCGAGGAGTTCCGGGAGCCGCAGTACGCGCCGCCGCCGCTGTTGAAGCGCATGGTCCTCGCCGGCCGGCTTGGCCGCAAGAGCGGCCACGGCTTCTATAAGTATTAGTGACGGCGTCAGGGAGTAGGGGATCGGGGTTAGGGGATAGGGATTAGGGATGAGCACACCCGTGGCTGGCGCATCCGCTGCTCTCCGAATCAGCTCATCTGCCTCGGAACCAGGCCCTGTTCACCACTCCCTGATCGGAACTACGCCCTGATCGACTACTCCCTGTTCGGAACCAATCCCTACCCCCTAACCCTCACTCGATGGTGACAGGGGCGAAGCACTCCCTCTCCGCGTCCGCCTTGAGCGGCAGCCACCGGCTGAATGCCGCGTCCGACGCGGCGACGATGAGAGTCGGCGACTGGGCGGCGGGATCGAACGGGGTCGAGGCCCCGGCCTCGCGCAGGCGCTGGGCCGACTTGCCGGCGGAACGTGTCGAACGCCGGGCAGATCGAAGAGCACGTAGTAAAGCTGGCGCGTGATCCCCGGGGCGCTGATGCGGCGATGCGCCATGCAGCGCGGTTTGAACGTCGCGGCTTCGAGGCCGGCTTCCCTGGCCAGGGAGAGAAGCGCCTGCGGCGTCAGCGCCGGCGCCGTGCGCTCGTCGATCTCGCTCCGCAGCACCAGCGGGATGGCGGCCGGCACCGGCCCGCTCAGCGACTCTCCGCTGCGTTCGAACAGCTGGTTGAACAGCGCTCCCGCCAATTCGCGCTGCGGCTGGATCGACAGCAGCACGGCGGAGGGACTGTCGGGCGGCTCGATCGCCAGCGTCCAGCCGGTCATCCGGTCGCGCGGGGCCTCGAACGGCTCCGACCGCACGCTGCGCGCCGATCGCACGAACATCACCCCGAGGACAGCAAGCACCGCCAGCGCGATCCCGACCTTGATCAACGTGCGGCCGATGGTCCCGCTCACTTGGTCAACTGCGGCTCGCTCGCATCCTCATGATTCGAATTCTTTCGTGTGGCTTGGCGGCCCTGAAGGCGCCTACGACCCTGACGACTGCAGCCCTGAAGGGCCGCCCTACGTGCAGCCCTGAGGGCCGCTATCTGGCCCGCTTCTTCTCGAGGTAAGCCGCGCGCAGCGCCTCGACCAACCGTGCGTCGGCGAGCCCCGGCGGGTTGCCCTGGTAATTGAGATTCCGATCGGCGCGGAACTTGTCCACGGCCGCCACCGCCTCCGCGTCATACAAGCCGTAGTCGCGGTTGTAGTCGGCGGTGGCCTTGCGCGACTCGGCGATCCGCTTCTCGTATTCCGCCGGGTTGGCAGTGCGCATCGCCTGCAGCGCCGGCGTGGTCGTCGGCGGCGGCGGATCGGGAAATGCCGCCATCGACGCGCGCCAGTAGCCGAGCGCGTGCAGCATCCGCTTCAACTCGATGACGTCGGGACCCTCGATCTGCGAGAACGTGCGGTAGCCGAGCCGGCGCCCGGTCGTGTAGTAGATCCGCTTCATCTCGCCGACCGGTTCGGTGTGCTCGCCGACCTCGATCGCCAGCGCGATGAAGTCGCCGCCGCGCCCCGGATCGTTCGGATCGGCAATCTTGATCGCCGCCGACTGCAGGTTGCCCCAGCGCCGATCGCCGCCCTTGGACTGGCCCGCCTCGAGCGCCAGGATCATCCGCTCGGCGAGCGGCATCGACGTGCCCTCGGTCGACTCGAAGCTGGCGGCGACCGCGTCGACCACCTCCGGCCCGACCATGATGTTCGCCTGCACGGTGTAGTTCTTCCCCTGCCGGCTGCCTGCCCAGTTGCCGTTCTGCTTGCCGGTGTGTGCCGCGGCGCGCCCCTTCATGTCGATGACGCCGACCTGTCGCGATTCCCGCGCGCTGTCATCGGCGAGCAGCTGCGACAGCACCGCCTGCGGCTCGACGCCCTTGGCCATCAGGTCGAGCCCGCGTGGGCCGTACTCGACGACGGTGGAGGCCTGGGTGCAGACGGCGCCGACGCCGGCGCGCACCCACGGTACCGCCCGGCCGACGAACGGCACGCGCGTCGTCACCGCCGCGCCGGACTGGCCGGTCGCCGGATCGATCGCGCAGAGCGAGAAGGTCGAGTACCGAGGCTGCCCTTGATCGTTGATCGTGACGCCGTCGGCGGCGCGCGGCTGCGCCGCGGCCGTCGAAGCGATGCCGAGTCCGGCCGCGAGAAGCATTCCAGAAATCACATGACGCCGAATCATCGGTTCTCCTTCGCCTCGAGCGCGCGCCGCGCTTTCTCCTTGAACTCGCGATCCTCGGGCAGCCAGTCGGGGTTTGGCGGCGCGGCGATCACCGCTTCGAGCTCGGCGCGGCCTTCCGGCTTTCGATCGTCGTCGAGCAGCAGCTCGGCGAGGAAGAAGTGCGACGCCGTGCTGTTCGGGTTATAGGTCAGCGACTTGCGCAGGTGCGTTTCGGCGAGCTTCTTGTTGCCGCCGAACAGGCGCGGCACCTTGTAATACCAGCGTCCCAACGCGCGATCCGCCGACCCTTCCTGGAACCCGGGATCGATGCGCAGCACCGTCTCGAGCGACGCCTTGATCGGGTTGCGGTACTTGATGCCCTGGCGCACGCCGTACGACTCGGCGAGCGCGCCCATGTTCGCGGCGATCCAGAAGTGGCCTTCGGGGCGGTCCGGCTTCATCGCCGCGGCCTTGCGTCCGGCGTCGATCCCCTGTTCGAAGAAAGCGCGCCGCTCCGCCTCCGGCGCGTGCCCGCCGAGCCAGTAGTCGGCGCGCGCGAGCTTCCACGCCGCCTCGAAATTGGCCGCATCCGACGCCAGCATCGACGACCAGAGGCTGGCCGCGCGGCGCGCGCTGGCGAGGTTGGCGCGGTCGGCGTACAGCTCGTCGGCCGACTGGGCCGTGAGAGCCGAGATATAGAATAGAAAGATGCAGGAGCTAATCAGGAAGCTGCTGGCGGACCTCGGCGAGGATCCGGCGCGGGAAGGTCTGCGCGACACGCCGAAGCGGGTCGAAAAGGCGTACAAGTTTCTGACCAGCGGGTACGACGCCAACATCGATCAGGTGCTGAACAATGCGCTCTTCACCGTCGATTATAGCGAGATGGTGATCGTCAAGGACATCGACTTCTACAGCCTCTGCGAGCACCACCTGCTGCCGTTTTTCGGCAAGTGCCACGTCGCCTACATCCCGAGCAACAAGGTGATCGGCCTGAGCAAGGTGCCGCGGCTGGTCGACGTGTTCGCCCGGCGACTCCAGGTCCAGGAGCGGCTCACCAGCCAGATCGCCGACACCATCCGCGAGAAGATTTCGCCGCTCGGCGTCGCGGTGGTGATGGAAGCCACGCACCTGTGCATGTCGATGCGCGGCGTCGAGAAGCAGAATTCGTTCGCCGTCACCAGCGCGATGCACGGCGCCTTCCGCAACAACGCCCGCACGCGGATGGAGTTTCTCGAGCTGATCAAGCTGCGCAGCGCCGTGCCCGGCCTGCGCGACACGTCCTCGAACTACGCCTGCGTCGGCGGAGGACTGAGGCCGCGGGCAGGTAGGGCAGGTGGGCAGGTGCGGGCGGGTTCGGGCACACCGCGCTGAGGCCAGAATAGCTCTGCGGCCTCCGCGCTCTCTGCGGTTCCACGGCGCTACGAATCATCCACGAAGCAGCTGAAAGCGCAGCCCACCTGCCTCACCTGCCCGACCCGCCCTACCTGCCCGCGCGCCTCAGAACTTCAACGCCGCGCGCAGCACCACCGTGCGCGGCGGCAGGATCGCCGACGGCGACGCGAACTGCGTCAGCGTCGTTCCGCGTGCCCGGTCGTCGGGTCGAGGAACGACGTCGCCGGCGTCAGCGACCGCCCCTGCCACACCCAGTTCTGGTTCATCAGGTTGTTGAAGTCGATCGACGCCTCGAGCGAGCGCGCGCCGGAGAACTTGAACAGCTTGCCGACGCGCACGTCGATGCGGTTCTGGAAATCGAGCCGGTGGCTGCCGAGCGGTTCGAGGTTGATCGTCTGGTTGCCGCCGATCGCCAGCGCGCGGGTGATCTGCCGCGTGAGCGGCACGCCGCTGACGCCGCTGTAGTTGCCGCTGACGATGACGTCGTGCCACGGCAGGATGTACATCCCGGTCAGCTTGAACTGGTTCGGCTTGTCGGCGTTGCTCGCACCGCAGCCGCTGCAGCGGCTCGACCCGCCCGGGTTGGGTTCCGAGCTGATGTTGCCGTCCATGTTGATCAGGAAGTTCGGCGACACGTCGATGCTGACGTCCTCGATCTGGTTCTTCGATCAGGTGTATCCGGCCAGCATCTGCCAGCGGTTGGTGAAGCGCTTGGTCACGGTGAGTTCCAGGCCGCTGTAGCTCTGGAGCACCGTGCGGATCGTTGGTGATCGAGCGTGCGGTTCGCCGCCGAGAGCCGCTGGTAGAAGCCGTAGGTGCCATCGTCGGCGGTCCCGACGAACCCGTCGAGCCCGGGGTCGACGGCGGTGGTCAGCGTCGTCGCATACGGGTTGTCGGGGTTCGCGGACGCCTGCGTGTTCTTCTCACGCCGGTAGGTGTAGACGGCGCTGAACTTGAAGCTCGCCATCAGCTCGCGGTCGACGCCGAAGCTGTACTCGTCGGTGTAGGGACGGCTGAAGTTCGGATCGATCGTGGTCGTTGGTGCCCGCGGTGAGCACCGGCGCGCCGGTCTGCTCGCCGTTCTGGAACTTCAGATCGCCGTTGATGTCGTTCCACCCGTAGGTCGCGAAGTAGTTCGAGTTCGGGTTGACGTTGCTGACGCCGCCGCCGCCGGTCGACAGCACGTAGTAGTAGCGGCCGTACGACGCCTTGGCGGCGGTCTTGCCGTCGCCGGTGACGTCGAAGATCGCGCTGACGCGCGGCCCGGCGGTGTGCCACAGCACGACGTCGCGGACTTCGGCGAAGCGTGCGCGGGATGTTCGGGAAGAACGTGCTCGGCCGGGCTGCCCTGTTCGGGCAGGTAGCCTTCGAGCCGCTCCCAGCGGAGGCCGCCGGTCAGCGTCAGTCGCTTGACGCTGTAGCTGTCCTGCGCGAACAGCGCGGTCACGTTCAGCGCCGAGAGATCGATCAGCGGCGTGGCGTAGATTTCGACCGTCTGCGACCTCGGTGTCGTCGTGCTGTTGTAGAACGTCCGCACCTCGTCGACGCGATGCGTCTCGTTCTTGGTCACCGCGTGGGAGTGATCGAACCCGAACCGGATCTCGTGGCGGCCGCCGAGCGCGCGATCGACGTAGTACTGCGCGGTCGCGTTCGACTGATACCGATCGCGGTTGCGGATCACTTCGTTCGGGTTGTTGCCGTAGATGATCCCGGTGGCGTTGTCGGTCAACGACTGCTGGTTGCCGCCGTTGAAGTAGGTCGGGAACAGGATCGTGTTCACCCCGAGGCGCGCGTCGACGAACAGGTTCTTGCCGAGGATCGTGTTCCACAGTCCCTGGACGATGTTGAACATGTCCTCTTCGTCGACCGTCGAGTCGACGACCGTGATCGAGGCGGGGTTCAGCAGGCGGTTCGGCTTGCTGTAGCGCTGGCGCGAGTAGAAGCCGGTGAGCTTGTTGTTCTGGTTGATCTGCCAGGTGACGTTGCCGAGGCCGGAGGTGATGTTGGTCTGGTCGAGCACCGACTGCGAGTTCTGCACCGGCACGTTCTGGTGCACGCGCCAGTCGCGGAACGATCCGAAGAAGCGCAGCTTGTTCTGGATGATCGGCCCGCCGGCGGCGACGTTGATGTCCGACACGAAATCCGACGTGTTGCCGTCGGGCCGGAAGCCGTAGCTCTGGAGCGTCGGATCGTGGTCGTTGCGGCCCTGGAGCGTTGTCGCCCGTCCAGGTGAACGTCGTGCTGCCGTGCCACTTGTTGCCGCCGGTCTTCGTGATCATGTTCAGGAACACGCCCGAGGTCGGCACGGTGATGTCGTGCGCGCCGGTCGAGACCTGGATGTCGTCGAAGGCGTCGAAGTCGTAGTAGAACCCCGCGGCGCCGATGGCCGCCGGGTCGCCGACGTTGACGCCGTTCAGGAACGAGGTGTTCTGCGCGCTGGCGGTGCCGCGCGCGCTGAAGGTGCCCTGCAGGCCGCCCGAGGTGCCGCCGACGTCCGGCCGGCTCATCACCAGCCCGGGCACCTTGGCTTCGACCAGCGCCCAGATGTCGCGGCCGCCCGGCGTGCCCTGGATCAGCTGCTCGCTCAGGTTGACGCGCGACGTTCGCGCTCGTCGTGTCGACGGTCGGCGATGCGCCGGTCACGGTGATGTTCTCCGCGAGGCTCGCCAGCTTCATCGCGAAGTCCACCGGCGTCGTCTGCCCGACCAGCACGACGATGTTCTCGCGCGTGATCGTCTGGAAGCCGGCGAGCTCGAGCTTGATGCTGTAGGTGCCCGGCACGAGCGACGGGAAGCGGTTGACGCCGCCGGCATCCGTGACGCCGGTCATCGATCCGGCAACGAGCACCGGGCTGCTGATGGTGACGCTGACGCCGGGCACGACGCCGCCCTGATCGTCCACGGCCTTCACCAGGATGCTGCCCGTTTGAACCTGCGCGCTCGCGGCTGTCGCGGCGAGAAGTGCCGCCAGCACGACGAAGCCACTGAAGATCCGTTTCATGCTCTGTCCTCCCTCGACAGCAGGGTTGCGTCTCGGTCTTCGATCCACATGATGAAGACGATGGCCCCCTTGTCGTTCGCGGGACTCTATCAAAGCGCGCTCGGATGCCGGGTCGCTGTTTTCGCACGAATACTCGACCGTGTCGTCGCGGTTCGAAAAGTTGGATTTGAGTGTGTCTGCTGCGGTGCGACTCCATGGACAGCTCGTGTGGCGGATATACTGCTGTCGTTATGAAAGTTTTCTCAATCGCGCTCGTGCTCGCCGTCTCCACTCTCGTTGCCTACGCCGCGCAGCCGTCGAGGCCGGCGCCTGCGGGCGACGCGCATGCGCTCACGATCGAGCAGCTGATCGACATCCGCCATCCGTCGAATGCCGTATGGTCGCCCGACGGGCGCCGCGTTGCGTTTCTGTCGGAGCGCGCCGGCATCGCCAACATTTATGTCGCGTCGATTGACGCCAACGGCCGGGCCGCGGGTGCGCAGGCGATCACGCGCTTTGCCGACGGCCTGAGCGGCGGCCTGTTCTGGAGCGCCGACAGCCAGCGCGTCTACTTTCCGCGGCAGGGCGACCTCTGGCAGGTGCCGGCTGCAGGCGGTGAACCCGCCGCGGTCTGGACCACGCCGCAACCCGAGTCCACGATCGTGCTGTCGCCGGACGGCGGCCGCGTGGCATTCGTGAGGGGCGGCACCGACCTCGTCGTGCGCGCGCTCGCCGATGGAAAAGAGTCGGTCGTGGTGCGTGGCGACGGCAAGGCTGTCGCGGGCATCACCTGGTCGCCCGACGGCTCGCGGATTGTCTACAACATCGGCGCGACGACGATTCGCCACGAGCAGACGCCGGAGTACTCGGGCGCGAAGATCATCTACACGATCTCGGAGCGCCGCGCCGGCGAGAGCCTGATCGTGCCTGCGTCCGGTGGCACGGCATCGCCGCTGCCCGGCGTTGCCGGCGCGGCGCCGAGAGGCTGGATCGACAAGACCCGCTTCGTCATCGATCGCCAGTCGAGCGACTACAAGCGCCGCACGATCTCGGTCGCCGATACTGGCGCTGGTGCGCTGAAGACGCTGCAGGAGGACGTCGACGACAAGTTCTGGAGCATCCCCGGCGGCGCCGATCCGGGCGCGCAGCCGTCACCCGACGGCAAGTGGATCGCGTTCATCAGCGATCGCGACGGGTGGGATCATCTCTATGTCATCCCCGTCGCGCGAGGGCTTCAGCCGAGCGACGGCGGCGCCGTTCAGATCACGAAAGGCAAGTTCGAGGTCTGGCGTCCGTCGTGGTCGCCCGACAGCACGCGGATCGCGTTCGACGCCAACGAGCCGGGCCGTCCGGGCGACAGGCATCTCGGCATCGCGACGATCGGGCAGGATCCGGCGCGCGCGACCGTGACCGCGATCACGAGCGGCAAGGGCACGAACATCGCGCCGGTGTGGTCGCCGGACAGCAAGCGCCTCGTCTACCAGCACACCGATCCGCACAACTCCGCCGACCTCTGGGTGATCGAGGCGGCTGGCGGGGCGCCGGCGCGCATCTCCGACTCGATGCCGGCCGAAGTGGATCGCGCGGCGTTCGTCGAGCCGGAGCTCGTGAGCTACGCGGGCCCCGACGGCCAGACCGTGCCGGCCTGGCTGTTCGTGCCGAAGAACCTCGACCGCGCGCGGAAGCATCCCGCGATCGTGTGGATTCACGGCGACGGCACCAACCAGAGCTACGACGGCTGGCACGTGCAGCGCAACTACGCCGTCTATTACAGCTTCCATCAATACCTGCTGCAGAAAGGCTATGTCGTCATCGCGCCCGATTACCGCGGCAGCATCGGCTACGGCCGGGCCTGGCGGCAGGGCGTCTACATGGATGTCGGCGGCAAGGACGCCAAGGATGCGTGGATGGCGGCGAACTATCTCAAGTCGCTGCCGTACGTCGACGGCGAACGGCTCGGCGTCTGGGGGTTGAGCTACGGCGGCTTCTTCACGCTGATCGCCGCGACCGATCAGCCGACGCTCTACCGCGCGGCGGTCAATGTGGCCGGCGTCGCCGACTACGCGATGTATTACGAGGATCCGTATCACGGCGGCTGGACCGCGAGCCGCATCGGCACGCCGCAGCAGAACCCGAAGGTGTTCGCGCAGGCGTCGCCGCTGTCGCACGTCGATCGCCTGCAGCGTCCGCTGCTCGTGCTGCACGGCACCTCCGACGTCAACGTCCCGTACCTGCACTCGGTGCGGCTGATAGATGAGCTGCTGAAGAAAGGCAAAGGCGACCTCGTCTCGTTCATGACCTATCCGGGCGAGTTCCATTACTTCACCCGCGAGCACGTCCTGCGCGACGCGTGGCAGCGCGTCGAAGACTTTTTCGACGCCAACCTGAAGCGCGCCACAGGTTCGTAGCGCCGTAGCGCGCCGCCTTCGCGCCGAAGGCGCTTCGGCGCGAAGGGCGTTAGCCGAGCGACACCTGCGGTACACTAAACCCATGCGTGCGATTGCGATCGCCCTCGTCGTCGCCGTCCCGTTGTCGGCGCAAACGCGCAGGCCGCCGGCTCGCCGGCCGCCGCCGCCGGCGCCGCCCACCAAGGTGGCGCCGGAGATCACGTGCCCGGCGCCGCTCGGTGTCGGCCTCAAATCGAAAGCCGCGTTCTGCGAGGTGATGGCCGGACGCGATCCCGCCGGCGGCGTGCTCATCAAGATTCCGCCGCACAAGGGACCGGCGACGCTGACCTTCGATCTCCACAACCTCCACACCTATTCGGAAGAGCAGGTGCGCGCCAAGCGCGGGTTCGCGCGCTACACCGCGACCATCGGCGCGTTGACGATGGACAACACGTTGCTCATCGCGGGCGGTGGTGCAGAACGAGTTCCGGACCGCGACCGATCTGGTGGATCGCGTCAGCGGCGGGGCCGGCCCCGGCGGCGTCAAGGCGGTCGCGCCGACCGGCGTCGAGCAGGTGTCGATCGAAGTGCCCGAGGAAGAGCTGCAGGTGAGCCTCCTCGGTGAGAAGCTGGCGGTCGAGCGGATGGACGGCGCCGCCACCTATACACAAGCCGGCCGGCCGATTGCCGCGATCAGCAACGTCATGCTCGAATATCGTCCGGGCCCGCCGCCCAAGCCCGCGTCAAGCAAGTCGGTGCCGGCCAAACCGGCACCGCGCAAGGGCCGGGGCGGATAGCGACCCTATCGTAGTGTCCGGCGTTTAGCCGGACCTGATAGGAGTGTCCGGCTTCAGCCGGACCTGCCTGATCCGCCTGAAGGCGGACCCTACGGATTAGCGCGGACTCCAACGCGAGGAGAGCAAGCGATGCGTGTTTTGCTTCCGATCATGTTCGTGCTGCTGCCGGTCGTCGCCATGGCGCAAGTGAAGCGCACCAATCCGCCGACGCTCTCGACACCCACCGGCTACACCCACGTCGTCGAGGTCACCGGCCCGGCGAAGACGGTCTACATCGCCGGCCAGATCGCGTTCGACAAGGAGGGCAAGGTCGTCGGCGCCGGCGACATGGCGGCGCAGGCGGAGCAGGTGTTCAAGAACCTGCAGTCGGCGCTCGAGGCGGCGGGCGCGAAGTTCTCCGACGTCGTCAAGATGAACACCTACATCACCGACATGGCCAAGGCGCCGGCCGTCCGCGAGGTCCGTGCCCGCTACTTCGGCCAGACGGCGCCGGCGAGCACGCTCGTGCAGGTCGTGGCCCTCGCGCGGCCCGAGTTGATGCTGGAAATCGAGGTCATCGCCGTCGTCGCGGCACGCTGAATCCTTCGACTCGGCGCGAGTTCTCGGCGCGTCTCGCTCAGGACAGGCGCTATCATAGCGGGCGGATTCGAGTCCTGAGGCGGGGGCCCAGCAGATGGCACACGCGTTCACCGTCGGCGTCGAGGAAGAATTCCAGATCGTCGATCCCGACACCTGGGAGCTGCGCTCGCACGTGTCCGAGCTGCTCGCGTCGAGCGCGCCGGCCTTCGGCGACCAGGTGAAGCGCGAGATGCACCAGTCGATCGTCGAGGTCGGCACCAAGATCTGCTCCGGCGTCGAGGAGCTGGCCGAAGAGATCATCCGCAACCGGCGCGACCTGGCCGACGCCGCCGAGCGCGTCGGCCTCCGCATCGCCGCCGCCGGCACGCATCCGTTCTCGAACTGGATGGACCAGGTGATCTCGCCTGGCGAGCGCTACGAGACCATCGTCGAGGAGCTGCAGCAGCTGGCGCGCTCGCTGCTGATCTTCGGCCTGCACGTGCACGTCGCCGTCCCCGATGGCTCGTCGATGATCGAGCTGATGAACGAGGCGCGGTATTTCCTGCCGCACCTGCTCGCGCTGTCGACCAGCTCGCCGTTCTGGATCGGCCGCGACACCGGCCTCAAATCGTACCGGACGACGGTGTTCCGCCGCTTCCCGCGCACCGGCATCCCCGATCACTTCCAGTCGTGGAGCGAATACGACAGCTACGTCAGCACGCTGGTCGAGCTGCACTGCATCGACAACGGCAAGAAGATCTGGTGGGACCTGCGGCCGCAGCCGACCTTCGGCACGCTGGAGTTCCGGATCTGCGACGTGCCGACGGCGCCGCGCGCCGCGATCGCGATCGCCGCGCTCGCCCAGGCGATCATCGTCAAGCTCTATCGGCTGCGGCTCAAGAATCTCGGCTTCCGCCGCTACCACCGCGCGCTGATCGAGGAGAACAAGTGGCGCGCCGCCCGCTGGGGCATCGACGGCAAGCTGATCGACTTCGGCAGCCGCCGCGAGGTGCCGATGCGCGAGCTGGCGCTCGAGCTGCTCGAGTTCGTCGACGATGTCGTCGACGAGCTGAAGAGCCGGCGCGAGATCGAGTACGTGCGGACAATCCTCTCGGAGGGGACCAGCGCCGAGAAGCAGGTGCAGGTGTACCGCGAGACCGGCGACCTGCGAGCGGTCGTCCGCGCGCTGGTCGACGAAACGCGCTCGAGCGTCGAACAAAGCGCGCGCGCATATCACGTGTGAAATCTCGTACGTAGTGTCCGCCTTCAGGCGGACCGTGTCGCAGGAGACTTCATGAAGGTCGGTTTGCTTTGCGGGCGCGAGTATTCGTTTCCGCCGGCGTTTATCGAGCGCGTCAACACGCTTGGCCGCCCGCACGGCATCACCGCGGAGCTCGTGAAGCTGACCGGCACGAAGATGGGCGAGCCGTCCGAGCTACACGGTCATCGTCGATCGCATCTCGCACGAGGTCGAATACTTCCGCGCCTACCTGAAGCACGCGGTGCTCGAAGGGCACCTACGTCATCAACAACCCGTTCTGGTGGACGGCCGACGACAAGTTCTTCAACTACGCGGTCGCCGCGCAGCTCGGCGTCGCGGTCCCGAAGACGGTCGTGCTGCCGCAGAAGGCGTACCCGGCGGACATCGACCTGACGCCGGAGTCGCTGCACAACCTCGGCTACCCGATCGACTGGGACGGCCTGCTCGACTACGTCGGCCGCCCCGCGATCCTGAAGCCGTACTCGGGCGGCGGCTGGAAGCACGTCTACAAGGTCAACGACCGGCAGGAACTGCTCGAGGCGTACGACAGACAGCGCCGTACTGCATGACGCTGCAGCAGTTCATCCACTTCGATCAGTACGTGCGCTGCTTCACGTTCGGCAAGAACGACATCGTGCCGGTCGCCTACGACCCGCACCAGCGGCGATATCTCGTCGACCACCAATACCTGTCGGCCGAGCTCGGCGCGCGGATCGTCAAGGACGCGCAGACGCTGAACAACGCGCTCGGCTACGAGATGAACACGATCGAGTTCGCGGTGGAGAACGGCGTGCCGTACGCGATCGACTTCCTCAACCCGGCGCCCGACTTCGAGCGCGATCGCATCACCGCCGTTCTACTTCGACATGGTCGTGCAGAAGATGGCCGACCTGGTCGATCGATCGCGCGCTGCACGGCCAGCCGCAGCAGACGTGGCCGCGCTGGGCCGCAGATGCTGAAGATGGCGAACGCGACGCCGATCGGCTGATGACCTCCCCGATCGATCACTGGCACGAGCTGCTCGCGCAGGAGCCGGCCGGCGCGATGTGCGCCCGGCTCACCGGGCGCATGCGCGAGCGCCGCCTGCGGTTCGGCGATCGCGTGATCTGCCCGTTTCTCCGGCCGTTCTTCCTCGACGCCGCCGACGAGCCGCGCGTGCGCGCGCGTCGCCGAGACGCTGTGGACGCTGGGCGAGCGGGTCGCGCGAGGCGGCGATGGGCTCGCCGGCGATCCTTCGCCAGCTCGCGCTCAGCGACGACGAGATCCGGCTGGCGCGAATCGATCCCGGCTACACGACGACCAGCACCGCCGCCCGCGCCGACGCCTTCATCCTGCCGGACTCGCTGCAGTTCGCCGAATACAACGGCGAGTCGCCGGCCGGCGCCGGCTACAGCCAGGGGCTCGCGGAGCTGTTTGCGGACGAAGCCGGTGATGGCAGCGCTTCCGCGAGCGGTTCGACGCGCGGATGTACCGGCCGGTCGAGGCGCTGCTCGAGGCGCTCGTCGCCAGCTACCGCGAGTGGGGCGGCACGGCGTCGCCGCCGCGGATGGCGATTGTCGACTGGCGCGAGGTGCCGACCTTCAGCGAGTTCGAGATCCTGCGCGACGCCTTCGTCGCGCTCGGCGTGCCGACGGTGGTCTGCGATCCGCGCGACCTCGAGTATCGCGCGGGCGACGCGGCGGCGGCGCGGCGGCGCCGTGGCCGGCGGACTCTACGCTTACGGCCAGCGGATCGATCTGGTCTACCGCCGCGTGCTCATCAACGACATCCTCGCGCGCGAGGACGAGTGCCGCGCGCTGCTCGACGCCTACGAGGCGGGCGCCGTGCTGCGTCGCCAACTCGCTGCGCTGCAAGATTCCGCACAAGAAGGCGTTCTTCGCCGTGCTCACCGACGAGCGGCACGCGCGCGCTGTTCTCGGCCGACGAGCGCGAGCTGATCCGCCGGCACATCCCGTGGACCGCGATCGTCGAGGATGGCCCGGTCGTCGCGCGACGGCAGGACGGTTCGACCTGCTCGAGCACCTGCGCGCCAACCGCGAGCAGTTCGTCATCAAGCCGAACGACGAGTACGGCGGCACCGGCGTCACGCTCGGCTGGGAAACGAGCGAGGCCGCATGGGACGCGGCGATCGCGCGCGCGCGTCGCCGAGCGCGATCGCGGCTGGGTGGCGCAGGAGCGGATCGCCGTCCGGCGCGAGTTGTTTCCGGTCTGCGAGGACGGCGGCATCGGCGATGCGCGACATGCTGGTCGATTTCGCGCCGTACGTGTTCCGCGGCCGGCTCGCCGGTTTCCTGACGCGGCTGAGCGCGACCGGCCTCGCCAACGTCACCTCGGGCGGCGGCCAGGTGCCGGCGTTCGTCGTCAGCGATCGTGGGGCGGCCCTGTAGGGCCGCCGTTGTGGCGGTGGCGCCGCTGAAGCGGCGCCCTACGCATGGCCCGGTAAAATAGCGAGGATGGACAGATCACTCTTCGGCGCGGCAGCGCCCGACCTCGAACCGGGCGCGCGGAACGCAGTCGAAGTCTGCCTCGCCATCCAGCCCGGCGAACGCGTCGCGCTCATCGCCGACGAGGCCAGCGGCGCGGTGGCAGCGAGCATTGCCGCGGCGCTCGACGCAGTCGGCGCGCGCTGGCAGGGCGTGCTCATCGAGCAGGTGGCGACGCGGCCGCTGACCGCCGCGCCGCCCGAGGTCCTCGACGCCCTCGAGCAGCGCCGACGCCGGCATCCTCTGCGTCCAGCCCGAGCAGGGCGAGCTCGGCGCGCGCATGGCGATCGTCGCGGTCGGTCGAGCGCCGCGCCATCCGCTACGCGCACATGGTCGGCGTCACGCCGCAGATCATGCGGCAGGGGATGCGCGCCGACTACCGGCTGGTCGACGCGCTCAGCCAGAGCCTGTGCGAGCGGATGCCGCACGCGCCAGCGCCTCCGCGTCGAGACGCCCAGCGGCACCGCCTTCACCGCGACGCTTCGACCCGGCTTCACCTGGGTGAAGACCTCCGGGCTGATCAACCGCCGCTACTGGTCGAACCTGCCGGCCGGCGAGGTCTTCACCACGCCGGCGCAGCGTCGACGGCGTCTTCGTCTGCGACGGCACCGCCGGCGACTACTTCGGCCCGAAATACGGCGACCTGCGCGCGACGCCGCTGACGCTGCGAGATCGCCGGCGGGCGGCTGCAGGCGGCGCAGTGCGCGCGCAAGGATCTCGAGCGCGAGTTCTGGGCGTACTGCCACACCGACGAGCACAGCGACCGCGTCGGCGAGCTGGCGTTCGGCACCAACATCGCCCTCAGCGAGATGATCGGCGTGCTGCTGCAGGACGAGAAGATCCCCGGCGTCCACATCGCGTTCGGCGACCCCTACGGCAGCCAGACCGGCGCCCCGTGGAAATCGCGCACGCACATCGACGTCCTGACGCGCGCCTGCGACGTCTGGATCGACGACGAGCAGGTGATCGGCCGCGGCCGCTACCTCATGGATCGCTTCGGCCTGTGACAGCTAGCAACTCAGCAACCTAGCAACCAGCATCTACTTCTGAGATACTCCCGCATCTGATGCTTCCAGTACGGCCAGTCGTGCCCGCCCAGCGGCCCCCAGTCGTCGAGATGATGCCGGATGCCGCGGCTGGCGAGGATCTGCGACAGCCGGTACGATTCGCCGCTCTGCTCCCACGGCCCCGAGCCGGTGGCGATGTGGATGTCGCACGTCGCCAGGTGGCCGAGCATCCACGGGTCGGACGCGTTGGCCAGATAGTCGACCGGGTTGTTGAAATAGAAGTTGTCGTCGTAGGCGCCGTCCATGAAGCCCTTCATGTCGTAGACGCCCGACAGCGCGAAGCAGCGCTTGACGACGTCGGGATATTTGAAGAGGGTGTTGGCGGCATGATACGCGCCGAGCGACGCGCCCATCGTCCACACCGGCAGCGTCGGGCGACTGGCAGTGCTGCCGGATGAACGGGATCACTTCGTGCCGGATGTAGGCGTCGTACTGCCGCTGCATCCAGCTGCGATGGAACGGATGCGCCCGCGGTTGGCGAACGCGTCGTAATGGTTGATGTTGACCGAGAAGGTCTTCACCCGGCCGGCGTCGATGTGGTCGCCGATCGCGCCGATCAGGCTCTGCCGCTCGTATTCCCCTTCGTCGCCGCCGCTGGTCGGAAACAGAATCATCGGCGGGCCCCAGTGCCCGTGGACGATGATGTTCATGTGCCGGCCGAGCCGATCCGAATGCCACCCGTATACCTCACGCCGCATGGACGAAAGTATAGATGCTGACGATTCTCTGCATCGCGACCTATTTCAAGGGCGAGGCGTACCTGCGCGAGTGCCGCCGGCTCGGCTGCACCGTGCTGCTGCTCACCGCCGAGTCGCTCGCCGGCGCCGAATGGCCGCGCGAGTCGATCGACGAGCTCCACACCATCCCGCGCGACGCGTCGGACGCCGACATCCGGCGCCGCGTCGACGCAGATCGCGCTGAAGCGCCGCATCGATCGCATCGCCGCGCTCGACGACTTCGACGTCGAGATGGCGCGCCATGCTCCGCGAGCACCTGCAGCTGCCGGGCATCGGCCGCACCGTCGCCGAGCGGCTTTCGCGACAAGCTGGCGATGCGGGTCAAGGCGCGGGCGATGGGGCTGCGCGTCCCCGAGTTCTCGCCGGTCTTCAACGACCAGGAGCTGCACGAGTTCACCGGCCGCGTTCGCCGGCCCGTGGGTGCTGAAGCCGCGATCGTCCGCCGCCGCGATCGGCATCAAGAAGGTCGGCGAACCGCGACGAGCTGTGGCGCGCGCTCGAAGCCGCGGGCGACGAGCGGTCGAACGGCGTGCTCGAGCAGTTCGTGACGGGCGAGGTCTACCACGTCGACTCGATCGTCTGGAACGGCCGCATCGTCTTTGCCGTCGCGTTCAAGTACGGCCGTCCGCCGATGGAGGTCTCGCACGAGGGCGGCCTCTTCGTCACGCGGCGGCTGCCGGACGACTCGACCGAGGGCAAAGCGCCTGCTCGAGGCCAACCGAGCGGCTGCAGCAGGGGCTCGGCATGCAGCGCGGCGTCTCGCACACCGAGTTCATCCGCGCCGACGATGGCGGGTTCGTGTTCCTGGAGACGTCGGCCCGAGTCGGCGGCGCCTTCATCGTCGACACGATCGAGGCGGCGACCGGCATGAACCTGTGGCGCGAGTGGGCGCAGGATCGACGCGACGCCGGAGGGAACGGCGACTACGCCGTCCCGGCGCACCGGCGCGACTACGCCGGCATCGTGCTGACGCTGGCGCGGCAGGAATGGCCCGACATGTCGGGCTACGCCGACCCCGAGGTGGTCACCACCATCCGCAAGCCGCATCATGCCGGGGTGATTGTCGGCGCCGCCGATCCGCAGCGGATCGAGGCGCTCATCGGCGACTACACGCAGCGCTTCTATCGCGACTTCTTCGCGACCGCGCCGCCGCCGGAGCGCCCGGTCGAGTGATCAAGCGAACGTTCAAGAACGTCTGGTCGCCTGAACGCCGGAATCGCCGCGACGTCGACATCTACCTGCCGGCCTCCTACAGCGCCGGCGGCGAGCGCTATCCGGTCGTCTACATGCACGACGGGCAGAACCTCTCGGATCCCGCGACCGCATTTGCCGGCACGTGGGAGCTCGAGCCGACCCTCGAACGGCTGGCGGAGCGCGGCATCGAAGCGATCGTCGTCGGCGTCCACAACACCGGCGTCGAGCGGCTCACCGAGTACAGCCCGTTTCCGGATCGGCGTCACGGCGGCGGCGACGCCGACCAGTACCTCGCGTTTCTCGCGCAGAGCCTGAAGCCGCGCATCGATCGCACCTTCCGCACGCTGCCCGAGCGCGACGCCACCGCGATCGTCGGCTCGTCGATGGGCGGGCTGGTCAGCCTCTACGCCTACTTCCGCTACCCGTCGGTGTTCGGACGCGCCGGTGTGATGAGCCCGTCGATCTGGTTCGGCCAGGGGTCGATCCTCGACTTCATCAACGAGGCGCGCACGCCGCCCGGGCGGCTCTACCTGGATGTCGGCACGCAGGAGGGGGTCGGAACGCTGAAGGACGCGCGCCGCGCCGGCCGGCTGCTGGTGAGGAAAGGATTTTCGCGAGACCGCCGCGCGCGGCGGGCTCGCGCCGCGCGCAGCGGACCCGATCGGCGGTCGACACAGGGCGGCAAGCCGCGCCTGCGCTATTTCGAGCACGTCGGCGGCCGCCACAGCGAGGGGGACTGGGCGTACCGCCTCGAGGGCGCGCTCGAGTTCCTGCTCAGCTAGACGACCTCGCCGTTCGACGCACGTGGTGTCCGGCTTGAGCCGGACCGTGACGCGTCGAGCGACTGCCGGAGATTGGACGCGAGAGATTAGCTGCACCTCATGTTCGGGTCGATCAGCACCCCGTTCCGCCTGAACGAGATCTTGTAGTGGTGGTTCTTCGCCCCTGTGATCGGCAGCCCGGATCGGGCCACGAAGAGTTGCGTCGGGGTCGCGTCGGCGCTCATCTCCTCGGTCGTGACCGGCACGTCGAAGGGCGGCGGCCCCGCGCTCCCGCCGTGGTGCGTGTCGGGCTCGATTCGCTCGATCTGGAAGTGACTCTCGCTCCACCAAACCGCCTTATCGCGTCCGACGCGCAGGTCGAGAATCGTCGCGGCGTCGATGTCGTGAACGTCCGGGTGCGGGAAGAGTTCAGCCCCGATCTTGTGCCACGGCCGGCCGCGGAAGACGATCACGTCGGTCTTCTGCACGTTGCCGACGGCGACCGCGGCCTCGGCGCGCTCCTCGAGGCGTCGGATCCGGTCCGGCCACTTCGGCGTCCGGCTGAACGAAGATGATGTGGACCCCTTTCTCGACGTGGAGGTCCGGTCCCTGCGACGTGGGTTCGAAATAACTGGGCCATATGCGTCTCCTTCTCGCCAACCGCCGTCATTTCTGCACCAGCGCCGCGTAGCGCGGCTCGCCCTTCAATCGCGTCCAACTCGATCCAGTCTCGTAATCTCAGCGGCCACCATGCCGCCGCGCTTCGCGCGCTCGAGCCATGACAACGCCGTCGGCCGATCCGCCAGGTCCATGTAGACCACCGCGCCGAAGATCAGCACGTGCGGATCGGACAGGTCGGATGGCAGCCGGTTCAAATGCTCGATCGCCTGGCGCCGGTTGCCGATCTTGGCGTGATACGCGGCGGCGCTGATGCGCGCATCGACGTCGCGCGGGCGCACGGTCAACGCCTGATCGACGAGGGCAATGGCGCGGTCGTACAGCCTTTTCGCGTCGGCGCGCCGGCCGGCATGGAAATACGCGCGCGCCATGTCGCCATCGAGGAGGTAGTCCTCAGGACCGACGCGGCTCGCCGCCGCGAACTGCTCGATCGCCGCGTCGAACTGCCTGAGATTCGACAGCACGGCGCCCCAGTTGGAATACGCCGCGACGCTGGGAACGATGGCTGCCGATTTCCGGCATGCGGCGATGGCATCGTCGTAGCGCCCGACTGAGCCGGTGCCGTACATGCCGCAGAGGATGTAATAAGCGCGCGCGTTGTCGGGCGTCAGCGCCAGCGCCTGCTCGTAGGCGCGCACCGCTTCCGGGTATCGCGCGCGCTCGCGGTAAAAGTTGCCGAGCCAGATGTGCGTCGCCCAGTACTGCGGCCGCAGGGCGATGGCGCGCTGATAGGTGGCTTCGGCCTCGGCAGCCGCGCCGGCCCGCGTCTGCGCGCGCGCGAGGCCGAGCGTGGCTTCGTCGCTCGTCGGCTCGCGCTCGACCGCATGCTGGAAGTGCTCTACTGCCTGCTCGGCCTGTCCGGTGCCGAGCGCGACCGTGCCGAGGCAGACGTGCGATCCGGCCAGCTGCGCGTCGAGCGCCACCGCCTGCGCGCAAGCGTTGCGCGCCTGCTGCACGCGCGCCGTGTCCTGCGTCGCTTCGTATTTCTGCCAGTACGCGGCGCCGAGGCCTGAGTAGGCGGGGGCGTAGCGCGGATCGAGCGCGATGGCGCGATCGAACTTCTCGATCGCGCGATCGATGTTGCCGGGCTGCTGGAAGTTCAGCAGGTAGCCGCGCCCCTCGAGGAACACCTCCAGCGCCGCCGGCGCGTCGGGCGCCGCGGCGACCAGCGTCTGCTGCTCCTCGCGGCTCAGCTTCAGTGCGAGCGCGCCGGCGGCCCACGTGGCGACGCGGTCCTGGAGGCCGAAGGCATCGCTCGCCACCGCGGTGGAGGAGTAGGCGTCGATCTGCTTCAGCGTCGCCGTGTCGACGAGCACGTAGTTGACGCGCACCGAATCGCGCGGCGCGGAGGATCGATCCCTCGAGCACCAGCGTCGCGCCGAAATCGCGCCGCGCCTGCGACGCGTCGGTGACGCCGCGGCGGCGCACTTCGAGCGTCGAGGTGACCTGCAGCCCGCGAGACACGGCGAGCGGCGTCATCTTCGCGCTCAGCGTATCGGTCAACCCGTCGCAGTACGCCTGCGCCGTCGCGTCGCTGTTCGTACGGCAGGGAAGGATCACGAAATTGCGTATGGCGGATCGCGGACTGCGAGGTGCGGATTCCGGACCGCGCATGGCCGGTTCCGATTTTCCGCTTGCGGATTCGGCGTCGCCGTGTGCCGGGTTCGGGGTGCGCGTCCACATGAAGCCGGCCGCGCCGAGCGCGGCGATGATGAAGGCGGTGGCCACGGCCGGCATCACCGATGCGCGCAGATTCCGCGCGCCGGCGCGCGGGGCGCCGTCAACCGTCGTCGTGTGCGAGGTCGACGCCGCCCAGGTCAGCTCCCGGGCGAGGTCGTTGGCGTCCTGCCATCGTTTGGTCGGATCCTTGGCAAGCGCCGTCCGCACGATGCGCTCGACCGGCGCCGGGGTTTTCGGCTCGATCGCCGCCATCGATGGCGGCTCCTCGTTGAGAATCGCGGCGATCAGCCCCGCCTGGCTGCCCTTCACGAACGCGCGCTGGCCGGTGACCATCTCGTAGATGAGCAGGCCGAGCGCGTAGATGTCGGTCCGTGAGTCCACCGGCCGGCCCTCGAGCTGCTCGGGCGACATGTAGGCAATCGTGCCGACCAGCGTCCCTTCCGGGCTGAGCGCGAGTCCGGTCGAGAGATCGTCGAGCGGCGACTTCTCGGTGCCGCTGTCGCGCTCGCGCAGCTTCGCGAGGCCGAAGTCGAGCAGCTTCACGCCCGACTCGGTGAGCATGACGTTGCTTGGCTTGATGTCGCGATGGGTGATGCCTTCGCGGTGCGCGCGCGCCAGCGCCTGCGCGAGCGCCGCGCCGTGGGTCAGCGCTTCGGCAAGCGGCAGCGGCCCGCGCGAGAGCCTGGCGCCGAGCGTCTCGCCATCGAGATACTCCATCACCAGGAACTCGAGATCATCCTGACGGCCGACGTCGTAGAGCGTGCAGATGTGAGGGTGGTTCAGCCGCGCCACGGCGCGCGCTTCGCGCTCGAACCGCTGCCGGCGGTCGGGCTGTGCCGCCGCCGCGGGTGGCAGCACCTTGACGGCGACGGTGCGTCCGACGCGCGCGTCCAGCGCGCGGTAGACGTCGCCCATGCCTCCCTGGCCGAGGAGGACGCCGATCTCGTAGGGACCGAGCCTGGCGCCGGGTTCAAGTGTCACGGGAAGAAGCGGCGATTATGCGCCCATGATTGGTAATACGCCACAGCGCGGCGGGCGTTCCGCTACCCGATCGTGAAATGGGGCGACACTGTAAGTGCCGATACGCGCGCGGCTGGATCTCGACCCGCTGAAATGGCAAGATTTCCGCCTTTCATCCAGCTCTGAAGGAAGGGACTGTGTTCCGACGGCTGACCGGGCGGAAAGAGTGGCAGTTCTTCGCAGTCCTGCCGAGGGCCGACGCGCGGCTCGCGACGGCGTGGTGGGTGGCGCTCATCCTCCGCGGCGTGCTGCCGGCGATCTTCGCGATCGCGACCGGCGTGCTGGTCGGCGCGGTGCAGCGCGGCGACTCGCTCACCGCTCCGCTGGTCGTGGCTGGCGCCGTGTTCATCCTCCTGCAGGTGCTGGCGCCGATTCACCAGGCGCTCAGCGCCAACCTCGGCGATCGGACCGCCGCGTGGCTCTACGATCGGCTCACCGACGCGTGCGTGCGTCCGCCGGGGATGGGGCATCTCGAGAGCCCGTCGCTGCAGAGCGACCTGACCGTGGCGCGCGATTTCGATCTCGGGATGACCGGGCCGCCGCTCTTCATCTCGATGGACTTCATCGCCGCCGGCATGGTCGAGATGATCGGCGGGTTCGCCGCGGCGGCAGTGCTCTTCGGCTACGCGTGGTGGGCGCCGCTGGTGCTCGCGGGCGCGTGGCTGGCGACGCACTACTGGCTGCGTGAAAGCGCGGTCTGGTTCGACCGCAACACCGAGGAGGTGCGCAGCGCGCAGCGCGACGCCGATTACACCTACCGCCTCGCCGTCGATCCCGCGCCCGCCAAGGAGCTGCGCCTGTTCGGCCTCGTCGGCTGGACGATCGACCGGTTCGTCAATCGCCGCTCGCACCTGCACGCGCTGCAGTACGAGGCGACGCGTCTGCGCGAGAAGCCGCTGCTGTGGAGCCTGCTCGTCGTGCTCGGCGCGAACCTTCTCTTCTTCTGGTCGCTGGCGTCGGCGGGGCTCGACGGCCGCATCTCGATCGCCGAGCTCGTCGTCTACGGGCAGGCCGGCGTCGGCACCTCGCTCATCGCGTTCGGCGGCCTGAGCTGGGCGCTCGACGGCGCCGCGGCGCCGGTAGCGGCGGTGCTGCGTCTCGAGAGCGCGATGGCCGCCGCCGGCGCGCTCCCGGCCGGGCGGCGCGATGCCGTGGGGATGCCGGCCGAGAGCATCCGCTTTCGTGACGTCGGCTTTGCGTATCCCGGCGGCGCGACTGTGCTCGAGCACTTCGACCTGACGATTCCTGCCGGATCGTCGCTGGCGATCGTCGGCCAGAACGGCGCCGGCAAGACGACGCTCGCCAAGCTGTTGTGCCGTTTATACGACCCGCAGGCAGGCGCCATCGAGGTGGACGGCGTCGAGCTGCGCGAGCTCGACGTCGCGTCGTGGCGGCGGCGTGTCACCGCGGTCTTTCAGGATTTCATCCGTTTCGAGCAGCCGTTGCGCGACAACGTCGCGCCGCTTGGCGCACCGGACGAGGTTGTGACTGCGGCGCTCGAATCGGCCGGCGCCGGCAGTCTTGCCGGGCTCGACACGATCCTCGCGCGCGGCTACGAGGGCGGAACCGATCTGTCGGGCGGCCAATGGCAGCGCGTCGCGCTGGCACGCGCCCTCGCCTCGGTGAAGACCGGCGCCGGCCTGGTGCTGCTCGACGAGCCAACCGCGCAGCTCGACGTCCGCGGCGAAGCCGAGATCTTCGAGCGCATCCTCGCCGCGACGCGCCATTGCACGACCATCCTCATCTCTCATCGCTTCTCGACCGTGCGGCAAGCCGATCGCATCTGCGTCCTCGAGCAGGGCCGCGTCGTCGAGCTCGGGACGCACGACGAGCTCATGGCCCGCGGCGGCCGGTATCAGACGATGTTCGAGCTGCAGGCGCAGCGCTTCAACGCGGCAGAGGACGAGGAGGGGAAGGCGTATGACGTCCTCGCCTGAGCGCGGTCCCGACGGCGCGCCGCTTCAGCGCGACGACCTCCCGCCGGCGCTGTCGTCGATGTGGAGGCTGTGCGTCCTCGGCTACCAGCACGAGCCCGGGCTGATGCTCTTCGCCTTCGGACTGGCGCTGTTCTCGGCGCTCCCCGACGCGCTGATGGCGCTCTGGTTCAAGCTCCTCGGCGACGGGATCATCGCCCAGGACCGCCGCCTGCTCATGGGCGCCGCGCTCGGGCTCGGCGTCTCCGCGACCGCGACGTGGCTGCTGCGCATCGTCAGCACGCGCGTGCTGCGCCGCTTCCGCGACCGGGTCACGATCGCGCTCGAATCGCACGTCGCGCGGCTGCTGGCATCGATTGCGACAATCGCGCACCACGAGCGCCCGGACTACCTCGATCGGCTGTCGGTGCTGCGCAACCAGATCTTCGTGCTCGATCACATGTACATGTCGCTGTTCACCACGTGCGGGTGGATCCTGCGGCTCGGCGTCACCATCGCGCTGCTGATGTCGATTCATCCGGCGCTGGCGCTCCTGGCGGTATTCGCCGCGCCGACAATCTTCACGTCGTCGTGGCGGCCGGCGGTCGAGCGCGCGGCGCAGGAGCGCGGCGCGCAGTCCGCGCGTCTCAGCCGTCATCTGTTCGCAACCGCGACAACCGCGCCTGCCGGCAAGGAAGTGCGTGTGCTCGGCATCGGCGATCGGCTCGCCACCGGCCGGCGCGCCGCCTGGGAGCGCTGGTACGGCCCCGTCTCTGGCGCGCGGTGGGGCTCGGCCGCATGGCACACGGCGGCGTGGGCGGTGTTCGCCTCGGCCTACGTCGGCGCGATCGTTTTTGTGCTGCGCCTCGGTTCGTCGGCCGGCGACGTCCTCCTCGTCCTCGCGGCCGGCTCGCGGCTGTCGTCGTACATCGGCGCGACGGTGGGGGAGATCGGATTTCTTCGCGGCATCTGGATGGACGGTTCGCGCCGCCTGGCCTGGCTCGAGGACTACGCGAGCTCGCTCGTCGCCTCGGCCGACCGCCCGGCGCCCGACGTGGTGCGCAGCGGCATCCGCCTCGATCGCGTGTCGTTCGCGTATCCGGGCACGTCGCGCCTCGTCCTCGACGACGTTTCGCTCTTCCTGCCGGCCGGCGCCGTTGTTGCCATCGTCGGCGAGAACGGCGCGGGGAAGACGACGCTCGTCAAGCTGCTGGCGAAGATGTACGAGCCGACGTCGGGAGCGATCTTCGTCGACGAGACGCCGCTCGCGCGCGTGCCGCCCGATGCGTGGCGCGCACGGCTCGCCGGCGCGTTCCAGGACTTCTTCCGCTTCGAGTTTCGCGCCCGCCACAGCGTCGGGCTGGGTGACGTGCCGCGGATGGATGATATTCCCGCGGTGACAGCGGCGGTCGATCGCGCCGGTGCGGCAGACGTCATCGCGCGGCTGAAGAACGGCCTCGACACCCAGCTGGGGCCGACATGGCCCGACGGCGTCGAGGTGTCATTCGGGCAGTGGCAGAAGCTCGCGCTGGCGCGCGGATTCATGCGGAACACGCCGCTGCTGCTGGTGCTCGACGAACCGACCGCCGCGCTCGACGCCGAGACAGAACATGCGCTGTTCGAACGCTACGCCGATGCGGCCCGGAACGATGGCCATGGAGGGCGGATCACCATCCTCGTGTCGCACCGTTTCTCGACCGTTCGTATGGCTGGCTTGATTGTGGTGCTCGACGGCGCGCGCCTGGTGGAGATGGGCACGCACGAGGAGCTGATGGGGAAGGGCGGGCAGTACTCGCAGCTCTACGGCATCCAAGCGGCGGCGTACCGATGAAGCGATGGGAGCGTCTCGATAGCGGCCGCCGGGTAATAAGGGGTCAGACCCGAAGTTCGGGTCTGACCCCGCATGCAGCGGCTGACCCCGCAGCTAGCAACTAGCAACCAGCAAGTATCAGCGTCAGAGAGTCGGCTTGTGCAGCACTTCCGCCGGTTCCGACGCCTTCTTCTTCCCGCCGAGCCCCTGAATCTGCAGCGTCGGCTGCTCTTTCAGGACGTGCTGCGCGTAGAGCTTGGCCATCTCCGCGTGATGGGCCGCTTCCTTCGCCGCTTCTTCCGGCGTCTTGTGCTTGCGGGCGGCGACCTTCTCTTCGCGCGCGTTCTTGGCGATGCCGAGATCGTCGAGGTCGGTCTGCGCTCCGGCGCGGACCGCTTCTTCGTTCAGCTTCAGCGAGTGCTCGATCGAGTTGAGCGGCACCGCCTTGCCACCGGCGAAGATCTCGTGGCGGCCGTGCTCGTCGTACCACTTGGTGAGCGTCGCCGTCATGTGCATCTTCTCGATGATGTTGCGCCAGCCGACGCCGGTGTTGTAGGCGCAGAAGGAGATCTCGCCCTGCTGCGTCGCATACGGGATGATGCACATCTCGGTGCGGCGGAAGTCGTAGTTGAAGAGATCCTGGAACCACATGCCGGCGATGAACAGGAAGTTCCAGCGATCGGCGCGGCGCTTGGCGATGTCGTCCATCGTGCGATCGCCTTCAACCCGGCCGTACTTGCCCTTCTCGGCCGACTTGGTCGCGCCGAAGGTCTTGTCGAACTTCTTGAGCAGGTCGCTGAGCTTGAAGTGGGTCGGCGCGTTGAACGAGTCGTAGTTGCGCACGACCGCGAGCGCCATGCCCATCACCGACAGCAATCGACCGCGTCCCGCGTCGCTGACCGCGGCGACGTCCTTCGCCAGCTGCTCGGCCTTGAGGAACTTGGTGACCGGCACCGCTTCCTTGGTTTCCTTGTCGATCATGATCGCCATGCCGACACCGCAGTTCGGGTGGCAGCCGCAGGTCAGCTGGCCGAATTCCTTCTCCGCGCCGTGGGTCACGTCGGCCCAGTCGGTGAAGCTGCCCATGAACGAGATCGGGAACCAGTCGCGCACCGGCTCGCCGATGCCGGTCTGGTTCTTCACGTCGTGCGCGAGGTGCGACAGCGTGTAGCGCTGAGCTGCCCGGCGCTCCGGCGTCACTTCTTCGTCGCGGCCGGTGAAGGACACCGGCTGGAACGACAGGAAGTTGATCTTCTTCGGGTTGTCGAGCGCGAACTCGATGATCCGCCCGACCTGCTCGTTGTTGACGCCGTTGACGATGGTGACGACCGGGACGATGTCCACGCCGGCGCTGTAGAGGTTCTCGATCGCGCGCAGCTTGACGTCGAACAGGTTGCCGACGCGCCGGTGCGCGTTGGCGGCGTTGCCGATGCCGTCGAACTGGAGGTAGGCGTAGCGGAGGCCCGCCTCAGCTGCTTCCTTCGCGAACTCGGGGCGCTTGGCGAACTCGATGCCGTTGGTCGCCGCCTGGACGCTGTTATAGCCGACCTTGCGGGCGTAGCGGACCGCGTCGAGGAAGTAGGGCGAGATCGTCGGCTCGCCGCCCGAGAACTGCACCGACATCTGCCGGCGCGGCTTGATGCTGATCGCGTTGTCGAGGACGGTCTTGATGTCTTCCCACGACAGCTCATGCACGAAGCCGACCTGGTTCGCGTCCATGAAGCACGGGTCGCACATCATGTTGCAGCGATTGGTCAGGTCGACGGTCAGCACCGAGCCGCGGCCGTGCTTGATCGTGCTGCTGCCATGGTTGTGCAGCTTCTCGTCGTTGTGGGCGCGGATGTCGCGGCCGGGGAACACCTGCTCGAGGTGCTTGAAGAAATCGGTGTCGATCGCCATCACGTCCTCGAAGTGGCCGTGGATGGGGCAGTCCTTCACCATCAGGATCTTGCCGTCGCGTTCGAGGATGGTCGCCTTGATCTCGCCGACCTTCTCGTTCAGCAGGACGCTGACGTCTTTCTTGCCGTCGAGAATCGCCTGGCGCGCCTCGCGAGTGCAGGTCGGGCAGAGCGAATCGGTTTCACGCGGCCAGCCCAGCGGCGGCTTCGTCTTCTCATAGGACTTCAGCAGCGGCTTGTCGGACCATTTCGGCGTGAACGACGGGTTCTGATTGATCTTGTTCAGACCATTGAACACGGTCCAGGCGCCGTTGGCGGCGATTGAGAGCCCCTTCTCGAAGTACTTGATGGGCGCGTGCATTCATCTCCTCCATTGCTTGTCGCGGCCGGCCCGATCCGGCCCAGAAAATTCTGTAAAGCATAGTGGAGAAAAGATTTGGAGAGATTACATTTCCAACGAGCGGGCCATAGCCGCATCGAGCGGGCAGATGAAGGGGGTGGATGGTCATACCCGACCGCTGAGGTCGCCTATAATTCGCGCGGAATAAAGGGCGTCAAACATGAACAAACTCATCGGTATCGGCACGATTCTGGCCGCCACGGGACTCGCCGTCAGCGGCTTTCAACCGCCGGCAGCACGTGCGGCCGATGCGATCGCGATCGTCAACGCGAATCTGGTCAACGTGCGTGATGGCCGCGTCACACCGAACGCGACGATCGTGATCCGCGACGGCCGGATCGAGTCGATTGGATCCGGCGCGGCCGCCGGCGGCGTGCGCGCGATCGACGTGAAAGGGAAGTACGTCCTGCCGGGATTGATCGACGCGCATACACACGCCGCCGACTTCGAGTCGTTCCGCCGCGCGCTCGAATCGGGCGTGACGACGATGAGGAGCGCGGGCGTGTCGTTCTATGCGGACGTCGGCTTCCACGAGCTCGTGAAGAGCGGCGCCGTCGCCGGCCCCGACATCGTCACGGCGGGCTACCACGTGCGCCCGCGCATTGCTGAGGAAGCATTTCTCTCGGATCCGTCCTACGCCGACTTGATGTCCGGCGTGACGACGATCGAGAAGCTGCGTCGCGCGGTCCAGCTCAACCTGGCGCACGGCGTCGACTGGATCAAGATTCTCGCAACCGAACGCGCCGGCACCGCCGACACCGATCCGCGCAAGCAGGTCTACACCGAAGACGAGATCCGGGCGATCGTGCAGGAGGCGGCGACGAAGAACGTGCCGGTGCAGGCGCACGCGCACGGCGACGAAGGCGCGATGGCCGCGGTGAAGGCCGGCGTCCGCAGCATCGAGCACGGCACCTACCTGTCGGATGCGACGCTTCGGCTGATGAAGGAGCGCGGCACCTTCCTCGATCCGACCTACACGACGGTGATCGACCTCACCGAAGCCGGCGGCGACTACGACGTCCCGGCGCTGCGCGTCCGCGGCGAGCAGATGCTGCCGAGGCTGCGGGAGCTCGTCGTCCGCGCGCACAAGCTCGGCGTCAAGGTCGTCGCCGGGAGCGACACCAGTTACGGGCGCAACAGCCTGACGCGCATCAGCCAGGAGATCACCCACTTCGTCGAGATGGGCTTCACGCCGCTCGAGGCGCTGCAGTCCGCCACCCTGGTCAGCGCCGAGTTGCTGCGGCTCGAGAAATCAATCGGTGTTCTCGAGACGGGCTACGACGCCGATCTCATCGCCGTCGAGCGCAACCCCCTGGAGAACCTCGCCACGACGCAGGATCCGCTGCTGGTGATCAGCAACGGCAGAGTCGCGCTCGATAGATTGAACTTCGCGCGCTGAGTCGTTGCTGGATGCTGGTTGCTAGTTGCTAGCCGTCTGGCGACCTAGCAACTAGCAACTAGCCAACTTCTCGCCCGGCTTCCAGCGTCAGATCCCAAGCCGGGCCTTCAGCTCGCGGACGCGGTCGCGCGCGACCGACAGCTCCGTCTTCTTCTCATCTTTCAACCGGACGAGCACGCCGCCGTCGACCGCGGGAAACAGCTCCTGCACGAACGCGAGGTTGACGATCGTCGAACGGTGGATGCGCGCGAAGCGGCGCGGGTCGAGCCGCGCCTCGAGCTCGTTGAGCGTGTAGTCGATCACGTGCTCGTGGCCATTGACGACGGCGAAGGTCAGCTTGTCCTTCGAGGAGAAGTGGTTGATGCGGGCGACGTCGAGCACCGTCGTGCGCTCGCCGACACGTGAGGCGAGGCGTTCCAGCCGCCGGTTCGGCGCCAGCTCGGCGGCGAGCTCGCGCGCAAGCGCGCGGACGTCGGGCCGCGGCTGGCCCGAGAATCGCTCGAGCTTGTCGAGCGTCTTGTCGAGACGCTCCGGTTCGACCGGCTTCAGCAGGTAGTCGATCGAGTTCACGCCGAACGCCTCGATCGCATAGCGGTCGAACGCCGTGGTGAAGACGACGGCGACGTTGGTGCCGAGCCGTTCGAGCAGCTCGAAGCCGGTGAGGCCGGGCATCTGGATGTCGAGGAACAGCACGTCGACGGGGTTGGTCCGCAGGAACTCGCAGCGCCGCTTCCGGATCGGTGGCCGTGCCGGCGATCGTCACGCGTCCGGTCGCCTCGAGCAGCCGCTTCAATCGCTCGGTCGCCAGCCGCTCGTCGTCTACAAGGTATGCGCGCATAGGTGTTCGACAACGGATCGTCGTAGGGCACGGATTTAGCCGTGCCACGAGACGCCGCTGAAGCGGCGCCCTACGTACGGAGTTGTTCGTCCGGCAACTCGATCGTGACGCCACTGTATCCGGGGCGGCTCTCGACGCGCATCGACGCGCGATCGCCGAACAGCATCGCCAATCGTCCCGCCAGGAGATCGAGGCCGTGGCCGGCAGGACGCAGCTGCGGGTCGAAGCCGGGGCCATCATCGTCCACCGATATCGCGAGGCGGCCGTCCGCCTTCTGCGCGCGCACGACAATCGTCGCGCCTTCGCGTCTCGGCGAGACGGCAAACTTGACGCTGTTCTCGACCAGCGTCTGCAGCGCCATCCGCGGCACGAGCTTCTGCCCGGCGCCGTCAGGCAGATCGACCGAGTATCGCAGCCGATCGCCAAAGCGCACGCGTTCGATGTCGAGGTAGGCGCGAACGACCCGCAGTTCGTCGTCGAGCGTCACGAGCGGCGTGGCCGTGCTGTCGAGCGCCGAGCGGAGCAGCGAGGCCAGTTGTCCCGTCATCCGTTCGGCGCCGGCCGGATCGTCGTGGACGAGCGCGGCGATCGAATTCAGCGTGTTGAAGAGAAAGTGCGGCTGCACCCGCGACTCGATCGACGCCAGCTGCGCTTCCGCGGCGAGGCGGCGCGCCTCCGCCTCGTCCCGCTCCTTGGTTCGCAGCGCGATGATCGCATCGTCGAGCTGGCCGCGCAGCGACTCGTAGCCGGTAATCGCGATGCCGATGATCAGCGAGATGACGAACGCGATGCTCAGGCTGCCCCACAGCCACTCGCCGAACAGGCCGCGCGGGATGTAGCCGACGGCGTAGAGCAGCACGTTGGCGGTGAACGTGCCGGCGATGCTGATCACGGCCATCGCCGTCAGGAGGATCGCCCAGCGCTGGCGCGTTGGCGTTTCCCAACAGCGGCCGGCGACGCGCGGCATCGTGACCGCGGCCAGCGTGCCGATGACGTTGGCGTAGATCATCGCGACGACGAACGAGCGCACGAGCGCGGCGGCGCGGATCCCCGGCGCCAGCCCGCCATTGATCCCGACCACCGCGAGCGCGCCAACGAAGTTGGCCAGCAGGATGCGGAGCCAGTAGCGGCGGCCGCGATGGCGCCTTACTTGTGACATCCGACGCAGCTCGCGCCGCTGGACTTCGGCACCGTGCCGGTCGCCATCCACTCGCGCGCCTTCGGCACCTGCCCGGAGGTCGGCGCGTCGGTGATCAAGCGATCGAAATAGCGCCGGGCCTTGTCGCGATCGCCGAGGCGATTCCACCCGTCGGCGAGGCCGAAGAGCAATTCGCCCTTCGGGTGATCGCCGAGGGTCGCGAAGAGCGGCGTCTGGATCTCGAGCACGCGCTCGTAATTCTGCACCGCGGACTCCAGCAGCGGGCGAGCCATTTCCGGCGGCATCCGCCTGGTGGCTTCGAGCAGGACCGCGCCGCGCGGAATCAGCACGCCGGGATTATCGGGCGCCAGCACGACCGCGTCGGCCATTTCCTGCAGACCTCGCTCGAAAATCGGGCCGCCCGACGACATGTCGCCTTTCAGGAACGCCTGGCCGGCGCGGGCCACCAGCGCCGCGCCATGCCAGACCAGCGCTTCCGGGTGCTTCGGGTTGATTTCGAGCGCGCGCTCGCAGCGCTCGATCGCTTTGCTCAACCGCGCGTCGTCGCCGGCGATGCCAGCGAAGAAATCAGCGCGAACGAGATGGTCGAAGCGCTGGGGCCGCTCCGCTTCCTGGGGTGCGAAGAACAACGAGAGCACGAACGCCAGCAAGATGGTCATGAACAACTTCCTCCACAGCCAGGCTACCGGTGTGGAGGGAGCGTTCGATCGAAAAGCCGACGAACGGTGGCGCAGGACGGACGAGGGGCGAGCAAGACTTCGCACAACCTAGTGTCCAGCTTCAGCCTTCCAGCCCGTTCAGCCTTATCCGCCTTCCAGCCTTGCAGGTCTCTACTGCGTATACGCCTCGTTCTTCTTCCCCTGCAGCCACTGGTCCATCCAGCCGACGATGTGCCGCAGGCGTTCGACGCGGTGCCACGGCTCGCCCGAGCGCGAGAGCTCGTGGTTCTCGCGCGGGAAGCGCACCATCACGGTGGGAATCTTCCGGTACTTGAGCGCGCGGAACATCATCTCGCCGCCATCGGACGCAGGCGTGCGGTAGTCGGTGTCGCCGTTGACGAGCATCAGCGGCGTCGTCACCTTCGCGACGTGCGTGATCGGCGAGCGCGCGGCGAAGTCCTGCGGATCCTCCCACGGCGCCTTGCGGAACCAGGTCGGCTGGAAGAGCGTGAAGTCGGCCGTGAACCAGAAGCCGTGACCAGTCGGCGATGTCGCGCTGCGCGACCGCGGCCTTGAAGCGCTGCGTCTGCGTGATCGTCCAGTTGGTGAGCAGGCCGCCGCCGCTGCCGCCGGTGACGCCGAGCCGGTTGGCGTCGACGTAGCCCCGCTTCAGCGACCTCGTCGACGCCGGCCATCAGGTCCTTGTAGTCGTCGCCCGGGTAGTGGTACTGGATGATGTTGCCGAAATCCTGGCCGTAGGTCGTGCTGCCGCGCGGGTTGGTGAACAGCACGACGTAGCCCTTCGCCGCCATCCACTGGAACTCGTGCGTGTAGGTGTTGCCGTACGCCGAGTGCGGGCCGCCGTGGATCTCGAGAATCAGCGGGTACTTCTTCGACGCGTCGAAGTCCGGCGGCTTGAGGATCCAGCCCTGGATATTCCTGCCGTCGAAGCTCTTGTACCAGATCTCTTCGGGCGTGCTCTGCTGGATGTCCTTGAACAGCTCTTCGTTCACGCGAGTGATCTGCGTCGCCAGCGTGCTTGGCTGGCGCGATCCGGCGACGTCGACAATCGAGATGTCGCCGATATTGCTCTGCGTCGAGACGGTCGCGGCGATCTTCGAGGCATCGCCCGCCGCGCTGAAGGCGACGACGTCGTGCTCGCCGGTGCTCAGCGGCTCGAGCTTGCCGGTGGCGATCGAGACGCGCTTGAGGTTCGAGCTGCCTTTCTCGGCCGACGACGACAGGACCAGCCGACTGCAGCGCAATCCTTCGACCAGACGATCGGCTTGCGGTTCTGCCCGCGCGGCGCCGCCTGATCGCCGCCGATGCCGCTGGCGATGTCGAAGTCGTAGTCGGCGGTCAGGTTCTTCGGCGTGCTGCCGGGTGCGGAGCTCGGTCACCCAGAGATCGGACTGGCTGTACGAACGGATCGGCACGCCGCGCAACGATCCGACAAACGCGATCTTCGAGCCGTCAGGCGACACCGAGACGTTGCCGATCGCCCCTTCGATCGCGGCGATCTTTGCGATCGCGCCGCCGGCGGCCGGAACCGCGTAGAGCTCGGCGCCTTTCTCTTCGAAGTACGGCTCCGCCACTCGCGTCGAGACGAAGTAGATCTTCGACCCGTCCGGCGCCCACTCGATGCCGCCCTCGCTGAATTCGCCATCGGTCAGCTGCGTCGGCGCAGGCACTTTTGGAAACGGGGTCGGAGCGGCGTCCGACCCCAGGCCGGAAATGGTGAAGATATGCGTGCGGCGCTCGTTGTCGACGTAGCCGGGATTGCCATTCTCGCGGTAGACGGCGCGCGTCACCACCTGCACGTCGCTCTTTTTCTCACCCGCCGGCCTCGCCTCGGTTGACGCCTTCGGGTCCTTGTATTCGGTCGCGCTCGTGAACGCGAGCCGCGTTCCGTCGGGCGACCACGCAGGGTTGCCGGCGCCCGCAGTCAGCTCGGTGAGCGCCCGCGCCTCGCCACCCTCCATCGACAGCAGATAGAGCTGTCCCGGCTGCGTTCGCCCATCACGTTCGCTGGCGCGGACGAACGCGATCCGCTTGCCGTCCGGCGCCCACCGCGGCGCGGTGTCGCGGGCCCCGGCGGTCAGCCGCCTTGGCGCCTCGCCGCCGCTCGACGGCACCGCGAAGAGCGACGTGCTCGTACCGATTGTCCCTCTCGTTCACCGTCACGCGCACGAAGACCACCGTCGATCCATCGGGCGAGATCTGCGGATCGGCAATCCACGTGAACTTGAGCAGATCCTTCTCGGTGATGAACCGCTTGCCCTGCGCCGGCAAGGCGACCACGGCAACGACGATGAAGACGGAGAGGCAGAACTTCTTCATGGCCGGGATAATATCAATGAATATGTCGATCAGGGACGTGATCATCGTCGGCGCCGGTCCCTCGGGTCTCTCGGCCGCGATCGCTGCGAAACAGCGCAATCTCGACTACGTCGTGCTCGAGCAGGGCGTGCTCGTCAATTCGATCTACCGCTTCCCGCCGCAGATGGTGTTCTTCACGACGCCCGAGCTGCTCGAGATCGGCGGGCTGCCGTTCGTCTCGCCGTTCGACAAGCCGACGCGAGCCGAAGCGCTGAAGTACTACCGCAAGGTCGTCGACACCTACGACCTGCAGATCGCTTACGAGGAGAAGGTCGAGTCGATCGAGCGCGAGGCGGAGGGGGCAGATGGGGCAGGTGGGGACGAGACACAGAGGAACGAGAGCCCGATCTTCGTCGTCACCACGCGATCGGCGCGCGGTGTGCAGCGGGCCCGCTATGCGCGCAACGTCGTGATGGCGATCGGCTACTACGATCATCCGGTCATGCTCGGCGTGCCGGGCGAGGATCTGCCGCACGTGCACCACTACTACGGCGAGCCGCACCCGCACTATCGCCAGCGCGTCGTGATCGTCGGCGGCGGAAACTCCGCCGCCGAGTCGGCGCTCGAGATGTATCGCGCCGGCGCGCACGTCACGATGGTTCACCGCGCGCCGTCGCTGAAGTCGACGATCAAGTACTGGGTTCGTCCCGACATCGAGAACCGGATCAAGGAAGGCTCGGTCGCCGCGCGGTTCAACGCGTGCGTCACCGCGATTCGTCCTGGCTCGGTGATCGTGCGGACTGATAAATCGCGTGCGACCGGTCAGCTGATCGGGTCGGGTCCAAATGACGCAAGCGCGCCAGCTGTATCGAACGCTCGCACCGATTCAACCGAACCACCCAACCAATCGGCCGAAGCGTGTACGCCCGGCGAACAGAGCGTCGAAGAGGAAATCCCCGCCGACGCCGTCTACCTGCTCACGGGTTACCGGACCGACGCAGATTTGCTCTGTCGCGCCGGCGTCGTGCTCAACGATCGTGCCGCGCCCGGTCTACGATCGAGAGACTTTCGAGACAAATGTGTCGGGACTGTTCGTTGCAGGCGGCGCGGTCGCCGGCGTCGACACCGGCACCATCTTCATCGAGAACGGCCGTTTTCACGGCGAGCGCATCATCGATGTGATCGCCCGCCGACTCTGAAGCAACGGCCCCCTTCCTGAACGACGCGTCCAGCACGGCGGTCAAACGGCGTTTTGGATCGCGTCTCGAAACCGCGACGAAATAAAGACACCATGGGCAAATAGGACTGGTGTAGGTGCCTCCAGCGCGTAAAATACGCGCAAAGTTCCCTGGAGGCGGTTGGATGCGGCGTAGAGCCCTTGCGGTCGGCGTGTTGGGTCTGGTCACCTCTCTGAATGGCACGCCAGCAGCCCAGACGCCGGCGATCGACGTCACGGTCCACGAAGGCACGTCGATGTCCGTTGCTGTCTCTCCAGACGGACGCACGCTCGCCGTCGATCTGCAGGGCAGCATCTGGACCATCCCGGCCGCCGGCGGCGCCGCGAAACGCATCACCGATCTCTACAACGACGCGCGCCAGCCGAACTGGGCGCCCGACGGCAAGTCGATCGCCTTCTTCGCGTACCGCGACGGCGGCTACGACCTCTGGTCGATCGCGCCCGACGGAACGAATCAGCGCAAGCTGACCTGGGGCGCCTTCGACGATCGCGAGCCGACCTGGTCGCACGACGGCACGCGCGTCGCCTTCTCGTCCGACCGCGGCAACCCGCTCGGCAGCGACTACAACATCTGGACGCTCGACATCCGCACCGGCGAGTTCCGCCAGCTGACCAAGGCGCCGTCGGACGATTACATGCCGTCGTGGTCGCCCGACGACAAGGAGATCGCCTTCGCCTCGGCGCGCGACGAGGGGCAGTCGGTGTGGGCGGTCAGCGTCGCCGACGGCACCGAGCGCAAAGTCTCGACCGCGAAGGGGCGCGTCGACGCGCCGTCGTGGGGGCCAGACGGCCGCATCGTCTATCACGTCACCGCGCCGGGCGCGAGCCGCTTCGAGATCGATGGTCAGCCGCAGACCGGCAGCGAGAATGTGTTCGCGTTCCGCGCGTCGTGGGCGTCGCCGACCGATTACTGGTACGTGTCGGACGGCAAGATCCGCCGCCGCAGCGCCGGCGCCGCCGCGCCGCAGACGATCGACTTCGCGGCGACGATGCAGGTGACGCGCGCCGAAACGCGCCTACGCGCATCGCAAGCGCGACTTCACGTCGACCACGCCGCGCCAGGTCGCTCGGCATCGTGCGGCCGGTGATCTCGCCCGACGGCAAGCAGATCGCGTTCGCAGCGGTCGGCGACATCTACGTGATGCCGGTCGACGGCAAGCCGGTCAACGTCACCAAGGACCCGGCGCTCGACACCGATCCGGCGTGGTCGCCGGACGGCTCGCAGCTGGTCTACTCGTCGGACAAGGACAGCGATCATCTGCAGCTCTGGATCCGCGACATGAAAGGCGGACAGAGCCGCAAGGTCACCTCGCTCACGACGCAGCCGCAGGGCGCGACCTGGTCGCCTGACGGCAAGCGCATCGTCTTCTTCAACGTCGACGGCATGTGGCGGGTCGCGCAGATGTCGGTCCTCGACGTGGCCAGCGGCACGGTTACCAAGATCCACGACTCGCTCGCCGCAGCCGGGCACGCCGACCTGGTCGCCCGACGGCAAGCGTGATCGCGCTCGCCGAGGTCGCGCCCTTCACGCGCCGCTTCCGCGAGGGCACCAACCAGGTGTTGACGATGTCGGCCACTGGGGCGACGCCGAATACCGACAAGTGGTACGCGCCGGTGCCGACGCTCTCGATCGACTCGCGCGGCGGCTGCGGCCCGGTCTGGTCGCCCGACGGCACGAAGATGGCCGCGATCTACGAAGGCGTCCTCGCCGTCTGGCCGGTCAGCCGCTACCGGCGAGCCGCTTGGCGCGACCGCGCCGCATGACGACGGAAAGCGCGCACTCGCCGAGCTGGGCGGGCGATTCGCGGCACCTCCTCTATCAGTCGCTCGACACGCTGCGGATCGTCGACATCGAGACCGGCGAGTCGCGCACCGTCCCGCTCGACCTCAAATACACGCCGGCGGTGCCGACGACGCGCACGCTCGTCCACGCCGGCAGGCTCGTCGACATGAAGAGCCCGGCGGCGCGCACCAACGTCGACATCACCATCGACGGCAACAGGATCGTCAGCGTCGTGCCGCACGCCGCCGCGAACCACAACGGGCGCCAGGTCGTCGACGCCTCGAATCTCACGGTGATGCCCGGCCTGGTCGAGTTCCACTCGCACCTGCAGAAGGACTACGGCGAGGCGCAGGGGCGCGCGTGGCTGTCGTTCGGCATCACCACCGTCAGGAGCCCGGGCAACACGCCCTACGAGGCGGTCGAGGATCGCGAGGCGAACGAAGCGGGCGTCCGTCCGGGCCCGCGCGTCTACGGCACCGGCTACCTGATGGAATGGCAGCGCGTGTACTACAAGATGGGCATCGCGATCTCGAGCGTCGCGCAGTTCGAGATGGAGCTGCAGCGCGCCAAGGTGCTGCAGCACGATCTGATCAAGAGCTACGTGCGGCTGCCCGATCTCCAGCAGAAGCGGATGGTCGAGTTCGCGCACAGCATCGGCGTGCCGGTCGCAAGCCACGAGATCTATCCCGGCGGCGTTTGTCGGCGCCGACAACACCGAGCACACCGGCGCCACCAGCCGCCGCGGCTACTCGCCGAAGATCGCGACGCTGCAGCGCAGCTACGAGGACGTCGTCCAGCTGTTCGGCAAGAGCGCAGCGCATCCTCTGCCCGATGATCTCGGGCGGCGGCGCCCGGGCGCTGTTCACGGAGGAGCCCGACGCTGAAGAACGATCCGCGCTTCAAGCTGTATCCGGCGTGGATCCAGGCGCAGGTCGCGCAGCAACCGGCAGCGAGCAATGCCGGCGGCGGCGGCGATCCGGCCGGCGGCAGCGGCAAGATGGTCCTCGACATCATGCGCGCCGGCGGGCTCATCGTCGCCGGCACCGATACGCCGAACGCCGATCAACCTGCACGGCGAGCTGAAGTCCTACACGCTGGCGGGCATGACCAACTTCGAGGCGCTGAAGGCGGCGACGGTGAACCCGGCGCGCGCCCTTGGCCTCGACGCCGGCACGATCGAGGCCGGCAAGCTCGCCGACCTCGTGATCGTCGACGGCGACCCGCTCGCCAACATCGCGAACGCGCACAAGGTGCGGCGCGTGATCGCGAACGGCCGTCTCTTCGAGATGGATCAACTCCTCAACCGGCCCGTGTCCGTCACTCAGTAGCCAGCACTTTTAGAAGGGGGTTCCCCGTGAGTAGGTTACGAATCGCGGTCTTTGTCGCTCTGGCATCGCTGCTGGGCTCCGTCGCCCAGGCGCAGCAGGCCTCAATCATCGGGACGGCCATCGACGAGACCAAGGCCATGTGCCCGGCGTCAGCGTCACCGCGACCGATCAGGGCAGCGGCCGCCAGATTGTCGCCGTCACCAACGAACGCGGCGAGTATCGCGCTGCTCAACGTACCGGCCGGCAACTACACGGTGCAGGCCGAGCTCTCCGGCTTCTCGACCGTCGTCGCTGAAAGATGTCGAGCTGCTGGTCGGGCAGAACGCCACCATTCCCTTGACGATGAAGCTGGCGACGGTGAGCGAGACGCTGACCGTGCTCGGCGAATCGCCGCTGGTCGACACCACGTCGTCGCAGGTCGCCGGCAACGTCGATCGCCGGCAGATGGAGCAGTTGCCGCTGCAGGGGCGCAACTGGATGGAGCTCTCCAAGCTGGTGAAGGGCGTGACCGCCAACGACGTCGGCAACAGCGTCGGCACCGGCGCGATGGACGATCACTGGCAGCTCAACCTCGACGGCCAGCAGATCACGCAGAAGGTCGCCGGCTCGGGCTTCGGCCAGCCGCGCTTCAGCGCGCGAGTCGATCGCCGAGTTCCAGATCGTGACGACGATGTTCGACATCACGCAGGGACGATCGGCCGGGATGGAGATCCAGGCGATCTCGAAGTCCGGCTCGAACACGCTGGCCGGCAGCGCCTACGGCTATTTCCGCAGCGACAAGCTGAACTCGGCCGATCTGGTCGCCAAGAAGGTGCTGCCGTATCAGAACCAGCAGATCGGCGGCACGCTCGGCGGCCCGATCGTCAAGGACAAGATCCACTACTTCGCGTCGTACGAATACGAACGCGAGCCGGGCACGATCTTCTCGAACCCGTCGTCGCTGCCGGCGCAGAGCTTCAGCATCCCGTTCAAGAACGGCCAGAAGAGCTTCCTCGGCCGCGTCGACGATCAGCTGTCGACGAACAACCGGCTGTCGGTGCGCGGCTCGCGCTGGGACTGGGAGAATCCGGTCGTCCTCGCGGCCGGCGGCCACCCGTCGGCGTCGTCGGTGCAGACCAAGGACGCCACCAACGTGCTCGGCACCTGGTCGCGCGTGATGGCGGGCGGCAACCGCATCCTCGAAGTGAAGGGCGGCTACAACGGCTTCCACTGGACCAACGCGCCGCAGGACGAACTGCTGGGCGTGGTCGAGTACCGCGTCCCCGGCCTCACCTTCGGCGCGCCGTATAACTACCCGCAGACGCTGAACCAGAACAACTGGACCGGCCGCGCCGACCTGAGCATCCACAAGGACAAGCACGACATCAAGATCGGCGGCGAGTACATCCACGTGCACAACGGCGGCCCGTGGTTCATCCAGCGCGCCGGCTTCTTCACCTTCAACAGCGCGCCGGCGAACCTCGGCGCGGTGCTGCCGCAGGACGCGGCGCTCGACGCGTCGCGGTGGAACCTGCAGCCGCTGAACCCGATCGCGCGCGACTTCCAGGTCAACTTCACCGAGAACGAGGACAACTGGACGATCGACGTGCCGCGCCCGACCTACGCGATCTGGATCGGCGACAACTGGCGCGTCCGCCAGGATCTGACCGTCAACCTCGGGGTCCGCTGGGATGCCGACCCGAACATGGCGTCGCCGCCGAACATCCGCGTCAACGACATCCTGGTCAACAGCGGCATCACCCAGGACTTCGATTCGCGAAAAGCGGGCACCGCCGACTACGGCTACAAGACCGACATCCGCGACTGGAAGAACATCGCCCCGCGCGCCGGCTTCAGCTATAACGTCGGCGGCGGCAACGACTTCGTGATCCGCGGCGGGACCGGGCTCTACTTCGCGTCGCCGGTGTCGAACGTGACCTTCAGCCCGCAGTTCTACAGCCAGCTGGTGTCGGCGACCTTCGTCAACGACGGCCGGGCGGACTTCATCACCAACCCGACCAACGGCGTCACCGCGGATCAGATCTTCTCGGGGCAGGTCCGGACGCCGGCGCAGACCGTGCGGACGATCGCGACCGACTTCAAGAACCCCTACACCTGGCAGAGCAGCATCGGCTTTCAGAAGCAGCTCAACGCGGTCACCGGCTTCGACGTCGACCTGACGCACTGGAACGAATACCGCGACACGCGGACGATCGACGCGAACCTCGCCTACAACCCGGCAACCGGCTACAACCAGGCGGCCGGCGCGGTGCCGGTGCGTCCGAACCCGAACTACGCCGGCGTGTTCCAGTTCGTCTCCGACGGCATGCGCGAACAGACGGCGATTTCGAGCAGCCTGACCCGCCGCCTGAAGAATCGCTTCCAGGCCGGCATCACCCATACCTACATGTTCGAGATGAAGGACAACGGTGTGGTCGGCTACGGCAACGCGCCGGCGAACAACCCGTTCGACTATCTCGACGGCGAGATGGCGACGTCGGTCGACTACCAGCGCAACACCATTCGCCTGTGGGGGCTGATGCAGCTGCCGTGGGGCTTCAACACCAGCGTCACCTACTTCTACGGCTCGGGCAACCGCTTCAACAACAGCATCGCGACCGCGCCGTTCGGCAAGCCAGGCACGAACCGCCTCAACCTGACGGCCGCCGGCGGAGCGACCAGCGCGATCACGATTCCGGCGTCGGTGCTCGATCGCTGGAACGGCCCGGCGGTCATTCAATCGGGCGACGTGATCCCGCGCAACGCGCTCGAAGGGCTGCCGCTGCACAAGGTCGATTTCCACCTGACCAAGGACATCCGGCTGAAGGGCTCATCGCGAATCCAGCTGGTGGCGGAAGTGTTCAACCTCTTCAACCACGGCAACTTCGGCAGCTACAACACGACGCTGAGCGCCACGGCGCCGGCGACGACCGCACTGTTCGGCACGCCGAACCAGAACAGCGGCACGGCGTACGTGTCGCGTCAGGGTCAGCTCGGGTTCAAGGTCGCCTTCTAACGAGGGCGGGCGGGGCAGGTAGGGCGGGTGGGGGCAGGAAGGTTCCTGCTCGCCCGCCCTTTTTTCTTTGATCGGCGACTCGCTGACTCGCGGCGTGTACTCAACCACGAAGGACACAGAGGACACAAAGACACCAATTGGGTCTTTGTGTCGCGGCTTCAGCCGGACTTCGCGAGGTCCGCCTGAAGGCGGACACTACCGATTCGAAAGGCGATCGCAGCGTGGGCTCACAGTGACGGCAAGAGAGATCTGAGAGTCCTCTCGTGCCCTCTGTGTCCTTCGTGGTGAGCAACACGCTGCTGAAAGCAGAGCGTTGGCTGTCGCCCTGAAAGCAATCAGTGCGCGACGTTGGACATGCCTGGCGTCCGCGCCATCATGATCTTCATCTCGAGCAGCTCGACGAGCGACTCGGCGCGGGCGCGCAGGCTCTGCTTCTCCAGCAGCGCCTGCTTCTCGAGCGGTTCGAAGTCGAGATACTGCGCCAGGGCGTTGACCGTATCCTCATCCGACATCGACGCCGGCATCGTCCGGTCCGACAGTCTCGACGCCTTTCCCGGCCTCGATGCCGGCCGCCTTGTCCGCCGCCGGCGAGAGCAGCGTCTCCAGCCGCGAGCGCTGACGGCGGATCACTCCGCGATCCTCCTCGGTGACGCCGCGCTCGGGCAGCGGCTCGACCACCGCGCGCCGGTAGCTGCAGTTGGTGATCCTCTTCGGCGATCCGGAACCGGTCGAGCCCGCGCAGCACGATGTTGTAGCGGCCGTCTGGCAGCTTCTCGAAGTGCGTGACGACGCCGCTGCAGCCGACCGGGTAGATCGCCGGCCGCCCCTCGTAGTCGCGCTCCCAGCCCGGGCGGAGCAGCACCATGCCGATCATCCGGTCGCTGGCGATCGCGTCGGCGATCATCTCGCGGTAGCGCGCCTCGAAGATGTGCAGCGGCAGGAATACGTTCGGGAACAGGACGACGTTCGGCAGCGGGAACAGCGGCAGTAAATCTAGACATGGCCCGGGTCAGTGAATCGTCTTGGTTTTCTTGTCCATGTAGTCCATCAGGACGTACTGGCCGAGGGTGTACGGGGTAGTGAAGTACGCCTTGCCCTTGCAGATGTCGGCGACGCGGCGGACGAAGCTGACCAGGTCGTAGTCGCGCGCGAGCATGAAGGTGTTGATCATGATGCCGCTCTTGCGGCACGCGGCGACCTCGGCGCAGGTCTCGGCGACGATGAACGGGTCGAGGCCGAAGGCGTTCTTGTAGATGCGGCCGTCGGGCTGGGTCAGCGCCGACGGTTTGCCGTCGGTGATCATGATGATCTGGCGCATGTCCTTGCGCTGCCGGTCGAGAATCCGCCGCGACAGCCGCAGCCCTTCGCGGGTGTTGGTGTAGTACGGGCCGACGCGGACGCGGCCGAGCTCGGCGAGCGGGATTTCCTCGGCCGAATCGTGGAACAGCACGCACTTCAGCGCGTCGCCGGGATACTGCGTCTTGATCAGCTGGGCGAGCGCGAGCGCGACGCGCTTGGCCGGCGTGAAGCGGTCCTCGCCGTAGAGGATCATGCTGTGGCTGCAGTCGAGCATCAGCACCGTCGCGCACGAGCTCTGATACTCGCCCTGCACGACCATCAGATCCTGATGGGTGACGTGGATCCGACGCCGTCCCTCCGGCGTGCCGGTCCTGAGCTCGGCGTCGAGCGTCGAGAGTTGATCGCCGAGCGCTGAGATCTGCTCCTGCCGTTCCCGCGCCTCGCGCTGGACGGCGTTCAGCAGCGTGCTCGCCGAGTCGAGGTTGAGCGTGTCGCCGAACTCGTACGGCTTCGGCGCGCCGGTCGTCTCGACGCCGGTCGCCTGCTCGCGCGTGTCGTGGCGGCCGTAGCTGCTCTTGCCGAGCGACCCGAGCAGATCGCGCAGCGCGCGGTAGCCGAGGAAGTCGAGCGTCTTGTCGGTCACCTCGAAGGTGACCTGCCCCTGGTTGTCGCGCCCCTGACCGGGACCGATCTGCCCCTGCCGCCGCTCGCGCTCCGCCTGCAGGTCGGGCGGCGCGGTGATGTAGCCCTGCTCGGTCATCCGCTCGATGATCTGCTGGATCAGTTCCTCGAGCTTCGACCGTGCGTCGGCCTGATCGCCGTCCGCCGGGTCGCCCAGCAGCCGCTCGATCGTCTCCTCCGGCAGCACGCCGCCGTTGAACAGCGCCTCCAGAATCGCATCGTGCAGCGCCTGCATCGTCCGCTCTTCCTCGTCCATGCCGTGCGGGTTGCCGAACCCGCTGGAGAGGAGCAGATCGGAGAGCTTCGACACCAGATCTTCGAGATCCAGGTCGTCGAGATCGCTGCCGGTGAATTTCGTGTAACGGTATTTCATGTCGAATCGCTCAGTGCTAACTCCAGCATCCCGACTGCCTAGTTGTAATACTTCTTTTTCCCGGGCATCCGGATCTCTTCGTCGAGCGATACCTCGTCGCGCCGCTGGCTGCGCCGCGGCGCCGATTCGGCGGCGCCATAGCCTCGCTCTTCCGTGCGGCTGATCTTCTTCTGCGCGTAGAGGCCCTCGAGCACGAAGTCGACGGCGGATGCGACCGCCGGCGCTGTCGCGCCCGGCTTCAGGCCGGCGTGCGCCGCGAGCTCGCGCAGCCCCTGCACGCCGCGCGTCTGCTGGATCACCTCGTCGGCCGACGTGCTGTCGCTCAGCGGCAGCGAGCCGCCGAGGTCGAACCATTCGATGACCGTGCGGGTGTCGACGCCGTCGAAGATGCCGGTGAAGACCGAGCCGACCGCCGAGCGGATCAGGTCGCGCGCGATCTGCTCGGCGCCGCGCAGCTCGCCCTCGTACTCGAGCTCGAACTTGCCGGTGATCGAGGGCAGCGCCGCATAGATGTCGGTGACGCGGGGAACGACGACGTTCTCGCCGTTGGCGAGCGCACGGCGCTCGGCGTTCGACAGCACGAGCTCGAGGGTCGAGATCGGCAGGCGCTGGCTGACGCCAGACCGCTTGTCCACCTTGCGATCGGAGCGCGCCTGGAAGGCGATCTCCTCGACGACCTCGCGCACGTAATCGGGAATTTCCACCTTCAGCGCGCCGGCACGCTCGGTCCACGCCTCCTGCTTCGTGATCGCCATCGCGTGCCCGCGCGTCGTCGGGTAGTGTGTGCGGATCTCGGAGCCGATGCGATCCTTCAGCGGCGTGATGATCTTGCCGCGCGCCGTGTAGTCCTCGGGGTTCGCGGTGAAGACCAGCATCACGTCGAGCTTGAGGCGGATCGGGTAGCCCTTAATCTGGACGTCGCCTTCCTGCAGGATGTTGAACAGGCCGACCTGGATCTTGCCGGCGAGATCGGGCAGCTCGTTGATCGCGAAGATGCCGCGGTTGGCGCGCGGCAAGAGGCCGTAGTGCATCGTCAGCTCGTCGGAGAGGTTCAGTCCGGCGGCCGCGGCCTTGATCGGATCGATGTCGCCGACCATGTCGGCGATGGTCACGTCCGGCGTTGCGAGCTTCTCGACGTAGCGGTCCTCGCGGTGCAGCCAGCCGATGCGCAGGGTGTCGCCTTCGGCGGCGACGCGGGCGCGGCACGAGGCGCAGAGCGGCGCCAGCGGGTCGTCGTGGATCTCGCAGCCGGGGACGATCGGGATCCGTCTCGTCGAGCAGATCGACCATGCCGCGCAGGATGCGGCTCTTCGCCTGCCCGCGCAGGCCGAGGAGGATGAAGTTGTGGCGCGACAGCACCGCGTTCACGAGCTGCGGGATGACCGTCTCGTCGTAGCCGATGATGCCGGGGAACAAGGTCTCACCGGCTCTGAGCTTGCAGACCAGATTGTCGCGGATCTCCTGCTTCACCGGCCGCGAACGATAACCAGACTGCCGCAAATCGCCAAGGGTCTCAATGGCCGCCATAGAATGGATTCTATAGCAGATGCGACATCCGTTCTTCGCAGCGTCGCGGCCGCTCGTGTTCGCGCATCGCGGCGGCAGCGCGCTCGCGCCGGAGAATACGATTGCGGCGTTCGACAACGGGCTCGCGCTCGGCGCCGACGGACTCGAGCTCGATGTCCACCTGTCGCGCGACGGCGTGGTCGTCGTCCATCACGACCGGACACTGAATCGAACGACGACGCTCGCCGGCCCGATCGCCGAGCGCAATGCGGATGAGCTGCGCCGCGCGGAGGTGCCCATCGCTGGCCGAAGTCCTCGCGCGCTACAGCGGCGTGCGGATCATCGTCGAGATGAAGGTCAATCGCGCGGAGCTCGCCGCGGCGACGATCGACGTGATCCGGCGCGCTGGATCGGTCGATCGCGTCTGCCTCGGCTCGTTCGGCTGGCGCGTGCTGCAGTGCCGCGCGAACGATCGAGCCACGGATTGCGACGAGCGCCGCGCGCGAGGAGGTCCGATGGTGGCTCTATCGATCGTGGTGCCGCTGGCCGGTCGCTCGCGTCGGCTACACCGGCTTCCAGGTGCCCGAGCGCTCGGGGCAGACGCGCGTCATCTCGCCGCGGTTCGTCGACTACGCGCACCGCGCCGGGCTTGGCGTGCAGGTGTGGACCGTCGATGAGGAAGAAGACGCGCGGCGGCTGCTCGGCTGGGGCGTCGACGCCTTGATCACCGATCGCCCCGATCGTCATCGTCCCGCTCGTGGCCACGCTGGGCAAGTGACATCTAGCATCTAGCAACCAGCAACCAGCAACCAGCAACCAGCAACCAGTACCACGGGAGGCTCATGAATCGCGCCGACGCTCCACGACATCTATGCCGCCCGCGAACGCGTCCAGCCGGTGATCCGCCGGACGCCGCTGATGCGGCATCCGCTGCTCGCCGCCGAGACCGGCCTCGACATCCTGGTCAAGCACGAGAACCACAACCCCACCGGCGCGTTCAAGGTGCGCGGCGGCCTGAATCTCATCGGCACCCTGTCGGCGGCCGAACGGCGCGGCGTCATCACCGCCACCACCGGCAACCACGGGCAGTCGATTGCGCTCGCGTGCCAGCGTGAGCGGGTGCCGTGCACGATCGTCACGCCGATCGGCAACAACCCGGAGAAGAACGCGGCGATGCGCAGCTACGGCGCCGAGCTGCTCGAGTTCGGGCGCGACTTCGACGAGGCGCGGGAGCGCGTCGAGCAGCTGGTGCAGGAGCGCGGGCTCCGCTACGTCCACTCGGCGAACGAACCGATGCTGCTGGCGGGCGTCGGCACCTACGCGCTCGAGATTTTCGAGGACATGCCCGACGTGGACGCCGTGCTCGTGCCGATCGGCGGCGGCAGCGGCGCGTGCGGCTGCTGCCTCGTGCGCACGGCGCTCGGCAGCCGCGCGCAGGTCATCGGCGTCCAGGCGGAGCGCGCCGACGCCTTCACGCGCTCCTGGAAGGGACCGTCGCGCGTCGTCGGCGACAAGGCGGATACGTTCGCGGAAGGGATGGCGACCCGCGTCACCTTCGATCTGACCTTCGGGATCCTGCAGAAGGAGCTGAACGACATCGTCACGCTGAGCGAAGACGAGCTGGCGGAAGGGATCCGGCTCGCGCTGCGGACGACGCACAACCTGGCGGAGGGGGCGGGCGCGGCGGCGCTGATGGCGGCGATGAAGCTGCGCGATCGGCTCGCGGGCAAGCGCGTCGTCTGCGTGATGAGCGGCGGCAACATCGATCGCGCGACGCTGGCGCGGATTGTCGCCGCGTGACGACGATCAACGCAGAACCCGCAGAACCGGCGAAACTATTGTTTCTTTTCTGATTGTGCTGCCCGCTTCTCCGCGTTTCTGGCCATGCTCAGCACGTTCTCGATCGCATGGTTCCCCTCGTGGCATGCGTACTCGAAGATCTGGTACGAGTCGTCGCGCGTCAGCGGGATCGCGACCGTCCACGGCCGCGTGTAGACGTTCGGATCCTCGATCGTGACCTCGTAGTTGATCGTGTCGGCGTCGACGCGCGTGAAGCGCTCGACCAGCTTCAGCGCGTCGCTGTGCGGCACGCCCCTGATCCGCGCCGAGGCGGCATTGGTCGCGATCCAGCCAAGGCCGTTGAAGTTGGTGGTTTCGACGACCAGCGTCTTGCCGTCCCAGCGCCCGCGCGGATCGCCGGTCCACATCTTGATGTCCTTGTCGAGATGCGGGCGGCCGTCGACCGGGATGAGCCGCGCTTCGTGGATCATCTCGTGCGCGATCATCACGTAGCCGGGCGTCTGCACAATCTGGTAGGCGTTGTTGTAGCCGGCCGGAAACATCCGTCCCGGGCCGCGGGTGATGCAGCGATCCCACGGGCTCATCGACTCGAACGAATCTTCGTTCTTCAGGTTGAAGTTGCGCGCCTCTTCCGCCGACGGCTTGAGCGGGACGCGGCCATCCGGCGGATCGATCACGAGCGAGGTGCGGCGCGTGCCGACCACCCTCGTCCCCGAGTCGAACCAGAACTCGTTGTAGCTGCCGACGTCGCCTGGCCGCGGCGAGTTTTCGTTGGCGTCGCGCCGCTCGGCGTTCTGCTGCTCGAGCTGAGCCGCCTCCTGCTCGGTGAGGAACTCCTTGCCCGCGAGCGCCGCCGGCCGCTCGAACGGCGTGATCGTGGCGTTGGTCCAGATGCCCTGCAGGTCGGGCTGGCCGTCGGGCGTGCGCGCCTGTGTCCACGCCTTGGCGGCAGGCTTCGCGGCCGCGCGCGTCTGGGCGTCGAGCGGCGCCGTCGCAGTCGCGAGGATCGCGACGCCCGCCGCGGCCAGCAGAGCACAGGAAGCCGAAATTGCATGCCTCATGGCCGCTATTCTACGCCCTTCGACTCGCTGCGCTCGCTCAGGGCAGGCCCGCCGCGCTTCGTAGCGCAGCCCTTCAGGGCTGCTTTCGCGGCGGGCGATTTGGCAGGGCTGACCAGCCTCCGCCAAGGCCTCGGCGGTCCGCCGGAGCTTCAGCGAAGGCGGAAGGCCTGCGCTTCCTGACGGAGGTTGTGAAACCGGTTCTAGAATGACCTATGCTCCGGCACGCCGCGGGGATGGCTGTCGCGCTCGCGCTTGCCGCTGGCGTTTCCGGCCAGGAGCACGCCCCGGCGGGCGAGGCGCACCGCCACTACCTGCTCGGAACGGAGCACGAAGCGCGGCGCGACCTCGACGCCGCGGCGCGGGCGTACACCGAAGCGATCCGCCTCGACCCCCGCCTGGCGGTCGCGCACGATCGGCTCGGCTTTGTCTACGGGCTTCAGGGCCGCACCGCTGACGCGATCGCCGAGTTCGAACGCGCGCGCGAATGCGATCCGAAGCTCTTCGACGCGCACTACCATCTCGGCGCCACGCTCTGGTGGACCGGCGACAACGCCCGCGCGCTCGAGGCGTTGGCGACTGCCGTCCGGCTCCAGCCCGACCACGCGGAGGCCCACTACTACCTCGGCCTGGCGCTGAAGAAGCGCGGCGACCTGCTCGCGGCCATCGACGAGCTCGAAACCTCAGTCCGGCTGAACGGCTCGATTCCCGCGTCGGCCCTGCAGCTGGGCATCGCGCTCAAGGACGCGGGCGATGCGGCCGGCGCGATCGAGCAGCTTCGCCGCGCGGTCGCCCTCGATCCCGCCTCACGCGAAGCGCGCAACAGTCTCGGCCTGGCGCTCGCGCAGCGTGGCGACGGAGAGGCGGCGACCGAGACATTCCGCGCGCTGGTGGCGGCCCATCCCGATTTCCATGCCGGCCGCTTGAACCTCGGGACGACGCTGATGAATCGCGGCGATCTGGCGGGCGCGGTGGTCGGTGCTGAGGGAACTGACCGCCCGCGACCCGCGCAACGCCGAGGCGTTCTACAACCTCGGCGTGGCGCTGAAGCAGAACGACGACTTCACGGGCGCAGAAGCGGCGCTGCGCCGCGCCGTCGACCTCGGCGGCGCGCTGGCGGAGGCGCCGTTCACGCTGGGCGTCGTGTTGTGGCAGACCGGTCGGCCGCAGGAAGCGATCGACATGTTCAGGCAGGCGATCGCGCGGCGGGCCGACTACGATGACGCGCACTTCATGCTCGGGACGGTTCTCCAGCAGGCCGGCGAGAGCGAGGCGGCGCTGTCGGAGTTCCGGCAGGTGATTCGGCTGCGTCCTTCCTCCGCCGAGGCGCACCTCAGCCTCGGCCGGCTCCTGCAGCGGCGCGGCGATGCCGCCGGGGCCGCGGCGGCGTTCGACGAAGCCGCGCCGATTGAACCAGAAGAAGGCCGACGTTCAGGCCTCGACCTTCGCCGTCGGCGTCGGCCGCGCGCGCGCCGCGAGCGGCGATGTCAGCCGGTGCGGTCGAGCAGTTCGAGCGCGCCGTGGCGCTCGCGCCGGAGAACTTCGAAGCCCACTACGAGCTCGCGAAGGCGTTCACCCGCGCTGGGCCGGCCGGACGCGGCGCGGACGCACCTGCTCGAGGCGCGCCGCCTTGCCCCGCACCTCAGGTTCCGGGATCCGTGATGAGGACTCGCGTCCTCTTGCATCCTCGCCGGCATCGCCGCGATCGCCTCGTCGCAGGCGCCGGCGCCGCTTGGCTTCTCGTTCGCGGACGTGGCGCGGGAGGCGGGGCTGACCGCGCCCACCGTCTACGGCGGTCAGACGCACCAACAAATTCCTGCTCGAGACGACCGGCTGCGGCGTGGCCACGTTCGACTACGACAACGACGGCTGGCTCGATCTGTTTTTCGTCAACGGCACGACGCTGGAAGGGTTTCCGCGCGGCAAGGAGCCGACGAGCCACCTGTATCGCAATCGCGGCAACGGGACATTCGAAGATGTGACGGCGCGCGCCGGCCTGGCGATTGCCGGGTGGGGGCAGGGCGCGTGCGCCGGCGACTACGACAACGACGGCTTCGACGATCTCTACGTCACGCTCTGGGGCCAGAACCGCCTGTTCCGCAATCGCGGCAACGGGACATTCGAGGACGTCACCGACCGTGCCGGGCTGGTCACGAAGACACGCTGGGGCGCCGGCTGCGCATTCTTCGATGCCGACCGCGACGGCCTGCTCGATCTCTTCGCCGCCAACTACATCGACTTCGATCTGAAGACTGCTCCCGTCCCCGAGTCGGGGCTCTGCCGGTACAAGGGCATTCCGGTCGCCTGCGGTCCGCCCGGGCTGACCGGCGGGAAGAACGTGCTGTACCGGAATACCGGCCGCGGCACCTTCGCCGACATTTCCGAGGCCGCCGGGCATCACGCGCGCGTCGGGCACCTACGGCCTCGGCGTCAGCACGCTCGACTTCGACGACGATGGGTGGACGGATGTCTACGTCGCCAACGACTCGAACCCGAGCACGCTGTATCGCAACCGCCACGACGGCACGTTCGAGGACGTCGCGGTTCGTGCGGGCTGCGCCTACAGCCAGGACGGGAAACCGCAGGCCGGCATGGGCCTCGCCATCGGCGACTACGATCGCAACGGCACGACCGACATCTTCAAGACCAACTTCGCGGGCGACACGTCGACGCTGTACGCCAACACCGGCGACGGGCTCTGCGAGGATCGGACGTTTGCGAGCGGCGTCGGCATCAACACCAGATGGCTCGGGTGGGGCGTCGGCTTCCTCGACGTCGATCATCGACGGCTGGCTCGACCTGTTCCTCGTGAACGGCCACGTCTATCCGGAGGTGGAGCAGATCCGCAGCGAAGCGGGCTACCGTCAGCGCAAGGTGCTGTATCGCAATCTGCGCAACGGCCGGTTCGAGGACGTGACCGAACGGCTCGGGGCGCCGCTGACGACGCCGCGCGCCGGCCGCGGCGCGGCGTTCGGCGACTTCGACAACGACGGCGACGTCGACGTCGCGGTCAACAACGTGAACGACACGCCGAACCTGTACCGGCTGGACGTCGCCGCGCCGGCGGGGCGTGGACCGAGCTCGAAGCTGGTCGGCTCGAAATCGAACCGCAGCGCCATCGGCGCACGCGTCCGCATCGTCGCCGGCGGCGTGACGTTCGTGCGCGAGGTGCGAGGCGGCGGCAGCTACTACTCGCAGAACGATCTGCGCGTGCACGCCGGGCCTCGGCGGCGCGTCCGGCATCGACCGCGTCGAAGTGCGATGGCCGAATGGCAACGAGGAAGTGTGGAACGAAGTGCCGATTCGAAAGATCGTCACGCTGGTTGAGGGAAAGGGAGATGGGGCGCCGAAGACGGCCAAAGAATAGAGACGATCTCGACAGGCCGCGTTGTCTTCCCGTCGTCGTGTGCCGTCGCCATCACTTCGTAGCTCGTGCGCGATCGCCCTGGTCAGCCGCGCAGGCGCGCGTCCCCGACGCCGCCACCGTGGCCTCGATCCGCGCAGTGATTCAGTCGGGACAGATCGCGCAGGCGCGGGAGCGGCTGCCGGCAGTTCGATGCGGCGGCGCCGATCGTCGCCTATCTCGAGGGCTGGCGCTGTACCACGCCGACGATCATGCCAAGGCGATCGAGACGCTGACGCCGATCGTGACGCGGCTCGACGCCGGGCTCGCTGGAGCGCCGCGAAGCGGAGCAGGTGCTCGGCCTGGCGCTCTACGGCGCCGGGCGGCTGCGCCGAAGCGATTCCGTACCTCGAGGCGACACGGACGTGGGCGCGCGACAACATCGAGCTGCACTACTTCCTCGGCCTCGCCTACCTGCAGACCGGAAAGACCGACGCCGCGCGCGGCGCGCTGGCGGTCACGTTTCGGCGTCGCGCCCGAGGACGCCGCCGCGCACCTGATGACGGCGCAGATGCTGATCCGCGTCAACCTCGACGAGGCAGCGGACGCGGAGTTGAAAGCGGCGCTCGAGAAGAACCCGCGCCTGCCGCAGGCGCGCTTCCTGCTCGGCCAGATGGCGCTGTTTCGCGGCCGCCTCGACGAAAGCGCCGAGTGGACGCGCGGCGAGCTCGACGTCAACCCGGGGAACGCGATGGCGTGGAACCAGCTTGGCGACGTCCTGGTCCGCGAAGGCGAAGTGGGATCAGGCGATCGCGATGCTGCAGCGATCGCTCTGGATCAACCCGTTCTACAGCGCCCCGTACATCCTGCTCGGCCGCGCCTACCTGAAACAGGGCCAGCCGGCGACCGCCGAGGGCATGCTGCGGCGCGCCATCCAGTACGACCCGAACAACCGCGCCGCCCACTACCTGCTCGCGCAGCTGCTGCAGCAGACCGGACGCCAGGAGGAAGCGAAGGCGGAATTCGCGATCGCCGAAAAGCTCCAGGGGCAGCCCGGTCGATGAACGATCATCGGGTGGTGTCGCGCTGTCGTGCAGGCGTCGGCGGCCGTGCATCGGGCTCGTCCTTCTGGCCGCATTCGTCAGCGCGCCACGGCGCCGACGAGTCCTGGCCGGTGCAATTGACGGACATCGCCGCGCGGCAGGTCTCACGTCATCCGTCGATCTACGGCGGCGTCGATCGGAAACGCTTCATCATCGAGACCAATGGCGCCGGCGTCGCGCTCATCGACTACGACCGCGACGGCTGGCTCGACGCGCTCGTGCTGAGCGGCACGCGCCTCGCTGACGGCGAGCGGCGCGACGCGTCGTTCCGCGCCGGCGCGGCGCCGACCAATCGCCTGTACCGCAACCGGCGCGACGGCACGTTCGTGGACGTGACCGATCGAGCTCGGGCTCCGCCGGACCGGGTGGGCGTCGGGCGTCTGCGCCGGCGACTACGACAACGACGGGTGGCCGGATCTGTTCCTCACCTACTACGGCCGAAACGTGCTCTACCGCAACGATCGCGGCGCGCGGTTCCAGGACGTCACCGCTGCCGCCGGCCTGGGCGCGACCGGGCGTGCGCTGGGGATCGGGCTGCACCTTCATCGACTACGACCGCGACGGCCGGCTCGATCTGTTCGTGTCCAACTACCTGCGGTTCGATCTCGACGCGGCCGACGAACCAGGGAAGGGGCCGAACTGCCTGTGGAAAGGCGTGCCGGTCAACTGCGGCCCCAAGGGGCTGCCGACCGACACCAACCTGCTCTTCACGAATCGCGGCAACGGCGCGTTCGAGGACGTGTCGGTTGCGTCCGGCGTCGCGCGCGTGACCGGCCGCTACCCGATGACCGCGGTCGGCGGCCGATCTCGACGGCGACGGCTGGCTCGATATCTACGTCGCGTCCGATTCCACCGCGGCGATCCTCTACCGCAATAACCGCGACGGCACCTTTTCGGACGTGGCGCTCGAAAGCGGCGCCGCGTACAACGAGCAGGGGAGCCCGCAGGCGGGCATGGGCCTGGCCGTCGGCGACGTCAACGCCGATGGGCGGCTCGATCTGCTCAAGACACATTTTGCCGACGACATCCCCGCGCTCTATCGCGGCCTGGGCAAGGGACTGTTCGAGGACGTGGCGATGCTGGCCGGACTCGGCGTTCAGAACCGCCATGTCGAGTGGGGCGCGGGCCTGCCCGATCTCGACAACGACGGCCGGCCCGACATCCTGTACGTGACCGGCAACGTCTACCCGGAAGTGGAACGGCAGCTGCCGCAGTACCCGCATCGCGGGCCGCGCATCGTCTTTCGCAATCTCGGCGGCAGGCGGTTCGCCGACGTGTCGGCGGCGAGCGGCGCCGGCGCGACCACGCCCCGATCGAGCCGCGGCGCCGCCTTTGGTGATGTCGACAACGACGGCGACGTCGACGTGCTGGTGATGAACATGAACGAGCCGCCGTCGCTGCTGCGCAACGACTACACGCGGCTCGAACGGCTGGATCACGATCGAGCTCGAAGGCGCGAGCCTCGAGTCGCGACGGCCTGGGCGCGACCGTGCTGGTCACGGCCGGCGGCCGGACGCAGGCGCAGGTCGTCCTCAGCCAGGCCAGCTACTACTCGCACAACGACCTGCGGCTGCACTACGGGCTCGGCGCGCGCGCCGCCGCCGACCGCGATCGAGGTGCGGTGGCCCACCGGGACGGTCGACGTGCTGCGTGACGTGCAGGGGCGCCGCGTCGTGAAGATCCGCGAGGGTTCGGCCCCGGCGCCCTGATCAGGTGCGGCGCGCGTTCAAGTCGGCGGCAAGGCTGGTGAGCAGCGCCCGTTCTTCGGCCGAGATGCGGCCAATCCCGAGGATGCCGCCCGACGCGGACGCGATCTCCTCGCAATACTTGACCAGATCGTCAGCGTTCAGATCGGCCGTTTGTTCAGAACCCGCATCGAGCATCGCCCGGATGAGACGCGTGGCGCGCGCGAAGACGTCTTCCGAAGGCCGGTTGTTCAACCACTCGGTCAGCTGCGCGTCGGCGGCGCTTCCCGGCTCGATGCCGCGGTTCTTTGCGAGGCGGACGATCAGCTCGCGCTCCGGTTTTGTGATGCCCCCTTCGGCCCACGCCATCTGAACGATCGGCACGAGCGGCAGCAGGTTGACGGTATCGGGCGTGAATCCCAGAGCCTGGAGCTCCTGAACGAGCTGCGGGTCGTCGAGCCCGGCCTTGCGGCCAAGTTCCTTCCGGGCCTGTTCCGCGTCCGCGGCCCGGCGAAGCTTCTCGATCAGCTCGCGGTCCTTCTTCCTGAAATACTCGTCTTCGAGCGAGCGCCCACGCTTGGCAATCCCATCCTGGTCGGACATTTCACACGCCTCCGGCAGATTCAACCGATGGCGTCCATCGTAGCATCAGGCTGACTACCGGAGACTCACGACGACTTCGCGTCGCGCGTATGCGCCGTCCGGTCCGTCGAACCCGACGCGGAGGATCGGATCGCGTCCCCCCTCGCGCACGAGCGTCGCCCCCTCGACCGCGCCGGCCTGCCGTGGTGTCCGCAGGAAGAGATCGTAGCTGCGGCCGCCGCGCCCTTCGACGAGCAGCCGCAACGCGCGTGCATCGGCGCGCGAGCGCAGGATGCGGACGCCTTCGCTGCGGGCGCCCGGGTCGGGTGCACGCGCCGGGACGTAAACATCGCTGCCGCCGCGATAGCGGAATTCGACGACGTGCCGCGCGGCGCGATCGACGATCGTGATCTCCGCGAACTGCACGTCGCCGGTCCGGGTCACGGCGGCCTTGGCCGTGCGACCGTCGACGATGACGCGGTCGATCTCGGCGTCGAGCGGCAGCGCCGGCGACACGACCAGCGACGGGGCCGCGCGCCTCGTGCCCGGCCGTCGCGATCGTCAGCACACCGGCGGCGCGCGTGATCTCGACGTCGACGCGTCCACCTTGTGCGGCGATCCGCTGGACGCTGACGCGATCCCAGTCCGCCGGCAGCTGCGGCGCGATGCGCAGCCGCGTACCGCCGTCGAGCGGCTCGATCCCGAGCAGGCCGCGGACGAGCGGCGTCACCACCATCGCTTCCGACCAGACCTGGTGATGCGACGAGCGGCCGAACGCGGCGTTGAGGTCGCCGGACAGCAGCTCGGTGACGTACCCGAGCGCGCCGGGTTCGGTGAGCAGCGCGTTGGCCATCAGCGCCTGATAGCCGATGTGCGGGCGGCCGTAGCGGTACGCGGCCATCGACGCCCAACCGGTGAACAGCGGCCAGACCGACCCGTAGTGGTACGAGAGCGGGTCGTACAGCGCGCTCCGGTCGGAGAGGATGCGGTGGCCCCAGTCGGTGGCCATCGCGCCGCTGCCGAGGCGATCGAGCTGCAGTCTCGGCGCGCGCCGGGTCGAGCGTGCGCCACCACATCGGCACCGCGGGCAGCACCGTGTCCTCGTCGACGAGCCGGGCGTTGACGAGCGCGTTGAGTCGCTGCTGCCGCCGTTCGCGCTCCGGCCCGGGCTCCGCGACCGGCGGCGTGGTGCGCGGCCGCGAGGTCGCGAACGCGTAGCTGCGATGCGCCGGGCAGCCAGTAGGTGGACTCGATCGCCGCGCGCGTCCGCTCGGCGCCCGCGCGTGCCGCGGACGCGAGCGCGGCATCGCCCATCACGCCCGCCAGTTCGGCGATGCCTTGCGACGCGGCCACCCACAGTCCCTGCAGATAGATCTCCTCGTGCGGCGGATAGAGCGCGCCGCCCTCCACCCAGCCGTGTCCGACGTTCGTGTTCTCGATCAAGCCGTTGCCGTCGGTGTCGGTGGCCGCCGAAAAGCGATACGCGCTGACAATCGACGGCCACGCACGCGTCGAGGAATGCGCGATCGCCGCTGGCCCGCCAGTAGTCGTGCATGGGCGATCACGTACAGCGGCGTCGCATCGGCGCTGGCCCACGCGTAGGGAAACTGATCGAACCACGGCACGATCGACGCCGACTGCGAGATCTCGTGTGGAATCTTGCCGTCCTGCGCGCTGATAGCGCCGCAGGAAGTCGAGCGCTGTCCGCGTGGTCGCGAAATCTCCGGCGGCAGTCGTTGCCAGCGTCGTCCACAGCGCGTCGCGGCCGAAGAACCAGGCGAAGCCCGGCCGCTCGCTGTCGCCCGAGGTGCGAAAGCCGGCGACCAGACCGGTGCCGAGCGAGCGGGTTGGTCGCCAGGCCTTTGTCGATCCCGACCTTGGCCCACCGGAATGCCGTGTCGAGCCGGGGGTCCGGCGTGGCGACGCCCAGGGTTTCACGATCGAGACGTTCGTAGTGCTCCGCGGTGCGCTCGTACAGCGCCCGCACCGAGCCGAGGATCTGGTCGTATGCCGCGCGAGCCGCCGCACGGCCTTCGACGCTGCCGGCGATCGACGATTGGAATCCGATGCTGCCGGCGGGCGTCGACGGCGGCCTCGATGACGAAGCGGTTCGGGATCTCGCGCGGTTCCTCCTGATACGGCATCACTGACACATCGCGCGCCGAGGGCGAGCCGAGGACGCCGGCATACCGGCCGGTCTCGTCGCTGATCGCGTAGAGGTGCGCGTCGGCATCCCAGGACAGCCCAGGCGAGCGTCGACGGCGCGGGCCACATCAGCCGGAGCCGCGGCCGGAACGAGGCGGTGATGGTCAGTGGCAGCGCGCTGTCGACCTCGAGCAGGATGACGATCCCGGGCTCGATCGATCGGCGCGAACATGATCTGCCGGACCGTGAACGCCGCGTGCGCGTAGACGAGCGTGGTCGAGTCGGGACGGACCTGAATCGAGGCCATGATGTCGCGGCCGTCGATGTCGAGCGGGTAGCCGTCGAGCCGGAACGACAGCGCGAAGTCGTCGATGATTTTGAGCGGATAGACCCAGGCTTCGAACGTGCGGTTCTCGTACCCGAACAGCGCCGACCGCCTGCCGACGACGTCGAAGAACGCGCCGCTGTGGGTCGCACGGTCGAGGTGGAACCCATCTGAGCGGATCGGGAATCGGTCCACGGTGGTGATCGACGCCGGCGTCTCCACTCGACCGAACCGACAACGCGACACAGAGAACGCCAGCCAGCACAGCAGATCGGCGAAGGCTCACGGCTGTGCGTCGAGAGACGCTCGTCATCGGGTACGCGAGCGTAGGCTGCGGCTACGGTCGCGTCAAGCGGCGATCCATGAATCGCGATCGCGAGTCGATTTCTGCGTCGCAACCACTTTCTTTGCGCATCGACCGAACCTTCGGTGTTGACTCGTGAAAGTCGCATCGCTAGTATCCGAGCACCTTTCCGCCGCGGTTCCCGGATTCTCGAGGAGCGCCGCATGACCCTGCCGTTCGTTCGCGCGACCTGCCGTTCGATTCACCTGTCCATCGGCACATGCATCGTGCTCGTCGTCTGTGCGCTGCATTCGAGCGCCGTCCCGGCGCACGCACAGGCCGTGTACGGCAGCATCAGCGGAACGGTCAAAGACAACTACGGGCGCGGTGTCTGCCTGGCGTGACGGTCACGGTCACCAGCGTGGAGCGCGGCACCACCGATTCGGTGGTGACGAACGACTCGGGGTTGTACATCAAGGACCGTCTCCTCCCCGGCACCTACGAGGTGCGCGCCGAGCTTCAGGGCTTCAAGCAGCGCGCGGGTTTCCAGCGTCAACGTCAGCGTCGATACGCAGACGCCGGTCGATTTCACGCTCGCGCTCGGCGAGCTCAGCGAGACGGTCGAAGTCACGGGCGGTTCGCCGCTGCTCCGCACCGATCGCGCGGACGTGGCCACGACGTTCGACACGCGCCAGTTGACCGATCTCCCGGTGCTCGATCGCAACTTCACCAAGTTCGTCCTGTTGACGCCCGGGCACGCAGCAGCTGGGCTGGCAGCACGCCGCCAGCGAAAACCCGCAGGGCTCGACGCAGACGATGGTGAACGGGCAGCACTTCAGCGGCACGACCTACCAGCTCGACGGCACCGAGAATCGCGATCCGATCCTCGGCATCATCGTCATCAACCCGACGCTGGAGTCGATCCGGGAAACGAAGATCACCTCGCAGAACTACGACGCCGAGTTCGGCCAGGCCACGGCCGGGGTCGTGTCGGTGCAGACCAAGTCGGGCGCCAACACCATGCACGGCAGCGCCTTCGAGTTCTTCCAGAGCGACAAGTTCCAGTCGCGCAATCCGTTCACGCAGTTCGCACCGGACCCGTTGACGGGGCGCTTCCTGCCGGAGACCAAGAAGAATCAGTTCGGCGGATCGATGGGCGGACCGATTGCGAAGAACCGGTGGTTCTTCTTCGGCGACTACGAAGGGACGCGCAGCAAGGTCGGCGGCTCGCAGCTCGGCGACGGTGCCGACCGACGCGGCGCGCCGCGGCGATTTCAGCGCCTACGGCGTGGCGATTTTCGATCCCGCCACCGGCGCGCCGGCGTCGCGCACGCAGTTTGCGAACAACCAGATCCCTCAGGGCCGGCTGTCACCGCAGGCGCTGGCCGTCCTGCGGCTGATTCCGGCGCCCAACGCTGCCCGGACGCGAGAACGGCACGATCGACAACTACGTCGCGTCGGGATCGGAGACCTTCGACGCGAACGCCTTCAACGTGCGCATCGACGGACGCCTGCGCGACGGCCTGAACACGTTCGGCCGCTACAGCCTCGGCGACTTCCTGCGCGATGGCCCGCAGGTGTTCGGCACCGGCGGCGGCGACGAGCTCGTCAGCCTCGGCGGCATCTCCGATGCGCGCAACCAGAGCCTTGCCTACGGCGTCGATCACGCGCTGTCGTCCTCGCTGCTGGCCGATTTCCGGTTCGGCTGGTTCAAGTACCGCGTCAACGTGCTCCCGTCCGACTTCGGCACCACGCCGGCGACGGATGCGGGGATCCGTGGACTGAATCTGGACAGCACGTTCGCCTCGGGGCTGCCGGCGTTCTTCATCGGCGGCGACAACGACAGCCGCCGCATGGCGTTTGGATCGGGGCTCGGCGACCGCGTCGGCCGCTGCAACTGTCCGCTGGACCAGGACGAGCAGCAGTTTCAGGTGGTCGGCAACGTCACCAAGCTGATGGGCAACCACTCGATCAAGTTCGGCATCGACGTGCGCCGCGCCTACAACCTGCGCGTGCCGAGCGACCGGCACCGATCCGGCGAGCTGAACTTCGAGAACGATCGGACGCGCGGACCCGCGGGCGGCGGCCTCGCGCTCGCCAGCTTCATGCTCGGCGACGTGACGCGGTTCACCCGCTACGTCAGCCCGACCACCGACGCGCGCGAGCGGCAGTGGCGGCACTTCTACTACGCGCAGGATGTCTTCCGGCCGACGCCGAAGCTGACGCTGAACTACGGCCTGCGCCTCGACGTCATCAACCCGCAGACGGTCAACGAAGCCGGGCAACGGCGGGTTTCTCGATCTCGCGACCGGCCTGATCAACGTCGCCGGCGTGGGCGACATCGGATTGAACGGCAACGTCGAGAACACGTTCAACTGGGCGCCTCGCCTCGGCGCGACCTACCAGCTCACCGAGAAGACGGTCCTCCGCGCCGGCTACGGCAGAAGCTACGACATCGGCGTCTTCGGATCGCTGTTCGGCCACAGCGTCACCCAGAACCTGCCGGTGCTGTCGGTGCAGGAGCTGAACGCGCCGCAACAACTTCGACAGCGTGTTCAACCTCGCGCAGGGCCGCGCCGGCGCCGCGTGTTCCCGGCGGTTCCGGCGAGCGGCCAGTTCGCGCTGCCGGACGGCGTGTTCGCGCGCGCGCTGCCGGACAAGCAGCGGCCGCCGCACGTCGACGCGTTCAACGTCATGGTGCAGCACCAGTTGACGGAGACGATCTCGGTCGAGGCGGGATACGTCGGCAACCGCGGCGGCAACGTGTTCGCGGGCGACGGCCCGGCCACCAACGTCAACCAGGCGATCCTGACCGGCTTCCCGACCGTGTCGACCGATCAGCGCCGGCCGTTCTTCGCCGGCAACGTGCCGAACACGCTCCGGGTTCGGCGGCGCCTTCGGCTGGACGCAGGGCATCGATTACTTCTGCAACTGCGCCACCAACGCCTACGACTCGCTGCAGACCAGGTTCACCAAGCGCTTCTCGGGCGGCTACTCGGTGCTGGCGAGCTACACGCTGCAGCGCGCGATCCAGGACAACCCCGACTACTTCTTCTTCGACTCGGAGATGAACCGCGGCCCGGCCGATTGGGATCGCACGCACAACTTCACGTTGTCGCTGGTGGCGGAGCTGCCCTTCGGCCGCGAGCGCCGCTACGGGACGAACGTCTCACCGGTGGTGGACGCGATCGTCGGCGGCTGGCAGGCGAACACCAACACGTTCATCTACAGCGGCCTGCCGTTCCAGGTGACGTACCGCGATGCGGGCGCCGATCGCGACACCGGCGGCAACAACCGCCCGAATCTCGATCGGCGATCCCGATGGGCCGAAGACCGAAGAGCAGTGGTTCAACGCGACGCCGATCGGCTCGTCCGGGAGCGCCTTCGAGCGTCCGGCCCGCGGCACCTTCGGCACGATGGAGCGCAACGCGCTGCGCGGGCCGGGCTACTGGCGCGTCGACGCGTCGCTCTTCAAGCATTTCAGCCTCGGCGGCGTGCGGCGGCTCGAGGCGCGCATCGAGGCAGTCAACCTGTTCAACAACGTCAACCTCGCGAATCCTGATTCGGAGGTCGGCGTGCCGGGGAACCCGAACACCAATGCCGGCCGGATCAACGGCACCGCCGTTCGGCGGCAGCCGATCCGATGCGGAACTTCCAGTTCGCGCTGAAGATTCAGTTCTGAGCGATGAAGGTGGACAGCTCGTAGGGCAGCCTTTAGCGGCTGCGCACGCGCTCGGCCGCGCCGCGCGCGGTCGGCCGCATGCCGGCCAGCAGATCGAGCACTGCGCCGTTGGTCCAGCCGAATCCGATCTGGTTCGCGCTGTACCCGAACCTGATGTCGGCGGCGACGTCCGACTCGCGCCGCCGCACGTCGTACTTCTCGACGATGGTGCCGTGCTCGTCGAATTCCTTCGCCACCAGCGACACGAACTTCGCCGCCAGCCGATCGGCGTCCTCGTGGAAGCCGTAACGCCGGAGGCCGGCGACGGCGATCATCTGCAGCGGCGCCCAGCCGAACGGCGCGTCCCACTGGTTGCCGGTCGACCGTCGTGCTCGTGAGCAGGCCGCCGGGCGCCTCGAACTTCGCCAGGTTCGCGCGCACGCGCGCCGCCTGCGCCGGCGACGCGATCCCCGCCCACAGCGGGTAGAAGGTCGTCGCAAAATCGTAGCGGCGCAGCCGCCGCGTCCGGAAGTTGTAGTCGTAGTAGAGCCCGGCCGCCTCGTCCCACAGCAACCGGTTGATCAGATCGCGCCTCGATGCGGCACGGCCGCGCCAGACGCCGGCCGCCGCGGCGTCGCCGAGCGTCTCCATGATCCGCGCCGCGTCCTCTTCCATGCTGATAGAGCAGCGTGTTCAGGCAGACCGGCGCGTAGTGGATGACGTCCACGTTCAAGGCGCCGAAGCGGTTCGAGGGATCGAAGCCCGACTCGCGCATCGACCGGTCGCCCTTGTAGAAGAGGTCGGTCAGGCGGTCCCGCGCGCTGTCGTAGTAGAGCGACTCGTCGTAGTCGGTCACCTCGTGGGTCCGGTAGTAGTCCCGCGCCCGGTCGTAGTGCGTCCGGCCGTTCTCGTCCTTCTCGTCGGCTCAGGACCTCCGGCGCCGGACCCGTTCCGCGATCGAAGTAGCGCGACAGGCCGACGTCGGGGATCGCGTGCGGCTCGGTGCTCCAGAACTGGTAGTATCGTTCGATCGCTGGCACGGTGCGTCGCAGCCAGGCCTGGTCGCCGGTCTGCTCGTAGACGCCCAGGATCATCCGGGTCAGGAATGGCGGCTGCGAGCGCGACAGAAAATAGGTGCGGTTCGCGTTGAGGATCGTGCCGTAGTGCAGGATCTCGTAGACGAAGTTGTCGACCATGTCGCGCGCGAGCTCCAGTTCGCCGTCGCGCAGCAGCCCGACCTGGATGAAGTAGCTGTCCCACCCGTACATCTCGTTGAAGCGGCCGCCCGGCACGACGTACGGACGCGGCAGGTAGAGCAGGCCATGTTCGCGGATCGACAGCAGATCGCGCGGCAGCGTGCGGATCTCGATCTGCCCCATCGCGGCGGCGTCGAGCACTCCTTGCAGCTCGGCCTGGACGCGCGGACGCGATTCGTCCGGCGCGACGTAGAGCAGCCAGCGGCTCGCCGGGCTTTCGCGGCATCTTCGGATCGGGAAGCGCACGGGGAAGGTCGCGGTTCGAGCGCGACAGCGTCGTCCAGCTCTTCTTGATGTACTCGCGGAGCCGCTGAAGCATGCGCCTCGTCGGGGAGGCCCTGCGCGTACGCAGTGTCCGCCCTGAGGCGGACCGGCGCGTCGTACTGGGTCGCGCACGCGAGCGCAAGGGCGCAGATGACGCTGCGGAGCAGGGCTCGCGTCGTCGATGAAATCCGCGCGCATGATCGATCGCATGATACCTGTCCTGCCGCCGCCGCGCGCGGGGATGCGCTGACGTGAGCGAGCCGTCGCGGCTGACGTTGAAGGCGCCGTTGTCCGGCGTCGTCGTCCCGCTCGGCGAGGTGCCCGATCCCGTCTTTGCACAGAAGATGGTGGGCGACGGCGTGTCGATCGATCCGGTCAGCGCCTCGCTCGTGGCGCCGTGCGACGGCCGCGTCGTCCAGATCCATTCGGCTGCGCACGCGGTGACGCTCGCGTCGAGCCACGGCGTCGAGATCCTGATCCACATCGGCCTCGACACCGTACAGCTCAAGGGCCGCGGCTTCACCGCGCGGGTGAAGGCCGGCGACGCGGTGCGCACCGGCGACGCCCTGATCGACTTCGATCCCGACTACGTCGCGACGCACGCCCGCAGCCTGATGACGCAGATCGTGATTACGTCGCCCGAGCGGGTCGCGGCGATGCACGCCGCGTCCGGTTCGGTGACCGCCGGCGCGGACACGATCCTGGACGTCACGCTGAACGGCGATGGCGCCGTCGCCGCTGCACGTCCCGCACTCGAGACGATCAGCTCAGGGCCGCTCGGAGATCGTCAATCGATCGGGCCTGCACGCGCGTCCCGCTGCGGTCCTCGCCAGCCGTGCGAAGCAGTTCACGGCCGACGTCCGGCTGCGGCGTCGCGACGACGAGGTGAACGCGCGGAGCGTCGTCGGCATCATGGGCCTCGAGATTGCCCGCGGCGATCGCATCGAGATTGTCGCGTCGGGCGCGGATGCGAACGAGGCCGTGCGCGCACTGTCGCAGCTGGTCCTCGACGGCCTGGGCGAGGACGCCAGCGCGCCCGGAGACGACGCCGGCGCCGCTCCGGCCGGCGTCGCACGGACGGCGCGGTCGGAGGATCCGAACGTGCTCGTCGGCGTTGCCGCCTCGCCCGGTGTCGCGGTTGGCAATGTGCTGCAGGTGCGGCACGAGCAGCTTCGCGTCGTCGAGAACGCCAATGACGCCCGGCTCGAGCGGCAGGCGCTCGACGCGGCGCTCGAGCAGGCCAAGGCGGAGCTCGACGCGCTGCAGGCGAGGCTCCGGCAGGAAGGGGCGGGAGGAAAGGCCGCCATCTTCGCCGCGCAGCGAGAGCTGCTCGACGATCCGGATCTGCTGGAGATTGCCGGCGACGCGTTGTCGCACGGCAAGAGCGCGGCATTCGGCTGGCAGGCTGCGTTCACGCGCCACGCGGATCGGCTGGCGAGCCTGAAGAACGAGCTGCTCGCCGCGCGCGCGAACGACCTGCGCGATGTCGGACGGCGCGTGCTGCAGAAACTGACCGGCGTCGAGGTCGAGCCGGTCACCTACGAGGCCGACACGATCCTGGTGGCGGAGGAGCTCACGCCCTCGGACACGGCGTCGTTGAATCGCGCGAACGTGCTCGGACTGTGCACGACGACGGGTGGCACGTCGTCGCACGTGGCGATTCTCGCGCGGTCGCTCGAGATTCCGCTGGTCGCCGGGATCGATCCGCGCGCGCTCGATCTCGCGAAGGGCACGCCGGTGATCCTCGACGGCACCAGGGGCACGCTGCGCCTGAACCCGTCGACTGCCGACATCGCCCGCATCCACCAGCTCCAGGAAGATCAGGCGCGCGAGCGCAACGCCGATCAGGCGCGGGCGCACGAGCCGGCGACGACGCTCGACGGCCACCGCGTCGAGGTGGCGGCGAACATCGGCGGGCTGGCCGACGCGCAGCAGGGCATCGCGCTCGGTGCCGAGGCGGTCGGCCTGCTGCGATCGGAGTTCCTGTTCCTGCACCGGACGACCGCTCCGACCGAGGAGGAGCAGCACGCCGTCTACCGCGACGTGGCGCGCGCGCTGGGGCCCGGACGCCGGCTGGTCGTGCGGACGCTCGACGTCGGCGGCGACAAGCCGCTGCCGTATCTGCCGCTGCCGCGCGAGGACAACCCGTTTCTCGGCGAGCGCGGCATCCGCGTGATGCTGAACCGTCCGGAGCTGCTCCGCACGCAGCTGCGCGCCATCCTTGGCGCGGCCCGCGACGGCAGCGTGGCGGTGATGTTCCCGATGATTGCGACGCTGGACGAGTGGCGAACGGCGCGTGCCATCCTCGAAGAGGAGCGGCAGCGTCTCGACGCGCCCCGCATCGAGGCCGGCATCATGGTCGAGGTGCCGTCGGCGGCGCTGCTCGCCGAACAGTTCGCGAGCGAGGTGGACTTCTTTTCGATCGGCACCAACGACCTCACCCAGTACACGCTGGCGATGGATCGCGGTCATCCCCGGCTCGCGCCGCAGGTGGACGGGTTGTCGCCCGCCGTCTTGCGTCTGATCGAGCAAACGGTCGTGCGCCGCACGCAAACACGGCCGCTGGACCGGCGTGTGCGGCGGCATCGCCGGCGATCCGCAGGCGGTGCCGCTGCTGGTCGGCCTCGGCGTCGATGAATTGAGCGTGAGCGTGCCCGCCATTCCTGCCCTCAAGGCACAGATCCGCCGGCTGCGCCTGGAGGAGTGCCGCGCGCTCGCTCGGGCCGCGCTCGAGTGCGCGACCGCGGCGGACGTGCGCGCGCTGGTGCCGCTGAACGCGCCGTCATGACCCGCGAGAACGCCGCGCTCGCGCTGCTGCAGAAGACCGGCAAGTCGCTGATGCTGCCGGTGTCGGTGCTGCCGGTTGCGGGGCTGCTGCTCGGCATCGGCAGCGCCCACTTCACCTGGCTGCCGCCGCTCGTCTCGGACGTGATGGCGCAGTCGGGCGGCGCCATCTTCGGCAACCTCGCCCTCATCTTCGCGATTGGCGTCGCGCTTGGCGTGACGCAGAACGACGGCGTCGCGGCGCTGGCCGCGGTCGTCGGCTACGCGGTGCTGCTGGCAACGATGGGCGTGATGGCCGCGGTGTTCGGCTACAAGCCGACGGCCATCATGGGCATCCAGTCGATCGAAACCGGCGTCTTCGGCGGCATCGTCGTCGGCAGCATCGCCGGATGGCTGTTCAACAAATACTTCCGGATCCAGCTGCCGCCGTATCTCGGCTTCTTTGCCGGCAAGCGCTTCGTGCCGATCGTGACGGCGCTGGCGTGCATCGTCGCCGGCGTCATCCTGAGCATTGTCTGGCCGCCGATCGGGCGTGCGATCGACGCCTTCTCGCGGTGGGCGGCGGCCGGCAACCCCGGCGTCGCGTTCGCGCTCTACGGCGTCGTCGAGCGCGCGCTGCTGCCGTTCGGCCTGCATCACATCTGGAACGTGCCGTTCTTCTTCGAGGTCGGGCAGTACCTGGACCCGACGACCGGAACGGTGATCCGCGGCGAGATCCATCGATACACGGCGGGTGATCCGACCGCCGGCAACATGGCGGGCGGCTACCTGTTCAAGATGTGGGGACTGCCTGCCGCGGCGATCGCGATCTGGCACAGCGCCAGGCCGGAGAACCGGGCGAAGGTCGGCGGCATCATGATCTCGGCCGCGCTGACGTCGTTCCTGACCGGGATCACCGAGCCGATTGAATTCTCGTTCCTGTTCGTCGCCCCGTTGCTCTACGCGCTCCACGCGGTGCTCGCCGCCGTCGCCTACTTCGTCTGCATCGAGCTCGGCATCAAGCACGGGATGACGTTCTCGCACGGCTTCATCGATTTCGTCGTGCTGTTCAACCGCTCGACGCACGGCCTGTGGTTCTTCGTGCATCGGGCCGCTGTGGGCGCTGCATGTACTACGGGTTGTTCCGCTACGTGATTCGCCGCTTCGACCTGAAGACGCCCGGCCGTGAGCTCGAGGCGGATACCGATGCTGCGCCCGCGGCTGCCGGCGTGAGCGGCGGGCTCGCGGGCGAGCTGGTGGCGGCGTTCGGGGGACGCGCCAACATCCAGAGCCTCGACGCCTGCATCACGCGCCTGCGCGTGCAGCTCGTGGATCCGGCGCGGGCCAGTCCCGATCGCCTGAAGGCGCTCGGCGCAACCGGGGTCGTGAAGTACAGCAACAACCTGCAGGCGATCTTCGGCACGCGCTCGGAGAACTTGAAGAGCGACATCGAGGCGTATCTGCGCGCGACCGGCGCCGACCTGGCGGCGAGCACCGCTGCGAGTGCCGCCGCGGCGCCCACGCCACGGCCGTCGAGCGTTCCGGATGCGGACGTCCTGCGGGCGGGCGCGTCGATTGCCGATGCGCTCGGCGGCGCGCGCAACATCGTCTCGGCCGAGGCGTGCGCGCTGACGCGCGTGCGCGTGCAGGTCCGCGATACGGCGCTGGTCAATGAGGATGCGCTGCGGTCGTGCCGGCGTCGCCGGAGTGATGCGCCTCGACGGCGGCGTGCTGCACCTGATTGTCGGACCGAAGGCGGACGTACTCGCCATGGCGATGACGACCAAGGTTCCCGGCGCTCTCACGCCTGGTTAGCTGTCCGCCGCGCGCGAGCGACGACTATCGCTCGACGACGATGCGCAGCGCGGCAAAGTTATCCGGCTGCTTGACGACGACGAACCCGGTGTCCGACACCGCCCAGCCGGACGCGTGCGTCGTCAGTTCCTGCGGCGTGTAGCGCGTCATCGCGGTCGAGCCGCTCGTCACGGTTCTGGCGTCGGTGAGTCCGTGGACCGACACGACCAGATCGCGCGCGGACGGGCGGAACGATCCCTCCGGCGCGGCGACGTCGATGGTGGTCGTCGTCGCGGTCCGCGACTGGCTGAAGCGCCGCCGCATCGCCGCCCCCTGCGCATACGCCATCGTCTCGCCGTCGTCTTCGTAGATGACCGCCTCCGACGCGGCGGCCGGAAAGACCTGCACCTCGAGCGGCTTGCCCGCCATCTCGCCGGTGTGCTGCACGACCGGCTGGCTGAAGACGAACGCGCCGCCGCGCACGAAGATCGGGATGCTCTCGAGCGTCACCGGGATGCGCGCGCTGCTGCCTCCGTCGTAGCGCCGGCCGGTCCAGAAGTCGAACCACTCGCCTTTCGGCAGGTAGACCTCGCGCTCGCGCTCCGCCTCCTGCAGCACCGGAGCGAGCAGCAGATCGCGGCCGAACATGAACTGGTCGTCGAGTCCCCAGGTGCGGCGGTCGTCAGGATATTCGAGGACCAGCGGCCGCATCGCCGGCAACCCCGTCGTGCTCGACTCCGCCATCACGTTGTAGATGTGCGGGAGCAGCTGGTATCGCAGCTCGATCGCCGAGCGGTTGATCGCTTCGTGCACGGTCCCGAACGACCACGGCTCCTGGTCCGGCGTCCCGAGCGTCGTGTGCGTCCGCATGAAGGGATAGAAGACGCCCGCCTGAAGCCAGCGGGTGTACAGCTCGGCGGACGGAACGCCGGCGAAGCCGCCGATGTCGCTGCCGACGAACGCCAGCCCCGAGAGGCCCATGCCCGTGAGCATCGGGATCGTCGCGCGAAAATGCTCCCAGGTGCTGATGTTGTCGCCAGGCCAGAGGGCGGAGTAGCGCTGGCCGCCGGCAAACGAGGCGCGCGACAGCACGAACGGACGGTCGTTCGGCCGCAGCCGTCGCAGTCCCTCGTAGGTGGCCTGCGTATTGAGCAGACCGTAGACGTTGTGAATCTCGCGATGGTCGGCCGGCTGGCCGTCGCCGTGATGTCGAACGTCGAGCGGCATCGTGCCGGTGACGGTTTCGAACACCGCCGGCTCGTTCATGTCGTTCCAGATGCCGGTGATGCCGATGTCGGTGAACATCTTGTAGAGCCCGCCCCACCATTCGCGCGCCGCGGGCTTGCTGAAGTCGGGGAAGACGCTGGGGCCGGGATTCTTCTCCGCCTGCGACGGCCAGACCGGCGCAACGTAGACGCTGCCGTCCGGGTTCTTGACGAAGTGATCGCCGGCGAGGCCGGTGTCGTACGGCACGTAGCCGACCTCTTTCTTCGGGTGGGCGTCGACGATCGGCACCGTGCGGAAGCCGTCGCGCCGGAGGTCGGCGACCATGGCAGCCGGGTCGGGGAAACGCTCGCGATCCCACGAGAACGGCTTGTAGCCGTCCTGGTAGTGGATGTCGAGCCAGATCACGTCGGCCGGAATCCGGCGCTCGCGGAAGTTGCGGGCGATGAACCGGACGCGCGACTCCGGGTAGTAGCTGTAGCGGCACTGGTGGTAGCCGAGCGCCCATCGCGGCGGCAGCGGCATGCGCCCGGTCATCTCGGTGTAGCGCTGGATCACGCGTTTCGGATCCGGTCCGTAGATCAAGTAGTAATCGAGATCGCCGCCTTCGGCGCCGAACGCCAGCAGGCCGGGCGAGGTGCGGCCGACGTCGAAGTTGCTGCGGAAGGTGTTGTCGAGAAACATGCCGTGCGTCCGCCCGTCGCGCAGCACGAGATAGAAGGGGATCGACACGTAGATCGGATCGGTGTCGCTCTCGTAGGCGAAGGTGTCGCTGTTCCACATCGAGTAGCTGTAGCCGCCGAGCTGCCGCCCGCGCTTGTTCAGATGGCCGGTCTTCTCGCCGAAGCCGTAGACCTGCTCGTCGTCTCGCAGGCGCTTCCAGACGCGCACCGCCTCGCCCGAGAACGCGATGCCGCGCCCCGGATCGTCGGCGTCGAGCTCGTTGCCCGCGGCGTCGGCGATCGAGACCCGGAAGGGTCGTTGCCGGATGGTGGCGCGGAGCACCGGGGTGACGATTTGCGACTCGCGGTCGCCGACGCGCACCTCGGCGCTGGCGGCGCCGAGCTCGCGGTTGACGATGGCGTAGGAGTGGTCGCGGCCGAACTCGCGCGTGCGGGCGAAGCGCACCCGCACGATGTCGGGTGCGACAGCGGTCACCGAGACGATGCCTTGTGCGCTGCGATAGACGAGGCCGTTGTCGACGCGGCGCGGCGCCGGCATGTCTCCGAGCGACGCCCATTGCGCCGCCGCCGGAGTCGCCGCGACGAGCAGCAGCACTGGCAGGAGCAGGCGGACGAGCCGCGGATGTCCTGTGGGCGTCATGCCGCGCAGTATCGGCCGTCCGGAGGTCTGCAGGGAAGAACATTCGCCGCCGCCCGGCGGCCTGCGCGCACCGATCCGTCGTGATACTCTCCGCCGCGGCATCCACATGATCCGCGTCGCGTTGATCGGCTATGGCTACGCCGGTCGCACGTTTCACGCCCCACTTATTTGCGCCACGCCCGGACTCGAGCTCGCGGCCATCAGCTCGAGCCGTGCGGACCGCGTCCACGCCGACCTTCCCGGCGTTGCCGTGGTCGCCTCGGCGGAAGAAATCTGTGCATCCGCGTCGATCGAGCTCGTCGTTGTTGCGACCCCCAACGACACGCACGCCCCGATTGCGGCAATGGCGCTGAGGGCGGGCAAGCATGTGGTGGTCGAGAAGCCCTTCGCGCCGACGCTCCGGGAGTCGCGCGAGCTCATCTCATTGGCCGGGCACGAGCGCCGCGTGCTCGCCGTGTTCCACAACCGGCGGTGGGACGGCGACTTTGTCGCGGTCACGAATCTTCTGGCGAGCGGCATCCTCGGTGAGATCACGCACGTCGAATCGCACTTCGATCGATACCGGCCGATCGTTCGCGACCGGTGGAGGGAACGGCCCGGCGTTGGCGCCGGCCTTTGGTACGATCTCGGCCCGCATCTGGTCGATCAGGCGCTGCAGCTGTTCGGTGTCCCCGATCGCGTCATCGGCAACCTGGCGGCGCAGCGTCCCGGCGCGGAGGCCGACGATTGGGCGCACGTGATCCTCGAGTACGGCCGGCGCCGCGTCATCCTCCACACGTCGGTGGTCGCGGCGGCGGCAGCGCCCCGTTTCGTGGTGCACGGTCTTGCCGGCAGCTGGATCAAGTACGGGCTCGATCGTCAGGAGCGCGAGCTCATCGCCGCGCTGACGCCGGAAGGACGCGAGACCGCGCACGCCGACGAGCGTGCGGTGCTCGTCGACGGCGCGACCGGGACGGAAAAAGAGGTGCCGGTTCCGCGCGGCGACTACCGCGTGTTTTACGGGCAGCTGCGGGACGCGCTGCTCGGCGTCGGCGGCAACCCTGTGCCGCCGGAGCAGGCGCTCGCGGTCATTGCCGTCGTCGAAGCCGCGATTGAGTCGTCTGCAGAAGGGCGCGCGGTCACGCCGGCGTCGACCTCTACCTGAACTTTCGAAAGACCAGCGTGCGTGTGATGTCGCCCTCCGGCGACTTCGACGTGAACCCGAGCGTCAGACGATCGCCGTCGACGGTGATCAGGCGCTCGAAGTCCTTGCCGAGATCTTCGGGGAACAGCGAGCCCTCGACGTGATGGATGACGGTCCCGGCCGAGGGGTTCAGGCGGAAGGTGCCGAAGTAGGAGTCGTAGCCGAGGATCACGCGCGGGTTCTTCGCGTCCTGCGCGTTGGACGGGGCGCTGATCGCCTGCGCGCGATCCGGCCGCATCATCTGCAGGCTCATGTTTCCGCTGGCGTCGTAGAACAGCCGGCCTGGCGGCTCGGCCCCCAGCACCGCGTCGCGCAGGATCTCGCCGCTCGCCTTGCGCACCGTTCTCGACTCCAGGCGCCACGCACCCAGCATCCGCGCGCGTGTGTCGCCGCCGCCCTGCGCGACGGCGTGCGTCGACAGCGCAGAGCAGACGACGAGCAGCACCAGGCCCAACGCGCACGTACGACTCCGATTTGTCACCGGCTCCTCCTGTCAGCGCCCCCGAACTTGGCGGCCCTAAAGGGCCGCCCCACGTACCAGTACGGCGGTCCTAAAGGGCCGCCCCACGTACGAGTACGGCGGCCCTAAAGGCCGCCGCACGACTCAATGCTGAAGCGTGAAGTTTACCGTGACCGTCATCACGACCGGCACCGCCTGTCCGTTCAGCATCGCCGGCGTGAAGCGCCATTGCCTGACGGCGTCCACCGCCGCCTGATCGAGCAGCGGCACCGAGCGCAGCACCCGGACCGACTCGACGCCGCCGTTCGCGTCGATCACGGTCTCGAGGATCACCACGCCTTCCTTCCTCGCCTGCTGCGCGAACGCAGGATACACCGGGGCGACGTCGACGATTTTCCGCGGCGCCTTGATCCCCGAATGCAGGTGAATCGGCGCCTGAACCAGCGGCGGAGGCGGCGGCGGAGGAGGCGCTGAGCCGCCGGTCGCGTCACTGCCAAACGACACGCCGCCGTCGATGCCGTCGACGCTGCCAATCGGCGCCGGGGTGAATGCCGGGCGCACGGTCTCGGGTGCGACGCCGGTTGGCTCGACGATCGGCGCAGCGTCGTGCGAAACCGCAGGCGCGTCAGGAGGTGGGCCGGGCGCGCGCCGCGGCGGGGTCGGCAGCTTGATGTCGACCGGGATGAATTCGGCGATGTTGTAGAGGACCGGCTGATGCGGCGTCGGCAGGTCGCCGACGGCGAGCGACTGCACACCGAACACACCGGCGATCACGATCGTGTGGACGACAATCGAGCAGAGCGTAAAGGCACGCCGCATGGGCCCTCCCTGATGTGGCGCGGGCGCCTTCGAGCTTGCCCTGAGCGAGCGAAGCGAGTCGAAGGGCCCGCGATCAGGCGGCCCGAAGGGGCCGCCTCTTACGCACTCATGTCAGGTTGGACACCACGCCCGATGGAAGGTTCCTTCGCTCGCGAACCTTCGCGCTACACGATCCGTTGTCTAGCGCGCGATGCGAAGCGAGTCGACGTTGCCGATGTCGAGCGCGTCATCGACCGACGCCACGATCTGGCCTGCCGCATCGCGAATCGTAATTGCGAATCTGTCGTGGCCGCGTCCCGGCTCGCCCGCGTCGGTCGCGCGCGCTTCAAAGGTGTAACCGCCGGCGCCGTTCCATCGCCCGACGCCGGAGAAGAGCACGGTATCGATCCCCGAAGCCGGCTCCGGTCCAGGCGAGACACCACCCACGTTGAAGAACACGGCGCGGGTTGCCAGCGCCTCGAAGCGATCTTCCTGATCGCGCCCGGGCCGGTTGGTCTTGACCCGGTATCGCAGCGCGCCCGCATCGCCGGTGGTTGCACGCTCCTGCACGAGGAAGTCGAAGTCGTGCCGGACGCTGCCGTTTTCGATCTGGCCATCGCCGAGCATGCGGCCTGCCTGGGTCGGTTCCGTCACCGTGACGCCGAAGCTGCCGCTCGCCGTGTTGCCGCGCGTATCGCTGGCCGTGCAGGCCACGCTCGTCGATCCGATCGCGAAGGTGCTGCCTGACGACGGCGTGCACGTCACCGGTCGGGCGCCGTCCACCAGATCGAGGGCGGTGGCGGTAAAGCTGACGACCGCGCCGCTCGGCGACGTGGCCGTCGCGGTGATGTCGGCCGGCAGCGTCAGCGCCGGCGGCGTCGTGTCGACAATCGTCAACGAGAAGTCGGCGGTACCTGTGCAGCCGGTCTCTGTCCGCGCTTCGACTGTGAAGGTGGACGTCGCCGAGCGCGCCGGGCGTGCCGGAGAGCACGCCCGACTGATTGAGCATCGAGCCCCGCGGGAGGAGTCCCCGCGCTGATCGTGGAACGTATACGCGCTGCTGCCGCCGCTCGCCGAGAACGTCTGCGAGTAGGGGAACCCGAACTCCGCCGCCGGCAGCGAGCCGGTGACGGTGATCGCCGGGCACACCGCGAGGCCCGACAACGTCACCGTCCGTGTGCCGCCATTCGTGGTCGTGACCGTCAGCGCTGCGCTCTTCGCGCCGAGGCTGACGGGTGCGAACGTCACCGTCGCCGTTGTCTCCGTCACCGCCCCCAGCGTCGTCGTTCGCCGGCGCGCCGACGCGAACTCGGCGGCGTTCGCGCCGGAGATCGCGAACGGCGGCGTCGAGCGTGACCTCGACGAGCAGGACGTTCTTGATCGTGACCATCTGCACGCTCATCATCCGGCGGTATCACGCTGCCGAAGTCGACCGCCGCCGGCGCCGCCGTCAGCACGATGTTCTGCGGGTTGGGCAGGCTCGGTGGCGTCCCGTTCAGCAGGACAAAGTCGGCGACGTTATCGCCGCTGTCCTGCAGCGTCAGCGACGATCCACCCGGCTTGCGTTCGTAGCTCCGGTTGGTGTTCGTCGTCAGCTGCGTGACGAGCGTCGTTCCCCTCCCTGTACGCCGGTGCCGACAGTCTGGACGCCCACCTGATCGACAATCGTCCCGTCCGCCGTCGTCAGCGCGACGCCGCCGTTGTCGCTGATGCCGGCGGTGAAGCCGCGGCATTGCCGGGAACTGGCGGCGGAGTAGCCGTTTCGCAGCCAGATTGACGAACAGGTAATGTTCACGAGCTGGCAAACGACGTGCCGGCCGGAACCGTCGCGCGAGTGCCGGTTGCCGTGGCTGTGTTGCTCGATCCCATCAGCTTCCAGCCGCTGATGTCGATCGCGGCGTCAGAGTTGTTGTAGATCTCCACGAACTCGTCGTTGCCGCCGCTCGGCGCCGCGCGTGCGGAACTCGCTGATGACGATGCCGCCTCCGCCGCCGCCCGGTGTGCCGGCGACGATGACGGTGAACGAGGCGCGACGCCGGAGCAGCGTATCGGCTCCGGTCGCGCGCACGGTGAACGATGAACGTCCCCGCGGTGGTCGGCGTACCGGCGACCACGCCGGCCGTGCTCAGGCTCAGGCCATCGGGCAACGTGCCGGTGCCGATCGTGAACTGATACGGCGCCGTTCCGCCGGTCGCCGTCAGCGTCTGCGAGTACGGCGTACCGACGACGCCGCCCGGAAGCGTGCCGTTGATGGTGATTGCGGGGCAGACCGACGTGACGATGTCGGCGAGCGTCCGCGGGAACAGCTGATAGCCGCTGTCGAACGGCGCCGACTTGTCGAACTGGCCGACGACGCCGGTGACCGAGAACTGGCACCGGCGGGCGTCGGCGTGCCGTCGATCTCGGTGTCGCTGTCGATGCGCAGCGTGCCGGTGCCGGTGGCGTCGGTGACCGTCACGTTGTTCGATGTCGCCGGCCGCGCCGAACGATGCCGCCGGTGACGGTGACGTTGTTGACCCTGCACCAGCTGTCCTTCGAACGCCTCGCCGGCGCCGGCGTTGCCGAGCTGCGAGAGCGTCACGACGTCGGGCGCGAGCGGCGCACCGGGGGTCAGCAGCGTCACGCTGGTGACGGTCAGCTCGGTCAGGCCGTTGAAATGCGTGACCGTGCCGATCGCCTCGACGTTGTCGCCGAAGGCGAAGGGACCTGCGTTCAGCGTCGTGCTGAAGAGATCGATGCCGCCGGTCGGATCCTGGATGTAGTACTCGATGCCGTTGCCGCCGCGCAGATCGATCGAGGTCACGGCGCCGCGCACCTTCACGACCTGGCCGACGCGATCCGGCACCAAGTCGGCTGGCGGGTTGGCGGTCGTGTTGTTCACCGCGTCCACGCGTGCCTCGGCGATCGTCAGCAGCGGCGCTTCCGACGGCCCGGCCGCCCCGAGGTCGACGCGGCTTCGCGGCGTGAGGTTGTAGCCGGCGTCGAACGGGCGCAGGAAATCATCCTGCTGGACGATGCCGACCGCGGTGAACGTCGCCGCGGGCGTGAAGCCTTCGATGTCGGTGTCGTCGTCGATCTTCATCGAGAAGCTGCCGGTGCCGTCGCTGATGGTCACGAACGAGTCGAGCGCCTGCGGCGTCGGCGGAATCGTCCCGATCGTGATCGAGGCGTTGGCAATCGAGACGAAATCTCCCTCGAACGCCTCCGGGTGCTGCCAGCAGCGCGGCGATGGTCGTCGTCACCGGCGCGGGCGCCGGCGCCGACGACAGGATCGTCACGCCGTAGGGCGACGATGTCTTCTCGACCGATTCGGTGAGGTCGAGCCGCAGCCGTCCGCCGTTGAAGTTGACGCGGCCGCGCGCTTCGACGACCTGTCCCGGCGTGGTCGACGTGAACACGGTCGGCCCGTCGGTCGACTTGTAGACGTTGACCGCGCCGCTCGTGTCCTGCACGTAGTCGTCGTTGGTCCCGCTGCCGCTGAATCCTGAGGCGGTGACCGTTCCCTGAATCCTCGCCGCGTAGCCGGTGTAGAGCGGCTCGCCTTTTGGCGTGAGGGCCTGGAGCGAGTTGACCGTCGTGGTGCCGGCGAAATAGCCGCCGCTGAACGTCGTCGTCTGCACGCCGACGCCGGCCGCATCAGATGTGCCGGCGACGCTGTAGTCGACGCGCGTGCCGTCCGGCTGCGCGGGAATCGTCGCCTGGAAGGTGCCCGGCGTCGCGCCAGCCGTCATGGTCAATCGGCGACTGCGCGACGCCGTTGAGCGAGTAAGTCAGAAGCGCTGTCGCCGTCGGAGTTTCGCGATCGAAGACGGTGGCGGTGACGGTGACTGCATCGGTTGCGAGCGGCAGCACCGGGTTGGTGTCGACGGCAACCGTCGGCGGGAAGTTCGCGGTGAGGCCGGGAGATGCGCCGTCGACTGGATACGTGTGAAGCGTCGGGTTGATACGGCCGCCGCCGTCGTCGAAGCTCTGGAGCGAGTAGCTCGTCGTGCCGTCGGTCTGTAGCAGGATGGTGCCGTTGCTGCCGCCCCGCGTGCCGGCGCTGATCCCCTGCATCGTCACCCGGTCGTCACCGTCGACGGGAGGCTCGGGTTGATAGAACACCGGCCCCGACCCGGGCGCGGGCACGTCCGGAAGCGGATGCGTACTCAGGTTCGTGACCGGCGTGTTCAGGTACTTGTTGACGGTCTCGCGATGCGGATGGCCGAACGTGTTGTCGTCCGAGGCCTGCGCGACCGCGACCTCCGCCTTGACCGCCGCCAGGAACGTCTGGTTGCTCGTCGTCGTGCTGCCGTGGTGGTTCAACTGCACGACGTCGAGATCGCCGACCAGCTGGCCGACGATAGGTCTCGACGTCCGGCGTCTTCGCGGTGCTCGTGCTGCCGCCGCCAGTCAGGTCGCCGGACACGAGATAGTCGAAGCTGCCGACCTCGACGAGCATGGCAACGCTCTCCGAGTTCAGATCCTCATTGGTGATCGGGACGGCGCCGCCGCTGATCAGCCGCCCGCCGGCGGCGATGCAGGTGGCGCTGACGCCGGTCCGAGGCTCAGCGTCTGGCCCGGCTGAATCTGCTGGCGCGGAACGCCCGCGGCCGTCGCGGCTGCGACGTAGGCCAGATAGGCGTTGCGCGTGCCGCCCGCATTGGGTGGCGTCAGTTCGGCTGAGTCGCCGTTGTCGTAGGCGACGGCCCCGACACGGCCGGCCGTGAGCAGTTCAGTGATCCCCGAGATGTGGTCGATGTGGTAATGCGTGACGACGGTGTAGTCGATCTTCGCGATCCCGAGCGCATCGAGCAGCGGGATGATTTTCGTCGTTCCTCCTCCAGGAGGGCCGCCGTCCACCAGCAGCGAGGTCACCTTGCCGGTGCCGTCCGGCGGGCCGACGATGAGCGTACCGGCGCCCTGGCCGATGTCGACGAAGTAGATACGGAGGCCGGCACCCTGCGCGAGGGGCCGTTGCGCCAGCAGAAGAAAAGCCAGGGCGGCCAGGGCCGTCAGTTTTTTGATCATAGTGAAATGGTGAAGATGTGAGCTCGTGCGTTTCGTGCGAGGGGGAAACGAAAAAAATTCTAGGCGCGGGCTAAACCGCGGTCAACGCAATTCGGTGTAACGCACAGCTTCTCGTGCACGACGAAAGACGTCGTCCATCATTCGCGCATTCAGCTTGCCGGTGTTGGTGTTCTGCCGGCTCGGATGATAGCAGCCGATTAACAGCTGGCCGTTCGGCAGCGTGTGCGCGACGGCGTGGCCGAAGGCCGGCTTCGGCCGCACGCTGACGCCCCGTCGGCGCAGCAGCTGCAACCACGCATCGAAGCCGATGCGCCCGAGCGCGACGACGACCGACACGCGCGGCAGCGCGCTGGTTTCGGCGTCGAGGTGCGCGAGGCAGGTGGCGATCTCCTCGGGCGTCGGCTTGTTGTCGGGCGGCGCGCAGCGCACCGCCGCGGCGATGAACGCGTCGTCGAGCGCGAGGCCGTCGTTGACATGCTCCGCGGTCGGGATGTTGGCAAAGCCGGCGCGATGCAGCGCGCCCATCAGGAAATCGCCGGAGCCGAGCGGGCCGTCGCCGGTGAAGACGCGGCCCGTGCGGTTGGCGCCGTGCGCGGCTGGCGCGAGGCCGACGATCAGCAGGCGCGCGTTCGGATCGCCGAAGCCGGGCACCGGCCGGCCCCAGTAGACGTCGTCTTTGTAGGCGCGGCGCCTGGTGCGCGCGATCTCGGTGCAGTAGTTGCGCAGCCGAGGGCAGCGGTCGCAGGAGATGATGGCGTCGCGGACCGACGTGCAGCGCGGGGCTGTCAGCCCCGCGATGCGGCGCCCCTGAATAGGCGGCGCCCTGACTCCGGTTCGGTCAGGCCCCGACCTGCTTCGGCCGCTCTGACTCTGCCCTCGTCTCACCAGACGCGGCACTGCGTCTGCCGCACCATCGGCGCGCCGGCCTTGCACGAGAACGCCTTCTGGAACTCCGGCATGTTGGCGACGACGCCGTTGACGCGCTCGCGGCCCGGCGAGTGCGGGTTGGTCTGCGCCAGCATGCGCGCCAGCTCGGGGCGCATGTTCTCGCACCAGACCTGGCCCCAGCCGAGGAACAACCGCTGCTCCGGCGTGAAGCCGTCGATCGCCGCGGCCGGCGCCGCGGGCGTCCTCGCGAGATAGGCCATCAGCGAGATGCGCAGCCCGCCGTTGTCGGCGGCGTTCTCGCCCAGCGTCAGCTTGCCATTCAGCTTCACGTCGTCGACCGCGGTCAGGCTCGAGTAGTAGTCGACGAAGCACTGGGCGCGATCCTCGAACGCCTTGGCGTCGGCCGGCGTCCACCAGTCCTTGAGATTGCCGCGCGCGTCGAACTGGCGGCCCTGATCGTCGAAGCCGTGGGTCAGCTCGTGGCCGATGACCGCGCCGGAGCCGCCGAAGTTCACCGCCGCGTCCGCCTTGGCGCTGTAGAAGGGCGGCTGCAGGATGCCGGCGGGGAAGTTGATGTTGTTCTCGAGCGGGTTGTAGTAGGCGTTGACGGTCGGCGGCGTCATCTCCCACTCGGTCTTGTCGACCGGCTTGCCGATCTTGGCGAGGCTGCGGCGGAACTCGAAGGCGTTGCTGCGCTGCGAATTGCCGAGCGCGTCGCCGCGCGTGATCGTGAGCGCGCTGTAGTCGCGCCACTGTTCGGGATAGCCGATCTTTTCCGAGATCGCGTGCAGCTTGGCGAGCGCTTCTTTCTTGGTGGTCGCGGTCATCCACGTGAGGCTGTTGATGTCTTTCTCGAGCGCCGCCTCGAGCTCGTGCACCATCTTCAGCGTGTCGGCCTTGGCCTGCGGGCCGAAGGCTTCCTTGACGAACGCCTGCCCGAGCGCCTCACCCAGATCGTCGTCGGTGTACTGCACGCAGCGCTTCCAGCGCGGCCGCAGCTCCTTGGCGCCGGTCAGCTGCGTGCCATAGAAGCGGAAGTTCTCGTTGACGAACGGCGCCGACAGGATCGCGGCCGATGCGTGCGCGACGTGCCAGCGCAGATACGCCTTGAGCTCGTCGATCGGCGTCGACGCGATCGTCTGGCCGAGCGCCTTGAAGAAGTCGGGCTCGGTGACGTTCAGCGCGTAGATCGGCGGCGAGCCGATGCCGCTGAAGTACTGCTGCCATTGAAACTGCGGCGTCAGCGCCTGCAGCTCCGCGACCGAGAGCTTGTGGTAAATCTTGTTCGGGTCGCGGCGCGAGACGACGTCGAGCGCGGCTTTCGCCAGCGCCGTTTCGATCTTCATCACCTGGCTGCGCGGCGGCGGTGGCGCGCTCCGGGCGCATCGCCGAGCAGCCCGGCCATCTTGCCGATGTGCTCGACGTACTGCTTCCGCAGCTCCACCGACTTGGCATCGTCGCGGAAGTAGTAGTCGCGATCGGGCAGGCCCATGCCGCCCTGGTCGGCGATCGCCATCTCCACCGACGCGTCCTTGAAGTCGGCCTCGGTGCCGAAGCTGAAGAACGGGTTGATGCCGATGGTGTGCAGCTCGGCGACCAGCGGCGCCAGCGCGGTGGGACTGGTCAGCGCGGCGATTTTCTTGAGCAGCGGATCGAGCGGCGCGGCCCCCTTGGTGTTGATCGCGGACTCGTCCATGCACGAGGCGTAGTAGTCGCCGATCTTCTTCGCGCCGGCGTCGGTGCCGGCGGCGGCGCTCTCGAGGATCTTCTTCAGCGTCTCGTTGTTGCGCTCCTGCAGCTCGTCGAAGCGTCCCCAGCTCGATCGGTCGGCGGGCACCGGGTTGTTCGCCATCCAGTTGCCGCATGCGAACTTGTAGAAGTCGGTGCAGGCGTCGACCGACTTGTCCATCGCATCGAGCTGGAGGCCGGACGAGGACTGCGCCGCTGGGGCTGGTGGGGCAGGTTGGGCGATTGTGCCCCCAGCTGTGAGTGCGCCGTGCCGAACGCGAACGCCAGTGCCGCGCGCGACGATGAATGCGCCAGAACGACGGGATATCTGCATGATGCCTTCCTTGGAGGCGCCGCTAAAGCGGCGCCCTACGTACGTCCCGCTCAGCCCTCGAGCCCCACCGAGCCCCTAGCCCCCAGCCCCCAGGTCACCAGACGCGGCACGCGCTCGGCACGCACCATCGGCGCGCTCGGCCTTGCACGAGAACGCCTTCTGGAACTCCGGCATGTTGGACACCGGCCCGTTCACGCGGTAGCGGTTGGACGCGTGCGGGTTGGTCTCCGCCTTGAGCCGCTCGGCCTCCGGCCGCGACGACTCGCACCAGACCTGCGCCCATCCCATGAACAACCGCTGCTCGGGCGTGAAGCCGTCGATCTTGTCCTTCATCTTCGCGCCCGGCCCGGCCAGATACGCCATCAGCGCGAGCCGGAGGCCGCCGTTGTCGGCCGTGTTCTCGCCGAGCGTGAGGCGGCCGTTCATCTTCGTCTCCGGAGCGACGGTGTAGCCGGAGTACTGGTCGGCGACGCAGGTCGCGCGCTCTTCATACGCCTTGCCGTCGGCGGCGGTCCACCAGTCGCGCAGGTTGCCCGCGCCGTCGTACTTGCGCCCCTGGTCGTCGAAGCCATGCGTCAGCTCGTGGCCGATGACGGCGCCGGCGGCGCCGTAGTTCACGGCAGCGTCGCGGCCGGGCCGATAGAACGGCGGCTGAAGGATGCCGGCGGGGAAGTTGATGTTGTTGCGGGCCGGGCTGTAGTAGGCGTTGACCGTCGGCGGCGTCATGCTCCACTCGCCGCGATCGACCGGCTGCCCGATCTTCTGCAGGTCGCGCTTGCGCGCGAACTGGATCGTCCGCTGCCGGTTCCCGAGCGCATCGTCTTTGGCGACGCGAATCGACGAGTAGTCGCGCCACGTGTCGGGGTAGCCGATGCGATCGACCACCGCTTCGAGCTTCGCCATCGCCGCTTTCTTCGTCTCGCCGCTCATCCAGGGCGCGGCGTCGATGTCCTGTCGCATCGCGCCCTTGATGTCCTGGACCATCTGCAGCATGTCGGACTTGGCCTGCGGGCCGAACGCCTCCTCGACAAACGCCTTGCCGAGCGCCTCGCCCAGGCGCGCGTCGGTGTCGGCGACGCAGCGGCGCCAGCGCGGCGGCTGCTCCTGCTGGCCGGCGAGCGTGCGCGAAAAGAAGTCGAAGTCGGCGTCGGCAAACGCTTTCGGCAGGAGCTCGGCCGACTCGTGCAGCAGCTGCCAGCGCAGATAGGCCTTGATGTCGGCAACGGGGGTGTTCCCGATCAGCCGATCGACGGCCTTGACGTAGTCGGGGACGGCGACGTTGATCACCTGGAACGGGGGAGCAGCGGCGGCCGTGGCGTATTTGCGCCAGCTGAAGTTCGGCGTCATCCGCTGCAGCTCGTTCAGCCCCATCGGGTGGTTGGTCGTGTTCGGATCGCGCCGCGCGACGCGATCGATCGAGGCGGTGGCGAGCGCGTTCTCGATCGTGAGCACGGCGGCGGCGTCGGCCGCGGCTTTATCCGCGGGGGCGCCCGCGAGCGTGAAAAGCTGGGCGATATGCGCGACGTACTTGGTGCGCAGCGCGACCGAGCGCTCGTCGGTCTTCAGGTAGTAGTCGCGATCGGGCAGCGCAAACCCGCCCTGATCCGTCCCCGCAATCTGCTTCGTCGCGTCGCTCTTGTCGGTCTGCGACGCGAAGCGGAACAGGACCGGCACGTTCAGCTCGTGCAGGTGCGCGACGATGACGGGGAGATCGTCCGGGTTGATGAGCTCCTCGATCGTCGTCAGGTCGCGCTCGATCGCCGCGACACCGGCCGCTTCGATCTTCGATTCGTCCATACAGGCAGCGTAGTAGTCGGCCGCCTTCCCGCGATCGCCATCGTCCCTCGACGATGCTCGGGACGACCCTGAGCCTGTCGCCCCTCGACCTTGCTCGGGACGACCCTGAGGCTCTCGAAGGGTCGAAGGGTCGGCCGGCGCTTCGAGGATGCGGCGGAGGATGGCGAGGTTGCGGTCCTGCACTTCCGTGAAGCGTCCGTAGGCGCGACGGTCCGCGGGAACGGGGTTTTTCGCGATCCAGTTGCCGCAGGCAAACTGGTAGAAGTCGTTACACGGCTCGGTCTTGCGATCGATCGCGTCCAGATCGACGGCGGCGTTGGGTTTCGCGGCGGTCTGGGAACCAAAGGCAGCCCTGAAGGGCTGCCCTACGAAGTCGCCGTCGGCAGCCCCGAAGGACTGCGCTGCCGTTTCGGCGTTGGCAGCCCTGAACGGCTGCGCTACGGGTTCTGCGTCGGCGGCTCTGGCGCGCTGTGCTCCGGGACGGCATGCTGCGGTGGTGGCGTTCGTAGCGCAGCCCTTCAGGGCTGCCTCCTGGGCGAGCGAGATCAGCCCGGCCAGCGGGAGCGCAACACACGTCAGGGCGACGGTCTGGCGGCGCATGGTTTCCCTTCCTGCAAACCTTAGGTACAATTGGTGGTTGGCTACAGGCCGACGATTCCGACGAGCTGAAAGGATTTCGCTCCCGTGAGATACATCGCACCTAAAGACGCGGCGGAGCTCGATGCCACCGAAACCCGAGAGTGGCTCGACTCCTTAGATTATGTGCTTCAGAGCGGCGGACCGGCAAAGGTCGCCCGGTTGCTCAAAGAGCTCACCATCCACGCGCGTCAGAACGGCGTCAAGCTTCCCTTCACCGCGAACACCCCCTACATCAACACGATCCCGGCCGACGAACAAGTGCTCATGCCCGGCAGCCCCGACCTGGAGCGCCGGATCAAGAGCCTGGTCCGCTGGAATGCCGCGGCGATGGTCGTGCGCGCCAACAAGACCGAGGAAGGCATTGGCGGCCACATCTCCACGTTTGCCTCGGCCGCGACGCTCTACGAGGTGGGGTTCAACCATTTCTTCCATGGCCGGAGCGAAGACGAGTCGGCCAACGACGGCGACGTCATCTTCTTCCAGGGGCACGCGGCGCCGGGCATCTACGCCCGCGCCTACCTCGAAGGGCGCATCGACGAGAACCACCTGGTGAACTTCCGCCGGGAAACGATGGCCGGCGGCGGCCTCTCGTCGTACCCGCACCCGTGGCTGATGCCCGACTTCTGGGAGTATCCGACCGTCTCGATGGGCCTGGGGCCCATCATGGCGATCTACCAGGCGCGTTTTGCGCGCTATCTCGAAGATCGTGGCCTCAAGCCCGCCTCGACCGGGAAGGTCTGGGCCTTCCTCGGCGACGGCGAGACCGACGAGCCCGAGTCGCTCGGCGCCATCACGCTGGCGGCGCGTGAAAAGCTCGACAACCTCATCTTCGTCATCAACTGCAACCTGCAGCGCCTCGACGGCCCGGTGCGCGGCAACGGCCAGATCATCCAGGAGCTCGAAGCCGCGTTCCGCGGCGCCGGCTGGAACGTCATCAAGGCGATCTGGGGACGCGAGTGGGATCCGCTGCTCGCCAAGGATCGCGACGGCCTGCTCGTGAAGCGCATGGGCGAGATCGTCGACGGCCAGTACCAGAAGTACGCCGTCTCCGACGGTGCCTACGTCCGCCAGCACTTCTGGGGCGCCGATCCGCGGCTGCTCGACATGGTCAAGCACCTGTCGGACGACCAGCTGAAGAAGATGACGCTCGGCGGCCACGATCCGATCAAGGTCTACAACGCCTACAAGACGGCGACCGAGCACAAGGGCGCGCCCACCGTCGTCCTCGCCCGGACGATCAAAGGCTACGGCCTCGGCGAAGCCGGTGAGGGCAAGAACATCACCCACCAGCAGAAGAAGATGAACGAAGAGGAGCTGCGCGCCTTCCGCACCCGCTTCGGGATTCCGATCTCGGACGCCGAGATCGCCAAGATGCCGTTCTACCGCCCGGCGGAGGACTCGACCGAAATCAAGTACATGCGCGATCGCCGGAAGTCGCTCGGCGGCTACGTGCCGACGCGCAAGGTCCGCGTCGAGCCGATCAAGCCGCCGTCGGCCGAGCTCTTCGAGGAGTTCTACAAGGGCACCGACGGCCGCAAGGCGTCGACGACGATGGTGTTCGTCCGCCTGTTGTCGAAGATGCTGCGCGACAAGGATCTCGGGCCGCTGATTGTCCCGATCGTGCCGGACGAAGCGCGGACCTTCGGCATGGAGGCGCTGTTCCGCGCCGTCGGCATCTACTCGCACGTCGGCCAGACCTACGAGCCGGTCGACATGGACACGCTGCTGTACTACAAGGAAGCGTTGGACGGGCAGATCCTGGAAGAGGGCATCACCGAAGCCGGATCGATGTCGTCGTTCATCGCCGCCGGCACGGCCTACGCGACCCACGCGGTTAATACGATCCCGTTCTTCATCTATTACTCGATGTTCGGCTTCCAGCGCATCGGCGATCTGATCTGGGCGGCCGGCGATTCGCGCGCACGCGGCTTCCTGCTCGGCGGCACCGCCGGGCGCACCACGCTCGCCGGCGAAGGGCTGCAGCACCAGGACGGCAACAGCCAGCTGTTCGCGCTCGCCTACCCCAACGTCGTCAGCTACGACCCGGCCTTCGCCTACGAGATCTCGGTGATCATCGAGGACGGCATCCGCCGGATGTATGTCGATCAGGAGAGCATCTTCTACTACCTGACGGTGATGAACGAGCAGTACGCGATGCCGGAGATGCCCGAAGGCGTGCGCGAGGGCATCCTGAAGGGGATGTACCGCTTCCGCGCGGCGTCGAAGCCGGACGCGAAGCTGCGCGCGCAGCTGTTTGGCAGCGGCGCGATCCTGCCCGAGGTGATCAAGGCGCAGGAGATCCTCGAGTCGAAATACAACGTCTCGGCCGACGTCTGGAGCGTCACCAGCTACACCGAGCTGTACCGCGAAGGCCACCGGTGCGAGCGCTGGAACATGCTGCATCCGGCCGACAAGCCGAAGGTGCCGTACGTCGCCCAGTGCCTCGAGAAGGCGCAGGGGGTGCTGATTGCCGCGTCCGACTACGTCAAGGCGATGCCCGACTCGATCGACCGCTGGCTGCCGCGGCCGATGACCGTGCTCGGCACCGACGGCTACGGCCGCAGCGAGAGCCGCGCCGCGTTGCGCGAGTTCTTCGAGGTGGACTATCGCTACGTGATCATCGCCACGCTCGGTGCGCTGGCGCGGGAGGGGAAGATCGACGCGTCGGTCGTCACCGACGCGATCAAGGCGCATAACATCAATCCTGAGAAGAGCAACCCCGCGACATCGTGAGGGGTTGCTCCGCGTCGTTGCTAGTTGCTGGATGCTAGTTGCTAGGTGCTAATCGCTGGTTTGGATGCTGGATCGCAGCTAGTCACCAGCATCTAGCAACCAGCAGCTAGTCGAAAGGCTCAGATTGCCTACTGACTTCACGCTTCCCGAGCTGGGCGAAAACATTTCGGCCGGCGACGTCCTCCGCGTCCTCGTCAAACCCGGCGATACGATCGAAAAAGATCAGGCGGTCCTCGAGCTCGAGACCGACAAGGCGACGATCGAGGTTCCGTCATCGGTTGCCGGCAAGGTGAAAGAGATCAAGGTCAAGCAGGGGGACAAGGTCAAGGTCGGCCAGGCGATCCTGTCGGTCGACGATGGCGGCGCGGAAGCGGCGCCGGCGGCCGAGAAAGCCGCGCCCGCGAAGAAAGAAAAGGAGCCCGCCGAGGCCAAAGAGAGCGGCAAGAAAACCCAGGCCAAAGCGGCGGAGGCGCCGAAAAAAGAGCAGCCGCAGCCGGCGGCTCAGGCAGCCAGCGACGAAGAGCCGGAGCCGGAGGACGACGAAGCCGAAGGGGACGAGGCTGCCGACATGCAGCCCGACGTCGAGGCGAAGGACAAGTCGACCAAGCCGGACAAGGCGGGCGTCAAGGATCAGAGCGTCGGGCCGCCGCAGGACGACCGCAAGGTGGTGGACATCAACCGCGGTGCGAGGACGCCGGCCGAGCCGGCCGCCGCGCGCGAAGCGCCGCCCGCGCCGCCCGCGCCGGCGGCGCCCTCGGTGCGCCGGATGGCGCGCGAGCTCGGCGTGGACGTCAACCAGGTGTCCGGCAGCGGACCCGGCGGCCGCATCTCGATCGAGGACGTCAAGGAGCACACCAAGCGGCTGGTGTCCGGCGCCGGCGGCGGCGGGGCCGCGCGCTCCGTTCCGCTTCCGGACTTCTCGCGCTTCGGCCAGGTGGAACGGCAGCCGATGCGTGCCGTCCGCCGCAAGACCGCCGAGCACCTGAGCGCGGCGTGGGCCACCATCCCGCACGTCACGCAGTTCGATCTCGCCGACATCACCGGCCTCGAGGAGCTGCGCAAGAAATACTCGAAGCAGGTCGAGGCGGCCGGCGGCAACCTCACGGTGACGGCGATCGCGCTCAAGGTCGTCGCCGCGGCGCTGCGCGTCTTCCCGCAGTTCAACTCGTCGATTGATCTCGGCGCGGAAGAAATCATCCTGAAGAAGTACGTGAACATCGGCGTCGCCGTCGACACCGACCGCGGGCTGCTGGTCCCGGTCATCCGCGACGTCGACAAGAAGAACATCGTCCAGCTGTCGGTCGAGCTCGCGCAGCTTTCGGAGAAGGCGCGGACGCGCAAGATCTCGGTCGAGGAGATGCAGGGCGGCAACTTCAGCATCTCGAACCTTGGCGGCATCGGCGGCACCTACTTCACGCCGATCGTCAACGCGCCCGACGTCGCGATCCTCGGCATCTCGCGCGCGCGGATGGAGCCGGTCTACCAGAAGGAGAGCGGCCAGTTCGTGCCGCGCTTCATGCTGCCGCTGTCGCTGTCCTACGACCACCGCGCGATCGACGGCGCCGACGGCATCCGCTTCCTCCGCTGGGTGGCGGAAGCTCTCGAGCAACCGTTCCTCCTCTCGCTTCAGGGGTGAACGCTGCTGAACTGTCAAACGACCTTCCGTGACCACGAAGACACGAAGGACTCGAAGAAACACGAACAAGAAGAAGATTCTTTTTCTTCTTCGTGATCTTCGCGATCTTCGTGGTCGCAGTTCCCTCACATGATTTCAGTCCAACTCGTCGTCGTTGGCGCGGGGCCCGGGGGCTACGCTGCCGCATTCCTCGCCGCCGATCTCGGCCTCAGCGTCGCGCTCGTCGATCCCGAACCGAACCCCGGCGGCGTCTGCGTCTACCGCGGCTGCATTCCCTCGAAGGCGCTGCTGCACGTGGCCAACCTGCTCAACGAATCGCGCCACGCGAAGGCGTGGGGCATCGACTTCGGCGAGCCGGCGATCGATCTCGACAAGCTGCGCGCCTTCAAGGACAACGTCGTCAAGAAGAACACCGGCGGCACCGGGCAGCTGGTGAAGGTCCGCAAGGTCAAGTACCTGCAGGGGTGGGGCGAGATTCTCGACCCGCACAACCTGAAGGTGAAGCTGATTGCCGGCGGCGAGGAGCAGGTGCAGTTCGAGCACGCGATCCTCGCCACCGGGTCGACGCCGGCGATCCCGCCGATGTTGAAGGTCGACGACAAGCGCGTGATGGACTCGACAATCGCGCTGGAGATGCCGGACATCCCGAAGTCGCTGCTCGTCGTCGGCGGCGGCTACATCGGCCTCGAGCTCGGCTCGGTCTACGCCGCGCTCGGCAGCGCCGTCACCGTGGTCGAGATGACGCCCGGGCTTTTGCCGGGGGCGGATCGCGATCTGGTCGACGTCCTCGCCAAGCGCGTCGGCCAGGTGATGCGGAGCGTGCTGCTCGAGACCAAGGTCGTGCAGGTGAAGCCGGAGGCCAAGGGCGTCCGGGTGACGCTCGAAGGCAACGTCGATCCGAAGGAGCAGGTGTTCGACCGTGTGCTGGTGTCGGTCGGGCGCCGGCCGAACTCGAAGATCCCCGGGCTCGAGAAAACCCAGGTCCAGGTCGATCAGCGCGGCTTCATCATGGTCGACGAGCAGCGGCGTACGCACGAGCCCTCGATCTTCGCAATCGGCGACGTCGTCGGCGAGCCGATGCTGGCGCACAAGGCATCGCACGAGGGACGGGTCGCGGTCGAAGTGATGGCGGGCGAGAACGTCGCGTTCGCGCCGCGGGCGATCCCGGCCGTCGTCTTCACCGATCCCGAGCTGGCGTGGGCCGGCCTCACCGAGGCGCAGGCGCAGAAAGACAATATCCAGGTGAAGGTGGCGAAGTTCCCGTGGGGCGCCTCCGGCCGGGCGGCGACGCTCGATCGCAGCGACGGGCTGACCAAGCTGATTCTCGACAACGACAGCGAACGCCTGCTCGGCGTCGGCCTGGTGGGCCCCGGCGCCGGCGAGCTGATCGCCGAAGGTGTGCTGGCGATCGAGATGGGCGCCACGGCCACCGACCTGAAGCTCACCATTCACCCGCATCCGACCTTGAGCGAGACACTGATGGAGTCGGCCGAAGTGTTCTTCGGCCAGGCGACGCACGTCTACCGCCCCAAGCGCGGGTGAGCCACGACGGGTCAACGCAGAACACGCGGAACTCGCGGACCTATATTTCAGGTACGTAGTATCCGCCTTCAGGCGGACCGACTACGTACGTCGACGTTCAAAGGAATGAGCTCTGCGAGTTCAGCGGGTTCCGCGTTGACCGTCGTCCCTCATCTCGGTCGCCGCGCGGCGGACTTGCCTTCCTCCAGGCCCAGCGTCCCTCGCGCCCATCCGGGCTAGAATCCGGCCTGTCTACGCGAACGGCTCTGTTACAGCAGGAGAATCTCGTATGGGTCGCGCAATGAGGCTCGGCGTCGCGCTTGTGTGCGCACTCGGCGTTTCAGGCGGAGCGCCGATCGGTGCGCAGCCGCCGTCGGCGCTGTCGCCGGACGCGCTCGCCGCGCTGAAGTTCCGCTACGTCGGACCGGTCGGCAATCGGGTCACCGCCATCGAAGGTGTGCCCGGCCATCCGTACATCTACTACGCCGGTGCCGCGTCTGGCGGGGTGTGGAAGACGGTCGACGACGGCGCGCATTGGGAGCCGATCTTCGACGGCCAGGATGTCCAGTCGATTGGCGCGCTCGCCATCGCCCCGAGCGATCCGAGCACGGTGTGGGCGGGCACGGGCGAAGCGTTCATCCGCAGCAACATCTCGCTCGGCAACGGCATCTACAAGTCGCTCGACGCCGGGAAGACGTGGTCGCGCATGGGCCTCGAGGCGAGCGGCCGCATCGCCCGGATCCTCGTCGATCCGAAGAACGCCGACATCGTGTTCGCCTGCGCGCTCGGCCACGCCTACGGACCGCAGCCGGATCGCGGCGTCTACAAGACGGCCGACGGCGGGAAGACGTGGACCCGTGCACTGTTCGTGGACGAGAACACCGGCTGCTCCGACGTCGCGATGGATCCGAACAACCCGCGCGTGCTGTTCGCCGGGATGTGGCAGCTCGAGATTCACACCTGGGGCCGGACGAGCGGTGGACCCGGCAGCGGATTGTTCAAGTCGATCGACGGTGGCGCGACATGGCAGCGCCTGAGCGGGCACGGCTTGCCCGAACCTCCCCTCGGAAAAATCTCGGCGCAGGTCGCGCGCAGCAATTCGAGCCGCGTCTACGCGCTGATCGAAACCGGCGACGGCATGCCGACCAACAACGGGCAGAAGACGCAAAGTGGCTCGCTGTGGCGGAGCGAGGACGGCGGCGACACCTGGACGATGGTGAGCGCCGATCGCCGCCTGCGTGGCCGGACGCACTATTACACGCGCTTCGCGATCGCGCCCGACAACGACGACGAGGCCTACTTCCTCGCCGCCGAGTTCACCAAAACGGTTGACGGCGGGCAGAACAGCATCGATCTGACCGGCAAAGTCGCGCCGATCGGCGACAACCACGACATGTGGATCGATCCGGCCGACGGCAACCGCATGGCGGTTGCGCACGACGACGGCATGAGCTTTTCGATCAACCGCGGCAAGAGCTGGCATCACGTGCAGCTGCCGATCGCGCAGATGTATCACGTCGCCACCGACAATCAGGTGCCGTACAACCTCTACGGCAACCGTCAGGACGGGCCGTCGACTCGTGGACCGAGCAACAGCCGGATCGCCAGCCAGGCGGAGGGCGCTCAGTCGGGGCCGATTCCGCGCGGCATGTGGCATTCGGTGGCCGGGGGCGAGAGCGGTTGGGCGATTCCCGATCCGGTCGACAACAACATCGTCTGGGCGACCGGAACCGGCTTCGGCAGCCTCGGCGGAACCGTGGAGCGCTTCGACCTGCGCACCAGGCAAGCGCGCGAAGTGGAAATCTGGCCGGAGGTGACCGTGGGCGCACCGGCGGCCGCGGTGAAGTACCGCTTCAACTGGACGTTTCCGCTGGCGATCTCGCCGCACGATCACAACACGATTTACGCCGGCAGCCAGCATGTCCACCGCACGACGAACGGCGGCCAGAGCTGGCAGGTGATCAGCCCTGATCTGACGACCGGCGACGTGTCCCGCCAGCAGTCGTCGGGCGGCCTCACGCCCGACAACGTCGGCGTCGAGTACGCGGGCGTCGTGTTCGCGATCGCAGAGTCGCCGAAAGAGAAGGGCGTCATCTGGGCCGGGACCAACGACGGCCAGGTCCAGGTTACGCGCGACGCCGGGGCGCGCTGGACGAATGTCACCGCGAATCTCCCCGGCCTGCCGGCGTGGGGCACGGTGAGCAACATCGAGCCGTCGCGCTACGACAGCGGCACGGCCTACCTGACCTTCGATCTGCATCAGGTCAACAATCGCGATCCGTTCGTCTACAAGACCACCGATTACGGCCGTACCTGGACGTCGATCGCCGGCGATCTGCCGAAGACCGTCTTCAGCTACGCCCATTGCGTGCGCGAGGATCCGGTGCGCAAGGGGCTGCTGTTCCTGGGCGTCGAGAACGGCCTCTACTTTTCGCTTGACGATGGCCAGCACTGGACGCCGCTCCAGTCCGGGCTGCCGCACGCACCGGTGCATTGGTTGACCATTCAGGAGCACTTCAGCGATCTGGTCGTCGCGACCTACGGACGCGGGTTCTTCATCCTCGACGACATCACACCGCTCCGCCAGCTCACGCCGCAAAACATGGATGCGCGGACGCACCTGTTCGCGCCACGCCCGACCTATCGACTGCGCAACATCACCGAACCGATGATGATGCCCGACGATGCGGCCGAGGGTGTCAACCCGCCTGACGGCGGCCCAATCACGTTTCGGCTGGCCGCTGCGCCTGTCAAGGACGCCAAGGACCCGGCCAAAGCGGTCGTGAAGATCGTGGTCAAGGATGCCAGCGGCCAGACGATCCGCACCATCGACGTGAAGGAACCGAAGGCCGGCCTGAATCGCGTCTGGTGGGACCTGCGCGGCGAGCCGTCCACCGAGGTGACTCCGCGGATGCGGCCGATCAACGCCGACGACTTCAAGATGAACCCCGACGGCACGAGGAAGTTCGCGATGGCGGGTGCGAGCCGGCTGTCGGTGCTCGTACCTCCCGGGACCTACAGCGTCACGCTCACGGGCGCGGGGCCCGACGCGACCGAGCGCATCACCGTCTTGAAGGATCCCAACAGTGCCGGCAGCGAGACCGACATTCAGGCGCAGACCAGGACGATTCGCGAAGTCCACGAACAGATGAGCAAGGCGGCGTCGCTCGTCAACCGTGCCGAAGCGGTCAGAGCGCAGATCGCGAACCTCAAGACGTTCGTCGGCGACGATGCCGCGGCCAAGGAGTTGATGGCGGCGGGAGAGAACCTGGACAAGCAAGTCATTGCGGTTGAGGAGCGGCTGTTCAACCTGACCGCGACCGGACGCGGTCAGGATTTTCTACGGATGCCGAGCCAGTTGCTGGAGAAGCTCGCGCACCTGGCCGACACGCTGCAGCTTGCCGACTTCGCACCCACCGATCAGCAGTTCGCGGTGCAGAAGCTGCTGACCGATCAGGTCGCTGCGGCAACCAGGGATCTCAACGCCGTGGTTGAAAAGGACGTCGCGGCGTTCAACGACATGCTGCGCCGCCGCAACATCGGTACAGTTGTGGTCCGGTGAGCGACGAGAGCGACTTTCTTTTTTGAGTCCGGCAGAGATCACGGCATACGGTGAGCACCGCTACAAGCCGCGGTCATCATGTATCGGTACGACTGGCCGATCGGCCGATATGCCGGGCTCGATCCTTCGCGTTCGGTCATCTTCGCGAAACGCTCGCTGGCGAAGACGGCGGCTCCTCGCGCGTGGGTGTTTGACGCGGTTGGCCGCGTCGCCATCAGTCTCGGGGGCGGAGCCCGCTCGCTCGGCGACGGTGTCCGCTATCGCCGGGCAACCCGTTTAGATTCTGTCAGCTGCGACCTTCTCCTGAGCGCGGTGGTCCGTGTGTTCGCTGGCCGCTGTCGTGCCCATCTGCTCGTCGTGACTCTCCTTGACCCATCGCAGATGTCGTCACGGCGAGGTCGTACTCCATGGTCCCGTCACGGCGGCACGTTGGCTCCAGGCCCGGCGTTCGACTGACCAATTTGCAGCGCGGCCGCGTCTGGCCGCTCGGTTGCACAGGTTGACGGGCACAGCTGCTCTGGCGAAGTCTTCGAAAAGGATGGAGTGTGATGCGTTTCAAACCTCTCTGCGTGTTGGCGGTAGCTAGTCTCGGCGCTCTCCCGGTCACCGCTCAGGCACAGGACAAAAGGGTCAGTGTCTCCCTGGGCGGCGGCTTCACGGTTCCGAACTCCGAAGTGAAGGATCATTTCGGCAACGGCTTCAACTTCAATTTTGGCGTCGAGACGAAGGTCTCGCCGGTCATCGGGATCGAGGGCATCTACAGCTTCAATGGACTGGGCGACAAGCAGATCTCGCTTCCGGTAAGCGGCACGCCCGGAGGCTCAGGGATTCCGACCGACTTCTTCGCCGGCATGAACATGCAGTATGGAGTGGCGAATCTCGTCTTGACGAAGCCGGACGGCCCGGTCAAGCCGTATGGGCTCGTCGGGATGGGCGTGTACTACCGGTCCGTCGAACTGACGACACCGGGCGTAGGCTACCTGCCGGGATACTGCAATCCGTGGTACTACATCTGCGTCCCGGGCGCAGTCGTGCCCGTCGAGAACGTCATCGGCTCACGCAGCTCTACGGACTTCGGGATGGACTTCGGCGGCGGCGTGAACTTCGGAGCCGTCTACGTCGAACTGCGCTATCACTACATCTGGGGGCCGACGGTCCCAACGACGGGACCGTCACAGCCCTTGCCCGGCGTCAGCTCGGAGCGAAAGGCCAACGGCCAGTTTCTGGCGACGACGTTCGGTCTCCGCTTCTAGAGAGGATCTCAACCCCGTGGTTGAAAAGGACGGCCGCCAGGGGAGCGGCCCGCTGGTGTGCCGTCCTTACCACTTATAGCGAGTGATCGCCGCGCCCGCGCGGCTCGCGCGCGGGCGTGATCGGAAGCAGGCCCCGTTCGACGAGCACTGGCGGCTTGCGGAGGTGCGTCGCCTGCTCCCACGCGTAGGCGATCGCCAACAGGTCGCCGTCCATCCACGGCCGGGCCGAGAACTCCAGCCCGAACGGCAGCCCGCTCGCGTAGAAACCCGCCGGGACGACCACCGCGGGGACACCGATCATGTTGACCCAGCTCGTCGCCGAATGCGGCCCTTCGCTCACGCGTCCATCTTGCGGCATGGTTTCGTCGGGCGGCGGCATCTGAATCGCCGGATAGACGTAGCCATCGAGCTTCAGGCGAGTCAGGGGCTCGACATAGGCCGTCAGCGTCGTGCGCCGGGGACGCGTGGTAGGTTCGCTCGGCGTCCCGGTCGATGTCGAGTGACCGTTGATCGATCCGGACACCTGCCAGGTTCCGGTAGTGATCCTCGGTGCCGATCGACGACCGAAAGAGCGGTGCGCCGACCACCTTCAGGTAGTCCGCGGCCGAATGGTATTCGGCCGGCCCGAACGCTGCGAGGAAACGGTTCGTGCCGTCCTGCGCGTACGCATAGGTGGCCACCCGGCTTGCCATCTTCGCGAAGCTCGCCGGCAGGACGCTGTCGTCGAAGACCACCTCAGCGCCCGCGGCCCGAAGCGCCTCCACTGCCGTCATGAACATCTGCCGCGTCTCGGGTTGGAGCGGCACGTTCGCGGTGGTGCGGAGCTTCTCGGCCGCGGCCTCCGCCGCGCCCGCCGGGATGCCATGGAATGGAATGCCCTCGCCTGAGAGGATGAACGCCGGCACGCCGAAGCGTTTGCCTTTGAGCGCGTCGGCCTTGAGATACGGCTCATAGGGCGGCCGCTGCGCGTCTCCCGGCGAGCCCACCGTGCGCGGGTCGAGTGGATCCTCGCCGGCCATCACCGCCAGTGCGAGGGCGGCGTCCGTGACGGTACGCGCGATCGGCCCGGTGTTGTCGAGCAGCCAGTCGAGCGGTGCGATGCCGGCGATGCTGACGAGACCACGCGTTGGGAAAATGCCGACGAGCGCGCTCGTCGCGGCCGGCTCACCCAGACATTCGTGGTTTCCGAATCTCGTAGACGACGTGCTCCAGGTCGGCGCCGCGAATGGTCCGTGTCTCGATCCGGTCGGTCAACCGGCCGCCGATCTTCTCGAGCGCTCTTCGCGATCGACGGTTGGTCGTCGCGATCAGGAAGATCACGCGCTCCACTGACTGGAATGCGTGGTCGAGCATGAGGCGTTTCATTTCCCGGTTGTACTCGCCGCCCCAGTACGGGCGAGTCAGGAACGTCCAGCCGATCTCGAGTTCGCTCTGATCGGGTCCATACCAGAAGTATCGTGACGAGCCGATGACTCGGCCCGACTTGCGATCGAGGGCGACGAGAGCTCCGCGCGAGTCCAACGCCTCGCGAAAGTACGCGCGGAACGCTTCGGCCTTGTAGCGGTCGTGGGCGGGATGTCCTTCCCAGATCAGCGGATCCGAGCCGGCAAGGAACAGGTCGTCCCAATCGTCGGGCCGCAGCGGGCGCAGTTCCAGGAGGTCGCCGACCAGGTGGGGTTGGAGGTCGAAACTGATCACGCCGCGCCTACGAATTCGAGACTCGCGCGCCTTCCGCCTTTCGACTTCAGCGGGTCTCGCCTCCCTTGACGGTGACCTTCACCAGCGCGTTCGTCCAGCAGCACTGAAACCCGCCGCCGCCCTCGCCTGAGTTGTCGTTGCCCTGCGCGCGCAGGATGTACTCGCCGGGCGCGCTGAAGGTGGCGGTGGTCGACGTCTTGCCGTCGGCGGCCTTGTCGATCTCCGGCTTCTCCTTGCCGAAGGTGACCTCGCCGGGGCCGCGCTGCATGCTCCACGTCAGCAGGAGATCGGGACGCGGCGCGCGTCCGCGTCCGCCCCCGCCCGGCGGCCGCGGCACGTTGACGACGATCTTCGCCGGCTTGTCGGTGATCCACGCCGGCAGCGTCATCGGTTCGCCGACCGATGCCGACAAGTTCGCCGCGACGCCGATCGGCGGACCGGTCTGGACCGCGCCGCCCGGCTCGAAGCGCAGCACCGGCGGCGTGTTGCCCATGCCTTTCTCTTCGTAGGGCTCGACCTGATACTGCTTGTGCACGCTCAGCGGCACGCTGGTGGTGAAGCCGTTGGCGACGATCGTCCAGGTGAGCTTCTTGTCGCCGAAGTCTTTCGGCAGCGGGATCGTGAACACGCCCCACTGACGGCGCGGCAGGAAGTGCGTCGGCTGGCCGTAGTCGGGGCCGCCCGGCTCGATCCGGTTGCCGGGCCCGACCGGGATGTCGAGCACCTGCTTCATGTTCCGATTGAAGTAGCCGACGAGCAGGGTGATGCTGCCGTCCGGCCTGTAGAACCACCCTTCGAACGCGGCCGTGACCGCTTCGCCTGCGTTCCTGTTGGGACCGAGCGGCAGCACCGGCGCCTGCGACTGCGCGACGGCGGAGGCGATCGACATCGAAGCGGCCGCCGCGCCCGCGAGCGCGACGGCCGTCAGGCGGAACCAGGGGGCCGGCATGGCGTTACTGCTGCCGCTGCTGATCGGTGTTGGTGGCTTTCAGCGCCTTGCGCTTCTCGACTTCGGCCTTGAAGTCCTCGTCGGACATGTAGGTGACGTTCACCCACGCGTGCGCCATCTCGTCGACGGTGCGATCGCCGGAGCCGACCCACTGCGTCGGATCCGGGTTCGCCTTGTTGGCCGGCGGTGTTGTCGTGCCACGCGGTGATGCGCAGCACCGTGCCCTTCGGCAGCAGCGGCGCCGCATCGTCTGCGTAGTAGTAGCTGTTGTGCCAGTTGAAGTTGAAGTTGTCGACGTGGCTCAGCATCTCGTCTTGCCGGTCGGGCAGGATCGCTTCGATCATCATCGCCTTGCCGCGCAGGTGCATGTGCGGCTGGAAGCTCTCGACGCGGCCCGGCTGCTTCATCACGAAGAAGCCCTGCGTGCCCTTGATGGTGTTCGGCGGGATGTCGATGCCGCCGGTGCCCATCGGCGTGCAGCACCTGGCGGTTCTTCGGCTCCTGGCCCTTCGGGTAGAAGTAGATGCCGAGCTCGACGTTGTTGGTGATCTCCTCGCCGGCGGCGGAGTAGTGGATGTCCCACACGAACTGCGAGCCGGGGAGCAGCAGCTTGCCGGTGTCGGGGCGCATGATCTCGCCCTGCTTGCCGACCGCCCATTCCATGAAGAGGCCCGGGCCGGCGTTGACGTCGCTGTCGTCATCGTCGTTGCCTGCCGCCGCGGCGTTGTCGATCGGATCGTCCTGCGACAGGCGGGCGAGCGCGTGGTGGACGATCTTGCGCCCTTTGACCGTGGCGGGCCGGATCTCAATCGCGCGCACCCACCGCGGCTCCGTGACGCCCGACGGCGTGGAGCGCTTGTCCCACGCGTCCTGGGCATGGGCCGGCATGGTGAACGAGGGCGACTTCACGATGAGATCAGGCGGCCCGCCGAACAGCTTGGCGAAATTCCAGACCGAGGCGTCGGGCCATTCGATCGGGGCGGCATCTCCTTGGGATCGCCCATCGGCGCGCCGCCGTCGACCCAACGCGCGATCGTCTCGATTTCCTGATCGCTCAGCGAGCGATCGTTCTTGAACTCCTGGATGCCGACGTTCTTGTCGATGTGCCACGGCGGCATCTGCCGCGCGGTGACCCGCGCCTTGATCGACTTGGCCCAGGGCCGCACGTCCTGATAGGTGACGAGCGACATCGGCGCCATCGAATCGGTGCGATGGCACGCTTCACACTTGGCCTGGAAAATCGGGGCGACGTCCTTGGCGAACGTGGGCGACTTGGCGGCGTCGGCGGCGGCTGCCGGAGCGGCGAGCAGAAGCGCGCAGACACTGATCCGAATGGCGGGAACAGGACCTGTCATCACGAGCCCCCTTCAAGGGGGAAAACTAGCACCGGCCTGCGGGAGTCCAGAGGCAAAACGCGCCCCGCCGAGCCGGTTTCCGGCCAATTTCGTGGGGTTCGATCTGCGACGCGGGCAGCTCTGTGCTCTCTGAGTCTCAGTGGTTGGTTGGACGGGTGCGGCGCCCGGCGCCCGTCGCGGCGGTCAGCGCGTGCCGGCGTCCTTGCGCCACCAGGGCGTGCCGAAGTTGGTGAACGGACCGCCGTCCTCGGAGATTCGCATTTCAACTTTGAAGTTGACCGGCGAGAGCAGGCGCAGTGTATGGCGCAGTCGAATGCTCTTGCCGCCGACGGTCGTCGGCGCGCTGTCCAGATAGATGTTGTAGTAGCCGCCGAGATCGCCGCCGACCGTCCCGACCTGCGTGAAGGCGAAGCCGCGGCTGTCGGCGACCTGGCGCGCGATCGCTTTGTTGTCCTTCTTGTAGCCGAACGTTTCCTTGATCGTGATCGGGCCGCCGGGACCGGTCGCTTCGGTGGTGGCGAGGTAGAAGGTGTCGTCGATCTTGCGTGTACGTCGTGGTCCCCGTAATCGTCCCCGCCGGGCCGAGCGCGCTGTCCGGCACGTCCCATTCGAACGTCCACTTGCCGAGGAAGTAGCCTTCGAAGTTGAAGAGCGGGAGCGTGTCGCTGCTCTTGGTTGGCCTGCCCAGGTCGGGCATCTGGCTTCTGGGCGTCTGGGGCTGTGCCGGGGGCTGCTGCGCCGCGGCAGGCACGGCCGAGAGCATCAGCGCCAGCGCAAGCGACCTGCTCGAGATTCGTGTCCGCATCATCGTCCCTCCTCGGCTCACTTTTTCGGCGCCGCGGGACACGAATCCGCGACGGTCGTCACCGACGTGATGTTGAGCCGGCTCGTCGGCGTCGCCTTGATCAACAAACCCTTCACGGCAACCAGCCGGTCCTTGCGCGACGCCAGGTCGAACTCCTCGATCCCGATCAGCTTGAACTCGTTGCTGCCGACGGTGGCTTCCGCCGCCGTGGCCGGCGGGGCCGTCGCCGTCGCGCGCGTGATCACGACAGGATCGGTCGCCCCGCTCAGCGTCCACGCGTCCGCCGTTCGCCGCAGGCACCCGGTGACGCGAACGACCTCGACCCGCCCGCCCGGCTCTTGCGCTGTCGCGACCGCTGAGCTCATCGCGAGCGCCGCAGCTGTGCCGAATTTCTTGATCCCTATCCTCATCCCGGTCCGCAATTTAGCACAGCGACGGAGGCGGTTGCGCGACGTTGCGCAGTCTGATGTATACAAATGTAACGTTAGTGAATCTTGGCCTTCCGCTACCTGCGGCGATTCGTCTAGGATGCGCATCAGGAGTCCCTCATGAAACGCTTGCTTCAGACGACCGGTGCGGCCGTTGCGGTGATTTTCGCAGCGGTCTCGGGTCATGGACAGGTGAGCGCGCAACAGGCCGCGCCCACTGTTCCCACCTTCTCGAAACAGGTCGCGCCGATTCTCTACAAGTCATGCGTCTCGTGCCATCGGGCGGGCGAGGTCGCGCCGATGTCGCTCATCACCTACGACGAAGTCCGGCCTTGGGCGCGCTCGATCAAGCAGAAGGTCGTGAGCCGGACGATGCCGCCATGGCTCGCCGATCCGCATTTCTCCGATCTCAAGTTCCAGAACGATCGCACGCTGACCCAGCAGGAGATCGACACCGTCGCGGCCTGGGCCGACGGCGGCTCGCCGCGGGGCGACGAGAAGGATCTGCCGCCTGCGCCGGAGTTCGGCGACGGCTGGAAGTACGGCAAGCCCGACTACGTGATCAAGATGCCGAAGGCCTACGACCTGCCGGCTGAAGGACAGATCGACTACCTGAGCTTCTACGTCCCGGTCCCGTTCGACAAGGACGTCTTCGTCGAGAAGATCGAGATGAAGCCGAGCAACAAGGCGGTCGTGCACCACGAAACCGGGTGGGCCGTCACGCTGCGCGACGACATCAAACTCGTCGACGGCGTGCCGTACAGCCTCGACGGCAAGCTCCTGAACAAGAACGAAGTCCGCCCGCAGGGGACGTCGGTGTTCGAGAGCCAGGGGATGTCGAAGCTGATTTGCTACGTGCCCGGGCGCGGCTACGAGGAGCACCGGCCGGGAACGGCCAAGCGCATCGCCGCCGGCAAGAACAAGTACATCCAGTTCGACGTTCACTACCAGCCGAGCGGGCAGCCGGAAAAGGATCAATCCGAGATTGGGCTCTATTTCAGCAAGGTGCCGGTGACGCACGAAGTCATCACCGAGATGGTCGGCGGCGGCTTCGAAGGAATGCGCATCGTCGAAGGGCGCGAGCCGCCGAGCGAAGTCGTGACGGTGAACGGCGTGTCACGCCGCCGGACGAAGATCCCGAACATTCCGCCCTACGCCGAGAACTGGGCGATCACCGCGATCACTCCGGTTCCCGAGGCGATCACGCTCTACGGGCTCTCGCCGCACATGCACCTGCGCGGCAAGGACATGAAGTACATCGTCATCTATCCGGACGGACAGCAGAAGCCGATCCTGAGCGTGCCGAAGTACGACTTCAACTGGCAGCTGTACTACGACCTGGAGCAGCCGCTGAAGATCCCGGCCGGCAGCAAGATCGTCGCGGCGGGCCACTACGACAACTCCACCAAGAACAAGTACAACCCGGCGCCCGAGAAGGAAGTGTTCTGGTCCGAGCAGAGTTGGGACGAGATGTACGAGCCGTACATCGAGTACACCGTCGACAACCAGGATCTGACCAAGAAGCCGACGACCACCCGGCCGCAGCAATAAGCCGCGGCCGGCCCTTCGACTGTGCTCAGGGCAGGCCCCTGAGGATGCTCGGGGCAAGCCCGCACGTTTCGTAACCCGGAGGTGATTGCCATGATTCGCCGTTCAGCGGTGTTCGGATGGCTCTGCGTTCTCGCGTTCGCGTCGCTGGCTGCCGGCCAGACGACGAGCGCCACCACCGGTGCGATGAACGGCACGGTGACGGATAACACGAAGGCCGTGCTGCCCGGCGTCACGGTGGTGATCTCCAGCCCCGCGATGATGGGCACGCGGAGCGACGTCACCAACGAGCAGGGACAATATCGGTTCGCCGCGGTGACGCCCGGCGAGTACAAGATGACGTTCGAGCTGCAGGGATTCGCGAACGTCGTCCACGAAAGCGTGCGCGTCACGCTCGGCTTCACGGCGACCGTGAACGTCGAGATGGAGCTCGCCTCCCAGCGCGAAACCATCACCGTCGTCGGTTCCTCGCCGGTCGTCGATACGTCGGCGACGAAGGTGACGACCAACTACGACGCGCAGCAGATGTCGAACCTGCCGAACGCGCGCGACTACGCCGGGCTGATGTCGACCACGCCGGCGGTGAAGGTGAATCGCATCGACGTCGGCGGCAGCACGTCGCTGTCGGAGCAGAGCTACCGCGTCTACGGCATCCCGAACCAGCAGGATCGTCCGCTGGTCGAAGGCATGCTGGCGAGCGAAGGCACCTCGCTCCTGTACTACACCGACTATGGCTCGTTCGCGGAAGTCTCGGTCGGCGCCGCCGGCAACTCCGCGGAGATGCCCGGGTCGGGCGTGTTCTCGCAGTTCATCGCCAAGTCGGGCGGCAACACCTATCACGGCAACTTCTACCAGGACTACTACGGCGAGAACTGGTCGACGCGGAACATCGATGCCGAGCAGCTCGCGCTCGGCGTGGTCGGCGGCCCCGGGCTCGAGGCCGAGGACACCAACCGCACGACCAGCTACCACGACACCAACGGCGATATCGGCGGATACGTGATGCGCGACCGGATGTGGTGGTACGGATCGCTTCGCAAGATCGTCAACAACGTCGCCAAGCCGAACTTTCCGGTCCACCCGCAGCACACGCAGGTGGTCAATCGCACGGCGAAGGTCACGTATCAGATCAACACCAACAACAAGCTGACCGGGTTCGTGAACCACAACAGCAAGTCGCAGCCGGATCGCCTGACCGCGACCAACATCTACCTCGACGACCTCAGCACCTGGAACCAGATCGGGTTCCCGGTCGGCGTCTGGAAGGGCGAGTGGAACTCGATCCTCAGCGCGGCGGCGTTCCTCGAGGTGCGGGCCGGCAAGTATTTCTACAACTGGCAGAACCGCGGCAAGTCGCAGGACACGCGCGTCGAGGATCTCAACTCGGCGATCGTGCGAGGCAGCGATCGGTTCTTCGACAACATCCGCAGCCGGCCGCAGCTCTGGAGCGCCCTCAGCTACTTCAAGAGCGGCTGGGGCGGGACGCACAACTTCAAGTTCGGCGGCGAGCTGATGGACGAGACGTTCGAGGACGTCCAGGGCGGCTACCCGGGCAACGTGCTCGTCTACACCCGCAATAACACCCCCTATCACGTCCGCCTCTACTCGCAGCCCAACACCTCGATCAACGGGTTGAGCACGTTCTCGCTGTATGCGCAGGACACGTGGCAGGTCGACAGGGTCTGGACGCTGACGCCGGGGATCCGCTTCGATCGCTACCGGAACTACCTGCCGACGCAGACGCACGCGGCGACAACGTTCGATCCGGTCGAGACCAACTTCCCGGAAGTGGACAACCTGGCGGATTTCAACAACTGGGGGCCGCGCCTCGGCGTCACCTACAACGTCGGCGGCAACGGCAAGACGGTGATCAAGGGCAACGTCGGCCTCTACCGCAACAGCCCCGGCCCGAGCCTGTTCAACCCCAACCCGTCGCTCTGGTACAAGGAGTACAACTGGGTCGATCGGAACAACGACGGGGTCTTTCAAGTCGGCGAGCAGGACGGCAACCCGACGAACTCCGCCGGCGGCGTGACCAACGAGATCGTCGATCCGAGCCTGCGGATGGGGACGATGATGGAGACCGCCGGCTTCCTGGAGCGGGAAGTGATGCGGAACTTCGGCGTCCGCACCGGCGTGGTCTTCCGCCACCTGGCGACGCCGAAAGCGCGCTTCAACTCGTTCCGGCCGCTGAACGCCTATAACGTGCCGGTCAGCGTGCAGGATCCGGGGCCCGATGGCCGGGTCGGCACGGCCGACGACGGCGGGGCGTTCACGGCGTTCAATCTCGACGCGGCGGCGCTGGCGCGCGGCATCCTCAACCAGACGACCTCGCTGAACGACATCTCCAGCAACTACACGACCTGGGAGGTGACGGCCACCAAGCGGATGTCGCAGCGCTGGTCGCTGCTCGCGACCTTCGCGCACACCTGGGCGCGCGACTCGGTCTGGATCGCGAACGCGGTGAACGGCAACTACAGCCCGAACGACATCATCAACGCCGGCGAGGGCGACCGTGAGAAATACACCAACTGGCAGGGGAAGCTGCTCGGCACGCTCGAACTGAATCACGACATCCGCATCTCGCCCGTGCTCCGGGCCGAGGCCGGTGCGCCGTGGGCACGCACGTTCACGCAGTCGATGAACTACGGCACGCAGACCTTCTTCGCCGAGCCGTTCGGCGCGCGCCATCTCCCGAACATCGTCGTCTTCGACATCCGGGGAGAGAAGGGTGTGCGGTTCAAGGGGCACCGCGTCTCGGGCTTCATCGACGTGTTCAACATCTTCAACGCCAATCCGCCGTACACGATCATCCAGACCTCTGGGGCGTCGTTCATGCGGCCAACCGTGATCACATCGCCGCGCGTGGCCCGCATCGGCGCCAAGGTTGAATGGTAAGGGGAGCCGGAGAGCTTATGAAGTCTTTGACGGCAGTGGTGGCAGCGGTCGTGGTGCTGGGGTTCGCGGGGACCGCGTCGGCGCAGATCATGGAAATGAACGGCACCTGGAAGCTCAGTACCCGAGCGCACGCTCGGCCCGGCGCCGAAAGAGGAGACGCTCGTCTACAAGATCAAGCCGGGCGAGCAGGCCTACACGATGGACTCGATCGAGGCCGACGGGCGCAAGGGCCACAACGAGTGGGCGGCGCAGTACGACGGCAAGGACCATCCGGCAGCCGGCGGCCGCGGCGGCGCGACCGTCTCGCTGCAGAAGCTCGATCGCTTTACCGAGCTCGTCACCAATAAACGCGACGGCAAGGTGACGTCCACCTACACCCGTGTGCTGGTCGACGAGGGCAAGACGATCATGTCGATCGGACGCGACGGCAACAACAAGGTGATCTGGGTGCGCGTGTTCGAGAAGCAGCCGTAGCGCTGATCGCGACGATCATTGCCCCCGGGCTGCCAGAGCTGGATCGGGTTGCCTTCGGGATCGGACAGCTTTCCGAAGCGTCCGTTCGGATAGACCTCAGGGTCGACTTCGACGGCGATGCCTCGCCCGCGAAGCTGGGCGGCCATCTTGTCCAGGTCGCGGACGCGGAAATTGATCATCCATTGGAAGCGACGGTCGCCGAAGTACGTCGTGTCCTCCTTGAACGGTGCAAACACCGTTGTCCCGGCGCTGGTCCGCCACGGCGTGGCATCGTAATTGTCGGGGACCTTGTTGATGCCGAGATTGGCCTCGTACCAGGCGGCCAGTTTTCCGGGATCCTTCGCACGGAAGAAAAATCCACCGATTCCCTGCACCCGTTCCATGTCGCTGGCTTCCTGGCCTGACGCGGGCGCCGTACCGGTGGCGACTGCCGCCGCGCCGGCGATGGCGGCGCGAATCGCCGTGCGACGTGTGACGTTCGACGACTTGCTCATACAGTCTCCAGCTGCGTTCGAACCGGCGTGATCCTCGGGAGGTTCTTTGGGCCGACCGCTCGCCCCATCTCACTACTGGCAGCGGAAGTTCCGTGCGTCGTCGGTGCTGCCGGTGCCGCTGTAGTGCGCCGTCGTCGGATACGCGCACAACGGGCGCGTGCGATCGATCACGCCCGATGTCATGTGCGACGCGGCAATCGACTGCGGCTTGGTACCCGACTCGACCCAGCGATCGAGCGCTGCGACCTTGTCGAACACGTCCGTGCCGGGTCCACCCTGGCAGTGACCCATGCCCGGAACCTTGAACAGCGCCAGCGAGTTCGCCGCCGAACGTCCGACCGCCTCGTTGATGCGCTTGAACATGATCAGGCTCGTGCAGACGAGACCAACGGATCGCCCCAGCCGTGATACATCAGCAGCTTGCCGCCGCGGTCGATAAAGGGTGATAGTTCGGATCGACGTCGTAGATCGATCCCGGCATCTGCTTTGACGCGCGCTCCACGTCGCCCGGCACCTCGATCGTGCGATAGTCCCAGCCGCGTCTGAACACGATCTTCCGCATGCCTTCGTGTGATTCCCCGGACGCCGAGCGGTCCTGGCCCCCCCGCCCCATCCAAGCTCTGTGCCGGCCTCGACGCCCGGAAACACCTCGGTACCGGTCGCGAGGATCGATCCGGCGACGTAAATGCCTTCGCTGTTTCAACCTGTGCCCACGTCAAACAATCCACACTATCGGCACCCCTGCACGCCATGACTTCCGGAATCAAGCCGGCATCTCATCGGGTCCTCGATCAAGCCGTCCGCGACACCGTCCTTCGCATCACACGCGCTTAGTGCCGCCTTGTGGATCATTGGATGCTTCGGGATGAAGCTGCCCTCATCGCGGTGTGTCGCTTGTGACGCCAGGACGAGCTGAAAGCTTTGGTCGGTTCTTGTATCCTGGCGCGCCGGCGATGATGGCATCGAAGGTTTCCGGATAGCGCTGCGCCTCCATGAAGCCCTGCCGGCCCCCGCCTGAGCAGCCGTTGAAATACGAGAACCGTGGCGGGCCGCGCGTACTAGCCGCAACGATCGTCTTGCCGTTGACGGTCGTTTCGTGAACGGCACGATAGCCGAAATCAATCAGTTTCTCCGGATGGTCAAGGGCGAAGTCTGCGGTGCCGCCGACGTGACCGGTGTCGGTGGCCGCCGCGGCGTACCGGCGGCGGAGCGCCGTTGCCAGCGCGGCGTATTGAATGGATCCTCCCCAACCGCCATTCCCCACCTGCTGGAATTTCCCGTTCCATCCGGCCAGCGGCAACCACACCTCGGACCGAATATCCGAATCCCCCGACGGCGTAAGTGTCAGCTGCACGCGGCAGAACGCCGGCAGCGCCTTGAACGCAGCAGCAGCAGCAGCGTGGTCCTGTTCGGCGGTGCGCCGCCTGAACGGGTTCGGCCGTCCCGTCGTGAGCGTCACCTGGCCAAGGACTCGCATGCGATCGGCGCGGCGAGGACGGCCGCGTGCGCGTCCCACGTCCCGAGCGTGACGAGCGCGACCGTGCAGGCGGCGGCAATCAGCCGTCCGATTGTAGTCAGCTCCATCACGATCGTCGGAGATCGCGGACGCGGCCGCTGCTGTTGCAGATGCAGCGGTAGAGGATGGCGATGGGCTCGATGGCCTGGATGACGTCGTCCTCCAGCCACGTGGATCGCATCAGCCATGCAGCAGCAGGCGTCAACGGCGCGAGGCGTCTTGGCGAAGGCGCTGGCAGGACGATTCCCTCGATCCGAGCGCTGGCGTCGCATCGGTGAAATGCTAATTGCTGCGGCCTCCGGGCGTTGACGAGCGACACCGGTTGGCCACGATCAGGTTCGGCGTGCTGCCTCATCGTTCACGATTTCGGCCGGCTCATTACCGCGCAGCCGGTTCAGGAAAACCAGGTTGTTGGAGACGCATCGAACGACCCGTCCGTTTGCCCTCGGCGTAGCGATCAGAACGATCCGCCCGAGAACAGCGTGCTGCCCCGGTTGTCTCGCACGACGTTCTGAAAGATCGCGTTGTGCTGCGACCCCGCGAGAACGATACCGCCGCCGCCGAGGACAGGCAGGAACCCGCGACCGCAAATTGCGTGCACACCTCATTGTTGGCGAAGACTCGTGTTGTTCAGCACCGCGACCTCGCCGCTGCCGCCGGCCTGGCCATCCGCCAGCAGGAACACGCCGATGCAGTTTCCCCGCTTCGTTGTCGGACACGACAGCCCGTCTCGCGTGCCGCACCAGATACCCAGCGCGTTGTCCCACGCGCGGTTTCTCACTGACCACGGCGCTGGCGTCGAGTGAGTCGCCGATGTAGATGCCCGCGTCCTGGCTGCCGCTGACCGCGTTGCCGGTGAACGTCGTGCCGATCCCTCGAAGGACGCCATCCCGTAGGCCGCATTGTCGATCGCGACCACGTTTGACACCGTCAGGTTCTCCAGTGCCGAAACCGAACACGCCGTCCCCTCGAAGTCGACCACGCGGAAACCGGTGATGGTGACATCACGCACCCTCCTCGTATAGCTCCCTGAGGTCGGGTCGAAGTCGACAGGCACGACGCAGATGCCGACGTCGTGGCCAGGACGGTAGCATTCGCTGGAACCGTAGTGCGAGGGTTCGAGGGTGACACGCCCCTGGGCCCGCAGCGTGAGCCCGTCGGTGTGACGGTAACGCTCTCGTAATACGTGCCTGCTTTTACGACTACCGTGTCGCCCGGCGAAGCGGCGTCCACGGCGGCCTGATCGACTCACCGGGGTCAACGACGTGGGTGTCAGAGCCCGCGGACGCCTGTACGGTCACTATCGACCCCGCGGTGCGACCGTGGCCCCGACGAACAACAGTCTTTCGAAACAGCGCATGATTTCCCCTTTCTCTGGTGGCGCACGATTCCTGCCCTGTTTGGCTTAACGCGAGAACGGCGGGCGAACTTGCTCACCGAGGCTGGACGGGGCAAACTGAGCCACGGAAGAGGAGGCATGGCGATCGACGATTCGCCGGATATCAGCGCTCTCCTCGAGTCTTGGGGACGCGGGGATCTCGATGCACGGGACGAGTTGATGCCCGTGGTCTACGATGAGCTTCGCCGCCGCGCGAAAGCCTGCCTCCGGCGCGAACGCGCCGGCCACGTGCTGCAGCCGACCGCGCTCGTCCACGAAACCTATCTTCGACTCGCTCAAGCGGGAGCGCGTCGTGTGGCAGAACCGCGCGCAGTTTTATTGCGTGGCCGCGCAGATGATGCGCCGCATCCTGGTCGACCATGCGCGCGCGCGCAACGATGGAGAAGCGCTCGGGGCGGTGGGCGCGTGTATCGCTCGATGATTTCGACGCCTCTCGGCACCCGCCCGATGTCGACGTGCTCGACCTCCATGCCGCGCTCGACGAGCTCGCGAGCTTCGATCAGCGGAAGAGCCAGGTCGCCGAGCTGCGTTTCTTCGGCGGTCTCTCGCTGGAGGAGACCGGCCATGTGCTGCAGATCTCGATTGCGACCGTCGAACGTGAATGGCAAGCCGGCGCGCGCGTGGCTGTATTCACGCCTGAAGGGACGACGCGATGACGCCTGAGCGGTGGCGCCAGATCACGCAGATCTTCCACGCGGCGTTGTTGCGCGAAGGCGCCGGGCGCGAGGCCTTCGTCGCTTCGCAATGCGGCAGCGATACGAGACTGCGGCGCGAGGTTGCGGCGATGCTGGCCGCGTCCGAGGACGCCGACGGTTCGGGGACGCGCAGGTGTTCGCGGCCGTCCGGCCGCGCGATGTGACAGCGCCCGCCGCCGCGGTGGTCCTGACACGCGGTACTCGCGTCGGTCCGTATCAAATCGTCTCGACGCTCGGCGTGGGGGGCATGGGCGCGGTCTATCGTGCCCGGGACGACCGCCTGAATCGCGATGTGGCGCTGAAGGTTCTGCTGCCAGCCTTTGCCGATGATCCCGATCGGCTGGCCCGGTTCAGCCTGGAAGCCCGCGTGCTCGCGGCGTTGAATCATCCAAACATCGCGCAGATGCACGGACTCGAGGAGGCCGATGGCGTTCGTGCGCTGGTGATGGAGCTGGTCGACGGCCCGACGCTTGCCGATCGCATCGGGCGCGGCGCCATCCCGATCGACGAAGCGCTGCCGATCGCGAAGCAGATCGCGGAAGCGCTGGAAGCCGCGCATGAACGGAGCATCGTCCACCGCGACCTGAAGCCGGCAAATATCAAGATGCGGGCCGACGGTGCAGTCAAGGTGCTGGATTTCGGCCTGGCGAAACTGATCGACCGCGGAGCCGGCATCCTGAATCCCCTCCAGGAATCCTCGTCGAGTGCCTCACCCGTGGAAACCGAGATCGGCACGATTCTGGGCTCGATGGCGTACATGCCACCCGAGCAGGCCCAGGGTAAGGCGGTCGATCGGCGCGCGGACCTGTGGGCGTTCGGCTGCGTGCTTTTCGAGATGCTCACAGGACATCGGGCATTCGCCGGCACGACACAGTCGGATGTGTTGGAGCGGATCATCGACTACGACCCCGACTGGCGGGCCCTTCCGGCGAGGACACCGGTACTGATCCGCAAACTGCTGAGGCGGTGCCTGGAAAAAGATGCCAAACGGCGGCTGGATTCCGCGGCCGTGGCACGCATCGAGATCGATGACGCGCTTGCGATGCCGACGCGCGTCGAATCAGGTCAAGCAAGCCATGATCGACGCGCGTGGACGCGCAAACATCTCCTGTGGTTCGCCACCGGAATGGTGGCCGTGCTGCTGACCCTTCTTGGTGCACGTGCCTGGCTGTTTGGCGCCGCACCGGTCGAAGCCCGTCCCATCCGGCTGGCAGTGCTCCCGCCACAGGGCACCAGCTTCGGCTACGCAGCGCTCTCACCTGACGGGCGCTGGCTGGCGTTCAGCGGCGCCACGGGAGCCAGCGTGCAACTGTGGATCCTCGCAATGGATGGTCCGTCGACCCGGGCACTGCCCGGGACCGACGGCGCTCTGCTGCCGTTCTGGTCACCCGACAGTCGCGCCATCGGCTACTTCGCGAGCGGCAAGCTACGGCGGATTGACATGTCGGGCGGTGTGCCCGTGGCTCTGGCTGACGTGTCCGTGCCAACAGGCGGTACGTGGAGTCGCGAAGGACTCATTCTGTTCGGGACACTCGGCGGTGCCGGACTGTCACAGGTGCCGGCCTCCGGCGGTCCCGTGGCGTCGGTGATCCGACCCGACCGGAGCCGCCAGGAGACGGATTACCTCAACCCATTCTTTCTCCCGGATGCGAAACACTTCCTCTACAACGTGTTGGGCGGGTCGGCCGACGGCCGCGGAGTCTTCGTTGGATCCCTGGACGGGTCCTCCAGCAGACGCCTGATCAGCGAGAATTCGAACGCCGAGTATGCACCGCTGCCTTCTGGCGGCGGTGTGCTGCTCTTCGCGCGCGAAGGCGCACTCCTGGCGCAGCCTTTCGATCCCGACCGGCGGCAGCTCGCAGGAGAGCCGGTTCTGGTATTCGATCATGTCGGGACCACCTTCGACGCCAGCACCGCCGGCGTGACGCGCCGTCATTTCACGGCTTCGGCCACCGGTGTGCTCGTGTTCGATCCCGCGAACCGGCGAAACAGCCGATTGGTCTGGGTGGATCGCTCAGGACAGCGCCGCGAGCTCGCGGGGTTCGACGACGTGGTCATGACCCGCTTGTCGCCGGACGGAGAGCAATTCGCCGCGGCGCGGTTCAACGCGCAGAGCTCGGGGAACAGCGATCTATGGATCGTCGATGCCGATGGCACGAACGCCACGCGTTTGTCGTTCGATCCAGCCAACGACATCTTTCCTGTGTGGTCGCCGGATGGAGCCCGCGTCGGGTGGGCATCGAATCGCGATGGCGCGTACCACGTGTACGAGAAGGCGGCCACCGGCTCCGGGCAAGACCGGCTGCTCTTTCAAACATCACTCGCCAAGTTCCCGACGGACTGGTCGCACGACGGGCGGCTGATCATCTATCGACAAATCGACCCGAAAACCAGCTACGACGTATGGTTTGTGCCAGCTGATACTCATGGCGCTGACTTCAGGCCCACGCCCTTCTTGCAGACGACCGCCAATGAAGCGGCTGCGGTCCTGTCGCCGAGTGGCACATCAATCGCCTACGCCTCGGACGAGTCCGGCCGATACGAGGTCTACGTGCAGCGCTTTCCGTCCGGCGGCAGCAAGCGCCAGGTTTCGACGTCGGGCGGCGCTGCGCCGCATTGGCGCGGCGATGGCCTGGAGCTCTTCTTCCACGCGCCTGACGGGAAGCTGATGGCGGTGCCCGTCAAAGAAGGCCCGAGTATCACGACTGGCCTGCCAACGGCGTTGTTCGAGTTCCGTCCCGCCGGCGCCCTGGTCACGCCGTACTACAACGTGACCTCCGATGGCCGCCGCTTTTTGCTGAACACGATTGTGGACGACGAGAGGGCTGCGCCTCTCTCAGCGCTCATCAACTGGCACGCTGTGTTACCGCAACGCTCGTCGTCTTTGGATGGCCAGCCCTCGTTGACGCGCTCGCGCCCGTGATCGGCCGTGCTGGCCGGCGAAGGTGCTGCACGAGCGGCTGTTCACCGAGTTGCGGGCCACCGAGCGGAACCACTCCGACATCGCGTTCGGCGCCGGGCACCTGATCGGCACGACGGCGATGGGCACCGATCCGGCCCGGTCCGTCGTGGACGGCAATGGCCGGGCCCACGACGTGTCGAACCTGTTCGTGGTGGGGAGTTCGGTGTTCCCGACGGAAGGGACGGCGACCCCGACGTTGACGCTGGCGGCGCTGGCTCTACGCTCGGCGGACGTGCTGCGCCGTAACCTGAGTCAGCTGCCGGTGGTCTGATCCGGGATCAATTGTAAGAACAGTGTCGATCGAGCGTGCTCCGCGGCTGCAAACAACTTTCGGCGAGATGGCGGGATTTGATGTCCGGCACAACTCGTCTCACGCTCATCAATGAACTCCCTTCTCCAGACTCTGCATCGCGAGACACGCTTCAGGCTGTCGGTTCTGTGTCCGTGTGATGTTAGCCAGCGTAGACCCCATAGCAAAGGAGGCCGGCAAAGACCACGAGGCCGGCGCCCGCCACCTGAAACTCCCAGGACCGCTCCACGGAAACGCGCGACAGCATTCTCAACGCCAGCGTCGGTGCGCAGAAGCGAATCAGGCTCTTGATGAGGAGGCACCAGCCCACCAGCGTCAGGACAGCAGGTATCCCCGACCAGACGTTGTGAAACCCGATGATGACGCCTGCCACTGGCAATTCAGAAACCCGTCGACGAAGGCGCCTGCTTCACCCTTGCCTCGTAGGAGGATGAAGAACTCCGCCCGGGCCTTGGGTTGCAGGATGTGCGAAAGACCCATGACTCCGGACAGAATGACGGCAAGGACTTCAACAGATCTCTCCATCCGTTCTCCCGGTGCTTCACGAAGTTGTCTTCACATGCCATCGCGAACATGCGCCTGTCTCTCAATCAGCCCTTGAGAAGCCGCGTATGAGTCCGGCTCACGCTTGGCGGCGTGCACTCGAGCGTCAACGAGGGTCACGTCGGGGAACGCCGCGTTTGGCGGCTCGCTGTCGAGCGGGGCTGCACCCGAGGCAGAAAGCTCGGAGAGTAGTGGAATCGAATTAGATAGATGTTGTCGCCGCTACCGTGTTTCGCGATCGCGAGGAGGTCGGCCACATCCTTGAAACCCGAACGTCGCGCCAGGTCTGGAGTGATGTCGGCCAACTTGATCGCCCGAATCGAATCGACCTCGATCTCGCCCTCATCCATGCGGTAGCGCCCACCAACCTTCACGTGGGGACGTGTCCATATTCGGATACTGCAAGTGATGGCGCCGCGTCGCACTCCCTCTCGGAGCCGCTTGGTGAAGACCACTCGGCAAGTCTACGCCTGAGCGCACAACCGAGGAAGCGTGTGCCGTCCAACGCTCGTAGACGGTGATTGATGACTCGGACATGCCATTCGAATCGACACTCGCGGCACGGTGAACGTTTGCTACGTGGCGTTGCCACAGGATCTATTCCGGAGTAGTGACCGTTGCCCCCACCGACTCAGCCTGCTATTTGCGCAATCTAGCGTGGTCGCAACACGACTTCGATCGAGGCCTACAGCCAAGAGGCCTCACGGCCCTTTGACATCCACGTTGTGGTAGGACGCGATCGACCAGTCGCCGTGCTGTCTGACGAACACCTGCTGCAACCGCGTGTGAATGGTGCCATCGGCGCGCGCCTGTACGCCGGGGGACGTCCGGCCTCCGAGCTCGCTCACCACGGTGGCGATGTCCGCAATTGCCACATCCGGGTGCACGAACCGGATCTGGGTCGGTGTCATGGCGAGCTTGGTGCCCTTGAAGAAGGTCCGGAAGATCTCCAGATGCCGGTCCTCAAAGGCCCGATGCCCGTAGAACACTGCCCCCTGAATGTTCGTGAAGCTGCCATCCTCCGCGAAATGGAGCGAGAAGATCCTGGCATCGCCCGCGTTCCACGCCGCCACTTGCTCGGCTCAGCGATGCGCCGCCGCAGAGTCAGCGCGCGCGACACTGTCGCAATTTCGAGAGTTCCTCACCGCGGTGACGAGTTCGAGAAGCTGGCTCATCGACCGACGAACGAAAGCTCTTTCGGAACGAGCAGCGACGATGAGCCCTGCGAGGTCAGCGGGTTCTGCGTTGATCGTCGTCTACACCACGCCTCGGTGCGTAATCTCCCGCAGTCACTCCAGGCATGGATCGACTTGCGATCGTCCGTGCGGTTACCGCGCCGCAGCCGCGGCGTAGGCGTCGGCGGTTTCGTGGGCGTGGTAGGAGCTGCGCACCAGCGGCCCGGACTCGACGTGGACGAAGCCCATGCCGAGCGCGGCTTCCTTGAGGTCGCGGAATTCGTCGGGGTGGTAGTAGCGCACCATCGGCGAGTGCCCGGCCGAGGGGCGCAGGTACTGCCCGATGGTGAGGATGCCGACGCCGACGCCCCGCAGATCCTCGAGCGTCGCGATCAGCTCGTCGCGCTCCTCGCCGAGGCCGACCATCAGGCCGGTCTTGGTCGGGATGCCGGGCGCATAGCGGCGCGAGCGGTCCAGCAGCTCCAGCGTGCGCGCGTAGCGTCCTCCCGACCGCGCCATCCGGTAGAGCCGCGGCACCGTCTCGGTGTTGTGGTTGAGCACGTCGGGACCCGCGTCGAGCACCGCGTGGAGCGCCGCTTCATTCCCCTGAAAGTCCGGAATCAGCACTTCGATCCGGCAGCCGGACAGACGCGCACGCGTCTCGCGGATGGTGTCGGCGAAGACCGACGCGCCGCCGTCCGGCAGATCGTCCCGATCGACCGAGGTGATGACGACGTAGTTGAGGTCGAGGGTGCGGATGGCGTCGGCGACGCGCGACGCTTCGGCGGTGTCGACCGGGCCCGGGCGGCCGTGCGCGACGGCACAGTACGAACAGGCGCGCGTGCAGACGTCGCCGAGGATCATGAACGTCGCCGTGCCGTGGTTCCAGCACTCGCCGATGTTCGGACACTGCGCTTCTTCGCAGACGGTGTGCAGGTTCAGCTCGCGCATCAGCCCCTTGAGGCGCGTGTAGCTCGGCGACCCGGGCGCGCGCACCTTCAGCCATTCAGGCTTCGGCAGGCGTGGCGTTGCGGGGGAAAGCGGGATGATGCGGCCCATCTCCCCCAATTATATCGGCCAGCGGCGGCGGGCGCGCTACACTTGCAGGTTCCATGCGACTCGCGCAGGCTCTGGTGCTCGCGCTCGCCTCGGCGATGGTCCTCCACGCCGGGGTGAACGCCCTCATCCTGCAGCCGACGGCGAAGGACGTCGAGCGCGCGCTGAAGCTGGCGCAGGCCCGCGAGGCGCAGCGGGCCGAGTTCCACAAGCCGTATATCGTCCATCCCGATCACCCGGCGCTCGAGCAGCTCGAGGCGATCACGGAGTACCGGCGCTACGTGATGGCCACCGAAGAGCAGCTCCGGATGGGCAATTGGCTGTTCGCGCAGAGCGCCCAGCGCGCTCAGGAAAAGCTGGCCTCGTGGCGCGGACGCCTGACGGTCGCCGCGCGCCTCCGTTTTCATCCGCAGAACACCCTGATCGGCTTGCCGCCGTACGAGCTCGCGATCGCGAATCCCGATCTGGCGCCGCTCGAGCTCACGCGAACGCCGATCAACGCGATGCTCTCCGGCCGGCGCAACGATCTCCACGCGCCGCTCATCGGCGCCACGCTCGAAGCGGTGTTCGACGCGGCGGTGGTCGGGCAGACGGCCCGCCCCGTCATCCTGTCGCTGAACGGCCAGCCGGTCGCGAGCGTGATCTTCGATTTCTCCAAACTCGATTAGCTGACGCATGCCCCTTTTTCACCATGTCAACCTTCGCGTCATGTGGTCCGATACCGATCCCGCCGGCATTGTCTGGTTCGGCGTGTTCTTTCGCTACTTCGAGAACGCGGAAGAAGATTTGTACCGCCGCCTCGGCAGCGATCGAACGCGGCTGTTGAGCCAGCTGAACGTCTTCATGCCGCGGACCTCCCTTCAATCCGGCTTCCGGTCGCCGGCCAAGCTGGGCGACGAACTGTCGGTCGGCGTCGGTGTGGACGCGATCTCCGAGCGGCGCATCGGCTTCCGGTTCGACGTCCGCGAGCGCGCCACCGATCGCCTGATCTGCGAGGCGTCGTACCGGGTGGCGTGCGTCGACGCGACCACGTTCGTGCCGCAGCCGTTCCCGGGCGAGATTGTCGCGCTGCTCGCGCAGGCGCAGTCATGAAGCCCGCGGTCACCGCAGAAGCGCTCAACGTGCCGGAGATCTTCAACGTCGCGACCTATTTCGTCGATCGCAACGTCATCCTCGGGCGCGGCACCAACGTGGCGATCGAGTGCGGCGAGGCGCGCCTCACCTACCAGGACGTGCAGCGGAACGTCAACCGCTGCGGCAGCGCGCTGCGGCGCCTCGGCGTCCGCCCCGAAGAGCGCGTCCTGCTGCTGCTCTACGACGGCCCGGAGTTCGTCTACAGCTTTTTCGGCGCGATCAAGATCGGCGCGGTGCCGGTGCCGCTCAACACCTTGTGGAAAGCGTCGGACTACCACTACGTGATTCGCGACTCGCGCGCGACGGCGATGGTGATCAGCCCGGCGCTGCTGCCGGCGATTCTGAGCATCCCGCCCGGCGAGCGCGCGTCGCTGCGCCACATCATCGTCACCAGTGGGCACGGCGGTCCTGGCAGCAACGATTCGACCCACTCGCATACGCAGTTCGGGCTGCTGCTCGCGCAGGGCGGCGCCGATCTCGAGGCCGAGCCGACGCATCGCGATGCGCCGGCCTACTGGCAGTACTCGTCGGGCAGCACGGGGAAGCCGAAAGGCTGCGTCCACCTGCACCACGATCTGGTCGTGATCGCCGAACTGTTCGGCAAGGGCGTCCTCGGCATCGGCGCGAAGGACCGGTGCTACAGCGTCGCCAAGCTGTTCTTCGCCTACGGGCTCGGGAACGCGCTGATTTTCCCGTTCGCGGTCGGCGCGACCTCGATCCTGTGGCCCGGTCCGCCGGCGCCGGAGCACGTCTACGCGACGATCGAGCGGTATCGGCCGACGCTGTTCTTCTCCGTGCCGACCGGTTACGGGATGCTGCTGGCTCACCAGAAGAAGGCGTCCGTGAGCGACACGGTTGGCGAGGACGCGGCACGCGGCGATTTCGATCTCTCGTCGGTGCGGCTCGCGGTGTCGGCGGGGGAGGCGCTGCCGGCGGCGCTGTACGAGCGCTTCAAGGCGCGTTTCGGCATCGACACCATCGACGGCATCGGTTCGACCGAAGCCGGCCACATGTTCATCTCGAATCGTCCCGGCCACATCCGCCCCGGATCGAGCGGCCTGCTCGTCGACGGCTACGAGGCGCGGCTGCTCGACGACAGCGGCCAGCCGACGCCGCCGGGCGAGATCGGGAACCTGTGGGTGTCGGGCGATTCGGTCTGCGCGCTGTACTGGAACCAGCACGAGAAGACGAAGGACACGATCCAGGGGCGCTGGCTGCGGACCGGCGACAAGTACACCCAGGACGCCGACGGCTACTACTGGTACGCGGGGCGCACCGACGACATGCTGAAGGTTGGCGGGTTGTGGGTCAGCCCGATCGAGGTCGAGAACGCGCTCGTCGCTCACGTCGCGGTGCTCGAATGCGGCGTCGTCGGGCGCGAGGATCACGACGGCCTGGTCAAGCCGATGGCGTTCGTCGTCCTGCGCGAGGGAGTGTCAGGGACGCCGGATCTCGGCGTCGAGCTGCAGCAGTTCGTGCGCCAGCGCCTCGCCGAGTACAAGCGGCCGCGGTGGGTGGAGTTCATCGCGGAGTTGCCGAAGACGGCGACCGGAAAGATCCAGCGCTTCCGCCTGCGCGACGCGACGGGCGTCAAGACGTCGCAATCGTAGGGATTCCCAGCTCGGCGCACGACAGGCGTCGGCAGAGTCGCGGCCGCACGTCCGACGGCGCGTGGACGCGATATGCCGATGTGATTCCAGCGAGGTGGCGACGCGATCAGGCGGGGCGCAGGCCGGCGATGAAGAAGTCGGCGAAGAGATCCGCGATCTCCTGCGAGCTCGAGGCGCCGTCGGGGTTGTACCAGCGCGGGATCCAGTTGACGGCGCCGAACAGCGCGAATGCGAGCAGCTTCGGGTTGCCGCGCATGAAGACGCCGGCCTCCATCCCCTCAGCGACCACCTGACGCACACCGTGGTCGAACTTGTCGCGGCGCACGATCACCGCCTTCAGGTGCGCCGGCGTCAGCGACTCGAGCTCGAGGAAGAGCGCAGTCCCGTGCAGCTCGTCGAGGATGGTGTGGACGAAGGCGACGACCAGGCGGCGCAGCTTCTCGTCCGGCGGCAGGTCGCTCTGCTCGATGTCGTCGAGCAGCTGCAGCAGCCGATCGAGCGAGTACTGGTGGCAGGCGAAGAGAATCTCTTCCTTGTTCTTGAAGTAGTAGTAGAGATTGCCCTTCTTCATGTGCAGCGCGGCGGCGATCTGCTCGACCGTCGCGCCGTGATAGCCCAGCCGGCGGAACGCCTTGGCCGCGCTTTTCAGGATCTCCAGCCGCGTCGAGGCATTCGGGTCTGCGTTGCGCGGCCGCTTCAGGCGCCTCCGCCCCCGCTTCAAGCTCTGCGGTCGTGTCTCCGCGGTTGACTCGCTCATCGCCACCGCTCTAAAGTAGTTTGAACGTGCGTTCAATTTCAACACTTCCATGATCACCTTCGATACTCATCCTCAAGCCTACCGACACTGGAAGCTGGCCTTCGACGGCCCGATCGCGACCCTCTCGATGGACGTGCGCGAGGACGCCGGCTTGTCCGACGACTACAAGCTGAAGCTCAACTCGTACGACCTCGGCGTCGATATCGAGCTCGCCGACGCGATTCAGCGCATCCGCTTCGAGCATCCCGAGGTCCGCGCGGTGATCGTCAACTCCCTCAAGGAGCGGATCTTCTGCGCCGGCGCGAACATCATGATGCTGCGCGGCTCGTCGCATAACGCCAAGGTGAACTTCTGCAAGTTCACCAACGAGACGCGCCTCGCGATCGAGGACGCCAGCGAGAACTCGGGGCTCAAGTTCCTCGCCGCGCTGAACGGCGTCTGCGCCGGCGGCGGCTACGAGCTGGCGCTCGCCTGCGACGACATCGTGCTCGTCGACGACGGCAACTCGGCGGTGAGCCTGCCGGAGGCGCCGCTGCTCGCCGTCCTCCCCGGCACCGGCGGCCTGACGCGCGTCGTCGACAAACGCCGCGTGCGCCGCGATCTCGCCGACTTCTTCAGCACGCTGGTCGAAGGGGTGAAAGGGAAGCGCGCGGTCGAGTGGAAGCTGGTCGACGCAGTTATCCGACCAGCCAGTTCAAGGAAGCGGTGCAGAAGCGCGCGCAGGCGCTCGCCGCGAAGTCGGATCGGCCGGCGGATGCGCAAGGCATCACCCTCAAGCCGCTGAACCCGACGGTCACCGACGCGTCGCTCACCTATTCCGCGGTGACGATGACCTTCAACCGCGAGAAGCGCACCGCGGATCTGACCATCCAGGCGCCGACCGGCCCGCAGCCGTCGACGCCGGAGGAAATCCATCAGGCCGGCGATCAGTTCTGGCCGCTCCGTGCGTTTCGCGAGCTCGACGACGCGCTGCTGCGGCTGCGCGTCAACGAACCCGAGATCGGCACCGTGGTCATCCGCACCGAAGGCGATCGCGACGCGGTGCTGGCGATCGACCAGACGCTCATCACGCACCAGTCGCACTGGCTGGTGCGCGAGATCGTGCACTTCATGAAGCGGACGCTCAAGCGGGTCGACCTGACGGCACGCACCTTCTTCGCCTTCATCGAATCCGGTTCGGCGTTTGCCGGCTCCCTCTTCGAGCTCGCGCTCGCCGCCGATCGCTCCTACATGTTCCACGACGACGCGGAAGAGAACGTCATCGCGCTCTCGCCGATGAACTTCGGCCCGCTGGTGATGAGCAACGGGCTGACGCGCCTGCAGACGCGCTTCCTCGACGATGCCGCCAAGATCGAAGAGCTCGAGGCGCACGAGGGGCCGTTCAACGCCGGCGATGCGGAGGAAGCGGGCCTCGTGACCTTCGCGCCGGACGAGATCGACTGGGACGACGAAGTGCGGCTGGCGGTGGAAGCGCGCGCGGCGTTCTCACCGGATGCGATGACCGGCCTCGAAGCGAACCTGCGCTTCGCCGGCCCCGAGACGATGGAGACGAAGATCTTCGGCCGGCTGACGGCGTGGCAGAACTGGATCTTCCAGCGTCCGAATGCCGTCGGCGAGAAGGGTGCGCTCAAGGTCTACGGCCAGCAGGGACGCCCCGAATTTGATTGGAAGAGGACGTAGCCATGATCTCCGCCGAGAAAATCCCCAATAACGTCAACCTCTCCAGCAACAAGCGGCTGCAGCGGGCGCTCGAGCACTGGCAGCCGAAATACATCCAGTGGTGGCGCGACATGGGGCCGCAGGGGTTCCAGGATTACCACCAGGTCTACGTTCGCACGGCGATCAGCGTCGACCCCGAAGGGTGGGCGCACTTCGAGTACGTCAAGCTGCCGGAGTACCGCTGGGGCATCTTCCTCGCCGATCCGGTCCACGACCGGAAGATCGGCTTCGGCGATTTCTTCGGCCAGCCGGTGTGGCAGGAAGTTCCGGGCGAGTTCCGCAACCAGCTGCGGCGGCTGATCGTCACCCAGGGCGACACCGAGCCGGCCAGCGTCGAGCAGCAGCGGCTGCTCGGCCAGCGGTGCCCGAGCATGTACGACCTGCGCAACCTGTTTCAGGTGAACGTCGAAGAGGGGCGCCATCTCTGGGCGATGGTCTACCTGCTGCACTCCTACTTCGGCCGGGACGGCCGCGACGAGGCCGAGGAACTGCTCGAGCGCCAGAGCGGCAACCGCGACAAGCCGCGCATCCTCGAAGCGTTCAACGAGCCGATCGACAACTGGCTCGACTTCTTCATGTTCACGATGTTCACCGACCGCGACGGCAAGTCGCAGCTGATGTCGCTGTCGGAGAGCTCGCTCGATCCGCTGTCGCGGACGACGCGCTTCATGCTGACCGAGGAAGCGCACCACATGTTCGTCGGCGAGACCGGGATCGCGCGCATCCTCGAGCGCACCTGCCAGCTGATGAAACAGGCCGGCTTCTCCGAAGACGTGAGGAAGCTGGGCGGCATCGACATCCCGACGATCCAGAAGCACCTCAATCAGTGGTTCAGCCTCAGCCTCGACCTGCACGGCAGCGAGGTGTCGAGCAACGCGGCGTCGTACTTCGCCAACGGCCTCAAGGGCCGGGCCAAAGAAGACACCTTCGACGAGCACATCGTCCGCGACTCCTTCTACAACATGGAGTTCTTCGAGGAGGGCCGGCCGGTCACCAAGGAGATCCTGATGCGCAACGCCATGAACGAGGTGCTGCGCGACTGGTACGTCGGCGACTGCGCCGCGGGCGTGGTGCGCTGGAACCGGATCCTCGAGCAGCACGGCATCGCCGATCGGCTGAAGCTGCCGGATCGCAAGTTCCACCGCGGCATCGGCATGTACTCGGGCTTCCACTTCGACCCGAACGGCGTGCCGTTGTCGAAAGAGCAGTGGGAGGCGCGCAAGTACGACTGGCTGCCATCGGCCGCCGACACCGAGTACCTGCTCAGCATCATGGCCAAGCCGGTCTACGAGCCGGGCAAGTTCGCGAACTACATCGCGCCGCCGCGGCGCGGCATCAACCAGCAGCCGATCGATTTCGAATACGTGCGGACGGAGACGTAGGGCAGGTGGGGCGGGTTGGGCCGGTGGGGCAGGGGTGGGCTGGTAGGTTGCCGGGGCAGGTAGGGACGATTTGAAAGACAAGCGTTTTTCCCACCTGCCCCACCCGCCCTGCCTGCCCTACCTGCCATTGACGCCGCCCCCCACTATCATCGCTGGTGGAGAACAACATGACGACGACTCGCGGGGGCCTCTCCTACACCTGGCTCGGCCACGCAACCTTCCTGCTCGTCTCGCCCGGCGGCAAACGCATCCTCTTCGACCCGTGGGTCACAGGCAATCCGAGCAGCCCCGAGTCGGCGAAGAAGCTCGGCGCGCTCGACCTGATGCTGATCACTCACGGTCACAGCGATCACACCGGCGACGCGGTCGCGATCGCGCGATCGAGCAGCGCGCAGGTCGTGGCGCCGTTCGAGCTGTCGGAATGGCTGCAGCAGAAGGGCCTCAAGAACGTCATCGGGATGAACCCGGGCGGAACGCTGAACGTGCACGGCCTGTCGATCACGATGGTGCACTGCGGTCCACAGCAGCTCGGTCGAGGAAGACGGCAAGACCATCTATCTCGGCGTCGCCACCGGCTACGTCGTCCGGCTCGAGGACGGGCTGACGATCTACTTCGCCGGCGACACGGCGGTGTTCGGCGACATGCGGCTGATCGCGGAGATGTACGCGCCGTCGATCGCATTCCTGCCCATCGGCGACCTCTACACGATGGGGCCGGAGCAGGCGGCGAAGGCGTGCGAGCTGCTGAACGTCAAGCAGGTGGTGCCGATGCACTACGGCACGTTCCCGGCGCTCACCGGCACGCCGGAGAAACTGCGCGAGCTCGTGACGCCGAAAGGCGTGCAGGTGATGGAGCTGAAACCAGGCGAGACGGCGAGCTGAGTCATAGTTTCGAAGCGGCGAGCTAACTCGCGGATTGGATTAGACACAAAGGACACAGAGGACACAAAGGCCACAAAGACAAGATTGTGTTTTCTCTGTGTCCTTTGTGCCCTTTGTGTTGAGTACACGCTGGGATAGCAGCAAGGCGGTGAATTTATGACGACGACAGCGGTGATGCGGAAACAGCTCTTCATCGACGGCGCCTGGCGCGACGCGGCGGGGGGCAAGACGATCGAGGTCGTCAACCCGGCGACCGAAGAAGTGATTGCCGAGGTCGCGTCGGCGGAGCAGGACGATGTCGACGCCGCGGTGGCGGCGGCGCGCGCGGCGTTCGACGGCCCGTGGGCGAAGCTGTCGGCGCGCGAGCGCGGGCGGCTGGTGTGGAAGATCGGCGAAAAGCTGATGGAGCGCGCCGACGAGATCGCGCGGCTCGAGACGCTGCACAACGGCAAGCCGATCTTCGAGTCGCGCCAGATCGAGGTGCCGGCCGCGGCCGAGTGCTTCCAGTACTTCGCCGGCTGGGCCGACAAGATTCACGGCGAGACGATTCCGGTCAAGGGCAACTACCTCACCTACACGCTCCGCGAGCCGATTGGCGTCGTCGCGGCGATCGTGCCGTGGAACTTTCCGCTGCTGTTGACCGCGTGGAAGGTGGCGCCGGCGCTGGCGTGCGGCAACACGGTGATCATCAAGCCCGCCAGCCAGACGCCGCTGACCGCGCTCGCGCTGGCAGAAATCGCGCAGGAAGTCGGCCTGCCGCCGGGCGTGCTCAACGTCATCACCGGACCGGGCTCGAAGGTCGGCCAGATGCTGGTCGAGCATCCGGGGATCGACAAGATCGCCTTCACTGGCGACACGTCCACCGGCAAGGGGATCATGCGCGGCGCCGCCGAGACGCTGAAGAAGATCACCCTCGAGCTCGGCGGCAAATCAGCCAACATCGTCCTGCCCGACGCCGATCTCGACGCCGCAATCCGCGGCGCGACCACCGGCATCTTCTACGGCAAGGGCGAGGTCTGCGCGGCGGGATCGCGGCTGCTGGTCGACAAGTCGATCAAGAACGAATTCATCGACAAGGTCGCGGCACGCGCGAAGAAGATGGCTCCCGGCGATCCGCTCGATCCGAAGACCCGGCTCGGCGCGATCTCGTCGAAGAAGCAGCTCGAGACCGACCTGCGCTACATCGAGATCGCGAAGAAAGAAGGAGCGACGCTCGTCGCCGGCGGCGCCCGCGCCGACATCGGCACCGGCAAGGGCTACTTCCTGCAGCCGACGATCTTCGACGGCGTCACGCCGGAGATGACGATTGCGCGCGAGGAGATCTTCGGGCCGGTGCTTGCCGCGATCGACTTCGCCGACATCGACGAAGCGATCGCGCGGGCCAACGACTCCAGCTACGGGCTGGCGGCGGCGGTCTGGACGAAGGACATCAAGAAGGCGCACTACGTCGCGCGCAAGCTGCAAGCGGGCACGGTCTGGATCAACACCTACAATATCTACGACACGGCGGCGCCCTTCGGCGGCTACAAGCAGAGCGGATTCGGGCGCGAGATGAGCATGCACGCGCTCGAACACTACACGCAGGTGAAGAGTGTCTGGGTAGACATGAACATGTGACCCGGGGTGCAGGAGGACGGGACGCTCGTGCAGGGCGGACGGGGCGTTCGTGCAAGGCGTGCAAGGTGCAGCGTGCAAGGTGCAAGGTGCATCGTGCAAGGTGCAAGGTGCTCGTGCCACGGTCCGGCTGAAGGCGCACACTACGAATGAGAGCAGGCTATGAATCGAACACGTCGTGGAATGCTGGGGCTTCCGTTGGCGCTGGCGCTGCGTAATAGTGTGGTGAGCGCCATGGAACAGCAGACTAACCTCGACCTGCCGCCCAACCTGCCGGTGCCGAAAGACGATGGCGGCGCGCGTCACCTGAAGGGGATGGCGCTGCCCGACCTCGAGCTGCCGTCAACTTCGAACCGCCGCGTGAACCTCTCGAAGATCTCCGCGCCGCGCGTCGTGCTCTACGCGTATCCGATGACCGGGCGCCCCGACCGGAAGCTGCCGCAGGGCTGGGACGAGATCCCCGGCGCGCGCGGCTGCACGCCGGAGACCTGCGGCTTCCGCGATCACCACAAGGACCTGGCGAAGCTCCACGCCGAAGTGTTCGGCGTCAGCACCCAGGACACGGCGTATCAGCAGGAGATGGTGAAGCGCCTCGAGGTGCCGTTCGAGGTGCTGAGCGACGAGCACTTCGCGCTGACCAAGGCGCTGAAGCTGCCGACCTTCACTGTCGACGGCATGACGCTGATGAAGCGGCTGACCCTCATCGTCCACAACAACACGATCGAGCACGTGTTCTACCCGGTGTTCCCGCCCGACAAGCACGCGGAGGAAGTGATCGCGTGGCTGACGTCGCATCAGACCAGGGGCTAGGGGCTGGGTGCTAGGGGCTGGTTGCTAGTTGCTAGGTGCGTGGCCACGACGTCGCGCATTTTCATCCGCCAGCGTCGGCCCGTGGACGCGACTGGCACGGTGCGATCACGGCGGCGCCCGCCGCCGCGGCCTGAGAGCCTTCCCTACAGTTGTGTGACGAACATCGCCAGCGTCAGCGCGATCATCACGCCCACCGTCAGCCACGCGATCACGTTGAAGCCGCGCGTGTTCACGTGCACCCCCATCAGCTCCTTGTCGTTGATCAGCAGCAGCATGAAGATCAGCACGAACGGCAGCACGATGCCGTTGACCACCTGCGACAGCACCATGATGTGCGCCAGCGGGAAGCGCGGGATCAGCAGCACGCCGGCGCCGACGACGATGATCAGCGTGTAGAGCCAGTAGAAGACCGGCGCCTCGTGGAACTTCTTGTCCAGCCCCGACTCGAACCCCAGCCCCTCGCAGACCGCGTACGAGGTCGAGATCGGCAGGATCGATGCCGCGAAGAGCGAGGCGTTGAACAGCCCGGCGGCAAAGAGCAGATACGCGTATTCGCCCGCCAGCGGGCGCAGCGCTTCGGCCGCGTCGGCGGCGTCGCGAATTTGCGTCGTTCCGGTGGTATGCAGCGTCGCCGCGCAGGCGACGATGATGAACCAGGCGACGATCGCGGCGAAGAAGCAGCCGACGATCACGTCCCAGCGCGACGCCCGGTACTGCCGCATCGTCACGCCCTTCTCGACCACCGACGCCTGCAGGTAGAACTGCATCCACGGCGCGATGGTGGTGCCGACCAGGCCGATCACCATGTAGAGATAGCCGTAGTTGCGGATGCCGACGTCCTGCGGCCGGGTCACGGTCGCGAACGCCGCCGCCCGCCAGTCGGGATGCGCCAGCACGCCGGCGACGATGTAGCAGACGTAGAAGCCCGACGCGACCAGGAAGATCTTCTCGACGCTCGCGTAGGTGCCCTGCACCACCAGCAGCCAGACGATGGCGGCCGCCACCGGCACCGACACGTACTTCGGGATGTGGAACAGCTGCAGGCTGCTGGCGACGCCGGCGAACTCGGCCATCACGTTGCCGAAATTGGTGACCACCAGCGCCAGCATCAGCAGGAAGGTGACGCGGAACCCGAACTCCTCGCGGATGAGATCGCTCAGCCCCTTGCCGGTGGCGGCGCCCATCCGCGACGCCATCTCCTGGACGACGACCAGCGCGAGGGTCGTCGGGATCATCACCCACAGCAGCGAGTAGCCGAACTGCGCGCCGGCGACCGAGTAGGTCCAGATGCCGCCGGCGTCGTTGTCGACGTTGGCGGTGATGAACCCCGGGCCGACGACGGCGAAGAACAGCATGGCGCGGGTGCGCCAGGATTTGAGCGTCGTCGTCATCGCGCGTCAGCCGCGGTGCCGCAGCATCGTGATCACGTCGTCGGCGGTGATGATGCCGGCGATGCGCTCGTGTTCGTCGGTGACGGCGAGCGTGAGCAGGTTGTATTTGTCGAAGAGCGCAGCCACCTCGCCCTCCGGTGTGTCGGGAGCGCAGGCGCGATACGGCTCGCTCAGTTCGGAGAGCTGGACCGCCGGCGACGAGATGGCGATCGTGACCAGCGGTACCGCGCCGACCAGCTTGTGGCCGGGGCCGGTGAGGTAAATCGTCGCCAGCGCTTCGCGGCTGCCTTCGAATGTCTTGAGCTTGTCGATCGCATCCTCGACGACCGCGGTTTCGGGGACGGCGACAAACGCGGTGGTCATCCAGCGCGCGGCCGTGTGCTCACCGAACTCGAGGAGGTGCGTGACCTCACGCCGCTCCTCCGGCTCCATCTCGCTGAGGATCTCGCCCGACTGCGCCTCGGTGAGCTCGTCGAGCAGGTCGGCGGCGGAGGCCGGATCCATCTCCTCGACGATGTCGGCGGCGCGGTCCTTGTCCAGCGACTCGACGATCGAGACCTGGATGTCGGGGTCCATCTCTTCGAGCGCATCGGCGGCGACTTCCTCGTCGATCGTCTCGAACACCGCCTCGCGCTCGGCTGGCGGCAGGTCCTCGACGATGTCGGCGATGTCGGCCGGGTGGAGGCTCGCCAGCCCGCCGTAGGCGATCTTGAGCTTGACCCGCCGCGCCGGGTCGGTCTCGAGCAGGTCGACGAACTGCCACGGGATGACCCGCGGCGGAATCTTCTCCAGCAGCGCCCGCAGCGTGAAGCTGGGGACGACCCCTTTCGAGAGGCGGCGGATGGCGCCGCGCGCGCCGACGTCGACGGCGAGGATGTTGAGGAGCAGGTGGCTGTTGATCGGCGTCGATTCGAGCTCGACGTCGTTGACGCGCACGACCTTGCGGCCGTGGATGTCGATGATCTGCTGATCGAGGAGATCGCGCTTGAGCAGCAGCAGGCCGTCCGACGGGTTGAAGGGCTCCCACTGCGCGGCGTCGGTGCCGGCGCGGACCGAGGCGCCCGCCGACTGGATGGCGCCGGGCAGGAGCGTCCGCTCGCCGTCAGCGGTCTTGACGATCAGGAACGCGATGCGAGTAGGGTGATCCTGCGGCGCGACCGCGATTTCGCGCACCCGTCCCCGCACGGCGCCGGTGGCATCGCGCACAGTGGCGCCGAGCAGTTCCGACAGGGCGACGACGGACATGGGCCTGAATCCCCGCGGCGGGTCATCTTTAGCGGGAACATTGTACGACGGAGACGACGCCAGTGAAGATCAATCGCGCTCGCTGTCGCTCGGGGTTCTGGGTTCTGGGTTCTAGGTTCTGGGTTCGCGTACACGGTTCTGGGTTCGAGGTTCAAGGTTCGAGGTTCGACGAACCCAGAACCCCGAACCCAGAACCCCGAACCGAACGCGAACGCTGAACCGAGAACCCTGAACCCAGAACCGCACGCGACAGACGCTAGTGCACATGTGCCGGCATCGATCGGTTGGGGCGCCAGCGTACGAAGAGGTGATACGAGCGCGGCGATCCGAAATACGCTTCGAGATCGGGCGACGTGTTGAAGACCGTGATGTCGGCGCCGAGGCCGAGGCTGCTGCCCATCCGCAGCGGCAGGTTCCAGACGTGGCCGATGGTCAATGCGTTCACGTCCGAGATGCTGTGCGGGTGCGTGTTCGGCGGCAGCCCGCGCGGGTGCACGCCGAGCGAGAGGATTTCCTTCCGCATGCTCTCGGCGCGGCCGTAGATCGACGACCAGCCGGCCGCCTGCAGATCCCATTCGAAGAGATAGCCGTCGAGCGCGCCGAGGATTTCGCGGTTCTGGCCCCATGCGAGCGTCGCGGCAAGGGGACGCGAGCCCACCGCGCCGTTGTACTGAACCGAAGCGGTGAAGCGCGTGACGTCGTAGGGATCGAACCACTCCGGTTCTTTCAGGTAGCCGCCGGAAAACTGTGCCAGCCACGGGCCCTGACGCCAGCTGCCGCGCAGCGACCACGAGTCGATCCGCGGCTGGTCGATGTCGAGGCGATCTTCGTCGGGCTCCTCGCCGCGAAAACCCGAGGCTTCGAGCATCAACGGCCCGACCTCGATGCCAGTGCGGATCACGCCCGGCGTGATGTGCGTCGAGTCGATGTAGTGATGGGTGAGCGGCGCCTGCGGGTTGTTGCGCGCCGACTCGCGGTGCATGAACGCGATCGGTCCGAGGGCCGGCGACCCCACCAGATCCGCGCCGATGAGGTACTTCACCTTGCCGCGGCCGAATTGATAGGACGCGCCGAGATTCATCAGCAGATCGTGCGGATGCTGGTAGTTGATGAGCGGCGAGCCGAGATAGCTCTCGCCGGTCTGGAAGGTCTGCGGCGATCCGCCCAGCGGCTTGCGCTCGCGCGCATCGTTGAACGCGAACAGGCGCTGCGGACTGCCGTTGGCGCCTTCCGCGTAGACGAGCCGGCCGATGGTCCACGGCTCGAGCGAGAGCATGCCCTGGATGCTGAACCGCCCGGCACCGAGTTGCCTGTGGCCCGACCCCATCACCCAGTTCTGTGATTCCCACGCCCAGAAGTCGGCGAACAGCCGCGCCTGATAGTTGTAACCAAGGATCAAGTTGGCGTCCGTGGACCACGTCCACGCGCCGTTGGCGGCCGCGGGCGGCTGGGCCTCGTGATGCTCGTGATCCTGCGCGCCAGCCGCGGCCGGCTGAAGGCAGCAGGCGATGCAGACGAGAATTTGGATCAGCCGGAAACTGCCGAGACCCCGCAGCGTCATACCTATGAAGCCCATGATAAACTCATCTTCGCCGATGCTGTTTGTCCGATCGCGTCTGTCGTGGCTCGTCTGCGCCTGGTTGATGTGCCAGGTCGCCGGCATCGCTGCAGCACCGATCGCGTTCTGCTGCAAGGACCTGCCGGCGGCAACCGACGAACAGGATTGCTGCGAGGGTCTTCAGCCCGGGCAGTACTGCCCGATGCATCACAAGACGGCAGGCGGCGGCAAGAATGAATGCAAGATGCGCAGCGCCTGCGCACCGGCCGATGCGATGCTCGTGGCGCTGGCTGGCGGCACCGGGCTCGTCGAGCGCACGACGTCGGTCGTAAGCAGTTTCGATCCTGGTGAGTTCGTCGCGGCGATCGCGCCGACCTCTATCGCCCGCGCCGTTCCCCCCGATCCTCCTCCTCCGCGCGCGTAACACACCAACGGCGGAAAGCGCGTTCACGGTTGCGCGCGGCTCACATAGCGCAGGCGCTCCGGCTCTGGCGAGCGCTTCGCAGCGCATAGCCCGCAATTCGGCGCTGGCAGCCCTGAAGGGCTGCGCTACATGCAGGCAGCCCTGAGGGCTGCGTTACGAGACTGCGACTGAAGACTGAGTCGGGTGTTCCTTATGCGATGGATGCTGCGCGCGCCGGCGTTTGCGCTTGCACTCTTTGGCCTATGCTGGCCGTCCGCTCCGCTCGCCGGGGCGACCGCGTCGATTGAGCTGAGCGTCGCCGGCCGCCGCAACGCGACGCCGACCGTTGCGGCCGACGGTGAGGTTGTCGCCGTCGCCTGGAGCGGCGCCCAGCCGAGCGGATCGACCGATGTCTTCGTCGCCATCAGCCGCGACGGCGCGCGGACGTTCTCCTCGCCGGTTCGCGTCAACAACGTCGAAGGCGATGCCCGCGTCAACGGCGAGCAGCCGCCGCACGTGGCGCTCGTGCCGCGTCCGCGGCGCGATCCCGCGATCGTGGTCGTCTGGACCACCAAGGGCGCGAACGGCACGAAGCTGCTGCAGTCGCGCTCGGAGGATGGCGGCCGATCGTTCTCGCCGGCCGCGCTCGTGCCCGGCACCGACGCGGCGGGCAACCGCGGCTGGCAGGCGATTGCGGTTGAACCGGCAGGCCGGATCGACACCGTCTGGCTCGATCACCGCGAGCTCGCGCACGACTCGTCGATGGCCGCCTCGCACCACGACCACAAGGGCGCCGGCAAGCCGGACGGCGTGGCGATGGCGCAGAAATCGAAACTCTTCGTCGCGTCGCTCGACGGCACGCTCGCGCCGCGCGCGCTGAGCGGCGGCGTCTGTTACTGCTGTAAAACGGCGGTGGTCGCAACCGGCGACGCGATCTACGCCGCGTGGCGGCATGTCTATCCTGGCAACCTGCGCGACATGGCGTTCACGATGTCGCGCGACGGCGGCCGCACCTTCTCCGCGCCGCTCCGGGTCAGCGAAGACCAGTGGGCCCTCGAAGGGTGCCCGGACGATGGGCCGGCGATGACAGTCGATCGGCAGAACCGGATCCATATCGTGTGGCCGACGCTCGTGGCCGCCGCCGCAGGCGCCGAACCGAACATCGCGCTCTTCTACGCGATGTCCGCCGACGGCAAGCAGTTCACCGCGCGCGAACGGATCCCGACCGAAGGCACGCCGCATCACCCGCGCATCGCGATCGGCGCCGATGCCGCGCTCACGATCGCGTGGGACGAGCTGGCCAACGGGTCGCGGCAGATTGCCATCGGCCGCGGGTCGATCGACGGCAGCGGACGCCCGCGCATCCGCCGCGAGGCGCTGGCCGACGGCGGCGCCGGCGTCTATCCCGCAATCGCCGCGGCCGGCGACTCCATCGTCGCGGTGTGGGCGAGCAACACGTCAACCTCGTCGTCGATCAAGGTGCGGCGCATCGCTGCATCGCGAACGGTGGCCACCGGGCAATGAGATCGCTCCGCGCGCGCATCGGCGTCTATGCGATCGCGCTGCTCGTGTGCCAGGGTGCGGCGCTTCTTGCCGCGCCGGTCGTCGTCTGCCGCATGGAGATGGCGGGCGGGGCGGGAGAAGAAGACGAGTGCAGCAAGCATCTCGGCCCCGGCGAGACCTGCCCGATGCATCACAAGCCGGGCAAGGCCCCGGATCGCCGCGAGCCGGCCTGGAAATGCGTCTGCAGCCCAGCCGACACCGCGCTTCTGTCGCTGCTCGGAGTTGCCGGCACGCTGCCGTCGCCGCTGCTCGTCGCCCAACTCGGCGTTCGGGTCGAACGTGTCGCCTCGTTGTCGTCGTCGCCTGACGATCGGTCTCAGCCGCCTCGCGCGCCACCTCCTCGCGCCTAGCCCTCGCCGATTTCCACGTGTGGGAATACCGGACCAGGGCTCAGGAGGAGACAGTGGCTTTCAGGAATATCGTCAAGGCGATCCGCATCGCGCTGCTCGCGGCGTGCGCGATCGCCGACTGCGCTCGAGGCGGGAGCGCAGGAAACCGTCAACTACGCGAGCGTCAGCGGCCGCGTGACCGACCCGTCGGGCGCCGTCGATACCCGGCGCGCAGGTCACCGCGCGGCAGATCGACACCAACCTCACCGGCGAACGCGTCACCGACGCTGAGGGACGCTTCCGCTTTCCCTACCTGAAGGTCGGGCCGTACGAAATCATCGTCCGCCTCACGGGATTCACCGATGCGACGCGGCAGCTGACGCTCACCGTCGGCTCGGCGTTCGAGCTGCCGATCGCGCTCGACGGTCGCGGGGCTCGAAGACGAACGTTACGGTCAGCGCGCCGAGTCGACCGTCCTCGAGGCGGCGCGCAGCCAGATCGCCGGCACGGTCTCCGCAGGCGGAAGTCGCAGAACCTGCCGCTCAACGGCCGCAACTTCCTCGACCTGGCGCTGCTCGTGCCCGGCGTGTCGCCGACCAACGTCGGCGGCACCCAGCTCTTCGCGGAGACGTCGGCGGTGCCCGGCGTCGGGCATTTCGGTCGGCAGCCAGCGCAACTTCTCGAACAACTTCATCGTCGATGGCCTGTCGGCCAACGACGATGCCGCCGGGTCTGAGCGGGATCCCGTACGGCGTCGACGCCGTGGATCAGTTCCAGGTGGTGACGTCGGGAGGGCAGGCGGAGCTCGGGCGCGCGCTCGGCGGCTACATCAACGTGCTGACCAAGAGCGGGACGAACGCGGCGCGCGGCGAGATCTACGACTTCTCGCGCGACGACCGCTTCAACGCGCCGAACGCGCTCCGGTCACCGGCGACGATCAAGCTGCCGATGAGACCAGAAGCAGTACGGCGCCAGCCTTGGCGGCCCGATCGTGCGCGACCGCACCTTCTTCTTCTCGAACTTCGAGCAGCGGCAGCTGGATCAGTCCGGGCTGGTGACGATCTTGCCGCTGACGTCGCGGCGATCAACGCGCGGCTCGCCGCGGTCGGCTATCCAGGGTCGCCGATTGCGACCGGGGTGTATCCCAACCCGGTCCACACCACCAACTTTCTCGGCAAGGTCGACCACCAGTTCAGCGGCAACGGATCAGTTCAGCGTCCGCTACAGCCTGTACGACGTCAACTCGAGCAACTCGCGCGGCGCGGGCGCGCTGAACGCGCCCACCGCGTCGTCCGGGCTCGACAACATCGATCAGTCGCTCGCGTTCGGCGAATACGTTGACGCTGTCGCCGCGGACGGTCAACGAGACGCGGGCGCAGTTCGCCTTCAGCGATTTGCAGGCGCTGCCAACCGATCCGATCGGTCCCTCGGTGAGCATCGCCGGCGTGGCGTCGTTCGGCACGCTCTCGGGCAGCCCGCACCGCCGCGTGAACCGGATGTACCAGGTCGTCGACAACCTCTCGCACCAGGCCGGCGCGCACGCGCTGCGGGCCGGCGTCGATTTTCTCTTCAACGACGACACCATCACCTACCCGCGCTCGGTGCGCGGCAGCTACGCGTTCTCGTCGCTGGCGAACTTCCTCACCGGCGTCTACAACAACGCCGGCTTCACGCAGACCTTCGGCGACCAGCGTCGTCTCGCAGACCAACCCGAACATCGGCGTCTACGCGCAGGACGAGTGGAAGGTGAGCTCGGAGCTGACCTTCAACGCCGGGCTGCGCTACGACCTGCAGTTCCTGCGAGACGATCAACACCGACCGGAACAACGTCTCGCCGCGCCTCGGGTTCGCGTGGCTGCCGTTCGAGTCGAGGCGGACGTCGTCGTCCGCGGCAGCGCCGGGCTCTTCTACGACCGCGTGCCGCTGCGCGCGCTCGCCAACGCGCTGCTGTCCGCGGACAACACCACCGACCTGGCGCAGCTGCAGCAGATCGGCGTCAGCCTGTCGCCGGCCCAGGCGGGTGCGCCGGTGTTCCCGAACATCCTCAGCGGCGTGGTCCCGTCGGTGACGCTCGTCAACCTGACGACGATGAATCGCGACCTGCAGAACGCGTACTCGAAGCAGGTCAGCGCCGAGGTCGAGCAGCAGGCTCGGCGAGCGCAGCACGATCAGCGTCGGCTACCAGTACCTGCGAACACCGACCATCTGATCCTGTCGATCAACCAGAACGTGCCGTCGTGCGTCGCGAGCGGCACCAACAACGGCTGCCGTCCGATCTCCGCCTACGGCAACAACAGCCAATACTCCTCGGCCGCCGATTCGAACTATCACGGGCTGCACGTGTCGTTCGTGCAGCGGCCGGCGTCGTGGGGCAACTACCGCATCAGCTACACGCTCTCGAAGTCGATGAACAACGTCGGCGAGAACTTCTTCAGCTCGCCGATCGATCCGTTCGACCTCTCGAAGGACTGGGGCCGCTCCGACGACGACCAGCGCCATCGGCTTGTGCTCTACGGCGCGGTGAACTCGCCGATGGGCCCGGCGCGGACGGCGTGGGAGCGCCTCTCGCACGGCTTCCAGGTGAGCTCCCTGCTGCAGGCGTACTCGGCGCTGCCGTTCAACATCACCTCCGGTGTGACGACGGTGCAGGGCACGGCGGGGCGGCCGATCGTGAACGGCGCGTTCATCGGGCGCAACACCGGCGTCGGCAACGACTTCTTCAGCCTGAGCCTGCGTGTCAGCCGGGCGTTCCCGATGGGCCGGAGCGTGCGGCTGGAAGGGCAGCTCGAAGCGTTCAACCTGACCAATCGCGTGAACCCGGTGACGCTCAACACGAACTTCGGCGCCGGCGCGTATCCGACGAACCCGTCGCCGACTTTCGGACAGGTGACGGCGGTCGGCGAACCGAGGAGCCTGCAATTCGGGCTGCGCGTCCGCTTCTGACGCGGCGCGGGGCGGGTCAGGCTGGTGGGGCAGGTAGGGCGGTGGGGCAGGTAGGGCAGGTGGGTTCAGTCGTAGGGCGCCGCGTCAGCGGCGCCGCATCGGCTGGACGAATGTCATTTCTTGACAGCGATCGCAGCGATCGGCGATATTCCGGCTCGATGACGCGGCGGGCGCTCTGCGCATGTTGTCGAATCCCGGCCGGGGCCCGATGGGTCCGTCGCGTTGCATCCACGGGGACGGTGCGCCGGTAACAGGCACCACTCAGGTTTGAGCAGCTCGAAGGCCCGGAAGGCGCAAGCGTTCCGGGCCTTTTTTCATTCAGGCGTGTGATCTCATGCGAATGACTCGTGACTGGTGGGCCGTGCTCCTCGCCGCCGCCGCGGCGGTGCTCGTCAAGCTGGGCGTCGTGCAGGGTGTGCCATGGTGACGGTGACCGCGCCGCCGGCTGCGACGCGGCCCGATGTGCTGCGCCAGCGCCTCGCGCTCCTGCCCGGCCTGTTCCTGCTCGGCCTGGTCGGCTATGCCGGCAAGCTGACCGAACAATCGCTTGCGTCCTATGCGCGCGCGCATCAGCTGACGCTCCCCAACATCGAGTACGTGCTCTGGGCGATCGTCTTCGGCCTGATCGTCTCGAACACGGTCGGCGTGCCGAAGATCTGTCGCGCCGGCGTCGACACCTACGAGTTCTGGCTGAAGGTCGGGCATCGTGCTGCTCGGCGTCCGCTTCCTGCTCGGCGACATCGTCAAGCTCGGCGGCGTCAGCCTGGTCTGCGTCGTCCTCGAGCTGGCGATGGCGATCGCGGTGATGACCGCGCTCGGCCGCTGGTTCAAGCTGTCGCCGAAGCTCACGAGCCTGCTGTCCATCGGCGCGTCGATCTGCGGCGTGTCGGCGATCATCGCGGCGAAAGGCGCGATCGATGCAGACGACGAAGATGCGTCGTATGCGATTGCGGCGATCCTCGCGCTCGGCGCCGTCAGCCTGGTGGTGTTCCCGCTCGATCGGCCGCGCCATCGGCATGAGCGACCACGCCTACGGCCTGTGGGTCGGCCTCGCGGTCGACAACACGGCCGAAGCGGCGGCAGCCGGCGCGTTGTATTCCGACGCGGCCGGGCGCTTCGCCGTGCTGGCGAAGACGACGCGCAACGCGACGATTGGCTTCGTCGTGCTCGGCTACGCGCTCTACTGGGTGCGCCGCAGTCGGAGGCCCGGGAGATCGCGAACAAGGGCGCGTTCCTGTGGGAGAAGTTCCCGAAGTTCGTGCTCGGCTTCCTGGTCATCTCGACGGTTGCCACGCTGGGCGCCTTCTCGGCGCGGCAGAGCACCGATCTCGCCAACCTCTCGCGCTGGGCGTTTCTCTTCACGTTTGCGGGCGTCGGCCTCCGCACCAACGTCGGCGAGCTGTCGCGGCAGGGATGGCGGCCGCTCGCGGTCGGCGTCGTCGGCGAGGTTGCGATCGCGGTGTTGACGCTGGCGATGGTCGTGTTCGCGGCGCGGACGTTCGTGTTCTAGCGGCGGCCCTGGCGGCGGCCCGCCGGCGGCCTAAAGGGCCGCCCTACGTACGTCGGGCGGGGCTTCAGCCCCGCCGCGAGTACGGGCTTTAACCCCGCCGCACAGTACAATTATTCGATGCGCTGGTCCGAGCTTCGCCGCAACGTCGGCGACGCGCTGCACGGCCTGTTTTACTTCCGCTACGAACAGGATCTGCGCGCCGAGGCGATCGAGCTCAACGATCTCTTCCTCCTCATGTGCTACATGGAGATGGTGGGTCTTCCCAACCCGGTGACGCTCTACCTGCTCGAGGTCTACCCGCACCTCCTGAGCGAGTTCCACCTCTGGCACCGCCGGATGGGCGTCGATCATTCGCCGCTGGCGCAGATCCGTTGCTGCTAGCAGACAACCGGAAGGCGGCGCGGCGCCTGCTCGAGAAGCGCATCCTGTTCTTCGGCGGCAAGGGCGGCGTCGGCAAGACGACCTGCGCAGCCGCGGTAGCGCTCGCTGCGAGCCGCGAAGGGCGGCGGGTTCTGCTGGTGTCGACCGATCCGGCGCACTCGACGTCGGACATCTTCGAGCGGCAGTTCACGCGCGAGGAGCGCGAGATCCTCCCCAACCTCTTCGGCCTCGAAATCGACGCGGACTTCGAAGCCAGCCGCTACATCGCCGAGGTCAAGGAGCAGGTCTCGAAGATGTTCAGCCCGTCGATGGTCGGCGCGGCGAGCCGGCAGATCGATCTGGCGGCGGCGATGCCCGGCGTCGGCGACGTGGCGCTCTTCGACCGGCTGACGACGATCATTTCGGCGCGCAACTCGGCCTACGATCTGGTCATCTTCGACACCGCGCCGACCGGCCACACCGTCCGCCTGCTGCAGATGCCCGAGATGCTGCGCGCCTGGATCGACGCGCTGGCGGCGCAGCGGCGCCGCGCGGTCGAGCGCGATGCCGACTCGCGCGGCGACGACGGCGGCGAAGACCAGCCCGATCCGATCGTGTCCGCGCTCGAGCGGCGGCGGCAGCGCCTCGACGAGGTGCGCGCGCGCCTGGTCGAGCACCGCGACACGTCGTTCGTGCTGGTGCTCATCCCCGAACGCCTGCCGATCGAGGAAACCTCGCGCGCCGCCGGCACGCTGGCGGAGGCCGGTATCGAAATCGGCGCCATCGTCGTCAACCGCGTGCTGCCCGACGGCCTGTCGGGCGAGTTCTACGCGGCGCGGCGGCGGCAGGAGGACATCTATCGTCGCGAAATCGACCACCGATTCAAGACGATGGATCGCATCGTGATCGCACAACTCGAATCCGACGTTTATGGTTTGAATAGGCTCGAGCGCATCAGCGCGCAGATCATCGGTTGACCATGAAAAACGTGTATCCTTTGGCCATCATCAAAACATTCACTCTCTCCGTTGGCGTGTGCGTCCTTGCCGTCGCTGCCGGCGCGTGCCGCAGCACGAACGTCTCGTCTTCCGGTCCCGCGATCGTCCAGCCGGGCGCGCCCGGCGAGGCGACCCAGGTCATCTCCGCCGTCAAGGCCGTCGACCTCTCGAAGGTCCAGCACACCGAGGCCGACGTCAAGTTCATGCAGGGGATGATCGGCCACCACACGCAGGCGGTCGAGATGGTCGAGCTGCTGAAGGCGCGCACCGGCAGCGAAGACATGAAAAAGCTCGGCCTGCGCATCGAGCTGTCGCAGGAAGACGAAATCAAGATGATGCAGCGCTGGCTGCAGGTGCGCGGCCAGGAAGTGCCCGGGCCGCACGCCATGCACATGCACGGCGCGCACCTCATGCCCGGCATGCTCACCGAAGAGGAGATGGCGCAGCTCTCGGCCGCGAAGGGCGCGGAGTTCGATCGCCTCTTCCTCGAAGGGATGATCAAGCACCACGGCGGCGCCCTGACGATGGTGCACGAGCTGTTCGCCACGCCGGGCGCCGGCCAGGAGGTCGAGATCTTCTCGTTCGCCTCCGACGTCGACTCCGATCAGCGCATGGAAATCGATCGCATGGGCGCCATGCTCAACGCTATTGCCAAGGAGCGTCAGTAATGAGATCCGCGATGATGGGTGCGGCCCTGGCCGCGCTGGTGCTGTCGGCCGCGATGCACGGCGCCGCGCAGCAGACGCCGGCCGCGCCGGCGACCAACGATCCGCGCGTCGGCCTGAAGCCGGGGCTGCACGACGCGGGCGAGGCGGCGCGCAACATCGAAAGAGTCGCGAACCTGCCGAAGCCTGAGGGCTTCTTCGATCCGAAGGCGCCCGCCGGCAACGTGGCGCCGCCCGAGCGGCCGGCGGGTGCCCCGCCCGAGCCGCCGGCGCCGTTCGATCCGGTGGCGTCGAACCGTCTCGGCTTCACCAACTCCGATCTCGCGTTCAGCGGCAACCACGTGTTCGTCGGCAACTATCACGGCTTCAACACCTACGACGTCGAGCGGCCGAACAAGCCGAAGCTGCTCGCGTCGGTCGTGTGCCCCGGCGGTCAGGGTGACGTCTCGGTCTACGGACACCTGCTGTTCATGTCGGTGGAGCAGACGCGCGGCCGTCTCGATTGCGGCACCGGCGGCGTCCAGACACCGGTCAGCGCCGAACGATTCCGCGGCGTGCGGATTTTCGACATCACCGACGTGAACAAGCCGAAGCAGGTGGCGGCGATTCAGAGCTGCCGCGGCTCGCACACGCACACGCTGGTCCCTGATCCGAACGACAAGGCCAACCTCTACGTCTACGGCTCGGGCACGAGCTCGGTGCGATCGGCGGAGGAGCTGGCTGGCTGCTCGGGCCTCGACGCGAAGGAGGATCCGAATACCTCGCTCTTCAGCATCGACGTGATTCAGGTGCCGCTGGCCGCGCCGCAGGACGCCAAGATCGTCAACCGGCCGCGCATCTTTGCCGATACCGCGACCGGCAATCTCGCCGGCCTGTGGCAGGGCGGCCATCACGGCGAGGGGACGCAGACCTCGCGGATGACCAACCAGTGCCACGACATCACGGTCTTCCCCGAAGTTGGCCTGGCGGCCGGCGCCTGCTCGGGCAACGGGATCCTGCTCGACATCCGCGATCCGAAAAACCCGGTCCGCCTCGATCACGTCGTCGACAAGAGCTTCGCTTACTGGCATTCGGCGACCTGGAACAACGACGGCACGAAGGTCGTGTTCACCGACGAGTGGGGCGGCGGCGGCCGGCCGCGCTGCCGCGCGATCGATCCGCCCACCTGGGGCGCCGACGCAATCTTCGACGTCGTCGACGGCAAGAAGCTGCGCTTCGCCGGCTACTTCAAGATGCCGGCGGTGCAGACCGAGCAGGAGAACTGCGTCGCGCACAACGGTTCGCTGATCCCGGTGCCGGGGCGCGACATCATGGTGCAGGCGTGGTATCAGGGCGGCGTGTCGGTGTTCGACTTCACCGACGCCGCGAAGCCGGTCGAAATCGCATTCTTCGATCGCGGCCCGATCGACGGCAAGGCGCTGCACAGCGGCGGCTACTGGTCGGCCTATTGGTACAACGGCAACGTCTACGGCTCGGAGATCGCGCGCGGCATCGACGTCTTCCGCCTGAAGCCGAGCGAGTACCTGACGCAGAACGAGATCGACGCGGCGAGCCTGATTCGCACCGAGGAGCTCAACACGCAGGTGCAGACGAAGATCACCTGGCCGTCGAGCACGCCGGTTGCGCTCGCGTACCTCGATCAGCTCGCGCGCACCAAGGGCATCCAGACCGAGCGTGCGCGCGCCGTGCGCACCGCGCTCGACCGGGCCGACGATGCGAGGGGCAACAGCGGGCGCGCGAGCGCAGCGCTGGATCAGCTCGACACGCTGGCGACGCAGCTCGAGGGTGATTCGGCGTCGGCGACGGGACGCGACGCGATGCGCCTCAAGGCGCTCGCCTCGACGCTCAAGGACCGCGCTGCGCGACTGAGGTAGCTGCAGCCCTTTTAGGGCTGCCTCGGCCGCAGCTGCTTCCACCGTTCGATGAACCGAACTGCGGCATCGACGAACGCGGCCGTCGCCTGCCGTCCTTGCTCGGCCGTCGCCTCGCGCGGGTCGCGTTCACTCCACACGCCGGTCGTGGACATCTCGCCGGTCGACGTCCCCTTGCCGGTGCCCTTCGGCTTGAGCGCCTCGGCCAGAAACACCAGGGTCGCCGCGCGATCGCCCGTCGCCACCAGCGGCGGCAATGAAGACAGCGCAGGCGGCACCGTCAAGGTCGCTCGCTCGGCCTTGTTCATCTGGACGAGAGTCGGAAACAGGTAGAGCGCACCCGATGTTTCGCCGACCCCTCCATGGCGATCGAACGGCACCGGCTGAGTCGAGGTCGATTGCGCGGGCGGTTGTTCACGCATCGCGTTGACGGCGTCGGCGAGCGTCACGGCCACGGCCCGCGTTTCCTGGTTCAAGCGATCGGCGACATAACTTGCGACGTATTGGTTCCCGGCGTGGCTGGCATACAGGATGACGCGGGTGAAGCCCTGGTTGATCAGGCTCTGGATCGCCTCGAAGTACACCCGCTGAAGCGTGTCCGCCGACAGGGCGATGGTCCCCGGAAATTCCAGGTGGTACGGCGACTGTCCGACAAACAGGATCGGCGCGACCAGGACGTCCGTACGCTGCGCGATCAGCTTCGATTGCTCGACGCCGGAATAGAAGTCGGTTCCGATTGGTCCATGGAACCCATGCTGCTCCAGAGCCGGAACCGGCACCAGCACCATATCCGTGCGCGTCAGCAGATCGCGCACTTCCGTCCAGGTCATATGCGGGAGGAAGTTCTTCACCTTCTGTTCCGACCACAACGGGCTGGTCTGCGCGTCGAGTTGCGATCCACCGTAGCACGCGACGACGACGAGCAAAGCGAGGCAAAGACGCATTTATGCTCCTGTCTTGGTGGCGTCAGCGCGCGCGCGCCATCTCCATCACGGCCGCTCGGCGTAAACAGTGTCCTCCGGCACATCGGTCGGGCTCTCGAAGTCGAGCCGGTAGCCGTCCGGATCGGTGAGCGAAGTCACCCAGAGATTGTTGCCGACGAACGGCCTGGCCGGCGCGAGGCCGCGCGCGAGCGCCTGGTGATAGATCGCGATCGCGTCGGCGCACATGAAGCAGATCGAAACGCCTTGCCCGAGCGTCCCCGCTGGCGCGCCGCCGCGCCGCCCGTCCTTCCAGTACTCCTGCAGCATCAGCGCGGCGCCGCCCAGCTCGAGCCAGCACCACCTGATTCGGCCCTCGGGGGCCCAGTGCCGCGTCAGCGTGAAGCCGAGGCCGTCGACGTAGAAGTGCAGTGAGGCATCGATGTCGGTGACGCCAAAGAACGGCACGGCCAGCCTGACGTTCGCCGCGTCTGCGGCGGCTGGAGGCTCCGTCAGCTTCCCGTACGAGTCACCCATGTCGGCTCGCTCCGTTGGCTCGATTACCGATCCCATCCCCGCAAGGCGTAGTACTTGTCCTTCGGTTCCCCGGTCCAGCCGTTGACGCCGTGCTTTGGCAGCCACCACATGTGAACGACGACCACGGGGATGATCCAGACGGCCAGAAAGCCCATCGCCCATGCCCGTCCCAGCGCGCTCGAGATCGCCAGCACCAGGCCGAGGAACACCAGGACCTTCAGCGCCCGCCGCCACTTCGGCGTCCGTTCCTCGAAGTGGCCGAAGAAGATGTTGCCGAACGCGAAGATCGTCATGACGACCGCGACTTCGAACCACATCGTCGTTCTACTTGATGAACGATCGGACGCGGAGCCAGTTGGCGAGCAACGTCGACCATGGAGCCAGCGCCGGGTTGTCGTTGGCCAGCCCGACGCCGTGGGGCCCCTTTTCGAACACGTGCATTTCTGCCGGTACACCCGCGCGCCGCAGCGCGAGAAAGTAGTGGAGGCTGTTCTCTGCCGGCACCGAGAGGTCTTCGTTCGTCTGGAAAATGAACGTCGGCGGCGTGTCCTTGGTAACCGCCTGCTCACCCGAAAGACGCCGCGCCACGTCCGGGTCGGCGTCCTCTCCCAGCAGATTGCGCTTCGATCCGGCATGCGTCCACGGCGCGGTCATCGAGATGACCGGGTACCCGAGCACCACGATATCGGGCCGGCTGCCGGCGCGATCGACGATGTCGCCGGCGTTCGGATCGCCCGCATCGAACATCGTGCTCGCGCTCATCGCCAGATGGCCTCCGGCCGAGAATCCCATGATGCCGATGCGCGCCTGGTCGAGTCGCCACTCTGCGGCATGCGATCGCAGCGTCCGCAGAGCCCGCCTGGCGTCGCCGAGCTCGATCGGATGGTGATAGCGCGGCCCGAGGCGGTAGCGCAGCACGAACGCCGCGATGCCCAGCGAATTGAGGTACGCGGCGACCTGGCGCCCCTCATGGTTCGACGCGAGCGAACCGTAGCCGCCACCGGGGCACACGATCATCGCCGGCGTCGGCGCGGCCATCACTCGCGGCAGATAGGCGGTCAGCGCCGGGATGTCGCTGTCGTCGGACCCACGCGCCTCCGGTGCGGCGCCGTTCCACAACGGGATGACCTCGCCGTCCTTGATCGGCAGCGGCGGCTGCGCCTGCATCGCGATCGCCGCCGCCAGTGCCCAGATGATGGCTGCAGTCACCGTGTATCCTCCGCGCGGGCCGGCCGTTACTTCAGCTCTTCGCTCAGCTGGAAGTTGTGCAGCAGATCCGGGTAGCCGTTCATCGCCAGCCGTGTCGAGAAACCGGTGCCGCCATGGCGGGCGCGATGCCACATCTGTTTCGGCACGAAGACGACGTCGCCCTGCGCCGCATCGAAGATCGGCAGATCGCCAATCCTGTAGTTGATCGTGCCTTCGAGGATGAGCCAGAACTCGGCCGAGACCTCGTGGAAGTGCCCCTTGTCCTTCGGGTTGTTCTCCTGCGGCATGCCGCGGATGACGTTGGCGAACGCCCGCGGATCCGAGACGAACGCGCCGGCCACCTTCTTGCCGGCCGCGATCGCGCCGTTGAAGTCGAGGAACGGCCGCACCTTCTCGCTGTAGTCCGCCTTGCCGCTGATGCGGACCTTCACGAACTTCATGCCCGGTTCGGGCACCGGCGTCTCATCGGCCGGGTACATCGCCGGCGAATTGGTGACCTTCACCTCGAAGAAGAGCGCGGGCTCGGTGCCGGCCGCCTCGAGCTGGTAGACATTGCGATAGGGGACCTGGACGAGGAACCCCTTGGTGGCGACAAACGGCTCCTGTCCGTCGATCGTGAACCGGACTTCGCCGCTCTGCACGATCCACCAGATCGGGTTGTCCGGCTGGAACTGGCGCGGCGTTTTCGTCCCCGGCGCCATCTGCACGTAGTCGCCGCCGAGCAGCACGTCGCGCACGATCGGCTCGCGCCAGCTCGGCTGCCCTTTGTGCGCCGCGATGAGGTCCGCCAGCTTGGTGTGCGGCTTGTTGGGAGCGACCCAGCCGTTGGGCGTGGTCGGCACCGGCGCCCAGACCAGCGATTCCCGCTGTGGCGCCTGGCCGTGGAGGCGCAGCGTCAGCGCCAGCAGCGCTGCCAACGTCATGACGAGGCTCGTCTTCAGATAGCGCATTCCGTCGCTCCCTTCTGATTTCAAACAGCCGGTTCATTTCCGGCGACGAGGGCCGCCGCTCGACATCTCAGGCGTGAGACGGGATTGTAGGCCAAGCGCGGACGGCGGAAACCGCCGAAATATCGAACCGGCGCCGGCGCGGTGGCTCAGGGTGTAGACGTTCAACACCCATGGGTGTAGAATCACGACACCCATGGGCAAGCTGCGCAGCCACGACAGCCGCATCGACCTGCTTCAGGGCACCCTCGATCTGCTGATTCTCCAGACGCTCCAGTGGGGCCCGCAGCACGGCTACGGCATCAGCCAGGCGATTCGGCTGCACTCCGCCGAACTCCTGCAGGTGGACACCGGCTCGCTGTATCCGGCGATGCACCGCCTCGAGCGGCAGGGCTGGATCCGCGCCGAGTGGAAAGTTTCCGGGAACAACCAGCGCGTCCGCGTCTACCAGCTGACCGCGGCCGGACGGAAGCACCTCGCCGCGGCGCGCACGCGCTGGACGCAGCTGTCCGCCGCCATCGCCGGCATCCTCAACCGCACCGGGGAGAACGAAGCATGAAGCTGCCGATGTGGCGGCGCCGTCAGGACGAAGAGCTGGCGGAGGAGCTCGCCGGCCATCTGAGGATGGCGATCGCCGACCGTGTCGCGCGCGGTGAAAGTCCGGAGCAGGCGGCGCGCGCCGCGCGCCTCGAGTTCGGCAACGTCGGGCTGATCAAGGAAACGACGCGCGACACCTGGGGCTGGACCGCGCTCGAGCAGATGCTGCAGGACGTTCGCTACGCGCTGCAGGATGCTGCGCAAGGCGCCCGGCTTCACCGCCGTCGCGGTGGCGACGCTCGCGCTCGGCATCGGCGCGAACACGCGCGATGTTCAGCGTCATCAACGCCGTGCTCCTGCGCCCGCTGCCGTTCCCGTCGCCGGACGCGCTGGTCGCGGTCTCGAGCGTCGACCTGCGACGCGGCCCGAGCCAGGGCGCGTCGATGTCGACGTCGTACCCCGATTTCTTCGACTGGCGTTCGAGGTTGCAGGCGTTCGAGCACCTGTCGTCGTATCGCGACGCCAGCTTCACCCTCGTCGACGGCGGACGTTCGCTGCAGCGTAGAGGGCGCGGTGGTCTCGTCCGAGCTGTTCTCGACGCTCGGGACGCCGCCAGCACTCGGCCGCGGCTTTCGCGCCGAGGACGAGCGTGGGGGTGATGTCGCGGTGATCAGCGACGGATTGTGGCGCTCCCGCTTCGCGGCCGCGCCCGACATCGTCGGCCGTCCGGTGGTGCTCAGCTCGCGCCCGTTCACCATCGTCGGCGTGATGCCGGCCGGCTTCCAGTTCCCGATCAAGGCGCCCGCGGCCGACATCTGGATCACCCTGGCCGAAGACGCCCGCGTCGAAAGCGCGGACGACACGCCGATGACGACCGAACGCGGCGCGCATCTCCTCAAGGTGATTGGCCGGCTGCGGCCCGACGCGACGATCGCCTCCGCGCAGGCGGATCTCGACGTCATCAACGCCGCGCTGCAGCGTGACTTTCCGGTCAGCAACGCGGCAACGGGCGTCCGCGTCAGCCGCCAGCTGGATGCGCTGGTCGGCGACACGCGCCGGCCGCTGCTGATCCTGCTGGCCGCGGTCGGCTGCGTGCTGCTCATCGCGTGCGTCAACCTGGCGAACCTGCTGCTGGCGCGCGGGGCCGGCCGCACGGCGGAAATCGCCATGCGCGCAGCGCTCGGCGCATCGGCGCCGCGCCTCGTGCGCCAGTTCCTGACCGAGAGCCTCGCGCTGGCCGTGCTGGGAACGGCCTGCGGCCTCGTAGTGGCCTACGGATCGATCGCGCTGCTGGCGCGGTGGTCGCCGGTCGAGCTCCGCGGACTCGACCAGATCGGCATCGACGGCGCGGTGCTCGCCTTCACGGTCTCGATCTCGCTCCTGAGCGCGCTGGCATTCGGCCTGGTGCCGGCCCTGCAGGCCGCGCGCATCGATCCGGTGCCCGGAGCGCAGGGGAGCTTGCGGACGACCGCCGGGTTGAGCCAGCGACGTCTTCGCGGGGCGCTGGTCGTCGCCGAAACCGCAATCGGCGTCGTCCTGCTGGTGGGCGCCGGCCTGCTGCTCCGCAGCTTCGATCGCCTGATGCGCACGCCAGCAGGCTTCGATCCGGATCATGTCGTGACCGCCAAGTTCACTTTGCCCGACGCGCGCTACTCGTACCCGCGGAAGGTCGCTTTCTACGACTCGTTGCTGGCGGATCTCGGCGCGCTGCCGGGCGTGGAGGCGATTGCCGCGACCGCTCCGCTGCCGCTGAGCGGCTCGCAGTTCACGATCAGCTTTCAGCAGCCTGGGGAGGGCCCCGGATCGGAGCGCGCACTCTTCGGATTTCGGCATCGTCAGCCCGGGGTATTTCCGCGCGATGCACATCCCGCTGGTCAGCGGGCGCGACTTCACCGCGGCCGACAGCGACAGCGCACCGCGCACGATCATCGTCAACGAGAGCTTCGTCCGCCGCTATTTTCCGGGCGCCAATCCCATCGGCCAGCGGATCAAGCCCGGCCTGGCGACGACGGAAAAGGAGACGCCGTGGCGCGAGATTGTTGGCGTCGTCGGCGACATCCGCCATCGATCGCCCGGCGAAGCGGCGCGCCCGGCCTACTTCGTCCCATACGCGCAAGGGTTGATCACGTCGCTGCGGCTGGTGATTCGCGCTCGCGACACCAGCGGCATCGGCGAGGACGTTCGCACGGTGATGGCCGGCAAGGATCCGGAAATCGCGGTCTACGACGTCAAGACCATGGAGCAGTATCTGGCGACGACCGTGGCCAGCTCACGTTTTCAAACGCTGTTGCTCTCGCTGTTCGCCGGCGTGGGCCTGGCGCTCACCGTCGTTGGCCTGTACGGCGTCATGGCGTACGGCGTGGCGCAGCGGACGCGGGAGTTCGGGATCCGCCTCGCGCTCGGGGCACGGCCGGCCGAAGTGCGCCGCCTGGTGATGCGCGGCGGCCTGGTCCTTGTCGCCGTCGGACTGGCGATCGGCGTCGTCGCCGCCGCGTTCGCCACCGAGCTTCTGGCGGGGGCGCTGTACGGCGTCAACCGCCTCGATCCGGCGACGTTCATCGCGGTGGCGGCCGTGCTGCTCGGTGTGTCGGCGCTGGCGTCGTATCTGCCGGCGCGGCGGGCGACGCGCGTCGATCCGATGCGTGCGCTGCGCTCTGAGTAGCGCAGCCCTTTAGGGCCGCCAACGACGAGTAGGGCGGCCCTTTAGGGCTGCCGACGGCCGCTGGCAGCCCTGAAGGGCTGCCCTACATGCGGGTGGACGAAGGTTTGCCGCTTGTCTTGCTCGCCGCGGCTGCCGCCGCGGCAGCGCGATCGAGGCGAGCCGCCAGCGGCGCGAAGGCCGGCGTCGGTCCCTGCCATCGCAAGTCGTCGACCGTCTCGAAAACATAGACGTCGGTGCGCAGGGTCGCGAGCGTGCGGAACAGGAATACGTCGTCGCGCGATTCCGCCGAGCACGCGCGCCAGCCGCGCCGGGCTCGACGCGTTGACGCCCCAGGTGCGGTAGTCCTCGGGAATGTGTTCGAGGTGGTGATAGCGGGCGAGCACCGCAGCGGCCGACTTGGCGCCCCAGCCGGGCAGGCCGGGATATCCGTCCGACGTATCGCCGACCAGCGCGAGGTAGTCGGGAATCGACGCCGGCAGGACGCCGAACCGCGCGACGACGCCGGCTTCGTCGCGGATCGTACGCGCGCGGCGGTCCATCTGCACGACGCGGCTGCCGCGCACACACTGCGCGAGATCCTTGTCAGGCGTGCAGATGATCACGCGCTCGACTTGCGGGTCGCGAGCCGCCGCCTCGGCCGCGGCCGCCAGCGCATCGTCTGCCTCGAACTCGATCATCGGCCACACGGTGATGCCGAGCGCGGTGAGCGCCTCTTCGAGCAGCGTGAACTGCGAGAAGAGGGCAGGGTCGATACCGGCGCCGGTCTTGTAGCCGCGCCACATCCGGTTGCGGAACGACTCGATGACGTGATCGGTGGCGACACCGACGTGGGTGGCGCCGGCGGTGATCATCCCGAGCACCGAGTTGACGACGCCGCGGACCGCTGCGACCTCGCGGCCGTCCTCGTCTTTCGCGGGAGGCATGGCGTAGAAGTGGCGGAACAGCTCGTAAGTGCCGTCGATCAGATGGACGTCCAAGGGTAGCCGTCAGTGTAACAGGGGGAGGCGGCGCTTAACCTGCCTTCGCCTTCGATACCTTCCGGCCTTGACCCTAGCCCTCCAGCCCTCCAGCCCTCCAGCCTTCCAGCCTTACGCCAGTTCTGTTACGCTGCTGGTTAGTGCTTCGGGCCCTCCGCCACAGCCGCAACCTGGCGCTGTTCGCGCTGCTGGTGATCACCGGCAGCGTGCCGGTGTCGATCACTGCGCTCCTCCACGAGGGCGGGGACGATGCCTGCCAGGTGGTGCTGCTGGCGCACGACGAGAGCGCGCATCGGATTGGCGCCTCGCGCGACAGCGCGCCATCGGACTCGCAGCACTGCGCCGTCTGCCACTGGCTCCAGTCGGTGCAGGCGCCGGCCACCGCGGCCTTCATGGCCGTACCCGCCGCCGACACGCACCACCTCGCGGTTTCAGCGCTGCCGCTGAGCGGCACTGACGTTCTCTCCCTCGTCGCCGCCCGCGCGCCTCCTCTCGTCTGACGCTCGCCATTTCGGATCTGCGGATTGCGGATTGCGGATTGCGGATTGACGTCCTGGCGTCCGCGATAACCGCTCAGCATTCCCGCGATCCGCGACCGCAGTCGCAATTCGTCAGATGCAACGGGAGTCGTACATGGAAATTTCATCCGCGCGCGGTATCCGCCGCGGTTTCATATCGGTCGTTTTTCTCACGCTTCTTTCCGTGCCGGCGTTCGCGCAGAACGTCGGCACCATCACCGGGACGGTCAAGGACCAGCAGGGGCTGGCGATTCCGGGCGCGACCGTGTCGCTCGTCAACCGGGTCTCGCAGGCGAACCAGAGCGCGATCACCGACGAGCAGGGGCGGTTCGCGCTGAACAACGTCGCCTACGGCACCTACGTGCTGAACGTGTCGCTCGAGGGGTTCACGCCGGCGGAGCAGGTGATTGAAATCCGGTCGACCGTGCCGGTGGCGCGCGAGATTCAGCTGAAGCTGGGCGGCGTCCAGGAAACGGTCAACGTCTCGGCCGATGCGCTGCTCGAAACCTCGTCCACCGGCTCGCACATCGACCTCGGCGCGTCGCTCATCGATCAGCTGCCGACGGCGACGCCGAGCAAGCAGCTGTCGGCGATGCTGCTGTCGGCTCCGGGGTTCATCCCGAGCCAGAACGGACGCATCCATGTCCGCGGCTCACACGGCCAGATTCAGTACGTGGTTGACGGCGTGCCGCTGACCGACGAGTACTCCGAGGCCTTCGCCAACCCGCTCGATCCGCGCTACGTCAAGTCGGCGGCGGTGATGACCGGCGGGATCCCGGCTGAATACGGCGGCAAGCTCGCGGCGGTGGTCGACATCACCTCGAAGTCGGGGCTCGACGAGCCGCGCAAGGTCTTCGGCAACGCCAGCGTGAACTTCGGCCGCTTCGACGCGGTGGATGGCGGGATGACGGTCGGCGGCCGGATCACGCCGCGGGTCGGCTATTTCCTGAGCGGCGGCGGCAACCGCACCGATCGCTATCTCGATCCGCCGACCGCGGACAACTTCCACAACTTCGGGCACGCGGAGCGCTTCAACGGCAAGCTCGAGCTGCGGCCGACCGACGCCGACTTCATCCGCGCGGTCGTCTCGGTCGACGGCAGCAGCTTCGAGACGCCGAACCGCGCCGATGCCGAGCTCGCCGGCGTCGACACGACGCAGGAGCTCACCGACAACTCGCAGACGGTCACCTGGCTGCATCAGCTCGGCGGCACTGCGACGCTGGACGTCGTCGCCTACCGGCGCAGCGCGAGCGCGACGCTCGACGCGCTGAACGCGATCCCGCTCGCCGCGGCGCAGGATCGATCGCTCGATCACCAGGGCGTCAACGCGGCGATGAGCGCGACCAGCGGCGCGCATCGATTCAAGGCGGGCATCCAGTACGACCGCAACCCGGTGGTCGAGCACTTCCGCATGACCGGGCTCGACGCGCCGTTTCTCTTCGACGGCGCCGCGACCGGGCAGAACCTCGGCCTGTTCGTGCAGGATACGTTCAGCCCGATCGACGATCTGCACATCAACGTCGGCCTCCGCTACGACTACTACAAGCTGGTGGTGGAGGACCGCGCGCTCAGCCCGCGGGTCGGCGTCGCCTATCACGTGCACAACTCGGGCACGGTGCTGCGCGCGTCCTACAACCGCATCTTCATGCCGCCGTTCTCGGAGAACCTGCTGCTCTCGAGCTCGCCCGAGGCGCGCGCGCTCTCGCCGAACCCGGACGAGAGCGGCCTCGACGTCCAGCCGGAGCGGCAGCACGCGTACGAAGTGGGCATTCAGCAGGCGCTCGGCAACCGCGCGAAGATCGATCTCGCCTACTACCGCAAGGACATCCGCAACCTGGCCGACGTCGATCAGTTCCTCGACACGACGGTGACGTTCCCGCTGTCGGTGGCGAAGGGGCTCGCCCAGGGGGTCGAAGCGCGGCTCGACGTGCCGGTCCACCGCGGCGTCAGCGCCTACGTGAGCCTCTCACGGGCGAAGATCCTGCTGACGGCGCCGCTGACCGGCGGGTTGTTCCTCGGCGAGGTGCCGCCCGCGGGCGAGCAGTTCTACGCCGATCACGACCAGCGGTGGCAGTCGCAGTTCGGCGTCGCGTTCGAGCACCCGAGCCGCCGCGTCTTCGGGTCGGTGAGCGGCCGCTACGACAGCGGCATCCCGTTCGAGGTGGGCGAAGACTTCGATCCGGCGACGTTCGAGGATCCGCTGGCGCTGACGCTGGTCGATCTCGACACCGGGCGCGCGAAGCCGCGCGCGATCTTCGATGCGATGGTCGGCTCGGAGCTCTATCGGCGCGGCGAAACCAGGCTGGAACTGCAGGGCGGCGTGCTCAACATGTTCGACAAGGCGTACTTGCTGAACTTCCTGTCGATTTTCAACGGTACGCACTACGGCGCGCCAAGGACATGGACCGCGCGCCTCAAGGTCACGTTCTGACGCTCGTCGGCGGGTGGGGCAGGTGGGGCAGGTGGGGCAGGTGGGGCAGGTGGGGCAGGTAGGGACACGCCCTACCAGCCTACGGCGCGATGGTAATCGTCGCCTTCAGCGACGCTCGATCCGGATCGGTGTGGTCGTGCATGCCGCAGGTACGGGCCGTATTCAGGTTGCCGCTCTGGCGCTGCTGGCCGGTGTTCAGGGTTCCAATCTGGTTCAGCTCGGGACAATCGGTGTGCGACGGGTGGGGTCCGACGTCATGTCGTGGCTGCGCGAGTCCTGGTTGATGATCGTCAACTGCCCGCCGCGGGTGATGGTGATCGCCTGCGGGCAGATTGCGTTGTTCTGGACGACCAGGGTTGCCGGGTTGCTGCTCGGCGTGCACGAGCCCGAGGGCCCGGTGCTGTTGTCCGAATCGTCTCCGCTGCACGAGATCGCGGCGGCCAGCGTCAGTGCGGCGGCGGTTCCGCAGAGAAGAGTGCTGAGGTTTCGCATATCTTAGGATTCTAGCCTGTACTTTGCGAGGTAGTAGGACAGCGCCCGCTGGCTGATGCCCATCAGCTCGGCGGCGTCCTTCTTGACGCCGCCGGCGTTCTCGAGCGCGCGGCGGATGGTCTCGCGCTCGACCCACTCGATGTTCTGCCGCAGCTTCAGCGACGGCAGGCCGGTCGCCTGCTGGGTGCTCGCGCCGAGCACCGAGACCGCGCGCGCCGAGATCACCGGGCTCGGCGACAGCACCACCGCACGCTCGATCGTGTTCTCGAGCTCGCGGACGTTGCCCGGCCAGTCGTACTGCTGCAGCCCGCTGAGCACCCCGTCGTCGATCTTGTCGAAGCGGCGTCCGGTGCGCTGCGCGTGCTTCTGGACGAAGTGCTCGACCAGCGCCGGGATGTCGTCGCGGCGGTCGCGCAGCGGCGGGATCTCGATCGGGATCACGTTCAGGCGGTAGAACAGATCCTCCTGGAACTTGCCGTCGGTCACCATCTGCCGCAGGTTGCGGTTGGTGGCGGCGATGACGCGCACGTCGATCTTCTCGGTCCGCTCCGAGCCGAGCGGCTCGACCTCGCGCTCCTGCAGCACGCGCAGCAGCTTCGACTGCAGCGTCGGGCTCATCGTGCCGATCTCGTCGAGGAAGATCGTGCCGCCGTCGGCGAGCGCGAACTTGCCCTTCTTGGTCGCCGACGCGCCGGTGAACGCGCCGCGGACGTGGCCGAAGAGCTCCGACTCGAGCAGCGTCTCCGGGATCGCGGCGCAGTTGACCTTGATGAGCGGCATGTCGCGCTGCGCGCTGCGGTCGTGAATCGCGCGCGCCACCAGCTCCTTGCCGGTGCCGGTCTCGCCGGTGATGAGCACCGTGCTCTTGGTTTCGGCGACCAGCTCGGCGCGCCGGATCACTTCCTCCATCGAGCGGCTGCGGCCGATGATGCCGTAGTGGTCGAACTGCTCGTCGCGCTCGCTGACCAGGTAGCGGTAGCCGGTGCGCAGCCGCTGGTGATCCAGCGCCCGCTGCACCACCACCAGCAGCTCGTCGATCTCGAACGGCTTCTGCAGGTAGTCGAGCGCCCCGAGCTTCATCGCCTCGAGCGCGCTCTCGACCGTGGCGTGCGCCGTCATCATCAGGATCTGCGGCCGCTCGCTCTCGGGCGTGGCGGCGACGATCTCGCGAATCAGCTCGAGCCCGCTGATCTCGGGCATCACGTTGTCGACAATCAGGACGTCGAAGGGGCGCTCGCCGAGCAGCCGCTGCGCCTGCCGCGGGCTGGTGGTCTCGACCACGCCATGGCCGGCGTCGCGCAACGCGCGACCCAGGGCCCTCAGAATTTTCTCTTCGTCGTCTACGAGAAGAATGGATCCGCGATAGGTCATGAATGTGCGCGCCTGGCGTGCGCAATCCGCTCGCTCTTGGGGGCGGTGCGCGCCAGCGGCGCGTCGAAGGGAAGATCGATGGTGATGTCGGTGCCCTTGCCCGGAGTGCTCGACACGGTCAATGTGCCGCCAAGACCCTCGACGATGTTTTTCGCGATCGGCAGGCCCAGCCCTGTTCCGCCGCGCTTGGTGGTGAAGTAGGGATCGAAGACTTTCGCGAGATCGTGAGCGGCGATGCCGGTGCCGCCGTCGGCGACGCTGATGCGCACCGACTCGCCGCTGGCGCGGCTGCTGAGGGTGACGTGGCCGTTGTTGCCGTGGACGGCGTGCCGCGCGTTGACCAGCAGGTTGACGAGCGCAATCCGCAGCCGCCCGGGATCGGTCGTCATCGTCGCGAGCGCCGGGTCGAGATCCATCGCGATCGCCACCCCCGGCCCCGAGGCCAGCGCCGCGCCCGCCGACTCGCGGCACAGCGCGTTGACGTCGACGCGCGACAGTTCGAACTGGATCGGCCGCGCGAAGTCGAGCACCTCGTTGACGATGCGGTTGAGCCGCACCACTTCTTCGTCGATGTCGGTGATCGCCTCGTGCACGACCGCGGGCGCCACGCCGGGCTGCCGCAGCGAGTGCAGCGCCGACTTGATGATCATCAGCGGGTTGCGGACCTCGTGGGCGATGACGGTGGAGAGGCGGCCGAGCGCGGTCAGCCGCTCCTTCTGCGACATGTCGCGCTGGAAGCGCGCGATCGAATCGGTCAGCGTGTTGAACGTCGTCGCCAGCAGGCGCGCGTCGTCGTCGTCCCAGCGGTTGCGGTGCGGCGCGATCTTGCGGGTGAGGTCGCCGGTGGAGGCGACCTCGCGCATCACCCCGGTAATCGCCGCCAGCGGCTGCGCGATGGTGCGCGCGACCGCGAAGCTCAGGACCGTGGCCAGCAGGACTGCGACCACCGCGGTCGCGAGCAGCCCGGCGTGAATCGACTGCAGCGACTGCAGCTGCGCGGTGCGCGATCGCAGGATCAGGGCGACCGGCCCGGAGGCGGCCGGCGCGCCGTCGGCCTGCGCGTCGAGCGGGCGCGGCAGCACCTCGTACTCCTCGTCGCCGAGCAGCACCCGCGAGATGCCGCTGGTGCGCAGGCGGCCGCCGAGCGCGCCGTAGTACTCGTTCGGCAGCGTCGCCGCCAGGATCTGCCCGTTCATGCCGAAGGCGATGTCGCTGAGCGTGATCTGCTTCAACTGCGCCGCCAGCGCGTTGTCGAGCATGAAGCCGACGCTGAGCGTGCCGAGGATGTCGGGGCGGGTGATGCCGACGTAGACCGGCACCGTCACCAGCTGGATCATGCCGTCCGGCTGCGGCAGGAGGCTGAGCGTCTCGCGCCCGGCGAGGCCGTCGCGAATCGCCGGCTGGTTCGAGACGATCGCGGTGGTGCGGCCGGCCCCGCCGACCGTCGCCAGCACGCCGCCGGCGCGGTTGGTGACGAGCAGCAGGTTCGACTTCACCTGATCCTGGTAGCGGTTCGCGATCTCCTGCACCGTCGGCGGATCGTTGGTGTCGACGGCTGCCTTCAGCGGCGGCGCGTCGGCGATGAACCGCGCCATCTGCGTGAAGGTCTCGGTGCGGGTCGTGCGCAGGTTGTCGACCAGCGCCGCGGCGGCGACGATCTCGCGCTGCAGCGTCCGCTCCGCTTCCTCGGTGACGCGGACGTTGACCAGGTAGATGGCGACGCCGATGCAGAGCACCGCGAGCATCGCGCTCGCCAGGAAGATCCGGCTGCGCAGCGACGACAGCAGCTTCATCAGCTTCATCGCAGCGTGAAGTCCAGCTCGGCGAGGCCGCCATCGGGCACGCTCACCGGCTTCGGCTCCGACGGAGTGCCCTCGTTCCACGCGATGACGCCGTAGGCGCCGGGCGGCACGTTGTCGATGCGGTAACGCCCGTCCGCGTCGGTCAGCGCGTAGAACGGATGGCTGAAGACGAGGATGAACGCGTTCATGTGCGAGTGGATGTCGCAGAACACGCGCACGATCCCGGGGCGATCGAACCGCACCGGCCGCGAGCTGCCGGTGGCGTAGCGCCCGAGATCGAACGGCTTGCTCTTCGAGAGCGAAAACACGTTGTGGTAGAACTTGTCGGAATTCGGAAAGTCGACGGTCGTGCCGACCGTGATCGCGAGCACGTGCGGCACGAACGTCTCGTTGCGCTGATCCATCACCGCGCGCCCGCCCTCGGTCGGCTCGAACGCGCCGCGCGGCGCCGAGTCGAGGTAGACGACCGATCGCCGCAGGTCGGGAATCAGGCGGCCGGGCGGCGTGCCGAGGTCGGCGACGCCGGGACGGCGCTCGATCCCGGTGGCGGTTCGCCTGATGTCGACACGGCCGCGGATGGCTCCGTTCGCCGCGGCCGCCACAGAGGACGAGGGCGCGGAGAAGAGGAGCGGGGCAGACGCCGCCATCGTCGCGACGAGATAGAGAAACAGTCGCGCGCCGCGAACAGCAGGGTGCACACGCCTCTGTGTCGTCCCGCCTCCGCTGACGCGACGGCGGGCCGCCGACGGCGGCTGTTCCCTTAATGTCCTCTGTGTTATGCGAAGCATCAGAACCAGAACACGAGCTGTGCGGCCGGAAAATTTTCGAATTTCTCCAGCTTGCCGCCGTCGCGGCGATTGAGCTGGTACGACAGCTTCAGCAGCAGGTTGCGCTGCAGCGAATAGCCCACGCCGACCTCGAGACGCTTCACCGGCGCGTCCCACGGCGCGGTTTCCTTCGTGCCGACGACTTCGCTGAATCCGAGCCAGTCCCATCGCGCGGCCGCGTAGAGGCCCGGCCGCATCTTGTAGCGCCCCTCGATCGAGTTCGACAGCGACCCCAGGGTCTTCGGCAGCATCGGCGTTTCCACCCTCGGCAGCGCGCCATCCGCTGCCGATCACCTCGTAGCGGAGCACGTAGTGGTCGCGCGAGTACTCGACGTCGCCGCCCCATGCCGACTGCGTGTAACGCCAGTCGTCCGGGTTGCTCACCCGGCCCAGCGGCGAGCGCGCGGCCGCTTCGGCCGCCGCGTGCTCCGCGTCGTCGGCGACGAACGCACCCCGCGCCAGCGACCCACCGACCACCAGGCCGCTCGCCGGCCGCAGTTCGACGCGACCGACCACCTGGGGGCCATCGTTGTCGTCGTCGAACCGCGGGTTCGAGACGGTGCCGACCGTGACCGCGATGGTCCCCTGGACGACGCCTGACGCGGACGAGGCGTGCACTTGCACGCCGGTATCCCACCGGAACCCGCTGACCAGCGCCACGCCGCCGTCGAACGTGCGGCTGCCAACGGACCAGCGCAGGCCCCAGCCCTCGCCGCGCTTCGCGAGCAACTCGTCGACGTTGGCCGCGAGCGCGTCGGCGCGCATCGTGGTCATGTACTGGTAGCCGAGCGGATAGCCGACCAGCGGGTTGTCGTTCGCGTAGGTGCGCCGCGCGAACGCGCCGAAGGTCGGCGGCACCTGTCCCACCTGGACGTCGAAGTTGCGCGACGTCCACGGCCGGATGCGCACGTACGCCGCGTACGGGCGAACCTGGCCGAAATTGTCCGTGCGTATCTCACCGAGGAATGCAAAGTGCGGACCCGCCTTGACCGCGGCCGACACGTCGATGCGCAGGAGGCGCATCGCGTTCTCTTTGTAGTCGAAGTCGTTGAAGAACCCCTCATCGTGGGGCCCGATGGTCCCTGCGATGTCGCCGCCGACGGTGACGCGGCCGTCCGCGAACGCAATCGGCTCGGATGGCAGCATCTGCGCGTCAGCCGTACCGGCCAGGCACACAAGCAGCACCCACGCCCGCCCGGCCCAGCGCACTGCAGTTGTCATGGCTACGGGGGAAATTATAGTGCGGCGCCCAGTGGTTCCCGTGAGCTCAACGGTCGATGGTGAAGCGGATCTCCATTGTTCCGGATATCAGCCGCGAGAGCGTCGCATCGGGATATGGTGACAGCCGGGTCACCGATTCGAACCGCCCCGGCGCGTCGGTCCAGCGGCGCTCGACCCGGACCCGGAGGCCGCCATACAGGCGGGCTAGCGCCGAGCGGCGATAGGTGCCGCCGGTCCCGAATGCATCCAGCGCCTCGAGCGCCTCGCCACGCTCTCCGGGGATGGGCTCGGCCGTCGTGCAGACCTCGTACCGCCCGAGAGACGGCCCCACGGGTGAAAAAAGTCGCGCCAACGCGGGATCGCACGCGTAGGAGGCCTGCTGCCCGGGCGACGGCGACGCGCCCGCGGCTAGTAGAATGAGGGTGGTGGCGTATATCATTTGCGAGCCATGCATCGAGGTGAAGGATACCGCGTGCGTGGACGTCTGCCCGGTCGACTGCATCCATCCCCGGAAGGACGAGCCGGCCTTCGAAACGGCCGAGATGCTTTATATTCATCCTGACGAATGCATTGATTGCGGCGCGTGTGTGCCGGCGTGCCCCGTCGAGGCCATCTTCTCGCTCGACGAAACGCCGCAGAAGTGGACCAGCTTCATCTATCGGAACGCGGACTATTACGTCAGGGACTAGGTGCTGGTTGCTAGATGCTAGGTGCTAGGGAGCAGGGCCTCGAGAAGCCGGGGGACGTTCCTGGCAACTAGCATCCAGCGCCTAGCAACCAGCCCCGACAAGGATCACGAATGGGACTCATCGACCATCAGTTCGAGGACAACTTCATCACGACCAGCATCGATCGCGTGCTCAACTGGGCGCGCGAATCGTCGATCTGGCCGATGGGTTTCGGCCTGGCGTGCTGCGCGATCGAGATGATGGCGGCGTCGGCGTCGCGCTACGACATCGCGCGCTTCGGCGCCGAGGTCTTTCGCGCCTCACCCCGCCAGTCCGATCTCATGATCGTCGCCGGCACCGTCACCAAGAAGATGGCGCCCGTCCTGCGCCGCCTCTACGACCAGATGCCGGAGCCGAAGTGGGTGATCTCGATGGGCAGCTGCTCGAACGCGGGCGGCCCGTTCCCGACCTACAGCGTGCTGCAGGGCGTCGACAAGGTCGTGCCCGTCGACGTCTACGTCTCCGGCTGCCCGCCGCGCCCCGAGGCGCTGCTCTACGGCCTGATGCGGCTGCAGGACAAGATCCGCAAGGAAGGGACGACGCTGCGGAAAGAGCGCACGATTATGGTCGGCGATTCCGAGCCGACGCTGAACACCGATCGCATCTAGCAACCAATAATCAGCCACCAGCAACTACTTATGATTTGGCGCTTCCTCAAGTCCCTTCTCCTCATCGACCTGATGAAAGGCATGTGGCTGACGCTGAAGTACACGCCGCAGCCGGCCTTCACCTTTCAGTACCCGGCGGAGCGGCGCCCGACCGCGCCGCGCTTCCGCGGCGTGCTGCGGCTCCAGACCGAGCCCGCCACCGGCGCGCAGACCTGCATCGTCTGCGACCAGTGCGCGAAGGCGTGCCCCGACGATCTGATTGCCCTCGGCGGCCACCGCGAGCCGGGCCAGAAGATCAAGATTCTCGACTACTTCGACTTCAACCTCTCCCGCTGCAGCTTCTGCGGCCTGTGCGCGGAAGTCTGTCCGACCAAGCCGATCAAGGCGCTCATCATGAGCGAGGACTACGAGTTGGGGAGCTATAGCCGGGATACGCAGATTCTGCGGGTGGACGAGATGTACGACGGGGTGCAAATCGAGCAATACACGCGGTGAAACATTTTTCGCTTCCCGAAAGCCCCCGCAAGGTGCATAGTCGCTCTCGCGTCTGGTCTCGCGCGGCTCGATTCTTGTAAGCGGGCCGATCACCGTTCCTGGAGGGGTCATGCAGAGCGCCTTGCGTGTCGTCGCGGTGTCGGCCATCATCGCTGCGGCGTCTCTCGTTATTCGCGCTGACGTCACGCCATCTTCGCAATCCTCGGAGATCCAGCTCCAGCTCGCTGATCTGCTGTTCTCAGAAGGCAAGTACGTCGATTCGCTCGACGCCTACCGCAACGCCCTGAAGGACGCGCCCTCAGACGACAGCCGCCGCCCGCGCGTGGGCGTCATTGCCTCCGCGCTGCGCGTCGCCGAGTTCGGCCTGGCGCGCGTCGAGGCCGAAAAACTCTACAAGGCAGATCCCACCGGCCCGGAATCGATGACCCTCTACGGCGACGCGCTCTGGTCCTCGGGGTTGTTCCAGGAAGCCGAGGTGATGTACCACGATGCGCTTGCGGCCTCGCCGGATCTCGCCCGCGGCCACCACGGGATGGCGAAGGCACTCGCCGCGCGCGGCCGGCTCGGCGACGCGATGAACGAGGCGCAGGCGGCGCTGCGGCTCTCGCCGCGCGACCTCGAGATTCACCACACCGTCGGCACCATCTACGAACGCCAGCACAAGTACGAAGAAGCGGCCGCGGCCTACTCGAACTACGTCAACCTGCTGCCGAACAAGGATCACAGCGAGAAGGCCGACTGGTCGCGCGCCGAGATCCGCTTCCTGCGCTCGTTCGGCCAGCGCGTGCCGTTCGAGAGCGATCCCGGCACCGACGACAAGATCTATACGGTCGATTTCCGGCTGGTGAACGAGAAGGTCGTCGTGCGCGCCAAGATCAACGACGCCGCGGCGCAGGACTTCGTCGTCGACACCGGCGCCGAGAACACCGTCATCACGCGCCCGACCGCGCAGCGGCTCGGCATCACGCCGGTTACCTATACGCTCAGCGCCGGCGTCGGCCGCATCGGGCTGCGCGGCCTGCAGCTGGCGCGCATCGATTCACTGGAGCTCGGATCGCTCAAGCTGCGCAACGTCCCGTGCCTGATCAAGAACCCGCCGCTGCGCGACATCCCGATCAAGGAAACCGAGGGGCTGTCGCCGCTCGCGCTCGGCTACTCGATGGTGATCGACTACAAGACGCACAAGCTGACCTTCGGGAAGCACCTGCCGGAGGAGCCGAAGGACTTCGAGCTGGCGATGCGGATGCATCGCCTCGCGACCGTGCGCGGCACCGTCGACGGCAGCCACCAGGCGAACTTCGTCGTCGATACAGGCGGCGAGGTGATCTCGATCAGCCAGACGACCGCCGGGCTGCTGCACAAGCCGCCGATGGGGCGCCGCATTGCGTTGAAGGTGTACGGGACGTCCGGTTGGGATCCGGACGCGTTCCTGATGCCGGGCGTCGATCTGCTGTTCGATACGATCGCCTACAAGAACTTCCCGGTTGTCGTCCTGAACCTGAACGCGCCGAGCGCGCTGCTCGGCTTCGAGCTGGGCGGCATCGTCGGCCACAAGTTCCTGAGCAAGTACCGCGTCGGGATCGATCTCGAACGGTCGGTGCTCCGCCTGAAGCAGGTCTCCTAAAACGTCGCGGGGCGGGAAACGGCTGCCGTTTCCCGCCCCGACTTATACTCGCCGCCGACTTTCACATCGTGACGGCGCTGATTACGGCGCGCACGACTCGGCGAGCACCTTACCAGACTCCACTCGCAACGCCGGCCCCTTCGACTCCGCTCCCGCGGCAGGAGCTGCCGATGCCGCCGCCTTGTCCTGGTCTTCGAGCGTTCCGGTCAGCGCCACTTTCTTGCCGACATGCGGGCTGAGCGCGGAGGGATTCGCGATCAAGCGGTAGGTCTGCGCTGCCGCTGAGGCTGTGGCTCCGGCCACGGGCGCAGCCGCCGGGTCGCTGGTCGTCGCGGGCGCCGCCGGCGCCGCGCTGTCGGCTGCCGCAGCCGTCGCATTCGTCAACTGGAAGGTCGCGGCAGCGGCGGCCGTCTCGCCTGCCGTGCCGGCAGTCCCCGCCGTTGCGGTCGTGCCCGCGGTCCCGGCCGTTCCGGCCGTGCCCGGTGTCGCCGCGGTCGTGCTAGCAGGCGCGGGTGCGAGACAGCCGGTGACCGTCACCTTAGCGGCGCCAGCCGGCTGGGGGCTCTGTGCTGGAGAAGGTGTCTGCGCTGGAGCAGGTGCCTGCGCCATCGTTGCTGCGGTGGCGCATCCGATAATGGCCGAGCAGGTCGCCATCCAAACTTTATTCGTCATCGTGCCTCCTGCCGTTGTGAACCAGCAACGGTGACGCCGCAAATCGTGACGTGGTCTCGAATTCGCGGACCGCCGGCGCGCATCGCGAGAAATCCCGCCATTTTTGGCCGCTTCGGCGCTCCCTGTCTCAGCGTTATCGATTGGCTGAGTGCGCTACGGCGCAGTTGTGATTTGGGACGCGTAGTGCGTAACCTGCATGATGCTGGCGATACGGTTCCGCCGGCTGCGGCAGAGAGTACTGTCCCGTTTATCAGCGCTCGACGATTCCGTCGCGGAGGACTCGCAACCGAAATGGCGAGAAACAACACCGACCCGCGCGTCGATGCGTACATTGACGCGTTGCCCGAGTGGCAGCAAGCGATCTGCGAGAAGGTCCGCGACCTCGCGCACGCGGCAGATCCCGAACTGCAGGAGACGATCAAGCGGACGCGTCAGCCGTATTTCGTACTGAAGGGAAACGTTTGCGCGCTGCTCGCGGCCAAGGCGTGGGTCACCGTGTTTCTGTACGACGGCGGGTTGGCGCCGGACCCGCACGCCATCATCACCGGCGGGCACGGCAACCAGACCGGGCGGATGATCTCGATTCGTCAGGGTGAGAAGGTCAACGCGTCCGCGCTGAAGGCCATGTTCAGAGCGATCATCGCGAACAATCGTGCCGGCGGTTGGAGAAAGCTGAAGGCGGCGCGCTGAGCGTCTTCCAAGCCGACACTACGACTACACAGCGACAGACAGTCCGGCTCTAATGCCGGACATTACGAACTGCCCAGAAGCGGACGTCCGCGCTAACTGCTCACTTCAAACTTGCGGCGCAGCCGCGCCGCCCGCCGCGCCTGGGCTTCTTCGCAGACGCGGCGCTCCTCATCGGTCTCGATGAGCAGCGGCGGCACGGGCACGCGCCCGCCATCGCGATCGACGCCGACGAAGGTCAGAAACGCGCGGCTGGTCAGCTGACGCCGGCCGGTGAGCGTTTCCTCCGAGAAGACATCCACCTGCACCTCGAGCGACGTCCTGAAGACGCAGGTCACGCGCGACTTCAGGATGATGAGATCGCCGACCTTGATCGAGTGGAGGAATTGCAGGTCGTCGACCGCCGCGGTGACGAGCAGCGTCCGCGTGTGGCGATGGCAGGCGATGGCGCCGGCGATGTCGATGAGGTGCATCACCGTGCCGCCGAGGATGAAACCGAGAGGGTTGGCGTCGTTTGGCAGCACCACCTGGACCATCTCGGTGGCTGATTCCGCCGCGCGTTTCGGAGTGAGGGCCATGGCGGCTGCGCGTTGCTAGTTGCTAGTTGCTGGTTGCTAGCAGCCCAGCACCAGCACCTAGCATCTAGCAACTAGCACCCAGCCCCAAGTCCCCGTCCTTCAGAAGTCGTAGCCGATCCAGACCGCGAAGCGCGGCTTGCGGAAGTCTTCCGCGCCGCTGATGCACGACCCGCGCGAGTCGATTTCCCGGCAGGCGAACACCACTTCCTCCCAATCGTGGTTGAACAACGTGCGCCACGACCAGTCGAAGTGAATCGGGAAGCCGAGCGCGAAGGTCTCGAGGCCGATGCCGTACGACGCGCGCGCGTCCTGCAGGCGGAAACCGTCCACGCGCCGCTGCTGATAGTTCAGCACCGGCGTCTGGACGCCGGTCACCGGATCCTGGATGAACACCGGTTGGCCGTTCGAGTCGAACTGCAGGCCGGTCGGTACCTGGCAGAGCGCCGGGTTGTTGTTGAAGAACTTGAAGTCGTTCCTGGCGTTCAGGCACGGGGTCTGGGTCGGCTGATTGGTGAACCACGCGCCGCCGACGCCGGCGAAAAACACGCCGCGCACGCCGCCGACGACACCAATCGGCGTGAGCGCCGCTTCGATCAGCGGGAAGCGGAGTTCGGCGTTGGCGAAGACGACATTCTGGCCGGCGAACTCGAGGTAGTCGTAGCCGCGCAACTCCGAGTTGCCGCCGAAGTACTGGAAGTCGGGGTACTCGCCGGTGCTCCTGAAGCCGCGGAATCGCGTCGCCAGCAGGCCGGAGCCGCCGAGCCGCAGGTAGTGGCGCAGGTCGCCTTCGATGGTCTGGCGCGACAGAAAGCTCCCGATCGGTGGCGCGTAGTCGTAGGCCAGGCGCATGGTGTTGCCCGCGAGCGGACCGAACTCACGAAAGACGGTCGTCTCCTGCACGAACGCGACGCCGAGCGGCATCAGCGTGCCGTTGCGAAACACGGTGGTGCCGTAGAGCGCCTCCTGGTAGTCGTTCGAGACCTGCTCCAGCGTGGGGTCGTCGTACGACTCGTTCAGCTGCAGCAGGCCGCCCGAGAGCTCGACGCGGCGGTAGCGGCTGAACGGGTAGATGCCGAACGCGCTGCCGCCGCGCACCGTTCGCGTGGCGATCGCATCGTCGCGGCTGAGGAACGGCGCGAACGCCGGGTCGTAGAAGAGGCCGCCGAGCTGGCCGTAGAAGAACTGCGTCTGCGAGTAGCCCTGCAGCGCGTACTGGAAGCGGCTTGACAGGTCGACGTAGGAGAGCGACAACGTCCGGTACTGCGAGATCGAGGCCGCGAACAGGTTCACCTGCTTGTCGCCGAGGACGTCGCCGAAGCTGACCTGCGTGCCGCCGAAGACGTCGCCGCTGTTGGTGACGCCGACGTTCACCGGCGGGCGCCCCTCGAGGAACATCTTCTCGAACTTGCCCTTCTTGCGCTGGTTCTCCTTGACCAGCGTGTGCTGCAGCGGGGCGGTGAAGTCGATGATCGGCGCCGGCTCGCCGAAATCGGCCGAGGCGGCCGTGTGCAGCGGCTCCTTCCGCTCCAGCGTGCGGATGCTGTAATCGTTCTTGAAGTAGCTGATGAACGCGATCCGGTTCGTCTTCCCGTCATTCAGCACGATCGGCGACCAGTTGCCGGAAACCGCGTCGGTGTACTGCCGCAGCTCGCCACTGGTCAGGTCGAGCGTCCAGATGTTGTAGATGTTGCCGTTCTTCGCCACCTCGGGCTCGAGCGTCACCGCCGGATCGGTCGCGGTCGAGGCGAAGACGATGGTGTGGTCGTCGATGAACTGCGCCGCGGTCTCGTCCTGGGTGCCGAAGGTGATCTGCGTCTTCTTCTTGGTGTCGAGATCGATGCGGAACAGCTTCTCGTTGCCGCTGACCCGCGCCGCGTAGACCATGAACTTGCCGTCGAGCGAATAGGTCGGCGCCTTGTCGGCGAAGTTGTCTTCGGTGATGTTGGTCACCGCCTTGGTGTCGAGGTTGACGGTGTAGATGTCGCCGATGGCGTTGCGCAGCGCGTCGAAGGCGATGGCCCGGCCGTCGGGCGCGAAGGCCGGCGACTCGGGCTCGTCTACCGTCTTCATCGGGATACGCTCTTCGATCGCGCTGGTGATCACGTTCTGCACCACCAGGGCGCGCTCCTTCTCCGTGCGCACGAAGTAGGCGAGGCGATCGCCTTTCGGCGACCACGCCATCCACGGGTTCGCCGCCGAGTCGACGCCCATCTGCACGATGTGATCGAAGCCGAGGTCCTTGTCGAAGCCGCGCGTCAGGTTGCGCACGATCGAGCCGTCCTTCGCCGAGATGAGGACGATGTCGAGCTCCTGGTCCTTGCGGTTGACGGTGACGGCGGCAATCAGGTCGCCCGACGGCGACGGCGCGATCGCGAGCGCCTGCGTGAAGTTGGTGCGCTCGGCGTTCGGCGCCAGGTCGCGGCCGTAGTCGGCCGGCCGCTCCTTGTCGCGGAACGGCTTGAAGCGGTCCTTCAGGTAGCGATCGAACGCCTGATCGAACTCGTCCTTGGTCATCCGCAGCGCTTCTTCGTACGCGTCCTCGCCGCCGCCGATGACGCTCTTGCGCAGCGAGAAGAGGAACTGCCGGATGCCTTCCTTGCCGAACTTCGCCTCGATGAATTCGAACACCGCGTGACCGAGGTTGTAGATCAGGCGCGACGGCCCGCCGCCGCCGTACTCCTCGAGCTGGGTCATCCTCGGGACGACGTCCGCGACCGCGGCGTCGCGGACCGCCATCAGGTCGAGCGGCTCCCACTGGCCGCGCTCGTAGTCCGACAACCCTTCGTTGACCCACAACGGCACGCTGCGGCGAATCAGCCCCTGCGGGATGATGTCGAACTCGAACTGGTGCGTCAGCTCGTGGACGATCAGGCCGTAGAGGCGATCCGGTGGATCGTCAATCGGCAGGACGATGCGCTGGCGGAATGGCTCGGCGAAGGCGCCGACGCCTTCGGTCGCCGCGCCGGCGATGTTCTCCTGCTCGAACTCGCTGTGGGTTTTGAAGATGATCAGCGGCACCTTCGCCGACAGATCGTGTTTGAGGTCGGCGCTGATCTGCTGGTAGGCGCTCTCGGCGTAGCCGGCGACGCGCTCCAGGTGCTGCTCGATCGCCGGGTAGTAGTAAATTTCGAAGTGGTCGGTGGTGTAGATGTACCACTGGAACGTGTCGTAGTGGATCCGGTTCTTCCCGAAGTACGGCACCATCGAGGTCTGAGCGGTGGCGAGGCTCGCGTGCGTGAACGCGAGAGCAAAGAGTGCAGCGACCAGGCGGGAGGTTAGCGGCACGCGAGCGCGCATAAGCAGTACCTCGAAAAGGGACGACGTCAGGACAGGGGCCGGTGCGATCTTACTGTTGACCGCGAGGCACCTGCAAACGCCATGCTCGTCATTTCCTGCGCAAATCGGCGCCGGCTGTCCTCTCACGGAACGCCGCGCGACCCCTTTCGGCGACAGAGACACAGTCGCCAGTTGCAGTCCTGACACAGCTTCAGTCGCAGGCACGAGACAGTCCCAGTCGCAGTCCTGAGGCAGTCGCCAGTCGAAGCCCCGAGACCGTCTCCAGTCGCAGGTCGGGCGCCTGCCGACTGAATGGCAGGCTGCGCCTGCCGGCTGAACGGGACTGCGCCTGGAGACTGCTCTCGGTATACTGAAACCCTCAGGCCCGAGGCAGACCTCCGACTGAAGGCTTCCGACTGACGACTTCTTCGAAGTCGAGGGAATAAATGGCCCCCCGCAAGGGTTTACCGGTAGTGTCGCCGGCGTTCGAGACCGAGGCGCTGGCGTCCCTCGACAGCCTGTACCGCGCGGCGCTCCGGCTGACGCGCAGGCCGGCCGATGCCGAGGATCTGGTCCAGGAGACCTATCTCAAGGCGTTTCGAGCTGCCGATCAGTTCGAGCCTGGAACGAATCTGAGGGCCTGGTTGTTCACGATTCTCCATAACACGGCCCGGAACCGGGCAAGGGACCGCGCGCGCGATACGGTGGCCATCGACAGCGAGATCGTCGATCGCGCCGCGGACGCGCCACCGCCTGGCGGCCGATCCGCCGGCGCCGCCGAGACCCCCGAAAGCCTGCTGCTGCGCGAGACGCTGGCGCCCGAGCTCCAGGCCGCGATCGACGCGCTGCCCGAGGCCTTTCGCCAGGCCGTGTGGTTACGTGACGTCGAAGAATTTTCCTACGCCGAAATTGCCGAGATGCTGTCGATTCCGGTCGGCACCGTCATGTCGCGCATCTCGCGCGGCCGGCACATGTTGTTCGACCGGTTGAGCCACCTGCGTCCAGTCAATGCCTAACTGCCAAATCATCGACCCGCTCGTGACGCCGTTTGTGGATGACGAGCTGCCGGATGCCGACCGCCGGCTGGTGGAGGATCACGTGCGCGTCTGCGCGCCGTGCCACTCCCGCCTCGTCGCCGAGCGCGCGGTGCACACGATCATCCGGGCGCGCGCGGAGACGCTGCGGGCGCCCGCGCCGGAACCGCTGCGCGCGCGCTGCCGCGAGCTTGCCGCGCGTGCGGAGTCGGAAGCCGCCGCGCGATCGCCGCGCGTCAAGACACCGTGGCTCGGGTTCGTGCCGCGCGGCGCATGGACGTCGCGCGTCGGCCCGCTCGCGCTCGCCGCGTCGCTGACGATCGTGGTCGGCTCGGCGTTCGTGATCCAGGCGACGCGCCGGTCGGAGATCGTGCTGGCGGCCGAGCTGACGGCCGATCACATGAAGTGCCTGGCGATGAACCGGGTGCTCGGCACGCACCAGGATCCCACCGCGGTCGAGAGCTCGATGATCTCCGGCTTCGGCTGGAACATGCACCTGCCGGAAGCGCCCGAGCGCGAGGGGATGGAACTGGTCGGCTCGCGCCCCTGCCTCTACGGCGACGGCAAGATCGCGCACATCATGTATCGCCACGAAGGAAACACCGTCTCGCTCTTCATGCTGCCGAAGACGTCGCGCGCGCAGCAGCTGGTGCGCGTGCTCGGCCACGAGGCGGCGATCTGGTGCGTCGGCAATCGCACCTTCGTGCTGCTCGCCCGTGAGCCGCGGCGCGAGGTCGAGCGGATGGCGAGTTACGTGAAGGCGTCGCTGCAATAGAATCAGTGGCTGGTGGCTCGTTGCTCGGGAGACAAGGCATGAATATTCGATGGGTCGTTGCCGCCGTGGGCTGCCTGGCGCTCGCGCTGCTGACGCTGAACGCCACCCCGGAATGGCCGTTCCACGGCGCCGAGGCCTCGGCCCCCGGCACCTCCTCGTGTCCCGCCAACGCGAAGCCGGCGAACCTGAACTTCGTGCTCAAGGACATCGACAACAAAGAGGTGAAGCTCTCCGCGCTCAAGGGCAAGGTGGTGCTGCTCGATTTCTGGGCGACCTGGTGCGGGCCGTGCAAGATCGAGATTCCCTGGTTCATCGAGTTCCAGGAGAAGTACGGCAAGCAGGGGCTCCAGGTGGTCGGCGTGTCGATCGACGACACCGTCGACAAGCTGAAGCCGTATGTCGCGCAGATGAAGATGAACTACATGGTGCTGCAGGGGCTCGATCAGGACGCGCTGCAGGACGCCTACGGGCCGATGTTCGGCATCCCCGTCTCGGTGCTGATTTCGCGTGACGGAAAGATGTGCAACAAGCATGTCGGGCTTTCGTCCAAAGAGGCGTTCGAGAAGGAGATCAAGTCCCTCCTTTGAGCTGGCTTGACGGGCGCCGCGCTGTAGTATGATCGGGGCGATGTTGAAGGGATTCACGCACGCGCGGCTGGCCTGTGGCTGCCGCATCACCTTCCGCGAGGGCGTCGAGGGCAGTCCGGTCACCGTCGTGGTCGACCAGAAATCGTCCGCGTGCACGCTGCCGCTTCACGTGCGCGACCTGCCCGTGTACGACTATCGCGAAGCGTTGCGTCCGTCGACGCGCCTGGGCCCGCCGGAAGAAGAAGAGTTCGAAGAAGAAGGCTGACAGCCCAGCGGCGGGCTGGTCGGGTAATCTCGGAAGCAGGCGCGGTTCTTTCCCGTGACAATTCATTCCCAACCGTCGGCAGGCGATCTTTCGCGCCTGCGCATCGATCGCGACGCGCCTCCGCGCCGGCCCTGGGCGCTGTGGCTCGTCCTCGCCCTGATGGTTGCGGCCTCCGTCGCCGTGTATCCCCGTGCCCGCACCTACATGGCGGAGCGCAGCGCCCCGGAGGTCGACGTGACGCGCGCCACGCAAGTGGTGACGGCGCCGGGCGGATCGACCGACCTGCCCGTGCTGGTCGCGACCGGCTACGTTGTCGCGCGGCGAAGCAGCGAAGTCGGCGTCAAGACCGGCGGTCGGCTGGCGCGGCTCCAGTTCGAGGAGGGGACGCGCGTCAGGAAGGGCGAGATCATCGCCCAGATCGAGCACGCCGAGATCGACGCGCAACTCGAGGCGTCCCGTCGCCAGGTGGCTGAAGCCGAGGCGCAGCTGGTGCAGTCGCACGCGACCCGCGACGAAGACCTGCGCACCCTCGAACGGCAGCGGGCGCTGGCGAAGGAGGGCATCACCACCGACGCCGCGCTGACCGCCGCGCAGGCGGCGGCGGCGGTCTCCGTCGCGCGGGTCAATTCCGCGGAGGCGGCGATCGCCTCGGCGCGCGCGCGCGTCAGGGTGACCGAGGAAGCGATCGAGAACGCCAACGTCCGCGCGCCGTTCGACGGCGTCGTCATCAAGAAGCGCGCGGAAGTCGGCGAGACGGTGTCGCCGTTCGGCGTCGCCGGGCAGGCCGCGCGCGAAGGCGGCGCGATCGCGACCATCGCCGATCTCTCCGAGCTCGAAGTGCAGACCGAGGTCAGCGAGAACAGCGTCGCGAAGCTGACGCCGGCGATGGCCGCCGAGGTCAAGCTCCAGGCCTATCAGGACCGGATCTACAAGGGCCGGCTCCGGCAGATCTTTCCCTCCGCCGATCGGGCGAAGTCGATCGTCGAAGTGCGCGTCACGATCCTCGACGCCGACCAGCACGTGAAGCCCGAGATGACCACCAGCGTCACGTTCCAGGAGAAGCGGGCGGTGGAGCAGCAGACCGGCGTCGCGCCGGGGGCGGACGCCGCTGCCGCCGGCTCGCCGCCGGTGATCCTCGTGCCCAAGCGGACGGTGACCGGGCAGGGCGGCCAGTCGATTGTCTGGGTCGTCAGCAATGGCACCGCCGCGCGCCGCGCGGTCACGCTCGGCGCCGACCGGCTCGATCAGGTTGAAGTGAAGAGCGGTGTCGTGCCGGGCGAGATGATCGTCGTCAACCCGCCGGCGGGACTCATCGACCGCGGTCCCGTCCGGGTGAAAGGAACCTAGCCCGTTATGTCGCTGATCGAGCTTCGCGACGTCACCAAATCGTACCAGCGCGACGCGATCGAGATTCCGGTGCTCGAGCGCGTGTCGATCACGGTCGGCGAAGGCGATTTCATGGGCCTGATGGGACCTTCGGGATCGGGCAAGTCGACGCTGCTCAACCTGCTCGCCGGCATCGATCGCCCGTCGCGCGGGACGATCCGGATCGGCGACACCGAGATCAGCAGCCTGTCGGAACGGGCGCTCGCGACCTGGCGCGCGCGGCACATCGGCTTCATCTTTCAGCTCTACAACCTGATTCCGGTGCTGACGGCGTTCGAGAACGTCGAGCTGCCGCTCCTCCTGACCAGCCTGAGCAAGAAGCAGCGCCGCGACCACGTGATGACCGCGCTCGGCATCGTCGGCATCGCGGATCGCGAGAAGCACTATCCGCGGCAGCTCTCGGGCGGACAGGAGCAGCGCGTCGCGATCGCGCGCGCGATCGTCACCGATCCGACGCTGCTGCTCGCCGACGAGCCGACCGGCGATCTCGACGCCAAGTCGGCCGGCGAAGTGCTGACCCTCTTGCAGCGGCTGAATCAGGAGTTCAAGAAGACGATCGTGATGGTGACGCACGACCCGCACGCGGCCGAGCGCGCCTCGCATCTCCTGCACCTCGAGAAGGGGACGCTGGTGGAGCAGACCGCCGCGGCCCGCTAGGGCGGTCCAATAAGGCGGCCCAGTTATGGGGCTGTCCCGCAGGGCGGCCCCTCAGGGCCGCCGCAAGGTGACGTTATGAAATTCATCGGCCTCGTCCTCAAGAGCGCCCGCCGCAGCAAACGCCGCACGGCGCTGACGATGATCAGCGTCGCGCTCGCGGTCTTCTTGTTCGCCGCGCTGCGTTCCGTGCTCGACGGCTTCGACGCGGTATCGGCCGCCAGTTCGGCGCAGCGTCTGGTCACCATCCGCTCGACGTCGATGATCTTCAGCATGCCGACGAGCCACACGGAGGCGATCAAGAGCACTCCCGGCGTCACCGACGTGACCTGGGCGAACTGGTTCGGCGGCATCTACAAGGATCCGAAGAATTTCTTCGGCCAGTTCGCGATCGATCCGGAGAGCTACCTGCGGATGTATCCGGAGGTGATCCTCTCGCCCGAAGAAAAAGAGGCGTTCCTCGCGGATCGCACCGGCTGCATCGTCGGCGACGGCCTGGCGAAGAAATACGGCTGGCAGATCGGCGAGCGCATCGTCATCCAGCCGGGCATCCCGGTCTACGGCTCGCTCGACTATCCCTTCACGATTCGCGGCATCTACCGGGCGGGCAGCAGCGCCGTCGACAACCAGTCGATGATGTTCCATTGGAAATACGCCGACGAGCGGAGCTCGCCGCAGGGACAGGTCGGCTGGGTGGTCACGCGCGTCGCCAACCCCGACCAGGCGACACAGGTGATTGCGGCGATCGATCAGCGATTCGCCAACTCGCCGTACGAGACCAAGACGGAAACCGAGCAGGCGTTCTCGGCGCAGTTCGCGTCGATGCTCGGCAACCTGAACCTGCTGCTCGGCAGCGTCGCGCTGGCGGTCGTGCTCTCCACGCTCTTTGTCGCCGGCAACACGATGGCGATGTCGGTGCGCGAGCGCACGACCGAGATCGCGGTGATGCGGACGCTCGGCTTCCCGGCGCTGACGATCTTCCTGCTCGTCGTCGGCGAGGGGCTGATCGTGGCGCTGGTCGGCGGCGCGTTGGGCGCGGCGCTCGCGCGCGCGACCATCAATGCCGAAGCGCTCGGCATGGCCGGCGGCTTCATCCCGCTGTTCGGCGTCAACAACTGGAACGTGGTCGTCGGGATTGGCCTGAGCATCCTGATCGGCCTCCTCGCGGCGGTGATCCCCGCGACGATGGCGTCGCGGCTGAAGATTGTGGATGCGCTGCGGCGTGTCGCCTGATCTGCGCTTGTAGGGCGCCGCTGTAGCGGTGCCTCGCGGCACGGCTGAAGCCGTGCCCTACGTTCGGTGCGATATTTATGGGTCTGATCTCCAACTACAACCTGCGCTCGATGATCGTCCGCAAGGGCACTGCGGCGATGACCGCGATGGGCATCGCGATGGTCGTGGCTGTCTTCGTGATGACGATGGCGATCGCGCAGGGGTTCCGCGGCGCATTGGTCGCCAGCGGCTCGAACGAAAACGCGATCCTGCTGCGCAAGGGCGCGACGTCGGAAACCGTGAGCGCCGTGCTGCGCCCGCAACTGCCGCTGATCGAGGCGCACCCGCAGGTGGCGCGCGGCGCCGACGGCCAGGCGCTGGCCTCGCCCGAGCTGGTCGTGATCATCTCGCTGCCGCGGGTGTCGGACAACAAGCCGGCGAACGTGCCGCTGCGCGGCGTCGGGCCGCGCGCGTTCGCGATTCGCAACACGCTGCAGTTCGTCGAGGGGCGCCGGCTGACGCCGGGCATGCGCGAGATCAACGTTGGCAAGCAGGCGGTCGGCCGGTTCCAGGGGCTGTCGCTCGGCAGCGACGTCCGGTTCGCCAACACCACGTGGAAAGTCGTCGGCGTCTTCACCGCCGATGATGCGTCGTTCGAGTCGGAAGTCTGGGGCGACGTCGACCTGATGATGCCGGCGTTCCAGCGCAACGGCTACCAGTCGGTCACCGTGAAGCTGGTCGATCCGTCGGCATTCGACTCGTTCCAGGCGGCGGTTGCCACCGACCCGCGGCTCGATCTCAAGCCGGAGCGCGAGCGGGACTATTACGACGGCCAGTCGGCCACCACCGGCACGCTGATCCGCGTCTTCGCCACCTTCGTCACCGTGATCCTGTCGATTGGCGCCGTGTTCGGCGCGATGAACACGATGTACGCGGCGGTCGCTTATCGGACGCGCGAGATCGGAACGCTGCGCGCCCTGGGCTTCTCGCGGGTGCGCATCGTGACAGCCTTTCTCGCCGAGTCGGTGGCGCTGGCGATCGTCGGCGGGATCATCGGCTGCATCATTGCCTTGCCGGTCCATGGGCTGTCGACCGGTGCGATGAACATGACCAGCTTCAGTGAACTGGCGTTCAAGTTCCGCATCACCCCGGGGCTGCTCCTGGGCGGCCTGATTTTTTCTGCGCTGATGGGAGCCGCCGGCGGCCTGCTCCCGGCGATTCGAGCTGCAAGAATTCCCGTCGCCCGCGCGCTCCGAGAGATTTAGCTGTGCTACCGAATTTCGTTCAAGTCTCGGTCTTCTGGCTCGTGCAGGCCTCGGCGCTGCTGGTGTTCGCCGTGCCGTTCCGCTGGGCCTTCCTCGCGCTGTGGGCGGTGTCGCATTTCGCGCGCGCCATCGGCCTGACGCTCATCTTCCACCGCTACTTCGCGCACCGCGCGTTCAAGATGAATCGGGTCGCCCGCTTCGTCTGGGCGTTCATCGGCACCGCGGCGATGCAGAAGGGGCCGCTCTGGTGGGCCGGCCATCACGTCAACCATCACAAGTTCGCCGATCGCGACGGCGATCCGCACAGCCCGATGGTCAGCGGCGTCTACTACGCGCACATCGGCTGGTTCCTGCACGACACCAAGTACGACAAGGTCGAGGCGACCAACCCGGTGATCCGCGATTTCAGCAAGGTGCCGGAGATCGCCTGGCTCGAGAAATGGTTCTTCGTGCCGCCGGCGGCGCTGGCGCTCGGGTTGTACTTCTTCGGCGGCATGCCCTGGCTCGTCTATGGCTTCTGCCTGCCGACGATGACGCTCGCGCACGCGACCTTCGCAATCAACACGGTCAACCACATGTTCGGGTCGCGCCGGTTCGAGACGCTCGACGAGTCGCGCAACAACGTGTTCACCGCCGTCTTCGCCGCCGGCGAAGGGTGGCACAACAATCACCACCGCTTCCAGCGCGCCGCGCGCAACGGCTTCTACTGGTATGAAGTCGACGTCACCTGGTACGTGATCAGGGCGATGGCGGCGGTCGGCCTGATCTGGGACATCCAGCCGGTGCCGCAGCGGATCTACGACGAAGCGCGCGCGGTCAAGGCCCGCCGCGCCGCGCAGAGCGTGCCGAGCATCGTCGAAGCGATGCCGCTGGAGCTGGTGGAAGAGACCGACTGAGCGTGCCGGGCAACGGGGCTTAGCCAGCCGACAGCCTCCGTCACGCTGCGATCGAGCCACGTTGAACAGGAGCGCAGGAGATCAGGAGGCTCTCCTCAAATGCGGGATGACACGGCCAGCGGAGCGCACCCATGGTTCGGCGGCGCCGCAACGCGGCGTCACAGCCGGAGTCGGGGCGATGCGCGAACCGCACACATTGCACCGGCGGCTCGCGCATCACCCCGATCCGGCTGTGTTCGTCGACCTGCTGCGCAGGTCGACCGCCGAACCTCTGACGCGGACGAGCCTCCTGACCTCCTGACCTCCTGTTCAATTCCACAGGCCTCCAATTGAGCGCGCCCTCCTGAACTCCGCTGCGATCCCGTCTTCTCAATACACATCGAGATCGCGGCCGACGACGACGTGGCCCGCGTAGTTCCTCATCTCGCCGAGAAGAGCCGCGGGAGTTGACCGTTCGGAGTCGACGGCCGGGCGCAGCGACAGCGACGCGTGGTAGAGGATGAGGAGGCGTGGCTTCGCCTTCGTCGCCAGCTCGGTGAGCTGTGTGGTGGTCGTGTGGAATTGCGCCGCATAGGCCTGGAAGTCGCGCCGCTTTGCCAGCCACTCGTTCGTCAGCACCTCGTGAATCAACACATCGCAGCCGTCGCAGGCGTCGATCGTGGCTTGCGCCGGGTTGGTGTCGCCTGAGATGACGACGCTTCGGTCGGGCGCGTCGAAGCGGTAGCCGAAGCTCTCCATCGTGTGCTTTGTCGGAAACGCGGTCACCGTCACGTTGGCGTCCTTGTAGACGACGCCGGGGCGGACTTCGTGGGCGTTCAACCGCGTGCCCTTCCGGGAACGCGCCCACGGTGTAGAGACCGCGATCCTTCGTTCGCGTTTCGAAGTCGGCGCTGTAGGCCTGGAGCACGTGGTCGGTCATCCCCTTGATGCCGCCCGGCCCGTGGACTTCCAGCGGAACGCGCCGCCCGAGCACCCACGGCGTGAGGATCAGGTCCGGGTATCCCACCGTGTGATCCGAGTGCAGGTGCGTGACGAAGACGACGCGCAGGTTGACTGGATCGAGTGCGGCGATCCCTCGATCGACCGCGGCCGACTTCGCGCGCCGCACCACGCCTGCGCCGAAGTCGACAAGATACGGCGTGCCGTTGACGACCACCGCCGTCGCCGGCCCTGAGCGATCGGGATCCGCGGGTGGATTGCCGGTCCCGAGGAGCACCACCTGCGTCCGGGACCGCGAGGCCGGCGCCGGTTGCTGGGATTCGACCAACGGCGTCGTGATCAGGACGACGGAAGCCGCAACAACACCGAAGGTCGTGGCCGACATGCTCCATCCGACCATGGACTCCCTCCAGGCTGATTGTTCGACGAACGCGTCGCGCGCGCTGCGCCGCAGGCTACTACAGCCGCGGCGCGACGCCCGCCTATTTCGGCGCCGCCCGGCTGATGACTCGCGCGTAGAGCGAACCCGGCAGCAGCCGCAGGAACTTCACCGTCCACGAGAGCGGCGCCGGAAAGAGGTTCTGGGTTCAGGGTTCAAGGTGCTGGGTTCGCCCGCGGTTCTTGGTTCGGGGTTCTGGGTTCTGGGTTGGTTCTGGTTCGGGGTTCAAGGTTCGAGGTTCGAGGTTCGAGGTTCGAGGTTCGAGGTTCGAGGTTCGGCGAACCCTGAACCCCGAACCCTGAACCCCGAACCGTAAGCGAACCCAGAACCCAGCACCTTGAACCCTTGAACCTCTCACCCGAGGCGCACGTCCGCCACGATCGGCAAGTGGTCCGAGGCCACCAGTGTTAGCCGCGTGCGCGGGAGCTCGATGCCGACGATCTCCAACTTGCCGGCGTAGTAAATGTGATCGAGGTGCAGGACCGGGAAGAGCCCGGGATACGTGCGCTGCGTCCGCTTGCGCGGCAGGAAGTCCCGCAGGTCGACGCTATTGAGCTTCTCGCTGAGCAGCGAGGTCGCCAGCCCGCGCATCCACTCGTTGAAGTCGCCGAGCACGAGCTTCGGCCCGGTGACGTGACGGTCGGTCACGATCGAGGCCAGACGCTGCGCCTGGTGACGGCGCTCGAGCAGCGCCGTGCCGAGGTGCACGTTGTAGAGGTGCAGCGTGCAGTGGTCGGCGGTGATGTCGACGCGCTGCATGCGCCGCTCTTCGCAGGTCTTCCACGACAGGTCGTGCTCGAGGTGCTGCGCGATCGGCAGGCGGCTCATGACCACGTTGCCGAACTGGTGGCCGCGCAGCTGACGTGCCGGCGCCATCACCCAGCCCATGCCGAGCAGCGCGCCGAGTTCCTCGGCGTGGCCGCCGTCGTGCGGCCCCGGGCCGACCACTTCCTGCAGCGCGATGACGTCGGCGTTGATCGATTTGAGGACCGCGGCAATGCGCTCGGGGCGGGTGCGGCCGTCGAGTCCGCGGCAACGATGGATGTTGTAGGTCGCGATGCGCAGCGTCGGGCGCGGCCCTTGAGTCATTCGTGTCTACGCTATGATAGCCGTGGTGACGCGACAACCGGTTCACGCTCGTTTCGGCCGCATCGCGGCGGTGCTGGCGGTCGCGCTCGGCGCCGTCGACGCCGGCTGCCGCAAGCCGCCGGAAGATCCGTTGAAGCTCGAGCGGAACATGTTGACCGTGACCAACCAGTCCGGCAACGACTGGTCGGGCGTCGAAGTCTGGCTCAACACCTACTACCGCATCACGACGTCGTCGATCCCGGCGGGCGGACGGTTCCAGGCGCCGCTCGACACCTTCGTCGCCGGCTACGGGCAGCGCTTCGACTTCCGGCGGACGCAGATCAAGGATCTGCGGCTCACCGCGAAGGGACCGGACGGCAAGCCGTTCGAGCTCAAGAAACGGTTCGACGGGCCGGGCGGGTTGGCCGGAGCTTTTGGGAGACCACAGTGATGGCGAAGCTGAAATCCGAGCTCGAGATCGCCTGCCCGTGCTGCCAGGCGATTCTCGTCATCGACACCAATCTCGGCCGCGTGATCTCACACCGCGAGCCGGATCGCGGCAACAAGCCGGAGTTGAGCGAGGCGCAGAAGATCCTGGCGCGCGAAGCCGAGCGGCGCGAGAGCATCTTCCAGCAGTCGGTCGAATCGGAAAAAGGGCGCGGCGACGCGCTGTCGAAGCGCTTCGAGGAGGCGCTGCGCCAGGCGAAGGAAGAGCCGATCACCAAGCCGATGCGCGATTTCGATCTCGACTGACCTGCCCTGCGCGAGCACTCGCTTCTTCCAGATCGAGTCGAAGGGCCACGCGACCGCGCGGCATGCACCGGGTCACTGGTCGTCGCGTTCGCGTTCGCGCTCCCGCCAGCGGCGGCGCCATTCGTTCTCGCGCCACCACCGTCCGACGATGTCGACGGCAAAGATCACGAAGATGAGTGCGGCGATGAAAATCGCTGATTCCACGGGAGCGTCAGAAGCGTACTGGACTCGCGCCGCACGATCAACCCGGCGGGGAGGGGGTTCTGGGTTCAGGGTGCTGGGTTCTGGGTTCGGTTCGGGTTCGACGGTTCAGAACCAACCCAGAACCCAGACACCCTGAACCCTGAACCCGATTTCAGTCGGAACTCCCCCGGCAACGGCGTCCACCGATCGCGCCGCTTGTAGTACACCGGCTTCTTCCCATACCTCGCCCGGAATGCCCGATACCGCGCCCGCAGCGCGTCGACGCGCCGGTCCGACGACTTGATCGGCCGATGCGGCAGATCGAGCAGCACGCGCTCGACCTTCCACACATTGGTCGGCGCCAGCCGCCAGTCGTAGTCGCCCATCACCTCGTCCAGGTTCACCAGCGTGTAGCCGGTCAGTCGTCCGGTGAAATCGACGTACGGGTCGAAATAGCTGAGCGCCAGCGCGCGCGGCGTTGCGAAGACCGGGCGCCGGCCGTGGAGCCCGGGATCGCGCGAGCGCGCGATTGAGCCCCACTTGCCGCGTTGTTGATAGACGAAAATCACGTGGTCGAGCTCGTCGATCGACTCGAAGCTGATGACGAGCGGCGGGTAGCCGTGCGCCTCGAGCACCACCGCGGCGAAGAGCGCCGCCTCGAGGCAATGCGCCGACCCCTCGCGGACGACGCCGCGGAAGCTGCGGAGGGTGGCGCGGCCGTGCGGCTCCTGGTTGTAGGGCAGCACGTTCAGGTACTGCTGCACCGCCGCCGGCGTGCGCAGCCGTGCGATCAGCCGCCGCTCGCGCGCGGTGAATGTCGTGTCGGCTCGAATGCTTACTGCGCGCCGGCAACGGTCTTGAGATCCGCGAGGAGTTGCTCGGGTTTCCACTCGTTGCCGGTGTAGCTTTTGACCAGTTTGCCGTCGGCGTCGATCACCGCCGTACGCAGGTTGTGGGTGATGTCGCGCTGATCGGTCAGCGACCGCTCGATGGCCACGCCGAACCTGGATGCGAACTGATCGACGTCGTCGCGGTCGCCGGTCAGGAACGTCCAGCGCGCGAGATCGGCGCCGAGGCTCTTCGCGTGCTTCGTCAGCACCTCCGGCGTGTCGGTGGTCGGGTCGAAGCTGATCGTCACCAGCTTCACGTCCTTCAACGCCGCGTCGCCCTTCAGGTCCTTCTGGAGCGAAACGAAATGGCGATCCATCAGCGGGCAGAAGGTGGCGATCGGGCAGCGCGTGTAGATGAACGTCATCGCCACCGGCGAACCCTTGAAATCGCTGAACCGGCGCTTCCTGCCGCTCTGATCGACAAACGATCCGTCCGGGACCGCCTCGCCCGGCTTGAGCAGCTCGAAGCCGGATGAGGCCGACGGCGATTCGGCCGGCTTCTCGAGCGGCGCGGTGCCCACCTTGCGGATGGTCGTGAGGTGGGCGCCGTTGGCGAACGACCACCAGCGTCGCGTTGATGAGATCGCCGGGCGCCAGCCCGTCGAGCGTTTTGGCGTCCTCGACTTCGTACGGCATCGTCATCGCCGGCATGAACCCCTGGATCTCTTCGTGCTTCACGACGGCGAGCTTGCGCTCCAGGTCGAGCGAGATCACCTGGCCCTGCAGCTTGTAACTGCGCTGCTCGGGCTTGCCGCACGCCGCCGCCAGCAGCGCGAGGCACAACGAGAAAACAATATGAGGCCGCATATCATGTAGTTTACAGTCGACGGGCGCCGCGCCGTGAACCTGCAGCGGCACGTCCGCGGCCCATGCCCATGATCTGGATTGGAACCTCCGGCTACAACTACCCCGAATGGAAGGGCAGCTTCTATCCGCAGGATCTCGCGACGGCGAAGATGCTGCCGTACTACGCCGCGCGCTTTCCGACGGTTGAAATCAACTACACCTTCTACCGGATGCCGAACGAGAAGCTGGTGTCCGGCTGGGCCGCGCAGGTCCCGTCGCCCTACAAGCTGACGCTGAAGGCGCCGCGCCGGATCACGCACGACAGCCGCCTCAAGAACTGCGGTGCGCTCGTCACCACCTTCTGCGAGGTTGCCGGCACGCTGGGCGACAAGCTCGGCGCGCTGCTGTTCCAGCTGCCGCCGAACCTGAAGAAGGACACGGCGCTCCTCGACGCCTTTCTCGCCGACCTGCCGCCGCGCGTCTGCGCCGCGTTCGAGTTCCGCCATGCGTCGTGGCTCGACGAGGAGATTTATTCGCGCCTGGCCGCGCGCAACCTCGCCCTGTGCGTCGCCGACAGCGAGAAGCTCTCCACGCCGGTGCGTGTGACCGCCGCCGACTATGCGTATTTCCGCCTGCGCGACGAAGGCTATACGCCGGACGACATCAGGCGCTGGGGCGACACGATCGCGCGCGACACGGCGTCGTGCCGCGACGTCTTCATCTACTTCAAGCACGAGGAAGAGGGCAAAGGGCCCGAGTTTGCGCAGCTGCTGATGGATCATCTGGGGATTGCCACGTGAGTGAACCGTTTGTCATCGCACGGACCGGCGACGGCCGCGACGTCCTCTTTCGTCCGGCGCTCGCGAACCGGCACGGCCTCGTCACCGGCGCGACCGGCACCGGCAAGACGGTGACGCTGCAGATGCTGGCCGGGCACTTCTCGGAGCTCGGCGTCCCGGTGTTCCTCGCCGACGTGAAGGGCGACCTGTCGGGCCTGGCCGCCGCCGGCACGGCGTCGCCGAAGATGCTCGAGCGGCTGAAGAAGACAGGCATCGCCGAGCCCGCGTGGGCCGCGGCGCCGGTCGTGTTCTGGGACGTCTTCGGCAAGCGCGGCTTTCCGGTCCGCGCGACCGTCTCGGATCTCGGCCCGCTGCTGCTCGGGCGGCTGCTCGGGTTGAACGCGACGCAGCAGGGCGTCCTCGCGCTCGTCTTCAAGGTCGCCGACGACAACGGCCTGCTGCTGCTCGACCTCAAGGACCTGCGCGCGATGCTGCAGTTCGTCGGCGAGAACGCGCGCGAGTTCACCACCGCAGTACGGCAACGTGTCGGGCGCGTCGATCGGTGCGATCCAGCGCGCGCTGCTCGAGATCGAGCAGCAGGGGGGCGCGTCGTTTTTCGGCGAGCCGATGCTGGACGTCGACGATCTGCTCCAGACCGGCCCGCGCGGCCGCGGCGTCGTCAACATCCTCGCGGCCGAAGAGCTCGTTCGCTCGCCGAAGCTGTATGGGACGTTCCTGCTCTGGCTGCTCTCGGAGTTCTTCGAGCGGCTGCCGGAGGTGGGCGATCCCGACAAGCCGACCCTGGTCTTCTTCTTCGACGAGGCGCACCTGCTGTTCGACGATGCGCCGGCGGCGCTGCTGGAAAAGGTCGAGCAGGTGGTGCGGCTGATCCGGTCGAAGGGCGTGGGCGTCTACTTCATCACGCAGAGCCCCGCCGATGTCCCCGACGCGGTGCTCGGGCAGCTCGGCAACCGCGTGCAGCACGCGCTGCGCGCGTTCACGCCGAAGGATCAGAAGGCGGTGAAGATCGTCGCCGAGACGATGCGGCCGAACCCGAAGATCGACACCAGCCGCGTGATCACCGAGCTGGCGGTGGGCGAGGCGCTCATCTCGACGCTCGACGAGAGCGGCAGCCCGACGATCACCGAGCGCGCGTGGGTTGCGCCGCCGGGATCGCAGATCGGCCCGATCCCCGACCCGCAGCGCGCCGCGATCCGGCAGGAACAGGCCGCGCTCTACGGCCACTACGAGCAGACCGTCGATCGCGAATCGGCGTTCGAGAAGCTGAAGGCGCGCACGGCGGACAGAGCCGGCGCGGCGGGTGGGCCGGTGGGGCAGGCAGGGCAGGTGGCGCTGGTGGGGACGCCGAGGCCGGAGCTGGCTCCGTGATATCGGGGCAGATCTCCGACATCCTCTTCGGCCGCACCGGACCGCGCGGCGGCAAGCACGATGGGCTCGTCCAGTCCGCGGCGAAGAGCGCGGCGCGCTCGGTCGGCTCCGGCATCGGCCGCGCGATCCTGCGCGGCGCGCTCGGCTCGATCCTCGGCGGCAGCAGCTCGCGGCGCAGCCGCTACTGATTCGCGGCGGCGCGCGACGCGTTGCTGCTCCGTGTCTCGGTGTCTCCGTGGTTTGTTCCGCAGGCGCGCGCTACTTCGGGCTCAGCTGCTTCAGGCTGTCCTGGGCGGCCTTGTAGTACGGGTCGGACGCCGGCACTTCTTTCAGCAACGCGCGCGCTTCCTCGGTGCGCCCCTGGCCGACGCGCGCCATCGCGAGCAGGAAGCGCGATGAGGGGCGATCGGGCTCGAGGCCGACGCTGATCTGCAGCGCCTCGGCGGCGCGGTCGACGTCGCTCGCGAGCAGGTGCACGAGCCCGAGGTCGCGCTGGATCCGCGCATCGTCCTGGTGCGGCTGCGCGCGGGCCGCAAACTCGCGCGTCGCCGCCTGGAAGCGCGGCAGGTCGGGCGGACCGAGCGGGCCGCCGCCGCGGTTGACCAGCGACATCAGGGCCGCCATGCGCACCGCGCGCCGCGGGTCGTCGAGGCCGTTGACGATGGCCGCGCGCGGGGCATCGCCTTCCACGAGTTGTCCCAGGCTGGTCAGCGCCGCCGAGCGGATGACGGGCTGCGCGGCCTTTGCCGCCGCCAGCAGCGCCGGCAGCACGCGCGGCATCCTTGTAAGCGCCGAGATAGCCGACGGCGTTGGCCTGGATGAGCGGACCCTGCGTGTCGTCGGCGCCGATCGCAATCAGCCGATCGAGCACCTCGGTGCGCCGCGCGCGCGCGGCGGTGAAGACCTGCGCACGCTCGACGAACTTCGCGCGCCGGCCGCCCGGCCACCACTTGTCGAGCGTGTCAACCGCCCACGCCGGCTTGCGGTCGGTGTGGCACTCGGTGCACGCGTTCGGGATGTTGAACGCCACCGTGTTTTCCGGCGCCGGCAGGCCGATGGTGTGATCGCGCATCGTCGCCTTGATGCTCATCACCGTTTTCGGCATGTGGCACTCGACGCAGGAACTGCCGGCGCTCCGCGCGGCGTGGCGCGTGTGCTCGGTGACCGCCGCGCCGATCTTCTCGTGACACTGCGTGCAGAGCGCGTTGTTCGCCGGCGCCAGCTGCGGGTTCTTGTCGACGTCGGGCAGGTGCGCGCGGTGGCAGCTGGTGCAGGTCGCGCCGCCCTGCAGGAAGCACTGGCTCTGCCAGAGGCCGATCGCGTCGTTCGAGAAGCGGCGCGGCCGCCCGTCGGCCCAGTAGGCGGGGTCGTCGGCCTTCTGCGGCCGGTTCTCGAGCAGCGGCTGGAAATGATCGTAGTAGTCGGCGCCGGCGATGTAGCCGGGCGCGATCACGTCGCGCAGCGAGTGGCACTGCGCGCAGATCATGCTGCTCGACTTCGAATCGAGCCGCGTCGGCCGGACGATGAGCTGATCGGCGATGGTGGCGCCTGGCTTCGCGTCGGCGTGGACGCGCACGTGCGCGCTCCCGGGCCCGTGGCACCGTTCGCACGACGTGCCGAAGTCGGTCCATCTGGTCGCGTAGGTTCGCGTCGCCGGCCGGTAGTTGTTCTCCTGCTGGCTGACGTGGCAGCCGACGCAGTTCTTGTTCCACAACTGGATGAGCGTCTCGTCGTGCTCGTCCGGCCGGACGATCTCCATGTTGTCGAACCACTGCTGCCGCTGCACGTCCCAGCTTGGCGGCAGGATCACCATCCAGCCGTTGTCGATCGTCGTCAGGAAATGCTGGATGCGGCGGCTGCCGAGCGTGAACTCGACCTTGTGCTCGCGCGGCTTGCCGGTGAGGAACGACTCGGTGATGAAGTATTCGCCGTTGGCGGCGCGCAAGCGGTAGCGGCGTCCCTTGAGCGTGACCGTGTCTTTCGAGAAATCGGCCTTCACGCTGGCCGGTGTCGCCGGCTGAATCATCTTGCTGTGGCGGCCGCTCGTCCATGTCTCGTGCGCCTGGCGATGGCACGACTGACACGTAGAGGCACCGACGAACGTCGGGCTTTGCTCCGCGACGCCGGATGGCGGCTGCGACGGCTGCGTGCCCGGACGCGCCGACCACGCGATCGTGATCAGGCAGGCGAGAGCGATAGCAGCGAAGCGGCCCCTCGGCATCGTTCGCGCTCATAGTAATGCAGAGCGCGCGAGCCGGGAGCTGGGGGCTGGGGACTAGGAGGGGCTGGAGACTGGGGGACTTGGTCGAGCCCCTAGCCCCTCCCAGCCCCCAGCCCCTAGCCCCTAGCCCCTGCGCCATTCGTCAGTCGATCGAAGAATCTGACGATTTCATCCTCTGCCCAGTAGCCGTCGTCAGTCGCCGAGCGGACGCCGACGAATCCGCAATGGCCGCCGTGCGGAAGGACTCGCAGATCGATGTGCGGGTTGCCGGTCACCTTCGGATCGCGGAACGGCTGTGATGGGACGAACGGATCGTCCTCGGCGGTGATGACGAGCGCGGGCACGTGGATGCGATCGACGACGCGCATCGCGCTGGCGCGGTAATAGTAGTCCTCCGCGCTTCTGAAGCCGAAATACGGCGCCGTGTAGGTTTCGTCGAACTGCCGGACGGTCTTGATGGCGCTGAGCTTCGACAGATCGAACGCGCCCGGGTCGAGGACGTCTTTGCGCCGCATCCGGCGCTTGAGATCGCGGACGAAATTCCACTGGTAGAGCGCGTTTGACGGCCGCTCCAGCGCGCGCGTGCACTCGCTGATCTCGATGATCGGCGAGACCGCGGCGACCGCGACGAGCGCTGCCGGCGCATGGCGCCCGTACTCACCCGCGAGTTTCAGCGCAAGGTTGCCGCCGAGCGAGTAGCCGGCGACCGCGATCGACGGCAGCCCATCGACGCTGCTCAGCTCGTGGACCACGTGCGCGGCGTCTGCGGTGAGACCCGAGTGGAAGAGTCCGGTCGCCAGGTGCTCGGTATCGCCGCAGTTGCGCTGGTTCAACCGCACGACGTTCATGCCGCGCTCGAACGCCTTTGCGGCGAGCCCTCGCATGTAGTGGGCGTCGCTCGACCCGTTGAGGCCGTGCAGGGCGACGAGCGTCGTGTGCGCCCACGGCTGGGGCTGCCAGTGACAGGCGGCCACGACACGCGAGCCCGGTGCGACATCGAAGTAGCGGCGCGTCGGCGACGGCAGCTGTGGAAAATAGCGCGGGTTGCCCCAGCTATAAAGCGTCATGCGGTGTCCGCCGCACAACGAGGGGCGAGGAACAAACATTTCCGAAGCGGCGGGGCTTTCGCCCGAACGAGACATTCTTGTCGATCATACCGACAACCATTGACAGCCCGAACGCATGTGGGCAATATGCGCCCACGTTCAGCGTCAGTTCGGTGTTGCGTTCGGGCCGGTACCGCTCTCATTGCACGCGTTTTCCTTGCGTCATCATTCGGGGGAGGATTCAATGGGCCGATGCGTCGTTAGCCTCGCGTTGCTGCTAGTCACCGGGTTCGCATCGTCGTCATATGGCCAGGCCGTGTCCTCGGGGACCGGCGCGATCAACGGCCGCGTGACCGACGCTACACAGGGGGTGATGCCGGGCGTCACCGTGACCGTCACCAGTCCGTCGCTGATGGGCGCGCGGACTGCCGTCACTGACGCCGACGGCCAGTATCGACTGACGGCCGTGCCGCCAGGCGACTACACGCTGGTCTTCGAGCTGTCCGGCTTCGCCACGGTGCGCAACGAAGGCATCCGCGTCAGCCTGGGCTTCACGGCGACCGTGAACGCCGAGATGAAGGTGGCGTCGCTCAACGAGAACGTCGTCGTCACCGGTCAGTCGCCGGTCGTCGACACCTCGGCGACGCAGGTCGGCACGACCTTCGACGCCAAGCAGTTGTCGGCGCTGCCGACCTCGCGCGATTACTTCTCGCTGCTCGCCGGCTCGCCGGCGGTGCAGATGAGCCGCATCGACGTCGGCGGCAGCACCAACGGCACGCAGCAGGGCTTCGTCGTTTACGGCACGACCGGCCAGGTGCGCGCCAGCATCGAGGGGATCAACGCGACCGAAGCGACCGGCGCCTTCGGCAACTATCCCGGACGTCGGCGCGATGGAGGAAGTGCAGATCAACACGGCGGCGCTCTCGGCCGAAGCCTCGACTCCCGGCGTCCAGACGCAGTTCATCAGCAAATCGGGCGGCAACGATTTCCGCGGCACTTATTTTGGCGGTTACTCTCCCGAGAAGTGGCAGGCGCACAACATCGACGCCGACCAGATTGCGCGCGGCCTGCAGGGCGGCGGCGGCATCGACGCCCACGACGTCAACCGGCTCTCTTCCTATCAGGACAACAACATCGGGTTCGGCGGCTATGCGAAGAAGGACAAGCTGTGGTGGTACGGCTCGTACCGGCACCAGAACGTCCAGGCGCGCTTCGTCAACTTCCCGGTCAAGCCGCAGACGACGATCCTGAACAACTACAGCGCCAAGGTCACCTACAACCTGTCGCAGAACAACAAGCTGATTGGCTACACGCAGCCGTCGCAGAAGAAGCAGCCGCAGCGCTTCGACTCGTTCCTCCTCGGCGTCGACACCGGCATCAACACGTCCGAAGCGACGACCTGGAACCAGAACTTCTGGGCGTGGGTGCACAAGGCGGAGTGGAACGGCGTCTTGAACGATCGGTCGTTCGCGGAAATCCGCGGCGGCCAGTACGGCTACGACTGGGACAACGGCGTGAACGGCACCGGGCTGCGCTACGAGGACATCGGCAACAACCTGATCTTCGGCCGCAACCGCAACTGGCGGCGCGAGCGGCGCCGCAACCAGGTGCTCGGGTCGGCCAGCCTGTTCAAGGACACCAGCCTCGGCGAGCACAACATCAAGGTCGGCGGCGAGGTCTTCTACGAGACCGTCAACGACATCTACATCGACGGCTACGAGGAAGACATCGTGCACGTGATGCAGAACAACCTGCCGCTCGACATCATCTTCTTCCAGACGCCGAACGTGTCGCAGAACGGCCTGTGGACCTACGGCTCCTATGTGAACGATACGTGGCGGATGACGAACCGCATGACCTTCAACCTGGGCCTGCGGTTCGATCGGTATCGTGCGTTCCTGCCCGAGCAGGAACACGCGGCCGGGAAGTTCAACCCGACGGCGATCCAGTTCGCGGCCAAGAGACAACGTCATCGACTTCAACCTGTTCGCGCCGCGTCTCGGCTTCACCTTCGACCTGTCGGGCAACGGCAAGACGGTGCTCAAGGCCAACTACGGCAACTACTGGTACAACCCCGGCGCCGACTTTCTGTTCAACGTCAACGAGAACTCGAACGCGTGGTGGCGGCGTTACCGCTGGACCGACACCAACCGCGACAACCGGTGGAATCCGGGTGAGGAAGGCGCGCTGGTCTCGAGCCGCGGCGGCGTCGCTCAGGAGTCGCTCGATCCGAACCTCGAGAACACCCGCACCGACGAGATCGCGACGTTCGTCGAGCACGAGCTGATCCCGAACTTCGGCATCCGCGGCGGCTACGTGTGGCGCGGCGTGCGCAACAACTACGCGCGCATCAACGCGGCGCAGCCGTACGACGGCTTCACCGTGCCGGTCAGCGTTCCCGATCCAGGTCCCGATGGCCGCGTCGGCACGTCGGACGATGGATCGCCGATCGCCGCGCTGGATCTGGCGCCGCAGTATCCGCGGGCTGACGCCGGTCAACATGACCACCAACACGCCGAATGGCGACGGCGATTTCCACACCTTCGAAATCACCGGCACCAAGCGGATGAGCAACCGGTGGGCGCTGCTCGCCTCGTACGGCTACACCAAGAGCTTCGACAACAACAACATGGTGTATCTCGGCAACACGGTGCGGCAGAACTTCCTGCCGGCGACGCCGAACGACGAGATCAACACGACCGACGGCCGCCACGAGTACAGCCGCCAGAACGCCAAGCTCTCGGGCACGTGGGCGTCGCCCTGGTTCGGGATCTCGTTCTCGCCGATGCTGCGCTATCAGCAGGGCTTCCCGTACGGCCGCACCTTCGCGGCGACGCTGCGCCTACGGCAGCGTCCGCTTCCTCGCCGAGCCGTTCGGCACGCGGCGGCAGGACGACATCATCATCACCGACCTGCGCATCGAGAAGTCGGTGACGCTTCACCGGCCGTCGTGATGTGTCGCTGTTCTTCGACCTCTACAACATGTTCAACCAGAACCCCGAGCAGAACCTGCAGTGGAGCTCGGGCACCGCGTTCAATCGTCCGCTCAGCATCGTGCCGCCGCGCCTGGCGCGCATCGGGCTGAAGCTCAATTTCTGACGCCGGAGGGCTGGTAGGGCAGGTCGGGCAGGTGGGGTGGCTCGGGTCATCCCACCTGCAGTTCTGGCCCTCGCGACAGCCTCGGTGGCGTTACCTGCCGCACCAGCCCCATCCGCCCGCTCCACCGCCGGCATTCTGTTAAGATGCCGGCGGATAAACCTGCCCTGAGCTCAATCGAAGGGCGAGCACTTATCAAGTCGAAGGGTCCGGAGGTTTCCATGCGTTTTTCTCGTTGGTTGATTACCGCGCTCGTGATCGCGGTCACTGTCTCGGTCGGCGCGGCGCCTGCCGGCGCCGCCAGGACAGGCCGCGCGGCGCCGCCGCGCAGGCGAATCCGAAGCTCGATCAGTACAAGCGAGACGTCGGGCTCGAGGTCGACGGCATGCGCGAAGACATCCAGCGCATGAACGATCAGGTCTTCAGCTTCGGCGAGCTCGGGTTCCAGGAGTTCGAGACGTCGAAGTACCTCACCGACATCCTCAAGAAGAACGGCTTCACGGTCGAGCACAACCTCGCCGGCATCCCGACGGCGTGGATGGCGACGTGGGGATCGGGCAAGCCGGTGATCGCGCTCGGCTCCGACATCGACTGCATCCCGCAGGCGTCGCAGAAACCGGGCGTCGGCTACCGCGAGCCGATCATCGTCGGCGCGCCGGGGCACGGCGAGGGACACAACGGCGGCATGCCGCTGCAGATTACCGCCGCGCTGGCGGTGAAGAAGATCATGGAGCAGCAGCACCTGCAGGGGACGCTGAAGCTGTGGCCCGGCGTCGCTGAGGAACTGCTCGGCACCAAGGCGTACTACGTGCGCGCCGGCGCGTTCAAGGACGTCGACGTCGCGATCTTCGCCCACGTCGCCTCGAACATGGGCGTCGGCTGGGGCGACAGCGGCGGCAACGGCATGGTGTCGGTCGAGTACAACTTCAAGGGCGAGAGCGCGCACTCGGCCGGCGCGCCGTGGCGCGGCCGCTCGGCGCTCGACGCGGTCGAGCTGATGAACATCGGCTGGAACATGCGGCGCGAGCACCTGCGCATCCAGCAGCGCTCGCACTACGTCATCACCAACGGCGGCGATCAGCCCAACGTCGTGCCGCAGAACGCGAGCGTCTGGTACTACTTCCGCGAGACCGACTACCCGCACATCAAGGAGATGTGGGACATCGGCGACACGATGTCGAAGGGCGCGGCGATGATGACCAACACCGAGACCTCGATGCGCGTGCTCGGTTCGGCGTGGCCTGGGCACTTCAACAAGGCCGTTGCCGAGGCGATGTACAAGAACATCGAGGCGGTCGGCCTGCCGCAGTGGACCGACGCGGACCAGACCCTGGCGAAGGGGCTGCAGGCGGAGCTGAAGGTGCCGGTCACCGGCCTGGCGACCAAGCTGCAGCCGCTGCGCGGGCGCGTCGAGATGCCCGACGACGAGAAGCGGGGCGGCGGGTCGGATGATATCGGCGACGTGTCGTGGACCGTGCCGACCGTGACGCTGCGCTTCCCGTCGAACATCGATGCCGGCCCTGGCCACAACTGGGCGAACGCGATCTCGATGGCGACCCCGATCGCGCACAAGGGCATCCAGTACGGATCGAAGGTGGTCGCGCTGACGGTACTCGACCTGCTGACGCAGCCCGAGATCGTCAGCCAGGCGTGGGACTACTTCAAGAACGTGCAGACCAAGAACACGAAGTACACGCCGTTCATCCGCGCGGAAGACAAGCCGGCGATCTGGCTGAACGAGCAGATCATGGCGAAGTACCGGACGGAGATGAAGAAGTACTACTACGACCCGACCAAGTACAAGTCGTACCTGGAGCAGCTGGGTATCACGTATCCGACGGTACGGACGACGAAGCCGTCGCCGCAATAGGGCAGGTGGGGCGGGGAGGGCAGGTGGGGCGGGTGGGTTCTTGACTCACACGCGCTGCTGCCTGCTCTTCCTAGCTGTTCGCCCTGCATGACTGCCCAGCTCTGACCGCACATACCTTGCCTTCCGACCCGACCCGCCACCTGCCCCACCCGCGCCCGCTTTTGCGCAGGGCCAGACCTCTTCCGTGCGCTACAATCGGAGACATGAAGAAGCTGCTGTTTGCTGCGTTCCTGGCCGTGCCATCGGCTGCGCTTGCGGCCGACGCGCCCGTCACGTTCACCAAGGACGTGGCGCCGATTCTCTACAAGAGCTGCGTCGAGTGCCACCGCCCGACGATGTTCGCGCCGATGTCGCTGGTTTCCTACGACGAGGCGCGGCCGTGGGCGCGGTCGATCAAGCAGCGCGTCGTCGCGCGCACGATGCCGCCGTGGGGCGCAGATCCGGCGCACGGCGTGTTCAAGAACGACCCGCGCCTGTCGGACGCCGACATCGAGACGATCGCGAAGTGGGTGGACGGCGGCGCCGCGAAGGGCGACGACAAGGATCTGCCGGCGGTGCCGCAGTTCGTCGACGGCTGGACGATCGGCAAGCCCGATGCGGTGTTCGCGATGGAAGAGGAGTTCACGATCCCCGCCGACGGCGCGGTCCCGTATAAGTACTTCCGCGTGCCGACCGGCCTGACCGAGGACAAGTGGATCCAGGCGATCGAGATCAAGCCGGGCGCGCGGGCGCAGGTGCACCACGTCATCGCCTTCACGCAGCCGGCGGGGGCGCCGCTCAAGCCTGGCGGCGAGCTCGGGCCGACCAACATCGGTGGCGTCACGCCGAACAAACCGGGGCTGGTGTTCGAGCCGGGCGTCGCGCGGCTCCTGCGCGGCAACTCCGACATCGTGATGCAGATGCACTACACGACCAACGGCACCGAGACCAAGGATCGGACGCAGGTCGGAATCGTCTATGCCAAGCAGCCGCCGACGAAGATGGCGGGCGGCGGCATGGCGATCAACCCCCGCTTCGTCATCCCGGCCGGCGACGGCAACGCCGAGGTGAAGGCAACCTCGACGCTGTCGCGCGACATCACGCTCACCGCGATGACGCCGCACATGCACGTGCGCGGCAAGGACATGACCTACATCGCGCACTACCCGGACGGGACGTCGGAGACGCTGCTGTCGGTGCCGAAGTACGACTTCAACTGGCAGCTCACCTACATGCTCAAGACCCCGAAGGTGCTGCCGAAGGGGACGCAGGTCGAAGTGATCGCGCACTTCGACAACTCGACCAACAACAAGTTCAACCCGGATCCGACCAAGGATGTGCGCTGGGGCGATCAGACGTGGGAAGAGATGATGATCGGCTTCTTCTCGACGATCTCGGAGACGCCGGCGCCGTCAACCGCACAGCCACAACAGTAGCGGCTGGGTAATTCGTTACGTGGTACTCGACACAGAGGACACAAAGGACACAGAGGGTATGAACAACCCTTTGTGTCCTTGGTCACGAATTCTAAATTCCTGATTCTCAATTCTTAATTCACATCGTCGGCGCGGGCTTGCAGCCGTCGACGAACTGTTTCTTTACCGCTCCCGGCTTTTCAATCGACCGGAAGAAGCTCTCCAGGAATTCCTTCGCCTCCACGCGGGCGTCGCGGTCGAGGTCGGCCATCGAGTCGATCAGCGCCAGCATGTCGCCACGTTTCGCCCTCAGCGCGCTCGCCGCCTCCTCGAACTCTTCGACCGTCCGGCACGGGCCGCGGTAGAGACGATCGAGGACGCTGCGGATGCCGATGCGCGGGTCGGGCGACGCGTAGGGCGCGTGGACGAATCCTGACAGATCGAAGTCGTACGGCACCGGGTAGAGCCGCCGCGCGCGATCCTGGACGAGGCGGACGTTGTGCAGCGCCCAGATCGAGAAGTCGGTGTTCCCGATCATGTACTCGAACAGCATCATCCGGGTCAGCGTCGGGCCGTCGAGATCGTTGAAGACGATGCGCGGCAGTTCGACGATGCGGCCGCCGAAGCGGCGGGCGACTTCGTTCTCGTGCTCGATGAAGATCGAGTAGCGCGTGCCGATCGCCTTCTTCGACGTCGCGTCGACGTAGGTGGCGCGGCCGAGGCGGGCGCGGAACGACAGCGGCGTCACCATGTTGAACAGGCGGTAGGTGAGGTACTCGCGCAGCGTGTAGTTGTCGTAGGCGCGATCGCCGCGGCAGTGGGTGCCGAGCTTGAGGTTGGTCTGCCCGTCGAACGCGGTGCCGGCGGTGCGATCGCGCGGGAACTCGACCCGCAGCGGCACGAAGTCGCAGTTGCGCGACATCAGGCGGAAATGGCCGCGCGTCCCGAGCTGCACCGGCAGCTCGCCCGACGCGCCGCCGGCCGCGGCGCTGATCACGCCGGGGTAGCGCTTCGTGCTTTCCGGATTGCGGTCCTTGTTGATCGCCTTGAAGTCGGCGGTCAGCGTGAAGGCGAGCGGCTCGACGTCGCGAAAGAGCTGGCGCGCATCCGCCTCGCTGCGCCGCGCCTGCAGCACCTCGTCGGCCGGCCATTCCTCGGCCAGCTTCAGCAGCGGATTTTTCTTCGCCGCCGGCGCCGCCGGCTGTCCCATCAGCGTTCCAACGGCGCCAATCACGATCGCGGCAACGAGCGCACAGCCGAGGCGGACACGCATCGCGATTTCTCCGTCAGGAAGAGGGGCTGCGATTATAGCGCTGTGCTAGCATCCCGCCATGCGAAAAGCACTTGTCCTGGCCTTCTGTGTAGCGGCCGCGACCGGTTCGGTCGGCGCCATTCAGACCAACTCCGTGATGCGGCCGGCGGAGGTCGCCGGGCTCGCCGAGCCGGTCGAAGTGCTGCGCGATCGGTGGGGAATCAACCATATCTTCGCCAAGAGCGAGGCCGACCTCTTCTTCGTACAGGGGTATACGGCGGCCCGCGATCGGCTGTTCCAGTTCGAGCTGTGGCGCCGCCAGGCGACCGGCACGGTGGCCGAGATTCTGGGCCGGAAAGAACTGAAGCGCGACATCGGCACGCGGCTGCACATGTTCCGCGGCGACCTGAAGTCGGAGCTGAACTGGTATCACCCGCGCGGCGAGGCGATCATCAACGCCTACGTCGCGCGGCATCAACGCCTACATCGCCGAAGCGCTCAAGAGCCCCGCGACGCTGCCGATCGAGTTCAAGATGCTCGGCATCACCCCGGCGCCGTGGACGCCGGAGGTGGTGATCTCGCGCCACAACGGCCTGCTCGCCAACATCGGGCAGGAACTGAACATGGCCCAGGCGGTGCGCGTCCTCGGCGCCGAGAAGGTGAAGGACCTGCAGTACTTCCAGGGCGGCGATCCCGACATCACCCCCGATCCGGCGATCGATCTCTCGCTGCTCAACTCGTCGATCCTCGAGCTCTACAACGCGTTCCGCCGGCCGATGGTCTTCGGCGCCGAGACGGCGAACGCGGAGCCGAGCGCGCTCGAGCTGAGCCAGCGCGTCGAAGACATCGGCAGCAACAACTGGGTGGTCAGCGGCAAGATCACGCAGAGCGGCTACCCGCTGATGATGAACGACCCGCACCGGAACCAGGGCGCGCCGTCGCTGCGCTACTGGGTGCACCTGGTTGCACCGGGTTGGAACGTGATCGGCGGCGGTGAGCCGACGCTGCCCGGCATCTCGATTGGCCACAACGAGTACGGCGCCTGGGGCCTGACCATCTTCGGCTCCGACTCCGAGGACCTCTACGTCTACGAGACCAACCCGGCGAACCCGAACCAGTACAAGTACCGCGGCGCCTGGGAGGACATGCGGATCGTCAAGGACACGATCAAGGTGAAGGGCGAGGCGGCGCCGGTGAACGTCGAGCTGAAGTTCACGCGGCACGGCCCGGTCCTCTCCGAGGATCCGGCGCACCGCAAGGCCTACGCGCTGCGCGCCGCGTGGATGGAGCCGGGGGCGGCGCCGTACCTGGCGAGCCTGCGCATGGACCAGGCGAAGACGTGGGAGGAGTTCGTCGAGGCGTGCACCTACAGCCGCATCCCGTCGGAGAACATGGTCTGGGCCGACCGCAAGGGCAACATCGGCTATCAGGCGGTGGCGATCACGCCGCTGCGGCCGAACTGGTCGGGGCTGGTGCCGGTGCCGGGCGACGGCCGCTACGAGTGGAACGGCTTCCTGCCGATCAACGCGCTGCCGCACGTCGTCAACCCGGAGAAGGGGTACTTCGCGACCGCGAACAACTATCTGTTCCCGCCGGACTACCAGTACAAGGAGGCGCTGCACTACACCGGCGCCGATCCGTTTCGCGTCTCACGGATCAGCGAGGTGCTGGGCTCGGGGCGGCTGCACACGGTCGCTGACATGATGCGGCTGCAGAACGACAACGTCTCGATTCCGGCGCGCAGCCTGGTGCAGTTGCTGCCTGCCCTGAGCCGCGTCGAAGGGCGCGCGTCGGAGACGCCGCCCGCGTCGCCGACGCCGGTCGACAAAGCGCGCGCGATGCTGCTGGCGTGGAACTTCAGCGTCGACGCCGATTCGGTCGCCGCCGGCATCTACGAGATGTGGCAGCGGCGCATCAGCGCCAACATCCGCAACCTGATGGTGCCGAAGGAAGCGCAGTCGTTCATCGGCCAGCCGAACATGAAGCGCGTCATCGACTGGCTGAACGCGCCGGACGGACGCTTCGGCGCGGATCCTGCGAAGGGACGCGACGAATTGCTGGCGCGCAGCCTCGACGAAGCGGTCGCCGAGCTGACGAAAAAGCTCGGGGCCGACATGAACGGGTGGCAGTGGGGCCAGGCGAAATATCATCACGCGCTCATCCGCCATCCGCTCGCCGAGATCGCGACGCCGGACGTGCGCGCGACGCTGAACGTCGGCCCCTACCCGCGCGGCGGCGACAGCTACACGGTGAGCGCGACCGGCAACGCCGACAACCAGACGTCGGGCGGCTCGCTGAAAATCATCGCGGACACCGAGAACTGGGACAACTCGCTCGGCCTGAACAATCCGGGCCAGTCGGGCGATCCCTCGAGCCCGCATTACCGGGATCTCTTCGAGATCTGGTCGCGCGGCAAGTACTTCCCGATCTTCTATAGCCGGCCGAAGATCGAGTCGGTCACGGAGACGCGGCAGCTGCTGACGCCGCGGGCCAGCCGAGCGCCGCGCCGCAGAGCGGAGCCGCGGCAGGGCGCTGAGCTTCGCGCAGGACGCGTAGGTACGGCGGATGCCGGTCAAAAGCTAACGAGTCGCAACGCTGTACGCGACCCGACATGCCCACGCGCCCCCGCGCGAGCGGCGACGAAGTGCGGCGTCAGAACCCTCGTCGGCCGATGGGCCATAGATCGCCGGCACCGCCACGTCGTTCAGCCGCAGGTAGACGCTCAACTGTCCGCGATGGTGGATGATGTGATGCAGGACGAAGCTGCGGAACGCGGCGACGCGCGGCACCGAGAACATCTCCTGGCCGCCGCGGCGCAGCGACCACATCGACGAGTACTCGGCGTCGCTCTTGTCCATCCACTCGCGCGTCTTCTTGCGCGTCTCGTCGAACGCGGCGAGGATCTCGGCGCGTGACGTCTTCTCGGCCTGGTTCGGCCCCACCGCCGCGAGGTCGAAGAACGGCTCGTTGAGGATCGTCCCGCCCCAGCTCGCGATGGTGCTCAGGTGCGTCGCCAGCCCGCCGAGCGACATCGACTTGTCGTGCGGCTTCCACGCCAGCTTGTCGTCGGGTACCCGCTCCAGCAGCTTCCGCGTCGTGCCCATCTCGTGATCGAAGTCGGCCAGCAGTCCATCTTTGATCGCCATCCCGAGAGTGTAGAACACTAGGGCGCATGTCAGTCGTCGGTGACACGCCGTTCAGGCAGACCTCCGCCGTCCAGCTGGCGCGACCTTCGCGATCGGGCTTCCTGTGCCTCTGTGTCCTCGTGGCCGCGGCTGCAAGCAGCCGAGCATCACCGCCCCGCTCGTCGCCAGGTCGCCGGCACGATGGCAGTCGTCCGGCCTGGCCGCGCCAGTGCGCGTCGTTCGCGACCGCTCGGGCGTCCCGCACATCTACGCGCAGAGCCAGGACGATCTGTTCTTCGCGCAGGGATTCGTCCAGGCGCAGGACCGGTTGTTCCAGATGGATCTGTGGCGGCGGTCAGTGCAGGGTCGCCTCTCCGAGGTCCTCGGCCCCAACTTCGTCGAGCGCGACGCGATGACGCGCCGCATCCAGTACCGCGGCGATCCCGACGCCGAGTGGGCGAGCTACGGCGCGGACACCCAATCGATTGCCGCCGCGTTCGTCCGCGGCGTCAACGCGTGGGTGGCATTGGCGCGCGAGCGTCCGCCGGAGGAGTTCGTCCTCGCCGGTTGGAAACCGGAGCCGTGGTCGCCGGAGGATCTGCTCAATCGCACCGACGCGTTCGTCGCCAGCGGCGGCGCGCTCGAAGAGATCTTTCGCGCGCGGATGGTTGCCGCGGTTGGCGTGCGCCGCGCGGCGGCGCTCCTGGGAGGGACGCTTGCGGTGCCCGCGGGCCTCGACCCGGGGACGATCAACCCGATCGTCGCCGAGGTCATCCGCCGCGCCGGGACGCCGCCGTTCTTTCTGGGGCTTGCCGCGACGCGTGATCGCGACATCAGCCCGGCGGACGAGGCGGTCCGCCCGAACGCCGGACACGACGCGAAGGAGCGGTCACCACGCTCGATCACCCGTCGCGCAGGTATCTCGTCCACCTCGTCGCCCCCGGCTGGAACGTCGCCGGCGCCGCGGCGCCGTGGCTGCCCGGGGTCGTCGCGGGGCACAACGAGCGGATCGCCTGGACCGTCGAGCCGTTCGACGCCGACGTGCAGGACGTGTTCGTCGAGCGGCTGAACCCGTCGAACCCGCATCAGGTGGACGACAACGGACGCTGGGCCGACACCCGCAGCGTCACCGAGCCGATTCGCATCCGCGGCAACCCGAAGCCGTTCATGTTCGAGGCCGAGTTCACGCCGCGCGGGATGCTGCTCGCCTCCGATCGTGCGCGCAACCTCGCGTTCGTCCTGCGCTGGAGCGGGTCGGAACCGGGCGCGGCCGGCGAGCTCGCGGCGCTGGCGATCGATCGTGCGCAGTCGTGGCCGGAGTTCCAGGCGGCGCTCGCGCGCTGGAAGATGCCGGCGCGGCGCTTCACCTATGTCGACGTCGAAGGGCGCCGTGGCTTTCAAGCGGCGGCGTTGATTCCCTCGAGGCGCGGTTGGGATGGCGCATTGCCGGCGCCGGCGTGGTCCGGCGCGCACGCGTGGAACGGCTGGCGATCGCTCGACACCCTCCCGCACGGAATCGATCTGCGCGACGAGGCGCCGCGGCCGGCGACGACCGCGGCGGCGGAGATTGTCGCGCTGGCGCGCGCGCATCCGGATCGGGCCGACGCGTTGCTGCGGAAGATCGAAACCGCGGATTCATTGACGGTTCAGCGTGCGCTGATCGTCGACGCGCTGGCCGAGTCGAGGCGCGACGCGGACGCGACGAGGCGCGTCCTCTTTGCGCACCCGCTGAGCGTCGGCGCCGCGGGACGACGCCGCTACAACATCGGTCCGCTCGTGCCGGCGGACAGTGCAGGCGCAGCGTTTTCGTTGTCTTCGGATCCCACCGGCTGGGATCGCTCGACCGCGATGAACGCGCCAGGCCAGTCAGGCTCCCCGGCGAGCCCGCGCTTCGCCGACCTGGCGCAGCGCTGGGCCGCGGGCGAGCGCGTGGCGTTGCCGTTCACGGAGGCCGCAGTCCAGGCCAATGCCGAGTCCACGCTCACGCTGACGCCCGCACGCTGACCTCATCCCAGCACGGTTCTGCCAGGAAAACACGAAACCTGAACTGAGCGCAGCCCTTCACGGCTGCCCGCGCGGCTGTTGGCAGGCCTGAGAGGCCAGCGCTACCAGATGCCGCGCGTAAATTGCGACACCCGTCCGGTCAAGTTCAGGCGCTCCAAATTTCCCGGAGCTCTCCTAATCTCTCGGACCTTCTGATCTCTTCTTACATGATGTCGGCGTGATCGGCGGCGGGGGCGATGGCGGCGCTGCGGACCGAGCTGGTGATGATGAAGCCGCGATCGGAGTTGAGCTCGAGGCGGAAGCCGACATGGATGCTGCGCAGCTTCAGGAAGCTGCCGCCCAGCGAGCTGCCCGCGAGTCGTGCCGGCATGAAGACCGGGAAGAAGGCGCCGCCGCGAACCAGGATGCTGCCGGTGGCGGGGCAGAGAACGATGAGCTCGTAGGTGCTGTTGGCGGTCCGGACGATCAGGCGCTCGAGCGGGGACAGGTCGGCGATGTGGATCCCATCGCTCCAGTCGCGCGTGCTCCAGGTGCTCAGGAGCCCGGACGAAGGTACCGGAACTTGACTGCCGGACGGCACGACCGACCGCGTAAGCTCGCGCGTCACTGAACCTGGTGACAATGATAACAGCCCAGCGCGTGTTGCGTCCGATTGTATTCATACGGACGTGTGAAATCGTACGCCGGACGATGGAGCAGCCGCGCCATCCCCGGCATGACGACCTCGCGCATGTACGCCGCTTTCGCCTGATTATCGGATTCGGCCAGATAGCCGTAGATCGCGTTGCGCATCTGCGCATCCATGCGCGTGGTGTAGGTTTCCCAGCCGCTGTCGCGCACGACCGGCTGCGGCAGCGCCGCGACGGCCGGCATCTGCCATCCTCGTGCGCGCCCCTGCGCGCCGTGGCACGTTTCACAGGTGATGTGGTCGGCGCCCCCCTTCAGGCGCCCCAGCGTCACCCGCGCCCAGGGCATCACCTCATCCTCCATGAACCGCAGGATTTCGGCGTCGCTTCGCTTCGCGCCATGCGGCCTGATTGCGTCGTCGGCGGGGTAGGCGACCGCGGCGGCCTTGCCGTGCAGCCCCATCACGACGGCGAAGATGACCGAGAGGATGGCGATGAACCCGGCGAGCGCCTCCCGCAGCGCGAACGACGGCTTGCGCGGTTCCCAGGCCAGCGCGCAGCGGACCGCCTCGGGATCGCGCGGCGCGCGCGGATCGCCGGCGAGCAGTTCGAGGAGGGCCGCGAGCGGCGCGCCGCGCCGTACCGCCGCCAGAACAATCGGCGGCGCTGGTGCGCTGGCGGGCGTGGATGATGATGGTGGACGTGCCGAGGATGCGATCGGCGCCCGACTCGCTGCGCCGGATGTCGGCAACATCGTCGAGCGCGAGCTCTTCGATCCCTCTGCGCGTGGCGCGCAGGATGCGGAAGTCGGTGAGCAGGTACTGCTCGCCCGCGATCCACGGCGCCAGCCGCCATGGACGGCTGCTCCAGAGCAGCCGCTCCCACGGCAGCGGCGCGGTCATGACTTCCTGAAGTCGACCTTCGGAACCTGCTTGGCTTCGGGCGGCACTTCGTAGAACGGATATTCCTTGAACCCGAACATCTTCGCCGTCACGTTGGCGGGAAACTGCCGCCGCGCGGTGTTGTATTCCTGGACGCGCTCGTTGTAGCGCATGCGCTCGGTCGAGAGGCGGTTCTCGGTGCCGGCGAGCTCGTCCATCAGGCGATTGAACTGCTCGTTCGATTTCAGCTGCGGGTAGTTCTCGACGACCGCCAGCAGCCGGCCGAGCGCTGAGCTCTGCTGGTTCGCGGCGGCGATCGATTCCTCCGGGCTCTTCGCGGCCAGCAATCGTCGATCGCGCGTCGGCGATGTCCTTGTAGACGCTCTCTTCATGCTGGGCGAACCCTTTGGTGGTTTCGACCAGGTTCGGAATCAGGTCGTTGCGCCGCTGCAGCTGGTTTTCAACCTGTGCCCACTGCGCCTTGACCGATTCTTCCTGCTTGACGAACGTGTTGTAGGAACAGCCGCCGAGCGGAAGCGTGGTGAGCGCGACCACCGCCAGCTGAAGCAGACTTCGTCGCGTGATTCTCATGTCAGCATTCTACCAACTGGCGCCGCCGCCACCGCCGCCACTTCGGCCGCCGCCGAATCCACCGAACCCGCCGCCGAAGCCGCCACCTCCGCCGCTGAATCCGCCGGAGCCGCCACCGAAGCCGCCGCCGAACGGACCGACGCCGCTCGACCAGCCGCCACCGCCGCCCCAGAAGCGCCGGCGCCGGCGCCCGCCGCCGATACGGCTGATGATCAGGAACGCGATGAACAGCCAGAACAGCGTCGAGATGCCGATCGGCGTCGCGTCGCGCGTTCTCGAGCTCCGCTGCACCCGCACGCCGGTGAGCGTGACGCCGCGCGCCTGCGCGATCCGGGTGGCGAGGCGGTTCGTGCCGGCGAGGAGGCCTTCACCGAATCGGCCCTCGCGAAACGGCGGCGCCATGTCCTCGCGGCTGACCTGGCCGGCGAACCCGTCGGTGATCCACTGCTCGAGGTCGTAGCCGACCTCGACTTCGACGCGCCGCTCCTTCATCGCGAGCAGGATCAGCACGCCGTTGTCCTTGCCCTTCTGCCCGATGCCGCGGCCGTGGTTCTCGAACAGCTTGACCGCATACTCCTTGACGGTGCCGAACGGCTCGATCGTCTCGACGGTCGCGACCACGAGGACGTCGCCGGCTCTTCTCCTGCAGCTCGCGGATCGTGCGTCTCCATTTCCGACTCGCTGGCGGCGTCGATGACGCGGGCGAAGTCGTTCACCGGCTCCGTCAACTCGGGGAGCGTGCTCGTCGGGCCCTGCGCGGCGGAGGAAACGGCCAGCGCCACGACGAGCACGGCGCTGGCGAGGACATAGCTGATGGCTGACGGCAAATGGCTGATGGTCATGGCCAATGGCCCATTGCCATGAGCCATCAGCCCTAAGCCATGATCTCTCGTCATCGAGCGCTCCAGCCGTCGACGTAGCTGACGAGGCGCTCGACCGCCGTGAAGTAGGGCGGGAAAAGGCGCTCCGCTTCGGGGGAGCTGATCTCTTGTACGCCGACGAGCTTGGTGACCTCGGTGATTGCGCCCGGCAGATCGACGATGCGCTCGACGTGCCGTGCGGCGGCGGGCCGATCGTCGCCGCCGTGCCCTTCGAGCCGCGCGATGCTCGTGATCAGGGCGGCGAACGCAGGCGCTGACGCCACGATCAGGTCGGCGAGCGCGTCGGCGCGGCCGCGGGTTTCGAGGAACCCTTCGCGCAGGTGCAGGAGATGGCTGCGCGCCTGGACTTCGCACGCGCGCCGGAGGTCGGCCGCTTCGACCTTGAGCGTCGCGAAGGGATTGCTGCCCGACACCACCGAGTGATCGGCGAGGATCGCGCCGAACTCGAGCGGGAAGGCGTCGAGGGAGCGCTCGAACTCGCGCGCGGCGAAGAGCAGCGGCGTGCCAAGGCCGGCATCGTGCCACGCGGCGACGCGTGCGGCGGCCGTGCGCAGATCGTCGTGCGTCACCGATTCGATGATCGCCAGCGTGGTCGTTGGCGGGTTGTCATGCCCGTGATGCTGGTCGCCGTGGCCGCGGGCCGCGCGGGCACGCTCACCGTAGATCACCAGCGATTGCAGCCGGGTGCCAAAAATTCCGCGCAGATCACGTTCGAGCGTCTGCACGGCGTCGGACTTCGCCATGACGTCATTGTACGCGTCGTTCGTCGTGTCCGCCGTTCAGGCGAACCGTCGCGGTCCGGCTGAAGCCGGACACTCCGATCAAATCGACCATCGACTAACCACTACAATGGAGCGCGATGCGCATGCGCCAGCTGAACATCGGGTGCTTCGGGGGCGGCACCGGTCTGCCGAGCCTGCTCGGCGGACTGAAGCACAACCCGTGGCTGCACCTGCACGCCGTCGTCACCATGTTCGACAGCGGCGGCAGCTCCGGCCAGCTGCGCGACGAGCTGGGCGTGCTGCCGCCGGGCGACATCCTCAAATGCGCACTCGCGCTGTCGCGCAACGCGCGTGAGGCGCGGCGGGTGCTGCTGGCGCGCCTGCCGACGCTCGAGCACGCGAAGCTCGGCGGACACACCGGCGGCAATCTGCTGCTGTCGATGATGCAGCGCTACAGCGGCGACTTCCTCGACGCGATCGACGGGTTGCGCGCGCTGCTTGGCTGCCGCGGCCGCGTGTGGCCGGTCAGCGTGCAGTCGGCCTCGGTCTGCGCCGAGTACGGGGACGGCTCGGCGACGCGCGGCGAGGTCGAAGTCGATGCGGGGCAGAGCTCGGGCCGGCTGGTGAAGCGGATCTGGCTGGAGCCGCCGGTCTCGATCCACCCGACCGTCGCCAAGGCGATCAGCGAGTTCGACGCGGTGATCATCGGGCCCGGCAGCTTCTACACCAGCCTGATGCCGATTTTCCTCGTGCGCGGCGTCGCCGAAGCGCTTGCGCACATGAACGGGCCGGTCATCCTGATTGCCAACCTCCTCACCGAAGGGCGCGGCATGATGGGGTTCACCGCCGCCGACGCGGTCCAGTGGATCGAGGAAACCTCCGGCCGCCGCGTCGATGTCGTCATCACCAACCTGAAGGCCCCGTCGCCGCAAGTGCTCGGTCGCTACGCGCAGGAGCACAAGGAGCCGCTCGCGGCGGGGATGCTGCCGGAGCATTGCGAAGTGGTGGGCGGCGAGTTCTGGACCGGCGACATCGCGAGGCACGATCGCCGCCGGCTGGCGTATGCCGTGTGGACGGTGCTGTCGCGGCGGCTGATGGCGGAAGCGGAACGCGTTTGAGGCGCCGCTGAAGCGGCGTTCTAACGAGTCACCGTTTGATCAGCTCTGCGACCGTGTAGATGCGGCCGCCCTTCATCACCCGTTTCACCTCTCGTGTCGCGCGGATGTCGACGAGCGGATCGCCGGCGACGAACGCCAGGTCGGCGATCTTGCCCGGCTGAATCGTTCCCATCTCGTCGCCGAGGCCGAGCGCCTGCGCGGCGTTGGTCGTCGCGGTCTGCAGCGCCTGGAACGGCGTCATCCCCGCGTGCACGTACGCTTCGAGCTCGACGTGCAAACCCAGCCCGTACGGCACGAGCGGCGAGTCGGTCCCGGCGACGATCTTGCCGCCGCCGGCGGCCACCGCTTTCACCATCGTTTCATACGGCTTCACCGCGGCGTCGAGCGCGGGGTTCGACGGTGCGCGCGCGAGGTCGGCCAGCATCGCCACCACCGGCATCGGCAACAGCGCGAGCCGCGAGTCGAACAGCAGCGCCTTGTCGCCGCTCGCGCGTGCCCGAAATGCGCCCTGGAGCCCGATCGTCGGCGTCAGCGTCACGCCCGATTTCGCGAGCAGATCGGTGACGTCCTTGTACGCGCGGCCGATGCTGCTTACCTTGGGCGAGTAGCCGCGCCGGCTGGTGCCGCGCAGGTGTTCGACGCCGTCGATGCCGAGCGCGACTGCCGGGTAGATCTCGTGCGAGGTCACCGGCTTTCCCTGCTCGTGGGCGTAGTCGATGATCCGTTTCTGAAGCCGATCCGGCAGCCGCACGTAGGTCTTGAAGAAGTCGACGCCGAGCGAGGACGCGCGATCGAGCTCCTGATCGAGCTGGCGATCGGAGGTCACCGACACGCCGCCAGGGTAATAGATCCGGCGGCCGTCGAACGGATCGCCGGCGAAGAACAGGCGCGGCCCGGGCCGCCGTCCCGAGTCGAATGCCTCGCGCTGCTCGAGCGCGACGTACGGGTTGATCGACGGGATCCGCACGCTCGTGATCCCGTACGCGAGCCAGACGCGCCCGAAGTTGCCGCCGTATCCGTCGTCGAGATGCGCGTGCATCTCGACCAGGCCGGGCATCACCGTCTCTCCTGGCGCATCGACGACCGCGCCGGTGTGCAGGTCGTCGCGGTGCGCCTGGATACTGCGGATGATGCCGCGCTCGACGACGATGTCGGACTCGCCGTGGAGCGCTTCGAGGACGCCGTCGAGGACGTGGCCGGCGTGGATCACCACGCGTTCGGGCGGAGGCGAGGGCCGCCACGTGAGATCCAGCGCGATCGGATCCGGCTGGCTGCCGTCGGCAAGCACGCGGCGCAGCCCCTTCGGCGTCTGATAGACGATGTGCCGCGAGTCGCCTTCCCAGCTTGGCGACTCCGGCTGATCCTCGGCGATCTCGTCGGGCGCGCCGATTGCGGCGCCCTCGCCGTCGACAGCCACTGTCCACAGCCTGCCCTCGGACACGAACGCCATCTGCGTGCCGTTCGGCGACCATACCGGGCCGCCGCTCTCGCGGTTGCCGGTGGAATGCTGCGGGAACAGCACCGACTGCGACCAGGTGCCCGATTCGAAGCCGTAGAGCAGCAGGCCGGTGAGCCCTTCGCGGAAGCGATCCGAGTACGGAAACAATGCGCCGACGCCGACCGATCGGCAATTCGGCGCCCACGTGGGCCGGCCGATCTCCGCGCCCGTTCCCGCGGTGGCGCCGCCGCGGCAGTCGCCGGGCTTGACGCGTACGGTCCGAAGCTCGCGCCGATCGCCGAGGTAGGCAATCTGCGACCCATCGCGCGACCACGCCGGGCCCGAGACGGCGACGCGCTCACGCGTCACCTGCGCGTCCTTGTTCGTGCGCAGGTCGCGAATCCACAACTGCATGCCGCCGCTGCGATCGCTCGCGAAGGCGATCGCGGCGCCGTCGGGAGACCACGCCGGGTCGGCGTCGAACGCCGCGTCGTTCGTCAACTGCACCGGCGTGCCGCCGACCGGCAGCATCCACAAGTCGCCCAGCGCGGTGAACGCAACCGACCGGCCGTCCGGCGAGACGGCCGGCTTGACGATCCCGTTGACGCGCTGCGCGCCGGTGGCCTCGAGCGGGCGATGCGCGATTGAGAACGCGCTGCGCTGGAGCGAGACGGTGGCGCTGAAGGGAACGGTGGCGGTCGATCCGTCGAGCGAACGCCGCTTGATCAGCCCGTCGGCCGTGTAGACGAAGTCGCTCCCGCTCGCCCAGCTTGGCTTGAACGGGAAGACGTCTTCGTCGGCGCCGCTCACCTCCTGGCCGTTGATCGCGAGGTGCGCGTCCGCCAGCGAGTAGGCGAGGTGGGTGCCCTCGAGGTTCCACGCGGCGCCGGCGGGCACGCCGTTCTGCTTCGCATCGTAGACAAGGCGCTCGCCTGCCCTGAGCGACGTCGAAGGGCTTCCGGCCGCGTTCACCGCCCACAATCCGGCGGTGTGGTCACGCGCGATCACGCCGTCCGGCGGCGTCTGCCCGCTGTCCTGCGATACGAACGCGATCTCGTCGTCGTTCGGCGACCAGGTCGGCATCGAGCCGTCGCGGCCGCTGACGCGGCGGAGCGCGCCGGTTGCGAGCGTCAGTTCCCAGATTGTCGAGATGCCGCCGTAGCGGTCGGATGAGAACGCGATCCGCGAGCCGTCATGCGACCAGGCGGGCTCGCGATCGTCGAACTCGCCTTCGGTGACGGCCTTGATGTCGCCGCCATCGCGGTTGATTACGTAGATGTGCCACGCCCCGTCGTCATAGCCCTGGAAGGCGAGCGACTGACTGTTGGGAGACCAGGCCGGCAGGCGTGCTTCGAAGAGATCGGGGGTGATGCGCCTGGCGGTGCCGCCGCGAATCGGCAGGATCCAGAGGCTGCCGAGAAGATCGATGGCAATCGAACGGCGGTCGGGCGACACCGCCGCGGACATCGAGGTGCCTTCGGTGAGGGTGAGCGTGATCTCGCGCGTGGTCAGTTGCTGCGCGCCGACGGCGGCGACGATCGTCGTTACGCACAGGACAAGGCGTGCAGTCATGACCCTTGAACGCTCGGACCGCAGAGCCCGCAGAGCTACGCTTTTTTCTGGGACTTGCTGCTCCGCGCTGTTGCTTTTTTCCTGGGCACCGCGGCTTTCGACTTCTTTGCCCCCTTTTCCTCTTTCGTTCCCTTCGTGTCCTTTGCGGAGCGGGACGTCTTGAGGGCAGCGGCTCGCTCGATGATCTGCGCCAGCATCGCCCCGGCGTCGCCGCCTTTGGCCGGACGATGGGACTGCCACACCGCCGGCGTGTCCTCGGCGAGGATGTCCTCGAAGTCGCCGCCGCTCTTGACGCTGAGCGGTGCGAACTCGGTGATGTCGACTTCGCCGGCCCAGTCGTCCTTGTGCTTGATGAGCAGCCAGCTGCGATCGCCGCCGCCGCGCGCGCCGGGGTAACGGCCGCCGGTGCGCACCAGCACCCACGAGCCTTTCAGCTTGTAGCCGTTCAGCGTGAACTTGAGGTCGCCTTTCTTCAGCGCGGCGTCCACGTCGTCCACCTGCGGCGTCCAGGTGCCGCGATCCCAGAGCATCACGATGCCCGCGCCGTAGCCTTCGGGGATGACGCCCTCGAACTCGCCGTAGGCGACCGGATGATCCTCGACCTTCATCGCCAGGCGCTTCGTCTTCGTATCGAGCGCCGGCCCTTTCGGCACGGCCCACGACAGCAGCACGCCGTTGTGCTCGAGGCGGAAGTCGTAGTGCAGGTGGCTGGCGAGGTGCTTCTGGACGCAGAAGAAGCGCTCGTCTTTCGGGGGCGCGACCTTGCCTTCGGGCTCGGGCGTCTTGTTGAAGTTGCGTTTGCGTTTGTATTCTTCGAGGGCCATTCGGGACAGTTGCTGGTTGCTGGTTGGTAGTTGGTAAAGACGGGCCGGAGGCCGTCCCCCTGCGTATCCGCTGCTAATTCACATCGCCCATCAGGCGCTTGATCGGCGGCGTCAGCGCAAACATGATCAGGCCGCCGCCGATGCCGACCCCTGCGATCAGACCGAACAGCTGCGGCAGCGGCATCGAGCCGTAGAGCGACGCCAGCCGACCGCCGATGAAGTTGCCGCCGGCAATCGCCAGATAGAACACACCCATCATCAGGCCCGCGACCCGTGCCGGCGCCAGCTTCGTGAACGCGCTCATGCCGACGGGGCTGAGCGACAACTCGCCAAGGGTGTGGAGCAGATAGGTGACCACGAGCCACCAGGGTGACACTTTGACGCCGTTCCCTGCGAGCTGGGCGGCGACGACGAGGATGGCGAAACCGGAGCCGACGAAGATCAGACCGAGCGCGAACTTCGCGGGACTCGAGGGCTGGCGGGTGCCGAGCCGGATCCAGATCCACGCGAACACCGGCGCCAGCGTGATGATGAACAACGGCTGCAGCGACTGGAAGTACCCGCTCGGAAACTCCCAACCCAGTATCGACGTTCGGGTGGCGCGGTCCGCGAACAGGTTGAGCGTCGAACCGGCCTGCTCGAATTCGGACCAGAACAAGGTCGCGGCGAGGAACAGCGCGAGGATCGCGTACAGTCGCTTCCGCTCGACCGCGGTCCACTCGCCGGCCAGAAACAACCAGACGAAAAAGGCGATGGTCAGGACGACGAGCGACACACCGGCAGCGTCGGCAATCTGCTTCGCGGTGATCGGCACAACCCCGGTGTACATCCCGGCAGCGAACAGGACGGCTGCGGCGGCTGTCGCGCCGCCCCAGATTTGCGCCCGTCGCCTCAGTTGAACCGCCGCGGCGGGCGACGCCGACGGTGACGGGCGCAGCCCCGCGTCCCCGAGGTACTTGCTGCCCATCACGTACTGCACCAGGCCCAGCACCATGCCGATGCCGGCAACCGTGAACCCGAGATGCCAGTCGATGCGCTGTCCAAGATAGCTCGTGACCAGCGGGGCGATGAACGCACCCAGATTGATGCCCATGTAGAAGATCGAGAAGCCGGCGTCGCGGCGCGGATCATCGGCCGTGTACAGCTGGCCGACGATCACGGCGACGTTGCCCTTCAGCAGGCCGGTGCCCAGGACGATCAAGGTCAGGCCAAGATAGAACGTCGTCAACGAGGGGAAGGCCATGCTGAAGTGGCCGGCGGCGATCAGGATGCCGCCGTAGAGCACGGCGCGCCGCTGGCCGATCAGGCGATCGGCGATCCAGCCGCCCGGCAGGCTGGTCATGTAGACCATTGACGTGTACAGCCCGTAGACCGCGCCCGCGACGCTGGTCTCGAATCCGAGCCCGCCCGCGGCAACCGGCGCGGTCATGAAGAGGATGAGCAGCACCCGCATGCCGTAGTAGCTGAAGCGCTCCCACATCTCGGTGAAGAACAGCGTCGAGAGGCCGCGCGGATGGCCGAAGAACGAGCGATCGTGGAGGCGCGCATCCGTGGCGGCAACAGCCATGCTGCTCGAAGAATACAATGATTGACAGGCGTGATGCGTAGTCTCCTCATCAGCACGTACGAAATGGGACGCCAGCCGTTCGGCGTCGCGTCGGCGGCGGCATGGCTCCGCGCGGCGGGCTGGGAGGTCGACTGCGTCGACGTGGCGAAAGAGAAGCTGACGCGCGAGCGCGTCGCGTCCGCCGATCTGGTCGGATTCCACCTGCCGATGCACACCGCCACGCGCCTGGCGGCGCCGATTCTGGCCGCGGCGCGGCAGGCGAACCCGTCGGCGCGGATCTGCGCGTTCGGTCTCTATGCGCCGCTGAACGGGGAGTGGCTGCAGTCGCTCGGCGCCGACGCGGTGTTTGGCGGCGAGTTCGAAGAAGAACTGGCGGCGTTCGCTGGACCACGTACGGTCAACGCAGAACCCGCTGAACACGCAGAGCAACGTCGGAAAAAAGAGTTCTGCGGTCTCCGCGGCCTCTGCGTTCGATCGTCGTGATCAGCGGCTGCCCAGGATTCACTTTCTCGTCCCGGAGCGCGCCGGGCTGCCGCCGTTGTCGAAGTACGCGACGCTGCAACTCCCCGGCGGCGGACGCCGCCTCGCGGGCTACACCGAGGCGAGCCGCGGGTGCCGGCATCTGTGCCGCCATTGCCCGGTCGTGCCGATCTACGAAGGGCAGTTCCGCGTCGTGCAGCCCGAGGTGGTGCTCGCCGATGTGGACAACCAGATCGCGGCCGGCGCCGAGCACATCACGTTTGGCGACCCCGACTTCTTCAACGGCCCGACCCACGCGATGCGGATCGTCAGCGCGCTGCACGCGAAGCATCCGTCGGTCAGCTACGACGTCACGATCAAGGTCGAGCACCTGCTGCAGCATCGCCAGCTGGTGCCGCGGCTCGCTGCGACGGGGTGTGCGTTCGTCATCAGCGCGGTCGAATCGGTCGACGACCGCGTGCTCGCGCTGCTCGACAAGGGGCACACGCGCGACGGCTTCGTCGATGCCGTGGCGCTCTGCCGCGACAGCGGCGTGACGCTCGCGCCGACCTTTGTCGCGTTTCATCCGTGGCTCACGCTCGAGGGCTATTGCGACCTCCTCGACACCATCGACGAGCTCGATCTGGTCGAGCACGTGGCGCCGATCCAGCTCGCGATTCGACTGCTGGTGCCGGAAGGGTCGCGGCTGCTACAGCTCGACGAGATGCGTGCGCACCTCGGCGGCTTCGATCCGGCGACGCTCGCCTACCGCTGGGCGCACCCCGATCCGCGCGTCGACGCGCTGCAGCGCGAGGTGATTGCGCTTGTCGGCCGCCGCCTCACCGCCGATCGCCGGACCGTGTTCGACGAGGTCAGCGCGCTCGCGCACGAGCGCGCAGGCGTGCCGCCGCGGCGCGCCGAAGCGAGGCCGGCCCGCGATCGCGCGACGGTGCCGTACCTGAACGAACCTTGGTACTGTTGAGCGGAGCCCAATGGAGAGCAGGTCGCTCTCATGTGATCGCGAAGTTGCGTAGCTGTTTGCCTTCAGGTCGGAGCCGCTGGCTCACGGTCCGGCTGAAGCCGGACACTGACACCGAAGAACGAATGCGCTCGAGTACTCGTATTGGCGGCGACAACCGGATATCAGACGCGCTCGTTCGGCGACGCGGCCGAACGGCTCGGGGTGGAGCTTGTCTACGGCACCGATCGGTGTCACCTGATCGAGGATCCCTGGCAGGACCAGGCGATTCCGATCCGGTTTCACGACGAAGACGCGTCGGTGGCGGCGATTCTCGAGGTGGCGGCGGCGAAGCGGTTCGACGGCGTCATCGCGGTCGGCGATCGGCCGACCGTCATCGCCGCGCGCGTGGCGCAGGCGCTCGGACTGCCGTGGCACGCGCCCGAGGCCGCCGCGGTGGCGCGCCACAAGCTGTTGACGCGCGAACGGCTGCGCGACGCGGGGCTTCCGGTTCCATGGTTTTTCCCGGTTGCTGCCCGCCACGAGCCCATTATTGGTGGCGCCCACTGGCGACCGGCAGCCAGCACCAGTAACGAGCCCTCCGTCCTTCCCCTGCGTCGTCAAGCCGGTCGCGCTCTCCGGAAGCCGCGGCGTGATGCGCGTCGACGATCCCGGCGTCGTACGCGGCGGCGTTCGAACGCCTTCGTGCGCTGCTGCGGTCACCTGACGTGCGCGCTGAGCGCAACGACGCGCACGAAACCATCCTCGTCGAGGGATTCATCCCCGGCCGCGAGTACGCGGTCGAAGCGCTGCTGCATGACGGCGCGCTGCACGTCCTCGCGATCTTCGACAAGCCGGAGCCGCTCGACGGCCCGTTCTTCGAAGAGACGATCTACGTCACGCCTTCGTCGGCGCCGCCGGAGGCTCAGGATCGAATCATCGAGGCGATTGGGAACGCGGCGAAGGCGCTCGGCCTTCAGCATGGGCCGGTGCACGCGGAGTGCCGCGCGAACGCTGACGGTGTCTTCGTGCTCGAAGTCGCGGCGCGGCCAATCGGCGGGCTGTGCGCGCGCGCGCTGCGCTTGACTCCGACAGGCGGCCCCGACCGTCGGATCGACTCCCCTCGAGGAGCTCCTGCTTCGGCACGCGCTTGGCGAAGATCCCGGCGCGTGGCGCCGTGAACGCGACGCCAGCGGCGTGATGATGATCCCGATTCCACGCCGCGGCATCCTGCGAGGCGCCGAGGGTGTCGAGGCGGCGCGTCAGGTCGACGGCATCGACGAGGTGCGGATTACGGCGAAGCCGGATCAACTGCTCGTCCCGCTGCCGGAAGGGGCGAGCTATCTTGGCTTCATCTTCGCGCGTGCGCCGCGCGCCGATGCCGTGCGCGCGGCGCTCGCCGCCGCGCACGCGCGCCTCACCTTCACCATCGATGCGGAGCTGCCGGTGCTTCGTGCGGCGACGCAGGTCTGAACGCCGCTCCCGGCGTTCTGACTGCGGACGCGGCCGACCTCGGCCGCCGAAATCCACTACAATCGGCAGCATGGCTGATTCCTGCGGACCGTCAACCCCGCCGCCCGCGCCCTCGACGAACAAGAGCGGACGCAAGGTGATGTGCGTCAAGTTTCAGAAGGAATTACCCGGCCTCGACACGTCGCCGTGGCCAGGCGAGCTCGGCCAGCGCATCTACGACAACGTCTCGAAGGACGCGTGGAAGCTCTGGGAAGAGCGGATGAAGATGATCCTGAACGAGTACCGCCTGATGCCCTGGCAGAAGGAGGCACAGGACCTGGTCGCCAAACATATGGAAGATTTTTTCTTCGGCGATGGCGCCGCGCTGCCCCCTGGCTACGTGCCGCAACAGACGAAATAACGCTCGCCGCCCTCCGGGTTTTGCCTCGTTCGGAAACTGCTCAGCTCTGCAGGTAAACGCTACTTCTTCCAGCCCTTCTGTAGCAAACCGCTGCAACATCTTTAGGCGTGGTTTGAAAGCCACGGTCTTAAGTACCGCTGAATCAACTCTTTGCGGTACTGCCGAGATGGCGCCGTCGGCACAGACTTTGAAAACCGATGACTCGCAATGGGACTCTACTGGACCAGCGGTCATAGCCCGTTTCTGTTCGAACCCGATCCAGAAACGCCTGGCAACCGGGAGCCAGAGGAGAAGGACGAGACGCCGGAGACGCCGCTCGATGAGCCGCGCCCCCCGCGCGTCCAGGATCCCCCGCCCCAGCCGGACCAGAAGGGTCCCTACGTGGTCTAGGCGTGTAAGTTCAGCTGCTAACGGAGGCACCGGTGAGTACAGAACGTAAAGAACGGCGTGGGTTTGCGTCCATGTCCCCTGAGAAACAGCGTGAGATCGCCAGCAAGGGCGGACGGGCCGCGCACGAGAAGGGCACCGCTCACGAATGGACAGCGGATGAGGCTCGCAACGCCGGCCGCAAGGGCGGCCAGGTCAGCCGTGGCGGCCGAGGCCGTCTCATTGTCCCATCCGATCCGGCCACGCCCAGTGCTACGCTTGCCGAAAGCGCGACGGCCGATCGTGTCGAATGATCGGGCCGACGCACACGTTTTGGAGGCGACTCATGGCAAGACGCGTAGCCGTGGCTTGTGTGATAGCGCTCGCCGTGGCGGCGAGCGCTCGCGCACAGTCCGGGTCTTCCGGGACATCCACGGGGCAGAGTACGACCGCCACCCAGACTCAGTCCTCGTCGGCCACGGCGGAGGAAACGCGACCGGCGACGACGACCTTCTTCGGCGACACTGGTCTGTGGTTTGTACCGACGGGCGAGGTCCTCGCGCATAAGAAGTGGTCCGTGAGCGGCTATCGCCGCGGCACGAACTGGGTGCAGGGATACTCGAACGTCGCCGACTTCGCCGCGACGTTTGGCGTCGGCATCAAGGATCGCGCCGAGATCTTCGGCTCGTTCCTGGTCGACACGCGTATCGACCGCGACGTGCGTCCCGTCTTCGTCCCCGATCCGACCTTTGGTTCCTTCCTGGACCGCTATCCGCGCGTCAACCAGGTACTGGACCGGCGACAACATCGGCGACTTCTACATCGGCGCGAAGTACAACCTGATGTCGGAGTTCCGCCAGCAGCCGGCGGCGCTCGCGCTGCGCGGCATGATCAAGCTGCCGACCGGCGACGACGACTCCGGAGTGAGCACCGGGGCGACCGATTTCTCGGTCGACCTGATCGCGAGCAAGGAGGCGAAGAAGCTGGTCGAAGTCTCCGGCTTTGGCGGCTACGAATGGCGCGGCAGCCCGGACGGCTTCGAGACGCCGGGCGGCGCATTCCGCTGGGGCGCCGGCCTCGGCTTCCCGTCGCGCAACTGGCTGCGGGTGACCGGCGAGTTGAACGGCCTGCTGAACTCGGACGACACGGCGTCGACGACCACGTCGCTGGTCGGCATCGACGGCAGCCGGTCGCTGCTGACGGCGAACACGGACAACATCACGCGCGCGACCTTCGGCATCACCGCGCAGACCAAGAGCGGCGTCTTCTTCGGCGCCGGCGTCAGCTGGAACGTGCCGACCGAAGCCCGCGACCTGCGGTTCGCCGAAGACGGCAAGGACGTGGTCGGCGACTACTACGACTGGCAGTTCCGGATCGGCTATCACCCCGGCGTGCGCGTCTACGTCGCGCCGGTGCCGCCGCCGCCGCCACCGCCACCGCCGCCGCCAGCGCCGCCGGAACACACCCTGACGGTGCGGGCAGAGGCCAATCCGAGCTCGGTCGAAGTCGGCCGGACGTCGACCGTGACGGCGACGGCGCAGAGCTCGATCGGCTGCGCGGTCACCTACCGGTGGAGCGCGCCGAGCGGCACGCTGGCCCAGCCGGCCGAGCGGTCGACGCTGTGGACGGCGCCGCAGACGGAAGGGAGCGTGCCGGTGACGGTCACCGTGACGTGCCCGACCGACAACAAGACGGCCAGCGACACGGTGAACATCACCGTCACCCGGCCGCCGGTCCGGACGATCACGTTCGAGGACGTCTACTTCGACTTCGACCGCTACTCGCTGCGGCCGGAAGCGACGCGCGTGCTCGACGAGGCGGTGACGGCGCTGCGTGAGAACGCGACGCTGCGCGTCGAGATCGAAGGGCACACCTGCAGCATCGGCACGGCGGAGTACAACCTGGCGCTGGGCGACCGGCGCGCGAACGCGGTGCGCGACTACCTGGTGAGCCGCGGCGTCACCGCCGACCGGTTACGCTCGGTGAGCTACGGTGAAGAGCGTCCGAAGCACGACAACTCACGCGAAGAAACGCGGCGCCTCAACCGGCGCGCCGCGCTGGTGGTGAACCTGAGGTAACCAAGGGGTTGGGGGTTCTGGTCCGGGGACAGGAGACGAGTCGGGGCGAGGGCCCCGCGTCCCCGGGCCAGCCCTCTTCGAAAATCACATGCGCTTCATCCATCTCTATCTCGTCGGCTACTTCATCCTCGTCGTCGGCGCCGTGCCTGGCGCTCTGGCAGGCGGGGGTCTTTGCCCGCGTCAGCGCGATCTGGCTTGCGATTGGCGCCCTGATCGTCTTCGGTCTGGGCATCATGCTCGCCGTCACGGCCGGAAAGCCGACAGTCACTCGAGAATAACGAGCTCTCTTAGATCGCGCGGGTTGGCTGGGCAATGTTCCGGCCAGCCAGCCGCGGTCGCCCGCGACCAGTCGCTCCTCCGATTCCCGTTCCACCCAACCCAACCAACCCACCAGGCCCTCGCGTCCCGACGCGCGCAGCGAAGATCCAAGCGCGACCTTCTGGCACGGAGTATGGTTCTGTTGTGCCAGCCATGCGCGCAGTCGCCATTTGTGTCACCCTCGCCACCCTCGGGCTCGCCGCCGCCGGGTGCAAGGAAGAGGGGACGATCAAGGTTCGGAGCCTCTCCTTCGAGGGCGTCACCGCCGTGGACGAAGGACGTCTGAAAAACGCGCTGGCGACGCGACAGAGCTCAAAGATTCCCTGGGGCCGCAAGGCCTACTTCGATCGCTCGCGTTTCGACGCGGATCTGAAGCGCATGCAGGCGTTCTATTCCGACCGCGGCTACCCGGACGCGCGCGTCACCGGCTTCGACGTCAAGCTCAACGACAAGCAGGACGAAGTCGATCTGACGGTGACGATTGCCGAAGGCGAACCCGTGCGCGTCGCCGCGCTCGACTTCCGCGGCTTCGAGGTGATTCCGGCCGATCACCTCGAGGAGATGAAGAAGAAGGTGCCGCTCAAGGTCGGGCAGCCGCGCGACCGACAGCTCGTGGTGGCGACCCACGATCTCGCGGTCAACGAGCTCAAGGACCACGGCTATCCCTACGGCAAGGTCACGACCAACGAGGAAAACGCCGAGACCAGGCAAGCGTCGCTGGCTTTTGTCGCCGAACCCGGCAAGATCGCCCATTTCGGGCCAGTCGAGATCGTCGGCAACAAGAGCGTTGACGAAAACATCATCCGCCGCCAGCTGACCTTCAAGCCGGGCGAACTCTACCGCCGCAGCATCATGCAGGACTCGCAGCGCCGTCTCTACGGGATGGAGCTGTTCCAGTTCGCGAACATCGAGCCGGTGAACCCCGAGCAGCAGCCGGAAGACGTGCCGATCAGGGTGACGATCGCGGAGGGCAACCATCAGCGCGTCAACTTCGGCGTCGGCTACGGCACCGAGGAAAAAGCGCGCATCGACACGGAGTACCACCACGTGAACTTCCTCGGCGGCGCGCGGTCGGCCGGGCTGCATGGGCGCTACTCGCGGCTCGACCGCGGCGTCCGCGCCGATTTCACCCAGCCCTACTTCTTCGCGCCGCACCTCTCGCTCGTCACCGAAGCACAGGCCTGGAAGACGTTCACGCCCGCCTACCAGTCGGTCACTCGCGGCGTCAAGATGACGATGACCCACCGCAACAGCCAGCGGACGTCGTGGGGGGTGTTCATCAACAGCGAGCACAGCAGCAGCACGATCGATCCGGAGTTCGCGAGCAGCGAGGACTTCCCGGAGTTCATCGACGAGCTGATCTCGCTCGGCTTCAACCCGACGACGCTGGAGCAGGCCGGTGTCCTGAACGCGCTGGGGTTCGACCTGCAGCACTCGACCGCAGACAACCTCCTCAACGCGCGGCGTGGGTACCAGGTCGCGTTCCACGTCGAGCAGGCCGGGCGCCTGGTGCCAGGCAGCTTCAACTACTACGCGGGGTCGGCCGACGCGCGGCACTACCTGCCGCTTGGTGAACGACTGGTCGTCGCCAGCCGCGCACAGATCGGCAGCCTCCGGCCGATCGGCCAGGATCCGAGCAACGTGCCGTTCTCGAAGAAGTATTTTCTCGGCGGCGCGTCGAGCATCCGCGGCTGGGGACGCTTCGAGGTCAGCCCGCTGGCGGACGGCGTCCCGATCGGCGGCAACAGCATGATCGCGATGAGCGCGGAGCTGCGCGCGACCCTCCGCGACAAACTCGGGGCCGTGCTGTTCGTCGATGCCGGCAACGTCTGGGCGGAGTCGGGCGCCTTCGACCTGAACGATCTGCGCTACGCGATCGGCCCTGGGTTGCGCTACCTGACGCCGATTGGCCCGATTCGGTTCGACGTCGGCTTCCAGATGAATCCGATTCCAGGGTTGCTGGTGAACGGCGCCGAGCAGAAGCGTGCGCTGCGATTCCATTTCAGCATCGGCCAGGCGTTTTGAGGACGGGGAGAGGTTCGTGGTTCAGGGTTCACGGTGCTGCGTTCGGTCGAGGTTCTGGGTTCTGGGTTCTGGGTTCCAGGTTCGGCTGAATCGAGAACCATGCCGGGGCCAGTCTAGAACGCATGCGGATCGTCAGGCGGCTCACGCATGTGCTCGTTCTCGTGCTCACGCTGGTTGTCGGCGCGGCCGCCGCGGCGATCATCGTTTCGCAGACGGCGTGGTTCAAGAACTGGCTGCGCGGCTACATCGTCGCGCAGGCGAACAACTACCTGAACGGCACGCTCTCGATCGAACGCCTCGGCGGGAACCTGTTCTACGGGATCGAGATGGAGAACATCGGCGTGTCGATGGACGGCTCGCAGGTGGTCGCCGTCAAGGATCTCGGCCTCGACTACAACGTCTTCCAGATGCTGGCGCGCGGGCTGTCGGTCGACAGCATCCGCCTCGACAAGCCGGTCGTGTACCTCCGCCGCGAAGGCGACACGTGGTCGCTCAGCCGGCTGGTGAAGAAGCAGGAGCAGGAAGCCGATCGCGAAGGCCCGGCGAGGCCGATCTCGATCGACGCCATCGAGCTCACCGATGGCGAGGTCGTGATCGACCAGCCGGTCGGGACGTCCGGCGTGACCGTGCCGAAGCGATTCGAGCACCTCGACGCGAAGCTGTCGTTCAACTACGAGCCGGTCCGCTATTCGATTGAGATCACGCAGCTGTCGTTCCGCGGCCAGGAGCCGGCGCTGGCGGTCAACGCGCTGTCGGGCGGCGTCGCCGTCAAGGACGACACGCTCTTCATCGAGAAGCTGGCGCTGCGGACGGCGGAGTCGTCGCTGCTGGTCGATGGCGCCGTGCAGCACTATCTCTCGAAGCCGCAGTTCAACCTGCAGATCAACTCGGAGCAGCTGTCGCTGCCGGAATTCGCGCAGATCGTCCCGGCGCTCGCCGGGGTCAAGCTTCAGCCGGCGTTCGAGTTTGCGCTCAACGGGCCGATGGATCGGCTCGATGTGGCGATGAACGTCCGCTCGAGCGCTGGAAATCTGACCGGCAAAGTTGTCGCCGACATCCTGACGCCCGGGCAGTCGGTTACCGGCGATCTCTCGGTGCGCAGCCTCGATCTCGCGCAAATCCTCAACGACCCGAAGCAGAAGAGCGACATCACCGCGAACGCCCGCCTCGACATCCACGGCGAGGCGTTGTCGAACGTCGATTCGCTGCGCGGCACGCTGGCCCTCGACGCGCCGCGGGTCGTCGCGGCCGGGTATGCCGCCGGACCGATCCACGCGAAGGCTCGCATCGAGGGCAGGAAAGTGGCGCTCGACGGCAATGCCGCCGCGTACGGAGCGACCGCGACCGTCGCCGGCAGCGTCACGCTGCCCGACATGGCGAAGGATGCGGCGGCGAGGACGCTTGCCTTCGACGTCAACGGACAGCTGCGCCGCATCGATCTGCGCAAGATGCCGCGGAACCTCAACGTCCCGCCGGCCGAGACCGACGTCAACGCGTCGTATCGCGCGGCCGGATCGGTGCCGATCGGCGGAGCTGCCTCGCCACAGTCGGTGAGAGCCGACCTGACGTTCCAGCCGACGACGGTCGCCGGCGCGACGATCGAGGGCGGCAGCACGCGCAGGCGCGACGATCAACGGCAAGGCGATCGCGTATCGGGCGGACGCCACCGTCGCCAACCTCGATCTCCAGCGCATCGGCCGCGAGTTCGGGATTCCGGCGCTCGACACCGATCGGTACAAGAGCGATATCAACGGCCACGTGATCGCGAGCGGCAGCGGCACGACGCCGAAAGAAATGGACGTGACGGCGAGGGGCTCGCTGATGGATTCGACCATCCTCGGCGGGACGATTGCCGCGCTCGATTTCGACGGCAGCCTGGTCGACGACACCGCACAGGTGAAGGCCACGGGCAGCTTTGCCGGCTTCGATCCGGCGGTGGCCAGCGGGCGGACGGATCTGCAGGGCACCATCGCCGGCAACCTGGATGTCGACGCGACGGTCGCGAATGTCTCGAGCGGCGTCACGCCGGACAGCGTCCAGGCCGACGCGAGGGTCAACCTCGAGAATTCGACGATCGGCGGCCTCGCGATCACGCGGGCGGCGCTCGACGGCACGTACCGCGAGTCGGCCGGCGAGATCCGGACGCTCGAGATCGTCGGCCGCGACGTCAACGTGCAGGCGAGCGGCACCCTGGCGCTGAACGACACGGGGCAGTCGAACTTGAAGCTCCACGCCGACTCGCCGAGCCTCGAGGAGATCGGCAAGCTGTTCAACCAGCAGATTTCGGGCATCGGAAAAATCGACGCCACGATCACGGGCAACCGGACCGAGCTGCAGGCGACCGGCAACGTCACTGCGGACGGCCTCGAGTACGGCGACAACGGCGCGCTGACGATCTCGAGCGACTACACGGCGAAGGTTCCGAACCTGGTCGTCGCGGACGCCAACCTCGAGGCGACCACCCACGCGACGTTCGTCACCATCGCCGGGCAGAACATCAACGAGCTCGACGCGAAGACGACCTACGCGCAGAAGCAGGTGGAGTTCGACCTCAACGCGAAGCAGCCGCAGCGATCGCTCGGCGCCGCCGGCTCGCTGACGCTGCACCCGGATCATCAGGAAGTGCACCTGCAGTCGCTCGGGCTCCAGGCGCAGGGGCAGACCTGGCAGATGGCGCCCGGCTCGAGCGCCACGGTCCAGTACGGCGCCGAGTCGATCGCGGTCAGCGATCTCGCGCTGACCAACGGCGATCAGCGCATCGCGGCGCGACGGCAGCTTCGGCCGCCAGGGCGACGCGCTCGAGGTGACGCTCGAAAACGTCGACGTGGCCAGCGTCGATGCGTTGATGCTCCGGCCGCCGCAGTTCACCGGCCGCGCCAACGCGACTGCGACGGTGACCGGGACCAAGGAGGCGCCGGAGGTCGCCGCCAGATTCGAGATCGGCCAGGGCGGCTTCAAGCAGTACCGCTACGACAGCTTCGGCGGCACCGTGAAATACGGCGGCGCCGGCATCACCGCCGACACGAGGCTCCAGCAGAACCCGACGACGTATCTGACCGCGAAAGGGTATCTGCCGATGGCGCTCTTCAAGAGCGACGTCGCGGCCAGCCGCGACGCGGCGCACGGTATCGCGATCGCGAAGGCGGACCAGATCGATTTCCATGTTGAGAGCACGCCGATCGATCTCGGCCTGGTGCAGGGCTTCACGACCGCGCTGACCGAGGTCACCGGCACGATGCAGGCGAAGATCGACATCACCGGATCCGCCGCCGACCCGCACGCCAACGGAGTGGTCAGCATCGACAAGGCGGCATTCCTGGTCGCGTCGACCGGCGTCAACTACTCGAACCTGCAGGGCAAGATCGACCTGCAGGAGGACAAGGTGCACATCGAGCACATCTACGTGCTCGACAACCATCAGAGCTCGTTGTCGGTCACCGGCGACCTCGCCGTTCACCAGCGGGCAGTCGGCGGAGTGCAGCTCTACATCACCGCGGAAGACTTCAAGGTGATCGACAACAAGCTGGGCAACGTCCGGCTCAACAGCAACGTTGAGATCGGCGGCGAGCTGCGGTCGCCGCGCATCATCGGCGACCTTGGCGTCTCGACCGGACGCGTGAACCTCGATCCGATCCTGGCGCTGGTCGGCGATTCGGCGTACTCGACCGCCGAGACGGAGTATCTGGACACGACCGCCACCGAGAACGCCGCCGCGGCGTCGCCATCAGCCTTCGACGCGATGGAGATGGACGTGCGCGTCACCGTGCCGGACGACCTCGTGGTCCGCGCCGGCGAGCTGCGGACGCCGGGCTCGCCGATCTCGCTCGGCGGCATCAACATCACGCTCGGCGGCGACCTGCGCGCGACCAAGGAGCAGGGGAAGCCGATTGCGCTCCTCGGCGCCATCAACACCGTCCGCGGCAACTACGACTTCCAGGGCCGCCGTTTCGAGATCCTGCGCGACGGCACCGTCCGGTTCGACAACGCGCCGCTGAACGACATGGATCCGCGGCTCGACATCCGCACGCGCCGACTGATCCAGGGCGTCGAGGCGCGCGTCAACGTCCGCGGCACGCTGAAGCAGCCCGAGATCGTCCTGACCAGCACCCCGCCGCTCGAGCAGTCCGACATCCTGTCGCTCATCGTCTTCAACCAGCCGATCAATTCGCTCGGCGAAGGGCAGGCGGTGTCGCTGGCGCAGCGCGCGCAGCAGCTGGCGACCGGCGCCGTGGCCGGGCAGCTGGCGCAGTCAATCGGCAACGCGATTGGCGTCGATCTCTTCGAGATCAGCACCGCGCCCGAAGAAGGCGGCGCGGCTTCGGTGACCATCGGCCAGCAGCTGGGGCAGAACCTCTACGTGAAGTTGCAGCAGGGCGTCGGCGATCAGAACCAGACCAATCTCATCCTCGAGTACGAGCTCACCCGTTGGCTGCGGTTGCGGACCAACGTCCTTCAGGGCACCCCCAACCAGTCGTCGGTGTTCCAGCGCCTGCAGGGCAGCGGCGCCGATCTGCTGTTCTTCTTCAGCTACTGACGCGGACACTCTCCAATTACGCGTTCGCCAGCGAGGCGACCTGCACGCGGGCGTCGTTGAAGCACGCGCCGCCGGCGAGATCGGTGAGGGTGTCGGGCACCAGCGCCGTGCCGGTGGTGTTGTTGCGCGTGCTGCGGCGCCAGATCCCTTTCGGCAGGCTGATTGAACCAGGCCGGATTGACGGCGCGACGCTCAGCGGGCAGTGCACTTCGCCCAGCTCGTTGAAGACGCGCACCAGATCGTTTTCCGCCAGCCCGCGCGCCTGCGCATCGTCCGGGTGCATCAGCAGCCGCACATCGGGCCGCGGCAGCTCGCCGAGCGTCGAGCTGATCGTGCGCTCGCTGGCCGGCGAGATCAACGCCAGCGGATAGCGCTCGGTGGCCGGGTCGGGCTGGAAGCGGTAGAGGCCGATCGGAGTCTCGGCATCGAGCGCCGCCGGGAAGAGATGCACCTTCCGGTCGGCGGTATTCGGGAACACGTCCAGGAATTGCACCGGCGCCGGCCCGAAGGGCGGCGACGGCATCTGGCCCGCGCGGAGCGGGTCGGCGATCGGCTCGGGCAGGTGGTCGAGCATGCGGACCATGAGGTCGAGCTCGTCGCTCGGCTCGTTGTCCTCCAGCAGGCCGAGCCGTGTGCAGAGCGCGCCGAACACGTCGGCGTTCGTTCGCGCTTCGCCGACCGCGTCGACCACGGGGCGGCCGAGATCGAGGCTGATCGGCCCGTAGCCTTTCGAAAAGTCGTAGCCTTCGAGGAATGTTGTCGCCGGCAGCACGACGTCGGCGTACAGCGCCGTGTCGGTCATCACCTGCTCGAAGACGACGGTGAAAAGATCCTCGCGGACAAGACCTCGCAGGATGCGGTGTTGATCGGGGACGGTCGCTGCCGGGTTGCAGTTGTAGACGAACAGCACGTTCACCGGCGGGTCGGTGTACTCGGTGAGCGCCCGGCCGAGGTGGTTCATGTTGACCACGCGCGTATCCGGTTCCTGCGCGTCGATCCACGTCTTGTCGAAGTTCCACGACGCCGAGTTGCTCATCGAATAGCCGCCGCCGCGGACGCCGAACTTGCCGCCAACGGCCGGCAGGGCCAGTACCGCCATCGCGGCGTTGCCGCCGTTGCGGTTGCGCTCGAGTCCCCAGCCGCAGCGGACGAGCGCCGGTGTGCTCGTGGCGTAAAGCTCGGCGACCTGCTGCAGCGCCGACGCGTCGACGCCGGCGACGTCGGCCGCCTTCTCGATCGTCCACGGTTCCGCGCGCTCACGCAGCGCGTCCGCGCCGGTGGTGTGCTCGCGCAGAAACGCCTCGTCGGCATGACCATGTGCGAAGAGATACCGATGGATCGCCAGCGCGACGACGACGTCGGTGCCGGGTCTCACCGCGAGGTGCACGTCTGCGGAGCGCGCGGTCGGCGTGGTCCGCGGGTCGACGACGACGAGCTTCGCGCCGCGCTTCTGCGCTTCGCGCACGTACGGGATCAAATGGATGCCGGAGGCGGACGGGTTCACGCCCCAGAGCAAAATCAGCTTCGCCTCGGGATAGTCCTGGTAGGTAATCGACGGCATCTTGCCGTAGAGCCCCATGTTGGCCGCGCCGGTCGGCGCCGCGCACACCGTGCGTGCCAGCCGTGAGGTGCCAAAGCGCCGCCACAGCTGCGCGTCGATGTTGTCCTGCGTCAGCAGGCCGTTCGATCCGCCGTAGGAATAGGGAAGGATCGAAGCGCCGCCATTCTCGGCCTTGGCCTGCTCGAACTTCGACGCGATGAGCTCGATCGCTTCGTCCCACGAGACGCGCGCGAACTGGCCTTCGCCCTTGCGTCCCTTGCGGACCGCCGGATAGAGGATGCGATCTGGTCCGTACACGCGATCGCCGAACTTGCGCACCTTGGCGCAGATGTACCCCTCGGTAACCGGATTCTTGTGCGAGCCGTCGATATTGACGACTTTGCCGTTCTGCACGGTGACCGCAAGGCTGCACGCGTCGGGGCAGTCGAGCGGGCACGCGGTTTCGACAACGGAGCGGGGGCCATCGAGCGTGGCGTCTTCGCCCGCGCGGCCGAGTTTTCCAGGCAAGGGCATGAGGCTACGATAGCATTTCGAACACACATCCTTGAACCCCTGAGCTGTGAACCTTCCTCGCGTTGTCATCCTCGGTGGTGGATTCGGCGGTCTTCACGCCGCGCGCGCGCTCGCGGGCGCCGCGGCGCAGGTGACGCTGGTCGATCGCCACAACTACCATCTGTTCCAGCCGCTGCTCTACCAGGTGGCGACGGCGTCGCTGTCCCCCGGCGACGTGGCATCGCCGATCCGGTCGATCCTTCGCCGGCAGAAGAACGTCGAGGTGCTCCTGGGCGACGCGAGCGAGATCGACCCGGCAGGCCGGCGCGTGCTGATTGGACCGAGCCCCGCCGAGCAGGTCGGTTACGCAGGGACGACGATCCCGTACGACTACCTGATCGTCGCGACCGGCGCGGCACACGCGTATTTCGGCCATCCCGAATGGGCCGAGCGCGCGCCCGGTCTGAAGACGCTCGACGACGCGCTGGAGATGCGCCGGCGGCTGTTGCTCGCGTTCGAGGCCGCCGAGCGCGAAACCGATCCCGAGCGCCAGCGGCGGCTGCTGACCTTCGTCATCGTCGGCGGCGGGCCGACCGGCGTCGAGCTCGCCGGTGCGCTGGCGGAGATCGCTCGGCTGTCGCTGCGCCACGACTTCCGGCGCATCCGGCCCGAGTCGGCGCGCATCGTGCTGGTCGAGGGGAGCCCGTACGTGCTGGCGACGTTTGCCGACCCGCTGCGCGAGGCTGCGCGCAAGGCGCTGGTCCGGCTCGGCGTCGAGGTGCGCACCGATGCGGTCGTTGTCGGGATCGACGCGGAGGGCGTCACCTGCCGCGTGCGCCCAGCGGTGCCGCAGACCGCCTCCGGCGCCGTGCCGCCTGAAACCACCGAGCGGATCGAGGCTGCGACCGTGCTCTGGGCCGCCGGCGTGGCGGCGTCGCCGATCGCAAAGTCGCTCGGGGTCCCGCTCGACCGCGTCGGCCGCGTCACGCCCGAGCCGACGCTGGCGCTCGCCTCGCACCCCAACATCTTCGTCGTCGGTGATCTGTGTGCGTTCACGCAGGACGGGAAGCTGCTGCCAGGCGTGGCGCAGGTGGCGATGCAGGAGGGCGCGCAGGCCGGGCGCAACGTCCGCCGCGCCATCGAGGGCAAGCCGCTCGAGCCGTTCCGCTACAAGGACTACGGCATCATGGCGACCATCGGCCGCGGCTCGGCTGTCGGCGACGTCTTCGGCCTGAAGATCTCCGGCTTCTTCGCCTGGATCTTCTGGATCTTCCTGCACATCTTCTGGCTGATCGGCTTCCGCAACCGCTTCGTCGTCATGACCGAATGGGCGTGGGCGTACTTCTCGCTGCAGCGCCGGGTCAGGCTGATCACCGGCGACCGGGACGCGGGTGCGAACTGAGAGAGTTGCGGCGCTCGTCCGCCGCTAGCCACGAACGGCACGCAGAACCCGCAGAACACGCGGAGACGCAGCGCGACGGCCCGCGAAGCGGTGCTCGGTCGTCGCGCTCGGCGGAGCTGCTGTCTTCTTCGTGAACTTCGTGGGGACGCGGCTTTTGACGTCTTCGTGATCTTCGTGGTTTCAATATCGCCCGAGGAACAGACGCCGCGCCGTTGACTTGAGGATCGGCTTCACCCAGTTGTACCCGCGGTACTGACCGAGGTAGGCCAGCATCTCCTTGACCATGTAGGTGCGATCCGAGAGCGGCCGCTTCATCATCGCCGCTTTCAGATCGGCCTCGTGCGGGTTGTCGAACAGGATCTTGACCGGGTTCCACTGATCGACCGTGCGCAGCCGCTCGCTCTGAATCAGGTCGTCGTAGATGGTGTTGGCGTCGCGATTGCGGGTGAACGACTCGACAATCGACTCGCCGGCAATCGCGCCGCTGTGCAGCGCGCACGACATCCCCTCCGCCATCATGTTCAGGAAGCCGGCTGCCTGGCCGGTCACGAGCACCCGCCGCTCGCCGAACACGAAGTTGTTGGTCAGCGACATCCCGAAATTCTCGATGCACCCCTCCTTGGACACTTCCTCGCGGATGCGCAGGCCATGGTGCTGCTGGAAGTAGTCGAGGACCTTGGCGTGCCCCTTGGGCCACGGCTCACCGTGCTCGTCGGTGTAGCCGACGATGTGACAGCCGTTTTCGGCGTGCGTCCAGGTGTAGTACCCGAGCTGCGAGTTGATCGTGAAATGAAACCAGTTCTCGTCCAGGTTCAGATCCGCCTTGTAGTACTTCTGGCCGACGACGAACCAGTGGATGCTGTCGCGGAACGACGGATACAGCTTCGCGACCACCTCCGAGCGCGGGCCGTCGGCGGCGACGACGTACTTCGCCCGGTAGACGACCTCCTTGCAGTTCTCCGACATCCGCCGCGCCCTGACGACGACGTCGTTGGGGCCGGTTTCGAGGCTGCGGAACTCGGTGTGCTCGTGCACGTCCGCGCGGCACTGCTTTACCACGTGGTGATCGGCGTGCTTCCGGTAGATGTGCGGCGTCGGCCCGGCCAGAAACGGCATCGGCAGCTGCAGGCCGTTGGGGAACAGGAAGTTGACACCGGTCACCCACTTCGGCGCGTGGAACGCTTCGTCGGGCGGCTCGCCGAAGTTCTCGCGGAGGAACGTGTAGCCGCGCGGCGAGAGGATGCCGGAGCAGATCTTGTGGCGCGGCAGCGTCTTGCGCTCGAGGATGATCGTGCTGAAACCGGCGTCGACCGTCCGCTTGGCCGCGGCCGCGCCGGCCAGGCTCGCGCCGATGATGAGGACGTCGGTCTTGATCTCGGTCACCGAAGGCACTCCGTGATGAACAGCGTCTCGCGCCCCGACCAGGCCTTGAACGCGAGGTAGTCGGCCGGCGAACAGGTGATGACCCGCTCGGCGCGCGAGTGGGCCAGCAGCCGCTCGACCGCGGCGCGGACGTCGCGCGAGTGTTCACCCGACAAGCCCTGCACGGAGCCGGCCGCGGTGGAGCGCGCGAGGCGATTCAAATCGAGGTTCATGTCGCAGCCGAAGCGGCGCCGCAAGCCATCGTACAGCGGATAGGCGCGCACAGGGTCGCGGTTCACGACGCGATGCGGCGCGAAGTAGTAGAACGGCGGCCGCAGATCGAACAGATCCAGGTGCTGCATGGCGAGGACACCGAGGAACTCGGCGTCGTACTGCTCGAGGCAGATCGGATCGGCGACGACGCCGGCCCGCGCGCGCGCCGGCATCGCCCGGCCGGCCTCGACGTCGAGCGACCCGCAGCAGCCCTCATCGGCGGCAACCGCCGAAGGACGGCCGATACGAGCAAGGAACGCTTCGATCGACGGGATGAGGTGCGGTGCACGCTCGCGAATCGTGCAGCCGACGACGACATCGCGCGCTGCCGGCGCCGCCGCTCGCGGCGGTGCGCCGCCAAGGGCCGCAAGCTCGCGGCGCAGGTGCAGCACGATGTCGACGTTGTGGACCTCGTTCGGGCAGATCGCGTCGCAATACCCGCACATCGTGCACGCCCAGATCGGCTCGGTCATCTCCGCCGCCGTCAGGCCCGACTGCAGCGCCTTGTTGCGTCCGCGCGCGGTCAGCAGGTCGAAGCCGGTCTCCTCGTACGCCGGGCAGCCGAGGATGCAGAGGCCGCAGCCGATGCAGTCGCCGAAATTCAGCTCGCTCACCGACCCTCCGGCGCATCGAACACGACATCGCGGTTGAGGATGAACGCCGGGTCGAGCGCCAGCTTCATCGCCCGATGCCGGTCCACCATCTCGTCGCCGAACATGCGGCGGATGTACGGCTTCATCACGCCGCCGAAGCGGTAGAAGCTGCCGCCGAGATCGAGGCCGACGTCGTAGATCGCGTTCTTGAATCGCTGGAAATGATCGCGCGAGTAGCGCGCGCCCTCGAGCAGCGGCGAGAACTCGATCCCGCAGACGTGCGCGTCAGACGTTGCCGGGATCGCGCTCATCTCATAGCGGGGCCGATCGCCGAACTTGCGGATCATCACCGCGTAGAGGGTGAAGTAGCGGAAGTGGCGCTTGCAGACCTCGATGCCCCGGCGTGCGGCCGCTTCGAAGTTGGCCGTGGTGATCGCGAGATCCGGGATGACAACCTGCGGCCCGCCCCAGTAGCGCCAGATCAGCCGGCTGAACACCACCGTGCGATCGCACACCATCCCTTCGTGCAGGAACATCGGGTTGAGCAGCGCCGGCAGCAGGTCGTTCTTCCGCCGCATCAGGAAGCCGATCTCGCCCAGCCGCCACGGCCGGATCGCGAGGCGGGCGGCGATCCGCGCGTAGACGAGCCCCTCGACGGTGTTGCGCAGCGGCAGGGCGGGAAAGTCCTTCACCGGTCCCTCATGCCCGACAATCAACGCGACGACGTCGTCTCGCAGCGTCAGGATGGCGCACGCGTCCACCAGATCGTCCTGCGACGATGCGCATCATGTCGGCCAGCGCGACGCCGATATCGGTGTAGAGAAAATGGCGGACCGCCATCCGCCGGTACGGACGCACCTTGAGGCGCGCCTTGGTGATGACGCCGAACTGGCCGTAGCCGAGCAGCACGCGCTCGAAGTAGTCGTCGCCTTCGCCGACGCGGACGATCTCACCAGTCGGCGTCACGACCTCGAGCTCGACCGCCTGGTCGGCGGCGCAGCCGTAGCGCGGCGAGTTGACGTCGATGCCGCCGACGCCGAGCGTGCCGCCGACCGTTGACAGCATGTTCAGCGGCGCGCTGGTGTAATCCAGGCCGCGCGGCCGCAGCGCTTCGGCGACCTCGTGCCACGTCATCCCCGCCTCGACCCACGCGGTCTCGCCGTCGCACTCGAGCAGGCGGTGCATGCCTTTGAGATCGAGCAGGATGCCGCGGTTGGCCACCGACTCGCCTTCGGTCGTCAACCCGCCGCCGCGGCAGGTGACCGGGATGTGCTCGCGCTGCGCCATCCGCAGCGTCTCGGCGACATCCTCTGCGCATCGCGCATGGACGACCGAGTCGGGCACGCCGTAGACCACCTGGCCGCCGTCGGTCCGGTAGCAGGAGCGCGTCGCGCGGTCGGTGTGGAGCAGCACCGCTGAATTGTACTTTGCGTGCAATGGGCAGATAGCGACGGCGGCAATCGAGTACCCGATCAGGCGCTGCGGAATCTGCGATCTTTTTGCCCGCGCGAGCGGAATTCCCAATGATCTCAGCCGGCACGACGTTCGCACCGACGATGTAAAATGACCGGCGTGAAGGCTGTGGCTCCGCGCGTCAGCTATGCGGACCTCGAAGGATGGCCCGAAGACGGCCGCCGGTACGAACTGTACGACGGCGAGGTCTTTGTGATCCCTTCACCGATTTCGCTTCATCAACTCGTGTTGGCACGGCTGTATCTCGCCCTGGAAGGCTACACGCGGGCGCATGGCGGTGTCGTGCTCTTTGCGCCGCTGGACGTCGTGCTCACGGACTTCGATGTCGTGCAGCCCGACCTGTTGCTCTTCACGCAATCGCGCCGGCACCTGGTCGATCCGCGGTCGGTCATCCACCACGCGCCGGACCTGGCGATTGAAATTCTTTCGCCCGGGACTGCCACAAATGATCGGGGCCGGAAGATGCGGCTCCTGGAACAGCACGGTGTGCAGGAGTATTGGCTGGTCGATCCGAAGCTGATCACGGTCGAAATCTACCGACTGGCCGACGCGCGTTTCGTGCCGTGGAGCCGCGCGGAACGGATCGCAACCGATCGACTCGGCCCTCCTGCCCGCGTTGTCCCTCGTTCCACACGATCTCGTTTCTTTCGGTTAACATCACCTTCGTTTTCGTAAACGTAGCATGCGCACGCGTAGGGCGCCGCTTCAGCGGCGCCGCCCGGCACGGCTGAAGCCGTGCCCTACGAACGCCTTTTTGAGGAGCCGGAGCATGCGTCGCATCTGTGCCGCGATCACGATCGTGTCGGCGTTGGTCTGCACCGTCGGCTCTGCCGGCCCACCGGCGCTGAGCGCAAGCGGCGCCGCGGCCATCGGCCGCATGTTCCAGGCCGCTATCGACAAGGGCGAGATTCCCGGTGTCGTCGCGGCGGTGACGAACCGCGATCGAGTGCTCTACCTCGAAGCCTTCGGCAAGCAGGACGCCGCGCGCGGCGTGCCGATGGCGAAGAACACCATCTTCCGCATCGCCTCGATGACCAAGCCGATTACCTCGGTCGACGTGATGATGCTGGTCGACGAGGGCAAGCTCCGGCTCGACGATCCGGCCGCGAACTTTGTCCCGTCGTTGAAGGAGCGCGAGGTCATCGCCTCGTTCAACCAGAGCGACGGCACCTACACGACGCGTCAGGCGAAGGGGCCGATCACCGTCCGGCACCTGCTCGCTCACACATCCGGGCTGGCCTATCCGTTCACGAGCAGCACGGTTGTCGCGATCCAGGAGAAATCCAAGCGCGAGCCGCGCGATCAGCCGCTCCTCTTCGACCCCGGCACGAAATGGCACTACTCGCCGGCCACCGCTGTCCTCGGCGACATCGTCGAGAAACTGAGCGGTGAATCGATCGAGACGTTCGACCAGAAGCGTGTGTTCCGTCCGCTCGGGATGGTCGACACCTCCTATCAGCTGCCGGCGGACAAGGCGGGACGACTTGTGACCATCCATCGCCGCGAATCGTCCGGCCTGGTCGAAGCGCCGAATCCTGCCGCCTACGTGCCGAGCGTGCGCGGCGACGGCGGCCTGTTGTCGACCGCTTCGGACTACGCGATGTTCCTGCAGATGCTGCTGAACGACGGCAGCTTTCACGGCACGCGCCTGCTCAAGCCGGAAACGGTTCGACTCATGAGCTCGAACCAGATTGGCGCGGTCAATGTCGAGGAGATGCCGGCGGTTCAACCCAGGACGTCGGCGGCATTTCCCACCGGGGCCGGCGTCGACAAGTTCGGGCTCGGCTTCCAGATTACGATGAAAGACGGTTCGGCCTCGCACGAGCGCAGCGCCGGCAGCTACACCTGGGCTGGGATCAACAACACCCATTTCTGGGTCGATCCGAAACGAGGAGTCGGCGTCATCTACCTCACGCAGGTGCTGCCGTTCTACAACGCCACCAGCATGGACGTGATGAAGCGTTTCGAAAAACTGATTTACGAGCACCTGAACTGACGGCGTCCGGATGGGCGACCGACGATGACGGTCCGCCTGAAGGCGGACACTACTTACGTCCGCGCGGAACGTGGGCACGAGAGGCAAAGAGCCGACAAGATGAGCAACGACATTGCGTTCGAGATGGCCGTGTCCAGCGTCCGCTACGGTGTGGGCGTGACGCGCGAGGTCGGCATGGACCTCGCCGAAATTGGCGCGAAGCTGGTGATGGTGCTGACCGACCCGACCGTCGCGAAGCTCGCACCGGTGCACACCGTCCTCGAGTCGCTCGAGAAGAGTGGCGTTCCGTATGCGCTCTACGACCGCGTGCGCGTCGAGCCGAGCGACGAGTCGTTTCTCGACGCGATCGCCTTTGCGCGTGAGCGGCCCTTCGATGCGTTCGTCGGCGTCGGCGGCGGATCGACGATCGACACCGCCAAGGCGGTGAATCTCTACACCACGTATCCGCCGGCCGACTTTCTCGACTACGTGAACCCGCCGATCGGCAAAGGCGTGCCGGTGCCCGGTCCGCTCAAGCCGCTGATGGCGATTCCGACGACCGCGGGCACGGGAAGCGAAACAACCGGCGTCGCCATCTTCGACCTGAAGCGGCTGCACGCGAAGACCGGCATCGCCAATCGCCGCCTCAAGCCGACGCTCGGCTATCTCGATCCCGACAACACCCGGACGATGCCGCCTGAGGTCGCGGCGTCGACCGGGCTCGACATCCTCAGCCACGCGATCGAATCGTTCACGGCGATGCCGTTCACCGACCGCCCGCTTCCCGAACGGCCGGCGCTGCGTCCCGCCTACCAGGGCTCGAACCCGATCAGCGACATCTGGTCGATGCAGGCGCTGCGGATGGTGAACGAGTTCCTCGTTCGTGCCGTCGACGATCCGTCCGACGACGAGGCGAGGGCGAACATGCTGCTGGCGGCGGCGTACGCCGGCGTCGGCTTCGGCAACGCGGGCGTGCACCTGCCGCACGGCATGTCGTATCCGGTCTCGGGCAACGTGAAGAGTTACTGCGCGCCGGGATACGTCACCGATCATCCGCTCGTGCCGCACGGCGTGTCGGTGATTCTCAACGCGCCGGCGGTGTTCCGCTACACGGCTGGCGCCGACCCCGGCCGCCACCTGCAGGCGGCCGAAGCGCTCGGCGCCGACGTGTCGCGGGCGCGCGCCGAGGATGCCGGCAAGGTCCTCGCGGATCGGATCAGCTGGTATCATGCGCCGGCTCGGCACGCCCAACGGCCTGCGCGCGATCGGCTACTCGTCCTCCGACATCCCCGCGCTCGTCGAGGGCACGCTGCCGCAGCATCGGGTGACGAAGCTCTCGCCGCGTCCGGCCGGGCCGGATGAGCTCGCCGCGCTCTTCGAAGACGCGATGGTGGGCTGGTAGTTTTCGCAAACCACGACGATCAACGCAGAGCCCGCAGAACGCGCAGAGCAACATTTTCCGCGAGTTCTGCGAGTTCCGCGTTGTGCGTCGTTTCACCGCCGCTCGGGCGTGACCACGCGTCCGGCAAGCTTGCCGGTGAACGTCGCCCCGTCCTTCGCGAGGACGCCGTTCACGATCACGTACTCCATCCCTTCCGACAACTGATGCGGCTCGAGGTAGGTGGCCGCGTCGCGCACCTTCGCCGGATCGAAGACGAGGATGTCGGCCCACGCGCCCGGTCGCAGCACGCCGCGATCCTTGAGCCCGTAGACCGATGCCGGCAGGCTGGTCATCGATCGGATCGCGAACGCCAGGTCGATCGTGCCGCGCTCGTTCACATACAGCCGGATCTTGCGCGCGAAGGCGCCGTTGCCGCGCGGGTGCGGCTTGCCCTGCCCGAACGGCACGAGGTCGCCGTCGGTGCAGGTCATCGTGAACGGCTGCCGCATGATCAGCTCGATGTCGCTCTCGATCATGTTGAACGACACCAGGCTGGCGTCGCCTTTGACGAGCAGCTCCATCGCCGCTTCTTCCGGCGGCTTGCCGAGCGCCTTCGATACCTGCGCCAGCGACTGGCCCTCGTACGCCGGATTCGACGCGTAGCGCGAGATCACCAGCTTGTCCGGGCCGCCGCGCCGCTCGAAGTTGCGCCGGATGTCCGCGGCCAGTCGATCGTGCTCGGCGCCTTGAATCCGCTTCAGAAGCTCGGGCCGCCCGCCGACTTCGGCCCACCGTGGAATCAGCGCGCCGACAATCCCGGTGCCGCTCGCGTCGTACGGATACTGATCGGCCCATACCTCGACGCCCCGCTCGCGCGCCTGCCTGAGCCGCTCGACCAGCGCCATCGACAGCCCCCAACTCGCAGGGCCCAGCGCCTTCATGTGCCCGACGATGCCCGGGATCCGCGCTTCCTCGGCGATGCGGATCACTTCCTGAACCGCGGAGACGACTCCGACGCTGTAGTCGGCTTCATCGCGGATATGGCTCTCGTAGACGCCGCCCATCTCGCCGACGACCTTGGCCAGCGCGATCACTTCCTCGGTGGTGGCGTAGCTGCCCGGCGCGTAGTACAGGCCCGACGAGAGGCCGATGCCGCCGGCCTCCATGCCGTTGCGCGCCATCGTCACCATGCGCGCCAGCTCCGCCGGCGTCGGCGCGCGATCGGCCATGCCGAGCACCTCGCGGCGAATCGATCCGTGCGGCACGTAGAGCGCCACGTTGACGCCGACGCCGCGCGTCTCGAACGCCGCGCGCTGCGCGCGGAGATCGGGTGTGCCGCCGCCGTCGGGATTGAGCGCAACCGTCGTCAGCCCCTGCGCGAGCAGCTGGCGCGCCTCGTTCAGCTCGCCGGCGAGGCCGGTGGACGCGTGCGAGTGGACGTCGATGAAGCCGGGCGAGACGGTGAGCCCGCCGGCATCGATGACGCGCGCGGCCGGCGCGTTGCCGAGCCGTCCCATGTCGGCGATGCGGCCGCCGCGGATGCCGAGATCCATCGCCAGCCACGGGTTGCCGCTGCCATCGAGGATCCGGCCGTTGCGGATAAGGATGTCGTAGCGAGTCGGGGCCTGCGGCTGGAGGAGGGCGCCGGCGGTCAGGACGAGCACGGATGTGCAGAAAAAGAGCAGTCGTTTTGGCACGGCGTCATTTTTGCTCAAACGCCTGTCGGGATGGCGAAACTTCCTCTCGCGTGGCGCGCACTGCACGGCGATGCACGGCGAAAAATCGCCGCGAGCCACAAAATTCGTTCGCTCGTCCGCATGAAGGCGCAGCTGCCGGCGCCCGAGTCGGCCAAAATTGCCGGGCTCCGGTACGTCAACGAAGAGCACACTCCCGGCATCCGCCGCCTTGGATCGGCAAAGCGCGTCCGCTACGTCATGCCCAACGGCAAACGGGTGCCTGCGGCCGAGCTCGCGCGCATCAAGGCGCTGGTCATCCCGCCGGCGTGGACCGATGTCTGGATTTGCCCGGATGCGCGCGGCCACCTGCAGGCGACCGGCCGCGACGCGCGCGGACGCAAGCAGTATCGCTATCACCCGCGCTGGCGCGAGGTGCGCGACGAGGTGAAGTACGGACGGCTGATCGCGTTCGCGCAGGCGCTGCCGCGCATCCGTCAGAAGACCGAGTCGGACCTGCGCAAGAACCATCTGCCGCGCGAGAAGGTGCTGGCCGCGGCGGTGCAGCTGCTCGAGAAGACGCTGATCCGCGTCGGCAACGAGGAGTACGCGCGCGACAACGGGTCGGTCGGCCTGACGACGATGCGCGAGAAGCACGCGACGATCAAAGGCGCAAGGGTCCGCTTCGAGTTCAGGGGCAAGAGCGGCGTCGAGCACGCGATCGACCTGCAGGATGCGCGGCTGGCGCGAATCATCAAGGCGATGCGCGACCTGCCGGGCTACGAGCTCTTTCAATATCTCGATGAGGACGGCAAGCGCCAGGCGATCGATTCGGCCGACGTGAACGACTACCTGCGCGAGATCAGCGGCCAGGATTTCACCGCGAAGGACTTCCGTACCTGGGCGGGCACGGTGCTCGCGGCCAAGGCGCTGGCCGAGGTCGCCACATTCAAGTCGAACGCCGAAGCCAAGCGCAACATCGTCAAGGCGATCGAATCGGTGGCCAAGCGGCTCGGCAACACCCAGGCGGTGTGCCGCAAGTGCTACATCCACCCGGCGATTCTCGACGCCTACATGGACGGCGCGACGATCAGGAATGGGGTCGGAGCTGGCGTCCAGGTCCGACCCCGCCTCAAGTCGCGCGGCGCCCTCACCATCGAAGAGGTTGCCGTCGTCGGGATGATCGAGCGACGCCTGCGCAAGACGGCGTAGTGTCCGGCTTTCCGCCTCCGCTCCCGAAGTTGTCAGCGGAACTCCGGCGCGACCGAGCCGTAGCGCGACGCGCGAAGGCTGGCAGCCGGACCCAACCGCTATAATCGACGCCCATGGCGTCGCGCGGCCTGAAGGCGGTCGGCCACAACGTTCTTCGCAAAGAGGGGATCGAGAAAGTCACCGGCGCGGCGCGCTACCTCGACGATCTCCCGTTTCCCAACCTGCTCCACGCCCGCACGATCCGCTCGACCATTCCGGCCGGCGAGATTGCCGACATCCGTTTCAACTTCGACACCGCAGGCTTCGCGATTGTCGACCACCGCGACATCCCCGGCCGAAACGTCGTCGCGCTGATCGAAGACGATCAGCCGTGCCTGGCCGAGCGATCGATCCGCCATGTTGCGGAGCCGATTCTCCTGCTCGCGCACGAAGATCGCGAGCGCCTGCTCAGCGCCGACGTGCAGATCGATTACCGGGAGTCAACGCCGGTCTACGACGCCGAGTCGTCGCCGACCGTGTTCAAGCGGATCGCGATCGTCAAGGGTGACATCGAGCAGGGCTTCGCCGCGGCGGACGTGATCGTCGAAGGCGAGTACCGGACCGGCCATCAGGAGCAGCTGTACATCGAACCCAACGCCGTCGTCGCCGTGCCTGAAGCCGACGGCGCGATGACCGTGTACGGGTCGATGCAGTGTCCTTACTACGTTCACCGTGCGCTCGTCGTGCTGCTCGGGCTGCCCGCCGACAAGGTCCGCGTCATCCAGACCGAAACCGGCGGCGGCTTCGGCGGCAAGGAAGAGTACCCGTCGACGATTGCCGGCCATGCGGCTCTGGTGGCGCGCAAGACCGGGCGGCCGGTCAAGCTGGTGTACGACCGCGTCGAGGACATGATCGCGACGACCAAGCGGCATCCCTCGGTGATCCGCCACCGCACCGGCGTGACGCGCGACGGGCGGCTGACCGCGGTCGATATCGACGCGGTGCTCGACGGCGGCGCCTACGCCACGCTCAGCGCCGTCGTTCTCTCGCGCGGCATCATCCACGCGAGCGGGCCGTACCGCTGCGATCACGTGCGCATCCGCGGGCGCGCGGCGATGACCAATACGCCGCCGAACGGCGCGTTTCGAGGGTTCGGCGCGCCGCAGACGCAGTTCGCCGTCGAAGTGCACATGGAGCGCATCGCGGAAACGCTCGGTCTCGATCCGGTGCGGTTGCGCGAGCTCAACGCGCTGCGGCCCGGCGACACGACCGCCACCGGGCAGCGGATGGGCCGCGACTGCAGCGCGCTCCGCGTGCTGCGCGAGGCGGTGAAGCGCACCGGCTTCAACCGGAAGCGCAAGGCCCTGGCCGGCACGAACCGCGGCATCGGCCTCTCGCTGTTCTTTCACGGCTCCGGGTTCACCGGTGGAGGCGAGATCAAGCTCGCGTCGAAGGCCTCGCTCGCGCTGACCGAGCACGGCGCCCGCATCCTGGTCGCGAGCACGGAAATCGGCCAGGGGACGCGGACGATGCACGCGCAGATCGTGGCGGAGGCGCTCGGCTGGCCCTACGATTCGATTGAGGTCAACGCGGCCGACACCGGGGTTGTGCCCGACAGCGGCCCGACCGTGGCGTCGCGCACCTGCATGATCGTCGGCCGCATCCTGCAGCGCTGCGCCGAGGAGATGCGCGATCGCCTCGGCACGCTCAGCCCGCGCGAGTATCTGCGCAAACACGGTCCGCTCGTGGTCACCAAGGAGTACGAGCGGCCGCACGAGATGTCGTGGGACGACAACAGCTACCAGGGCGACGCCTACGGCAGCTACGGGTGGGGCTGCGACGTGGTCGAGATCGACGTCGATCGCGACACGTGGGAGGCGCGGCCGGTGGCGTTCAGCACGGTCCACGAGATTGGCAAGGCGATCCATCCGCTCCTCGCCGCCGGTCAGATTGAAGGGGGGAGCGCGCAGGGGCTTGGCTACGCGCTGCTCGAAGAGGTGGTGATGCGCGACGGGCGGATGGCGAACGCGTCGCTGACCAACTACATCATCCCGACGACGCTCGATACGCCGCCGCTGCAGGTGACGATGCTCGAGAACCCGTACAAGCATGGGCCGTTCGGCGCGAAAGGCGTCGGGGAGATGCCGATCGACGGCCCGGCGCCGGCGGTCATCAATGCGCTCCGGCATGCCGGGTTCGACGTGCGCGAGATTCCGGCGACGCCGGAGAGAGTGATGGCTGCGCCAAGGCTGGAAGGTGGGAAGGCAGAAAGGCGGAAAGGCTCGAAGGCTCGAAGGCGGGAAGGCTGAAAGGTATGCGCTTCACCGTCAACGGCAAGAGCCGCCGCCTCGACGTGCATCCGCTCAAGCGCCTGCTGGACGTGCTGCGCGAGGACTGTGGTCTGACCGGGACCAAGGAAGGGTGCGGCGAAGGGGAGTGCGGCGCGTGCACCGTCCTCGTCGACGGCGTTGCGGTGAACTCGTGCCTCGTCCCGGCCGCGCACGCGGCAGGCACGCGCGTGACGACGATCGAGGGCCTCGAGGGACGTCACCCGCTGCAGCGAGCCTTCGTCGAGCACGGCGGCGCGCAGTGCGGCATCTGCACGCCGGGGATGATCATGGCGGCCGTGGCGCTCGGAAAGAAGCCGACGCACGAGGCGATGCGCGTCGGCCTGGCGGGGAATCTCTGTCGGTGCACGGGATACACCGCGATCTACCGGTCCATCGAGGCAGCTACAGGCGGCGACAAAAACCGCATCGATGTCAGTGGTAGCCGGAGACCACGAAGACGCGAAGGCACGAAGTGACACGAAGAAACCTTTGCCCTGGCGAAACAGATCAATGGTCTCCGTGATTCTTCGTGCTTTCGTGCCTTCGTGGTCTCCGGCTACGCGGATGCCGCGGTTACGCAGGCGTGCGGCTGTGGGCTGCCCGTGAATTCCGTGCTCTCGCATCGCCGCCTGCTCGAGCCGAAGTCGCTCGCCGACGCGTTGAAGATGCTGCGCGACGAGGGGCCGCTCGTGCCGCTCGCGGGATGCACGGACCTGTACGTCTCGCTCAACTTCGGCACGCTGAAGGACTCGCGGTTCCTGAACCTGTGGCGGCTGGCGCCGCGGCTCCGTGCGATCGAGATGCGCGGCGGGCTGATGTCGATCGGCGCGCTCGCGACGCATACCGAGCTCATCCGATCGGCGCTCGTCCAGCGCCGGCTGCCGATGCTGGCGGCCGCGGCGCGCGAGATCGGCGGCGTGCAGATTCAGAACCGCGGCACCATTGGCGGCAACGTCGCCAACGCCTCGCCGGCCGGCGACACGCTGCCGGTGCTGGCGGCGGCGGATGCCACGGTCGTCCTCGCCAGCACGGCCGGCACGCGCCGCGTGCTCTTCACCGACTTCTATACCGGCTACCGGCAGAGCGTGCGGCGGCCCGACGAGCTGATCGTCGCGTTCGAGATCCCCGCGGTGCACGGCCAGCAGCGCTTCCGCAAAGTCGGCACGCGCGCGGCCCAGGCGATCTCGAAAGTCGTGCTCGCCGCCGTTGTCGGCGATCGCCCGCGCATCGCATTTGGCAGCGTCGCGCCGACCGTTCTTCGCGCGCGGCGCACCGAAGCAGCGCTGGCGGCCGGCGCATCGATCGACGAAGCGCAGGCGACCCTTATCGCTGAGATCGCCCCGATCGACGACATCCGCTCAACAGCCGAGTACCGCCGCCGCGTCGCCGCGAACCTCCTCGCGTCGTTTTGGAACGGTGCCCCGCGCAGGTAGAATGAGCGCTGCCTCCACTACGATTTTCCTGAATGAGAGCCGTCGTCGTCGCCCTCGGAGATCTGGGACGCAGCGCCCGAATGCGGTACCACGCACAGGCGCTGGCCGCCAATGGCGTTGACGTCGATCTGGTCGGCCTCGAGGGGACGCCGCTGCCGCGCGCGATTACCGAGGAGTCGCGCATCACCGTCCACCGGATCGCGCCGCCCAGATTCCGCGCCCGCGGCGGCCTGACCGGTTCCAGTTACGCGGTTGCCGGCCTGCTGGGCGCCGCGCGCGTGAGCTTCCGGCTGTGGCGTACGCTGAAGCGGCTGCCACGTCCGGAGCTCGTGCTGGTGCAGAACCCGCCCGCCTTTCCGACGCTGGCCGTCGTCTGGTTTTCGCTTCGGCGCCGCGGCGTCCGCTTCGTCATCGACTGGCACAACCTCGGGTACACGCTGCTGCAGCTGCACCTCGGACAGTGGCATCCCGCGGTGCGCCTCGCGCGATGGTTCGAGCGCCGCGACGCGCGGCGCGCCGACGCCAACCTCTCGGTGTCGCGCGGCCTCGCCGCGTTTCTCGAAAGCCGCTTCAACGTGAAGCACGCGCAAGTGCTCTACGACCGCCCGGCGTCGGCGTTCGCGCCGATCGAACGCGCCGATCGTGAGCGCTTCCGCCAGGCGCTGTTCTCGCGCCTCGGCATCCGCGCCAGCACCGTCGGCTTCATCGTCTGCCCCACGAGCTGGACCGAGGACGAAGACTTCGACGTCGTCATCGACGCGGTCATGCATCTCGAGGAACGCGTGCGCGGGTGGGAAGCGGGCAACAGTGCGAGACGGTTCCCCGAGCTGGTGATCCTGGTGACCGGCGACGGCGCACGCCGCGCCGAGTTCGAGCGGCGCTTCGCCGGGCTGCCCGCGCGACGGATCCAGCTGCGCGCGCGGTTCCTCGAGCCTGAAGACTACCCGCGCGTGGTCGGCAGCGCCGACCTCGGCCTCTGCCTGCACCGCTCATCGTCGGGGCTCGATATCCCGATGAAGATCGCCGATCTTTTTGGCGCCGGCGTTCCGGTCTGCGCCCTCGACTATGGGGCGTGCCTCGCGGAACGTGTGCGCCACGGCGACAACGGCCTGCTGTTCTCGACCGGCCGCCAGCTGGCCGACGTGATCTTCGATCTGTTCGAGCAGTTCCCCGGCGATCAGAAGGCGCTCGATCGGCTGCGCAACGGCGCGCGCAAGCTGGCGCGGCCGACGTGGGAAGAAGGATGGACCCGCGAGGCCAGGCCGTCGCTCCTGCCGAATACGTAGCGCCTCTATAATCCAGAACGTGACTGTATGCGTACGCTGATCAAGAACGGCACGGTGGTCACGGCCTCCGATCAGTACACCGGCGATGTCCTGGTCGAGGACGAGAAGATCACCGTCATCGGCACCTCGCTCGACATGCACGTGGACAAGACGATTGACGCCGCCGGCAAATATGTCCTGCCGGGCGGCATCGACGTCCACACCCACATGGACATGCCGTTTGGCGGCACCACCTCCGCCGACGACTTCGAGAGCGGCACGGTGGCTGCCGCGTTCGGCGGCACGACGGCGATTGTCGACTTCGCGATCCAGTACCGGGGCCAGACGCTGCACCACGCGATGGAAACGTGGGCGCAGAAGGCCGAAGGCAAGGCCGCGATCGACTACGGCTTCCACATGATCATCACCGAGCTGAACGATCAAGTGGAAGGCGAGATGGACGCGCTCGTGCGCCAGGGCATCACCTCGTTCAAGCTGTTCATGGCCTACCCCGGTGTCTTCATGCTCGACGATGCGAGCATTTTCAAGGCGCTGCTGAGGACGGGGAAGAATGGCGGCACAATCTGCATGCACGCCGAGAACGGCGGCGTCATCGACGTCCTCGTGCAGCGGGCGCTCGCGGAAGGGAAGACGGCGCCGAAGTATCACGCGCTGACGCGGCCGGCGCGCGCCGAAGCCGAAGCGACGCATCGCGCGATCGCGCTCGCCGAAATCGCCGACGTCCCGATTTACATCGTTCACCTCTCGGCAGCCGAGGCGCTGGAGATGGTGACCGAGGCGCGCGACCGCGGACTGCCGGCCTTTGCCGAGACCTGCCCTCAGTACCTGTTCCTTTCTTACGATAACTACGAGGAGCCCGGCTTCGACGGCGCGAAGTACGTGATGAGCCCGCCGCTGCGCGAGCAGGCGAAGCAGAGTGCGCTCTGGCGCGGCCTCGCCTACAACGATCTGCAGTGCATCTCGACCGACCATTGCCCCTTCTGCATGAAGGAGCAGAAGGAGCTTGGCCGGAACGACTTCTCGAAGATCCCGAACGGCGCGCCGGGCGTCGAGACGCGCATGAGCCTGGTCTACGACGGCGGCGTCCGCACCGGCCGCATCACGCTGAACCGGTTCGTCGAGCTGACGTCCACCTCGCCGGCCAAGATCTTCGGGTTGTTCCCCCGCAAGGGGACCATCGCGCCCGGCTCCGACGCCGACATCGTCGTGTTCGATCCGAATCGCAAGCTGACGCTGTCGGCGAAGACGCTCCACATGAAGGTCGACTACAACCCGTACGAGGGGCGCGAGGTGACCGGCGCGACAGACACCGTGCTGTCGCGCGGCCGCGTGGTGATCGAAAACGGCGCGTTCGTCGGCCGCAAGGGCGGCGGGTCGTTTCTCAGGCGGTCGACGCGGTAGGCTCGCGCGGTCCCCCGATGCTCGTCCTGCGCAGCAACCGCATGATCTTTCCCGAAGGCGAGCGGCCAGCCGCGCTGCACATCGAGCACGGCGTCATCGCGCGCATCGTCGCCCACCACAGTGAAGACCCGACCGGCGCGGCGCTCTTCAACGCCGGCAATCTCGTCGTCTCGCCCGGCCTCGTCGACACGCACGTGCACGTCAACGAGCCGGGCCGCACCGCCTGGGAAGGATTCGACACCGCGACGCGTGCCGCCGCGGCCGGCGGCGTCACGACGATCGTCGACATGCCGCTGAACAGCGTGCCGGCGACGACGACGGTGGCGGCGCTGGGCGAGAAGCGGGAAGCGGCGCGCGCGCAGTGCCACGTCGACGTCGCCTTCTGGGGCGGCGTCGTGCCCGGCAACACCGGGGAGCTCGACGCGCTGGTCGACGCAGGCGTTCGCGGCTTCAAGTGCTTCCTCGTGCCGTCAGGTGTCGACGAATTTCCCGCGGTGGGCGAATCGGATCTGCGCGAGGCGCTGCCGATCCTCGCGCGTCGCAACATGCCGCTGCTCGTGCACGCCGAACTACCTGAGTACCTCGCAGCCCCGGCCCAACCAACCCACCGGACTTACGCAACCTACCTGGCGACGCGTCCACCCGCCGCGGAGGTCGAGGCCATCCGCCTGATCGCCCGCGTCGCGACGGAGTTCGACGCGCGTGTGCACATCGTCCACGTGTCCTCGGCGGAAGGCGTGGCCGAGATCGCCGCGGCGAAAGCGGCATCGGTCAGGATGACGGCGGAGACCTGCCCGCACTACCTGACGTTCGAGGCCGGCGGGATCGCGGACTGCGCCACCGAGTTCAAGTGCGCGCCGCCGATTCGCGACGCTGCGCATCGCGATGCCTTATGGCAGGGTCTTCTCGATGGCACGCTCGATCTGATCGCAACCGATCATTCGCCGGCCCCGCCGGCAATGAAGCGTCCCGGCGGATCCGGCGATTTCATCGCGGCATGGGGCGGGATTGCGTCGCTCGAGTTGTCGCTGGCGGCAACCTGGTCCGGACTCCGAGGCCGATCGGCAAACGTGCTGCCGCTGCTCGCGCGCTGGATGAGCGAGGCCCCTGCGGCGCTTGCCGGGCTCGGCGCCCGCAAAGGCCGAATCGCTCCCGGCTACGACGCCGATCTCGTCGTCTGGGATCCGGACGCGGAGACGGTCGTCGATGCGACGCGACTGCAGCAGCGCCACAAGTTGACGCCGTATGCCGGCCGCGCGCTCAGGGGACGGATAGAAACGACATTCGTGGGCGGCGAACGCGTCTGGGACAGAAGCCGCCTGACGCGCGCCTACGGCGGACACCTGCTATGACCGGCTCATTCACCGACCTCATCGATCTCGCCTCGGAACGCATGGGCGGCGCGGTGGTCGTCGCCAACGACGAATTCTTCGCGGCCAGGGACCGCCTGGTCATCGGCGCGTCCGCGGTGTGGCGCGAAGGCGAGTACACCGAGCGCGGCAAGTGGATGGACGGCTGGGAGACGCGGCGGCGGCGCGAGGTGGACAACGAGAGCCACGACTGGTGCGTGATCAGGCTCGGCGCGCCGGGCATCGTGCGCGGCGTCGACGTCGACACGTCGTTCTTCACCGGCAACTACCCGGCCTCCTGCGCAATCGATGCCTGTGCGCTGCCTGGCCTGCCGACGCCTGAGGAACTCACCGCAGCGGCGTGGCGGCTGCTGCTGCCGAGGACGCCGCTGAAGGGAGACACGCACAATCTCTTCGAGGTCTCGAACGCGCCGGCGGCGACACACCTGCGGCTGCGGATCTTCCCGGACGGCGGCGTCGCGCGCCTGCGCGTGTACGGCGAAGCGGTGGCCGACTGGGAGCGGCTGCGACTGCGCGGCGATGTGGATCTGGCCGCCGCCCAGCACGGCGGCGTTGTCGTGGCGTGCAGCGACATGTTCTTCGGCTCGCGGCACAACCTGATCATGCCCGGCGATGCGACGCACATGGGCGACGGCTGGGAAACGAAGCGGCGCCGTGGACCGGGCCACGACTGGACGATCGTCCGCCTTGGCGCTCGCGGCACGATCCGGCGGGTCGAGGTCGATACTCGCCATTTCAAGGGAAACGCCCCTGGCGCCTGCAGCCTCGACGCGTTCGACGGCGACGAAGCGAGCGCGCTGCGCCACGCGGACGCGGGAGCCGAGCAGTGGAAGGCGCTCCTGACGCGGACGCCGCTGCAACCGCACGCGCGGCACACCTTCGAGGACACAGTCGTCAACCTCGGCGACGTGACCCACGTGCGTTTCAACATTTTTCCCGACGGCGGCGTCGGCCGCCTGCGGCTGTTCGGGAGGCCATGCGCCTCGAAGACCTGAACGGGCTCGGGGAGGCTGCTGCGACGCGCGAATTCCTTCGCTGCTGCGGCTCGCGCCGCTGGGCTACCCGGATGGCGATATTGCGGCCGTTTGCCGATGCGAGGACGATGGCGGATGCGGCGGAGCGGGCGTTCGAGGCGCTCGACCGTGGTGACTGGCTCGAAGCGTTCGCGGCGCATCCGAAGATTGGGGCGGGCGGGGCAGGTGGGGCGGGTCGGGCTGGTGGGGTGGCAGGTGGGGAAGACGGGGGAGGTGGGGAAGAGCGGGCAGGAGGGGCAGGCGGCGTCGCAGGATCGAGTGCCTGGTCCGCGCAGGAGCAGGCGCTCGTGGCCGAGGCGGCTGACGTAACCCGGCAGCGGCTCGCCGAGGCAAACCGCGACTACGAAGCGCGATTCGGATACATTTTCATCGTCTGCGCGACCGGCAAGACGGCTGCTGAGATGCTGGCGCTCCTCGAGCGCCGGCTGCCGAACGATCCCGGCGCCGAGTTGCGCATCGCCGCGGACGAGCAGAGGAAGATCACGCGCCTGCGCCTGACCAAGCTTGTCGCCGAGGACCAGGACCACAACTGATGATTACTACGCACGTGCTCGACATCGCTCGCGGCGCACCTGCCGAGGGGCTCACCGTCATCCTCGAACTCCGGCAGGCGAGCGAGTGGACGCCGATCGCCCGCGGCTCGACCGATGGCAAGGGGCGCGTCGACACGCTCACCGACGGACCGCTCGCGCCGGGCACGTATCGCCTGACGTTCGACATCGGCGCCTACCACCGCGAGTTCGGCCTCTCGGTCTCCTTCTTCCCCGAGGTCAAGATCACCTTCAACGTCCGCGACCCCGACGAGCACTACCACCTGCCGCTGCTCCTCAGCCCGTTCGGCTACTCGACGTATCGCGGCGCCTAGGGTGGGTTTCAAAATCAAGGTAGCGCAGCCCTTCAGGGCCGGGTCCCCAACGCGGCAGCCGCGCTGGGGTGGAGCGCTGCCCGCGCGGCCGTTGGCAGGCCGGAAGGCCTGCGCTACGAGAGGCCGCGGTAATTTGATGGCCGAGGCATCCGTCCTGAGCTGGAACCGGTACGGCAAGTCGCGCATCCGGCTCGTCAAGGTGCGGCGCGCCGGCAGCCGCCATGAGGTTGTCGACCTGACGCTGAACGTGCAGCTCGAGGGCGCGTTCGAGGCGGTCTACACCGAGGGCGACAACGCGTCGTGCCTGGCGACCGACACGATGAAGAACACGGTCTACGCGCTCGCGCGGCAGGATCCGCTGGAGCATGTCGAGGCGTTCGCGCTGCGGCTGGCGGATCACTTCATCGGCAAGCCGGCGGTGTCGAGCGTCCGCATCTCGGCGTCGGAAGATCGCTGGGATCCTCTCGGCGTGGCGGGCGGGCCGGATCCGCACGCCTTCGTGAAGAGCGGCGGCGAACAATGGACCGCCGAAATCACGCGCGACCGCGACGGCGCGCACGTCGTCTCGGGGCTGACGAACCTCGTGGTGATGAAGACCGCGGACTCGGCGTTTGCCGGCTTTCCCCGCGACGAGTACACGACGCTGCCCGAAACCGAGGATCGGATCATGGCGACGGCGATTACCGCGTCGTGGCGCTACCGCGACGGCACGACCGCCTTCGCCGCCCGCGATGCGATCCGCAGCGCGCTCCTCGCCTCGTTCGCCGCGCACAAGAGCCGGTCGGTGCAGCATACGCTGCACGCGATGGGCGAGGCGGCGCTCGCGGCGTGCGCCGGACGCGACCGAGATCACGCTGGCGATGCCCAACCGCCACCACCTGCTCGTCGATCTGTCGCCGTTCGGGCTCGACAACCCGAACGAGGTCTTCGTCGCGACCGACCAGCCGTTCGGGTTGATCGAAGCGACGGTGAAACGAGCCATCGGCTGAGCGCCTGAGCTAAAGGAACGGAGAGGCCGCAGAGACCGCAGAAAGGCGCTTTCCGAAGTTTCTCTGCGCGCTCTGCGGTCTCTGCGTTCAATCGCGCTACGATCGACACAGGAGCCACACCATGGGAGCCGACCTCTCGACCACGTTCACCGGCGTCCGATTCAGGAATCCATTCCTGCTCTCCTCGGCGCCGCCGACCGAGTCCGAGTCGAACATCCTGCGCGCGTTCGAGGCCGGCTGGGGCGGGGTGGTCACAAAAACGATCGGCCTGCATCCGGTGGTCAACGTCGTCGGCCCGAAGACGAAGTTCCTGCGGGCCGACGCCGACTCCGCGCACCTGTCGATGAAGAAGCGGCCCGGCGCCGCGCTGCACTCGTCGTGGAACTGGGAGCTCATCTCGGACAAGACGCTCGACTGGTGGGTGCCGCGGCTCGGCCGGATCAAGGCGGCGTTTCCCGATCACGTGCTCGTCGCCTCGGTGATGGCCGGATCGGGCAATGACACCGAGCTTCGCCACTGGCAGGAGCTCGCCCTCGCCTGCCAGGGGCAGGGGTGCGACGCGCTCGAGCTGAACCTCTCGTGCCCGCACATGGATCGCCCCGACATGGGCTCGAACGTCGGCAAGGACAAGGAGCTCGTCTCGATCGTCACCAAGGTCGTCAAGGAAGTGGCGAAGATCCCGGTCTGGGCAAAGCTGACGCCGTCGACGACCGACATCGTCGTCGAAGCCCGCGGCGCGCTCCTCGGCGGTGCGGACGCCATCGTGTCGTCGAACACGTTTACCTCGCTGCCGCTCATCGACGAGGACACGCTCGACTTCGAGATTCATGTCGACGGCTTCGTCTCCACCGGCGGCCTCGGCGGCCCGGCGATCCTGCCGCTGTCGCTGGCGAAGATGTCGCAGCTCACGCAGGCGTTTCCCAGCGACAGTTTCTCCGGCATCGGCGGCATCTCGACCTTCGAGCACGCGCTGAACTACTTCCTGCTCGGCTGCGGCACCGTGCAGGTGTGCACCGCGGCGATGCTCGATCACGCCGTCGGCCCGAACGTCATCCGCGAACTGAACGACGGCCTCGGCCAGTTTCTCGAGAAGCACGCCGACCGGGGCTGGAAGGGCGTCGAGGATTTCGTCGGCCTGCGGCGCGATCGCGTCGTCGCGCAGTCGAAGATCCGGCGCCCGGGCGAGAAGGATTACCGCGGCGGGTACGAGGCGGAGGGCTACGCCGAGGAAATTAGGAATTAAGAATTTGGAATTCGTGCACGAATTGACGCGACATTCTTAATTCTTAATTCCTACTTCTTAATTCTTAATTGCAGGATCTGCGCGAACGAACGTGAGCGCAGCTCCGCCAGCGTCAACCCGCTCTTCTCGACCGCTTCTTCCTCGGTGATCGCGCCGCAGTTCATCGCGCGCAGGAAATAGTTCAACAGGCCCTGCCCGGTGGCGGCATCGTCGAACACCTCGCCGACCAGCGTCGCCTGCGCCGCCTTCTCGACGAAGTTGCGCAGGCGGTCGGACGCCGCATCGAGCCCTTCGAGGAAAAACGCGTAGACGGCCGCATAGCGCGTCGGCAGTTGCGCGGGGTGCAGGTCCCACCCCTGGTAGAAGCCGTGCACGAGCGAGTGCCGCACGTGCTCGGCGTGAAGCCGCCAGGCGCGGTGCACCACCTCGCGTGGGCCGATCGGCATGATGTTGGTCGCGCCGTCCGACAGCCAGATCCCGGTGCCCGCGAGCGCGACCTGCATCACGTGGCGCGCGAAGTCGCACGCCGGGTGCACCATGTGCTGGTGCGCGGCGGTGATGCCGCAGGCGGCGGTGTAATCGTAGGTGCCGAAGTGCGCGGCGACGATGCGGCCGCCGCCCTCCGCGATGAAGCGCGGCAGCGCAACGGTGCCGTCGCTCGCGAAGATCGACTGCGTCGTTTCGACCATCAGCTCGAATCGGAGCGAGCCTGCCGGCAGATCGCGCCAGTACTCGAACGCGTCGCAGGCCGAGGCCAGCGCCGCCACCTGCTCGGGCGCCGTGATCTTCGGCAGCGTGACGACGAAGTTCGGCGGCAGCTTGCCGCTCGCTGCGCTCGAGCAGCCGCGTCAGGAACAGATCGAAGGTCCGCAGGCTCCGCCGCTTGAGCTCCTCGCTCAGCGGCTTGATGCGGATGCCGATCGACGGCGGCAGCGTCCCGTCGCGCATCGCCGCCGCCACTTCGTTGGCCGCGATCTGCGCGTAGCCGTCTTCCTCATGATCGGGGCGGTTGCCGAAGCCGTCCTCGAAGTCGATGCGGAAATCCTCGACCGGCTCCCGCGTCAGCTTGTCGACGACGCGCCGGTAGATGCGGTCGGCGACGGCCGGGTCGAGGCCGATGGCTGCGGCCAGCGTCGCCGGAGTCCGGGGCGTACTCGGTCAGCGCCTTCAACGCCAGCGCGCCGAGCTTCGATGCCGCATCGGCCTTGAACAGGTGCGCGCCGCCGTACACGGTGTGCACCGGCTGGCGATGCGGCGAGTCGCCCGGGAACTGCTCGGCGACGCGGACGTTGCCCTTGTCGAGCGAGTCGACAAAGACGCTCAGCGCGTTCTCGGGAATCGTCGTGTCCGCCATGGCCCGCGCAGTATACGCGGGGTGCCGGCCACCCGGGTCGCTTACTATACGGCGATGGAAAACGAGCGCCAGCTGCCCGACGGCCGCGTCGAGCTGGTCGACACTGCGCCGCGTCGAAGCGAGCCCGCTGTACAACGAGGATCTCGCGCCGGTGCCGCTGTCGCGCCGCAACTGGACGACCTACAACTACGCCGCGCTGTGGGTCAGCATGGCGCACTGCATCCCGACCTACATGCTCGCGTCGGGCCTGATGGCGTCGGGCATGAACTGGTCGCAGGCGCTCTTCACCATCCTGCTCGGCAACACGATCGTCCTGGTGCCGATCCTGCTCAACTCGCACCCGGGCACGAAGTACGGCATCCCGTTCCCGGTGTTCGCCCGCGCCGCCTACGGCACCCTCGGGTCGAACGTGCCGGCGCTGATGCGCGCGCTCGTCGCCTGCGGCTGGTTCGGCATCCAGGCGTGGATCGGCGGCGAAGCGCTGCAACACCTTCTTCAAGACGTCATCCCGGGCTGGCCGACGCTGCTCGGCGCCGGCGTTCGGCGGGCACACGACGACGGAGTGGCTGTCGTTCCTGCTGTTCTGGGGGCTGAACATCTTCATCATCTACCGCGGCATGGATCTGCGTGCGCGAGGTGGAGAACTGGGCGGCGCCGTTCGTCCTCGTGATGACCGCGGTGCTGCTCTGGTGGGCGGTGTCGCGCGCCAACGGCCTCGGGCCGCTGCTCGCGCAGCCCGGAAAGTTCCACACGCTCGGCGAGTTCTGGCCGGTGTTCGTGCCGTCGCTGACGGCGATGATCGGCTTCTGGGCGACGCTCTCGCTGAACATGCCCGACTTCACCCGCTTCGGCCGCAGCCAGCGCGAGCAGGTCGATCGGCCAGGTCGTCGCGCTGCCGACGACGATGTCGCTGTTTGCGGCGATGGGCGTGATGATCACCAGCGCGACCGCGATCATCTACGGCGAGTCGATCTGGGATCCGGTCGTGCTCGTCGGCAAGTTCACGCTCGCCGCTCGTCGTCGCGATCTCGATGTTCACGGTGGTCGTCGCGACGCTCGCGGTCAACATCGCCGCCAACGTCGTCTCGCCGGCCAACGACTTCGCCAACGCGTTCCCGCGGCTCATCAGCTTCAAGACCGGCGGGCTGATCACCGGCATCCTCGGCATCGCGATTCAGCCGTGGAAGCTGCTGGCCGATCCCTCGGGCTACATCTACACGTGGCTGCTCGGCTACTCGGGCGGCCTCGGGTCGATCGCCGGCGTCCTGGTCGCCGACTACTGGCTCGTGCGCCGCCGCCAGCTGCGCTCGAGGATCTGTACCTGCCCGACGGCGTCTACCGCGGCTGGAACCTGCGCGCGATCGCCGCGACCGCGATCGGCTGCGCGCTCGCCTGGGGCGGCCTCGTCGTGCCGGCGCTGAAGCCGCTCTACGACTACGCCTGGTTCGTCGGCTTCTTCGCCGCCGGCCTCGCGCACCTCGCCCTCGCCCCGCGCCACCCCGCGGTCGCGCCGCAGCCGCTGCCGGATCGCAGCGCCTGACCGGCCCGTCGCGGCTCGTGATGTATCCTCGGCCCCAGCCACACCATGGACCTTCGACAGCTCGAGATTCTCCAGGCCATCGCCGAAACCGGCTCGTTCACCGCCTGCGGCCGGAAGCTGAACGTCTCGCAGTCGGCGATCAGCCGCCAGATCCTGCTGCTCGAGGAGGAGCTTGGCGAGCCGCTGTTCCTCCGCATCGGCCGCCAGGTGCGGATGACGCCGGCGGCCGAGAGCCTCGTCCAGCTCGGACAGCGCGTGTTCCAGGACGTGCGCGAAACGGTCGGCGCGATCACCGACCGCACGCGCGAGCTGCGCGGCACGCTGCGCCTCTCGGGCGGCATGACGGTCTGCCTCTACGTCTTCCCGCCGCTGCTGAAGCACATGCGGCGCGTCCATCCGCAGCTCGACGTGCGGCTGACGGTGGCGCCGCCGGGCGCTCGGTGCAGGAAATCCGCGGCGGCCGCGTCGATGCCGGCCTGCTGACGCTGCCGGTGGTCGAGTCCGACCTGGTGACGGTGCCGGTGCTGCGCGAGGAGCTGCTGCTGGTGACGACGCCGACGCATGCGCTGGCGAAGCGCAAGAAGGTGGTCGCCGCAGCGACCTGGCCGGCCTGCCGTTCATCCTGTTCGAGCTCGGATCGGGGACGCGGCGGGTCATCGACCATTTCTTCGCCAGCGAGAACATCGAGCCGACCGTGCTGATGGACACCGAGAACGTCGAGATCATCAAGGCGATGGTCAAGACCGGGCAGGGGGTCGGGATCGTGCCGTATCAGGCGATCGCGCGCGAAGTGAAGGCGGGGCAGTTCTTCTGCGCGCGGATCGAGGGGCACGAGCTGGTGCGGGAAACCGGCTGGGTCTACGCGCGCGCCAACCGGGTGCCGCGGATGATCGAGGAGCTGCTCAAGGCGTTCGAGCCGATCCGCGAGCGGTTCCGCCTCGTGCTGCCGAAGGCGCGCCGGAACCACTCATGACGGGATGAGATGGGTTCTATCAGATCATTCTATTTTTTACAGTACGTAGCTGGTGCGTATGCTGTACGCCATGGGCAACGAGCGCGATCGGGTCATCTCCATCACCCTGTCCGAAGCCGAATGGCAGGCATTCGTCGCACGCCAGCCGCAGCCGGTCGACTGGCTCCGCCAGCAGATCCGCAGCCAGGTCGACGTGACGCCGCCACGCAAGGAATCGCAGAGCGCGGCCTGACGGCCGCCTCACGCACCGACTGCAGCGCGAAGCTCTGCCGGGCGGACGCCGCTCGCCTGAACGCTTCGCGCTGCGACCCTGCCTGCCCCGCTTCACTCGTCACCCACTTCGTCGTCCTCGAATCCGCTGACAACCAGGCGTACGTGTCGTGCGCGAGCGCCCGAGCGCGGCAATCGCGCGCGCGATCGCGTCCCGGTACTTGATTGTCGAGGTGCCGCCGGATCGCCTCGCTCGGCACCCAGACGGTCATCTGGTCGCCTGAGTCGCTGGCGTACGCGGTCGCTCCGAACCAGCGGCGGAAATCTTCAGCCGGCATGCCCGCGCGCAGTTGTCTCGAGCACCTGATCCCAGATTGTCACCACGCGCCTCCAGGCGAGCAGGCCGATGCCGCCGTGCGATTGTTGTAAGGGCATCTTCCGTGGGCGTTGCACGGCCGTCATGCCGCTCGAGTGATGGCGACGGCAATCGGCTGATGGTCGGGAGCTGATCGCCAGGCAATGGCCTCGAGCCACTGCCATGAACCCTCAGCCTCCGCCATCTATTCGTCGTCGACGTCGTTTTCTGGCTTGCTCGTCGCGATATCGTCGAGATCGTCCGGCAGCGCTTCGTCCGGCGAATCGACGTCGTCCAGGCTGAACGAGCGACCGGTGTTCTTCAACGGGATTGGCCCGCGCGGCTTGTCCTCGCCTTTCTTCTTGTTCTTCGCACTGCCCCCACGCTGAGGCTTGGCATCCGGCCCGAAGTTGCGGCTGCGCGCCGGGGCGCCGCCCGGGGCCGAGCCCGCCGCCGTCGAACGGGCGCGGGCCGCCAAACGACCCTGGCGGGCGCGGGGCGAAACCGCCGCCAGGACGAGGCCCTGACGAGTAGCCGCCGGGCCTGGGCGGCCCGCCCGGGCCCGCGATCTTCGCGGGCTCGGGCCTCGCTGACGGCCAGCGGGCGTCCATTGAAGGGCTGGCCGTTGAAGCGCTGGATGGCCTGCTCGGCATGGGCGCGATCGATGAACTCGACGAAGGCGAAGCCTCGGGGACGGCCGGTTTCACGGTCGACCGGCAGCACGACCTGGGACGGCGGCGCCACTGCCCCGAAATAAGTGCGCAAATCAGCTTCGGTGGTGCTGTAGGCGAGATTACCGACGAACAAACGGACGGCCAATCAACTCTCTCCTATGTTGTGGAAGAAAAGGCAGGAACGCGCGGGATGGGGGGCACACACGCTGGCAGCCGGTTTTCTGTGGCAAAAACCTTACCTGAACTCAGGGCATCCTGCAAGCGGAAGGAACGGAAGGCTGAAAGGCTGGAAGGCGGCAAGGCCGGAAGACGAAAAGCAAGGCTGACGGTCGAAGGGTACAGACGCGGCCAGCCTTGCCGACCCTCAGGCCTTCTGCCCTTGCCTTCCGCCTTCAGCGCTTCAGCCTTCCAGCCCTTCCCGCCTTCCGCTCGTCAGCCTCGTTTGATCGTTTTCGAATACTACGATATCGTAACAACATGGTCGCCGCTGACTGACGTCGAGCTGACCCGCGCGCTCGAGCGGTGCGAGCCGCCCGACGCCGGGTTCCCCCACGCCTCGCATCTGCGGGTGGCGTGGGTCTATCTCAACGAGTCGGCGAGCGTCGACGAGGCGCTCGCGCGCATGGGCGACACGCTGCGGCGATTTGCCGCCTCGGTCGGCCACGCCGAAAAATATTCCGATCGGATCACCGCCTTCTGGATGTATCAAATGGCAGCCGCGCACGCCGTGATGCCGACGGCGGCGTTCGACGATGTGGTGCGGGCGTTTCCGCGGCTGCTGGACAAGGAGCTCATTGCCGTTACGCCTCGTGCCGCCGATTCATCGGGCGACCCATCGGATCGGGCTGTATCTCGCGGGCCTGCGTGAGGACGGCCTCTCGCAGGGCGAAGCGCACATCCTCGCGCTGCTCGCCTCGTCGGGGCCGGCGACGATTGCCGAGCTTCACCGTGGCCTCGCGCACAAGCGGTCGACGCTGACGAGCATCCTCGATCGGCTCGCCGACCGCGGGTTGGTCACCCGCGAGGTGGGCGCCGACGACCGGCGCACCTTCCTCATCACGCCGACCGCCCGGGGGCGCCGCGCCGCCGACCGCGTCCACAGCCACCTGGCCGATCTCGAGCGCGCCGTCTCCCGCCGCCTCACCAACGACGAGGTGCGTGCGTTCAAGAAGGTGGTGGCTGCGGTCGAGGAAGAGGCGCATCGCCGGACGCGTGGCCGCCGCTGACGCGTCGCGTATCATGACCGCCAAGGTGCGGCGCCGCTGCCTGCTCGTTCTGGCCTTTGCCTGCGTCGTCGGCCGCACCGGCGCGGGTGTTGGCGCAGGCGGACCGCGCCGGGATGACGACCGGGCAGCTCTATCAGGCCGCGTGTGCGGCCTGCCATGGCACGGACGGCAAGGGCCAGCCTCGATCGATTGTCGGCTTCGACACGCCCCTCCCCGATTTCACCGACTGCGCGTTCACCACGCCGGAGGCCGACCTCGACTGGACGTCCGTCATCCACCGGGGCGGCGGCATCCGCGCGCTCCATCGGCGGATGCCGGCGTTCGGCGACGCGCTGTCGGAGCAGGAGATCGAGCGTCTCGTCGGCCACCTGCGCGGCTTCTGCGCCGAGCCGGCGTGGCCGCGCGGCGAGCTGAACTTCCCGCGCGCGTTCTTCACCGAGAAGGCGTTCCCCGAAAACGAGGCAGTGTTCACCTTCGCGAGGCAGGGCGGCGGCGAGCTGGACCTGGAAACGGCGTTCCTGTTCGAGCAGCGTCTTGGCAAGCGCGCGCAATACGAGATCAACGTGCCGCTCGCGTTTCACCAGGACGTGGCCGGTGCCTGGAGCCGCGGGATCGGCGACGTCGACCTGGCGGTGAAATACGCGCTCTACGACAACCTGGCGCGCGGCTTCATCGCCGGCGCCGGCGGTGAGGTCGACGCTTGCCGACCGGCCGCGAATCGAGCGGCCTTGGCCGCGGCGTCGCGGTGTTCGACGCCTTCGGGGCGGTGGGCCAGGCGCTGCCGCGCGCGTCGTTCGTGCAGTTTCAGGCCGGGCTCGAAGTGCCGGCGGACGCCGAGGTCGCCGGCAAGGAGGTGTACTGGCGCACCGCGGTCGGCAAGACGTTCGCCGCCGGCCGGTGGGGACGCTCGTGGTCGCCGATGCTCGAAGTGCTCGGGGCCCACGCCGTTTGGCGCGCCGACCGACTGGGACCTGGTGCCGCAGCTGCAGGTCAGCCTCAGCGGCCTGCAGCATGTGCTGGTCAACGTCGGCCTCCGCATCCCGGTGAAGCAGCCCGAGAGCCGTGCAAGGACGCTCATGGTGTACCTGCTGTGGGACTGGTTCGACGGCGGCCTCACATCGAACTGGAGGAGGCGGTGAATCGCCTGTGGCTCCTCCTCGCTTCGGGATTCGTCGTCGTCGCGACGGCTGCCGCAATCCCCGCGAGCGGTGAGCCTGGAGCAGCAGCAGAGGCGCAGCCGCCGCATCTGTTCCAGACGGCCGAGGACTGCCTCGCCTGCCACAACGGCCTGCGCACGCCGGCGGGTGAGGACGTGTCGATTGGCACGAGCTGGCGGGCGTCGATGATGGCGAACTCGGCGCGCGATCCGTATTGGCAGGCGGCGGTTCGCCGGGAGACGATCGATCATCCAGCCGCGGCCGCGGCGATTCAGGATGAATGCTCCGTGTGCCACATGCCGATGGCGCGCACCGAGGCGCGCGCGCGGGGACGCGAGGGCCGGGTGTTCGCGCATCTGCCGGTCGCTGGCGGGCGCAGTCGTGACGATCGCCTCGCTCACGATGGCGTGTCGTGCACGATCTGCCATCAGATCACGGGCGAGAAGCTCGGCACGCCGGCGAGCTTCACCGGCGGCTACGTCGTCGATGCGGCGCCGCCGCTCGGCAAGCCGCGTGGCGCCGCCGGCGCGCGCCCGATCTTCGGGCCGTTCGAGGTCGAATCGGGGCTGCACCGCGGTGATGCATTCGGCGACGGACTTTCGCCCTGCCGAATCGGCGCACGTCCGTCAGTCCGAGCTGTGCGCCACGTGCCACACGCTCTTCACGAAAGCACTCGGCGCGAGCGGCGAGGTGATCGGCGAGCTCCCCGAGCAGATGCCGTATCTCGAGTGGCGGCACAGCGCGTTCCGGATCGAAGCGCGCAGCTGCCAGTCGTGCCACATGCGCACCGTCGCCGAGGACATGCCGGTGTCGTCCGTGCTCGGCCAGCCGCGGCAGGGGCTCGCGCGGCACGGGTTCATCGGCGGCAACGCGTTCATGCTGCGGATGCTGAACCGGTACCGTTCGGAGCTCGGCGTCGACGCGCTGCCAGAGGAGCTCGACGAAGCCGTCCGGCAGACGGTGAGCAACCTCGAAGACGCCACCGCCGAAGTCGCCGTCGACGGCGCCGCGATTCGAGGCGGCATGCTTGGCTTCGACGTCGTTGTCCGCAACCTCACCGGGCACAAGCTGCCGACCGGCTACCCGTCGCGCCGGGCGTGGCTGCATGTGACGATCCGCGACGCCGCGGGTGTTCCGCTCTTCGAGTCGGGCGCCCTCGAGCCGACCGGCTCGATTGCCGGCAACGCGAACGACAGCGATCCAACTCAGTTCGAGCCGCACTTCGAGCGGATCGATAGACCCGATCAGGTGCAGATCTACGAGTCGATCATGGTCGATCCTGCGGGCGCGCCAACGACCGGCCTGCTGGCGGCGGTTCGCTACGCGAAAGACAACCGCCTCGTGCCGCGCGGGTTTCAAAAAGGCACCGCCGCACCGCGAGATCGCGGTCGTCGGCAACGCCTCGTCCGACGCCGACTTCGACGGTGACGGCGATCGGGTCGCGGTTCGACGTCGGTGTTGGCGGGCGTCAGGGTCCGATGCGGATTGAGGTGGAGCTGCGCTTCCAGGCGATCGGCTTCCGGTGGGCGCAGAACCTGAAGAAGTACGACGCCCCTGAGCCGCGGCGCTTTGTCGGCTACTACGACGCGATGGCTGGTGTCTCGTCGGAGGTGCTGGCGCGCGCGTCTGCCGCCGTACGCGCGTAGAGTAGTTGCTGGTTGCTGGTTGCTAGTTGCTAGCTGCAGGGCTCCCCGTCGTCCTCCCGCCTAGCATCCAGCCCCTGGCACCTAGCGCTAGCACCTGGCATCTAGCACCTAGCATCCAGCATCCGCCCGGAGCCCCGCAACGCCCACCGCGACCAGCTATAATTCGGCCAATCTGAGGAACTTATGCCCGATCAGAAGCTCGTCGGCTCGAATTACACGCCGCCCGATCTCGTCGCCAAGGTCACCGGCCGCGCCAAGTACGCCGAGGACTACCGCGCCGAGGGGATGCTGTTCGCCAAGCTCCTCCTCAGCCCGATGCCGCACGCGCGCGTCCGCGGCATCGACACGCGCGCCGCGCTCGCGCTCCCTGGCGTCAAGGCGATTCTGACCGCCGACGACCTTCGCGACCTTCGCGGCGCCGAACGCGCGCTGACCAACGAGCCGCTGTACCACGGCGAGCCGATTCTCGCTGTCGCCGCCGTTGACGAGGACACCGCGGCCGCGGCGATCGAGCGCATCGAGCTCGACCTCGAGCCGCTGCCGTTTGTCGTCGATCCGGTCGAGAGCCTGCGACCCTCCGGCGCCAACGGCCGCAGCGAGGGCAACGTCTGGGTGCCCGCGCCGCCGCCGGCGCAAGGCGCCTCCGGCCCGCCGCCGCGGCCGACGCTGCGTTCGTTGAAGTGGACCGATCAGGATTTCGCGTCGGCGCCGGCCGGTGCGCTGCCGATGGGCGAGGCCACCGAGCAGTGGGCCTACGGCGATCTCGACGCCGGCTTCAAGGACGCCGCCGTCGTCGTCGACGAAACGTTCGTGGTCCAGTCCACCGGCCATCAGCCGATGGAGACGCGCAGCGCGATGGCGTACTGGCAGAACGGCAAGCTGTTTCTGCACGGCTCGACGCAGAGCGTCGCCCGCACCGTCGATCCGCTGGCGAACTGGCTGGGGATCGATGCCACCGACATCGTGCTGATCAGCGAGTACTGCGGCGGCGGCTTCGGCAGCAAGGGCGCCGGCGCGGTGTCGATGGCGATTCCGGCGCTGCTCTCGAAAAAAGCGGGCGCGCCGGTGATGATGCGGATCAGCCGCGAAGAGGAGCACTACATCGGCCGTGCGCGCACCGGCATGGTGGGCCGCGCGCGCGCGGCATTCCGCAGCGACGGCCGCATCGCCGCGCTCGATCTCTTCATCGTCGAGGACAACGGCCCGTACGGACCGATGGGCGACCATCGCTCGGCCGGCAACGCCGCCTCGCTCATCTGGCAGCCGCTGGCGATGCGCTGGCGCGGCCTCGCGGTGATCACCAACACGCCGCCGCGCTCGCAGCAGCGATCGCCGGGCCCGATGCAGGCCAACGCGATCATGGAGCCGGTCGTCACCAAGGCGGCGAAGAAGCTCGGCATCGATCAGCTCGCCATCCGGCGGATCAACTCGCCGGAAGGGAAGGCGCTGTACGGCGCGCCGCGGCCGAACGGGCAGCGCGCGCACATCACCGGGGCATTCGTGAAAGAGGCGTTCGACCGAGGAGCCGAGCTCTTCAAGTGGGACGAGCGCAAGGCGAGATCGGGGCAGCGGCGCGGGACGAAAGTGCGCGGCATTGGTGTTGCCGTCGGACCTCACGGCGCCGGTTCGATCGGCTACGACGGCCTGATGACGCTGCAGCCCGACGGCAAGCTGTACGTGCAATCAGGCGTCGGCAATCTCGGCACGCACTCGTGCATCGACCTCGCGCGCGTCGCCGCCGACGTGCTGCAGATGCCGTGGGACCAGGTGGTGGTCAACTGGGGCAGCACCGCCAAGAACCTGCCGTGGTCGGCAATGTCGGTCGGCAGCCAGACGACGCACGCGATGACGCGCGCGAACCTGGCCGGCGCCACCGACGCGCGCCTCAAGCTGCAGGAGATCGCCGCGAAGGATCTCGGCGGCGCACCGTCCGACTACGATCTCGGCAACATGCGCGTCTACCGGCGCGGCAACCCGTCGCGCGGCCTGACCTACGCGCAGGCGGCGAAGCGGGCGATCGAGCTCGGCGGCCGCTTCGACGGCCACGAGCTGCCGCAGGACATCCATCCGTTCACGAAGAGATCGGCGGCGGCGCTGGCGGGCGTCGGCTTGATGGGCGTCGCGAAAGACACCTATCCGCGCGATGGCGACACCTATGCGTTCGTCGTCGGCTTTGCGGAAGTCGAAGTGGATGTCGAAACCGGTGTGATGCATCTGGTGGACTACCTCGCGGTCGCCGACGTCGGCACCGTCGTCAACCCTCGCAGCCTGCACGGCCAGATTCTCGGCGGCATCAACCTCGGCATCGGTCACGCACAGCAGCAGAAGTGGGTGTACGACCCGCAGTACGGCGTGCCGCTGGCCAAGCGCTTCTATCACAACAAGCCGCTGACCATCCTCGATATCCCGGCGACCATGCGGACCGAAGCGCTCGGCATCGCCGATCCGGAAACGCCGACGGGCGCGCGCGGCGTCGGCGAACCGCCGGTCGGCGCGGGCTACGGGTCGGTGATGAACGCGATTGCGGACGCGGTCGGCGACGAGGCATTTCGACGCGCGCCGGTCACGGCCGATCTGATCCTGACGTTCCTCGAGCACGGCCAGCGGATGCACGATCCGCTTGTTGCACACATCTGACGCAGAGCGTTGACAGTCGGCTCAGGACGATGCCATCGTCGTCTCAGGTCGAGAAAGAGATGGAATTCGATGGCGTCCGGCAGAGTGCCCAGCGCACTTCGCACCCGGCTCGGCGACGACGCAACGTTTGGACTGATTGAATTGCTCGATTCGGATCGCAAGGAATGGAGCGAGCACGTGCTCAGCGTGGCAGCCGACAGGTTCGAACGGCGGTTGACCGAGGAGATCTCGCACTTTCGCGAGGAAATTCGAGAGGGGCTTCACAACGGCCTGACATCGGTTCGGCAGGAGATCGCGACGACGCGGGTCGAGATGCTGAAGTGGTCGTTCGTCTTCTGGATCGGCCAGGTCGCGGCGATGGCAGGCTTGCTCGCCTATATGCTCGGCAAGCACTGAAGCGCCCTGTTACGGCCCCGGCGTCGTCGATTTCCGGAACGCGCGGCTGTCGAACGTGCAGGTAGGCGATCGACCCTCCCGTCGCCGGTACCAGCGCGAAGTTCTGCGCCACGCCGCCGCCCGGCGGCGTCATCGAGAACCACGAGATCAGCGCCGCGGTCGTGGAACTCCTGGTCGCCCATCCGGCGCGGATCAGCATGTCGGGCCCTCATTGCCTGGCCCGGCAGAGGCGTGCAGGTCCGCGTGTCACATGAGGTGGTGGCTGATTGTATAGAATGTGCCAACGCTTGTGACCCGTCCCCTCCTCATCATCTTCCTCACCATCTTCGTCAATCTTGTCGGCTTCGGGATCATCATCCCGCTGCTGCCGTTCTACGCGGTCACCTTCGGCGCGTCGCCGTTCGTCATCGGTCTGCTGTTCGCGGTCTTTTCGCTCTGCCAGCTCGTGGCCGCGCCGCTGCTCGGCGATCTCTCGGACCGCCGCGGCCGGCGCCCGGTGCTGATATTCAGCCTGGTCGGCACGGTCGTCAGCTTCGTGATGCTCGCGCTCGCGCACACGGTGTGGATGCTCTTCTTCGCGCGGATTGTCGATGGCCTGTCCGGCGGCAATATCTCCACCGCGCGCGCCTACGTCGCCGACATCACCGAGCCGAAGGATCGCGCGCGCGCCTACGGTCTCATCGGGGCGGCATTCGGCCTCGGCTTCATCCTCGGGCCGGCGCTGAGCGGCATGCTCGCCGGCGTCAGCTACACCGCGCCGATCTGGGCCGCTGCGGCGCTCACGCTCGTGGCCGCAATCATGGCGTGGCTCTGGCTGCCGGAAACCGTTCATCGCGCGCAGGCCGGCACCGGCAACCCGCTCCGGTCGCTGCCGGCGCTCCTGCATCGTCCGCGCATCCGCCGCGTCCTCGCGATCGACTTCCTGTACTGGCTCGCGTTCGCGATCTTCCAGACGACGCTGTCGCTGTTCGCCGCCAACCGGTTCCAGTTCGGCCCGGTGCAGACCGGTTACCTCTTCGCCGCGTTCGGCCTGCTCGGCGCGATCATCCAGGGCGGCTTCATCCGCCACGTCGTCCATCGCCTGGGCGACAAGCCGACGTTCCTCGTCGGGCTCGGCTTCGGCGCCGTCGGGCTGATCGCGGTCGCGATGGCGCACACCGTGCCGATGTTTGCGCTCGCGCTCGTGCCGCTGGCCATCGGCATCGGGTTCGGGCACCCGACGATGTCGAGCCTGGTCAGTCTGGTGGCGCGCGGTGACGAGCAGGGGCGCGTGCAGGGGAGCGCGAGCGCGGTCGAAAGCCTCGGGCGCACGATTGGGCCGATCTGGGGCAACGCGTCGCTGCAGCACTTCGGCGAATCGATGCCCTACATCTCAGCAGCAGCATTGCTGCTGCTGACCTTGGCGTTGACTGTCGGCTTTCACGTCGCTGACTCGGACCAAATCGGCGCCGAACTCGCGACCGGGCGTTGACAATGGCCGGGCTCGCCAGACTTTGTCAGCCTCGCTGCGCCACGGATTCCCCATCGACGATGTGCGCCGACCTCGCGTAGCGCAGGCCTTACAGCAATTTTCATTTGCACGGAGTGTCCGCCTTCAGGCGGGACCCGTCACGGTCCGGCTAAAGCCGGACACTACGTGCATGAAAGGCTACGTTACCGCGCAGCACGCCATGCTCCTGCGGACGCTGTGCGCGGAGGATGCGTGCGAGGCCGCGTCGCGAATTCAGGAGGCGAGCGCGGTGGGCGCGTGGGCGTCAATGCGGGCGGACGAGGCCGAGCAGGCTGCGCAGGCCGTTGAGCGTCTGGATCATCGATGCGATCAGCGCGGCATTGCCGCCGTCGCGCGGGAACACCTGGCCAACCGACAACTCCAGTCGGCTGATCATCTCTTCGGCCTTCTGACGCTCCTGATCCGTCACGTGTCGTCTCCTTCGGATTTGTCGGGCTCGAGGCGCTCGAGCTCCGCTTCGGTCAACGCCCGGTGCACTTCGCGCGGGCCGTCCACCGGTTCACCGGGCTCCACACGCCAGCCGCGCCAGCCGCACGCGCTGCACCGGAACGGCGCGCGGCCGGTGACCTGCCGGCGCACGCGCTCCATCCACGATCGCGAGCGCGAACGATGCGTCGACGCATGGCACGCCGGACACATCACTGGCACTCTGCAGACCATACCAGATTTGTCATCCAGCGTCCTCGCCGATCGCGCGGCGGCGTCCGGATTCAATACGGCGGGCGCGCAGCGAAGCGCCGCGTCGAAAAAAAGGGATGGAACTAATTAAGGGTAAGGGTAAAATGCAGCGCGCTCAGCGATACGGCGAGCCGAGACGACGCGCGATCCGCGCGCGCAGGTCGGCTTCGGTGGCGGCCGCGGTGATGTCCATGCCGCTGTCGATCAAGCCGTCGATGAGTGCGCGGATGATTTCGGCGCGGTTCAGCACCTTGCCGCTCTTGCCGCGGATCTCGATGGCAAGATGATCGAGGTGGTGAATCTGGCGGTCGAAGAGGACCACCGACACTTTCGACCAGGTTTCGTTGTGAACTGGCGGGCGTCCCGGACCCGCTTTTGGCTGTGGCCGCGTCGTCGCTCGCACTCGCACTCGTCTGGCCCGCGTCTTCGCCATTCAAAGACAATCCGGAACGGCGGGATTATACAGCTAGTTGTTGGTAGCACAAACACAGCAATAGGCAGAACGATCTTTTTTTCTGCGTCGCAACTCGCGCCCATGACACCGAAAGCCGCGAAAGAACGCCGTCGCATTGGCCGCCCGCCCGCCGGTGCGCGCCACGGCGAGAAAGTGAAGGACTATCCGCAGCTGAGCATCCGCCTGCCCGGCGAAGTGAAGGCCAAGCTGCAGGCGCTCAGCCTGATTGCGTCGAAACCGCAGTGGCGGATCATCACCGACGCGATCGATTGTTATCTGCGTGAGCGGCCGGAGCCGGAGCGGCGGATGGTTGACGAGCTCGCCGGACGCTCGAAAGCGCGCGGCCGCGCGCGCCGCGCCGGCGGATAGGTTCTAGACCGGCGCCGGTTGCGGCACGGCCGCGATCGGAAAATAGATCAGAAACGTCGCGCCGCGCCCGGGTTCGCTGACGACGGTGATGTAGCCGCCGCTCTGCCGGACGATGCCGTAGACGATCGACAGGCCGAGGCCGGTCCCTTTGCCTTGCTCCTTCGTCGTGAAGAAGGGCTCGAACAGCTTCGCGCGCGTCGCCTCGTCGATGCCGTGCCCCGTGTCGGCGACGCTCAGCCGCGCGTACATCCCCGGTTTCCCCTCGACGAATGCCCCGGCCGCGGTCTCGTCCAGTTCGACCTCGTCCACGCGCACGGTGACGCGCCCGCCGTTGGGCATCGCGTCGCGCGCGTTCACCACCAGGTTCAGCACGACCTGCTCGACCTGCCCCGAGTCGGCGTGAATCGTCAGCGGCTGCTGCGACGAGACGATCTCGAACTCGACCTCCGGCCCGATCAGCCGGCGCAGCATCGTGTCCATGCCGCGCACGACGTCGCCGAGCGCGAACAGCCGCGAGCGCGTCGCCTGGCGGCGGCTGAAGGCCAGCAGCTGCCGCGTCAGCCCGGCGCCGCGATCGACCGACTGCTTGATCTCCGACGCCTCGTCGCGCGCGCTGTCGTCCGGCGCGAGCTGCATCAGGAGCAGATCGGCCGCGCCCATGATGCTCATCAGGATGTTGTTGAAGTCGTGCGCGACGCCGCCGGCGAGGCGGCCGATCGCTTCGAGCTTCTGCGACTGGCGCAGCTGTTCCTCGAGCGCCCGCCGCTCGGTGATGTCGCGGAAGAACCCGGTGATCACGGCCCGGCTGTCGGCGCCGATCCGCGCCACCGTCAACTCGAGCGGGAAGTCGGTGCCGTCGGCGCGCTGCCCGCGCAGCTCGAGCTGACGGCCGGCCAGCGCGCCGCGCCCGGTCGTCATGTATTCGTTGAGCACCTTCAGGTGCTGTTCACGCTCGGGCGCCGGCAGCAGCAGCTCGACGTTTCGCCCGAGGATGTCGATCCGGGCGTAGCCGAACATCTGCTCGGCGGCCGGGTTGAACTCGCGGATGTTCAGCTGCTGATCCATCGTGATGATCGCGTCCTGCGCCGCCTCGAGAATCGCCCCCTGGCGCGCCTCGCTCTCGCGGCCGCCGCGATACATCTTGTAGGTCAGGTAGAGCGGCGCCGCGGTGAGCAGCAGCGTCAGCCAGTAGCCCGAGCTCTCCGTCACCTTGATCACGACCCCGGCCGCGGCCGCGCCCAGCAGATAGCTCGGGGCGCTCGAGACGAAGTCCGTCTTCCAGATCCGCCACGCGCTCTGCTGCGTCGTGAACGCTATCGCCAGCGCAATCGGGATCGTGTTGGCGAAGAAGTAGGTGAGCGCCATGCCGGCGATCGGCATGATCAGCGCTGCCGGCTCGGCGTCGGGCGCGCCGCCAAGACGGACGAACACTTGTCCGGCGGCCTGCACGGTGAGCAGCAGGATCGCCATGTTGAACAGCGTCCGATAGAGCGGATTCGGCGTCCGCGAATTGATCGTCGTCTGGCTCCAGCCGCTGGCGGCGGCGACGATCATCGCCGTGTGCGGCCCGCGCAGGATCAGCGCCGCGATGTCGACGACGTAGGACACCGACATGTTGGAGCCGCTGGCGATCGGAAACTGAATCTTGAACGCCGAGGTGAGCGACGACAGCAGGATCAGGAGGACCAGCGGCAGCACCGGCGTGAACTGCGCGCGCGCGACCAGCGCGAAAAACGTGAACACGCCGAGCGAGATGACGAAGAGGATGTACCAGCGCGCGCGCGGCGGAAGATCCCGAAGCAAAACCCGACAAGTATACCGGTCCGTCGGCGCGCCGCGGGACGGCGTCCACCCGTCGGCGGCCACCCGGTTTTGAGTTGACAAAGTTCAAACACTTGTTTTATACAAACGTTTGACCCGACATGCTGCGGAAACTTGCCACCCTTGTCGTCGTGCTCCTCCTCGCCGTCGCCGCGCTCTACGGCTATCGGCGCCTCGGCGCGGCGCCGCTCGTACTGACCGGCATCGTCACGACCAACGACGTCATCGTCAGCGCCCAGATCAGCGGCCGCATCGGCGAGCTGCACGCGGGCGAGGGCGACCTGGTGAAAAAGGATCAGCTGCTCGCGGTGATCGCGCCGGAGGAGCTGAGAGCCGACACCGCGTACTTCGCCCAGAACGTCGAAGGGATGTCGTCGCAGGTGCGCGAATCGGAAGCGGCGCTGCGCTACCAGCAGCGCCTGACCGCGGATCAAATCCGGCAGGCCGAATCGACCCTGGAGTCGACAGAGGCGCAGGTCGACGCCGCCGTGGCCGACGTCGAGGCCGCACGCCTGACCAACTCGCGTACCCAGAATCTCGCGCAGCAGGGCGTCGTGTCGCCGCAGGAAATGGACCAGGCGCGGATCGCGCTGACCTCGGCTCAAGCGAAGCTCGACGCGCTGAGAAAGCAGGTCGAGGCGCAGCGCGCCACGGTCGCGCTCGCGCGATCGAATGCCGAGCAGGTGCTCGTTCGCCGCAGCCAGGTGCAGACGCAGGAGCACATGCAGGCGGCGGCGTCGGCGCAGCGCACCAAGGCAGACGTGCGGCTGCGCTATACCGAGATCCACGCGCCGATTGACGGCATCGTCGACGTCCGCGCTGCGCGCGTCGGTGAGGTCGTCAACCCGGGGCAGCCGATCGTCACCCTGATCAACCCCGACGATCTGTGGGTGCGCGCCGACGTCGAGGAGAGCTATATCGACCGTGTGCGGATCGGCGACACGATGACGGTCCGCCTGCCCTCCGGCGCCGAGCTGCAGGGCAAGGTGTTCTACCGCGGCGTGGATGCCTCGTTTGCGACCCAGCGCGACGTCAGCCGGACGAAGCGCGACATCAAGACGTTCGAGGTTCGCCTGCGTGTGGACAACCGGGATCGCCGCCTCGCGGTCGGGATGACGGCTTACGTAGTTCTGCCGCTCTCGTGACACCGGAGATCGCGGCAGGGTGCACGGTGCAAGGTGCACGGTGCAAGGTGCAAGGTGCAGGGTGCACGGTGCAGGGTGCAGGTGCTTGCGTAGGGCGGCCCTTTAGGGCCGCCGTTATCAGATGAACGCGATCGACGTTCGCAGCATCGTCAAGAAGTTCGGCGACTTCACCGCCGTCAACGGCATCAGCTTCACGGTCGAGGCCGGCGAGATCTTCGGCCTGCTCGGGCCGAACGGTGCCGGGAAGTCGACACTCATCCGGATGCTGGTGACGCTGCTGCCGCCGACGGCGGGTACCGCGCTCGTCAACGGCTGCGACATCGTGAAGCAGTCCGACGGCGTCCGCCGGGCGATCGGCGTCATCCCGCAGGCGATGACGAGCGATCTCGAGCTGAGCGTCGAGGAGAACCTGCTCATCTTCGCCAAGCTGTACGGCGTGCCGCGGCCAAAGCGCGAACGGCTCATCGCTGAATTGCTGGCCGCCGTCGAACTGACGCAGTGGCGCCAGGCACAGGTCAAGAACCTCTCGGGCGGTATGCGCCGCCGCGTGGAGATCGCGCGCGGCCTGGTGCACGAGCCGCGCATCTTCTTCCTGGATGAGCCGACCACCGGGCTCGATCCGGTCTCGCGCGTGGCGGTGTGGGAAATGCTCGAAAAGATCAAGCGGGAGCGCGACCTCACGATCCTGATCACCACGCACTACATGGACGAGGCCGACAAGCTCTGCGACCGAATCGCGATCGTCGATCACGGCGATCTGAAGGCGCTCGACTCGCCGATCAAGCTCAAAGCCTCGATTCCCGGCCGGAACACGCTCGAGGTCAGCTTCTCGACGCCGCCTCCTGGCTGGGCGCAGGTGCTCCAAGGGCTGCCGTATGTCGAGAGCGTCGCCGGCGAAGACCACATCTTCCGAATCGCGACCACTCAAGGACCAGCGACGACGATGGCGGTGATGGAGGCGGCCGCACAGGCTGGCATCGCCGTGCAATCACTCTCGGTGCAGAGCACCACGCTCGACGACGTGTTCGTGCACTACGCCGGCCGGGCGCTGCGCGACGCGCTGCAGGAAGCCAACCCGCTCGAGCGCGGGCCGATGATGAGGAGAGCGTAGAAGTCAGAATTAAGAAGTAGGAATTAAGAATTAAGAATTAGAACCAAGAACCAAGAACCGAGAACCAAGAACCGAGAGCGAACGCAGAACCTAGCACCAAGAACCAAGAACCTCGAGCGATAGACGTTTTATGGGCCGAACCTGGGCGATCATCGAACGCGAGCTGCGGCGCTTCCGGCGAAGCCCGGTGCTGATCGCCATGTCGATGGTGATGCCGATCGTGCAGCTCGTCATCCTCGGCTACGCCTTCGGCGGCAACGTCAAGCACCTCAAGGTGGCGATCGTCGATCAGGATCACGGTCTGCCGGCCATCAAGGTGCGCGAGCTCGCCTCGGCCGCATCCTCTGGCGCGCGCACGATCGACACGGTCGACTACGCCGATCAGGGGGAAGCGATCTCCGATTTGCGCAACGGCCGCGTCAACGGCGTGCTGACGATTCCGCCCGAGTTCTCGCGGCGCGTGCTGACCAAGAACGATCCGCGCGTCGCCCTGATCGAGGACAACACGGACGGCTTCGTCTCGGTGGCGCTCGCGGGCACGCTCGGCGGCCTGCTCGCCGCCTACAACCAGCCGGAGACGACCGCACGCATCCCGGGCGCCGCGTCGCTGGACGTCGTCGAGATCTATCCCTACGTGCCGTATGTGCAGTACCTGCTGCCCGGCTCGGTGGTGATGTCGATCTTCATGATGGTGATGATCGGCGGCGGCATCATCTTCATCGACGACAAGGCGCGCGGGCTGCACGAAGGGTATCTGGTCACGCCGATCCGCAAGCTGGAGCTGATCGCCGGCTTCAACATCTCCGGCACCATCAAGGCGGTGGTCGCCGGGATGTTCCTGATCATCATCGGCTCGATCATCGCCGGCATCCCGGACGCGTTCGACCCGATGCGGCTGCTGCGGCTGTTCGTGGTCGTCGTCGTGACCGCGTTCGCGCTCATCAGCCTGATGTTCCTGCTGATGGTGCGCGTCACCGATCCGCTGCTGCCGCGTGCCGTGTTCGGCGTGCTGAACACGGTGCTCTACTTCCCGAGCGGTGCGGTCTACCCGCAGCAGGGGTTTCCAGGCTGGATGCAGGCGATCGCGGTGGCCGATCCGTTCACCTACGCGGTACACGCGCTGAAGTGCCTGCTGCTGAAGAACACCGGCTTCGGCGCGATCGCCGGCGACCTGACCTTCCTGATGATCTTCTCGGTGGTCGCCATGTCGGCCGCGACCGCGCTCTTCAAGCGCACGCTATGAAGGCGCATGCGAAGGGACGCACGGCGGCTGCTCGCAGCGTCAACCGCGCCGACGATGCGACGCGCGATCGGCTGCTGAAGGTGGCCGAGCGGCTGTTCGCCGACCGCGGGTTCCGGAAGGTGACGATTCGCGAAGTGTGCCGCGCCGCGCACGCCAACGTCGCGGCCGTGAACTATCACTTCGGCGACAAGCTCGGGCTGTATCGCGAGGTGCTGCAGGCGGCGATCGACGTCATGCGCGCGACGACCGATGCCGCGCGGCAGGCGGGCGCGGGGCAGCCGGCCGAGGAACAGCTGCGCCGCTGGATTGCGATCTTCAACCAGCGCCTGCTCGGGTCGGGCCACGACTCGGTGCACAAGCTGATTCATCACGAGATGCACGACCCGACGCCGGCGTTCGATGCGCTGGTCGAGCAGGGGGTGCGGCCGCGGGTCGAATACCTCTCGACGCTGGTGGCCGAGATTCTCCGCTGCCCGGTCTCCGATCCGCGGGTGCTGCGGTGCGTCGCCAGCGTGCACGCGCAGTCGCTCGCCTACGTGCCCAACCCGATCGCCTCGCGCCTGGGCTTCCCGTTCACGCCGACCTCCGCGCGCCTCGACGAGGTGGCCGAGCACATCGCCGAATTCTCGCTCGGCGGCATCCATGCCGTTGGGCGAGCCGTGCATGCCCGCTGACGCCGCCGACGAGCGTCTGCGCTCGCACGTTCATCCGCCAGACTGGGTCAATCCCGAGCCGCGAGCCCGTTATCACCTCGTCGTCGTCGGCGGCGGCACGGCGGGGCTGGTCAGCGCGATGGGCGCGGCCGGGCTCGGCGCGCGGGTCGCGCTCGTCGAGCGGGAGATGCTCGGCGGCGACTGCCTGGTGACCGGCTGCGTGCCGTCGAAAGCGATCCTGCGCTCGGCGCGGGCCGCTGCCGATGCAAGGCGTGCGGAGGCCGTAGGCGTTCGCGTTGCCGGCGTCGAGGCCGACTTCGCCGCGGTGATGCGGCGCATGCGCGAGCGCCGCGCCGACATCAGCCCGCACGATTCGGCCGCGCGCCTTCGCTCGGCCGGCGTCGACGTCTACTTCGGCGACGGACGGTTCACGTCCGCGTCGACGCTCGAGGTCGGCGGCCGCACGCTGCGGTTCAAGCGGGCGGTGATCGCGACCGGCGGACGTCCCGCCATCCCGCCGATTCCGGGATTGACGGCGGTGCCGTATCTGACCAACGAGACCATCTTCGCGTTGAACGAACGGCCGCGCCGGCTCGCCGTCATCGGCGCGGGCCCGATTGGCTGCGAGCTGGCGCAGGCGTTCGCGCGGCTCGGCTCCGCCGTCACGCTCATCGATCAGGCGGCGCAGGTGCTGCCGCAGGAGGATCCTGACGCGGCGGCGATTGTTGCGAGGGCCCTTGCAGCCGACGGGGTATCGCTCGTGCTCCAGGCGGGCGTCACCGAGGTTCGACACGGGAGCGAACGCATCGTCGTGCGGCTCGATCGCGGCGCTCGAGAAATCGAGTGCGATCAGCTTCTGGTGGCAGTTGGCCGCACGCCGAACATCGAGCGGCTCGACCTCCCGGCTGCCGGCGTCGCGGCCGACAAGGCCGGTGTCACCGTCGACGATCGGCTGCGCACGTCGAACCCGCGCATCTTCGCCGCCGGCGATGTCTGCTCGCCGTTCAAGTTCACGCATGCCGCCGATGCTGCGGCGCGGATCGTGATTCAGAACGCGCTCTTCTTCGGCCGGTCGCGCGTCAGCGCGCTGGTGATTCCCTGGTGCACCTACACCGATCCCGAGCTGGCGCACGTCGGCCTGTCTGCGGAGGCTGCGCGCCGGCAGGGCAGCGGCGTCGAGACCGTCACCGTTCCGCTCGACGACGTGGATCGCGCGGTAGTCGACGAGGAGCGCGACGGGTTCGTGCGCGTTCATCACAACCGCGGCCGGATGCTCGGCTGCACCGTGGTCGCGCCGCGCGCCGGCGATATGATCGGCGTGGCGGCATATGCCCTGCGGCGCGGCGCCAGCCTCGACGACCTCGGCGCGACGATCTTCCCGTATCCGACGACAACCAACGCATTTCGCACCGCGGCCGATGCGTATCGCCGCACGCGCCTGACGCCTCGTGTGCGCGCGTGGCTGCAGCGATATTTCCGCTGGATGTGACAGAAGAGAAATCACCTCTTCTTTTGTTTCCGCGATGTACTGGTGCTGCGCAGATACCACTCGAACGTTGCACGTGTACCAGCGCATGTGATCGATTCCCTTAATACTGAACACAAAGGACACAAAATCCTGCCGTGTAGTCCCGGCTAAGTGACAGCTCTTACAACGTTCCAGCCACCAGCGCACATCGACTGAAGAATGTGTACTGAGCCTTTCTTTGCTTTGTGTCCTCTGTGTCCTCTGTGTCGAGTACCAACCGTCAAATGATCCAGCAGCGCGCGACGTGATCTGATTGCCCGTGTTCTATCAGGTAAACTTGCGGCATGGCGCCACTCGATGGGCTGCGGGTGATCGACTTGACGCGGGTCGTCGCCGGCCCTTTCTGCACGATGATGCTCGGCGACATGGGCGCCGAGGTGCTGAAGATCGAGGAGCCGAAGCACGGCGACGATTCGCGCGCGTGGGCGCCGTTCATCGAGGGGACGGGCAGCTTCTTTCTCGCGCTCAACCGCAGCAAGAAAAGCGTCGCGCTCGATCTGAAGTCGCCCGACGGCGCCGACGCGCTGCGCCGCCTGATCGAAACGGCGGATGTGCTGATCGAGAACTTCCGGCCCGGCAGCCTCGCCGAGCTCGGATTCGATTACCAGACGACGGCGAAGCTCAACCCGCGGCTCATCTACTGCTCGATCTCCGGCTACGGCCAGACCGGTCCCGCCGCGCCGCTGCCCGGCTACGACGCAGTGATCCAGGGCGAGGCCGGGATCATGGACATGACCGGCTTTCCCGACAGCTCGCCGACCCGCGTCGGCGTCGCGATCACCGACTACCTCGCGGGCCTCTACGCGGTGCAGGGGATCCTGCTGGCGCTGACCGATCGCCAGACGAGCGGCCTCGGCCAGCACGTCGACATCTCGCTGTTCGAATCGATGCTGTCGGTGATGCGGCTGCCGATGTCGGTGCTGCTCGCGACCGGCAACGATCCGACGCGCGTCGGCAACGATCACCTGAATATCGCTCCCTACGAGCCGCTGCGCGCCAAGGACGGGTTGATCATCGTCGCGGTCGCGAACCCGGGGCTGTGGGTGCGATTCTGCGACGCGATCGGTCGTCCGGAGCTGCGCGACGATCCGCGGTTTGCCACCAACACGCTGCGCGTCGCAGAACCGCCAGGCGCTGAAGCAGGCGATCGAAGAAGTCTTCCAGCAGTTCACCGTGCAGGAGCTGGTCGAGCGTCTGCAGGCGCGCAACGTGCCGTGCGGCCGCGTCCGATCGATCGGCGAAGCGATCGATCATCCGCAGGTGGCCGCGCGCGAGATCGTGCTGGCGCAGCAGCATCCGCAGATGGGCCGGATCGAGACGCTCGCGCCGGTCGTCCGGCTGTCGCGCACGCCGGCCGAAGTGCGGCTGCCGCCGCCCGCGCTCGGCGAGCACACCGCCGAAGTCCTGGCCGATCTGAAGTCGCGGGTATGATGACGGCGTGTTTCAACCTACCCTGCTCGAAAACCGCGTTGCGCTGATCACCGGCGGCGGCACCGGCATCTGCCGCGGCATCGCGCTCGCGTTCGCCGCGGCATGGCTGCGACGTCGCGATCACCAGCCGCAAGCTCGAGCATCTCGAACCGACACGCGACGAGCTGCGCGCGATCGGCGTGCGCGCGGTCGCGATGGCCGCCGACGTGCGCGATCCGGCGGCCGTCAACGACCGCGATCTCGACCGCCGTTTCCGAGCTGGGGCGGCTCGACATCGTCGTCAACGGCGCGGCGGGCAACTTCATCTGCCTCGCCGAGAACCTCTCGCCGAACGGCTTCGGCACGGTCGTCGACATCGATCTGAAGGGCACGTTCAACGTGTCGCGCGCGGCCTTCCCGCATCTCAAGGCGCAGGGCGGATCGGTGCTCAACATCAGCGCGACGCTGCCGTACCTCGGCACGATAGGGCAGGCGCACGCGTCGGCGGCGAAGGCGGGCGTCGACTCGCTGACGCGGACGCTCGCCGTGCGAGTGGGGACCGCACGGCATCCGCGTCAACGGCATCGCGCCCGGTCCGATCGAAGGCACCGAAGGCGTGCGCGCGGCTGACCAGCGAGAAATCGCGCGCGAGCTTGCTGCGCACCATGCCCGCTCGGGCGGATGGGGACGGTGGACGACATCGCGAACGCGGCGCTCTATCTGTGCGTCGGACGCTGCCTCCTACGTGAACGGCGTCACGCTGGTCGTCGACGGCGGGCTCTGGCTGCGCTCGGCGCGGATGCTGGGCGAGGAATGAAGACGCCTGTGTGGGCCGCGGGCGTGTGCGAGGGCGTCCACGCCGCCGGCAGCCGCGACGTCGTCTACGTGCCCGACAACCCGCTGTCGCACGTGCTGCGCGAGTTCGAGGAGCGGTATCGCGACATCCGCCTGCAGCTCGCGACGCGCGAAGAGGAGGCGTTCGGGATCGCCGCCGGGCTGTATCTCGGCGGGCGGCTGCCGACCGTGATGCTGCAGTCGAGCGGGCTCGGCAACTCGCTGAACGCGCTGACGTCGCTGCTGCTGCCGTATCAGATTCCGGTGCTGATCATCGTCAGCATGCGCGGCGACGCAGGGCGAGTGGAACGCGGCGCAGGTGCCGATGGGGCGCGCGGTGCGCTCGATCTTCGAGGCGATCGACGTGCCGCACGCGACCGTCGAATCGCGCGGATGCAGCGGCCGAGACCGTGCGGCTGGCCGGGAAGACGGCGTTCGGCACGCGCCGGCTGGGCGCGTGCCTGCTGCCGCGCCGGGTCGACCGGTGACGCGACGGCATCCAGTGAGAGCCGCATCGACAGCCTCGACGCGATGCGATCGTCGTGAGCTGGCGGCGGCGACGCGCCGATCGTCGCCAGCCTGGGGCATCCGGCGTACGATCTCTTTGCCGCCGGCGACCGGCCGGCAGAATTTCTACACCTGGGGCAGCATGGGGCTCGCCTCGTCGATCGGCCTCGGGCTCGCGCTGGCGCGGCCCGACCTGCGCGTCTTCGTCCTCGACGGCGACGGCTCGCTGCTGATGAACCTCGGATCGCTGGCGACGATCGGCCTGCTCCAGCCGGCCAACCTCGTGCTCGTGGTGATGGACAACGAGGAGTACGCGACGACCGGCGGCCAGGAGACGCCGACCGCGCACGGCGCCGACCTCGACGCCGCGGCGCGCGCGATGGGCGTTGCGCGGACGGCGACCGTGCGTACCGTGGACGAACTGACAGCGCTGAACTCGGCCCGACGTCCGGCGGACCGCTCGGTTGTCGTCGCCAAGGTCGCGGAGTCGGCGCCGACCGCGAAGCCGCCGCTCGACTGCGTGTTCATCAAGCAGCGCTTCATGGCGGCGATCGGCAATCCGGAGCCGGCCACCTTCGGCCAGCCGCTGCCGCAGTCGCAACCATGAAGCTCGCGCGATTTCGTCGTAACGGCCACGCCGCCGCCCGAGGCCCGCGCCACCGCCGCACGCGCATTGCTCGACACGGTCGGCGTCACGCTGGCCGGCGCGAGCCAGCCGGCCGCGCGCATCGTCCAGCGCGTCGATCGAACAGGAGGGCAGCGGGCCGTGCCGCGTGCTCGGCACGGCCCTCGCGCGCCAGCGCCGGCGAACGCGGCGCTGGCCAACGGCACCGCCGCGCACGCGCTCGACTACGACGACATGTGCTTCGTGTCGCTCGCGCATCCGAGCGCGCCGCTCGTGTCGGCCGGCGCTTGCGGCGGCCGAGCCGCCGGGGCGTCCGGCGCGCGCGCTGCTCGACGCCTACGTCGTCGGCTTCGAGCTCGAAGGGCGGCTGGGGCGCGTCGATGAACCCGCGGCACTATCAGCGCGGCTGGCACTGCACCGTCGACGCTCGGCACGATCGGCGCCGCCGCGGCGGCGTCGCGGCTGCTCGGGCTCGACGCGCGGCCAGACCGGCCACGCGCTCGCGATCGCGGCGTCGGAAGCGTCCGGCCTCAAGGAGAACTTCGGCACGATGGTGAAGCCGCTGCACGCGGGGCTGGCCGCGCGCAACGGCGTGCTGGCGGCGCAGCTGGCGCAAGCCGGGATGACCGCGAGCGCGGCGGCGATCGAGGGCCCGCAGGGATTTCTCGCGGCGATGGACAGCGAGCAGCCGACGCTCGAGCACGCCGCCGCCGATCTCGGCGAGCGGTGGGAGATCCTCGACACCGGCATCACCGTCAAGCTGTATCCGTCGTGCGCCGGCACGCACCCGACGCTCGACGCGCTCCTCGACCTGAGGCGGCGCGAACGGTTTCTCCAGCGACGACGTCGAGGCGATCGAGGTCGGCGTCGATCCGATCGTGCCGACGATTCTGATCTACGACCGCCCGTCGAGCGGCCTCGAAGGCAAGTTCAGCATGCCGTTCTGCGCCGCGGCGGCGGTCGTGCGACGGCCGCGTCGGCCTCGAGACGTTCGAGGCGGCGCTCATCGGCGATCCGGCGCATCCTCGCGATGCAGGCGCGCGTGACGATGCGCGTCGATCCGTCGCTCGACGCGTCAGCGCCGGCGCTGACGCAGGCGCGGGTCACCGTCCGGCTGCGCGACGGCCGCGTGCTGACCGCGTGCGCCAACGGCGCGCGCGGCTATCCACGAGCGTCCGGCGAGCGACGACGAGCTGGCGACGAAGTTCCTGTCGTGCGCGCGGGAGACGCTGTCAGAGAGCGCGGCCGGCGAGGCGCTCGCGGCGCTGCGCGGGATTGAGAGCATCGCCGACGTGCGGATCGTGACCGCGCGGCTCTCGAATCCGCGCCCTGAAGGGGCGGCCTACATGTAGGGCGGCGCTTCAGGGCCGCCGCATCGGGACGTGCCCTCGCTTCCAGATCATGAACGTGCGCGTGAACTCGATCACCGGCGTCCTGTCCTGATTGACGCCGGTCGTCTTGACGCGGACGATGCCCGACCTTCGGGCGCGACTTCGACTCGCGCACTTCGAGCACCTCGCTGCGCGAATAGATCGTGTCGCCTTCGAACACCGGGTGCGGCAGCCGCACCTCGTCCCACCCGAGGTTGGCGACGCCGTTCATCGTCAGGTCGGTCACCGACTGCCCGGTGACCAGCGAGAGCGTGAAGCACGAGTTGACCAGCCGCCGCTTGAACTCGGTCTGCGCCGCGTACTCGCCGTCGAAATGAATCGGGTTGGTGTTCATCGTCAGGCACGTGAACCAGATGTTGTCGGCGTCGAGGATCGTGCGCCCGAGCGGATGCTCGTAGATGTCGCCGACCGTGAAGTCCTCGAACACGCGGCCGGTCCATCCCTGCTTGACTGCCATCAGATCACTCCCTGCCGGCGCCACGCGGCCACCGTGTCGCGCGCGACGCCGAGCTCGTCGAGAATTGCGTCGGTGTGCTGGCCGAGCGCCGGCACGTCGCCCATCGCCGGCTCGACATCGTCCATCTGCACCGGTGGCATCGTGACGCGAAGCGGCCCGGCGGGCGAGTCGATGTCGCGCCAGCGATCGCGGCCGGCGAGCTGCGGATGCGCCAGGAACTCGGCGACCGAGTTCATCCGCGCCCAGGCGATGCGCGGCCGACTCGAGCCGCTCGATGACCTCGGCCGTCGACAGCGGGGCAAACGCCGACTCGATCGCGTCGTGCAGCGCCTGACGATTGCGCACGCGCAGCGGGTTGGTGCGCGAAGCGCTCGTCGTCGCGAGCTCCGGGCTGCCGCAGCACGTCGGCGCAGAACGCCGCCCACTCGCGCGCGTTCTGGATGCCGAGGTGATCTGCGCCGCCATCGCCGGCACGAAACGGCCCGTACGGCGCGATCGAGGCGTGGTTCGCGCCGGCGCGCGGCGGAGGCGTGCCGCCGTAGGCGGCGAACAGCGCCGGCTGCGCCATCCATTCGGTCGAGCGCGTCGAACAGCGAGACGTCGATCGATGTGCCGCGTCCGGTCGTCGTCGCGCGCGAAGAGCGCCGTGAGGATGCCCGAGTAGGCATACATGCCGGCGGCGATGTCGGCGACCGAGATGCCCGCCTTTGCCGGCGCGGCTTCGGTGCCGGTGATCGAAACCAGCCCGACCTCGCTCTGCACCAGCAGGTCGTACGCTTTCTTCTGCGAATAGGGGCCGTCGACGCCGTAGCCGGACACGTTGCAGACGATCAGCCGCGGATGCCGTTCGCGCAGCGCCGCCGCCGACGTGCCCAGCCGATCGGCCGCGCCCGGCGCGAGGTTCTGGACGAAGACGTCGGCGCGCTCGAGCAGGCGAGCGAGCACGCCGGCGGCCTCCGGCCGCTTCAGATCGAGCGTCAGCGATTCCTTCGATCGGTTCAGCCAGACGAAATAGCTCGAGAGGCCGCTGACCGTCGTGTCGTAGCCGCGCGCGAAGTCGCCGCCGTCGGGCCGCTCGATCTTGATCACCCGCGCGCCGAGGTCGGCGAGCTGCCGCGTCGCGAACGGCGCCGCGACCGCCTGCTCGACCGACGACGACGGTGATGCCGTTCAGAGGAAGCATGGCGTCGGTAGCCTTGGCTACGCGCAGCCCTTCACGCGCGCTGCCGTCAATACGATCGCGGCAGGCCAAGCACATGCTCGGCGACGTAGGCGAGGATCAGGTTGGTCGAGATCGGCGCCACCTGGTAGAGGCGCGTCTCGCGGAACTTGCGCTCGATGTCGTAGTCCTCGGCGAACCCGAACCCGCCGTGCGTCTGCACCGCGACGTTCGCCGCCTCCCACGATGCGTCGGCCGCGAGCAGCTTGGCCATGTTCGCTTCGGCGCCGCACGGCTCGCCGCGGTCGAACAGCTCCGCCGCCTTGATCCGCATCAGGTCGGCCGCTTCGACGTTGACGTGCGCCCGCGCGATCGGAAACTGCACGCCCTGGTTCTGGCCGATCGGGCGGTTGAAGACGACGCGCTCCGTTCGCGTAGCGCGTCGCCCGCGTCGATGAACCAGCGGCCGTCGCCGATGCACTCGGCCGCGATCAGGATCCGCTCGGCGTTCAGGCCGTCGAGCAGATACCGGAAGCCCTTGCCCTCCTCGCCGACCAGCGCGTCGGCCGGCACCTCGAGATCGTCGAAGAACAGCTCGGTCGTCGCGTGATTCATCATCGTGCGGATCGGCCGGATCGTCAGGCCGTGGCCGACCGCCTTGCGCAGGTCGACGAGCAGGATCGACAGCCCTTCGGTCCGCTTCTTCACCTGCTCGATCGGCGTCGTCCGGACGACGAGCAGCAGCAGATCCGAGTGCTCGGCGCGCGAGATCCACACCTTCTGGCCGCGGACGATGTAGTGGTCGCCCTTGCGCGTGGCCGTGGTCTTCAGCTGCGTCGTGTCGGAGCCGGTCGTCGGCTCGGTGACGCCGAACGCCTGCAGCCGCAGCGCGCCGCTCGGCGATCTCCGGCAGGAACGCGCGCTTCTGCGCGTCCGAGCCGTGCCGCAGCAGCGTGCCCATCGTGTACATCTGCGCGTGGCAGGCGCCGGCGTTGCCGCCGCTGCGGTTGATCTCTTCGAGGATGATCGACGCCTCGACGACGCCGAGGCCCGACGCCGCCGTACTCCTCCGGAATCAGCGCCGCGAGATAGCCGGCGTCGGTCAGCGCCTTGACGAACGCTTCGGGATACGCGCGCGCCTGCGTCGAGCTCGCGCCAGTAGCTGTCGGGAAACGCCTTGCACAAGCTCGCGGACCGCGGCGCGCAGGTCCTGCTGCAGCTCTGCGCTCGGCATCGGGACGGGAATCATATAATGCGGCGCATGAAAAGAAACGCCGGCCTCATCCTCGCCGCCGTCGCTCGTCGGCTGTCGTCGTACCTCCGCGCAGTCAGCGCGGGCGCGCGGCTCCTCGTGCTGAACAAGGAAGATGCGACGCTTCACCGTGATCAACCCGGAGTCCGGCGCCGTGCTGGCGACTGTCCCGACCGGCGCAGGGGCCGCACGAGCTCGTCACGTCCACCGACGGCAAGACCGCGTTCGCGAGCAACTACGGCACCGGCCCCGCGCCGGGCCACACGATCTCGATGATCGACATCGCGTCCGGCAAGGAGCTGCGGCGCATCGACGTCGCGCCGCTGTCGCGGCCGCACGGCCTCGCGTTCGCGAACGGCAAGCTGTACTTCACCGCCGAAGCCGACAAGAAGATCGCGCGCTACGATCCGGCGACCGACAAGATCGACTGGCAGTTCGAGACCGGGCAGAACGCCACGCACATGGTGCTGCCGACGAAGGACGCGCGCACGCTCTTCACGTCGAACATCGCGTCCGACAGCGTCTCGATGATCCAGGAGGCGCCGGCGGGACGTGGACGCAGACGGTGATCCCGGTCGGCAAGGGGCCGGAAGGGCTCGACCTCTCGCCGAACGGGCGCGAGCTGTGGAGCGCGCACTCGCGCGACGGCGGCGTCTCGGTGATCGACGTCGCCGTCGAAGAAGGTCGTGCAGACGATCACGCGCCGGCACCAAGCGCTCGAACCGGATCAAGCTGACGCCCGACGGCAAGTTCGCGCTGATCTCGGATCTCGAGGCCGGCGATCTCGTCGTCCTCGACGCGGCTGCGCACAAGGAGATCAAGCGCCTGCCGCTGGGCAAGATGCCGGAAGGCATCCTGATTCCGCCGTCCGGCGGTCACGCCATTCGTCGCCGTGAACGGCGACAACCACGTCGCGGTGATCGACCTCAAGACCTGGCAGGTGACGAAGAAGATCCCGACCGGCAAGGGCCCCGACGGCATGGCCTGGGTTCCTTAGAGTCGTCATCAGTCGCAGCTGATGTGTCGTGTCCGCCTTCAGGCGGACCGTGATGATGAGAAGCCGCCGATGCGCATGAAGAGACTCAGCCCGCTCCTGCTCGCGCTGATGACGGCGTGCACGACCGCGCCGCAGTACGACGTCGTCATCCGGCACGGCACCGTCTACGACGGCACCGGCGCCGCGGCGGTGGTCGAGGACGTCGGCATCAACAGCGACCGGATCGTGGCGCGCGGCGATCTCGGCTCCGCGCGCGGCCGCGAGGAGGTGGACGCAACCGGACTCGCCGTCGCGCCCGGGTTCATCAACATGCTGAGCCACTCCGAGACGTCGCTGATCGCCGACGGCCGCTCGCAGGGCGCCATCCGCCAGGGCGTGACGCTCGAGGTCTTCGGCGAGAGCTCGATGGGGCCGCTCAACGACGAGATGAAGAAGGAACAGACCGAGCGGCAGGGCGACATCAAATACGACGTCTCCTGGACGACGCTCGGCGAGTATCTCGACCACCTCGTGACTCGCGGCATCTCCTCGAACGTGGCGTCGTTTGTCAGCGCCGCGACGGTTCGCGTGCACGAGGTCGGCCTGCGTGAACCGCGCGCCGATCGCCGGACGAGCTCGAGCGGATGCGCGGTCACGTGCGCCGCGCGATGGACGAAGGGGCGATGGGGCTGACCTCGGCGCTGATCTACACGCCCGGGACGTTCGCCAAGACCGACGAGCTCGTCGAGCTCGCCAAGGTCGCGTCGGCGTCGGGCGGCATGTACATCTCGCACATGCGCAGCGAAGGCAACCGGCTGCTCGAAGCGATCGACGAGGTGGTGACGATCGCGCGCGACGCGCACATCCGCGCCGAGATTTATCACCTCAAGGCGGCGGGGAAGGAAAACTGGCCGAAGCTGGACGAGGCGATCGAGCAGATCGAGGCGGCGCAGAAGGAAGGGCTCGAGATCACCGCCGACATGTACACCTACACCGCCGGTTCCACCGGCCTCGACGCGGCGATGCCGCCGTGGGTGCAGGAGGGCGGCTACAAGGAGTGGGCGAAGCGGCTGCAGGATCCGAAAGTTCGCGAGCGCGCTGCGCAAGGAGATGACGACCCCGACCGACGCGTGGGAGAACCTGATGCTCGCCGCCGGCGGCGAAGGCACGCTGCTCGTCGGCTTCAAGAACGAGGCGCTGCGGGGCAACGCGGGCAAGACGCTCGCCGAGGTCGCGCGCCTGCGCGGCAAGCCGGTGCCCGACACCGCGATGGATCTCGTCGTCGAGGACGGCAGCCGCGTCCAGGTCGTCTATTTCCTGATGTCCGAGGACAACGTCAAGAAGCAGATCCGCCTGCCGTGGGTCAGCTTCGGATCGGATGCGTCCTCGATGGCGCCGGAAGGCGTCTTCGTCAAGACCAGCACGCACCCGCGGTCGTACGGCAACTTCGCCCGCCTGCTCGGCAAGTACGTGCGCGACGAGCACGTCATCCCGCTCGAAGAAGCGGTTCGAAAGCTCACGCTCGCTGCCGGCGGCGACGCTGCAGCATCAAGGATCGCGGCCGGCTCGCGCCGGAGTACTTCGCCGACGTCGTCGTCTTCGATCCGAAGACGATGGCAGACAAGGCGACCTACGAGCAGCCGCACCAGTACTCGATCGGGATGCGGCATGTCTGGGTCAACGGGGTGCGGGTGCTGAAGGACGGCGAGCACACCGGACGCCAAGCCCGGACGCGTCGTCCGGGGGCCAGGCTGGAAGCCCAGGACGACGTCTTGATGTAGCCATCCTGGTCGGCCTTCGTAGGGCAGGCCTTCAGGCCTGCGCGAGCAGCCCTAAGGGCTGCGCTCAGAGACGTCGAGCGAACCCCCCGGATGGGTGGTGTCACCCCGGGCACGCGTTCGTATCATCGATCCATGATCCCGCAACTCGACGACTCGGAGTTGCTCGACGCCTACTCCCGCGCCGTGATTCACGCCGTGGACGTCGTCGGCCCCGCGGTCGTCAAGATCGACAGCGATCGGGGCAACGGCTCGGGCGTGGTGTTCACGCCTGACGGCCTCATCCTCACCAACTGCCATGTCGTCGACCGCGCCAAGCGGCTCACCGTGATGCTGCCGGACGGCCGCACGATGTCGGCGGACATCGTCGGCCGGGACGCCGATACCGATCTCGCGGTGGTCCGCGCCGACACGTCGAGCGGACCAGCGCTGCCGTGCGGCGGCGCTCGGCGACTCGCGCGCGGTGCGCGTCGGCCAGGTGGCGATCGCCATCGGGAACCCGTACGGATTTCAGCACTCGGTGACCGCCGGCGTGGTCAGCGCGCTCGGGCGCTCGCTGCGCGGCCAGTCGGGGCGGCTGATGGACGACATCATCCAGACCGACGCGTCGCTGAACCCGGGCAACTCGGGCGGGCCGCTGGTGACGACGAGCGGCGCGGTCATCGGCATCAACACCGCGACGATCGCGCAGGCGCAGGGGCTGTGTTTCGCGATCGCGATCAACACGGCGCGCTTCGTGGCGTTGCGGCTGCTGCGCGACGGCCGCGTCCGCCGCAGCTACATCGGCGTCGGCGGGCAGACGGTGCCGATCCCGCGCGCGGTGGCGCGCGCGAACCAGCTGGCGGTGTCGTCGGGAGTGTTCGTCGTGTCGGTGGAGAAGGACAGCCCGGCGGCCAAGGCCGGCCTGCGCGACGGCGACGTGGTGCTGGCGCTGGACGGCCAGGCGGTGACCGGCATCGACGATCTGCACCGGCTGCTCACCGCCGATCGAATCGGCTCGTCGGCGCCGCTGAGCATCCTGCGCAGCGCCGAGCGGCGGCAGTTGACGATTGTCCCGGCGGAACGACCGCCTCGTACGTAGGGCGCCACTTCAGGGCGCCTCGATGGTCCGTACGTAGGGCGCCGCTTCAGGGGTGCCTCGTCGGTCCGTACGCAGGGCGCCCCTTCAGGGGTGCCTCGTCGGGTCCGGCTCAAGCCGGACGCCACGTACGGGTACAATCCCGCGCCATGACGACTCCACGGCGCATCCCGGTTCTCGCCACCGTCGTGCTCGCGCTGGTAGTGCTGACGCCGGCCGTCCCTCACCTTCAGAGCGATCCAACCGCCGACCAATTCGCCGTCCGCGACGTGATGATCCCGATGCGCGACGGCGTGAAGCTGCACACGAAAATCTACACGCCGAAGAACCAGAGCACGCCGCTGCCGACTCGTCATGAAGCGGACCCCGTACGGCATCGAGGGTTCGGCCGGCAACTTCGTCTCCTACCTGAAGGCGCTGGCCGAGGAAGGCTACATCTTCGTCTTCCAGGATCTGCGCGGCAAGTTCGGCTCCGAAGGCACCTTCGTGATGCAGCGCCCGCCGCGCGGCCCGGGCAACCCGTCGCCGCTCGACGAAGGCACCGACACCTACGACACGATCGAGTGGCTGCTGAAGAACGTGCCGCGCAACAACGGCCGCGTCGGCATGCTCGGCATCTCCTACGACGGCTGGACGACGATCATGGGCGCGCTCGAGCCGCACCCGGCGCTGAAGGCGATCTCGCCGCAGGCGTCGCCGGCCGACATGTGGCTCGGCGACGACTTCCACCACAACGGCGCGTTCCGACTGAGCTACGGCTTCGAGTACGCGGCGATGATGGAGAGCGGCAAGGACGTTCAACAGTTCAACTTCGATTCCTACGACACGTTCGGCTGGTATCTCCGCCTCGGGCCGCTCGCCAACGTCAACGCGAAATACCTGCACGGCAAGATTCCCACCTGGAACGACTTCGTCGCGCATCCGGACTACGACGAATTCTGGAAGCGGCAGACGATGATCCCGCACATCCGATCGGTGAAGGTGCCGACGCTGAGCGTCGCCGGCTGGTGGGATCAGGAGGATTTCTACGGCCCGATCCGGATCTACGATGCGCTCGAGCAGCACGACACCGCGAAGCAGCAATTACCTGGTGGTCGGGCCGTGGCGCCACGGCGGGTGGGCGGCCGGACCGGGCGATCGGCTGGGCGCGATTCCGTTCGACAGCGCGACCGGCAAGTACTTCCGCGAGGACGTGCAGGCGCCCTGGTTCGCGTATTTCCTGAAAGACAAAGGAAAGCTCGATCTGCCGGAGGCGCTCACCTTCGAGGCGGGGTCGAACCGGTGGCGGCGATGGGACGAATGGCCGCCGAAGAAAAATGCCGAGGCGCGCCCGGCCTATTTCGGTGCCGACAAGGCGCTCACCTTCGATCGGCCGACGGCGCAGAGCGCCGAGGCGTTCGACAGCTACGTTTCAGACCCGGCGTTCCCGGTCCCGTACCGCCCGCGTCCGATTCAGCCGACCTACTTTCCAGGCGGCTCGAAGTGGTCCACCTGGCTGGTCGAGGATCAGCGATTCGTCGACGATCGCGCGGACGTCGTCAGCTGGAAGACGCCGCCGCTCGAGGCGAACGTCACCATCGCCGGCGAAGTGATGGCGCACCTGTTTGCGTCGACCACCGGGAGCGACGCCGACTGGGTCGTGAAGCTGATCGACGTCTATCCGGAGCACCATCCGGAGAACTGGGATCTCGCCGGCTATCCAGCTGATGGTGTCGAACGAGGTGTTCCGCGGGCGCTATCGGCAGAGCGGCGAGAAGCCGGAGGCGATCACGCCGAACGCGATCCTCGAATACGCGTTCAGCCTGCACACGCAGAACTACACCTTCCTCAAGGGGCACCGGATCATGGTGCAGGTGCAGAGCAGCTGGTTCCCGATCATCGACCGCAACCCGCAGACGGCGGTGCCGAACATCTTCGATGCGAAGGAATCGGATTTCCAGAAGGCGACGCACCGCATCTATCGCTCGGCGCAGTACCCGTCGAACGTCACGATTCCGGTCGTGCGATAGGATGCGGCTGTCGTTCTGCGTTCTTCGTTCGCCTTCAGGCAGCGGCAATCACAGGGTGATCAGCCCGCGGCGCACGGCGCGGCGGACGGCGTCGGTGCGGTTGGCGGCGCCGAGCTTGCCCGCGATCGAGACGACGTGAAACTTCACCGTCTGGTCGCTGATGCCGAGCCGCGCCGCGATCGCCTTGTTCGGCAGCCCTTCGGCGAGCAGTTCCAGCACCTGTACCTCGCGGCTGGTCAGCGGCTCGTCGAAGCCGCTTTCCTCGTCGTGCGTCGCGGCGGTTGAACGCAATGCATCGTCGGCAACGAGCACAGCGTCGACACCCGTGTCGGCCGCGCGCGCGGCGGCGAGCGTGGCGAACTCACCCGCGATCTCGAGCGAGCCGTTCAGCTGCGCCCGCAGCCGCGCACGATCCGACGGTGAGCCGACCAGCAGCACTCGCATTCAGTGGACAGGGCGCTCGCCGATGGTCACCGTCAGATCGGTAACCTTCCCGCCGCGCAGCAGCTTGAGCGGCACCTGCCTGCCGACGCCGGTGCTGAACAACTGCGCCAGCAGCTGCTCAGGCGACGACGTTGGATGGCCGTCGAGCTCGAGCAGCACGTCGCCGACGAGCACGCCTGCTTTCGCTGCCGGGCCATCGCCCGTCACGCCGACCACCAGCAGCGCCTCGTCGCGCCCGTGGCCTGCCTGCTGGCTCTCGGGCAACGACACGCGCTGTCCCGCGAGGCCGAGGTAGCCGCGCTTCAGGCTGCCGTGCTCGACGAGCGTCGCCGCGGTCTTCCACGCGATCGACGCCGGGATGACGACGCCGAGACCGCGAATCGCGGCCGCCGTCGCGACGCCGATGAGGCCGCCGGACGTGTCGATGAACGCGCCGCCGGCGAAGCCGTCATGCATCGGCGCGGTGGTGCGGAACACCTGATCGATCGCCTGACGCCTTCCGGTCGGCAGCGGTCCGCCGATCACCGACAGGATGCCCGCGCTCGCCGTGACGACGTTGCTCCAGGAGCGCGCGACCGCGAGCGCGAGGTGTCCGACGCGCGGCGTCGCGGTCGCCGGCGCGATCGGCTTCGTGTCGAGCTCGGCGACGCGCAGCACCGCGAGGCCCGTCGTCGGATCCCAGCCGGCGAGCTCGGCGTCGAGCGTCCGGCCGTCGCCGGCGCGCACGTGCAGCCCGTCGTCGCGGCCGAGCGCGCGGACCGTCGTCAGCACCACGTTGTCAGCGTACACGAGGCCGCTGGCCGGCCGGCGGCGCCCCTGGACCTGGACGACGGCAGGAGATGCGGCCGCGACGGCGTCGGCCAGTTGGTTCGAGAAGGTTGTGAGAAGGTCGGTGGTCATAGGGTGATGGTGGCACCACGACAAGCGGTGCGCATCACCCGATCGGGGAGCTGTGTGGCGGGCCTGAGGGCGACCCGCCACACGCACGACGACGCGGCTCGCTAGTCTTTGCCGCCTTTCGAGCGGCTGAGAATCGTCCAGTCGAACCGGGTGGATACTGTGACGCCCTTTTTCGTGAACGTGACGGTGACGTGATAGAGACCCGCCGTCGTTACGCGGCCGCGGATTTCACCGTCCTCGTCGTCAATCCGGAGACCCGGCGGCAGGCCGGCGGCCGTGAACACGCCGTGCCGATCCTTGCCCGAGTCCAATCGAACCGAGTTGTCGGCCAAGCGCAGGCGCAGGCGGACTTCGTCACCGACTCTGTCGGTCTGAGGTCCGGGGTTGACGATCTGCACGCCCGTGTTCGCGGTCACGGCAATCGTGACCGTGGCCGCCGCACCGTTGTAGTTCACGGTGTCGGCGGGCGTGAAGGCGACAGAGAGCTGCTGCGATTCGGTCAGGACTGTCCCGGGCCCCGGGGTATACACGAACGCGCCGGCCACATTCGAGGTCGCGTTCAACTGCCCGCCGGTCAGCGCCGTTCCGGCACTGACAGACGCCGGTTGCGGCCATGTAAGCGTCGGCGTCGCCTTGCCGATGGTGATTGCCGCTGTGCCCGACGCCGGGTTGTAGTTGGTGCCGTCGAAAGTCCAGTTGGCCGTGCCGCCCGGCACATCGGTGAAGCTCGCGCCCAGGTTGAGCAGACCGCTCAGATTCTCGCCGTTGACGCCGGTTGCGGTGCCAGTCGCGCCATGCGCGGCGCCGTCGTAGGTTCCGGCAAATCCGGCGACGGCGATCACGGCGTCCGCCCGGTCGATCGTAATCGCGGCCGCGCCTTCAGCCGCGTTGTAGCTGGCGTTGCCGGCGAAGGTCCAGTTCGCCGTGCCGCCGGGCGCGTCGGTGAAACTCTGCCCGAGGTTCAGCAACCCGGTCAGGTCCTCACCGTTGACGCCGGTCGCCGTACCCGTCGCGCCGTGTGCGTTGCCGTCGTAGGTCCCGCTGTATCCCGAGACGACGATCACCGCCGTCTTTTTCACGTCGCTCGGAGCGAGCGGCGCGACTGTTGCCACCACCTTCGCGCTGGTCAACTCGATGGTCGCCTCGCCCGACGTGACAGGGGCAAAGACAAAGAGGCTGGTCGTGATCGAGACCGGGACGACCGTCAGCCGCGAATCCGTGAAGGTCACGGTTCGCGACAACGTTGGATCCGATCGGAAGAAGCCGAGGTGCGCGGGCTCGCCGCCGACGATCCAGCTGGATCCGCCTCGAGCGTCGGCGACTCTGATGATGGAGCCGGCGCCCGTCTGCTCGTAGGTAATGCTGGAGATGTAATAGCCCGGAGGGGCAACGATGTTGAAGCTGAGGGTATCCATCGCGACGCGATTGCCGAACGCCTCGGTGGACGCCCTGAACTCGTCGTCGCGAAAATCTCCTGAGTCCCTGCCGGACTCGAAGCCAATCTGCAGCGTGTTGGGATCCGCCGGGTCGATGCGGGTGCTATCGGCGGCGGGATTGAAAAACTTGGACGGCACGGCGTCGCGGACATCGGTGAACGTCACCTGCTGCGCACGCGCCGGCGCGGCAAAACCGAAGACAGCGATCGCAAAGCCTGCGATCGACAGGCGCGTCGAATCGGAAAACATGGTGGCCTCTTTTTTTAATGGGATGATGGCAAGCGGTGACTATGCTGTGTGAGTCCCCTGTGCGGCGGCTATGGCACAACGGTGGGGGGGACCTCCGGCAGAACCCACTCGGAATAGTGTGTTCGTATGCCGAACACACTACGATTCTTCAGCACGGTCGTCGATCCGGCGCGGTTATCATTACGCCGGTCAAAGGAGTCTCTATGCGACGTGTCTCGCTGCTGGTTGTGATGGTCGCCTTCTTGACGCCGCTCGGCGCGCAGCGCGCCGCGGTGTCGAACAAGCCCGATACGCCGTTCAAGCTGGCGACCTTCGAGGCGGCCGGGAAGACGCGCGTCGGCCTGGTGCTCGGCAACCGCATCTTCGACATCGCCGGCGCGAACGCGGAGCTGACGCAGAAGGCCGGTGTGCCGGCCGTCCGCATCCCGGCCGAGATGCGCGAGCTCGATCGAGGAGTACGCGCGAGTGTCGCCGCGCCTCTATCAGATCGCGAACTACTTCAAGGAGGCGAAGGGCGCCGCGCCGTTCGCGTTCGATCTCGACAAGGTCGCGATCAAGGCGCCGATCAAATATCCCTACAACCTGCTCGCCGCCGCGGCCAACTACAAGCTGCACGCGGGCGAGATGTTCGCGCCAGGCAGCCCGCAGCAGAAGGCCGCGCTCGAGGCCGATCAGGACAAGGTCGATCCGGTCTTCTTCGCCAAGTCGCCGCGATCCTGCATCATCGATCCCGAGGAGCCGTACACGATGCGCCCGGGCCGCAACATCGACTGGGAAGGGGAGCTCGCGATCATCATCGGCAAGCCGGCGTTCAACGTCAGCGAAGCGCAGGCGCACGATTACGTCTTCGGCTACAGCATCATGTACGACCTGAGCGATCGCGGCGGCACCGGGCGCAAGCCGCTGACCGGCATGTTCCCGGGGCCGAACTGGTTCGCGGGGAAGAGCGGCGACAAGTGCGCGCCGTTCGGCCCGTTCATCGTCCCGAAGGAGTTCGCGCCGAACCCGCCGCACTTCCACATCGTCACCAAGGTGAACGGCGTCGTGAAGCAGGACGGCAACACGGCGAACTGGATCTGGGACGAGGCGCACATGGTGCGCTACCTCACGTCGATCCTGACGCTCTATCCGGGCGACGTGATCTCGAGCGGCACGCCGGACGGCGTCGGCGCCGGGCGCAAGCCGCCGGAATTCCTGAAGCCGGGCGACGTCGTCACGATCGAGATCGACGGCATCGGCACGCTGCGGACGCCGATGCGCGCGGGCGCGGCCCCCGCGACGCCGTGATGTACCGGCCGGCGGCCCTGAAGAGCCGCCCCACGGATCGGCAGCCCTGAAGGGCCGCCCCACGGGTCGGTCGCCCTGAAGGGCCGCCTCACGGGATCGGCAGCCCTGCAGGGTTGCGCTACGGCTCTATTGCTCGGGTCGCTGATCCTCGCGCGCGCAGACGCCGCCGGCGGACACGATCCTGGTCAACGGCCACGTCATCACCGTCGACGCGAACTTCTCGATCGCGCAGGCGGTGGCGATCGCCGATGGCCGCTTCACAGCCGTCGGCACCGACGCGGCCATCCGGAAGCTCGCCGGGCCTTCGACGACGACGATCGACCTGCGCGGCCAGACGGTGATCCCGGGCCTTGCCGACAATCATCTGCACGACGCCGGCGGCGGGCCCGGGCGTCGATCTGTCGCGCGTGCGGATCGATGGATGCGCTCCTCGCTGCGATCGCCGCGCGCGTCAAGCAGGCGCGCCCCGGCGACGTCATCACCACCAACAGCGACTGGCACGAAGCGCAGCTTGCCGAGCATCGCCTGCCGTATCGCAAAGATCTCGACACGGTCTCGCCCGCGAATCCAGTGGTCGTCGTGCGCGGCGGACACGAGTACATCCTCAACACGGCGGCGCTGAAGAAGTGGAACATCACGAAAGAGACGCCGCAGCTCGCCGGTGGACGGATCACGCGCGACGCGCAGGGCGAGCTGAACGGCGAGCTCGTCGATCGCGCGAAGTCGCTCGTCCAGCTGCCGCCGCCTCCGCCGCTGACCGTCGAGGCGCTCGTCGAACAGCACCGCAAGCTGAACGCCGCGGGGCTGACGAGCATCCGCTATCCCGGCGCATCAATTGAGCAGTACCGGCTGCTGCAGGAGATGCAGCGCCGCGGGTTGCTGACGATGCGCGTGACCCAGCTGATGCGAGTCGGCGCCGACAGCGCCGAGAAGATGCGCGCCGCGGTCGCCGGCCTCGGCGTCAAGCCCGACGAAGGCGACGAGTGGCTGCGCGTCGGCGGCATGAAGCTCGGCGTGGACGGCGGCTTCGAAGGCGGCTGGATGCGGCAGCCGTACGCCGAGCCCTGGGGCGAGCGCGGCACGTTCTTCGGCGTCAACACGATGAAGCAGGCGCCGTACACCGAGGTGGTCAAGGAGCTCAATCGCCTCGGCTGGCGCGTCGCGACGCACGCGGTGGGCGACGCGGCGATCGACGAAGTGCTCGCTGCGTACGAGGCGGCCAACGCGGAGAAGCCGATCGCCGGCCGGCGATGGAGCATCGAGCACGCGTTCATCGCGCAGCCCGATCAGTTGCCGCGCATGAAAGCGCTCGGGCTGGTCATCTCGGCGCAGAACCATCTGTATCTGGCAGGGCCGAGCCTGGTCTCCTACTGGGGGCCGTTGCGCGCGGCGCGGACGACGCCGATGCGCGCGTTCATCGATCAGGGGCTCGTCGTCAGCGGCGGGACCGATTCGGCTGTGGTGCCGTATCCGCCGCTGTGGGTCATCTATCACTTCGTGACGCCGCGCTACAATCAGCGGCGGCGTGCTCGGCGCGGATCAGAAGATCAGCCGGCGCGAAGCGCTCGAGGTGGAGACGATCAAGAACGCCTACCTCACGTTCGAGGAGCGGATCAAAGGCTCGATTGAATCCGGCAAGGTGGCTGACCTCGTAGTTCTGCCAGAGGACATCCTCACATGTAACGAGGCCCTTATCGAGCGCATGGAAGTCGTAATGACGATGGTGGGGGGGAAAGTGGTCTACCGGAGAAAGTAAGGCCTTACGCGCACGGTAATGTCTCAGGATGTTTCTGCCCTTTTGTTTCAATACTTTACGCTGGTCCGCGCCTTGCTGAGAGAGCCTCTACAGTGTCTCGATTCTCTTTCGTGATCGCTCTAGTTCTGTCTTTCGGCGCCGCCTCGTGGGGCGCTACTCCAGCGTATGCGCAGGCGCCATCATCAGCCTCGTCCGCGACCGCAGCCGCAGCTCAACCCTCTTCCGACGACGACGACGGGACGCTTCGCCCGCTCGAGCCGGATTTCACGGTGGTCAACCTCCCGACAACGCTGCCGCTGCCGCGCTTCAAAGGAAACTTCCACCTGACGCACCGTTTCAACCAGAATCTGGCTGACGCGTCGTTCGACGAGATGCTGAGCAACCTGTTCGGCATGGATCAAGGGGCGACGATTCAGTTCGAGTACCGCTTCGGCGTGATGAAGCACCTCCAGGCGATTGCGGCGAGGACCAACAACGGCAAGACGTTTCAGTTCTCGGCCAAGTACGACGCGTTTCACGAATCGGCGTCGACGCCGATCGGCCTGTCGGGCATCGTCAGCATCGAAGGGCAAGACAACTTTCAGCGAGACTATATTCCTGCACTGGGTGTAGTTGTCTCGCGAACGCTTGGAAACGTGGCGGCGTTATACGCCGCACCATTCTGGGCGCACAATACGTTGTCCGGGAGCGGCACCACCCGGGACACCGGCTTCGTAGGCCTCGGCGCGCGCCTGCGGATTCGACCGACCGTCTACGTCGTTGGCGAAGTCTCGCCACGCGTCGGCGGGTTCACGCCGGGGGATGCGCAATACGCGTTCGCGATCGAAAAGCGCGTCGGCGCGCACGTGTTCTCGCTAGCGTTTGCGAATTCTGCCGCGACGACCTTCGGGCAGATCGCCGGCGGTGGATTCCCGGACGCGCTGTTTTTCGGTTTCAACCTGGCTCGAAAGTTCTACTGAGGAGATCACCCATGAAACCATTGTCAGTCATCGCCATCGCGCTCAGCCTGTTCGTCGCCGGCTGCAGCGACGACTCGTCGACCCCGAACAACCCGTCGCCGTCGACCAACCCGATCTTCACCGCCGCGCTGTCGCCTGCTAACGAGGTGCCGCCGGTCACCAACGCGGAATCGACTGTCAGCGGGACGGCGACCGTCACCCTCAACACCACGCGCGACAGCGCCGGCAACGTCACCTCGGCGAGCGCCACCTTCGCGGTCACCCTTGGCGGGTTCCCGGCAGGTTCGAACATCACTGCCGCCCACATCCACGAAGGCGCGAGCACGTGCGCCTGCCCCGTGGTCGTGAACACGGGAATCAGCTCCGGGCAGGTGACGATCACCAACAATCTGGCGTCGTTCACCCGCGAGAACATCCCGGTGACGGCCGAAGTCGCGAACCGTCTCATCGCCAACCCCGCGGGCTTCTACTTCAACGTCCACTCGACGCTGAACGGCGGCGGCTTCGCGCGCGGCGGCCTCGTCAAGACGAACTGACGATTCAATCGCGCGTGCAATAGGCCCTTCGCAGGACCTCGGGTCCTGTCGAGGGGCCTTTTTTTGTTCGGCCGCGGTTATCATCCCAGAGATGGCTTCATCTTCCCGACTGCTCGTGGCCGGGCTGGCGTCCTTCCTCGCCACAACGATCACCATCGCCCAGGAGCGCCCCGAGCCGCGCGCGCTGACCACCGCCGACTACGCCCGCGCCGAGAAGTTCATGCCCTACAACACGACGCCGCTCGTGTTGCATAGCGGCGTGCGTCCGGCGTGGGTCCAGGGGGACAGCTCGGATCGATTCTGGTATCGGACGACGACCGAGAAGGGCAGCGAGGCGGTGCTCGTCGATCCGGTGAAGGCCACGCGATCCGCCTGCGACCTGCCGGTGTGCCAGGCGTCCGACCGCGACGATCCGGCGCGGCCGCCGGCCGCATCGCGCTACGACGAGCTGTCGCCGGATCGGAAGACGCTGGCGTTCGTCCGCGACTGGAACCTGTGGGTGCGCGACGTCGCGAGCGGCCGCGAAACGCAGCTGACCAGGGACGGCATCAAGGACTTCGGCTACGCCACCGACAACGCCGGCTGGACGCGCAGCGACCGGCCGATCCTGAAATGGTCGCCCGACTCGAAGAAGATCGCGACCTTCCAGCAGGATCAGCGCGAACGTCGGCGAGATGTACCTGGTCGATACCAAGGTCGGCCATCCGACGCTGCAGGCGTGGAAGTACCCGCTGCCGGGCGACGAAACCGTGACGATGATTCAGCGCGTCGTCATCGACGTCGAGCGCGGCAAGGTCGTGCGGCTGCAGATGTCGCCCGACCAGCACCGCTCGTCACTCTGCGACGACCTCGCGTGCCGCGGCGAGTGGGGCGACGTGCAGTGGGCGCCCGACGGATCGACCGTCGCCTTCGTGTCCACCGCACGCGATCACCGCCGCGAGCAGCTGCGCGCTGGCGGACGCGGCCACCGGCACGATTCGCGAGGTGCTGGAAGAGAAGGCCGAGACGTTTTTCGAATCGGGCAACGGCGCGGTGAACTGGCGCTACCTGCCGGGATCGAACGAGGTGATCTGGTTCTCGGAGCGCGACAACTGGGGGCATCTCTACCTCTACGACTCGCGCACGGGCCGCGAGAAGCAGGCGATCACGCGCGGCGACGGCAACGTCACGCAGCTGCTGCGCGTCGACGAGAAGAACCGGCTGCTCTACTTCATGGCCGTCGGACGCGAGCCCGGGCGCGATCCCGTACTTCCGCCACCTCTATCGCGTCGGCATGGATGGCAGCAACCTGACGCTGCTGACGCCGGCCGATGCGGACCACGACGTGTCGTTCTCGCCATCAGGGCGCTTCTTCGTCGACGCCTATTCGCGCCCCGACGTGCCGGCCGGTGGCGGAGCTGCGCGATGCGGACGGCAAGCTGATCCTCGATCTCGAGAAGGCTGACATCACCAGGCTCGTCGCGGCAGGGTGGCAGCCGCCGACGCCGATCACCGTCAAGGCGCGCGACGGCGCGACCGAGCTGCACGGCCTGATGTACAAGCCGACCAACTTCGACGCCTCGAAGAAGTACCCGATCGTCAACCACATCTACCCGGGGCCGCAGACCGGCAGCGTCGGCAGCCGCCTGTTCAGCCCGTCGCGCGGCGACGCGCAGGCGCTCGCCGAGCTCGGCTTCGTCGTCGTCGAGATCGACGGGATGGGAACGCCGTGGCGGTCGAAGAAATTCCACGAGGCCTACTACGGCAACATGGGCGACAACACGCTGCCCGATCAGGTGGCGGCGATGAAGGAGCTGGCGACCGCGCTATCCGTGGATCGATCTCGATCGTGCCGGCATCTACGGGCATTCAGGCGGCGGCTACGCGGCGGCGGACGCGATGTTCCGTTATCCGGATTTCTTCAAGGTCGGGATCTCGGAGGCGGGCAACCACGACAACCGCGTCTACGAGGACGACTGGGCGGAGAAGTGGCAGGGACTGCTGGAGAAGAAGCCGGACGGCACGACCAACTACGACAACCAGGCGAATCAGCTGGTCGCGAAGAATCTCAAGGGGAAGCTGCTGCTCGCGCACGGCACGATGGACGCGAACGTGCCGCCGAACAACACACTGTTGGTGGTCGACGCGCTGATCAAGGCGAACAAGGATTTCGATCTGCTGATGCTGCCGAATCGAGGACATGGTTTCGGCAACGAGCCGTACATGGTGAGACGGCGTTGGGACTACTTCGTGAAGCACCTGTTGGGCGCCGAGCCGCCGCAGGGATACGAGTTGAAACCCCCTGCGACGGTTCGAACGCCAACACCGTAGCTTCAGTCGTCAGTCAGTCAGTCTTCGGTCGTCAGCCCAACGTCGTTGGCCGTCAGACCACCGTGCGCCGGCCGCTCAGGAGCCCGACGAGGAACAGCACGATCGCGACCACGAGCAGCACGTGAATGAACGCGCCGATCGTGTAGGTGCCGACCATTCCGAGCAGCCATGCAATCAAGCAGAATGACCGCAAGCGTGTAAAGCATCTTCAGACCCTCCGGTCACCGAACACTGCAAGTGTCGGTTCCTGAGCTGTATCCGAAACGAAACAGCAGGGTTTTGCCAGGAAAACTGGCCGGAGACAAGGAATGACATCAAACAATCGCGGCCGAGCTTAGAAATTCGTGTATCTTTCTCGGCGCAATCGGAGTCTAAACAGGGGAGTAAGGAGTAAACCGATGGCTAAACGTTCCACCTCGGGTATTGTCTGCCCCCGCTGCGGCGTTCCAAGCGCGAAGGTAATTGGACGCTCGGAGGCACTGCCCGTCCTGTATCTGCGCTGCGACGACTGCGGAAAAACGTCCGTCTCGCCCGAATAACCGCCATTTTCCTGTCAGTCCGGTCAGTCGGAGCATCCGCCGCTGACCGGACGGACGCTTTTCACCTTGAATTCGGGCAGCGTCACGTTGCCCGGCCCCGCGGAACCGCCGGCTGAGGCGACAGCTGCGCGCGCCGGATCCATGTCGCCCGCCTGGGCGGCGACGTTCGCGTTTGGCGTCAGCCCGCCCACAATTTTCAGCCGCTTCGAATTGGGCACGCCCCCCAGCAGTCTCGACACGCTTGCCGATGAAGTCGCGCAGGTCGGTGCCGGTCAGGCGATAGGTTCCCTCTTTCGAGTCCTCGATCGTGTACTGATTCGGCCCGCTCTCCCCGCGCACGACGCAGCCGCTGAGCGACAGAACTTTGGGCTCCGGCTCCGGCTTCGGCGGCTTCGGCGCCTTGTCTTGCGCGGCGAGCGGCGCCAGCATGACCGCAACGCCGACGACCGCGGTAGCAAAGGACCCGCGCATCATGACCTCCCGATGAAGCCGCTGGTGATCGCCGGCAACGGCCGTCCCGCCAGCGTGGTCGCGACCTCGGCGGCAAGCTCCGGCGCGACGTCCGCCATCGTCGTCAATGGTCGCACATAATCGCCTTCCATCGCAGCCAGCGGCACGCCGTCACGGTAGAGCACGCGCGTGGCGGCGACGCGCGCGCACGCGATCGCCGGCGGTGACGATGCCGGCGAGGTTCAGCGGATCGGCGCCGCTGACCACGAGGCAGCGCCCGTCCGGCGGCGTGCGCCGCACTTCGCGGAGCCGCTCGACGGCGTCGGCGAGCGCGAACTGTTCTCCCGACATGCCCGAGACGAAACGGCCGCCGCGCAATTCGCCGCGGGCCTCGAGGCGGCGATAGACGCGCGTCAGCTCGCGCCACGGCGCGACGTTCGCTTCGCGCGCGAGCAGTCGGCGGAAGACGACGCCGTAGCGGCGGAGGAGCACGCGCGCCTGCGCCTCGACGGCGGCGTCGTGCGACGGCGCGTCGCCGTCGGCGGATGCGAGCATCGACCAGCGGCCGGCGACGTGCGGACGGCCGGTCGGCGCCGACACCCGCGCGCCGGCGGCGCGGAGCAGCGCGCGCAGGCCGCCGAAGCCGTCCGAAGCGATGAGGCCGGCGGAGACCAGTTCCGCGAGCGCGGTGCGGACGCGCGCGTCGTCCAGGCCGCTGGCGGAGGTCAGCTCGTGGATGAAGGAGGCGCCGCGGCTGCGCAGCACGTCGAGGATGGCGCCGGCGTCGGACGGCGGCACCGTGCCGGGGGTGGGCTGCGGCTCGGTCCCGGAGTCGGCGCCGGCTTTCAGCGCCGACCAGATCGGCGCATGCTCCCTCACGAACAACGCAACCGGCGTCGCGCCGACCACCTGCGTCACGTCCCCTTTGCCGTCCGACAGCCGGGCCCAGCCCACTTCGCCGGTCAGGCAGAGCGTGTCGAGCATCGACGGCTCGTACCCTTCGACGCGCGCCGGCAGGACGGTGCGCTCCCATGCTTCGGCCGCGAGCTCGAAGCCGTCCAGCGACTCGACGACGGCCCGCAGGCCATCAACGCCGGTCAACCGGTTCGATGGATGGACGTGCTGCCAGGCAAAGAGAAAACGCGTGAAGTCGGCAGGGCTGACCGGTTCGATCTCGGCGCGCAGGCGATTGAGCGTATAGCGGTGGATGCGTGCGAGCAGGCGGCGGTCGCACCATTCGAGGGGTCGTAGTGATAAGGGGTCAGACCCAAACTGAGGGTCAAGGGGGTCAGACCCGGACTTCGGGTCTGACCCCCTAAACATCCCGCGCAGGACGATGCCCTCGCTCTCGAGCGCGAGCAGCGCCGCGTCCGCAGCCGCTTCGTCGATTGCCAACGACTCCGCGAGCGCGCGCGCGGTGGTCGGCCCGACGATCGACAGCCGGCCGCGCAGCAGCTCGACAATCGCCTCGTCGCGCGTCCAGACGCGCGCCGCACGCGACGGCGGCGGCTCGATTGCCGGCTCGCACCGCGCATCCGGGTGCACCGCCCTCAGCTCGGGCAGGCGCTCCGCCGCCACATGAATCAGCAATTTGCAATTTGGAATGTGGAATGCCGTCGCTCTGCGTGCGGATCTCAATTGATCGAACAACTCCGCCGGCAGCGTCCGCGCGTCCGCCTCGGTCAGGAAGCCGACGCTGAGCATCGCGTCGTGCAGCTCGTCGGCGTCGCGCGGATCGGGCTTCGCTTCGTCGCGGACACGATCGATGGCCGCGCCGTCGAGCCGTCCCACATCGTCGGCGCCCGATGGGTCCATCGCGCGGCGCGTCTGCACCGCCTGCGTCCGCCGCTCCTCGAGCGGCGCATCGTCCATGAACGAGTAGGGGCGCGCGTTCAGGATTTCGTGCGACAGCGGCGACGGCTCCACGGTGTCGCGGGCGACGCAGCGGATCTCGCCGGCATGAATCCGGGTGAGGACGTCCGCGAGCGCGTCGAAGTCCATCGCCTCTTCGAGGCAGTCGCGAACCGTCTGTCCGACCAGCGGATGATCGGGAATCTCGCGGTCGCCGGGGATGTTCTCGAGGCAGGCCGCGGCGTCGGGGAAGACCGCCGCCATCAGATCGTCGGCCAGCATCCGCTGCAGCTGCGGCGCGACCTTGCGGCCGTTGCGATTCCGCGGCACCGCGAGGGCAACCGTGGTGTTCCAGCGCCAGCGCGTCTGGAACACCGGCGCGTCGAGGAAGGCCTGGATCAAGACATCTTTCGCGGTTGCGGGATGGAGATAGCGGAAGACGTCGGCGAGCGGGAACGAGTGCTGCGGTCCGAGCGAGAGCAGGAGCGCGTCTTCGGTCGCCGCGGCCTGGAGCTCGAAGTTGAACTGGCGGCAGAAGCGCTTGCGCAGCGCGAGGCTCCATGCCTTGTTGACGCGGCTGCCGAACGGCGCGTGGAGCACCAGCTGCATGCCGCCGGATTCGTCGAAGAACCGCTCGAGGACGAGAGTTTCCTGCGTCGGGAGCACGCCGAGCGCGGCGTGGCCGGCAGAGAAGTAGGCCACGATCTGTTCAGCGGCCGACACCGGGACACCAGTCTCGTTGCCGAGCCACTCGATGGCAGCCCCGAAGGGCTGCGCTACGACGGCTTCTTCATTCGTAGTGTCCGCCTTCAGGCGGACCTCGACGTCCGCGCGCAGATCGCTGACGCCGCGCGACAGTTCGTCGCTCCGCGCCGGAGCTTCGCCAAGCCAGAAGGGAATCGTCGGCGGCGCGCCCTTGGCATCGGCGACGCGGACCACGCCGGTGCCGACCTGTAACACTCGCCACGAGGCGTTGCCGAGCTGGAACACGTCGCCGGCGGAGCTCTCGATCGCGAAGTCCTCGTTCAGCGTGCCGATGAACGTGTCGCCGGGATCGAGGATGACTCGATAATCGGCAACCTCGGGGATCGCGCCGCCGGACGCAATCGCGATCATCCGCGCGCCCCGGCGGCCGCGCACCCGCGTGTTGACCTCATCGCGATGCACGAGCGCGCTGCGCCGTCCGCGCCTGGTCGCGAAGCCCTCGGAAGTCATCGCGATCACCGAGTCGAACGCCGCACGCTCCAGATCGCGATACGGCCATGCGCGTCTGCACAACCCGAAGAGCTCGTCCTCGCCGTAGTCGCGGCAGGCGGTCTCGGCGACGATCTGCTGCGCCAGCACGTCGAGCGGCGCGTCGTGCTGGACGATGCGATCGAGCTCGCCGCGGCGAACCGCGCGGAGGAGCGCGGCGCACTCGACCAGATCGTCGCGCGACATCGGGAAGACGCGGCCCTTCGGCGTTCCGGCGATCGTGTGGCCGGACCGGCCGACGCGCTGCAGCAGCGTGGCGATCCGGTGCGGCGATCCGATCTGGCAGACCAGATCGACCGATCCGATGTCGATGCCGAGCTCGAGCGACGCCGTCGCGACCAGCGCGCGAAGCTGTCCGCTCTTCAACCGCGTTTCCGCGTCGAGCCGTTTCTCCTTGGAGAGGCTGCCGTGATGCGCGGTGACCGCCTCCTCGCCGAGCCGCTCGCTCAGGTGCCGCGCAACCCGCTCGGCCAGCCGCCGCGTGTTGACGAAGATGAGCGTCGTCCGATGCTGCTCGATGAGCGTGGTGAGGCGGGCAAAGTACTCCTCCCACACCTCGTGCGCCAGTACGGCGTCGAGCGCCGAGCCCGGCATCTCGATGTCCAGGTCCATGGTGCGCCGGTGGCCTTCGTCGATGACGGCGCACTCGTCATTGCGGATTGCGCCCTTCGACAGGCTCAGGGCGGCCTGAGGCTCTCGAAGGCCGGATTGGGGATTGCGGATTGATTGGGGATTGCGGATTGCGGATTGCGGATTGCCGACGAGGAAGCGAGCGACCTCCTCGATTGGCTTCTGCGTCGCCGAGAGGCCGATGCGCAGCAGCGGCCGTGACGCGACCTCCTCGAGCCGCTCGAGCGACAGCGCGAGGTGGGCGCCGCGCCGCGTGCCGATGACGGCATGGATCTCGTCCACGATCACCGTCCGCACCGTCTGCAGCATGGCGCGGCTTTTGTCGGCGGTCAGCAGCAGGTAGAGCGACTCCGGCGTCGTCACCAGGATGTGCGGCGGTGTCCTCAGCATCGCCGCGCGCTCCGACGAAGGCGTGTCGCCGGTCCGCACCGCCGCGGTGATCTTCGGCGGGTTCAACCCGAGCTCTTCCGCCAGCCGGCGGATCCCGGCCCTCGGCAGCGCCAGGTTCTTGTGGATGTCGGCGCTCAGCGCCTTGAGCGGCGACACGTAGACGACCCGGACTTCGTCCGGCAGCGGCGTGGCCAGGCCCTCGGTGACCAGATCGTCGAGCGCCGTCAGAAACGCCGCGAGCGTCTTACCGGAGCCGGTCGGCGCAGCAATCAGCGTGTGCCTGCCGCCGCGGATCGCTTCCCAGCCGCGCGTCTGCGCGGCCGTCGGCGCACCGAGCGTGTCAGAGAACCATTGCGAGACGATGGGATGGAACGAGGAGAGAGACATAGCAACCCCGGGGATGGTTCAAGGATAGCGCAGAGTCGGGGCTGGGGGCTGGGGGCTGGGCTTTGGGGGTTCTCAACTATGGAGAGTCCGCTCATGCGGACCTCAGGAAGTCCGGCTGAATCCGGACTCGACGAAGACGAAAAGAAAAGGCCCGGGAACCGAAGTCCCCGGGCCTCAACTAGCGACTAGCGAACTAGTCAACTAGCAACTAGCAGCCAGCAACTACTGACCAGCCGACGTGCGCGTCGACGCGGCCGGCAGCGCGAAGGCGATGTACTCGCCCGAGTAGTTGCCGCCGCTGACGCCGACGACGATGTACTGGCGGCCCTCGAGCATGTAGGTCATCGCCGAGCCGGTGTTCGGCGCCGGCAGCCAGATGGCGCCGACTTCCTTGCCGTTCGTCTTGTCGTAGGCGCGCAGCATGGCGCCGCGCGGATGCTCCGGCGTCGTCGTCACGCTTGGATCGCCCGAGATGACAAGCGTCTTGGTGATCGCCACGCCAACGTTGCCGCTCTGACCGGTCTTCGGGATCGTGAGCCCCTTCAGCGCCGGATGATTGCGGACCGCGTCAGGCGTGTCGCCGTGCGGCGTCTTCCACACCAGGTCGCCCCGGTCGAGGTTGATGGCGACGATCGAGCCGTATGGCGGCTTGACGATCGACAGACCCTGCACCGTCGCGCCGAATCCGCCGCCCGCGGGCGGCGCCGGCGGCGTCGCTGCCACGGCCACCCGCGGCTGGCGTGGGCGGTGGTGGCGGCGGCGGTGGCGGTGGCGGAGGAGTCGCCGGCCGCGCCGGACGCGGCGCATCGGCGGCTTCACCCTCGCCGCCGCCGACAATCGGACGGAAGGTCGTCCCCGCTGTGCCCATCACGTAGTCGAGCGCCGAGAAGTCCTTTGGCGGCGCGACCAGGCCAAGCGGCGCGATGCACGCCTCGCAGACGTGGCTGAAGAAGGTGCGGAGCTCCGGATCGTAGCCCGAGCCCGGCCAGTTGACGCCGCCGCTGAGCGTGCCCGCCGTCAACGTCGCGATCGGTCCTTCAAGCTTGCTCACCACCGGCGGCGTGAACACGGGACCAAGGCGATAGCGCTTCGCCGCTTCGAGGCCGGCCGCTTTCAGCTCCGGCGTGAAGTCGATGAGGTCGCTCTCGACGACGCCGTTGCGCGAATACGCCGGCGGCTTGGTCGGGAACGGCTGCGTCGGCGCGGTCTTCTCGCCCGGGACGTCGGTCTGCGGCACCGGCCGCTCTTCGATCGGCCACACCGGCTGGCCGGTCACGCGATCGAAGACGTAGAGGAAGCCCTGCTTGGTCGGGAGCGCCACGGCCTTGATCGCCTTGCCGCCGACGTTGATGTCGGCGATGAGCGGCGCGGCCGGCAGGTCGTAGTCCCAGATCGGGTGGTGGCAGACCTGGTAATGCCACTTGCGCTGGCCGGTCTTGAGATCAAGCGCGACGAGGCTCTCGGCAAACAGGTTGTTGCCCGGGCGATGGCCGCCGTAGAGGTCGGAGGTCGGCGTCTCGACCGGCGCGTAGACCATGCCGAGCTCCTCGTCGACGGTGATCTGCGTCCACACGCCGGTGTTGCCGTTGATCGCCCACGACTCCTTCTCCCAGGTGTCGCTGCCGAATTCGCCCGGCTTGGGAATCGTGTTGAACTGCCACACCAGCTTGCCGGTCCGGGCGTCGTAGGCGCGCACGAAGCCCTTGGTGTTGTTGTGGTGCTTGACGGTCAGGCCTTCGCGGAACGACGACCCGACGATGATGTAGTCCTTGGTGACGGTGGGCGTGGAGTGCAGGCCGATCTCGCCCGACTCGAGATTGATCTGATCGCCCTTGCCGATGATCGCGCCGACTTTCAGGTCGACGACGCCATTGGTGCCGAAGCCGCTGACCGGGACGCCGGTCTTGGCGTTCAGTGAGACGAGGCGATACCCGGTCGTGACGTAGACGACGCGGTCGTCGCCGCGGCCGTCGGTCCAGTAGGAGAGCCCGCGGCCCGAGAGCTGCCGCGGCGCATGCACCGCTCGCATGCCTTCCTTCAGCGCGTAAACCCAGTTCAACTCGCCGGTCTTCGCGTCGAGCGCGACGACCGAGCGGCGCGTGCCGCCGGTCGCATAAATCATCCCCTTGACCATCAGCGGCGTCCCTTCGAGCTTGAATTCGGGACGCGTGCCGAGGTTATCGGTCTTGAACCGCCAGGCCACTTCGAGCTGGTTGAAGTTGCTGGCGTTGATCTGGTCGAGCGGGGAATAGCGCGATCCCTTGATGTCGGCCGTGTAATACGGCCACTCGCCGGTCGTGGTCGTCAGAAATCCCGGCGCCTGCCCCGCAAGATCAGCGGTGATGCGCGGACCGATGACGAGCAGCGCGACGACGCCGGCGAGGAATGCCGCCGCCAGAACGGTGCGTCCGAATGTTCGTGCCATCTTTTGCCCTTCGATGAATGTGAGGCGCCGCTCAAAGCGGTGCCGAAAGACGTGCGACCCTGCACAATATATGGCGATGGGGCATTGCTTCAAGTGAAAACTGGCCGGAGCTCGCCGTCCATCATCCAGGTTAACTACGCGTTTGACAAGGGCTTGGCCGATCCCGACCAGTTGCTCGATCGCTACGTCACGCTCACCGCGTGGAGCGAAGCGCTGCTTGCCGCCGGGGCGGACGCCGTTGGCGTCGTCCAGCGCTTCCACCGCGGTGCGCGCATCACGAGAAACGGCGTCACGTACCTCTTTAGCGACAAAAGTTCGAGGGCATTCGCGCGGTGTGCCGCCGAGACGCGAGCCGACGTCGCGCACGTCAACGGGATGATTTTTCCCGCGCGAACCTGGCTGCTGCGGCGCGCGCTCCAGCCGGACGCCGCCCTCGTTGTCCAGAACCATTCCGACGGCGGCGTTGTCGGGCGGGCGCCGGCGTTGCGGCTGGCCGGCCGACTGAATCGCGGCGTCGCGGACGGCTTTCTGTTCGCTGCGCACGAGCACGCCGCGGCGTGGCGCGAGGCGGGGTTCATCGCGCCGGGCCAGCCGATCTACCAGGTGATGGAGGCGAGCACGTCGTTTCGTCCGGTCGCGCGGGATGAGGCGCGAACGATTACCCGCGTCGAGGGTGCCCCGGCGGTGTTGTGGGTTGGCAGGCTGAACGCCAACAAGGATCCGTTGACGATTCTCGACGGCTTCGAGCGCGCGATCGATCGGCTGCCGAACGCGACGTTGACGATGATCTACAGCGAGGCGGATCTGATTGGCGAGGTTCAGCGGCGGGTTCATGCGTCCGCGGCGCTCGGCGCCCGCGTGCGCCTGGTTGGTGCGGTGCCCCATGCCGATATGCCGGCATGGTTCAGCGCGGCGGATCTTTTCGTGGTCGGCAGCCACCACGAGGGAAGCGGGTATGCGTTGATGGAAGCGAGCGCGTGCGGCGCGGTGCCGATCGTCAGCGACATCCCGACGTTCCGGCTGCTGACAGGTGGCGCCGGCGCGTTGTGGACGCCGGGCGACGCCGGCGCGTTCGCGCGGGCGCTGGAGGAGGTCAGCGGCCGTGACCTGATCGAAGAGCGCGCGAAGCTGGCCGGGTATTTTGGCCGCGAGTTGACCTGGAGCGCCATCGGGCGGCGCGCGATGGACATCTATCGGGAGGTCGTGACGCGTCGCCGTCATGTCGAGCAGCACTGACCCGGCATGTCCGGCTCAGACAGCGAATTTCGCACGCAAATACGGGCCAAAGTGGCCCTCGCGGACGGCCTGATCTGGCATACACTCACCCGCGATGGCGTCCAACGTCCTGGTCGTGGACGACGACCCGAACCTGGTCCGGCTGATGAGCAAGTTCCTGAAGCTGGAAGGGTTCGCGCCTGTGCCCGCCTCGAACGGCCAGGAGGCGCTCGCCTACCTGCGCGGCGGAGGCGACGCGAGCGTCATCCTGCTCGATCTGCGAATGCCGGTGATGGACGGCTGGGCGTTCCGCAAAGAGCAGCGCGGCGATCCGGTGCTCGCCGGCATTCCGATCGTCGTCATGTCAGGCGTCGCTGCCGACTCGTCGATCGATCTCGAGGCCGCCGCCTCCTTCAGCAAGCCGGTCAGCTTCCTCGAGGTCGTCGACGTCGTGCGCCAACTCTGCGACGCGCGCGCTAGCGCACAGCCTCGCGTTTGATGCTCTGCAGCAGCACCGGCTGCGTGCCGTAATTCTCCAACTCGACCTGCTTCTTGTCCTTGCTCGCCGTGATCTTCGTCGCCAGCGACATCTTGCCCTCGCCCACGCCCTCGCGATTGATGCGCATATCGATGACCGTGAACGGATAGTCGATCGTGCGCGGACGGTTCCTCGCTTCCCAGAAGCTGATGTAGCGATCGGTGGCGATCACCACGCGCTCGCCGCCTTCGTCCATCGGCTCTTTCCGCGCGTAGTGCAGGTCGTAGCCGATCGAGTTCGGCGTCCGGATGTAGCCGGCGCGCGGCAGCGACTGGAGCGTGTCGAGCAGTTTCTCCGGCCCCTTTTCGACCAGCGCGGTCAGCAGCCGATCGCGCTCGGCATCGGTCGACCAGCGTTCGACGACCAGCTCGACGGTGCCCGCACCTTGGCGCGCAACAGGTGAGCTATCCAGGTTCACCGCAAAGGCCGTGTACCGCTCACGGACGCCGTGAGTCTGAGCTGAGCCGACGGCAACGGCCGCTGAAACGAACAGGGTGAAGAAGACGAGTCTTTTTTTCATGGCAGTGCAACCCTTCAGAACCCAACAGAACAGCGATTCATCAGCGTGAATACGCCGTTTCTGTGCCACCAATACTCGTGGAATATCCGGGGTTTTCGCGGAAGAGGTGTCCGCTCCAGGCGAACGGCGGTCCCGAGCCTAAGACGGCTTCGGATCTGCGGGCTTCCGCTTGGCGAGCAGGCTGCGCGTGACGCTCAGCACTTCCTCGAGCCAGATCGGCTTGAAGAGCACTTCGGCGTTCAGATCGTGCAGCTCGTTCAATGCGGGATCGTCGATGCAGGAGTCGCCGGTGATGATCGCCACCGGTGTATGGCGGTGCGCGCCAAGCGCGCGGAGCCGATAGAGGAATCCGAAGCCGTTGATGAACGGCATCCTGAGATCGAGCAGGATTGCGTCGGGCGCGCTCTGTTCTGCTTCCTCGAGGCCGACGAGCGGTGAGGCGGCCGTCCGCACGTCGTAGCCCTCCAGAGAGAGCGCTTTCGCAAACGTCCGCAGGATCGTTTCGTCGTCGTCGACGATCAGGATGCGGGCGTTCGCGGCGGTCATCGTTGGTATGCCGGTCCGCGCGCCGCGATCAGCAGATCCTCGAGCTCCTGCTGGCGCAGCAACGCCGCTGACGAGCTGTTGAAGTATTCGACGATGACGCCCTGTGCGTGCCGCACGGTCAGGCGAAACGGACCGTTCGATTCGACGGTGAGCTCCCAACGCACCATCTCGGGACCGGCCATGAAGAAGTTCAGCACGGGACCTCCTCTCGCAAGCAGAGTACCCGATCGTCATGCATGGGATTGCACACTTCCGCGCTGCAGGCGTGTGCCGGGAGAAGACATGAACTGCCGCTCTGGTAACTGACCTGCCGAGCTGACAGGTCGCGCGTTCGACTAAAATCGCGACGGATGCGCGAGTCCACACTGCGTTCGTTCGGACTGGCGCTCGCGGCCGCGTACGCGCATCTTCATCGCGTGGCTTTACGTGCGGCAGCCGCAAACGGTCGCCGAGATGACCGGCGCGATGACCGCGTCAATCGGCGCCTACCGGATCGACGACACGTCGTTCGCCGACGGCTTGCGGCTGTTCCGTGGCAATCAGTTCGAAGCGGCGCGGCTCGCCTTCGAGCGCGCCGATCCCGCGCATCAGGATGCGCGCACGCAGTTCTACATCGCCTACAGCTATTACCGTGAGGGCTGGGGGCGCGTTTACAACGACGACGCGTTGTTCCAGCGCGGGCTCGAAACAGTCGAGCGTGCAATCGCCGCCGCGCCGCACGGCCGCGTCACCGTAGACGATCCCGATCTGCAGATGCGGAGCGCCGACGAGCTGAAGGCGGAGTTGCAGGCGGGCATCCGCCGCGACGCGTCCGATCTCAACCCGCTCAGAGTCTTCCGGCAGCGGAAATGAAGCGCGAGGCGTTCTTCCTGCCGCTGTCGTTCCTGACGGTCACGCTCCTTGGCGGCGTGCGCGTCGCCGATCGGGTGGTGCTGCTGCCGCCGCCGCTGGTGTCGCTGGTGCTCGCGTTCCTCCTCGTCGGCGTGCTGGTGCGCTCCGGCGCGCTCGCGCCCGAGCGGCTGATGAGCCCCGCCCGGCCGCCGTTGGCGAACGTCAACGGCGCCGTCGTGCTGGTCACCGCGTTTTTTGCGTCAGCGCAGGCGTTCAACGCGGCGATCCCGGAGTACGGGCTGCCGCGCCTGCTGTTCAGCGTCTTCCTGTTCGTCCTGTTGATGAATACGTTTGCCGCCGCGCCGGATCGCGTGCGGGTGCTGCGCAGCGTGCTCGTCATTTTCGGATCGGCGTTCGTCCTGAAGTTCATCGTCCTCGCGGCGTTGTCCGATCCGGCCGGCGGATGGTGGAAGCGCACGCTGCTCGCGATGCTCGAGGGGCTGACGCTCGGCACGCTGTCGCAGGACATCTATCGGCCGGCTACCGGCTACATCGCCTTCGCGACGCTCGCCCTCTTCATCGGCACGCTCGCGCTCCTGCCGCCGCGCCAGACCACCGCGCTCGCCCGCACGTCGTAGTAGGGAAGCGGGCACCGGTCCCGCCACTCCAGGTTCCCGGAGAACGAAGGCTTCTGTCTGCCTCCCGGAAGACTTGTGGCGGGCTAACGGCGGAATTGACGAGAAAAAAATCGCAATCGGCGATGGTCAGCCGTTTGCTGAGAGCGTCGATGAGGATACGGCGGGGCCCGGCCCCGACATTGCGGACCAGCCGCCCCGAGGGGCATACCGTCGCACGGCGAGCCTGGTCGATATCGAAGCCGGGCCTTCCGCCGCATCCCATGAATCCGTCCGAACGGGCCGCTCGTATGCGTAGCTAGAAACTCAGCTGGGCTTGCGCGGGCTCGTCCGCGTGCGCCTGGTCATTTTCGAGGTGGAGTCGTGAGCGACCGTAGGCTGATTGCAGCCATTCTGAACGTCATGGAGTGGGACCGCGCGTACGAGGCCAGCAGCCTGAAAGCGATGTTCCCCGACATCAGCATGGACACGCTGCGCGAAGCGCTGCACTCGCTGTGGATCGATCGGCGGGTCGAGCGCGTGGGCGCGTCCGGCTGGCGGCGACAGGAATCGCGCTGGGACGGCCGTCCCGTCGAAGCGCCGAGTACCAGCTCCTCAATCTAACCTCCCGCAATTTCTGCGCTGCAGTTCCGCTTCAGAGGGCGCGGGGTTCGTGCGCCTTCTCACCGCCCCGCTCCGCCGACGCGTTGCAGCGTTTTTAATTCCACGTTTTCTGCTTTTGGCAAAACTCGTTGCCTCGCGCCGATCGCGCCCGTCTGAAATCGCCGCAAAATCGCGCGGCGAACGGGCAGCGCGGACGTGGCGCGATTGTTGAAATAGTGCTCTGCAGGTCAGGGTGCTGCACGCCGCATGTGCGTGGGCCCGGCGAGGCAAGAGCGTGCAGTCGGCTCTTGTCTCCCTGACCGGCCATCATTTTCCGGCACAAGGCGCGTGCGATAATCCGCGCGTGCCGGCCCTCGCGCTCCTCGTGGTTGTTCTGACTGCGTCGCCCGCGGCGGCGCAGACGCCTTCCCCTTCTCGAGACTCCTGGGTTGCGCTCGCCAAAGGCGGATTCATCGTCCCCGAAGGGCGGACGGCGATCGATCTGCTCGTGGAGATGAACCCGCTGCTGGCCTCGACCGATCCGGTGCTGCGCGACGATGTGGCGTTCAGCGCGGCGGAGCGGTGGATCCTGCGCGATCGCCGCGTTGGACCCGCGGAGCTGCGAAGGCTGCTGCAGCTGTGGACGGGCAACCTCGATGACGGACTCGGATCGACCGGCGACGATCGCGTGTTCAAGCGATCGTTCTCGGCCTTGTGCCTGTCACTCATCGCGGCCGCGGATCTGACCTCGCCGTTTCTCGAGGCGGCCGAGGCGCGCGCGTTCTTCGATCGGATGCTCGACTACTTCCAGCGCGAGCGCGATCTGCGCGGGTTCGATCCGGTGCGCGGCTGGATGCACACGGTCGCGCACACCTCGGACACGCTCAAGTTCCTGGCGCGCAACCCGAAGCTCGCGCCCGGCAGCGATGTGCGGTTGCTCGCCGCGGCGCGGGCGAAGCTCGAATCGCACGATGCGGTCTTCACCTGGGGCGAGAACGACCGCCTCGCGCTGGCGCTGCACTCGGCGGTGCGCCGGAGCGATGCCGACTCCGCGGCGCTTGCGGCCTGGACGCAGCAGTGGGTGACGGCGCACCAGCAGCTCTGGGCGAACGGGCCGCAGGTCGAGCCGCGGCGCTTCGTCGTGGTCGAAAACGCCAAGCAGGTGATGCGCAGCCTGCTCGCCGCGCTGTCGATGGACGCGACGCCCACGCCGACTGGCGACGCCGCGCGGCAGGCGCTCGTGGCGGCGCTGGCGAAGACGCGATAGACCCTCCGACGCGCCGGACCCCTGAAAATCGCGTTCCTTCTCTTGACCGACCTCATCGGTCGGAGTTACGCTCTCGAGTTGAAACTGAGACTCAGTCTCAGTTGCGGGAATAAGAACGCCGCCGACTGTTCATCGGCCGCACGGTGCGGGCGGGCGTGAAATGGAGCTGGGCGAGATGAGAACGACGAGGATCCTCGCCGCCGCCGCGGCGGCAGTTGGCGTCATCGCGCTGTCGCTGGCCGAGGTCGCAACTCAAACCAGCGAGCGCGGCATCGTGCTGATGGCGCATGGCGGCAGCGCCACCTGGAATGCGACCGTCAGCGACTTGAGAGCGAAGGTGGACGCGCGCGTTCCCACCGAAGTGGCGCTCGGGATGGCGACCCGCGCGACGATCCAGTCGGCGGTCGATCGCCTCATCGAACGAGGCGTGCGCGAAATCGTCGCCGTGCCGCTGTTCGTCTCCTCGCACAGCTCGGTCATCGAGTCGACGAAGTACCTGCTGGGCGCGCGCGCCGACGCGCCTCCGGACCTGGCCGTCTTCGCTCGCATGAGCCACGGACCACGTCCGGCCGCCGGCGCTGCGCCCGAGCACGGCGAGCACGCGCCGCCGGCCGACGGCACGCGTCCGGTGCAGTCGAGCGTGCCGATCCGGATGGGGAAGGCGCTCGACGATCATCCGATCGTCGCGGACATCCTCGTGTCCCGCGCGAGCGCGATCAGCCGCGATCCGGCGCATGAAGCGGTCGTGCTCGTCGCGCACGGCCCGGTGCCGGATGCGGACAACGCCTTGTGGCTGGAGGACATGAACCGGCTGGCGGCGCGCGTCCGCGCCGCGGTGCCGTTCGCGAAGGTCGAGGCGATCACGGTGCGCGACGATGCGCCGGCCCCGGTGCGAGAGGCGGCGACCGCGGATCTGCGCGCGCTCGTCACCCGGCTGTCGAGCGGCGGCTCGCGCGTGCTGATTGTTCCGCTGCTGCTGTCGTACGGCGGCATCGAAGCCGGCATCCGGAAGCGGCTGGAAGGGCTCGACTACACGATGGCGTCGCAGGGAATCATGCCCGACGACCGCGTGCTGCAGTGGGTGCTCGACGCCGCGGGCGAGGCGCGCTGAGCGGGGACGTTCAGGACAAGGTCAGGAGAGCTGGACGATCGAGATGTCGAGGTGCCGCTCCTGCCGCTCGGCCGACTGCCACTGCACCAGGATCGGGCTCTGGTAGGTGCCGCGCAGCACTCTCGGCGCCGCGTGGTCGCCGTCGCGGCCGAACAGAAAGCTCACGCGCCGAGTGCGCAGGAACCGCCTGGCCGGCACCGCCATCATCTTCGCCACCAGCCGCTCCAATGACGACTGGTCGAGCCGCAGCGCTTCCATCAGCAGGTTCAGCACACGGACGACGTCGTACTTGGCGTAGCTCAGCGTCTTGCCAGGGATGGCGCGCGGATCGTCGAGCAGATTGTAGGCCTTGATCTTCGCGAAGCGCAGTGGGTTCTTCAGGACGTCGACGAGGTCGTTCTGCATCAGCAGCGTCTCGTACTCGTTGACGGTGAGGCCGACGTGGCGCTCCGACGGGGCGAGCGCCAGATCGACCCGGCCGCGCTCCAGGCCGCTTCGCGCGAGCAGATCGTTCACCTGCTCGATCAGCCCCATCTGCGGATCGGCGAGGTTGACCGAGTCGATCGGATGCTTCGACACCGGAATCCGCACCGGCGTCCTCACGACGACGCGCTCGTCGTCGTAGGCGAGCACGGTGCTCGTCCGCGTTCGGCGCGTGGCGTCGTAGGTGCCGTCGAGATCGATGAAGTAGACAGGCGCGCGCGACTGCGTCTGGTAGGTCGCGCAGTTGCGGAGCCCGGCGCCGATGAAGGTCAGGTGCGAATCGGCGTTGCGCGGCTCGACTTCCTTCTGCGCGTCGCTCAGCTCCGTCCGCAGCTCCATGCGATCGTGGTGATATTCGGCGCCCGGCGGAAAGAACGCATCGAACGAGCGGACAAACTGCGCCAGCCGATTCTCGTCGTGCCGCAATCGCGCCGACAGGCTCTGATCGAGATAGCCCGCGGTGGTGTGCAGGGAGCAGTAGACCGCGCGCTTGTGACGCCGCAGCACGTCGCCCGCGACCTCCGCGATCCGCTGGTTGACGTCGATCGCCTCGAAGCGCCGCTGTGGCGCGAGGGTCAGCCGGACTTCGGTCGGACGCCCGCCGTTCATGGGACGAGGAGCGCCGGTATGGCGGGCGGGCCGCAAGGGCATCGGTTCTGACTGCCAGTCTGTTCGTCGCACGTCTAGTTGGTGCCGGAGGAGGGGGTCGAACCCTCACGACCCGTAAGGGTCACGGGATTTTGAGTCCCGCGCGTCTGCCAGTTTCACCACTCCGGCCGAAGCTCGAAGTCCGCGCCGACGCCGACTTCGTTCAGGATTGTCTACCGCTTTTGCTGTTGCATCGTCATCATAACAGGTCGATGGCGCCGGCTGGCGGCGGCCGGCAACAGCGCGTCAGTCGGTAACGGCCGTCCAGGGAACGCCCCAAGAAATCTCTGTGTCTCATCGCCCGTAGAGCGCGCGCAGCGCCTCGACGTCGGCCTGCGCCAGCCCGGTCGCGCGCGCGGTGCCGATGTCGTCTGCGCCGCGCAGGCGCTGCCGGTACGCCCCGAAGTACCGCTCTCCATCGTCGGGGCGGCGGAAGCTGTACATGATGGTGCTGAAGTCGTCGGTGTGCCGGAGCCCGAGCGCGTGACCGAGCTCGTGCAGCGCGGTCAGGTAGAGGATGATCTGCTGCTCGAGCCGATCGCCGGTGCTCGCCAGATCGCGGCTGATGTGCACATCGGCACCCACGATTGCGCCCGACTCTCGATCGATGACCGGCCGCGCCTCGCCGTAAACGTGATCTCCCGCCACGAAATTGACGCGCAGCGGTGCGTGCTCGCGCTCTGATGTGCGCACCAGCCGCAGGCGATCGGCCGCCGCATCGCTCCACGTTTTCATCGCGCGCTCGACGAGCGCGTCTGCGTGATTCGGAGCGTTCTGTCCGTTAATCCACACGTTGATCGGAACGCCCTCTCGCCAGCGTGGAGACTGGGCGCGCAACGCTGGCTGCACCTCCATCACTAACGCAATGAGTGAAGCGGCGAATAGCAGCACAACAGTCTTCACCGGGGCAGTCTACCCGTACCGCTGGCGCGCGGATCTCGGGTATTTGAACACGGCGAACTCCTTGCAGCGTAACGTGACGGAGGGTACGTATATGGCCTGTTGCGGCTCAAAATGGCAACGCGTGGTGGCAGTTACAGTCGCTGCCTGCCTCGGGGGCGCGGCCCTCGGCCATGCCCAGTTCACCTCCTTCTCCGATCACAAACGAGCGCTGCTCGAAGGCAACTGGCAGTCGTGCCGCGAAGGCGACGGGCAGTACAGCGAGCGCGTCTACGACGGCAAATGGCCGGGCATCGGCCCGTTCGAACTGCACCTCGGCCCCTATCACGAATTCGCGTTCTTTCGCGGCATCCAGGACGCGCATCGCGACCACAACTCGACCGACAACCTGCTGAAACCCTATAACCTCGAAATCCGCGACAACGCGGCCCGCCAGACCTGGGACGTGGATGGGATGCGGCTGAACGTCGCCCTCGCGGGCGGCGCCCGCGAGCAGTGCGAGAGCTGGTTCATCTCCCTGAAGCGCGCCGACACGACGGTTTCACACTGAACGGCCGAGCCTGCCGACGGGGGAAATCCCGTACAACTGCTCAGGGCCCAACCAGTTAGCCGGTGAAGGGCCGTCTCCAACCCGTGCCGAAGATCGTGGCACGCCGCGGCAAAACTACGCCAAATTCCCCGTTTTTCGGCCAATTCGCGTTGAACCGCGGGCAGGAACCGGCTATACTTAGGGGACTGCTGGCACTACTTTCTGCCTACCATCAGCGCTCCTTACAGGGGGAACCGTGACATTTGAAGTCGGCGACAAGGTCATTTACCCGAATCATGGTCTCGGGATCGTCGAACGCATCGAAGACAAAACCATCCTCGGTACCACCTGCGGGTTCTACCATCTCCGCATCGTCGCCAACGACACCACCGTGCTCGTGCCGGTGAGCAACGTCGACGGCGTCGGGCTTCGCCGCGCCATCAGCGACGAAGAAGTCGAGCGGCTGTTCGGCCTGCTCGGCGATGGCAAGATCGACAACCACCAGAACTGGAAAGGCCGCTTCAAGGACAACTCCGACAAGATGCGCAGCGGTTCCATCTACGAAGTCGCCGACGTGCTGAAGAGCCTCACGTTCCTCGCCAAGTCGAAGAGCCTGTCGTTCCGGGAGAAGCGCATGCTCGACCGCGCGAAGTTCCTCATCATCTCCGAGGTGTCCGAGGTGATGCGCGAGACGGCGGCGGCGATCGAAGGCCGCGTCGACACAGCGCTCGAGCGCTGCTTCACGACCAAGGCTCGGACGGCGCCGCGGCCGCCGGCCAAGGTCCTCAAGGCTGCACCGCCGCGTGCGGTGGCAGCCAACGCGCCGCGGCGCGCCGCGCGCGCATCCTAGCTCGAAACCGTCCGTCGACAGTCGCCAGACTTCACAGGAGCCCGCCGGGTCGAAAGATCCGGCGGGCTTTTTCGTTTATGATCCGCGCCGCGTTGGTCATCGCCGCCGTCCGGTCCGCCGCCACCTACCTCGCCGTCTCTCTCTACGTGCTCTTCGCCGCCCCGATCGGCATGCTGCTGGCGATGATCTTCCGCTGGAAGGGCATCCTCTACATCTTCGGCCACGGCGGCGTCCGCCTGGGCCTCGCGCTGTGCGGCATCAAGGTCCACGTCGCCGGCGCGGAGCACATCCCGCTCGACCGCGCCGCCGTCTACTGCGCGAACCATCAGAGCAACGTCGATCCGCCGATTCTCTTCGATCGCCTCCATCCGCGCATGCACATCGTCTACAAGGCGGAGATCAACGCGATCCCGCTGCTCGCGCGCGCGTTCCGCCACGGCGGCTTCGTGCCGATCGACCGCCGCAACAAGGAAGCGGCGATGCGCTCGCTCGAAGCGGGCGCGCGCTCGATCCAGTCGGGCAACTCGTTCCTGATCTTCCCGGAAGGGACGCGCAGCCGCACCGAGCAACTGCTGCCGTTCAAGAAGGGCGGCTTCCTGATGGCGTTGAGGGCCCAGGCGCCGATCGTGCCGGTGGCGATTCAGGGCGGCCGCGACGCCATGCACCGCGGCAGCCGGATCATCCACCCGGTGCACGTCAGTATTCGCGTCGGCGAGCCGATCGAGACGGCGGGCATGGACATGTCGCAGCGCGACGTCCTCATCGCGCGTGTGCGTGCGCGAATCGAGGAGCTGCTCGCGCAGGGCCCGGTGGTAGACTGACCGCGCCAGTCGCCTCCGGAGCTCGGTATGGAAGGGCTTAGGCTCGAGAGTTCAGCGCTCGCTGCCGTCCTCGTCGCCGCCGCGGCGCTTGCCCAGGCGCCGGCGCAGCCGCTGCACACCGCCACAGCCGACCTTTCGAACCGAAGCCAACTACGTCCGCGTCGACGCGTATCCGACGACTGGCGATGGTGCGCCGGTGACGGACCTCACCCAGGCCGACTTCGAGATCCTCGAGGGCGGCGCGCCGCAGACCATCGAGCAGTTCGAGCGCGTCGTCGTCCGCGCCGCCGGCCCGCAGGACACGCGTGTGGAACCGAACACGGTCCGCGAGTCGCGCGCGATGGCCGAGCAGTCGAAGGCGCGGCTGTTCGTCCTCTTCCTCGATACCTACCACGTCGACATCGGCGCCTCGCACGCGATTCGCAAGCCGCTCGTCGAGGCGCTCGATCGCGTGATCGGGCAGGACGATCTCGTCGCGGTGATGACGCCGGAGATGTCCGCCAACGACATCGCGTTCGCGCGCCGCACGACGACGATCGAGGGGTTCCTGACCAGGTACTGGCACTGGGGAGACCGCGACCGGGAACAACTGCGCGATCCACAGGACCAGGCCTACGCCGACTGCTATCCGAACGTGAACGAGACTGGCGGCTCGCGCCAGGTGCATGGACCAGAACGGTCTCGCCGCGGAGATGATCGATCGGCGCCACGAGAAGCTGGCGCTCGATGCGCTCGAAGACCTGGTGCGATACCTGCGCACGGTGCGCGAGGAGCGCAAGGCGATTCTGGCGATCACTAACGGCTGGCTGCTGTTCCGCCCGAACCAGCGCCTCGCGCGACAGCTCAACTGCCACGGCGTGCCCACCGGGCCGCCAGTCGCCATCGATCCGCGATCCGGACGCCTGACGACGCGCGAGCAGACGGCGACTCCGCCGGCCGCGCAGTGCGATGCCGATCGGATGCGGCTGGCGAACATCGACAACGATGCCCAGTTCCGCGACATCCTCGACGAGGCGAACCGCGCCAACGCGTCGTTCTATCCGATCGATCCGCGAGGCCTTGCGGTGTTCGACACGCCGATCGTGCAGGCGCGACGTGCCGGGGCCGGCGCCGCCGATGGTGCCGCCGTCGGTGGACGCGGCGATGCTGCGGGGCCGCGTCAACTCGCTGCGAACGCTCGCCGAGGCGACCGATGGCATGGCGATCGTCAACTCGAACGATCTCGCCGGCGGCCTGCGGCGCGTGGTCGACGATCTGAGCTCGTACTATCTGCTCGGTTACTACTCCACCGGCAAGCTCGACGGCCGCTTCCATCCGATCACTGTGCGGATCAAGCGGCCCGGCGTGAGAGTGCGCGCGCGCCGCGGCTACCTGGCGGCGACGCCCGCTGCAGCGACCGCCGCAGCGCGAGGGGGAAACTCCGGCGCAGCCGCCACCGCAAAGCCGGCTGTGAGCGCCGAGGCTGAAGCGTCCGCGCGCGTGATCGGCGCCGCGATCGGCCCGCTCGCGGGCTACGCGCGCGAGTTGCCGCTGCGCGTGCAGGCGGCCGCGGGCTGGAAGCCAGGGGACGCGGCGTCCGCGGCGATGTGGGTGGTCGGCGAGCTGGGGAGCGCGGCAACGACCGGCGATGCCTTCAACGAGGGCTTCGCGGTCACCCTCACGCTGTCGACGCCGACCGACCAGACCGTGGGCAGCGGCACGGCCACCGTCGCCAGGGGCGCGCGCACGTTCCGCGCGCTGGTTACGCCAACGCAGCCGCTGACCGCGGGCGACTACGTCCTGCGCGTCGGCGCGCGCGGCGGCGCTGGTTCGATTCCGCTGCGGGAAACCGTACGGCTCGCCGTGACACCCGCCCCAGACCCATCCGGCGCGATCTTCGTCCGCCGCACCGGCAGCAGGGAAGCGCCGACCGCGAATCTGCAGTTCCGGCGGAACGAGCAGGTGCGCGTCGAGATCCCGACAGCAAGCTCGGATCAGCCGGCGGCGCGTCTGCTCGATCGCAACGGGCAGCCGCTGGCCGTTCCCGTCACCGCGGCGGTGCGCGACGATGCGGATGGATCGCGATGGCACACGGCGCAGCTTGCGCTCGCACCGCTGGCGCCGGCGGACTACATCATCGAATTGACGGCTGGTTCGAACAAATCGATCGCGGCGTTTCGTGTCGTCCCTTAGGGATGGCTGTTGGCTAAAGGCTGATGGTTGATGGCATGACCCATAAACCATTCCGTCAGCCATCAGCCATCAGCTCTGAGGCTGCTACGAATCCGCCGATCGAGAAGGTGAGCGTCCACGGCCTGAGCGGCTGGCCGTCGGTGCCGAGGATTCCTTCAGGCAGCTCGATGTTCACCGTGCGGAACCGCTCGAGCGGCTTGGTGAACTTCAGCTCGAGGACGCGATTTGCCCGCGTGTACTGGAACGTGAAGTCCGTTGACGGAGCCGGTTCGCCAGGCGGCGCCGCCTGCGCACCGGTGTACTGCACGCGAATCTTTCCCTTCAGCGTCGCCTGGTCGATATCGCGCGAGAACTGAATCCGGATGGTCGTCCCGGTGGAGACGTCGGTCTCTTCCTGCGTCGGCGCGCTGAAGACGACTTCGGGCGGCGGCCCGGCCGGCACGCGAATCGGTTCCTCTTCGGTCGTCTCGCTCGGCGGCTTGGCGAACGCGAGGCTTCCCGGTTCGGCATCCAGCCAGATGAGACCGCGCCCTTGCCGGATCGTGCCGCGGATGCTCAGCCATCGTCCGGTATCGATCCGCGCGTCGAGGCCGAGCTCAGTCTCCTTGCCGTTGGCATCCTTCAGCTTCGGCCGCATGTTGATGATCCACAGCGCCGCATCGGCCGAGCGCATGGCGAAGTCGTAGCGGCTCTTCGCCGGCGCGTCCGGCAGGTCGCCGAGCAGGTTGCGGCCGGAATACTGCCCGGTAATCGCCACCTTCTGATCGATGTATCGCCCCGGGTTGAGGACGATGCTGCGGATGGTCGCCGCCTGCGGAATCGCGGCGGGTGTGATCGCGGTGGCGATGATCGCCGTGACCTCGCCCGGGCGCGGCCACGGATCGTCGGGGTTCACCTTGAAGGTGGCGCGCAGGTCGTAGGTGTTGAGCCTGATGTCGTCGGCCTTCATGCGGCCGATGTCCCAGAACTCGCCGCGGACTTCGTCGGTCCCGTCGGGCGCGTTGCCCTTGAACACGATCGGGATCGACCCGTCGTCGTCCGACACCTTCAACTGACCGTTCGCTTCGAGCGCGACCTTGCCGACCACGACGATCGGGCGGCCGTGATAGAAACCCGGAAAGGCGAGGAGCGCGCCAAGGTTGGTCGCCCGCCGCGTCGTCGTCTGCGCTTCGGCGGACGCCGCAAGCGACAGCGCCAGCAGGGACGACATCAGACGCAGAACCCGCGGAAATCGCAGAGCATTGCTGTTCTGCGCGTTCTGCGGTGTCCGCGTCGATCGTCGTGTCGTCACATCACCTTCTTCTGGGCGGCCCTGGCGAGCACGACGGCGAGGGCGATGAACACCAGCGCGCCGACGATGTTGCCCATTGTGCCTTCGTGAATCGCCGGGATGATGCCGGTCGACGCATCCGCCTCTTCAATCAGATTACGGCCGAAAAGCACGGCATACAAGATACCGGCGAGGGATCCGCCGGCAATCAGCCCCGAGCTGAACAATGTGCCGGCGCCGACTTCGGATTCCTCCGCCCGGCCGGTGCGCTTCTCGACGTAGGCGCGAACCAGGCCACCGGCGAAAATCGGCGCAGTCGTGGCGATCGGCAGGTAGGAGCCGACGGCGAAGGACAGCGAGTGGATGCCGCAAAGTTCGAGCGTCACGGTGATGAAGACGCCGACGAGGACCAGGCCCCACGGCAGGTTCTGGCTGAGGAGACCCTTGATGATCGTCGCCATCAGCGTCGCCTGCGGCGCGGGCAGCGACGTCGATCCGATCCCCATCACCCGGTGCAGGTAGAGCGTCGTCATGCCGATGACCAGCGCCGACGTGAGGACGCCGATGATGAGCCCGATCTGCTGATACCTCGGCGTCGCGCCGACGATGTAGCCGGTCTTGAGGTCCTGGGAGGTGCCGCCGGCGTTGGCGGAGGCGATGCAGACGATCGCGCCGACACAGATCGCGACAGGTGAGTAGTAGTCTCCCGTCCAGCCGAGGGCGACGAAGATGCTGCAGGTCAGGATCAGGGTCGCGATGGTCATGCCGGAGATCGGATTCGACGAGGATCCGATGAGCCCGGTGATCCGCGAGGAGACGGTGACGAAGAAGAACCCAAAAACGATGATCAGCAGCGACACCAGGAAGTTGCCCTGGGTCGGCATGCCCGGCGCGATCGCGAGAAACGCGCGCGAGGGCGAGCGAGCCACCGGCGACCACGCTCAGCGGCAGGTCGCGCTCGGTACGCAACGTCGCCGCCGCCGACTGGCCGGCGCCGAAGTCCTTCATGCTGTCGCGGAACGACGAGACGATGGTCGGGATGGTCCGGCAGAGTGTGATGATGCCCGACGCGAGCACGGCGCCGGCGCCCGTGTAACGGATGTAGGCGCTCCACAGCTGCTGCGCGCTCATCTCCGAGATGCGCAGTCCGCTCGCCGGCACAGGCGGGAACGGGACGTTCATGTAGTTGCCGAGAATCGAGAGCAGCGGCAGCAGCACCAGCCACGAGAGCACCCCGCCGGCGAACATCACGCCCGCGATCCGCGGCCCGATGACGTAGCCGACGCCCATGTACTCGGGCGAGATGTCGACGTTGAGCGTCGCGTTCGGGAAAAAGCTGCTGCGCGCCATGCTGTAGCCGATCGCCGTGCGGACAATCTGCACGATCCACGAGAGCGCCTTCCACAGCGCGCCGATGCCGAGCCCTTTGAATACCGTCGCCGCCAGCGCGCCGCCGCGCTCGCCGGCGATCAACACGTCGGCGCAGGCCGCGCCTTCCGGATACGGGAGGATGCCGTGCTCCTTGACGATCAGCGCGCGGCGCAGCGGCACCATCATCAGGACGCCGAGGATGCCGCCGGCCAGCGCGAGCACCGTGATCTGGTAGTAGTTGAAGTATGCCGGGCCGTTGGGCGTCAGGAAAATCAGCGCCGGGATGGTGAAGACGACGCCGCCGGCGACCGATTCGCCGGCCGATCCGATCGTCTGGACAATGTTGTTCTCGAGGATGGTCGAGCCGCCGAGCCGCTTCAGCACCGAGATCGCGAGCACCGCAATCGGAATCGACGCGCTGACGGTGAGGCCGGCGCGCAGGCCGAGATAGACCGTGGACGCGCCGAAAATCAGGCCGAAGATCACGCCGATCACGATCGCCCTGGCGGTGAATTCCGCGGGCGACTGCGTCGGCGGCACATACGGCTGGAAACCGATTGATGCGGGCGGCGCGGTCTTGACCGTAGCGGTCTTGGGCATAGGGCGGGATATTAGCATGCGGTTTTTGTTACAATCCTCCGCTGGCTTGTGAAAACGTCGAACAAAGGATCCCCGAAGCCGCTGACGGCGCCGCCAGGCAAGCAGAGCGCCGATCAGGTCTCCGAGCTCACCACCAACCGGCTTTCTGTCTACCTGCGCTGCCTGAGTGAGCTCGAAGACGCCGGCGTCCGCACCATCTCGTCGCAGTCGCTCGCCGAGCAGTTCCATCTCAATGCCGCCCAGATTCGCAAGGACCTCGCGTACTTCGGCGAATTCGGCGTGCGCGGCGTCGGCTACTACGTCCGCGATCTGAAGCGCCATCTGCGCCAGATCCTCGGCCTCGATCGGAAGCTGCGCGTCGCCATCATGGGCGCCGGCAACCTCGGGCTGGCGCTCGCCGACTATCCCGGCTTCCGCCTCGAGGGGTTCGAGATCAGCGCGCTCTTCGACACGCTGAAGGAGAAGGTCGGCCAGGAGTCGCGCAGCGGCGTGCCGATCTACGACATCCACGACCTGAAGAAGGTGGCGAAGCGCGAAGGCATCCGGATCGCGGTGATTGCCGTGCCGGCGCCGTCGGCGCAGCACGTCCTCGGCCAGGTGGTCGCCGCCGGCATCAAGGCGGTGCTGAACTTTTCGCCGGGGACGCTCCAGGTGCCGCCGGATGTGAAGCTCAAAAGCGTCGATCTCACCGTCTCGCTCGAAAGCCTGTCGTTCTTCCTCGCGCAGGGAGATGGTGAGAGTGAGTAAGGCGGGACGGCGGCAAGGCGGGAAGGCGGGAGGAGCAAGGCGGGAAGGCCGGACGGCTGAAGGCAAGGCGGAAAGGAGCAAGGCGGACAGGCGGCTGTCGCACGTTGACGCGCAGGGCCGGGTCAAGATGGTCGACGTCGGCGACAAGCCGGTGACCACTCGCGAGGCAATCGCGCGCGGGTCGATTTCGATGTCGCGCGAGGCGCTTCGCCTGATCCGAACCGGCGCGGTGAAGAAAGGGGACCCGCTGCAGACGGCGCGGCTCGCCGGGATTCTCGCTGCGAAGCAGACGTCCTCGCTGATTCCGCTGTGCCATCCGCTGGCGCTCACCAACGTGCAGGTCGAGCTCACCCCGGCGCGGCGTGGCTACGAGATCGAGGCGCGCGTTCGCACCAACGGTCAGACCGGCGTCGAGATGGAAGCGCTCACTGCGGTCGCCGTCGCCGCGCTCACGGTCTACGACATGGTGAAGGCCGTCGACAAGACGATGGTGATCGGCGAGATCCGCCTGATCCACAAGAGCGGTGGGCGAAGCGGCACGTACACGCGAAAATGAACGTCCTAGTCGGGGTGATCAGCCCGGCTCCTGCCTGGGTGATGCCGAAGCACTTCGTCGATCAGCTGCGGCGCGACTTCCCCCACCACACCTTCAGCGAAGCCTGGGACCGCGACGCAATCCGTCGCCTGCTGCCCGACGCCGACGCGGCGTTCACCCCGTTTGTCGACCGCGACGTCTTCCGCTCGGCCTCGCGCCTGCGCTGGGTGCAGAGCCCGGCGGTCGGCGTCGGCAGCCTGATGTTTCCCGAGCTGCTCGCCAGCCCTGTCGTCATCACCAGCGCGCGCGGCATCCGGGCGCGGTCGATGGCCGAGCACGTGCTCGGCGTCACCATCGCGCTCGCGCGCAAGCTGCCGGTCGCGATCCGCGCGCAGATCGAGCACCGCTGGGCGCAGGACGAGCTCGAGGGGGCAAGTGTCGACGTGCGCACGCTGCAGGGGCAGCGCATGGGCATCGTCGGCCTGGGCGCCATCGGGCTCGAGCTGGCGAAGATTGCCGCGCCGTTCGGGTTTCGCATCAGCGCGATTCGACGCCGCGCCGCCGAGCCGAAGCCGGATGGGGTCGAAGAGGTCTGGCCGCCGGATCGCCTCGCCGACCTCCTCGCCCAAAGCGATGTCGTCGTTCTCGCCGCGCCGCACACGCCGGAAACGAAACGCCTCATCGGCAAGGCGGAGCTCGACCGGATCAAGCGGGGAGCACTGCTCGTCAACATCGCGCGCGGCAAGCTGGTGGACGACGATGCGGTGATCGCGGCGCTGCGCGACGGACGGCTGGGCGGCGCCGCCCTGGACGTGTTCAGCGAAGAGCCGCTCGATCCGTCCAGCCCCTACTGGGACCTGGCGAATGTCATCGTCACGCCGCACACCTCGGGGGCGATGCAGGATTACTGGACGCCGCTCGTCGCCCTGTTCGCCGACAACCTGCGACGCTTCGAGCGCGGCGAATCGCTACGCAATGTGGTCGATAAAGTGGCAGGATACTGACAGGGCCGGTAGCGCGAAGGCTTCAGCCGAGCGAGGCAGGGATGCGAAGAGTCGCTGGAATCACACTGGTAGCGCTCATCATGGCGATTGGGTTCTCTCGGACACCCGGGTTCGCGCGCTGGCAGCAGGCGCCGGGCAACATGCCGATTTACGGCTTCGAGATCGTGCGCGTCTACCCGCACGACCCGCGCGCGTTCACGCAGGGACTGCAGTATCTCGACGGCTTCCTCTACGAGGGCACCGGCCAGGTCGGCGAATCGCAGATCCGGAAGGTGGAGCTCGAGACCGGCAAGGTGCTGCGGAAGCGCGACGTGCCGCCGCCGCACTTCGGCGAGGGCATCACGGTCTGGAAGAACAAGCTGATCGAGCTCACCTGGCAGACCAACGTCGCCTTCGTCTACGACAAGGAAACCTTCGAGCCGCGCGCCCAGTTCAAGTACGCCGGAGAGGGATGGGGGCTGACGCAGGATTCGACGCAGCTCTACATGAGCGACGGCAGCGACCAGATCCGCGTGCTCGATCCGGACACCTTCGCGGAGCGCAAGCGCATCAAGGTGACCGCGCTCGGCGCGCCGGTCAAGAACCTCAACGAGCTCGAGTGGGTGAAGGGCGAGCTCTTCGCCAACATCTGGCAGACCGACCACATCGTCCGCATCGAGCCGGCATCGGGCAAGGTTACGGCCTACATCGACATGCGCGGCCTGCTCTCGAACGGCGAGCGGGCGGGCGCGGACGTCCTCAACGGAATCGCCTACGACGCGGCGAAAGATCGACTCTTCGTCACCGGCAAGTGGTGGCCGAAGCTGTTCGAAGTCAAGCTGGTGAAACGGGGCGGGTAGGGCAGGTGGGGCGGGTGGGGCAGGTAGGGCGGGTGGGGCAGGTCGGGTCGGGCCAGGTGGGCTGGTAGGGTTGGGCAGGGGGTTGGTAGGGGACGGCCTTCAGGCCGTCCCGCAGGGACGGTGTGAAGACCGTCGCCTACAGTCGCAAGTGCTCGAAGACCACGCCTGTGTCGATCCGCTGCCGTGTTTGCGCAGGATCGTCTCGCCCGTCAGCGGCTTCGAATAGAACGGCGTATTCGGTTCCCCCGCTGACCGCGCCGACGTCGTCAGATACAAATCCTGAATCAGCCCGGCGTCGATGAACTGCGCGGCCATCGTGCGGCCGCCGATACACGAGACGCGGCCGATGCCGCGCTGCCGCAGCTGCCGGAACGCACCGGGCAGATCGTGCTCATCGGTCATCACGATCGGCGTGATCCATGGGCGCGCGGCGAGGCCGTCTTGCATCGCCGCTGCACCCTGCGGCGGGGTGATGATTAACATCCGCAGCGCCGGCTCGTTGAACATCAGCCCGTCTTCGAGGTTGAGCCCGCGCCTGGTCGCCACGATCTGCGCCGGGTGGCGCGGCATGCCGAGCGACGCGCGTAGCGCGACGAGCTGGGGATGCCAGATCGACAACACCAGCTCGCTGCCGTGGATGGTCGCCGCGCCCGAGAGCACGCCGTCCGCCGCGACGCGCGACAGCCCCTCGTAGATCAGATGCTTGTCGGCCTCGCCACCGCCCAGAGTGGATGGGTTGTCCGCCACGGTATCGCCGTCGCGTGACCGCACGAACACCAGATTCGCAGCGGGAAGGTCGCCGGGCGGCGCGGGCGAGAGATAAAACGGCCCGTCGAACAGGCGTCGCGACCAGGCGTCACCGATCGCCTCGAGCCCGGCGTGCGCCCGATCGAATTCGGTTGAGAAGGGTTCGATGGCTGCCGAGAGCGCCTCACGAGTGCGGCGCTCGACGTAGGCCTCGAGCCGCGTCATGAAGCGCGGGGGCGAAACGGTCTGATGCCGCTGCTCGACGGCGGCTTGTCGATCTTCCGGTCGGCGGGCGGCGGCTCGATGTGGATCACGGCGTCGGCAATCTGCGGGTATTTCGCCATCAGCCGGTCCTTCACCACGTGCGAGAGATCGTGCGCCTCGGTGAGCCGCAGATCGGGCGGCAGCCAGACGTGCAGGTCGAGGAACACGTGGTCGGCCGAGCCGCGGGTGCGGATGTGATGGCAGCCGAGCACGCCCGGCACGCTCATCACCACGCGCTCGAGATCGGCATCGGAGATGACGATGCGATCGCTCAGGATGCCCGTGGTGGCGCGGGCAATCTGGTAGCCGGAGTAGCCGATGAAGCCGGCGACCACCAGCGCCGCCAGCGGATCGAGGATCGGGACGCCGAAGCGCGCGCCGACGAGCGCGGCGATCACCGTCAGCGACGTCCAGACGTCGCCGCGCGTCTGCAGCGCGTCGGCGGCCAGCACTTCGCTGCCGAGGCGCGCCGCCTCGCGCGATTCGTACGCCACCACGCCGAGGTTGATCAGGACCGTGATCACCATCACCGCGAAGCTCGCGATCGAGATGTCGATCGGCCGCGAGCGTCCGGCGAGGTTGTTGAACGCGTTGCGCAGCACCTCGACCATCACCAGCAGCAGGAACACGGTGACCGCGGCGGCCGCCACCGTCTCGTATTTCCGGTGGCCGTAGGGATGGTCTGCGTCGGGCGGCTGCCCGGCGGCGCGGACGCCAATCAGCCCGACGATGTTCGATGCGCTGTCGGTGAGCGAGTGAAAGCCGTCGGAGAGGATGCTGATGGCGCCGGTCGCATAGCCGAAGATGATCTTGGCGGCCGCGACGGCGAGGTTGAGCACCAGCACACGGAGGAGCACGCGCGAGACCGCGGCGTAGCGATCGCGCGAGGACGGCAGTGACTTCAGGGCCGGTGTCTTCATTCGACAATGCGGAATGCGGAATGCGGAATGCGGAATGATTGATCAGTTGACGATGTGCGGTTAATCCGCAATCCGCAATCCGCAATCCGCATTGTCATCGCTCAGAACACCCGCGCCGTCGGCACAGGCCACCACCGCAATTGCACCTTCCCGATAATGTAGCGTTTCGGGACCATGCCCCAATGACGGCTGTCGGAGCTGTTGTTCCGGTGGTCGCCCATCACGAAGTAATAGCCTTCCGGAATCACCTGCGGCCCCCAGTCGTCGTGGCTGCGATACTCGCTCGAAACGTAGTCGTCCTTCAACGGGATGTCGTTGACGTAGACGCGACCGTCGACGATCCGCACCGTGTCGCCTTCCTCGGCAATCACCCGCTTGACGAACGACTTGTCCGGGTTGAGCGGGTAATAGAGCATCACGATGTCGCCGCGGCGCGGCTCGCCGATCCGGTAGACCAGCTTGTTGACGATCAGCCGATCCTGATCCTCGAGCGTCGGCGCCATGCTCTGGCCCTCGACGCGCGCGACCTGAAATCCAAAGGTCACGATCAGCACCGCGTAGACGGCGGCCGACACCAGTGTCTTTACCCACGCGACCAGCTCTTCCTTGACCTGTGCGATCCGGACTCCCGGGCTCGTGAGCCGCACCTCGGGCTGCGCGATTGCCTCCTGGAACGGGCGGGGTGTCCCAGCCGGAACGGCAATGATCTGTGGGCCATCAGACGCGGGCTCCAGCGCCGGCGTTTCAGGCGCCGGTGGTGGCGCAGGCAGAAGGCCGAGCGATTGGGGCTCGCTCTGATGGACGTCCGCGGCGTCGAGCGTCGGCACGGTCTCCTGCGCGTGCGCCACCGTGGACAATGGGCTGTCGTAGAGTTCCGGCGCGGGGACGGCTTCCGCCGGCGCCACGGCCGGTGACGCATTGTCGTCGACCGCCTCGGGCAGTTGACTGGGATACCTGTTGCGGTCCTGCTCGTCGATCACAGCTTGAGATACTCGCGGAGCCGCCGCGTTTGCGTGCGGCTCACGGGGATTTCCGTCGCCTTCTCGTCCTTCATCCGCAGGATGTAGTTCCGGCTGAACCAAGGGACGATCTCCTTGATCTTGTTGATGTTCACCAGGTGCGACCGATGGACGCGCCAGAAGACGGTCGGGTCGAGGCGGTCCTGCAGCTCGTCGAGCGTCCGGTAGTTCGACGTGCCCGCATGCTGGCTGGTCACTACCGTAATCCCTTCGTCGGCCAGGGAGGCGTAAATAATTTCTTCGGACTGCACCAGCAGGAACCGCTCGCCGACCTTGATCGCCAGCCGGTCGCGCCGGCTCTGACGCTCGGAGACCAGCTGGATGATCTTCTCCAGGTCGGCCTGGCTGACGTTGGCGCCATTTCCGTTGGCCTGGTCCAGCGGACGCTCCGCCACCATCCGCCGGCGGACGCGTTCGACCGCCGCCTCGAGCCGCGATGGATCGACTGGCTTGAGGAGGTAGTCAACCGCATTCACTTCGAACGCTTCGATCGCATGTTGATCGTAGGCGGTGACGAAGATGATGTGCGACGCCGTATGGTTCTGCACCATGCGCCGTGCGACCTCGAAACCGCTGAGCCCGGGCATCTGGATGTCGAGGAAGACGACGTCCGGGTGCAGCTGCTCGATGGCCGTGAGCGCTTCGACGCCGTGACCCGCCTGGCCGATGATGTCGACGCCGCCAACCTGCCCCAGCAGGTAGCCGAGCTCGTCACGCGCCAGCTGCTCATCGTCCACCAGCACCGCCCGCATGTCCATCGCTACGCCGTCACCCGCTCGGGAATCGCGAGGTCGGGAATTTCGATGCTCGCGCAGGTGCCCTGGCCCGGAACGCTCTGCAGCTTGAGGTGATAGTTGGCGCCGTAGATCGTCCGGAGCCGCTCGTTGACGTTGCTCAATCCGATCCCCTCACCGAGCGCGTGCCCCAGCCGTTCCTCGCTCATCCCCAGCCCATCGTCGACCACCTCGATCAGCGTGTGGCCGTCGCCCACGAGCGTCCGGATCGTGATCCGGCCGCCGCCGACCTTGCGCGCCAGCCCGTGCTTGATCGAATTCTCGACCAGCGGCTGCAGCAGCATGCTCGGGACGATGACGTCGAGCGTCTTCGGCGCGATCTGCTTGTCCACCTTCAGCTGTGGTCCGAATCGTACCACCTCGATGTCGAGATATTCGTCGATCGACTCGAGTTCTTCCCTGAGCGTCACGAAATGATCGGTGCTGCGCATGAGCCGGCGCAGCAGACCCGACAGCTTTGTAATCAGCATGCGCGCCGTTTCAGGCTGCGTGCGGATGAGCGAGGAGATCGACGTCAGCGTATTGAAGAGGAAGTGCGGGTTGATCTGGTTGGCGAGGGCCTCGATCTTGGCCGCGAGAAGCAGCTTCTCCTGTTCCTGCAGCCGGTGCTCGATGCGCGCGTTGTTCCAGATCTTGATCGGCGTCGCGACGCAGAGGATGGTGGCCATCAGCACGACGAACATCAGCCACGGCGATCCGATCGGCGCCGCGTGCAGCGAGAAGAGGCGATGGTTCCACCGCGCGCCGACGCCCTGCCGCAGGATCTCGAGCGCCACCGGCGCCATCAGCAGCACCACCTGCCAGTCGACCTCGCGGCTCCGGACGATATGCCAGGCGCGGCGGTGAAGGGTGGTGAACACGAACGGCGAGAAGTGCCAGATCGATTCCTTGGGGCACAGCTCGCGCAGGCCGCCGCCGGCGAAGCCGCAGCCGATCGCAAAGGGCAGCGCGCCCCATTCACCCGCACCGAGCGGCGGCACGCCCACCATCACGCCGACCAGCGCCCCCGCGTACGGCCCGGCGATGAGGCCGGCGAGGAATGATCCCTCGAGCGTGAGGTCGGCGGCGTTGTAGTTCAGGAGCAGCCGCGCGGCGACGCCGGCGGTCAGCGGGATGCCCAGCGCCAGCGCGAAGGTCAGTCGGTCGGGCCAGGCGCGGCGCTCGAAGATGAGGATGTGGCGGAACCGGCGATACCGGACGAGCATCGTCGCCAGCGCGGCGACGGCGGCCAGTTTGACGACGAGCGTGGTCAGCAGTACCTGCTCAATCGAGAGGAACTGCGGTCCTGTCATCATTTACACTGATATTATCGCAGCCCTCGAACAGAGGCCGGTTTCATGGATCTGGACGTACTCGACCCGGGACACGCCCCTGCGGCGCGTTTTTGAACGACGGCCGCGAACTCCTGTCGCGGCTCGTCGATGAGCAACAGGAAGAGGACGGTCTCCTGCCGCTCGGCGAGACGGTCATAAACCTACGCGTCCGACACGGACAGCTGCAGTCGCGTGCAGCCGGGTGCCACCCTCGCGTGCCACGCCACGGTGCGCGTTGATCAAGCCAAGCTTACGGTCTCGCCTCGTACAAGGTGTTGAATGGGTTTTCGAGCGGCACCTTCCGCACAGTGCTGAAGCCGGCAGCGCCGCACAACTCCCTCACCTTCGGCTCGTGGAAACCGACGGTTCCTAGACCGACGCCCCCGTTGGCCAGTGACGTCGTCATGCAATACAGCACGCTGAACCCATGGAACATCTGGCCCAGTGGGCCGGCGTTCTCCTCGAGCTTGTCGGAGCAATTGATGTCGAGGCAGACGTAGATGCCGTTGGGCCGTAGCGCACGCCGGATCGACGTGAGCAGTCCAAGCGGATCGACGGCGTCGTGCACCACGTCAAAGGTCGTGACGAGGTCGACCTCGGTGGGCAGGCCCCTCGAGACGTCACGCTCCTCGAACCGGACCCGGTCGCCCACGCCGGCGGCTCGGGCGTTTTCGGTCGCGCGCGCAATCGTTGGCCCGAACACGTCATAGCCGACATAGCGTGACCGGGGAAACGCTTGGGCGAGCTCGATCAGCGCGCGTCCGCGACCGCACCCAACGTCGGCGACGTCCGCGCCGCGCTCGAGGTGAGTTTGGACGTCGGGCATTGCGGGAATCCACTGCTGGACCAGCAGGTTCTGGAACCAGCCGGCGGTGAAGCGCTCGAGGCCGTCCCACATCTGTTCGCTGTATTGCGCCTGCGTGACGCCACCCCCTTGTCGAAACGCATCGGTCACGCCATCGAGCACGCCGGCAAGCGCCGGCAGCATCTGATAGATGCCGCCGAAGAAAAACTGTCCGCCCTCTTGCGCCAACGCGGCCACGTGCTCCGGCGGCAACGTGAACCGACCAGTTGCGGCGTCGTATGTCACGTATCCTGCGGTCGTCATTCCGCCAAGCCACTCGCGCACATAGCGCTCGTGGAGAGCCTGTACGTTCGGCGAGTTCGCGCGCGGTTGCGGACCCGTACTCGGCTAGATTCTTGAACAGTCCCAGACGGTCACCAATGACTGCCAGCAAGGTGGTCATCGTGCCACTCGTCTGTTCGAGGACTTTGCCGATGAACGCTTCTTGTCGCGCCGGATCGAGAGTGGCGGTGACGCTCATGGCTGCGCTCCTTCTGTTCGCGAGGCGCGCGCCGTGTTCTCGCCGGGGCGCCGCGCTTTTGGTTCTGTGGGCCGTCAATCTTAGTGCCGAGGATCGAGGATCACAATCTTTGCAGGAGGCTGCAGAAAACGCGTGCTCATAGGTCGTTCAGCGCACGAGCATCCAAATCCTGCAGCGATCAGGTAGGACGCCGCTGATCCGCGCGCCGTGCATGACAAACGGCGCCAGTTTCTCCCTGCCGAGCTTATCTCGCCGATGCTCGGCATCCGGACTTTGAATCACAACCGAACGGGTTCGTGGCGACTGGACATAGTGCGCCACCTTGGAAAAGCTAGCGGAGGCGGAGAAGTCGTGGTGACGAGCACTGATTTTGGCGCGGCGATGTCGAACGCGAGCCTGGGGATACCGGTGGCACGTCCGCTGTTCCGGTTATGATCGGCATGAACCGACGACCCATGAAGCTGCGAACCCACGAACCTGCGAACCTGAGCACCTGAGCACCTGAGCACCCGAGCACCCATGATGCGCTACTCGTTCCTGATTGAGAGCTACCGGACGGAACGGCTGAAGACCCTGAGTGTATGGTCACAAGTGCCCGACGATCGGATGACCTATCGTCCGGAGCCTCGAGCACGGACACCGCACGAACAGATGGTGCATCAATGTGTCAGCGAGGACACATGGATGCGGAACATGCTTGGCATCACCGTATCGCTGCCCGCGCTGCCGGCGACCGAAAGTCGGCTTCAGTTTCTCGAGCACTACGGATCGGTCTCAGGCGAGCGGCTCGAGCAGCTTCAGGCGAAGCCTGATCGGTGGTTCGAAGCGGATACCACCTTTTTCGATGTGGTGCGCACGCGCGCCTGGGTCTTGACGAGACGACTCACTCATACGGCGCATCATCGTGGCCAGCTGACGGTCTACCTCCGGCTGTGGGGCCAGGCGTGTAACCCACGTACGGCCCTACCGCGGATACCGGTGGACTGTTTCAACACAACGCGCCGGTCATTTATCGATACCCATCCATTGAAGCCCTGCTCGAGGCTGAATTGGCGGGCGGGGACAATCCGCCTCTTCCGGGACCAGGCGATCACAATCCGACTGAGAGACCCTGAACCATGATTGAGGTCGTGCGCGGCGACATCACGAAGGCCGACGTCGACGCGATCGTCAATGCTCGTTTGAATTGCCCATGATCGCGGAATTAGCGTCGCGTGCGCTTCACGCAGGCTAAAAGCCGGCCCCTGCAGGTGCTATCTCTTGACCCCATCGGGCTCGGCTCGATGTCCTGGCGAGTCCGCGTTGCGGGGGACGGCTGCGCCTTGTGGCGCTGATTGAACAGGCGTCGGTCGTGCAACGAATCTTGCGACACCTCGGCCTGCCGACGGAGATACCCCAACTACGGCCGGCACGGGCGCCGCCCCGGCGACTCGAGACACTCGAGGATGAATTCCAAGACGCTCCTGCATTCGAGCCGCCTGGTGAGGGCGTCGGATGATTTCCCTTCGGTATTTCCCGCCTCCTTGGCGATAATCGGCCGAAGAGAGAGGCTTATCCGCGCTGTCGTGAGCGGGTTTCCTATCGTCTGATGGCGGGCCGTCGCTTCGGCCGGCTGCGGGCCGGCTTCGACGTCGAGGTGCTGATCCCGGTGCGCGGCGAATCCAGCAACGCCGACCCGCCGCCGGGGTGCTGCTCGGCATCGGCGCGTCGATCGACCTGTGACCGCGGATCCGCGACGCCCGCGAGGGCCTAGCCGGGGCGTCCGCGCCGCGAGGTCGACGCGATCGCGCGCAACGAGTAAGCTGCGACCCGCGGCGAGGCGAGGGGGTCATGTTTGCTTCACGTGTGAGTGCGCCGGTTCGGACGGCCGTCGAGACATCGGATCGATTCGGCAGCATCCGGATGTTCCCGCCGGGGCAGGCACCGCAGCGCAAACTGGCGGTCGGCCACGTCGACGATCCGCTGGAGCGCGAAGCGGACCGCGTCTCGGAGCAGGTGACGGTCGCGCTGCACGCGCGCACGGCGTTGCCGTCGCTGTCGGCCGACGGCGGCAGTCGCAGTGAGCACGAGGCGTCGCCGGCCATCGCCGACGTGCTCGCCGTCTGCGGGCCAGCCGCTCGACGCGCCGGTGCGCCGGTCGATGGAGTCCCGCTTCGGCTTCGACTTCAGCCGGGTGCGCATCCACAACGACACGTGCGCCGACGCGTCTGCGCAGGCGCTAGACGCGCCGGCGCCGTTAGCCAGTACCCCGGCCCACATCGTGTTCGCGCGCTCGCAGTACACGCCGTGGGAGGCGAGCGGACAGAAGCTGCTCGCTCACGAGCTGGCGCACGTCGTCCAGCAGTCCGCCGCCGGCGCACCACGGCTGGCGCCCCAGCCGGCCCCGCAGGCGCCGCACCGCCCGACGCCGTCGACGACGCGATGGACGCGCTGAAGGCGCCCTCGCCGCAGAGCTTCGGAAAGGCCGCAGCCGAGCTGGCCGTGTTGCCCATGCCCGTCATGTTGAAGGCGGCCGAGGACCTGCGGGCCCGTGGCGGGCTGGACAAGTTCATCATGCTGCTCCGCACGTACGAGGCGGCCCAGCTGGCCGTCGTCACCGCGCGTTTGCCGGGCGCTCTCTACACCGTAAAGTGGAGTCACTCCGACGCCGGCAAGACCAGCCCGGAGGAGCTGCAGTTCGTCTCCAAAAAACTGAACGACCTGGATACCAGCCGAGCTGAAAATCCTGTTCCTCTACGTGAACAAGACTCACCCCAACGCCGCGCAAGCGCGCATGATGGCCGAGGGACAGGCCGCGCTGGCGGAGGCGAAGACGGGCCCGGAGATGACGGTCAAGGCGCACATCCCCTCGGCCGCAGGGATGGGCGCGCACCCCTAGCTGCCGCCCATCGGCCCGGGAAAGTGGAATTTGCCCGGCCAGATGGATCCGGGGTTCTACATCGGCATCGAGGCGCACAACACGATCGCGCTCGTGTACGACCAAGCGCACCCCGGAGACAGGACCTTCTACAACACCATCGAGATGTCGACGATCCTGCGCGACGCCAAGCGCATGGGGCAGGTGAAGACCGCCGACGCCTTGACCGAGAAGGAGCTCGGCCTGAAGCCGGACATCACCCGCAACCTGACGAAGCACCACCTCTACGAGATCAAGCCGGTGGATCAAAGAGCGCTGGGCCGCGCGAGATGAACATGTATCTGGCGATGTTTAGTGCGGCAGGCGTCCCGATGGCACCGGGGCCGACGACCGAGGACGGCACCCTGGGGGCGGCCCCCGCGCCGGCCGGCGTCTTCCTGTGGGAGTCGCC